>FODP01000061.1 GCA_900110395.1 Rhodospirillales bacterium URHD0017
CTGGCGCCCTTCACCAAGCGCGTCACCTATCTCGAGGACGACGACTGGGTGGTGCTGGACGCCAAGGGCGCCAGGATCTTCCAGGGCCATACCGAGGTGCAGCGCGAGATCCGCCAGAGCGGCATCTCGGGCGCCATGATGGGCAAGGGCAACCATCGCCACTTCATGGTGAAGGAGATCTACGAGCAGCCCGCCGTCATCGGCGACACGCTGCAGACCTACCTCGATCCGGCCACGCGCAAGGTGACACTGCCGGCCCTGCCGTTCGACTGGGCCAAGGTCTCGCGGCTCACCATCACCGCCTGCGGCACGGCCTGCTTTGCCGGCATGGTGGCCAAGTACTGGTTCGAGAAGCTGGCGCGCCTGCCGGTCGAGGTCGAGGTCGCGTCGGAGTTCCGCTATCGCGAGCCGCCGTTGCCCGAAGGCGGCGTCTGCATCGCCATCTCCCAGTCGGGCGAGACCATCGATACCCTGGCGGCGCTGCGCTACGCCAAGGCGCACAAGCAGACCATCCTGTCCGTGGTCAACGTTCCCGAGAGCGCGATCGCCCGCGAATCGCACGTCGTCCTGCCGACGCTGGCCGGCCCCGAGATCGGCGTCGCCTCGACCAAGGCCTTCACGACGCAGCTCACCGTGCTGCTGGTGGCGGCGATCGCCGCCGGCCGGGCGCGCGGCGTGCTGTCGGAAGACGAGGAAACGCGGCTCGCCAATGCGCTGATCGAGCTGCCGGCGCATGTCAACGAGGCGCTGAACCTCGAGGCTGAGTACAAGCGCATCGCCGAGGACATCCTCGCCGAGGCGCGCGATGTGCTCTATCTCGGCCGCGGCTCGGCCTTCCCGATCGCGCTCGAGGGCGCGCTGAAGCTCAAGGAGATCTCCTACATCCACGCCGAGGGCTATGCCGGCGGCGAGATGAAGCACGGCCCGATCGCGCTGATCGACGAGGCAGTGCCCGTCGTCGTGGTGGCGCCCACCGATGCCCTGTTCGACAAGATCGCCTCGAACTTCGAGCAGGTGAAGGCGCGCGGCGGCAAGCTGGTGCTTCTAAGCGACCCGGCGGGCAACGCTCGCCTGGCCCGCCACGCGGCGGCAGCGATCAGCCTGCCCCAGGTCGATCCCGTGGTGGCGCCGATCCTCTACAGCGTGCCGGTGCAGCTGTTGGCCTACTACACGGCCGTTGCCAAGGGCACCGACGTCGACCAGCCGCGCAATCTCGCCAAGAGCGTGACGGTGGAGTA
>FODP01000060.1 GCA_900110395.1 Rhodospirillales bacterium URHD0017
AAGGGCAGACCGGCCGGCTTGCGTCTGGAGACGGCGGTGCGGACGCAGATCGAGTTCCAACAGAGCAGTCTGGACGATCTTCTGTCGTTCGAACATCGGGCACGCCAGGTGTGGGACTACGTCGAGGAGTTGGACCTGTCGGAGCTGTACGGCCGGGTGCAGACGACGGTGTCGTCGAGCGGCCGTCCGGCGATCGATCCGGCGATCCTGGTGTCGCTGTGGCTGTATGCGACGCTGGAGGGGGTGGGCAGCGCGCGGCTGGTGGACCGGCTGTGCAAGAGCGACGCTGCCTATCTGTGGCTGCTCGGCGGGGTGAGCGTGAACTACCACACGCTGTCGGACTTCCGCAGCGAAGCGGGCGCTGTGCTGGACGAGCTTCTGTCGCAGTCGCTGAGCGGGCTGATCGCCTCTGGCTCGGTCGATGTGAGGACGCTGGCGGTGGACGGCATGAAGCTGCAGTCGCTGGCCAGCGGGCGCTCGTTCAAGAGCGCCGGTCGTCTGGCCGAGCTGCATCGGGCGTCGGTGGCGACGGTGCGCAAGCTGCGGGCTGAGATCGAGGCGGACCCGGCGGCATCGGAGCGTCGGATCAAGGCGCGTCGGCTGGCGGCGGCGGAGGATCGGGCGCGGCGGCTGGCCAAGGCGCGCAAGGCGCACGCCAAGATCGAAGAGCGGCGCGACGGACAGGCGGCTGAGCAGCGGCGCAAGGAGGAGCGCAAGGACCACGATCCGGCCCGTGCTTCGCTCAGCGATCCCGAGGCGCGGATCATGAAGATGGGCGATGGCAGCTATCGGCCGGCCTACAACGTCCAGGTCAAGACCACGGCCGATGGTGCCCATGTCGTCGGGGTATCGGTGACCGACCGCGGCGCCGACTATGGCCTGCTGACGCCGGCGCTGGACGAGGTCAAGCAGCGCTATGACGTGACGCCCCGGCGGGTGCTGGCCGATGGCGGCTACTTCAGCAAAGCCGACATCGAGAGCCTGCACGCACGCGGGGTCGAGCTGTTCTGTCCCTTGCCCAGGAACAGCAAGGGTGACCCGAGCCAGCCCAAGCGGGGCGATGGACCCGGCACCATCGCCTGGCGCCAGCGCATGGCCGGCCAACCGGCACAGGCCATCTACCGACGGCGCTTCGCCACCGAGCGACCCCACGCCCATATGCGCAATCATGGCCTGCGGCGCCTGCTCGTGCGCGGCATCGACAAGGTCAAGGCGGTCGTGCTCTGGCACGTCCACGCCTTCAACTTCCTGCAGTTCAAGAGGCTCGGCCTCGCCTGATCGCCTCGGCCTCTCGCCGACACCGACACCGACCGGATAGCCCGCCGGC
>FODP01000059.1 GCA_900110395.1 Rhodospirillales bacterium URHD0017
GTGCCGGTGCAGCTGTTGGCCTACTACACGGCCGTTGCCAAGGGCACCGACGTCGACCAGCCGCGCAATCTCGCCAAGAGCGTGACGGTGGAGTAATCATTGGAGCACTGCCCCACCCGAATGGAATCATTCGCACAGGGCGTCGGCAATTCTGTTGCGTTTGTCCCGTCACGGTTCATTGGCGATGAACATCACCTCTTCTGAGTCTCACCCTCCAAACAGGCCGCCCAAGTAGCTTCTGGTCGACCAGGCCGGGCTTGAAGAATCTCACAAATTCATGGAGCCAACTTATCCTGTGATAATTGAGCAAACTTAACATCGCAGTATGTTGGCTATGGGAAGCTAGCGGGGCTCTGCGATGGAACAGTTTATAGCCACGATTGTCATTGAGCCGCGCTTGCTGGTACGCGAGGCGTTGGTTTCGCTGATGGTAAGTCATTCTTATCAGGTAGTTGGTGGTGTCGCTTCAACGGCCGACATCGACAATTCTTTGCTTGCAAGCGCACCCCGGCTCGTCCTCCTTGGTCCACTGCCAGCCGATGAGGCGGCCGCTGCCGCGAACAGCATTCGCAAGCTGTGGCCTGAAACCAAAATTATTCTACTCTTCGACCATGCGTCGTCGGCCAATTTTCAGATGCTGTTGGCTTCGGAAATCGATGGCTGTATTCCGCTATTCGCATCACCCGATACGCTTGTCAGCACGCTCCAGCAGATCATGGCTGCAGACATCAAGGTCCTGGTCCTCAAGACTGAGACTTGTTCGATGCCATACCCGACGGGCGGCCAAGAAGAAGGCGATGAGTTGAGCTTGGCCCCAAACAATCTGGCACGAAGCGACGACGCGGAAAATCGTGCCATTGATCGCACTATTTCGCATCGAATTCCTCACGGTCTATCCGAGCGCGAGCAGGAAATCCTCAAAGGCGTGGTAAGGGGCCATTCAAACAAGATGATCGCCCGTACTTGCGGTGTTACCGACGCGACGATCAAGGTCCATATGAAGTCGATCCTTCGGAAGATACGCGTGGCGAATCGAACGCAAGCAGCCATTTGGGCGCTCGAGCAGGGTTACGGTGCTGATGCCGATCGCCGTTCGCCAGCGCTTCGTCTGCTACCTGGGGTAGCTGCGGCTTGATCCACCTTGGTGGCTCAGCTGTCTTCGCTAGCGCTCAACTGAAGGGGCGCGGGATTTCTACAAGCGCCGGAGGACGATCCTAGAGCGGTCAGCGGGCACACTCGCTTCACACTGAGTGGCCCGAACCGGGCTACCCCATTAGATTTGGACAGTCTAAAGGGCGCATCGGTTACCTTTGCTTCGCCCACGGTAGCCTCGGTATCTTTTGGGCTACGGCAGCTCCTTGGATGTCTCATTTGCGATAGGCGAAGCATGCGAAGTAGCCAGCCTTGGGAAACATGGCAATGGGAGCCATCCGCTCCGCAGGCACCCAATAGCGCTTTGAATGGGGGCCAGCCGAACCGTTCGATGTCGATCAAGACAGCCCAACGAAGTTGCGTACGGCGATCGCCCGGTTGTCCGCACCAGTCCGTGATCTATTTTTCGGTGTGGCAATGATCCCCTATGCGCAACTGCGGTTTGGTCGAGGTTTTGTTCCTGGTCATGCCGCGGCCTACTTTGTCCAGCGCTGCGTTACCCACCCTACTGTCAGGAGGTGCGTCGCTAGCGTGGTGGCGGCGGGTGTACGATCCCGGCATGCCACCTTGGCAACACGTCGCGAGCCCGACCTGCAAGATGCCTTGGGCGGCCTGGAGCGGGACGGAATAGCCATGCTGCCCAATCTTTTCTCGACATCCGAGCTAGCCGATGTGGTGGGCTTTTTCCTGAGCCAACCGGTCGCCGCGCCCGGCGGCGGTTGCGTGGCGCGTGATGGGCTACCTGCGGGAGCCACCATGGCCGCCTATCATTTAGCCACCGTGGTAGCTTGCCCATGGCTAATGGCTGCGATCAATCGTGCAAATATCCTTCGGCTTGCTTCGGCGTTCCTCGGTTGCAAGCCGACCCTTTGCAGCGTTGGTGTCCGCTGGTCATTCCCTGGGTCAAAAGCGCCCGACGCGACGCAGGCGTTTCATCGAGATCCCGATGATTGGCGGTTCTTAAAATTGTTCGTCTACTTGACTGATGTGACGGATGGTGAGAGCGGCCCCCACATCTTTGTCGCAGGCTCCCACAACACGCGCAGACACTTGCGCGCAAAGACCTATGCGCAAGAGCAGCTCGAGGCTCGCTTTGGAAAGCAGAATATGCGTGCCATCCTCGGCGCGCGTGGTACCACTTTCATTGCCGATACGAGTGGCATTCACGCGGGAATACCGCCCCAACGGGCGCCGCGTCTACTGTTGCAGGCGCAATATTCTATCTTGCCCAACTTCGCTTTGCATTACAGGCCCGTCGCCGATCCGAGTCACCATTGTCTCGATTCCTATGTGAACCGACTTATCTTGGCCTCGACTGGCAGCTGAATTGCAGGCTTCTGCTGACTGCGGTCTAGTCGATCAGGCCGATAGGCCGGGACGGACGCTAGGCGCTCTATCCCATATGGCCGCCGCCAACCTGAGGGCTCGCGCGTTGGCACCCGTCGTTCGGAACATCTGGGCCGCGGGCTTCATGAGCTATCACGCTATGTCGCGGGAATTGGATCGGCTGAGAGTGCCAACCCTTCGGGG
>FODP01000056.1 GCA_900110395.1 Rhodospirillales bacterium URHD0017
AGCTTCAGCAGCACGAGCTGCAGCTCGCCCGAGTCGAAGACGCGCCGGCGGCGACCGCGTCCTTCGCCATGCTCGCCGTCGCGGCCGAAGCCGTGACGACCGCGATGGCCGAAGGGACGCGAACCGTGATCGCGGGAGAGTTCCAGCGCCTCGGGCTCGTCCGATCCGGGCTGACGGGACCGCCGGCTAAAGCCGCGGCGGTGATGGCCGTCGTCGCCGCGCCAGTGGCGCCGGCGCTCGTCTTGGACGTGGGTGGGGTGGGAAAATCGCATTTGTGGCAGCCCTCTATGTTTTGACATGTCTAAGATATATCTAAACATGGCGGAACTTCAAGAAACTGGGCACTTTTCTGCTGACCGAGACATCTCAGCGGCGGGTGATGGTTCCAGCGCGCCCCGTCACGCGCGAAACCGGCGCGAACATCCTTCGTTCGCTATGTGACTATTAAGTGTCTTACGCCTCCCTTCGGGGGTAGCTCCCGAAATCTGCATGGGAACTGCCCTAACATCGCCCGGGAACGGACCGGAACCGCTTGATGGGTCGAGCGCCGGGGGGAGTGCATGTGTAGTGGGGTCTTTGCCGTATCTTGCCCGTGCCGCCTTGTGCGCGGCTCTGATCGCTTGCGGCAGCCTTGTCGCCGGACGGCCGGCCTTTGCCCAGGCGCCGGCCACCACGTCGCCCTCCTCGGCGCCGAGTTCGTCGGCGCTCAAGCAGGAATACGACGAGGCCTTCCAGGAGACGATGCGCAAGCCCGCGGATCTCGACGTGCTGTTCCGCTTCGCCGGCCTGGCCACCCAGATCGGCGACCTGGAAGGAGCGATCTCGGCGCTGGAGCGCATGCTGCTGGTCAACCAGAACCTGCCACGGGTGCGCCTCGAACTCGGCGTGCTCTACTTTCGCCTCGGTTCGTACGAGGTTGCTCGCAGCTACCTCGAATCGGCCCTGCGGTCGCCGACCGTGCCTGCGGACGTGCGGCGTCGGGCGGAGGAGTATCTCGCCGAGGTCGCGGGCAAGCTCAGCCCGTCCAGCCTGGCCGGCGATGTCTTCTTCGGCTGGCGCTACCAGTCCAACGCCAACCTCGGCCCGGCCGGCTCGCGCGTGCTGCTGTTCGGCCAACCGGCCAACCTCAACCAGGCCGGCCTCGGCACCGCCGACTGGGGCGCGGTGAGTTCGCTGCAGGTCCGTCATCGCTGGGACTTCGGCCATCAGGACAAGTCGGCGCTCGAGACCCAGTTCGCCGCCTATGCCAACCGCCAGTTTCAGGTCTCGGCGGCCAACGTCTCGCTGCTCGACCTGACGACGGGGCCACGCTTCCAGGTCTTCAACGGCAGCTACGAGGACATGTCACTGCGCCCGTTCGTGACCGGCGGCTATGTCTGGGTGAACGACACGTCCTACTACGGCAGCTGGGGCGGTGGGCTCGAGGGCGGTGCGCTGCTGGCCAGTGGCTTGCGCAACGACACCGTCCTGCTCTTCCGCCGCCAGGACAACCAGGACACCAGCTACCTGCCGGCCAACAGCCAGTATCGCGGCACGTCGCTGTCGGCCAACACCGTCTTCCAGTACGAGATCGGCTCGTCGCTGGTGCTGTATGCCGTCGGCAGCGCCCAGCGTTTCACTGCCGATATCGCGCCCTGGCAGAGCTACAGCCTTTTAGGCGTGGGCGGCGGCTTCTCCTTCCGCTTCCCCGATCCGTTGCTGCGCACCGGGCTGCCCTGGACGATCAACTTTTCGGCGACCGAGCAATGGTGGGCCTACGACCAGCCCGATGCTGTTGTCGATCCAGGCGTCCTGCGTTTCCAGAACGACACGATCCTCAGCATCGTGCTCGCCGTGCCCTTCGACGCGCGCACGACCTTCAGCCTTTCCGCCGGCCGTTTCGTGCGCGGCGCCAGCGTTCCCAACTACGAGTTCGAGAACAACAGCTTCATGTTCGGTGTCAACTGGCGGTTCTGACGACCGCGCGGGAGTTACCATGAGCGACGCAAACACCAACCGGCTTCTTCGTACCGCCTTGTGCGGACTCGTCCTGGCATTGTCTGCAACGACCGGCGAGGCGCGCACGCCGGTCGGCGTCACCACCGCCTCCGACGGCGATCCCATGGGCAAGCCGCCCAACGAGAACGAACGCATCCTGCGCATCGGCATCGACGTCCAGGCCAACGAGCTCGTGACCACAGCCGCCTCGGACCGCGCGCATCTGGTGTTCCTCGACGGCAGCTCGCTCACGGTCGGTCCCAACGCCCACGTGGTCATCGACCGTTTCGTCTACGATCCCGCCACCAACACCGGCGATCTCGCCATCAACGCCAGCCGCGGCGTCTTCCGGCTGGTCGGTGGACGCCTCAGCAAGCAGAAGCCCATCGTCATCACCACGCCCTCGAGCACCATCGGTATCCGCGGCGGCATCACCATCGTGTCGGTGACCCAGACCGAGACGGTGGCCAGCTTCGTGTACGGCAACAGCATGAGCGTGACGGCCGGCGGCCAGACGCAGACCGCGACGCGGGCGGGCTCACAGATCGTCACTGGCGCCGGCGGCGCGCCCGGCATGCCGAGCCTGCTGAAGCAGGGCGGCCTGGGTGCGGCGCTGAACCAGCTCGAAGGCGCGGCCGCCAATGCCAACATGGCGCCTGACCAGTCGGCGCAGCGCTCCGGCTTCTCGCGCCAGAATTCCGGGCAGCCGGCCAATGCCGGCCCCAACGGTCCGCCCAACCTAGCCAACAATACTTTGGTCAATGCGATCAGCAATACGTCGGCCGAAACCCAGCAGGCGACGCGGCCGGCGACGTCGGCTTCCGCGCCGGTGCCGGCAGCCACGCCGAACATTCCGGTGACGCCACAGCCCACGGGCGGGAACGGTCCGACAATCCCGACGCCGACGCCGACGGCGGGGCCGCCGGCACCGGTGCCGCCGCCGGCGGTGCCACCGCCGGCCGCGACGCCGCGCACCAGCCAGACCTTGACCGGCTTTGCGTCGGGGCTGGTCTACGGCCAGTCGTACCACGGCGATTATCACTCGCACTACGGTTACCACTCGACGACCGCGAACCTGCTGAGCAAGCCGGGTACGGTCTCGATAACCACCGACGCAACCACCGGTCAGGCCCAGGGAACGCTCGTGCTTCGCGACCTGGCGGGTTCACACCACCGCTCCACCGCCACCCTACAGCTCGGCGGCACAGGAGGCCTGGGCGCCACGAACAGCGCGTTCGTCGACGACAAGACCTACGTCATGGTCACGCAGCACATTGACCCGTCGCGCCTGTCGTCATGGCAGCAGGGCCACTCACGCCGTCAGGTGAGCGACACCAGCGTGCTGGCGAGCGCCGGCGCGTTGCCTTCGCCGTTGCCGATGCAGGGCACGCCCGGCTCGTGCGCATGCGAATTCCTGACCTGGGGATGGTGGGCTGCCAGCGTCCCCGATCCCCGCCACCACGGCAGAACCTACACCGCGGTGGGACCCTACGTCGCCGGCACGCCGACGACGTCGTTCCAGATGCCGCAGACCGGCAGCGCCACCTATACGGGCTTCATGACCGGCGTGGTGAACAACGCCGGCAACGTCTATGCCGGGGCGGGCTCCTATCAGAACACCTGGAACTTCGCCAACCGCAATGGCGCCTTCAATGGCACCTTCGACGGCCGAGCCTATTCCGGCACGACACAGGCGACGGCAGGATCCAACGGCCAGACCTTCACCGGCTCCTTCAGCGGCGGCGGCCGCACCGGCGGGCTCAACGGCGCCTTCTTCGCCTCGCCGACCGATGCCGCCAAGTACCAGGCCGGCACCTTCGCGATCGGCAACAACGGTGCGCCCTACAAGGCGTCCGGCATCTTCGCCGGGCAGCGTTGAGCGGGTGGCGGGGTGGCCTGGTTCTCCTGTGGCTTTCTGTGGCTTCGCCGGCTGCGCTCCTCGATCTTGTTGTCGGCTTCCTCCGAGGCGTGCAGCGTCGTGCCTCGAGGGGCCGATTGCTGTTCAGTGCGGGAGGGGCCGATGTACAGGATTTGGTATTGGGCGATGATCGATCGCGCCAGCGACGGCCGCGTCGTCGCAAGCGTTCCCGATCTCGACGATGTGGCGGCGAGCGCGAGCACCGAAAAGCACGCGCTTGCCCACCTCACGGTGCTGGCCGCCGAACGCGTTCGGGCGGCCGTGGAAGGCGGGCAGCCGGTTCCAGGCCGGCGCCATTTCAACGAATTGCCGAGCCGCTTCCGGACCAAGGAGATCGGTCGCGCCATCATTCCGGTCGAAGTGGAGCGCACCGCTGCCTGGCCGGCACCGCCTTTCGAGATGTCGCCGTGGGTATTGACCCACCGCTGACGCCGGCGCGAAGGTCGCTTTTCAGTCCATGACCTACCTGCTGGCCCTCCTGGTGGCGCTGGTCGGCGCCGCCTTGGGCTTCGCCCTGGGAGCCACGGCGGCCGGTCTG
The DNA here is from genome assembly GCA_900110395.1 of Rhodospirillales bacterium URHD0017. Classification (GTDB taxonomy): domain Bacteria; phylum Pseudomonadota; class Alphaproteobacteria; order Reyranellales; family Reyranellaceae; genus Reyranella. The sequence goes on from FODP01000056.1 coordinate 4,434, forward strand.
CTGGCGCCGGTCTTCGGCATAACGTCCTTCGAAGGCGCGGCGGGCTACTTCTCGGTCTTCATCGGCGGACCGATCGGTGCGCTGGCGGGCCTGGTGCTAGGCGCGCTGCTGGTCCTGCGACGCGCCGGACAGCGCAGTGCCGGCGCGATGGCCGGCGGTGTCGCCTTCGTGCTGGTGGGCGCGATCGGACTGGCGGCGGCGGGTGTGGGCGCGTTCTGGCTGATGCGTCCCTTGACCAACGCCAACGGCCCGCCACCGCAGCTGGTCTTCGAGATCCGCCTGCCGCCTGGCGCCGCGCCGCCAGCGGACAGGGATGCGGTGGAGCTGCAGACCAGCGAGAACCGCATGCCCGCCAACCTGGCGGCGGCCCAGCGCGACGACGGTCGGGACGTCCTCGCCGGCAGTGTCGAGATCTATTATCGCACCTGGCGGCGCACCCTCGTGCTGCGCATGCCGGACAAGACCGACGTGCTGTTCGACCTGTCGCTCGGGCTCACGCCCGACCACACCAGGGCGTTCACTGCCTGGCGGCGCGCCGACTACATCGCCCGCCCCGGCGATGACCAGGTGCGACGGGCCACCTCGGCCGACGCCTACGAGCTCCGCTATCGCGTCGAGTGGGCGGGCGAGGACTGAGAGTCCTGCCAGTCGAAGGCAAGCGGCGCCTCGCGGAAGGCGAAGCGGTCGACATGGCGGGCGACGGCGCCTTTCAGCGCGTCGAGCTGGCCCATGGCGCTCGCCTCCAGCCGGCA
>FODP01000054.1 GCA_900110395.1 Rhodospirillales bacterium URHD0017
ACCGAATGGCGCGCGCCATCAGCAGCTTGAGCCGTCGAACCAGCAGGCGCCAGCCCACGGCGTCGTTAGTCACACTGAACTCCTCGTCGGTTGGATGCACGGCGACATCCAGTCGATCCTTCGAGACATCGATGCCCACCGTGGCTACCATCTGCGCCATCTTCCAGCCCTTCCTTGTGGTGCGGGGTCGACCCTCGCAACTGTTCGGGTTTGCGAAGACACCGGGCTTGTCCCTTGCTCCGTCGCAGGCTTACGCCTCAGGGGTCAGCGGGCTCAGGTCCAGCGACGGGCGGCTGTTGCTGCAGCCGCCCGTTTGCGCATTCTGGACCATCTCAAAGACACAAGGGGTCATGGGCCGCCGTGACTCATGACCCCTCCGTCGCCGTGTGACGGCGACACCTCCCCACGCGGCACGTGGGGAGGAATGCTACCCTGCACCATGCCCGAGGCCACCCCGGAACAACGTCTGCTCCGCCTGTCGATCGGCGTGACCGTCGTGGTCTCGCTGTTCGGCGTGGTGTTCGGCCTGTTGTCCGGCTCGCTGTCGATCGTATTCGACGGCGTGTTTGCCGCCATCGACGCCGCCATGTCCGGCCTGGCGCTGTTCGTGTCGCGCCTGGTCAGCCGTGAGACCAACAACCGGCGCTTCCAGTTCGGCTACTGGCACATCGAGCCCATGGTGCTGGCCTTCAACGGCGGCACGCTGATGCTGCTCTGCTTCTATGCCTTCCTGAACGCGGTCGCGAGCTTCCTCGAGGGCGGCCGGCAACTCGCCTTCGATTGGGCGATCGTCTACGCCGTCATCGTCTGCGCGATGTGCTTCGGCATGTTCTTCTACGAGCTTCGCGCCAACCGGCGCATCGGCTCGGATTTCATCCGGCTCGACGCGCAGAGCTGGCTGATGTCGGCGGCGATCACCTCGGCGCTGCTGGTGGCGTTCGCCATCGCCTGGTCGTTCAAGGACACGCCGTACGGCTATCTCACGCCCTACGCCGACCCCGTCGTGCTCGCCCTGCTGACGATCTGCCTGGTGTTCGTGCCGATCCGCACCGTGCGCAAGGCGCTGCAGGAGGTCCTGCTGATGACACCGCCCGAGCTCGACGCCCAGGTCCGCCGCGTCATGGACGACGTGGTCGCGCGCCACGGCTTCAAGACCTACACCAGCTACGCCGCCAAGGTCGGCCGCGCCCAGTTCATCGAGATCCATGTCGCGGTGCCGGAGGGCATGCGACTCGACAACGTGACTGCGGCCGACGCGATCAGGCGCGAGATCGCCGATGCGTTGGGCGGCGAGGGCCCGCAGCGCTGGCTCACCATCGATTTCACTGCCGATCCCCGCTGGCTGTAGGGGCATTTGCGCTATTTGACCTTTTGGCGCGAACGTCCCATGTCAGGGTTTCAGGATTATTCGCATGTACACAGCCACAACCCGTGCCATCCAAGTGACCGTCAGGCCGCAATATCTGCCCGATCAGTCCGACCCCGCGAAGTCGCAATTCGTGTGGGCCTATTTCGTCCTCATCAAGAACGAGGGCGATGTCGCAGTGCAGTTGCGCAGCCGGTACTGGAAGATCACCGATGCGATCGGCCGCGTACAGGAGGTTCGGGGACCGGGCGTCGTCGGCAAGACGCCGTTGCTGCGTCCGGGCGAGATGTTCGAGTACAATTCCGGCACGTCGCTCTCGACGCCCTCGGGCTTCATGGGCGGCACCTATCAGATGGTGACGGAGTCCGGCGAGAACTTCGATATCGAGATCCCCACTTTTTCACTCGACCTGCCTGGCCCGGATCGGAAGCTGAATTGATCAGCAGGACAGGGGCGCCGGCTCATTTGAGGGAAACGACCATGAACAAGATGGTGAAGAAGAGCGAGGTGGTCTCGCTTGCCACGGGGCTGACCCGTCCGTCGCGCGACGAAGCGGAAGCCGCGGTGCGCACCTTGATCCGCTGGGCCGGCGACGACCCTGACCGCGAAGGTCTTTTGGGCACGCCCGACCGCGTCGTGCGCTCCTACGAGGAATTCTTCCGCGGCTACGACGAAGACCCGAGCGAGATGTTGCAGCGGACCTTCGAGGAGGTCGAGGGCTACGACGAGGTCGTGGTGCTGCGCGACATCCGGCTCGAATCGCACTGCGAGCACCACATGGTGCCGATCATCGGCAAGGTCCATGTCGGCTATCTGCCCGACAAGCGCGTCGTCGGCATCAGCAAGCTTGCCCGCGTGGTCGACGCCTTCGCCTTCCGCCTGCAGATCCAGGAGAAGCTCACGGCGCAGATCGCCAACACCTTGCAGGAAGTCCTGCAGCCGCGCGGCGTTGCCGTCGTCATCGAGGCGGCGCACCAGTGCATGACCACCCGTGGCGTCCACAAGTCCGATGTCGCCATGGTGACCAGCCGCATGCTGGGCGCCTTTCGCGACAATGGCGAGACACGACGCGAATTCTTGACCATGATCGGTCGGACGTCTGTTTAGGTAATCAAGGAGCATCATGGCAGGGGAGATCGTCGGCTCGGTCGAAATGCTGCGCCGTCTCGTGGCGTTCGACACCACCTCGCGCAATTCCAACCTGGCGTTGATCGAGTACGTACAGAACTATCTTCAGGAACACGGCATCGACTCGAAGCTGGTGCCAAGCGAGGACGGCAAGAAGGCCAATCTCTTCGCCACCGTCGGTCCAAACGTGAAGGACGGCGTCGTGCTGAGCGGCCACACCGACGTCGTGCCGGTCGACGGCCAGCCGTGGGATACCGATCCCTGGACGCTGACGCTCAAGGACGGCAAATACTACGGCCGCGGCACCTGCGACATGAAGGCGTTCTATGCCATCGGCCTCGCCATGCTGCCCGAGTTCAAGAAGGCCAAGCTCAAGAAGCCGATCCACTTTGCGCTTTCCTACGACGAGGAGGTGGGCTGCATCGGCGCGCATGACCTGGCCGCGCGCATGGCGAGCGAAGTGCCCAAGCCGCGCGCCATCATCATCGGCGAGCCGACCATGATGACGGTGGTCCACGCCCACAAGGGCGCGCAGATCTACATCACCAAGTTCACCGGCTTCGAAGCGCACTCGTCGATGACCCATCTCGGCGTCAGCGCCATCCATTTCGCCGGCGAGTTCATCCACTATCTCAACAATGTGCAGGACGAGCTCGAGGCCAAGGCGCCCAAGAACAGCGAGTTCATGCCGGCGGCCGCCACCTTCAATGTCGGCACCATCACCGGCGGCACGGCGGGCAACATCCTGGCCCGCGAGTGCGAGGTCCTGTGGGGCTATCGCGAGCTGCCCACCGAGCCGATCGAGGCGCTGGGCAACCGCGCCTTGCAATGGCTGGAGAAGGAGCTGCTGCCCAGGATGAAGGCCAAGCATCCGGCGGCGGCGATCGGCACGGTGCTGCGTTCCTCGACGCCGGCTTTCTCGTCGGAGGGCAACGACGAGGCCAAGGCCCTGGCCCGGTCCTGGTCGGGCTCCAACACCGTGGGCAGCGTGGTCTATGGCACCGAGGCCGGCATCTTCCGCAAGGTGCTGGGCGTGCCCACCGTGGTGTGCGGTCCGGGCGACATCGCCCAGGCGCATCAGCCCAACGAGTACATCCTCGCCCCGCAGATCGACGCTTGCGAGGTCTTCATGCGCCGCATGGTCGAGTGGTGCAGCCGGGACTGAAGCGCACCGCTGCGGCCGCACCATGACCCTCAGCTTCGTCTGACCGATTCCAGCGGTTGCGTGCCGCTGTGATCGCCGCGAACATGCGGCAGATGAAAGCCGTCATATGTCGTGAATTTTCCGGGCCGGATCGCCTCGAGATCGGCGAGGCGCCGGAGCCGGCGCCGGCCGCCGACGAGATCCTGATCGACGTCCATGCCGCCTCGGTGACTTACATGGATCGCCTGCTGGTGTCGGGCGGCTACCAGATGCGGCCGCCGACGCCATTCGTTCCGGGAACGGAAGCCGCAGGCGTCGTGGTGGGGCTGGGCGACAAGGTCACGCGCTTCCGCGTCGGCGACCGTGTCGCCTGCCTGAGCTGGATCGGCGGCATGGGCGAACGCATGGTCGCCAAGGAGTGGAAGGCCGTGCGCGTGCCCGACGGCGTCTCGTTCGAGGTCGCCGCGACCGTCATCCATAGCTACGACACCGCCTGGTACGCCCTGGCCGATCGCGCTCAACTGGCGAGGGGCGAGACCGTCGTCATCACCGGGGCGGGCGGCGGCGTGGGCATGGCGGCGGTCGATGTCGCCCTCCACCTGGGCGGCGAGGTGATCGCCGCCATCGGCTCGGAGACGCATGTTGCCGCCCTTCGCGCGCGCGGCGTCAAGCACGTGCTCAGCTATGCGAAGGAGAACGTGCGCGAGCGGCTCGGTGAGCTCACCGGCGGCCGCGGCATCGATGTCTGTTTCGACAATATCGGTGGCCCGCTGTTCGAGCACCTCGCGCGGTCGATGGCGTGGCGCGGCCGGCTGATGCCCATCGGCTTCGTCGCCGGCGAGGTGCCCAAGCTCGCCATGAACCTGCCGCTGCTCAAGAACTTCTCGGTGGTCGGTGTCTTTGCCGGCGCCTGGGAGGACCGCGAGCCCGAGGCGGCGCGACAGACCAAGGAGATGATCATGGCGCTGATCGCGGCGGGCAAGCTCCGTCCCCATGTCGGCCTGGTCGTGCCGATGACCGAGATCGGGCGGGCCATGGCCGCGATCGGCGAACGCAGCGCGACCGGCCGAGTCGTCGTCACGATCCGCTGAGCGTCGAAGGACCTGTCATGACCATCAAACCGCTCGATGACGTGCGCCAGATCTCGGCGCTGACCTACGGCTTCATCGCCTCGAAGGCGCTGTTCGCTGCGCTCGACCTCGATCTCTTCACCCGGATAGCCACAGGCACGACCGATCTCGCGGCACTGGCTGCCGCAACTGGTGTCGCGCCCAACCGGCTGCGCACGCTGCTCACGGCCTTGAAGACTGTGGGTCTGGTCACCGAGACGGACGGGAAGTTCGCCAACGCGCCCGCCGCCGGGACCTATCTGGTGGCGGGCGCACCGGGCGACTTCCGCGACTACATCAGCGTCGTGAACGGCGGCTTTCTCTACGAAGGCCTGCGGCATCTTTCGAAGGCGATGCGCGGCGAGCGGATCTTTCCCGACAAGGGTTTCTATGAGGGCATCGTCTATTCCGAGGGCGGAGTCGGTGGCGAGGCGTTCAGCAGGGCCCAGCACGCGGGCTCGCTCGGCCCCGCGCAACTCATGGCGCGGCGTGTCGAACTCGGCAACGCCACGACGTTCCTCGATGTCGGCGGCGGCAGCGGCGCCTATTCTCTCGCCTTCCTGCGCAAGAACCCGAAGCTTCGCGCGACGATCCTCGACTTCCCTCAGACGGTCGACACCGCCCGCCGCTACGCCGCCGAGGCCGGCATGGCCGACCGGGTGACGCACGTGACCGGCAACGCGCTCAGCACGCCGTGGCCGCGCGATCAGGACGTGGTGCTGATGTCCTATGTGTGGAGCGCCGTCGGCGGCAACGACATCCGCACCCTGGCCAGCCGGGCCTTTGAGGCTCTGAAGCCCGGTGGCATCGTGCTGGTCCACGACTTCATGGTCGATGACGACCACGACGGCCCGGCCTTCGCTGCCTGGTACCTGCTGGCGTCGCTACCCGACAATCCGCAGGCCGAGTGCCTGTCGCCCGGCCTCGTCGAGCGTCGCCTCGGCGATGCCGGCTTCGCGGTGGGCGGCACCGAGCCGATGCTCGCTGAGATCACGGCGTTGACGCGCGCGCGCAAGCCGTAATCTCTTTGCTGGGGGCGCGCCACTCCAGTGGCGCGTCATGGGTTGTTTGATCTGCGAAGACGCGCCACTGGAGAGGGCGTGAAGCTATCGTCTGACGACTGGGATAGAAGCAGTGGTTGTGGGCCGGCGGGCTATCCGGTCGGTGTCGGTGTCGGCGAGAGGCCGAGGCGATCAGGCGAGGCCGAGCCTCTTGAACTGCAGGAAGTTGAAGGCGTGGACGTGCCAGAGCACGACCGCCTTGACCTTGTCGATGCCGCGCACGAGCAGGCGCCGCAGGCCATGATTGCGCATATGGGCGTGGGGTCGCTCGGTGGCGAAGCGCCGTCGGTAGATGGCCTGTGCCGGTTGGCCGGCCATGCGCTGGCGCCAGGCGATGGTGCCGGGT
>FODP01000053.1 GCA_900110395.1 Rhodospirillales bacterium URHD0017
TTTTCGAGCGCCCAGATGGCTGCCTGAGTTCGGTTGGCCATCCGGATCTTTCGCAGGATCGACTTCAAATGAACCTTGACCGTTGCTTCGGCAATGTCGCGCTTACGGGCGATCGTCTTGTTGGGAAGCCCCTTTACCAAGTCCCTGAGAACCTGCTCTTCACGCTCCGACAGGCCGTGACGAACTCGAATGGAAAAAGAGTCGAAGGCACCGATCCGCGTCTCCTCATGCGTCACGACCGCCGAGACCGGTGGCCGAGCGGCCGGCAAGGCGATCACCGAACGGGATGCAGCCTCATGGATCAGGATCTTGAGATCCCCATCGAGAATCTGTCGAAGAGTGCCGATAAGCACGTCAGGCGACACGGACAATGGAAGGCACCCATCGATCTCCGACGCCTGCCAATTCTGATAATCGGTCGAGGATGCACGCTCGAAGAGAAGAATGATCTTGGTGTCCGGCCACAGCTTGCGAATGCAGCTCGCGGCAGGAGCAGCCTCTTCGGCCGGCAGCGCCCCAAGGATGACGAGCCTCGGCACGTCTGCGACAAGCAAGCAACTGTCGATGTCGGCCGTTGAGGCGACACCACCGACCACATGATAAGAATGACTCGCCATCAGTGAAACCAGCCCCTCGCGTACCAGCGAGCGCGGTTCGATGATGAGCGTGGCTATACGCTCTCCCATTTGCTTGCCCCCAATTCAAAAGTCCCACACCTCTGCACCGTAGCGGAATGCCGGGCTCGGCGAATTAACACACGTTAAGTTGGCGCATGGATTCTTGCCTGCCCCGCTCGCCCTGCAGTGTGACTTCGATCCACGGAAGCTTGCGTCAGTCTCGGGCAAACGAGACCATGCCAGAGCCTTTGAACGCCTTTACCAAGGACCGTCATCCGGCCAACGCTGGTCTCTGGCCGCAATGTGAACGCCGCAGATAGTCCCCGTTGGAAGGTGCACAAGGGCAAGGCGAAGCCGATGGCCACATCGCATTTTTCCGCCGCGGCCTGCGCGGCCGTTGCGACTAGGGCAACGGGAGCATCAGATCAAACCAACGAGGCTGGCTGCTTTCCAGGCCTTCCTGACGCTGTCTCTTGTTTTCGGCAGTCCACGGTTTGCCCATTTGCCTTGCGGCGGCTGAGACCAACTAGCGGGCCTCATCAAGCTACCCTCGAACTCTGCGCAAGTCGATGTCCCTCGCAGGTCAGCAAGCCGCTCTGCACCTTGATCCGCCCGATACGATCATCCCGGATGATGATCCAGCCACGCTCCACGGCTCGGGCGACAGTCTCCAGCCCCTCTTCAGTGTTGCCTAGAACCTGCCATGTATCGGGGCGACCTGCTGTCGCATCGTAGAGTTTGTAAAGGAGGTAGCGGGCAGCACTGTCTACAGCTTCTGAGACCATTGGCGGCTTCCTCCTGCCCTGTACGAGGCCGGATTGGGCGGCCAACGAACTCATCCATCGGGCCGCCCCAGTGGAGTGAGGCCCGCTCAAAGCACGCCTCCCGTTGATTGCTAGCAAGCGTCCAAACGAGTGCGTTGTGAGAATAGGGAGTGCGGGATTGCCAAGAAGGGATCTCCCCGTCGGTAGGTGCTGAGTAGGAGCAGTATGGATTTCGCCATACTGCTCACCGCCCAGTGCCTCGGCGCAACCGCGGCGTTGAGCTCAGTCGTCATGTCGGGAACACAGTTTGGACGCCGGTGCTGCGAGCTTTCTTGGGGTCACGGACAATGCCCAATCGTCCTACCCACTGAAGAGGCCTGGTCGGCTAATCCCACGCGCGGCGCCAGAACCCCTTTCCTAAATGAAACCTTTAAAAACAACCGTGCGAGGGCACGAATTCGTCACGCTACCTCTCAAGAGGTAGTGCCCCGAACCCGTGTCAGCTTTTAGTCGGCTATTTGGGAGGGGTGGCTGAACGATCACGCACTGTGATGTTTGTTACTGCTAGAAAAGGCTGCCCAGTCCCCAAACCAAGGCCGACGGGGGCGGGCGGGGCCCGCGCGGGCTCGTCTTTTTCTTCGCGGCGACGGATGAGAACGAACATAGCTCAGATACTTAAGAATATCGGCATCGGTTGGCTTGTGCTGGTACTAGTTGCGATGTTCGCGACGCTCGCACTTTCCTTGTCGAATGGCGGGCCGGCCGTGCTTTTTTCCGACCAGCGCCTCTTCGCTCTGCTACTGTTGCCAGGTGCAGCGTTGCTGACAGTTGGCCTTCTGATGGAGCGGTAGAAGACTTTAAGCCGACAAGGACTGATCCCGACGAACGCGCCCATCGCACAAACCGTCCGGGATGGGTACTGTCGGGCACATGCCAAAAGGCGACCTGCTCGTCGCTCGCAGGGTCTGTCGCTCGGACATGGAAGGCGCCCTAACACGCGATTTTCAGCGGGCCCTCGAACTCGCGCACAACAGCACCGATGTTCGTGGGGCTCATTGAGCGTAAGGCTTGGGCGCGGTTGCCACGGCATTTCACCGAGACCGCAGGCGCTGCGCACTGGCCAATTCGATTCTGACGCGGCGGCCTGCTTCGGCCGCCGCGAGTTCACCAGGCCCATTGCGCTCAAATAAGGGGCTGTAGCGGCACCTGCAGGCTTACGCTTCATGCTTACAAGGCGCGATCAGGAGCGTCGCCGCAGCGGCATCGCCAACCGGCTGATGCCGACGTCCTCCAATGCCGCAACTGGGTCTGGGCCGCGTAATCACCCCTCGCTCGTCTTCCGTTCGTCACCAACGGAAACCCACGAGGCTGTCATAACAAACTACGTTGGAATGCCGAAAAGCCAACACTGCAGGCGAACCATCTCCGTCCTTCCCTGGCATTGGCTCACGAAGGCCACCGCATACGGCGCCACGGCGCATTGTGAGTAACTCTTTAGCCCGACCATAGACTGCCCACGCTCGGGCTACGCTGAAGTGGCCCTGCTGCAGTCCCGAAATTTGACACCATCCAATGACCGCTATTCATGACAACGTCGCGTCCCCAGTAGCCGTCGCCCCGCAACATGCCTCTCAAAAGGCGAAGCCAATCCGCGTGTTGACGAATGTCGATCTGGAAGAGCGGGAGCAAGTGTTGGACTTGGGTTTTTCCCTCCAGATGCTGGACACCGCATCGGTTTGTGCCCTTTCAAGGAACGGCCTGGATGTCGACATGGTCGTCCTCGACCGCAGCGTGTTGGACGCATCGAGCTTCGAAGCAATGGCCGAGTTTTCTACCTTGGGTAGCAAAGTGCCTATTCTATTCATTAACGGTTCAGCGTCGCTGGCGACGCGGACAGCCGACGGCGCTGACACAGTTGACGATCCGAGCGTTGCGAACTCGATTATCAACGCGCTGACGCTTGCCGCGGCGTTCGCACGACTCAACCAACCGGCCGCAGATAAGGAAGGGCTGATCTGCGGCAACCTCGTCCTCCAGGACTCGCGCGGCTTCTGGAACGGCACGGACCTCGATTTGACGATCGGCGAGTACAGGATCATCGAACTGTTGAGATCCCAGCCCGGCCGGTACGTCTCCTATCGCGCCATCTATGACCGATTGCGCCATAAAGGTTTTGTCGCTGGCCTTGGGCCGAACGGCTACCGGGTCAACGTGCGCTCAGCCGTCAAGCGCATCCGTAACAAGTTCCGGGCCTTGGATTCAAAGTTCCGAGAGATCGAATGCTACAGGGCGTTCGGCTACCGCTGGCGCAAGCCGGATTGACCGGGGAGCGAAGGAACGACGCCGCAAAGGCTATTGCTGCGGTCGTTCCGGCGAGGACCTGACGACTACGGCCGATGAGATGACAGCAAGGCCGTGGCCAGACAACACGAAGCGCACAGCCGTCGAGTGCGCTGACCGTGCCACTTGCCAATGTGTAAATTTGAGATTTGCCCTGGCAGAGCCCGTCGTGCGGCGCTCTCTCCTTCTCGATCTGAGGTAACTCTTTAGACCCTTGTACGAATCCGGCACGACGAACTATGACGGTTCATGGCAAGGCATCTACAAGTCAGCCGCGAGGGCAAAGCGAGCTGTCACGCCGATAAGGTCGACGTCGCTGCTCGTTATCTTGTCTATAACCTTTTCGTCGCCATCAGCGGGACGCCGGAAATGTCGCGGCTGTTACGTGACATAGATGAGAAGAGAGAAACCTTAGCGCGGGCTGTGGAGCGCGGTTGGATTGAGGTGTTCGACCGCCGACGGAAAAGCGGCGCCGTGGTGCGGCTAGGTGCGCTTACTGACGAAGGCCGGCGGATGGCTCGCAGGAACCTTCACAAGATTGACCGGCAAGCTGCGCTGCAGTCGCACAGTCTAAAGGAAAGTTGAGGGCGTGCTGTAGGCGACGGGCGATCGACCGAGGGTTGCCGAAGATCCGAACGGGCACGCAGGTTGTGACGTCGAGATTGGGTTTGGGATGGCCTGTGTCGGGCCGATCTTGGGGAGCCAAAATGTTCGTCGAATGGAGTTCGGACGGCCAGATCTCGGCCGCATACGTGGAACAGCAGTATCCCGCTCAGAAGTGGGTAGCCCTGATCTCGCAAACTGCTTCCGACGAATCGGGTATGCGGCCGCAGTCCGAGTTGCTGTCGAATCGGCGACGCGACCTGACGCGATGCCGCATCCTTCGCTCAATACGTCATAGCGACCATGCACTTTGGCGGCCGGGGCGTGCCACAGGACTTTGTGCTGTGCATAAATGGCTCAACCTCGTGGCCGCGCTTCCACATCTGAGCAGCGAGATGACAAGAAAATTGTCGACTCGGCTTGCTACAAGCGCGCTGCAGTAACAAAAAGATGACCCCGGCTCAGATCGCGAACGTGCAGAAGTCGGCGCACGAGTGGAAGCCAACGCTGTAGACGGAGGCCATCGGCTTCAAAAAGGAACTGGATTGCCAACGAGCCATATCGCCGGGACGCCTACTGACTCTTTCCAAGCCGTGCGATGGCAAGCTTCGATCGAATGCATCGAGCGGGCCGTGGCCTTCGCCAAAGCAAGCTATTGCGTGAGTGCGGAGGCGATCAGCGCGAACACGAGGCCCGCGCCGCAATAGGCCGCGAAAATACGGCGGACGATGGTGTCACTATCATCATCGCCGTCGCTTGTGCTTCGGTCCATCGGTCCTCCAGCAGCGTGACTTCGTTGGTGTCGGCAGCTTAGTCTGTGCACCAGCAACCTACGGTAGGGCCAGGAGAGCTACCCATGAAGCGACGTGGAGCCTCCTACGGAGTGGTGCTCTCTTGAGGTATGAACGACCCAAGGAAGGAGCCCGCATCGCTATGGCTTTGGACGCTCTGGTGTTTGCCCTGTCCCTCACCGTTGTGAGCTTGTTCTTGTCCCTAGTCCTGTGACGAACTGACTGCAGAAGCAAAGTTGATCAGGTCCTCGACGGCCCGCAGGGCATCCGAACCGACGTCGCTGCGCAAGACAACCTGCCCTTTCAGGGTCACGGTGATGACCAGGTGCGGCACCTCGACGCCACGCTCCTCGAGCAGACACGGATGAGCGCGTCGGCCCCGCCGAGCACTTCATCTAGGATTTGGGCGGGGTCTGCTGAGTTGGGCATCAGCAAGAACGAGATTTCCCGCTCGCAGAATATTGCGTCCATTGAGACGGTCCGAAGCGGTTCGTCACTGTTGCTTGAAGCGGCGTTGCAGCCTATCCCCCGCGCTGGATCAGTGGTAGTTGAGCCGCGCTCTCGCCGTTCAGGAACAGAAGATCGAAGGCGGAGAAGACAAGCTCATCGGTGCGGCCTTCGTCCATGGCTGCCTGGAGCCGGCTGAACACCGGCACACCGTCAGCATTTAGCGCTCATAGTTCGCCATCGTGATAGGCCGACTTCACTTTGACGGAGCGAAGCGCTTCGATCGTCCGCTTGTATTGATGAGACCAGTCTAGCCCGGTGCGGGTCAGCGACTAGACCTGGCCGCAGTCGTCGCACTTGATCTCGTGACCCGCTCGTTGCCCGTCGGCGCGTCCTCTGCGAGGCGCGTGAGCTCAGCTTGATTCCATTTTGGCGGCCGAGTTGTCGTTGCCACGAGGTTACTGCGGCACATCCAAGTATGTGCGGAAAGCTTGCGGCAGATTGTATGGGGCCGTCGGGCAGTGCCCTTGCTGGGTGGGCTGTGTGGGAAGGCAAATCGAGATCGTGTCTCGCTGCCCGACGGCGTTGCGCGTCTTCTAACAGCAAACTCGAAATATGAAATCGATCGGCTGTGGCTAGTGACTGTGGTTGCCGACGCAACTCGCTGTCTGTCCTGACAAACTGCAGTAGGCTCTGTCGCTCATCATCTGAGGTCGGCGGTCTGATGAGGGATCGGAGATGGCGCAACACGGGGCGATACTGCAATCGCGTTGCGTCCCTAGGGATGAATAAGCGTTTAGTCCTCTCGCAGAGCAATTGGTGCGTAATCAAGCCCGCGACATCTCGCGACCAAACAATGCTGCATTGTCATAACAAATACTCACCGCATACCGTAAAGAGCATGGTGTGTGTGGGAAGCGCTGGATGTGAGCGGTAGGGGTACTGCTCCAGCAAAGCCAGCGCTGTGTGTGGGAGTCGTTGATGAGTGACGACGTTGGAGCACGCCTGAATGGCGCGCTGGGGGATCGTGCCTCTGCACGAGGTTTGGTTTCCTTAAATAGGACAATGAGGCGCTGCTCGGGAGCGACCACGCGGGGCGGTTCAGACCACCCGACCGGCCGCGCCTGACCTGAGATTCGCGAGGCAACAGCCGCCTCGCCTCGACAGCACCATCAGCATCATCGTCAGCCAGGGAGGCAATAGTGCCGGCCGGGATCGGCGATGCTCGTCTCGGCCAAGAATTTCGGACTGTGGAGTTGCGTATGACCAGTTTGCTGTACCGATCGGGGCGACAGGCTTTTGGTCCGCTGATCCAGAAACTCAGAAGTCTGGGCGTGGATAGCGACACGGAATTGGATGCCGTTGTGGATCGCATCAAGGTCAGAGCGGGCACCCGTCGAGGCGAGGACATTATCGCTCCCGGCAGGTCGCCGGGACATTCGACGGTGCTGATTGACGGGGTCGCCTGCTTGTATGAGCGGCT
>FODP01000048.1 GCA_900110395.1 Rhodospirillales bacterium URHD0017
GCAAGGCGATCGAGACCAAGCGCGGGCGTTGGCGTTGTCGCCTGCACGGCGGCCTATCGACAGGCCCCAAGACGACCGAAGGGCGCGAGAGGATCGCAGCGGCGCAGCGAGCGCGCTGGGCAGCTCGGCGCCCTGGTAACAGGCCCGAAACAGGTGACGCGGCGACGCTATTGCATAGCAATGAGAAGCAATGGGCCGGAAGTGATACCCTTCGACCTGCCATCGCCCCGATAGATCAACGGGTTAGCGGTTGGTAAATGGCCCTAGGCGATGCCTAAACACATCTGCAAAGCCTGGGATGGCCAAGTAGGCCGATGGTTCGGCCGACGCTGCGGGGCTACGGCGATGAAGACCAAGCGAGGCGCGTGGCGCTGCCCCCTACATGGCGGCCTGTCGACGGGACCAAAGACGACCGAGGGCAAAGCACGTAACGCCGCTGCAGCTCGCGCACGTTGGGAAGCCTACCGGGCGGCCAAGACTGGCACGGCGATTCGCCAACTGTCGCAAGAGTCGCAACTGTCGCAGGGGCAGCGGAGCCGGGTATTCGTCAGCCAGCCGGGGTGCCCGATTGCATTGAGATCAGGGTCAACGCCTGAAGCAATTCCTCGGCCGTGGGCAGGGGAAGAATGCTGACCGGCAGTTCCTGCTGGTCGCCGGGCAGAAGCGCGAGACCTATCCAACGTCGGGCATTCATTTCATCGCTGATCGTTAGCGCGCAAAGCGCATAGTAGAGGCATCCCGTCTGCCAGGTCGTAGGTTGGCGATTGGCCACGACGATGTGGTCGACGACCACAAGAAAAGCGTCGACGACGTTGTGGCCTTCGGAGGTGCTCAGCTTAACGTTCAAACCAGGAACAACGTCCGGCCCGGCCGGCTCTCCCAAAGGCGTCGCAAGCCCCTTACCGCCACCCGCGTCTTCCTTCCGCATGGTCCACCCCCCTTGGTCGCTGGGTACTACAGCAACGCGACCAACGCCCTCTCACACCAACGGAGCAACGCCGACAGCGCTTGCAGGGCTATTCGGGAAAGACGATTTTTCCCCGCGCCGGGAAACGTGCTTACGACTGGCCGACCACCCGACCGCAACTTGATAACGGCGGCGACAGGTGTCCGACGGCGGGCCCGTGAAGAGATCCGCGTGCGGTTAAAGTCGAGCAGTTCTTGGTGGCGTGGTGACGCTCCGACCGCTCGACCACTAAAAACGGCGTAGCTAGACACGCCGCCATTCTTCGCGCTTTTTTAAGCGCTGCATGACTAGAGCAGCAGGTGTGCCGGGTTAGCCACGTCGGGAAGGAGACACCCGCTTGGTGGTCTCAGTGGTTCTGTTGTCTGTGTATACTTAGCGCTTGAGCCATAGCTGGACGGTGAGCGACCATCCCGGCCACTCAGCCTAGGGAGCAACCAAGAATGGCGGCAGACGAACTGACCCCGCACGAGGAACATTCGCTACTCCGCATAGCCGATGGCGATGGCGCCCAAGACGAAGTCGAAGAAGCGGCCGTGTCTCGCTTGCAATCGCTCGCACTCGTTGAGCAGCGCGGCGTTTCCTTCGGCCTGACCTTGATGGGCGTACGAAAGGTGGCTCAGCTCAAGCGCAGCTAGGCCGCGCACTATATCGACAATGGCGAAATCGGGCGCACAAGTTGATTTTACCCATGTTTGGCTAAGATCCCGGCCCGCATCGGTCAGGCAGACGCTATCGCCACAATCGAGCATCCATCCCCGATCGACCACTACCGCAATAGCCTCGGCTAGGTCATGCAGTTTCGGCACCACGCCGGGACGGAATTCGCCATCTGTGGCGTAGTGCAAAGCCTGCACTAGAAGACGGGCGACTCTTACGCTGGGATCGGCCACGAGCCAACTACGTCGGTCGGTTCGGGTGCTTGCTGGCTGGGACTCGTCCCAGTGGGGCTCATATAGAGGCTACCCTGGAGGCGGTGGGCCCCCGGCGGCGATTCGCGAGGGGTGGCCACTTGGCTCCACCAATTTGAAGCATTAATTGTGAAGTTTTCGGGACGATCAAGCCGCCTGAGCCCACTTTTCTTCAGCGCCGCAACAGACATCTACGCGGCCGGTGAGTAAATCGACTTTCTAACTTAACGCTCAGACCGCTCGCGTCATTGCTGAGCCATGGAGCGAACGGTCTCGGTACCTCTGCTGGTCGCCATTGCGAACCGGTGCCTGCGGGAGCATGCGTCTCGTGCGCTCGATGCGAGAATCTACTGCGCCGTGCTTGGCGTGGGCGATTCCAATGAACTCAACAGCAAGTTTCTGATCGAGGCTCGCGCAAGTGGCATGGTCCTGGTCAGAACAACGGGCCTTATGGGGTGGCTCGACGCGCCTCATTACACGGCAGACCTAGCCTGGGCCAAGTCTCTGCTCCCAGAGGGTCTGGCGGCAATATCGAATGACCCCCGGGTGGTTTGCGCCATCGCCCTGATGGCGGTGGCTCTGACCGACCAACCGCCTTTGCTGGAAGCCTGGTCATCGTAGCGAAAAGCGAGAGCCGCCCGCGCGCGTTACGTTCGATCCAAATAGGGAGGAATTAATGAAAAGGATGCTCGCGCTGTTGTGTCTTAGCCTAGGCGCGTGTGACGGCAGCGATCGGCGTTTGCAACGTGGGATGACGGAGCAGGAAGTGACGCAGCTAGAGGGGAAGCAGGTGCCCGACCGCGTCATCATGCAGACCTGCGGCACCGCAACGCTCCGACCGTTTCCCTGCAAAGTTCATGTTTACCGTAAAGGACTGTGGGTGGGCCGATTCGGCCCGGAGCGTGCCGTCGTGTTCGAGGACGTTCGAGGGCAGTGGGTCGTGAGCCAGTGGCTTTGAGCTTACGCTTCTCACCTGCCCCAGAGTGCAGCAACAGTGCCTCGCCGCCCATGCCCAAGAGCGCCGTTTCCGTTTACCATTCTCGTTGGCCGGCACGCCGAGCCATTGGGGAACAGCTCGCACGACTCGCATTCCGGGCAGCCGGACTAACCGGATCCGCAAATCGCGCGATATGCATCAGCATTAGCCCAAGCGGGCCTTTTCTTTGGTGGGAAGAGTAGAAGCAGCCTTCGCAACTTGGTTTAGCTTCTCTGGTGGCCCAGCCAAGCTTGTGCTTGTCGCAGGCTAGCAAACAGTTTGATTGGCCGGTCAGCCGCCGCGAGTGCACCCAATAGAGGGGCAAACGTTACGGTCTGCTCTGGAGTACAGACTATCGCAAGGGCGCTGACAGGCCCTTGCTCATGAAAGGCCCTGATTTTGGCACACACCATGAGAAGCTCATCGCCAGTCATGGAAGACTTCACGGCACGGCTGTCGAACAGCTTTCGATATGGTAGTGCACCCGAGCCAGCAAGCGCTTCAAGGAGTGACATCGCGTCGGCCAAGGTAACGTCGCCGTCACCGGACGCCGTGAACAGGCGCGCCTTAGAATCAATCGTCCAGTTCAAAGCCATGCAACTCCCATCCCAGGGAGCAAGCTAATGCCTTGTCACCAATCGTGGCCATGACAGCGGATCGCAATTTCGCGGCTCAATCCGAACCAGTTGTCTTCGGAGCCGGGCGACACACTAGTCGCGCCGGAGGTCGCCGCCTTACTTGGCTGCGGCCAGGAGTGCTATCAAAAATCTAGCCTGTCTCCCCGCGATATTGCGTGCTCTGGACACCGATCGGTCACGGTTGCTTGCAACTCTTGCGCGGGGCTGCGGTTGTTTGAGTGCTTCCCATCCCCCAAGTGAAGCATGTGAAGAGCGCCAGTCGCCGCCCGTGCCCCAAGCCGGGCGGCGTTTCGCGTCGAGCGCGCGAGTGGCCACGCAATGCCTGCCGCGAATTTGCGCCACCGATTGATCACGTGACGGAGCGGACCATCGTCGAGGTTGATAGTCCTGCCCTGATCAACAGCAGGGTGGCGGCCTGGCGATAAAACCTTGGGGAACGACCAGGAGTGGCACCCCCCACTGCCCGCGCTAAGAGCGAAAGCACTTGCGCGGCCCGCCAGGGGCCCAACTCTTGTCGAAGCCCGCTAAAGCACACCTCATAGAATTTCCCTGGAAGTAAAGCGGCGAACCGCTGCTGGAGTCAGCCACGGCCATGACCAATAGCCGATTGCATGCTGCCATCGCGCTTGGCAGCGTCTTGATTGTTGGCGCATTCGCAGCCTTCCTGCCCTCTGTCCTGCCGGCCTCGGAAAGAAGCCAAGCGCAGCGCATCTGCCGCGAGGAGGGCACAAGCCCGGCCAGCGAACTCAATGAGATCTGCCTAACCCAAACGATCCGTGCATTGGAACGAAAAGACTATTGGCTCGCCCGCAGCTTCGCTCGCGTGGCCGCTGACGCGCACGAGGCTTGTCTGCGCGTTGGACTCCAGCCAGAGACGGACGACTTTCGCACCTGCCTCGACAACGAGTCCTATGCGCGCAGTCTGATGCTGCTTCGCGGAGATCGCCGCTAGGGTCGGTTTTTGACTCGTACAGCGATTTTGGCCTCTGGCTGGACTCCCCCGACGCGCACCACCATGAAGTCGGCCTTAGAGTGCTTTCAGCACGCCGCGAAGTGCGAGGAGCAGGCCCAGCACGCTATCACTGAAGACGGAAGCGCAGCGCTGCTCGAAAGCGCCAGTCATTGCCGGGCCCTTGGTCAACCGGCGAAGGCCCAAGAGGCCAATGAGCTGCGAGGCAAAGTGGTTACAGAACCAGCCAGTTCTTTGGTAAGCCCGCTTGTAAAGCGGAGGCGCGCGCAGCGTGGCGCCAAATGAAAAGCCGGAGCTAACAGCATCGCTACGCCCGCCATCCCAGTTGCGGTTGTCCCAATCATCTCCGCAGCCACGGCGCTTCTTGGTTAGCTGGAATTGCGCACAGCCGCTGTGTCGCAACGGTCGCGCCGGAAACGAGGCAAACCGGCACGGGTAAACCGCGTAGCAGGCGAGATCGGTACTCCGTTGCACAGAAATATCCAGCGACGTGGTGGATGCGAAACCGACCGCACTGCCGGCCTTCTTGGCTTGTCCGCGGCGCCTGGTGTGACAGTTGCCGGGCCGCAAGGTCGACCCACGGCGCTGAAGGTTTCCCTGCAGGGTCTAATTTGAATCGGCAACCTCGTGCTTAGCGGCCATTTTCGCCAGAAGCTCGTAGCTGGTGGCTACCTGCTCCATGGCTTCCTTGGCGGCCACGTCTTGCATGCCCGCGGCTTTTTCCCGTGCCTCGGCAGCCCTCTGGCGATAATACTCGGACTTCTTCAGTGAGTGCGCCACCGTCGCGATTCCCTGCGCGCTTGGGAGTGCTGACGGCATACAATCGGGAGCGAATGCAGGGTAAGGTAAAAACAGCATATCTGCTGCGCTCGCCGTCAATGGTGCGTCGCGGATACGATGTTCGTGACCTCATTCCCCAAACATTGGCACTAGCCCATTAGCCATTCGGTTTAACGACATGCGCAAGCCCTCCAAGACTAAGCTCCGGCCCCAGCCAAACGCACTCTTCGAGTCGACGGTACGCCGAATGCTCGCTGCGCCGCAGCGGCCCAAAGCAGCGGCCGAGAAGAAGAAGGCTGCGAAGCGACGCTAGGACCGCATCGGGCATTCAGAGCCGGACGAGCTGCGGCGAGGATAGCTTCGCCGCAGCCTTAACGAGCAAAACACGGGCTAGAATTTGATGTCGTCAAAGAGACCGGCATCCATCAAGACATTGCCGGCTTTGGGCAATTCCTCGTTCCATTGCTTGGATTCGGGACTGGCGCGCACTGCATCGCGCGCTTTCCCAAATGCAGCAAGGTCGGAAAACTCAATGGCGAATACCCATTGACCGACATTGGGACCGATCATGACCGAATAGGCACGCGCGTTAGTCGCACCAGCCTTCGTCCACAACTCGATAGCGATCTTGCCCCACTTGCGGCCGACTTCTTGGTTCACGATTTTCCACCGAGTCGTCCAAGTCACTGCCATTGTTTTCTCCCTGTAGGCGCCACTCAAGTGCGCACGGTCACTAGGTCATGGGGGGCTTAGGTGGACAAGCGACAACTAGGAAAGAACGTCCGCCACACAATCCAAATTCCCGCTGCACCGCCTACGGTGCAATGATGAGGCTGATCAGGCATAGATTCTCGGTATTTCTTCAGTACGCACCCTGACGCCGATGGCACTCACGTTGGGTCCGGGACTCTTAGGGTCGGGCTCGATGGGGCTGAAACCAGTGACTGCGCCGGCGCGGGAACGATGTGTGTCGCGCCGTTTGCTCAATTGGACAACTGCCTGCACTGCTGCGCGCCCGCATGCCGCATCGTGCTGTCATTGCTGACATAGGGACTCTCAGACAACGGCGGCGTTATCGTATGCCGTGACTTAAGCCTGGCCCCATAAACCCTACACATTCCGCGCGCTTCGCAAGACGTTCGGCGCAATGTGGGTGCGCTGCGATGTCTGCCGACGTTACGCGCCGCTGAGCATCGGCGGCCTTCAGAATGTCGACTATCGCAACAAGACCTTTAGCTGCTCGCAGTGTGGCAGCGAGGCCTACCTCGCCGTGATAGAGCCGATCAAGGAAGCAGGCATGCAGGACTATCGCCTGGACGCTAGTGAGCGACCTGAACGCCATCCCGCGGCCGTCGATCGGCTCACGAAGCGGAGCGGTCGGGCGCTGGTCGATTATTCGGATGGCGAGCTGCCTGGCCGCAAGGTCGACGGCCGGCGTTAGGCCGCGGTTGGCGGGAATGGTTCAAACTCAGATATGTCGACGCTCAGCATTCGGAGCGCGTCGTCCAGTGTCGCCACAACAAAGGGTGCCTTCCAGCCCTTCGCCCCTTGAGAGGCCGCATAGAAGCGGACTAGTAATTTTAAGTCATCCTGCGGCACTACATAAATCCGTTCATGACCCTTGTACGCCTGAGGCAGATCGCCTCGCTTGACGACAAAGTCCGACGACAATTCCACCTTTTCGACGCCGGTCATGTCGAAGATGCAGTCGAACGCAGCCTTGCCTCGTGTGTCGGATGCCAGTTTGTCGAGCCCGACAAAGTCGTTCTCGGTGAGTTGACCATGAAAGCGGATGAGCAGGGCGATGGCATCGTCAGCACTGGCGGCTTCGAGCACACCAAAGCCTGCCTCCTCCAGAAGGGATACTGCATTCATACGCACTAGGAACTCATCTTCTACAACCAGCACTAACGGCGGAACCATAAAACACCAACGACTCGGACCGCATACTGCATGGGCCCGTAGACCGAACGTTGCGTTCAGAGCTTCTGTTGCTCGTTCCGTGACGGTTAAATGTGTGCAGAAGTGCACAGCTCGATTAGTTTCCGCACGATCCTCTCAGCGGCGAGGCGCGTGCGGAATAGAGCGCACGACCTGCGTTGCTGGCTTGTCCTCCCGTTGCCCCAGATACGACACCTGCCAAAGCAGGTTGGGCTCTCGTGCGAGACGACGGGAAGGGAACGACTAAGGTGAGGAGCGCGTCACTTACTGGCGAGGGGCGGCGCATGGCCCGCAGGAGCGTCCGGTAACCCCTGGATCGACGCTAGGCCGGTGAATTTGACTCAGGGATCGAATTAGCTTGCGGCTGATAGGTGGGAACTCACCGGGTCGACAAAATACTCCAGTGAGTCAGATTTTGACTCTGGGTAGCATCTAAGATTGAGTCCCAGCCAGTCGCCAATGTGAGATTGGCACTATCGTTGGAAGGGAAATATCTAGTGGGAGTTGCCAATGCCTATAACCTGGGGGGTGGATCACGATCATCGGATCGTTTCGGCGACCGGTAGCGGGGTACTGACCAAGACGGATTTTGACGGCTATCTAGATGAGCTGGCGGCAGCGGCCACGCTGTCGTTTGGCAAGATTTTCCACATGGACAACTGCCGTCTTGAGATGAGCAAGGAAGACCTTGTCTCGATCGGAGCCCGTATCCGAAGCCACGAAGTGGACCAATTGATGGGCAGGGTCGCAGTAGTCGCGGCGTCCGATGAACTCCACGAGCAGGCCGAGAAGTTCAACGCTAAAGTACTTGCCGCGAGACCATTACGGGTCTTTCGCGATGTTGCGTCCGCGTTTGCCTGGCTCAGTGACGCACCAATCGACCGTGCCCAGTTCGTGAATTCTCGTTCCATGGCGCGCTGAGCACAATGATACGACTGCGGCCAACTCCAAAAGCGTGTCAGCCTTAGAGGGTTACGGCTTGGATCGGCCACGAGGAAGCGGTTTGGGAGCGGCTCCCTTCTCCAGCCGTTCTAAACGCTGGTCGTAATTGGCGCGCATCGCATCTATTTTTCGTCCAAGTTCTTGGTCGCTCGCCTTAAGCCGTTCGATCTGGATCGATAGTTCCGATACCGATCGTTCGAGCACGTTCATTCGCGCATCGAATTGAGCCCGGTCATCACGGCGCTGTGCGGCGGCTACAGTTGGCACCATGAGACCGGGTAGGACAAGGCGACGTAGAATGCGACGCATCTGGCGTGATGGACCCCGCATCGTCACCGGGACTTACCCTTCAGCTTGAGGCCCGCCTCGATCAGCCGGCGCATCACTTCCGACCTAGAGCGTGATGGGTTTAGGTTGAACGTATCCTGCTTGAGCGAAGAAGTTTGAGCATTCGCGAGGTGTAGTGAGAGGCAGGATATCGGCGATGGCGTGGTAGACGGCATCGACGGTGCGTTTGGCGGCCTTGCGCAGCCAGTGCTTCAGCTTGGCGAAGAACTTTTCGATCGGATTGAGATCGGGAGAGTACTTGGGCAGGAAGAAGAGCTTGGCGCCAGCCGCACGGATGGCGCTGCGAACAGCCTTGCCCTTGTGAGAGCCCAGATTGTCGAAGATGACGATATCGCCCGGCTTGAGCGTGGGCACGAGGACCTCTTCGACGTACTGGAGGAAGCTCTGGCCATCGATGGGACCGTCGATCAGCCACGGTGCGGTGAGCCGATCG
>FODP01000047.1 GCA_900110395.1 Rhodospirillales bacterium URHD0017
GCGGGCAGGCCTTGTTCGTATTCGACGTCCACCTGCTCGCGGCTCCCTCCTCCAGCTTGCGTCGCACGAGCAGGGCGGCGGGATGGACGCTAGCGTGGCAAGAATCTTCGCCTTCTGGTCGTCAGGCGCGGGCCTTTGAGAATGTCCGCGATTCTTCGGAGAGTGGCGCCATCCATCCGCGCCCAGGCCTTCGAGGCCCATTCCGATTCCCGGGTAATCTGCGTGGGCCTGAACACCTGCGCAAATCGTTCGGCGCCCAACAGGCATTAACTTTTCTGGTAGCCCAGCCAACTGTGCGCCTGTCTCAGACCGGAAAACATCTTGATGGGCCGGTCGGCGGCAGCGAGTGCGCCCAACAGGCGGGCAAACTCTACGATCTGTTCGGGGGTGCAGACGATCGCCAAGGCACCGACAGGCCCTTGCTCATGGTAGGCCCTGATCTTGAAACACACCGCCAGCAGCTCTTCGCCGGTCATGGAAGACTGTACTGCGGGCCAACGAACAGCTTTCTGTACGATAGCGCTCCCCGCGCCAGCTAGTACATCCAACAGTGTCATCGCATCGGCCGAGGTGAGGTCGCCCTTGGAATCGATCATTCAGGACGGCCGTGAGAGCTGATCGCAATTTCGCGTGCCAACCTGATGGCCAGCTAATCTTCCTGATCAGTCCAGACCGCGACCATCAGCGAGAGCGCAACACTCCCAAGCATTGCCTGCACCAGCATGCCGAGGAAGTCAGTGTCGAATTTCAGATCGATCAATGAGCACGGCAAAATCAATGCCGCAGCACTGATAACTGTCAGTTGGCACACGGCCATCAGTGTCTCGCGCTTCATCGGCACAGATGCCCGCAAAGTCGTTGCAGAAGCTGGGCGGCCTCTCCGCCCGATCCCTCCCAGACGCGCGCAACGCAACACGCCTTTCAAAGGATAGTCACGGACTGGTCAAAGGATAGTCACGGACTGGCGATTTCGACGTGAACTCTTTCGGGGTACCTCCATGCACGCGCACGCTTCTGGCCTCGCCCTATGGCTTGCAGCAATGCAAAGGCCAAACTTCGCGAGTCATGTGATGCCGTTAGCCTGGAGGGCGGAACGAGCGGCACTCTGAAGATCGGTCGTGCGCGGCGCAATGCGCTGAAGGCAGCCAGTCTGGTGAGAGGCGTTCCGCGACCAGCGCTCTGCGCTAGCAGGCATCGGCAGCCCCAGGACCGGCGGAAAGCAAACCGATCTGCGGTGACATCCAAGCCGTTAGAGCACAGCGGGCAGGCGCAGCATGCTCAGGCGCGCGCCGGCAACGCGGCGGGCAGCACGACGGTATGGGCGGCGAGCCGCGCCCGATCGGCCTCGGGCCGGATGGACAGTGGGCCGATGATGCCGTCCGCCAGCAAGAGCCCGCCCATGATGACGTAGCTCTGTTCGTAACCCGCGAGCGTGCG
This sequence comes from Rhodospirillales bacterium URHD0017, assembly GCA_900110395.1. Lineage (GTDB taxonomy): Bacteria > Pseudomonadota > Alphaproteobacteria > Reyranellales > Reyranellaceae > Reyranella. The sequence continues at coordinate 1,438 of FODP01000047.1, forward strand.
CCAGGACGGACCGTCACCGATGACGTGTTCGCTGTAGCGCAGCCGCTAATCTCCTTCCTGAACAGGCTTTGCAGTGGTTCCTTGCGCCGTGGCTTTCACTTTCACCACTTCAGCGGCGACTCGCTGCCTGAACTCCGCCAGCAACTTGGCGGAGGTGGGGTTCGTCACCTGCCGCAGTTGAGCGAGAAACTTCATCGCGAGATCAGCCTCAGTCGTCGCTCACCAAGATCGACGGATGACCTTACGCTGTGATCATTCACTGGAAATTCCCGTCGCCCAATGCCGAGTGATTGTTTGCCGGGGTTTTTTGCCGGCTTCAGGAACAGACTGTGCGGACTTTCTCTTGATGCCGCCATCACTACGTCGCGGTCTGCGTCCGAGAGCGCGAACTTGGCCAGGTGATCGCACTGAACGGCGTGCCTATAGCAGTCGGCTGCCGTTTCCTGATCGCGGCAACTCAGATGCCACTACCTTCTACCGTTGGCGCTCAATTGAGTAACCAACAACGATGGCGAGGCCCATTGGGCAGGGATTGTCATCCTCCCTTTCCCTACGCGCCGTCAGCGCCGCACTCTGCGTTTTTCGGGCGCCTCCCTCGTCCTCCGAACGAAAAGGCATCCGCGCTCCACGGCTCGCCACGCCGTACCGCGGAGCTTCCGAAAGTCAGAGGAGATCTAATGAAGGTTCCTGCGAGCCATCCGCCGTCCGTCGTCAGTAAGCACGACAACCCGCACCGTAGGCTGGCCTTCTCGTCGGTGGTCGAGCACCACAACCCAACCGCGTTCCACAGCCCGCGCCAAGGTTTCTATCTTCTCTTCAAGCTCCAGTAGCGGCCGCCACGTTTCCGGCGTCCCGCTGATAGCGTCGAAAACCTTATAGACGAGGTAACGAGCAGCGATGTCGACCGCTTCTGTGGGACGACGCGGTCTGCCCTCGTTGCTGCCTTGCGTATACCGTCGCATGAAATTGTCATAGTCGGTCGCATTGGATTTCTACACGGGCCATAGGAGGTACTTAAGTGGTCGCGAAGAACCTCTAGCCCGCCCCTCATTATCCCGCGTGCGTCGCCTGCGGCCTTCATCGGTGAGGCTGATGCTGTGGTCGCCCTCAAGCTCAATCCACTCACTCTTCACGGCATGCATGACGGTGGGCTTCTTTGAAGGTCCTGAGGGACACCCAAGAAAGACAAACTATCCATGGACGTAATCCACTCCGGACATCTGGCCTAGCAAGTCTTCAGCCTGCTGCAGTTCGGTGGTCGAGAGTAGGGCAGTCCATTCTCAGGCCACGGCATTTACGCGATGTGCGGTTATCGCATCGATCCAGCGCCGGCCGCAGGCGATTTGCGGGAATGCGATTGTGTCCACCAGCTCTCCACCAGTTCGCGTCCGGCGTCGGTCAAGCAAACACTGCTACGGTCCTGCAGCATCCAACCGCGATCGGTCGCCCTCTGGATGCCTTCCCAGATCGCGCCGTTCATCTTGTGGGGTAGCGACCACCAAGGGGCTTTGCCCTCGGTTGCGTGGTAGAGGCTTCGCACCAAGTTCCGAACGAAGGTTTCAGTCAAGTCGGTCATGAGCCAATCTGGTCCTGCTGCAAAAGGATCGCAGCCGGTCGACGCTAGCTGCGGGCGCCGATCCTGTCTGCTATCGCGGCTACTTCGGCGCGGCGGTACTACCAAAGAACCTCGCTCCGCGGCTGCGGTATGCGTCGACTCCAGGCTTGGCGGCCGGTCAGCGTGATAGGAACCACCGGACGAGTTGGGGCCGACAATGGCGACTGTGGAAGTAAGGGTGACAAGTCACCTCGAGTTACAAACGACCGACGAAAACCATACACGAGACGCCCTTGTTCGCGCCTGCAGGGCGACGTAAGGCACAGCATCGAGTTTCCCAGCGGGATTGAAAGTTGGATGACCAGCCTTGTGCCTGATTCGCTTACTGTGGGCATCGTAGAAAAGACATCGACGGGAACTCCACCTCGACGAAGGTCTCCGATTTCGTGGGCTTGAACAGATCCCCCGGCATCGGTTGGACAGACGCTGTCGCCACGGCCAGGCACGGCTGCTTCAGGGTGTTTCCCACGCGGTAAGATTTTGCAGACGTTGAAGGGGGCACACACTGTGCGGCGCAAGATTCGCGTTCTATCGATGCTGGGCCTGTCGTTGGCGTTATTGGGATGTGGATCAGGCAACGACTATGGCGATCAAACCGGCTACGATTACCTCCCAAGATGTCAATTGGTGGTCCGGGGACCGCGCACTGAAAGAGAGATAGTCAGTGCGACCTATTGCGTCGGAGCAGTGACTGCCCTTGTCGGAGTCGCTCCGTTACTTCCCCCACGGTATCGGTTCTGCTTTCCTGATGATGTCACCGCGGGAGAGGCAGCCCAGGTCGTCGTGGCCTACCTCGAAGTAACCTATCGCACCTGCATGAGGACTTTCGGCAGCTGGCGATAACTGCAATGAGACAAGCGTGGCCCTGCAAGTAACCCCTCATCGCCTTCCGTCGGCGCCTATCCCGGCAGGAGCCAAACCCGAGATGGAGCCCAAGAGCCATCCTGTCCGCTTGGCCCGCAGGCTGCTCAGCAGTGCTTGTCGGCTTGAACCACCTGCCTGAGGCGACTGGCCAGAGCCTCGACACCCCGTGTCTTGTCGATGAAGTCGAGCGCACCGCGTTCGAGGGCGAGTTGCTCGTTCGCCGGCTGGGTGTGGCTCGTCAGGAACACCATCGGGACGTTCACGCTGCGCTGCCGCAATTGGAGCAGCAGGTCGATGCCCGATATGGTCGGAAGCCTCCAGTCGAGGACGATGATATCGGCCTCGGCGGCTGCATCGAGCGAGCCAAGCAGCGCGTTGCCATTGGCGAAGCTGCTAACGGCAAAGCCGTGCCACGCCAGTTCGCTACTGACAATCTCGCGGTAGTTCGCATCGTCTTCGACGATAAGGACGCGGATGGGATTCGCTTCGCCCTCCTCAGGGCGGCCCATCAACCGGGAGGCGGGAAAGCGCACTGGCAAGCCTAGATTTGACTCAGGCGCGCAGCGGACCTTGGAGTTCCCTGGCAACTTGATGGTTTGAGACATTACGAAGCGCCGGCTTTCTTTTCATCTGGGACCGCAGCCGCATGCGTGGGTGGGTTCGCAGGTGGCCGATACGCTACACACACGGCAAAGACTAAAGTGGGACCATTCTGTGATTGCATCTGGCGCGGATCGAACAACCGAGGCGCTTGATACGGCAGGTGATTGGCGACGTCAGGGCTACGAGCGCCGTTCTGGACGAGCTTGTCGTCAACATGAGCGTTGCGATGCCAAGCACGAGGCTATCGACAACCTGTTTCGCCCATCTGCAGCCCGATCTTGCGGCGCCGCAGCGGGCTAATGCAGAGGCCTCTGCCGGCGGCGCAAGGTCGATGGGCGCCGATAGCAGTCCCTCGGTCGCCGACGCTGCTGGTTTTTGGCGGCCCCGTATAGGAGGTTTGGGCGGTCTATACGGGGCCTAACCTCTTACTGTGGGTTTGGGATGGCTCAGCAAGCGGCTGAGATATCGTAACCCGCGGACTGTCAGCCAACGGTCGGACCAAAAGAGCTACTCACAATGGCCTAGCACGCAGCGCGACAGACCACCCTGCGTGCGAGCGGCTGCCCTCTGGGTCTGTCCAGCCAACGACAATGAACTCCACGCGATTGAGGCACTTGGACATGACCCGGATCCCGCGGTCGCCGGGGACGTAAGGACGATCGGCCTGCGTCGAGATGGCGCCTTCAAGACCGAGCCTGCCGGCTTGGTGCTGAACCGAGGCCCAACGTTGTCGCTGTATCGCAAGCCGCCGCTCTCCTTCTTGAACAGGCGTTGCAGCCGTTCCTTGCGCTTGATCAGCAGTAGCTCGGCCGTGCTCACGCCATTCAGGAACAGGAGATCGAGGGCGAAGAAGACAAGCGGACCTGTCCGGCTCTCTACTGGAAGCCAAGGCGAACTCCATACGCGATCTGCGTAAGAAATCGCGTCTGAGTCTGCTGGCAAAACGAAAGCGCGATGCTGATGGCCACGCTAAAGATTTGTTGAAGAGCACGCTGGCAAGGACGCAGTGGCCGAGGAGGAAGATATCTTGAGTCATTTGGATGAGCGGACGAAGTCAAACCCGGCATTACCGGGCCACCGGCGGCGTGAGAACCCCGCTCCCGACTGGTGGTCCACCAGTGCCTAGATTCAGGATGCTGCGGAAGCGCCTGGCCTTGCCATAGAGCCGCTCGACATCAGGCACTTTCTCGCCCTTCAGTTCGTAGAGAAGGGCGAGGCTCTTGGCGCCGATCCTCGGAATCATTGCAAGCTCGAGACTGTTTGCGCTTTGCAGATCCTTGATATTGAGGAAGCCTGCGTTGGTCAAAGCCCGGGCACTCGCGAGCGTCAAACCTCGGCTCTGCCATGCCTTGGAAGCGCGCCAGTACTCGTCGAACGAAGACGGTTCGGACCTGCCAGACAAGTGCCCCATGTGAACCCCCTCGGGTACGGTTTCGGTGCTACACTCAGCTCCCACAACACAAGAGATCCTGGGGCTCGCTCGTCGCGCTCAGTGTCAAGCTGAGTAGGCGCCACACGGATTCGCCGTACCGTCCCACACCCCAAACGGCGGATGCCAGCTAGTCCACCCCGACCAGCCGAACCGCGTCCCTCCCACACCGGGCGAACATGACGCCTCAATCCGCGCAGTGGCAAGGCTTAGTCCACTTTGGGACGGCTAAAGTTTTTGACAAAACTAATGAAACTGTTGGGGTGCTGCGCAAACGGAGAGGCTGCGGGTGTCATCTGGCAAGAAACCTCACAACAGATGCTAAATTCGCGCGGGGAAGGCTGACACCTCGGCGCTAGACGCCGACGCGATCGTTTCGGCCGATATCAACGGCGATGCCGTTGCCGATTTCCAGATCCAACTGAACCGAGCGTTCAAGCTGACCCCAACCGACTCCATCCTCTAGCCTCCAGGCGCGTGGACGTCAGTGCTCGGTGATTGGCAGAGAGCGGTGAAGAGCACAATCGCTCCTGCGATGCCCAGCCCAAATTACGGTCTGGGCATCTCCGCCTCCGGTGTCGACTAGGCGGCGACCTTCGCTATGGGCGCCGAGATGCAAAAGACCCGCTGATCCTGCTCAACACCACGTAGCTTGGCGACTTTCGCTTCGACGTTGAAGGCCTCGAGGACAGCTTGGACGCTCTGGTCGTACGCTTCCTCGGAGACGCAGATCTCGTCGGCACCGGCGAGATGCTGTATTCGGGCGGCGATATTGACGGTCTGGCCAAAATAGTCGAGGCGTTCATTCAGCGTGACGGCGATCGCGGCCCCCTTGTGAATGCCGATCTTGAGAATCAGCTGGCGATCGGGCTGGCCCTGGTTGAATCCGGCAATGTCGGCGCGCATCGCCAAGCCGGCGGCTACGGCGTCAGCCGGATTCAGGAAGGCCGCCATCACGGCATCGCCGATGGTCTTGATGATCGCGCCACGAAACCGGGTGGTGATGTCCTGTAGACGCTCGAAATGCTGCTGCACGAGCGCAAACGCATTGAGATCGCCAATGCGATCGTAGAGGGCCGTCGATCCCTTGACGTCGGTGAACAGCAACGTGATGTCCTTCACGCCGATGCCCTCGCTTCCCCGAATCACCTCTGAGCGGAAGAGGTCGCGAAAGGCCTGAGTGGTGAGCAAACGCTTGCCGGTGAGGAAAGGCACGAAGCTGATCGGTGCCTGGCCTACCTTTGTGCCGGGCGGAAGCACCGCAAGCCAAAATGTCCCCCGCTCATAGGTGGCATTCTTCACATCGAATGTGATCGCGCCCGGCGCCACGCTTCCCGGCATGTGCTCTCGCACTTCTTTTTCGAAGAGAACGTGGGCAACCTGGTTGATCGGGGAGGGTGCTCCCTCGACGGAGAACAACAGGCTCGCCTTGCCCTCGGGGCTTACACCAAGGATGGATCCTTCCTTCGCTTCTACCGCCATCCGTGTGGTCTCGCCTGGCGGCAGATAGCTGACAGCCTTAGTGAGCGCGATCTTGACGTCTACAAAAGGCCTTCCGTCCGGGAGGACGCCGTCGCGCGTTGCGCCGTACTTGAAGCAGTAATCGTGTGCAGAGAGCTGCTCAGGGTGGTGAAATGCGATCGCACGAATCTCGGGACTGACCGTGAAGGTGATGGCGATCTGTTCGTCGAGAGACGCTTCAAGGTCGACCTGACAGGCAGGGCAATGATAGTGGCTATGAACCTTTTCGAGGTTACGTAAGCTCTCGACCACGCAAGAACACTTCGGGCACAGGAGCAGCCAGTCCATGCCAAAGAGCCCGAGCGACGTGGCATGGAGAAGGAGATCGATGACTTCGTCCTCACGCAGACTCCGTTCGCGCGCGAAAGTGAACGGATTGATGCGAAACAGCGCGTCGTCGTCAGCAGAGCGAATGTGGGTCTCGAGCCTGGATAGTAGGCGAGGACTCCATGATCGCGCCGTCTCGAGCTTGGCGAGGCGGTCATCCAGCAGATCTTCGCTCACGATCGCAGTCATGGGCATTCCCCCCGGCGACATGGTTCAGAATATCATCAAAAACTCGCCAGCAACGAAGGGAATAAGTAGTTGATCGGCTTGCATCGCGCAGCTCTCGTCGCTCTCATCCTAACCGCTTCGACGATGGTGACGGCACACGCCGACGAGGCGGCGACAAGGCGGCAATCACGGAGCGCCTGCAGCGCTGGACGGCCGATTTCAACTCCAGTGACGCTATTGGGGTATGCGACCTGTTCGCGCCGGATCTTATCTATTCAATCCCGGAGGTCGCGCAGGGAACGCGCGAAACCCTCTGTGCAAACTTGACGGGCATCTTGGCCAAGTCCGACGTCAAGCTGCGTTATGCAAATCCCGACGCTCACGAGATTGTGGTTGCCGGCGATGTTGCGGTGGTGCGTTTGACATGGACCCTTACAACCGAGTCAGCCGGAGGCAAGGATACGACCACGGAGGAAGGCATGGATATGTTCAGGCGACAAGCCGATGGCAGGTGGTCAATCGCCAGGTTCGTCGCGTTTACGAATCGCGCGAACAAGCTGCTTCGATAGGTGGAGAGCGTTACGCCGCAAGCAGTGCTGCGCGCCCGCAGGATCTGAACCTGCCCAATCCGTGAGTTGACGCGGATGCGGAACAGGGGCGTGCGGCCCCCTGGGCGCACTGCGGTACCTCTTTTGGTCCATCGTAGGCTGCTCGAGCACGGCTTACACTGCAGTCGTCCTTGCTGCCTTAGAGAACCCGTGAGATGCCGAACCGCAGCAGCCCAGACGCTTCTATGAGCGCGGACGAGCTTCGCGCCCTTCGCTACCTGTGGCGCGGCCTGCCCAAACTCGTTGGTGAAGCCCACACGGAACTTCTAGTCCGCATGGGACTCGCCAAGGTTGGCATCGAAGGAACCTTGGAGATCACCGAGGCCGGGACGCATCGGTTCTCGGTAGAACGACATCGCTCGGCCTTCGCATTCGCCGGCGCCAGTTCCCCTGCGGGTGACCACACGGCTTGGCGCCTGGACCATCAAGTGCGCGGCTGAGGACTTCCCCAGATGACGGCGAGGCGCGGGCCTCGATCTCATCCTCTGGGCAGAAAAGCAGGAAATACATGCCTCAATACCTGGCTGAATACATGCCTGAATACCTGGCTGAATACATGCCTGAGCACTGGATCGTTACCGGTGCGCTGCTTGGCATACTGCTACTCGCTGCTCTCTCTCGGTTGGTTAGCCGGTCCCGACTCATCAGGCTGCGCGAAGCAGCCATGTATGTCATCGGTGAAACCGATCGCCGGGTAGGACTATGGTTGCAGTTGCACCCCGAACAAGCAGCGGAGCCGGGTTCTTTGGGCCGGCAAGGGCCGCTGGGTACAAGTGATCTCGTCGAAATCGTGGAAGCGAGTGGTTCGAAGGAGCTTAACAGCCGTCTCGTGACAGCGACGCAGGTCATTGTCTCTCTCGCTATTCTTGGCGCAGTTCTCTACATGATCCTCTCTAAACAGTACGCCGCCAACGACGCCAAGTGGGCCTGCGGCATTGTCGGTACCGTCATCGGCTACTTGCTCAAGGGGAAGTAACCTCTGGACGGCATCGGCCCGGTGCCAAGCGTGCGGGCTCCCACGGCTGAGCTCGAGAGCGTTGCCGCGGACGTCGCTGCGCAAGCAAGCCGGACTGATCTCGCGGCACGTCGCCACGCATCGCCGCTAGGGCCGGTTTTTGATTCCTACAGCGATTTTGGCCTCCGGTTGGACTCCGGCTCGCCGGCCTGACAAACCGCTCCAGTGAGTCAGATTTTGACTCTGGCGTGCTTCTGTTGGTTGCTGGCCAGTTTCCAGCCCCGAGCCCTAGCTCACCAGCTCGCGCGTGGTAATTTCACGCTGCCGCGTCCCGCGGATCATCGTTCCTTGTCGTCCCGGATCGGACAAGAGATCCGTCTCGTATTTCGCCGCCTGCGGGGTTGGACGACTGTTTGCCGCTTGGGGGCCGGCTTGCTGAGTCCTCGCGATCCAGGCGCGCGCCTCGCTCAGGCTGTGGAATACGTCGACCGGCCCTTCGTGTGCGGTGGACGCGGCGAATTGGCGAGCGAAGGCACCCCGGTTGGCGGCGACGACAAAGGCGATCGGTCCGCGGCTATCGGGGTCACCGCGCAGTGTCTGCGCGAGGTGCGCAATGTCTGCGGGAGCGAGATCGAGGTGCGCGCCGGCGACTTCGACTATTTTGGCGAAGCGGCGAACGCGGGCTTCGGCAAGCTTCTGCGCCGAACTGCGCACCTCGTCGGCCGTAAGCGTGCCGCGAGCAACAATCGTCACCAGCCGGTGGAGTGGTGAAATCTCAACATAGACCGGCATCCAGTCCTCCAAACCGCAGCTGTGCGCAGCATGCATACAATTGGAATACGCCATTCCCGTGGCGCACGCGCTGAGGGCAAATCGGCGCCGCCATCGCGGGCCGTCATGGCTTGGATTGACGCGGGGCCACGCGCGATTTCAAGGCGTCGGCCAAGACTGCCCGGCCGGGCTCAGGCGATTGTGAGTTTGCCACACTCACGACAGTCACACTTCAGCGTCTGCCATGTCATGCCCAGCACACCGAAAATCGCATCCGGCCGTTCGTCGATCAACTTAAGCTTTCCTTGGCCGCAGCACTCACAGGTCGGTCGGGCGTCGTAGGCCGCCAGCTTGGCCGCTACCGCATGCAGTTCTTCCAGAACGTTCATCGATGTTGCCCGCGGCCGATCGGATCGCCTCGCTCCATCAGCTGAGCTTGCTTTTGATAAACGCAATCGTGTCGCCGATAGTGACCAAACCTTGCGCGTCGCGGTCGTCAATATTGATGTTGAATTTCTCCTCAAGCGACATGATGACCTCATAGATGTCGATGCTGTCGGCGCCAAGGTCGGTGAGCCTGGCGTCTTCTGTCATGGCCGTTTTTCCGGGACCGAGGTGAAACACGACGACTTCTCTTACCTCCTCAGCAATATCGATCATCCTGGTTCTCCCAATCTTTTGTTTGTTGAAAGTGGACATCTCCCTTGCGTGCCGGGGGTGCAGATTTCGACTCCCAGCCCGTGCAAATTGGACCTCGCGCGGATAGCGGGCTCTAGCTATTTGGTGGGAGATGGTCAGCCGAGAAGGCTAATCCTTCGGTGAAACCGCCGCTCGCCTCGTGTGGTCCTGTAGGAAGCATGAAAGGACAACGTCATGGCCGGCCCTTCGGCAGGCGACTCGCAAGTGTCCTTCGAGATGGCCCACAAGAGTTTGATGTGCCACGCGTTGAGCAAGCCAGCCGGGAACGACTCTCAGGCGATGTCCCTCACGAGTGCGCGGCATCAATCGTTCTGCTGAACAGTCGAGCAGCGGCGCAACCTGCCGGCCGGGGTGAGGATGCCTTCGCAGCTGCAATACCACTTTATTGCTACACGACAGGCTGGCGGCTGTAGCACTAATCTCTCGTCGGCGAGATTGGGAGGAGACAATGGCACGGCACCAAGGTGAGCTGCAGCCGGCGCAGACTCTGCCATCGCGCTGGCAAGCCATGTTGGGACCGGCTATTGCCGGTTTGGGCATGCTGCTGCTTATCGGCTGGGCACTGTCGGCATAGTCTTTCCCTGGACCGATTGCCCCTCGACCAGATCTCGCCCGGCTGCGACGGCATGACGTTCTCGACGCGCCAAAGGAAGCTGGTGGCAGTTCATCGAGCGCCCGCGCTTGTGCATGACCAGCTCAACGACAAGGTGATTGCGTGACAACCCGACCGCTTCCTCGAGCACGTTCGGCAGTACGCGAAACTAGACTTGGATGCGGACAAGGGCGTGGTTGAATGGGGTGGCCTGCTCGATGGCTGGAAGGAACATTAGGCTGTGCCGCCGCGCTAAGGCGCGCGGGCTTCATGAGCTATCACGCTATGTCGCGGGAATTGGATCGGCTGAGAGTGCCAACCCTTCGGGGCGGCAGCAGTGGTGTCCGATGACAGCCGGAAGGCTGCTAGTACGCCTCGAGCGGGCAGGCCTTGTTCGTATTCGACGTCCACCTGCTCGCGGCTCC
>FODP01000021.1 GCA_900110395.1 Rhodospirillales bacterium URHD0017
CTGAACTTCAACGCCAGCCCTAACAATCCGACGCTGCCGCCGGTGGTCAGCGTCAACCCGAATACCGGCTGGATGGCTGGCGGCGTGATCGGCTACGACTTCGTTGGCCCGCGCGTTGAGTTGGAAGGCATCTATCGCAACAACACGACGAACGTCGGCATCCCCGGAACGGCGCTCAACAACCAGGTCGGCCAGCTCGGCATCATGGCCAACCTGTACTACGACTTCATGCCGGCCTCGGTGATCACGCCGTACATCGGCGCTGGTGCGGGTCTTGGCCTGGTCGACAGCAACACCTCGCTGGGCAGCACGGTGTTTGCCTATCAGGGCATCGTCGGCCTGGGCTGGAACGTCGACACGAACTTCCGCGTGAACCTCGACGGCCGCTACTACGGCACGTCGAACCCGACGATCAACGGCGCCCAGTGGACCAACAACAACTTCAGCGTGATGCTGGGTCTGCAGCTGAAGTTCGGCTCGGCTCCGCCGCCGCCCCCGCCGCCGCCGCCGATGGTGGCGCCGCCGTCGTTCATGGTGTTCTTCGACTGGGACCGCTCGAACCTCTCCCAGCAGGCGCTGACGACGATCGGGCAGGCTGCTGCCGCCTTCAAGAGCAAGGGCAACGCCCGCATCACGGCGACCGGCCACACCGACACGTCGGGCCCGGAAGCCTACAACATGGCGCTGTCGCTGCGTCGTGCCAATGCGGTCAAGGACGCCCTGGTGCGTAACGGCGTGCCGGCGCAGGCGATCACCGTGATCGGCCGCGGCGAGCAGGGCCTGCTGGTCCAGACCGCCGACGGCGTGCGCGAGCCGCAGAACCGCCGCGTCGAGATCGTCATCCAGTAAGCGATCCGAAGCGTAAGTCTTCAGGGACGGCCGGGCTCTGCCCGGCCGTTTCCTTTTGGACCATTTCCCGGGTTTGGCCCTCTTTCCGCCATGCGCTGCCCTGCAACTTTGGGGCGCTTTTCAGGTTGGCGGGGGCAGGGGCGGCCTCTATATCCGGGCTCAGGAGAAGAACCCATGTCACAAGTGTTGATGCCCAAGGCCACCGCGGTCTGGCTGGTCGAGAACAGCACCCTGACGTTCGACCAGATCTCGGCCTTCACCGGCCTGCATCCGCTCGAGGTCCAGGCGATTGCCGACGGCGAAGTTGCGGGCGGCATGACAGGCCTCGATCCGACCACCAACGGCCAACTCACCAAGGAAGAGATCAAGCGCGCCGAGGCCGATCCGGTGGCCCGCCTGAAGCTCAGCCCGCGCGACGTGCCCGAGCCCGTGGCCCGCTCCAAGGGCCCGCGCTACACCCCGGTCGCCAAGCGCCAGGATCGGCCCGACGCCATCGCCTGGCTGCTCAAGGTCCATCCCGAGTTGCAGGATTCGCAGGTCGCCAAGCTGGTCGGCTCGACCAAGAGCACCGTCCAATCAGTGCGCGACCGCAGCCACTGGAACATGCAGAACGTGCGGCCGCGCGATCCGGTGACGCTCGGCCTGTGCTCGCTGAAGGATCTCAACGACTCCGTCGACAAGGCGCGCCGCAAGGCCGCCCGCGAGGACGCCGCCAAGAAGAAGGCGGCGGCGCGCGCCGCTGCCGAAGGCGAGCCGATGCCGGACACGTCGGCGGAGGAGCTGGTGCAAACGCCGCCGGATGTCGAAGGACCGGTCGATCCGGCGGATGCCGATCAGCCCGAAACCGACGAGACGCACCGCCACTGACGGAGCGCAGACCTCCAGGTCCGCATCATGAGCATGAGCGGACCTGGAGGTCCGCGCTCCGAAGCTACACCGTCAACATGACCTTGCCGACATGGTCGGCGCGCTCGAGCTCAGCGTGCGCTGCGGCCGCCGCCGTGAGCGGGAAGGTCTTGTAGATGATGGGCTTGATCTTGCCCGCTTCGAGCAACGGCCAGACCTTGTCCTTCAAGCCCTGCGCCATGCGCCCCTTGCTGGCGATGCTCTGCGGACGCAGCGTCGATCCGGTGAGGGTGAGCCGCTTCATCATGACGATGCCGGCGCTTACCGTGGCCGAGGCGCCGCCCTGGACGGCGATGACAACGCAGCGGCCGTCCTCCTTCAGGAGACCGAGGTTCTTCGGCAGATAGTCGCCCGCCACCATGTCGAGCACGACATCGACGCCGCCTGAAAGCTTCTTCGCCTCGGCGGCCCAGTCGTTGTCCTTGTAGAGGATGGCGTGGTCGGCGCCGAGCGCACGCACCGCCCTGGCCTTCTCCTCGGTGCGCACCGTCGTCAGCACGGTGGCGCCGTACGCCTTGGCGAGCTGGATCGCCGTCGTGCCGATGCCGCTGGCGCCGCCATGGATCAGCACGCTCTCGCCGCCCTTGAGCTGGCCACGCTCGAAGAGATTGTGCCACACGGTGAAATAGTTCTCGGGCAGCGCCGCGGCGCGCAGCATGTCGAAGCCCCTCGGCGGCGGCAGGCATTGCGGCGCCGGCACGGTGCAGTACTCGGCATAGGAGCCGCCCGGCGTCAGCGCGCACACGGCATCGCCCACTCTCCATCCGCTGACGCCCGCGCCCAGCGCCGCCACGGTGCCGGCGGCCTCGAGGCCGGGCAGGTCCGATGCGCCCGCAGGCGGCGGATAGAGGCCGGCGCGCTGGGCGATGTCGGGACGGTTGACGCCCGTCGCCGCGACCTTGATCAGGAGCTCGCCGTCCTTGGGTTGCGGCACCGGCCGCGTCGTCGGCACCAGTGCTTCGGGCCCGCCCGGCTTCTTGATCTCGACACAGGTCATCGTTGCGGGCAGTGCGCTCATGGTCGGCCTTTCGGAGCGGTGGGAGCAATGGTAGGTCTCAATTAGACGCTTCCGTGGAGCCGCGCCATGGCCTTCGACCTCGACGATCTCGATCCGAAACACAAGAAACCGCAGCCCAAGAACCTCGATGCCATGAACATCGAGGACCTCAAGGAATATGCCGCCGCGCTGAAGGCCGAGCTGGCCCGCGTCGACGACAAGATCAAGGCCAAGCAGAGCCACGCCGCGGCGGCCGCTTCGTTCTTCAAGAAGTAGGTCGTCGTGGTCGAAGCCAAGTTCCTGAAGCCCGATACGCTCGCCCTGCACGCCGGCCAGCATCCCGATCCGGTCACCGGTGCGCGCGCCGTGCCGATCTACCAGTCGACGTCCTTCGTGTTCCGCGACGTCGACCACGCCGCGAGCCTGTTCAACCTCGAGGTCGGCGGCCACATCTACAGCCGCATCTCCAATCCGACCGTCGCGGTGTTCGAGGAGCGCGTCGCGGCGCTGGAGGAAGGCTCCGGCGCGCTGGGCGTGTCGAGCGGCCAGGCCGCGCTGCACATCGCCATCGCCACGCTGATGGGAGCAGGCGGCCACATCGTCGCCTCGACCTCGCTCTACGGCGGCACGCGCAACATGCTGGGGCTGACCCTGCCGCGCTTCGGCATCACCACCACCTTCGTCAATCCGCGCGACCACGACGGCTTCCGCAAAGCCATCCGGCCCGAGACGCGGCTGGTGCTGGGCGAGACCATTGGCAATCCCGGCGGCGAGGTTTTGGACATCCCGGCGATCGCCGAAATCGCCCACGCAGCGAAGATCCCGCTGATGATCGACAATACCTTCGCGTCGCCGGTGCTCAGCCGGCCGCTGACGCTGGGTGCCGATATCGTCTTCCATTCGGCGACCAAGTTCATCGGCGGCCACGGCGTGGCGATCGGCGGCGTCATCGTCGACGGCGGCCGCTTCGACTGGGAGGCCTCGGGCAAGTTCCCGACGCTCACCGAGCCCTATGCCGGCTATCACGGCATCGACTTCGCCGAGGAATTCGGCGTGCAGGCCTTCATCATGCGCGCCCGCACCGAGGGCGTGCGCGACTTCGGCTCGTGCATGGCGCCGCAGACCGCGTTCTACCTGCTGCAGGGACTGGAGACCCTGCCGCTGCGCATGGCCCGCCATGTCGAGAATGCGCGCAAGGTGATCGGCTTCCTCAAGGACAATCCCGCGGTCGAGCGCATCGCCTCGCCCGAGCTGCCCGACCATCCCGATCATGCGCTGGCGCAGAAGCTGCTGCCCAAGGGCACGGGCTCGATCTTCAGCTTCGACATCAAGGGTGGCCGCGAGGCCGGCCGGCGCTTCATCGAGCGCCTGCGGCTGTTCTCGCATCTCGCCAACGTGGGCGACGCCAAGTCGCTGGTCATCCATCCCGCCTCGACCACCCACGCCCAGCTCGACGCCGCCGCGCTGAAGGAGGCAGGCATCGGCGAGGGCATGATCCGCCTGTCGGTCGGTTTGGAAGATCCCGACGACATTCTAGACGATCTCGGCCAGGCGCTGCGCGCGGCCGTGAAAGCCTGACCATGAAGCTCACCGTCAATGGCCGCGGCGTCGCCGCGACGACCGGCGGGGCCGAGTTCGATGTCGCCAAGCCGACCGTCATCTTCCTGCACGGCGCGGGCTTCGACCGCACGACCTGGCGGCTGCAGACGCGCTGGTTCGCCCATCACGGCCGCAGCGTGCTCGCCGTCGATTTTCCCGGGCACGGCTGGTCCGAGGGACCGGCGCTCGACAGCGTTGCCGCCATGGCCGACTGGACGGCGGCCCTGATCGCGGCGGCGGGGCTGAAGAGCGCGGCGCTGGTCGGCCATTCCATGGGCGCGCTGGTGGCGGTCGAGACCGCGGCGCGCTCCCGCGACAAGGTCAGGGCGCTCGGCCTGTGCGGTATCGCGGCCGAGATGCCGGTGCATCCGGAGATGCTGGAATCGGCCAAGGCCAACACGCTCAAGGTCCAGGAGCTGATGACCTTCTGGGGCATCGGCAACGCCCTGCACAAGGGCGGGATGGTTTCGCCCGGCCTGTGGCTGCGCCGCGAATCGCTGGCCGTGCTGTCGGGCAACAAGCCTGGCGTGATCCATAACGATCTGGCGGCCTGCAACGCCTACAAGGATGCGCTCGCGAGCGCGCCGTCGATCAAGTGCCCGACGGTCCTGGTGCTGGGTGACGGCGACCTCATGACTCCCGCCGCCAAGGCCAAGCCGCTGGCGGCTGCCATCGCCGGATCGCGCAGCGTGGTCGTTCCCGGCAGCGGCCATTTCATGATGGTGGAGCGGCCGGACGAGACTCTCGAGGCGCTGAAAGACAGTGTCTGAGCGCGTCGCACTCATTACCGGCTCGACCTCGGGGATTGGCGCCGCGACCGCGCGCCGTCTGGCGCGCGACGGCTACAAGGTCGCGCTGCACTCGCGCCGCTCGGCTGATGTCGGCCGCCGCATGGCGGGCGAGCTCGCCGGCGCCAGCTACCACCAGGCCGATCTCGCCGACGAGCAGGCGATCCGCGATCTCGTCGCCGCCGTCGTCAAGCATCACGGCCGGCTCGACGTCCTGGTCAACAATGCCGGCGAATCGCCCCGCATTCCGCACGCCGACCTCAAGGCCGCGACGCCCGCGGTCTGGCGGCGCCTGGTCGACATCAATCTGATTGCGCCGTTCCTGGTGATCACCGAGGCCGAAGCGGCCTTGCGCAAGGCGAGCGAGGCGGGCCGGCCGGCCTGCATCGTCAATATCGGCACCCATGCCGGCACGCGGCCCAAAGGTGCCTCGATCCCCTACGCCGCTGCCAAGGCGGGCCTGCACCACGTCACGCGCCTGCTCGCCCTGTCGCTGGGGCCGGCCATCCGCGTGAACTGCGTGGCGCCTGGCCTGGTCGAGACGCCAATGACGGCCGGCTGGCCCGAGGCGACCGAGCTCTGGAACACCCGCTCGCCGATGCGTCGGCCCGCGAAACCGGAGGACATCGCCGATCTGGTGGCCGCGCTGGTCGCCAACGATTACGTTACGGGAGAGATCGTCATCGCCGATGGTGGGCTCAACCTCACCTAGCCAACGCCCTCCATAGCTCCGCAGGAGCGAAGGAGGGCAGACACGGAGGAAGCCATGAACGTCCAGACCCTGCCGCCGGGCTACAAGGTCGCCCCGTGGACGCCGCCGGAGAAGATCGACAGCAAGATGCTGGCCGACGCCTCGGCCAAGCTGATCGACCTCTTGCGCATCCGCACCCAGCCGATCGGCATGCGGCTGTTCGAGGATCCGGCCGACATGGAGAAGATCCAGGGCGTGCGCAAGCCGACCGAGGGCTTCAAGTTCACCATGTGTCAGATGGTGACGCAGTCGCGCTGGTACGGCTTCACGCTCGGCATCACCGTCGACAACACGCGCGGCGGCAATTGCGGCGGCGTGGTCGGCCTCAACCATCCCGGCGAGGGCTTCCTGTCGGGCGACCACATGAACGGCGTGTGGTTCGGCAACAAGGAAGCCTCGGCCGCGCATCAGGCCCAGATGCCGCGTGTGCCCGACGGCAAGTACAACGGCCTCGTGGTGTCGCCCTTGCGCTCGGCGCGGCTTGATCCGCCCGACATCTGCCTGTTCTACGGCACGCCCGGCCAGATGATCTATTTCATCAACGGCCTGCAGTTCCACCGCTACCGCCGCTACGACTTCACGGTGACCGGCGAGAGCGCCTGCGCCGATTCGTGGGGGCGGGCGCTTGCCACGCGGCAGACCTCGCTGTCGCTGCCCTGCTATGCCGAGCGGCGCTACGGCGGTGTCGCCGACGACGAGCTCCTGATGGCCTGCCCACCCGACGAGTTCCTGCGCGCCATCGAGGGCATGGGCCATCTCGGCAAGAACGGCCTGCGCTATCCCTTCCCGCCCTACGGCGCGGCGATGGATCCCGCTTTCGGCATGGCCAAGAGCTACGGCTGACATGCTCTATGTCGTGGCCTGGCCGGTATTGGCGGAGGCCGACGACACCGCGCTGCGCCGCCTGCGGGCGCAGTATCATGCGCGCGACGCCGATCTGATCGGCCCGCATTTCACGCTGGTGTTCGGTACGCCGCTGTCCGACGAGACCCGGCTACGCAGCGCGCTCGACAGCGTTGCCGTGCGGCCGTTCTGGTTCATGCTGGATCGCCTGGTGCGTCATGACCTCGCGCCGCCGTCACGGGCGGCGTATCTCTATGCCGTCCCGGCCGACGGCGAGGTCGAGCTCACGCAGCTCCACGAGACGCTCAACCCCGCGCCGGGCCCCGAGACGTTCGAGCCGCATATCACACTCGGCCTGTTCGGCCATGCCGTCGAGGCCGAGCAGATCGCGCGCATCGTCCAGCGCCAGCATCTTCCCATGCGCGGCCGCGTCGAGGAGCTGGCCCTGCTGAGGCGCGAGAGCGACGGGTTGGAAACCCTGGCAAGCGTGCGCCTCGCCCCATGAGACGGCTGGCGACCCTGCTGCTGGCCGGCGTGGCGGCATTGGTCGTGATTGCCTTCGCGATCGGCCATCCGGTGGCGTGGGTGCAGGCTGGCCTCATCATGTGGGACATCGCAGCCGGCGGCGGGCACACGATCTGGCAGGACGTCACAGCGGCGCCCGATGAAAAGCCGGTGAAATGGAAGGATGGAGAAGGCGATCTCTATCGGCCGGCAGGCCAGGTGCACGGCGCGATGGTCCTGGTTCCGGGTGCGGCCGTGCTTGGGCGCGACGAGCCGCGGCTGAAGGCGCTCGCGCGCACCTTCGCCCGCGCGGGCTTCGCGGTGCTGGTGCCTGAATTGCCCGAGGTGCGTCGTCTGAGACTGTCGCGTGCCGATGCCGAGCGCGTGGCATCGGCGCTGCACTACCTTGGCATGCGCGAGCAGGGCGTGCCGCTCGGCGTGGCCGCCGTCTCCTATGCCGTGGCCCCCGCCATCATCGCGGTCCTCCGCGAGGACCTCGCGCCGCGGGTTGGCTTCGTCGTCGGCATCGGCGGCTATCGCGACGCCGAGTCCGTCATACGCTTCGTCACCACCGGCTCGTTTCGTCCGCGCGGCGACAGCCGCGAGCACCGGCGCGAACCCAGCGGCTATGCGCGATGGGCCTTCCTGGTGGCCAACGCCGGCCGGCTCGACAATCCAGGCGACGCCTACCTGCTGGAAGAGATCGGGCGGCTGCGCTTCCATGACCGCAACGCCGACATCTCGCGCCAGGTCGCGGAGTTGGGCGATCAGGGGCGCGCCGTCCTGGCGCTCGTGGAGAATCGCGACCCCGACTCGGTGACGAGGCTGATCCAGGCATTGCCGGAGAGGGTGCGCCACGAGATCGATGGGCTGAACCTCGCACTCTACGATCTCTCGAAACTCAGCGGCCATCTCATCCTGGTGCACGGCCGCACCGATCCCATGGTGCCCTACAGCGAGAGCCAGGACCTCGCTGTCGCGGCATCACGCGCGCACGTGTCGCTGTTCCTGATCGACGACATCGGCCATGTCGAGTTCACCGCCGTCAACATACGCAATGCGTGGACGATGTGGCAGGCGATCGTGGCGCTGCTCGGCGAGCGGACATGATCAAGAGACGTTCGCCATCGGAAGCAATTCCAGCATCGCCGATGATTTTTCCAACAACCAGGCTTGCGCCGTACGCCGTGGGTCATTGCGATAATTTTGAAAGTCCGCATCGGACGCGAAGCTGACGATGTGCATCTCCGTGGTGCCATCTGGATTTCGAAGACGCCGCTCCAGACGCCCGTTGAACTCGGGCAGTAGCGGCAGGACGGCATCCTCGTAGGCCCGAAAGGCACCGATCCCGTCGGCAGGTATTCGGGCTATGAGCACAAACGTCACGAGGGTGGTTTGATCGGTCATCACGCGCCCCAGCCTAACGCCACAGTGGCGGCAGCGGCGGCAGGCGGACGTTGCCTGGGCGCGCCACGATGCCCAGGCGGGCGAGGGTGTCGCGGACCTCGCGCGGGGCGCGCACCGAGGGACCCTGGGCATCGATGCCGGCCAGACGCAGCAGGCGGTCCACGACCTTCTGCCAGCGATCGGACTCGGGCGGATAGGCGCGCAGCTCGACCTGGCGCGCCTCGTCGATGCCGCCCTTGGCCTTGGCGATGTTGAGCGCGAGCTGGAGGCCGCCCAGCTCGTCGATCAAGCCGGCCTTCTTGGCGTCGGTGCCGGAGAAGACGCGGCCGCGCGCCGCCGCATCGAGGCGGCTGCCTTCGAGCTTGCGCGCCTCGCCGACCTGGCGCGTGAACTCGGCGTAGATCTCGTCGAGTTGATGCGAGATCGCGGCACGTTGCGCCGCCGTCGGCGGCTGGAACACGGAGTACATGCCGGCATTGGTGCCGACC
The DNA here is from genome assembly GCA_900110395.1 of Rhodospirillales bacterium URHD0017. Lineage (GTDB taxonomy): Bacteria > Pseudomonadota > Alphaproteobacteria > Reyranellales > Reyranellaceae > Reyranella. Next base: position 9,133 of record FODP01000021.1, read on the forward strand.
GACAGCCGTTCGACGTTGACGCCGAGCGAGGCCAGAAGGCCGGTCGCCACCGGCCAGACGCCGAACACGCCGATTGAGGCCGTGATGGTCGTGGGCTGGGCCACGATGACGTCGGCGCGCAGGGCGGCGAGATAGCCGCCCGACGCTGCGACGTCGCCCATCGACACGATCACCGGCTTGCCGGCCGAACGGGCGCGCCCGACCGCGTCGGCGATGGCGTCGGCCGCGGGATAGGTGCCGCCCGGCGAATCGATGCGCAGCACGATCGCCTTGACGTCCTTGGCCTCGGCGGCCTGATCGAGTGCATCGACGACGTCTTCGGCCGTGGCGACGTTGTCGTCGTCGAGCGGGCCGCGCCTCGGCGATCCCGACATGATCGCGCCGGTGACGCGCACCAGCGCCAGCGTGTCGCCGCGCGGCTTGGGCCGGCCCGAATCGTTGGCATAGTCCGACAGCGTGACGAGCGTGCGGTTCTTGCCGGCGCGCGTCGTGACCTCATCGAGCGCATCGGCGCGATAGCCGATCCGGTCGACCAGCTTCTCCTCACGCGCCTTCTCGGAGTCGAAGGGCACCGAGTCGATGAGCTGGCGGACCTTCGCCGGCTCGAGATGGCGCTCGCGCGCGACGTCGCTCACGAACTGGCCGTAGAGGCTGTCGAGCAGCTGCTGCAGGTTCTCGCGGGCCGGCGGCGGGTAGGCGGTGTCGGTGAAGGTATCGGGCGCGCTCTTGTATTCGTAGCGCTTGCCGCCTTCGACACGCACGCCGAGGCGATCGAGACCGTCCTTGAGGAACGGCGTTTCGATGGCAAGGCCGGCCACCGCGAAGCCGCCGCTCGGCTGCAGCCAGATCTGCTCCAGCGCCGAGGCGAGATAGTAATCGGAGAAGTGCGTGCCGCCGCTGCCCAGCGATTCGGCAAAGCCCAGCGCGAACTTGCCCTTGCCGCGGAAATGGGCGATCGCCTGGCGCAGCTCCTGGACGCGGCCGAGGCCCGCCGATTCGTCGCCGATGTCGACGAACATGCCGACGACGCGCGGATCGTCGGCCGCCTGCCACAGCAGTTGCACGGTCTCGACGATGTCGCGCTTGCCGCCGAACAGGTCGCCGCCCAGCAGGCTGCTGCCGGTCGTTTCCGACGGCACGTCGCGCAGGTCGAGCGACAGGACCACGTGCTGCGGCAGGGGCTTGGTGGTAAACGGCGCCGACGCGAGGAAGGCGGCGCAGCCGCCGATCCCGAGCAGGGTGAGGGTGCCCACGGTCGCCAGCAGGCCAACGACAAATCGCCACATGGCGAGTCTCCGTTCAGAATTCTTCAGGATTTGACGAGATTCGGCCGGAAGGTCTTGACGGCGTCAAGCATGGCCGACGCCTTGGTGTCGAGCCCGTTGTCGCGTACCAGCACCGTCGTCGGCTGCCCGCGCACCGGGCGCAGGCTGTCATCGAAGCTCCACATGGTGAGCCGCAGGTTGGCTGAGATGAAGGCCTGGTCGGCGAGACCGATTTCGAGTTGCGGCCGCAATGCCAGCCGGCGCAGGCGCACCCAGATGATGTCATCCCAGGTGAAGCGGCTGTTGCGGCCGAACCCCAGTCGGATGCCGTCGTGGTCGATGACGACCTGCGGCTCGCGATTGCGTATGCGGTTGATGCCCAGGACAGCGTAGTAGAGCACCGCCGCCGACAGCATGACGAACAGCACGAAGCCCTGGTCGTTCAGCGACATATTCGGCGCCTTGGCCGGATTGTTGATGAAGTGCACGATCGCCACGACGACCATCGCCACTGAGGCCGCGGCCATGCTGCCGTTGTGCAGCGTGCTGTAGCGCGCCGTCACTGGCTGGGCGGCCACCGCCGCCTCAGCCGCACTGCGCGCGATGGCGCAGCAGGTGGTCGGCCAGCACCACGGCCAGCATCGCCTCGGCAACCGGCGTGGCGCGGATGCCGACGCAGGGATCGTGGCGGCCCTTGGTGCGCAACTCGACCTCGTTGCCGAAGCGGTCGATGCTGCGCACGTTGTGCAGGATCGAGCTGGTCGGCTTGACGACCAGGCGGCAGACGATGTCCTGGCCGGTCGAGATGCCGCCCAGGATGCCGCCGGCGTGGTTGCTGAGGAACGCCGGCGCGCCGTCCTTCATGCGCATCTCGTCGGCATTCTCCTCGCCGCTCATCGCCGCAGTGGCGAAGCCATCGCCGATCTCGACGCCCTTGACCGCGTTGATGCTCATCAGCGCCTTGGCGAGGTCGGCGTCGAGCTTGTCGTAGACCGGATCGCCGAGGCCAACGGCAATGCCCGAGGCCACGACCTCGATGACCGCGCCGACCGAGCTGCCGCGCTTGCGCACGTCGTCGAGATAGCCTTCCCAGCCCTGCGCCGCCTGGCGGTCGGGGCACCAGAAGGGATTGTCGCCCGTGGCGTCCCAGTCCCACTTGGCGCGGTCGATCTTCTGGGTGCCGAGCTGGATCACCGCGCCGCGGACCTTGACGCCGTCACCCAGGATCTTGCGGGCGATGGCGCCGGCGGCGACGCGCACGGCGGTCTCGCGCGCCGACTGGCGGCCGCCGCCGCGATAGTCGCGCACGCCGTATTTCTTGAAGTAGGTGTAGTCGGCGTGGGAGGGACGGAACTTGTCCTTGATCTCCCCATAGTCGCGCGAGCGCTGGTCGACATTGTCGATGTGTAGCGCGATCGGCGTGCCGGTGGTGACGCCCTCGAACACGCCGGACAGGATCTTCACCGTGTCCGGCTCCTGGCGCTGGGTGACGAAGCGCGACTGACCGGGCCGGCGCTTCTCCATCCATACCTGGATGTCGGCCTCACTGAGCGGGATGCGCGGCGGCGCGCCGTCGACGATGCAGCCGATCGCCGGCCCGTGGCTTTCGCCCCAGCTGGTGAACCGGAAGAGGGTGCCGAAACTGCTGCCGGCCATGGCTGCCGGCCTCCGCCCTACTCGCCCTCGAAATTGCCGAGCAGTTCGGCGATCTGCTTGGCCGACGAGGTCTTGATCATGCCGACGACGTGGTAGCCGCCGTCGACATGCATCACTTCACCGGTCATGCCGGTGCCGAGATCCGACAGAAGGTAGAGGGCGGAGTTGCCGACTTCCTCCTGGGTGATGTTGCGCTTGAGCGGCGAGTTGAGCTCGTTCCACTTCAGTATATAGCGGCCGTCGTTGATGCCGGCGAAGGCAAGCGTCTTGATCGGCCCGGCCGAGATGGCGTTGACGCGGATCTTCTGCTCGCCGAGGTCGGCCGCGAGATAGCGCACGCTCGCCTCGAGGGCGGCCTTGGCGACGCCCATGACGTTGTAGTGCGGGATGACGCGCTCGGCGCCGTAGTAGGTGAGGGTGAGCAGGCTGCCGCCGTTCTTCATCAGCGGCACGGCGCGCTGCGCCACCGCCGTGAGCGAGTAGCAGCTCACGTTCATGGTAAGCGCGAAGTTCTCGGGCGAGGTGTCAAGATAGCGGCCGCGCAATTCGTCCTTGTTGGAGAAGGCGATGGCGTGGACCACGAAGTCCAGGCTATCCCACTGCTTGTCGAGCTCGGCAAAGGTGGCGTCGATGCTGCCGGCGTCGGTGACGTCGCAGGGCAGGATGATCTTGGCGCCGATCGAGGAAGCCAGCGGCCGCACGCGCTTTTCCAGCGCCTCGCCCTGGAAGGTGAACGCCACCTCCGCGCCATGCTCATGGCAGGCCTTGGCGATGCCCCAGGCGATCGAGCGCTCGTTGGCGACGCCCATGACGAGGCCCTTTTTACCGGCCATCAATTGTCCAGCTGCGGTCATGCATCGGTTCTAGCGGGGGATGGCTAGCGGGACAAGATGCCGGTGGTCCTGCCGCCCACAGGCCCTCATATTGTGGTCATGATCCCTGAAAAGTCCGATCCGTTAGAACTTTTCGCCGCGTGGTATGCCGAGGCCGAGAAGAGCGAGCCCAACGATCCGTCGGCCCTCAGCCTGGCTACCGTGGGACCTGACGGCACGCCGGCGGTGCGGATGGTGCTGCTCAAGGCCTTCGACGCGTCCGGCTTCGTCTTCTACACCAACCACCAAAGCCGCAAGGGCGAGCATCTGTTGGCCCATCCCAAGGCTGCCATGCTGTTTCACTGGAAGTCGCTGCGCCGCCAGGTGCGCCTGGAAGGGGCGGTGGCCCCGACCACGGCCGCGGAGGCCGATGCCTACTTCGCCAGCCGCGACCGCGGCAGCCAGATCGGCGCGTGGGCTTCGGAGCAGTCGCGACCGCTCGAGAGCCGGTTCGCCCTGGAGAAGCGCGTCGCCGAATTCACGGCCCGGCACGTCATCGGCAAGGTGCCGCGGCCGGCGCATTGGTCGGGTTTCCGCCTGAAACCCGCGTTGATCGAGTTCTGGCAGGATGGCGCGTTCCGCCTGCATGACCGGCTGGAGTATCGCCGGTCCTCGCCCGACGCGCCGTGGACGACCCGCACCCTCTATCCCTGACCGGGCCGGCGTGACTGCCCCTCCGTCCTTCGTGGTCGAGGACCAGAGCGAGGTCATCGACTTCCTGACGAAGCACCTGGCGCCCGAGCGGCGCATCGACACGCACGGCGCCGTGGTCTTCCTCACCCCGGAGCGCGGCTACAAGCTGAAGCGCGCCGTGAAGTTCCCGTACATGGATTTCTCGACCGCTGAACGGCGCGGCGCGATGTGCGCGGCCGAGATCGAGATCAACCATAAGCTGGCGCCGGAGATATACCTCGGCACCGCGCCTGTGCGCCGCCGTGACGGCAAGCTCGCTCTCGGCGAGGTCGGCGAGCGCGCCGACGATGCCGTCGACTGGCTGGTCGTCATGCGTCGTTTCGACGAAGACGGCATGTTCGACCGCATGGCCGACCGTCGCGCACTCACGCCGGAGATGATGGCGGCGCTGGGCGCGCGCGTTGCCGCCTATCACGACAGATTGGCGCCGGTCAGCGGCTTCTCCGGCCCGGACGACTATCGCCGCTCGGTGGCGGCCGACATTCGCCAGCTGCGCGACCAAGGTGACCGGCTCGACCAGTCGATCACCGAGGCCTTGGCGACGGCGCTGCCTCAGGCGCTCGAAGCGCATATCGAGCTGGTGGCGCGCCGGGCCGGGGCGGGCGCCGTGCGGCGCTGCCATGGCGATCTGCACCTGCGCAACATCGTCCTGATCGACGGCAAGCCGGTGCCGTTCGATGCCATAGAATTCTCCGAGCGCATGGCCAGCATCGACGTGCTCTACGATCTTGCCTTCACGCTGATGGACCTCTGCGAGCGCGCTCTGCAGCCATTGGCCAACCGGCTGTTCAATGAATGGCTGTGGCGCATCGCCGAGCTGCCACGTGCGCCGCACGACGAGGCGCTGGCGTTGCTGCCGCATTTCCTGTCACGCCGCGCCTGTGTGCGCGCCTTTGTCGATGCCGCGGGCGCGGCCGTGGCGGGCAAGGGCTATGAAGGGCCGCGAGCCTACCAGCGCATGGCGCTCGATTTCCTGCAAGCCACGCCGCCCCGCTTGCTGGCCATCGGTGGCCTCTCGGGCAGCGGCAAGACCACGCTGGCGCTGAAGCTCGCACCGGCGATCGGTCGCGCGCCGGGCGCTGTCGTGGTGCGCAGCGACGTCGAGCGCAAGCGCCAGGCGGGCATCGCCCTCGAGCAGCGCATGCCGCCGGGCAGCTACTCCGCCGACGCTTCGGCCAGGGTCTATGCCGCCTTCATGGCCCGCGCCGAGCGCGTGCTGCGCGCGGGCTACAGCGTCGTGCTCGACGCGGTATTCGCTCGCGAGGACGAGCGCGTCGCGGCCGAGGCGCTGGCGCACAAGACCGGCGTGCCGTTCGAAGGCATCTGGCTGGACGTGCCGAAGGAGGTCGCCCAGGCCCGCGTCGCCGGACGTCGAACCGATGCGTCGGATGCGACGGGCGCTGTGGTCGAGCGTCAGTTCGGCTACGACCTGGGCCGCATCAGCTGGGAGCGACGCCCGGCTTGACCTTTTGGATAGAAGTGAGTAACCACTCACTTCATGGATGCCGTTCCGATCGTCGACTTGCGGGAGGGTGGGCCTCCAGCCCATGCCGGACTGCGCCACGAGCAGGCCTTGGCTCTGCGGGACGCCTGTCTGGGCTGGCTGCCTTGCGGCGGCTTGCTGGCGGGGCTGGCCGATCCCCTGGCGCGCTGGTGGCTGCGCCGCTCGGCATCGCCCCTGGTCGGGGAAATTGACGCCATCGCCCGGACCCTGGGCCGGCCCGGGATATGGCTGCTGCACGGCGCCTATGCCTTCGGCTGCACGGCGCTGGCCGATGAGTCCGCGGAGGGCCCTGTCCTGCGGCGCACGCTGGATTGGCCGTTCCCCGGCCTGGGCAGGCTGGTCGAAGTCACCCGGCAACGGGGCGAGGCCGGCGAATTCCTGAACGTCACCTGGCCGGGGTTCGCGGGCGTGCTGACCGCGGTCGCGCCCGGACGCTTCGCGGCCTCGATCAACCAGGCGCCGATGCGCCGCCGCACGTCGGTCGGCTGGCTGCTGTGGCTCGACTATGTGCTGAACGCCCTGGCGGCCTTTCTCACCAGCGGCCGCCCACCGCCAGAACATGTCCTGCGCCGGGTGTTCGAAACGTGCACGACGTTCGATGAAGCGTGCCGACTGCTCGCGCGAGAACCGATCGCGCGGCCCGTCCTTTTCCTTGTCGTCGGCTGTGCAGCCGGCGAACGGATGCTGATCGAACGCGATGGCGATCAGACGCGGATCTATCGCGACGATACCGTGGTCGCCAACGCCTGGCGCGATCGCTCGGACGGCTGGCGGCCACGCGTGTGCGGCGAGGGCACGCCGGGCGAGAACAATCGTCGTCGTGTGACAGCGATGGCCGCCTGCACCGGTGCGCATCCGCCAAACCTGGAATGGGCCATGGCACCGGTCGTGAATGCCTGCACGCGCCTCGCGGTCGAGATGTGCGCGTCGAGCGGACGACTGGTCGTCGCGGGCTGGGAGGCGACCGGGCGCGTGACGGCGGTTACAGAAGCCCATTCATGATTCGGACCGCGGGCGTCCCCCCGCCTCATGAGTCGTGAGCGGGCGGGACGCCCGCGGTCCGGATATGAATTAGGCTCGCTTCTTGGCGGCGGCGCTGCGCGGCAGGTGACGCGCCAGATACTGGCCGGTGTAGCTCTCCGCCACCTTCACGATCTCCTCCGGTGGTCCTTCGGCGACCAGCCGGCCGCCGCCGGCGCCGCCATCGGGGCCGAGGTCGAGGATCCAGTCGGCGGTCTTGATGACTTCCAGGTTGTGCTCGATCACCACCACCGTGTTGCCGCCCTCGACCAGCCGGTGCAGCACTTCCAGGAGCTTGCGCACATCCTCGAAGTGCAGGCCGGTGGTCGGCTCGTCGAGGATGTAGAGCGTGCGGCCGGTGGCGCGGCGCGACAATTCCTTGGCGAGTTTCACGCGCTGCGCCTCGCCGCCCGACAGCGTCGTCGCCTGCTGGCCGATATGGATGTAGCCCAGGCCGACCTGCTGCAGGGTCAGGAGCTTGTCGCGGATGACCGGCACGGCCTTGAAGAACTCCACGCCCTCGTCGACCGTCATCTCCAGCACGTCGGCGATCGACTTGCCGCGGAAGTGGATCTCCAGGGTCTCGCGGTTGTAGCGCTTGCCCTTGCAGACGTCGCACTGGACGTAGACATCCGGCAAGAAGTGCATCTCGATCTTGATGACGCCGTCGCCCTGGCAGGCCTCGCAGCGGCCACCCTTGACGTTGAACGAGAAGCGGCCGGGCTTGTAGCCGCGCTCCGTCGACTCCGGCAGTTGAGAGAACCAGTCACGGATCGGCGAGAAGGCGCCGGTGTAGGTCGCCGGGTTGGAGCGCGGCGTGCGGCCGATCGGCGACTGGTCGATGTCGACGATCTTGTCGAGATGACCCACGCCGTCGAGCCCGGCATGGACGCCGGCATGTTCGCGCGCATTGTTCAGGCGCTTGGCCAGCGCCTTGTACAGCGTCTCGATGATCAGCGTGCTCTTGCCGCTGCCCGACACGCCGGTGACGCAGGTGAAGGTGCCGAGCGGGATGCTCGCCGTCACGTTCTGCAGGTTGTTTTCCTTGGCGCCCTTGACCGTCAGCCAGCGGCCGCCCTTGGCCGGCGGCTCGCGGCGGACCTTGGGAATCGGGACCTGGCGGAAGCCCGAGAGGTACTGGCCCGTCAGGCTGGCGCTGTTGCGCATCACGTCCTCGGGCGTGCCCTCGGCGATGACATTGCCGCCATGGGCGCCGGCGCCCGGGCCCATGTCGACCAGGTGATCGGCCGAGCGGATCGCGTCTTCGTCGTGCTCGACCACCAGCACCGTGTTGCCGAGGTCGCGCAGCCGCGTCAGCGTCTTCAGCAGACGATCGTTGTCGCGCTGGTGCAGGCCGATCGACGGCTCGTCCAGCACGTAGAGTACGCCGGTCAGGCCGGAGCCGATCTGTGAGGCCAGGCGGATACGCTGGCTCTCGCCGCCCGACAGCGTGCCCGAGGTGCGGTTCAGCGTCAGGTAAGAGAGGCCCACGTTGTCGAGGAAGCCCAGCCGCTCGTTGATCTCCTTGAGGATACGGGCGGCGATCTCGTTCTGCTTGGGCGTGAGCTTGGGCGCCAGCTCGAGGAACCACTTCACCGCCTCGCCGATCGAGAACTCGGTCGTCTGGCTGATGTTGAGGCCGGCGATCTTCACGGCCAGCGCCTCGGGTTTGAGGCGGGCGCCGCCGCAGGTCTCGCATTTGCTCTCGTGCTGGAAGCGCTCGAGCTCCTCGCGCACCCACGACGAATCGGTCTCCTTCCAGCGCCGATCGAGGTTGGGGATCACGCCCTCGAACGGCTTGGTCGTCTGGTACTGGCGGATGCCGTCGTCGTAGCGCATGGCGATCGATTCGCCGCCGCTGCCGGACAGGATGGTATCGCGCACCTTCTTCGGCAGGTCGCGCCACGGCGCGCTCATCTTGACCTTGAAGTGCTTGGCGATGCTCTCCAGCGTCTGCATGTAATACTGGCCCGACGAGTCGGCCCACGGCGCGATTGCGCCTTCGGCGAGCGATAGCCGGTCGTCCGGAACCACCATCTCCGGATCGAAGAACATCTTTACGCCGAGGCCGTCGCAAGCCGGGCAGGCGCCCTGCGGCGCGTTGAAGGAGAACAGGCGCGGCTCGATCTCCTCGATGGTGAAGCCGGAGACCGGGCAGGCGAAACGCGCCGAGAACACCGTGCGCTCGCCATTGTCGGCATTCTCCGCGATCGCGAGGCCCTCGGCGAGATTGAGCGCGGTCTCGATCGAATCGGCCAGGCGATTGCCGAGATCGGGGCGCACGACGATGCGATCGACGACGACGTCGATGTCGTGCTTGTACTTCTTGTCGAGCGCGGGCGCTTCGGCGATCTCGTAGAGCTTGCCGTCGATCTTGACCCTCTGGAAACCCTTCTTCTGCAGCTCCTGCAGTTCCTTGCGGTACTCGCCCTTGCGGCCGCGCACGATGGGCGCCATCAGGTAGAGCCGCGTGCCATCGGCCATCGTCTTGATGCGGTCGACCATCTGCGACACGGTCTGGCTTTCGATCGGCAGGCCGGTCGCCGGCGAATAGGGAATGCCGACGCGGGCAAACAGCAGGCGCAGATAGTCGTAGATCTCGGTGACGGTGCCGACGGTCGAGCGTGGATTGCGCGACGTTGTCTTCTGCTCGATCGAGATGGCGGGCGACAGGCCCTCGATCGAATCGACGTCGGGCTTCTGCATCAGCTCGAGGAACTGGCGGGCGTAGGCGGACAGGCTCTCGACGTAGCGGCGCTGGCCTTCAGCGTAGATTGTGTCGAAAGCAAGAGACGACTTGCCGGAACCCGACAGGCCGGTGATCACCACCAGGCGATCGCGCGGCAGGTCGAGGTCGACGTTCTTCAGATTGTGCTCGCGAGCGCCGCGGATCGAGATGAAGCGGTGGGGCTCGGCAGCGGCGGTGCGTGATTTGGCCATCGGTGCGGGCAAGAATAGGCGATGCAGGGGATCATCGCATATGGCGATTAACCCCCAGGCCTGCCAGCCCCAGCGTCAGGCCGTCGCTGCTTGCAGTGACTGCATTCTGGCCGTCGGCCGGTCATTCATCAGCAGCTGCATCGTGCCCGCAACCAAGCCGATGAACACGCCGATCTTCCAGGCGAGGTCGTAGGAGCCCATCAGATCAAAGAGATAGCCGCCGCCCCAGGCGCCCAGGAAGGAGCCGGCCTGGTGGCTCAGGAAGGCAATGCCGGTCAGGGTCGACAGGTAGCGCAGGCCGAAGATCTGCACGACCAGGCCATTGACCAGCGGAATGACGCCCAGCCACAGCGTCCCCATGACGATGCCGAACAGGATCACCGACAGCGGCGTGGGCGGAAACATGAAGAACAGCGCCAGCGCCACCGAGCGGCCGAGATAGATGCCGCCCAGCAGCAGGCGCTTGGGATACTTGTCGCCGAGCCAGCCAAACAGCCACGAACTCACGATGTTGAAGCCGCCGACCAGCATCAGCAGGAGCGCACTGTAGGAGGCATCCATGCCGCATTGCGCGAGATAGGTCGGCAGGTGGGTGGTGAGGAAAACGAGCTGCAGGCCGCAGACGAAGAAGGCGACGGCCATCACGACGTAGCCGGGATGACGGCGCGCCTCGTGCAGGGCACCGAGCAGGCTGAGGTCGTGGTCGGTCGCGACGCCGGTGGGCAGCTTGTCGGCGCGGCTGCCGAGCCAGGCGGCCGGCAGCATGGCGACGGCCAGGATCGCGAAGGCCCACAGGCCGGCCCGCCAGCCGTCGTGGTTGAGCATGTAGGCCGCGATCGGCGCGGTCCCCATGGTGCCGACCGAGCCCGCGGCCGAGACGATGCCGAACGCGAGCGTGCGGCGCGATGGTTGCACGACGCGGGCGGCGATGTTGGCGGTGATGCCCGAGGTCGTGCAGGCAAGCGACACGCCGATCAGCACGCCCGCGCCCAGCACGATCGGCAGCGCGCCCTGGGCGGTCGCCGTCAGGACGACGCCGGCGATGAACAGCAGGCTGCCGAATAGGGCGATGCCGCGCGTGCCGTGCTTGTCGGCGATGATGCCGGCAAACGGCTGGCTCAGGCCCCAGGCGACCTGCTGGACCGAGATGGCGAGCGCGAAGTCGGAGATGGTAATGCCCAGCTCCTTGGAGGCGGGCGCCTGGAACAGGCCCAGGTTCTGCCGGATGCCCATGGCCAGGGTCATCATCAGGGCGGCCCCGCCCAGGATGGTGAAGGCCTGCCCGCGCGAGACCTGCGATACGTGAAAGGAACTACTCATGGATTGGAGGATAGGGGAAGGTTTGCTCGGCCAATCATGAATTGTCGGCAGGGCAGCATGAGCGAAGTTCACCCGGTCAGGGCGCTACAACCCAAAATCGGTGGCTGCCCACAGGCGGGTAGGGCTAGGGTGGCCCCCGTGAGGTAGGTGCCGCGCCCCGCGGCACCGGGAAAGCGAAGGAGGCCCCCATGGCGGGCAGCGTCAACAAAGTCATCCTGGTCGGCAATCTCGGCCGCGACCCCGAAGTGAGGTCCATGCAGGATGGCAGATCCATGGTGAACATGTCGGTGGCCACGTCGGATACGTGGCGCGATCGCCAGAGCGGCGAGCGCAAGGAGCGCACCGAATGGCACCGTGTCGTCATCTTCAACGAGAAGCTGGCGGAGGTCGCCCAGAAGTACGTGCGCAAGGGTTCCAAGGTCTATGTCGAGGGCCAGCTCTCGACGCGCAAATGGACCGACCAGAGCGGCCAGGAGCGCTATACGACCGAGGTCGTGATCCCGCGCTTCGGCGGCGCACTCACCATGCTCGACGGCCGCAGCGGCGGTGGCGGCGAGGCTGGTGCCGGCGCCGGCGCGGATGAGGATTTCGGCGGCGGCCCACCGTCCGGCGGCAACAACGGCGGCGGCGGCGGTGGCCGTCCGGCAGCGCGCGGCGGCAAGGCCGAACTCGACGACGACATTCCGTTCTAGGGCGTGAGCACGATCGAGCACCTGACCGCAGCGGATCACGCGGCGGTCGGGTGTCTCCTGCTAAATGCCTATGCCGACTATGCCGAGCGCATGGGCTCAGGGTGGCCGCGCCTACGATGGCGTGATCTTCCCGCGCGACGGGGCGTCACTGCGGCTGCTCGGCGTAGCCCAAGCCGCACGTGGCCGCGGCCTGTCGCGCGTTCACCGAATGGTGCATCGTCCGCGCCCGAAACCAGGGCGCTGCGCGGATCGGCCTGCATACCAGCGAGGCTTCGTGGTCGATGGCGACCTTCCGATGAATTTCGGGCTACGCTACTGGCGATTCAGACTCGATCTGTAGTGGGGGCAAGATCATGCGGCGCATTGCGGTCGAGGAGGCCTTCATCACGGCCGACATCCTCGCCGGCTGGAAGAAGGTTTTGGCCAGCAGCGACGTCGAGCCGGGCTTCGCCAAACTGGGCGGCAGCCTGCTGACGCCCTCCGCCGCCGGCACGCAGCTGGTGAACAACCTCTTGGACATCGGCGCGGGCCGCATCGCCCACATGGACAAGGTCGGCATCGACGTCGAGGTTCTGTCGCTGACCTCGCCGGGCGTGCAGGTCTTCGACACGGACAGGGCGACTCGCTTGGCGGCCGAATCCAACGACGCGCTGGCGGCGGCGATCAAGGCCAACCCGACGCGGCTGGCGGGGCTTGTAGCCGTCGCGCCGCAGGATCCGGCGGCGGCGGCGCGCGAGATCGAGCGCGGCAAGAAGCTCGGACTCTGCGGCATCATCATCAACTCCCACACCAGGAGCGAATATCTCGACATGCCCAAGTACCGGCCGATCCTCGAGGCAGCCGAGGCGCTGGACATGCCGATCTACCTCCACCCGCGCGAGCCCGGACCGTCGATGGTCACGCCCTACCTCGACTACGGCCTCTACTTCGCGACTTGGGGCTTCTCCGCCGAGACCGGCCTGCATGCCATGCGCTTGATCATGTCCGGCGGTTTCGACCGCCATCCCGGGCTGCGTATCGTGCTGGGCCACATGGGCGAGGGCATTCCCTACTGGCTGAAGCGCATCGACAATCGCTTCGCCATGCAGGTTCGGATCGGCGCCTGCGAGAAGCTGCCCAAACGGCCGAGTGAATATTTCCGGGAGAACTTCTACATCACCACCGCGGGCGTGACGGACATGGCGGTCCTGAAACTCGGCCTCGACGAGCTAGGCGCCGATCGCATCATGTTTGCCGCCGACTTCCCCTACGAGGACGACGCCGAGGCCGTGACCTTCATGGACAGAGCGAACGTCACCGAGGAGCAGCGCCGGAAGATCTACGAGAACAACGCGTTGCGCATCTTCAAGCTGAAGGTCTGAGAGACATGGCCCGGATCTGGTACCAGAGCTTCGTCCACCCCGTCGAACAGGCGCCCTACATCGAACGGCTGCAGGCGATGCTGTCCAAAGTGGTGGCGCCCGACATGAATTTCGAGGTCCACGGCCTCGATCCGCCGGACCATTCCTTCCATGCGCTGACCGAGTTCCGCTGCGCCGCGCAGGTCATCGGCAATGCGCTGGCGGCCGAAAAAGCGGGCTACGATGCCTTCGTGATCGGCCACTTCCAGGAGCCCGGCCTGATCGAGATCAGGGGCGCCGTCGACATCCCGGTGATCGGGCTGGGCGAGGCCAACCTGCTGGCCGCGTTGAGCATGGGTGGGCGGCTCGGCCTAGTGACCATCGATCCCGTCTTCGTGCCCTGGCACGACCGGCAGATCCGCATGCATGGCTTGGGCGAGCGCTACGCCGGCACACAGGCGCTGAAGATGAACCTGCCGTCCTTCATGAAGGCCTTCACTGACGAGGCAGCCTATGCAGAGGTGCGCAGCCAGTTCGTCACCCAGGTGAAGCCGCTGATCGAGAAGGGCGCCGAGGTCATCATCCCGGCCGGCGGATTGCCGATGCTGCTGTTCGCGCGTGAAAGCCCGTTCGTGATCGACGACGCGCCGGTGCTGAACGGCGTCGCCATCGTCGCCAAGGCGACCGAGATGGCAATCTCGCTGCGCTCGATCACCAACCTCGTCGTCAGCCGCCGCGGCACCTACGCCAAGGCGCCGCCGGCGGCGATCAGCGAATTCCAGGCGCGGCTGCGCTAGCGGCGCGTGCGCGTCCTCGTCCTCGGCGGCACCGGCGTCTTCGGCAGCAGGCTCTGCCGCCTGCTCGCCGGCGATCCGGGACTGGCGTTGACCGTCGCCGCCCGCGATCGCGCCGCTGTCGATGCCTTGGCGCGCGAGCTTGGCGTCGCCGGCCGCGCCTTCGATTGGCGTTCCAAGCTCGACGGCGTGTTGGCCGAGGGTGGCCATGACGTGGTGGTCCATGCTGCCGGCCCCTTCCTGGGGCAGGACTACGGCGTGGCCGAGTGCTGCGTCCGCCACGGCGTGCACTATCTCGATCTCGCCGACGACGCGGCCTTCGTGCATGGCATCGACCGCCTGCACGACGCGGCCCTGAAGGCGGGCGTGCTGGTCTCTGCCGGCGCCAGCACCGCGCCTGCGCTCACCGGCGCGGTCGTCGAGGAGGGGCTGAAGGCGGGCCCGGTCGAGCGCGTTGCCTTCGGCATCATGCCCGGCAACGACGCACCGCGCGGGCCGGCCCTGGTTGCGACGATTCTCGGCGGTGTCGGCAAGCCCATCGCCGGCCAGCCGGGTTGGCGCGTCTGGGGCAGCCTGCGGCGCATGCGGCTGCCCGGCCTCGGCAAACGCTGGGTGGCGCCCTGCGACCTGCCCGAGCCGGCGCTGTTCGCACGCCGCTTCGCCATCCGCGACACGTTCGCCGGCGCGGGACTGGAAGTGTCGCTCTTCCATGTCGGGCTGTGGTCGTTGTCCTGGCTGGTGCGGCTGGGGCTGGTGCGGACGCTGGCGCCAACCGCGCCTCTGCTGGCCGGCATCGCCGATCGTCTGCGCTTCCTCGGCACCGACCGCGGTGGCCTGCGGCTGGAATTGCAGGCCGGCGCGATCAGCCGGGCGTGGTGTCTGATCGCCGAAGGCGGCGACGGTCCCTTCATTCCGGTGACGCCAGCCGCGGCCCTGGTGCGCAAACTTGCCACCGGACTTTCCATGCGCGGCGCCATGCCGTGCCTCGGGCTGCTGAGTCTGGCCGAAATCGCCGCCGAGTGGCGGCGGGCTGGCCTGAGAATCGCGTCCGGCTGGAACGACACCGATCTGCATCCGTCGCTCTATCGGCGCGTCCTCGGCGCCGCCTACGATCGCCAATCGCGCGCTGGTCAAGCGCTGCACGACGCCGGCCCATCACACTGGAAGGGGCGCTGCATCGTCACCGGCGCGCAGACCTTGGCCGGCCGGCTGATGGCATGGCTGTTCCAACTGCCGGCGGCGACCGACGATGCACCGATTGTCGTCGAATTCTCCGGTTCCGGCAGCGGCGAGCTGTGGACGCGGCGCCTCGGCAGCCGGGTCATGCGCTCGCGGCAGTTCATCGGCCTGCGCCGGCCCGCCGGCTGGATCGTCGAGCGTTCGGCATCCTCGATTTCGATCTTTTGGTTCAGGTCGCCGACGGGCGTCTCACGCTTTCGATGCGCGGCATGCGCTGCTGCGGCCTGCCGCTGCCACGCGCGCTGTGGCCGATGATCGAGGCGACGGAGTCGGAAGAGGAGGGGCGGTCCTGCTTCGACGTGCAGATCGGCCTGCCGCTGGTTGGCCGGCTTGTTCGCTACCGAGGGTGGCTTACAGGTCGATGAAACGATCGCGCGTCCGGGGCGTGGGCACGAAGCAGCTCGGTCGGCGACCGAACCAGCGATAACGATTGCGTGCGACGAGGTCGTAGAGCGGATCGCGCAGGAAGGCCGGGATCAGAAGCAGAGGTTTCAGCCATCTCACCGGCCCGCGAAGATGGCGCAGCGAGCGCAGCACGGCGGCCGATCGCACATGCACCTCGTCACCGTCGAGCAGCAGGATCGTCCGGTCCAAAGTGCCATCGGGCAGGCCGAGCTCTTTCAGCACGCGCTGTCCAAGCGCCGATTGCGCAGTGGCGAATTTCAGTCGGCCGTCCGGGTCGCGCGCCAGGCAGAAGGCGACGAAGCCGCTGCACAGCACGCAATCGCCATCGAAGAAATAGAGCGGCCGCGGCAGGTCGCCGAGCGCGGCCGGCAGCTTCATGCGGGAAAGCCCAGCTCGCGCAGGGCCGCCACGGTGTCGGCCGCCGATCGGTGATGGACCGCATGCATGCCGAAGGCGCGCGCGCCCTCGACGTTGGGCAGATTGTCGTCGATCAGCACGGCATCGCCCGGCCGGAAGCCGCCGGCGCGGCAGACCAAGTCGTAGATCGCCGCGTCGGGTTTCAGACAGTGCACGACGCCCGAGACGACGTAGTCGCGGAAATGGCCGATGAAAGGATGCCGGCGCTGGCCGGGGCCGCGCAGCCAGGCATCGAGAAAGCCCGGCGCGTTGGACAGCAGGTAAAGCGGCGTTCCAGCGCCGTGCAGGCGCTCGACGAGGGCCGCCATCTCGGGAAAGGGATGCTCCAGCATCTCGTCGAAGCGGCCATAGAAGGCCTCGATCAGGGCTTCCCGGTCGGGATGCTCGGCCTTGAGCCGTAGCGTCGCCTCGGCGGGATCGCCGCCCGCATCCTGCAGGCTGTGCCACGGCGTGGTGGTCACGGTGGCGAGGAAGCGCTCCATCTCCTGCGGATCGGCGATCAGCTTGCGGTAGAGGTGCCGCGGGTTCCAGTCGAGCAGCACGCCGCCCATGTCGAAGACCGCGACCGTGGGCGTCGGAAGGCCTGATTTTCGGGCTGTTTTGGGGGTCATTTCAGGGCCTTTTGGAGGGGCGTTTTCAGCGACAATTTAGTCAGTAAAATCAATAAGTTAAAGTCCGCTCTCGCGAGCGATTTTTGTTGGTCTCGGCGGGCCATTTTGCTAGGGTGCCGCTTCGTTCCGCCGGGCCCTCTGGCAGGGCCACAAAAACGAGCAAAACCAGGTTTCCGTGAGCGACGATACGACCCTTCCCCCGGCGCCGCCGCCTCCGGACGCGCCTCCACCGCCGCCGCAGCCGCCGCACGACATCGCGCCGATAACCATCGAAGAGGAGATGCGCCGCTCCTACCTCGATTACGCCATGAGCGTGATCGTGGCGCGCGCGCTGCCCGACGCGCGCGACGGCCTGAAGCCGGTGCAACGCCGCATCCTGTACGCCATGAAGGAAGGCGGCTACGACTCGACGCGCCCCTTCCGCAAGTCCGCCCGCATCGTCGGCGACGTGATGGGCAAGTATCACCCGCACGGCGACACGGCGATCTACGACGCCATGGTGCGCATGGCGCAGGACTTCTCCATGCGCCTGCCGCTGATTTCGGGGCAGGGCAATTTCGGCTCGATGGACGGCGATCCACCGGCGGCCATGCGCTACACCGAGGCGCGCCTGGCCAGTGCCGCCGAGACGCTGCTGGCCGACATCGACAAGGACACGGTCGAGTTCCAGCCCAACTACGACGAGCGCGAGAGCGAGCCGACCGTCCTGCCGGCGGCCTACCCCAACCTGCTGGCCAACGGCGCGGGCGGCATCGCCGTCGGCATGGCGACCAACATCCCGCCGCACAATCTCGGCGAGCTGATCGACGCCTGCTGCGCGCTGATCGACAATCCCGAGCTCACCGTGCCGCAGATCATGGAATACGTGCCGGGGCCCGACTTCCCGACCGGCGGCATCATCCTCGGCCGCAACGGCATCCGCGCCGGCTTCGAGCTCGGCCGCGGCTCGCTGATCATGCGCGCCAAGACGCGGATCGAGGAGAGCCGCAGCGGCCGCGAATCGATCATCGTCTCCGAGATTCCCTATCAGGAGAACAAGGCGCGCCTGCACGAGCGCATCGCCGAGGTGGTGCGCGACAAGCGCGTCGAAGGCATCGCCGAGGTTCGCGACGAGAGCGACCGCGACGGCGTGCGGCTGGTGATCGAGCTGAAGCGCGACGCCATGGCCGATGTCGTGCTGAACCAGCTCTACCGCTTCACGCCGCTGCAGACCAACTTCGGCGTCAACGCGCTGGCGCTCGACGGCGGCCGCCCGAGGCTGATGAGCGTCAAGGAGCTCCTCGAGGCGTTCATCCGCTTCCGCGCCGAGGTCCTGACGCGGCGCACCAAGTACGAGCTCCGCCATGCGCGCGACCGCGCGCATGTGCTGGTCGGCCTCGCCATCGCCGTCGCCAACATCGACGAGGTGATCGAGATGATCCGGCGCGCGCCGGACCCGGTGGTCGCGCGCGAGCGGTTGATGGCGCGGGAATGGCCGGCCTCCGACGTGGCGCCGCTGATCGCCCTGATCGCCGAGCCCGGCCGCGAGGTCTCGATCGAGGGCAACTACAAGCTGTCCGAGGTCCAGGCCCGCGCCATCCTCGAGCTGCGGCTGCAGCGCCTGACCGGCCTGGAGCGCGACAAGATCGCCGAGGAGCTGGGCGAGGTGGCCCAGATGATCGAGGGCTATCTCGAGCTGCTGGGCGACCGCGACAAGCTGTTCGCACTGATGCGCAAGGAACTGCTCGAGATCAAGGAGCAGTTCGCTACGCCGCGCCGCACCGAGATCGTCGACAACGAGTTCGAGCAGGACATCGAGGACCTGATCCAGCGCGAGGACATGGTCGTCACGGTGACCCATGGCGGCTACGTCAAGCGCGTGCCGGTCTCGGCCTATCGCGCCCAGCGCCGGGGCGGCAAGGGCCGTTCCGGGATGGCCACGCGCGAGGACGACTTCGTCTCGAGCCTGTTCATTGCCAACACCCACACGCCGGTGCTGTTCTTCTCCAGCCGCGGCATTGTCTACAAGCTCAAGGTCTGGCGCCTGCCGTCGGGCACGCCGCAGCAGCGCGGCAAGGCCTTCGTCAACCTGTTGCCGCTCGGCGAAGGCGAGACGATCAGCGCCGTCATGCCGATGCCCGAGGACGAGGCGAGCTGGTCGACGCTCCATGTGATGTTCGCCACGGCGCGGGGCGGCGTGCGCCGCAACGAGCTCAGCGACTTCGTCAACGTCAACCAGACCGGCAAGATCGCCATGAAGTTCGAGGGCGACGACGCCGGCGACAGGCTGATCGGCGTCAGCGTCTGCAGCGAGGACCAGGACGTGCTGCTGGCCACCCGCCAGGGCCGCGCCATGCGCTTCCCGGTGGCGACGGTGCGCGTGTTCCAGAGCCGCGCCTCGACCGGCGTGCGCGGCATCGCGCTGGCCGAGGGCGACGAGGTGATCTCGATGTCGCTGTTCGACAGCGGCAAGGGCATCGCGACCGAGGAGCGCGAGGGCTATCTGCGCCAGTCGCGCGCCCTGCGCCAGGCCGAGAATGCCCTTGGAAGCGCTGGCGAGAACGGCGAGGAGGAAGCGACCGCGACCGAGGAGGCGGCTGCCGCCACGCTGTCGGAGGAACGCTTCAAGGAACTGCAGGCCAAGGAGGAGTTCGTGCTCACCGTCGCCTCGTCGGGTTTCGGCAAGCGCACCTCGGCCTACGAGTACCGGGTGACCGGCCGCGGCGGCAAGGGCGTCGAGCTGATGAGCCTGGCGAGGGGCGGCGAGGTCGTGGCGGCCTTCCCCGTCCTCGACAACGACCAGATCATGCTGGTGACCGACGGCGGCACGCTGATCCGCTGCCCGGTCGATGGAATTCGCATCGCGGGACGCGCCACCCGCGGCGTACGCATCGTCAACGTGAGCGAGGGCGAGCGCGTCGTATCTGCAGTGCGCATCGGCGAGGACGACGCCACTGCCGTAAACGGCAACGGCAATGGCAACGGAGAAAGCCACGCCGAAACAACGGTGGATAAGGACTAGCCGTGCCGCTAAGACTTCGCCGCCGCAGAAGTCGCTCGCAGGGGCGCACCAGTTATGGGCAAGTGGGGGCAAGACATGGCGTCAGAACGCGTCGGCGTGTATCCGGGCACGTTCGATCCCGTCACCAGCGGGCACATGGAAGTCGTGCGCCGTTCGCTGCGTCTGGTCGACAAGCTGGTGATCGGGCCGGCGACCAACATCGGCAAGGGCCCGCTGTTCTCGCTGCAGGAACGCATCGACATCATCAAGGACGACATCGCGGACTTCTCGGAAATCGACAAGGCGCGCATCCAGATCGCGCCGTTCGACGGGCTCCTGATCCATTTCGCCCGCGAGGTCGGCGCCTCGGTGATCATCCGCGGCCTGCGTGCGGTCTCGGACTTCGAGTACGAGATCCAGATGGCCAACATGAACGCCCGCATGGAGCCCAACATAGAGACCATCTTCCTGATGGCCTCCGACCGGCACCAGTTCATTGCCTCCTCTCTGGTCAAGGACATCGCCCGGCTGGGCGGCGATACCTCCCAGTTCGTGTCCAAGAAGGTCTTCGAGCGCCTGAAAGCCAAGTTCAACAAGGCCTGAGGGGCCGGGGTGCCGGTCCAGCCGCCGCGTTGACCGGGGGCCCCGCTCATCTTATACGGGCGCCGCGCGGGGTTTCGGTCCTCCGCGCCAGGCCGGAGCGAGCCCGTAGCTCAGCGGTAGAGCATCTGACTTTTAATCAGGTGGTCGTAGGTTCGATCCCTACCGGGCTCACCAGCGCAGGCGAGAAGGAGGCACGCGACTTATGCCGTCGGTGAAAGTCGTCAACGGCAAGCAGATCGTGGTCGAGGCCCTCGACCCGGGCCAGCGCTTCAAGCGCTTCCTCGCCAAGCCGTTGCTCCAGATGCGCTACAACCGGGAGATCATCCTGGCGATCCTGCGCCGCGAGCTTGCCTCGCGCTTCACCGGGTCGGCCGGCGGCTGGCTGTGGGCGGTCGCTGCGCCATTGTTCGCCATCGCGGTCTACACCTTTGCCTTCACGACCAAGCTGCAGATGACCTTCGCGGCCGACAAGGGCCATACGCCACTCACCTACGCGTTGTTCATCTTCGCCGGCCTGGTCGTCTTCAACTTCTTCTCGGAGATGGCGTACCGCTCGCCGATGCTGCTGCACGAGTACGCCCACTTCATCAAGCAGACCATCTTCCCCTCGGACATGCTGGCGGTCATCTCGACCCTGCGCGCCGCCGCCTATACCGGCATCGGCGCCATCGTCATGCTGATCTGCGTCGCCGCCGTGAAAGGCGGCCTGCCCTGGACCGTGATCTTCGTGCCGCTGATCTTCATTCCGCTGTCGGCCTTCCTCATGGGCCTGTCGTGGTTCCTGTCCGCCATCGGCGCCTTCACGCGCGATGCCGGCTATCTGATGATCAACATCGTGCCGCTGTTCATGTTCCTGACGCCGGTGTTCTTTTCCCCTGACAGCTGGTCGTTTCCCTGGAACCTGGCGATCCACGGCAATGCACTGACAGCCTACGTCGAGATCATGCGCGACCTCGTGCTGACCGGGACGCTGCCCAATCCGCTGACCGTCCTGTGGGCCTTTGCGACGTCAGTCTTCACCTTCTACTTCGGCTATTGGTTCTTCGACAGGTACCGGAATGTCATCGTCGACGTCATCTGAGGTCGTCGTCCGGACCCGGCACCTCGGCAAGGCCTACCAGCTCTACGCTCATCGCAGCGACTGGCTGAAGCAGGTCGTGCTCGGCTCATGGAAGACCTACTACAAGCCGTTCTGGGTGCTGCGCGACATCGATCTCGACGTCTATCGCGGCGATTCGATCGGCATCCTGGGCCGCAACGGCTGCGGCAAGTCGACCTTGCTGCAGGTGATCTGCGGCATGACGCTGCCGTCCAACGGCGAGCTGCGCGTCACCGGCCGCGTCGCCCCGGTGCTGGCGCTCGGCGCCACCTTCGACGCCGAGCTGTCGGGCCGCGAGAACATCATGATCGGCGGCGCCGTCATGGGCCTGTCACGTGCCGAGGTGCTGGAGAAATTCGATTCGATGGCCGAGTTCGCCGGCATCGGCGACTACATGGAGCAGCCGGTCAAGCACTACTCCATGGGCATGCGCACGCGGCTTGCCTTCGCCATCTGCGCCCATGTCGAGGCCGAGATCCTGGTGGTCGACGAGGCGCTAGCGGTGGGCGACGCCGCCTTCCAGCGCAAGTGCCTGGACTGGATCGACAGCTTCCGCCGCAAGGGCACGTTGCTGTTCGTGTCCCACTCGCCAGCCGAAGTGCGCCGCCTGTGCAATCGCGCCATCTGGATCGAGGACGGCCGCATCCGCTCGCAGGGCGATCCGAGCGTGGTCATCCGCGCCTACAATCGCGCGCTCGCCATGGAGAAGGACGACATCCATCGCTTCTCAGTGAGCGAGTGATGTCGGATGGCCGCATGCATCCTCTTCTGGGCGGGGCTGGGCTGGTGGTTGGCCACGATGCTGGTGCAGTGGATAAGTGCGGGGCTGGGCCGCTGGCGCCGGCCGGCCGATCCGGTGCGGCATGGCGCGGCCGATTTCAGCATCGTTGCCCCCATGGTCGGCGTGCGTGACGCCTCGCAGGCCTACGTGCGCCGCCTCTCCGATCTGTCGCGGGCGGGCGCGGAGGTCCTGATCTGCGTGACCAGCGAGGATGACGAGGCGGTCGGCCGGATCCGTGCCGACTGGCCCGACGCGCCGATCCTGGTCGGGAGCGACGATACCTTCAATCCCAAGCTCAACAACGTGCGCAAGGGCCTCGAGGCGGCGAGCCGGCCGGTCGTCGCGCTGTGCGACGCCGGCATCGACCTCGCGCTCCCCGACCTCGCCGCGGCGGCCGCCCATCTGTCCGACAGGGTCGGCCTCGTGCTGGCGCTCAAGACCGGCGATCGACCGGAGAACTTTGCAGCCGAGATGGAGTGCAGCTACATCAACGGCCATCAGGCGCGCTTCCTGACGGCGGCGGACCGGCTCGGCATGCCGGTCGCGTCCGGTGGCGTCACCATCCTCTCGCGCGACACCCTGCAGCGCATCGGCGGGCATCAGGGTTTTCTCAACTATCTTGCCGACGACTATTCGGTAGTGCGCATGGTGCGCGATCGCCTTGGCCAGACGACCTGGCTGGCGGGTGTGATGCCGCGGCTGTTCGTCGGCGGCCGGCTCTGGCGGGACGTGTGGCGGCGTCAGGTCCGCTGGGGCTCGACGCGGCTGAAGCTCAGCCCGGAGGTGAGGGCGCTGGTGCTGCTCGAGCCCGCGATCGGCTGGCTGGCTTCGGGCCTCGCGCTGGTCGTGGCGCTGCTTGCCGCAGGGGTCGCGCCGATATGGCTTGCTCTCGCGGTCGGCCTCCACACGATCGCATGGCTTGCCGCCGAGGGATGGTTTCTCGCCGGCCGCGGCCTGTCGTTCGGCCCGCGCGCCTGGGCTGCGGCGTTGGCGCGCGAGGCGTTGGTGCCGCTGCTGGCCGCCCAGGCCTGGCACGGCCGCAATCGCATCGATTGGCGCGGCACGAACCTTGCGGCCGGCTGGCAGCCTGCCAGGGATGGCACCGCCGGAAAGCACGTATGAGGTGAGCACCATGAACAACAAGATCAGCACCGTCATGCTGCCCCAGCAGGTCGATTCGGAGACCTCGGCTTCAGTCGAGACGCTGATCGTCGACGCCCTGCGCCCCGGCGCCGGTGTGATCGTCGACGGCAGCGAGGTGACCTACATGAGCGCCGCCGGCGTGCGCGTGTTCGCGCGCGCCCTGCACCGCGCCGAGGAGATGGGCGCCCGCATCGGCTTCTGCCGCTTCACCGGTGCTGCTGCCGATTGCCTGCTGGTCAGCGGCTTCACCCAGCTGTTCGAAGTCGTCGATTCCGTCGAGGAGGCGGCCGCGCGGTTGCGTCGAAAGCCCGCCGCCGCGGCTGCGGAACGCTTGCACCCCCACACCCGCGCGGGTTAATTACTGGCCCGGGCTTGAACTATATACTGGGACGAAACGCGGCGCGGCGCGTAACGTGCTACCACTGCTAGACGGGGATCGAATTTTGACAGTATGGAGCCGGCTGTGCGCCGCCGCGCGACCCTTCGCCGTTGTTCTCGGCATCGGCCTTGTCGCCGGGGCATGCACTGCGTTGCCGGGCGACGGTCCCTGGATGGGTGGTGCGCAAACGACCAGCACCGAGGCCCTCCCGTTCGACGTCATCGATCTCACGCCGACCACGGTCGTCGCCTACCGCCAGGCGCCGACGCCCGACAGGCCGGCGACCACGACCAGCCAGCTGTCGCCGGCGCAGCGCCTCGTCGTCGCCCCGGGCGATTCGCTGAAAGTGCGCATCTTCGAACGCTACGGCGGCAACATCTTCCCCACCATCCAGGGCCAGAGCGCCGACCTCGGTATTCAGCGCGTTGGTGAGGATGGCTCGATCAAGGTGCCGGTCGTCGGCAATGTCCAGGTGGCCGGGCTCGACCTGAACCAGATCGAGCGTCGCATCATCCAGCAGCTCGGCACGCAGGTGCAGGAGCCCGAGGTCATTGTCGAGTTCGACGCACCCCGTACCCATACGGTCATGGTGTCGGGCGACGTGAAGAACCCCGGGCGCGTCTCGATGCTCGAGGACGTGCGCAGCGTCGTCGATGCCATCAACAAGGCCGGCGGGCCGGTCGCCTCGCCCACGGGCTCGGGGGCCAACCAGCTCCAGGTCGTGGTGCGTCGCAATGGTCAGGTCATACTGACGTCGCAATTCTCCGATTTGCTGGCCGGCAATGACATTGCCGTGCAGAAGGGCGACGAAATCATTGTCCGGCCGAATTCGCGGATCTTCACGGTGCTGGGCGCGGTGCTGCGCTCGGGCAACGTCGAGATGACCAAGCACAACCTCACCCTGCTAGAAGCGCTGGGCCAGGTCGGCGGTCTCAACGACGTGCGTGCCAACAAAACGGGCGTTTATGTGTTCAGAATGGGCGATCTTGAGACCAATCCGACCGCCCGTGGCCGGGTTTTCCGGCTGGACCTGTTCCAGCCGGTGTCTATTTTTGTCGCACAGCAGTTCGGCTTGCAGCCGAGGGACGTGATCTATGTCACCAACGCACCGCTGTACGAGTACGACAAGATCCTGACCTCGATCTACCGGACGTTCTCCATCATCGGTATCGCCAGGGGTAACATCCCCCTCACGACAACGTTCTGATGGCTCTGCGAGCGCTCCCGGCAGTTTTTTGGTAGAATTCGCAATGGCTCGAGCGAAGAAATTCAGGTGGGGTGCCGGCGGGTTGGCGATCCTGGTCGTCGTCGCTGGCGTCACGCTGTGGGTCATGCCCAGCCGACAGACCAGCAGCGCCCAGGACACGGCAAAGGCCAACCAGCCGCCGCTGATCGCCCGTGGCTATACCGACGCGCCGGAAGGCACAGCGGTGGTCGCCGGCGACCCGGCCGGCGGCAGCGTGCTGGTCGAGCTGCGCGTCAAGGACGGCCAGAAGGTCAAGAAGGGCGAGGTCCTGGCGGTCCTGTCCAACTACGCCCGGGCCGACGTGACCCTGCGCATGGCCGAGGCCGACATGGTCAAGCTGAAGCAGATGCATGACTTCGTGCTCAAGGGTACGCGGCTCTCCGAGATCGCCCTGCAGGAGGCGGCGCTGAAGTCCTCGATCGAGCAGAACAAGCTCGATGCGCTGCAGCGGGCACGCTCGGGCAAACCGCCCGATCAGCGCGAGATCGAGACGTCGATCGCCGAGCAGGGGCTGGAGCGTCAGAAGGTCCGGCTCGCGCTGATGAAGACGACCCTGGAAAACGATCTGGCGCAGTTCGATATCGACCTCGCCAACAACCAGTCGCGCGTCGACAGCGCCAAGCGGACCATCGAAGACGCCCTGGTGCGCTCGCCGCTCGACGGCGTCGTGGTGCAGATCTTCTCGCGCCAGGGCGAGCGCGTGTCGCCCACCGGCATCGTCAAGGTCGTCGACATGGCCCAGCTGCGCGTGCTGGCCGACGTCGACGAGCTGCATGTCGGCCGCCTCCAGCCCGGCGGCAAGGTCGACGTGACGTTCCGCGGCAACAACGAGGTCTACAAGGGCACGATCGAGCGCATCGCCCCCACGGTGAAGCGCATGCAGCGCGTCGAGCCGGATGGCGGTTCGTCGACCGATGCCCGTGTCGTGCAGGTCGAAATCAAGATCGACGACTCGTCGAGCATGCCCCCGGTGCTGGGGCGTGAGACGCGCGTCACCTTCCTCTGATGGCTATCACGCTGCCTGACGTACCGGCGCTGCGGCATCGGTTGTCGCGCCTTTGGGCGCGCCTGGCGCGGATCGGACGCTGGCGGCCGAGCTTCTCCATGGCCGCGGTACGGGCGGCCGCCCGCACCTCGACGACCATGCCGCTAGGCGCCCAGCAGCTCAAGCGCCAGCGCACCAGCACGCTTCTGTCGTTGGGCGGCGTCACCGCGAGCCTGCTTGTGATCTTCGCCCAGCTCGGCATCGAGCGCGCGGTCTACGAATCGTCGGTCCGCCTGCACCGCATGGTGTCGGGCGACCTGATCATCGTGCCCTACGGCTTCAAGTCGATGCAGCTGCATGCCGAGGTGCCCGTGGCGGTCACCGACATCATCGCCACCAATCCCTCGGTCTCGTCCTATTCGCCGTTCTGGTTCGGCGTCATGTCGCTCCAGCATGCCGGCATGCCGACCTCGCGCCGGCTCGCCTGGTACGCCATTGATCCGGAGAAGCCCGCGGTCGACGTCCCCGGCCTCAAAGAGAACCTGCACAAGCTCAGGGAAACACGGCGCATCCTGTTCGATCGCGATTCGCGGCCTTATTTCGGCGATCTCGCCGGCGAGGCCAACAGCGGCTCGGAGTACACGGTGCTGGGGCCGCCCGACAATCGTGGCCTTCTGCGTCAGCTCTTTGCCGTCGGCACCTTCGCGGTTGGCCCGAACGTGCTGAACGACGGCGCCATCATGATGAGCCAGGAGACCATGGCCGAGGTGTTCGGCAACTGGTGGTCCGACCGTCCGGCCTTCATCTCGATCCATCTGGCGCCCGGCGCCGACGTCAACACCGTGCGCCAGCAGCTCAATCGCACCCTGGTCGGCCGCGGCGAGGCCATCGACAAGCGTGAGTTCGAGGCGCGCGAGCGGGTCTACTGGTCGCGCGAGACGCCGGTCGGCTACATCACCGATCTCGGCTTCGTCATGGGCGTGATGATCGGCATGGTGTTCATCTACTACGCCCAGTACCAGATCATCCGCTTCTACCTGCCCGAATACGCCATCCTGAAGAGCCTGGGCTACGACTGGTGGTTCTTCCTGTTCATGATCGGCCAGATCGGTGCGGCCATCATCACGCCGGCCTTCGTGCTGTCCTTTGCCCTGGCGCGTCTGGTCTACGGCATTACCGAGGCGGCCATGCATCTCGGCATGTCGATGGGGCTGCGCGAGATGACGGTCGCCCTCGTCGCCTGCGTGATCATGACCGTGGTGTCGAGCCTGTTCGCCATCCGCCGCCTGTGGAAGGTCGACCCCATCATGCTGTTCGAGTGACCATGTCGACCGACGCCGCCCATAATTTCGGACCGCCCGTCGTCGAGGCGGTCGACGTCCACCACCACTACGGCGAGGGGCCGCAGCGGGCCGACGTGCTGTTCGACATCAACATGCAGGTGCGCGAGGGCGAGCTGGTGATCGTCACCGGCCCGTCCGGGTCGGGCAAGACCACGCTGCTCACCATCCTCGGCACCATGCGCCGGCCGTCCGAAGGCAAGCTGCGCCTGCTCGGCACCGACCTCATGGGCCTGCAGGGCCGTGAGCTCGACGCGCTGCGCAACCGCATCCGCTTCCTGTTCCAGAAGCGCAATCTCCTGAGCTCGCTGACGGCGCTGCAGAACGTCATGGCGGGGGTCTCGACCACGCCCCTGTCCGATCCCAAGTGGGACGAGCCGCGCGCCCGTCATCTCTTGAGCCTGCTCGGCCTCGGCGACAAGGCCGCCGCCTGGCCCGACGAGCTGTCGGGCGGCCAGCAGCAGCGCGTCGCCATCGCCCGCGTCATGATCGGCCTGCCCGACCTCATCATCGCCGACGAGCCGACCTCGGCGCTCGACCGCGTCGCCGGCCGCCTGGTGGTCGACCAGCTGAAAGACCTCGCCATGCGCGCCAAGTGCGCCGTCGTGCTGTCGACGCACGACGAGCGCATCTTCGACGTCGCCTCCCGCCGCCTTCACATCGAGGACGGCCGCTGCTTCGACGTGCCGATCCACTACCACTGAGCGGCAACCGTGCTGCTCGCGGTCATCGACCTCATCGCCTTCCTCTGCCTGGCCGTCCAGTTCGTCATCGCCGGCTACTTCCTGTACCTGGTCTACTGGTCGTTCGAACTGCCGCCGGCTGATGCAGGCCTGCCGGCGCTGCCGGACGAGCTGCCGCGCGTTCTGGTGCAGATCCCGGTCTACAACGAGCCGTTGGTGATCGATCGCGTGCTTGGCGCCGCCGCTCAGCTCGACTGGCCGCGTGACAGGCTCACCATCCAGCTCCTCGACGACAGCACCGACATCACCTCCGACATCGCCGTCCATGCCTTGGCGCGGCTCAAGCGCGACGGCGTCGACGTCGCCCACATCCGGCGCGACGACCGCTCGGGCTTCAAGGCCGGCGCCCTGGCCGAGGGCCTGAAGCTCTGCGATGCGCCCTATATCGCGGTGTTCGACGCCGACTTCGTGCCCGAGCCCGGCTGGCTGCGCGGCGCCATGGCGGCGCTGCTGGCCGAGCCGCGTGCCGCCTTCGTGCAGACCCGCATCGAATGGGGCAACGGCGAGAAGAACTGGCTGACGCGCGCGCAGCGGCTGATGCAGGACGCGCATTTCGCCGTCGAACAGGATATCCGTGCCCGCCGCGGCATGCCCTTCCAGTTCAACGGCACTGGCGGCATCTGGCGCCGCGCCGCGGTCGAGGAGGCGGGCGGCTGGTCGCATGACACCCTGTCGGAGGACCTCGACCTGGTGCTGCGCACGTCGCTCGCGGGCTGGCATGGCGTGTTCCTGATGGAGCCGCACGTGGTCGGCGAGCTGCCGGCCAAGCTCGACGATTTCAGCGCCCAGCAGAGCCGCTGGTCCAAGGGCTTCATGCAGGTCGCCCGCAAGCTGCTTGGCCCGATCTGGCGCTCGGAGTGGTCCGACGAAGCCAAGTTCATGACCACCGTGGCGCTCGGCCAGCAGCTCATCTTCCCGGTGCTGGCCGTCGGTATCGTGGCGCTGGTCCTGTCGGCGATCGGCCATGGCTATCTGCCGGGCTTCTTCCGCTTCCTGCTGTGGCTGTGGTTCATCGCCATGCTGGCGGTGCTGTTCGGCATGACCTTCGGCGCCTGGCGCCGCCTGAAGCGTGGCGACCTTGGGCGCTACCTCGTCACGGCGGCCAGCATACCGGGCCTGATCGTCTTTCTGGCCGCCGCCAATGCCGGCCCGATTGTCGGCGCCGTGTTCGGGCGCAAGACCGAATTCAACCGCACGCCCAAGGCGGGCGCTTGATGGCGATCGTCGCCACCCTGGCCCTGCTGCTCGCCCTGGTCTTCGCGGTGTGCTGCGTGCTGCTGGCGGCCTTCGTCGGCAGCCTGCTCTACATGGTGATCCTGCACCATCGCCTGAAGGAGCGGGGGCTGCGCCGCGAGGAGGAGCTGCTGGCGACGCCACTGCCGCCCGACGCCGACCTGCCGCACGTCGTTGTCCAGATACCGTCGTTCAATGAGGGCGGCGTGCTGCGGCGTGGCATCGAGGCGGCCGCCGGCCTCGACTGGCCGCGCGACAAGCTGCACATCCAGGTGCTCGATGACAGCACCGACGAAACCGCCGAGCTTGCGCGCACCGTGGTGGCCGAGCTGAAGGCGAGGGGGTTCGACATCGTCGCCCTGCAGCGTACCGACCGCTCGGGCTTCAAGGGCGGCGCGCTGCACGAAGCCATGCAGCAGACGCCGCACGACTATTTCGCGATCTTCGACGTCGACTACGTACCGCCACCCGATTTCCTGCGCGTCTGCATGCGGCCATTCTTCGCCAATCCAGACTGGGCGTTCGTCCAGGCGCGCTTCGACTTCCTCAATCCGCACGAGAACGCGCTCACCGAGATGCAGATGGTGACCCTCGACGCCCATCTCGGTATCGAGCAGGCGACGCGCTGCTGGGCTGGCCATCCGCTGCCGTTCAACGGCACCTGCGGCATCTGGCAGAGGGCAGCCATCGAGGCGGGCGGCGGCTGGAAGGGCGATACCGTCACCGAGGATCTCGACCTCACCTATCGCGGCTGGGTCAAGGGCTGGCGGGCACTGTTCCTGACCAGCGTGCCGGTGCCGGGCGAGCTGCCGGCCGACACCAAGACCTGGCTGCGCCAGCAGCAGCGCTGGCAGGACGGCTTCCGCCATGTCGGGCTGCGCATGTTCCCCGAGATCCTCAAGAGCCGCGACATCACGCCGTCGTCGAAGGCGGCGGCACTGCTGCATCTCTGCATGTCGCTCAACCAGCCGGTGCTGCTGGTCGGCGTCGTCTCGGGACTGCTGGCGGGCCTGCTGGCGCCATCCCTTGTGCCGCTGCTGCTGACGCTGTTCTTCATCACCCTGGCCTGGGTGCTGTTCTGCGCCACGACCTTCCTGCGCGCCGGCCACAATTTCATCCGCGGCGGCGAGATGTCGCCCGCGCGTTTTGCCCTGGTGCTGCTCCGCTTCGTCGGCGGCCAGGTGGCGATGCTAGTGCGCTCCCTCGGGGTGCACATCGGCAAGCGGCTGAACCGGCCCAAGCCAATCGTCTTCGACCGCACGCCAAAGAAGGGGGCCTGACATGCTTGCCCGACTTTCATGCTCCTCTCCCCCTTGGGGGAGAGGCTGGGTGAGGGGGTGATGCAAGAGACGATCTTGCGGTGAACCCCCTCACCTAACCTCTCCCCCAAGGGGGAGAGGAACATGAGAGGAATGAGGCCGACGCCGTTAGTTCAGCACGCTCTCGCGCAGCACCGGATGGTGCGCGCAGCGCAGACCGCCGCCGGTGGCGATCGGTCCGTCGAAGGGTAGGGGAATGACGTCGATCTTGCGCTTGCGCAGCTCGTCGATCACCCGGGCATTGTCGGTATCGATGATGATGCGGCCTTCCTCCAGGATCAGGCCGTTGGTGGCCAGCCGATTGGCCTCGTCGACCGAGACTGAGATCTTGTCCCAGCTGCGCAGCGACATCGGCAGGCCGTCGATCAGCTTCTCGGGGCAATAGACCAGCAGCCCGGGCTTGATCAGCGCCAAGGCGCAGTCGAGATGCAGCACGTTCGACTTCATCGCCACGGCCAGCACGCGGTATTTGTCGCCCAACAATGCCTGCAGCCAGTCGACGCCGGCAAGGTCGGAGGCGCAGCCCGAGATGCCGACATAGATCTCGCGGCCGTTCAGCAGCGTATCGCCGCCTTCGAGAAACGGCCCGTCGACGCAGCCCGGCGAGCCCAGCGGCACGCTCGACCAGCGCGCCCCGCGCTGCTGCACCATCTGCTGGATGATGGGCCGCAGCCCATAGCGCTCGCGTTGCCGGCAAATCAGCCGCAGCGAGGCATCGATGACGTGATCGCCGACCACGATCATGCCGTCGCGGGGGAAGAGCTGGGCGCCCTCGCCGTTGGGGGCGAGGAAGGTGCGCTCCACGCCTTCGAGCCGCTGCGGGCGATGCACGGTGACGCCTTCGCGCGCCACCAGCTCGGCCAGCGCGTCGACCTGACGTTCGATGCGGCGGGCCCATTCGGGGTCGACGTCGATCAGCCGTCGGCCCTTATGGGCGCGGCTTACTTTCTCGCCCTCGGGCAACAGCCAGCGCTGCGACTCCTCGTGGAAAATGACGAAATCCGCGGCCGGCGAGATGCCGATCACGACCTCGCGCAGCTTGCCCCACTCGTGATGGGCGCCGAACTTCACGCCTCACACACGCGCGTAGATGTCCTCGTAGCGGATGATATCGTCCTCCTCGAGGTAGTCGCCGGTCTGGACCTCGACGACCTCGAGCGGCTCGCTGCCCGGGTTGGCCAGCCGATGGATGCCGCCCATCGGGATGTAGATCGATTCGTTCTCGTGCAGGGTCATGATCTTGCCGTCGAGCGTGACCTCGGCCACGCCCCTGACCACGACCCAATGCTCGGCGCGCCGCTTGTGGCTCTGCAGGCTGAGCTTGCCCTTGGGATTGACGGAAAGCCGCTTGGCGCGGAAGCGCTCGCCGCGGTCGATGTCCTGGTAGCTGCCCCAGGGACGGTGCATGACCGCGTGCTCGGTGGCGGCCTTGTGCTTGCCGTCCGACATGCGCTGCACCACGTCCTTCAGGCGCGGGAGATTGTCACGGTGGCCGACCAGGACGGCGTCGTTCATCGCCACGACGACGACCTCCTCGACGCCGATCACCGCCGTCAGCGGCCCGTCCGAGCGGACGTAGGAATTGCGCACATGGTCGATCTCGACTGGGCCCTCGGTGACGTTGCCCGCGCTGTCGGCCTCGCCGATATCGAGCAGGGCGTCCCAGGTGCCGAGGTCGGACCAGCGGAACTTCGCCGGCACCACCCAGCACTTGTCGGTGCGCTCCATCACGGCGTAGTCGATCGACTTGGCCGGCGCCTTCTTGAAGGCCTCGGCATCAAGGAAGATCGTCGAACCGGTCTTCCTGGCCTTGGCGACGGCCTCTTCGGCCGCCGCCGCCATGGCTGGCTCGAAGCGCGCCATCTCCGACAACAGCGTCTCCGGCGCGAACAGGAAGTAGCTCGCGTTCCAGAACAGCCCTTCCTGGATGTAGCGAAGCGCCGTCTGGGCGTTGGGCTTCTCTACGAAGGCCGTGACCTTCTGTACTGCGCCGATCTGCTCGCCGCCCGGTCGGATGTAGCCATAGTCGGTCTTGGGCTCGGTCGGTGGGATGCCGAAGGTGACGATGCCGCCGCGCTCGACCGCGGCTAGGCCGTCACGGCAGGCGGCGCGGAATTCCTCGTCGCCGATCACCATGTGGTCCGATGCCATGGCCAGCACCGCCTTGGCGCCCTGGGTGCGGGCGTAGGCCGTTGCCGCGGCCATGGCCGGGCCGGAATCGCGGCGTTCCGGCTCGACCACGATGTCGATCTCGACGCCGATCTCCTTGGCCTGCTGCTCGCACATGAAGCGGTAGGCATCGTTGGTGGCGATCACCGGCCGGCCGAACAGGGCGCGGTCGGCGACGCGCAGCAGCGTCTGTTGGAAGGTCGACTGCTTGCCGAGCAGTGGCACGAACTGCTTGGGCATGCTCTCGCGCGACAGGGGCCACAGGCGCTTGCCGGAGCCTCCGACCAGGATGACGGGCGTGATCGACGACATTAGGGGGCTTTCGTTTTCTGGGCCGCTAGGCGGGATGGGCGCGATATAGCCCAAGGGACCGCCCCGGCCAATGGCCCTGAAACGGGGGCCTTTTCACCGTTTGCCGGCCGCCTGGCGCTCCAGATTCTCCTCGCGCCGCCGTTTGGCCTCGATTTCGACCACCTCGGCGAGCTTGGGGATGTGCGAGGCGATCTCGTAGAAGTCGCTGGCATAGAGCACCAGCAGCGTCGTCGGCCGCGTCGTCGATACCGTCGCCGACCGCGGCTGGCGCTCGAGCAGGGCCATCTCGCCGAAGAAGGCGCCTTCGCCCAGCCGCACCGAGCCGCCGTTGGGCAGGCGGACCTCGACCTCGCCACTCGAGATGAAGAACATCGAATCGCCGGCATCGCCGCGCCGCACCACAGTGATGCGCGGCGGGTAGTAGCGCGTGCGCAACTTGCCCACGATCTCCGACAGCGTGACGACGCCCAGCGAGGCGAACAGCGGCACCCGCGCGACCTGCTCCCATACCCGGAGATACTCGCGTCGCCGCTCCTCCTGGGCGAAGCCGGTGGCGAGCACGCCGGTCATCAAGGCCAGCACCGCGATGCCTGAGATCATCAGCAGAGAGCCGACGAGGCGGCCGCCCAGCGTCAACGGCACCACGTCGCCGTAGCCCGTCGTGGTCAGGGTCACGACCGCCCACCACATGGCGCCTGGCAGCGAGCCGAACTGGTCGGGTTGCCTCACGCGTTCGAACATGTGCGCGGCGGTGGCCGCTATCATCAGCAGGATGGCAAACAGGATCAACACGCTGGCGATCGGCGCCCGCTCGTTCGACACGACGCGCGAAAGCGTGCTGAAGGCCGGCGCGTGCAGGCCGACCTTGAGGATCCAGAGGATGCAGAAGACCGAGGCGGCGTCGGCCCCGGTGATGGCGTAGCCGCCGGCGAACATGAAAGCCGGCAAGACGGCCAGCAAGCCGATCAGTCCCGGGATCGACGCCGCCCAGCGCAGCCGCGCTTTGGTCGGCGTATCCTGGTCGTAGCGCGGCGTCTCCGGCGCGACCCACAAGCGGGTGAGGTATTCGACGAAGAAGATGAAGGTGACGGTCCAGATGATGATACGCAGGGCCTGCCGGACCTGGCCGCCCAGCTCGTCGACCGACAGCAGGATCACGGCGAACAGGCCGATGCCGAGCACGATCAGATGGGCCACCCGCACTTGGCGGGCGCCAGGCGTGGGATCGCTGTAGCGCAGCAGGGCGTAGAGTCGCGCCCGTAAAGTCGGGGCCGTGGCCGTCACGCTGCGACCATAGGCATCCTGGCCTGCGAATTGCAACGCAGGGGGCGCCGGTCTACGGTCGCGCCCCTCTTGCAGGATATGGGTCTGGATTGAAGGTGGTCAGGGATCTGCGCATTGCCGTCGACATCGGCGGCACGTTCACGGACGTGGTGTTGGAAGAGGGCGGGAAGCGGCTGACGCGCAAGCTGCTGACGACGCCGCAGCGACCCGAAGAGGCGGTTCTCGACGGTGTGCGGCTGATCCTGGCCGATGCCCGCTGTGGCTTCGGCGACGTCGCCGTTTTCGTGCACGGCACGACGCTTGCCACCAACGCCGTGATCGAAAGGCGCGGCGCGCGCACGGCGCTTCTGGCCACCGAGGGCTTCCGTGACGTCCTCGATATCGCCAACGAAAGCCGCTACGACCAGTACGACCTCACCATCGAGAAGCCCAAGCCGCTGGTGCCGAGGGCGCTGCGCTTCACCGTGCCCGAGCGCATGGACGTGCACGGCCATGTCCGCCTGGCGCTCGACGAGAAGGCGGTGTGCGAGGCCGCGCGCAGGCTCAAGAGCGAAGGCGCTGAAAGCGTTGCCGTCGCCTTCATGCATGCCTACGCCAATCCCCAGCATGAGCGGCGCACGCGCGACATCCTCAAGGAGGAACTGCCCGGCGTCTGGATCACGCTGTCGAGCGAGGTCTGTCCCGAGGTGCGCGAATATGAACGCACCTCGACGGCGGTCGCCAACGCCTATGTCCAGCCGATGATGGACTCTTATCTCGAGCGCATGCAGGCGGCCCTCGCGGCGGAGAAATTTGCCGGCACCATCTATCTCGTGACCTCGGGCGGCGGCCTCACCGCCATCGCCACGGCGCGGCGCTATCCGGTGCGGCTGATCGAATCGGGCCCGGCCGGCGGCGCTATTTTTGCGGCGCAAGTCGCCGCGCGCGCGGGCGAAGCCCGGGCGCTCAGCTACGACATGGGTGGCACCACGGCCAAGATCTGCCTGATCGACGACTACAAGCCGCATACCGCGCGGCTGTTCGAGGTCGACCGCGCCCAGCGCTTTCTCAAGGGGTCGGGCCTGCCGGTGCGCATCCCGGTGATCGAGATGGTCGAGATCGGCGCGGGCGGCGGCTCGATCGCGCGTCTCGATGCCCTGAAGCGCGTGACGGTGGGGCCGGAGAGCGCCGGCGCCGAGCCGGGTCCGGCCTGCTACGGCCGCGGCGGCAGGCACCCCGCGGTGACCGACGCCAACGTCGTGCTGGGCACCATCGATCCGCATGATTTTGCCGGCGGCAGCATCGAGCTCGATCTCGGCGCGGCCAACGGCGCGCTGGAGCGCGACGTCGCCGAGGGTATCGGGCTCTCGACCGAGATGGCGGCCTACGCCGTCTACGAGATGGTGTCGGAGAACATGGCCAGCGCGGCGCGCGTGCATGCCGTCGAGCGCGGCGCCGTGGTCAACCAGTACAATCTCATCGCCTTCGGCGGCGGCGCGCCACTGCATGCCGCGCGCGTCGCCGAGAAGATCGGGGTGAAGCGCGTGATCGTGCCGCCCAATGCCGGCGTCGGCTCGGCCGTGGGTTTCCTCGCGGCGCCGGTGTCCTACGAGCTGGTGCGCAGTCGTTATATGCGGCTCGACGGGTTCGATGCGGAGGCGGCCAGCGAACTCCTGAAAGAGATGAGCGCCGAGGCAACCGCCCTGGTCGCCCCGGGCGCGCGCGGCATGGCAACCTTCGAGCGCCGCGTCGCCTTCATGCGCTACGTCGGCCAAGGCCACGAGATCGTGGTCGAGCTGCCGCCGCGGCCCCTGCAGGCGTCGGATGCGCAGGCGCTGCGCGAGGCCTACGAGCGCGACTATGCCGTGCTGTTCGAGCGCCACATCCCCAACGCCGCCATCGAAATCCTGAGCTGGTCGGTCCAGGTCTCGACCGAGGCCAAGCTGCCGGCCAAGCAGGGTGCGGCGCCCGCCATGCCGCTGCCCAAGCCGGTCGGCAAGCGACCGGTGTTCGACGGCCGCAGCGGCCGCACCACCGAGGTGCCGGTCTATCGACGCGAGGCCCTGCCGCCGGGCAGTGCCTTCCCGGGGCCGGCCATCGTCGCCGAGGACGAGACCTCGACCTATATTTCAGCCAGTTTTGCCGCGCATATCGATGCCTCCGGCTGTATCGTCATGGACCGCAAGGACGCGTGAGGAAAGCATGAGCCAATCCAACAGCGTCGGCCTGATCGACCTGCAGATCATGTGGAACCGCCTGATCGCCGTGGTCGAGGAGCAGGCGCAGACCCTGATGCGCACCGCCTTCAGCCCGATCGTGCGCGAATGCGGCGACCTATCCGCGGGCGTGTTCGACCTCGAAGGCCGCATGCTGGCCCAGGCCGTGACCGGCACGCCGGGCCACGTCAATTCGATGGCCGAGTCGGTAAAGCACTTCCTGCGCTACTTCCCGGTCGAGACGATGAATGCGGGCGACGCCTACATCACCAACGATCCGTGGATGGGGACCGGCCATCTCAACGACTTCGTCATCACCACACCGTGCTTCCGCAACGGCAAGCTGGTGGCGCTGTTCTCCTGCACCAGCCATCTCATGGACATCGGCGGCATCGGCTTCGGCCCGGATGCGACCGACGTGTTCATGGAAGGCCTCTACATTCCAATGCTGAAGCTGTTCGACCAGGGCAAGGTGAACGAGACCCTGATGTCGATGATCCGCGCCAACACCCGCCTGCCGGTCGATACCGAGGGCGACGTCTACTCGCTGGCCGGGTGCAACGACGTCGGCGCCCGCCGCCTGGTCGAGATGATGGACGAGTTCGGCATCGAGTCGCTCGACCAGCTCGGCGACCACATCATCGCCCGCTCGCGCGAGGCCGTGCTGGCCGAGATCGCCAAGCTGCCCAAGGGCACCTGGCACAACGAAATGATGATCGACGGCTATGACGAGCCGCTGACGCTCAAGGCCACGCTGACCATTTCCGACACCGGCATCCACGTCGACTACGGCGGCACGTCGGCGGCCTCCGGGCGCGGCATCAACGTGCCGCATGCCTACACCACGGCCTATACCGTGTTCGGCCTGGGCTGCGTGGTGGCGACTCACATCCCCAACAACGCGGGCTCGCTCGAGCCGCTCACCGTGTCGGCGCCGGGAGACACCATCCTCAATGCGCCGAAGCCCAACGCCGTCGCCTCGCGTCACATCATCGGCCAGATGCTGCCCGACGTGACCTTCGGCTGCCTGCGCCAGGTCGTGCCCGACCGCGTGCCGGCCGAAGGTACCTCTTGCCTGTGGAACATCAACGTGCGCGGCCATGTGAAGGGCGGCGAGGGCGGCAACTACGGCTTCGGCATGGCCATCACCTCCAACGGCGGCACCGGCGCCAGGCCGGACAAGGACGGGCTGTCGGCCACCGCCTATCCCAGCGGCGTGCGCGGCACACCTGTGGAGATCGCTGAGACCCAGACGCCGCTGATCTTCTGGCGCAAGGAGTTTCGTCCGGATTCGGGCGGCGCCGGCCGCACCCGCGGCGGGCTGGGCCAGATCATGGAGATCGAAAGCGGCATCGCCGAGCCGTTCGACTTGCTGGCGGCCTTCGACCGCATCGACTATCCGCCGCGCGGCCGCGACGGCGGCCGGGACGGCGAGGCGGGCTTCGTGGCGCTGAAGTCGGGCCAGACGCTGAAGGGCAAGGGCTTCCAGCTCATCCCGCCGGGCGACCGGCTGGTGGTGATGACGCCGGGAGGCGCCGGCATCGGCAAGCCCGTGGAGCGCGATCGCGTGCAGGTCGGCAACGACCTGGCCGACGGGCTGATCTCGCAAGAGACAGCCGAAACGGTTTACGCCTATAAGCCGCCGCGCGCTGCTGAGTAGCGGCGGCCGAGACGTGGGGGTTCGGGGAATCAACGAGCGAATGGGGTCTGCGATGAAACTGGGACGTAGAGATGCCTTGAAGGCAGGCGTGGGAATGGGCGCCTTGCTGGGCGCACCGGCGATCGTGCAGGCACAGGCGGCGTTGAAGCTGCCGCTGGCCACGGTGTGGCCGGACGGCAACTTCCATACGATCAACGCCAAGAAGTTCGCCGAGGAGGTCAAGAGCGGGACATCCGGCGCCGTCGAGATCGACGTCAAGTCGGGCGGTCAGCTGGGCTTCAAGGGACCCGAGCAGCTGCGCGCGGTGCGCGACGGGCTGGTGCCGATGGCCGACATCCTCAACATCCAACAGATCGGCGACGAGCCGATCATGGGCGTCGAGGGTATCCCCTTCATCTCCAACAACATCGAGGAGCTGAAGGTGCTGCACAAGTACCTCCGGCCCGAATACGAAAAAGTCGCCCTGAAGAACAACCAGACCATCCTCTACATGGTGCCGTGGCCGACGCAGTACCTGCATCTCAAGGTCAAGTGCGAGTCGCTCGATGCGCTGAAGGGCATCAAGATCCGCGTGCCCGACAAGAACGCCCAGGACATGTGCAGCGCCATCGGCATGGCGCCGGCGTTGATTCCCTGGGGCGAGACCATCGCCGCCCTGTCGTCGGGCGCCGTCGCCGGCGTCTCGACCTCGTCGGTGTCGGGCGTCGACGGCAAGTTCTGGGAGTTCCTGAAGTTCTTCCACCAGACCAACCACGCCTGGTCGTCCCAGATCGTCACGATCAACAACGACGCGCTGAAGAAGATCTCGCCAGCCAACCAGAAGGTGATGGTCGACCTCGCCAGGAAGCTTGAGCCCGACTTCTGGCAGGCGTCGCTCAAGGCCGACGCCGACAGCAACAAGAAGCTGACCGACGGCGGCATGACGCTGGTGCTTCCGCCGCCGGCGATGGTCGCGGACCTGCAGAAGAAGACGGCGCCGATGATCGCCGACTTCATCAAGCGCGTGCCGGCCGCCGAAAAACCGATCAAGGCCTATCTCGTCGAGATGAAGCGCGCGTGAGCGCGCACGGTCCGAACGCGAACGCAGGGGCGCCTCAGCCCCTGCGCTTCTTCCTCGATGCTATCGACATGCTCGGCCGCCTCGATGGCTGGATGGGCGCGGCCTGCCTCGCGACGCTGACCTGCCTGATGCTGGGCGAGGTGCTGGTCCGCGCGCTGTCCGACATCTTTCCCTGGGTGCCGGCCGACATCCCGATCGCCTGGGAGTACAGCTCCTACCTGATGGCGGCGGCCTTCACCTTCGGTGCGGCCATGACCTTGCGCGCCGGTGGCCACATCCGCGTTACCCTGGTGGTGGCGCGCGTGACGCCCGCGACGCGGCGCTGGCTCGAGACGGTGCTGGCGGCGCTGGGCGTGGCCTTCACGGGCTTCCTCGCCAACGCCATGATCAATTTCACCTGGCGCAGCTTTTCGTCGGACCAGGTCTCGCTCTCCAGCGCCACCCCGCTGTGGATTCCCCAGGCCCTGGTGACCTTCGGCATTTGCCTGCTGGTGCTCCAGTTCGTGGCCCGCTTCTTCCAGGCGCTGCTCGGGCTGCCGCTGGAAGATGTCAGCATGCGCGCGGCCTCCGTCGCCGAATGATCGCTCGCCGCCGCTAGATCACGATGCTCGAGATCGTCATCGTCATGTTCGTCGTGCTGTTCGCCTTCCTGGCGGGCGGCCTGTGGATCGGCTGGACGCTCGCAGTCACCGGCACCGTGCTGCTGGCGGTGTTCCGCGACATCCCGCTCGACAAGCTGCTGGCGCAGTACGCCTGGAACATCCTGACGACGCAGGAACTGCTGGCCCTGCCGCTGTTCATCGTCATGGGGGAGATCCTGTTCCGCACCCGGCTGTCGCAGTCGCTTTTTCGCGGCCTGACGCCGTGGGCGGCGCTGCTGCCGGGCCGCCTCCTGCACGTCAACGTCATCGGCTGCTCGATCTTCGCCGCGATCTCGGGCTCGTCGGCGGCGACCACGCAGGTCGTCGGCCGCATCTCGCTCGCCGAGCTCCTGAAGCGCGGCTACTCCAAGGACGTTGCCGTGGGCTCGCTGGCCGGTGCCGGCACGCTGGGCTTCCTGATCCCGCCCTCCAACATCATGATCATCTACGGCGTGCTGGGCGACGTCTCGATCGCCAAGCTGTTCACCGCGGGCTTCATCCCGGGCTTCCTGCTCGCCGGCTGCTTCATGGCCTGGATCATGATCCACACGGCGCTGAAGCCGGATCTCGTGCCGGAGGCCGAGCGCAAGGTCCGTCTGGCGTCGGCCGCCGAGTTCGCGACCTCGGTGCGCGAGCTGGGGCCAGCGGTGTTCCTGATCCTCTGCGTCCTGGGATCGATGTATGGCGGACTCGCCACGCCCTCGGAGGCGGCTGCCGTCGGTGTGCTGGGCGCGCTGGTCGTCGCTGGCCTGCAGGGCGAGCTGAAGGGCGGGGCGCTGCGCGCCATCGCCATCGGCTCGGTGCAGACCTGCGCCATGATCGCGGCGATCGTGCTGGGCGCCTCGATCCTGGGCAGCGCCGCGGCCTTCCTCGGCATCCCGGCCGCGGTCGCCGCCTTCGTTTCCAGCCTCGGGCTCTCGCCCTTCATGCTGATCGTGGCCCTGATCATCTTCTACCTGATTCTGGGCTGCTTCCTCGACGGCTTCAGCATGATCGTCATGACGCTCCCCATCGTCATGCCGATCGTGAAGACGGCCGGCTTCGATCCGATCTGGTTCGGCATCTTCCTGGTGCTGGTGGTCGAGATGGCCCAGATCACGCCGCCGGTCGGCTTCAACCTGTTCGTGATCCAGGGCCTGACCGAGGACGGGCTGGGCTATATCGCCAAGGTGACCATGCCCTACCTGCTGATCATGGTGCTTTTCACCATGGTCATCGCGATCATCCCCGATATTGCCCTCTGGCTTCCGCGCTACCTCAGCAGCTAGTCTGGCCACGTTAAAAGGGGAGAGGGAATGGAACCGCGCCAGGTCAAAACGGCGGCCGATGCACGCCGCATCCTGCAGGAGCGCGGGCTGCGCCATGTGAAAGTCGGTGTCCACGACATCGACGGAATCCTGCGCGGCAAGTACCTGCACATCGACAAGTTCAGCTCCGCGCTCGACGGCGGCATGGGCTTCTGCGACGTGGTGCTGGGCTGGGATTCCAACGACCAGCTCTACGACAACGTCACCTACACCGGGTGGCACACCGCCTATCCCGACGCCAACGTGCGCATCCTGCCCGAGACCTGCCGCGAGATCGCGACCGAGCCGGGCAATCTCCTGTTCCTCTGCGAGTTCGTCGACAAGGCCGAGGAGATCTGCCCGCGCGGCATCCTGCGGCGGGTGCTGGCGCGCGCCGCCAAGCTCGGCTTCGAGGTCAAGGTCGGCTTCGAGTACGAGTTCTTCGTCTTCGCCGAGACGGCCTTCTCGATCCGCGAGAAGGGGTACAGGAACCTGAAGCCGATCTCACCGGGCTTCTTTGGCTACTCGATGCTGCGCAACTCGGTCCTGTCCGACTGGTACAAGGACCTGCTCGCCATGTGCGAGACGATGGACATGGGCATCGAGGGCCTGCACACCGAGACCGGCGCCGGCGTGCTCGAGGCCGCGCTCAGGGTCAAGGATGGCCTGCCGGCCGCCGACAGCGCCGCGCTGTTCAAGCTCTACACCAAGGTGCTGGCGCAGAAACGCGACTGGCTCGCGACCTTCATGGCCAAGTGGTCCAAGGACTGGCCGGGCTGTGGCGGCCACATGCACATGTCGCTGTGGAAGGATGGCAGGCCGGTCTTCTTCGACGAGGCCGGCAGCCATCGCATGAGCGAGACCATGCGCCACTTCGTCGGCGGCCAGCGGGCGCTGATGCCCGAGCTTCTGGCCATGGTGGCCGCCAACGTGAATTCCTACCGCCGCCTGATCCCGGGCTTCTGGGCGCCGACGGTGTCGAGCTGGGGCGTCGAGAACCGCACGACCTCGCTGCGCGTCATTCCGGGCTCAGCCAAGTCGACGCGCGTCGAGTACCGTGTCGCCGCCGCCGACGCCAACCCCTACCTGGCGCTGGCTGCGGCCGTCGGCTCGGGCCTGTGGGGCATCGAGAACAAGGTCGATCCCGGCGAGCCCATCAAGGGCAACTCCTACGAGATCGAGCATCCAGCCGAGCGGCAGCTGCCGCGCACGCTCATGGAGGCGGCGGGCAGGCTCAAGGGGTCAAAGGCGGCGCGCGAGCTGTTCGGCGACGCCTTCGTCGATCACTATTCTGCAACCCGCGAATGGGAAGAGCGTGAGTTCCGCAAGGCCATCACCGAGTGGGAGCTCGACCGCTATATGGAAATCATCTGATGCCTCAGTCTTTGGTCGGTAACTGGAACTATCCCACCTCGATCCGATTCGGCGCGGGACGCATCCGCGAATTGCCCGATGCCTGCAAGGCTGTCGGCCTCAAGCGCCCGTTGCTGGTCACCGATCCTGGCCTCGCCAAGCTGCCGATGATCTCCGACGCCATGCTCAGCCTGCGCAAGGCCGGGCTGGAGGTCGCGCTGTTCAGCGATGTGAAGCCCAATCCCGTGGCCAAGAATGTCGACTCGGGCGTGGCGGTGCTGCGTGCCGGCAAGCATGACGGCGTGATCGCCTGGGGCGGCGGCTCGGGTATCGACACCGCCAAGGCGATCGCCTTCATGGCCGGCCAGACGCGGCCCTTGTGGGACTTCGAGGACATCGGTGACTGGTGGACGCGCGCCAACCCGGCCGGGATCTATCCCTCGATCGCCGTGCCGACCACGGCCGGCACCGGCTCCGAGACCGGCCGCGCCGCTGTGATCACCAACCAGGAGACGCACACCAAGAAGGTGATCTTTCACCCGAAGATGATGCCGTCGATCGTCATCGCCGATCCCGAGCTGACGGTCGGCCTGCCGGCCAAACTCACCGCCGGCACCGGCATGGACGCCTTCATCCACTGCCTCGAAGCCTACTGCGCGCCGGGCTATCACCCCTATGCCGAAGGCATCGCCGTCGAGGGCATGCGTCTGGTGAAGGAAAACCTCGCGCGGGCGGTCAAGGATGGTCGGGACATCGAGGCGCGCGGCCACATGCTGGCGGCCTCGCAGATGGGCTCGACGGCCTTCCAGAAAGGCCTGGGCGCCATCCATTCGTTGTCGCATCCGGTCGGCGCCGTGCTCGACACGCACCACGGGCTCACCAACGCCGTCGCCATGCCCTACGTGCTTAAGTTCAACCGCGCCGCCATCGACGAGAAGATCCAGCGCCTGGCGCGCTGGCTTGGCCTGCGCAACCCGACCTTCGACGGCTTCATGGAATGGAGCCTCGAGCTGCGCCGCCAGATCGGCATCCCGCATACCCTCGCCGAGCTCGGCGTGAAGGAAAGCCATCTCGACAAGTTCGCCGAGATGGCCGCGGTCGATCCGACGGCCGGCGGCAACCCGGTGAAGGCCGGCGTGCCGGAGATGCGCAAGATGTATGAGGCCGCCGTGGCGGGAAGGTTGTAATGCCGAATCGTCATCCCGAGCGTAGCGAAGCGGAGCCGAGGGACCTCCTCTTGGGCTGCTGCCGCATGAACGGGTCCCTCCACTCCGCGCTTCGCGCTCCGGTCGGGATGACGAGGTGATGGCGACCAACTTTCCCACCCAGGCCCGCGTCGTCATCATCGGCGGCGGCATCATGGGCTGCTCGACGGCCTATCACCTGGCCAAGCTCGGCTGGAAGGACGTCGTCCTGCTGGAGCAGGGGCGGCTGAGCGGCGGCACGACCTGGCATGCCGCGGGCCTCGTCGGCCAGCTGCGCAGCTACCAGAACCTGACGCGGCTCATCCGCTACAGCACCGAGCTCTATTCCAAGCTCGAGGCCGAGACCGGCCTGGCGACCGGCTGGAAGCAGTGCGGCTCGCTCTCGGTGGCGCGCACCGAGGAGCGCATGGTGCTGCTGCGCCGCTCCGCCGCCATGGCCAACGCCCAGGGCGTCGACTGCGAGGCGCTGACGCCCAAGCAGGCCGGCGAGAAGTATCCCATCATGCGCACCGACGACCTTGTCGGCGCCGTGTGGCTGCCCGGCGACGGCAAGGCCAATCCCGCCGACATCACCCAGGCGCTGGCGCGCGGCGCGCGCAGCGGCGGCGTGCGCATCTTCGAGAAGACGCGGATCACGGCGATCGACACCAAGGACGGCCGCGTCACCGGCGTGC
Organism: Rhodospirillales bacterium URHD0017; assembly: GCA_900110395.1. Lineage (GTDB taxonomy): Bacteria > Pseudomonadota > Alphaproteobacteria > Reyranellales > Reyranellaceae > Reyranella. Next base: position 53,591 of record FODP01000021.1, read on the forward strand.
AGACGACCGAGGGCCCGATCAAGGCCGAGATTGTCGTCAACTGCGGCGGCCAGTGGGCGCGCCAGCTCGCGCGCACGGTCGGCGTCACGGTGCCGCTCTATTCCTGCGAGCACATGTATATCGTCACCGAGAAGATGGAGAACGTGCCGCGCGACCTGCCGGTGATGCGCGATCCCGACGGCTACATCTACTTCAAGGAGGAGGTCGGCGGCCTGTTGATGGGCGGCTTCGAGCCCGAGGCCAAGCCGTGGAACAAGGACATCATCCCCGACGACTTCGAGTTCGGCATGCTGCCGGACGACTGGGACCAGTTCCAGATCCTGATGGACAATGCGCTGATCCGCGTCCCGTCGCTGGAGAAGACCGGCATCAAGACCTTCATGAACGGGCCGGAGAGTTTTACGCCCGACCTGAACTACATCCTGGGCGAGGCGCCGCAGGTGAAGGGCTTCTTCGTCGGTGCCGGTTTCAATTCGATGGGCATCGCGAGTTCGGGTGGCGCCGGCATGGCGCTGGCCGAATGGATCGTGGCCGGCGAGCCCACGCTCGATCTGTGGCCGGTCGACATCCGCCGCTTCGCCGGCTTCCACGGCAACGATGCCTGGCTGAAGAGCCGCGTCGCCGAGACTCTCGGCCTGCACTACAAGATGCCGTGGCCGCAGCGCGAGCAGGAGAGCGGCCGGCCGTTCCGCCGCTCGCCGCTCTACGACCGGCTGAAGGCGCGCGGCGCCTGGTTCGGCAACAAGATGGGCTGGGAGCGGCCCAACTGGTTCGCCGGCACCGGCAAGACGCCCGACATGCAGTACGGCTGGGGCCGCGGCGCCTGGTTCGACGCCGTCGCCGCCGAGCATCGTGCCACGCGCGAGGCCGTGACCGTGGTCGACGAGACCTCGTTCGGCAAGATTCTCGTGCAGGGCCGTGATGCCGAGGCGCAACTGCAGCGGCTGGCCGCCAACAATGTCGCCGTGCCGATCGGCACCACGGTCTATACCGGCATCCTGAACGAGCGCGGCACCTTCGAGAGCGATCTCACCATCGCGCGTCTCGCCCGCGACAAGTTCCTGATCATCACCGGCTCGGCCCAGCCGGTGCGCGACATGGACTGGCTGAGCCGCCGCGTCGATGAGAACGCGCACGTGACCCTCACCGACGTGACGGGCGCGTGGACCGTGCTGTCGGTGATGGGCCCGCGGAGCCGCGCGCTGCTGCAGAAGGTGAGCCGAGCCGACTTCTCCAACGAGGCCTTCCCCTTCGCCACCATCCGCGAGGTCGGGATCGGCCACGGCACGGTGCTGGCCTCGCGCCGCACCTACATGGGCGAGCTGGGCTGGGAGCTCTACGTGCCGGTCGAGTTCGCCGTCACCGTGTTCGAGACCCTGCACGAGGCCGGCGTCGAGTTCGGCCTGCGCGACGCCGGCTACTACGCCGTCGAATGCATGCGCCTGGAGAAGGGCTATCGCGCCTGGGGCCGCGAGCTCACGCCGGACGACACGCCGTTCCAGGCCGGCCTCGGCTGGGCGGTGAAGCTCGACAAACCGGGCGGCTTTTTAGGCCACAAGGCACTCCTCGAGGCCAAGGGCAAGCCGCTCACGCGCCGCCTGGTGTCGCTGGTGCTGGAGGATCGCGAGCCGTTGCTATGGGGCGGCGAGGCGCTGCTGCGCGACGGCCGGCCGGTCGGCGACCTCACCTCGGCCGGCTACGGCCATTCGGTCGGCGCCTCGGTCGGCCTGGGTTACGTGCGGCGCGAGGATAGCGCGGCGATCGATGCCGCCTGGCTCGATGGCGGCAAGTTCGAGGTCGACCTCGCCGGCACGCGGCTCAAGGCCAAGGTCTCGCTGCGCTGCCCCTTCGATCCGGCGGGCGCCCGCATCAAGGGCTAGCGGAGCGCGGACCTCTCCAGGTCCGCTGTTGTCATCCTGAGCGTAGCGAAGGATCTCATGCCGGTTGCTAGCGCGATGAGGTCCTTCGCTACGCTCAGGATGACAGAGTATGAGCAGACTTGGAGGTCCGCTCCCTTCAGATCGACGGAGCGGGCTGTCCCGTCGAGGGCTCGGGCGCGGTCCTGAGGCGCGTGTCGGCGAGCTCGCCGGCGGCCTCAAGGATCGGATAGGCCACTGACGCCAGGTGCCCGTTGATGCGCTTCAGGTCGCGGATCACGTCCATGTGGATCGAGCTGGTCTCGATTGACTCGGTCCGGCCCTCGCGCAGGCGGGCGAAGTGGCTGTCGGCGGTCCGCGCTTCGGCCTCGCGCAGGGACGCCTTCTCGCCGACCAGGCGGCGGGCCAGCGTGATGTCGCGGGTGGTGAAGACGTTGAGCGCCAGCCGCAGGTTCTCGAGCACGCGCGTGTGGAAGGCCCGCAGTTCGGCCATGCCCTCGGTCGAGAAGGCATAGCGGTTCCTGATCTTCTTGGTGGCGAGCTCCATCAGGTTCTTGTCGATGATGTCGCCGATATGCTCGAGGTTGGTGGTGAAGGTCAGGATCTCGACATAGCGCTTGCCGTCCTCCTCGCCGAGCTCGTTGCGCGAGATCTGGACGAGGTAGAGCTTGATCGCCTCGTAGAGCTGGTCGACGGCATTGTCGGCCGCCTCGATCGCCTTCACCGCCTTGGGATCGTTGCGCTCCAGCACGTCGATGGTCTGGCGCAGCATGTCGGCGACGCGATCGCCGAGGTTCAGCGTCTCGCGCAGCGCGCAGCCCAACGCCTCGGCCGGCGAATCGAGCACGTTGGGATCGAGATGCCGCGGCTTGCTTGGGTCGTCGGGGACCGGCTTGTCGGGCAGCAGGCGGCGGCAGGCCCAGGCGACGACGTCGACCAGCGGCAGGAAGACCAGCGAGGCGAGCGCATTGAAGGCGGTATGGAAGTTCACCGGCAGGCGTGTCGCCGAGGCATCGACCAAGGTCAGCCATTCGACGGCCTGGCTGAGGAAGGGCAGCAACGCCACGCCGACGATGGTGCGTGTCATGAGGTTGGCGAGCGGCACGCGGCGGGCAGCCACGTCGGCGCCCGACTGCGCCATGTAGGGCGCCAGCGCCCCGCCGATATTGGCGCCGATCACCAGGGCCAACGCGAGCTTGGGCTCGATCAGGCCCGAGCCGGCGAAGGACATGACCAGCAGCACGATCGACAGGCTGGAATGCACGAACCAGGTCGCGACGGTGCCGACCACGACGGCGATCACGTACTCGTCCTGCAGGCCCTGCAGCATCGCCATGAAGGCGGGGGCGCTGCGCAGGGGCTGGGTGGCGAGCGCCAGAAGCTTCAGCGACAGCAGCATCAGGCCAAGCCCGATGGCGACACGGCCGAGATGGCGCGCCTTGTCCTGTTCGCTCGACAGGAAGGCAATGACGCCGGCGCCGATCAACAGTGGCGACACCCAGCCGAGGTCGAACGACAGCACCTGGGCGGCGATGGTAGTGCCGATATCGGCGCCCAGCATGATGGCGAAGGCGATCGACAGCGGGATCAATCCGCGTCCGGCAAAGGAGGAGACCAGCAACGAGGTGGCCGTGCTCGACTGCAGGAGGCCGGTGACGGCGATACCGCCCAGGAAGGCGGTGACCCGATTACGCGAGCAGGCGGCGATGGCGCGGCGCAGCGCCGCGCCGAAGGCGCGCGTCAGCCCCGTGCGCACCATGCGCACGCCCCACAGCAGCAGCGCAACGCTGCCCAGCACGTTCAGGACGGTCTCGACGCCATTCATGATCTGGAATCCTACGCCTCGATCCCCATCGATGAAAGTTTTTTGACGGTTTTATGACTGGGTCTCGCGCGGAGCGCGCATCAAGCCCTGATCGCTGCTCATTCGCAGGTGAATGTCATCTCGCGCGGCGCTTTGGTGAAGGCCGGATGCGTGTCGCCCATCGCCGGCACCGGTTTCGGCCAGGCGCCGCTTGCCAGGCGTTTGTCGACGATGGGCACCAACTCCTGCAACACGATCCAGGCCATCAGGCGCATCCCGGCCTCGGTCGTATGGATCGCGTCGGAGAAGAGATTGGGGTCGAGCGGCATGCGGCCGGCGATGTCCACGAACGACAGCCGGTGCGTGGCGGCATACTTGGCGAACACCCGATTTTCGAAAGCGACCAGCCGCTCGATGTCGCGGTAGCGAAAGGGAAAGCGGCGCAGATTGATATCCTCCCAGAGGAGCCTGTTCCATTTCGGTTGGAGGATCATGCCGTCCTTGACCATCCAGACGTAGCTGGCGAGCGCGAACTCGCTGTCGACTCGCGCGAGATCGGCGCGTATGCGATCGAGGTCCGGCAGGATGGTGCCGAGCTGGAGCGGCAGCTCGGGATGACGCAGATCGGGATCCGCTTCGTCGAGCCCGGCAGGCCAGCGGATTTCATATTCGGGCTTGGCCAGCTCGCCCGTGGAAGGTTCGGCCGCCCCGATGAGCGACTGGACCCGGCGCGCCAAGGCGAGATGTTTCGAGGCGCGCTGCAGCCAACCGTAGAAGCCTTCAGGCGGTTCCGTCGGCGGTCTCATCGACTTCGGCAGGTCCTTCACGAGGCTTGTCAGGTTGAACTGATTGGCGCCTTCGTAATACACGACGAGATCGGGACGAACCGGCGCGACTTCCTGTCGGACGACGGCCTCGATGGCCGTGGAATTCAGGGATTCACGGGCGGCATTCATGACCTCGAACCGGATGTTCGGCCAGTGCGTGGCTGCCCAGAGATTGAGCCAGTGTTCGACCGGCTCGGGGAACGCGTGCCCCCACTGGTGGGCGCCGGCGACGACCGACGCTCCCACGAAGACGATGCGGACCGTCCGCTCGCTGCGCGCGAACCGGACCGGCGGACCGCGCCACCCGAAGTCGTTGGTCACCAGGCCCTTCGGCGTCGTGGCGTTCGGCAGGAAGCGAAACTGAGGGCGCTCCTCGTCGTGCGGCGGAGCGAACACGAAGAGCCTGCCGGGGGCATCGGCGAGGAAATCCTTGTCGCAGGGATTGCCGATGAAGGACACGTTCCAGGCCTTGAACATGTCCTCCGGCCGGAAGCGTGAGCCGGCTCTGAGGCGGGCATCCATCTGCCGGTCGAGAGCAAGCCATTGCTCCGGCACCGCACGGCGGTTCGGCAGGGGCGGAGGATCGATGAAGAACCAATCGCGCGCCACGCCCGTGGCGAGCGGCACCTTGTCGAGATGCTGCATCGTCGTATCGCGACCGATGTCGCTATAGGCAGGGGGCAGGTCGATATCGGTCAGCGGCAATCCATCGACCAGCCGAATCGCGCCCTCGGCCAGGACCAGGCAGGTGAGCAGCGACAGCGAGAGTATCAGGCCATTCGACAAGAACCTCGGCATCGGCGTGATCTATCGTATCCGCTGACGCGAGGCCAGTTACTCATCGGCGTGCGGCGACCTTCGTCGCCTCATCCATGAAGGCGCGCACCAGCGCGACACGGCGGCGTTCCTGCAGACACACCGCATACTCGGCGACATTGAGGTCGGTATCGGTGACGAGGACGCTCCGAAAGCGCTGGTCGTCACCCAGCTCGCTCGCGAACACCGCACCGATGCCGAAGCCCGCCGCCACCGCCTCGCGCACGCCCTCGCGGGTCTGCACCTCGACGATGGCATCGGGCCGGATATCGGCTGCCGCCATCGCCTGCTCGATCACCTCGCGCGTGATCGAGCCACGCTCGCGCAGCACCAGGGATTGCCCGGCCAGCGCCGACAATGGCGCCCGGTCGCGCCGCGCCAGCGCATGGCGACAGGGGACGAACAGCACCACGCGGTCGGTGCGCAGTCGTACCGCATGCAGACGCGGGTCGGACACGCTCTTTGCCATCACCGCGACATCGGCCTCATGGCGCAGCAGGCGCTCCAGCACCACGGCCGAATTGTCGATCGCGAGCGCGAAGGTGAGGCCGTCGGCACGGTCGCGCAGCGCAGCCATGATCGGCACCACATGGTGCGCCGAATCGGCCGCGATCCGGAGATGCCCGCGGGTCAGCGCCTGTTCGCCGGCCAGCAGCGCGCGCGCCTCGTCCTGCACGGCGAACAGCCTCGTGGTGATGCCGTGGAGCTGCCGGCCGGTCTCGGTCGGCAGCACGCTGCGGCCGCGTCGGTCGAACAGGCGCACGCCGTAGGCCTGCTCCAGCGCCGTCACCTGGCTCGACAGGTTGGGCTGGCTCTGGCCCGAGGCGCGGGCGGCGGCGGAGAACGAGCCGGATTCGACCACAAGATGGAAGGCGCGCAGCTGTGTCGGCGTCATATATGTAAAACCAATAGGTAACATATGGAATATATACTGGACGCATAGGAGAGCGCGAGCCATGAATCGCCGCATGACTAAAAAGCCCGCCCAGTCCGAGACCGGCGATCCGCTGCTGCTGACGCCTGGCCCGCTCACCACGTCAGCCACGGTCAAGCAGGCCATGGTCCATGACTGGGGCTCGCGCGATGCCGAGTTTTTACGCATCAACCGCATGGTGCTCGACAAGATAGTCGAGCTGGCGGGCGGGCAGGGCAGCCACGTCACGGTGCCGGTGCAAGGCTCGGGCACCTTTGCCGTCGAGGCGATGATCACGTCGTTCGTGCCGAAGTCGGGTAAGCTCCTGGTGCTGATCAACGGCGCCTACGGCCAGCGCGCGCTCAAGATCGCCCAGGTCGCCGGCCGCGCGACGGCATCGCTCGAGACGCCGGAGGACACGCCGCCGGACCTGGTGCGGCTCGACCGTCTGCTGGCCGACGACAAGGCGATCAGCCACGTCTTCGCCGTCCATTGCGAGACGACCTCCGGCATCCTCAATCCCATCGCCGAAGTGGCCGAGGTCGTCGCGCGGCACGGCCGCCGCCTGCTGGTCGATTCCATGAGCGCCTTCGGGGCGCTGGAGATCGATGCCCGCAGGCTTCGCTACGATGCGCTCGCCGCTTCCTCCAACAAGTGCCTGGAAGGCGTGCCGGGCCTGGGCTTCGTGATCTGCCGCAACGAGGCGCTGGCCGAGTGCAAGGGCAACGCCACGACGCTCGTGCTCGACCTGTTCGACCAGGCCGAGGCCTTCGCGCGCACCGGCCAGTACCGCTTCACGCCGCCCATCCATGTCATCGTGGCGCTGGGCAAGGCGATCGAGGAGCATGCGGCCGAGGGCGGCGTCGCTGGCCGCGGCAGGCGCTACCGGGAGAATGCCGGGGTGCTGATCGACGGCATGCGCGCCATGGGCTTCCGCACCCTGCTGCCCGACCGCCTGCAGGCGCCGATCATCGTCACTTTCCACATGCCGACCGATCCCAAGTTCGTCTTCCAGCGCTTCTATGATTCGCTGAAGGATCGCGGCTATGTGATCTATCCCGGCAAGCTCACGGTCGCCGACTCGTTCCGCATCGGCTGCATCGGCCGGCTCTATCCCCGGCACATGGAAGGTGCTCTGCTGGCGGTGCGCGAAGTGCTGGACGAGATGCGCGTCAGCAATGGCGGCCCGGCGTTGGCGGCGGAGTAGGAGAGATCATGGCACCCGACAGCTTGAACACCACGGGCGGAGAGATCGCCGTCAACGGCCGCCGCTATCGCCTGCCGCGCCAGCCTACCGTCGTGGTCTGCGTCGACGGCTCGGAGCCGGGTTACATCGAGCGCGCCGTCGAGGCCGGCCGCGCGCCGTGGTTCGGCAAGGTGCTGACCCAGGGCACCAACCTTCTGGCCGACTGCGTCGTGCCGTCCTTCACCAACCCCAACAACCTCTCGATCGTCACCGGTCGGCCACCGGCTGAGCACGGCATCTGCGGCAACTACTTCCTCGATCCCGACAGCGGGAAAGAGGTGATGATGAACGATCCCAAGTTCCTGCGGATCGAGACGCTGTTCCCATCGTTCCAGCGCGCCGGCTGCCGCATCGCCGTCATCACCGCCAAGGACAAGCTGCGCGGTCTTTTGGGCAAGGGACTGCAGCTCGGCGTCGGCAAGGCCTGCAGCTTCTCCTCGGAGAAGTCCGACAAGGCGAGCGTCGCCGAGAACGGCATCGACAAGGTCAACGACCTGGTCGGCATGCCCGTGCCCGACGTCTACAGCGCCGGCCTGTCGGAGTTCGTGTTCGCCGCCGGTGTGAAGATCATGGAACGCGACCGGCCGCAGATCATGTATCTGTCGACCACCGACTATATCCAGCACAAGCACGCGCCCGGCACGCCGGTCGCCGACGACTTCTACGCCATGATGGACAGCTACATGGCGAAACTCGACGCCATGGGCTGCACCATCGCGCTGACGGCCGACCATGGCATGAACGCCAAGTTCGGCGCCGACGGCCAACCCGACGTCATCTACCTGCAGGACGTGTTCGACGGATGGCTGGGCAAGGACAAGGCTCGCGTGATCCTGCCCATCACCGACCCCTATGTCGTGCATCACGGTGCGCTGGGCTCGTTCGCCGTGGTCTATCTGCCGGACGGCACGACGGCCGAGGCGATGTCCGCCAGGCTCGAAGGCATGCCCGGCATCGAGGCGGCGCTGTCGAGGCAGGAAGCCGCCGCCCGCTTCGAACTGCCGGCCGACCGGCTCGGCGATCTCGTGGTCGTCTCGACCAAGCACAAGGTACTGGGCACCTCGGCGTCGCGTCATGACCTGTCGGGCCTGACCGAGCCGCTGCGCAGTCATGGCGGCATCTCCGAGCAGAAGGTGCCGCTGCTGTGCAATCGCAAGCTTGCCGCCGACGGCGCGTCGCGCCATTGGCGCAACTTCGACGCCTTCGACCTCGCCCTCAACCTCGTCGCCTGAGAGATACCATGGACACCATGATCCGGGGCGACGTGCGGCACGAGATGCTGCGCATCGCCGGCAAGAAGGTCGAGACCAAGGCCCGCCTGGAAGTGCGCTTCCCGTGGGACAACCGTCTGGTCGGCAGCGTGCCGCGCGCCACGCCCGAGCTGGTGGCCGAGGCCTTCCGTACCGCCCACGCCTACAAGCCCAAGCTGACGCGCTATCAGCGCCAGCAGATCCTGCTCAAGACCGCCGAGCTTCTGGTCGCGCGCAAGGAAGAACTGTCGCGGTTGATCACGCTGGAATCGGGGCTTTGCCTGAAAGACTCATTGTACGAGGTCGGCCGCGCCTTCGATGTGTTCACCTTCGCCGGCCAGCTCTGCCTGCTCGATGACGGCCAGACCTTCTCCTGCGACCTCACTCCGCACGGCAAGCCGCGCAAGATCTTCACCCTGCGCCAGCCGCTCAACGCCATCTCGGCGATCACGCCGTTCAATCATCCGCTGAACATGGTGGCGCACAAGCTGGCGCCGGCCTTCGCCACCAACAACTGCGTGGTGCTGAAGCCGACCGAGCTCACGCCGCTCACCGCGCTGTTCCTGGCCGATACGCTCTACGAGGCGGGCCTGCCTCCGGAGATGCTGTCGGTCATCACCGGCAATCCGTCGGACATCGGCGACGCCATGATCACCGACCCGCATGCCGACCTTGTGACCTTCACGGGCTCGGTGCGCGTCGGCAAGCACATCGCGGCCACCGCAGGCTACAAGCGGCTGGTGCTGGAGCTGGGCGGCAACGATCCGCTGATCGTCATGGAGGATGCCGACCTCGACAAGGCGGCCGACCTCGCCGTCGCCGGCGCGACCAAGAACTCCGGCCAGCGCTGCACCGCCGTGAAGCGCATCATCGTAGTCGACAGCGTCGCCGACGCCTTCGTCGAGCGCGTGCTGGCCAAGGCGAAGAAGCTCAAGGCGGGCGACCCGCTCGACCCCGAGACCGACGTCGGCACCGTCATCCACGAGCGTGCTGCGACGCTGTTCCAGAACCGCGTCAGCGAAGCCGTGGCCAGGCATGGGGCAAAGCTGCTGCACGGCAACGACCGCCGCGGCGCGCTGTTTCCGCCCACCGTGGTCGACCATGTCGACCCGGCGTGCGAGCTGGTGCGCGAGGAGACCTTTGGCCCGGCGATCCCGGTCATTCGCGTGAAAGACATCGACCACGCGATCAAGGTCTCCAACGGCACGGCCTACGGCCTGTCGTCGGGCGTCTGCACCGACCGGCTGGACTACATCACCCGCTTCGTCGATGAGCTTCAGGTCGGCACGGTCAACATCTGGGAGGTCCCGGGCTATCGCATCGAGATGTCGCCGTTCGGCGGTATCAAGGATTCGGGTCTGGGCTACAAGGAAGGCGTGCTGGAGGCGATGAAGAGCTTCACCAATGTGAAGACCTGGTCATTGCCCTGGCCGGGCTGACGGGCAACCCGGGTCGCACGATCTCCGTTAAGGCACAGATGTCATCCCGAGCGTAGCGAGGGACCTTTCCTGTTGCCTTAAAGGTCCCTCGCTACGCTCGGGATGACAGCGTCCGTTCTCAGGAGGACACCCATGCCCGAAGCCCAAAGCTACTCCGGAAGCTGCCATTGCGGCGCGATCGCCTACACCGTCGAGGTCGACACCGCGCAGGCCCTGAAGTGCAACTGCTCGATCTGCACCAAGCTCGGTGCGATCTGGGCCTTCGCCCCCAAGAGCAAGTTCAAGCTGGCCAAGGGCACCGACCAGCAGGGCGACTACCTGTTCAACAAGAAGCGGCTGCACCACCATTTCTGCACGAAATGCGGCATCGAGAGCTATGCGGAGGGCACCGGTCCCGACGGCTCGCCGACGGTCGGCATCAACCTGCGCTGCCTGGAAGGAGTCGATGTCGACAAGCTCTCCCCTCGTGCATGGGACGGCCGCAGCAAGTAGGTTGATCCTCCGAAAAGGGAGGATCCGTCATGTCATCGCTGTCCCGCCGGCGCCTGCTGGCAACGACCGTTGTCGCCCTGGCCGCGCCCACTGTCGTGCAGGCGCAGGCCTGGCCGACCAAGCAGATCCGCATGATCGCGCCCTATCCGCCGGGCGGCGGCGTCGACACGGTGGCGCGCGCCTTCTCCGAGAAGATGTCGCCCAAGCTCGGGCAGACCATCGTGGTCGACAACCAGCCCGGCGCCGGCGCCACGATCGGCGCAGCGGCGCTGCAGAGAAGCCCGGCTGACGGCTACACGCTGATGGTGGGCAGCATGGTCGACTATTCGATCGCGCCGTACTTCCACCAGAATCTCACCTTCGACATGGCCAAGGACTTCGTGCCGATCATCGAGATCGGCAACGGCACGATCGGCGTGCTGGTGACGCCGAGCCTGCCGGTGAAGAACGTCCAGGAGCTGATCGCGCTCGCCAAGTCCAAGCCCGGGCAGCTCTCCTATGCCTCGTCGGGCTACGGTGGCCTGATCCATCTCAACTACGAGATGCTGAAGCAGATGACGGGCGCGGAGATGACCCACGTGCCCTACAAGGGCACCAGCTTCTTCCAGGCGGACCTCTACGAGAACCGCGTACAAGTCTCGATCGACAACGTGCTGGCGCACCTGCCGCACATCGCCGCCGGCAAGGTCCGTTGCCTCGCCGTCACCAGCAAGACGCGCTCGCCGCTGCTGCCTGATGTGCCGACCATGGCCGAGGCGGGCTTGCCGGGCTTCGAATCGGCCACCAACTACACGCTGTTCGCGCCCAAGGCGGTGCCGACCGACATCCAGAAGAAGCTGAGCGTGACCGGCAACGAGGTGGTGGGCGATGCCGACTTCCGCGAGCGCATGCTGAAGCTCGGCATCGTGACGGTCGGCGGGCCGCAGGAAGAGGTGCAGGCCAAGATGCCAAGCGAGACGAAGCGCTGGGCCGACGTCATCGTGAAGGGCAACATCAAGCCCAGCTAAGGCAACGCATGAGCGACGATCGGGCTATTCCTCGTTGCGTGAAGGGTGACCCTGCCGACAAACTCGCTACGCGTTATGCGAGCGGAGGAAGCCAGCCATGACCGTCAGCCAGGCCGATAAAGCCAAGAGGTTCCGAGCCCTGCACGAGGCGCCGGGTGCGTTCGTCATTCCCAATCCGTGGGACGGAGGCTCGGCGCGCGTCCTGGCCGGTCTCGGCTTCGAGGCTCTGGCAACGTCGAGCGGCGCCAAGGCGGGCGTTTTAGGCAAGCGCGACGGCAAGCTGAGCCGCGAGGAAGCACTGGCCAACGCCAGGCAAATCGTCGAGGCCTGCGACCTGCCGGTCTCGGCCGATCTCGAGAAGGGCTTCGGCGATGCACCCGACGCTGCCGCCGAGACGATCCGTCAGGCTGCCGGCGTCGGCCTGGTCGGCGGCTCGATCGAGGATGCCACGGGCAACAAGGACAAGCCGCTGTACGACGTCGAGGAAGCCGCCGTGCGGGTGGCGGCCGCGGTGAAGGCGGCGCGTGCGCTGCCGTTTCCCTTCACGCTGACGGCGCGCGCCGAAGGCTTCCTGCGCGGCAAGGCCGATCTCGACGACGTCATCAAGCGTCTGAAGGCGTTCGAGGCGGCTGGCGCCGACGTCCTGATGTCGCCCGGACTGCCGGACCTGGCGGCGGTCAAGAAGGTCTGCTCCGCGCTCAACAAGCCGTTCAGCTTCATGGTTGGCATCAAGGGCCGCTCGTTCAGCCGCGCCGAGCTCGAGGCGGCGGGGGTGAAGCGCATCAGCCTCGCCACCTCGCTCTATCGCGTCGCCATGACCGGGCTCGTGGATGCCGCCAGGGAGGTCAAGGAGAAGGGCACCTTCACTTATCTCGACCGCTCGATCCCGACGCCCGACCTCAACGCCTTCATGAAGGAGTAGTCAGAATCTTCCGGACCGCGCGCTTCCAGCGCGCTCAGAGTCATGAGCGCGCTGGAAGCGCGCGGTCCGGAAGACCACGACTACTTGCAGCTCAGCGTCTCCGCTGCGGGCTTGCTGCCGCGGTCGATGTCGTAGGTGTCGGGCAAGAACTTGTTCTTGATCAGCTTACCCGACACTTCGATCTGCGCGCCGATCTTGCAGCCCTTGTCGTTGCGATGGGTGACGATGCCGAACTGACAGGCCGTCTTGCGGTCGCGGAAGAAGAGCACGCCGGCCGCCTCGACCATGCGGTCGATCGTGCCCGACACCTTGACGTCCTGGCCGTCGAGGTTGTCGCAGAACTGTGCGGCCGCCGGGCCCGTCTGAAGCCACAGCGCCGCAGGCAGTGCAACAGCTGCCGCCACCCATCTCGCCGCGATCTTTTTTCCTTCCCCCGCCATCGCTGCAAACAATAGGGCCGGCGCGCTTCCTGGTGAAGTGCGGCAAAGCTTCTACGGCAGGCCGGCCTTGGCGAGACCGTCCAGGATGCGCTGGAAATCCCGAGCATCCTTGTAGGGCAAGACGCCTTCGCGCTGCTGCAGCGAGAAACCGCGATTGACCTCGAGCAGTCCGGCCCAGGCCTCCTTCGCCTCCTCGATCCTGCCGAGATGGCCATACGAGGCCGCCAGCAGCATGCGGCTGGCGTCGGTGTTGGGATTGCGCGCGATGCGCTCGACCAGGTGGCCGGCGGCGATTTCGTCCTGGCCCATGCTGAAGTGCGCCTGCGCCGCCAGATGCAGGAGGATGTTGGGATAAAGCGGATCGAGCCGCATGGCGATAGCGAGCGATTCCAGTGCCGGCCTGTGCTGGCCCGAATACATCAGCGCCATGCCGAGCAGCGCATGGCCCTGGGCGTAGTTGTGGTCGAGCTCGACGGCCCGGTGGAGCTCCATCAGCGCATCGTCGTGGCGGCGCTGCCAGACGCGTACGTTGCCCATGGCGACATGGCCGCCGGGCTGGCGCTCGTCGAGCTCGATGGCACGCCGCGCCCAGCGCTCACCCTCGGCGAGGGCGCCTTGTGCATCGGGGATCCAGGCATTGACGTAGTCGGACACCGACGCGAAGGCCAGGCCGACATGAGGCGCGGAGAAATTCGGATCGAGCTCGAGCGCGCGCCGATGCAGGGCCTTGGCCTGGGCGATGGTCTCGCGCGTGCCGATGCCGAGCAGCTGGCGGGCGCGCAGCCAGCTTTCGTAGGCTTCGAGGTTCTTGGTGCCGCCGCGCTTGAGGTCCTGTTCCTCGACGCGGCTCAGCTTCACCGCCAGCGCCTCGACGATCTTGTGCACGACCTCGTCCTGGGTCGCGAAGATGTCGGTCAGCTCGCGGTCGAAGCGGTCGGCCCACAGATGGCCGCCCGACTGGGCGTCGACCAGCTGGGCGGTGATGCGCACGCGGTTGCCGGCCTTGCGGATCGAGCCCTCCAGCACGAAGCGCACGCCGAGCTCGCGGCCGATCTCCTGCACCTTCACCGCGCGGCCCTTGTAGGTGAAGGAGGAATTGCGGGCGATCACGAACAGCGCCTGCACCTTGGAGAGATCGGTGATCAGGTCCTCGGAGATGCCGTCGCTGAAGTACTCCTGCTCGGCGTCGCCGCTCATGTTGGCGAAGGGCAGCACGGCGATCGAGGGCTTGTCCGGCACGGCAGGCGCTGCCGGGCGCGCGGCGCCGTTGGCCCGGCCGATGCGGAACACGCGGACCGGCCGGGCGATGTTCTTCACCGGCTTCTCGCCCAGGTCTTCCAGTTCGATGCCAAGCTTGTCACGCACCGAATCGCGCACCGCGCGCGACACGAAGATGGCGCCCGGCTCGGCCAACCCCTCCAGGCGGGCGGCGATGTTGACGCCGTCGCCGAAGATGTCGCCGTCCTCGATGATGACGTCGCCCAAATTGATGCCGATGCGGAATTCGATGCGCGCCTCGTCGGGCGCGCCGCGGTTGCGGTCGGCCATGCCGGCCTGGATGGCGACGGCGCAGCGCACCGCCTCGACGGCGCTGGCGAAATCGACCAGCAGGCCATCGCCGGTGCGTTTGACGATGCGGCCGCGGTGGGCCGCGATGTGCGGCTCGATCAGCTCACCGAGGTGGCCCTTCAGGCGCTGCAGCGTGCCTTCCTCGTCGCGGCTCATCAGCCGGCTGTAGCCGGCGACGTCGGCCGCCAGGATGGCGGCAAGCCTGCGCTCGGTGCGTTGTTGCTCGTCCATGGGTCCGAATTCCGGGGCGCCACCATAACGTCGCGCCCGCATTTACGCGAGATGGTTGCACGGGCGCGGGCTTGCGCCGGCTGATGCCCTCTATGATGTTAGGGATATGGATACCCTTGCCGATTTTGCACGAACTGATAGCGAATACCTCGACGTCCTGATCGTGGGCGCGGGCCTGTCGGGCATCGGCGCGGCCTGGCATCTGCAGGACACGTGCCCGGGCAGGAGCTACGCCATCGTCGAGGCGCGCGAGTCGAGCGGCGGCACCTGGGACCTGTTCCGCTATCCCGGCATCCGCTCGGACTCCGACATGTACACGCTGGGCTACTCCTTCCGGCCGTGGAAGGACGCCAAGGCGATTGCCGACGGTCCGGCGATCCTGTCCTACATCCGCGAGGTCGCGAGCGACCACGGCATCGACGCCAGGATCCGCTACGGCCATCGCGTGGTGGCGGCCCGCTGGTCGACGCCCGACGCGCGCTGGACGGTCGAGATCGAGCAGGGGCCTGAAAAGCGGAAGACCAGGGTCACCTGCGGCTTCCTGTGGATGTGTAGCGGCTACTACGACTACGCGGCGGGCTATACGCCCGAGTTCCCGGGCGTCGAGCGCTTCAAGGGCCGCATCGTCCATCCGCAGAAATGGACCGAGGACATCGACTACAAGAACAAGAAGGTCGTGGTGATCGGCAGCGGCGCCACGGCGGTCACCCTGGTGCCGGCGATGGCGCCCGAGGCGGCGCACGTCACCATGCTGCAGCGCTCGCCGACCTACGTCGTGGCGCGGCCGGCCGAGGACTCCATCGCCAATCGCCTGCGCCGCCGCCTGCCGATCGGGCTCGCCTACGGCCTGACGCGCTGGAAGAACGTCCTGCTCGGCATGTACTTCTACCAGCTCTGCAAGCGCCGGCCGGATCGCGCCAAGGCAATGATCCTGAAGGGCGTGCGCTACTTCCTGGGGTCCGACTACGACGTCGAGAAGCATTTCACGCCGCGCTACAACCCCTGGGACCAGCGGCTGTGCCTGGTGCCCGATGCCGACCTGTTCCGCGCCATCCGCGCCAGGCAGGTGTCGGTCGTCACCGACCAGATCGAGACTTTCACCGAGACCGGCATTCGGCTCAAGTCCGGCAGCGCGCTCGAGGCCGACCTGGTGGTGACCGCGACCGGGCTCGCGCTGCAGCTCCTGGGCGGCATGACGGTGGAAGTCGACGGCAAGATCATCAATCCTGCCGACACGCTCGCCTACAAGGGCATGATGTACAGCGACGTGCCCAACTTCGCCGTGGTCTCGGGCTACACCAACGCCTCGTGGACGCTGAAGGCCGACCTGGTCTGCGAATATGTCTGCCGGCTGCTCAATCACATGCAGAAGAACGGCCTGCGCCAGTGCACGCCGCGGCTCGACGATCCCGACATGGAGCGCCTGCCGTGGGTCGACTTCTCGTCGGGCTACATCCAGCGCGCCGTCGACAAGTTCCCCAAGCAGGGCGCGCGCCGGCCCTGGCGACTGCACCAGAACTACGCCATGGACCTCATGAGCCTGCGTTACGGCTCGCTGCGTGACAAGGCGATGGTGTTCTCCCGATAACGGCTAGGCGGCCGCCCGATGCTGCAACCCCCTGAGCACCGGGACGGGATCGCGCCGATCTGGCGCAGCAGCGAGGCCAGGTCATAGTGGAAGCGCTCGGAGAACATCAGGCCGTCCTTGAAGGAGAGCGTCACGACGAACGGCAGCGCGATGGTGCGGCCTGTGGGCTCGATGCCGAGGAAACGGCCGATATGGCGGCCGTGCCAGGTCACCTCGGCCATGTAGCCGCCGCCTTCGAGCCAGCCGCCGCTCTGCCCCGGGCCGCGCTTCACCATGACGTCGAAGGTGGTCCACCATTGCCGATAGTGCGCCGCGGCGCCCTCGTGGCCATGCCAGACCTGGCCGGTGGCGAAGTCCTCGAACACGCACTCGGGGTGAAGGGTGGCCAGCGTGCCGGCCAGGTCCTGGCCGTTCTCGGCGGTGAGATGGCGGCCGACGAGGGCGGCGAGTTGCTGGTCCATGGACGATCTCCTGCTATATTCGACCTCTGATGAAATATAAGAACTCTGATATCGTGCGCAAGCCGGGAACCGTGCCGCGCCCGGGCGAGGGCAAGCGCGGGCCGCAGGGGCATCTCGGCTACCTGGTGCGCCAGGCGAGCGTGGCGGTGCGGGCGGCGATGGAGAAGGTGCTGGCCGACCTCGACATCACGCCGCCGCAGTTCGCCGTGCTCACTATGATCGTGGCCTATCCCGGCGTCTCCGGCGCCGACCTGGCGCGGCTCACCTTCCTGACGCCGCAGACCATCAACGTGATCGTGCGCAACCTCGAGAAGGCGGGAGCCATCAGGAAGGCGGCCGACGCCGAGCACGGCCGCATCCTGCGGCTGACGGCGACGGCCAAGGGCCAGGCGCTGTTGAAGCGCTGCCGGGCCCGGGTGAAGGCGGTCGACGACCGGCTGGCCGCCCTGGTCGGCCGCGACGAGGAGAAGGTCGTGCGCCGCTGGCTGAGCGCGGTCGGCGAGGCGCTGTCGAAGTGACTGTCATCCCGAGCGTAGCGAGGGAGCTTTCCTGGGGCCTCAAAGGTCCCTCGCTACGCTCGGGATGACAGCCGTCGCTTACGCCAGGATCTTCTTGCGCTCGGGATCAACGGCCGCGCCGGCGATGCGGGTCGCGGCATGGCGGCGGGTGAAGGCCTCGATCTCGTAGTCCGCGTGGCCTGCTTCGTCGGCCGGCACGTAGCCGAAGGCGACGGCCTTGCCGATCGTGTGGCCCCAGCCGGCCGAGGAGGTGACGCCCAAGACCTTGCCGTCGCGGCGGATCGCTTCGCCACCGTAGAGCTGCACGTCGGCGTCGATCAGGAGCGTGATCAGCTTGCGCGACGGGCCGGCGGCCTTGGCCTCCTCGAGGGCGGCGCGGCCGATGAAGTCGGATTTCTTCCTGAGCGACACGGCGAAGCCGAGGCCGGCCTCGTACGGCGTGTAGTCGGGCGTGATGTCGCTGCCCCAGTAGAGATAGCGCTTCTCCAGGCGCAGCGAATCGATGGCGCGATAGCCAGCGTCGGCCAGGCCAAGGTCGCGGCCGGCGGCCCACAACAGCTCGTAGACATGGGCGGCATACTCGGCCGGCAGGTGCAGCTCCCACCCCAGCTCGCCCAGGTAGGTGACGCGCAGCGCCAAGACAGGTGCGAAGCCGATGCGCAGCTCGCGCGCGGTCATGTAGGGGAAAGCCTGGTTGCTGACGTCGCCGTCGGCGACCTCGGCGAGGATCTGGCGCGACAACGGTCCGGCGAGGTTGATGGTAGCGCGCGCCGAGGTGAGTTCCTGAACGCTGACCGAGCCGTCGGTCGGCAGGTGCTTCCTGATCCAGCCCATGTCGCGCACGCCGAAGGCGCTGCCGGTCACCATGTAGAAGCGGTTCTCGTCGAGCCGGGCGAAGGTGAGGTCGGCCTCGATGCCGCCGCGCTCGTTGCAGAGCTGGGTGTAGACGAGGGCGCCCTGCGGCTTGTCGAGATCGTTGGCGGCGAGCCGCTGCAGGGCGGCGAAGGCGCCCGGCCCCGAGATTTCGTACTTGGAGAACGAGCTCTGGTCGATCAGCACGGCACGCTCGCGGGCGGCGCGGCATTCGTTGCCGACCGGGGCGAACCAGTTGGGCCGGCTCTCGAAGGACGGCTTGTCGATCGCCTCGGTGCCGGCCGGCGCGAACCAGTTGGGCCGCTCCCAGCCGAAGCGCGAGCCGAACACGGCGTTCTTGCCCTTGAGCAGGGGATAGAGCGGCGAGCGCCGGCCGCCGCGCGCCGATTCCAGCTCTTCGATGGGATAGTGGATCTGGTAGTAGCGCCAGTAGCTGTCGACGCTGCGCTCGGCGAGGTATCGGGCACTCATGTGATGGCTGCCGAAGCGGCGCACGTCGAAGGCCCACAGGTCGAGACCCGGCTCGCCCTCGACGATCCATTCCGCCATCGCCTTGCCGGCGCCGCCTGACGCCGCGATGCCCGAGGTGAAGCCGCAGGCGACGTAGACATTGTCGCGTTCCGGCGCGAGACCCATGATCGGCTCGCCGTCCGGTGAGATCGGGATCGGGCCGTTGATGATCGTGCGGATGCCGAGCTCGTTCAGGATCGGCAGGCGCTCGGCGGCCGGCAGCACGAACTGCTCGAGCCGCTCCTGGTTGGGCTGCAGAAGCTCGCGGCCGAAAGAGAACGGCACGCCGTCGGCGCCGAAGGTTGGCGTGCCTTTCTCCCAGCCGCCGATCGCCAGCGCCCCGGGCTCGGGCTTCAGGTAGAAGATGCGATCGGGATCGCGCAAGGTCGGCAGGCCGGCCGGGATGGCGTTGCTCTTCTCGGTGATCAGGTATTGGTGCTCGACCGCGCCGGCCGGCACGTCCACGCCCGCCATGCGCGCCACGTCGCGCGCCCAGATGCCGGCGGCCACGACCACGATCTCACAGGCCACGGCGCCCTGGTCAGTCAGCACGCGCTTGATGCGCCGGCCCTCGGTCTCGAAGCCCGTCACAAGCACGTTCTCGACGATACGCACGCCGCTCGAGCGCGCGCCCTTGGCATAGGCCATGGTCAGGCTCGATGGCTCGACCGAGCCGTCGTTGGGCACGAACACCGCGCCGACGACGCCGTCGGACGTGGCCAGCGGGAACTTGTCGTGCGCTTCCTTGGGCGACAGCGTGTGCAGCTCGAAGTCGAAGCTCCTGGCCGTCGTCGCCATGCGCTTGAGCTCGCTCCAGCGCTCCTCCGAAGAGGCGAGACGAAGACTGCCCACCGGTTTCCATTCCGTTGCCTGGCCGGTCTCGGCCTCGAGCTTGCCGTAGAGCTGGGCGCTGTACTGCATCAGGCGGGTGAGGTTGCGCTTGCTGCGCAGCTGGCCGACCAGGCCCGCGGCATGCCAGGTCGAGCCGTGCGTCAGCCCGCTCTTCTCCAGCACCAGCACGTCCTTCTGGCCGAGCTTGCCGAGGTGATAGGCGATCGAGCAGCCTACCGCACCGCCGCCGATCACGACGATGCGGGCCTGACTTGGAAGGCTCACGCGCGCAGCTCTCCGAGATACCAATCGAGGAAGTGCGCGACGTTGCGCTCGCGGACCAGCGAGAAGGGACCGGGCACGTAGGCCTGCGAGCTCACGCCCTCCTGCTGGTCCGTGCAGATCGTCCAGTCCTGCCGGTTGGTGAGATCCCAGATCGGCAGCAGGCGGTCGAGCGTGTAGTCCTTGCCCTCGACAGCTTGCGCGTCGACCAGCCAGTAGCCGCGCACATGCGTCTCATTGGGCCCGACCGGCGTCAGGCGCGCCGCGGCGGCGTAGTCGCAATTGGTGTGCTGCCAGAAGTTGGGGAACAGCGTGGTGCGCAGCGTGCCCGAATCCCATTCCTTGATGTCGCCCATCAGGCGGTTGCACAGCGGCTTGCCGTCCATGCTCTGCGTCACGGCGCCTTCCATCACCGGGGTGCGATGGCAGCGGAAGGCCGCCCCCGTCATGGTCGACAGGGCGTCGCCCTCGTCGAGGCCGAGCGAGCGGAAGCGGGCGTTGGCGCGCGCCACGATGGCGTCCATCGCCGGCTGCAGCGAGGGGTCGAGCATCGCCATGTCGCGCTGCACGTCGTAGGCCGCGCTGTTGTATTCCTTGTGGTTGGGCGGGCAGTGGTAGCACTCGCGATTGTTCTCGAACACGATCTTCCAGTTCGCCTTGACCACGTAGTCGATCTGGTGGGCGATCTTGGCGCGCTCGATGGCGTGCGGCTTCATCTTGTGCCGGATGGTGGCGAGCGCCTGCGAGAAGTCGGGCGGCTGGTCGGCCAGCGAGATGAACACCAGGCCGGCCGCGTTCTCGATGGCGACGGGCCGGAGCGAATAGCCGGCGCGGTCGACGCCGAACTCCTTCGACGTGTCGAGCACCAGCGCGCCGTCGAGCTCGTAGGTCCACCGGTGGTAGGGGCAGACGAAGCGGTGGTTGTTGCCCTGCTCGGTCTTGCAGATGCGCGAACCGCGGTGGCGACAGACGTTGTGAAAGGCGCGGATTTCGCCCGCCCGATCGCGCACCACGATGACCGATTCGGTGCCGACCTTGTAGGTGAAGAAGTCGCCCGGCCGCGCCACCTGGAAGGCATAGCCGGCGAAGATCCAATGGCGATGAAAAATCCGTGCCAGATCGGCTTCGAAGACCTCGGATGCGGCGTAAAAATCGCGTTCCAGAGGGCCTCCGGGGCGATGTTCGGCGACCAGTCGGGCAATTTCCGGCGATAGCGTGTGGCGGGCCTTGATTGGCGTGCCGTCCATTCTTGTCTCCTTGTCGCCCAAGCGTACCACGCAGCGCTTGCCCGGCCCCAGTGCCATGTTAAGGTTTTGTGAACGACTGCAACGAAAGCTTCATGAGGGGCGTGTAGCGAAGACGGTCGGGAGTCGATCGAAACAGGGGGCTTACAATGACTATGCTTGCAACCATGCGGCGCGCCGCGATCCTGGGTGGCGTCGCGCTGGCCGCCATCGGGCTGAGCAGCACCGCCTTCGCGCAGAAGACCAAGCTCACGGTCTATACCGCGATCGAGAACGAGCAGCTCGAGCCGTTCAAGAAGGCCTTCGAGGCCGACAATCCCACCATCGAGATCGCCTGGGTGCGCGACTCGACGGGCGTCATGACCGCCAAGCTGATCGCCGAGAAGGACAACCCGCGCGCCGACGTGGTGTGGGGCCTCGCCGCCTCGAGCATCGGCCTGATGGGCAGCATGAACATGATCGAGCCCTACACGCCGTCGGGCGCGGCCGCGCTGAAGCCGGTCTTCAAGAGCGGCAAGAACCCCGAGACCTGGATCGGCATGGACGCCTATCTCGCCGTGCTGTGCTTCAACACCGCCGAGGCGGAGAAGAACAAGAAGCCCAAGCCCACGAGCTGGGCCGACCTGACCAAGCCCGAGTATAAGGATTCGATCGTCATGCCGAACCCGGCCTCGTCCGGCACCGGCTATCTCACGGTCGCGGGCTGGCTCACCATCATGGGTGAGGAGGCGGGCTGGAAGTTCATGGACGCGCTGCACCAGAACGTCGCCCAGTACCTGCATTCCGGCTCGGCGCCCTGCGTGCAGGCTGCCAAGGGCGAGCGCCTGATGGGCATCGGCTTCGACATGCGCGGCGCCACCGAGAAGACCAAGGGCGCGCCGATCGACCTGATCGTCCCGAAGGAGGGCCTCGGCTGGGAGATGGAAGTCACCGCCATCATGAAGGGCACCAAGAACCTCGATGCCGCAAAGAAGCTCGCCGACTGGGCATCCTCGCACAAGGCCAACGAGCTCTACGGCAAGTACTACGCCATCGTCGCCGATCCGACGGTCAAGTCGATGCCGCAGAACTACCCGGCCGACGGCGAGAAGCTGATGGCCAAGATGGATGTCGAATGGATGGCAAAGAACCGCGACCGCATCCTGGCGGAGTGGACCAAGCGCTACGACGGCAAGTCGGCTCCGAAGGCCAAGTGACACGCGAAGCGTGTCATCCCGAGCGGCAGCGAGGGATCTTTGCGATGACAGCAAAGGTCCCTCGGCCTTCGGCCTCGGGATGACAGCGATGCCCCTCCTCGAAGTCCGCAACCTCTCCAAGCGCTACGGTGACTTCACCGCGCTCGGCGATATCAGTCTCGATATCGCCGAAGGCGAGTTCGTCTGCTTCCTCGGACCGTCGGGCTGCGGCAAGACCACCTTGCTGCGCGCCATCGCCGGCCTCGACCCGCAGAGCTCGGGGACTATCCATCAGAAAGGGCGGGACATCTCGGCCCTGCCGCCGTCGAAGCGCGACTTCGGCATCGTCTTCCAGTCCTATGCGCTGTTTCCCAACCTGACGGTCGTCGAAAATGTCGGCTACGGCCTGGTCAGTCGGCGCCAGAGGAAGGCGGCGATCGGTCTGCGCGTCAACGAGCTGCTGACCCTGGTCGGTCTGCCCGACGCCGGATCGAAATATCCCGCCCAGCTCTCCGGCGGCCAGCAGCAGCGCGTGGCGCTGGCCCGGGCGCTTGCGACCTCGCCCGGTCTGCTGCTGCTCGACGAGCCGCTGTCGGCCCTGGATGCGCGCGTGCGCTTGCGTCTGCGCCACGAGATCAAGGCCCTGCAGCGGACGCTCGGCGTCACCACCATCATGGTCACGCACGACCAGGAGGAGGCGCTGACCATGGCCGACCGCATCGTGGTGATGAACCAGGGCGCCATCGAGCAGGTCGGCACACCGCAGGAGATCTACCGACGGCCCGCCACGGCGTTCGTCGCCGACTTCGTGGGCTCGATGAACTTCCTCGCCGGCACCCTGGTCGCGCCCGACAAGGTCAAGGTCGACGGGCTCACCTTCGGCTGCACGGCGCAGGACGGGCTGGCGCCCGGAGCCAAGGTCGCGCTGTGCATCCGGCCGGAGGATGTGCGCGTGCGCGATCTGCCGTCCGACATCGCCAATCGCGTCGCCGTCGAGGTGGCCGAGCTCGATTTCGTCGGCGCCTTCTGCCGCGCCACGCTCAAGGTGCAGGGTACGGCCGACGTCGCCATGACCGCCGACTTCTCCAGCAACCTGATCCGCGACCTCGGAGTCGAGCTTGGCCGCAAGCTCGATGTCGCCCTGCCGCCCGACCGTCTGCGGGTCTTCGCGGCGTGAGCCTCGCCGCCTCGAACCGCTTGCCTGTCCTGCGCGTGGCGATGTCGCGCGACGACCTGATGATGCGGCTGGGCGTCGTGTTGCTCGCCGTCGTGCTGCTGGTCATCGTCGGCCTGCCGCTGTGGTCGCTGCTCTCCAAGGGCTTCGAGGATCGCGACGGCAAGTTCGTCGGGCTGGCCAACTACGTTTCGTACTTCTCCACCCCGGCGCTGTTCGACTCGGCGCTGAACTCGTTCCACGTCGCGGCGGTATGCACCTTGATCGTGGTTCCGCTGGCCTTTTTCTATGCCTATGCGCTGACCCGCACCGTGCTGCCGGTGCGCTGGCTGTTCCAGGGCATCTCGCTGATTCCGATCTTCGCGCCGTCGCTGCTGCCCGGCTTGGCATTGGTCTACCTGTTCGGCAACCAGGGTTTCTTCAAGGGCGCGCTGGGCGGGCCGATCTACGGCTTCGACGGCATCGTGATCGCGCAGGTCTTCTACTGCTTCCCGCACGCCACCCTGATCCTCGTGACGGCGCTCGCCACTGCGGACGCGCGCCTCTACGAGGCGGCCGACGCCCTGGGTGCCTCCAAGCTGCGGGTCTTCTTCACCGTCACGCTGCCCGGCGCCAAGTACGGCTTGATCAGCGCCGCGCTGGTCGTGTTCACCCTGGTGCTCACCGACTTCGGCATCGCCAAGGTGATCGGCGGCAATTTCAACGTGCTGGCGACCGACGTCTACAAGCAGGTGATCGGCCAGCAGAACTTCTCGATGGGCGCCGTGGTCGGCATGGTGCTGCTGGCGCCGGCCGCGATCGCCTTCCTGGTCGACCGCGTCGTGCAGAGGAAGCAGGTGGCGCTGCTCACCGCCCGCGCCGTGCCGCTGATCCCGAAGCCGAAGCTCGGCCGCGACCTGTTCTTCACCGCCTTCTGCACGGTCGTCTCGCTCGGCATCCTCACCATCCTGGGCATGGCGGCGTGGGGCTCGCTGATCAAGTATTGGCCGTACAATCTCAGCCTGACGCTTGCCAACTACAACTTCACCAATTTCGATGCCAGCGGCTGGGATTCGTATTTCAACTCGGTCGAGATGGCGATCGGCGCGGCGGTGTTCGGAACCGCCCTGATGTTCGTCGGCGCCTGGCTGAACGAGAAGACGCGCGAGTTCTTCCTGATGCGCGGCATCGTGCAGTTCCTCGCCTTCCTGCCCATGGCGGTGCCCGGCCTGGTGCTGGGCCTGGGCTACATCTTCTTCTTCAACGCGCCCAACAATCCGCTGAACTTCCTCTACGCCACGCTCGCGATCCTGATGATCAACACCGTGGCGCACTTCTATACGGTGGGCCACCTCACGGCGACGACGGCGCTGAAGCAGATCGATCCCGAGTTCGAATCGGTCTCGGCGTCGCTCAAGGTGCCGGTGTGGCGCACCTTCGCGCGAGTCACCGCGCCGATCTGCCTGCCGGCGATCCTCGACATCGCCATCTACCTGTTCGTCAACGCCATGACGACGGTGTCGTCGGTGATCTTCCTCTACGCCCCCGACACCAAGCTCGCCTCGGTGGCGGCGGTGAACATCGAGGAGGCCGGCACCACGGCTGCGGCCGCGGCGCTCTGCATCGTGATCGTGATCACCTCGGCCGCGGTCAAGGCGCTGCACGTGCTCGCCGACCGCTTCCTGCTGGGCCGCCTGCAGGCCTGGCGCAGGCGGTAGTCATGCTCCTCTCCCCCAAAGGGGGAGAGGAACTTGAGGATCAACTCGTCTTGACGAGATCCATGAGGTAGCCGGCGCCACGGATCGTGTGGATCTGCACGTTGGCGCCGGCTTCGGCCAGGATCTTGCGCAGGCGATGGACGTAGACCTCGATCGCGTTGGAAGCGACATCCTGCGACGAGCCGAAGACCTGACCCTGCAGCGAATCGTGCGACACCACCTTGCCGCTGCGCTTGAGCAGCACCTCCAGCACGTCGACCTCGCGGGCGGGCAAGCTCAGCATGCGGCCGTCGACGATCGCCTGGCGGCCGTCGGTCTTGAGCGAGACGTTGCCCAGGGCGAGCGTCGGGCCGTCGGGGCCGGGCGAGCGGCGCAGTAGCGCCTGCAGGCGGGCTATGAGCTCGTCCGTCGAGAACGGCTTCACCATGTAGTCGCTGGCGCCCTTGTTCAGGCCGCTGACCCGGTCATCGAGCCCGCCGCGCGCCGACAGGATGAGCACGGGCGTCTGGTCGCGCCGACGCCGCATCTGGTCGAGCAGGGTGAGCCCGTCGGCGTCGGGCAGGCCGAGGTCGAGCACCACGGCGGCATACTGCACGGTGCGCAACGAGGCCTCGGCGTCGGCGACGTTCTGCGCCGCGTCGACATCGAGCCCCGCCCGGGCCAACCCCTTCGTTACGAGGGCGACGAGATCGTCGTTGTCCTCGACCACCAACACCCGCATTGGCCAAAAGCTCCCAATGTCCCTTGCCCGCCTAATCGTAAGTCGCCGGCCCCGACGCGTCGAGATTGCGGTCAGGAATGTGTAATCGCCCAGTGTATAGTGCCCGTCATGAAACAGCTCCGGATTCCCGCGGTTTATATGCGCGGTGGCACCAGCAAGGGCGTGTTCTTCCTGGCCGATGACCTGCCGTCGGATCCTGCGGCACGCGACCGCATCCTGATGCGCGTGATCGGCAGCCCCGACCGCTATGGCAAGCACACCGACGGCATGGGCGGCGCCACGTCGAGCACCAGCAAGGTCGTGATCCTGTCCAAGTCCAAGCGCGCGGGCTGCGACGTCGATTATCTGTTCGGCCAGGTCGCCATCGACAAGCCGCTGGTCGACTGGTCGGGCAACTGCGGCAACCTCAGTGCCGCGGTCGGCCCGTTCGCCATCAGCATGGGCCTGGTCGACGCGCCGGCCGACGGCCTGGCGACGGTCAATATCTGGCAGGCCAACATCAAGAAGAAGATCGTGAACCGCGTGCCGATGAGCGACGGCGAGGTTTTAGAGCTGGGCGACTTCCAACTCGACGGCGTCGCCTTCCCGGCCGCCGAGGTCCAGCTCGAATTTCTGGACCCGGCCGACGACGAAGGCGGCGAGGGCGGTCCGACCTTTCCCACCGGCAATCATATCGATGTGCTCGACGTGCCCGGCCTCGGCAAGGTCGAGGCGACCCTGATCAATGCCGGCAATCCCACGGTGTTCGTCGATGCCGAGCGGCTTGGCCTCAGGGGCACCGAGCTGCAGGGCGACGTCAATGGCGACAAGGCGCTGCTGGCGCGCGTCGAGCAGGCGCGTGCGCTGGCCGCGGTCGCCATGGGCGTTGCCGCGACACCGGAGGAGGCGACGGCCAAGCGCCAGCACACGCCCAAGCTTTCCTTCGTCGCCAAGCCGGCGGGCTACACCGCCTCGGACGGTCGCGCCGTCGAGGCGGGATCGATCGACCTGTTGGCCCGCATCTTCTCCATGGGCGTGCTGCACCACGCCATGACGGGTACGGGCGCGGTCGCCCTCGCGGCCGCGGCGGCCATCCCGGGCACCATCGTCCATCGCCTGGCGCCGGTCGGACCCGACGGCCGCGTGCGCTTCGGCCATCCGTCGGGGACGCTGAAGGTCGGCGCCGAGGTCGAGAAGGACGGCAATCGCTGGGCGGTTAAGAAGGTCATGATGAGCCGTTCCGCGCGTCGGCTCATGGAGGGCTGGGTGCGGATGCCTCCCGTGTGATACGAACGTGATGATGTTCGACGGCAATCGAGTCACGGCGCACACGCGCTCGCGCTATCCCATCTTCCAGTCGCCGATGACCTGGATCGCCCGCGCGCCGCTCGTTTCGGCGGTCTCGGCCGCGGGCGGCATGGGCTTGCTGGAGAACTCCATCCGCGACCTCTCGGTCACCCAGCGCGAGTTCACGGCGATCCGCGCCGCGACCAACCAACCATTCGGCGTGAACCTGCCGGTGCGCTACCTGCAGATGGATCCCAAGGAGGAGAGTGCCATCATCGACTGGCTGCTGGGCCAGGGCATCCATTTCGTCACGACCTCGGCCGGCGATCCGACGCGCTACACCCGGATGCTCAAGGACGCGGGCGTCACCGTCTATCACGCGACGGCGACCCTGCGCGGCGCCATCAAGGCGGTCGATGCCGGTGTCGACGGGCTGATCGTCGAAGGCGCCGAGAGCGCCGGCCTGCGCAATCCCGAGGAAGTCCACACCTTCGCGCTGCTGCAGGCAGTGCGTGAGAAGGTCGACGTGCCGATCGTGGCGGCGGGCGGTATCGTCGACGGCCGCGGCATGGCGGCGGCGTTCGCACTGGGCGCCGAGGGCGTCACCATGGGCACGCGCTTCGTCGCCTCGTTCGAGAGCCCCGTGCACCTGAACTACAAGCAGGCGATCGTGGCCGCGCCCATCACCGGCACTGCCCTGACCGATAACCCGCCCCGCGCGCGCTCACGCGGCCTGCGCACGCCTTATGCCACCGAGGTCGCCGAGGGCAAGCGCGAGCGCCTGCCGCGCAACGCCACACTCGACATGCTTTACGTCAATGGCGACGTCGACAACACCTCGGGCGCTGCCGGCGAAAGCGCCGGCCTGATCCACGAGCTGAAGTCGGTACGCCAGATCATCGACGACACGATCGAGAGTTTCTGGCGCGAGATCGACCGGCTTGCGCGGCTCAGGCCTTCCGCGCGTACCGCTCAGGCTCCTCTCCCCCGCTAGGGGGAGAGGCTGGGTGAGGGGGCTGCGCCCGTCGATTTTCCCCCCCCCCCCCCCCCCCCCCCCCCCCCGGGGGGGGGGGGGGGGGGGGGGGGGGGCCTGCGCCCGTCGATTCCCCCTCACCTAACCTCTCCCCCTGCGGGGGAGAGGAACCTGAAGATGATGGGCTACGCCTTCAGTCCCGTCAGCTCCAGGCTGAGCGTCCTGAGCTTCTTGCGCGCCGCTGCGTCGTAGGCCTGCGGGTTGGCGCGCGCCTCGTTCATGACGTTGAAGTAGAGACCGCTCTTGCCCTCGATCTTGGGCGAGACGGCAAGCTGCAGGATCGCCTCGGCGCCGGTCTCGACCTTGCTCATGGGCGATACGCCGGCGCGGCGCACCATCGTGGTGTTCATGTAGGTCGAGGGATGCAGCGCGTTCACGATCACGCCCGAGCCTGAAAGCTCCTGGGCGAGGTCGACGGTGAACAGGATCTGCGCCAGCTTGCTCTGGCAGTAGGCGGCGACGCCGCTGTACTGGCGCGTCAGCATGACGTCGGAAAAGTCGATGGCCTGCTGTCCGGCCGACGAAACATTGACGATGCGCGCCGGCGCTGACGCCTTGATGAGCGGCAGCAACTCATGGGTGAGCAGGAAGCCCGCGAGGTAGTTGACGGCAAAGCGCAGCTCGTGGCCGTCGGCGCTCGTCTGGCGCCCGGCGCCGGCCGTGCCGATGCCTGCATTGTTGATCAGCAGCTCCAGGCGGTCCGTCGCCCGGCGCACCTCTCCAGCCAGCCGCCTGACTTCCGCCAGTGAGGCGAGGTCGGCGGGCAGGAACGTCGCCTTGCCGCCCGCCTGCGCGATCTCCTTGACCAGCGCCTCGCCGCGCTCGCGGTCGCGACCATGCGCCAGCACCCGCCAGCCGTCCTTGCCCAGCGTTTTCGCCACGACGCGGCCGACCCCGTCGGTGGCGCCCGTCACCAATGCCGTCTTCGCCATGTTGCCACCTCTTGCGCGAACCATAGACTATGACGACAGGAGTGGTCATGGCGAACAGGCTTCACATCCGCGGCGCTCAGGTCGTCACCATGGACGAGACGCTGGGCGACTTTCCAACCGCCGACATTCTGATAGAGGAAGGCGCGATCCTGGCGGTCGGCCGCTCGCTCGATGCGGCGGGCGCCGAGACGATCGATGCCGCCGGCATGATCGCGCTACCCGGCATCATCGACGCTCATACCTGCCTGTGGCAGACCGTGCTGCGCGGCTGTGTGCCCGACCTGTGGCCCGGCGGCTATTATTCGAAGTTCCTCCCGCTGCGCAGCCGCTACACGGCGGAGGACAATTTCAACGCCGCCTGGATCGGCGGCTTCGAGATGCTGTCCTACGGCACGACCACCGTCGTCGACTATTGCCACGACATCCGCAGTCCCGCCTTCGCCCCGGCCTCGCTGGCGGCGTTGAAGGAGACCGGCATCCGTCATCTGTTCCAGTATTCGTTCATGCCGGTGGCGCCCGACGAGTTCGCCGAGCCGCAGGATCGCCTGGCCGACGGGCGGCGCGTCTATGACGAGTTCCACGACCCCAAGAGCCTTACCACCATCGGCTTCGGCGTCGAATCGATCGGCGCACCGGAGCTCGAGACGCAGCTCGCCTTCGCACGTGCGCTCAAGGCGCCGAGCTGCATCCACGTCAACGAGACCGGCACCATCGACAAGCTCGCCAACCAGGGCTTGCTGGGCCCCGACCTGCTGGTGATCCACGGCAACCTTTTGAGCAACCCCGAGCTCGAGCGCATGGCGAGCGCCCGCATGCCGCTCTGCTTCACGCCCACGGCCGACACCCAGGGCACGCCGGCCGACGTCGTGCGCCGCGCCATCGAGCGCGGGGTCGACGTCGTCTTCGGCTGCGACATCCCCTGCACCGTGGCTTCCGACACGCTGGGCCAGCTGCGCGTCATGTTCAACGTCCAGGGCTATCTCGACGGCGCCATGGAACGCAGCTTCTCCAGCGTGCTGGGCCGCCGGCCGCCGGTGCGGCCGGGCCTGCCGCTGCTGACGCCGTGCAAGCTGATCGAGACCGCCACCATCACCGCCGCGCGCGTGCTGGGGTTGGCTGATCGCATCGGCTCGCTGACGCCCGGTAAGCGTGCCGACATCGTCCTGATCCGCAAGGGTCCGTTCGGCGATTCCGTGGTCGACGACGCCTGCGCCCATGTCCTGCTGCAGACCAGCCCGCGCGACATCGACACCGTGCTGGTCGACGGCAAGCCGTGCATGAAAGGCGGCGTGCTGGCCGGCTTCGATGCCCGGCGGGCGGCGGCGATGGTGTCGGACTCGCGAAAGCGTATCCTGGGCTGACCATGCCGACGCTCTATCTCCTGTGCGGCAAGATCGCCGCCGGCAAGTCGACCCTGGCCCGCCAGCTTGCGTCGCGTCCGGCGACGCTGCTGATCAGCGAGGATCACTGGACGTCGACCCTGTTCGCCGATGACCTGAAGACGATCGAAGACTACGGCCGGCTCTCGGCCCGGCTGCGCGCCGCCATGGCGCCGCACATCGTCGATATCCTTCGCCAGGGCCTGTCCGTGGTTCTCGACTTCCAGGCCAATACCGTCCGCGTCCGGGGCTGGATGCGGTCGTTGATCGCCGAGGCGGGCGTGGCGCACGAGCTTCATGTGCTCGACGTGCCGGACAAGGTCTGCAAGCAAAGGCTGCGCGCCCGCAATGCCGGCGGCGAGCATCAGTTCCAGGTGAGCGACGCGGAGTACGAGCAGTTCACCGCCCACTTCGTCCCGCCGGGAGCGGAGGAGAGCTTCAACGTCATCGTCCACAAGGCCTGAACGGGCGAAGCGGCCGTTTTCGTGCTATAGTTCAGTCCCCTTCTAAGAAAGAACAACAAGATGACGCTGTTGGAGGAACTGAACTGGGTGGCGACGCACGTCGCTCCCTACGAGCTGCCGCCCGTCTGTCCCTGGTGCAGTGCCGGTCACATGCAAGTGATCGAGGAAACCCCCGACCCCAACTTCGGGGCGTTGGGCGTGAGCAGCCGGGTCTTGCGCTGCGACGCGCCGACCTGCGGCAAGCTCACCGAGGCCTGACGCCGCCTCTCAATCGATGGGCGGCCGCTTCGCCGCCCACGGCCGCACGGCCTCGAACGCGGCCGACATCTGCAGCACGCCAAGATCGTCGAACCGCCGGCCGACGATCTGCAGGCCGACCGGCAGGTCGTCCCTGGTGAAGCCGCACGGCACCGACGCCGCCGGGTTCTGCGACAGGTTGAAGGGGTAGGAGAACTCGGCCCACGACAGCCAGTCCCACGGATGCTGCGGCCAGTGCCGGGGCTGCAGCAGCTCGGCCGGGAAGGCCGCGACCGACACCGCGGGCGTCAGCAGGAAATCCCAGTCGTCGAAGAAGTGGTTGATCTCGGCGCAGTAGGCGTATTTCACCAGCCGCGTCTTCTGGTACTCGGCCATCGTGATCTTCGAGCCGGCCTCGATGCAGGCGACGAAGCCCGGATCCATGCGGTCGCGGAACTCGGGCAGCCGCTCGACATGGCGCTGGAAATGCGCCGGCCAGAAGAAGCGCGCCAGCTCGGGCCCCTTCGGTCCCCACGGCGTCTTCACCTGCTCGACCGGCCAACCCAGCTCCTTCTCGAAGGCGCCGACGGCCTTGGCGACCAGCTCGGCCACCTCTGGATCGACGCGGGCATGGTCGAGGTCCGGGCTGTAGGCGAGGCGCGGCGCCCGCGGCCGGCGCTGCAGGTGGCGTGGGTAGTTGGCCGGCTGGGCCTCCAGGCTGGTGTGGTCGTCGGGATGCGGCCCGGCCATGGTGCGCAGCATCAGCGCGGCGTCGCCGACCGTGCGGGTGAGCGGCCCGAGATGCACGGTATGGTCGCTCGCTGCCACCGGTGACTGCGGCACGCGGCCATAGGTCGGCTTCAGCCCGAACACGCCGCTGAAATGCGCCGGCATGCGGATCGAGCCCGCGCCGTCGCTGCCCTGGTGCAACGGGCCGTAGCCCGCCGCCGCGCCGACGCCGGCGCCGGCCGACGAGGCGCCGGCATTCAGGCCGTGCTTCCAGGGATTGTGGGTGATGCCGGTCAGCGGGCTGTTGCTGACGCCGCGTCGTCGTCTTGCCGAGGATGACGGCGCCGGCGCCGCGCAGGCGCGCCACCATGGCGTTGTCGGCCGTCGCGACCTCACCGCGGCGCAGGTGGGTGCCATACTCGATCTGCATGCCCCGCACGGCCTCGTGGTCCTTGATCGTCACCGGCACGCCGTGCAGCGGCCCGATCGGCCCGCCCGTCGCCAGCGCGCGGTCGGCGGCCTCGGCCGCATCCATCGCTTCCTCGGCTGCCAGATAGGCGAAGGCATTGAGCTTCGGTTCCAGTCTCCTGACGCGATTCAGCACCGCCGACGTGATTTCGACAGACGACAATTTCTTGGCGCGGATGGCGTCGGCCAGTTCGGTGGCCGGGGTGAAGCAGAGATCGGTTTCGTTCATGATGGAACCCTACACCATCGCCGCCTTGCCGCGCCGGATTTGCAGTGGCAGTTTCACTGGGCTCATCGCGCCTCTACGGAGTCCTTATTTGCAGGAGAGGGCCATGGCCGCTCAATTCGATCTTATAGTGCGCAACGGCACCGTGCTCGACGGCACGGGTGGTCCGGCGCGCGAGGCCGATGTCGCCGTGCAGGACGGCCGCATTGCCGCCGTGGGCCACGTGGCCGGCGCGGGACGCGAGGAGATTGACGCCAAGGGGCTCGCCGTCACGCCGGGCTTCGTCGACATCCACACCCACTACGATGGCCAAGCGACCTGGGACCAGCGCTTCGTGCCGTCCTCGGGACATGGCGTCACCACGGTGGTGATGGGCAATTGCGGTGTGGGCTTCGCGCCCTGCCGGCCGCAGGACCGCGACACGCTGATCAAGGTCATGGAAGGCGTCGAAGACATTCCCGAGCTGGTGATGCGCGAGGGCGTGCCGTGGAACTGGCAGAGCTTCCCCGACTATCTCGACGCCCTGGCGCAGCGCCGCTGTGACATCGACTTTGCGACCCAGGTGCCGCATGCGCCCTTGCGCGTCTTCGTCATGGGCCGCCGCGGCGTCGACCGCGAGCCTGCGACGACGACCGACATGGCGGCGATGGCGTCTCTCGTGGAGGAGGGGTTGCAGGCGGGCGCGCTCGGCTTCACCACCTCGCGTTCGCTGTTCCATCGCACGCCCGACGGCGCGCTCACGCCCACCATCACTGCCGGCGAGGAAGAACTGGCGGCGATCGCCCGCGGCATGCGCCGGGCTGGCAAGGGCGTGATCCAGCTTCTGGACGACTTCCAGGACGCCACGCCCCAAGGCTCGACCGAGTTCGCCATGCTGCGCCGCCTGGTCGAGATCTCGGGTCGGCCGCTCTCCTTCACCCTTTTGGACATCTCGCTCTATCCCGGCCGTTGGAAGACGCTTCTGCAGGAGGTCGAGCGCGCCAATCGCGACGGCCTGCCGATCCGGGGCCAGGTGGCGGCGCGGCCGGTGGCGATCCTCTATGGACTGGAACTGTCATTCCATCCCTTCTCGACCTGCCCGAGCTATCGCGCGATCGACGGCCTGCCGCTGGAAGCCAAGCTGGCGCGGCTACGCGACCCCGCGATGCGGGCGCGGCTCCTGAAGGAGGAGCCGGTCTACAGCAATCCCAACATGCTGGCGTTCATGCGCAACGTTGCCAACATGTTCGTGCTGGGCGATCCGCCAAACTACACGCCACCCGCCGCCGAGCGCCTCGACGCGCGCGCCGCCGCGCTCGGCATCACGCCGCTGGAGCTCGCCTACGACCTGCTGGTGTCGGGCGACGGCCGCACCATCCTGTTCCATCCCGGCGCCAACTACACCGACTGCTCCGACGCCAACATGGCGAGCATGCTGCGCCACGAGAACACCGTGATGGCGCTGGGCGACGGCGGCGCGCATTACGGCCTGATCTGCGACGCGAGCTATCCCACGCACGCCCTGACCTACTGGACGCGCGACCGCCAGGGCGAACGCTGGCCGCTCGCCTGGACGGTGCACCAGCTCACCGACGTGCCCGCGCGCACCGTCGGCCTCGGCGATCGAGGGCGGCTGGCGGCGGGCTACAAAGCCGACATCAACCTGATCGACCTCGACCACCTGCGTGTCGCCGCTCCGCATCCGGTGCACAACCTGCCCGGCGGCGGCCGGCGCCTGGAGCAGAAAGCCGAGGGCTATCGCGCCACGGTTGTCGGCGGCGAGGTCACGTATCGCGATGGCGCGTTCACGGGTGCGCTGCCCGGCCGATTGGTCCGCGGCGCTCGTTGATCTAAGCTCCTCCCAACGAAGGGTAGGGAGGATTGCATGAAGCGCGTGCTTGTCGCGTTGATCCTGGCGTTGATCGCCGCGCCGGCGATTGCCGCCGATTATCCGGCACCGAAGACCGGCGAGTGGGTCGCCAAGGACTTCAAGTTCCATACCGGCGAGGTCATGCCCGAGCTGCGGCTGGCCTACACCACGGTCGGCGATCCCTCTGGCCAGCCGGTGCTCGTCCTGCACGGCACCACGGGCTCGGCCGCCAGCATGTTGACGCCGGCCTTTGCCGGCGAGCTGTTCGGTGCCGGCCAGCCGCTCGATGCCGCCCAGTACTACATCATCATCCCCGACTCGATCGGCCACGGGAAGTCTTCCAAACCCTCCGACGGCCTGAAGACCAGGTTCCCCCGGTACAACTACGCCGACATGGTCGATGCGCAGTACCGGCTGGTGAAGGAGGGGCTCGGCATCAACCACCTGCGCCTGGTCATCGGCAACTCGATGGGCGGGATGCACACTTGGCAGTGGGGCGTCCAGCATCCCGACTTCATGGATGCGCTGGCGCCGATGGCCTCGCAGCCGACGGCGATGGCCAGCCGCAACTGGATGTTGCGCCGCCTGATCATCGATTCGATCCGCAACGACCCCGACTGGAAGGAGGGAAACTACACGACCCAGCCCAAGGCCTTCCGGACGGCGGCCGTGTTCTTCAACCTCGCCACCAACGGCGGCACGCTCGCCTACCAGAAGATGGCGCCGACGCGCGAGGCCGCCGACAAGCTTCTCGACCAGCGGCTCGCCGCCCTGACGAACGCCGACGCCAACGACTATCTCTATCAATGGGAAGCGTCGGGCGACTACGATCCGTCGCCTGATTTGTCGCGCATCAAGGCCGCCGTATTGGTCATCAATGCCGCCGACGATGAGCGCAATCCGCCCGAGACCGGGCTCACCGAAGCCGCGCTGAAGCAGATCAAGAGCGCCCGCCTGTTGCTGATCCCGGCCAGCGAGGAGACGCGCGGCCACGGCACGACTGGCATGGCGAAATTCTATAAGCTGCCCTTGGCCGAATTGCTGCAAAGTACACCGGCAGTCAGATAGAGGTGACGACATGACCACGGCGAGCGAAGGCGCGGAACTCACCCAGGTCGGCCCCGGCACGCCGATGGGCCAGCTGATGCGGCACTACTGGCTGCCGGCGCTGCTGTCGTCCGAGCTGGAGCGCGACGGCCCGCCGACCCGCTTCATGCTGCTGGGCGAGAAGCTGCTGGCCTTCCGCGACAGCGCCGGCCGCGTCGGCGTGATGGACCATCGCTGCCCGCACCGCTGCGCCTCGCTGTTCCTCGGCCGCAACGAGCAGGGCGGGCTGCGCTGCATCTATCACGGCTGGAAGTTCGATGTTGCCGGCAACTGCCTCGACATGCCGAACGTGCCCGAGGACCAGGACTTCAAGCACAAGGTGAAAGCCAAGGCCTACCGCGCCGTCGAGCGCGCCGGCCTGGTCTGGGTCCACATGGGCGAGGGCGAGCCCCAGTCGATGCCGGGTTTCGAGGTGCTCGACCTGCCGCCCGACGAGATCAACGTCCATATCATGCAGCGCAATTGCAACTGGCTGCAGGCGCTCGAGGGCGAGATCGACACGGCCCATTTCGGCTTCCTGCACGCCGGCCACGTCGACCCTGCGGACGTGCCCGAGACCGATCCCTTCTACTTCACCATCACCAACCGCGCGCCGCAGTACCACGTCGCCGACACGCCGTGGGGCACGCAGTACGCCGGCTACCGCGCCGCCGGGCCGGGCCAGACCTACTGGCGCTTCGCCAACTTCCTGTTCCCCTGCTGGTCGCAGGCACCCAATGGCGAATTTCATAGCCACATGCATGCCCGCGCCTGGGTGCCGCTCGATGACGGGCACACCATGTTCTTCTTCATCTGGTGGAAGAAGGCCAAGTCGGCGCAGGCTCTGCCTCAGCCCAGGTACAAGGACGGCTCGCCGATCGGCGGCACGGGCCGCGGCGGCATAAAAATGCTGCCCAACACGACCGACTGGCTCGGCCGCTGGCGGCTCGCCCAGGACGAGGGCAACGACTGGGGCATGGATCGCGACAAGCAGCGCCGCAACGAGATCTACAGCGGCATCGACGGCGTCCATCTGCAGGACCAGGCGATCACCGAAAGCATGGGGCCGGTCACCGACTTCGGCCACGAGCACCTGGCGCCATCGGACCAGATGATCACCCGAACGCGCCGCCGGCTCCTGCTTGCCGCGCGGGCGTTGCGGGAAAGCGGCACGCTGCCGCCGGGTGCCGAGGACCCCAGCGTCTATCGCGGCGCGCGCAGCGGCTACTTCCTCAATCCCGACAGCGAGAAGTCGTGGCAGGACGTCTACGGCGCGACCCTGGCGGCGGCGGAGCATCCGCCGGCATGACGGGCGGCTTAGGTCTTGTCGCGCGTGAAGGCGACCTTGCAGATGCGTTCCTGGCTCTGGACGGTGAGATTGAGGTTGTCGCCGCTGAACTTTCCGGACGTCGGCGCCTCGCACGTCTTGTTGTCGAACGAACCATCGGCGGCGATGTTGAGGTCGCAAGCCAATGACCGGCCGTCCCTCGTATACTTGATGGTGAACTTGGTGCCCCTGATGGTCATCGGGCTGAAGCGCGTGTTCCCGGCGGGGGTGCATTGCACCGATTGGGCGCTCCACTTGCCCTCGAACGGCGACTTGGGCGCGGCCGGCTTCGCCTGCGGCCAGGCCGCCGTGGCGACGAGCAGGGCCGAACAACCTGCGAGGATCGAAATCTCGAGCTTCATGCCGGGCATCCTTCGTCGTTGTTGCTTTCGCCGTCAGCCTAGCAGTCGTGCAAGTGCCGACCAACCATCGAGTGCATCATCCGCCACACTGCTCGCATGCGGTGTGCGCTAATGTCTCGATGGCGCGTCGGCGTGGACTCGGGCGGAACTTTTACGGACATCTGTCTGTTCGATGAACAAACCGGACGCATCGAAACCTGGAAAGTGTCGTCGACGCCCGATGACCCGTCGCGCGGCATCGCGCAGGGAGTCGAGGAGGGCATGCGGCGCGTCGTGGCGGACGCGGGCGACAAGCCCGCCGAGTCGATCGTCTACTTCGGGCATGGCACGACTGTCGCGACCAATGCGCTGATCCAGCATCGCGGCGTGAAGACCGGCCTGGTCACCACGGAAGGCTTTCGCGACCTGCTGGAGATCGGTCGCCAGAAGCGGCCGGATCTCTACGACATCCAGGCCGACAAGCCGCTCACCCTGGTGCCGCGCGACCTCAGGCTCGAAGTGCCCGAGCGGCTGCGCTACACGGGCGAGGTCGACACGCCGCTCGACGAGGACAAGATGCGCGCCGCGGCGCGGGCATTGAAGGACGCGGGCGTGAAGGCGATCGCGGTGTCCTTCCTCTACGGCTTCGTGCGTCCCGATCACGAGCAACGCGCCGTGGCGATCCTGCGCGAGGAGATGCCCGACGCCTTCATCTCCGCCGGCCACGAAATCGCGCCGGAATTCCGTGAGTACGAACGGCTGTCGACGGTGGTGCTGAACGCCTATCTCGGGCCGGTGATGGAGAACTACATCCGCCGGCTGAGCCCGCGGCTGGAAGCGCTCGGCATGACGGCCACCCCACATCTCACGCAGTCCAACGGCGGCGTCATCGGCTTTGCCACCGCGGCCGAGATGCCGGTGCGCACGGTGCTCTCGGGTCCTTCGACCGGCGTGGTCGGCGCCCAGGCGATCGGCCGGCTGGCGGGCTTCGAGGACCTCATCACCTTCGACATGGGCGGCACCTCGACCGACGTGGCGCTGCTGCAGGGTGGCCGCTGCCGGCTCGCCGCCGAAGCCACCGTGCACGGCTATCCCATCAAGGCGCCGATGCTCGACATCCACACGGTCGGCGCCGGCGGCGGGTCGATCGCCTACATCGACAGCGGCGGCCTCTTGAAGGTGGGCCCGCGCTCGGCCGGCGCCGATCCCGGCCCGGCCTGCTACGACAAGGGCAACCCGGAGCCCGCCGTCACCGACGCCAACGTCGTGCTGCAGACGCTGAACCCAAAGCACCTGCTGGGCGGGCGCATGACGATCCGCCGCGACCTCGCCGAGCAGGCGATCGCCCGGCTGGCCGGGCAGCTCGGCCTCGGCGTGCCGCAGACGGCCCAGGGCATCCTGTCGGTCGTCACCGCCAACATGGCGCGCGCCATCCGCGTCATCTCCGTGCAGCGCGGCCACGATCCGCGCGACTACACGCTGATGGCGTTCGGCGGGGCGGGACCGTTGCACGCCGCGCGCCTGGCGAGCGAGCTCGAGATCGGCCGCGTGCTGGTGCCGGCCAATCCCGGCATCCTCTGCGCCATGGGCCTGCTGCTGACCGACCTGCGCGCCGATTTTGCGGCGACGCGCCTGATGCCGGCGACCGAGGCCTCGACGGCCGACGTCGCCGAGGGGTTTTCAGCACTGGCGGAGCGTGCCAACCGCTGGTTCGTGCACGAAGGCATTGCGTCGGCCGATCGGCACATCACCCGCACCGTCGACATGCGTTACCACGGCCAGAATTACGAGCTGAGCGTCGCCGTGCCCGATGGCCCGGTCTCCCGGGCGACCCTGCAGGCGCTGGCGACGGGCTTCGCCGACGTGCACCGCCAGCGCTACGGCTTCGCCGCCGACGGCGATCCGGTGCAGATCGTCACCCTGCGCGTCGAGGCGACGGGCGCGGTGCGCAAGGCCGAGCTTTTGGCGCACCCCGAAGCGGGGCCGGATGCCTCGGGCGCCATCTTGCAGCGCCGTCCCGTCTGGCTGGCCGAGGCGGGAGATTTCGCCGACGCGCCGGTCTACGGCCGCGAGGCGCTGCGTCCGGGCAACCGCTTTTCTGGTCCCGCGATCATCGAACAGATGGACGCCACGACGCTCGTGCCGCCCGGCTGGACGGCGCGGGTCGACGCCTATCTCAATCTCATCCTCGAGGCGGCGGCATGACCAAGCTCGATCCCATCACCGTCGAGGTGATCGGTGCCGCCATGGCCTCGATCGTCGAGGAGACCGGCGAGACGCTGATCCGTGCCTCGCATTCGACCAACATCAAGGAACGGCGCGACTGCTCGACGGCATTGTTCAACGCTGCCGGCGAAACGCTGTGCCAGGCCGAGCACATCCCCATCCACCTCGGCAGCTTCCTGGACCTGATCAAGCACATCATGCGGCGCTACCCGACTCAGGACATCCGGCCGGGCGACGCCTTCATCGGCAACGACGCCTACGAGGGCGGCGGCACGCATCTGCCCGACATCGTCGTCGCCGAGCCGATCTTCGTCGACGGCCGCATGGTCGCCTGGACGGTGAACCTCGCGCATCACGCCGACTTCGTGGATCGCGGCCACGCCCATATCTACCAGGAAGGCCTGCGCATCCCGCCGGTGCGGCTCTATCGCGGCGGCGAGCTGCAGAAGGATGTGCAGGACCTGATCCTGCTGAACTGCCAGGTGCTCTCCGAACGGTTGTCCGACCTGCGCGCCCAGATGGCCGCCAACCGCGTCGGCGTGCAGCGCTTTCACACCCTGGCGGCGAAGTACGGCATCGACACGGTGCTGAGCGCCGGCGCCGCGCTGATGGACTATGCCGAGCGCAAGATGCGCGCGGCCATCGCCGCCATGCCCGACGGCACCTGGCGCTTCGCGGACGTGTTCGACAACGAGGAGGTGGCGGGCCTGCTGCCGATGTCGGTCGAGGTGACGGTGAAGGGCGAAGAGATGTCGCTCGCCTTCGACGCTCCCGAACAGATGCGCGCCGGCATCAACATGACCTACACCGCACTGCTCGCCACGACCTACTACGTCGTGAAGTCGGTGCTCGATCCCGGCATCCCGCCCAACGCCGGCCTGGCGCGTCCGCTCAGGATCACCGCGCCCGAGGGCAGCATCCTGAACTGCCTGGCGCCCGCCGCGGTCAACGGCCGGCTGCAGACCTGCCAGCGCGTGTCCGACATGATCCTGGGCGCCCTGGCCCAGCCGGTGCCCGAACGCGTCATGGCCTGCTCGAACTCGGCGTGCACCGTGGCCTACTTCATCGGCAAGCGGCCCACGGACGGCTCGACCTGGGTCTATCTCGAGACGATCGGCGGCGGCAGCGGCGCGCGCGCCCACAAGGACGGGCTGGACGGCGTGCACGTCCACACCACCAACACCTCCAACCTGCCGGTCGAGGCGCTGGAGATCGAATATCCCCTGCTGCTGACGCGCTACGAGCTGGTCGAGGATTCCGGCGGCGTCGGCCAGTATCGCGGCGGCATGGGGCTGCGCCGCGCCTACCAGGCGACTCACGACTGCCGCGTGCGCGTCGACCTCACGCGCCAGCGCTCGCAGAGCTGGGGCCTGTTCGGCGGCGGCCCGGGCGCCCATGGCAAGGTCGAGGCGGGGCCGGGCGTCGTGTTCGAGGGCGATTCAGCCGTGCTGAAGGCCGGCCAATGGTTCGCCCTGGTGACGCCGGGCGCCGGCGGTTTTGGGCCGCCCGAGCAGCGTGAGCGTGCGGCCGCCCAGCGCGACCTCGCCGAGGGCGCAATCAGCACGCCGACCGCGCGCGATATCTACGGCGTTTCTGGTTAAAGCACATTCAGTCCGGCTGGAATCAGCCAGACTGAATGTGCCTGTGTGATCAACATTTCCGTTGCGCGCCTTTCCGATCGAAAGGGGACCGCGAGCGGTTCCCTTCGATCGGAAACCCCTCTAGACTTCGCCCGCTGAAAACTACCGAGGGCGTCCCAGCCATTCGTTGGCTGACCTGTCTGCGTTCAGCGTTTCCAAAAATCAGTTGTCCGCTTCGCGTGCACAAAAAAAAGTGTTCCGTTCAGGGAGGACTAACGTCATGCAAGGAAGATTGTCTCGTCGAGGAGTCGTCGCGGGCGGCGTCGCCGCCGGACTGGTCGCCGCGCCGTTCGTGCGCGGTGCCTACGCCGCTGGAACCATTACCATCGGGCTGTGGGACCATTGGGTCCCCGGCGCCAACGATGTCCAGTCGGCGATCATCAAGGAATGGGCAGACAAGGAAAAAGTCGACGTCAAGGTCGACTACATCACCAGCCAGGGCAACAAGTTGCTGCTGACGCTGCAGGCCGAGGCGCAGTCGCACTCGGGCCATGACATCATGGAGTTCACCAACTGGGAATCGGCGCAGATGAACGCCGCGCTCGAGCCGGTCGACGACGTGGTCAAGAAGGTCGTCGCCACGAACGGCCCGATCGATCCGGCCGTCGAGTATCTCGGCAAATACGAAGGCCACTGGCTCGGCGTGCCGATGACCCGCGGCACCCTGCTGCTGGGCTGCTGCACGCGCTTCGACATGATGAAGCTGCATGGCGGCGTCGACGTGCAGGAGCTCTATCCCGCCGGCAAGCCGCCCAACGACGCGAGCTGGACGTGGGACGCCTTCCTGACGGCGGCCGAGAAGTGCCAGAAGGCGGGCGTCGGCTTCGGCCTGCCGCTCGGCTCGACGACTGACACCAACCAGTGGGTCGGTGCGCTGTTCCTGGCCTATGGCGCCGAGCTGATGGACGCCAAGGGCAACGTCACGGTGAAGTCGGACTCCGTGAAGCAGGTGCTGGAGTACGGCAAGAAGCTCGTGGCCTTCTGCCCGGCCGATGCGACGGCATGGGACGACGCCTCGAACAACAAGTGGTTGATCTCAGGCAAGGGCGCCTTGATCTTCAATCCACCCAGCGCCTGGGCGGTCGCCAAGCGCGATGCGCCCCAGGTCGCCGAGAAGTGCTGGACGCACGGCTTCCCCAAGGGGCCGGCGGGCCGGTTCAACCCGGTCCTGCCGCGCTTCTACGGCGTCTGGAAGTCTTCCAAGAACAAGCCGGCGGCCAAGAGCCTGCTCGAGTTCCTGACCTTGCGGCAGAATGCCGAGAAGCAGGTGGCGGCGAGCCAGGGCTACGACATCCCGCCCTACACCAAGTTCGTCGACTTCAAGACGTGGGACGAGGAGGGGCCGCCCAAGGGCTCGCTCTCGCACTATCCGATCAAGGGCGGCGACCAGAAGGCGGGCGTCGTCTGCTCGCCGGCGCCGCCGCTGATTGCGGCGCAGATCTGGGCACAGTCGATCCAGGCCCAGATGGTCGTTCGCCACGCCAAGGGCGAGGCGATGGAAAAGACCATGGATTGGGCTGCGCGCGAAGTCGAAGGCTTCAAGCGCACCTGAGTTCGAGGCTTCTGGCCTCAGATTTGCCACGGGCTGCGCCGTTTGTTCGGCGCAGTTCGCGGCCTACCCTGCGGCCATGAAGCGAACCATCCTCCTCGCCCTGATACTGGCCGGCTGCTCAGGCAGCGGGCTCAGCACGTCGAGCGGTCCCAACGGCGAGACCATCGTCGGCAACGACGTGTCGGTGCAAGTCACCGGCGCGGCCAATCCGAATGCGGCGTTCACGCTGGCCCAGAGGTACTGCCGCAAGAACGATCGCGACGCTCGCACTGTCAGCCAGTCCGGCACTACCTCCGCCTTCGACTGCGTCAAGGCCGCCTAGCGGCCGCAGACGCGGCCTATCAGGCGGGCGCCGGCGTCGATTTCCGCGTCGGTCCATGCGGCAAAGCCGAGGAACAGCCCTCGCTCCGTGGCCTCGCCGATGTAGTGATCCGACAGCGGCCTCGCCGTCACGCCGGCTTTGGCCAGACGCGCGCAGAGAAGGCGATCGTCCTGCCGCACGCGACAGCGCGCCAGGAGCTGCATGCCGCCAGCGGGCGGATCGATCACCAAGGCATCGCGCGTTTCCGCCGCCAGCGCCTGCACCATACGGTCGCGCCGCGCACGGTAGAGGCGGCTCATGCGCCGGATATGGGCGGCGTAGTCGCCATCGTCCATGAACGCCGACAGGGCATCCTGCAAGGTCGCAGAGGCGAGCTGTCCGGTGTGGCGCTGGGCGATTTCGAAAGTCTCGACCAGAGTCTCGGGCACGACGGCGTAGCCGACGCGGATATCGGCCAGCATCACCTTGGAGAAAGTGCCGACGTAGAAGACGCGGGTCCCGCCGTCGAGGCCCTGCAGCGACGCCACCGGCCGTCCGTCGTAGTGGAACTCGCTGTCGTAATCGTCCTCGATCAGTACGGCGCCGGTTGCCTTGGCGAAGCGCAGCAGTTCCAGGCGTCGGTCGATCGGCATCAACCGGCCGGTCGGATATTGATGCGACGGCGTGACGAAGATGAGCCGCGGCCGATCCTTGCGCCCGGCCACTGTCAGGCCGCTGCGGTCGACGGGTACGCCGACGACGTCGGCGCCGGCGGCTTCGAGCGCCACGCGGGCGCCAATGTAGCCAGGACTTTCCAGCCACGCGATGTCGCCCGCGTCCAGGGTCACGCGGGTAATCAGCTCGATCGCCGCCTGCGCCGAGGGCGTGACGATGATCTGGCGCGGCTCCGTCCTGACGCCGCGGTGCTCGATGAGGTGTCGGGCCAGGGCCTCCTGCAAGGCGAGACGGTTGTGTCCGCCCTGTCGTCGTGGATGGACGTTACGCGCGGCGCGGCGCAGGCATCGTGCCCAGATGTCATGCGGAAACGCTCGGGCATCGGCCAGGCCCGGCGTGAAGGGACGAGGGACACTCTCGAACAGGGTGGGCGGCCAATTCGATCGGCCGATGCGCCGAGCCCAAGTCGAGAGCCGCTGCTTCGCCGGCGTGACGGGCTGTCCCCGCACGGCATCCACGGCCGGCAGGCGGACAAGGCCGCTGGCGATCGAGGGACGGCGGCCGCGCGCGATCTCAAGATAGCCCTCGGCTGCCAGTTGGTCGATGGCGGCGGAAACCGTGTTGCGTGCGACATCCAGTTGTCCGGCGAGCATGCGGCTGGAGGGCAGCCGATAGCCCTGCCGCAGCCGCCCGTCGGCGATCGCCGACCTCAGTTGCTCG
Organism: Rhodospirillales bacterium URHD0017; assembly: GCA_900110395.1. GTDB lineage: Bacteria > Pseudomonadota > Alphaproteobacteria > Reyranellales > Reyranellaceae > Reyranella. The sequence continues at coordinate 97,949 of FODP01000021.1, forward strand.
TAGAGCTGGCGTGCCAGCGGCGCGCTGTTGCCGTGGTCGAGGTCGATCACGCCGGTGAGCGGCTGGGCCATCAAACTGGCTCCTTCATATTTTCAGAACCGGACCTATTCATAAGGCCAGTCTACCCGCATGCTGGACCGACATGAAGAGCGATCATCTGCCGAGGCATCTCGCCCTTCTGTTGTTCGTCGTCGTCGTCCTCGCCTGGGGGTCCAATTGGCCGGTGACCAAGTCGATGGTCCAGAGCATTCCGCCCTTGTGGACGGCGGCGTTGCGCAGCCTCGTCGCCAGCGTCGTGTTGCTCGTGCTCCTGTGGGGCCAGGGCAATCTGGTCGTTCCGCGGCGCGGCGATCTTCCTGTCGTCGTCGGGATCGCTCTTCCGCATATGGTCGCCTTCTCGAGCCTGGTCGCGATCGGCATCCAGTTCGTTCCCGCCGGCCGAGCCATCGTTCTGGGCTACACCACGCCGCTTTGGGTGATCCCGGCGGCCCGGCTGTTTCTCGGCGAACCCATCACCCGCTACCACCTTGCCGGCGGCGCGGTGGCGCTCGCGGGGCTCGCGATCATGTTCAATCCGGCCTCGTTCGACTGGAGCGATGGCCGTTCCTTGCTCGGCAACGGCCTGCTTCTGCTCGCCGCTGCGTGCTGGGCCGTCAGCATCGTCTATGTTCGCGCCCACCGATGGATATCGACGCCGTTTCAACTCGTCTTCTGGGAAACGCTGCTGGCCAGCGGCCTGCTGGCGGTGCTGGCCCTGTTCTTCGACGGTGTGCCCGAGGTGGCGTGGACGCCGCGCCTCGTGCTTCTGCTGCTTTACGGCGGGGTCTGTGGCAATGCGCTGGCCTATTGGGCGATCGCCGTGGTGAACCGCAGCCAGCCGGCGGCCGTGACGTCGATCGGACTGCTGGCGACGCCCGTCGTCGGTACCCTGATGGCGGCGCTGACGCTGGGCGAGCCCATCACCCTGGCCTTGCTCGGTGCGATGACGCTGATCATCGGCGGCATTGCGCTCGGCACGGTCACGCATCGGCAAGAGAGACATTGAAGGGAGCCTGGACATGACAACCGAGCATCCGAGCGTTTGTACGCTCGACTGCCCCGACACGTGCAGCCTGTCGGTCACGGTCGAGAACGACCGCATCGTCAAGGTCCGCGGGTCCACGGCGCTGCCCTATACCGGTGGCGTCGTCTGCAGCAAGGTGGCGCACCACAGCGCCGAGTTCGTTCACGGCACCGGCCGCTTGCGCCATCCGTTGCGGCGCGTCGGCCCGCGCGGCTCCGGCCGGTTCGAACGAATCACCTGGGCGGCGGCGCTCGACCGGATTCATGCCAGCGTCATGTCGGTCATTGATCGATGGGGGCCACAGGCGGTCATGCCACTGAGCTACGGCGGTCCCCATGGTCTGCTGTCGCTCGACAGCATGTCGCTGCGGTTCTTTCACAAGCTCGGCGCCACGCAGCTGTTTCGCGGCTCTCTCTGCGGCGGGGTCCGCAGCGAAGCCTGGTTGGGCACTTACGGCAACGCTCCAGGCATCGGCCCGGACCTTGCGGCGGAGGCTGAGCTCAATGTGCTTTGGGGCAACAACGCGACCGTCACGAACCTGCATCTTGTGCGGAAGGTCCGCGAGGCCAAGCGCCGGGGCGGCCGACTGGCAGTGATCGATCCGCTGCGCACGAAAATCGCCGAGCAGGCGGACCTTCACCTCACGCCCAGGCCCAGCACCGACGTGCTTCTGGGCTTCGCCCTCGCCGTCGAGCTCGAGCGGCTGGGCGCCCACGACCTGGCGTTCATCGACAGGCATGTCAGCGGTTACCAGGAATACATGAGCCTGGCGCGCCAATGGCCGTCCGAGATCGCTTCGGAAACATGCGGCGTTCCCGCCGAAGACATCCGGACGCTTGCCAGGTGGATGGCGGAAGCCAATCCGCTGGTGCTCGCTCCCGGCAACGGCCTCGAGCGCGGCCGCAATGGCGGCAGCGGCATACGCGCCGCCATTGCGCTGCCGGCCCTCATGGGAAAGCTCGACCGGCGCAACGGCATTGTCCTGGGCGCCCGCGGAGCGTTTCCCCGGACGCCGGACAAGCTCACGCGGCCCGACCTGGTGCCGGCCGGCACGCGAACCCTGAACATCAACGATATCGGCCGCCATCTCGAGCGCGACGACCTCGACCCGCCGCTCAGGGCTCTCTTCATCTACAATCACAATCCGATCGTCGTGCATCCCGACCAGAATCGCATGAAGCGCGGACTGGCGCGCGAAGACATCTTTCTCGTCGGCGTCGAAGTGGCCATGACGGAAAGCATGCAGCACTGCGATATCGTGCTGCCGGCGGCCACCCACTTCGAATGTGACGACCTCTATCCCGCCTATGGCCATCACTGGCTGCAGCGCGCGGAGCCGGTGATAGTGCCCGTCGGCGAAAGCCTGCCCAACACCGAGATCTTCCGCCGTCTGGCCGCGCGCTTCGGGTTCGACGACGCATGCTTCAAGGCGACGGACCGCGAGCTGATGGATGACGCGGTGGACCCAACGGATCCTCGGCTGCGCGGTATCCGGCCCAGCGAGATTCCGACCACGAAGGCGCTGCGCATGGCGTCCGGAGACGACCGTCCGCTGGCCCTTTTCGACAACGTCATGCCGGCGACGCCGTCGGGCAAGATCGAGCTCGTGTCGGATGTGCTGGCGCAAAAGTGGGGCGCAGCGGCAAGAGCGCCGGCCTTTCGACCGCGCGAGGGCAGATTTCCCCTGTCGCTCGTCTCGCCCGCTTCCGACGAACGCATTTCGTCGACCTTGCTGGGCGCAGGCGGCAGCGTCGGCGATACCCCTCCGTTGCTGATGCATCCGCTCGACGCCGAGGCACGCGGCCTTGGCGCCGCGACGAAGGTCAAGATCTGGAACGATCTCGGCGCCGTGATCCTGCCGCTGCAGGTCACGGAGGCGATCCGGCCTGGTGTCGTCTCATCGGAGAAGGGCGCGTGGCTGGCCACCAGCAGCACGGCGCAGACGATCAGCGCGCTCGTGTCGGCCGATCAGAAAGCCGACCTCGCCCAAGGCGCCTGCTTCAATGACACGGGAGTCGAGGTGGAGGCCGCCTGAGCGTCAGGCCATCTTCGACGTCTCGGCGCGATACCAGTCGAGGATCTCCGCACCCGTCCAGTGCACGACACCGTCGTGCCTGAGGATGTAGTCGTAGAGCATCTCGAGATACTTGATCCGGTGCGGCACGCCGGTGAGGTAGGGATGGATCGAGATCGCCATCACTCGCGGCGCCGTTTTGCCCTCGAGATAGAGGCGATCGAACTGGTCGCGGCCGCGGCGCAGGATTTCGTCCGACGGCTGCTGCTGGACGGCGCTGATGACCACGTCGTTGACCTCGACCGTGTAGGGCACCGAGACCATGCTGCCGGTGCGTGTGGCGAGCGCCACCGGCTGCTCGTCCATCACCCAGTCGGCGACATACTCGATGCCGGCCTCGGCCAGCAGGTCGAGCGTCTCGTCGGTCTCGGTCAACCCGGGGCTCTCCCAGCCGCGCGGCGGCTTGCCGGTGAAGGCTTTTATGGCCGCGATGGTGTCGCGGATCGCCGAGCCCTGGTCCTCGACCCGGTGCATGGGCCGCTGCACGAAGCCGTGGCCCATGAACTCCCAGCCGGCCTCGAGCGCGGCTTGGCAGGCCTCGCGATAGAGTTCGCAGGCCGTGCCGTTGACGGCAAACGTCGCCTTGAGCTTGCGTGCGCCCAGCACCTCGAGGAAGCGCCAGAAGCCCACGCGCATGCCGTATTCGTGCCACGCCCAGTTGGGCACGTCGGGCAGCAGGGGATTGCCCATCGGCGGCGGCAGCACCGTGCGCGGCATCGCGCCCAGCGGGCTCCAGTTCTCGACATTGACGATGGTCCAGACCGCGACGCGCGCGCCGTTGGGCAGGCTGAGGCGCGGCCGCTTGTGGATCGGCAGGTAGGGAGCGCGATTGCGGACGCTATGGCCCGGTTCTTGAGTCATCGAGGCCTCCGGCATGGCAAGCTGGAAGACATATAGCTGGCTTGGTAGGGCAGCAGATACTCCGGGACCAGCCGCCTGGGTGGCATACGGCCCTTGAGTCGACTGATCCAATGGACTACATTTCCCGATGCCTGGAAATGTCCCGGTTGCTGTCGTCGAGACGCCGGAGTTCTTGTCGGCAACCCGGAAGCTGATGACCGAGGAGGAGCGGGCGACCCTCGTCGACCATCTGGCCTACAATCCCATGGCCGGTGACTTGATCCAGGGCACCGGCGGCGTGCGCAAGCTGCGGTGGCGGCTTGAAGGACGCGGAAAGCGCGGCGGCGCCCGAGTGATCTACTTCTACTACAGCGCCGATGTTCCTGTGTTCGCTCTCACGGCCTTTGCCAAGAATGAGCGGACGGATTTGAGCCAGAAGGAGCGGAATGATCTACGGCAACTCACCAGGCTGTTGGTCGAGACATATGGAAGGACGAAGCGATGAGCAAGGCAGTCGACAGCATCCGCCGCGGCCTGGAGCAGGCCGTCACCTATGCACGCGGCGAGGCGAAGGCGAGCGCCTACCGCGTTCATGTGCCTGGCCGAATCGATGTGCGGGCCATTCGAAGCAAGCTCGGCATGACCCAGGAGGAGTTCGCTGGCCAGTTCGGCTTCAGCATCAATACGCTGCGTCACTGGGAACAGGGCAAGCGCCGGCCGGAAGGGCCGACGCGCGCCTATTTGCTGGTCATAGACCGCGCACCGAAGGCAGTACGCAAGGCGTTGCACGCGGCATGATCCGGAGAAGATCCCTGCAAGGGCGAAAAGCACAATCGTATGCAGCCTGAGTCGTCGGCCACGAGAGCGGATGTCGCGATCGTCGGCGGCGGTGTCATGGGTTCGTCGATCGCCTGGCACCTGAAGTCCGACCCCGACTTCACCGGCAACGTCGTCGTCATCGAGCGCGACCCGACCTATGCCCGCGCCTCGTCGGCACTGTCGGCGAGCTCGATCCGCCAGCAGTTCTCGACGCCGCTCAACATTCACCTGTCGCGCTACGGCATCGGCTTCCTGCGCCAGGCGTCCAGGCTTCTGGACGTCGATCTCGGGCTGAGGGAGCCAGGCTATCTCTTCCTGGCGAGTGACGCGGGCGAGGCGGTGCTGCGGGCCAATCACGCCGTCCAGAAGGGCGAGGGCTGTGCCGTCGAGCTGCTCGATCCCGCGGCCCTGCGCAGCCGCTTTCCCTGGATATCCGACGAGGGCGTCCGGCTCGCCTCGCACGGCGTCGCCAACGAAGGCTGGTTCGACGGGCCGGCGCTGATGCAGGCCTTCCGCCGCAAGGCCCGCGCGCTCGGCACCCAATACGTCGCTGACGAGGTCGTGAAGCTGGCGCCCAACGCCGTCACCCTGCGCTCGGGCACCATGATCGAGGCTGGGACGATCGTGCTGGCCGCCGGCCCGTGGTCGGGCGAGGTCGCCGCCACCGCAGGCATCGCGCTCCCGGTCGAGCCGCGCCGGCGCTCGGTGTTCGTGTTCGACTATCAAAAGGAGCAAGGCCGCGGGCCGCCTGGCCTGATGCCGCTCACCATCGATCCCTCGGGCACCTGGTGCCGCCCCGAGGGCCGCTTCTACATCGGCGGCACGACGCCGGCTGAGGGCAACGATCCGCCGACCGCGCCGCTCGAAGTCCAGCATCAGGAGTGGGACGACATGGTGTGGCCCGCGCTCGCCAACCGCGTGCCGGCCTTCGAGGCCGCCAAGGTCGTGAACTCCTGGGCGGGCTACTACGAGTACAACACCTTCGACCAGAACGGCATCGTCGGCCGCCATCCGGAAATCGACAGCCTGATCTTCGCCACCGGCTTCTCCGGGCACGGCATCCAGCAGTCGCCGGCCGTCGGCCGCGCCGTCGCCGAGCTGATCGTGCATGGCAGCTATCGCACGCTCGATCTTTCGCCGTTCGGTTATGAACGGATATCCGCAGGCAAACCTATCCGGGAGCTGAACGTGGTGTGATAGTGTTCTGGGAATCATGTTCCTCTCCCCCGCTAGGGGGAGAGGCTAGGTGAGGGGGCTCCGAAAGCTCGTGTAACCCCCTCACCCAACCTCTCCCCCTAGCGGGGGAGAGGAGTCCGAGCCGAGGGAGAGTTCCGTGCCCGATACAGCGCTGGTCAATTCGGATCTGCAGTCCGCCCTCGACGAGGCGCGCCAGGCGTATTCTGCCCGCAACCCGAAAAGCCTCACGCGCCACCAGGAGGCGTGCGAGGCCATGCCCGGCGGCAACACCCGCACGACGCTGCACAATTCGCCGTTCCCGCTCACCGTGGTGCGCGGCGAGGGCTGCCGCCTGTGGGATGCCGACGGCCACGAATACATCGACGTGCTGGGCGAATACACCGCCGGCATCTACGGCCACTCCCATCCGGTGATCCGCGCCGCCATCGACCGCGCCCTGAACCACGGCTGGAACTACGGCGGCCGCAACGCCAACGAGGCCAGGCTCGCCAAGCTGGTGGCCGACCGCATGCCGTCGATCGACCTGGTGCGATTCACCAATTCCGGCACGGAAGGCAACGTCATGGCGCTGGCCGGCGCCCGCGTCTATGCCCAGCGCAAGGGCCGCACCAAGGCGACCAAGGTCATGGTGTTCCACGGCGGCTATCACGGCGGCGTGCTCTATTTCGTGAGCGGCGGCAGCCCGGTGAATGTGCCCTATGAGTACATCGTGGCGCCCTACAATGACGTGGAGGGCACGCGGGCGCTGCTGGCCAGGCACGGCGAGGAGCTGTTCGCCGTCCTGCTCGAGCCCATGCAGGGCAGCCATGGCTGCCTGCCGGGCAACCTCGACTTCCTGAAGATGGTGCGCGAGGAGACGCGCGCCCGCGGCATCACCATGATCTTCGACGAGGTCATGACCTCGCGGCTGTCGCCGGGCGGCCTGCAGGAGAAGACGGGCGTCATCCCCGACATGACCACGCTCGGCAAGTACATCGGCGGCGGAATGTCGTTCGGCGCCTTCGGCGGCCGGCGCGACATCATGGAGCTGTTCGACCCGACCAAGCCCGACCACCTGCCGCACGCCGGCACTTTCAACAACAACGCCCTCACCATGGCGGCAGGGGTCGCAGGCTACGGCGAGGTCTATACCCCGGCGGCCGCCAAGGAGCTGAACGAGCGCGGCGAGAAGATCCGCCAGCGCCTTAACGCCATCTGCCAGCGCGAGAAGGTGGCCTTCCAGTTCTCCGGCATCGGCTCGATGATGACGGCGCACGCCACGTCGCGGCCGATCAAGACGGCGGCCGACATCGCCTCGGGCAGCCAGGACGCCAAGGAGCTGTTCTTCTTCGACATGATGGCCGCCGGCATCTGGATCGCCCGCCGCGGCTTCGTGGCGCTCAACATCATGATCGGCGATAGCGAAGGTGACCGGTTTGTGGCGGCGGTCGAGGAGTTCGTCACCGCGAGAAAGGCTCTTTTGCAGCCCAAATAACTACCTACATAGGCGCGCATGAACGACGCTTCGCACCCCTCCAAGCCTGCCTTCCCGCAGCCGGTCTCCGGCACGGTGGTGCCGCGCTTCGGCGACGTCGCCACCTTCATGCGCCTGCCGCTGTTCCGCGACCCGGCCGACGTCGAGATCGGCATGGTCGGCGTGCCGTGGGACGGCGGCACGACCAACCGGCCGGGCGCCCGCCACGGCCCGCGCCAGATGCGCGACCTCTCGACCATGATGCGCCGCGTGCACCACGTCACCGGCGTGGCGCCTTATGAGCTGGCCAAGTGCGGCGATCTCGGCGACGCCCCGGTCAATCCGGCGAGCCTCGACGATTCGCTGGAGCGCATAGAAACCTTCTTCGCTAAGCTGCATTCGGCCGGCGCCGTGCCGCTGTCGGCCGGCGGCGACCACCTGGTCACGCTGCCCATCATGCGCGGCATCCGCAAGGGCCTGCCGCCGCTCGGCATGGTCCATTTCGACGCCCACAGCGACACCTGGGATACCTATTTCGGCGGCTACAAGTACACCCATGGCACGCCGTTCCGCCGCGCCGTCGAGGAAGGCCTGCTCGATCCCAAGCGCGTGGTTCAGATCGGCATCCGCGGCTCGCTCTACAAGCGCGACGACAATATGTGGGCGGTCGAGCAGGGCATGCGGGTGATCACCATCGAGGAGTATTTCGACCTGGGCGTCGACAAGGTGATCGCCGAGGCCCGCCGCGTCGTGGGCGACGGCCCGACCTACGTCAGCTTCGACGTCGACGGCCTCGATCCCGCCTACGCGCCGGGCACCGGGACGCCTGAGATCGGCGGCTACACCCCGCACGAGGCGCAACGCATGCTGCGCGGCCTGCGCGGGCTCGACCTGGTCGGCGGCGACGTCGTCGAGGTCTCGCCGCCCTTCGACATGAGCGGCAACACCGCGCTCGTCGGTGTCACAATGATGTGGGAGATCCTCTGCCTCTTGTCGGAGGCGGTGGCGCGACGCAAGGGACGCCTTTGACGTCCGATAACCGCCAGACAAGGTGACGGCGGGCGGCAACCCTCGAAGCATCGATCTTCGAGGGACATCACATGAAATCCTACGGCACGGTCGAGGCCGACGAGCAGAAGCGGATGACCGGCCTTGAGTTCGTCAAAGGCCTGGCGGATGGAACGCTGCCGCTCAATACGATCGCCAGGACCCTGGGCTACGACATCGTCGAGGCGGAGAACGGGCGCGTCGTCGTCACCGCCGAGCCGACCGCCGACCATCTCAATCCGGCCGGCACCGTCCATGGCGGCCTCGCGGCCACGATGCTCGACAGCTGCATGGGGCTTGCCATCCAGTCGACCCTCGAGAAGGGCAGGGGCTCCACGACGCTGGAGTTCAAGATCTCCTTCGTCCGGCCGATCACGCCGGAGACGGGCCTGATCAGGGCCGAGGGCAGGGTGCTGAGCTGTGGCCGGCGGGTCGGCGTCGCGGACGGACGTGTCACCGACAGCAAGGGTCGCCTGCTCGTCCACGGTACGACCACCTGCCTGATTTTCGACGGCTGAGCGGCTATCGTTCGCCCCGCCAACAGTTACACCTTTCGTACAATCGCCCGTCGTCCCGGTGCGCGCTATAGTTGTCGGGTAGTGCCGACATCGCAGCATAGGACATGTCCCTTTTCCAACGGGAGGACAGGACGATGGCTGACAACAAGCACGATCAAGCCAACAGCACAGTCACACGCAGAACCGCAATCCAGGCCGGCGCCGGCGCCTTGCTGGCAACCGGCGTGCCCCTGTTCTGGGCGAGCGAGGCCCGGGCCGACAAGGCAAAGATCGACGCCGTGCTGAGCGGCGCGGTCAGCTCCGGCGATGTGCCCGGCGTCGTGGCGCTGGCCGCCGACGACAAGGGCGTGATCTACGAAGGCGCCTTCGGCAAGCGCAACCTGGTGACCGGTACCGCGATGACGGCGGACACCATGTTCTGGATCGCCTCGATGACCAAGGCGGTGACCTCGATCGCCGCCCTGCAGATGGTCGAGCAGGGCAAGCTCAGTCTCGACAAGCCGATCAGCGACGTCGTGATGGAGCTGAGCGCCGCACAGGTGCTGGAGGGCTTCGACGCCGAGGGCAAGCCCAAGCTCCGGGCGCCCAAGCGGCCGATCACGCTCCGGCATCTGCTGACCCACACGGCGGGCTTCAGCTACGACCTGTGGAACAAGGACATCGAGCGCTACATGAAGGTGGCGAACGTGCCCGGCATCGGCTCCTGCAAGCTCGAGGCGCTCAAGGTGCCGATGATCGCCGACCCCGGCGAGAAGTGGGAGTACGGCATCAACATCGACTGGGCCGGCAAGGCGGTGGAGCGCGTGAGCGGCCTGTCGCTCGACGGCTACATGCGCGAGCGCATCTTCACGCCGCTCGGCATGAAGGACACCGGCTTCATCCTGCGGCCCGACCAGCTGGCGCGCGTGGCCAGCGTCCATGCCCGCGGCGCCGACGGCAAGCTCACCCCGATCGAGTTCGGCATGCCGCAGGCACCCGAGTTCTTCATGGGCGGCGGCGCGCTCTACTCGACCGGCCGCGACTACCTCACCTTCCTGCGCGCGCTTCTGGGCAACGGCAAGCTCGGCACGGCGCAGATCCTGAAGCCCGAGACGGTCGCCCTGGCGAACAAGAACAGCATGGGCGACCTCAACGTCACCCTGCTCAAGACAGCGCAGCCCGACCTCACCAACGATGCCGAGTTCTTCCCCGGCATGGTCAAGAAGTGGGGCCTGGCCTACATGATCAACACCCAGGACGTGCCCGGCAAACGCAGCGCCGGCAGCCTGGCCTGGGCCGGTCTCGCCAACACCTACTACTGGCTCGATCCCAAGAAGAAGGTGACCGGCGTGATCCTGACCCAGATCCTGCCCTTCGCCGACCCCAAGACGCTGCAGGTCTTCGGTGACTTCGAGGCCGCGGTCTACCAGAACGGCCGGCCGCAGGCGGCAGCCAAGGCCGGATAGCTCTCGGCCCGGACGCTGAGGTAGGCGCGCCCATGCGCGCCTACCTGGCTTGTTGCCGGCTCATCGATTATCTGCCGCGCGAGTACAACTGCAGACGACTTTCAGGCATTGGATGGTTCAGTCTTCATTTGGCGTCCGGCAATGTCGGACAATGAACAGGCACGAAGCGAGGCAGGCGACAAGCGTGAGCTCGCCGCCCTTGTTCGGCGAGTCGCCGCCACGATGTCCTTGAAGGCAGACAGGGAGGCCTTGCTGGCGCAGGCTGCCGCAATAGAGGCTGAGGCAGAGAGACTCGAGAGCGAGCAACAGGGCTGACGGCGAAAATACCGTAGTTATTGACAAATACTGCGGTGATTGATATGCTGGCCCGTTGGCTTTTGCTCTATGCATCGTTCATCTGACGACAGTGCAGGCGGGAATGCCTGGGGGAGCAGCGTGCCCATGCGACGGCATGCGTTTCTCCAGGTCCGCCAGCAGGCCCGCGCGCGCGCCAAGACCCCTAGCCATTGGGGTCCGGTCTTTTGCTCAACACCACGCTCTCTGTCGGAAATACCGGGAATGCCGGAAAGTCCCATTTCTGCTGGCAGTGCATGCATCCAAGGTGGGCGCGGAGGGGGTAGCGCAAACTGCGGGAAATGCGGGAATTCGACCTAGGCCGCCAGCTCCAGGATCTCCTTCACCTCTGCCGGCCCGTCGATCTTGCGCGGATTGCGCGGCACCCACGGCGTGCCCATGGCCTGCTGGGCGATGCGATCGAAATGCTCCTTGCCGATCTTCACCTCGGAGAGGCTGCGCGGCATGCCGAGGCCGCGGATGAAATTGTCTAAAACGTCGCCGGCGTCCTTGCCGGGATGGCCCATGGCGTTGGCGATCAGCGCCTGGCGGTCGGCGTTGGCCGATTTGTTCCAGCGCATCACCCAGGGCAGCATGATGCAGGAGGTGTGGCCGTGCGGCACGTCGAACACCGCGCCCAGCACGTAGCCGATGCCGTGGCTCGCCCCCATCGGCACGCCGGCCGCCAGCCCGCCCATCGACAGCCACGAGCCGATCTGGCAATCGAGCCGCGCCCGCATGTCCGTGGGATCGGCCTTCACCTTGGGCAGGCCGCGCGCCAGCAGCGCGAGACCATGCAGGGCCGAGGCATTGGTGAACTCCGTCGACTCGTTGGAGCACACGCCCTCGACGCAGTGATCGACGGCGCGGATGCCAGTCGACAGGAACAGCCACATCGGCGTGTGGCGCGTCACCTCGGGATCGAGGATGACGGCCTGCGGGATGGTGAGCGGATGGCGGTACAGCTCTTTGACCTTGGTCGCCTCGTTGGTGACGCCGGCGATGCCGGAGAACTCGCCGGCCGACAGCGTGGTCGGGATCGAGACCTGGCGCACCGTCGGCGCCTTCACGTCGGCGTTGCGCACCTTGTCGAGGCCCTCGACCGTGGTGATGTCGTTGGCGAGGCAGAGCTGGACGGCCTTGGCGCCGTCGGTGATCGAGCCGCCGCCCAGGGTGACGATCAGATCGGCCTTGGCCTCGCGTGCCTGCGCCGCGGCGGCGATGACTGCCGAGCGTGGCGAGTGTGCCGGCATCTTGTCGAAGGTGCCGACGCATTTGTTGCCGAGCGCGCGGCGGACCGCCTCGACCTCGTCGGTCTGGCGGTTGAGCGTGCCGCTCACCATCAGGAAGACGCGTTGGGCGCCGTGGGCTTTCACCACCTCGGCGACCGACTGGGCAGCCGGCTTGCCGTAGTGGACTTCCTCCATGTCGGTAAAAACGACGCGGCCTGATGTCAGCATTGTTGGCTCCTGGTCTTTTAGTCCTCCCCATCGCACCTGCGGCGCGATGGGGAGGCACCTGATGCCGATATTTTGCTATCGTGGCGGCGAAAGGCACGGGAAAAATCATGAGCAGCACGACGGGATCACGGGACGGCGCCATCGCGCGCGCGGAAAAGTATTTCGACGATGGCGGCTTTCTGGCCGAGCTGCAGCGCCGGGTGGCGATACCGACGACCAGCCAGGAGAAGGATTCCATGCCCGCCCTGCAGGAGTACGTCTCGGGCGAGATGAGCCAGTCGCTGCAGAAGTTGGGCTACGACTGCACCGTGCTGCCCAACCCGCGCGCCGAGTACGGCCCGTTCCTGATCGCGCGCCGCGTCGAGGACAAGGCCTTGCCGACCGTGCTGACCTACGGCCACGGCGACGTGATCCGTGGCCAGGAGGAACAGTGGCGCCAGGGCCTGTCGCCCTGGAAGATCGTGATCGAAGGCGACCGCATGTACGGCCGCGGCACGGCCGACAACAAGGGCCAGCACACCATCAACATCGCGGCACTCGCCTGCGTGCTCGAGGAGCGCGGCTCGCTCGGCTTCAACTCGACCGTCCTGATCGAGACCGGCGAGGAGACCGGCTCGCCGGGCCTGGCCGACTTCTGCAAGGCCAACAAGGCGGCGCTGAAGGCCGACGCGCTGATCGGCTCGGATGGGCCCCGGCTCGACCACCGGCGGCCGACCATCTTCGGCGGCACGCGCGGCACCTTGAACTTCAACCTCAAGCTCACGATGCGCGAGGGCGGCCATCACTCGGGCAACTGGGGCGGGCTTCTGTCCAACCCCGGCATCATCATGGCCCATGCGCTCGCCACCATCACCGACCGGCGCGGCCAGATCAAAGTGCCGGAATGGCGGCCCAAGACCCTCACCAACTCGGTGCGGGCGGCGCTGGCCGACGCGCATATCGATGCGGGCGAGGGTGCCCCGACCATCGATCCCAACTGGGGCGAGGAGAAGCTCACGCCGGTCGAGCGCGTGTTCGGCTGGAACAGCTTCGAGGTCCTGGCCTTCAAGACCGGCAATCCCGACCGGCCGGTCAACGCGATCCCGCCCAGCGCCATTGCCTACTGCCAGCTGCGCTTCGTGGTCGGCACCGATCCGCATGAGATCATCCCGGCGCTGCGCCGCCATCTCGATCGGCACGGCTTCGAGATGATCGAGCTCGAGCAGGCGCGCGACGTGATCATGAGTGCGACCCGCCTCGACCCGGAAAACCCGTGGGCCAAGTTCGCCGCCGCCTCGATCGAAAAGACGGGCGGCCAGAAGCCCAACATGCTGCCCAACCTCGGCGGCTCGCTGCCCAACGAGGTCTTCACCGACATCCTGGGCATGCCGACCGTCTGGGTGCCGCATTCCTACGCCGCCTGCTCGCAGCATGCGCCCAACGAGCACCTGCTGGCCCCGGTGGCCCGGGAGGGGCTGCGGCTCATGACCGGCATCTTCTGGGACCTCGGCGCGAACGGCCGTCCGGGGTAAACTCCGGCCGATGCTTTCGCCCGACGAGGCCGCCAACCTGATCGAGGCCATCGCGGCCCGCCGGGACCGCGCGGCCTTTGCCAGCCTGTTCCGCCACTACGCCCCGCGCGTAAAGGCCTTCATCATGCGCGGCGGCACCGATGCAGAAACCGCGCAGGAAGTGGCCCAGGAAGCCCTGATAATGGTATGGCGCAAGGCCGCGAGCTTCGATCGCGGGCGGGCCTCGGCCGCCACCTGGATCTACACCATCGCCCGCAACAAGCGGATCGACCTGGCCCGGCGGGCCGCCCGGCCGGCGATCGAAACCGAGGACTGGCTGACGGTATTTGCGCCCGAAGAGGCCGATGCCGACAAATCCGTCCTGGCGGGACAAACGTATACCCGGGTGAAGGAACTTTTAGGCGGCCTCTCAGCCGATCAATTGGTGGTGATCCAGAAAGCGTTTTTCGAGGACAAGACCCACACCGCCATCGCCGAGGAGCTGAAGCTGCCGCTTGGAACCGTGAAGTCGCGCATTCGCCTGGCCCTCGGGCGGTTGCGGGAAGCGTTGGAGAAAGACGAGTCATGAGCCATCCGGCCCCCGAAGAGCTGCTGCTGGACTACGCCGCCGGCGCGCTTGCCGCGGGCCCGGCGCTGGCCGTGGCCCTGCATGTGGCGCTCGATCCCGCCGCCCGTCGCACGGTGGAGCGGCTGGGCGTGCTGGGCGGCGCGCTGATGGAAGGCGAAGGGGAGGTGCCGTTCGACGAGGCATTGCTGGAGAGCACGCTGGCGCGCCTCGATGGCGTTGGCGTTGAGCCGAAGCCCGCGCCCTACGTGCCGCGGCCGGGCTTCGAATGGGCGCCGGCACCGCTTGCGCCCTATCTCGCAGCACAGCCGAACTGGAAGCGCGTGTTCGGCGGCTTCGAGGAGATGCGGCTCGGCCTGCCGGGCGAGCATCGCGTGTCGCTGCTGCGGCTCGAGCCCGGGCGCGGCCTGCCGATGCATCGCCATGCCGGCGAGGAGTTCACCGTCGTCCTGCAGGGCGGCTACACCGATTCAACCGGCAACTACGGGGTTGGCGATTTCGCCGTCGGTCCGGGGCCCGAGCAGCACGAACCGATCGCCGATCCTGGCGAGCCGTGCGTCGCCCTGATCGTCATCGAAAAGCCCATCGTGCTAACGGGCCCTTTCGGCCGATTTCTTAATCCGCTGGTACGGCGTGGGGTGATCTGACAGTTTCCCCTCTTCGTGTTCCTCTCCCCCTAGCGGAGGAGAGGAGCGATGAGAGGGAGAGCCGATGCCGCGCATTCCGTACTACGAAGTCGAAAACGCCACCGGCAAGCACGCCGAGTTTCTCGACAAGCTGAAGCCGCATTTGAACATCTACCGCATGCTGGCGAACTCCGAGGCGGGGCTGAAGGGCTTCATCCGCATGGGCAACGCGCTGCTCTATCGCTGCGAGCTCGATGCCGGCTTGCGCGAGCTCGCGATCCTGCGTGTCGGCCGCCTGAGCCGTGCCGCCTACGAGGTCTTCCAGCACGAGCGCATCGCCCGCGAGGCCGGCGTGGCAGAGGAAAAGATCGCCGCCCTGCGTGACGCCACCATCGAGGCGCCGGCCTTCACCGACAGCGAGAAGGCCGTGCTGCGCTACACCGACGACGTCGTGCGCAACGTCAAGGCGTCGGACAAGACCCTGAAGGCGGTCCAGGCGTTCCTGACGCCGGGCGCGGTGGTCGAGCTCACGCTCACCATCGGCTACTACATGATGGTCTGCCGCCTGCTCGAGACCACCGGCGTCGAGGGCGAGGAAGGCCAGGCCGAGTGGCTGAAGACGGCCAAGCTGTAGAGGTTTCGTAATGGCGTACCGCGTCTTGATCGCGCAGTTCATGCACGAGACCAACACGTTCTCGAAGCTGCCGACCACGCTCGATGACTACAGGAAGCGCTGGCTGATCGAGGGCGAGGCGATGGTGCCGCGCTTCACCGGCACGAAGAACGAGATCGGCGGCTACATCGACGCGGTGAAGAGGTACGGCTGGCAGCCGGTGTGGGCGGGTGCGGCCAACGCCACGCCGTCGGGCAAGCTCACCAGAGAAACCTGGGAGACGATCCGCGACATGATCGTCAATGCCGCCAGGAAGGCGGGCAAGCTCGACGGCATCTGTCTCTCGCTGCACGGCGCCATGGTGAGCGAGACGGAGGACGACGCCGAGGGCGCGCTGCTCGAACTGCTGCGCGGCGTCGTCGGACCGGATGTACCGATCGCCACGACGCTCGACCTGCACGCCAATGCCACGGTCCGCATGGCTAAAAACGCCAACGCGCTGGTGAGCTATCGCACCTATCCGCACATCGACGGCTACGAGCGCGCCGTGCAGGCGGCCGCGCTGGTGCAGGCGGCGATGGAGGGCAAGAAGAAGCCGCGCTGCCTCCTGATGCAGCCCGCCATGCTGGAAGGGGCCGAGCACGGCCGCACGACCCAGCCCGGCCTGATGCTCGACCTTTTAGCCAAGGCCGACAGCTTCGAGAAGGAAGCGGGCATCGACGTCGTCAGCATCCAGGCGGGCTTCACCTGGGCGGACATTCCCTACACTGGTCCGTCGATTGCGGTCAGCCACGAGGCCGGTGCCGAGCCGCGCGCCAAGGCGATCGCGGCTGAACTCATCGACGAGATCTGGCGGCGGCGCGAGGAGGGGGCGAAGTCCTACTATCGCCCGATCGCCGATGGCATCGCCGCGGCGAAAGCCGGCGTCGGCAAGAAGGGCCCGCTGGTCATCGCCGACGGCACCGACAATCCCGGTGGCGGCGGTTACAACGACACCACGCCGGTCTTGAAGGCGCTGATCGATGCCGGCATCGAGAACGTCGCCTTCGGCACCATCTACGATCCCGGCGCCGTGCAGCAGGCGATCAAGGCAGGCGTCGGCGCGGAGATCGAGGTGAGTCTCGGCGGCCACACCGATCCGGCGATGGGCGCACCGATCAAGGCCCGGGCGATCGTGAAGATGCTGTCGGACGGCAGCTTCAGGAATGACGGGCCGATGAACGCCGGCGTGGAGACTTCCATGGGGCCGACGGCGGTGCTGCGCATCGGCGGCATCGACGTGGTGACGATCTCCAACCGCATCCAGACCATCGACCTGCAGGTATTCCTGAGCCAGGGCATCGATCCCACGGCCAAGAGCGTGCTGGTGGTGAAGAGCGTGCAGCATTACCGCGCCGCCTACGCGCCGATCGCGCGCGAGATCGTGCTGGTCGATTCCGGCGGCATCTGCTCGCCCGACATCGCGCGGCTCAAGTTCACCAAGCTGCGTCGGCCGATCTGGCCGTTCGACGGCATCAACGATCCTTACGCCGGGCTTAAACCCGTCTAGCAACCTTTGGCCATAATCCGGCGTTAGCGTGGGTCACGCCGGAGGATGGTGCTTGAGTCCGTTTTCAGCGCGCCTGCCACGCTTCGCAATTGTCGCTGCGGTCGTCGTCGTCGCATTGGCCGGTGGTGCCTTCTATCTTTTCACTCGCCCTGCCGCTGAAGCCCCTCCTGCTCCGGCAAAACAACAAGTGGCAAGACAAGCCGCCAGCGCGGCGCGTCCCGATGTGACGAACCTCGATGATACGCCGGATGAAGCCGTGAGCGATCGCGCCCTCCATCTGATCGGCCAGGCGCGCCGGCTGGCCGACCGCGGCAAGTTCGAGGAGGCCAACGCCAAGCTCGCCGAGGCCGACAAGGCGGTGCCGGGTCTCAGCGAAACCGCCGAGGCGCGGCGCAAGATCGCCGAGCTCGCCACGCCCGGTGGCCGGTACGCCATCCAGCTCTCCCGCGCGCGCACCGCGATCGACAGTGCCGATTATGCCGCTGCCGAGAAAGAGCTGACCGAAGCCGGGAAGCTGAAGCCTGAAGCGCCGGAGATCGGCGTGCTGCGCCAGGAGATGCAGTCGGCACAGCAGAAGGAAGCGACGCGGAGCAGTCGTGTCGCTGAGCTGCTGACCGCAATGCGCGAATCGATTGCACGCAAGGACATCGCCGGCGCCGACCGCGCCTTCAACGAGGCCTCGCGCCTCGACATCCTCGCTCCTGCTCTCGATCAGGCGCGCACCGAGCTTGCCGAGGCGCACGAAGCGGCGCGCGACAAGAAGAACTAGGATTTCGCGCGGAAGAAGGTCGTCAGCACGAAGCGCCGGCCGCGCGTCACCGGCAGCACCTGGTGCAAGAGCGAGCAGGAGAACACGGCGGCGCCGCCGGCCGGTGGGCTCACGCGCACGCCGGCATATTCGGGGAAGACCAGCTCGCCGCCGTCGTAGTCATCGTTGAGGTTGAGCGACACGGCGAAGGCGCGGTCGGCCGTGGTCGGCGCACCGTTGTCGCGATGGGCGCCGAAGAAGTGCTGGCCGTCGGCGCTGTAGGACAGCACGACATGCGAATCGAAGGTGAACTGGCGGTCGAAGGCGAAGACCTTGGTGAGTTCCGGCCCGATGCGATAGGCGAGGCGATCGGACACCGCCTTCAGGATCATCGGCTCGACGATCGTGTAATCCTCGGTCCGCTTCAGGTGATCCATGTTGATATTGCCGTAGCGGCTCGACACGCCACTGTCCTTGTGGTCGCCCTTGCCCCACAGCCGCACCAGCTGGCTGCAGAAGTCGGGCTCGAAGACACGCGGCAGCACCAGCACCGGCGCCATCGGCGTCTGCAGCAGGAGCTCGCGCCCGCCGTCGCTCCGCACCGACCGGGCGAGGCCATCCATCGCCTCCGCCGCGGCGGCCAGCGCCCGGCTGTCGAAGGTCGCGGCGATGCGCTGGTTGGGATCGAGCACGATCACGCGCATGCGCAAGCTGCCGGCAGGGCTGAGCCCCATGCCGCCCTGGGCCAACAGTGCGGCCAGGAACTTCCGGTCGGGGTCGCAGAGCAGCAGCGGAGTCTCGGGCGTGCCGCCAAGCTTCGACCAGGGTGCCGGGGCGCTGGCGACGGCGTTGCCGGCGACCACGACGGGCACGACGGCAGCGCGCCCGCAGGCTTCGATCAGGTTGGCGAACTGGCCGGCGTCAAGATTGGCCAGATCGTCGACCGCGACCAGGGCCACGGGCGCGCCGGTGAACGACCAGATGAACTTGCGGTGCTTGCCGTCGAGGCCCGGCAACGCGAAATCGGGAACGCGGTCACCGGGACGAAGGCTGAGCGCGTTGGTCATCGGTTCCGGCACGGGCAATGGTGGGCGCTGTAGGGATTGAACCTACGACCCCACCCGTGTGAAGGGTGTGCTCTCCCGCTGAGCTAAGCGCCCGGAAGGGGCGCGTATAGGGCCTGCCGGCCAAACCGTCAACTTCCGTCAACGGGCGGCAATCTGCCCCAGCGCGTCGGGCAGGGCCGCGAAGCGCTCGATCACGGCCTCGGCGCCGAGCTCGCTGGCGGGCCGGGCGGTATAGCCCCAGCTCACCAGCACCGCCGGCAGCCCCGCGCCATGGGCCGCTTCGACGTCGTGGATCGAATCGCCGATCATCACCGCGCGGTCGCGATGGCCGCCCATCTTGTCGATCAGCTGCAGGATGTGGCCGGGATCGGGCTTGCGCACGGTGAAGGTGTCGGCGCCGGCCACGTCGGTGATCGGCGGCATCAGCTTCAGATGCTGCAGGATGATCCGCGACGGGTTCTCGAACTTGTTGGTGCAGACGCCCTGCTTCAGGCCCATCCGGTCGAAGCGGGCGACGACCTCGGCGACGCCGTCGAAGGCTATCGTGTGGCTCACCGGATCGGCCTCGTAGTAGCGCACGAACTCGCGGGTGACGGCGCTCGCCTCGGCCTCGTCCAGGGTGCGGCCGGCCTTGGCGAAGGCGCGCCGCATGGTGACCTTGCTGCCTTCGCCCATGAACTGGCGGGCGTCCTCGTCATTGATCGGCGGCAGCCCGTGGTCGGCCAGCACCCGGCTCACCGCCACGCACATGTCGCGGGCGCTGTCGATCAGGGTGCCGTCGAGGTCGTAGATCACGGTGTCGAAGCGGCTGGCGATCAGGTTGTCGGCGTTGGGGTGCATCAATCTTCCTTAGCACATCTTGCGGGACGGCCAGCCCCGTGGCATCGGACGGTGATGAAATCGCCCATCGCCGTGGTGGTGCTGGCTGCCGGCGCCGGAACGCGCATGAAGTCGGCCCTGCCGAAGGTCCTCCATCCGCTGGCCGGCTGGTCGATGGTGCGCCACGTGCTGGAGAACGCCGCCCGCCTGAAGCCCGGCCGCGTCGTCGGCGTAGTGGCCCCTGGCGCCAGGGACGTGGCCGCCGCCTTCGCCCCGCATCCCACCGCCGTGCAGCGCAAGCCGCTCGGCACCGGCGACGCCACCAAGGCCGCGCTGCCGGCGCTCAAGGGCCATCGCGGTCCCGTGCTCGTGGTCTTCGCCGACGCGCCCCTGATCACGACCGCCACGCTGCGGCGCCTGGTCGAGGCCTGCCGCAAGGCCAAGGCCGCCGTCGGTGTGCTGGGCTTCCTTGCCAGGGATCCCACCCCGTACGGCCGGCTGATCGTGCGCGACGGCATGCTGGAGCGGATCGTCGAGAGCAAGGATACCGATACCGCCGAACGTGCCATCGACTTCTGCAATTCCGGCGTCATGTGCATCGACGGCGCGCTGATCGCCTCCCTGCTGGGCGCGATCAAGGACGACAACGTCAAGAGCGAGTTCTATCTCACCGACGCCGTTGCTGCGGCCCGCGCTGCCGGCCACGTGGCGATCGCCGTCGAAGGCGACGAGGCGGAGTTCCAGGGCATCAACTCGCGCGCCGAGCTGGCGGTGGCGGAGAAGGCCCTGCAGCGGCGCCTGCGGGCGGATGCGTTCGCGGCGGGCGTCAGCATGACCGATCCCGACACGGTGTGGCTCGCCGCCGACACCAGGTTCGCGGCCGACGTCACGATCGGTCCCAACGTGCGCTTCGGCCTCGGTGTCAGCGTGGCGTCAGGAACGGAGATCAAGGCCTTCTGCGACATCGAAGGCGCCCGCATCGGCCGTGGCGCCATCATCGGCCCCTTCGCCCGTATCCGGCCGGGCTCGGACGTGGGCGACCAGGTCCACATCGGCAACTTCGTCGAGCTCAAGGCCACCCGCATGGGCCGCGGCGCCAAGGCCAACCACCTGGCCTATCTCGGTGACACCGACATCGGCGCGGCCTCCAACATCGGCGCCGGCACGATCGCCGTGAACTACGACGGCTACGGCAAGTGGCGCACCGTGATCGGCGCCGAGGCCTTCGTCGGCTCCAACAGTTCGCTGGTCGCGCCGCTGAAGATCGGCCGCGGCGCCAACGTGACGGCGGGCAGCGTCATTACCGCGGACGTGCCTGCCGGGGCGGTGGCCTTCGGCCGTGCCCGCCAGGAGACAAAGAAGGGGCGGGCGGCGGCGCTTCGTGCGAAACTGAAAGCTCGTGCAGCGGCAGCCAAGCGGGCCAGGAACAAGTAGCGACCCTTCCATGTGCGGCATCATCGGAATCATCGGCAAGGCTCCCGTCACCCCCTTGCTGGTCGAGGCGCTGAAGCGCCTGGAATATCGCGGCTACGATTCGGCCGGCGTCGCCACCCTGGTGAACGGCCACATCGAGCGCCGCCGCGCCGAGGGCAAGCTTTTTAACCTCGAGGCGCGGCTCGGCAGCGAGCCATTGCCGGGCACGATCGGCATCGGCCACACGCGCTGGGCGACCCACGGCAAGCCCTCCGAGCGCAACGCCCATCCCATCGCCACCAGCCGCGTGGCCATCGT
>FODP01000022.1 GCA_900110395.1 Rhodospirillales bacterium URHD0017
CACGGCTTCGGCCGCGACGGCGAGCATGGCGAAGGACGCGGTCGCCGCCGGCGCGTCTTCGACTCGGGCGAGCTGCAGCTCGTGCTGCTGAAGCTGATCGCCGACCAGCCGCGCCACGGCTACGAGTTGATCCGCGCCATCGAAGAGCTGACGGGCGGCGCCTACGTGCCGAGCCCCGGCGTGATCTACCCGACGCTCACCCTGCTGCAGGACATGGGCCGCATCGAAGAAGCGGCGGCCGAAGGTCCGCGCAAGCCGTTCGCGATCACCGCCGACGGCACCGCCGAGCTTTTGGCAAAGAAGCCGGAAGTCGAGGCGCTGTTCGCGCGCCTGGCCGAACTCGCCTCCCTGCGCGAGCGGACCGATGGCGGCCCGGTGCGGCGCGCCATGGGCAACCTGCGCACCGTGCTGCTCGATCGCCTCGGCAAAGACGGCGTGCAGAGCGAGACCATGCACGAGGTCGCGGCCATCCTCGACGAGGCCGCGCGCAAGATCGAGCGGCTGTAAGATGACGTTCAACAGCACGGCTCGCGTTCCCACCGCGAAGGCCAGCCGCTACCTCCAGCAGCTCTGCAAGCACTGGAGCCACAACCTCGCGGTCGAATTCACCGAGCAGAAGGGCGGCGTGATCTTCCCGCGCAATGCGCGGGGCGCCGACTGGCCGGATGACGCCATGCTCCTGATGCAGGCGCATGACGACGGCCTCGACTGCCGGCTGGAGGCGAGCGCCATGGGCCAGCTCGACGCGCTGAAAGGCGCCGTCGCCCGCCATGTCGACCGCTTCGCCTTCCGCGAGGCGCCGCTCGCCTTCGACTGGCAGGATACGCTGAACGGCTAGGTCGAGCTCGACGCCTACGGCGACATCTCGAAAGGCGGTGCCGGCCAGGCAGCGGTGCGCCCCACCTCGACCGGGATGATGGCGCGACCGATCTCCTTGGTCCGGAAGCGGCTGGGCAACTCGGTAAAATGGCGCCGGCCTGGAACCCGCTGTCCGCCTTCCACGGCCGCCCGGACGCGTTCGGCGGCCAGCACCGTGAGATGGGCGAGCGCATCCTTTTCGCTGCTCGCGCTCACGGCCACGTCATCGAGATCGGGAACGCTTGCGACGACGCGGCCGTCGCTGTCGCGATCGATCATCGCCCAATACCAAACCCTGTACATCGGCCCCTCCCGCGCTGAACAACAATCGGCCCCTCGAGCCGCGACGCTGCACCTCTCAGAGCGGGCCGACAACAGATCGCGGGATGCAGTCTGCAAGGCCACAGGAAAACCACAGGAAGATCGGGACCGCCGCGCCGCCGTCGCGCGGTGCAGATCAGCCCTTCGCGCGCTCGTCACTTCTTTTCGACGTTCCAGAACACCGTCGGACCGGCCGAAATGAATCCCGAGACGTTCTTGCGGGCAGCCGACACGAGCCGCCATTCGCCGAGATGAACGTAGGGCGTCCACTCGGTTGCCCGGATCTGCGCGGCCTCGGCGATCTCCTTCAGCCTGGCTGGATCGGTCTCGCGGGCGAAGCGGTCGCGGAGCTTTTCCATCTCCGGATCGCACGGCCAGCCGTTGAAGGCCTTGTCGCAGGAGGACAGGAGGAGTTGAGATACCGGTTCGACAGCGGGTCGACGAGGTCCATGGCCGAGGGCGAGATGAGGTAGGCATGCCAGCCACCGGCGTCGGGCGGGTTCTTCCTCGACGTCCGGACGACGATGCTCTGCCAGTCCATCGGCTGCATGTCGACCTTGAAGCCGGCTTTCTCCATCAGGCGCTTCGCCACCGGGGCGAGGTTGGTCTGCCAGAACAGGTCGCTCGACTGCAGAAGCACGACAGGTGTTCCGTCATAGCCCGCCTGCTTCAGGAGTGAAGCGGCCTTGTCGAAATTCGACTCCAGCAGGCCCTCCATGCCCTTTTCCGAAGCAAACGTGGTGCCGCAGATGAACAGCGTCTTGCAGACCTTGTACTTGGCCGGATCGCCGATCACGGCCTTCAGGAAATCCTCCTGGTTGAAGGCATGCCAAAGCGCGCGACGCACCGTCGGATTGTCGAACGGCTTGTGCAGGTGGTTGAGGCGAAAGATGTTCTGGCTGCCCACCGGGCTCAGCGTCAGGAGCTGGACGCTGCGGTCGGCCTCGAGCAGCGGGTGCAGATCGAACGGCGGCGCCTCGATGAAGTCGATCTCGCCCGCGAGCAGCGCGTTGACGGCCTGCAGGTGGTCGGGCATGGCGTGCCATTCGATGCGATCGACCCTGGCGATCTTGCCGCCGGCCAGCCGCGAGACCGGCTCGGGACGCGGCTTGTAGTCGGGATTGCGGACATAGACGGCCTTGTGACCCGGCCGCCACTGGTCGCGCTTGAAGATGAAGGGCCCCGAGCCCGTGGAGTCCGTGATCTGGGTGAAGGGGTCGGTCTCGGCGACGCGCCTCGGCATCATGAACGGCACGTTGGAATTGGGCTTGCCCAGCGCCGGCAGCAGGAGCCCGGTCGGCTCCTTCAGCCTGATCTCGATGGTGCGCGCGTCCCTCGCCTCGAGGGCCACGATGAAGGTCATGAGCTTCTGGCCGACGGCGTCGCGGGCGGCCCAGCGCCGGATCGAGGCGATGCAGTCCTCGGCCGTCACGGGCTGGCCGTCGTGCCACCGGAGGCCATCGCGCAGCGTGAACGTATAGGTGAGCTTGTCGGCGGACACCTCGGTCGTGTCGACCATCTGCGGCCTGATCTCGCCGTCGGCGTCGGTGGCGAACAAGGTGTCGTAGATCATGTAGCCGTGATCGCGGATGACGAAGGCGGTGTTCCAGATCGGATCGAGGATCTTCAGATCGGAATTCATGACGATGCGCAGCACCGTCTGGGCGGCGACCGCGCCGGGACAGGCCAGCACCGCCGCGACGGCGGCCAACCACGGCACGACGTGTCGTTTGCAACGGCGAGCAAGAGCATCAGGCCGGTTCATGGCGTTTCTCCCATCACTCTGGGACAACGCAACGCAACGCGAGCACGCAACCGACTGTGGCAGGCGCACCGATCAAGGACAACCCCGGAGCAACGAAAGCCGGCTCTGTCACGTTAAACGACGACCGGCGGCCAATCGGGTACCCGCTTCAAGCAGGAGACCGACCATGAGCGAACGGCGCTATCCGAACGAAAGCAAAGAGTATCGCGAAGCGCGCGACCAATTGCTCAAGGACGAGCACGAGCTGATCGCCAAGGTGAAGGCCGTGGCCGCCAGGCGCCGCACGCTGCCAACCGGCGGCGCGCTGAAGGAGGACTACACCTTCCAGTGGGCCAGCGAAGGCAGGATCGGGCAGGACGTGAAGTTCTCCGAACTGTTCGGGACCGCGGACACGCTCCTGCTCTACTCGTTCATGTTCGGCCCGAACTGGGACAAGCCTTGTCCCTCCTGCACGTCGCTGGTCGATGGCTTCGATCGCGCCTGGTATTCGGTGAGCCAGAACGCCGCCTTTGCCGCCATCGCCAAGGCGCCGGCACCGCGCATCAGTGCCTGGGCCAAGCAGCGCGGCTGGTCGCAGATCCCGCTGCTCTCCGGCTACCACTCGGCCTACCAGGCCGACTACAAGTGCCAGGAGTCCGACGACATGCAGTTGCCGGTGATGCATGTGTTCCGGCGCCAGGGCGAAAAGATCAGCCACTTCTGGGGCACCGAGACGATGAGCAATCACGTCGACACGGTGTGGGTCTATTGGAACATGATGGACTTCACGCCCGAGGGCCGGCCGGACAGGCAGACGCCGCCGCAGAACTTCCGTTCTGAATTCCTGGAGAAGCACTACCTGAACAAGTGAGCTTCAGCCCACGGCGAGCAGCCACAGGCCCCAGCCCATCAGCAGTACCCCGCCGACGCGGGCCATCCACTCGCCGAACGGGAACAGTTTCTCGACCAGCACGGCGACGGCGAGGAAGGCGACCCACAAGAGGTTCATCGCCCCGAAGACGAACAGCAGCGCCATCAGGATCCAGCAGCAGCCGAGGCAGGAGAGGCCGTGCTCGGCGCCCATGCGCAGGGCGCCGAGCGGGCCGTCGCGCCAGCGGTTGACGACGAAGTCGAAGGGCGAGCGACAGGCAATGAGGCAGGCGTGCTTCAACGGCGTCAGCTGGTAGAGGCCGGCGGCGAGGAACAGGACGCCGCCCAGCCGCGCGCTGGTGACCGACATCGCCATCGGCGAGACCAGCGCCACGCTCTCGAGGCCCCATTGCGCCAGGGTCGCCGCGATACTGAAGCCACCCCACGCCAGAAGGTAGCCCGCCGCGAACAGCGCCGTCGGCACCCAGGGCTGGGCGCGGGCGCGGCGGCGCGCGTTGACGGTGGCGAAGGTCAGGATCATCGGCGTCGCGCTCGGCAGCATCATGCCGATCATCATGATCCACCACATGACCAGCAGCAGGACGAGATCGGCGGCGCCTTTCGGCGGCATGGCCATGGTCATGTCGCCCATCGCAGCCATGTCCGCCGCCTCGGCGAACAGGTAGAGCCAACAGAGGACCGTGATGCCGACGAGCGCAGCGGCGATCGCGAACCTCGGAGTGCCGTCAGGCTCCCCCTTTATGCTGCCCACGCGAACGGCGCGAAGTGTCCATTGTTGCCCTTGCCGGCGAGGCTGAGGGCAAGGCCGAAGCCCTGCACCTCGGTCTTGCGCGAGCGGGCGAGAGCGAGGCGGCGGTTGGCCGGATGGGCGGTGTTGTCGATGTAGAACGGCTCGCCCGAGCGGTTGCGCGAGGCGACGCCCTCGATCTCGAAGGCGAAAATGCCCGGGATCTCCGTCGCACGCCGCAGGCCCTCGGCGGTGAAGCCGATGTCGCGGAATTCGACGCCGCGGAAATCGCTCACCAGGTTGTCGCGGATCATCTGCGGCGGGCCGCCGGCCTGGCCGCTGGCGATGTCGGCCAGCGCGCGGCGCTGGGCATCATTGGCCTTGGCATCGACGACGCAGCCGAACACCCAGCCGCCGTCCGACATGACGCGGCCGGAGCGGATGACCAGGGCGAACTTCAGGCCGTCGAGCACCACGTCGCCGTGCCGGCCGCGATCGATGCGGTAGACCATCAGCGCGACGCAGTGTTCGTGCGTCGCCTCGCCTTGCGGGTTGGTGAAGATGCAGGGACACAGGTAGTCGCAGTTGCAACTCTCCATGTACTCGCCGCTGATCTCCCAGGTCTTTCCGGAAGTCTTCCCGACCATGGCGACCGCCTTCAGCGGCCGCCAGCCAGCAGGCGCGCCAGCTGCAGGCGTTCCTTCGCCTTGGGCAGGGAGTTCTGGGCAAAGCGCTTGAGCGGGCCGCTCTTGCCGTTCTGCGAGTAGGCGCCGTACTGCGCCTCGCAATCGGTCTGCACCGAGAGCTGGCCCTGGGCGAAGGCCGTGTCGAAGGCCGGGCCCTGCAGCGTGTTGAGCTGGGCCAGGAGCTGCTGGGTCCTGGGGCCCATGCTGCCATCGGGCGCGTAGGACACGCCGGCTTCGGCGCTGGACAGGCGCAAGGCGCTGGCGTCGTAGTTGGCGTCGGCGATGATGCGCGTGGCGTAGCCGCGGACGTTCTCGTTGGCCGAGCGCTGCAGGGCCATCTGGCCGGAGCCGAGATCGAAGTCGTTAATGGCCTGGGCGAAGCCCACGAAGCGCGCATCCGGCAGCGCATCGACGGCGAGCGCCAACGGGACATGTGCCGTCGGCACGATGAGAGAGGCAATGAGGACGCTGCGACGGCTGATCCCTGTCATGACGAACTCCCGCGTTTCTCCTGCCCGACCATAAGGCCGGCGTTGCCCCCCCTCAAGTCAGCCGCGCCGCGACCGCGGCTCAGACGGGGTGGAGCGTCAGCCCGCCCGCCAGCCAGACGACCAGCAGCACCACGAGAACGAGGCCCAGCGCACCGCCCAGGCCGGCGCCGCCGTAGCTGCGGTAACCGTAGTAGCCGCCGCCACCGCCCAGCAGCACGATCAGCAGAACGATGATCAGGATTGTGGTCATGAAGAGTTCCTCACGTGTGGCGAGGCAACGCGGGCCAGGGCGAGGAGGTTCCCGCAGGTAACGGCCCTGACACAATGCGGCGGTATCGTTGCGTGACGTGTCTGCATCCTGGTCGACGCCGTCGTGCGTCCTGCTTGTCCTGGCGATCCTGCTCGGCGCCGCCCTCGCCAAGAGCCTGCCGGCCGCGGTCTATCTGCTGAGCTTCTGGCACTACGGCCTCTACTGGCTGGCCTTCGCCTTTGGCGCGAGCCGCTTCGACGTCTTCAAGCGCAACGCCATCGGCCTGAAGGCCGTCTCGGTCACGGCCCTGGCCGTCGTCTACCTCAGCGCGCCAATCGACCCCGCTTCCCTGGCCGTCATCCTCGGCGTCGAGCGACTGTTCTGCAATAACGAGCGTGCGGTGATCCGCACGCGGCTGGCCGGCGGCCATCTCGTCACCCTGGTGCCTGTGGCAGCCATCCTGGTCGCCAGCATCCGGCTCCATTTCCTCGACGTCGCGATGAACAAGAACTATCGCGGCGCCGGGGCGATCGACTGCGACGCGACCTTCAACAAGGGCGACGAGCTCGGCTGGTTCAAGCACGGCTCGACGATCATCGTGTTCGCGCCGCCGGGGTTTCAGCTCTGCGTCCGCGAAGGCACGCTGATCCGCATGGGCCGCGCGCTGATGCGCCTGCGCTGACGGCGCTCCGGTGAGGGGGGCGTACGGGTACGGCAACGTCCATCTTGTGAATCGGGGGCGTTGCCGCTTCGTGATGCTGGCGTGTCGGCCGGGTGACAATCGCCACGCGAACGACGGCACGCCGGGCGGCTTGCCGAAGGCCGCCCGGACGGCAGAATCGCGGCATGCCTTCGTCTTCCCCCTCCCCGGTCGACGCCGTCGTCGTCGGCACCGGTTTCGGCGGGCTCTATGCCCTGTACTGCCTGCGCCAGATGGGTTTCACCGCGCTCGCCTTCGAGGCGGGGGACGGGGTCGGCGGCACCTGGTACTGGAACCGCTATCCTGGCGCACGCTGCGACGTGGAGAGCCTGCAGTACTCCTATTCCTTCTCGCCCGAGCTCGACCAGGAATGGACCTGGACCGAGAAGTACGCGCCGCAGCCCGAGATCCTGGCCTACGCCAACCACGTCGCCGACCGCTTCGACCTGCGCCGCGACATCCGCTTCGAGACGCGCGTCGTCGCCGCCACCTTCGACGAGAAGCGCGCGCTATGGATCGTCGAGACCGATCGCGGTGACAAGGTCGAAGCGCGTTTCTGCCTGATGGCCGTGGGCTGCCTTTCGTCGGCCAACAAGCCGCCCTTCGAGGGCATGGCCGATTTCAAGGGGCCGATCTGGCACACCGGCGAATGGCCCAAGGAAGGCGTCGACTTCACCGGCCTCAGGGTCGGCGTGATCGGCACGGGCTCGTCGGCCATCCAGTCGATCCCCCTGATCGCCGAACAGGCAAAGGCGCTGACGGTGTTCCAGCGCACGGCCAACTATTCGGTGCCGGCCTGGAACGCCCCGCTCGATCCGGATCACGTGGCGAAGGTGAAGGCCGATTATCCGGCGCTGCGCGCCAAGGCGCGTGCGCGGCCGACCGGTATCTACTTCCCGTTCAACGCCGAGCCCGCCCTGGAGGCGTCGCCCGAGGCGCGTCGGCGGCAATACGAAGAGTTCTGGACCAACGGCGGCCTGCCCTTCCTCGGCGCCTATGGCGACCTCTTGTTCAACAAGCAGGCCAACGACACCATCGCCGACTTCGCGCGGGAGAAGATCCGCGGCATCGTAAAAGATCCGGCGACGGCTGAGCTGCTCTGCCCCGACAATGTGTTCGGCTGCAAGCGCTTGTGCGTCGATACCGGTTATTTCGACACCTACAACAAGCCGCACGTGAAGCTGGTCGACGTTTCCACGACGCCGATCGAACGGTTCACCGCCGAGGGCGTCGTCGTCGCGGGCACGCTCCATCCGCTCGACGCCGTGGTCTCTGCCACCGGATTCGCGGCCATGACCGGCTCGTACGAGAAGATCCGGATCACCGGCCGCGGCGGGCTGACGCTTGCCGAGAAATGGCAGGCCGGGCCGCGCACCTACCTTGGTGTCGCCTCGGCGGGCTTTCCCAACCTGTTCATGATCACCGGCCCGGGCAGCCCCTCGGTGCTGGCCAGCATGATCCAGGCGATCGAGCAGCATGTCGACTGGATGGTCGATTTGATGGCGCACATGCGCGACACCGGCGCCAGGAGCGTCGAGCCCATGATCGAGCACGAGGATCAGTGGGTGGCGCACGTCAACGAGGTGAGCCAGGTGTCGCTGCGCTCGACCTGCAGCTCGTGGTACGTCGGCGCCAACGTGCCCGGCCGGCCACGCGTGTTCATGCCTTATATCGGCGGCTTCCCGGTCTATGTGCAGAAGTGCAACGAGGTCATGGACACGGGCTACGACGGCTTCGTGCTCGACGGGGCGAAGACCGGCAATGTCGCGCCTGAGGTGCGCCTGACCAAGCGCTGGCACGTGCCGCTCGACATGGACGTCATCTCGCCCGCGATGCTCGCCGCCAGGCGTGTGCCCGTGGTGTAGTCGCCGCGAATTGTTCGCAGTCTGTGGTGCGACGGGCGGTTGTTCGCGAACGAACTAAAAAGATCGCCCAGAGCAACGAATCCGAAAGCGCTGACGTTTGGCCTGCACCAACGGTTCCCTCCTGCTTTTCGAGACTGCCATGACCTTGCGAGGCCTGCCGACCGCGGTCTGCCTGGTGGCGGCGCTTGCCATCTGCACGACCGCTCCGCCTGCCTGGACAGCCGACCATGACACCAGCATCTGCGCAGGCGGTGGTGGCGGTGGTGGCGGCGGTGGCGGTGGCGGAGGCGGCGGCGGCGGCTCCGGCGGCGGTGGAGGCGGCGGCTCCGGCGGCGGTGGAGGCGGCGGCTCCGGCGGTGGTGGTGGCGGCGGCTCCGGCGGTGGTGGTGGCGGCGGCTCCAGCGGCGGCGGCGGTGGAGGCGGAAGCGGAAGCTCCGGTGGGGGCGGTTCCGGCGCCAGCGGCGGAGCGGGCGGCAGCACGGGGAGCACCGGCGGCACGGCGGCGGCAAGCAGCGCCGTCGGCGTCGGGCCGGCCAACAGCGTCGCTCCCACCCACGATGGCGGATTCGGGGTCGGTATTGGCGCCGGAATCGGCGGTGTAGGCAACGGTGGCATCGGCGGCAACGGCGTTGGCGGCGTCGATGCGGGCGGCGCGCCGTCCGGCGCGACTTCCTTGCAAGGCAGCGCCCGGCCCTATTCCCTGCGCGCCATCTATTTCCAGCGCGACCGGTTCAAGAGCAAGGCGGATTGCCTGACGGCCGCCTATACCCAGCGCCTGCCGCTCGAAGTCTGTCAATGATCGACGAATCCGACGACGTCACGACCTGGCGCTTCCAGCGCATGTCGGCGCTGGCCATCGTTGGCTCGGCCATGCTGCATGCGACGGCGCTGGCGACGCTGCTGCCCGAGGCGCCGCCCCGCCAGGAGCGCCTCACCGAGCAGGCGATCGAGCTCACGCTCGAGCGGCCGACCGCGCAGTTCGAGGCGCCGGCCGTACCGGCCGCCGAGCAGGCCGCGCAGAGGCTGCCGTCCGGCGCATCGTCGTTCGCCCCCGCGGCCCGTGCCCCCGGCCCGTCGGAGGCCGCGTCGGCGCCGATGCCCGCGCCGGCCGAGCCGAACCTTGCCCTCACCCTGCCGTCGGCCGAGCCGCCGCCGCCACCGGCCGTCCGCGACTTCGGCACCAGCGCCGCGCCGCCAGGGCCGCTCCTCACTCTCGAGACGATGGTTCCCGCCCTCGATGCGCCGCCGATGGTCAGCGGCCGCGACATTGCGCGCACCGCGCCTAGCGCACTCGCCAGGTCGGCGCTCATGCAGGACCGCCCTCAGGCACCGCCGCCGCAGCAGGTCGTGCGGCAGGTCGCACCGAAGCGGGCATCGCAGCAGAACGAGTCCGATCGCGCCGGCGGCCCGTCGCCGGGCGCGGCCGCGCCGGTGACGCGCACCGCGGCAAGCTACAGCGCCCACCAGGCACAGCAGGACTACCTGCTGCAGATCGTGCGCCGGCTGTCGCAGGCGCGCTTCACGCCGGCGACGCGCGAAGCGCGCGAGCGCGGCCTGGTGGTCGTCCGCCTGACGATCGGCCGTGACGGCCGGTTGGTCGATGTCGTGCTGGCCAGGCCCAGCGGATCGCCGGCCCTCGACCGCGGTGTCGTGGAGACGATCCGCAAAGCCTCGCCCTTCGCGCCGCTGCCGGCGGAGCTCGCCGCCGACAGCCATTCGTTCATCGTGCCGATCGACTATGCGCAGGAGCGCTGAAGCTGCAGCACGCGCCAGCGCTCGGCATAGGTGTATTTGATCTAGAATTACCCGCTGCGCGGCCTATAGTGGCGGCATGAGATCAGCGCTTCTCGCCGGCCTGGCGCTCGCCACTTCCGCCACCACCGCCCTCGCCCAGCTGCCCGATCCGCGGCCCGACCTTGCGATCGCGGGCATCGTCAACAGCGGCGTGCGCGTGGGCATCGGCGAGACTTTCTTCTACGCGGTGACCGCGCGCAATGCCGGCAGCACGCCGTGCAACTGGGTCAACCTCACGCTCAAGCTGCCGGGCGAGGTCGACCTGGTCAGCGCCACCTCAGGAGCGCCGCTCATCTGCGGGCAGGATGCCGCCATCCGCATCGTCGGCCTGCCGTTCGACGTCGCCTGCCGCGGCGGTCCGGGCTTCTTCCTGATGCCCGGCAGCACGGTCACCGCGACCTTCACGGTGCGCGCGCTGCGCGCCGCTCCCAGCGTCACCGCCACCGCGGTCGCCGATCCCGGCAACGTCTGCTTCGAAGCCAACGAGGCCAACAACACCGCGACCAGCACGGCCACCGCCCTGATCCTGCGGCCGCGCCTGCAGGTGACGCAGAACAAGCCGTTCGCGCCGTCCATCCCCGCGCCGCCGGGGCGTGGGCCCGGCAGCCAGATCTTTCCCGTGACGATCACCAACCTCGGCCCTGGCCCCGCGATCAACGTGGCGCTGGCCGTCACGCAAGGCTACATCGTTTCCGGCAGCAGCTACACCGGCCCGGAAATCGCCGTTGCCTACAAGGGCCAGCGCGCGGCAGAAGGCCAGACGCCGTCAAACCAGATCCCACCCGACTGCTCGACGACTCGAAGAACCGATCTCAACATCATCACGCGCAGTTGCCTGATGCTCCTGGTGCTGCAGCCCGGCGAGATGCTGCAGGTCCACTACAGGTGGTTCCCCTGCCCGAATCCCGGGGGAACGCCCGTCCTGCCGCCCGCCATTCACATCGGCACGGCCGACGAGCTGGCGGGCAGCGACCACGTTGTAAATCTCTTGCTGGCCTGCACGTTCTGAACGACACGGGCTGAACGACACGGGCTGAACGACGCGGGCGTTGGTCAGCCGCCAGCGAGAAAATCCCATGCCGCGAGCGCATGGACCTTCATGACGTGATGGAACTCCGCCAGGCTGACGCTCTCATCGACGCCGCCCATGCCGGCGGGTGAGCAGCCATAGACGAACGCCGGCACGCCCCTGGTGCGCCAGAAGCGCGTGTCGGTGCCGCCCAGGCTGACGATGGGCTGCGGCGGGGCGTCGAGCAGCGCGCCGGCACGGCGCAGGAGATGGCCCATCATCTCGTGCGTGGGATCGGAGACGTTGGCTTCGGGACCGCCCGGCAGCAGCTCCTCGAAGCGCGTGCCGGGATGGCGCCTGGCGATCTCGGCAACCCTGCCCAGAACCGCGGCGCGGCTGATGCCGACGGGAAGGCGGAAATCGACTTCGAGCACGCAGTCGGGCGGCAGCATGTTGATCTTCACCCCGCCCTGGATGGTGCCGATATTGACCGAGACGCGGCGCGTCACGTCGGCAGCGCCCGCCCCCAGCGACAGCTCGGCGGCCGCCCGCACTTCCGGCCTGTCGAGGGTGGCTCGTACGGTGGCCGGCTCGTCGGGCGCCATCTTCTCGATCGCGAGCAGATCCTGGATCAGCGCCGCCGCCACCTTGTTGGCGCTGCCACCGGTGTGGGGGTAGGCGCTGTGGCCGCCCTTCACGGCGATGGTGAAGCGCAGCCACAGCATGCATTTCTCGCCGAAGCGCACGGTGGCAAGCCCGCTCGGCTCGCTGTTCAGCACGCAGTCGCCGGTCACGTCCTTGGCGCATTTCTCCAGCAGCCAGGCGGTGCCCCACTTGCCGCCGGTCTCCTCGTCCGACACCACGGTGAGCGTGACGCGGCCGGAGAGGTCGGCGCGCAGGCGATGGAGATAGGCGAAGGCGAACAAGAGGGCCGTGGTGCCGCATTTCATGTCGACGGTGCCGCGGCCGTGCAGGCGGCCGTCAGAAATGTCGCCCGACCAGGGATCGCGCTGCCAGGTGGCGCGGTCGCCGACCGGGAAGACGTCGAGATGGCCGTTCAGCACCAGATGGCGGCCGGGACCTCTTCCGCCCTCGAAACTGGCGATGATGTTGGGATTGTTGGCCTTGGGCGCCTCGGTGCGATGAGCGATGCCTTCCTTGTCCAAAAAGGCGCGGAAGAAGTCGGCGGCCTGACGCGTGTCGCCCGGCGGGTTGGCGGTATCGATGCGCGCAAAACGCTGCAGGAAATCGACCTGGCGGTCGCGCTCCGACTTGAGAAAGCCCAGCAGCTCGGCTTCCGTGGTCATGCGCGCGCCAAGTCGGGCGCCGGCGCCTCGTGCACGATCCGGCCGTCCTTGATCACGGCAAGGCAGGGCGCGCCGCCGATGGGGTAGGCGATGCCGCGCGGATCGTCGGTGTCCCACACCGCGAGGTCGGCCGGGCGGCCGACGGCCAAAAGCCCGGCGCTCGCCTGCAGGCCGAGCGCCCGCGCGCCGTTCACCGTGAAGCCCTTCAGCGCCTCCTCGGGTGTCAGGCGGAAGAGGAAACAGGCGAGATGCATCTGCGCCGCCGGCGAGACGGTGGGCGAGCTCACCGGGTTGGAATTGGTGGCGAGCGCCATCGGCACGCCGAGCTCGCGGAAGAGCTTTACCGGCGGCTTCTGCGTCTCGTTCAGCGAGAAGTGCGCGCCGGCCAGAAGGGTCGCCACGGTGCCAGCCTCGGCCATGGCGCGTACCGTGGCCGCCGAGGCGTATTCGAGATGGTCGGCCGACAGGCCGCGATGGCGGGCGACCACGGCGCCGGCGCCGAAGTCGGTGTACTGATCGGCGTGCAACTTGACGCCCAGGCCGTACGACCGGGCCTTGTCGAACAGACGGTCCATCTGCGCGTGGTTGAAGCCCACCTTGTCGCAGAAGCCGTCGACCTGATCGACCAGGCCCTGGCGCACCGCCTCGGGCAGCACCTCCTCGCACATGAAGGTGACGTAGTCGTCGCGCCGCCCGGCGAACTCGGGCGCGAGGCCATGGGCGCCGAGATAGGTCGAGACCACCGTGACCGGCAGGTCACGGCCGAGCTGGCGCGACACGCGCATGGTGCGCAGCTCGGTCTCCTTGTCGAGCCCCGCGCCCGACTTGCTCTCGACGGTGGTGACGCCGTTGGCGATCAGGCGGCTCATGCGGGCGCGGCTGGCGGCGTAGAGCGCTTCTTCGGTGAGCAGCCGCGTGCGCTTCACCAGGTTGCCGACGCCGCCGCCCGCCGGCTCGAGATCCCAGCGCTGGCCGCCTTGGCTCAGCACCTCGAAATCCACCAGGCCTTCCTCGCCGTAGACGATGTGGGTGTGAGGATCGACCAGGCCCGGCGTGACGACCTTGCCGGAAAGGTCGAGGACCGTGGTAGCCGGCGGCGCCTCGGCCGCCGCTCCGATCCAGGCGATCTTTCCGTTGGCGATGCCGACCGCGCCGTCGCCCACCAGTCCGAAGGGACAACCGTCGGCCATGGTCGCCACTGCGGCGTTGGTCAGAAGCAAGTCAAACATAAGTGACGCTAGCATGGCCTTGTTGGGATTCGACAGGCGCAATACTGTCGGTCTCATTAGACTGCGCCAATGCCGCTCAAGTGGGAAATCTTTCACGACCAGAAGCTGGTCCACATCGTCGCCACGGGACGGGTGACGCTGCCGGAAATGGAAGAGCATTTCGACGCGTTGGCGGTGGCCGACGTGTTGCAATACGGCAAGCTGTTCGACGCGAGCGAGGCCGATCCGATCTACACCGAGCAGGACGTCATGGCGATGGGCGCCAGGCTCAGCGCCTATACGGCGACGCTGAAGAGCGGACCGCTCGCCGTCATCGGCCTGAACGAAAAAGCGCGCTCGGCCTTCCGCCGGTTCGTCAACATCTCGCCGGCGAAGCGGCCGGCGCGGATATTCAAGACCGAGGCCGACGCGCGCGCCTGGCTCAAGGAAGTGGCAGGCCAGGTCGACGACCAGCGCGACCAGCCGTTCCATACGCCGCGAGGCTGAGCCTCAGAGGTCGACACGCTCCTCGGCGAGCGACTTGCGCTCCTGCATGTTGAAGCGGCCGGCATAGATCGGCCGCTCGCCGGTCGACGGGCCGGGATACTGCACGATCAGGATCTCGCCACCCGTCACGGTATGGAACTCGCCTTCGAAATGCGGGTCGGGATGATAGAGCATCGTGCCCGGCGGGCAGAGCCGGCCGTCGATCGTGAACTCGCCCTTCAGGATGAGCCAGACCTGGGCGAAGCCATGATAGTGCTCGGGATGATGCGCCCCCGGCTCGAGCCTCAGGATGCCGGCGTTGGGCGCGGTCGGCTGCTCGGGCGTGGGATGGAACAGCATCTTGCCGGTCTCGCCCGGCCAGCGGATGGTCTCCCACTCGACCTCGTCGAGATGGCGCACCTGGTAGGGCAGATGATCGCGACGCGAGGCCTCGCGTCCGGTCTCGAGGGCGGCGTTGGCGGCGGCCGTGTCGGGGATGTGCTTGCTCATGGCCTGGCTTTCTCCTTCTCGGTCGAGGTTGCGAGATGCCACCAGTCGGGCACGTCGGAAGACTCTGCAGGACGCGCCACGGTCATCAGCACGTGCGCCTGGCCGCGGCCGGCATTCTCCGCCCGATGCGGCAGCTGCGAATCGATCAAAATCCCATCGCCCGGCTTCAGCCGGTGGGTCACGCCGTCGACATGGAACAGCACCTCGCCGGACAGCACATAGCAATGCTCCTGGCCGGGATGGGAGACCGTGGCAGGCATGCCCTTGGCCCGCGGGAAAACGAGATGGAAGACCTCCAGCCGGTCGAGCGGCGCGCCGCCGCCGAGATGGCGGAAGCGATAGCCGGTGGCGGCGACGTCTTTCAGATTGGCGCCGCCACCGCGATGGACGGCGACCCGCGTCCGGGCCGGCGCGCTGGCACTGTGGAACAGCTCGTGCAGGCCGAGCCCGAGCGCCTCGGCAAGCTGGATCAGGTTGGCGATCGAGGCCACCGCCTGGCCGCGCTCCAGCCGGGAGAGGAAGCTTTCAGACAGGCCGGCCTGACGCGCCACCGACGCCAGCGTCGCGCCGGCGCCGGTGCGCGCCGAGCGCAGGCGATTGCCGATGTCCCGTGTGGTCTGGGCGACCTTGTCCATGCCGGGGAGCATGGCCGGGACTTTCTCCCCATGCAAGTCTACTTTCTTTAACGGAAAGCCAGCAAACGAGTCGGGATAGGCTAAAAAGAACGATGCGCCAGAAAACCGTTACGACGCGACGATCTTTCCTCGGGCAAGCCGGTGCCGGAGGCCTTGCGCTGGTTTCCGGTTCCGCCTGGGCTGGCCCATCGGTCGAGCTGCCCCTGCCCGGCGGACCGCGCGAGCGCGCGCTGACTACGGCCTTCCCGCAGAAGGCGACGATGATCCTGCAGCGCACGCGGCCGCCGCTGCTCGAGACGCCGTTCGAGGTCTTCGACCGCGGCGTCTTCACGCCCAACGATCAGTTCTACGTACGCTGGCACTGGGCCGTCATCCCGACGGAGATCGACGTCCAGGGCTTCCGCCTTTCAGTGAGCGGCCATGTCGACAAGGAGCTGTCGCTCAGCCTCAAGGACATTGTCGACGGCTTGCCGCGGGTCGAGCTGGCGGCGGTCAACCAGTGCTCGGGCAACTCGCGTGGCTTCTCGCAGCCGGCGGTGCCCGGCGCGCAATGGGGCAACGGCGCCATGGGCAACGCCAGGTGGATGGGCGTGCGGCTCAAGGACGTGCTTGATCGGGCCGGCGTTAAGCCGGGCGCCCTCAGGGTACGCTTCGCCGGCCTCGACCAGCCGGTGGTCGACGGCGCGCCGAAATTCATGAAGTCCCTGGCGCTCGAGCATGCGCGCGACGGCGAGGTGATGATCGCCTACGCCATGAACGGCGAGCAGCTGCCGCTGCTGAACGGCTTTCCGCTCAGGCTGGTCGTCCCCGGGTGGTACTCGACCTACTGGGTGAAGATGCTCGACCGCATCGAGGTGATCGCCACGGAAGACGAGAATTTCTGGACCAGGAACGCCTATCTCATTCCCGATACGCCCGGCGCCAACATGACGCCGGGACAGACCGGCGTGAAGATGGTGCCGATCAACAGGATGGTGCCGCGCTCCTTCGTCACCAATCTCAAGGACGGCGCCACGCTCAAGGCCGGCGCGCCGACGCTTGTGCGCGGCATCGCCTTCGGCGGCTCGGCCGGCGTCACGGCCGTCGACATCTCGCTCGACGATGGCGCCAGCTGGCGGCCGACGACACTCGGTCAGGACGAGGGCAAGTACAGCTTCCGCCAGTGGCAGACCGAGATCGCGCCGCCGGCCGGCCCGGTGTCGGTCATGGTCCGCTGCACCAACAGCGATGGCCTCGCCCAGCCCAGGACGATGAACTGGAACTCGGGCGGCTTCATGCACAACGCCATCGAAATCCTCCACCTGACCGCGGCATGAGGGGCGCATGATCAACGCTGCCCAAGTCGGATTCGGCGCCGCCGTCCTCGCCGGCGTGGTGCTGGCGATCATCGGCCATCCCGGGCCGAAGGATCTGCCGCCGCCTGCCGCGGCCGGCGCGCCAACCACGACAAACGCGCCGCAGACCTTCGTGCTGAAGTCGGTCTCGGTCGAACTGCCGACCAGCGACATCACTTTCCCCGGTGGCGCCGCCGCCGACGCGATCAACGCGAACTGCCTGTCCTGCCACTCGGCCAGCATGGTGCTGACCCAGCCCGACCTCTCCAAGGCGGCATGGGCGGCCGAGGTCGACAAGATGATCCATACCTTCAGAGCGCCGATCGACCAGGGCAACGCGACCGCGATCGTCGACTATCTATCGGCGACCAAAGGCGCGAAGTGATCGGTCGCCACGCGCCGCGCTGCCTCCGATCGATCACAGACGAAGTCCCAGGCTGATCACACCCCGCAGAGTTTGCCGCAGCCTAAGGTGACCTGACGCTTCATGCTGAGACGATTGTGGGAATCGTCGAGAGCAGGCATGCAGCCGGCTGTGGGACCGAAGGTGATGGATCATGTCGCGCGACAGCGGGCGCGCCCGGAATGGAATGAAGTCGACGGCGGCAGCGCCGGAGGCGCCGGACGAGGCTGAGTCGAAGCTAGCAATACCCGATCGGCCGGCGCCGGCGCGATCGAAGATGCCGGCCATTCCGGTCGATCCCGACTTGCTGCGCTATCGCCACCGGCTGGACCGGCAGCTCGTGGCTTGGCGCAACAGCAAATCAGCAACCAGCCTCTCCACCGCCCTCGCTATCGTCTCCGCTCCGGAGGCGCCGCGGCCTGAGTGGCGTGCCCCCCTGCTCTGGGTCGCGTCGATCGCCGCCTGTGCGGTCGCCGGGCTGGCCGGCTGGTGGGTGGCGAGCGCGCCGGCCGCTCGAATCGGGTTGGAGCTCGCCGATACCAGGCAGGCCCTGCAACAGGAACAGGACAGGGTCCAAAAGCTCAGTGCGGCGTTGGCTGCTACATCGCGTGAGCTCGGCGACCGGGCCGCGGCGCTAGCCGACAAGGCGGCGGCCCAGGATCAGGAACGGGAGGCGCTGCAACTGGCGTTGCAGCAATCCGAAGCGGCAGCCGCCAACGCGACGCAGTCGTTCGCTCGGGAACGCGATGCCCTGCAACAGGCGCGGCAGCAATCCGAAGCGGCGGCCGCCAACGCCGCGCAGTCGCTCGCTCGGGAACGCGATGCCTTGCAACAGGCGCGGCGGCAATCCGAAGCGGCGGCGGCCAACGCCGCGCAGTCGCTCGCTCGGGAACGCGATGCCTTGCAACAGGCGCGGCGGCAATCCGAAACGGCGGCCGACGCGGCGCAATCGTTCGCTCAGGAACGCGATGCCTTGCAACAGGCGCGGCAGCAATCGGAGGCGGCGGCAGCCGGCTATGCGCAGTCGCTGGCTCAGGAGCGCGACCGAAACCAGGAGCTCGAGCGACAGGTCGCCACCGGGCGCAACGCCGTGCCGGAACCTGTCCCGCCCGCAGCCGAAGCGACGAGCGACAAACCGCCGGCGGAGAAGGCCGATTCCGACGTGATGCGCCTCCTGTCCCGCGCCAACCTGCTGGTCGCCCAGGGCGATATTGGCGCAGCGCGTGTGGTGCTGGAACATGCGGCCGGGTTCGGCAGCGCGCCGGCGCTGTTCGCGCTTGCCGAGACATTCGACCCCGCCGTCCTGACGGCATGGGGAACTCTGGGCACGCAAGGCGACACGGCGCGGGCCGGAGATCTCTACGCCAAGGCCTTGGCCGGCGGCGTCGCGGCGGCGAAGGATCGATTGGCGGGCTTACGACGATAGAGGACGAGTCTGCAGGGAGGATTGAACAATGATTACCTTGTCCGGCGCACGTCTCCTGGGCGTGCTGGGACTTTCGGCAGCAGTCGCGCTGGCGCTGCTGCCGCACCTGGCGATGGCGCAGCCGCGCGAGCAGGCCGCGGTGGCGCCCCGCCAGGACCAATCGGCGACGACGCGCCAGGATCCATGGCGCGTCCGCTGAACTTCGGCGCCCAGCAGGAGAAGATCAACGCCTGGACCGTCGGGCTGGCAGCCGGCCTGATCGAAGGGGCGCCGATCAGACTCGCCTCGGAGATGGCGCGCGTGGTCGATGACGGCGAGAACCTGCATGTCCTGCCCATCGTCACGCGCGGGCCGACCGAGAATCTGAACTCCCTGCTCTACCTGCGGGGCGTCGATCTCGCGATCATCAACTCCGATTCGCTGGAGGAATACCGCATCCAGCTTCCCGAGATCCGCCAGCACGTCACCTACCTGCTGAACCTGTTCCCATCGGAGTTGCACATCTTCGTGCGGCCCGAGATCCAGAGCCTCAATGACCTCGCCGGCAAGAAGGTGAACTTCAACACGCTGGGCACGGCGGCCGCCTATTCCGGTCCATTGCTGTTCAGCCGGCTCGGCGTCGACATCGACAAGACCTTCATCCCGCATCCGCTGGCGCTGCAGCAGATGAAGAAGGGCGAGAACGACATGGCGGCGGTGGTCTTCATCACCTCCAAGCCGGTCGACGCCTTCCTGCGCGGGCAATGGGCGCCCGGCTTCAAGTTCCTGCCGGTGACCTACGATGCAAAGTTCGAGGACTATTACCTGCCGGCAACGCTGGAAGCGGCCGACTATCCCGGCCTGATCAAGGCCGGCGAGCGCATCCCCACCGTGTCGGTGTCGACGGCGCTGGTCTCCTACAACTGGCCGGGCGGCTCCAACCGCTATCAGCGGGTCGCCCGTTTCAGCGACCATCTGTTCAACCGCATCGACAAGCTGCAGGTCGCGGGTTTCGACCCCAAATGGAAAACGATCAACCTGGGCGCTACGGTGCCCGGCCTCGCGCGCTTCCCGGCGACCCAGGAGTGGCTCGACCGGCAGCAGCGCAAGACGGTGGAAAAGCGATGAGGACCGCGGCGCTCTGCGGTGCGGTGGTCGCGCTCGCAAGCGCCGCCGCACTGGCGCAAAACGGCAGCGAAGCGCTCAGCACCTGTTCGCTGCCCTCCTATGTCGAGCGGATGCGTTGCCTGGAGAAGCTTTCCGGCGACGCCCCATCACCGCTGCCGCCACAAGTGGCGGCGACGCCGGCGCCACCGCCCACTCCCGAGCCCACAGCCGCACCTATCCCGGCACCTGCCCCGCCTCGTGCCGCCAAACCTCCGGCCGCTCCGCCCGGCGCGGCGCCCGCGGCCGGCAAATGGATCGTCAGCGAGACGCGATCTCCCATCGACTATTCGCCGGTCGCCATCGCCACGGCCTCATCCAGCGCCCAACCCGATGGCGTCCTGCAGCTTTCGATCCAGTGCCGCGGCGGCCGCAGCGAGATGGTGATCCGCAGCGCGCCCCTGATGCGCCGCGTCGAGGACCATGTCGTGAGCTACCTGGTCAACGGCGCCTCACCGGTGACGGTTACCAGCGGGCTGTCGTCATCGGGCAGCGGCATCGCCCTGAAGGGCGATGTCGCGGGTTTCCTGAGGTCGCTGCCGGCAGAAGGCACCATCGCCTTCCGCCTCGCCGATCGGCAGGGCGAAACGCTCGAAGGACGATACGACCTCTCCGGCATCAAGACGCTGGTCGCCCGGCTGGCCGGTCCCTGCAAATGGCCCCGCAACTGAGGAGTACACGATGACGAAGTTCGATCAGGCGATGCATCTTGCCGCTGTATGCGTGGCGCTGCTCATTCTTGCCCCGCCGGCAATGGCGCAGAGCCGGGAGCTCGCGGCGCGACCGCCGGCCGCGGCGTCCAAGACGGCGCATCAGTTGGTGCTGCAGGTCAACAGCAACGAGTCGGCGACGATGACGCTGGCGCTCAACAACGCGACCAATGTCGATCAGTACTACAAGGAGCGCGGCGAGAAGATCGAGATCGAGATCGTCACGTTCGGACCCGGCCTGCACATGCTGCGGGACGATACCTCGCCGGTGAAGGACCGGATCAAGGCGATTGCCGAGAAGAGTCCGGCGATCTCGTTCAAGGCCTGCGGCAACACCCAGGAGAACATGGGCAAGGCCGAGAACAAGGCGATTCCGCTGGTGGCTCAGGCCACCGTGGTGAAGTCGGGTGTGGTGCGGCTCATGGAACTGCAGGAACGTGGCTGGACCTACATCCGGCCCTAGGAGCGGCCGTCAGGCGCTCGGTGGACATCAGCGGGCGCCATGCCGAGCGTGGCGAAGACATGTTACACCGAACCTCCAAGGAGGTTCCCGCCATGGCGCTCACCGTCGATGCCATCGACCATCTCGTCATCAACGTGCGCGATGTCGAGGCGGCCGCAGCCTGGTACCAGCGCGTGCTCGGCATGACTCGCGAGGATTTCGATCCCGGGCCGGGCAAGGTCCGTCGCACATCGGTGAAGTTCGGCCAGCAGAAGATCAACCTCAGGCCCCTGTCGGCCAGTAAGGAGGAGTGGTTCACCGCCGACCACGAGAAGGCAGGCAGCGACGACCTCTGCTTCCTGACCAGCGCTTCACCGCGGGCGGTGGCCGATCATCTGCGCGGCTGCGGCGTGGCGGTCATCGAAGGGCCGTCCGACAAGCGCGGCGCCCAGGGCACGATCGTCTCGGTCTATTGCCGCGATCCCGATGGCAGCCTGATCGAGATCTCCTCCTACAAATAACCGGCGCAACTCGGCGGGCCGGCTCGGTGTTGCTGCACCCGACCAGGCGCATGGTCCGCCAGCTGCCGGCCATCCGACGCCAGCGACCAGGCCGGACGATCGCGGTCGACCGGTGCAGGCGCCGTCGAGCACCAGCAGCCAGCAATGACGGCGAGACGTGCGATCGTCGCACGCTGCGCGAAGAACAGCGCGATCTTCGCTACCACGGGTAGGGGAAGCGACACCCGCGCTGTGGAACGATCCTTTTCGCCATCGCCGCAGCGCGTCGTATAAGAGAGGCGATGCTGAGTGACGCCGTCGATCACCCTCTTGCGTTGTCCTTCGATCAGACCAACAAGGTCCTGTGGCGTCCTTCTCCGGCATCTTCACCAAGCAGACAACCATCGACTTGGACACGGCGGCCCGCGCCCTGGCGGCGCTTCACGGGCCGTTCGCGGTGATTCTCGATTTCACCAAGGTCACGGAGCTTGCCCTGCAACTGCGAGACTGGCCGCAATTCGCGACCAACCGGCGAGCGATCCGCGGCACCCGGCGCATCATGGCGGCGCCGCCGATCGACACCTTCGTGCCCTTGCGCCTGCATGGCCCCCATCAGGGCCGAGCCGGTGAAGACACCGACGTGGTGGCGACGCGAGCGGAGGCTTTCAGGCAGTTGGGATTGAGGTCGCCGGCCTTCGAGCCGGTCGCGCCACTCTAACGGGCGCGGCGCGCCAGGAGGCCGCGGACCGCCCAGCGGACGACCCACCACGCGACCAGCATGAGCAGAGGGCCGCTCAGCAGCACCATCGCCAGGCCCAGCACCATGCTGCCGTTCGGCCAGTCGACATGGGCCGGCGCCTCGCACCAGGGGGCAAACCAGAAAGCGCAGGCAAGCTGGAGATTGTAGAGCCAGTAGCCCGCCCACATCAGCGAGGCGAGCAGCCACAATCGCACCAGGCCGCGCCGCCAGTTCCAATGCAGCGGATTCCACCACGGGATGATCGCGTAGCCCTGCTGGCCCGGCCAGAAGCCATCGGTGGCTACCGGCTGACGCATGGCGCGCCCGCCCCGCGGGGCCTGTGGGCCCGTCTTTGCCTTGCGTCTCGCCGTCTGCCGACCTGCCACCTCGACCAGTCCTCTTTCTGCCCTCGCTCCGCCCCCACTCCCTTATACCTTGAGTGGGGTGTCGCGATGAAGGAGTCGCTTGGTCGCTATTGGCCGGAGAACAATTGTTGCGTGGCGGCCCCGCAGGCCACGTCCTTGGCCGTGCCGATCACCGGGGTGGGGATCGGGAAGATGCGGCCGAGCGAGACATGCGGCTGGCGCAGCTTCCCTTGCACGACCACTGCGCCATGCAGGTCCAAAAGGTCGAATTGCTTGGCGTCGGCGTCGATCTCGGCCTTGACCGCCTGGGTGATCAGCGAGGCCTGGCCCTGCACGTGCAGGACCGACTTCTGGGTGTCGAGCAGGGTGCGGTCGAAGGTGACGGTGCCGTGGTTGAGGTTCAGCCGCCCGATGGCGCACTTGATGGGAATGCGGTTGTCGCCGGTGACGTAGAGGATCAGTGCGTCAAAAATCTGCAATCCGGCGAGGCTCACCATCAGGCTGGAGACCGACCCGCCGCCCAGCGCCGCTGCGACATGGCCATCGGCCGTGCCCATGACCTGGGCGAGCGAGCGCCCGGTGCCGGCCAGCACGACGCGGCCCTGCACCTTGCCGTAGGTCGCGTCGAAGTAGCGCGAATTGCGGAAGAAGTTGCGCAGTTCGATGTCGCTTGCCACCAGGCTGGTGCGCACCTTGGGCGTGTCGGTCCTGGCGTCGACCACCAGCTCGCCTGCGATCTTGCCGGCGCCCGCACTCTGGCCGTCGCCCAGCAGGATCAGGGTGAGCGGCTTGGC
The DNA here is from genome assembly GCA_900110395.1 of Rhodospirillales bacterium URHD0017. Classification (GTDB taxonomy): domain Bacteria; phylum Pseudomonadota; class Alphaproteobacteria; order Reyranellales; family Reyranellaceae; genus Reyranella. Next base: position 23,339 of record FODP01000022.1, read on the forward strand.
CGTCGCCACGCCGTCCTGCACCACGACACGGAACGACAGGGCCTGCACCGGCAGGTAGCTCGGCGCGATCACGCGCCTGGCGTCGAGCGTGACGTCCATGTTCATCGCCCGGAGCTTCTCGACCTTGAGGGGCAGGTTGGGGAAGAGATCGCCGGTGGCCTCGAGCTGCTGCTGCGTCTGGCGCTGCTGAGGCGAGACGTTGCCGCCGGGCTTGTCGGGCGGCGCGCCGACCAGCGGCGCCAGGTCGGCGAAGACCAGCTTCTGCGAGACGAGCTTGGCCGTGAGATGACCGGGCTTGCGCCGCGTGTCGACCAGCACGTCGCCGGTGAGGTCGCTGTCGCCGACATGCCACTTGCTCTGGACGAATTTCCACACGCCCTCTTCGCGATGCAGCTTGCCGGTGATGTTGTACGGCGGCGTCGGCGGACCGGGGATGCCGAGCAGCGGATAGATGTCGGCGAGGTCGTGGCCCGATAGCGCGAGCTGGACGTCGGCGCCGGTCCACTGGAAGGGGTCCATCACCGTGCCCTTGGCCTTGAGCTTGGTGGCGCCGAAGCTGACATCGAGATCGAGCGGATAGGGCTGCTCGGTGTCGCGCAACATGATCAGCGAGCCGCCGACGAAGCGAATGGTGAGCGGCTGGCCTTCGAGCTTGCCCTTGAGTTCCAGCTTGGCCTGCGCAGGGTCGCCGCCCGTGCCGGTCGCGGTCGAGACCGTGCCGTCGAGCTCGAGCTTCCGCTTGGGATCGCGATAGGTGAGCTTGCCTTCGGTGACCTCCAGCCGGCCGATCACCGGCGTTTCGAAACGGTTGTCGGGCTCGACCGCCTGCTTGGCAACCGCGGCGGCGGGCGGCGCCTCCCCCAGATCCCAGTTGAGCTGGTCGCGATCGCCCTTTTCGACCACCATTTCGGGTTTGCGCAGAACCAGGCTGGGCAGAACCAAGTCGCCCTTGAGCAACGGCCACGGGCGGATCTCGAAATCGAGCCGCTCGGCCTTGAGCATGTAGGGTTCCTTCGCCCATTTGGCGTTGGCGAATTCAACCCCGCTCATATGGACATGGGGCGTCCATCCCCAGTCGATCGAGATGTCGGAGATCGTGGTCTTGCGTCCCGACAGCGCGCTGGCATGGGTTTCGATCCGGCCGCGGAAGTCGTCCGACGTGACATAAAAGTACACGGCCCCGATCGCGATACCGACCAGGGCAACGAGAACGCCGGCCGTCCAGGCCAGGATCCTGAGCATGCGGGCCATCCGCTGGGAACGATCCGGGCGCCGGTTTGTTCCGGCCACAACTCGATCACTCGCCGGGACAGTCCCGCCCGGGACACTGTGGCTCATGCCTACGACCCGACGGAGGTTCTTGGCCGCGGCGTCGGCAACCGCCACGGCCGTTGCCGCCCCTGCCCTCGCCCAGAGCAAGGAAACGGAGGCGGCAGGCTTCGAGGAGGCGCTGCGCGCCAAGTTCGCCGCCGGCGACGTGCTCGACTGGCGCGGTGGCAATGTGCGGCTGCGCCGACCCATCGTGATCGAGGTCGCGTCCAACCAGCTCGGCCCGGGGCTCGACCTCAACGGCGCCAAGCTGATCGCCGACTTCAACGACGGAGCCAAGCGCGCGATCACCATCCGCATTCCCGCGCACGCCAAGAACGTGGCCTTGCGCGGCATGAAGATCATGAACGGCACGATTCTCGCCGAGAGTCCCGCACAGGACGCGATCGGCCTGGAGTGCCTCACCAACCACAGCTGGCTCTACAGCTGGAAGCTGATGAACCTCGACATCGAACATTTCGCACGCGACGGACTGCACTTCGACGGCAGCGTGTTCGAGGGCGAATTGCACGGCGTGACCTGCGCCGACAACGGTCGCAACGGCATGACCTTCAAAAACAACGGATCGATCGGCGATATCGGCATCGTCTCGGCGATCGCCATCTTCGGCGGTCAGATGCGCAAGAACGGCAATGCCGGCATCGAGACTCAGAGCAACATCCCCTACCAGGAGCCGCGCGATCTCAACATCTCGCAGACGTACTTTGTCGAGAACAAGGGACCAGGCCTGCTCGCCACCAGCGGGTTCTCCATGGCCATGGGCTGCGGCTTCGAGAACAACGGCGGCTGCGGCATCAAGCTCTCCAACGAAGGCCGCCTGTTCGCCTGCCGCGCCAGCACCTTCAAATCACAGCCCTACCTGGTCGAGGCTTTCCTCAACGGCGGCAGCATGTTGCTCGACGGCTGCCGCATCGAGGGCTACGGCGGGTTCGAGGGCAAGATGAAGTACGCCAAGATCGGCGGCAAAGGCTCGGTGCTGCTGCGCGCTTCGGGCGACCGCTCCAACGTCGACGTCTCGGGCGATATCGCCGTCAAGGTCGTGTGACGCTTCCGCCCTTTACTCCTTGCATGATTGAAGAAATTATCCTGCATGGAATTCTCGACCTGGCGGCCGGTCCTGATCGGCCTGTTCGCGATGGCATTCTCTGCGTCCGCTGCGGCGCAAGACGTGCAAGTCATGGACTCTGCTCCCAAGGCCGAGGCCGTGATCGGCGAGCCGAGCAGTTCGTTCTTCGTGCGCTTCGACCGGCCGATCGACCACATCCACTCGCGCCTGTCGATCTGGCGCGACGGCAAGCTCGTCGAGTATCTGCAACCGCGGCTGCAATCGTCGCCCGAGGTGCTGTTCGCCCGCGCACCGACCCTGGCGCCTGGCCAATACATGCTGCGCTGGACGGTGCACACCATGGAAGGCGCCAAGGTCACCGAGGGCGACATTCCGTTCACCATAAAAACCCAGCCCTGACCGGCAGCGGCAACCAAATTCCCCGTGAGATCGTTGCGACATTGACAGCGTATCCCGGGCTTGGGCCGGCGGGATGCCGAGCGAGGGATCCCGATGAAGATCGCCCAGGTCGCGCCCCTTATGGAAAGCGTGCCGCCCCGCTTCTATGGCGGGACCGAACGCATCGTCTCCTACTTGACCGAGGAACTGGTCGCGCAGGGCCACGACGTCACCCTGTTCGCGAGCGGCGATTCGCTGACCAGCGCGCATCTGCTGCCGTGCACGGCGAAGGCGCTGCGCTTGAGCGACGTCAAGGATCCGATCCCCTATCACCTCATCATGCTCGACGAGGTCCGCCGGCTCGCGCCGACGTTCGATGTGCTGCATTTTCACGTCGACCTGCTGCATTACCCGGTGATCCGCGACTTTGCCTGGCGTACCGTGACGACCATGCACGGCCGCCTCGATCTTCCCGACATGCACCCGCTCTACAGCGCCTTCAGCGAGGCGCCGCTGGTCTCGATCTCCGACAACCAGCGCACGCCCATGCCGCCGGTCAACTGGGCGGGCCGCATCCATCACGGCCTGCCACAGAACCTGCTGAAACCGCTCGCGTCGCGCCGCGGCGACTATCTCGCCTTCCTGGGCCGCATCTCGCCCGAGAAGCGGCCCGACCGGGCGATCGAGATCGCCGCCCGCAGCGGGCGCGAACTGCGCATCGCCGCCAAGATCGACAAGGTCGATCGCGACTACTGGCGCGAGGAGATCGAGCCCCTGGTCCGGCGCCATGCCAACGTGCACTACATCGGCGAGATCGGCGATGCCGAGAAGGCGGAATTTCTAGGCAACGCCTCGGCGCTCCTGTTTCCCATCGACTGGGCCGAGCCGTTCGGGTTGGTCATGATCGAAGCGATGGCCTGCGGCACGCCGGTCATCGCCTGGAAGTGCGGCTCGGTGCCCGAGGTCGTCGATCCCGGCGTCACCGGCTTCGTGGTCGACAGTGTCGAGGAGGCAGTCTCGGCCGTCAGCCTGATCGGCAATCTCGATCGCGGGCGCATCCGCGAGGTCTTCGACCAGCGCTTCACCGCGGCGCGCATGGCCCGCGACTATGTCGCGATCTATCGCCGCCTGCTGGACACGCGCCAACCGGTCGAGCTAAGCGCTGCCGAATGACAGGCAACACGGCATGAAGAACGCGGGGGAAGTGGCCCACGCCCCTGCTCCCGCCGGCCCGGGCGTGCCGACGGCGCAGTTCTTCATTCCGGCTGCCACTTCCCTGCAGGAGCGCCGGCCGCGCACCCTGAAGCATGGCGACAGTTTCGGCGTGTTCGACCCCAATGGCGATGCGGTCGCCGGCCCCGGCAGTCCCGAAGGCCTCTATCATCGCGACACGCGGTACCTCTCCCACCTCCTGGTGACGCTCGACGGCCAGCGGCCGATGCTGCTCAGCTCCACGCTGCGCGATGACAACGCCATGCTGACCTGCGATCTCACCAATCCCGACCTCTACGACACGTTGGGCCGCCTGGCCCTCGAACACGACATGGTGCATCTGCGCCGGATGCGCTTTTTGTGGCAGGCGGCCTGCCACGAGCGGCTGGCGGTGCGCCACTTCGGCAGCACGCCACAACGTCTGCGACTTGGCCTGTCGTTCGCCGCCGACTTCGCCGACCTGTTCGAAGTCCGCGGCACGCGCCGAGAGCGCCATGGCCTGCGCCATGCCGGCTCGGTGAACGGCAACGCGGTGACGCTGGGCTATACCGGCCTCGACGGCCTGACGCGCCGCACGGTGGTGAGCTTTGCCCCGCCGCCGGACAAGCTCAGTGTCGATGGCGCCTTGTTCGATCTTGTCCTGCAGCCCGGCGAAACACGCAATATCGACCTCACGATCGACTGCGCCGCCGATGAGAACGCGCAGGATCAGGCAAGGCCCGGGTTCCTGCAGGCGCTGCGGCGGTCGCGGCGGACCTTGCGCACCGCAGCGGCCCGCGCCACGACGATCACCAGCACCAACACCACGTTCAACGAGGCCATACGCCGGTCGATCTCCGACCTCTACATGCTGGTTACCGACACGCCGGACGGTCCCTATCCCTATGCCGGTATTCCGTGGTTCAGCACGGTCTTCGGCCGCGACGCCCTGATCACCGCCATGCAGACGCTGTGGCTCGATCCCGCCCTCGCCCGCGGCGTGCTGCGCCACCTGGCGCGCCACCAGGCCGAGACCACCGACGAGGCGGCCGACGCCGAACCCGGCAAGATCCTGCACGAGATGCGCCAGGGCGAGATGGCGCTGCTGGGCGAGGTGCCGTTCCGGCATTACTACGGCAGCGTCGATTCCACGCCGCTGTTCGTCATGTTGGCCGGCGCCTATCTCGAGCGCACCGACGACGTCGAGACGGTGCGCAAGTTGTGGCCGAACGTCCTGGCGGCGCTGCGCTGGATGGACGAATCGGGCGATCGCGACGGCGACGGCTTCATCGAGTATGGCCGCAAGCGCGACACCGGGCTGATCAACCAGGGCTGGAAGGACAGCCACGATTCGATCTTCCACGCCGATGGCTCGTTGGCGCACGGACCGGTCGCCCTGGTCGAGGTCCAGGCCTATGCCTTCGGCGCCTGGCAGGCCGCTGCGCTGATTGCACGCCGGCTGGAAGACGACCAAGCCGCCGGTGGCTACACCGAACGCGCCAACCGCCTGAAACTGCGCTTCGACGATGCCTTCTTCGACAAGAGGCTCGGCACCTACGTGCTCGCCCTCGACGGCGACAAGAGACCCTGCCGGGTGCGCGCTTCCAACGCCGGGCATGCGCTGTTCAGCGGTATCGCCCGGCCCGAGCGTGCCGCGGCGGTGGCGCGGACACTGACGTCGAACGCCTTCTTCTCCGGCTGGGGCGTACGCACGCTCGCCGTCGGCGAGGCGCGTTACAACCCCATGAGCTACCACAACGGCTCGGTGTGGCCGCACGACAACGCCCTGATCGCCGCGGGTTTCGCGCGCTACGGCCTGCGGCGCGAGGCGGCGCGCCTGTTCGGCGGCCTGTTCGCAGCCTCGGCCTATATCGACCTGCGCCGCCTGCCCGAGCTGTTCTGCGGCTTCCCGCGCGAGCGCGCGCATGGTCCCACCTTCTATCCCGTCGCTTGCTCGCCGCAGGCCTGGGCGGCGGCGACGCCGCTGTCCCTGCTGCAGTCCTGCCTCGGCTTGCGCTTCGACACGGCGCGCGGCTCGGTGGCGTTCGACGAGCCGTTGTTGCCGGATTTCCTGGATGACGTGACGCTGCGCCGCCTGTCGCTCGGCGATGCGGCGGTCGACGTGGCGCTGCACCGCCGCGGCAGCGACCTCTCGATCGAAGTCTTGGGCCGCCGCGGCCGACTGGGCGTCGATCTCTCCTGAGGCGAGCGGACGCTGGGCATGGCCGATCCCACTTGGTGGCAGCGCGCTGTCCTCTATCAGATCTACCCGCGATCCTTTCAGGACAGCGACGGCAGCGGCGTGGGCGACATCGCCGGCATCCGCCAACGACTCGATCACCTGGTCGAGCTCGGCGTCGATGCGCTGTGGCTGTCGCCTGTCTTCCCCTCGCCCATGGCCGACTTCGGCTACGACGTGGCGGACTATTGCGACATCGATCCGCTGTTCGGCTCGCTCGCCGATTTCGATGCCTTGCTGGCCGACGCCCATGCACGCGGCCTCAAGGTCATCCTCGACCTGGTGGCCAACCACACCTCCGACCAGCATCCCTGGTTCCAGGAAAGCCGCGCCGCACGCACCTCGGCCAAGCGTGACTGGTACATCTGGCGCGATCCGGCGCCCGGCGGCGGGCCGCCCAACAACTGGCTGTCGGAGTTCGGTGGCGGGGCGTGGGAATGCGACGACGCCAGCGGCCAGTATTACCTTCACACTTTCCTCACCTCGCAGCCCGACCTCAACTGGCGCAATCCCGAAATGCGCACCGCCATGCACGAGGTCGTGCGCTTCTGGCTGAAGCGCGGCGTCGACGGCTTTCGCGCCGACGCCATCCGCCATCTGATCAAGGACGAGGCGTTTCGCGACAATCCGGCCAACCCCGCCTACCGCGACGGCGACCCGCCGGATACCGCCGTCCTGCCGCTCTACACGGCCGATCGGCTGGAAGCCCACGACGTCATCGCCGGATTGCGCGGCGTGATCGACGAATTTCCCGACCGCCTGCTGATCGGCGAACTCAACCTGCCCTTCGAGAAGCTGGTGGTCTATTACGGCCGCGACCTCGGCGGCCTGCACCTGCCATTCAACTTTGCACTGCTGAGCGCACCCTGGCACGCGCGGCATCTCGCCGGCCTGATCGACCGCTATGAAGCAGCCCTGCCCGAGGGCGGTTGGCCGAACTGGGTGCTGGGCAATCACGACAAGCCGCGCATCGCCTCGCGGGTGGGCGACGCGCAGGCCAAGGTGGCGGCCATGCTGCTGCTGACCTTGCGCGGCATGCCGACGCTCTATTACGGCGACGAGATCGGCATGCGGCAGATCAGGATCCCGCCGCACCGCGCGCGCGACCCCTACGAGCTGAACGTGCCGGGACTGGGCCTGGGCCGCGACGGCTGCCGCACGCCGATGCAATGGGATACGTCGGACAAGGCGGGCTTCACCGAGGGCGATCCCTGGCTGCCGCTGGGCGAGGACCACCGCCAGCTCAATGTCGAGAACCAGCGCGCCGACCGCACCTCGATCTTCACCTTGCACAAGCGGCTGGTCGCCCTGCGCCGCGGCCATCCGGCGCTGGCGATCGGCGACTACCGGCCGATCGCCGCCACCGGCGACCTGCTGCTTTTCCAGCGCGCGCTGGAGCGCGAGCGCTTCGTCGTGGCGCTCAATCTCGGTGCCGAGCCCGTCGAGGTCGACTTCGCCTCGGGCGAAGTCCGCGGCCGTCTCGTTCTGTCGACCCACGGTGATCGCGACGGCGAGCCGGTCGCCGACGCGCTCGCCTTGCGCGACAACGAAGGCGTTATCGTCGAGCTTTCATGATGGAGCGCGGCCTTCAGGTCCGAGGTCCGCGCTCCTATGAGGTCTTGCCCAATCCGCGCACGACGAAGGCGTTGAGCCGTCGCGCGAAGGCCGCCGGATCGGCCGGCACCTCGCCGTCGAGGATGTGGGCCTGGTCGAGCAGGAGGTTGGCGAGTTCGGCTGCCTCGTCGTTGTGGGCTGCAACGATCGCCTTCACGAGATCGTGCCGCATGTTGAGCTCGAGGATCGGCTTGGCGCCGCTGCCGCGGTTGGCGCGGGCCAACAGGCGCTCGAGCTCGCGGTCGCGGCCCTGGGCGCCGGCAACCAGGCAGGCCGCGCTCTCGGTCAGGCGCTGCGAGGCGCGCACGTCGGAGACCTTGTCGCCCAGCGCGTCCTTCACCGTCTTGAGGATGGCCGTGTCCTCATCGCTCGACGCCTTGTCCTCGGCCTTGTCGTCGAGCAAGGGGATCGAGCCGAAGTCGACATCGCCCTGGCTCAGCGAGCGCAACGGCTTGCCCTCGAAGTCCTGCGGCATGGCCGTCCAGAAGGCATCGATCGGATCGGTCAGCAACAGCACTTCTATGCCGCGGGCACTTGCCGCCTCGAGCTTGGGGTTGGATTTCAGCCGCTCCGCACTGTCACCAACGAGATAGTAGATCTCGGTCTGGTTAGGCTTGAGATCGGTGACATAGTCCTTGAGCGAGCGCGGTGCGTCCGTGGTCGTTGTCGCGAAGCGCGCCAGCGCGAGAAGCTGGCCGCGCCGCTCATGGTCTTCGTAGAGCCCTTCCTTGAGGACCGAGCCGAAGGCGTTCCAGATCTTGGTCCAGGTCTCGGCATCCTTGGTGGCACAGTTTTCCATCTCACCGACGACGCGCGTGGTGAGACCGTTGCGGATCTGCGTCACCTGCGGGTTGTTCTGCAACATCTCGCGCGACAGGTTGAGCGGCAGGTCCTCGCTGTCGACCACACCGCGCACGAAGCGCAGCCAGGGCGGCAGGAGATCGGCATCGTCGGTGATGTAGACGCGCCGCACGTAGAGCTTCACCCGCCCCTTGCGGCCGGGATCGGCCAGGTCGAAGGGCGGCGTGGTCGGCACGAACAGCAGCACGGCGTAGGCCTGCCGGCCCTCGACCTTGTAGTGCAGGGTGAGCGCAGGCTCGTCGAACGCCATGGCGATCGAGCGGTAGGCCTGGGTGTAGTCCTCGGCCTTCAGCTCCGACCTGGGCCGCTGCCACAGCGCGCTGGCGGCGTTGACCTGCCGCGCCTCGCCCTTGTCGTCCACGAGCTCGATCGGGAAGAGGATGTGCTCGGAGTAGGTGTGGATCACCCGCTCGAGCTCGAAGGGCTGAAGGTAGCGCGCCGCGTCGTCCTTCAGGTGCAGGACGATCTCGGTGCCGCGCGGCACGCGGCTCGCCTGCTCCTCGGTGGCCCGCGCCATCTCGAAGCCCGCGCCGCCCGACGACGTCCACACCCAGGTCTCCGACGTGCCGGCGCGCGTGCTGGTCACGGTGATGCGGTCGGCCACCATGAAGGCCGAATAGAAGCCGACACCGAACTGGCCGATCAGGCCCTGCCCGTCCTTGGCATCCTTCAGGCCCTTGAGGAAGGCCTTGGTGCCCGAGCGCGCCACAGTGCCGAGATTGTCGACGAGTTCCTGGCGGTCCATGCCGATGCCGGTATCGGAGATGGTGAGCGTCTTGGCGGTCGCATCCGGCTTGAGACGAATCTCGAGCTTCTCGGCGCCGGCCAGCAGCGCGGGGTTGGCGATCGCCTCATAGCGTAGCTTGTCCAGGGCGTCCGACGCATTGGAGATCAGCTCGCGCAAGAACACGTCGGTCTCGGAATAGACCGAGTGGACCATCAGGCTCAGAAGCTCGGCGACCTCCGCCTGGAATTGATGCGATTGCGCGCCGCCTGCGTCCCCGTTCATCGGTGTCCGTCCATGGTTTCAGTCAGCCTGACCGGCTATAGCCCCGGAAAGACGCGCGGCCAAGGCGTCGATGGCGGCGACACGAACAGGGGCTCCTGCTCCTCTTCGGGCTGGCGGCGGCAAGGCGGCTGGTGTTTGTCGGCCTCGGCCGCCGGCAAGGCGTGCGGGAAGGCCTGTGGCTGGGGCGTCAGATCGCCAATTTGCATCATCACGTCCTCCGTGGAGCGACATGCCGAGACAAATATGCGGGCCCTTTTGAAGGCGCACCGCGGCCGTCGATTTGGGAGGGCTTACGGGAGTTTCAAGGGGGCCTCGGCCCGATAGCGCACCCAGCCGCTGGCGCGCAGCCGGCAGGCATCGCAGGTCCCGCAGCCCACGCCCCAGTCATGGCGGTGCGAACGGTCGCCCAGGTAGCAGGTATGGGTCTCCTGGACGATGAGATCGACCAGCCCCTGACCGCCGAGCTGGCCGGCCAGCCGCCAGGTGTCGGCCTTGTCGATCCACATCAGCGGCGTCTCCAGCACCAGGCGCGCCTCCATGCCGAGATTGATCGCGACTTGCAGGGCCTTGACCGTGTCGTCGCGGCAATCGGGATAGCCCGAGAAGTCCGTCTCGCAGACACCGGCGACGACGTGCTTCAAGCCCCGCTGGTAGGCCACGATGGCGGCGAAGGTCAGGAAGACAAGGTTGCGGCCGGGCACGAAGGTGGCGGGGAGCCCATCCGGCCGCGTGCCCATGGGCAGGTCGGCGGTGAGCGCGCTCGTGCTGACGGCGCCCAGCACATTGAGGGGCACGACACGGTCGGGCCCGAGTCTCAGCCGCCAGTCGTCAGAGAGGTTGGCAATGGCGCGACGCACCGGCTCGCGCACCTCCATCTCGACCGCGTGTCGCTGGCCGTAGGAGAAGCCGATGGTCTCGACCCGCCGGTAGCGCGACAACGCCCAGGCAAGGCAGGTGGTGGAGTCCTGGCCCCCTGAAAACAGGACCAGAGCCGAGGAAGGATCGAGGGTCATCGCTCACCAGTTCGGTGCACGTTTTTCGTTGAAGGCATTGAGGCCTTCCCGGGCGTCGTCGGTCTCGATGATGTTGCAGATCGTCTCGACCACGTTCTCGATGGCGCGGCGATACTCGAAATCGTTGGCGCGCATGAAGGAATCACGTGCGAGCTGCATGACCAGCGGCGACTTCGCGGCGAAGTCGCGGGCCATGCGGCGCGCCTCGTCCAAAACCTCGCCAGCGGGCACGACCCGGTTGACCAGTCCCATGGCGCATGCCTCCTCGGCCGACACCGGCTTGCCGCTGAACAGCAGCTCGAAGGCCTTGTGGCGGCCGATCTGGCGCGGCAGGTGGACGAAGTGCATGGCCGGGATGACGCCGACCAGGATCTCGGGATAGCCGAGGCTTGCCGTGTCGGCGGCGATCAGCACGTCGCATGAGACCGCGAGCGTCACGCCGGCGGCGCGTGCCGGGCCGGTCAGGGCGGCGATGGTCGGCTTGCCCAGGCGATACTGCAGGTCGTGCATCTCGAAGTAGAGCTTCTCCAGGTAGCGCCGCAGGTCGAGGCCGCGGGCGTTGCGGATCATCGCAAGGTCCATGCCGGCGCTGAACGAGCGATCGAAGGCGCTGGTGAGAATGACGGCGCGCACCTCGGGATCGGCTTTGGCCTTGCGGTAGGCGTTGTTGATGTCCTCGATCAGGGCGTGATTGATGGCGTTCACCGGCTCGCGCCGCATGGTGATCTCCGCCACGCGATCCCTGACGGCATAGTCGAGATTGGCGAATTCCATTCTTCCTCCCGTAGTCACGGCCGATGATATACTGACTGCATGCCACAGACGCTCTTCATCAACGCAAATCTCGTGCTGGACGGGTTCGCCGACCTGCAGCGCGGTTTCAACCTGCTGGTGGGTGATGGCCGCATCGCGGCGGTGTCGGCCAAGCCGATCGCCACCGCTGGCGCCATGGTCGTCGATGTCGGCGGCCGCACCTTGATGCCGGGCCTCATCGACGCCCACGCTCATATCACCGGCCTGTCGCTGACCCCCAAGAACATCGCCAATCCGGCCGCCGACATCGCCATCGCCTCGGCGAACTACCTGCGCAATTGCCTGATGGACGGCTACACCACCATCCGCGAGGCGGGCGGCGCCGACCACGCCACGGCCAGGCTGTTGGCGGAAGGCCAGATCATCGGGCCGCGGCTCTACTATTCCGGCCGGGCGCTCACCCAGACCGGCGGTGGCGCGGACTTTCGCACGCCCGACGAGGAGACCGATCCGTGCGGCCATGTCGGGCCGTTCTCGGTCATGTCGGTGATTACCGACGGCACCGACGCCGTCCGCAAGGCCGCGCGCGAAGAACTGCGGCGCGGCGCCACGCAGATAAAGCTGTTCGCCTCGGGCGGCGTGGTGTTCCCCGCCGAGGGCCATGCGACGCGCTACGAATTCACGCCGGAGGAATTGCGCGCTGCGGTCGAAGAGGCGGCGGCGCGCGGCACCTACGTGATGGCGCACGTCTATTCCGACGAAGGCGTGCGGCGCTGCCTGGAGGCCGGCGTGCGGTCGATCGAGCACGCCAACTTCGTGAGCGAAGAGACCGTCGTGATGATGGCCGAACACCGGGCCTTCTACGTGCCGACCTTCATCTCCCTGGTACAGCGGGTCGAAAGCGCGACGCACGAGCACCTGCCGCCGACCATCGTCGCCAACCTCGAGCGCACGATCGAGCGCGGCCGCCAGGTCTACGGCTGGGCGCGCAAGCACGGGGTGCCGATCGGCTTTGGCACCGACCTGTGGGGGCCGGAGGCGCAGAAATCCCAGCTGCGCGAGTTCGAGATCCGCCGCGATCTCGACTCCCCTGGCGACGTCGTGCGCTCGGCGACAGCCGTCAATGCCGAGCTGCTGATGGAGAAAGGCATGCTCGGCGTCATCGCCGAGGGCGCGCATGCCGACCTGCTGGTGGTCGAGGGCAATCCGCTGGCCGACGTCGGCGTGCTGCTGGATCCGGAGAAGAACCTCAAGCTCATCATGAAGGCGGGCGCGGTCTACAAGAACGAGCTGGCGGCCTGATTCTTTGCTGGGAGCGCGCCACTCCGTGCGCATCTTCGGAGATCACACAGCCCATGAGCGCCACGGAGTGGCGCGCTCCCAGCAATGAGCTACCGCGGCACCAGCGTTGCCGGACTCTCCGGATGGTGCGGGATGTCCGGGAAGCCGAGCCAGTCGTGCTTCGTCCGCGTCCACACCGTGCGCACAGGCGCGGGAAAATGTGGATCGGCGAAGGCGCCGATCGCGACGCTCACGATGTCGGGCAGGCGCTCGTTCTCCCAGAACACGGTCGAGCCGCACTTGGGACAGAAATGGAAGGCGAGCCAGGCGCCGCTGTCGGCCTGGCGGCGCCAGGTACTGCGCTCACCTTCGATGGCGACAATCCCGGCGCGCGGGAAGAAGGCGGCGGCGCCGAACAGCGAGCCGGTGCGCCGCTGGCACTCCAGGCAATGACACGACGACACGATGCTAGGCGCACCGGTCGTGCGAATGCGCAACTGGCCGCAGCTGCAGGCGGCCTCGCGTTCGACGGGCTCTGTCATGCCGGCAGCTTGCCACCGATTGGTCGCACAAGCGAGGCAGTGAGTTGCCGACAATCGCTCCCGTCTTTCCTCCAGCATGGGAGAGCGGAAGATTGGCAAGACGATCAAAGTTGCGCGTCGGGCCGACCCTCGCGGTCGGCGCGGTGACACTCGCGCTGTGCGCCAGCATCAGCCTGCTCTATGTCGGCTGGCAACCCGGCACCACCCTCAGTCTCACCGGCTACGTGGCCATGACGGTGGGCCTGCTGGCGGCGGTCCTGCTCGGCATCGGCATCGTGCTGCTGATCCACCACGACAAGCACGATCGCTGATCATCCCGCCTTGGGCCGCAGGCGGCCGAGCGAACGGCCGAGGCGCCTGAGCCAGCTCTCGACCGGCGCGCCGTCCGGCACCTCGGCGAGAAAGGACTGCAAAGCCCGGCGCGTGCCCGCATGCAGCTCGGCCTCGGTCGGAAAGTGCGGATACCAGCCGCCCAGTCCGGCATCGACGACCTCAAAACTGGTCTGCCGCGCGGGCACGATGTCGAATTCGATGGTCGGACGCAGCGCCACGCCCGAAATCGGCGCATGCAGCACGACGCTGTTCTCGAACAGCACCCAGATCGGCTTTTCGCTCTCCAACGTGAACTCCTCGCCATCGCGGCGGCGGAACCAGGTCGTGCTCGACCGCGTGCCGCAGCCCTGGGGCAGGACGAAGATCTTGCGCATGGCGACCGGCCAGCCGTCGAGATGACGGTCGGCCTGCGGCCGGTTGGGCACGAGCTGGAACTGCCGCGTCGAGGCAATGCGGTAGGGATGGCCAATGGCGGACTCGACCATCGGCCCGGCCGTCGCCAGGAACTCGTCGAGCAGCGCCAGGCTGGCCGGCGTCAGCTGGCGGTACTGGTTGCTGCTGTTGAGATAGTCGCACTGCGCGAAACTGGTGCTGACATAGCCCATGGCGAAGTGCTTGCGCCGCATCTTGACGCGCGGCGCGGCGAACATCGCCTGCAGCAGGCGTTGGGCGAGACCCTCGTCCAGCGGGAAGACCATCACGCCGACCTCGGCGAGCGGTCCGCGATCGCAGTCCAGCTCTTCGGTCAGCGATTTCCAGGCTTCGTGCGACAGGATCGCGCGATCGCGGCGGAACGTCTCGAAGGCGGCGTCATCGTCGGGGCTTTGCGCCTCCCAGCGATGCATGCGCTCCGCCAATGCGTGATCCGACAAGCTCAGGAACTCAGGCCTCATGCCGGCAAGGTAGCGCTCCTGGCGCCGGCTTACCACCGCCAGGCCGCCGTCTCTCGGCCCTGTCGACGACCTCTCGACGGGGTGCCATGCCGAGAGTTAAAAACAGTCTGTCCCTGTTGCGAACAAAGACTCTGCCGTTTGTCGGGAATGCCATGGCCGAAATTCTTGCCCTCGGGATCTCGCACTACCCGCCGCTGCATGGTCACGACGATCGCATGGCCTGGATCCTGAAGAGGATGCTGCAGAATCCGAAACTGCCGCAGGAGCTGCGCACGCCCTCCGGCTGGCCCGAGCCGATGCGCGCCGAATGGGGCAACGACGAGGGTGCCTCGTCGGCTGCCCGCCATCGCGCCGATCTCGTCGCCTGGATGGACAAAACTCGCGCCGCCCTCGACGCCTTCAAACCTGACTTCGTGCTGATCTGGGGCGACGATCAGTACGAAAACTTCAAGGAAGACGTGGTGCCGCCTTACTGCATCAGCGCCTACGAGAGCTTCAAGTTCGCCTCGCCGCCGGGCAACGTGTGGGGCGAAACCGACAAGACCTACGAACTGTCCGGTCATCGTGCGGCGGCCAAGATGCTGGCGACCCGGCTGATCGAGGAAGGCTTCGACACGGCCTACGCCTACAAGCCGCTGCATCATCCGTTGGGCCACGCCTTCACCAACGCGATCATGTACCTCGACTACCATCGCAAGGGTTTCGATTATCCGATCGTGCCCTTCGCCATCAATTGCTACGGCCGGCGCGTGCTCGCCCAGCGCGGCGGCCTGCCGGTGTTCGATCGCGTGATCGATGATGCCGACCTCGATCCGCCGGCGCCGACACCCAGGCGGCTGTTCGACATGGGCGCGGCGACGGCGCGCGTGCTGGCGCAATCGCCTTACCGCGTGGCGCTGCTCGCCTCGTCGGGATGGAGCCACGCCTTCCTGACGGCGAAGAACCACTTCCTGTGGCCAGACACGCCGGCCGACCGGCGCATGTACGAGGCGCTGCGTGACTGCGACTGGCAGACCTGGCGTGGCTATTCCGGTGCCGCCGTCGAGGACAGCGGCCAGCAGGAGATCCTGAACTGGATGTGCCTCGCCGGCGCCATGAGCGAACTCAAGCGCAAGCCCAGGGAGACGGGCTTTGTCGACACCTGGATCTTCAATTCGTCCAAGGCGTTCCTGATCGCGCCGCCGCACTGAGTCTCGACTTCGCGATCCCTTTCGTCAGCACGCGCATCAGCTCGTCGGCGATGTCGTCGGGGCTCATGGCGCCCTCGGGGTCGTACCATTCCGCCACCCAGGTCAGCGCCCCCATGGCGAGCATACGCACGACCGATGGATCAAAGCCCGGTTGCAACAGGCCCTTGCGCCCGGCCTCTTCCAGGAGGCCGGCGAAAATCGCCGCATAGTCGCGCTCCTGCTGCATGTGATGCTCGCGCAGGAGCTTGGGAAGTCGGCGAATCGCCTTCAGGCGCGACGAGAAATGATGCCGCAGCGTGTATTTGAGATGGGCACCGAGCGCAGCGCGCAGGCGCGCCAAGGGCGAGCTGTCCGCCCCCGCCTCGGTGATCGCAGCCAGAACCTCCTGGCGTGCGTTGCCGACGCCGCGCTCCAGCACCGCGCGCAGGATCTGATCACGCGAGGCGAAGTGGTAGTAGATGCTGCCGGCCTCGATCTTGGCCGCGGCCGCGATGCGGCGCACCGTCACCTCGTCCGAGCCGTGCTCCTGGAAGAGTCGGGTGGCAACCTCGATCAGACGCGCTCGGGTCTTGTCGGCTTTGGTGATCCTGTCCCCGGACTTCTGACGAGCCATCAGTTGATGATAGTCAGCTTTCCGGCGCGACGCATGTCCCCAACGTCTGGTCGGTGAAAGTCGCGGATCCTCGACGACCATCTGCGGAGTGGTCAGGATGGCGTCCATGATTTCCCCTTTGGTGATCATCGGTGCGGGACAGGCCGCCAGCCAGCTCGTGGCCAGCCTGGCCCAGGACGGCTTTGCCGGCGAGGTCTGCCTGGTCGGCGACGAGCCGCACCTGCCCTATCAGCGCCCGCCGCTGTCCAAGAAGTTTCTGGCCGGCGAGCTGGCGCTCGACCGGCTGTACGTCAAACCCGCCGCCTTCTACGAAAAAGCCGGCAGTCGCCTGATGTTGGGCCAGCGCGCCGAGCGCATCGATCGGGCAGGCCGGGCCGTCCTCCTGGCCGATGGTTCGCGACTGCCCTACTCGACCCTGGTTCTGGCCACCGGCAGTCGGCCGCGTGAACTGCCCCTGCCGGGCGCCTTCTACCTGCGCAACATTGCCGACGTCGACGCCATCCGGGCCCGTCTGGCGCCGGGCAAGTCGCTGGTGGTGATCGGCGGCGGCTATATCGGCCTCGAGCTGGCGGCCGTCGCGGTGAAGCTCGGGGTCGGCGTGACCGTCCTGGAGCAGGCGCCGCGCCTCATGGCGC
Source organism: Rhodospirillales bacterium URHD0017 (assembly GCA_900110395.1). Taxonomy (GTDB): domain Bacteria; phylum Pseudomonadota; class Alphaproteobacteria; order Reyranellales; family Reyranellaceae; genus Reyranella. The sequence goes on from FODP01000022.1 coordinate 40,279, forward strand.
GCGGTGTCGGGCCGATCGTCTCGCAATTCTATGCCCGGCTGCACGGCGAGGAAGGCGTCGTCATCCACACCGGCGCCGCGGTGCGCGGCTTGGAAGGCAAGCGCGTCAATTACGGGCATGCCCAGTACGACGCCGACATCGTCGTCGTCGGTGCGGGCGCGGTGCCCAATGTCGAGCTTGCCCGCGCAGCCGGGCTGGCGGTCGAGGACGGGATCGTGGTCGACGCGCAGTGCCGCACGGGTGACGCATCGATCTACGCCATCGGCGACTGCACCAGCCAGCATCACGACCTTGTCGGGCGCCGCCTGCGGCTCGAATCGGTGCACAACGCGCTCGAACAGGCACGCATTGCTGCGGCGGCAATCTGCGGGCGCAAGCCGCCGGCCATACAGGTGCCGTGGTTCTGGACCGATCAGTACGATGTGAAGATGCAGATGGCCGGCCTGTCGGCCGGACACGACCAGGCCGTCGTGCGCGGCAATCCTGACACAGGGCGCTCTTTCGCCGTGTTCTACCTGCGCGAAGGAACGCTGATCGCCGTCGACGCGGTCAACCGCGCGCCGGAATTCATGATGTCCAAGCAGCTCATCGCCGAGCGCGCCAGGATCGATCCGGCGCGACTTGGCGACGAGAGCGTGGCAATGAAGGACATGAGGAACTAGGAACAGGCAATGGCCAAGATCGTTTTCGAGGAACCCGACGGCACCGAGCGCGCCATCGACATCGCCAACGGGCAGTCGATCATGGAGGGCGCGGTGCGCAACGGCATCGTCGGCATCGACGCCGACTGCGGCGGCGCCTGCTCGTGCGCCACCTGCATGGTCTATGTGCCCGAAGAGTGGCTCGCCCGCCTGCCGGCCAAGGACAGCACCGAGCAGTCGATGCTGGAGTTCTGCCCGCATGTGCAGGCGAACTCGCGGCTGTCCTGCCAGATCCAGGTCAGCGACGCCGTCGACGGCTTGCGGCTGAAAGTGCCGCAGAGCCAGCAATGAGCCGGCCGTGCTGCGCCATCGACGTGCACACGCACGTCGTGCCGGCGCACCTTCCGGACGAGCGGCCCGAGTTCGGCGGGCTGCCGTGGCCCTCGATCAAGCACACTGATGCCTGCCATGCCCAGGTGATCATCAGCGGCAAGAACTACCGAGCCATCGACGATGCCTGCTGGAGCGTGCCGCGGCGCACCGAGCAGATGCCCGGCATGGATGTCGGCATGCAAGTGTTGTCGCCGATGCCCGAGCTCCTGTCCTACTGGCTGCCGACCAACGCGGCGTCGGTGCTGGCGCGGCATATCAACGAAACCATCGCCGAGATGGTGCGCGCTGCCCCCGACCGCTTCCATGGCCTGGGCATGGTGCCGTTGCAGGACATGGATGCCGCTGAGCGCGAGCTCGAGCACGCCATGCGCCAGCTCGGCCTCAAGGGCGTGGAGATCGCGACCAACGTCAACGGCGTGGCGCTGGGACATCCCTCGCTCGATCCGTTCTTTGCCGCGGCCGAGGCGCTGGGCGCGGCGATCTTCGTGCATCCTCTGCGGCCGGCCGGCATGGACCGGCTGGTCGGCCCGGCGAACCTCGAGCAGGTCGTCGCCTTCCCCTGCGAGACCGCCCTTGCCATCGCCTCGGTGATCACGGGCGGGCTGATGAAGCGCCATCCCAGGCTGCGCATCGGCTTCAGCCATGGTGGCGGCGCCTTCGGCCAGGTACTGCCACGGATGCAGCACGCCTGGACGGCGATGGCGCCGATCAAGGCCGCCATGGAGGAGCCGCGCGCGATCGCCAGAAAACTGTTTTATGACACGCTGGTCTATGACGAGACGGCGCTGCGCTTCCTGATCGATTCCTATGGCGCCAGCCAGCTCATGATCGGCAGCGATTATCCGTTCTCGATCATGGACCGCCAGCCGACGCGGCGGGCCGGCAATCTCGGCCTGTCAGACTCCGACATGGATCAATTGCTGTTCCGGAACGCCGAGCGCTTTCTCGGCCTGGACCGCGTGGTGGCACGCCCCTAGGATCGCGTCGTCGCCGCATCCGGGAGAGGCGGGCGACGCGAGCAAGAGGGCAGACATGAAAAGACGCGAATGGGTTGCCGTGTCCGCGGCATTCCTTGTCGCCGGCATCAGCCGTTCGGCGACCGCGCAAACACCAGCGCCGACGACGGGACAGCCGCAGATCGCTGCAACGGACGACAGCAAGACCTTCACGGCAGCGCAGCTCGACCAGCTCCTGGCGCCGATCGCGCTCTATCCCGATCCGCTGCTGGCGCAGATCCTGATGGCGGCGACCTACCCGTTGGAAGTCCTCGAGGCGGCGAACTGGTCCAAGAGCAATCCCAACCTCACGGGCGATGCCGCCTTGGCCGCGGTCAAGGACAAGGGCTGGGACGCGAGCGTCACCTCTCTCGTCGCCCTCCCGCAGGTCCTGGCGATGATGGACAGCAAGCTCGACTGGACCCAGAAGGTCGGCGACGCGATGATCGCCCAGCAGGCCGATGTCGCGGCCTCGATCCAGCGATTGCGGGCGCAGGCGCAGGCCGCGGGCACGCTCAAGACCACGCCTCAGCAGACCGTGTCGTCGCAGCCGCCGAGCGCCGGCGCGCCGGACGGGACGCCGCCCGCCATCGTCATCCAGCCGGCCAATCCCGACACCGTCTACGTGCCGACCTACGATCCCAATGTGGCCTATGGCCCGTGGCCCTACGGCGACAACCCGCCCTACTACTATCCGCCGGCGAGCTACGGCTGGAGCGGACCCAGCACATGGGTCGGCGGTTTCGGCTTTGGCGTGGGCTATGCCGTCGGCAGCTCGTTCTTCGGCGGCTGGCACTGGGGCGGCGGTTGGGGCGGCGGCTGGGGATGGGGCGGCTGGCACGGCTGGGGCCACGGCAACAGCTACACCACCGTCAACATCGATCGCGCGACCTACATCTCCAACAGCTTCAACCGCAATTACTACGATCACGGCCGCTGGAACCACGACCCGGACCATCGCCACGGGGTGCCCTACCGCGATCGCGCCAGCCGCGACAGATACAACCAGCATCATGGCGGCGCCGACGGGCGCAACGGCTACCGCGGCCGTGACGGTCACGACGGCGATCGCGGCAATGATGGCCGCGGCGGTGATCGCGGCCATGCCGGACACGACGGCGATCGCGGCAACTCGGGACACCGCAACGCCTTCAACGGCGCCAATCATGGCCATCAGGTCAATCACGAGGGCCAGCGCGGCCATTCCTATGACCATCATAGCTCCCGTTCGGGCGGACATGGTGGCGGCCACGCCAGTGGCGGCGGCCATCGCGGCGGCGGAGGACATGCCGGCGGAGGACACGCCGGCGGAGGACATGGCGGCGGGCATGGAGGCCGGCGATGAGCAGCAAGATCCGGCACGGCCTGCTGGCTGCCCTCGCGATGGTGACGCTGGCCATCGGCGCGCTGGCGCAACAGCCGCCCTCGATCGGCAAGCAGCAAAGCTTCGCGACGCCCGAAGCGGCGGCCGACGCCTTGAACGAGGCGGCCAAGCGCGGCGACAGCAAGGCGCTGGAAGCCTTGTTGGGCGCGCCGTGGGACGCGCTGACGCCGCTCCAGAGCGACGGCTTCAAGCGCGATCTCGCCACCTATTTTTCCCAGTGGGACAAGCAGCACAAGGTGACGATCGATCCGGCCAGCAATGGCGCCAAGGCGATCGTCGAGGTCGGCACGACCGGCTGGACCTTGCCCATGCCCATCGTCAAGGAAGGCACGGCGTGGCGCTTCGATTCTGTCGCCGGCTTCGACGAGATGATCGCGCGCGAGCTTGGCCGCAACGAGTTCGGTACCATCCAGACGCTTCTGGCGATCGGCGACGCCGAGCGTGACTACGCGATCCTGGATCCGATGAAGACCGGTGGCACGGCTTATGCGCGCCGATTGTTGAGCTCGCCGGGCAAGAAGGATGGCCTCTACTGGCCCACCACGCCGGGCCAGCCGCAGAGTCCGCTCGGCGCGCAGGTCGCGAATTCCCAGCCCGACGGCAAGTTCCCGGGTGACCACTACGGCTACAACTTCCGCCTGCTCTACAGCCAGGGTGCGGCGGCGCCGGGCGGCGTGCGCGACTACCTCATCAAGGGCCGCATGATCGGCGGCTTCGGCGCCATCGCCTGGCCAGTGCGCTATGGCGAGACCGGCATCATGACTTTCATGATGGGATCAGACGGCATCGTCTATCAGCAGGACCTCGGCGCGAACACGGCGCAACGCGCGGCGTTGATCACCGCCTTCAATCCTGACAAGGGCTGGGAAAAGGCCGATCTGACGCCACCTTGAGCGGTCACCAACCGGAAACTTGATCCCTTGCCGCTACGGGCCATCTTGGCGGCAAGAGGTTTTAACCATGATCGAACTCAGACCCTTCGAGAAGCTCGGCAAGTCGAACCACGGCTGGCTCAACGCCAACTTCCATTTCAGCTTCGCCGAGTACCGCAATCCCGAGCGCGTGCACTGGGGTGCGCTGCGCGTGTGGAACAACGACCGCATCGCCGCGCAGTCGGGCTTCCCGCCGCATCCCCATCGCGACATGGAGATCGTGACCTACGTCATCAAAGGCGCGATCACCCACCAGGATCATCTGGGCAACCAGGGCCGAACCGAAGCCGGCCAGATCCAGGTGATGAGCGCGGGCCAGGGCATCCAGCACGCCGAGTACAATCAGGAGCAGGACGAGACCGAGCTGTTCCAGATCTGGATCCTGCCCAACAAGGAGGGCGTGCCGGCGCGCTGGGAGACCGTGCAGTTCCCGGCCGAAGGCCGCGACGGCAAGCTGGTGCCGCTGGCCTCGGGACGCGGGCATGAGGGCGCCATCCCGCTCTACGCTGATGGTGCGCTCTATGCCGGCACGCTGAAGGCGGGCCAGACGATCCGCCAGAAGCTCGACGGCAAGCCCGCCTACCTGGTGGCGGCCAAGGGCAAGATCGAGGTGCGCGGCGCCGACGGCGCGCCGGTGACGGCCAAGGCGCGCGACGGTGTCGCAGTGGTCGACGTGCCGGAGATCGAGCTCAAGGCTGTCGAGGACGCCGAGATTGTGCTGGTCGAAACCGACAAGTTGAACTGACACGGCGTTTCGTGTTCATCCTCCCTCATTCTCCTCTCCCCCTTGGGGGAGAGGCTGGGTGAGGGGGTAACGCGCACCGTGTCTGATCACCCCCTCACCTAACCTCTCCCCCAAGGGGAAGAGGAACATGACATTGAGTCTTTGATGACTCGATCAGGGGGACGTCTCATGGCCTACAAGGGCTTCGATCTGACGGGCAAGGTGTCGCTGATCACCGGCGGCAACGGCGGCATCGGTTTCGGCATGGCCGATGCACTTGCCGAGGCCGGCGCCGACGTCTGCATCTGGGGCACCAACCCCACGAAGAATGCCAATGCCGCCGAGAAGCTGAAGCGCCACGGCCGCAAGGTCCACACCCAGATCGTCGATGTCGGCGACCAGCCCCAGGTCCAGGCGGGCTTCGCCGAGACGCTGAAGGTGATGGGCCATGTCGACAATTGCGTCGCCAACTCCGGCGTCTCGGGCCGCGGCAAGGGCTCGCTGCTTGAGATGGACCACGAGGAATGGCGCCGCGTCATGCGCGTCAATCTCGACGGCGTGTTCTTCACCTTCCAGGCTGCGGCCCGCCACATGGTCGAGCGCGGCAAGGGCGGCTCGCTGGTGGCGATGGCCAGCACCGCGGCCATCGAAGGCGCGGCGCGCTCCAGCCACTACGGCGCCAGCAAGGGCGGCGTCTGCGCCATGGTACGGGCGCTGGCCGTCGAGCTGGCGCGCTACAGGATCACGGCCAATTCCATCCTGCCCGGCTGGATCGAGACCGAGATGACGGCCAATGCCTTCGGCAACGAGAAGTTCGCCGGCAACGTCATGCCGCGCATTCCCGAGCGGCGCTGGGGCGTTGGCGCCGATTTCGGGCCGATTGCCGTCTACCTGGCGAGCGGCGCCACGGGGTATACGACGGGCCGCGACTTTGTGATCGATGGCGGCTATACCTTGTTCTAGTCCGAAGCACCCTCGGGAGATGCAAATGATGAAGACTTTCGCGGCCAGCCATTGCCCTGACCGCCGCCGCCTTGCCGGCTCTGGCGCAGCAGGCGGCCAAGCCCGCGGCCGCGCCCAAGGCCGCCGCCACCGAGGACCGCTACATCGGCTACTACTATCCCAAGCCGACCTCGACCGAGGTGTTCGAATCGCAGCTGCAGACCATCGCCGGCGTCGAGCGCGCCCAGCGCATCCAGTTCACCACCGTGGTCTCGCAGGGCACGATCCAGTCGGCCTATCGCGTGCCTTATGCCGTGTTCGCCAAGGGCGAGAAGGCCGACCGCATGATCATCGTCGGCATGCAAGGGGGCGAGCTCAACACCGTCTATCGCATGCGCGCGCTGCTCGCCAACATGACGACCATGTCGCGGCTCTCGCCGTTCTTCCAGGAGCGCACGGTGGCCGAGGACGCGACGTTCTTCGACCTGCTGAAGCTCCTGGGCTTCCGCGAGCTCACCGTGACCGACGGCGAGAAGGTCACGCATCAGGTTACGATCAAGTAAGAACGCGTCAGCGACGACAACGCTTTTCCTCCCCCGTCTTACGGGGCAGGTGGCCCCGTAGGGAGAAAGCCTCAGCCGAGGTCCCTCTCATTTCAGATCTGAAACTTCAGAAAATCTTGGTGGGTCTCGCCCCCTCCCTGCCCTCCCCCGTATGACCGGGGAGGAGATGAGAGGCTCGGCGCTCTCCTCTATCGCTGGGTCGTGGTCTCGCGGCCTTGCGGCGATTCCAGATTCCGATCGGGTTGCAGATACAGCGTCAGCACGAGCGCGACGACGAACACCGCGCCCCAAGCCAGCCACGCCGGGATTCCCGAGTTCTTCATTTCAGTTCTACCTCTGGCGCGTCCAACCGCCGTTGTAGGAATGGGCGGCGCGCTTCGCAGCGGCAGCGAATCGACCAGACGGGTGGCGATCTCCTCGGCGTCTGATGCCTTCCAGTCGCCTTCGGGAAGCTTGGCGATCGTCTGCGCGAACACCCGCGCCGCCGTTTCCCGCGGCAGGTCCGACAGGCGGGCTGCCTCCTGCCACGGATCGATGCCGAGCCGCGACAACGCCGTCAACACCGTGAGCGGCAGGCCAACCGCCTCCTCGCCGACAGCGGCGAAGAGGAACGCATTGTACTCCGAGTGACCGAGGGAATATTCCGGGCGCAGCGTCATGAACGCCTCCACCGTAGATACCAGGGCTACATGCCCATACCCATGCCACCGCCCGGCATGGCCGGCGCATCCTTGTTGGGCACTTCGACCACCATCGCCTCCGTCGTGATCAGCAGGCCGGCCACCGACACCGCGCCCTGCAGCGCCGTGCGCACGACCTTGGTCGGGTCGATGACGCCGGCCTTGATCATGTTGACGTACTCGCCCTTCTGGGCGTCGAAGCCGAAATTGGCGTCCTTCTGGTCGAGCATGCGGCCGGCAACCACGGCGCCGTCGAAGCCGGCATTCTCTGCGATCTGGCGGACCGGCGCCTGCAGGGCGCGGCGCACGATCTCGATGCCGACCTGCTGATCGTGGTTGCCACCGCGCTTGTTCTCGAGCACGCGGGTAGCATAGAGCAGGGCCGACCCGCCGCCGGCCACCACGCCCTCCTCGACCGCGGCCTTGGTCGCGTGCATGGCGTCCTCGACCCGGTCCTTCTTCTCCCTGACCTCGACCTCGGTGGCGCCGCCGACCTTGATGATGGCGACACCGCCGGCGAGCTTGGCCAGGCGCTCCTGCAGCTTCTCGCGATCGTAGTCGGAGGTCGATTCTTCGACCTGCGCCTTGAGCTGCGTGACCCGGCCCTCGATGTCCTTCTTCTTGCCGGCGCCGTCGATGATGGTGGTGTTGTCCTTGTCGATATGGACGCGCTTGGCGGTGCCCAGCATGTCGAGCGTGACGTTCTCGAGCTTGATGCCGAGATCTTCGCTGATCTCGCGGCCGGCGGTCAGGATCGCGATGTCCTCGAGCATGGCCTTGCGACGATCACCGAAGCCCGGCGCCTTGACGGCGGCGACCTTGAGCCCGCCGCGCAGCTTGTTGACCACCAGGGTGGCGAGCGCCTCGCCCTCGACTTCCTCAGCGATGATGAGCAGCGGCCGGCCCGACTGGGCAACCAGCTCGAGCAGCGGCAGCAGCGTCTGCAGGCTCGCCAGCTTCTTCTCGTGGATGAGGATGTACGGGGCCTCGAGCTCGACGATCATCTTCTCAGGGTTGGTGACGAAATAAGGCGAGAGATAGCCGCGGTCGAACTGCATGCCTTCGACGACATCCAGCTCGGTCTCCATGCTCTTGGCTTCCTCGATGGTGATCACGCCGTCCTTGCCGACCTTGTCCATCGCCTTGGCGATCATGTCGCCGATCGCCTTGTCGCCGTTGGCCGAGACCGTGCCGACCTGGGCGATCTCCGCACTGGTCGACACCTTCTTCGACCGCTCCTTGAGTTCGTCCATCACCAGCTCACAGGCGAGGTCGATGCCGCGCTTGAGGTCCATCGGGTTCATGCCGGCGGCGACCGACTTGGCGCCCTCGCGCACGATCGCCTGGGCGAGCACGGTTGCCGTGGTGGTGCCGTCACCGGCGGTGTCCGAGGTCCGGGTCGCCACCTCGCGCACCATCTGGGCGCCCATGTTCTCGAACTTGTCGGAAAGCTCGATCTCCTTGGCGACGGTGACGCCGTCCTTGGTGATGCGCGGCGCGCCGTAGGACTTGTCGAGCACCACGTTGCGGCCCTTCGGGCCGAGCGTGACCTTGACCGAATCGGCCAGGATGTCGACGCCGCGGATCATGCGGGAGCGCGCGTCAGCGCCGAAACGTACTTCTTTTGCTGCCATGTTCTTGTTCCTTGTTGGAATGCTGGGATACGGGCCGTCAGGCCGCTTTCTTCCTGGCCACGGCGGGCCATTCGATGACGCCCATGATGTCGGACTCGGTCATGATCAGGAGATCCTCGCCGTCAAGCTTGATCTCGCTGCCCGACCACTTGCCGAACAGGATGCGGTCGCCCGGTTTGACGTCGAGCGGCACCACCTTGCCTGTCTCGTCGCGGGCGCCCGGACCGACGGCGACGATCTCGCCCTCTGCCGGCTTCTCCTGGGCGGTGTCGGGAATGATGATGCCACCGGTCGTCCGGCCCTCGGGGTCGACGCGTCGAATCATCACGCGGTCGTGCAGCGGCCGGAATTTCATGGCGATTTTCTCCAGTTTGTCGGGCTTTTGGCGGCGAGCGCCTCCTGGGCGTGCGCAACGCAACAACTGGTAGAGAAGTGGCCCTTTTTCACCAACTAGCAAGCGATATTCGGCCGAAACCGGCCGAACCGCCTGCTTTTCTTCAGAACGGCGTCACTCGACCGCCGCCGCGACGTTCTGGTGGTACCAGCCCAGCGCCTTCTCGAACTTGCCGAAGGTCTGCTGGCGGTTGGCGCCGCTCCTGAAGTTCTTCTGGATGGTCTCGCCGATGCCGAGATCCTCGACCAGCGCATTGGCGAACAGGTCGACATTGGCCTTCCAGTAGCTCTCGGGCTTCCTGGCTTTTTCCTCCGGCGGCACCAGCATCGAGAACTGCAACACCGATTGATCGGGCGTGATGGGAAAGCTCGAGAACACGCCGCAGTGATCCTGGGTGTAGGTCAGCACGGTGTTGGGGAAGAGCGAATAGAACACGATGGCGTGGTCGCGGATGCGCCAGTTCTCCCTGGGCTGGCCCTCGAGCTCGGTGAGCGTGCGCTTGGCCGCGGCCCAGCGCATGTGGTTGCCCATGCGCTCGTAGGTGGCGATGTTGTCCAGGAACAGCGGGAACACCGTGCCGGGATGCAGGTAGCGGAAATGATAAAGTTCCAGGAAGGTGTCGATCACCAGCTTCCAGTTCATGTGCGGCCGGAGCGGCTCGGAGGAATGCAGTTCCCAGCCCTGCATGTCCCAGCCTGAGAGGTCGGGGGCGAGCGCCCCGAGATAACGATCGATGTCGAGGGTCGCATCCTCGTTGTCTTCCAGCGCGGTCGGCACGGCCCACACCAACCCGTACTTCTCCGCCGCCTTCAGGCGCCGGAGGCCATACTTGCTCCTGTCGATCTCGCCGAAGGTCGCACTGTCGGTGATGCCGACCAGCCGGCCAGTGAGGTCGTAGCTCCAGCCGTGATAGGCGCAGACGAAGGCGCGCTTGTTGGCGCCGCAGGGCTTCTGCTCGACAGCGGCGCCACGATGGCGACAGACATTGAGGAAGGCGCGCAGCACGCCGTCGGTGCCGCGGGTCACCAGGATCGGCTGGCCGGTGTTGTCATTGACCACGAAGTCGCCCGCCTTGCGCAGCTGGCTCGAGAAGGCGACGACGATGGGATAGCGGCGGAACAGAAGATCGAGCTCGCGCTGGAAGCGCGCCGGGTCGTAGTAGCCTTCGACCGGGGTGTGGCTGACGCCGGGCCCGTCGTCCCGTGTGTTGGTACGCACCATACGCAACATACGCTCGAGATACGCGACCTGATCGGCGTGTTGCATTGCCGTCTCCGTCCCTAATTCTCAAATGGCGTTCATGCCTCCGTCGATCACCAGCTCGGTGCCGGTGACGAAGCGCGATTCGTCGGAAATCAGGTAGAGGATGCCATAAGCGATGTCCTCGGGCGCGCCAAAATCGCCGATCGGGATGCGCCGCCGGGCCCGCTCGCGCGCCTTGTCGCTGGGCATCACCGCGTTGCCCATCGGCGTCAGGATGATGCCGGGATGGACCGAATTGCAGCGCACCTTATAACCCTTGCGCGCGCAGTCGATCGCCACCGTCTTGGTGAACTGCCGCACCGCGCCTTTGCTGGCGCCGTAGGCCGAGAGATCCGGCGTGCCCAGGAAGGCCGCCAGCGACGAGGTGTTCACGATCGAGCCGCCGCCCGATTGCCGGATCGCCGGCACGCCGTACTTGCAGCCCAGGAAGACGCCCTGGACGTTGACCGCCAGCATGCGCTGCCACTGCTCCACAGTCTCGGTCTCGAACGTCGCCGGGAAGGGTCCCGAGATACCGGCGTTGTTGACCAGCCCGTTGAGCTTGCCTTCGCGCTCCAGGATGCCGTCGATGATACGCTTCCAGTCGACCTCGCGCGAGGTGTCGTGCTCTTCGAAGCGCGCCTTGCCGCCTATCTGTTGTACGGTCTCGAGGCCGCCGGGGCGGTTGATGTCGGTGACGATCACCGTGGCGCCTTCCTTGGCAAGCAGCGTGGCGGTGGCGCGGCCGATGCCCGAACCAGCGCCGCTCACCAGCACCACCTTGTCTGCAACCCGGCTCATGCGCTTCGTCCCTTTACTTTCTTGAGGCGAGGCTAGAAGCAGCGCAGGCTGGCGACAAGCAAGGAGCAGCCCGAATGGCCCGCACACTGGAATTCTACTACGACTACGGCAGCCCCTATTCCTATCTGGCCGACACCCAGGTCGAGGCCATCGCCAAGCGCGCCGGTGCGGTCCTGGTGCGCAGGCCGATGCTGCTGGGCGGCGTGTTCAAGGCGACCGGCAACGCCTCACCGATGACCGTGGCGCTGAAGTCGAAGTGGAGTGCCTTCGATATGCCGATGTGGGCCAGGCACTACGGCGTGTTGTTCAACCCCAATCCGTTCTTCCCGGTGAACACGCTCGCTTTGATGCGCGGCGCGGCGGCGGCGCAGATCGACGGCATCTTCGAGCGCTATCATGCCGCCATCTACAGGGCGATGTGGGTCGACGGCATCAACCTGAACGACATCGGCGAAGTGGCCAAGGTATTGACTGCAGCGGGGCTCGATGCCGCCAGGATCGGCAACCGCATCCAGGACCAGGACGTTAAGGATCGGCTGAAGGCTACGACGGACGAAGCGGTGGCACGCGGCGTTTTCGGCGCACCGACCAGCTTCGTGGACGGCATGATGTTCTTCGGTAACGACCGCCTGCCCTTCGTCGAAATGGCCCTCAAAGGAGATCTCAAATGACGAAGCTCGGCCTGCTGCTCGCCGCCGGCACCTTGCTCGCCGCCGCGCCGTCGTTCGGTCAGACGGTCGGCTCCTGCGCCCGCGGCGGCGGCGCCAACCAGCCGCAGCCGGTATGGCTCCTGTTCGATCTGGGCAGCGCGCATGTGCATCCGGCCGACAAGCCCAAGATCGCCGAGGCGGTGAAGACGGCGAAGGACCGCCAGGTGACGTCGATCTGCCTGGTCGGCCACACCGACAAGCTGGGCGACAAGGCGCTGAACGCCAAGCTCGCGCGCGAGCGTTCGCAGGCCGTGGCCGCCGAACTGATCCATGCGGGCTTCCCCGCCAATCACATCGTGATCGCCGCCGATCCCGAGGCGTTCGGCGACATGAGCCTCGGCGGCTCCGACGCATCGGAGAAGGATCGTCGGGTGACGATCCTGTTCTCGCGGTAGTCCAACAGAAAAGCTGCGCTCGGGATGACAGGGTGCCGCTAGCCGGCAATTTCTATCACAGCCTTACCGACGACCTTGCGGTCGATCAGCACGCGAAAGGCATCGGCCGCGCGCTCCATCGGGAAGCGATGCGAGATGTGCGGGCGCATGACGCCGAGCCCGGCCAGTCGCGGCAGCTCGACGGCATAGTCCTTGGCGAAGGCCGAGCCGGCGCGCCGCGCGGTCTCACCCGCCCGCACGCCCAGGATCGACAGGCCCTTGATCAGCACGTGGTTGGACATGATCCTGGTTGGCCCGCCCGAGGTGAAGCCCACGACCAGAAGCCGCGCACCATAGGCGGCCGCGCGCATGGACTTCTCCAAGACCTCGCCACCCACGGGATCGTAGATCACGTCGGCGCCGCGCCCGTCGGCCATGCCCTTCACGACCGACACGAAGTCGGCCGACCTCAGGTTCACCACCAGGTCGGCACCCTGCTCGCGCACCACAGCCAGCCGGGCGTCGTCGCTGCCGGTCGCGATCACCTGGGCGCCGAGATGCTTGCCGAGCTGGACGGCGGCCATGCCCACGCCACCCGAGGCGCCATGCACCAGCAGGACCTCGCGCGACTTCAGCGCCGCGCGATGGACCAGCGAGTGATAGGCGGTGGTCGCTCCGACGCGGAACGCCGAGCCTTCGGCATCAGACCAGCCTGACGGCAGGCGCATCAGGTTGCCCGACGCCGGCACCTTCACGTACTCGGCAAAAGCGCCGGGGCGCACGCCGAAGATCACGCGATCGCCCGCCTTCCAGTTCTTCACGTCGGCGCCGACCGCCGAGATGGTGCCTGCGCCTTCCATGCCGGGAATGAACGGCAGCTCGGGCTTGTGCTGGTAGTCCGCCGTCAGCATCAGCACGTCGGGAAAGTTCACCGAGGCGGCGCCGACCTTGATCAGCACGTCGGCCGGACCGATCTCGGGGACCGGCACGTCTTTGATCTGCAGGACGGAGGGATCGCCGAGGCGATCGCAGACGACGGCTTTCATGCTCTTCCGGACCGCGCGCTTCCCGCGCGCCCATGAGCGCGCAAGATGCGCGCGGTCCGGAAGACCATGACTAGTCGAGCTCGAAGGCGTTCTTGTAGTCGAGCTTGAGCGCCGGATCCTGGTCTTCCTTGCGGAGGAAGCAGTTGCCGACCACCAGGACCTCGATCTCGCTGCCCATGAAGCAGCGGAAGGCGTCCTCGGGCGTGCAGACGATGGGCTCGCCGCGCACGTTGAACGAGGTGTTCACCACCACCGAGTAGCCGGTCTTGGCCTTGAACGACGAGAGCAGGTCGTGGAAGGCCGGGTTGGTTTCCTTGTGCACCGTCTGGATGCGCGCCGAATAGTCGACGTGGGTCACGGCCGGGATGTCGGAGCGCGGCACGTTCAGCTTGTCGATGCCGAACAGCGCCTGCTCGGCTTCGTTCATGGCGCGGCGGCGATCCTCGTTCACCGGCGCCACCATCAGCATGTAGGGGCTGTCGGCCTTGAAGTCGAAATACTTGTCGACGTCCTCGCGCAGCACCGCCGGCGCGAACGGCCGGAACGATTCGCGGTACTTGACCTTGAGGTTCAGTGTCTTCTGCATCGACGGCGAACGCGCGTCGCCCAGGATCGAGCGGGCGCCGAGCGAGCGCGGGCCGAACTCCATGCGGCCCTGCATCCAGCCTACGGCCTTCTCGTCGGCCAGCGCCTGCGCCGTTTGCTCGATGATCTCGGCGCGCGTCAGGCGCGTCAGCTTGGCGCCGGCCGCGACCAGGCGCTTCTCGATCTCCTCGTCGGTGTACTCAGGGCCGAGATAGGAGCCGGCCATGCCGTCGAGATGGCCGTTGAGCTTGCGGCCCTGGCCGAGATAGCCATGGTAGGCAGCGAAGGCCGCACCGACCGCGCCGCCGGCATCGCCGGCCGCCGGCTGCACCCAGATGCCGTCGAACAGATTCTCGCGCAGCAGCTTGCCGTTGGCGACGCAGTTCAGCGCCACGCCACCGGCCAGGCAGATGTTCTTGGCGCCGGTTTCCTTCTTCACCGAGCGGGCAAGACGAATCACGATCTCCTCGGTGACGGCCTGCACCGACGCCGCGAGATCCATGTGATGCTGGCCCAGCAACTCCTCGGGCTTGCGCCTCGGGCCGCCGAACAGCTCGCCGAACTTCTCGTTCGTCATGCGCAAGCCGGTGCAGTAGTCGAAATACTGCTGGTCGAGGCGGAAGGTGCCGTCCTCCTTGAGGTCGACGATCTTGTCGAGGATCAGGTCCTTGAACTTCGGCTCGCCATAGGGTGCCAGCCCCATGACCTTGTACTCGCCGGAATTGACCTTGAAGCCCGTGTAGTAGGTGAACGCCGAATAGAGCAGCCCGAGCGAGTGCGGGAAGTGGATCTCCTTCAGCATCTCGAGCTTGTTGCCCTGGCCCCAGGCCAGCGACGTGGTCGCCCATTCGCCGACGCCGTCCATGCACAGCACCGCCGCCTCTTCGTAGGGCGAGGGGAAGAACGCCGAGGCGGCGTGGCTCTGGTGATGCTCGCCGAACAGAAGTCGCTTCTGCCAGTCGAAGTCGGGCTGCCAGTGCTTCATCTCATCGCGCAGCAGCGTCTTCTGAAACAGCTTCTCCTTCAGCCACAGCGGCATGGCCATGCGGAACGACTGGAAGCCGCGCGGCGCATAGGCGAGGTAGGTCTCGAGCAGGCGCTCGAACTTCAGGAACGGCTTGTCGTAGAAGGCGACGTAGTCGACGTCGGCCAGCTTGATGCCGGCCTCGTCGAGGCAGTACTGCACGGCATGCTGCGGGAAGCCCGAATCGTGCTTCTTGCGCGTGAAGCGTTCCTCCTGCGCGGCGCCGACGAGATGGCCGTCCTCGATCAGCGCGGCGGCGCTGTCATGATAGAAAGCCGAGATGCCGAGCACGCGCATGCGGCGTCCACTCCTTCCTAGAACAGCGTGTAGACGAACGGCGCGATGGCCGAGCCCTTGGTCAGCACGATCAGGCCGCCGAAGATCACCATCATGATCAGGATCGGCAGCAGCCAGAACTTCTTGCGCTCCCGCATGAAGGCCCAGAGTTCGACGAGGATGGAGCCCATAACCGGTCCTTTCGAGATCAGAATTGGTTCTTCATGGATTGCGGCGGCGGCCCGGGCGGGGCGCGGTCAATCCAGTAGGTCTTGGCGGCGGGATCGCGCCTCAGGCGCAGGAAATCCTTGCCAAAAGCACGCATGAGCAAGCCGATCGGCATGATGGTCACGAAAAACAGCAGCCCCAGCACAAGCGGATTCATCACCTTGTACAGCAGCAGACCGAACTTCAGCCACAGCCGGTTGAGCGGCGCCAGGACGCTCGGATAGGTCAGCGCCACCAGCAGGAACGCTGCCGCGAGCGGCAGCGTGTAGTGCCAGTTCTTGCTGCCGTGCCACAACGAAAGTGCGGCGAGGATCGCGAAGAAGCCGGCAAAGACGAGTCCGAAACCGCGATCGGTCCCCGCCTTTACCTGTTCTTCGCGCGAATAGTCTTCGTGAAGCTGGCTGGTCGCCATTGCCCCGTACTGCCTGCCCTTTTGGGGGCCCTTAACTCACTGATCTCAAACGTGAAGTCAATTGGCGACCAGGGGAAGGTTATTCGGTCGCGGCGGCAGCAAAGCCGTGCGCCAGCAGGGCCTCCAGCGTCAGCCGCCACACGGCGGTGGCCCGCTCGAAGCTGAGGCCATCGCGGCGGCGCAGCACGATCCACGCCTCGAGCGACAGGGCGGCACCAATGGCGTCCAGTAGCTCTTCCTTGGCCTGCTCGCTCAGGGTGGCAAACTCAGGCGCAAAGGCCTCCAGAGTGGCCACGCGGAGCTCCTGCGTGGAGACCTTGGCGCGCTCGGTCAGGGCCGGATGGTTGACGAACTGGCCGGCCGCAACCCGCAGCGGGACGATCTTGTCGAACACCTGGGCCAGGTTATCGACCACCGAGGGGATGCGGGCCGCCATCGGCCGATTGCTCGGGGTCGGCGGCGGCACGACCAGGTCGTCACGCACGCTGTCCACAACAGTAACGAAAAGTGACTCAACATCGCCGAAATGCTGGAAAACCGATCGGACCGAGACGTCGGCCCGCTTGGCCACCGCCACGACGGTCGGCGCCGTGCTGGTCTCGGAAATCATCGCCTTGGCGGCGGCAATGATCTTGCGGCGGGTTTCAGCCGCCCGCCGGTTACGGCCGTCGGACCGGCCCGTGTCAGAACGGCTCATGTCGCCCATTCCCGCCTCGCTGGACTGTGCCACTGCGTTGCCGCGCGGCTGCATCGCTGCTTCGCTCATTCGCTTGGTTTCCTAGCTCGGAGTGACGGCGAACGGTGGTCAGTGATCAGCCCGTCGCCTATGGAGGGCGTGAAATAAGGGCCGACTAGGGCAGGAACAAGGTAAACAGGGTCGCACCACCATGAATATTAGCCATGCAAAAACCCCTCGCGCGGTATTGTGGGATTTCGGAGGCGTCATCCTTTCCAGCCCGTTCGAGGCCTTCAATCGTTACGAGGCCGAGATCGGCCTTCCCAAAGATTTCATTCGCGGCCTGAATGCGCGCAATGGCGACACCAATGCGTGGGCAAAAATGGAACGCAGCGAGGTTTCCCTCGAAGGCTTCGTCGAACTGTTCGAGGAGGAGGCACGCCAGCAGGGCCACACGCTCGACGGCTGGCGCATCCTTCAGTCACTGAGCGGCGACATTCGGCCGCAGATGGTCGAGGCGCTGCGACGCTGCAGCCGCGCCTTCCGCGTCGCCTGCATCACCAACAACATGAAGCAGGGCGAAGGGCCCGGCATGGCGCGCGGCGCCGACAAGGCCCGCGCCGTCGCCGAGATCATGACGTTGTTCGAGCATGTCGTGGAATCGAGCAAGCTCGGGCTGCGCAAGCCCGATCCGCGCATCTACCAGCACGCCTGCGACCTTTTGGGCGTGCCGCCGGAAGACTGCGTCTACCTCGACGATCTCGGCATCAACCTGAAGCCCGCCCGTGCGCTCGGCATGCGCACGATCAAGGTCGGCGATCCCGACGTGGCGATCGACGAATTGCAGGCGATGGTCGGCATCCCCTTGCGTGGTTGAGCGTGAAACGTCCGGCGCGCCCGATCACGGCGAAGTACCTGCAGAACGCGGCAGCGTTCTATCTCGAGCGCTATCCCGCCACGGCCGAGGGCCTGCGCCGGGTGCTGGGCCGTCGGGTGCGCAAGGCCGAGATGGCCGACGCGCCGGTGATGGAGAATGTCGAGCAGGCCATCGAGGCGATCGTCGCGAAGTTCGTCGAGGCGGGCGCCCTCAACGACAAGGAGTTCGCCCAGACCAAGGCCCGCTCGCTGCATCAGCGCGGCACGTCGAGCCGATTGACGCGGCAGAAGCTCAAGCATGCCGGCGTCGACGGCGACACGCTCGATCGCGCGCTGGCGGCGCTCGATGAGGAACTCGATACCAATCCAGCCGAGCGCGAATGGCAGGCAGCCGTCGCGCTGGCGCGGCGGCGGCGATTCGGCCCGTTCCGGCCGGAAAAGGACCGCAAGGACAAGCGCCTGCGCGACCTCGCCGCGATGGCCCGCGCCGGCTTCGCCTTCGACATTGCCAAAAAGGTGATCGACGCGAAGGACCCCGATGCACTGGACGAAGAGTGACGGGCTTGCTCTTCTCTTTAGCGATTCAGCCAACCTCTCCCCCTAGCGGGGGCGAGGAGTCCGAATCGATGAGGGGGAAGCGATGACCATCACGATCTGGCACAACCCGCGCTGCAGCAAATCGCGCGAGACGCTCGAGCTCCTGAAGAAGAAGGGTGTTGCGCCGCAGATCCGCGAATACCTCAAGGAGCCGCCCAGCAAGGCCGAGGTCGAGAAGCTTTTAGACATGGTCGGCGGCGAGCCCGGCGCGCTGATCCGCGACGGCGAGGCCGAGTTCAAGGCGCTCAAGAAAAAGAAGGCCGATCTCAGCCGCGCCGACATCGTGAAGGCGATCGCCGCTCACCCCGTCCTGCTGCAGCGGCCGATCGTCGTCTCGGGCAAGCGCGCGGCCATCGGCCGGCCGCCCGAAGCGGTGCTGCCGCTCCTGAAATAGCGCCATGGTCGGCCGGCTCCGCCTCTGGTCGGGCTATGTGCTGTTCTTCTATGTCGTCACGCATCTTCTGAATCACACGCTCGGCCTGATCTCGCTGCGCATACTCGAGGCGGGCCGGCACTGGTTCGTCCTCATGTGGCACAATCCGATCGGCCAGACCGTGCTCTACGGCGCGCTGTTCGGACATTTCTTCCTCGCCCTGTGGTCGCTCTACCGCAGGCGCGCGCTGAAGCTGTCGTCATGGGAATGGACGCAATGGATCCTGGGCGGGTTGATCATCCCGCTCGGCGCCATTCACGTCGTCGGAACCAGGCTCGCGCACGAACTCTACGGCGTCGAGCCCGGCTATCCCTGGGTGCTGGGCTCGCTGGTGGCCGGCGACTGGACCGGCATCGTGCGGCAATTCGGGTTGCCCCTCGTCGTCTGGCTGCATGCCTGCATCGGCCTGCACTTCGCCTGGCGCCTGCGTCCGTGGTATCGCACCTGGCTGCCGCTGCTCTACGCCATCGCCCTGCTGGTGCCGGTCGGCGGCATCGCCGGCGCCGCCATCGCCTTGCGCGACGTCGCCGACCTCGCCCAACAGCCGGGGTTCCTCGCCAACCTGTTCGAGCGCGCACACGTGCCGACGCAGGAAGGCATCGCCAACCTCTACGCCATTTCGCGCAACCTGCAGATCGGCGCGCTGGTGCTGCTGGTCGGCGTGTTGAGCGCCCGGCCCTTGCGCGACCTGTGGGAGCGCCGCGCCGGCGTCGTCCGGCTCGACTACGACGAACGGCGCAGCGTCGCCCAGCCGACCGGCCTCACGATCCTCGAGATGAGCCGCGTCGCCGGCATCCCGCATGCCTCGGTGTGCGGCGGCCGCGGCCGCTGCTCGACCTGCCGGGTGCGCATCGGCGGCCAGGACCGCGCCAAGCTGCCCGCGGCCTCGCCCGACGAGCAGAAGGTGCTGGCGCGCGTCGGCGCGCCGGCCAACGTCCGGCTGGCCTGCCAGCTTCGCCCGCCCCCCGGCCATTATCGCGTGACGCCGCTGCTGCCGGCCTCGGCCGGCCCGGTGGAGGCCTATCGCCGCCAGCCTCAGGCGCATGGCGGCGAGCACTACGTCGCCATCCTGTTCGCCGATATCCGCGGCTTCACCTCGATCTCCGAAGGCAAGCTGCCCTACGACGTGGTGTTCTTGCTCAACCGCTATTTCCGGGCCACCGGTCAGGCCATCGAAGCGGCAGGCGGCCGGCTCGACAAGTTCATCGGCGACGGCGTGATGGCGATCTTCGGGCTCACCAGCGAGCCGCAGGCCGCCTGCCGGCAGGCGCTCGATGCGGCGCGGCGCATGGGCGATGCGCTGAGCGACCTCAACGAGGCAATGTCAGGCGACATCGACCAGCCGCTGCGCATCGGCATCGGGCTTCATTCCGGCCCGACCATCGTCGGCGAGATGGGCTATGCACGCGCCACGCACCTGACGGCGATCGGCGACACGGTGAACATCGCAAGCCGCCTGGAGACGCTGACCAAGGAATTCACCGCCGAGCTGGTCGTCTCACAGGAACTGCTGGATCGCGCCGGAGCCGATCTCAGCGCCTATGAGAGCCATGACGTCGAGATTCGCGGCCGGCAGGGCCGCCTGACCGTGCGCGCCGTCAAGAAAGTCAGTGAACTCACGGCATTGTCATGAAATTTTCGTTGCCCGGCACGGGTATCAAGCGACAATCCCGCGACCTCAGGAGGTAGACCATGCGTCTGACCCTTTTTGCTTCGGCGGCATTGCTCGCTCTTGGACTTCCGATTGCCACCTTCGCCGCCGGTGGCGGCGCCGATCCGCCAAGGCCAGTGGCGGCCACGCCCGCGGCGCCGGCCGATCCGAACTTCGCGCAGGCCAAGGCGATGATCGAGGCCAGGAACTACCCTCCGGCGATCCCGCTGCTGCAGCAGGTCGTCCAGCGCGACCCGCGCAACGCCGATGCCTACAATCTTCTGGGCTTCGCCACGCGCGCGTCGGGAAACCCGCAGGGCTCGCTGCAGTACTACCAGCAGGCGCTGGCGATCGACGCGCGCCATCTCGGGGCGCACGAATATCTCGGCGAGGCCTACCTGATGCTCAATCAGCCGGCCGAAGCCGACAAGATGCTGGCGCGGCTCAATTCGCTCTGCGTCTTCGGCTGCGCCGAGTACCGCATGCTCAAGGCGGCGATTGCCACCTACCAGCAGGGCAAGAAGCCGACCAACTGATTTCCAGCCGACGCCGACCGTGTGAAGACACGGTCGCGCTGTCGCCTGCGCCATCCCCCGCGTCGCGGATTTGACGCGCCCTATGACCGTGACTAGCGTCACCGGCGAAAGCGGCCGCATGCAATGACGCGCCGTCACTCATGGGGGAAACGATGCGCATTTGGCGTTACATCGCGATGTTCCTGTTCGTGGGTTGCCTGGCCGGCGAGGCCTCGGCGCAGAACACGATCTCGAACCTGCCGCGCAAGGAGACGTTGATCGTCGAGAACCCCGAGGGGACGATCAAGAACGCGGGCTGGTTCAACATCTGGGCGATCAACGCCGGCGGCCAGTCGACCGGCCTGCACCAGCTCGGCATGGACACCTTCTGGTACATCGACCCGCAGAAGGGCGTCGACGGTGTGTGGGACAACTCGCTGGCCGCCGACAAGCCGATCTACAACGCCGACTTCACCGAGATGACGGTGAAGCTGCGCAAGGGGATCTTCTGGAGCGACGGAGTCGAGTTCAGCGCCGCCGACGTCCTCTACACCATCCAGACCCACATGAAGACCAACGGCCTGCGCTGGAGCGCGCCGGTGCAGGTCAATGTCGCCGAAGTGTCCGCGCCCGACGACAGCACGGTCGTCTTCAAGCTGAAGAAGCCCAACTCGCGTTTCCATGCGCTGTTCACGGTGCGCTGGAACGCCATGTGGATGATGCCCAAGCACGTCTTCGAGAAGGCCGGCGATCCGCTGAAGTTCGCCAACGATCCGCCGGTGACCTTGGGCGCCTATACGCTCAATTCCTACGATCCCAACGGCAAGTGGTTCATTTGGCAGAAACGGCCGGACTGGCAGCGCACCACCGTCGCGCGCTTCGGCGAACCCGGGCCCAAGTACGTCGCCTACGTCGATCCCGGTCCGCCCGACAAGCGCGTCATCGCGCAGATGAACCACGAGCTCGACATCATCCACGACGTCTCGCCCGAGGGCATGTTCACGCTCGCCAAGCAGTCCAAGACCTCGCACGGCTGGTTCAAGGGCTTCCCCTATGCCCATCCCGATCCGACCTTGCCGGCTGTCGTGCTCAACGCCCAGAACGAGATGTTCAAGAGCCGCGACGTGCGCTGGGCCCTGGCGTTGCTGATCGACATCAAGGCGGTGTCGATGGCGTCGTACCGCGGCGCCGCGACCATCTCGGCGATCGGCGTGCCGCCCACCGGTTCGGCGCCGGACGTCTACCACGCGCCGCTCGAGGCCTGGCTGAAGGATTTCGAGATCGACACCGGCAAGCGCAAGGTGAAGCCGTACGATCCCACCATCGGCAAGCAGATCGCCGACAGCCTGCGGCCCTCGCTCGGCGAGCAGATCCCGAGCAGTGCCGACGAGATCGCCAAGTCGTTCGGACGCGGCTGGTGGAAGCCCAACCCGCAGGCCGCGCAGGAGCTGCTGGAGCGCGCCGGCTACAGCAAGAAGGGCGACAAGTGGTTCATGCCCGACGGCAAGCCGTTCTCCATCAAGCTGATGGTCGAGGGCGAAGGCCGGCCGGTCATGACCCGCGCCGGCAGCATGATCACCCAGCAATGGCGCCAGTTCGGCATCGACGCCTCGACCGTGGTGGCGCAAGGCAGCATGGTCGACCGCCGCGCCGCCGGCGACTTCGAGGCCATGATCACCTGGAGCGTCGAGACCTGGGGCGGCCATCCCGACCTGTCGTTCTTCCTCGACAGCTGGCACTCGCAGTTCGTCGCCCAGCCCGGCAAACCGCAACCGCCGCGCAACTGGCAGCGCTGGACCAACCCCGAGCTCGACAAGATCATCGAACAGGTCCGCCAGACCGGCTTCGACGATCCCAAAGGCCTCGAGCTCGGCCGCGACTACGTGAAGCTCGTGGTGCGCGAGATGCCGACCATTCCGCTGATGTCGTACAACGTCTTCACCGTGATGGACGACACCTACTGGACCGGCTACCCGAACGCCGCGACGGCGCCGTACACCGATCCGGTGCCCAACTGGGCCAACACCAAGTACATGATGGTGAAGCTGAAGCCGAAGCAGTGAGCTCACAGCCTCTCGTTCATGCTCCTCTCCCCCGCTAGGGGGAGAGGTTGAGTGAGGGGGTTGCACGAGCTTTCGAAGCCCCCTCACCTAACCTCTCCCCCTGGCGGGGAAGAGGAACATGAGTTGCGTGCACTCGAATGATTTCCGGCTATCCGCTCTACCTCCTGGGCCGCCTCGGGCAGTTCGCCCTGGTCGTGTTCATCGGCATCAACATCGCCTTCATCGTCACCCACGCCACGCCGATCGACCCGGTCGAGCAGTCGATCGCCGCCGCCACCCAGTTCGGCAGCACCAGCCCCGAGGCGATCGCGCTGATGCGCCAGTCGCTGAAGGAGCTCTATGGCCTCGAGGGTGGCCTCGCCGAGCAGTACGCCTCGTTCTGGCGCCGCGTCGCGGTCGGCGACTTCGGGCCCTCGCTGTCGGCCTTCCCGACGCCGGTATCGGTGCTGATCGGCCGCGCGCTGCCGTGGACGGTATCGCTGCTGGTGGTCTCGACCCTGCTCACCTGGGCGCTCGGCAACCTGCTGGGCGGGCTGGCCGGCTATTACGCCAAGAACCGCACCTTGCGCCTCGCCGGCCTGCTGGCGATGGCCTTCCATCCCATCCCCTACTACATCGTGGCCTTCCTGCTGCTCATCGTGTTCGGCTACCTGTGGCCGGTGCTGCCGATCAGCGGCGGCTACAAGATGAACATGGCGCGCGACTGGAGCTGGGAGTTCATCGGCAGCCTGCTGATCCACGGCATCCTGCCGGTCTGCTCGCTGGCGCTGGTCGGGCTGGGCGGCTGGTTCATGGGCATGCGCTCGCTGGTCTCCAACATCGTCACCGAGGACTACGTCACCTATGCCGAGCTGGGCGGCGTGAAGCGCGGCCGCATTCTCGGCTCCTACGTCATGCGCAACGCCCTGGTGCCGCAGATCACCGGGCTCGCCATGTCGCTCGGCGCCATCTTCAACGGCGCCATCATCACCGAGCAGGTCTTCGGCTATCCGGGCGTCGGCACGCTCCTGGTGTCAGCCGTCCATGTCGGCGACTACAGCCTGGTGCTGGGCATCACCACGGTGTCGATCGTGGCGGTGTCGCTGGCCGTGCTGCTGATCGACCTGCTCTATCCGCTGCTCGATCCACGCGTGAAGGCGCGCTGAGGATGGGCCGCTCCTTCCTCGACCTGCTGCGCCTCAATCGCCAGTTCGCCGCCGGCGTCGTGCTGCTGTCGCTGGTGACGCTGTTCGCGCTGCTGTCGTTCGTCTCGCCCTATCCACCCAACGATTCGTTCGTCGTGCCGCCCGACCTGCCGCCGTCGTGGACCAATCTCATGGGCACGACGTCGCGCGGCCAGGACCTGTTCTGGCTGCTGACCTTCGCCATCCGCAACACGCTGCTGTTCGGCATCACCGTCGCGGTGATCAGCCGGATCCTGGCGTTGGTCATCGGCCTGGTCGCGGGCTACTCGGGCGGCCTGGTCGACCGGGCACTGATGTCGATCAACGACACCTTCATCGTCATCCCGCTGTTTCCCATCCTGGTGCTGTTCTACTTCGTCATGAAGGACCACATGTCGTGGAGCCTTCTGGCGCTGATGATGGCCTGCCTGGGCTGGGCCTATGACGCGCGCCTGATCCGTTCGGTCGCGCTCAGCCTGCGCACCCGCGAGTTCACCGAAACCGGCATCTTCTCGGGCATGAGCATGCGCCGGATCCTGGTCGAGGAGCACCTGCCCTACGTGCTGCCGATCGTGTTCTCGACCACCATGAACAACATCAACTGGTCGATCGGCTTCGAAGTGACACTGTCGGTGCTGGGCTTCACCGACATCAACACGCCGACCGTCGGTGTCCTGATCTACTGGGCCAACCAGCACACCGCCCTGGTCGCCGGCATCTGGTGGTGGATCTTCTTTCCCGTGCTGCTGGTGATCCTGACCTTCATCGGCCTCTTCCTGCTGGCGGTGTCGATGAACGAGCATATCGACCCGCGCAGCCGCCTCGGCCGGAGCGAAGGATGAGCGCGCCCGTCCTGGAAGTCTCGGGCCTGCGCGCCTACTACCGCACCTCGGCGTTCGGCACCCGCCGCGAAGTGCGCGCGGTCGACGACGTCGACTTGCGAATCGAGGCCGGCGAGATCTACGGCCTGGCGGGCGAATCGAGCTGCGGCAAGACCACCCTCATCAAGACCATCGCCAACGCCATACAGCCGCCGCTCGAGGTGCTGGCAGGCTCGGTGGTCTTCAACTTCAGGGACCAGCGGATCGACATGCATGGCGCCAGCCGCGAGGAGCTGCGCGACATCCGCTGGAAGCGGCTGAGCTACATCATGCAGGGCTCGATGAACGTGCTGAACCCGGTGCGCCGGGTCCGCCACGCCTTCGTCGACTTCGCCTTCCGTCATATCGGCCGGTCGAAGGCCGAGTTCCTCGACATCGTGCGCGCCCACCTGCGGCGCCTGCATCTCGAGCCCGACGTGCTCGATGCCTATCCGCACCAGCTCTCGGGCGGCATGCGGCAGCGCGTCACCATCGCGCTCGCCACCGTGTGCCGGCCCGAATTCATCATCGCCGACGAGCCGACCACGGCGCTCGACGTCGTCGTGCAGAAGGGCGTGCTGGCGATGATCCACTCGGTGCAGCGTGAGATGGGCTCCTCGGTCATCTTCGTCACCCACGACATGGCGGTGCACGCCAACCTCACCGACCGCCTCGGCATCATGTATGGCGGCCGCCTGGTCGAGGAGGGCCGCACCGCCGACGTCTTCCGCCGGCCACGTCACCCCTACACCGCGCACTTGATCGCGAGCCTGCCGCGCCTGGGCGATGCCGCGCCCAAGGAAGGGCTGACCGGCGCCCCGCCCAACCTTGCCGATCCGCCGCCTGGCTGCCGCTTCCATCCGCGCTGTCCGCTGGCCAGCGACATCTGCCGCCGCGAGGTCCCGCCGATGACGGAGCGCGCGCCGGGCCACCGCGCCGCCTGCTTCCACAGCGACCAGGTGTCGCCGCCATGAGCGCCCCCCTGCTCGAGGTCGACCGTGTCACGCGTGTCTATTCCAGCGGCGGGCTGCTGACGCGACGCCGCGTCGTTGCCGTCGACGGCGTCGACCTGCGGCTCGACGAGGGCAGGCCGGAGATCGTGACGGTCATCGGCGAATCGGGCAGCGGCAAGACGACGCTCGCCCGCATGATCCTCAACATGGTGTCGCCCAGCGCCGGCGCGATCCGCTTCCGCGGCACCGACCTCAGCGCCGTCCGCGGCACGGCGGCCCGTCTCGCCTTCATGCGGCAGGTGCAGCCGATCTTCCAGAACCCGTTCGAAGCCTTCAATCCGATGAAGCGCGTCGATCGCTACCTCTTTGCCACCGCGCGACACATGGCGGGCCTCGCGGCACCGGCCGACATCGAAGCCGCCGCCGACCGGGCGCTGCGCGACGTCGGCCTGTCGCTGGCCGAGGTGCGGCGACGCTATCCGCACGAGCTGTCGGGCGGCCAGTTGCAGCGCGTGGCGATCGCGCGCGCGCTGGTGTCGCGGCCGGCGCTCCTGGTGGCCGACGAGCCGGTGTCGATGATCGACGCCTCGCTGCGCGCCTCGATCGTCAACCTGCTGCGCGGCCTTTGCGTGCGCACTGGCGTGTCGATCATCTACATCACCCACGACCTCGCCACCGCCTACTCGGTCAGCGACCGCATCCTGATCATGCGCCTGGGCAAGGTGGTGGAGAGCGGTCCCGCCCGCACCGTGCTCGACGACCCGCAGCACGAGTATTCGCGGCTG
Source organism: Rhodospirillales bacterium URHD0017 (assembly GCA_900110395.1). Taxonomy (GTDB): domain Bacteria; phylum Pseudomonadota; class Alphaproteobacteria; order Reyranellales; family Reyranellaceae; genus Reyranella. Next base: position 66,831 of record FODP01000022.1, read on the forward strand.
CTCAAGAGTTCGGTCCTGTCGCCCGAAGTCCCGTCCAACGGAGCTTTCTTCCATGCGTAACGTCGACGTCCGCCTGCATCGCGATTTCGCCATTGGCACGACCCATCCGCGCCTGTTCGGCGCCTTCCTCGAGCATCTCGGCCGCTGCATCTATGGCGGCATCTTCGAGCCCGGCCATCCGACGGCGGACGCCAAGGGCTTCCGCGGCGACGTGCTGGCGCTGGTGCGCGAGCTGGCGCCGACGATCATGCGCTACCCCGGCGGCAACTTCGTCTCGGGCTACAATTGGGAGGACGGAGTAGGCCCGTCGGCCGACCGGCCGCGTCGGCTCGACCTCGCCTGGATGTCGACCGAGACCAACCAGTTCGGCACCAACGAGTTCATCGACTGGTGCCGCGCCGCCGACATCGAGCCGATGCTGGCCGTCAATCTCGGCACGCGCGCCGGCGACGCGGCCCGCAACATGGTCGAATACTGCAACCATCCCGGCGGCACGACGCTGTCGGAGCTGCGCCGCACGCACGGCTGGGACAAGCCGCATGGCGTGAAGTTCTGGTGCCTCGGCAACGAGATGGACGGGCCGTGGCAGATGGAGGCCAAGACCGCTCACGAATACGGCCGCATCGCCCACGAGGCGGCCAAGATGATGAAGTGGATCGATCCCTCGATCGAGCTGGCGGCCTGCGGCTCATCGGGGCGGCGCATGGCGACCTTCGGCGCGTGGGAGGACACCGTGCTGCAGCACACGTTCGACCACGTCGAATACATCTCGCTGCACACCTATCTCAACAACTACGACGGCGACACGGCGGCCTTCCTCGCCAGCGTCGACCTGATGGATAATTTCATCGACGAGGTGGTGGCGATCGCCGACGCGGTCGCCGCGCGCCGCCGTTCGCCCAAACGCATCATGCTGAGCTTCGACGAATGGAACGTCTGGTATCGCACGCGCCGCAACCGTGCCGCCCGCGTCAAGGAAGGCTGGCCGGTCGCGCCGCCCATCCTCGAGGAGCACTACAACATGGAGGACGCGCTGGCGTTCGGCGGCATGTGCATCTCGCTCCTGAACCATGCCGACCGCGTCACGGCGGCGTGCCTCGCCCAGCTCGTCAACGTCATCGCCCCGATCATGACCGAAACCGGCGGTCCCGCCTGGCGGCAGACGATCTTCTATCCCTTCCAGCACTTCAGCCAGCTGGGCCGCGGCCGGGTGCTGCGCAGCGAGATCAAGTCGCCGACCTATGCCGCGCGCTACAACGACCCGCAGGGACCGATCAACGACTACTTCGACATCCCGGCGGCGCCCTATCTCAAGCTCTCCGCCGTGCACGACGACAAGGCGGGCACCCTCACGCTGTTCGCCCTGAACCGCAGCCTCGACGAGGAGCTGCCGCTCCGGCTGACCGCTGGCGGATTGGGCGGTCTTGCCGTCAAGCAGGCCCTGCAGCTCGTCGACGTCGACCTGAAAGCCGCCAATACGAAGGACAACCCCGACCGGGTGGCGCCGAAGCCGCTCGCCGCCGTGCGCACGGCCGGCGAGCATGTCGAGGCAACGTTGGCGCCCGCGTCGTGGAACGTGATTCGCTTGGCGACAGCCTAGACGCCACCTGGGCGAGAAGCCGCTGGGCGGTGCATGCACTGCCAGCGGAAATCGGACTTTCCGGCATTCCCGGTATTTCCGGCAGAGAGCATGGTGTGCCGCTAAAACCGAAGCCCCTATGGATAGACGGCACGAGCACCAGTGCGGCCGTGGGTCCAAGCTAGACTAGCACCGCAGTGCGTGTCAATAACTGTGGTTGTTTCACGTGAAACATCAATGCGCCACGAGCAGCGGCACCGTCATGCTGGCCAACAGCGTGCGGCTGGCGCCGCCCAGCACCCACTCGCGCATGCGCGAATGGCCGTAGAGGCCCATGACGATGAGATCGGCATCCTGATCGGCGGCGCGTGACAGGATCACGCCGCCGACGCTGGACCCGGCGGCTGTATCCCGCTGAACGACCGCCTTCACGCCGTGCCGGACAAGCCATCGGGCGACATTGGCGCCGGGCTGTTCGTCGCCATCGCTTTTGGCATCGATCAGCAGGAGGATCACCTTGTCGGCCTGCTTGAGGATCGGCAGCGCGCCGGTCGCCGCCCGCGCCGCTTCGCGCGTGCCGTTCCAGCACAGCAGCACCGTCTTTCCCGGCGGCTTCGTCACGCCGATATGAGGCACGATGAGCACCGGCCGCTCGCCCGAGATGGCGACCGTCTCGGCGAGGTCCGCCGGCGTCGTCGTTGCCGGGGAATCCGGTTCGGCCTGGCCGACGACCACCAGGTCGACGTACCGGGCATGAGCGGCCACGACCTCCTCGGCCAACCCGTCGGTCACACGCCAGTCGCTTGAAAGGCCCGTTCCCCCGACCAGCTCCCCGAAGGCCGCCGTGGCGGTGGCCTCGTCGGCCTTCGCGGCGTTCTCGTAGGTCCGGTAGAGGCTGTCCATCGCCGGACCGGCATCGGTGAAGGCGGGCGCCTGGAACGGCTGGCGGACATAGAGGGCCGTGACATGCGCTGCGAAGCGCGCCGCCAGCTCGGCCGAGAATTTCAGCCGCGCCGATGCGCTGCCGCCGGTATCGACATGCACCAGGATCGTCTTGAAACCCATGAGCGTCCTCCTGGATGTTCCAATGATAACGGCTCGGCGCGGTGAAAGAAGCGAAATTGGTCCCGCCCAGCGAACGGCGCGGCCTTTCCACTCGCCGCTTCCGCCCGCTATGCTTGGCGCCCACATAAACGCCCGTTTACGCCGCCGCTTTCGGAGGGCCTTCCGCGATGACCGTCGCCACTCCCGTCCCGCTGGTTTTCGGAGACTACGCGCTGGAGGATCGCTACCGGCTCGACAAGGGCCGGGTCTACATGACCGGCATCCAGGCGCTGGTGCGCCTGCCCATGATGCAGCGCCGGCGCGATCTTGCCGCCGGCCTCAATACCGGCGGCTTCATCTCGGGCTACCGCGGCTCGCCGCTCGGCATGTACGACCACGCGCTGTGGACGGCCAAGCGCTACCTCAAGGACAACAACATCCACTTCCAGCCGGGCATCAACGAGGACCTCGCCGCCACCGCGGTGTGGGGCACCCAGCAGGTCGGCCTGTTCCCCGGCGCCAAGGTCGATGGCGTGTTCTCGATCTGGTACGGTAAGGGCCCCGGCGTCGACCGCTCGATGGACGTGTTGAAGCACGGCAATGCCGCCGGCTCCTCGGCGCATGGCGGCGTCATCGTGCTGGCGGGCGACGACCACGGCGCGCAGTCCTCGACCCTGCCGCACCAGAGCGAGCAGGTCTTCTCCGCCGCCATGATCCCGGTGATCAATCCGGCGAACGTGCAGGAGTATCTCGACTTCGGCCTGCTGGGCTTCGCCCTATCGCGCTATTCGGGCTGCTGGATCGGCTTCAAGGCGATCTCCGAAACGGTCGAGTCGGGCGCCTCGGTGTGGGTCGATCCCGAGCGCATCAGGATCATGATGCCGACCGATTTCCAGCTGCCGCCGGGCGGACTCGGCATCCGCAATCCCGATCCGCCGATGGAGGCGGAGAAGCGCCTGCACGGGCCCAAGATGGCGGCGGTCAAGGCGTTCGTGCGCGCCAACGGGTTCGACCGCACCGTGATCGATCCGGCCCAGTCAGGTACCAGGGCGCGCATCGGCATCATGACCACGGGCAAGGCCTATCTCGACACGCGCCAGGCCCTGGAGGATCTCGGCATCAGCGAGGAGCGGGCCAAGGCGCTGGGCATCCGCCTCTACAAGGTCGGCATGACCTGGCCGCTGGAGCCGGAAGGCGCGCGGCGCTTCGCCGAAGGCCTGCAGGAAGTGATCGTCATCGAGGAGAAGCGTTCCAACCTCGAGGAGCAACTCGTCCACCTCCTCTACAACATGCCGGCCGACCGCCGGCCGCTGGTGATCGGCAAGGCCGACGAGACCGGCGGCATCATTCTGCCGAGCGAAGGCGAGCTGACGCCGACCGGCGTCGCCATGGTGATCGCCGGCCGCCTGATGAAGCACACCGGCGAATCGCCCGAGCTCAAGCAGCGTCTGGCCCGCCTCGAAGCCAAGGAGAAGCTTCTGGCCGCGCCGCCGGCCAAGGTGGCGCGCACGCCGTACTTCTGCTCGGGCTGCCCGCACAACACCTCGACGCGCGTACCCGAAGGAAGCCGCGCCATGGCCGGCATCGGCTGCCACGGCATGGCGATCTGGATGCCCGAGCGGCGCACGGCGCTGATCTCCCACATGGGCGGCGAAGGCGTGCCGTGGGTCGGCCAGGCGCCGTTCAGCGGCGACAATCACATCTTCCAGAACCTGGGCGACGGCACCTACTACCACTCAGGTTTAATGGCGATCCGGCAAGCGGCGGCGGCGGGCGTCAACATCACCTACAAGATCCTGTTCAACGACGCGGTCGCCATGACCGGCGGCCAGCCGCATGACGGGCCGCTGTCGGTGCCCGAGATCACCAAGCAGGTCGCGGCCGAAGGCGCCCGGAAGGTCGTGGTCGTCACCGACGAGCCCGACAAGTATCCCGTCGGCACCGACTTCGCCCATGGCGTCACCATCCGCCATCGCGACGACCTCGATGCCGTGCAGCGCGAGATGCGCGACATCCCGGGCCTCACCGTGATCGTCTACGACCAGACCTGCGCGGCCGAGAAACGCCGCCGGCGCAAGCGCGGCACCTTCCCCGATCCGGCCAAGCGCGTGTTCATCAACGACGCCGTTTGCGAGGGCTGCGGCGACTGCTCCGACAAGAGCAACTGCGTGTCGGTGAAGCCGCTCGAGACCGAGCTCGGCCGCAAGCGTCAGATCGACCAGAGCAACTGCAACAAGGACTTCTCCTGCGTGAACGGCTTCTGCCCGAGCTTCGTCTCGGTGCATGGCGGCACGCCGGCCAAGGCCAGGCGGCCCCAGCTGAAGGTCGTGGCTGACGATCCCTTCTCCACCCTGCCCATGCCGACCGTGCGGCCGCTTTCGGAGCCCTACGGCATCCTGGTGACGGGCATCGGCGGCACCGGCGTGATCACCGTCGGCGCCCTGATCGGCATGGCGGCCCACCTCGAAGGCAGGGGCTGCACCGTGCTCGACTTCACGGGCCTCGCCCAAAAGAACGGCGCGGTGATGAGCCATATCCGGCTAGCGCCGAACCCTGAGGACCTGCACGCCGTGCGCATCGCCGCCGGCGGCGCCAACCTGGTGCTGGGCTGCGACATGGTCGTGGCCGCTTCGCCAGCGGCGCTGTCGCGCATCGAGCCCGGCGTCACCAAGGCGGTGATCAACGGCTACATGACGCCGGTCGCCGCGTTCGTGATGAACGGCGACATGGACCTCGGCGCCGAGGCCATGATGAAGTCGATCCGCGACGCGGCGGGCGACGAGGCCGTCTCCTTCGTCGACGGCACCGGCCTCGCCACGGCGATCCTGGGCGATTCCATCGCCACCAACCTCTTCATGCTGGGCTATGCCTGGCAGAAGGGCCTGATCCCGCTGTCGTTCGAGGCGATCGAGCGCGCCATCGAATTGAACGGCGTCGCCGTCGAGACCTCCAAGCGCACCTTCGCCTGGGGCCGGCTCGCCGCGCACAACATCGCGGCGGTGCAGGCCGCCGCCAAGCCGACGCTGCGCAGCGAGAAGCCGGTGGCGCGCACCCTGCCGGAAATCGTCGCCAAGCGTGTCGAGCTTCTGACCGCCTACCAGGATGCGGCCTACGCCGAGCGCTATCGCGCCTTCGTCGACAAGATCGCGGCCGCCGAGAAGGCCAAGGCGCCGGGCCGGCGCGGGCTCGCCGAGGCGGTCGCCAAGTCGCTCTACAAGCTGATGGCCTACAAGGATGAGTACGAGGTCGGCCGGCTCTACAGCGACGGCGAGTTCCTGAAGAAGCTCGGCTCGCAGTTCGAGGGCGACTACAAGCTCACCTTCCACCTCGCGCCGCCGCTGTTCTCGGATCGCGACCCGGAGACCGGACAGCTCAAGAAGAAGGAATACGGCGCCTGGGTGATGCCGATGTTCCGTATGCTCGCCTCACTGAAGAAGCTGCGTGGCACGAAGCTCGACATCTTTGGCTACAGCGAGGAGCGGCGCATGGAGCGCCGGCTGATCGGCGAATACCACGCGACGATCGACGAGGTGCTGGTCACGCTCGGCCAGGACAACCATGCGCTCGCCGTCCAGATCGCCTCGGTGCCGGACAGCATGCGCGGCTTCGGGCACATCAAGGAGAAGAACGTGAAGGCGGCCAAGGAGCGCGAGGCGAGCCTGCTCGCTGCCTACCGCAATCCGGCGACGCAGTCGGTCGCCGCTGAGTGACGGGACGCCCCCGCCTCCGAAAGGGGTTGGGGAAGGACGCGACGGCGTCCCGGGTACGCAGTGCCCCGAAAAGGGAGGCTTACGGGACACAGGCTAGCTATAGGCCCACGGATCGTTACAATCTATGGTCGTATCTGCACATCTCATACGACCTTTTTTTGCGCCCCCAATGGCCGGCGACCATCGGACATGCGCTTGCTCAAGCCCGTTCACGTCGTCGTTGGCCTGCTTGTCGCTTCCTTGATCCTGGTTGCGGCGCTGCGCACCGAAGCGACGTTGATGGTGTTCCTTGGCGCGTGCGTTATGACGGCACTTTTCAGCTTCGGTGAAGTCATCTGGCAGCTCTGCCAGGATGCGGGCTGGCTGGTGCGCCGGATCGCGCGACGGTTCAGGCGCGACCGGTCTGATGCGAGAACGACGCCGGGTCGAACCGGCCCTTGAGCCCGCCGCCGCTGCTTAGCCGGTCGAGGGCGCGCTGCCATTTGGTGGCGAAGTCGGGGTCGAACACCAGGCCGGCATCGCCGTCGACCACCAGCCAGGCATTGTCCTGCATCTCGCGGTCGAGCTGGCCCGGCGCCCAGCCGGAATGGCCCAGCGCCAGCCAGGCCTGCTTGGGGCCGCTGCCGCCCGCCATGTCCCTCAGGATCTCGAGCGAGGCGGTGAGCGCCATGCCGCCGTCGATCGGCAGGGTCTCGTCGCGCTTGTAGTCGGCCGAATGCAGCACCAGGCCGCGCGAGGTATCGACCGGCCCGCCGAACAGCACCGGCCGTGCGCCTGCCGCCTCCGACACCTCTATGCCGAGCTGCTTGTAGACCTGGCCGAGCGGCAGGTCCTCGACCTTGTTGTTGACGATGATACCCAAGGCGCCGTCGTCGTCGTGCTTGCAGATGAACACGACGCTCTTCTGGAAGCGCTCGTCCGGCATGGAGGGCGCGGCGACCAGGAAGCGGCCAACCAGGGAGGCGGCGGGGGAGCCTGAGCCGGGCATGTTTTATATTCCTCCAAATCCATGGGGATTGTCCGGGCAAAGATCAAGCCACCCGGGCCGCCGATTCGACAAACTACACCCCCTCGCCTAGGGTCCGCCGGTTCGTGAGACCGCCGGTTTGGGCGGCTATTGAAGGAGCAAATAATGGCGAAAGTCGGCGACAAGGTGCCCAGCGCTACGCTGCGCATGCTGGGCCCGGAGGGACCGAAAGCGGTCACCACCGAAGAGCTTTTCGCGCCTGGCAAGAAGGTGGTTGCCTTCGCCCTGCCGGGTGCGTTCACCCCCACTTGTTCAGCAAAGCACGTGCCCGGTTTCGTGGCCGAAGCAGAGAAGCTGAAGGCGAAGGGTGTCGACACCATCGCCTGCATTTCCGTCAACGACGCGTTCGTGATGGGCGCCTGGGGCAAGGACCAGAAGGCCGGCGACAAGGTCATGATGCTGGGCGACGGCAATGGCGAGTTCACCCAGGCGATGGGCCTCACCATGGACGGGTCGAAGTTCGGCCTCGGCACGCGCAGCCAGCGCTATGCCATGGTCGTCGACAACGGCGTCATCAAGGAACTGTTCGTCGAGAAGCCGGGCGCCTTCGAGGTGTCGGCGGCGGAGAACGTGCTGAAGCACCTCTAGGCTCGAGCGACGAGCGACAGGATCGACGGCGGGGCGAAAGCCCCGCCGTCTGCTTTTGGGGAAAAGCCGGCGGTCCTTTCACAATAACTTCATCAATCGCCAGCCGATCGGTAACGCGGCCTTCGCATGGTCGGCGCTCCAACGAGCGTCGCCATGCCCCTTTCCTCATCCGCCGATGCCCCCGCGCCAGCGCGTCGACAGCGGTGGCTTTCGGTTCTGGCCAAAGCACCCGCCTCCCGGCTCACCGCGCTGTGGGACGGTCTTGGCGCCGTGCCCGCCTACACCCTCCTGCGCCGGCCCGAGACCGGGCTTGTCATGGTCAAGGGCCGCATCTCGGGCAGCGGCGCGCCGTTCGCCGCCGGCGAGATGACCGCGACCCGCGCCGCCGTGCGGTTGGCGAGCGGCGAGGTCGGCATCGGTTATGTCGGCGGCCGCAGCGCCCGCCATGCCGAGATCGCCGCCGCTATCGATGCCCTCAGCCAGCGATCGGACTGGCGTGACCGGCTGGAAGCCGAGATCGTGGCGCCGCTCGAGGCCGAAGCCGACGCCCGCCGCCGCACCATCGCCGCCCGCGCCGCCGCGACCAAGGTCGACTTCTTCACGGTCGCCCGCGAGGCCGGCTCATGACCGACCTCAGCACCCTTGGCCCCGGACTTGCCGATCCGTCGCACGACGCCCAGCAGCTCTTCCGCGCCATCCTCGACGCTACCTCCCATCCCGGCCGTATCGTCTCCCTGCCGGCCGCCCCGGCCGGCCCGGGCACGCTGAGCGCAGCCGCCACGGCTTATCTCCTCACCCTGGCCGATCGCGATACGCCGGTGTGGCTGGCAGAGCCGTTCGACCAGCCTGAGGTCGGCAACTTCCTGCGCTTCCATGCCGGCGCGCTGATCGTCACCCAGCGTGCGCAGGCAGCCTTCGGCGTTCTGGCGGCGACGACGCCGTCGCCGTTCAACGACTTCGATCTCGGGACCGACGCCTACCCCGACCGTTCCGCCACGCTGATCGTCGACGTGCCGGGCCTCACGGGCGGGACGATGCGGCGTTGGCGCGGGCCAGGCATCGACGACCATACCGACATCGCGGTCGCGGGCCTCGCCGACATGTTCTGGCACGACTGGGCCGCCAACCACGGCCTGTTTCCCTGCGGCGTTGACATCGTCTTCACCGCCGGCATCGAGCTTTGCGCCCTGCCGCGCAGCATCGCCGTGGAGGGCTGACATGTACGTCGCCGTCAAAGGGGGCGAGACAGCGATCGCCCATTCCCTCGACCTTCTGGCCGACAAGCGCCGCGGCGATCGCGGGGTCGCCGAGCTCACGCTGGAGCAGATCGGCCAGCAGCTCGGCCTCGCCGTCGATCGCGTGATGACCGAGGGCTCCTGTTACGACCGCTCGCTCGCGGCGCTGGCCATCAAGCAGGCGCGCGGCGACCTGATCGAGGCGATCTTCCTGCTGCGCGCCTACCGCACGACCTTGCCGCGCTTCGGCGATTCGCTGCCGCTCGACACTGGGGCCATGGTGGCCGAGCGGCGCATCTCGTCGACCTTCAAGGACGTGCCGGGCGGCCAGGTGCTGGGGCCGACCTACGACTACACCCATCGCCTGCTCGACTTCTCGTTGGCGGCCGACGGCGAGCGGCCGGCGGCGCCGACCGCGCCGGCCGACACCAACCGTACGCTGCCCCGGGTCGGCGATATCCTCGAGCGCGAGGGCATGCTGGAGCCGCCGCCCCAGGGACTGCAATCTGATGGCGCGTCGGAGGACCTGACGCGCCAGCCGCTGACCTTGCCGGCCAGCCGCCCCGTGCGCCTGCAGAACCTGGCGCGCGGCGACGAGGGCTTCCTGCTGGCGTTGGGCTACTCGACCCAGCGCGGATACGGCAACAACCATCCCTTCGTCGGCGAGATCCGTTACGGCCACGTGCCCGTGGCCTTCGTGCCCGAAGAGCTGGGCTTCGCCATTGAGATCGCCGAGATCGACGTCACCGAGTGCGAGATGGTCAACCAGTTCGCGGGCTCGCACGATGTGCCGCCACAGTTCACGCGCGGCTACGGACTCGCCTTTGGCCACTCGGAGCGCAAGGCCATGTCGATGGCGCTTGTCGATCGCGCGTTGCGTGCCGAGGAGCTCTCCGAATCGGCGACCTCGCCGGCGCAGGATGAAGAGTTCGTGCTGGCGCATTCCGACAACGTCGAAGCGTCGGGCTTCGTGCAGCACCTCAAGCTGCCGCACTACGTCGATTTCCAATCCGAGCTCGTGGTGGTGCGGGCGCTTCGCGCGGAAGTCGAGGCGCGCCATCGGCAAGCCGCTCTCGACCAGGCGGCGGAGTAGGCAATGACCGAGAACAACGCCAAAGATGGGGCTTACAACTACGCCTACCTCGACGAGCAGACGAAGCGGATGATCCGCCGCGCCATCCTGAAGGCGGTGGCAGTTCCGGGCTATCAGGTGCCGTTCGGCGGCCGCGAGATGCCGTTGCCCTACGGCTGGGGCACCGGCGGCATCCAGGTGACCGCCGCCATCATCGGCCGCGACGACACGCTGAAAGTCATCGACCAGGGCGCCGACGACACCACCAATGCCGTCTCGATCCGCCGCTTCTTCGCCAACGTAGCCGAGGTCGCCACGACGACGCGCACCGAGGAAGCGACGGTGATCCAGACGCGCCATCGCGTGCCGGAGACGCCACTCGGCGAAGGCCAGATCCTGGTCTTCCAGGTGCCGATCCCCGAGCCGCTGCGCATGCTCGAGCCGCGCGAGACCGAGACCCGCACCCTGCACGCGCTCTCTGAATACGGCGTCATGCAGGTCAGCCTCTACGAGAGCATCGCCAGGCACGGCCGCATTTCCAAGGGCTACAACTATCCGGTGATGGTGAACGGGCGCTACATCATGAGCCCCTCGCCCATCCCCAAGTTCGACAATCCCAAGCTCGACCGCAGCCCGGCCCTGCAGCTCTATGGCGCCGGCCGTGAGAAGCGCATCTACGCCGTGCCGCCCTACACGCCGGTTAAGAGCCTCGATTTCGACGATCATCCGTTCGAGATCGAGACCTGGCAGCAGTGCTGCGAACTCTGCGGCTCCAAGGACAGCTTTTTGGACGAGATGATCGTCGACGACGACGGCAAGCGCCTGTTCGTCTGCTCCGACACCGACTATTGCGAGCGCCGGCGCACGCCGGCCGAGGCCGCCGAATGAAGCCGCTGCTTTCCGCTCCCCTCTTGTCGGTAAGGGGCCTCGGCAAGCGCTTCGGCGCCCGCGTCGCCTGCCAGGACGTCTACTTCGATCTGTGGCCCGGCGAAGTCCTGGGCATCGTGGGCGAGTCCGGTTCGGGCAAGACCACCTTGCTGAACTGCCTGGCCGGCCGACTTGCGCCGGAGACCGGTTCGGTGACCTACGACTCAGCGGCTTATGGCCCGGTCGACGTGCACGAGCTGAGCGAAGCCCGCCGGCGGCTATTGTCGCGCACGGAATGGGGCTTCGTGAACCAGGATGCGCGCGAGGGCCTGCGCATGGGCGTCAGCGCCGGCGCCAATATCGGCGAGAGGCTGATGGCGGTGGGCGCGCGCCACTATGGCGACATCCGGCGCACCGCGTCGGACTGGCTGGACCGGGTCGAGATCGAGCGCGACCGGCTCGACGACCGGCCGACCACCTATTCCGGCGGCATGCGCCAGCGGCTGCAGATCGCCCGCAACCTGGTAAGCCGGCCGCGCCTCGTTTTCATGGACGAGCCGACCGGTGGCCTCGACGTCTCGGTGCAGGCCCGCATTCTCGACCTGCTGCGCAGCCTGGTGGGCAGCCTGCACTTGTCAGCCGTCCTGGTGACGCACGACCTCGGCGTGGCGCGCTTGCTGACCCACCGGCTGATGGTGATGCAGGGCGGCGCCGTCGTCGAAGACGGCCTGACCGATCAGGTGCTCGACGATCCGCAGCATGCCTACACCCAGATGCTCGTGGCCTCGATCCTTCCGGTATGACCATGCAGCCCGTTCTCAAGGTCGCCGGCCTCACCAAATCCTTCGTCGTCCATGCACACGGCGACCTCGCCTTGCCGGTGCTGCGCGACGTGGCGCTCGCCGTCTCGCCCGGCGAGTGCCTGGCCCTGGTCGGCCCCTCGGGCGCCGGCAAGAGCACGCTGCTGCGTTCGCTCTACGGCAACTACCGCGCCGATACAGGCTCGATCCGAGTCCATCACGACAACGCCTGGACCGAGCTCGTCGGCGCCGAGCCGCGCACCGTGCTCGACGTGCGCCGGCGCACCATGGGCTTCGTCAGCCAGTTCCTGCGCGTGATCCCGCGCGTGGCCACCGTCGACGTCGTGGCCGAACCCCTGCTGCGGCTCGGCGCGGACCCTGCGCAGGCACGCGATCACGCCGAGTTCCTGCTCGCCCTGCTCAACATCCCGCAGCGCCTGTGGCAGTTGCCGCCGGCCACCTTCTCGGGCGGCGAGCAGCAGCGGGTCAACATCGCGCGCTCGCTGATCGTCGACTATCCGGTCCTGCTGCTCGACGAGCCGACCGCCTCGCTCGATGCCGGCAATCGCGACCGCGTCGTCGAGCTGATCGGCCAGCGCCGCGACGCCGGCAGCGCGCTGGTCGGCATCTTCCACGATACGGCGTGCGCGAGCTTTTGGCCAATCGAGTGTTCGAGGTTTCCCCATGAGTAACGACCAGATCTTCACCAATGGCCGCATCGTCACCCGCGATTCGGAGTTCGAAGGCACCGTCGTGGTACGCGATGGCCGCATCGTCGAGGTAGTACCCGGCCGTACCGCCTGCGCCACCGCCGTCGATCTCGAAGGCGACTACCTGGTGCCTGGCCTGGTCGAGCTGCATACCGACAACATGGAGAAGCACTTCGCACCGCGTCCCGGCGTGCAGTGGCCCTCCATCGCCGCGGTGATGGCGCACGACACCCAGATCGCCGCTGCCGGCATCACCACGGTGTTCGATTCGCTGTCGCTGGGCGACGTGCGCGGCGACACCGACCGGGTGAAGAACCGCGCCCGCATGGTCGAGGCGATCTGCGCGGTGAGCGAGCGCCGACTGGCGCGTGCCGAGCATCGCCTGCACCTGCGCTGCGAGATCACGCCCGACGACGCCGTGCAAGCGGTCGACCGCTGGATCGACCTGCCACTGGTCGGCCTGATCTCGATCAACGACCACACGCCGGGCCAGCGCCAGTTCCTCGATCCGGCGAAGCTCAGGCACTACTACATCGGCAAGTACGGCATGACCGAGGAGCAGTTCGACGTCTTCCAGGCACGCGCCATCGAGCTGCACAATCGCAATGCCGCGAGCCATCGCCGCGAGATCGTGGCGCGCGCCCAGGCGCGGGCCCTGCCGCTCGCCAGCCACGACGACGCGACCCGAGCCCATGTCGAGCAGGCGGTCGAGAATGGCATGACCATCGCCGAGTTCCCGACCACGCGCGAAGCGGCCGAGGCCTCGCGCGAGGGCGGCCTCGCCGTGCTGGTTGGCGCGCCCAACCTGGTGCTGGGCGGCTCGCACTCGGGCAACATCGCCGCCATCGACCTGCTGCGCGACGGCCAAGCCGACATCCTGTCGTCGGATTACGTGCCCGCGAGCCTGATGGAGAGCGTGTTCAAGCTGCCGGCCGCCGGCATCGGCATCGGGCTGCCTGACGCGGTGCGGCTCGCCTCGCTCAATCCCGCCCAGGCGGTCGGTCTGGCCGACCGCGGCGAGATCGCCGCCGACCGCCGCGCCGACTTCGTGCGCGTGCGCCACCACGACGAGGCGCCAATGGTTCGCGCCGTCTGGCGCGAAGGCGAGCGGGTTGTTTAGAGCACCAAGCCGTCCTCCCCTTCGCGGATTCCGCGAAGGGGAGGTGTCGCCGTCATACGGCGATGGAGGGGTCATAGGCCACACGCCTGACGCCCATGACCCCTCCGTCGGCGTAAGACACCGACACCTCCCCACCTTCGGTGGGGAGGGATGATGGGCCCCCTCGTCTACGTCATGGGGCCGTCGGGGGCGGGCAAGGATTCGGTGCTCGATCGGGCACGCGGCATGCTGTCGGTCGAGACGCCGGTTGCCTTTGCCCATCGCTACATCACGCGGCCGGCCGATGTCAGCGGCGAGAACCATGTCGCATTGAGCCGCGCCGAGTTCGCCCTGCGCCGCGCCCATGGCCTGTTCGCCTTCCACTGGCAGGCTCACGGCAACGACTACGGCATCGGCCGCGAGATCGAGGCCTGGCGCGCCGCCGGCCTCACCGTGGTAGTGAGCGGATCGCGCGAGCATTACGAAAAGGTCGCGGGCAACGACCCCAGACTGCATCCCGTATTGATCACGGCCGCCCTCGACAAGCTCCAGGCGAGGCTGAGCGCCCGCGGTCGCGAGACGGCCGCCGCCGCGGCAAGCCGGATCGCCCGAAGCGATGCCTACACAGTCAACGACGCGCGTCTTGTGACCATCGTCAACGACGGCGCGCTCGACGTCGCCGCCGAAGCCTTCGTCAGGCTGCTCGCCACACTTCGCTACTCACCCGGCGTCCGCCGCCGAGCGTGAAGCGCGCCAGGGCAGTGAACGGCCGCCCGGCCCCAGGCTGCCGGAAGACGCAGAGATCGCGCACCTGCAGCGGCCGGTCGATGAAGCCCACGAACTGGCGGCGCAGCAGATCGGTAATCGCCGACCGCTCGCCGTCATCACCGATGCGGCCGGTGAGCGTGAGGTGGAAGCGCCACTCCTCGAGCACGTAGGGATAGCCCCAGCGCAACAGCAGCTCGTCCTGGCGCGGCGACAGGCCCGCCGCGCGACGGCGGGCCAGTTCGGCCTCGTCGGCGGGCTGGCGAAACTCGTCGAACTCGATGACGCAGCTGTCGGCGAGATCCTGCAGCTCGGCCGAAGGCTGGCCGGGCACCAAGGCCATGAAGCCGGACATGCAGGTGAGCGCCAGCGACGGCACGATGACGGACCGTCGTGCGGTGGCGAAGTTGCCGGCCGCCTCCAACAGATCGCGTTCGGTGACGCCGTCGGCAAGGGCGATGGGCGGCTTCAGTGTGCCATGGAAGCCGTAGAGCCGCGGATCGGCCGTGATCTCGGCCAAGCGCTCGACGGTGAAAGCCGATGCCGGTTTGATTGGCCGCGCCTGACCGGTCTCGGCGTTGCGGCCGAGCCACTGGCTGGCGGCAACGGCCAGCCCCTCCTCGGGTCGAGGGGCGTAGTAGAAGGCATAACGCGGTACGGACACTGACTCTACGCTCAAGCAACCACTCCCCGACGGCCGATGACGGCAAAACGCAACTGGCCGGAGACATAGTCGATCAAGGCGACAGATACCAGGATCATGAGGATGATGAATGAGGTCTGCTGCAGCTCCAGTGTACGAATTGCCTCGGCGAGATAGAGGCCGATGCCGCCGGCGCCGACGATGCCGATGATGCTGGCCGATCGCGTGTTGGATTCGAAGAAGTAGAGGACCTGGCTCGCCAGCACCGGAAAGACTTCCGGGACGATGCCGAACCGCACGCCCCAAAGCTTGCCGCCGCCGGCTGAGACGATGCCTTCGACCGGCTTGCGGTCGGCTGCTTCGATCGCCTCGGAGAAGAGCTTGCCGAAGGTGCCGATGTCGGCCGTCATGATGGCGAGCGCGCCGGCGAAGGGGCCCAGCCCCACGACGTTCACCCAGATCAGCGCCCATATCAGGATGTCGACGCTGCGGATGGTGTCGAGAGACCGGCGCGACAGGAAACGCACCGCGCGCTGCGCGGTGATGTTGCGCGCCGCCAGGAAGGCCAGAGGCAGCGCCAGCACGGCCGCCGCCAGGGTGCCGAGCAGGGAGATGGCAATGGTCTCGAGCAGCGCCGTGGAGAAGATGCGGACATGCGCCCAGTCCTTCGGGTCGGGTGGCAGCATCAGGGCCGCGATCTCGGCCAGCCGGCCCATGCCGGCCAAAAGCTTGCCGTCGAAGAAGCCGAGCTCGGCCATGGCAAAGACCAGCAGGGCGAAGGCAGCGACGGCGACGGCTGTGACCATCTGGCGACCGCGATCGAAGCGCTGGAAATGCTCGGGATGGCGGCCGCGAACGGCGCCGAGGTCGACCGGGACGCGCGCCGGCATCAATGCTTCTCCTGCAGGCCGATCAGGCGGTGACGGACATTCGCGGTGAGGGCATCTATCAACGACACGGTGATGACGATCAGCACCAGGATGGCCGACACGTCGGAATAGTAGAACTTGCGGATCGCCTCGATCAGGTCCTGGCCGATGCCGCCAGCGCCGACGAAGCCCATCACCGCAGTGCTGCGCACGTTGATCTCGAAGCGCAGCAGGGCGTAGCTCACGAAGTTGGAGATGGTCTGCGGCAGGGCGCCGAAGCGCATGGCGACCGGCCACGACGAGCCGCCCGCGGTGATGCCCTCGACCGGTTTCATGTCGATGTTCTCGACCACCTCGGCGAACAACTTGCCGAGCGCGCCGACGGTGTGGATGGCGACGGCGAGGACGCCGGCCACCGGGCCGAGCCCGAAGGCGATCACGAACACCAGCGCGAACACCAGCTCGGGGACCGTGCGGCAGATCTCGCAAAAGCGACGCACCGCCATACGCAGCCAGCGGCTGGGCGCCACGTTGGCCGCCGCGAAAAAGCACAGCACGAAGGCACCGAACGCGCCCAGCACCGTACCGACATAGGCCATCAAAAGGGTCTCGCCGAGCAGGCGCAGCCAGCGCGGCAGGCCCCAGAACCATTCGCCGACGTCGGTCCAGACCGGGCGACCGTCTTCGAGCAGGAACAGGCGCAGGATGTAGCTCGGGAAACGGTGGATGTTGTCGAGCAGCTTCGGCAACGAGACCTCGGCCGACATCGACGACAGCACGATCGCCACGGCGATGCACGCGAGGATGAGCAACGTATGCCAACGACGACTGCGCACCGACGCCTCGTAGGCATCGAGCAGGGGCCGGAGCTGGGCGTCCGGCAGCAGGGCGATCGGCGAGCTGGCCACTTGCTGGGCGATGCGAGGAGAGAGCCGCGAACGCCGGGGGCTGCGGACCGGCGTTCGCGTCCTCCGCTGCCGTCAGCTCTTCTGCTTGCGCAGCTGATCGACGAACTTGATCAGCTCGACGACAGGCTCGTAGTAGTTGGCGTCGACCTTGATGAATTCGCGGTCCTTGCCGTCCGACAGCTTGTCGAAGGCGGCCTTGGCCTTGGTCGGCGATTCGTTGAACGCCTTGACGATCGCCGCCTTCAGGTCGGGCGGCAGGTTGGCCAGGAAGGCAAAGGGCGAATTGGGGATCAGGTCCGACTTGTAGACGATGCGGAAATCGTCCTTTTTCACCAGGTTCTTGTTGGCCATGCGCATGAGGTTCGAATCGGTATCGGCGTTCCACCAGTTGGCGGCGACGTCGACCGTGCCCTGCTGCAGGGCGATCACCGCGTTCTCATGGCTGCCGGTGTAGGTGACCTTGGAGAAGAAGGTCTCGGGGTTGATCTTCATCTTGTTCAGGGCAAAGCGCGGCACGTTGTTGCCCGAGGTCGAGTTGGGATCGACCAGGCCGAGGTTCTTCCCTTTGAGATCCTCGATCGTCTTGTAGGGGCTGTCGGCCTTCACATAGAACACCGAGTAGTAGCCGACCGTGCCGTCCGCGTTCATCGTGGTGGCGAACGGCTCGACCGCGACGCCGGTGACGACAGCGCGCGCATAGGAAGCCGGGCCATAGCCCGCGAGATGGATGCTGCCGTTGCGCTGGCCCTCGATGACGGCGGCGTAGTCGTTGGCTACCCGCAGGGTCACCTTGGTGCCGAGCTCCTTGGAGAGGTATTCCACGAACGGCGCGTAGCGTTCGGTGACGCCGGATGCGTTCTCGGCCGGCACGATGGCCATCACCAGCTCCGGGTAAGCGGCTTTCCAGCTCTGAGCCTGTGCTGAGCCGGCGACAGCGGATACGGCAAGTGCGGCACCCAGGGCGAGGCGACGGGTGAGCATGCGGGTTTCTCCTTGTTGAAGGGGCGTGGACAGAATCACGAACCGGCGAGGGCGAAGCCGGGCCGGCCGCCCACCGGCAGAAGGACGGGCGGGGCCTCGCCCACGACTTCGCCGGCCTCTAAGCCGTAAAGATCACGGGCGACCGCATCGGTGAGGGCCGCCGGCACGTCGTTGAACACGACGCGGCCTGCCGCCATGCCGACCAGCCGGTCGCAGTAGCTGCGGGCGATATCGAGACTGTGCAGGTTGCAGACGACGGTGATGCCGAAGCGCTTGTTGATGTGCAGCAGCGCGTCCATCACCACCTTGGTATTGCGCGGGTCGAGCGAGGCGATGGGCTCGTCGGCCAGGATGATGTCGGGCTCCTGCACCAGGGCGCGGGCGATGGCGACGCGCTGCTGCTGGCCGCCCGACAGCGTGTCGGCGCGCTGGCCGGCCAGCCGCGCCATGTCGAGGCTTTCCAGCGCCGACAGGGCCTGCGCCTTCTCGTCGTCATTCCACAGCTTCAGGAGCGCGCGCGAGGCCGGGACATGGAAGGCACGGCCCATCATGACGTTGTTCAGCACGTCGAGGCGGCCGGCGAGGTTGAACTGCTGGAAGATCATGGCGCAGCGTGCCCGCCATTGGCGGAGCGCCCGGCCCTTGAGGGCGGTGATGTCGGTGTCGCCGAACAGGATGCGGCCCTGGCTGGGTTCGCCCAGTCGGTTGATCATGCGCAGCAGCGTCGACTTGCCGGCGCCCGATCGGCCGATCACGCCGACGAGCTGGCCGGTTGGAACGGCCAGCGATACCTGGTCGACGGCGCGCTTGTCGCCAAAACTCTTGGTGACGCCTTCCAGTCGCAGCACTGGCCACCCTCGCGAAGCTTCCCTTCTCGCTGGGTAGCGGCGGCAAGCTGCACAAAGGCGACGGTTCGGTTACAGAAATCCGACAGCTTCCGCGGCAGCGACGCGGCCGGTGGATAAGGTTCTACAGCCGCTAAATGTCTTGCCGGAGCGCGGACCTCCAGGTCCGCATCATGATCATGAGCGGACCTGGAGGTCCGCGCTCCGATAAGGTTTTACAGCGTCAGACCGCCATTCACATGGATGGTCTGGCCGGTGACGTAGCTCGCGCCGGGCGAGCACAGGAAGGCAATTACGGCGGCCACTTCGGCCGTCTTGCCGTAGCGGCCGATCGGCACCAGCTTGCTCATCTCCGCCATGCGGTCGCGCGAGAGAGCCACGTGGGCGTCGGCATCCTTCTCGATCAGGCCGGGCGCCACGCAATTGACCGTGCCGCCCGATGGCGCGAGGTCGACCGCCATGGCGCGGGCGAACGCCTCGACGCCGGCCTTGGCCGCCGCAGAAGCAGGAAACATCGGCAGGCCGCGCGCGTAGGCATGGGCGACGAAGGACGACACGCCGACCAGGCGGCCGTTGGCGCCCGCCTTCACCAGCCACGGCTTGGCGGCCGTCGCCAGTTCGAAGAAGGCCGAGGTCATGGCCGACAGGCTTTCGTCCCACGCGGCACGATCGAGCGTGCCGATGGCGCGACGGTCGGCGAAGCCGGCATTGCTGACCACGACGTCGAGGCGGCCGAAGGCGGCAGCGGTCTCGTCGACCAGGCGGCGCGCGGTGTCGGGCCTGGCGAGATCGCCTTCGACGACCAGCGCCTTGCCGCCGGCGTCGCGCACGGCCTGGGCGACCTTGTCGGCGCCTGCCCGGTTCTTGCGGGCGTGCAGGGCGATGGCGGTATCGGGCGCGGCAAGGGCGCGAGCAGTGGCGGCGCCGATGCCGGAGGAGGCACCGGTGATCAGGATGGCGCGGGTCATGTCGGTTCCGGTTGGTGACAGCAGACGCAGAGCTTGTTGCCCGCGGGATCGCGGAAATAGCCGCCGTAGTAGTTGGCGTGATAGTGCGGGCGCGGGCCGGGCGCGCCCTCGGAGCTGCCGCCGTGGGCCAGCGCCACGGCGTGACAGCGATCGACGGCGGCGCGATCGGGCGCCATCAGCGCGATCATCTGGCCGTTGCCGGGCGAAGCGGGCTTGCGATTGAACGGCAGGCCGACCAGGAACAGCGGCCGCGCCACGCCGGGCGTCATCCAGCCGGCCCAGCCATTCTCCGGCTCCTTGAACTTCAGCTCGAGGCCCAGCTCCGGCAGGACGGCCGAATAGAACGCAAAGGCGCGCTCGAAATCGTCGACGCCGACATGGACGTGGGAAATCATCAGCGCGACCTTAGCCTAGCGGCAGAGCTGGCGCACGACCGGCGCAAGATCGTCGGCGAAACGTTTCGCCCCGCGTGCCGAGAAGTGTCCCTGGTCGACGAAGTCGACACCGACGAACGACGCCGGATCGACGCCGACATAGGGATCGCCCAGTCCGGCGGCGGTCTCTTTCAGGACGTTGTTGAACCTCTGCTGCATCGGCCAGAGATCGCGATCGCGCACCAGCGGCAGCCAGCCGTACTGGCCATCACCCATCAGCCGCTCGCGGTTGAGGAGCTGGCCAACCCAGATGGTGGTCACGCCGCGCTGGCGGTTGATCGCCGAGATCGCGGCGATGTTGCGCTTGTAGATCGCATCGAGGTTGGGATCGTCGCCGCTCACCGGCGGCTGGCCATAAGGATCGGCGAAGTAGCGTGCGGTGTCGAGGTTGGCGGCGATGAAGCGCAACAGCAGCGTCAGCAACGGCGAGACGGTGACATGGGCGCCGCCGACGCGGCGCACCTTCTGGGAATCGATCTGGCTCGGCAGATGGAAGTCCGCGTAGCCGGGATCGAGGCCGGCGATGTGCGCGTTGCGCAGGTCGTTCCAGCCGACATAGTAGATCGCGCAGCGCGGCGGCTTGCCGAACTTGGTCTGATAGAACGCCGTCTGGAGCAGATGCTCGGCCGTGGTGTAGCCCGGCACGCCGTGATTGACGACGAAGTAGCGCCCCTTGCCGTTGCCCTGATCCAGCGCCTCGCCCAGCCGGTCGGGCCAGGTCTCGCCCTCGCCCGCGCCGATATCGTAGGTCGTCGAGCCGCCGAAGGTGGCAATGACCGTCTTTCCGTCGAGACTGCCCGCAGGATCCTTCCCGCGTGTGCCCTCGCGGGTGTGCTGGATCGCGAGGCCCGTCGAGCTGGTGAGCTTGAGCGAGGGGATAGGCACGGCCTGTAGCAGCGGATGCCATTGGAAGCGTTGCGGCTCGAACTTTCCCGACGGCATCAGCGAGTCGGATGCCAGCCCCACCCGCTTCAGGGCGAACAGGCCGGCCCCCCAGGTGAGATCGAAGGCCATCAGCACCAGGAGAACGCCAGCGAGCCGCGGCCAACGGACCAGAGTCAACACCAGGGCGAGCAGGATCAGCAGATAGAGGAAGTATTCGCCGCGCGGCCCGCGAAATGGCAGCTCGCCGATTGCGCGCATCCATACCGCAGCGACGAGGGCAAACAGGGCCAGCAGAATCGCCAGGCCGGCCAGGATGACCCGCTCGAAACGATACGGGCGGCTGAGGCCGAAATGATCGAGAAAGACTGTGGCGGAGGGGTTTGGCACTTCTACACTGCTCGCGGGCAATCGTGGCTCAGGCGATTGTCTTTGAAAAGCGCGGAAGGAGCAGGACATGGCCGAGGCGGAGCTTCCCCCACCGGGCGTCGTGATCGTCGAGGACCGCAATATCGGGCCGTTCGCCGAGACCGTGCGCGTCGGGACGCATGTGCTGGCGGCCGACGAGCCGGTCTTGAGCGGCGGCACCAATACCGGGCCCAGCCCCTACGACTACGTCCTGGCGGGTCTGGGCGCCTGCACGGCCATGACCTTGCGCATGTACGCCCGGCAGAAGAACTGGCCGTTGCAGAAGGTCCGGGTCTGGCTGAAGCACGACAAGATCCACGCCCAGGATTGCGCCGACTGCGAGACCAAGGACGGCAAGATCGATCAGATCGACCGGCAGATCGTGCTGGAAGGGCCGCTCGACCAGGCGCAGCGCGAGCGGCTGCTGCAGATCGCCGACCGCTGCCCCGTCCATCGCACGTTCACGTCGGAAATCAAGATCCGCACGCGCCTTGGCTAGGGTCCGGCATCGCCGCGCACCGAGGTTCAGGAAGGCCGACCCAGACTGAGGCTCCGGAACGGATCGGGGCGGCCGAGATACCCGTCCCGTTGAGCGCCGTGGACCGTATCTCAACGTGGGCTTCATCCTTTCTCAAGGAGCACGCCGCTGGCTGGCCACAAAAGGCCGGCACCCTTCACGTCGGGCAAGGCGTTGGCGACAGGTGCACTCACGCCACGCCTTCGGCCCGAACACTGCCTTCACGCGGAATAATCGCGACACCGGAAACCGCCATAGGGGAGCTGAGGCTGGCGATGCCCGACAATACCTGGACGCACGGCCGACGCCTCCTCGCCATCGAGACGTCCCTCGGAAAGGAACGGCTGCTCACCACGTCGCTGACCGGCGATGAAGGCATCTCCGAACTGTTTTCCTTCGAAGTCGAGATGCTGTCGACCGATCTGTCGATCTCCGCCGAGAAGATGATCGGCGACAAGGTCAAGGTCGTCATCAGTCCGGAGGAAGGCGAGGGGCGCATCATCCATGCCATGATCGCGCAATGGCGGGCCGCGGCGGTGATCGGCCGAGACCTGCGCCACTATCGCGCGCGGCTGGTCCCCTGGCTTTGGTATCTCGGCCACAGCACGGACTGTCGCATCTTTCAGAACCTGAACGTCCCGGACATCATCGAGCAGGTCTTCAAGACTTTGGGATTCACCGACTACCAGATGTCGGTGTCGCGAGGAGACTATCCCAAGCTCGAGTTCTGCGTGCAATACCGGGAAACGGCCTTGAACTTCGTCTGCCGTCTGATGGAGGAGGTCGGCATATTCTACTTCTTCCGGCACGACGAAGACCGGCACGTCATGGTGATGGCCGACAAGAACGTGAGCTTCAAGCCCTTGCCGGATCAGCAGTTGTACTACGCCCCCACCGGCAGGCGGCGTCACGTCACCCAGTGGGAACACGGCTACGAATTCAGGCCGGGCTCGTGGGCGCAGCGCGACTTCAATTTCGAGACGCCATCCACCGATCTGACGGCGACCGAGAAGACCGTGCTCAAGCTTCGTCGCGCCGAAGCCTTCGAACGCTACGATTATCCCGGTCGCTACGTTCAGAAGAAGCGAGGCACGGAGCTGACGCGGACGCTCATGCAGGCGGAAGAGGCGTCTCACCAGTCGGCACGGGGCACCAGCAACTATGCCAGGCTGGCGGTAGGCGGCAAGTTCACGCTCGCCGAACATCCTTGCGAAAACAAGTCGACGGCTTACGTGATCCGGCGGGTGCACCACGCGGCGACCGACAACAGCCACCTGACCGCTGTCACGGTCGAGGCTCCGACCTACGACAACCGCTTCGAAGCCATCCCCTTCGACGTGCCATTCCGGCCGATGCGCGTTACCGAAAAGCCGTTCGTCCACGGGCCGCAGACGGCGATGGTCGTGGGACCGGCCGGCGACAAGATCTACACCGACAAACATGGCCGCGTGCGCGTTCAATTTCACTGGGATCGCTACGGCAAGCACGATGAACGGAGTTCCTGCTGGATCCGGGTATCGCAGGCGTGGGCGGGTCGCGGCTGGGGATCCGTGCACCTGCCGCACGTCGGACATGAAGTGGTCGTCTCGTTTCTGGAAGGCGATCCCGATCGTCCTCTCATCACCGGCCGCGTCTACAACGGCGAAAACGAAAAGACGATGAAGATGCCGGACAACAAGACGCAGAGCGGGCTGAAGGACCACGCCGGCAACGAGATCCTGATGGAGGGCAAGGGCGGCTCGGAGGATATCCGCGTCCACGCCGTCAAGGACATGCATGTCACCGTCGACAACGATCGCGAGATGCACGTCAAAGCCCATCTCAAGGAGACCGTCGACAAGGGACAGGAGGTCACGGTCCACCAGGGATACAAGGAGACGATCACCGAAGGGGCAAGCGCCACGATCAGCGACGGCAAGAAGCTGACGGTGACCGGCGGCTCGACCGTCGACATCACGGGCGAGTACAAGACGACGGTCACGGGCCCGACGAAACACAGCTCGACCGAGACGACGGACATTCACGCAACAGGGGCCGGCACCTACACGTCCGAAGCCAGCCTGAAGTTCGCTGTTGCCGGTTCGGTGATCGAGATTACGCCAACGGCGATTACGATCAGCTCAGGCCCCTCGACGGTGAAACTGGATGCGACGGGCGTCGCCGTAAGCGGGCCGAAGATCTCGCTCAACGGTTGACGGGGACGATCGCCATGTCGCTCAATGCCGTTGAGCGTCGCCTGCTCGATATCCGGGACGCGTGGACGTCGTTCACCGGCGACCCGGGGAAGCGACTGCTGGTGTGGGAGATGCCATCCTCCTCCTACCGCCTCGCCGAGTGCTTCTTCGAAGCGCAGAAGTTCGAGGTCGAGTACGCAACGCAGGATCTCTGCATCGTCTTCAAGGAGCCGTTCGAGCACTCGATCCAGTACGCCCGGGCGTTGAAGCAGGTGCTGGCCGGCAGTTACGCGACAAGCCGGGCCGATATCGAGAGCGAAGGCATTCCGGCCGACTGGTCGCTCCCACCCGACGAGTTTCCGGATTCCGCCTACGGCTTTGTCCAGGCCGTGCGCTCTTTCGGGTCGCGCCATCACCAGCACTTCAATCACCTGGCAGCCATCCTGATGCCGACGGAGGTGTCGGACGAAGCGGCGTTCGCCGGTTGGCTCGCTCGCGCGCTCGCCGCCAAGCTGCCGGAGCGGCTTCGCATCGTCGTGCTCGACCCCGCCGAGGCGCCGCGGCTGGCTTCGCTTTCAGGTGACGGCGACCCACGCGTTCGCCACGAGCATCTCGCCCTCGATGTGCTCGCGGTGGCGCAGGAGACCTTCGCCCAGGAGCGCGTGGCCGGACCGGCGGGCGCGTTTCGCAACATGCTGATGGCGCTGGTGTCACTGGTCGAGAAAGGTCGCGTCGAGGAGGTGCGGAGCAAGGCGGCGGACGCCTATGCCTTCGCCGGCAGCCAGGGCTGGAGCGACCAGCAGGCGGCTGTCGCCATCCTGGTCGCCGGTGCGCAGCTGAAGGAGCAACGCCATGACGAGGCGATCGCGACTTACCGCATCGCCGATGATGCCGCCAAGCGCGCCGCGGAAGCGGGGAACCCTGCCGGGCGACAGCTCGCGATCCAGGCGAAGCTGGGCGAGGCAGGGGCGCATCTTGGCGCCGCACGCCCTGCGGACGCGGCACACAGCTACGACGACGCGGCAGAACTCGCGCTGGCGATCCCCGATCTCATCATCGCCGTAGAAGCGCTGCGCATGGCCGCCTTCTGTCGCGCGCGCATGGAAGATCGCGACGGCGCCATCGTGCGGGGGCGACAGGCCCTGCAGATCGGCAACAGATTGCGACCCGAAGTGCGCAACATCACGTCCCTGCCCATCGCGGCGTCGGATCTGATGAACGTTCTGGATCCGCAGCGGGCCGAACGGATCAAGGCACTCCGCGGTGATGCCGAGAAGCAGAGCGCCTCGTTGCTGGCAGAGACTGAGACACGCATCGCAGGTCTCGAGCGGACAACAGGGCGAGACGCCTTCGATGCGGTCGAACGCGATCTCGCCGTCGCCGATGTGGCGATCTGGCGCGAGGCCGAGGGGCTGCTGCAGGATGTAGTCGCCGGCGGCGGTGCCGATTTCCAGCAGGACTTCGACACGGCGCGAGCCCTTCTTGGCTTTGCCTGGCCACTTGGTGCGGGTGCAGCCGAGGCGTTTGCCCTGACGGTGGACGCACCTGGTGCCTCGTCATGATGCCGGCGGCGAAACACGGAGATCCGCAGCTTGGGGTGGATATCCATCTCTGTGTGGTGCCTCCTTCGCCGTCGCCGGTGCCTTTGCCGACGCCGCACATGTCCATGGTCTTCGACCCGATGGACTACCTGCCGTTCATCGGGGCGACGGTGACGGTGTGCGGCATGAAGCGCGCCGTCGCCGGTACGTCGGGCACCGTGGTGCACATTCCACCGGGTTTTCCCTTCGCGCCCAAGCTGCCGGACAAGAACGACGAGATCTTCATGGGCAGCGCGACGGTCGTCGCGGATGGCGACCCGTTCTCCTTTCTCGGCGTGCCTGTGCTCGCCTGCCAGGTCGTGGGCATGCCGAGCCCGCCACGCCCGAGGCGGAAGGGCGGACCGCGGGCCATGTTGCTGCCCACGGTCTTCAACCTCGCCATCCCGAGCACCGTCTTCGTCGGCGGGCCGCCGACCATCTCGCTCATGGGGATGGCGTTCAAGCTGGGTTTTGCCGGGCTCGGACGGCTGGCGAAAACCCGCTTTGCCAAAGCCCTGGGGACACGATTTCGCAACTGGCGCAAAGCAAAGTTCGGCCATCTGAAATCGAGTTTCCTGAAATGCACCATCCTTCGGGCGGAGCCGGTGAACATCGTTACCGGCGCCGTTTCTGTCGAGCAGGAGGACTTCGCCCTCACTGGCCCGATCTTGCTGAGGTGGACGCGGAGCTATGCCTCCGACAATCCCCGTCGCGGCGCCTGTGGCACAGGATGGGAGACGCCGGCGGATGCACGGCTGGAGCATGATCGGGAGAGCGGTGTCGTCCTGTTTCATGATCCCGAGGGAAACATTGCGATTTTCCCTGCCGCGCCGCATGACGTAGGCGCCGCGGCCTCGGTGCTCGAGCTGATGGATGGCGCCCGACTGTCGGACGAGGGCGAGGAGTTCAGGATTCGCACCAAGGAGGACTGCGTATACCGTTTTCGCAAGAGTCACGTGGCTGCGACGTCAGACGGGAACCTGGAATATCCGCTGGGCGTCATCGAAGATCTCTACGGCAACACGCTGTCGTACGAACGGGACACCCAGCGCCGGTTGATTGCGATTTGCGAACGAGCCGGTCGCCGCATCGAGGTCGAGTATGGAACGGCCGGGCTGATCCGGCGGGTCTCGCTGCATGTTCCGGAAAGTGGCTTCCGGCATGTCTTCGTCGAGTATGAACAGGATGAGCGGGACGACCTGTCGGAGGTGCGCGACACGCTCGGCCATCCGCTCCGCTTCGTCTATGACGAACACCACATGGTGCGGCACGCGGACCGCAATGGCCTGTCCTTTCACTACCAGTACGACAAAGCGCCGAGTGGTTGGCGGGTCGTACGCTCCTGGGGCGACGGCGGCCTCCACGATTATCGGTTCGACCATCTCGATGCGGCCAACGAACGCCGGATCACGGATTCGCTTGGGGGACTCTCGATTGTAACTCTTGATGAGCGAGGGCTGCCTGTCAGCGAGGTCGATCCCCTGGGCGGGCTGACCACGTTCGAGTACGACGAGGCCGGACGCACCACGGCAGTGACCGACCGGGGCGGTCTCAGAACCGAGTACCAATACGACGAGCGGGGAAACCTGCTTTCGGTGAAGCTGCCGGACGGGGCAACGACATCCCATGCCTACGACGAAGGCAGTCACCTGGTGCGCACGACCGATCCATTGGGACGCAACTGGGACTTCACCTGGTCCGCGCAGGGAGCGCTGCTGGAACACAAGGATCCGGCCGGCGGCAAGGCCACATTTCGCTATGGTGCCACAGGTTGTCCTCTCGAATTCGCGGATGCGGAAGGCAGGACCGCTCGATACGGGTACGATGCGAGCGGCAATCAGACGGAAATGATCGACGCGTCAGGGGCCATCACCCGGTTCGACTACAATGAACTCGGCGAGGTGACCCGGGAGATCGATCCGCTCGGCCGCATCACCCGGCATTTCTATGACAACAAGGGAAGGCACATCCGCACCTCGCTTCCCAGCGGAGTCAATACGGAATTCGCCTACGATGCCGAGGACAACGTGATCCGGGAGACGGACGAGGATGGCGGGATCACCACCGTCGAATACTGCGGAACCGGCGAGGTCAAGCGGCAACGGCTCGCCGATGGGCACAGCATCGAGTACCACTACGACACCGAGGAACGCCTGATCGCCATCACCAACCAGAAGGGCGAGAGCTATCGGCTCGGGCGCGATGCGCTCGGTCGTGTGGTGGAAGAGACCGATTATTGGGGCCATGCATGGCGCCGCGAACTAACGCCTGCCGGCCACGTACGCCGAACCGTCGATCCATTGGGCCGGGTGAGCGAGTACACGACCGATGCGCTCGGCCGTGTCCTGAAGAGCTCTTCACCAGATTCCTTCCATCCGGATCGGCTTCTCAGCGAGACTTTTGAATTCGATCTCTGCGGCAATCTCGTGGCCTGCGAGAACGACAACATCAGAATCGAGCGCGAGCTCGATGCGCTCGATCGGGTTGTCGAGGAGCGCCAAGGCAACCTCGCCGTCGTCAAGAACGTGTACGATCAGGAGGGCCGACGCATCCGGCGGCAGGTGTCGATCAGTTCCGATCAAGGTCCGATCGAACACGACGTGTCCTTTGCCTACGATGCCGACGGACGGTGGGAAAAGGTCGTTGTCGATGGCCGGACGACCACGCACGCGGATCGGGATGCCGCCGGCCAGATCAGCGCCGAAGCCCTGCTTGGCGGACTGCGGCGCGAATATCGCTATGACCGCGACGGCAACCTTGCGGCACAGCGCATGCTTGCGGCCAGCGGGCCGCTGTTCGTGCAACAGTACAAACGCGACGGGCGCGCCAATATCACCGGACGGCGCGATTCGGAGTTCGGCGATGACCGGTATGCGTACGATGCCGTGGGCCGGCCAACCGGCCACTGGAATCCGTCCGGCGCCGCGCACACCGTATGGAATGACCCTGTCGGGGACAGGCTTTCGACTCGGGTATCGGACGAAAACGGCTTGCAAGGCCGGTGGAGTCGTACAGGCAGCTATCAGGACATCGGCTATCGATTCGATGCCGCCGGCAACCTCACCGAGCGCTCCGACCCGCACAGGACCTCCACGTTCGTCTGGGACGCCAACCAGAGACTCGTGCAAAGCCATACGGGAGACGAGACGATAACCTATCTGTACGATCCGCTGGGACGCCGCATCGCAAAGCTGTCATCGGCGCGAGAGGTCCGGTTCGTGTGGGACGAGGATGCCCTGGCAGGCGATGTCGTCTGTCGTCCGAACGGATCTCACGTCC
Source organism: Rhodospirillales bacterium URHD0017 (assembly GCA_900110395.1). Classification (GTDB taxonomy): domain Bacteria; phylum Pseudomonadota; class Alphaproteobacteria; order Reyranellales; family Reyranellaceae; genus Reyranella. The sequence continues at coordinate 95,815 of FODP01000022.1, forward strand.
AGTGGCGGGAGTGGATCAACGTCCCCGACTCCTTCGCACCGCTGGCGATGCGCCAGGGTGGCATTCCCCTCGAGAAGCCTACTCTGCATCTCTATCACAATGAGCCCAATGGAGCCCCTGTCCGGCTGTTCGACGAGGAGGGCAAAGCAGTCTGGATGGCGGCCTATGATTGCTGGGGGACAGCGCATCCGCTTCGCGGAGAGAACGGGATGAACCCGCTGCGGCTGCAGGGGCAGTATGACGACGCGGAAACCGGCCTGCACTACAACCGGCACCGCTACTATGATCCGAACATAGGGCAGTTCATTTCCTACGACCCGCTGGGTCTTGCAGCGGGGACGAACCTGTCGGCATTTGGCCCGAACGTCTGGAGCTGGATCGATCCTCTTGGTCTAAAGTGCCTGCGAAACTGGACACGAAAGAACACCGCGGCGGGAAAATTGCCACGCTTCTCCGGGCGCACCCGGAACTATGTCAGGCGGCAACTGCAGGCGCATGGCTTCAGCCGAGATAGGTCGGTTCTGAACAGTGAGCATTGGTGGCATCCGGATGGATCGAAAATACGTATGGACCCTCCGCACAAGGAATGGCGAGGGCCGGCGAATGGCGGATTCCGCGGCGACGTCGAGCACCATGTCCACAAGGAGTGGACTGGGCCGGGAGGCCTTCAGAAGCTGGACGACTACGGACGCGCCAGCGCTGACATGAACCGCACGCATATCATCATTAAGAAGAGCGCTCATGGATGACGCACAAGTGAGCAGGATGCTGCGGTCAGGCTCGAGCCAGGCGCGCGTCGATGCCGTGCGGTACCTGGTGCGGCACAATCCAAGACTTGAGGGATCGAGCGAGCTCAGGAAGCTCCTGGCGGACGCGTTCGCGGGAGATGGCGAGCTGCGGTCGGAGGGAACAGCCCTTGTGCTGACCGTACCGCACGATGAATTCATCGGACTCTATCGCAGCATGATGACCTCGCAGGATCCCGAGAATCGGCAGGCGGCGCTCCAGGGAGCGGATCCCTGGCTGCACAGCGGCGTAATCGCCAAACCGGAAATGTGTGCCTTGATCGAGAATTCACTCGGCCTGGCTGATCCATGGACGCGATTTCTCGCGGCGGCTCAACTCGCCCGTCTGTGCGGCGGTGGTCGGAACGCCTGGTCCGCCGCAGCCGATGCCATCGTGGCGGCGGAAACGCCGCCAACACCGTGGTGGCGCACCATCCGCTCGCAAGCCGAGGAATTTCTCCAGCCCTGGAGTGAAAGCTACCAGCCGCTGAACGAAGAGCTTGTGCGGCGGGGGGCAGCGCCATTGGAGCAGCCGAAGGCGCGGCCTGGAGATTCGAACTCCTAGCCTTCTGATCCGTAGCTCAGTGCCTGCTGGTCAGCACATCTGCAGATGACCCAGAGCAGACCATCTTCTCGATGTCCGCAGCTACCCACCGGGTGCCCCGCACCACAACTTAGCGCTGCAAACATTCGAATTTTATCGAACGGCGATGGACTGCCGGAAACAATCTTCCTAGCTTTCATCGTCGGATTGGGGAGGCAAACGGGCGAGACGCGGCTCTATCTCTGCTACGACTTCGCCGACAAGTCGGGCTACGCCGGCGCGCAGAGGCGGCAGAAGCTGATCGACACTTTCGCTGGCCTCGCCTGCCTGCCACAAGCCGGCATGATCGCCGCCAGCCGGCCCATCGGGCCGTTCAATTCCTTCTCCAACGAGGACCACTGGATCGACGACCCGACGGCGCCTGGCGTCGTGCTGGCGGGCGACGAGGCGGGTCACAACGATCCGATCATCGGCCGGGCCTGTCGATCGCGCTGCGCGACGTGCGGCTGCTGAGCGAGATCATCCTCGATGGCAGGCGCGACCAAAACGCCTTTCGTCCCTACGTCGAGGAAAGAGCCGAGCGCATGCGCCGGCTGCGCATTGCCGCGCGCCTGCGGGCAAAGCTCAATGCCGAGTTCGGCGAGGAGGCGCGGCAAAGGCGCCAGTGCGCCGGGCGAAGGACCCGCGTCGACAAGGCGCCGTCGCCCCTCGGCGTGATCCTGCTCGGGCCGGAAAAGGTTCCGGCCGCTTTCTTCGAGCAGTCCACAATCGACGCCATGGTAGCGCCGTAGTGCATCGTCCGCGTTCCTCAAGTCTCTATGATTGGAACCGTAGAAGACTGGCTTTGAGCGATTGATCGTTGGACTAAGGCCACTGTCCGCTATTGGCCCTTTCCAGACATGGCAAGGGACAGGAGCGATGTCCGCTTTCGGCCTAAAAGCGGTCGTCTCGAAACTGGATGGATGCAAGCAACTCGCCGCATGGCCCGCTAGAGCCCGCCTGTCTTCGAGGGAGGTAAACTAACTCTCACACGATTGGGCGGTCAGCCTCAGGCAGCTTCAGGCTCCCGCCGAATCCGAATGCGGACACGCCGCCAAGCCTGCTCAGAAGCGTCTTCGATTTGAGCTTTGTCTTCTTCAGCGACATCAGCCTTCGCCCCTCACCCAAGAGAGTGTGGTCAGACCGCACGACTTAGCGAATGTAGGGGAGCGGTCTGAGACCAGGGAGAGACTAAGAGAACCAGCCTACTCGCTAAGTCCTCGAAAGAATGGCGCGCCCGAAGAGATTCGAACTCCTAACCTTCTGATCCGTAGCTAGATGCCCATTGGAGTGAAATGTGGGGCCGATCAACAAGTTAGCCTGAATTTGGTCGCACGCTCATGGCCTGTTTCAGGCCCCATTTTGGCCGCTTGTTGCACTCCTGATTTCCAGTCATTCATGGTCGTTGCAGCCGATGTTACCGGGAAGCCCGATACCGCCGGACGCACTTACTTGGCTTCGGCGGCCCAGGTCGTGTCGGAGGCATCCGATAGCTGTCAGTCACCGGGCTGCCGTCGCCGCCACACCACCGCGGTCGTGGCCGATCGGCAGACCGGGCAAGCGAGGTGGACTCGTGGTCGTGTCCGGATCTTGTCCTATGGCCGCAGGTGGTTTGGCCGGCGTCGCCAAGAAATGAATATGGCGCTGCGCGCTCCTCGAGCCAGAAGCCCGTCTCTTGCCGCTATCGCCCAGCCGATCCTGCGACGTGAGAATCATCAGAATTTTCATATCGTTTATCTCGCTTGTCTCGCTCATCGGGACTCTTGCGCTCAGCGCGCGCCTCTTTGAAGAATGTCCAGGCGCACAACCTTCACAGTACAACCTGAGGACCGCCGAACAGGAGCCGCAGCCTGGTCTGGCAAGCCGATGGCGTTCTTGGTGTCCTGCGGATCATCCCAAGAGTGTAGTGGCCACCGTAGCGCTCTACGCTCGATATTCTCCCGATAGTCAGCCGCAAAGCTTTGATCGAGGACCAATTCCGGATTTGCCTCGAACGCGGTAAGCGAAGGCTGGATGGTTGTTGCTGCTTACAAGAAATCGAGCATCTCGGGCACAAGCATGAACTTGCGATTAGGTTTTCAGGCGCTCTTGCAACACGCTGAACGCAGTCAGTTCCATTTGGTCGTCGCGGAGGCGCTTGCGGGGGGGCTCGCAGCCACCGAGGCCGACATTCCTTAGCAGTTCCAGTTTGAGGACTTAGTAGCGGCTCTCGGCAACTAGGCCAGCGGATCCGCATCGCCGCCGCACGACGACGAAGAAGCTCAGCACCGCGACGAATACCAGAGTAACAAAGCAGTGACGGCACCGGTCGCATAGATGTCGCTGCTCTGCCGAGTTCGCCCGGCTGCATCGGTGACGGAGACGTTATCGTAGCCGGCGTCCACCGTCAGCTGTTTGATGCGGCCCTTCAACGGACAAGGCTCTCCGGGCGGACTTTGCGTCCATCGTCTCGTTCCGAGCCAGATCAATAGCTACGGCATCATGAATTTGCCGCCGCTCAATTCTTACCTCCGGGTGTTTCATCGGAGTGCGCAAAGGTCCCCCCCAGTGCCAGTGGTGCTGCAGTACGTGCTGAGTCTGCCAAAGCTTCCACCCGCGTGGAGAATGTCTTCGTTGAACGCGCTATCTCAACCGCGTCCTGCTGGCGGATGATTTGCCAGCCGAACGGCGCTGTCGACGGCCCCCTGCGAGTAATACGCAAAACGTATTGGATTGGGCGGCTCATCTTTCAACGAGACACTGAAGTAGAATAGTCTGCTTTGTCACTATAAGTACGTCCTCCTAAACAGGTTAAGAGGCTGGCCCGCGACCTTCAAGGCTCAATGCTGCACATTGGAATATAATCCCCGGAACCCTGGCCCAGACATCTTCGTTGCACCCCTCTGCTGGTCCCCTGAGTCGACCGCAACCGCGAGAGATCCGCGCTTGCCGATGTTCGTTCCAGGCCCTCAGGCTAGTCTGTAATCGCCTCACCCAACGTCGTAATAGAGGCGCCTTGCCCCGGTCGCATCATCGAGGGCGAACTATCATGACGCAATGGCTCAAGGCGGCAACACTCACGCCATCGCGACAGTAGGGCCGGACACGCAAAGTCCCGCCATCGATGGGTGGCGGCCTGTGCGGCATGGCATGGCCGAACCATTCAGGGGGTTACATCTACAGGGGGCCGGGCAGGCCTATGCGACGCTTTCCGCTGCGGTCGGCGCCTCGCGTGACGGCGATGTCGTCGCCGTGCAGGCGGGCACCTACGTGAATGACTTCGCGCCGATCACGAAAGACGTCACCATCGTCGGCGTCGGCGGCATAGCGAACTTCGTCGCCACCGTGGCGCCGCCCAACGGCAAGGGCATCCTTGTCACGCAGAGCGACGTGACGATCCAGAACCTCAGCTTCTCCGGCGTGGCCGTGGAACGGCGCGGGCATCCGCTATGAAGGCAGCAACCTCGTCGTCATCGACAGCTCTTTCCACGACAATGGGGCTCCTGGCAAATGGCGATCCCGACGGCACGATCCCGCATCGTCGGTTTGGAATTCGCCGACATCGCGGCGGTGGCGATGGCCTCAGGCACAACCTCTATGTCGGCAACATCGCCTCGCGGGTCATCGACGACAGCTGCTTCTATGACGCCTATGACGGCCACCAGATCAAGAGCCGCGCTCCGTCCACCCCACCACCACCGATTCGCGCATTTATGACGGCAGCGGCGCGGGCAGCTACAGCATCGACCTGCCCAATGGCGGCGTCGGCGTCATCCGCAACAACGTCATTCAGCAAGGCCCAGTTCCGACAACCCCGGCATCATCCATTACGGCGGGAAAGCGATGCCTATGCCGGCTCCAGCCTGCTCATCGAGGACAACGTCGTGGTCAACGACATGTCAAGTTCGGGCGCGCGCCTGCTGTACAATAACACCGCGGTCACCGGCACGATCAGGGACAATTCGGTCTATGGCCTCACCGCGGGCCAGATCGCGCTCGGCAGCGCCATGGTGTCCGGCACCACGTTTCTTTCCACGCACCCCACGCTCGGCGCCAGCTCTGGTGGCGGCGGCGGTTCACCGAGTGGTCCGACGACGCCATCGAGACGTCGGGCGCGACAGACCTGGACCAGGTGGCCAACGAGTTCTTCCTGCATGACAGCGCTGGCACGGGCCGTCCCTCAAGTACGCCGGTTCAGACGTTGTCGCCGGCCAGTTCGGGGCCTGGACACCGCTCGGGGCGGAAAAGACCGCCAACAGTTACCAGGTGGCCTGGCAGAACGGTGTGCAAACCAGATGTGATCTGGGACCTCGACAACAATGGTAACGACCGCAGCATCACAGCTGTCCTTTCCGGTGCCAGTCCCACCTTGGAGGCCATGGAGGCCGTTCCCCATCACGACAACATCATCGGTTAGGCTGTCTCCGCTGCAATCGGGCTGCCGAGCTGCAATGATCGGCGTCGCCCGCGTTGAAGGAGTACGACGCACGAGCCATAGCTATGTGCTCTTGGTTGGCCTTTGCTAGGCCACCCTCGAGAGCACTGCAGCGCGCCCGCATGCCGCAGCGTTCCGTCATTGCTGAGACAGCTGCCGTTCGCGCCATGCTGCGACTGCCCTTCCAGACTATAGGGGTGGTTCAGCCCTTCTTGAGAAACGTGTAGTCGGCGGCATAGGCACGGACAGTGTCCCCGAGGCTTCGCACGATCCTGCGGCGACGCCGCCCTTGGTGTTGAGCCGCTGGTCGAGGCTGAGACCCTGAAAACGATGTGCCATGGTCCTGGCATGCCAACGAGCGTGCCGTGCTGCGCTGGTCGGCACACCGGCCTGAGTTTCGGTGGCAGTACGACATAGCGCGAGAGCTGGGGGCCAGCACCTTGGCGCGGCGTATTGGAGACTGCTGACGGTGCGCCACCTGGCGCGCGGGAGCAGGCTCCCCAGCACAACCTTTTATCGCGGGCGCTGACTTCCTCCCTTGCGTAGCGTGCGTCCAACGCCCTGCCCGAGCTTCTTCATCGTCAGGCTGCCCCGCGCGAAGCCGACCCCACGCTCCTCCAGTTTGTCGCGAATGATGTCAATTGACTGTCGCCGATCGATCACCAGTGATGCCGCGCTACGCATGCGTGACCGAAGCTGGCTGCGGCCACCGGTGAAGCGCAAAAGCGGTGCACAGCGCTCAGTCTCCGCTCTGTAAAGCGACTCGCAGAATGCACCTTGCGCATCCAGGATGTCGTGGCCATCGAGCTCGATATTGAAAAAGTCGAGCCCATCCCGACCGTCCGCCGCCTCGAAGATGATGCTGGTCCCATTAACCAGGTCGCCAACTTGCATCAGGAAACCATCAACGTAGACGGAATGCAAAGCCGTCAGGCAAAGATCTGCCACCGGCGAATTCTCACCCAGAGCACCGCACCGTACGAGAACCGGCAAATTCGACTCGCCAACCCATTTGCCCGACACGCTGTTCAAGGTGAAACTGGCCATTGCCTTGATCGGCGCGAAGTCCCCAAAACGCACCGCAACCTCGTCGCCCGTTACGAAACGTAGAGCGCTATATTGCCCTCAAGCCAGAGGCCGAAGGCACTCACGTGCGAAGCGATTGGAATTACCCCAAAGGAGTTTTGGAGTTACCCAAAGGAGTTAACGACATCACTGGACAGTGATAGGGAACCGGCCCCTAGAATTGCGGAACCCGCAACCGCCGACCCGGAGCGACCTCATCTACTGGCTTTAACCATGGGCGAGTCATGCTCGCCAATCTGTTCGCCGCACTGGCAGCAGACCATGCACGCTCTGGCCACCCGCTTGCTCCGCGCGTTTTCCGCCATGCCGGCCGCCAAGGTATGCCGCCTGACGGGGCCGAGCCCAGCGGTCTGGCTGCACCTGTCGATGATCCTGGCGGACTCCCCCTGCGGATCGTGGCTGGTGTGGCCCTCGGTGTGCTGGTGAACAGAGCACCCGGCTGGCGCGCTACATCCACGGCGTGGCCGGGGCTGGCGGTGCTCTCGCTGCTCGGCATCCTCGCCGGGGGCCTGCCGCTCACCGAAGGGATAATCTGGCCTCAAGCCTTGACGTATGGAGTACCCACCCTAGCTCCCTGCTGGCAAGGTTGTTGTGAGCTATTGATAGTGAAAGAGGGAGCGAACTTGCTCGGGCTCGTCATTCCAGGTGTTTCCCATGAGCATCTAGCCGATCCGGCTTCTCTTGCCGAGCTGATCTCGACTGGCTTCGCACTATGGACATTCGGGCAATAACCACGCACCGAGACAGTGGTGTGCCGGTAGTGTTCCTTGGCGATTGCGCCGATTGTGAATGATGGGACTGAGTAAGCCACCAGTCGGGCGCGGCGGCTATGACATGTCCCTGTTTGCCACCGAGGGCGGCACGAATGGCAGGCCCGGACCGATGGTTTTGGGCCGAGATGCGGCCGCGAGAGGGATGTCATGAGCGGAGTTGTCCTGGTCACCGGTGGCGCCGGGTACATCGGCAGCCACGTCAGTAAGGCGCTTGCGGAATCGGGGTTCACGCCAGTCTGTTACGATACCCTCGAGAAAGGTCACTCGTGGGCGGTTCGATGGGGCCCGCTCGAATGTGGAGATATTGGCGATGCCGCCCGACTAGAAGAAGTCTTCGCCCGACACAAGCCGCGGGCGATCGTCCATATGGCGGGCTACATCGAAGTCGGCGAATCAGTGCGCCAGCCCGAACGCTACCTGCATAACAACGCCACAAAAAGCGAAGTCCTCGTCGCAGCTGCTGTGCGCCACGGTGTCGACGCCTTTGTCTTCTCCAGCACTTGTGCGGTCTACGGTATGCCGCAGACCGAGAAACTTGACGAAACGCACCGCATCGCGCCGCTCAATCCCTACGCTGATTCAAAGGCTCGCGTCGAAGCCACACTCACCCGCGCCGCCTCCGCGGGCTTGCGTTCGGCATCGCTGCGATATTTTAATGCCGCCGGCGCCGACATCGGCGGCGAGATCGGCGAAGCGCACGAGCCGGAGACCCATCTGCTGCCACTGGCCATCGATGCGACGCTGGGGCTCGCTCCTTCACTCACATTGCTAGGCGACGACTATCCGACGCCTGATGGCTCCTGCGTCCGCGATTTTATCCATGTCAGCGATCTGGCCGATGCGCATCTGCGTGCGTTGCACTGGCTGCAGCGTGCACCGGTCACCGGTCTGCACGAGCAATTCAACATTGGAAGCGGCTCCGGCTATAGCGTTCGGCAAGTCATGACCGAGACGGCACGCATAACCGCTCACCCAGTACCGTATACTGTGGGGGCCCGCCGGCCTGGCGACTCGCCGCGCCTGGTCGGCAACATCGAAAAGTCGCACCGCGAGCTCAGCTGGCTTCCCAAGCGTGACCTCGACATCCAGATCGAGGATACATTGCGTTGGCGGCGGAAAATGCCGCGTTGAGGCGGCGGCCTCGTCCGCTCGCGGCAGACTGGGTCACTCGAGCGAGCCGCACTTCCGGCACTTGAATCGGCCGGCCATAAAGTGGCGCCCGCACAGGCAAACCGAGCCTGGCGTGCCTGCTAAACGCAATGACTTTTGGGCTAAATAGGTGATCGCCTGCTCGGCCATGGACCGAAACGTGGAGATTGTCACGGGAGGTTTCGGCACAAGCTCGGGCTGCTCCCAAGCAACCTTCGGTCGTTGACGGCCTCATTCGCCGCACCCTCAGTGGAAAGCGCTCCAAAGCGCGGCTCGACGTACCACATCGGCCTGGAGAGCGAAGAACTATGCCATCCAATCGCGACGTGGAGTTTCGCCACTCACCTCTGGAGCATTCTCTTCTTAATGCTGTCTTGCTCGCCGCAGTCGAACCATCGGATTACCCCCTTTCCACTCTTGAGAGCAGCAACGCCTGCCTTAACGTAAGCACGAGCGGAACTCGCACAGGGAAAGGCTTACATCGGCGATGGCGCAGTCGAACCGCCAATCACAGGGGAACCTTTTTTTAAGCGTTAGACTTGGAAGATCGAGGGGGATGTCTGATTTTGAAACATGAATGACCCATGTCTTGCCTACTCCGCTGGCGGGTCGCGTCAATGTGATTCTAAGACGCCGGGCGCTTCCGCTCGAACGACCGTAGCTCACGGTTTCACCGAACTGTGGCAGATCTCGGCGCGCAGCAATGGTGACCTCAGCATGCAGGGAGCCCAGGATTGTCCCTGGCTCAATCTTTGTTGTGCTCATTGCTCGACATTCGAAGCAGTCGAGCATAACGAGCCGAAGGGATGTCAGGCACCCGGGCACCTCGTTGAGCCTAAGCTGTCGGCCCTACCAGTAGCGGTTCTGGCTGCTCCGTTGGCATGGAGACGGCAATGGTTGGCATGATGAAGCCACCGGAGGCCGGCGAGCTTGACGCTTTGGCCTTGAAATTCAGGAGTCTTGAACTCGACTCTGAGGCAGACCTTCAAACTGTCTTGAGACTTGTGAAAATGAGGGAGGCCGTGAGCCCGGGTGAAAATATCGTCGACACGCGTAGTCCGGTAAGACAACTGACCGTTCTGCTTGCTGGTGTGGCGTGTTTGCACAAGAGGCTCGAGGACGACAGCCGACAGATATACACCTTTCAATATCCTGGCGACTTCTGTGACCTCCACCGATACATGCTGCCGGAACTGGATCGAACAGCAACGGTGACGGCTTTGACCGGCTGCTCGATCGGCACCATCCGCTATGATGATATGGACCAAATGCTTTCGCAGCGCCCAAAGCTCGGGCTGGCATTTTGGCGCGCCTCGATGCTTGAGGCGAGCATCCTGCGTGAAAGACTGCTCAATATTAGCCGGCGAGCAGCTCTGCCGCGCGTTGCTAGCATCATCTGCGAACAGTTGGTTCGACTTGAGGCAATCAACATCAAGAGCGCCGTAATCCCTCTCACCCAGATCGACCTGGCCGACGCCGGAGGGCTTTCCGTGGTCCACGTCAATCGCATTGTTCAAGACCTTCGAAAACTTGGCGCTCTCTCGAAGAAGAAGCGGACCATCGAAGTCGCGAGCAAAGAACGACTGGCTCAGCTCGCCAACTTCGATAGAAGGTATCTCAATATGCCAGACCTGCTATCTGACTGGAATGTGGACATTGAAGAACTCGCAGGTAGTTGACACTAGTCAACCAGATCGAAGTCCTTTGCGACGCACGTGAAGGTTGCAGTTCATCGATATCGTTGACAGGAGCCATAGCCTCGCGCTTTCACTCGATTTGAGCACGGGTTGACCAGATAAAGAAGTGGGCGCTGCGCATCGCCCTGTCTCCGCGGGTGCTGGCTGCGCCGGCTGTCGCTCAGTTTGTGGCCCCTCAGTGCAGGGAGATCCTCCATCGCATTATCGGGTCGAGGCCCTATGGCACATCGATGCCCGATCAATGGCCAAATCATCCGCCAAATACATCAACGAGGTCTTCATCCGACCCCGCGAACACTCGACATCGTCGTCATGGAGCATCTTCGATACCGCAGGAGCAACACCGTTCGTCAGGCTTTCAGAGCTGCGGGGCCTCTTTTTGCCCAAGCACCGGCCTGACTCGAATGCCACCGAGATGCTCTTCGCCGAGCTCAAAACACCGTCGACTCCGCCAAACCTGCCTGAACAGGCAATCGATGACGCCCCGAGCCTCTCCCTGCTCTCATCACCGAATGCGCCAACTACTTCGCACACGCTGGATGTGCTCGAAGCTAGGATCGCTGGCTGTCAGAGCGCCGCCGGCTCCGCGAGGGTTTAGCGTAGCGCACTCCTCGTCGCCCCTCACCAGCGGAGTACTCCTTGTTAATTCTCCTATTCGAGGATCTCTCCCGTTAACTTGGAATGGCACCCAGCGTGAACCTCTAAGAAGAAAATAGCCTACTTCGATCGTCTTCCACGTGGCGACGATGGAACAAGCCAGCCTGGTGGCATTGAGCGGCATTCTCCATGTGCCTTGGTAGTTACAGTGTGCGGCGGGGTAGCCCTGCCAAGCCGCACGCTCCCAATTGAAGGATCGCGCGATGCGTATCGCCATGGTTGGTTCAGGTTACGTCGGGCTTGTATCGGGAGCCTGTCTTGCTCAATTCGGACACGACGTGACCTGCATCGACAAAGTTGCCGACAAGGTCGCCCAGCTGCGCAAGGGTAAAATCCCGATCTACGAACCTGGCCTCGATAAGCTGGTAGGCGACAACATGCGCGCCGGTCGGCTGACCTTCGACACAAATCTTGCCGAGGCAGTGGGCAACGCTGACGCGGTGTTCATTGCCGTCGGCACACCTACCCGGCGCGGTGAAGGCCACGCCGATCTCACCTATGTCCGCTCCGCCGCAGCCGAAATCGCCGAAGCACTGCGCGGCTACACAGTCGTCGCCATCAAATCGACCGTGCCGGTCGGGACGGGCCGCGAGGTCTCGCGTATCATACGCGAGGCGCGACCCGAGGCTGAGTTCGATGTCGTGGCCAATCCGGAGTTCCTGCGCGAGGGCGCAGCGATCGAGGACTTCATGAAGCCGGACCGGGTGATCATCGGCGTTGAGACCAAGCGCGCGCACGACGTTATGGCTGCCGTTTACCGGCCGCTCAACCTGATCCAGACGCCGATGGTGTTCACCAATATCGAAACGGCTGAAGTCACCAAGTATGCCGGCAACGCCTTTCTTGCCACGAAGATTACCTTTATCAACGAGATTGCCGACCTTTGCGAGAAGGTGGGTGCCGACGTACACGACGTTGCGCGGGGGATCGGACTCGATGGCCGCATTGGCCGCAAGTTCCTGCATCCTGGACCAGGCTTCGGCGGTTCGTGCTTTCCCAAGGATACGCTGGCGCTGACCTATACGGCGCAGCAGGCCAACGCGCCGCAGACCATCGTCGAGCAGGTGATTGTGGTCAATGACGCGCGCAAGAAGCGCATGGCACAGAAGGTGATCGAGTTCTGCGATGGGTCGGTCGCCGGCCTGACGGTCGGAGTGCTGGGCCTTACCTTTAAGCCCAATACCGACGATATGCGCGATGCACCGTCGCTGGACATCGTGTCCGCCCTAGAAGCGGCCGGTGCCCAGATCGTGGCCTTCGATCCGGAGGGCATGAAGGAGGCGGCACGTCTAATGCCTTCTGTCACCTTTGCCGAGAGCGCTTATGACGCCGTGTCGGGCGCGGACGTGTTGGTGGTTATCACCGAGTGGCCTGAGTTCCGCGGGCTCGATCCGCGGCGCCTTATGCAGCTAATGCGCCGGCCGCGCATCGTCGACTTGCGCAATATCTTCAATCCCGACGAATTGCGCAGCCTGGGCTTTGCCTATGAAGGGGTGGGCCGCCGCAGAGTACTCGCACCATCTGTGATAAACAAACTATTAGGCAACAACAGCAAGATCAGCGCGCAGGACCCAGAGATTCTCAGTTCGTCGAGCCGTGTATCGGGACCTGCGTAGCGACCGCTGCACTGGGCCACGCCAAAATCCACCAGATCGTTCGCAAGCTGACGAAAAGGCTGGCGAAAACCAGTTGCCCCGGAACACCCGGCCTGCCGGTGGCGGGTTTGGCCGAGCCCATCCGGGTCAACATCGACTTCGAGACTGGCGTCGTCGACCAGATTATCGAGTGGCTGACCGTGGTGCGCGCTTTAAAGCCCGCGAACAGCCCAACCAGCTGCGACGCTCGATCGAGCCCCATGCAGGTCTACGTATGTGTTACTGGGTCGCCGACCCGCCACGCCAGACCATCACGCACGTGATGGCGCGCAAATCGCCTGAGGCCGGCGCTGTACCGACGCATCACCGTAGATCGCTCACCCGTCGCGAACTAAAAAAGGACCGTCCTGCTCTCGACCACCGACTGCAGCAGGCTGAAGACTTGGTAGGTCTGATAGAGGAGGTCCTTGAACGCCAGATGATTGCGGCGAAGATGTTCCCGAGGCAGCTGGAGGCCAAGCACGCCAGACACGTCGCCGACCGCGATCGATTCTTCAAACAGCTGGCGAAACGTTGACAAGCTTGAACGTCGCTCTCGCGGACGGCTGGCGGTCAGACCTTCTTCTTCACAAGCGCGATAACGTCGCCCACGGTTTTAAGGCTCTCAGCATCCCGATCCGAAATCTCAATGTCGAACTCATCCTCCAGCGACATTATGGTTTCGACCATATCGAGGCTGCTGGCCCCTAGATCCATTTCGCTGTTCGCCACTCGACAACGCTGTCTGCGCCAATCCCGAGCTTTGCTACGAGCACGTCACCTATCCGAGCAGCAATGTCTTCGGTTCTGAACATCGGATGAGCCTTTCTCGTTACACGCACGATTGATCTTGGGAGTTCTGCTCCTTCCGCCCCTCGGCTAACGGCAACATATAACTCACGAAGTTTGAGCGTTGCATTGCCTCCCAAGCCACGAGGCGAAGACAGAAGCATGCACGGGGTTTGGAGCTACCCCGAAAGAGTTCACGTCGAAATCGCCAGTCCGTGACTATCCTCCGTGGCTGTCCTTTGAGGGAATGTGGCGTTGTGTTGCGTCTGGGAGGAACCGGGCGGAGGGTCCGCCCGGTTTCTGCAACGAGCATCCGTTCCGATGAAACGCGAGACACTGATGGCCGTGTGCCAACTGCTTGGGAGTGTCGCGTTTGCGCTGAAGGTCGCGGTCTGGACTGATCAGGAAGATTAGCTGGCCATCAGGTTGGCACGCGAAATTGCGATCAGCTCTCACGGCCGTCCTGAATGATCGATTCCAAGGGCGACCTCACCTCGGCCGATGCGATGACACTGTTGGATGTACTAGCTGGCGCGGGGAGCGCTATCGTACAGAAAGCTGTTCGTTGGCCCGCAGTACAGTCTTCCATGACCGGCGAAGAGCTGCTGGCGGTGTGTTTCAAGATCAGGGCCTACCATGAGCAAGGGCCTGTCGGTGCCTTGGCGATCGTCTGCACCCCCGAACAGATCGTAGAGTTTGCCCGCCTGTTGGGCGCACTCGCTGCCGCCGACCGGCCCATCAAGATGTTTTCCGGTCTGAGACAGGCGCACAGTTGGCTGGGCTACCAGAAAAGTTAATGCCTGTTGGGCGGTGGGGTATGCTTCCGTTTGTTGGCGTTCAGTTGGACAGGGAAGCGGGTGCGCTGGAGCGAGGCAGAACAACCCGCCCTCCAAGAGCCAGACGACTATCGCCAGACAGTGCAAATAATCAGAGTGTGCACGGGTCACCCCGAGGTCACGCTTAGGCGCTCGCAATCTCCGGCCTGAGGCACCAAGCTATAGATCAGCCAGCGAGGCGGTCCCCCAAGCCAGCCTAGCTGGTCAGGTTCGGCCCTGTGCCTTCTCTCTTCCCACACATCCCACCAAGGAGAAGCCACAGGGCCGCAGCCGATCCGCGCCCGCAAGAGCTGCGGGACCGGACGCAGCATCATGTTGCTGGCGCTGTGTCGGTAAGATGCCGGACTCTGTGGAAGAGCGGAGGCCGACCCTGCACAGTCCAATATCCGTTAGCATCTGCCAGCGAGGGCGGTTCAATGATGGGCGTAGCCACAGGCTCTCCCATTTGTTGCTCCCATCCAACAGTCCTACGCCTTTGCACCGTCCCGGAACGTCACTCGCGAATTATCACGCGTTAAGTTGGCTGCATGCCAATGTCGGACTCTTGCTTGCGTGCCAAGGATGCAACGAAACCATGAGATCGTATGCGACGATTGTCACTCACTACCTCTAAAGAATGTCACCCACTACCTCTAAAGGGCTAGTCCGCGAAGACGCCGGTTGCGATCAAGCGATCAGCGCGGTGGCAAGCTCGCCGCGTTTGCGGCGCCGCGGCGTCACAGCCAGCGCCGGTGCGAGGGCAAACGCCGGCGGCTTCACTGGCGGCCTGCGGCGTTTGCCCACTGACAATCATTTTGGCCAACCGCTCTCGACCGAGCGGCGTCAGGCGGGCATTCTTATGGATGTCCATTCGGCTCTCCCAAGGAACGTTTGACGTCTCGACAACATCAGCTTCCTCGGCCTGAGCCGGATGGACAACCTATTGAAAGCTCACATCTAGCGAAGGGTGATACGCGTTGCCTCTTTCGATCGACCCTTTGGGCTGCCGGCTTTGAACATAGCCTTGCTGCAGAACTGGGGGACGCCACACGGCAGGCGATCGTTCGGCTGGCGTCGGGGTGCTCTCGATCTTGACCTGCCAGTGTGACAGCAGCTGCGGCATATTGAGATAGTTGCCGTCGAAACTGGCCAACCCGGCGAGCCGTTCTCTGTCGACCACTTTGATGGCGCGGCCCTCTTTCGACAGGATATTCAGCCTGCGCAGCTCCTGGAAGGTGCGATTGATGTGGACGATCGAAAGTCCCGCCGCATCTGCCAGGTCCATCTGGGTAAGCGGAATGGTTGGGCTGTTGAGGCCGACCGCTTCGCGCCGAGCGAGCTGCTCGCACAGGAGATGGGCGACGCGCTGAAGCGCCGGCTGTCGGCCAACGTTGAGCAGCCTTTTGCGGAATATGCTCGCCTCGAGCATGCTGGC
>FODP01000020.1 GCA_900110395.1 Rhodospirillales bacterium URHD0017
TCAGAACTTTCCCGAGGCGATATCCTTCAAGGCGGCATTGTCCAGCATCGCCTCGGCCAGCAGCTTCTTCAGCTTGCGGTTCTCGTCTTCAAGCGATCGCAACCGTTTGGCGTCCGACACCTGCATCCCGCCATACCGGCTTCGCCAGTTGTACAGCGTCGCCTCGCTGATCCCGTGCTGACGGCACAGGTCGGCAGGCTTTGCTCCCGCCTGGTGCAGCCGCAGGATCTCGATGATCTGTTCCTCGCTAAACCGCTTCCGCTTCATGTCCGTTCTCCTCAGAACGGACTCAACCTTACTACGAGGGAGTTTCAGGGGAGCAGGTCACTCTGCATGTTTTTGCACGCAAGGGGCGCGCGCATGATCAGACGATTGTGAGTTTGCCACACTCAAGGGCGTCGCATCTCAGCACATGGCAAGACGTGCGCTGGGTGGGGAAGTTTGGATCCCGCCGCCCGTCAATCAGATCAAGCTTGCCTTGGCCACACCATTTGCATCTGGATCGGTTATCGTGGGTGGACAGCCTGGCTGCCACCGCAAGTAATTTTCTCACAACATTCACTGTTGTTGCCCGTCGGGATGCATTGAACGGGCACAAAGTGGACCTTGCGCATATGAAGGGCTGTAACCATTGGGTGGGCGGTTGCCAGCAAGAGGGCTAATCCTTCCGTGCGCCCTGGCTGCGGCAGTCGCGTCGAGTGGCACATACATCGGCCGGCATGGCGGCCGGCCCCGGTCTAGTTCCCCGCGCTTAGGCAACCTTCGCGCTGGAGCTTAGGTCAATGGACGACGTTGTCGCCCATGATCGATCCCAATTCGGAGGCCCACGTGTCGTGTCGGACAACACTGCAAAGGAGCGGGCTGTATTTTATCGGGAGCGTGCCGCCGAAGCCCGAGCAAGGGCCGAGGCCATGACGGACTACGCTGCTCGCCGGACCATGCTGGAGGTGGCGGAAATGTGGGAACTGATGGCCCAGCAAGCTGAGCAGAGTGCAGGCAAACCTTGACCGACTCGGGCTGGCGAAATCCTGGGCAAGGCCGACCAGTTGATCCGCAGAGGGCCTCAGTGAAAGCCACCTCGAAGGTGCCGCACCTAGTCGTCGCCGTAACGCCGGACGGCGAAGTTGTCCTGCGCAGTAACGTCAGCCCCGACGCGTTGCGGTCGTTCGGTGAGGATCTGAAGAACATCGCTGACGAGCTTGAAGCGCCGCTGGAACCGGGCGACACGTCACACTGACCAAGCCCTGTATTGCACGGCCGTGCGGGAGCTAGGTATCTTCCAAGCAGTATGGGAGAGAAAGTCGATGCCTGCTTTCAATGTAGTGCGTTTTCGAGTGAGGCCCGGGCATGATCAGCAGTTTTTGGACGCCCATAAGAGCATCGCTGAAGCCTGGCCGGGCCTGGTGCACGCCAACATCATCAAGACCGGCGACCGCTCCTACTGCCTTGTCGCTGAATGGCAAGACATGGAGGCGTGTATAAAAGCCCGGCCAAACATGATCGCTACCCTCAATTCATTTCGCGATGCGCTCGAAGACCTTGGCGGCAGCCTCGGCGTCACCGATGCCGTAGCGGGCCCGGTCGTCCAAGCGCCGAAATAGTTCACGGCGAGCTACTCCCGAAGGGCTCGGGCGACGCCACTGGGGATCGGCTATATCCGGGTTGGGCGCTTAGCTCAGCGGGAGAGCGCACCCATTTACTTGGGTGAGGTCTCAGGTTCGATCCCTGACGCGCCCACCATCGCCTTGAACAGAGGGCGATTGTGCCATCGTTAGCAGTCCTGCGGCTGCTGCTAAATCTTGGAGTTGCGTAAGCGTAGGGGCGGCTTCGGCCGCCCTTTGATTTGGCCGCGGAGGAGCCTGCTCGGCAAGGGTGTGGTAGCTTCGGTAGGTCAATCGAGGGTGCCTTCCGTGGACGGGAGCGGACGCTTCAACTTCTGGCGCATGTTGATCCACACCCGAGCAATTACGCCGCCGCGGGTGATGCGGGGCCTTTGGCTGCAAACGACTCGATGGTCCTGGTGGAGCGCCTTTGCCTTGGCCTGCCTAGGTGTAGGCGCAGTCGTGCAGTTGGGGCAGAGCACTCCGCCGTTGCCAAGGGAAGCGCCCAGCAACTCCACGCTCGAGCCCGCGCCTGTGCAGCCGGCTGTCTCAAAACCACCGTGGTAGGGGGTCGACGCTAGAACCGATTTTAAACTCGAACAGCGGTTTTGCCCTCGGGCTGGTAGGTGAAGACTCACCGAACCGACAAAGCGCTCCAATGAGTCAGATTTTGACTCTGGCGCGAACTGCCCCGCCCGCAAGGTTGGCGGCCGACGATAGCCTTCTGCATGCTGCGGCGCGGTTCAACCCACGACGATCAATTGTTCGCTCAGGATGGAGACGTGGGAATGACAAATCCCTGGGACATTGCACTTAGGAGTCCGAAAGGGGATGCAACTGCTACGCCGCTATATGAAGCGGTGGGCATAGCGCTTAGCAATTGGGAACTCTTGGAAACGGCTTTATCCAATGTTTACACGACAATCATCAACTCCAATTCTAGAGCTGCCGTTGCGGCCTACGGAACAATCCTAACAACAGCAGGCCGCATAAGTATGATCGAAGCCGCCGCTGCGGAAGAACGAGGGGTAATCGACGCCCCTCTATTTGCTGAATTGAAGAAGTTGATCGTCAGCGACGTTGGGAAAATGGCCGGAAGGCGCAATGAGATTGCGCACGGATCGGTCACTGAATTTATTGGCCTTGAAAGCGCTGGTCATTATCTGGTGCCTCCACAGCACAGTACCAGGAAGCACTTGTCACCACGCGAGCCTGCGAAAGTAGAAGACTTTCCCTTTGGCCAATTGAAGTACGCCTATACGGCCGGGCAGATTCTCCGATATGCAGATAGCTTCTATAGCCATGCGCTTAGGATCTACGATTTGCAGAATCGCATCGCGGTGGCTCGTGAGCGTTTGGTGAAGGCACAACTGAGCTAACGGCGAGGGCCAAGCCGCACGACCTGCCGTGCCGCCTTGTCTTCGCGCTGCCCCTGATACGACACCTGCCTCAACAGGTTGTCCTCGGTCCAAGTCAGGTAGGTCACTTCCACGACCAGCTCGGGCCGCACCCAATGCACCTTGCTAGCACCCCGGAACGTGCAGCGGGTAAACGGTTGTCGACGCTGCGCATAGTCTTCAAAACCTGGAGGCCTGTCTTCGGCGTTGCCGATACTTCCCGGCAAGCGCCGATAGCTCGTCCTGCTTCTGGCCATCCATCACGAAGGCCCGTTGAGTTTGCCACCCGGGATAGGGGCCCGTCGTAGCGGCGCCCACAGTCCGGGCCGCGTTTTCAGCATCACGCTCCTCTGCGAACGCACACATTAGTTCGGTGACCCCGCGGCGGCGCTCGATGCGGATGGCATAAGGACCGTTCAACTGGAGCTTCGCGAACAGCCGCTTCAACATCATTTGCACGCAGCGAATGTTCGCACGCTCGAACCCATCCTCGCCCGCCTGCTGCTGCAGGTGGGCGACGACCAGGTGCGGCAGTCCCTCCATCGATGCGATCAACTCGTTAGAAACACTGAATCACAAAGTGCGGCGCCGAAAGACCAAGTGATAAATCAGCAGCACAATGATGGCGCCAATGGTGGCCACGAAAATGCTGTAAATGTTCAGTCCGGTGACATCGCTCTGCCCCAAGAATCTTGTGGCCAAAAAGCCGCCAACGATGGCTCCTGCTATTCCAAGTACAATGTCCAAGATGAGACCTTCGCCGGTCTTATTTACTATTTTGCTGGCGATAAAGCCTGCGATGAGTCCCAGGACAAGCCACGCTATAATCGACATTTATCCTCCAGGCGGGTGCTGCTCCCGTCCCTGAGAACGTGCAGCGAATATCGAAGTTCCCTTGGAAGAACGGGACCGAACCATTGGCGATGGACATGATCACCCCTGCGGGAGGTCGCTACACTTGAACGGTCGTTCAACTGTCGCAACTGTCGCAAGAGTCGCGGCTCGGACGTGGGAAACGCATCCGTCTCGCCTTCGTCTCGTGTCAGGGAACCCGTCGCTACTGGCGGGGCTCTTCTTGGCCAATTGTTTGGCTGATGAGTAGGAGCAGTAAGGATTCGCCGTACCGTCCCCCACTGCTGGCGAGACCCCAACCCCTGTTCGTCAAAATGATTAGACAGGGATTATCGGATTGCCGCTCCATCAGGCCGGCGGCGACGACATCGGCCACGACCCGCTCAAGGTCGGCGCCCTTGATGCCGGTGCGCGCACCTATGGCACTGATTGCGCCGCCACGATGTGGGATTGCGCCTGTTCGCGTCATGAAGGGCCATCACGAACTTTGTCGCCAATGCCGGCCGGTCAAGCTGTGGCCTCGCCCACCGGCCAGAAAGCGAGTCATTCCTAGATGTCGGCAAGGGCATTGACGGATACCTCGATAGGACCAGTGAGGAGGCGGCAACGGTCGTGCAAGCAAGCCCCTGGAGGCGGAGGCAGCTACGCCCCCAGGGACATTGCGGCCTTAAGGGTGCAGGCCAAGGTCGCTGTACATCCGTTCGAGCAGAGCAGGATCGATGTGAGGCTGGGCCGCGTCTTCGACCGTTGCGTCCGCTTTGCCGCTGGTCCCGGCGCACGGCCACGACTGCAGCAACTTTCGGGTTCTCTCGATGCTGGCGAGCGCGGCTCCCACCAGACCATGCGGCAGGCGCTCGCCGCCGCGCGCTATATCCTCCAGCTCGCGGAGCAACCACGCGATGTGGGTGACTTGCTTATCGACACTAGCCCTTCCAGCAGGACGCCGGGTAGCGCGCTTGGCTTGTCCACGGGGCGCTGTCGGTATTCGAGGCAAGTGCTCTTGAGCCGGTGGACCCGGAGATTGATGATTCTTGCAGTCATCAAATATGCACCGCTTGTGAATCAATTTGGCGAATAATCTTATTATTCAATGAGCCCGGGGGGTTCGGGCCGCTCCTGCTGTCCGGGTAGGTTCACTGTGACTTTCTTGTGATCCTGAATAGGTACCTCCTTGGATCATTTCGAGTCGGTTTGTCACAGAGCCACTGCTTTTTCTTGCAGCGCACACTTCAGACATCGCGAGGCGTCCCCAACCGTGCACGCGCATCCACGTAATGGGTTCTTACTTGTAGCCTTTAGTCATGCTACAATTTTTGTAGCAACATGAGATGCAAGATCCACTGGGAGAGACGACCCGCCGCGGAACGCCCTGCCAGTGCAAGGCGATCGAGACGAAACATGGCGCATGGCGCTGTAAGCTGCATGGCGGCAAGTCAACCGCGCCAACCTCGACCGAGGGCCGCGCTAGAATCGCGGCTGCAGCCCGAGCACGCCACGCCCGAGCCCGAACCTCAGATCCCTAGATGGAGCACTTGTAGAGCTTCGTTTTTGCATGTGAGGGCCTGCAGGCATTTCCATTGGAGTCCCTAGTTTGCCAGCGACCGGACCGTCTCGACCAATTCAGCCGGATCATACGGCTTGCTGAGGAAAAGCCCCCGCTCCGGCATGTCCTCGTTGCGAACTCGCATCTGGCCAGACGTAAGCACCAGCTCGATGGGAGGCCAACGATTACGGATGGCGTGCGCAAGTCGCAATCCGTCCATGCTTCCAGGCATGTTGATGTCGGTAAAGACGATCCGGATGTCCTTTCGGCTCTCAAGGAGTGCTATGGCGTCGTCTGCACTCCCGGCTTCGAGCACACCAAAGCCTGCTTCCTCCAGAAGGGATAATGCATTCATACGCACCAGGAACTCATCTTCTACAACCAGCACCAGCAGCGGAACCATAAAACACCAACGATTACTCGGGCACAAACTGTATGGGCCCGTAGACCGAACGTTGGGTTCAGAGCATCTGTTGCTCGCTCCGTGACGGATAAATGTGTTCAGAAGTGCACAGCACGATTCACTTTCCACACGATCCCCTCAGTGGCGAGGCGCGTGCGGAATAGAGCGCACGACCTGCTTGGCGGGTTTGTCCTCTCGCTGCCCTGATATGAGACCCGCCGCAGCAGGTTGTCCTCCGTCCAGGTGAGGTAGGTTACTTCTACGACCACCTCCGGCCGCACCCAGTGCACGCGCGAGAGCTTGAGCGGCGAGCCGAAGCGGCTGTCACTCGGTGGCGGCTCGGCAAGAGGCATCTTCGGCACATGCAGCAGTGCCAGGACACCAGCCAGGCGCTTCAGCTCCTTGTCGGTGATGCCTGTGCCCGCACGACCAGCGTAGTGCAAGCGTCCGTCGTCGGTGTAATAGCCAAGGAGAAGAGCGCCGATGTGCGACCGGCTTCCCGTCGGATTAGTCCCCCGACGGAGCTTGCGCGGCTGACCGTAATGGTTTTGTCCGCGGGAGTTGAGCAGCCTCTGAACCTGGATAAAATACAGCATTGGTTGGGTGAAAGCAGGATCAGGACCCAGCTCGCTGTTGGCCTGGCGCAGCCACGGCGGGATCATGAAAACAGGCCGCGGCTTCAAAATGGCGAGCGCAGGGCAAAGGCTTTTGAACAGAAGCCGAAAAGCCTAGTCAACAGAGGCCGTCGTCATTGCTTATATGGGGGGATGAGATTTGATGATGCGCTTCTTCTTCTACGGCACGTTGCTCGATAGCGATGTCATGGCGCTGGTGATCGGCCGGCGCCTGCCGCCCTCGGCCTTTGTGCCGGCGGTCCTGCCCGGGCACTCGCGGCGTCGCGCCAAGGGGTCGACCTATCCCGTGGTTGTGCGTGACCCAGCCGGTCAGGCGAAGGGCGTCGTCGTGGGAGGCTTTACGTCGCGCGACGTGGCGCGGCTCTCTGCTTTCGAGGGTCCGGGCTACCGGATTGCCGATCTCAAGGTACGGATCGCGGGCGAACTGGCGACGGTCTCGGTATTCGAGCCGGTCGCAACGCGGCTGCAGCCGTCGGAATCACCATGGAATTACGCGCTGTGGAAAGGCCACCACAAGCGGCCGTTCGTCGGTGGGCTGAGGAAGGCTCTCGCCGGAATTCGCGCTGCCGCGCACTAGGCGTGTTCGCCAGCCGCTTAAAGCCTTCGACTACCTCTGATTTGGAAAGGTCGGCAATGCGGGCGTGCATGCGGTAGCCGTCGTACTTGATCTCGTGCACCCAGCCATCGCCCGTCGGCGCCTCCTCTACCAGGCGCGTGAGCTGCGGCTTAATCCATTTGGGCGGGCGAGATGTTGTTCCCACGGCAGCAACTGGGGAAGTTGAGTTAGATCTCGTCTCGAAGTCGCCCGTTAGCCGTTCGCTCCGGTCGAACCTGACACACCGCCTGCCACTCTCTGATGTGGTGTCCGAGAAGGCATCGCGAAGTATCCATAAGCGGCCCAAACATCTGTTGGGCCAACTTTTCCAATTCTATTTCACTCAAGTCTGAAATCGCGGGACCAAGAATTGCCCGCACATCCACCCCGCCTGAGAGACCGATTTCTCGCAAACGGGCAATTATCGCGGCGGCAACAGCCCACCCTCGAAGGTCGGGTTGCGCGGATGGCTCGACCGAGACCAGCGGATCGAAAACTTTCATTCGCAAAGGATGCCGTGCCCTAAGGCGCGACTGCGCGTGACCAGCTTGTGGCTTTGTATCAGCTATTTCAGCGGTGATGAGTAGGAGCGGTACGGATTCGCCGTACCGTCCCACACCCAATCCAGGCGGCCAGCCAGTCCAAGGAGCAGCCAGCCGCCTCCCACACACCGGAGACACATGACTCGGCAGCCCGTGTCGCGGCAAGGATAAAGTGTTTATGCACGCTTAAGTGTACGCCGCAACTTGGCCCGAGTGTTGCTTCACTGCCCGCTTCGACCTCGGAGACACCCAATGGTCGCGCCCGCGCCGATCCTGCATCCGGGACAGAGGTACTGCCCTGGCCCCAAACAGGGCGGGCGGGTGGTTGAACTCCTTGGGGAACGACCGCAGTGGCCCACACCACTGTCTGCGCGGTCGGAGCCCGCGCGGGCCCGCCTCCATGGCGTCGGATCGGCAGATGGAGCGTTATACATTGGCCTTAACGAAGCGGGGCTTCGTCGTTTGTACCGGGCGGTATGGCGGTGCACGCCGATGGATTTTCGCCAAAGAGCTTTTGATCGACGCAGCTAGAATGCAGTTAGTTTGTTGCTGACCCTTCAAGTTGGCGCTCCTACAACTCTCTAACCATGCGCAGAGGTATCACATGAGGTCCTCAGTGGAATGCTATGCAGAGGCGGAAGGGCTCGAACGTAAGGCGAGGACATCACAAGTGGCGTGGATCAGAGAACAGTGCTTGGTTTCGGCTGGATTATGGCGGGAGCATGCTGCGCAGGCCGAAGAGCGGGAGAAGGCCGAGCTGCTCAAGTCCGCCGCAGACTAGCTTGGAACTACGATTGTCCCTGCGAAGCGGCGCCTCCAGTCGCCAGCGCTTGCAAGTCAGCCCCGGTGCAAAGCGCAGATCTTATTGCCAAATGGATCGCGCAAGTATGCGAGGTAGAGTTTTGCGGCACCGCCCTCGCGCCAACCGGGCGGATCTTCAATACTCTTTCCGCCGCTGGCTACGCCCGCGTCGTGGAAGGCTTTAACCTTGTCAGGGCTGTCGCAGGTGAACCCTATCGTGCCGCCATTGGCATGGGCGGCTGGGTTGCCGTCGATTGGCTTGGATATTCCGAAAGTGCCGGACGGGGTGCGATAAAAGACTCGACCCTTCGCATCAATCTTGCCTTCCGGCACGCCGATCGCGCCGAGCACGGCATCGTAGAACTTCTTCGAGATTGCAACGTCGTCTGAGCCGACAAAAATATGTGAGAACATTTTCCCTCCCCCGCAGGTAGCCAGTATACGAGGCTGCGTTTTCGTGGACGACATCCTTGGCGATTCCGTTTCGGCGCGCGATCGGAACACAGAACGCGAAGCGCAAATGGCTCGTTGTTAACCATACGCGAAAAGGCGGGCATGCCTTGCGGCGTTAGTCGCTCTCGTCTTTGAAGGGCAAGGGTCGCGACTATCGCAAACCCAGGAGTCGGATCGGCAGATAGGCCCTCGCTCGACAGCGAATTCAGCTCGACCTCTGTCTCGACCGATTCAGGCTGTTTAATTTTTGAGACCTGAAAACGGTAAGATCGATGCCGCCGAGAACGAGCGCGAGTTCAAATCAACGGCGAGCTTGGCCGCTCGAGTATCTGACCTTTCTCCCTCGGATGGCCTGAAGGCGCCGGCCAGCCGGCGCCACACAGCAGCAGACGCCAACATCCCCGCCTTCTTATTGGGAAGGTCGGTGATGGCCGACGTGTGCTCGCACGCTTCCGCGAGACGCAAATAGAGTTCTTTGGTGTTCATTCTGACCTCCCACTTCGTGAGCGGGGATGCATGAAGGGCTCCGTAGACCTTCCGCCCATCAAACCGTAAAGCGTCGCAAGGCTTTTGCGGCCTACTCTCGGAATGTTCACCAATTCCGAAGCTTGAACTGTGAGAAGTTCATCGACCGTAAGAAAGCCGGCGTTGGCCAAAGCCCGGGCTGTCCCGAGCGGCACACCCTTCCGCTCCCAATCTTTAGACGCCAGCCAATACTCTTCAGATAAAGAAGGTTTGCGTCTGATGTCGGCCAACACTCGCCCCCCGTTCGTCACACAGGGGGCTATGTAATGGAAAAGCACACTCTTTGCCTGTGACAAGTGTCACTGAATTGCCACAGGCGGCACTTGAATCGCCAACTCAGGCCGTTAGAAGGCCCGCCGGACGCTCGCTGCATATGTGCAGTCGGAGCGCACCTTTCCCACACCCGAATCTGAGCCGAGCAGGAGGACTGCCTAAAATGGAAATGCCGGCAACACTCCAATGCCCTCTGACTCTCGTAACCTCAATTTCGCGCCAAAAAGGCAAAGCACCAGGTGCATTGTCTCACATGGTTGCCGCCAATTTGCGCGCTAGCGCCTTAGCACCAGTCGTTCGAGAGATCTGGGCAGAGGGATATATGAGCTACAACTCATTGGCGCGGGAATTGAACCGACGGCAAGTGCCGCCGCTCCGTGGCGGCAAAGAGTGGTACCCGATGACTGCCGGCCGGCTGCTGGAGCGTCTGGAACGGACTGGGCAAATCCGTATTCGACGGCCCGCCGACCGCGACGTACTGCTCCAACTTGCTATGCGCCAATAAGACGGATTTGACCGCGAACGCGCGGATGCCCCCTCTCGGATTTTTTTGTTGGAACGTCGCGATTGTTCTAGCGGTTGGGCTTCACCACGAGGAGGACCTTCAATGCTGTCAGAATACGCCGTACCGGTCGCTCTGCTGGAGGCGGGCCCGCTAGGTGCGCGGTACCTCCTTTGACCTTTGGAAGAACTCGGCACGGCCAACTATGACAGGTGCGAGGACCACGATGGGGCGCGCCAGGTGCTTTTCAGAGTAGTACGCCGTGCCTGGCGCTCTGTTGGTAATGGCCCTGTGCTTCGGCGTCGCTGCTATTCTGGTCACTCGCGAAGTGATCAAGCGAACGCGGAATTTGTCGTCGCGCAAATGCCGGTCGTGATCACAGATGCCCCGAACAACCGATACACTTGCGCTTCATGTAATGCACCGCCTGTACGAGGCAACGGAAGGTCGACCCAATCCTTGGCGTATGCTCGCCGGCATACAGATCACCCAAGCGGTCCTCGAACTGGCTGTGGAGCGCGGCTGGCTGATCGTAGACCAAGGTGAGCGTAACGTTGCCTTGACCCAAGCGGGACGAGAGCGGGTACGCCGGTGGCGGGATGAGTAACAGTTGCGCTGTAAGGTTTCAGGGGCAATCTGGGCACTATGGCTCGCCATCGGCTGTTGGAGAATAATGTCGTTCACGCCCCATCGCGCCTCGCCGCCGCGTAAGAGCAAACCGCCGCGTACCGCAGAGGTCCTCGACATTGCCGCGAGATACTTTGTGTACAAGCTCATGTGCCCGGTAAGGCGCGGGCGGAGTCATGGCATCCCCTCAGCACTCTTGGCGAAGCGGCGACGACTGTTCGTCGGGCTGTAGACCGCGGTTGGGTGACGCTGCGGATGTAGGGCAGGGACGGACAAAACAGCGATACGCGGCGCTTACTGACGAGGGGAGGGTTCTCGCCCGCAAGACCCTCAGGTAAGGCACCCCGAGAGACCGGTGGGGCTTTTCTTTCTCCGGAGACGTGCTGTCCACTCAATTGTGATGATCCCAGCGCCCCTCGCTACGCCACATCCAACGAGCGTGAAGCAACTAGGACACTGTCGCGCTGCATATCGTACTGCTGGCACCTCGCGGGCCATTACGGCACCATGCGCAGGTGATCGCCAAAGATCGTCTTCAGCGCGCCGCGGCCTTCATCGCTCAGCTTCATCGCCTTAGCATCAACAGCCCGCATTCGTGGCGGCGGGCCCAAGCCATCGGCCGCGACATCGGTCTGGCCGATGCGGACCTGGAGCAGGCGATTCGCGATGCCGAGAAGGTCGGGTTCATACAGCGGCGGGTGGACGACGACGGCCTAATCCTTTTGACGGCCAAGGGCCGGGCGGCAGCCTCTCAGTAGGCAGTCGACACGCACCGTTGCCGACGCCCGGCCATCCGTTCGGCATCCTTTCACGGGAACGCGAAGAGGGCGGACATCAGCAGGCCCCTGCGGGTTTGACGCTGCCTGAGGGATTTGCTCGCGGTGGCCTATTTGTTGCCCTCCGGGGATACCGGTGGCCCGTCAGCGATGCTTCTTCTTGGCGGCGGTTTTGACGCGCCCGGTCTTGCTTCGCGCGCCAGACTTCGCCCGCGGCGTGATGCGCTTCTTCGCGCCCGCTGACTTCATCTTGGCGCGCGGTGCGATCGGTCGCTCGACCGCTTTGGCCGCCGACCGCTGGAGCGTCGGCTTCTCCTTCTTGAGCGTGTCGCCGCCTTGGGTGATGGCAGCCGCCACCGAGTCCACCACCACCGCCGTGGCAGCGGCCGCCGCCGCGCCCAAGGCCTTGCCGGCGACGGTCCTGACCTCGTCGGTGGCCTGACCGATCGTGCTCTTCTTCGTTATCCTCGTCTCCGTTGCTTTGGGTTCTGACGCGCCGCATTCTTCATATGGGCACACCTTCGCGGCAGACCAGTCACACTGGCAGCGCCGGAAACGGTCGCGCACGTCCCGCAAACGCCCATGACGGCCACGCCACTCCACCACAATTTAGTAGGCGCCAACGCGCGTGAGCGCGCGCGTCATGGGCTCTTACTGGCAGCCTCGAAATGTGCTACAAATTCTGTAGCGACCATGCGAAACAAGATCCTCTGCCGAGCCACTACCCGACGCGGGACGCCCTGCCAGTGCAAGGCGATCAGGACAAAGCGCGGGGCGCTGAGATGTCGGCTGCATGGCGGCCTGTCGACCGGCCCCAAGACGATCGAGGGCCGAGAGCGCATCGCCGCTGCGCAGCGGGCACGCTGGGCCGCTCGACGCGCCGGCCCCGCTGGTAACAGCGAGAAAACAGCGGGAGCGCGATGCGGCGTGAGTGATACCCCTCGGCATGCCGTCGCCCCGATAGATCAACGGGTTAGCTCTTTGAATATGGCCGTGGAGCATGCCTAAACACGTCTGCGGCGCCTGGACGGAGCCGGCATGGATGCGGGCAGGATTCCGCGCCCTGCGCTTGCGCCACCTGTCACACGGCCGATGCGGGGCCACGGCGATCAAGACCAAGCGAGGGGCCTGGCGCTGCCCGCTTCACGGTGGGCTCAGCACTGGGCCAAAGTCTGCCGAGGGCAAGGCCCGGATCAGTGCCGCAGCTCGTGCGCGCTGGGCGGCCTTTCGAGCGGCAAAGACTGACACGGCTAGGCGCCAACTGTCGCAAGAGTCGCAACTGTCGCAGGGGTAGCGGAGCCGGATGACAGCGGCGAGGAATATCCGCACCAGTACGCGCGATGCGCGCATCATGGGGTGTTAGATGGCCGCCCAAAAAGCGGCCCTGGTAACAGGGCGAAAACAGGGGCGAGGGCACAACGGCGGCCCGCCGATCGACAGCGGCCCCGGCAGGCCCAGTCGTTACACGCCCGAGGTTGCCCGCATGCTCTTTGACCGGCTGGCCGCTGGCGACTCTCTCAGCGCGATGTGCCGGGAGCCTGGCACGCCATCAAAGCGGGCCGTGCTGTCGTGGGTGGCGACCAAGCCCGAGTTTCGGCGGGTGTACGACATAGCCCGGCAGTGCGGGCGCGAGACGATCGGGGAAGACGTACTAGAGATTGCCGATCGGGCCGGCCAGCGCGGCGGCCTGCCCATACCCCTCGCCCGGCGCCTGATCGACGCTAAGAAATGGCACTTTGCCCGGATGACGCCGAAGCGGCGCGGCCCGCGCCCAGTGAGCTAGGGCGACAGGGCCACCGCCTGCCGGCGGAACGCCAGCAGCTCGGCCAGATCCTCCGGCACGCGAAGCCTGCGACCGACATAGACGTGGCTGGTTCGCGTGGCGCTCTGCCACCCTGGCCGCACTGTGTCGTCATCCTCGACGGGCAGCGGGACGTGGTTAGCGGTGATGACGATGTGAACCAGATCAGGTGAAGGGCTTGAGCTGGCCGTGCCCGAGTCGGATGCGGCAGGCAGTGGCCGAACTGTCGCAGAAGTCGCAACTGTCGCAGGGGTGCCGGGATCAACCGGAGGCTCGGCAGACTCTTTCGCATCGAGCAAGCGGGAGACCTGGGCGCGGTGCCATGTGGTCGCCCCGGCTGGTGTCTTAATGCCTCGTCGCTGTAACGCCTTGGCGATGCTGCCGAGCGTCGTGATACCCGACGCCTTAATGGCCTGAACCGTGCTTCGCAAATCGTCGTTCATGGCTCAGTGTAACACCAATTCAATTGAACCGTCGTTTGAATGTCCAAGCATTCAGAACAACGTCATATCAATGATCTGGGAGCTGCACTCGGGCTGACGTAGCAGACTGGCGCGCGGGTTGGGCGAGGCGCACACGGCCTGCCCTCGGGCCGTCCGGGCTTGCGATGCTGTACGGGCAAAAATGACTGTCGGCCGACTGGCCAATTGGGGCTACAGGCTTCCCGCCTGTGTGCCGTCATTTCGTGGACGAGCGCGCAGAGGTGATCGGCCACCACGCTGGCTGGACGAGCGTCTTTGCCGACTGCGCGGACGCCCGAAACTCAGCTCCGTGCTACCCTGGTGTTACCCGGACCCTGCATGGCGGTCATGCGCTTCCAGCTAACCCATTGATATTTATGGTGCCCCGAGACGGAATCGAACCGCCGACCCCATCATTACGAATGACGTGCTCTACCAGCTGAGCTATCGGGGCACGGCGCGGGTTCTAGGCGAAAGGCCCTGACGGCGCAAGCGGCCATCCGGCCGCGCCCCAGGAGCTGGACCATGACCCGCAAGGCCCATTGTTGCTGCGGCGCCTGCAGCATCGAGGTGGAGGGCGAGCCCGTCCTCAACGCCATTTGCCATTGCGGCAATTGCAAGCGGCGGACCGGCAGCGCCTTCGGCTGGTCGGCCTATTTCGCCGACGAGGCTGTGACGGCCAAGGCAGGCGACTTCGGCCTTTATGAGATCGCGGGCGCCAAGGCGCAGCGTCGCTGGTTCTGCGCCGCCTGCGGCACCACCCTGCTGTGGCAGGCCGACGGATGGCCGGCCCAGACCGGCATCGCCGGCGGCTGCTTCACCGAGACGCCGCTGCCCGAGCCAACCGCCACGGTGTCGAACAACGGCCGCTGCGCGTGGCTCGGCCTGCCGGCCGGCTGGCGCACCACGCCGTAGACGTCGCACCAGCGTTTCGCGCGTCCATGATCACCCTCCTCGCCCTCCTGCCGCTGCTGCTCGTGCTCGGCCTGCTGGCCTCCGGCCGCGTCAGCGCCCTGGTCGCCGGGCTGGCCGGTCTGTCGGCGACCCTGGCCGCCTCCTTCATCATCGTCCTGCAGAGCCGCGGCAGCGCCGTGCTCGGACCGCTGTTCCTGCGCGAGACAGCGGCCGGGGCGTGGCTGTCGTGGCATGTCATCGCCATCATCGCCGCCGGCATGTTCTTCCATCGCTGCCTGCAAGCACGAGGCGACCATGCCGCGGGCGGCACGCTCGAGGCCAATCCGCGACGCCTATGGTCGGTCTGCTTCCTGCTGGCGCCGTTCGGCGAGGCGGTGACGGGCTTCGGCATTGGCTACATCATCGCGCTCACAGGATTGCGCCGCATCGGCATCGGCGGCCTGCCGGCCCTGGTGCTCGGCCTCTACAGCCAGTCGCTGGTGCCATGGGGCGCACTCGCCATCGGCACGACCGTGGGCGCCACGCTCGCCGGACAGACGCCCAGCCAGCTCGGCCTGGGCTCGGCGATCCTGCAGGTGCCGATCCATGCCTTCTATCTCGTGCTCTACTGGCGCTTCGCGCGCGACGCCGGCGTCGCCGTATCGCTGGCGCAGAAGGTCGACGATGCCGTGTGGACCCTCCTGCTGCTCGGCCTGATCCTGCTGCTGAATATTTATAGCGACGTCGAGATCGCGGGCGCCGCGGCGACCGCGCTGCTGCTCGCCATCCGCTTCTGGCGCGACGAGCGGTCCGACGAGGCGCGGCTGATCGCGGCGCTCAAAGGCAATGCACCCTACGTCGCCCTTACCGTGGCGCTGTGCGCGACCCGGCTGGTGCCGCCATTGCGCGATCTGCTGAAGCCGCTGTGGGCGCTGAAGCCGTTCGACAACCAGCCGGCCTTCGCGCCGTTCTATGCGCCGGGCTTCTGGCTGGTCGCCATCGGGCTGATCGTGGTGTGGCGGGCGCGCGCGCCGTTGGGCCGCGTGGCAACCGAGGCCGGCCGCGGCGCCTGGCGGGCCTGCCTGGTCACCTTGCTGTTCGTGGTGATGGCCGAATTCTATGTCGGCTCGGGCATGGCCGATTCGATTGCCGAGGCCTTGCGCTCCGCGGCGGGCCGCGGCGCCGCGCTCAGCGTGCCGGTGTTCGCGGCAGTCGGCGGCTTCCTCACCGGCGGCGGGGCCGCCGCCAACGCCATGCTGATGCCCATGGTGACGGCGCTCGCCCGCGCCATCGCCGTCGATCCCGCCTGGATCGCGGCGGTGCAGAACAGCATCTGCACCAACCTCACCATGCTGTCGCCGATCCGCGTCTCGATGGGAGCGGCGATCCTGGCGCTCGCGACGCCGGATTCGCTGCTCTATCGCCGCGCCTGGCCGCTCGCGCTGCCGCCCTTGCTCACCGGTTTCGCCGCCATCGTGATCCTGCTGATACGCTCATGACCCTGACCCGACGCCGCTTCGCTGCTGCCGCGCTTGCGCTTGCCGCAGCGCCTCGTCCCGCCGACGCCGTCATCGTCCTCGACAGCACCTGGCGCGCCGAAGGCGGCTTTCGCGCCCATCTTGCCCTCGCCGACCAGCCGCAGTTCGCCTCGGTGATCGCGCTCTCGAGCGACGACGGCCAGGTGTGGGGCTCAGGATCAGGCACCTGGATCGGCAATGTGCGCGGCCATGCCCGCATCCTCACCGCCGCTCACGTCTTCAACCGCGGCGGTGCCGCCGACGACTACGTCTATCGCGCACCCGACGGCACGGTGATGCAGGGCACCGATCTCGTCTTCCATCCGCTCTACAACTGGAACAACGCCGAGCGCACCGGCTACGACTTCGCCATCGTGCAACTTGACGGGCCGATCGACGATGCCGGCCCGCGACCCGCGCTCTATGGCGGCAATCGCGAGAAGGGCCAGCGCATCGTCATGGTCGGCTGGGGCAGTCGCGGCATCGGCTCGGTCGGCCAGAAGCCGAGATACTACATCGAGGTCGACAAGGCCGCGGCAACCAACAAGATCGACGACGTCCTGGACACCGTGCGCCCGGTGCCGAACAGCGGCGACGCCGGCAATTGGCTGGGGGTCACCCTGCGTCGCGAGAGCGAGGGCGCCGAGCGCCTCGACGGCATCCTGGGCTCAGGCGACAGCGGCGGCTCGGCCTGGCTCCGGACGGACGGCGGCGGCTGGGCGATCTGTGGCGTCGCCGCCAACGGCAACGGCGACATCTACGGCTCGCAGTCCTGGTTCGCACGCGTCTCGGGCGTGCGCGACTGGCTGGATGCCACGGTGCCCGGCTTGCGCTTCGCGACCTAGCGCTCGCTGTCATCCCGAGCGAAGCGAGGGAACTTTCCTGTGGCCTCAAAGGCCCCGCGCTACGGTAAGCGCGGGGTACCCCCCGCGCCGGGTGACAGCTGGCGATTTGGCACTATGATCGCGCCCTCAACGAAATCCTGCGGGAGTGGACGATGGCCAAGGTGGCATTTCTCGGTCTGGGCGTGATGGGCTTCCCGATGGCGGGGCATCTTGCCGCCAAGGGTCATGACGTCACGGTCTACAACAGGACCTTCGCCAAGGCCGAGGCCTGGACGCAGAAGCACAAGGGCAAGGCCGCCAAGACGCCCAAGGAGGCGGCGGCCGGCCAGGAGATCGTGTTCTCCTGCGTCGGCAACGACGAGCATCTGCGCGCCGTCGTGCTGGGCGACAACGGCGCGTTTGCCGGCATGGCCAAGGGGTCGATCTTCTTCGACAACACCACGGCCTCGGCCGACATCGCGCGCGAGCTGCACGCCGAGGGCAAGAGGCGCGGCTTCGACTTCATCGACGCACCGGTGTCGGGCGGCCAGGCCGGCGCCGAGAACGGCCAGCTCACCGTGATGTGCGGCGGCGAGCAGGCGCCGTTCGACAAGGCCAAGCCCGTCGCCGACGCCTACTCCAAGGCGTTGACCCTGATCGGCCCGCCGGGCTCGGGCCAGATCACCAAGATGAT
The DNA here is from genome assembly GCA_900110395.1 of Rhodospirillales bacterium URHD0017. Classification (GTDB taxonomy): domain Bacteria; phylum Pseudomonadota; class Alphaproteobacteria; order Reyranellales; family Reyranellaceae; genus Reyranella. The sequence goes on from FODP01000020.1 coordinate 17,717, forward strand.
GAACCAGATGTGCATCGCCGGCATCGTCCAGGGCCTCGCCGAGGCGCTGAACCTCGGGCAGCGCTCGGGCCTCGACATGGAGAAGGTGATCAGCGCCATCTCCAAGGGCGCGGCGCAAAGCTGGCAGATGGACAATCGCTGGAAGGCGATGGTCGAGGGCAAGTTCGAGTTCGGCTTCGCCGTCGACTGGATGCGCAAGGATCTCGGCATCAGCATGGCCGAGGGCAAGCGCGCCAAGGCGGCGATGCCGCTGGTCGCCCTGGTCGACCAGTTCTATGACCGCGTGCAGCAGCGCGGCGGCGGCCGCTGGGACACCTGCAGCCTGATCCAGCCCCTGCAGAAGCCGTAAGAGGCGCCGCGATGGTCGACTACAAGCTCTGGGGCCGCGCCGGTTGGGGCTCGACCATCGTCGAGGCGCAGCTCGTCTGGTACGGGCTGCCCTACACGTTCGAGGCCGTCGAGGACCTGTTCCGCACGCCCGATGCCGACGCCAAGCTGAAGAAGGTCAATCCGCTGGCCCAGGTGCCGACCCTCGAGATGCCCGACGGCAGCGTCATGAGCGAGAGTGCCGCGATCACGCTCCTGCTCGCCGACATCACGGGCAGGGACTCGCTGGTGCCGCTGGGAGATGCCAAGCAGCGCGGCAAGTTCCTGCGTTGGCTGGTGTTCATCGTCGCCAACGTCTATCCGACCTTCACCTATGCCGACGATCCGTCGCGCTTCGTGTCGGTCAATGCCGCGCGCGATCCCTTCCGTGCCGCCAACGATGCCTATGCCCAGCGGCTGTGGCGCCAGATCGAGAGCGAGGCGGGCAGCCCGTGGTTCCTCGGCGAACGCTTTTCCGCGCTCGACATCTACATTGACATCATGACCCGCTGGCGGCCCAAGCGCGGCTGGTTCGAGACCGAGACGCCTCACCTTTTCGCCATCGCGCGCCGCGCCGACCAGGTGCCGCAGCTCGGCGAGGTGTGGCAGCGCAACTTCCCGGCCGGCTGAGGGTCACCATGCAGCGTCGCCATTTCGTCGCGCTCGGCCTCGCCGCGCTTGCAGCACCGGCTGAGACTCAGGCCCAGGCCACCTATCCCGACAAGCCGATCACCATGGTGGTGCCCGCGCCGCCGGGCGGCGGCACCGACTTGGTCGCCCGCCTCTACTCCGATCGCCTGGGCCAGGAACTCGGCCAGCAGGTGATCGTCGACAACAAGGGCGGCGGCAACGGCAATGTCGGCACGGCGATCGTCGCGCGCGCCAAGCCTGACGGCTACACGCTGCTCATGCAGTACTCGGCCTATCACTCGGCCAATCCGGCGCTGATCAAGGAGCTCAACTGGAAGCCCGACGATTTCGCCGGCGTCGCCATGGGCGCGGTGGCGCCGCATGTCATCGTGACGCCCAAGAAGGTGCCAGCCGACGACCTCAAGAGCTTCATCGCCTACGCCAAGGCCAACCCGGGCAAGCTCAACTACGCCTCGGTCGGCCAAGGTTCGGTGCCGCATCTCGGCGGCGTGCTCCTGAACAAGGCGGCCGGCATCGATCTCACCCACGTGCCCTACAAGGGCGCCGGGCCGGCCACGGCCGATCTGGTGGCGGGACAGGTCGAGCTGATGGTGGTGACGCCGCCCTCGGTGTCGGGCCACATCCGCAGCGGCGCAGTGAAGGCGCTGGCGCTGGCGAGCGAGCAGCGTCATCCGGCGTTCGCCGAGATCCCGACCACGGCGGAGGCAGGGCTGCCCGGCTTCAAGCTCGACGGCTGGTTCGCGCTGTTCGCCCCCGCCGGCACGCCGCAGCCCATCATCGACAAGCTGAACGCAGCGATGCGCAAGATCGCGAAGATGGACGTCGTCAGGGAGCGCGCCAACCAGCTTGGCACGGTGCTGAAGGACTGGACGCCCGCCGAGATGGACAAGTTCGCCAGGAGCGAGGTCGCCGAGTGGGGCAAGGTGATCCGCGACAACAACATCACGATGGACTGAGCCGCGATGGCCTGCGTCGGGATCGTGGGCGGCCTCGGCGTCGGCGCCACGGTCGACTACTACAAGCGCATCACCGCGGCCTGCAAGGCACGCGGCTTCGTGCCCGACCTGGTGTTCGTGCACGCCGACGTCGATCGCGGCCAGGGTTACGTGCGCGAGGGCAAGCTCGACGCGCTGGCCGACTATCTCGCGGGCTTCATCGAGCGGCTGGGCCGCGCCGGCGCCGAGGTGGCGGTGCTGCCCGCGGTGACGCCGCACATCTGCATCGCCGAACTGACGCCACGCCTGAAGGTGCCGCTGATCAACATCGTCGAGGCCATCGGTGCGGAGCTTCGCAAGCGGCAGCTGAAGCGCGTCGCGCTGTTCGGCACGACCTTCACCATGCAAGGCAGCCTGTGGGGCCAGCTTTCCGGCGTGGAGATCGTGAAGCCCAGCCCCGACGAGATCGCCTTCGTCGGCCGGGCCTACCAGCGCATCCTCGACACCCAGCGCGGCCACGACGAGGACACGGCCGGCCTGCGCCGCATCGCGGCCGAGCTGCAGCGCCGCGACGGCGTCGAGGCGATCCTGCTCGCTGGTACCGACCTCGCCGTGATCTTCGACGAGGAGACAGCGGGCTTTCCCTGCATCGACTGCGCCCGCGTGCACATCGACGCCATCGTCGAATGGCTTTCCGCCGGAGGACGATGATGGCCAAGGGCTATTGGATGTTCCACGTCACGGTGAACGATCCGGACACCTACCAGAAGTATATCGATCACGACGCCCCGGTTTTCGCCAAGTACGGCGGCCGCTTCCTCGCGCGCGGCGGCGCGTTCCAGGCGCTCGAGGGGAGCGCCCGCCAGCGCCACGTGATCATCGAGTTCGACAGCTACGAGACGGCCTTGGCCTACTACCACTCGTCGGACTACCAGGCGGCGGCCGAGTTTCGCCGGCGCTCGGCGATCGCCGACCTGGTGATCGTCAAAGGCGTCGACTGACGTCTTGCCGGACCGCGGGCCTCCAGGCCCGCCTCATTGCTGGGAGCGCGCCACTCCGTGGCGCTCATGGGCTGTGTGATCCACAAAAGATGCGCCACGGAGTGGCGCGCTCCCAGCAAAGATGATGACCATGAGCGGGCCTGGAGGCCCGCGGTCCGGCAAGATCATGACAGCGGCTTCGTCATGTCCAACACAGCCAGATCGCGGCCGCCGCGCCGCACGGTGGAGCGCTGCTGGCGCATGAAGCCGTGCTGGCGGTAGAAGGGCACGGCGTTGAGCGTCGCCTGTAGCGACAGCACGCTGACGCCACGTCGCCGGACCTCGTCCTCTGCCGCCTGCAACAACAGGTGTCCAGCGCCCCTGCCCTTCGCGGGATCGACGTAGAGACCGAACAGCATCGTCTCCTTGATCGACGCAAAGCCCACGACGGCATCCTCCCGCTCGGCCACCAGTATGGTCTCGCCGCCGTCGGTCATGGCGTGGCGAAATCCCTGGGGGTCACGGTCGCGCAGCCAAGCTTCGATCTCGTCTGCGGTGTAGGCACCGAGGCACAGTGCTCGCACCGAAGCCATGTGCAAGGCGCAGAGCGCCTCGGCATCAGCCGGCGTTGCCGGGCGGATCGTGAAGGCAGCCATGACGGCCGCCTCAGAAGATCTGCCGGATGCCCACGATCTGAGAGAGACAGCGGCCGACAAGGTCAGCGGTGTCGGGCTCGAGCCCTTCGACCTCGATCTCGACCGACAACTGGTCGGCATCGGCCAGGGCGAAGACGCGCGCGGGCACCAGCCCACGCTTGGCCAGAAGCTCGAGCGCGCGCGGCAGCACGCCGGGCTCGGCGTCGGCTTCGAAACAGTATCGGACGGTGGACGAGTTGCGCTTAAGAGCGAGGACGGACGACATGGAACAGCTCCCTTGCAGACGGACGAACAGCGACGCTCCGGTTTGCAGTGCAAACCGAGGTGCTAATTCGCCGGGCAAGGAGGTCCATGCGGGCCATGACGTCACTATAGCGCTCGGAACGCCGGGCGGGCTACGCTTTCCTGAACGAGTGAAAGGGATGAAACAAAGATGCGTTCAACGCCCATCTACGAGGTGCATGCCGTCAAATATGCCCACTTGCCGCGCAAGGCTTGGGAAGTGCAGATCACGCCGGACCCGCACGATGCCGACTTCCCCATGGACTATTTCGTCTGGGTGGCGATCCCGCTCGACGAAGCGGGCAACCGGGCGATCGGCGGCAAGCCGATCGTGATCGACACCGGCTTCAACGCCCAGGTCGGCCAGCAGCGCGGTCGCGAGGTGAAGCGCAATCCTGCCGACCTTCTCAGCGACCTCGGCATCGACCCGAAGGACGTCGAGGACGTCATCATCACCCACCTGCACTACGACCATGTCGGCAACTGGGACAAGTTCCCCAAGGCGCGCTTCCACCTGCAGGACAAGGAGATGCAGTTCGCCACTGGCCGGCACATGTGCCAGGCGCCGTTCCGTCATGCCTTCGAGGTCGAGGATATCGTCGGCATGGTGCGCGCGGTCTACGGCCAGCGCGTGGTGTTCCATGATGGCGACGAGGAGATCCAGCCCGGCCTCTCGGTGCACCTGATCGGCGGCCACACCATGGGCATTCAGTCGGTGCGCGTGATGACCCGCAATGGCTGGATGGTTCTGGCTTCGGACGCCAGCCACTACTACTGGGGCATCCGCGACAGGAAGCTGTTCTCGATCGTCTACTCGGTGGCCGACATGCTGGCGGGATACGACAAGCTCGCGAAGCTGGCCGACGGCCACATCGACATGGTCGTGCCCGGCCACGACGCCGAGGTGATGAAGAAGTACCCGGCGTCGCGCGACGACCTGAAGGGGATATCAGTCAGGCTCGACTGATGCCCAGCCCCCGTCAGGGACGCGTCAGAGCCACGAGCCACGGACGAACACAGATGAGCCCGACCGGGCATCCGTGCGTATCGAATGTTCACCTGTGAAGGCGCGCCACCCAAGACGGAGCTTCGCTCCGTCCAGTGACGCGCCAATCCGAAAATCGGATCTCTTGCCGACCGGTTAGCCGCGAACAGGTGGCATCGGAGGCGGAGGCGGCGGCGGCGGGGGCGCGGAGGCAACCGGCGGCGGCGGCGGGGGCGGGTTCGAGGAGCATCCCGCAGCGACCAGCGCCGCTGGCAGCATGATGGCCAGCAGCGCAAGGCGAACCATTTTGACGTCAGACATCCGCTTCCTCCAGAGTTGAGGGACTCGACCACACTACACTCATCTGGTGGGGTCGACTGGGATCAACGCCGAATGAGGCATTCCGGTTCCTGCCCCATGGCAAAATATTGGCTGCGCCGAGGACGCCGGCGGCACTCAATGAAAACCTTGCTTTTTCAATCGCTTGGCCCAAGCTCATGCCGTGAGGCGATCTCGTTCCCTTTTCGGACGCGGCGTGGCGATCGCAGTCGGTTTGATGGCGCTTGCCGCCTGTGCGCCCGACGAGCCGCCGACCGTTCGTGCGCCGGACAAGGAGCCGCCAGTAGCCTTGGTGTCAGCGCCAAGCAAACCGGTGGGTGCGGATGCCAGCATCAGGCTGAAGGAGCTGATCGCGTCCAAGTCGGTCGTTGCGGGTGAACGGCTGAACGTCGAACTGCTGCGACGCTTCTATGCGCGCCATGGCTTTGCGCCGGTCTGGACGACCCGGCAGGCCCAGGCGAATTCACTGATGGATGCCATCTCGCGTGCCGGCAGTCATGGCCTCGCCCCCGAACTGTTTCACGCGGATGTCCTGCAGTCGCCGGCACCCTTGTCGGCGGTTGACCGGGAAGTGTTGCTGTCGAATGCCTTCCTCTCCTATGCCGACGCGCTGGCGCGCGGGGCCGTGCCGGTCGAGCGTCGACGGGATGACGAGATCTTGACGCCTGGTCCGATCGATGTCGCTGCCGCGCTCGACGCCGCGATCGCCAGCCCCGACGCCGGGGCAGCGATCGAAGCGCTGGCGCCGACGACGCCGACCTACCGGGCGCTGCGCCAGGCTTTGCAGGACAAGAGCGCGACGGGCCGCTCGCGCGAGATCAAGGTAAACCTCGAACGCGAACGCTGGCAGCCGCGGCGGCTGCCGGCCGACCGCGTCTGGGTCAACGTTACCGACGGTCGGCTGACGCTGTACCGCGACGATCAGCCGGTTTTCTCCACGCGGGTCATTGTCGGCACGGACGACCGACCCAATCAGAGCCCGGAGTTCGAGGCCTCGATCGATGGCCTCTGGTACAACCCGCCCTGGACCGTCCCGCAGGACATCGCCACCCAGGAGATCATGCCGAAGGTCCGTAGCGACCCGAACTATCTGGCGCAGCACAAGATGGTCATGCTGCCCGATGGCGGGCTGCAGCAGCTGGGGGGAGGCAACTCAGCGCTCGGACAATTGATGTTCCATATGAAGAACCGGTTCGACGTCTACCTGCATGACACGCCGTCGAAAAACCTGTTCAACCGCGACGCCCGACGCTTCAGTCATGGCTGCATCAGGGTGGAGGATCCCAGGAAGCTGGCCGCCCTGCTGATGCGGAAGCCGCTCGAGGCCATCGACGAAGCGATCGCGACCGGCGACACCGTCTGGGCCGCTCTGCCGCAGGCCGTGCCGGTGTTCGTGGTCTACGAAACCGCGTTCGCCGATGCCGACGGGAAGCTGCAATATCGTCCGGACATCTACAAACGCGACGCCGAGATTGCGCAGGCACTGGATCCAAAGCGGCGAACGGTGGCGGAACGCAAGACGCCCTGACCCGTGACTCATTCCCTGCCCCCGTCACACGGGGGAGGGACCAAGAGGGAGATTATTTCTTCTCGATGTTCCACAGCGCCAGTGACGGCGTCGGGGTGATCACGCCGCTCAGGTTGCTGCGCACCGCCGTCGGCGTCGTGAACTGGCCGAGCGGCGCGAACGTCGGATATTCCAGCAGGCGCAGCTGGACCTGCTCGGCGATCGCCTTCTGCTTGGCCGGATCGGTCTCCGAAGCGTAGGCGTCGCGCAGCTTCTCGAGGGTCTCGTCGCAGCTCCAGCCGAAGGTCGCCCTGTCGCACGCGGCATTGATGAAGGCGGCCGACACCGGATTGAGCACGTCGGGCGAGCCCCACGAGGTGAAGTAGGCGCTCCAGCCGCCCTTATCGAGCGGATCCTTCTTGGCGCGGCGGCTGACCAGGGTCTGCCAGTCCATCGGCTGCAGGTCGATCTTGAGCCCGATCTTCTCGAGCTGGGCCTTGGCCACGGTCGCGAGGTTGTTGTGGCCCGCCGTGTCGGTCTGGTGCAGCAGCACCGCCGGCGTGCCGTCATAGCCCGACGACGCCAGGATCTCCTTGGCCTTGGCGATGTTGCCGGAAAGCTTGTCCTCCCAGCCCTTGGTCGATTCCAGCGGCGAGCCGCAGGGGAACACCGACTTGCACTCCTTGTAGTAGTCGGGGTTGCCCGAATTGGCGTCGAGGAACTCCTTCTGCGCCAGGGCATAGAGCACGGCCTGGCGCACCTTGGCGTTGTCGAACGGCTTGGTGGTGACGTTGAAGCGCATCGAGTACTGGCGGCCCCAGGTGTTGGTCGCCAGCACCTTGACGGCCTTCTCCTTCGCCAGCAGAGGCAGCAGGTCGGGCGGCACGATCTCGACCAGGTCGACCTCGCCGTTGATCAGTGCACTGACCTGGGTCTGGGTGTCGCCGATCCATATCCATTCGACGCGATCGACCTTGACGACCTTGCCGCCGGACATCGCCGAGGCCGGCTCCGACCGTGGCTTGTACTTGGGGTTCTTGAGGTAGACCGCCTTCTCGCCGGGCTTCCACTCGTCCTTCTTGAAGATGAACGGGCCCGAGCCGATGGCCTCGGTGAGCTGGCTGTTGGCATCGACGCTCGCCTGCTCCTTGGGCATCATGAACGGCACGTTGGAGCTCGTCTTGCCGAGCGATTCCAGCACCAGCCCGTAAGGCTGCTTCAGCACCATCTTGATCGTCTTGGCATCCGGCGCGCTGAGCTCGGTCACCACGCCCATCAGCTTCTGGCCCATCGAATCGCGGGCGGCCCAGCGCTTGATCGAGGCGACGCAGTCCTCGCCCGTCACCGGCTTGCCGTCGTGCCACTCGAGGCCGTCGCGCAGGGTGAAGGTCCAGGTGAGCTTGTCGGGCGAGACGTCCCACTTGTCGACCATCTGCGGCTGGACCTGCAGCTTGTCATTCATGGCAAACAGCGTGTCGTAGACCATGTTGCCGTGATGGGTGGAGATCAGCGCCGTGGTCCAGATCGGATCGATGATCTTGAGATCCGAATGCAGCGCGACCTTGAGCGTGGTTTGCGCCTGCGCAGGAATGATGAGGGCGGGTGCGGTGAGCGCAGCCGCGGCAACCAGCGCACCGGCAAGACGACGACCAATCTTCAACATGAAAGCTCCCTGAATGACCCCCCGGTCCCCGGGCGCACAATAGAGACGTCAGTCGCCCTGCGCGATGTCCAATAAGGCCTGCCAGTCCGTCAATTTCACGCGAGGGCGGCCCAAGCCAGCGCCGGCCGCGACCTCGTGCTTGTCGATGCGATGCCAGCCCGCCGCATCGACAGCGATGGGCAGCACGTCGGGCCCGCTCTTGGGATCGCGGTCCTTCAGGAAGGCCAGCACCTGCTGGGCGACGGCATGGCTCTCGGCGCGATTGGTCGGGATGGTGCCGGTCGGGCCGCGCTTGGCCCAGCCGACGGGAAAGACATCGTCACGCTTGGGGAATTCCTCGCCGCTATAGCCGATGCAGGTCACCACGAGATCGGCTTTGAGCGTGCCGCTGCTGAGCTCGATCTCACCGGGACGGATGGCCTTGGGCACCGCACCGAAGACGAAATGCACGGTCACCGGCTTCTCGCCCGCCTTGTGGCTGGCAAAGCCCTTCAGGATTTCCAGGTTCTTGGTCTTGCGCAGCCGCTCCGGCGTCGGCTCTGACGCGGGCGGCGCGACCTCCAGGGCCTTGGCGTCGGTGACCGATCCGGCGCGCGCCAGCCTTCCCATCTCGGCCAGCTCGTTGTTGGTGAACGAAGCATGCTCGGGCCCGCGGCGGCCGATGACATGAATGTCGGTGAGCGGCGCGGCCGCGATCGCCGAACCCGCCTCCGGCACGATGTCGCTTTTCGCCATCTCGTCGGCGCTCTTGGCCAGCACGCGCGCCACGTCCAGCGCCACGTTGCCGTTGCCGATCACGGCCACGCTCTTCACCTTGGAAAGATCGGGGCCGGCGCGGAAATCGGGATGGCCGTTCAGCCAGGCGACGAACCGCCACGAGCCCCAGACATGGGGCAGGTCCTCGCCCGGCACGCCGAGCTTCCTGTCGACCACCATGCCGGTGGCGACGATCACGGCATCGTAGGCCGCGTCGAACTCCTCCCAGGAGAGATCGCGGCCGACCTCGATGTTGCCGGCGAAGCGGACGTCGGGCTGGCCCAGAAGTTTCTCGAACTGGCGCACGATCGCCTTGGTGCCCTGGTGGTCGGGCGCGACGCCCGCCCGCACCAGGCCATAGGGCGTGGGCAGGCGGTCGATGATGTCGATATGCAGGTCGGGGCGGGCGCGCAGCAACCCGTCGGCGGCATAGAAGCCCGAGGGGCCCGCGCCCACGATGGCAACGCGGTGGGTCATGGGCGCCCGCTTAGCATATGATGGTTATATGACTAAATACCCAAAGCTCAGCCAGCTCGGCCGGCCTGCCATCCTGCCCCGATCGCCGGACAAGGCCGTGCTCGAGACGGTGCCCAATCCGCAGCCCCGCGCGCTGTACCTGGTCCGCTTCACGGCGCCCGAATTCACCACGCTCTGTCCCGTGACCGGCCAGCCCGACTTCGCCCATCTGGTTATCGACTACGCCCCGCGCGCCAGGCTCGTGGAAAGCAAGTCGCTGAAACTCTATCTCGGCAGCTTTCGCAATCAGGCCGACTTTCACGAGGCCTGCACGCTTGCCATCGGCATGCGCCTGGCCAAGGTGCTGGCGCCGCGCTGGCTTCGCATCGGCGGCTACTGGTATCCGCGCGGCGGCATGCCGATCGACGTCTTCTGGCAGACCGGCCAGCCACCCAGAGGCCTGTGGCTGCCCGATCCCGGTGTGCAGCCCTATCGCGGCCGGGGATGACGGAGCGCGATGAGCCGCCACCCTCCGGTCCCCAAGCGCAAGCCACGGCCGGCGAGCCCGGGCGAGCTGCGCGACGCGATTCGCGACGAGGCGCTGCGGCTCGGCTTCGACGCGGTGGGTTTCGCACCGGCCAATCTCGCGCCCGAAGCGCGCGACCAGCGCCTGCAGCGGCTGGGCGAATTTCTCGACGCCGGCTGGCAGGGCGACATGGGCTGGCTCGGCGAGCGCACCGCTGAACGCGCCGATCCGCAGGCCCTGTGGCGCGAGGCCAAAACGGTGGTGTCGCTTGCCATCAACTACGCGCCGGCGAACGACCCGCTGGAAATCCTGGAGCACGACGAGCGCGCGGCGATCTCGGTGTACGCCCAAGGCCGCGACTATCACGAGGTGATGAAGAGCAAGCTGAAGGCGCTCGGCCGCTTCATCTGGGACACCTACCGCCACGACCTGAAGGTCTTCGTCGACACCGCGCCCTTGATGGAGAAGCCTGCCGCGCAGGCCGTCGGCCATGGCTGGCAGGGCAAGCACACCAATCTCGTGTCACGCCAGTTCGGCTCCTGGCTGTTCCTGGGCGAGTTGCTGCTGTCGGTCGAGTTGCCCGCCGACCAGGCCGAGACCGACCATTGCGGCCAATGCCGCGCCTGCCTCGATATCTGCCCGACCAACGCCTTCGCCGGGCCCTATCGGCTCGAAGCGCGGCGCTGTATCTCCTACCTCACCATCGAGCACGAGGGGCCGATCGATCGCGAGCTTCGTCCGCTGCTCGGCAACCGCATCTATGGCTGCGACGACTGCCTGGCCGTCTGCCCGTGGAACAAGTTCGCCCAGGAAGCGCGCGAGACGGCCCTGATGCCGCGCCCGGCACTCAGCGCGCCATCGCTCGCCGAACTTGCGACCCTCGACGACCAGGCTTTCCGGAAGCGCTTCACCGGCACGGCGATCAAGCGCATCGGCCGCGACCGGTTCGTGCGCAACGTCGCCTATGCGTTGGGCAACAGCCAGGCTCGCGCGACCGCTCTGCCCGCCGTCGAAGCGCTGCTGGGCGACTTCTCGCCGCTGGTGCGTGGCGCCGCCGTGTGGGCGTTGTCGCGTCTGGCGCCCCATCAGGTCGCGCAACGGCAGCGCGCAACCCGTGAAGATGACGCGGACGTCCGCGCCGAGTGGCAGGACGCGCTGCAAACGGCGCAGAGACGAGACAATGGCCGCTGAGATTTGGCGCCGCACGCTCCTCGAGGTGATCGGCCGACTGGGCGGTGCCGCCACCGCCTATTCGGCCCTGAACATGGCGGGGTTGCTGGCCACGCCGACGGCGTACGCCGCTCCACCCGTGCTGACGCCCGCATCCGGCAACGGCAAGCGCGTCGCGATCCTGGGCGCCGGAATAGCCGGCCTGACGGCAGCTCATTGTCTCAGCAAGGCCGGTTATCAGTGCACGATCCTCGAAGCACGGGCGCGGTCCGGCGGACGGGTCTGGACGATACGAGGCGGCGACCAGATCGCCGAGACGGATTCCACGCAGCATGTCGCGTGGCAGGCCCATCGGGACATCTACCTCAACGCCGGCGCCGCCCGGCTCCCCAGCCACCATCAGGGCATCCTGGGATACTGTCGCGAGTTCGGTGTTGCGCTGGAGGTCTTCGTCAACGACAACCGTGCGGCGCTTGTCCAGTTCGACAGCCAATTCGGCGGCAAACCGCAGACGGCGAGGCGGCTCCACGCCGACCTCAGGGGCGCGATCGCGGCTCTCGCTGCCAAGAGCGCTCCGGCTGACGAGGCGGTCCAGAGCATGCTGCGGATCTTCGGCGACCTCAGGCGCGACCTCACCTATGCCGGCTCGTCGCGCGCCGGTTACGCCGCCGAGGACGATGTGCCGGGCGCCGCCAACCGAAGCGGCCGCCTTCAGCCGCCTCTTGCCCTGGACGAAATCGCGGGACCTCAGTCGATCAGGATGGCCCTTGCTCTGTGCTTTGCCGAGTTGTGGCAGCAATCGCCGACCATGCTGCAGCCGGTGGGCGGGATGGACGCGATCGTCCGCGCCTTCGATCGGGCAGTGGGCGGCATGATCCGGCACAATGAAGAAGTCGTGCAGATCGAGCGCAGCGGCGACGGCGCCCGGATCATCTCGCTCGATCGCAGCCGCGGACGACCGAGCGCGCTCGAGGCCGATTTCGTGATCTGTACGCTCCCGCTGTCGGTGCTGGAGCACATTCCCGCCGACTTCAGCCCGGCGTTGAACCATGCGATCAGCGTCGGGGCCAAGATGTATTTCCCGGCGGTCAAGGTGGCCTTCGAAGCGCCGCGTCGCTGGTGGGAGATCGACCAGAAGCTCTATGGCGGCATCAGCTGGACCGGCCGCGACATCACCCAGATCTGGTATCCGTCACACGGCTTTCACGGCGAGAAAGGCGTGCTGGTCGGCGCCTATATCTGGAGCAACGATCCGGCCCGGCGTTTTACCGCGATGGCTCCGGCCGAGCGCCATGCGGCGGCGATCAGTGACGGCGAGCGGCTTCACCCCGGCTACGAGAGGCTTGTCGGACCAGCGGCGTCGGTTGCCTGGGCAAAAATTCCCTATTCGCTGGGTGCCTGGATCGAGTGGGAGACGATTTCGGGAGCGCGGCAGGCGGAATACCCGACTCTGCTCGCCGGCGACGGACCGTTCTACTTCGCCGGCGAGCATATGAGCTACGTCACCGCCTGGCAGGAAGGCGCCGTGCAGTCGGCCCATTACACGGTGTCCCGGATCGCCGAGCGCGTTGCAGCAACGAACAAGTGATGACGCCAAATCCTGCGTCCGTGCAGAATGGGCAGCGATCCGGAGGACATGCCAATGACGATCCGACGAAAGACCCTTCTCGCGGCCCTCGCCGTCGGCACGAGCGTGCTGCTCGCCGTCCAGCCGACATCGGCCCAGCCGGCCGCGTCGCTGACGGCCGAGCAGGCCGCGCAGATCGTGGCGAGCCCCGAACGCAGCGCCGCCGACCGGACCAACGATCAGCGACGCAAGCCCGAGCAGCTGCTGGTCTTCATCGGCCCCCGTCCCGGCATCACGGCCCTCGATCTCAGTGCCGGCGGCGGCTACACGACTGAACTGCTGGCTCGGGCGATCGGGCCCTCCGGCGCCGTCTACGGCCAGAGCCGGCCGCGCGATCCCAGTCGGCCGCCGACGCCGCCGGCGGCGGCCGAGGGCAACAGCAATCCGACCGCCACGCCCAGCCCGCCACCGCCGCCGCCAGCCGCTGGGCCACGGCCCTCACCCGTGGCGTTGGCCGAGCGCGACAAGGCGTTGCAGAGCGCCGGCATCAAGGCCGCGCCGATCACCGCTCTCAGCCGGCCGTTCGAGGATCCCGTTCCGTCCGAGCTGGCGTCCGGTCGCTTCGATCTCGTGACCCTGATGTTCAACTATCATGACCTTGGACATCTCGGGACCGATCGCGCGGCCATGAACCGGGCGGTCTTCCAGGCGCTCAAGCCAGGCGGTTTCTACATCATCGCCGATCATTCGGGCCGGCCCGGCACCGGCATCTCCGAGGCCGGCACGCTCCATCGCATCGAGGAAGCGTTCCTGCGCAAGGAAGTCGAAGCGGCCGGCTTCAAGCTGGCAGCTGAAGGCAACTTCCTGCGCAACCCCAACGATCCGCGCGACAAGAACACGCCGGACCCGCCGCAGCCCAAGGACGAGTTCGTGCTGAAGTTCGTGAAGCCCTAAACGGCAACGGCAGGTGCGAGCGCGCCGGGATATTTGCGGCCGTTCAGCGCTGCGCCGATGAAGGTCGGCCGCACGGCGTAGTTATAGAGCGGCAGCAGCACGGCGATGGTCCCTGCCAGGGCCAGCGCGATCTTGGCAAGCGGCGGCAGCGGCACATCGAGCAGGATCAGCTGGAACAGCATGACGACCGGCAGGTGGGCGATGTAGAGGAAGTACGAGGAATCGCAGAGATAGCGCCGGAGCGCGCTGTGGCCTGAGAGATAGCGCAGGAACAGGCCGGTCGTGCCCAGGATCAGGCACCACATGGCAAGCGCGTGCGCCGCGCGAAGCGCATAGAACGCCATGCCGCGGTCAGCGAACGAGAACAGCAAGGCGAGATAGGCGACGAAAGCCAGCACCGCGCCCGCCATGTAGAGCCAGCCGCGCCTGGCCAGGACGTCGAGCAGATCGGCATGGATGAACAGGAGCCAGCCAAAGCCGAACGGGATGCCATAGGCAATCACGAGGCGTGTCAACGGCACGAAGCCGGGCGGATCTTCCAGCCACGGGTGAGTCATCGGCAACATGGCAAGGAAGGACAGAACGCCCAGCGGCAGCGGCGCCCACACCGATTGCACGACCGACCGGAAGATGCCGGGCAGGCCTGCGCGAATGCCCGGCGGCACGACGAGAGGGAGGGCCACGACGACGATCGCCGCGAGGGCATAGAGCACGATCAGGTACTCCAGGAACCACAGATGCAGCGGATGGGCGTAGTCGAGGAAGCGGCCGGACAGGATGAAGTCGATGGCGGGATCGAGGCCACGACGGCCGTAGGCGGCCATGAACATGGCCAGCGGATAGATGACGATCCAGCCGACCACGAAGGGCACGACGATGCGCCAGTACCGGTTGGCAATGGCGCGCCGCGAGCCGTAACGCTGCAGCAGAAGAGCCGCGAAGAAACCGGCCATGACGTAGAACACCGGCATCCGGAAGACGTGGATCAGGACCATCGAGTAGTCGAGCGTCGTCGTGAGCTGCGGCGGCTTGAACAGCCATCCGCCATGCGGCGAGTAGGCGACGACGGCATGCAGGTAGATGCCGAGGAACATCATGGCGGCACGCAAGGCATCGAGTGCGTGATAGCGCGAGGCGGCCGCGGTTGGAGCGCTCATCCGACTACCCTTCTGTCAGGTGCCTGCGAAAGAACACTACCACGGCGGCATTGAATTCCTTGTGAAAGGCCGTGCGGTCGAAGGCCCCGGCGTCGACGCAGACCTCCGGCAAGGCCTTCGCGGCCTCGGCCGAGCAAGGCACGGTGAAGGCGAAATGCCCCGAGTTGGGTACCACGCGAAAGTCGGGCTTGGCCGGCAGGTTTTCGTCGATCGCCTCACTGTCTTCGGGCAGCACGCCATCGCCGCCGCGCTCCGACGCCCAGAGCTGGATCGGCACCTTCACGTCCTGCAGTCCCTCGAGGGTGAAGGTGCGGCCGAATTCCGGGTCGGCCAGGACGGCAGCCGCGAAGCGTGGATCCGCGGCCGGCCGCCGAGCGGGAATATGACCCTTGTCGATCTCGGCACACATTCCGTCGATGAAACCTTCGGAGCAGAGCGGAGCGATCCCAAGGATGTCGAGCCGGCCGCCGGCGATCACGAGGCCCGTATAGCCGCCGCGTGAAAAGCCGAAGAAGCCAATGCGCCGATGGTCGAGTGTCGCGGCCTCGGGCCACAGGTCGAGCAGGAAATCGGTCACGCGCCTGATGTCGGTGGGACGGTCGCTCAGGATCGACAAGATATCGATACGGCTGCGATCCGCCGCGTTGTCACCGGGATGGTCGATGGCGGCGACAATGAAGCCCGCATCGGCCAGCGCCGCAGCGGTATCACGATGGGCGCCGAACCAGCCGCCCGAGCCGTGCGACATGACGATGAGCGGCAGCCGCTCGCCGGCGACCGGACAGTTCCTGGTCGCGACGATCATGGCCTGGCGAAGCCTGATCTCCTGCGGCGGCTCGGTGCACGGCGACCATACCGCCCCCGTCAGCGCGGGGCCGTTTGCATCGGCGGGGATGTCGATGAACCGGAAGCCCGCGGCCTCGGCCTTGGCGGCTGCAACCCCGACGACGACAACGATCAGCATCGCAAACAGGCGCATGACGATTACCTCTGGACAAGCTCTCTACCGCTCACTACCTTGTTTAGCAAGGTACTGGGCCATGCGCTATAGTGAAGGTGCAATGTCGTGACGGAGTCGTTGCTGGTGCAACTGCGCAAGGGCGTGCTCGACATGTGCGTGCTCGCCCTGCTCGCGCGCCAGGACGGCTACGCCTACGACATCGCGAGTCGGCTGGCGGCCGAGATCGGCATGGGTGAAGGCACGATCTATCCCTTGATGCGGCGCATGCAGACCGATGGGCTGGTGAAGACCTACCTCGAGGAATCGAGCAGCGGCCCGCCGCGCAAGTACTACCAGCTCACCAAGGCAGGCCACGCCGCCCTCGCCGCGCAGAAGACCGAGTGGAACAGCTTCACGACCGCGGTGGCGAGAGTCCTGTCGCCATCGACCGCCAAAGCATCAGGAGCAGCCCGATGACCAAGTCCGAGTTTCTGGATACTTTGCACCGTCGCCTCGGCGGTCTGCCGCCGTCCGAGATCGACGACGTGATGGCCGACTACGCCCAGCATTTCGCCGACGGCATGGCGGCGGGCCGCAGCGAGGCCGAGATCGCCGCCGCACTGGGCGATCCCGTGCGGCTCGCCCGCGAACTGCGTGCCGAGATGGGCCTCCGGCGCTGGGAGGAAGAGCGCACGCCGGCCAACTTCTTCGCGGCGATGGCGGGCTTCCTCGCCCTGATCGCCGTCGACTTCGTCTTCCTGCTGCCGCTGGTGGCGGGGCTGATGCTGTTCACCTTGATCGCCGGCATCGTGATGATCGCGCTCTCTGTCGCGGGCCTCGTCCTGCTCGCCAAGCTGTTCAGCTGGGAGGGGCTGTTCGTCTTCAAGTCGATCACCCGCATCCTCTATGGCGTCGGCCTGCTCGGCGTCGGCATCGGTGGCGGCGCGCTGCTCCTGATGATGGTCGACTATGTAGTGCGCCTGCTCGCCCGCTACGCCCGCCTGCACTACGTGCTGCTGAACCAGGCAAGCCCGGCAATCTGAGGAAGGTCCCATGAGAACCCTGGGTTGGATCGCAATCGGCGGCATGGGCATCGGCGTTGCCTCGCTGTCGCTCGCCTATCAGCTGGGCGGCCGCGACCTGCAGCGCCTGCCCTTCGATCTGCTCTCGCGCGCGTCGTGCGGCGAGGTTGCCAAAGGCAGCCCGTCGGTCCGTCGCCTGGCCTGGGACAACGGCGATGAGATCGAGCTTTCGCTGCCCGGCACCGTCACCTTCCGTGGCGGCCAGGGCAGCGAGATCGTCGTGCGCGGGTCGCCCGACCTCGTCGCCAATGTCGAGGTGAGAGGCCGTCGTCTCTTGCTCGACTGCCATGGCTGGATGGCCGGGCGCGATCTCGAGATCACGTTACCGGGCCGCGCCTTCCGCGACATCCGCATTGCCGGATCGGGCAAGCTCGTGATGGAGAATGTCAGCCAGCCCGAGCTCGACCTCCGCATCAGCGGCAGCGGCTCGGTCCGCGCCCAGGGCAACGTCGATCAGGTAACGGTCAAGGTCTCCGGGTCCGGCGAGGCAAGACTTGGCGACCTCACCATGAAGCAGCTCAAGGTCGACATCTCCGGCAGCGGCAAGGTCGAGGCCGCTCCCAAGGACATCGCCGACGTCAGGATCTCGGGTTCGGGCGATGTGAAGCTGCTGAGCCGCCCCGCCAACCTCACCAGCAAGGTCTCGGGCTCGGGCCGCATCAGCCAGGCCAACTAGCGCCCAACGGCATGGAGAGACACGTGCGTTCGCTCATGTTCAGCCTGCTGCTGGCCCTCGCCGGCATATCGACCGCGTCGGCCGACCCACGATCATTTCACGCCGGCACCACACGCGTCACGGTCGAGGACACGACGCCGTTCGATGCCCTGATCACCTATCCGACGGAAGCCGACGAAGCCACCGTTGAAGAGGGACTATTCAGCCTGTCGGCGAGCCGCGACGCCCCGGTCGCCGCCGGTGCGCGCTTCCCGGTGGTCCTGTTCTCACACGGCGGCGGCGGCCAGCGCCCGGGGACTCCGCTCGCTCAGCGCGATCTTCTGCTTCACCTCGCGCGGCAAGGCTTCATCGTCATCGCCCCGTTCCATCCCGGAAGCGAGCGGCCTTTCGTCGATCGGCCGCGCCACATTCACAAGGCGCTCGATTCGGTGTTGGCGGATCCACGCTTTTCCAGGCGCGCCGATCCCGACCGGATCGCCATGGCGGGCTTCTCGTTCGGCGGCGCGGTGAGCCTCATCGCCGCGGGAGCGTCGGTCGATCTGGCGCACCTGTCGGCCTATTGCCGTGATCATCCCGACGATACGAGAGCCTGCGGCGGCATCGTCACCGATGGCTCCTGGGCCAAGGTGCCGCCAAGCGCGAAATCGGACGATGTGCTCCCGTTGAAAGCCCTCGTTCTGCTGGAACCGTACGGCGCGCCGTTCGAGCGCAAGGGTCTGGGGTCGCTCGATCTGCCGATACTGATCTACGCCGCGTTGCAGTCCGATCTCAGGCCCGAGGGCAACGCGCTCGCTCTTGCCAAGGCGCTCCCGAGACCGCCGCAGCAAGTAGCCGTGCCCGGGGGTCACTTCGTGTTCGTCGATCCATGCTCGCCGACGCTGGCGGCTCGGGCTCCCGAGGTGTGCAGTGACCCGCCCGGTGCCGACCGCGCCGCCATCCATCAACGCTCCCGGCGGCAGATCGCGGATTTCCTTCGCGCGAACCTGTGATCGTCAGCGACGCTCCCTGAAGAAGGCACGCAACAGCTCACCCGCCTCGGCCTCGGCAATACCGGGATAGAGCTCGGGCTTATGATGGCAGGTCGGCTGGTCGAAGATGCGCGGCCCGTGCTCGATGCCACCGCCCTTGGGATCGGCGGCCCCCCAGTAGAGGCGGCGGATGCGGGCGAAGGAGATCGCCTGGGCGCACATCGGACAGGGCTCCAGCGTGACATGGAGGTCGCAATCGACCAGGCGCGGCGCGCCCAGCTGCGCCGCAGCGGCGCGGATCACCAGCATCTCGGCATGGGCGGTGGGATCGCGCATCTCCTCGGTGCGATTGCCGGCCGCGGCCAGGATCGCGCCGTCGGGCCCGACGATCACGGCGCCGATCGGCACCTCGCCCCGCTCTGCGGCTAGGCGCGCTTCACGGAGTGCGCGATCCATCGGGGACGGTCTTGTCGGGGCGGTCATAAGGGGGAAAATAGCGCCAACATCGGGTCGGGAGGAGTAGGTCATGCGCTTCAGCTTCACGCCGGAGCAGGAGGAGTTCCGCAGCAGCCTGCGGCGGGCGCTCGAGGCGCGTTCGCCGACCAAGGAGGTACGCCGCCTGATGGCGACCGACCAGGGTTTTGAGCGCGCCGGCTGGACGAAGCTGAACCAGGAGCTGGGCCTCACCGCCATCCATATTCCCGAGGCCTATGGCGGCGGCGGCTTCGGCCAGGCCGACCTCGCGATCGTGCTGGAGGAGATGGGCCGCGGACTGCTCTGCGCGCCCTTCCTGTCGACGGTGCTGGCGGCCAACGCCATCCTGAATGCCGGCACGGACGAGCAGAAGCGCGCGCTCCTGCCGGCGATCGCCAACGGCGAGAAGACCGCGACCCTCGCCTTCTCCGAGGATGACGGGCGCAACGACGCCGAGGGCGTGGCCATGACCGCGACGCAATCGGGCGCGACGTGGCGACTCGAGGGTGCCAAGAGCTTCGTGCTCGACGGCCACACCGCCGATCTCATCGTCGTGCTGGCGCGCCGGCCGGGCTCGCAGGGCGAGGACGGCCTGTCGTTCTTCACCGTCGAGGGCAATTCGCCGGGGCTGGAGCGCAAGCGGCTGAAGACCATGGACGAGACGCGCAAGCTCGCGCGTCTCACCTTCAACTCGGTCGAGGCCAGGCTTTTGGGCGAGGCCGGCGCCGCGGCAGCACCGTTCACCCGCACCCTGCACCAGGCCGCCGTCCTGCTCGCCAACGAGATGGTGGGCGGCGCCGAGCGGCTGCGCGAGGATGCGCTCGCCTACACCAAGATGCGCATGCAGTTCGGCCGCTCGATCGCCTCGTTCCAGACCACCAAGAACAAGGCGGCCGACATGCTGGTCGATGTCGAGCTCGCGAAGTCGGCGGCCTACTACGCCGCCGCAGCCCTCGACGAGGGCGACGACGACCTGCCGGCCATCGCCTCGCTCGCCAAGGCCTGCGCCGCCGAGGCCTATCTGCAGACGGCCATTCATGCCGTGCAGATGCATGGCGGCATCGGCTTCACCTGGGACAACGACACCCATCTCTGGTTCAAGCGGGCCAAGTCGAGCGAGATCCTGTTCGGCGATGCCAACCAGCATCGCGAACTCATGATGCAGCACTGGAAGCACTGAGGAGCCCGATCATGAGCGAAGAGACCGAGAGCTCCGTCCGCGCCGAGGTGCGCGCCTGGCTCGAAGCCAACTGGAAGCCCGACTACGGCCTGGTCGAGTGGCGCACCAAGCTGATCGAATCGGGCTGGGGTGCGCCGCACTGGCCCAAGCAATGGTACGGCCGCGGCCTGCCGGTGAAGTTCAACGCCGTCGTCGACGAGGAGTTCGCGCGCATCGGCGCGGTTGGCGTCGCCAAGGCGGGCATCCGCACCTTGGCCGCTGCCACGATCCTCGATCACGGCACCGACCTGCATAAGGAGAAGTTCCTGCGCCGCATCCTGACCGGCGAGGACACCTGGTGCCAGCTGTTCAGCGAGCCGGGCAGCGGCTCGGACATGGCGGGCGCCGTCACACGCGCCGACCGCAAGGGAAACACCTGGGTGATCAACGGCCAGAAGGTGTGGACCACCAGCGCCCACAAGGCGCACTGGGGCTTGCTGCTGGCGCGCGCCAACTGGGACGTGCCCAAGCACAAGGGCCTCGCCTACTTCATCCTCGACATGAAGCAGCCCGGCGTGCAGGTCCATCCGCTGAAGCAGATGAACGGCCACGCCTCGTTCAACCAGGTGTTCTTCACCGACGCCATGGTCGAGCCCGAGATGATGGTGTGCGACGTCGGCGACGGCTGGACGGTGGCGACCACCACCCTGATGCACGAGCGCCGCGGCGCCGATGGTCTTCGCAGCTGGGCGCAGGCCTCCAACGCCAAGGGCCGCATCTACGAGGAAGAGAAGGCCGAGATCGCCTCCACCATGGAGCCGTACAAGTGGTATCCGCAGCGCGCCGGCCGCGTCGACCTGGTGATGGAGCGCGCCCGCACCTCCGGCAAGATCAAGGACCCGGTGCTCCGCCAGGAGATCGCCAAGCTCCTGATCATGTCCAAGGCTGCCGAATGGACCGCCCGCCGCGCACGGGCGGCACAGGAACAGGGCCGCCCGCAGGGTCCCGAAGGGTCGCTCGGCAAGCTGGCGTCGAGCCACGTCGCCCGCCAGGCGGCGCGGGTCCACACCTACATCACCGGCGCCGATGCGCTGTTGAGCGGCGAGGACAGCCCGATGGGTGGCGTCATCGCCGAGATCCTGGTCTCCGTCCCCGCCACCTCGATCGCCGGCGGCACCGACGAGATCCAGCGCAACATCATCTCCGAGCGCGTCTTGAAGATGCCCAAGGAGCCCAGCGTCGATACCACCAAGCCGTTCAAGGACGTGCCGAGGAATATCGCCGCTTCGTCATAACGTGGCCTGGTGGGCCGCTCCTTAGGGTGAGGAGCCTTTGAAATGTAGCGCTGGGGGATCGACGCGCGTATCTTAGCCCTATGAATTGGCGCCTCCTCACGGGGAAGGATTGGGGTGGAATGCTGTTGGCTGCGACCCTCGCCGGCGCACTCCTGTTGTATTACCTCGTGCATCCTGGGGTAGGTCGGCCGGCAAGGCTGGACGCAAACTTTGGCTTCGGTTCGGACTGGGCCTGCAAGGACCCTGGTAATGGCGAGCCGATCTGCGTCAAGAAGCAGCCATCGAATTAGGAAGCACGAATGCCCCGTCCCCTCATTGGAGTCACCCTGGATGCGGAAAAGCCGGGAGGCTATTCCAAGTTTCCCTGGTATGCGCTGCGCCAGAACTACCTCGACGCCATCGACGCGGCGGGCGGCCTGGCGGTCGCCCTGCCGCACGAGCCAGACCGCGTCGGCGATTATCTCGAGCGCATCGACGCGCTGGTCGTGACCGGCGGCGCCTTCGACGTCGATCCGACCTACTATGGCGGCGGTGCGAAGCACGCGACCGTCATCACCAAGGACCGCCGAACCGCCTTCGAGTTCGCCGCCACCAAGGGCGCGCTTGACCGGAACAAGCCGGTCCTGGGCATCTGCGGCGGCCAGCAGCTGCTGCATGTCGTGCTGGGCGGCAAGTTGATCCAGCACATTCCCGACGCCATCGCCGAGGCGCTGGCGCACGAGCAGCCCAATCCGCGCAACGAGCCCGGCCATACCGTGAAGGTCGCCAAGGGCACGCAGCTGCACGGCATCGTCGGCGCCGACGAGCTGCAGGTGAACAGCGCACACCATCAGGCGGCGGCCGATGCGCCGGTCGGCATCGTGGTGAATGCGACGGCGCCCGACGGCGTCATCGAGGGCATCGAGGCGCCGCGCTATCGCTTCTGTATCGGCGTGCAGTGGCATCCCGAATTCCTGATCTCCGAGGGCGACGCAAGGCTCTTCCGCGCCTTCCTGGGAGCGGCAGCAACCAAGTGAGCGAACCGGAAAGAATAGCCAAGCGGCTGGCGCGTGCCGGCCTGTGCTCGCGCCGTGACGCCGAGCGCTGGATCGCCGCCGGCCGCGTCAAGGTCGACGGCAAGGTGCTCGACACGCCCGCCTTCACCGTCACCGACGCAAGCCGCATCGAAGTCGACGGCAGGCCCCTGCCCGATGCCGATCGCGCGCGGCTGTGGCGTTATCACAAGCCGGTGGGCGAGCTGGTGACGGCACGCGATCCGCAAGGACGGCCGACCATCTTCGATGCGCTGCCCAAGGGCATGCCGCGCGTCGTCACCGTGGGCCGGCTCGACTTCATGTCCGAGGGCCTGCTGCTGCTGACCAACGACGGCGGCCTGGCGCGTCGTCTGGAGCTGCCGGCCAACGGCTGGATCCGGCGCTATCGTGCGCGCGTGCACGGCATGGTCGACGAAGCGCGCCTGGCGGCGCTCGCCCAGGGCATCACCATCGAGGGCGTGCGCTACGGCGCCATTCAGGCCCGGCTCGAGCGCCAGCAGCGCACCAATGCCTGGCTCGAGATCGCGCTCACCGAAGGCAAGAACCGCGAGGTGCGCCGCGTGCTGGCCCATCTCGACCTGCCGGTGATGCGCCTGATCCGCGTCGCCTTCGGGCCGTTCCATCTGGGCGAGCTGGAGCGCAGCACGGTCGACGAGATCCCGCCGCAGGCGCTCGACAACCTGCTCGGCATGAAGCCGCCGCCACGCAAGGCCGGCTGGGCCAAGCCGAAACCCAAGCCCAGACCTCATCACCGGCGGCACTGATGCTGAAGATCCCATGCTGAAGATTGTGGGCGGCAAGCATCGCGGCCGCACCATCTCGGCCCCCGAGGGCCAGGCCACGCGGCCGACGGCGAGCCGCGCGCGCGAGGCCTTGTTCAACATCCTGGTCCACGCCAACTGGCGGGCCGACGGCACCTCGCCCCTGATCGACGTGCGCGTGCTCGACGCCTTCGCGGGCTCGGGCGCGCTCGGGCTCGAGGCGCTGTCGCGCGGCGCCGCGCACGCCACCTTCCTCGACAACGATGCGAGCGCGATCAAGCTGATCGGCGGGAACATCGCCAAGCTCGGCGAGACCGCGGCCGCCAAGGTGGTGCGCGCCGACGCGACGCGCCCGCCGCCGGGCCGCGAACCCTGCGATCTCGTCTTCCTCGATCCGCCCTATCGCTCGGGCCAGGCGGCACCGGCGCTCGCCGCCCTCGCCGCCGCGGGCTGGGTGGCCCCAGATGCCATCGTCACCGTCGAGCTGGCGCACAACGAGGACATCGTTCCGCCGGCTGGCTTCGAGGCGATCGACGAACGCCGCTATGGAGCCGCCAAGATCGTGATCCTGCGAGGCAAACCGTGACGCTGGTGGCTCCCCTCTACATGCTGCGGCACGGCGAGACGGCATGGAACACCGAACGGCGCATGCAGGGCACCAAGGACTCGAGCCTCACCGAACGCGGCCGCACCCAGGCGCTGGCGATGGGCCGCACGCTCAAGGCCGAGCTTTTACGCACGCCCGGCTCCACCATCTTCCTGCGCAGCCCGCTCGGCCGCGTGCGCGAAACCTCCGAGATCATCGGCTGCGAGCTTGGCCTCGAGCCGGCGCAATGGCGCGACGATCCGAGATTGGCCGAGCTCAGCTACGGCCAGTGGGAAGGGTTCAGCTGGAAAGAGATCGAGCTGACGCATCCGACAGCACTCGCCGACTGGCGGGCCGATCCGCACGGCTACTGCCCGCCGGGCGGCGAGACCCATGCCGACCTGCGCCGGCGCTCGGCCGAGGTGCTCGCCGAGATCATCGCGTTGAACACGCGCACGGTCGTGGTCGGCCATGGCGTCAGCGGCGCCGTGCTGCGCGGCCTCAATCTCGGCCTCGATGCCAAGGCGATGTTCATTCTGGAAAAGCCGCAGGACGCCTTCTTCCGCCTGCTGGCCGGCGTCGAGGAAAAGATTCCCTGCGCTTAGCGCGTCAACCGCGCCGTCCGTCGGCAGCCGGTTGTTTCGCTGACCACCAGTCCGCCGCCCTCGCTCCTCGCCGTGAGCTTGCCCCGGCGGCGGTCAGTCGCCTTCACCGACGCGACACTGACCAGGGAAAAGGAGCCGCTCGGATTGACGACGCCGTGGATCTGCCACAGGCCGGGAGTCGGTGCGGGTGGCGGCGCCTTCTTGAGGTTGGGCACCGGACCATGCGCGGTGGTGTCGAAGGCCGAACCGTCGACGAAGCCGTTCTCTATCGTGATCACAAAATCGAGCGGTGCGTTGCACGAGCCGCCGTCGCTCTTGCCCCGCCACTCGCCGTCGAGGCTGGAGCTGGGCGTCGGTTGCGCAGTGGCGGACGCCGCTCCCGCGACCAGCAAAGCCAGAAACACAACGCGCTTCATCGTCTTCCGAACAGTCGCTCGATGTCGGCCAGCTTCAGTTCGACATAGGTCGGGCGGCCATGGTTGCACTGGCCGGAATGCGGCGTCGCCTCCATTTGCCGCAGCAGCGCGTTCATCTCCTCGACCGTGAGGCGGCGGCCGGCACGCACCGAGGTGTGGCAGGCCAAGGTGCCGCAGACGTCCTCGATCTTCTCCTTGAGCGAGAGATGATCGCCCATCTCGCCGAGCTCGTCGGCGAGATCGCGCACCAGCCCCGGGACGTCGACCTCACCCAGCACCGCGGGCGTTTCACGCACGACCACGGCGCCCAAGCCAAACGGTTCCAGCACCAGCCCCATCTCGGCGAGCTCGCCCGCGCGCTGCGCGAGGCGGCGCGCGCCGTCTTCGCCGACGTCGACGACCTCGGGCAGGAGCAGCGCCTGGCGTTTCACGCCATCGGCCTGCAACTGATCCTTCAGGCGCTCGTGCGTCAGCCGCTCGTGCGCGGCGTGCTGGTCGACGATCACCACGCCCTGGTCGGTCTGGGCGACGATATAGGTCTCGTGCAGCTGGGCGCGCGCCACGCCCAGCGGATAGTGCTGGCCGTTGCCGTGGGCCGCGTCGGCAGGAGCCTCGACCCGCGCCGATGGCGCGTCGAACGGCGCCATGAACTGCATGGCCGCTTCGGCAAGGCCGCGCGGCACTGTCGAGGAATGACCGGTGCCCATCGGCAGAGGCATCGAATAGCCGGTGTGCGGCCGGAAGGCGCCGAGGGCGGCATCCGACACGGTGGTGCTGGCGCGATGGCCGGCCGCTGAAAGCGCGGTGCGCAGCGCGCCCACGATCAGGCCGCGCACGATGCCGGCGTCGCGGAAGCGCACCTCGGTCTTGGCCGGATGGACGTTGACGTCGACCAGCGCGGTTGGCGCCTCGAGGAACAGCGCCACCATGGGATGGCGATCGCGCGCCAGAAAATCCTGGTAGGCGCCACGCACGGCGCCCGCCAGCAGCTTGTCGCGCACCGGCCGGCCGTTGACGAAGAGATACTGATGCTGGCCGGTCGGCCGGTTGAGGGTCGGCAGGCCGGCGAAGCCGGTCAGCCTAAAACCCTCGCGGTTGGCGTCGATGGCGAGCGCATTGTCGGCGAACTCGCGGCCCATGATGGCGGCCAGCCGCTCGAGGCGCGCCGCATCGGCCCCCCCTTCACTGGACTTGTCGAGCAGCGAGGGATTGGCGGCCGGCAGGTCGACCAGCGTGCGCTCCTCGCTTTCGAGGCGGAAGGCAATGGCGGGATGGGCCATGGCGAGCCGGCGCAGGGCGTCGGCGACATGGCCCGATTCGGTGCGCGGCTCCTTGAGGAACTTGAGCCGCGCCGGCGTCGCGAAGAAGAGCTCGCGTACTTCCACACGGGTGCCCACGGGATGCGCTGCCGGCCGCGGCTCGCCCTTGGCGCCGCCTTCGATGTCGAGGCTCCAGGCGGTATCGGCGCCGGCCGGTCGCGAGGTCAGTACGAAGCGGCTCACCGAGGCGATCGAGGGCAGCGCCTCGCCGCGGAAGCCGAGCGTGCGGATGTCCGTCAGATCGTCATCGGGCAGCTTGGAAGTACAGTGACGCTCGACGGCGAGCGCCATCTCCTCGCGCGTCATGCCGACGCCGTCATCGACCACCGAGATGAAGCTGCGGCCGCCTTCCTTCAGGACGACGGCGATGCGATGCGCGCCGGCGTCGATCGCGTTCTCGACCAGCTCCTTGACCGCACTCGCCGGACGCTCGACCACCTCGCCCGCGGCGATGCGGTTGACCAGCGTGGAGGGCAGGCGGCGTAGCGCGCTCATGGCGCGGCCATTTTACGCCCGCCGCCGCGGGGAAAGATACGGGCGGGTCAGGATCTTGCTCACAACGGATCCGCGGTGACGCCGACCGGCTTGCCGACGACGACTGTGGTCAGCGCCTCGTCGCGCAACAGGCGGCGGGCGAGGCGGCGTACATCGTCGAGCTTGACCGCCGCGATCAGAGCGGCGCGCTTGGTGAGATGGTCGGGGGCGAGGTTGTCGACCTGCATGGAATGCAGCAGGCCGGCGATGGCGCCCGACGAATCGAGCGACAGCGCCAGCGCGCCGGCGAGATAGGTCTTGGCGTCGGCAAGCTCCTGCTCGGTCGGACCGTCGACGCGAAGCCGTGCCAGCTCGGCCTTGACCACACGCAACGCCTCGGCGACGCGCTCGTTGGCCGACGCCGTCGACATAACGAGCAGCGCCGCGCGCTTGTAGACGCGCAGGCTCGAGGAGGCGCCGTAGGCCAGCCCGCGCTTCTCGCGCACCTCGGTGAACAGCCGCGACTGCTGGCCGCCGCCGCCCAGGATATGGTTCATGACCAGGGCGGCGTACCAGTCGGGATCGTCGCGGGCGATGCCGGGCAGCGCCATCAACGCGGTGCTCTGCGGCACCGGCCGTTCGACCACGACGGTGCGCGGCTTGGTCGGCGGCCTCCATTCGGGCGGCAGGGCCGGCGGCGTGCCGGCCGGCAGGCTGCCGAAGGCGCTGTCGAGCAAGCGGGCGAAATCGGCCTCCTCGATGTCGCCGACGGCGGCAACGATCAGGCCGTTGCGGATCAAAAGAGCCGCGGCGCGCTGCTTGATTGTCTGCTGCGTGAGCTTCCTGAGATCGTCGGGCGTGCCGTCGGGATTGTTGGCATAGGGATGGCCCGCGAACTCGGTCTCCATCAGCGTGCGCGCGGCGACCGAGGCGGGGCGCTGGTTGGCCTGGTTGATCGCCGCGATGGTCTGGGCTCGCCGCTGCTCGATCATGTCGGTGTCGAAGCGCGGCTGGGTGAGCGCCAGTCGCAGGAGCTCGAAGCCTTCCTCGCGGTTGGCCGACAGCACGCGCAGGCTGCCGCCCAGGCGATCGAGCGAGGCGCTGAAGCCGACCGATGCCGCGGCATCCTCCTGGCGCTGCCGGAAGGCCTGCGAGGTGAGCGTTCCGGCACCGTCGGTGAGCAGCGTCGCCATCAGGGTGGTGACGCCGAGCTGGCCGGCGGGATCCGACGCCGTGCCGCCGACGAAAGAGAAAGCCAGCGACACCGCGGGTGCACTCTTGTCCTGCACCAGCCAGGCCTTGATGCCGAGCGGCGTGGTCACGGCCTTGATGTCGACCGCACCGGCGGCGGCAGGCAGAACCAGGACCGCGACGACCAGCGCGGCAAGGGCACGCAACAGCCGGCTCACCGCATGCCTTCCTGCGGCGTCAGCACCGAGGTGACGAGCCCGTCGGCGCGCCAGACATGGCGGGCGGCAGCGACCACTGCGGCCGGCGTGACCGCGGCGATGCGCTGCGGCCAGGCATCGATGTCGGCCACCGTGCCGCCGACGCCCAGCGCACTGCCGTAGATGCGCGGGCCGCTTTGCAGCGAATCCTGCGAGTAGATCGCGCCGGCCAGCAGCTGGTTCTGCGTCCGCTCGACTTCCTCGGTCGTAACGCCATCGTCGAGCAGCTTGCCCAGCATACCGCCGACCGCGCTCTCGACCTCGACCATGGGCGTGCCCGACGCGGGATGGACGCCGAGATCGAACGAGGTGAGGCCAAGACTCGACGGGCTGTAGGAGGCCCCTGCCGACAGCGCCACCTTGCGGTCAATCACCAGGGTCTTCCACAGCCGGCTGGTCTCGCCGCCGCCCAGCAGGCGCGCCAGCACCTGCAGCGCATAGGCGTACTGGCTCTCGCCCTTGTGATAGGACGGCGCGAGGTAGTAGCGCGACCAGCCCGGCTCGGCGACGCGCGCGTCGGCGCGCGTGACCCGCTGCGGCAGGTCAGCGGCGCCCTCGCCCGGCCGGCGGCGCGGCTCGACCTTGCGCTGGGGGATCGGCCCGTAGTGCTTCTCGGCGAGCTTGCGCACGTGGTCGGCCGTGGTGTCGCCGGCCACGATCAGGACGGCGTTGTTGGGCATGTACCACTTGGCATAGAACGCCGCGAGGTCGTGGATGCTGAGCTTCTTCACGTCATCGACATAGCCCGAGATCGGCATGCCGTAAGGCTTGTGGCGGCCATAGAGCTGCTCCTGCACGGCCTCGCCAAGCAGGGCGGCCGGCGAATTGTCGGTGCGCATGCGGCGCTCCTCGAGCACGACCTGGCGCTCGGGGATCAGCTCCTTCTCGGTGAGGCGCAGGTTGGCCATACGGTCGGCCTCCATGCGCATGACCATCTCCAGCCGGTCTGGCGAGACGGTCTGGTAGTAGCCGGTAGTGTCGAAGCTCGTATAGGCGTTGTCGCGCCCGCCGTTCCTGGAGACGATGCGCGAGAACTCGGTCGGTCCCACCGTGCCCGTGCCCTTGAACATCATGTGCTCGAGGAAATGGGCGATGCCGGTCTTGCCGTAGACCTCGTCGGCGCTGCCGACCTTGTAGACCACGAGCTGGTTGACGATCGGCGCGCGGCTCGACGGCAGGACGACGACCTGCAGCCCGTTGGGCAGGGTGAAGAAGTCGGACCTGCGCCGCTCGACCGAGAAAAGCTTGGCGCGCGCGATCGATGGCGAGGCGAGAGCGCCAGCCGCGATCAGGCCGCCGAGCAGAGCACGGCGGCGCAAGAGCGCTGCCGGGCTCAGAAGAGGCCTTCGAGCAGGCCGCGCTGGCGCCGCTTGATGGTCGACGTCGGACCCGAAGCCGGCTGTCCGGCTGCCTGGGCGTCGCGGATGCGCTGCTGCTCCTTGGTCGGGTCGACGACCACGCCGGAGGGTGGCGTGTCATGCCAGAAGATCAGGCTGTCGATGAACGTCTTGTCGCTGTCGTTGATCGTCTTGGTGTCGGTGTTGACCCGGCTGCGGATGTTGGGGTCGACGTTGCCGCCGCCGGCCTTCTGGACCAGCGAGGCCTCGGCACTGGTGCGGCCGGGACCCTGGGCGGTGCCGGTCATGACCTGGTTGCGCTGTGGGCGCGCCGCCAGCGCGGGCGACAGGGCTTCCTTGGCCTGGTCGGCCGGCGTCACTTCCTGCGGCCTGGGCTCACCGGGGCGCGGCGGCCGCAGCTCGGCATTGGGAGGCATGGTGAGCGGCGAGTGCGATACGATCTTGAATTCGTCGGGCGACACTTTCTTGCCGCCGCCCAGGTTCTCAAGCATGCCACAGCCGCCCAGCATGAGGGCGCTGAGGGCAACCAAGCCTGTCGGTATCAGGATCGTCCGTCGCATCGTTCGTCCTTCGGGTTTTTGTTTTTGTCCACTGATCATGGCCGCATCAGGGCGCGCGTTGTCGTTCGCCGACGAGTGAATCGAGGAGCATCAGACCGACGCCGACAACGATCGCCGAATCGGCAATATTGAACGCCGGCCAGTGCCATTGGCCAATGTGGAAATCGGCGAAATCGAACACCGCTCCCCAACGGGCGCGGTCGATAACATTACCGATGGCACCCCCCATGACAAGGCCGATGCCCCAGCCTGTGAAGGGTCGGTCGGTTCGTCGCAGCCACAGGAAGAGGCCGATGCACACGGCGATCGCCACGGCCGACAGCACCCAGGGCGGCAGCGCGCTGTCGCCCATCAGGCCGAAGCTGACGCCGCGGTTCCACACGACCACCAGCCGGAAGAACCCGTCGATCACCGGCACGATGGTGCCGCCCGCCTTCATCAGGTAGGTGAGCAGGAGCTGCTTGGAGAGCTGGTCGGCCACCAGGGTGATGACGACCAGGGCCATGGCCTGGCGATCGATACGCCTCATCATGCGACGCTCTTTGCTGGGCGCGCGCCACTCCAGTGGCGCGTCTTTGCCTGCACCATGAGATGATCGCGCCACTGGAGTGGCGCGCCCCCAGCAATGATCATGAGCTCACCGCTTCTTCGCAGCGCGCGCAGAGCAGCGGGTGCCTGGCCGACTTGCCGACCTCCTGCAGCACCTGCCAGCAGCGTGCACATTTGCTGCCGTCGGCCAGCACGGGAGCCACGCCCACGCCGGGCACGTCGGGCAACTTGAAGTCGCCCGCCGCCGGCTCGCCTTCGATCAGCTCGCCGCCCGAGGTGATGCAGATCTCGGCGAGGTCGAGATCCTGCATGGCGGCGATATATTCCTTGGCGACATGGACGTGCGGGGCGGCCTGCAGGCTGGAGCCAATGCGCTTCTCGGCGCGCTCGAGCTCGAGCGCGCCGGTGACGACGCGGCGCAGCGCCCGCACCGTCTTCCACTTCTCGCCCAGGCCGGCATCGAGCCAGGCCGCCGGGATCTCGGGATAGAGCCTGAGGTGGACGCTCTCGGCGGACCCGTCCGGCACGTCCGGAGCCCGCGCCAGCCACGCCTCCTCGGCGGTGAAGCAGGTGATGGGCGCAAGCCACGCGGTGAGGAAGGAGAAGAGCTCGGCCATCACCGTGCGCGCCGCGCGCCGGCGCAAGGCATCGGCGGCGTCGCAGTAGATCGCGTCCTTGCGGATGTCGAAGTAGAAGGCCGAGAGATCGACGGCGCAGAAATTGTGCAGCTCGGTCGCGATCTTGTGGAAGTCGAAGTCGTCGACCGCCGCCCGGAATGCCGCGTCGAGCTCGGCCAGGCGATGCAGCACCCAGCGCTCGAGCTCGGGCATGTCGGCATAGGCCACCGTCTCGGCCGCCGAGTAGCCGGCGAGGCTGCCCAGCAGGTAGCGCAAGGTGTTGCGCAGCCGGCGATAGGCCTCGGCCTGGTGCTTCAGGATCTCCGGACCGATGCGCTGGTCCTCGGTGTAGTCGGTGCCGACGACCCACAGGCGCAGGATGTCCGCGCCATACTGGTCGCATACGGTCTGGGGCGCGGTGATGTTGCCCAGCGACTTCGACATCTTGCGGCCCTGCTCGTCGAGCGTGAAGCCGTGCGTCAGCACGCCGTCGTAGGGCGCGCGGCCACGCGTGCCGCAGCTCTCCAGCAGCGAGGAATGGAACCAGCCGCGATGCTGGTCGGAGCCTTCGAGATAAAGGTCGGCCGGCCATTTCAGATCGGGATTGCCTTCGAGCGTGAAGACGTGCGTCGAACCCGAGTCGAACCAGACGTCGAGAATGTCCTTCACCTGCTCGAAATCCTCGGCCTTGTACTTGTTGCCGAGGAAGCGCTCAGGCGGGCTTTCGAACCACACGTCGGCGCCCTCGGCCTTGAAGGCTTCGACGACGCGGCCCATCACCTCGGGGTCGCGCAACGGCTCGCCGGTCGCCTTGTTCACGAACACCGTGATCGGCACGCCCCAGGCGCGCTGGCGCGACACGCACCAGTCGGGCCGCTGCTCGATCATGCTGCGCAGCCGGTTGTAGCCGGCCTGCGGCACGAAGCGCGTGGCATCGATCGCCGCCAGCGCCTTCTCGCGCAAGGTGCCGCCGATCGCCGCGATCGGCTTGTCCATGGCGATGAACCATTGCGGCGCATTGCGGAAGATCACCGGCGCCTTGGAGCGCCACGAATGCGGGTAGCTGTGGCGGATGCGGCCGAAGGCCAGAAGCTTGCCGGCTTTGTCGAGGGCATCGCTGACGGCGCGGTTGGCGTCGCCCCGCACGCCTTGCGCGGTGTAGACCTTCTTGCCGGCGAACAGCGGCACGTGCGGATAGTAGCTGCCGTCTTCCGCCACGGTGTCGGGCACTTCCACGCCGTGCGCGACGCCCAGCTCATAGTCGTCCGCACCATGGCCCGGCGCGATATGCACGAAACCCGTGCCGGCATCGGCGGTGACGAAGCCGCCCGGCAGCAAGCGCACCTCGAAGTCGTAGCCCTGGCCGCGCAGCGGATGGGCGGCCAGCAGGTCGTCGAAATCCTCAGGCGCAAGATCGCCCAGCACCTTGGGCGTGAACTTCGCCGTCTCGGCGACGGCGCCGATCAGCTCCTTGGCCAGCACCATCTTCTCGCCGGCCTTGGCGCGGCTGCCCTCGCCCACTTCGGCGACCTCGACCAGCGCGTAGGCGATGTCGGGCCCGAAGGCGAGCGCGCGATTGCCCGGGATGGTCCACGGCGTCGTGGTCCAGATCACCACCGAGGCGCCGTCGAGCTTGCCGCCCTTGGACTTCACCACCGGGAAGCGGACATGGACGGTGTCCGACGTATGGTCGTGGTATTCGATCTCGGCCTCGGCCAGCGCCGTCTTCTCGACGACGCTCCACAGCACGGCCTTGGAGCCCTTGTAGAGGCCGCCATTCATCAGGAACTTGCCGAGCTCGTTTGCGATCACGGCCTCGGACTCGTAGGCCATGGTCGAATAGTAGTTGTCCCAGTCGCCCTCGACGCCAAGCCGCTTAAACTCCTCGCGCTGCACGCCGATCCAGTGATCGGCGAAGGCGCGGCACTCGCGGCGGAACTCGCCCACCGGCACGGCATCCTTGTCCTGGTTCTTGGCGCGGTACTCCTCCTCGATCTTCCATTCGATCGGCAGGCCATGGCAGTCCCAGCCCGGCACGTAGTGGCTGTCCTTGCCCAGCATCTGCTGGGTGCGCGTGACGAGATCCTTCAGGATCTTGTTGAGCGCATGGCCGATATGGAGGTTGCCGTTGGCGTAGGGCGGGCCGTCATGCAGCACGAACTTGGGCCGGCCGCGGCTCTCGGCGCGCAGCCGGTGGAACAGCTTCATGTCAGCCCAGCGCTTCAGGAGCTCAGGCTCCTTCTTGGCGAGACCGGCGCGCATGGGGAAGTCGGTCTTGGGCAGGAAGACGCTGGATTTATAATCAGTTGTCACGAGAAACTCGATGCAGGCAGGAGCGACGGACGACTGCCACGGGGGCAGTCAGGAACAGGCATAAGACCCGGCCGCGGTCAGCGGACCGGGCGGATAATTCGCTCCAAAAGGACCCTGGATGACATGGGGCCGGCAATCTATGGGCGGGGGTCCGAGGGGTCAAGGCAGCGGCCTTGTAGGCATTGCAGGCAAAATCGGGACTTTCCGGCATTCCCGGTATTTCCGGCAGAGAGCGTGGTGTGGGCGTCCGAACCACGCCCCCATGGCTAGTGGGCCAAGGTCGCGGGTTTTCCATGTCCCAAGTCATGACGATATTATAACTACCGTTATCAAACTATGCAAGCCAATCTTGACGGTTGCGGGCCGTCGTCGGGATAATTGTTGCACTGCCGGACAAGCTCCCGTTGGGACCAGGGCCGGCGATTTCTCCCTTACTGGCGGACCTTGGGCCGCCTGCGAACACACAACTGAGGAGAACGCGCATGTCCTTCTGGACGCAATTGCGCATGCCGACGGAGCGTGAGCTTCTGGTCGGCTTCTACGACCTTGCCGGCTACATGCGACACGCGGAGAAGACCGCTGCGCAAGAACTGCTGGCAACGATGGCGGGCTTCTTCGCCCGCACCGGGCAGATCGTCGGCGATGCCGGCGGCCGCCTGATCAAGACCCTGGGCGATGCCGGCCTGGTGGCCTTCCCGGCCGAAGCGGCCGATGCCGGCGTGTTTGCCTTGCGATCCGTGCAATCGACGGGGCGCGAGTGGCTTGGCCAGCACGGCTTCAGGACCAGCATCGTCGTCAAGCTGCACCTGGGACCCGTCGCGATCGGCCGGGTCGGCAGCCCGGGCCAGGAGATCATCGACGTCTACGGCAAGACGGTGAACGTCGCCGCCGCCTTGCCCAGCACCGGGCTCGCCGTCACACCGGCAGTGTTCCGCAGCCTGCAGGCCGGGACCCGCAAGCTCTTCAAGAAGCACACGCCGCTGATCAGCTACATCGACGCGGGCGACGCGCGTCCGGACTGACGCGGACGAAGGGCAGACGGCGAGGAGGCGTACCACCCCGCCGTCTGCTTCTTTCACTCAGCGCCCAGCAAAGGTGGGAAGGAAATGGGCCACTTACAGCGGCTCCGCCTTCCAATATCATTAACACATGAACAAAGCGCTGATGGCTGAACTCGAGAAACCGGGGCCGGACGAGCGTCTTCGTCTGGCCTACGACCTGCTCGACAGCGTCGCCCAGGCGGAGTCGACAGCGCCGGTTACCGAGGCCCAGCGAGCGGAGCTCCACCGACGGCTCGAAGAGTACCGCGCCAACCCGACTGAGCCAGTCGTGACCTTGGCGGACATTCGCCGGGAATTTGGCGCCGATTGAGTGGATGGCACTCCCGGTCGTCTATCGCCAGGTGGCCCTCCGCGAAATCGTAAACGCTGCGCGAACTTACGAAGGGGAACGTCGGGGGTTGGGGTGGCCTGTTTCTCGACGAGATAGTCCGCGTCGGATCGTCGTGCTCGCCTGCCTCGATCTCGGGCGCGATCCCGAAACGATTACCTCCACGGTCGCAACTCGCAGAAATCGGTAACTCGCTACGGCCGTGCGTGTAACGCCCGCGCCGGGTGACACCCTCACCCGCCGAGCAGCCGGCGCGCCGACTCGCCGTCGGCGGCGATCTGCGCCTTGAGCTGGTCGAGGCCGCCGAATTTCATCTCCGGCCGGATGAACTCGATCAGCGCCGCGCGCAGGGTCTTGCAATAGAGGTCGCCCGCGAAGTCGAACAGGTGGACCTCGAAGTTCTCCTTGAGCTTGCCGAAGGTCGGCCGACGGCCGAGGTTGGCAACGGCCGGGCGCCACTCAGCGCCATGGGGCCCATCGACCAGGGCGCGAACGGCATAGACGCCGAAGCGCGGCCTGAGATGCTCGCCCAAGGCGACATTGGCGGTCGGATAGCCGATGGTGCGGCCGCGCTGGTCGCCCAGCTCGACCACGCCTTCGATCTCCCAGGAATGGCCCAGGAGCTCGGACGCCTCGCTGACCCAGCCGGCGCGCAGCGCCTCGCGGATGCGGGTCGAGGAATAGATCTCGCCTTCATGCGTCACCGGATCGAGCACGGTGACGCCAAAGCCCTTCTGCCGGCCCTTCTCGCGCAGCATCTCGACATTGCCGGTGCGGCGGGCGCCGAAGGTGAAGTCGTAGCCGCACACGACGTGGCGCGCGCCCAGCCCCTTGAGCAGCACGTCGTCGATGAAGGCATCGGCCGAGAGATCGGCAAAGGCCTTGTCGAAGTGCTGGGCGAGCACGGCCTGCACGCCGTACTGCTCGAGCAGCCGCAGCCGGGCCGGCGGCAGGGTCAGCCGGAACGGACCGGTGTCGGGCACGAAGAAGCGGCGCGGATGCGGCTCGAAGGTCAGCGCCACGACCGGCGCGTTCAGCACCTTGGCGTGCTCGGCGGTGCGGTCGAGCAGCGCCTGGTGGCCGCGATGCACGCCGTCGAAGTTGCCCAGCGCCACCGCGGCGCCCTGCCATTGCGCGGGCGTGGCCTGCCAGTGCTCGAAGCTCGGGATCATTTCTTCGGCGTGCGGCGCGGCACCGAGACGACGGCCTCGCCGTCGATCACCACGGTCTCGCCCGAGAGGCACTGCGTCTTCAGCGTCACGCGCCGGCGCTCGTGGTTGATGTCGGTGATGGTGCAGACCGCGGTCACCGTGTCGCCGATCGAGACCGGCGCGGTGAAGGTCAAGGTCTGCGAGACATAGATCGAGCCCGGCCCGGGCAGCTTGGTGCCGACCACCGTCGAGATGAAGCTGCCGCTCAGCATGCCGTGGGCAATGCGCTGGCCGAAGCGCGTGGTCGCCGCGAAGCCGCCGTGCAGGTGGATCGGGTTGGTGTCGCCCGACACGCCGGCGAAGGCCGCGATATCGGCCTCGGTCACCGTCTTGCCGAACATCGCCGACATGCCGACCTTGAGGTCTTCCAGGTAAAGGCCATGCATGGCCGCGAAATCAGTCGACACGTCGGGGCTTCTCCTCGCTGTGGCGGCGCCCTCTTACCACGCTGCCGGGGCTATGCCACAGTCCGGTGAATGACCGTTCACACAGCCTCTGAAGCCGACCAGATCGCCGCCGTGCTGGCTCAGGCGGCCGGCCGCCACTTCGGCGGGCCGGCCCTCATCGAGGGGATCGGCCGGGAATCGGGCGGCGCCTCGCGCCAGACCTGGCGCTTCGATGCGGTGGTGGACGGCAAGCGCCACGGCCTGATTTTGCGCCGCGATCTGCCGACGACGGGCAAGGCCGGCGCCGGCTCGACCACGGCGTTGGACCGCGCCACCGAGTTTCGCGTGCTGGCCGCCGCCCACAAAGGCGGCGTGCGGGCGCCGCAGGTGCTGTTCGAGCTCAGCCCCCAGGACGGGCTGGGCGAAGGCTTCGTGATGCGCCGCGTCGGCGGCACGGCGATCGCGCGCAAGCTCCTGCGCGATCCACCCTACGAGAAGGCCCGGACGATGATCGCGGGCCAGCTCGGCGAGATCCTGGCGCGCATCCATGCCGTCGACCTCGCGGACTTGCCGCCGCTGGTGCATCGCGAAGCCGCCGACCACATCGCCGGCATGCGCCGCGCGCTCGATGCCTTGAGCCGGCCGCAGCCGGTCTTCGAGCTGGCGCTCTCCTGGCTCGACCGGCGCCGGCCGCCGCCGATTGCGAGGCCCCTGCTGGTGCATGGCGACTACCGAACCGGCAACTATCTCGCTGACGAAACGGGCGTGACGGCGATCCTCGATTGGGAGGGCGCCCATCTCGGCGACCCCGTGGAGGATCTGGGCTGGCTGTGCGTCAAGAGCTGGCGCTTCGGGGCGGTCGACAAGCCGGCCGGCGGCTTCGGCAGTCGCGAACAGCTGTGGGCGTCCTACGAGCAGGCCGGCGGCGCCACCGTCGATCCGGCGCGCGCCCATTGGTGGGAAGTGTTCGGCACGGTGCGCTGGGGCATCATCTGCCATCAGCAGGCATGGCGGCATCTGGGTGGTGCGGTGAAGTCGATGGAACTCGCCTCGATCGGGCGCCGCGCCGTGGAGACCGAGGTCGACCTGCTGCAGCTCCTGAAGGAGAAGGCGTAATGGCCCAGGACCGTCCAACCGCCTCGGAGCTGTTGTCGGCCATCGCCGACATGCTGCGCGACGAGGCCATCCCCGCCCTCGACAAGGCCGATCCTCGTCTTGGATTCCAGATGCGCGTAGCGGTGAATTCGCTCGCCATCCTGGAGCGCGAGGCGCGACTCGGCGCGGCCGCCGATGCCCGCGAGCACCAGCGGCTCGCAAAGCTGCTAGGTCGCGACGGCACGCTCGAGGCGCTCAACCGCGAGCTTGCCCGCCAGCTGCGCGCCGGTGAGCGCAACGAGCGCGACGCAAGCCTGATGACACATCTCGAGGCCACCATCGCCGACAAGATTGCGATCGCGAACCCCAGGTGGAAGTAACCGCCGTCCCCTGCAGGTCTGCGCTTCTCGTGCTTGCCGCAGCGTCGGCGTGGCCCGAGGATGGTATGGCATGACCGACGTCCTGATCGGCCTCTGCCTGTTCTGCGTGCTGCTGGGCATGGTGCCGACGCTGGCGACCTTCGCCCAGTTCCTGGCGGTCGGCCTGCACGGCGTCTGGAACCACTACCCGAAGTGCCGCGACTTCACGCCGAAGGTGGCCTTCGTCCTGCCTGCCTGGAACGAGGCCGACGTGCTCGGCTCGAGCATCGATTCGCTGATGGGCATCGACTATCCCGCCGGCCAGTGGCGCATCTATGTCGTCGACGACGCCAGCACCGACCACACGCCCGAGGTCATGCGCCAGAAGATGGCGCAGTATCCCGGCTCGGTGTTCCACCTGCGCCGCGAGAAGGGCGGCCAGGGCAAGGCCCATACGCTGAACCACGGCATCGCCAGGATCCTGGAGGAGAACTGGGCCGAGGCGGTGATGATCATGGATGCCGACGTGCTGTTCGAGCCGCTTACCTTGCGACGCATGGCCCGCCATCTCGCCGATCCCGAGGTCGGCGGCGTGACGGCCTATGTCAAGGAAGGCAGCCAGCCGCCGGGCTTCCTGTCGCGCTTCATCGCCTTCGAATACATCACGGCACAGGCGGCGGCGCGGCGCGCGCAGAACGTGATGGGCGGGCTGCCCTGCATGGCGGGCGGCGCGCAATTGCACAGCCGCGAGAACCTGCTGGCGATCGGCGGCGCGATCGACACCAGCACGCTCGCCGAGGACACCTACACCACCATCAAGACCCAGCTCGCCGGCCGTCGCGCCCTGTTCGACGCCAACGCCGTGGTGTGGGCCGAGGAGCCCAACAGCGTCGCGGCGCTGTGGAAGCAGCGGGTGCGCTGGGGGCGCGGCAACCTGCAGATCACCCGGGCCTTCCGCCACCTATGGTTCCGGCCTGACCGCAACCGCCTGTTCGGCAACATCCCCTTCGGTTTCCTGTGGTTCAGCATCGCCTTCATGCCGCTGTTCATGATCGTCGGATCGGTCGGCCTGGTCGGCCTCTTCCATGCCTGGCCGCCATGGGCGCCGACCGCCTTCACCGCCTTGTGGGGCCTCACCTTCGCCAGCTATGTCTTCCAGACGCTGTTCTCCTTCGCCATCGATCCGGCGACGGCCAAGCGTTGCTGGTTCGAAGGTATCGCCTTTCCCGGCCTGCTCGCGGTGGGCGTGATGATGCTGGCGGTGCTGGGCCTGAAGCCTTTCATCGGATCGCATGCCTGGCCGCAACCCGGCACCTGGTCCTGGCAGGACGTCGCCGTGAATGTCATGCTCGGCTGGTCGGCGATCTCCACCTTCCTCGCCTGGGCGGTCTACCGCCTCGACAAGGCCGGAGCGCCGAAGGGCTTGCGCAACGTGATGCTGGTGCTGATCGGCTACGGTCCGCTGTTGTGCGCCATCTGCCTCGGGGCGATGATGGCCCAGCTCAGGAACGCCGATCTGAAATGGGACAAGACGATCAAGTCGGGCAAGGCGAGGCTTCCGACATGACCGCTACCAAGAGCAGCTTCGAGCGGCTGCTCGCCGAGGATGTCGGCCGGGAGAAGCGCATCTTCTGGAGCGAGGTCGGCGTCGCAGCCCTGATGGCCTTCGCGCTGCTCGCCTACCTCTTTGCTTCGTAGGCAGACAGTGCTGTACCCCTTCTCCATGATGCAAGGGATGCGCCTCAGCAGCCTGTTCGCGGCATTCTGTGTTGCCTGCCTGGTCCCGGTCGGCGCCGGCGCCCAGCCGGCCTGCGACGTCGACCAGGCGCAGCAGTTGTTCGGCCAGCAGCCGCGCCCGATCGCCGAGGTCGAGCGGCTGCTCGCGGCTTGCGAAGCCGCCGGCTCGACCGACCATCGCGTCTACATGTTCCTGGGCGTCATGGCGCGCGACGCCGGCAACCGCGAGCAGGCGATCGCCTTCCTGCGGAAAGCGCAGGAGCTGGCGCCCAAGGAGCGCAACCCCGCGCTCGAGCTGGGCTTCACCTTGGAGGCCCAGCACCCCGGCGAGGCGCGCAAGGTCTACGAGCAGATCCTGACAAGCGATCCTGCCTCGCGGCCGGCCCTGCTGGGGCTGGCACGCGTCGCGCGCAGCCAGAACCGTCTCGACGAGGCGCACGCGCTCTACGAGCGGCTGCTGGCGGCCAACCCCAAGGACCCCGAGGCGCTGAACGGCATGGCCTGGCTGGCGCTGTCCAAGCGCAACCGCGAGGAGGCGCGCGCCGGCTTCGAGCATGTGCTGACGATCGAGCCGAACAACGAGGAGGCGAAGATCGGCCTGTCCAAGGCGCCCGACGTCTATCGCTACCTGTTCGACGCCAGCAGCATGCTGGTGTCGACGGCGCAGGGCAATTCGGCGGGCTTCGGCGCGCGCGGCACCGCCGGCATCACGGCGTTCGACACGCTGGAGCTGGGCTGGCAGCATTTCACCAGCGAACTGCAGACGGTGTCCTTCATCGGTCTCTCCACGCTGCCGTCGGACGACATCACCGTGGGCTACCATCGGCAGATGCCGCTGAGCTACGCCTTCTCGCTGGTCTACGACTATCGTGGCCACGCCAGCTTGCCGACCGAGCACTGGATCGACGGCAGCGTCGCTTTCTATCTCACCGACTGGCTGCGCTGGTTCGGCGGCTACCGCCAGACCTTCGGTGCCCCCCAATACAATGGCCGCCTGATCCGGACCGGGCTCAGCGTCACCTTCGCGCCGTCCTGGGAAGCGACGGGCACGGTCTGGAATTCGGCCCAGGCCGTCTTCAACAACTACCAGGACCTTTGGACCGGGGTGTTCGAGATCACCTACTACGGGCCGCGCAACCTGCTGCTCGTGGCCGGCGTCGGCTACAGCCCACTGATCGACAACATCGACCTGCACGCCCGGGCGATCCTGCCGGTCACCGACCGCGTTGCCGTGCAACTCATCGCGGCTCACAATTCCATCAACTTCGATACCCGCGTGACGGCGGGCCTTCGCTTCACCTGGTGACTCCCGGAATGTCGACGATGAACCAACCACAGGAAAAGCCCCGGCTCAGCCTCGTGCGGCAGATCCCCGACCAGCGGTTGCGCATCCTGGTTGTCAACGTCGACGCGGTCGTCACCGCTGCGCTGAAGGACGCGTTCGACCCCGTCGCCACGATCTCCCTGGAGATCGCGCCGGACGCCGAGACCGCGATGCGCAGCCTGTCGGTGGCGCCCTGCGATCTCGTGGCGGTGGATCCGGCGGTCTCTCCCGGCGGCTTCGCCCTGCTGAAGTACGTCAAGGACAACTTCCGCTGGACCGCCACACTGCTCGCTACCCACAACCAGGACCC
The DNA here is from genome assembly GCA_900110395.1 of Rhodospirillales bacterium URHD0017. Taxonomy (GTDB): domain Bacteria; phylum Pseudomonadota; class Alphaproteobacteria; order Reyranellales; family Reyranellaceae; genus Reyranella. The sequence goes on from FODP01000020.1 coordinate 59,112, forward strand.
GCAGTTCCTGCGCCACGCAGTCAAATGCCGTATCGACGGCCTGCTCTTCAGGCCGGCGGCGCCCACGGAATTCGTCGAGCAGGTGCTGCTGCTGGCCCAGGCCGTGCACGCCCGGCGGCGTCGCCAGCAGAAGCGTGTGCTGGCGATCGGCGCCCATCCCGACGACGTCGAGATCGGCTGCGGCGGAGCGCTCGCCAAGCACAATGCCGACTACGACGTGCTGCATATCCTGACGCTGTCGCGCGGTGCGGCCGGCGGCGACGTGAACCTCCGCGCCGTCGAGGCGCACAACGCCGCCGCCCTGGTCGGCGCGCGCCTCGAGCTGGGCAAGCTCCGCGACACCTACATCACCGACGGTGCCGAGACGATCTCGATCATCGAGGCCGCAATTCGGGAGCTTCAGCCCACAGACGTCTACACGCATTCGCTCGAGGATACGCACCAGGACCATCGCGCGGTCCATACCGCCAGCCTGGTGGCGGCGCGCAGCGTGCCCAACGTCTACTGTTACCAGACCCCGTCGTCGACCGTGGAATTCAAGCCCCATCGCTTCGTCGACATCACCCACTACATCGAGCAGAAGATCGCCCTGATCGGCGCCTACAAGAGCCAGGTCGACCGCATGGAGTCGATCCAGCCCGACGTCATCCTGTCGACGGCGCGCTACTGGGGCCGCTTCGCGGGCTACGTGCTGGCCGAGCCGCTGCGCATCGTCCGCCAGCGCGACAGCGGCGTGGCGATCGACCCTGACGAGGAGAGCACGCAGCCGCAGCCAGGGTCGATGGCCGACAGCGGCACGTGAAGGGGGAAGCATGCGGATCCTGATCACCGGTGCGGGCGGTGCTGCAGCCGTCAGCGTCTGGAAGAGCCTCGGCGCCGAGCACGAGCTGCACATGGCGGACATGGATCCGCTGGCTGCCGGCCTCTATCTCGTGCCGCCGGACCGCCGCCTGATCATCCCGCGCGGCGACGCGGCCGAACTGGTGCCCGCGTTGCACAAGGCTTGCCAGGAGCGGCGCATCGAAGCCTTGCTGCCGACGGTCGACGCGGAACTCGCGCCGGTCGCTGCCGCGCACGACCGCTTCGCCGCGATCGGCGTTGCCTTGCCGATCTCACCCGTCGAGTGCCTGCGCATCTGCCGCGACAAGCAGCTCCTGATGGAGGCCGTGCAGGGCAAGGTGCCGATTCCCGCCAACGAGCCGCTGACCCAGGCCGCCGCAGCGCGCGTCGATTCCTTCCCGCGCTTCGCCAAGCCGCGCGAGGGCGCAGGCTCGCGCGGCGTTGCCAAGATCAACAGCCGCGCCGATCTCGACAAGCAGCCCAAGGACGGCTCGGTGATGCTGCAGGAGTACCTGCCGGGCGAGGAGTACTCGGTCGACGTCTATGTGCGCCGCGACGGCCGCGTCATCGCCGCCGTGCCGCGCGATCGCATGAAGATCGACTCCGGCATCGCCGTCGCCTCACGCACGCTCAATCTGCCGGATCTGATGCAGTCGGCCATCCGCACGGCCGAGGTGATCGGCATCCGCGGCTGCGCCAACGTGCAGTTCAAGCGCGCGGCCGACGGCGTGTTCAAGCTTCTTGAAGTCAATCCGCGCTTCCCGGGCACACTGCCGCTGACCACGGCAGCCGGCATCGACATGCCCAAGCTGATGGTCGCCGAGCTGATGGGCCGGCCGGTGCCGGACAAGCTGATGCCGTTCAAGGAGCTGATGGTGGTGCGCTACTGGACCGAGCACTTCTTCGACGCCAAGGAATGGGAGGCGATGTGCCGCCAGCGCTGACCTGGCTGGTCCGCCATGGTCAGAGCGCCTCGAACGCCGGCCTGCCCGCGGTCGGCCACGCCGAGACGCCACTGACGGCGCTCGGGCAGCAGCAGGCGCGCGAGGTCGCCCGGCGCGTCGATCGCCGGCCCGACCTCTTGATCGTCTCGCCGTTCCTGCGCGCGCAGGACACAGCCGGCCCGATCCGCGAGCGCTGGCCGGACACGCCGTGCGAGGTCTGGCCGATCGGCGAACTCACCTATCTCAGCCCGGCGCGCTGCCGCGGCACGACGCCCGACATTCGCCGGCCGTGGATCGAGGCCTATTGGCACCGCTGCGACCCTGACTACCTCGACGGGCCGGACGCGGAATCGTTCGGCGCCTTCATGGGCAGGCTGGGCGACTTCCACCGCCGCCTGTCGACGCTCGGTAGCGGCTTCGTGATCGCCGTGGGACACGGGCAGTTCTTCCGCGCCTATCTGTGGGGTCGCGACAAGGACTTCGCCGTGGCGCCGCAATGGATGCGGGCATACCGGCTGGCCGAGACGGCGCAGCCAATGGCCAACGGCGAGATCATCGAATTGAAGGACGCCGACCGGGGCTAAGTGTAAGGTCGGCAGGTCACGCAGCCTTGGAGGTGCCATGCCCAAGACCATGAAGGCGGCTGTCGTCCGTGAATTCAAGAAGCCACTGGTCATCGAAGAGGTCGCCGTGCCGGACCCCGGACCGGGCCAGATCCTGGTCAAGATCGCGGCCACCGGCGTGTGCCACACCGACCTGCACGCGGCCGAAGGCGACTGGCCGGTGAAGCCCAGCCCACCCTTCATCCCCGGCCACGAAGGCGTCGGCCACATCGCGGCGCGCGGTGCGGGCGTGCGCCATGTGAAGGAAGGCGACCGGGTGGGCGTGCCCTGGCTGTACACTGCCTGCGGCCACTGCCGGCACTGTCTCGGCGGCTGGGAAACGCTGTGCACGGAGCAGCAGAACACCGGCTATTCGGTGAATGGCGGCTTTGCCGAATACGTCCTGGCCGATCCCGGCTATGTCGGTCACCTGCCGGCCAATGTCGGCTTCGTCGAGGGAGCGCCCCTCCTTTGTGCCGGGGTCACCGTCTACAAGGGTCTCAAGGTCACCGACACCAAGCCGGGCGACTGGGTGGTCGTCTCCGGCATCGGCGGGCTCGGCCACATGGCCGTGCAGTACGCCAAGGCCATGGGGCTGAACGTCATCGCAGTCGACATCGACGATGCCAAGCTCGAGCTGGCGAAGAAGCTCGGCGCGGCGCTGGCCGTGAACGCGCTCCTTCACGATCCGGTCGAGTTCGTGAAAAAGGAGGTCGGTGGCGCCCAGGGCGTGCTGGTCACCGCCGTCTCGCCGAAGGCCTTCGAGCAGGCGCTGGGCATGGTTGGGCGCGGCGGCACGGTGTCGCTCACCGGCCTGCCGCCGGGCGACTTCCCGCTGTCGATCTTCGCCACGGTGCTGAACGGCATCACCGTGCGCGGCTCTATCGTCGGCACGCGCCTCGATCTCCAGGAGGCGCTGGCCTTCGCGGGCGAAGGCAAGGTCAAGGCCACCGTCGAGACCGCGGCGCTGGAGCACATCAACGACATCTTCGCCCGCATGCATCGCGGCGACATCCAGGGGCGCATCGTCCTGGATTTTCAGGCGGGTGCCTGAAGCGATAGTTCGTTGAGTACCGTACTATTGCCGCCGCCGTCGGGGTTGCTGGGCTGGACCTTGATATCGAGCGGCGCTTGGCGTGCGCCGGAGCGCAGGCGGCGCAACTTAGCACGCTTCGCGCAGGCTGCCTTCGCGCCAAACTTGGATGCGCAACGTAGACGATGCACCGATCCGGGCGTAGCCAGCGCGGACGCGCGCGTCGGCGGGAAAGCGGACGTAGGCGCGGTGCTTGCACCGCAACGCAAATCGCACCGGCAACACGCGGTTGTACTACCAGCTAAACCGGACACCGACGTTTAGTGCATGGTTATCGGTGCCGCTGGCGATCTCGCCGTCGTAGCGCAGGTAGACCTGTGTGGCCTCGGCGATCGTCGTGCTGGCCGAGAGGCCGAGCACGGCTGAGTCGCGCCGCGGCGTGGCGCCATAGACGGTGAAGGAGGCGCTGGGTGCGCCGGAGAAGGCCGCTGTGATCGGCCGGCCGGTGTATGCGAACTCGTGCTGCCAGCCCAGGCGAAGGGCCAGATCGAGCTTGCGCTCGCTGCCGAGCGGCACGGCAGCGCCGAAGTCGGCGCCCAGGACGGAACGAACGGAGTTCGTGGTCTGCTGAGCAACGTTAAGGCTGATCGCCCCCGCCCCCGTCTCTGTAAGGGCGTTCTGGTTCACGTTCGCTAGTTGCAACCGCCCGAACGGGGTAATGCTGGCTTGGGCCGGCGCATAGACGTCCACCTTGTAGCCGGCCTCGACCTGGCCGAGGAACGTGTTTGCCCCGGTGCTGCCGTTGGCAGTCCTGGCCAGCAGGCCGGGGATGACGATCTGGCGTTGCAGTTGGTTGCCGAAGTAGGCATAGCCTGCCAGCGCGTCGACGTAGACAGGCCCCTGGGTGAAGCTGCCATAGAGCGCCACGCTCGCGGCGTCACTCCAGCCCTGGCCTAAGAGACTGTTCACCCATTCGGTGCCGTGTGTGTAGCCGGCGGAGATACCGACGAGGAAGCTCGGGTTGATCCTGTAGTCGATGCCGGCTGCGGCGCCGCCGAAGTTGTAAGTCAGCGTGAACCCGTTGTCGTCGCCCAGCACGGAGCCCAGCCCGCCCAACAGGCTGCCCCACACGCTGAACCGGCTCGCGCCCTCGCAGGCCCCGACCTCGCAGGCCTGGGCAAGCGCCAGGCGCTGGCCGGAAGCAGCCGCGCCGCCGCGCGCCAGCGCCATCTGCTGGCCGATAGCATTCATGAACATCGCGCTGTTGTTGACGTTCATCGTGCCGAAGTCGGCCCACGGCTGGCCGCTCAGGGCATCGAGCACCGCCCGGCCCTGGCCCCTGCGGAGACCGGCGAGCACGTTGATCACGGTGGCGGTGTCGCCGCCGGCATTGTTGATAATCTGGTCGAGGGCTCCGCCCACCGCCCCCTCGTTGGGCGTCTCCCCCGGGATCTGCGTGAAGCTCAGTGCCAGCGTCAGGAAGACGTTGTTGGGATCGTACGTCAGCGAGGGCTGGAAGAACTCGAAGTCGCTGGTGACGCCATTATAGGTGCCGGTGCGTCCGCCGGTGGCGTTGAGGATAGTGTAGGTCGTGCTCTTGCCGTAGCTGCCGGGCTGGGCCAGCACTTGCACGGTGCCGCCGTTGATCGTCGCCGTGCCCGGCGCGCCGGCGATGTTGATGCGGTCGTTCTGGCCTGCCGCATTGACCTCGACCTGGTAGGTGCTGCCGGCGGCCTGGGTGTAGCTGCCGTTCACCGTCAGCGTGCCGATCGAGTTGCCCGGGGCGAGCGTGCCGGCATTGAACACAGGGCCGGCGATCGTGCCGGTGCCGCCAAGCGTGGCGCCGTTGTTGACGATAACGCCGCTCGCCAGGCTGCCGTTCACCAAGAGCGTGCCGGCGCCGACTGTGGTACCGAATCCGTTGGCACCGCCAGTGTAGGTGTTGGCGCCGGAGAGCGTGAGCGTGCCGCTGCCGACCTTGATCAGCGAGCCGCCGACGCCGCTGATAGTGCCGCTGACGTTGGTCGACAGGTTGTTGAAACCCACCGTGAGTTGCTTGGCGCCCAGGACGAAGGTGCCCGCGCCTTCGATCGAGCCCGCCGACAAGCCAACCGCCATGCCGGAGATGTCCATGGTACCGCCGGCGTTGGTGATGAAGCGCCCCAAGCCCGAAACCGAGGATAGGAACCGGGTGGTTGCTCCCGCACCGGTGGTGATGGTGGCAATGCCGGCGTTGCTGCTGCCGAAGAAATTCATGTCGCCGTTGTTGGTGATGGTGGCGCTGCCGGCCGTGCTACTGTCCTGGAAATTGAGGAAGCCGCCGGCATTGTTGGTGATGACGGCGTTGTCGGCCGTGCTGGAGTTGAAGAATTGGGTGAAGCCGGAGTTGGTGATGGTGGCGCTGCCGGCCGTGCTGGCGTTGCGGAATTCGAGGGGGCCACTGTTGGTGATGGCGGCGTTGCCGGCCGTGCTGTTGCCCAAGAATTGGGTGGCGCCGAAGGGGGTGCTGGTGATCTTGGCGCTGCCGGCCGTGCTGGTGTTGTTGAATACGAGGGAGCCCCTGACGTTTGCGATGACGGCGCTGTCGGCCGTGCTGGAGTTCAAGAAGTTGACGGTGCCACCGCCGTTGTTGGTGATGGTGGAGTGGTCGGCCGTGCTGTTGGTGTTGAATACGAGGGCGCCGCCGTTGTTGGTGATGGCGGCGTTGCCGGCCGTGCTGGAGACGAAGAATTGGGTGGTGCCGCCGACGTTGTTGGTGATCGCGGCGCTGCCGGCCGTGCTGGTGTTGTTGAAATTGAGGAAGCCGTTGTTGATTATGGCGGCGCTGCCGGCCGTGCTGGTGCCGAAGAATTGGACGAAGCCGCTGTTGGTGATGGTAGCGCTGCCGCCGTTGTTAATGATGCCGGCGCCCGCGAAGGACAAGGCGAGGTTGTTGCTGAAGGTGTAAGGCCCGGCATTGAACGTCCAGCCGCCCACCTGCGTCTGCCCGAGCAACAGGTTGGTCATGCTTGACTGGCCAAAGGAGGCGGTGCCGGTCGGCACCGTGCCCGTGCTCCAGTTGGCGCCGGAATTGTAAATGCCGTTGGCTGGAGTAGTGGACCAGGTTGCGTCCTGAGCCTGGGAGGCCGAAGGCACCACGCAGAAACCAAGCAGCGCGGCGACGCTGCATACTTCGCGGAAAGCACGAACATCGGCGACCATCGGACACCTCCAGCTAGCAAGATGTTGAAAAGGCCGTTCGCACCGGGTTGTGACGAAAAGAATTGAAGCTAGTCGGTCTCGACTTTGAAGCGATCGTGCATCGCTCGCCCGTTAACAGCTCGCCGTCGCGCAGGCAGGCCGTAGGGCGCAGGCCTCGAAACTTACATTAACGTAACATACGACAAGGCAAGTGCCAAAGGCGACGTGCAAGTTCGCAAGTCAGACGCAGGCCATTTGCGGCCGGACCCGACGAGGCAGTCGGCGCGCCCCGCCAGGGGTGTTTGGCCGCAGGAAAGGCCGGAGCACACCGTGGATCCACAGGCGTAAACGCAGGCATCCGGCGCTTGTATGGTGAACGTAGGCGTCAACGTGCGCTCCGAGCGGACGCAGACGGGCGGGCTGATCTTCTATTTCGTGCACGAGCGTCATTTGCCGCCCTTCGATTACCCGCCGCCGATCGACCGCCGGCCGCGCCGCGCTCAGGCCGCCTACGGCTGCATGTTCACTGGCTGCCGCTGATCATCGTCGCCGACAAGCCGCGCCTTCGCGCTCACGGTCGCGATGTGGGCGATCTTCGCGGTCATGCTGGAGACAGAGTTCGAGCTCTTCTTTGGCCACTATCTCGAACGGTGGGCTGGGAGACTTCGCACCAATGCGCACTGGGCGCGGTTCTTCCGGCGCCTCGAACTCTATCTCTGGCTGATCGCAATGCTGCTGGCCCTGCTCGGCGCCTCGACCGTGGCGACGCAGCATCGCATTTCGCCGCTTCTTCAAGACCGCTCCGCCGCCCCTGGAGCCGGCCGAGCAGGCTGCCCATGGCCAAATGGCGGTGGCCGAGCTCCTGGCGGCACGCCAGGTGGTGCACGTGGAGGCCGACGGCAGGCATCGCGTCGAGGCGTGCCAGACGTCCTCCTGATGGTTCGGCACCGGCCGAACTATTGGCCGTGGCGGCCTCGCGCGCGCGCGCCTAGATTTGCCCCATGACAACCGTCAATGCCCTCTCCGAAGTCGCCGCCCTGATGGGCGACCCCGCGCGCGCCTCCATGCTGTCGCTGTTGATGGACGGCCGCGCCCATACCGCGTCCGAGCTCGCGCTCACCGCCGGCGTCACCGCCCAGACCGCGAGCGGGCATCTTTCCCGCATGGTCGAGGCCAACCTGCTGGCCGCCCGCGCCCAGGGCCGCAACCGCTTCTACCGCCTGGCGTCATCCGACGTGGCGCACGCCATCGAATCGCTGATGGCGCTCGCCGGCACGCGCGCGGCGCCCGCCTCCCTGCACGCCGCCTGGCGGCGCGATCCCGACCTGCGCTTCTGCCGGACCTGCTACGACCACCTGGCGGGCCAGGTCGGCATCGCCGTCACCGATGCGTTGACCAAGGCCGGCCATATCGAGCCCAAGGGCCCGCGCGACTGGACGCTCACCGAGCCGGGCGAGCTGTTCTGCCAGAGGATCGGCGTCGACGTGCCGGGTGCGCGCCGTGCCGGCAGCCGTCACTTCGCGCGCCAGTGCCTGGACTGGAGCGAGCGGCGGCCGCACATCTCGGGCGCGCTGGGGGCGGCCATCGCCGACACCTTCTTCAGCCGCGGCTGGGCCGAGAAGCTGCGCCGCAGCCGCACCGTGCGGCTGACCGATTCAGGTCGCCGGGCGATGGGCAGCCATTTCGGAGCGACGCTTTCATGAGGTAACATCCGGGTCATGTTCGACCTCGACCAGTTCATCGCCGACCTCCGTGCAACGCTCCCCGAGAAATCGCGGCAGCCCATGAAGGAGGTCGTGGCCCGCGCCGTCTCCTATCCTGCCGCCCTGATGCGCGCGATCGGCGAGCCGGACAAAGCGGGCGTCCAGGTGCTGCACAGGTCTCCCGACCTCACGGTGCTGAACCTTCTGTGGGCGCCCCGCCAGATCGCCCTGCCGCACGACCATCGCATGCCGGCGCTGATCGGCATGTACACCGGACGCGAGGACAACATCTTCTGGCGCCGCGTGGCCCATCCCGCGAAGTTCCAGATCGAGGCCGCCGGCGGCGAGGCGCTGGGCACCGGCGACGTCACGATCCTGGGCCATGACATCGTCCACTCCGTCATCAACCCTCTCGGCAAGATCAGTGCGGCGATCCACGTCTATCTCGGGAACTTCCTCGAGATCGAACGCAGCATGTGGGACGCCGAGACGCTGGTCGAAGAGCCTTACGACATGAAGAAAGTCGTTCAAGGCATGTCGCTCCAGAAGCGCGATCAGCCCGCGAAGGCGGCCTTGTAGTCGAAATCGTAGCCGAAGGCGCGCGGCCCGACGGTCGCGAGGCCCTTGGGCGTCAGGAACAACTGCGGCGCCGGCAGAGCAATGACGCTGATGCGCTGGCCGTAACGCAGCATCTCGGTGCCGACCGCCTCGCCTGATTCGCTGTCCATGGTGCAGATGATGTCGGGCGTGGTCGCCACGACGTCGCCATCGCGCCAGGCGGCGGCGTATTCGTTCTGGAAGCCGAGCGCGAGGGTCGCGCCGCGATCGCCGTCGAGGCCGGCCAGCCGGGCGGTGCCGCGCAAAAAGCCCTCGGTCGTGCGTCGCTCGACGTCCTGCACCTTGCCCTTGAACAGCAGGACACCGTTCTCTGCCTCGATGAGCGCGGCAACGGCGTCCTCACGGCGGCGGCGCGCCTCGCCGACGACGCGGCCGATGCGGATGGCCTTGCTCGTGCTGTAGAGGATGCCGTGATCCTTGATCTCGCGGCCGGTGCGCGGCGCGCGGCAAGCCGAGGCGACCGATCCCATCTCGGTGCAGGCCTTGCGGCTCAGCCGCTCCATCCATTTGGCATCGACGGCGCGCTTGATGATCACCTCGATGCCGCGCACGTCGGACAGCACGGTGGTGAGCATCGGCAGCCCGGCGATGGCGAAGCTCGTCATCTGCCCCTCGGGAAAGGCGCGACCCATCGAATCGGCATCGACCGCCGGCAGGCCGGTCACGGCGCCGGCAATGAGCGAGCGCAAGCCATTGGCGCCGCCGATCTCGTCCGACATGACGGCGCGGAGCGGCCGCTCGAGATGATCCTGCAGCGTGAGCAACGGCCGGGCGACGACCTTGGGATCGGGCAGGCGCTCCTGTCCCACCAGGGGCGCGCCGATGCCGGCGACCATGGCGACGAGGTCGTCGTCGGCAAGGTCCCGCGGATCCATCAGCGCGACGCGCGCCCCACCGTCGTACAGGGCGAGAAGGTTGACATAGGAGAGATAGGGATTGCCGCCGCCGCCGGCGCCGAGGATCCAGGCGCCGGTCGCCAGCAGTTCGAGCTCGTCGCGTTGGATCTCGCGCATCAGACCAGCGCCGATGCCGTGAGGGACGATCCCCTGAAGGCCTGGTCGGCTGGACCGCGCGCGGCGTGGCCAATGGACCAGCGCTGCGGCCACACCAGGCGCTCTGCACCCCAGGCCGAAGCGGCGTCGAGCGACGACCAGCGCTTCTCATCCGCGCTGCGCCACAGGAAGCCACCCGGGCCCATGCCCGCATGGATGACGAGCTGGAGGTCGAACGGCGCTCCCGCCGCGACGGCAGGCCCGACCCAGTAGTGCGGGCTGCGACGCGCCTCGGGCCCGACGATCACGGTCAACCGCTGATCGACCCCGCGCATGCCGACCCACAGCGGCATCTGCAGATCCGGCTGAAAAGCCGACAGCAGCGTCTGCGCCGCACCATCGCCCGCCGCCGCGGTGCGGCCGGTGAAGCGCAGGCCAAGGATGCGATCGCCATAGGGGCCGCCGGCAAGAAGCGCGTCGCTGACACCACCCGGCAGCGCGGCCCATTGGGCGACATCGGCCAGCGACAACGGCCAGGACAGGCGTTCGCGCACCCGGCCGTCGGTATCCAGCACCTGGTAGCGCAGGCCCTCGGCATCGAGCGCGCCCTGGACGCAGTGCAGGTACTCGATGCCCTCGGGCATGCGATGCGCCGTCCCTGCGCCCGCGGTGCAGACCTGCAGCACGCCGCGATGGACCTGCACGTCGAAGGCCAGGATGTGGCTGCAGAGGTAGGCCAGCACGCCGCCCTCGACGAGCGCGTTCCAGAAATCGCCTGAGTGCTCGGGGCCGATCTCGCGCTGGTAAGGACCGGAGAAGCCGTTGATCGGGAACACCGGATGGTGGCCGAGGACCAGCTTGTGGCGCGCGCCGGCGTGGTGATGCAGCACGTCGCGGAGCCAAGTCGTCTCGACATGGCCCTCGCCGCCCAATCCGGTCCACATCGTATGGACGAACACCATCAGCAGGTCGCCGCGCCTCACGAAGTAGGACAGGCCTTCCTGCCCGGGCGGGCCGTTGCGCGGCAGATGGCCGAGCATCGACCGAAACGCGGCCTCGCTCATCTCGTCGTAGGTCGTGTGGTTGCTGGTCGTGTTCCAGAGGGGAATCGCCTGGCGATCGAGCCAGGCCATCTCCCGCTGCAGCCAATGGCGCCATTGCGCCTCGAGCTCGGCGCGAGCGGCCGTCAGACCGGCGACCTCATCGCCCAGGAAGGCGATGAACTCGGGCGGCGGATCGAGGCGCCGCACGATGGCATTGACCGACGCAAAGGTCTTCTCGTGAAGAGCGCCGGCGATGCCCGAGCAGGAATCGCCGTAGACCACGAATTGATGGCCTTCCCCGCGTGGCAGGAGGGCAGCCAGACGAGCGGAAGACGCTTCAGCCGGCATCAGTCCTGGCGCGGCACGCCGGCGGCGCTGCGATCGAGCTTCGCCTTGCCGAAGGTGAGCCCCTCACCCGACGGGATCTTGGCGATCTGCGAGGCGCGCAGGAACTTCTCCTCGCCCACCGTCAGGTAGATGTTGGTGAAGAGCAGCGAGCGCGTCTGGCGCACGACCTCGGCGCGGCCCTCGACCCAGTCGCCGACCCTGGCCGGGGCCACGAAGTCGAAGGTCATGCTGACCGTGGGCAGGAACTTGCGCAGGCCCACGAGCGTGCCGCCGCCCATCGTGCCGACAAGGTCGGCCACCGTCATCATCATGCCGCCATGCAGGCCCCCTGCCGGATTGCACATGTGCTGGTGCACGCGAAAGCCCAGCACGAACTCGTCGCGCGTGCCCTTGGGCCCGCGCCTGGCGTAGAGCGTGCCGATGTGGCCGTTGAAGGTGGTCTCGGGCCGGTCGCGGTCGAAATCGATGCGCAGGAAACCGTCGGGCGGATTGTCTTGCAAGTCTAACCTCGGGGCGGAAGCGTGCGCTGGCGGCTCAAGAGCGCGAACGCGCCCAGTCCCGTCAGCACCTCGTGGCGCGGACCATAGAGACGGCCCCGCACCTGCGCCACATGCTCGTCGTGGCCCACGACCTCGCCCTCGGCCTGCAGCCAGTCGCCGACGCGGCCCGGGACGAGATAGTCGAGCGAGAGCCGCAGCGTCACCGCGCGGCGGTTCAGCGTGTGAAGCACCGCCGTGCCCATCGCCGAATCGAGGAAGGCCGCCAGCATGCCGCCATGGACGATGCCGAGCGCATTGGCGTGCTGCGGGCCGGGCCGGAAGCCGCGGATGGCGCGGCCGTTCTCGATCTTCTCGAACCACGGGCCGTTGGCCGCGGCGAAACCGGACGCTTCGGTGAGCTCGCGGAAGCCCGGGGGAACCTGCGGGGTACTGGACACAGGCCATTGTAGGGCATGAAAGCCGAAGGGGTCACGAGCACCCGCAACGATGGCTCGTGACCCCTCCCTTCATCTCCCCGGGTGGACGCGTGGGGAGGAAGAGACCGTTCAGGCGATGCGCGCCATCAGCAACAGGCTGTAGCCGACGTAGTAGGTCGCGATGGTGGTGATGATGCGGTTCGACCAGGTGCGGAACTGCTTGTCCGACAGCTTCTCGAGCAGGAGCTTGCCGAGCGAGGTGCCGATCATCGACGAGGCGACGGCGATGGCGAGGAACCACGGCTCGACCGAGCCCGCCTGGTCGATCAGCAGGCCGAAGTAGACGAGCTTCAGGCTGTGGCTGAAGAGCTGGCAGGCGGCCTTGGTGGCGATGATCTGCTTGCGCTCGAGCGACGTGCGCAGGAAGAGCGTGTCGAGCAGCGGGCCGGTGACGCCCGCGACCAGCATCAGCATCATGCAGATGGCGCTGCCGCCCAGCATCTGGCCGGGGCCGAGGGTGCGCGGCAGCACGCTGTCGGGGATGGCCCGCACGATGAAGGGCGAGATGCCGAGCAGCAGCAGCGCCACCGCCCGGTCAGGCACGTAGAGCCACAGCGACCACAGGCCGACCGCCACAAGGCTGCCGACGATGCTGGCGGCGGCGATCTTCCATTCGATGTGGCGCCACCACAGGAAGGCGCGCCAGCCGTTGGAGGCCATCTGGGTCACCGCATGCAGCACCATGGCCTGGGGCAACGGCATGACGACCAGCAGAACGCCGATCAGGATGAGGCCGCCCGCCATGCCGAACACGCCGGACAACAACGCGGTGAAGATCATCAGGACTGAGAGGCTGGCGGCGAGCAGGGCGGTCATGGCGGCGTCTCCGATAGCGAAGTGCCGCGAGCATGGGCGCCGGATGTGCACACTTCAAATATATGATAAATAGATTTTGCATATTTTATTCATATGCCGGGAGCGCGCCACTCCGTGGCGCTCAGGCTCCTCTCCCCCGCTAGGGGGAGAAGAACATGAGAGCTTGAGCATGAGCGCCACGGAGTGGCGCGCTCCCGGCAATGAGGCCCCGCATGGAACTGCGCCATCTCCGCTACTTCGTCGCCGTCGCCCGCGAAGGCCACATCACGCGGGCGGCGGAGAAGCTTCACATGCAGCAGCCGCCGCTCAGCCAGCAGATCAAGGCGCTGGAGAGCGAGATCGACGCCGCGCTGTTCGTGCGCCATCCGCGCGGCGTCAGCCTGACCGATGCCGGCCGCTCCTTCCTGGCAGACGCCGAGGCGGTGCTGGCCGAGGTCGATCGCGCCGCCGCCCGCGCCCGCCGCACCGCGCGCGGCGAGGTCGGCCGCATCGCCGTGGGCTTCACCACGTCGGCGCCCTTCCATCCCCTGGTGGCGCGCGCCATCCGCGAGTTCCGCGTCAGCCGGCCCGACGTCTCCTTCGTGCTGGAGGAAACCGGCTCGGCCGAGCTTCTGGCCGGCCTGCGCGAGGAGCGGCTCGACATCGCCTTCATCCGGTCCGGCCTCGCCGACCCGCAGGGTCTCGCCGTCCATGCCCTTCTGCAGGAGGACATGGTGGCGGCCCTGCCGTCGCGGCATCGCCTCGTGCGCCGGCCGCGCCTCACCCTGAAGGACCTCGCTGAGGAGATCTTCATCCTCTACCGCCGGCCCGACGGCCGCGGCCTCTACGACGTCATCATCAGCGCCTGCACCGAGGCGGGTTTCAGCCCGCATGTCGGCCAGGAGGCGCCGCGTATCGTCTCGACCCTTAACCTGGTGGCGGCGGGCCTCGGCATCACCATCGTGCCGGCGTCGCTCAGCCGCCTGCCGCTCGAGGGCGTGACCTATCGCGCGCTGAGCGGCAAACCGGCGATCAGCGTGCCGCTCAACCTTGCCTGCCGCGGCGACGAGCGCTCGGCCGCGACCTTGGGGTTCGTCGACCTGGCCCGTCGCCTCGCATGATTGCTGTGCATGGCATTCAATTCAGAACATTCATTTTCCGCATACAGGCTCGCGCCGTAGGGTTCATCCCATGGCCGAAACCAATCCGCCGCCCGGCTTCGAGCCACTGTTCCGGACCAGTCCGTTCCTCGACCATCTCGGCCCGTTCTTCATGCGCAAGCAGCCGGACGGGACGTTCGTCGTCGGCGTGCGCATCCAGCCGCACCACGCCAACGGCCGCGGCGGCGCGCATGGCGGCCTGCTGATGACCTTGTGCGACATCGCGCTGGGCTATCGCACGACGTCGAGCGTCGAGCCGCGGCCGATGCTGACGACGGCCAGCATCACCACCGACTTCGCAGGTGCCGCCAAGGTCGGCGACTGGGTCGAGGCGCATGTCGACGTCCACAAGGTCGGCGGCCGCATGGCCTTCGCCAATTGCTACATCGTGCGCGATGGCGAGCGCATCGTTCACGCCAGCGGCGTGTTCGCGCGCAGCGGCGACCGGCCTCAGGCTAGTCACAACTCCTGTTCCTCTCCCCCGCTAGGGGGAGAGGCTAGGTGAGGGGGCTTCGAAGGCTGTCTGTAACCCCCTCACCCAACCTCTCCCCCTAGCGGGGGAGAGGAGCATGAACGATGTGTCGCGGCTAACGTGCTCGCCTTATAACGCCGGGCCGCCGGGCAGCATGAAGCTCGGGCCCTTCCAGGGATCGCTAAAGCCCTTCATGCGCTTGAACATGTCGACGCGCTTCTGCTTCAGGCTGCCGGGCTTGTAGGCGGCGAGCCAGCCGTCGGTCTCGTCGAGGAACAGCGACTTCTGGTCCTGCTTCTTCTTCTCCGCCTTGCTCAGCATCTTCCTGGTCCGCTCCTGCACCGAGCGGAAGTAGTAGTGATAGAAGAGCCGATTGAACTCGGTGAAGTAGATGTCGGCGACGCGCTGGTTGCCGCGGATCACCAGCATGTTCTCGTCGTTCTCCTTGGTCGAGGCGTCGCTGAAGTTGGCCGAGCCGGTGACCACGATCGGGTCGCTGCCGAGCGGATCCTTGAGCAGGAACTTGGAATGGATGTAGCTCACGTGGGAATTGAGCTGCAGGAAGCGCGTGTTGGTCTCCTTGGCCCATTGATAGAGCGGCTCGGCGATGAACGAGCCGAACGCCTCGTAGATGTTGTTCTTGGCGTTGAGCTGAACGAACGGATCCTTGGCGCGCGGGTTGGGCTTGTCCTCCTTCTCGAGCAGGAAGAAGCCGATATGGCCGTCGGCCTTGTTGTCCTTCAACAGGTCCTTGAAGGCCTTGTTGATGCCGAAGGCGAGCGTGATGCAGGACGTGTCGTCGGCCTCGTCGACCATGTGGGCGTACATGTCGAGCACCGCCGTGCCGGTGCGCGGGCTGAAGATCGGCGTGATGCCCTTGGGCACCTTCGGCCACGTGGCGGGCGGCGCCAGGATCTTCTCGACCGCCGTGCGCAGCTCCTTGTTGCGCTTGGTCACCGTGGCCTTGTCGTCGCCGTCCCGGCCACCCGGATCGGCCTTCAGCAGCTCCCAGTAGGCCTCGTACTTCTTCGCCGTCTCCTCGTCGCGCACCCAGTGGCCGACATTGGTCTGGCCGTGGATGCCGCCGTCGGAGATGTTGGTCGAGCCGGTCCATACCTCGGCAGCCTTCTTCGGCTGGCCCTTGAGCAGCACCATGAACTTGTTGTGCTGGATGTTGTTGGTGCGGGCCTCGCGCAGGAAGACGTGGCCCGGCGGGATGCCGACCTTGTCGATCAGCGCGAGGTTCTCGGTGCGCGGGAAGCTCGGCGTCGGCTTGCCCTTGCTGTCCTTGGGCTTGTTCTTCTTGGCATCGACGATCAGCCGCACATCGACGCCGCGGTCGAGCGCGTCCTTCAGCGCCTGGGCCACCGGCTCGTAGCGGAACTCATAGAAGCAGCAGAGCAGCGTGTCGTCGGCGCCAGCGTCGGCAATGAACTTCAGGATGGCGTCGTCGAGCTGGCGGCTCAGCCACTCCTTCGCCGCGACCTGCTTGGCGCCCTTGAGCTCGCTCGGCTTCTTGTTGCCGAACTCGCGCGTGTAAGCCTGGCTGCTGGCGACGCCGCGATTGAAGAAGATGTCGTGCTCCAGGGCGGAGAACAGCGGCTCGGTCTGCACGCGGATCGTCACCGGCTCGGCGCTGCGGTCGAGCTTCTTCGGCGTGCCCTTCAGCGGATGGAAAATGTACTCGTACTTGTGGTCGGGCTTGCCCGTAAAGTCGTCCCACACGAAGCTCTGCACGGGATGGCGCGACGTCTTCACCTTGGTCTTCTCGTCGGGCTTGGGGATCAGCGACGGGAAGACCTTGAAGCCGAAGGCGTAGAAGTCCTGCTTGCCATCGGGATCGCTGCGCTCGACGGCAAAGCCCAGCAGGCCTTTGGTGCCGGCCTTGTCGGCTGAGATGGCGAAGGAGATGGTGTTGGTTCCGCTCACGGCCAGGACCTGGTACGGGCCGGTCTTCGCTGACTTGAAGCGCATGGTGAGCCCCCGCTCGTTCGGCGATGCAGCCAATCGTAGTTGCAATGTCGACAGATTACAATCTTTACGTGCATCGTGGAATTGTCACGTGATTGACACTTGACGCGGTCGATCTGTCGCAGCGCAAAAATTCATCGCACTCGCAGATCCGTCGCGTCAAGGCGTCCGCTCAGCTTCAACCAAAAATCCTACAAGCTGCGGGACGCTGCTGCCGTCTGGTGAATTTAGTGTGATGGAGTGATACAATCATCTTGCGATTGTCTATGCGGCGTTCTGGGCAAATGGAAGCGGGGAGTGCGATGTCGAACGTTTCTGGCAAGGCCTACGGCATGAACGTCGTAACACCGATGCGGCCAAGCCGGACCTGGATCAACCGCGCTCTTTTCATGGCGGCGCGCGCACTCCCGAGATCCTTGGGCGGTCTGCTCGGCCTTTCCATCATCCATTTCGCGCGCTGGATCATCATCAAGCGCGATCAATGGCCCGATCTCGGCCAGGGCAAGCAGTCGCTGCAAAACGACTACATGCTGTTCTGCAGCAATTTCAACGGAACGTGGGATCAGTATATCGACACCTTTTCCGACGGCATTCCTGGCGGGCTCGACCTGCTGTGGTATTCGAGCACGAGATATCCGCATTCGATCCCGATCAGCCCGTTCAAGGGTTACATCCGGGAAAACCAGATCGACACGGACTATTATTACAATTCGGTCCCGGGCGCCGCGCAGCGCGATGTCAAGTCGGCGTTGCGCGTCCGCCGCGCCATCCTCGAACTGGCAGCAAAGCAGGCCTCATTGTCTCCGGCGGATTTCCGCAAGCAGTACGTGACCGCCCTGATCGGGATGCAAAACGACCTCGGCTATCAGGGCTATGCCCCGATCGCCAGCGTCGATACGGACAACGC
Source organism: Rhodospirillales bacterium URHD0017 (assembly GCA_900110395.1). Taxonomy (GTDB): domain Bacteria; phylum Pseudomonadota; class Alphaproteobacteria; order Reyranellales; family Reyranellaceae; genus Reyranella. Next base: position 76,696 of record FODP01000020.1, read on the forward strand.
GAGCCGGAATCGCGAACGCTACGTTCAAAGTCAGCACGAGGCGGCCAAAGCGCTCGTGTGACCCCGCCCATCATCCGACCGAGGAACCAGCGATGCCGATATTCGACGGGGGACACTATTTCCTGACGGCCATCATCCCGATCCGCACCGCTCCGGTTGAGGACGGTCTCGCCGTGACGTCGCCGGTTCATGCGTTGCGCAAGCGGCTCAGCTTGATGCCGACGGGTGCGGAGACGCTCGCCCGCGGCGGCGGGCAGAGCCCGTTTGCGCGCAACAAGCGCAACCATTTCGCGCGCTTCGTGATCATCGACGACGTGGCCTATACCGGACGCACGGCGCGCAATACGCTTTGGGCGCGTGTCCGCGGCGACGATCTGGTGGTCGCCCAGCCGCAGGATCACTTGACGTGCCCATTCCTGATCTTCGTCGTGGATTTCGACGCCAAGAGTGGTGTCGATGCGGAGCGCGATTCCTATCTCGTCGAGCTTTGGAACACGATGGGACAGGAGCTGCGCGAGATCCTCATATTCTGCGAGGGCTTCAAGTCGACGGTGACGGATGCCGCGGGCTTCGCGGCATATATCGCCAGCTGCCAGCTCGAAACGACGATGTCGTTCAATGATTATTACGCCGATGCCCCCACCCTTCCGGCATGGCCGGAAAAAAACTTCTTGTGGGCCGCCATCGCGAGCCTTCTCGTCTTGGGGCTCGGGCTGTTGGCGTCGTTCATGCCGTCCTTGCCATCGTGGCTGCCCCACCCCTTTGTGCTGGTGATTGTGGGCGCGGTGGCGCTGGTTGCTGTCGTCCTGGCGGCCTATGCGTCCATCATGGCAGCCGGCAGGAAGCCGTTTCCGAGCGCGCCGGACTCCGACCTCCCGAGCGTGCTCAAGGCGCTCCATCTGCAGCGGACGTTCACCCGTTTCGCGATCGACAGCCAGATGCAGGCGGCAGCCACGGATGCGGCATCGGCGCGAAAACTCTACGACGATTTCGCGGCGTTCGTTGCCGCCAACAAGCCGAACGATATCGGCGCCCCCACCCAAGCGCCCGGCGTCATCGGAATTTGAGGTTCACCATGGCGGTCGTGCTCGACCTCGCGGACATTCAAGGCAATATACTCAGCGCCTACGGAAAGATGGGCTTTCCGAAAGGCCGCTTCATCACGCTGCACGTCGATGACCCGGTTGGGGCGCGGAAGTTCGTCAACGCCTTGCTGCCTGGGATCACGACCGCGCTGCGGTGGCCATCTAGTCGCACGCAAATTCCAGCGGGTGAGGTCGCGGCGGCGCGGCCGCTGGTTGCCGTCAATATTGCGTTCTCTTGGTATGGTCTCCTCGCGCTCAAGACGCCCACCCGCACACTGCGGGGCATGCCGGACGAATTCATCGACGGCATGATGGAGCGCGCGCCGATGCTCGGTGACGACTTCAGCGGACTCGATTGGAAGAAGTCTTGGGACGAGGTGTGGACCAAGAGGACGACCGCTCGCACGGTCGATCCGAATACCGTGCACATGCTTATCACCCTGAACGCGCAGATGAACATCGACGGCCGCCCGGTCGAGGAGCTCGATGCGAAAACCCGCGAGATCGAGGAGCTTTGCAAGTCCATCGGCGGGGTCCGAATCCTGCCGGGCCACAATCCTCTCGGACAGGCGTTGGCCCCGTACCAAGAGCTGACCGCGATCATGAAGAGCGGGCCGGGCGGCAGCGTCGTCCCCTCTCCCAAGGAGCACTTCGGATTCACCGATGCGCTCGGCGACCCCGTCTTCGAGGGGGAGTATCCGCGCGACTTCGAGATGAGCGAAGCGCATGGCAACGGCGCGGTCGATGGCGCCGGCAACTGGCGGCCGCTTGCGACCGGCGAATTCCTGCTCGGCTATCCCGACGAAGCGCAAGAGATCGCTGGCGCCGCGATGCCATTGGATTTCAGCCGCAATGGCACTTTCATGGCCTATCGCAAGCTGCATCAGAACGTCGTTGCGTTCCGGAATTTCATAAGCGAGACGGCCGCACGGTTCGGCGCCGTTGCCGGCATCGATGATCCGTTGGACGCCAAGGAAACTCTCATGGCGAAGATAGCGGGCCGCTGGTCCGACGGGGTTCCGCTCGCGCGGGCGCCGACCGCCACTGAATGGCGGAAATTCAATGTCCAATACCCCGAGGTCTCGCCCAACAAGAACCTCGCCGGCTACGTGGCGCGCGGCAAGGCCCTCATCGACTTCACGTACAAAGACGATCCGCAAGGGCTCAGGTGTCCGATTAGCTCCCACATGCGGCGGGTCAATACCCGCGACGGGCTGGCGCCGACGGGCACCGAGGGTTCGGTGCTCAACAATCGCCGCCGCATCCTCAGGCGCGGACTGCCATACGGCGACTCCTCAGAGGGGGTGTCCGACTCGGACGAGCACGGCGTGGTCATGCTGTCCGCCTGCACGAGCCTGTTTCGGCAGTTCGAGTTCGTGCAACAGCAATGGATCAACTACGGCCTTGACGCAAATTCCGGCAACGACACGTGTCCGCTCACCGGCAACCACAACGTCGGCGCCGACGGTCCGAAGGCCAAGTTCGTGATTGCGTCCGATCCCAAATCCGGGCGGCCGCCGTTCGTCGTCGAGGGCATTCCCCAATTCGTCGAGACCCGTGGCGGAGAATATTTCTTCGTACCCAGCATGACGGCTCTGCGCATGATTGGAATGGGAGTCGTCGACCCCACGTGAACAGCGGTGCCACCGCGAAGGTATCCAAATGTCGTTTCTGACCAATCTCGTCACCTCGTTCGTCACGCGCCTGCGGATGTTGCTCGATGGTCTGGTCGCACCATTTCAAGTCGCACCGGCGATTCTGGCGGCGAGTGGCGACGGTCTGAAGGCGAAGGCCGCCACTGCGCTCAAGGATCCGCGCGTGCAACGGATCAGCTTGCGGTCGCTGCGCGCTTTCCTGCCAAATCTTGTTCTGTCGAAGCCGCTCGTCAGGGCCTATCCGAACACCGGAACGGCGATCGTCACGCGTTACCAGGACGTCGTCGAAGTCCTCGACCGAAACGCGGATTTCGAGGTCGTGTACGAGCCCAAGATGCGGGCGATCACGGGCGGCGAGAATTTCTTCCTGGGCATGCAGGACACCGCGCTTTACGAGCGTGACGTTTCCAACTTGCGCCTGGCGATGCGCCGCGACGACGTCGCAGCAATCGTCGAGCCGGCGGCGCGACGCTTGGCCGAGCAACTCGTCGCCAAACAGACGAACCGCATCGACGTGCCGAAAGATCTGTCCCTGCTGGTGCCGACCGCGATCGTGACCGACTATTTCGGCATCGCCGGCGCGGAGAACAACGATCTCATCGACTGGGCGACGCTGATGTTCTGGTATCTCTTCATCGATCTCGCGGGCGACCCGGCGATCACCAGCAAGGCGCTCGATGCTGCGGCCTCCTGCCGTTCCGCAATCGATGCCGCAATCGTCAGCCACAAGGCCGCTGGCGTGGCGAAGGACGACGTGCTGGGCCGGTGTCTCGTCCTGCAGAAGGCCAACCAGCCCGGGATGGACGATCTCGGCATTCGCAACTACCTGATCGGCTTGGTGATCGGCGCGATCCCGACGATCTCCAAAGCCTGCGTTCAGGCGCTGGACCAGTTGCTCGATCGTCCCGAGGCGCTTCAATCCGCACAGGCCGCGGCGCGCGGGGGTGACAGCGCACTGCTCGCCGCACATGTGTTCGAAGCGTTTCGGTTCAACCCCGTCAATCCGGTGATCTACCGGCGCGCGGCGTGCGACGCAACAATCGCCGCCGGCAGCCTGCGCGCGCGCAAGATCACGAAGGGCACCATGGTATTGGCGTCAAATCTGTCCGCAATGTTCGACCCGTTGAAAATAGAAGCGCCGGAATCCTTTCGCATCGACCGGCCGTGGGGCGAATACATGCTCTGGGGATACGGGATGCACACGTGTTTCGGCGCCTATATCAACCGCGCCGTCATGCCGGCGATCCTCAAGCCGCTGTTGGTCAAGCCCGGCCTGCGCCGGGCCGCCGGCAATGCCGGACGGATCGACACGGGCGGAACGCCGTTCCCACAGCATTTCTCGGTCGAGTGGGACTGACAGGTTCAATGACCAACTATGACGAATCACTGCAATCTTAAACGTCATCAGCCAAGGCGGGAGACAATGTCATGACAAATGCCATGCGACGGAACGTGTTACCATGTCTGATGATTGCGGTCGGACTGGGACTGCCTCACGCTGTTCACGCAGAAGGCTATAACCCGGTTACCCAACAAGCCCAGTCAAAACTTGCAACACTTGGTCACGACCCCGGGCCTTTGGACGGGATCGCGGGCGGCTTGACGAAAACGGGCGTCCTGGCGTTTCAAAAAAAATCCGCGCTTCCAGAGACAGGCGCCCTTGACGCAGCGACACTTGAAAAGCTTGGCATTGGGACTTCCGTGGACAAGGTCAATGCTGTCGTTGATTGGATACCGGTTCCTACACAAGATGACCTGGACAAGCTCGTCGCCAAGCCAATCAATAATGCGGGCTCGCCCTATACGAACTATCGACCCAATGCGCCCGCAGCCAATCTGGATCTTCCCGGGGCGGCGATATTGGCAGCGATGAATGCCAGCGCCGATGTCTTTGGCAGTCGGCTCGCCGGGCAGCCCAAGCATACGGATGAAGGCTACAAGTACTTGACCGGATGTCTGAAGACAGGTTTCGCTCCGACGCACTGGTCCGATATCACCATCCACTACTATTGCATGATGTCAAAACCGAGAGCGTGCTATACCTACGCGCTCTCGGGAAAATCGACGGGCGTAAAACTTCCCCGGCCAAAAGCCTATCAAGGCTGTGCAACCGGAGTGTTGCCCAATGGGCCTGACTTTGCCTTTGTGGCCAAGACGCAGCCGCAGGTTTTCCAATATGTGATGTTTGGCCAGACCCACGGGTTCAATCATGAGCAGGAACAAGCCATCATCAACGCCTTTTATGGGGTGAAGAACCCCGCTGATCGCAATGAGTGCCGACTCAAGCGGCCCCTGCGCACGGAAGACCCCACCGATGGGACACACTGCCTCGTGAACAAAACGATGTCGGCAATATTGGTTGGGAAAAGCGAATAAGTTGGCGGTCGCTTGCGATCCTAACGTGTGTTGTGGCTCTGTCGGCTGTTTGACATGCGGCGGAGGTGATCATTTGATGGGTGCATGATCAAAACGATCGGTCATTCCAACCATCCGATCGGCCGCTTCGTCGACCTCTTGAAGTCGGGCGGCGTCGAGGCGGTGGTCGATGTGCGCTCGACGCCCTACTCGCGCCGCTTCCCGCAATTCGGCCGCGAGCGGCTCGCGCAAACCCTGTCCGCGGCTGACATTCTTTACCGCTACGAGGGCGCTGCCCTGGGCGGGAAACCCAAGGACGGCGCAGGCTACGATGCGCTGGCTGAGCGGCCCGACTTCAAGGACGCACTCGAGCGGCTGATCGTGGGATCGGCCGATACCACGCTCTGCCTGATGTGCGCCGAGAAGGAGCCGCTCGACTGCCATCGCACCGTGCTGGTGTCGCGGCGGCTCGCCGAACGCGGGGCGGAGATCGAGCACCTGCTGGCCAACGGCAAGCGCAAGCCGCATGCCGTGCTCGAAGGGGAACTGCTGGAGGCCAGCGACGACGGCGCGCCGGATCTCTTCACTACCGCTGAAGATCGCAGCCAACGGCTTGCCCGGGCGTACCAGAAGCGCGAACGGGTGATGAAGCGTGGCTGACGGGCGGGGTTCCCTCCAATCGGAAACCGCTCTAGCATCAGCCAACATCGCGGGGGGAGACTGACGATGCGGATCATCGCGCTGCTGCTGGTGGCGATTGTGATGTTGAGTCAGGTGGGCTTCCTGGTCCTCGAGATGTTCCTTTGGACCGACGAGGTCAGCTACCGCATCTTCGAGACGACGCCGGAATTCGCAAAGGCCTCGAAAGTGCTGGCGGCCAACCAGGGTCTGTACAAAGGCTTCCTCGCCGCCGGACTGCTGTGGGGCCTTTTGAGCGGCCGACGCGACGTAAAAGCCTTCTTTCTGTGCTGTGTGATCGTGGCCGGCATCTACGGCGGGCTGACCGTCAACATGTCGATCCTCTACGTCCAGGCCGCGCCGGCGCTGGCGGCGCTGCTGGCCGTGCTGGCGACGCGGACGCCACGGGTGCGGCATCGGCTCTGAGGCATGCGCCGGCCCGACGTCATCCTGGTGAACGGGCCGTCGAGCGCAGGCAAGACCACGCTCTGCCGCGCCCTGCAGGCGGCGATCGACGACCCCTATCTCGTCACGGGCTTCGACGATTTCATCTTCATGGCGCCCCCGCGCTACTACCGCGGCGCCGACACCAGCCGGCAGGACGAGCACGACGCCTTCACGGCACTCGGCGTCGAGATGGTGACAACCTCGCCGCCAGGGGCGCCGCCCAGCGTGACCGCCCGCTTCGGCCCGGTGTTCCGCCGCCTGCTCGACGCCATGGCGCCCGCCGTGCGTGCTCTGGTCGACGCCGGCAACGCCGTGATCTTCGATCATGTGCTGCACGACCGGGCGATGCACGAGAGCTGCCGCAAGGCTTTCGCCGGGCTCGACGTGTTCGCCGTCGGCGTCACCTGCCCGGTCGACGTCCTCGAGGCACGCGAGCGCGAACGCGGCGACCGCGTGCTCGGCCGGGCGCGCGGTCTCGCCGGCGTGGTCCATGGCTTCCTCGACTACGATGTCATGGTCGACACTGGCGCGATGACGCCGGCCGCCTGCGTGTCGGCGATCCTCGCCGCGCTCGATAAGCGCTAGCTGAAGGCGAAGCGGGGATCAGGCTTCCGGCCCGCCGTCACCATCTCGGCCAAAAGCTCGCCGATGCCGGCCGAGTGCTTGAAGCCGTGACCCGAGCAGGGCGAGGCGACGATGACGCGCTGGAAGTCGGGATGGCGATCGATGACGAAGCGCGCGCCATCGACCCACGTGTAGAGGCACACCTTGTGCCGGACGCAGACCGGCGACAGGCCGGGGAAGAACGGTTTTACGTAGGTCTCGTACATCTCGCGCACCTCGTCGGGGCCGACGGTGCGGGAAACCTGCTCGGGCGTGGTCGCCACGTCGTACTGCTCGGTCGCGAGCTTGACGCCGTCCTCCAGGCCGCCGGTGGCGGGAAAGCCGTAGATCGATTGCGGCGCCGGCAGCTGCCAGATGTAGACGGGGAAGCGCGCGGGCGAGAACAGCGCGTGGGCGGCCTCGCTGCGGGCGCGGAACCAGTAGAGGACCTGGCGGGTCACCATGAACTGGCCGGCAAGCCCGGCCTTCAGCATGCCGGGGAGCCAGGCGCCGGCCGCCACGATCAGCTGGCTGGCGCGGTAGGTCTCCTTGTCCGTCTTCACCGTGACCGAGCTGCCGTCCTGGGCGAACGAGACGACCTTCTCGTTGAGCGCCACCTCGGCGCCGAGCGCGGCGGCGGTTTTCAGCTGGGCTTCTACGCAGCGCTCCGGACGGACGAAGCCGCTCACCGTGTCGTGGTAGGCCGCATCGCCGTCGACAATAGTGAGGGCGGGGTAGCGCTGCCTGAGCGCCGCGCTGTCGAGGAGATCGTAGCTCACCCCGGCCGCTTTTGCCGCGGCCACGGTGGCGTCGAGGAACCTGGCGACGCCGTGGTTGGCCGAGCGTTGGCCGGCGCCGGAAATTGCCAAAAAACCGTTCTGGGTCAGCAGGTCCAGGCCCGTCTTCGCCTCGAGCTCGCGCCAGATCTCGTGGCTGCGGGCGGCGAAGGCCGAGTATTCCGGCCCCTCGCCGCAGGCGATGCGGGTGATGCGCGTGTCGCCATGGGTCGAGCCGAGCTCGTGCGGCGGGGCGTACTGGTCGATGCCCAGCACCTTGGCGCCGCGCTTTGCCAGCTGATAGGCCGCCGCCGCGCCCATCGCGCCGAGGCCGAGGACGATGGCATCGTAGGTCCCGAGATCAGAGGTGGGGGGCATGCATCGACCTTTGCAAATTTCCTGCCGCCGATCTATAAAAGCCGCCATGTCGTTCCGCGCCGAGACCCGAGTCACCAAAAAAGCCGCCACCACCGGTGGGTCGGCAGGGGCTTGCGCGCGCTAATCGTCAGGTAGAAGCGAACGAACCCTTGAAGGCCCCGCCGCTAGACGGGGCCTTTGTCGTTCGCGGGCGCTCCGTCTCCGGCTGAAACCAGGAGAAGCGTCATGTCGTCGGAAGAACACCCTCAATCGCCCGCCAACCCGCTCAACGTCGGTATCGTCGGTGCGACCGGGATGGTGGGCGAGCTCATGCGGTCCATCCTGGCCGAACGGAACTTCCCGGTCGGCTCGCTGCGCCTGTTCGCCTCGGCGCGCTCGGCCGGCAAGCGCCGCGCCTGGCAGGACCAGGAGATCGTCGTCGAGGATGCCGAGACCGCGGACTATGCCGGGCTCGATGTCGTGTTCTTCTCGGCGGGCGGTGAGACGTCGAGGAAGCTGGCGCCGATCGTGGCCGCCGCCGGCGCCATCGTCATCGACAACTCCTCTGCCTGGCGCACCGATCCCAAGGTCCCGCTGGTCGTGGCCGAGGTCAATCCGCATGCGCTCAGGAACATTCCCAAGGGCATCGTCGCCAACCCCAACTGCACGACCATGGCCGCCATGCCGGTCCTGAAGCCGCTGCACAAGGCGGCGGGGCTGCGCCGCCTGGTGGCCAGCACCTACCAGGCCGTGTCGGGCGCGGGCCTGGCGGGCGTCGACGAGCTCGAGGCCCAGATGCTGAGCGCGGGCGTCGGCGCCACCGCCCTGGTGCATGACGGCCAGGCGGTGGAGCTGGCCGCGCCGGCCAAGTGGGCCGTGCCGATCGCCTACAACGTCGTGCCGCTCAACTACCGCATCGTCGAGAACGGCTACTCGGAGGAGGAAGTGAAGCTGCGCGACGAGAGCCGCAAGATCCTGGAGATCCCCGACCTCGCGGTCTCGGGCACCTGCGTGCGCGTGCCGGTGTGGACCGGCCACTCGCTGTCGATGAACATCGCGTTCGACCGCCCGCTGCCGGTCGCCAAGGCGCTGGAGATTTTGCGCGCAGCGCCCGGGGTGGAGCTGTCCGACGTGCCCAATCCGCTGGAGGCGACCGGCCGCGACGCAGTCTTCGTCGGCCGCGTGCGCCCCGATCCCACGGTCAAGCATGGGCTTGCCCTGTTCGTGTCGGGCGACAACCTGCGCAAGGGGGCCGCGCTCAATGCGGTGCAGATCGCCGAGCTGATGCCGGTTCGCCGGCCAGCGCGAAAGGGGCGCGTCCTCGAAACCGCGTAACCATGCGTCTGGCGCTCGCATATCCTGCTAGAGGACCGTTGTTCGTCTGGATAAGATTCTCCTGGCAGGGGACAGCGAGGGCCTGATCCGGAGGCTCCGGGAAACACCCCTGCAAGCGAGGACCCATGTCCGACACGCTTCGATTGCTGCTCGCACTGCTCGAGCTTGCGCCCCAATTGGAGCGGCTGTTCGGGGCCGAATGGCCGCGGTTTCGCGACGACCTCCTCGTGCTCGCCGGTCGCCTCGACCGGGAGGACGATGCGGCGTCGATCGGCCAGGACCTGGACGAACTGCTCGGGCGGCTGCTGGCAGAGGCGCCGCCCGAGGGGCAGGACCTGGTTCGGCGCGCCATGCAGGAAACGCAGGAACCCGAAGAATCGGCGACGCGACGCGGCGGTGCGACGATAGAATTCGCCCCGCCGCCGGCCGAGCAAATCGAGCATGTCGTCGTGATCCCGGTGTTCTATGGCACCGATCGCGCCCGGGGGCCCGACGACGGACCGAAGACCTACTATACCGGCAAGCGCGGCTCTCCCGCATTCGGCATCGCCCGCGTCAGCGTCCCCGTCGGCACGGAAGATCGCAAAGTCGGCCAGCTCACGGGCCCGGCCTGGTGGCGTTTCGAATTCAAGGCAGATGCCGCCAAACACGTCATCCTGGTCGATGTCCAGGCACTCGGCAGGGATGCATTCGTCAGTGAGGTGCGCCACTCCCTCGTGTCGGCAGACGCGCGCGACGCGCTTGTCTTCGTGCATGGCTACAACGTGTCGTTCGAGGATGCGGCGCGGCGGGCGGCGCAGATCTCCGTCGACCTCAAGTTCCCGGGCCGGACCCTCCTGTACAGCTGGGCGTCAGCGGCCGACCCGAAATGGTACACCGTGGACGAAGACACGATCGACTGGTCGCGCCAGCACTTCGAGGCATTCCTGCGCGTCGCGCTCATCGAAATCGGCGCGCGTGACGTGCACGTCATCGCCCACAGTATGGGCAATCGCGCGCTGATGAATACCCTCGAGCGCCTCGACCCGCAGGAACTGCCGCCGGGTGCGGCCACATTGTCCCAGGTGATCTTCGCCGCACCCGATATCGGGTGCGACAAGTTCGTCCAGCTTGCCGAAGCGTTCAGAGGGCGCGCCGGACGCTGCACGTTGTACGCATCCTCGCAGGACGTCGCGCTCAAAGCGTCGCGGGTGCTGCACGGATATCCGCGGGCCGGAGAGGCCGGTACCTCGCTCATGATCGTCGACGGCATCGACACGATCGATGCGTCCAGGGTCGACACCAGTCTCGTTGGCCTGCGCCATTCGTACTTCGGAAGCAAACGCTCGATCCTCAGCGACATGTCGGCTGTCATTGCCCAGCGCCTCGAACCGGACAAACGCTTCGACCTCGAGCGCGCCGGCGACGCCGCACGAAGATACTGGAGCTACCGGGCCTAGACCTCAGGCGCCGACGTAGGTGAAGGCCGCCCAGAACTCGGCCGTGGAGAAGGGACGGTCGCCGGCGGGTCTGCTCACGAGATTGCGCCATGTCCTCGACATCGCCGCACGAGCCGTGTCGTCTTCTTTTGCGAGGGCCTGGCGCATCGACTGCGCGCGCACATGCAGTTCACCGGCGGATGCATCGCGCAGCCAGCGCTGCGCCGCGGCGACAGCGGCAACCGGTTCGCGCTTCTCGACGAACAATTCCTCGTAGAAGCGTTGCGCGAAGAACGCAGCGGCCCGGTCGTCGACCAGCCACATCGTGGCGACGATGCCCGGCACGCCTGCCAACAGGAGGCCCGACGGAAGTCCGAGCACTTCGTCCGGAATGGAGCGAAACTCGACATTCGCCGTCTGGCACGCCGACAACACGGCAAGCCGCGGCGCCGACAAGGCAACGGCGCCGGTGAGCAGCATGCGAAGCGTGATCTTCTCCTCGCCAGCGAGCAGGAGTGCGGACTCCAGCGGGTCGGACGGACGGAATTCGCCATGACAGGCGATGTGGAGGTGCGTCGCATCCCGCGCGGCCGCAACAACGCTGCTCAAGCACGCCTCCGGTCCGATGCAAATGGTCTTTTGAGACCATGCGGCGTCCTGCTGGGTGACACGTACCTCGGCGACGGCGAACGGCAACGGGGGATATGCCTCGCGTTGGGGATCGGCGACGGCCAGGAGCGATGGCGCCGCATCCGCCGCACGCGCGCGTCCCGCGACCGCCCGCGACAGCGCGCGGGCGGAGGGGGCGTACGCGAAGGCAGGTGTGCTGCCGGCGAGCGCCGCGTGCAATGGCAGCAAGCCCAGGCTGCCGAGCGGAATGAGCACGGCCTTGTCGTAGCCGATCGCCGTCACTTTTTGCGACAGCGGCTCCATCAGGCCGGTACGGAGCAGGTCGAGAATGCCCGGCAGTGCCGCCTGCAGCGCGGTCGCGTCGCCGGCCATCGCTCCAGCCGCGTAGCCCGGCTTCCCGTGCGCGCCATCGAGCATCTCGCGCGTGATGTCGCTGTTGATCGCTTCAAGCAGCAGCGAGTCGAGTTTCCCGTCGGGCGGCACGAAGATCGCGGCGGCGCCATAGACGGTAGCGGCAGCGTAGACGATGGGACATTCGAGCCCCGATGCGATGCCGGCAACCGCAGCTGCGTCGAGGCTGCCGGCATTCCCGCCAGGGCTTTCGCTGCGCGCCCTCGCGAGGGCACCGCGCAGGTCCGCCCGTGCGGCCCGCAGCTCGGATGCGGCGCGGACGTAGTCCTGCGTCTTGTCCTGGTGATCGCCGGGATTCGTGACGCGGAATTTCAGCGGGCTGGGATCGGCGCCAAACGCGTCGGCGAGCTTGTTGCGCACCTCCTCCGCGACGACCGCGGCATCATCGCGCTCGAAGCCACGCAGCTCTTCCTCGAGCGCGACGATGCGTCGTGACGCGCTGGCGATGTCCGCGCGCAGTTCGGTCGATGCGCCGCTCGTGACGAGTTCGCAAGCAGCCAATGTCTCCACCATCGACCGGCCGCGGCCGTGCTCGGCGAGCCGAACGGCTTCGTCCAGTTTTCCCAGCCGCGTGGCGGCATAGGCGCCGAACAACGCAAAGCCACGCATGTCGGCTAGCTCTCTGCTTCGGCTCTTCGGCATGGCCGCTTCATCGAAGAGCACGTCGCTCAGCGCCAGCGCAGCCGAGTAACCGAGCAGCGAGGTGTTCCAGTCGCCGACCTGGTGGCCCAGCTCGCCGATCGCAGCGTGCAGCCTTCGGGTGAGGCGCGGCGGCGACGACGGTGGAGCCGCCTTGACCGCAGCAACGAGATTCGCATACGCCTCGTGGGCGGCCTCGGGCTTCGAATGCGCCAGCTGCGCCTGCAGACGGCCCAGCCCGCCGGTCCACTGGACCCATTGTATCGGCGTCCGCTCCCGCGAAAGCCGCGCGATCACGCTGCGGTGGTTCTCGATCGCCGCTTCCAGTTGCGCCACCTGCTCGTCCGGCGGGAGAGCAAGGTAGGGGTCGAGGTCGCGCTCGAGGGCCGAACTCTCGCCCGCGAGGCCGCCCCATTCGGCAGGCCGGGCCGACGCGCGAGGGTCTTCGCGCTGAAGGGCGGCCGCCTCTTGCCGGCACGCGTCGGCCATAGCGACGGCGACCTCCTGGGAATCGGCGCCGCTCCATTCCGGGAGGATGATGGCGAGATTGCGCAGCGTGCGGGCGCGCCCGACCGGATCGCTCTCACGGGTTCGAACTTCCAGCGCCACGCGCAATGCACGCACCGCGTCATCGATGTTCTGTGAACGCGCAGCGAGCCCGCGGCGCTCGTACAAACCACCGAGATTGTGGTGCGCACGCCCCCAGAGCTGCGGGTTTCGATCGGCCGAACCGAGCACGCGGATTTGCTCGAGCTGCGCTTCGATCGCGCGTTCGATCAACGCGTCGCGGTCGCCAACGGGGCTCGCCGCGAGGGCGCTGGCGTAACAACTGAGCGCAACGACGAGCGTGTCGACGTCGCCCGCTTGCCGGGTCCGCCGGACCAGCGCATCAAGCAAGGCCAGCGACCTCTCGAACTCCGCCGGCGCCGCACCGGGATCGGCGACGAGCGTGTTCGCGTACCCACAAACCGCTGGGGCCCATGCCGCGGAAGATTCCTGCGGATCCCGGTCCAGGATCGATTTGTAGATCGATCGTGCACGCGTGATGTTGGCGCCGTGGTCGCCCTCTCGCAGCTCGAGCAGGAAGCTGGCAAGCCGCGCCTGCACTTCGAACCAGAGATCCGACACGGGTTGTCCTTCGAGCAGGGCGAGCACCCGCTCGCATTGCTCGACATGCCGTTCGGTCGCGTCCGGCGGGGCAACCAGCCGGAGAGGCGCGAAGATCCGCTCGGCCTCAGTCGCCGCCGGCGGCGGCTGGCCTTCGGCCAGGCGGCGGAGGAAATCGATTCCTTCGCGGCGTATGCGAAGCGCTACGTTGTGCAGCGTCACAAGCTGCTGCCACAGGGTCTTGTCGTGTGAGTAGACGCGCGTCAGCTGCAGGCGCAGCTCCTCGACCCCCAGGTCGCTGCTCAACTGGGGCTGGTCTCTCATTGCGACGTATACGTCGACCATCCGATGCATGGCGGCGATGGCGACGAAGCGTTCATCGAGGGCGATGAGGTCATCGAACGCGCAGCCGACGCCGGCCTGCCGCGCCCGGACAAGGCGCTCGCGAACGATCGCGACCGCGCCGGCAAGCGGGATCATGTTCGGATCGGCTTTCTCCTGTTCGACGAACCTCGCCAGGACAGCCGCAAGTTCGTCGTCCGCCTGCGGAGAAAGCAGCCACGGCTCCGACATCGCAAAGTCGCGCGCTACCGTCCAATCCGGCGCGAACAGGAGAGCCGCTACAGCCGCATTTCGATCATCTGGGGACGCCGTGCCGTCAATGGGCAATGGCATTGCAAGGCCCTCCCAGTGGCAGAGGGCGAGATCACAGCCTCGCCTGCGCGAAACTGTAGCACGACATGCCGAAGGGAGAACTGGCCTTGGCTGTGCATCCAGTCCAATTCGAACCGGTCTCCGCCTTAATTTCCCTGCTAACAGGGAAATTTACAGGGAGTTTGCCGATTGAGGCCGCCCGTCTACGGCCTTTAGCGCCGCAAACGCTCAGCAATGGCACGCTGTCGCACAGTCGTGGTCAAAAAGATCAGGGAGCTTATGACTGCCGAACAGGGAAGCATCGGTACAAGAACAGGGAGCCAGCCTGAGCGCGGACGAGCGACAAGCCGGAGGTCTATCGGGACGACCGAGCCGGCAGCTGCCATCTCGGTGGTGCCCGGTTGAGCTCATCGGTGGAGAGCATGCCAATGCTCGAGTTGGGTGCCTAGTCGCTACTGGGGCGCCGGATCGTAATCGGGCGATTCAAAAAACCCGCATAAAACCTTAGGCTGGCGCCCCTTGCCTGCCGAAAGAGGTGAGCTAGCATCGGCATGTCACAGGCCTTTTCCAGCGCATCGGGTCCGACTGGAGGGCGGGATGCACCGTGCCAGTTCATCTTCTGAGCTGACGCCAGCTGTTCCCCTGCGGCAACTACTTTCCCGCGGCACGGCGGCCTCCTCTGGGCCTGCTTGCGGCGCGATGGCATTCGATCAGGAGGAACTCATGTCCGTTGGCTGGCATCGCTTGGGCCGTCAATACGCAGCCCAAGTTGTGGAGCGGCCGACATCTGAACCGGCGAAATGAGGGGGTGGTGCAGGATGCATCCACTTCGGCTGGGACGCAGTGAATTTTAGTTAGACCCCTTCTATCTGTGTCCGTGAGGCCGGCGCCTGAGGGTCCTACGCCCGGCACCATGGCTTTCATCTCCGCCCCCACAAGGGCGGAGGCGGGGCAGACATATAGAAGGTGTGTCGTGGACAAGTTTTCGAAGGACAAAAAGGATCAGAACGAGTCTCGCCAGCCGGTAGTGGGCGAGGCGGACTTCCGCGAGGCCGACCGCAGGGCGTTGGTCCAAACGTTCGCCCCGATGATCGAGCCCTGCCTAGTCTCCAACCTTATAGTCAACGCCCGCAACGCGCGCACGCACAGCCCCCGTCAGGTGAACCACATTGCCGCCTGTTTCCGCGAGTTCGGGATTATCAACCCCATTGTCATCAACGACAAACGCGTGGTTCTTGCCGGCCACGGACGCCTCAGGGCCGCTCAGCAACTGGGCCTCAAGGAAGTGCCGACTATCGTCGTCAAGCACCTGACCGAGGAGCTGCAGCGAGCCTTTATGCTTGCTGACAACCGCTTGGCCGAGCTAGCCGGCTGGGACGACGACCTGCTCAGGGCCGAGTTGCAGGAGCTGTCGCTGGTGGTCGATTTCGATTTCGAGGTAACCGGCTTCGACTCGGTCGACCTCGACCGCCTGGAGGCACCGAAGCTCGCAAAGGCGCCGAAGCCGGAACTGGTACCGGAACTGGAGCGCGACCGCCCGGCAGTCAGCGCCCTCGGCGACCTATGGAAGCTCGGCAAGCATCTTCTGTTGTGCGGCAGCGCGCTGGAGCAGCTTTCCTACCACAGGCTGATGGGCGAGGACCGCGCGCAGATGATGTTCACCGACCCACCGTACAACGTCGGCATCGACGGCCATGTCTGTGGTCTGGGCTCGGTCCACCACCAAAACTTCGCCATGGCATCGGGCGAGATGACTACGGCCGAATTCACCGAGTTCCTGCACTCCTTCATGCGCCATGCAGTCGATTACAGCCAGGATGGGGCGATCCAGTACATCTGCATGGACTGGCGCCACATGGCCGAGGTTCTGGACGCCGCCAGCGAGCTCTACGAGCTCAAGAACGTGTGCGTGTGGAACAAGACCAATGGCGGGATGGGCACCTTCTACCGCTCCAAGCACGAGATGGTGTTCGTGTTCAAGGTGGGCAGCGGCCCGCACATCAACAATTTCGGGCTGGGCGAGAAGGGCCGCTATCGTACCAACGTCTGGGACTATCCCGGGGTCAACACCTTCAGGCGCGGCCGCATGGACGAGCTACGCGCCCACCCGACGGTAAAACCGTTGCCGCTGGTGGTGGACGCGCTGAAGGACTGCTCGAAGCGCGGAGGTATCGTGCTGGATCCGTTCGTCGGCAGCGGCACAACCCTTCTCGCAGCTGAGAAGACCGGCCGTATCGGCCGCGCCATCGAACTTGACCCGCACTACGTCGACGCCGCGATCGGTCGCTGGCAGGTCCTGACCGGCCAGGCTGCAGTCCATGCGGAGACCGGCAAAACGTTTGATGAGCTGGTCGCGGCGGCGCCTCGCGCTGCAGACGCCGCGTGACGGGAAGAAGACCATGAGCAGCAACGAGAAGCAGGCTACAAAACCGACCTCCGGTTCGTACGAGGTCGGCCATGGAAAGCCACCCAAGCACGGCCAGTTCAAAAAGGGCAAGTCGGGCAATCCAAAAGGACGTCCCAAAGGCGCGAAAAATGCTCAGACTTATATGCAAGAAATGTTCGCCACACCCGTCACCGTTTTCAAAAACGGCAAGCCGAAGAAGATGCCGTTCATAGAGATCATGGACCACAAGCTCAAGGCCGCGGTGATGAATGGCGATCTGAAGGCGTTGAAGTTCGCATTCGATCTGTTCGTCAAGTCGAGCAAAGTTTCGGATACGGCCGCGACCGATCAGACCGCCTTCGATCTGACGGCCGAAGATCACGAGCTCATCACCAGATCGAACCTCCTGCAGGGCGTAAAGTGAATGAGCCTCGCTAACGCTCTCACGGCAGACGCGGCATACGACGTCATAGAAAGAGTCCGACTGTCAGGTCTTGCAGTGCTAAAGCACGCCGCGACCTTGTCCAGCGAACTTCGCGGAGCATTCCTGCGGCAAGCAGCCGATCATTTTCTCGGGTTTTGGCCGGACAGGGACGCCTACGCCACGATGCCGGTGGACGTTCAAACCTTCGTTGAAAGTCCTAGCTTCCTGGACAGTCGTGGTAACCTGTACCCGGCAGTAATGGACGAACTGCGCGAGCTCAACTCCGGCAAGTATGTTGAAGCCGTCCTGACCGGTGCGATTGGCACAGGCAAGACTACGATCGCGCTGTTCACTACCGCTTACCAGCTCTACGTCCTGTCGTGCCTCAAGGATCCCCACCAGTTTTTCAATCTCGAGCCGTCGTCCGAAATCGTGTTTGCCTTCCAGTCGTTGAACAAGATGCTGGCCAAGTCGACCGACTACGAGCGCTTTAGGGCGATGCTGACCCGGTCTCCGTATTTCTGTCAGTACTTCCCGTTCAGCAAGAATATCACGTCGGAGATGGTGTTTCCCCGACGCATCGTCGTGCGGCCGCTGTCCGGTGACGTCAACGCCGCGATCGGCAGCAACATCTTTGGGGCGATACTCGACGAAATAAACTTCATGGCGGTGGTCGAACAGTCTAAGAACGCTGTCGACGGCCGCGTATTCGATCAAGCCACCGAGATGTACAACTCCATTGTCCGTCGCCGAAAGTCGCGCTTCATGGCCGCCGGAGGGCGTCTGCCGGGAATGCTGTGCCTGGTATCATCCAAACGGTACCCCGGCGAGTTCACCGACCGAAAACAACTGGAAGCACGCGAGGAAATAGCTCGTACCGGCAGGACCGGCATCTTCGTCTATGATCGCACCCTTTGGCAGATCAAGCCAAAAGGCACATACGGCGATAAGCATTTTAGGCTGTTCCTTGGCGACAAGACGCGCAAACCCTGCATTTTGGGGGAGGGAGTCGAAGTCGCCCGCGATGACGCTGAACTTGTGATGGAAGTCCCGGAAGAGTTTCGCTCCGAGTTCGCTCGAGACATTCTGTCTGCAATCCGTGACATCGCTGGCAATGCGACATTTGCTTTGCACCCCTTCATCGTCAACACCAAAGCGGTTTCGCAGGCGTTCGGTCAGTGCCGGTCCGTGCTGACGATGGACAGCACGGATTTCATCTCGCGACCGTCCATATATACGAAGCGTATCTTACGTCCTGAGGAGCCGCGGTGGGCCCATGTCGATCTCGGATTGACCGGCGACAGTGCGGGCGTAGCTATCGGATGGGTGGAAGGCTTTATGGAGGTATCGCGCTCGGATAACACGGTCGAGTGGATGCCGCAGATCAATTTCGATTTGATCCTGGAGGTCAAGCCGCCACGCAATGGCGAGATCGAGTTTGAGAACATTCGCAAGCTTTTCTATAAACTGCGCGAGCAGGGCATGAACCTGAAGTGGATCAGTTTCGATTCATACCAGTCGGCCGATAGCATGCAGATCCTGAGGCAGGAGGGCTTCATTGTGGGGCCGCGATCGATGGACAAGGAAACGCTGCCATACGACGTGATGAAGACCGCCTTCTATGATGGGCGCGTTAGAGCGCCCAGTCATGAAAAGGCACTCTCGGAGATTGTTCGGCTGGAGCGCGATCCACAAAGCGGCCGGATTGATCATCCACCCAATTTCAGCAAGGACTGTGCTGACGCGGTAGCTGGGGTCATATACGGCCTTACATATAGACGCGCGATCTGGGCTCGTCACCACGTGCCGGTGAACCAAAACTTGATAACGTTGGTTCAAGCGATGGAGGACAAGGAGAAGAAAAAGCTGGAGGCTAGCCGTCAGTATCCAACGCGCTAGTCGGGCCTTGGCGCTGCTGTCGTCGGCCACCATCACAACGAGCGTAGGACGCGGCCCTCTCAAACACGGGTTCGAATCCCGTAGGGAGCGCCACAAGGCCGTTTCAGCCGGCTTCCCGTCCCAGCGCAAAGCCGGTAAAAGCCCGCAAAAACGGCCTTTCATTGATCCACACCGTTCTTTTGCCTTTCCCGTAAGTGCGCGCCATACTGCATACAAACCGCATAACGGACTACAGAACGGACGGCAGGCAGATGGCATCGAGGAAGGGCGTGAGGCTCAGCAAGGCGCTGGCGCGGATCGACGCGCTGACACTACGGCGGATCGCGACGGGCAAGCACCTGCCTAATCAGCGATGGCTGCACGACGGCGGTGGGCTGTTCCTGCGCGTGCGCCCAGGCGGCGGCGGCAGCTGGGCCTTTCGCTTTCAGATCGCCAAGCGCGTTCACATGATGGGCTTGGGCTCCCTCACCCAGGTCGGTGCGCCCGAGGCGCGCGAGATGGCGGCGCAGCTGCGCAAGGCCCGCGCGCTGGGCCAGCACCCGCTGCACGAACGCCGCGAGGAACGTCGCCAGAAGCGCGAAGCACATCGCGCCAGCGGCACGACGTTCAAGCAGGTCAGCGAGATGGTGCTGGCCGACTTCGAGCAGAGCCAGCGCCATCCGGCGACGCGCCGCTCATGGCGGCAGGTGCTGGAGACGTATGCCTATCCCACGCTCGGCAATATGGTCGTCGCCGACATCGAGCGCGGCGATGTGCTGAAGACGCTGAGGCCGGTGTGGGGCAGCATGAGCGACACCAGCCGCCGGCTGCGGCGCCGCATCGAGCATGTGTTCGACGAAGCGATCACGCTGAAGCTGACCGACCGGCCGAACCCGGCACGCTATGCCGATCTGAAGCGGTCGCTGTCGGCGTTCGTGGCCGAGAAGCCGCGTGGCAACCACAAGGCGCTGCCCTGGCGCGAGGTGCCGGCGCTGATGAAACGGCTGCTCGCCAACGACAGTTTGTCGGCCAGCGCGCTGCGGCTCACCATCCTGGCGGCGACGCGCACCGGGGAGACCCTGGGCGCGCGCTTTCCCGAGTTCGCCCACGGCATATGGACGATCCCTGCGGCGCGCATGAAGGGCGAAGTCGGCCGGCGCAAGCCGCACCGCGTGCCGATCACCAGCGGCATCGCCGCTATCGTCGAGCAGCTCAAGCCCGCCAGGGAGCGCAGCGCGCTGCTGTTCGCGGGCAGCTCACCCGACAGGCCGCTGTCGAATATGGCGATGTTGATGTTGCTCAAGGGCATGGGCATCGACGCGACGGTGCACGGCTTTCGCAGTTCGTTCAGGTCATGGGCGGCCGATAACGGCTACCCGCGCGAGATCGCCGAGGCGGCGTTGGCGCATCGCGTGGCAGGCGTCGAGGCTTCATACCAACGATCCGACCTGCTCGATGCGCGCCGCGCGATGATGCAGGCGTGGTCGGACTTCTGCCTCGGCAAGACGGCGGGCGCCCGCAAGGCGCGCTGAAAAACAACTTATCCCCAACTTACTGCGAGGCGACGCAGTGGTCGGCTGCCCCAGGCTGCCCTTGCCAGCCCCAGGCTGCCCCAGGCTGCACTCGCCTGCCCCACGCCGATCATGAGGCCCGTTCCATTGCGGGCGTGGGGCACGGCCTTTTAGCCTTTGCCCATGTTTCCAACGGGAGGGCTCGAATGCGCGACTACGAAAACGACATCGAACCACGCGCGCGGCGCGTCAGGGAATTTGCCAGACGCCATGGCACGAGCGTGACCACGCTCAAGCGCGCGATCAGCCATGACCTGCTTAAGTGCGTTTACATCGGCCGATACCAAATCATTCCTGCCGTCGAGGATGAGCGTGTCGCGCGCGACGGCCTGCCCAACATTCCGCGCGGCTATGTCCGGCAGACGACGGGGCCGATCCCGCTGCCGTCGCCCGTGCACAAGAAGGGTTTCCACAAGCGGGCGCCATCCGCGAAGAAGGCGAAGGCCGCGCCCAGGCCGAAGGCGAAGCGCACCTGACGCAAAAAAATCCGCCGGCCCTGCATGAGCCGGCGGCAATGAAAGTGGCAGATGGCAAACGAACGATGCACACCGGGGAGGTGGTGCTATGCCTACTGTCACGTCGCATTCGACGAGCTGCCTCGTCAAGGCGGTGGCGCCATGACCGCCGCCGACATCGCCCAGGTACTAGGCAACGTCAAAAGGAACGGCGCCGGCTGGCTGTGCCGCTGTCCGGTTGACGAACACAAGAAGTCGCCGCGACCGCTGTCGATCCGCGACGGCGAGCTGGCCGAGATCGTCGTGCACTGCTTCGCGGGCTGCACGCCCATCGACGTGCTGCGCGCGTTGAACAAGCGCGGCCTGCTCGACGAGCGCGAGCGCCGCGAGCGCCGGCCTTACACGCCACCGAGATCGAAGCCTGGGCCGGCACCCGCCGATCCTGACAAGCCGCGCCACATGTTCGAGCGCTTCGGCAAGCCGATCCGAGGTACGCCGGTCGAGACCTACCTGCGCAAGCGCTGCGGCGACGACGTCATGCTGATGGAGCTCGACGCGGTGCTGCGCTTCTGGCCGGAAACGCCGCCGCACTTCCCCTGGCCGGCCATGGTGGCGCTGGTGACCGACCTGCTCGACGCCACCAGGGTGCAGACGCTGCACTTCACCGATCTGCTGCCTGACGGCAGCGGCAAGGCGCCGATCACGCCCAACAAGCGCACGCTGAAAGGCTACCCGGCGAAGGGCGGCGTGATCAGGCTGGTCGACGATGCCGAGATCACCACGCGGCTCGGCATCGCCGAGGGCATCGAGAAGTCGCTGGCGATGATGACGACCTATCGACGCGAGTGCGGGCCGGCCGCCACGCCGATCTGGAGCGGGCTCAACGCCTCGGTGATGGGCGGGCTGCCGGTGCTGCCGGTGATCGAGCAGGTCGTGATCTACAGCGACCCCAACCCGGCCGGCCGGCGCGCTGCCGCCGAGCTGGTCGAGCGATACAGCGAAGCCGGCATCGAGGTCTTCGTCGGCGAACCACCGAACGGCTGCATCGATTGGGATGAGGTGAACAATGCCGCCTGAAACGACCTACAGCACGGCGTCAGCGGCGGAAATGGACGCCACGCTGAAGCGCGCCAAGCGCAGCAAGCGCCAGCGCTCCCGCTTCAAACTCATCCCAGTGCGCGATATTCACTATGACCCGATGGACGACCACTGGCTGATCGATGGCCTACTGCCGATGACCGGCCTCGCGACGATCTGGGGCAAGTACAAGAGCTACAAATCGTTCATCGGCTTCGACGTCGCCGTGGCACTCGCAGATCAGCGCCAGAAGGCGTGGGCGGAACGCGCGCTGGCCCATGGCTCAGTGGTCTACGTCGTCGCCGAGGACATGAATGGGTTCGACGTTCGCGTCGAAGCCTACCGTCGCGAGAGGGCCGGCTTTGATGAACTACCGCTCTACATCATCAAGGGGCGGCCGAACCTCGGCACGAACCCGAGCGACCGGGAGGAACTCATCGAAGCGATCACGAATGAACTGGGCGACGTCCAGCCCGTCGCGATCTTCCTCGACACCTTGGCGCGCATGGTCGGCAGCGAGGGCGAGAATGAGAAGGGCATGCAGAATTTCGTCAACAATGCAGAACACGTCGCCGAGGTCTTCGGGTGCCTATGCATAGCGATCCATCACGAAAGCGCAGCGACCGATGCTGACCGAGCCGCCGATAAGCCGCGCGGCCACACCTCCCTGCCCGGGGCCATCGTCGCGTCGTGGCATGTCATCAAAACCGCTGACGGTATCGAGGGGCCATGGACCGCCGACATCATCGTCATCGGAGCGAAGAACAGCGCGACCGGCTTCGCGCTCCAGGCGGAGATGGAGCGCATCGACCTGGGCGTGAACCGGCACGGCCGCATGGAAACCATCCTGATGCTCGACACGGTCGAGTGGGCGACCGATGTCGCTGTCGCTGCAAAGGCGAAGGTCCAACGCCCCAGTGCCAGCCTCTCCCTGTTGCTGGACTGCTTCGAATACGCCAAGAGCGCCAAAGGGGGCAAAGAGCGTCGACAGGTACGCGGCCACGACGGTCCATGGGCCGATGTGGTCGAAGACGGCAAGGTGCGCGAGGTCTTTTTCCAGCGCTACGCCAAACCGACCAAGCTAGTCGACGAGGATGACGCGAAGGCTCGCAGGCGCGAAATCGACCGCAAGACCAAGGCGTACGACCGCAGCATCGTCAAGGCCGTCGAAATCCAGCGCCTGTTCACCGAGGCTTCTGCCGATGGTCGGGTGTTCTTATGGACCGCCTGAGACATCGCCTGGGCTGGACGCCGACGCCGACATTGCCGACACCCCCTAAGGGGGTGTGTCGGCATGTCGGCATGTCGGCATTCCTTGCCGGTGCCGACAAACGCCGACATGTCGGCAAATGTCGGCAGATGTCGGCGTCGGCGTGTCAGATGCGCAGCCCAAGGCGTGCTTACAAACCGGCCCTTTCAGCAGCAGCAGGAACAACCATGCCGAACAAGCCCGCGCAGCCCAAGCCGCCACCGCCGCCGCCTTCGTCCTGGCGCGTGCATCTCAGCACCGCGACGACGCCGCTCCTGGTGACGGCGACCGCCGCCGCGATCTCGGCGGGCGGCGCGCTCGTCTTCAAGGGCGCCGACGGCGGGCTGCTGCGCGCCTTCGCCTTCGGCTCGTGGGCGACCTGCGAGCTGGATGGTCCGGCTAACGCTGCGGTTCTGAAGGGAGACTGAGATGCGAGGCAAAGCCCAGGAGATCATGTGCGACGTTCGAGGCATCGCTTACGACTTCGAACGCCGGATCGGCAGGCTCTACATGGCCGAGGACAACTGCTGCGACATGAGCGGCTGCATCGAGTTCTTTAGCGGCATCGATCCCGACGTGCGGCGCATCGAAACCTTTGCCGGTGAGGTGCCGGACACGGTCTATATCCGCGACCGCGATGTGCCGCGCGGGCATCGGGTCGAATGGACGGCGCGGCTCCCAGCGATGTGAGCTGGCCGTGAACGAAATGCTCCATGTGAAACATCGGCCGGCGCAGTGACCCTTCCCAGGGCAGCACAAAGGAACCCAACCATGGACGACTGGCTCGATGTTGAATTGCATCGCCGACTTCGAAAGGCGCAGCGGCTCGGTATCATCGACGCTGCCAGCGCCCGGTATATCCGCGACGCCGCCGACGTCGACCACGCCGACACCTGCCCGGTTCATCGAGGCGGGCGGTGTGATCACTGCGATGTCGAAATCAGCATCGACCTGCCAAGCGGTGGCCCGGTGTTCCTGCTCACGGCCGAAGGGCTGTTACAGGATAGACGCTAACCGTCGCCGTCGATAAGCCGCCGATCTCCAGGCCGTTGCAGGCGGCGGATCGCCAGGGGTTTCCACGCGGCACCAGGGCGCCCGGCGGCACGATGGACCCCCCAGGCGAACACTCCGGGCAGACGCGCGAACCTTCCCGGCGCGGTTTGCGCTCGATTGTGGATAGCCGACCCGCCCCCCATGCCCCTGGGCCGGGTGGGGGTCCACCCACCCGTCATGCGTAAATCGTACAGCAGCACGCGCGGGCGTGCCGCAGGAACGCGATGGCGGGGGGTCGATGGGGCCCCACGACAGCCAGCCAAACCGTCGCGCTGTGCGAGCGCGTGTGGGCTTTTAAACACATGCTGGTGCGCCACGGTGCGCGATGACGTTTCGTGTGAAACATCGAAGCATCGAGTTGCTCGTCGGCTTCTCGAAGCGACGCGCGGCCGTCGACAGCACCAGGGCGGGCCTTGCCACCTGCTCGTCAAGTCCAGCGGGGCTGCCGTCGATCCTAGGCCGTCAGCGTATTAGTTTTTTCTCGACCGCTTGAGGCTGGTCGCTGCAAAGCGGTTCCCCAGCCTTTGCTCGGTTGCCCAACGCGCGCCAATGAAGGGCTGTCACGACAAGCACTCGTCTATTCGCGTCGTTCGTCGCGGCTCGCGCCAATTTCTCGCACTTGGAAGCATGCTCAAAGCACTCGAAGGCGGATTTCATCGCGCCCTCCCCCGCTGGTGATGTGAGCGGGAGCGCGGGGACATCTGGTCGTTGATGCCGCCTGTCTCTCAGCCGCCAACGCCCAAAGGGTACAAGCTAGCGATGGAGCAGGGTGGACCTTCGGTGGCATGCCCACAAGTGTGCTGTACGTCCCAATTGTGCTTTACGTCCCAAAAGCCCAGGCAGAGGCGGCCATCGCCAACACCACCAGGGGGTCGCTCACACCTCGCGAGGGAAGCGATGCGTGTTGGCGGTTGCCATGAAGCGGGCGCGGGGGCAGACTGCGCCCCGTTCGGCATCCGGTGCGCGACGGGCAGTTGCCCAGCCACTGGATGCCGGCCACCAAGTGATCAGCCAGCGCGACTTCCTGAGCCGCAGCCCGCCGATCGGTGCACCCGCCGCGCTCGCAGGAGCGCAACGCAACCTCAACCCAAAGGCTCGCCATGCGGCCAGCGCACCCGTGCGCTTGCCCGCCGGGCCATTGAGGGGTGCCAGATGGGCAGCATTAACGGACAGATCGCGTCCCTCCAGCGTCAGCGCGTTGCCGCGCTCGATGCCATGGAGGCACTCAACAACTTGGTCGCCCGCGAAGAACGGGCGATGACCGGCGAAGAAATGGGGCGCTGGCAGCGCGACCAGGATCAGGTGCGCCACATCGACCTGGAGCTGCCGCGCCTGCTTGCGGACGAGCGCAGGAGCAGCGCCTCTGCCCGTCCGATGGACCTGCCGGGCATGTTCGGTGCGCGCGGCCACGACAAGGCGGCGTTCCCAGGGCAGCGGTTCACGAGGTTGGTCGGCGCGCTCGCGCTGTCGAAGGGCAACATCATGGCAGCGAGAGAATTCGCCGCCAACCGCTGGCCTGACATGCCCGAGATCGCGAGCGTGCTGGGCGCCGCCACGAAGCTGGGCGGCGGCACGGCGGACGAATTTTGGCTGCAGCGTGCCGCCATCGCGGTCGGCACGACGACCGACCCGGCCTGGGCCTCGCCACTGGCGCAGTTCAGCACGATGAGCGGCGAGTTCATCGACCTGCTGCGGCCGGCCACCATCGTCGGCCGACTGAGCCTGACGCCGGTGCCGTTCATGACAAAGCTGCCGCGTCAGACAGCCGGCTCGACGGCGAATTGGGTCGGTGAAGGATTGTCGAAGCCGGTCAGCCGCCTCAGCTTCGACACGGTGCAAATTCCGTTCGCGAAGATCGCCGTCATCGTCGTCATTACTCAGGAACTTGCACGTTTCAGCACGCCATCGGCCGAGCTGCTGGTGCGCAACGACCTGCGCGACGCGATTGCGGCATTCATCGATGCGCAGTTCATCGATGCGACGGTTTCGCCGGTCGCGGGCCTGAAGCCGGGCTCGATCACCAACGGCGCGCCGACGATCGCGAGCACCGGCAGCACGGTGGCGGCGGTGACCGCCGATCTGTCGAAGGCGATGCTGCAGCTCATGACAGCGGTGGGCAACGTCCGCGCTCCGGCGTGGATCATGAGCCCGGCGGCGGCGATGTTCATCGCCACCATGCGCACCACCCAGGAAGTGTTCGCCTTCCCGTCGATGGCGAACGCCTCGCAAGGCGCGCAGATGACCGGCCTGTCCTTGATGGGCGTGCCGGTGATCGTCTCGGGCAACGTCCCGGTCGCCGCTGGGTTGTCCGACATCGTGCTGGTCGACCAGTCGCAGGTTCTGCTCGCCGACGACGGTCAGGTTTTGCTCGATACGAGCGGCGAGGCGAGCGTGATGATGGACGGCGCGCCCACGACGCCGCCGACGTCGCTGGTGTCGCTATGGCAACAGAACCTCCTTGGCATCAAGGCTGAGCGTTTTATTTACTGGATGCTCCGCCGCCCTGGTGCCGTGCAGGTCGTGACTGGCTTCCCGAAGGCGGGACCATGAACGAGCGCGCGCGGTTGAGGCTCGGGACGGCGTGCATCGAGCACGCCACCGATCTGTGGCCCGAGGGCGGCGCGCCTGACGCCGACTGGATACGCGGCCACGTCGACGAACTGCTCGACGTATTGGCGCTGCCGCTGCGCCACGACGGCCGCGACGCTCGCCGCCTGCCGCGTCGCCTGCACTGGCTGCTGTGGCTGCCGGATGACGTCCTAGACAACTAAACTCACGGCCGAAAATTGCGCTCCTTTAAGTCTTCACACACACCATCGAGCCCCGGAAACATCGAGCCAGCAGTTATGCCCATGTATCTCAGCTCATCTATGGCGAAATCCCGATCGACGATTGGCAGGTCGATCGCTTCCAGCACGCTCACCCGGAAGTGTGTTTCGAGCGCCTTCATGTACCCCTCGATGTCATCGACGTTCGACTGCATCGACACTCCCTGCTGGGGGATCATCCGTTGGTTCTCAATCGCCAGAAACTCCACCAACGACACGTTACGGTCAGGCAAGAGCAGGGGAATGGATTGGGGTAACTGTTGCATACCCATCCACTTGTCCTGATCGAATGTAAGGATACGAACGAACTTGTTATTCTCGCTAACTTTCGGGTCTGCACCCCGATAGGCAAAAAACGCCCCAACGAATGGGGATGCGGTCCAATCGAGAAGGGGCGTGGGGTAGCCGTGGTGCTGAGCGAGTGCCAGCACGGCCCCGAACTCCACTCCATCGGACAGATTGAACATGCGCTTCGTATTGGCGACCAAGTACTTGTGCAACTGGCGGACATCCTCCAGCACGAAGCGCTCGAGGTCTGCCCTGCCGTGCCGATGGAACGACGTGCGCAAGCGCCAGGGTCTGCTCTGACCCCGGAACAGAAGTTTGCGACCGCGAATGGTCTCGATGTAGCTCCTGTATTCCTGCCAAGTCATGACCTTGGGTTTCAAATCGGATGGCGATCCTGCCTTTGATCGTGGCAATTCGCATTGACCAATTAGGCCGATGTCCGTGCCCCATCGGATCGACAGCTTATCGCCATCGGGGGTGCAGACGATGTCGACCGCCTTCGACATCTGAACGTCGCTTGCATACCGGTCCTTAATGCTGTCCCACGGCACGATGGTCCCCGTGTCGGGGTGCAATGTCGACAGGTCGGTGGTCCGCAACTGGTGAACCGCCGACGACTTGTCGATGGTCCTGAAGCGCACAACCATTTTGGGGCTGGCGGCAGTATTGGGATGAACGTAGGCAACTGCTTGATAACAGGTTGGGAGCGCATCTACGTTTAGTATGATGCGTCCTGGATTTTGGCTGTTGTATTCGCCAACCCATTGTCCTTCCATTTCAGCTCGCCTCTCTTCTCATTCGACGTCGCCCTTTCAACAGCCCCTCAGCTCGGCGACGGGGCCGTCACTTCGGCGACAATCGACGCTCTTGATCCTTAGGTAGCTTGCTTCGCGCCCTCTGCACCGAGCGCACAAACCAGCGAGCGATGAAAAAGGAAATTACGCCGAAAATGATGATGCCGGGGAGAGCCTGACCGGGGCTCACCCTGTTCGAGTAGGCGGCCCCCCACAGGAAGACGCCCAGCAATATGAAAGGCACCGAAACGATCAGCGCTATCAGCCCGAATAGAGCGTGGAACAAAAGCGCTTCACCGGACAGCAGCGGCTCTTTGTTCTTTTCCTTGCCACCCACCGCTTTGCGGAGGAACCAGTACGCGGCGAAGCCGATGATGATGAGTACTGGCACCAAGACGAGGAGGCCGCCAAAACCGCCGCTATGACCGCCCCGAGCATAAGCGCTTTCAGGAACGACCGCCGCAATGACCAACAAGCCGGAGAGCTGCGCCTTCATCGGCGGTAATAATGCCAGAAATTCAACCTCTTGTAGCCTACTGCCGCGACTGATCGTCCTCGATGTCGCTGCTGGGCTGGTGCCCTGATTTGCGAGCGGTCGACGTGGCGAAGGGCCGACGCTCGGCGTGCGCCATCACGTGGGACAGGACGGGCCGGGGATCGTTCGGCAGCACTTGGCCGCAGAGGCCGCACGTCCAAAATCGACTGGCTTTCGGCATGCCTGAATGTGGGTGTTCACAGGCTGGTTTGCTAGCGCCCCACGGTACGCCGTGTTCCAGTGCCACACAGCAGCGCGACACGATGCGCGGGGGCGGCCGGTCGGTAGCGCGCGGCTGCTCAAGATCAGCGCGCCGTGGCGCTCGACGGCTGATTAGCTCGGAATATAGGAGTTGCCACGGTTCGGCACGTGCTGTTCCATTTAGCGCATGATTTTCATGCCCACGGCGACGCACGAACAGCGGCCGCCGTCACGGAGTGGCTCCATTGGGAGTGCCGGCCGATGTATGGTGCCGGCAACACGGTTGCTCATGGAGATTGGCGACCGCTCGCACACGCCCAAGGCGGCCTGGTCACACTTGATGGTCTAGCGCAGTCGAGCCGATGACTTCTCAACAAGTTGCCTATGACGACGCCTTTTGCGCAAGTTCAGTCTGGTGGGGCTGGCATCTGCTAGCCAACCTTTTGACCAAGGCCTTTGCAAGGGCGTTGTACGTCATTCCGTTTGCCGGTTACGTGATCCTCTATTCGGACTACTTCAGTAAGCTGTTTCATTTTCCGGTGCTTGGACCATCCGGTCACTCTTTTTTGCCCGTTATGCTTCGGCTCCACCTTATCTACTATGGTTCCTTGCTGCTGCTCCTAGCCTACATCTCCTATCAGCTGGCAGTTCCAACGCTTTTGCGGAACAAAACATCGGTTCATCAATTCGTTTCTGAAGTCCTTTCAACAAAGAATTACTCGGTTGCCCAAGCGGCACTGCAAGAGAACATCGATCATCTCGAGGCTGTCGAAATGCACGGTTTGTCAGACAAGGAGCGCGCGGAGCTAGAAAGTTTTGTCACGAATATGAAGGCCAGACTGTCCAACATTACGTTCAATGACGACAATCCAAACACGATCCCAAATGCACTTCACTTCTACTACAAATGGAAGAACAGAACACGCCAACTGCGGGCAACCATCATCCTTATAATCACCGGGATCGGCTATTCGTGTCTCCTCTTGCCTGCGTTGGACATCTTCCAACAAGTCGTAAGGATGACGTATCGGTCCCTAGTCCATGTCTGATTGCTCGGGCAATAACCGAGAAGCGAACTAGCCGCTGAGTCGCGAAAAACTGCATAACAGACTGCATAAGATTTATCGGCTAGGTCAGGAAAGCCCAATAAATAGGGCTTTTATTGGCGTACTTAGAAGCCCGTAGGGAGCGCCAGTCAAAACAATGGCTTAGCGATTTGTCGCCGCCGACTTCTCAAACATTTCTCAAACGCAAATCGTGTTCAGCGGCTTGTGGGCAGGATTCAAATCCTGCGGCGCCTATGAACAACTGACGCGCATGCAGAAGCGTGGCGCTCGCGCCAACTGGTCTGGGTCACTCTCTCCGCCGCGGGACACGTATCGCCGACGCGCAACGGCTGGGCCAATCTTGGGAAGGAGACCATCGCCGAGCAGATAATTGCTGGGCTGCAAGAGACGACGGTCCGCCCGCACAGCGCTGGCATCAAGCTGATCGGCCCGACTCTGAGGCCGTTCGGCAACGAGACTTTTATGCAAAGTCCTGGCAGCCGACGCGTGCAAAGCACCGGATAACGGTGAATGCCTGGATGCGGAAAGCGGAGCCCTCGACGGCGTTTTCGACGCCGCGTTACGTGGTCCAGCATCCCAATCCAGATGCGGGCTCCCGACGAATCGCGGCGACGACCTGCACCCGAGCGACAGCGGCTATCGCGCGATGGTCGAGGAGCGAACGACTGGAACAGCGGAGAATGTTGCCCAGGGGCGGCCTGCAACTAGTCCGTGATATCAAAGCCTTACAGCCGGAGGGCCGGGAACGTAAGCGGCCCTCGGGTCGGGCAGCGGGCTGTCAAACGGCAGTGATAGCTTGCGGGCCAACTGGGCCTTTGCTGGTGCGGTACTGCGCGGCCCCCAGCTGTCAGATCGACTTTCGCCTAGCGGCGCCTTAACGTCCGGATCAGATTAGCGTACCAGCGCGCCGAGGCCTTCGGGATTCGCCGCTGCGTCGGATAGTCCACATAGACCAGTCCGAAGCGATGGGCATAGCCCGCGCCCCATTCGAAGTTGTCGAGCAGAGACCACGCGAAGTAACCGCGCACGTCGGCGCCGGCGGCGACGGCCGCACGCAGGGCAGCGACGTAGAGGGCGAGATAGCCGACGCGCTCCAGGTCGAAGAGGTTGCCCGAGCGGTCGAGCTGCTCGACGGCACCTGCACCGTTCTCGAGGACGTAGATCGGCAGGCGATAGCGCCGATCCAGCTCGACCAGTGTGTCGCGCAAGGCAGCGGGATCGACCTGCCAGCCGATCTTCGTCTTCGGCACGTCGTCGGGCGCATCCGCCCAGGCGAAACCGAGCACCGCGCGCTCATCGGCCTTGGCGTAGACCGGTGAGTAGTGATTGAGCCCGAACCAGTCGACTGGCCGGGAGATCCGCTCCATGTCGCCTTGCTGCACATGGGGGTCCAGGGCACGCACCAGTCGGGGTGGGTAGCGACCGAGGAGCTGCGGCTCGGGAAAGGCCAGGTTCCAGTATTCGTCGAGCAGGGCGGCCGGTGCCTCATCGCCTCGACGGAGGGGGCGAGCCGGCTGCACGTTGTGAATGGCGCCGAGCGACGCCGTGGGCGCCTGGGCGCGCAGGGCATCGATGGCCGCGCCATGCGCCAGGTTAACGTGGTGAATGGCCCGATGCAGGGCGGCCGGATCGGTGAGGCCCGGCGGATGCCACGCAAAGCCATAGCCGAACAACGTGAACACTGACGGCTCGTTGAAGGTGGCAAAACGCCGGACGCGGTCGCCGACGCGGCGCGCGATCAAGCTTGCATAGTCGGCGAACCAGCCGGCCGTCTCACGGTTGAGCCACCCTCCCCGGTCCTGCAGGGCTTGCGGCAAGTCCTAGTGGTAGAGGCAGAGCCAGGGTTCTATGCCGGCCGCGAGCAGCCCGTCGACCAGCCTGTCGTAGAAGGCAAGCCCGGCCTCGTTGACCTCGCCGCGACCGGTGGGTAGGACGCGCGGCCAAGCCACGGAAAAGCGATAGGCGCCGACGCCAACCTCGCGCATCAGGGCAATGTCCTCTGCGTAGCGATGATAGTGGTCGCACGCAACATCGCCGGTATCGCCGTTCATGACGTGGCCGGGAACCTTGGAGTAGACATCCCAAATGCTGCCCCCCCGCCCGTCGGTATTCGCCGCCCCTTCGATCTGATAGCTCGACGTCGAGACGCCCCAAACGAAGTCGCCGCGCAACTGATGACGCTCGGCTTCGACCGGGCCGCCGTGCGGGTCGAGGATGGTCGATTGCGCCAGCACCAATGCGGGGTCGGTCTTGACGCCGCCAGCGCCCAGCACAAGGCCGGCGGCCGCCGCGCCGCCGATCATCGATCGCCGATACATGACATGCCTCCTGCGCTTGCGCTGAATTTAAAGCGTTACAGCGCGAGCGCCGGAAACGTAGACGCCCCTCGAGACACTGGGCGTCTTTCCGAACGTTGTCTTTGCGGATCGGCGGAAGCCGCCGGTCAGGCCGCCTCCCCCAGCTTGAAGCCATCGCCGACATGCGTCGCCTTCCAGCAGGGGAGTTGTTCGACCCGCTGGGTCATCCAGCGGGCGAGGTTCGGGTGCGGAGCCAGTGGCAACTGCTGCCAGGCATGCAGGTGCATTGGAGCCGCGACCGCGATGTCCGCGATGGTTGGACCGTCACCGGCCAGCCAAGGGCGGCGGCTCAGGCGATCGTCGAGGATGCCTGCCAGCTTATGAAATCGTTCTTCTTCGCCGGCCAGCACGGCCGGATCGGGGGCGCCGCCTAGCAGGGGCTTCACGCAGTTCTCCACGAGATAAACGTAGCACGACGGGAACCATGTCGACGCCTCCCACAGCAGCCACCTGTTGACGTCGGCACGCTTGGCCGTATCCGTCGGATAGAACTGAGTCTTGCCGCCCTTGTCGGCCGCGTACTGCAAGATGGCGTTGGACTCCCAAAGCACCAGATCGCCGTCCCGCAAGGCCGGCAGCGCAGCGTTCGGATTGATGGCCTTGAACGCATCGCTCTTCTGTTCGCCTTTGAAGTAATCGACCTTGGTTAGTGTGTAGTCGGAACCCAACAGCTTGAGGCCGGCGACCACCTTGCGGCAGTTCACCGTGATGGGATCAGCAAAGAGTTCCATGGCGTATCCTCCATGTAGCAATTGGACGGTCAATCGCCGTCCATTTTGGCTCCGGCGGCGCTCCTGCCATCGCAGCTACGGACAATGGTACACCTGCGCTCCCCGACCTACTATGCTCGACCCCATTGCAGTTGGAGAACAGGCGGCGATCATGGCATCGATGGCTGACGCTAAAATGCCGGCAGTTCGGACCGGCTTGTTCAACTACATGGCCGATTCGGCCAAATCCTCGCTGTTTCGCAACGGCAAGGTCCTGACGCGTCGCAACCGGGATGGCAGTGACGCGCGCTGGGAGGGCGTTGACCTGAAAGAACAACCGATGCCCGTCGCCAATGCGCGGACTCTGGCAGCGCAGTCATCCTGCACCCTCACCACGAGCGGCTTCGAGATGCTGCCGCGTCCGCTGGCACGGCAAGACCTCGATTTTCTCGACCACGAGCGTGTAGTGCGCCACTACTATCCGGAGTGTGCCGGGATCGTGCGTGAAGCGAGCGGGGCGAGTTTTGCCGCTGCCTTCGACCACAACGTCCGCTCGGCGGCCGGCAAGCGCAGTGGACAGCGCATCGAGGGCGGCCAGCAGGTTCAGGGGCCCGCCCGGGTGGTCCATGGCGACTACACGCTGGCCAGCGCGCCGCAGCGGCTTCGCGACCTGGCGTGCCCGCCGACCGGCAACGACACCCTTCGGGCAGTGCTGGCCGAGGGGCAATCTTTGCTTGCCGCGGACGCGGTAGAACAGGCGCTCGCGAGCGGCCGTTTCGCCATCATCAACCTCTGGCGCAACATCGCTGCCGAGCCGGTCGCGACCCAACCGCTGGCGCTGTGCGACGCCGCGAGCGTGCGGCCCGAGCATCTGGTCGTCTTCGAGATTCACTATGCCGACCGCGTCGGTGAGAACTATTTCGCAAAGCACCACGACGGCCACCGGTGGTACTTCTATCCTGGGCTGACCCGGGATGAAGCGCTGTTGATTAAGCAGTGGGATTCGGCCGGCCGGCTCGCCCGCACGAAGGGAGCTCAGTCGGACGCCGACGCGGCGACTAGCGCGCCCTGCACCTTCAGCTTCCACAGCGCCTTTGAGGATCCCACTACGCCGCCAGACGCTCCGGAACGCTGGAGCATCGAGGTGCGGTGCGTGGCCCTATATAGCTAGACGACCGCGAGAGGCGTCGGCAAATGCTCGCACCCGAAGGGCGGATCATCATGGTTTCTGGCGCGAACCGAGGTATCGGCCGCGCCGTCGCCGAAGCTCTGTATGGAGCTGGATACACGCTAAGCCTAGCTGCCCGCGACCCGGCCTCGCTTAAACCGGTAGCCGGTAAGTGGGCCGAAGGACGAGTCCTCATAGAGCGTTACGACGCCGAGGACCAGGCGACGCACCGCCGGTGGGTTGATGCCACAGCGTCGCGCTTCGGACGCATCGACGGGCTGGTAAACAACGCCGGCATGGTAGTCAGAGTGCGAATCGAGGACGAAAAGGATACCGAACTCGATCGCATGTGGGCGGTGAACGTGAAGGCACCGTTGTCGATGATCCGCGCGGCGTTACCGCACCTGAGGCGCTCCGGTTCCGGGCGCATAGTCAACGTCGTCTCGATCGCCGGCAAGGCCGTCTATAATAACAATGCGGGCTACGCTATGACCAAGTTCGCCGCCGTCGCCTTATCTCACGCGGCGCGCCGCGCCGGCTGGGAAGACGGCGTGCGGTGCACGGCACTCTGTCCGGGTTTCGTCGCTACCGACATGACAGCCGACGTTGAGACCTTTCCGCACGAGCAGATGATGGAGCCTGGCGACATTGCAGAGGTCGTGCTGACGATCCTTGGGCTTTCCAACAATGCCTCGATAGCCGAGTTGGTGATCAACTGTCGCGACGACGTTACGATGTAGGCAGTGAGCCGGTGGAGGCGCTATTCCCTATGGTGATAATGCCAGCCAAGTCCAACTCAAATCTCCCGCGGCAACTAGACTCTTGGAGGCGGCCTGGGCTCAGAGACTGTTTCGCTTGGGTGATAGTGGCGGAGGATTGGAAACCCGGATCCAACGTTCTCCGGCGCTCGCCTGGCCCGCGTTGCTCCCCTCGCCTGTCGCCTGCTTGGGCCGTCCAATGCCTGGCGCCTGCACGTGGCGCGTGCGCGTCGGAGCGAAATCTCTACTAGTGGGATCGCAGCACCGGTGCATGAAAGCACCCATTAGGCTACTGGAAATTCCTCGGGTAAGCTTACAGTCTACGAGATGTGGTAAGAGCCACGGCAGGCTATTGATCGGGGGCACATGACGACGACACCGTCCTGGTGGGCCAAGTTGCAGCTTGGCGGATTGCGCGCCGTCTGTGTATCGCTGATCGCGCTCCACAGCATCGCCAATCGTCAGCGCATGTCGCACCAGAACGGCATCGTGGCCCGCGGTCGGGTCCGCATCGTCGATGACCTCGCGATCCCCGACACCGAATTCTTCCGGCCGGGCCGCGAGTTCCCGTGCCGACTGCGCCACGCGTCGGTCTCGTTCATGGACGATGCCGGGATGTTCGTGCGCGGCGCGTCCCTCAAGTTCGCCGACGCCGACCTCGACAGCCCGCTCGACATCCTGATGAACGGCGGCACCACCGCACCGTTCTGGAACATGTGGACCTTCGCGCAGTTCATGTACGCGCGGGTGCGCGGCGGACGCGCCCACGTGATACCCTATTTCCGGAACAACCCGCGCTGCTTCCACAACGTGGTAATCGCGCTGCGCCTGCGCCCGACCTCGTTTACGCAGCTCCACTACTACAGCCAGACGCCGTTCGAATTCCGCGCTCGCGACGATCGGCTGCGCTACTGCAAGTTCCGCCTGCTGCCCGAGGATCGCGGGCCGGAGACCGGCATACCGGGCGAGGACGACCTTCGCACGCCGTGGTTCCAGGAGGCGAAGCCTGGCGAGACCCTGCCCCCGAACTATCTCAAAGACGAGTTCCGCCAACGCGTGACCAACGGCGGCGCGACCTACCATCTCGAGATCCAGCTGCACGACTGGCATGAGGGTGACGATCGCGCGGTCGTGCTCAACAGCCTCTATGCCTGGGACGAGATCGCCCATCCATGGATGCCGCTCGCCACCGTGCACATCGACGCAATTCACGACTCCGATCCCTACGGCCTGCGCTGCGTCTTCCCCATTAGTAACCATCCTGAGTGCATCCGGCTGATCGAGCCCTTGTCGATCCACGATCCGCCGTCGCTCGAATACCTGCGTGTCGGCGGTGC
The DNA here is from genome assembly GCA_900110395.1 of Rhodospirillales bacterium URHD0017. GTDB lineage: Bacteria > Pseudomonadota > Alphaproteobacteria > Reyranellales > Reyranellaceae > Reyranella. Next base: position 112,982 of record FODP01000020.1, read on the forward strand.
GCTGGCGCACAAGGCGCGCCTGCTCGGCACCCGGCTGCTCGGTCCGCCGCAGCCGGTGCCGGATGTTCGTCCCGCGGCCACGTATCCCGACGAGGCGGCGTCCAAGATCACCGCGGACGACGTCTATATGGCCGCCCGCCTGCCGCAGCACGAACGGGATCGCTCGCGTCGCCGCATCCGCACGCAGCTGCTCGAGCAGGCCCGCAGCCTCTATCAGTTCGCCCCCGACGACGGCTTGCCGGCCCATGCACGGGAAGTTCCTGCCGACGAGGAGTTCTCGGCCGACAAGAACCGGCGCATGCTGTGGGACGTGGTGGCGACGGTGGCCGAGCTGGGCGTCGGCGTCGTCGAGCAGGACATCGACCCCTCGCGCAGCCTGAAGGCCTACGACGACCTGTTCGACGATGCGACGGTGCCGCTGCCGTCGGTCAGTGCGCGCTGCGCGAGCGACGAGGAGTTCGGCCGGCAGCGCCTCGACGGCGTCAACCCGTTCGTGCTGCGGCGCTGCTCGGTCCTGCCCGACAATTTTCCGGTCGATCAGGCGACCGTCGCCGCGCTGCTGCCGAGCGGGCAGGACCTCGCCACCCTGCGCGACGCCGGACGCCTGTACTTGCTTGATCTTGCGATCCTCGACGGCATCGTGGCCGCGCCGGGGCGCTTCCTGTGCGCCCCGATGTGCCTCTTCCATGTCGATGCACAGTCGCGCTTGATGCCGCTCGCCATCCAGCTCGGCCAGTCGCCGACTGCCGGGCCGATCTTCACCCCGCTCGACGATCCGTGGCTATGGCGCACCGCGAAGGCGCATGTCCAATGTGCCGACGCGCAGGTCCAGGAATGTGTCTCGCACCTGCTGCGCACCCACATGGTGATGGAGACGATCGCGGTGGCCACGCACCGCCAGCTCAGCATCGCCCATCCGCTGCACCAGCTGCTGGTGCCGCATTGCCGCTTCACCCTGGCGATCAACCGCGCCGCGCGTGACAAGATGCTGGCGCCCGGCGGTCCGATCGACAACACGATGGGCGTCGGCCGCGATGGCGCGCTGGCCTTGTGCGCCAAGGCCTGGAAGGACTGGTCGTTCGCTCAGTACGATCTGCGCGCCGACCTCGCCGCGCGCGGCGTCGACGACCCGAAGCTGCTGCCGGGTTATCACTATCGGGACGATGCGCTCGAAGTCTGGGACGCGATCGCCGAGTTCGCCGGCGCGGTGCTGCGGCAGTTCTACCGTGGCGACGCCGACGTCGCGGCCGACAGCGAGCTGCAGGCCTGGGTACGAGAGCTCGCCGACTTCAAGATCGGCAATTTCCGCGGCCTTGCCGACGTGGGCGGCGGCCTCGCCTCGCTCGACCGCCTGGCGCGGGTCGCGACGACGATCGTCTTCGTCGCCACGGCGGAGCATTCGAGCACCAACAACGGCCAGTACGATATGTACGGCTACATCCCGAACGTGCCGGGAGCGCTGTTCGCGCCGCCGCCCCGCACCAAGGCCGCTCTTTCCGAGCAGAGCCTGGTCGAGGCAATGCCGCCACCGGCGACCGCTGCAGAGCAGATCGGCATGGTTCATCTACTGAGCGAGCCGACCAAACAGCCACTGGGCCGCTATGCGCCGGATTTCTTCGCCGGCAACCCGGAGATCGCGCCGATCGTGGAGCGCTTCGACGCCGCCCTCCACGACATCGCCAGGCAGATCGACGCCCGAAACGCGCAGCTCGCCGTTCCCTACACCTACCTGCATCCCGCGTTCCTCTATTCCAGCATCGAGATTTGACGATCCGCCGGGTTGGAACATGATCGACCTGCCAGGCTACCGGATCAACGAGACGCTTCACGCCGGAATGCACTTCACGATCTATCGCGGGGTGCGGCTGGACGACGACGCCAGCGTGATCGTCAAGGTCGACGACGTCCCCCAGCAGGCCGATCCGCAGGCGAGCGCCCGCCTGGAGCGCGAATACGCGCTGACCCGCGCGCTCGACGATCTCGGCATCGTGATCGCCCACTCGGTCCATCGCGTGGGACGCCATTGCGCATTGGTCTTCCCGGACAGCGGCCGCATCTCGTTGGCGCACTACCTCGAGGGCCGAACGCTGCCGCTGCCGCTGTTTTTCCTGATCGCGCGACAGGTGGCCGAGACGCTGGGCCGCGTCCACGCCCGCGACGTGGTGCACAAGGACGTCAAGCCGACCAACATTCTGGTCGATCCGCGGACACTCTCCGCTCAGCTCACCGATTTCGGTATCGCGGTGGCGCGGGCGCGCGAGACCGCCTCGACCCGCGCACCAGAAGAGCTCGAAGGTACGCTGCACTACATCGCCCCCGAGCAGACCGGCCGGATGAACCGCAGCATCGACGGGCGCGCCGATCTCTACGCGCTGGGCGTCACCTTCTACGAGATGCTGACACGGCGCCTGCCGTTCGACGTCGAGGATCGCGCCGAGTTGGTCCATCGCCACCTCACCGCCTTGCCCAAACCGCCGCGCGAGCTCGACCCGGAGATTCCCGAACCGCTGTCGCGGCTGGTGATGAAGCTGCTCGCCAAGGATCCCGAGGAGCGCTACCAAAGCGCCGCCGGCCTGGCCCACGATCTCGCGGCGCTGGCGGAGCGCCGACCAACCGATGATTTCGTCCTTGCCGCGCGCGACGTGCCGGATCGGCTGCGCATCCCCGAACGCCTCTACGGACGCGACACCGAGCTGGCGGCGCTGATCGAGGCGGTGGACGGCGTCGCCATTGGCCGCGCGCAGTTCCTGCTCATCACAGGCCGTTCCGGCATCGGCAAATCCTCGCTGGTGCGCGAGGTCATGCGCCCGGTGGCGGGCCGGCGCGGTCACCTGGTCAGCGGCAAGTTCGATCAGCTCAGCCGCGGCACTCCGTACCTGGCGATCGGCCAAGCTTGCGAAGAGCTGGTGCGCAAGCTGCTCGGAGAGACGGCCGAGCGCGTAGAATTCTGGCGGCGCACCCTGCTCGATACGATGGGTCCCAGCGCACAGGTCGTGCTTGACGTGGTGCCCGGCCTCGAACGCCTCGTCGGCGCGCCGCCGCCAGCACCGGCGCTGGGCGGAGCCGAGTCCCAGCAGCGTTTCAGGCTGGTGTTCCGCCGGCTGTTCCGCGCACTGGCTAGCCCGCGCCATCCGCTGGTGATCTTTCTCGACGACCTGCAGTGGGCGGACAGTGCGTCGCTGGCGCTGATCGAAATGCTGATGTCCGATCCCGATCTCACCGGCCTGCTGATGATCGGCGCCTACCGCGACAACGAGGTCCAGGCCGGCCATCCCCTGCAGGCGCTGCTCGAGTCCCTGGCGCGCGACCAAGCGCCCTGCCGGCGCATTTCGCTGAGTGCCCTCGAGCGGCGGAACGTGCAACCGCTGATCGCCGACACCTTGCGCATCTCGTCCGACGCGGCGGCGCCGCTCGCCAACCTCGTGACGTCGAAGACGCAGGGCAATCCGTTCTTCGTGCGTCAGTTCCTGCGCATGCTCGAAGAAAAGCGGCTGCTCGTTTTTGATCCGGGCGCGGCGCGCTGGACCTGGCAGGTCGAGCGCATCGAGCAGGAGCAGATCACCGACAACGTTGCCGACCTGGTTACCGAGCGCATCGGGCGGCTCGGCCCATCGGGCCAGCGCCTGTTGCGCCTCGCCGCCTGCATCGGCAACCAGTTCGATCTGGAGACGCTCGCCGTCGTGTCCGGCGGGTCGCCACGCGAGACGGCGGCCGCGCTCGCCGAGCCGCTGGCCCGGGAAATCATCGCCCCGATCGGAGAGAGTTACAAATACGCGGCGTGGTCGGAAGCGACACCGGACGCCGCCATCACCTACCGCTTCGTACACGACCGCTTGCAGCAGGCGGCCTACGCGATGATCGCGCCAGCCGAACGGCCACATCTGCACGACCAGATCGGCCGGCTGATCATGGCGCAATCGACGCCGGAGCAGCGCGAGGAGCGGCTGTTCGAGATCGTGAGTCATCTCAATATCGCGATGGCGCGGGCCACCACGCGCGAGGGGCAGGCCGAGCTCGCCGGATTGAACCTCCGCGCCGGCGTGAAGGCCAAGGAATCCAACGCCTACGAGGCCGCCCTTGGGCATTTCATCGCCGGCCTCGATCTCGCGCGCGACGTCGGCGACGCGCGGCTCGGCCACCAGCTCGCTGTACGCCACATCGAGGCCATGTATTTGTGCGGCCGCTTCGAGGAGGCAGAGCGGCTGGCTGAAGCGCTGCTCGAGCGTACCGAGCTGCCGCTCGACAAGGCAGCCGTGCTCGAGCAGCTTGTGCTGGCGCACACCACGCAGCTCAAGTATCGCAAGGCACTCGACACCGCCGTGCGGGCGCTCGAACTGCTGGGCGAGCACATCTCGGGGCACCCCGGCACGGCGCATGTGATGGCCGAGCTGGCGCGCACCAAGCTTGCCCTGGCCGGCCGCAGCATCGACAGGCTGCGCGCCCTGCCGCGGATGACCGATCCGAGGAAGGTCGTGGCGATGCGCATCCTGATGCTGTCGACCGCACCGGCCTACTTCGAGGACCAGAATTTGCTACCGCTGGTCTCGCTGCGCATGGTGCGGCTGTCGGTGCGCTACGGCAACGCTACCCATTCGGCGTACGGCTATGCCATGTACGGGCTGGTACTGTGCGGTGTGCTGAACGACATGCGCCGCGGCCTGGCCTTCGGCCGGCTGGCGCTGGACGCGATCGACCTGTTCGATGCGCGCGTGATCCTCGGCCGTGTGTCGATGGTGTTCGGCGGCTTTATCCTCCACTGGAACGCGCGGCTGGCCGATACCTTGCCCTATTTTACCGAAGGCGCGAACGCCGCCCTGGAGGCGGGCGATCTTGAGTTTCACGGCTACAACCGCTACGCCTATGCCTCCTACGCCTTCATGAGCGGCACGCCGCTCGACAAGGTCGCCGACATCCTCGAGGTGGGCTATGCCGCCGTGCTGCAGCACAAGCACGAGAAGACGCAGCGTGTGTTCCGCATGGCCCGGCAGGCGGTGCGCGAACTCAGGGGCCGCGCCGCTGCGCAGGCAAATCCCGACGAGGCGCCGTTTGAGGAGGCGGCCGAGGTTGCCTACTGGACCGATCGCGACCGCATGGCGCTTGCCTACTACTACGAGTTCCGGCTGCTGAAGCAGTACATGGCACGCGACTTCGAGGGTTGCGTGGCGAGCGCCCGCGTTATCGACGAGAATTTCAACGTTGTGATGGGCATGGCGTTTTCGGTCTACTATCTGCCTTACCAGTCGCTGGCGCTGATCGCCCTGCTTCCCAAGATGAAGACAGCAAGCGCACGCCGGAGCGCGTTGCGCACGGTGCGGCGCAACCAGGGCCGCCTGCGCACTTGGTCGCGCTACGCGCCGGACAACTATCGGCACAAGCGGCTCCTGGTCGAGGCCGAACTCGCCCGGCTGAGAGGGAGCGTCGCGCAGGCCGAGCAGGCCTACGAGCAGGCGATCGCGCTCGCCGGCCGCCACGGCGCATTGCCCGACGAAGCGCTCGCCAACGAGCTGGCCGGCGAATTCGAGCTGGCGCGCGGCCGCGCCACCGCCGGCCGCGCCTACCTCGCCGAGGCACGCGATGCCTACCGGCAGTGGGGCGCGTGGGCGTGGGTCGAGCTTCTCGAGCAACGCCACGCCGGCCTGTTCGGTCCGACGCGCGAGGGCGGCAACGAGCACCCGCAACCATCGCAGACAGCGCTCTATTCGAGCGAGACGAAGGGGCTACTCGACGTCGCCGCCATCACTCGGGCAGCCGGCGCGATCTCGGGCAAGATCCTGGTCGACGATGTCGTCGTCGAAGTCATCGCGGCCACGGTCATGAACGCCGGCGCGACGCGCGGCTTGCTGCTCCTGACGCGCGACGACGAGCTGGTCATTCAGGGCGAGGCGAGTGGCAGCGACCACGCCCAAGCCTCGCCTGCGCCGCCACGGCCCTTCGCCGGCTCGGGCAAGGGGCCGGAGCGGCTCGTCAACTACGTAGCGCGCACGCGCGAGAGCGTGGTGCTCGACGACGCGACCCGAGACGCGACCTATGGCGCCGACCCGTTCATCGTCGCGCACCGCCCGCTGTCGGCGCTCTGTGTGCCGTTGCTCGACCGTGGCAAGCTTCTCGGCGTGCTTTATGCCGAGAACGGCCTGGCCCGCGGCGTCTTCACCGCGGGCCGCATTCGGACGCTGGAAATGCTCGCGGCGCAGGCCGTGATCTCGCTCGAGAACGCCCGCCTGTACCAGGAGGTCCGCAGCCATGCCGACGCGCTCGAGGCCAAGGTGAAGGAGCGAACGGGCGAGCTAGAAGACGCCTACGGCAGGCTGCGTGAAATCTTCGGCCGTTACGTGCCACGACGGGTTGCCGAGGCGATCGTCGCTGGCCGAGGATCGCTGCGGCCGACGCAGACCCAGGCCACCATTCTCTATTCCGACATCGAGGGCTTCACCGGCATCGTCGAACAGATGCCGCCGGGGCGCGTGGTCGACATGCTGAACCAGTACTTTCCCACGGTGATCGAACCGATCGACCGCAACGGCGGCATCGTCAATCAGTTCCTGGGCGATGCTATGCTGGTCACCTTCAACATCCCGATCGCCGATCCGCAGCACGCCGAGAAGGCGGTGCGCACCGCCGTTGAGATCCAGCGCGCCGTGCAGGGCCGCAAGTTCGCCGGCATCGAGCTGGTGACGCGGATCGGCATAAACACCGGCCCCGTCATTGCTGGCAATGTCGGCTCCGGCGACCGCATCAGCTACGCGGTCTACGGCGACGCGGTGAACCTCGCCGCCCGCCTCGAGCAGCTCAACAAGGAGTACGGCACCCGCGTCCTAGTCTCGGGCACGACGGTGGAGCACCTGCCCGGCGCCTACGGGCTCGCACCGGTCGGCGAAGTGGTTGTGCGGGGGAAGACGGTGCCGGTCCAGATCTATCGACTGGATGACCAGGAGCTAGCTCATCTTGACGCTTTGCTCCCTGTCGCTGCCGAAAACACTATCCACACGGTAGTGGACAGGTAGATCGGATAGCCTCGGCGGGATCGCTACTACGGCGGCCGGCGCAGGCGGAGTCGGTGTCGCGCCGCGTAAGATGCCCCGGGGATCACGCGTGCCGAGTCAATCGCGCTTCCACTTCCTACTTAGGAGCCTTGTTCTGCGGCTTGGAACCATGCCCCATTTGCTTAGCTTCTTTCAACTTCCCGACTAGGTCGCTCACGGGAATCGCGGGAAGCGTCATGATCTTGACCGTGCGGCGTGAGCTTAGATCGATCGACAGGTGGGCGATCGTCTCATTATCCGGCGCTTCGATGATTGTCACAAAATCGTAGATGCCGAGGGTGGCGTATTGGCCCACCAGCTTGCATCCAAATTCGGCGATCTCCCGATTAACCTCGATCATCCGATCGGGGTTGGTGTGGAGCGTCTGTCCGCCTTCCGCAGTGAGCGAGCTACAGAGGATGTATGTGGGCATGACCGTCTCCTTGGTGAAGAAAACAGGGCAGTATGAGGCTACTCGATGTTAACCCCCGAGCTATAGTCGAATCTCGGCCTTCCCATTTATTGCCTACCTGTTCAGGTCCTTCTACGATCCTCTGCCGCAACGCGGGGGAACATTCCGTGGCCCGTGAGCAGCGCAACTGGCGGCTATCGTTGCCGCAGACGTTGTCGGCTACTCGCGCCTGATGGGTTTTGGCTGCCGGCAAAGGACCTGTGCCTACCGCAAACTAGATCCGGCAATAGCGATGATGAAGGCTACCGAGAATCGGCTGAGCAGCGAGCTGGCCAAGACGCTGGACCGGCCGATGGCATGGCGTAACCTTGCTGAGGGACAGATGCGTTCGCAGTTCGTTGTAATAGCCGGCATAGGCCGCAAGGATCCGGCGCACGTGGGCCTCGCCGAAGACGACGATGTGATCGAGGCACTCCCGGCGGATCGAGCCGATCAACCTCTCCGCATGCCCGTTCTGCCAGGGTGACCTCGCGGCGATCGGGTGATCGCGTATACCCATGGCGGCAAGACGCTTCGTGACCGGCTGGCCGTAGCACCCGCCGCGGTCCCGGATCATGTAGTCGGGTGCTTCATCCCAAGGGAAGGCATCTGTGAGCTGACGGGCGATCCAGTCTGCTGTCGGATGGTCGGTGACGCCGAGCGAGATCAGCCGGCGCCGCTCGTGCCGCAGAATGACCAAGACAAACAGCAGCCGAAAGCCGACGGTTGGCACGATCAGGAAGTCCATCGCGCCGATGCCTGCCGCATGATTGTGCAGAAAGGTCTTCCAGGTCTGCGACCGCCCTCGCCCGTTCCTCGCCATGTACTTGGCGACTGTTGATTGGGCGACCTCGATGCCGAGCTTGAGCAGTTCACCATGTATCCGGGGTGCTCCCCACAGCCGGTTGGCCAGGCTCATCTCCCGGATCAACTGGCGGATCTCCACCGTAATTCTTGGCCGCCCACCTCGAGCGCGTGACTTCCAGCGCCAGTACAGCCGGAACCCCGTCCGATGCCATCGGATGACGGTCTCCGGCTGGACAATCGTCACAGCGTTCAACACCGACGGAAACAGCCGATAGAGCCAGACGAAGAGCAGTCGGTCCGCCATCGCGGCATGTTCGCGCGTAGCTTTCGCTGCATTGCATGAGTCCGGTTGTGGCCGAGGCTGTGTGAAAACGCCGGCTGAGTTAGAATCTGGACGACACGGCTTCGGAGTTGGAGATGAAGCGCTTCGTCGAAGGTGAGGACCGCCGGCAGGGCGTTCTGCTTCCCGAGTTCCTGGACGACTACGTGTCGGAGGAGAACGCGGTCCGAGTGATCGACGTATTCATCGAGGAACTGGACCTGGTGGCGCTTGGGTTCGAGGGGGTGGTTCCCGAGGCGACCGGGCGGCCAGCCTATCATCCGGGCCTACTGCTGAAGATCTATGTTTACGGCTACATCAACCAGATCGCCTCCAGCCGCCGGTTGGAGCGG
>FODP01000044.1 GCA_900110395.1 Rhodospirillales bacterium URHD0017
GGCCTCAGAACTTTCCCGAGGCGATATCCTTCAAGGCGGCATTGTCCAGCATCGCCTCGGCCAGCAGCTTCTTCAGCTTGCGGTTCTCGTCTTCAAGCGATCGCAACCGTTTGGCGTCCGACACCTGCATCCCGCCATACCGGCTTCGCCAGTTGTACAGCGTCGCCTCGCTGATCCCGTGCTGACGGCACAGGTCGGCAGGCTTTGCTCCCGCCTGGTGCAGCCGCAGGATCTCGATGATCTGTTCCTCGCTAAACCGCTTCCGCTTCATGTCCGTTCTCCTCAGAACGGACTCAACCTTACTACGAGGGAGTTTCAGGGGAGCAGGTCAGCGTCGAGCACCAGCACCCGAGAGGCGAGGTTCAAGGGCCGTTTACGTTTCAGGCCCTCCGACTGTAAGGCTTTGAAATCACGGACTAGTTGCATGCCGCCCCTGGGCACCATTCATGGCCTTCAACGACGCGATACAGGCAGCGACCGTCTCCTTCGTGGGCCGGCGGGGCACGATATCGGGCAACCAGGTCAAGGCCTCGACGCCGGACTTCCGTGGTCGACGGTCTGATATTGCTGTTGCAGTGGAATCGGTTGCTGCTTCAGCGTATCGCCATCCAGGCGCAGCGGGCGACAAGCTCGATGCCGACCGGAAGACCCTTGGCAGGATCACCGATCGACCGCCCGACGAGCCGTTGGACAAGCCAGTCGCACGCCGGCGGCGGTCGCAAGCTCTGCGAGGACGACGACCAAGAGGCCTAAGTGCTAAGGGAATGGAAACGCCCGAAACTCGGAGAACGTTGGATCCGGGTTTCCAATCATCCAACCGGCGCTCGAGCACGAGACTTGGTAGCTCGCTTCGATCATTGCTTGTGAACGACACCGCATTGCCGGAGTACTCAGCTGCAACGCCGCTGGCTGCCGTCTCAGTTTGAGAAATGTTTGAGAAGGAGTGCGGCCCGATTAGCCAAGGCGTTGATTCTATTGGCGCTCCCTACGGGATTCGAACCCGTGTTTCAGCCTTGAGAGGGCCGCGTCCTAGGTCGTTGAAGACGGCGGCGGCTGGCTGAGCACGATCCTATGAGGGCTTGCGGCGCCTCACGACGCTATCGCAAGACTTATCACAGCGCCGTTCCGCCTCACAGGAGTTGGCTAAGTAGGCACGGCCGAACACCCCTATTACCGCGTGCTGACCGGGCAACAATTCTTGGCTGTGACGTTTTACGAGAAGCCGCAACGCTTTCGATCTGCCGGGAATACCGCAAATACCGTAAAATAGGCCCGTCGTCATATTTCCCGGCATTTCCGGTATTTCTGGCATTAGCAGTTAATCGAGAATGCGCGGATTAACCTCCCACTCCGCCGGTGGGCGTCCAGGGCCTGTGGCTGCGCGATGTACGGGCCGGACGATGCCACGGTGCTCGAGCTCGCGCAGGATGCCATCGGCGTCCCGGGCGTCGAGAGTGCGCCCAAAAGCGTCAACGCGGATGGTCTGGCGTCGCACAGTGGTTAAGCGATTGTCGCGCAGGTAGAGCGCCGCCTTGCGCAACCGCAATTCCTGCGGGCTACGGCCGCCGACGCGAAAGACAGCGCGAGCATGAGGCAGGAAAAACTCCTCCCACAGCCGCGTTGCGCCCGCCAGAGCCGATGTGCTGACAGTCGTAGATGGAGTTGGGTCGGCGGAAACGGACCACTCCAGGAGCGTGAGCAGGGCGGCCAAGCGCGCGATCGTGCCGCGTCCCTTGCCGACGAACCCTGCGATGAAGCCTTCCTCTCGTCGTGCGAGGTATACCAGGCGCCTGTAAATGGGGTCGAAGGCACGTGGATCAATCACAAGGACAAGCGGTTTTTCTGGGGTGCCCGCGGACTGCCAAATCCGCTCGATTGCAGTCGACGCCCATTCATCGTCGGCGCTGCGCCGCTCCCACAAAGGAAGCTGGGTTGGCGGGTCCGGCCAAGCATAGAGGAACCGTGCGGCCAGCCCGTCGTCTGCCTGGTCATCGAAGAACTCCCGCAGCTTCTCGGGCTGCATGCCACCAAGCATGGTCACTGCTGCACGTGGAATCTCGATCGGCTTATCGAGGTTCTTACGATTAATAGTCCAGGGGGCAGCAGCCCACGCCTCGATGTATAGCGGTCGATCGTTGCCGCCGCCGTATCGGTTCAGATTCAGGAGCAGGGATGAAAGCTCGTCATGGATCGCAATCAGTCCGCGCGGGTTTGCGCTCAGTGCCGCGGCAAGAGCTTCGATAGTCGTATTGCCAACGACCAGTTGAAGGTGGGGTGGTTTCTGAGGCTTTGGTGGCAGCGGAACCGGCGTCTTCTTTTCCTTTACTGCCTTCTTGTGCGCGACCGTCGCCTCCTCGAATTGATGAAGATCATGGGCGTATTTAACCTCTTGGATCAGATTCTGGCCCTTGAGTTTGTCGTTTATCTTTCTAATCAATCTGCGCGACGCCATGAGGGCAGGGCTCTTCCCGGCTGACGGGGCGGCCACCATCATCAGCCAGAGTACGCCAGGTTCTTGCCAGCTTGTGCCGATCTGGATTTCTATGCCGGCGCCGCACACCGCAGCTGTGACGGCCAGCAACCCTTGCAGGACGAAGGCAGCGGGTGCGCCCGCGCCCTCGCTCGTTGTCTTGACCCATCCTCGCCATTTCGGAGGCAGAACCTCGAGAGGGGGCTCTGGTAGCGGACCGCGCTCTGGTTCGAGCAGGAGCAGATCCGGCTCGTCCCAAGTGAAGGTAGCGGTCAACGATGCCGTCGGCCCATTCTGCTGACCCACCGACTCAAGATACTCCTTGGTGCGAAACCTATCTCCATGTGAGTGAAAACAGTGAAAGGCGATGGTGCCGTCGGCGGCGATACGAATCCCGGTGCCGCTCTCGTCGCCGTCTGTGTGCTCATGCACCAGCGGACAGATCATCTTGTGCCAGCCGTTGCTCGGTTTGGAGTTTCGTGCGAGGAGCCCCTGGTCGACGAGCCAATTGAAGTGCGGATTGCTGAGGAGCGCACGTTCGTCGAGTATCGCGCCGATGATCTTGGGAAACGAAGGTGCGGGGTCAAGGGTGAGATCGAACTCGTCAAGAAGCTCCTCGACCGTGAACCGCGGATTGTCCTCCTCATCAGTGTCCAAGGTCGTCACGGCGCTGTCCTGGGTGGATCCCATTCCAGGAGACGCGCGACGTAGGTACCACCGTGCTTTGTGCTGCCCGGCAGGCGAGCCCAGCGATTGGCGCTTCGCATGCCGGGATCGGTAAGGCCGGCCTTGATCAAGGCCTCAATGAGTTGGCCAGCCTGGTCTGGATCTGATGGCTCGATGAAGTACCCGATCTGGCAGTTTGCCTCCCCATGCTCTTCTCGAGTCGCGAGCACATAGTGCGGCAGCGGCGCACGATTGATAAAGGCATCCCACGATATCTTCGACTTGGGATGATCGCCGATGTCATCGAGAACGATCACGCGTGTGCTGACGGCCAAAGGCAAACGTGCGAAGAAACGATCGCCATCTTCCGCGGGCTTGAAGGTCGTGATGTTGAAGAACCAGGCCATACCAGGCTGGATACGACCTGGAAAATAGGGCTCGGCGGGGAACACCCATTTCCCATCCTTGCCTTGTATGGGACGAGAAATCGCCGACATCTCGTTGGTCAGATCAAGGTCGGGAAAGGCGACCGCCATGAACTCGTCCGGGCCGATGATCATTTCGGCCCCCGATCGGAGATCAAAGTATCGATCAGGCCGTGGATATCCTCGGCCTTCCACATGGTGGTGTTCGGCCCGAACTTGATGGGCTTAGGGAATCGCCCGCTCTTAACGCCACGCCACCATGTGGAGCGACCAATGGGAAGCGGACCCGCAGGCGCCAGGATGGCGCTCAACCGGACAAAGCCGGACTTGGGCAGAGTGCTTATCGACACGGCATCCTCCAATTCAATGGGACACCGTGCGGTCTTAGGAGATTCCAACGTCTCGTAGGCCGAATTCGGTTTTGAAGGATTTCTCCCCAACCGAATTCGGTTAGCGCGCGACCGCTTACGTGAGTTCGCGTAGCTCGTCGGCGGCGGCCTTGAGATGCTTTCTTACGGTGTCTTCATCAAGCTTGACGGCCGCAAGAGGTGATCCAGCTTTTGCGGGGTCGGCGCTCAATTGATATAGCGCATCAGAAATGCGTTTCGCGGCATCAGTTCTTGCTTTCCCTAGATAGGCATAGTGCGTTGCCGCGAGGCCGATCACGATCTTCTGGAGGCTCAGGCGCTTGTCTTCGAGATTGGAATTCTTCAAGCGATTGATGGTTGACTGACATTTATCGAGCTGGCGCTGCAAGTTGTCGGCGCGTTCTTGAGCCGCCTGAAATTTTGTTCGCCAGTCACTCACAGAGCCGCTCATGCGCTCAATTGCACCTTTGAGATCTTTTGGAATTTCAAGTTCAACAGACAATGCCCACTCGAGAAATGCTTTCGGGCTTGGGCCATGTTGCTCGCTGCGTGACCGCTGCAAGCGCTCGATTAGGTCGATGCGCTCGCGATAAGTTGCGTATTCTTCTGAGGTGTCCAAAGCTGCTGGTTCAGATGCTGCCACGAGCCTAAGGTATTCCGGATCAAGCCGTAGCGACAGTGCGGCTGCTTCTTCGGGGTGCCAGTAGGCTTTCTGTACCCACTCAGTGAAGAGTTGGCGCCACTGGTCTCTTGACGCGGATCTACTGGACATGACGTTCCCAATGTGGATTTGAGTTACTACGCACGCAATTTTACGACTTTTCCCTTTGCTGACGTCGCGAATTGCGCCCATGTCGACATTAGGTCGCGACGCTTGTCGAGCAGATCACCGCGCCGGTAAGCAGCCTCCACTTTATTCTTGATGGTGTGCGCGAGAGCGAGTTCGCAAACTTCATTGGGAAAATTGGTCCGCTCCGACGCCCAATCGCGGAACGCTGATCGGAAGCCATGCGCGGTGATGTCGAGCTTGAGTCGGCGCAGTGCCATCAGGAACGCCATATTGGACAGGGGCCTTTCGTTGCTGCGCCCGGTGAAAACGTAGTCACCGTCCGGCGCCAACTCGCGAGCACGTTTGAGGATGGTGATGCACGCCAGGGCGAGGGGAACGCGATGTTCTCGACCAGCTTTCATCCGACTCCCCGGGATAGTCCATACAGCGGCCTTGAGATCGATCTCCTTCCACTTGGCCTCGAGCACCTCACTGGTCCGGGCGGCCGTCAGGATCAGGAACTCGAAGGCTAAGCTGACCACCTCTGTGGCGTCACTGGCACGCAGCCGATGCACGAAGGCCGGTACTTCTGCATAGGGCAATGCAGGCAGGTGGGTCTTCCGATCGGGCTGCTTTGGCAGTCCCTTGGCGACGCCAGCCACGGGGTTGTCGCCCGACCGGTGACCCGCAGCCTTCGCCCAGTCCAAGACGGTAGAGATCCGTTGTCGGACCCGCCGGGCGGTCTCCGGCTTGGTCAGCCAAATCGGCATGAGCACTTTGAGTAGATCGGGCGTGTCGATCTGGTCGACCGGACGATCGCCAATGAGCGGAAAGACATATTGAGCCAGGGTATTGATCCACTGAGAGGCATGCTTGGCATTGCGCCATGTGGCCTTGTGCTCCGCATGGACGGATCGGGCGGCCGCCTCAAAGGTGGGCACGACCCGGCGTGCGTTACGGCGTTCCTCGAGGGGATCACCCCCAGCCCGGGCAATCCGGCGGTATTGCATGGCCAGATCGCGCGCCTCGGCGAGGGAGACGATTCTTAGGCCCCCCAGCCCTATATCCCGACGTCGGCCGCGTACGACCGTCCTCAGGACCCACCGGCGGGCCCCCGATGGGTCGACGACGAGGTAGAGGCCATTGCCGTCAGCGTGACGGCCGGCCTTTGATACCTTTTTGACCTTGGCGGCCGTGAGCACTTTGTCCGGATGAGCGCGCCGTGGCTTCATGAAATCATCCCCCATTTCATCCCACAATTTATGTGGGATTGGGCGGCACTGCAAGGGATTGCTTGAGACACGGGAGTGCACAGATTGCGCCGATCCGTATCGGCCGTTGGCACTTCTTGGGGTTCGATGGGACTACAAGTAGGCGGACTTCCTCTCCGCCATTATTTCCATCTAAGTAGTTCTATTTGCTAGGTCTGCACTACCCACCATTCTTACCCACCAGCTCCTAAAAGTCCGGCCTTCGAGCAGGCGCAGGATGTTTGGTCGAGCGACCCTGTTTCGAGCCTCTTAGCAGGGGGCCCAACGGCCGAGTGCAGTTCACAGGTCATTGATATGGCGTTGTTCTCAATGCTGAGATCCGCGCCAACATTCAAACGTAGGTTCAATTGAATTGGTGTTATACTGAGCCATGAACGACGATTTGCGAACCACGGTTCAGGCCATTAAGGCGTCGGGTATCACGACGCTCGGCAGCATCGCCAAGGCGTTACAGCGACGAGGCATTAAGACACCAGCCGGGGCGACCACATGGCACCGCGCCCAGGTCGCCCGATTGCTGGACGATGCGCCCGCCGTCGAGCCTGCGGCGGCCCTCGCGATGGTTCGCGTTGTCATAACCGCCAATCATGTCCCGCTGCCCGTCGAGGATAACGACACGGTGCGGCCAGGGTGGCAGGCCGCCACGCGCATGAGTCACGTCTACGTAGGGCGTAGGCTTTCCGTCCCCCAGGACCTTGCCGAACTGTTGGCGTTCCGCCGGCAAGCGGTCGCCCTGCCTCCCTAGCTCACTGGGCGCGGGCCGCGTCGCTTCGGCGTCATCCGGGCAAAGTGCCATTTCTTGGCGTCGATCAGGCGCCTCGCGATGGGTACGGGCATGCCACCACGCCGTCCGGCCCGATCGGCAATCTCTAGTACGTCTTCCCCGATCGCCTCGCGCCCGCACTGTCGGGCCAGGTCGTATTGCCGTCGAAACTCGGGCTTGGTTGACACCCAAGACAGCACGGCGCGCTTTGAAGGCGCACCTGCTCCCGGCATATCGCGCTCAGGGACTCACCAGCGGCCAGCCGGTCAAAGAGCATAGCCGCAAGCTCGGGCGTGTAGCGGCTGGGCCTGCCGGGGCCACTGCCGATCGGCGGGCCGCCGTTGTGCCCTCGCCCCTGTTTCCGCCCTGTTACGAGGGGGCCTTTTATGGCGCCCGAAAATTCGGCCATCTAACACCCCATGATGCGCGCACCGCGCGTACTGGTGCGGATATTCCCGTTGCCCGCGGCGAGCATCCCTAGGCGGTGCAGGCTGGCGAGCTGGTGTGCCAGCATCTTCTCAAGGCTGTTGCGGGCATTGATGCTCTGGGCCGCGTCGATAACGCCGCGCCTCTCCGCCCGTCTCGTGCATGCACGCGCTAGCAAGGTGCGGCGCGCAGACGCGCTGCATTGCTAGCAGCCGTCACCAGATTTCATCATGCGTCGAG
Organism: Rhodospirillales bacterium URHD0017; assembly: GCA_900110395.1. Taxonomy (GTDB): domain Bacteria; phylum Pseudomonadota; class Alphaproteobacteria; order Reyranellales; family Reyranellaceae; genus Reyranella. The sequence continues at coordinate 7,399 of FODP01000044.1, forward strand.
CATCGAAGGTTTACCACTGCACCGTCTGCGGCGTGGTCTTGCCCAACGAACCCAAACCAGTGCTTGAGCACCAGATGAGCCACGTCAGACCCAGGCCCTACAGCCGTTCGGCCCCTGAGCGTGCCGAGGCGGAAGGCCAGGACGAAACGCTCACGCCAGATCGTAGTTCGTAGCAAAGTCGGCAGGCGCAAAGAGATGCAATTGGCCTTCGGGCTGATTGACGATCCAATCGCCAGGCTTACTTAGCGCGTCGATTGACACCTGGGCCAGCGCAGCCAGCATGAGCCGATCGGATGGCATGCGGAAATTTCCGCAAGATGGCGTAAAGCGGCCAGCCGCGCAGCAAGGCGGTGTGCTAAGTGGCGGTGTTACAAGTTCCACGAAGGGCACGGGCCGGGAAAGCAGCATGCGTTGGCGTAAGGCTCTGTTCAGGGTGTGGTTGGTAGGGTCAATCGCTTGGTCCGGCTTCTATTTCGCCATCGCGCTCTTTAACTACGTGCATGGGAGCCGGGGAGACTACTGGTGGATCGCCGCCTACGCCTTCACGCCAGTTATGCTGGGCTTGGTAGTGTGGGCACTCGCGTTGGGCTTCCGGCGATGAAGTGAGCCCTCCGCACGCCTCGGTCAGAGGCATGGATACTGGATTGTCTTGTGTGGAAGGGCCGTAGAAGGCTAGGCCACGATGCCGCCAAACTCAAAATCTGACTCACTGGTGCGTTTTGACGGCTGGCGAGTCCCCACCTACCAGCTAATTCGACTCTGCGGGCAGAAAAACGAGCGTAGCGGCAATTTGCTGTTGATCACTCGTATTTCCGTCCCACCGCGATGGCCGGTTCGGGCTTCGGCCCGCTCTGTCGAGGTAGCAACCCGCAAACATAGTGGGCGTTCCACAACACCGCTCGGTCCGGGGCGACTGCATCAATCGGAAGTTTACGACAGCGCCATGACTGACCGACAGTTAATCGAAAAAATCGGCGAGACCGTCTGGGGCGCCTCTTGGCAAGCGCCAATGGCCACCGCCGTCCGCCAGTCGCGGTATACGATAGAAGCCTGGGCCAGCGGTCGCGAGCCGGTTCCCCTAGAAATGTGGAAGGAACTGCGCGAGGCGACCCGGCTGCACTATCTGAAGCTTGCCGATCTCGACGCCGAAACTGTGCGAGCATTCGACGATGCCTATCAGCGCGCAATGTCCGGCAAGCGCTAGCTCATCCCTCGATGAATGGAAGCGACTGTCGGCTATCCATACTCGCCGCGAACGGGCCCGGCGCCACGCTGCCCACCTGTATGTGCCATTCGACGCGACTACCGCAGCAGGATAGCGATAGTGCTGCGCGCTACCTGACCACGGCGCGACTGAGGACTTCGCTCTCTGCCGCCCGGTCGAAAGGCGACAAGCTTGCTATCGGCATGGAGCGCGCAAATCGCCGCCCACGCTTGGTCCGCCGGTCCATTGCGCGGCTTCAACGATGACGGGCTTGCGCTGAACCACATCGTGATGGGTTACCTTACCAGGCTAAATTTTTCGGATTCGCGTCATCCTTTTCTGATGCACAGCGTTGCTTCCTGCGAACGATTTGGCCCGACGACATCGCAACATCGGTGGAGGAACCATGCAAACGCTCGTAGCTGTTTACCCGTCGCGTGCGCAGGCGGAAGAAATGAAAGGCAAGCTGATCGACTATGGAGTGGCCTCCGACAAGGTGGCGCTCAGTCCCCAGTCGGCCGTAAATGATGAACCGTTGCGCGCCGGGCAGCGTCCGAGCAGCTTCTGGGAGTGGCTGTTTGGCTCCGATGTCGATGACAACGAACGTGAGCTGTATAGCACCACGCTATCTGGTGGCCGCACCGCCCTCTCTGTTTACCTTACGGACGGCGAGCGGCGCGACGAGGTAGAGGCCCTGCTGCATACGCATGGTGCCTTGGATCTGTCCTCGGACTCTTCCGTGGCCACGACCGCAAACGGCAAGGCCGCGACGAGCAGCGAGCATATTCCGATCGTCAAGGAAGAGCTGGAGGTCGGAAAACGTCAGACCGAGCAGCGCTATCACGTTCGAGTCTACCCGGTGCAGCGGGCCGTCGCAGAGGAGGTTAAGCTGCGGGACGAGCGCGTGGTCATCGAGCGTAGGCCCACCGGAACTTACTCGCCGACGGAGAAGGATCTGTCGCCGCGCGAGTTTGACGTGATCGAGCGCCACGAGGAGCCCGTAGTTGGGAAGACAGTTCGAGCGACCGAGGAGGTAGTGGTCAGCCGCGACGTGAAAGAACGGACCGAGACTGTGCGCGACACCGTCAGAGAAACCAAGGTCGAGGTCGATAAGCCGGGTGCAACAACACCTAGGCGCATTTAAGCCGCGGCCTGACAAGCTCGACGAAGGCCAAGTTTGAAGCAAGATGCGGAGCATGCCGGTACCGCGCCCTAGTACTTCCCGGCGCGGTGCCGGCTTTCATTGCCGACTTCGTTTCTTACGACGCCAGACGTTCCGATGACACTCGGCTCGAAGCGGGCGTGCAGGGAGTTTCCGCTGGGAGCCCATGATAGAAGCTGCCAGCCAATTGGCGTCTGGCCGAATCACCGTTGGCGAAGGGGTGACGTCGTGCCACGCTCGACCAGTTCGTCGATTAGCCAGGCAATGACCCTGGGCCCTGCCGCTGCTTACCCGGTCGGGCGTACCCTTCCTCACGACCATGCACGACCGCCTGGACATCGCAGGCCTGCCGGATGTCTTGCGCCAATCTCCCAATGCGCCGTTCATTTCGATCTCACACAACCAGCGCTGTCGCTGCGCGGACGCGGCCCAAGCTCGAGCCGTTTGGCCTTTACGCGTTTCGCCTCGGCAGGCCACACACCGACCCGGTCGCTGTGCTGGCGTGTTGCACGGCGCTCGGCCCTCCTGCAGCCGGACGTTTGAGCGCGTAAGGGTGTCGTTGGTTCCCCTGCGGACCCGCCCTAGTGGTTCAGCGGCGTGGCTCCATCGAGTATTAAGGGAACCGTGGCCGCGTACAAACCCTTCAATGCTCCAGCCGTCAAGGGCAAGCCCCTGCGCACCAGCGATGCTGGCGACATCGCTGCCCCTCGTCTCCAAACTCTACGATGCAACCAGAGAGCAGCTAGGGACGGCGTGGCACGCACTCGTGAAGACTGATGAGCGGCGGGCTACTGTGGCGCGGGCCGTGGAGCGCGGATGGATCATCGTTCGAGAAGACAGTGTCGGCAGGGTCAAGGTGCGGAGCGGCATGCTGACGGATGAGGGAAGGCGAGTGGCGCGTAGGGGGATTCGCGGGTGAGCCCGCCGGGGAACCCGCTGCGATGCCCGCACGGGTGGGCCCAGCGATCACCCAGAGGGTTCGTGAGATCGGGGGTGTCACGGGGCCTCCCAGGAGAAAGGAGCCTAGTAGCCACCAGCCATCTGGATCACACCACGACCAGGGACGCGAGCAACAACACCGAGGCCACGCTCAGGCCCAGCGATAGCGCATCCACGACCTCATGGGTCTCCGCACGCCACTCGCGACGCACGATGCCGCACAGTTCCCTCCAGTTGCTCATTACCCCTCCCGGAAGTCGCGACGCGTGGAAGCACAGGTTATGGATTCCTTACGGCTGCTCCTTCGGGACCATCCCCGCCCCGGTACGCTCCCGACTGTGAAACGTGCTCCCCGTTCAACACGCGATGGACCGTCCCCGCGCCCACACCCAGCTTGTCAGCGATGGCCCGGACGGAAAGCCCCTTGGCCTTCTCCCTGGCAATCCGAGCGATCACCTTGGTATCCGTCCGGGGAGCCCCGAGCCGCACACCCTTGGCCTTCGCATTGGCCAGCCCCGCCTTGACGCGGTCCCGGATCATCGCCCTTTCAAACTCTGCGAACACGCCCATCATTTGGAAGAGCGCTCGGCCCGCTGGCGTGGTCGTGTCGACTGCCTGTTGGTGCAGGTAGAGGTTAACCCCAGCGCCATGGGTCTCGCTCAGGAAGCCCACGAGATCCTGAAGGGAACGCCCTAGCCGATCCACCGACCACGCGGCGATAACGTCAAAGCGGCGGCGGGTGGCGTCCTGGCACAGCCGGTCAAAGGCTGGGCGACCCTCACGGCCCTTGGCTCCGCTGATCCCGGCATCCTCGTAGACCTGGGTCACCTCCCAACCCCTGTGCTTGCACGCCTGCACCAGGTCGCGGCGCTGCAGGGCGGTGGACTGGCCGTCGGTGGAGACGCGGATATAGAAGGCAACGCGCCGGGGCTTGGCGGTCATGGGGCATGGCTCCTTGAAGGCGCTTTACCCTAGCACCGGTCACCGTCCCAATGACAGGTATTTATGGAACACTAGAAATGGGCTATCAAAGCCCCTGCATTTGTTGGCTTTTTAAAAGCCCAATGAGATGGGGTTTTTGGAACACCGTCAAAAATGCGTTCCCGGGGGCAGCCTGGTCTCAGTTCTTAGAGGCCTTCTCGGCTGCGTCTCGTCCATAGATGACGCGCGCCCGACCCTGCACGAGTTGGGCCTTTCAGCGGGGGGCGAGTTGCTCGATCAGGGCATTGGCAGCGGCCATCATCGTCATGACGCCGCCGATGCTGAACTGATTGATTGCAACGAAGACGCCAACGCCGCGCGTCGGCGCGAACGCTGCATACGAAAATATGCCCTGCAACCCACCCGCCTTCTGCAGAATCAGCGGCCGGTTACCCTTGGGCATCATCACAATCCAGCCCAGCCCCATGGCATCCATCTGGCCGGCCTCATCGAAGCCGGCGACCGGGTTTAGCCCGTCGCGCGGAACATAAACGGCATGGTCGAGAAGCCTAACCTCGGCCCCCTGCGGCCCGAAGCGGTCGAGGTGCCAAGAGAGCCAGCGAAGGATGTCATTTGGCGTTGAGTACAAGCTGCTGGCGCCGGCCATCACCGGGTTCGCCTTCACATCAGGCATCGGCTTGCCGTCGAAATTATGGCCCTGCATGAGGCGGGCGCTATCGCCGCCGCGTAACGACAGGATCGTGTCCTTGAGTCCCACTGGATCCAGTACGGTCTCCGTCAGCAGACGCTCGTAAGGTTTACCGGCGACGTTGGCGAGGGCGGCGGCCAAGAGGTCGAAGGCGAAATTTGAGTAGAGGCCACCGCTGCCAGGAGCGAAAAGCAGGGGATCGGACTGCAAGCCCTTGATGTAGGTATCTTGCGTGAGCGAGCGGAAGGGGTCATCGGTCGGTGAAGGCGCGCGCTCGACTTCGCGCGGCAGCCCGGATGTATGCGTTGCGAGGTCGATCAACCGGATGGGGCGACCACCGTTCTCCGGCACTGTAACCGGCCAACCGAGCCGGTCCTGCAGCCGGTCGGTGAATCTCAAGGTACCTCCGGCGGCCAAGCTGGCCATCACTTGTCCCGTGAAGGCCTTGCTGATCGAGCCAATGCGCATGATCGTATTGCCGTCCGGCTCCTTGCCCGACCCGTCGGCTCTTTCGCCGAAACCAACTACAGCGCTCTCTCCGTTGCGTACAGCGCCAATCACCATACCGGGCACGCGGATCTCCAGAAACAGCATCGCTCCGTTGAAGGAGAGGACCTCCTCGAGAAGCTTATCGCCCGCGCGAGCGTTGGCGGCGACGAGCAGGAGGCTCATGGCCAAAATGGTGCATCGAGCAACTCGCTTCATCCTGCCCTCCAAACTTCCGGCACCTTTCATGGGTACCCTTAGGACAATAGGGCGACTAGCCAATGGCCCGCCAGATCCGAGATCTGACTCTCTGGAGCGTTTGATCGAGACCGGGTCCAGCCGAGGGTCAAATCGATTCCTGAGTCAAATTTACCGGCCTAGCGGCGATCTGGCTGATAAACTGCCGGAATGGACCGCGCCACTCTCGAGAACCGCCTGCAAGCAGTCGAGGACCTAGTGCAGCATATGCAGCAGAACATCGCTTTTCAGAGCCGGATGATTGCGACGCTGGATCGGGGCGGCCACGACGCAAAGGCGGCAAAAATGTTTCTTAGGCGGCTGGAAGGCAAGGCAAGCGAAACACGTCACCGACCGGGACCGATTGTTCAAGGAACTGGCGAACCGCTCGTAGGCGGCGCGCTCACTTCCCGAAGGCTGCATCCAGAAGATGCGCAAGCCGCACGCCCGCCTTCTGCAGTTGCTCTCGGGCAATTGGGCCATTCGCAGCGATATAGGCAGCGTCCACTTTTACGCTTCCCGGTTGGAGGTTGCAGGACCCTCCCTGCTCGACGCAGTACTTGGTCTGCGGCCGGACGGCTATCGCGAAGGTCTCGTTCGCCCAATCCTTGGGATCTGAGTGCGTCCACTTCTCGATCTTTGCTGGCGTAATCGACGCCATCAGATCGGTGGCCGCGTCTTCGACATCCTCTGGTACAACGGCCAGAATCAGGCATGTATCCCACGCAGAATGCAGGTTGGATGTGCATTCGCCAGTGACATTGATCTGGTTGCCACCCCGGTCTTCCTTGAAGGAGACATGAAGCGGCTGATGAACGTCGCCTACCCAGTGGCCCAAATACTTGAGGGAGAGAAGCTTCTGTTTCTGGCTGGACGTGGCCGACGACAGAACATCGAAGTCCTTTTGAATAGCGGTGACGACGCATTCAGCCGTGCTCGGACAAGGATCTGAGGAAAGGCCGCTTGCATTCCTGGCGAGGTTCACGAAGTGCTCATCCGCCCTTGTGCGCGGATGGTCCGGGAACGTGCATGCTTCGCTGAAGTAGTCGAACTGTTTATCGGTGGCGATTAGCTTCCGGATAGCCTTGCGCGTGCTCGGCTCAGCAAGGCGCATTGCAATCTCGCAAACCACCTTGTGCCCGTGGTCGCCCCATGCCCACGCATCGCTCGCTAGAGCGGGATGAGGTGAATCCGAATCGGAGGGGGATTCCCAAGAGGGTGGAGAAGTGATTCAAGATGCTGGCTGGGCAGGAGGCCAGCATGGATGGCTCGACCCTATTCGATGGACCTTCGTGAGCGGGTGGTGCAGGCAGTTGAACAGGAAGGCATGTCGCGCCGGCAAGCCGCCGATCGCTATGGCATAGGTATCAAGACGGCGATCGACTGGCTTCGCCGGTTCCGCGAGACGGGCAGCCTGGCGGCCAAGCCGATGGGAGGCTGCCGGCCGAAAAAGATCGTTGGCCAGTACCGAGACTGGCTGCTCGAGCGTTGCCGGGGGCAGGACTTTACCCTGCGC
>FODP01000014.1 GCA_900110395.1 Rhodospirillales bacterium URHD0017
GCCCAAGCGGGGCGATGGACCCGGCACCATCGCCTGGCGCCAGCGCATGGCCGGCCAACCGGCACAGGCCATCTACCGACGGCGCTTCGCCACCGAGCGACCCCACGCCCATATGCGCAATCATGGCCTGCGGCGCCTGCTCGTGCGCGGCATCGACAAGGTCAAGGCGGTCGTGCTCTGGCACGTCCACGCCTTCAACTTCCTGCAGTTCAAGAGGCTCGGCCTCGCCTGATCGCCTCGGCCTCTCGCCGACACCGACACCGACCGGATAGCCCGCCGGCTGACAACCACTGCTTCTATCCCAGTCGTCAGACGATAGCTTCACGCCCTCTGGAGTGGCGCGCTCCCGGCAAACTACGACTCGAAATCCTCAGCCCGAAGCTCGATCGGATCGCCGTGCTGGGTGCGGTCGGCGGCGTGGTCCCAGGCGTCGTGGTAGCGGGCCAGGAGGCTCGCGTCGGCGATGCCCTTCTCGGTGATCAGGCGTTCGAGGGCGTTTAGCCAGTGAAAGTAGTAGGTCGTACCGGTGTCGGGATCGCCGGCTGCCTGCGCGCGCTTGATCTCGTCGGCGAGCGTCGCCGCCCATTCCGGCCAGGTGAACAGGCCGCGCTTGTGCAACGCTACCGCCATGGCGAAGGCCTGCGCTTCCCATGGCTCGCGGAACACCGGGCCTTCGGCATCGCTCGGAATGCCCGCGACCGGGATGGTCTCGCGATCCGTCATGCCGGTTCGAGATAAGGCTCGAAGGCGTCGATCGAGATCGTCAGTGTCGGGTCGGTATCCGGTCCCCAGATCTCGCGCCCGTCGAACACGACCGTATAGAGCCATTGCGGATCGTCGCCGCGATCGGTCGCGACCGAATCGGGATAGGCATGGCAGCCGTGGATCAGCTCCACCGTGCCCACCTTGTCGCGCGCGTAGCGCGGCAGGCGCGTATGGGTCAGCGGATTGATGTTCCTGGTGCGCACCCGGTCGCCCGGCTTGAACCGGGCAGGGCCCTGCTGCTGGCGGAAGAACGAGTTGCGCGTCATGCCGGCCTGCACGGTCTCGACCGAGAGCTTGCGCGGCAGCGGCTTGGTCGGCCCGAGCGCATGGCCCGCCTTGAGCTCGGCCTCCGTCACGTAGCCGCGCAACAGCAGGTTCTTCTCCATCGCCAGCTCCCAGCGTTGGTAGTAGGAGACGGCGAGGTAGGTCCGCGCCGGCAGCGTTTCCTGGGCGTAACGCGAATCGTCGATGTGCCAGGCGCCGGCGTAGCCCATGGCCCGCTGCATGGCGAGCACGCGGCCCTCCCACGTCTCGTGGAACGGCGGCTCATTCTCCTCGGCCTCGACCTTGCCGAAGCCGTCCATGCCGCCCATGTCGTGCACGCCGTTCATTTGGCGATCCCCGCCGGTGTGAGCGCGAGACCGGTGCCGATCATCGAATCGCGGGTCACAAGATCGGCCAGCCGCTCCTCGCTCCACTCCTCGGTGCCGGCGGGGCGCATTGGCAGCACCAGGAAGCGAGTCTCGGCAGTCGAGTCCCAGACGCGGATCTCGGTCTCCTTCGCGAGCTTGACCCCGAAGTCATCGAGCACACCGCGCGGATCCTTGACCGCGCGCGAGCGGTAGGGTGCGGACTTGTACCAGACCGGCGGCAGGCCGAGCATTTCCCACGGATAGCAGGAGCACAGGGTGCACACGATCATGTTGTGGCGCTGCGGCGTGTTCTCGACGGCGACCAGGTGATCGCCGACCGGGCTGACGTAGCCCAGCGTACCGACCGCGGCGGTGGCGTCCTTCAGGAGCGCCTGCCTGAAGGCGGGGTCGGTCCACGCCTTGGCGACGACCAGCGCGCCGTTGCGCGGGCCGACCTTGGTTTCGTAGGTCTCGACGATGGCGTCGAGCGCCGCCGGGTCGATGTAGCCCTTCTCGGTCAAGATCGTTTCCAGCGCGCGCACACGCAGCTGGGTCTCGGACAGTTCCGAGCCGTGATCGTGGTCGTGATCGGCCATGGAAAGGGACTCCTGTGAACAGCCCTCATCGTAGCCAACCGGAGCCCGGCGTCTAGTCGTCGGGCGGCACCTCGGTCTCCAGGCCGCGATCGACCAGACACTTCCACGCTTCCTCCGCATCGTCGGCGAAGCTGAAGAGGTCGAGGTCCGTCGTCGTAATCATGCTGGCCTCGAGCAGAGCATCGAAGTTGATGATCCGGGTCCAGTACGCCCGGTCGAAGCAGACGATCGGGATGTGCGGCGCCTTGCGTGTCTGCGTCAGGGTCAGGATCTCGAACAGTTCGTCCAGCGTGCCGAAGCCGCCGGGAAAGACGACCAAGGCGGCGGCGCGCATCGCGAGATGCATCTTCCGCATGGCAAAGTAGTGGAACTGGAAGGTCAGGTCGGGGGTCGAGTAGGCGTTGGGCTGCTGCTCCAGCGGCAGGTGGATGTTGAAGCCGATCGACGGAGCCCCGGCCTCCGACGCGCCCCGGTTGGCGGCCTCCATGATGCCGCCACCGCCGCCCGTGGCGATCACGTTGCGCCGGCCGGCCTTGCGGCTCTGCAGGGCGCCACCGCGCTCCGAGGCGATGCGTCCGAAGCGGCGGGCCTGCTCGTACCAGCGCGCCGCGCGCTCGACTTGGCGCGCCATGGCCTCGGGCGAGGGCGTCGACACGGCTGGCCCGGGATCGCCTTCGACGGCCGGTTTGGTGCGGGCGCTGCCGAACACGACGATCGTCGAAATGACGCCCCATTTTCTCAGCTGTTCATCGGCCTTGGCATACTCAAGGAGGAAGCGAACGCCCCGGGTCGAGTCACCCAGGATGAATTCCTCGTCCAGCGCAGCCAGGCGATAGGAGGAGCTTTGCCTTTGAAGATCATTGTCGGTCATGATGGCAGTCTAGAGTGAGATCAACAGAGGGGAGAACGCCAATGTCTTTGACCGGGGATTTCGTTCCAAGCCCTCCCACAGGCGGCCTCATATTCACGGGCTGCGACATGCAGAGTGCGGCGGCCGGGCTGAGCCCGCCGCACGCCCACGATCATACCCATCCGCGGCGGCGCGAGGTCGTGGTCAACGGCAAGCGGGTCAAGACCATCGACGTCCACGCCCATTGCTGCGTTCCCAAGGCCATGGCGCTGGTCAAGCATCCGCTCGAGGCGCCGGGGCTCCTGATGGACGACACCAGCGTGCGCATCGCCGCCATGGACGCCCAGGGCATCGACGTCGAGGCACTCAGCATCAATCCCTACTGGTACCGGGCCGAGCGCGACGTCGCGGCCGAGCTGATCAAGGTGCAGAACGAGACGTTGGTCGAGTTCTGCGCCGCCAACCCCGACCGTTTCGTGGCCTTCGCCACGGCCGCCTTGCAACATCCCGAGCTTGCCGCGGAGCAGGTCGAGCACGCCGTCAAGAAGCTCGGATTCAAAGGCGTCGGTGTGGGAGGCAGCGTGGCCGGCGAAGAGCTGGCCAATCCCAGGTTCCATCCTTTCTGGAAGAAGTGCGAGGAACTCGGTGTCCTCGTCTTCATGCATCCGCTGGGCACCCGCGAGCTCGAGCCGAGTGGCCGGCTGGGCGGCAGCGGCCTGCTGACCAACACCATCGGCAATCCGCTCGAGACCACGATCGCGCTGTCGCACCTGATCTTCGAGGGCACCCTCGACCGCTTTCCGGGCTTGAAGATCTGCGCCGCGCATGGCGGCGGCTTCCTGCCGTCCTATGCCAACCGATCCGACGCGGTGATCCGCTGCTTCCCCAACCGCGTCGGCCCGTTGCCCAAGAAGAATCCGACGGCCTACCTGAAGGACGGCCAGCTCTTCTTCGACACCATCGTCTTCACGCCCGAGGCGCTGCGCCACCTGATCGCCGAGACCGGTCCGGGCCAGATCATGATCGGCACCGACTATCCGTTCCCGTGGACCACTACCGAAGTCGACCTGGTGCTGAGCACGCCCGGCCTCAGCGACGAGCAGCGCATCGCCATTCTCGGCGGCACGGCGGCGAAGCTGCTCGGTATCAAGTAGGAGTCCGGACCTCCAGGTCCGCTCATGATCTTCTGGACCGCGAGCTTCCAGCTCGCTCATGACTCGTGAGCGCGCAGGGAGGTCGCGTCAGACGCGACCCAGCGCGCGGTCCGGAAGACGAAGAACATGAGCGGACCTGGAGGTCCGCGCTCCGGCAAGGCTCAGTGCAGGCCGTAGAACCCCATGGCACCGCCGGCCATGATCTTGTGCTGAGCCCCGGGCGACAGTCCCTTCATCCGTTCCTTCAGCATCTCCGGCGCGCCCGGGAAGAAGCCGTCGCGATGCGGGTAGTCGGTCGCCCATAGGATCTTGTGCGGGCCGATATACTCGGCCAGCGCGCCGATCGAGCCTTCGACCGGCTCGAAGGAGATCCAGCAGTTGCGCTGGAACAGCTCGCTTGGCCGTGTCTTCAGGCCGGAATCGTTAAAGCCCTTGTCGTCGAAGTGGCGGTCCATGCGGTCGAGCCAGGGCGCGATCCAGCCGCCGCCCGATTCGAGGAAGGCCACACGCAACTTGGGATGCCGTTCGCACACGCCGCCCCAGATGAAGCTCATGGCCGCCAGCATCATCTCCATGGTGTGCGAGATGATGTGCTGCGCGCCCCGCCCGTCGAAGCGGTCGACGCCGACCGTCGGCATGCCGCTGTTGCCGCCTTCGTGGATGCCGATGCAGAAGTCGAGCTCTTCGGCCGCGCTCCAGAACGGCGCGTAGTCCGGGTCGTGCAGCTTGCGATCGTTGTAGGGATTGGGCCGCAGGAAGCCGCCGCGGAAACCGAGCTCCTTGCGGGCGAAGGTCATCTCCTGGATCGCCGCGTCGATCGACTGCATCGGCAGCATGGCGATGCCGAACAATCGGTCGGGATAGGGCTTGCAGTAGTCGGCGAGCCAGCGGTTGTAGGCGCGGCACATCGCGGCGGCGAAGGCGGGATCGCTGACGGCGCCGGCGAACAGGCCGAGGCTGGGATAAAGGAAGGCGGCATCGATGCCGTCGAGATCCATGTCGGGGATGCGCGCGTGCGGGTCGAAGCCGCCCTTGCGTCCGTCCTTGTAGGACATCGCATCGGCCGCGACGACGCCCTGGCGCGCGCCCACGCCGCCGATGCCGCCGAAGCCCGCGCGGCTGCCGAGGATCTTGTCCTCGAGCAGCAGGCGCTCCTTGCCGTTGTCGTCCTTGACCAGCTTCGGCGCGCGCTCGCGATACTGCGGATCCATGTAGTCGTCCCACAGCGTGAATGGCTCCAGCACATGCCCATCGGCATCGATGACGTCGTACTTGCGGCCCATGTTTCCTCCATCCGGCTTGCCCGCCGGTTTGGTGGAGAAATCATAGTGATTCCCACCCGCGAAAACAGGCTCTAGGCTGCCGCCAACTTCAGAAGGGGAGAGAGCGCATGGACCTGAAAGGCACGGTGGCCGTGGTTACTGGCGGCAATGGCGGGCTGGGGCAGCGCATCTGCCATGCACTGGCTGCACAGGGTTGTCACATCGCCGTCGTCTACGCCCAGAGCAAGGATCAGGCAGAGGGCGTGGCGCGCGATCTCGAGAAGCATCAGGTCGGCGCGGCGGCCTTCGCCTGCGATGTGACCAAGCGCGACCAGGTACAGAAGATGGTCGATGACGTGGTGAAGCGCTTCGGCCGGCTCGACATCCTGGTCAATGATGCGGCCTACAACAAATCGATCCCGTTCAAGGATCTCGACAACCTCACCTATGAGGAATGGACCAAGATCATCGATATCAACCTCACCGGGCCGATGCTGCTGACCAAGGCCGTTGCACCCGTGATGAAGCGGCAGGGCAGCGGACGCATCGTCAACATCTCCTCGGTCGCGGGGCTGGGGCCGACCGGCTCGTCGATCGCCTACGCCGTTTCCAAGGCGGGCCTGATCCATCTCACCAAGTGCATGGCGGTGGCGCTGGCGCCCGAGGTGCTGGTGAACTGCGTGGCGCCCGGCCTGCTCGAAGGCACGCGCGCGACGGCCAACCTCAGGCCGGAGGTGATCGAGACCGGCCGCAAGGCCTCGCTGCTGGGCAAGGCCGCCGACAAGGACGACTGCGCCGATCAGGTCGTCACGATGTGCCGCACCAACACCATGACCGGCCAGACGCTGGTGATCGATTCGGGTCGGACGTTTCATTGATGGGAGCGCGGACCGGAGGTCCGCGCTCCGATTATCAGAGCTTCAGGTCGGGCACGCTGATCCAGCGTTGCTCGGCGACGCTGCGATAGGCGAGGTCAGCGAGCTGTACGGCTTTGGCGCCCTCGACCAGGGTCGGCAGGTAGGGCGCATCCTCGCCGACGTGGCGCAGGAAAGCCTCCCAGCACTGGCGGAAAGGCCCCTTGCTGTCGCCCGCGTCCGGCACTTCCTTCCAATCCGCCATCAAGTCGACGCCGCCGGGTCGGGCGGCCTTGATGAACGCCTCCGGCGTGTCGGCCGCCGACTGGGTGAAGCAGCGGAAGCGGCCGGCCACGGCCGAGCCGTTGGTGCCGTCGATCTGCACCACCATGGTGTCGTCTCGCCGGGGCCGCGTCGCCCAGCTGTTGGTGATGACGCCGATCGCGCCGCCCTGGAGCTTCACCAGGGCGTAGTTCGTATCCTCGGCATCGACCTTGTAGCGCTGTCCGCTCTCGTCGACGCGCTCGGGGATCGCGGTGGTCATGACCGCGCAGACGTCGGTGATCGGTGACGCCAGACGATCGATCATGTAGCGCCAGTGCGCCATCATATCGAGCGCCAGCCCGCCGCCCTCCGCCTTCTTGTAGTTCCAGCTCGGCCGCTGGCATTCCTGCTCGCTGCCGTCGAAGATCCACGAGCCGGCATCGATCTTCACCGACAGGATGCGGCCGAAGAAGCCCGACTTGCTGGCGGCCAGAAGCTTGCCGTAACCGGGCAGGAACAGCTTGTCCTGGATCACGCCGTGCTTGAGGCCGGCACGGTCAGCGAGACGTGCCAGCTCCATCGCCTCGTCGACCGTGGGCGCCATCGGCTTCTCGATGAAGATGTGCTTGCCGGCAGCGATCGCCTGCCGCACGCGCTTGGGGCGATCGCCGGTGGCGGCGCAATCCATGAAGATCCGGTCGGGACCGGCGAATGCTTCCTCGAGCTTGGTCGTCCAGCGTAGGCCGCCATGCTCGGCCGAGAGCTTCTCGATGCGCCGGGCGTCGCGGCCGACCAGCATCAGCTCGGGGATCAGCCGGTCGCCGTTGGCGAGCGGAAGTCCGCCTTCGGCGGCGATGGCTAAAAGATTGGCCATGTGCTGGGTCGTGCCCATGCGGCCCGTGGCGCCGTTGATGATGACGCCGATCCGACGATCGCCCATGTCTGTCCGCTCCATCCGCGTGCTACGGTCATTGTGACGTGCGCGCGGGGGTATGAGAAGCGGGGGTAGTCATGAACCGAAACAAGCTCGGCAAGTTCATCCTGAGCTTCGTGCTGGTGGCAGGAGCGATCGTGTCGACCGCCGTCGACTGGAACACCACGCACCTGTTCAATCCGGCCTGGCATCCGCATGCGCGCTTCCACGATGCGCTGTTCCTGCTGTTCCTCGACGCAACGACCCTCGTCATGCTCTGGCTGCTGTGGCGACGGAGCGCGGAACCCGCGGTCGGAATCACGGCGGTCGCCTTGTATTCGGCCGCGGTCTGGACGCCGTTCCTCTATATCGAGGCGCTCATTCCCGGCACCAGCCTGCTGGCGTCGGCCGATGTGCCGGTGCTGAGAATTGCCGGGATGGTCCTGGCCCCGAACCTTCTCATCGCCATCGTCATGCTGGTGTTGACGATCGCCGGCTATTGGCTGGGCCGTGACTTCGGCACCGATGCGTAAGCGCCGGCTCGCGGCGTGGTCCGTCGCGCCGACGGTCGTGCTGTTGCCGGCTCTGGCCAGGGCGCATCAGGGCGGCAGCGATGCGGGCCTGATGGCCGGCCTGATGCATCCGGTGTTCGGGCCCGATCACCTGCTGGCGATGATCAGTGTCGGCGTCGTCAGCGTCCAGCTGGGCGGCGCCAACATCTGGCGCATCCCCTTGGCGTTCGTCGGCGCCATGGTCGTCGGCGCTGTGCTCGGCCTTCAGCAGGTCGCCTTGCCGTATTCGGAGCTGGGGATAGCCGCATCGGTTCTGATGCTGGGCATGGGCATCGTCGTGGCGCATCGCGGCATGTCACCATGGCCGATCACGGCGCTGATCGCCTTCTTCGGCAGCCTCCACGGCTATGTACACGGCGCTGAGATCCCGGGATCGGTGAGCCCGGCGCTTTACACGCTGGGCTTCGTGATCAGCACGGCGGTGCTGCACCTCTTCGGGATGATCATCGGCGAAGTGGCGACGATGCGGCGTTGGCTGTCGAAGGGTTTGCGGTTCACCGGCGCCGCGGTGACGGTATCGGGCGCCGCCTTCCTGCTGCAGTCGTTTTCGGGTACGGCCTGAAGCCCTACAAGGCGGCGGCCACTTCCTTGAAGCGCCGCAGGGTCTCGATCTGCCGGTCGAGCTCGGGCATCCGGTACATGGGATAGAGCATCACGATCTGGGCGCCGAGCCGCTTCCATCCTTGTGCGGCTGCGAACCAGAGCTTCGGATCGGCCTCGTCGAAGCGCAGCCAGCCTTCGAGGCCGAACTTGGCGGGATCGCGTCCGAACGCCTTCAGATGCTCGCGCAGGGCCGCGAGCTTCGGCTCGGCGGCCTCGGGTGACAGGATCGGCATCCAGCCGTCACCGATGCGGGCCGCGCGCTTGACCACGGCATCGGACGAGCCGCCGAACCAGATCGGTATCGGCCGCTGGACAGGGACCGGCAGCATGTTGACGTCGATCAGCGTGTGGAACTTGCCCTTGAACGTGACCAGGTCCTCGGTCCACAGGCGGCGCATCACCTCGATCTGCTCGGCCTGACGCGCGCCGCGTGTCTTCCACTCCATGCCGAGCGCCTCGTACTCGACATGGTTCCAGCCGACACCCACGCCCAGGCGCAGCCGCCCGCCGCTCAATATGTCGACCTCGGCCGCCTGCTTGGCGACGACGCCGGTCTGGCGCTGCGGCAAGATGAGTACGCCGCTGCACAGCTTGATGTTCCTGGTGACGGCGGCGATGAAGGCCATCGTCGTGAACGTCTCGTGGAAGGGATCGTGCTCGCTGTAGACCGGCTTCCAGTCGCCGCGCGGCGCCGCGCCGAACACGTGATCGGCGACTTCGATGCAGTCGTAGCCGAGGCCTTCGGCGGCCTGCGCCCAATCGCGGATCTTCGCGGGGTCACGACCTATGTCACGCGTCGGGAAGAGGGCGCTCAGCAACATCGATGACTCCGGTGTCAGGGGCGTTCGGGCCAACCATTGTTCGCAAAATGGCGTGAAACTTGCAAATATCGGGCGGGGCAAGTGAAGGGGTCGATCATGGTCAATCTCAAGAAGCCAGTCGCATTGCTCGTGGCTGCGGCAAGCGTGGCCGGGCTGTTCGGTCCGTTGGCGGCCAAGGCCGAGACGATCAAGGCGGTGATGAACTCGGATCTGAAGATCCTCGATCCCATCTGGACCACCGCCTATGTCCAGCGCGGTTTCGGCTACCTGGTCTGGGACACGCTGTTCGCCCTCGACGAGAAACTGCAGGTCCAGCCGCAGATGGTCGACAAGTGGGAAGTGTCTCCCGACAAGCTCACCTGGACCTTCACCTTGCGCGATGGTCTGGTGTGGAGCGACGGCACGTCGGTCACCTCGGAAGACTGCATCCAGTCGATCAAGCGCTGGGGCGCCAGGGATTCGATGGGCCAGAAGATGCTGGCCTCGGTCGCGGGCTTCGAGGCAACCGACGCCAGGACCTTCAAGATGAAGATGAAGGAGCCGTACGGCCTGGTGCTGGAATCGCTCGGCAAGCCGTCGGCCAACGTGCCCTTCATGATGCCGAAGAAGACCGCCGAAACCGACCCGATGCAGCAGATCAAGGTCGAGGACGTGATCGGCTCCGGCCCGTTCATCTTCGTTGCCAAGGAATGGAAGCCGGGCGAGAAGGTCGTGTTCGTCAAGAACCCGACCTACAAGCCGCGCGCCGAGCCGCCGTCGGGCCTGGCCGGCGGCAAGGTCGCCAAGGTCGATCGCCTCGAATGGATCTGGATTCCCGACGCCCAGACCCAAGTGGCGGCGCTGCAGAACGGCGAGGTCGACATGCTGGAGCAGCCGACGCCCGATCTGTTGCCGCTGATGGCCAAGGACAAGAACCTGAAGCTGCTCAACGCCAATCCGCTGGGCAACCAGTATGCGCTGCGCTTCAACACCTTGTTCAAGCCGTTCGACAATCCCAAGATCCGCCATGCCGCGATGGTCGCCTTCAACCAGGAGGACTTTCTCAAGGCCACGATCGGCGATCCCAAGTACTACAAGCTGTGCAAGGCGGTGTTCGTCTGCGGCACGCCGCTGGCCAGCGACGAAGGCATGGCCGATGTGCTGAACGCCAATGCCGCCAAGGCGAAGCAGCTGCTTCAGGAGGCCGGCTACGACGGCACGCCGGTCGAGCTCATGCAGTCGACCGACCTCACGGTGCTGACCAACATGGCGCCGGTCGCCAAGGCCCAGCTCGAGGCCGCCGGCTTCAAGGTCAACATGCAGTCGATGGACTGGCAGACGCTGGTCGCGCGCCGGGCCAAGAAGGACCCGCCGGACAAGGGTGGCTGGAGCGCCTTCATCACCTCGTGGGGCGCGGCCGACATCCTCAATCCGGTGAGCGCGGCCTTCTTCAATGCCTCGTGCGACAAGGCCCTGTTCGGCTGGCCGTGCGACGAGAAGATCGAGAAGCTGCGCGATCAGTTCTCCAAGGAATCCGACCCGGCCAAGCAGAAGCAGATCGCGGTCGAGCTGCAGAAGTACTGGGTCGAGCATCCGACCCACGTCCATCTCGGCGAATGGTACCAGCCGATCGCGCTGCGCGCCGACATCGAGGGCGTGATGATCGCCCCGGCGACGGCGTTCTGGAACATGAGCCGGAAGAAGTAGGAACGCTACGTCGCCAGTTCTGCCGCTGCAGCGCGTGCCCGGGTAACACCTTCGCGCGCCATATCGGCGCACAGTCCGGTGTAGGCGGTCGGATCGAGCAGTTTCTCGATCGCCTTCCTGTCCATGTGTGCCGTGAGGCGTGCGTCGGCGGCGAGAAGGTCGGAGAACGACTTGCCCTCGACGAAGGCCGCCTGCGCGGCGTCGTAGACGACGTCGTGTGCATGCTGGCGGCCGATCGCAGTACCCAGATCGAGCATCACGGCTTCGGCCATGATCAATCCGCCGCCGAGATCGAGATTGGCCCGCATGCGCTTGGGATCGACCTTGAGGCCGCGCATGATCTCGCCCAGCCGGGCCAGCATGTCTCCGGTGGCGATGCAGGCGCGGGCCTCGGCGCTGTCCATCATCAGGCTTGTGGTGCGGTCGGCCTCGTGCTCGGTGGTCATGGCTTCGAGCGCCAGCGGGACCAGGCTGCGGACCTCGGCCGCGGCGGCGATGACGTCCTGGCAGAGCTTGGGATTGCGCTTCTGCGGCATGGTCGAGCTGCCGACGGTGCCGGGCGGCACCGGCTCCTCGACCTCGCCGAACTCGGTCTTCATCAGGGTGTAGACCTCGCGCCCGATCTTGCCGCAGGTCGCCGCAAGCAGCCCGAGCAGGCAGATGTTCTCCGCCAGGTGATCGCCCAGGGCGCGCGACGGCACGGTCATGGTGCCGAAGCCGAGCTGGCGGCCGATGCCGGCCTGCACCGGCGGTCCTTGCTTGCCGAGCGAGGCGAAGGTGCCGGCGCCGCCGCCCAGCATGGCGACGAACAGGCGAGGGGCCGCCTGGCGCAGGCGCTCGACGTGGCGCAGCAGCTCGTCGATCCAGACGGCGACCTTGTAGCCGAAGGTCGCCGGCACGGCGTGCTGGCCATGCGTGCGGCCGGCCATCGGCATGTCGGCCGTGCGGTCGGCGAGGTCGGCCATGGCGGCCAGAATCTCGCCGATCTGGCGCAAGATGATCGCGTGCGCCTGGCGCAACACCAGAAGGTCGCCGGTCTGGGTGATGTTCTGTGTTGTCGCACCCCAGTGCACCCAGCCGCCATGTGGCTCGCCGACGACGCGGCCGAGCTCCCAGACCAGCGGCACCAGCGTATGGCCGGTGCGCGCGAATCCTTCGTCGATGCGCTTGCGGTCCATCAGCTCAAGCTTCGCATGTGCAGCAATGGTCTTTGCGGCGTCGGCGGGGATGATGCCCAGTTCGGCTTGTGCATGAGCGAGGGCGGCCTCGACGTCGAGCCAGGCCTGCCAGCGATTCTCCAGGCGATACAGCGCCCGGATGCCCGGATCGGAGACGCGGGTCGCAGTCGGAAGAGTGTCGGCCATGGTCCACCTTTGATTGGCGACCCGATTGGAGGCCGGCCAGCGGGGAGCTGTCAAAGCGATTGCCTTGCCCTGCGAACCTGACTTACGGTCGAACTCTTCGTCACCTGAAGAGATCGGCCCTCCCCCACATGGCATCGAAAAAGACCTTGCCCGCGTCGCCGGGTTTCGACGCGCTCAAGTGGCGCTGCATCGGTCCCTCGCGGGGCGGTCGCGTCGTCGCCGTCTCGGGCGATCCCGTCAACAGGATGGTGTTCTATTTCGGCGCCTGCGCCGGCGGCATCTGGAAGACCGAGGATGGCGGCGTGTTCTGGCGCTGCGTGTCGGACGGCTTCATGGGCAGCTCGGCGGTCGGCTCGATCGCCGTGGCGCCGTCCGATGCCAACGTGATCTATGCCGGCACCGGCGAGACCGCGATCCGTCTCGACGTGTCCTACGGCGACGGCATGTACAAGTCGACCGATGCCGGGCGCAGCTGGAAGCATGCCGGCCTGAAGAACGGCAAGTTCATCGGCCGCATCTGCATTCATCCGCAGAATCCCGATCTCGTCTACGTCGCGGTGCTGGGCGACATCTTCGGGCCCAACAGCGAGCGCGGCGTCTACCGCTCGAAGAACGGCGGCGCGACCTGGGAACGGATCCTCTACCGCAGCGACGTCGCCGGCACGATCGACCTCACCATGGATCCCAACAACCCGCGCCTGCTGTTCGCGTCGATGTGGGAGGCCAAGCGCAACTTCTGGAACATTTCCAGCGGCGGTCCGGGCAGCGGCCTGTTCCGCAGCACCGACGGCGGCGACACCTGGGAAGAGATCTCGACCAAGCCCGGCCTGCCCACGGGAATGCTGGGCAAGATCGGCGTGACGATCTCGCCGGCACGCTCGGGCCGCGTGTGGGCGCTGATCGAGGCCGAGGGCGACAAGACCGGGCTCTACCGTTCCGACGACTTCGGCATGCGCTGGACCATGGTGTCGCCCAACCGCGACCTGATGCACCGGCCCTGGTACTACACCCACGTCTTTGCCGATCCGGGCCACGGCGACACCGTCTACGTCACCAACCTTCAGATGTGGAAGTCGACCGACGGCGGCACGACCTTCAACGAGGTCACGACACGCCACGGCGACAATCACGACCTCTGGATCGATCCCAAGGATCCGTCGCGCATGATCGAAGGCAACGACGGCGGCGCGCACGTCTCGTTCAACGGCGGCGCCTCGTGGTCGACGATCTACAACCAGAAGACCGCGCAGTTCTATCGCATCGACGTCGACAACCAGTATCCCTACCGCGTCTACGGCACACAGCAGGACAACACCTCGATCTCGGTGCCGAGCGCGTCGGAGTGGGGCGTCATCACTTTGGCCGACTGCTCCTATCCCGGCACCGGCGAATCGGGCTTCATCGCCGTCGATCCGCGCGACCACAACATCGTCTATGTCGGCGCCATCGGTTCGAGCCCGGGCGGCGCCGGTGCGCTGCAGCGCTATGACCATCGCACGCGCCAGATCCAGCTGGTCAATGTCTGGCCGGAGGAGTCGACGGGCATCGCGCCCGAAGACCTGAAGTACCGCTTCGCCTGGACCTTCCCCATCGTGTTCTCACCGCACGATCCCGGCACGCTCTACGCCGGCGGCAACTGCGTGTTCCGGACCCGTGACGAGGGCATGAACTGGGAGCGCATCTCGCCCGACCTCAGCCTGAACGACCGCAAGCGCCAGGGCGCATCGGGTGGACCGATCACCCGCGAGAGCGCCGGCGCCGAGGTCCATGCGACCTGTGCCTGCGTCGTCGAATCGCCGCATCGCCGCGACGAGATCTGGGCCTCGACCGACGACGGCCTGGTCCATGTCACGCGCGACGGCGGCAAGAGCTGGAAGGACGTCACGCCCAAGGGACTGCCGGAGCTCGCCTATGTCGGCTGCGTCGAAGTCTCGGCGCACGATGCCAACACGATCTATGTGGCGGCCACGCGCTACAAGCTCGCCGACTACCGGCCGCACCTGTTCAAGAGCACCGACGGCGGGCGGAGCTGGAAGTCGATCAACGGCAACCTGCCCAAGGACGAGATCAGCCGCGTCGTGCGCGCCGATGCCGTCGCCAAGGGCCTGCTCTATGTCGGCACCGAGACGGGCATCCATTTCAGCCTCGACGACGGGGCGACGTGGACACGCATGAGTGGCCTGCCCAACGTGCCGATCTACGACATGAAGCTCAAGGACAGCGACCTGGTGGCGGCGACGCACGGCCGTTCGTTCTGGATCCTCGACGACGTGACGGCACTGCGCGGCCTGGCCGACGGGCGAAAGGGCACCCGCCTGTTCGCGCCGCGCACGGCGATCCGCACCAAGCTGCATTGGAGCGCCGGCGCCAACGTGCGCACCGGCGTGGCCTACGGTCCCGCCTTCGGCATCGACGGCAGCACGGTGATGGTCGAGCGGCCCGACGGCACGCGCTATCGCGAGCATCTCGACGTCGGCGAGAACCCGCCCAACGGCGCCATCGTTTACTATTGGCTGTCAGAGAAAGACACCGGGCCGGTAACGCTCACCTTCCGCGACCCGGCGGGGCGCAAGATCGTCGACTGCACGAGCAACGATACGTCGCTGCCGCCGGCGCAGCGCCCGGACACCAAGCCCGGGCTGAACCGATTCGTCTGGAACATGAAATATCCCGGGCCGACCCGGCTGGACTACGGCCTGGCGCCGCCGCGGCCCAAGCCCTTGGTGCCCGATCCCGAGAACCCGCCGGGTCCGACCGTGGTGCCCGGCAGCTACGGCGTCGAACTGACCGTGGGCGAGAAGGGCAAGAGCAAGACTCACTCGGCCAAGTTCACGGTGGTCAAGGATCCGCGGCTGCCGACCACGGCGTCGGAATACGCGGCACAGTTTGGCCTGCACAAGGAGCTGATCGCGTCGGTGTCCAAGCTGAAACAGGCGGTCAATCGCCTGCGCAAGTTGAAGCGCCAGCTCGAGGAGGCGACCGGCCATCTCGGCAAGGGCGAGCGCGCGCTGAAGAACCGCGCCGCGGGGATCGTCCGCAAGCTTTCGGCCATCGAGAGCGTGATGGTCGACCCGCATCGCAAGTCGGTTCGCGACGTGCTGCGCAATCCGGCGGGTCTCAACGACACGCTGATCGACATGGTCGCCATGGCGACCACCGCCGACCGGCCGCCGACCACCCAGACGAGGGAAGTGTCGCGCGAGGTCATGGCCAAGGTCGACAGCGAGGTCGGGAAGTTCGAGGCGCTGGTGAAGAGCGATATCGCCCAGCTCAACGCCGCCCTCGCCAAGGCCCGCGTGAAGCACGTGATGGCGGAGTAGGGTCTTCGTCTTCCGGACCGCGAGCCTCCAGGCTCGCTCATGAGGTTGAGCGAGCCTGGAGGCTCGCGGTCCGGAAGAGCATGATCGTTGACGCTGCCCGGTAGTGCGCGCACGCTCCGCCGAACAGAACGGGAGAACGCGCCATGGCCGGTGATGTCAACACGCTCACGCAGCGCTCCGCTCGAGCCGCAGAGTCGCCCGTGGTCGAGACCATCTCCGGCCGCGTCAAAGGCGTCACGTCGGACGGCGTGCATGTCTTCAAGGGCATCCCCTATGGCGCCTCGACTGCGGGCGCCAACCGCTTCATGCCGCCGCGCAAGCCCGAACCGTGGACCGGCGTGCGCGAGGCAGTGGCCTATGCCGGCCGTTCGCCGCAGGCGCCGGGCGCCCCGCAGCGGCCGGAGCTCGCGACCGTGTGGGGGCCGATCGATACCCTGCCGGTCGTTGAGGACTGCCTGACCCTGCATGTCTGGACGCCCGGTTTCGACAATGCGCGGCGCCCGGTGATGGTCTGGCTGCATGGTGGCGCCTTCTCGTACGGCTCGGCCAACTCGCCGCGCTACGACAGCACGCGGCTGGCGCAGCGCAACGACGTCGTGGTCGTGGCGGTCAACCATCGTCTCAACATCTTTGGCCATCTCGACCTGTCACAGGCGGGCGGCGAGCGCTTCGCCCAGTCCGGCAATGCCGGCGTGCTCGACCTGGTCGCCGCCCTCGAATGGGTGCGCGAGCATGCCGGGCGCTTCGGCGGCGACCCCGGCAATGTCACGATCTTCGGCCAGTCCGGCGGCGGCGGGAAGGTGAGCGCGCTGATGGCCATGCCACGGGCCAAGGGACTGTTCCACAAGGCGATCATCCAGAGCGGCGCCAGCGTTCGCTTCGCCGAGCGCGAGCGCACGACGCGGCTGGCCGACGCGGTGCTGAAGCATCTTGGGCTGCGGCCCGACCAGCTCGACGCACTGCAGGCCTTGCCACTGCAACGCCTGCAGGAAGCGGTCGTACCGGCACAGGCGACGCTGCCGCGTCCCCGCCAGCCGCTGCTCGACCGCTACAACTTCGGCCCGGTGATCGACGGCGCCGTGCTGCCGGCGCAGCCTTTCGACCCCGCCGCTCCCGCGCTGTCGGACGACATCCCGCTGATGATCGGCGGCACCAAGGACGAATCGGCGATCTTCTTCGCACCCGATGACCAGGTGTGGAACCGCTCGCTCAGCGAGGCGGAGCTCGCCGAGCGCGTCGGCAAGGTCGCCGGTGCGGCCACCGCCGATTTACTCGCCTACTACAAGCGTCGCGATCCGGCGGCGAGTCCGGCCGACCAGCTGATCACGATGCTCAGCATGTCGAATTTCCATGTGCGCTCGCTGCTGCTGGCCGAGCGCAAGGCCGACCGCGGCCGGGCGCCGGTGTGGATGTACAGCTTCGACTGGGAGACGCCGGCCTTCGGCGGCCGGCTGAAATCATCGCACTCCGTCGAGGTGCCGTTCGTCTTCGACACGCTCCACGTCATCGGCGAGGGGCATCGCAAGTCCGGCGCGCAGGCGCTGGCCGACCGCGTGTCCAGGACATGGGCCACGTTCGCGCGCAACGGCGATCCCAGGAACGAAGCGATCCCGGCCTGGCCGGCCTACACCGCCGCGCGGCGGGCAACGATGCTTTTCGACGACAAATGCCGTGTCGTCGACGACCCGGACGGCGAGGTGCGGCCGCTCTGGAGCAAGGTCGCCACCGGCTGACAGAGTGAACTGACGGAGGTCGATATGACGCTGCGCAAGTTCATCATCGAGCGTGACATTCCCGCAGTCGGCAGCCTGGAGCGCGAGCAGCTCCGCGGTGCCGCCGCGCAATCCAACGGCGTGCTGCGCAAGCTCGGCACGGACATCCAGTGGGTCGAGAGCTTCGTCGCGGCCGACAAGACCTTCTGCGTCTATCTGGCGAAGGACGAGGAGATCATCAGGGAGCACGCCAAGCAGAGCGGCTTCCCCGCGACCAAGATCACCGAAGTCCGCAAGATGATCGATCCGACGACCGAGCACGGGTGAGGGAGCGCGGACCTCCAGGTACGCTCATGATCATGCTCTTCCGGACCGCGAGCCTCCGGCTCGCTCACGATTCATGAGCGCGCAAGGAGGTCGCGTCAGACGCGACCCAGCGCGCGGTCCGCACGACTATGAGCGGACCTGGAGGTCCGCGCTCCCTCAAGAGGCGTCAGCCGGGCTTGATATCGGCGGCCCGAATCACCTTTGCCCACTTCTCGGTCTCGGCCGCGAGGAGACGGCCGAACTCGGCTGGCGTCATCGGCATCGGCACCCCGCCGAGATCGAGGATGCGTGCCTTGATCCTGGGATCGGCCAGGGCGGCCGTTACACCCTTGTTGAGCTTGTCGACGATCTCGCGCGGCGTGCCGGCCGGCGCGCCGAGGCCGGCAAAGGCGCTGGTCTCGAAGCCGGCCAGGACCTCGTTGATCGTCGGGATGCCGGGCAGCAGCTCGAGGGGCGCCGGCGTCGAGACGGCGAGGGCGCGCAGGCGGCCCGCACGGATGTGCTCGATCGATGAGGGCAGATTGTCGAACATCACCTGGACCTGGCCGCCCATCAGGTCGGCAAGCGCCAGCGGTGCGCCGCGATAGGGCACGTGCTGCATGTTGATGCCGGCCATCATCTTGAACCACTCGCCGGTGACGTGCGCCACCGAGCCGGTACCGGCCGAGCCGAAATTGATCTTTCCGGGGTTGGCCTTGGCGTAGGCGATGAATTCGGGGAGGGTCTTGGCCGGGAAGGTCGGGTTGACCACCATGACCTGGAAGACGCGATAGATGCCGGCGACCGGCGCGAAGTCGCGCAGGAGGTCGAAGCCGAGCTTGTCGTAGAGCGTGGTGTTGATCGGGTTGTTGGCGCCGATCACCAGCAAGGTGTAGCCGTCCGGCGCTGCCCGTGCGACCTGCTCGGCCGCGATGTTGCCGCCGGCGCCCGGCTTGTTCTCGACGATGACCTGCTGGGAGAACTGCTCGCCGAGCGACTGGCCGATCAGGCGCGCCAGGATGTCGATCGCCTGGCCGGCGGCGAAGCCCACCGTCAGGCGTACCGGCTGTGCCGGATAGGTCTGCGCACCTGCTCTCGAGACAACGGGCAGCGCGAGCGCGCCCGCCACCAGCTGCTGGAACTGCCTGCGGCGAAGCCTCACCGGATCCTCCCATCGCCGGCTTATTCCTGCCGGTCGGGCCAAAGTCTACGCCTTTTCAGATCAAGGCAGTAGCAAGGCGGTGTGCGGAAACTCACAGAATGCCGTCGCTCGGGCTGGTAGGCCAATGCTCCAGATCCTGCCTCCTGTCATCGGAGCCGGCCAATGATGCACAACCTCTTCAACGCGATTGTCATCGCCGTTCTGGTCGGCACGGTCGTCATGGCGCCGCTGCCGCAGCCGCCAACGCCGCCGTCGGTGGCTTCCCAGCCATCCGGAACAGCGGCCATTGCGTCCGCCATCGACAGTACAGCCGCCAAGGCCGCGATCGAAGCGTGCGGCTACAGCGAAGTGAGCATGCTCGCCTCCGGAACGGACGGCACGTGGCGGGCCAAGGCCTACCGAGGCGCGACGGAAGTCCAGGTCACCGTGAACGGCGCAGGCAAAGTGTCCGCCGACTGACGACGCCGCCTACCGGCCCATCGTTCCGATCAACACATCGAGAAGGTTCCAGCGCGGCGGTCGATCGGACCGCGGCTTTCCCTTGATCCAATAGTCGATCTGCGCCTTGCGAAAGCCGTCGGATGCCTTGAGGTCCAGCCATTCGTTGAGATAGTGCCGGAAGATCAAGGCGCCGGGCGGCACCAGATAGACGAACAGGATCGGCCCCCTCATATGCTGCGGCACGACGGCAGTGAAGCCGGGATGTGCTTCCGCCCAGGGTCCCGCCTGTTGCAGCGGCCAGACCACGCCGTCGACCTCGCCGTTGCTGAGGGCGGCTAAAACATCCTCGCCGCGCAGCACCGTGACGCTGGCCCCGGGGAAGAGGCGGTTCACCATCGACAGCAGCACCGGGCCGTCCCTGACCGCGAGCCGGAGGCCGGGCATCGCGGCGATCTCGCCGTGATCGAGAAAGCGGCGCGCCTGCGCGGAGGGCACGATCACGGCAAGCGGGCTTTGAAAGTAGGAGTGCGAAAGCGCCAAGGTGCGCAGCCGTTCGTCGGTCTCGTAGATGCCCGACATGGCGACATGGATGCGCATCTCCTGCAGGTCGCGTTCCAGATCGGGCCATACGTACGGGACGAGCTCGAGCCTGACGCCGAGATCGCGCGCCAGTTCATAAGCAAAGGAAATGTCGAAGCCGACGAGTTCGCCCCGGCCGTTCCAATAGCTGAAGGGCGGGATGTCGCTGTTGTAGCCGACGCGCAGGACGCCGCTTGCCCGGATCGCCGCCAGCGTCGGGTCGGCATTGGGCGAGACCGAGGTTTGCGCCGTCGCCGGAGGCCTGATCACAACGACATCGAGTCCTCTCGCGAGATTTGGATCGATGGTGAGGGCCTGAAGCGGGTTGCCGACCGGCTGCAGCAACAACGGGCGCAGCGCCAACCCGCCCGCTATCGCAACGCCGAATCCCGCAACCATCACCGATGCGGCGACGACCGCACGATGGGGGCGCAGCCGCACCTTGCGGAAATAGATGAGGGGAACGAGCGTCGTGGCGAAGCCGAAGCCCACCACCGACAGCACCACCTGGCCGTACCGAGTCACGGTCCAGGTCTCGAGGAACAGGTCGGTCAGCTCCGCCGGCAGGTGCAGCCAGCGGCCGATGAAGATCACGCCGTCGACGATGGCGGTCGGCGAGCCCATGCCCGACAGCAGCGACCACACCGGCAGCAACAGCTGTTCCGTCGCCGAGAGCGGCTCCTTGTACTCGTAGGCGGCGTAGAGCATCAGCAGGTAGAGGAAGTAGTTGCCGAGCTGGGCCAGCACGTAGCTCAGCGCCAGCACCGCCTTGATCACGTTGCTGCGCTCCTCGCTGTCGGGACAGCCCGCCGCGTCGGCGATGCGCTCGGCGGCGCGCTGGATGAACGGCAGGGCCACGACCGAGAGGGTGGTGACGACGGCGATCACCAGTGCCGGCCGCAGTTCTTTCACGATCTCGCGGTATCCGCTGGGCACAAGGGACGCCATCACGAGGGGCAGCACGACGAAGGCGAGCAGCAGCGTTCCGATCAGGAACAGGGCGACGTAGAGCAGGAGTCCGCTCAGCCGCGACGGTTCGATCGTGCCGGCGGCGGCGGCGAACAGGGCGAACACGCCGATCGGGGCGAAGCGGACGATCCAGCCCCATAGCGTGACGCTTGCGACCTGGATGGCTTCGAGGACCTCGAACAGCGCCGACTTGCGCTCGATCTTCTGGATCGCGATGCCATAGACGATGGCGAAGACGGCAACCGCGGGCACGTAATCACGCCCCACGGCGTCGATCAGGTTGGCCGGGATCAGCATTTTCAGGAAATCGGCGTCTTCGTGCACGGCAGCCGCCGTCAGCACACTGGGGTCGGGCGTCGGGGGAATGACACGCGCCAGCAGCCAGATGGCAGAGAGCGTCACGCACCACATGAAGAGGTAGACGCTCCAGCCCGCACCGAACAGCCGCCTTGCCTCGGCCGGCGTCAGCCGTCCGAGGCCGTAGATCAGGGCGCAGAGCAGATAGGGATAGACCGCAATCTGCAGCATCATCGCATAGGCCGAGCCGAGCGGCTGCAGGACGCTCGTTCGCTGCCCGAACACCACGCCGGCGACGATTCCGGCGAACGCGCCAAACACCACCCACAGCGGCAGGGGAATGGCCCTGACGCTGCGTCGACCGGGATGGGCCGCCGTGGTCACGCAGCCAGGCCGGCGACCGGCACCGAGGGCCGCCGGTCGGTGTGCGCCTGCAGGAGCCGGCGGGCGTCGGCGTCGCGGCCGGCCTTGAGATAGGCAGCGATCAGCGTGTTTTCGATCAGGTCGCGCTGGGCGCGGCTGCCGCCGATGCGCACCGTCTCGGCGAGCGCCGGCTCGAGCACGGCAATGGACTTCGCCCAGTCGCCGTCGCCATAGGCGGCAAGGCCGTTGGCCAGCCGTGGCACCACGTCGCCCGCCGGCGAGCGGCCGGAGGCGGCGCGCTGTTCGAGCTCGGCGACGTAGGCCGCGATGCCCTCGCGATCGCCGGCGGCGACCGAAGCGAGCGCGCGGTGCACGTCGACGAAGGCGATGCCGGGCTTGGGAAAGGATTTCTGGCCGTAGGCGTGGACCTCGTTCCACAACGACGGCTTGCGGCCGTGGCCGGCCAGCTCGGCACGCCACAGGAAGGCCGCTGCGTCGGTGGCGACGTTGAGCGCCGGACCCCAGGCGCCGCCTGGATGGACCTGTGCCTGGTAGACCTGCCAGGCGCGGTCGCCATCGCCCAGCATCAGGGCGAACAGCGCCACGTGCCAGGAGATGTGGCAGTGCATCAGTCCCTCGCGTGGGTAGGTCGGCAGCCAGGTGTCGAGATAGTCGAGGGCCGCGCGATCCTCACCCTGCTCGTAGAGGACGTGAGCCATGATGTGGGCACCGTGGGCGTTCTTCGGGTTTTTGGCCATGCTGCGCTCGATCAGGTCGAGCGCCTCGTCGAGCCGGCCGGACTCCTCCAGCGCGAAGGCATAGACGCCCTGGAACCACCAGTCGTCGGCGAGATGCGGCTTCAACGCCTCGAGGAACTCAACCTGCTCCGGCTCGCGGCCCTGGCGGCCGCTGAAGCCGATGAGGCCGAACACGCCGGTAGCGGGGGAGGCGACCATGGCATCGCGCGGATGCTGGGCGAGATGAGCGCGCGTGGCGGCCAGCGAATCGACGGGCTTGCCCTCCAGCGCAAGGCAGAGCGCGTCGACATGGCTTTGCTCGCGCGGCGTCAGCTTCAGTGCGAGCTCGCGGGCGCGTGCCGCCGACTGCCGCGCGCCGGGAACGTCGGCCATCAGGAAGCGGGCCCGGGCGAGGGCGACATGGGCCAGGGCGAAATCGGGATCGGCCTCGACGGCGCGCGCAAGGTGCGCCAGGTCGCCGTGCGCCGCCGACAGCAGGCAGTCGACGCCGGCGACATAAGCGTCGCGCGCGGCGGTCGACGTGGTGCTGAGCGGCAGGCCGTATCGGTCAAGAAGCATAACGCGGTTTCCCCTGGCTGAATGGCAGTGTTATTGCTCTGATCTTCTTGGTGCAGGAGGTCTCGTGTCCAGTGAATTGAACGGGAGGGTTGTGCTCGTCACGGGGGCCAGCCGAGGCTTGGGCGAGGGGGCGGCGCGCGCGCTCGCCGCAGCCGGCGCGGCGGTCATGCTGGTGGCGCGCGATTGCACCCTGGTCGCGAACGTGGCGTGCGACATCGCGGGCAAGGGCGGCCGTGCCGAAGCCATGGCCTGCGATGTGTCGGACTACGCCGCCGTCGAGAAGCTCGTCGCCGCCACCAAGGCGCGGCTGGGCGGACTCGACATCCTGGTCAACAACGCCGGCGTGATCGAGCCGATCTCCGAAATTGCGACGTCCGACCCCAAGGTCTGGGCGGACAACATCACGATCAATCTTGTCGGCGCCTACAATGTCGTGCGCGCGGTGCTGCCCGGCATGCTGGCCAAGGGTGGCGGCACGATCGTCAATGTCTCGTCGGGCGCCGCCTACCGGCCATTGGAAGGTTGGGGTGCCTACTGCGCGGGCAAGGCTGGGCTCGCCATGCTGACCCGCTCCATCGAGCTCGAGACGAAAGGCAAAGGCATCCGCATCTTCGGCTTCTCGCCGGGCACGATCGACACCGAGATGCAGGTCAAGATCCGCGCCTCGGGCATGAACATGATCAGCCAGATCCCGCGCGCCAACCTTTCGCCGGTCGAGCACGCGGTGCGCGGGCTGGTCCACCTCTGCACCACGGCGAGCGACGACCTGATCGGCCAGGATGCCTCGATGCGCGACGACGCCTTCCGCGGCCGTATCGGGTTGGCCTCCTAGGCGCTTGCAGGGTAGCGTATCGCCATAACAAGGGAGACGGCGATGACGGATACAACAGGGGAACTGGAAAGACCGCAATTGCAGCCCGTCACGCAGGGCTGGATCGATCAGCGCGTCTTCGATCTCTACGACGAATACTGCCACGGCCGCATCGACCGCCGCGCCTTCCTGTCACGCGCCGCGGCGGTCACCGTGGGCGGCCTGGCGATGGCGCAATCGCTGCTGCCGCAATATGCGCGGGCGCAGACCATCTCCTTCACCGACGACCGCATCAAGGCGCGCTACGTCACCTATCCCTCGCCGGGCGGCAGCTCGGGCCAGATGCGCGGCTACTTGGTGCAGCCCGCGGGCAACGGGCCGTTCCCGACCGTTCTGGTGATCCACGAGAATCGCGGCCTCAACCCCTACATCGAGGACGTGGCGCGTCGCGTCGCCGTCGCGGGCTTTTTGGCGCTGGCGCCGGACGGCCTGTTCCCGGTCGGCGGTTATCCCGGCAATGACGATGACGGCCGCACGCTGCAGGCCAAGCTCGACCAGCCCAAGCTGCGCACCGACATGGTGAACAGCGCGCGCTACCTGAAGGCGCACGAGCTTTCCAACGGCAAGCTCGGCGCCACCGGCTTCTGCTGGGGCGGTGGCACCACGAACTTCCTGGCGGCGACGCTCGGCGGCGACCTGCAGGCGGCGGT
Organism: Rhodospirillales bacterium URHD0017; assembly: GCA_900110395.1. Lineage (GTDB taxonomy): Bacteria > Pseudomonadota > Alphaproteobacteria > Reyranellales > Reyranellaceae > Reyranella. Next base: position 24,323 of record FODP01000014.1, read on the forward strand.
GCCGTACTACGGGGCGGCCGCGGACACCGCATCGGTGCCCTCGATCAAGGCACCGCTGATGATCCAGTACGCCGACAACGACGAGCGCATCAACGCCATGTGGCCGGCCTACGAGGCGGCCCTGAAGGCGGCGAAGGTGCCCTACGAGGTCTACATCTATCCGGGGACCCAGCACGGCTTCCACAACAACTCGACGCCGCGCTACCAGGAGGCGGCGGCCAAACAGTCGTGGGAGCGCACCATCGCCTTCTTCAAGAAGAACGTCGCCTGATGACTGTCGGGTTGCTGGCGTGAGTGCCGACGGCGGGCATCGCCGGATCACCGATGGACCTTTCTACTGGATCGCCGGCGCCTGTGGCCTGGCCACGGGCGTCGTCGGCGCGGCCTTTCATCTTGCCGTCAACCGTCTGCTGCGCTGGCCGGACTGGCTGGTCGACCAGATGGGCGCGGGCCCGCTCACCATCGCCGCCGGCGCCTCTGTCGCCGCCCTCGGCGTCACGCTTGCCTTCCTGCTGACCCGCTATCTCGCGCCCGAGGCCGCGGGCAGCGGCGTACCGGAGGTCGAGGGTGCGATGGAAGGCGCGCGCGAAGTGCGCTGGCGGCGGGTGCTGCCGGTGAAGTTCGTGGGCGGCGTGTTCGCTCTCTCCACGGGGCTGGTCGGCGGCCGCGAAGGGCCGACGATCCATATCGGCGCGTCGATTGGCGCTGCACTGGCCGAATGGCTGCGGCTCGACAAGATGGACATGCATGCGCTGCTTGCCGCCGGCGCAGCGGCCGGGCTGGCGGCGGCCTTCAACGCGCCACTCGCCGCCGTGCTGTTCGTCATCGAGGAGACGCGCAAGCAGTTCCGCTACACCTTCCGCTCCTATGTCGCTGTGATCGTCGCTTCCGCCGGCAGCGCCTTCGGCATGGAGCTGGTCGGTGGTGCCGCGCCGCAGCTGCGCATCGACACCGACGCCATGCCGTTGATCCTGCTGCCGACCTTCATGTTGCTGGGCACCGTCCTCGGCGCGCTGGGCGTGGCTTTCAACAAGACCTTGATCGTGGCGCTCGACTGGCGCGCCAAGGCGTTCGCGCGCGTGCCGTTCCTCTATGCCGTCATCGTCGGCGCCGCGGTCGGCGTGCTGGCCTTCGTCCTGCCGATGGCGGTCAGCGGCGGCGAGGCCCTCATCTCCGACCTGCCGCTGGCCAACCTGCCGATGCAGACCCTGCTGCTGATCGCCGTCGTACGCTTCGTCGGCACCATGGCGAGCTATCCGGCCGGCGTACCCGCCGGCATCTTCTCGCCCATGCTGGCGCTCGCCACCACGGTCGGGCTGTTCTTCGGCCTGCTGATCGAAGCAGCGCTGGTCCATTCGCCGCTCGCCGTGCCGCCGCTGACCGGGGCGGCCTTCGCCGTGGCGGCGATGGGTGGGCTGTTCTCGTCGACCATCCGCGCTCCCCTGGTCGGCGTCGTGCTGGTGGTCGAGCTGACCGGCGCCTTCGAGCTGATCCTGCCGCTCATGGTGACGTGCGTGACGGCCCATGTCGTCTCGCAGGCGCTGGGCGGCCGACCGATTTACGAGGTGCTGTTCGAGCGCTCGGAGCGGCTGGCCGGCCGCGCACCGCATACGCCGTCGGCGGCGACCTCCTCGCCGGTCGGCATCGACGTGGCAACGCGTTCCGACGAGCGCTGAAGGGGCGGGCGATGCTGCTGGGCTACGATCCCGTCGACCTGGTGCTCGCTCTGGGGGCGGGCTTTGCCTGCGGCTTCCTCAATACCGCGGCGTCGTCCGGCTCGGTGGTGACCTTGCCGATCATGATCTTCCTCGGCCTCGATGCGGCTACGGCCAACGCCACCAACCGCCTGCCCGTGCTGGTCGGCGCGCTCTCGGGCGCCTGGGACTTCGCCCGGCGCAAGGCGTTGCCGTGGCGGCTCGCCTTTCGCGTCGCCCTGCCGACCACGATCGGCAGCCTGATCGGCGCGTTCATCGCCGAACTCGTGCCGCGCCGCGACATGGGCATGGTGGTGACGGCGGCGGTGCTGATCGCGATGCTGCTGCTGTTCAAGAACATCAAGTAGGCGATCGAGCAGGCGCAGAACCAGGAGGTTCATCTGGGACTGCGCGAGCTCGCGCTGTTCTTCGGCGCCGGCGTCTGGCTCGGCTTCATCGTGCTGGGCGGCGCCACCTGCATGCTCCTGATCCTCACCTTGATGGTGGGCTTCGACCTGCCGCGCGCCAACGCCGTGCGTGCGGCCGCCCTGGTGCCGGTCACGCTGGTCTCCATGCTGGTCTTCGCCGCGCACGGCGACATCGACTGGATATTGGGCGGCGTCTTGAGCGTGGGCAGCATCGGCGGCGGCGTGATGGGCGCACGCCTGTCGCTGTCGGCCGGCGCCAAGCGCTATGTCTTCGTCCTGCTGGTGATCGCCATTTCGGCCGAGCTGCTGCAGCTCATCTGGCACTATGTCTTCAAGGCGATCTAGCGTACACGGCGGAGGATGCTCAAATACTGGGATACGAGTTATGGAGCCTCGCGCTCGCCCTTGTCGCGGGCGTGGCCTGCGGGTTCCTCAACACGGTGGCGTCGTCGGGTTCGGCGGTGTTGCTGCCGGCGCTGATGGCGATCGGCCTCGATCCCATCACCGCCAACGCCACCAATCGCGTGCCGCTGCTGCTGGGCTCGATCTCGGCGACCTGGAAGTTCCACACCAGGAAGGCAGTGCCCTGGGGGCTCGCGATCAAGGTCAGCATCCCGACGTCGATCGGCGCCATCGTCGGCGCCCGACTGATCGAGATGGTCCCCAGGCGTGACGTCGGCCTGATCATCACCGGCGCCATCCTGCTGGCGCTGGTGCTGCTTTTCACCAAGGTCAAGGACGCGATCCAGCACGCCGACGAGCGACCGCTGCGCTTCGGCCCCCTGCAGATCGCGATGTTCTTCGGCATCGGCGTGTGGCTGGGCTTCATCGTGCTCGACGGCGCCACCTACCTCCTGCTGGTGCTGACGCTCGGCGTCGGCCTGTCGCTGGTGCCGGCCACCGCGGTGAAGAGCGCGGTCCTGGTGGCCTCGACCCTGGTGTCGATGGGCCTCTTCATCTATCACGCCGAGATCGACTGGACGATGGCGGCGCTGACCGGCGCCGGCAGCATCGTGGGCGGCGTGCTCGGCGCCAATTTCACGATGTCGCCCAACGCCAAGCGCTATGTCTTCTGGCTGCTGGCCGGCACCATCTTTGCCGAGGTCATCCATCTCGGCGTGCACTACGTCTTCAAGACGCACTGAGCACGGAATCGTACAGGTCTCGCGAGGCTACTCCAGCAACTCAGGCACGACCCAGAGCGCCGGTTCGCCGCGCGCCACCCGCTGCACGTTGTCGAAGCCGTTGCGCAGGCGGGTGATGTTGCTTTCGTAGGTCGGGCCGGCGAGATGCGCCGTCAGCACGACATTGTCGAGCTTGAGCAGCGGGTTGTCGGGCGGCGTCGGCTCCTCGTCGAACACGTCGAGGCCGGCGCCGAACAGCTTGCCGGCGGAGAGGGCCGCCGTCATCGCCTTCTCGTCGATCACCGGCCCGCGCGAGGTGTTGACGATGATGGCCGACGGCTTCATCGCGGCGAGCTCCTGGGCGCCGAGCATGCCCTGGGTCGACGCGTTGAGCGGCACGTGCAGCGAGACGATGTCGGAGTGGCGCAGGATCTCGGGCAGGAGGCGAAAGCGCACGTGGAGCGCATCCTCTTCCTCCTCCTTCAGCCGCTTGATGTCGTAGTAATGCACGACCATGCCGAAAGCCTGCGCGAGCCGCGCCACCTTCTTGCCGATGGTGCCGAGCCCGATGATGCCCAGCACCTTTTCGCGCACCTGGTGGACGGTGGGCGGGGCGTTGCCGTGCCAGCGGCCGGCCGTGACGTTGCTGTGCTGGGTGATCAGCCGGCGCGACACCGCCAGCATCAGCAGCATTGCGTGCTCGGAGACGGCGACCGAGTTGGCGCCGCCGTTGTTGCACAGGGGGATGCCGCTCTTGCGCGCGGCGGCGAGGTCGGCGCGGTCGTAGCCGGCGCTCAGCATCTGGATCAGCTTGAGCTTGGGCGAGTCCTTGAAGAGCTGCGGCGTGACGTACTGCTGCACGAAGCCCACGAAGTAGGTGGTCCCCGGCAACGCCGCTTTCATCTCCGGCGAATTGTGCAGGGCTTTCACGATCTCGAAGCCTTTCGGCGCGAGGTCGTCGACCATGGAGATCGTATCCTTGGGACCGACCACGAGTACGCGTTCAACCATCAGAGTGCCTCCGCAGCGATACGATGACCCTTGAGGAGACCGGGCAGGCGCCCGGGCTCCGTGCGGCCCCAGCCGCACTCGGCCGACAGGCCGAAATCCGAAACGTGGCGCTTCGCCACCGCGACGCGCGTGCGATCGCCCGCGTCATCGTCGTGGTGGAGCAGCCCGAGATAGAGCTTGGTGCCTGTCGGCCGCTTGAAGTCCTTCAACGGCGCATAGAAAGCATCGTCGGTCCGGTCCTTGGGGACAGGGACATGGATGAAATCAACCTGCCGTTTGGTCGCCGAGACGATGCCGTTCATCATCTCGACCAGGATGCCCGCGTCCTTGGGCTGCACCAGGTGCTCGTCGCGCGGCGAGCCGTAGCACAGGTGATAGCCCATCTCGACGCCAGCCGGCACCGCATCGCCCAGGCGGCCCAGCATGTCGAAGATCTGCTTCTTGTAGTGCGCTGGCCGGTCCTTGAAGTAGTTCTCGAAGGCCAGCACCTCCTGGCAGACGTCCCACTGGATCGAGAGATCGGCCGCCGGGATCGCCTTCACGATGTTGGCCAGCGCCGACTTCAGCGCCCGCTCGTAGACCCCGAAGTAGGTCTCGCGCGCCGGCCCGCTGACATAGAGGTAGCCGCTGGCCTGCGGCGTCGGCAGGGAGACCTGGAAGCGCATGTGCCTGGGGATCGCGCCTGTGGCGCGCAGCTTCTTGAAGACCTCCCACGAGGCCAGCGCGGCCTTGTCGTAGCCGGTCTCGAAGCTGACCGTCGCCGGATCGACGCCGGGTTTGAACCGGACCTGCTCGATCTCGCGCACGACCTTGCCGTCCCACTGGATGAACTTGTAGGGGGGCACCGTGGGATCGATCTCCATCGCCGGATGGTCGAGCAGCATCTGGCGCTGGAAGTAGACCCAGCGCGAGCGCTCGCCGGTCTCGCCGTCGGGCATGCAGCGCAGGAACGGCCCAAGCTCGTCGGCGAGTCGGCGGAACACCTCCTCGCTGCTGTCGAGCGGGATGCTGCCGATCAGGTGCAGGCGATCCTGCTTCTCCACTAGTTGACCTTCTCCAGCTTCTGCAGCGATCGCAGGTATTTCGGCACCGGCACGCCGGGATGGGTCCCGCCCCAGTTCGTGTAGCTCACCTCGCCGACATAGATGGCGCCCTTGCTGTCGACGGCGAGGCCGTGCGGCGACAGGAACTTGCCGGGCTCCTGGCCAGGGCCGTGCTCGCCGCCCAGCCGCGCAATGAGGCCGCCCTTCTTGTCGACGATGGCGAGGCGGGGACCGATGTTGGTGTGCTTGCTGTTGACCGGCATGCCCGGCCCCAGCTCGCCGATGATGAATTGCGGGTTCTTGCCGCCGCCGGCGCAGCAGTAGAGCGCGCAAGGCCGGTGCATGTTGTTCCACTGCATCTCGTACTTGCCGTTGCCGTCGAACACCTGCACGCGATGGTTCTCGCGATCGGCGACATAGACCCAGCCGTCGTCGTCGGTGGCGATATTGTGGGCGATGTTGAACTGGCCGGGATCGGTGCCGGTGGTGCCCCAGCACATCAGGTGCTTGCCGTCGGGCGAATACTTGTGGACGCAGGAATTGCCGTAGCCGTCCGACACGTAGATCTCGCCCTTGGGCGACAGCGCGGTGTGGGTGCAGCGGTTGAACGGCTTGCCGCTCAGGAACGGCGCCGGCTGGTTGGGCACGCCGATGGTCATCAGCACCTTGCCCTCGGTCGTGACCTTGCGGACCGTATGGTCGCCGTCGTCGGTGCAGTAGAGGTTGTCGTCGCTGTCGACGTGGATGCCGTGGGCGCGGTTGAACAGGCCTTCTCCCCACGAGCGCAGGAAGTTGCCGTCGCGGTCGAACACCATCATCGGATGCTGGCCGCGGTTGAAGACGTAGATGCGGTCCTTGCTGTCGACCGCCACCGCCGCGACGTCGCGGAACTCCCAGCCGTCGGGCAGCTTGGCCCAGTTCTCGACCACGCGATAACGATGCTCGCCACTTCCGAGGACTACGGACATTGTCGGACTCCTTGTCAGGCCGTCATCGCCGCCGAGATCTTCTCCGCCGACATCAGGGTGGGGAAGTTCGTATTGGCGCACGGCACCACGGGAAAGATCGAGGCATCGACGATGCGCAGGCCCTGCACGCCTTTGACGCGGCCCTGGGTGTCGACAACCGACATCGGATCGTCGGGCCGGCCCATGCGGCAGGTGCAGGAGGCATGCCACACGCCGATCGCGGCCTTGCGCACGAAGGCTTCGAGCGCCTCGTCGTCGTTCATCACCTGGTCGAAGGTGAAACCCTCGACCACGAACTTGTCGATGATGTAGCGGCGCAGCGCCGCCGGCCCGTCGAGCATCTGGGCCACGACGCTGGTCAAAATCTTGTTCTTGGTGTTGACCACGCCGATCGCCCGCACCTTGTCGCTGTAGGCGGCGGGGAAGGGCGTGTCTGTCACCTCGCGCACCGCGTCGGTCATCTGCAGCGCGGCCATCAGCTTGAAACCGCTCATCAGCCGGTCGATGTCGCGCTTGTCCGACAGCAAGTTGAACTCGACGATCGGCTCGCGGCGGTAGTCGCGCGCGGCGAGCTTGACCTGGCCGGTCTCCGAGTAGGTCTTGTTGATGAAGGTGAGCAGCGATCCGATCTGCTCGCCGACCGCATGCCAGGCCGACTTGGCGATGACCACGGTGAACATGTCGCCCATCGGGATGCCGGGCAGCTTCGAGGAATAGCGCAGGCCGAGATGGATATGACGGCGCGTATGATGGTTCATGCGCGCGCCGCGGCGCAGGAAGGACGAGAGCGCGATCGACGGGTGGTCCATCAACCGCTGGCCGACGCCGGGCAGGGCGGCGACCACCGGGATGCCCATCTCGCTGAGATGGCCGACGGGGCCGATGCCGGCCCGCATCAGATGGGCCGGCGTATGGATCGCGCCCGACGACAGGATCACCTCCTTCGCCCGGAACTCCTGCTCCTTGCCCGCGATCATGGCGGTGACGCCGACGCACTGCGTGCCGTCGAACAGCAGCGACTTCACCTGGGTGTCGGTGGAGATCGTGAGGTTGGGCCGCTTGCGCGTCTCGGCGTCGAGGTAGCCCATCGCCGCCGACACGCGCCGCTCCTCGGCGTTGGAATGGGTGACCGGGAAGTAGCCCTCAACGAACTCGCCGTTCTGGTCGGGCAGGAACTTGTAGCCCTTGGCCTCGAAGGCCTTGGCCACCGCCTTGTCGTGCTGGGTCCAATGCTCGGGCGGGATGCGGCGCACGGGAATGCGGCCTTCCTTGCCGTGCCACGGCCCGTCGAAGTCGAGATCGCGCTCGACCTTCTTGAAGAAGGGCAGGACCTGGTCCCAGCCCCAGCCCTCGGCGCCCCGGCTCACCCATTCGTTGTAGTCGGTGGGCGCGCCGCGATTGGCCATCTGGCCGTTGATCGACGAGCCGCCGCCGAGCACGCGCGCCTGCTCGTACTTGCGCAGCGGCGGCCGGTTCTCCTGCGGATTGTTGTGCGAGACGATCTGGGTGTGGACTTTCAGATCGGTCCAATGGAAGCGGGGATCGAAGTAGGCGGTGCCGGAATAGCTGTCGGCGATCTCCTTGGGCTCGTTGCCCGGCGGCGTGTCCTGGCCGGCCTCGCACAGCAGCACTTTGTTGGCGCTCTTGGCCGACAGCCGATGGGCCATGACCGAGCCGGCCGATCCGCCGCCCACGATGATGTAGTCGTACACGGGTGTTTCCTCAGGTTTGTTGGAGGAACGCTAACCCGTTGGGCAATGTGGCGAAACCAAGATATTTCGCCGCGCAACGCTAGGGTTCCGTCCGCGTTCAGACCGGACTTGCAACAAGAGGAGGCCCTAATCATGAAGCGTACCCTTCTTACCCTGGCGCTGATCACCGCTGCCGGCGCCGCCGGCGCTCAGACGGTCAGCACCCCGTCTGCAGGCGGTGCGACGGTGACCCCGCCGTCGGTCGGCGGGGCCACTGTGACCACCCCGTCCGCCAACCCGCCGAGCGTCAGCACGCCGGCTGTGCCTTCCCGCTCGATGGGCGCCGGGGGTGCGACTGTGCAGACTCCGTCTGCCAGCGGCGGCATGGTTCGGCCTCCCGCAGCCAGCGCTGGCACTGTCACGACCCCGGGCGTCAGCCCGCCGAGCGCCAGCACGTCGGGCGCGCAGGTGACGCTGCCCAGCCAGGCCAATGCGCCGGCGATGCCCAACGCTCAGGGCTCGGCCAACGCGGTCAAGAAGATCGAGCGCGACGGCTACAAGAACGTGCAGGGCATGACCCGCAATCGGGACGGTAGCTGGAGCGGCAAGGCACTGCGCGGCGGCGCGATGGTCGACGTCCAGGTCGACGCGCGCGGAAACGTCATCACCAGGTAGACGCCTGGCCTCCTGATCGGCCCACTTCGAGCCCGCCCCGTCACCGACGGGGCGGGCTTCTGTCGTTGTGCTTGCGGCTCTCCGGCAAGCCTGCGATCGTTCGGCTGACGCACTGTGGGAGGTTTCGTATGCCGGACGTCACAGCCGCAAATCCCGACATCGCCACCCCCGAGCTCATGAAGGCGATCTCGGCTGCCTTCAACAGCCGCGATGTCGATCGCATCGTCTCGCACTTCACCGACGACGCCACCTTCTGGTTGGCGCGTGGGCCCGAGCCGGTCGGCCGTACGCTCAAGGGCAAGGAAGAAATCCGCAAGACGCTTGCGGCGCGCTTCAAGGTGATCCCCGACATGCGCTGGGATCACAAGGAGTACGTCTTCGCCGGCAACCGGGCGATATCGGTGTGGACGGTGAAGGGCAAGGGCGCCGACGGCGAGGAGCTGAACTACCAGGGCTGCGACATCTACACGTTCCGCGGCGGCAAGATCTCCGCGAAGGACACCTACTGGAAGATCGTCGAGCACAAGGACCGCCTCTGATGACCCTCGATCTCCTCATCCGCGGCGGCACCGTCGTCGACGGCTCAGGCAAGCCGCGCTTCAGCGCCGACGTCGGCGTCAAGGACGGCCGCATCGTCGAAGTCGGCCGCATCAGGTCGACGGCAGCCCGCACGATCGATGCCGACGGGCTGATCGTGTCGCCGGGCTTCATCGACGGCCACACCCACATGGACGCGCAGGTGGCATGGGATCCGCTGGGCAGCTGCTCGTGCTGGCACGGCGTCACCTCGGTGGTGATGAGCAATTGCGGCTTCGCCCTGGCGCCCTGCAAGCCCGCGGACCGCGACTGGTATGCGCGCTGCCTGTCGGCGGTCGAGGACATTCCGACCGAGGCGATGGCCGCCGGCATCGACTGGACCTGGGAGACCTTCCCGGAATATCTCGCGACCGTCGAGCGCCTGCCCAAGGCGATCAACTACGGCATGTATATCGGCCACTCGGCGCTGCGCATGTACGTCATGGGCAAGCGCGCGCTCACCGAGGTCGCGACCGAAGACGACATGGTGCGCATGGCCGCCGCCGTGCAGGAGGCGCTGAAGGCGGGCGCCATGGGCTTCTCCAGCTCGCGCGCCTCCACCCACGTCACGCCCGACGATACGCCGGTGGCGAGCCGCATCGCCGACTGGGAGGAGATCGACCGCATCATCGCGGCGATGGCCGAGCTCGATGCCGGCATCTTCCAGGTCGGGCCGGATATCGCGAGCGGCGACCGTCATCGCGCCTTCCTCGACCGCCTGCGCAAGGTGGCGCTGGAGTATAAGCGTCCGATCATGTTCGGCGTGCTGGCCACGAAACAGGGCGACGATCCCACGGGCTGGCAATACCAGACGAAATACATCGACGACACCGTCGCCGCCGGCGGCCGCATGTTCGGCCAAGGTACGACGCGCTCGATCAACGCCATCTTCTCGCTGAAGTCCTACCTGCCGTTCGACGTCCTGCCGGCGTGGAAGCCGATCCGCGCCCTGCCGCTGGCCGAGCAGATGAACAAGCTGCGCGACCCGTCGGTGCGCCGCGAGCTCGTCGAGGCCGAGGCGCGCATGAAGCCGCGTGACAACGTCTTCCAGGGCGGCGGTGCGGCGACCACGGATCCGCGCAAGCCCGACTACGCCAACCTGTTCGCGATGAAGGGCGTCGACTGGGACGACCCGACCGTCGACCAGCTCGCCAAGGCGCGCGGCCAGCATCCGGTCGAGGTGATGATCGACCTGTCGCTGGCGGACGCGAATCAAGTTTACGTCCAGCCCCTGGTCAACGAAACGCCCGACGACGTTTTAGGCATCCTGAAGCATCCGCGCACGCTCGCGACCTTCTCCGACTCGGGCGCGCATGTCTGCCAGGAGATGGGCTCCTCGCTGCAGACGCACCTCCTGAGCTACTGGGTGCGCAAGCGCGGCGCCTTCACGCTCGAGCAGGCGATAAAGAAGCTGACCCATGACAATGCGGTCGCCTGGGACCTCAACGACCGCGGCGTGGTCCGCGAAGGTTACAAGGCCGATCTCGTGCTGTTCGAGGAGAACGGCATCCGGCCACTCCTGCCCACGGTCGAGAAGGACCTGCCCGGTGGCGCCCGCCGCCTGGTGCAGAAGGCCGAAGGCATCAAGGCCACCGTCATCAACGGCGCCGTGGCGTTCGAGGATGGCGAGGCGACAGGCGCCTATGCGGGGCAGGTGCTGAAGGGTAAGCTCGCGTCATGAGACGTCCGGCGCTTGTCCTGATGCTGATCGCCTTCGCCGGCATTGCGTCGGCGCAGACCAAGCCGGCGACGACGCCGTCGCCGGGCAGCGCCAGTGTGAAGACCCAGCTGCAGGCTTTGCACTACGGCAACGTCCGTGACCTGCGGCGCGGCCCTGATGGCCAGTGGACCGGCACAGCGACGCAGAACGGCGTCGAGAAGCAGGTGACGATAAGTCCCAAGGGCGTCGTGACCGCCCGCTGATCCAAGGCCCCTCCAAGGTAAGTGAGTGATGGATATTCCGCTGATTGAGCAGGCCAAGATACAGGCCCAGGTGCTCGTTCCTCTCGTCAAGGCGCTGCAGGCCGAACTGGGCGAAGAGCGCGCCAATGACTTGGTTCGCAAGGCGCTGGGCGAGCAGTACCGCAAGTTCGGTGAGATGTGGTGGAAGAGCCAGGGCGCGCGCGACCTCGGTGAGAAAATGGCGTCGGCCTTCCAAGGCTTCGCGGCGGCGGATGCCTTGGACTACGACGTGCTCAAGAAGGACGCGCAGTCGTTCGAGGTGAACGTCACCGGCTGTCGCTACGCCGAGTTCTACAAAAGGATCGGCGCGCCCGGGCTCGGCTTCCTGCTCGTCTGCAGCTCGGACTTCGCCCTGGCGGAAGGTTATGGCGACCCGGTGCAGCTCGACCGCACGCAAACGATCATGCAGGGCGCCAGCCACTGCGACTTCCGCTACAAGCTCTCATTGGACCGCGGGCCTCCAGGCCCGCTCATGGAGTCCTAGCTACCGAATATGCGCCGAACTCCAAGGCCAATCGGCAGCAGCGGTGACCAACCCGGCCTTGACCGGATTCTGCTCAACATACTCGATCGTTCGACTCAGCTGGCCTTCGTCTCTCATGTACCGATCGAAGTAGTCGGGATGCCAGAATGCGCCGGATCGCCCAAGGTGATGATTGGCTCGCCTCGCGGTGAAGGACTTCCAGCTTCGGACAATGGTACCCAACGAGCTGGAGCCATCCAGCATATCAATGACGACATGGACGTGGTTGGGCATCAAACACCAAGCCAGCAAGCGGTACCGCCGCCCATCCGAATGCAAGAGCGAGTCCTGTACCAGTGAAGCGATCTCGGAGTCCCTGAGCCAGCATGCCCCCAAGCCGCTGTCGAGTTCGTGATCGATCCGGTGAATGCCATCATCTGCAAGCAGCAGACTTTCAACGACTGCCCGAGGCAGGCTGTCTGCGAGCCTGAACGTCACGAACTGAATCGTTTCAGGTGAATCAAAATGCGGAAGATAACCTCGAGAGTGCCAGCCTTTGGGTTCGGGCATGATCATGAGCGGGCCTGGAGGCCCGCGGTCCCATGAGAGCTATAATTCCTTCCGCACCATCGCCGCGCCCTCGGCCAGGGCCTTCAGCTTGCCGAAGGCAGTGGCGCGCGGCAGGTACTTCATGCCGCAATCGGGGGCGGGCAGGAGCTTGTCGGGCGGCAAGTATTTCAGGCCCGCGCGGATGCGGTCGGCGACCTTCTGCGCCGTCTCGATCTCCGGATCGTTGAGGTCGATCACGCCCAGCATCACCTTCTTGGGCGCGAGGTCCTTCAGCACGCCGAGATCGAGCTTGGGCTGGGCCGATTCGATCGAGATCTGCTGGGCGAGCGAATCGGCGAGCTGCGGCAGGAACGAATAGCCTGTCGGCTTGCCGCCGGTGACGACGGCGGCATAGCCGAAGCAGAGATGCACGACGGTCGGCACCTTGATGTCCCTGAGCGCGCGGTCGATCACCTTCACGGCGTAGCGCTTGGCCTCCTCGGGATTGTTGCGCAGCCACGGCTCGTCGAGCTGGATGACGTCGGCGCCGGCTTTGACCAGCTCGTGCGCCTCTTCGTTCACCGCCGCGGCGTAGTCCATGCACATCGCCTCGGCGTCCTTGTAGAACTCGTCCTTGACCTGCTGGCCCATGGTGAAGGGGCCGGGCAGGGTGATCTTGGCGAGCTTGTCGGTGTTCGCGCGCAGGAACTGCATGTCGCGCAACTCGACGGGCCCGGTGCGCCGGATCTTGCCGACCACGCGCGGCACCGGCGTCTTCTGGCCGCGGTTGTTGACGATCTCGGCCGGATGCTCGTCGTCGATGCCGGCGAGCGCGGTGGCGAAGCGGTTGGAGTAGCTCTCCCGCCGCACCTCGCCGTCGGTCAGGATGTCGATGCCGGCGCGCTCCATGTCGCGGATGGCGATCAGGGTCGCGTCGTCCTGGGCCTGCTCGAGGAAAGCCTCGGGCACGCGCCAGAGCTCGCGCAGGCGCGTGCGCGGCACACCCTTGCTCAGCATCTTTCGATCGACCAGCCAGTCGGGCTGCGGGTAGGACCCGACGACGGTGGTCTGAAGAAGGGCGTCAGCCATGTTCACCTACTGCAGCTTGATGTCGGCCTTCTTGGCCAAAGCGATGTTTTCCTTGATCTCGGCGGCGACGATCTTGTCGAACTCGGCCGGCGTCGACGGCGACGGATCGGTGCCGAGCGCCTGCAGCCGCTCCTTGACCTCGGGATTGTCGAGCGCCTTGCGGACCTCGGCGTTGAGCTTGTTGATCACTGCCGGCGGCGTGCCGGCCGGCGCGAACAGCCCGACCCAGAAATTGTAGCCGCTGTCCTTGAAACCCTGCTCCTCGGTGGTCTTGAGGTCGGGCAGCACCGACGAGCGCTTGGGGCTGCCGTTGGCCAGCGCCACGACGCGGCCGTCCTTGATCATCGGCAGGGCGGCGATCACCGGGCAGAAGTAGATGTCGGTGCGGCCGTTCATGGTGTCGCTGAGCGCCTCGGGCGTGCCCTTGTAGGGCACGTGCAGCGTATCGACGCCGGCCGCGAGCTTGAACTTCTCGGCGTTCATGTGCGTGCCGCTGCCGGTCCCGGCGGTCGCATAGGTGAGCTTGTCGGGCGCCGCCTTGGCCGCGTTGACATAGTCGTTGGCCGTCTTCCAGCCCTTCGCCGGCGAGGCGACCATGATGTTGGGCTGCACGGCGAGGAGCGTGACGGCCGGCAGATCCTTGGCCGTGTCGAAGGTCATGTTGGGATAGATCGCGGGATTGACCGTGTGCGCCGAGGAGTTGGCGAGCAGCGTGTAGCCGTCCGGCGCCGATTTGGCGACCTGGGCCGCGCCGATCGTGCCGCCGGCACCCGGCTTGTTGTCGACGATGACCGTCTGGCCGAGGTTTTTGGTCATGGCGGCCGCAACGGCGCGCGCCACCACGTCGGTGGCGCTGCCCGGCGTGAACGGCACGATGATGTGGATCGGCTTGTCGGGGAAGTTTTGCGCCGAAGCGGGCAGGGCGAGCAGCGCCGACGCGAGCGCAAGTGCCAACAGGCGTTTCATGGATTGTCCTCCCTGCATTTATGTCGCCGCTATTGCGCGACTGACGCTTTTTATGTTTAGCCCCGACAGGATTCGCTCGCCCGAGGCCGCCAGCCTGGCGCGCAGGCCTGCAAGATCGGGCCACGCCAGCTTACCATCGCGCTTGGCGAAGCGGCCGGCAACCAGCACGTCGCGCATGCGGGCGCCCGAGCCCTGCATGACCACGGAGGCAACCGGATCGTGCACCGGCCACATCGCGAGCGGGCCGAGCGACATCACCGCAATGTCGGCGGGCTTGCCGGGCGCCAGCGAGCCGATGCGGTCGGCCATGCCCAGCATCGCCGCGCCGCGGGTGGTGATCCAGTCGAAGGCCTCGGCTGCCGGCACGGTCGAGGTGGCGGGGATGCCGCCGCTCTTGGCGCGCTCGGCGGCATTGTCGAGCGCGCGCTGCGAGGCGAGCGCCATGCGCGCCACGGTGAACATGTCGCCGCTCACTGCCGATTCGAGATCGACGCCGACCGACGGGCCGGAGCCCAGCGCGCGCAGCCGGCCGGTGATGGGATGGCCGTGGCCCTGCGCCATCTCGTTCTCCGGAGTGATCGAGAAGCTGACGCCGAGATCGACGAAGGCCTTCAGCTGGTCGTCGGTGAGGTTGTTGCCGTGCACGATGTTGATGTGCCGGCCGACCAGGCCGCACTGCATGAGCGTCTCCCAGCCGCCCGGCGTCTTGGCTTCGCCGCCACCCTGGTGCATCGAGGCGACCAGGCCGAGCTCCTTGGCGAGCGCGAAGTCATGGTCGCTGACCTCGAGTGTTGAATAGTGCGGGCCGAGCACCGCCATGCCGAGGGTCACCAACGCATTGCGGTCTGAGAGGGGCCCCTTCAGCAGCCGTTCGACTTCCTTGCGTGGATGCGGGACCTCAGAGAAGTGCGGCTCGCCGGGCTTGGGATCGGGCTTGGGCGATCCGTGGAAGAAGGCAGCGCGGATGCCCGATTCCTTCAGGCCAGTGATACCGGCATCGGTGTGCTCGGGCGTCGGATTGTTGTGGCACCAGTCGACCAGGGTGGTGACGCCATGGTCGAGCTGGTTCAGCGCGCCGGCCAGCGTGGCGACATGGATGTCCTCGGGCGTGAACACCGTGGCGAGGCCGGCATGGACGTGGCGGAAGTATTCCAGCAGCGTCCAGTTGGCCGCCACCGAGCGCAGCGCCGTCTGCCAGGTATGCATGTGGGCGTTGATGAGGCCCGGCAGCACGAAGTGGCCGGTGCAGTCGACGGTTTCGGCATCGGCCTGCAATGACGGCGCGATGGCGGCGATGCGGCCATCGTCGATCAGCACGTCACCCTTCGGCAGCACGCCGAGCCTGGCATCCTGCGTGACGACGATGCCGGATTTGAGCAGGAGCTTCATTGGACCGCGGGCCTCCAGGCCCGCTCATGATCATGATGCGGGCCTGGAGGCCCGCGGTCCGGATGAGCGCTATTGCAGCCCATCGCCGACCTTCACGTTCTCCGCCTCGAGCTTCATGCCGGCCGAGCGCGCCAGCTCGAGCAGCAGCACGGAGAAATCGATATCGCCGGGATACTGATGCGAGAGGGACGCGATGCTGTCGCGCGTCACCGATGCCGTCGGCATGACGACGCCGAACTGCTTGGCCGCGCCCATGCCGAGCTCCATGTCCTTCAGCAGCAGCTTGGGCGTGAAGGTCGTGGTGAAGTCGAGATTGACCAGCGCCGGCGTCTTGTAGCGGGTGTACATCGAGCCCAGCACGCTCTGGTTGATCGATTCCAGGAAGATGTGCCGCGGGATGCCGGCCTTCTCGGCCATCAGCGTGATCTCGCACAGGGACTGGATGATGACGCCGAACATGGTGTTGTGGGCGATCTTCCAGACGCGCGAGAGCTCGCCCTCGCCGACATACATCGCCGCCCGGCCCAGCGCCGCCAGCAGCGGCTGCACGGCGTCGTACTCGGCCTTGGGCCCGGACGCGACCACCAGGAGCTTGCCCGCCTTGGCGACCTTGGCGTTGCCCGACACCGGCGCGCTCAAGTAGGCGACGCCCGCATCGGTCAGGCCCTTGCGGATCTCGGCCGAGCCCGTGTCGGAGATCGACGACATGTCGACCACGCGCTTGGGTCGTGCGTTGCCGGTCAGCACGCCGCCGGCACCGAACAGGATGTCCTTCAGGTCGTCGGTGGTCGAGACCATGGTGAAGACGGTGGCGCAGTGTGCCATCGCCGCCTTGTCGGTCACCACCTCGGCGCCGATCTGGGCCAGCGGGTCGGCCTTCGACGCCGTCCGGTTCCACACCGAAAGCCCGTGTCCCGCCTTCACCAGCCGGGCGGCCATGGCTTCGCCCATGCGGCCGAGCCCGATCCAGCCGATGTCGTGAGATGCTTTGCTACTCATGCGAAATGACTCCCGAGCCCAGGCTGCATTGCGAACCGGCCGCAGTTTGGGAGGGGACGCGGCTCCTGTCCATGTTTGTCAGGTCGGTGTCATCTGCTTCGCGTAGACGAGCTGGCCTTGGAGGGCCGAATGAAAAAATCGATCAAATACGTTGTGGCAGCGCTCGCAGTTGCTCTGCCGGTAATGGCCGCGGCGCAGACGAAGATGAGCGACGCCGATTATTGCAAGGCGCTGAGCGACAAGTATCAGACCTATGTCTCGAACATGCAGTCCGGTCGCTCGCCGATGCCGGAGTCGCCGGACATCAGGGTCGCTATGGACCGATGCGAGAAGGGCGACACCGCTGCAGGTATCCCCGTGCTCGAGCAGAAGCTGCGCAACGCCAGGATCGACCTGCCATCGCGGGGTTGATGTCATCCCGAGCGTAGCGAGGGACCTTATCTGAGGCCTCAAAAGGTCCCTCGGCCTTTGGCCTCGGGATGACCCTGAGCGCGCTAGGCGCGCTCAGGGTCAATCGGCTTCACCACGCCTTCGGCCGCCTCGATGACCTCGCCGGCATCGAGGCACAGGTCCTCGCGATTGCGCATGCTCATGATCTGCACGCCCGTGCGCAGCTTGTCGTGGCTGCCGACGGGCACGGCGAGGCCGGGCAGGCCGAGCAGGGGCGCCAGCAGGGCCGAGCGCATCGATTGCAGGATGTCCTTTTGTCCCCCGAGGGTGACGTCACTGCGCTGCTTGGGCGGCAGGTCGCAAAGCGTCGGCAGGATCACCAGCGGCCATTGCTGGAAGAACATCATCCAGCGCAGCATCAGTCCTTCGCGCTCGGTCAGCGCGGCGACGTAGGTCGGCAGATCGACCGTCTTGTGGAGTTCCAGCCACGCCTGCATGGCGGCGATGGCATCGGGATCGCCCATCTTCTGCATGTTAGGCCACAGCCCGCCGAAGACGTCGGTGACGCAGATCTGGTGCCAGAGCTCGACGCCGCGCTCCATGTCGGGCGGCAGGATCTCCTCGACGACATAGCCTGCCGCCTGCAGATGCTTGCCGGCGAGCCGCACGGCGGCGGCCTGCGCGGGATGCGTCGGGCCGCCCGGCACCTCGGGCACGATCGCGACCTTGATCGGCCGCGCCGGCGGCGGGCCCTGCATGGGCACGTCGTTCCAGCGCCAGTCGCGGCGATCGCCGCGGGCCATGACTTCCAGCGCCAGGCGGGCATCGCGCACCGAGCGAGTGTGCGGGCCCTGGACCGCCATCAGCACGGCGCCGATCGGGCGGCCCTGCGGCGCGCTGGGATTGAGCGAGGGAATGCGGGCGAAGCCCGTGCGCAGGCCGACCACGCCGTTGCAATAGGCGGGAATGCGCACCGAGCCGCCGATGTCGTTGCCATGGGCAATGGCGCCGATGCCGGCGGCGGTCGCCGCACCCGCGCCGCCGCTCGAGCCGCCGGGCGTCACCGAGCGGTCGCGCGGATTGTAGGTGCAGCCGTGCAGGGCGTTGTCGGTGAAGATGCGCATGGAGAAGGCGGGCGCGTTGGTCCGTCCGACGATGATCGCGCCGGCGTGCTTGAGGTTGGCGACGACCGGGCTGTCCTCCTTGGCGATGAAGTCTTTCAGTGGGACCACGCCGTTGTCGGTCGGCAGTCCCGCCTGGTCGACGTTGACCTTGGTGGTCACCGGCACGCCGTGCAGCGGCGGCAGGGCATGGCCGCGCGCGCGGGCGGCATCGGCGGTCTCGGCGGCAGCGCGTGCCTCCGGCTCGAGCACGCGCACGACGGCGTTGATCGTGGAATTGACCGCGTGCAGGCGCTTCAGGACTGAATCGACGGCCTCTCGCGCCGATGCCTGGCCGGTGCGGATGAGGCGGGCAAGATCGGTCGCGTCGTATTGCCAGAGTTCCATGAGTTCCTTTCTCTCCTGTCATCCTGAGCGCAGCGAAGGATCTCATGCCGTTGGCAAGCGGCGATGAGGTCCTTCGCTGCGCTCAGGACGACGGTCAAGCCTTCTGCGATTCCATGCCGAAGAAGATCATGTTGCCGTCGAGGTCGGCAACGTCGAAGTCGCGCAGGCCATAGTCGTAGTCCTTCGGCGCCTTGAGCACGCGGGCGCCGCGTTTCACCAGGGCGGCGTGAAGGCCATCGACGTCGTCGACGAAGATTGTCATGGCGCCATGCCCGGGCAGGCGCGGCGTCTGCGAGGCGGCGACCAGATGCAGGCTCACTTCGCCCGAGCACAGGCCGACATAGTAGGTGGGACTGCCGTACTCGAAGGCGACGTCGAAGCCCAGCTTGTCGCGGAAGTAGGCGAGGCTCGCCATGACGTCCTTGACGGTGAAGATGGTGATGCTGGCATGCATCATTGAAGGCGCTCCCGAGAAAGAGTGGGGAGCCTAGAGCGCGGGGATGACAGCGTCGAGAAGCTGGTCGACGAAGCTGCGCGTGATCGGCGCGTGGCCCATCAGCAGGCGGTAGAAGAGCGGTCCGAAGACGAGGTCGAGCGCCAACTCGACATCCGCGGGAGGGGCGACCAGCCGCTCGGCAATGCAGTGTTCGAGGAGTTGGCGGGCGGCATCGCGATTGCGGGCGATGAATTCATTGCGGAACGCCTTGGCGAGTTCGGTCTCGGATTGCGCCGCGGCGACCATGGCGGCGACGCTGCGGCCGGTGGGCGCCGCAAAAGCATCCGCCACGGCGTGAAGCTGGGCGCGCAGCGCCGCCAGCGGCGAGCGCGACGCGCGGCCTGCGGCAGGCGTCCCCGAGGCTTCGAGGAAGGCGGCCATCGCCGCGGCCGGCGCGTTCGGCCAATAGCGATAGATCGTGGGCCGGCTGACGCCGGCCTTGGCGGCGATGGCCTCGATGGTGACGGCGGTCAGGCCGCCCCGTTCGAGCAGGGCGCGCGCCGCGTTGAGGATGGCGGGCCGGGTGCGCGGATCGCGCGGCCGGCCACGGGACGGAGAGGGGGCTTGACGCGGCATGTATTTAGATTACGGTACGTAACGTAATATAACACAGGTGACGCCATGAGTGCAAAGGACCAGACTCTGCGGGCCCACATGACGGTGCACGATGCCAAGGAGGCGATTGCTTTCTATGCCAAGGCGTTCGGTGCAACCGAGCTGTTTCGCCTGACCGAGCCGTCAGGCAGGGTCGGGCACGCCGAGATCAGGATCGGCGACAGCGTGCTGATGTTGAACGACGAGTATCCCGACTTCGGCGCCAAGAGCCCGGCCGCGATCGGCGGCTCACCGGTGGCCTTTCACATCCAGGTGGCGGATGCCGACAAGGCGGTCGATCGCGCGGTCAAGGCGGGGGCCACCCTGATCCGCGAAGTGCAGGACCAGTTCTACGGCGACCGCTCCGGCATGGTCGCCTGTCCGTTCGGCTATCGCTGGTTTTTGGCGGCGACCAAGGAAGTCGTCAGCCCCGAGGAGATGCAGAAGCGTTGGACCAAGATGCTCGAGGCCGGAAAGGTGGAGTAGTGGTGACGCACGACGCTGACAGCGGGGACTTTATCCGCCGGCATTCTCTGCAATCCACTCCGCATACGCCGGATAGACGTGCTCGAAGGCGAAGGCGTGGATCGCGGGCAGCTCGTAGGGATGCAGCTCGCGGATGGCGCTCTCGACCAGCGCGTAGCGTTCGTCGGTGGTCTTGAACAGCACGCGCAGCTCGGGCTCCTGCTGCACCGCGCCTTTCCAGTGATAGACGCTCTCGATCTCCGAGATCTGCGCGCAGGCCGCGAGCTTGCGCTCGACCAGGGCGCGCGCCAGCCGATGCGCGTCCTCGCGGCTGGCGACCGTGGTGACGACGGCGATCGGCTTCATTTACCTTGCGGCTCCGTGCGCTCCGCCGGCAGCACGACGATGTGCCGGAGCTCGCTGCCGGCGATGACGGTGAGAGACGTCGCCACGCCGATGCGCTCGCCGCCCAGCAGCCGCACCAGATCGTCGGCGCCGGTCACCGGCTCGCCGTCCAGGGCCAGCACGATGTTTCCCGCCTGAAGCCCTGCCTTGGCGGCAGGACTATCAGGTTCGAGGCTGGCGATGGCGACGCCGCGCGCCTGCTTCAGCCCGAGCGCCACGGCCAGCCGCCGCGGCAGGGGCACGGTCTGGCCGGCAACGCCGATGAAGGCGCGCCGCACCCGGCCGTGCCGCACGATCTCGCTCACGACGTGGCTCGCCGTGTTGCTGGCGACGGCGAAGCAGATGCCCTGGGCGCCGGCGATCACGGCGGTGTTGATGCCGATGACCTCGCCGCGCGAGGAGACCAGCGGGCCGCCGGAGTTGCCGGGATTGAGCGCGGCGTCGGTCTGGATGACGTCATCGATCAGCCGGCCGCTGTAGGAGCGCAGCGAGCGGCCGAGCGCCGACACCACGCCCGCCGTCACCGTCGATTCGAAGCCCAGCGGGTTGCCGATCGCGACCACGAGCTGGCCGCGACGCAGGCCCTTGGAGTTGCCGAGCCTGGCCGCCGGCAGCGACACGTCGTCGACCACCCGCAACAGCGCAAGGTCGGTGTGCGGATCGTCACCCAGCACGCGCGCCTTGACGGTGCGCGTGTCGGCCAGCGCCAGGTGCACCGCGGCGGCGCCCTGCACGACATGGCTGTTGGTCAGCACCAGGCCGTCGGGCGAGATCACCACGCCCGAGCCGGTACCGCCGCGCCGGCGCTTCTCGCGGTCGGGCGGCGTCTCGACCCGGACGACGGCCGGGCCGACGCGGTCGACGACGTCGACCACCGCCTGCGAGTAGGCGTCGAACAGGGGCCGGTCGTCGGCGTTGGTTTCTGCGGGGATACTTGCTTCCGACGGACTGAGCTCGTCGGAGACGAGAAGGGGCTGGAAGTCGAACATGCCCCTATATGGGGAGCGGGGTGTGAACCCTAAAGGTTCCTCGCTACGCTCGGGATGACAGGTCGTCTCGGCTCGACATCCGCTGTCAACCGGAGCGTAGCAGGGACCTTTCGCGCTGTCAGAACAGCGAGAAATACTCCCGCTGCTCCCAGTCGCTGACTTCAAGGTTGAAGCGATCGATCTCGGCCTGCTTGAGCTTGAGGTAGTAGTCGACGAAGAAGTCGCCGAACCCCGCGCGCAACGTCTTGTCCTCGCCAAGCGCCGTCAGCGCCTCGCCGAGCGAGCCCGGTAGGGGCGCCGCCTTGGTTGCATAAGGTGCATCAGCCGACGGCCCGGGATCGAGCTTGCGGTCGAGTCCGTCCAGGCCGCTCACGATCTGGCTCGCCATATAAAGGTAGGGATTGGCGGCGGGCTCGCCGACGCGGTTCTCCAGGTGGGTAGCGGGATCGCCCGGCCCGCCCAGCACCCGGACCATGACGCCGCGATTGTCCTGGCCCCAGACCGCATGATCTGGCGCGAGCGAGAACGGCCGGTAGCGCTTGTAGCCATTGAGCGTTGGTGTCGAGAACGCCGCCGCGCCGCGCGCATGATGCAGCAGGCCCGCCATGTAGTGCATGCCGAGCGCCGACAGCGGCTCGCGCCCGTCCATGAAGACGTTGGCGTGGGTCTTCTTGTCCTTCAGCGATTGATGCAGATGCCAGCCGCTCGACATGACGTTGGCGAGCCGCGGCCGGCACATGAAGGTGAGATGATAGCCGTTGCGCTGGGCGATCTGCTTGGCCGCGCTCCTGAACAGCACCATGGCGTCGGCCGGCTCGAGGCCCGTGCCGGCGCGGAAGGTGAACTCGACCTGGCTCGGCCCGAACTCGATCTCGATGGACCGCAAGGGCAGGCCGAGATCGACGATGTTGGTGCGCAGGATCTCCAGGATGGGATCCATCTCGTCGTAGCGCTGCTCGGTCAGGTACTGATAGCCCTGGTTCAGCAGCGATACGTCGGGCGGCTCGCCCGGCTGGCCGGGTTGGCCGGCATCGTCGATGCCGAGCTTGCTCTTCTCCAGCTTGAAGAGGTGGAACTCGACTTCCAGGCCGGCGATGAAGTCATAGCCGCGATCGGCCAGCGTCCGCAGCGCACGCTTGTAGACATGGCGCGTATCGAGAGGCATCGGCCGGCCGTCGGGGAAGTAGATGTCGCACAGCATCCAGCCCGAATGCGGCGCCCACGGCAGGGCGCGGAAGGTGGCGGGATCGGGCAGCATCAGCACGTCGGCCGCGCCCTCCAGCTCCTTCATGCCGAAGCCGGCGCCGGGCTGCCAGACCGGGAACACCGTGCGATGCGCGGTGTCCTTCAGCAGCATGGTCGCCGAGAAGCCGATGCCGTTCTTCAGCGCCGCGTCGATCTCGCTCGCGGCGAACGTCTTGCCGCGCAGCACGCCGTGCTGGTCGGCGAAGGCCAGCCGCACGACCGACATCTCGCCGGCCTGGATGCGGCGCTCGGCTTCGCGCGTTGCCGTCCTGCGTTCGTCCGTCCAGAGACCAGCCCGTTCGACCAGGGTCATGAAACACCCGTCATCCCGACCGGAGCCGAGCGTAGCGAGGCGCAGCGGAGGGACCTCCTCTTACTCTTGCGTCGACAAAAAGAGGTCCCTCGACTGCGCTGCCCTTCGGGCGGCTCCGCTCGGGATGACGGAGAGGAATGAGTAGTCATATTGCGATTGCTCTACGCCACCAGCGGCGAGCGTGTATGCGCCGCCCAGCTCGAATCCTTGCGCCGGCGTTCGTCGAACTCCTTCCAATAGGACTCCCAGCCCTCGGTCGGAGCCATGCCGTCGACGGTTGCCGGCCCGCAAATGGTGGCGGCCCGCGCCGCGTCGAGCCACATCGGCGGCTTCTCGCCGCGACCGACCTGGCCGATCGCCGAGAGCAGCAGGCGGCGATAGGCGATGATCGCCTTGTCGCTGTAGCCGAGGTGCTCGCGCGTGCGGTCCTGGATCTGGCCCTGGCTCTCGATCGCCCACTGGTCGTGCACGTTGATGTCGAAGCCCATGCCGGTGAAGGTCTGGCTCTTCTGCTCGGCGATGTTGTAGCCGTAGTTGTTCTGCCGGCCGATGCGCGGCTTGTAGTCCGGCAGCTCGTAGAGTTCCAGCCGCTGCTCGCGCATCTGCTGGTGATCGACGGGCTTACCGAAGCTGGTGAAGATCGCGTACCAGTAGCAGGACGTATCGTCGATCGGCACATGCCACTGGGTGATCGTCATCTCCGTGCTCATCGGGATCACGAAGGCGTAGGGGAAGACGAGGTTGGTCACGCGCACGTGCGTGCGCTTTTCGCTGATCTTGCGCAGGGTGAACAGGCGGAGCCCATAGTCGGTGCCCTCGACGTCGATGGTCGGCCGGTCGTACTCGCGCATCATGCGACTCATCGGGATGTTCGAATCGGCGGAGTTGGCGCGGAACTGCTTGCCGTAGGCTTCGCCCGACGGATCCTCGTCCACGTAGAAGCGGTGCAGGTAGGAGGCGTGGGCGGGGTCGATGCCCACTTCCAGCGCCTGCAGCCAGTTGCAGTCGATCATGCCCTTGAAGGCGAAGGCGTGGGTGCCGGGCGCCAGGAAGCAGTCGAAGTCGGGGAAGGCAGGGGCCTCGCCTTCGCCGAGCCAGGCGAAGATGATCCCGTTCTTGACCACGACCGGATAACTCTTCTGGCGGACGCGCTGGCAGAGCACGCTGCCGTCAGGCTCGGCCGGAGTCTCCAGGCACTTGCCGTCGACGTCGAACAGCCAGCCATGGAACAGGCAGCGCAGCCCGCCATCCTCGAGGCGGCCATAGGCGAGGTCGGCGCCGCGATGCGGGCAGGCGCGGTCGAGCAGGCCATGGCGGCCACGCTCGTCGCGAAACAGCACGAAGTCCTGGCCCAGCACGCGCACCGCCTTGGCCGGGCGTTCGTCGGGCAGCTCGTCGGTCAGCGCCACCGGATGCCAGTAGTGGCGCATCAGCGCGCCGCACTTCGTACCGGGACCGACGCGGGTGATCAGGTCGTTCTGCTCGTGGCTCATCATGGAACTGTCCTCCGGCGGACTATAGGCCAAGACAGAGTGTTACATTAACGAACATTCGTTCTATAATGGATTATTCGGCCGTCCCTCTTCGCTGGCAAGACCCCGTGAGCAGCCCATGAGCAGACTGCGACCACAAGATGCCGAGGCGCGCGCCCAACGCGCCCTCGGCGCCGACTTCTCCGAGGCCCTGGCGCGCGGCCTCGGCGTCATCAGCGCCTTCGACGAGCAGCGCCGGCAGATGACGCTGAGCGACGTGGCGCGCGCCGTCGACCTGCCGCGCGCCACCGTCCGGCGGTCGCTGGCGACCCTGGTGGCGCTGGGCTACCTGGAGGTCGATGGCCGGCTGTTCCGCCTGACGCCGCGCATCCTGAAGCTTGCGATCGCCTACCTGTCGTCCGATCCCGTGCCCAGCATCCTTCAGCCGGTCTGTGAGCGCCTGTGCCGCCAGGTCGGCGCGTCCTGCTCGGTGGCGGTGCGCGACGGCGAGGAGGCGGTGATGATCGCGCGCGCCGTGCCGGCACGGCCGGCCTCGATCGGCCTCGGTGTCGGCTACCGCCTGCCGGCGTTCTGCAGCGCGCTCGGCCGCGTGCTGGCCAGCACCATGCCCGACGCCGAGCTCGACGCCTTCCTGGCTCAGCTGAAGCCGGTCCGCTTCACACGCCAGACCGTGGTGGCCAAGCCCGAGATCCGCCGCCTGATCCTCGACGTCCGCAGGAAGGGCTATGCGCTCGCCGACCAGGAAGCCGAAATCGGCATCCGCTCCATCGCGGTGCCGCTGGTCCGCTTCGATGGCAGGGCCGTGGCGGCGCTCAACATCGGCGTGCAACCCGAGCAGGTGTCGGCCAAGGCGATGATTGCGGACTATCTGCCGCTGCTGCTCAAGGAAGCGACGGCGCTCAAGGAGCGGTTGGTCTGACGCAACCGACTGCGTCAGGCGCGCCGTCGCTCGCTGAGATCGAACATCCGCGGCAGGCTGCGCGCGACTGCAACTGATCCCTCGACGCGCGCCAGCTTTTCCGCCACTGCCTGCTCGAGCGGCAGCTGGGTCGAGAGAATGCGCAACAGCGTGTCAAAGCGGCTCTCGATCGTCGCGCTGGCCGGGCCGTCGCCGCGGCTGAGTGTCGTGCCCTGTGGACCGCCCTGCACAAGGAAGCTGGCGGACTTGTCGCCATGGGTCACCCGCAGCGCGATCCTGCGCGCCGGCGTCGGTGTCTGGCGGGCAATCGCGTCGAGGCCGAGCAGCACCGAGTCGGGCTCGAACGTGTCGTCCGGGCGCAGCGGGAAGAGAAAGTGGCCACCCCACCGGATCAGCTCGCGGATCGCGGGTTTCAGGGCCAGTCCGACCGGCGTCAGCTCGTAGGTCTGGGCATTGAAGGGCGCAGGCAGGGTGGCGCGCTGCACGACGCCGCTCTCGATCAGGGCGTTGAGGCGGCCGGTCAGCACGGTTGGGCTGACGCCGCCCAGCCGCTCGACCAGGTCGCTGAAGCGCTTGGGGCCGAGCAGCAGCTCGCGCACGATGAGAAGCGTCCAGCGCTCACCGACGATCTCGGCCGCGCGGGCGAGGGCACAGAATTGAGGATAGCGCGTTTGCGTCAACTGCGATGGGCCAAGGCGATCAACGGACCGACGACGACGAACTGAAGGAGCGTGAAGCCGGTCTCCAGCACGAGATAGATCGGCACCGATGTCATCACGTTCTTGGCGGCGACGGCAAGCGTCGTGAACGACCATGACAGCAGGCCGATCATGAGGCCGTAGACAAGGCCGTTCCTCAGGACCGACCGCCGCCCGGCGAAGACGCGGGGATAGACCCAGGAGAAGGCCACACCCTGGATCAGCATCGACAGCAGGCCGAACGGCACGATGACGTCGTCGCGATACATCGCGAGCTCGCGATAGGCCGGCGCGAAGACCGTCAGGTGCCAGGGATAGGCGATGACGAAGCTCGGCACGAGGTAGGCGACGACGCCGAGCCAGAAGGCGCGCGATATGGCGCGGTCCTCAGAGCGCAACCTTGCGCTCGGCGTAGTAGGCCTTGATGGCCGGATGTGACTTCACGCGCTCATAGTGCTCGACGAGTCGCGGAGCGACGCGGTCGGCCAGGTCGACCGGGACGTGATCGAGATCTCCGGATCGGAGATGTCGGATCCAGACGAAGACCTTGAGATCCGCGATGGTGAGCCGGCCATCCGCGAAGTACTGGCCGCCATGCGCGACGAGGCGGCGCTGCAGGTGGTCGAGGGAGTGGGAAAGCGGCCCTGCGGCCAGGCTTTCGCGTTGCGCCTTCTTTTCGGCTTCCGGCAGGCGCATGGTGCTCCATACCCTTGTGGCGATTTCCTCGACGGCGTCCATCGCCTCGTCGCAGAGTGCCGCCTGCCAGGCATCGGCCGGATAGAGCTCGGCGAGCTTGCCGACGTAGCGGTTGATGCCGTTGGACTGCGCCACCGTCTGGCCATCCCGCTCGAGCACCGGAAGAGCGCCAAATGGCGTGCCGGACTTGCGGTTTCCCCAGTCGGCGAACTTCACCCGATCGTCCTCGAACGGCGCCTTGCCGATGACCATGGCCAGCCGTGCAGCCTCGCCACGTGCGCCGTCGATATCGAAATAGACGAGCTTCAGTTTGGTCATATGGCGCCTTCTTAAAAAAGGAGTATAGAGTCCGGAAAACGGAGTCAACGGAAGCGTTTGATCCAAGGGGCTCAAATCCATGCCGCACGATCCGCACTTGGCCGACCGCATGCGCGCGGCCCTTGCTCGCCGCCGAGGCATCAGCGAGCGCGCGATGTTCGGCGGCTTCTGCTGGATGCTGAACGGCAACATGTTGTGCGGCGTCGAAGTTGGCCGCTTCATGTTCCGGGTCGGTAAGGAACTGGAGACCAAGGCACTGGCAAAACCCGGCGCCGAGCCCATCGTTTTCAACGGGCGGCGGATGGGTGGTTTCGTCTGGGTCGATGAGAAGGCCTGCCGAGGCGGCGCTCTCGCAAGCTGGATCGAACTCGCCTCGCGCTTTGTCGGCTCGCTACCGCCGAGGTAGCGGCGGCTGAAGTCGCCTCACTCAGGCTCGAGCTTCGCTGCCCGCAACAACGCGACATTGCGTTGATTGCGGACTGCTTGCCGTTGCTGCTCAAAGAAGCGACGGCTCTCGAGGATCGGTTGGCCTGACGGTGGGCGAGCGGCCCTGGCGTGCGCTCACCGCAGGCCGTGGGAACGTTGTCCTCTTCTTTGCCGCGTGCGATGGGCCCACGGCCTCTCGCATTCGTGGCCATGCACGCCGAGCCCTTGTGACACCGCGACCTGTTCCTGGCGGGCATAGTCCCGGCTGTAGCGGGTGAAGGCCCACGCCATGCCCGCGCTCACCATGGCTGCGCCGAGATCCTCGCCGTCGGCCCGGCACAGCGCAACCAGACGCCCGTAGCGATCGATTGTCTTCGGCTCGCAGGTGATCGTGCGATGGCGCATCAGGTCGGCCAGGTGCCGGCTCGCCAGTTCACCTGCCGGCCAGCCGTCGGCGCAGTGCTGGTGCAGCTCGGCGGCGTCTATTCCCCACAAGCGCGTGGCCTTGCCATCGAAGCGGATCGTGTCGCCGTCCGTCACGGTTTGGCTCGCCGCCGGCAGGGCGAGCAGCGACGACAGCAGCGAGAGGCCGAGCGGGAGGCGATACATCGGGCAGTCGTGCCCGTCGAGGCCGGGACCTTCATTGACCCACGCCGCCAATCCATTGATCCGCGGCGACCGGCGGCGCCTGTCGGCACTGACTGCAACTGTCGGTCTGGGTCCATGGGTTGTCCGCCGCGGTCAATGCACGTGTGGGACGTGCGAGCCAGATTGGCCCCACCCGGACACATCGTCCGGTCAAGCGAGGGGATTGCAAGACCATGACAAGGACAATTGCGGCGGTGCTGGTCATCGCCCTGACGATGGCGGCGTGTGCCGGTCGCGCTCCGGCTCCGGTGCCGGTGGTGCAGGCGATGGACTCGAGCCTCAACTGCACGGCGATCGTCGCCGAGGTCGGTGCCAACGACGGCAAGATTCGCGAGCTCGGTCGCGAAGAGGGCAACAAGGTCGCTCAGAACGTGGCTGCGGGCGTTGCCGGGCTGTTCATCTGGCCGCTGTGGTTCGCCATGGACTTCCAGGGCGCCGCCTCGAAGGAAGTCGCGGCCCTGCAGCAGCGCCAGTCCTATCTGGCGAGACTCAGCGAGCAGAAGGGCTGTGCCGTCGCGCCGATGCCCGCCGCCGTGCCGACACCCGTTGGCTGATGACGTGGATGCCTGCTCAAGCGGGCGCCTCGGAGCAACCATGGACAACGCCTTTTTCAATCGCGTCGGCGCCGAACGCATCTCGGCGCGCCAGATCGACGAGTTGATCGGCATCGCCTGCGGTATCGCCGCCGATGGCGTGCTGAACCAGGCCGAGGGCGAATTCCTGCACAAGTGGCTGGTCGCCAATGTGACCATCTGCGAGCAGCCCGTGATCCGTACCCTGTATGTCAGGGTGCGCGAGGCGCTGAGCGACGGCGTCCTCGACGCCGACGAGTGCCGCGATCTGCTCGAGACGCTCAACGCCTTGTCGAACAGCGATTTTGAGCTGGGCGAAGTCCTGAAGCCGACGACGCTGCCGCTCGACAATCCCGAACCCGTGCTCGTCTTCGCCGGCCGCCACTACTGTTTCACCGGCACGTTCAGCTTCGGACCGCGCAAGGCGTGCGAAAATGCGGTGATCGAGCGCGGTGGCTCGTGTGGTGCCGTCTCGAAGAAGACCAACGTGCTGGTCATCGGCGCCTATGCCACGGACTCGTGGAAGCACTCGTCGTTCGGCACCAAGATCATCCGGGCCAGCGAACTGCGCGACGCCGGCCAGCCGATTGCCCTCGTGTCCGAGAAGCACTGGACGAAGTTTCTCTAGGCGCGATCCGGCCCCGTCATGAACCTGTTCGTCGACACCGAAACGACCAGGCTGCTGCGCGGCGGCATCGCGTCGGCCGGCACAGTCATGGCCGGTGCTTGCGGCGGTACTGCATGGGCGTCCCGTCGGTCCAGCGCTTGAACGCCCGCACCAGCGGCCCTGGCTCGGAATAGCCCAAGGTGTACGCGATCTGGTGCAGGCGCACATCGGTGTTCGCCAGCAGGTGCTTGGCGAGGTCGCACCGTATGTTGTCGACCAGCTCGCGATAGCTGGCCTCGCGCTCGGCGAGCCGACGCTCCAGCGTCTTGCTGCTCATGTTGAAGTCGCGGGCCACGTCGTCGAACGGCGGCGCCCCGTTCTTCAACCGCTTCAGGACGTATTCGCGCACCGAATGGACGAGGTCGTCCTTGCGCGGCCGGCGGCCGACGATGCGGCGGCAGGCGGCCTCCAGTACGCGCAGCAACTTGTTGTCGGCGCCCACCACCGGCAGCTGCAGCGCCTCCTCCGAGAACACGACGGCATCCCATGCAGCCTGGAAGCGGACGGGACAGCCTAGGATGCGCTCGTAGTCGACGGGTGCATTCGGCCGCCCGTGCATGAACTCGACACAGAGCGGGGTCGCTCTTCTGTCCGTCATCTCGCGCGCGCCCTTCACCAGCAGGGCCGACGCCTGTTCGGCATGATGCCGCAGTCCGCGCATCGGGGCATCGACCTCGCGAAAGCGCAGGACGCCGCCCGACCCGAGCGATTCGAAGACCACGTCGAGGCCCTCGTTGGTGACGCTGATGTAGCGTTCGATGTTGGCCAGCGCGTCGCCGAGCGTCGCCGAATTGAGCGCGATGAAGCCGACCAGTCCGCTGTCGCGAACGCCGTGCGAAATGCCGAGCTTCAGGCCATAGCCCGGTTCGTCCAGCAGCAGTGCCGCCCGTTCGATCAGGCCCACGTAGGCGGCGTAGAGGATACGGCCGTCGGGGCTCGCGACGTCTGTCCGCGACAGGCCGACCTCCTTCAGGGGGCCATCGAGCGCATGCCCCGCATGCCGCAGGTCAGCGGCGATGTAGGTCGCCCATCGGGCCTCGATCATCGGAGCGCGCATGCAATGCTTCCGCGAGTTGACGTGCCGACGTGACGGCAAGGGTCAAGAGTCTGGCGGGCGGTGTCAATGCGGACCGGGCGCGGACGGCGCAAACAGTCGTCAGGTTGGTTGCTTTAGGGGGGGCGGGATCGCCGCGTTGCGCTGGCGGTCCGACCAACTCGCGGTCGGTCCGTGTCCAACCCCTTCGGACGCGGACCGGCTTGCGAAGCCGATCCGCGGCCGACCGGCAACGAATGAAAGGACCACCATGCCCCGCGTACCTGAAGCCGCCGACGTGACCGAGGCTGATCGCGTCCAGTGCCGCACCCTGATCGAAACCGCCGGTTTCCACGCGGTGGACTACGAGGACGACGGCGGCGCTTGGGAGCGCGTGCTGACGGACGGCGAGTGCCTGGTGCTGGCGGTGTGGGAATCGGCGTTGTTCGGCAAGCCCGGCCGCCGGGAGTGGACACTCGCCCGATACAACAAGGATGGCACGCTGGGCGACTTGACCGGCCCGATGCTCCTGGCCGATGCCCTCGTGCGCGCCTCGACATTCGCGGTGCTGCCGCTGTTTTCGGCCGCACCGGCCGTGAACGTTGTGCATGGAGCGATGATGAATCGAGACGAAACGTGCGAACGTGACGTGCGCGAGATGATCAGACGGTCGACGGTTGCAAAGCCGCTGAGAGAGCGATGCGAGCAACTCGCCACGGCGGCGGGCTTTGAGAAGCAGCTGGCCGGCCCGCATGATTACCACGCATGGATGAAGCAGCTGGGCTGCGACCGCGTCATCTTCATTGCGCGCCCGGCGCCGCTCGGACTGCGCCAGGAGGAATCGTGGATCGGCCACCATGGCGATCCTGACCGGCGCTATTGGTCGCTGACTTTCGGTCAGGCCTCGCCCGACCGGAGGCGGTACCAGCTCCTGGATGTCGTGTTGGAGCAGACGCTGGCCGAGGCGATCGCGCTCGCCGACGCGCTGGAGATGGAAGCGGGTTAACACGCTCGAGGAGCGACTGGTCCGATTTCCGACTCACTCCGGCTCGAATTTCGCGGCCTTCAGCAGCGCAACGTTGCGCTCGATGTCGCGGGCCATGAAGTCGGTGAAGGCAGCCGGCCCGTCGAACGCCGGTACGGTGCCGACATTGGTGAACTGGCGACGGACTTCTTCGTTG
This sequence comes from Rhodospirillales bacterium URHD0017, assembly GCA_900110395.1. Classification (GTDB taxonomy): domain Bacteria; phylum Pseudomonadota; class Alphaproteobacteria; order Reyranellales; family Reyranellaceae; genus Reyranella. The sequence goes on from FODP01000014.1 coordinate 56,006, forward strand.
GCGACAGTGCGTTGCAGCCCGTCGGCGAGCTTGTCGAGAACGGCCGGCGGCAGGCCGCGGGGACCCCAGACGCCGTACCAGCTGTTGAAGACGAAGCCCGGCAGGCCGGATTCCGCGGCGGTCGGCACTTCGGGCGCGAGCGGACTGCGTGCGGCCGTGGTGATCGCCAGCACCTTCATGCGACCGGCACGGACCTGCTGCAGGGCGGCGACGCCGGCATCGATGAAGAGCTGAACGCTGTTGCTTCCGAGGTCGGTCAGCGCCGCGGCGGCGCCGCGATAAGGGACCATGCTGACGTCGACGCCGGCCAGGCGGTTGAACTCGATGGTCGCGAGATGGCCGGCTGCGCCCAGCGACGACAGGGCGAAGGAGTAGCGTTGCGGCTCGCGCTTGGCGGAGGCGATCAGCTCGCCGAGCGTGTTGGCCGGCACACTGTTGGCCGCCAGCACCAGGAGCGGCGCCTCGCCGACGCGGGCCACGGGTTGGAAATCGGTTTGCGGGTCGTAGCGCGTGCTCTTCAGGATGTGGCGGCCAAGCGCGAAGATGCTGGCGCTGAAAAGCAGCGTGTGGCCGTCGGGCGTCGATTGGCGCACATGGTCGCTGCCGACGGTGCCCTGACCGCCGGCGCGGTTCTCGACGAGGATGCTGGCGGGCAGGGCGGCTGCCAGGCCTTGCGCGGTGAGCCGGGCCGTCGAATCCGTCTGGCCGCCCGGCGGGAAAGGCACGACCCAGTGGATGGGGCGATTTTCCGGGAACGATTGTGCGAATGCCGAGCGCCCAAGCAGAGGCAGGGCCAAGCCGGCTTGCAGCCAGGATCGACGGGCTAATTTCATCCGTGTGGCGCTCCTTGTGTGACGACCACCTTGAGATGCAAGCCGTGCGCCGGTCAACATCAGTGGCGCGCGCGCAGCGCCCGGCACGTTCGCCTTGCGCACGCCTCGTTGAAGAGACTTGCGCACGATCGTCTTATGGCGTGGCATCACGACATGAAGGGCGATCCCCGCAAGCAGCGCCGTGTCGGCGTGCAGTCGTTCGAGCGCGGCCTGGCACTCTTGCGCGCCTTCGGCGCCGACCGCGCGTCGATGACGACAGCCGAAGCCGCGGCCGCGGCAGGGCTGACACGGGCCGGTGCGCGGCGGCTGCTGATGACCCTGCAGGAGCAGGGCTATGCCCGCTTCGACGGCAAGCGCTACGCGCTGACGCCGCGCGTGCTCGAGCTCGGCTTCGCCTGGCTGTCGGCGCAGCCCCTGTTCGGCGTCGGCGAGCCGGTCGCCAAGCAACTGGCCGAGCGGCTGAACGAGACGGTGTCGATCGGAACGCTCGACATACCCGACGTCGTCTATGTGGTGCGTGCGCTCTCCTCGCGGGCGCTGCATCTGCGGCTGGGGCCGGGAACGCGGATTCCGGCCCACACCTCGTCGATGGGAGTGATCCTGCTGGGGACACTCGAGCCATCGCGGCTCGATGCCTTCTTCAAGCAGTGGCCGCGCCGTCGCTACACCGAGCGGACGCCGGTCGAGGAAGGCGAGGTCCGCGCCCTGATCGCGGCCGCCGGTCGCGACGGCTTCTGCTACTTGCGCGGCGTCATGGAAGACAGCATCGCCGGCCTCTCCGTGCCGGTGCGCGATCGCACCAAGGGGCGGGCGATCGCCGCGCTGAACGTCAGCACCAGCCTGCAGCGCACTTCGCCCGAAGAGGCGCTTGCCAAGTTGTTGCCGGAGCTGCGAGCCGCGGCCGCGTCGATCGAAGCGGCGTTGCCTTGAGAGAAGGGAAGGGCATGCAAGCGTTGTCGACTGCGGTTCGTGATCACCGGCATGGACGCCTGCGCGAGGTCATGCGCGCCCATCGACTGGACGCCTTGCTGTTCACCGGCGCGGATTTCTTTTCCTTCGTCTCGAACCACGAGATGACCGACCTCGCGTGGGAACGGCCCTTCCTCCTCGTGCTGCCGGCCACGGGTTCCTCGATTGCCGTCCTGGCCGAGCAGGGACGGCACCTGTTCGAGATGGAACGGGCGCGCGGCACATTGTGGGTCGATGACCTCGTCTTCTATGCCGAGACGCCACATCTGCAGTCGGGCTCGCGGCCGGCCACCGAGTGGCGCGAACTGGTGGCCGAAACGCTGAAGATGCGCGGCCTGGCCCGGTCGCGCATTGGATGCGATGCCGCGACAGGATCTTTGACTGGCGCACTGTCACTGTTGTCCGAGATCGAGCTGGCGAACGTCAATACAGCGTTGCGGCCGACGCGCTGGGTAAAACATGCCGAGGAAGTCGCGGTGATGTCCGAGCTGGCCGAGCTGTCGGCGGCGGTGATGCCGCACTATCGCGAAGAGCTTCGGCCCGGCCGCTCGGTGCAGCAGGCCGATGCCGCGATCGCCGCGCGATTGCATGCCGAGGCGGAGCAGCGTTTCGTCGGCGCGAACTTTTCCATCGTCAAGGCGATCACCGTCGCCGGCGCGGCGTCGGCCTCGCCACATGGCGACGGCGTTTCCTGCGGCAGGAAGGTGGAAGCCGACAGCGTCGCGGTCAGCACGGTGGTGACACGCCTCAATGGCCTGGTGATGGAGATGGCGCGCACCTGGCAGATCGGCCGGCCTGGCGTGCACCGACATGCCCTGCACAGTTGCGCCGTGATGGCCCAGGAAGCGGCCATCGATGCCGCCATGGCGGGCGAGCCGGTCTCGGGCATAGACCGGGCGGCACGGCGCGTGATCGAAGCGGCGGGCTTCGCCCCGCATCTCCTGCACCGCAGCGGACACGGCATCGGCGTCGTGCAGCACGATTTTCCCGAGGACGTGCCGTTCAACGACCGTCCCCTCGAAGCCGGTGAGCTCTACGCCGTCGAGCCGGGTCTGTACGTTCCCGGCGTCGGCGGATTTCGCTGCGCCGATGTCGTTCTGGTCGGGGCACGTGCCCAACGCCTTCCGGCGCCGCCCAAGGATGTTGCTTCCTGCACCGTGATTTGACAGCACTGCTGGCACCGGACGGTGTCGGCTTCGGCAGACACACCAGAGATTGTGTCCCGGATCACGTTGATAGTGCGTCGGACCCCCGTTACGGTGCGCAAAAACTCGGTACCTCCGAGCCGACGTGCGAAAACGGCAGTGTTTGTCTTTGACACTTGTAAGCACTCGGGTTATTTTCTCTGAAATATGAACCACCTCTCGCTGATGAGCCGGGGATTAACCCATCGGAACCCCCGGTCTATAGAAGGGCCATGACCTCTTCTCTCAACGGCATGCCGGGCCCGACGTCCCGCCACTATTTTTCGCAACGCCTGCGTCTTCACTATGTCGACTGGGGCAATCCCGAAGCCCCGCCACTCCTGCTGGTGCATGGCGGCCGCGACCATTGCCGCAATTGGGACTGGGTCGCGCAGGCGCTGCGCGACGACTGGCACATCATCTGCCCCGACCTGCGTGGGCACGGCGACAGCCAATGGTCGCCCGACGGCAACTACGCCATGTCGTCCTACATCTACGACCTCGACCAACTCATCCATCAGCAGGGGCTGGCGCCGGTGACGATCGTTGCCCATTCGCTGGGCGGCAATATCTGCCTGCGCTACTCGGGCATCTTTCCCGACAAGGTGCGCAGGCTGGTCGCCATCGAGGGGCTCGGCCCGTCACCCAAGGTGATCGCCGAGCGCCGCGAAACGACCATGGCCGAGCGCATGCGCGAATGGGTCGGTGAGCAGCGCAAGCTCTCGGGCCGCCTGCCGCGGCGTTATCCCTCGATCGAGGATGCCTTCAAGCGCATGCAGGCCGAGAACGCCCATCTGTCGGCCGAGCAGGCGCGGCACCTGACGGAGCAGGGCGTCAACCAGAACGAGGACGGCACCTACAGCTGGAAGTTCGACAACTACGTGCGCGCCTGGCCGCCCTACGACATGAGCTACCGCGCTATCGAGGAGCTGTGGTCGGAGATTGCCTGCCCGACGATGTTGATCTACGGCAAGGAGAGCTGGGCCTCCAATCCGGAGAAGGATGGTCGCCTGAAGCATTTCAAGAATGCCGAGGTCGTGGAGTTCGACCAGGCCGGCCACTGGGTGCATCACGACCGGCTGCACGATTTCCTGAGGACGACGGCGGAGTTCATCAAATGAAGGCGGCGATCTTCCGCGGCGGCGACATCGTCGTCGGCGACGTGCCCGAGCCCAAGCCCGCGGCAGGGCAGGTGCTGGTCAAGACGCTGGCCTGCGGCATCTGCGGCTCGGACCTGCACGCGGCCCAGCACGCGCATCGCATGGTCGACATGTCCAGGCGCGTCTCCGGCCGCATCCCGATGGACCTGTCGCGCGACATCGTGTTCGGCCATGAGTTCTGCTGCGAGGTGCTGGACTACGGCCCGGACACCGAGATGCGCCTGAAGCGAGGCGCGCGCGCGGTCTCCATGCCGGTCATGCCGTTGAGCGCCGAGCTCCGCACCACCATCGGCTATTCCAACGAGTTTCCGGGCGGCTACGCCGAGCGTATGGTGTTGGCGGCGCCACTGCTCCTGGAGGTGCCTAACGGCCTTCCGGCCGAGCATGCCGCGCTGACCGAACCGCTTGCGGTCGGCATCCATGCCGTCGAGAAGGCGACTCTGGCGCGCGACGACGTCGCGCTGGTCGTGGGCTGCGGCCCTGTCGGGCTCGCCGCCGTCGTCGGGCTACGGCTGAAGGGCGCCCGGCCGATCATTGCCGCGGACTTCTCGCCCAAGCGGCGCGAGCTTGCCGCCAAGATGGGGGCCGACATCGTGATCGATCCGGCCAAGGAGACGCCCTACGCCAAGCTGCCCGTCGGCCGTCGCGCGGTGATTTTCGAATGCGTTGGCGTGCCCGGCCTGTTGCAGCAGGTCTTCGAAGCCGCACCGCGAGACTCGCGCATCGTCGTTGCCGGGGTGTGCATGGAGCCCGATCGCATCGAGCCGTTCTTCGGCATCGTGAAGGAGCTCGCCCTGCAGTTCGTGCTCGGCTACACGCCCGAAGAGTTTGCCTGGTGCCTTCGCCTGCTGGCCGAAGGGCAGGTCGACGCCGAGGCGCTGATCACCGGCAGGATCGGGCTCGATGGGGTGAAAGGCGCCTTCAAGGAGCTCGCCAATCCCGAGCGGCATACCAAGATTTTGGTCGAACCATGGCGTTCATGAGCGCGCCTGCCAGTTGACCGGCAGGCGGCCGATTGATAGCGCTTGCGCCGCTCAGGGAGGAGTCAAATGAAGCTCTACAACTCCGTCGGGCCCAACCCGCGCATGGTCCGCATGTTCATGGCCGAGAAGGGCTTTGACGTTCCCAAGGTGGAGGTCGACCTGCGCGGCGGCGAGAACCGGCGCGAGCCCTACGCCTCGAAGGTCAATCCGGCCGGCCAGTGCCCGGCGCTCGAGCTCGATGACGGCACGGTGCTGGCCGAGATCACGGCGATCTGCGAGTACGTCGACGAAAAGAAGAAGGACACGCCCTCGCTGATCGGCAACACGCCCGAGGAGCGCGCCACGACGCGCATGTGGACGCGCCGCATCGACCTCAACATCGCCGAGCCCGCCATCAACGGCTTCCGCTTTTCGCAGGGCCTGAAGCTTTTCGAGAATCGTATCCGCTGCATTCCCGAGGCGGCCGATGGCCTGAAGGCCGCGGCGCAGGACAAGCTGAAGTGGCTGGACGGGTTGATGGGCGCAAAACCCTTCATCGCCGGCGACAAGCTCACCATGGCCGACATCCTGCTGTTCGCCTTCGTCGACTTCATGGCGCAGGTCGGCCAGCCCTTGTCAGCCGATTGCAAGAACCTCACCGCTTGGTACGGCCGCATGAAGGCCCGCCCCAGCGCGGCCGCCTGATCGGAGACTGTTGCGATGCGTTGCCTGACCGCCGTGTTGGCTTTCTTCCTTGCGACCCTGGCCATCGGGACCAGTTTTGCCCAGGGCGACACGCCCAAGGGCCTGTTCCTGACCACGGACTATCCCTCGCAGACCGTGCGGGCGGGGGAGGTGACGACCATCCGACTGAAGCTCACCAACGCCGGGCTGCCGCCCGAGCCGGTGGCGCTGGCGCTCAAGGACGTGCCGGCCGGCTGGAAGATCGACATTTTAGGCGGTGGTCAGCCGGTTGCGGCGGCGATGCCGGGCGTCAACCAGGATGTCGCCCTGCAGCTTCGCGTCGACGTTCCCAAGGACGCCAAGCCCGGCTCGCAGAAGATCCTGATCAGCGCCAAGGGGCCGATCGCCCAGTCGGTCGAGCTGCCGCTGACGCTCACCGTCGGCACCGAGGCGCCGGCCAAGCTCAGCATCAAGTCGCGCCTGCCGTCGCTGCGCGGCACGCCGCGCTCGGCCTTCGAGTACACGGTCACCGTCGGCAACGACAGTGGCAAGGACCTGACGGTGGCGCTCTCAGCGCAGGGGCCGGCCAACTTCCAGGCCACCTTCACCGAGGGATTCGGCTCCAACGAGATCAGCTCGATCCCGATCGAGGCCGGCCAGACCAAGGACATCAAGGTCAAGGTGACGCCGCCGCGCGACGTGAAGGCGGGCGACTATCCGGTGCTGGTCAAGGTGGCGTCGGAAGGCGCCACCGCCGAACTGCGCGTGACCTTGCAGGTGAGCGGCCAGGGACGGATCGCGCTCTCGACCAAGGATGGCCGCCTGTCGGGCGAGGCCGAGGTCGGCAAGGCGTCGACCTATGCGCTGGTGCTGTCCAACGACGGCACGGCGCCGATCGAGGAAGTCGAGATGTCGGGGACGGTACCGACCAACTGGAAGGTCGAGTTCAACCCCAAGACCATCGCGAGCCTAGCGCCCAACGAGAAGAAAGACGTACAGGTGGTGGTGACGCCGGCCGACAAGGCGATCGCCGGCGACTACGTCGCCTCGTTCCGCGCCAACGGGCGGGGCGAATCGGCGTCAGCCGACTTCCGCATCACCGTCACCACCTCCACCCTGTGGGGCATTGTCGGCGTCGGCATCATCGCCGTCGCCCTGCTGGTCCTGCTGGGCGCCGTCGCGCGCTTCGGCCGGCGCTAGACGGGCGACAATGGGTGAGTCGGAGAAAATGGGCAACGTCATCGAGGCGCGCGGGCTGCTGAAGCTCTACGGCAGCCAGCGCGCCGTCGACGCCATCGATCTCGACATCCATCGCGGCGAGATCTTTGGCCTGCTCGGGCCGAACGGCGCGGGCAAGACCACGACCATCCTGATGATGCTGGGCCTGACCGAGATCAGCGGCGGTTCGGTCCAGGTCCTGGGCTTCAATCCGGTGAGCGAGCCGCTCGAGGTCAAGCGCCGCGTCGGCTACCTGCCGGACTCGGTCGGTTTCTACGACCATATGACGGCGCGCGAGAACCTTCAGTACACGGCGCGGCTTCTCGATATCCCGCGCTCGCAGGCGGGTCGGCGCATCATGGAGGCGCTGGAGAGCGTCAAGCTTGCCGACGTCGCGGGCAAGCGCGTCGCCACCTTCTCGCGCGGCATGCGCCAGCGGCTGGGCATCGCCGAGATCGTCATGAAGCAGGCCGAGGTCGCGATCCTCGACGAGCCGACCTCGGGTCTCGATCCGCACGCCACCTTCGAGCTGCTGGAGATGATCCGGGGGCTGAGGCGGGCGGGCGTGGCGGTGCTATTGAGCTCGCATTTGCTCGACCGCGTGCAGAGCGTCTGTGACCGCGTAGCCCTGTTCAACAAGGGCAAGATCGCCCTGATGGGCACGGTGGTGGAGCTCGCCAACCAGGTTCTGGGCGCGGGCCATCCTTTCCTCGTCGAGGCACAAGGAACCGACGTCGCCGTGGCCTTGCGCGGTGTCGAAGGCGTGCAAACTGTCGTGCCGGAGGGTGAGGGCGCCTGGCGAGTCATGGCCGATCGCGACGTGCGCGCGGCAGCGGCACAGCGCATCGTCTCGGCCGGTGGGTCGCTGACGCGCCTGGCCGACCTGCAGCCCAGCCTCGAAGAGGTCTATACGCGCTACTTCCAGGAAGCCCGCCATGCCGCGTAGTGCCGCCCGCACCGGCTCTCCATTCACCGGCCTGGGGCCGGTGTTCATGAAGGAACTGTCTGATCACCTGAGCAGCGTCCGCATGCTGGTGCTGACCCTTTTCGTGATCGTATTCGGTGCTCTGCCGGTGGGATTTGCGCTGCAGGACCTGCGCAACGTCGTGGTGTCCGACCCTTATCTGTTCCTGCGCATCTTCACCGTCACGCCCGAGCGCGTCGGGCTCTCCTTCATCCTCGCGCTGAACTTCATCATCCCGCTGATGGCGATCGGGCTCGGCTTCGACTCCGTCAACAGCGAGTTCAACCGCCGCACGCTCTCACGCGTGCTGTCGCAGCCGATCTATCGCGACGCCCTGCTGCTCGGGAAATTCTTGGGCGGGCTGGTCACGCTGGCCGTGGCTTTGGTGGCGCTGTGGCTGATCGTGCTGGGCTCGGGGCTGCTGCTGCTCGGCCTGCCGCCGCGGGGCGTCGAAGTGGCGCGCGGCGTGGGCTTCCTGATCGTCGCCATCGCCTATGGCGGCGTCTGGCTTGCCGTGGCGATGCTGTTCTCGGTGATCTTCCGCTCGACCGCGACCTCGGCGCTCTGTGCGCTGGGCCTGTGGCTGTTCTTCTTCATCCTGTGGCCGATGATCGCTTCGGCGATCACCATCGGCTTTGCGCCTGCCCAGGTCACCTCCATCGACCAGTACGTCGCCATCCAGGAGCTTGGCCTCGCCTTGCAGCGGCTGTCGCCCGGCACCCTGTTCAGCGAGGCGGTCGTTGGCCTGCTCAACCCCGAGACGCGCACCTTGGGCTTCATGCTGCCGCAGCAGATGCGCGGGGCGATCCCCGAGGCGCCGCTGCCGCTCGACCAGAGCCTGATCCTGATCTGGCCGCAGCTCACCGGGCTCATAGCGAGCATGATCGTGCTGTTCGCGGTGGCCTACATCGTCTTCCAGCGCGAGGAAGTCAGGGCCTGAAGGACTGGACGCAAGCTGCCGCCCACAACAACGCGCGCTGGTGCGACGCGGTCTGTCGCGCGCACGGCCGGCCGGGGACCTTCCTGCCGCACGCCTGGGTCAACGCCGAGCCGGTGCCGCGTTTCTATCCCAACGTGGTGACCCTGGCGCACGATGAGGCGGCGATCGCCGAGCAGCGCAGCACGGTCGACATCCTCGGCAAGTCGAACCTGCCCGGCCGCTGGGCCGTGAAGGACAGTTTCAACAAGCTCGAGCTGTCTCGTGCGGGCTTCGACGTGCTGTTCGAGGCATCTTGGATCCGCAGCGAAATGCTCGTCGGCGGTGCCAATACGGACATCGAATGGCGCCGCGAGAGCGAAGGCAAGGGACTGCCCGTCGACGATCCCGACTTCGCCCTGTTCACCGGCCGTCGCGGCTTCCGCGTCGTGGCCGGCGGCATGCTCTATCGCAGCGACGGCGTCGTCGGCCTGTCGAACGTCGTCGCCGAAGCGCCCGACGCCATCGCGGTGTGTCGTTCGCTCATCCTCCTGTCGGCGCAGACTTTTCCGCGCCTGCCGCTGGTCGGCTACGAATCGGGCAACGAACTCGCGGCCGCCCTCGATGCCGGCTTCGAGATCGGCGACCCGCTCAGGATCTGGGTTCAGGCTCGAAGCCCGTGAGCTGCGGCGATCATCATGCCGCCGGGACCAGGCCTGGAAGAACCAGCGGCATCAAGCGTTCCAGGGATTTTTCCCGAGAGCACGGCGAACGCGATCGCATTTGCCGTTCAGCGAGGCCTACGTGGACGTAGCCTGGTAGCCGCACTCATTCAGCGCCGCGATCATGTGCGGCGGCGGCGGCGCTTCGACGACGACCGGCGGCTTGTTCTTCGACAGAGGCAGCACGATGCCGCGCGAGTGCAGATGGAGCATCTGGCCAGGCGCGGCCGTGCCGTAGAGCCGGTCGGCGATCACCGGACAGCCCGCGGCCGCGCAGTGCACGCGGATCTGGTGCGTGCGCCCGGTTTCCGGCTTCAACTCCAGCCAGGTCATGTCCGGTCCGCGCCCCAGCACCTTGTAGCGCGTCACCGCCGTTTGGCCCTTGTCGGAAACTTTTACCGACCAGCCGCTCCTGGTGTTCACCTTGAGAAGCTTCTGGTCGAATACGCCCTCGTCGGCCGGCGGCGCACCCTGCACGACGGCCCAGTAGGTCTTCTCGGTGTCGCGGCCGGAGAACAGGCGGCCGAGCTTGCTGAGCGCCTTGGGATGACGCCCCAGCACCAGGACGCCCGACGTGTCGGCGTCGAGCCGGTGGGCGAGCGCCGGCGGCCGCGGCAGGCCGAAGCGCAGCGCGTCGAAGCACTCTTCCAGGTTGGGCGCCTTGCTGGGGCCGGCATGCACCGCGAGTCCCGCCGGCTTGTCGATCACCAGGATCAATCCATCCCGATGGAGGACACGCGCCTGGATTTGCTCGGCCGTGAGCGGCGGTGGTCGCCTCAGAGGTCCGGCCATCGATCGAGCCAGTTCTCGCTTGCCTCATAGAGCGCGGCCGCGCGCAGCACCGAGGCCTCGTCGCGGAAGCGGCCGACGAACTGCAGGCCGATCGGCAGGCCCTCGCTGTCATAGCCGCAGCACACGGTGAGGGCAGGGTGACCGGTGATGTTGAACGGCATGGTGTAGGGGAACCAGTTGCGCCTGAGCTCGCCCGCCTCGACGCCGTCGATCCGGATCGGCTCGAACAGGTCCTGGTCGATGGGCAGTGCCGTGCGCGAGAGCGTCGGCGTCACCAGATAGTCCGCCGTCTCGAACCAGCCTTGGATTCGGCGGAAGAGATCGGTGCGCTGGAACATGGCGTGCTGGTAGTCGGCGCCCGACCACTCGGCGGCCATGGCGACTTGCCGGACCAGCGAGGGCGACAGGCGATTGTCCTCGCGCCGCAGCAGATGGTCGAAGCGCGCGCGCCAGGTCGTGTGGTTGAGGACTTTCCAGATCGGCTCCATGTTGGGCAGGTCGTCCTCAAGCTCGACCAGCTCGGCGCCGAGGTCCTTCAACTTGACCAAGGCCTGCTCGAAGGCCGAGCGCACGTCCTTGGCGACCATCGTGTTGCCGAGCGTGACGCTGAAAAGAATGCGCTTGCCCTTGAGGCCGCCCTCGGGGCGCGCGGCGGCGATGTAGTCCTGCGCCGGCACGCCGATCGACCAGGGGTCAGACGGATGAGGGCCCGCCATGGCCTGCAGCATCAGCGCGGTGTCCATCACCGTACGCGTCATCGGCGTCACGTAGGTGTAGTTGCCGAAGGCGTCGGCGACCTGGCTGTGCGGGATGACGCCGTTGCTCTGCTTCAGCCCGACCATGCCGTTGGCGGCCGCCGGAATGCGCGTCGACCCGCCGCCGTCGGTGGCGATGCCGATCGGCCCGATGCCCGCGGCAACTGCAACGGCCGCGCCGCCGCTCGAGCCGCCTGACGTGCGCTCCGCACTCCAGGCATTGCGCGTGCGCCCGAACAAGGGCGCGTCGGTCAGTCCCTTGTGGCCGAACTCCGGCGTTGTGGTCTTACCGAACAAGATGGCCCCGGCCTGCTTGACGCGCGCTGCGCAGACCGCGTCCTCCTTGGGCACGTTGTCGTCGTGATGCAGCGAGCCGAAGGTCGTGCGCATGCCTGCGGTGTTTATGAGGTCCTTGGCGGCGAAGGGGATGCCATGCAGCAGGCCGAGCGGTTTGCCCTGCATGACGGCATCTTCCGCCTGCTTGGCGGCCGCGCGCGCCTGGTCGGCGGCGATGGTGATGAAGCAGTTCAGCACGGGCTGCAGCGTCTCGGCGCGGGTAAGGACGGCGTCCGTGAGCTCGACGGGCGAGACCTTCTTCGCCGCAATCTGCTCGCGCAGAACCGAAGCCGGCATGCGGGTGAGATCTGTCACTTCAAGAGCCCTCGGGAAGCGAGGTTGCGCATCAATGCCGACACGCCGAACGTCCACGGCGCGATCTTGTCGCAATGGTTGACGCGATTGGTCAGCGTGCCGAGCTTGGGCGAGCTGATCGACACCAGGTCGCCGACCACGTGGGTGAAGCCGTGGCCGTCGGGCTTGCGCTGCTCGGTCGGTGCGAATAGCGTGCCGGTCATCAGCACCATGCCGTCGGGATACTGGTGCGTGTCGCCCATGGCGTGGCGCACCAGATCGGTCGGGTCGCGGCTGATCTTCGACAGGTCGCTCGAGCCGCGCAGGCGGAACTGGTCGGGGCCGGTGACTTCGAGATCGACCTTGGCCTTGCGCACGTCGTCGAGCGTGAAGGTGGCATCGAACAGGCGCACGAACGGGCCGATCGCGCACGATGCGTTGTTGTCCTTGGCGATGCCCAGCAGGAGTGCGCTGCGGCCCTCCATGTCGCGCAGGTTGACGTCGTTGCCGAGCGTGGCGCCGACGATCGTGCCCTTGGCGCTGACGACCAGCGTCACCTCGGGCTCGGGGTTGTTCCAGTCCGAGTCCGAGCGGATGCCGATTTCCGCGCCGTAGCCGACGGCGGCCATCGGCGGCGCCTTGGTGAAGATCTCGGCATAGGGGCCGATGCCGACCTCGAGGTAAGGCGACCAGGCGCCACGGGCCATCAAGGTCTTCTTCAGCGCCTCGGCCTCAGGCGAGCCGGGCTTGATGGTCGTGACGTCGGCGCCGATCAGGGAGTTCAGCTCCTTGCGCACCTGTTCGGCGCGGCTGAGGTCGCCCTTGGCGTGCTCCTCGATCAGCCGTTCGAGTAGGCTGACGGCGAAGGTGACGCCGGCGGCCTTGATCGCCTGCAGGTCGATCGGCGCCAGCAAGTGCGGTATGGCGTCCTCGAGCGCGCCGATGCGTTCGCCCGTGGTCCGGGCCAATGCCACCGGATCGGGGGCATTGCAGAGGTCGGCCACCGTAGGCGCCGCCGCCGAGATGTCGAAAACCCCGTCGGCCCGCACCGTGACCACGCTCGGTCCGCCGGGTTTGCCGTTCCGCCAGACCCTGCCGATCAAGGTCCCGGTGGTGCCGTCTTCAGGCAGGATGTCGCGGCTCGAAGCTGGCACTGGACGTCTCCGTTGAGCAAAATCGGCTCATTCATAGCGGGTGAAGCCTACTACGGCCCAGTATGGTCGATCTCGGCCTCGATGCCAGCGGTCCTGCCTGTGCCGCCGAGCGGCCGGCTAAGTGGTGGCGAAAGCAAGATGTTCTAGCCGAGCGGCTTCCATGCCTCAGATTCATCTGGCTCCCTCAACTCCGGCAGTTCATTCTCCCGGAATATCGTGGGGGAGCCGTGAGGGGCTGGCCGTGGCAACAGCGCGGGCGAGGTAGCAATGGGTGACACCATCGTTGTCCGTTTCAAGGACGACTATGTGGCACTCGCCCCCGGCACTCGCATCGGGCGCTACGTAGTCAGGTCCGTCCTGGGTCACGGCTCCTTCGGCATCACATATCTTGCTCATGACGGCCAGCTCGGCTCCGATGTCGCCATCAAGGAGTACCTGCCGATGGCGTTAGCCGTCCGGCACAATGGCGTGACCGTCGTCCCGAACTCGACCAGGGTCGCCGAGCAGTTCACCTGGGGCCGCGACCGTTTCATCGAGGAGGGACATACCCTTGCCGGCTTTCGCGGCAGGCCGGGCATGGTCCACGTCTATGACTTGGTCGAGGACAATGGGACCGCTTACATCGTCATGGAGCTGGTTCAGGGCTCCACCTTGGACGAGAAACTCGAGCGGGACGGCCCGCTTTCCGTACAAGACGTGTACCGCCTGCTCCCTCCCTTGCTGGACGTGCTGGCCACGGTGCACCAGGCGGGCTTCGTGCATCGCGATATCAAGCCCGCGAACATCCTGCTGGATCGGGAGGGACGCCCCATCCTGATCGATTTCGGCGCTGCGCGGGCTGCAATGGCCGCACGCACCACCGCCATGACGGCGGTGTTCACGCCGGGCTACGCGGCCGTCGAGCAGTTCATTGAGGCCAAGCAGGGGCCGTGGACCGACATCTATGGGCTCTCAGCCACGTTCTATCGCGCCATCTCAGGCTGCATGCCGCCAAGATCCGTGGAACGGGCGCTGGACGACGGGTACCAACCCTTAGCCGATCTGAAACCCGCGGGCTTCCCGGTCCAGCTTCTGCGCGGCATCGACCGTGGGCTTGCCGTACGGCCGGCCGACAGGCCGCAAACCATCGAGCAGTGGCGTGCCGCCCTGTTTTCGGCACAGGCTGCCGCGCCGCCCGCTGCGCCAGCGTTGGGCCGACGATGGCGGACAGTCGTGTATGCAGGCGTTGGCTCGCTGGCAGTGGTGGCCGCAGCCGGAACAATCCTGCTCGTGCGGCCAGCCAACCGTACCGCATGGCTTGAGGAAGCCTTGGACAAGGTGTCGAAGCCGGCTGGATGGCTTCAGGACGCGTGGGACGACGTGTCGAAGCCGGCTGGGCTGCTCATGCCGGGCATCGACAAAGACGGCGAACAGTCGCCGCAGAAGAATGCAGAGGCAAGTCCCGGGGAGGACGCCGAGACGGCGGCAAGGCCCGAAGTTGCCTTGCCTCGAGCCGAGGCCCAGGACCTTGCTTCAGCAGACTCCGCCTACAAGCGCGGCGACTTTGCGACCGCGCTGCAGCTCGTGAGGCCGTTGGCCGATGCCGGGAACTCAAGGGCGCAGACCTACCTGGGTATTATGTACGACAATGGTCAGGGCGTGCCGCAGGACGATGCGCAGGCTGTGGCCTGGTACCGCAAGGCTGCCGGCCAGGGCGACCCCCGCGCGCAGACCAATCTGGGTGCTGCGTACGAATCAGGCCGCGGCGTGGCGCGCGATTTGGGGCAAGCGATTGAATTGTATCGCAAGGCTGCCGATCAACAGGACGTGGCAGCCGAGTACATTCTCGGCAGAATGTACGCAACCGGCCGGGGGATCCCGCAAGACTACGGGCAGGCTGCCGAATGGTTTCGCAAGGCTGCCGATCACGGAAACGCAGGAGCCCAGTTCAATCTCGGCTTCCTGTACGGCGAGGGTCGCGGCGTGCCGCAGGACCGCGGCCAGGCGCTCGCGTTGTATCGCAAGGCTGCCAACCAGGGCCACACCGGTGCGCAGACCAACCTGGGTGCCGCGTACGAAGCAGGCCAAGGAGTGGAGAAGGACTTCGCTCAGGCGGCCGACTGGTATCGCAAGGCCGCCGATCAAGGAAACGCCGTGGCCCAGTACAATCTCGGCAAACTGTACGGCAGCGGTCGAGGGGTGCCGCAGGACTACCGCGAGGCCATGGGATGGTACCGCAAGGCCGCCGCACAGGACCACGCCCTCGCGGGGGCCACCCTCGGTTATGCCTACGACGTTGGCCGCGGCGTGCCGCAGGATCCGGCGCAAGCGGCCAACTGGTATCGCAAGGCTGTCGATGACGGAAGCGTCGATTCCATGTACGCCCTCGGTCTCTTGTACCAAAAGGGCCGAGGCGTGCCGCAGGATGTTGTCCAGGCCGATAGATGGATCACCCTGGCGGTCCTGCGGTATGCGGCGTCCGAGAAGATCAAACGTGAAAGAGCGGTCCGGGCGCTGAAAGACCTCGAGAGCACGATGACTCCGGAGCAAATCGAGCGGGCGCAGACGCTCGTTCGAGAATGGACGGCGAGCGTCCAATGAGGCCGCAGAAGAGCGAGCAGCAGGTCGTCAGGTAGCGGGCGCTTTTCCGTTGTGACGCCGAGGCCGTCGCATCAGCGGACAAGGGCTAGGATTGGCCACTGAGCCGGTGATGGCGGCCGCCCAACACCTCGATCAACTTCGACGCTGTGTCCAGACCTGACGAAGGTCGGCCATCCAGGAAGGAGGCGTTGGAGGTTCAACGACCGGCGGCGGGGGAAGCAGAACGCCTGGCATTTTGAGCTTGCGCACGGCCTCAAGGGCCTCCTGTCCCAGGCGCAGGTCCGTCGGCTCGGACCGAAAATAGTCGTAGTACAGCTTGCAGGCGGCCGCGTGGGCCTTGCCGATCCGCGTTTGCTTTTGGTCCCGCCAGACGTCGCACATCTTGTGCCCCAGCCCGCCCGGTACTGTCGGAAATCTCACGCGCATGGCTGCTGCCGCGCCTGGCCCCATTGCTTCCTCAAACTCGGGCAGCGATTTCGCGTACATCATGGCCGGACAATTGATCTGGATCTCAGCCTTGTGGGCGTTGGCGCCGCCGGCCCGCACGAAAACGGTATAGCCGGAATAGCCGGCGGCATTCGAAGCGGGTTTGATTTCCTTTTCCAAATGAAATTGGAGCATGGTGACCCCGATGTTTTCCTGTGCGAAGTGGTCCTTCACGGACTTAAACGCACGTGGGACTTCGCTTGCCGTCGACATCACCAACGTGCAGCGCGAAAGGTCCTTGATCTCATCCCAGTTGCCACCGTAGTCCTCTGTGACCTTTTTAAGGGCGCGCTCCCACTTTTGTCGCCGGGCGGTTGTATCACCACGGCGTCAGGGAACTTCTTGGCGATCTCCTTCACCTGCTCCACTACGCGCTGCTGTATGTCCTTGCGTGGGTCGCTCTTGATGTATCTGTCGGTGGCGCTCTTAAAATAGACGCCGGCCATGATCTGCTTTTGCTTCTGCTGCAATTCCTCCTGAAAGGTCAGAGGCTTCTTCGTCGTAGCAAAAGGGTTCTTCATGGAAGCCTCGCCTCCCGATGCGGCAGCGGCCCGTTCCGTGCCGACTGGTTGGGTGTTAGCACACTTATGCGCCTGTCCCGATATTTTCTGCAGAAGCCCTGCATATCCCAGCCCGATTGTGGGCAGCGATCACGGCAAAACCGACCGGCCTGAGGCAACGGATCCAAAAAAATGTAGCAGCCACGGCCTTAAATAGATGCGCAGCCGGCTCATAATAGTGACTGGACGTCTCCGGCGCTTCGTTGCAGAACAGGCGCGCCACTCGCCGGGAGAAATGGGATCATGGCCGCAGCGCGGATCAAAGGCGTTCTTTCGCCCGTCGTCACCCCCTTCAAGCGCGACCTGTCGCCCGACGTCGGCCGTTTCATCGCGCATTGCAAGTGGCTGCTCAGCCAGGATTGCGGGCTGGCGGTGTTCGGCACGAACTCCGAGGCCAACTCGATGTCGGCCAAGGAGCGCATGGCGCTGCTCGAGGCCATCGTCTCGGCCGGCGTGCCGACCGACCGCATGATGCCTGGCACCGGCGCCTGCTCGATCAACGAGGCGGCCGAAGTGAGCGCGCACGCCACCAAGCTCGGCGTCGGCGGCGTGCTGATGCTGCCGCCGTTCTACTACAAGGGCGTGCCGGAAGAGGGGCTGTTCCGTTTTTTCTCGGAAGTGGTGCAGCGCGTCGGCGACGATCGCCTGCGCGTCTATCTCTATCACATCCCGCCGGTCTCGGCGGTGCCGATCACACACAAGCTCGTCGAACGGCTGATGAAGGCGTACCCCAAGCAGATCGCCGGCATGAAGGACAGCGCCGACGACTGGGCGCACACCAAGAGCATGATCGACGCCTTCGCCAAGGACGGCTTCGACGTCTTCTCGGGCAACGAGAAGCCGCTGATCGACAACATCAAGTCGGGCGGCGCGGGCTGCATCAGCGCCACGGCCAACATCAACCCGGGCAAGATCGCCGAGACCTACAAGAAGTACGCCACGCCCGAGGGCGAGAAGCTGCAGGGGTGGATCAACGAAGTGCGCGGCGTCATGCAGGGCTACGTCATGATCCCGGCATTGAAGTACTGCGTCGCCCACTACGGCAGCGATGCTGCCTGGACGCCGGTCCGCCCGCCGCTGGTCGAGACCGACGAGAAGGCCGGCAAGGACATGATCGCCAAGCTCGACAAGCTCGGCTTCACCATGCCGGGGCTGAAGCAGGCGATGGCGGTGGCGGCCGAATAGGCCGTTAGTCGTCGGTGCGGCCCTTCAGGACCGCCTTGTAGCCAACCGCCAGCTCATAGGTCACTTCGACGGCCTTGTCGGCGAACGCGAACGTCGCGCGCGCGGCGTCGTCGTTGCCGAGCGTCTGGACCTCCAGGACGAGACTCGTACCGTCGGCCGACCAGGTACCGCGGGCGGCACTCAGCCCGTAGCGCAGGCGTCCGCCCACGGGTCTGTGCCCGTCGAAGCCGATCGGTCCGCCGAACCGTCCCGCCGGCGGGCCGCCGGGGCCACCGGCGACCTCGTAGTCGAAGGACGGCTCGGCGCCGTCGAGGTTCAGGGTGATGGCCGTGATGCGCGTCTCGTTGGCGTCGAACCGCCACGTCTTGCCGGAGACGGCTTTGGCCATCGCCGGCTGCGCGCTGGCCGGAGCCGGCTGCTCGATGGCCGCCTCCTTGATCTTTTCGGCAAGTGCCGCCGTTGCCGCGGGGTCCGGCGCAAGCGGCGCGTCGCCGGTCACGGCGCCCGAGAGTTGGTCCACGATTGTCGCAAAGCCGTAGCGTGGTCTGGCCGGCATGCCGTTCGCGGTCGAAAAGCGCGCCGAGCCGGTCATCACCGCCACGATGTCGAGCTTGGGCATGACGACGATGAGCTGGCGGTCATAGCCGACCGCCATGTAGGCGTCGCGGCCCGGCATTACCCAGAATTGGCTGCCGTAGCGCAGCTCCTTTGCCCAGGCCTCGCGCATGTCGACGTCGGCCTTGCGCACGTTCTCGATCCACGACGCCGGTAGGATCTGCTTTCCTTCCCACACGCCGCCGCGCAGGTAGAGATAGCCGATCTTCGCCATGTCGCGCGGATGCAGATAGAGACCGGCGCCGCCGCCCGAGATGCCTTGCGGGTCGCCCCGCCACAACACGTCGTCGATGCCGAGCGGTCCGAACAGGACCTCGCGCCCGTAGTCGAGCGCGCTCTTGCCCGTCACCTTCGTCAGGATGGCCGACAGCAGGTGGCTGTTGCCGCTGTCGTAGTAGAAGAGCGTGCCCGGCGCCGTCGCCATCGGCTGGTCGAGGATGTACTGCTGCCAGTCGGGACTGCGCTCCATGGCGAAGAAAGACCGCGGGACACCGTCCAGGCCCTCGGTCCATTCGAGTCCCGATGTCATGTCGAGCAGGTGTCGGATCGTGATCGCCTTCTTGGCGTCGCCGATGTCGGCGATGGTGCGGTCGGCGAAGAACTCCATGACCCGCCGATCGGTGCTGTCGAGCTTGCCGTCCCGCATTGCCATGGCGACCAGCGTGCTGACGACCGACTTGGTGGACGAGTTGATGCGGTGCTTCAGGCCGGCGCGGAACGGCGCGTAGATCGCCTCCAGCACGATGCGGCCGTGGCGCGTCACCAGCAGGCTGTCCATGTTGTTCACGCCGCCGAACTCGACCAGCCGGGCGAGCCGCTCGGAGCTCTGTTCCTCGGGAGAGGAGGTCGCCCATTCCTTGGTTGGCCACGGCTGGGGCTTTTCCTGTGCTGTCGCCGGCAATGCGCACAGCAGGGCGCTGATTGCGAGAAGGACCTTCGACAGCCGATGCATTGCGGCCTCCGTTCGGAAGCACACTAAAGCACGGCCGTGGTTTGACTTCACGTCCACCATGACCACATAGGCGTCATGTCCAGGCTCACGCTGGCGCTCGCTTCAGCAGGAATGATCCTCGTCTACCTCGGTCTCGCCATCGTGGGTTGGGGCGGCTCGATGCGTTCTTCGCCAATCCGGCGCGCACCGCGCTGGTCATAGTGACTGCGGCGATGGCCGGTGTGGCCCTGTTCAGCTCGGCGAAGCTCAGCACCGGTGAACGCGAGGATCGCTCCAACCGCTGGGTCATCGGCGCGCTGGGCGTGATCGGCTTTCTGTCGGCTCGGCTGCCGGCGTACACCGACCGCAAGGAGTGCTGGACGATCGATGGCGATGTCGTGCGCTGGATCGGAGTCACCCTCTATGCAGTCGGCGGCGCGCTGCGGCTGTGGCCCGTCTTCGCGCTCGGCCGCCGCTTCAGCGGGCTGGTCGCGATCCAGCCCGGCCATACGCTGGTGACGGACGGCATCTATCGCACCATCCGCAACCCGAGCTACGTCGGCTTGCTGGTGCTGTCGCTGGGTTGGGCGCTTGCGTTCCGCTCGCTCGCAGGCGTGCTGCTGGTGGTGCTCATGGTCCCGCCGCTGATCGCGCGCATCCGATCGGAGGAAACGCTGCTGCGTTCGCAGTTCGGCGAAGCGTACGCCGCGTATTGCTCCCGCACGTGGCGACTGTTTCCCGGCCTCTACTAGACGTTCAGCGGCGTTCGATGTCGGCACCGCAGGCGGCGAGCTTCCCGGTCATGGCATCGTAGCCACGATCCAGGTGGTCGAGGCCGTCGAGGGTTGTTTCTCCCTTTGCTCCAAGTCCGGCAAGGACGAGAGCGGCAGCAGCCCGCACGTCGGTGCAGGTGACAGCGGCGCCATGCAGCCGCTCGATACCTCTGATCCGCGCGGTGCGGCCGCGAACGGCGATGTCGGCACCCATCTTCCGCAACTCGTCGACATGGCGGAAGCGCTGCTCGAAGATGTTCTCGGTGATCGTGCTCGTCCCTGCGGCAGCAGCCAGCAGCGCCATCGTTGGAGCCTGCAGGTCGGTCGCGAAGCCGGGATAAGGCGCGGTCGTGAGATCGACGCCTGTCAGGCCACCTTCGGCTCGTCGGGCGACGACGCCCTCTGCGGTCTTGCGCAAGTGGACGCCCGCGGCATCGAACGACGAGGCGGCAACGCCCAGCAGGTCGACACGCCCGCGCGCCAGGAGCAGTTCGCCGTCGGTGAGGGCAGCCGCGCAGGCAAGCGTGCCGAACTCGATGCGGTCGGGCAGCACGGTGTGGACGGCGCCGCCCAATTGCGCATCGCCTTCGATCGTGAGCACGTGTGTGCCGAGGCCCGCGATCCTGGCGCCCATCGCGATCAGGCAGGTGGCGAGGTCGGCAATCTCCGGCTCACGGGCGGCATTGCGGATGGTCGTCGTGCCTGCCGCAGCAACAGCCGCCAGCAGGAGGTTCTCGGTAGCGCCGACCGACGGCTGAGGCAGCAGGATAGCGGCGCCGCGCAGGCCATCGCGCGCCGTCGCGCGGATCGTGCCGGCGGTGAGGTCGATCGAGGCACCCATCGCGCGCAGGCCGGCGATATGGAAATCGATGCCGCGCAGGCCGATGGCATCGCCGCCCGGCATCGGCAGCGCCGCCTCGCCGCAGCGCGCGAGCAATGCGCCGAGCAGCAGCACTGAAGCGCGCATGCGGGTGACCAGTTCGGGATCGATGCGCTGCGGCTGCACGCGATCGGCCGCGATCGTCACGGCAAGACCAGACTCAGCTGTCGACCAGTGCATGTCGCAGCCCAGGCGCTGCAGCAGGGCCGCCAGCACGGCGACGTCGAGATTGGCCGGCACGTTTCGCAAGGTCACCAGATGCGGCGTCAGCAGCGCCGATACCATCAGCGGCAGCACGGCGTTCTTGGCGCCGCTGATCGGATAGGTGCCGACGAGCGGACGACTGCCGCGGATGATCAGCTTGCTCCCGGTGGTGGGCCGCCACCAGGGAGCGGCCATCGAGAGGGAGGTACTCATGGGGCAGACGATACTGGAGGCCGCGTTGACAGCGCCATCATCGCGGGCCTATAAAATGGCCATGACCACGAACCTGCTCCAGAAGGGTTGGTACTTTACGCTGCTGAAATAGGCGGCGCGAAGGGTTGTGACCTGACGAAGCCGCCGCTTCCCGGCGGCTTCTGTGTTTCTGGAGAGGGCCTCCGGGCCGCGGCGGGACCGCAAACGGAGGACGACATGTCGATCGTTGAAGCTGAGGAAAGAACGGCGCTGCCGCCGTCGATACGCGTGCGCTTGGCGGGTCCGCGTGACTGTGGGGCGCTCGCTGCGCTGCTCGACGACCCCGCGCATGCGGGCGAGCAGGTGCTGGCATGGCTGGAGACCCCGGGCACGACGCTGCTGGTCGCGCAGAGTGAGATCGGCGTGCTGGGAGTGGCCGTGCTGCTGACCCGCATCATGCCCAAGCCGGGCGGCGGCATGCACAAGGTGGTCGAGGTCGACAATCTCGTCGTTCATCCCGATCAGCGCGGCCAGAGGATCGGGCGGCGCCTGTTGGCCGCTGTCGTCGAATGGGCGCGCCAGCGCCGCGCTGCGCAGGTCGAGGTGA
Source organism: Rhodospirillales bacterium URHD0017 (assembly GCA_900110395.1). Classification (GTDB taxonomy): domain Bacteria; phylum Pseudomonadota; class Alphaproteobacteria; order Reyranellales; family Reyranellaceae; genus Reyranella. The sequence goes on from FODP01000014.1 coordinate 77,962, forward strand.
TGGTCGGCGACGCCAACCGCGACGCCCGACGCTTCTACGAGGCCTTCGGCTTCGCCACGGAGGCCGATCGGCTGGTGCTGGCGGCGTGAGCCTCCAACCGGTCCTCATTCGCACCGCGTGCATGGGCGGCTACGACGCTCTGGTCGCGCTGTTCGACGAGCTCGACGAATTCCATCGCCAGGCGCGGCCCGACGTCTTCCGCCGCTTCGATGGACCGGCGCGCCCGCGCGAGCAGATCGCGCAATGGTTGGCAGGGCCGGGCTCGACGGTGCTGGTGGCGGAGAGCGGACAGGACGTCGTCGGCCTCGCTGTGTTGCTGACGCGGCAACCGCCGGCTTTTCCCGGTGCCGTGCCGCACAAGGTGATCGAACTCGACAATATCGTGGTGCGTGCCGACCAGCGCAGCCAGCGCATTGGCCGGCAACTGCTGGAAGCCACCGTGGCGTGGACGCGCGGGCAGGGAACCAGCTATGTCGCGGTCGCCGTGCACGCCTTCAATCGCGACGCCCGGCGCTTTTACGAGAATTTTGGTTTGTTGCCCTCGATCGACCGGCTGGTCTTGACGGCGTGAGGCAGCTACCGTCGCGACATGCCGCATCCAGCACTGCGCACGATCCTGCCGATCGCCCAATGGTCGGGCGACCCCGCCGCGTCCGTCACCTTCACCGGTGGAACCGACCCGGTGCTGCCGACTCCGTACCGCATCGGCGTGGCGGGAGCGGTGACCCTGGCCGCGGCCGGACTCGCCGCCGCTGCCTTGTGGGAAACCCGTACCGGGCGGCGACAGTCGGTGACCGTCGATCTGCGCCAGGCGACGGCGTCGCTGCGCAGCGGGACCTACATGAAGCTCGGCGACGGACATCTGTCGCACGCCCGCAACAGCATCATGGGCGTCTATCCCACCCGTGACGGACGCTGGAGCTACCTGCATTGCAATTTTCCCAACCATCGCGCGGCGGCACTCGGCGTGCTCGGTGTGGCGGAGGATCGCGCCGCGGTGACGCGCGCCGTGGCCGGCTGGAATGCCGCCGACCTCGAGGAGGCGATCATTGCCGCCAAAGGTGCCGGTGGCATGGTGCGCAGCCACGCCGAGTGGGCCCGTCATCCGCAGGCCGCTGCCATTGCGGCCCTGCCGCTGATGGAAATCGTCCGCATCGGCGACAGCCCGCCTGAGCCGTTGCCGGCAGGCGACCGTCCGCTTACTGGCATCCGCGTGCTCGATCTCACGCGCGTGCTCGCCGGTCCGACCTGCGCACGCACGCTCGCCGAGCATGGCGCCGACGTGATGAAGATCACGGCCCCGCATCTGCCCAACCTCGGATACCAGGAATGGGATACCGGGCATGGCAAGCTCTCGGCCCATCTCGATCTGCGTGCACCGGGTGATCTCGAGACCCTGCGCGGGCTGGTGCGCGAGACCGATGTATTCTCGCAAGGCTATCGTCCGGGCAGCCTGGCCGGCCGGAGTCTGTCGCCCGAGGAACTGGCAGAGCTGCGGCCGGGACTGATCTATGTCTCCCTCTCGGCCTTCGGCCATACCGGCCCATGGGCGTCGCGTCGCGGCTTCGACACCGTGGTGCAGACCGTGAGCGGCATGACCGCCCGCCAGGCCGAGATCGTGCCGGGCAAGACCGCGGGGCCGCAATTCTATCCGGTGTCGGCGATCGACTATTGCACCGGTTATTTGATGGCGTTCGGCGCGATGATGGCCTTGGCGCGCCGGGCGCAGGAAGGCGGCAGCTGGCTGGTGCGTATATCGCTGGCCCAGGTCGGCAAGTGGATGGTCGATCTCGGCGAAGTGCCGGCCGCATCGCTGAAGGATGTGCCTGCCGAGTTCAGCGAGGAAGAACTGGAGCGTTGGTCGACGGTGAGCGAAACGCCATCCGGCCGGTTGCGCCACCTCAAGCCCGTCGTGCAGATGTCGGAGACCGCGCCACATTGGGCGAGGCCCTCGGTTCCGCTCGGCTACCATCGTCCGGTGTGGCCAGCGCGCGAGTCGAGCTGAAACGCACAGTCGGGATATCGGTCGGCTCGTGCTCGCTCTGTGATTTTTCGCACAGAACGATGCTGGAACGCCGCTAAAGTCGCGACTGCGGTGGGTCAGGGGTGGAAATGAACCGGACGCAGTGGCATTGGCCGAAACCTTGCCGAGCGTTCCTGCGACGCGCACGATCTTGACCATCGCGGTTCGCTGCCGCCTTGCCCAACAGCAGGTTAGATCGACATGCCTCCCGTCACGCCACTCAACTGGGTGAAGTCCAAATCAACCGGTCAGGTATCGGAGATCGCTGTCCTGGCGCCGATCAAGCTCGGCCGGGTTCCCGGCGAGCGCCGGACCTACGAGGAGAGGCTGAGGTCGGCAATCGACAATCTCACCGCACGGGTCCAGCAGGGGATCCCGATCGAGCTCGACAGGATCCGCACCATTCATTTCGGCCGGATGATCATCGTCCGGCCCGAGCAGTACCTGGTCTATTCCGATGTGCCGGGGGTGCAGTACGACCAGACCGCCAAGGGCAAGGTTCCGAAGCCGATCGACGACTATGTCCTGCTCGACACCGCCGGCGAAAAGCCGCCGACATTCCGTTCGTGGCTCCTCACGCTCGTCGAGTTCGACGGCGACATCCGTGTCTATTTCCGCGATATCGCCCAGTTCATCGCCGACGACTTCGATGCGCTGTTCCGCAATTGCGAGGACTACGGCACGACGCGGAACTTCGAAGCATTCTGGTCCTGGATCAAGCGATACCAGATCGACAGCAACCTCTTCTACTCGCGCTACGGTGACCTTTCGCTGGTGCGCATCAAGCAACTCCAGGATTTCAGGCGTCGCTTCGACGAGTTCGTCGCCGAGGTGCGGCCGGCGAACGGATCACGCGCGAAATCCCTGGACGATCTGTTCGACCAATTCCTGGCCAGGACGCAGCAATACGCCAGCGATTTTCCGTCGGCTGGCGGCATCTACAAGTCGAAGAGCTGAACGGGGACGACGATGGCATATGATGGCGAGGCAGGCCGGCTGTCGCCGGCATCTTCCGGGCTCGCAACTTCCGCCCAGGCCCATCTCGGCCGAGCTTCCCGCTTTGTCGACGGCAAGACGCGCAACTGGTCGCTGTTCTTCTTCTTCCGGATCCTGTCCAAGGCCCGGCTGGCGGCGAACCTGAAGCAGATCGCCTTGGCGATCGATGCCAAGGCTGCGGCTGGCGTGGCGCCGACGATGCTCGACGACCCGCAAGCGCCCGCTCAGATCTTCCTCGATTGGCTGAAAATCCTGGTTGAGGCCAAGTCGGACGACTTCTGGAAGACGCTCAGGGCGGAGTGCGAAAAGGCGGGCATCCAGGCGCCGCCGCAAGTTGGCCCTGACCCGCAGGCTTCCGAGTTCCTCTTCCGGGCCATCGAAGACTTTTCGAAGGGTGCATTTGCCCGATTGCCGGCGAGCTTCACCACGCCGATCAAGGCGGACGTCGCGCGGGCGGCCTACGTCACACTCTCGAATCCCGAGAACTTCAATGCCTTCGTGGCGAAGTTCGGCAATACCGCCGCCGCGGCGGGGCGCAAGGCGTTGTCGGCAGGCCTCCTGGGCGCGTTCGCCTACGAACTGCTGCGACAGTTCGCACCGGCTCAGGCAGGAGCCAGGGACGGCGTCGTCCGGCCGGCGGTGCTGCGCAGCGAGGCCGTCGAAACAGGGCTGAAGCGGGACCGCGACCAGGTCGAGAAGCAGTGGGATCCGGTTCCGATCAATTTCGCCTTCACGTTCCCGGGTCTCAAGGCGCTGCAGCTCAGCGAGCCGACGCTCGCCTCCTTTCCCGAACCCTTCAGGCAAGGCATGGCAGCGCGCGCGGAGCGGCTTGGCGACATCGGGCCGAGTGCGCCCGAGAACTGGGAGGGCGTCCTCGGAACCGACTGCGTGCACGGCTACTTCACCGGCGGCTATCTCGTCGACGGCGACGATGAGACGGTCTCGGAGGATTCTCGCCGGCGGCTGCGCGACGATGTGAGCGCCTTCAACGACAGTACCGGCACCAACGGCTGGGGCGATACGCTACGCACCATCCTGACGCTGTTGTGCCTGCCGCTGGGCATCGAGGTCCTGCACATCGAACTCGGCGAAGATCCCTACGAGCTCGACAGAAGCGGACGGGTCGTTCGCCCGCCGTATCGCATGGAGCATTTCGGTTTTCGCGACGGGATCAGCCAGCCGTTCGTCGACATGAACCTCGGCGATCCGCTGCCGGGCGGAGGCACGCCGAGCCGCGACCGCACCTGGGCGCCGGTCGCCCGCGGTGAGATCTACCTCAGCGAGCGCGATGAGGACGGCAACGAGCACCATCTTCCCATTCATCCGTCGTTGCGCGAGGGCAGTACCTTCCTGGTCTTCCGCAAGCTCGAACAGGACGTCGCCGCGTTTCGGGCGTATCTGGCAAATCAGCGGCCAAACAGCCATGCCGCCCAGGACAAGCTCGCCGCACAGTTCGTCGGGCGCTGGCCGAACGGCACGCCCCTGAGCGTGGCGCCTCATGCGCCACAGGATCTGGGAAGCGACCCGGACGGGCTGCTCAACGATTTCCGCTATGCTGCCGATGACGCAAAGGGACTTCGTTGCCCGCTCGGATCCCATATCCGGCGGTCCAATCCGCGCGACATCGGCGGCACCAACGACGTGCGCCGCCATCGCATCCTGCGCCGCGGCATGGCCTATGGCGGCTCGCTGCTGCCGAAGGAATCGCCAGGCGACGGGCGCAAGCGTGGCCTGTTGTTCATCGCCGCCAATTCGCGCCTGGACCTGCAGTTCGAGGTGATACAGGGCGACTGGCTCAACAAGGGTGAGATCCTGGGACAGGCCGGCCTCGGTCGTTGTCCCGTGACCGGCGCCAATCTCGGCGGACCCGGCGATTCGTTCCTCGAGAGCGGTGCGGTGGCGCCGGTGACCGGGTTGCCGCCTTTCGTCATCACGCGCGGCGGCGATTATTTCTTCGCCCCTGGCGTCAAGGCCTTCCAGGAGATCGCGCAGGGCAGAAAGTTCAACGTCGATGCGTCGTCCTTGCCCTACGAGGGCTACAGCATGGGCGACGCCATGACTCCCACGCTTCTCAGCGAGGAGCGGATCAAGGGATACATGGCGCAGATCTTCACGGGAGCGAAAGACGTCGTGCGGGTCGGCATGCCGTCGGCGATTCCGGGCGATCCCAGCGCCGCGCCAGTCGCATTCGTGGCACGCCTTGCCCACGTCAAGCAGGCGCTCGCGATGCGGACCGATGCCAGCGGCCACATGATCACGTCGGTTTCTCATTACCAGGAGGCCATCCGCACGATCAGCACCGGCCAGGACCTGATCGTCAGCACGCAGCCGGACAGTGTCACCGGCGCCAAGCGCGCGCTCATGATCAAGATCCTGGAAGCGGGCTGGGCTGCGCTGTCGACCCCGCAGGAGTCCGTGTATGTGCGGCTGGCGCGGATCACGAAGCGTAGTATCGAGGCGACGCTGCGGCGAACCGCATCTCGCCGGGCGATCGACATCGTCCACGATCTCGGGTCCGTGACGACCTACAACGTCGTTAGTGAGTTGTTCGGCACGCCCGGTCCGGACTGGTTGACCGAGATGGCCGTCGCCTTGCGTTTCTCCCGTCAGCACCTGAGCCAGGTCGAGCCCGAATGGCTTGCCGCCATCAAGGCCTCCAAACCCGACGATGTCGGCCTGGCGACATGGCAGGTCTGGTCGATCCTGATGTTCCTCGACATCGTCGGCAATTACCTGCAGCAGGAGGAGCTGAAGGCGCTCGGCGTGCAGGCAGGCCGGGAGTTCCTGACGCATATCGATACGCTGATCGTAAAAGCCAGGAAGCAGCCACTGGCGCCGCAGACCAACCTGCTGTCGGCATTCGTCTCCCTGGAGAAGACGTTCACGGACCCGGCAAACCCGGCTGCCCTGCCGGTCGAGGCCTACTACGGCCTGGTTCGCATGCTGCTGCTGGAAGTTGCGAGCTCGGGCATCGTCATTGCGCCGACCCTGGGCGCGGTTGTTCATACGGCGCTGACGGGCGGCATCGATCTGTCGTCGCTCATCCAGCTGCTCATGAAGGTGACGCCGTCGCAGGCGAAGTTCGACGAAGGCATTGTGCGTGTCCTCTACGAGACCTGGCGCCTCAATCCCCCCGTCAAGCTGCTGATGCGGCGCAGCGAGCAGGCAGAGCCGTATGGCCGTGACACGGTCCAGAAAGGCGACTGGATTGCCGCTCTCATCGGCGCGGCATGCTTCGATCCAAATGCCTTTCCGCAGCCCAAGCAGTTCTCGCTCGATCCCATTCTTCCCGGGCCGAAGCGCAACATGGAGGATTACCTGTTGTTCGGCGACGCCCAGGCGCCGGGACGCCATTGCTGGGGCAGGGACAAGATCGCACTCTACCTCCTCACGGAGTGCCTCAAGGCGGCGGGGCGGCTGAAGGGACTGAAGAAGGTCGCGGGCGCCGGCGGCGAGCTCAAGAAGCTCGCGCAGGTGAATATCGGCCTGTCGACCCGGTTCGTCAGCGTCCTGCCGGACTGGCCGAAGAAGCCCTGAGCTGCGCGTCGGCAACCAGGCCATATTGTCTGCAGAGGCTTGCCTGCTCGGCGAGGTCGGCGGAGATCTGCGCTGAATTGGGTTCGATCGCTGCCAACAGGTCGGCACGGACACCGAGCCCCTGCACGATGAGGCACGGGTTGCTGATGCTGCGCGCGACGTCGAGCGCGCGGTTGATCGCGGCAAGAGCATCCGATGACGAGCCCAGCTGGGCCAGGGCCTCGGCATAGCCGGCGTTCAGGTAGTAGAGCTCGAGCCGGCCGGTGCGGTCCTGCAGGCCGCGCGCCAGCCAGGCTTCGACGGCCCACACGGCTTTGGCCGCTTCTCCCGTTCGGGCTAGTGCGCTCGCCAATAGGCCGACGGCGTGCGGCAATGCTGGATCGTAGCCATATTGATCGATCAGGTTGATCGCGATCTGCAGGCAATCTGCTGCATCGCGGTAGCGCCCGAGCTTCAGCAGGTTGCGACCCAGCCCCAGCCGGGCAAGCAGCTCCGAGTAAGGTTCGCCCTGCCGCGTGGCGATCTCCAGCGCCTGCTCAGTATGACCCAGTCCTTCCTCGTAGAGGCCCACCTCCATCATGAACCAGCCCAGGAAGCTGCGGACGAGCGATGCAGGGAGTGCCGGCGCGCCAAGGCGTGTCGACTCGAGCGGGCCGCTGAAGGCATCGCGCAGCTCGCGCTGCACGTCGATCGCGCGCTTGATCTCTCCCGTGCCGTATAGGGCGCTGCCCAGCATGAACTTGGCGCTGAAGTGCAGGGGAAGATTGTCGAGCTCGGTGGCGATCACGAGCGCCCGTTCGCTCTGCTCGCGACAGTCGACGTAGTGGCCCTTGAACCAGCTGATCAAGGCCATGTGGCACAAGGCGGCGCAAACCCTGTCCGGCCGATCCTGGCGCTGGGCGAGCTCCAGGGCGCGCGGCAGGTAGGGGTTCATCTTGGTGAACTCACCGATCGACAGGAGCTGGGCGAACGCCATCAGCACGAAGTCGACGAACCGGCCTTCTGCCGGCTCGCCGATTCTTTCGACGCACTCCATCGCCCGCTGGAAGATGAGCAGGAGCGATCCGCTCGCCGAGCTGCGCCTGGCGCGCAGTCCGGCCCGCCAGAGATATTCGAGCGCCTGCTCGTCGTTGCGCGCACTTTCGGCGTGGAAGGCGAGGCGTTCGAGCTGCCCACCGAGGTCGGAATAGGTCGCGGTGACGGCGGCGATCGCCGCGCGATGCAGTTCCCGGCGCCGCGGTCCGGGCACCGTTTCGGAACAGGCCTCCGCGACAATGGCATGGCGAAAACGGATCGACGTGCCGATCGAGCCCTGCACGATATCGAGGCGCTCGAGTTCGGTGCAGTCGCGCAGCAGTGTTTCGCGATCCTTGTTCAACACGTGGAGGACAACATCGACCTCGACTTCGTTGCCCAGAACGCTCAGCGCCTGAGCGCATTCCTTTGCGCTGGACGACAGACGGTTGAGGCGGGCGTGGATCACCGACTGCACGCTCTGCGGCACAAGGTTGATGCTGTCCTCAATCGACAGCACGATCTGTTCGAGCACGAAGGGCACGCCGTCCGCCCTGTCGAGAACCTTGTCGATGATGGACGGCAGCGGCGCGCCCTCCGGCCACAGCTGATGGGCGAGTTCGCGCATCTCGGCGCGGGGAAGGGGATCGAGCCGCAGGGCCATGGTGGCGATTTCCCGAGCCTCTGCCAGCGACTCCGGGCGTCCCGTCAGCAGCAGCGTACAAGGGGCGCATACCGTGTTCTCGCCCATCAACCGCAGGCAGTAGATGCTTTCGAGGTCGAGGAGATGCAGATCCTCGATCACGACCAGCGTCGGAGTGTGCGCCGTCAGCTTCGTCAGGGCTTCGACCAGGGCCCGGGCGACCTGGGTCTGGGTCAAAAGGCCCAGCTTGCCGTGTTCGCCACTGGACTTGGCCAGCAACACGGTACCCAGCGGGCCGTCCTCGAGATGTTCGATTCCAGCCGCTGCCAGGCCGCTTATGACTTCGTCATCGGTCGCCGCTTCACTGAGCGAGGAGGCCGCCAGGATAAGTGCGCGCACCGCCGAGTACGGTGTCGTGCGGAGTTTTGAATCGCCCCGGAACATCAGGACGAGCTTGTTGCTTTGCTGGGCGTCTTCGATGGCCGCCGTGGCCAGCCTGCTCTTGCCGATGCCCGGTTCGCCGATGACGGCGATCGTGCGGCAGCCGCGATCTTGCCGAGCCAGAGCCTGGCGAATCGAATCGCGCTCACGCTGACGGCCGACCAGTAGGGTGCGATGGTTACGCGAGCCGCTGTGGCTGGCGCCCGACGCGTGCGGCGGGCCGGACAGCCTGTAGGCTCTCGCATTGATCTGTCTCAGGGACTTGACGTCTTCGAGCGGCGTGAGGTCGAGAGCCGACCGGCAGAGTTCTACGGTCTTGGAACTCACGAAGATGCTATCCGGCGGCGCCAACTTCTGCAGTGCTGCGGCGATGTGGACGGTACCGCCGACCGGATCGAGGCGTGAGCCGATCTGCATGTCCATGCGTCGCAAGCCGACCAGGCCCGAATGGATGCCGACGCGGAAGCGGATGGGCCGATTGAGCATGTCGTGAAGGCGCCCGGACTCGGCGCCGGGATTCTGGATCAGCCACGCCGTCTCACAGGCGCGATCGGCGTGGTCTTCCATCGAATTCGGCCAGCCGAACACGGCGATGCCGCCGTCGCCCGAATAGTTCACCATCAGGCCGCCGGCTCGCCTGATCGTCCCGTCGAGATGTTCATAGATGCGGTCCAGCAGTTCCTGGGCATCGTCGGGATCATCGCCGGCGATATGACCGGTGGAATTGACGGTATCCACTGCCAGCACCGTCACGATGCTGCGCTCCGCCGTTTCCGCGAGAATCCTCATAGAACTCTTCTGCCCCTAGCCGGCGGCAGCACGGCGATACACGCCGAGTCTCATCATGGCCGCCATGGACCTGGTCCGCGGCGGTCCCGAGAGCTTGCCGCGTGGCCAAGCCTAGGCCATGCGGCCCCTCGTGGGAACCGGCTTTCCGCGTTGCATCATTGCCACATCAGCCGAGAGGCGGAACGTGGCTGCCCCTTGCCGATCGGCGATGTTTAACTGTACGGGCAGTGCAACGACAGCAGGCGGATGAGGCGCTTCTTCACCATTGCTTCAGTGCTGTGGCTTGCAGGCTGCGTCGCGGCCGTCGCCGCCGAGCCTGATGGCTGGGACAGGGCCTATGACCCGACAACGCGCAGCCGTTTCATTCCCTTGCAACTCATCATCGGCGGCGCGTGGAACGGCGAGCGATCACCACGCTCACCATCCGCGACATCGGCTTCGACCATGGCGGCTTCAGGCACGCGCTTCGGGTCGAATGGGTGCTGCGCGACAAGGGCGACAGCCGCACGATCGACCACCGGATCTATGCCTTCGCCACCGGCAAGGGCGTCGTGCACTTGCGTTGACTACGCCGGCTCCTGCTCGCGCGCTTCCCACATCTTTTTGTAGGCGGGGCGTGCCCGACAGGCCTCGAACCAGGCTTTTACCGTGGGCGCTGCCTTGAAAAGCTCCGTGGCGCCGTCGGCGTAGCGCACGACCTCGGCCACGTTGATGTCGGCCACCGTGAAGCGATTGCCGACCAGGAAGCCATCGGCAAGCGAGGTTTCGAGCACGGCGAACGGACCGCGCAGGGCATTGAGCGAGGCGGCGGTGGGGCCGTTCTGGGCGATCGACAGCGAGTGCGGCTCGACTTCGGTCATCGCCCACAGCGCCCACATGCCCATGAGCCCGTCTTCAGCAACGGTGGCCGGCGCCAGGGGACCACCATGCTTCTTGGCGAGGTAGAGATTGATGGCGAGCGATTCGTGCAGCACGAGCCCGTCATCTACCATCGTCGGGATATGGCCGTTCGGGTTGACCTTCAGGAAGGACGGCGACTTGGTGTGGACGATGTCGGCGGGGATCGGCTCCTTGAGGCGGTAGTGCTGCACGACCGGTACCTGGTTGAAGGGGATGCCGAGCTCGTGGGCCAGCCAGATGTTGCGCGAAGCGCGAGAGCGGTGGACGCCGTAGATCGTAATCATGGGGAGGTTCATAATGGCTCCGGATGATTTGCGAAAGGACGGATTGATGAAGGCCGAACGCAGACTTCAACCCGTGAAGGACGCCAGCCACCTCTACGAGGTGGAACGCCGCGACCGCCACGCCGAGCGGCCGGGCTTCCGCATCAGCGAGCTGCAGCTCTCGCCGACGCAGACCGTGCCCTGGCATTTCCACACCAACATCAGTGACACCTTCTATGTGCTGGAAGGCGAAATGCGGCTGTTCCTGCAGCAGCCCAAGGAAGAGGTGCGCCTCGCCGTGGGGCAGAGCCATGTCGCGGCCGCCGGCCGTCCGCACCTGGTCACCAACGCCGGCAAGACCTCGCTTACCTTCCTGATCCTCCAGGGCGTGGGCGAGTACGACTACGTGCCGCTGGTCTAGCGAGCAGGCGGCTTCACCGCGTCAGGCGGACTCTTCTGGAGGTCTTCTGAAGGTCTTCTGAAGCTGCCGCTACTTGCTCCCCCTCACGCATTTCACTATGGCAATGACCTGCACAACAGCGGGGAAATGAGACATGCCGACAAACAGCAAGCATCCCGAAACCGTCGTGTTGCATTCGGGTTACCGCAGCGATCCGGCGACCAACGCCGTAGCGGTGCCGATCTACCAGACGACCAGCTACCAGTTCCGCGATACGCAGCACGCAGCCAACCTGTTTGGCCTGGCCGAGCTCGGCAACATCTACACCCGCATCATGAACCCGACCAACGACGTGCTGGAACAGCGCGTCGCGGCACTCGAGGGCGGCGTGGCCGCGCTGGCGCTTGGGTCGGGGCAGGCGGCGTCGCTGTTTGCCGTCCAGAACATCTGCCACGCCGGTGACAATTTCGTGGCCTCGACCGACCTCTACGGCGGCACCTGGAATCTGTTCGCCAACACGCTGAAGACGATGGGCATCGAATGCCGCTTCGTCGATCCGGCGGACCCGGAGAATTTCCGCCGCGCCACTGACGCCAGGACGCGCTGCTACTACGCCGAAACGCTGCCAAATCCGAAACTCACGGTTTTCCCGATCGGCGAGGTCGCCAAGATCGGCCGCGAGCTCGGCGTTCCGCTGATCATGGACAACACCGCCTCGCCGGTGATCTGCCGGCCGCTCGACCATGGCGCGGCGATCGTCATGCATTCGACCACCAAGTATATCGGCGGCCACGGCACCTCGATCGGCGGCATCCTGGTCGATGGCGGCAACTTCGACTGGGAGAAGCACAAGGACCGCTTCCCCATGCTCAACACGCCCGACCCGAGCTATCACGGCGCGGTATGGACGCAGGCGACCAAGCCGATGGGACCGGTCGCCTACATCATCAAGGCGCGGGTGACGCTGTTGCGCGACGTTGGTGCGCCGATGAGCCCCTTCAACGCCTTCATGTTCATCCAGGGATTGGAGACCCTGCCGCTGCGCATGCGCGTGCATTGCGACAATGCCGACAAGGTGGCGCAGCATCTCTCCAAGCACGCCAAGATCACGAAGGTGATCCATCCGACGCTGATGAAAGGCGAGGCCAAGAAGCGCGCCGAGACATACCTGTCGCGGGGCATGGGCGCGTTGGTGGGCTTCGAGCTCAAGGGCGGCGCCGACGCCGGCCGCAAGTTCATCGACAATCTGAAAATGTTCTATCACGTCGCCAACATCGGCGATGCGCGCAGCCTTGCCATCCACCCGGCGTCGACGACGCATTCGCAGCTCACGCCGGAAGAGCAGGCGCAGACCGGCGTGACGCCGGGCTATGTGCGCCTGTCGATCGGCATCGAGCACATCGAGGACATCGTGGCCGATCTCGATAAGGCGCTGGCGGCGGCTTGAAGCCCGCGCGTCAAGCTATCGGCGGCTTTTGCGCGCCGACGAACTGAACGCGCAGCTCGCGCTTCAGCACCTTGCCTGTCGCGTTGCGCGGCAGGACATCGACGAAGGCGATCGACTGCGGCACCTTGAACTTGGCAAGGTTGCCGAGGCAGTGGCGGATGACGTCGCCTTCCTCCAGCGCTTCGCCGGGCTTGCGCACGATGACTGCCAGGCCGACCTCGCCCCAGCGCTCGTCGGGCACGCCGATGACGGCGGCATCGGCCACTCCCGGGATCTGGAAGAGCACGTTCTCGACCTCGGCCGGGTAGACGTTCTCGCCCCCCGAGATGAACATGTCCTTCCAGCGATCGACGATATAGACGAAGCCTTCTTCGTCCTGGCGCGCGGCGTCGCCGGTATGCAGCCAACCGTCGGTGAAGGCTGTTGCCGTGACTTCGGGCTTGTTCCAGTAGCCGGGCGTGATGTTGGGGCCCTTGATCAAAAGCTCGCCGATGCCGCCCGGCGCCACGTCGCGGCCTTCGTCGTTGACGATGCGAATGGCGGTGTGCATCAGCGCCTTGCCGACCGAGCCCACCTTGCGGATGGCGTCGGCGGCATCGAGCATGGTGCCGGCCGGACTGGTCTCGGTCATGCCCCAGCCTTGGACCAGTGGCACACCGCGCGCGCTCCAGCCTTCCAGGATGGCGAGCGCGCAGGGCGCGCCGCCGACCCCGGCGATCCTGAGGCGCGAGAGGTCGGCGCCCTGGAACTTCGGATGCTGCATCATGAACTGGTAGGGCGCCGGCACGGCGAAGAAGTGGGTGATGCCGAGCGCTGGGTCGGAGATGCAGTCGAGGGCGGTTCCTGGATCGAAGGTGCGCATCACCAGGATCGTGCCGCCGGCGTGCAGCACGGGATTGGCGTAGCAGTTGAGGCCGCCGGTATGGAACAGCGGCAGGATCACGAGCTGCACGGTCTCGGGCGTGATCATGGCCGGAATGCCGAGGTTCACGCAGTTCCAGAAGGTCATGCCGTACGTGATGATGGCGCCCTTGGGGTGGCCGGTGGTGCCCGAGGTGTACATCACCATGGCGATGTCGTCGTGGCTGAGCGCGACCGGTGAGGCAGGCCGCGGCGCCGAGGCCAGCGCCCGCTCGTAGGCGCTGTCCGGCCGGTCGTGGTCGATCTCCAGCAGCTGGGTTGAAAGCCGCTCCGCCTGGTCGGTGAAGCTCCTGTCGTGGATCAGGAGCGATGGCGTCGAATCGGACAGGATGTACTGCAGCTCCGGCACGGCGAGCCGCCAGTTGAGCGGCAGCATGATGGCGCCGAGCCGGCCACAGGCGAACTGCAGCTCGAAGTATTCGGTGCAGTTGGGGGCCAGCAGGCCGACGCGGTCGCCCTTGCCGATGCCTCGCGCAGCGAGCGCACCCGCCAGCCTGTCGGTGCGGGCATGCAGGTCGGCGTAGCTCACCCTCCGACTGGTATGCAGGTCGTGGATCGCAAGCTTGGCGGGCCGACGGCCGGCGTGATGGGCGATCCAGTCGTAGGAGGGGATGGCAGACATCAGATTGACTTGAATTCGCGGGGCAGGGCGCCTTCAATGACGCGTTGCCTAATAAACGGGGGATATAAAGTGTTCTCACTCATCAAGGATCTCGGTCTTCTCGTTGCCGCCAAGCAGGAGGCGGTGCCGTTCCTGATCTCCTTCGGCATCGCCGAGTTCTTCTTCAAGTTCAAGAGCTTCGCGCTCGAGTGCCTGGCCTTCCTGGCGGTCTGGTTCGTGCTGAGCTTCGTGCAGTCCCTCATCTTTCCGCACACCAAGGCGCAGCGTTCCTGAGGCCTCAGTTCACAGCCTTGGTGAAGCCTTTCCAATAGGGCTCGCGCAACTCGCGCTTCAGCACCTTGCCGGCGCCTGACAGCGGCAATGGCGTGTCGCGGAAGTCGATGCTGCGCGGGCACTTGTAGCCGGCGATCCGGCTGCGGCAGTGCTCCATGACGTCGTCGACGCTGAGTGTCACGCCGGACTTGGGAACGATGATGGCGTGCACGCGCTCGCCCCAGCGCTCGTCGGGCACGCCGATCACCGCCACCTCGCTGACGCCTGTCAGCAGGGAGATCGCGTTCTCGACCTCGGCCGAGTAGACGTTCTCACCACCCGAGATGATCATGTCCTTCAGCCGATCGACGATAAAGACGAAGCCCTGGTCGTCCATGTAGGCGCCATCGCCTGAATAGTACCAGCCGTCCTTCAGCACGGCCGCCGTCTCGTCCGGCTTGTTCCAGTAGCCTTTCATGATGTTGGCGCCGCGGATCGCGAGCTCGCCTGCCGTGCCGCGCGGCACTTCCTCGCGCTTGGCATCGACCACCTTGATCTCGCAGCCCAGGGCCGCCTGGCCGCATGACTTCAGCTTGCCGGCGAACGGTCCCTCGAGCGTGGTGTAGCGCGGGTCGAGCAGGGTCACGATGGGCGCCGCCTCGGTCATGCCGTAGGCATGCATCAGCTTCACATGCGGCATCACCTGCATGGCCCGCCGCAACACGCCCTCGGGCATCGGCGAGGCACCATAGAGAATGAACTGCAGCGTGCGGATGTCGAACTCGGCGAAGCGCGGATGGTTGACGATCATGTTGATCATGGTCGGCACGAACTGCGCGTGCGTCACCTTCGCGCTCTGGATGGTCTGCAGCACTTCGGCCGCCTCGAAGCGCGGCACGAAGGCATGGCGGCCGCCCGCCATGGTGACGCCGAAGGTCGAGGCGCCGTCGGCGAGGTGGAACATCGGGCCGGAGTGGATGTAGGTCGTGTCGCCGTTGAAGCCGATGCCGGCGATGCCGTTCAGCGCGTTCACCACCAGGTTGGTGTGGGTGAGCATCACGCCCTTGGATCGCCCGGTCGTGCCGCCGGTATAGAAGAGGCCGGCCAGGTCGTCGTCGGCCGCGCCGACATCGAGCGCCGGATCGTAGTTGGTGAGATCCTCGAAGTGCAGCAGGCCTTCGGGCCCCGACGTATCGTCGAGCCAGACGACTTCGCGCACGCCCGGCATCTTGTCCTCGAGCGCCGTCAGGTGGTGTGACATGGCGGTGTCGATGAACAGCACCACGGCGCCTGAGTCCGACAGGATGTATTCGATCTCCGGCGCCGCCAGCCGCGTGTTGATCGGCACCATGACCGCGCCGATCCAGGGAATGGCGTACAGCAGCTCGAAGTAGCGGTCGCTGTTCAGCGCCAGGATGGCCACGCGATCGCCCGGTCGCACGCCTAGCGCGAAAAGCGCGCCGGCGATGCGGCTCACCCGGTCGCTGGTCTCCTGCCAGGTGCGGCGGCGGCCGGCAAAGTGGGTCGAGGTGCCGTTGGGCTTGGTCTGGGCGGCGCGGCGAAGTCCCTGGGTCAGTGCG
This sequence comes from Rhodospirillales bacterium URHD0017, assembly GCA_900110395.1. Classification (GTDB taxonomy): domain Bacteria; phylum Pseudomonadota; class Alphaproteobacteria; order Reyranellales; family Reyranellaceae; genus Reyranella. The sequence continues at coordinate 93,790 of FODP01000014.1, forward strand.
AACATGAGGGGATGCTAGAGCAGTGTTCGTGCACCTTGAACAATTTTCCTCCCATCGCCTTTAGCGATGGGGAGGTGACCCGAAGGGCCGGAGGGGTCATGGGCAACCGTACTAATGCTCATGACCCCTCCGTCCGCTTCGCGGACACCTCCCCAGCTTCGCTGGGGAGGTGGCTCGTTCGCGCCGCCAGGAGCTTCGTGCTAAGGAAATGACCCATGAACGACATGACCCCGCCCGTCGTGGACGGCGCGCCGCTCGAGTTCAATCCGCTCGACCCGGCCTTCATCGCCGACCCTTATCCGTTCTATCGCCGCCTGCGCGAGACGGCGCCGGTCTTCAAGACGCCGCAGGGCTTCTGGCTGATCACGCGCTACGACGACGTGGCTTTCGCCCTGCGCGACAAGCGCTTCGGCAAGGATTTCGTGGGCAACATGAAGCGCCGCTACGGCGCCGCCGACGGCATGAACGAGCCGGCCATCGCCAGCCTCGCGCGCACCATGCTGGTGCAGGATCCACCCGACCACACGCGGCTGCGCGGTCTGGTGACCAAGGCCTTCACCGCCCGCCGCGTCGCCGACATGCGGCCGCGCATCAAGGCGATCGTCGACGAGCAGCTCGACCGCGTGGTTGCCAAGGGCGAGATGGACGTCATGCGCGATCTTGCCCATCGCCTGCCGGTGATCGTGATCTGCGACATGCTGGGCATTCCCGAGGACCACCGCGCGCCGTTCCTGGCCGGCAGCAACGTCAACGGCCGCATCCTCGAGCCGGTGCCGATGACCCGCGAGGAGATCGACCAAGCCAACCTCAATACCCAGATGGCGGGCGTCTACTTCCGGCAGCTCTGCGACCTGCGCCGCCGCGAGCCGCGGGACGACCTCACCACCGAGCTGGTCCGCGCCGAGGAGGCGGGCGACAAGCTAACGGCCGAGGAGCTGGAGGCCAATATCGGCCTGCTGTTCGGCGCCGGCCACGAGACCACCACCAACCTGATCGGCAACGGCCTTCTGGCGCTGCATCGCCAGCCCGACCAGTGGGAGCGGCTGAAGGCCGACCCGTCGCTGATCCCGAACGCCATCGAGGAGCTGCTGCGTTACGATTCGTCAGTGCAGATAACCGCCCGCGTCACCAACACCGAGGTTGAGATCGGCGGCGTGACATTGGCCGAGCATGAAAGCATCGTCGCCCTGCTGGGCGCGGCCAATCGCGATCCGGCGCAGTATCCCGATCCCGACCGGCTTGACGTCGGTCGCGAGCACATCAGGCCGATGTCGTTCGGCGGTGGTATCCACCATTGCCTGGGCGCCCAGCTTGCCCGCCTCGAGGCGGAGCTGGTGTTTGCCGCCTTGATCGAGCGCATGCCGAACCTCACCTTGCCGGAGAAGGATACGCCGGCCTGGCGGCGCAGTTTCACCCTGCGCGGGCTGAGACGGCTGCCGGCGGTGTGGCATTAGAGGTTGGCATCGGACATGGCGGGACGATGGCGGGGTGAGGGCGGCCAGCATCAGGGCGCCCGGCCCTATCAGGAAGACAGTTGGGCGGTGCGCACGCTCGGTGACGGCTCGCTGCTGGCCGTGGTCGCCGACGGCATGGGCGGTCATGCCGGCGGCGCGATCGCCAGCAAGGTCGCGGTCGAGGCCTTCGTGCACGCGATCGAGCAGGGCGGCGGCCTGGCCGACGGGCTTGAGGAGGCCAATGCCGCGGTCGGGCGGACGGCCGACGGCAAATCCGAGCTTGCCGGCATGGGCGCCACTTTGGTGGCGGCCCAGGTGCGCGGCGACGAGGTGCGCTGGATCAGCGTCGGCGATTCGCCGTTCTTCCTGGTGTCGTCCGGCCTCATAGAGAGGCTGAATGCCGACCATTCGATGGCGCCGCAGATCGACGCCCTGGTGAAGCGCGGCGTGCTGACGGCGGACGAGGCCGAGCATCATCCCGGCCGCCATACGCTGCGCGAGGCCGTGATGGGCCAGCCGCTCAGCCTCATCGACAAGGGCAGCCGCAAGCTCGGCCCCGACGTCAAGCTGCTGCTGTGCAGCGACGGCGTGCAGTCGCTCAGCGAAGCGGAGATCGCGGCGAACGCCATCAAGCCGGTCGACGGCCTGGTCAAGGCCGTGCTGGCGACGGCCAAGGAGCATCAGGACAACATCACCGTGATCAAGTTGGAGCGTGCGCGATGAGCAAGCCGGTCGTCATCGAGGTCACGCGCGGTCCGGTGGTCGAGAGCCGGCACGAAGGCATCGCCGCGATCGTCCGGCCTGACGGCGCGGTGGTGGCGTCGTGGGGCGACATCGACTCTCTCATCCTGCCGCGCTCGGCCAACAAGCCGATCCAGGCCATGGCGTTCGTCGAAAGCGGCGCCGTGGAGCGCTTCGGCCTCGGCAACGAGCACATTGCGCTGGCCTGCGCCTCGCACAGCGGCGAGAAGCGGCATGTCGAGACGGTGCAGGCGTGGCTCGCCAAGGTCGGCCTGAGCGAGGCCGACCTCGAATGCGGCACCCATGCGCCGCGACTGCAAGGCACCATCGAGGAGCTGGCGCGCGCGGGCAGGATGCCGACGCCGGCGTTCAACAATTGCTCGGGCAAGCACTCGGGCTTTCTCACCACGGCGGTGCAGTACGGCGAGCCGACCAAGGACTACATCAAGTACAATCACCCGGTGCAGCGCCGGTTGCGCGAGGTCATGACCGATCTCTGCGGCACCGATGCCAATGCTTTTCCCTACGGCACCGACGGCTGCGGGATCCCGACGCTCGCCACGCCGCTGAAAAGCCTGGCGCGGGCGATGGCCGGCATGGCCGATCCGTCGCGGCTGTCGAACAAGCACGCCGAGGCGGCCGGGCGCATTCGCGCCGCCATCAGCGCCGAGCCTTTCATGATGGCGGGCACCGGCCGCTTCTGCACGCGCATCAATTCGGCGCTGCCCGGCGTCGCCCAGATCAAGACCGGCGCCGAGGGCGTGTTCTGCGGCATGCTGCCGACGCTTGGCCTCGGTGTGGCGGTCAAGATGTGGGATGGCGCCGCGCGCGCCGCCGAGGTCGCGATGGCGACCCTGCTTGGTCATCTTGGCGTGCTGCCCGCCGGCCATCGCGAGGAGATCATGCAGCCGCCAGTGAAGAACGTGGTCGGCCTGCTGGTCGGCGAGATGCGGCCGGCCAAGAGCTGGCTGGGGTGAGACTCGACATCCTGGAGATCGGCGCCCGCGGCGACGGCATCGCCGAAGATGAGGGGCGGCGCTATTTCGTAGCCTACACGTTGCCGGGCGAGACGGTCGAGGCGACGCCGCGCGACAAGCGCGGCGAGGGCATTGCTGCCGATCTGGTGGAGGTGCTGGCGCCGTCACGCCATCGCGAGATGCCGCCTTGTGCGCATTTCAAGGTGTGCGGCGGCTGCGCCTTGCAGCATTGGCGGCGGGACGCCTATACCGCCTGGAAGGTCGATCTGATCGCCCGCGCGCTACAGCAACGCGGCGTCGATGCGCCGCGCTTCGAGCCGCCTCTGGTCGGGGCGCCTGGCGAGCGGCGTCGTGCCGATTTCGTGCTGCGTCGGCAGGGCAGGCGCGTGCTCGCCGGTTTCCATGAGCGCACGAGCCCGCGCGTCGTCGATGTCGGCGTTTGCGTCGTTGCCCGGCCGACCCTTGGTGCACTTCTGGAGCCGTTGCGGATGGCTCTGGCGTCGATCCTGCCGGATGGTACGGCGGCCGATGCCGTGGCCAACGAGACCGATAGCGGCATCGACCTGCTGCTACGGCCGCACAAGCGCCTCGACCTGTCGCTGGAACGGCGCGAGGCGCTGGTGGCGCTGGCCGAGCGCGCCGACCTGGCCCGGCTGAGCTGGGGCGATCGGGCATCGGCCGAGCCCGTCGTCGTGCGTCGTGCACCGCTGCTTCTGTTTGGCGAGGCGCGTGTCGAGCCGCCGCCCGGTGCCTTCCTGCAGGCCACCAAGCGCGCCGAGCAGGCGATGCGGGCTGTCATCGCCGCATGGGTCGGCGATGCGCCGCGACTTGCCGATCTGTTTGCCGGCGTGGGTTCGTTGTCGCTTGGCCGGCCCGGCAAGGTCGCGTTGTTCGAGAGCGACAAGCCCGCCGTTGCGGCGGCTGATGCGGCGGCGCGCCGGCTCGGTGGGCGGGTGACGGCGGCGCGCCGCGATCTTTTTCGCAATCCGCTGCCAGCTACGGAGCTCGATGGCTTCGATGCGGTGCTGCTCGATCCGCCGCGTACCGGCGCCGCTACCCAGTCGGGAGAGCTGGCGCATTCCAAGGTGACGCGCGTGGTCTACGCTTCGTGCGATCCCGGCAGCTTCGCGCGCGACGCCCGCACCTTGCAGGATGGCGGATACCGGTTGGAGAAACTGCTGCCGATCGACCAGTTCCTGTGGTCCGCGCATGTCGAGCTGATTGCGCTGTTTGTCCGAGCAACGCTAAGGTCGAGCAAGAGCTGAAGGCGAGGAGACAACGAGATGATGTTCGATCTGACCGGCAAGGTGGCGGTGGTGACCGGCGGCAGCCGCGGCATCGGCCGTTCGATCTGCGAGCAGATGGCGGCGCACGGCGCCAAGGTCGTCGTCTCCAGCCGCAAGCTGCCGGCCTGCGAGGAGGTCGTGAAGGGCATCAAGGCCAGGGGTGGCGAGGCGACCGCTGTCGCCGCCAGCATCTCCGAAAAGGCGCAGCTCGAGAACCTGATCGCCGTCGCGCGGAAGACCTACGGCAGGATCGACATCATGGTCTGCAATGCCGCGAGCAATCCCTACTTCGGCCCGTTGACGGGTCTGAAGGAGGAGGTGTTCGCCAAGATCATGCAGAACAACGTCATGTCCAATCTGTGGCTGATGAACATGGTTGGCCCGGAGATGGCCGAGCGGAAGGACGGCGTGTTCATCGTCGTGTCGTCGATCGGCGCGCTGATCGGCTCGGCGCACATCGCCGCCTACAACATGAGCAAGGCGGCCGACCTTTCCCTGGTGAAGTCGCTCGCCATGGAATGGGGCAAGCACAACATCCGTGTGAACGCCATCGCGCCCGGCCTGATCCAGACCGACTTCGCCAAGGCCTTGTGGGACAATCCCGACATCCGCCGCGCCAACGAGAGCAAGGCGGCGCTGAAACGCATCGGCCAGCCCGACGACATCGGCGGCGTCGCCGTGTTCCTCGCCTCGAAAGCCGGCAACTTCGTCTGCGGCCAGTGTATCATCGCCGACGGTGGCGTGATCGGGTCGGGGGCGGAATGACGGCCCGTGGCCGTCATCCCGAGCACTTGCGAGGGATCTGATACGCGAAGAAGCACCGCTCGTTGGAGGCGGCGATGAGATCCTTCGCTTCCCTCAGGATGACTGAAGATCCAGCTCGCACCACACCGGCACGTGGTCGGACGGGTCGGGCAGGCCGCGCACGGGTTTGTCGATGCCCGCTGCGGCGAGCCGGTCGGCGGCCTGCGGCGAGAGCAGGAGGTGGTCGATGCGCAGGCCCCAGTTCTTCGCCCAGGCGCCGGCCTGGTAATCCCAGAAGGTGTAGACGGGCGTGTCGGGCTCGAAGGTGCGCACCGCGTCGGTCAGGCCGAGGTTGAGCAGGCCACGCAGCGCGGCGCGTGACTGCGGCTGGCAGAGCGCGTCGTTGGCAAAGGCCTTCGGATCGTAAACGTCCATCTCGGTGGGACAGACATTGTAGTCGCCGCCCAGAACGAACATCTCCTCTTTGGCCAACAGCTCGCGGGCACGCTGGCTGAGGCGGTCCATCCAGGCGATCTTGTAGGCGAACTTCTCGGTGCCGATGGGATTGCCGTTGGGCAGGTAGAGGCCACCCACCGTCAGCGGTCCCTTGGGCGTCGTGATGCGCCCCTCGATGTAGCGGGCGGGCTCGTCGGCCACGGCGTCGGGCAGGGCCCGGGCGGTGATTTCCACCGGATGCTGCGAGAGCATGGCCACGCCGTTGAAGCCCTTCTGGCCAACGATCTCGACCTTGTACCCGGCGGCCTCGATCTCCAGCCGCGGGAACTGCGCCTCCTGTGCCTTGATCTCCTGCAGCACGACGACGTCGGGCTTAGCTTGCTCCAGCCACGCTAAAAGATTTCCAGTCCGCTTGCGGACGGAATTGACGTTCCAGGTCGCGATCTTCATGCGTGGGAAACTACATCAAACGGCCGGTGCACAGGCAATAAAGTCGATCCCCTCAGCCGCCGCGGCGGATCAACTCGACCTCGTAGGGATTCGTCCAGTTCTCGCTCCTCAGCTTGACCCGGCCGTTCTCAAGGCGGCCAAGGAGGTGAGTAGAGGTCTTCGAACAGAAGGCACCGACATCGTCCACGTGCATTTCGACATAGCCGTTCGACGCGACCGTCATCGTGAACGTGACCGTGCCGCACACGGGGACCTGCCACGAACCCGCGCCGCGACCGTTGGCCACGTGGGCAAAGATCGACTGGGCCCGGCCGAAGAGCGAGATCTGTGTGAACGTGCCGACATAGTCCCCGTCATATGGATTAGCTGCCGGCCCGCCCGCCGGTGGCGGGCCCGTTGCCGGCGCGGCCGCGACAGGGCGTGTCTTGGCCACTTCCTCGGTCTTGCGCTTGGCCTCCTTGGCCTTCTCCTCTTCGAGCTTCTTCTGTTCCTCGTTGAACTTGGCGATGGCGGGCGCTGCCTCCTTAAGCAGGGCCTGGTACTGAGCGCCCGTGAAGAAGCCCGTCGGCGGCTGGTTGCGGGCCTTCTGCCAGCCCGCAATCATGCTGCGCGTACGCGGACCGAACACGCCATCGGCACCGTTCGTGCTGAAGCCCATGGCAGTGAGCGCGACCTGGGCCTGTTGGCGGTCGATGGTGGCGAGACGCAGACCGTTCTCGCCTGCCTCGGCGGAATTCTTGTCGTCCTCCTGGGCCTTGCGGCGGGCGGTCGCTTCGGCTGCGTCCGCCTCGTCGGCCTTGCGCTGGGCTTCCGCTGCAGCCTCCGCTTTCTCGCGCGCCGCGGCCTGTTCGGCTTCGATCTTTCGCCGTACCTCTTCTTCGATTTGTCGGCGTTGCTCATCGGCCTGCCGGCGCTGGGCAGCCTCGGCGTCCATCTTTTGGCGGGCTTCCGCCTCGGCCCGCAACCTCGCCGCATCTTGCTCGGAAGCCTGCCGGGCGACTTCGGCGGCGCGATGGGCCGCCTCGGCAGCGGCGACATCCTCGCGCGCCTTCTGCGCCTGCGCCACGGCAACGGGATCGACGGCCGCCGGCCTGGTCGCGAGGTAGTAGCCGCCACCCGCCAGCACCAGCACCAGCACCGTCGCCGCGAGGCCGAGCCACTTCGCCCCGCTGTGCGGGGCTAACGGCGCCGGAGGAGACGTTGCAGTCGCCGCGTTCGCGCTGCCCGGTCGCGCCATGGCCCATGTCGCCGCGGCTGCAGGGAAAGAGGACTGCTCAATGATCAGCCGCCAGCCGGCGATCGTCTGCGGCCGATCGGAGGCTTTGACGGCCAGGCCGCTGTCGATGCCGACCAGCACGCCCGGCGGATAACCGGCAGGTGCCAAAGTGGTCAACGGCTCATAGTGGTCCTCGAGCATGCGATCGAAGGCGCTCGGCGGCGGGCGACCTGTGATGGCGTGATAGAGGGTGGCCGAGAGGCCGTAGATGTCGGTCCAGGGTCCTTGCTTGGCCGAGGTGAACTGCTCGCCTGCAGCGTATCCCGGCGTGAAGATCGTGGTCATCGCCGTGGTGCGGCCGGCCAATGCGGCACGGGCCGCACCGAAGTCGATCAGCGTCGGGTTGCCCGATACGTCGAGAATGATGTTGGCCGGCTTGATGTCGCGATGGAGGAAGCCCACGTCATGAACCTGCTGCAGTCCGTCGAGCAACGGGCCGAGGATGCGCTCGGTGGCGGGCGGCGCCAGAGGGCCATCCTGGGCGATGCGGCGCTCGAGCGTGTCGCCCACCGCAAGTTCCATCACGATGTAGGCGGTGCCGTTGGCTTCGAGGAAGTCGTAGATGCGAGCCACTGCCGGCGCGCGACCGAGCGTCGCCAGCGTGCGGGCCTCTTCGAGAAACCGGTCACGACCCCAGACGAATTCCTCGGCAAGTGCAGTGGACAGCGGCATGACCATCGTGTCGCTTCGCGAAGCGCCAGCGATGTCGGCAGGTATTCCTTGATCGCGACGTCCCGCCCGAGCGTGGTGTCGCGGGCCCGGTAGGTGATGCCGAAAGCCCCTCGGCCGAGGATGGAGACGAGTTCGTAGCTGCGCAGCCGGGATCCGGCCGCCAGGACGCCACGCATGTCTCTTTGCTTTGTATCTGGATCGGCTTCCGACACTGGCCCCCCAAAAGCCAAGTGCCATTCGCTGGCATCAAACGCGTTGGTAAGACTAAGCCACTACGCGACGAGTGATCGACCGTAGCCCGCGACCGGCCCGTTGCCTAGCCGCCCGGACGCTCAGCCGGGAGAGGGGTGGGAAGAAGATCAGACGCTGAAGGAGTTGCCGCAGCCGCAGGACGAGGTGGCGTTGGGGTTCTTTACCTGGAAGGACGAACCGACCATTTCCTCTACATAGTCGAGCTCGCTGCCCTTGAGCAGCTCGAGCGACGTCGAATCGACCAGGACCGCGGCGCCACTGCGCTCGATCACCAGATCGTCGTCGTTGCGCTGGTCCTCGAACGAGAAGTTGTACTGGAAGCCCGAGCAGCCGCCGCCCAGCACCGCCACCCGCATCATGACGGGCTTGGCCTCCCTGGAGGCCAGGAAGGCGATCCGCTTGGCCGCGCTCTCGCTCACGGAAAAGGTGGTGTCGGTCATGCCTACAAGATGTGGTTGGAGAGGCTGTTCGTCAATGCTCCAGCCGGGAAATGCCCACAAAGCACCTGCGGACAATAATCCCCGGCCGACAAGGGCTTAGCCCCCGTCACGGCAAGGAAACCAGGGCCCGCTCCTGGGCCCGGACACGCTCGCGGTGCAGGATATAGAGGCCCGAGCCGATCACCAGCGGCAGGCCGAACCATACCGTCCATGAGGGCTCCTCCTTGAACCAGAGGTAGCCGAACAGGACGGCGAGCACGATCGAGGTGTAGTCGAAGGGCGCCAGCGCCGCGGTCGGCGCCAGCCGCCAGGCGCGGGTGTTGAGGATCTGCGCGATCCCGCCCAAAAGGCCCATCACGATCAGCCAGACCCAGTCGATGGGCGTCGGCCACACCCAGGCGGGCACGGCGCCGACCAGCGAGGCCGCGCTGGTCGCCAGCGACAGCCAGAACAGGGCGACGACATCCGAATCATGCCGGCTCAGCAGCCGCAGCATCACGGTCGAGAGCGCGTAGCAGAAGGTAGCGCCCAGCACGACCAGCGACATGGCATGGATCTCCATGCCCCAGGGATCGAGCATGATCAGCACGCCCAGGAAGCCCACGACCACGGCGGTCCAGCGCCGCCAGCCGACCGGCTCGCCGAGCATGGGCACCGACAGCGCGACCATGAACAAGGGAGCGGCGAAGGAGATGGCATAGGCGTCGACCAGCGGCATGCGCGGGAAGACGTAGAAGAAGCCCAGCGTGCTGCCGAAGGCGACGATGATGCGCACCGCCTGCATCCAGGGCCGATTGGGACGGACCGACCTGAGGCCGCCCGAGCGCCAGATGATGACAGCCACGGGTGCCATGGCGATGGCGCTCCTGAACAGCATGAGCTGGAAGGCGTCGTAGGTGCTGCCCAGCGCCTTCACCATGGCATCCATGGTGCCGAACAGCACCAGCGCTCCGAGCTTCAGGTAGATGCCGAAGACGGCGGCGTGTTTGGGGATGATCGACAAGGTGCGCTATTAGTAAGGTGACGGGTGCAGGGGGACCACCGCCGAATGCGCATGAGATGGTTGTTTGGCCGGGGCAATGTACGCGCGCCGTGGATCGTCGCCATCCTCGTGCTGATCAATGCGCTGTTGCTGCGCGCCATCGATCCGCCGGAGCTGTCGCGCCTGCGCGACCTCGCCTTCGACAGCTATCAGCGGCTGAAGCCGCGCATCTACAATCCCACCGTGCCGGTGCGCATCGTCGATATCGACGAGGAGGCGCTGGCCGAGCACGGCCAGTGGCCGTGGCCGCGCACCATCGTGGCCCGCCTGGTCGACAAGCTCACCGAGCAGGGCGCCGCGGTGATCGCCTTCGACGTGGTATTCGCCGAGCCCGACCGCTCGTCGCTCAGCCGAATGGTGCGCGATCTCGTGGCCTACACCGACCCCGAGACGGTGCAGAAGCTCGCAGCGGCGGTGCAGGACAACGACCAGGTCCTGGCCGACGCCATGGCGCACTCGCGCGTCGTCCTGGGCTTCGGTTTCGACCTCAAGGGCAGTCAGATACCGCCCAAGCGTCATCACGGCATGGCCTTCGCCGGCGACAGCCCGTTGCAGTTCCTGCCGGTGCAGCAAGGCACGGTGAAGGCCATTCCGATCCTGGAGGCGGCCGCCAAGGGCAACGGCAGCGTCAACACCGACCTGGAAACCGTGGTGATCCGCCGCGTGCCCTTGCTGTTCCGCCTGGCCGGGACGGACGGCGTCTTTCCCACGCTCTCGATAGAGGCCATGCGGGTGGCGCAAGGCGCCAACAGCTACGTGATCAAGTCGTCCGGCGCCAACCTCGAAGAGTCGTTCGGCACCAGGAGCGGCATTGTCGCCGTCAAGACCGGTGATTTGCAGGTCAAGACGGACGCGCGCGGCCGCATGATCCTCTACGACACCGGCCATCGCAGCGAGCGCTACGTCTCGGCGGCGGCCGTGCTGAAAGGAACGGCGCCGGCCGACAAGATCGACGGCCAGATCGTCTTCATCGGCACCAGTGCGATCGGGCTGAAGGACATGCGCAGCACGCCGGTCGACAGCGCCGTGCCTGGTGTCGAGGTCCATGCCCAGCTTGCCGAGCAGATGCTGACGCAGGATTTCCTCGCCCGGCCGGATTTCGCCGACGGCGCGGAGTTCCTCTATCTCGGGCTTATCGGCCTGCTGTTCGTGCTGCTGCTGCCGCGCCTGTCGGCTGGCCGCATGGCGGTCGTCGCGGCGAGCTTCATCGGCATCGGCCTTGTCGTGCCTTGGCTCGCCTTCTCGGAATACGACCTGCTGTTCGATCCGATCTATCCGCCGGTGACCCTGGCCGCGATCTACGTCAGCGGCACGGCGCTCGCCTTCATGCGCACCGAGCGCGAGCGCGCGGCGATCCGCGGCGCCTTTGGCCTCTACCTGTCGCCCGACGTGGTCGAGCAGGTCGCCCGCCATCCCGAGCTGCTGCAGCTCGGCGGCGAGCAGCGCGAGATCACCGTGATGTTCACCGACGTGCGCGGCTTCACGCGGATCTCCGAGCAGTTCGATCCGCAGGGCCTGACGCGATTCATGAACCGCTTCCTGACGCCGTTGACCGATCTGGTGATGAGCCACAAGGGCACCATCGACAAGTACATGGGCGACGCGATCATGGCGTTCTGGAATGCGCCGCTCGCCGTGGAAGGACACGCAGCGCGCGCCTGCGATACCGCGCTCGCCATGCAGGCGCATCTACGCGAGCTCAACGAGGAACTGCGGGTCGAGGCCGAGGCGGCCGGGCGCGAGCACATCCCGGTGGCCATCGGCATCGGTCTCAATACCGGGCACGCCTCGGTGGGCAATTTCGGCTCGGCGCAGCGCCTGACCTACTCCTGCCTGGGCAATGACGTGAACCTCGCTTCGCGCCTGGAAGGGCAGTGCAAGACCTACCGGGTCGGCATCATCGTCGGCGACAAGACCCGCGAGCAGGCGCCGGGCTACGCCATACTTGAACTCGATCTCGTCATGCTGAAGGGCAAGACGGAGCCCGAGCGTGCCCACGCGCTGTTGGGCGGCGTTGCCATGGCCGCGACGCCCGCCTATCAGAAGTTGGTGCGGCGGCAGGCGGAGTTCCTGGCGCAGTACCGGGCGGGTGGCTTCGCCGAGGCGCTGGAGCTCATTCCGGCCTGCCAGGCGGCGGCGGATGCGCTCGGCTGGAACCAGGGATATTACGAGATCATGCGTGCGCGCGTTGACGGCCTGATCGACGACTCGCCGCCCGATTGGACGGGAGTGTATGTCGCCAAGGAAAAGTGATGCCGAGCGGATCGCCGCCATCGAAGCGCTGGTCTGCCGCGACGTCGGCCGCAAGACGGCGGAGCTGATCGCCGCAAGCGCCGGCGAGCTGGCCGCTGCGGCGCGGTCGCTGGCCGGCGCCGCGAGCGTCGGCCTGATCACCGGCTTCTTCGTGCCGCGCGGCGAAGTCGCCGCCCCCGAGACCGACGGTCCGGTCGGCACGGCTTTGCTTGCGGCCGCGCTGGCGGCCTGTGGCGTGCCGACGCGCATTGCGGTGGATACACCCTGTGCTGCCGCGGTGCGTGCGGCGGTCGACGCCGCCGGCGGCGGCGTGGCTGTCGACGAAGTTGGCATCGATGAAGGCCTCGATCGGCTGATCGCCGAATGGCGTAGAACGGGTGTCAGCCATGCCGTTGCCATCGAGCGCTGTGGCCGCAGTGCCGACGGCCGTCCACGCAACATGCGCGGCGTCGACGTATCACCCTGGACCGCACCGCTCGACGACCTTTTCCTGGCGGGCCCATGGACCAAGCTCGCTGTCGGCGACGGCGGCAATGAGATCGGCATGGGAAAGCTGCCGCCCGGCCTGATCGGCCGCACCGTGCCGAACGGCGAGAAGATCGCCTGCGTCACGTCGTGCGACCAGCTCGTCGTCGCCGGTGTGTCCAATTGGGGGGCCTACGGGCTGATGGCAGCGCTTGCTGTCGCGCGGCCGGATTGGGCGGCAAAGATCGCGACGTTCCTGACGGCGGAATGCGACCTCGCGTTGACGCGGGCGACCGTCGACAAGGCGGGCGCCGTCGATGGCGTGACGGCAAAGCGCGAGGCCACCGTCGATGGCTTCGGGCCCGAGATCCATGGCCCGCTGATCGACAAGCTTGGTCGCATTGCACGGGGAGAGGCAGCGGACTAGTTTCCCCGCGCCATGGAAAATCCCTACGCCCCGACCCATCCTGAAATCCGCGATGCGGTCCGCCAGCTCTGCCTGAAATTCGACGGCACCTACTGGCGCAAGCTCGATCGCGACCGCGGCTATCCGACGGAGTTCGTGGCCGCGCTGACCGAGGCCGGCTGGCTCGCGATCCTGATCCCCGAGGAGTATGGCGGCTCGGGGCTCGGCATCTCGGCCGCGGCGGCGGTGCTCGAGGAAGTACAGCGCGCCGGCTGCAATGGTGCGGCCTGCCATGCCCAGATGTACATCATGGGCACGCTGCTGCGGCACGGCAGCAAGGAGCAGAAGGAACGCTACCTGCCCAAGATCGCGAGCGGTGAGCTGCGCCTGCAGGCGTTCGGCGTCACCGAGCCGACCAGCGGCACCGACACGCTGGCGCTGCGCACGATGGCGGTGAAGAAGGACAACAGCACCTACGTCGTCAACGGCCAAAAGGTGTGGACCAGCCGGGCCGAGCATTCCGATCTGATGCTGCTGCTCGCCCGCACCACGCCGCGCGAGCAGGCCAAGAAGCGCACCGAGGGCCTGTCGGTCTTCCTGGTCGACATGCGCGAGACCCTGGGCAAGGGCCTCACCGTGCGGCCGATCCGCACTATGATGAACCACAACAGCACCGAAGTGTTCTTCGACAACATGGAAGTGCCGGCCGAGAACCTGATAGGCGAGGAGGGGCAGGGCTTCCGCTACATCCTGAGCGGCATGAACGCCGAGCGCGTGCTGATCGCCGCCGAGACCATCGGCGATTCACGCTGGTTCATCGAGAAGGCGACCGACTACGCCAAGGAGCGCAAGCTGTTCGGCCGCGCCATCGGCCAGAACCAGGGCGTGCAGTTCCCGATCGCCCGCGCCTATGCCCAGACCGAGGCGGCCGACCTGATGGTGCGCAAGGCGGCCACGCTCTACGAGGCGGGCCTGCCCTGCGGCGCGGAGGCCAACATGGCCAAGATGCTGGGCTCGGAGGCGGCGTGGGCCGCCGCCGACATGTGCGTGCAGACCCATGGCGGCTTCGGCTTCGCCGAGGAATACGACATCGAGCGCAAGTTCCGCGAGACGCGCCTCTACATGGTGGCGCCGATCTCGACCAACATGATCCTGAACTTCATCTCCGAGCACGTGCTCGACCTGCCGCGGTCGTACTGATCTTCCCGGACCGCGGGCCTCCAGGCGCGCTCCCGGCAAAGACATGAGCGGACCTGGAGGTCCGAGCTCCGCTTATACCGGCGACTGTCCATTCAGCGCCCGCACGATCATCTTCTGGAACTGGATCGCGAGCTGCTCGCTCTTGGTGAGGAACTGGCCGCGGTCGGGCAAGCCACCCACCAGCCCGTGCTGCACGGAGTCGGTCAGGTCGTCGTCTTCTTTCGCGACCTGCAGGTTGAAGGCGATCAGCGATTGCGCGAAGCCCTCGTCGACGCCCGGTCCGAAGTACTGCTCCGAGAAGCCGCGCGTCGCAGTCGGGCCGTCCGGCAGCCACACGTCGACCGACAGGTTGGGAAAGCCCGGGTTGATGTTGATGGTGAGGTTCGGCCACAGGAAATGGTACTGCGACTCCGCGACGTCGCCCTTCACGTCGTAGAGCTCGACCTTGCTCTTGCCCTCGAGGGCGGCGGGCCGCACGCGCCCGGCCTGACTCGAGAACCAGCCGTGCGAGGCGAGCGTGTAGACATCGGGCCGGACATCGATTGCCGCGCTGAAACCCGGATGGGCGACCGCGCAGTGGTAGCATTCGAGGTAGTTCTCAAGCATCGCCTTCCAGTTGGCGCGCGCTTTCCAGTCGCCGCGGCTGTGCAGCGTGAGGGTATCGAGCGCCACGCCGCTCTTGGCGATGATGTCGAGGATCGGCCCATAGCACTCCTTTGCCGTGGGCGCGGTGGCATCGAGATTGACGAACACGAAAGGCCCGAGCGCCTCGGCGCGGATCGGCAGCAGCGGAAAGTCTTCCAGCTTGAAGTTCGGTTCGCTGTTCGACCGCGGCGCGCGCCGCAGCCCGCCCGCGAGATCGTAAGTCCAGGCGTGATAGCCGCACTGCATCAGCGTGGCGTTGCCGCGGCCCTTCATGACCTGGTGGCGGCGATGGCGGCAGACATTGACGAAGCCGGCCAAGCCCTTGTCGTTGCGCACGACCACCACCGGCACGTTGCCGGCGTAGCCCGTCACGTAGTCGCCGACCTGCGCGAGCTCGGCTGCCGGCCCGACATAGTTCCAGCTCTTGCGGAAGACCTGCTGCATCTCCTGATCGAGAATCGACGGATCGGTGTACCAGCGCGCCGGCAGCGATTCGCCGCGGTCGAGCGCGCCGAGCAGGTCGGCGCAGGTTTCATTGGGCTGAGTCATGCCGGTGATCCTAGTCGAACAGGGCGTGCTTTATTGTGGCAACCACCGCCATGACCGCGGCGTGGCCGATCATCAGCAAGAACATTGTCCAAGCGGCCGTGAGAGCGCTCAGCATCCAGCCGAGCAAGGCCATGACGCCGTCATCTTCGATCAAGGCCAGACAGAAGAACATGATCGCCCACGCCGGCAACAGATTGTCGAACGGGATCGGCAACGCCAGGATCACGATGTTCGATGCCCAGGCCACGAGCAGGGCGCGCCTCGGCATGCCGTTGACCCACCACTCGTGCCGGGCGTGAACGGTGTTCTCCAGCCATCGGATGAAACCGCGTGCGCGGCCAAGGAAGCTCTGTAGTTTGCCGCGATGGATGCCGCGTCGGCCGACCAGCGCGGGCAGCTTCGGCACCTCGCGGCCGGCGAAGAACTGCACCAGCAGGAAGACCATCGGCAGGCCCGTTATGCTGGAGAGCCAAGGGATTCCCGTCGGGATGCAGTTCGGTATGTTGAGGGCTGCGATCGCGAAGGCGTAGGAACGCCCGTGCAGGCCGCCCAAAAACTCGTCGAGAGTGAGTAACGACTGTCGATCGCCCGCAAAGAGCTCCTCGAGCGTCTGCAGAAGACCGAAATTGTCCTTCATCCACCCATCCGGCCGAGAAGCCGACGCGCCAGGGTCAGGTGCGGCTTGTCCAGCATCTTGCCGTCGAGCGTCAGCACCCCGGAGCCGGGATTGCTCTCGAACGTCTCGACGACACGCTTCGCCCAATCGACTTCCTGCGCGGTCGGCGTGAAGACCTCGTGGATGATCGCCACCTGGTCGGGATGGATGGCGATCTTGCCGCCATAGCCCATGCGTCGCGCGTCGGTCGCCTCGGCGCGCAGGCCGGCGACATTCTTGATGTCGGGATAGACCGTGTCGTAGGCCGTGATGCCAGCCGCCACCGACGCCATCAGGTTGACGGTGCGCGCCAGTCTGAACGTGTCGTCGTATTCGCCGGGCGACGGGCCCTTGGCCAGCGCGCCGAGGTCGGCCATCAGGTCCTCGCCGCCCCACGAGTGGCCGATCAACCGTGCGTGCCTGGCGGGCGCTGCCGTCAGCGCGAGGACAGCGGCCGCGCTTTCGGTGGCGATGGTCAGGATCTTCGTGGTGCCGGCCTCGATGCCTTCGCGAGCCTCAAGGGCGTCGAGGTATGTCGCAAGCAGGTCGACGTTGGCCTGGCCGATGCACTTGGGGAATACGATGCCGTCGGGGCGGCCCTGCATGACGACGGCGAGATCGCCCAGGGTCAGGCCGGTGTCGAGTGCATTGACACGGACGTAGAGCTTGGGCCCGGCGCGATTGGCGGACCTGAGATAGGCCAGCACCATGTCGCGGGCGATCATCTTGCGGTCGGTCGCCACCGAATCTTCGAGATCGAGGATCAGCCCGTCAGGCCCAGACGAGGGACCCTTGGCAAGCTTGCGCTCGGAATCACCGGGAACGAACAGGAACGAACGCATTGGTACTCCTAGGTCTCGCTGTCATCCCCAGCGAAGCGAGGGACCTCTAAGGCCGCAGTAAAGGTCCCTCGCTTCGCTCGGGATGACAGCTTGTCTGTGTCAGGCATTGAACGTCGCCTTTGGCTTCTTGCGCATCAGCGCCTGGCGCGTGCATTGCGCGACGGTCTCGCCGCGCTGGTTGATGGCGACGTGGCCAAACTCGACGATGCCGGCGTCGGGCCGCGACTTGCTCTCGCGCAGGCTGAGCACCGTGGTCTTAACGTGCAGCGTGTCGCCGTGGAAAACCGGCTTGGGGAACTTCACGTCGGTCATGCCGAGATTGGCGACGGTGGTGCCGAGCGTCGTGTCGTTCACGGTGATGCCGATCATCAGGCCCAAAGTGAACAGGCTGTTGACGATACGCTGGCCGAACTCGGTCTTGGAGGCGAACTCCTCGTCGAGGTGCAGGGGCTGCACGTTCATGGTCAGCGAGCTGTACAGCACGTTGTCCATCTCGGTGACCGTGCGCGTCCAGGCATGGTCGAACACCCGGCCAACCGTGAATTCCTCGTAATAGAGCCCCGCCATCTTCCTCCCCGCGAACAAGCCCTTCTAGCACGGATGGACGCTGCCCGGCCCATCATCGTATCAATGCGGCCACAGGACGAAACACCGACGACGGAGCGGAACCGATGCGCGCAATGATGAGCGAAACGCCGGGCGGGCCGGAGAGCCTGAAGCTCATGGAATTGCCCTCCAAGCCGTTGGGCAAGGGCCAGGTCCGCGTCGCCGTCAAAGCCGCCGGCGTGAACTTTCCCGACACGCTGATCATCGCCGACAAGTATCAGTTCAAGCCGCCGCGTCCGTTCGCGCCGGGCCACGAGATCGCGGGCGACATCACCGAGGTCGGCGAGGGCGTCAGCGGCTACAAGAAGGGCGACCGCGTCATCGGCATGATTGGCCATGGCGGCTATGCCAGCGAGGCCGTGGTCGACCAGGGCGCGCTGCTGCCGATGCCGCCGAACATGAGCTACGAGGACGGCTCGGCCTTCACCATGACCTACGGCACGTCCTACTACGCGCTGAAGCAGCGGAGCGACTACAAGCCCGGCGAGACGCTGCTGGTGACCGGCGCGTCGGGCGGCGTCGGCCTGACCGCCGTAGAGCTCGGTGCGCTGATGGGGCTTAAAGTGATCGCGGCCGTCGGCTCGGACGAGAAGATGGAGATCTGCCGGAAGTACGGCGCCACGATGTTCGTGAACTACGCCAAGGAGAAGATGCGCGACAAGGTCAAGGAGCTGACCGGCGGCAACGGCGCGGATATCATCTATGACGCGGTCGGCGGCGATGCCTTCGACGAGTCGATTCGCTGTATCGCCTGGTACGGCCGCCTGCTGGTGGTCGGCTTCGCTGCCGGCCGCATTCCCTCGCTGCCGGCCAACCTCGCGCTGCTCAAGAGCTGCGATGTGCGCGGCGTTTTCTACGGTGCCTGGCGCGGGCGTGAGCCGGACGAGGCGCGCAAGAACTTCGACGAGCTCCTGAAGTGGTACGGCGAGGGCAAGCTCAAGCCGCACATTTCCATGCGCTTCCCGCTGGAGAAGGGCGCGGATGCCATGAACGCACTGCTTTCGCGCAAGGCGACGGGCAAGGTCGTCCTGACGGTGGCGTGAGCCTGCCGATGATCGGCCGGCGCCGACTCGCGGCTTTGCTTGGCACGTCGCTTCTGGCGGTGCCGGCGCGCGCCGACGATTTTCCCACCAAATCGATCACGCTCGTCGTGCCATTCACGCCGGGCGGAGCGATCGACATGCTGGCGCGCCTCGTCGCACAACAGGCGTCGGCGACGCTCGGTCAGCCGATCGTGATCGACAACCGCAGCGGCGCCGGTGGGCTCATCGCTGCGGCATCGGTCGCCAAGGCGGAGCCCGACGGCTACACGCTGCTAATGGCGTCGGCCGCCCAGGTGACGATCCCGCCCTGGATCAACCGGTCGCTCTCCTTCGATCCGCCGCGCGACCTGGTGCCGGTGGCGCATCTTGCCGACACGCCGATGGTGCTGATCGTCTCGGCGAGCTCCAAGGCGCAGACGGTCGGCGACTTCATCGCCATGGCGCGCGCCGATCGCGGTGGGCTCAACTACGGCTCGACCGGCGTCGGCACGATTTCCAACCTGGTCATGGAAAGCCTGAAGCTCGCAGCCAACATCGATGTGGTGCACGTGCCCTATCGTGGCGCCGCGCCCGCCCTGGCCGACCTGCATGCCGGGCAGGTGCAGGCGATGTTCACCAGCACCGCGTCGGCGGCACCCATGGTGGCATCGGGCAAGTTCCGGCCGCTGGCGGTGACGACCAAGGCGCGCTCGCCCTTGCTGCCCGACGTGCCGACCATGGCGGAGGCCGGCTGGCCGACCGCCGAGGTCGTGGTCTGGGCGGGCATCATGGCGCCGGCCGGCACCCCGCGGGTCGTCATCCGCCAGCTCGAACGCGCTTTCGTCGAGGCCTCCCTGACGCCCGAAACGCGCGAGCGCCTGGTCGTGTTCGGCGCCGATCCCGTAGGGGCGGGCACCAAGGCTTTCGCCGAGTTGCTGGAGAAGGACCTGGCGCTGTGGCAGCGCGTGGCGCAGGCGTCGGGCGTGAAGGTGGAGTGATCACCCGTCATCCCGACCGGAGCCGAGCGAAGCGAGGCGCAGTGGAGGGACCTGTTCTGTGGGTGCATCGACAAGAAGAGGTCCCTCGACTGCGCCGCCCGCTGGGCGGCTTCGCTCGGGATGACGGATTTTGCAGGAGACAACGTTGACCAGACTCACAGGCAAGATTGCGATCGTGACGGGCGCCGCTTCCGGCATCGGCGCCGCATCGGCCAAGCTGTTCGCCGACGAGGGTGCGCAGGTCCTGGCGGTGGATCGGCCTGAATCGGCGATCGAGCAGGCGCATGCCGGCAACGACGCCATCGCGGCCTTGGGCTGCGACATCACCGGTGACGATGCGCCCAGGAAGATCGTCGGCGCAGCGTTGGCCAAGTTCGGCGCCATCGACATCCTGTTCAACAATGCCGGCGTCAGCGGCCGCGCCTTCGTCGAGGAGATGACCGACGCGCAATGGGACCACGTCAACGGCGTCAACGTGCGCGCGATGTTCCGCATGTGCCGTGAAGCCATCCCCGGCCTGAAGGCGCGCGCCAGGGAAAAAGGCCGGGCGCGCATCGTCAACACCGCCTCGGTGATGGCCTTCGATACCGACTACGGGCTTGCTGCCTACTGCGCCTCCAAGGCCGGCGTCGGCGGCCTGACGCGCACGCTGGCGCTCGAGCTCGGCAAGTTCAACATCACGGCCAACTATGTCTGTCCCGGCGCCATCTACACCGGCATGACGCGTACCAACTTCGACAATCCCGAGATCCGCGCGGTCTGGGAGAAGAAGGCGGCCTTGCGCCGGCTCGGGCAGCCGATCGATATTGCCCGCGGCGCGCTGCTGCTGGCGTCCGACGAAGCCGACTTCATTACCGGCCACGAGCTGGTGGTCGATGGCGGCCTCACCCTGCGTACCTGAGTATCCATCATGGCCAACATCCATTCCTTTGCCGCCAGCTACAGCGAGGCGCGCGACAAGTTCCTGGCGGCGGCCCGCGTCGCCGGCGCCACGACCTACAGATATGACAATGCGAAGAAGGGGCCGAACGGCGAAGCCCTGTCGACTGACGTGGCGCGGCTGGGGCCCGACGATGCGTCACGCGTTGTCGTGACGATCTCCAGCACGCACGGCGTGGAGGGCTATTGCGGCTCGGGCTTCCAGGTCGACTGGCTGGCGAGCGTCGGCGCGGCCGGCCTGCCCAAGGACACGGCGGCCGTTTTCGTGCACGCCATCAATCCCTACGGTTTTGCCTGGACGCGGCGGGTCACGGAGGAGGGCAACGACCTCAACCGCAACTACGTCGATCACGGCAAGCTCTACCCGCTGAATGAGGGCTATCTCGAGATCGCCGATTTCCTGGTGCCGAAGGGGCTCGACCAGCCGACGCTCGATGCCGCCGATGCCAAGCTCTCCGCCTATCGCAAGAAGGTGGGCGACATCGCCTATTTCCGTGCAGTGTCCGGCGGCCAGTACAGCCATCCCGACGGCATGTTCTTCGGCGGCGGCGGACCGAGCTGGTCGAACCGCATCCTGCATGCCATCACCGACCGCTTCCTCAAGGGGCGCCAGGACGTCGCCGTCATCGACTTCCATACCGGCCTTGGCCCGTACGGCTATGGCGAGCCGATCACCCACTACGACATCGACACGCCGGCCTCACGCCGCGTGCGCGCCTTCTGGGGTGAATCGGTGACGGAGTCCAAGCGCGGCCAGACGGCGTCGCAGGCGCGCGATGGGCTCGGCCATTACGGCCTCAACCGCGTGCTGACCGAGCCTGAGACCCGGCTCACCATGTGCACCCTCGAGTACGGCACCTTCGATCGTGAAAGCGGCCAGAAGGCCTTTCGTGCCGACCATTGGCTGCACAAGTACGGCGACCCTCTGGGCAAGGAGGCGGCGCCGATACGGTCGGCGATGCGCCGGCAGTTCTATCCGGAGACCGACGACTGGAAGGAAGCGGTTCTCTTCCGCGGCCATCAGATCGTTCGTCAGGCTATCGCAGGCGTACAGCGCGGCGCGCTTTAAGCTGGGGGCGCGCCACTCCAGTGGCGCGTCTTACTGGAGCGCGGACCTCCAGGTCCGCTCATGACTCATGATGCGGGCCTGGAGGCCCGCGCTCCGGCAAGATCATGACGCCCCACTGGAGTGGCGCGCCCCCAGCGAGAACATTCTGGGGACAAACCGCCCGCGAAAAGCCACACGTGGCGCGATCGATCCTGCTAAAAGCCTCCCATGCGTGTCCTGGTGGCGCTGATCGCCTTTGTGGCTGTCGCCGCGCTCAATCTTTTGTGGTGGTGGTGGCCCAACAGGCCGGTCGAGATCGCCGGCTGGACCAATGCGCCGCTGCAGAGCGTGTCGTTCGCGCCCTATCGGCCGGGCCAGAGCCCGCTCACCCGCACATTCCCGACGCCCGATCAGATCGAAGAGGATCTGAAGCGCCTGCAGGGCAAGGTCCGGGCTGTTCGGACCTATTCGACGGGCGAGAACCTGGAGGCCGTGCCGCAGCGGGCCGGCAAATACGGGCTGAAGGTCTGGCACGGCGCCTGGCTGAACGACAACGACAAGGAGAACCTCGAGCAGATCAACCTCCTGATCGACCATGCCAACAAGTACAAGGACACGGTCGAGCGGGTGATCGTCGGCAACGAGGTGCTGCTGCGCAAGGAGCTGACCGCCAACCAGCTCCGCCGCTACATCCGCCAGGTCAAGCAGCGCGTGTCGCAGCCCGTGACCTACGCCGATGTCTGGGAATTCTGGATGCGTAATCCGTCGCTGGCCGACGACGTCGACTTCATCACCATCCATATCCTGCCGTACTGGGAAGACGTGCCGATCGGTCTCGATCGCCGCGAGCCCGACGGCAAGCCGACCATCGAGAAGCACATCGTCGACATCTACAAGAAGGTGCAGGAGCGCTTCCCGGGCAAGACGATCGTGATCGGCGAGACGGGCTGGCCGAGCGATGGCCGCATGCGCTCCGACGCGCGGCCCGGCCGGGTCGAGCAGGTGCGTTACTTCTCGACGTTCCGATCGATCGCCGATCGCGAGAAGTTCGACTACAACGTCGTCGAAGCCTTCGACCAGTACTGGAAAGCCCGCCAGGAGGGCACCGTGGGCGCCGCCTGGGGCCTGCTGGACGCCCAGCGCCGCGACAAGTTCGAACTGGGCAAGCCGGTGTCGGCCGAGCCGCATTGGCCGATCCTGTTCACCCTGTCGACCCTGACCGGCGGGCTGATGCTGGGTGGCTTCGTCGTCATGCGCCGTCAGGCGCGCGGCAAGGCGATCACGATCTTCGCCGTCTTCGCCCAGCTCGTGGCCACCTGCTACGTGCAGGCGACCTGGATCGACCTCTCGCGCACCTTCTATTTCGAGAAGATGGTGGGTGTCGTGTTCTGGGCTGTCCTGCTGGGGCTCTTCAGCTACGCCCTGCTGCGTGGCATCGCCGACAGCCTCACCGGCAAGATGGCCGATCCCTCGCTCTACGGCGCGCGCGTGCGCGAGGCTTGGCGCGCCTGGCGCGAGCTGCCGCGCTATCAGATCGTGAAACGCGCCGACCTGATGCTGCAGATGCTCTACCTCGTGCTGACGGTGATCTGCATCTTCTACCTGATCGTCATCAGCATCGACTGGTACGACGGCGTGATCCGCATCGGCGAGACCTGGTACCGCCAGATCGCCATCGACGGTCGCTACCGCGATTTCCCGATCTGGAGCTTCGTCATTCCGTCGATCGTGCTGATGGCCTGGAAGACGCTGACCATCGTGCGCAGCGAACCGGCGTCGCGTGCCGATCGGTGGCCCAAGGCACTCTCGTTCGGCCGCCTGCTGGGCTACGACGGCAGCAAGGGCTTCGTGCGCATGGACCGGACGTACAGCCGTCTTCGGCCGATCTTGCCGGAAATTGCTCTTTCGTTCCTGCTGGTCTTCTGGGCTGTCGTCATGGTCGTCACCGAGGGTGCGATCAAGCTGCATGACGGCGGGGCGGGGGGCTTCGTCGCCGTCGACGGCGGCCGCTGGGTGATCGGCACGCTGTTCTGGAACACTCAGGCCGACTGGTTCGGTACCCTGGCGATCCTGATGGCCATCCCTTATCTCGCGACCATCTACGTGTCGCTGCGCGAGCCACTGGCAGAACCGCCGCCGGACTCCTATACCAGCAAGTGGTAGGCGCATCGTCGACGCCTAGCCCTCGGGGCGAGGAAGTCGCGCTTTAGCCAGGAGTTACTGGATGGAAATCAAGGGCGAGTACAGGATCGCGGCCCCGCGCGACAAGGTTTTTGCGGCGCTGAACGACCCCGCCGTGCTGCAGGCCTGCATTCCGGGCTGCGAATCCCTGGAAAAGACCTCGGACACCGAAATGAAGGCCAAGGTGCGCATGCGCATCGGCCCGGTCAGCGCCAGCTTCTCGGGCAAGGTCACGCTGAGCGACATCGACCCGCCCAACGGCTACCGGATTTCCGGCGAGGGGCAGGGCGGGGCCGCCGGCTTCGCCAAGGGCGGCGCCGTGGTCACCCTGCGCGAGGACGCCGGCGACACGGTGCTGAATTACAACGTCGACGCCCAGGTCGGCGGCAAGATCGCCCAGGTCGGCGCCCGCCTGATCGACGGCACGGCCAAGAAGCTGGCCGACGAGTTCTTCGGCAAGTTCGCCACCATGGTCGGAGGACCGCCGGCCGCCGCGGTGGCGGGGACGGCGTCGGATGCGCCGTCCGTTCCCGACACGGTTTCTCCGGCGTCACCGCCACCCGCTGCAGCGCAGCGAGGCTACCGGCACTGGCTGGTCATCGGCATCGGTGCAGCCGTTCTGATCCTGATTTTCCTTGCGAGCCGTTAGCAGCAACCGCTGTCGGAAGAGGGGAAGTCGGTTGTCATCCGCAATTCGCTTGACCGGCGCATGAGCGGCTTGCGAGAGTCGCTTCAACGCCCAGCAGGCGCAGATTTTGCGCGCCTGCGCAAACCAACAATGTGAGGGAGACGACTACATGACCATTCCCGTCGCCATGACTGTCAACGGCAAGCCTGCCTCGGGCAAGGTCGAGGCGCGCACGCTGTTGGTGCAATTCCTGCGCGAGCATCTCGGCATGACCGGCACCCACGTCGGCTGCGACACCAGCCAGTGCGGCGCCTGCGTCGTGCACGTCGACGGCAGGTCGGTGAAGTCCTGCACCATGCTTGCCGTCCAGGCCGAAGGCGCCAAGGTCATCACCATCGAGGGCCTGGCCGAGAGCGCCGAGAAACTGCATCCCATGCAGGAGGCGTTCCGCGAGAACCACGCCCTGCAGTGCGGCTTCTGCACTCCGGGCATGGTGATGAGCGCCATCGACATGGTGAAGCGCCACAACTACCAGCTCGACGAAGCGACGGTGCGTCGTGAGCTCGAGGGCAACCTCTGCCGCTGCACTGGCTACCACAACATCGTGAAGGCCATCCTGGCGGCTGCGCCCGCCATGAAGTCAGCGGGGGTGTAGCCATGAACGCGCCAACCGGAATAGGCGCCCGGGTCAAGCGGAAGGAAGACCAGCGCTTCCTCACCGGCACGGGCCGTTATGTCGACGACCTGCCGCTCGCACGCGCGACCTACGCGCACTTCCTGCGCTCGCCGCATGCACACGCCAAGATCAAGAGCATCGACATCTCGGCTGCCAAGGCGATGCCCGGTGTCGTCGCGATCTTCACCGGCAAGGACATCGCCGACGCCAAGGTCGGCGGGCTCATTTGCGGCTGGGTGGTCAAGGACAAGCACGGCCAGCCGCACAAGTCGCCGCCGCATCCGGTGATGGCGGTCGATACCGTACGCTATGTCGGCGACACGGTGGCCATGATCGTGGCCAACAGCCACGACGAGGCCAAGGACGCCGCCGAGACGATCAAGGTCGACTATGACGAGAAGCCCGCCAACGTCGATCTCGCCAAGGCGCTCGACAAGGGCGCCACCGAGGTTCACGCTGAGGCGCCGGGCAATCTGATCTACGACTGGGAAATCGGCGTGCAGGCCGACGTCGACGCCGCCTTCGCCAAGGCCGCGCACGTCACCAAGCTCGACCTGGTCAACAACCGCCTGATCCCCAACGCCATGGAGCCGCGCGCCGCGGCGGCGGAGTACGACAAGGGCACGGGCAACTACACGCTATGGTCGACGTCGCAGAACCCGCACGTGCTGCGCCTGATCCTGTCGGCCTTCGTGCTGGGCATCCCCGAGCACAAGCTGCGCGTCATCGCCCCCGACGTGGGCGGCGGCTTCGGCAGCAAGATCTTCTGCTACAACGAAGAAACCATGGTCACCTGGGCGGCGTCCCGCGTCGGCCGCCCGATCAAGTGGACCGCCGAGCGCAGCGAATCGTTCCAGACCGATGCACACGGCCGCGACCACGTCACCCATGCCGAACTGGCGCTCGACAAGGACGGCAAGTTCCTGGCGCTCAAGGTCGAGACCATCGCCAACATGGGTGCGTACCTGTCGACCTTCTCGACGGCGGTGCCGACCTATCTCTACGCCACGCTGCTGGCCGGCCAGTACACGACGCCGCTCATCTACGCCAACGTGAAGGCGGCGCTGACGCACACCGCACCGGTCGATGCCTATCGCGGCGCGGGGCGGCCCGAGGCGACCTTTGTGATCGAGAGCATCGTCAGCAAGGCGGCCAAGGAACTGAAGGTGGATCCGGCCGAGCTGCGCCGGAAGAACTTCATTCCGTCGACCGCCTTCCCGTACCAGACGCCGGTGGCGCTGCAGTACGACTCGGGCAACTACCCGCCGATCATCGACGAGGCGATCAAGATCGCCGACTACAAGGGCTTCGAGGCCCGTCGCGCCGAGGCCAAGTCGCGCGGCAAGCTGCGCGGCATCGGCTTCTCGTCCTATATCGAAGCCTGCGGCCTGGGACCGTCGCGCGTGATCGGCCAGCTGGGCGGCGGTGTCGGCCAGTGGGAGTCGGCGCAGATCAAGTTCAACCCGACGGGCAACGTCCAGGTCCTGACCGGCGCACACAGCCACGGCCAGAGCCACGAGACGACCTTCGCCCAGGTCGTGTCGGACAAGCTCGGTGTGCCGATCGAGAACATCGAGGTCGTCCACGGCGACACGGCGACAACGCCGTTCGGCATGGGCAGTTATGGCAGCCGCTCGCTGGCGGTCGGCGGCTCGGCCATCATGAAGGCGGCCGACAAGATCATCGCCAAGGGCAAGAAGATCGCGGCCCATCTGATGGAGGCGTCGGTGGCCGACGTCGTCTTCGAGCAGGGCACCTTCAAGGTGGCCGGCACCGACAAGGCCGTGCCCCTTGGCCAGGCGGTGTTCGCGGCCTATGTGCCGCACAACTATCCGCTGGAAGAGCTCGAGCCCGGAATGGACGAGAACGCGTTCTACGATCCGTCCAACTTCGTCTATCCGGCGGGCACGCAGATCTGCGAGGTCGAGATCGATCCCGACACCGGCGTGGTCGAGATCGTCAATCACACCGCGGTCGACGACTTCGGCAACATCGTCAACCCGATGATTGTCGAAGGCCAGGTCCATGGCGGCATCGTCCAGGGCGTCGGCCAGGCGCTGCTCGAGAACGCCGTCTACGACAAGGAGACGGGCCAGCTGATCAGCGGCTCGTACATGGACTACACCATGCCGCGCGCCGACGACGTGCCGTCGTTCAAGCTCGGCAACAAAGTCACGCCCTGCCCGCACAATCCGCTGGGCGTGAAGGGATGCGGCGAGGCCGGTGCGATCGCGGCACCCGCCGCCGTGATGAATGCTGTCCACGACGCGCTGGCGCCGCTCGGCGTCAGCCACGTGCCGATGCCCGCCACGCCGCTCAACGTATGGCAGGCGATCCACGGCGCGCGCGCGGCGGCCGAGTAACGGGAGGATCAGAGATGTACGACTTTCACTACCATCGCCCCAAGACGCTGGCCGACGCGGCCAACCTGCTGAAGGGCAAGGATGAGGCCCGTCCGATGTCGGGCGGCATGACCCTGATCCCGACGCTGAAGCAACGCCTGGCCAGGCCGAGCGACGTCGTCGATCTCGGCGGCATCAAGGAGCTGGCCGGCATCAAGGTCGAGGGCAACAACGTGGTGATCGGCGGCATGACCCGCCACGCCGACGTCGCGAGCTCGGCCGACGTGAAAGGCGCGATCCCGGCGCTGGCCTATCTCGCGGGCCATATCGGCGATCCGCAGGTCCGCAACCGCGGCACGATCGGCGGCTCGATCGCCAACAACGACCCGGCAGCAGACTATCCGGGGGCCGTGGTGGCGCTCAACGCGACGGTCACGACCAACACCGGCAGGCACACCGCCGACAACTTCTTCAAGGGGCTGTTCGAGACGGCGCTGAGCGACGGCGAGCTGGTCACCTCGGTGAGCTTCCCCAAGGCCGAGAAAGCCGCCTACATGAAGTTCCCCAACCCGGCCTCGCGCTACGCCATGGTCGGCGTGTTCGTGGCCAAGACGGCGGGCGGTGTCCGCGTCGCTGTCACCGGCGCGGGCCCCTGCGTGTTCCGCGTCAAGGCGATGGAGGACGCACTCGCCAAGAACTTCTCCTCCGACGCCGTCAAGGACATCAAGATCCCGGCCGACGGGCTGAACAGCGACATCCATGCCAGCGCCGAGTATCGTGCCCACTTGGTCAACGTCATGGCCCGCCGGGCCGTCGACGCGGCCAACAAGTAGCCGCCCGTCCAAGGAACGACTAACGTCAGGGGGCGCCCTTCGGGCGCCCCTTTTCGTTTGCAGAGAGTACGACATGAAGGCTTTGGTGACGGGCTTCGATCCGTTCGGCGGGGACGAGGTAAACCCGTCTTCTCTGGCGATCGGCAGGCTCAGGAAGCGGGTTGGCGGCATTGCCATCCATATCGCCGAGCTGCCGACCTCCTATGCGAAGTCGGCCGGCGTGCTGCGCGCGGCGATCGACAAGGTCCGGCCGGACATCGTGCTGTGCGTCGGTCAGGCCGGCGGTCGCAGCGAGCTTTGCCTCGAGCGCGTCGGGATCAACGTGCAGGACGCCCGCATCCGCGATAACGACGGCAAGCAGCCGATCGACAAGCCGGTGGTGAAGGACGGCCCGGCGGCCTACTTCGCGACCCTGCCGGTCAAGGCCTGCGTGGCGGCGCTGCGCAAGGCGGGGTTGCCGGCGGCCGTGTCGAACACGGCCGGCACCTTCGTCTGCAACCACATCCTCTATTCGCTGATGGACATCGCCCAGGATCACCCTGTGGCGTTCCGGGGTGGCTTCCTGCACATCCCCTACGTGCCGGAGCAGGTCGCCCGGCTGGGCGCCGCACCGTCGATGGCGGTGGAGGACATCGTGCGCGGCATCGAGATCATTCTTGAGGTGAGCGCCGAGCGGACCGTCGACATTCATACCGTCGAAGGCCGCATCTCCTAATCAGACCGGCGTGTAGATGATGAGCTTCAGGGCCGGATCGTCGCTGGCCTGAAAGCTCGCATGTTCGAAGCGCAGCAGGCCCTTCCTGGGATGGCTCATCTGTTTGCGGCCGGAGACGGCGGCGCGGACATCGTGCGCCTTCCACCAGGTCGTGAACTCCGAGCTCTCGCGGCGCAGGCGAGCCAATAGCTCGACGAAGGCCGGGTCGTCCGCCCAGAGATCGTGGGTCGCGCGGAACTGGGCGACGACGCGCCTTGCCTGCTCGTTCCAGCTTGCGCCGAACACGCGCCGCGTCGCGGGCTTGGTCAGGATGATGATGAGGATGTTGCGGTCCTCCTCGGGCAGCCGGCTGAAGGCGAAGACCTCCTCGGCAGCCTTGTTCCAGGCGAGAACGTCCCAGCGACGGCCGGTGACGTAGGCGGGCTGGTTGAGGCTCTCGACGACACGCCGGATCGCGTCGGGCACGGTCTCGCGCACGAAGGCGCGGCGGCCCGGGTTGCGGGTGAGGGCGCGCAGGTGGGCGTGCTCGACCTTGCTCAGCTTCAGCGCGCGGGCCAGGGCATCGACCGTGGTGACCGACGGGCTGACCGAGCGGCCTTGCTCCAGCCGGACGTACCAATCGACGCCGATGCCGGCGAGCTCGGCCACCTCCTCGCGGCGCAGGCCGGGCGTGCGGCGCCGGCGGCCGGCCGGAAGTCCGGCG
Organism: Rhodospirillales bacterium URHD0017; assembly: GCA_900110395.1. Lineage (GTDB taxonomy): Bacteria > Pseudomonadota > Alphaproteobacteria > Reyranellales > Reyranellaceae > Reyranella. Next base: position 123,286 of record FODP01000014.1, read on the forward strand.
GCGCGCGGCGTCAGGCGCTCGCGACGCGAGCGCAGGAAATCGCCCAGTTCGTTGCGGCTGAGGTCGGGCAAGGTGGCACTCATGATCCCAGGATAATACTAGGCCTGAATGCGCACGGGAAGGCGCGCCAGAATGGCCATCCAACGACATGAGGATTCCCATGAAAGCAGTCGTCTTGAAGGCGCTCGGCTCGCCGCTCGCTGTCGAAACCGTGCCCGACCCTGTGCTGGGCACGGGCGAGGTCATTGTCGATGTCGCCGCGACCAAGGTGCTGGCCTACGCCGGGGAGGTGTTCAGCGGCAAGCGCCGCTACCTGCTGGACCCGCCCGTCATCCCGGGTGCGGGCTGCATCGGCCGCGTTCGCCAGGTGGGACCCGACGCCACCGAACTCGCCGTCGGCGACTGGGTGTTTTGCGATCCCACGGTGCGCTCGCGCGACAATGCGCAGGCGCCCGACATCATCCTGCAGGGCCTGACCGCTGGCAGCGAGCGCGCCAAGCGGCTGCAGGAGTACTTCCATGACGGCTCGTGGGCGGAGCGGACCCGCGTGCCGACGGAATGCGTCGTGCACATCGGGGCACTCGGCGATGCCGAGGCCGTGTCATGGTGCGCGTTCGGCAACTTCGTGGTGCCGTACGGCGGCTACGTCGCGGCCAACCTGCAGCCGGGTGAGACCGTCCTGGTGAACGGCGCGACCGGCGCCTTCGGCAGCGGCGGCGTTGCGGTAGCCCTGGCCATGGGCGCCAGCGCAGTGATCGCTACGGGCCGCAGTCAGCAGGCCCTCGACGATCTGGTGCGGCGCTTCGGCCAGCGGGTGCGGCCGGTGCGCATGGCGATCGACGAGGAGCGCGATCGCCAGGCCATCCTCAACGCGGCGCCGGCGCCGATCGACTGCGTGCTCGATCTCCTGCCGCCGGCGGCGACGCCGGCGCAGGTGCGGGCCGCGCTGCTCGCCGTGCGGCCCTATGGCCGCGTTGTGCTGATGGGCGGTGTCCGTCAGGACATCGCCGTTCCGTATGGCTGGCTGATGCGCAATTGCATCGCCATCCGCGGCCAGTGGATGTATTCGCGCGATTCCATCCCCCGGTTGGTGGCAATGGTGCGGGGCGGGCTGTTGTCGCTGGGTCATCATGAGGCCAAATGCTTCGGCCTCGATGACGTGAACGAGGCGATCGCCTATGCCGCGGCCAATGCCGGCCCGTTCAAGATGACAGTGCTGCGCCCCTAGTCACTCCGTCCCATGGTGACTGCCGTCAGTGCCGGATATGTCACTGACGCCGCCCCAAAAATCCGCCGGGGCGGCGGCAGTCGAGAAATCTGCGCCGCTGCGGGCCAACCGAAAGAACAGCGCTCTCAGCGCTTCATAGTCGTCGTGCGCGGGGTTGCCGGCCGCCTTCTCGAATTCGGCCAGCGGGAGGAAGGCGGCATAGCCCAGCGCAAGTTGGTGACGAGGCAGCCGGCACTTGGCACTGGCTGCCCGGATCTGGGCCACCGTGTAGAACCTGCTGGCGCCGTAGTCCCGCAGCAGTCGTGGCCCGAGGCGTTGCGCGAACTTGGGAGCGCACCGCCTTTGGTCGATCCTGCGGATCAGCCGCTCGAGCCTGCCAAACAGGGTCACGGTCGCTCCCTGACGAAAGAGAGCAGCTTACCCTATTCGGCGGCCATCGGCAGCGGCATGGGCGCCGGCGCCGGGACCGCGGCAGGCCGCGTTGCCGGCCGCTTGACCCGGAACCACGCGGCGTAGAGCGCCGGCAGGAACAGGAGGGTGAGGGCGGTCGCCACAAGGAGGCCGCCCATCAGCGCCACCGCCATCGGGCCCCAGAACACGCTTCTCGAGAGCGGGATCATGGCGAAGATGGCGGTGCCGGCGGTGAGCAGGATCGGCCGGGCACGGCGCACGGTGGCGTCGATCACGGCGTCCCAGGCCGTGTGACCGGCGGCGATGTCCTGGTCGATCTGGTCGACCAGGATCACCGAGTTGCGCATGATCATGCCGGCGAGTGCGATCACGCCCAGCAGCGACACGAAGCCGAAGGGCTGGTTGAACACCAGCAGGAACAGCGACACGCCGATCAGGCCCAGCGGCGCCGTGAGCATGACCAGCGCGAGCTTGGAGAAGCTCTGCAGCTGCAGCATCAGGAACAGCATCATCAGGAAGGCCATGACCGGCATCATCTTGAAGATCGAGCCCTGGCTCTTGGCGCTCTCCTCACTGTCGCCGCCGACCTCGATGCGATAGCCCGTCGGCAGCTCGGCGCGCACCGGCGCCAGCGCCTTGTCGATGCGGGCGGCGACGTCGGGGCCCTGCACGCCGTCGATCACGCCGGCGCGCACCGTCATCAAAAGCTCCTTGTTGCGCCGCCACAGGATCGGCTCCTCGAGCTCGAAGCGCAGGGTGGCGAGCTGGGCGAGCGAGACCACGCCGCCGTTGCCGGTGCGGAGATTGATCGCTTCCAGACCTTCGACGCTCAGCCGTTCGGCCGGCACGGCGCGGGCCACCACGTCGATCGTCTCGGTGCGATCGCGATACTGCGTCACGGTCACGCCCGACAGCAGCGTCTGCAGCGTGTTGCCGAGAAGCTGGGAATCGACACCGAGGGCGCGCGCCTTGTTCTGGTCGACTTCGAGCCGCACGGTCTTGGCAAGCTCGTTCCAGTCGAAGTTGATGTCGCGCGTGGCGGGATAGGCCTTGAACACCTGCCGGACCTGCTCAGCGACGACGCGGACCTGCTGCGGATCGTCGCCCAGCACGCGGAACATCACCGGATAGCTGACCGGCGGGCCGTTCTGCAGGCGCTGCACGCGGGCGCGCACCGCCTCGAAGCCGTTGGCGAACAGCTGGTTCAGGTCGGCGACGACGCGCTCGCGCGCCTGCAGGTCCTTGGTCATGACGATGACCTGGCCGAAGTTCGCGTTGGAGAGCTCCGGCACGGTCGGCAAGTAGAAGCGCGGGCTGCCGGCGCCGACATAGGACGTGTAGAAGGCGACGTCGTGGTTCTCGCCCAGCCACTTCTCCAGGCGGCGCACTTCGCGGTCGGTGGCGGCCCACGAGGCGCCCTGGGCCAGCTTCAGGTCGACGATCAGCTCGGGCCGGTTGGCGGTCGGGAAGAACTGCTTCTGCACCAGCGTGAACGCGCCCATGGCGGCGACGAAGGCCAGTGCCGTGATGGCGATGGTGATCCTGCGCCAGGTCACGCACCACACGACCAGCTTGCGGAAGGCCGTGTACATCCGTCCGCCATAGGGATCCTGATGATGGACTTTGGGCGTGGGGAGCAGGTGATATCCCATCCACGGCGTGAACAGCACGGCCACGAACCACGAGATCACCAGCGACAGCCCAACCACCCAGAAGATCGAGTTGGTGTACTCGCCTGCGCTCGAGCGCGCGAAGCCCACCGGGACGAAGCCGACGGCGGTGACGAGCGTGCCGGTCAGCATGGGGAAGGCGGTCGAGGTATAGGCGTAAGTCGCGGCCTCGAGCCGGCTCGCACCTTGCTCCAGCTTCACCATCATCATCTCGACGGCGATGATGGCGTCGTCGACCAGCAGGCCGAGCGCAATGATCAGCGCGCCGAGCGAGATCCGCTGGAAGTCGATGCCGAGCAGCAGCATGGCGACGAAGGTGATGGCGAGCACCAGCGGCACCGACATCGCCACGATGACGCCGGTGCGCACGCCTAGGCTGATGAACGACACGACCAGCACGATGGCCAGTGCCTCGAGCAGCGAAGAGATGAACTCCTCGAACGACTTGTCGACGACTTCGGGCTGGTTGGAGACGCGGTGCACCGTGATGCCGACCGGCAGGTCCTTCTCGACCTGGTCCATCACCTTGTCGAGCGCCTTGCCCAGGGTCTGGACGTTACCGCCCTGGGCCATCACGACGCCAAGCCCGATCACCGGCTTGCCCTTGAAGCGCATGGAGATCTGCTGCGGATCCTGGTAGCCGCGCTTGATCTCGGCCACGTCCGACAGCATCAGCGTACGGCCGTTGGCGCTGAAGGGCAGGGAGGCCAGCTCCTCGGCCGAGATTGGCGCACCCTCGACACGTACCGACACGCGCTCGCCCTTGGTCTCGACCGTGCCGGCGGCGACGATGGCGTTCTGGCGGCGGACGACCTCGAGGATCTGGTCGACCGGGATGCCCAGCATGGCCAGCCGGGCATGGCTGAACTCGATGTAGATCTTCTCGTCCTGCAGGCCGATCAGGTCAGCCTTGGTGACGTCGGGCACGCGCAGCAGACGCTGGCGCACGGCCTTGGCGATCTCCTTGACCTCGGCCGGCGAGAAGCCGTCGGCCTCGAAGGCCCAGATCAGGCTGTAGGTGTCGCCGTATTCGTCATTGAAGAAGGGCCCGGCCACGCCCTGTGGCAGCGAGCCCCGGATGTCGCCGACCTTCTTGCGCACCTGGTACCAGAGGTCGGGGACCTTGCCGGGCGGGGTATCGTCACGCAGCGAGACGTAGATCACCGTCTCGCCGGGCTTGGTGTAGCTGTTGACGAAATTGATGTAGGGCAACTCCTGCAGCTTGGTCTCGATCTTCTCGGTGACCTGCTGCTCCATCTCGCGCGAGGTGGCGCCCGGCCAGGCAGCCGACACCACCATCTGCTTGATGGTGAAAGGCGGATCCTCGCCGCGGCCAAGGTTGAAGAAGGCGTAAACGCCGGCCGCGACCAGGGCGATCATGAAGAACACGGTCAGCGTGCTGTACTTCAGCGCGAGCGCCGACAGGTTGGTGCGTGTGGTCATGAGTCCCTCCCCGGCCTCAATCGATTGAGAGGGTCGTTCGGCTAGCGCGCGGCCTGCTGCTGCGGCTGGACGGGCTTCACCTTCTGTCCCGCCTCCAGCTTGTGGACGCCGGCGGTGGCGATCAGCTCGCCGTCCTTGACGCCCGAGGCGATGGCTGCGGTCGCGTCGCGCCAGCGCGCGATGGTGACGGTGCGCAGTGCAACGGTGCCGTTCTCCTTGTCGACCACCCATACGGCGGGCTGCGTGCCGCGCTGGAAGATCGCCGACAGGGGCACTTCGGCGACGGTCTGGGCGTCCGGACGCTCGAAGGCGAGCGTCGCGGTCATGCCGAGCCCGATGAAAGGCGGCTGCTCGATGACGCTGAAGCGCGCCGGATAGGTGCGCGTCATCGGATCGGCGCTGGGCGAGAGCTCGCGCAGGCGCACGGTGTAGCGATGGCCGGGGTCGGACCACAGTTCGAAGCTCGCGGCCCGTGCCTCGCGCACGGTCTTCAGCCGGTGCTCGGGCACGCCCACCACGATTTCAAGCTCATCGGTGCGTGCTACGCGCACGACGCCCTGGCCCTGCGCCATCACCTGGCCGACTTCGGCCTGCACCGCGGTGACCACGCCCTCGGTATCGGCGCGCAGCTCGGTGTAGGCGAGGTTGTTCTCGGCCGAGGAGAGCTGGCTCTTGGCCTGCTCGACGCGGGCCTGGGCCGTGGCGGCGAGCGACTGGCGCTGTTCCATGGTCTGCGCCGTGAACACGGCCGTGCCGCGCAGGTTGAGATAGCGCTCATGGTCGGCCTTGGCGCGGGCGTAGTCGGCTTCGGCCGAGGCGAGGGCGGCGCGGGCATTGTCGACGGCCAGGCGATAGTCGGCGGGGTCGAGCTGGGCGATCAGGTCGCCCGGGTTGACCGTGGTGCCGACATCAATGGCGCGGGTGACGATCTTGCCGGCGACTCGGAAGCCCAAATTGGTCTCGATGCGCGGCACGATTGTGCCGGCCAGCACCAGCGACTGGCTACGGCGCTGGTAGGCGATCTCGACGACGCGCGCCGGGCGGACGACGGGCTCATTGGCAGCGGCGGGGCGGGAGGCGTTGGCCGTCCAGGAAAGGGCCGCAAAGCCGGCGGCGGCCGCTGCTCCGGCACCCAAGACGATGGCCACAGCTTTGAAGGGAACCTTGCCGAGGAGCTGGGCGTACGGAACACGCATGGCTAACCGTCCTTCCAAGGTTTACACTGTTCAGAAGACCGCCTGAACAGCGTTAACTGAACATTGATAAGTTATCGGCGTTCAGATAAGAGTCAAGTGGAAGGAGATCGTTTTTGACAGGGTTCTCGACAGTGTTGCCCGCCGGCCGCAAGCGCCGCGGCGAAGGCCATACCCGCCGTGAGGAGATCCTCCAGGCGGCCAAAGACCTGTTCCTGGAGCAGGGCTACGATTCGACCACCATCCGGCGGATCGCCGATCGCGTCGGCATTTCAGCGCCTGCGCTGTACCTCTACTTCAGGGATAAGGAAGCGCTGATGCTGGCGCTGTGCGATCAAACCTTCGCGCACCTGATCGAGGCCGTCGCGGAGATCGAGAGGACGGTGGCAGATCCACTGGAGCGGGTGCGTCGATTTGGCGAGGCCTACGTCCGCTTCGGGCTGACCCATCCCGACGAGTACCGCCTGGTGTTCCTGAACGCCAACATTCCGGAGGCCATCCGCAAGGTCGGCCATCGCGCCGCGACCGATGATCCGACGAAACCCGGTGTCGGCGGCGCGCTGGTCTTCAAGCGCCTCGTCGCGTTTCTCGTCGAACTCGAGGCGTCGGGCACCAAGCTCAACTACCCGCCGGACACGTGCGGCGAGCTCTGCTGGATGGGCCTGCATGGCCTGGTCTCGGCCTTCATCCTGAAGCCCGAGTTCCCGTGGTCCGACCGCGAGCTGCTGATCAAGGGCATGCTCGAGATCCACCTGAAGGGAATCCTGCGGACCCCCTGATCAGGGTGAACGAGCCGTGGCATCGTTTCGCGAAGCCGAACTTGCCGGCTGGTCCAAACGGGCCACGAGCTACGATGAACTCTTCGTTGCCCTGACCAACCAGGCGATCGCGCCGATCGTTTAGATATTGAGTCCCCTCGATGGCACGCGCGCGCTCGATGTGGGCTGCGGACCGGGGCACCTGGCGGCGGCGCTCGCCTTGGCAAGGCGCGCGAAAACTACCTTGCCATCACGTTTCGCCAGGCCGATGCCGAGGCGCTGCCCTACGACAGTGGCGCGTTCGATCGCGTTTCGTGTGCGTTCGGCGTGATGCACTTCGACCGACCCGACGTCGCCATCGCCGACGCGTTCCGCGTGCTGCGGCCGGGCGCGGCTATGCCGACCGGCTTTGCAAGACAGGCGCGTCGAGATTCGCTGGACGATGGAGCGGCCAGAGGCGCTGCTCGACCTCATCTACGCGGGCGCCGTGCGGGTCGCGATGATCCTCGAGGCGCAGGAGCCCGTTCGCCGGGCCCGCATACACGAGGCGATCCTTGCGGCGGTAAGACTCCGCGCTGGCGCGACCGGGTTCGAGATCCGCAGACCCGTGGTGCTCGCCTGCGGCGTCAGGCGCTAGTCGATCGCCGCCAGGTCGGCGCCGGCGATCAAGCGTTCTGCAGGACGTGGACGGCGCGGTTGGCCACGAGGTCCTTGTTCTTTTCGCCGTAGGCCTTCATGTGCGCCGAGGCGCCGTGGGCCTTGAGGTGGTCCATGCTCTCCCACTTCTCGATAACGACGAAAGTGTCGGGGCCGAACTTGGCGAACGGGCCGCCGTCGGTGTCGACCGTGGCGCCGTACTCGATGCAGCCCTTCTCGGCGTGCACCGCGGGCACGTTGGCCTTGAAGTTTTTCAGGATCTCATCGCGCTTGCCGGGCTTGGCGGTGATGATGGCGACGACGTGGATCATGGTTTCCTCCCGTTTCAAATGACTAGGCAGCCTTGCCATGGCGCAGCAGGCGCCCCGGCAGCTTGTCGTTTGCCGCCACGGCGTCCTTGCCGTTGCGGCGGATGAGCTTGCCGTTGACGATCACGGCATCGATGCCGCTCGCCTCCGACACCAGCCGGTCGGCGCCGGCCGGCAGGTCATAGACGCGCTTCAGCGGGCCCGGACCGACCGTCTTCGGATCGAACACCACGACGTCCGCCGGCCTGCCTTCGGCCAAAAGGCCGCGGTCGGTGATGCCGAACATCTCGGCCGGCCGCTGCGTCAGATTGTGAACGGCCTGCTCGATTGTGAAGGTCTTGCGCTCGCGGACCCAGTGTCCGAGCAGGTAGGTCGAGTAGCAGGCATCGCAGAGCTGGCTGGCGTGCGCGCCGGCGTCGGACAGCGCGATGATCGTGTTGGGATCGGTGATCAGCTCGGCCACTTCCTTCTCGTCGAAGTTCATCACAGCCATGCGGAAGCGTGCCTTCAGGTCGTTGGCGAGTGCGAGGTCGAGCGCCAGATCGACCGGGTCCTTGCCAAGCTTGGCGGCAGCGGCGGCCAGCGGCTGCTCCTCGAGCTCGCGCGCTGACGGCGCCCAGGCGATGATCACGCGGTCCCACCAGTTGCGGAACAGCGGCGTCACTTCGCTGCGCAGCTTCTCGCGCCACGCCGGATCGGCATAGGCGCGGCGGCGCATGCCGGGTGTCTTGGCGTCTGCGACTGTGAGCTCGTTCATGAACTTCATGACGTCGAAGATGAACGGCTCGGCGAAGGTGAACTCGAAGTTGAGCGGCCGGCAGCTCACCTGCGGGATCACCAGCGCCCCCGACTTGCGCTGCTCGGCAGCGAGGTCGAGCTGCTTGCGATGGCCGCCCGGTCCGTAGAGGTAGGAGAGCAGGGCGGTCCAGGTCACCGGAACGTTGTACTTGCGGCTGACCTCGGCCATGTGCCGCGTGGAGAAGTCGCGGCCGATGGTGATCTGCATCAGGCCGCGCTTCAGTTCGCCCATCACCGAGACAAGCGCATCCATCTCCTCGACCGTCGCCTGGCGGCTGGGCACCGGCTTGCCGGCATAACCGTTGTGGCTCACCGCTACCGAGGTGCCGAAGCCGATGGCGCCGGCGTCCATCGCCTCGCGCACCAGCTTCTTCATCGCCGCGATCTCGTCGGCGGTGGCGGCGCGCTCGGTCGATTCCTCGCCCATGACATAGAGGCGCAGCGGCGTGTGCCCGAACAGGGCGGCAACATTGATCGCCGAGCCGCGCTTCTCCAGCGCGTCGAGGTACTGCGGGAAGGTCTCGAACGGCCAGTTCGTGCCAAGGCCCGCCTCGAGCGCTTCGAGGCTCATGCCCTCGACCTTCTCGAGCGTCTGCATGATGAGCTTGCGATGGATCGCCTTGGTCGGCGCGACGCCGAAGCCGCAGTTGCCGATCACTGTCGTGGTGACGCCATGCCACGGCGAGATGCTGAGCATGCGGTCCCACAGGATCTGGGCGTCGTAGTGGGTATGCACGTCGACGAAGCCCGGCGAGACGATCTTGCCCTTGGCGTCGATGGTCGTGACGGCAGCGCCTTCGGCCTTGCCCAGGGCCACCACCTTGCCGTCCTTGATGCCGAGATCACCCGTGAAGCCCGGCTTGCCCGAGCCGTCGACGATCGTGCCGCCCGTGATCTTGAGGTCGTAGGTCATCGTTGGCCCTTGGGCTTGCTCCAAAACACCCGTCCAGTATACGTCGTTCGGCGTCGCAGGAGGAAAGCATGGCCAAGCACAAGATCGCACTCATTCCGGGGGACGGAATCGGAAAAGAGGTTCTGCCCGAAGGCGTGCGCGTGCTCGAAGCCGCCGGGCGACGTTTCGGGTTCCAGCTCGAGTTCACCGACTTCGACTGGTCGTGCGATCGCCTGCTGCAGACCGGCAAGATGATGCCGGAAGACGGCATGGAGCAGCTCAAGGCCTTCGAGAGCATCTTCCTCGGTGCCGTCGGCTGGCCGGGCGTGCCCGACCACGTTTCGCTGTGGGGTCTGCTGATCCCGATCCGTCGCGACTTCGACGAGTACGTGAACCTCCGTCCGGTGCGCCTGTTCGAGGGCGTGCCGTCGCCGCTCGCCAACCGCAAGCCGGGCGAGATCGATTTCTGGGTGGTGCGCGAGAACACCGAGGGTGAGTACAGCCAGCTCGGCGGCCGCATGTTCCAAGGCACCGAGAACGAGATGGCGGTGCAGGAGGCGGTGTTCACGCGCAAGGGCGTCGACCGCGTGCTGAAGTTCGCCTTCGAGTTCGCGAGCAAGGGCAAGAAAAAGCACGTGACGTCGGCCACCAAGTCCAACGGCATCATCCATACGATGCCGTTCTGGGACGAGCGCTTCGCCGAGATGAAGAAGAACTATCCCGACATCAAGGCCGACCAGTACCACATCGATATTCTTACGGCACACTTCGTGCGCAATCCCGACTGGTTCGACGTCGTCGTCGGTTCCAACCTGTTCGGCGACATCCTGTCCGACCTCGGCCCGGCGCTCACCGGCTCGATCGGCGTGGCGCCGTCGGGCAACATCAACCCCGAACGCAAGTTCCCCTCGATGTTCGAGCCGGTGCACGGCTCGGCGCCGGACATCGCCGGCAAGTGGATCGCCAACCCGATCGGCCAGATCTGGTCGGGCGCCATGATGGTGCGACATCTCGGCTACCCCGAGGCGGCGGAGGCCATCGAGCGGGCGATTGCGGCGTCCCTGGTGGAAGGCGGGCCGCGGACTCGGGACCTCGGCGGCAACGGCGACACTAAGACCGTCGGGGCGGCCATTGCGGAGCTTGTGAAGACGGTGTAGCTCGCCCTGAGGTTGATTGTTTCAGGGAGACTACGATGAAAAGACGCACGCTGCTTGCGGCAACCGCCGCGAGCGGGCTTGCGGCTATTCCGTTCGCTTCGATGGGCGAGGCCTATCCGAGCAAGCCGATCACGGTGGTGGTGCCCTTCGCGGCCGGCGGCCCGACCGATGCGCTGGCGCGCATCCTGTGCCAGCGCATGGGCGAGCGCTGGGCCAGCAGCTGATCGTGGAGAATGTCGGCGGCGCCGGCGGCACGATCGGCGTCGCCAAGGTCGGGCGCGCCGCACGCGACGGCTACACGCTCTCCTTCACCCACATGGGCACGCTCGCCGTCAACATCGCGCTCTACAAGTCGCTACCATACGACAGCCAGAAGGATCTTGAGCCGGTCGGATTGGGCGGCACCAACCCGATGGTACTGGTCACCAAGAAGGATCTGCCGGCAAAGACCTTCCCGGAGTTCCAGGCCTACGTGAAAGCCAACGAGAAGAAGATACAGTACGGCATGGCCGGCATCGGCGCCGCTTCGCATCTCGGCGGCCTGATGCTGAACAGCATGATGAAGGTCGACGTGCTGGAGATTCCCTACAAGGCACCGGTCCGGCGCTGAACGATCTCGTGTCCGGCCAGTTCGACTACATGGTCGACCAGGCGGTGAACGTGCTGCCGCAGATCAAGAGCGGGAACATCAGGGCGCTGGGCGTGTCGACGGCCAAGCGGCTGCCGCAGCTGCCCGACGTGCCGACGATCGACGAAGCCGGGCTGAGGGGCTACGAGGTCACGATCTGGAACGGCTTCTTCGCGCCCAAGGGCACGTCGAAGGACGTCATCACCAAGCTCAACCAGGCGCTGGTCGCCGCGCTCTCCGACGACAAGGTAAAGGTGCGCCTGACCGAGCTCGCCGTCGACCTGCCCGAGGGCAAGGAGGCGACGCCTGAAGCGCTCGGCGCCCAGCTCAAAACCTCGATCGACAAGTGGGTGCCCGCCGTGCGCGCCGCCGGCGTCAAGCCGGAGTAGCAACAGCGATCGCCGATGATAGGGCCGCCCGAGGGGCGGCCCTGTTTCGTTTACCGGGCCGCGCCCCTCCAGACCCACACATGGTCCATCCCTCTCGGCGCGTGGAAAATCGGATGGACGATGCAAAGAGCGACAGACGTCCGAATGCTAACCAAAACCGCCGTGCTTGTCAATAACTATAGTTAGTATGGGGCGGGCCGCCGCGGATCTGTCGGGGACCGGCTTGTTCTTTTATTGCGACTTTTGGCGCTCCAAGAGGCGCCACCCCTGGGCGGCCGACGCCGACACCATACCATCGGCTGTGCGCACCACCTCGCTGCAGGCACTGCTGTCACGGTCGCCGCGGCGCCGGCAGTCCCCATGGATCGATGCGTGCTCAGGCAATTATCTGGCGAGCTGTAGCTCATCGAAGCTGATGTCGACGGAGCGCTGCGGCGTGCCGGCTTCGTCGCGCAGTGCCAGCGTCAACTTGCGCGCCCACCAATCGATGTCGACGACGCCGAAGTTTGGCGCCGCGTAGAGCGCACCGAGTCGATTCGGTCCGGGCTCCTTCGCCGCGGAGAACGCCTTGTTGATGCCGCTCGACGTCGCTTCGTAGAGCGGCGGCATGTCGGCCGGCGCTTCGCGATAGAGCGCGCCGATATGGCGATCGCCCGACAGCAGCACGACGCCCTTGGCGCGCGAGTCGCGGATCGTGTCCAGAAGCTTCTGGCGCTCGAGCGGGAAGTTGCCCCAGCGCTCCCAGCCGTGGCCTTCCGCCAGCACCTGGATGCTCGACACCAGCAGGCGTACTTCGGCAGGTTTGCGCAGTTCATCTGCGAGCCACGCCCACTGCGTGGCACCCAACATGGTCTTGGCCGGATCGGTATCGGGCAGGTAGCGTTCCTTGCCCGGCGCGCCGCGCTGGTCGGTGAGCTTGAGCGGCGAGCGGAACCAGCGCATGTCGAGCAGGATGATCTGCACGCGCATGCCCGGCGGGCCGATGATGTGCGAATCGTAGAGGCCCTCGCGCGTGCGCCGCACGTCGCTTGCCGGCACCTTCCAGAAATCGAGGAAGAGATCCTTCGACACGGCCTTGTGGGGAAAGTCGCCGCCGCCGTCGTTGAGGCCATAGTCGTGGTCATCCCAGACCGCAATATGGCTGACGCTCTCGCGCAGCTTGTTGTAGCCCGCGATGGCGTTGGCGGTGGCGTAGGCCTTGCGCAGAGGGCCGGCGTCGGCGGTGTTGAAATCACCATAGACGTTGTCGCCGGCGAAGATGAAAAGCTCGGGCTTGTAGGCGAGAATGGCGTCCCAGATCGGCTGCTGATCGGCCTGTTCGGCGCACGAGCCGAAGGCGATGCGGGTCAGCGGGCGGGCCTGGGCGGAAAGGCCGGCGGGCAGCAGCGCGGCCGCGGCCATGAGCTGGGCAAGAGTGCGGCGAAGGAGCATGGTAGTGGTCACCCAAAAGCCAGGATTGCAGCATTAGTTGTCAGTGCCGTGAAACGCCATCTCAAATACGCCCTCGAACTGCTGTTCGTCCCGATTGCGGCGGCGATCGTCTTCATCGAGGAGACGCTGCTGCACTATCTCGGGCTCGCCATGGCGGCGATCGCCAAGTGGCCGCCCGTGGCGCGCCTGGAGGCGTCGCTGCGCAGTCTGCCGCCGTGGGCTGCCCTGTTGGCCTTCGTTGCCCCGTCGCTGCTGGTCATTCCGATCAAACTTTCCGCTGTCTGGTTTGCTTTTCACCATCGGTACGGGCTGTCGCTGGCCAGTGTTGTCATCGGCAAGATGCTGGCGACAGCCTTGGTGGCGCGCCTCTATCAGGTCCTGCGCCCGACGCTGGTCAAGATGGCGTGGTACCTGCGGGCCGAAACCTGGGTATTCGACTGGCGCGACCGGCTGTATGCCTTCGTGCGCGCCCTGCCGGCCTGGCAGCGCGCCAAGGCGCTGATCCAGAACGCCCGGCGCTGGATGCGCGAAATGGTCTTCGGCGCCTCATCGCGCTAGGCTCTGCAGCATGCCTGAACTCGTTCCTTGCCGGGGTCCGCTCGGCGCCCGTATCGAAGGCCTCGACCGCAGCCGCGCCGGCGAGCCCGAGACGGCAGCCCTGCTGAACCGGGCGCTGGCCGAGCACCTGCTGGTCGTGGTGCCCGGCGAGCGCATGACACCTTCGCAGACGCTCGCCTTCGCCAAAGCCTTCGGCACACCGCGTACGCAGCTGCTGCGCTACAAGCATAGCGGCGATGTGCCGGAGGTGTCGGTCATGGTGTCGACCCTGATGGCCGACGGCACGACCGACAAGACGGCGATCCGTGCCGAGGATTGGCACACCGACGATTCCTACTTCACCATCCCCGCCAAGGCGACGCTGCTGCATGGCATAGAGATTCCGAGCCGCGGCGGCTCGACCTGGTTCTGCAACATGCACTCGGTCTACGAGGCGCTGCCCGCGACGCTCCGGCAGCGGATCGACGGCATGCGGGCGATCCACGGCTACGACACGCCGCGCGCCCGCAACCGGCCGTCGGCGCGCACGCCGCAGGAGATCGCCGAGACGCCCGACGTCGAGCATCCCCTGGTGCGCACCCATCCCGAGACCGGCCGCAAGGCGCTCTATCTCAATCCCAACCGGCTCGACCGCATCGTCGGCTTGGAGCGGGCCGAGAGCGATGCGCTGCTTGATCAGCTCGCCGACGAGGCGCGCAAGCCGCAGCACCATTTCGGCCATGTCTGGCGGGCGGGCGACATCGTGATCTGGGACAATCGTGCCACCATGCACCGGGTCGTGAACGACTACCCGATGGGCGAGCCGCGCGTCATGCAGCGCGTGCTGATCGAGGGCGAGAAGCCGGTTTGAGGCACGACCGACGTTACGCCACCGCTGTCATCCCGAGCGCAGGGCCTTAACGAGCAGCTCCTGAGGCTCGCATCGTCTCGATCTCGGCCGCCGTGTAGCCCGCCTCCGCCAGCACCTCGCTGGTGTGCTCGCCGAGCTTGGGCGCGTGGGTGGTCTTGTCGCGGCCGCCGCCCGAGAACGTGTTGGCGGGCTTGGTGCGGCGGATCTTGCCTTCGCTGGGGTGGTCCTCCGAGGCGAAGAAGCCGACATCGTTGAGATGCGGGTCGTCCAAAAGATCGTCGATCGAGTTGTAGCGCGCGGCGGGGATGTCGAGCTTGTCGAATATCTCCAGCCACTCCGCCGTCGTCTTCCGGGCCAGGCCTTGCTTGCGCACCTCGAAGTAGAGGCCGGAGTTGGCGGTGCGCGAGCTGGGGCTGTCGAAGCGCGGATCGGTCTTGAGCTCGGGCCGGCCGATGGCGTCGAAGAAAGGGAAGGCGTGGGCGTTGGTGTTGGGAGCCACGGTGATGTAGCCGTCCTTGGTCGGCAGCGGCCGGTAGTCCGGCGTCAGCAGACGGTTGTCGCCGCTCGGACCGACCGGCGGGTCGAAGGTCATGGCGCCCAGGTGCTCGCTGGTGACGAACGAGGCCATGTTCTCCAGCATCGGCACGTCGATCGCCTCGCCCTTGCCGGTCTTCTCGCGGCGATAGAGGGCAAAGCCGATCGCTTGCGCCGCGATCAGCCCCGAGGTGTGGTCGCTCATTACCATGGGCACGAAGCGCGGCTCGCCGGTCGCGCGCTCGAAGGTGCCGGCGACGCCCGACAGGCTCTGCACGATGGGATCGTAGGCCGGGCGGTTGTAGTAGCGGCCGCCACGGCCGAACGCCAGGATCGAGCAATGGATGAGCTTGGGGTGCTTGGGCGCCAGGCTCTTGTAGTCGAGCCCCGCGCGCGCAAGGCCCTCGGGCCGCACGTTGCTCACGAACACGTCGGCGCGCGCGATCAGCCGCTTCATCGCCGCGATCCCCTCGGGCTTCTTGAGGTCGAGCACGATCGAGCGCTTGTTGCGGTTGAAGTTGATGAACTTGCCCGACATGCCGGGATTGCGGCTGCCCCGCGCCATGGTGCGCAGAAGGTCGCCGGCGGGCGCCTCGACCTTGATCACCTCGGCGCCGTAGTCCGCGAGCGTGCGCGTGCAGATCGGCCCGACCACCACCGTCGTGAGGTCGACGACGAGCACGCCGTCGAGCGGACCGCTCATGGCGCGAACTCCAGGTCCATCTCGCCGCACAGCACGCCGTTCTTGTCGGCGGCCCAGATGCTGAGCTTGCCGTCCTTCTGCTCCTCGCCGCGCACTTCCAGGGAATCGCCGACCCACAGCGGATGGACGAGCCGCGTGGTGTAGCCCGTGAGCGTGCCCCTGGCGTGCTTGAGCGCGGCATCGACCATCAGGTGCATGGAGAGGCCACCGTTGGAGACGAGGGCAGGGTAGCCTTCCTCGCTGCGCGTGTAGTCGCCGTCGTAATGGATACGGTGCGCATTCCAGGTCAACGAGGAGAAGCGGAAGTTGAGCGTGTTGGTGAGTTCGGTACGCTCGCTCCAGGCGTGGTCGCCGCGCGCCTTGGTCGGCACGGTCGCCGTGGTCTTCTGGCCTGCGGGGACCGCCGGCCGGTAGATGGCGTCCGACTCGTCGACCGCGATGACCTTGCCGCCCTGCTCATAGGTGTTGCGCATGGTGAGCACGAAGATGTCGCCCGAGCGACCGCTCTTGGGGACGATGTTGGCCACCTCCGCCTTCTTCACCGCGGGCTCCCCTGCGCGCAGGAGGCCCATGACCTTGACGCGCCGGCCGGCGCCCATGCGGCGCGGCATCGGGATCGGCGGCAGCACCACGCCCTTCTTGGCGTGGCCGTCGGGCCCGAGGGCGCCCTGGCGCACCGTCTCGCAGCCGATGAAGGTGAACCAGTGCGGCGGCAACTCCGTGCCTCGGACGAACGTCTCCGGGTCGAGGTCGAAGGTACCGGCGGCGCGGCGCACCGCCATCAGCCCGACATCGTCCTCCACGGCGCGCACCTGGCCGATCCAGGGCCCCAGATCCTTCATCGCCTCGTCCATCCAGCTCATCGCGTCATCCTCCGTCGCGCGGGAAAATCGCACGACCGAGGACGGAGAAGAAGAGGCGGCTTTCGCAGAGGAGTGCTGACGGATACGGCCCCGCTGTCATCCCGAGCGCTGCGAGGGACCTTCCCTGCAGCCTTAAAGGCCCCTCGCTGCGTTCGGGGCGACAGTTATTTGCGCACTGACAGCAATGCCTTGAGGCCCTGCCAGCCCCAGTACACCCGGTGATAGACGATCAGCCCGTTCTCGATGTCCATCGATTCGAACAGGTCGACCTGCGCACCGCCGGGCGCCAGCCGCGGATATTCCCAGGTGAGATGTCGGCCGTTGGAGAAGAACAGGCCGGTCCGGTAGAGCTCTTTGAACTCCTTGCGCAGGTTCGTGAAGTTGCGGGCGAACAGTTGCTCGATCTCACTGCGGCCGCGGAGGATGCCTTCGTCGCGATCCGGGAACTGCACCAGGACAGTCGGGCTTTCAAACACGGCGTGGTCGGCATAGAGCGCCATCAGGCCGGCAAGGTCCTGGCCCGTGACGGTGGCGTGCCAGCGCTCGTAGATGTGACGGACCTGGGCGTCTTCGGTGGCGGACATGGTCGGCTCTCCTTGTGCAATGGAAGAGGCCAGTAGCGCACCGATCCTGACACCGTTGAGTCAGCAGCGCACAAAAGAAAAAGGGGACCCGAGCGGTCCCCTTTTCCATCGATCTCGGAGTGCTGCTCAGATCGAGTAGTACATCTTGTACTCGACCGGCGCCGGCTGGTGCTCCCAGTTGTAGACCTCTTCCCACTTGAGCTCCATGTAGGCGTCGATCTGGTCGTCGGTGAACACGCCGCCCTTGGTCAGGAAGGTGCGGTCGGCGTCGAGGCAGTTCAGCGCCTCGCGCAGCGAGCCCGCCACGGTCGGAACCTTGGTCAGCTCCTCCGGCGGCAGGTCGTACAGGTTCTTGTCCATCGGGTCGCCCGGGTGGATCTTGTTCTGGATGCCGTCGATGCCGGCCATCAGCATCGCCGCGAAGGCGAGGTACGGATTGGCCGACGGATCGGGGAAGCGGACCTCGACGCGCTTGCCCTTCGGCGAGGCCGAGTAGGGGATGCGGCACGAGGCCGACCGGTTGCGCGAGGAGTAGGCCAGCAGCACCGGCGCCTCGAAGCCCGGGATGACGCGCTTGTAGGAGTTGGTGCTGGCGTTGCAGAAGGCGTTGAGTGCCTTGGCGTGCTTGATGATGCCGCCGATGTAGTACAGCGCCGTCTCCGACAGGTCGGCGTAGCCCGAGCCGGCGAACAGCGGCTTGTTGTCTTTCCAGATCGACTGATGGGTGTGCATGCCCGAGCCGTTGTCGCCATAGAGCGGCTTCGGCATGAAGGTCACCGACTTGCCGTAGCTGTGGGCGACGTTGTGCAGGGTGTACTTGTACTTCTGCACGTTGTCGGCGGTCTTCACCAGGGTGTCGAAGCGGAAGCCGAGCTCGTTCTGCGCCGGCGCCACCTCGTGGTGATGGATCTCCATGATCAGCCCCATGTCGGTGCAGACCGACATCATCTCGGCGCGCAGGTCGTTCATCGAATCGACCGGCTGGACCGGGAAGTAGCCGCCCTTGACGCCGGGGCGGTGGCCCATGTTGCCGCCTTCGTATTCGGCGCCGGTGTTCCACGGCGATTCGCTGGAGGTCACCTTGTAGAAGCTGCCACCCATCGAGACGTCGAAGCGCACGTCGTCGAACACGAAGAACTCGAGCTCGGGGCCGAACACCGCGGTGTCGCCCATGCCGGCCGACTTGAGGAAGGCCTCGGCGCGCTTGGCGGTCGAGCGCGGGCAACGCGCATAGAGCTGGCCAGTCGAGGGTTCGACGACGTCGCAGCTCACGATCAGCGTGGTCTGCGCCGCGAAGGGATCGAGCACGGCGGTCGACGTGTCGGGCATCAGGATCATGTCGGACTCGTTGATCGCCTTCCAGCCGGCGATCGAGGAGCCGTCGAACATCACGCCGTCGACGAAGGAGCTCTCATCGGTGGCCGCGGCCATGCGCGCGGTATGCTGCCACTTGCCGCGCGGATCGGTGAAACGGAAGTCGATGAACTTGACGTCCTTTTCCTTGATCAGCGCGAGAACCTGTTTGGCGTCCATTTGTAGTACGTCCCTTTCCAGTGGTTACGTTGCCTCTGCCCCCAGAGGCTAGGTCTCATACGGCGGCGTCGCCGCGCTCGCCAGTACGAATTCGAATTGCGTCGTCGATGCTGGAGACGAAGATCTTGCCGTCGCCGATGCGGCCGGTATGGGCCGAGCTGCGGATCGCCTCGACCGCCTTTTCCACCATCTCGTCCTCGATGATGAGTTCGAGCTTCACCTTGGGGAGAAAGTCGACGACGTATTCGGCGCCCCGGTAGAGCTCGGTATGGCCCTTCTGGCGGCCGAAACCCTTGGCCTCGAGCACGGTAATGCCCTTGAGGCCGATCTGGTTGAGGGCGTCCTTCACCTCATCGAGCTTGAAGGGCTTGATGATCGCTTCGATCTTCTTCATTTGGCTTGGGCCACCCCGCACGCACACGCCGGTCCCGCCGGTCGCGGCAGTCCGTTTGAGCCCAAGGAAGCAGAGTTCATGCCAGACTTATCAACAACGGCTAGCCGTGAATTCGACCCCTGAAGTGACCGTTCGGCGGGCTGATTGGCGTATTTCAGGGCAGAAAACTGCACAAGAAAAAGTCACAGACGAGCACGCTTATGAAACCCGTGAATTCATTGATGGCCGGCCTTGGAACAACGGTCTTCGAGGTGATGTCGGCCCTGGCGCGCGAGCATCAGTCGGTGAACCTCGGCCAGGGCTTCCCCGACGACAAGGGACCGGAAGAGGTGAGGGTGGCGGCCGCCGACTACCTGATGAAGGGCCACAACCAGTACCCGCCGATGATGGGCATCCCGGAACTGCGCCAGGCCGTCGCCGAGCACGCCAAGCGTTTCCAGGGTCTCGACGTCGACTGGCAGAGCGAGGTGCTGGTGACCTCGGGCGCGACGGAGGCACTAGGCGACTGCCTGTTTGGCCTGATCGAGCCGGGCGACGAGGTCGTGCTGATCGAGCCGCTCTACGACTCCTACCTGCCGATCGTGCGCCGGGCAGGGGGCATTCCGAAGCTGGTGCGGCTCGAGCCGCCGACGTGGCGGCTGCCGCGCGAGGAGCTGGCGGCGGCGTTCAGCGACCGCACCAAGCTCATCCTGTTCAACACGCCGATGAATCCCTGCTCGAAAGTGTTCGATCGCGACGAACTCGACTTCATCGCGGGACTCTGCCTCAAGCACGACGTCTACGCCGTGTGCGACGAAGTCTACGAGCACATCATCTTCGACGATCACCGGCATCTGTCGATCATGACGCTGCCCGGCATGCGCGAGCGCACCGTGCGCATCGGCTCGGCCGGCAAGAGTTTCAGCCTGACGGGCTGGAAGGTGGGCTACGTGACGGCAGCGCGTGAACTGATGAAGGTCATCGCCAAGACCCACCAGTTCATGACTTTCACCACGCCGCCCAACCTGCAGTGGGGAGCGGCGATCGGCCTGCGCCTGGGCGACGGATACTTCTCCGGCCTAGCGGCCGACATGCAGCGCAAGCGTGATCGCTTGGCACACGCCTTGTCCGACATCGGCTTCGACGTGCTGCCGGCGCACGGCACTTACTTCGTCACCACCGACTTCCGGCCGCTGGGCTTCAACGGCACGGACGAGGACTTCTGCCGCCACATTACAGTAGAGGCCGGAGTGACCGCCGTTCCGGTCAGCGCCTTTTATGACGCCCCCGAACGAGCGCCACGTCACTTTGCACGCTTCTGTTTCTGTAAGCATGATGAGACGCTCGACCGCGCCATCGACCGACTTCAGCGGCACTTCCGGAAGTGATCGCAAATGTCTACGTAGTTTTCCTGATATTGCAGTTAATGCCGTGATCGTTACAATTTGCACCCCAGACCACCCCCAACTGCACGTGTACTTACTGCATTTCGATTGCTAATATATTAGTTGCAACCGGATCCGTCTCGACGCGAAAAACCGTGTCGCAGCGCCCGACGGCACATGACCTGACGAGCACCGTGTCCATAACCACTGCCTCAAGACCTGCCCGCATCGATGGTCGCCGCTTGCGCAGCGAGCGGACCAAGCAGCTGATCATCGAGGCCTACCTCGCGCTGCTGCGCGAGAACCCGATGACACCGATGCCGACGGCCGCGCGCATCGCCGAGCGCGCCGGCTATTCGGTGCGCTCGATCTTCGAGCGCTTTCCCGACCTCAACAAGCTCAGGGCCGCGGCGGCGGACTACCAACTCGCGCAGGCGGCCGCACTGGCGCCGCCACGCAACATCGACGGCGACCGCAAGACCAGGATCAAGTCCCAGGTCGAGACCCGCGCCGGCACGTGCGAGCGCGGCGTGGCGTTGTGGCGTGTCTTGATCTTCAGCATCGACCAGGACGAAGACCTGAAGCCGCGGGTGAAGACCGCCCGCGAGCGCACCATCGAGCGCATGGAGATCATGTATCGGCCCGAGCTCTCGACACTGTCGGAGCGGGACCGCAAGCACCTGCTGATCGCCCTCGAGGCCATCACCGACATCGAGAGCTGGGCGCGCATGCGCGAGCTCTACGGCCTGTCGTTCGAGGAAGCGTGCGGCGTATGGGTTCGCGCGATCGATCGCATGTTGCCGCAGACGCCGTCGACCTGAGGACAACGATGGCCCTGCCTTCGGCTTCCCTGGACGGCCGGCGCTTGCGCAGCGAGCGGACCAAGCAGTCGATCATGGACGCCTATATCGAGCTGCTGCGCCAGAGGCCCGAGATTCCCACGGCCGCCCAGATCGCTGCTCGCGCCGGGATCTCCACGCGATCGATCTTCGAACGCTTCGTCGACCTGAAGGGGCTCAGCCTCGCGACGCTGGACTATGCTTTTACCCTGGGCGAGGCCCAGGCCATCGTGCGCGACGTCGATGGCGACCGGCCGACCCGCGTTCGCTCGCACGTCGAGACCCGCGCCCTGACCTGCGAGCGCTGGCTGCCAGTCTGGCGCGTCGTTGTCGCCAACCAGGGCAGGCTCGACGAGCTGCGCGACCGTATCCGCTTCATTCGGCAGGCGATCGTCAAACGCATGGAGCTGATGTATCGGCCGGAGCTCGCGGTGCTTCCGGCCGAAGAGCGACGCGACCTGCTGATCGCCCTCGAATCGCTGATCGACTTCGAGAGTTGGGGACGCATGCGGGATGTCCACGGCCTGTCGTTCGATGAAGCGTGTTCAGTCTGGATGCGCATGATCGATCGCATGCTGCCGCCAACGCCGCCAGCCCGCCCATGAGCGGGTCCGACACGCCACCGAGCCGGCCCCCGCGCGTCGATGGCCGCCGCCTGCGCAGCGAGCGGACCAAGCAGCTGATCATCGAGGCCTATCTCGCGCTCGCCCAGGAGAACTCGCCGCAGGTGCCGACGGCGGCCGAGATCGCCCATCGCGCCGGCTACTCCGTGCGCTCGGTGTTCGAGCGCTTCCCCGACATCCGTACCTTGCAGGTCGCGGCGACCGACTATGCCCTGGTCCAGGTCGCCGCCCTCGCGCCGGCGCGCGACAGCCACGGCGATCGCGCGACGCGCATCAGGACCCAGGTCGAGACGCGCGGTCAGAGCTGCGAGCGCTGGCTGCCGCTGTGGCGCTCGCTGGTCGCCAACCAGGGCGATTCGCCCGAACTCAAGCAGCGTATCGTTCTGTCGCGCGAGCGCGTCGTGGCCCGGCTCGAGTTCATGTATGCGCCGGAATTGGCGACGCTGTCGGACGTCGAGCGTCGCCATCTGTTGATCGTGCTGGAATCGCTGACCGACGTCGAAAGCTGGGCGCGGATGCGCGAATTCTTCGGCCTGTCCTTCGAGGAGGCCTGTCTTGCCTGGCGCCAGGCGATCGACCGGCTGCTGCCGCCGGCTCCGACCACCTAATGGTTACTGATCAGTAACTTCTAGCACTTTGTTGCAGTACCAGCTAAAATTTGCAGCGCCACTTTCACAATTTGCAGCAACTGGGGTTTCATTGCCGAACTGTCCGACCCCGGACTGCAGCTTGCAGATGCTTACCCATGGCCCAGTAGGCCGCCGACCTGACCTGACTTGAAAATCCTTGTCCTCCGCCACCGATTCTAAACCTTCTCCTCGCATCGACGGTCGCCGTCTGCGCAGCGCGCGGACAAAGCAGTTGATCATCGAGGCCTACCTGACTCTGCTGCGCGAGAGCCCGCAAATCCCGACGGCTGCGACCATTGCCGAGCGGGCGGGGTATTCGGTGCGTTCGGTGTTCGAGCGCTTTCCCGACCTGCATGCGTTGCGCGTGGCGGCTACCGATTACGCCTTCACGCAGGGCACCGCGCAGGCAGTGGCGCGCGATTTTTCCGGCGATCGCCTGACGCGCCTGAAATCCCATGTCGAGACGCGCAGCTGGATCTGCGAGCAGTGGCTGCCGCTGTGGCGCGCGCTGAACGCCAACCAGGGCGATTCGAGCGAGCTCAAGTCGAGGATCAACCTGATACGCCAGGCGATCCTGAAGCGCATCGAGCTGATGTACGAGGCCGAGCTTGCGACCCTGGGGGCGACCGAGCGGCTGCAGACCCTGATCGCCATCGAGAGCCTGATCGACTTCGAGAGCTGGGCGCGCATGCGGGAGTTCAGCGGGATGTCCATCGAGGAGGCGCGCGAGGTATGGGTGAAGTCGATCGACCGGCTTCTGCCGCCGACGCCTGTTTCTTGACGCTGTGGGCCGGCAAGCGTAGGAAGGCGCCGCTTCGCGGGAGCGACCACGGTGGCGGCCGTAGCTCAGGTGGTTAGAGCGCCAGATTGTGATTCTGGATGTCGCCGGTTCAAGTCCGGTCGGCCGCCCCAATCGCTCGCACTACCGTTTGCCTCGGTGCTCACGCACCTGGGCCATTGAGCCTTCGGTGCGTGACTTAGAACCCCGCGACGACCTCGCCCTTCTGACCTGCGCCGAGATGGCCCGAGCCGACGCCGCCGCGATCGCCGGCGGCGTGCCGGGTATCGCCCTGATGGAGGCTGCGGGCAGGGCGGTAGCCGATGCCGTCACGGCGCACCATGCGCGCCAGCCGGTCGTCGTGCTGTGCGGCCCCGGCAACAACGGTGGCGACGGCTTCGTGGCGGCCCGGCATCTTTTGGCGCGGCGCTGGCCGGTGCGGCTGGGCCTGCTCGGCGAGCGTCGTGCATTGAAAGGCGATGCAGCCTGGGCGGCTGACGGCTGGACCGGAGACGTGGCGCCGCTGTCGTCCGATCTTCTCGACGGCCGTCCCTTGGTGATCGATGCGCTGTTCGGGGCTGGTCTGACGCGGCCCATCGAGGGCATCGCGGGCCAACTCATCGACCGCATCAATCGCGAGGCACTCACGACGGTAGCCGTCGACGTGCCGAGCGGCCTGCACGGAGACAGTGGCGAGATCCTGGGCCGCGCACCGGGGGCAGCGCGCACGGTGACGTTCTTTCGCGCCAAGCCCGGCCACTATTCGCTCGAAGGACTGCGGCGCTGCGGCGCGCTCGACGTCGCCGATATCGGCATCGCGCCGGGTGTGCTGGACAAGATCGCGCCGCGCCTCTGGCTGAACGCGCCGGCGCTGTGGCAATCGCATTTGCAGCGAGCGGACCGCGGCGACCACAAGTATGCGCACGGGCACGCCACGATCCTGGCGGGTGAGATTGCTACGGGTGCAGCGCGGCTCGCCGCGCTTGGTGCGCGCCGGGCCGGGGCAGGGCTCGTTACCCTCGCCACGCCGCCGGTGGCGCTTGCGGTCTATCAGTCGGCCGAGCCAGGCAATCTGGTCACGGTGTGCGAGGACGCCACTGCTTTCGGCCGCCTGCTCGAGGACGAACGACGCAACGCCATCCTGGTAGGACCCGGCTCCGGCATCGGCGAGCGCACCCGCACCTCAACGTTGGTCGCGCTGGCGACACGCCGCGCCGTCGTGCTCGACGCCGACGCCATCACTGTCTTCGCCTCAGCGCCCGCGGAGCTGTTTGGGGCGATCCAGGGGCCGGCTTTGCTCACGCCCCATGAAGGCGAATTCCGCCGCCTGTTTCCCGACCTGACGGCGATCCCTGCGAAGGCCGAGCGCGCTCGACAAGCAGCGCGTCGCAGCGGGGCGACGGTGCTGCTGAAGGGGCCAGACACGGTAATCGCCGCACCGGACGGGCGCGCGGTCATCAATGTCCACGCCTCCCCGCGTCTCGCCACCGCAGGTGCGGGTGATGTCCTCGCAGGCATCGCCATCGGCCTCATGGCGCAGGGCCTGTCGCCGTTCGCGGCTGCCGCGGCGGCGGCCTGGCTCCACGGCGACTGTGCGCTTCGGTTCGGCCGTCCGGGCCTCATCGCCGAGGACCTCGTCGGGCAAATTCCGGGCGCGCTGCAGGCCGCATCAGCGGCGAATTGACCGTGTGCCCGGCGCGGGCTAGGAAGCCCGCGATTCGGCCCTGCGGCATGGCTCGAAGGCCCTCGCTCGTGATGGGCGGCAGTCGGGCGGGCGTGGTGGAATTGGTAGACACGCGAGATTTAGGTTCTCGTGCCGCAAGGCGTGGGGGTTCAAGTCCCTCCGCCCGCACCAGACGGAAATGGAAGTGAAGCGATGCAAGTGACGGAACTCTCGGCCGAAGGGCTGAAGCGGCAATTCAAGATCGTCGTCCCGGCGGGCGACCTGTCGGCCAAGGTCGACGAGCGCCTGGCCGAGCTCGCCAAGACCGCCCAGATGCCCGGCTTCCGCCAGGGCAAAGTACCGGTTGGTCTGCTGAAGAAGCAGTACGGCCAGGCCCTGTTCGGCGAAGCGCTGGAGCAGGCGGTCAACTCGAGCACCGCCAAGGCGATCGAGGATCGCGGGCTTAAGCCTGCGCTGCAGCCGCGTGTCGACCTCAAGACCCTGGAAGAGGGCAAGGACGTCGAGTTCGAGGTTGTGATCGAGGTTCTGCCCGAGATCGGCAAGCTCGATTTCTCCGAGGTCGAGCTCGAGCGCCTGAAGGCCGTCGTGCCCGATAAGGATGTCGAGGACGCGATCGGCCGCATCGCCAAGGCCAACCGCGAGCAGAAGCCGGTCGACCCGCCGCGCCCGGCGCAGAAGGGCGACGCCATCAAACTCGACTTCGTGGGCTCGGTCGACGGCACGGAGTTCCCCGGCGGCGCCGCGCAGGACTACACGCTGGAGCTCGGCTCGGGCTCGTTCATCCCCGGCTTCGAGGACCAGCTCCTCGGCGCCGAGGTCGGCAAGGACGTCGACGTGAAGGTGACCTTCCCGGCCGAGTACGGCGCCCCCGAGCTCGCCGGCAAGGACGCCGTCTTCAAGTGCACGATCAAGGAGATTCAGGAGTTCGTCGACAAGCCGGCCGACGATGAGCTCGCCAAGAAGAGCAACTTCGAGAACCTCGACGCCATGCGCAAGGCGGTTGCCGAGCGGATCGGCCAGGACTACGCGCAGGTCTCGCGCACGATGATCAAGCGCCAGCTTCTCGACAAGCTCGCCGACACCCACAAGTTCGAGGTGCCCGAGGGCCTGGTCGAGGGCGAGTTCAACGCCATCTGGCAGCGCATCGAGGAGGCCAAGAAGTCGGGCCAGAAGATCGACGACGACGAAGAGAAGATGAAGAAGGAGTACCGCGAGATCGCCGAGCGCCGGGTACGCCTGGGTCTGCTGCTGGCCGATGTCGGACGCTCCAACTCAATCGACGTCTCGCCCGAGGAACTGAACCAGGCCGTGATGCGCGAGGCGATGCGCTATCCCGGCCAGGAACGCCAGGTGCTGGAGTTTTACGGCAAGAACGCCGAGCTGAAGGAGCGCCTGCGCGCACCGATCTTCGAGGAGAAGACGGTCGACTTCATTCTCGAGTTGGCCAAGGTCAGCGAGAAGTCGGTTACGCCTGAGGAACTCCTGAAGGCTGCTCGCGAGGCCGAAGAGGCCGAGGGCGAGGACGAGGACAAGGCCGAGCAGCCAGCGGCTAATTGATCCGATTCGGACGATTGGACGCCGATGGTCTTGAACCGGACCGTCGGCGCTGCCACTTTTCGTAGACAGTCACCCAAGGGGGCCCGCGATGGCTCGCGACCGCGATCCGCTCGAAATCTACAACAACTACTATGTGCCCATGGTCGTCGAGCAATCGGCCAGAGGCGAACGCGGCTACGACATCTGGTCGAGGCTGCTGAAAGACCGCATCGTCTTCCTGAACGGACCGATCGAGGACAATGTGGCCGGCTTGATCTGTGCCCAGCTCCTCTTTCTGGAGTCCGAAAACCCGACCAAGGACATCTCGTTCTACATCAACTCGCCGGGCGGCGTGGTGACGTCGGGCTTGGCCGTCTACGACACCATGCAGTACATACGCCCGCATATTTCGACGCTGGTCTTCGGTCAGGCGGCGTCGGCAGGATCGCTACTCCTGATGGCGGGCGCCAAAGGCAAGCGCTTCGCGTTGCCCAACTCGCGCATCATGGTCCACCAGCCCTCGGGCGGCGCCCAGGGTCAGGCGGCCGACATCGAAATTCACGCCCGGGAGATTCTTGCCACCCGCGCGCGCCTGAACCAGATGTACGTTACCCATACGGGCCGGACGATCGAGGAGATCGAGCGGGCGATGGAACGTGACAAGTTCTTCTCGCCTCAGGAGGCGAAGGAGTTCGGTCTGATCGATGAGGTGCTCGAGAAGCGCCCGACCCCGACCATCCAGGCGGCTGCCTCCTAGGAGGCAGTTGCGACCAATTGTTCCCTCATTGCCCCACGGCACACCATATTTTGAGGTTGTGGCGATCCGGGGGTCGAGTTTAACATAGTCTTGCGTGCGGGCCCGCAGGTCGGCGGGCCCCCCAAGCGGAGGTGCGTTCAAAAATGCCAGCCGCCAAGTCCGGGGGCGATTCCCGCAACACCCTGTACTGTAGCTTCTGTGGGAAGAGCCAGCACGAGGTCAGGAAGCTCATTGCCGGCCCGACGGTGTTCATCTGCGATGAATGCGTCGAACTCTGCATGGACATCATCCGGGAGGAGAGCAAGACCACCTTGGTCAAGTCCAAGGATGGCGTGCCTTCGCCCAAGGAAATCCGCCAGATCCTCGACGACTATGTGATCGGCCAGGATCAGGCCAAGCGCATCCTGGCCGTTGCGGTGCACAATCACTACAAGCGCCTCAGTCACGGCGGCAAAGCCAACGACGTCGAGATCGCCAAGTCGAACATCATGCTGATCGGCCCGACGGGCTGCGGCAAGACTCTGCTCGCCCAGACCTTGGCGCGCATGCTCGACGTGCCGTTCACCATGGCCGATGCGACGACGCTGACCGAAGCCGGTTACGTCGGCGAGGATGTCGAGAACATCATCCTGAAGCTGCTGCAGTCGGCCGACTACAACGTCGAGCGGGCGCAGCGCGGCATCGTCTACATCGACGAGGTCGACAAGATCAGCCGCAAGTCCGACAACCCGTCGATCACTAGGGACGTGTCGGGTGAGGGCGTGCAGCAGGCCCTGCTCAAGATCATGGAAGGCACCGTCGCCTCCGTACCGCCGCAGGGCGGGCGCAAGCATCCGCAGCAGGAGTTCCTGCAGGTCGACACAACCAACATCCTGTTCATCTGCGGCGGCGCCTTCTCGGGCCTCGACAAGATCATCTCGATGCGCCGCCAGGGCACGTCGATCGGCTTTGGCGCCGAAGTGCGCGGACCGGAAGACCGTCGCACCGGCGAGGTGCTGCGCGACCTCGAGCCGGAAGATTTGCTGAAGTACGGCTTGATCCCCGAGTTCGTCGGCCGCCTGCCGGTGGTCGCCACGCTCGAGGACCTCGACGAGGGCGCGCTGATCGAGATCCTGACGCGGCCGAAGAACGCGCTGCTCAAGCAGTACCAGCGGCTGTTCGACATGGAGAGCGTCAAGCTCAAGTTCTCCGAGGATGCGCTGCGCGCCGTCGCCCAGAAGGCTATCCTGCGCAAGACCGGCGCGCGCGGGCTCCGCTCCATCATGGAGACGGTGCTGCTCGACACAATGTACGACCTGCCGTCGCTCGACGGGGTCGAGGAAGTCGTCATCAACCGCGAAGTCATCGAAGGACGGGCTCAGCCGCTGTATGTGCACGGTGAGCGCAAGGAAGGCATCGCTGCCGCCCCGGCCTGACTTTTGCTGCGTCGGCGGCAGCCCCCGCCGGCGTCCCGCCGTGGCCTTGAACAACCCTCTGTTCAGGCCAATCTCTGCTAACGAGTGCGCGTGCCGGCAGGCCGTGGGTCGCCCATTACGGGGATCGCGGCCGGGGTGCGGGTAGCTCTAACAGCGTATGTAGCGAGGCAAATATGAACGCCCCCACTGTCGGCACCACCTATCCCGTCCTTCCGCTGCGCGACATTGTCGTGTTTCCCGGCATGATCGTGCCGCTGTTCGTCGGCCGCGAGAAGAGCGTCAAGGCCCTCGAAGAGGTCATGAAGGACGACAAGCAGATCCTGCTGATCGCCCAGAAGAACGCCAGCCAGGACGACCCCGGGCCTGAGGACATTTACACCATCGGCACGCTCGGCACCGTGTTGCAGCTGCTGAAGCTGCCCGACGACACCGTGAAGGTGCTGGTCGAGGGCGGCCGGCGCGTGAAGATCGTCGGTTACACCGGCAAGAGCGAATTCTTCGAGGCCAACGCCGTCGACATGGAAGAGGCGCCGACCGACGCTGCCGAGTTGCAGGCCGCCGCGCGCACCGTGGTCTCGGAGTTCGAGAACTATGTGAAGCTGAACAAGAAGGTGCCGCCCGAGGTCGTCGTCTCGATCAACAAGATCGAGGAGCCGGCCAAGCTCGCCGACACGATCTCCGCTCACCTGGCGCTCAAGGTCGCCGAGAAGCAGCAGCTGCTCGAGCTCGACTCGGTCAGCAAGCGGCTCGAGCGCATTCTCGGCCTGATGGAAGGCGAGATCGGCGTGTTGCAGGTCGAGAAGAAGATCCGCAACCGCGTGAAGCGCCAGATGGAGAAGACGCAGCGCGAGTACTATCTCAACGAGCAGATGAAGGCGATCCAGAAGGAGCTTGGCGAGACCGAGGACGGTCGCGACGAGATCTCCGAGATGGAGAAGCGCATCAAGAAGACGCGTCTCTCCAAGGAAGCGCGCGAAAAGGCCAATGCCGAGCTGAAGAAGCTCCGCACCATGAGCCCGATGTCGGCCGAAGCGACGGTGGTGCGCAACTACCTCGAATGGCTGCTGTCGATCCCGTGGCGCAAGCCCACGAAGATCATCAAGGACCTCAAGTACGCCGAAGACGTGCTCAACGCCGATCATCACGGCCTCGAGAAGGTCAAGGAGCGCATCCTCGAGTATCTCGCGGTCCAGCAGCGCGTCGACAAGATGAAGGGCCCGATCCTCTGCCTGGTCGGTCCTCCGGGCGTCGGCAAGACCTCGCTCGGCAAGTCGATCGCCAAGGCGACCGGCCGCAACTTCGTGCGCATGTCGCTCGGCGGCGTGCGTGACGAGGCCGAGATCCGCGGCCATCGCCGAACCTACATCGGCTCGCTGCCGGGCAAGGTCCTGCAGAGCATGAAGAAGGCGAAGTCGTCGAACCCGCTGTTCCTGCTCGATGAGATCGACAAGCTCGGCGCGGACTTCCGCGGCGACCCGTCGTCGGCGCTGCTCGAGGTCCTCGACCCCGAGCAGAACTCTACCTTCAACGACCATTACCTCGAGGTCGACTACGACCTGTCGAACGTGATGTTCATCACCACGGCGAACTCGCTGCGCATGGCGCAGCCGCTGATGGACCGCATGGAGATCATCCGTCTCGCCGGCTACACCGAGGACGAGAAGGTCGCGATCGCGCGCAAGCACCTGATCGTGAAGCAGATCGAGGCCAACGGCCTGAAGGACGGCGAGCTCGACATCGGTGACGATGCCGTGCGCGACCTCGTGCGCTACTACACGCGCGAGGCCGGCGTCCGTAACCTCGAGCGCGAGATCGCCAACCTGGCGCGCAAGGCCACCAAGGAAATCCTCATGAAGGGGACGACCAAGGTGAAGGTGCGGGCCAAGAACCTCGACAAGTATGCCGGCGTCCGGCGCTTCCGCTTCGGCGAGGCCGAGCTCGAGGATCTGATCGGCATCACGACGGGTCTCGCCTGGACGGAAGTCGGCGGCGAGCTCTTGCAGGTCGAGGCCGTGCTGGTGCCTGGCCGCGGCCGTGTGACCGTCACCGGCAAGCTGGGCGACGTCATGCAGGAGTCGGTGCAGGCGTCCAACGCCTACGTCCGCTCGCGGGCGAACTCCTTCGGCATCAAGCCGGTGATGTTCGAGAAGCGCGACATCCACGTGCACGTGCCCGAGGGCGCCACGCCCAAGGACGGCCCGTCGGCGGGTGTGGCGATGATCACCTCGATCGTCTCGGCGCTGACCGGCGTGGCGGTGCGCAAGGAAGTCGCCATGACCGGCGAGATCAGCCTGCGCGGCCGCGTCATGCCGATCGGTGGGCTGAAGGAGAAGCTGCTGGCAGCGCTGCGCGGCGGTCTCAAGACCGTGCTCATCCCCAAGGAGAATGAGCGCGATCTGCCGGAGATCCCCGACAACGTGAAAAAGGGGCTGGAGATCGTTCCGGTCTCGACGGTTGACGAGGTGCTGGCCCGCGCGCTGGTCAAGCCGCTGGTCGCCATCGAATGGCCGAATGACCTCGAAGTGGCGGCGGCGAAGCCGGCTGAAAGCCCTGAAGTCCGCGCCCACTGAGCAGCGCCCAAGGAAGGACTGAGCGAAGCCCCGGAGCGATCCGGGGCTTCGTCATTTTTGGCCCTTTGCTCGCTACCTATGCGGTTTTGAGCCCGTCATTCCTACAAAATATGGTATTCAACGTTGACGCCGTTTTCGGCGCGCCCTTACACTCGCGCCAGCCGGATCATTTGGGGGTCTGCCTGTGAACAAGCACGATTTGATTGCCGCGGTCGCCGCTTCGACGAACCTGTCCAAGACCGACGCCGCCGGGGCGATCGAAGCCATGCTGACGGTCATCACCAAATCGTTGAAGAAGAAGGAAAAGATCCTGCTGGTCGGCTTCGGCACCTTCCAGGTCTCCCGGCGCAAGGCCGCCGAGGGCCGCAATCCGCAGACCGGCGAGAAGATCAAGATTCCGGCCGCCAACGTCCCGCGCTTCAAGGCCAGCAAGCAGCTCAAGGACGCGATCAACTAGCGCGTTTCGGGTGGTGCTGTGATACCAACGCCGCCGGGCGATTAGCTCAGCGGTAGAGCATTCCCTTTACACGGGACAGGTCGGCGGTTCGATCCCGTCATCGCCCACCAGCCTACGCTCGCGAAGCGAGCTAGGCTGCCGCGCCGAAGCCCGAAGGCGGGCTCTGCGGCCCGCGAGCAACGGCTCGGCAAGCCAGGAATTGCTCGCATGGCTCATGTCTACATTCTCCGAAGCTTGGAGCACGTCGAGCGTTACTACGTTGGAATTACTGCAGACTTGCGCGCCCGTCTGAAAAAGCACAACGCGAGAGAAGTGCCGCCCACCTCCAAGTACGCCCATGGGCGCTCAAGACGTACGTCGCTTTTGACAACGAAAAGCAAGCGCTTGCCTTCGAGAAGTATCTCAAGTCGGCTTCCGGAAGGGCATTTGCCAAGAAGCGGCTATGAGGAAGGCGGAAGGTAGTCCAGCGGCGTTTCGCTGCTCGCCGCCAACGTGCGGAAAGCGTCGATATTTCCGGGGCTTACGCACGCCTTCGCGACTGCGGTAAGCTTGACACTATATAGGGTGTCCTATATCTCTCGCCGCGCCGTTGGGGACTTACGCGGGCGTAGTTCAGTTGGTTAGAACGCCGGCCTGTCACGCCGGAGGTCGCGGGTTCGAGTCCCGTCGCTCGCGCCAGCCCCAACGCTGGCAGCCCGAACGGGCGCCACACGGAGCGAAGGGGTGGCGATGGAAGATCTTCTCAGGGAATATCTGCCGATCCTGATCTTCCTCGGCCTCGCCCTGGTCATCTGCTGCGCCGCGGTCGGCGGCTCCTACCTCATCGCCCGCCAGAACCCGAATTCCGAGAAGCTGTCGCCCTTCGAGTGCGGTTTCGCGCCCTTCGACGACGCCCGCGGCCAGTTCGATGTCCGCTTCTACCTGGTTGCCATCCTTTTCATCATTTTCGACCTCGAAGTCGCGTTCCTCTTTCCGTGGGCTGTGGCGTTAGGTGACATAGGCCTGTTCGGCTTCTGGTCGATGATGCTGTTCCTGGCCGTCCTCACGGTCGGCTTCATCTACGAATGGCGCAAGGGAGCGTTGGAATGGGAGTAACGACCCCAGCCACCCGGACCAATCCCGCCGCCGAGGCGGCGCTGTCGCGCGCGCTGAACGATGAGCTCGCCGACAAGGGCTTCGTCGTGGCCCAACTCGACAAGCTTATCACCTGGGCGCGCACCGGCTCGATGTGGGGCCTGACCTTCGGTCTCGCCTGCTGCGGCGTCGAAATGATCCATTGCTGGATGAGCCGCTACGACCTCGACCGCTTCGGCTTCGCGCCGATGCCGAGCCCGCGTTCGGCCGACGTCATGATCGTGGCCGGCACGCTCACCAACAAGATGGCGCCGGCGCTGCGCAAGGTCTACGACCAGATGGCCGAGCCGCGCTACGTGATCTCGATGGGCTCGTGCGCCAACGGCGGTGGCTACTACCACTACAGCTACTCCGTGGTACGCGGCTGCGATCGCATCGTGCCGGTCGACATCTACGTGCCGGGCTGCCCGCCGACCGCCGAGGCACTGCTCTACGGCGTGCTGCAGCTCCAGAAGAAGGTCCGCCGGACTGGGACGATTGTCCGATGAGGGGCATCCGGTGAGCGAACCGCTTCAAGAACTCGGCGAGCACATCAAGCAGGCGACGGCCGGCGCGGTCATCGCCGCGAATGTTCGTTTGGGCGAGTTGATGCTCGACACGACACCCGACAAGCTGATCGCGCTGCTGACCTTCCTGCGGGACGATCCGCGCTGCCTGTTCAAGCAGCTCGTCGATGTCTGCGGCGTCGATTGGCCGGAGCGCGAGAAGCGCTTCGACGTGGTCTACAATCTGCTCAGCCTCAAGAACAACCAGCGCATCCGCATCAAGGTCGCGACCGACGAGACCACGCCGGTGCCGTCGGCCGCGCCATTGTTCAGCTCGGCCGGCTGGTTCGAGCGCGAGACCTACGATCTCTATGGCGTGTGGTTCGCCGACCATCCGGACCTGCGCCGCATCCTCACCGACTACGGATTCGAGGGCCATCCGCTGCGCAAGGACTTCCCGCTGACCGGCTTCGTCGAGGTGCGTTGGGACGACCTGCAGAAGCGCGTCGTCTATGAGCCGGTGAAGCTCACCCAGGAGTTCCGCCGCTTCGACTTCCTGAGTCCGTGGGAAGGCGCGCCGCTGGTGTTGCCCGGGGACGAGAAGGCCGACGAGAAGGCAAAGAGTTAGCGTCATGTCCGACGTCGAGATCAAAACGCTGACGATGAATTTCGGACCGCAGCATCCGGCGGCCCACGGCGTGCTGCGCCTGGTCGTCGAGATGGACGGCGAGATCGTCGAGCGCTGCGATCCGCATATCGGCCTGCTGCATCGCGGCACCGAGAAGCTGATCGAGTACAAGAGCTACCTGCAGGCCGTGCCCTATTTCGACCGGCTCGACTATGTCTCGCCGATGAACCAGGAGCATGCCTATGCACTGGCCGTCGAGAAGCTTCTGGGCATCACCGTACCCGAGCGCGGCCAGTACATCCGCGTGTTGTTCTCCGAGATCACCCGCATCCTGAATCATCTGCTGAACGTGACGACGTTCGCCATGGATACTGGAGCGCTCACCCCGCCGCTGTGGGGCTTCGAGCAGCGCGAGCTCCTGATGGAGTACTACGAAGGCGTCAGCGGCTCGCGCATGCATGCGGCCTATTTCCGGCCCGGCGGCGTGCACCAGGACCTGCCGGACGGGATGCTCGATTCCATGGATGCGTGGATCAAGCAGTTCTACCCGTTCATGAAGGACATCGAGAAGCTGCTGAACGACAACCGCATCTTCCGCCAGCGCACGGTCGATATCGGCGTCGTCAATCCGCAGCAGGCGCTCGACTGGGGTTTCTCGGGCCCGATGATCCGCGCCTCGGGCCTGCCGTGGGATCTGCGCAAGTCGCAGCCCTACGACGTCTATGAGCGCATGGACTTCGACATCCCGGTCGGCAAGACCGGCGACTGCTTCGCGCGCTACCTGGTGCGCATCGAGGAGATGTACCAGAGCGCCCGCATCATGGAGCAGTGCATCACGGCCCTGCGAACCATGACTGGTCCGGTACGCGTCGATGACCGCAAGATCTCGCCGCCGCGCCGCGGCGAGATGAAAGGGTCCATGGAAGCCCTGATCCATCACTTCAAGCTCTACACCGAGGGCTACAAGGTGCCGGCGGGTGAGACCTATACCGCCGTCGAGGCGCCCAAGGGCGAGTTCGGCGTCTATCTCGTATCCGACGGCACCAACAAGCCCTACCGCTGCAAGATCCGCGCGCCGGGTTTCCCGCATCTCGCTGCGCTCGACATGATGACCAGGGGCCACCAGCTTGCCGACATGTCGGCGAACATCGGCTCGCTCGACATCGTGTTCGGCGAGATCGACCGCTAGGAGACGATCGCAGGCCATGATCACCGCCGATCCGATGGACGTGCCCTACGTCGAGGAATTCCGGTTCCTGCCGGACTACCTGGAGAAGGTCAAAGCCCTGATCGCGAACTACCCGCCCGGCCGTCAGGCAAGCGCGGTGATCGGCGTGCTCGACCTGGCGCAGCGCCAGGAAGGCTGGCTGTCGCGCACGGCGATGGACGAGGTCGCCAGGCTGCTCGATATGGCGCCGATCCGGGTCTATGAGATCGCGACCTTCTATACGATGTTCCAGCTCAAGCCGAAGGGTAAGTACCTGCTGCAGGTCTGCACCACGACGCCGTGCTGGCTGCGCGGCTCGGACGCGATCATGAAGGCCTGCGAGCATGCCGCCGACGGCGAGACCTTCAGCGTGCAGGAGGTCGAGTGCCTGGGCGCCTGCGTGAACGCGCCGGTCGTGCAGATCAACGACGATTTCTACGAAGACCTCGACGAGGCCTCGCTCAAGAAGGTGCTCGATGCCCTGAAGCGCGGCGAGACGCCCAAGCCCGGGCCACAGGTCGACCGCCAGACCTCGGCGCCCGAGGGCGGGCCTACCACCTTGAGGAGCGAGTAGACGATGCTTGCCGACAAGGACCGCATCTTCACCAACCTTTACGGCTTTCACGACTGGCGCCTGCCGGCGGCCCGCGCGCGCGGCTCGTGGGACAACACCAAGGCGATCCTCGATCGCGGCGTCGACGCCATCATCGACGAGATGAAGAAGTCGGGCCTGCGCGGCCGCGGCGGCGCAGGCTTCCCGACGGGTCTCAAGTGGTCGTTCATGCCGAAAGAGGTGAAGGACCGGCCGCATTACCTCGTGGTCAATGCCGACGAGTCCGAGCCTGGCACCTGCAAGGACCGCGACATCATGCGCCACGACCCGCATCTGCTGGTCGAGGGCTGCCTGATCGCGGGCTTCGCCATGCGCGCCAACGCCGGTTACATCTACGTACGCGGCGAGTTCTATAACGAAGCGCAGACCCTGATTGCGGCGATCAAGGAGGCCTATGACGCGGGGCTTCTGGGCAAGAACGCCTGCGGCTCGGGCTGGGACTTCGACCTCTACGTCCATCGCGGGGCCGGCGCCTATATCTGCGGCGAGGAGACGGCGCTGCTCGAGAGCCTCGAAGGCAAGAAGGGCATGCCGCGCCTGAAGCCGCCGTTCCCGGCCGGTTCGGGCCTCTACGGCTGCCCGTCGACGGTGAACAATGTCGAATCGATCGCCGTAGCGCCGGCCATCCTGCGCCGCGGCGCCGCCTGGTTCGCGGGCATCGGCCGGCCCAACAACACCGGCACCAAACTCTTCTGCATCTCGGGGCACGTGAACAAGCCGTGCAATGTCGAGGAGGAGATGGGTATCCCGTTGCGCGAGCTGATCGATCGCCATTGCGGCGGCGTGCGCGGCGGCTGGGACAACCTGCTTGCGGTGATCCCGGGCGGCGCCTCGGTGCCGCTGCTGCCGAAGTCGATCTGCGACACCGTTCTCATGGATTTCGATTCGCTGCGCGACCAGAAGTCGGGTCTCGGCACGGCGGCCGTCATCGTCATGGACAAGTCGACCGACGTCGTGAAGGCGATCGCGCGGCTGAGCCAGTTCTACAAGCATGAGAGCTGCGGCCAGTGCACGCCGTGCCGCGAGGGCACCGGCTGGATGTGGCGCGTCATGGAACGCATGGTCGTGGGCAACGCGCGCATCGACGAGATCGACGCGCTCGAGGACGTCACCAAGCAGGTCGAGGGTCATACGATCTGCGCGCTGGGCGACGCGGCGGCCTGGCCGATCCAGGGACTGATCCGTCATTTCCGCCCCGAGATGGAGCGCCGCATCCGCGCGCGCACCGAAAAGCTGGCGGCTGAGTAGGGCAGGGAGCAGGCAATGCCCAAGATCAAGATCGACGGCGTCGAGATGGAAGTGCCGGCCGGCATCACCATCCTGCAGGCCTGCGAACTGGCGGGTCTCGAGATCCCGCGCTTCTGCTACCACGAGCGCCTGTCGATCGCCGGTAACTGCCGCATGTGCCTGGTCGAGGTGAAGCCCGGCCCGCCCAAGCCGCAGGCGAGCTGCGCGCTGCCCGTCGCCGACAAGCAGGAGATCTTCACCACAACGCCGATGGTGGAGAAGGCGCGCAAGGGCGTCATGGAGTTCCTGCTGATCAATCATCCGCTCGACTGCCCGATCTGCGACCAGGGCGGCGAGTGCGACCTGCAGGACCAGGCGATGGGCTACGGCTTCGACCGCAGCCGCTATCACGAGAACAAGCGCGCCGTGCCCGACAAGGAGCTGGGCCCGCTGGTCAAGACGTCGATGAACCGCTGTATCCACTGCACGCGCTGCATCCGCTTCGCCACCGAGGTGGCGGGGACGGAGGAGCTGGGCGCGACCGGCCGCGGCGAGTCGATGGAAGTCACGACCTATGTCGAGCATGCGCTGAGCAGCGAGCTTTCCGGCAACCTGGTCGATCTCTGCCCGGTCGGCGCGCTCACCTCGAAGCCCTACGCCTACGAGGCGCGGTCGTGGGAGCTCTCCAAGACCGAATCGGTCGACGTCATGGACGCGCTTGGTTCCAACATCCGCATCGACACGCGCGGCGCGCAGGTCATGCGCGTGCTGCCGCGGCTGAACGACGACATCAACGAGGAGTGGATCTCCGACAAGACGCGACACGCCATCGACGGCTTGCGCTATCAGCGGCTTGATCGGCCGTATGTCCGCAAGGGCGGCAAGCTGGCCGAGGCGACCTGGGACCAGGCCTTCACGGCCATCGTCGACAAGCTCGGCAAGCTCGAGGGTGGCAAGATCGCAGCCATCGCCGGCAACCAGTGCGACGCCGAATCGATGGTGGCGCTGAAGGATCTGATGGCGGGCCTCGGCTCGCCCAACATCGACTGCCGCCAGGACGGGGCCAAGCTCGACGGCCCGCGCGGCAGCTACATCTTCAACGCCGGCGTTCGCGGCATCGATCAGGCCGACGCGATCCTGTTGATCGGCACCAACCCGCGCTGGGAATCGCCAGTGCTGAACGCGCGCATCCGCAAGCGCTACCTGCACGGCCATTGCCCCATCGCCGGTATCGGCCTGGTCGAGGACCTCACCTATCCAGTTGAGAATCTCGGCACGGGGCCGGCAACGCTGCGCGAGCTGGTCGCTGGAAACCTCTCGTTCTTCGAGAAGCTCAAGGCTGCCAAGAACCCGCTGATCATCCTCGGCATGGGCGCGCTCGCCCGGTCCGACGGTGCGGCGGTGCTGGCGCTGGCGCGCGAGCTCGCTGACAAGCTCGGTGCCGTGCGCGAGGATTGGAACGGCTTTGCCGTGCTGCACACCGCGGCGGCGCGCGTCGGTGGTCTCGATCTCGGCCTGGTCCCCGGCGAAGGCGGCCGCGACGTCGAGGGCATCCTGGCCGGCTGCGAGAAGGGCGAGATCGGCGCGGTCTACCTGCTGGCCGCCGACGAGATCGACACCAAGCGGCTGGGCAAGGCCTTCGTGATCTACCAGGGCCATCACGGCGATGCCGGCGCCCATCGCGCCGACGTGGTGCTGCCGGGGGCCGCCTACACCGAGAAGCCCGGCACCTACGTGAACACCGAGGGTCGCGTGCAGCTTGCGCGCCGCGCCGCCTACCCGCCAGGTGACGCCCGCGAAGATTGGGCGATCCTGCGCGCCCTGTCCGAACGCCTGGGCAAGACCCTGCCGTACGACACGCTCGATCAGGTCCGCGACCGGCTGGTGCGCGTCAGCAAGAGCTTTGCCGCCATCGACCAGCAGCAGGCCGGCGGCTGGGACACGTTCGGCGCGCCGGGTCCGCTCAGCGACGCCATGTTCGCCTCGCCAATCGCCAACTTCTACATGACCTGCGCGATCAGCCGCTCGTCCCGCACCATGGCCGAATGCATCGCCTCGCGAGAGGAGTTCGCGCAGCGTTATCTGGCGCGGGCTCGGAGGATGGGATGACCGCCGACCTGATCCATTTCTTCACGACCAACTGGCTCGGCCAGGCGATCGTCATCCTGGCGCAGTGCCTCGCCGTGACGATCCCGCTGCTCGTTGCCGTCGCCTACATGACCTACGTCGACCGCAAGGTGTGGGCCTCGATCCAGCTGCGCCGCGGACCCAACGTGGTCGGCCCGTTCGGCCTGCTGCAGCCGATGGCCGACGGCCTGAAGCTGTTGCTGAAGGAGACCATCGTCCCGTCGAGCGCCAACGGCGTGCTGTTCATCATCGCTCCCATGATCGCCTTCATGACGGCGCTGGTCGCCTGGGCGGTCGTGCCGTTCGATGACGGCTGGGTGATCGCCGACATCAATGTCGGCATCCTCTACCTGTTCGCCATCTCGTCGCTCGGCGTCTATGGCATCATCATCGCGGGCTGGGCCTCGAATTCGAAGTACGCCTTCCTCGGCGCGCTGCGCTCGGCCGCGCAGATGGTGTCCTACGAGGTCTCGATCGGTTTCGTGCTGATCACCGTGCTCCTTTGCGTCGGCTCGCTCAACCTCTCCAAGGTCGTGCTCGCCCAGTCCGGCTGGTTCTTCAACTGGTTCTGGCTGCCGCTGCTGCCGATGTTCGTGATCTTCTTCGTCTCGGCGCTGGCCGAGACCAATCGCACGCCGTTCGACCTGCCGATGTCGGAAGCCGAGCTGGTGGCGGGCTTCCATACCGAATATTCGGCGATGACGTTCGGTCTGTTCTTCCTCGGCGAATACGCCAACATGATCCTGTTGTCGGCGCTGGGCGCGGTGCTGTTCCTGGGCGGCTGGATGTCGCCCATCCCGTACGCGCCCTTCACCTGGGTCCCCGGTATCGTCTGGTTCGCCTTCAAGATCGCGTTCCTGCTGTTCATCTTCAGCTGGACCAAGGGAACGCTGCCTCGCTACCGCTACGACCAGCTGATGCGGCTGGGCTGGAAGGTCTTCCTGCCCGTGTCGCTGGGCTGGGTCGTCATCACCGCCGCCGTGCTGCAGTTCGGCGGCTGGGTTCCGAAGTTGTAGGGAGCAGCACACATGGCCTCTCTCGACCGCACCGCGCGTTCCTTCCTGCTCTCCGAGCTGGTCGGCGGCTTCCTGCTCACCTTGAAGTACATGTTCAAGCCCAAGGTGACGGTGAACTATCCCTACGAGAAGGGACCGCTCAGCCCGCGCTTCCGCGGCGAGCATGCGCTGCGCCGCTATCCCAACGGCGAGGAACGCTGCATCGCCTGCAAGCTCTGCGAGGCGATCTGCCCGGCCCAGGCCATCACCATCGAGGCCGAGCCGCGCGACGACGGCAGCCGGCGCACGACGCGCTACGACATCGACATGACCAAGTGCATCTACTGCGGCTTCTGTCAGGAAGCCTGCCCGGTCGATGCCATTGTCGAGGGCCCCAACTTCGAGTTCTCGACCGAGACCCGCGAGGAGCTGATGTACAACAAGGACAAGCTGCTCGCGAACGGTGACCGCTGGGAGCCGATGCTCGCGGCCAACCTCCATGCCGACGCGCCCTATCGGTGAGCGAGACGGGTAGGGGGAGACAATGATTCTTCAGGCTCTGGCCTTCTATGTGTTCGCCTTCGTGGTCATGGCGTCCGCCGCCATGGTCGTGGTGTCGCGCAATCCCGTCTATTCGGTGCTGTTCCTGATCCTGGCCTTCTTCAACGCCGCCGCGCTGTTCGTGCTGATCGGCGCTGAGTTCATCGCCATGATCCTGATCATCGTCTATGTCGGCGCCGTGGCCGTGCTGTTCCTGTTCGTGGTCATGATGCTCGACATCAACCTGACCGAGTTGCGCGAAGGCTTCCTGAAGTACCTGCCTGTCGGGGCGCTGATCGGCCTGGTGCTGCTGGCCGAGATCCTGCTGGGCCTGGGCGTGATCGGCAATACGCCCACGAGCCTGGGGGCGCTCGCCAAGGCGGGACCGCAGGTGCTGGCGATCGACAACACCCGCGCCATCGGCCGCGTGCTCTACACCCAGTACTTCTACCTGTTCCAGGTCGCGGGCCTGGTCCTGCTGGTCGCCATGATCGGCGCCATCGTGCTGACCTTGCGCACCCGTCCGGGCGTGCGCCGACAGAGGATCAGCGAGCAGCTCTACCGGCCCAAAGGCGACGCCGTCACGGTGGTCAAGGTACCGACCCGGGGAGGCGTGTGATGGTGATCGGGCTCGGCCACTACCTGTTCGTTGCCGCGGTGCTCTTCACGCTCGGCATCCTCGGCATCTTCCTGAACCGCAAGAACGTCATCGTCATCCTGATGTGCGTCGAGCTGATGCTGCTGGCGGTCAACATCAACCTCGTCGCCTTCTCGGTCTTCCAGGGCAACGTCGTGGGCCAGGTCTTCGCCATGCTGGTGCTGACCGTGGCCGCCGCGGAGGCCGCGATCGGTCTTGCCATCCTCGTGGTCTACTTCCGCATCCGCGGGACCATCGAGGTCGAAGACATCAACGCGATGAAGGGCTGAGGGCGGACGCACCATGGATCTCGCC
Source organism: Rhodospirillales bacterium URHD0017 (assembly GCA_900110395.1). GTDB lineage: Bacteria > Pseudomonadota > Alphaproteobacteria > Reyranellales > Reyranellaceae > Reyranella. The sequence goes on from FODP01000014.1 coordinate 164,828, forward strand.
ATCAAGCTCATCGTCCTGCTGCCGCTGCTGGCCGCCGCCATCGCCGGTTTGTTCTGCCGCGTCATTGGTGATCGTCCGGCGCAGATCGTCACTTGCGCCGCCCTGCTGATCGCCGCGGCGCTCTCGATCTTCGTCTTCGTCAAGATCGGCTTCGGCCCGGAGAACGCCAAGCTGGTCGTGGTGAAACTCTTCACCTGGATCGATTCCGGCACGCTCGACATCGTCTGGTCGCTGCGCGTCGACACGTTGACGGCCGTGATGCTGATCGTCGTCACCGGCGTGTCGTCGATGGTCCACGTTTATTCGATCGGCTACATGGCGGAGGATCCGAGCATCCCCCGCTTCATGTCGTACCTGAGCCTGTTCACCTTCTTCATGCTGATGCTGGTGACGTCGGACAATCTGGTGCAGCTGTTCTTCGGCTGGGAAGGCGTGGGTCTCGCATCCTACCTGCTGATCGGCTTCTGGTACGACAAGCCCTCGGCCAACGCTGCCGCCATAAAAGCCTTCATCGTCAACCGCATCGGCGACTTCGGGTTTGCCCTCGGCATCTTCGCCATCTGGATGCTGTCGGGCTCGGTGAACTTCGCCGAAATCTTCGCCAAGGCGCCTGAGATGGCGGCGATGCGCATCAACTTCCTCGGCATGGATCTGCCGGCGCTGGAGACGGCCTGCCTGCTGCTGTTCGTCGGCGCCATGGGCAAGTCGGCTCAGCTCGGCCTGCACACCTGGCTGCCCGATGCCATGGAAGGCCCGACGCCGGTCTCGGCGCTGATCCATGCCGCCACCATGGTGACGGCCGGCGTCTTCATGGTCTGCCGTCTGTCGCCGCTGTTTGAGCTGGCGCCGATCGCCTCGATGGTCGTGACCCTGATTGGCGCGGCAACGGCGTTCTTCGCCGCCACGATCGGTCTCACCCAGTTCGACATCAAGCGGGTGGTCGCCTATTCGACCTGCAGCCAGCTCGGCTACATGTTCTTCGCCGCCGGCGTCGGCTCCTATTCGGCGGCGATGTTCCACCTGACGACCCACGCCTTCTTCAAGGCGCTGCTGTTCCTGGGCTCGGGCTCGGTGATCATGGCCCTGCATCACGAGCAGGACATGCGCAAGATGGGCGGCGTCAAGGAGAAGGTGCCGCAGACCTTCTACCTCATGTGGGTCGGCACCCTTGCCTTGTCAGGCATCGGCGTGCCGTTCCTGCTGGGCCACGGCATCGGCTTCGCCGGCTTCTATTCCAAGGACATCATGATCGAGTCGGCCTACGGCGTGCACACCACGGTGGGCCTGATCGCCTTCTGGCTGGGCACGATCGCGGCCGGCCTGACGGCCTTCTACTCGACCCGCCTGATGTTCATGACCTTCTACGGCAAGTATCGCGGCGACCATCACACCTGGGACCACGCTCACGAATCGCCCGCCGTCGTGCTGATCCCGCTCTACGTGCTGGGTGCCGGTGCGGCCCTGTCGGGCTTCATCGCCTACGACTGGTTCGTCGGCCACGACTGGCAGCATTTCTGGGGCACGTCGATCGCCACGAAGTTGACCGGGGAAGTGCTGCATCACGCGCACGAAGTGCCGCTGTGGGTGACGCTGGCGCCGCTGGTCTTCGCCCTTTCGGGCATTGCGCTCAGCTACATGTACTACATCGCCATGCCCTGGCTGCCTGATGCCACGGTCAGGACTTTCTCGGGCCTGTACGCGCTCTTCTACAACAAGTGGTACTTCGACGAGATTTACGACGCGATCATCGTCCGGCCGGCGCTCAGGATCGGCCGCTTCTTCTGGAAGAAGGGCGATGGCGCCACCATCGACGGGCTCGGCGCCGACAACATCGCGGCGCGCGCGCAGGACATGGCAGGCGTGCTGATGCGCTTCCAGTCCGGCTACCTCTACCACTATGCCTTCGTCATGCTGGTCGGCGTCGCCGCCCTCGTCACCTACTTCATGTTCGTGAGGTAGGGTGATGACGAGCTGGCCTATCCTTTCGCTGATCACCTTCCTGCCGCTGGTCGGGGCCTTGTTCTGCCTGATCGTCAACGGCCCGAAGGAGGCGGTCGAGCGCAACTGCCGCAGCGTCGCCCTGGTCACCTCGATCGTGACCTTCCTGATCTCGCTGCTGCTGTGGGCGCGCTTCGACGCCACCAAGGCGGGCTTCCAGTTCGAGGAGAAGATGGACTGGGTGCCGGCGCTCGGCATCGGCTACCACATGGGCATCGACGGCATCTCGCTGTTCTTCGTCCTGCTGTCGACCCTGCTGACGCCGATCTGCATCCTGGCGAGCTGGCAATCGGTCCATGTGCGCGTCAAGGAGTACATGATCGCCTTCCTGGTCCTCGAGACTTTCATGGTCGGCATGTTCTGCGCCCTCGACCTCGCGCTGTTCTATGTCTTCTTCGAGGGCGTGCTCATTCCGATGTTCCTCATCATCGGCGTGTGGGGGGGGCCGCGGCGCGTCTATGCCGCCTTCAAGTTCTTCCTCTACACGCTGCTCGGCTCCGTCCTGATGCTGCTGGCGATCATCGCCATCTACTGGCAGCTCGGCACCAGCGACCTCGTGGTGGCGATGGAACGCCTGCAGCTGCCGTTCCAGTGGCAGTGCTACTTGTGGCTCGCCTTCTTCGCCTCGTTCGCGGTCAAGGTGCCGATGTGGCCGGTCCATACCTGGCTGCCCGACGCCCACGTCGAGGCGCCGACGGCGGGCTCGGTGATCCTGGCCGGCGTGCTGCTGAAGATGGGCGGCTACGGCTTCCTCCGGCTCTCCATTCCGCTGCTGCCGGAGGCGACGCAGTACTTCGCGCCGCTGATCTTCGGCCTTTCCATCGTCGCCGTGATCTACACCTCGCTGGTGGCGCTGGTGCAGGAGGACATGAAGAAACTGATCGCCTATTCGTCGGTCGCCCACATGGGCTTCGTGACGATCGGCGCCTTCATCCTCAACATCCAGGGCGTCCAGGGCTCGCTGTTTCAGATGCTGAGCCACGGCATCGTCTCGGCCGCACTCTTCCTTTGCGTCGGCGTGGTCTACGACCGCATGCACACCCGCGAGATCGCGGCCTATGGCGGCCTGGTCCATCGCATGCCGCGCTATGCCTTCACTTTCATGGTGTTCACGCTGGCGAGCGTCGGTCTGCCCGGCCTGTCGGGCTTCGTCGGCGAATTCCTGGTCCTGGTCGGCGCCTTCAAGGCCAACACCTGGGTGGCGACCCTGGCGGCGACCGGCCTGATCCTGGGGGCGGCCTATGCGCTCTGGCTCTACCGCAAGATCATCTTCGGCGAACTCACCAAGGAGTCGCTGAAGGGAATCCTGGACATGAACCGCCGCGAGATCGCGGTATTCCTGCCGCTCCTGCTGCTCAGCCTGTGGATGGGCGTCTATCCGGCCTCCTTCCTCGATCCCATGGCAGCCTCGGTCGACAAGCTGGTCGGCGACTATCAGGCAGCCATCAAGCTCGCCCGCACGGCGGCGTTGCCGTGACCCGGGAGTGACGAACATGGTTATCGGTCTCGAATCCTGGACCCTGGCCCGGCCCGAGCTCTTCCTCGCCGCCGTTACCGCCTTGCTGCTGATCTACGGCGTGGTGCGTGGGGAGGCGGCGACCGTCTTCGTGTCGGTCGCGACGTCGCTGGCGCTCTTGGTCACCGCCGTCCTGCTGTTCGTGCCCTATCGCGAGGGCACCGCCTTCGCCTCGCTGTTCATCGTCGATCGCCTGACCACGACCATGAAGGCGCTGGTTCTGGTGGGTGCCGCCATCACCGTCCTGATGTCGAGGGCGTACTTCGAGCACGCCAAGGCCTGGCGCTTCGAATATCCGCTGCTGGTGGCGCTGGCCACGCTCGGCATGATGCTGATGATCTCGGCCAACGACCTGATGGCGCTCTATGTCGGCCTCGAGCTGCAGTCGCTGGCGCTCTATGTCGTCGCCGCCTTCCAGAGGGACAGCGTGCGCTCGACGGAAGCGGGCGTGAAATACTTCGTCCTGGGCTCCGTCGCCTCGGGCATGCTGCTGTTCGGTGCCTCGCTGATCTACGGCTTCTGCGGCGGCACCGCCTTCGTCGAGATCTCCAAGGCCCTGATCGACGGCAGGAGCGGCGAGATCGGCACCGTGATCGGCCTGGTCTTCGTCGTCGCCGGCCTCGCCTTCAAGGTCTCGGCCGTGCCCTTCCACATGTGGACGCCCGACGTCTACGAGGGCGCACCGACGCCGGTGACGGCGCTGTTCGCCGTCGCCCCCAAGATCGCGGCCATGTCGCTGTTGGTCTCGGTCCTGATGGGCCCGTTCAAGCCCTTGTTCGCGCAGTGGCAGCAGATCATCGTCGTGGCCTCGGTCCTGTCGATGGCCCTCGGCGCCTTTGCCGCACTGCGCCAGCAGAACATCAAGCGCCTGATGGCCTATTCCTCGATCGGCAATGTCGGCTACATCCTGCTCGGCCTGGCCGCGGGGAGCGAGAAGGGCATCCAGGCGGTGGTCTTCTACCTCGCCATCTACCTGGTCATGACCTTGGGCGTGTTCGCCACCATCCTGCTGATGAAGCGCCGTGACATCATGGTCGAGGGCGTGAACGACCTGGCCGGTCTGGGGCGGACCCATCCGATGATGGCCTTCGCGCTCCTGCTGTTCATGTTCTCGCTGGCCGGCATCCCGCCGCTCGCGGGCTTCTGGGGCAAGCTCTACATCTTCATCGCCGCCGTCGAGGCCAGGCTCTACGTGCCCGCCGTGCTGGGCGTGCTCGCCTCCGTCGTCGCGTCCTACTACTACCTGCGCATCGTCAAGGTGATGTACTTCGACGAGCCGACCGAGGCGCTCGACCAGCCGGTCTTCGGCGTCAACCGCGTCGTGGCCTTCGCCGCCGCCATCCTCGTGGCGGTCTTCTCGCTGGCCCCGCAGCCGCTCAGCGTCGTCGCCACCGCCGCCGCCAAGGGCCTCTTCCCGTGAGTTCCACACCCGTCCTGCCGGACGGGTGGCGGCTGGTCGCGCTTGAAAGCGTCGGCAGCACCAACGACGAGGCCGCACGCCTGGCCGACGCCGGCGCTCCCGAAGGCACCGTCGTGTGGGCGCGCGAGCAGACCGGGGGCAGGGGCCGCCGTGGCCGCGCTTGGGCCTCGCCCGTGGGCAACCTCTACACCTCGACCATCCTGCGTCCCGATTGCCCGGCGGCCCGCGCTGCCGAGCTGGGCTTCGTCTCGGCCCTGGCCGTGGCCGACATCGTGCCAACCGACCGGGCGGTTCGCGTGAAATGGCCCAACGACGTGCTGGTCGACGGCGGCAAGATCGCCGGCATCCTGCTCGAAAGCGCAATAGGCCAAGCCGGCGCCCAGACCGGCGTGGTACAGCACGTCATCGCCGGCATCGGCATCAATGTCGGCTTTGCCCCCCGGCTGCCCGAGATGCGCTATCCCGGTGCGGCGCTGGGCGGCTCCGTCGAGGCAGCCCTCGAGGCGTTCACGGCGGCATTCGCTCAGCGCCTGGCCGAATGGCGGCGCGACGGCTTCGAAGCGGTGCGCGCGCTTTGGCTGGCCAAGGCCGGCCCGCTCGGCACCGAGGTGGACGTGAAGCTGGGCGACGAGCTGGTGCGCGGCCGTTTCGGCGGCGTCGACCACGAAGGTGCCCTGCTGCTGGAAACCGCTTCCGGCCCGCGCCGGATCGTGTCGGGTGAGCTGCTGGGCCGCGCGGCCTGAGTTGAGTAGGAGGACGGCATGCTGCTTGCCATCAACTGCAACAACACGAACATCAAGTTCGGCGTCGTCGACGGCGACCGCATCGTCGGCGAATGGCGCCAGCACACCTCGGCCATGCGCACCGCCGACGAGCACGCGGTCTGGCTGATAGAGCTGATGCGCATGGAGGGCATCGATCCCAAGTCGGTGACCGACGCCATCATCGGCAGTGTCGTGCCGCAGGCCAATTTCAACCTCCGTCGCCTCTGCACGCGCTACTTCAACATCGAGCCGCTGTTCATTGGCGAGCCCAACGTCGTCCACGGCATCAAGGTCAAGGGCGTGGGCGCGGGCGCCGACCGGATCTGCAATACGGTCGGCGCCAGCCTGATGTTCCCCAGGACGCCGGTCGTGGTGGTCGACTTCGGCACCGCCACCAACTTCGACGTCGTCGACGAGGAGGGCAGCTATTGCGGCGGCGCCATCGCACCCGGGCCCAACCTCAGCATCGAGGCCCTGGTCGCAGCCGCAGCGCTGTTGCCGCGCATTGTGGTCGAGAAGCCGGAGAAGGTGATCGGCACGACGACTGTTGCCTGCATGCATACCGGCGTGTTCTGGGGCTACGTCGGCCTGATCGAGGGCATCGTCACGCGCATCAAGGCCGAGTTCGGAAAGCCCATGAAGGTGGTCTCGACCGGCGGCCTCGCCCCGGTGTTCGACGGCTATATCTCGGTGATCGATCAGGTGGCGACCGACATCACCGCGCGCGGGCTGATCGAGATCTGGAAGCGCAGCAAGAAGGCGGCATGACCGTCCCGGGCAACGACGAGCTCCTCTTCCTCGCGCTGGGCGGCGCGGGCGAGATCGGCATGAACCTCAACCTCTACGGCCATGCCGGCAAGTGGCTGATGATCGACCTCGGCATCGGCTTCGCCGACGACACCATGCCGGGCGTCGAGGTCGTGATGCCCGATCCCGCTTTCATCGAGGAACGCCGCGACGACCTCATCGGGATCGTGCTCACCCACGCCCACGAGGACCATCTCGGCGCTGTCGCCGACCTCTGGCCGAGGCTGAAAGCGCCGGTCTACGCCACGCCGTTCGCGGCCTCGGTGCTGCGCCGCAAGCTCACGGAGGCGGGGCTGCGGGACGCCGTGCCGATCACCGAGATCCCGTTGGGCGGCAAGTTCAGCCTGCCGCCGTTCGAGCTCGAGCTGATCACCATGACGCATTCGATCCTCGAGCCCAATGCGCTGGCGATCCGCACCAAGCTCGGCACGGTGTTCCATACCGGAGACTGGAAGATCGACCCCGAGCCGCTTTTAGGCGAGGTGACCGACGAAGCGGTGCTGCGGCGCATCGGCGAGGAGGGCGCGCTCGCCATGGTGTGCGACAGCACCAACGTCTTTGTCGAGGGCGAGGCCGGCTCGGAATCGACCGTGCGCACCAACCTCGAGAAGCTGGTGAAGACCGCCAAGGGCCGTGTCGCCGTTACCTGCTTCGCCTCCAACCTCGCCCGCGTCGAGAGCGTGGCGTTGGCCGCCGTGGCTGCGGGCCGCCATCCCGTGCTGTCGGGGAGGGCGCTGACGCGCATGGTCGAGGCCGCCCAGGAATGCGGCTACCTGCTTGATTTCCCGCAATGCATCGCCGAGCAGCAGGCGGGCTACCTGCCGCGCGACAAGGTCCTGTTCATCTGCACCGGCAGCCAGGGCGAACCGCGCGCCTCGATGGCCAAGCTGGCCAGCGGCGAGCATCGCGACTTGGTGCTGGAGGAGGGCGACACCGCGATCTTCTCCTCGCGTGTCATTCCCGGCAACGAGCGGTCCGTCGGACGCCTGCAGAACGCTTTGCTGGGGCGCGGCGTCGAGGTGATCACCGACGGCGAGGCCAACATCCACGTCTCCGGACATCCGGCGCGCGACGAGCTGGTGCGGGTCTACCAATGGATCCGCCCGCAGATTGCCCTGCCGGTCCATGGCGAGGTCCGCCACATGGTCGAGCACGCCGCGCTCGCGCGGACCTGCCAGGTGCCGGAGACGGTGGTGGCGCCCAACGGCAGCCTGGTCCGCCTGGCGCCCGGCCCGGCGGAGATCATCGACCACGTCCATGCCGGCCGCCTGGCGCGCGATGGCGACGGGCTGGTGCCGCTCGACGGCGAATCGCTGCGTGAGCGGCGCAAGCTCCTGTGGAACGGTGCGGCGGCAGCCACGCTGGTGATCGACAAGGGTGGCCGGGCCATGGCGCCGCCCAAGGTCTCTCTGCGCGGCATCGACGACGATGGCGGCACGCTGGGTGAGGCGATCACGGCGGGGCTGAGCGAAATGCTGGCTGACTTGAGCGCCGCCGAACGGCGCGACGACGGGCGGATCGAGGAGGCGGCGCGCCAGGCCGTGCGGCGCGTCGTGCGCGCGCACCTCGGCAAGAAGCCGTTGACGGACGTGCACATCGTCCGCATCTAAAGGCCCAAGAGCCCGAGGACGAGAGCCTGATGATCGGACGCCTGAACCACATCGCCATCGCCGTGCCCGACCTCGCCAAGGCGGCCGAGCTCTATCGCACCGTGATGGGCGCCAAGGTGAGCGCTCCCAAGGCGCAGCCGGACCATGGCGTCACCGTGGTGTTCGTCGAGCTTCCCAACACCAAGATCGAGCTGCTGCATCCCCTGGGCGAGAAGTCGCCCATCGCCAATTTCCTGGCGCGCAATGCCGACGGCGGCATCCACCACGTCTGCTACGAGGTCGAGGACATCTACGCCGCCCGCGACAAGCTCAAGGCCCAGGGCGCGCGCGTGCTGGGCGACGGCGAGCCCAAGATCGGCGCCCACGACAAGCCCGTGCTGTTCCTGCATCCCAAGGATTTCACGGGCACGCTGATCGAGCTCGAGCAGGTCTGAGGGGGATCATCATGAAGAGGGCGCCATGAGCTGGGCCACCGGCGTCATGGTCTACCTGGTGATCTGGTGGACCATTCTCTTTGCCGTCCTGCCGCTGGGCGTGCGTCGCCTGGAAAATCCGGGCAAGGGCGAGGAACGGGGCGCGCCGGAGCGGCCTCAGCTGCTGCGCAAGGCGATCATCACCTCGATCGTCGCCGCCGTACTGTGGATTGGCTTCTATTTCCTCCACCAGGCGGACGTTTTCAGCTTCCGACGGATGGTCGAGTGATCTTAATCCAGTTTCTTAGGATCATCGTCTAAGTAACTGATCAAAAAGAAACAGCGGGCTCTTGGCCCGCCGTCCCTCTACCCCCGAAACTCCTCACAGGCAGCTTGCGCTGCTCTCCTCCCTAAACTCGGGCAGTGCCCAAGACACAGGCTACTTAGCCGGAAGCCAGCGTCTTGCCAAGACCTTTTCTTTCGATCGCCCGCTTTCAATTAGAACAATTGTAAGCGCAAAGATCGTTCGACGACAAACAAATGTCCGCGCTCGTGTTGTGATCATCCGATGTACACGTACTTGATCACGAATAGCACAGCGAGAGTTCCGACAGCCGGATGAACATCGCGATAGCGCCCGGTCGCGACCTTGATTGCGGCGTACGAAATGAATCCGAACGCGATGCCTTCGGCGATCGAGAAGGTGAAGGGCATCGTGATCGCGGTGACGACGGCGGGTGCTGCCTCGGTAATGTCGTCCCACTCCACCTCCGTGAGACTGCGCACCATCAGGCAGGCGACGTAGAACAGCGCCGGCGCCGTGGCGTAGGCGGGGATCGAGCCGGCGAGCGGCGAGAGGAACAACGCCAGGATGAAGAGCACGCCGACGGTCGCCGCGGTGAGGCCGGTGCGGCCGCCTTCGTTGATGCCCGAGGCGCTCTCGATGTAGCTGGTCGTTGTCGAGGTGCCGACGGCAGCGCCGATCATGGCGGCACCGCTGTCCGCCATCAGGGCCCTGTGCAGCCTGGGCACGGTGCCGTCCGGCCGCATGAAGCCGCCGCGATGGGCCAAGGCGATCAGCGTGCCGGTGTTGTCGAACAGGTCGACGAACAGGAAGGCGAAGACCACGGTCACCAGCCCGACCTTGAATGCGCCGGCGAGATCCATCTGCAGGAACACCGGCGCGAGCGAGGGCGGCGTGTCGAAGATTCCGGTGAATTTCTGCTGGCCGGCCGCGATGGCGACGATGGTCACGACCAGGATGCCGATGATCACGCCGCCCATGATCCGGCGGCGTTCCAGGGCGACGATCAGGAAGAAGCCGAGGGTCGCCATGACGACGGGGAAGCTGGTGAGAGCGCCGTGCGTCACCAGGGTCGCCGGATGGGCGACGACGATGCCGGCATTCTTGAGGGCGATCAGCGCCAGGAACAGGCCGATACCGGCGGCGATCGCCATCTTGAGCGACATCGGGATGGCGTTGACGATCCATTCGCGGATCGGCAGCACGCTGATGATGAAGAAGATGACACCGGAGATGAAGACGCAGCCCAGCGCCACCTGCCAGCTATGGCCCATGCCGCCGACCACGCCGAAGGCGAAGTAGGCGTTGAGGCCCATGCCCGGTGCGAGCGCGATCGGATAGTTGGCCAGGAAGGCCATCAGGAAGCAGCCGATGGCGGCCGCCACGCAGGTCGCGGCGAACACCGCGCCGAATGGCATCTTGGCCTCGGCCAGGATCGCCGGGTTGACGAAGATGATGTAGGCCATCGTCAGGAAGGTCGTGATCCCGGCCAGAACCTCGGTCCGGACGTTGGTCTTGTTCTCGCTGAGCTTGAAGACCTGCTCGAACATTGTTGTTCTCCCCCGGTTGTCGCGTGAAGTGTGCGGGCATCCGCCTGTGCAAAGATAGCGGGCGACGTCGTCCTCCCCAGCGAAGCTCGGGAGGTGTCGCCGTCATACGGCGACGGAGGGGTCGGAAGCCTCGGGTGTGACTCATGACCCCTCCGTCGGCGTAAGACGCCGACACCTCCCCAAGCTGGCGCTTGGGGAGGAAGAGGCCAGCCAGTTTGCCTTTACAACCCCCGTTTCCTACAGTCCGCGGCTACCCCGCCAACCGAGCAAGGATCGAACCAGAATGCGGATGAGTCAGTACTTTCTGCCGACCATGAAGGAAAACCCGGCAGAGGCGCAGATCGTCTCGCACCGCCTGATGCTGCGCGCCGGCCTGGTCCGCCAGACCGCGGCCGGCATCTATGCCTGGCTGCCGCTCGGTTTCCGCGTCTTGAAGAACATCGAGCGCATCGTGCGCGAGGAGCAGGACCGCTCGGGCGCCCAGGAAGTGCTGATGCCGACCATCCAGTCGGCCGACCTGTGGCGCGAGAGCGGCCGCTACGACGCCTACGGCCCGGAAATGCTGCGCTTCAAGGACCGGCACGATCGCGAGATGCTCTACGGCCCGACCAATGAGGAGGTGATCACCGTGCTCTTCCGCGACGGCGTGAAGAGCTACCGCGACCTGCCGAGGAACCTCTATCACATCCAGTGGAAGTTCCGCGACGAGGTACGGCCGCGCTTCGGCGTCATGCGCGGCCGCGAGTTCCTGATGAAGGACAACTACTCCTTCGACCTCGACAAGAAGGGCGCCATCCACTCCTACAACAAGATGTTCGTGACCTACCTGCGCACCTTCGCGCGCATGGGCCTGAAGGCGATTCCGATGCGGGCCGACACCGGCCCGATCGGCGGCGACCTCAGCCACGAGTTCATCGTCCTGGCCGACACCGGCGAGAGCGCCGTGTTCTGCCACAAGGGCCTGGTCGACAAGGACATCCTGAGCCGCAAGATCGACTACGATTCCGACCTGCAGCCGATCGTGAACGAGTGGACGTCGCTCTACGCCGCGACCGACGAGATGCACGACAAGGCCGCCTTCGAGAAGATCCCCGAGGGCGAGCGGCTGGCCGCGCGCGGCATCGAGGTCGGCCACATCTTCTATTTCGGCACCAACTATTCGGCGCCCATGAAGGCGGTGGTGGCCGGCCCGGGCGGCGAGCAGATCACGCTCGAGATGGGCTCCTACGGCATCGGCGTGTCGCGCCTGGTCGGCGGCATCATCGAGGCGAGCCACGACGAGGCCGGCATCGTCTGGCCGGACTCTGTGGCGCCCTTTAAGGTGGCGATCGTCAATCTCAAGCCCGACGACGGCGCGGTCTCGGGCGCCTGCCAGAAGCTCTATGACGGCTTTGCCGCCAAGGGCATCGAGGCGCTGCACGACGACCGCGACCTGCGGCCGGGCGCGAAGTTCGCCGACATGGACCTGATCGGCCTGCCCTGGCAGGTGATCGTCGGTCCCAAGGGTGTGTCGGCCGGCAAGGCCGAGGTCAAGGACCGCCGGAGCGGCAAGCGCGAGGAAGTGCCGTTCGACCAGGTTGTCCAGCGTTTCGGCTAGAACATGGCCTTCGCCGCCGTCGAACGCCTCATCGCCTTCCGCTATCTGCGAGCCCGCCGCGAGGAGGGCTTCATCTCGGTGATCGCCGCGTTCTCGCTGATCGGAATCACCCTGGGCGTCGGCACGCTGATCGTCGTCATGTCGGTCATGAATGGCTTTCGCTTCGAGATGCTGGGCCAGATGTCGAGCATCTCGGGCCAGCTCGGTGTGCAGGGCACCCGCGGTGGCATCGACGCCACGCCCGAGCTTCTGGCCAACATGAAGAAGGTGCCGGGCGTGCTGAGCGCCACGCCGACGGCCGAGGGCCAGGTCATGGCCGTGGCCGGCGACAAGGTGAGGGGCGTGGTGCTGCGCGGCGTGCGGCCGGAAGACTTCAAGGCGCGCACGCCGCTCTCCGCGGCGATCGAGGGACCGGCCGAGCTGCGCGACCGCTATCGCGGCCTCTGCCGCGCGGAGGACGACAAGCCGATCGACTGGGGCTCGCTGAAGGATTTTGGCAACGACTTTTCTGTCGTCATCGGCCGCCGCCTGGCCGATCTCCTGAAGCTCAAGGTCGGCGACAACCTGCAGCTCGTCTCGCCGGTCGAGGTCGCCACGCCGCTCGGCGTCATGCCGCGCTCGGTACAAGCCAGGGTCGCCGCGGTCTTCTGCGCCGGCATGTACGACTACGACGCCAACTTCGTCTACGCGCCGCTGCCGGGGGTGCAGCGTCTGCTCAATTTCGGCGACAAGGTCACGGGCATAGAAGTCTTCGTGGCCGACGACGCCTCGGTCGCCACTGCGCGCCGGCAGCTTTCGCAGGTCGTCGGCACGCAGGCCTGGGTGTTCGACTGGTGGCAGGCCAATATCGGCTTCTTCGCCGCCATCCAGGGCCAGACCAACGTCATGTTCATCGTGCTGACCATGATCGTGCTGGTCGCCGCCTTCAACATCGTGTCGAGCCTGGTCATGCTGGTGCGCACCAAGACCGCCGATATCGCCATCCTGCGCACCATGGGCGCGACACGCGGCGCCATCATGCGGGTCTTCCTGCTCGACGGCATGGCGATCGGCGGCGTCGGCACGCTGCTCGGCCTTGTGCTCGGGTTGGCCTTCGCCCGCAATATCGAGGCCATTCGCCAATGGCTGCAGCGCACCTTCGATATCGTGCTGTTCGACGAGACGCTCTACCTCCTGGCCGAGCTGCCCTCGCGCATCGAATGGGGCGAGATCGTCTTCATCGCCGTCATGGCGCTGGTCTTCGCGCTGCTCGCCTCGCTCTATCCGGCGGCGCGCGCGGCGCGGCTCGACCCGGTGGAGGGCCTGCACCGTGAGTAGCCCGATCCGCGCCGTCGAACGCTGGCTGGCGTGGCGCTATCTCGCGACCCGCCAGCGCGAAGGCTTCGTCTCCTTCATCGCCATCTTCTCCCTGATCGGCGTGGCGCTGGGCGTGGCGACGTTGATCATCGTGCTGTCGGTGATGGGCGGCTTCCGCCAGCAGCTTCTGGGCCGCATCATCGGGCTGAACGGCCATATCGTGATCACTGCCCGCGACGGCGGCATGGCCCAGGCCACGCCCGAGCTGCTGGCCAAGCTGAAGGCATTCCCCGGCGTGCGCTCCGTCAACCTCACGTTGGAGCGCCAGGCGCTGGTCACTGCCAATAACCAGACCCGCGGCGCCCTGGTGCGCGGCGTGCGGCCGGAGGACCTTCAGGCCAAGGACATGGTCTCGAAGAACATGGTGCATGGCGACCTCGGCGCCTTCGGCGCGCGCCCCGGCGTCGTCATCGGCGAGCGCCTGCGCCAGGCCCTGAACCTCAGGGCGGGCGACAAGATCACCCTGGTGACGCACCGCGTGAACGACAACGGCACGATCGCGCCGCGCTATTCCGACTACGAGGTGCTGGGGAGCTTCCTGACGCGCCGCTACGAGTTCGACAACGGCCTGGTCTTCGTGCCGCTGCCGATGCTGCAGGACGACCTTGAATACGGCCGCGAGGCGGTGAGCTCGATCGATCTCGATATCGCCGACCCGGCGGCGGCGCCGCAGTTCGCCGAGGAGCTGCGCAAGACGCTCGGCCGCGACGATCTCCGGGTGTCGCACTGGCTCGGCCTCAATGCGCGTTTCGTCGGCGCTCTGCAGGTCGAGCGCGTGATGATGTTCATCATCCTCACCCTGATCGTGGTGGTCGCGGCCATTAACGTGGTGGCGAGCTTCACCATGCTGGTGCGGGTCAAGCGCGGTAGCATCGCTATCCTGCGCACCATGGGGGCGGCGCCCGGCACCATCGTGCGCGCCTTCTTCCTGTCGGCGGCCGCGGTCGGCCTGGTCGGCACGGCCGTCGGCACCGGCCTCGGCCTGCTGGTCTGCGCCAACATGCAGGGCATCGCGCACCTGCTGGTGCTGCTGACCAATGCCGGCGGGCCGGGCGCAGGCTGGAGCGAGGTCGAATTCATTACGTCGGCACCGGTGCGTGTTCAGCCGGCCGAGGTGCTGTCCATCATTGCCATCGCCATCCTGCTGTCGCTGGCAGCGGCAGCCTATCCTGCCTGGCGCAGCACGCGCGTCGAACCCGTCGAAGGGCTGCGTCATGAGTGATTCGCTGTTCCCCCTGTCGCTGCGCGACATCAAGCGCACCTTCGTGCAGGGCGACCGGCGCCTGGAAGTGCTGAAGGGCATCACGCTCGACCTGAAGCCGGGCGAGATCGTCGCCCTGGTCGGCCAGTCGGGCAGCGGCAAGTCGACCCTGCTGCATATCGCCGGACTGCTGGAGCGACCCGACGACGGCGACATCGTGGTCGACGGCAAGTCGGCGGGGGCGGCGGCCGACCGCGAGCGCACGGTCATGCGCCGCCAGTTCCTGGGCTTCGTCTACCAGTACCACCACCTGCTGCCCGAGTTCTCGGCGATCGAGAACGTGATGCTGCCGCAGATGCTGAACGGCCGGTCGCGCAGCGAGGCGCGCCGCCGCGCCGCCGAGCTCTTGGCCCTGGTCCAGCTCAAGGAGCGCGCCGACCACCGGCCGGGCCGGCTGTCGGGCGGCGAGCAGCAGCGTGTGGCGATCGCCCGCGCCATCGCCAACGCCCCGCGCGTCCTGCTGGCCGACGAGCCGACCGGCAACCTCGATTCATCGACGGCCGACGCCGTGTTCCGCCAGCTTCTGGGATTGGTGCGCGAGACCGGCATGGCGGCATTGGTCGCCACGCATAATCCCGAACTGGCATCGCGCATGGACCGCACGGTGACGCTGAAGGACGGCGTGCTGACCGCTCCGGGTTGAGCTCACTGGCCTTCGGTGGCTTGATGGGCGCCATCGCGCTGCTGGTTGCCGGAATCGCCGGCGCCATGCTGATCGCCACCACGGGCGACCAGCTCTTGCCCCTGGTGCTCGGCACGCTCGGCCTGTTCGTGCTGACCGCCGTTGTGTGCATGGTGGCGGCGTTGCGCCGGCATCGCTGAACGATCGAGGCAGATGCCGTGCTGGTCGAAGAGCGGCCTCTGGTGCCGCTGGCCCGCCGCTGGCGGGTGCGCCGCGTGCCCTTCACGGGGATCGCCCCGCCTTGAGCAGCGTTCAGAATGCAACGGATGACCTGTTGACCATGACCACGCGCGATGGGGAACGGTTCGCGCTACCGCCAGGCTTGGCGCCGGGTGAGGGGCTGGTCCGCCGGCCCGATCAGGAAGGGCTTGCTGCTTTCGCCGGCCAGCTGCAGACGGCAATGACAGCAGCCGCCCGCGGTTGGCGTGGGCTGGATACTGCGCCGGTCCTGGCAACGTCGGCGCTCCGTGCTGCAGGCGGTACGCCAGAATCCTTCCTGAAACACGGGCGGCCTCCGGAGAGAAATCTCGCCTCGTTTTCCACAAGATGAGCGCGCAATAGTGGCCCGTGCCCATCGCCGACTTCGTCCATCTCAAGGTCAGGTCCGCCTATTCGCTCACCGAAGGCGCGAACAAGATCGAGGCCATCGTGTCGCTCGCCAAGGCGAACGAGATGCCTGCCGTCGGCGTCACTGACCGGAACAACCTGTTCGGGGCGCTGGAATTCGCGCAATACGCCGCAAAGGGCGGCATCCAGCCCATCACCGGCTGCGAACTCGGCATCCGCCGCGAGGAGGGAACAGCTAACGCTCCGCCGGGCAAGATCGTGCCGGCCGACTGGCTGACGCTGCTGGTCCAGAACGAGACCGGCTATCGCAACTTGATGCGCCTGGTGAGCCGAGCGCATCTGGAGTTCAAGGCAGGTTCGCTGTCCGCCCTGCCGCTGTCGGAACTGGAGGGCAATACCGAGGGCCTGCTGGCGCTGGTCGGCTATGCCGGCAGCGCGCTTGGCCGCCTGCTGCTGGCGGGCCAGACGCCCGCCGCGATCCATCAACTGGAACGGCTGCAGGCGTTGTTCGACGGGCGGCTCTATCTCGAGCTGCAGCGCCACGGCGAGGATGCCGAGCGCCGGA
Source organism: Rhodospirillales bacterium URHD0017 (assembly GCA_900110395.1). Lineage (GTDB taxonomy): Bacteria > Pseudomonadota > Alphaproteobacteria > Reyranellales > Reyranellaceae > Reyranella. Next base: position 181,238 of record FODP01000014.1, read on the forward strand.
TCGAGCCGGCGCTGCTCGATCTCGCTTACGAGCGCGGCGTGCCACTGGTCGCCACCAACGACGTGCACTACCCCAAGGCCGCGATGTACGAGGCGCACGACGTGCTGCTGTGCATCGAGCAGGGCGCGCATATCGAGGATCCCAACCGGCGCCGGCTGACGCCCGAGCACTATTTCAAGTCCGCCGCCCAGATGCGGGAGGCCTTCGCCGATCTGCCTGAGGCCTGCGACAACACCCTGACCATCGCGCGTCGCTGCGCCTACATGCCGGTGCCGCGCAAGCCGATCCTGCCGCGCTACACCAAGCTCGGCGGCCGCGCCGAAAAGGACGCGCTGAAGGAGATGGCCGAGACGGGCCTCATCGCCCTCAAGGATGGCGGCCGCCTGTCGGCCGACATCGAATTCAAGACGTATCAGGATCGCCTGAGTTACGAGCTCGACATGATCGAGAAGATGGGCTTCTCGGGCTACTTCCTGATCGTTGCCGACTTCATCCAATGGGCCAAGGACCACGACATCCCGGTCGGGCCCGGCCGCGGCTCCGGCGCGGGCTCGCTGGTCGCCTGGTCGCTCAAGATCACCGATCTCGACCCCTTGCGCTGGGGCCTGATCTTCGAGCGCTTCCTCAATCCCGAGCGCGTGTCGATGCCGGATTTCGATATCGACTTCTGCCAGGACAAGCGCGACCAGGTCATCCGCTACGTGCGCGACGAATACGGCCACGATCGCGTCGCCGCCATCATCACCTTCGGCAAGCTGCAGGCGAGGGCGGTGCTGCGCGACGTCGGCCGCGTGCTGGGCATGCCCTACGGTCAGGTCGATCGCATCTGCAAGCTGGTGCCCAACAATCCGGCCAAGCCGGTGACGCTCGCCCAGGCGCTGGAAAGCGAGCAGCTCCTGAAGGAGCAATATTCGGCCGACGAGGAGATCAAGCGCCTGATCGATCTGGCGCTGCAGCTCGAGGGCCTGTACCGCAATGCCTCGACCCACGCCGCCGGCGTGGTGATCGGCGATCGGCCGCTCGACGAGCTGGTGCCGCTCTATCGCGATACCGACAACAAGGAATCGCTGCCCGCCACCCAGTTCAACATGAAGTGGGTCGAGACGGCGGGCCTGGTGAAGTTCGACTTCCTCGGGCTGAAGACGCTGACCGTGATCGAGAAGGCGGTCGAACTGGTCGGCAAGGGCAAGATCGACATCGCCAAGATACCGCTCGACGACGCGCCGACCTTCAGGATGCTGGCCAAGGGCGATGCCTACGGGGTCTTCCAGATGGAAGGCAGCGGCATGCGCGACATCCTGGCCAAGCTCAAGCCCAACCGCTTCGAGGACCTGATCGCCCTGGTGGCGCTCTATCGGCCCGGTCCGATGGACGACATCCCGACCTACATCAGCGTCAAGAACGGCAAGGAGCAGCCCGACTATCTGCACCCCTCGCTGAAGCCCATCCTGGAAGAGACCTACGGCATCATGGTCTACCAGGAGCAGGTGATGCAGATCGCCCAGGTCCTGTCGGGCTATTCGCTGGGCGGCGCCGACCTCTTGCGCCGTGCCATGGGCAAGAAGATCCAGTCCGAGATGGACGCCCAGCGCACGAACTTCGTCGAGGGTGCGGCCAAGAACAACGTCGAGGACGCGCGCGCCTCGATGATCTTCGACAAGGTGGCGAAGTTCGCGGGCTACGGCTTCAACAAGTGCCACTCCGCGCCCTATGCCCTGGTCGCCTACCAGACGGCCTATCTGAAGGCCAACCATCCAGTCGAGTTCTTCGCCGCGTCGATGACGCTCGACATGGGCAATGCCGACAAGCTCGGCAATTTCCGCCGCGAGCTGGAGCGCCTGCAGATCCCGCTGCTGCCGCCCGACATCAACAAGTCGATGGCCGAGTTCGCCGTGGAGCAGACGGAAGATGGCAGGTTCGGCGTGCGCTACGCCCTGGCAGCGATCAAGGGCGTCGGTCGAGAGGCGATGAGCAGGCTCGCCGAAGAGCGGCAAGCCAACGGCCCGTTCAAGGACCTGTTCGACGTTGCAGAACGACTCGACCAGCGCGTGATCAACAAGCGCCTGCTGGAGAGCCTGGTGAAAGCCGGCGCCTACGATTCGCTGAACAAGAACCGCGCCCAGACCTTCGGCGCGGTCGAGGCACTGACCCGCCATTCGCAGGCCACGCACGAGTCTCGCGGCAGCAACCAGAACAGCCTGTTCGGTGACGACACGGCTCAGCGCCGGCCGCCGCTACCCAAGGTGCCGGACTGGGCGCCGATGGAGCGACTGCAGAACGAGTTCTCCGCCATCGGCTTCTATTTGTCTTCGCATCCCCTGGCCGCCTACGAGCGCAGCCTGGAGCGCCTGCGCGTGACGCGCGCCGCCGACCTGGCTGCGCTGCTGATGCGCGGCGTGCCGGGCCGTATCAAGCTTGCCGGGACCGTCATCGACCGCCAGGAGCGGACCTCGGCCAAGGGCAACCGCTTCGCCTTCGTGCAGTGTTCGGACCAGTCGGGCGCCTTCGAGCTCACCGTCTTCAGCGAACTTTTGGGCAGCAAGCGCAATCTCCTGGAGCCGGGGCAAGCGATCCTGGTCTCGGCCGACGGGCGACTGGACGGCGAGCAGGTGAAGCTGACGGCGCAGACGGTGGAGAAGCTGGACGATGCCGTCGCCAATGCCGCTGCCGGGCTGCGCATCGAGCTGTCGGATCCCACCGCGCTCGAACCCCTGCGCAAGGCCCTGGAAGGCAAGCGCGGGCGCAGCCGCGTCACGCTGGTCGTGCCGATGCCCGATGATTCGGAGGCCGAGGTGACCCTGCCGGGCAGCTATTCGATCGCGGCGGGCCTGCGCGACACCATCGGCGGCCTGCCGGGTATCGCTCAAGTGGAGGAGATTTGAGCCGCCAACCCGGCCTGTTCGAGCAATCCGCACCACCGCCCCGGCGGCGCGCCTCGGCGGGCGAGGTCAAGCCGGCCTGGGATTCGCCTTTGCTCGGAGCGCCTGCGCTTCCGACCGACATCAGGCTCGGCACCTCGTCGTGGTTCTTTCCCGGCTGGCGCGGTCTCGTCTATGACGGCGTCCATCCGCAGGTCGCGCTGAGCAAGAAGGGGCTAGAGGCTTACGCCCAGATCCCGTTGCTGCGCACCGTGAGTCTCGACCGTACGTTCTACGCGCCGATCACCACGGTGCAGTACCAGAACTACGCGCGGCAGGTGCCCGACCATTTCAGCTTCGTGGTGAAGGCGCCGGCACTGGTGTGCGATGCCGTTGTGCGCGACGAGGACGGGCGAGGGAAGGTGCCGAACCCGCACTTCCTCGATGCCGCCATCGCCGCGCGCGAGTTCGTCGTGCCCTGCCTCGAGGGGCTGGGTGACAAGGCCGGCCCCCTGGTTTTCCAGGTTTCACCGCTACCGCGCAGCCTGGTCGAGGAGTCGGCCACCCTGATCGAGCGCCTGGCGGCGTTTTTTGCTGCCCTGCCGCAAGAGTTGGGCAAGCACCGGCCGCTCTATGCGCTGGAGCTGCGCAATGCCGAGCTGCTGACGCCGCGCCTGATGAAGATGCTGGCGTCGGCCGGCGTCCGCTACTGCGTCGGCCTGCATGACCGCATGCCCGAGGTCGAGCGCCAGGAGGTCGCGCTGCGGGCGCTCGACGGCGACACGCCCGGACCGCTGGTGGTCCGCTGGAATCTCCATCGCGGTTTCCTCTACCAGGCCGCCAAGCAGCGCTACGAGCCGTTCGACCGGCTGGTCGACGAGGACCTGGAGACCCGGCTGGTGCTCGCCCGCATGATCGCTGCCGCCTTCAAGGGCAAGCGCAAGGTCTGGATCACGGCCAACAACAAGGCCGAGGGCAGCGCACCACTTTCGCTGCTCAAACTGGCCGAGGAAATAGCCAAGCTGATTGCTTAGGCCTGCCCGTAGAATTGCCGCTGCAAACAATCAGGGAAGAGGGGGGATTGCTCATGCAGGCCACGAAACGGTCCCGGCGTGCCGTAGTCGCAGCAACGATGGCGGCCATCGCCGCGGGGGCGATGCAGGTGCCGGCAGTCGCACAGGACTTTCCGACCAAGCCGATCACGATCGTCGTTCCGTTCGGTCCTGGCACGGCCAACGACATCATCGCCCGTCAGCTTGCGCAGGACATGACCGGTACGCTGGGCCAGAGCGTCATCGTCGACAATCGCGCCGGCGCCACGGGCAACATTGCCACCGACTTCGTCGCGAAATCGCGACCCGACGGCTACACGTTGCTGATTGCTTCCACGAGCCTCCTTCTGAACCAGGTCACCGGAAACGGGATTGCTGACCTGACGAAGGATTTCGCACCCGTCGCCTTCAGCGGCAGCACGGTCTATTCGACATTCGTGCCCAACGAGCTCCCGGCGAAGACCGTGGCCGAACTGGTCGCGCTCGCCCGCCAGCAGCCCGGCAAGCTCAACTACGCAGGCTATGTCGGCGGCCTGCCGCAGTTCCTGGGCGAGATGTTGAACCGTGCGGCCAAGATCAACACGGTGATGGTGCCCTACAAGAGCACGACCGACGCCCTGGTCGACCTGATGGCCAATCGCATCCAGATCTGGTTCACGCCGATCGCGTCGGGTGTTCCGGTCCAGAGCGCCAAGCAGGCCCGCATGATCGCCGTCACCGGCGAGACCCGATCGCGCGTGCTGCCCGACATCCCGACGTTCAAGGAGGCCGGCTTCCCCGATCTGACGGTCGACGTCGCCTACTTCCTGCTGGCGGCGAAGGGCACGCCCGAAGCGGTCGTCGACAAGCTCTCCAGCGCGATTACCAAGGCGCTGGAAAACCCAAAGATCAAGGAAGCTCTCCTTGCCCAGGGCATCGAGGAGAAGCGCGGTGGGCCGCCCGAGGTCGGCCCCTATCTCGCCAGCGAGGTTCGCCGTTGGGCGGACATCGTCAAGCTCTCGGCACCGTCCAAGGCCGAAAAATAGGCGCTAACTTATTGATATCATTGGTGCTTGCATTGCCGGGCGTAAGCCTCTAGAACCACGCCCACTTCGCACGCGGGTTTGCGGTCGACGGGGAGACATCCCGCCGCTCGCTCCGGTGCCCTCCAAAGCCTCGGCCTAGGAGGGCGACGCCCGCGGAGGCCCAACCGGAAAAGGAGAAACGGCATGGCTATGCCGACATTTACGATGCGTCAGTTGCTGGAAGCGGGTGTCCATTTCGGTCACCACACCCGGCGTTGGAACCCCAAGATGAAGCCGTACCTGTTCGGGGTGCGCAACGGGGTCCATATCATCGATCTCACCAAGACCGTGCCGCTGCTCGAGCAGGCGCTGCTGCAGGTGCGCCAGGTCGTGTCCAACGGCGGCCGCGTGCTGTTCGTCGGCACCAAGGCCGCGGCGGCCGAGCGCATCGCTGAAGCCGCCAAGCGCTGCGGTCAGTATTACGTCAATCACCGCTGGCTGGGCGGCATGATCACCAACTGGCAGACCATCTCTGCCTCGATCAAGCGCCTGCGCGAGCTCGATGACCGCCTGAAGGGCGACGTCGTCGGCCTGACCAAGAAGGAGCAGCTCGACCTGACGCGCGAGCGCGACAAGCTCGAGCGGTCGCTGGGCGGCATCAAGGAGATGGGCGGCACGCCGGACATGCTGTTCATCATCGACACCAACAAGGAGTCGATCGCCGTTCTTGAAGCCCGCAAGCGCGGCATTCCGATCGTGGCGGTGCTCGACAGCAACTCCGATCCCGACGGCATCGACTATCCGATCCCGGGCAACGACGATGCCATCCGCGCGGTCTCGCTCTACTGCGAGCTGCTGTCGGGTGCGGTGCTCGACGGCATCCGCGCCGAGATCGCGGCCTCCGGCGGTGACGTTGGCGAGCTGAGCGAGCCGCCGGCCGATGAGGTTCCCGCCTCCGATACGGACGGCGCGGGCGCCGAGGCCTCGCCGGCCGAATAAAACAGTTCCTTCCCAGCGCGGAGTCCGCGCTGGGGAGGTGCCCGCGCAGCGGGCGGAGGGGTCATGAGCATCGGCACTGGTGCCCATGACCCCTCCGTCGCCGTATGACGGCGACACCTCCCTTTCGCGGCCTCCGCGAAGGGGAGGAGTTTTTTCTGAGCAGCGCATGCGCGTACTAACGGAGCACGACAATGGCTGAGATCACGGCCTCCCTGGTCAAGGAACTGCGCGAGAAGACCGGCGCGGGCATGATGGATTGCAAGAAGGCGCTGGGCGAGGTCGCGGGCGATCTCGAGAAGGCGGTCGACTGGCTGCGCACCAAGGGCCTGTCGGCGGCTGCCAAGAAGGCCGGCCGCGTCGCGGCCGAAGGCTTGGTCGGCGTGGTCGCCAACGGCACCCGCGGCGCCGTCATTGAGGTCAACGCCGAGACCGACTTCGTCGGCCGCAACGACATCTTCCAGAAGTTCGTCGGCGACGCCGCGAAGATCGCGCTCGACAATGGCGGCGACCTGGCCAAGGTCGCGGCGGCGCCCTATCCGGGCACTGGCCGCGACGTGCAGGGCGAGCTCACGCACCTGATCTCCACCATCGGCGAGAACATGTCGCTGCGCCGCGCCGGCATGCTGTCGGTCTCCGACGGCGTCATCGCCAGCTACATGCACAACAAGGTGGCGTCCGATCTCGGCAAGATTGGCGTTCTGGTGGCGCTCGAATCGACCGGCGACAAGGCCAAGCTCGAGGCGCTCGCCAAGCAGCTTGCCATGCATGTGGCGTCGGCCAACCCGAAGTCGCTGACCATCGACGCCCTCGACAAGGCCGAGGTCGAGCGCGAGCGTGGTGTGCTGACCGAGAAGGCCGGCCAGAGTGGCAAGGCTGCCGACATCATCGCCAAGATGGTCGAGGGCGGCATCCGCAAGGCCTACCAGGAGTGGGTCCTGCTGGAGCAGGCCTTCATCATCGACGGCAAGACCAAGGTCTCGAAGGTGGTCGACGACGCCGCCAAGCAGGTCGGCGCCCCGGTCCGTCTGGCGGGCTACCTGCGCTTCGCCCTGGGCGAGGGCATCGAGAAGAAGTCCGAGGATTTTGCGGCAGAGGTGGCTGCCCAGCTTAAGAAGTAGTATGACAACGAACACTGGCGCGCGGGCCCTCGGGCCCGCGTTGCCCAAGAAAACTGGAGTCTGAGGCACCTGATGCCGTCGAGCCCCCGCTATCGCCGCGTATTGCTTAAGCTCTCGGGCGAGGGGCTCATGGGGAGTCGGGAATATGGGCTCGATCCCGCCATGGTCACCATGGTGGCCCAGGAAATAAAGGCCGTGCACGAGATGGGGGTGCAGGTCTGCCTGGTGATTGGCGGCGGCAACATCTTCCGTGGCGTGTCGGCCGCCGCATCGGGCATGGACCGGGCGAGCGGCGACTACATGGGCATGCTGGCGACCGTCATCAATTCACTGGCTATGCAGAGCGCGCTCGAGCGTCAGGGCCTGCAGACTCGCGTGCAGTCCGCCATCCCGATGACCACGGTGTGCGAACCCTACATCCGCCGCCGCGCGGCGCGGCATATGGAGAAGGGGCGCGTCGTGATCTTCGCCGCGGGCACGGGCAATCCGTTCTTCACGACCGATACGGCCGCCGCTTTGCGCGCCGCCGAGATGGGGGTCGACGGCATGCTGAAGGGTACGCAAGTCGACGGCGTCTATTCCTCGGATCCCAAGAAGGACAAGACGGCGAAGCGCTACGACTCGCTCACCTACATGGACGTGCTGCAACGCGACCTGCAGGTCATGGACGCTTCTGCGATCTCGCTCGCCCGCGAGAACCGCATTCCGATCATCGTGTTCGATATCCACAAGCCCGGCGCATTCGCTGCCACGATGCGCGGGGAGGGGACTTTCACCATCATCAGAGACGAGGGCTGAAGATGACGGCCGATCTTAAAGAGCTCGACAAACGCATGCAGGGCGCCATGGACGCCCTCAAGAAGGAGCTGGGCGGTCTCAGGACCGGCCGCGCCTCGGTCAACCTGCTCGACCCGGTCATGGTCGACGCCTACGGTCAACGCATGCCGTTGAACCAGGTCGGCACGGTGAGCGCCCCCGAGCCCCGTCTGCTCGCCGTCAACGTCTGGGACAAGGGCCTTGTCGTCTCGGTCGCCAAGGCGATCCGCGAGGCAGGCCTCGGCCTCAATCCGTCGCCTGACGGACAGCTGGTCCGCGTGCCGATTCCCGAGCTCACCGCCGAACGGCGCGACGAGCTCGCCAAGCTCGCGCACAAATACGCCGAGCACGGTCGCGTCGCCGTGCGCAACGTGCGTCGCGACGGCATGGAATCGCTCAAGAAGCTCGAGAAGGATCACAAGATCTCGCAGGACGAGCATCGTCAGAAGTCCGACGAGGTGCAGAAGCTCACCGACCGCTACGTCAAGCAGGTCGACGAAGTGCTGGCCCACAAGGAAAAAGAGATCAAGACGGTCTGATGTCGACTGCGTCGCTGCCCGCCACCGCGGACCCGTCGCCGGGTCCCCACCACGTCGCCATCATCATGGATGGAAATGGGCGGTGGGCCAAGGCGCGCGGGCTGCCCCGGGTCGCCGGACATCGGCGCGGCGCCGATGCGGTGCGCCGTGTGGTGCGCGGAGCGGGCGAGCTCGGCATTCCGGTGCTGACGCTCTTTGCCTTCTCGACCGAGAACTGGACGCGTCCGGCCGACGAGGTCAACGACCTGATGGGCCTGCTGCGCCACTACCTGCGCAACGAGCTCGAGGAGCTGCACAAGAACGGCGCGCGCCTGCGCGTCATCGGCAACCGCGCGGGCCTGGCGCCCGACATCGTGCGCGACATCGCCGACGCGGAGAAGATGACCCACGCCAACGGCCGCATCGACGTCAACATCTGCATCAACTACGGCGCGCGCGATGAGATCCTGCAGGCGACGCGGAACCTGGCGCGCCGCGTTGCCGCCGGCGAGCTCGCGGCCGAGGACATCGATGAGGCGCGTTTCGAGCAGGAGCTGCTGACGGCGGGCGTGCCCGACCCGGACCTGCTGATCCGCACCAGCGGCGAGCAGCGCATCAGCAATTTTCTGCTGTGGCAGTGTGCGTATGCCGAGCTGGTGTTCGTCGACACGCTGTGGCCGGATTTCGGCAAGGACCATTTGGAACAGGCAATCGCCGAGTTCCGTCGGCGTGAACGGCGATATGGCGGCGTCGGCGGCTGACGCCCCGGTCGGGCGTTTCAGGCGGCATCGAAGTCTGGTGCTGCGGATCCTGTCAGCGGTCGTCCTCGGCCCGCTCATGCTGGCGGCAATCTGGGTCGGCTTTCCATGGATCGACCTGGTGGCCGCTGTGGCGACGCCGCTTCTGATCTCGGAATGGATCGGCCTGACGCGCGGCCGGCCGCTGCTCCGCCTCATCACCATTGCCTACACCCTGGCCGCGATCGTCGCGCTGCTGTGGCTCCGTCACCAGCCGGGGGATGGCCGGGAGACCATCATCTGGATCGTGGCCTGCATCTGGGCGACCGACATTGGCGCCTACGCCGTCGGCCGCGCCGCGGGGGGCGCCAGGCTGGCGCCGCGCATCAGCCCCGGAAAGACCTGGTCGGGGCTGTTCGGCGGCATGGCCTGGGCCGCCGTGGCCAGCTCGGCCGTGGGCTATGCCTTTGGCGTCGGCCACACATTCACCTTGGCTGCCATTGGCGCGGGCCTGGCGGTCGTCGGGCAGATGGGCGACCTCTTCGAATCGGCGGCAAAGCGCCGGGCAGGGGTCAAGGACAGCGGCACGCTGATCCCGGGACATGGCGGGCTGCTGGACCGCGTCGATGGGCTCCTGGCCGTTCTCGTCGTCGTGGCGTTGACTAGGCTGATCGTGGGCGGAGGATGGCCATGGACATGACGGGCTGGCATGCCCCTTCAACTGAGCGGCCGCGTGGCGTGACGATCCTGGGCTCGACCGGGTCGGTCGGTCAGAGCACCGTCGATCTCATTGCCCGCGACCCGGAGAGCTACCGCGTCGAGGCCTTGGTCGCGGGCAACTCCGTCGAGGCGCTGGCCGAGCAGGCGCGGCGGCTGCGAGCCCGCATGGCCGTGGTTGCCAATGAGCAGCGCTATCGGGCCCTCAAAGATGCCCTCGCCGGCACCTCGATCGAGGCCGCGGCCGGACCGGCCGCCGTCGTCGAAGCGGCGGCACGGCCTGCCGAATGGGTGATGGCGGCCGTGGTGGGCTTTGCCGGCCTTGAGTCGACCCTCGTCGCCGCCCGGCGCGGCGCCATGGTGGCGCTGGCCAACAAGGAGACGCTGGTCTGCGCCGGCCGGCTCCTGATCAACGCGATCGAGGAATCGGGCGGGGCGCTGCTGCCCGTCGATTCCGAGCACAACGCCATCTTCCAGGTGCTCGAGCCGCGTCACCGCCATGCCATCGACCGGCTGATCCTGACGGCATCCGGCGGCCCATTCCGCAACTGGGCGCTGGCCGACATGGCCGAGGCCACGCCGGAGCAGGCGCTGGCTCATCCGAACTGGGACATGGGCGCCAAGATCTCCATCGATTCGGCGACCATGATGAACAAGGGCCTCGAGTTGATCGAAGCCCACCTGCTGTTCGGGCTGCCGGCCGAGCAGATCGAGATCGTCGTGCACCCGCAATCGGTGATCCATTCGATGGTCGCCTACCGCGACGGCTCGGTGCTGGCGCAGCTCGGCACGCCCGACATGCGCGTGCCGATCAGCCATGCGCTGGGCTGGCCGTCGCGCATTGACAGCCCGGCCGAGCGGCTCGATTTTACGACGTTGGTGCCACTCACCTTCGAGCGGCCCGATTCCGGCCGCTTTCCTTCGCTACGTCTGGCGCGAGAGGCGCTGGCTCTGGGTGGCTTCGCACCGACTGTGCTGAATGCGGCCAATGAGGTGGCTGTGGCAGCGTTCCTGGCTCGCCGCATCGGCTTCCTCGACATTGCCCGGGTGGTCGAGGACGTGCTGGCCGCCAGCAGCCTGTCGTCGGAGCGGGTGGAGTCGGTCCAGCAGGTCCAGGCCGCCGATCGCGAGGCCCGCAGCCGGGCCGAGAAGGCTGTACAGGGTCGCTCGCTAAGTAATTGAAGCGAAAAGAAAATCGTGGTGTACTGAACCATGTCGTTGTTCACGACCTACCTGCCGTACTTCGTCCTCGTGCTGACCCTGCTCGTGTTCGTTCACGAGTACGGACATTACTGGGTGGGCCGCCGGTTCGGCATCCATGCCGAGGTCTTCTCCATCGGCTTCGGCCCCGAGCTGATCGGCTGGACCGACCGCAACGGGACGCGCTGGAAGATCTCCGCGGTACCGCTTGGCGGTTACGTCAAGTTCCTGGGTGACAGCGACGCCACTAGTGCCACCCCGTCGGGCGAGCCGTTGACGCCGGAGCAGAGCAAGCGGGCCTTCTTCAGCCAGCCGCTCTATGCCCGTGCCGCCGTCGTGCTGGGCGGGCCGCTCGCCAACCTGATCTTCGCCTTCGTGGTGCTGACCGCCGTCTTCTTCGTGGCGGGCGAGCCCTACACGCCAACCACGGTCGCCGTGCAGGTCGATGGGCCCGCGGCCAAGGCGGGACTGCGCACCGGGGACGAGGTCGTGCGGTTGGGCGACAGCCGGGTCAATCGCTACGAGGACATCACCGAGGCGCAATTCCTCCATCTCAGCAAGCCGATGCCCGTCGAGTACCGGCGCGGCAATCAGCTCCTGAAGGGCGTGATCGTTCCCAAGTACTGCGAACGGACCGATCGCTTCAGCAATACGATGCGGCTCGGCGATTACGGCATGGATCAACTGGTCCGCCCCGTGGTCGGCGGCTTCGTCGCCGACAGCCCCGCCGAGGCGGCCGGACTCAAGGTCGGCGACCTGCTGTTGCAGATCGACGGCAAGCCGGTCGATTACTTCTCGCGCATCCCGGAAATGATCGGCGACCGCGCGGGCAGCCCCCTCGCCATCACCTACGACCGCGACGGCAAGCGCGGCGAGGCCATGGTCACGCCGATCGCCGACAAGGCGGTCGATTGCGCCGGCAAGGAATACACGATCGGCCGTCTGCGCATCCGTCCGGCCAACGTCACCGAGGTCCGCAATCACGGCCTGCTCGGCGCCATGGGCGCCGGCGTGCGCGCGGTGTGGGGCATGACCTCGATGTTCTATACGTCGATGGGTCAGATCCTGACCGCGGCGCGACCTGTGGATGAATTGGGCGGACCGATCCGCATCGCCAAGGCGGCGGGTGAGGCGTCCTACGCCGGCTGGACCGGCATCCTCAATCTCGTGATCGCGCTCTCGGTGGTGCTCGGCATCTTCAATCTGCTGCCGGTGCCGATGCTCGATGGCGGCCACCTCGCGATGTATCTGTACGAGGCGGTGCGCGGCAAGCCGCTCAGTCTGCGTGCACAAGAGCTCGGTCTGAAGGTCGGATTCAGCCTGGTGATCGGCCTGGCCCTGCTGGCGACCTTCAACGACATAAAGCAGATCCTGCGCATGTTCACCTAAGGCCTTGCTGCGGTGACATGACGCGATCTCCGGGCGGCGGACAACCGGGGACAAAGGGGTAGCTAAGTCCGTATTGCCGGTCTATGAAAATGCGGTCCTGAAACTGGCCGGCAGGTCGTCTGGGAAGGTGCCGGGGGTGAGTTTGATCTTTCGTTGGGCTGTTCTGGCCGTTGCGGCAATCCTCACCTTCGGCACGGCGGCGCATGCCCAGCGTGGTCCCGGCGCTGCGGCCGTTGGCGGCACGATCACGGGCGTGCAGATCCAGGGCAACGTGCGTGCCGAGCCGGAGACCATCCGCTCCTACCTGCAGCTCAAGGAAGGCCAGCCGTACGACCACGCCGCCGCCGACCGCTCGCTGAAGGCGCTGTTCGGTACGGGACTCTTCTCCGACGTCACGATCGAGATGCAGGGCTCGACGCTGGTCGTGAAGGTCGTGGAAAATCCCATCATCAACCGCGTCGCCTTCGAGGGTAACCGCAAGATCGAGGACGACAAGCTGCGCGACGAGGTGCAGTCCAAGCCGCGCCAGGTCTTCACGCGCGCGCGCGTGCAGGCGGACGTCGAGCGCATCCTGACGATCTACCGTCGCAGCGGACGCTACAACGCCTCGGTCGAGCCCAAGGTCATCAAGCTCGACCAGGGCCGCGTCGATCTCGTCTTCGAGATCAACGAAGGCGACGTGACGGGCGTGCAGCGCATCAGCTTCGTCGGCAACGAGGCGTTCAGCGACGGCACGCTGCGCGGCAAGATCAGGACCAGCGAGAGCGCCTGGTACCGCTTCCTGTCGTCCGACGACCGCTACGATCCCGACCGCCTCAATCTCGACCGCGAGCTGTTGCGCAAGTTCTACCTTTCGGAAGGCTATGCCGACTTCCGCGTGGTGTCGGCGGTGGCCGAGCTTGCGCCGAACCGCGAGGGCTTCTTCATCACCTTCACGATCAGCGAAGGCGAGCGTTACAAGTTCGGCAAGGTCGAGGTGTCGACCCGCTTCCAGGGCCTCGATGTCGACGTGCTGCAGAGCTACCTGACGATGGCGGAGGGCGACTGGTACGACGCCGACGAGGTCGAGAAGACGGTGACGGCGCTCAGCGACCTCGTGGGCTCGCTGGGCTACGCCTTCGTCGAGGTCCGCCCCAACATCCGGCGCAACAAGGACAACCTGACCGTCGATGTCACCTTCGACGTCCAGGAAGGCCCGCGTGTCTATGTCGAGCGCATCAACATCTCGGGCAACACGCGCACGCTGGACAAGGTGATCCGCCGTGAGTTCCGCTTGGCCGAGGGCGACGCCTTCTCGACCGCCAAGGTGCGGCGCAGCCAGCAGCGCCTGAAGAACCTCGGCTTCTTCGAAAAGGTCGACATCTCCGCTCAGCCCGGTTCGGCGCCGGACAAGACCAACCTCGAGGTCCAGGTGGTCGAGCAGAGCACCGGCGACATCTCCTTCGGCGCCGGCTACTCGACCACGTCGGGCGTGTTGGGTGACGTCTCGATCAAGGAACGCAACCTGCTCGGCAAGGGCCAGGAGCTGCGGCTCGGCGTGTCGATCGGCACCTTGAGCACCTTGGTCGACTTGAGCTTCACCGAGCCCTATTTCATGGACCGCCCGATGGCGGCGGGCTTCGACATCTTCCGCACCTCCAACGACCGCCAGCAGGTGGCCTCGTACAACGACCGCAGCATCGGCTTCGCCTTGCGCGCCGGCTGGGCCTATACCGAGCACTTGCGGCAGAACGTCCGCTATACGCTGCGCCAGACCGACATCTACAACGTTCAGCCGTGGGCCTCGACCATCGTGCAGCTCAACGCCGGTACGTCGGTGGTCTCTGAGCTCTCCGAAACGCTGGCCTGGGATACCCGAGACACCCGCCTCAACACGACCAAGGGATTCCTGCTGCGCAACTCGAACGCGGTGGCAGGCGCAATCGGCACCGAGCAGTATTACCGCTCGACGGCCGATGCGGTTTACTATCAGAGCATCATCGACGACGTCGTCGCCTCGGTCGGCGGCTCGGTCGGCGCGGTGTTCCCCTACAACGGCTCGTCGCTCAGGCTGAACAACCTGTTCTTCATCGGCGGCGACACGTTGCGCGGGTTCCAGGTCGGCGGCATCGGGCCGCGCGATTCGATCACCGCGGACTCGCTCGGCGGCACCTATTTCTACAGCGCCACGACCGAGCTCAGCTTCCCGCTGGGACTGCCCAAGGAGATCGGCATCTTCGGCAAGGCCTTCATGGATGTCGGCTCGCTGTGGGGCCTGGGCGGGCCAGCCCAGTACAGCAACACGGTGCTGACCAGCAATACCATGCGGGTTTCGACCGGCGTCGGCATTCAATGGATGTCGCCCTTTGGGCCAATCCGTATAGACTATGCCGTCCCGCTGCAGAAAGACCCGTGGGACAAGACGGAGAACATCCGCTTCAGCTTCGGCACGCGCTTCTAATGGGGATGGGGATGGGGATGGCGGTGACATGAACATGCAGACCGACAAGACCAGCATGGCGGTGACCGCGACGGCGACCGTGGCCGACATCAAGCGCATCCTGCAGCTGATCCCGCACCGCTATCCCATGCTGATGGTCGACCGCGTCACCGAGATGCGGCTCGACAGCAGTGCCGTCGGCATCAAGAACGTCAGCATCAACGAGCCCTTCTTCCAGGGCCATTTCCCGTCCGAGCCGGTGATGCCGGGCGTGCTGATCATCGAGGCGATGGCGCAGACTGCCGCTGTGCTGGTGATGACCAGCCTCGGCCAGGAGGCGGAGGGCAAGCTCGTCTATTTCATGTCGATCGACGACGTGCGCTTTCGCCGGCCGGTCGTGCCGGGCGACCGGCTGGAACTGCATGTCGAGAAGATCCAGAGCCGCGCCAACGTCTGGAAGTTCTCCGGCAAGGGAATTGTCGAAGGCAAGGTTGCGGCCGAGGCGACCTTCGCCGCCATGATCAGGTAGAGGAGAGGACGATGCCCGACGCCATGACCAACGCCCGGATGCTGCACACGATGATCCGCGTGCACGACCTCGACAAGTCGATCGCCTTCTACACCGGCCCGATGGGCATGAAGCTCCTGCGCAAGCGCGATGTGCCGGACGGCAAGTACACGCTGGCCTTCGTCGGCTACGGCGACGAGAGCGAGCACTGTGCCGTCGAGCTGACCTACAACTATGGCCACGAGCCCTACGAGCTGGGCTCGGGGTTCGGCCATCTCGCGGTCGGCGTGCCCGACGTCGCCGGCATGTGCGCCGAGGTCACCAAGGCCGGCGGCAAGGTCACGCGCGCGCCCGGGCCGGTGAAGTTCGGCACCACCGTGATCGCCTTCGTCGAGGATCCCGACGGCTACAAGATCGAGCTGATCGAGCGGAAATCCGGCTAATCCGATCGCGCCTAGATCAGCACAGGTTCGGTAGATTATAGAACAGGGGCGGGGCCGGTCGCTCGACGGCCAAATTGGCTAATCGCCGCCCGCGCCGACGACAAAGAATGTGTATGGTCGATCGCCTGAAACGCCCGTAGGCACCGTACCAATACCAACACCGGCATCGACTTCACCTTCGACCGCGACCCCGCCAAGCAGCCGCAGGCCTCGGCCTTCTGGCCGCTGATCGCCGGCACGGCGACCGTGGTGGCCCAGCCAGCGCAGAAGCGCGAGATCGACAACCGTGTCTTCAAGTATGTCGGCGTGGCCGGAGTCGACAAGCCGCGCATCGTGCAGGTTGGGGTGAGCGCCGCGCACCTGGCCGCCTGCAAGTAGGGGCCTCAGGACTGGGTTGCGCGGAAGCCCTTCACCAAGGGCACGTCGAGCGTGCTGACAAGGTCTGATGTGATGCCGCCCGGGCTTCCCCAACCGGTGACGCCGGCCGAGAAGAACTCGACATTGGCGGCAATGAAGGCCTCTTCCGCGGCCGGCACGTCGACATCCTCATAGATCGCCTGCACCGGGCAGACCGAGACGCAGATGCCGCAATTGATGCATTCGTCGGGCTGGATGTACATCATGCGGCCGCCCTCGTAGATGCATTCCACGGGGCAGACCTTCTGGCAGATGCCGTCCTTCACATCGATGCAGGTCGAGGTGACGACGTAGGTCATCAGCGACCCTGCCACTGCGGCGGGCGCTTCTCGATGAACGCCTGCACACCCTCGTCCTGGTCCGTCGACTGAAGGGCGGCGACCAGGGCCGGCAGGCGCAGCTGCTGCGCCTCCTGTGGCGAGAGGCCAGCGCCACTGCGCACCATCTGCTTGATCGCCTTGACCGAGAGCGGCGCGCAGGCAAGGACGTCGGCAAGCCAATGCTCGACCGCCGCGTCGAGGCCGGCCTGCGGCACGACTTCGTTGACCAGGCCAAGGCGCAACGCCTCCTCCGCAGGGACGCGCCGGCCAGTCAGCAGCATGCCCATCGCCCAGACGTGCGGGATGCGCCGCGGCAGGATGGCGATGCCGCCGTCCAGCGCCAGCCGGCCGACGCGTGGCTCGGGCAGGCCGAAGCTTGCATTCTCGGCGGCGATGACGATGTCGCAGCCCAACACCATCTCCATGCCGCCGCCCAGCGCATGGCCGTTGACGCGGGCGATCACCGGGACGTCGAGGGTCTCGCGCAACGCCAAGCCGCCGAAGCCGCCAGGCCGCGCCGCCGCCCAGTATTCCAGCCCGGTCTTGTTGCCGCTCTGCTTCATGTCGGCGCCGGTGCAGAAGGCGCGCTCGCCGGCGCCGGTGAGCACGACACAACGCACCTGGTCGTCGCGTTCAATGGCCGACCAGATGCGCATCAGCTCGGCTTCCGACGCCTCGTCGATGGCGTTCATGCGGTCAGGCCGGTCGATCGTGACGCGCGCGACATGGTTCTCCACGACGAAGCGGATGGTCATGAAAGCACCTTGCCGTTGCGCAGCTCGGCGATGCGGTCGGGCGCGTAGCCCAGCTCGCCCAGGATCTCCGCGCCATGCTCGCCGAGGCTTGGTGGCGCATGGCGCAGCTGGAACGCCGAGGCGTCCATGGTGATGGGCGAGGCGACCAGCTTCAGCGGCTCGTTGCGGCCACTGCCGTTGGCGTCGAGCGACACGATCATGTTGTTCGCGGCGGTCTGCTCCGACGCCAGTGCCTCGCCCAGGGTCTGCACCGATGCGCACAGAAGATCCTGCTCCTCGAGCCTGGCGAGCCAGTGTGCCGTCGTGTCGGTCGAGAGCTTGCTGCGGAACAGGCGGTGCAATTCCGCCTTGTTCTCCGCCTGCTTGGCGAAGCTGGCGTAGTTCGGATCGGCCGACAGGTCGGGCAGGCCGAGCGCGCGGCAGATATCCTGCAGCGGATTGGCCTTGAAGGCCCCCACGATCACGACCGCGCCGTCGGTGGTCTGGAACACGCCGGTCAGCGGGAAGGCGCCCCAATTCAGCTCGCGCTTGCGTTGCAGCCACATCGCCGCTTCCTGCATCTGCATGGCGAGCATGGAATCGTAGAGCGACACCGAGAGGGACTGGCCGACGCCGGTCTTCTCGCGCTGCATCAAGGCGAGCAGGATGCCCTGCATGAGATGCATACCGGCCGAATAGTCGGCCAGCGCCGTGGCGTAGATCGACGTCGGCAGGCTTTGATCGGGCTTGCGCGCCATCACGCCGCTCAGCGCCTGGGCCAGGATGTCCTGGCCGCCCTTGTGCGACAGTGGCCCGCTCTGGCCGAAGCCCGAGCCGAAGGCGCAGATGATGCGCGGGTTTATCTTGGAGAGTGCCTCGTAGCCGAAGCCCATGCGATCCATGACGCCGGCGCGGAAATTGTTCACCACGACGTCGGCCGTCTTCACCAGGTCATAGACCACCGCCTTGCCAGCCTCGCCGCGCAGGTCGAGGGCGATCGAGCGCTTGTTGCGGTTGAGGCTCCTGAACACCGGATTGTTGAGCCCGTCCGGATCGTCGGCCAGCGAGGTCCTGGACAGGTCGCCGGCGCCCGGCCGCTCGATCTTGATGACGTCGGCCCCGTAGTCGGCGAGCATCTGCGTGGCGCACGGTCCCATCATGACCTGCGTGAAATCGAGCACTTTTATGCCGGTGAGGGGCTGGGCAACGGTCATTCGGCGGCCCTCAGGACGGTGGCATTGGCAGCCGGCCGGTCTCCGGGATCGGCGCCTCGCTCGCGCAGGCGGGCCTGCAGCTTGCCGACGTCGACGCGATCGAGCGCCACGTTCCCTTCGAGCGCCAGCGCCGCCGCCTCGCCGGCGGCCTCGCCCATCGCCATGCAGGGCGGGATCTCGCGCGACATGCGCTGGGCCGACGAGGTTGCCGAATAATGCCGGCCGGCGACGATCAGGCCTTTGACCTCGCGCGGCAGCAGCGAGCGGTAGGGCGTGTAGTAGTCGCGGCCGCGCGCCACGCTGTCGGCGAAGTGCCGGCGTTCGGTCACGTCCTCCTTGGTCACCACATATAGGCCTTCGAGCAGCCGGGTCTGGCGGATGCCGAGCTGGGGCGCCACGTCGACCACGAAACAGTCGCGGAAGCCCGGCATCTTCTCATGCAGGTACTCGACCAGCTTGGCGATCCGCTTGCGGCCCTCGAAGTCGGCGCGCGTCAGGTCGTCGACCTTCAGCCCGTTGTAGTTGGCCATGTGCGGGCAGTTGCACCAGACGACGCCGGGCAGCGGCGTCTTCAGCCACCATTTGTCCCATGAGCCGCCGATCAGGCGCTTGGCTTCGCGGTCGATCGCCTTGAACGCCTCGGGCTCCTCGTATTCGAAGCGCTCGGCCGCCTCGACGTCGACACCGCCCAGGCGGAACACGGTGGTGACGATGTAGGCGCCTTCGATGAAGGGCGCGCCGGCCGAGGCCGCAACATCGAGATCGCCGGTGGCGTCGACGACGACCTTGCCGAGGATGGCCTGGCGGCCTTCCTTGCTCTCGCAGATGACGCCCTTTATCGCGCCGTCCTCGACGATGGCGCGGCTGAACCAGCTATGCAGGCGCAGGTTGACCTGGGCCTCGGCGATCATGTCGTTGGACACGCGCTTGAAGCCGTCGGGATCGAAGGCCGCGGCATAGACGATGGGCTGCGGCTTCAGGTGCGAGGTGAAGTCGAACACGCCCCAGCGCGACCATTTGCGCCACATCGCGACATCTGACCGGCGATCGGCCTCGGGCGGCGTGACCGCCAGCCCAAGCAGCTCCAGTCGCGCGATGAGGTCGGCGCAGAGGCCGCGCACGGCGATCTCCTGGCCGTTGCACATGTCGTCGAGCACCAGGACCATGCCGCCAGAGGCCAGGCCGCCGAGATACGGGTAGCGTTCGAGCAGGGTGACGCTCAGGCCATTGCGCGCGCCGGCCAGCGCCGCGGCTATGCCGGCCGGGCCGCCGCCCACGACCACGAGATCGGATGAAGCGGCGACGGGCACGCGGCCGGCCGGCTCGTTGATGAACTGAGGGGTCGAGGTCATGAAGCCTCCTTGCGGAATGTGGGGTTCAGACGCCGTGCGTCACGTTCCAGCGCAGCAGGCGTTTTTCGGCGAGTGAGATGACGCCGAAGAACAGGGCCGAGAAGGTCGAGCCGACAACGATGGTGGCGTAGAGCAGCGGTGAATCGAAATTGTAGGTCGACTGGATGATCAGTGCGCCGATGCCCTTGGTCGATCCGATCCATTCGCCCACGATGGCGCCGATCACCGCGGTGGAGGCGGCGATCTTCAGGGCCGAGAAGAGGTAGGGTAGGGCGTTGGGGACACGAATGCGCATGAAGACCTCGCGGGGCGTGGCCGACAGGATGCGCATCAGCTCGAGCTGCTCGGCGCGCACGTCGCGCAGGCCGCGCGTCATGTTCACCAAGGTCGGGAAGAAGCAGATGATGGCGGCGATGGCGATCTTGGGCTCCATGCCGTTGCCCAGCAGCAGCACCAGGATCGGCGCCTTGGCGACGACCGGGATGGTGTTGACCATCACGGCGATGGGAAACAGCGCCTCTTCCATGGTCTTGCGATAGACGAAGGCGGTCGCCAGCGTGATGGCGGCGAGGTTGCCCAGGATGAAGCCGGAGACGGCCTCGATCGCCGTCGGCAGCAGGTTGGCCATCAGCATGTCGAAGCGGTCGTAGAGCACCTGGCCCACCGCCACCGGCGAGGGCGCGATGAACGGCTGGATGTCGAAGATCTTCACCGCCTGCCACCACACCAGCAGGAAGACGATCACGGCCGCCACAGGCAGCAGGCGGCCGCGCCAGGCGAGGTAGCGCTTGCGGGCGAGGAAGCGCGCCTGGGCCTCGGCATCCTCCGTAAAGGCGCTAGCCATGGTGACCGGTTCGGCCTGGTTCGCCATCAGCAGGTCTCCAGCACGCGGCGCAGATGGCCGGCCAGGGCCACGAACTCCGGCGTCTCGCGCATGGCAAGCCGACGCGGCGTCGGCAGGGTGACCGGCACCAGCTCGCGGACCCGGCCCGGTCGGGCGGCCAGCAGCAGCACCTTCTGGCCGAGGAAGGCCGCCTCGTAGATCGAATGGGTGACGAACACGATCGTGGTCCCGGTCGATTCCCAGACCTGCAGCAGTTCCTCGTTCAGGCGATCGCGGGTGATCTCGTCGAGCGCACCGAACGGCTCGTCCATCAGCAACAGCCGCGGGCCGGACACCAGGGCGCGGGCGATCGCCACGCGCTGGCGCATGCCGCCCGACAGTTCATGCGGATAGGCCTGCTCCCAGCCGGTGAGGCCGACCAGGGCCAGCAGGTCCTGCGGCGAGCGTGCGCCGGGCAGGGCCTTGCCGCCGCCGACCTCGAGCGGCAGCGTGACGTTTTCGAGCACGGTGCGCCACGGCAGCAGCGCGGCATCCTGGAAGACGAAGCCGATCTCGCGATTGAGCCGAGCGGTCGCCGGCGCATCGCCCAGTACGGAGATCCGTCCGCCGCTGGGCTCGATCAGGTCGGCCATCACCCGCAACAACGTCGACTTGCCGCAGCCCGACGGGCCGAGCAGGGTGAGGAAGCTGCCGCGGGGGATCGCGAGGTCGATGTTTTCCAGCGCCGTGACCGTGCCGCGCTCCGTCGTGAAGCGCACGGTGATCCGCTCGCACTGGACGGCGACCGCCATCGGTTCAGCCGACCTTGGCGCGGGCGCCCTTGGTGGCGTCGAGGATCTTGGTGGTGATCACGTCCTCGAGCTTGGGGGCGCCGGCGGAGAACTGCTTCAGGTCGTCGTAGAGCGCGATCTGCTCCTGCCAGATCGCCGGGTCGAAGGCGCCCCAGCCGTTGGCCTGCGTGTTGGCGTTGAAGGCGAAGGTGAGCAGTACCTTGCTGCCCTCGACCTCGTCGGCGAGGTTGAGGTTGGAGTACTCCTTGACCAGCAGGGCCGCGGCCTTGTCGGGGTTCTTGAGCGCGTACTCCCAGCCGCGCGACGCGGCACGGACATAGCCCGCCAGCATCTCGGGCTTCTTCTCGATCGTGGTCTTGGTGGCGTAGTAGGGCAGCGCATAGAGCCGGACGCCGGCGTCCCACAGGCGGAGATCGATGCGGTCGGGACCGAGCGGCTTCAAGGTCGTGGTGTTGGTGATCCAGCCGCTCACCACGTCGGTCTGGCCGGTCAGGATCGGCGTCATCTCCGAGCCGATGATCACGATCTCGACGTCCTTCTCGGCGATGCCGTGCTTCTTCATCAGCGCGTTCAGGAGGACCTTGGCGGTCGCCTGGATGCCGACCTTCTTGCCGATGAGGTCCTTGGCTTGGCGCACCGGCTTCTTGGGCAGCGAGAAATAGGCGTAGGGATGCTGCTGCAGGCCGGTGGCGAAGCACATCACCGGGATCTTCTGCGACGCCGCCAGCATCAGCGAGGGGCTCGACGAGACCTGGCCTATGTCGTGGCGGCCCGAGGCGACGATCGCTACGCCGTCAATGCTGGGCCCGCCGGGATGGATCACGACGTTGAGCTTCTCCTCCTCGAAGTAGCCGAGATGCTTGGCGGCGACCTCGCCGATCTGATTGTTGCCGGCGAGCCAGCCGAGCTGGAGATTGACGGTCTGGGTCTTGGCCTGGGCAAAGCCGCCCCCGGGGAGGAGGCCTGAGGCGGCGAAGCCGGTGGCGGCGGCTCCGGCTTTGAGCAGTGAGCGGCGGCGGATGCTGGAACCGAGCTGGCGCATGGCGACTTCCCCTTCGTCGTTCCCCAATGAAACGCTATTGACGTGCAGTGCTCTAGAAAAGAACATTAATTCGCGCGGTGTGCTGCCATTTCGGCATCGCCCGTCCAGGGCCGGAGGGGAGGCCAGATCGCATGCATGCGGCGGTGCTGCGCTACTTCGACCATGTCGCGCGCCACGGCTCGATCCGCAAGGCGGCCGATGCGCTGAGCGTCGCCTCGTCGGCGGTCAACCGGCAGATCCTGCGGCTCGAGGACGAGATGGGCGTGGCGCTGTTCGAGCGCGGCCGCAGCGGCGTGCGCCCGACGGCGGCCGGCGAATTGCTGCTGCGCCACGTGCGTGAGACGCAGAACGAATACCAGCGTACGCGGGCGGAGATCGCGAGCCTCGGCGGCACGGTGAGCGGCGACGTCCGCATCATCTCGCTGGAATCGATGCTGGTGCGCTTCCTGCCGCAGGTCGTCGACGAGGTGTCGGCGCGCCATCCCAAGGTGACCTTCACCGTGCTCGCCGTGCATCCGAGCGAGATCGGCGAGGCGCTGCGCTCGGGCGACAACGACTTCGGCGTGCTGTTCGTCGACGCCCGCCACCGCGGCGTCGACGTCATCGCCGAGTTCCCGACCTCGGTCGGTGCGCTGATGCGGCCTGACCATCCGCTGGCCGGGCGCAAGTCCTTGACGCTCACCGAGTGCGTCGGCCATCCGGTGGTCATGCTGCAGGACCGCTGGCTGCTCGACGCCATCATGGCGATGGAGTTCTCGGGCTCCGGCGCGCGCCTGTCGCCGCGCGTCGTCTCCAACTCCATCGAGTTCATGCGCCAGGTGATCCGCTCGGGGCTGGGCATCGGCTTCTTCACGCCGATCGGCTTCATCGAGGAGATCCGCCGCGGCGAGCTGGTGCACGTGCCGCTGGCCGAACCGGGGCTGGCGCAAAGCCGTATCGGCATCCTGGTGCCGCGCTACCGCCGTTTGTCGCCGCCGGCCCGATTGATGATCAACCACATCAGCGAACGGCTGGGCGCGTTCGCCGATTTCCTGGCCGCACCACCGCGGCGGCGGCGACGGGGCAGGAGCTGACATGGCGATCGTTCTCACCGGTGGCGCCGTCCTCACGGTCAACGCCGCCAACGAATTCCTGCCGTCGGCCGATATCCGGATCGAGGGCGATGTCATCGCAGCCCTTGGTCCGGCGGGCAGCCTGGCGCGGCCCGGCGACACGCCGATCGACTGCCGCGAGGCGCTGGTCGCGCCCGGCCTGGTCAACGTCCATACCCACGCCGCGACCGCCTTCTATCGTGGCATGGCCGAAGACCAGCCGCGCGCCTTCTGGTCGGCGGGCTATGCCATGCGCGGCCAGGAGAGTTTTACGGTCGAGGACCACGTCCTCTCGGTGCGCGCCGCTTGCGCGGAGTTCCTGCTGAACGGCGTCACCTGCATCGCCGATCGGCTGGGCAACATGGATCGCATCGCCCCCGGCATCGAGGCCTCGGGCATCCGCGCCGTGGTCGGCCATTCGCTGGTCGATGCCCGCGCGCCGGCGGACTGGAAGACGGCGGACGCGGTTCTCGAGCGCTACGGCACCGATCCGCGCCGTCGCATCTTCGCCGGCATCGCCCCGCATGCCCTCGATACCTGCTCCGACGCGCTCCTGACGGAGTGCGCGCGCCGCGCCGACAGGACCGGCGCCAAGGTCTTCATCCATGTCGCGCAGAACGAGCCGGAGGTCGCCGCCGTGCGTCGGCGCGGCCATGACGGGGCACTCGCCTGCCTGGTCGCAACCGGTCTGGCGACGCCCAGCACCGTGGCCGCGCACGCAATCTATCTCAGCGACGCGGAATTCGATGCCTGGCCGGCCCACGGCATCGCCATCGCCCATTGCCCGGCGAGCAACCTCAAGATCGAGGCACGGACCCTGCCATTGGCGCGCCTGGTGGGCCGCGTACCGATCGGGCTCGGCACCGACTGGACCGCTTCGAACAACGCCATGGACATGCTGGCCGAGGCGCGATTGGCGGCCCTGGTCGGCAAGATGCGGGCCGACGATCCCGAGGTGCGGCCGGTGCGCCAGATGGTGCGCATGCTCACCATCGACGGTGCGCGGGCGCTCGGCCTCGATGCGCTCGTGGGCAGCATCGAAGCCGGCAAGCGCGCCGACCTCGTCGTGTTCGACGGCAACAGGCTCGAGGCGACGCCGGCGCATGACCCGGAGGCGAACCTGATCTATTCGCTCAATCCCCGCGCGGTGCGCGACGTGCTGGTCGACGGCGCACTGCTGGTGCGCCACGGCAAGCTGACATGGGACGACGAAGCCGCTCTGGCGCGTCAGCAGCGGACGCGCGGCGCGCTACGCTAGATCACCTGCCAGTGTATCAAGGCGAACAGGCCGACGGCGGTAGCGAACGCCCCGTACAGCGCGAGCATCAACGGTCGCAGCTGGCGGACATTGTCGTTGGCCGGCCGGCCGAGCCGCACGATGCGCGGCAGCGGCCGGGAGTTCTGCTCGGCCGCCCAGGTCGTTGCCGGGCGCGGCCCTCGCGATGATCGTGCCATGTCTCGCTTCCTCCCAGGATAGCGATCGAGCGTTTTAGCCTCTCATGTGCAGCGGCTTGTAGGGCCGCTCGGTCTGGCCGTTGTAGAGCTGACGCGGCCGGCCGATCTTCTGGTCCGGATCCTCGATCATCTCATTCCACTGCGAGATCCAGCCGACGGTGCGCGCCACCGCGAAGAGAACGGTGAACATCGAGGTCGGGATGCCGATCGCCCGGAAAATGATGCCCGAGTAGAAGTCGACGTTGGGGTAGAGCTTCTTGGAAATGAAGTAGTCGTCCTTGAGCGCGATCTGCTCCATCTCCATGGCGAGCTCGAGCAGCGGGTCGTGGGTGATGCCGAGCGAGGTCAGGACCTCGTGGCAGGTCTGGCGCATGACCTTGGCGCGCGGATCGTAGTTCTTGTAGACGCGATGGCCGAAGCCCATGAGGCGGGTGTGGTCCTGCTTGTCCTTCACGCGGCTCAGGAAGCCCGGGATGTTCTGCTTGCCGCCGATCTCGTTCAGCATGTTGATGACGGCTTCGTTGGCGCCGCCGTGGCTCGGGCCCCACAGCGAGGCGATGCCGGCGGCGATGCAGGCGAACGGATTGGCGCCCGAGGAGCCCGCCAGACGCACCGTCGAGGTCGAGGCGTTCTGCTCGTGGTCGGCGTGCAGCATCAGGATGCGGTCGACCGCCTTCTCGAGCACCGGATTGATCTCGTATTCCTCGGCCGGCACCGAGAACATCATGCGCAGGAAGTTGGCGGCGTAGCTGAGATCGTTGCGCGGATAGACGAATGGCTGGCCGACCGAATACTTGTAGGCCATGGCGGCGATGGTCGGCATCTTGGCGACCAGGCGGTACGAGGCCACCATGCGCTGGTGCGGGTCATGGATGTCGAGCGAGTCGTGGTAGAAGGCCGCCATGGCGCCGACCACGCCGCAGCACACCGCCATCGGATGGGCGTCGCGCCGGAAGCCGCGATAAAACTGGCTGAGCTGCTCGTGCACCATGGTGTGGAGCGTGATGTCGCGAGTGAACTTCTCCTTCTGGGACTTGGTCGGCAGTTCGCCCTTCATCAGGAGGTAGCAGACCTCCATGTGGTCGCTCTGCTCGGCCAGCTCGGCGATGTTGTAGCCGCGGTAGAGCAGAACGCCCTGGTCGCCGTCGATGTAGGTGATCTTGGAGCCGCACGAGCCGGTCGAGGTGAAGCCCGGATCGTAGGTGAACATGTCCGATTCGCCGTACATCTTGCGGATGTCGACCAGACGCGGTCCGACCGTACCGTGGATGATGGGAAACTCGTAGGATTTGCCGGTTTCGTTATCGGTCAGCGTGGCGGTCGACTTGGCCATAGGACACTCTTTCAGCTCGATTTCACGGGTTCAGGGGCACCCTAACAAGCCCCCTCCGGAGGCGCAATTGTGCGGGCCAGCCGCTATTTCGCGGGCCGCAGCAGGCCTGTAATGCGGCCGTCGATCAGCGCCAATCCGACCCCGATCAGGGCCATCCCGGCGAACTGCCGGGGCTCCAGTGGCTCGCCCAGGACGAGCGCACCCAGCAGGGTGGCGGGCACGGGAATCAACAAGGTGACGAGCAGCAGGTTGGTGGCGCCGGCGGCGGCGAGGATGCGGAAATAGAGGACGTAGGCCAGCGCCGTCGACAGCAGGGCCAGCCCGGCCAGGGCGAGCGCGACCGCGAGCGATGGCGGCGCCGCGAGCGTCCATGGCCGGTCGACGACAAGCATGATCGGCAGAATCAACAATGCACTGGCCGTGACCTGTCCTGCCGCAGCCTCGGTCGGCGCGACCCCCATGCGCCGGAAGCGCCGGCCATAGACGCCGGCGAAGGCATAGGAGAGGGCGGCCGCCAGGCAGGCCGCCTGGCCCCACAGCGTCGAGCCGCCATTCAAGGCGGCCGGACCGATCAGCACGACGACGCCCAGAAGCCCGAACAGCAGGGAGGCGATCTTGGTCCGGTCGATCTTCTCGTCGGGCGTGAGGAAGTGGGCGACGACCAGGGTGAAGAGCGGCGTGGTGGCATTGAGGATCGAGGCCAGGCCCACGGCGATCTCCGTCTGGCCCCAGAAGATCAGGCTGAAGGGCAGGGCGTTGTTCAGGAAGCCCATGGCGAAGTACGCGCGCCACGGCGCGTCCCATCGCGGCGGGACGACCAGCGCGAGCGCCAGCGCCGCGAGCGAGACACGGGCGAACACCACGGTGAACGGGCCGAGTTCGCTCACCGCCACCTTGGCGAAGAAGAACGAGCCGCCCCACAGGACGGTGAGCGACAGAAGCCAGAGCCAGACGCGCAATGCCATCGCCGCATTGTGACGACCGGACGTGCATGAGCTCTATCCGCCGGCGGCGAGCAATCTCGCCTTGGCCTCCGCCGGACCCAGGATCGCCACGACCTCGAAGATGCCGGGCGACGCCGTCGACCCGGTGAGGGCAACGCGCAGTGGCTGTGCGACCTGGCCCAGCTTCACGTTCTCGGCTTCCGCGAAGCGGCGCACGGCCTCCTCGATCGCCTTCTCGGTCCAATCGTTGAGGCCCTCGAATGCCGCCGCCAGCCGGCCGAGCAGCGCCTTGCTGTCGGGCGTGATCTGGGCGCGCGCCTTGTCGTCGCCGATCGGCGGCGCGCCGTCGCGGGCATAGAAGACCAGGTTGTCGGCCAGCTCGATCACGGTGCGCGAACGCGGCTTCACGCCGTTCATGCCGCGCTCGATGCGCGCCAGGCCAGCGGCGTCGACGGCGCGGCCGAGCACCTTCTCGATGCGCGGCAGCACGAGCGGCAGCAGCTCGGCGTCGGGCGTCTCGCGCAGGTAGTGCGCGTTGAGATTGGTGAGCTTGGCCATGTCGAAGCGCGAGGCCGAACGGCCGACGCTCGGCAGGTCGAACCATTCGATCGCCTGCGCGGTCGAGATGGTCTCGTCGTCACCGTGGCTCCAGCCCAGCCGCAGCAGGTAGTTGCGCAGCGCTGCCGCCAGGAAGCCCATGTCGCGATAGGCATCGACCCCGAGCGCGCCGTGGCGCTTGCTGAGCTTGGCGCCGTCGTCGCCATGGATCAGCGGAATGTGGGCATAGACCGGCCGCGGCCAGTCCATGGCGTTGATGATCTGCAGCTGGCGGAAGGCGTTGTTGAGGTGCTCGGCGCCGCGGATCACGTGCGTCACGCCCATGTCGTGGTCGTCGACCACGACCGCCAGCATGTAGGTCGGCGTGCCGTCGGCGCGCAGCAGGATCATGTCGTCGAGCTGGGCGTTCTCGACCTTGACCTCGCCCTGCACGGCATCCTGGATCACGGTCTGGCCGTTCTGCGGCGCCTTCAGCCGGACGACCGGGGCCACGCCTGCCGGCGCCTCCTCGGGCTTGCGATCGCGCCAGCGGCCGTCGTAGCGCATGGGCACGCCGGCACGCTTCTGCGCCTCGCGCATCTCCTCGAGCTCCTTTGGCGAGGCGTAGCAGTGGTAGGCCTTGCCCTCGGCCAGCATCTTGCGCGCCACCTCGGCGTGACGCTCGGCGCGCGGGAACTGGAAGATCGGATCGCCGTCCCACTGCACGCCGAGCCAGGACAGGCCGTCCAGGATGGCCTCGACGGCGGGCTCGGTGGAGCGCGCGCGATCGGTGTCCTCGATGCGCAGCAGGAACTTGCCGCCGTGATGGCGGGCGTACAGCCAGTTGAACAGCGCCGTGCGTGCCCCGCCAATGTGCAGGTAGCCGGTGGGCGAGGGGGCGAAGCGGGTGACGACGGTCATGACCTAGAGGGGCATTATTCAGGGTTCGCGCGGGTTTTGCCGCATTTCGGCCGAAAAAGCGCGCCGTAGGTAGGCGAGCGTCCTTGCACTGTCAAACAACGGGGAATGGCGGACGGCGTGGTGGGGGCGCGTGCCTGGATCCTGGATCAGCTCGATGCCGAGCGCAGCCGCTGGATGCTGTGGCTGCCGGTCGCGCTGGGTCTTGGCATCGCGATCTACTTCGAGTTGCCGAGCGAGCCCGCCCTGTGGCTCGGCCCGGCGCTCGCCGCCGCGGCACTCGCGCTGGTGTTCTTCGCGCCGGCCGGCAGCCTCGCCCGCGCCGTGGCGATCGGCCTGGTCGCGGCCGCCGTGGGCTTTGGCCTGATCGCCTGGCGCACGACAAGCCTCGCCGCGCCGACGCTCAGCCGGCCCCTGTTCAACGTCAACGTCGAAGGCCGGATCGCCGACATCCAGCGCCTGCCCGAGGGCGTGCGCGTCGTGCTGGAGGCCGTGCGCCTGAAAGGCAACGGCGCGCCGCCGCCCGAGCTGACGCCGGTGCGGCTGCGCGTGTCGCTCAGCAAGGGCGCGCCGCCGCTGCATGTCGGCGACCGCATCCTGGTGCTGGCCAACATCTCGCCGCCCGCAGGCCCGGCGGCGCCCGGCGCCTTCGATTTCCAGCGCGTCGCCTGGTATCAGCAGCTCGGCGCCGTGGGCTATGCGCTGGCTCCCGCCGCGGTGATCGAGCCCGGCAAGCCCGACGGCTTCGTGCGCGCCGTCGACGCCCTGCGCGCCGACGTGGTCGAGCGCATCATGAAGGCGCTGCCCGGCCCCGAAGGCGGCGTGGTCGCGGCCCTGCTGGCGGGCGAGCAGACCGCGGTCGACAAGGACATCACCCAGGCCATGCGCGATTCGGGCCTGGCCCACATCCTGTCGATCTCGGGCCTGCACATCGTGTTCGTCGTCGCCCTCGTCATGGGCCTGGTGCGCCATGGCATCGCGCTTGTGCCGCCGCTTGCGCTGCGCATCGATGCCAAGAAGATCGCTGCCGTGCTCGCGCTGATGGTGGCGCTGTTCTACACCGCGCTCGCGGGCGCCCCCGTTCCGGCGCAGCGTGCCTGCGCCATGGCGGGCTTCGCACTGCTCGCCATCCTGCTCGACCGCACGGCCCTGTCGCTCCGGTTGGTCGCCTGGTCGGCGGTGATCGTGCTCGCCGTCGCGCCCGAATCGCTGACCGGTGCGTCGTTCCAGATGTCGTTCGCCGCCGTCGTCGCCCTGATCGCGGCATGGGAGGCGGCGGCCGGCTGGCGGCGACGCCTGCACGAGCGTGCCGACCGCGCGCGCCATCGCTGGCTCTGGCGGCTCGCCGCCGCCGTCGCGGCCAGCCTCGCCACCACCTTGATCGCCTCGATCGCGACCGGCGCTTTTGCCGCCTACCACTTCAACCGCCTGTCGCTGCTCGGCGTCGTCGCCAATCTTCTGGGTGTGCCGCTCACCGGCTTCTGGATCATGCCGTGGGGTCTTTTGGCCATGCTGCTGATGCCGTTCGGGCTGGAGCGCTTCGCCCTGGTGCCCATGGGCTGGGGCGTCGAGGGGCTGAATGCCATCGCCAGGTACGTCGGCAGCTGGCCGGACGCGGCGACCCTGGTGCCGTCGATGCCGGGCGCCAGCCTGTGGCTGATCACCGTCGGCGGCCTGTGGTTCTCGCTGTGGCGCCGCGGCTGGCGTCTCGCCGGATTGCCGGTCGTCGTGTTCGGCCTGCTGCTCGGCCCGCCAACGGCGCCTGACCTCTTGATGAGCGACGATGGCCGCGTGCTCGGCCTGCGCGATGAGAAGGGCGTGGTCCACGTCGCCTCCTCGCGCGTCGATCGCTTCGTCGCCGACACCTGGGCGCGGCGCAGCGGCCAGGAGGGCGCCAAGCGCTGGCTCGCCAGCGCCGACGAGGAGGCGGCAGGCTTGGGATGCCGCACCGGGCTCTGCCGCTGGCGCAAGGGGCCATGGCGCATTGCCCTGGTGAGCGACGATCGCCGCCTCGCCGAGGCCTGCGCCAACGCCGACATCGTGCTGTCGACGGTCGACGCACAGGGCCGCTGCCGCGGGCCGCGGCTGGTGATCGACCGCCGCGACGCCTGGCGCGAAGGCGCCCAGGCATTGTGGCTCGACGAGCAGGGCGTGCGCCGCGAGACCGCTAATGCCCGCCGTGGCGACCGGCCGTGGGTGCCGGGCAGCCCGAGCCGCCAAGCGGCGCCTGTGAAGGCTCCAGGGGCCTGAGCCTACCAGTAAGCAGTGAACGGCTGATCGGGCTTCATCTCCCATAGGACGTTCACGGTCACCCAGCGGCCGTTGAAGCGGGAGAGATGCCGGTAGTCGATCCAGGTCGCGGCAATCACCTTGGCACTGGCAGCATTCAGGAACACGTCGAGCACGATCACGTCCTGCTGGCGCTCGGCCGCAGGCGTCGGGCGTTGCGCCGTCTCGCGGGTGAACTGGGTGAGGGGGCAGTATGGTCGCTGGTGCTCATGACAACGCTAGGGCGCCATGACGATCGGGGCGCCCGCCAGCAAACGGCGACTTGGTGGCCTGGCGGGTACTGCAAACACGACGGCGCACAGGCCGGCACGGCATCCGGGCGCCGTGGAATTCAGATGAACGATGCATAGAGCAG
Organism: Rhodospirillales bacterium URHD0017; assembly: GCA_900110395.1. GTDB lineage: Bacteria > Pseudomonadota > Alphaproteobacteria > Reyranellales > Reyranellaceae > Reyranella. The sequence goes on from FODP01000014.1 coordinate 212,652, forward strand.
AGCCGCCGGTTGGCGAGCGCCAGCCGAATATAACTGAAGTGCTGTTATTTGGCAACTACAGTCTTGGAGCCGCGCGCTCCTGCAAAGACTAGTTGTAGCGGCGGTAGAGCCCGGCCAGCTTGCCCTGGATCTTGACCCGGTCGGGGCCGAAGATCCGCGTCTCGTAGGCAGCGTTGGCGGGTTCGAGCGCGATCGAGGCGCCCTTCTTGCGCAGGCGCTTCAGCGTCGCCTCGGTGTCGTCGATCAGGGCGACGACGATCTCGCCCGATTCGGCGGTGTCGGCGCTCTTGATGATGGCGATGTCGCCGTTCTGGATGCCGGCCTCGACCATCGAATCGCCTTGCACCTCCAGGCAGTAGTGCGCGCCCGAGCTCAGGAGCGTGACGGGCACGTCGACGGTCGTGGAGTTGTCGCGCAGCGCCTCGATCGGCGTGCCGGCGGCGATGCGGCCGTAGAGCGGCAGGCTGAGCGCCTGGGCCTCGTTGGCGACCTGGATGGCGCCGGCGAGCGGCACCTTCTCGCCGCGGATGATCTGCGGCACGAAGCCCTCGCGGCTCTCGGCCAGGCCCGGCCGGCTGAGCAGGGGCGTGACGTTGGCTGCCGGCATGGCCGCAGCATCGGGCAGCTTCAGAACCTGCAGAGCCCGCGCACGATGCGGCAGGCGACGCAGGAATCCGCGCTCCTCGAGGCCAGTGATCAGCCGATGGATGCCCGACTTCGATTTCAGGTGCAGCGCCTCCTTCATCTCGTCGAAGGAGGGCGACACCCCATCGTCGTTGAGGCGCTTGTTGATGAACATCAGCAGTTCATTTTGCTTGCGGGTTAACACCGTCTTCTCCCCAGACTGCCTACCAGATTTCGGAACAAATCCTGAAACCCGACACATGTTCTAGTTTAGTTCTTTCACAATGTCAACTTATCCCGAGGATACCGGGGATGATGCACGGCCAGGGAAGACTCAGTAGGCGCCGGGGAGAACGGAAAGATCGATGACCTGCACGGTGTCTCCGGCTGTGCGCGCCGGGTCGTGGGGCGGCCGGACCAGCAGCGCGGACGACCAGGCCAGCACCGACAACATGGAGCTGTCCTGCAGCGCATGCGGCATGACCACGAGGCCGGCGTCCGTCCGGGTGAGCTTGGAGCGGACGTAGTCCTCGCGGATGTCGTTGGCCTTCACGTCGATGGCAAGCCGCGCCGGCTGGGTGGTCACCAGGTCGCCCGGCTGGCCAAGCATGCGGTCGATGGCCGGCTTCAGGAACAGGAGCGCGCAGACCATGGTCGACACCGGGTTGCCGGGCAGCCCGAGCACGCGGGCGCGGTCCCTGGCGGCGAACATCATCGGTTTGCCGGGGCGCATCGCGATGCGCCAGAAATCCATGGCGAAGCCCTGCGCCTTGAGCGCGGCCTGTACGAGGTCATGGTCGCCCACCGAGGCGCCGCCCAGGGTGATCAGGAGGTCGTGCTGGGCGCCGGCGGCGATGCGGTCCTGAATCAGGGCGGCGTCGTCGCGCGCGATGTCGAACAGGGTGGGCTCGCCGCCCCAGGCGCGCACCAGCGCCGCCACGGCGATGCCGGAAGAGGAGACGATCTGGTTGCGGCCGACCGGCTCGCCCGGCATCACCAGCTCATCGCCCGTCGACAGGATGGCCACCCGCGGCTTGCGATGCACCGACAGCCACGGCAGGTTCATTGCCGCCGCCAGCGCCACGTCGCGCGTGGTCAGCGTGCGGCCGACGGCGAACGGCCGGTCGCCCGCCGTGAAGTCGAGGCCGGCCTTGCGGATGTGGCGGCCGATGATCGGCGCCTCGAGGATGGTGATCTTGTTGCCGTCCGCCTTTGTGTCTTCCTGGATGACGATGGCGTCGGCGCCCATGGGCAACGGCCCACCGGTGAAGATGCGCACCGTCTCGCCGGGCTTCAGTGCATGGTCGTAGGAGCCGCCGGCCGGCGCCTGGCCGACCAGCGTCAGCGTCGTCGGTGCGGCCGGAACGTCCTCGACGCGCACGGCATAGCCGTCCATGGCCGAGAGATCGGCGGGCGGCTGGGTCAGCCGTGCTTGGGGCGACTGCGCGAGCACGCGGCCGGCGGCATCGGCGACGGACACCATCTCGGCGGGCAGCGCGTCGAAGGCCGCGATCACGCGGGCATGGGCGTCGCGAACGGAGAGAAGCGGGCTAGCCATTCCACATCCCCGATTTGCCGCCCGACTTATGGAGGAGCCGGACGTCGGAAATCACCATGCCGCGGTCGACCGACTTGCACATGTCATAGACGGTCAGCGCCGCGACCGACGCGGCTGTGAGCGCCTCCATCTCGACGCCGGTGCGGCCCTTGAGCTTGCAGGTCGCCTCGATGTCGACGGCGTTGCGCTTGGTATCGAGCGTCAGTTTCAGGTCGACCGAGCTGAGCGCCAGCGGATGGCAGAGCGGGATCAGGTCGGGCGTCTTCTTGGCGGCCATGATGCCGGCAAGCTGCGCCACCGCCAGCACGTCGCCCTTGGCGGCCTTCTTTGCGGCAATCAGCTTCAGCGTCGCCGGCTGCATGGTGACGCTGGCGCGCGCCACGGCGACGCGCTCGGTGATCTCCTTGCCCCCCACATCGACCATGTGCGCGTTGCCGCGTTCGTCGAAGTGCGTGAGCGTCTTTTTCCTGCTCATGCCGCCTTCGCCAGGATCTCGCGCACGGCCGCTTCGACGTCGGGCTTGCGCATGAAACTCTCGCCGATCAGGAAGGCCGAGGCGCCGACCTTGGCCATGCGCAGAAGGTCGGCCGGCGAGCCGAGCCCACTCTCGGCCACCAGCACGCGGTCCTTGGGCACCATCGGGGCGAGCTGTTCGGTGGTGGCAAGATCGACCGCCAGCGTCTTGAGGTTGCGGTTGTTGACGCCGATCAGATCGCTGTCGATTTTCAACGCCCGCTCGAGCTCGCTGGCATCGTGCACCTCGACCAGCACGTCCATGCCCCATTTGTGCGCGAGCTCTGCCAGCGCGGCGGCCGACCGATCGTCGAGGCAGGCCATGATCAGGAGGATGCAGTCGGCGCCCAGCGCGCGCGCCTCGACCACCTGGTAGGGATCGATCATGAAGTCCTTGCGCAGCACCGGCAGTCGCGTGGCGTCGCGCGCCTGGCGCACGAACTCGTCCTTGCCCTGGAAGTAGGGCTCGTCGGTCAGCACCGACAGGCACGTCGCACCGCCGCGTTCATAGGCGCGGGCGAGGGCAGGCGGGTCGAAGTCGGGGCGGATCAGCCCCTTGCTCGGCGAGGCCTTCTTGATCTCGGCGATCAGGCCGTAGTGGCCCGCGGCGATGGTCGCCTTGAGCGCCTTGGCGAAGCCGCGCGGCGAATCGGTGTCGCGCGCCAACGCCTCGACCATGCGCAGCGGCCTCTGCGCCATGCGACCGCCGACGTGGCTGCGCTTGCGGGCGACGATCTTGTCGAGCGTGTCGCTCATGCGCAGATCCTTTGCAGGGTGGCGAGCGCGTGCGCCGCCTTGCCGTTGTCGATCGATTGAATGGCGAGTTCAGCGCCCTGCTTGAGGTCGGCTGCCTTGCCCGCGACCATCAGCGCCGCCGCACTGTTCAGCACGACGATGTCGCGGAACGCGTTCTTCTCGCCGCGCAGCACGCCCTTGATGGCTTCGGCGTTGTGCGCGGCGTCGGCGCCCTTGAGATCGGCGATCGAGGCGCGCTTCACGCCGACATCCTCCGGCGCGATCTCGATCTCGCGCACCTTGCCGTCCTCGAGGGAGGCCGCCCAGCTCCTGGTCGTGGTGGTGAGCTCGTCCATGCCGTCCTGGCCGTGCACGACCAGGGCGCGCTCGAGCCCGAGCTGGCCCAGCGCCTCGGCCACCGGCTTCAGCCAGCGGCGATCGAACACGCCGACGAGCTGGCGCTTCACCGTGGCCGGGTTCGACATCGGCCCCAGCAGGTTGAAGATGGTGCGATTGGGCGCGAGCTCGACGCGCGGGCCGGCGACGTTGCGCATGGCGCCGTGATGGCGCGGCGCCATCAGGAAGCAGATGCCGGCCTCGACCAGCGCCTGCTCGAGCTTCTCGATCGGCAATTCCAGTCCGATGCCAAGCGCCGACAGCACGTCGGCCGCGCCCGACTTGGACGTGAAGGCGCGGTTGCCGTGCTTGGCCACCGGAACGCCGGCGCCGGCGACGACGAAGGCCGAGCACGAGGAGACGTTGTAGGTCCCGTGGTGGTCGCCGCCGGTACCGACGATGTCGATGGCCCCCGCGGGCGCCTTCACGCCCTGCATCTTGGCGCGCAACGCGCGGGCGCCGCCGGCCAGCTCCTGGGCGGTCTCGCCGCGCACCTTCAGGCCCATCAGGAAGGCGCCCATCTGGGCCGGGGTGGCGTCGCCCGAGGTCATGATGTCGAAGGCGCGCTCGGCTTCACCGATGGAAAGCGTCTCGCCGTTGCCCACCTTGGCCAGAAGTCCGCGAAAATCGTCGATGTCGCCGCTCACCAGAACCCCGTCATTTTGCCCCTTGCCGGGCGGGCCGGCGGGCGCGTAGCTATATCACATGGCTCAAGAACTCATCCTCAAGGTCACCGGCATGGATTGCGACGGCTGCGTAAAGGCCGTCACGCGTGCCGCCACGGGTGCGGGCACCGCGCCCCTCTCCGTCGATCTCAAGAGCGGCGAGATGCGCCTGCCGGCCGGCGCCGACCTGCCCGCGATCGCCAAGGCGATCCAGCGCGCAGGGTTCGGCGTCGCCTCCTGAGCCAATAACTCCAGTATAGAACGGACTGCGAACAAAAGCCAGCCCAAAAGGGTGTGGCTTGTATCGCCATGCGCGTGCTCGCAGGGGAGTTTTTGCGCGCCGTAGGGCGCGGAAAGACAGTTTTCGCCGATACCCCCCTGATCAAAGATAGTGTCATTTTATCAATAGGTTAGTCGTCTATGGCAGGCCATCTTGCGAAAGTGATAAGCAAGCTTATATTAGGGGAGCTTAGGAAATAGGAACATGGACGATCTCGACCATAATCTCGGCTTTCTCCTGCACGACGTGGCGCGCCTGATGCGCAAGCGTTTCGAGCAGAACGCGCGCGATCTCGGACTGACCCGGTCGCAGTGCCAGGTGCTGGCCCATCTGGCGCGCAACGAGGGCATCCATCAGGGCGCGCTGGCCGAGCTGCTCGAGATCGAGCCGATCACGCTCACCCGCATCGTCGACCGGCTCGAGGAGGCGGGGCTGGTCGAGCGGCTGCTTCATCACAAGGACCGCCGCGTGCGCCTGCTGCGGCTCACCAAGGCCGCCCATCCGCTGATCGACGACATCTTCGCCATCGGCGCGCTGACCCGCGGCGAGGCGCTCCACGGCGTCTCGGAGGGCGAGCGCGATCGGCTGTTCGACGTCCTGAGCAGCATGAAGACCAATTTGTTGCGCCGGCTGGCAACGGCCGGCGAGAGGAAGGTGAGCCATGGCTAACCGCGATTTCTTCCGGCGGCTGGGGCTGGCCGACGAGGTCGCCGCGCCGACGCTGGCCAAGCTGAAGCAACCCAGGACCCTGCGCCGCCTGTTGCTGGCGCTCGGCCCGATCGTCGTGCTGGCGGGCGGTCTCGTCGCCTACACCGCGGGCGGCCGCTACGTCTCGACCGACAATGCCTATGTCCATGCCGGCAAGCTCACGGTCGCCACCGACGTCTCGGGCATCGTCGCCAACGTCGCGGTGAAGGAGAGCCAGAAGGTCGACAAGGGGCAGGTGCTGTTCACCCTCGACCAGGAGCCTTTCCGCATCGCCCTGGCGGGCGCCGAGGCCAATCTCGGCATCGTGCGCAACCAGCTCGTCACCTTGCAGGCGACGTGGCGGCAGAAGCAGGCGCAGGTCGCGCAGGCCAAGACCGACGCCGCCTTCTACGAGACCGGCTTCCAGCGCCAGCAGGACCTGCTGAAGCGCGGCGTCGCCTCGCAGGCGGCCTACGACCAGGCCAAGCGCGACCTCGACGCGGCGCGCGAGCGCGTGGTCATGGCGCAGAACGATGCCGACGCCACCCTGGCGCAGCTCGGCGGCAAGGCCGATGCGCCGATCGAGCAGAATGCGAGCTATCTCGCGGCGCAAGCGCAGGTCGACAAGGCCAAGCGCGACCTCGCGCGTACGACTGTCCTGGCGCCGATCCCCGGCATCGTCACCAACGTCGATGCCCTGCAGGTCGGCGAGTACCTGCCGGCGGCGCAGGCTGCGTTCAGCCTGGTCTCCTCGGCTGACGTCTGGATCGAGGCCAATCCGAAAGAGTCGGATCTGGCGTACCTCAAGGCGGGTGCGCCGGCGCTGGTCACCATCGACGCCTATCCCGGCCGCGAGTGGCAGGCCACCGTCACCAGCCTGGCGCCGGCGACCGGCACCGAGTTCTCGGTCCTGCCGGCGCAGAACGCCACCGGCAACTGGGTGAAGGTGGTGCAGCGCGTGCCGATCCGGCTTGCCGTGCAGATGCCCGCCGACGCGCCGCCGCTGCGCACCGGCATGAGCGCCACGGTCGAGATCGACACCGGCCACCGCCGCCATCTCGGCGACCTTTTCGACGCGGCGAAGCAGTTCGTGGGAATGTGAGGGAAACACCGGACCATCCACTCATGTTCCTCTCCCCCTAGCGGGGGAGAGGAGCCTGAAGGAGATGTCGACAGCCTTCGAAAACAGTTCCAGTCATGCACACCACAACCGCCAAACCCAAACACCTCGCGCTGCTGACCGTTTGCATCATGCTCGCCACGATCATGCAGGCGCTGGATACGACCATCGCCAACGTGGCGCTGCCCTACATGCAGGGCTCGCTGTCGGCGACGGCGGACCAGATCAACTGGGTGCTGACCTCCTATATCGTGGCCGCCGCCATCGCGACGCCGGTCACCGGCTTCCTCGAGGCCAGGCTCGGCCGCAAGCGGCTGTTCCTGATCGCCGTCGCGGGTTTTACCGCGGCATCCGTATTGTGTGGCATCGCCCTCAGCCTGCCCGAGATGGTGGCGTTCCGCCTGATCCAGGGCCTGTTCGGCGCTTCGCTGGTGCCGTTGAGCCAGGCCGTGCTGCTCGATTCCTATCCGAAAGAGAAGCACGGCTCGGCCATGGCGATGTGGGGCATGGGCGTGATGGTGGGCCCGATCCTGGGCCCGACCTTGGGCGGCTGGCTGACCGAGGCCTACAACTGGCGCTGGGTGTTCTATATCAACGTGCCGATCGGCATCCTGACTTTCGCCGGTCTCTCGGCCTATTTGAGCAAGACGAAAACGAGCAAGACCGGCTTCGACTGGTTCGGCTTTGCCATGCTGTCGATCGCCATCGGCTCGTTGCAGATGATGCTGGACCGTGGCGAGCAGCTCGACTGGTTCTCCTCGACCGAGATCTGGATCGAGGCCGTACTGGCGGCGCTCGCCTTCTATCTCTTCCTGGTGCAGACCTTCACGGTAAAGCAGCCCTTCATCGATCCGGCGATCTTCAAAGACCGCAACTTCACTGTCGGCCTCTGCTTCATCTTCGTGGTCGGCATCATCCTGCTGGCCTCGCTGGCGCTGATCACGCCCTATCTGCAGAACCTGATGGGCTATCCCGTGGTGACCGCCGGGCTCGTCCTGGCGCCGCGCGGTGTCGGCACCATGGTGGCCATGATGATCGTCGGCCGCCTGATCAACCGCCTCGATCCGCGCGTGCTGCTGGCGTCGGGCCTGCTGCTGACCGCCGCCGTGCTGTGGGAGATGACGGGCTTCACGCCCGACGTCTCGGAATGGACCTTGATCCGCACCGGCATCCTGCAGGGGCTGGGGCTCGGCTTCATGTTCGTGCCCCTCAGCACCATTACCTTCGCCACCTTGCCCGGTTCTCTGCGCACCCAGGGCACGGCGCTCTACAGTCTGGTGCGCAACCTCGGCTCGAGCATCGGCATCTCGCTGGTGATCTTTTTGCTGACACGCAACACGCAGGTGGTGCACGCCGAGCTGGCAGGCCGCGTCACGCCGTACAACGATGCGCTGTCAGCGCTCGCGCCGGGACGCATTTGGGACATGGCGACGACTCTCGGCAAAGCCGCGCTCAACGCCGAGGTGACCAAGCAGTCGGCCGTCGTGGCCTATGCCAACGACTTCAAGCTGATGATGGTGGTGGCGCTGGTTGCGCTGCCGCTGATCTTCCTGCTGAAGCGCGCCAAGGCGCAGCCAGGGGCGGCGGCGGTCCTGGAATAGGGCTGGCCCGCTCAACCCCGCCGTACCTGCTGCAATCCGCAGCAGAGGTGCCAAACTTTCTGCCGACGCATTGACTCCGCCACAGTGAATCGCGAACCTGCGCGCGGCCCCTCTGCAGCCTAACGACAAGCAATGCAGGACATCAGGGGGCTTCCATGAATCGAAGGACCGCTGGATTTGTCTTCATCACGGGCGTTGTGGTCGCTGCATTGGCCGGTAGCGTGAGCGCACAAAATTCACCAGGGAGTGCCGCCCTCGACGCAAGCCTGCGCGGCGCGGTCGAGCGCAAGGATGTGCCGGGCGTGGTCGCGCTGATCACCGATCGCGAGCGCGTGCTTTATCAGAGCGCATTCGGTGTGGCCGATGTCGCGACCGGGCGACCGCTCACAGCCGACGCATTGTTTCGCATCGCATCGATGACCAAGCCGATCACCTCGCTGGCATTGATGCAACTCGTCGAGCAGGGCCGCCTCGGTCTCGATGACCCGGCCGAAAAATACCTGCCGGAGCTTGCGGGCCTGGAAGTCTTCGAATCATTCGACGCGGCGACCGGAGTCTACCAACTCCGCCCGGCCTCGAGACCGGCGACGGTCAGACATTTCCTGACGCATACGTCCGGATTGGCCTATCCGTTCACCAGCGCGACCTGGCGCGATTTCAAGCCGCGCCCCGGCGAAACCTATCCGTTCGGCGGACCGCTGCTGTTCGACCCCGGCGAGCGCTGGTACTACAGCACCAGCACCGATGTCGTCGGCAGGCTGGTCGAGGTGGTGTCCGGCCAAAAGCTCGAGGACTATTTCCGCCAGCACATCTTTGCCCCGCTCAAGATGGACGACACGTCCTACACCGTGCCGGAGGCAAAGGGCCCGCGCCTCGTCGCGCAGCAGCAGCGCGCCGGCGAGTGCATGGACGGCGCGATTGAGCTGCAAGAACCGCAGCCCGGGCTCGCCATAGCGGCGCCGATCGGCGGCGGCGGCCTCGCCTCGACAGCGAGCGACTACGGCCGCTTCGTCCGCATGCTGCTCAACGGCGGCGCGCTCGATGGGGTGCGTGTCCTCAAGGCCGAGACGGTGGCGCTGATGAGCCAGAACCACATCGGCACGGTCTCGGTCCCCGCGCACAAGTCCGCGCTGCCGCGTAGCGCCGACTTCACCTTCATCGCCGACGGCCGCGACAAGTGGGGCCTCGGCTTCCTCATCACGGTTGATCAGGTACCCGGCAAACGTTCTCCCGGTAGCCTGAGCTGGGGCGGCATCAACAACACGTTCTTCTGGATCGATCCCACTCGGGGCATCGCGGGCGTGATCATGATGCAGTACCTGCCGTTCGCCGACGCCAAGGCGTTGGCCGTCCATGACGCCTTCGAGCGCGGCACCTATGATCTTGTGAACGCCGAGCGGTAGAGGTCTTGCATCGGACCATGCGGGCAAAGAGTCATGACTGACGCAAATTGCCGTCGCCGTCTCTCTTGGCATGTCGCCGGTAAGTGGGTTTCGGGGCTTCGCAACGCCTCCCCTTGTTGCTAACAAGGCGCTTCGCCTGGCTGGCCACGATGTAGGGGTAATCGGTCATGTCATCGTCTGCGGTCGCCTTGGGCCGTGTGGCATTCGCCGCGCTGATCATCGGCGCTGCACCGGCCGTCGCGCAGCAAGCACAACCTTCGAACGACCCGGGTATCGTCGTCGTGCAGCCGGCCCGCGTGCCGGTCCCCGGCTCGCCCGAAGCCGCCGCGCGCAATGCAAGCCTGCGCCCGCCGCCGCCCGGTCCGATCGAAAGCCGTCTCGTGTCCGTTCCCGGTGAGCCATCGGCGGCTTCTGCAGCGCCGCCACCGAACAGCGGCCCGATTTCGTCGCCGGTCTTCGCCACCCCTCCGGTGCAATCGCTGGCGCCACCGATCGGACCGGCCGTCGCCGCGAGCCGGCCGGCCGCGCCCGCGGCCTCGGCTCCCGGCACGCCTCTGGCCGTCATCGCCTTCGCCGGGCAGTCGGCAAACCTGACCGACGCCACGCGGGCGGAGCTCGATCAGATCGCCAAGCGCCTCGCCGAGCTGGGCGTGCGCCACATCGAGCTGCGCGGCTACGCTTTCGGCGGCATCGACGGGCGCAAGGTTGCGCTGGCGCGAGCCCTGGTCGTGCGGGCTTACCTGATCGACGCCAAGGTCAAGGCACGCATCGAGGTCGGCAGCTTCGAGGGCGAGGGCGGCCACGTCGAGATCCTCGGTCCGAAGACGTAAGTCTGCCGGGCAACCCGGCGGATGAGACGACGTTGCCCGTCGTGCCGTTTCGGCACGAGGAGGCTTCATGAAGATCGTGATCATCGGCTTGGCGCTTACGGCGGCCCTGACGGCCTGTTCCTTCAAATCCGAACGCACGGTGCAAAACCCGCCCGTCGCAACGACGACAACCACGGCGCCTGCCACCGCCACCACGACGGTCACGACACCGGCGCCTGCCGCCTCGACGACCGTCTATACGCGCTGAGGGTCGGATATTCCGCTGCTGCTGAGCCGTTGGCGCGATCCAGTCATGTGTGTCGCGCGTTTGCCTCGGCTGCTCCGAGGCCGATACGATACGGTCCTCGCATCGGAGCATCCGCATGTCCTCTCCCGACCTGGTGATTCGCAACGGCACGATCGTCGATGGGCGGGGCGGCGACCCTTATGAAGCGGACCTCGCCGTCGCCGACGGCAAGGTCGCGGCGATCGGCGGCAGCATTCCCAAGGGTGTCGAGGAGATCGACGCGCGCGGCAAGCTCGTCACGCCGGGCTTCGTCGACGTGCATACGCATTACGACGCGCAGGTGACCTGGAGCGAACGGATGTCGCCGTCGTCGTGGAACGGCGCCACGACCGTCCTCCTGGGCAATTGCGGCGTCGGCTTCGCGCCCTGCCACGACGATCAGCACGACATGCTGATCAACCTGATGGAGGGCGTGGAGGACATCCCCGAGGTCGTGATGACCGCGGGCCTGCCGTGGAACTGGCACAGCTTCCCCGATTATCTCGATGCCATCGCCGCACGACGCTACGACGTCGACGTCGCGACCCAGGTGCCGCACGCGGCGCTGCGCGTCTACGTGATGGGCGAGCGCGGCGCCAATCGCGAGCCCGCCACCGAGGCGGATCGTCGGCACATGGCCGAGCTCACCACCGAAGGCCTGCGCGCCGGCGCGCTCGGCTTTTCGACCTCGCGGACCTTGAACCATCGCGCCGCCGACGGTCGCAGCATCCCGACCCTGCGCGCCGAGGAGGCCGAGCTGACGGCGATCGCCCATGCCATGCGCGAGACTGGTACCGGCTGGCTGCAGATCGTGTCGGATTTCGAGGACCAGATGGGCGAGATCGGCCTGTTCCGCCGGCTGGCCAAGGAATCGACGCGGCCCATCACGATCTCGATGCTGCAATCCCATGTCCGGCCGGACAGCTGGCGCGCGCTGCTGGGCGAGATCGACGAGGCCAACAAGGAAGGCTTCCGCATCACGGCCCAGGTGCGCTCGCGGCCGACCAGCGTGCTGCTGGGCTTCGAGCTGTCGCAGAACCCGTTCATGGGCCGGCCGTCCTACAAGGCGATCGCCCATCTTCCGTTCGCCGAACGGCTGGCCGAACTGCGCAAGCCCGAATTCCGGGCGCGCATCATGAAGGAGGCCTTCGAGGGCGGCGGGCGCGAGCGCCGGGTCGACCGCTGGGATCGCATGTTCCCGTTCGGCGATCCGCCCGACTACGAGCCCAGGCCCGAGGCCAGCATCGCCGCCCGCGCCAGGCGGGAAGGGCGGACGCCGGAAGAGGTGGCCTACGACCTGCTGCTGCAACGCGATGGGAAGGAGATGCTCTATCTCCCCGTCACCAACTTCGCCGCCGGCAATCTTGACGTCGTGCGCGAGATGATCGCCGCGCCCAATACGCTGATCGGCCTGGGCGACGGCGGCGCGCATGTCGGGATCATGTGCGATGCCACCGCCACCAGCTACACGCTGACCCATTGGACGCGCGATCGCGGCGGCTCGCTCTTCCCGGTGGCGTGGGCCATCAAGCGCTTGGCGGCGGACAATGCTGCGGCGATCGGGCTCAATGATCGCGGCGTGCTCGGGGTCGGGATGAAGGCCGACATCAACATCCTGGACTACGACAACATGCGGCTGCGCGCCCCGGAGGTGGTCTACGACCTGCCGGCCGGCGGCAAGCGCCTGGTCCAGCGCACCGACGGCTTCGATGCGACGATCGTGTCGGGCGCCGTGGTCTACCGGCATGGCGAGCCGACGGCGGCGTTGCCCGGCCGGCTGGTGCGCGGCGCGCGCGAGGCTTAGGGCACAATCCGCCCTGCTGGATTCAGCCGGGCGGATTGTGCCCAACCGCGCCACATAAATATCACAGCGACTGCCGCGGTCGGCCGGGCTTTCCACGCCTGTTGATTAAGAAATCAGCGACGCCCTGTCGTGACGCATTAAACTGCGCCTCGACATGCAGACACGTACGCGCACAGGCCGAGCACAATGACGATGACCGTCACGGGGATGCGCGCCAACAAGCCGGTGACCATGGATATCGAGCAGCTTCGCGGATGGGCGACGTTCATGGACCGGGCAATGGTCGTCAGTCTCGTCGCCACCATCGTGGCCGTCGCAGCACTCGGCGTCACGACCTGGCTGTCGTTCCGGTTCAGCGGCGCGGTGCGTGCGCAGGAGTACGCCGCCATCCATCGCTACAAGGTCGAGATGGGCAAGCATGCCGCCGACCTCGAACAGGAAGTGTCGCGGGCGCGTGAGCGGACGCTCGAGCTCGAGCAGGCAGCGTCCAGCGCCGATGCGCGGGCGGCACAGGCGGCGCGCGACAGTGCGGCCGCCGCCGAGAAGGCGCGGACGGCGGAGGTCGATGCCGAGGAAGTCCGCAAGCGCGTGGCCGAGCTCGGCAAGCAGGTCAGGGAGGCAACCGCGCGCGCGCCGGAGCCGGCTCCCGCCCCGGCTGTCGCGGCGGAAACGCCGCCGACCAGGCAGGAGGTGGAAAGCGCCGCGCCCAGTCGCGAGCCGGAGCCGTCGCCGATGGTCGCGAGCCTGAAGAAGTACGCCGGCACCAAGGCCGCCTTCTACGTCCTCGACGAAGCACCTGATGCGCCGGCAGCAGCCGCCACGATCTCCGGCACCCTGAGCGATGCCGGCTGGTTGCCGCTGACATGGACCTGGACGGGCGTCAGCGGCATCGTGGGCGTGGTCGTGCTGATCAGGGACGGCAGCGACCCGGCGACCGATGAAGCCGCGTCCGCGATCCTGGAAGCCCTGCGCACCGCGGGCTTCAACGCCGCGAAGGGCAACTGGCCGGCCGACTGGCGCCGCTTCCGCGGCACCCTGAACGGCCCGCAATCGCCCGGCCCGACGGAAGCGCCCATCCGCATCGTCATCGGCGCAAGAGCGCGCTGAGACCCATGATGGTCCTCTCCCCCGCAGGGTGTATGGACCGGAGAGATAGTGAACAGGTGTTCGGAGACATGGTGAACACTCCAAGGGAGTGGACCCATGAGGTTTTCGATGCCGTTCCGGAG
>FODP01000016.1 GCA_900110395.1 Rhodospirillales bacterium URHD0017
GTCAGCCACATCAGCTCGACGTTGCGCTGGGCCTCCCGCTCCAACCGGCGGCTGGAGGCGATCTGGTTGATGTAGCCGTAAACATAGATCTTCAGCAGTAGGCCCGGATGATAGGCTGGCCGCCCGGTCGCCTCGGGAACCACCCCCTCGAACCCAAGCGCCACCAGGTCCAGTTCCTCGATGAATACGTCGATCACTCGGACCGCGTTCTCCTCCGACACGTAGTCGTCCAGGAACTCGGGAAGCAGAACGCCCTGCCGGCGGTCCTCACCTTCGACGAAGCGCTTCATCTCCAACTCCGAAGCCGTGTCGTCCAGATTCTAACTCAGCCGGCGTTTTCACACAGCCTCGGTCAAAAGGCGACAACCCCGGATCGCCGCCAGATGTCGGCTTTACCCCTGAAAGCGAACACTTCCAGACTTATGAGGAACACGTCCCAGATCTGAAGTGTGTAGTCGCGAAGGTTCAGGTTCGTCAGGACGCCCTGACCGGCCCCGGCGTGCCGTCGAGCACGGGATAGCCCGAGGCGTCGCTCTTGCGATCGAGATAGGTCACCACGCGGTCGGGATTGGCGTGGATGCCGAGCAGACGCATCGGCTTGTCACCCACGGTCCGGAAGCTGTGCGGAATGGCGGCCGGCAGCGCCACGCAGTCGCCCGGCCCCAGCCGCGAGGGCTGGTCTTCCTCGCCCTGCAGCCAGACCTCGGCCTCGCCTTCGATGATGAACAGCAGCTCGACATAGGGATGAAAATGCATCGGCGCGACGTAGCCCGGCGCCGAGGTCTGGATGCCGGTGCGGACCGGCGTGTCGCCATCGGCGATCAGCGGATGATAGAAGGCAAGCGGTCCGAACTCGACGCGGGTCGCGTCGGCGAGCTTGCGGATCTTCGGCGCTTGAAGAGTGGACATTGGAACTCCCTTCGCCGCCTGGCAGGCGGGCCCCCTTGACCCTGTTGGAGGGCGACACTGTGCAGGACGCCCTCGGCACCCGCAAGCCGGCTACCGGAAGGGCACTGGAGCGGCGGCCCCGGCTCCCAAGCCCCGCGGCCCCGACAAGAAGCGGCGGGCGGTTGTGTAACCCAGGTTACACAACGCGCGCGCCCCGGGGTGCTAGCATCACGGCCAAGCGACGCGGCGCTGAGGCTCCATGCGATACGCAACGTCATTGGCGAAGGCAGCACTCGCACTGGTGTTGCCGTTCATCCTTGCGCACTGCGCGGGTAGTTGGTCAGTTTGAAAAATCCGCCGCCATCCTTGACGCACGGCTAGAGAAGCAGAAAACTCGGAACTGCAACCAAGGGAGGCGGCAATGAGGCTGGGACTGTTTCTCGCGACTGTGATCGGGCTGGCGGGCGCTCCTCATGTCTCCAGCGCGGCAGACGCGTCGTGGCCTGCCGTTGGCGCGCTGGAGAATGGCCTGTCGACGTCGTGCGGCGGCGGCACGGTGAGTACCGGGCCGGAATGGACCGCCCCTGCCCGTGGGCAGGTCGACATCAAGGGGAACACGCTCACTTTTAAAAGTACGAGCGCAATTCCGAACCATTCATTCACCGTCGATTTGAGGGCGTTGAATTCTGATGGTTCCGGAAAAGTTGTCGGCATCGACAAGAATAACAGAGAGTTCTATCTGACGTTCGATCCGGGCAGCGGAGCCCGCGCATTCCACATGACCTATCGCCTTAAGGCTTGCCGGCGCGTCTATACGCCCTCGACATAGGGTGGCTCGCCCCTACTGAGCGGCCTCCCATTCCTCAATCATCTTCACAACATCGTCCATGGACACAGTTTCTTGGGCACCTGTGAGAATGGCGCTGATTTCCGAGTGCAGTCATAGGACAACTGCAACCAAGGGAGGCGATAAAATGAGGTTGGGACTGTTTCTCACGACATTCATCGGGCTCGCGGGTGCTTCTCACATCTCCAGCGCGGCGGACGCGACGTGGATTGCCGTTTCCACACTGGAGAACCCCGCCTGCGACACTTAGATTGGCGGGCCGCCAGGGCCGATTGACTGGCAGGTCGACATAAAGGGGAACACGCTCACTTTTGCGAGCCAAACGACGACGAAGCGTTCATTCACTGTCGATCTGACGGCGTTGCAGCCTGATGGTTCTGGAAAAGTCGCCGGCAAGGACGACAAGAACAGAGCGTTCTACGTAACGTTCGATCCGGGCAGCGGAGCCCGCCCCTTCCAGGTGACCAATTCCATTACCCCTTGCAGGACGGTTTTTACGCACAGGGCATAGTGATTTCTCGTGGCGGGCCGCCCCGCGCCGCGGGACGCGGTGCGGGCGGATGCCGCCAAGGCCCTTCAGGACCTTACCTACCTTACCTACCGGACCGAGTACATCAGATGCCCCGTCCACCAGCTGGCCGTGCTGGTCAGGCGGATGGCGAACAGGCCCAAGCCCGCAATGAGCGCGATCCAGAACAGCGCCTTCGGCACGCCGGCCCTGATCCCGACCAAGCCGATGATCGCCAGCAAGTCCACCGCCATCCCGAGGTACAACGCGGTGCTCCCCGGATACTCGTGGGCGGGGATGAGCACGCGCCACAGAAGCGAACCGATCAGATAGACGGCGAGGCCGTAGCAGACGATCGGGCTCGGGGCCTTCGACGGCAGATCGCTCATGGCGCCCTCCCCCAACGGGCGTTCAGCGCGCCCCGATCTTCCTCAGCGAACGGTCGATCCACAGTGCGCTGATCTTCTCCTGCACGCCATTCTGGCGCAGGCGCTGGCGCAGGCAGGCGAAGTCGACGCGGTCGAGCTCCTGGTCCTGGTTGAAGCAGGAGAACACCACCGATTCCTTGCCGGTGACCGGGTCCTTGTGGAGCTGCAGGCACTGGGCGCAGACCTCCTTCATCATGCATTGCATGGGGGAGTTGATCGATCCCAGCGCGCGATGATCGGGCTTCAGCCAGGGCTTCAGCACGCCGTGCCGCGCCAGCCGCACGGCGTTCATCATGCCGTCCGAGCCGATGGCGACGATGCGGTCGGCATCCTTGAAGGGGATCGGCTGCGGCCCAAGCTCGCCCGAGGCGTAGCGGCGCATGGCCTCGACGATGTTGTCGACCACCGACTTGTCCTGCGGCCGGTCGACGGGGAAGCCGGGCTGCTCGTCGCAGGCCCAGACGACGACGTCGGCCGCCGCCTCGATCTCCTCGACCTTGTAGCGGTCGGAGGGCTTCTTGTAGCCCGCGAAGTACAAGACCTTGCTGCCGGCCTTGCGGAAGGCTTGGCCGATCGAGAACAGCACGGCGTTGCCGAGGCCGCCGCCCGCCAGCACCACCGTCTCGCCCGGCTCGATCTCGGTCGGCGTGCCGGTCGGGCCCATGACGATCACCGGCTCGCCCGGCTCGAGCAGGGCACAGAGGTCGGACGAGCCGCCCATCTCCAAGGTGATCAGCGACAGCAGGCCCTTGTCCTTGTCGACCCAGGCGCCGGTCAGCGCCAGGCCTTCCATGGTGAGCAAGGTGCCGTCGACCTTCTTCGACCGCGCCTCGTAGTTCTGCAGGCGATAGAACTGGCCGGGCTCGAAGTTGCGCGCCGCGGCGGGCGCCTCGACCACGACCTCGACGATGGTCGGCGTCAGGCGGTCGACGCGCACGACCTTGGCGCGCCACTGGGCGTTGGCCTGGCCCAGGATCTCGGCGGGCGAGCGCTTCGACGCCGGCAGCTTCTCCATGGTGCGGGTCAGCACGGGATAGCCCTGCTTGGCCCCGCCCATCGCCTTCACGACATTGCCGGCGAAGGAGGGATGGAGGTCGCCGAAGAACGACATGAAACGGCCGTCGGCGGCGCGATACATCAGCACGCGCACGTCGGCGGGCTTGCACACCCGCTCGGGCGTGGCCGGATTGCCTTCCTCGTCGAGGGCACGGAAATACTTGCCGTCGATGAAGGCGTGCGTTGCGTCCTCGCGCGCCAGCACGGTGTTGGGCTGGGTGCCTGCCGCCACCAGGATGGTGCGCGCCGGCAAGGTCGCCTCGACCTTCTGGCCGTTCTGCTCGCCCGCCACCTTGAGCGCTGAGGCGTGGCCGTTGGCATCGACCTCGACCGCGACCGGCGACAGGCCTTCGGCGAAGCGGATGTCCTCCTCCAGCGCCTTCAGCACCTCTTCGTGGTTGAGCGTATAGGACGGCGAATCGATCAGCCGCCGGCGGTAGGCGATGGTGACGCCGCCCCAGCCATTCACGCGGCCGGCGATGTCCGGCATACGGCCTTCACGTTCAGCTGTCACACGCTCGGCGCGGATCGCTTCGGCATGGGCAATGAATTCGCCCGCGATCTCGCGCTCCTCGGCATTCATGGCGGCGAACACCGCCGCTTCGCCGCGCTCCTGCACCAGGATCTCATGACGCGCCAGGAACTTCTCGACCTGCAAGGGATAGTAGGCGAGCGACTCCGTCGCGGTGTCGATCGCGGTCAGGCCGCCGCCGATCACCACCACCGGCAGGCGGATCTGCAGGTTGGCGATGGAATCCTTCTTGGCGGCGCCCGTGAGCTGCAACGCCATCAGGAAGTCCGATGCCGCGCGCACGCCGCGCGCCAGGCCGTTGGGCAGGTCGAGCACGGTCGGCTTGCCGGCGCCGGCGCACAGCGCCACGTGATCGAAGCCCATGGCGAAGGCGCTTTCCACCGTCACCGTGCCGCCGAAGCGCACGCCGCCGAACATCGAGAACTGACCGCGGCGCTCCAGCAGCAGGCGCACCATCTTCAGGTAGTTCTTGTCCCAGCGCACGGTAATGCCGTACTCGGCGACGCCACCGAAGCCCGCCATGGCGCGCTCGCCGAGATCCTCGCGCAGCGAGGCGACGTCCTGCACCGCGGCAAAGGCATGGCGCGCACCGTCGGCCGACACGCCGGACTGCGCGACGGGCAGCGGCTCGATCTTCAAGCCATCGATGCCGACCACGGCGTGGCCGTCATTCATCAGGTGATGGGCGAGGTTGAAGCCGGCGGGTCCCAGACCCACCACCAGCACGGTGCGGCCGGTCGCCGGCCGGGGAAGCGGCCGACGCAGGTTCAGGGGATTCCAGCGGGTCAGCAGCGAGTAGATCTCGAAGCCCCACGGAAGGCCCAGCACATCCTTCAGGGTACGGGTCTCGATCTGCGGGATGTCGACCGGTTCCTGCTTCTGGTAGATGCAGGCCTTCATGCAATCGTTGCAGATGCGATGCCCGGTGGCCGCCACCAAGGGATTGTCGACGACGGCCATGGCCAGCGCGCCGATGGAGAAGCCCTCGCTCTTCAGCAGGTTCATCTCCGAGATCTTCTCTTCGAGCGGGCAGCCCGCCAGCGTGACGCCGAACGGCGACTTCTGGAACGCCCCGGTCTTGCGGTCCTTGAGGCCGCGCGAGCAGCTGTCCTTGCCCTGGTTGTGGCACCAGATGCAGTAGTTGGAATGATCGAGCGCGCGGACGAGGTCGAAGCCCTCGTCGGTCAGCGCGAAGCCCTCGCGATGGCGCAGCATGGGCCGCGGCAGGCGCAGGCGGGTGACGCCGTCCACGACCTCGGTCTCGATCGGCACCAGGTGCTCGAAGTCGAGCTTGTGCGGCACCTTGAACAACGGTCCGTCGCGATGGCGATTCTTTCCTTCAGGGGAATGCAGCGCCCAGGCGGCGTAGCGCGTCAGCGCCTCGATCTCCGGCGTCGGCGTCGCGATCTTGAAGTCCGCGCCGGCGCCCTCGCGTACGGCAAGCGCGAAGGCCAGTTCCCAGGCCTCAAGCCCGTCCTCCAGCCGCGCCGGAAGAGCGACCTCGGCCGTAACCTTGTCGCCGTCCAACGCTGCGGCAGCGTCCGCCTTGATGGTGCGCGTCACGTAGCGCTGCACGAACAGGCGCTTGCAATCGAAGATGGGCGCCAGCCTGTTGTGGTGGCCGCGCAGTTCGGCAGCCTCCGCAGCAACGCCGAACAGCGCCGCCAAGAAGTCCTCGAGCGGCCGAGCCACCTCGATCAGCAGATTGGACTCATCCTTGTCGGCCAGCGCATCCGGGTTGGTCCGCGCGGCCATCAGCCGGGCATGCGCCTCGACGTGGCTCTCCTTCAGCCAGTCCACGAAAGCAGCGTCGAGGCGGACCAGGCCCTCGCGCTCGTAAAGGTCGGTGAAGCCGAGACCGTGGCTCAGCGCAGGCGACGCCATGTCAGGAATATCCGGGTGGGCCGAGGGGTGATTCGTTCGTGTGCGAACCGATTAGACAACGCCGGGCCCCAGCGCAAGACACCAGCAATTCGCGACACTAATGCCTGATGACGCGACGGGCTTGTTCACGCATGGTCCCGCCGCCATGCAACCCGTCCCGGCATCCGTGCGCAACTGGCTGATCGTCGTTGCTGCGATGATTTTTTTTATGATCGTCATCGGTGCGCTCACCCGGCTCACCGAGTCGGGACTTTCGATGGTCGAATGGCGGCCGGTGACGGGCTGGCTGCCGCCGCTTTCGGATACCGCTTGGCAGGCCGAGCTGCAGAAATATCTTTCCTCGCCGCAGGGAAGATTGATCAATCGTGGTTTCACGATCGCCGAGTTCAAGGAAATCTTCTGGCTGGAGTACATCCATCGCCTGTGGGGCCGGCTGATCGGCGTGGTCTTCGCCCTGCCTCTCGCGTGGTTCTGGATCCGCAACAAGCTTTCGCCGGCGCTGAAGCCGCGCCTGGCGGCGCTGCTGGTGCTGGGCGGGCTGCAGGGAGCACTGGGCTGGGCGATGGTGGCTTCCGGCTTGATCGACCGCCCATCGGTCAGCCATTACCGCCTGGCCGGCCATCTGCTGCTGGCAGTGGCGCTCTACGCCTACACCGTATGGCTGATCCTGGAGCTTGGCCCGCAAGGCGCCCGGCGAGACGAGCCGCGCACGCGGCGCGATGCGAGTGTCCTGATCGGCTTGCTGTTCGTCGTGCTCACCTGGGGGGCGCTGATGGCCGGCCTGCGCGCCGGCGCCGCCCACAACACCTTTCCGACCATGTCGGGTCACTGGCTTCCACCCGGCCTGTTCGAGCAATCGCCGTGGTGGACCAACCTCTTCGAGAATCCGACGACAGTGCAGTTCATCCATCGCTGGCTCGCCAAGCTGCTCGTGCTGGGGGTGCTGGTCATGGCCTGGCGCGCACGCCGTGCAGAAGCCGTCCTGGCCGCGGCGATGGCTCTCGTGCAGCTAAGCCTCGGAATCGCCACTATCCTGACGGGAGTCGACATACCGGTTGCAACATTGCACCAGGCCGGAGCCGTCATATTGCTGACTTTTGTGATCGTCGTGCGGCATCGCGCGACACCTTCTCGGGCGAGCCCCCTGTCGGCTATTGTTGGCGGATGAGCGGGACCTCCAGCCGGCCTTCTCCATGACTCGACCTGGTTTGATTGTCGGCGCTGCGATCGTGGTCGCGGCGGCGGCAGGCACGGTCGCATGGTTGCTGCTGCCACCAGAGACCGCGTCGCGACTGGCCGACGTCGTCAAACCCGCGGCGCAATCCGCAACGATCGCCGTGCCCGAGTTGGCCTCTCCGCCCGCGGTGACGAGCGCCGACTTTGGCCAGGCGGAAGCGCCATCCACGACGACCGCCCCTGCCGCCGCCAAGGACAAGGAGTCGGCCGCGGTCGACTGGCCGGCGCTACCCATCGACGAGGTGCGCAACCGAGCGAATGCGGACGATGTAACGGCCATGGAGGAACTCGCGCGTCGCCTGGTTCAGGGCATCGGCGTCGCCAAGGACCAGCAGGCGGCCGCCGGCTGGCTGCTGCGCGCTGCCCAGCGCGGCTCAGGGCAATCCGCCTTCAATGTCGGCGTCATGTACGAGCGTGGATTCGTGGTCGAGCGTGATTCGACCAAGGCCATCGAATGGTACCGCAAGGCCGCCGAGGCCAACGTGCCGATGGCCAAACACAACCTCGCTCTCCTGTTGCGCGATGGAAAGGGTGCGCCGCGCAACGGCAAGGAGGCGGTCGAGCTGCTGCGGTCTGCCGCCCGCCAGGGAATGGCCGCCTCGATGTTCACCCTGGGCGACATCTACGAACGCGGCGACGAGGGCCTCAAGGACCCGGCGATCGCGCTCGCCTGGTTCGCCATCGCCGCCGAGTTCGACCGCCAAACCAACCGCGGCGGCGAGAGCGCCCTTGCCAAGATGGCAAGCCAGCGCGTCCAGGTGCTGCAGCGCATCCTGCTGCCGGGCGAGCTCGAACGCGCCCAGCAGTTCGGCAAGGCCGAGTTCAAGCAGATCGTCGAAGCCTTGCAGCCGCCCAAGCCGCCGTCACTTGCAACCGATGCGTCGGGACTGCCTCGACCCGCTTTGCCACCTTTGCCGCCCACTGCGTCCGCGTCAGAGCCAGCGGGCTGGCCCAAAGCCGCCGCCGATCAGATTCGCGTCATCCAGCAGGCCCTGGTCGATCTAAAACTCCTGCGCGACAAGCCTGACGGGACGTTGGGCCCGATGACCCGCAACGCCATCCGCGCTTTCCAGCGCAGCGTGGCGATGCGCGAGACCGGCGACCCGACCGTCGACGTCTTCGTGGCCCTGCAGGACGCGCTCAAGGCCGAACCGGCGAAGGGCGAGTCCACGGACAGGGCGCAAGCCGCGCTCGCAGAGCCGATCCCGGACGCCTGGCCGAGCGCCGCCGTCGATCAGGTGAAGGTCATCCAGACCCTGCTGCGCGATCTCAACTTTTCACGCGAGGCGCCTGATGGTGTGCTCGGGCCGGCGACGCGCGCGGCGATCCGCGACTATGAGCGCTCGCTCGGCGTCGCGCAGACGGGCGAGCCCAGCAAGACGCTGTTCGACTCGCTGAAAGAAATGCGCGGCCTGACGGTACCGGTGACGAAGTCGGAGTGAAGCTAGACGAACCTGCCGGCGTGCCGCCACCAGGCCGCCGGCAGCAGCGACGATGCCCGTCGCGCCAGTTCCAGTGAATCATAGAGAGCGAAGCAGGTCGCGCCGCTCCCGCTCATGGCGACGTGCCGGGCTCCCGTTCGGCCGAGATCCTTCAGAACCTGACCGACCAGGGGCGCCAGAGAGATCGCCGCTGGCGTGAGATCGTTACCGCGACCGGCGAGAACGCCGGCGAGTTCTGCGAGATCTCGCCACGGCGGTGGCGGCGGCCGCGCCGCGGAGAACGCGCCGCGGCGTGCGGCGAAGACATCGCGAGTGGCCAGCGCCGCACCCGGATTGACCAGCAGGACGGCGCACTCGGGCAACGGCGGCGCCCAGGCCAGGCGTTCGCCGACGCCGGATACGAAGGCGGTGCGACCGCCAAGGCACATCGGCACGTCAGCGCCCAGGCTTGCAGCGAGATCGAACAGCTCCTCTTCGGGCATCGCCACCCGCCAGAGCTCGACGAGCTCGCGCAGCGTTGCGGCGGCATCGGCAGATCCGCCGCCCAGACCCGCAGCTATGGGTATATGCTTGACCAGACGGATCGCGGCGCGCGGCGCCACCCCTGCCCGGTCAGCCAACAGGCGCGCCGCCTTCAGGACCAAGTTGTCCGCCTCTCCGGCCAGCGTACCCGCCAGCGGTCCATCGAGACCGAGCGACAGTCGATCGGCAGGCTGTGCTTCGACCTGGTCGGCCAGGTCGACGAAGGCTACGAGGGAGTCGAGCAAATGGTAGCCGTCGTCGCGGCGGCCGACGACGTTCAGCCAGAGATTGACCTTGGCATGCGCCGGCCGCACCGGATCGGGCCGTGTGCTGGTTCAGCCGCCCTGCTTGGCCTCGGCGGGCTTCTCGTAGACCGTCGGCTTGTCGTTGGCGGCGCTCAGCCCGTTCTCGATCTTGTCCTTGATCACCGGCAGGCGGTCCTTGTCCGGCTTCTGGTTGAGTGCGCGCTCCCACTGGAAGCGTGCCTCGCGCTTGCGGCCGACATGCCAGTAGGCATCGCCGAGATGCTCGATGATGGTGGCGTCGTCGCCCTTCTGCTCGGCGGCACGCTCCAGCCACTCCACGGCCTTGTCGTACTGGCCGAGGCGATAGAATGCCCAGCCCACCGAATCGGTGATGGCGCCGTCGTCGGGCCGAAGCTCGGTGGCCCGCTCCAGCATCTTCATGCCTTCCTCGAGATGCAGGCCCTGGTCGATCCAGCTGTAGCCTAGATAGTTCAGCACATGCGGCTGCTCGGGCGAGAGCTCGAGCGCCTTCTTCATGTCGGCTTCGGCCTTGGGCCACTGCTTGGTTCGCTCGAGCACAATGCCGCGGCCAAAGAACACCGACCAGTGGCGCTCCTCGAGGTTGCGGATGCGCTTGATCGCCGTGTCATAGGCCTGGACGGCGTCGCTGTACTTCTCCTTGCCCCGCAGCAAGTCAGCCAGGGTCAGCGCAGCATCGATGCGATCGGGCTTCTCGGCGACCAGGGTCCTGAGACGGCTGACCGCCTGATCGAACTTCTCCTGCTGAGCGTCGAGAGCGGCAACGCGCAGTCGGGCCTGCCAGTAAAGCGGCGAGTTCGGGCCGATCTTGTTCAGCGCTTCGATGGCCTTGGGGACCATCTGGAACTGCTCGTAGAGGCCCGCGACCATCAGCCAGGCGAAGTCATGCTCGGGCTTCAGGTAGGCGGCGAGCTGATAGAAGATCAGAGCCAGGTCGGCGCGCATATTGCGCGGATCGGCGGACAGGATGCCGCCGATATCGAACAGGATCTCGGAGATGCCTGACGCCGGCGTCGGTTGCGGCGGCATCGGTGCGTTGGGGGCGATCAGGCCATCCATCACCACGGCGTCGCTGTACTTCTCGCCGTAGGTCTTCAGGAGATCGCGCGCTTCGGCGGTCTTGCCGAGTCGCATCAGGCCTTCGGCCACGGCCACGGTCGTGCGCAGTCCGTTCTTGTCGAGCGCCATGGCGCGGCGGTACTTGGCTTCCGCGGCGGCCTTGTCGCCGGCCATCTCGTCGATCTGCGCCTCGATCACCAGCGCCGGCGCTTCGGCACGCTCGCCGGCCGCGGGCTTCAGCTTGGCGATTCGTGCACGGGCGCCAACATAGTCCTTCTCGCCGGCCTTCAGCCAACCGAGCACATACTCGCGCAACGGGCCGAGCTGGCTGTCGCCACCGATGCGTCCGAGCTGCTGCTCGGCGCTGCGATAGTCGCCCTTCTTGATGGACTGGACTGCCAGCACGAGGTTGGGCAGGCCATCGCCCGGCCGCGCCGTCAGAATCTGGGGTGCAAGTTGAGCGGCCTGATCGATGCGGCCGGCATACATGCGCAGCCGGAAGGCGGCATAGACCAGCTCCGGATCATTCGCCGCCTGGGCGAGCGCCAGATCGATCTGCTCGGCGGCAGTGTCGTAGTCGTGGTCCTGCTCGGCGACGCGGGCGGCAAGATAGCGGCCGCTCAGCGTGATCGCCGACAGTTGCAGGCCGCGCGGCGGCTGCGCCTGGCGCTGGGCAGGCGGCTTGGCCTGGCCAGCACCAGGGGTGCCCTGCTGGGCGTCGCCGGCCGTGGGGATCGAGAGAAGCAGCGCTGCCGATAGCAGCGCGATGTGTGTACGTCGCATGCAGCTCACATGTTGGGGTAATTGGGACCGCCGCCACCCTCGGGCACGGTCCAATCGATGTTCTGGGCCGGGTCCTTGATGTCGCAGGTCTTGCAGTGCACGCAGTTCTGGGCGTTGATCTGGAAGCGCGGCTGACCGTTGTCCGACGTCACCACCTCGTAAACGCCCGCCGGACAGTAGCGTTGCGCAGGCTCCGCATAGAGCGGCAGGTTGACCGCGATCGGGATCGACGGATCGCGTAGCTTGAGATGGACCGGTTGGTCCTCCTCATGGTTGGTGTTCGACAGGAACACCGAGGACAGCTTGTCAAACGACAGCACGCCGTCGGGCTTGGGGTAGTGGATCGGCTGGAACTCGGCGGCCGGCCGCAGGCATTCATGGTCGGCCTTCTTGTGACGCATCGTCCACGGCACGCGGATGCCGAGATCGTGCAGCCACATGTCCATGCCGCCATAGAGAGTGCCCAGCGTGGTGCCCCACTGCAGCGCCGGCTTCACGTTGCGCACCTTGTCGAGATCCTTCCAGATCCACGACGCCTTTACCTTGACCGGATAAGCGATGAGCTCGTCGCCACCCGTCTTGCCAGCCGCCAGCGCCTCGAAGGCGGCCTCGGCCGCCAGCATGCCGCTCTTGATGGCGTTGTGGCTGCCCTTGATTCGCGGCAGGTTCACGAAGCCTGCCGAACAGCCGATCAGCGCGCCACCGGGGAAGGTGAGTTTGGGCACCGACTGCACGCCGCCCTCGTTGATGGCGCGCGAGCCATAGGCCAGGCGCTTGCCGCCTTGCAGGTACTTGGCGACGTCAGGATGTGTCTTGAAGCGCTGGAACTCGTCGAACGGCGACAGATAGGGGTTCTCGTATTCGAGATGGATCACGAAGCCGATGGAAACGAGGTTGTCGCCGAAATGGTACATGAAGGAGCCGCCATGGCTGCCGGTCTCGCTGAGCGGCCAGCCCTGCGAGTGCACGACCAGGCCCTTCTGGAAGCGGGCCGGGTCGACTTGCCAGAGCTCCTTCAGCCCGATGCCGAACTTCTGCGGATCGACGCCGTCACGCAGATCGAACTTGGCCATGAGCAGCTTGGCCAGCGAACCGCGCACACCCTCGGCAATCAGCGTGTACTTGGCATGCAGCTCCATGCCCGGCGTGTAGTTGTCCTTGTGCTTGCCGTCCTTGCCGACGCCCATGTCGCCCGTAGCGACGCCCTTGACCGAGCCGTCTTCGTTGTAGAGCACCTCGGCGGCAGCAAAGCCCGGATAGATTTCGACGCCCAGCGCCTCGGCCTGTTGGCCGAGCCAGCGGCAGACATCGCCCAGGCTGACGATGTAGTTGCCGTGGTTGTTCATCAGACGCGGCATCAGGAAGTTGGGGAAGCGATAGGAGCCGGCCTTGCTCATGAACAGGAACTGGTCATCAGTCACCTGGGTCTCGAGCGGAGCGCCCTTCTCCTTCCAGTCCGGGATCAGTTCGTTGAGGCCGATCGGATCGACGACCGCGCCTGACAGGATGTGCGCTCCGATCTCCGATCCCTTTTCGATCAGGCAGACGGAGACCTCGTGGTTGCGCTCGGCGGCAAGTTGCTTGAGGCGGATCGCCGCCGACAGCCCGGCCGGGCCGGCGCCAACGATCAGCACGTCATATTCCATCGACTCGCGCGCCATGCCCGTCTCGCTCTGCAGTGCCTTTTCAACATGGACGCGCCGCAGCGAGGCGACGATCCTTCAATCGTAGATAGCCTGTTGGGGGGTAAATCGCCACCCAGCCAAAAGGGGAATTCCCGTGGCAGAGCTGACCGGAATCGAGAGCAAACTCTTCACTGCCCGTGATTTTGGGCTGGAAAGCGGGCAAACGCTGCCCGTGCTCGAGCTCGCCTACGAAACTTACGGTACCCTGTCACCAAAGCGCGACAACGCGATCCTGGCCGTCCACGGCTACACATCGAGCCATCACGCCGCAGGCCGCAATGCAGCCGGCAAGCAAGGACGCGGCGTGACCGAAGGCGCCGCCGGATGGTTCGACGGGCTGATCGGTCCCGGCAAGGCGGTCGATACCAATCGCTACTTCGTCGTGTCGGTGAATGCGCTGGGATCGGCGCACGGCAGCACCGGCCCCAACTGCAAGGACCCTCGCACGGGCAAACCCTATGGCCCGACATTCCCCGAGATCACGATGCGCGACATCGTGGCGGCTGAGAAGCTCCTCGTCGATTCACTGGGGCTCACCAGCCTGGTCGCCGTGATCGGCCCATCGATGGGCGGCTTCCAATCGTTCCAGTGGGCCGCCTCCTATCCCGGCTTCATGAAGGCAATCGTACCCTCGGTGACGGCGCCGCGCTCGCCGGGCGGACTCGATCGGCTGGAGGCATTGCAGAAGCGCTTGGCCAGCGATCCCAACTGGAACGGTGGCTGGTACTACGACAATGGTGGCATCGCCCGCACGCTCGAGGAGATCCGCTTCGAGACGCTGATGAACTATGGTCAGAACGAGATCCTTGCCGAGACCATGCCTGATCCGAAGGCACGCGAGGCGGCGATCCGTGCCAACGCCAAGGCGTGGTCGCAGATCTATGACGGACATTCGATGGTGGCGCTGCGCCGCGCAATCGGCAGCTTCGACATCACAGGCGACTACGCCAAGCTCAAGAACACCAAGGTGCTCTACGTCCAGTCGGCGTCCGACAAGCTGTTCGACATCGCGCTCAGCCCCGGCTACGTGAGCGATATGCGCAAGAGCGGCATCGATGTCACCTACGTTGAACTGCCGACCAACAAGGGCCACATGGCAAGCCACGCCGACGCAGCGCTGTGGGCGCCCATTCTCGGCGCGTTCCTCAAACGCCTGTCATGAACCAGGCAATCGCCCGCGAAGACCTCGAATCGCTGCTCCGATGGTACGTCGATCAGGGAATTGACGAGTCCATCGGCGAGGAGGCCATCGACCGCTTCGCGGCACCCGCACCGCAGGCTGCACCTGCGCCGATCCAGCAAAAAGCACCGACTGCCCCGACACCCATACGCCCCGCACCAGTGGCTCCTGCTGCCCTTCGCGGTCCGGTTCCCATCGAATCGCCCCAGCTTGTCGAGGACGCGCGGGCTCTGGCGCAACGCTGCAACAGCGTCGAAGAGCTCGAGGCGGCAGTGCGCGCCTTCGACGGTTGCGCGCTCAAACGCACGGCAAAGAATACCGTGTTCGCCGACGGCGTGGTCGGCTCGCCGGTCATGATCGTGGGCGAGGCGCCGGGCGGCGACGAAGACCGCCTGGGCAAGCCGTTCGTGGGCGTGAGCGGCCAGCTCATGGACCGCATGTTCGATGCCATCGGCATGAGCCGCGAACGCGACCTTTACATCACCAACATCCTGTTCTGGCGTCCGCCCGGCAATCGCACGCCGACGCTGGCCGAGCAGGCGATCTGCATGGCCTTCACGCGCCGCCATATCGAGCTGGCCCGCCCCAAAGTGCTGGTCCTGGCGGGCGGCACGGCGGCCAAGTCGGTGCTCGACACCACCGAAGGCATCATGCGCCTGCGCGGCAAGTGGACGACCCTCGGCCTCGACGACGGCAGCGCGGTTCCCACTCTGCCGACTTTCCATCCTGCCTATCTGCTGCGCACGCCTGCCAGCAAGCGGCAGAGCTGGTCCGACCTCCTGTCGCTCGACAAGAAGCTGCGTGAGCTCGGCATCAGGTGATGCAACAGACCGGCGGGTGCATGTGCGGCGCGGTTCGCTTCAAGACGAGGGGTGAGCCGTCACGCGTGACGATCTGCCATTGCACCTGGTGCCAGCGCCGGACCGGCACGGCCTTCGGGACGGAAGTCATGTTCAACAGCGATCAGGTCGAGATGACGGGCGACGAGCTTGCCCGTTATCGGCACGTTTCCGACGAATCGGGCCGATGGCTCGAAGTCGAATTCTGCCGGCGCTGCGGCACGAATTTCGGTTTCACGCTGGAGGCGGTTCCTGGCGTGCGCACGCTGCCCGCTGGCGCGTTCGACGATCCGACCTGGATCACGGCGGAACGCTACAAGTTCCGCCACGTCTTCCTGCGATCGAGGCGAGAGTGGTCGGACCTCTCGCCTCACGTCGAGCAGTACGAGCGGCATTTCCGCTCGTAGAACTTTCCTCCCCAGCGAAGCTGGGGAGGAAGCAGAAGATCAGTCGGCAGCCTTCGCCAGCGGCTCGGGCTCCAGGGCCTCCAACACCTTCGGCGGCGACATGGGCAGGCTGTAGAGCCGCAAACCCAACGCGCCGTGCATGGCATTGGCGACGGCCGCCATCACCGGCACCAGCGGCACCTCGCCGACGCCGCGAACGCCCTGTGGATGCTTGGGATTCGGGATCTCGATCATGACGGCGTCGAGCTTGGGCAGGTCCGACGTCACGGGCATGCGATAGTCGAGGAAACCCGCGTTATCGAGCTCGCCGCGCTTGTTGTAGATGTACTCCTCGCTGAGCGCCCAGCCGATGCCCTGGGCGACGCCGCCCTGGATCTGGCCCTCGCAGTAGTCGGGATGGATCGCGCGGCCGACATCCTGGAAGGCGGTGTAGCGCGTGATCCAGGCGCGGCCGGTGTCGGGATCGACCTCGACATCGCAGATGTGCGTGCTGAATCCGCCCTCGGCGCCGGCGGTGTTGCTCGACGAGCCGGCGCCGATCGGGCCACCCGTCTCGCTCGCCTTGGCCGCGATCTGGGCCAGAGACAGCGGCTCGAACTTGCCGGCGTTGTCGCCGGCCGGACGGGCAAAGCCGTTGTCCCAGGTCACGGCGTCCGGCTCGATCTTCCAGATCTTGGCGGCGCGCTCGCACAGGGTCTTGATGACCTTCTCGGCCGATTGCGTGACCACCATCGCCGAGGCGAAGGTGACACGGCTGCCGCCGGTCAGGTTCGAGAAGCCGATGCTGCTGGTGTCGCCGATCAGCACCTGGATCTTGCTGTGGTCGATGCCCAGAAGCTCGGCGGCGATGTTGGCCGTCGAGGCGCGCGAGCCGCCGATGTCGGGATGGCCGGTCATCACCACGATCGAGCCGTCCTCGTTGACGCTCATCTGGGCGCTCGATTCGCCGCCGGCGTTGAACCAGTAGCC
Organism: Rhodospirillales bacterium URHD0017; assembly: GCA_900110395.1. Classification (GTDB taxonomy): domain Bacteria; phylum Pseudomonadota; class Alphaproteobacteria; order Reyranellales; family Reyranellaceae; genus Reyranella. Next base: position 16,550 of record FODP01000016.1, read on the forward strand.
GCTCGCCACGCCGCGTCCCTGGTTGGGGCCGAGCGGCGCCTTGTAATGCGGATGGGCGAGCGCCTGCTTCACCGTCTCCTGGTAGCCCATGACCGGATAGACCGGGCCATGCACCGCCTTGGTGCCCTGCTTGGCGGAGTTCTTGAGGCGCAGCTCGAGCGGATCCATGCCGAGCTTCTCGGCGAGCTCATCGAGCACGCATTCGACGGCATAGGCGCCGATCGGCGCGCCGGGCGCGCGGTAGGCCGCGACCTTCGATCGGTTGGAGACGACATCGAAGCCCTGCGTATGGGCGTTCGCGATGTCGTAGGGCCCGAAGGCGCAGCCGGCGGCGCCGCGGATCGGCGAGCCCGGGAAGGCGCCGGCCTGCAGCCAGTAGGTGCCCTGGCCGGCGACGATCGTACCGTCCTTCTTGGCGCCGATCTTGACCTTGCTCATCGAGCCCGAGGTCGGGCCGGAGGCACGGAACACCTCTTCGCGCGACATCACCATCTTGACCGGCCGGCCCGACTTCCTGGCCAGCACCAGCGCCAGCGGCTCGAGGTAGACGATGGTCTTGCCGCCGAAGCCGCCGCCGATCTCGGCGGGGATGGCGCGGATGTCGCTCTGCTGCGTGCCGGTCAGGAGGGCGGACATGGCGCGGACCATGAACTGGCCCTGGCTCGAACTCCAGATCGTGGCCTTGCCGTCGACGACGCTGACCAGGCACGCATGCGGCTCGATGTAGCCCTGGTGCACCGCCTCGGTCTCGAAGCTGCGCTCGACGATCACGTCGGCTTCCTTGAAGCCCGCCTCGACGTCACCCTTCTTGTGCTCGAGAGTGCCGGCGATGTTGGACGGCTTTCCGTCGAACTTGACGTGGTCGTGAAGCGGCGCGGCGCCCGGCTTCATCGCGTCCTTGACGCTGATCGCCCAGGGCAGGACCTCGTAGTCGACCTTGATCAGCTTCAGCGCTTCGGCCGCAACTGCCTGCGAGATCGCGGCGACAGCGGCGACCGGATGGCCGTGGAACAGCGCCTTCTCGCGCGCCATGACGTTGCGGCACATCCAGCGCATGTCCTGGATGCCCAGCATCACCGGTCCCTTGTCGATCGGGAAATCGACGATGTCCTTGGACGTCATGACGGCCATGACTCCCGGCAGCTTCTCGGCTTTGGAGGTGTCGATTGATTTGATGCGGGCGTGCGGATGGGGGCTGCGCAGCACCTTGCCCCAGATCATGCCGGGCATGGTCGTGTCGGCCGCGTAGGCGGCCCGCCCGGTGACCTTGTCGGCGCCGTCAGGCCGGGGAGTACGCTTGCCGATCCACTTGTTGTCCGGGTTGTCGTTGGTCATGGCCGTTCGTCCTCAAAATGGGCGGTGAACGAGGAAATTCGCCCCGCGATCAGAACGGGTTACGACCCGCGGATCAAGCGGGATATGGTTCTACAGTTTCTTTCTGAGAAAGAACTTCTTGTGGCCTTTGGGGTAGTCGTCGAGGGTGGCGAACACCTCGTAGCCCCGCCTTTCGTAGAAAGGCCGCGCCTGGAAGGAATGGGTATCAAGGTCGACCGCATGGCAGCCCCGCTCGCGGGCATAGGCCTCGGCCTGGTCCATGAGCTGTGTCGCCCAGCCTTTTCCGCGGACAGCCTCATCGACCCAGAGATACGAGATATGCAGCCAACCGCCCCAGATTTGACCTAAAAGGCCGCCCAGCGTTTCACCGCGCTCGTTCCTCAGGTACAGGTGCAGCGGATACCAGGCGGAGAGGCCGGTAACGCCGACATTGAAGATATCGAGGTGATCGCGCACGAACTGAGCGTTCGTGCCCGCCTGGTCGAAAACGATCGTCAGGTCATCTGTCGGCTTCAAGAGGCGCCCCGCGTTTCGCCTCCTTTAGCCTTCCGACAGCCTCGCGAACAGGGCGGTCCAGCCCTTGCCGCGGCGGCCCGCCGGCCGGCCATCACACCGGCCTCATCCTACTTACTGGCCAAATGGGTCGCTTCGGCCACGAGCGCCGACACCAGCGGCGTCATGGGCTCGCGCGGTGGCACGACCAATCCGATCTGATGAACAGCCTCTGGCTCGACGATGGGGATAGACCGCAGACGCTCGGTCAAGCCAAGCGTATCGGCGAGCTTTTCCGGCATCACACTGGCCCAGCGGCCGGTGCGGACGTGCGAGAACAGCACGATCATGGAATTGGATTCGAGCGTCGGCTCGGGCCGGCCGCCGGCGGCATGCAGAAGACTGTCGATGATGCGCCGGTTCTGCATGTCCGGCGTCAGGAGGCAGAGGGGGATGCGCCCGACCTCGGCCCAGGTGACCTGGTCCCGTTCGCCCAGGGGGCTGTCCGCCGAGGTCAGCAGGCGGTACTGCTCGAGGTAGAGCGGCACGGCGCGCATGCGGCCCAGCGGCTCGTTGTCGATGTAGGTCAGGCCGGCATCGACTTCGAGATTTTCCAGCATCGACAGGACATCCGTCGATGTCCTGGACAGGATCGTGAACTTCACATTGGGATGCTTGGCGCGGTAGGGGGTGGTGAGCGCCGAAACCATGGCCAGGGCCGTCGGGATGGCCGCGATCTTCAGGTGACCACTCAACCCCTGCTTGAGGGTGCGGACCTCCTGCCGCATGGCCCGCGTATCGGCGACGATGGTACGCGCCCAGTCCAGCACCCGCTCCCCTTCGGCGGTGAAACCAAGGAAACGTGATGTGCGTTGAACAAGCATAACACCTAGCGTGTCTTCGAGCTGCTTGATGCCTGCAGAAAAGGTTGGCTGGGTCACGCCGCACTGCTCGGCTGCCTTGCCGAAGTTCTTTTCCCGCGCCAGGGCTATGAGGAATTCGAGCTTGTCGATCATTGGTTCGTCGGCGCTCGACCCGTCATCGGGATCATTGTAGAGTTTTTACACAACTAGCACAAAAAAGTGCATCGGGAGGAACCAAGGTCATGAGTCACACGCTCCGTAGGCGGGCGGTCGCTGTCGCTTTGACGGCAGTGGCGGCTGGTCTTTTCGTTACCCCGGCGAACGCCTGGGAACCAACACGCAACGTCGAATTCATCGTACCTGCCGGCACCGGCGGCGGCGCCGATCAAATGGCACGCATGATCCAGGGCATCATCACCAAACACAACCTGATGAAACAGAGCGTGGTGGTGGTGAACAAGGCGGGCGGCGCCGGCGGGGAAGGCTTCCTGGACATCAAGAACTCCAAGGGCAACCCGCACAAGCTCGTCATCACCCTGTCGAACCTGTTCACCACGCCGCTGGCAACCGGCATTCCCTTCTCGTGGAAGGACCTGACTCCGGTGGCGATGCTGGCGCTCGACGAGTTCGTGCTCTGGGTCAATGCCGACTCGCCCTACAAGACGGTCGCCGAGCTGGTGACCGCCATGAAGGCCGCCCCGCCGGGCCAGTTCAAGATGGGCGGCACGGGCTCCAAGCAGGAAGACCAGATCATCACCGTCGCGCTGGAGAAGGCGACCGGCACCAAGATCACCTACGTGCCGTACAAGGGCGGCGGAGAGGTCGCGGTCCAGCTCGTCGGCAAGCATGTCGACATGACGGTCAACAACCCGATCGAAGCGGTGGCGCAGTGGCGCGCCGGCAAGGTCCGCCCGCTTTGCGTCTTCGACAGCAAGCCGCTGGCCGGCAAGGAGAAGATCGCGGGCGACCTGTCGTGGTCCACCATCCCGACCTGCAAGAGCCAGGGCCTCGACATCGAGTACCTGATGCTGCGCGGTATCTTCATGCCGGCGGGCGTGCCCAAGGACGCGGTCGACTACTATGTCGAGCTGTTCAAGAAGGTGCGCGCCACGCCGGAATGGGCGCAGCTCATGGCCGACGGCGCCTTCAACCAGTCCTTCATGACCGGTCCGGACTACACCAAGTGGGTCGAGGCCGAGGAGAAGCGCCATCGCGACCTGATGAAGGACGCGGGCTTCCTCGCCACCAATTGATCACTGATTTCACAGCCACCCCTGCCGGGAGCACCGCGATGCTCCCGGCATTCTTGTGCGTAGTGCCGCAGGGGCAATAGAGGTCGTTCATGTCCAACTCGCCGGATGATTCCTCCGGACCTCGCCAGCATCTTGTCGAAGTCGGCGTCGCTGCCGTCATGGCCCTGCTGGGCGTTATCACTGTCATTGGCAGCCTCCAGGTCGGCATCGGCTGGGGCGCGGAAGGACCGAAATCCGGGTTCTTTCCGTTCTGGATCGGCCTGATCGTGATCGTCACAAGTCTCTACAATCTGGTGCGCGCCTATACCCACGGTAGCCGCAAGCTGTTCGCGAGCTGGGGGGAGATCGTCCAGGTCCTGAAGGTGGTGCTGCCCCTGACGATCTATGTCGGCGCGATCCCTTGGCTCGGCATCTACATCGCCTCGGCCCTGCTGATCGCGGGCTTCATGCGCTGGATTGGCCGCTATGGCTGGCTGCTCATCCTGGCCATCGCCATCGGCCTGCCAGTGGTCACCTATGTAACGTTCGAAATGTGGTTCCTCGTGCCGCTGCCCAAGGGGCCGCTCGAGGACCTGCTCGGTCTTTAGGCCGGGCAAGCAGAAGAGGATCGGGGAGCGATGGAAGGTATTGGCGACCTGATGGGCGGCTTTGCCGTGGTGCTGAGCTGGCAGAACCTCCTCTACATGGTGATCGGCATCGTGCTGGGCGTGATCATCGGAGTGCTGCCAGGGCTCGGCGGCGCCAACGGCGTGGCGATCCTGCTGCCGCTCACCTTCAGCATGTCGCCGACATCGGCGATCATCCTCTTGTCGTGCATCTACTGGGGCGCACTGTTCGGCGGCGCCATCACTTCCATCTTGTTCAACATCCCGGGCGAGCCATGGTCGGTCGCCACAACGTTCGACGGCCATCCTATGGCGCAGAACGGCAGGGCCGGCGAGGCGCTGACGGCGGCCTTCACCTCATCGTTCGTCGGCGCGCTGTTCGCGGTCATCGTCATCACCCTCGCCGCGCCGCTGGTGGCGAGCTTTGCCCTGCAGTTCGGGCCGGCGGAAAAGTTCTCGGTCTTCTTCCTGGCCTTCTGCAGCTTCGTCGGCATGGGCAAGGAGCCACCGACCAAGACCATCGCCGCCATGATGCTGGGCTTCGCGCTGGCCGCCGTCGGAACCGATACGGTCACCGGTCAGCTTCGCCTGACCTTCGGCTCGACCGAGCTTCTGAGCGGCTTTGATTTCCTCATCGCCGTGATCGGCCTGTTCGGCATCGGTGAGATCCTGCTCACCATGGAAGAGGGCCTGTCCTTCAAAGGCAAGGCCTCGGGCATCAATCCCACCGTGGTGTGGCAGACCTGGAAGGAGCTGCCGCGCTACTGGATGACTTCGCTGCGCTCCTGCCTGATCGGCTGCTGGATGGGCATCACGCCGGCCGGCGCCACGCCGGCCTCGTTCATGAGCTACGGCATCGCCAAGCGCACCTCGCGCAAGGGCGACAAGTTCGGCACGGGCGAGATCGAGGGCGTGATAGCGCCCGAGACCGCGGCACATGCGGCCGGCACCTCGGCGCTGCTGCCCATGCTGTCGCTCGGGGTGCCGGGCTCGCCCACCGCCGCCGTGCTTCTGGGTGGTCTCCTGATCTGGGGCCTGCAGCCCGGGCCGCTGCTGTTCGTCGAGCAGAAGGATTTCGTCTGGGGCCTGATCGCCAGCATGTATCTCGGCAACATCGTCGGGCTGGTCATCGTGCTGACCATGGTGCCGTTCTTCGCCGCCATCCTGCGCGTGCCGTTCAGCATCATCGCGCCCATCATCCTGGTGATCTGCGCCATCGGCGCCTACACGGTGCACAACAACACCTTCGACGTGGTGATGATGCTGGTGTTCGGCATCGCCGGTTACTTCCTGAAGAAGTGCAACTACCCGCTGGCGCCGCTGGTCCTGGCAATCGTGCTGGGCGACAAGGCCGAGGAAGCCTTCCGCCAGTCGCTGCTGATCTCCCAGGGCGGGCTCGGGATCTTCTTCTCCAACGGCCTGGTCAGCACGATCATGGGGCTGGGCCTGATCGCCCTGTTCTGGCCGGCCCTGTCGAACCTCTACGGTCGCCTGACACCGGCGCGGCCGACCTGAGCAGGCCGCTGTGGCCTTGCCGCCACAGTGCGACAGCGTCCTTCCGGAATCGATCGAGACGCCCTTGCGTCCAAGGATAGCCGGACCTAGTTTGCGCGCGCTTGATGCACACCCAGCCAGGGAGACGTTGATGACCGTTATCATGTTCAACGCCACCACTCCCGTCGGCTGCGCCTCGGACCTCGCCCCCTTCAGGCATTAGGTCCGGCCGCGGCCGCCGCGCAGGCCGCTTGCATCCGTTTTTCTGATCCATCCTGTCGTCGAACGTTATCGCGCCTCATCGTGGCGCACGGTCGGACGACCTTTTGAGGAGCCGTCGCCCCTTCGTGGCGCGGCATCGAACAATGATTTCTCGCAGAACTGAGCGAGGCAAAGAGCCATTGCTGCGCACCCTCCGGTTCGTGGCCGGCCAATGGCGCAGGCAGTGGCGCCTGGCACTGGTCATGGCGGCGGGCCTCGTATTGATCGCGGCGGCCGAGCTCGCCGTACCGCTGTTTGCCGGCCATATGGTCGACGCCCTGGCCGACGTGGCGCGGTCGCGCGACGTCGCCGTTCTGGATGCGCTCGGCGCGTTCGCGGCGATCGTCGGCCTCGGCGTGGCGCTGGTTGTCCTGCGCTATGGCCTGTTCAAGGGCATCGTACGCTTCACCTTGCGCATGATGAGCGAGGTGGCGCACGAGACCTTCTGGCGCGTCCAGCGCTTCTCCACGGACTGGCATGCCAACAGCTTCGCCGGCGCAACGGTGCGCAAGGTGACCCGCGGGATGTGGGCCATCGACGTGCTCAACGACACCCTGCTGGTAGCGCTGTGGCCGTCGTTGGTCGTGCTGCTTGGCGCGACGGCACTGTTCGCCTGGCACTGGCCGCTGATGGGCCTCGCCGTCGGCGTCGGGTCGGTCGCTTATGTGCTGGTAACGGTGAAGCTGTCGCTTGACTACGTCACGCCTGCTGCCCGGCGCTCCAATGCCTGGGACAGCCGCCTCGGTGGCGCACTGGCTGACGCCGTGAGCTGCAACCCCGTCGTCAAGGCGTTCGGCGCGGAGAGCCGCGAGGACTCCCACCTTGGCCGCGTCCTGGCACGCTGGCGGACGCGCACCTGGGTCACCTGGACCAGGCACATCCTCACCGGCACGCTGCAGCAATCCATCCTGATGGTGCTGCGCGTCGTCGTGATCGGCCTTGCCTTGCTGTTCTGGTGGCAGGGCACGGCGACGTTGGGCGACGTCACCTTCGTGCTCACGGCCTATGGCGTGATCAACGGCTACCTGCGCGACGTCGGCCACCATGTGCAGAACGTCCAGAAATCGACCAGCGACCTGGAGGAGCTCGTCGCCTTCCATGAGCGCCCGCTCGGCGTGGAAAACCGACCCGGGGCCGGCGAGCTTGTGATCGCGCGCGGCGACATCCAGTTCGACCAGGTACGTTTTCGTTATCCCGCCCTCGATCGAGAGGTCTATGACGAGCTGTCGGTCCGCATCCCCGCGGGTCAGCGCGTCGGCCTCGTCGGACGATCGGGCTCGGGCAAGACGACCTTCGTCAAGCTCGTGCAACGGCTGTACGACCTCGACGGTGGACTGATCACGATCGACGGCCAGGACATCGCTGTCGTCACGCAGGAGAGCCTGCGGCGACAGGTGGCGATCGTGCAGCAGGAGCCGCTGCTGTTCCATCGCTCGCTGGCCGACAACATCGCCTATGGCCGGCCTGACGCCACGACGGCCGAGATCGAGGCGGCGGCGCGGCTCGCCCACGCCGACGTCTTCATCGAGCGGCTACCGCAGCGCTACGCCACGCTGGTGGGCGAGCGCGGCGTCAAGCTCTCGGGCGGCGAACGCCAGCGGGTGGCGCTCGCGCGCGCTTTTCTGGCCAATGCGCCGATCCTGATCCTGGACGAGGCGACCTCCAGCCTTGACAGCGAATCCGAGGCCTTGATCCAGGACGCCATGCATAGCCTGATGCGTGGCCGCACGACGCTCGTCATCGCCCACCGCCTGTCGACGGTGCGCGAGCTCGACCGCATCCTGGTCTTCGACCACGGACGTATCGTCGAGGACGGCAACCATGCCGCCCTCCTGCACCTCAAGGGCGGCGTCTATCGCCGCCTGGTCGAGCGGCAAGCGGAGGGCTTGGGAGACGACTTGGCGGCGTAGCCCAGCTGTTCGCGCAATAATATGTCGCGGCGGACCATTGAATGATGGTTCGCCGTGGTATTATGAATAATGTATTCAGTTTGTGGGCAGAAGAGGGACGCCGTTTCCATGAGCGAAGCGCGCCTAGTGGTCGCTCCGATCGACAGTCGGGAGACGTTCAAGGACAAGGCCTACACGGCCTTGCGCAACGTCATCATGTCGTCGGACATCTACCGCTCGCGCACCGACCTCCGGCTCGACGAGCGCCAGCTCGCCCAGGACTTTGGCATTTCGCGCACGCCGGTGCGCGAGGCGATGGCGCAGCTCGAGCGCGAAGGCTTCGTGCGCTCGGTGCCGCGGCGCGGCATCTATGTCGTGCGCAAGACCAAGCGCGAGGTGATCGAGCTGATCCAGGCATGGGCGGCGCTGGAGAGCATGGCGGCGCGCCTGATCACCGAGAGCGCGAGCGACCAGGACATCTCGGGGCTGCGGCGCATGTTCGCCACCTTCGAAGGCGACAAGCTTCACGCCAAGCTCGACGAGTATTCCGAAGTGAACATCAATTTCCACCAAGCCCTGATAGAGCTCAGCGGCAATCAGGCGCTGATCCGGCTGGCGGCGAACCTGTTCACCCACATGCGCATGATCCGCGGCGCCACGATCGGCGAGGACGACCGCGTCGACCGTTCGATTCGCGATCACATGAACATCATCCAGGCGCTCGAGGCGCGCGACACCGAGCGCGCCGAGGACCTGGTGCGCCAGCATGCGCTCGGCCTTGCCGAGCATGTCGCCAAGCACGCCGATTATCTGGACTGACGATAGGAATCCGGGAGGAAACCATGGCCGAGGCAGCACTCAAAACAGCAGAAGAAGAAACGCAGGACCTGACAGACGGCTTCAGCCTCGTCATCGATGCGATGAAACTGAACGGCATCGACACGATCTACGGCGTGCCGGGCATCCCCATCACCGATCTCGGCCGCCTGGCGCAGGCCGCCGGCATCCGCGTGCTGTCGTTCCGCCACGAGCAGAACGCGGGCTATGCCGCCGCGATCGCGGGCTTCCTGACCAAGAAGCCCGGCGTCTGCCTCACGGTGTCGGCGCCCGGCTTCCTCAATGGCCTGACGGCACTCGCCCATGCCACGACGAACTGCTTTCCGATGATCCTCGTGTCCGGCTCGTCAGAGCGCGAGATCGTCGACCTGCAGCAGGGCGACTACGAAGAGATGGACCAGCTCGCCATCGCCAAGCCCTTGTGCAAGGCGGCCTACCGCGTGCTGCACGCCCAGGACATCGGCATCGGCTTCGCGCGCGCGATCCGCGCGGCGGTGTCCGGCCGTCCGGGCGGCGTCTATCTCGACCTGCCGGCCAAGCTCTTCGCCCAGGTGATCAACGCCGACGTCGGCGCCAAGTCGCTGGTGAAGGTGGTCGATGCCGCGCCGGCGCAGTTCCCGGGACCCGCCGCGGTCAAGCGAGCGCTCGATGTGCTGAAGGCCGCCAAACGGCCACTGATCATCCTCGGCAAGGGTGCAGCCTATGCCCAGGCCGACGATGCGATCCGCACCCTGGTCGAGAAGAGCGGCGTGCCTTTCCTGCCCATGAGCATGGCCAAGGGCCTGCTCCCCGACACGCATCCGCAGTGCGCCGGTGCGGCGCGCTCGACGGTGCTGAAGGACTCCGACGTCGTCATGATGATCGGCGCCCGGCTCAACTGGCTCTTGTCACACGGCAAGGGCAAGACCTGGGGCGATGCGCCCAAGAAGTTCATCCAGGTCGACATCGAGCCCAAGGAAATGGACAGCAACGTCGAGATTGCCGCCCCCGTGGTCGGCGACATCGCCTCGTGCGTGGAAGCCCTGCTCGAGGGCATGGGTGGCAGCTGGTCGAAAGCACCCGCCGACTGGACCGGCACGGTCACGGCAAAGCGCGACGAGAACGTCGCCAAGATGGCGCCGCGCTTCATGAACAACAAGTCGCCGATGGACTATCACGGCGCGCTGGGTGCGCTGCGCACCATCATCAAGGAACGGCCGGACACCATCCTGGTCAACGAAGGCGCCAACACGCTCGACCTCGCGCGTGGCGCGATCGACATGTACAAGCCGCGCAAGCGGCTCGACGTCGGCACCTGGGGCGTCATGGGCGTCGGCATGGGCTCGGCGATCGCCGCCGCCGTGGAGACCGGCTGCCAGGTCCTCGCGGTCGAAGGCGACAGCGCCTTCGGCTTCTGCGGCATGGAGATCGAGACGATCTGCCGCTACAAGCTGCCGGTCTGCGTCGTGGTGTTCAACAACGACGGCATCTATCGCGGTGTCGACGTCAATGCCGGCAGCGGTTCGGATCCGGCGACCACCGGGTTCGTGAAGGGCGCGCGTTACGACAAGATGGCCGAGGCGTTCGGCGGCGTCGGCATCAACGCCACCTCACCCGACGAACTGAAGCGCGTCGTGAACGAGGCGCTCGACTCGCGCAAGCCCACCCTGATCAACGCGGTGATCGATCCCGCAGCTGGCAGCGAAAGCGGCCGCATCGGCAACCTCAATCCGCAAAGCAAGCTGCGCAAGAAGTAGCGCTTCCCGACATCAACGACATTCAAGCGATCGGAGACAAAGCATGGCTAAGAAGAAGAAAGACAAGAAGGCGAAGAGCAAGGACAAGGCCGCGAAGAAGGCCAAGGCCGCCAAGAAGCCTTCACTCAAGGTCGTGGCAAAGAAGGCCAATGGCACCGACCTGCCCAAGGTGTCGAGCAAGCCGTGGGGCAAGGACGGCAAGGCGCTCGATGGCGTGAAGATCCTCGACTTCACGCACGTCCAGTCGGGCCCAACCTGCACGCAGCTGCTGGCCTGGTTCGGCGCCGACGTGATCAAGGTCGAGCGTCCGGGCACCGGCGACATCACGCGCGGCCAGCTGCAGGACGTGCCGAACGCCGACAGCCTCTATTTCACCATGCTCAACCACAACAAGCGGTCGATCACGCTCGATTCCAAGAGCAAGGAAGGCATGAAGGTGCTCGAGCGCCTGGTGAAGACCTGCGACGTGCTGGTCGAGAACTTCGCGCCCGGCGCGCTCGACCGCATGGGACTGACCTGGGAGCACATCCATGCGCTGAACCCGCGTATGATCGTGGCTTCGGTGAAAGGCTTCGGTCCCGGCCCCTACGAGGACTGCAAGGTCTATGAGAACGTGGCGCAGTGTGCCGGCGGTTCGGCCTCGACGACCGGCTTCCATGACGGCCTGCCGCTGGTGACCGGCGCGCAGATCGGCGACTCCGGCACCGGCCTGCACCTGGCACTGGGCATCGTGAGCGCGCTCTACCAGCGCAAGCGCACGGGCCGGGGGCAGCGCGTGCTGACGGCGATGCAGGACGGCGTGCTGAACCTCTGCCGCGTCAAGCTGCGCGACCAGCAGCGCCTCGCGCACGGGCCACTGAGGGAATACACGCAGTTCGGCCAGAACATCCCGTTCGGCGACGCCGTGCCGCGCGCCGGCAACGACTCCGGCGGCGGCCAGCCCGGCGTCATCCTGAAATGCAAGGGCTGGGAGACCGATCCCAACGCCTACATCTACTTCATCACCCAGGCGCCGGTGTGGGAGAAGATCTGCGACCTGATCGGCCAGCCCGACTGGAAGACCCATCCCGACTACGCCAAGCCGCCGGCCCGCCTGCCGCGGCTCAAGGAAATCTTCGAGCGCATCGAGCAGTGGACCAAGACCAAGACCAAGTTCGAGGTCATGAACGAGTGCAACGCCTTCGACATCCCCGTCGGTCCGATCCTGTCGATGAAGGAACTGGCCGAGGAGCCGTCGCTGCGCCACACCGGAACCGTCGTCGAGGTCGATCATCCGACGCGCGGCAAGTACCTGTCGGTCGGCAACCCGATCAAGCTCTCCGACTCGATTACCGAGGTCGAGCGCTCGCCTCTGCTGGGCGAGCACACCGACGAGATCCTCACCAAGGTGCTGAAGTTCACGCCGCGCGAGATCGCCGAGATCAAGGCGTCCGGCGCGACCGGCCAGGCACCGAAGGCCCAAGCCGCGGAGTAGATCATGCGCATCGTAGTCCATGGCCAGCAGGCCTTCGGCAAGGCCGTGCTGGAAGCGCTGCTGAAGCGCGGCGAGAACATCGTCGGCGTCTACGTGGCGCCCGAGAAGCCCGGGCAGAAGGCCGATCCGCTCAAGGAGGCGGCGCTGGCGGCCAAGCTGCCGGTGTTCCAGCCCGCCTCCTACCGCAAGCCCGAAGTGTGGGAAGAGTTCAAGGCACTGAAGCCCGACCTGCAGGTCATGGCCTTCGTGACGCTGTTCGTGCCCGAGGAGTTCCTGAACATCCCGACGCTCGGCTCGATCCAGTACCACCCTTCGCTGCTACCCGCCTATCGCGGTGCCTCGGCCATCAACTGGCCGATCATCCTCGGCGAGAAGGAGACCGGTCTCTCGATCTTCTGGCCCGACAACGGTTTGGATACCGGTGACGTGCTCCTGCAGAAGAAGACGCCGATCGGTCCCAAGGACACGCTGGGCACGGTGTACTTCGATCGCCTGTTCCCGATGGGCGTGGATGCCATGCTGGAATCGGTCGACCTGGTGAAGGCCGGCAAAGCGCCGCGCATCAAGCAGGACGAGTCGAAGGCGACCTATGAAGGCCGTGCCACGGCCGACATCGCTCGCATCGAGTGGGGCAAGTCGTGGCGCCAGATCGATCCGCTGATACGCGGCTGCAATCCTGCGCCCGGTGCCTGGACGACGCTCGACGGCAAGAACCTGCAGATCTTCGACATCCAGCCCCTCCCCGCACGCGATCCCAAGGGCATCGGCGGCAAGTACGGCGAGGTGGTCGAGGTCTCCGCTGACGGCTTCACCGTCGTCGTGCCCGACGGTCGCATCAAGGTGCTGCGTGTGAAGCCTGCCGACGGCCCGAAGGTCGGCGCCGGCGAATGGGCCTCCGCCGCCAAGCTCGCCGTCGGCGCGCGGCTGGTCTGAGCGCACGACGCGTCTCCTTCGTTCCGTCGTCTTTCTTCCTCCTCTCCCCCTTTGGGGGAGAGGCTGGGTGAGGGGGTGATGCAGGAGACGATCTTAGTATTGCACCCCCTCACCTGGCCTCTCCCCCAAGGGGGGAGAGGAACATGAGGAGTCAGGGGGAATAGAAACGTAGTTTGGGAAGGAAACGTCCGATGCCCGCGTCACAGCACACTAGCCCGAAGTCCGACATCCAGATTGCCCAGGAGGCCACCAAACGTCCGATCATGGAGTTGGCCAAAGAGAAACTGGGCATCGCGCCGGAGAACCTCGATCCCTATGGCCACTACAAGGCCAAGGTCTCGATGGACTACGTCAAGTCGCTTCAGTCCAAGCCCAACGGCAAGCTGATCCTGGTATCGGCAATCTCGCCGACGCCGGCTGGTGAAGGCAAGACCACCACCACCGTCGGTCTGACCGATGCGCTGAACCACATCGGCAAGAAGGCCATGCTCTGCCTGCGCGAGCCGTCGCTCGGGCCGTCGTTCGGCATGAAAGGCGGTGCGGCGGGCGGCGGCTATGCCCAGGTCGTGCCGATGGAGGACATCAACCTCCACTTCACCGGCGACTTCCATGCCATCGGCGCCGCCCACAACCTGCTGTCGGCGCTGATCGACAACCACATCTACTGGGGCAATGCGCTCGGCATCGACGGCCGCCGCGTCGCTTGGCGGCGCGCCATCGACATGAACGATCGCAGCCTGCGCCAGATGGTGTCGTCCCTGGGCGGCGTCGCCAACGGCTTCCCGCGCGAGGACGGCTTCGACATCACCGTGGCCTCCGAGGTCATGGCGATCTTCTGCCTGGCCAAGGACCTCGAAGACCTGAAGGCACGACTGGGCAACATCATCGTTGCCTACACGCGCGACCGTAAGCCGGTTCGCGCATCGGACCTCAAGGCACATGGGCCGATGGCGGTGCTGCTGAAGGATGCGCTGTCGCCCAATCTGGTGCAGACGCTGGAGGGCACGCCCGCCTTCATCCATGGCGGCCCGTTCGCCAACATCGCCCACGGCTGCAACTCGGTGCTGGCCACGACCACGGCGCTGAAGCTCGCCGACTACGTCGTGACAGAAGCCGGCTTCGGCGCCGACCTGGGCGGCGAGAAGTTCATCGACATCAAGTGCCGCAAGACCGGGCTGAAGCCCGATGCCGTGGTGCTGGTGGCGACCATCCGCGCGCTCAAGATGCATGGCGGCGTGAAGAAGGAAGACCTCAAGACCGAGAACCTGAAGGCGCTCGAAGCAGGCATGACCAACCTGCAACGCCATGTCGAGAACGTGCACAAGTTCGGCCTCGTCCCAGTCGTGTCGATCAACCGCTTCAGCGCCGACAGCGACGCCGAGATTGCCCTGGTGAAGTCGGCCTGCGCCAAGCTCGGCGTCGAGGCGGTGATGGCCGACCATTGGGCCGAGGGAGGCAAGGGCGCGGCCGACGTGGCGCGCGCCGTGGTCAAGGTGATCGAAAGCGGCAAGAGCGACATGAAGCTGCTCTATCCCGACGACATGCCGCTGCTGGACAAGATCCGCACCATCGCCAAAGAGATCTATCGCGCCAGCGACATCTCCGTGCCGAAGCCGGTGCGCGACCAACTCGCCTCCTTCGAGGCTATGGGCTTCGCCAAGGTGCCGGTCTGCATCGCCAAGACCCAGTACAGCTTCTCGACCAACCCCGATGCCAAGGGCGCGCCCGACGGCCACACCGTGGCGGTGCGCGAGGTTCGCCTGTCGGCAGGAGCGGAGTTCGTGGTCGCGGTGTGCGGCGAGATCATGACCATGCCCGGCCTGCCCCGGGTGCCGGCCGCCAACAGCATCGATATCGGTCCCGACGGCAAGATTGTCGGGCTGTTCTAGGCCGCTCTCGCCTAGCCAGCGGCGGTCCAGGACATAGAAGACGGCCATTGCGCAAGCGATGGCACGGTCGGTCGGCGCGAGGGATTGCGCCTTGAGCAGCGCCGCCTCGGCCTCCGGACGCTGCCCGGCCTGCCAGGCGAGCGCGTAGTTGTATTGGACGCGCAGACGACCGGGCGGCAGGCGGGCGGCGTCGGAACTAAAGCCCGACGATGGTCCTTGGCGGACGATGATTGTGCGCTGCATAAAACTGAGTCGAGAAGCGCGGGATGGCTGGGACGGTGTCTGGCACTTTGCGCTCGACCTGCTTTTTCGGGATCGCGACGCGCCATGCAGTTTTGAATTCAAGCTTCGCCACAGCGCCTGGGGTGGTGCGAGGCGTCAAAGTCCCACCCCCCAGCGGTATTGCACAAAAGCTCCGACGACGTCGTAGTTGTTGCCGGTGCGGGCGGAAACGCCGGTGCTTGTCGTGGGCTTCAGCGAGAAATTGGCGTTCAGCGGTAAAGCAAGCGTAGCACCGAGACGCCAGTTGCTTTGCAGGCCCTGGTTGCCCTGGCTGTCGATGGCCGTGGAACCACCAGTGAATTACTGCGCGTCGAGTGCGGCCCAGATGCCGTTGCCGAAGTCGTAAATGGCGTGAGATTGAACGGAGGCGATCGGGGCCGGCGGGGAGTCCGATGATGAGAGGGCCAAAGGCCTTGGAGGCGCCGAGTTGGGGACGCCGATCGTCGCGTTGGAATAAGCTCGCGGCTCGATATCCTGCGCTTGGGACACGGTAGCGGCGCTGAGAAGCAGACTGAGCAGAACGAACAGCCATGGCGTTGTCGAGACAGATCAACGCCTCTGCCCAAACCCGGCCAACCGTCAAACGAGTATTCAAACGCGCGCCCAAGTTCGGCACGACGCGTGAAGAGCGTCAATCGTCACAAATTGGGTGGTTTGCTGGCCCAGTCGTAGCCTTGGCGGCCGCGCTGGTAGCCGTAGTCGTAGAGCGCCTTCATGTAAGGCGGATCGAACGGCTGCGGCAGCGGCGTGTTGAAGTCGCTGCCCATGGAGGCGAGATGGAAGCCGACATCGTCCCGCACACAGCTGAAGTAGATCTTGACCACGTCATTGTAACCGGCCGCCGCGGTCATGGTGGAGATCGCCCGGCCGGCGATACTCAGTGTTTTCCGCTGCACATTCGACCATTCGGCATCAAGCCGACCGTTGCGGATGATGTAGGCATCGAGCTTCAGGACCGGCAACTTCGCCTGCATGCGCTTGCGGCGATTGTTCGTCAGCGTGGCGGGATAGAGAAAAGTCTGGGCGAAGGCCCCGCCGTCGACATGCATCTCCTGGTAGGTCTTTCCGTCGAGCGTGACGTCGATCATAGTCGGCGGAAAGGCACCGGGAATCGCGGCCGAGGCGAGCAGGACCCGGCGGATAGTGTCGGCGGCCTTGGGATGGCCGCTTTTAGCAATGGCGCCGATGTTCCAGATGACGGGCACCTGTGCGTCGAGATCGGTCGAGGCAACCAGCAGCAGGCGCCCGCCGTCGTAGGCGCGGGCGATTTCGGCCAGCATTTGCTCGTCAAGATATTGCGAGATAGTCCGGTAGAGCGGGGCGTTGTCGGCCATGGCGTCGTCCCACACCGCCGCCGTGATGAAGCGGGGGATCAGCACGTTCTTGGGTTCGAGCTGGGTGTAGACCGACTTGAGCTTCGCGTCGTAGGCGGGACCGAGGAATGCGAACGGCGCGGTCAGCGCGCCCGTGCTGATGCCGGTGACGACTTCGAACTCGGGCCGCGTTCCCTGTTCGGTCCAACCATTCAACAATCCAGCTCCAAACGCGCCATTCTCGCCCCCACCCGAGATGGCAAGCATTTCGAGCTTTGGCAGCTCGAGCGGCGACTTCAGGCCCTTGGCGGCTGCCAGCCGCGTAAAGGCCTGGAAGAATTCCCGCTCCAACGGTTCGGCCCCCGAGGCCGGGAAGAAGCGCTCGTTGGGAATGCCCAGCACCGTCGCCCGCTGCGCCTGGCCGGTCGGAACGGCCGGGCCGCGCTCGGGCGAAGCGCACCCCGGGACGCTCGCGGCCATCGCACCGCCGGCGGCCATGCGCAACAGCTTTCGCCGGGATGAGCTCAAAGGAGCCTGTCCTCCACTGATTTGATATTTCATGGATCGATCATCCTTGTAATGCGAGCGCATTCATCCGTGCTTCCGCAAGCTGCGCAGATCCGTCAACGGCCGGGCGGAGCGCTGCTGACGACGTAGGCCACGCTGCCGCTGACATAGGCCCGGGTGAACCAGGTAGACCCACACTGGTAGAACGAGATGTCGTTGTAATTGACCGGAGCGGCGTCACAGGGAAGTACAGCAACCGCGGTTACAGTGGCGGGCTCCGCATAGACAGGAGCTGGAGCACTCGCATTGGCTGCAGCAGCGCCCACGACCGCTGCCGTTCCGACCACGATCGCGGTCGTGGCCACCGGATTCGCCGCGTAGCCATAACCCGGCGCGGCATTGGCACGGCCGTTGTAGACATAGGCGTTGTTCGTCACATTGTTGTTCACTGTGGTCTGCCTTTGAGCGCCCGCGCCCCCAGTTCCGGCGGGTCCACCAGCTCCACCGACTCCGGCGGGTCCACCGGCCCCAACCCCGGCTCCTCCACCGGCGCCGCCCGGTCGACCGGCCCCGGCTCCGGCTCCTCCACCGACCCCGCCCGGGCCGCCTTGTCCGGCGCCGCCTCCCGGCCGCTGTCCCGCTTGCGCACCGCCGCCTCCTGGCCTTTGCCCCCCTTGGCCCATCGAGGCACTACGGCCGCCGCCACGTCCGCCGCCCCCGAAGCTTCCTGAGCTGGCCGGACCCGACTTGGAGAATCCACCACCGCCGCCGCCGCGTCCGCCGCCTCCGCCGCCGCCACCACCACGTTGCGCGAAAGCGTCCATCGCGAGAGCCATCGCAAAAGTACAGGCCACCGTCACCGAACCAATCGTCCAGTACAAACCAGGTCGGGTGTTCATGGTCTATTTCCCTTCGCTGGTCAGGCCGGGTTTGCCAGTCGCCGGAACCATGAACGCTACACGCTCCGTGCCGGCGGGCGGCACGAACGTGAACGACGCCGGGTCGATCTTGGGATTGAAGTTCCACTCGCTGAGCGTCGCCCGAAACTGCGGTTGCCCCGCGTCTTTCTTGTAGGTGATGACAACGCGAAGCGGCACCGGCACATCGCCGGTGGCGATCCACACCTGGAAGTCGAGATCCTCCGTTCGAGCCGCCAGGTGGTCAGTCGGTTTACCGTCGACAGTGGCGTGCTCGACCAGCGAGATTTCGCTGACCCGCTTTTGCAGTTCCTCGGCGATCGACGTCACAAGCAGAAGCGACAACGGAAGACGGGTCTGCATCTCGCTGACGATGTAGTAGATGATCTCGTCCACGCTGCCGGGTCTGGTCAACTTGCCTAAGACCTTCTCTTTCGGGGAGAACAGCACGAGATCCTGGCCGTCGAAGCGGAGCTGGTGCTCGTCGCCGTCGGCCTCCACGTCATCGATTCGCAGCTTGTCCGGGCGGCTCAAGGTGAGTTTCCGCGTCTCGTCAAACTCGATCTTCTGTCCCGACGGTTGAACGACGTCGAAGCTGGCATCCATGGTCACGGAGAAGCTCTGTGCCTTGGCCAGGTAGTCAGCCATCCGCATGAGCAGCGCCTTGGCTTTGACCGATTCAGTCGCAGCCGAGTTCGACGGCAGCGAGGGGCTCTGCTGAGCTGCGGCTGGCGATGGGCCCGAAGCCGTCACGATGCAAACAGCCAGCACAGTAAGAAACCGCATCATCGATTGCTCCATTGAAGCAGTTGCAACACTCAATCCAACGAAGCACGCATCCCGTAACAGCCCTTTGCGCGGAAATGCCGATCTCCTCGCAAAGTAACGATAGGCCTTCTGCCCTGCCGGGAGGAATTCCACAAGAGATATGTGATGTTTATATGTATATTTATTATGTAAATATTTGCACTCTATCCAATACATGCGAATATCGGCGCAGCGATCGCTCAACCGCCTTCAAGAGCCGCTCAACAGTCGCGGACAATGAAACGCCATGCCGAAAGCCTCTTTCCCGCCCTTGTCCGTCTCCAGGCCGTCGCTTCTTTCCAACCGATCGGACGCAGGGTTTCGCCGTCTGCTCTATGACCTGTTCTCGCTCGCGGCGATTCTCGAAATGGCCCGGAGGGAGTTCGCGAGGAGGATCGGCATTGCGCCATCGCAGTACAGCATGATCAGGCTCGTCGCCGAACGTCATCGACACGGTGGCATAACGGTCACCGAGATCACCAACACTCTCCAAATGCACAATTCCTTCGTCGTTTTGCAGACGGGGTCGTTGGTCAAGAAAGGGATCCTGACGCGCACTCCAAATCCACGAGACAAGCGTTCGGTTCTTTTGCGATTGTCGAAGAAGGGTGAGGAATTGGTCACGGCCACCGCCCCGGCGGCTGTGCTCGTGAACGACTTCTTTTTCGGTTGGATGGGCAAGAAGGACGTTGAACGCTTCTCGGCGACCGTCGCGAAGCTGGTTGAGCAAGGGCCGGCGGCGCTGGACACCTTGAGGTCGGCACTCCGGTCGTCCGCCGGACGCCCGCGGAACATCAAGGATACCGCCAGACGGGTCTCCGACAAATCGGCCGGGATTTAGTCTCGGGATGGGATGAAGCCTGAACGAACAGGCACACCCGCCCATGGTGCAGGCATCCGCTGCTTGAGCGGCAGCTGATGTCCAACTCGATCAAACTGCTGGCAGTCACGAGGCCCTGTCGGCGGCTGCCGTGCCAGCCTTGGCGCAGACCCGGCCTGCCGCACTCCCGGAACTTCTGTGGACCTTCGCCGTGACTCCATATGCCTGGTTGATGGGCGTCAACGGCAGCGCACGGCCAAAGGACACACGCTGGGCGTCAATGCCAACATCATCGACATACTCGGCACGACCGACACGTTGTTCGGCCCGATGGCCAACTTGGCGTCAACTACTCGCGGAACAATGGCCTCGACGCCATCAACGCCGTCTTCAATGGCCAATCGTTGGCGTGACGATAAAGTTCGGAGGGCATTTGCCGATCAAGTTCGTCGATGTGCCGTACAAAGCCTCAATCCTGGAGCGTCGCCCCTGCCGCGCCTCCTCCGGGTAGAGTTGCGGTGTTTCCCCTTGCTTTGATTCCCTCTAGGGTCTCTCCCGCAGAGGAGGAGACCTCGATGAACGTAATGGCAAAGCGGGCCGCGCCGGTGCGGCCGGATCTCGACCCCGAACTGAACAACCTCGCGATGTCGAAGGAGGCGCAGCCCCTGTTCGACGCGGTGATGGCGCACATCGCCGAGAACGTGGCGCCGATATCCGACGAGTTCTTCCGCTTGGGCGAGGGCCGCAAGGACAATTGGAGCTGGGCGCCCGGCCAGCTCGAGCTCCTGGAGGTCGCCAAGAGCAAGGCCAAGGCTTCCGGTCTGTGGAACTTCTTCCTGCCGACGTCGGAGATCGGTCGCGGCCTCACCAATCTCGATTACGCCTACATCGCCGCCGAACTCGGCAAGCAGCCGCTCGCGTCGGAGTCGCTCAACTGCTCGGCGCCGGATACCGGCAACATGGAGGTGCTGGAGAAGGTCGGCACGCACGAGCAGAAGGAGAAGTGGCTGAAGCCGCTGCTCAACGGCGAGATCCGCTCGGCCTATGCCATGACCGAGCCCAACGTCGCCTCGTCGGACGCCAAGAACGTCGCCACGCGCGCCGAGCTCGACGGCGATGAGTGGGTCATCAATGGCGAGAAGTTCTACATCTCCGGCGCCGGCGATCCGCGCTGCAAGATCATGATCACCATGGTCAAGACCAGCCCTGACGCCTCACCGCAGTTCCAGCAGTCGCAGATCCTGGTGCCGATCGACACGCCCGGCGTGAAGATCCTGGGACCGATGTGTGTCTTCGGCCACGATCACGCGCCACGCGGCCACATGCACATCAAGTTCGAGAATGCCCGCGTGCCGAAGGAGAACATCCTGTTGGGCGAAGGTCGCGGCTTCGAGATTTCGCAGGTCCGTCTCGGCCCGGGCCGCATTCACCATTGCATGCGCTCGATCGGCGCCGCCGAGAAAGCGCTCGACCTGATGGTCAAGCGCGGCTCGACGCGGCAGGCATTCGGCAAGAACCTGATCGCGCTTGGCAAGAATCTCGAGACGGTGTCGCGCGCGCGCATCGAGATCGAGGCCATGCGGCTGATGGTTCTGAAAGCCGCCAGGGCAATGGATGTGCTGGGCAACCGCGAAGCCCGCGTCTGGGTCAGCATGGTGAAGGCCATGGTGCCGGAGCGGGTGTGCCAGATCATCGACCAGGCCATCCAGATCCACGGCGCCGCCGGCATCTCGCAATGGACGCCGCTCGCCGAGATGTACGCTCAGCAGCGCACCCTGCGCCTGGCCGACGGTCCGGACGAGGTCCATCACATGGTGGTGGGCCGCGCCGAGCTCAGCCGGCACTGATCAGGCGGCGAAGGCGGCGGGCTACGCCGCCGCCTTCTCGTCGGCCAGGATGCGCTCATAGGCCGGCAGGGTCAGGAACTCCTCGAAGGTTGGCTGCTCGACCAGCTCGATCATGAGCTGGGCGGCGTCCTCGTAGCGGCCCTGGGCGAAAGCCTCCTCACCCATCGCCGCCTTCACCTTGTCGTTCTCCGCGCGCACGATTTCGCGCACGAACTCCTTCGTGACCGGCCGGCCGTCCTGCAGGGCCTGGCCATGGCGCACCCACTGCCAGACCTGGGCGCGGCTGATCTCGGCGGTGGCAGCGTCCTCCATCAGATTGAACAGCGGCACGCAGCCGGTGCCACGCAGCCATGCCTCGACATAGCCGATACCGACAGCCACGTTCTGGCGCAGGCCGGCCTCGGTCTTGGTGCCTACCGGCACCACGATCAGGTCGTCGGCGCTGATATGGACATCCTGCCGCTTGCGGGCGATCTGGTTGGCGCCCTTCATGACCGCATCGAATTCCGCCTTGGCGATCGCCACCAGGCCGGGATGAGCGACCCAGGTGCCGTCATGGCCATCAGCCGCTTCGCGCTTCTTGTCGGCACGCACGCGCTCCATCGCCGCCTCGTTGGCAGCGGGGTCGTCCTTGATCGGGATCTGCGCCGCCATGCCGCCCATCGCGTGCACCTCGCGACGATGACAGGTCCTGATCAGGAGTTGGCTGTAGGAACGCAGGAAGTGGGCCGTCATGGTGACCTGCGCGCGGTCGGGCAGTACCGACCATTCCTGCTCGCGGAACTTCTTGATGAAGCTGAAGATGTAGTCCCAGCGCCCGCAGTTGAGACCGGCGGAGTGGTCGCGCAGCTCCCACAGGATCTCGTCCATCTCGAAGGTGGCGAGGATGGTCTCGATCAGCACCGTGGCCTTGATCGACTTCTGCGGGATACCGAGCGCGTCCTGGGCGTGGACGAAGACGTCGTTCCACAGCCTTGCCTCGAGATGGCTCTCCATCTTGGGCAGGTAGAAGTAGGGACCGCTGCCGCGCGCCAGAAGCTCCTTCGCATTGTGGAAGAAGTAGAGCCCGAAATCGAACAGCGAGCCCGACATCGCCACGCCGTCGACCGTCATGTGCTTCTCCGGCAGATGCCAGCCGCGTGGCCGCACGAAGAGCACGGCGGTCTGATCGTTCAGCCGGTAGTCGCGGCCGGTGTTCGGATCGGTGTAGTCGATCTCGCGGTGCACCGCGCTCGCCAGGTTGAACTGGCCGTCGACCATGTTGGTCCAGGAGGGCGTGCTGGCGTCCTCGAAGTCGGCCATGAATACGTTGGCGCCGCAGTTCAGGGCATTGATGATCATCTTGCGGTCGACCGGCCCGGTGATCTCGACGCGGCGGTCGAGGATGTCCTGCGGCAAGGGCGCCACGGTCCAGTCGCCCTCCCGGATTTTCACCGTCTCCGGCAGGAAATCCGGCTTCTCCCCGGCATCCAGCCGCTTCTGGCGCTCTCCACGGGCTGCCAGCAAGTCCTCCCGACGTGGATTGAAACGGCGCTGCAGGTCGGCGACGAAGGCCACTGCCTCCTTGGTAAGCACTTTCTCGAAATCAGGATTGACGACGCCGTCGATTGAAACGCCCTCGGGAAGATCCAACGCCACTATATGCACTCCCTCAAAATCCGTTAGTTTGGTCGCAGGGGAGCGCGATATACGGCCTTGAGAGCACTTGGGGCAAGGCGCTACGACAACGCATGGATGCCGCTTTCGTCGTTGAATGGCTCAATCTGGTGCTGCGCTGGGCCCACATGATCGTGGGCATCGCCTGGATCGGCGCCTCCTTCTATTTCATCTGGCTGGACAACCACCTCCATCCGCCGCTCGATCCGGCCGACGCCGCCAAGGGGATCGGCGGCGAGGTCTGGGCGGTCCATGGCGGCGGCTTCTACACCGCCAAGAAATTCGCACTCGCACCCGAGAAGCTTCCGCCCGAGCTGCACTGGTTCAAGTGGGAGGCCTACACCACCCTGATCACGGGCTTCTTCCTGCTGTGCCTGGTCTACTACTACGGCGCGGAAGTGGCGCTGATCGATCCGTCGGTGGTGCCGCTCACCAAGCTCGAAGCCATCGCCATCGGCCTCGGCTTCCTGGTGCTGGGCTGGCTGGTCTACGACTGGCTCTGCCGCTCGGCCTTCGGCGAGGACGATGCCATCCTGGGCGGCCTCCTCATGGTCTATTGCGCCGTATCGGCGTGGGCGCTCTGCCAACTGTTCTCGGGCCGCGGCGCCTACATCCATTTCGGCGCGATGCTCGGCACCATCATGGTGCTCAATGTCTATTTCGTCATCATCCCGGGCCAGCGCGAGCTGGTGAAGGCCAAGGAGGAAGGCCGCATACCCGACCCGAAGTACGGGCTGATGGGCCGCCAGCGCTCGGTCCACAACACCTATTTCACGCTGCCCGTGCTGTTCACCATGATCAGCAACCATTACGCGGGGCTCTACGGGCACAAGTGGAACTGGGTCCTGCTGATCCTGATCTCGGTGTCAGGCGCTCTGGTGCGCGTGTGGTTCGTCCAGCGTCACAAAGGCAACCAGAACCCCCTGGTTCTGGCCTCCGGTCTGGTCGTGCTGGCGATCACCGCCCTCGTGTCCCTGCCGCGGCCCGAGGCCGACATCGGCCCGCCCGCCTCCTTCGCCGAGGTCCAGCCTATCTTCAAGGAACGCTGCCAGTCCTGCCATGCCACAAAACCCACGCAGGAGGGCTTCGCAGCCCCGCCCAAGGGCGTCGTTCTCGAAACGCCTGCGGAAATCCGGGCCCGGGCGGCGATGATCAACCAGCAGGTGTGGGTCACCCGGGTCATGCCGCCCGGCAACCTCACCAACATGACCGATGCCGAGCGACGCCTGATTGCGCGCTGGTTCAAGGGCGGCGCAGAATAGCGGCCATGATGGCTCGCTCGGGACGGATGCCGTGGCGCCGGCTGCTGACGGCGGCATTGGCGGCAGTCGCGATCTTTCTCTACTGGACGCATGTCACCGAGCGCGGACAGCGAGAGCTCATGCGCAGCCCCGCCGCCGCCGATGCGAGCACACCGGTTCAGGGGGCCGGTTGGGGTGCCGGCGTCGGCTTTGCCGACCAGCGCCGGCTCGAAGAGCATTTCGAGAAGCACGGCGCCGAGTTCGGCCGCGTCACCAAGCAGGACTACCTGCGCCAGGCCCAGCTCCTGCGCGATGCGAAGGTCGGCGGCCCCGTGCTCGAAGCTGTTCGACGCGACGGCGTCGTCACGCGCTATGACCAGCAGACAGGCGCTTTCATCGCCTTCAATGCCAACGGCGTCATCCGCACCTTCTTCAAGCCCAACGACGGCGAGCGCTATTGGCGCCGCCAGGCGGAGCGCGGCGAATGAAGCCACCGCCGCCGCCCGGCCCTCCCGACGTCGCCGACCTGCGCGAGCTCGTAGACCAGTGGGTCGAATTCACCGACGACCTGGCCAAAGGCTACAACTTCGACCTCGACAACTGGCTGAACGACGTCGACGTGCGCGAATTGATCCTCGAGGCTCTGCCGATGTTCAGCAGCGAGGAAATGGGCGAGCACGCCCTGAAACTCGACCAGGCCGACAAGGCGTTCCTGTCGGCGACCCGAGATTTCAAGAAGTGCGTCTGGGGCAAGGGTACGGCCCGGAAGGAGAAATGGACGGCGCAGAAGAACTGGTGGTACTTCCGCACGCCGCTCAGCTCCAACGGCCAGCTCGAGGACGAGCTCGCGACAATTCGCTAAGCAGAGCTGATGATCGAACCAAAAATCCTGATCGCGACCACGCCGCCGGTCACCACGATCGTCATCAATCGCCCGCAAGCGAAGAACGCCCTCGACAACGAGGCGGCTCACGCCCTGGCCGCGGCGCTGAAGGCCTTCGAGGCCGACCCCGATGCCCGCGTCGCGGTGCTGACCGGGGCGGGCGGCGCCTTCTGCGCCGGCGCCGATCTCAAGGAGCTGGGGTCGGGCACCGATTACTTTCCGTGGGCGGGCAGCGATGATGGTCCCTTGCGCGCACCGCTTGGCAAGCCAGTGATTGCCGCCATCGAAGGACACGCCTGCGCCGGCGGACTGGGCGTGGCGCTGTTCTGCGACATCCGCATCGTCGACGAAACGGCGGTCTTCGGCGTGTTCTCGCGCCGCTGGGGCGTGCCGATGAGCGACGGCACGACCGTGCGTCTGCCGCGCATCGTCGGCCAGGGACGTGCGCTCGACATGCTGCTGACCGGCCGCGCCGTCGGCGCCGACGAGGCGATCGCCATCGGACTCGCCACCCGCAAGGTGGCGCGCGGCACGACGCGAGAGGAGGCCGAGGCGCTGGCCCAGCAGATCGCCGGCTTCCCGCCGATCGCCATGGCATCGGACCGGCAGTCGGCCTACGAGAGCTTCGATCGCGATCAGGCTTCCGCCGTGCGGCGGGAAATGGAATTGTCGCTGGCGGCGCGTCGACAGGAATCGCAGAAAGGCGCGGCGCGCTTCGCCACGGGTGAAGGCCGGCACGGAAAGTTCGAGAGGCGTTGAATGCGGGCGTTGGTTTGCGAGGCTTACGGGCCGATCGAAAGTCTCAAGATCGCCGACGTGCCGGTGCCGGAGCCCAAGGCTGGCGAAGTGCTGTTGCGGGTCGGTGCAGCCGGCGTGAGCTTTGCCGCCATGCTGGGTGTGCAGGGCAAGCATCAGAACAAGCCGGCCCTGCCCTACGTGCCGGGCAACGAAATGGCCGGCCATGTCGTCAAGCTCGGCTCGGGCGTCACCAACCTTACTGTCGGCCTGCGCGTCGCCACCGGCGTCAGCCAGGGTGCCTTTGCCGAATACGCGGTGGCGACTGCAGCGAACGTCGTGCCGATCCCCGAGACCATGCCCTACGCGCAGGCAACCAACTTTCCGACGCTCTATCCGACGGCCTACGGCGCCCTGAAGTGGAAGGCCAACATGCAGCCGGGCGAGGTATTGCTGGTGCATGGCGCTGGCGGCGGCTCGGGTCTGACCGCAATCGAAGTCGGCAAGGCGATGGGTGCCATCGTCATTGCCTCTGCCGGCGGCGCCGACAAGCTCGCCGCCGCCCGCGAAGCCGGCGCCGATCACCTGATCGACTATCGCTCGGAAGACCTGCGCGGCCGCGTGCTCGAGCTGACCGGCGGCCGCGGCGCCGACGTCATCTACGATCCGGTCGGCGGATCGGCTTTCGACCTCTCGCTGCGCTGCGTGGCGCCGGAGGGACGATTGATCCCGATGGGCTTCGCCAGCGGTACCATCCCGCAGATCCCGGCCAACATCCTGTTGGTCAAGAATGTGACAGTGATCGGCTTCTACTACGGCTACTACACGGGCTGGGGAGGCCGCGGCGAGCCGACGGCGAAAGACGCTGCCTCGCTGGCCGAACGCCGGGCCATGGTGGCGGCGGCGCAGGCCGAGCTGATGCGTTGGTTCACCGAGGACAAGCTCAAGGCGACGATTGCCGCGACCTTCGACCTCGCTGACTGGGTGCAGGCCTTCAGGCTGATTGAGGAACGCACCGTCGTTGGCAAGGCCGTTCTTGTACCCTGAGGGGAGAGCTTCTCCCCCCAGGTGGGAGACTTGTTTGCGAATGACTTTCCGGCATAGTTCCAACGCATGCCGGTGCAGTGGACCGTGTCCCACCCGACGCGCCTGGTGATCGCAGTCGCCAGGGGCAACCTCCGCCTTCTTGACATCGAGCACTATCTCGACGGCGTCATCACGGCGGATGCCCTGGCGTACCGCAAGGTCTTCGACATGACGCAGGCGACGCCCAATCTCAGCGATGGTGACTTGATGGCGCTGGGCGCGCGCATCCGCGCCTACATCGTGCTGGGCCAGATCGGCCCGTTGGCCATCGTCGCCACGACCGAGAAGAGCTACGAGCAGGCCCGCATGTTCGCTGCCCTCGCCGAGGCCAATCGGCCGATCAAGATCTTCCGCGAACTCCACCTGGCGCGGCAGTGGCTGGATGCGCAGCCGGAGCCCCAGCGCAAATCCTGAGGTCCCCAGGTCCCGAGGTCAAAGGACCTTGGGAAACATCGCA
Source organism: Rhodospirillales bacterium URHD0017 (assembly GCA_900110395.1). Classification (GTDB taxonomy): domain Bacteria; phylum Pseudomonadota; class Alphaproteobacteria; order Reyranellales; family Reyranellaceae; genus Reyranella. Next base: position 44,162 of record FODP01000016.1, read on the forward strand.
CATTCGAGCTTGTCGCCGGGCTTGAGCCCGTGCCCTTCGAGGGGCGGCGAGACCTGGCCGAGGCGTGCGACGTAGCGCGCATCGTCGCCACACCAGCGCGTGGCCCAGGCGCGGCGCCGGCGCGTGGCCGAGAGGTTGCCCGATGCCCCGTGCAGCGTGAGCGCATGAAAGGCGATGACATCGCCCGGCGCCATGTCCCAGGCGAGGAACTCGTGGCGCTCGCGCTCGGCATCGAGATCGGGCAGCGGCTCGAAGCGTGGATCGGCGACCGCCAGGTCGACGCCGCCCTGCCGGAAGAATTTCGGCTGGAACCAGCGGCCCCAGCGATGCGAGCCCTTTACGTATTCCACGCACGTCGCGCGATCGACCGGATCGAGCGGCAGCCACAGCGAGATGACCTGCTCGCCGTCGATCGGATAGTAGGGTTGGTCGTGATGCCAGGGCGTGCGTTCGCGCGTGCCCGGCTCCTTCACGAGAAGGTGATCGTGATAGTAGACGACCTCGCGCGAGCCCATGAGCCGGGCGGCGATCTCGCGCGCCGGCGAGCGATACACGAAATCACGGGCCCCGGCATGGCGCTGCCAGAGCTGGAAATCGACGAAGAAGAGTCCCGGCGCACCCTGCGGCGTGTTGAGCCGGACCATGGGGCCTGGGCTTGCCATGTCGGCATCGACCGCTTCGCGCAGGCGCTCGATCCAGTCGAGTGCGAAGGCGCTGCGCAGGCAGATCGCACCGTCGGCGCCGTAGCGCGCGACTTCCTCGTCGGTCGGCAGGTTCGCCATCAGATGTTGCCGAAATTGCCGCCGCGGCCTTTGCCTTCGGCAAAGCGCGCGGCACCGGAGCGCGCCTCGGCCTGCAATGCCGGCAGGCCGCGTTCCGCTTCATTGACCAGGGCCTCGGCGACATCGAGACCCCACTGCTCGTAGGACGACCGACGGTCCGAGCGCAGGCAGGTCTGTGGAAACCGCGTGAGTTGCTGGGCAAGCGCGATCGCCTCGGCCAGCGCCTGGCCTTGCCGGACCAGCCGGTTGGCCAATCCCCAGTCGAGGGCTTCCTTCGCAGCGATCTCGCGCCCGGTCAGGATCATGTCGAGGGCGCGGCTGTGGCCGATCAGGCGCGGCAGGCGCACCGTGCCGCCATCGACCAGGGGCACGCCCCAGCGTCGGCAGAAGACGCCGAACTTCGCGCTCTCCGAGGCCACGCGCATATCGCACCACAGCGCCAGCTCGAGGCCACCGGCGACGGCGTAGCCTTCGACAGCCGCGATCACCGGCTTGGACAGCAGATGGCGCGTCGGTCCCATCGGGCCGGGGGCTTTGGTATCAAACAGAGGTGCGTCCGATCTTGGCTTGGCCGCGACCTTGAGATCGTAGCCGGCGCAGAACGTGCCGCCCCGCCCGGTCAGGATCGCCACCGCTTGGCTTGCATCGGCGTCGAACGCGAGGAAAGCATTGCGCAACAGCACGGCGGTTTCCGGATCGACGGCATTGCGCGCTTCGGCGAAACGATCGATCGCAACGACGGTGATTGGCCCCTCTTTTTCGACCGCGACCTTGGCCATGGTGCGCCCTCCCGGCTAGCGTCCCTGCATCATGCGCAACGGCGTGTAGACCAGCACCGTGTCGCCCTTCTGGTTCTTGACGTTGTTGGTGGTCCGCACCAGCGCCCGCATCGGGTCCTTGGAGGTCGGCCGGATCTCGGTGAGCTCGATTTCGACATGGATGGTGTCGCCGACATAGGTCGGTCCCTTGATGTCGAAGCCCATCGACAGAAAAGCGAGCCCGGTGCCCTGCAGGGTCGTCGGGATCACCAGCCCCTCGGCCATGGAATAGACAAGGGCGCCCGGCACCGGATGGCCGCCGCGCATCGGCGCGTGCTCCTTCACGTATTCCTTGTTGGTGAACAATTCCTCGGAAAAGCCGCAAAGAGTGACGAAATTCAGCAGATCAGCCTCGAATAAGGTCCGCCCATAGGTGATGAAGCGGTCGCCGATCTTGAGTTCGCGCCAGTTCCAGCCCTCGCCGAGCTGCTTCACGGTCGCGGCCCTCAATGGGCGTGGGCGCCAGGCTTGGCGCCCTCGGCCAGCACGTAGAGCCTGCTGCAATAGGGGCACTCCACCCGCCCCTCTTCGCCCAGGTTGAGATAGACTTTAGGATGGCCCAAGGCGCCGCCGCCGCCATCGCAGGCGACACGGTCGGTATCAACAGTGATGACTTCAAACGGCTCGGTCACAATCTCACTCCTTTCGCGGATGGCGATGATAGCGGCCACAGCGGCCCTGGTCATGCTTTCCGCCTGCGCCCCCACGGTCCGGCCCACAGTTTCGGGCAACGGCTCGGCGGCAAACGGCTCGGCTCATGCGCCCACGCTTACGTCTGACCGTTATGTCGCAGCCGACGGCACATCGCTACCCGTCGCCGTCTGGCCGGCCACCACGGCCACGCCCAAGGCGGTGATCCTTGGCCTGCATGGCTTCGGCGACTATCGCAAGGCGTGGGATGAGCCCGCGCAGATCTGGTCCAAGGACGGCATCACCACCTATTCCTACGACCAGCGCGGCTTCGGCAGCAGTCCGACGCGCGGCCGCTGGCCCGGCACCGAAGCGTTGGTCGGCGATGCCAAGGCGATGGTTTCGCTGCTGCGCGCCCGGTATCCCGGCGTGCCGCTCTACCTGGCCGGCGAGAGCATGGGTGGTGCCGTCGCGCTGGTCGCGGAGGATCGGGGTGCCGAGATCGACGGGCTGATCCTGCTGGCAACGGCGCTGCGCTCGCGCGACACCTTCGGCCCGGTGGCGGCCGCCGGCCTGGACTTCTTCGCCCACACCATCCCGTGGTTCCCCTCGGGTCCGACCTCGATCGACTACAAACCGACCGACAATCCCAAGACACTGGAGAAGCTGCGCAACGATCCGCAGATGCTGCGCCAGGCCCGGCTCGACATGGGCTACGGGCTGGTCAACCTGATGGACGCCGCGCGCGAATCGGCGGAGCGCGTTCACGTGCCCTACCTGATGCTGCATGGCCTTGGCGACCGCATCATCCCGCAGCAGCCGGTGAAGGCCGCCATAGAGGTCATGCCGCGCCGTCCTGACTCCAAGCTCGCCTTCTACAAGGAAGGCTATCACCTGCTGCTGCGCGACAAGGAGGGCAAGACGGTGGCGGCCGACGTCGCGGTCTGGATCGCCAACCGAGAGGCGCCGTTGCCGTCGGGCGCCGAAGCTGCACAGTCGCAGCCCGAACTTGCCGCGCTGTGGGGTTCTAAGCGGAGCCGCTAGCCGCTCAGGCGCAACGAACTACGACCGTGCCCGCACCGCGCACGACACTGGCGTCGCCGCGGGTCGGCATGTTGTCCATGCTGAGCGTGGTGTAGTTGCCCTTGCACATCGCCAAAGCGCGGTTCTGGCACCCGCCCGGCATGCCGCACGTGATCTGGATGGCCTGCTTACCGTCGGTCCAGGTGACCATCGTGGCATTGGTATCGGAACTGCGATCAGGGCCCGGCGCGGTGTTGGGATTCGTGCAAGCGGCGGCAAGAACAGACATGCCGAGGACAACAATCCACCGAGCTATCGCGCGCGAGACCATGTTCTCTCCCCTTATTACCGGTGGCCGACCGGGCACGCGAGAGTACCTCGCAGCAGGGGGCTCGTATAGTGTCGTCGCCCACGGCTCGCTGGAGAACTCGATGCGATTGGCCTCTGCCGCCCTGTCGATCACGCTGATCGCTGCATCCACCGCCCAGGCACAACCGACCAACGAGCAGCTCGCGGCACGCTGTGCCGAGCTCGGCGCCGTCTTCGACCGATACGGCACGCGCCGCAGCGAGGGCTCGGGCGGACCGGACATGATCCGCCTGGGCGCCGGCATCGACTGCCAGAAGGGCCGCTACGCCCAGGGCATCAAGGCGCTGGAAGACCTGCTCAGCCGCAATCGCATCCCCTATCCCCCGGCCCAGTACTGACGGTGCCGGATACGGGCTGAGCCGCGTTCAGCTGCCGACCACGCCCACGCTTTCGATCTCGACCACTAGGCCGGGCACAGCGAGCGCGCTCACCGCCACCAGGGTCGAGGTCACGATGGATCCCTTGAGCGCCTTGCCCAGCGCCTTCGACACCGCGCCCATGTCGCGGATGTCGGTGACGAAGATCGTCATCTGCGTCAGGTCGGAGAGTTTGCAGCCGGCCTTCTTCAGCGCCGCCTCGATCTTGCGCATGGTGATGGTGGTCTGCTCGGCCGCATCTTTGCCCTGCACCCGGCCTTTCGAGTCGAGCGAGGTCGTGCCCGATACGAAGACCATCGGACCGCTGCGGATCGCCCGGACATAAAAGGGAACGACTTCCGTCCCGTCTGGAAAGAGTTTCTTCGCCATCGAATGCTCCCCTACTGTGGGCGCGCAATCTAGGCGGTGAGCCAGCACCGCGCAAAGGAGGCCCATGTCTCTCGATCGATATCGCACCGCCATCGTCACTGGCGCCAGTCGCGGCATCGGTGCTGCGATCGTCCGGCAATTGCGCATCAGCGGGCTGGAGGTGTGGGCGATCGCGCGCTCGGCCGACGATCTCAGCGCGCTGGCGCGCGAGACCGGCTGCCGGCCGCTGGCGCTCGACATCAGCCATCGCGATGCGGTGCTGAGCGCGTTGAGCGGGCTCGATGCCGACGTCCTGGTCAACAACGCCTCCGCGCTGGTGAAGGGCGGCGTGTCGTGGGAGACGGCACCCGACGCCATCGACGCGCTCACGGCCGTCAACATCAAGGGCACGCTGAACTGCCTCGCCGCGACGGTTCCCGGCATGAAGGCGCGCGGGCGAGGCCATATCGTCAACCTGGGTTCGATCGCGTCGGTGTCGCCGATCCCCGGCATGCCGGTCTATGCCATGACCAAGGCCGCGATCCACAGCCTCGGCCAGACGCTCAGGCTCGACCTGCACGGCACGGGCGTGCGGGTGAGCGAAATCTCGCCGGGCCGGGTCGAGACCGGAGCGCATCTCGCCCTGGTCGAGGACCCCGCGGAGGGCCGCCGCCGCTTCTACGACGCCTTCGACTGCCTGCAACCCGACGACATCGCCGAGGCCGTCATGTTCGTGCTGGGCGCACCGCAGCGCATGGACGTGAGCTACATGGAGATCGTGCCCACCGACCAGTCCTACGGCGGCTCGCAGTTTCAGCAGAGGTCGCGATGAACGCGACCGTCTAGGAGTCGGCCGTGAATCCGATCTCTTTCACGATCGGGCCCCAGCGGTCGTAGCTCTGCTTCAGGAGCGTCGCCAGCTGGTCGGGCGTCGACGACGTCGCCTCGAGGCCCATGACCGCGAGACCGTCGATCACGTCCTTCTGCTCGAGCGCCGTGCGCAGTGCGGTGTTCGCGCGCTGCACCACCGGCGCCGGCGTGCCGCCGGGCGCAAAGAAGCCGAACCATTCGGAGAATACGAGGTCCTTGTAACCCTGCTCGGCGAAGGTCGGCACGTTGGGCGCGAAGCGGCTGCGTTGGGCGCCGGACACGCCGAGGAAGCGCGCCTTGCCGGCGTTGACCTGCTGGATGAACTCGCCGACCGGCGCAGACACAGCCTGGATCTGACCCGCCACCATGTCCTGCACGGCGGGCGCCGAACCGCGGTAGGCCACGTGCTTCAGCTCGATGCCGCCGGCCTTGCCGAGCAGCACGCCGATGAAGTGAGGCACCGCGCCGGCGCCCGGCGAGCCGTAGTTAGCCTTGTCGGGGTTGGCCTTGCACCAGGCGAGGAAGCCCGGAATGTCCTTGATGGTGTCGGGCACGGCCGGGCCGACGCAGAAGCCGAAATCGAACGTGCAGCCCAGCGTCACGGCGGTGACGTCGGTGAAGGCGTTGTAGGCCAGGTTCTTGTAGATGTGCGGATAGATCATCAACATCGAGGCCGGCGTCTGCAGAAGGACGCTGCCGTCCGTCGGTGCCCCTTTCATGGACTGCACGGCGATCTGCCCACCGGCGCCCGGCTTGTTCTCGACCAGCGCGCTCTTGGTGTAGGCGGTGCCGCGCAGGTTCTCGGCGACGCGTCGGCAGAGCGTGTCGGACGTGCCGCCCGGTGGGAAGCCGGTGACGATCTTGACGCTGTCGAGCGGCTGGCCGCCTTGCGCGCCGGCGCGGCCGACTGGCAGGCCAAGGGTGGCAAGCGCGGTGCCGGCGGTGGAGGTGCCGACAAAGCGGCGGCGGGTGAAGCTCATGGTCGTTTCCTCGAATAGTAAGTCGCGTTCGGCGCGGAATGTCGCGCAATTGCCGGACAGCGGCAAGATGGAGAACAATCGGCGGTCACTAGGCGCGCTTCCACTGCAACTTGGCGATGCGAGGGTCGGCGGCAAAGGCATCGCGACCAAACGTGATGCCCGATCTCGGCGATTCGCACAGAGCCTGGGCGCCCGCCTCGCTCAGTCGAATGTGCCAGGTCTGCTCGCTCAGCGGCTTGGGCCTGGTGAAGGCGCGGCCGGTCAGCAAGGCGAGATTGGAACCATGCCGCGGGTCGCGCACCGACAGGTAGCGAATGACATCGACGGTCGCCGACCGCGCTGAATCGGCAAGACGCTGGCAGGGCTCATAGTCCGTCAGGTGGATCCACAGCGCCTTGTCCCTCTGCAGCTTCCCCGCCGTGAGATCGATGCCCTTCTTCGTCGCATAGGCCGCAGAGAACGCCGTGTATTCCGCGGCGTTCTGAGGCCACGGCGTGTCCGGCGACTCGGCATAGAACAGCAGCCGGTAGAAAACGATCTCGGCAACCGCCGTGTGCGGTTCCTCGGCCGCGTAGAAGACACCTTCCGTCAGCCCGGCCCGCCTGAACCGCGAGCCCACCGGATAGGCGGCGCCGTACCGAAAGGGCGTGGCCAGAAGATAGTGGAGGCGTGCGCACTCGGCCGGGAGCGCCGGCTTGGTGGTCTGGATGAGGTCCTCCAGGATGCTCTGTTCTTCGACGGTATCGACGAGCTTCAGGGTCGAGACCCGATGCTGCGCTTCGACCAGCCGCCAACAGGTTCCGGAAAGAGGCCTCGCCTCAGACGACAGCGCGGCGGGCGTCCAGGTACTGGATGACATTCATGAGACCAGGAACGGTCTGGATCAGGGCAATCGGCTCATCGTCGAGCAGGGTATTGCGGTTTCGCAGCCAGGCGCTGGCCACCGCATCGTCGCCGCCCACGATCGCATCCAGGGAGCGGTAGAGGCGCACGAACAGCAGCGCCAGCTCGAAGGATTTCTGATCGGCCTGCAGCTCGTACTGGCCGGCGCGCATGCGGGAGACCGTTGCATCGGACAGCCCGACGACGTTGGCGAATACCTTGTTGGTCATGCCAAGCTGGCTTGCTGCACGAAGGGCGGCCTTGGTGACCACGGCAGCCCGGTCGGGTTTGGCGGTTGGACGGCGCTTCGATTCAGGCATGCGAACCTCGACTTCCATAGAAAATATAGGCCCCAACTCTTTCTCCTGCAAGGGACCCGCGGAGCTAAAATCAGGGCGTCCAGGCGATGCTCGCGAGCAACTTGCGGCTGATGGCGTAGTGCCAGAACGGGCCGGGATGGCCGTCGAAACCGATGATGTCGTCCTGGACGACGGAATCGAATTCGCTGCGCACGGCGGCGATGACCTCGACCTTTGGGCTGACCTGGCGGCGCACCGGGTTGTCGGGCGAGCCGGCGAAATGCAGCAGGTAGACCTTGGCCGGCGACCGCGCGGCAATCTGGTTGACGAGGGCTGACGTGACGTCGGTCATCTCCTCCTGCGAGGGATCGGGACCGCTGCAGTAGTCGCCGAGCATGGCGCAGCGCTGGTCGATGGTGCCCATCGTCACGCGGCCGTCGGGGGCCAGCGTGGCCTTGGGCAGCTGGAACGGCGCGATCGGCTGGTTGATGCGCTTCAGCCAGCTCTCGATCTCGCGCAGGCGCGAGGGCGCCTCGACGTGGCGTACGTCGAAGTAATCGGCATAGCCCAGGATGACGATATCGTCGGGGCCGATCTCCTTCAGGCGCTCGAAGGTGAGCCAGGCCTGCGTCAGGGAATAGCCGCCCAGCGCCAGCAGGCGCACGTTCCAGTCGGGCAGCGCCTGGTAGAGGCGGCCGGCGAAGGTGAGCTCGTCGGGCACGCCGTTGCCGAACACCCAGCTGTCGCCAAAGATGAAGACGGTGGGCTTGCCGTGCCGCGGCGCACCGACAAAGCGCGAGCCATCGGGATTGATCGTCACCTTGTTGCGGAAATACTCCCACTCCCCGGTGAAGCCGTTCCGGCGGGCATAGGAATGGGTGTAGGCGCCGGGCGCGACGCTGTAGCCCAGCCGCGGATCGGCCCGGAAGAAGGGCGATGGCGACGTCTCCTCCAGCACCATCGCAGGTTCGCTCAGCCCGACCAGCCGGCTGAACCGCCGCGCCAGGTTGACGACGGACAGGTAGCTGGTGTCGTAGGTCTCGAAGTTCTGCTGATGGGTGGCGCGGTAGTAGCCCAGCATCAGCCACGATGCGCCGATCTCGAGGACCACCAGCGCGACCAGCACGGTGACTGCGGAATAGAAGACAGACCGGAGGCGCGAGCGCGCTTTCATCGATCGCCAGGGTCCGTCGTGGCCATGCGAAACTCTAGGGAACCGACGCTCGGCGGTCCACGGTGCACGGTGGCCGCGCATTGCGCCGCCGGAGCCCCTCCGGTATGTTCCGCGCGCCGGACCCGTAGCTCAGCTGGATAGAGCGCTGCCCTCCGAAGGCAGAGGTCGTGAGTTCGAATCTCGCCGGGTCCGCCACTACGTCCCGTAGCCGTCCGCGAATGCTTCGTGAGCCCATGAACGCTCTCCTGCGCTATGTCCTGAACGATCGGACGGATCGGCAGTATCAGGACTTCGGCTACAAGGTATTCCGCGGTGTATTGCCGAAAGACAGGGTCGATGCTCTCGCCGAGATCGTTCGCAATGTAGTCGTGCCGCATCAAGGTGCGCTGTTGCGGCAGGACGGCCGAATGGCGCCCCATGACTTCTTCCCCGGCACGACGTTGATCCGCAACCCGTTGGCCAATGCGCACCTGCCGATTTCCCAGGCGATGGAGCCGCTCGAAGCGGCTTTGACGGCGGTGGTGACCGCTTCGCAAGTGGCAGAAGCGCTTCGCAAGCTCGACGGCGCTGATCAATACAGTATCCATCAGACCCTGCTCTTCTTCGCAGCGCAGACGACTGGATTGCATATCGATAGCTGGGGAGTGGACACCGCACCTCATGGCTTTGCGCACACTCTTTGGATTCCCCTGCAGGATATGACCCCCGAGTCGGGCCTCCCCAGCGTCATTCCATGGCCTCGCGGCAAGGTCCTTTCGGAAGCGGACCTCGGATTGCCGAGCAGCGGCTCCAATGCCGACCGCTATGACCGATATCATCGTGCGCTGTCGGGAAGACTGATGGCCGGCAGCCCAGAGGTGGCAACGGCAGTCGTACGCAGAGGAGACATGATCGTCTGGACGTCTCTCACGCCTCATTTCACGTTGCCGGCGCGCAACTTTCCCTCCGAACGCCTGTCTCTTCAGGTCTTGCTTCGACCTACGCACACTCGCTGGGGCAATTTCATCGTTCAACCATCCGATCATCCAACCAATCGGCATATCCGAAAGACGGAGCGCTTCTCCTACTTTGTGTATGACGCCATCAGCCGCGACTTTGGTATTGCAGGCAGCCTGCCGACGCCGGCCGCCCTGTAGTTGATCTAGCGCGGCACTAAGACGCGTCGCGTCTTGGTCAGTCAAAAGTGGACAGCTCGAAATCATAGAGTTCGACACTGCTATGGGCATCGCCCGCATAGGGGATCGTGGCTGTCGTTGGCGATAGACCCACGGTCAACTCGGTACCTGTGCTTGTCACTGTGAATTTGCCGGAGCACGTCATGCTGCCGTCGGGGTCTTCCTCGATCGTGGAGTCGATCACGCTTCGAGTTCGAGACACCTCTCCCGCGGTAAAGCTGCAACGGAAATTACCGCCGTCGCCGGGATAGCGCAGCGGCAGATATCGAAAGAAGACGTGTCTTGATGAGCTGGTTCGAAAGCGGATTGCGGCAAGGTAGGTTCCGGCGGGCAGCCACGGCAGGTCCATTAGGAGTTCGTGAGGGCCGCTATCTGCGGCCTCCGTCACAGTCACGCTCGACCCATCGGGGTTGAACTCCACTGCCACGCCCTTTGCCGTCCAGCCGTGGAACCCCTTTACGACGGGCCGCAATGTTCCGCGAGCTTCAGTGGTCGGCTCGGGATACGCAATGTTGAGCGCCTTAGCGATGGACCGCCCAGCACGGCGAGAGGCGAGATCCTCCATGCCGATCCTCAGATGGTCACCCGATGAGAACCACTGCGGCGGCCAGCTCTCGAAAAGCGGGTTCGGCGCGATGAAGTTCGAATAGTCCGCCGCGACTGCAGCTACAGCAGACCGCAGCTGCTCAAGGTAGGTCCCAGGGAGCTCATGACAGGGATACGGCTGCGTCAACAAGATCAGCTTGGCACCGTGACGTGCCGTGAGCGCAGCCAGGCGGCGCAGCTCGATCTCGGTATTCGAACGTCGCACGCCGAAGACGTCACGCGTAAAGTCCCAATCCTGCACGTCAACGTGACGACTGAGCGATGGCCCGCAGAGATCATAGACCTTCTGCATCTGTTGGGCCGGGAGCCGATGGACGTCCTCCTCCGGCCGCCAACCTCGAGAGGCGCGGAGCGCTTGAATGACGGCAGGCCAGAGCTTGTCAAAGCTCAAAAGACCATTCTGCTCGAAAGTCGTTCCAAGATTGTAGACAGGCCGCACGATGTCATGTCGCAACGCCAGCGTAGCCGGCGAAGTCCACGCTGCCATTGGGCCGAATGCGCTACGCAGCCGATCTTCACCCCCGACGACGCTGGCGTTAAGCGCATCGAGGGTGCGTGGCGAATTATTGAGGCTGAAATAGAGCACCACCACTTTGATTGTCGGAACATTGCGCAACAAATAGTCGGCGATCGTGTAGTAGCCATCGAAGCCGGTGTTAGCGCAGCAACTCACGTTCGCATAGCGCATGCCACCCAGGTACTGATCAACGATGCTCGGAATGATGCCATGGAAGCCCGAACTGTCTCCGATCTGGATAACCTCCGGCCGATCACGAATTGCATTGATAATCTTCTCGTAGATCACGACCTTGTGGAACGGCTCGGATGAATCGAAGTTCCAGTTTAAGTAGTTTGTGCGGTCGGCCGCACTCGGCGCGGCAAACATGACGTAGCCACCCTCGATCAGGCCGATGGTCGCCAGTGCCACGAGCAGTGCCTTAAAACTGGAAATATATGAACTCATTCTGGGATCTCGCCGCAAAGAACAGCACAGCATAGAACAGGGTGAGGTAGAGCAGAGCGCGCGCCGGCCAAGACAACCGATCGAACAGGTCTACGAACTCCACGCCATGCCGAAAAGCGATCAGCTCGGTGACCACGACCGGTAGGCCGAATAGCGTCAGTCCCCATAGCAACAGGCCGTGCCCGTGCCATGACGGGAACGACATAAGGGAAGCCAGAAGAGGCCAAAGCTGGGTGGGAGTCGCCCGGAAGAATATCCAACCGACACACACCAGGTTGAACATCAGCATAATGGCAATCAGCTTGCCAAGTCGGCCAAGCGTCCGCTGCAGAAGCTCGTCGATCGGCAGCACGCGATACAGCACCAGCAACAGGCCGTGATAGAGCCCCCACACGATGAAACCGAATCCTGCTCCGTGCCACAGCCCACCCAGGAACATGGTGATTGTCAGATTGCGCAAGGTCTGGAGGCGACCGTGCTGGTTTCCGCCGAGAGGGATGTACAGGTAATCGCGCAGCCAACGCGACAGGGAAATGTGCCACCGCTGCCAGAAGTCGGATGGCGAGTGCGCCAAGTATGGTGTGAGAAAGTTTCGTGTCAGCTCGATACCGAACAACTTGGCGAGGCCGCGTGCGATGTCGGTATATGCCGAGAAGTCACAGTAAATCTGGCCCGCGAAGGCGTACATGTACACCCAGCCCATTCCGCTTCCCGGATACTGCATCACGGCTTCGCCGGACTGCGTGACGATGATCCCGAAATTGTCGGCAAGGCACATCTTCTTGAAAAGACCCCAAGCGATGAGAGTGAACGCGCGCTCGCATTCCTGGGGAGACGCTGCCGGTCGATTCCGGACGATCTGCGGAAGCAGTTCGGAGGCGCGTGCGATTGGGCCGGCGATAAGCTGCGGGAAGAACGCGACGAAGGTCACATAGTCGACGAACGTTCCCGTTGGCTTGAACTTCCTTCGGTAGATGTCTGCCGTGTAGCTCAGCGTATGGAAAGTGTAGAACGATATACCGGGCGGCAAAGGCAGGCTTACCTGCGCGACCGCAATCCCGAGCCCCAAAGCAGTGGCCGCAGCGTTCAGCTCTCCACTCAACCAGCCGGCATATTTGAAGATGCAGAGCAGGCCCACCTGGACAACCACGCTCATCGCGAATGCTGCCTTGCGCCATCTTTGATGCTCAGACCGTGCTAGAAAAGCGCCGACGCAATAGTCGAACAGGCAGGTGAAAAGGAGCGGCACAAGGTAGATGACGCCAACTGTGGCGTATATGCCAAGACTCGCGAGAGCAAGAAGCCAATTGGCGAGCCGCGTACCTCGTGCAAGCGTGTAGAGCAAAAACGTGGCCGGAACGAAAATCAGCATAAAGGGAATGGAGTTGAACTCCATCCGCAGTCGCAATCTTGGCAGCCACTCAAGGCCCGGCGTCGCCGTCAGCTGTTCGTTGAAAAAGCCCCAAAGCAGGCTCGCGAAGCACACGATGGCAACAATCGCATACGCGACTTTAGCCCAAGTCGCATCCCGGAGGGCCGGCTGCTGCGCGATGACGTCCTTTGCCATCTACGCGCGCCCCACTCGGCGCAAAACAAGCTTGGCAAAGAAAACCGGTGGCGCCAGGTGCGTGGTGCAGTCGGCTCCAACAGGCATCAGTTTCTGTCCCAAAGCTCAGCTCACATTATGTCTGAGCTTCGACTCATACATACGCAACATCGTCTCGTCTCCCACTTTAGTGGATTCCCCTGCAAGCCCGCGCTTGGTCACGCAGCCGGCCATAGTCTGGCATCATCACGCCACGCACCATGCCATCGCGCGGCAGAGTGGACAGCTCATTGGCAGCCCGTAGCTGCTGCTCGGCTGAATACTCGACCTCACGCGGACAGGCGCTAGAAACGGCCGTCGCGCAGCCGGCGGTCGACGTCGTCAGGAGTGCGAGGGCCATGAGCGTCCGCATCCTCGATCTTCCGTTGGATCTCATTGGTCTTCTCCAGTTGCTCGACGCGAACCTCGGTGGTGCCCGAATCGTGGCCCTTGTCGTAGATGAACAACGCGATGCCGCCGGCGGCGACAACGGCGACCAGGGCGATACCGAGTTTCGACGTCAGGAAGGCGATGGCGCCGGTCATGTCGACAGCACCTCGCCGCGGCGCCGCTTCTGGATGTATCGCCATGTGAAGTAGGCCGCCGCCGCCAGGGCGACGATCGACAGCCCAAGCGCGCCGAGCTTCAACAGCCCCTGGACGCTCGACACGGCCTGCGTGACGCTGGTGACGGTCGTGCCGAGCTGATTGGCCTGGTCGGCCACCGTTGCCGCACCAGCCGCCATCGACAGGCCCCCGGCGATCACAGTCTTGCTCGACGCCGCCGACTTCTCGGGAGCCACCTGCTGCGGCATCAGCTCGACTGGCGGAGGCAACTTCGTCACCTCGATCGGCGCCTGTACCTCGCCGACGACGACGGTCGCGCGCTCGGGCACCGGCGTGAGGTATAGGTTGGCCTCGACATTGCGCCGGCGCAGCAGGCCCGCCGAATCGACCAGCCCGCCTGTACTGGGATCGCGCATCTTGCGCCACATGGCGAAGGCGGCCGCGGCCGCGGCCTTGTCGCCGGCATTGTGCATGCGCAGCACGGTCGACCTTGGGAAGCCGGCGGCAGGATCGGGCCCGATGTTGAAGCAGAGCGACACCATGGCCGCGAACTCGTTGTCGTTGGCGTTCGTCCTGCCGTTGCGATCTCGCGCATACTGCTCGACGCAGGCCTCAGCCCAGTCGAGGTTGCGCTCCAGGTCGGCCTCGGCCTGGGCAAGCGTGATCGCGACACCCGGCTTGGCGTTGTGGGTGTTGCCCCAGCCGTTCGTCAGCTTGCCGGCCGGGCAGAGGTACGGCATGAGGGCCGGCTGGCTGTTGCCTGCCGGACCGGCCTCGAATTCCTTGATCAGCCGATAGCCGGCAGCGTTGATCTCTCGCGGCATGATGCCCCCTTATCTCCTGATGATGTTGCCGAAGTAGCCAGCTGCGGCGACCACTAGACCGCCCATGATCACGAGGGCGATCGCGGTCCCGATCTGCTTCAGCATGCTGTTGCGTACGACCAGGTACATGGCGAAGAGATCGCGCAGGCCCCGGATGTGCTCGGGTGCGCGGTCATCGTTGAGGCCAACCGAAGCCAGGGCTTTACGCGCACCACGCTCGGCCGCGTCCTCGAGCATCGCGTCCAGCGCTGACTTCGGCAGCGACACCATGTCGAATTCTGTGGCGGCCACGGTTTTATCCCTTCCGGCTCATCGGCTGATCTTCTGGATGAAAGCATCGGATTGCTGGCCTTTGTGGGAAGCGACGTCTCCAGCGTGCCGTTCAGGCCATGGTTGGTGACTTTGCATTGGGGCTCTCCTGTCAGATGCGGATCAAGTAGTTGAGGACCATAGTCGGCTGGACGATGCTGAAGGCGCCGGACGTGCCGCTCGCCGACACAAATAGCGATCCACTGGTGGCGCCAGCGCTTTGGATGTTGTTGTGGATGTGGTTTTCGCCGCCATGGTTTTGGCCGACGCCAGGGTTGGAAGTTGTATTCGTGCTCGGTCCATCCATGCTGAAGCTGGCCACGTTCACGGACAGGCTGCCGGAGGTGCTGCCGCTGACATTGGTCACGGCCGCATTGATCTGGCCGCCGCCGGCCGCGCCGAGCGTCACACCGTTGGGTGACACGGTCGTGTTGGTGAGGCGACCAGCGGCGCCGCCGCCCATGTCGTCTTTGCCGGCGGCGACGCGGCCGCGCAGATCGGGCAAATTGAATGTCGAGGTGCCGTTGCCAGTCCCATACGTCGTGCTGAGCACCGTGAAGAGGCCGATATAGTCCGTGCGGCTGACGGCCTGGCCGTTGCAGAGCAGCGCGCCGGCCGGCGCCGTGCTGCCCGCGAAGGGAACGACCTCACCCGTCCGGTTCCGCAGGTCCAGCAGCCGATAGGTGCCGCTGCTGGTGTGGTAGGCAACGCGCCAGATCTCGTCGACGTCGATCAGCCCCGGGGGAGCCACACGCCAGGCACCCGCTGCATGGTAGTAGACCGGGATCGCGCCCAACCCGTTCACGTTGAGCGTTGCGGCTATGCCGTTGGCGACATGAAACTGCACCAGGTGCGTCATGCCGTCGACCAGGGCACCCGGCGCCACCGTGTAGGAGAGCGTGTAGGCCGTGGCGCTCCCGGCCGTGGTCTTGGGGCTCGACCACACGGCAAAGCGCTTCATCGCACCCTGGTGCGCCCGCAGGACATTGTTCACGCCGCTTGGCGCCATGCCCTCGGGGGCGCCGTCCGGAGCCGCCGTGGTGTTGGTGTTATCGTCCTCGTTCCAGTTGGTGGCGTAGACGTCCATGACTACATCCCTTCCATGCGCACTTCACACGTGATCACGGGTCGGTCCCATCGCGACGGTCCCCTCACCCGAAGAGGCTTCGCCACAGGCCATTCAGCGGATCGAGCACCGAGCCGGGTGGCCGCGATGCCATGCCGGGGCCGCCGAGGTCGCCGAAACTCGGATCCATGGGGCTGAGCGTCGCGCCATTGTTCAGCCCGGCCATGCCCATGGCGTCGGCTGTCGTGTAGGCGCCGCCCGGCCCGCTGCCTTGCGGCCCTGCATTCACGATCGTTGCGTCAGGCTTCCAGTCCTTCAGCGCCTGGATGCCGGCAACCAGGGTCGACAAGCCGTCACGCAGACTGACGGCCGGCGTGCTCTGCTGCGGCGACATCAACTGCGGCGACAGGCTGAGGCCCGGCATGGTGGGAGCCTGCGGCGGGCGAAAGCCCGAGGCCGCAAGCTGGGCGAGGACACCGGGGTCGAGAGAGAAGCCGGCCATCACAATTCTCCTTGCAGGGTGTTCCAGTGCGGCGTCACTTCAGCGGCGACCGCGGCGAGCTTTGCGCGATAGAGCTCGAACAGCGCAGGGTGGTGCTTCTTCAGGTAGCCGGCTCGACCTTCGCTCCACCATGCGGGGCAGGTCGCGCACTCCGGCGCGTTTACCCTGTGCTCGTACACCCGGCAGATCGGGGCATCGACGCTGCGCAAGTACTCGAACACTTCGTCGTGCGACCATTCCTGCAGGGGCAGCCACAGCTCATAGCCGAGGCTGGTATCGCCGCTTTCCGCCGGCAGTCGGGCGAGGTCTGCGCGCTTGGTGCCACGGATGACGAGCGGAACGCCGTCCTCGATCATCCGGTAGTGCATCGGCAGCATGATATTGACGGCGCAGCAGTCGAGACGGTCGACAATCCGCTGCTGGCTCGCGCCGATCGACAGGCCCGCCGGCGTGCTCGAGGTCGGTACCAGGTCGCTCGGCAGGCCGACCTCGGCCATCCACTTCGCAGAGTTCGTCTCGATGCGCCGGAAGTGCGGCACCATGGCTTCGACCATGTCGACGATCTCGCGCACCTCCGGCAGGAGGTCGCCCGCATCGACATGGTAGAGCGTCAAGCGGCTCCATTGCGGCCGCAACAGATAGACCAGCGCGAGACTGTCCTTGCCGCCGCTGAACTGGAGCGCTGCGCGCTGATGGCGATCGAGCGGCGTCATCACAAGATCATCGCCGCAGAGCCAGCGATACTCGCTGCCGGTCCAAGCCACGATGCGACGCCGCCGCCACCGGAAGATGCGTTGGCGAACGTCGAGCCGCTGCCGGTACTCCAGCCGTTGCTGTCGGTGACGCCACCCGGATAGGCGCCCAGGATGCCCATGGCGGCGCGCGTGGCGAAGTCCATCGGTCCCAGGGTCTTCTGCAGCTTGTAGGCGTCTTCCGCCTGCCCGGCCTGGCCAAGCAAGCCGATCCGCGCCAGATCCATGCCCTGGAAACTCGGCAGCATGCTCGCGATCGAGCCCTGCTGTCCGCGCTCGAACTGGTAGGCCTCATTGCCCATCTTGGCCGCGGCATCGTTCGTCGTGCGTCCGAAGTTCGTGATCATCTGCTGCACGATGCCGTTCTCGGAGCCGGAGCCGGGACGGCCCGCGGAGGCAAACGTGCTCTTGGCGCCGGGCAGCAGGTTCTGCAGGAAGTTCTCGGTCGGCGCCCGCAGCGATGCGCCAAGCGCGCCCTGGAAGTACGGATTCTTGTCGAGATTGAGGAAGTCGCCCCGGAGCGTGCTGTTCACGAAGTTGTCTCGCGCCGCGTTCACGGTGCCACCGCCCATGCCGGCGTTGCCGTAGTTTTGGGCGGAGGTCCAGAAGCCCTGCGTGTTGGGCGAGGCATCAGGCACCGGATTGCCACCCGGCATCTTCGTGAAGAGATCGTAGATGGTGCCGGTGATGCCCCTCATCGGCCCCTGCACGAAGCTGTTGGGCTGGCTCTCGCTGCGGCTGCGCTGCTCCTGCTGCTGCTGGGTGAACGACTGTTGCTGGCCGCCACCTCCGCCGCCGCCGCCCTTGCAGATATTGCGGTTGGCGACAGGATGGGTCGCCCACGGGTCGTCCAGGATGGACTCGAACCCCAGTCCATCGTTCGTCGTCTTGATCCGATCATTCCACATCATGCGATCCTCCATTCCCAGGCCGGTCGGCCGTCGTGGTCTGCAATGCGTTGAAAGCCGAGCTTGGGCATGACGCGCGCCCAGCCCCGTCGGCCGCTGCCCCAAATCGCCCAGCACCCGTTGGCGCGCGCCACCTCGGCAAGCGTCGCCAGGAACGGTTGCGCCCAGTCGCGTATGCGGCTGCCGCCCACCAGCCACGCCAAACAGCGGCCATCCTCCTGCTTTGCCGTGACGACGGCGGCCACCGCCTTGCCGTCGTCGTAGATGCCCCAAAGGTCGGCGCGGCTTGCCAACAGCTCGGCAAGCACATCGGGCTTGTCGGGCGATGAACAGATCGCAGGCTCGAGCAGCGGTCCGAGCTCCGGCCAGGCGAGAGGCAGATCGCTCAAAAGGACGTTGGCAACGACCATGCTCCCACGCGCCTTCGCCGAGGCGTCGGCGGGCAAATCGGGGGCCTGCCCTGCGTAGCCTTGGCGAAGCAGGGTCATGTCGCGATCACGTAGTTGAGGACGAGCGTCGGCTGCGTGTTGTTGTGCGCGCCGCCGCCGCCGGCGTTCTGGACGGAGATGCCGGTCGCAGAGCTGGTGGTCGCCTGGAAATATTGGTTCGAGCCATCACCATCGCCTGCGCGACTTGTGAACGCCGCGGGGGTGCTACCGCCATGCAGGAACTGATGGGAGTGGCCCGGATCGCTGATGCCGTGGCTGTGCGCCGGCATCTCGCCCGTGGCGAGGGTATGGGTCGCAGCACCACCGGTGCCGCCCAGCGTCGTCCGGTTGGTGACCCCGCCGACCAGGCGGCCCGCGTCGGCGCCGCCCATGTCGTCCTTGCCGGCGGCGACGCGACCGCGCAGGTCGGGCACATTGAAGGTCGTCGACCCGTCGCCTGGCCCATGAGCCGGGCCGATGGCGGCAAAAAGATCAGCGTAGGTCGCGCGAGAGACGGCTTGGCCGTTGCAGAGCAGCCAGCCATCCGGCGCCGTCGCACCGGCATACGGCATGACGCAGCCCGGCGGAACGCCGAGCAGCGTATTGTAATCGCGGATCAGCACGTTCACCCGCTCGGTGATCGAGCGCGTGTCGGCGGTCACGGGCAGCGCTGGCAGGCTCATCCTCCTACGCTCCCTGGCGGGAGCTTCGGAGGACAGGTCCTCGAAGGGCTTGCCCTCCGACCCTCCTTCGCTCCCGAACGAGCTTCGGAGGGCAAGTCCTGCGAAGCTGCGCAGCAGCAAAGCGGGATCATTGTGCACCTGCCGGCCGGGCGTCGAGATCGTCGATCCCCTGCATGTTCGACCAGGTCGAGCCGGCCGACATGGTCGACCGGACGCGGAAATAGCGGCCGCTGCCGTAGACGGGGGCGAGGCCCGCCGGCGTGAGACCGACAGCCTCGCCGTAGCTGACGAACGACTGCTGCTGGGTCTCACGCGCGCCAAGCTGGATCTGCGGGTTTCCCCCGTCGATGACGGGGCGGCAGCCGCGGATCACCGACCGCAGGCCCTTGCCATCGGGGTTGAATTCGCCGGTTTCGACGGTGGCGGCGAGCGTCGGGCCTGAAAACGATCCGCTTTTGTGCGTCGTGTCGAAGGCGAACAGCAGCAGCGACAGCGCGCCGCTCCAATAGGAGCTGTCGAGCGGGTAAGGCAGCGTTTCGAGGTTTCCGAACGGGTCCAGCTGCTCGAGCGTGTAGCCCTGCTGGCTCACGCCGCCGAACACGATCTCGCAATTGACCAGCACGCGCGTCCAGCGATCGGTCCGCCAGTTGTAGATCAACAGGCGGTTGGGCGTGCCGTTGCTGCCGTTGGCCGGATAGGCAAAGACATAGAGCCCGCGCACAGGGTCGATCGCCGATGAGCTGCGGAACTGGCTGGTTTCGTCGAAGTCGGCCCAGAAAGTCTTGTCGATCTTGCCGCGGCCGATGGGAACGACCTGCTGGCCGGCGCGCACCATGTAGAAGCCGGACTTGTGCAGGAAGAACGCCATGTCGAGCAGGCCGGCGACGCTTCCCGGCACGCTGGCACCGATATCGTTGGCGATCTTGTCGATGCGGAAGACGATCGGCGCGCCCTCATAGGTCATGCGCCGGATACTGGTCTCCTGGAAGACCAGACCGATCTCGCCGCCGACCAGGCCGGTGACGTTGCCGCCGTCGGGCAGATCCTGGAAGTCGGCCTGGGTGGTGAGCGATGCCGCCCAGGATTCGGCATTGTTGAGTGCGCACCACTGCACGCGTTGAGAGTCGCTGCCGATCTTGCCCATCAGCACGAAGTCACGCACGGTGGTGACGAAAGTGCCGGTCGGCGGACTGCCCGCCAACGCCGCCCACTTCGTTCCGACGCTGAGATCGAACTTTTGCGGCGCATCGATGCCATTCACGGCGATCGCGAGCGTGCCGAATTGCGTGAAACGCCAAGCGCCGTCACCGCCGAGGGTATAGGCACCGCCCGACGTGCGGCTGACGTCATTCCAGGTCGTGCCCGACAGCAAGTAGAGCTTCGTGGCGTCGCCGGCGAACATCTTCACGCTGCCATCGGTGCCGCGGAACCACGCGGCACCCTGGGCGCGCGCGCCGAGCGCGTTCGTCACACCGGTCAGCGCGTTCATCGGCACGTAGCTTTCTTCGGCGGACACCACGTTGGTGGCCTCGCGCGCCCACTGGCTGAGCACCGGCATGTCAGGGCGCCATTCGGCGAAGGGAATGATGGTCATGGCATCATCCCCGAGCGCAGGCGGATCACCGGCGCAGCTGACGCCGTGATGCGCTGGGTGCGCGCATTGAGGCCGGCGACGCTGGCGTTGTAGAGCTGCAGGTAGCGCTGGGCGCCCAGCTCGTCCTGGGTGAAGATCGCCGCCTCGATCAGGCAGCCAAAGAGATAGACGTCGGGATAGGCGGTCAGGATGGCGTTGACTGTCGCGCCCGCGGGCGTGGCGAGCTTTTGGTAGTAGCGCAGCGTCGCCGTGGCGCCGGATGGGTCGTCCTTCACGCGGAAGTTCGTGCCCGAGACCGCGATCTTGGCGATGCGGCCCAGGCGTTGGCCGCCGTATGTGTCGAGCGTGCGCTGGCTCACGATCTGCAACAGGGCCTCGGGGCTGTTGAGCAGGACGCTGATCAGCTCGACGAAGGCCAGCGGCTGGAGCACCGTCGCCTGCAGGACGAAGGCCGGGTCGGATACCTCCATCTCGACGATGCGCAGCGGATCGGAGCGCAGCGGATTGCCGGGCTCCTCGGTCGCATGGCCGTAGTACATGCGCCGTTCGCAGCCCTGCAGGAAGTCGTCGAAGCGCTGCTCGAGCAGCGCATCGCCCGAGCGCGCGAGCCAGGCGAGCATGCCCGCCTTGAGGCCGGCGTAGGAGGTGATCTGGGCTGGCATCAGACCCTCCTTCGTTCCTGTGGGACTATGAAGGGCGAGGCCTGCGAAGCCTTGGCGAACCAGGCCATCAGACCAGCCCCCCATCGGTGCGCAGCCAGCGCCACTCGGCGCTGTTCAGCAGCTCGTCCACCTTGTCCTGATGGTCACGGTTCCAGTAGTCGACGCCGAGCTCGTTGCGCCACTTGGCGATCACGATCAGCGGAATGCGCGCCACCATGCGGACGTCGCGCGCGCCGCTATAGGGATCGCAGTGGTTCTGGGCCTCGCGGTTGAGATCGAGCACGGCGTCGACGTGCTGCGACGCCTTCTGCGCCCAGTTGCCCTCGCCGTCCTCGAGCCACCATTGCGCCAGGCCGGTGGCGGCATCGAAGCCGAGCAGTCGCTGAGTCATCAGACGATCTCCGCCTGGTCGCGGTCGCTCAGGAAGCAGGCCAAGTCGACGGGGACATTCAGGCGCGCCCGGCGGGCGACCCTCGTGGTCGAAACGTTAGACACCGCCCAGTCAAATGTTCCGTCACCGTTTTCGTCGAGCGGCAGGTAGACGTGGTCGGCCGTGATGACGACGGTGGCCATTGTGGAATCGCTCTTGGCGGTGTCGGACATGGAGAGAGATCCTTCGCTTCGCTAAGGACAGGCAGCTAGGTGAGGTCGGCCACGATGCCGTTGCCGGCCTCGTTGCGGCTTTCGAGGGTGACCTCGCCGATGATGTGGAACTTGCGGGCGTCGCCGGTCTTGGCGAGCTCCTCCTTCTTCCACTTGCGCAGCCACAGCAGCCGCCACAGCGAGGAATCGATGACCTCGATCTCGCGGCCGCGCACGAAGCGGCTGGCCATGGCGTTGAAGGTGCCGAAGTCCGAGACGTAGCGATCGACGGCGCCGATCACGGTCGCGGCCTTGCCCTTGGGCTCCTGGTACTGGGTGGCGATGCCGGTGAAGGCCGAGAAGGCCTGCTTCTGGGTGCCGCCCATCAGGAGTAGCGTCGGCTTGCCGCCGGCGGTCCACGCGGCGCGGATCACCGTCTTCAGCAAGGCCTCCGTGGAGGCACGCTGCGTGCCGTCGGTCGGCGCGACGGTGTTGCCCGCGGTGAAGCCGCCCGATGCGCCGCCGGCACCGCGCGAGACGTTGGTGGTGATCCAGGATTCGAAGCTGCCGAGCTTGCGCGTCACCGCGCCCGACTGGGCGATCGAGGCCTGGTTCTGGCAGGCGATGGCCTCGAGATCCATCTTGGCGCGGCGGCCGGCCAGCGCCGTCTGGTAGCTGATCTCGCTCTCGCGGCCGGCCTTCTTCACCGCTTCCTGGGTGGTGGAAATGGTGAAGGGCTTCTTCAGGATCTGCGTGCGGTTGCCCACGCGTGACGTCGGGGTGATCGCCGCCGCGGTCGTGTCGTCGCCTTCGAGGTTGGAGTTGGCGGTGTCGGCGTTGCCCAGCGTATCAAGCTGCCACTCCTCGTAGGTGGCGTCGGCGTCGCCCGAGCCGATGGTGCTGATGAACGGCGTCTCGTCCTTGTTGAGGATGGTGATGATGTTGTGCAGCGACTCGCGATTGCCGACGGCGTTGTTGGTGATGAGGGTGTTGACGGGTGCAGCCATGGTTCGGTCCTTGGAATGACGGGTTGGGTGGGATTCGGGTGCCGAGCGCTTACAGGTCGCTTCGCGTTTGGTTACAAACCGCTCAGCCGGATCAGCTCGGCGGCGTCGGCGATCGAGGCGCCGCCACTCCTGCGGAAGCGCTCGCTGGCCTGGCGAACGGCATCCGGCGCGCGGTCGACGGGGAGACTGGCGGGTCCCGGCGACACGCGCGCCGGAGCCGCCGCCGCGGCAGGCTGGCCGGCACGTCCCGCGGTGGTCCCGCCCCTGGACCTCCGGCGGGCGGCGTCGGCCAGCGCGCGGGCGTTCTCGAAGCGCATGGCATTGAGGGCGATTTCCACGATGGGCGATTCGTAGACAGCGTTGATGCGGTCGGCCGGCACGCCCTTGGCGAACAGGTAGCGCCGGAGATCGTCCCAGGTGCGTTGCGCCACCTGCGGCGTGCCGAACCATTCGGGGAGCCTGGCCGAGAGCTTGGCGCTCTCGGCGCGCCGCGCCTCCTCCAGGGCCGCCGCGGCCTGCGCCTCGGCGGCGGCGATGTCCGCCTCGCCGCGGCGCGTCGCCTCGGCCAGCAGGGCCTCCTCCTCCTGGCGCTGCTGGATGAGGCGGCCGACCTCGGTGGGGTCCTTCTCGGCCAGCGCCTTCCAGTCGACGCGCGACCAGCGATCGACGAAGGCCTGGTGGAAGGCCTGGCCGTTCTTGCGCCACCAGTCGGCGGCCTGCTCGACCGTGGCGTTCGCGGTCTGCGCCACCCGCATCGCGTCGTCGCGCTCCTCAGTGGCCTGTCGGGTGTTATCCGCGACGAAATCGAGGCGCTGCTGCTCGTACTTGCGCAGCACCGGGCGCAACTCGGCCGGTACGCTGGTCCAGGCCTTCTTGTCCTCGTCGTCCCAGAAGTCGGGCGCAGCGTCCTCCGCGCCGGCGGCATCGGGAGCCGCTTCAGCCGCCTCAGGCGATGCCTGATCGGCCGTAGTTGCGGGCACCCGCCCAACGTCGCCTTTCGGCGTAGCCCGCACTTCTTCGTCAGCCGGCTCCTCGCCTGCAGGACGACCGTCCTGCGAAGCCTCCGGCAAAGCAGGATCGTCCGCCGCCTCTGAGATCAAGGCGACGGCCTGGGCCAGATCGACGGACTCGACGACAGTCGTATCAGCTACGGCGGCCATAGAGGATCTCCTTCAGTTGTTCGCGGCGTTCATGGAGCTGGGCGTCGGCCTCGTACTCATCGACGAGGCCTGCGAGGCCGGCCTTGACCTCGGTGGCGACGCGGGCGCGGTTGTAGGCGATCTCGCGCGTCGTCATGTCGTCGGGATCGCTGGTCAGCACCCGGCGCATCTCGTTGTTGACGAAGTCGTCGAACAGCCAGCCGGCATCGGCCAGCACCTCGCGGGCGCGCCGGTATTTCTGCTCGCGGTCGCGAGGGGTGCCAGCGTTGCTGTCAGTCGTTGCGGTGGTTTGAGGGCCACTCGGGGCCATTTGCCGATCCTCTTGAAGTTAGGGTCGGCAGGGATAGGCCACAAAATTGCGCTAGGGAGTCAACACTTTTCTGAAAATGGCATCCGGAGCTAGTCTATACGGCATTCGCGCAAGCGCACCCTACCTTGCAACTGATGAGGCAACGTCCAGGCACCAATCGCAGTAAAGGTCGGAAAGCGGGAAGCGCAGTTTGCCGCGCACGTTACCCAGCCAAGTCGCAAACTCGTCGCGAGGCAAACACTGGCTTGCGTAAATCAATGCCGGTTGAAGCCAAGCCGGCAGTTCATCCACCCGGTTCTTATGAGCGCGAAAGAACGTCAAATCACGCAGCTTCATGCGCATGAAATATTCGCCTCGTCGATCGAACATGTGATCGAGTCGGCTTAGCCGGTTGACCTCACCAAGGCTAATGTCAACAACACCATTCTCCAGAAGGAACCACAACCACGCCCGCACTCCGGGAAGATGGGCAGTACGCGGACTGAGAAGCGCATCTGTCACAAGCCCGCCTTGATCCCTGAACGAGGCCTCGCCAGAAGAGGACAGTTCATACATCAGTAGTGCCACTTCCTTCACGAACGGCAATAGATCAGAAAAACGCCACGTCAGGTAATCTGCTGCCGCGAGGGTAATGCTACCCTTAGAGTTCGACAACCTCTGGTTTACAGAAGCTTTCTAACCGGTGAGGCATGCGACCTGAATTCAGAACGAATAGAGGAGAGTCCGTGTTGGCATGAACCGCCACGGCCTTCTCCCCAAGCGGACACCGAGATAGCCTGTAGGGTCCAGAGCGGTAACCAAGGGGCAGGAGTAGATCCTCACGCAATGAGGTCTAGCTTTAGAAGCTCACAATGGGCTGCAGGTGCCCGCGGTTCAGAAGTTTTGGCCGGATAGGGATACTGCGACCGGAGATTCCGATACAATGCCTCTACGTCCGACGCACGTTTCCAAGCCGCTGGTGATCCATCAGATCAAGCTTGACCCCGCGGCGCTCAAAGCACTTCCGAAGGAAGTTCGCCGAACCGTGCTCCTACTTGGACATGTAGCTAATGAGGTCAACACCCTGAGCCGGCTTCTTCTTTTCAGCGTACATAAGCAAGATCATCCCATTAAGGCTCTATTTGCAGAGGCTCGCAGTGCCACGATCCTGAGACTCCTGATCGGGGTTACTTTCGAGGGATTTAGAGCGATTGAACGGACTGTGCTTAGGAGCGCTCATGCTCGGCCGTATCTAGCTCATTTGGCTCCTGGCGGCGAAGTAGCCCTCAAGCAAGTGAAGAAAGCCCTTTCGGACAACAAGCTGATGGCTGGGATCCGCAACGCTTACTCGTTTCATCTTCCCACCGATGATCAAATTGATGCCGCGTTTGTCCGCCTGCCCGCAGACGCTGATATGTCCGTTTATTCCGGTGAGCCTCGGCACTCTACCCTCAACACATCGTCCAGCCTTCTCATGACCAGGGGGATTCTCGACCTAGTGGACGATCCCAGAAAAGGCACATCACGCAAGTCTACCGACAAGCAGCTAATGAAGATCGTCACGGACGACGTGATTGCGAAATCCAATGATCTGAACTCGTTTATCGAGTTTTTTGTTTTAGCGATTATCGAGCGCGAGAACCTTCAGAAGGGCGCACTCACGGAGGCACTTGTCGTTGACACCCATGAGTCAGTCGGATCATTCCAGATACCGCCCATTCTCCGGAGCTAACCGCAAGAGCAGCGCCGTCGAGGCCCGCACCGGAAGATCCAGCCAGAAGCTACTCTTCATCGTCAGGAACTGACGGCCAGTTGCGCGCGGGCCAGGATCCGCCTTCGCGGAAGAATTTTTCGATCTGCTCCCTGCATTTCTGTGTGTCGTCGCCTTCGCGTATCTGGAAGCGGGTTGCCAAATGGCGCACGATTCTTGGCGTCCCTTTCGGCGCACTTAGCTTTGCGACGATATCGTAGCAGAAACCGTCAAAGAACCGGTTTACTGAAGCTTCATCCTCCCAGAACTCGGGCACCGGTGCACCCACCAGCGTTTGCGCCAGACGTTCGACTGCCTTTGGATGTGTCAGCAATGCTTTCAAGTGCGCGACGCGGCGAGCGATTCTTTCCTGAATCGTTGCTCTCTGTTTTTCGGTCAGTCCGAGAGGCTTATCACCGCTTGCCAGTCGCTGATCAACGTCGGCCAAGTATATGGCGATCTGCTGAGTGATGTAGCGATCACCCGCTCGTTGTAGCTCCGAGCCTCGCCTTTCCAATGCCTGACGCTTGGGGCCTAGCACAGCTTCCAGTTTATCCTCTACGAAGTCCACATAGGGCTTTGGCACCCAGTACCCGTAATCGGTTTCGATTGCGTATGTGGGCAGTTTCAAAGGCAACTTTGTATTCTCTGGTGGTTGCAGATCAAGAAGCGCTGCAACATTCAACCCAAGCACATCCGGATCGGAGAAGCGAAGCGGGTTAACGACGTGCTCACGCAGCTTAGCCGCGATCCGCCGGAATTCGTCTCCTGAATATGGATCAATGGTGTACGTAACGGCGCGATTCGGCCGGAAATACAGGTAGCCATTGCGGAAAAAATCCCGCCAGTTCCGCGCCGGAGGATTCGGAGAGAGGGCGCCAATCGACTGCGAGGTGTTCAGTGCATGCAAAATGTAATCATTGAGACCACGATGCCGCCCTTTGATGACCACCATGGCTTCATCGTTTTGCGCGAAGGCGGACTCAGAGAAGTTTGCGGAGCCAATGAGGTAGACCGGAAGACGATTCTTCGCGCGGAAGCGAGAGACCTTTGCATGTAGGAATCGCGAGCCTATCACCAGCCGGATATCGACATTCTTTGCCGCGCACCGATACGTATTCACAATGTGATCTTTCAGCTCCGCAAGTTCCTCCACTTGCGCGTCGCGAGCCACATCGGGAAGACCCGCAAACACGAACGTTAATCGTCGCCCCCTCCCCGAGAACTTAGCGCTGCGCAGTGTGCTTCGAACGAAAGGGGCACCATAGAATCCCGAGATAATCACGATATCGTCGGCGGCCTTTATGCTCTTCTCAACAAAGGTCCGAGCATTCTGAAGCCCGGTATTGTTTCCAGAGTACGCCGCACCGTTGGTAACAAGCGCAAACTCTTCAACCTTCATTCCGTACGCTCCTGACCCTGGTTAATCGATATCCCACGGATCGCTAGTAGGAGTCGACGGGGCGGTTCCGAAGGAAGGCAGACGCTTTCTTGGTCGCGGCGCAGATCAGGTACTTTATGAGTTCAGTCTCACTAACGTAAGAGAACGGCCCAAGCTGCCAACACACCGCCGGCTGGGCCCGCTAGCATGGCGCCTTTGAATTGACTGCGCCCTTGATCTTGAGTGGTAGGTCTTTGCGGCCGGCAAACACTTGCCAGATGCGCACCATCGCGTATGTATCAAGTTTGCAGTAGCTCAGCAGCTCCTGCTCGATCGCACACTTCCTCGCGGCGACGGTTGCGGGGTGTATCGCTTCCAAATAAGCCTCCATCGCCATCCCGCCGTCTTGCACGCCCTCCAGGCTTTCGTAGCCCAAGCTGGGCACAACCGCTGGCAGAACGGCCTTGATGCTCCAACTCCCCTCCTGGCTCGGATGGTAGTAATGTTGTTGCGCCACCGGTAGCAAGTCGACGAGCCGTTCGTTGATGGCCAGCAAAGTTTTGCGCAAAGCAGCGAAGCGTTTTGCCAGCTCTGCGATCCGGGCTTTTTCGAAGCCAACGTTGTAGACGAAAATGGGCTCGGTGGTGCCGCATCCTTCCACAAGTGCAGATGCAAAGCGCTTTGATGGATCCTCACCCGTCAAATCCAGGAACGCGACGTGTTTGAGCTCGCCTGTGCGGCTTAGTCTGTGGGCGCTGAACTGGAACGGGATCTGTTGGTAGGGTCGGGTCCCCTTCCAGATTGGCACGGCAAAATGAATGGTCTCAAAATCCAGGAATACGGCGGGAAGCCGATGCTTTGAAAGCACCGCCAAGGCGCCCTTGGCGTCAAAGAATGTCTTTCCGGAAATTGTGTGCTTCTTCACCCGGACCTGGATCTCGCTGAGCAGATGATCGGGAACGTCGGCCAGCTCCAGGAGCTCGTTCTCCGCGACGAAGGACTTGGTCGCCTTGTTCATTCGCGGAAGAGTAGCAATCGGATGCCGAGCCTGTGGCTCCTGCCCCCGGCAGTAAGCGGAAAAGCTGCATTCGAAAGGCTGGGCGCAATGGTCTCCTGTCTTTCGGATTGGTTCCGAGGTGCTGGACGCAACCGCATGACCTTCCTTGATCCAGCTCCGGACCTCAGCTTCCCGCGACGCCGCTTCTTGGGTCAGGTCTTCTTCCACCAGCAGGCCGTCGAAGGTGTCGGTGCCTGGATGCTTCCATTCGTTGTCTATGTAGGCAAGAGACATCGAAGCCAAGGGAACACCTGCCGCCCGAGAAACTAGTGACTGAATGGCAACGTCGTCTCGATGATAGTCCTTAACACTGGTCGAGGATTTCACTTCGACCATTCGCCATTCAAGCTCCTTGCGGCGACGGATGGGAAGCATCACGTCGACAAAGGCGAGTGCACCCTCTGCGGCAAAGGCAGCCTCGAATACCGGTTGAGCGCTTACTAGAACTGCCTGGCTACGCTCAAGCGCTTTGGAGAAGCCCTCATTTTGGGCGTCGATGACGATGCCGCGCCCTTTGGGGTCATAGAGGCGGCGCGCAACGTCCCCTACCCTGTGCCCAACCTTCAACCGGGCTTCGATCGGGCCGGAGTGCTCACGCAGGTGCGGCTTGTGAATCTCGAGCCAGAGCCGCTTAGGACACTGCCGAAGGGCCAGGAGTTTCGATTTGGATAGGTTCACAATAGTCTCCCACACTCCCGCCTCGATCCTACCTAAAGACACTCCGATTGCCCGATTTGATTTCGTCCGCCGGACCTAGACGATGGTT
Organism: Rhodospirillales bacterium URHD0017; assembly: GCA_900110395.1. GTDB lineage: Bacteria > Pseudomonadota > Alphaproteobacteria > Reyranellales > Reyranellaceae > Reyranella. The sequence continues at coordinate 73,330 of FODP01000016.1, forward strand.
GACGCAGCGCATTTCGAAGAGACACTTTGCGGCCACCGGGGCGGTGGATGTCGTGCCGTACTCACGAATGATGGCTGAGACGACGGCAGGCAGGTGCACACGCCGAATTGCAGCAATCCGCATCACGCAACGCGCGTCGCGGCTTGCGATTCAGCCGCCGGGCGCCCGGGGGGCTAGGAAAGGGAGGCCGTGGAGCAATAGGAGTGAACCGTATGTCACCACCTCACAGATGGTGAGCAACACCGCCTTTAGGCTTCGCAAAGTCCCCCTCCCTCTGTGTAGGCCCAGGCCCGAAGGCCTGCCCAATCCGTCCTACACTACGCCGCTGCTAAAACGCCGGCGGCCGCAACATCGGCGCGATATCGCACTGGGCTCAGCCGGTTCCGACTAGCCGGTGATAAGAGCCTTCAAGGCGGCTGCGACGAAGAGAGCTGCCACAACCCCGGTGAACTTGATCAACCGAATTGTGCGCCGAAGGCGCCGCTCGGTTATGGTGTCAATCTGGCGGCCATTGGCGTAGTGGAATGAACGGATTTTGAAATGAGCTTCGTCGATGTTGTAGCCTGGGATCATATGATCCATGACAAACAACCATCCGGTGCGCACTTGACCCCCGCGCACATCGCTCACGGCGCTCTGCACCTTGAGGTATCTGGAGATCCAGAGCGTATAAGCCAAAATGGCCAAGGCTATGAACAGGATGGCTTTCTGCGGCCGAAAGCCATAGTCGGCCAGCCAGCCAAGCGTCCAGGTTCCAGCCAGCCTTGAGAAGTCCCAAGCGCGCCCAAAAGCGTGCGACGACAGCCAGGCACCGAAGTCGCCACCATTCCACGCGGTTCGGACCTCCTGCAGCTTCTCGTCCAGATCGGTCCACAGTTCCGCACGAGCCTTTTGAATTTTGATTTCCGTTGCGTCGGCCCCTGCGGCTTCGAAAGCACTGATCGCAGACTTGTGCGGATGAGTGGTATCCGCCTGCCCGAGCCATTGCAGCAGCTTGTGCAGGTGTGGCAGCTCCAGCCGCTTGCTTGTCGACGGCGAAGTTGCGCTGCTTTGATCGAAGCTGCAGTCGCTGTTGCTTTCGAATAGCCGGTCAAAGCGAAACCCCGTGGTTAGTAAGCGAACTTGCTTGCCATATGTTTCGAAGGCCACAGCGAGCGCGTCAGTTCGAAAGCCGATCAAATCCAGGTTGAGGTCGTACGCATCTGAGATGGGCGGCTGGGTCGGCGCAGACGAATTGCTTCCCGCTGCCTGGTTTAGCGCCATGAAGGCTGTGCCACCAACAGCCGTGCCAGCAAATGATAGGGAAGATTCGCCTCTCGAGGCGGACGGCTTCAGATCGCCTCCAAACGATGGCGCATTCAAGCAAATGTTTTTCTCAATGCGATTGTCGCGGAAATCCGCTGCGCCAACGACTGGAGAGGAAGGGCACGCGTAACTCCTGACGAGGTTTGCTAATTCACCCAATCTGGTGTCCTGGTCCTCCCCGACAACCTTACCGTCCGCGGATGAGAAAATATTTCTTAGGGTGCCAAGTATCGAGTCTTGTTTTGGTTGTGACCAACGGCCAACGACCGACGTTTCGGATGCTTTGGGTTTGAGAATCCGAATCGACGCATGGGAGACGATCAGGTCCTTGGCTACAATGTTGTTTGATAGGTTAATGCCGCAACGGATTTCCGACTCGTGCAGTACCACACTCGATGCAAACCTATTGTTGGAAATGGAGGCGCTCGACAATTCAGCGTCCCGGACAACGAAATCCCCCCCGATTGTTGAGCGCGCGACGACTGCCTGATCCAACACTGCCATACCTCGAAGTGACAGGTCCGATCCGAACTCATTGCCATTAAGATAGAGCGATCGCCCAATCGATTTGGCCAAGGACACCGGGCCTGCAACCTTGGTCTGGGTAATGTCGATCTTTTGGACAGCAAGAATTTCAGAGGCATCGACATCAAGTCCAATATTGGACTGCCAGATCGACAGCGTTCCGACGACGGCGTTCCACAAGTATACTCCACCGCTGATCTTCGACCTGCGTATTGCGAGCTCTCCGAGAACGTAGGTGACATTGAAGGAGAGGTTGGCAGCCGCGTTGACGTAGGCGAATACGGCGCTTCTGAGAAAGATGCTGTAGTCGAACACCAAAGAATGCGTGAGATCTGCTCCCACTAAATTAATGTCTCCGCAGAATATGCCTGCGGCCATCACGATTGGGGTTCGACCCGACCGCAACCTTTGATCGGTCACGACCCTGTTTACGTCCTGGGTTCTTGCAATGCGATGAGCGAACCTCTCTCTCTGATCGGCCTCGCAAATTTGCCTGTCGATATCGCTTGGTTTACCGCCCGAGCCTGACTTGCCAGCTGCCAAATAGATTTCACCTATCTCCTTGATCAGAGCGGCGATTTCCTTTCCATCCTGATCTGACGAACGGCCGTTGATCGCTCGGCGCACCTCAGCAGGTGTCTTGCAATACTTGTCGAGATCGCCTGGAAGATGGGAAAAAAAGACATACGACTTGTTCAAATTCGCACAGTAAACAATCCGATCGGCGATATCGGCTGAATTGAAGCAACTTCGGTCAATGCTTCCGGCACTACAGCGTTCCTTGGCATTGCCTTTCATAGCCGGATCTGAGCCAGCGGCCGGTTGAGCACCTGAGGGACAAGTTCCGACCAATATCGCTATGACGACTGCAACATGCAGCGTAAGAACCCGCCCCGCGCGTTGGCCAATCGTCATGTCAGACCAGGAGCCGGCCGAAGGCGCGGGCCATCGACTTTCCGACTCTTGAACATGCCTTGGAGCTCAGCCAGCTTTCCCGCCTCGATCAGGATTGTGCGGGCAGTCCATTCGCCATGATCTGTAACGCGGATATCGGCTGGTATTCCGCCAGTTCGTGCCAATGATCGAAGAGCAAAGCGAAGGGAATGCGGGCCGCGGCCGTAGGCATTCATTCGACAAAATTGTAGGAGTGCTTTGCGACCAGGATAGCTCGAGTTGCCAAATAGCTCGACCAAATTCAGGACGGCAAACGTCGGCGTCGCGGAATTTAATATCAATGCCGAAAGACCGGTTCCTACATCATGTCTTATGTTCGCTGGAATTCGGTCGGCACACTGCGTCAGCATGCCTACACAGTACTCCGACATTTCTGGATAACGGGACAGAAGTGCCGGGATGCCCCGAAGCCTCGCAGGTTCGGTGCCATAAAGTGCGATACGAAGTGCTTGGCGAACCAGCCAAGGCGCAGACAACTCCGCGCCCCCCAGCAACGATTGGAAATCGATTGGCGGTTTACGCCTCATCTGCGCAATCTCGCGCGGTATGGCAGCGCGGAACTTGCGTGGAACTCCCAACGATCCTGACATTTTGGCAGCCGGCGGAGGATCTCCGATGACTCGGCCAATTCGCTGTTGTTTTTCCGTTGAGTTGCGCCCGCGTTCATTGCCAAACGGTTCAGCCTTCGTACGGGTGAGCCACACCGTCTTGCTTTCGTTCAGACGAAGGTTCTCTGCCTTTAGGAACTCGGCAAGAGACTGGACGGCGACATCCGCCGAATGCGCATCATCGGCGATCAAGCAGTAGTCGTCCACGAAGCGAACGAAATCAATGCCCGCACCGAGAAGCGCGTTGTCTGTTGGCACCAAAACCGCCTCGGCGAGGATGCGACTTGCATTGGATCCTACTGGCAGACCGTGGCAACCGCATGAAGACCAGAAGGTGAGGAGCTGGAAAAGGTACTGGCTTACGACTGCATCCACGCCGCATCGCTCGAGTGCTGAGAGCGCCGTTGCGGGTGAGATGCTCGGGTAAAATCGTTCGATGTCGCACCTCACGACGACTTTGCCGCTGTCCCTCGCTTTCCGAACTGCACGAGTAAACTCAGTGTAAGAGTAGCGGGCGTCAAATAACCTACCTGCTCGCGGCGAGAACCGATAAGAGAAGACCTGTCGCATTGGTGCTGGAACTCGGCAGCGTTCGATAAGCGGCGCGACCTGGACTGCAAGTGACAAATATTCGATCGTGTCGAGTGGACACATTGCTGCGCAGGCGCGACGCGCCCCGTATCCCTTCTTTGGAACATCTACGAGTTCCACAGCGGTGTGATGCCTCGGATCAAAGTGTCCCTGAGCAATACGCTCGAGTGTACGAGCTGCCACGAGGCTTCTGAAACTTTGATCCCGCGCCAGCAGCGCAACCTCACTGGGTTGATGAAACACATCAGACGTGCCTTCTCGTACGATATTATCGATGCTCAGTTGGATTGCATCGCTGATATGAGCGACCGATGAGCTTTGGCTTGCCTCACTGGATGCAACCGAGCCACCGACGCCGGCGACTGCCAGTCCTGCCATGAAGTGCCGCCGCGATAGCGGTATTTGAGCCACGATTCTCATGCCGCCCCCGAAGAAAACCGTAATCTCTTTGACGATATTACAATCTACGGTATTGTGCCAACCTTGCATATGAACGAGGGCCGATATGCCTCGGACAACGGGACGCTGGCATTTTGTGCTTTCATTGTTGGGGGGTGCACTAGGCGTCTTCTTGGCACTTACGGCGGCTGCGTCAGCCCAAACGGGCGACCAAGCATGCATAAAGTACTACAAGTGTATCTCGGTCGCGAAGTTCGACTGTACCGCCGTTAGACGCGATAAGAACGTCAAACGCGTTTGCTACAAGCCGGCGCAGCAGTATCTCGTCATATGGTTTGGAAGCAGCCCGTACCATTTCTGCGGTGTTGAGCCAGGTATGACGGCAAAATTGTTGGCGGCAGCGAACAAAGACGAGTTTTTCAACGAGAGCATTAGAAGCAGCGCGACCGAAGGAAAATACGACTGCCGCAACCACACAATTCCGGAGCCATGAGACAGTCTTTGCGCGGTTCTCGTGCACCATCGAGAGATGCCCCAGCACCGCCAGGGCGCTGAATTTCGCATTCATCTAGTTCAGGCTCTAGGTATCGAGCGCGAGACTGCGTCTGAACCCACGGCAATGCATCAACCATTTGCAGCGTTCCTCGCGCTCACCTTTATACGCTCGATCTCCGCCCACTGCCGTGCCTTGAAGGCGGCGATGGCCATCTCCGCCCGCGCTTTCTGGCGCTTGATGTCGATATCGGCCTGTGCGGCTTCGCGCTGGATCTGGATTTGCGCCTCCATCGCCACGAGTGCGGGGTCCGCGGCCGGTGGTGACGGCGGCGGCAGGCCGGCAAGCGTTTCGGGCGGCTGAAAGAACAGCCCGGGCGTCTTGTAGCCCAGGACTTCCGTAAGCTTTTGCGCCGCGCCCGCGATATTCGCCGCCGTCACGAACGGACCGTCGGCCTGGCCGCCCTGCAGCGCGACGAGCTTCTCCTGCAAGCTGCCGATGGTGGCGAGATGACCGAGCGCCTGTTCGCGGTTGCCGATGCCCACCACGTCGACCGAGAGCTCGAGCTCATCGGGCCACTGGCTGGGATCACAGGTGGCGAAACCAGAGCCCTTACCGGTCCAATAGGCCAGCGGTCCTGTCGCGGCGCGCTTGATCGCGCGGTAGACCAAGCGATAGAGCCGTTTGATAGCAGTTTCGGCAAAGACGCGGGCAATCAGGTCCTGGCGCTGTTGGCTGGCCGACATGATGCGGTCGAGGCCGCCCAGCGTCTTGTTCAGGCTCTCGGCGTCGAGGCCCTGGTTATAGCGGCTGACGCCGGTGCGGTTCTCGCGCACCGTCGCGAAATGCTCCAGCGCCGCCAGCGCGCCGCCGGTGACGTTGGGCACCTGCAGCCAGCTCACGTGGTTGTCGCCCGGCCGCGCGCCGGGCTTCAGGCGGATTGGTGAGCCCGGCGCCCAGTCGATCAGGCTGTCGATGTTGACCTGGTCAGACACGACGGGGCGCGGCTGGTTGACGAGATAGAGGTTGTCCAACAGGCCGCGCGTCAGCACCGAGCCGAGCTGCTGCAGATCCTTTGTCTGATCGAATAGTGAGCGGCCGGCGATTACGTGCGGCATGAGGATTGGCGTGGCCAGCGCCATGGAAGCCGGTCCCTCCCAGAGTGAACGTTCGATGATGCGGCCGGCAGTTGCGCCGGCATGGGCGTAGACCACGCGCAAGAGCTCGGAGAGGCCGTCGCCGTCGTCGTCGGCGCGGACATAGGCCACGACCAGCCAGATCGGACGTTCGCTGTCGCCCTCGCCGGTCCTCGTGTCGGCCTCCGCGACGCCGTCGGTGCGTTGCGCCTCCTCGGCCGAGAACTGGCCGCGCTCGGAGCGGAGGTCATCGATCTCGTCGGTCGTCAGGCCCAGCCTGACCAGATCGGACGAGGAGGCGCGTCTGATGAAGCCCAGGTACGAGGCCTTGTCCTCGTCGCGTGCGGCGGGGCTGAAGCGGATGTCTTCGGGGGCGATGCTTTCGACCACCACGCGCTTGCGCGAATGGGTGATCCGTACTTCGCTGCCTTCGGCAGCTTCGTAGGACACGGTGGCACCTTCCTCTTCGGCCAGCGCCATGATCAGGTCGACGGCGTCGGGCGGCAGGCCGTCCATGGGGACGGTGACGGTGTCGTCTACCGTCTCGACGTCGACGGCCGCGCCGCCCAGGCGATACATCAGGGCGTCCTTGAGCAGCGCAGAGATGACGCGGAAGCCGTCGTTCTTGCGCATCAGGACGTGCGGGACGTAGGCGCTCGCCTCGCGCGCCCATTGTTCCTGGCCTGGCGCCAGGGGCGCGAAGGTGGCGAGATCGTCGCTGCCGGTGAAGACGCGCATCAGGCCCGGCATGATCGATTCGATCACGTCGGCGAATTCCGAGGTCACGACCTGGGAACGGCCCTCCTCCTCGATGCCGAAGGGCTTGCGATCGTAATAGGCCAGCGCCTCTTCGCGCTGGGCCGAGAGCGCGGCGTCCTGGTAGCCGGCAGCGGCCTGCTCTTCGCGGCGCAGAAGCGCCAGCAGGTCCGCATCGGGCAGCGTGTGTCGCGGAGAGCCGTTGGCCAAGTGCCGATCCTCTTTCGAGTAGTCGGCAGGGATAGGCCACAAAATTGCGCTAGGGAGTCAAGAGCAATCGGCTGGGTACTTCTGGCGGGTGCGCCCTCGGTGCATTCCCCGCGAGAAGGGCACTACCATTCGGCCTGATCCAGCGACGAACCGACGGGGACGACAACAGGCATCCGCGCTCCGGGCTCGGGCATCCGCCTGTGCGAGCGCCTGGACTGGCGGGCCAAGAAGCCCAAGCTCCCGAAGAAGATGCAACTGCCGACGGCGGACCAGTACATCGGCCGCATGTTCAAGCGCGAGCCCGGCAGCGGCCATCCCGAGACCATCACCATAACCGACGTGACGCTAGAGGGCGGTCAGGCGCGCATCCATGTCCGTTACAACGACGGCGAGCACAGCTACGCCTATTCGATGGAGGAGTTCGGTAAGAGTTTGGCCAGATGGCGGAGATCGCCAAGTAGACGGCGTCGCTCCGACCGAGCCCACACCGGACAGGCTGCGCAGGCGCCGGGCGCCAGGGGGAGTCCCGCCACGCGCGCGAACGCACGGGGGATCCTTTCGGGGCGCCCATGAGTTGAGTGGGGTCGAGCGGCGCACCGAGACAACTCAGACTACCAGACCGTGGCAAATGTCACTCCGGGCTACAAAGCGTATGGTAATCTTTTGGCAGTCTGGCGTTTAGCGTCCTCACACACGGGAGGGTCAGATGAACGTTTCGAGCGTTGACCTATTGCCGCCAATATTCGACCAGGTGGTCGCCCACTACTCTCCGTCAACGTCGGCTGCCGGCTTGCGACAGACGATCGTCCAGGCCCTGCACAACGTCATCTGCGATGCTGCCGTGGCGAAGCTGCGGGCCGACCGGCTCCTTCCCGGAGAAGAATCGGCCAGCGAACTCCTCGTCATGGAGACATTCGATCGGCTGTCCGGGCCGCATCTGTCGCGAACGTCGCTTACTCGGCAGATCGCGGACGGCTTGTCGCTGCCGGAAAACGTCGTGGACATCGCTCTGTTGCTGATCGAGGCGCAGATCGATCTGCGCTTCAAGTCCAACGACGAGTTCAGCTTTGACGACATCGGATTTCGGAAGCCCAAGCGCTATGAGGACGGCACGGGCTGGTGCAACACGATCGTGGCCTCGACGCTACGCGTGTCGACACAGGATCGGCCCACTTTCTTGAAACGTGGTTCTCGACCGGAAGGACTTAGGGTCCTCGTCGAAAGCCTGCAGTTGAGTGCCACGCTACGTGTTGCTGCGCCCTATGCCATCGTCATCGAGCGCAGCCGCATCGCGCAGCGGCTGTCGGAACGGAAGGAGCTGATTCGCCTCCTTCACATTTCTGACCTGCACATGGTCGAGGACCTCACGGATCCCCGGCGCGGCGGTTCGCCGACCCTCGGACAGAAGAAGCACAGCTTCGAGGCGACGAAGCGCCTGAGCACGGCCGTCGGATCGTTGCAGCCCGAGTTTGATGTCCTGGTGGCAACGGGAGACCTCACCACCGACGGGAAGCGCGGTTCTTTCGAGACGGTCTTGCAGTACGTGCAAGGTGGATCGATCAGCGGCGAGAACAAGATGCGGATCTCGTTGTTCGGCCTTGGCGCCGGACGTGACCGCCGGCTGCTGCTTCCGGGCAACCATGATCGCTTCGAAGGCAAACTCATCCCGGGCCAGCGCCTCAGCCGCCTGTTCGAGGACACCTTGGGGACGACCTATCCCTATCCCTATCTCAAGGCGTTCCAGGCGCCGCGGCAGGGTGATAATCCGTTGACGTTGCTGTTCTTCGTCTTCGATTCGAATCTGCCCGCCGGCGCGGAGAATGCGTCGTATGACGCGACCGTCAATGCGCTCTCTCAAGGCAACATCAGCGAGGCGGAAGTCGAGGAGGCGGTCAGGCTGGCCTGTGAGGCAAGGAAACAAGGACAGGCGCCTTCATTCAGAGGTGATTTGATCAAATTCGATCCCAAGCATTCCGTCAGCATCGCCCTTTTGCACCATCATCCGGTCGCAAAGTACGCTCCCAAATCGCCTGCAGCCCCTGCTTTCCCGAGCAAGGAGTGGCTCAGCAGCGCGTTCGGCGTCGACAAGCGCAAAGAAGAGGCGATGAAGCTGAAAAATGCCGACGTCTTCCTCGAAGGATGTCTTGCGGCGGGAATCCAAATCGTGCTCTTCGGCCACAATCATTATCCCTACCAGCGGGCCGTGCAGCTTGCTGATCCGCCGAAGGCGCTCTGGGCATTCTGTTGTCCGACCACTCTCGAGCCCTGTGAGCATGGCAACGGTTTTCATGTCTTCGACTTTGTGGACGGGAACACGCTTTCCCTGGATTTTTATCTGTCGCAGGCCGACAAGGGCACACCGGGCCCGTTCACTCGCCTTGCAAGTCGTAGTGGCAAGTTTAATTTGACCAAGCTTACCGAGGCGGAACTGGCGACGGCTTACGTGGTGAAGAAGACGAGGTCGTGGCCTGAGCTTCCGGAGCTGCCGACTGAACCGGGGCCAAAGCCTGAATACATCCCCATCGAGAGTATGAGCCAAGGCTCGAGGAGGGCAGGCGCCGGCACAGGTCGCTAGGCCAAGGGAAGCTGGCGGATTTGCTTGGACTGAGTGCCTGCGCGACAGTCCTCGACAACTCGGGTCGCTATCTGAGCGCGTACTCTCCGGCGCCATTGGCATTAAGCCGCGCTAACGTCCCCTCGTCCGACCAGTCGGTCATTTGCAGCTCGACCTTGGGGCGAATTTAGAGCCGCGCCAGTTCGCCCCCTGACCTGCGCGAATTCCGGCGCGTCAGACGGCGGCAGCTTCCCGACGACCTCCAGCGCGCGCTCGACGATGCCCCCTGCCAGATCAGTCGTCGGGCTTGGCAAGCTGTTCTCGCGCGAGCCGTGAGAAATCCCAATCATGACAGGCGGCACAACTGTCCTCTCAATGGACGTTGAGGAACTAGCAGTAGCCACCAGTACGCACACCGGGGTTGCCGAACCAACGACACTTGCGCGCTGCTAACGGGACATCCGACGGCGATCCTCAACCAGGCTTTCCAGTCGAGTGTTGGTTGCGGCCGCTTCCACGCGAATTGCCGTTACATCCTTGCGCACATCCCGCAGGTCGGCCCGGATGTCGCTCAAGAACCAGCCGACTGAGACCAGCAGCGTGCCCAGCAGCCCGCTCACGATCCACTTGAACGTGTCCATGGGCACCGTGCGGTGGCTCACCGATCGTTCTCCGACAGACTTTCTCCGGGCAGGCTCGACACGGGAGATTGCGGCGTTGCTCACAGAACCCTCCGCTTCATCTGCTTCAATTTCTCCTCGATGCGCCGTTCCTCGGCCCAGTCGCGCTTGATCACCGGGTAGGCGAAGGTGAGCGCCAGCGCGTCACCATCGTCTGGCGAGGCCAGCCCGCGGCGACGCATATCGTCCTTTCGCTCCAGCAGGATTGCGTCCGACGGGTCGTAGCCGTAGTCGACGCCGGTGAGGTCCGCGGCAAGTTCGCGATCATCGGTCAAGCAGCCTTGCCGGCACCATTCCTTCATGAAGCCCCACATCTCGGCGCGCTTGTTGGCGTAACGGGCGGTGGCGTTGGCGGCGTCGCGGCGGTCGGCGGCGCCACCGAAATCGATACCGACCAAATTCGGACAGCCGAGCTGGAGGAGGCGATCGTGCACGCCCCAGCCGATACCGGTGCTGTCGACGAAAACGGCGTCAGGGCTGTGGGCGTGCACCAGCTCCATCACGCGGCTGGCGATCAGCATCAGGTCGGGGATACGAAACTTGACGGCGGGGATCGAGCGCGCGTCGAGGCCGCGGCGGAAGCGAATGACGGTCTGGTCCTCGCCCTGCCGCGCAATATCGACGCCCATGACCAGGGCCGCCGTGGGATCCTGGACCAGCTCGCGCGCGATCGCCTGGTCGACGCGTTCGCTGTCGATGAACTGCATAGAGCCGGCACGCGGGAAGACGCCGCGCACACGGACCCGGATGAAATCGGAATCCTCGCCGTAGTCCTTCACCCACTGGGCGATCTGCGACTTGTTGGTCATGCCGACCGAACGCGAATCGATCTGGCGGTGGTGCCAGCGATGGCCGAAGCGGCCGCCGGCGAAGCATTCACGGAAGCGGCCGGTGTTGCGCGTGGGATTGCCGAACACCGCCCAGAAGAGCTCGGTGTCGGCATCGGTCAGCGCGCCCTCGATGGTCTCCCACACGGCGTCGGGGATGGCCGAGGCCTCGTCGAGCAGGGCGAAGGCGCGGCGACCCTTGTTGTGCAGGCCGGCGATGGCCTCGGTGTTGCTCTCCGACCAGGTGATGCAGTCGACGCGCCAAGTGCGATCCTTGCCGGGCAGCACCGAGTGCAGCGCCGTCGCGGTGTAGGCGAACCAGTCGCGGTTGATGGCGAGCCCATGCCACTTGGCGAGCTCGGGCCAGGTCTTGGTGCGCAATTGCGATTCGGTGTTGGCGCTGACCACGCCGCGCGTGTCGTGCATGGTCGAGAGCGCCCACAGGATGATCCAGGAGACCAGCGCCGACTTGCCGATGCCGTGGCCCGAGGCGACCGCGAGACGCACGGCTTCCGCCGGATCGGCCAACCCTTGGCCCAGCTGCTGCAGCACGTCGCACTGCCAGTCCTCCGGGCCGTTGTCGCGGGCCAACGGCATGCCGGGCACGCCCCACGGAAAGGCGAAGCGCACGTAGCCCAGCGGATCGAGGCCGAAGGCGCCGACGTCGCGGTGCAGCTCGGCCTTGGCGTCAGTCGCGCCGGACATCGCCACCCTCGTTTGCGCCGTCCGTCTGTGCAGCGCCGGGCTCCGAATCGGTAGGGGCCGGCAGCGCGGCGACCGGCAGGGCGTCGCCCCTGGTCGGCCGCGCACGCAGGCGCGCGGCCTCGAGGACGACCAGCAGTTCGTGAGACGTGCTGTGGCGATGCTCGACCTGCTCGCGCCAATCCTCTCGCCGGCGGTTGCGCAGCCAGAAAATGGCCGCGCTGGTGTCAGGCGCGTGATGGTAGGTGTAGTCGACCTGGGTCGGCGGCCCGTCGGGATTGGCGAAGAAGCGCGAGGCCGGCCGCTCGTAGCCGATGGCGCGCTGGTAGAGCTTCTCGGCGACACGCGCGTCGGCCGCGACCTTGCCCTCCTCGATCGCCTTCTTGAAATCGGGGAACTCCTCCATCCAGTTGTGGATGGTGGCGCGGCTCACGCCGAGAAGCCCGGCCAGCTCTTCGTTCGTGGCGCCCAGCATGCAGGCGCGGCGCGCCTCGTCACAGTGGTCTGGGCTGTAGCCAGTCTTGGGGCCGCGTGTGCCCATTGTGCCGATCCTCTCGATGGTGAAGGTCGGCAGGGATAGGCCACAAAATTGCGCTCGCGAGTCAAGCGCCACGTGGTCGAGGCAACGGGCTCAACACCCGCAGTGACGATTGAAGGGATGCCGCTGGCGACCTAGGCTCCCTCAACGTCGTCCGGGCAAATCCAAGCGTGGCATGTGCGGGCGAGGATCAGGGGTCCGATGCTGACGCTGTCGTTGGATCGCGAAAACAAGGTGCTGCTCGCCACGTTTTCAGGCGTGTTCGGCAAGGAAGCCCTGAGCCGGCATGACGCCATGGTCGGGCGGTTCGTGGCAACACACGACGGGCGTTTCCGGGGAATCGCGGACTTCCTGGGAATCGAACGGGTGGATGTGTCGCTGGCAGATCTCACGGCGCGCGGCCGGCAACCGCCGATCACCGACGGGAAGCAGCGGGTCTATGTCGCCGCAACGACGGAAATGTTCGGGCTGTGCCGAATGTTCAGCACCTACCAGGGCCTCGCCGGCCATGCGGAGCCAAAGATCGCCAAGACGCTGGTCGAGGCATGCGAGATCCTCGGACTGGACAATCCGGTGTTCGAGCCGGTGGACTGGTAGCCCCCAAGCGAGAAGCCTCTGCCCGTGCCCGTGGGCGCCGCCGCAGACATCACGACTTGCCGGCGAGACGCCCCTGCCACGGCTGCCAGCGTCGCAGCGCCGACGTCCACTCGTTGGGCCGGGAGCGACCGTAGCCCAGCGCGGCGCGATGGCGGCTGAGCACGGACTCGCTGAACCGCATGCCGGTCTCGGCCTCGATCAGCAGGGCCACGTCGGCGTTGGAGCGGTGTTCATCCCTGCAGGCGCGTTCGAGAATGCGCGTACAGCGCAGGTCCCAGACAGGCCGCCGACGGGCGGTGCCGGAGGGCGCCTCGACCTCCTGCGCGGCCAGCCTGAAGCAGGGAACCGCGCCGGGCACGGTCGGCGCCGGCAGGATCACGGGATACGCAAGGTGGGACATGGCGATAACTTGACACGACGATGGTCATAGGTCAATAATCTTGGTTATACACGCAATGACAGCGGTGCAGTCACCATCGAGGTTGCCATGACGACACTGGGCGAACGGGTAAAGACGGAGCGTAGGGCCAAGGGCTGGTCGCAGGCGGAGCTGGCGCGGCGGGTGACCAAAGCCGGCTATTCGATCACGCAGGGCGGCATCGCCCAGATCGAACGGCGCGGCGACACCGAGCCGAAATCGATCGTCCAGCTCGCGCAGGCGCTGGGCCTTTCGGTCAACTGGCTGCAGAGCATTCGCGGAGACAAGACCGCTGGCGTAAGCGCTGACGACGATCAGCTCAGCATGATCCCGTCGGGCGGCCGCCGCGGACGTGGCGCGGCTGCAAGCAGCCCACCCTCCGGTCCACGCCAGCCGCTGCAGGTCTTCGCCTCGGCGCAGGGCGGCAGCGAGGGGGCGATGATCCTCAGCAACGAGCCGGTGTCGTGGCTGCCGCGCGATCCGCGGCTAGAGGGCGTGGCCGACGCCTATGGCTGCTTCGTGTCAGGGGATTCGATGGAGCCGGCCTATGAAAAGGGCAACATCCTGCTCGTCAACCCTACGGCACGCCCCGAACCCGGCGATGACGTCGTCTTGATGCGGGAAGACAAGGATGGGCAGCGCTATGTGCTGATCAAGCGCCTGGTGAAGATCAACCAGCAGAGCTGGACGGTGAAACAGTACAATCCGGCGAAGACCTTCACGCTGCCGCGCAAGGAATGGAGCAAGGCGCACTTGGTGATCGGCAAGTACAACAGGGCGAGCTGAGCTGAGAGCGGTGACCACGCACCAGGGCCGGTGAGCGGCGGAGCCGTCGCGCGTCTCCAGCTCGGCGGCCTGCTGCTCGAGCTCGCGGGCATATTGCTCCAATCGTTTCCGGTCCTGCTCGTTCGACAGGTAGGTAGACAGGCGACGGGCGCGACGCGCCAAGTCGCGTAGCTCTGTCGCCCGCTTGGCGACATCCGGCGGCGTACTCGTACGCTTACTCCACTGACTCCCCGTCGACGCGCGCAACGGAGCTCCGCGGCGTGCGGTTGCCTCCGAACTCATCGGCGGACCAAGCGCCGCTGCCAGCCCACTGAGACCGCCAAGGCGACGGTCGAGCCAGACCCGGTTGCGCTATCGGAAGCGCCTGCGCGCATCCGGAGAAAGCACAAGATAAGGGGCCTTGCCCTGGGTTCAGAGGGCAGCCCTATGGATTGACTCCGGCCCTCTGCGTTCTCATTTTGTTCTCATGATCGCGATGCATGAAACCCGGCCCATGTCGCTGTCGGCGGACCTCCATGAAGTCTGGAACAGCCATCTGCCGCTCGGCCTCTCGTGCAATCATTGCCTGCATCGCGGCCTCATCGAACCTGAGCGCATCGGCGCGCGCGAAGGCGACCTTCGATGCGTCGATACGCTGCGGTTCGTCTGCAGCAAATGCGGACGACGCGAGTTCACGCCGCACGTGTTCCGCGAGCGTCGCCATGTGAAGCGCTTCATGGCGGAGTACCGTTGATGGCCGCGTCGAGCGACCGTGTGGTTCGCGGCGAGCTTGGTTCCGCCGACGTCGAACGCCTCTATCCAGGCCGGGTCGCGCGCATTGCCCGCGGCGAGCTCACCTACGCGGAGACGGGCCGCATCCTCACGAAGGCGGGCAGCATCGATCGCGAATGGCGCGGCGGCGACTTCAACGGAATCCAATACTTCCATTTCCGCTTCCCTGAGCAGGGCGCGACCATGGCGGCCTTCCTGTTGCGCGAAGGATTCCATCGACTGGTTCCAGGGAGCCTGAGGGCACCGACGCCGGAAGAGGTCGAAGCCGAGTGGCGTCGGCTGGCGGCGCAACGGGAAACCATCCTCGCCTGGGCGCGCGCGAAGAAGGCGCTGGTGGAGATCGTGCAGAGCTATCGCTTCGAGCGGCGGCAGGGCGCCTTCTCCTACATGGCCCACTGTGCGGCGGCAAAGACTGTCGAGCAGATCGATGGCTCGGTTGAGGATGCCATGGCCTATGCCGGCGTCTGCATCGAATGGGCCGAACGCGAGCACCGCGATTGGTTCTGGCGCTGCGCACCCAATCACCAGGTGTTGTAGCCGGCAGCAGCCATCCAGAGCATTCGCCATGACCCTCAGCCGACAAGGATTCATCGACCAGTTTGCCATCTCCTTCGGTGTCCATTGCCTGCGGCGCTGGCCAAAGCAACGCACGGCCGCTCCCACCCATCTCACGACATGCCTGCATGAGTGGATCGGGGCGAACGGCGGCAGCATGGCGATCGCGGCGGCCGACTTCGCGCGGATTGCCGCGCCGGTGATCGAGGCGATGCATCGGACGACAGCCAAAGGCGAGCGGCCCGGGTGGGAAGCGCTGGCTGGCGCGCTCTACGATGCGCTCGACCAGGCCGGCGTGGACATCACCCTAAAGCCCTTCCGGACGGCAACGCCGGCAGGCCAGTATCCCGCAGTCGTGAAAGGCGACGACTAGCCATGTGCAATCTGTACAGGGTTCGACAGAGCGTTGCAGAAATCGCCGCACACTTTGGCGTCCATCCGCCTGCCTTCGACATACCACAGACCAAGCGCGGTGAGCGCGGCGTCATTGTTCGCGGCGCCGCCAACAGGCGCGTCATGCTCGAGGTGAACTGGGGCTTTCCGCGACCGCAGAAGGACAGAGGCGGAAAGTTGCTGCATCACGAGCCGGTCAACCTGATCGCCGACCTGACCAATCCGATGTGGGACAAGATGGTGCCCGATCCGCGCTATCGCTGCCTCATCCCGGTCACCGCGTTCGCCCAGCCCGACGGCAAGCGCGGCACCATGACTCGCACCTGGTTCAGCGTGACGGACTGGCCGTTGTTCGCGTGGGCGGGATTCTGCCGCCACAGCGAGGAATGGGGACCGGTCTATGGCGCCATGACGACCGACAGCAACGCGGCCGTGGCGCCGCTCAATCCGCGCATGCCTGTGATCCTCGCACCGGACGAATACGAGCGGTGGCTGGAGGGCACGGTGAACGATGTGATCGATTTTCAGTTCCGGCCGCCGCTTCCGCCGGAACGCATGACGATCGAGCGCACGAAAGAGCTCTGGGTGCCGAGGCGGCCGCCGCATGCGTCCCACCGCGCATTGATTTGAGACCAACCGCGGCTGAAGATCGCCGCCCCTCCAGGAGCCGACATGTGCAATCTCTACACTGTGCGCAAAAGCCGTGACGAAGTCGCCCGACATTTTCGCGCCCGCAAGCCTGCGGTCGACGTGAACCTGCCGGACGACATCCTACCCGGCACACCGGGCTTGGTCGTGCGCGAGGCCGACGGCGAGCGCGTGCTGCAGTCCATGGTGTGGGGCTTCCCGATGCGCTTCCAGGGCCAGGGTCGAAGCCGAAACCCGTCAACAACATCGCCGACGTGACGAAGTTCACCTGGAAGCGTCTGGCCGAGACGCCGCAATCGCGCTGCCTGATCCCGTTGACGAGCTTCGCCGAGCCGGAAGGTCCCAAGGGCGCCAAGACGCGAACATGGGTCACGATCAAGGACCAACCGATCGCCGCCTGGGGTGGCCTGTGGCGCGACAGCGACGAGTGGGGCGCCGTGTATTCCGGAGCGATGACAGACTGCAATGAGGCGATGAGACCATTGCACCACCGCATGCCCGTTCTACTCCTGCCCGACGAATTCGACCGGTGGCTGCACGGGTCGTTCGATGACGTCGTCGCTTTCCAGAACCGGGCGTTTCCAGACGGTTTGATCGAGATCACGCCGACGCAGGATCTGTGGGTGCCAAAGAAGCTGACCGCAACGTTAGAAAAGGCGACGTTGATCTAGCGCGTAAAGGCCGCCTGACAACGAGGCAGGACATGCACCGGATACCCGTGCCACCGTCCTCAAGGACGAGCAACGTGCCGCCCGAACCGCAAGGCCGTCAAAAGCCGGTGCTTCTACGCTGCGCATGTCGCTCACAAGTGCTTTAAGTCAACACGGTCCAAGCGCGCTGCACAAAAACATAGTCACATCAAAGGTGTTGGGGTCGGGTAGGCGCCTCTATCGACTCCCTGGACATCACATCATGGCCGCCCAGAAGCATCGCCAGGGTTTGGGCGATCAGCTCATCAGTCTCCGCATTTCCTTCACACGCGACCGCCGTGGCACGAGCGGTCGCCAGCCGTTTAGCAGAAGTCCATCCCAGTTGGAGACGCCAAGGTCATCGGGTGCGCCATACTCCTCATAGCTGGCCTGCCACTCCGGCTCCCATTCAAAGGTGTTGCCATTCAAATGGTCGTGGACCATCGCCGGTCGGGACGGGTCGAAAGTTCGCATCGACCTGAAACCCGGATGCGGCCGCCCTGCGTCGTATCGCTCGAGCAGTCTGAGGGCCCGGCGAACGACGCCGTTGTGCCACTTCCAGAATTCGGAGGAACGGTCATCTCGCATCCACACGCCTCGTGCGTCGAGGCGACCGGGCGACTGCGCCGGCCGCCTTGAACGGGCTAGCCATCGTGTAAGCGTCAGGGCGCACGCCGCTTTCAACCTGCGTCCAGGTCACGGGGTGAGCAATCGGGAACCCTGCGCGCACCCGCGGCGAGAAGGCGCCCACGGCAGTCGTGCCGCGGCCGTTTCGCAGATAGTCGATGAACAGCCGGCCTTTACGCGCAGCCATCGCCGCCGAGACGGTGTAGCGCCCCGGATCGGTTGCCACGAGACGGCGGGCGATCGTATGCGAACGGGCGTGGGCAGCATCGTGAGGCATGGTCTCCCTAAGGGGGACCATCAGATGCAGGCCCTTGCCGCCCGTGACCTTGGGCCAGGGCTCAAAACCTTCGTCCTGCAGGAGCTGCCTTAGTGCGAGGGCGGTTTCGATGACGAACGGCCATTCGATGCCCTCGCCCGGGTCGAGATCGAAGACCATTCGGTCAGCCTCTTCGATGTCGTCGACGGTCGCATTCCACGGGTGCAGCTCCACCGCACCGATCTGGACCAGGCCCGCAAGGCCCCCGAGATCATCGATCCAAAGACGAACGCCCTCGCCGCCTTCGCGTTTGTGGATCTTGAGCTCATGGACCGAGTCCGGCACCGGCGGCAGCGGTCCCTTGTGGTAAAAGATGGTGTGGCCGACGCGGCGCACCAGCTTCAGCGGCCGGCGGGCCAGATGCTCCAAAGCCAGCTTCTCGACCTTGGCCCAATAGGCGACCAGTGCGTCCTCGGAGGGTGCGACCCCGTCAGGCAGGCGCTGCAGGATGTTGTATGGCGGCACGCCCTTGCTGGCCGGTCGGGAAACAATGCGGGGCGCGGCAGCTGCCGGCGGCGCAACATCGGTTTCGGCCAAGTCATCGCGCAGGCCCTTGAACACCGCCTCGCGCAGAAGACCGGCGGCGGTCTTGCTCGAATAGGCGACCTCGGCATCGACCACCGGCTCGACCCACGTCGCCTTGGGCTTCACGATCGGCTCCGACAGCGGCGTCTTGCGCCTGATATAGGGATCGAGCGCTTCGCGCACCTCGCGGGCGGCTTCCAGCGAATAGCCGCTCTGGACCTTGCCGGCATAGAGCAGACGGTCGCCCTCGCGACGTCCGACATAGAGCGAGGCGATGCGGCGGGGCCTGGCGCCGAGCTTCTCGACAAAGGCGACGATGGGAAAGTTGTCGGTGAGCTCGCACTTGGACTTGCGCCACGACTCCTGCCGGCCCGACTTGTAGGGCGAGTCGACCTGCTTGGAGACGATGCCCTCCAGGCCGAGCTTGCACGCGTGCTCGACGATGAGCCGGCTGTCGCCCTGCATGTGCTCGACGTACTGAAGCTGTTCGGGCGCTCCCCGCAGCAGCGCCTGCAGCCGGCGTTTGCGTTCCAGGAGCGGCCGGCGGCGCCAGTCCTCGCCGTCGATGAACAGCAGGTCGAACGCATAGAAGTGCAGTCGATCGGTCTTCCGTCCCAGCGCGCCGCGCAATCCCTGGAAGTCGGGCTTGCCGTTGCGGCCGATGAAGACGACCTCGCCGTCGAGGATGACGCTGTCGGCCGGCAAGTCGGCCACCAGCGCACCGATCGAGCCGAACCTGTCCGTCCAATTGTGGCCGCGGCGCGAAAAGACGGTGCTGCGGCCGCCTCCGTTGTGCGCTTGCGCGCGATAGCCGTCGAACTTGATCTCGTGGATCCAGTCCTCGCCAGCAGGCGGGTGCTCGACGCTCACCGGATCGAGAGGGTCGACGTAGCGATGCAACAGACCATGTGCCGCGGCGTCTCGCCTTGATGCCGCTATCGCCTGCCGCTTGCGCGCCTGGACGGCCATGTTCACCCACGGGCCTCAACCGAGGCCGACGCCCGGTCATCAACCGCCTGCTCAAGGTCCCGCTCGACCCCGAAGACCAGCTCGGCCAGCATGTCGTCGGCGAAGCCATCGATGGCATACGAAACGTCCTTGGCCGAAATGTCGTACTTGTCAGCCAGTGCCTCCAGCACCTCGCGCAATCGCGCCTTCGCCTCGTGTAGGTCGGCCTTCAGCGCGGCGAGACGTTCCCCTGCATCGTCATTGCCATTGGCATCGCGAGTGCCATCGAGGCGACTTTCGAGCGGGGCGAATTGCGGCCATTGCGGCTCGGTATTCATGCCGCCCGCTTTCGGCCCGCGCCCGCCTTGCGGCGGCTCGGGGCACGCGGCTTTTGTCCAGTCTCGCCCAGGCTCTTGCGCAGGGCCTCCATGAGATCGACGACCTTCTCGTTGCGCTCGGCTTCGAAGGTGGGACGAACCGGACGGCCCTTCGCCTTCTGCTGGATCAGCGCCCGCAAGGCGTCCTCGTAGCGGTCCTTGAACTCTGCCGGATCGAAGTCGCCGGCCTGCTGCTCGATGATCTTGCCGGCAATATCCAGCATGCGCGGGTCGGCCTTCGGAAGGTCGGGCGCATCGAGTTCGCGGACATGGCGCACCTCTTCGGCCGTGCTCAGGGTGGTCAGCAGCAGCCCGCCCTCCTCGATCTCCAGCGCACAGATGCGCTCGCGCGTGCTCATGACGAGGCGGCCGATCGCCACCATCTTCTTCTGCTGCATGGCTTCGCGGATGACGGCGAAGGCCTCGGTGCCGGTCTTGCCGTCGGGCAGCAGGTGATAGGGGACGTCCCAATACAGCCGATCGATGGACTCGCGAGGGACAAACTTTTCGATGTCGATGATGCGGGTGGATTCAAGCTTCACCGCGTCCAGCTCGTCCTTTTCGAGAAGGACGTACTCATTCTTCGCGATCTGGTAGCCCTTCACGAGATCGCCGCGCGACACCTCCTCGCCGGTGCCGGCATCTACCGTCTTCATGCGAATCCGGTTGTTGGTTGACGGATTGATGAGGTTGAAGCGGACCGTCTCAGTCTCGGTGGTCGCCGGATAGAGGGCAACCGGACAAGTGACGAGCGACAGGCGCAAGTGGCCCTGCCACGTCGGACGCACAGCGCGTAGAGGCATTTCACCAACCCTTCCCAGCGCTACCAACACCGGCGCCGCAAGCGCGTTGCAACGGCGCGAAGAGATCAAGATGCAGTGGCTCGTTCGTCCTTCGGTCCCGCATCATTAGTGCAAGGAACGACAGAAAGCTTCGACGCAGCACGGCTTTGGGATCGCCATGGCGATTGTATACTTGACATAGTACGCTCAATCCCTAGAATGGGGACATGAGCAGCGCCAACCTGACCGCCCCCCAGTTCACCGACGAGACCGCCGCCCGCGAGCACCTTGAAGCGCTCCGCTGGCCGAACGGCGTGTTCTGCGCCCATTGCGGCTCTTTCGACGGCATCACGAAGATGCAGGGCAAGAGCCATCGGCCGGGCCTGTGGAACTGCAATGCCTGCCGCAAGCCCTTCTCAGTGACCATCGGCACGGTCTACGAGCGCAGCCATATCCCCCTGCACAAGTGGCTGCTGGCTACGCATCTCATGGCGTCCAGCAAGAAGGGGATCAGCGCTCATCAACTGCACCGACTGCTCGGGATCACCTACAAGTCGGCGTGGTTCATGGCTCACCGCATCCGCGAGGCGATGGACGACAATAACACCGCGCCCATGGGCGGCAACGGCGGCACGGTCGAGGCTGACGAGACCTACATCGGCACCAAGACAGCCCATACGAAGGGCCAGGGCACGGGCCACAAGCACGCCGTGGTCACGCTGGTCGAGCGCAACGGCCGCGCCCGTTCCTTCAAGGTGGACAAGGTGACAGCTCGCGACATCGTGCCGATCGTTCGCGCCAACGTCGACAAGGACGCCAAGTTGATGACGGACGAGGCCCGCCACTACTGGCAGGTCGGCACCGAGTTTGCCGAGCATGGCCGCGTTGCCCACAAGCGCGGCGAGTACGGCCGTGGCGACGTGCACACGAACACGGTCGAGGGCTTCTACTCGATCTTCAAGCGCGGCATGAAGGGCGTCTATCAGCATTGCAGCGAGCGTCACCTGTAACGCTATCTGGCGGAGTTTGATTTCCGCTACAGCAACCGCGCGGCGGTGGGCTGCACCGACGTAGAGCGCGCCGAGACGGCCCTAAAGGGCATCGAGGGCAAGCGCCTCATCTATCGGCGGATTAACGAGCGGACCGAAGCCGATACGCTGGGGTAATGCTCGGTTACGCGCCCTGTTACGCGGGCTTCTGGACGAAGAGTAAATTCAGCGTGCGCGCGCATTGATCGACACCACATATCGTGCCATGATGGTCACGGGACAACTAGAAGCGGGGAACTTGCTCTGGCGGTGTGGCGTTCTGTACGCTAATCCACAGGTAACAACCCACCACACTTTAATCCGAGGGGCACACCCGATGACGAAACACATCTCTGGCACGGAGGTGGTCGTCAACAGAAAGGCGAAAAACGGTTTCTACGTTTACACTTCAGACGCACTACCTGGCTTGTACGTAGCGAGCCGAGACGACCAACGCGCTTATGACGACGTTCTGGAATCGATCAGGCAGCTTTATCATCTCGATTTCGGAATGGACGTGGAAGTCGTTCATATCGTTTCTCATGAGGAGTTCATCGCCCGCATGCCGGCCGGTGAACGTGCGCGAGAGATCATGCACGACCGAACTGCAGACCTGATGGCGGACGATGGCGTTCTGACGTTCGCAGTTACGCGTATGGGCGCTGCAGCACATATCTAATGGCTGTCCGGGTTCGCACAGAAGAGGAGCTTAACGAGCTACTCGCAGAACTCGGATTTGCCAAAACTAACGTCAGTAGCCTTACCGGCAATTTCTGGCGATGCAACGCAAACGGACGGCACCTTCAGGTGCCGTTTTGCGTTGAAGGGTATTGCCCGGACTGGATTTGGGACTGCGCAGTAGCGAGAGCGATGCGCGTCACGAAACTTCCGCCGCCACCTCGCTAATCATTTCTTCCCTTTCTTCGTTCGCTTCTTGACGGCCTTCTTCGGCTGCGGCGGAGTCGCGAGCATCCGGCGCAGCACCGCGTCTGTTGCCGGGTCTAGTTTGGGGGAGAGCTTGGGCATGGCTGACTTCGTTGGGTTCAATCTTCAGCTTCCGATGATACCAGAATTGTCGCCGTTTCGAATTAACCCGACTTTCGAGCGCCACCCGAATGAGGCCCGCTGGATTGGCCGCATATTGGCAGCGTTTGGCGAAATAGAAATTACGACGTGCATGCTAGCGGCGGCATCGCTGAAAAAGCCAGATCAAGTCTTGCGCGCTCTGTACAGGATTCGGATGACATCGGCGCGGTTAGCAGCCGCCGATGGTTTAGCGCGGCCTGAATTTAAGGCCCTTGGCCTTCTCGATGACTACATCGAGCTCAACACAATGGTTACCCGTTGTTTGGCAATCCGTAACCGCTACGCCCACTGCAACTGGGGCGATCACACGATCGCTGGCTTATTCTTCACGGATCTACAGGATGCGGCAGACGCACACGAGGGATTCCACTTCGATATGTCGTGGCGGCACATCGATTGCGACCTCCTAGAGTGGCAATACGCATACTTCGCCTTCACGATGGACTGGAATCGATATCTGGAAGGGGAGCTTGGAACAAGGCAGGAAGTAATTCCACCGCCCCTGCGTTGGTCAAGGCCACCAATACCAGTGCCACCCCCTGCGCATAGCGCTCCGGAGAAACATATTCCTCTGTGGTTGAGCGAAGATCGGCAAGCCCAATACGAAGCTCATGTGCGGGCAATAGCAGAGGGACGCCCTGCACCAACACCTGGAGAACGCGCAATGGAGGAGAACCGGAAGAAGAGACGCGCGGAGAAGGCCGCCCATCGCGAGCGTAGCGCTGAAGGGCGGAAGAAGTCTTAACGCCCTCGCAAAGCGCAGCCACGGAGACGCCCGGCCGGGAATGCAGCCGGGTCGTCGGGCCAACGTTCTTGCTCTGCGGCTGCCGGTCAGGCGGCGACGGTTCGGAGCTCGATCACGCTGGGAAAGTCGGCCGTGAAATGCGCGTCGGTCTTATTTGTCGCACACCTCTTCCTTCTTGCCCGGCGCCTCCTCGCCGACGGCTTACTTTTTCCCGCCCGCCTTCACCGGCACGTCGCCGTTATTGGCAGCGACCTCTTTGAAGTCGTGCCCCGGCTCGAGTCCCTCGGCGTCGGCGAACCATTCGACCAGGCCCCGGCGGCCCGTAGACATCCACGGCAAACCTGTCGCCTTGCTTGGCAAGCATGTAGGGCTCGGTGGGCTTGGCCTCCGAGTCGTTCGGTCTGCATCAGCAAGCCCTGCTCGCCGCGGCCGATTAGCGTGATCGCCGTCGCCAACACGCTCTCGCGCGCCAGCGCGTCTTCGACCGCATTGGCGCGCCATGTTGTAGGCTTCGGGGCCCGAAGTATCGATGTGGCCGGTCGCCGTGATGCGGGCATCGCGGCCCAAGGGAGTGCAATTCGACATCGGCGCGGCTCGTGCTCATGAGTCCTCTCCAGAGCTAAGGCCAGCTGGGGAGAGGAAGCTGAGCGACGAATGAGGCCAGTGCTACCGGCCGGCTTCGCTAAGCGCTGGCCCAGCCGACCATTGGCAGCGTTCAGCCAGTGGGCGCAGGCTCGGTTCGGCGCCGCTCACCGCGAACGTGATCAAGAATGGCACCGACAGGGGCCGCACGACTGCTAAGCGGAGCTCCGCCTTGCCGTACAGGTTGGCCAAGAACGCGATGGCACGGTTGCCCGACAGCTCGAGGCTGCTGCCGCCGGCACTGGGTTGCCAGAAGCCGTCCACAAAACGACCGCCATCGAGGCTGACCTTCACCGAGACGGCCCAAGGTCCGGGGTGTAGCCCTTCGGCGTCCGTGTGAACCGTCGTCGCGCCATCGAAGCAGAGGATGCGAAGGCTGGCCTGCCGGGGGCGGCCCTTCTCTTGGGCGACGCCGAGAAGCACCGCCGCTGGACCGCTGGCCCCGGTGACGTGGTTGCGCGCTTCCACCGGGAGCCACGTCGCGCGGCCGGGGTCCAAGGACGGCAGGTAGGTCGGACCCGCCTTGTCCGATGCTCCCCCCGGATAGGCATGCAGCTCGGGCGACTTGGCGGGCGCGTCGGCGGTATGCAAGGCGCCGACCGTCGCCAGCCCCATGAGCGCGAGCGCGAGGTCGATGATGCGTCGCATGTGGCTCTCCTTCTGTCGCCACTACCGGCGGGCGCCTACGAGAGGACTAGCCCCGGATAGATGTCGTCGGGATCGACCTCGGTCGACACCGACCGGGCCAGCACGCGGCAAGCGACGGTGTCGCGCTCTGGACCATCGACGATGCAGGGAATCAGGCCCGAGTCGTTGCCGTCGGTGACCGGAGCGGTCACCAAGGCGAGGCGGGCATTGGCGGGGCTCATGGCCACGGCACGCCAAGCCTCCGGCTCGGGCTGGCCCGCCTTGCGAAGCTGCCAGTAGCGGGCGAGATCGGCCTGCCACGTCCCGGCAGCGGGGTCGAGCGCCTCCAGCCGAGCCTGCCAGTCGGCCCGCGGCGTATAGCGGGGCGGCGTGAGCGATGAGGTTTCGGTCACCATGGTGACGGGAATCGGCGGGTCTAGGTCGAGCAGCGTGTCGGTCGCGGGATCGACCGACTTGGCCAGCGAACGCGCGAAGACGCGGCTGGCAACCTCCGGCGGCACCAGTCCGACATCGTTGTTGGGGTGCGGCGGCTGCGTCGAGAACGCCTTCCGCGCGTGGTCCTGCGGCATGCGCAGTCGCCGCCACGCGTCGTCGAGCGATTGCGCGCCCGGCGGGCTGCGCCACGTCCAGTAGTTGATGATGTCGATCACCCAGCTGTTGACGTTGCCGCCGCCGCCGCCGTTGACGATCTTCTGGCGCCAGTCGGCTCGGGCCGCGTAGCGTGTGGGAACGTATGGCACTTCTGTCCTCCTCTTCATGCGATTGAAAGCTGCCGTGTCGCTCACAGCATGGTGACACGCGGATCGATGGTGGCTCCGCCTTGCAGGACCTTCCCGCCCTCGATGCGGGTGGGCTTGCCGTTGAAGCTCGTGAAGCTGAAGGAGAGTGGCCGCTCCTTGAGCTCGACGGTCACCTTGGCGAGGATGAACGCGCTGATCTGCTCGCCGAGGCGCAGGCTGCGTGTGTTGTCGCTGCGCCATTGCACGCCGCCGATCGAGCGGCCCATGGCGACGTTGGCCGCCAGCTTGTTGAGTTCGCCGCCGACCGTCATGCGGGTGGCGTCGCCGCCGAGATAGCGGGCGAGCTCGAGGCCACCAGTGCCGTCGTCGATATTCGTCGTGCCGACTCCCGGCTGCACGATGCGGACCGGCGCGCCGGTGCGTGGATGCTTCGCTCGCGCGATCAGATCGAGCATGGTCTGCTCTTCGTCGAAGAACGCCTTGAGCATGGTCACGCAGGCGCCGGCGACGGTGGCATGGCCGGCGCCGTAGGCCGGATGCACGGGGCTGCCCGAGGAGAAGGCCTGCGGCAGGAACCAGGTGCCGGCGCCGCCGGGTCGGTTGCGGATCGTCTGCGCGGCACGGGTGGTGAAGATGCCCTTGGGCAGGCCGTAGGCCCGCCTGATTCCGGCAAAGCCGTCCTCCTGCATCTGCATCAGGCCGCCATAGGCTTCCGGGCGCAGCCGGCGATGCACCAGCCACTTCTGCCGCCACACGACCTTGAGGGCGCGCGAGGCGACCTCTGAGACCAGGCTCAGCAGATGCGGGGCCCCCAAGGTCGCAAATCCGCGCTGGCGCAGGGAGCTCGCCCCGTAGGGATTGCCGCGGTCGACCCGGGCGTCCCAGCTCAGCAGCAGCAGGGCGGCGTTGAAGAAGGCCTGGTGGAGGGCATCCTTGTGAACGAAGCGGGCGAGGTCGCGCAGGGTCGCGACGCGACGGTAGACGCGCTTGCCGGTGGCCGCGTCGGTCTCGAGATAGGCCGCGTCGTTGGCCGGGTCGTTGGCGCTCGCATAGGGATGGCCGTAGCTGTCGTAGGCGGCGTTCTGTGCCCTGAGCCAGCTGCCGTGGTCGGTGAGAAAGTCGCGCCGCGCCTTGTAAGGCAACTGCTTCTGCACGATGAGCTGGCTGCCGTAGGCGCAGTCGTGCAGGAAGAACTGGCTGACCAAGGGGCCGAACTCCTCGTCGCGCAGCCCCAGACGAAACAGGGTGGTGGCATCGATTCGCAGCTCGCCCGCAGCGTCCCGCGGCAGGTCGAGCGGCAATCCGAGACGGCCGGGGTCACCGGCGTCGGCCACCGCCGCCGCAAACCAGGACGACAGATCCTGAAGCGGCCCACTGAGGTTCGCCGGGTCCTGCAGCCGCTCGAGCGGCACGTCGCGCAGCAACGCCAGCCACATCAGCTCGACCATCTCGGCGGCGGTCGAGAGCGAGCGCACGCCGGGCGCCGGAATTAGCTCCATCTCGGACGGGTCGGGACCGAGGCCCTCGGTGGCGCGTCCGGCCTGGGGGTTCACCAGACGGTCGGGACGATCGCCTGCGTCGGGCGTTCCGTGCTGGTCGGGAAGCATCGCCAGCGGGTCGAAGGGCGCCTGGGAATTCGGCAGCAGGGCCGGCGTCTGCAAGACCGGCCCGCGCGCCGCGCAGTCGAAGTCGCCGTTCTGCTGATGGCCATTGGCGATGTCGACGAAATCGGCAAAGGCCGCCGGCTCGACTTCGCCGAAGCTGTTGTGCGGCAGGGACTTGTGGAAGCTGCCGATGCCAACCACCTTAATGGCCGGGCCGGGCGGCCAGGCTGCCGGGGCGAGGCCGTCACGCCAGTCGAGTTCGCCGATCTTGATGCTGCTGTCGCCGTTGGGTGTCGCCATTGACCTTCCTCGGTGCCGCCGCAGCGACTGCCGCGAAGCCAACCGAACCTAATCACGGCGTGCTCCGGGCCCGCGTGAACGGCGCGTTATTTCATCGTAAAAACTTGGAAAGGCGATCGGCTTGCACGGCCGTCGGTTATGTCTCAATCTCAAGTTGCAGGTTGACAAGTGGCAGTCGAGGGCGTGCTCCAACTGCTATTGAGGAGAGGATCCATGGACGGGGGCAATCCGGCGCAGGGGACCACAAAAGCGTCGACCCGCACCGAGCCTTCGTTGACGATTCGGCTGCTTGGCCACATGAGCGCCGAGTCGGCGCGTGGCGGAAACGTCCTGCCCAAGGGGCGCAAGGCGCGGGCGCTGCTCGCCCTGCTCTGCCTGTGCGAGGGCGGGCGTCTGCCGCGCGGTCGTATCGCGAGCCTGCTGTGGGACAGGGCGGGCGAGGCGCAGTCGAGGAACAGCCTCCGCCAGGCCCTGCACGAACTGACGCACGCCCTGTCATCCGACGTCGCCAGCATCGTCGAGGTCGACCGCGAGAGCATCGCGCTTGTGCTCGCCAAGTGCAGGATCGACGTCCGCGAGCTGGTCGACGCCATGGACCGGGGCGACCACGACATGTCGACTCTTCGCAGTGATCCCGCCGATACCCTGCTCGAGGACATGGAAGGGGTGAGCGCGGCCTTCGACCATTGGCTGGCCGCCGAGCGAGCGAACCTCACCCGCAAGCTGCGAGTGCGCCTCGAGCAGCGCCTGCAAAGCGTCCTCGACGGAGCGCCGCCCGCCGAGTTGCTGGCCGCCAGCCGGCAGTTCCTGGCCTTCGATCCGACCCACGAGCCGGCCATCCGCAGCGCCATGAAGGCGTTGATCGCCCAGGGCGACCGCGCCCAGGCGGTGCGCGAGTACGGGCGTGGTCGTAGCGCCCTGAAGCGGCTGCTCGACATCACCCCGAGCAAGGAAACCGAGGCGCTCTACGAGGCGGTGAAGCGCATGCCGCAGTCGCCTCGGCCGGGCGACGCGCCGCTGCCCGATCCTCTGCCCTCCCCGCCTGTGGTGGCGCGGCGCGTGGACGGCGTGATCCGGGGGTACGACGGCCAGCCGTCGATCGCGGTGCTGCCCTTCGAGATACTGCCCGAGGATCGACCGGGGGAATTCCTTGCCGAGGGTCTCGTCGACGACCTCGTCGAGGTCATCTCGCGCATGCCCAATCTCTTCGTGATCTCGCGGCTATCTTCGCGACTCTTCCGCGACCGGCCCGAATCGCTGAAGGAGATCGGCGAAACCCTGGGCGCGACGTACGTGCTGTCGGGACGTCTGTCGACCGATCGCGATCGGGTGCGGATCGTCGTCGAGCTGTGCGACACCAACACAGGCACCGCCTTCTGGGTCGCCAAGTTCAACGAGCAAACAGGCGATACCTTTGCTTTGCAGGACAAGATCTCGGACGCGGTGGTGCGCCGGCTGGCGCCGCAGCTGCACTCCAACGAGCTGCGGCGAATCCGGCGCAAGCGCCCCGACACCTTGCAGGCCTACGACCATTTCCTGCGGGCCGTCGATTCGATGCACAACTCTTCGCGCGCGATCTACGAAACCAGCGACGGCCTGTTCGGCGCCGCCATCGACCTCGACCCGCAGTACGCCGCGGCACTTGCCTGGCGGGCCTACTGGCACGTGCTGCGGGTCGGCCAGGGCTGGTCACCGGACCCGGCAGCCGATGCCAAGGCGGCGGAGGCTTACGTGCAGCAGGCGCTCGAAGCCAACTTCATGGAGCCGATGGCGTTGGCCATCGAAGGACACATCGCGGCCTACCTGCACAAGGATTTCGAGCTTGCCTTCCAGCGCTTCGAGCGCGCCCTGTCGATCAACCCAAGCGCCGCCCCGGCCTGGCTGTGGAGCGCCGCCGCCCATGCCTGGCAGGGCAACGGACCGCAGGCCATCGACCAGATCAGTCGCGCCATGGCGCTCGCGCCGTTCGATCCGCTGCGCTACGCCTACAGCGGAATCGCCGGCATGGCCTACCTCGCCGACCGGCAGTACGACCGCGCTGTCCAGCATGGCCGCCAGTGCATGCAGGAAAATCCGAGCTACACCCACGCCTATCGCCTGCTGGCGATCGGCGCGATCCTGAGCGGACGCGTCGCCGAGGCGCGCGACGCCGTGCGCCGGCTGCGCAAGCTGGAGCCGGGCCTGACCGTCGAGCGGTTCCGCCATCGCTATCCGGGCAGCGGCAGCGACCATTGCGACCTCTATTGCGAGGCGCTGGCGCGCGCCGGCCTGCCGGCGCGCTGACACCACCGGCACCGCGTCGGTGCCGACAGATCAACAGGAGCAAGGGGGACAACATGAGTGGCAGCGGTGACAGCGGAAGCAGCGGCAGCAGTGGAAGCAGCGGCAGCAGTGGCAGCAGCGGCAGCAGCGGCAGCAGTGGCTCATCGATCCACGACCTGACGAGCCCCCCGGCCTACGCCGGCGAGATCAGCAGTCCGCTGCTGTACGACGCGATGGCCAGGACCTCCGGAGCCCTGATGGAAAACCAGGACAGCGCGGCGATCCGCCCGCTGGAGCCGGGTCGGGTCAAGGACGTCAAGCTGATGCCGACGTGGGATTATGAGGTGCGCCACCTGCTCTATCTGTTCGAGTTTTTCGCCGGCCTGGAGCTGAAGAGCGACGGTCCCGAGCCGCCAGAGGCCGACGACACGCCTGGCAAACTGCACTTCAAGACGGCCGCGGCCAGCCTGCGGTGCGGCAACGACGTCATCCACGCCATGCCCGCCCCGACCGCTGCAGGGTTCGAGTCCGAGCTTCGATTGGTGATCGCCAAGCGGAGCGACCGCAGGGACCGGATGTCGGAAATCCTGACGCAGGTCGCGGTGCAGACGCCGTTCTACGCCATGTGCCTCAACCTCAACCCGGGGCGCCATCGCCACGTCTACGAGTTGATGAGCACGCTGTTCCGCCTCGGCAAGACGATCGTCATGCAGTTCAAGCATCACTTCCACGCGCCCCGCCCCGCCGAGATCTCAACGCGTGTCTTCCCGATCGTCCAGACTCCCGGGCACGGCTCCTATCCGGCCGGGCATGCCACCGAATGCCACATGATGAGCGCGGTCCTGCTTGGCCTGTGCAAGGCAAGCGGGCGCTACGACCCCGCCGGCCTCACCGAGTTGAAGGAGCAGCTCTTCGACATGGCCGCGCGCATTTCCGACAACCGGGTCTCGGCCGGGCTGCATTTCCCGATCGATAACGTTAGGGGCGCCGACCTCGGCCGATCGATCGCCGACCTGATCCTGCACCGTGCCGGCCTCGAGGACTACGCGACCGAGTCGCGGAACTGGCCGGGCGTGAAGATCCTGCCCAAGCTCAAATGGCTGGTCGACCAGGCCGTCGCGGAGCTCCGACTGCCGTAGGGAGCGATCAGCCCCAGACGCGGTGCCTGTTGCCGACCAAAGGGCGAAGGCTACTTCGCCCTAATCGAGACGCCACGCTGCGCATCCAGGCGATGCGGAGAAAAGGCACATAGTTCAACAATGTGAAGTTGCAACGAGACTACGCCCATGCCGATCGAAAATATGGAATTCTCCGCCGATCCCTGGATCTTCTGGTTCACCTATCGCGACGCGGCGCAGGGGACCGCCAGAACGGAGAAGATCCACGTCCTGGTCGAAGCGGGGAGCAATTGGCCAGCGGAGATCGAGTTCCAGCCGATCTACGACACGGTGTACCCTGAGCGGCGCGTGCGCACGGGCCGGATGGCGCCGGACCTCGCCGCTCTCGAGGCGGTGCGCGGCCAGGTCAAGCGCCTCAAGATCGCACGCGCGGTGCTGCCACAGCTCGGCGACGCGCTTCCGGCCCTGGGAGCCGGTGCGGCCACCGGGTCGCGGCCGGGGGATTGGAACGGCGGCGGCGTCGTCATCGGTTTCGTCGACAATGGCTGCGCCTTCGCGCATCGCAACTTCACGATCCCGGATCCCAGCCGCGGAATTCGGCGCTCGCGCGTGACGCGTCTGTGGGATCAGTCGATGCAAGAACCGAAGAAGTGGCCGGCGCCGACCGGCTTCGACTACGGCGGCGAGCTGCCGCTCGACCAGTACGACATGTTGACGGGCCAGCGGCTCGACAAACTGGATCCCAAGAAGCCCGAGCCCGAGTTGTCGATGGAGGAAACGTACGGGCGCTTCGACTACGTCATCAAGGAGAACGTCGACGGCCAGTTGATCGAGACGGAGTTTGCCCATGGCACGCATGTCATGGACATTGCCGCCGGCAGCGGCGACACGCCGGGCATGGCCCCGGGCGCCGAGCTGATCTTCGTGCAGATGCCGCCCTACGCCATCAAGGAGAGCACCGAGCTGGCGTCCGCCAACCACCTGCTCGACGGCATTGCCTACATCTTCGAGCGGGCCGGAAACCGGCCGGCCGTGGTCAACATCAGCTATAATTCCTACATCGGACCGCACGACGGGACGGGGCTGATCGAGGTCGGGCTCGACGAGTTCCTGCAGCGGCCCAACCGCGCCATCGTGATTTCCGCCGGCAACGGCGGCGATCAGCGCTGCCACGCCGCCCGCACGATCGCGGCCGGCGGCTCCGCGACGCTGCGCTGGGAGATCAAGCCCGGCGACAACACCGCGAACTTCGTCGAGATCTGGTATCGCGGCGACGCCGACCTGTCGGTCGATCTCGTGCGCGACGGCGCCCCGGCCCCCAACGAGCCGGTGCCGAAGGGCAAGAAGCGCCTGGTCCTGGCGAACGGCCGGCCGGTGGGGGCGATCATCCATCGCGCCGACGATCAGGGCAGCAACCACCAAAACCAGGTGCTGATCGGCGTCGATCCGCGTTTTGCCTCGTCGACCGAGCCGGTCGACGTCTCGGGAACCTGGACCATCGTGATCAAAAACGACGGCGGAGAGCCGGTTCGCTGCCACGCCTGGATCGAGCGCGACAACCGCGGCGCCGCGCCGGCCATCGAGCAGAGCCGGTTCGTCGGCGAGCCCGACGAGGGCGACGAGGCGTCGTCGTTCACGCTGGGCGGCTTCTCGACGGGCGTTCGCACGATCGTGGTCGGCGCCACCAACACGGCGCTGCGCCGGCTCGAGAAATATTCCGGTCGCGGCCCGACGGCGGACGGTCGGCCGAAGCCCGACTTCAGCGCCGCCGGGGCGTCCGACGCGGACGGCCGCGGCGTGCTGGCGGCCGCGGCGCGGGGCTACTATCCGCTGCGATCCAACGGGACCAGCATGGCGGCGCCTTTCGTAACCGGTCTGATCGCGCTCCTGATGCAGAAGGCGATGGCGGCGAAGCCGCCGCTGGAGCTCGACAGCGAGAGGCTGCGCGAGCTGATCGCGTCCACCGCCCGGCCGATCAACAAGGCGCCAGCCGACGGCGGCATGGTCGAGGTCGAGCTCGGGGCCGGGGCCGGTCAGATCGACGTCGCGGCAGCGCTCGCGGCGCTCGACGACATGCTGGCGAAGCGCTGATCGCTTCAAGTGGAAACCCAATCCTGAGGAGCCACGCCCCTCGAGGTCCTCGGGATAAGCTCCCCTGGAGGGAGGCGAGGTCCGGCTTCGTCGGGCCCGTGCGCAGGCGCCGGCCAGGGTACACCTTGTTGTAGAGCGGCTAGCTGCAACTTCACATTGCCGGACTATGAATTCGTTATCCGTACCCGTCGAGCGCGCCGGATTAACGCGCCAATACGCCGTAATTCACGCTCCGTTGACACCGCCAGGATCACGTTAGGCACGCTTCATGGGGTGGAGGCTCGCATGTCACACCTGGAACTGGCCGAACTCAACGCACATCATCACATCGAGTGGGCCAAGCGTGCCATCCTTCTGGTCGACATCGTCGGATCGGTGCGTCTCATTGATCAGGACGAGGTCGGCATCGTCTCGCACTGGCTCGAGTTCGTCGAGCTCGTGCAGCGCGACATCCTGCGCCCGAACGACGGACAGCTGATCAAGAGCCTGGGCGACGGAATGCTCATCGCCTTTGACGATGTCAGGTCGGCGGTCTCGGCGGCGCTCGCGATCCAGGAGGCCAGTACGCGAGCCAATGCCTCGCGGCAGACCGTCGAGCCAATCCTGCTCCGCATGGGGATCGAGGTGGGCGACGTCATCGTGGTGAGCTATGACGTGCTGGGCCGCGGCGTCAACCTCGCGGCGCGGCTTATGAGCTTGGCCGGCCCAGGCGAGATCGTGGTCTCCCAGCACGTGCGCGACGGCCTGACGGACCGCGTCGACGCCGACGTCGACGTCGACGTCGACGTCGACGTCGAGGATATGGGCGACTGCTACGTTCGCAACCTGCGGCAGCCGGTGCGGGCGTACCGCATCGGGCGATCTGGCCCGCAGCCCGTGATCGGGCCGTCGGCGGTGCTCGACTAGTTGGCGCCTACCATCGCTGTCGTGCCGTTCGCCTCGCGCGGTGGCGCCGACAACTACGGCTTGATCGGCGAAATCCTTGCGGAGGAGCTGATCCGCCGGCTGTCTCATGCCTCCTCCGCGCTGAAGGTCGTGACGCGCCTGTCGACAACAGCGTTCAGCGGTCGCGACATCTCGGCTGGGGAGATCGGCGCGCGACGCGCGGCTGGAGGGCGTGCCGGACGCCTATGACTGCTTCGTCTCGGGCGATTCGATGGAGCGGGCCTACGAGCGCGGTAATATCCTGCTGGTCGATCCGGCGGCAAAGGTCGAATCGGGTGACGACGTCGTCTTCATGCGCGAGGACAAGGACGGGACGCGCTACGTGCTGATCAAGCGCCTGGTAAAGGTGAACGAGCACAGCTTCACGGTGAAGCAGTACAATCCGCCCAAGACCTTCACGCTGCCTCGCAAGGAGTGGCGCAAGGCGCATCTGGTGATCGGTAAGTACAATCGGGCGAGCTGAACAACGGGGCCGGGCCGGCGATGCCCGGTGCCAATTGCAAACTCCAACAGCTACTCAAAGGCACCTTTGCGCGTCGCGCCAGCAGGAACCTGCTGTTCCAGACGGACCTGGTTTACTTTGACGATCTGGCCGAATTCATTCACTTCGTAGATCACCTGGACCTCACGGGGCCTGCCGCCCTCGCCAGCGAATGCCATTTCCAGCAAGGAAAACATCAAACCGTCAACGTGAATGACAATCTCCTCGGTTTTCGCCGGCTCGGCGGACTGGAGAATCGCCTGTGTGAAGACTTTGTCCTTGGCATCGACCGTCACTTTGATGATCCGCACGTAGCCGAGGAAAGTCTTGCTTGTCGTCGGCACATGTCTCTCCCGTGTCGATACCTTGACCAGAGCATCGTCGGTTCGGCCGAATCCAGCCGCACCGGCAATGCCGTTGAAGAGCGCCGTCGAACCGCGGAAATGCCCGGAAGTCGTGAAGACACAGCGCAGCTAGAGCGGAATGCGATCAGGTGATTCCACCTGGACGCATCGTGCTCCAGCCGGCGGCCTCGACAAGAACCCTCACACTCCGACACCCTGGACCCTGACGGGTCGTCAGGGGCCGGTGTAGCTCATGTCGAGTCGTTGCGAAGGCACCAGCCTCTTCCTGGCCACCGAGATGGTCCTGACGTAGCCGGGCGGTACTATTTCCTTCATGCGGATGAGTTGGGCCAACTCGATGCCGATCGAGGTCGGCGTCGAACCATCCGGGTTCGTGGATTCGACGCGGCATCCCGTGAAGGCGAAATCCTGGTAGGCCGTCAGAGGGAACGGGTACCAGCTGTCGCCGCCCGGGGGAGTGGGTCGTTCCAGGATCCATTCCGCCGTCGCCCCCGAGACGACGCACCCCGTCGGCGCCGTGACAGAGAAGCCGAGAGTGGAAGTTGGCGTGGTGTTGTTCCTGATGCTCAATAGCACTGTCGTCGGACTGGTCACCCTCACACTGGCATAGATTTCGTCACCCGCATTGACCGGCAGATTCACGGGCGAGATCGTCGTTGGAGAAGTTGGAAAGTCTTTCGCCCACCACTGGTACCAGGCGTAGTAGCTTGCCGTTGCCGTGGCCGTGTCGAAGATCTGCGTCGTCCCGATCTGCGGCAGTGTCGAATCGCGGTACGCTGCTTGCCCATCCAGTCCTACAAAGATCGAACTATGGTACTCGGGGGCCGTGCCGCCCACCGGTGCGGCGACAGCCGGCACGATCCACGTCCCCTCCACGAAGGTCAAGCTTTCGCCTGTGCTTCGCTTCTGCAGCAAGAAGCCGTTGGGCGTCACGTAGCCGCCGGACCAGTTGTTGCTCCCCTGATTTGGCCATGGATGGCCAGGAAGAGTCAGGCTCGTCGAGAAGAAGGACACCGGAAACGCCGTCAAATCAGCTTCAGCCGAGACGAACTGC
Source organism: Rhodospirillales bacterium URHD0017 (assembly GCA_900110395.1). Classification (GTDB taxonomy): domain Bacteria; phylum Pseudomonadota; class Alphaproteobacteria; order Reyranellales; family Reyranellaceae; genus Reyranella. The sequence goes on from FODP01000016.1 coordinate 109,149, forward strand.
ACGGGCTTGCCCGGTTCGGGCCCGGTGAGATAATTGAGGCTGGAGATGTAGCCGGGCGATCCGGTCGGATAGTCAGAGGGAACGGGAAGCCCGTATTGGCGCAGTTCCTCGGCCGACGCAGTCAACGGATTGAAGCCCGACGGGGGCAGCGGCGGAAACGTCGTCCTTGCCCGCAGCTCGGCCAGGGCATCGATAACGAATTGCGGCAACTCCTCAACGCTTTCCATCGGACCCTCCCTATGGGTTCAACTTCCAGTCTTGATTGGCTGCCGTCACGACGGCCTGGCCGAACTTCTTGATCACGTAGTCGTTGGGCTTGTTCGGGTCACCACCGGCAACGAGCGCCGACAGCTTGTCGAAGACCGAGATTGCCGGGGCTGCCGCGCCGTATGCCAGGATGCGACCGGCCTCCGAGTCGGACGGATAGTGCAGCCCTGCAATCTCGCGGTTGCGCGCCACACGCCGGGCCAGCACTGAAAGGACACCATTGATCGTGTTCTGGTGAGCCACCGGCACATTGGCGCTAGGAATCGACAGAACCAGCTGCATGCACCTGGCCATCAGATAGGCCTGAGTCGCGTGTCCGCTGGGATACGACGAATGCCCCGGAACCGGTATGGGCGGCGACAGGCCCGGCATCTCCCAGGAGGGCCGTGGCCGGTCGAAAACGTCCTTGTAGTGAAGGGCCGCGAACGAGCCGATCAGGCTGGCGATGTGCAGCACGCGGAAGGTTCGGTAGTGGGACGCCGGGTTCATGGCCATCGCCTCCATGAAGGCCGTGATGAACTCGACGTCCTGGGTCAGGATCTCGCCCAGGGCCGAGGCGCGCTCGTCCCGCGCCATGTTGAACATCGTTTCGTTCTCAATCTGCTGATTGGTCTTGGGCCCAGGGGCGGGAACGAGATTGAGATCGAGCAGGATCTGGGTGAGTGCGTCATCCAGATTTGCATTGGCCCAGTTACCCGACCCTGCCTGCGCGAACTGCTTCAGGACGCGCCAAGCGAACCATCGTGCCGCCCAGCTGCGATCGTCGAACTTGACGTCGAGGCCGGCCGCGGCGGCAGTGGCAAACCTGACCTTCTTGTTCCCAGGCCCAGGTGTTGACGCATCCTGGATGAAGACCTGGCGCAAGAGCCTCCCGACAGGCGTGGCCCCGCCGCTCGGGATCTCCATCGCAAACGGAAAGTCCCCCCGGTCGGGCAGAACCCAGCCACCCGAGTCGCCGTTGATGCCGGCGTTGCCGGTATTCCCGGTGTTGCCGGTATTCCCCGTGTTGCCCGTATTCCCCGTGTTCCCCGTATTGCCAGTCATGGTCTCGTCTCCCTCGTTTGGCACGCCAGTCCTTGGTACTACCTGTGATTGTCTTTTTTGTGGCTTTTACTCCGGCAGCCCCGCCTCCCGCAGTCGGCCAAGCCAGCCCGCGAGAATCGGCTCGACGAACGGACAGCGCGGGGCGTAGACGCCGACGCGGAAATCCGGCTGCAGCGTGAGCAGGTGGCGCGCCGCCGCTTCGGCCTCCGCCCGTCGTCCCTGCGCCATCAGGCTGGCGATCAGGGTGCGCGACGTGAAGCGGATCGAGCGGTTGTGGGCGACGGCACTGCGGGCCCATATCGCGGCCTGCTCGTAGTCGCCGTTGACGTAGTGCGCCTGGGCCAGGATGCCCTCGTGCCAGAACGTATAGCGGTCCGCTGGCGCCAGGCGCTGGCCACGCTCGGCATGTGCGACCGCAAGCGGACCGTTGCCCATGTAGCCGCGCGCCGCGCTGCTCATCGACCAGGCCATGGCCACGCTGGGCCCGAGCTCGATCGCCTGATCGAGGAAGCTGAAAGCCGTGGAGCTGTCGCGCAGCAGGAACGACTGGACGTGGCCGTAGATGGCGAGCGCGAGGGCGTCGCTGCCGTCACGCTCGATCGCCGCCAGGGCATGGTCGGCGGCCGCCTTGGCATCGCCATCCGGATCGGGCGAGCCGATCTCGCCGACCCGGAAGATGTACCACAGGGCGACGTAGGTATAGGGCGGCGCATAGCCCGGATCATGAGCGATCGCCTGCTGGAGCAGGCCGCGGGCCTTGCGGAAGCTGTCGGCGTCCATGCGGTAGAGAAGGTCGAGCGCCTGCAGCAGCAGGTCATAGGCCGTGATGCTGCTCGGGTGCTTGCGCAGAGCCCGGCGCAATTCAAGCTCGCGCACATTGGGAGCGATGATCTTCACCAGGCGAAACGCGATGCGATCCTGCAGATTGAACAGGTCATCGAGTGCGCCGTCGTGGCGCTCGGAGTAGACGACGGTGCCGCCGACAACGTCCGTCAGCTCGGTGTAGACGCGCAGCCGGTTGCCGCTGCGCAGGACTCCACCACTCAGGATGTAGCGGACGTCCAGCCGGCGACCGACGTCGATCGGATCGACCGACCCGCTGGCGAAGGAAAGGGTCGTACCGCGCGAGATCACGAACAGGTCCTTGAGGCCAGAAAAACCATGCGCGATGGCGTCGACCATGCCGAGCGCGACATTGTCGGAGTCGCCGTCACCGTGAAGCGTGCGGAAAGGCAGGAGGGCGATCGAGGGCCGCGCTTCCTCGTCGGCACCGACTTCGCCCAGGCGCAGCCGCGAGCCCGCCGCCGGTTCCGGCCGCAGGGCGTAGACACGCACCGGCTTCTGCATGTTTCGTAACAGCAGTTCCCCGAGATCGATGGCGTCGGTGCGCGCCTTGGGCTGCAGCTTGTCGGCGACCACCTGCGAGACGATGACGTCGCCCGGTTCGGCGTAGGTCTGCAGGCGCGCCGCCACGTTCACACCCTCGCCATAGACATCGCCCTTCTCGGCGATGATGTCGGCGAAGTTGACGCCCATGCGAAAGGCAATGCGCAGGCTGGGAGGTTGCGCCACGGTCGCACGGGCAAGTGCGCGCTGGAGCTCGACGGCGCAGGTCGCAGCGCCGTCCGCCGTGTCGAATATGGCGATGAAGCCGTCACCCGTGTTCTTGACGATCCGACCGCTGTGGGCGGCGATCCCGGGTTCGATCACCTCGTCGCGCAGGCGCATCAACTGTCGGTGGGTATCTTCTTCTGCCGATTCGATCAGGCGCGTGTAACCCACGACGTCGGCGGCAAGTACGGCAGCGGGCTGTCGCTGTAGGCTGGTCACGGCGCCTCGCCGAAAATGCGGTACTCGCAGGCAGCGTACTCCACGGCTGCCAAAATGAACATCACATAGGGGCCGTGCTGGTACAGACCGCGTGACAAGCGACAGGTTTGCCACACAAGGACGACTCGCGCGCGTGAAGACGTCAGCGCTGCAAGTTTCCAGGCCTTTCCAGGCGAAGGTGTACGCGGCACCCTGCGGTTGCCATCAGCCCCGCGATATGTCGCAATCGTTGCTGCAATGACACACTGCAATTATTAGCAAGTGTTCGCAAAAGCTTTGGTCTATTTGCGTCACCACGTGCAAGATTTGCCTCCATGCAAGCAATTGGCAATTGCAACTATCGGCCGTTGATCGAGCTTGATGACCCGCCAGTTCATTGACACCGACCGGGATGGGACGCACGCATCGGGCTCGGCGTGTGCCTGACGCTACTGCCACGGCCGCCACCTGCGCAGCGGGCCGGTCCAGCCGTTGCGGCGCGGGCACTCCAGTCCGAGCGCACAGCGGTGCTCGCTGACGGTCGAGACGCGGAACCTGCGCCCGGTCTCCGTCGCGATCAGCGTCGCCATCTCGACGTTGGTGTGGGTCGCGGCGTTGCGCGTCAGGATCTCCGTGCACCGCTGGTCCCAACGCGGCCTCGCCATCAGACGATCCTCCGCTTGAGGCTCTTGATCAATTCCTCGGTCCGCTGGTCGTCGGCGTCGGAGCGTTGCGCCACGGGATAGGCGAAGGTGAGCGCCAGCGCGTCGCCATCGTCGGGCGAGGCCAGTCCGCGGCGGCGCATGTCCTGCTTGCGCTCGAGCTGGAGCGCGTTGGCGGCGTCGTAGCCGTACTCGACGCCGGTCAGGTCGGCGGCGAGATCGCGGTCGTCGGGCAGGCAGCCGACCTTGCACCAGTCCTTGAGGAAGCCCCACATCTCCGACCGCTTGTTGGCGTAGAGCGCCTTGGCGGTGCCCACCGCCCCGCCGTCGGTGCGATCGGCCTTGCCGCCGAAATCGACCGCGACGAGACCTTCGCAGCCGAGCTGGCCCAGGCGATCGAAGACGCCCCAGCCGATGCCGGTCGCATCGACGAAGACCGCCGCGGGCTTGTGCAGCTCGACCTGCTCGAGCACGCGGCTCGCAACCTGCATCAGGTCGGGGATGCGGAACTTGACGGCCGGGATCGAGCGGGCGTCGAGGCCCTGGCGGAAGCGGATGACCGTCTGGTCGCCGCCCTGGCGGGCGATGTCGACGCCCATGATCAGCGGCGTCTCGACATCGCTCGCCAGCTCGCGGGCGATCGCGGCGTCGACGCGCTCGCCGTCGATGAACTGCAGGTCGCCGGCCCGCGGGAAGACGCCGCGCACGCGCACCCGAATGAAGTCGGAATCCTCGCCGTAGTCCTTCACCCATTCGGCGATCTGCGCCTTGTTGGTCATCGACACGGAGCGGGAGTCGACCTGGACCGGCTGCCAGCGATGGGCGAAGCGGCCGCCGGCGAAGCATTCGCGGAAGCGGCCGGCGTTGCGCGTCGGATTGCCGAACACGCACCAGAACAGCTCCGTCCTGGCGTCGGTCAGGGCGCCTTCGATGGTTTCCCAGATGCCGTCAGGGATGGACGAGGCTTCGTCGAAGATGGCGAAGGCGCGCCGGCCCTTGTTGTGCAGTCCGGCAATCGCTTCGGTGTTCTGTTCCGACCAGGTGATGGCATCGACCCGCCAGGTCTTCTCGTGGCCGGGCAAGGTCGAGGCGAGCGCCGTGGCCGAGTAGGTGAACCAGCTGCGGTTGACGCAGAGCCCGTACCACTTGGCGAGCTCGGGCCAGGTCTTGGTGCGAAGCTGGCCTTCGGTGTTGGCGGTGACGATGCCGCGCGCATCGCGTGCGGTCGACAGCGCCCACAGCACGATCCAGGCGACCAGCGCCGACTTGCCGACGCCGTGGCCGGAAGCCACTGCCGCCCGCACCGCCTCCGCGGCGCTCATCAGGCCGGCGCCCAGCTGCTCGAGGATCGCGCGCTGCCAGGGCTCGGGCCCCTCCTCTTCGGCGAGCGCCGTGCCGGGCACGCCCCACGGGAAGGCGTACATGACGTAGCCCAGGGGATCGAAGCGCATGGCGCCGATCTCGTCGTTCAGGCGCTTCTCGGCCTTAACCGCGGCGAGCATTTCGTGCCCTTTCCCCGGCGGCGTCCAACGCCTCCAGCATCTCGGCGACGGCCTGATCATCCTGCTCGACCCTGTCCCGCCACCGATCGGGCTGGCGGCTCTTCAGCCAGAACAGGCAGGCGGCGGTGTCCGGCGGATAGTGCTCGGTGTAGGCCACCTCGAGCGCCTTCCCCTGGTGACTGAAGATGCGGACGGCGGCGTGGCTGTAGCCGATGGCGCGACGCCACAGCCGATCGGCGACGTCGGCATCAGCCAACGTCCGGCCGGCGCGGACGGCGTCGGCGAATTCAGGGACGGAGGCGAGCCACTCCTGCAGCGTCGCCGGTGGCACCTCGAAGAAGCCCGCCAGCTCCTCGTCGTCGGCGCCCAGCAGCAGGCAGAGCTTGCGCGCCTGCTCGGCATACTCGGCCTGGTAGGACGAGAGCGGGACGGCGCGCCTGGCGCGGGCGGTCTTGGGGGAAGCGGGTGTCGTGGTCACCCGGGGATAGAAACGGAGAGCTACATGAGGGAGTCAATCCTACACGCGTCATACGGTGGCGAACGCAGTCGACGAGCCACGGATCAGCGCAGATGACCCCTTCGATTGCCCTCAGGCTCTGCTCCATGTGGGGAATGCCACAGAACCTGCCGCGCAAGTCTGCTCAAAGAACAGTGCGTTTAAGGTCTCCGCGACTCACTTGAGGGGAATGCACAATGGCTACGTTGCTAGGAGCCTTGCTATTCGGGGCGTTCATTCTCGCGCAGTTCGCGGCCGTCGTTGCGGTTCATGCCGAGAGAGAGCGTCGCCAACCGAACCCGTTCGATGCGACGCGTCTTGACCCTCGCGCCCGGGCAGTCTGGGACTGCGGCGGTTGAAGAGGCCGCGCCGCGGCGCTTCGACTGCCGTGGCGGCGTTCAGGCGCATGAGCCTGATCGCGGCATGCGTCGCGTTGCCGGCCTCGATTCCTGTCGTGTCACAGGCGCAAGACGGCAGGTTTTCCGTCGATTGCGTCGACGGTGCTCATCCGCAAGACACGTTGTCCGTCGTCCTCGACTTCGATCGGCAGGCCGTTGCCGGCGCGTTCCCGATCAACTGGGCCTGGTTCACCGGGAAGTTCGTGTTGTTCCAGTACAGCACGCTGATCAACGGCCATCAGCACACGATGCAGTCCTACACACTCGATCGTGCGACGGGGGTGATGGAAATCTGCGACTTCGCCGCCGGCCAGGAATACGCCTGCAGCCATCGCCCATGCGCGTTTGCCAAAGGGGTGGGGAAAGCGACGCTGGAGCCGGTCCGGCTCAGTCCTTCATCCGTCCCAGCCGCCTCGCCCTGACGGCGCCCGCCGCCGCCAACGCATTCTATCCGGCCAACGGCAGCATCCGGTCGAGCGCAGACCGCCAAACGGCTTGCGCAGCGTCCATCGACAGGCCGTGGCAGAAGCGCATCTGGTCCCAGCTTTCGAAGCTGGTCAACGCGGCCATCGCAATCAGCAGCTCGGCACGAGGCGGCTCAGGGAGGCAGGAAAGCTCCGGCGCATACATGAGCTTCATTCGCTCGATGTTGGCCAGGCGCACCAGGACGACGCGCGTCTTCAGTTCGGCAATCTGATCCTGGCTGGTGATGATGCGCCACAGCGGCAGCCATTTTTCGCAGGCGAGCACGCGGGTCTGCACGTGTGACTGGATGCGGGTCGGGCGGTCACCGTCGACATGGCGCGCCGCTGCCTCTGCCTGGCCCCGGATGATTGCATAGTCCGCCGTTGCCAGGCTGAGCGCGTCGAGATCGGAGAATCGCTCGAAAATGGAGCGCGTCGAGTATCCAGCCTCGTCCGCGATCTGGGCCGCCGTCGGCATCACCGGATTGCGGCGAAGCAGCTCCAGATAGGCCAGGATGATTGCCATCCTGGTCCGCTCGCTGCGCTGACGCCGACCGTCCATCTTCACGGCGCCAGGAGAGATAGTGGTCACTGTCATTTTCGAGTGAATGACACAGAACGCCCCCGTCCGCGATGGGCGATTCGCGCCGACCTCCGAGAGACCCCGATCGTGGCCGGCCGCCGGCCCGGATAGTCCAGGTTGTGGAAGGTCCACGCGCGGCGGATCCCGAAAAACAAGAAAAATCAACGCGTTGGCGCCCGAAATTATTGTGGCAAATTTGCAACATTTGTTGGACGGCGGAATCGCCCTTCGCCACTATGGCGCAGGCCGCTGGCCGCGTCGCGTTGGTTCAAGGGGGAGAAGTTCATGGCGTTGCAAACCGGGCGCTCCACCCGCTGGAGCGTACGAGTCGTTGTCCGGGCGGCAGCCCGTTCGGTCATGGTGCTGGCCGCCCTGGTGTTGTTCGGGACGGCGGGTGTTCTTTCTCCCGCGGTCGCCCAGGTCAAGGCGCCGACGAAGTCGAAGCTGAAACCTCCGGTCAAGGCCGATCCGACGGATGGCGTCGCCGATCAGCTCAATGCCAAATGGCTGCAGGACAACGGCCAGAACGCCGGCCAGAACGCCGGCCAGAACGCCGGCCAGCACGCCAGCCAATACGCCGGCTTCAAGCAGGCGGCGCCCGCGGTGGTCCCGGCTTCATACGCCACGCCCGCGGTCGCCAACGACTGGGGCGACCGACTGGTCTCGCGCGCCATGAAATACCTGGGCACGCCCTATCGCTACGGCGGCACCTCGCCGAGCACGGGCTTCGACTGCAGCGGCTTCGTCTACTACCTCTACGGCGCGGTCTTCGGACAAAACATCCCGCGCATGCCGCAGGACATGGCACGCGAGGGCATGACGGTCGCGCGCAGCGACCTCAGGCGCGGAGACCTCGTCTTCTTCGGCTACCGCGGCACCTTCACCCATGTCGGCATCTATGCCGGCAACGGCCAGTTCGTTCATGCCACGCATCGCGGCTCGCCCGTCATGGTCACGGCTCTGGACGGCGACTACTACCGCGACCGCTACATGACGGCGGTGAGGCTGTCGCCGCGGTAATAGGGGCGCGGCAACACCTTCGCCTACTTTTCGCCCAGCCACTCCTTCCAGAGGCCTTGTCGCTGCTTTCGGGCCTCGGCTTCCGCCGTGGCATAGCGCTGGCTGGCGCGCGACTCCCAGGGCAGCGTCTCGTCGAGAGAGAAGCCGTAGGCCATGCCGGCGGCAATCATGCCCCCGCCGATATCCCCGCCCTTGCCGTCGTCCAGGCTGCACTGGGCAACGATACGGCAGGAGCGATCGAACTTCGTCGCCCGGCACTTCACCTTGTGGCCCGCTTGCTCGAGCAGATCCTCCAGGGCGGCCCGGGCCCGCATGCCGGCGACGCTCTCAGCCCTGGTGGCATCGCGCAGCTCGGGCGCTTGAATGCCCCAAATCCGAACGTGCGGCTTCAGGCCGACGCCGGCCAGGGTGGCGCCGTCGAGCGCATAGGCGTGACCGTCCCAGGTCGCCGGCAGCGCCCCCATGGCGGCACAGTCGGGTCCGTCGGACGGGGCAGTTGTGGTGGTGGTCTTGCGCGGAGCCGGCTGAGCGATGGCCGGCACGGCGACAGCGGCGAGGGCAGCCGCGAGGAATACACTTTTCATGGCTGCAGGGTGCCGGCGATTTGTGGCCAGCCAGCGGCATGGTCTCGAAGGAAATTGAAGATCGACGGCATTCACCGGTGTCCTCGTCCTTCGCCACGCTTCGTTGAAGGCGCGCTACGATCTACGAGGCAATGTCTTCAAAGCCGCCGTCCAGTCGTTGCGCCGGCACGGCGGCAGGTCGCAGGCCCGGCGATACTCCGCCACGGTCCGAGGCATGAAGCGCTTGTCGGTCTCTGCCTCTATCGACGCACAAATCTCATGGTCGTGATACCGCCCGGCCATGCGCTGCAGGATTTCGCTGCAGCGGGCGTCCCAGCGCGCCGCCACGCGACGACGTTCCCTTTGCCGTTGACGCTCGACGAACCGTGACGTCATCGAACGGCCTCGTTGGGCGAAGATGGGCTGGAGAGGGGTGGCTTGCCGAACACGTCGGGGCGCAGCTCGTAGCGCGTGACCTGGCCGCCGACGGCGGCTTCGATCGGGATGCAGGCGGTCGGGCCGACCCGGCCGCGCCGCAGCCACTGGGCGACATGCGATTGTGTCTTGCCGATGCGCCTGGCCAGGGCGGACTGTCCGCCGGCCAGGGTCACGGCCCGTAAAAGAGCTTCCATGGCCGCAAATATACGTCACTACAGTTATTCTTGTCAACAACCTAAGTTATCAATAACTGCGCTAGCATTGCCATCATGACAACACTCGGCGAACGGGTCAAAGCGGAGCGGCGGGCCAAAGGCTGGTCGCAGGCGGAACTGGCGCGGCGCGTGACGCGGGCCGGCTATTCCATCACCCAGGGCGGCATCGCCCAGATCGAGCGGCGCGGCGACACCGAGCCGAAATCGATCGTGCAGCTGGCGCAGGCGCTGCAGCTGTCGGTGAACTGGCTCCAGTCGAACCGGGGCGACAAGACGCTGGGCGCTTCGGTCGGCGATGATGACGAGCAGCTGTCGCTCGCCGAGGGCGGCCGGCGCGGCCGCCGCGGCAGCGCAGCGGCGGCGAGCGCCGCAGCCCGCGCCGCGAGCGGACGCCCGCCCCTGCAGGTATTTGCTTCAGCCCAGGGCGGCAGCGAAGGCGCCATGCTCCTGTCCAACGAGCCGGTGTCGTGGATCCCGCGCGATCCGCGCCTCGAAGGCATCCAGGATGCCTATGGCTGCTTCGTGTCCGGCGATTCGATGGAGCCCGCCTACGAGCGCGGCAACCTGTTGCTGGTCAATCCATCGTCTGACGTCTCGCCGGGCGACGACTGCGTCTTCCTGCGCGAGACCGCCGACGGCTCGCGCTACGTGCTGATCAAGCGGCTGGTCCGGCGCAACGAGGGGAGCTGGACGGTCAAGCAATACAATCCGGCCAAGACCTACACCCTGTCGCGCCGCGAATGGCAGAAGGCGCACCTGGTGATCGGCAAGTACAACCGGGCGAGCTGATCTGGGGATAACTCATCCCCCTTGATAACATAACCATAGTTATTATATAATGGCTCCAGAGCAGGAGCCCCCATGTCGTCTGACGAAGCCCTCGCCTGTCGCGCCAAGCGCCTGTCGGCCTGGCAGGCCGATCGCGCCGCCCTTCTCCAGCAAGCCGACGCCTTCGTGGTCGTCTCGTGGTGGCAGGAGAAGAGCAGCGATGGCCGCACCGGTGATTACGAATACGAGCACCGGCCGACCTTGAACGACGCCCTCGATACCTATCGTGATTACGAAGACGGCGAGTTCCGCCGGGCGCGCCCCGTCGGCATTTTCGCCGTCAAGGATGGACTGCCGATCGGCGGCCGGCTCGAGGCCGTGCAGATCCTGCGCCTGATGCGCGAGACGCGACGGGCAACCTGACCGCGCTCAGCACAATCGACACACCAGAAGAAGACGGTGGACGCGACTCCACCACCAGATGCGGTAGGCCGAATCTTATCGACAGGATTCTTTCACAAAACCTTAAACCTCGGCGCGTTGCCGGCGTTCAAGCTGCATGACCATCTTCCGGACAGGACCAACCACCTTGGCATCGCTGGCCGAGCGATGCCTCATCGAGGCGCCATCGCGGGCGCTGGACGTCGAGATCTATTGCGCGATCCACGGTATCGAGGACGGCAACGATCTCGCGAGCCCATCGCTGATCGAAGCGCGCGCCAAGGGCGACGTGCTGATCGTCGAGCCGGGGCTGCAGGGCTGGGTGGAAGTCCCGCCGTTCACCGGCGAGCTCAAGTACGCGAAGTCGCTGCTGCCCGACGGCCTCTGCACGATCTCGTCCGAGCCGCGGATCGTCTGTGCGGCGGCGCTACGCGCGCTCGCCCTCACCGACGCGCCGCCCCTGCCCTGGCTCAGCCTGCGCAGCGAGCAGCGCGCCTGAGGCTCGAGGCAGCCGTCAAAGACAACGAGCAACCGTGAGCGCCGGCGCTCCGTTGATGCGCAACGGAGGTACGCACCATGGGACGCCGATGGATGGGATGCCGATGGAGAGGCCACGATGGCTGATAACGCGCCGTCACCGCACGGCCTCGCTGCGCTCGCCGTCAGCGCGTCCCTCCTCGAGGCCCTCCTGAGACGAGGCGCTATCGACCGGGCGACGGTCGAGGCGATCCTGAAGGAGGCAACCACCTACGCCCAGGCGCTGTGCATCGATTGCTCTCCCGAGGTGGAGCGCGAAACGCTGCGCATCGTGGGGCTGATCGGCACGCCGGAGGAGCCGGTCGTGGAGGCCGCGTCCGCGACGGCAGCGATCGCCGACGAACGTTAAGGCGCGAGAAGAACACAGACACAGACAAGGAGGCTATGATGGGATTGCTCGACGTGTTGACGGGAATGCGCAACGGACCCCGCGGTTTCGGCGGCGGTGGCGGCGGGATGTCGCCGATCACCATGGCCCTGCTCGGCCTGCTCGCCTACAAGGCGGTCAAGAACTTCGGCGGTGCGTCGCCGCGCGCCGGCTCGGGCACGGCGACGGCCGGCGGCGGTCTCGGCGACCTGCTGAAGGGCGGCTTGGGCGGCGCCGGCCTCGGTGGCCTTGGCGGAATCCTGAGCGGCGGCCTGGGCGATCTCGTGAAGCAGTTCCAGAACGCCGGCAAAGGCGATGTCGCCGATTCATGGGTCAGCACCGGACAGAACAAGCAAATCGCGCCGGCCGATCTCAGCAAGGTCCTCACGCCCGATCAGATCGCGTTCCTGACCGAGCGAACCGGCCTGTCGCGCGAGGAATTGCTGGCCGGCCTCAGCGAACAGCTGCCCCAGGCGGTCGACGAGCTGACACCGCAAGGCCGGTTGCCGGCGCCGCAGGACGTCGAGCGGGTCGCGGGCATCTCCTAGGAGGCAAGGATGGGCATCCTCTGGATCATCGTCATCGGCTTCGTCGCGGGGATCGTCGCCCGCCTGCTGTCGCCGGGTCCCAACAAACCGGCCGGCTTCCTGCTGACGACAGGGCTCGGCATCGCCGGCGCCTTCGTGGCAACCTTCCTCGGCCAGGCTGTCGGATGGTATCGCCCCGACCAGGGCGCGGGCTTCATCGCCGCCACGCTCGGCGCCGTCGTGGTGCTGTTCATCTGGAACAGGGTCGCCGCGGCCCGCCGGATTTCGTGAGCGGCAGGCCGTGGCCGGGGATCACGTTCTCGCCAACTGCCGAGCCCGTCACACGGCGCCAGCGACGGCCGGTCTGGACGCCGCGCGCCGGGTCTCGCTGAGCTCGATACCCTCGGGCAGGCCGACGGTCAGCCAGGCGTAAGCCATTTCGGCATCGCGAAAGATCTTCAGCGGCCGGTCAGCATCGACGACGCTCTCGAACAAGCTGACCTGGTCGTAGACCTCGTCCGAACTCGCGATGACGGCGACACTGCCCATCGGGCCCATGGCTTCGTGACGGCGGACACGCGCGCCTAGGGCCACCATGTCATCGCCGCTCAGGGCCAGGCGACTGCCGCCCATGTCGAGAACCTTGCGGTACGACAGGGTGGCCGCCGCCACCAGGTCGTCGAGAAAATCCTCGAGGTCAGTCCTGCCAAGCTCGCCCGTGGCCTTCGCCGAAACGAGCCGCGCGGCATGGTTCACGCCCCACACGATCGGCATAAAATCCTCCCCGCCAGAGCCCGAGCCGTTATCAGATTTGACGGCGCGGTTCCGTGGCATTCGCGTGACCTTGGCGTCGAGCACCCGCGGAATGAGCGACGAGGGGTGGCCGTCGTCCAGGGCACATGAACTCAAGGATAGAGCGGCACCTTGGCGCGCAGCGTCGTATCGGCCGAGGCGAGCGCAAGCGGCAACGTCCCGCACAGGGCGGCAAGCGGCATGCGGCCGGCCGCGACCTCGAGCGGCGCGCCGTCGAAGGCGTTCACGACGCCGGAGGGAACGTCGTCCAGCACGACAGCGGTGTCGCGCCAGCCATCGGGCACAAGACGCACGTCACCCGATGCCAACGGCAGACGCAGCGCGAGCCGCGGCGCCACCACCAGGGCCCATGCCTCCGGCCGGCGGCGGACGAAGGCGAACATGGCGTCGGCCAGCGGACCTTCGAGCCTGACCGGCCGATAGTCGCCGTCCTCGAACAACGGCGAGAGCCGCTGGCGCAGCGTCAGAGCGCGCGCGATCAAAGCCTGCTTGATGCGGCCGTCACGCCAGCCGGCCGCCAGCTCGCGCAACGGCCCGGCGGGCGGACCGGCGACGCGGCGTGGCCAGTCGACCGGCCGGCGATTGTCGGGATCGACCAGGCTCAGGTCCCAGAGCTCACCGCCCTGGTAGAGATCGGGCACGCCCGGCACCGTCAGGCGCAGCAGGCATTGGGCCAGGCCGTTCAGTGCGCCGGCCGGGGCGATCCGATGCACCAGGGCCGCGATCCGCTGCAGCAGGTCGGGCAGCGCCGCCTCGGCCACCAGCGCCGTGGTGAAGTCGCGCGCCGCCGCCTCGTAGGGCTCGTCGATGGCGGCCCAGTCGCTGGCGAGCTTGGCCTCGCGCAGCGCCTTCTGCTGCCAGGCGGCGAGCCGTTCAGCGAAGGCGCGGCGGCCGGCGCGATCACCGGCGTCGAGATCGACGGGCCAGGCGCCGACGATGGTCTGCAGCAACAGGGCGACATCGCCGGCGACAGGCGCGCCGTCACGGCAGAGCGACCGGCTGGCCTCGACCCAGTCGCGCTGCAGGGCCGCCCATTCCGCCGCCATGCCACTCAGCACCGCGAGCCGGGCGCGCACGTCCTCGCCGCGCTTGTGGTCGTGGGTGGCGGTAGCCAGCAGCGCGCGCGGCCAGTCGGCGCGGCGGCGCTGCATGCGGCGATGGAAGGCGTCGGCGTCGAGGGCGAAGGTGGCGGGATCGAAGCCGACGTCGTTGCGCGACAGCAGGCGGCCGTAGCGATAGAAGCCGGTGTCCTCGACCGCCTTGGCGGCGATCGGCGCGCTGAGCTGCTGGAAGCGCGCCACGGCACTGCGGCGATCAGGCTCGGCAAAGCGGCGCACCAGTGGATCGATCGCCCAACGGTCGGTCGCGAGGCAGCTGCGACGCGCGCCGGCGGCGGCGCGGTCGAGCACGGCGCGGTCGGCGGCCGAGAGCGCGCCGCCGCGGGAATAAGTTCGATAAACCGGGAAATGCGCCAGCAGCTCGCCCAGCACGCGGCGCAGCAGCGGCGGCGCCAGCTCGCCCCCGGCGAAGCCGGCGGCGCAGGCGTCGAGCTGGGCGCCAAAGCTGCGCGCCAGAATCTCGCGGCGGGCGGGCTCCTCTTCCGCGGCGAAATCGGCCGGCCGGCCGCTCAGCGCCGACCAGGCCTCGGCCAGCGCGCGCTCGCCGGCCGACTCGTGCTGCAGGGCGTTGACCTCGTCCATGAAATCATAGCCGGTCGTGCCGTCGCAGCCCCAGTCGGCCGGCAGGGTCTCGCCGGCCAGCAGGATCTTCTCAACCACGAGCCAGGCGCCGGGTCCCAATCGTGCGCGCAAGGTTTGGCAGTAGGCGGCGGGATCGGTCAGGCCATCGACGTGGTCGATGCGCAGGCCATCGACGATGCCCTCCTGGTGCAGACGCAGCGGCAGGGCATGGACGGCCTCGAAGGCCTCTGGCTCCTCCATGCGCAGGCAGACCAGCTCGTTGATGTCGAAGAAGCGCCGCCAGTTGATGCGATCGCCGGCGCTGCGCCACCAGGCGAGCCGCCAGTGTTGTTCTTCCAGGCCGCCCTCGACGGCGGGCAGGCGATGCGAGAAGTAGCGGAAGCTGTCGCCGTCGCGTTCGAGCTCGCCCGCGGCCAGCACCTCGTCGAGCGGGCGGCCGAGGATGGGCAGCAGGACCTTGTCGTCCGCCTCCCAGTCGATATCGAACCAGCGGGCGAAACGGCTGGCGCGGCCATGGCGCAGCACGTCGGCCCACCAGGCGTTGGCCGTGTCGGCCGCCATGTGGTTGGGCACGATGTCGAGGATCATGCCCATCCCCGACTTGGCGAGCGCCGAGGAGAGCGCCCGCAAGCCCGCCTTGCCGCCCAGCTCGGGATTGATGCGCGTGGCGTCGATCACGTCGTAGCCGTGCTGCGAGCCCGGGCGCGCCGTGGCGATGGGTGAGGCGTAGAGGTGGCTGACGCCGAGCCGCGCGAAATACGGCACCAGCGCCTCGGCGTCGGCGAAGGCGAAGCCGCGATGGAATTGCAGGCGCAGCGTCGCGCGCGGCGTCATCGGCGATGGCGGCGGATGATATCGACGCGGTTCTGCACCGCCGGCGCCTCGAACAGGGCGCGTGCCGGCGGCTCGAGGCGGCGGCGCCAGTTGGGATGCTCGTCGATCGTGCCGGGCAGGTTGGGCTGCTCGACAAGGCCCAGCAGGTCCTCCAGCGGCGCCAGCATCAGCGGCGAGGGCGACTGGGCCACATAGCCCAGCGCCGCATCGACGGCGGCCGCCGGCTGGTCGGTGGGCGGCATCTGCCCGTCGAGCCCGGCCTTGCCGAAGGCCCGCCACAGCCGCGCGCGATCCTGCTGGCGCGCCTGGTCCTCGCCCGGCGTGCCGAGGCCGAGCGCGCGGCGGGTGCGGATGTCCTCGCCGGTCCACCAGCCGGCCACGGTCGGCAAGTCGTGGGTGGTGGTCATGGCGACGGCGTCGGCCCGCCAGCGCGACGGCTTCTTGAAGTTGAGCCGCGTGCGCTCGAACCACAGCACGTCCATGCCGGCGATGCCGGCGCGGCGCAGGCGGGCGCGGAACCCGGGCGGCACGGTGCCGAGATCCTCGCCGATCACCACCGCGCGGTGGCGATGCGATTCGAGCGCCAGCAGCGCCAGCAGATCCTCCAGCGGATAGGCGAGATAGGCGCCCTCGCCCGCCGGCTGGCCGCGCGGGATCAGCCAGAGCCGCATCAGCCCCATGATGTGGTCGATGCGAACGCCGCCGGCATGTGCCAGCGCGGCGCGCAACGTAGCGAGGAAGGGTGCGAAGCCGGTCGCCGCCAGGGCGCGCGGCGAGAAGCCGGTCAGGCCCCAATCCTGGCCGTGCGGATTGAAGGCATCGGGCGGCGCCCCGATCGACAGGCCGAGCAACAGGTCGGACTGACGCGTCCAGGCGTGGCTGCCGGCACGGTCCATGCCGATCGCGAGGTCGCTCAAAAGGCCGATACGCATGCCGGCCGCCTTGGCCGCCTGTTGCGCCGCCGCGAAGGAGCGGGCCGTGATCCATTGCAGGAAGAGGTGAAAGCGGTCGGAGCCTGCCGCCTGCTCGGCCTCGAAGCGGGCGTGCTGGCTGAGGGCCTCGCCACCCTCGACGACGAAGCGCTCGAACTCGCGCAAGAGCGGCGTGTCGACCTGGTCGAACTCCTCGAACAAGGTGCGCAGGCGGGCGAACTTGGCGGCACCGGCGGCGGACCAGTCGATCAAAGCAGCACCTTCCAAGGCGTCGTCAGAGGCGACGGCGGTGGAATCGAAGGTCGCCGACGGATCGGCGTAGAGCGGATTGAGGAACAGCCGGCTCGACGGCGAGTACGGACCGTAGCGCGCCGGATCGTGGGGGAAGAGGCTGTGCACCGGGCTGAGGGCCACGGCATCGGCGCCGTGTCGTGCGGCGGCCTCGGCAAGCTCGCGCACGGCGCCGGCGTCGCCGATGCCGCCGTCGCCGGCGCGGCGCAGGCCATAGACCTGCGCCGCCACGCCCCACATGCGCTCGCCGCCGCCGATATCCTGCAGGGTGATGCAGCGCGGCGGCGCCACAGCCACGGTGATCTCGCGATCGGCGAAGCGCAGGCGGTGATAGCCCAGCCGACCAATAGCGGGCAGCGCGCCATCGCGCAGGACAACGAGCTTCTTGTCGCCGCCTTCCAGCGCGAGCTCGGCCGAATGGTCGGCGTCGATACCAGGAATCGTGATCGGCCGGCCGACGCGCACGGTAACCAGCGGCGGCACGGCAACCGGCGCATCGCCCGCATCAAGCGCCTCGAGGAGGCGGCGCAGCGATTCGGTCCTCACCCTTTGCGGGCGGCCCGTGGAATCGGTCCAGTCGACGGCCACTCCGGCTGAGCGGGCGCGGGCCAGGACCGCTTCCTCGTTCATCCTGCCGGGTCCAGGAAAGCGACGGTGGCCGGTCCCGCAAGCCGGCCGGCGCGAACCTCCTCGCTGGCGCCGGCCCGCGTCTCGAACAACAGGTCGCCCTTCGGCGGATCGACGGCGCAGTCGTCGCGGCCGAGATTGCTGATTAGCGCCAGCACCGCCCCGTCGCCAAGACGCCAGCGCGCGGTAACGCAGGCCGGGCCAGCCGCCTTCGCTGAAAGCGATCGTGCGCCAGCCAGACGAGGCACCAGGGCGGCGGCGCGCAGCGCCAGCAGCTGGCGATAGAGCGCGCGCCGGTCGGCGTCTTCGGCGACCGGACGGCTGCTCTCGAAGGTCGCGAGCGCGTTGGGGTCGGGAATCGTCTCGGCCGCCTCGCCGTCGTGGAAGCCCGCGAAGGCCGCGAACTCGCGGCGTCGGCCGTCGCGCACGGCTTTCGCGAGCTCGCCGTGATGGTCGGTGAAGAACAGGAAGGGCGTCCGGCTGGCGCCCTCCTCGCCCATAAAGATCAGCGGGATCTGCGGAGAGAGAAGCTGCAGGGCGATCGCGGCTTCGAGCACCGCGGCATCGACGCGCTCGGCCAGCCGGTCGCCGAACGGCCGGTTGCCGACCTGGTCGTGGTTCTGCAGGAACAGCACGAAGGCGGTGGGAGCGAGATCGGCGCTGGGCGTGCCGCGGCACTCGCCCTTGCGATAGGCGGAGGGTTCGCCCTGGTAGACGAAGCCTTCGCCGAGGCAGCGCGCCAGGCGCTCGGCCGGCCGCTCGGCATAGTCGGCGTAGTAGCCGTCGGCGTCGCCGGTCAGCAGGGCGTGCAGGACATGATGGCCATCGTCGTTCCACTGGGCGTCGAAGCCGCGGCGCAGGTGATCGGCCACGTTGCCGTCGTGCTCGAGCACGAGGTGGATATGGCGGCCGGGCTCGACGGTGGCGCGGACCTCGGCCGCCATCTCATCCAGCCAGTCGGGGGCCGCGATGGCGTGCACGGCGTCGAAGCGCAGGCCGTCGAAGCGATACTCCATCAGCCAATAGAGCGCGTTCTCGGTGAAGAAGCGGCGCACCTCGGGGCGGCGGAAATCGATGGCGGCCCCCCATGGCGTCGCAACGTCTGTGCGGAAGAAGCTTGGGGCGTAAGCGGCGAGATAGTTCCCGTCCGGCCCGAAGTGGTTGTAGACGACGTCGAGGAAGATCATCAGGCCGTGGCCGTGCGCGGCGTCGACCAGCGCCTTCAGGTCATCGGGCGCGCCATAGGCGGCATCGGGCGCGAAGGGCAGGACGCCGTCGTAGCCCCAGTTGCGCGTGCCAGGGAAATCGTTGACCGGCATCAGCTCGACGGCGGTGATGCCGAGCTGGGCCAGATCGGGCAGCCTCGCGGCGACACCGGCAAAGCCGCCCAGGCTGCCGGCATGCAGCTCGTAGAGCACGGCCTCCTGCCATTTGCGGCCACGCCACTCCGGATGCCGCCAGCGATAGGCGCGCGGGTCGACGACCAGGCTGGGATCGTGAACGTCGCCACCTTGGGCGCGCGATGCCGGATCGGGCACCGCAAGCCCATCGGCCAGCCGATAGCGATAGCGCGCCCCTGCTCCACAAGCCGCTTCGGCCTCGAACCAGCCCTCGGCATTGCGCATCATCGGCACGGCGCCGAGACCATCGACGTCCACAGCCACCTCACGCTGGCCGGGCGCCCACAGGCGAAAGCGCGTATGGGCCGGATCGACCAGGGTGGCGCCGAACGGCAGGTCGCGCGCGAAGCTGGTCACGATGGCCGCTCCGGGGGCCGGTCCTTGAGGCTGCTCAAGGTCAGCGCGACGCTGCGCGGACCGATCATCAGGTCGTCGCTGCTGAGATAGCGTTCGGGGGCGTCGGGCTCGGCGCTGTCCAGCAGCAGGCGTGCCGGTCGGCCGGGCGGCGGCAGGCGAAAGAGCTGCGGCTCGCCGGTTGCGTTGAAGAACGCCGTCAGGATCGAGACCGCACCGTCGCCGTTGCGGCCGGCCAGGCGCAGCACCAGGCGCTGCTCCTTCGGGTTGTTCCACGAGTCGTTCGAGACCTGCTCGCCGGAGACGTCGAACCAGGCGATGTCACGGATACCCTCCACCAGCTCGGCCTGGCCATGCATGAAGCGCGGAGCCCGCAACACGGCGTGGCGGCGGCGCAGGTCGGCGATCCGAGCGGCGAACCGGGTGAGGTTCCTGCCGTCCTCGCCATCGGCCTGCTTCCAGTCGACCCACGAGATCTCGTTGTCCTGGCAATAGGCGTTGTTGTTGCCCTTCTGGGTGCGGCCGAACTCGTCGCCGCCCAGCACCATCGGCGTGCCCTGCGCCAGAAACACGGTGGCCAGCAGCGCACGCTGCAGGCTCCGGCGCGTGTCGAGGATGGCGGGATCGTCGGCCGGGCCTTCGGCGCCCCAGTTGGCCGAGTAGTTGTCGGCGTGGCCGTCGTTGTTGTCCTCGCCGTTAGCCTCGTTGTGGCGTTCGGCATAGCTCACCGTGTCGGCCAGGGTGAAGCCGTCGTGGCTGGCGGCGAAGTTGATCGACGCCCACGGCCGGCGCGCCCGCCTGTCGAAGAAGTCGGCCGAGCCGGCAAGGCGCGCGGCAAAATCCGAGCGCTGCCCCTCGTCGCCGCGCCAGTAGCGGCGGATGCCATCACGAAAACGGTCGTTCCATTCGGCGAAGCCCGGCGGATGGTTGCCGAGCTGGTAGCCGCCCGGGCCGATGTCCCACGGCTCGGAGATCAGTTTTACGCGCGACATCACCGGGTCCTGACGGATGGCGTCGAAGAAGCCGGAGCCGGTATCGAATCCGTGCCCCTCGCGACCGAGCGTCACGCCGAGGTCGAAGCGGAAGCCGTCGACATGGAAGGAGGTAACCCAGTAGCGCAGCGAATCCATCACCATCTGCAACACGCGCGGCGTCGAAAGGTTCACCGTGTTGCCGGTGCCGGTGTCGTTGACACAATGTCGCGGATTGTCGGCAACCAATCGGTAGTAGCTGGCATTGTCGAGGCCGCGGAATGAGAGCGTCGGCCCCATCTCGCTGCCCTCGGCCGTGTGGTTATAGACGACATCGAGAATCAGCTCGATGCCGGCGGCGTGGAGGCGGCGGATGGCGATGCGCATCTCGTCGGGCGTGTTGTCCGAGAGGTAGCGCGGCTCGGGCGCGAAGAAGCCGATGCTGTTGTAGCCCCAGTAGTTGCGCAGCCCTTTCTGCAAGAGATTGCGGTCCTGCACGAAGGCGTGGACCGGCAGCAGCTCGACGGCGGTGACCCCGAGCCGCCTGATGTGGTCGATGAAGTGCGGATCGCCGAGCGCCGCGAAAGTGCCACGCTCATTGGGCCTGAGGTCCTGGCGCAGCATGCTGAGCCCGCGTACGTGGGTCTCGTAGATCACGGTATCGGACCACGGCACGTTGGGCGGCCGGTCGTCGGCCCAGTTGAAGCTGTCATCCGTGACGACGGCCTTCAGCATGCCCGGCGCGCTGTCGCGGCGATCGAAGGAAAGATCGGCGCGCGGCGAATTCACGCGATAGCCGAAGAGCGCATCCGACGGCCGCAATTCGCCGGCGAGACGCCTGGCATAGGGATCAAGCAGGAGCTTGTGCTGGTTGAAGCGATGGCCGTCCTGCGGCTCGTACGGCCCGTAGGCACGATAGCCGTAGATCAGGCCGGCGCGCGCGTTGGGCATGTAGCCGTGCCAGACTTCGTCGGTGCATTCCGGCAATTCGAAGCGTACGATCTCGCGCCGCCCCGACGGGTCGAAGATGCAGAGCTCGACCTTGGTGGCGTGGGCGGAGAACACCGCGAAGTTGGTGCCGAGCCCGTCCCAGGTGGCGCCCAGCGGATAGGGCGAACCCGCCAGCAGGCGGTCGGGCCATGCCATCTCAGCCCTCCGCGCGCAGCATCACCGTGGCGAGCGGCGGCAAGGTCAGCAGGACGGATTGGGCTTCGCCATGCGAGGGCTGGTCGTGGGCGATGGCGCCGCCGTCATTGCCGAGGTCGCTGCCGCCGTAAAAGCGGGAGTCGGTGTTGGCAATCTCGCGCCAGCGGCCGGGCCGCGGCACGCCGACGCGATAGCCGTGCCGCGGCACCGGCGTCATGTTGCAGACGACCAGGACCGGAGCATCGCCTTCGCGGCCTTGGCGCACGAACCCGAAGACCGAATTGGCGCGATCGTCGCCGATCAGCCAGCGGAAGCCTTCGGGCTCGGCGTCGCGCCGGTGCAAGGCGGGCTCCGCCGCGTAGAGCCGGTTGAGGTCGCGCACCAGCCGCTGGATGCCGGCGTGGGCCGGATCGCCGAGCAGGCCCCAGTCGAGTTCGGCGTCGTGGTTCCATTCGTGCGGCTGGGCGATCTCGCAGCCCATGAACAGGAGCTTCTTGCCGGGATGTGCCCACATGAAGCCGAGATAGGCACGCAGGTTGGCAAAGCGCTGCCAGCCGTCGCCCGGCATCTTGGCCAGCAGCGAGCCTTTGCCGTGCACGACCTCGTCGTGCGAGATCGGCAGGATGAACTTCTCAGAGAAGGCATAAAGCAGGCCAAAGGTGATGTCGTCGTGGTGGTAGGCGCGATGGATCGGCTGGTGCTCGATGTAGCGCAGCGTGTCGTGCATCCAGCCCATGTTCCATTTGTAGGAGAAACCGAGTCCATCGGGCTGGGCCTGGGTGACGCCGGGCCAGGCGGTCGATTCCTCGGCGACGACGATGGCGCCGGGGCAGCGCTCGGCCACGACGGCATTGAGATGGCGCAGGAAGCCCACGGCCTCGAGGTTCTCGCGGCCGCCATAGACGTTCGGGATCCAGGCGTCGGCCGGCCGGCTGTAGTCGCGATAGAGCATCGAGGCCACGGCATCGACCCGCAGCCCATCGACGTGATAGCGCTCCAACCAGTGCAGCGCGCTGGCGATCAGGAAGCCCTGCACCTCGCGGCGCCCGAAATTGTAGATGTAGGTGTTCCAGTCGCGATGGAAGCCCTCGCGCGGGTCGAGATGCTCGTAGAGCGCCGTGCCGTCGAAGCGGGCGAGACCATGCGAATCGCTCGGGAAATGCGCCGGCACCCAGTCGAGCAGCAGGGCGATGCCGTTGGCGTGCAGCGCATCGACGAAGCGGGCGAAGGCTTCGGGCGGGCCGAAGCGCGAGGACGGCGCAAAAAGCCCGAGCGGCTGGTAGCCCCAGGAGCCGCCGAACGGATGCTCGGTG
Organism: Rhodospirillales bacterium URHD0017; assembly: GCA_900110395.1. Taxonomy (GTDB): domain Bacteria; phylum Pseudomonadota; class Alphaproteobacteria; order Reyranellales; family Reyranellaceae; genus Reyranella. The sequence goes on from FODP01000016.1 coordinate 131,631, forward strand.
ATGGGTAGCAGCTCGACATGCGTGAAGCCGAGCTCGGCGACGTAGGGGATCAGCCGCTCGACGGCGAGATCCCACAGCGAGCCGCGCCGCTCCCCGGGCCGGAGCCACGAGCCGATGTGCACCTCGTAGATCGAGAGCGGCGCCTGCGGCGCCTGGCGCTCCGCGCGGCCGGCGAGCCATTTGTCGTCGGTCCAGCGGAACGGTCGCGGCGAGGGCACGATCGAGGCGGTGCCAGGCGCCAGCTCGGCCTGCTGCGCCACCGGGTCGGCCTTGTCTGGCTGGCGCACACCGCCCGGGCCCATGATGTCGTACTTGTAGCGCACGCCCATGCCGGCGCGCGGCACGAACAGTTCCCAGATGCCGGACGGATAGCGCAACCGCATGGGATGGCGCCGCGCATCCCATGAATTGAAATCGCCGATCACTGCCACGCGCTCGGCGTTGGGCGCCCAAACTGCGAAGCGCACGCCCGGCACGCCGTCGATGGTGGCGACGTTGGCGCCCAGCGCATCGGCCAGATGGAAGTGACGGCCTTCGTTGAACAGGTGCAGGTCGAGTTCGCCCAGCACAGGCCCGAAAGCGTAGGGATCTTCCGTCTCCTGCATCGCAGCCGGCCACTGGATGCGCAGCAGATAGGGCGACGCATCGGCCACGGCCCCCTCGAACAGTCCGGACTCGATCTCCGGCAAGGCTCCAAGCGACGCGCGGTCGGTGCGGCGCAGCACCTCGACCGATTGCGCGCCCGGCAGATAGGCACGGACGGTGCGGCCGTCCGGCCCGTCATGCGGCCCCAGCACGTGGAAGGAATCGCGATGACGCGCCGTCATCAGCGCCTCGACCTCGCCGCGGTCGAGCTGCGGTCTGGTCATTTCGTTCACACTTTGCTCCGTGCGGTCTTGAGAAGGCGCTTGGCGATGCGCGCGAGCCCGCTCACCGGGACGACGAGCCAGTTCGGCCGGTTGGCCGCTTCGTAGCCAACTTCGTAAGCCGCCTTCTCGATCAGGAAGAAATCGAGCAGCGACGGGCCGCCCATCGACGGCAGGCCGGTCACGGCCTCGCGGTAGGCTCCGAGGAAAGACTTCTCCGCCCCCTCGCGCAGCCTCGTCATCAGCCGCTCGCGCCGTCCCGGCGAAAGGCGGCTGGCGAGCACGTTCTTCGGATCGAGGGTCGTTGCGGCGGCATAGTCGATCGACCGCAACAACCCCGCGACATCCCGCAAGGGACTGGCCTTGCGCCGGCGTTCCTCGACAGGGCGCGCCGGCTCGCCTTCGAAGTCGATGATGTAGGCATCGGCGCTGGCGACCAGCACTTGGCCGAGGTGGAAATCGCCATGGATGCGCGTCATCAGGCCGCCCTCGCCCTGCCGGCCAAGCTGCCGCAGCGTCTCGTTCAGCGCCTCGCGGTTGGCCAGCAGCGCCTTGGCCTCGGCCTCGATGGTCTCGTTGTCCCAAGTCCCGCGCGCGGCGATGGCGTCGAACGCCCGCGCGAGCAGCCTGGTCGCCCGCTCGATCCAGGCATCGACGTCCTGAGCCGTAGCGCGTTGCGGCGCAAAGTCCGGATCTTCCGTCGGCCGCGCCAGCACGACGTGCATGTTGCCCAGCTGCCGGCCGATGGTGGCGGCGAGCGCATGATAGTCACGGATGTCGTCGCCGCGCGCCTCTGCCGAGGCCTCGCGACTCGCCGTGGCGTCGAAAGCGCGATTGGCCTGGTTGAGGGCCCAGGTCCAGGCATCCCCCTGGTTACGCACGAAGGCCTGCGCCACGGCCAGCACATGGCGCTCGCCGTCGCGGTCGATGCGGGTCACCTCGCCCAACATCGCCGGCGCGTTGGCAAAGCCCTGGGCCGTCAGGTAGCGGCTCATCTCGGCCTCGGGATGCTGGCCGGTCGAGATGGAGCGGAAGATCTTCAGCATCACGGCGTCGTCGACAGTCAGCGAGCTGTTCGATTGCTCGGCGGTCAGCCACATGACCTGAGCGTCGGCCGGGCGGCGCAGCACCTCTACCTTGTCCGGCATGGGCTCGAAGACGATCTGGCCTTCCGGCATGTCGATGCGCTCGCCGTTGGCCAGTGCCTCCAGCATGCGGCGGGCGAAGATCGCCAGAGAAAAGGCGTCTGTCAGCAACCCAACGCGCCGCCCGCGGCGAACACGCGCCAAGGCAAGCTGGGAGGGTAACGCGGCCGAAGGTTCGTCCTCCCAGCACATCGACAAGGGCAGCTGCCAGCGCGTGGTCCCACTGCTGGTCTTTACCTCGACTTCCGACAACAGCAGGTCGCGCTCGCCGCCGAGCTGGGCCAGATAGGCGATATGGGCGCCGTGCAGCGTCTGGTCCTTGGCACCGAACCAGCGGCGCTTCTGCAGGTAGGACGGCAGGGTCTCGCGTTCCAGCACCGGCGCGGCAGCTTCCAGGGCCTGATCGAGCCGATTGCGCAAGACCACGGTGACATAGTCGGGCAACGGCTCGGGCGCCGGGGTATGCCACGACGGCGCATCGGTCTCGGTCGTCAGGATGAACCAGTAGAAGCCGTAGGGCGACAAGGTCAGCAGATAGGTGAGCTGGCCGATCGGCGGGAACAGTGAGCCGCCGTTCAGCTCGACGGGGACGCGGCCGGTGAATTCCGAGAGGTCGAGTTCGACCGCCTGCGGTGTGCGCGAGACGTTGGCCACGCACAGAATGACCTCGCCGTCGAGTTCGCGCAGGTAGGCCAGGACCTTGCGGTTCTTCGGATAGAGGAAACGCAGGCTGCCGCGGCCGAAGGCGGCGTGCATGCGGCGGATGGCCAAAGTGCGGCGCATCCAGTGCAGCAGCGAATGGACGTCGCGCGTCTGGGCCTCGGCGTTGATGATCTCGTAGCCGTAGAGCGCATCCATGATGGTGGGCAGCGCCAGCGCCGCCGGATCGGCGCGCGAAAACCCGCCATTGCGGTCGGGCGACCACTGCATGGGCGTGCGCACACCATCGCGGTCGCCCAGCCGAATGTTGTCGCCCATGCCGAGCTCGTCGCCGTAGTAGATCACCGGCGCGCCGGGCATCGAGAACAGCAGGCAGTTCATCAGCTCGATGCGGCGGCGGTCGCGCTCGAGCAGCGGCGCCAGCCGGCGGCGGATGCCGAGATTGAGACGGGCACGACGGTCGGTCGCATAGGTCTGCCAGAGGTAGTCGCGCTCGGAATCCGTCACCATCTCGAGCGTCAGCTCGTCGTGATTGCGCAGGAAGATCGCCCATTGGCAGGTTTCGGGGATCTGTGGCGTCTGGCGCATGATGTCGGTGATGGGGAAACGGTCCTCGCGGGCCAGCGCCATGTACATGCGGGGCATCAGCGGGAAGTGGAAGGCCATGTGGCATTCATCGCCGTTGCCGAAATACTCCTTGGTGTCCTCCGGCCACTGGTTGGCTTCGGCCAGCAGCATGCGGCCGGGATAGTGGGTGTCGATCTCGGCCCGGATGCGGCGCAGCACCTCGTGGGTTTCGGGCAGGTTCTCGTTGTTGGTGCCCTCGCGCTCAACCAGGTAGGGCACGGCATCGAGCCTGAGGCCATCGACGCCGAGATCCAGCCAGAAGCGCATGACGCCCAGCACCGCGTCCAACACGGCGGGATTGTCGAAGTTGAGATCAGGCTGGTGGGCGTAGAAGCGGTGCCAGTAGTAGGCGTTGGCGGCGGGATCCCAGGTCCAGTTCGAGCGCTGGGTATCGAGGAAGATGACGCGTGTCCCGCTGTATTTCTGATCGTTGTCCGACCAGACGTAGAAGTCGCGCTCAGGCGAGTCCGGCGGCGCCAGGCGGGCGCGCTGGAACCAGGCATGCTGGTCTGAGGTGTGATTGATCACCAGCTCGGTGATGACGCGGATGCCGCGGCGATGGGCCTCTTCGATGAACTGCTTGGCGTCGTCGAGCGTGCCGTATTCGGGATGAACGGCGGTGTATTCGGCGATGTCGTAGCCGTCATCCAGCCGCGGCGACGGATAGAATGGCAGCAGCCACAACGTGTTGACGCCGAGTTCGGCGATGTAGTCGAGCTTGGAGATCAGGCCAGGGAAGTCGCCGATGCCGTCGTTGTTGGAATCGAAGAAGGACTTGATGTGCAGCTGGTAGATGATCGCGTCCTTGTACCAGAGCGCATCCTGGGCAACGGGCAACTGGCTGGCGGCGAGCGGTGCGTTCATGGCCGGCCTCCTGTCGGCGCGATCCGCCAGATGGCGAACGGCAGGTCGGCCGGATCGAGGCGAACGCGCTGCATTTTGCCCTGCCAGACGAAGCGGCTGCCGCGCATGAGATCCTCGACCTCGACGGCGCCGTTGTCGGGCAGTTTCCATTCCCATAGGGGCACTTCGAACGACGCTTCCTGGACGTGGTGGGGATCGAAGCTGACGGCGACCAGGATCATCTCCAGCCCATCGGGCGATGGCTTGCCGTAGACCAGGACCTGATCGTTGAAGGCGTTGTAGAAGCGCACGCCAAGATGGCTGTGGAGCGCAGGATGGAGGCGGCGCAGCCGGTTGAGCGCGGTGATTTCGGCGACGATATTGCCGGGCGCATCGAAATCGCGCTGCCGCGCTTCGTACTTCTCCGAATCGAGATATTCCTCACGGCCCGGCAGTGCTGCGGCTTCGCAGAGCTCGAAGCCGGAATAGACGCCCCACAGGCCAGAGAGGGTCGCGGCCAGAGCGGCGCGGATCAGGAAGCCGGCACGCCCCGAGCTCTGCAGGAAAATGGGATTGATGTCGGGTGTGTTGACGAAGAAATGCGGTCGGTAGTAGTCGGCCACTTCTGTCGTGGTCAGCTCGCGCAGATAGTCGGTGATCTCGGCCTTGTTGTTGCGCCACGTGAAGTAAGTGTAGGACTGCGAGAAGCCGATCTTGGCGAGGCGGTACATCATGGTCGGCCGCGTAAAAGCCTCGGCCAGGAAGATCACGTCGGGATGCCGGCCGCGAACATCGGCGATCATCCATTCCCAGAAGGGCAGCGGCTTGGTGTGTGGATTGTCGACGCGGAAGATCCGAACGCCCTCGCCCGCCCAGTGCAGGACGACATCACGCAACGCCAGCCACAGCTCGGGTATCGCACCGTCGGCGTAGAAGTCGACATTGACGATGTCCTCGTACTTCTTGGGCGGATTCTCGGCGAAGCGGATCGAGCCGTCGGCGCGGTGGCGGAACCACTCGGGATGCTGCTTGAGCCAGGGATGGTCGGGCGAGCACTGGATGGCGAAATCGATCGCGATCTCGAGGCCTTGCTCGCGGGCGGCCGCCACCAGTCGGCGGAAGTCCTCCGGCGTGCCGAGCGCGGCGTGGACTGCGTCGTGACCGCCGTCGCGCGCCCCGATCGCGTACGGGCTGCCGGGATCGTCGGGCGCCGCCTTCAAGGCGTTGTTGCGGCCCTTGCGATTGGTCGTGCCGATGGGATGGATGGGCGGGAAGTAAAGGACGTCGAAGCCCATGTCGCGAACACGCGGCAGGTGGGCAATGACGTCGTTGAAAGTGCCCAGCGAGCGCGGGAAGAGCTCGTACCAGCTCGCAAACTCCGCCTGTGGGCGCTCGACCTCAACGGCAATCTCGGGATGCCGGCAAGGCAAATGGCGGACGTCCGCGGCAGCGACCAGTTGGTGCGTCTCGCTGGCCGTCAAAAGCCGCACGGCGGCGGGCGCGTCGGCACGATCGAGTTTGGCCACGAACTTGCCAAGACCCAGCCGGCGCAGATGAGCGGCGGCATCGGCGATGTCGACCGTGACATCGACGCCGGCCCGGCTCTTGACCTCAAGAGCGTGGCTCAGGCTGCCATACTCGTCGCGCCAGCCTTCGATCGTGAAAAAATGTCGGCCGACGCGCCGGGGTATCATGGTGGCGCGCCAGCGATCGTTGCCGAGCGGGGTCATGGCTGAACGCTGCCACTCAGACTTGCCGGCTTCGCGCCACTGCAGCTCCGCCGCCAGCACGTCGTGGCCGTCGGCAAAGATGTCGGCCTCCACCGTGATCGGCCGGCCGATGATGCGGCGAACTGCAAAGCCGGGCGCCTGGGGAGCGACGCGATCGATCACCACGGGAGAGCGGCTTGCGGCGGCGCTCGCCGAGTGACATTCGTCGCCCCTTACCGGATCGACGGCGTCGAGCTCTGCCATCAGCACCTCACCCGGCCGCAGGCGATCGGGCATCGCTCGTCCGTCGAGCAGCCGGGGTTTGCCCAGCATGGCGCCGGCAACCGGATCGAGCGGATCGAGGCTGACCGGTACAGCCTGCTCCTTGGCGACGTCGTTGTTGATCAGGACGACAAGTCCATGCTGTGCCTGACGCGCATCGGCCGAGTCGAGACGCGCCAGCGCCGTCACCGTCGCCGACGATCCTGTCAGGCGGCGGACAGACTTCGTCGACTGACGGCGATGCTTTAGGTCGGTTGCCGCTTGTCGGATCTCCTCTTCGACGTCTGCGGGAAAACCTTCCGGCAGGAACAGACCATCGGTCGTGGCCGCAGCGAGCTGCAATGCACGACGCCGAGCGGCAACATCCGCCGGCAGGCTGCGCGCTTCGGCGGCGACACCGATGACCGGCGCAATGCGGGCAAGCGAATCGAGTTCCTCGACGTACCAGGCAGCACTTCCGTCCCACCAGGCAGTGGAGGCGAAGACGCCGTCGAGGCCCGCGCCTGCCAGCTCGCCGTGCCGCGACCAGGCGAGGCCAGGAGTCCATGCCCACAACGCACAATCGCTTTCGCGGCGGGTCGCTGCCACAATCGCACGCAAGGCGCCGGCCGGCAGAAGACCGAGGCCGAGCAGGCGGAACGCCGTCGCTCCGGCACTGGCCAGTCGCACAAGGTGCGAAGCCCACCATGATGCGATCCGATCGGCGTCGGGCCGTACGGTGACGGCGTGCGCAATGGAACTGTCGAGCCGCGGATCGACGACATCGCTTTGATATCGGCGCTCGAACAGGTCTCCAGCCTCATGGGCACTCGCCCCGTCAGACGCCAGCCGGTCGAGCACGACATCGAGACAAAGGCGCAGGCCGCGTCGTTCGCACAGCGCGGCGATCTCATGTACGGCCTCGTCGATCGACCCGCCGATCCCCAGCCCGGGGCTCGGCCTGGCCAGATCACTGATCAACAATGGATCGTTGTGTCTGGCCAGGAAGGGATTGAGACAGACGTGATCAAGGCCCAGGTCGGCGGCTCGGGCCAGCCGTGGCTGCCAATCCTCAGCGCTGCGCAATTCATCGAAATAGCAAATGGCGGGCGCCTGCACTTGCAGACGCCCACGCGCCTCTCCCACCCCGGCCTGCCCGGCCGTGGACTTCAAGCACCTGCCCATCCACTAACAACCGCTGAGCCCCGCCTCAGGTTGCGAGGAATGATCGCGATTCAGGGGTTTATCGGACGATTTGATAACTCGCGGGCCGGTCGCCACTCCGGCTGGCCATGTGTCGCTACCTACGCACCGTGAGGTCTATGGCCGCTGCTTTCGGATTTCCGCTCCTTGGGTGTCTCTCCCCTTCCGGCTCCCGTGCGTTTAGCTGCGTGTCTGCGTTCCACGCCGCCGCGAGTGTCCAATATGTTACATGTCGTCGGCGGCTTGCCTACGTGGAAATCCCGCAATCAGAGGAAGGTGACGCGCGCTTCGCGGCCCAGAATCTCGGGAAATGTCACGCCGTCGTCGGCCTTGATCTCGACCTCGATCTGGCGGACGCTGGCGACACCGAGATCGGCCTCGCTGCGCTTCTCGCGTTTCACGGTCATCGGATCGATGGCGACCTTGCCCTTGTAGACCGTCGGGCTGCCCCGGAACGTCACCTCGACCGGCGTGCCCACCTTCAGGCGGGGCAGATGCAGCTCGTCGACCGTCGCGAAGACACGCAGTTGCTTCATGTCGACGACCTTGGCGATGCCCGCGCCCGATGCCATCTCGCCCTGGCGCGAATTGATCTGGGTGACGACGCCATCGATGGGTGAGCGGACAAGGGCCTCTTCGCGGATGCGTATCGCCTGATCGAGCGCCGCCTTGAACCTGACGATATCCACGGCGTTCTGCTCGAGGTCGATGGCCAGTCGCCGCTTGCTGAGGTCGAGGCTTGCTCGCTGATTCTTGAGGCTTTGCTCGGCCAGCCCGACTTCGAGTTCCTTTTCCTCGGGCGGCCTGCCGGAACGATTGCGCAGCATGGTCGACAGCCGGTCGCTCTCGATCGCCGACTTCAGCGCATCTTCCTCGAGCTTGAGGTCGACGACGCGCGTTCCCTTCAGAACGGTGTCGCGTATCCGCTCCGCCTTGAGGAGGTTGTTCTCGGCGATCTTCACGCCGACCTCGGCCGCGGGATAGTTGGCCATCACGGCGATGATCTCGTCGCGCTTGACGGTCTGCCCCTCCTTGATGCGCAGTTCGTTCAGCACCGAACCGCCATTGGGATCGTTGGCGATCATCACCGTGCCGGCCGGAGCCTCGGTATAGCCGCGCGCGATCAAGGGGCCGCTGGTCTGCAGCACGGACGACGTGCCGTTGGCGGCCTGCTGGCTGCGCGCAATCCATGCCGCAGCCACGGCGACGGCCACCACCGCGACCGTCCCGGTCATGATCCGTTTCATCGTTCCGCTGCTCGCCACTACCGCTGCCCTGTCCTCACCCCTTCGCAGGAGCACCATTTGCGCAAAAAATGATTACTTTTCAATGGGGTCGACACTCAATCCCGCGTCAATATGACGGCTCATTGTGGCCAAATTCGACTGATCCGGCCCGACTTTGTCGCCGTCGCCACGGCCGGCGAAGCGCCGCGGGCCTATGACGCAGGCGACGATGCCCCCTATTTGGTCGCTTTGTCGAAGGCGAGGCCGAAGCCCATCAGCGGCACGTCGATGTTGATCGTCCGCTTGTTGGTATCCTGGAGTGCGATCTTGAGCGTCGTGCCACTACGCAACGACGCCAGGAACGGGTCCTTCAACGGCATGGAGACGATGCAGCCGGCATTGGTGCAGGTCTGCACCGGCAGCCGTTCCGCCGCGCCATTGTCGACCTTGAGCTGGACCGGCTCGGTCAGGCTGATGCCCAGAGGAAGCTGAAGGGTCAGGCTCGGCGCCTTGGTCTCCGGTGCGATGCGCGCGGTGAGTTGCGCCACGAGTTGCTTGTCCTCGCGGTTGATCATCTGCTGGATGGCGCGGCATTCCAGGATCTTGCCGTCGCTGGTGCATTCGACCCGCCAGCCGGCGACAGGGGCGTCCTGAGCGAATGACGGTGCTGCCGTGGCGCCAACCCCGGCGACGAGCCATGCGAAAAGCGCCAGAACGCGACGGCGACCACCTGATGTCATGCCTTAGGCTCCCTTGGACGCGATAATCGCCAAGTCCTGTCCGGATGCAAGAGCCCCGATCCTGCAGCAGGATGGCGAAGAGCTTCGCCCCAGACCGAAGCGCGTCGAGAGCTGGGAGGCCGCGTCGGTCATGGCGCTCGAGTAGCTTGCCCGGGCTAGCTCTTCTTCGGCGTGTAGGCGCCACCCGACGAGGCGGCGCGCACTTCGGCCGCCGTACGCGCCTTGCGCAGCAGGACCAGCCGGCGCGCCTCGTCGTCGAGCATGGCGCGGGAATTCTTGACGATCGCCGGCGCATGTTCCGCCGGGAACTTCACGGCGCCGTTCTCGTCCATGTGTATGAGGTCGCCGGGCGCCACGTCCATGCCGCCGACCGAGACCGGCACGTTGACCGATTGCACGGCCATCTCGCCATGGCCTGCCGTCACGCCGCCCAGCAGGAGCTGGAAGCGCAGCTTGCGGATGGCGTCGATGTCGCGTGACGGCCCGTTGGAGATCATGCCGATGCAGCCCACGGCCATCATCGAGCTCACCATCATCTCGCCCGCCAGACCGGCCTTGTTGTGCAGCTCGGGCGGCCACTTCTGTTGGATCACCAGGATGGTCGGCTTCTTCATGGCGTCGAGCGCATCGACCACGTCCATGAATGACAGCCGGCCAGAGAAGTTGGGATCGGGCAGGCCGTAGACGCAGGTCACGGCGTAGCCGACGATCGGCCCCATCTCGGGATAGAGGCAGCGGATGGTGCTGTCGCTGTACCAGTTCTCGGTCCACGGATTGTAGAGGCCGAGGCAGAGCGGATTCTTCGGGTAGGTCGCCACCACGTTGGTGATGGTCGGCGTGTCGATCTTGCGCAACTCGGCGAAGATGTCGTCGGACAGCGTGATGGCTTGGTCGGGCATGGCAGGCGGTTCTCCCTTGGCAGGTCTCGTTCTTCGCGCAATTGGCTGCCGCCGACAAGGGATTGCGCGCGGCAGGCCCTTGCTGGGCAAAAGGGGCAGCTTGCTGTAAAGCTCGCGGGCTTCGCGACCGATTGGAGGTCGTCGCCGTGTCCGTGCCGTCCCAGTCGCAACGATCATGGCCGATCGGCCTGCTGGCGCTGTTGGCGGTCGCCAGTGTCCTTTACATCCTGATGCTGATCAACGCCTCGTCCCAGCCTTCGGGCGGCGGCGAGTCCGGCATCGCCGTAGCGCTCGAGGCGCTCTACCTCACGGCGGCGCTGTGGGTCGTGCTCGTCTGCATGCTGATCGTGGGTGGCGCCGGGGGCACGATGCCGCGCTGGGCGGGCTGGCTCGCCGGGATCCTGGTGCCGGCGTCGGCAGTGGCCAACATCACAGCCGTCGACATGTGCTCGCGCCACATGCCGTGGGCCATCGTCATTCTCCTGCTGCTGGCGCCCCTGCTCGCCTTGTACGCCTTGTGGGCGCGCCTGCCGTGGCTCAAGGCCAAGCTGCCGGCGGAACGCATCAGCGGTGGGGGGCAGTGTTCGTGCTGTCGGTGGCGAGCTTCGTGATGGCGGCCTGATGGCGGTCACGGCACGAAGACGAGGAAGACGAAGATCGCGAACAGCGCAAGGTGCACAAACCCCGGCAGGATGTTGGTCCGCCCGCCGCCGAAAGTGACCATGCTGACCGCGAAGGTCAGCACCAGCAGGACGGTATCGTGCAGGTCGACGCCGAGCTCCAGCGGCGCCTTCAGGATCACGGCGAGGATGCTGACCGCCGGGATCGTGAGGCCGATGGTGGCGAGCGAGGAGCCAAGGGCGAGGTTGAGGCTCTTCTGCAGCTCGTTGCGCCGCGCTGCGCTCAGCGCTGCCACGGTCTCGGGCAGCAGCACGAGCAGCGCGACCAGAAGTCCGACGGCCTCGACCGGTGCGCCGATCGCCGAAACCACCGTCTCGATCGAGCCCGCCACGCTCTTGGCCAGGAGCACGACGGCGAGCAGGCCGATCAGCAGCATGACCACACTCTCCCAGACCTGCCGCGACTCGGGCGCCGCGCCGTCGTCACGGCTGCTGACCAGGTCCGACAGGAAGTAGTTCCTGTGGCGTACCGTCTGAACGTACAGGAACACGCCATAGAGCAGCAGGGTGGCGAGAGCGACGAAGGCCAGCTGGCTCGGCGTATAGTATGGCCCGGGAACGCTTGTCGTGTAGGTCGGCAGGATCAAGGTGATGGTCGCGAGCGGTATCAGCACGACCAGGTAGGCGTTGATCCCCGGGACCTGGAAGCCCTGCTCTCCGTAGCGCAGGCCGCCCAGGATGATGCAGAGCCCGACGACGCCATTGCATACCACCATGATCACCGAGAACACGGTTTCGCGCGCCAGCGTCGGCTTGCCATCACCCGCCAGCATGATCGACAGGATCAGCGCCACTTCGATCACAGTGACTGCGATAGTGAGCACCAAGGTCCCGTAAGGCTCGCCGGTGCGGTGGGCGATGACGTCGGCATGATGGACGCAGGCGAACACGACGCCGAGCAGCACGGCGAGTCCGACGAGGGGCAACAGGACCGACAGGACAGGCGAACCTGCCGCAGAAGCCGAGATCGCCGTAGCGGCCATTGCAACGGCGAGGCCTGCCGGAGGCATCGCCCGCCATAGCCATCGCTTGCGTCCCGTCGCCATCGCCCTCTCCCCCGCTCACGCCACCGACGATAGGACCGATATACGCAAGCGTCGCCAAAGAAGCGAGGTCGATGCAGTCCCTCTGTCGCCAACTCCAAGGAGGATGGGTGATGCAGGATTGCCTGATGACCCACGCCATCAATTGCGCGAGCGTCAGTCCGCCGCTGTCGGTCGCGCCTGCGGGGCGGAGCGTCGCGCCTTCCACCACTCGCTGAACTCGCCGACGACGCCCTTGCGGAAGGCCATGACGATGACCACGAAGATCACGCCCTGGATCACCAGGACGAACTCGCCGGTGGCCGCGAGATAGTTCTGCATGGTGATGATGATGAAAGCGCCGATGACCGGGCCGATGATGGTGCCGAGCCCGCCGACCAGGGCCATCAGCACGACCTCGCCCGACATCGCCGCGCTGACATCGGTGAGCGTGGCGAACTGCAGGACCATCGCCTTGGTGGCGCCCGCCAGCCCCGCCAGGGCCGCCGACAGCACGAAGGCGAGCAGCTTGTAGCGGTCGGCCTCGTAGCCCAGCGACTGGGCACGCTGCTCGTTGTCGCGGATCGCCTTCAAGACCTGGCCGAACGGCGAATGGATGAACCGGTAGATGGCGCCGTAGCCGAACAGGAAGATCGCCAGCACGACGTAGTAAAGGACTCGATCGTCCTTGGTCGGGATCAGGCCGCCGAGCAGCGGCTTGCGCACGATGCCCTGCAGGCCGTCCTCGCCGTGGGTGAACGGCGCCTGGATGCAGAAGAAGTAGACCATCTGGGCGAAGGCGAGCGTGATCATGGCGAAGTAGATGCCCTGGCGGCGGATCGCGAGCGCGCCGGTGACCAGGCCCAGCAGTGCCGCACCGGCGACACCGGCCAGCAGGCCGAGCTCCGGCGGCATGTCCCAGGCCTTCACGACATGGCCGTAGAAATAGCCCGCCATGCCGAAGAACATGGCGTGGCCGAAGCTCATCAGGCCGGCATAGCCCAGCAGCAGGTTGAAGGCGCAGGCGAACAGCGCAAAGCACAGCGCCGTCATCAGGAACACCGGATAGGCGAGCCACGGCGCCGCCAGCGCCAGCACGGCGACGGCGGCGGCGGCGATCATGCGTTGGCTGGGCGTCATCATCTGGCCCACCATCACTTGGTCTGGCCGAACAGGCCGGCCGGCTTGATCAGCAGCACCAGCGCCATGACCACGAAGATAACGGTGTTGGAGGCCGGCGGATAGAACACCTTGGTCAGGCCCTCGATCAGGCCGAGGCCGAAGCCGGTGACGATCGAGCCCATGATCGAGCCCATGCCACCGATCACCACGACGGCGAACACCACCAGCACCAGGTTGGTGCCCATCAGCGCCGAGACCTGCTGGATGGGCGCCGCCAGCACGCCGGCCAGCGCGGCGAGACCGACGCCCAGTCCGTAGGTGAGCGTGATCAGGCGCGGCACGTTGATGCCGAAGGCGCGCACCAGGGTCGGATTCTCGGTCGCCGCGCGCAGGTAGGCGCCGAGCTTGGTGCGCTCGATGCCGTACCAGGTGGCGAGGCAGATCACGAGAGCCGCTACCACGACAAAGGCGCGATAGGTCGGCATGAACATGAAGCCGAGATTGTAGCCGCCAGGAATCGGGTTGGGATAAGGCGCGCCCGAGGAGCCCCACTTCCATTGGAACAGGCCCTCGATCACCAGAGCGAGACCGAAGGTCAGCAGGAAGCCGTAGAGATGGTCGAGATGGTAGATGCGCTTCAGCATCACCCGCTCGAGCACGACACCGAACAGGCCGACCAGGATCGGCGCCAGCACCAGCGAGGCCCAGAACGGCACATCGAGGATGCCGAGCAACAGCCAGGCGGCGAAGGCGCCCATCATGTACTGCGCGCCGTGCGTGAAATTGATCACGTTCAGCATGCCGAAGATCACGGCGAGCCCCAGGCTCAGCATGGCGTAGAAGGCGCCGTTGATCAGGCCGAGCAGGAGCTGGCCGAACAGGGCTTGGGGCGGGATTCCGATGAGCTCGAACATTGTTCTACACCCCCAGATACGCCTGCAGCTTGCCGATGTTCTGCTTCACGTCGGCCGCCGTCATGATGTCGACGACGTGGCCGTCCTCCATGATGTAATGGCGATCGGCGACGGTGGCGGCGAAATGGAAGTTCTGCTCGACCAGCAGGATGGTGAAGCCGCGGCCCTTGAGCTGGCGGATGATCTCGCCGATGCGCTGGACGATGACCGGCGCCAGCCCTTCGGTCGGCTCGTCGAGCAGCAGCAGGGTGGCGCCGGTGCGCAGGATGCGGCCGATCGCCAACATCTGCTGCTCGCCGCCCGACAGCTTGGTGCCCTGGCTGCGACGCCGTTCCTGCAGGTTGGGGAAGAGCTGGTAGATCTCGCTGAGGCTCATGCCGCCCGGCCGCACCATCGGCGGCAGCATCAGGTTCTCCTCGACATTCAGGCTCGAGAAGATGCCGCGCTCCTCGGGGCAGTAGGCCAACCCCAGGCGCGCAATCGCATCGGATGGCTGGCTGACGGTTTCCTTGCCTTCGAAGGTCACCGAACCGGTGCGCTTCTCGACGATGCCCATGACCGACTTCAAGGTCGTGGTCTTGCCGGCGCCGTTGCGGCCCAGCAGCGTCACCAGCTCGCCGCGGCCGATCTCGAAGCCGACGCCATGAAGGATGTGCGATTCGCCGTACCAGGCCTGCAGGTCTTCAACCTTGAGCAATGTCTCAGCCATGACCCGTCCCGACATAGGCTTCGACCACGGCGGGATCCTTGGACACCGTCGCGTAAGGACCCTCGGCCAGGACCTCGCCGCGCGCCAGCACGGTGATGGTGTCGGAGAGATCGGCAACGACGGACATGTTGTGCTCGACCATCAGCACGGTGCGATCGCGGGCAACGGTGCGGATGAGCGCGGCGATGCGCTTGATGTCTTCCTGCCCCAGGCCCGCCATCGGCTCGTCGAGCAGCATCATCTCGGGATCGAGCGCCAGCGTGGTGGCGATCTCGAGGGCGCGCTTGCGCCCATAGGGCAGGTCGACGGCCTGCTGCTCGGCGAAGGCTGCGAGGCCCACGGCCGTCACCAGCTCCATGGCGCGGCTGTCGAGCTGGTTCAGCACGCGCTCGCTGCGCCAGAAATGGAAGGAGTTGCCGAGCTTGCGCTGCAGGGCGACACGGACATTCTCGCGTACCGAAAGATGCGGGAAGACCGCCGAGATCTGGAAGGAGCGCGCCAGCCCCATGCGCGCGATCGCCGCAGGCGAGCTGCCGGTGATGTTGCGGCCCTTGAAGTGGATCTGGCCCGCCGTCGGCGTCAGGAAGTGCGTGAGCAGGTTGAAGCACGTCGTCTTGCCAGCACCATTCGGCCCGATCAGGGCGTGAATCGTGTGGCGCCGCACACGCAAATCGACGTTCTTGACCGCGACGAAGCCCCTGAACTCCTTCGTCAGCCCTTCCGCCTTGAGAATTACTTCTTCTTCGGCCATCCCGCCTCCCCGCGGTGTGGCGAATTAATCGAAGCTTGGCGTCGCTGTCCAGCACTGGCGCCGGCTCACCCTCGCCGCTAGATTCGAGCCATCGGGGAAAGACGTTGTGGGAGGTTTGAGGATGAGACCCAGAGATATCGCTCGCTACGCAGGCATCGTCGCGGTCGGCGTGACCGTTGCGGGCCTGGTGGCCATGGCGCAGGCCCAGGCGCCGGCGCCGCTCAAGATCGGCATTACCGAAGGATTTTCCGGCGTTTACGCCGACCTGAACCTCGGCGAAGTCGAGGCCGCGCAGATGGCGATCGACGATTTCGGCGGCAAGGTGCTCGGCCGTCCGATCGAGCTCCTGTCGGCCGACCACCAGACCAAGCCCGACATCGGCGCCCAGATCGCGCGCAAATGGTATGACGTCGATGGCGTCAGCATGATCACCGGCATCGGCACCTCGTCGGTGGCGCTGGCCGTGCGCAAGATCGCCCAGGAAAAGGGCAAGATCGACATCAACACCGGCGCGGCCTCGGCCGACCTGACCGGCCCGGCCTGCTCGGAGACTGGCGCGCACTGGGTCTACGACACCTATGCGCTGGCCAAGGTGACGGGCGGCGCCATCGTCAAGGGCGGCGGCGATTCCTGGTACTTCCTGACCGCCGACTATGCTTTCGGCCATGCGCTGGAGCGTGACGTGACGGCCGTGGTGACGGCGTCGGGCGGCAAGGTGCTGGGCGGCGTCAGGCATCCGCTCAGCACGCAGGACTTCTCGTCCTTCCTGCTGCAGGCCCAGGCCTCGAAGGCCAAGATCATCGGTCTGGCCAACGCCGGCCAGGACACGATCAACTCGATCAAGCAGGCGGGTGAGTTCGGCATCGTCAAGGGTGGCCAGCGCCTGGCCGGCCTGCTGGTCTTCTCGACCGACGTGAATTCGCTGACCTTGCCGGTTGCGCAGGGCCTGGTGCTCACCGAGGCGTTCTACTGGGACCAGAACGACGAGACCCGCGCCTGGACCAAGCGCTTCCGCGCCAAGCGCGACAAGATCCCGAGCATGCTGACCGCCGGCGCCTACAGCGCGGTCAACCACTATCTCAAGGCCGTGCAGGCCGCCGGCACCGACGAGGCCAAGGCGGTGATGGCCAAGATGCGCGAGATCCCGGTCAACGACGTCATGACCAAGAACGGCAAGCTGCGCGAGGACGGCCGCCTGGTGCGCGACATGTACCTCTTCCAGGTGAAGTCGCCGCAGGAGTCCAAGAGCAAGGACGACATCTACAAGCTGCTGGCCACCGTGCCGGGCGACGAGGCGTACCGGCCGCTCAAGGATGGGAAGTGCCCGTATATCAAGTGATCGAATCTGAACATCTGACGACGGAAAGGGGCGCTCTCCGGCGCCCCTTTTTGCTTCCGCAGGGTCACCGCTTCAGCGTGAGCGATTAATCGCGCCCGAGGCCTGCAAGTTGCGGAACTCTGTACACCGCAGTGTCAAATGTTGTGACCACATTTTCCGCCCCAACCTGCTTCGTCGCCCACCACGAACACCGCGAGCACATGGGCACGCAGGACGCGATCACATCCAACAATGCGGTACCGGCATTGGCACGGGTACTTCGATGGCTTCGCGATTGAAAACATCGGACACGCAGGGGCAGGTCCGGACGCGGTGGCTCTCGGCGTCGTCTTCGCAGGATTTTTGGGCCCGGCGCACTACCTGCCAACCCTCATCCGTATCGCGGCTGCCTGCCCGTCGGCAGGTCCGGAGGCGATGCGGGTCGGTGGTGCGTTCACGGGCCGTCCTGCCCTCACCTCCGGTCCCCAGGGGCTGCCGGCGCCGCTCAGGACGTGTCGCACACTCCGGGTGCGCGGCATGAAAGCCGGTCGGAAGCGGCTGGCCGTTTGCGGCCACGGTGCCGACCCTCTTAAAGAGCATCGGCGGGGATAGGCCACAAGATCGGGTTCGGAAGTCAAAGCGTCTCTGCGGCTGCAATGCCGCGCTCGTGCTGGCAATGCTGGCGGACGATGAAGCGACGTGAATGGACGATGTCATTAACCAATCCCTCTGTTTGAAGGTTGGCAAGGATAGGCCACAAAATTGCGCTAGGGAGTCAAGAAGGAATCGGCGGGGCGTGCCGCAAGCACATCAGTTGTCGGGTTGTGCAGCACACGAGGCGTCTGGTGTATTCAAGCTCCCATGGTCGCGGCGAGCGCGACATCACTGGCTGCCTGCGGACAGTTGTCCGGTTGTGGTGCCGATAGGAAGCGGCGTGAAAGCCGTTCATTGGTTCATCTAGGACCCATTCAGTCGGGCGTCGCTACTGGTGCGCTCTCCCGGACGCGCGGGGCTCACCTCGGTCGCCGACGCTGCTGGTTGTTGGCGGCCCCGTATAGAGGTGTTGGGCGGTCTATACGGGGCCTAACCTTCGTTGCCATTTGGGGTGCGCAGCGAGGGCTACGGCAGTGTATGACGCCCACGGCCAGCAATGGTCGGGGCAAAAGAGGTATCTCGAAGTCTAACCGCCCTTACCCGCTATCCCGCTGCGGTGGTCGCGTTGAGTGGTACATAAATCGGCCAACATGGCGGCCAGGTCTTTTTCTTGGCCGTCGCATCCAGAATTGCGATTCACGTGAAGGATGTCCCCGCTGCGTACCCTATCGCCTCCACACGGGTCGGGCCGGCCAATGCGAAGGCCAATGTCGCTCGACCGTAAATAGATGCGTCCCGGCCTCGGTAATCTCGAAGGTTCCTCTGATGTTAATCTTGGCGAGCCCAATGCGGACTAGAAATTCCCTGTGGGCTTCCTCCACGAGTTCCGGCAGGCCCCGCCACAAGTAGCGAAGGGCGCGAAGCTCGTATGCGTTCATAGGAGCGCCAGAGCTGTGATAGCTCTCCATTGTGTGCGTTCCCTAAGGGCAGGGGAGCTACTGGCTGAGTGCACAGATGAGGACCGCAAGCACAAGGCTCCCGCCGCAGTAGGTCGCGAAGATGCGGACTGCGAGGGTGTCGCTGTCCATCAGCGCCACCGCTTGTGCTTCGGTCTCATCGGTCCTCCAGCAGCCTGATTGCGTTGGTGTCACAGCGTAACCTGCGCACCAGCAACGTACGGTGAGGCCAAAAGAGGTACTCCGCAGCGCGCCCAAGGGAAGGACGCCCCAGTGGAGGTGCCACCCGCACCAGGCGACACGACGCACTGACCCATTGAGCGCGTGGTGCTGCGCTCTCTCCCTCGCGACCTCTGAGGTAGCTCTTTAGACCCGTGTAAGAATCCGCCACGACCGACTATGACGGCTCGGATTGGGCTGGCTTGTGTGGGCCGATTTGGGGGGACCAAAATGTTCGTCGAATGTAGTTCGGACGGCCAGATCTCGGCCGCATACGTGGATCAACAATATCCCGATCAGAAGTGGGTACCGCCGTCCAACGAAGCCTTGCAGGCCTTTCTGGGCGACGCGCCAAAGCTGGGCAAGGACGCGAGGGGTAGGACCTGTTTGCGCCCGGCTCCCGTTCGGCCTTTGCCCAAGCCGCGCCCTCCTAAGAGTCCGCAAGCACAGATGAAGCGAGCTAGCCGCATATGCGGACAATTCTCGCCGGCAAAGGTGGACTACAGCATGGCCATGCGGTTCACCGCCGCTCTCTACGAGGACACCCAGCACGAACCGATGCCATGGAGATGGCTCGGCGACACCGCAAAACGAGCGGGCATTCGGCACGACGACCAGTTCAAGCGGGCCTTCGAGGTCGCTGAGGCGGCAGGCTGGCTCATCGTGCACGACGGCAACTCGGTGAAGTTGACCTTTGCGGGCATAAGGGCGGTCCGTCGGCTTCTGGACAGCACCGAGGATGTGCAATTGGGTGGACCGGCCCCCCCGGCCCAACCGCCGCTGTCAACCAGCGGCGTCCAGCTTGGGGCTGGAACTTAGTCCCTACGAAGCAAAGTGACATCAAAGTCGCGAAGTTCGTCGGCCGTGAGGCTGGAGGGCGTTAAACGGGTTAAAACTGGGACCCTGCGTGACACAGTCCAGTCTGGCTTTTCCACCCCGCCCGTTTGGTCGACGCCGTCTTGTAGGGCAGTGCCCACCAAGGGGTTTTGCCTTCTGTCGCATAGTAGAGGTTTCGCACCAAGCTTTGAACAACGGCTTCAATCGAGTCGCAAGCAGCAGAAACCGATAACAATTTCCGCCAATGGCTCCGAATGGGATCGACGCCCTTGCTCGAACTATGCTTCTTGGTATTGACAGGCGCGCTGGAAGGACCAGCAGGTAACCCTCAAGGACGTTGGGCAAGGCTCAATAGTGCTGCCGCTGCAAGCTTTCTACAAAAAGCCTTAGCACCGGTCGATGCGCTGCACGCGGTAAGATTTGGCGGACTTTGAGGGGGGGCACCTGGTGAGGGCTAAGTTTCGCGTTCTTTCCATGTTGGGCTTGTCATTGGCACTATTGGGCTGCGGATCAGGCAACGATTATGGCGGTCAAAGTGGTTATGATTACCTGCCCCGATGTCAATTGGTGGTCCGTGGGCCGCGCACTGATAGAGAGATAGCAACTGCAACCTATTGCGTCGGCGCAGTTACCGCCCTTACCGGGGTAGCCCCGTTACTCGCCCCACGATATCGGTTCTGTTTCCCTGATGATGTTACTGCGGGAGAGGCAGTCCAAGTGGTTGTGGCCTACCTTGAAAGTAACCTGTCGCGCCTGGAAGACGACTTTCGTCAGTTGGCGATAGCTGCGATGAGGCAGGCGTGGCCCTGCAGGTAAGTCTCCGTCACTCGAGCGTTGCGAGAGGCGAGCTTCGCAACCGCCCTTCCGGTCCCGAGGTGATGTCCCCCCGGGCTCCAGCGACGCGGCGTCACCTCCAGGCGCTCATCTACAAGGCGCGTGAGCTGCGGCTTGATCCATTTTGGCGGTCGAGTTCTCGTTCCCACGGAAGCAACTGGAGCATATCCAGCTTACCGTTGGTAGGAGCGGTGCAGCCCAGGCCGCACCGCCCCACACCATCGAAGCAATGTAGTAGGTTGTCGCCCACACACCAACCTACGCCTCCCTACCCACAAGGTGGACATGCCCCAAAGGCGAGGAAGCTGGCAAGGCGCCCCACTGAGTTCTCGCCGAACCTGCTCGGATTCTCGCCGAACGGGCGGGGTGACTATTGCCTGTCCAAGGGCTGCCAACTCGGTCGCGATGGGCCGACCGTAAGCTGCGACGCTTCAGCGAGGCCTACTGCCTAAGTGGTGCAGACGAGTAGCGCGTGCACGAAGAACGCGCCGCAGTAGGCGGCGAAGATGCGGCGTGCGAGGGTGTCACTGTCCATCAGCGCACCGCATGAATGCGTTACCGGCGCACGATCGAGGCCCTTCAGTCCCTTTAAGGTGAAATCCGCGTACATCGTTGGTGAGCTTTGTGCCCTCAATGCCGACGGCGTGCCCGTCTTCAGCCGGCTGCAGGCGGCCATGGATAAAGGCCGCACGGATCAACTCGTGTTCTTTGTCTTCGATCTTCTGTTCCTGAACGGCGAGAGCACGGCGCAGATGCCGCTGAACGAGCGCAAACGCAATATGTCGGAGGCGGAACAACCCGATCTCTATGAGCCAGACGGGCTATGGCCACACAGTGCAAATAGTCCAAGTGTGCACGGGTCACCGCGAGGTCACGTTTAGACGCTCGCAATCTCCGGGCCTGGACACCAAGCTACAGGTCAGCCAGCGAGGCGGTACCCCAAGGCAGTCTAGCTGGTCAGGTTCGGCCCTGTGCCTTCTCGTTTCCCACACATCCCAATCAAGGAGAAGCCACAGGGCCGCAACCGATCCGCGCCCGCGAGAGTTGCGGGACCGGACGCAGCATCATGTTGCTGGCTCTGTGTCGGCAAGATGGCGGACCTTCAAGATGGCAGACTCTGTAGAAGAGCGGAGGCCGACCCTGCACAGTCCAATATCCGATAGCATTTGCCAGCGAGGGCGGTTCAATGATGAGCGTAGCCGCACGCTCGCGGCGAATTATCACGCGTTAAGTTGGCTGCATGCCAATGTCGGACTCTTGCTTGCGTGAGTTACCCAAATGCGCCAGCGAAAAGTCGTTCGCAAAAATGTACTTTCTCAGGAGCGCTGCGAGGCTCTGCTGGTGAGCCATCCGACGACCAGATCGCAGCGTCAGAGACCAAAGCCGGATCGGCCCACACAGCCCACGATCCGGCTTTGGTTTCGCCTGGGCCGACCGGTTTCACGGCTCCACCCCGATAAAGGGATGCATCTGCTGGTCACCGCAGCCGTACGCCCGTCCAAGGATGCATCGAAACCATGAGATCGTATGTGACGATTGTCACTCACTACCTCTAAAGAGGTAGTCGGCGAAGGCGCCGGTTGCGATCAAGCGATCAACGCGGTGACGAGCTCGCCGCGTTTGCGGCGCCGAGGCGTCACAGCCAGCGCCGGTGCGCAAGGCGCGCGGACGCGCTGCAGAACTGGGGGACGCCACGTGGCAGGTGATCGTTCGGCCTGGGCTTGAAGCGGCTCTATCTTGACCTGCCAGTGTGACAGCAGCTGCGGCATATTGAGATAGTTGCCGTCGAAACTGGCCAACCCGGCGAGCCGTTCTCTGTCGACCACTTTGATGGCGCGGCCCTCTTTCGACAGGATATTCAGCCTGCGCAGCTCCTGGAAGGTGCGATTGAGGTGGACGATCGAAAGTCCCGCCGCATCTGCCAGGTCCATCTGGGTAAGCGGAATGGTTGGGCTGTTGAGGCCGACCGCTTCGCGCCGAGCGAGCTGCTCGCACAGGAGATGGGCGACGCGCTGAAGCGCCGGCTGTCGGCCAACGTTGAGCAGCCTTTTGCGGA
>FODP01000015.1 GCA_900110395.1 Rhodospirillales bacterium URHD0017
GAACTCACCCGCACCCAGGCGCTCCAGCAGCAGCTCGCGGCCCGCGAGGACGAGCAGAAATTGCTGGCCCAGGAACTCACCCGCAGCCAGGCGCTTGAGCTACAACTCGCGGTGCGGCGGGACGCCACGCCGGACCATGGCCGAACTGCCACGGAGAGCTCGTCGGATAGACCTGCCTTGATGCTGCCGGCGCCTGACAAACCCGTGGCAGCCTGGCTCGCCGCGAGTGACAAGCTGGGGATGACCGGGAACCACAAATCGCTGACGCCGCGGCTGGCGGCGCCGGAAGCGCCCGGCAATCTAGAAGCGGCGTGCTTTTTGGCACAGGCTCGCCTGATGCTCGACCAAGGCAAGATCATCGCAGCGCGGAGCGAGCTCGAGCGCGCCGCCGAGAGCGGCAGCGCGCTGGCGCTGTTCCTGCTGGCCGAGACCTACGACCCGGCGATGCTGTCAACATGGGGAATCTCTGGCAGGCGCGGCAATGTTACGAAGGCACGGAAACTCTATGCCAAGGCTGTCGTCGCGGGCGTTCACGAGGCGAAGTATCGATTGAGCGTGCTGCGCTAGCGAGGAGGCGAATGGCGGAGGAGTGGTCCGTGAGGCGGGTCCATGGAGGCCAATGGAGATGCATTTTGCAGCATGTCCTCCCCACTGTTGCCCCCACCTACGGCACAGCCGCCGGCATGGGCGGGCCGCCCGAGACGGAGGCCGACTGGCGTCGCGTGGCCGACACGCTCCGCCGGCTGCACCTGTGCCTACCGAGAACTACATCCGGCAATACTGATGATGAAGCCCGCCCAGGATGGGCTGAACGGAGCTGGCCGAGCCGTTGAACCTGTCCTTTCTCCACAGGGCAAAGCAGGCGATGCCCACCACGACGCCAGTCATCACCAAAATGCCAATAAGTTCGTCGCTCATGACGCTCGCCCTCACCGTCAGCACTCTAAGCCTTTGGCTTGTATCTCAGTTGATGCACGTCGGCGCACAGCTGCTCGATTGACATTAGCAGGTAGTAGCCAGCCACACAGGCGAGCACCATCTGGCTCTTATCGTTAGGCCAATCAAAGGCCCACGCAGCGAAGCAGGCTGCGGCTAAGACGATCCCGAAAAACAGTTTATCCCAAACGTACTTGGGCAATTCGATGCTGAACATTCAGCCCTCTTCCAGCCACTCTGCTGCAACCTCTTGGGTCTCGTTCACATGCAGGAAGATCGCGGGAGGTTGCCATCCCTGCATTGATCTTTGGCGCCAGATTGTTGACTGCCGCAGCCAGCTAACGGCGCTGTCAGCCTCGGCAAGATCAGGCTTGGCGCGCTTGGGGCTTGGCCATCCTGGCGAGTGGGAACTCGACGCTTAATTGTTGTAGTTAGATCACCCACCCACGGCGCGCGCGCGGCGCCTATGATCGCGATGGGGGAGTGACTGCACCGTTCCCGCTGTTGGCGGTCGGATCGCTCAAGCTTTCCGATTGGCGTCAAACGTCAACGTTGCGTCGTCACCGGTCAATGCATGCTGTCCGGCACGCGCATATTTTCAGGGCGGTTTTCAAGAACTGCGCGGTCGCCTCGATCCGCCAGCGATCCCCCTGCATGACAGGAGAACGAGACGTGTCGTGTTCCATCTACTGGTGGCATGAGGTGCGCTTCGATGCCATCAAGATCGGAATGGGCGTCAAGCCCAAGGAGCGCATGTTTCATTACGCCAACGCGTATGGGCTGCGCTTCAATCGTGAGTCCCTGAAATTCTATCGCTTGCCGTCCAAACCGATTGCTGCCCACGTCGAAAAGGCGTTGCAAAGCAAGATGGTCTCGTTCGGCTGTAGGCATGAACGCCGCTCGGGGCTGCACGATGCTTCGGCTGAACCGACTGAGTTGTTCATGCTCAATGGTGCGAGCTATGACGCGGTCAGCGAACACATGTTGACCCTGATCGACGAGGTGTTGCTGGAGTTGGCCCAGCACATGCCCAAGCAGGACGACGAAAGGATCGCCAAGCTTGAGGCGAGGAACGGGGAATTGGCCCAGCGGCTTGAGGCCAAGTCAGCCGAGCTTGAGGCGAAAGCCTATGACTTGACTCACAAATCAGCTGAGCTTGCCGAATGCCAGATGAAAGTGCTGCGAGCATTGGCTGAGGCCCAAAAGAAAGGGGAAGAACTGGCGGCACAAAAGCAGCAGTTCGAGCAAATCTGGGCTGCTGAGCACGAGCTACGGGGCAAGGCGGAGGAGCAACTTGACGCCTACCGTCGCAACCCTAGAGCCGCGAGGGCTAAAGAAGCGCGCGCTAGGAAGTACACAGAACGCGCTAAGCCCGCTAAGCCCGCCGAGCCTACGAGGCACGCGATGCAGGAATGGGCAGCAGTCAAAGGGCTGATCGTGGTTGTTCTGATGATAATACTGATGGGTATTATAGGTGCTGCCAGCGGATCAAAACCATCGTCATCGACCACAAGCAATGTCGGCACGCCTGTTCATACTGTAACCCAGCGCGGCATCAAGGAGTGGGAGCAAAGGGAAGCTGAGAAACACTTCACGAAGCCAGCGCCTGTTGTGCCGCCAAATCAACTGTGGGAGGGCGTTGATGAAGCCGCAAAGCAGCTGATGTTGGAACGACTTTACGCAAGTGAAGTGTGGCAGAACAGCAAGGGGCTCGAAGACTTCCACACTTGGCAAGGGAAGAAGGAGGCTGAAGCTTCTCGCCCAAAGACCGGTGGCCTGTGGGAAGGCGTTGACGAGAGCGCAAAGCAAGCCATGCAAGAGCGGCTTCGCGCAAGCGAGGGGTGGCAACGGAGCAAGGACCCCTGACGGTGAAGGCAAGCCTAGCGCTGACGCTATCGAGCCGGGCGGTTCCTATGTGCAGAAAAGCGGCCGTTGGGGGGCGCACACGTTTGAGCGGCTTCTGAAACTAAACCGCTCAGACGTGATAGTTGTGGTTTGCGTTCGGGGGGTCATCTACGCGGACGGCACCAAAGAAACCTTTGCTAAGTGAGCGTTTACGGTGAGGGATGGCCCAGTGGCAGCCTGATCCGCTGGACCAATGCAAAACCCGCTGGCGATCCACGATCGACGCTTGGCCGATCAAGGTCGACGGGACATCAGTCCGCCCTGCGCCGGATGGGCACCACGTCCCCACCGCTCGTGTCCGGCATCGTGCAGAAGCTCGCCCACGCCTGCATCAGCTTGGCCGGTGCGCCAAGGCGTCGCCGCGCCGGTAGGCGCCCTCGACCTTGTTGGAGATGACATGGCCCAGCACTGCCTACGCGACCTCGTGCGGGAAGTTTGTCGCCTCGCCGCAAAAGTCGCGGAAGCTGCCCTGGAAACTACCTCCGCTGCTGGGTGCAAGGCGCGGGGTAGGTTTTGCCTCCGTCCCCTTGGTTCACGCCATTCAACTGAGGGACCTATGCCGGGGGTCATTTTCAGTAAAGTACTGAAAAACCAATTATTTCAACGGTATATGGCGGAGCGGAAGGGATTCGAACTCACGGTACGTCCGGCACGCGGGTCGGCCGTTCCGTGTGGTGCCGTGGCTGGGGACCAGGATTCGAACCATCGGTACGCTGCACGCCAAGAGTTGCGTGTTTCTGGCCAGCCATGGAATGGCTGGCGGACCGCCAAAGTCGCAATGGGATGATCCGCTCTTCAGCTTGAGGTTGCCGGCATAGGAAGCGAATGCATGGGCGCTCGGCACGGACGCCGGGAGAACAAGGAGCCCACATGACGAAGAGGAAGAGTGCCACAATAAAGACGGCGGATGCCGCCACCGCCGGCACGGTGCGCAACGAGCAGCAGAACCGCAAGCCGAAGACCAAGCTCGCCAAGCTCGAGGCGATGCTGCGACGGCCCAGTGGTGCAACCATCGAACAGATCAGCAAGTCGTTGGCCTGGCAGACCCACAGTGTGAGGGGAGCGATGTCGGGCGCCCTCAAGAAGAAGCAGGGCCTGACCATCACCAATGAAAAGACCGACGACGGCCGGCGCCTGTATCGGATCGCCTGAGCAGTCGCTCCATGCGCTCCGCTTACGACGGTACTCTGGAGGCCGAGATCGTCCGATTGAAGGATCTCGGCCTCGACGACTTGCGCCGCGTGTGGAAGGAACGTCTCGGAACGCCCCCTGCGGTGGCCAGCACCGACCTGATGCGGCGCTGGCTTTCGTGGGAACTGCAGGCGCGGTCCAGAGGGGGCTTCGATGTCACGACGCGGCGGCGCCTGAGACAGCTCGGCAAAGCGTTTCGAGCCGATCCTCCATCGACGACGCTGCCCAATATCGGGCCAAAGCCCGGCAGCGTGCTGGCGCGGGAATGGAACGGCGTGACCCATCGGGTGATGGTGTTGGAAGAGGGGTTTGCCTGGAACGGCCAGAAATATGATTCGTTATCGAACATCGCCTTCCGCATCACCGGCACGCGCTGGTCGGGGCCACGCTTCTTCGGCCTGCGACGACAGCCCAAGTCATGACCACACTGCGCCGTTGTGCCGTCTACACCCGCAAGTCCAGTGAGGAGGGCCTGGAACAGGCGTTCAACTCCCTGCATGCCCAGCGCGAGGCGTGCGAGGCCTATGTGAAGAGCCAGGCACACGAGGGCTGGAGGCTCGTGAAGACCTCCTACGATGATGGTGGCTTTTCCGGAGGCAGCATGGAGCGGCCCGCGCTGCAGCGGCTGCTGGCAGAGGTGGCAAGCGGCCGGATCAACGTCGTCGTCGTGTACAAGGTCGATCGGCTGACGCGCTCGCTGGCGGACTTCGCGCGAATCGTCGAGACGCTGGACGGCCACGGGGCCAGCTTCGTGTCCGTCACACAGCAGTTCAACACGACAACGTCGATGGGGCGCCTGACGCTGAACGTGCTGCTGTCGTTTGCCCAGTTCGAACGTGAGGTCACAGGCGAACGTATCCGCGACAAGATCGCGGCGTCGAAGCGCAAAGGAATGTGGATGGGCGGCAGCGTGCCATTGGGCTACGACGTGGCGAATCGCGAGCTTGTCGTGAACCCAGCCGAAGCGGCGACGGTACGAGACATGTTCGACACCTATGTCCGTCTCGGCTCCGTGGCTGAACTTCAGGCGGACCTCCAGCAACGCGCGATTGTAAGCAAACGATGGACGTCTTCGACGGGTCGTACGTGGGGCGGCGCGAAGTTCAGTCGCGGGGCATTGTACTGGTTGTTGCGCAATCCCGTGTATGTCGGTCGGGTGGCGCACAAGGGGCACATCTACCAAGGGCGACAGGCAGCAATCGTCGAACAGAGCCAGTGGGAACGGGCACAGGCGCTACTGTCCGAGAAAAGCGCTTCTCGGCAACAACGCCCTATTGTGCCAGGACGCCGCCCACTCGCCGGGCGGTTGTTCGACGATCGGGGCAACGCCATGAGCCCGAGCTATGCGGTCAAGCGCAACGGTCAGCGATATCACTACTACGTCAGCCAGGCCCTTCTGCAGAATGACAAAGGACGTGCCGGCAAAGTCGGTCGCGTCCCTGCCGAGGAAATCGAGCGGCTCGTGCACGAGGCTCTGAAGGCCAGCGATGAAGATGGTTCCCGGTCCGCCGTGGAGGTGCTGCAGCAGGTCGAGCGCGTCGTGGTGTACGCCGATCGCATCGAGATCGTGAAAGCAATTACCGATGGCATGCCCGAAGATGGGAAAGGAGAAAGCGGAACCATCGTTGTGCCGGCCAAGCTTGCCCATCGCAATCGTGCCGTTGTCCTCGACGACGGAAGCACCGCTCCCGACCCCGTGCTGCTGAAGGCGCTTTGCCGGGCCCATGAGTGGCGCACCTGGCTCGAGCAAGGTCAGGCACTTTCCTACCAGGAGCTCGCCTCGAAAGCGGGTGTCACTCCGGGGTATGTTCAGAAAGTGCTTCCCCTTGCTTTCCTGGCACCCGGTTTGACGCGTGAAATGCTCGACGGCGGACGCCGCTTGCACGGCGGACTGATGGCCCGACTGAATCGGGGCATTCCCCTCGACTGGGATCAGCAGCTCAACGCATTCTGACGGCGACCCGTCGAGGCGCTCAATCTCAATATTGCAATACATGTCACCATTCAGGACCCAGTTCTGCTCGAATTGGGTTCGGACTTTCGCTTCGCACTTGAGGACGATGGTGCTGAAGCTGGAGTGAGACTAGCAACTGCGCCCTCCAGAGACAGTTAGGCCAAAACCGACTAATTGCCGATAGTTACAGGAAAAATGCCGGTCTCTGGTCTCACCGTGACCGGGGAAAGGCGCGACGTTCGCGGCCTTTCTGGAGTTGTCCCCGGCAGAGGCGCGAGACCGGAGAGTGGCTGGCTGGGGCGCCAGGATTCGAACCTGGGAATGGAGGAATCAAAATCCTCTGCCTTACCACTTGGCTACGCCCCAAAGACCATGGGCCTCAGGCGGCCGGAACATAGGGGTTCGGGGATGGCGCGAAAAGCGGTAATCCGTCGCCCCGAGCCAGGTGGAGGGCCTTTCTCGAGGATTCGGCGTCGGTCGGGCCAGCGGTGTGGCTAGGCTGCCTGCAGCGCCTTCTTCAACAACTCGCCGTGCACGAAGGCGCCGTCGCAGTAGAGCAGCGCGTGGGCCTGGGGATCGAGCGTGAGATCGACGATCTCGCCGATATAGATGGTGTGCGTGCCGGCGGCGACCTTGGTCACCAGCTTGCAGTCGAACGACACCGGGCAGCCCTTCAGCACCGGCGCGCCGGTGGTGAGGGTCGACCATTCGCCCATGTCGATGAAGCGCTCGTCGCCTTCCACTCCGTCCATGCCGGCGAAGCGCTCGGCGATCTTGCGATGGTCGGGAGCCAGGATGTTGACGCAGAACAAGCCCGCCTCGGCGATCGGGTCATGGGCGCTCGCGGTCTTGTTGACGCAGATCAGGAGCTGTGGCGGTTCGGCCGAGACCGAGCAGACCGCGGTCGCCGTCAGCCCGCCGCGCAGGTCGCGGTGGCGGGTGGTGATCAGGGTGACGCTCGCCGCGAGGTGGCGCATGCCCTTCTTGAAGGCCGCGGCATCGATGCTCATGGTTGGACTCTAGGGCAGCGCGGCCATCGGCCGCTACCGGAAACAGAGCAGAAACGTCGGGACCTAACCTGCCGGCCGGCCAGCGAAATCGGCCAAAAATGCAGGCCAGGTGATGGTATGATAAGGTCATAAAACCTTCATCAGACTGTCGTTCTTTGCGGTTGCCCGGCCTTTCCCGGCCGCTACGGTCGGCCCCTGCATGGCGCCTTTCGATACCGGACTTGCCCCCACGACTGCGCCCGACGTCGCGCTGCGCCACATCGTGGCCGACTGCCATGCCGACCTCCGCAAGTACCGCGCCATCGTGCTGCAAAGCCGGCGGCCGATCGGCATCCATCAGACCCGGGTGTCGCTGCGCCGGCTGCGCGCGGCCTTCGGGCTGTTCCGCCATGCCGTCGATGGCCCGGTGATCCGCGCCCTGTCAGCCGAGGCCAAGTGGCTGGCCGGCGAATGCGCGCCGGCGCGCGACCTGCACGTCTTCCTGACGGAGACGGTCGAGGACGTGCCGCCGGTGGTGGCGCGGGTCGCCCGGCGGCTCGCCGACATCCATCTGCAGCGCGCCCGCTCGGCGCTTTCCGGCGCGCGGTTCGACGCGTTCGACCGTCAGCTCCACATTTTCCTCGACCTGTCGCCGGCCCATCCGACCGACCGGCTCGACGCGTTCGCCCGCGCCGAGCTCGACGCGCACCACGACAAGGTCATGAAGCGCGGCCGCAAGTTCGCCTCGATCGACCCCCACCGCCTGCACCGGCTGCGCATCGCCATCAAGAAGCTGCGCTATGCGGCCGACTTCCTGCGGCCGGCCTTTGCCTCGGCGGCGCCCAAGCCCTATATCCAAGCGACGGTGCGCCTGCAGGGCGCGCTCGGCGACATGAACGACCGCGCGGTTGCCCGCCACATGCTGGCCGACCTCGCCACGGCGGCGCGTCCCACCGAGGACGTGAAGAAGCCGCTGAAGCGCCTCGCCAAGCAGGCGGAAGCCGGCGCCAAACGCCGCCGCCGCAAGCTCGAGCGGGCGTGGGAAACGTTCAGGAAGACCGAGCGCTTCTGGCAGGTGTCACCCCTGTCGAAATAGGGTGAACGATGAGCGACACGCAGACCGCCGCCGAACAGCGCATCCCCGTCACGGTGCTGACGGGCTTCCTGGGCAGCGGCAAGACCACGCTGCTGAACAAGCTGCTGCGCCGGCCCGAGCTCGCCGACACCGCGGTGATCATCAACGAGTTCGGCGAGATCGGGCTCGACCATCTCCTGGTCGAGAAGTCCGACGACGAGGGCATGGTGACCCTGAACTCGGGCTGCCTGTGCTGCACGGTGCGCGGCGACCTGGTGCGCACCATGAGCGAGCTGTTCCTGAAACGCTCCAAGGGCGAGGTGACGCCGTTCAAGCGCATGGTGGTCGAGACCACCGGCCTCGCCGATCCCGCGCCCATCCTGCACACGCTGATGACCGATCCCCTGCTCGCCTCGCGCTACCGGCTCGACGGCGTGGTGACCACGGTCGACGGCGTCAACGGCGCGAGCACGCTCGACAATCACGAAGAGGCGGTGAAGCAGGCCGCCGTCGCCGACCGGCTGCTGCTGACCAAGAGCGACATCGCCGACGCGCCCAAGCTCTCCGAGCTCAAGAGCCGCTTGCACCAGCTCAATCCCGGCGCGCCCTTCCATTCGATCTCGGACGGCGAGATCGATCCCAACGAGATCCTCAATGCCGGCCTCTACAATCCCGACACCAAGAGCGCCGACGTCAAGCGCTGGCTGCACGAAGAAGCCTACGATCACGGGCACGGCGGCGGCCACGGGCACCATCATCACGGCCACGACGATCACGGCCACGAGCATGGTCATGACCACGAGCATGGCCACGGCGAGCAGGACCCGCACAACGTCAACCGCCACGACGACCGCATCAAGGCGTTCTGCATGACCTTCGACGAGCCGATGAGCTGGTCGACGGTGGCGGCGGCGTTCGATGCGCTGGTGACCTATCGCGGCCCCGACCTTCTGCGGATGAAGGGCATCCTGAACGTCAAGGACACCGACAAGCCGGTCGTGATCCACGGCGTGCAGCACGTCTTCCATCCGCCTGCCACGCTCGATGCCTGGCCCGAGGGCGACGACCGCAAGAGCCGCGTGGTCTTCATCACCCGCGACATCGCCGAGAGCACCATCCGCAAGGTCTTCGCCTCGTTCTTCGAAGCCGAGAAGAAGGGCTGGAGCGGCCAGGTCGATCAGCAGCAACAGTAGTTTGCTGGGAGCGCGCCACTCCGTGGCGCTCATGGGCATCCAGACCATAGTCTGAGATGAGCG
This sequence comes from Rhodospirillales bacterium URHD0017, assembly GCA_900110395.1. Classification (GTDB taxonomy): domain Bacteria; phylum Pseudomonadota; class Alphaproteobacteria; order Reyranellales; family Reyranellaceae; genus Reyranella. The sequence goes on from FODP01000015.1 coordinate 9,307, forward strand.
CCACGGAGTGGCGCGCTCCCAGCAATGAACCGCGCTGCGGTTTTTCCTTCCGACTCTGAATCGTTGTCGCCAACCCCCAAAGTGTGGTGGGGTGCGCATCCGCGCGGCAACGACCGGGCGAGAGGAAATGCCATGCCGGGTCAGACCCTGTTCGACAAGATCTGGGGACGCCATGTCATCGCCGATCTCGGCGACGACTACGCGCTCCTGCACATCAGCCGCCACCTGATGCATGACGGCGGCGGCCGCGGGCTCGCCATGATCAAGAGCGCCGGCCAGACGGTGCGCAACCCGGACCTCACCTTCGCCACCTTCGACCACGTCATCTCGACCGAGCCCGGCCGCACCCACGACACGCTGAAGCCCTACGCCCAGCGGCTGTACGACATGCGCAGCGAGGCCAAGCGCTGGGGCATCAAGCTCTTCGACCTCGGCCAGCCCGGCCAGGGCATCATCCACGTCGTCGGCCCCGAGCAGGGCATCACGCTTCCCGGCACCCTGCTGGTGTGCGGCGACAGCCACACCTGCACCCACGGCGGCATGGGCGCCATCGCCTTCGGCATCGGCGCCACCGAGGTGATCCATGTGCTGGCGACGCAATCGCTGGTCCAGCGCAAGCCCAAGCGCCTGCGCGTCACCTTCGAGGGCACGCGTCATCCGGGCGTCACGCCCAAGGACATGATCCTGCACCTGATCGGCCAGATCGGCACCGCGGGAGGCACGGGCTACGCCGTCGAGTATGCCGGCAGCGCCATCCGTGCACTCGAGGTCGAGGGCCGGCTCACGATCTGCAATCTCTCGATCGAGCTCGGCGCCAAGATCGGCATGATCGCACCGGACGAGAAGACCTTCGAGTACCTGAAGGGCCGGCCCTTCGCGCCGACCGGCGCGCTGTGGGACCGCGCCGTCGCCGACTGGCGCGCGCTCGCCAGCGACGCCGACGCGGTGTTCGACCGCGAGGTCACGGTCGACGTCGGCAAGATCGTCCCGCAGATCACCTGGGGCACCAGCCCCGAGCAGGTGATCCCCGTCACCGACACCGTGCCCGATCCGGCGAGCGCCGCCGATCCCGACAAGAAGAAGGCCATGCAGATGGCGCTCGACTACATGGGCTTGACGGCAGGCCAGCGCATCCAGGACGCCAAGATCGACTGGGTGTTCATCGGCTCATGCACCAACAGTCGCATCTCCGACCTGCGCGCCGCCGCCGCGGTCGCCAAGGGCCGCAAGGTGGCGGGCCATGTCCGTGCCTGGGTCGTGCCGGGCTCGGAGAACATCAAGCGCCAGGCGGAGGCCGAGGGCATCGACCGCGTCTTCAAGGAGGCAGGCTTCGAATGGCGCGAGCCCGGCTGCTCGATGTGCCTCGCCGTCAACGGCGACACGATCGCGCCGGGACAGCGCAGCGTCTCGACCTCCAACCGCAACTTCGTCGGCCGCCAGGGGCCGGGCGGGCGCACGCATCTTGCCAGCCCGGCGATGGCCGCGGCCGCCGCCATCGCCGGCCACATCGCCGATGTCCGTTCGATCTAGAGGCCGATCATGAAAGCCTTCACCGAACTCGACGCCATCGCCTCGCCGGTGATGCGCCAGAACATCGACACCGACATCGTGATCCCGATCCATCGCCTGCGCGACGTGGCCCAGGCCGAGCTCGGCCCCTACGCCTTCGAGCCATTGCGCTACCTGCCCGACGGCAGCGACAATCCCGAGTTCCCGCTGAACAAGCCCGCCTACAAGGGCGCCGAGATCCTGGTTGCCGACACCAACTTCGCCTGCGGCTCCAGCCGCGAGGGCGCGGTGTGGGCGCTGATGGGCATGGGCATCCGCGCCGTCATCGCCCCGTCGTTCGGGCCGATCTTCCACAACAACTGCTTCCAGAACGGCGTGCTACCCATCCAGCTCGACCGCGCGGACGTCCTCGCCATCGCCGCCGAGCTCGAAGGCGCGACGCGGCCCGGCGCCAACAGCGAGCCGCGTCTGGCCATCAACCTGCACGACCGCACGGTGACGACGCCGTCGGGCCGCAAGATCGAGTTCAAGGTCGACGGCATCCGCCGCGACGCCCTGCTGAAGGGCCTGAACGAGGTCGAGCTGACCCTGACGCGCGAGCGCGAGATCGCCGCCCACCAGGCCAAGGCACGGGCTGCAGCGCCGTGGCTCTATCCAACAAGGTAAGATTCAAGCCGCGGTCCAATGAAACGGGAGGAAGAACGATGGTTTCTGTCATCAGGCGCCGCAGCATCATTGCGGTCGCGGTGTCGGCGCCGGCATGGGCGATGGCCGGCGCACAGGCCCAGGGCAAGACGGGCACGTCGGTCTATCCGGTCGCGGTGCCGACCTACGAGGTGCAGTTCGTCGCCCAGGAGAAGGGCTACTTCAAGGACGAAGGCTACGACTTCAAGCTGATCCAGGGCGGCAGCGGCGTGAAGACGCGCGAGATCCTGGCCTCGCGCCAGGGCGACTTCGCCATCGCCGACATCCTGCACGTGCTGCAGCTCAACAAGAACGGCCGGCCGACCCGGGCGCTGAACACGCTCGACCAGCGCGCGCCCGGCGTGCGCTTCGCCGTGCGCAAGGACCTCTTCGACCAGGGCATCGACACGGTGCAGAAGGCCGCCGCCTTCAAGCGGCCCGACGGCCGGCGCGCCATCTTCGGCGTGAGCTCGCTCGGCGGCACCTCGCACCTGTGGTCGCACTATTTCATGGACAGGATGGGGCTCGCCGACAAGGTGACCTGGGTGCAAACCGGCAATGTCGAGACCATGCTGGGCGCGCTCAAGACCAAGCAGGTCGACGTGCTGTCGAGCGCCATCTCGGTGACGACCGAGGCCGAGCGCAACGGCTGGGGCAAGGTCATTTATTCGCCGAGCGACGCCAAGGTCTGGAATTCCGTGATCGGCGGGCCGGTGCCGGTGAACGTCAACTTCTGCCTCGTCCAGACGATCGACAAGGAGCCGGAGAAGGTCCAGGCCTTCACCAACGCCATGTGGCGCGCCCAGCAATGGATCAAGGCCAACAATCCCGAGAGCATCCTGGGCACCATCGAACGCTTCGTCGGCTCGACCTCGCGCGACGCCAATCTGCTCGAGATCGGCGAGCTGAAGGAGGTCGCCGACTGGAACGGCCTGATCACGCCCGACTCCTACGCCCGTGGCGAGAAGGTCTGGCTGAGCGAGCTCACCGGCATCACCCAGCCCATCAAGCTGGAGGACGCCGTCGCCGACAAGTTCCTCAAGGCGGCGCATGCCAAATATCCCGCCTGACTTTGCGCCTGAGGAGCTTCGCTGCCGCATCGAGATCGACAGGCTTCGCAAGATCTTCCTCGCCCAAGGCCGCGAGGTCCTGGCCGTTGACGACGCCTCGTTCCGCATCAACGACGGCGAGTTCGTGGCCCTGCTCGGCCCCTCGGGCTGCGGCAAGAGCACCATCCTCAACATGGTGGCGACGCTGATCACGCCCAACGGCGGCGACATCCGCGTCGATGACTCGGTGGTCGTGCCCGGCCGGCCGATCCGCAATGTCGGCTACGTCTTCCAGAAGGACACGCTGTTTCCCTGGCGCACTGTCGAGGGCAACATCGGCTACGCGCTCGAGCTGACCGGCGTGCCGACCGAGGAACGCAAGACGCGCGTCGCCGAGGCGATCCATCAGGCCGGCCTCGACGGCTTCGGCCGCTTCTATCCCGCGTCGCTGTCGGGCGGCATGCGCCAGCGCGTGTCGCTGATGCGCACGCTGATTGCCCGGCCCGAAATCCTCCTGATGGACGAGCCGTTCGGCGCGCTCGACACCCACACCAAGCTCGACATGCATTCGGTGCTGCTGAGCCTGTGGGAGCGCGAGCGCCAGACCGTGCTGTTCGTCACCCACGATCTCGGCGAGGCGCTGACCCTGGCCGACCGTATCATCCTGATGTCGGCGCGGCCGGGCCGGGTGAAGGCCGACTTCAAGGTCGATTTCGCTCGCCCGCGCGATGCCGTGAAGCTGCGCGAGACGCCGCAGTATGCCGAGCTGTTCTCGAAGGTCTGGCACTCGCTGGGCGAGGAATTCGCCAAAGGCAGCAGCCCGACATGAGGCGGGCCATGACGCTGTTCTGGCAGGTCGCCATCGGGCTCGGCGCGCTCGCCATCTGGGAATGGGGCTGGGACCTGCACGCCCAGGTGCCGTGGCTGGTGCCCGATATCCTCGACCCCTACTTCGTCTCCAAGCCGTCCGAGATCTTCAAGCAGTTCCTGCGCATGGGTTGCCTGGTCAGCCCGCGCGGCGAGTGGACGCTGGGCACGCCGGGCGCCTTCGAGAAGTGCATCGGCCGGTCGGAGAACAACCTCTGGATCGCCACCTACTTCACCCTGAAGAACACGCTGTGGGGCTTCGCCACCGGCGTGAGCTCGGGCTTCGTGCTCGGCCTGCTGCTCGGACGCTCCGATCGGCTGAGCGAGATCTTCTATCCCTACATCACCGCCTTCAACTCGATCCCGCGCATTGCCCTCGCCCCCATCATCATCCTGGCCTTCGGCATCGGCGATGCCTCCAAGATCGTGACCGCCTGGCTGGTCGTGGTCTTCCTGGTGTTCTTCAACACCTTCGAGGGCGCGAGAGCGGTCGACCGCGACCACATCAACGCCGCCCGCCTCCTGGGCGCCGGCGAATGGCAGGTGACGCGCACGGTGATCGTGCCCTCGACCATGGCCTGGCTGTTCGCCTCGCTCACCCCCGCCGTCTCGTTCTCCCTGATCGGCGTCATCGTCGGCGAGTTCATCGGCGCCGAGCACGGCATCGGCCGCATGATCATCGAGGCCGAGGCGCGCGGCGAGGCCGCCGGCATGATGGTGGCGGTGTTCGTGCTGATGATCGTGGGCGTGATCCTGGCCACGATCGTGCGCCACATCCAGGCCTACCTGCTGCGCTGGCGGCCGGCCTCGACCATGGCGACATGAATCGCGCTAATATGCGGCGCCCTGGGTTGACCCGGCTGGGAGATGCCGATGTATACGGCTTTGGTCATTGTCGTGATCGTCGTCATCACGATGGGCGTGCCTGCCGTTGTGTGGCTGACGAAACTGATACGTCCGCCGAAACCGAAAGAAGAAAGAATCCATCGCGGGGTCGAGGAAGCGCGAAAGCGGATCAATAGATACTTCCGCTACTAAGGCCGCCGTGGCATGACGAACGTATAACCACGCAGACAACGACGTGGCATTCAGGGAGGATCATCATGCTTCGCATTGCACGACGCAGTCTGTTGATCGGGTCGCTTGCCGTCGCGACCACGCCGGCACTGGGCCAGGCCTGGCCCACCAGACCGATCAGGATCGTGGTGCCGTTCGGACCGGGCGGGCCGGCCGACATCTACGCGCGCGTGCTCGGGCAGGAGCTGGGTGAGGCGCTGAAGCAGCAGTTCGTGATCGAGAACAAGACGGGCGCCGGTGGCACGATCGGCGCCGACATCGTCGCCAAGGCCGCGCCCGACGGCTACGCGCTGCTGATGATGTCCAACACGCTCACCACCAACGAGACGCTGCTGGCCAACAAGCCCTATGCCCTGATGCGCGATCTCACCGCGGTGGCACCGGTCAATTCGTCGGACCTGGTGATGGTGGTCTCGCCGTCGGTGAAGGCCACGACCCTGAAGGAGCTCATAGCGCTCGCCAAGGCCGAGCCGGGCAAGCTCGCCTATGCCTCGGCCGGCCCGGGCACGCCCTATCATCTCTCGGTCGAGCTGTTCAAGACCATGACCGGCACCGACCTGCTGCACGTGCCTTTCAAGAACAGCGGCGATGCGCGCAACGCCGTGGTCGGCGGACACGTGCAGCTCATGCTGGATGCGGTCACGGCCATGAAGCCCATCATCGACAGCGGCCAGGTGCGCGCGCTCGCGACCACGGGCGACAAACGCTCGGCCGTGCTGCCCGACGTCCCCACCGTCAGCGAGGCGGGCGTGCCGGGCTACGAGGCGACCTTGTGGCTCGGCATCATGGCGCCCGCGGGCACACCCAAGGACATCGTCGAGCGGCTGAACAGCGAGATCACCAAGGCGGTCGCCAAGCCCGCCATCCGCGACGCCTGGGCCAAGCAGGGCGCCGTGCCCATGACCATGACGCCCGCCCAGTTCGAGACCTTCCTCAAGGGCGACATCGAGAAGTGGGCCAAGGTCATCCAGCAGGCCGGCCTCAAGGCGCCGTGAAGGTTCTGCGCCTCCTGAGCGGCGGCGCCGCGCACGGCCTGGTCGAGCAGGTGCGGCCAGCCTTCGAAGCCAGGACCGGCTGCACCCTCGACGGCGTGTTCGGCGCCGTCGGCGCCATGAAGGCCCGCCTGCTGTCGGGCGAGCCGGCCGACCTTCTGGTGCTGAGCCGGGCGCTGATCGACGAGCTGGCGCTCGTCGGCCATGTCGTTGCGGCGTCGATCAGGGATATCGGCGCGGTACCGACAGCGGTCGCGGTGCGCACGGCCGACGCGCCGCCCGCCCTCGAAACGGCCGGCGACCTGCGTACGGCGCTGCGCGGGGCCGACGAGATACACTTTCCCGATCCCGAGCTGTCGACCGCCGGGGTCCACTTCGCCAAAGTCATGCGCGAGCTTGGCCTGTGGGAGCCGCTCGCCGACCGACTACGGCCCGCGCCCAACGGCGCCACGGCCATGAGCGCGCTCGCCGCCTCGACGAGCGCACGACCCATCGGCTGCACCCAGACGACCGAGATCCTGTCGACACCGGGCATCGTCGTCGCCGCGCCCTTACCACCCGGCTGTGCGCTGGCGACGACCTACACCTGCGCGGTCACCGGCCACGCCGCGGCGCCACACGAAGCGGAAGCGCTGATCACGATGCTGACGAGCGACGCCGACCGCAGTGTGCGTCGCGCGCTGGGATTTGCCTGACCCGTTTGATCAGGTCGTCGCCCGCAGCGGATTGACGGTTGTCAGGCCCGCAAAATCCTTGTCGTTGTCAGTGACGACGACGCAGTCGTTGGCCTCGGCAATCGCCGCAATCATCATGTCGATGGCGCTGCGCGGGCGGCCCCGCGCCGTTCCTTCGGCCATGAGCCTCGCCCATGCCATGGCGGCCATCTCATCGAACGGCAGGATGCGCCCTACGAACAAGGCGGTCGGCCCGCTGCGGCCCGAGAACCAGTCTTCCAGCTCGCGACGTTTCCTGCCAGCTGGCCGCTCCAACACGCCACGCCTGATCTCGGCAAGCGTGATCGCCGAGATGAACAGATCTTCATCGGCTTGCGCCGACATCCAGGCCGCCAGCGCCGGCGATGGCGCGGGCTTAACGGCATTGCTGATGATGTTCGTATCGAGCAGGTAGCGGGTCACAGATCGACCTTGCGACCCTGCGTGATTTCGCGCCTGACCTTGATACTGGCGCCGACCATGGGTGAACGACGCAACGCCGCGTAGATGCGGCCGCGCCGCGGTGCCTGGTCAGTCAGCGTCTGGCTGACGGTCGCCCGCAACCGCTTGGATTCCGGCCCGTCTTCGGCCAAGCGCTTCGCCAAGGAGCGAATGAGCTTTCGGTCGGCGGCGAGACCCATCACCTCGAAGCGGGCCAGGCCGCGCTGCTGCAACCGCTTGCGATAATTCTTCACCGCGCGATCCTGTGCCGTGTCGGTCATGACCGCCTCCTTGTGACCTGTAATATAGCTGGATAGAGCCCAGCCGCAAGGCGGCTGGCAAGCCTTGCTTGCCCCGGCGGGACGGCGGCAAACTCGGGTCCTATCACTGACACCGAAGAGAACAGACATGGCCGTCGTCGAAACCGAACGTCACGGGCAGGTGCTCGTAGTCCGCATGAACCGGCCCGACCGGCTGAATGCGCTCAACACCGAGATGCGCACGGAGCTGGCGAAGATCTGGACCGACTTCCGCCACAGCAAGGAGCTCGAGGTCGCGATCTTCACCGGCGCCGGCCGCGGCTTCTGCGCCGGCGAGGACATGAAGGAATCGCTGCAGAAGGGCGTCGCCGGTGGCGAGCGCCCCAAGCAGGAGGACCCGTTCATGACGGGCGCGCTCGAGAAGCCGGTGATCGCCGCGGTCAACGGCTTCGCCATGGGCGGCGGCTTCATGCTGGTCGAGCGCACCGATCTCAGGCTCGCCGTGCGCGAGGCGATCTTCGAGGTCTCCGAGGCCAAGCGCTGGCTTCTGGGCGGCTACAATCACGGCCACATCGCCAACGTGCCCTACCCGATCGCCATGGAGATGGCTCTGGGCTTCCGCTTCACGGCGCAACGCTTCTACGAGATCGGCTTCCTGAACCGCGTGGTCGATGCCGCCGATCTGATGCCCGAGGCGCTGAAGATGGCCGAGCACCTGCTCACCCTGCCGCCGGCCTCGCGCGTCAACACCGTGCACATGATGCGCCAGATGCGGCCCGCCCCCGGCCCGGACATGCAGAAGCTCGCCGCCGCCCTGCACGATCACGGCGCCAAGAGCGATCTCATGGAATCGCGCGCCGCCTTCGCCGAGAAGCGCAAGCCCAACTTCAAGGGCTGGAACGATCCCGAAGACCGCTACCGGTTGCCGACGCTCAATTCGGTGAAGTGACGCCCACCGCGATCAGCACGAGCGCCGCCGCCATCAGCATCCAGCCGGGATGGCGGCCGTCGGTCGCCCAGAAGTTCCCGAGCGCGCCGAACAGATAGAGGCTGCCGACCAGCAGGCCGGTAACCAGCCGTGCCTGCGGCTCGAACCAGCGCGCCGCGACGATCAAGGCGAGCGCGCCCAATAGCCAGGCGAACGTGCTGAACTGCATGAGCAGCGGCACCAGCCGCCGGATCGCCTCCGGCGTCCGCGGCTCCGCTAGAAAGGACGCCTCGACCGGCCTGACGACAAACCGCTGGATCAGGACTCCGTGGACCACCGCGGTGACGCCACCGATGACCCCGGCCATGGCCAGGGCAGCATTTTGCCAATTCATGACCATACACCTCTGTATGGTCTATATGGCGCTCGACGTGGCCGTCGTCAATACACGTGTGTATGGTCTGCCCATGACCGATCGCCTCACCAAGTCCGACTGGATAAGCCATGGCCTCAGCACTCTTGCGAAGGAGGGCGCCAACGCCCTGAAGGTCGGGCCGATGGCGGACGGGCTGAAAGTCTCGCGCGGCAGCTTCTACTGGCACTTCCGCGACATCGCCGACTTTCGCGCACAGCTCCTGCAGAGCTGGCAGGAGCAAGCGACCGACCAGGTGATCCGAGATCTCGAGGCCCAGAAGGACCGGCCGGATCGCCTGAAGCAACTCATGCGACGCGCCTTCGCGAGCAGGCGCAGCCTGGACCGCGCCATAAGGTCCTGGGCCGCCGAGAACCGCGAGGTCGCCGCGATAGTCTCCTCAGTCGACGCCCGGCGGGTCTCCTACATCGCCAAGATGCTGGCGGCGGCCGGGGTGGAGGGTCAGAAGGCGCAGCGTCGGGCTGCTTTCCTCTATTGGGCGTTTCTTGGCCAGCGCATGGTCATGGACCCCCGCCATGCGTCAATCGCGCCGGCGGCCTTGGACGACATCAGCGACCTGTTTGAAAAGTGAATGTCCAGAACCCAAGTAGGGGCGACACGAATTCAAACAGCGACTGTGCACATGACCGGTGCTGGAGAGTCCGGCCCGCCGCGTGCTAGGCCTTGAGCATGGCGAAATCGAAGGTACCGGCTGCTGCCAAGGCGGCGGCCAAGGACAACGGCGCGGCAGCCACCAACGGCGGCGACAAGCCGATCCGCAACCTCTACCTGGTCGACGGCTCGGGTTACCTGTTCCGTGCCTACCACGCGCTGCCGCCGATGACGCGGCCCGACGGCGTGCCGATCAACGCCGTCTACGGCTTCTGCCGCATGCTGGTCGCCGACCTTCTGGACAAGCCCGAAGTCGACCACGTCGCCATGATCCTCGACGCCAGCGAGGTCACCTTCCGCAACCAGATCTACGACAAGTACAAGGCCAACCGCCCGCCGCCGCCCGAGGACCTGATCCCGCAGTTCCCGCTGATCCGCGAAGCGGCCAAGGCCTTCAACGTCACGGTGTGCGAACTCGGCGGCTACGAGGCCGACGACCTGATCGCGACCTACGCCCGCCTGGCCGTCGAGGCCGGCGCCACCTGCACCATCGTGTCGTCCGACAAGGACCTGATGCAGCTCATCCGGCCCGGCGTCGAAATGATGGACCCGATCAAGAAGACCAAGCTCGGACCCGAGGCGGTGATGGAGAAGTTCGGCGTCACGCCGGACAAGGTCGTCGACGTCCAGGCCCTGGCCGGCGATTCGACCGACAACGTGCCCGGCGTGCCCGGTATCGGCGTCAAGACCGCGGCCCAGCTCATCAACGAGTACGGCGACCTCGAGACGCTCCTGGCGCGCGCCGGCGAGATCAAGCAGCCCAAGCGCCGCGAGGCCCTGCAGCAGAACGCCGAGCTGGCGCGCATCTCGCTGAAGCTGGTCACGCTCAGGGACGACGTGCCGACGCCGGCCGAGCCCGAGGCCTTTGACAAGAAGAAGCCCGATCCCAACGTGCTGCTGCCCTGGCTGGAGCAGCAGGGTTTCAAGAGCCTTTTAGCCCGCTACACCGGCGAGCTCGGCGAGGCGACCGCCCCCGTCGCGCCGGCGGCGCCCGCCGCCCTCGCCGCCAAGCCCGCCCTGCCCGCGCCGGAGACCAAGCCCGCGCCGGCGCGCGCCAAGTCGAACCAGCCTTTCACTGCCGCCGACTACGAGCTGATCACCGACGAAAAGGCGCTCGACGAGTGGATCGCCGAGGCGACACGCGCCGGCACGGTCGCCTTCGATTGCGAGACCGATGCACTCGACGCCCAGAACGGCGGCCTGGTCGGCGTGTCGCTCGCCCTGCTCGAAGGGCCGTGGGGCAACGTCAACTCGACCAAGCGGCGCGCGGCCTACCTGCCGCTCAGCCATCGCAAGCCCGGCGCCGAGGTGCAGGGCGCGCTCGACCTTGCCGGCGACGGCGGGGCCAAGGATGCCGGCGACCTGCTGTCCGGCCAGATCCCGCTCAAGACGGCCATCGCCAAGCTGAAGCCGCTGCTCGAGGATCCGTCGGTTCTCAAGGTCGGCCAGAACATCAAGTACGACATGTGCGTGTTCCGCCAGCTCGGCATCGAGGTGGCGCCGGTCGACGACACCATGTTGCTGTCCTTCGTGCTCGACGCCGGCAAGCACAATCACGGCATGGACGATCTCGCCAAGCTCTATCTCGGCCAGGACACCATCAAGTTCTCCGACGTGGCCGGCAGCGGCGCCAAGCAGGTCGGCTTCGACAAGGTGCCGATCGACAAGGCGCGCGACTACGCCGCCGAGGACGCCGACGTCACCATGCAGCTGTGGGCGCAGTTCAAGCCCCGGCTGGCCCGCGAGCACATGGTCAGTGTCTACGAGACCATCGAGCGGCCGCTGATCCCGGTGCTGCTCGGCATGGAGCAGGCCGGCATCAAGGTCGACGCGCCGCAGCTCAAAAAGCTCTCGTCGGAGTTCGAGAAGCGCATGCTCGAGCTCGAGCAGGAGCTCCACAAGCTCGCCGGTCGGCCGTTCAACGTCGGCTCGCCCAAGCAGCTGGGTGAGATCCTGTTCGACGAGCAGAATCTGCCGGGCGGCCGGCGCAACAAGAACGGCTCGTGGGCGACCGACGTCAGCATCCTGGAAGACCTGGCGGCCCAGGGCCATGCCCTGCCGGTCAAGATCATGGAGCACCGCCAGATCGCCAAGCTCAAGGGCACCTACACCGATGCCCTGGTGCGCGAGCTCGACGCCAAGACCGGCCGCATCCATACCTCTTATCAGATGACCGGTGCCGCGACCGGGCGGCTCGCCTCGACCGATCCGAACCTGCAGAACATCCCGGTGCGCACCGAGGAAGGCCGCAAGATCCGTCAGGCCTTCATCGCCGAGCAGGGCCACAAGCTCCTCTCGGCCGACTATTCGCAGATCGAGCTCAGGCTGCTCGCGCACGTGGCCGACATCGCCTCGCTCAAGACCGCCTTCGAGCGCGGCGACGACATCCACGCCATCACGGCGAGTGAGATGTTCGGCGTGCCGGTGAAGGGCATGGACCCGATGGTGCGTCGGCGCGCCAAGGCCATCAACTTCGGCATCATCTACGGCATCTCGGCGTTCGGCCTCGCCAACCAGCTCGGCATCGGCCAGCAAGAGGCGCGCGAGTACATCGCCAAGTACTTCCAGCGCTATCCCGGCATCCGCGACTACATGGAGACGACCAAGGAGTACGCGCGCAAGAACGGCTACGTGAAGACGCCGTTCGGCCGCAAGATTCATCTGCGTTTCATTGCCGACAAGAGCCAGGGCATGCGCGCCTTCGCCGAGCGCGCGGCGATCAACGCGCCCCTGCAGGGCGGCGCCGCCGACATCATCAAGAAGGCGATGATCAAGCTTCCCGGCGCGCTCAAGGCGGCGAAGCTCAAGGGCCGCATGCTGCTCCAGGTGCATGACGAGCTCCTGTTCGAGGTACCCGATAAGGAGATCGACAAGACCAAGGACGTCACGCGCACGGTCATGGAGGGTGCCGCTACGCTGTCGGTGCCGCTGGTGGTCGAAACCGGCGTCGGCGACAACTGGGCGGCGGCGCACTAGGCCATGCGACGGCTATGGCCGGTGGTCGCTGCCGTCGGGCTTGTCGCGGCGACGGCGCAGGCTCAGGACCCGGCCAAGGAATGGGCGCTGCCGGCGTCCGGCCTCCTGCACGGCTCGAAGGCCACGATCGAGACCCAGCCCTGCTGCGGACCGAGCCGCAACGCCAGGGTCAACAACCCCGACAGCGCGGCACTGGCGAAGTGGTCCGGCGCGGCGGCCCGCGATGGCCGCACCCTCCTGCTCAAGCTTGCCGGCAATCGCACGCTCAAGCTCACCGACTGTGACGACCAGAGCGGTTGCGAGGCCGACGGCACGCGCGTCCATCGGCTGGTCGATTGGTGGCCGCAGCATCGCCTCTACGTGGTGCTGGTCGGACTCTACGAAGAGAGTGCGGCCTACCTCGTGTCGGAGCGTGACGGCCGCACTTTGGTCGCCACCGCCCCGCCCGTGCTGTCTCCGTCCGGCCGTCAGGCCGTCGCCCTGGTGTCCAACCTGATGTCGGGTGTCGACCTCGAGATCATCGACCTCAGCCGCAATCCGCCGACCGCGACCAAGGTGACGGCGATGCCCGACTGCAGCGGCGCCGGCCCGAACTCGTTCCTGCGGCCGATCCCCGTGTGGACCGACGAGACGCATGTGACGTTCGAAGGCGAATCGCCCCTGCCCGAGGACAAGCCCAACACCAAGCAGTTGCTGCGAGTCGAGGGCGGCAAGGGGCAGTGGCAATGCTGAGGAGCGCCGCTGTTCTCGCGGCCTTGCTCCTGGCGCTCCCGACACAAGCCCAGGTCAACTACCAGACCCTGCCTGACGATCAGTCTTACCGGCGAATGGCAATGCCGGGGCTGGTCTGGGGCTCCCGGATCGTGATCGAGGACAAGCCATGCTGCGAGACGCCACAGGGCGCTGCCTCGCCCGATGACCAGGAGGCCAAGGTGATGGCCGAGATACCGGGCCAGGCCTTGCGCGAGGGCCGCGTGCTCGAGCTGCGGCTGGACGGTTTCCGCACGTTAAGGATCACCGATTGCGACGACCTCAACACGTGCGGGAACTCTGCGTTCCGCACGCATCGGCTGGTCGCCTGGTGGCCAGGCACCCTTCGCACCTACGTCATCAACGTCAGGGCATACGAAGACGAGATGGCCTTCCTGGTGCGCGCCGGCGACGGCAGCGTCACCGTCGTTGCCCGCCCGCCCATTCTCTCGCCGAACGCGCGCTATGCCATCTCCTGGGACCCTTCTTTGATGAACGGCCCGGTGATGGAACTCCTGGATCTCGCACGCTATACGCCGGCGATCCACGTGATCACGCCCGAACGCATCTGCCGCGACGAACAGGTCCATCCGGGCCGCCAGCCGGTGTGGCTGAGCGATACCAAGGTCGCGTTCGACGATTCGACCCTCGGAACTGCGACCTCGCCGCGATTCAGGTTGACGTTGCAGATCGTGGCCGACACGAACCTGCGATGGGAATGTCACTTCTAGGGAAAGAACAGCCATGAAGATCTGGGGCCGTGCCAATTCGATCAACGTCATGAAGGTGCTGTGGGCCGCCGACGAGTGCGGCCTGAAATACGAGCGCACCGATGTCGGCGGCGCCTTCGGCGGCAACGACCAGAAATGGTACCTCGACATGAACCCCAACGGCGTCGTGCCGACCATCGACGCTGGCGGGCGCGTGATCTGGGAGAGCAACTCGGCGGTGCGCTACCTGTCGGCCAAGTACGCCGCCGGCACCATGTGGCCCAACGATCCCGGCCAGAGGAGCGACGCCGATCGCTGGATGGACTGGCAGCTCAGCACGATCTCCGAGCCCATGCGCGTCTGCTTCTGGGGCCTGATCCGCACGCCGCCCGAGAAGCGCGACATAGCGGCGATCAAGAAGGCGGCCGAGGATGCCGGCCGGCTGTTCGGCCGGCTCGACGGCTGGCTGGAGGGCCGCAAGTACGTCGGCGGCCAGCACTTCACCATGGGCGACATCCCGGTCGGCTGTTTCGTCTACCGCTGGTACGCGCTCGACATCGAGCGGCCCGAACTGAAGAACGTGCGCGCGTGGTACGAGCGGCTCGGCACGCGGCCGGCCTACGCCAAGCACATCATGATCAAGTTGACGTAGGAACGCTCATGCTCCTCTCCCCCGCTAGGGGGAGAGGCTGGGTGAGGGGGCATCGACAGCTCGTGCAGCCCCCTCACCTAACCTCTCCCCCTAGCGGGGGAGAGGAGCATGAAGAAGGTCATGAGCGGGCCGGAGGCCCGCGCTCCCGGAAGACTACTGCCGCTTGGGCAGGTTCTTCATCTCCGCCAGGATCGCGCGATCGATCACCGTGAAGAGATAGGCGTCCGGCGCCAGCGTGCAGCCGCCGCGCACGAGATGGCCGATCTGCGCACCCACCGCGCCGTCGGGAATGACGACGCCGCGATAGCGCGCGGCGTGGTCGGCCAGGTAGACCGCCAGCGTCTTGCGCGCCTCGGGGTTCATGGCGTGGGCTTCCTTGCAGGTGATGTAGGCCGCCTGGTCGAAGTTGGTCGGCTGCGCCTGGGCGGTGCCCGCGATGGACATCAGGGCGGCGGCGACGAGAAGTTCGCGCATCATGGCCTCCGTTACTTGTCGCCGATGGCGCTGCCGCCGAGATAGCCCACGGCGCCGCCGATCAGGCCGGCGCCAACGACCGCGCCGAAGCTGCCGCCGGCCACGGCCGCGATGCCGGTGCCGAGCGCCGCGCCAGTCACCGCGCCCTTCTGGCCCATCGTCATGTTCTCGCAGCCGCCGAGGAACCCGGCGACGACGAGGAGTGTGAGGATTTTCGTTTTGATCATGATCTTCTCCCGCTTCTTCGCCTCCCTCAGGGAGGCGTCATATCCGCCTTCACCCAGCCCTTGTCCGGATTGAAGGATGCAAATCACGCCCGCCTTTTCGGCCGTCTGCGGACCGCCCGGAGGACGCATGGCCCCAGCGTCAGGGCCACCGCGAAAAGCCCAGCAGATGACGCCTGTTCATAGTTCGCCCTTGTTTAGTGCTCGGTGACGTCGGCACACACTAGCGGTAGAGGGTGCGCCCCGTCCAGCACGTCACACCAGACGATACACCTCGACGGGATCGTCGTGGCCCTTGACCTGCCGCAGCTCCGGTTTGAGGGGGCCAAGGCCAACAGCATCGCGCTCGCGGATCGCGCCCATCGTGCTGCCGCTCGCCAGCACGACGATCTCCTCGCCCTCCTTCATGAACTCCTTGCCGAGCTGCTCGAAGCGCTGGGCGATGTTCACCGTGTCACCGACCACCGTGAAGTTCACGCGGCCCGGCGCGCCGATATTGCCGACCACGACCGGACCGGAATGCAGCCCGATGCGCACGCGGATCGGCGCCTCGCCGGCAGCGCGGCGCGCGGCATTGTCCTCGGCGATCACACGGGCAATGGCGAGCGCCGCCCGCACCGCATGGTCGGCGTGGTCTTCCATGCGCGACAGGCCACCCCACACCGCCATGACGGAGTCGCCGATGTACTTGTCGATCACGCCGTGCTCGTGGTCGATGCAGGCGCCCAGCAGCGCGAAGTGATGGTTCAGCAGGTCGGCGGTCTGCTGTTCGGGCAGGTCTTCGGCCTGCGGTGTGAACTCGACGATGTCGGAGAACATCACCGTGACGTTGCGCCGGCGCGAGCGCACGGCGTCCTCGCCAAGCTCCATCAACCGGAACACCAGGCGGTGCGGCACGTAGGCGCCGAACCATTTCAAGGCGCCGCGCGCCTTGTCGAGGCTGTGGCCGGCATCGTCGATCTCGCGCAGCCGCGAGCTGCGGTGGAACGGCTGATCGAACTCCAGCCGCTCGATGGATTCGGCAGCCGACGTGATGGTGCGGATCGAGCGCGCCATCGACAGCCCGATCAGCAGCGCCAGCAGGACCGCGACCGCGAGAGTGGCGCCGCCGACGATGGCGCCATTGGTCAGCCGGTCGAGGTCGCTGGTGGCGTCTTCCAGTGGAAAGTACTGCCCGACCAACCAGGGCGTCGGGCCGTAGCCCGGTAGCTCGCGATAGACGAACACCCAGCGCCGTCCCTCGGCCTCGATGACATGGCCAATATCGCCCAGGCCTCGGTCGAGCTGCGGGCTGCGGATCGGCGGCGACCAGATGCGCGCCAGCACCGGATCGTCGACTTCCTTGATGGTCGGCAGCTCGCGATCGGCGCTGAGCTCGAGGCCGCGCGGATCGACCAGGCGACGATGCGCCAGCACGCGATCGCGCCCGACCAGGATGAAATATCGGCCGCCGCTTTCATGGCTCGCCTCGCCGATCAGCAGCGACAGGTCGCCGAGCGCCACCGTGGCCAGCAGGCCGCCGATGAAGGCGTCGTCGATGCGCCGGATCGGCGTGCGCACGTTGAGCACCGGCTGTTTCTCGACGTCGTTCCAGAACAGCGCGCCCCAGAAGGTGACATGCGAGGTCTGCAGCTCGCGGAAGCGTTCCAGGCCGCGCGGCAGGTCGGCCAGGGAAATGGTGTCACGGATCACCTGGCCGTCGGGGCGGCGGGCGACGCGTACCATCTTGAGATCGAATGTGGCGAAGGCCGCGCTCGAGATCGCCGGCACCTGGGTCATCATCACCCAAAGCGCCTCACGCATGTCGACTGGCGAGCTGATGTCGAGCCGGCCGCGGCCGGCGAGGGCGGCGACCATCTGCATATGGTCGGTGATGGCGTCGAGCTTGATCCTGATTGACGCGATCTGGGAGTCGACGACGCGGGCGGCGCGGTCGACCATGAGCTTTTCGGCGGTGTTGGTGGCGCCGGCCAGCACGACGATGTAGGCGATGCCGGAGATCAGCGACAGCGAGACGAACGCAAGCGCCAACGCCGCGATCAGCGGCAGTCGCAGGCGCTGTCGGACGGCAGCGCCATTGGTGGTCACGGTAGTCACGTCCGGAACATCATAGTCGGTTCCGGTGTGGACTTCCCTCCCCTTCGCGGAATCCGCGAAGGGGGGGAAGCTAAGCTGCCGCCCGGATCGCCGCCTGCTTCACCTTGCCGTCGACGTGGCTCTCGAACTGCTGGAAGTTCGCCTCGAAGCGCTTGGCGACGTCGCGCGCCGCGCTGTCGTAGGCCTTCTTGTCCTTCCAGGTGTTCTTGGGGTTCAGCACCTCGCCCGGCACGTCGGGGCAGGCGCTGGGCACCTGCATGCCGAAGTGCGGGTCGGGCGAGCTCGCCGCCGCGGCCAGCGTGCCGTCCAGCGCCGCCCGCACCATGGCTCGGGTGTGGCGGATCGACATGCGCTCGCCGACGCCGAAGCCGCCGCCCGACCAGCCGGTGTTGACCAGCCAGCATTTGACGTGCTGGCGGGCCATCTTCTCGCCCAGCATCTTGGCGTAGACGGTGGGGTGGCGCGGCATGAACGGCGCGCCGAAGCAGGTCGAGAAGGTCGCCTGCGGCTCGGTCACGCCCTTCTCGGTGCCGGCCACGCGCGCGGTGTAGCCGGACAGGAAGTGATACATCGCCTGCTCGGGGCTGAGCCGGGAGATCGGCGGCAGCACACCGAAAGCGTCGGCCGTCAGCATGACGATGTTTTCCGGAATACCGGCAAGGCCCGTATCCGACGCGTTGGGAATGAAATCCAGCGGATAACAGGCGCGCGTGTTCTCGGTGTATCGCCCGTCATCGAGGTCGAGCCCGCCGGTCGCCGGATCGATCACCACGTTCTCCAGCACCGTGCCGAAGCGCTCGGTGGTGGCGTAGATCTCGGGCTCGGCCTGGCGTGACAGCTTGATCACCTTGGCGTAGCAGCCGCCCTCGAAGTTGAAGAGGCTGGTCTCGCCCCAGCCGTGCTCGTCGTCGCCCAGCAGCGTGCGCGACGGATCGGCCGACAGCGTGGTCTTTCCAGTCCCTGAGAGTCCGAAGAAGATCGCCACGTCGCCCTTGGGACCGATGTTGGCCGAGGCGTGCATGGGCAGCACGTTCTTGTCGGGCAGCAGGTAGTTCATGATGGTGAACACCGACTTCTTGATCTCGCCGGCGTACCAGGTGCCGCAGATCGCCACGACGCGCTCGCTGAAGTTCACCAGGATGGCGCAGTCCGACGCCGTGCCGTCGCTCTTGGGATCGGCCTGGAAACCCGGCAGGTTCAGGATGGTGAACTCGGGCTTGAAGCCTTCGAGCTCCTCATGGCGCGGCCTGAGGAACATGTTGCGGGCAAAGAGGTTGTGCCAGGCGGTCTCGGTCAGCACGCGCACGCCGATGCGATGCTGGGGATCGGCGCCGGCCCAGCAGTCGCGCACGAACAGCTCGCGGCGCTGGGCGTAGGCCAGCATGCGGTTGTAGAGGGCGCGATAGCGCTCGGGCGAGATCGGCTTGTTGGTCTTGCCCCAGTCGATGCGGCCCTTGGTCTCCGAATCCTCGACGAAGAACTTGTCGTTGGGCGAGCGGCCGGTATGGACGCCGGTGCGCACCACCAGCGCGCCGCCGTCCGCCACCTGGCCCTCGCCGCGGCGCACCGCCTCCTCGTAGAGAGCGGGAACCGACAGGTTCCAATGGACGTTACCGAGGTTCTTCAACCCCAGCGTCTCGAGCCCGAATTTGGGGACGACGAAGCCCGCCTGCTTCACGGCGTTTCTCCTGTTCAAAGTCTTATCGGTAAATCTTAAGACAACTCTAACCGGTCGGCCCTATGCGCTACTGGGACCAATTTGGGGTGGCAAGAGGGCCAGCACGCCTGCGACAGTTTAGTGTCGAGGATCATGTGGATCAGATTTTGCAACCGCGAACAAGATGCCGCGGCGCGGAATCAGACTGTCCTCGCCTTGCCAACCAATGCCACCAACACCTTGCGGGCCTCGGAAGCCGCACGGAGCGGCGCCTCGAAGGCCAGCCGGGCGACCTGCCCGCTCTGCCGCAGGTCGATCCCCTCGGCGTCGATCCCGGTCATCCGCCAGTCACTGCCGCCAAGTCCCAGCAGCTTGGCGGCGTAGAGTTGCACAGCATCCGCATGGTCCTCGTTCATATGGCTGATGATGCCTTCTTCGGCGTCGGCAAGGCCCCCTGCCGGCTCGGCGCCGAGCTCCGCGGCCGAAAGCCATCTGATCTTGCCGAAGCCCGCAACCAGATGGGCACGCTCGACGGCGATCCGATAGAAGTGGAAGTCCTTGAAGCCGGCATACATCTCGGCATCGGGATGCCGGGCCAGGAAACGGCGGGCCAGACGGGCATCGTCGGTGCGCGCCGCGCGGCCGACCAGCGTCACTCGTGGCCCGGTGAGCGGCTGATCGAGGCCATGGGTGCCGTCGAAGAACAGCGATACGCGGGCATCGGCGGCAATGGCCTTGCTATGTTCGGCAAGGTCGCTCAACAGCAGGATCGGCGACAGGTCATGGTCGACGGCCGCCAGCACCAGCGAGGCGTAGGGCCAGGGAGCGCCTTCGACGGGCAGGGCCGTCGCCAGAGCGGCGCGATCGAGGCCACGCACGAGGTCGCGGACGCCGCGGGACATGTCTTCGGATTGCATGATTTTAAGGGTTGGGAGCCAAAAGCGCCTTAATTCACTCACATCGATGGCAGATTGCGGCGGCGGCGGCAACGGCCCGGACTGTGCTACCATTACCCGCCCCGACAGGAGAAGCCACGCCGTGCGCAAAAACATCGCCCTGGTTGACGACGACCGCAACATCCTGACTTCCGTGTCGATGCTGCTCGAAGCCGAAGGGTTTCAGATCAAGACCTATAACGACGGCGCCTCGGCCCTGGAGGGGCTGAACCAGTCGCCGCCCGACCTCGGCATCTTCGATATCAAGATGCCGCGCATGGACGGCATGGAGCTGCTCAACCGCATCCGCAAGACCCAGCAGTTCCCGGTGATCTTCCTGACCTCGAAGGACGAGGAGATCGACGAGGTGCTGGGCCTGCGCATGGGCGCCGACGATTTCATCAGGAAGCCGTTCTCGCAGCGCCTGCTGCTCGAGCGCATCCGCGCCGTGCTGCGTCGCGCCGACGGCGGCGGCGCCAAGGGCGAGGCCGCGGCCGAGCGCATCGTGCGCGGCGAGCTGGTGCTCGATCCCTCTCGCCACCAGTGCACCTGGAAGGGCAAGGAGGTGCACCTCACGGTCACCGAGTTCCTGCTCTTGAAGTCGCTCGCCGAGCGGCCGGGTCACGTGAAGAACCGCGACCAGCTGATGGATGCGGCCTACGGCGAGACGATCTACGTCGACGACCGCACGATCGACAGCCACATCAAGCGAGTGCGCCGCAAGTTCCGCGAGGTCGACGGCGAGTTCGAGCAGATCGAAACGCTTTATGGCATCGGATACCGATACCGCGACGCCTGAGCCCGGACGACGGTTCGGACTGCAGGATCTGCGGGCGCGAATCGCCGCGGCGCTGGGGCACCGCGACGAGGTGCCGCCGCGCGCCGCCTCGGCCGAGACGCCGTCCCTGCTGCGCCGCCGGCGCAGTGCGACACGGCGCTATTCGCCGCTCACCCGCCGCATCCTGCTGCTGAACATCATCCCGGTGGCGCTGCTGACGCTCGGCGCCGTCTATCTCAGCGACTACGAAGAAGAGCTGATAGACGCCGAGCTCGCCTCGCTCGCCGTCCAGGGCGAGATGGTGGCGGCGGGCATCGGCGAGGTCGCGGTCGCCGGCGGCGAGACCACGGTCAACCGCCTCGATGCCGACGCCGCCCGCCAGCTCCTCACCCGGCTGGTCCGCCCGACCGGCGTGCGGGCGCGCCTGTTCAGCGAGACCGGCGAGCTTTTAGGCGATTCGGCCATCCTGAGCGACGCCGGGCGCATCCATGTCATGCCCCTGCCGCCACCGCAGGCCGTGCCTGCGGTCGAGCCGCACTGGGGCGAGCGCGTCGGCGACTGGGTCGCCCGCCAGCTCTCGCGCGTCGATCGCTTTCCCGAATATGTCGAGCGCGCCGTGCCCACGGTGCGCGACTTCCCCGAGGCGGCGAGCGCGCTGCGCGGCTTCAACGCGTCGGCAGTGCGCGTCTCCAACGACGGCATGCTGATCCTGAGCGCCGCCGTGCCGGTGCAGCGCTACAAGCAGGTGCTGGGCGCGCTGATGCTGACGCGCGACAACCGCGCCATCGCCGCCTCGCTGCGCGAGGTGCGCTACGACATGATGGTGATCGCGGCGGCCGCGCTCGGCATCACCGTGCTGCTGTCGCTTTACCTCGCCGGGACGATCACCCAGCCGATCGTGCGGCTGGCGCGCGCCGCCGACGAGGTGCGGCTGGCACGCGAGAGCCGGCCGGAGATTCCCGACCTCGGCAAGCGCGGCGACGAGATCGGCGACCTGAATGACGCCCTACGCTCGATGACCGATGCGCTGTGGCAGCGCATCGGCACCATCGAGAGCTTTGCCGCCGACGTGGCGCACGAGCTCAAGAACCCGCTGACCTCGCTGCGCTCGGCGATCGAGGTGGCGGCGCGGCCCAATCTCGAGCCGGAGCGGCGCGAGAAGCTGATGGGCATCGTGCTCGACGACATCAATCGCCTGAACCGCTTGATCACCGACATCTCGGAGGCCTCGCGACTCGACGCCGAACTGATGCGCGGCGAGGTGAAGCGGGTCGACCTCAATGCTCTCTTGAGCGACATGATCATCCACTATGCCATCACGGCCTCCCAGAAGGGCGGCGTCGAGGTCGAGTATCGTCTGGCCGCCAATCCGCCCTTCCTCGGGCATGGCCATGACGGCCGCTACGGCCAGGTGTTCCGCAATGTCATCGACAACGCGATCTCCTTCAGCCCATCGGGCTCGAGGATCGTGGTCGAGCTCAGCCGGGCGCCGCGCGGCGGGCCGTTCAGCGTCACCATTGACGACCAGGGCCCGGGCATTCCCGAGGACAATCTCGAATCGATCTTCCAGCGCTTCTATTCCGAGCGGCCGACCGAGCACTTCGGCCAGCATTCGGGGCTCGGCCTCTCGATCTGCCGTCAGATCATGGAGACCTACGGCGGCTCGATCTCGGCCTCCAACCGCCGTGCACCCGACGGCCGCGTGCTCGGCGCGCGCTTCACCGTGCGTGTGCCGGCGGCCGACGGCCGCAAGTGATCAAGCTCCTGCTCTTCCGGACCGCGAGCCTCCGGCTCGCTCATCGCTCTTCTCATGCTCCTCTCCCCCTTGGGGGAGAGGCTGGGTGAGGGGGATGCAGGAGAAAGCTTTCGGGTTGAAGAAGATGACTCTCGTCCACGCGACCTGTGTGGCGTTGCGCCGAGGCCGCACGTGGCGCGCCGTGCTGTTGCGCGGGCCCTCGGGCGCCGGCAAGTCCGATCTCGCGCTGCGCCTGATCGAGACCGGCTGGCGCCTGGTGGCCGACGACCAGACCGAGCTCAACCGCCAGGGCAAGCAGGTGATCGCCGCCGCGCCGGCACGCATAGCCGGTCTGATCGAAGCGCGCGGGCTCGGCATCGTGAAGGTCGGCCGTGATCAATCGGTGAGACGCGCTGCCGTGGCACTGCTGGTCGATCTCGCCCAGCCTCAGCGAATCGAACGCCTGCCTGAACCTGTCCGCGAAAAGATCCTGGGAATCGATCTCCCGGTTGTTTCACTGGCACCGTTCGAAGCGTCCGCTTCTGCAAAGTTGCGCCTTGCCTTGATGCAAATCGCCAACGCATGATCGGCGCGTTTCAGCCATGCCCGACAGCCCGGCAACTTCTACCACCGCTCGCCAACGCGACACGCGCCGCCCCTTCGTCCTGGTGACAGGACTTTCGGGAGCTGGCCGCGGCACGGCGCTGGCCGCCCTCGAGGACATGGGCTACGTCGCGGTCGACAACGTGCCGCTGCCGCTGCTCGGCGACCTGATGCGCTCGACCGCCGGCAGTCCCGGCGAGATGGCCGTTCCCCTCGCCTTCGGCGTCGACACCCGCACCTACGGCTTCGATCCGCACGACCTGGTGCGCCGCATCCAGGAGCTGCGCCTGCGCGCCGACATCACGGTGCGACTGCTGTTCCTCGACTGCGACAGCGAGACCCTGCTGCGGCGCTACACCGAATCGCGCCGGCCGCATCCGCTGGCGCCCGACCGTCCGGTCAAGGACGGCATCGGCGAGGAGCGCAAGCAGCTCGGCTGGGTGCGCGATTCGGCCGACGTCGTGATCGACACCTCGGCGCTCTCGCCGCACGCCTTCAAGCAGCTCCTGGTCGGCCACTTCGCGCTCGGCCACAGCCTCAATACGCGGCTCGCGGTGATGTCGTTCTCCTACCGCCGCGGCCTGCCGCGCGAGGCCGACCTCGTGTTCGACGTGCGGTTCCTGAAAAATCCCCATTACGAGCCGGCGCTGAAACCGCTGACCGGCCGCAACCCGGCGGTCGCGGGCTACGTGGCCGGCGATCCCGGCTACCGGCCGTTCATCGATTCGCTCAAGGGCCTGATCGGGCCGCTGCTGCCCCGATTCGACGCCGAGGGCAAGAGCTATTTGACCATCGCCATCGGTTGTACGGGGGGCCGCCATCGCTCGGTGGCGGTCGCCGAGGAGCTTGCGGAGTGGTTGCGCGGCGCGGGCCGCTCGGTCACTCTCTCGCACCGGGACGCCGATGCAGCCGGGGAGGCTGGCGGTGCAGGGTAGAGCATACGAATGATTGGCATCGTTCTGGTGACCCACGGCAATCTGGCGCGTGAATTCATCGCCGCCCTGGAGCATGTCGTGGGTCCGCAGCAATGTGTGTTGGCGGTCTGTATCGGCGCCGACGACGACATGGAAAAGCGGCGCGCCGAGATCCTGGAGAGCGCCAAGGCCTGTGACACGGGCGACGGGGTGATCGTCCTGACCGACATGTTCGGCGGCACGCCGTCCAATCTCGCCATCTCGATCATGGAGCAGGCGCGCATAGAGGTGCTGGCCGGCGTCAACCTGCCGATGCTGGTCAAGCTCGCCTCGGTGCGCACCCGGCCGATCGCCGAGGCCGTGCGCATGGCCCAGGAGGCGGGCCGCAAGTACATCACCGTCGCCTCGCGCATCCTGGCCAAGGAAGCTTCGTGACGGATGCTGGGTCCGAAGGGGCCGCGGACGCGAGCATCGGAGCGCTGCGGCGCAACCTCCCCATCGCCAACAAGCGCGGCCTGCACGCGCGGGCCGCCGCGAAGTTCGTGCGCACCGCCGGCCAGTTCGACGCCCTCGTGCGCGTGTCCTTCAAGGGCCAGGAAGTCTCCGGCCTCTCCATCATGGGCCTGATGATGCTGGCTGCCGGCATCGGCAGCGAGATCGAGCTCTCCTGCTCGGGGCGGCAGGCCCCTGAGGCCATGGCCGCCCTGTCGGCCCTGGTCGAGGGCAAGTTCGGCGAAGAGTGATTCTACGTCTTCCGGACCGCGCGCTTCCAGCGCGCTCATGACATCACGCCACGACCTCATGCTCCTCTCCCCCTGGGGGAGAGGCTGGGTGAGGGGGTACTCACAGAAGATCTTCGGTAACCCCTCACCTAACCTCTCCCCCAAGGGGGGAGAGGAATATGAATCATGAGCGCGCTGGAAGCGCGCGGTCCGCAAGGGACGACATGACCGTATAAAGCTTGGCGAATATCGGCATAAATTCTTGCTTATATGCGCATATGGCGCGTTGAGGCGGGGTCGGAGCGCTGATAAGACCCACGCCACCTCATTCAATGCCGGGAGCGCCAAATGGCCCAGGACTACGTCGTCAAGGATATCGGTCTCGCCGACTGGGGCCGCAAGGAACTCGACATGGCCGAGACCGAGATGCCGGGCCTGATGTCGATCCGCAAGGAATACGGCCCCAAGAAGCCGCTGAAGGGCGCGCGCATCGCGGGCTCGCTGCACATGACCATCCAGACCGGCGTGCTGATCGAGACGCTGAAGGCGCTGGGCGCCGACGTGCGCTGGGCCTCGTGCAACATCTACTCGACCCAGGACCACGCCGCCGCGGCGATCGCCAAGGCTGGCACGCCGGTGTTCGCCATCAAGGGCGAGAGCCTCGAGGAATACTGGGACTACACCCACAAGATCTTCGAATGGGGCGACGGCGGCGAGCCGAACATGATCCTGGACGACGGCGGCGACGCCACGCTGCTGGTCCATCTCGGCGCGCGCGCAGAGAAGGATCCGTCGCTGATCGCCAAGCCGACCAACGAAGAGGAAGAAGTCCTCTACAAGGCGATCGCCAGGACCAACAAGGCCAAGCCCGGCTGGTACGCCAAGCTCGGCACCTCGATCAGGGGCGTGACCGAAGAGACGACCACGGGCGTGCACCGTCTCTACAGCATGGCCAAGGAAGGCAAGCTCCTGTGGCCGGCCATCAACGTCAACGATTCGGTCACCAAGTCGAAGTTCGACAACCTCTACGGCTGCCGCGAATCGCTGGTCGACGGCATCCGCCGCGGCACCGACGTCATGATGTCTGGCAAGGTTGCGATGGTCGCGGGCTTCGGCGACGTCGGCAAGGGCTCGGCCGCCTCGCTGCGCCAGGCCGGCTGCCGCGTCATGGTCTCCGAGGTCGATCCGATCTGCGCCCTGCAGGCGGCAATGGAAGGCTATGAGGTCGTCACCATGGAAGAAGCGGCCCCCAAGGCCGACATCTTCGTCACCGCGACCGGCAACGTCGACGTCCTCACGCTCGACCACATGAAGGCGATGAAGCACCGCGCCATCGTCTGCAACATCGGCCACTTCGACTCCGAGATCCAGATCGCCAACCTGCGGAACTTCAAGTGGCACAACGTCAAGCCGCAGGTCGACGAGGTCGAATTCCCCGACGGCAAGCGCATCATCGTGCTGTCGGAAGGCCGCCTGGTGAACCTGGGCAACGCCACCGGCCATCCGAGCTTCGTGATGTCGGCCTCGTTCTCGAACCAGACGCTGGCCCAGGTCGAACTGTGGACCAACCCGGGCAAGTACGAGAAGAAGGTCTATACCCTGCCGAAGTTCCTCGACGAGAAGGTGGCGGCGCTGCATCTCGACAAAGTCGGCGCCAAGCTGACCAAGCTGCGGCCCGACCAGGCCAAGTACATCGGCGTACCCGAGGCCGGCCCGTTCAAGGGCGACCTCTACCGTTACTAAAGCGATTTCCGAGTGTGACGGAGCCCCGAGCGGCTCCGTCACACTCGGAAATGCGCGCATCGACCCACAGACACCGCCCGCGGGCGACGTGTTAAAAAGTCGGCATCGGAGTACCGATGCCGACTTTTTCTTTTTCCCTGCCCGACGAAGCCGCGACCGAGCGGCTGGGGGCTCGGCTGGCGCAACGTCTTGGGCCACGCGATGTCGTCGCCTTGCAGGGCGGCCTCGGCGTCGGCAAGACGACCCTGGCCCGCGCCATCCTGCGCGCCGCCTCGGGCGATCCCGCATTGATCGTGCCCAGCCCCACCTTCACGCTGGTCGAGGTCTATGACACAAGGCGCGGGGCGTTCTGGCACTTCGATCTCTATCGCCTGGAGAGCCCCGAGCAGGTCTTCGAATTGGGCTGGGAAGAGGCGCGCGCCGACGGTATTGCGCTGGTCGAATGGGCGGAGCGGCTGGGCGGATTGCTGCCCAGCGACCGGCTTACGGTGACGCTTGCCATGGAGGGCGAGGGCAGGCGCGCCGATCTGCAGGGGGACGCACGGTTTGGCGATGTGTGAAAGGGACAGGCTGCGCGCAGATTTCGTGCGCCGCGCCGGCTGGGGCGACGCCGGCGAGCGCCTGCTGGCGGGCGACGCCTCGTTCCGCAAATACTTCCGGCTGAGCCGGCCACGCGCCTCGGCCGTGGTCATGGACGCGCCGCCGCCGCAGGAGGACGTGCGGCCCTTCGTGCGCATCGGCCGGCACCTCAGCGGGCTCGGCCTCAGCGCGCCCGCCATCCAGGCCATCGACGAGGACAACGGCTTCCTGCTGCTGGAGGACTTCGGCGACGATACCTTCGCGCGCGTGCTGGCGGCGGGCGGCGAGGAGGCCGAGCTCTACCGGCGCGCCACCGACGTGCTGATCGTGGTGCAGCGGGCCGGCCCGCGCGCGCTGCTGCCGGGGCTGGGCGCCTATGCCGGCGAGGCGCTGATCGATGCCGCAATGCTGCTGCCGGAATGGTACCTGCCGGCGGCGAGCGGCCGGCCGACACCCGATGAGGAGACGATGGCCTACCGCGCCGCCTGGCGCGCCTGCCTGGCCAACCTGCCGGCGATGGCCGACACGCTGCTGCTGCGCGACTATCACAAGGACAACCTGATGTGGCTGCCGGGCCGGCCTGGCGTAAAAGCCTGCGGTCTGCTCGACTTCCAGGACGCCCAGCAGGGCCATCCCTCCTACGACCTGGTTTCCCTGATCGAGGATGCCCGGCGCGACGTCGCCCCTGCCGTGCATGCCGCCTGCCTGGTCCGTTACCTCGGCGAAACGAGCCTCGACGCCCAGGACTTTGCCGCCGGTTTCGCCCTGATGGCGGTCCAGCGCCATGCCCGCATCATCGGCCTGTTCGTCCGCCTGCTCGAGCGCGACGGCAAGCCGGAGTACCTGGCGCACCTGCCGCGCGTCTGGCGCATGTTCGAGCGCGCGCTGCGGCACGAGGCCCTGCAGCCCTTGCGCGCCTGGGTCGACCGCCTGCTGCCGCCCGAGTTGCGGCATATTGGAGCTCCATGATCGATACCGCGATGATTCTGGCCGCCGGCCGCGGCGAGCGCATGCGCCCGCTGACCGACAAGATGCCCAAGCCGCTGATCCCCGTCGGCGGCCTGCCGATGCTGGAGCACACGCTGGCGCGGCTCACGGCGCACGGCGTCACCAACATCGTCGTCAATGCGCACGTCTTCGCCGAGCAGATCGTCGATCGCGTGAAAGGCCGGGCGCAGGTCATCGTCGAGGACCGCCTGCTCGACACCGGCGGCAGCGTGAAAAATGCCCTGCCGCTGCTCGGCAACGGCCCGTTCTTCGTGTTGAATGGTGACAGCCTGTGGCGCGACGGACCCGACGATCCGACGCTCGCGCGCATGGAAGGGCGATGGGGCGCCGACCGCATGGACGCTCTGCTTCTTCTGCACCCGCTGCACAAGGTGATCGGACGCGAGGCAAAGGATCGCGGCGACTACTTCATCGAGCCGCGCGGCCAGCTGCGCCATCGCGGCCAGGCGCCGCTCTCGCCCTACGTCTTCGCCAGCGTCTCGATCTGCCACGCGCAGCTGTTCCGCGATTCGCCCGATGGGCCCTTCTCCCTGCTGCAGCTATGGCATCGTGCCGAAGCTGAAGGGCGGCTGCACGGCGTGATCCATAACGGCGACTGGTTCCATATCGGCACGCCCCAGGCGCTCGCCACGGCGGAGCGCGTGCTGGCGGCCGGCATGCCGGCGACGAGCGTGCCGGCGACGAGTGTGCCGTTATGAGCGTCTTCACCATCGCCATCGACCGTCGCTTCGCCGACGAGCTGGCGATGGGCGTGCTGGCGCAATATGGCGGCGATCCGCTGGCGCTGGCCGACGTGCTGATCCTGCTGCCGACCCGGCGCTCGGTGCGGGCGCTGCGCGAAGCCTTCCTGCGCGCCGCGGGCGGCAAGCCCACGATCCTGCCGCGCATGGCGCCGCTGGGCGACGTCGACGAAAGCGAATGGGAGGTGGCGTCGGGCGACGGCAGCGCGCTCGCCCTGCCGCCTGCCATCGAGCCCGCCGAACGCGACGCCTTGCTGGCGCAGCTGGTCGCGGCTTTCACCGACGGCGAACAAGCCATTGCCCAGTCTCCCGCGCAGGCCCTGGCGCTGGCGCGCGAGCTCGGGCGCCTGCTCGACGAGCTCGCCATCGAAGGCATCTCCTTCGACCGGCTGGAAGGCCTGGTCGAGGGCAACTTCGCCGGCCACTGGCAACGCACCCTCAAGTTCCTCGCCATCGTCGGCGAACACTGGCCCCAGCTGCTGGCCGAACGCGGCCAGATCGACGCCATCGAACGACGCACCCAGGCGATCCGCGCCCAAGCGATGCGCTGGCGCGAACGCCCGCCCGCCACACCGGTCATAGCCGCCGGATCGACAGGCTCGCAGCCCGCCACACGCGAGCTGGTGTTGGTCATCGCCGGCTTGGCCCAGGGCAAGCTCGTGTTGCCCGGGCTCGATCGCGACATGGATGAGCGGAGCTGGTCGGAGCTCGACGAGACGCATCCGCAGTTCGGCCTGCGCGAACTCCTGAAGGCGCTGGGTTGTGAGCGGCGTGACATTGTCGAATGGCCGGGCGGCACGGCAACGTCCTCGGCGCGCCATCTATTGATCACCGAACTGATGCGGCCGGCCGAGACCACCGAGGAGTGGGTCCGCCCGCTCGCCTCCTCGCTCGAGCACGTGACGCGCGCCGACTGCGCGACGCCGCACCAGGAGGCGTTGGTGATCGCGTTGGCGCTGCGTGGCGTGCTCGGCGACACGGCACGCCGGTCGACCCAGACCGCCGCCCTGGTGACGCCGGACCGCGACCTCGCGCGGCGCGTTGCGGCGGAACTGCGGCGCTGGAATATCGACATCGACGATTCCGCGGGCACGCCGCTGCTCGACACGCCGTCCGCCGGCCTGCTGCAGGCGCTGGTCGGCGTCGTCGATGACGGCTTCGCGCCGGTCGCCCTGCTCGCCCTGCTGAAGCATCCGCTGTGCACGCTGGGCGGCGACCGCGCCGCCGTGCTCGATGCCGCGCGCCGCCTCGATCGCAAATGCCTGCGCGGGCTGAAGCCCATGCCGGGCCTGCCGGCGATCCGCGCCCGGATCGACAAGGCACGCTTCGGCGACCTCACGGACCGGCTGGCCGTGCACCAGCTGATCGACCGGGTTGAGGCCGCGACGGCGACGCTGGCGGCGGCGATGCAGGCCGGGGCCGCGCCGGATGCCCTGCTCGACGCCACCATCGCCGCCGCCGAGACGGTCGCTTCGGGCGAAACGCTGTGGTCGGGCGACGCCGGCGAGGCGCTGGCCGATGCGCTGGCGCGCCTGCGCGCGGCATGGGCCGGCAAGGCGGCCATAACCGGCGGCCAATGGCCGGCGCTGCTCACCACCATGCTCGAGCCCGAGATCGTCCGGCCGACCTTCGGCCGCCATCCGCGGCTCGCCATCTGGGGGCCGCTCGAGGCCCGCCTGCAGCGCGCCGACCTGCTGGTGCTGGGTGGGCTGAACGAGGGCACCTGGCCGCCCGCGGTCGAGACCGGCCCGTGGCTCAATCGGCCGATGCGCGCTGCACTCAGGCTGCCGCAACCTGAGCGGCGCATCGGATTGTCGGCGCACGACTTCGTGGCGGCGCTCGGCGCAGAACGTGTGCTGCTGACCCGGGCCGAACGCGAAGGCGGCGCGCCGACCGTGCCGTCGCGCTGGCTGGCGCGGCTTGATGCCCTATTCGGCCATGAGGCCGGCAGCAAGGCGGCACCTCCCGAATACATCCAGCGCGGCCAGCACGAGTACCTTGCCTGGGCCGACGCGCTCGACCGTCCCGACGACTACCGGCCGTGGCTGCGTCCCGAACCGCGGCCGCCGCTCGAGGCGCGGCCGACGCGGCTCTCGGTCTCGAGCATCGAACAGTGGCGTCGCGACCCCTATGGGCTTTATGCGCGGCGCATCCTGGGCCTGAAGGCCCTTGATCCGCTCGAAGCCGAGCTCGGGGCTGCCGACCGTGGCAATGCCCTGCACGACGCGCTGGACGAATTCCTGGCCACCCATCCGTCTGGCCTGTTGCCGCCCGGTGCCCTGGCCGAGTTCGAGGCGCTGGGCGAGAAGCATCTCGGCACGTTGATGACGGCGCCGGCCGAGCGCGCCTTCTGGTGGCCGCGCTTCCTGCGCCTGACGCGCTGGTTCGTCGCCACCGAGAACGCGCGGCGGCAGGCCGGCACGCGATTGCTCGCCAGCGAGACCACCGGCAGCCTGGTCGTCGGACCGAGCAGCCGGCCGCTCACCATCGAGGCACGCGCCGATCGCATCGACGAGATAGAGATCGGCGTCTGGGACGTGATCGACTACAAGACCGGTCGCGTGCCGACCAACCAGGAGCTCGAGGCGCTGTTCGCGCCGCAGCTGCTGCTCGAGGCGGCGATGGCCGAGCGCGGCGGCTTCGCCAAGATCGCCGGCAAGGCGGAGGAAGTGCATCTCTCCTACTGGCAGGCCAACGGCCTGGGCGACGGCGGCAAGGTGAGTGAGATCAAGGCGAGCAACGAGCTGGTGCCGGCGATGCTGGCCCTGGTCGAGAAAATGGCGGCGCACTTCGCCAAGCCGGGCACGCCCTACCCCGCCCTGCCGTGGTCGGGCTTCATCCCGGCCTTCAACGACTACGAGCATCTCGAGCGCGTCGCCGAATGGTCGACGGCCGGCGGAGACGACGAATGAGCGTCCTCGATCCCGCTCTCGATCCCACCCTTGATCCCTTGGCGCTCGCCACCCGCTCGCAGCGGCGCGCCACGGCGCCCGGCCATTCGGCGTGGGTAGAAGCCAATGCCGGCACCGGCAAGACCAAGGTGCTGACCGATCGCGTGACGCGCCTGCTGCTCGATCGCGTCAAGCCCGAGCGCATCCTCTGCCTCACCTTCACCAAGGCCGCCGCGGCCGAGATGCGCAACCGGCTGGCCGCTCAGCTCGGCCGCTGGGCGATGATGACCGATGCCAAGCTCGACGAGGAGATCGAGAAGCTGATCGACCGCGCGCCGGAAGCCGTCGAACGCGTGGTCGCCCGTCGCCTGTTCGCGCGGGTGCTCGACGCGCCGGGCGGCATCAACATCCTGACCATCCACGCCTTCTGCCAGGCGTTGCTCAAGCGCTTCCCGCTCGAGGCGGGGGTGGCGCCGG
Source organism: Rhodospirillales bacterium URHD0017 (assembly GCA_900110395.1). Classification (GTDB taxonomy): domain Bacteria; phylum Pseudomonadota; class Alphaproteobacteria; order Reyranellales; family Reyranellaceae; genus Reyranella. Next base: position 41,576 of record FODP01000015.1, read on the forward strand.
GCTTCGACGTGCTGGACGAGGCCGATGCGCGGACGCTGCTGCGCCAGGCCCAGGACGAGCAGATGGAGGCGCTGGCACGACCCGACGCACCGGCTGAGCTGGCCGAAGCGCTTGCTTCCGTCGCCGGCCGGATCTCGGTCACCGAGTACGCCGAGCTGATGGCCCAGCTTCTCGGCGAACGGGCCTGGCTGCTGGCGCGCATCGGCGATGACGTCGGGCTGCGCCGCCTGCGCGAGCGGCTGGCGAGCGAGCTCGGCTGCGCCCCCGACGACACGGCTGGCCAGCTCGCGAGCGATGCCTGTCTCGATCAAGCGTTCGACGCGGCGGCCCTGCAGGCGGCTGCACGGGCCTTGGCCAGGGGCAGCAAGACCGACGTCTCGCGCGCCGCGCTGATCGCCGAGTGGCTGGCCGATGCGGCGGGGCGGCCGCAGCGGCTCGCGTCCTACAGCGAGGTGTTCTTCACGGAGAAGCGCGCGATCCTGAAACGGTTGGCAAGCAAGGCCGCGATCGAGGCCATGTCCGACATCGAGGAGGTGCTGCGCCGCGAGGCCGAACGCCTGGCCGCCGTCCTCGACCGCATTAATGGCGCGGCCCTGGTCGAGCGCACGCTGGCCCTGCTGCGACTCGGCCTCGACATCGCCGCGCGCTATACCCGCGCCAAGCAACGCCGCGCCGCGCTCGACTACGACGACCTGATCGTCGCCACGCGCCGGCTCCTGGAGAGCGCCGACAGCGCCGCCTGGGTGCTCTACAAGCTCGATGGCGGCATCGACCACGTGCTGGTTGACGAGGCACAGGACACCAATCCCGACCAGTGGGAGGTCATCCGCCGCCTGACCGAGGAGTTCTTCGTCGGCCAGGGCGCGGTCGAGCGCACACGCACGGTGTTCGCCGTCGGCGACATCAAGCAGTCGATCTTCGGCTTCCAGCGCGCCGATCCGCGCAAGCTCAAGGAGATGCGCGAATGGTTCGCCGAGCGCAGCCGCCTGGCCGACAAGCGCTTCGTGCCAGTCGACCTCAACGTCTCCTTCCGTTCGACTCCGGCCGTGCTTGACGCCGTCGACTGGGTGTTCAGCGAGCCCGACACCGTGCGCGGCCTTGCCGAACCCAACGACGTGATCCACCTGCCCAGCCGCAAGAACGCGCCTGGCCGCGTCCAATTGTGGCCGCTCGTCAGCACCGACGAGGACGAGACCGACACGACCCAGCTGGAAAGTACGCAAGGCGCAGCGGCGGAACCGCACCAGCGTCTGGCCCGGCTGATCGCCGCCCATGCCGGCAGCCTGATCGGCAAGGAACGGCGCGCCGGTGGTATGGGCGAGCTGCTCCACGCCGGCCATTTCATGGTGCTGGTCCGCCGGCGCAACGAGTTCGTCAATGCACTGGTCAAGGAACTGAAGCAGGCCGGCATCGAGGTCGCGGGTGTCGATCGGTTGAATCTCGGCGAGGAACTGGCCGTGCAGGACCTGCTGGCCATGGCGCGCTTCGTGTTGCTGCCGCAGGACGATCTCAACCTCGCCTGCCTCCTGAAGTCGCCGTTGATCGGGCTGGGCGAGGACGAGCTGTTCACGTTGGCGTGGAAGCGCAATGGCCATCTTTGGCGCAGCCTGCGCGAGCGCGCCCGCGCCAGGCCGTTCGCCGCCGCGCATGCCCGGCTGGCCGGCTGGCTGCGGCGCGCCGACTACATCACGCCGTTCGACTTCTTCGCCACGGCACTGGGGCCGGAAGGCGGCCGCGTTCGCCTGCTCGAGCGGCTCGGCCATGAGGCGGGCGACCCGATCGACGAATTGCTGGCGCGCGCCCTGCAATACCAACGTGCCGAAGGCGGATCGCTGCAGGGCTTCCTGCACTGGTTCGAGGCGGGCGGCGGCGAGATCAAACGCGACCTCGACCAGAATCGCCGCCGCGAGGTACGCATCCTGACGGTGCATGCCTCGAAGGGACTGCAGGCGCCCATCGTCTACCTGCCCGACACGACGCGGGTGCCGCGCGACGAGGGACGGATCCTGAGCGCCGAGGACGGCGAGGCGCGGTTGTGGGTGCCGCGCGCCGACGATGCCAACGAGGCGGCGCGCGCCTGGCGCGGCAGGGCGCGCGAGCGGGCGCTGGAAGAACAGAACCGCCTGCTCTACGTCGCCATGACGCGGGCCGAGGATCGCCTCTATGTCGGCGGCTGGTTCGGCCGGCGCAAACCCGATCGCGGCTGCTGGTACGAGCGCATCGAAGCCGGTCTCGGCGCCAGCAGCCAGGCCGAGATCTCGCCCGAGAGCCCGCAGCCGCGTGGCCGCGCCGTGCCGCGCGAGTTCGATTTCCGCGAATTGCTGCCCAACGACGGCTGGGCAGGCGAAGGCTACGAGCTGGTCAATGCCGGCACCATCGAGGCGCCGGAGCAGGCCGAGCTCGGGCTGGAAGCCGCCTCGGACCTGCCGGCGTGGGCGCGCGAAGCTGCACCGGCCGAGCCCGATCCGCCGGCACCGCTCGCACCGTCGCAACCGCTGCCGGACGAAGCGTTGGCCGGGCCGCGCGCCTTCAGCCCGCTGACGTCGGGCGATCCGCAGCGCTGGAAGCGCGGCCAGCTGCTGCATGAGCTGCTGCGCCATCTGCCGGCGACGCCACCGTCGGAGCGCGCCGCAGCGGCGCGCCGCTTCCTGGCGCAGCCCGCACACGGGTTGAGCGAAGAAGAGGTCGCGGCGTGGAGCGACGAAGCGCTCGCTGTCACCGAGGCACCGGCTCACGCCGCCTTGTTCGCCGAGAGCTCGCGCGCCGAGGTGCCGCTGACCGGCACGGTGCGGACCAGGCGCGGGACCTTCACGGTCAGCGGCCAGGTCGATCGCCTCGCCGTGTCCGAGCGCGAGGTGCTGATCGTCGACTACAAGACCAACCGGCCGCCGCCCGAAGCCGCAGCTGAGGTGGCGCTGGCCTACCGGCGCCAGCTCGCGCTCTACCGGGCGTTGCTGGCCGAGATCTATCCCGGCCGCACGGTACGGGCATTTCTTCTGTGGACGGCGGTGCCGCTGTTGATGGAAATCGAGGCAAAAACCCTCGATGAATCAATGCCGTACGCTGCCGCATCTTGACTCGCGCGAAGTGCGTTCCTAGCTTCACTCCCCAAGGGCGGCGCCGGTCGATCGACTGGCCTGTAGTGTTTTTGGGAGAACCCATATGACCGTCAAAGCGACCGATACCTCTTTCGAGCAGGAAGTCCTGAAGTCCGACACGCCCGTCCTGGTCGACTTCTGGGCCGAGTGGTGCGGCCCGTGCCGCATGATCGGCCCCTCGCTGGAGGACATCGCCAAGGAGATGGATGGCAAGCTCAAGGTGGTGAAGGTCAACATCGACGAGAACCCGGCGACGCCGTCGCGTTACAACGTCCGTTCGATCCCCACCCTGCTGCTGTTCAAGAACGGCCAGGTCGCCGCCACCAAGATCGGCGCCGAGCCCAAGCAGAAGCTGGTGAGCTGGATCAACACCGTCGTCAGCTGATCGTCTACCCGTTGCGGGCCAGCACGGTGCCCGCGAGGTAGAGCGAACCGCAGATCAGGATGCGCATCGGCGCGGGCTGGGTGGCCAGAAGGTCTTCCAGCGCCGCGCCGACGTCGTTTGCGGGCAGGCAATCCAGACCGACGTCGGCCGCCTGCGCACAGGCCTCCTGCGGCGTGTAGGCGGCATGGCCTTCGATCGGCACGGCGCGCGCCGTGCGGGCATAGCGCCCCAAGGGCCGCAGGAAACCCGAGGCGTCCTTGGTCGTGAGCATGCCGAAGATCAGGTAGAGCGGCAGGGCCGCCGGCTCCGTCGCCCATTCGGCGGCCTGGCGGGCCAGCACGACGCCGCAATCCTCGTTGTGGCCGCCGTCGAGCCACAGCTCGGCGGCCGGCGGCAGAGCTTCGACCAGGGGACCGCGCGTCAGCTTCTGCAGGCGGGCGGGCCAGTCGACCGAGGTCAGGCCGTTCCTCACCGCCGCATCGTCGATGCGGAACTGTGCGGCGCGCAGCCGTTCGATGCAGGCGACCGCGGTGGCGGCGTTATCGATCTGATGGGCGCCGACCAATGCCGGCGCCGGCAGGTCGATGCCCAAAAGGTCGCTGTCGTAGCGGAAGCCCGTGGGCGTCGGCTTGACCTGCCATTCGCGTCCCATGCGGAACAACGGAGCGGCGAGCTCGGCGGCCCGGCTGGCGATCACGCCGGCGCTCGCTTCGCGCTGGCGGCCGATCACGGCGGGCACGGCGCGCTTCAGGATGCCGGCTTTCTCTGCAGCGATCTTCTCCAGAGTGTCACCGAGGAAGCTCGTGTGGTCGTAGCCGATCGGCGTAATGGCCGCGAGGGCGGGATTGACCACGTTGGTCGTGTCGTTGCGCCCGCCCATGCCGACCTCGAGCACGGCGAGATCGGCCGGGACGCGGGCGAAGGCCAGGAACGCCGACACCGTCGTGATCTCGAAGAAGGTGATCGGCTGCTCGTTGTTGGCCTGCTCGGCCTCGGTCAGCACGTCCTCCAGCATGTCGTCGCTGATCAATTCGCCGGCGACGCGGATGCGCTCGTTGAAGCGCACCAGGTGCGGCGAGGTATAGACATGGACGCGATAGCCCGCCGCTTCGGCCATGGCACGCAGGTAGGCGACCAGCGAGCCCTTGCCGTTGGTGCCGGCGACATGGACGATCGGCGGCAGCTTGAGATGCGGCGAGCCGACATCCGCCAGCAGCCGTTCGATGCGCCCAAGCTCGAGATCAATGAGCTTGGGATGCAACCGCATGAGGCGGTCGAGGATCGCATCGGTCATCGATGTGGCCCTTGGGCTTTTAGCGGCCCGCGACAGCCAGGCTGCGGCCTTCGGCGGTCACCGGATCCATCAGGAGCGACACGAGGCGGATCAGGGTTTCCCTGAGCTTGTGGCGATGGACCACGGCGTCGACCATGCCGTGCTCCAGCAGGTACTCGGCGCGCTGGAAGCCCTGCGGCAGCTCCTGGCGGATGGTGTCCTGGATGACGCGCGGGCCGGCGAAGCCGATCAGCGCGTCGGGCTCGGCGAGATGCACGTCGCCCAGCATGGCGAACGAGGCCGACACGCCACCGGTGGTGGGATCGGTCAGCACCACGATGTAAGGCAGGCCTGCTTCCTTGACCTTGCGTACGGCAATGGTGGTGCGCGTGAGCTGCATCAGCGACAGGATGCCTTCCTGCATGCGGGCACCGCCGGAGGCGGAAAAGACGATCAACGGCGCCTTGCGGGCGACGGCGAGATCGGCCGCCATTACCAGCCCCTCGCCTACCGCCGTGCCCATCGAGCCGCCCATGAAATCGAAGTCGAGCAACGCCATCACCGCGGTGCGCCCACCGACGGCGCCGCTCGCCACGACCAGCGCGTCGCTGCTGCCCTCGGACTTGGCCTGCGCTTCCTTGAGCTTGGCGTCGTAGCGCTTGGTGTCGCGGAACTTCAGCGGATCGACCGGCACGCGCGGCAGCGGGTGCAGCTCGTACTTGCCCTCGTCGAACAGGTGCGGCAGGCGCTTCAGCGGCCGGATGCGCATGTGATGGCCGCAGTGGGTGCAGACCTCCTGGTTGGCCTCCCAGTCGCGCATGAACAGCATCTGCTCGCACTTGGGGCACTTCAGCCAGAGATTCTCCGGCGTCTCCTTGCGCGAGATCAGAGCCTTGAGCTTGGGTCGGACGAAGTTCGTCAGCCAGTTCATGGCGGCGGTATCGCACGAACGGCCGCCCCGGCCAAGGCGTCGGCCGTCACCGCCAGAACAGGCCGAAAGGCGCCACGATTTCCTGGGGTTTCTTCACCTGGCAGAACAATTTTCGCGCCTGATAGTCAGCGCACAGCGCCTGCGCCGTGGCGGGCTCGAGATCGGCGATGATGGCGGCCTGCTTGGTCACCTTGTTGGACGTGACGGGCAGGATCCATTCCTTGCCGAGCCGCGTGAAGCCGAGCCGGGCGATGTCGGACTGCCCGACGTCGTAGGCGTGGCGGGCCGAGCGCCAGTCCGGATAGGTGCCGAGCCAGGCCGCGTCGCCTGGCATGTCGTAGCGGATGGTGCCGCACTCGCTCTGGTCGAGCACCGTCGCCGGGCCGCCCTGGCCATTGCGCAGCTGCCAGATCTTGGGCCGGTTGCCGCCGGTCTTGAGCGCATAGGCCTCGTCGAGGAGCCGGACGATGAATTCATCGCGCAGGTCGGCGCGGCGGAAGCCGAAGGCGACGGCGATCAGCCGCCGTCCGTCGCGCACCGCGCTGCCCACGATGTTGAAGCCTGAGGCGCAGACGAAGCCCGTCTTCAGCCCGTCGGCATAGGGCGCATAGAGATCGAGAAACTTGATGCCCGGTCCGACCTTGGTCTTGCCGAGGTAGAACTCCTGGGTGTGGAAATAGCCGTAATATTCGGGGAACTGCTTCACCAGCGCCATCGCCATCATGGCCATGTCGCGCGCCGTGGTGAGCTGTCCGGTGTCGGGCAGGCCGCTGGCGTTGCGGAACTGGGTGGCGTTCATGCCGATGCGCGCCGCGGTCTCGGTCATGCGCACACCGAAGGCGGCCTCCGATCCCGAGATCAGCTCGGCAAAGCCCGTGGCTACGTCATTGGCCGACCGCGCCACCAGCGCCTGCAGGCCCTGCTCGACGGTGATGCCCTGGCCCGGCCCCAGGCCAAGCTTGGAGGGCGGCTTGGCGCGCGCCACTTCCGACAGCGCCATGGGCGTGGCCAGTGTCAGCCGACCCGCCTTCAATTCCTCGAAGACGATGTAGATCGTCATCATCTTGGTGAGCGAGGCCGGATGCCAGAAGGCGCCGGCATTGCGGTCCAACAGGGTCTCGCCGGTATTGGCGTCAATCACCACGTAGGGGCCGGCCTGGACCGGACCGGACGGCGAGGTGACCGCGGTGATCTGGGCACGCGCCGGAAGGGTGAGGCCGATCAGGGCGAGGATGCAAAGCAGTAAGCGAAATTTCATTGCCGCCGACGCATGAAGACTCCCCGAGGGCAGCATACGCCCTTCCGCGCGCCCGCGGGAGGCATTAGATGGGTGCGATGCTCAAAGTCATGATCGCCCCCGTCACCCCGTTCCAGCAGAACTGCTCCATCGTCTGGTGCGACGAGACCATGGAGGGCACCGCCGTCGACCCGGGCGGCGACTTCGACATGCTGAAGGAGGCGATCGCCCAGCAGGGCATCAAGGTCACCAAGGTGCTTTTGACGCACGGCCACGTCGACCACGCCTCGGCCGCCGGCACCATGGCCGAGCACTACGGCGTCAAGATCGAGGGGCCGCACCAGGACGACCTGTTCCTCATCGAAGGCCTGCCCGCCTCCGGCGCCAAGTACAACTTCCCGGCCTACAAGCCGTTCGTACCCGACCGCTGGCTCAGCAACGGCGAGACGGTGAGCCTGGGCAACCTCACCTTCAACGTCGTGCACTGCCCCGGCCACACGCCGGGCCACGTCGTGTTCGTGCACAAGCCTGCCAAGGTGGCGTTCGTCGGCGACGTGCTGTTCCGCGGCTCGGTCGGCCGCACCGATTTTCCCCGTGGCAATCACGAGCAGCTGCTGAACTCGATCCGCCAGCGTCTATGGCCGTTCGGTGACGACATCACCTTCGTGCCGGGCCACGGCCAGACGTCGACGTTCGGCTGGGAGCGCAAGACCAATCCCTTCGTCGCCGACCTGCTGTTCGACGACGACGAAGAGGCGAAGGCGTAGGTGAACTTGCTCCCCTTCGCGGAGTCCGCGAAGGGGAGGTGTCCGCGAAGCCGACGAAGGGGTCATGAGCACCAATGCTGATGCTCATGACCCCTCGGTCGGCGTAAAACGCCGACACCTCTCCCAGCTTCGCTGGGGAGGAATGAGTTTACGCAGTCAGGGACTGCAGATCCTGCTGGCCTGCTGCCAGCACGGCCGGGAGATCAGCGGCGTCGCCGACGTGGCCATAGCGCTGCTTCACGTAATCCAGACCGTGGCGCAGCATCTCCTTGGTGAAGCGTGCGGGCTTCGCCGCAAGCGCTGCCAGCACATCGGGCGAGCGCTCGTCGACCGGTCGCGAAAAGGCGGCAAGTTCGACCTCGGCGACGAGGTACATGCCGCACGCCATCGCGCCCAGGGCGTAGGACAGGCACTCCTCTTCCCAGCGATCGGGTTCGCGTTGTGCGGCGTCGAGAAGATCCAATGCAGCGACGAAGTTGGCGTGAAGCCGGTTCTTCCGTTCGACGTCGATCGGCTGCATCGGTTTCCTCCGCTTTGACCGACGCGCATATGGGCGGTAGATCGTGACCCGACAATGACGGTCGGGTTTCCTCCTCGATTGGTCACAGCGGAGAGGTTACGGCTTGCTTACGCTGCGCACGCCGCCTGCAAGAGCCTTGACGTCGGCGAGCACGCCGGCGGTGAGGCCGGGCGTGGGCTTGCCGTTCGCATCGAGGCCCGCTTTCACGCGATCGACGATGGCGGTGCCGACGACGGCCGCATCGGCGTGGCGGGCCACGGCCGCCGCCTGCTCGGGCGTCCTGATGCCGAAGCCGACGCCGACCGGCAGCCTGGTGTGGCGCTTGATGCGCGCGACATGCCTGGCGACCGCTTCTTCGGTCGCCGACTTGGTGCCGGTGATGCCGAGCACCGAGGCGAAATAGACGAAGCCCGCGGAGTACTTCAGCACCGCCGGCAACCGCTTGTCGTCGGTCGTGGGCGCGGTCAGCAGCACCGTGTCGAGGCCATGCGCCTCGGCATGCGGCTTCAGCTCGTCGGCTTCCTCGGGCGGCAGGTCGACCAGGATGAATCCATCGACACCCGCGGCCGCTGCTTCCTTGCAGAAGCGCTCGACGCCGCGCTGATAGACGAGATTGTAGTAGCCCATCAGCAGGATGGGCGTGTCGTCATCGCCGGTTTCCTTGCGGAAGCGGCGCACCATGTCGAACGTGCCGTCGACCGTCATGCCGGCCTTGAGCGCGCGCTGGCCGGCGACCTGGATCGAGGGCCCGTCGGCCATCGGATCGGTGAACGGCATGCCAAGCTCGATCAGGTCGGCGCCGGCCACGGGCAGGCCCTTCAGGATCTCGTAGCTCACGTCGGCATTGGGATCGCCGGCCGAGATGTAGATCACGAGGCCGGCGCGCTTGTCGGCCTTGAGTTTGTCGAAACGCTTGGTGATGCGGCTCATCTCAGACCTTCATGCCCTATATCTTCATGCCGAGGCGCTCGGCGACGGCGAACACGTCCTTGTCGCCACGGCCGCAGAGATTCATCACCAGCAGATTGTCCTTGGACAGCGTCGGCGCGAGCTTGGTGACATGAGCCAGCGCATGCGCGGGCTCAAGCGCCGGGATGATGCCCTCGAGCTTGCACAGGAGCTGGAACGCCGTCAGGGCCTCGTTGTCGGTCGCCGACACGTACTCTATGCGGCCCTGCTCCTTGAGCCACGAATGCTCGGGCCCGATGCCTGGATAGTCGAGACCGGCCGAGATCGAATGCGCCTCGGTGATCTGGCCTTCCTTGTCCTGCAGGAGGTAGGTGCGGTTGCCGTGCAGCACGCCGGGGCGGCCACCGGTCAGCGACGCGGCATGCTCGCCGGTCTCCACGCCCTTGCCGCCGGCTTCGACGCCGACGATGCGCACGCCCTTGTCGTCGAGGAAAGGATGGAACAGCCCCATGGCGTTGGAGCCGCCGCCGATGCAGGCGACCAGCGTGTCGGGCAGGCGGCCTTCCATCTCCATGATCTGCGTGCGTACCTCGTTGCCGATCACGCACTGGAAGTCGCGCACCATCGCCGGATAGGGGTGCGGGCCCGCCACCGTGCCGATGCAGTAGAAGGTCATGTCGCAGGTCGCCACCCAGTCGCGCATTGCCTCGTTCATGGCGTCCTTGAGCGTCGAGGAGCCCGACGTCACCGGCCGCACCTCCGCGCCCAGCATCTTCATGCGGAACACGTTGGGCGCCTGGCGCTCGACGTCGACGGATCCCATGAACACGACGCAGGGAATGTCGAACAGCGCACAGGCGGTCGCCGTGGCGACGCCGTGCTGGCCCGCGCCGGTCTCGGCGATGACGCGCGTCTTGCCCATGCGCTTGGCCAGAAGCACCTGGCCCAGCACGTTGTTGATCTTGTGGCTGCCGGTGTGGTTCAGCTCGTCGCGCTTGAGGTAGATCTTCGCGCCGCCGAGGTGCTTGGTGAGGCGTTCCGCGTAGTAAAGCGGGCTCGGCCGGCCGGCGTACTGCGCCAAGAGATAGTTGAGCTCGCCCTGGAACTGCGGATCGGCCTTGGCCTCGTTGTAAGCCTTCTCCAGATCGAGGATCAGCGGCATCAGCGTTTCGGCGACGTAGCGGCCGCCGAAAAGGCCGAAATGCCCGCGCTCGTCGGGGCCGATGCGGAAACTGTTGGGTGAGGTTGGCATAAAAATTCCTGTCGGGACGCGCGGACTTAGCAGCCCCGACTGGGGTCGGTCAAAAGCCCTACCTGCGCTTGCTCCTGGCCGATTTCCGCTTGGCCTTGGGGGCGGCCTTGCGGCGTGCGGCGGGCTTGGCCGCGGCGCGACGGGCCGGCGCATCCTCGACTTCGACGATCACCTCGATCTCGACCGGGATGCCACGCGGCAGCGAGCCCATGCCGACCGCCGAGCGCGCATGGCGGCCGCGATCGCCGAACACCGAGACGAAGAGATCGGAGCAGCCGTTGATCACCTCGGGCTGCTCGCCGAATTCCGGCGTGGCGTTGACCATGCCCAGAAGCTTGACGATGCGCTTGACGCGATCGAGGTCGCCCAGCTCGGCCTTCATGACCGCGATGAGGCTCAGGCCGGTCTGGCGGGCATACTCGTAGCCCTGCTCCTTGGTGAAGTCGCGGCCGACCTTGCCGACCGGCAGCGGATGACCCGGCAAGCCCGGTCCCTTGCCGGCGAGATAGAGCAGGTTGCCGGTGCGCACGGCGTTCACGTAGTTCGCCATCGGCGAGGTCGGCTTGGTGAGCTCGATGCCGAGCTCCTTCAGCCGCTGTTCGGTCTTCATGCGGTCTCCCTTCAGAGCACCTTCACGCGATCGAGGAAGGCGCGGATCAGTTCGACCGATTTCACACCCCGGCTCGATTCGACGCCAGAAGAAACGTCGACGACGGGCGCACCGGTCACGCGCGCCGCCTCGGCGACATTGTCGGGCCTCAGGCCCCCTGCCAGGAGCCAGGGCAGCGGGACTTTTCGTCCCGACAGGAACGTCCAGTCGAAGGCCTTGGCATTGCCGCCCGGCAGGGTGCCTTCGGCGGCATCGAACATCAGGCGATCGGCGACAGCGGCGTAGGTTGTGATGCCGCGTTCGACGTCGCTTGCCTCAGCCACATTGATCGCCTTCATGACCGGCTTGCCTGTGCGCGCCCTGATCGCCGCCACGCGCTCGGGTGTCTCCTTGCCATGGAGCTGCAGCAGGTCGATGGCGCCGGTCGCCAGCCGCTCGTCGATCTGCGCGTCGTCGGCATCGACAAACAAGCCGACACGGATGACGCCCTTGGGAACCCGCGCGCCAAGCGCCTTCAGGACCTCGTTCGAGGTGACGTATCGCGGCGAGGGCGGATAGGTGTTGAAGCCGACGAGCCGTGCACCGCCTTCGATCGCGGCATCGAGCGTCTCGGCCGTCGTCAACCCACAGATCTTGGCCTCGACCGTCATAGGTCGTTGACTCCGGCTTCGCGGGCGATCGCTTCGGCAGCGGCGCGCGGATCGGCGGCTTGATAGATCGGCCGCCCGACCACCAGGTTGGTGGCGCCGAGATCGACCGCCTGGCGCGGCGTCATCGCCCGCTTCTGGTCGTTGGCCGCGCTACCGACGGGCCGGATGCCCGGCACCATGAGCACGAAGTCGGGACCGCATTGCTTGCGCAGGGCGGCGATCTCGAGCGGCGAGCAGATCACGCCGTCGAGGCCGCTGGCGTGCGCGAGGGCTGCCAGGCGCAGCACCTGGTCGGACGGATCGGCATCGATGCCGGTGGCCTCGAGGTCGGAGCGATCGAGCGAGGTGAGCACCGTCACGCCCAAGAGCTTGGGCCGCGGCACCCCGTGCTTGGCCGCTTGCGCCGCGACCTCCTCGACTGCGGCCTTCATCATCTCGCGGCCGCCGCTCGCATGGAGGGTGATGAAGGTTGGTGCGAGCTCGACCACGGCGCGGATGCCGCCGGCCACGGTATTGGGAATGTCGTGCAGCTTGAGATCGAGGAAGAAGCCGACCCCCGTCGCGCGGACCGGCGTCGGAAAGGCATAGCGCACGCCCGGCGCGCCGTGCGCCAGGAAGAATTCCAGGCCCAGCTTGATGCCGCCCACGGCGGGCTTGGGCCGGCCGGCAATGGACTGGATCAGCTTGGTGGCTTGCGCGAGATCGATCGTATCGACGCCGCAGTAGATGGGGTTGGCGCGGGTCCGCATGGCGGGCGCAACCTAGTGGCCGAAGTCCCGGTGGGCAAGCGTTCGCTATTCGGCCGCGAACTTGGAATGGGCGCGCTGCCAAAGCTCGTCGACATGGAAGTCGATCAAGCCACTGGGCGTTTCCCAAGCGAGGCTTTGGCCTTCTGACTGGACGAACAGCCGATGCAGGAAAACAGCCGGCTCCCGCAAATGCGACAGCGCTTCGCCCTTCGCGATATCGGGGCGAAAATCGATGACGCTCGTCGAGCCATCCGACCATTCGATCGCTACTGTGAAATCCGATCGAGGAGTCGCTCGCGCAATTGAATGTCGAGCCATCAGTCCAGTCTCCTGGGGGACTTGCCAGCTCTCACGGCATTCCAATTGTCCGTCAACTCGTCTCTATGGGCCAGCGTCCATTCGCGCAGCCGATGACGGTGGCGCGCGGAAATTCCGCCATCTACTTCTATGATTTCACCGTCTTCAATGCGAAGTCGCGCATGGAAATCAGCGCCTTGCGCGTGAAAAAATGGGCAGGCGGGTGATCGTTGAAGTACAGCAAGATCAAAAGGCCGTCGATGATGGCGATTGTCGGCATGGTGTCAGGAACTGCGCACCCGGCGAACAGCGTCCTTCCACCCGACGTAGCGGCGATCACGCGAGGCGGCGTCCTCGGCCGGGCGGAAAGCGCGGTCTAGCGTCCAGGTCTTGGACAGGGCGTCGAGCGAAGGCCACAGGCCTGCATGCAGGCCGGCCAGGAAGGCCGCGCCCAAGGCCGTGGTCTCGGTCACCTTGGGCCGTTCGACCGGTACGGCGACGGTGTCGGCCAGGCGCTGCATCAGGGGATCGTTCGCCACCATGCCGCCGTCGACCCTGAGTTCGTCGATCTGTGCACCATCGCCGCGCATGGCCTCGACCAGGTCGCGTGTCTGGAAGCACACCGAATCGAGCGTGGCCGCGGCGATCTCGGCGGGGCCGGCGTCGCGCGTCAGCCCCAGCAGCGCGCCACGCGCGCCGGCATCCCAGTAGGGCGCACCGAGGCCCACGAAGGCCGGCACCATGTAGACGCCGTGGTCGGGCTTGGCCTGCGCCGCGACCTGCTCGACCTCGGACGACTTGGCGATCAGATGCAGGCCATCGCGCAGCCACTGCACCGCCGCGCCGGCGATGAAGATGCTGCCCTCCAGCGCATAGGTTCGCCGACCGCCCAGCTGGTAGGCGATGGTGGTGAGCAGCCGATTGTGCGAGCGCACGGCGATGCTGCCGGTATTGAGAAGCGCAAAGCAGCCCGTGCCGTAGGTCGCCTTGACCATGCCGGGCTTTACGCAGGCCTGGCCGACGGTGGCCGCCTGCTGGTCGCCCGCCATGCCCAGCACCGGCACCGGCGCGCCCAAAATGTCGGCGGTGGCGACGCCGAGCTCGCCCGAGCAATCGACGACCTTGGGCAAGAGCGGCGCCGGCACGCCGAGCAGCTTCAAGAGGCCGGCGTCCCACTTGCCCGTGTGGATGTCGAGCAGCAGGCTGCGGCTGGCGTTGGTGGCGTCGCTCGCATGCACCGTGCCGCCGGTCAGGCGCCACAGCAGGAAGCATTCGATGGTGCCGGCCGCCAGCGCGCCCTTCTCCGCCGCCGCCCGGCTGCCGGCGACATGGTCGAGGATCCAGGCGATCTTGGTGCCGGAAAAATACGGGTCGAGGATGAGGCCGGTCTTGGCCGTGACCTCGCTCTCATGGCCGGCGCGCTTGAGCGCCTCGCAATGGTCAGCGGTGCGGCGGTCCTGCCAGACAATGGCGTTGTGGATCGGCTTGCCGGTGGTGCGGTCCCACACCACGGTGGTCTCGCGCTGGTTGGTGATGCCGATGCCCGCCAGCGCCTTGGCGTCGAGCCTGGCCTTGGCCAATGCGCCGCGGCAGACCTCCACGGTAGCTGACCAGATCTCCTCGGCGTCGTGCTCGACCCAGCCGGGCTTGGGAAAGATCTGCGGCAGCTCTTTCTGCGCGCTGGCCACCGGGCGGCCGGTATCGTCGAACACGATGGCGCGGGTGCTGGTGGTGCCCTGGTCGATGGCGAGAATGTGCTTGGCGGCCATCCTGCGTTCTTAGCAGGTTTTGCGCCCAGGACTCAGGGGGCTGCTCAGTGCGCGCGGTCGATGGCGAAGTCGACGGCCTCGAGCAGGGCGGCCTTGAGCGGCTTGTCGGGGAACAGGCCCAGCGCATCGCGCGCCATGGCGCCGTAGTGGCGGGCGCGCTCCAGCGTGTCGGTGATCGCGCCATGCCGGTCGAACAGCATCTTGGCGTGCTCGAGGTCGCCCTCGCGCTGGTCGAGCTTCTCGATGGTGCGCTTCCAGAACTCGCGCTCGACAGTGCGGCCACGCAGGAAGGCCAGGATCACCGGCAGGGTGATCTTGCCCTCGCGGAAATCGTCGCCCACCGACTTGCCGAGCTCGGCCTCGCGCCCGGCATAGTCGAGCGCATCGTCGACCAGCTGGAAGGCGATGCCGAGATTCATGCCGAAGCTTTCCAGCGCCACCCGCTCGGGCCCGTCGCGGCCGGCCACCATGGCGCCAACCTCGGCCGCGGCGGCGAACAGCTTGGCGGTCTTGGCCTTGATGACCTCGAGATAGGTCGCCTCGGGCGTCGACGTATCGCGCTGGCTCACGAGCTGCAGTACCTCGCCCTCGGCGATGGTCGAGGAGGCGCGCGAGAGCACGGCCAGGATGTCGAGCGAGCCGACATCGACCATCAGCTCGAACGAGCGCGTGAACAGGAAGTCGCCGACCAGCACCGAGGCCTTGTCGCCCCACACCGCATTGGCCGACGGCTTGCCGCGGCGCAGCGCGCTGACATCGACCACGTCGTCATGCAGCAGCGTGGCGGAATGGATGAACTCCACGCAGGTCGCAAGCTTGATGTGGCGGTCGTCGCTCGCTGCATAGCCGCACAGCCGAGCTGCCGCGACGGTCAGCAGCGGCCGCATGCGCTTGCCGCCCGCGCCCACCAGATGGTTGGCGAGCTCGGGGATCAGCGCCACCGGCGAGCGCATGCGCGCCACGATCTCGCGATCGACCTGCGCCATGTCGTCGGCGCAAAGCGCCAACAACGGCTCCAGGCTGGGCGCCTTGCGCTTGCCTTCGAAGGTGACGACAGTTGCCATGCCGCAAGAATAGTCCCCCAACCGAGATTGGTTGTTGCGACACGATGTCGTGACATGATCCCCGATATGGAAAGGTCCCTGACCGAAGACGCCCTGCTGGGGGGCCGCGTACGCTTGTTACAACCCGCCCGCGGCTATCGCGTCGCCGTCGATGCCGTGCTGCTGGCGGCCGCCGTCGATGCCGCTCCGGGTCAACGCATCCTCGATCTCGGCGCCGGTGTCGGCGCCGTTGGCCTCTGCCTGACGGCGCGGCTGGCGGGCTGCAGCGTTGTCGGCATCGAACTGCAGGAAGCGCTGGCCGCGCTGGCCGAACGAAATGCCAACCTCAACGGCATGGCCGACCGCGTGCGAACGGTCGTTCAAGACCTGGCCAACCCGCTGCCGGCCGATCTCGGCCGCTTCCACCATGTCGTCACCAACCCGCCCTACCTCGCGGCCGCGGTCGCCGATCCGTCACCCGATCCCTCCAAGGCGCTGGCGACCGTCGAATCGAGCGCCGACCTGGCGCGCTGGCTGGCGGTGGCGACGGCTGCCGCGGAACCTGCAGGCACCCTGCTCGTCATCCATCGCAGCGACCGCCTGGACGAGATCATTGGCCATCTCGGCAGCCTCGGCTGGGGCGATGTCACGGTGAAGCGCCTGCCGCCCGCGGCGCGCATCCTGGTGCGCGCGCGCCGCGCCGACAGGCTGACGCGCCACGACGTGCCGCCGCTCACGCTGCATCGTCCGGACGGGCGGTACACCGACGAGGCCGAGGCCATCCTGCGCCACGCCGGCGCGCTTGCCTTCTGAGGTCGCCGCGGGGACATTGCCGCTCATGCTGGGTTGGTTAAAGGACCGCTTCCGTCGCGGGCCCGTCGTTCCGGTCGTCCGCCTGTCGGGGGTCATCGCCTCGGGCGGTCTTTTGGGCAGTCGCGGCCTTTCCATCGAGAGCGTGGCGCCGCTGCTCGTACGCGCCTTCAACACGCGCGGCGCCAAGGCGGTCGCGCTCGCCATCAACTCGCCCGGCGGATCGCCGGTGCAGTCGGCCTTGATCGGCCAGCGCATCCGCCTGCTGGCGGCGGAGAAAGACGTGAAGGTGATCGCCTTCGTCGAGGATGTCGCGGCTTCGGGCGGCTACTGGCTGGCCTGCGCGGCCGACGAGATCATCGTCGACCCGAGCTCGATCGTGGGCTCGATCGGCGTCATCAGCGCGGGCTTCGGCTTCCAGGACCTGATCGCGCGCTACGGCGTCGAGCGGCGCGTGCATACGTCGGGCGAGCGCAAGGCGATGCTCGATCCCTTCCGGCCGGAGAAGCCGGAGGATGTCGAGCGCCTGCATCGCCTGCAGGCCGAGATCCACGACGGCTTCAAGGACTGGGTGCGCGAACGGCGCGCCGGCAAGCTTTCGGGCGACGAGGCAACCTTGTTCAGCGGCGAGTTCTGGACCGGCAAGCGCGGGCTGGAACTCGGCCTGGTCGACGGCATCGGCGAGTTGCGTGCCACCCTGCAGGCGCGCTACGGCGCCAAGGTGCATCTGCCGGTGATCGGACCGCGGCGCCGCCTGCTGTCGCGCTTCGGGCTCGGCACATCGGTTGGCGGAACGGGCATCGACGGCATCGGTCCGGCGACGTTGGCGGCCATCGAAGAACGCCTACATTGGCAAAGGTTTGGATTATAGGAAGCGACTGCGATGAAACTGCTCAGCCCCGTGCATCCCGACGACATGGCCGCCGTTCGATCGTGGTTCGAGACCCTCGCCACGCACTGCCGCGACGTCGACTACGAAGGGGCGCGCCCGATCTTCGCCGAGGACATGATCGCCTTCGGTACCTTCACCGACTTCATGACCGGCCGCGACCTCGCCGAGGAGAAGCAGTGGCGCAACGTCTGGGGCACCATCCGCAACTTCCGCTACGACCTCGACAAGATCGAAGCCATCGTCTCGGCCGACCGGCTGACGGGGGTCGGCCTGGGCGTGTGGCAATCCGACGGCTTCCATCCCAACGGCGACCGCTTCGACCGGCCGGGCCGGACGACGGTCACATTGGGGCGCAAGAAGATCGGCGATCCCTTCATCGCCACCCACACCCACATGTCGCTGTTCCGCGGCACGCCGGAACGCAGCTACGGCAAGTTCGGCTGAATTTGGTCACACCGGGCTGGTGAGCTTCAATCCGACGATGCCGGCGACGATCAGGCCGATCGACGCCAGCCTCATCGGGTCGGTCGATTCGCCCAGCAAGAGGATGCCCATGGCCGCAGTGCCGACGGCGCCGATGCCGGTCCACACGGCATAGCCCGTGCCTACAGGCAACGTCTTGAGCGCATAGCCGAGCAGGACGATGCTCACGACCATGGCGACAACGGTAAGCACCGACGGCACCAGCCGCGTAAAGCCTTCGCTGTATTTCAGTCCGGTCGCCCAGCCGATCTCGCAGAGACCGGCGATGAGAAGGATCAACCACGCCATGTGAAGGGCCTCTCTCCTATCGTCGAGTCCCGGCGACATATAAGAAGACTGATATTGGCTACAAGGCCTAGGACGGATCCATCGCTCCCTTGCGCTCGACGATCAGGCGGTACTGATCGGGCTGGCGATGGACCGCGAAGTTGAAGGTCGTGCGCTTATAGCTCTGGCCGGCGTCGAGGTCGCAGCGATGCACGATCAGCTCGTCGGCCTCGCCGCCGGCGCGCGCCACGACCTTGCCCGAGGGCGCGACGATCATGCTGTCGGCGAGCGAGGGCACGCCTTCCTCGTCGCCGCCCTTGGCCACGCCCACAACCCAGGTGCCGTTCTGATAGGCGCCGGCCTGCATCGAGAGCTGGTTGTGGAACCACGAATGCTCGTCGTGGTCGGGCGACGGCGCATTGTGCAGGGGCGTGTTGTAGCCCAGCAGCACCATCTCGACGTTCTGCAGGCCCATCACGCGGTAGGTCTCGGGCCAGCGCCGGTCGTTGCAGATGCACATGCCCATGTTGCCGCCGAACGCCTTGACCACCGGGAAGCCCAAGTTCCCGACCTCGAAGTAGCGCTTCTCGAGGTGCTGGAACGGCCGCTCGGGCTCGTGCTCGGCGTGCCCCGGCAAATGGACCTTCCGGTACTTCCCGACGATCTCGCCAGTGCGCTCGACCAGGATGGAGGTGTTGAAGCGGCGCAGGCGCCCGTTCTCGTTGGCCAACTCGGCGTAGCCCAGGCAGAAGCCCATCGAAAGCCGCTGGGCCTCGGTGAACAAGGGCGCTGTCTCGTTCGACGGCATCTCCTGCTCGAAGAAGGAATCGATCTCGGCCTGGTCGGTCATCCACCAGCGCGGAAAAAAGGTCGTCAGCGTGAGCTCGGGGAACACCACCAGCTCGCAGCCCATGCGCTTGGCCTCGCGCAGATGGGCGATCAGCCGCTCGACCACGTCGCGGCGCGTATGGCTGCGCTGGATGGGGCCCATCTGGGCGGCGCCCACGGTCAGGAAACGAGTCATCTGCACCCTCCGGCGGGAATTATCGCTGCCAGAGATGCAAGGTCCACGCCTTTGCGGCCAGATCTAGGGACCTGCACGCTTCACGTTGTTGGTAAATTCTGAGGCGCAGAAAGTGCCACCCTGGAAAACATCGCCCACCGGGTCAGGTCCGATCTTCGCCTGCTCGGCCTCGGCATGGGCGCGGTGATCTTCGGCGCGGCCTTTGGGCCGATAGCCCAACGCCTGGGCGCGCGAGTTGTCCCACCATGCCGCTTCATTGTTGGACACGCCGTAGACGATCTCGAAGCGGATGTCCGGATGATCCAGCCCGATCTGGATGAGCTGCACCATGTCCTCGGGCGAGATCCAGATCGACAGGCGCCGCACGTCAAGCGGACGCGGACCGACATTGCCGATGCGCAGGCAGGTCACGCTCATGCCGTGCTTGTCGGAATAGAGTGCGCCCAGCGCTTCGCCGAAGGCCTTGCTGACGCCATAGCGGCTGTCGGGCCGCACCGTGACGTCGGTGCCGATCTTGCGCTTGCGCGGATAGAAGCCGACGGCGTGGTTGGACGAGGCGAAAACCACGCGCTTGACGCCGGCCTGGCGCGCCGCCTCGAAGAGGTTGTAGCAGCCGATGATGTTGGCCTGCAGGATCGTGTCCCACGGCCCCTCGACCGAGTAGCCGCCGAGATGGATCACGCTGTCGGCGCCTTTGACCGCGGCTGCGACCTCGCCGGGCTTGGTGAGGTCGGCGGCGACGAACGTCTCCGACGGCAGGAGGTTCTTGGGCGCCACCATGTCGCTCAGCACCAGTCCCGGATAGAGCGGCGCCAGCAACGGCCGGATCATGGTACCGATGCCGCCGGACGCTCCGGTGAAAACGATGCGGCGCTGGCTAGCGTCGGCCATTTTTCTCTCCCTGTGCCGGTCTGCGATAGCGCTCGAGCGAGCGCATGAAGGTGCTCGCGCATGATTGCGCGCATGCTCGTGCTGGATGCGCCCGAGATAAGCCGGCCGCTCGCCCGGCGTGTCAACCAAAAGCCGCACGCGTTGGCCCGCCCAACCTGTTCCTGGGCAAGTTGAAAGGCTAAAAGGCCGGCGTGTCCGGCCACATCCGCCGCGCCCGGCTCGAGGAGCGCCCGCGCATCACCGAGATCCGCCTTGCCGTGCGCGAGAACCAGCTGCTCGATCCGTCGCGGGTGACCGACGCCGACTATCAGTGGTTCTCAGAGAATCCCGGTATCTGGGTGTGGGAGGAGGACGGGCAGGTCCTGGGCTTCTCCGCCGCCGACACGCGCGACGGCACGATCTGGGCGCTGTTCATCGATCCCGATCACGAGGGCCGCGGCATCGGCCGCGCCCTGCTGGCGAAAGCCTGTGACGTGCTGCGCCAGGCGGGCCATCGCACCGCCACGCTCGGCACCGAGCCCGGCTCGCGCGCCGATGGTTTCTATCGCCAGGCCGGCTGGATCGCCCTGCACATCGACGAGCGCGGCGAGCAGATCCTGCGCCTAGACCTCTGAGGCGAGTTCCAGCATCAGGTTGGCCAGCACCTGCGCGCCGGCCAGAAGGTCGGCCGCCTCGGTGTGCTCCTTGACGTTGTGGCTGAGGCCCGCGACCGAGGGCACGAAGATCATGGCCGTCGGGCAGAGGCGCTGCATCATCTGCGCGTCGTGGCCGGCGCCCGACGGCATGCGTCGCGTCGTGAGTCTTAGCGCGCCGGCATGGCGCTCGACACGATCGACCAAGGCCGTGTCGAAGATCACCGGCTCGAAGCGCGCCAGCACCTTGGCCTCGACCTCGACGCGCTCGGCCGCGGCGACCTCGGCGATGTGCGCCGCGACGCGGGCCTCGGCCCGCTTGAGCTTTTCCTCATCGGTGTTGCGCAGGTCGACAGTGAACACCGCACGGTTGGGCACGACGTTGATCAGGTTGGGCCGCAGCGACAGCGCTCCCACCGTAGCGACCTGGTCGCCTCCCATCTCGCGCGCGAGCCCGCGCACGAAGACGTTGACCGAGGCTGCGAGATAGCCCGCGTCGCGTCTGAGACGCATCGGCGTCGTGCCGGCATGGTTGGAGACGCCGGTCACCATGTACTCGGTCCACGAGATGCCCTGCACGCTCTCGACGACGCCGATCTGCAGCTTCTCCTCGTCGAGGATCGGGCCCTGCTCGATATGCAGTTCGACGAAGGCATGGGGTTTCAGCGTGCCCGGCTTGGCGGCGCCGAGATAGCCGATGCGGCGCAGCTCGTCGCCGACCGCAACGCCGTCCTTGTCGGTGGCGGCATAGGCCTCGTTGAGGCCGAGGCCGCCGGCATAGACCAGGCTGCCCATCATGTCGGGCTGGAAGCGCGCACCCTCTTCGTTGGTGAAGAAGGCGACGGCGATCGGCCGGCGCGTCGTGGTCTTGGCCTCATTCAGCGCGCGCACGACTTCGAGGCCGGCCAGCACGCCGTAATTGCCGTCATAGCGGCCGCCGGTGCGCACCGTATCGATGTGGCTGCCGGTCATCACCGGCGCCAGGTTGTCGGTGCCGGCGCGCACGCCGATCACGTTGCCGATGGCGTCGATACGCACGTCGAGCCCCGCCGCCTTCATCCAGCCGACCAGAAGATCGCGGCCGGCCTTGTCCTCGTCGGTGAGGGCAAGCCGCGCGCAGCCGCCGCCGTCGATGGCTCCGATCGCCGCCAGTTCGTCGAGCGCGCCGAGCAGGCGCTTTTCATCGATGAGCAACATGATTTCCCCAATGACGCCAAGACCTTAGACTTGTGTACCGGACGGCGCAAAATATCACGCGCGGGTGATCCGGATTGCCTTGCAACAGCGTAGTCGGAGCGTCACTTACTAGGCTCCCATGAAGCGTCTGTTCGCCCTTCTCCTGGCACTGCTCACGGCGGCTCCCGCTTTCGCCCAATCGGTGGTGCAGACCGAAAACGTGCGCGCCGAGCTTTTGGCCGATGCCTCGGCGATCAAGCCGGGCGAGCCGTTCTGGGTCGGGCTGCGCCAGACCATCCGGCCGAAGTGGCACACATACTGGAAGAACCCGGGCGATTCGGGACTGCCGACGGAGATCACCTGGAAGCTGCCCGAGGGCGCCAAGGCCGATCCCATCGTCTGGCCGCGGCCGCACCTCTTCGATCTGAGCGGCGTCATCAACTACGGCTTCAAGGACGAGGCCACCCTGCTGGTGCGCATCACGCCGCCGGCCAACGCCTCGGGCAGCTTCAAGCTCGCCGCAGAGGCCAACTGGCTGGTGTGCGAGGACGTCTGCATCCCCGAGGACGGCAAGTTCGAACTCACCCTGCCGGTGACGGCGACCGGCGCGCCTGCACCGCCCGCCACCCGCGCGATCTTCGACAAGGCGCGCCAGCAGGTGCCGATGCAGAGCCCGTGGCCGGCGCGCTACGGCGTCGTCAAGTCGGGCGATCCCACGCTGATCGTCGAGGCCAAGGGCCTGAAGGCCGACACCATTCGCGACGTCTATTTCTTCCCGGCCGACTGGGGACCTGTCGCCAGCATGGCGAAGCAAACGGCCAGCATCGGCGCCGAGGGCATCCGCATCCCGCTGAAGCGCGGCGACGCCAAGGCCAACCTGCCCGCCGACCTTTCAGGCACCTTGGTGCTGAGCGAGAAGACAGCCGACGGCGAGGTGCGGCAGGCCTTCGACGTCACGGCCAAGCTCGATCCCAACTTCGTGCCGACCTCGTCGCTGGCCGCTGCGGGAGGCGAGCAGCTGTCGCTGGTCGAAGCCCTGCTGTTCGCCTTGCTGGGCGGCCTGATCCTGAACCTGATGCCCTGCGTGTTCCCGGTGCTCGCCATGAAGGCCGCGGCCTTCGCGCGGCTGGCCGGCCATGAGCGCAGCGCCATGCGGCGCGACGGCGTCGCCTACACGCTGGGCGTGCTGGTGTCGTTCGCCGCCATGGCCGCGATCGTCATCGCCATCCGTACGAGCGTCGGCGATGTGAGCTGGGGCTTCCAGTTCCAGTCGCCGGTGTTCTCGCTCTTGATCGCCTATCTCTTCTTTGTCGTCGGCCTCAACCTCTCCGGCGTGTTCGAGTTCTCCAGCCGCTTCGCCGGTGTGGGCCAGGGCCTGGTGGCGCGCGGCGGCACCGCGGGCGCCTTCTTCACCGGTGTCCTGGCCGTGATCGTTGCCACGCCCTGCACCGCGCCGTTCATGGCGGCAGCGCTGGGCTTTGCCCTCAGCCAGCCCGCGCCACAGACCGTGGCCGTGCTGCTGGCCCTGGGACTGGGACTGGCCCTGCCCTATCTCGCCCTGTCGTTGACGCCTGCGCTGCAGCGCCTGATGCCGAGGCCCGGCCCGTGGATGGACCGGCTGCGCCAGTTCCTCGCCTTCCCGATGTACGCCTCCGCCGTGTGGATGATCTGGGTGCTGACCCAGCAGACCGGCGACGACGGCGTGATCTATGCGCTGGGCGGCATGATCCTGATCGCCTTCGCCATCTGGCTGCTGAAGCTCGGCAGCGGCGCCTCGGCCGCGACCTGGCTGCGCCGCGGCCTCGCCGCCGTCGCCGTGCTGCTGGCCTTCGCCGCGGCGCTCAAGCTCGAGGACGGGTCGGCCACGGCCGCATCGGCCTCCGGCGGGCCGGCCGCCGGCGTGAACTTCGACGGCTGGGAACGCTTTTCGCGCGCTCGCATGAACGAAGCCGTTGCCGCGGGAAAACCGGTGTTCGTCGATTTCACAGCAGCATGGTGCATCACCTGCCTGGTCAACGAGCGCGTGGCGCTCGAGACGCAAGCCGTGCGCAACGGCTTTGAACAGGCCGGAGTCGTGAAACTCAAGGGCGACTGGACCAACCGCGATCCCGAGATCACATCCTTGTTGAAGGAACTGGGCCGCGCCGGCGTTCCGCTCTATCTTTTCTGGGCCCCGGGCGCCGCGCAGCCCAAGATCCTGCCACAGGTGCTCACCGAGTCGTTGATTCTGTCCGAACTGGCCGCGCTGCCGCCGGCCGCCAAGCGCTAGGAGGCAACATGTCCAATCTCGTCATCGCCCGTCGTTCGCTGCTGCTGGGCAGCGCTGCTGTCGGCGTGCTGCCGGCCGTGGCCTTCGCCGATGGTCCCGATGTCGGCAAGCCCGCGCCGCCGTTCACCGCGGTCGACAGCAACGGCAAGACCTGGTCGCTGGCCGATCTCAAAGGCAAGGTCGTGGTGATCGAGACGACGAACGATGGCTGCCCCTACGTGCGCAAGCACTACAACGCCAAGAACATGCAGGACCAGCAGCGCGAAGCCGCCGCCAAGGGCGTGGTGTGGCTGACCTCCGCATCGTCGGCCAAGGGCGAGCAGGGCTATGTCACCGCCCAGCAGGCCAACGACCTCACCAGGAGCTGGAACGCCGCGCCGGCCGCCGTGCTGCTCGACCCGCAGAGCAAGATCGCCCGCGCCTACGGCGCCACGGTGACGCCGCACATGTACATCATCGATGCCAACGGCGTGCTGGTCTACAAGGGTGGCATCGATTCGATCCCGTCGTCGAGCACGAGCGACATCCCCAAGGCCAAGCAGTATGTGCGCGTCGCCCTCGGTGAAGTCTTGGCCGGCAAGCCGGTGACCGATTCCTCGACACGCGCCTACGGTTGCACGCTGAAGTACCCGCGCACCTCGTCCTGATCATTCAGCCATGCCGCACGACGGCTGGCATCCGCACGATCACGGGCACGGGCACTGGCACGGGCACCCGCACCACCATGCGCACGAGCGGCCGACGCGTCGGCTCGTGCTGGCGGCGGCCACCTTCCTGCCGTTCGGCGGCGCCAGTGCGCAGAGCGCCGATGCCCAGCAACGCATCGCCGACCAGGCCAACCGTCTTCTCGCCCTGCTCGACGAGCGTCAGCGCCGCCAGGTCCTGATCGCCTTCGACTCGGCCAACCGCCTCGACTGGCATTACATCCCGCGCAGCCGTTCGGGCCTCAGCCTGGGCGAGATGAGCGGCGCACAGGCCGATGCGGCGCGCGCCCTGTTCGCCACGGTGCTGAACGAGCAAGGACTGAAGCTGCTCGACGGCGTGCGCCTGCTCGAAGGCGTGTTACGCGAGCAACAGGGAAGCTGGCGCGATCCCGGCCGCTACTACCTCTCGGTGTTCGGCATGCCCGGCCGCTTCCCGTGGGGCTGGCGCTTCGAGGGTCATCACCTGTCGCTGAACGTGGCGCTGCCGGCCGCGGGCCATGTCGCCGTGACGCCGTTCTTCGTCGGCGCTCATCCCGCAACGGTGCGCGACGGACCGGACAAGGGTTTCAGGCTGCTCGGCGGCGCCGAGGACCTGGCGCGCCAGATCATGACCGGCCTCAACGACGCGCAACGACGGACGGCGCTGATCGCCAACCGCTCGTTCGGCGAGATCGTGGCGAGCCCGCAGCGCGAGCAGGATCTCGGCCAGCCGCGCGGGCTCGAGCTCGGCGCCATGGACGGCCCCTCCCGCCAGCGCGTCGAGGCGTTGATGGAGACCTTCCTTGCGACCCTGACGCCCGATCTTCTAGCCAGCCAGAAGCGGCGCGTAATGCAACAGGGCCTCGACCGCTTCCGCTTCGCCTGGGCGGGCTCGCTCACGCCAGGCGAGGCCTACTACTTCCGCGTCCATGGACCGGCGACATTGATCGAGCACGACAACACCCAGAACGGCGCCAACCACATCCATTCGGTATGGCGCGATCTCGCCGCAGATTTCGGCCACGACGCGCTGGCCGAGCACTACCGCCGCCAGCCGCACCGCTGACGGGTCTTCGGATCAAATTACGCATCAAAGCCGGTTGGTCGTTCTCGCTGGCATCCGAGATGACCCATATTGTATCAGGGCCTCGTCTACCTCTCGAACACCAGGCAGGTGGTCGTGGCGTGCGCCAGCAACTTGCCATTGCGATCGGTCAGGCGGCCCTCGGCCGAGCCGACACGGCGGCCCATGCTCAACACCACGCCTTCGCCGCGCACCGGCCCGGTCTCGGGCGTGATCGGCCGGATGAAGGCGATCTTGAATTCCAGCGTCGTCGAGCCGGTACCGGCGCCCGTGAGCGTGCGCACCGCGAGGCCCATGCAGGTGTCGAGCAGCGTCGCCGCCAGGCCGCCATGCACCGTGCCCTCGGGATTGAGCTGCTCGTCGGTCGGCACCGCCGTCACCACGACGCGTCCTTCCGAGGCCTCGACGACGTCGTAGCCCAGGGTGCGCGCCATGGTGTTGAGCGGCAGCGTGCCGTCGACCAGGCCGCGGACGAAGTCGAGGCCGGGCTTGGCGCGGTCCTCCGTGCTCGCCGTGCCGTAACGCTTTGCGCCTGCGCCGGTCATGGCCATCAGGTGCCGATCAGGCTTCGGCGAAGCGCTTGCCGGTCTGGGAATCGAACAGATGCAGATGGGCGGGCTCGGCCTTGAAGCGGCGCATCTCGCCCGGCCGGGCGATGACATGGCCGCCCTGGCGCACCGTCACCAGCTCGCGCGCCGCGCCGAAGCGGCCGTGCAGCAGCGTGTCGGCGCCCAGCGGCTCGGCGAGCTCGACCTCGAACTGCAGCGCCCCGTCGGCGGCGGGATGCAGATGCTCGGGCCGCACGCCGAGCGCCACCGCCGTGCCGACCGGCGCCGATGTCGGCCGTGCCAGCGGCAGCCTGATCGCGCCATTGGCGCCGGTGCCGGCGAGG
This sequence comes from Rhodospirillales bacterium URHD0017, assembly GCA_900110395.1. Lineage (GTDB taxonomy): Bacteria > Pseudomonadota > Alphaproteobacteria > Reyranellales > Reyranellaceae > Reyranella. Next base: position 68,169 of record FODP01000015.1, read on the forward strand.
TCGACGGATTGGCGATCCTGGCCGACCTTGGCCGCCAGAAAGTTCATCGCGGGCGAGCCGATGAAGCCTGCCACGAACACCGAGGCCGGACGGTCGTAGACGTCCATCGGCGTGCCGATCTGGTCGGCGATGCCGGCATTCATGACGATCAGCCGGTCGGCCAAGGTCATGGCCTCGACCTGGTCGTGCGTCACGTAGATCGAGGTGACGCCGAGCTCGCGCTGCAGGCGCTTGATCTCGAGCCGCATCTGCACGCGCAGCTTGGCATCGAGGTTGGAGAGCGGCTCGTCGAACAGGAACACGGCGGGCTCGCGCACGATGGCGCGCCCCATGGCGACGCGCTGGCGCTGGCCGCCCGACAGCTGCCGGGGCAGGCGCTGCAGGAACGTTCCCAGCTCGAGGATCTTGGCCGCCTTCTGCACGCGGCGCTCGATCTCGTCCTTGGGCATCTTCTTGATCTTCAGCCCGTAGGCCATGTTCTGGTACACGCTCATGTGCGGATAGAGCGCGTAGTTCTGGAACACCATGGCGATGTCGCGATCCTTGGGTTCCAGCCCGTTGACCACGCGGTCGCCGATCGCCACCTCGCCGCCGGTGATGCGCTCCAGGCCGGCAACCATGCGCAGCAGGGTGGACTTGCCGCAGCCCGAGGGACCGACGATGACGATGAATTCACCGTCGGCGATCTCCATGTCGATGCCGTGGATGACCTCGACCTTGTTGTCGTAGGTCTTCTTGACGCCGCGCAGATGGACTTGCGCCATCCTATTTCTCCGTTTCGACCAGGCCGCGCACGAACTGGCGCTGCATGAACACCACGACCAGCACTGGCGGCAACGCGGCGAGCATCGCCATGGCCATCAGCAGATTCCAGCTCGGTACCGCGTCGACCACGTTGGCCTGGCGCGAGACGCCCATCACCACGGTGTAGAAGCTCTCCTTGGTCGTGATCAGCAGCGGCCAGAGATACTGGTTCCAGCCGTAGATGAACTGAATCACGAACAGGGCGGCAATCGACGTCCGGCTCATCGGCAGCAGGATGTCCCAGAAGAACCGCATCGGCGAGGCGCCGTCGACGCGCGCGGCCTCGGTGAGCTCGTCGGGGACGCTGAGGAAGAACTGCCGGAACAGAAAGGTCGCGGTGGCCGAGGCGATCAGTGGGATGATCAGGCCGGAGTAGGAATCGAGCATGCCGAGATTGGCGACCACGCCGTAGGTCGGCACGATGCGCACCTCGACCGGCAGCATCAGGGTGACGAAGATCGCCCAGAAGAAGAACATGCGCAGCGGAAAGCGGAAATAGACGATGGCGAAGGCGGCGATGATGGAGATCAGGATCTTCCCGATGGCCACGCCCAGCGCCATGATCATGCTGTTGGTCAGCGTGACGTAGAGCGGCACCGTGCCGGGCCGGTTCTCGTAACCTTTGACCAGGACCGTCCAGTAATTCTCGAGCAGATGCGATCCCGGCCAGATCGGCACCGGTGCGCGCAACATGGTGTCCTGGTCGTGGGTCGAGGCGACGAACGTCATCCACACCGGGAAGGCGATGATGAGCAAGCCGACGATCACCGTGAGATGACTGAGGAAGGTCAGGAAGGGGCGATTCTCGACCATCAGTAGTGGACCCGCCGCTCGATGAAGCGGAACTGCACGAAGGTGAGCGAGATCACCACGACCATCAGGACGACCGACTGCGCCGAGGAGCCACCGAGGTCCTGGCCGCGGAAGCCGTCGTTGTAGACCTTCCAGATCAGGATGTTGGTGGCCTGGCCCGGCCCGCCCTGGGTCAGCGAGCCGACGATGCCGAAGGTGCCGAAGAAGGCGTAGATGATGTTGATCACCAGCAGGAAGAAACCGGTGGGCGACAGCAACGGGAAGACGATGTCCCAGAAGCGCCTGCCCGGGCCCGCGCCGTCGATCGCCGCCGCCTCGATCAGGGACTTGGGGATCGACTGCAGGCCGGCGAGGAAGAACAGGAAGTTGTAGCTGATCTGGCTCCAGACGGCGGCGAACACCACGAGCAGAAGCGCCTGGTTGCCGTTGATCACGTAATTGAACTCAAGGCCGATCGCGGCCAACGCCCAGGCAACGACGCCGACCGAGGGGTTGAACAGGAAGCCGAACAGCACACCGGCGACTGCCGGTGCGACGGCGTATGGCCAGACCAGGATCGTCTTGTAGACCGAGGCGCCGCGGATGATGCGGTCCGCCATCACCGCCAGAAGCAGCGAGATGGCGAGGCCGAGCGAGGCGACCAGGAAGCTGAAGACCAACGTCAGCCGCGCGGAGGCGAAGTAGCTCGGATCGCTGAACAGATGGGTGAAGTTGTCGAACCAGACGAACCTGGTGTTGCCGCCGAAGGCGTCCTCCGAAATCACCGATTGCCAGATCGCCTGTCCCGACGGCCAGAAGAAGAAGACCAGGGTGATGACGATCTGCGGCGCCACCAGGAGGTAAGGCAGCCATCGCTCATTGAAGGTGACGCGCTTTTCCATGGCTAGGAGACGCTGCGCACGTCATGCACACGCCAGCTCAGACTCCTCTCCCCCGCTAGGGGGAGAGGTTGGGTGAGGGGGCTACGCACGTCGATTCCCCCTCACCTAGCCTCTCCCCCAGCGGGGGAGAGGAACATGAGGGCGATTGATGTGAGTTGGCGTGAAGGAGCCGACAAGGAGCAGCCTACTTGTTCTGCGCCTCGAAGCGCTTCAGCAGCTCGTTGCCGCGCTTCACGGCTTCGTCGAGCGCGGCCTTGGCGTCCTTCTTGCCCGACCACACCTGCTCGAGCTCCTCGTCGACCACGTCGCGGATCTGCACGAAGTTGCCGATGCGCAGGCCCTTGGAATTCGCCGTCGGCGGGTTGAGCGTGAGCTCCTTTACCGCGATGTCGCGGCCGGGGAACTTCTTGTAGAAGCCCTCCTTCTCCGTCGCATCGGCGGCGGCGGTCGTGATCGGCACGTAGCCCGTCTCCTGGTGCCACTTGGCCTGCACCGGCGTGCTCGACAGGTAGCTCATGAACTTGGCGACACCCTTGTACTCGGCCGCCGGCCGGCCCTGCAGCACCCACAGCGTGGCGCCACCGATGATGGAGTTCTGCGGCTTGGGCGCGACGTCCGGCGAGTAGGGCATCATGGCGATGCCGACCTTGTCCTGGCCCAGCGCCTTCTCGATGCCGGCGGCGCTGCCCGACGAAGCGATGTGGAAGGCGCAGTCGCCGGCCGTGAACAGGGCGGTCGATTTGCCCTCGCGGCCGCCATAGACGAAGGTCTTGTCCTTGCCCCAGTCGGCGAACATCTGGATCAGCTTCACGCGCGGCGCGTCGTTGAACTTCAGCTCGATGTCGGTGCCGCCGAAGCCGTTGTCCTTGGTCGCGTAGGGCAGGTTGTGCCAGGCGCCGTAATTCTCGATCAGCGTCCAGGTCTGCCACTGCGGGGTGAACCCGCACTTGGCGCCGGCGGCGACGGCCTTCTTGGCCATCTCGCCGAGCTCCGGCCATGTCGCCGGCGGCTTGTTGCCGTCGAGGCCCGCCTTGGTGAGCAGCTCCTTGTTCCAGTAGAGCACCGGCGTCGACGAGTTGAACGGCATCGACAGGAGCTTGCCGTCGGTCGTCGAGTAGTAGCCGTAGACCGGACCGATATAGGCCTTGGGATCGAACGGCTCCTTGGCGTCGGCCATCACCTGGTAGATCGGATAGACCGCCCCCTTGGCAGCCATCATGTTGGCCGTGCCGACCTCGAACACCTGCACGATGTGCGGCGCCTGCTTGGCGCGGAAGGCGGCGATGGCCGCGGTCAGGGTCTCGGTATAGGAGCCCTTGTAGACCGGGTTCACCTTGTATTCGCTCTGGGACTTGTTGAAGCCCGCGGCGAGTTCGTTGACCGTCTCGCCGAGATTGCCGCCCATGGCGTGCCAGAACTGGATTTCCGTCTGCGCCCAGGCCATCGGCGCGCTCGCCAGGACAGCCGCCGCCGCGACGGAAGACAATAGAATCCGTGTCATAGCCCTAAACCTCCCTAAGACCCCGCCGATGTATCGATGGGTGCCAAGACTGCGATGTGTCTGTTTTATTTCAGTCTGATGACAGTCCACCAAGGCTGTGTAAAGAACGCAACCCAAATTTGTCTGTCGTATCCCTCAGCCGATAGCCGCCAGGATAACGTCGGGCGCGTCGGTGATGACGACGTCGACCCCCATGCCGACCAGCGCCCGTGCCACCCCGGGGTCGTCGATGGTGTAGACACCCAGCACCAGGCCGGCGTCCTTGATGGCGCAGCTCCAGGGCGCCGTCAGCCTCTCACCGTTTGTGCCGATGCCAACGGCCCCGACCGCCTTGACCCGCGCCCGCCAATTCTCGACGAACTTGCCGAGCAGCAGGGCACGCGCGAATTCCGGTGCCACCGTGCGCGCCGCGACCAGGGACTCATCCTTGAAGCTCGACAGCAACGGGGCCGGCAGGTGGGCCGGCCAGCAGCGCCGCAGCGTCTCGACCACGACGCGGCCGGTCTCGGTCTCGCGGCCGGGACAGGGCTTGATCTCGACATCGCAGCCCAGGCCCTCCTCGCCGAAGCAGGCGATCGCCTCCTCGAAGGTCGGCACGCCCGCCGGCAACTCGGCGCGCGGTGTCTGCGCGACCAGGCGATCGACGCCCGTGGTGCGCTTCAGCGAGTCGTCGTGCATCACGATGGGCACGCCGTCGGCGGTGAGCTTGATGTCGGTCTCGACCCAGGTGGCGCCGCGCCGGCGGGCCTCGCGGAACGATTCCAGCGTGTTTTCCGGGGAATAGGCCGCCGCGCCGCGATGGCCGATGACTTTGGGCAGTTGCAGCATTCGCCAATACAAAGCTAACTCGGGGCTCCTCCAATAGACGAATGTCCCATCCTGTGTCGATTTTTCCCGATCAGTTCCGGCTCGATGGCCGCACTGCCCTCATCACTGGTTCCGGCCGCGGGCTGGGCTGGGAGATCACCCAAGCACTGGCCCAGGCCGGCGCCCGGGTGCTGCTGCATGGCCGCTCGGCCGAGCGGCTGGCGCCACGGCTCGCCATCCTGCGCAACGCGGGCTTCGCCGCCGACGCGCTCGCCTTCGACATGGCCGACCGGCCGGCAATGCGTGCGGCGGTGGAGAGCACAGGCCCGATCGACATCCTGGTCCACAATGTCGGCGAGCGTGACCGTCGGCCGTTCGCGGAGATCGAGCCGGAGGACTTTGCCCGCCTGGTCGATGTCGATCTCATCGCCGCCCATGCGCTGGTGAAGCTGGTGGCGCCCGGCATGATCCAGCGCCGCTGGGGCCGCCTGATCCTCGTGACCTCGATCGTGGCCGACCTCGCGACGCCTGGCGCCTCATCCTACACCGCGGCCAAGGGCGGCCTGTCGGCGCTGGCTCGCGCGCTCGCCGCCGAGCTTGGCGCCACCGGCGTCACTTCCAACGCCCTGTCGCCCGGCTTCTTCGCCACCGAGACCAACGCGGAGTACCTCGCCTCGCCGGCCGGCGAGCGTAATCGTCTGCGCTGCCCGGCGAAGCGCTGGGCCGAACCACACGAGATCGCCGGCGCCGCGCTGTTCCTCGCCTCGCCGGCGGCGTCCTACGTCAACGGCCACACGCTCACCGTCGACGGCGGCGTGTCGGCGACGTACATGGCGTAGGCATCATGTCGACACGCGCACCCTGTCATCCCGAGCGTAGCGAGGGATCTTTACTGCGGCCTGAAAGGTCCCTCGGGCTTCGCCCTCGGGATGACACCTAGTGGGCTTCGCCTCCACCCAGGACGCCATCAGCCAGACCCTCGTCGCGGCGATCCTGGTCGGCGTCTTCGCGTTGCTCGCGGCCGATCGCGTGCATCGCGTGCTGATCCCGATCGGCGCCGTCGCGGTCGTCTGGCTGACCTCCTACTTCACGCCCTTCAAGCTGATCTCGTTCGAGGCCGCCAAGGAAGCCGTCGACCTCAACGTCATCCTGCTGCTGTTCTCAATGATGGCGCTGGTCGGCGTGCTCAAGACCACCAACGTCTTCCCCTGGGCGGTCGACCGGCTGCTCGAGCGCTCGCGCGGCAATCCCAGCCGGGCGGCGCGGCTCATCATTTGGTTTACCGGCGTCTTGTCGGCGATCCTGGACAACGTCACGACCGTGATCTTCGCCTATCCCATGGCGTCGGAGATGGCGCGGCGCCTCAGGATCAACGGTGCGGCCTTCTTCCTGCCCATGGTGATGGCGGCCAATATCGGCGGCACCGCCACGCTGATCGGCGATCCGCCCAACGTGCTGATCGGCGCCGATCCGCGCACCGGTCTCGGGTTCATGGATTTCATCTATCACCTGACCGTGCCCTGCACCTTCATGATGTTCGTGCTGGTCTGGTACAGCCGCCGGTACTACCCGGGCGACATCGGCGATGCCGCCGACGCCGACCACGCGGAAGCCGCCAGGCCCACGGGCGCGGCACTGAAGAACGTGCCGTTGCTGCGCGTGACCTGCTGGATCACGGTGCTGATCTTCGTGGGCTTCATGACCCACACCTTCACCCACATGCCGGTGGCGGTACCGGCGGTGATCGGCGTCGCCGCGATCCTGTTCGCGCAGGACTACTTTTACCTCAAGGAACACAAGCCGACGCTCGAGGAGCGCCGGCACGGCGTGCTCGACATCCTGGAGAAGGACATCGAATGGCCGACCCTGGCCTTCTTCCTTTTCCTGTTCATCCTGGTTGGTGCGGCCGTGGCGACCGGCCTGATCGAAAGCCTGGCTCATGCGCTCGCCTGGATCATCGACCGGATCTCGAAAGGGTTCGGCCTGTCGCCTCGGGCGACCTTGCTGGTGGCGGCGTTGCTGATCCTCTGGGTCTCCGGCTTCCTGTCGGCGGTGATCGACAACATTCCCTACACCGCGGTCACCATCCCGCTGGTGGCGAGCCTGCTCGGCAAGCTCGATGCCGGTCCCGACGGCCAGGTGCTGTGGTGGGCGCTGGCGCTCGGCGCCTGCCTCGGCGGCAACGGCACGCTGATCGGCGCCTCGGCCAACGTCACGGTGACGGGCCTGGCGGAGAAGGACGGCAAGCGCATCTCGTTCAACGAGTTCACCGCCTTCGGCTCGCGCGTCGCCGGGCTGACGCTTTTGATGTCGTCCGTCTATCTCGCGATGTGGCTCTATATCGGCTCGACCCTGGTGAACGTGGCCGGCGCCGTGGTGCTGATCAGCCTGTTCGCGCTGATGCGCTTGCGCAATAGCCGCCCTGCATCGAACTGATACGACCTGCGGCAATGCCACCTGCCCTGCCTCCCTGTAGAACGCACAGGGAAGGAAAGGCTTCAACATGCTTCCTCCGGCAGGCATCGGTCTTCGCTCCCAGCATCTCGACGAACTGCTCAGGACCTCCAATCGGTCGGTATTCCTCGAAATGCATGCGGAGAATTATCTGCGCCCCTCTCCGTCGCTCGAAAAGGCGCTGCAGCTGCGGCGCGATTTCGAGTTCTCGGTGCACGCCGTCGGACTGTCGCTCGGTTCTGCCGACGGCATCGATGACGGACATCTCGACCGGATCGCCCAACTCGTCGAGCGACTGCAGCCGGCACTGGTTTCGGAGCATTTGTCGTGGAGCGCCTTCGAGGGGCGTTTCTTCAATGACTTGCTGCCGCTGCCCTACACGGAGGAGGCGCTTGAGATTGTCGCTCGCAACATCGGTCGCGTTCAGGACCGCCTGGGACGACAGGTTTCCATCGAAAACCCGTCGCGCTACCTCGGCTTTCGCTGCCCGAGCCTGACCGAGGCAGAGTTCCTGGACGAACTCACGCGCCGCAGCGGATGCGGCCTGTTGCTCGACATCAACAATGTGGCCGTCACGGCGCACAATCTCGGGCTGGACCCGGCCGACTGGCTGAACGAACTGCCGGGCGAGGCGATCACTCAGTTTCATTTGGCCGGGCACACCCGGACCGTGCTCGATGACGGGTCGACGATCCTGATCGACGACCACGGCAGCCGCGTCTGCGGCGAGGTTTGGTCCTTGTTCGACGACGTTCTGCAGCGGTTCGGCCCACGGCCGACCCTTATCGAGTGGGACACGGATATCCCTCCCCTCGACGTCCTTCTCGACGAGGCGACGCGCGCCAACGGCGCACTCCCTCGGGCGGATACGAGAGATGTTGCGCTCGCTGCGTGACACCCAGGCTGCGTTCGCGGCCCATCTCGCCGGGCACGACCGCCTCGATCTTGTCGCCGCAATCGCCGGCGATCCGCGCACCGCTTTGCAGCGACTGCAGCTGCATCGGCATCATGTCGCCAGCAGCATCGGCGCCGCCCTTGCCGCGACTTTTCCAACGGTCGCGGCCGTCGTCGGCCAGGAATGCTTCGGCCTGCTCGCCAGGGACTTCACGGCCTGCACATCGCTCGCGGACCCCGTCCTCAGCCGCTACGGAGAACATTTCCACCGGTTTGTCGCCGCGAAGCAGGACATGCATGGCCTGTCGTACCTGGCGGATGTCGCGCGTCTCGACTGGGCCTTGAACGTCGCCTTCCATGCTCCGAACGAGCCTCGGCTGTCCGATGCCGACCTCGCCACCTGGCCGCAGGAGTACCTGCCGAAATTGTCGTTTCGGTTGCCAGCGGGCTCGTCGTTGGTCGAATCGGCCTGGCCAATTGATCTGATCTGGCAAGCCTCGCAGCCCGGCACGCCAGTCGACAGGGTCGATCTTGCAGCAGGTCCGGCTCGCCTGGTGGTCTTCCGGCGCTGCGAAGACGCTGCGTTCGCTGTGCTCGCCCCGGGCGAAGCCGTCTTCATCAAGTGCCTTTCCCGCGGCAACCCGCTGGCAACTGCAGCTCAACACGCCGCTCAGGCGCAGAGTGATTTCGATCTGGCGACGACATTCGGCAGGATGCTCGGGCTCCGCCTGCTCGGCCCCAACGCGACGACATGACCAGGCACTGGCACGGCCTTTGCGTTACAAGGCGTTGCCATGAACCTTCGCATCCCCCGCCGCCATGGCCATTTCGTTTTCGGTGTCGTCCAGTCCGGCTTGACGTGCCTCGTCGCCGCCGGGATCGCGAGCTATCCGGATTCGGGCACGGCCAGATTCATCGAGCACTGGCTGGCCTCGTGGTTGATCTCCTGGCTGACGATGTTGCCGGTGGTGATGCTGGCCGCTCCCGTCATCCGGGCGTTCGTCAGCCACCTGACGCGCGAATAGCCCGTTCCACTAAAGAAACATCTCCTTGACGTCGATCGTCGAGCGCTGGCCGATGGCGTCGAAGTGGTCCTGGATCCAGCGATCGGCCACCTCACGGCCGATCGACTTCAGGTGCAGCAGGAAGTCCATGCGGGCGTTGAGCTTGCTCGACACGCCAAGTCCGCGCATCTGCTTCTCGGCCTCGATCCAATGGACGTGAACCCTCTTGTACTGGTTGGAGTCGAGCTTGCCGTCGTCGATCAGGTCGGTGACGAAGGAGATCGCCCGCATCTCGCGCATCAGCGATGAGTTGAAGCTGATCTCGTTCAGCCGGTTCATGATTTCAGGCGCAGTGGTCGGCACGCGGTCGCTGCCCAGCGGGTTGACCTGCACGATCAGGACGTCGGCCGCCTCGGCGCCGTAGATCAGCGGGAAGATCGCCGGATTGCCCATGTAGCCGCCGTCCCAGTAGGGATCGCCATCTATGGTGACGGCCTGGAACAGGAAAGGCAGGCAGGCCGAGGCCAACAGCACGTCGGGCGTGATCTCGCCCGACTTGAAGACGCGCACCTTGCCGGTCTTCACGTTGCTCGCCGAGATGAAGAGCTTTACCGCGCGACAGCCTTCCAGGCGCTTGAAGTCGACCGAGTTCTCCAGCACCTGGCGCAGCGGGTTGTAGTTCATCGGGTTGAACTGGTAGGGAGACAGCATGCGGGTCAGCATGTCGAAGGCCACGAACGCTGCCGAGTGGTCGAGATTCCACCCTGTCGTGGCACCGTCGAAGGCGCTGGGCTGCAGCGGGCCGTACTGCGCGGCCTTGCTGATGTTCTGCCAGAACATCTCCAGCGACCGCTTGGCCCCGGCCCGGCTGCCGCGGCCGATGCCGTCGGCGAACACGGCGGCGTTCATCGCCCCGGCGGAGGTGCCGGAGATCGCCTCGACCTCCAGCCGTTCCTCGTCGAGCAGCCGGTCGAGCACGCCCCAGGTATAGGCGCCGTGCGCACCGCCGCCTTGCAGGGCGAGGTTGATTCGCTTGACCTGCATGGCAGCCTCCTCAGTGCGCCGTCCAACCGCCGTCCATCGGCAGCGCCGCGCCCGTCACCGAGGCGCCGTTGTCCGAGCACAGGAACAGGGCGAGAGCCGCGAGCTCGGCCACCTCGACGAAGCGCTTGTTGGGTTGGTTCTTCAGCAAGACGTCATTGATCACCTGGTCGCGCGGGATGCCGTGCGCCTTGGCCTGATCGTCGATCTGCTTCTCGACCAGCGGCGTGCGCACATAGCCCGGGCAGATCGCATTGCAGGTAATGCCGTCCTCGGCCGTTTCCAGCGCCGTCACCTTGGTGAGGCCGAGCACGCCATGCTTGGCCGCGACATAGGCTGCCTTGTAGGGCGAGGCGACCAGGGCATGCGCCGAGGCAACGTTGATCACGCGCCCCCAACCACGCCCGCGCATGCCCGGCAGCACCAGCTTGGTGGCGTGAAAGGCCGAGCTGAGGTTGATTGCCATGATGGCGTCCCACTTCTCGTCGGGGAATTCCTCGATCGGCGCCACATGCTGGATGCCGGCGTTGTTGACCATGATGTCGACGGCGCCGAACGTGTCGGCGGTCTGCCGCACCATGTGCTCGATCGCCTTGGGCTTGCTCATGTCAGCCGGCGAATAGACGATCTTGGCGTTGGTGCGATGGGCAAGCTCCGAACGTGTCTTCTCGATCTGGGTGGCCTCGCCGAAGCCGTTCAGCACGACGTTTGCGCCCGCGCGTGCGAAAGCCTCGGCGATGCCGAGCCCGATGCCGCTCGTGGAGCCCGTGACGATGGCGGTCTTGCCTTGAAGCATGTGCAATCTCCTGTGATCCGGTGATCGCACTCTCGCGTCACGCACGCTTCAGCTGAAATGCCGAGTGCCTACCGATTCGATAGCGCGTGCGCATTGCGCATGTCTTCCAGCGAGGCGAGCAGTGAGTCGGGATCGGGCCAGCGCGAGGGGTCGACGTCGCTGAAGGCGAAGGCGACGCGCGCGCTCGGCTCGACGACGAACACCGCAGGCACCGGCAGGCGCCAGATCGGCTCGTGGTGCATCGCCGGAAAGTCACGGCCGCGCGATCGATGGATGCGGACGTGTCCGGGCGAGAGCTCGTAGGTGAGCCCGCACATGCGGGCAAAGCCGTTGGCCGGATCGGCGAGCAGAGGATAGCGAACGCCGCGCTTGGCCGCCGTGCCCGCGATCAGCTCGCGCCCGCCCGGCATGACGCCGACCGCCGTGGCGCCCAGCGCTTCGATCGCCGGCCGTGCGTCCTCGAGCGCCAGCATGGTGAGCTCGCAATAGGGGCACCAGCCGCCGCGGAACAGCGCCAGCACCAGCGGCCCGCGATCCAGCAGCTCGCCCGAGGTCCAGATCCGGCCGGAACCGTCCTCCAGGACAAAGTCAGGCAAGGGGTCGCCGACACCGAGGCCGTCCTCCGCCACCCGCATCATGCGCAGGCGGTCGAGTTCGTCCTCGATCTCGGCGCGCTCATGCGGTGGAAGCTCCGCCATGTGCCGGCGGCTGAGCTCGAGCAGCGTTTGGGACAGCGACATTCGGACTGAAGTGTGGGGCAGGGCCTGAACCGCGGGAAATACCTTCCGGTATGGCTGTCCATAGCCACAGGCTATGATGGCTTGAGGCACAATGGGCGGGCCTGCGGGGGACCCTTGCCGTGGAAATGCATCAGATCCGCTACTTCCTGGCCGTCTGCGAGACGCTGAACTTCACGCGCGCGGCCGAGGCCTGCAACGTCTCGCAGCCGTCGCTGACCCGCGCCATCAAGGGCCTCGAGGACGAGCTGGGCGGGCCATTGTTCCGCCGCGAGCGCAACAACACGCACCTGACCGGGCTGGGCGAGATGATGCGCCCGCACCTGTCGCAGGTCCTGATCGAGACCGACGCCGCCAAGGAACGCGCCAAAAGCTTCGCCAGGCTCGACGACGTCGAGCTCAAGCTCGGCATGATGTGCACCATAGGGCCGCGCCGTTTCGTGCCCTTCCTCCAGGCCTTCCGCGAACGCCATCCCAAGGTCAGGCTGGTGGTGCAGGATGGCTCGCACGTGCAGCTGCAGGAGCGGCTGGCGCAAGGCGAGCTCGATGTCGCCGTCTATGGCCAGCCCGAGGCGATCGACGAGCGTTTCCACGCACGCCGCCTCTATGACGAGCGCTTCGTGATCGGCGTCGGCCCCGGCCATCCCTTCGACGGCCAGAACGCCGTGCGCGTCGCCGACCTCAATGGCCAAGCCTACGTCAATCGCCTGCAATGCGAGTTCTTCGACCATGCCGGCCGCGTGTGGCGCGAGCACGGCTCGAAGGTGAAGATGGTGTTCCGCTCCGACCGCGACGACTGGGTGCAGGCGATGGCGATGGCCGGCCTGGGCTTCAGCTTCATTCCCGAGCATGCGGTGACGATGCCCGGCCTGCGCGTACGCCCACTGATCGATCCCGAGATCGCCCGTACCATCCAGGTCGTCACCGTGCGCGGCCGTCCGCACGTCCCGGCCGTCGGCACGTTCGTCCGCGAGATTTTAGCCTTTCCCTGGGCCAACGCGGCGTAGCGACTCCAGTCGCGCGTCTTCTCATGCTCTTCTGGACCGCGCATCCTGCGCGCTCATGAGTCATGAGCGCGCAGGATGCGCGCGGTCCAGATGACTCATGACGGGACTGGAGTCGCGCGCCTCCCAATCCAGCTATCGATTCAATTCCCACTCGGTATTTCAAACGCATCGAACGGACGGCGATGCTGCGTGCGCTTCAACCGCACGGAGATACCGATGTTCCTTCGCAGTGTTCTGCTTTCGACGGTGATCGGCGCCAGCCTGATCGCCCCCGCCTTCGCCGGCGAATGCCCGGCCGACAAGATGAAGGCCGACGCCACCAAGCCGGTCACCACCGCCGCCAAGGGCGTGACCGACAAGGTCTTGTCGCAGATCGACCTTTCGGCTGAGAAGGTGGCGCTGAAAGGCCATCTGATGCGCGTGCGCAAGCTGGAGATCCAGGCGGGCGGCATCGTGCCCTGGCACAGCCACGAGGAGCGGCCGGCGCTGATCTACGTCGCGTCCGGCGAGATCTACGAATATGCCAGCAACTGCGCCGTGCCGATCCTGCACAAGGCGGGCGAGGTGGCACGCGAGACCCACGCCACGGCGCACTGGTGGAAGAACGACGGCAAGACGCCGGTGGTGCTGCTGTCGTTCGACATCCAGCACGATCCCAACGACCACAACATGTGATCGGAAGGACCGGATCATGTCAGGTGCCCTGCGCGCGTTCACGATCGGGCTGACGGCGTTCCTCACGGTCGTCGATCTGTTCGCGACGCAGGCCATCCTGCCTGCGCTCACCGCGGCCTACGGCGTGACACCGGCCGCGATGGGCTTCGCCGTGAACGCCACCACCATCGGCATGGCGCTGGGCGGGCTGGGCGTGGCCCTGTTCGGCCGGTCGATCGACCGCCGGCGCGGCATCCTGCACAGCCTCGCGATCCTGTCCGTGCCGACGGCGCTGCTCGCCACGATGCCCAGCCTGCCGGCCTTCACCTTGCTGCGCATCGCGCAAGGGCTCTGCATGTCGACCGCCTTTGCGCTGACGCTCGCCTATCTCGGCGAGCACACCAGTGCTGCGGATACCGCCAGCGCCTTTGCCGCCTATATCACGGGCAACGTCGCCTCCAACCTGTTCGGCCGGCTGCTGGCCGCGGGCGTGGTCGATCACCTGGGCCTCGCCGCCAACTTCTGGGTGTTCGCCGCCCTCAATCTCGGCGGCGCGGTGCTGGTCTGGTTCACCGTCGAGCGCACGCCGCCGATGCGCCAGACGGACATGAGCCACGGCTCGCCGTTCTCGAGCTGGCTGGTGCACCTTGCCAACCCGGCGCTGCGCGCGACCTTCGCCATCGGCTTCCTCATCCTGTTCGCCTTCATCGGCACCTTCACCTACGTGAACTTCGTGCTGGTCCGGCCGTCTTTCGGCATCGACATGATGATGCTGGGCGTCGTCTATTTCGTGTTCCTGCCGTCGGTCGTCACGACCCCGCTCGCCGGCCGCGCCGTCGCGCGCTTCGGCACGCGGCCTGTTCTGTGGACCTCTTTCGCGGTGGCGATCGCGGGCCTCCCGCTGATGCTGAGCGCCAGCCTGGGCGCCCTCCTGCTGGGCCTCGCCCTGGTCGCGGTCGGCACCTTCTTCGCCCAGGCCACCGCGACCGGTTTCGTCGGTCGCGCCGCCACGATCGATCGCGGTGCCGCAAGCGGCCTCTATCTCGCGAGCTATTTCCTGGGCGGCCTTTCGGGCAGCGCCGTGCTGGGCCAGGTCTTCGACCGGCTGGGCTGGACGGTCTGCGTCGTCGGCATCGGCATCGCGCTGGGCTTGGGCGCGCTGTTCTCGACCAGGCTCATAGCCGCTGGCCATCGAGGCGATGCCGCATCGGCATTTCAGCTCGTCCGGGCCGACCGTCATGGTGGCTCCACCCCATAGAAGGAGACTTCAAATGTCGAACTGCTTCACTCACGCCTGCGCGGCTGCCCTGCTCGCCTTTTCCCTGATGGCGGGCTCCGCCCAGATGGCGCAGGCCGAAGGCGTCAAACCCGCGGCGTCCCCGTCGGGCGTCATTGCCGCCAGGAGCGCCTACGGCATGGAAGAGACCGTCGCGCGTCTCAAGAGGGACGTCGCCGCCAAGGGCATCACCTTCTTCCAGGAGATCGACCAGGCCGCACTGGCGGCCAGGGCCGGCATCGCGCTTAAGCCGTCGATGCTGCTGATCTTCGGCAACCCGCCGCTCGGCACGCAGTTCATCACCGCCAACCCGCAGGCCGGTCTCGACTGGCCGGTGCGCATGCTGGTCTATCGCGACGACGCAGGTGCGGTGTGGGTGGCCTATACCGACTTCGACTGGATCGCCAAGCGGCACGGCGTGACCGCGCGCGATGCGCAGTTCCACATGGCATCCGAGGTCGCCGCCTCGATCGCCTCGAGCGTCGCTTCCCACTGACGACCGACGCGGAGACCAGCCATGAACGCCATGACCCCTGTCCCCACGTCGCCGACGCAGGCTGTGACCGCGCCGGCCCGGGAGCGCCCGATCAAGGAACAGGTGGTCCTGGTGCTTCAGGGCGGCGGCGCGCTGGGCGCCTACCAGGCCGGCGTCTATCAAGCGCTGATGGAAGGCGGCATCGAGCCCGATTGGGTGATCGGCACGTCGATCGGCGCCATCAACGGCGCTCTCATCGCCGGCAACGAGCCTGCCAACCGCATCGCCCGCCTGCGCGAATTCTGGGACGGCGTCGGCCGCAAGGAGGCGATCGACCAGCTGTGGCCGTCATCGATCTTCGGCAATGCGCTGGCCAACTTCGCGACCGTCGCATCGGGTATTCCGGGCTTCTTCACGCCCAACCCGCAGGCGATCTGGGGTCCGACGTTTCCGCTTGGCATCGAGAAGGCGTCGTACTACTCGACCGATCCGCTCAGGGAAACGCTTGGGCGGCTGGTCGACTTCGATTGCCTCGGCCGGCGGCGCGTCCGGCTGTCGGTGGGCGCGGTCAATGTCCGGACCAGCGAGATGCGCTATTTCGACTCCCAGGCGATGCCGCTTGCCGCCCAGCACATCATGGCGTCGGGCGCGCTGCCGCCGGCCTTTCCGGCAATCACGATTGAGGGCGAGTCCTACTGGGACGGCGGCATCTATTCGAACACGCCGATCGAGGTCGTGCTCGACGACGTGCCGCGGCGCAACTCGCTGATCTTCTCGGTCAACGTGTGGCAGCCGAGCGGCGACCGCCCGACGACCATCCAGCAGGTCATGGCGCGCCACAAGGACATCCAGTTCGCCAGCCGGGGCAAGAGCCACGTCGCCCGCCAGGCGCAGATCCATCGCCTGCGCCATGTCGTGCGCGAGCTCGCCAACCGCCTGCCGCCCGAGCTGCGCGCCGATCCCGTCGTGCAGGACCTGGCCGAATACGGTTGCGGCACGCTGATGCACCTGGTGCGCCTGCTGTCGCCGCGGCTGGACGGCGAGGACCACACCAAGGACATCGATTTCACGCGCTCAGGCATCGAACGCCGCTGGCAGGCCGGTCACGACCATGCCCGCAAGGTGCTGGCCGAAAAGCCCTGGGAGCGGCCGGCCGACACGCTGGCCGGCGTCGTCATCCACGAAACGACCGATGGGTAGCTGCTGCGATGCGTCAGCGGGCGCCGCGCCTCTGGAACAGTCCCACCGTCGTCAGCAGCCCGAGCGTGACCAGGCCGAGTCCGGTCATCTGCAGCACGCTCGGGATTTCGCCGACGATGGGGATGCCGATCAGGACCGATACCGCCGGCACGATGGCGGGAAACAGCACAGCGCGGCTCACGCCCAGCAGCATCACCGCCTGGCTGTAGGCCACCATGGTGACGGCGCCCTGCAGGCCGCCCTGCACCAGACCCTGGAAGGCAAGCAGGCCGAGGGGCAGCGCAAGCAGGTGGGCCGTGCCGGCCAGGGCAAGGTAGGCGGGAGTTACGATCACGAACGAGAGGACGGAAACCACGGCCGTCGCGCGCAAGGCCGGCACGCGCCAATGGCGCAGCAACAGGGTGAAGCCCGCCCACAATATGCTCGAGGCAAAGAACATGAGATCGCCCAGCCAGGCGCGCTCGCCGCTCGGCCGGACCAGCCCGTCCCAGCCGATCAGCACGATGCCGGCCAGCACCACAGCGGCGCCGACCAGGTGGTTGCGGCCGACCCGCTCGCGCAGGAACAACGCCGCGCCGATGGTGCTGACGATCGTCACCGTCGATGGCGCAATGACCGCGCCATGCGCCAGCGGTGCGAAGCCGTAGCCGCCGGTCTGCAGCAGCGCGAACGGCGCGCCGCCCAGCAGCGTCAGCACGAGGGCGCGCCGCCGGCCGATGCCGGCGAGGTCGAAGAAGCCGAAGCGCAGCAGCAGCGGCAGCATGATCGCACCGGCGACGATGAAGCGCGCGAAGATCATGTCGACCGCCAGCAGGCCGCCCAGGATGCCGGCGCGGGCCGCCACGAAGGACAGCGAGGCGCCCAGCGCCATGGTCGCGCCGCACAGGAAGCCCCAGCGTTCGCGTTTCGCTACGCGCGCCGTATCACTGGTCATATCGGCCATCAAACAGCCGCTAGCACGGGCCGGGCCGGCCAACCAAAGAATTCTGTAGCGTGCGATACAAAATGGCGCTTACATGCGCCATGGCCCGTCTGAAAGCCTTTGACGAGGGTCGCGCCCTCGACGTCGCCGTCGACTGCTTCTGGATGCGCGGCTACGAGGCGACTTCGGTGCGCGATCTCGCCGACGCCATGGGGATCGGCGGCACCAGCCTGTACAACGCCTACGGCGACAAGCGCGCGCTCTTCGCGCGCTCGCTGGAGCGCTACGCGGAACGATCCATGCGCGATCGCATCGCCCGGCTGGAGGCGGCGCACAAGCCGAAGGAAGCCATCGCCGCCTTCATCGCCGAGATCATCGATCGTTCGCTGAAGGATCCCGACCGCAAGGGCTGCATGCTGGTGAACTCCGCACTCGACGTTGCGCCACACGATGCCGAGATCGGCAAGGTCGTCCGCGGCTATCTCGACGAGATTCGCGGCTTCTTCCAGCGCAACATCGAAGCGGCGCGCAAGGCGGGCCAGGTCCCGCGTCGCGTCGATCCCGAAGAGATGTCCGGCCATCTGCTGGGCGTGGTGGCGGGCATTCGCGTCCTGGCGCGGACCGGCGCCAAGCGGCGCCTCCTGGAAGGCGTGGCGCGGCCGGCCCTCCGGCTGCTCGAGGCGACGCGATGATCGACCATCTCAACGCGCCGGTGCTCAAGGCGCTGCCCGACGACACGCCGGTCACCATGCTGAACCTGATGCGGTTTCGCGAGCGCTCGCTCGACGGCAACGGCAGCGGCTGGGATGCTTACCTGCGCTACAGCAAGCTCACCATCAGGCTGATCAAGGCACAGGGCGGCACGATCGTCTGGGCTGGCGATGCCGAGGCCGTCGCGCTGGGCGCGCCCGACCGGCATCGTTGGGACTATGTCGCCCTGGTGCGCTATCCCTCGCGCGCCGCCTTTCTCGCCATGATGAATTCGCCGCAATACGCCGTGGCCAACGTCGAGCGCGAGAATGGCTGCGCCGACCACGCCATCGTCGCAATGCGCGAGACCTACAACGGGCTCGGCTCTTCACCAAAGGAGTAGGACCATGTCATTGGCAGAAAAGCTGGCGGCGACCCGCGCCGCATCCGAGACACGCATTCCTCCCGACCGTCAGGCCATCATGGAGCGGGCGACTGAGGACCTGCGGCGATCGGGCATCCTCGACCGCATCGTGAAGGTCGGCAGCGCGGCGCCGTCGTTCGAGCTCACCGGCCATGACGGCCGGCGCATCGACTCGAGCGAGCTGCTCGCCGGCGGTCCGATGGTCCTGTCCTTCTTCCGAGGATCCTGGTGACCCTACTGCCGGCATGAGCTGGATGCTCTGCAAAGCGTTTGCGCCGACGTCCTGGCCCTCGAGGCTTCCCTTGTCGTGATCTCGCCCGAACTGCCGGAGCGCACGGCGGACATGGCCGCCAAACAAAAGCTCACCTTCCCGATCGTATGGGACGAGATGTCGAGGGTGGCCGAGGCGTTCGGCCTCGCCTTTACGCTGCCCGACGACCTGCGGCAGGTCTATCTCGGGTTCGGCAACGATCTTGCCGTCCGCAACGGCGATCCATCGTGGCGCCTGCCGATGCCAGCGCGCTTCGTGATCGACGGTGGCGGCATCGTGCGATCGGTCGAAGCCGACCCGGACTACCGATTCCGCCCCGAGGCGGAAGCAACGCTCGAGGTCTTGCGAAAGGTCGTTGCCGGTTAGGCGGCGCGACGGGAGGAGGATTGGCCGTGGTCAAGCGTCTCAGCGACATGCCGGAGGTCGAGGCCGCGCACCTGCGGCGCATCGAATGCCCGACCTATGACGACACGCCTGCGCTGGCCGGAAAGCCGCTCAGCGAGCGACGTGTCGTCCTCATTTCGACGGCCGGGCTGCACAGGCGTGGCGACCGGCCGTTCCGCCCCGGCGACGGCAGCTATCGCGTCATCCCGGCCGACACGGCGGCCAACGCGCTGGTGATGAGCCACATCTCGGTCAACTTCGACCGCACCGGCTTCCAGCAGGACATGAATGTCGTCTTCCCGATCGACCGCCTGCGCGAGCTGGTGGCCGAGGGCAGCGTCGGTGCGATGGCGTCCGTGCACTATTCCTTCATGGGCGCCTTCCCGCCAGCCGCCGCCGAGCCGCATGCGCAGCACCTCGCCGGCCTCCTGAAGGCCGACCAGGTCGATGCGGCGCTCCTCGTCCCGGTTTGACCCGCCTGCACGCGCGCCGTGGGCGCGCTGGGCCATTTCCTCGAGCGGCAGGGCATTCCCACCACGGGTATCAGCCTTGTCCGTGAGCACACCGAGATCGTTCGCCCGCCGCGCGCGCTGTGGGTCACTTTCGAGCTCGGCCGGCCGCTCGGCATCCCCGACGACCCGCCGTTCCAGCGCCGTGTCGTCAAAGCCGCCCTCGACCTGCTCGAACGCACCGACAGCCCGCTGATCGCCGACTTCCCCGAACACGTGCAGGAGCCGGCCGACTTCAGCGGTTGGGCCTGTCCGATCAACCTCGCGCCCAGCGTGGTCGACTCGCTCACGGGCGAGATCGACCGGCTCGCAACCTGGTACGACCGCGCCGTCGCGCGGCAAGGTCGCACCACAGTCGGCGTCTCGGGGCTCGACATGCCATCGGCCGGTGCGTTGGTCACGAAGGCATTGGAGGGGGTGCTGCCGTCGGCGCAGCGGCTCAAGGAAGCGATCGACGACCTGCGCGCCTACTACCTCGAGGCAGCGTCGGCCTTTCCCGATGCCGGCTCGGCCGTCACGCGCAAGAAGTGGTTCTGGGAGGAGACGAAGCTTGCCGCCGCGATGCTGGCCCTGCAGCCAAAGCTCGCGGCCAGCGACGACCAGCAGCACAAGATCCTCGGCAACCTGACCTTGATCCCGGCGACCGAACGGCACCGACTCGGCTAGCGGCACTTCCTCTCCAGCGAAGCTGCCAGAGAGTGGACACGACTCATGTTCCTCTCCCCCGCTAGGGGGAGAGGCTAGGTGAGGGGGCTTCGAAGGCTGTCTGTGACCCCCTCACCCAACCTCTCCCCCCTAGCGGAGGAGAGGAGCATGAACGATGAGTCCGCTCCCTAGCAGCGAAGTGGGGAGGAAGAGTCAATGTGAACCTGGGCCGGTGATCAGGCGCGCGCCGGACTGGAAGGTGAAGTAGGACCACAGCCAGTCGAGCATCACGACCGTCCGGTTTCTGAAGCCGATCAGGAACGACACATGGACGGCGCTCCACAACAGCCAGGCCAGCGTGCCGTCGAGCTTGATCCAGCCCAGGTCGGCGACGGCGGCGCGGCGGCCGATGGTCGCCATGGTTCCCCAGCTGCGGTAGCGGAACGGCCGTGGAGGAACCTTGCCTGAAATCGCGGCGCGCAAGCGGCGCGCAACGTAGGCGCCCTGTTGCTTGGCGACGGGCGCGAGACCAGGCAGCGGCTTGCCGGCAGCGTCGACCGCGCAGGCCGTGTCGCCGATGCAGGAGATCTCGGGATGACCCGGCACAGTGAGATTGGGCCCGACCACGACCCGGCCGGCACTATCCTTGGCCACGTCCAGCCAGTGCGCCGCGGCGGAGGCCATCACGCCTGCGCCCCACACGATCGTGGCCGCGGCCAGCCGCTCCTCGCCGATGGCCACGCCCTCGCGGTCGCACTGCGTGACGGCGGCGCCGAGCCTGACCTCGACGCCGAGCTGCTGCAGGACGTCGCCTGCCGCGTTCCCCAGCATCGCCGGAAAGGTCGGAAGCAGGCGCTGGCCTGCTTCGACCAGCACGACGCGTGCATCGGCCGGATCGATGTTGCGGAAGTCCCGACGCAACGCCACGCGCGCCAGCTCGGCAATGGCGCCGGCCATCTCCACGCCGGTCGGTCCGCCGCCGATGACAACGAAAGTCAGCAGCCGGCGACGCAATTCGGAACAGCTTGTCGCCTCTGCCTCCTCGAACGCGGTCAGCAGGCGGCGACGGATGCCGATGGCATCCTCGATCTTCTTCAGGCCTGGAGCGGCACTTTCCCAGTCATCGCGGCCGAAATAGGAATGCCGGGCGCCCGTCGCCAGGACCAGATGGTCGTAGGCGATCGTGCCCTGCTCGACCGTGACCAGGCGGCGCTCCTTGTCGATGCCGCCGACCTTGCCGAGAATGACCCGCACATTGGCGGCGCCCCGCAGGATGGCCCGGATGGGCGACGCGATCTGCGCCGGCGACAGGCCGGCCGTCGCCACCTGGTAGAGCAGCGGCTGGAAGAGGTGATAGTTGCGCCGGTCGATGACAGTGACGTCGACGGCGGCACCGGCCAAGCCGTGAGCGGCGGCAAGGCCGCCGAAGCCCGCGCCGACAATGACGATGTGCGGCCTGGCCATGACGACCTCCTCGAGGCTACTTGCGACCGAACAGGTTGAAGGCGACCAGCCGGTCGATTGACAGCTTGCCGGCGCCGCGGCTCAGGACATAGGCCAGGATCGACGCCCACATCAGGTGCTCCGGCCAGTTCTCCGGATAGACGAGGAACTGGATCACCAACGTCATCGTGAGCAGCGCCGCCGCGCCCAGGCGGGCGAAAACGCCCAACACCAGCAGCACCGGCGCGCCGAGCTCCACGGTGGTGCCCATGTAGGCCGCAATCTCTGGCGGCAGCAGCGGCAAGCGGTATTCGTCGCGAAACAGATTGATCGCCGTGTCGAAGCTTTCGAGCTTGTTCATGCCCGAGCGAAAGAAGGTGACGCCGACGGCCAGCCGCATGCCGAGCTCGATCAGCGACAAGGGGAAGCGGCCGGCGGTGGTACGCAGCATGTCGAGCCGGGCAATCAGGCCGTTGTCGTACCGCAGGGGATCGAATGTGGTGCTGGTCATGGTGGCCTCTCGGAAGATGGTTCGGCCGCCGGCCTGGCCGTATCGGAGACGGACCGGATTCGGGGCGGGTTGGTGCCGGTGCCCGTTCCGAACGGATCCAGGCGCGGCGGCCGATGCGGTGGTGAGCTAGCCCTTGACGGAGTTGAGCGAGCCGCCCGCGATCTTCTCGCAGGTGCCCTTCGGGACGGCGAGCCAGGCGCTGGCTTCGTGGTCCTTCTTCGAGGTGCCGGCACACGACGAGGTCGCGGTCTGGCAGTCGTTCTTGCCGGCCTTGGCGACGCCGTAGCATTTCTCGGTCGTCGGCCCCTGGGCTTGGGCCTGTGCGGCCAGAAGCAGGGCCGCGCTGAGCGCGGCGGCGATGGTCAGGGTGGGTTTCATGATGACGTCTCCTGAAGTGAGTGTCCCTTTCGGGTGCAGGCACACTGCCGGGAGACCGGC
Organism: Rhodospirillales bacterium URHD0017; assembly: GCA_900110395.1. Classification (GTDB taxonomy): domain Bacteria; phylum Pseudomonadota; class Alphaproteobacteria; order Reyranellales; family Reyranellaceae; genus Reyranella. The sequence continues at coordinate 90,750 of FODP01000015.1, forward strand.
CGCGACTGAAATATCGACTGCCTATGGGATCGATGCGCCACCTCTATGCATGCATTGCGGTGTCAATTCGACGCCCCCAGGCAACCGTTTGTCGGATCGCGGCTTTCCTACATCCGGGTCGATGGTTCAGCATCGATCGAAAGGGACGAATGCGGTTCTCCGACGAATGCGGTTCTCCACTGTGTCAGCAATCGCGATCGCCATCGGTGTGATGCCTATCGCGCCCGCATTCGGGCAACCGAGTTCACGCACCAGCTCGATCTATCCGGGCCCGGGCAATGCCTCGCGCATGCAGGAGGGGCCGGATCATGATTTCGCCATGACCGCCGCCGTCTTCGCCAAGTTTTCTGTAGTCGCCGGCCGATTGGCGACGATGGAGGCACAGGACGCCCGGCTGAGGGAGCTCGCCGAGCTCATGGCCAAAGACTACGCGGCCGCCCTTGGCCGCCTCCGGACCGCGGCAGGCAACGCCGACATTACCCTGCCAGCCGCGATAGGACCGAACGAGATCTATCAGACAAGGATCGCAGCCGTCCGGAATCGGAAAGGCGCTGCCTTCGACCGCGCCTATTGCCTCGAGCAAGTTGAAGCGCTTCGGGAGGCGGAGGCCATGCTGCGGTCCTACGCCGCGACAGGCGGCAATGGGCAGCTCAGACTATGGGCGACAAGGACGATCAGCCTGGTGCAGCAGCACGAACGGAGCCTGCAGCAGATCTTGACGAGCGGCGACGATAGTTCCTGAAGTCCGGCGTGCAGGACCGATTTGGTCGTTCAGGCGCTCTTTGTGAACAGCTCAGCCAGCGTCCGCACCGCCTGCTCGGCCTCGGCGCGATCGGGCGCCTCGTTGATGTCGCCGTAACCCTGGTTCTCGCCGCCGGCGAAGGACTGGACGACCAGCCCGTCGCGCCGCGGCACGGTCAGCACATGGCGGTAGACCAGGCCATACCGCACCTCGGGCTGCGGGATCAGCCGCGCGATCTGGCCGCGCACCGGCACCAGGCTCTCGTCTCGCCACAGCGCCCGCGCACCGAAGCCCGTGCAGTTGATGACCACCGGCTTGCCCAACGCGGCGATCTGCGCGGGCGTCCGGAAGTCGGCGCGCCGGAACTGGCCGCCGGCGATGAAGAAGTCGTTCATCAACGTGTGGCCATAGTCGGCGATGTTGAACACCATGATCTCGCCCCGTGAAACCGACGTCGCCTTGAATGGCGTGGCATCGGCCGGCACGCGGCGCCAATTCGGCGTCAGGTCACGGATGCGACGGGCGTAGCTCACGAATCCCACCGGCGGGATGGCGGCGCTGCCGCCCGTGTTGCTGCCAGTATTGCTGCCAGTATTGCTGCCCGTGGTGCCGCGTGGCGTGTCGTCGGAAACCGCGTACTGGTCGATCCATTCCACCGGCGTGCCCGGGAGACCGAGATAGTTGCGATGCGCCTTGAAGGCGGTGCGCGCCATCTCCTCCCATACGGTGCCGAGGTTCGCCGCCGCGGCATGGGCGAGGGCAATGCGCGAGTCGGGCGTCCACTCGCCGGTGGCGCGGGCCGACGTCGTCTCGGTCAGCTGATCGCGGGCATAGATCGTGACGCGCGCGCCGGCGCGCTGCGCCAGGATCGCCGAAGTGAGCCCGAGCGCGCCGCAACCGATCACCGCCACGTCGGCCGGACTGGCCTGCATGGCGAGCCGCACGGCGCGGGCGCTCGACCCCCAGGACAGCGACCAGCCGCTGCCACCGTGGCCGTAGTTGTGCACGACCAGCACATTGCCCAGGCGCTCGGTCTCGACGCGTGGACCGGCGGGACGGAAGGGACGCAGGCAGACAGCGATATCGATGATGCGGTCGGCGCGGGCGCGAATGGGCGCCAGCGGCGGACTGGGCTCGAAGGACGAGTCAGGCTTCGTCGAGCAGCCCGCCAATGCGGCGGCCAACGAGGTCTGCAGCAGTCCACGGCGGTTCAACATCACTCTCCTGGCATCTGAGCTTGTGGCTGCGTAGTCTGCCCGAATGAGAAGAGCAGGTCTTGCATTGCTGACGATGGCCCTCGCCGGGCAGGCGCATGGACAGACCGCGGACGCGTTGACCTGCGGTACGCTGAAAGGCGAGTCCGCCCGGACGGCCTCGGCCTCGCAGTGGACGATCTCCGGACCGTCAGGGAAAACCACGGAAACAGGTGTCCTGCGCAGCGGCCCGCGCTTCGAATGCATCGCCGGCGCCATCCTGGTCATGGAGTTCACCTCCACGGCAGGATACTCCGTCTTCGAAGCCTATTTCCCGGACGGCACCAACATCGCCTATGGCCGCCAACAGATCGACCGCCGCGGCGGTCGCATCGTCCTGCCCGTCCAGGCAAAGATGCGGATGGCAGCGCCGTATCGCGCCGCGTTCGACTATCACTGCAAGCTCGACATGCCGGCAGATCCGATTTCATCCGCCGCGCGCGCGGACTGCATATTCTAGGGGGGGAACTTGCACGATGCGTCGTCCTGACAAGGGCCTCCGACTGACAGCGTCCAGACTATTGCAAAGCTGGGCGACCGGGGATCGACGCAAGCTGCCGATGCCGCCGAAGCGAAAGCTGCTTCAGGCTACCCATCTCCAGGGCGATAAGGCCGTCGAAGCCATTTGCGCCGTGATCGGCCGCATCCCCAAGGGCTGGGTTGCGACCTATGGCCAGGTCGCCGCGATGGCCGGCATGCCGAGGCGTGCCCGCCTTGTCGGGCGTGTCCTTCAGCGCCTTGACCCAGGAACCAAGATCCCGTGGCACCGTGTCGTCAACGCCAAGGGCGAGGTGTCCTACAGCCTGTCCCGCAATGGCGGCGATATTGTCCAGCGGCGCTTGCTGGAGAAGGAAGGCATCAAATTCGACGCCAGCAACCGCCTGGACCTGGAGCGCTGCCGCTGGCGCGACTGAGCCCCAGGGCACCTGACGACTGGCTCCGCGGGGTCAGCGGGTCAGGTTGTATTGGTAGTCCTCACGCGAACTGCCTTCGGCCCGCAGCCCTGGCGGCATCGGCGCGCGGGTGAGGTTGACCTTGGCGTGTGCATCGAGCGCAGCCTGGTCGGACCACAATTCCAGCAGCGCGAGTTTGTCGGGGTTCAGCACACTCTGAAAGACCTCGAACTGTTCGCAGCCGGGTTCCTTCGCGACGTCGGCGCAGCGCTGCCGGAAGGCCTGCGCGAGTTCCGCCCCTTTGCCCGGGGCCGCATTGATTGAGACGACCAGTCGAACTTTCATGGCGTATCCCTGTGCGAATGACGTGCAACAGTAATTGCCCCGGCTTGCCGCGCGTCAAGCGGAGTGCCGCTGCACAGAGAAGTAGGATCGATCAGGTCACCCGGAAGTTCTTGAACTGCCAGGGATCGGTCCTGTCGAGGTCCTCGGGGAACAGGCCGTCGCGACCCTTGAGCGGCGTCCAGTCGCTGTACTTGCCGACGACGGGCCCGAGATAGGGCATGCAGATCTCGAGGTTGCGATCGAAATCCATCTCGTCGGCCTCGACGATGCCGCGGTCGGGATTCTCGAGCGCCCAGATGATGCCCGACAGGACAGGCGCGCAGACCTGGATCGAGGTCGCGTTGTTGTAGGGCGTGAGCTCGCGCGTCTCGTGGATGTCGAGTTGCGAGCCGTACCAGTAGGCGCCCTTCTCGTGGCCCATCAGCAGCACGCCGAGCTCGTCACGGCCGTCGGTGATCTCCTCGACGATCAGGCGCTGCTTCTTCTGCTGGTGCAGGTTCTTTCCGGCGCATTCGTGCATGGACATGATCGCCTGGTCGCACGGATGGTAGGCGTAGTGCACGGTCGGCCGGTAGACGACGTGCTGGCCCTGGCGCAGCGAGAAATAGTCGGCGATCGAGATCGATTCGTTGTGGGTGATGATGAAGCCGTGGAACGGCCCCTCGATCGGCGTCCAGGTCCGCACGCGGGTGGTCAGGCCCGGCCGATTGAGGTAGATCGCGGCGTCGCAGCCGAACTCGTGGCGCGCGCCGTCCGGCGGCAGACCCTTCTCATGGGTGCCCCAGCCCATCTCGGCGGGCTGGCTGCCCTCCGACACGAAGCCGTCGATCGACCAGGTGTTGACGAACTCGCCGACCTTCTTGGGCTTCTTGGAGACCTGGGTGTCGCGCTCGGCGATGTGGATCACGCTGACGCCGAGATCGCGCGCCAGTTCGCCCCAGCCCTCGCGGGTGATCGGCTTCACCACGCCCTTGCCGGTGTCCTTGGCGAGGTTGACCAGCGCCTTCTTGACGAAATGCGAGACCAGGCCAGGGTTGGCGCCATGGGCGATCACGGCCGTCGGCCCACCGCGGTACTTCGGCACCAGCTTCAGCATGTTCTCGCGCAGCGCATAGTTGGAGCGCAGCGAGACCGACAGGCTGGTGTCGGTATAGCCGCCCGGCCAGGGCTCGATGCAGGTATCGATATAGAAGGCGCCCTTCTCCTGGCAGAGCTCGACCAAGGCGGTCGAGGCCACTTCGACCGAGAGGTTGACGACGAAGTCGCCCTTGGAGAGTCGCTTGTCGAGCGTCTGGCGGAAGTTTTCCTGGGTCAGGCGCTTCCTGATGAAGGTGATGCCGAACTTCTTCAGCTCCTTCAGGCCGCCGCGGTCCTCGGCCGAGATGACGGTGATCTGCTCGGGCTTGATGTCGAGGTGCCGGAAGATCAGGGGCAGCACGCCCTGGCCGATCGACCCGAAGCCGATCATGACCATGCGGCCGGAGAACGAAGCGTACTTCCTGGAGAGCTTCTTCTTGCCCTTGCGCGCGACTTTCTTCGCCATTTCAGCGTCCCTGCCTTGTCCAATAAGGTCGATAAACGGCGACGGGGCCTTTCTCAAGGCCCCGTCGGTTCGTTCCGGTCGGAAACGAGGACTTAGATGCAGATCGCCTTGAGCGGCGCAAAGCCGTTGAAGGCGACCGACGAGTACGTGGTCGTATAGGCGCCGGTGGCCAGGATCTCGACCTTGTCGCCGGACTTCAGCGACAGCGGCAGCTTGTACTCGGTCTTTTCATAGAGGATGTCGGCTGAGTCGCAGGTCGGGCCGGCCAGCACCACCGGTCCCACGCGCGTGCCGTCGCGGGCCGTGCGCAGGCGGTACTTGATGCTCTCGCCCATGGTCTCGGCGAGGCCCGAGAACTTGCCGATGTCGAGGTAGACCCAGCGCTTGCGGTCGTTGGCCGCCTTGCGCGAGACCAGGACGACCTCGCTCTGGATCACGCCGGCGTCGCCCACCATGGAGCGGCCCGGCTCGATGATCACCTCGGGCATGCGGTTGCCGAAGTGGCGCACCAGCGCGCGGGTCACCGCCTCGCAGTAGGCCTCGATCGAGCTGACCTCGGCGCGATAGCGCGCCGGGAAGCCGCCGCCCAGGTTGACCATACGCAGGTCGACGCCCTCTTCGGCGAGGGCGAAGAACATCTGCGAGACCTGGCCCAGCGCCTTGTCCCACTGCTCGAGGTCGGTCTGCTGGCTGCCGACATGGAAGGAGATGCCGTAGGGGTCGAGGCCCCAGTCCTTGGCCTTGCGCAGCAGGTCCTTGGCCATCTCCGGCGCGCAGCCGAACTTCTTGCTGAGCGGCCACTCGGCGCCGCCGCAATCGACCAGCACGCGGCAGAACACGCGCGCACCCGGCGCGACGCGGCTGAGCTTCTGCAGCTCGGCCTCGCTGTCGAAGGCGAACAGGCGCACGCCCTGCTGGTAGGCCCAGGCGATGTCCTTTTCCTTCTTGATGGTGTTGCCGAAGGAGACGCGATCCATCGCCACGCCGGTCTGCTGGATCAGCTCGATCTCGCCGCGGCTCGCGGTGTCGAACTTGGAGCCGAGGTTGGAGAGACGCGACAGGATCTGCGCGGCCGGGTTGGCCTTCACGGCATAGAAGATGTGGGCCGCGGGCAGCAGCTCACGCATGCGCCGGAAATTGTTCTCGACCACGTCGAGGTCGATCACCAGGCATGGCGTCTCGGGCTGCTGCTCTCGGAGATAACGAAAGATACGCTCGGTCATCGCTGGGGGGGTCCCCGTCAATCAGGTCAAAAGGCTGGTTCGGTGGAAATGTCGAACGGGACGTACGGCGCCAAAGGGGCAGCGTGCGTCAGCCGATACTCGACGGGGTCTCTGTCCGCTGCAGGAGCGGAAGGGCGAACGAGGCGGCCCGGTCAGAACTCACCGGGCAAATGACGGAATGGCGGGGAGCACGCCCCGCGCGGTAAGCAAACATATCAGAAGCTCCTTCCCGGACCCGGCTCGAAGCCGGCGCTGCCAAAAAGAACACTTTCCGTCGTTGCGTAACCACTATGGGCCAGCGGCACGTGCGTTGGGCGTCTTGAATTCGTAAATACAACTAATCGACGCGGTTACAAGGAGATTCTGCCCCTGCAGGCAAATTTTTGTGTGTCTTGTGTTCCGAAGTCCACAACTCAGGTGCGTGGCAACGTCGAGCGTGGCAGTCGGATCCACGCCGCGAGCACGGTGAAGGGAACCAGCGAGGCCGCCGAGAGGATCAGCGCGGCCTGCGTACCGAGCAAGGTGGCGATCTTGCCCCACAGCAGCGAGCCCACGACCATCGAGCCAAAAAACACCATCTGGTGTACCGCCATGCCCCGCGCCCGCATGAAGTTGGGCAGGATCATCTGCACGGACGCGCCGTTGTTGGCGATGACGGTGATCCAGCAGGCGCCCGAGAGCGCCACGCAGGCGCCGACGACGTAGGGCGTCATGACGAGGGCAGCGACCAATGTGGCGAAGGCGTGCACGCCCATTGCCCAGATGTTGGCACGATCGGGCCCGAGCAGGCGGTTGATCAGTGGCATCATCATGGCGGCGGCCACCGCGCCGACGCCGAACACGCCGTAGAGGATGCCGAAGGCGAACTCGTCGAGCCCCAGCTCGAAGCGGCCGATCACCGGCAGCAAGGTGCCGATGGCGATGCCCGGCGTGAAGAAGCAAAGGCCGCGGGCGAAAACGGCCTTGAGCTCCGCCGAGTTGCGCACGAAGGCCACGCCGAACCGGGCGGCCTCGACGAAGCCTTCGCGGCGCTGGCTGGCGCGGGCTTCGGCGCTCCTCTTCCAGGTCGACATGGCGAAGACGACGCCGATGTAGGTGGCGGCGTTGATGGCGAAAAGAAGGAAGACGCCGACCAGGCTGAGCAGGATCTGCCCGATCACCGGCCCGACGGTACGGGCGAGATTGAAGCCCGCGCTGTTGAGCGCGATCGCCGGCCGAAGCTGAGAGCCTGAGACGATCTCGGGAACGATGGCGTGCCAGGCCGGGGCGTTCATGGCGTTGCCGAGGCCTATGCAGAAGGTCAGCCCGAGCAGGGTCCAGTGGGTCAGAAGACCGAAGAAGGCCAGCACCGCCAGGGTCGCGGCCACGCCCATCATCCAGAACTGGCAGACGATGATATAGAGGCGCCGGTCGAAGCGGTCGGCCAGGATGCCGGCGAAGAAGCAGAACAGGAACATCGGCAACGTGCCGGAGGCTGCCAGCAAGGCGACGAAGATCGGCTCGGCGGTCAGGCTGGTCATTTCCCAGGCGGCACCGGTCGAGGCCATCCAGCCGCCGGTGTTGGAGAGCAGGTTGGCGATCCACAGGGCCAGGAAGGCGCGGTTGGCGAGCGGCGCGAAAGCCGCCGGTTGGCTCACAGCACCTTCTCGTAGATGCGGTGCGTCTTGTAATGCACCCCGCCGACCGAGCGGATGATGTTGTTGGTCGCCTTGTTGTCCTCGAGGATCCAGCCCAGCTCGGCGCTGGTCTTGCCCAGCCGCTTGCCGTTGGCCCTGAGGTGGTCGATCGCCATCATGGCGAGCCCCGCCCCCATCAGCGGATGATTGCGGAACTTCTTCTTCACGCCCATCAGCGGCACGCGCGTGCTGCCGACGCCCGCGATCTTGAGGCGCCACAGCAGCTTGGCGAGATTGATGGGGTTCAGGCTGCCGTTGAACTCCGCGATCGCCTCGTTGAGGTTGGTCAGCGCCACGATGAAGGCGACGGCCTCGTCGTCGACCTCCACGAACACCGCAAGCTCAGGCACGATCACCGGCCCGAAGGCCTTCGAGGCATGGTCGATCTCGGCCTGGGTGAAGGGCACGAACCCCCAGTTGTCGCTCCAGGCGTCGTTGAAGATGCCGACCAGCGTCCTGACCTCGGCGTCGAACATCTTCATGTTGGCGGTGCGCACCTTGACCCGGCCGGCCATGCCGGCGCGCGCCATCAGCTTGGCGCCGATCGTCTCGGGCGCGTTCTGGACGTCGTAGTCGTAGGAGAACAGGTCCTTGATCTTGGCGTAGCCGCAGGCCTCGACACGCGGCCCGGCGTAGGGCGGGTCATAGGGCACCAGCAGCACCGGGCGGCTGTCGAAGCCCCAGACCAGCAGGCCGACTTCCTCGTTGACCGAGAGGCTGAACGGCCCGGTCGCCCGCTTCAGCCCCTTGGCCCTCAGCCAATTCTCGGCCGCTCCAAACAGAGCGGCGAAGATCGCCGGATCGTCCTCGGCAGCGAGGCAGCCGAAATGGCCGGTGTCGTCGGCGTAGCGTTCCAGGTAGGCGCGGTCGACCTGGGCGGCAATGCGGCCGACGACTCGGCGGCCGCGGCGGGCCAGGAAGAACTGGACCTCGACATGGCCGAACAGCGGGTTCTTGCCCGGTGTGAAGGCTTCGCGCCGCTCGGCGTCGAGATGCGGGATGTAGCCCTTGTGACCGGCATAGAGCCGCTTGGGCAGGTTGATGAAGGCTTTGAGGTCTGACTTGCCGGCGACCGGCGTCACGACGATGTCGGAAGAGGCCATTACCCGCTCAGGCTACCATGGCGAGCGGCTGGCCACTGTGGAACGAGAGCCGCCCGTCGGGCTCGCAGCCTGCGCCATCGGCGCGCAGGGCGCGCAGCTCCACGTCGAACCGCCAGCCATTCGCTTCACGCGTGATGCGAATCAAGTGCCAGCGGGCGCGGCCGTACTTGCTGCCGGGCGCGGCCGAGGCCGAGGTCACGCCGATCACGGGAACCGGCCCGGTGGGCCCCGCGATCTGCGCCACCTCGCTGCGGTGATTGTGGCCATGCAGCACGAGCTCGCAGCCCGCGCGGCGGATCATCGCCTGGAATGCCGCGGCATCGGTCAGCCGCTTGTAGCGGCTTTCGCTGGTGAGCGGCGGGTGATGGATCAGCACGACGCGGCAAAGCCCCTCGCGGCCGAGATCGGCCAGTAGCTTCTCCGTTTTGGCGATCTGCGCGGCGCCCAGCGTCCCCGTTGCCAGCAGCGGCGGCTTGGGAACCCCGCTCGAGAGGCCGACCAGAGCCAGCGGTCCGCGGCGGCGAAGCGTCGGGAAGACGTCGAACCCCGTTGCCGCCGGCTGGCCGTCGCCCGCGACGTAGGCACCCCACAGGCCGAGGCTCCGCGGCCAGGCGGTGGCGACATAGACGTCGTGATTGCCGGGAATGACGGTCACGTCCTTCGGCGTGCCGAGCGTGCCCAGCCACTCGGCGGCGCGGCTGAACTCCGTCGGCAGAGCAATGTTCACCAGATCGCCGGTCAGCGCGATATGGTCGGGCTTCTCGGCCTTGATGTCGGCCACGACGCCCGCCAGCGCCTCTGGCACGTGCAGGTGCACGCGGTTGCGCCACCAGTTGATGTAGCCCGTGGCGCGCTTGCCCAGCAGCTCCATGGCGCGCGCCGGCGGCATCGGCAGATGCGGATCGGAAAGATGGGCGAGCGTGAACATGCAGTTAGGGCGCTTTCAAAGCGCAGGATAGCGCGGGCTGGCGGCCCAGGTCACGCCGGCCGCCTTATCCATTGGCATCCAACGCTACCGCCCCCTAGCGCGGTTGCCTTTCAACCCCGGTCCGGGCGGCTCCTGCCGTGCCGATCGATATTGCTTCCCGAACTTCGGCCACAAGGCGCTCGAGCACCTCCCGCTTCTGCGGATCGGTCTCCACACTGAGCGCGTTGAGGAAGAGCTTCAAGTTCTGTTCTCGAACGAACCTCTCCATCCGTCCCTCCTGCACCCCCGTGCCATAGGAACGACGTCCTTCTACGGTTCATCGGGCCGGCTCGACAAGGCTCCGGCACGCATGTCAGCGGTGGATGGCGCCAAACGAGCCGGCGCGCCGGGCACGGGACTTGACCGAGGTCAAAGCCGACGGGGCGGGGCCTACTAAGCTCGCCGGCACCCTCAAGGAGCGGCGGATGACCCTTTCGAAGCGGCACGCGGCGGTCGCGGTGGCCGGGCTAGCGGCCCTGATCGTTCTGGCGGTCGCCGGGCGCGCCCTGTCGTCCTGGCCGTGGTCGCCGCCGGCCAGCGACCAGCTCACTCTCTACGGCAATGTCGACATCCGCCAGGTCGACATGGCCTTCCAGGCGATCGGGCGGGTGCAGGAGCTGCGCGTCGAGGAAGGCGATTCGGTGAAGGCCGGCGATACGCTCGCCCTGCTCGACCCCGACACCTATCGCGACCTCGCGGACCTGGCGCGGGCCCGCGTCGAGGCCCAGCGCGTCGCCCTGCAGCGGCTGCAGACGGGCAGCCGGCCCGAGGAGATCGCGCGCGAGAAGGCGTCGGTCGAAGCCTCCCGCGCCGCCGTCATCGACGCCGAGCTGCTGCTCAAGCGGCGGACCGAACTGCTCAAGACCGGCAATGTCTCGCGCGAGCTCTATGACGAGGCCAAGAACGCCTACGACACCGCGCGGGCGCGTCTCGACGTGGCCAGCCAGGTTTCCCGCCTCACCGAGATCGGCCCACGTCAGGAGGACATAGACCAGGCCAAGGCGATGCTCAGCGCCCAGCAGGCGACGCTCTCGATGGCCGAGCAGCGGTTGGCCGACACCCAGCTCAAGTCGCCCTCCGATGCCATCGTGCTCAGCCGCATCGTCGAGCCGGGCGCCATGGTGGGACCCAACACGCCGGTCTACACGCTGGCGCTCACCGACAAGATATGGGTGCGCACCTACATCTCCGAGCCGGATCTCGGCCGCATCAAGCCGGGGATGGCGGTGAAGATCGCCACCGACACCGATCCCGACCGCGCCTACGACGGCTGGATCGGCTTCATCTCGCCGACCGCGGAGTTCACGCCCAAGACCGTCGAGACGACCGAGCTGCGCACGCAGCTCGTCTATCGCCTGCGCGTGTTCGTCCGCAATCCCGACGCCCGGCTGCGCCAGGGAATGCCCGTCACGGTCCGTGTCCCTCTCGGAAACTGACGCGGTGGCCGGGCCGCCTCCCGCCGTCATCATCGACGGCGTCGTCAAGCGGTTCGGCGCCAGCACCGCGCTGCAGGACGTCTCGGCTGCGATCGCGCCGGGCGCCATCACCGGACTGGTCGGGCCGGACGGCGCCGGCAAGACGACGCTCTTGCGCCTGATCGCCGGCCTGCTCGAGCCCGATGCCGGCAGCATAACCGTGCTTGGCAGCGACAGCGTCACCGGCGTCGCGCGGTTCCAGCGCGACATCGGCTACATGCCGCAGCGCTCCGGGCTCTACGAAGACCTGACGGTCGGCGAGAACCTTCGGCTTTGCGCCGACCTGCATGAGCTCGACGACGAGACGCGGGGCGAACGGCTGGCCGCCCTGCTCGGCTTCACTCGCCTGTCGCCGTTCGTCAACCGGCTGGCCGGGCAGCTCTCGGGCGGCATGAAGCAGAAGCTGGCGCTCGCCACGGCCCTGCTCGCCCGGCCGCGGCTGCTCCTGCTCGACGAGCCGAGCGCCGGCGTCGACCCGGCATCGCGGCGCGAGCTGTGGCGAATCGTCAGAGAGATGGCGGGAGAAGGCGTTGCCGTCATCTGGAGCACCACCTACCTCGACGAGGCCGAGCGTTGCGACCGCTTCCTCCTGTTGCAGAATGGCCGGCTGCTGGCCTCGGGAGCGCCCGAGAGCTTCACCGGCGGGCTCAGCGACCGCACCTTCCTGCTCGACCTTCCCGACAGCGGGCGCCATCGCGCTCAGCGCCGGGCCGCCCGGCATCCCGCAGTCGCCGACGCCACCATCCAGGGCGGCAGCCTGAGGCTGGTGCTGCGCCAGGGAGCGGCCGCGCCGCCGCCCCAGGCGCTGGGTGCCGCGGCGCTGCGGCCGGTGCGGCCGCGCTTCGAGGACGCTTTCGTCAGCCTGCTGCAGGGCGACGCCACGGCGCCCGACGAGGAGCCCGCTCCCGGCACCGTCGTGCCGGCGGACGGAGCGACCATCGTCGCGCAGGATCTCACCTGCGATTTCGGGCGGTTCCGCGCCGTCGATCATGTCAGCTTCAGCGTGGCGCCGGGCGAGATTTTCGGCCTGCTGGGTCCCAACGGCGCGGGCAAATCGACGACCTTCCGCATGCTCTGCGGCCTGCTGGAGCCGACCGAGGGTAGCGCGCGCGTCGCCGGCGTCGACCTCGGTCGCGCCCGCGCCGCCGCGCGGGAACGCATCGGCTACATGTCGCAGCGCTTCTCGCTCTACGCCAACCTTTCGGTGCGCGACAATCTCGACTTCTTCAGCGGCGTCTACGGTCTGTCCGGCAGCCGCCGCGCGCGCCGTATCGCGTGGGCCACGGAGAGTTTCGAACTCGGCGCCGTGATCGATGCCGAGGCCGGCGGCCTGCCGCTGGGCTTCAAGCAACGGCTGGCGCTCGCCTGCGCCCTGCTGCACGAACCGCGCGTGCTTTTCCTCGACGAGCCGACCTCCGGCGTCGATCCGCTGATGCGGCGCGCCTTCTGGCAACGCATCGGTTCGCTCGCCGACCAGGGGGTCACCATCCTGGTGACGTCGCACTTCATGGACGAGGCGGAGTACTGCGATCGGCTGGGCATCGTCTATGCCGGCAAGCTGATCGCGACGGGCCGCCCCGACGAGCTGAAGCGCCGGTTCGGCGGCCCCGGCCGGGCCGAGCCGACGCTGGAGGACGCCTTCGTGGCCCTGATCGACGCCCACGACGATCGCGCAGGCGCGAGGCCGTCGTGACGGGCGCGCGCCTTCCGGGGCGTCGCTTTCGCGGCCTCCTGCGCAAGGAGTTCGTGCAGATCGTGCGCGACCCCTCGTCGATCGCCATCGCGCTCGTCATGCCGATCGTCCTGCTGCTGCTGATCGGCTACGGCATCTCGCTCGACGCGCGCGACGTGCGCTTCGGTCTGGTCGACGAGAACCCCAGCGTCGAATCGGCAAGCCTCTACCACAGCTTCGCCAGCACGCGGTATTTCAGGCCAACGCGGTTCGTCGACGCCCGGCAAGCCGAAGCGGCGCTGATGCGCGGCGACATCGCGGGCTTCGCCGTGCTGCGCGGTGACTTCGCGCGAAAGGTCGCCGATCCCCTGCAGCCGGCCGAGATCGGCATCTTCGTCAACGGCGTCGACGCCAACAATGCCCGAGTCGTGATCGGCTACGCGCTGGGCACCATCGAGAACTGGGCATCCGCCTATCGCAGGCATCGCGGCCAGAAGGGCGCGCCGGCAGTGACGCTGGAGCAGCGCTACTGGTTCAACCCCGAAATCCGCAGCGCCAACTTCATCGTGCCCGGCCTGATCGCCATGGTCATGACCATGATCGGCGCCCTGCTGACCGCCCTGGTGGTCGCCCGCGAATGGGAGCGCGGAACCATGGAGGCGATGATGGTGTCGCCGGCGAGCATGCCGGAGATCATCATTAGCAAGCTCTGCGCCTACTTCGTGCTGGGGCTGGGCGGGCTGGCCGTATCGGTCGGGCTCGGCATCTTCGTCTTCGGGGTGCCGTTCCGCGGCTCGTTCCCGGTGCTCCTGCTCATGTCCTCGGTCTTCCTCGTCGTCTCCCTGGCCATGGGGCTGGTGATCTCGACCGTGGCGCGCAGCCAGTTCGTCGCCGCCCAGCTCGCCTTCCTGATCACCTTCATGCCCGCGCTGATCCTGTCGGGCATGATGTTCGACATCGCCAGCATGCCGGGCTGGCTGCAGGCCGTGACCACGGTGTTCGCTGCCCGCTATTTCGTGTCGGGCCTGCAGACGCTGTTCCTGGCCGGCACCGTGTGGCCGATCCTGCTGCCCGACCTTCTGGCTCTGGTCGGCTTCGCCGTCCTGTTCCTGGGCGTGGCCATCGCGCGCACGCGGCGGAGCCTGGAGTAGCGGCGATGTGGTGCCGCATCCGCTCGCTGATCGTCAAGGAATTCCTGATGCTGTGGAAGGACCGCAAGAGCCGCTTCGTGCTCCTGGTCCCGCCCATCATCCAGCTGGTGCTGTTCGCCAATGCCGCGACGTTCGAGGTGCGCGACGTGGCGCTCGGCGTCTGGCAGGAGGACCGCGCCGGGCCGGCGACCGAGCTGGTGCGCCGCTTCACCGGGTCGGGCACCTTCCGGATCGCCGCCGCCTACGACAATCCGCGCGCCGCCGAGGACGACATCGCCGCCCAGCGCGTCAAGGCGGTGCTGCATGTCGGCCAGGGCTTCTCGGCCGACATCGCCGCCGGCCGGCCGGCGCGCCTGCAGCTCCTGCTCGACGGCCGGCGCTCCAACAGCGCGTTGATCATCCAGAACTACGCCGCCGCCATCATCGAGCGCTTCAATCTCGAGCATATCCCGCCCGGCGCGCGCGGCGCCGGCCTGGAGATCCAGACCCGCGCCTGGTTCAACGCCAACTTCGAGAGCCGCTGGTTCATCCTGCCCGGCCTGGCGGTGCTGCTGACCATGGTCGCCACGCTGCTGATCACCGCCCTGTCGGTCGCGCGCGAGCGCGAGCTCGGCACCTTCGACCAGTTGCTGGTGACGCCGCTCCGGCCGATGGAGATCCTGGTCGGCAAGACCGCGCCCGCCCTGTGCGTGGGCTTCGTGGAGGCCAACGTCATCGCCGCCATCGCGGTGGGCGCCTATGGCGTGCCGTTCGTCGGCGACATCCTGCTGTTCGATGCCGGCATCGTGCTGTTCGTGCTGTCGGCGATCGGCATCGGGCTGGTGATTTCCTCGATCGCCAAGACCCAGCAGCAGGCGATCCTCGGCGTGTTCCTGCTGCTGTCGCCCTTCACCGTCCTGTCCGGCTTCACCACGCCGATCGCCAACATGCCGCAATGGTGCCAGGCGCTGACCTACGTCAACCCCATCCGCTACATGATCGCCCTGTCGCGCGGCGTATTCCTGCAGGACCTGACATGGTCGCTGGCCTGGCCGATGTTGTGGCCGATGATGGTGATCGCCGCGGTGACGTTGGGCTACGCCACCTGGCTGTTCGCCCGCAAGCTCCAGTAGGCCTTCAGCGCGCGCCGGCGGCGCGCAGCTGCTTGTCGGGAAGGACGCCGAACTGGCGGCCGATGCCGGTCATGACCTCGACCATGTGGTCGAGCTGCTCCTTGGTATGCACGGCGCAGAGCGAGCAGCGCAGCAGCGACACGCCGTTGGGCGTGGCCGGCGGCACGGCGACGTTCACATAGATGCCGGCATCGAGCATGGCGCGCCAGAAGCCGATGGCGGTCATGCGGTCGGGCAGATGGACGCCCACCACCGGACCATGCTCGGGGCCGAGCGTGAAGCCCTGCGCCTTCAGCCCGTCGTAGAGCGTGGCAACGTTGTCCCAGAGCTGGGTGCGCAGCTCGGGCCTGGCCTTCACCACGCGCAGCGCCTGGCGCACCGAGGCCACGATCGAGGGCGGCAGCGAGGCGGTGAACATGTAGGAGCGCACCGTGACGCGCAGGATGTCGAAGTCCGGGTCGTCGGACACGCAGTAGCCGCCGATCGCGCCCAGGGTCTTGGAGAAGGTGCCGACGATGAAATGACAGTCGTCGAGCACGCCCGCCTTCTCGCACAGGCCGCGGCCGTGCTCACCGAGCGCGCCCAACGAATGGGCCTCGTCGATCAGGACATAGGCGCCGTATTTCTTGCAGACGTCGACGAACTCGCGCAGCGGGGCGCTGTCGCCCAGCATGGAATAGATGCCTTCCAGCACCACGACGCGGTTGCCGGGCTTGTCGCCGAGGCGGCGCAGGCGGGCCTCCAAGCTGGTGGGATCGTTGTGCTTGAAGCGCACGACCTCGGCCTGGGTCATCTTGCAGGCGTCGTAGATCGAGGCGTGGCTGTCGGCGTCGATCAGCAGGAAGTCGCCCTGGCCGGCCAAGGTCGCGATCACGCCGAGATTGGCCTGGTAGCCGGTCGTGAAGACCATGCAGTGCTTCTTGCCGTAGAACTCGGCGATCTCCTTCTCGAGCGCCACGTGCTCGGAGTAGCTGCCGTTGGCGATGCGCGAGCCGGTCGTGCCGGTACCCTCGGCACGGATCGCCTCGATGGCGGCCTCCATGCAGGAGGGATCGAAGGTCAGGCCGAAGTAGTTGTTGGTGCCGACCAGCAGCGTCTCGCGGCCGTTGATGATCGCCTTGGTCGGCGACAGCACGCGCTCCATGCGGATCTGGAACGGGTCGTAGCCGGTCGTGCGGACGTCGCGATACGCCTCGAGCAAGCCGGCATGGCGGTCGAAGAGACCCATGTGACTAGGCCTGGGTGCGGAGGTCCCGGATCGTGTCGGCGAGTTGGTCGACGGTATGGATCTCGGCAATGACGCTCATCGGAATCGAGACGTCGAAGCGGTCCTCGAGTTCCATGACCATGTCCATGATCGCCAGCGAATCGATGGTGAGGTCCTTGGCGATCACCGTCTCGCCCGTGATCGGCTTTTCGCCGGTCTGGTAGGGTTCGAGATGGGCGCAGATCTCCGAAATCACCTCGGCCCGCGAAATGCCGCGCGTCAGGGTGAGGGTATCGGCGATGCCGTCGTTTTCGACGGTCAATTGGTGTGCGGTGCGCAAAAGCGGCTCCAAGGGTCTCGGGGTAAGACAACGCATGAGTGCCAGAAAGGGCGATTCCTTGTGAAATGACAATTTGTTACGCCGTATTTCACAAGCTCTGGAGCCATCCCTGCCGCCGGTACCACAAGATCGTCTCGGCGAAGCCGGTTGCCAGATCGAAGCGCGGACGGAACCCCAGCGCCGCGGCAAGCCGCCGATCGTGGGTCGTCCAGTCGCTATGAAAAATTTCGTTTACCTTGCCCGGCGTGAGGATCTGCACGGAACCGCCCAGCGAATGGCCGATCGCATTGACCCGGGCGATGGTCGCCATGACCGCGCGCGGCACGGCGAGCGACAAGGGCGTGCGACCGAGCGCGCGGCCGGCAGCGTCGGCCATGTCGCGGTAGGTGTAGCCGCCTTCCTTGCCGTCATCGATTTCGTAGGTCGAAGGGGACGACGGCTGGTCGAGGGCAAGGGCCAGCGCCTCGGCGAGGTCGGCGACATGGATCAGCGACAGCCGGGCACCGGCCACCTTGGGCCGCGGTGCAAGACCGCGGGCGACAGCCTTGAAGTAGGCCAGGGTCTCGCGGTCGCCAGGCCCGTAGACCGCCGGTGCACGCACCGTGAGCCAAGGTCCCGATCGACCGGCGACCACCTCCTCCGCCGCGCGCTTGCTGGCGGCATAGGACGAGAGCTGCGGCTCGCGCGCCGCCAGTGACGACAGAAGAAGGAACCGGGCTTCGGGGGCGAGCGCCGACAACAGCGCCGTGCCGTCGCGGTTGACGGCCATGAAGTCGGACGGCTGGCGCGCCTTTATGAGGCCGGCGGCGTGGACGACGGCATCGGCGCCGTCGACCAGGCGTTTGAGCGCGGCCTGGTCCGAAAGCTCGCCCAAAACCATGTCGGCGGCGACACCCTCGAGCGACGGCAGCGGCGACCAGCGGCGCACCAGGAGGCGGAGCTTGAAGCCGCGACGGGCAAGGGCGGCAACGAGATGAGAGCCGACGAAACCGGTGACGCCGGTCACTGCGACCCGTTTGCTCATCGGGGCTTTGTCACGCCGCGGCGGTCTTGTCCGCGCCTTTGGGGGGCGCGTACAGGCCGGCCAGGTAGTTGGCCTTGGCGCGCGAGCGCGAGAGTTTGCCCGACGAGGTGGTCGGCAGGCCCATCGACGGCGGCACCAGCACGACGTCGCAGTCGACGGCGATCGCCTCGCGCACCGCCTGCGCAACATCGCTGGCCAGCGTCTGGCGGCCCTCCTCGCCCGACACGCGAGCCAGCACCGCGACGACGACACGCTCGCCGCCATCTTCGCTGTCTGGGCCGTCGACCGAGAAGGCCACCGAATCGCCATTCTTGACGACGCGGCGCGTCTCGATCGCCCATTCGATGTCCTGCGGCCAGATGTTGCGGCCGTTGACGATGATCAGGTCCTTGGCGCGGCCGGTGACGACCACTTCGCCGTCGAGCGTGTAGCCGAGATCGCCGGTGTCGAGCCAACCGTCCACAAGCACCTCGCGCGAGGCTTCGGGCTCGCCGTAGTAGCCCGGCATGACGCTGGGACCGGCGACGAAGATGCGGCCGACTTCCCGCTCGCCTAGCACCTGGCCGGCTTCGTCGCGCACTTCCAGGCGATGGCCCGGCAGCACCTTGCCGCACAGCACGAAGCGGCGGGTCCGGCGGCCGCCGTCGGTCGTCATGGTGTCGGTGCGTACGCCGGTGCCGTGCGGACTGAACGTGATGGCGAGGCAGACCTCGGCCATGCCGTAGCTCGGGATGAAGGCCTTGCGGTCAAAACCGCTCTTCTCGAACGTCGTGGCGAAGCGGTCGAGCACGTCGGGACGGATCATGTCGCCGCCGATGCCGGCATGGCGCCAGCACGACAGGTCGAGATCGTCCGGCTGGTTGGATGCGCGGCGCGTGGCGAGGTCGTAGCCGAAGCTCGGGCTGTAGGCGATGGTGCCGCGATTCTTCGAGATGAGGTTCAGCCACTGCGTCGGCCGGCGCGCGAAGTCGCGCGGCGTCAGGTAGTCGAGCGAGAGCTGGGTCGAGAGCGGCGCCATCAAGAAGCCGATCAGGCCCATGTCGTGATAGAGCGGCAGCCAGCTCGCGGCGCGATCGCCCGGCACGACCTCCAGGCCGGCCGGCCCGGTGATGCCGGCGAGGTTGGCCATCAGCGCGGCCTGGGTGATCTGCACGCCGTGCGGATGGCGCGTGCTGCCCGACGAGAACTGGATGTAGCAAAGGTCGGCCGGGCCGAGCGGACGCAGGGCGACCTGCTTCTCCGGCAGCGCGTCGACCACCGACATCCCACCGTGCAGCCGCACCGCCGGGAACTGGCCGGCGGCGTCGGCCAGGAAGCCCGCCAGGTCTTCGATGCCGATGGCTGCCACCGCACCCGAGGCCGCGAGCTGGCGGCGCAGCTGGTCGAGATAGGCGTCCTTGCCGCCGATGCCGACCGGCACCGACACCGGCACCGGCAGCAGCCCGGCATACTGCGCGCCGAAGAAGGCATCGAAGAAACCCGGCCAGGTGTCCGCCGTAACAAGAATGCGCTCGCCGGGTGCGAACCCCGCGCCGATCAGGCGGCGCGCCGTCACCTGGGCGCGCTCGCGGATCTCGCGCCACGGCAAGGCCGAGAGAATCTCACCCCGGACACTATAAAAGGTGACCCCGGTTTGCCCTTGGGCGGCATAGTCCAGCATCTCGGGCACCGAGCGAAAATCGGCGCGCCGCAAGGCTAGCTGCAAATTGCGGGTGGGCAGGGTCATGGAAGGGCGGTCTCCTAGCTCATGTTCCTCTCCCCCGCTAGGGGGAGAGGTTAGGTGAGGGGGCGGCAAAAGCTCGTGCATTTCCCCCCCCCCCCCCCCCCCCCCCCCCCGGGGGGGGGGGGGGTGGGGGGGGGGGGCGGCAAAAGCTCGTGCATTCCCCCTCACCCAACCTCTCCCCCTAGCGGGGGAGAGGAGCTTGAGGGCCGCGATTGGGCCAAGTTGACACACCTCCACCCCGGTAAGATAGTGCCCGGCCCCGCTCAACCTCGGTAAATCCGTCACGGAGCCGAGGCCGAAGAGCGGGTCATTTCTTTTGTGGAGGGTCTCGTGATTACGGCTGTGATGCCGACGTACGGTCGCAAGGACGTCGTGTTCGAACGCGGAGAGGGCAACTATCTCTACGCGGCGGACGGCCGACGTTACTTGGACTTTACCTCCGGCATCGCCGTGAACGCGCTGGGCCACTGCCATCCCACGCTGGTCAAGGCACTGACCGAGCAGGGCCAGAAGCTGTGGCACACCTCCAACCTGTTCCGCGTCGGCAACGGCGAGAAGCTGGCCCAGCGGCTGGTCGAGAACTCGTTCGCCGACACCATGTTCTTCTGCAACTCGGGGGCCGAGGCGATCGAGGGCGGCATCAAGCTGATACGCAAGTACCAGTTCATGAACGGCCACCCCAAGCGCTACAAGATCATCTGCTTCCAGGCGGCGTTCCACGGCCGCCTCCTGAACGCGCTCGCCGCCACCGGCAACGAGAAGTACCTCGAGGGCTTCGGCCCGCCGGCGCCCGGCTACAAGCACGCGCCGCTCAACAACACCAACGTCGTGCGCGACATGGTCGACGACGAGACCGCCGGCATCCTGGTCGAGCCGATCCAGGGCGAAGGCGGCATCCGCGCCACGACCACGCAGTTCCTCAAGGACCTGCGCGCGATCTGCGACGAGTTCGGCCTGCTGCTGTTCTACGACGAGATCCACACGGGTTTCGGCCGTACCGGCAAGATGTGGGGCTACGACTGGTCGGGCGTGAAGCCCGATGTCGCGGCGATCGCCAAGGGCATGGGCGGCGGCTTCCCGATCGGCGCCTTCATGGCGACCGAGAAGGCGGCGGTCGGCATGGTGCCGGGTACGCACGGCTCGACCTACGGCGGCAATCCGCTGGCGACGGGCGTGGCCAATGCGGTGCTCGACGAGATCCTCAAGCCCGGCTTCATCGACGCCGTGCGTGAGAAGGGTGAGTACCTCAAGGGCCAGCTCGAGGGCCTCGTGAAGAAGCATCCCAAGGTCTATGTCGAGCAGCGCGGCATGGGCTTCCTGCAGGGCATCCAGTGCACCCCGGCCGTGCCGGCGGGCGACATGGTGAACCGCCTGCAGTCGCTCGGCATGCTGGTGCCGCCGGCGGGTGAGAACGTGATCCGCGTCTTCCCGGCGCTGATTGCCGACAAGGCGGCGATCGACGAGGGCATCGACATCCTGAGCAAGGCCGCGCAGTCGTTCGAGGCCGCACTTCAAGGTGTAACCAGGGCCGCAGAGTAGGCCATGTTGACGCCGAAACATTTCCTCGACCTCGACCAGGTCGATCCGAAGACGCTTCGCCAGATCCTCGATCACGGCAAGGCGATGAAGAAGGCGCGCTCCAACGGCGGTCACGACAAGCCGTTGGGCGGCAAGACGCTCGCCATGATCTTCGAGAAGCCCTCGACACGCACCCGCGTGTCGTTCGAGGTCGGCATGCGCGAGCTCGGCGGCCAGACGATCATGCTGGGCCGTACCGACACCCAGCTCGGCCGCGGCGAGACCATCGCCGACACCGCGCGCGTGCTCAGCCGCTACGTCGACATCATCATGATGCGCACGACGGTCGAGGAGAAGCTCCTCGAGATGGCGAAGTACGCGACCGTGCCGGTGATCAACGGGCTCACCGACAAGACGCACCCGTGCCAGCTGATGGCTGACGTGATGACCTTCGAGGAGCATCGCGGCGACATCCAGGGCAAGGCAATCGCCTGGTCGGGCGACGGCAACAACATGGCGACAAGCTGGATCCACGCCGCCGTGCAGTTCGACTTCGAGCTGCGCGTGGCCTGCCCGCCCGAGCTCAAGCCGCCGGCCGACGTGCTGGCGTGGGCCGAGAAGTCGAAGGGCCAGATCACCATCGGCCACGACCCCGAGTCGATCGTGCGCGGCGCCGACTGCGTCGTCACCGATACCTGGGTGTCGATGGGCGATGAGGATCCCGACAGCCCGGGCGCCGCACGACGACACAACCTGCTGCGCGGCTACCAGGTCGACAAGCACCTGATGGCGCAGGCCAAGAAGGACGCGATCTTCATGCACTGCCTGCCGGCGCATCGCGGCGAGGAAGTCACGATCGACGTGATCGACGGGCCGCAGTCGGTGGTGTTCGACGAGGCGGAGAACCGCCTGCACGCGCAGAAATCCATCCTCGCCTGGTGTCTTTCCTGATGGCCTCGTCGGAAGACCCCCGCTCTTCCGACGACAGGTCCGCGCAAGATGGCGCCCTGCCCTTCCAGCTCGATGCGCTGGGCGTGCGTGGCCGGCTGGTTCGGCTCGGACCTTCATTGGACGCAATCATCGAGCGCCACGGCTATCCCTTGGCCGTGGCGCGGCCGCTCGCCGAGGCGATGGTGCTGTGTGCGGCCCTGGCGACGTCGCTTAAATACGACGGCATCTTCACCTTGCAGATCTCGGGCGACGGGCCGATCAGGTTGCTTGTCACCGACCTCACCACCGACGGCGCGCTGCGCGGCTATGCGCAGTTCGATTCCTGGAAGCTCGCCGTGGCCTTGGGGGCGGGCAACAATGGCATACCGCAGGGGGGCGACGCGCCGGAAGGCTATGTGCCGAAACTGTTCGGCCGCGGCCGCCTCGCCTTCACCGTCGACCAGGGCCAGCACACCCAGCGCTACCAGGGCGTGGTGCCACTCGAAGGCGCGACCTTGGCCGACTGCGCCCACACCTATTTCCGCCAGTCCGAGCAGTTGCCGACCGGCATCAAGATCGCGGCACGACGCACCAGCGAGAACGGGACGCACCATTGGCGCGCTTCGGCGCTGATGGTGCAGCAGATGCCGGAGTTCGATGCCGGCCGCATCGACGTCGACCGCGAGCAGCGCGAGGACGACTGGCGCAAGGCCGTGATCCTGATGGCCTCGGCGACCGAGGCCGAGATGCTCGATCCGAATCTGCCGGCGATGACCCTGCTGCACCGCCTGTTCCACGCCGAGCAGGCCCGCCTGTTCGCCCGCCGGCCCTTCGTCGCGCGCTGCCGCTGCAGCCGCGAACGCATCGACCGCGTCCTGCGCTCGATCAAGCGCGAGGAGCTCGACGACCTGCGCGACAAGAACGGCCGCGTCGCGGTGAAGTGCGAGTTCTGCTCGACCGAGTACACCTACGACGACGGCGACCTCGACCGGATCTACGCCTCGGCAGCGTGAGCGACCCGGCGCCGGGTTTGCGCAGTTTCCGCAGTTTGCGCTACCCCCTCCGCCCGGCGCGACGGGCGATGAGCCGTGGCCGACCAGACGAGTATCGGTATTGCCGTCGAGCGGTGATGCCACGCGCATTGGTGTGAGAGCCTGTGTAGACGTCATGGCGCTGCCCCGTCGCAGCGCGGTGACCGTCGCCAACCAGTATGAGCGCCGCGTCCGGGAGTGTCAATAACTAAAGTAACTGGCCGAGCACCCAAGTATTGATCAGGGCAGCAGGTCGCGGATTTCATCCAGCATTTCTGGCACGCCGAACGGCACGATCATCAGCGCGTCGTCGAAGCCGAGATCGGCAATGCGGCGCAGACGATCGCGGGCTTCGGACTTGCCGCAGACCAGTGTCGTCTTGGCGTGCGCGATCAGCGGATGCGCAGGCGGATCGGGACGCAAGTCGGTGAAGATGTTGGCGAGGATGGCGCGCTTGCCACCGGCCTTGCGGAACATGTCCAGGCCGATCGGCAGGTCGTCCGGGGACGCGTATATCCCTGACGCGATCCAGCCGTGGCAGTGCCTGGCCGCGAGGTTGATCCAGCGGGGGCTTCGCCAGGCGCCGAGATAAACCGGCGGGCCCCCTTCCGTGCCCGGCCAAACGGAAAGGGCGGGTCCGTAGACCGGTTCGCCCGCCCATACCTTGCGCATCACCGCGAGATGGTCCGGCAACATCTTGAAGCGGCGCTCATAGTCGATCTGCACGGCGTCGAAATCGTGCCTGGTCGACCCACTGCCGACACCGAAGCGGAAGCGACCGCGCGACAACAGGTTGATGGTCTGGGCGCGATGCGCCTGCTCGACCGGATGGCGCAGCGGGACCTGCGTCACGCAGGTGCCCAGCTCGATGCGCTCGGTCGTCTGGCAGAGCGCGCTGAGGAAGAGCAGGGGATCGAGCGTGGCGCTGCCGCGGGCGAAGGCATCGGTGGTCCATAGCCCGGCGAAGCCCAGCGCCTCGACACGTGCCGCGAAGGCGATGGAGCGCTCGAAAAGTCCATCGGCTTCATGGGCGGTGGGAATGGCAACGATGCCGAATCGCATGGCAGCTCCTCGATGGTTTGGCGCCCTGCGCCGCGCGAGCGTCGTTTAACTCAGCCGTCCGGGAAAGTGGCAGGCGACGCGCTGGCCTGGGGCGGCTTCCAGCAGGGGCGGCTCCTGCAGGGCACAAACCTCTTCGGCGATCGGGCAGCGCGTCCGGAATCGGCAGCCGCTCGGCGGGTTCAGCGCGCTCGGCGGTTCGCCCTTCATCGGCACGTGGCGACGCGTGCGCTCGACGCGCGGATCGGGCACCGGCGCGGCAGAGATCAGGGTGCGCGTATAGGGGTGCAGCGGACGGGCGAACAATGACGCGGCCGGGCCGACCTCCATGATCTTGCCGAGATAGAGCACCGCGATGCGGTCGCAGACATGGCGCACCACCGCGAGATCGTGCGCGATGAACAGATAGGTCAGCCCCATCCGCTCCTGCAGGTCGACCATCAGGTTGATGATCTGTGCCTGGATGTTGACGTCGAGCGCCGAGATCGGCTCATCGGCAACCACGAAATCCGGGCCCACCGCCAAGGCGCGGGCGATCGAGATGCGCTGTCGCTGGCCCCCGGAGAATTCATGCGGAAAACGTCGCACCGACTGGCGCGGCAGGCCGACGAGGTCGAGCAGTTCGTCGACCCGCGTGGCCGCCGCGGCCGCGTCCCCGGCGATGCCGTGCAGGATCAGCGGGCCGGCGAGGATCTCGCCGATCGTCATGCGCGGATTGAGTGACGCGTACGGGTCCTGGAAGATCATCTGCATGCGGCGCCGCAGCGGGCGGATCGCCGCCTGGCTGGCATGGGTGATGTCGGTGCCGGCAAAGATGATCTTGCCGTCGGTCGGTTCGTGCAGCCGCGTGACCAGCCGCGCCAGGGTCGACTTGCCGCAACCCGATTCGCCCACCAATCCGACGGTTTCACCGGCAAAGACCTGCAGGTCGACGCCATCGACGGCGCGCAGCACGCGCTGACGCTCGAAGAAGGCCTCCTTGGGCACCGGGAAATTCTTGTGCAGGCCGGACACTTCGAGGATTGGGACCTCGAGCATCGGCACCGCCGCTGATGAGTCGACGGGCGCGGCAACGCCCGCGCCGCCCCCGGCTCGGGCGCGTTCGGGGGAGTGCAGCGCGCCGCCCGCCTGCGTCACCCAGCACCGCGCGGCACGGCCGGCCGCCACCGGCAGCAGCTCGGGATGTTCCGCGCATTTCTCGATGGCGAAGGGGCAGCGCGCGCGAAAGCGGCAACCGGATGGCCAGGCGCGCGGATCCGGCGGCTGGCCTTCTATGGTGATCAGCCGGCGATCCTCGGCCTCGGCATCGATGCGCGGCGCGGCGTGCAGCAGCGCCCAGGTGTAGGGGTGGCGCGGATCGGTCAGCAGTTCCTCAGGCGCCCCTTCCTCGACCACCTCGCCGGCGTACATCACCAGCACGCGCTGGCAGATGTTGGCGATCACGCCGAGGTCGTGGCTGATCAGGATGACGGCGGTGCCAAGGTCGCGGTTCAGCCCGCGCAGCAGGTCCAGGATCTGTGCCTGGATCGTCACGTCGAGCGCCGTGGTCGGCTCGTCGGCGATGAGGAGCGAAGGCTCGTTGGAGAAGCCCATGGCCAGCATCACGCGCTGGCGCATGCCGCCGGAGAACTGGTGGGGAAACGAATTCACCGTGCGGTCGGCCGAGGCGACGCCCATGCGCCGCAACAGGTCGATGGCGCGGCTGCGCGCCGCCGCCACGGTGAAGCGGCCGTGCGCCGTCATCGCCTCGATGAGCTGTCGCGCAATGCGCAGGACCGGGTTCAGCGACGTCATGGGGTCCTGGAACACCATGGCGATCTCACGACCGCGCACCTCGCGAATCGCCTCGTCGTCGAGATGCGCGAGGTCGCGGCCCTTGAACAGGATCGAGCCGCCGACGATCCGCGCCGGCTCGTCGAGCAGGCGCATGATCGACTTGGCACAGACGCTCTTGCCCGAGCCGGACTCCCCGACCACGCCCAGGGTCTCGCCGGCATGCACGTCGAAGCTGACGCCGTCCACCGCGCGGACGGGACCGGAATCCGTCAGGAACCAGGTGCGCAGATCGCGCACCTGCAGGAGCGGCTCAGCGGCGGTTGGCATGCGGATCGAGCCAGTCGCGAAAGCCGTCGCCCATGAAGTTGAACGCCATCACCACCGTCAGTATGGCCAGCCCCGGAAAGGTCGCCACCCACCATTGCTGCACCAGCTCACGCCCTTCGCCGACCATCGAGCCCCATTCCGGTGTCGGCGGCACCGTGCCCAGGCCGAGAAAGGACAGCCCGGCAAACACCAGGATGGCGTTGCCGAGGTCGAGGGTGACCAGCACGACCAGCGGCCCGACGGCGTTGGGGATGATCTGGCGCAACAGGATGTGGGCCGGGCCGAAGCCGATCGACTGCGCCGCCTCGACGTATTCCATGGAGCGCTGCGAAATCACCAGGCTGCGGGAAAGCCGGGCGAATTTCGGCCACCACACCACCAGCATCGCGATGACGGTGTTCACCGTGCCGATCCCGAGCGCGGCAGCGATAGCCATCGCCAGGATGATGGGCGGGAAGCAGAAGACCAGGTCGGTCAGCCGCATCAGGCCTTCTTCCGCCCAGCCTCGCGCATAGGCCGCGACGGCGCCGAGCAGCGTGCCGAACAGCGCCCCCACCAGCACCACCACCATGCCGACGGTAAGCGACACGCGGGCGCCATAGATGACACGCGTCGCCACGTCGCGCCCCAGCGCGTCCGTGCCCAGCCAGTTGCTGGCCGACGGCGGCCGCAGGCGCATCGCCACATCGACGAAGTTCGGATCGTACGGCGTGATCCATGGTGCGAAGATCGCCGCGAGGACCCAGGCAACGATGATCACCGCGCCGAACGACGCCAGTCCGTAGCGACGCAGCCACCGGGTGCGCGGCGAGGCGATCGCGGGGAGAGCGATGTCGCTCATTTCTTCACCACGCGCGGATCGAGCAGGGCGTAGGACATGTCGACCAGGAAGTTCACCAGGACGAAGATCGCCGCAACGATGGCGGTGACGGCCATGATGGCCGGGAAGTCGACCGTCACCGCGCTGCGGAAGGTGTAGCGGCCGAGGCCGGGCCAGGAGAACACGGTCTCTGTCATCACCGCGCCAGCCAGCAGGTTGGCGTAGGCAAGACCGCCCAGCGTCACCACCGGCAGCATGGCGTTGGGCAAGGCATGGCCGACGACGATCCGCCGCCCGCGCAGGCCCTTGGCCTTCGCCACGCGCACATAGTCCTGCGACAGCGCCTCGAGCATGGCGGCGCGCGTGGTGCGAGTGATCAGGCCGAGCGTGGCCGCGGCGAGCACGAAGGACGGCAGCACCAGATGCGCCGCAGCGTCATGGAACGTCTCCCAGTCGCCCTGCAGCGCGGTGTCGATCAGCAGCAATCCGGTGATGCGGTCGGGCGGAAACGAGACCGCATCGAGCCGCCCCGGACCGGGCGCCCAGTTCAGCTGGCCATAGAATATCGCAAGCGCAATGAAGGCCAGCCAGAAGGTCGGTGCCGAGACGCCGACAAGCGAGACCGCACGGGCGATATGATCGATGACGGTATCCCGCCGCACGGCCGCCAGCACGCCGAGCGGCAGCCCGACCAGGATGGAAAGGATGAAGGCGACCGTCGCGAGCTCGAGGGTGGCGGGGGCGTAGTCGATGATGTCCTGCAGCACCGGCCGGCGCGACGAGATCGATACACCGAGATCGCCATGCACCAGCCGTTGGAGGAACAGCCAGTATTGCTGCCACAGCGGCAGGTCGAGGCCCCACCGGGCACGGAACTCCGCCACCTGCGCCGGGTCGGAGGCCGCCATGTCGCCGAGCGCCGTCAGCACCGGATCGCCGGGCACGGTGTTGGCGATCAGGAAGATGACGAGGGTGGCGAGCAGCACCATGGCCACCGAGACCACCAGGCGCGAGACGACATAACGGATCATGCGGCATCACCCCTGCGCCACATCATGTTCCTCCCTGCGCGAAGCGCGGGGAGGTGGCCCGAAGGGCCGGAGGGGTCATGAGCGACACACGTGGAGCTTGGAAAATAAGTCATATCTACGCTGAGGATCCGCGATCACATCTCAGGCTCTGCATTGGAAGAATATGGACGAACGCTTCGGCTGTGGCCCATGACCCCTCCGCCCCCTACGGGGGCACCTCCCCAAAGCAAGCTTTGGGGAGGAGCACGATGTCGCATCAAGCCGGCTTGGCTCCGCCCAGCTCGGCCATCCAGCCGGCCGCCGTCAATTTCAGGCCGGTCACGTTCTTGCGCACCGCCACCTGGTAGACCGGCTGAATCAGCACGAAGTGATGGGCGGCATCGACCATCGCCTCCTGGTATTTCTTGTAGAGCGCTGCGCCCTTCGCCAAGTCTCGTTCCGCGCCGGCGTCGGCCACCAGCTTGCGGACATCGTCGGGCACCTTCCAGTGCACACGGCCGGCCACGCGGTTGATCGTGGCGCTGCTCCACAGCCAGTTCTCCGGTGCCGGCGGGTTCCAGAAGGTCAGCGCCGCCTCGAGCTTGCCGCCCAGGTACATGGTCCGCATGTTGACCTGGTCCATCGGCGTCAGCTCGGCCTTGATGCCGACGCGCGCCAGGTCGGACTGCAGCTTCTGCGCCAGGTTCTGGTAGCCGACGCCGGCGATCGCCGCGTTGCCATAGGACAGCGCGAACTTGAATCCGTCCGGCATGCCGGCCTGCGCCAGCAACTGCTTGGACTTCGCGAGGTCTTCGCGGAAGCCAATCTCCTTGGTCAGGGCCTCGGTCGAGCCGTTGACGCCGACCGGCAGGAAGCTCACGGGGCGGACGGCTTTGCCGCCGATGAGGTTCTTGATGATGCCGTCATAGTCGATGGCGTAGCCGATGGCCTGCCGCGCCAGCTTGTTCTGCAGCGCCGGGTTCGTCGGCGCCTCGACCACGGCCATGTAGATGAAGTCGAGGCTGGTCATGCCCTCGATGGAGATGTTGGGATCGTCCTTCAGCGTGGCGATCTGTTCTGGAATGAGATTGAACGCCACATCGACGTCGCCGCGCTGGATGGCGAGGAGCTGCGCGGCACTCTCGCTCATGTGGCGGATCAGAACGCGGTCGTAGCCGGGAGTCCCCTTCCAGTAGTTCGGGTTCTTCACCATCTGGATCTGCTGGTTGCGCTGCCAGCCGGTCAGGCGGTACGGGCCCGTGCCGGCGGAATTCTCATTCAGCCAGGGGGTGGCCTTGTCCTTCTCCTTGGCGTCCGGCGCATCGGTGCCGCCATTGGCGATCACCACCTCCTTCTCGAGCACGCCGAAGGCCGGGGTGGCGATGATGGTCATCAACGGCAGCGACGGGTCCTTCAGCACGATGTCGACGGTGTGAGGGTCGACGACCTTCACCTCCTCGATGTGCGAGATGTACTGCCAGGGCTGGTCCTTGATGTTGAGCTGCCGGGTGAAGGAGAAGCGGACGTCCTCGGCGGTCATCGGCTTGCCGGAGGAAAACTTCACATCGGTGCGCAGCTTCAGCCGCACCGTCTTCCCGTCAGGCTGGTAGGCCCACTCGGTGGCCAGCGCCGGCTTCAGGTTGACCGAATCACCCGGGTCGAAGGTGACCATGCCGTCATAGGCGGCATGGGTCGGCAGCGGGTTGGAATACTGGTAGACGCGCACCGGGTCGAGGCCGGTGGCATCGCTGATATCCAGCGCGATGACCAGGGTCCCGCGCCGCTGGGCACTTTGCGCTGCGGCCGGGCGGGCGCTCTGCAGCACGGCCGCCAGCAGGCCGCCTGCACCCAAGACCATGAATCCACGGCGATCAAATGTAGGTTCTGCCGTGGCGGCTTCGTCGGAACCGGTGCTGGTGGCGTCTGCGTCTTTGACGGTCATTGAATTTCCTCTCCAGTGGCTCCCCTCCGGCCTTATCGCCCAGCTTCCGCGCGATGGCCAGCGGCCCGCGACGTCGAACATCGCAGGCCGAACGAACCGGGCGATCGCGCGAGCACAAGACGCGCTTGTTCCCATGTGAAAAATCGGGAGCGGCGTGGCCAGAAGGTGAAGCTCAACGGCGACGCCTTCCGCCAACTATGGAAACCGCTTAGGCTCCGCCAGCTACCGGGGGGCAGTCACTTGAGCCAGACACCGTCGCAATGGGAGAATCCGACCACCAACACGCCGTCCATCCTCCAGCTGCAGTTCGGGCCGTGGGGCGAGGACATCCCCGGCGACGGGCTGGAATATTGCGGCCCGACCGCCACGCTGATGGCGATCTACTATCTCTACAACAACAACTTCACCCAGCTGGCACCGGCGGCCTACGGCGGAGAGGATGACAAGAACGCGACCAACCTCGAGCTGGTGCTCGGCGGGTTGATGCAGACCTCTTCGAGCGGCGGCACGACCGCCGGCATGCAGCCCGGCGTCTGGGCCTATCTCGCCGCCTGCGGAATTTCCGGCAACCCAAAGAGTCTTGCCTCGAGCAGCAAGCCCGACCTCGCGTGGTTCACGAGCCAGCTCGGGCCCAACGTCGAGTCCGATCCCGACGTCATCGTGCTGGCCAACTTCTCGGTCGGCTGGTTCCAGCAGCAGGGCACGTCCTCGACCTACAAGAGAACGGGCGGTCATTTCCTGACGCCGCTGGTTGTCCCGGGATCGGACAACCAGCTAGTACTCAACAACCCCGCACCCTCGACCTTCGTCAAAGGGGCGCGATCGGCCTTGGACAATCCGCAGACCGTGACGGTCTCCCCGATACCGGCAGACATAACCTTGCTGAATCAGGAGGGGCACACGATCAGCGATCCCACATCGTACAGCCAGGTCATCACGGCCATCCTGGGGCCGGACTCGGGAACGGGCATGCTCGCGGTGATCACCGGCGGCTCCGCCTGGTCCATTCCGGCGACCGATCTGCCGACCGACGGCTGGCAGCCGGCGCCCTGGCAGCTCTCGGCAGACCAGACGATCAACACCAACGGCGGTAACTTGACCGTCCGGTCCCAATTGCAAGGCAGCTTCTCCCTGACCAAGTCGGGGCCGGGCACGCTCACGCTCCAGCAAGCAAGCCAGTTGACCGAGCCGACCACGGTCTCGGGCGGCTATCTCGGCAGCCAGCAAACCGATGGCACGCCGTTCGGCTCCACATCGATGATCGTGTCGACCGGCGGTGTGCTGCAGTTCTCGCCCTCCGGGTCGGCAACGATCGCGTCGGCTGAGAACGCCGCCAGCTTCACGGCCGGCGGCGGTGCCGCGACATTGCAGCTCGCCGGCACCAACTCGTTCAAGGTCACCATCGGCGGCTACAACGACAGCAGCACCCCGAATATCCAACGGGAGCCCGGCGGCACCCTGCTGATCGCACCGGGTAGCGGAGTAGAGGCGTTCGGTTGGCAATCCGACGCGCAACAGGTGTTCGTCGCCGGCAAGAAGGCAAACCTGCCTGTCGTTCTGTCGAGCGGCATGGTGGCCCCCTGGCTGCTTGGCGTGAATAACGACGCGGCAAGTTCAGCCAGCTTCCTGACCTATGACTCGAGCTCAGGGTTCCAGCTGCCGACCGCGACGTCCTCGATCGCGGTGATCATCGCCGACGCGAAGAGCGACATGATCTACCAGGTCGTGAACCTGCAAACGCTCGATGCCGGCGCCATCCAGGTCGCGGCGCTGCAGATGAACCTCGGCGGCATCTACGGCCAGGGCACCTTGCTGGTCGGCAGCCAGCAGAGCGGCGACGTCGCCGGCGTGATCCTGAATTGCGCCCTGCTGGGGATCAGCACGCTGGCGTTCGGCGAAGCGGAGGCCGTGATCTACACCAGCGGCATCATCGGCGCCGGCACGGTCACGTCGGTCATCAAGGGCTTGGGCGGCCTGACCGTGTGTGGCCCGGGCTGGCTTACTCTCCTGGGCAACAGCGCGAGCACCCTGTCGGGAACGATCAACGTCAACTCGGGCGGGCTAGGCGCCGCAGGCCCGGGCGCGACCGGCTCGGCCGACATCTCGGTCAACGCCGGCAGCACGCTGCTGGTCGCCGCTGCCGTGCCCGGCACGGTAACGGTGCAGCAGTACGGCACGCTGTACCTCGCTGGCGGCACCGTTGCCGGAGCGCTGACCATCGAGTCGATCGGCTCGACCTCCGATCTGCCCGGCGGCACGCTGCAGGGCTACGGCACCGTCAGCGGGACGGCCACGATCGGCGGCATCATCCAATGTGGGCCGACCGTGGGGCTGATCACCTTCAGCGGCGACGCCACGATCTCGAATGAGTCGGCTTTCTACTGGCAGCTGCAAAGCCCGTGCGACAACGGCACGTCGACGCCGGGTACCGGGTGGAATGCCCTCCAATTCCTGACGCCCGGCTCGTCCATCGGCGCGGACGGGGCGGTGCGGATCTTCCTCGATTTCAGTGTCATCGGCGGGGATCCGGACAGCGGCATCAACCCGACGTTCTGGGAGAGCGATCTGACCTGGACGATTGCCACCTTTCCCTCCGGCGCGACGCCGAACTGCTCGATGACGCACGGCAATTTCATCTATACCTCGGGCGCCTTCTGCGTCTGCGTGACGGGCAATGTCGTCAACCTGATGTGGAAACCGGGCGAGACCGAGTGGAATTGGTGTTACGCCACCGGCACGGCGCGCGGTTCGGTGCGGCCACAGGAGAGCTGCTCGGCGATGCGCAGGGCGGCGGACGGCGTCTGATCTGTCGAGATCTGCTGCCCGCGAAAGCCGGCTAGCGCAGCCGCGGGCCGGGGTCGAGTCCGAGGAAGGCGCGGCCGCCGATCGGATACCACTCCGGAGCGAGCGTCGCTGCCTGGCCGACCACCTGCAGGTCGCGCCACACTTCGGCCAGGCGACTCTCGGTCTTGAACGAGGTGCTGCCGCCGTGCCTGAACATCAGGTCCATCGCCTGGCGCGCGCAGTCGCCGGCATGCACTGCGGCGAGCCGGCAGCGGGCGCGCTGCTCGAGCTGGTCTCGCGGCCCTCGGCGAGCGCATTCCACAGCTCCGCGATCATCGCGTTGCGATAGATGCGTCCGGAATTGAGGATGGCATCGGCGCGCCCGACCGCATCCTGCACCTGCGGATTGTCGCACAGCCGGCCGGTGCGGCCGCGCGGCGTCTTGTCGGCGGCAAGCTCGACGAGCGCGTTGATGCCGGCACGCGCCAACCCGGTGATCACCGCGCATTGGTGCGGCCCGACCCAGGCCTGGGCCGGCAGGGCGTAGGTGATGCCCGGCCAATGTCCCCACTGATTGTCGAGCGGCACGCCGGCATGGATCATCGTGCGCCGCTCCGGCAGAAAGAAATCGCTCACCGTCCAATCGAAGCTCCCGGTGCCGCGCAGCCCGCTCACCTCCCAGCTGCCGGGAATGACCTCGACCTCGGCGCGCGGGAACAGGCCGCGCCAGAACATGCCGCCGT
Source organism: Rhodospirillales bacterium URHD0017 (assembly GCA_900110395.1). Classification (GTDB taxonomy): domain Bacteria; phylum Pseudomonadota; class Alphaproteobacteria; order Reyranellales; family Reyranellaceae; genus Reyranella. Next base: position 124,139 of record FODP01000015.1, read on the forward strand.
CGTCGCGGCGGCGCGGCTGGCCGTCGTCGAGAATCTGGAAGCTGCCCAGCATCCAGGCGGCTTCGTGGCAGCCGCTGCCGAAGGTCCAGCGCCCGCTGACGCGATAGCCGCCCTCCACCGCTACCGCCTGGCCGCCGCCCTGCACCGCGGTGCCGGCAATCACGGTGCGATGGCCCTTCGGATAGATCTCCTGCACGCCGTCGTCCGGAAGGCCGAGCGTGACCAGCGAGCCGACGCCGTTGTTCGCGACGTTCCAGCCGACCGAGCCCGCGCCTTCGGCCAGAAGCTCGACGACGCGGATGTAGGTCAGCGGATCGGCCTGCAGGCCGCCGAGCGACCGCGGCAGCAGGAGGCGGTAAAAGCCCGCCGCGTGCATCTGCTCGACCAGCTCAGGCGACAGGCGCTGCTCGCGCTCGATCTCGTCGTGGTAGTGGCGCACCGTGGGCTTGAGCGCGGCGGCCGCCTGTACCACCGGCTGGGCATCGATGTCGGCCGGCAAGCGGCGGTCTTCGACTATGGTCTGCATCGGCACCTCCTGTCGCCCACCGCGGGTCGCGACGGGCACGAGTGGCTCTATGAAGCATGCATCCGCAACGGCTCGATCAACTCTCCCATCGTCTTCCAGTCTTCGCAGCGATCCACCACCGCTTCGATCGCGTCGATCCCCGCGGGCGTCAGGTGTGACGCCGCCAGTTCGCGATACTTTGCGCGAACCGGCGCCTCCGGATCCGGCTTCAACGTGTCGCGCACGGAAGCCTCGCGCGCCGCCGTGGCGCTGCGCCCATCCTTCAAGGTCAGCGTTACCCGGGCGGGCCTGAGCGTCGGCGTGCTGCGCGCCGTCATCGCCGGATCCTCTGAGATCCGCACCAGCGGCCGCAGCCTGGCGATGACCGGATCCTCGAGCGCGCTGTCGTCGATATCGGCGAAGCCCAGGCCGCCGCGCGCGATCAGCACCGCCGCTGCATGCGGCAGGGAATATTTCGACGCAAAGTAATTCGGCGGCGCCGGATTGCGCATGACCGAGGCGAAGGCGAAGGTCTGCACGTCGATCAGCGCGACCTCCTCCGGCTTCGGCTTCAGCACGGCCAGCGTCTCGGCCAGGCTATCCAGCGCCGCATGGATCGGATTGCAGCAGGCGTAGAAGCGGAAATAGTTCTCCAGGATCTCCCAGCGCCGACCCATGTCGTCGGTCAGCTTCGCAGGCTCGAAGCCCGCACTAACCATCATGCCGGGCGCCTCCTCGATCGCGTCGTCCAGCGCTGTGTAGCCGGCCGCTGCCATCTCCGGCGCCAGCGTCGCGGCCACTGCCCCGAGACCCCCCGGCAGGTTCAGCGTCGTGCCGCCCATGACGGTGTTGTTGTAGCTCGCCGTCATCAACATGCTGGTCGCGATACGCATCGCCAGGCTGACGCCTGCGCCGTCCAGCCCATGGAGCCGTGCACCGCCCGCCGCCGCACCGAGCAGCGAGAGCTGTCCGTTGGGGTGCGAGACGACGCGCTGCACATAGCCGCGGTTCAGGCGGCCTGCCACTTCGTAGCCCAGCACGAAGGCGCCCAGCATGGCGCGCCCGCCCAAGCCGCGCTGCTCGGCGATCGCCAGGACGCCCGGCAGGATATGCGGCGCCGGCTGAAGGCCGCGCACGCCTTCGCACAGTTCCACCGACCGCGCGGCAATGCCGTTGAGCAGCGCCGCGGTCCGGGTGTCGGTCTGCGGCAGTCCGTCGGCGAGGATCGTCGCGCCGCGGCCGGCGCCCGCCATCAGCCGTTTGCGCAGCTCGATCACCTCGGGCCGGGCGGCGCCGGCCAAGGTCACGGCGATCGTGTCGAGCAGGACGAGCTTCGCGCGGCGGTGCACCGCCTCCGGCATGTCGTCCCAGCCGGTGCGCGCGATGAACTGCGCGAGCTTCTCGATCTGTTCGCCCACGGTCAGGCCTTTCAGCTGGGTTTGAGGTTCAGGCGCGCGACGATCGGCGTCCACCGCGCGATCTCCGAGCGCAGCAACGTCTCGGCCGCGGCAGGCGAGGCATCGGGCCAGGTCTCGAAGCCCGCTGCCGCGAGACGCTCGCGCACGGCGGGATCGGCCACGGCGCGCGCCGCGGCGGCACGCAGCGCGGCCAGCGCCGGCTCGGGCGTGCCGGGACGGACGAAGATCATCGTCCAGGCGGCATTGTCGTAGTCCGGCACGCCCGCCTCCTGCAGGCCCGGCAGGCCGGGCAACAGGGTCGAGCCGCCGGCCATCGTCACCGCGAGCGCGCGCAGCTTGCCCTGGCGGGCCAACGGCATCAGCAGGGTCGGGCTGTCGATGCTGAAATCGAGCCGGCCCGCCGCCACATCCTGGGCGGCGGCGGCAGCAGCGCGGTAGGACACGATGGTGAAGTCGACGCCCGCGCGCAGGCGAAACAGCTCGGCCGCCATGTAGTTGACCGCGCCCGGCGCGGCCGCGCCGCAATTGGCCGCCGCGCCGCGCTGGCGCAGCCAGGCGATGAACTCGGGCACGGTTTGCGCGGGCACCGAGGTATGGACGGCAAGCACGAAGGGCTGGCGCGAGACAAGGGCAACGGCCAGGAAATCCGCCGCCGGGTCATAGGCGAACTGCGGATAGATCAGCTTCATCAGCGCGTGGTTGTTGGTGGGGACATAGATCGTCTGCCCATCCGCCGGTGTCTGCTGGAAGGCGTTGGCGCCAAGCGTGCTGCCGGCGCCCGCGAGGTTCTCCACGACCATCGGACGGCCGAGCAGCGGCGTCATCGCATCGGCCATGATGCGGGCCACGATGTCGGACGCGCCGGCGGCCGCGACGGGCACGATCATGCGGATCGGCCGGTCGCCGAAGAGCGACTGCGCCCGAACAGCGAGGGGCGCGGCGAGGAGTGGTGCGGCAAGCAGGTGACGACGGCGCATGGTGCGGGGCCCTGGCTGGTTCGGCGACAGCACAATGCTAGCAAAAAGCCCGCCGATCAAAGGCTGAGCCTTGATCCGGCGGGCTTCCGTTGGTTGTTCCGATTTAGCGACAGGCACTCGACTTCGAAACACCTGCCCCGCAGCTCACTGTCCGCCTGGAGTTCGACCTCGCTCGAGGCGAGGCCCCCTTCCCGATGGCGTGTCGCCTACCACTTCTCGACCCATGGCCGCAGCACGACCTCGAACGCCCAGGTCGACCTGTGCTGGCGATGCAGCTGCAGATAGGTCTCGGCGATGCGGTCGGGGTCGGCCATGTTGTCGTCGACGGTCGTTCCGGCCCGTCGATGCGCGCGGGTACCGTCTTCCTGCGTCCAGCCGATGGCGGCGTCGATCGGTACATTGGCGACGTGGATACCTTGCGGCATCAACTCTCTCGCCATGCTTTCAGCGAGTCCGGACTTGGCATGGCAGGCCATCGCAAAGGCGCCGCTCTTGGCAAAGCCTTTCAGTGAAGCGCTGGCGTTCGTGAAGATGATCGTTCCCTTCGCGCCGTTGGTGTTCGGTTCGTTCCCGGGCATCAGCCGGGCCGCCTGCTGGCCCACCAGGAACGCGCTGAAAGCCGCGTTGCGAAGCGTGTCGAACGCCATGCCCGGCTCGGCCTCGGTGATGGCCTTGCCGAAGATGCCAGGAACGCGGCCGTCGATGTTGTGGACGACGAGGGTCGGAGTCCCGAGGTCCTTGACGATGTTGTGGAACAGCCGCTCGACCGACACGGGGTCGGCGGCGTCGCAGGCATAGCGTCGGACGCCGTGGTCTTTCTCAAGGGTCTGCAGGACGGGCTTGTCCGGCTGTCGGGCGGCAACGGCGACACGCATGCCCTCCTGCGCGAACAGCCTCGCACAGCTCGAGCTGATACCGGGGCCACCGCCGACGATCAGGGCGACGTCTTGCGTGGATTTCTGGGTCATGTCTGCTCTCCGGCGGCATAAGCTGGCATCACCTATCGTCCATTCGAAAACGACACTTATCAAACATCAAAAACTCATGAGGGCCCGAGATTTCCGACCGGCGCACCTCGATTGACAAGTGTGGAAAATGAACTGATGTTTTCCGGGTCGATGGACGGCGAGGAGAAACAGGTGACAGCACGAAACGCCACGGCTGCGGTGATCGGTGCGGGCGACTTCATCGGCGCCGCCATCGCAGCCAAGTTCGCCACCGAGGGGTTCACCGTCTTTGCCGGCCGCCGCAACGGCGACAAGTTGGCACCCCTGCTCGCCGACATCGAGAAGGCCGGCGGCCGGGCCTTCGGCCGCTCGCTCGATGCGCGCAAGGAAGAGGACATCACCGCCTTCCTGCAGGAGGCCGAGCGGGAGGCGCCGCTCGAGGTCTGCATCTTCAATGTCGGCGCCAACGTCAACTTCCCGATCCTCGATACGACCGAGCGCGTCTTCCGCAAGGTCTGGGAGATGGCCTGCTACTCGGGCTTCCTTGCCGGCCGCGAAGCCGCCCGCCTGATGCTGCCGCGCGGCAAGGGCTGCATCTTCTTCACCGGCGCCACCGCCAGCATGCGCGGCGGCAGCGGTTATGCCGCCTTCGCGGCGGCCAAGGCCGGCCTGCGCGCCGTGGCGCAGGCTGCCGCGCGCGAGCTCGGGCCGAAGAACATCCATGTCGCGCACCTGGTGATCGATTCCGGCGTCGACACCGCGTGGGTGCGCGACCGCATCAAGGCGCGCGAGGGTGCCGAGGCGCTTGCCAACCTCGACCCCGGCCGGCTGATGCGGCCGGAGGCGGTCGCCGAGAGCTACTGGGCGCTCTACTGCCAGCCGCGCGACGCCTGGAGCTCCGAAATGGAGATCCGTCCTTTCGGCGAGAAATGGTGAGCCATGCCCAAGGTGGAATTCCTCTTCGATTTCGGCAGTCCGAACGCCTATCTCAGCCATTTGGTCATTCCCGCCATCGAGAAGCGCCAGGGCGTGAAATTCGCGTATCTGCCGGTGCTGCTGGGCGGCGTCTTCAAGCTCACCAACAACCGATCGCCGGCCGAGAGCAACGCCGGCATCAGGAACAAGCCCGAGTACCAGAAGCTCGAGACCGAGCGCTTCATCAAGCAGCACGGCATCACACGCTACCGGCACAATCCGTTCTTCCCGGTGAACACACTGATGATCATGCGCGGCGCCGTCGCCGCCAAAAGGCTCGGCATCTTCGAGCGTTATGTCGACGAGGTGTACCGGCACATGTGGGCGGAGCCCAAGAAGCTCGACGATCCGGCCGTGTTGCGCGCGGCGCTGGTCGACTCAGCGCTGCCGGCCGATCGCCTGTTCGAGCTGGCGCAGGACCAGGAGGTCAAGGACGCGCTCCTGGCCGAAACCCAGCGCGCCGTCGAGCGCGGCACCTTCGGCTCACCGACCTTCTTCGTCGACGACGAGATCTACTTCGGCAAGGACCGCCTGCGCGACGTCGAAGAAGCGATCGCCGCGAAGAAATCGTCTCCGAATCAGGCTCCTCTCCCCCGATAGGGGGAGAGGTTGGGTGAGGGGGTTACGCACGTCGCTACCCCCTCACCTAGCCTCTCCCCCTAGCGGGGGAGAGGAACTCGATTGAGAGACGTGTCCTCTATTTGGGCAGTCGCACCACCTTGCTCCCGGCCAGGCGGTCGATGTCTGCGCGAGCGTAACCGAGCTCGGCCAGGATCTCGCCGCCGTGCGCACCGATCGCCGGCGCGGCCGAGGGCGGGCGGGCGGGCGTGCCGCTGAACTCCGCCGCCGGCTTTGCCTGGCGCACGCGACCGATGCCAGGATGGTCGAACTCGGCGATCAGGCCGCGCGCCACGACCTGTTCGTTGTGCATCACCTCGCCGCGGCGCAGCACCGGTGCACAGGGCACGTCGGCCTCGTCGAGGCGCTTCAACCAGTCGGCCGTGGTGCGCTTGGCAAGGATGTCGCCCATCAGGGTGATGCGCTCGGCAGCGTTGGCGGTGCGCGCGGCCGGCGTGTTGAACCTCTTGTCTTCGATCAGCGCCGGCTGCTCGACGGCGCGGCAGAAGCCTTGCCATTCGGAATCCGAGATCGTGCCGGCGGTCATGTAGCCGTCGAGCGTCTTGAAGATCAGGTCGGGCCGCGCCTTGGGGTCGTTCGCCACGGCCTCCTGTCCGACCACCGTGTACTGCATCATGGCTTCCGGCCAGAGATAGGAGATCATGGTGTCGAGCATCGCCACCTTGATGTGCTGGCCCACGCCCGTCTTTTCCCGCGCGTACAGGGCCGCTGCGACCGCCTGGGCGGTGAAAACCGAGGTGGTCTTGTCGGCGACGATGGTCCGGATCATCTGCGGGCGCCCGGTCTCCGCATTGGACTGCACGTCGGCAAAGCCCGAGAGGCCCTGGATGATGGGATCGTAGATGCGCTTCTCGGCATAAGGGCCGCTGTCGCCGGCGCCGCTGATCGAGACGTAGATCAGCCGCGGATTGAGCGCGCGCATGGCCGGCTCGCCGAGACCCAGCCGATCCATGACCTGCGGCCGGAAGTTCTGCACCAGCACGTCGGAGCGGGCGATCAGCTTCTTCAGGATCTCGATGCCCTCGGACTGCTTGAGATCGATCGACAGCGAGCGCTTGCCGCGGTTGGTCGATATGAACAGGGCCGAGAACTGGCCGGTCGGGTCGACCGACTGGCGGCTGCGGCGCGTGATGTCGCCGCCCGGCGGCTCGACCTTGATCACGTCGGCGCCCTGGTCGGCCAGGAACATCGTGGCGAACGGCCCCGACACCACGCTGGTGAGGTCGATGACCCGCACCCCTGACAACGGACCTGTCATGCGCCGCCTCTCGTTTCGTTTCAGCACCAATCCTGACGACAGATCGGCGACCTCACAACGTCGACATAGTCATGATGTGGCGACCAAAACTAATCCCAGGCCATCGAGTTGGTTTTCTTATTGAACCTGCGTTAGGCTCAGCCATGCGTTGGAACAAGCTGGAGGGCGAGGCGTGCTCGGTGGCGCGCACGGTGTCGGTCATCGGCGACCGCTGGACCCTGCTGATCCTGCGCGACTGCTTCCTGCGTGTGCGCCGCTTCGAGGAATTCCAGGCGCGGCTCGGCGTGACGCGGCCGATCCTGGCCAGCCGCCTGCGCAAGCTGGTCAAGGACTTCGTGCTGGCCAAGGTGCCCTACCAGGAGCGGCCCCTGCGTTACGAGTACCGGCTGACCCAGAAGGGGCTCGATCTCTACCCCATCGTCATGGCCATCGTGCACTGGGGCGACGTCCACATGGCCGGCAAGAAGGGCCGGCCGCTGCTGCACCAGCACGTGAGCTGCGGCAAGACGTTCGATCCGGTGATGATCTGCTCGCAATGCGGCGAGCCGCTCAGCCCCAGGCAGGTCCATGTCCATCGCGGGCCAGGTGCGGCGAGCCCGCGCCATATGCCCGCCGATGCGGCGGCCGGCGACAGAAAACAACGGCGCCCGGTTAGATCTTCTCGCGCACATCCGTAGGAATCAGCTTGCGACTCGCGGCGAACGAGTCGAGACTTGTTAGTGTTTTTTTCACACTAACAAAGATCAACAGAGGAAACGCCCATGACGGCCAGCGGGCCTGTCGCCCTGCTCGTCGGCGCCGGCGATGCCATCGGCGCCGCCGTTGCCCGACGCTTCGCCGCCGGCGGGCTGCAAGTCTGCGTGGCGCGGCGTGACGCTGCCAAGGCCAAGCCACTGATCGACGAGGTCGCGGCCAGCGGCGGCACGCTGCAGGCCTTCAGCGTCGATGCCCGCCAGGAGGAAGCGGTCCAGGACCTGTTCGCCAAGGTCGAGCGCGAGGTCGGGCCGATCGACGTCTGCCTCTACAACGCCGGCTCGAACGTCAACACGCCGCTCCTGGACACGACCGAGACCTTGTTCCGCAAGTCGTGGGAGCTCGCCTGCTATGGCGGCTTCCTCACCGGCCGCGAGGCGGCGCGTTATATGGTGCCGCGCGGCCACGGCACCATCCTGTTCACCGGCGCCACGGCGAGCGTGCGCGGCGGCGCGGGCTTTGCCGCCTTCGCCTCGGCGAAGTTCGGCCTGCGGGCGGTGGCGCAGTCGATGGCGCGCGAGCTCGGGCCCAAGAACATCCATGTCGCCCATCTCCTGATCGACGGCGGCGTCGACAGCGAGGCCATCCGCAAGCGCATGCGGGCGCGCATCGGCGACAAGGTCGATTCGCTGCCGGCCAACACCCTCATTCAGACCAAGGCAATCGCCGAAGCGTACTGGGCCCTGCACGTCCAGCCGACTTACGGCTGGACCCATGAGCTCGACCTGCGCACGTCGATCGAGAGGTGGTGACATGCTGCATCTGTGGGGAGCCACCACCAGCCGCACCTGGCGCGCGGTCTGGGCGCTGCACGAGCTGTCGCTCGACTATGTGGCGCATCCCATCCTGCCGCGCACCGGCGAGACCAAGACGGAAGAGTTCACGCGCATCAACCCGCGCCAGAAGATCCCCGTCTTGCAGGACGGCGACTTCACCATCGCCGAGAGCCCGGCCATCATCGCCTATCTCTCCGATACCTACGGCACCGACGACAACCGGCTGGTCCCGCGCGACGGCAGGCTGCGCGCGACGTGGCTGGAATGGTGCTTCCACATCGCCATGGAGCTCGACGCGACCAGCCTCTACGTCATGCGCCGCCACCGTGACCTGAAGCACATCTACGGCGAGGCGCCGGTCGCCGTCGAAAGCGCCAGCCAGTACTTCGAGACCCAGCTGCGCCACGTCGTCCATGCCCTCGGCGACGGCCGGCCCTATCTTGTCGGCGATCGATTCACCAGCGCCGACATGCTGCTCACGACCTGCCTCGTCTGGGCGATCAACTACGGCGTGCCGGTGCCGCCGATCTGCAGCGACTACGCCGCCCGCATCGCCACCCGGCCCGCCTACCAGGATGCCTTGCGCGCCAACCGTGCGCCGCCGCGGCCAGCCACCGAAGAGTATTTCAGCGACAAGCCTGCCTCGCACACATAGGCTTGTCCACACGAGGTGACCGATCGATGAAGACCAGAATCACCGAACTCTTTGGCATCGACCATCCCATCATCCAAGGCGGCATGCATTTCGTAGGCTTCGCGGAAATGGCTGCGGCCGTGTCGAATGCCGGCGGGCTCGGCATCATCACCGGCCTGACCCAGGGCAATCCGGAGAATCTCGCCAAGGAGATCAAGCGCTGCCGGGAGATGACCAACAAGCCGTTCGGCGTCAACCTCACCTTCCTGCCTTCGGTCACGCCGCCCGACTATCCGGGTTACATCAAGTCGATCATCGACGGCGGCGTGAAGATCGTCGAGACGGCCGGCAACAATCCGCAGAAGTGGCTGCCGTCGCTCAAGGAAGCCGGCATCAAGGTGATCCACAAATGCACCTCGGTGCGCCATTCGCTGAAGGCGGAATCGATCGGCTGCGATGCCGTCAGCGTCGACGGCTTCGAATGCGGCGGCCATCCCGGCGAGGACGACGTGCCGAACTTCATCCTGCTGCCGCGCGCGGCCGAGGAGCTGAAGATCCCCTTCGTCGCCTCGGGCGGCATGGCCGATGGCCGCTCCCTGGTCGCCGCGCTGTCGCTCGGCGCCGACGGCATGAACATGGGCACGCGCTTCATGGCGACCAAGGAGGCGCCGATCCACGACCACGTGAAGCAGGCGCTGGTGGCGGCGAGCGAGCTCGACACGCGGCTGGTCATGCGGCCCTTGCGCAACACCGAGCGCGTGCTGAAGAACGCCGCCGTCGAGCGCCTGCTCGAGAAGGAGAAGGCGCTCGGCGCCAAGATCAAGTTCGAGGACATCCTGCCCGAGGTCGCGGGCGTCTATCCGCGCATCATGAAGGCCGGCGAGATGGATGCCGGCGCCTGGTCGTGCGGCATGGTGGCGGGCCTGATCCGCGACGTGCCCACGGTGAAGGAACTCGTCGACCGCATCATGAGCGAGGCTGAGCGCATCATCGGCAAACGGCTCAATGGCTTCATGCAGGCTTCGGCGTAGCGAGAGGCGCGAAAACATGCTGCACTCGCCCCTCTTCACAGGGGGCAGGCGTCATGTCGATCAGCCACTCTGCCGACCAGAAGAGAGGAGGCCGGAAGATCCTCCTCATCCGCATGAACCATTCCTATGCGGGCTTCTTCTCCTACGTCACCTTCGCCCTGAACCAACTGCGCTACTGCGAGGCGATGGGCTTCCATCCCGTGGTCTATTTCGGGCCACGCTCGGACGACGGCCCCAACGCCTTCCACGATCCAGAAGTCGGCGACAACAGCTGGGATTATTTCTTCGAGCCGGTGGCCGGCCTCTCGTGGGCCGAGCTGCGCGCGCGGCTGGCCGATCCGCGCGACCCGCTGACGCGTGCGGACGTCGTGCAGCTCGACGCGGATTTCCTGTGGCACCTGCACGCCTACGATCCCGACGGCGTCTACAACTATCCCTACGGGCACTACAAATCGCTGACCGACGACAGGCTCGACGCCTGGTACGCCCGGCAGCGCGCCAGCGCGCGGCGATTGCTGTCGCGCTACGTGCGACCCAAGCTGCACATCCTGGCCAAGGTCGATGCCTTCTGGCAGGCCGAGCTGGCCGGTCACGACGTGCTTGGCGTGCACATGCGCGGCAGCGACAAGGGCGCCGCCGATGCCAACACCCGCCTGTCGCGCATCGTCGAACCCGAGGAATACTTTCCGCACATCGATCGATTCATCGGCGAGACGGCGAACCCGCGGATCTTCCTTGCCACCGAGCAGGCCCAGTTCGTGGCGCGCACCCGCGCGCGCTACGGCAAGCGCGTGGCCACGCGCGCTGTGACGCGGACCGACACCTTCGGCACCACCAGCAATCCCTTCCAGGCCCGCACGGGCAGCGGCTACCTCAAGGGCGAGGAAGTGCTCGTCGACTGTCTGCTGCTGGCGCGCAGCCGGCGCCTGCTGCGCTGCACCTCGGCGGTCGGCGAGTACGCCGTCTACTTCAACGAGGGGCTGGAAAGCCTCGATCTCAACCGCCTGCCGTCGCCGGTCGCCATGCCGGCAATGGCGCCGTCGTTGCGGTCCTTCATCGGACCCGGACGCCTGCTCGAGGGCATCGTCCTGATCAACCTCGACAATCGGCCCGATCGCCTGAAACGCTCGCTCGAGGAGCTGGCGCGCCAGGGCGTCGGCGATTGCGTGACGCGCCTCAGCGCCGTGCGGCACGACAACGGCCTCTTCGGCTGCTCGGTATCGCATCTCGAGGCGGTGCGTCATGCACGCGCCAGGGGCTGGCGGTCGGTGCTGATCCTCGAGGACGACATCCGCTTCGTGGAGAGCTTCGGGCACGCCGCGCCACCGGCCCTCAACGAGCTGGCGACACGCGATTGGGGGATCTTCCAGTTCGGCGCCATGATCGAGCCGCGCTACGTGCAGACCGTCTCGCCGCATCTTTTCCGCTATTGGCGCGGGCATGCCGCGCACGCCGTCGCCCTGCACGCCCGCACCTACGATTTCCTGATCGGCGACTACATCTGCGAACTCGACCGCGGCAACTGGGATCAGCGCATGCATGTGCCGTTCGACGAATACATCAACAATCGGCTGGCCTGTTTCTTCCCCGCCTACGGATCGCGCAAGCTCCTGGTGTCGCAGCATTCCGGCCGATCGGACACAAGGGGCCACGAGGTCGACTACCGCTCGCTGATAGAGCAGAGCTACGAGCACCTGCCGGCTGCCTGATCGATCGTCCTGCCAGAGCGGAATGCGATGAGATGGAGCCGCGCGCGGTTCCATCTCATCGCATTCGCGCGCACTGGGGATGCGTGTTGCTAGAGCATGATGGGTCCAGCTGATTCCAGCTGGACCCATCATGCTCTAGCCCGCCAAGGCACTGCGCCAGATGTCGAGGCGGTGGCCGCGGCCCGTGCGGTCCTGGAAGAAGTTGACCAGGGGCACGCGGCCGGCGAGCGCCGCTGCGAGCGAGAAGGTCGAGTACTTGGTCATCTGGACGATCGCCGAGCAGCGCGCCAGGGCGAAGAAGTCGGCCAGCGCCGGGGCGCCGACGAGCCCGCACGGCGCTTGCCCGGGATCCGGCAGCACCGCCGTGCCGCCCCTTGCCTGCAGATGGGCGACCAGCCGGGCGCGGTAGGCGGCATCGTCAGAGCACACGAAAATCGGCCGCCGCCAGGCGATGCAGCCTTCCAGGTAGGCCAGCGCCTGCGCCTCGAGCGCCCGCCAGGTGGTCTCGCCCATGTCGATGGCGGTCTCATCGGTCACAAGTTTGTCACCGAGCCGCACATGCAGGCCAATACAACCATCGATACTGTTGGGAATTGCGGACAGTATCGAGGGGGCAGGCTGCGTGCGTGACGCAGCGTCGCGATAGGCGGCGATCACGCAGGCCAGCGGCATCGCCGGATCGAGCGCGTGGAACGCGAGATCGGCGTGCAAGCGTTCAGGCGGAGAGTTCCCCCAAATCATTCCGGCGCGCAGCACGATCTGCCTCGGTCCGCCGGGAAGCTGCACGAGGCCACGCTCGTTCAAGGCGACGTGGCTGAAGTGGTCCGACAACGCCACGGCGCCAGCCGGCGGCGCAGGGACGAATGTGCATCCGGCGATCGCAAATCCGTCCGTGCCGTAGTCGCCGACGAAGCTCGCAAAATGCCGTCCTGCATGCCACCGAACGCACAGCAGCGACTGCGGATCGTGCAGCGTGGCGATCGTGCGCGCGGCCCAGAGATCGAGCAGTCGATCGCCGAGGCCCGAGCGACATTGCAGATCGTGGAAGAAGATCGTCGACATGACACGAAGCCTCTCTTCTGCTCGCGACGACATGCCAATGTAAGATAGTCAAAACGATGCGTTGTGTTCTCCCCAAAATGAAGATTGCCGACGAGCATCGTGGAGGATCATCGTAGCTGCAGGGGTGAAGCCCAAACAAACAACAAGTCAAAAGGGGTGCGACTCACGCAGGAGATCAAGCCATGATTCCTCCGCAGACATTCCCACCGCAGATCTTCCCGCCACAAGTTTTTCCACCTCAGGTTTTCCCGCCGCAAGTCTTCCCGCCGCAAGTCTTCCCGCCACAAGTCTTCCCGCCGCAGATCTACCCGCCGTTGGTGTTCACACCACCGCCGATCTACACCATCCCGCCGCAGTTCACGCTGCCGCCGCAGTTCACCCTGCCGCCCATCTACACGGTGCCGCCGCAGTTCACCTTCCCGCCGCAGTTCACGCTGCCGCCGGTCTACACCATCCCGCCGCAGTTCACGCTGCCGCCGCAGTTCACGATCCCACCGCAGTTCCTGACGATACCGCCGCAGATCACGGTGCCGCCGCAACTGGCGCCGCAATTCGAGGTGCCGCGGCAGCTGCCGCCACAGCCGGTGCCATCGCAGTTCCCACCGCAGATCCCGCCGCAGCTCGTACCGCCGCAGATCCAGACCTTCCCGCCGCAGTTCACCCTGCCGCCGGTCTACACCATCCCGCCGCAGTTCACGCTGCCACCGATCTATACGGTGCCGCCGCAGTTCACTTACCCGCCGCAGTTCACCTTCCCACCGCAGTTCACCTTCCCACCGCAGTTCACGCTGCCACCGATCTACACGGTGCCGCCGCAGTTCACTTACCCGCCGCAGTTCACCTTCCCACCACAGTTCACGATCCCACCGCAGTTCCTGACGGTGGCGCCGCAGATCATGGTGCCGCCGCAACTGGCGCCTCAGTTCACGCCGCAAGGCGGGCCGGGCTGAGCGATCCAGGCTTGCGGTGACGCAACGAGGTCGACGCACTGGCGACGCACTGGCGACGCACTGGCGCCGACCTCGCCCCGCAAGTCATCGCAGCGGACTTGGAGCAGAACGGGAGGAATGCCATGGAAGCGGAAGTGCTGAACTTCCTGACCCGGCTTGCGACGGAGCCGGAACTGTACAGCGCTTGGCTGCGCGACCCTCAGGCCGCGATGAAGCTGCACGGCCTCGACGACAGATCGCAAAAGGCGCTGTGCAGCGGCGACGCCCTGCAGGTGCATCGGGCGATCAGCGCCCAGGCTGCGGCCGACGAGAAGGCCGCCGAGGAATCGATGGAACGCGCCCAGCAGGTTTCCGCCATCCTCGAATCGGACCCGCGCGTCGCGCTGTGGCTGCAGAACCACTACTACCAGTCGCTGATGACCTGGCTCTCGGGAGCGAGCACGGCCGCCCAGCCGACCGGCGGCCAGAGCACCCCCGCAGGCCACGCCTGAGACCACCTCATCATCGCAAGAGGAACAAGACGATGTCCTCATCCGACAACGGCCATTCCCAGAACGGCGAACAGCGCGGCTCGCTGACCGCTGTCGGCACCGGCATCCGCGCCGTCGGCCAGCTCACCGTCGAGGCGATCGCCCACATGCGCGCTGCCGACAAGCTCCTGTACTGCGTCGGCGATCCGATCGCCGAGCATGTCGTCAAGAGCATGAACGAGAACGGCGCCGAATCGATGTTTCACTACTATGAGGAAAACAAGCCCCGGGCGCAGACCTATGAGCAGATGATCCAGCGCATGCTGGAATGCGTGCGCGAGGGGATGCAGACCTGCGTGGCGCTCTATGGCCATCCCGGCGTCTTCGCCTGGCCGGCGCACGAGGCGATCCGGCGGGCGCGCGGCGAAGGCTACGAGGCCCGCATGCTGCCCGCGGTGTCGGCCGAGGATTGCCTGTTCGCCGACTGCGGCATCGACCCGGCGATGACCGGCTGCCAGTCCTACGAGGCGACCGATTTCATGATCAACGGCCGCGTCATCGACACGTCGAGCACCGTCATCCTGTGGCAGATCGGCGTGCTGGGCGACTGGTCGTTCAAGACCGGCGCCTACGACACCTCGTCGATGCCGCTGCTGCTCGAGCGCCTGCGGCTGTTCTATCCCGCGAACCATCAGGCCATCGTCTACGAAGCGGCGGTCTATCCCGGCTGCAAGCCGACGATCCGCCCGATACCGCTGTTCTCGTTGCCGTGGTCGGGCGTCACCGCCATGTCGACGCTCTGCATCCCGCCCGCGCGCGCGCCGGCGGGAGATCCCAGCATCTACGCCCGGCTGCCGCAGTACGGGCAGCAGCAGCGGTAGCAGCGATGCCGGCGCCGCAGGTCAGCGTCGTCATTCCCTCGCGCAACGAGGGGGCCAACCTCGCCTACACCGTGCACTGGATCCTGGCCAACACACGCCAGCCGGAGTTCGAGATCATCGTGGTCGACGATGGATCGACCGATGAGTCGGTCCGCCAGGTCGAGCAGTGCTACGGCGGCAGCGGACGATTGCGCATCGTCGCCGGCGAACGCCAGGGACCGGGACGCGCCCGCAATCTCGGCGCGCGCGCGGCCCGCGGCGCCCAGGTGGTGTTCCTCGACGGGCATTGCTACACGCCGCCGGGCTGGCTCGCCGACTTGGTGGCGCCGCTTGCCGATCCCGGCATCGGCCTGGTCGGCTGCGCCTTCGCCGACCTGCGCCGGCCGGGCCACGGCGTCGGCGTCGGCTGCACCTGGGGCACGTCGGCCCTCGACATGGTGTGGCTGCAGCAGCAGTCGACCGACGTCTACGCGGTGCCCTTGCTGCCGGGCGGCTGCCAGGCGATGCGCACCGGCGATTTCCTGTCATTCGGCATCTACGATCCCGGCATGCGCCATATCGGCAGCGAGGGCGAGGAGCAGAGCCTGCGCTGCTGGCTGATGGGCTACCAAGTCGTGGTGCAGCCCAGCGTCGTGGTGCATCACCTGTTCCGCGACAAGCCGCCCTACGAGGTGAGGCCGGGCGAGCTGATCTACAACAGGCTGCGGCTTGCCCTCATGCACTTCTCGACCTCGCGCGCGGTGCGGGTGATGGATGCCTTCAAGTTCGTACCGTCCTTTTCCGATCAGATCCTGGCGCTGATCGGGAGCGACACGATGGAACAGCGCTCGCTATGGCACGAGCGACGCAAGTGCAGCGACGACTGGTTCTGCGAGCGGTTCGCCGTCCCGGTGTGACGGTCGACGAGGCCCGCCAAGCGGTATTCTGACCCACCCGGCAGGCCCCTCTGACCGGTTGCAGGCCCCGGCCGGCTGGCGCATTTTCGCGGCCCAAACCTCAGCCTCACCACGCCAAGGGCCCTTTGCCATGACCTCGCGCACCGTCCTCATCGACCGCCATCCCGGCCGCAGCTCGCAGTCGATCGGCGTCGCCCGTGCGCTCGGCACCGATCCCGACCTGATCCACGAGCCGTCGGTCGGCGTCGTCGGCACTAAGGGCGACAGCCAGTGCTACCTCGGCGTCATGTCCAAGGTCGACGCCATCCATGACGAGCTGAAGGGCCGCATCGGCAGCGGACAGGGCCAGCTCAAGCTGCGGCTGGTCCAGCCCGAATACACCATCGCCACCTCCGACGGCATCCGCAACGGCACGCGCGAGATGCGCTACTCGCTGATCGGCCGCGAGGTCACGCACGATGCGCTGTGCGAGCATCTCAGCGCCACCGGGCTGGTCGGCACCATCGCCGTCGTCGCCTGCGACAAGCCGCCAGTCGGCACGCTCGCCGCCCTGCTCGAGCACAACCGGCCGGCCATCATCATGTCGGACGGCTCGATCCATCCCGGCACCGACCCCAAGACCGGCGAGGCGATCGACCTCGTGACCGCCTACCAGGTCGCCGGCCATCCCGACGCCGAGTATCGCCACCGCATCGCCTGTCATGCCTGCCCCGGCATCGGCAGCTGCGGCGGCATCTTCACTTACAACACCATGCAGACCTTCATCGGCGTGGTCGGCATGGAACCGCTGCACATGGTGGCGCCGCCGTCCGACGATCCGCGCCGGCTGAAAGAGTTCCCCAAGGAGCTGGTCGGCCATCTCGAGAACCTGATGGCCAAGGACCTGAAGCCGCGCGATATCGTCGTGCGCGATTCGCTGCGCAACGCCACGATCGTGGCGATGGCGATCGGCGGCTCGACCAACGTGACCCTGCATGCGCCGGAGATCGCGCGCGCCGCGGGCTATGCCGACTTCTGGAAGGACATCATCACGCCGGAGGAGTTCAACTACCTCTCCCAGCACGTCGTGCCCGTGCTCACCGACGCGCGGCCCTACGGCAAGTACTCGATGGTCGACATCGACCGGGTGGGCGGCATCCAGGTGATTGTCGCTGAGTTCCTCGACGCGGGTTTGCTGAACGGCGAGGTGATGACCTGCACCGGCGAGACGCTGGCGGCCCAGGTCAAGCGGCTCGGCGCCAAGCGGGCCGACGGCACGGTGATCTACAGCGTCGACAAGCCTTATAAGCCGACCGGTGGGCTGCGCGTGCTGGGCGGCAACCTGTCGCCGGATTTTTCCGCCATCCTCAAGCTCGCGGGCGTCGAGGGCGGCCTGGAGAACAACATCTTCCGCGGCAAGGCCCGCATCTTCGAGGGCGAGCAGGGCCTGCTCGATGCGCTCGACAAGGCGCCCGGGCAATTCCAGAACCATGACATGGTGATCGTGCGCTACGAGGGGCCGAGCGGCGCGCCGGGCATGCCGGAGATGCTCGATCCGACCTCGCGCATCACGACCCTCTGCCGCGAACGCGGCATCATCGTCGGCCTGATGACCGATGCACGCTTCTCGGGCGGATCGGTCGGCCTGGTGATCGGCCATGTCGGCCCCGAAGCGGCGCTGGGCGGCCCGATCGCCTTCATCGAGAACGGCGACGAGATCGTCGTCGACCTCAACACCAACGAGCTCACCTGCACGGCGCTCGCCGACCCGGCCACCCTCGCCAAGCGCAAGGCGGCCTGGGAGAAGGTCGTCGCCGGCAATGGCGGCATCCATCCCAACTGCGGTGCAGCCGACACCCGCCTGCTCCATCGCGCCCGCCTCACCGCCGTACCCGCCACGCGCGGCGGCGGCCTGCATCCCAACCGCGAGATCTGGGTGCGCGATCCGCGCCAGGCCGAGCGGTCAGGCTTCAGGCTCGGCAACAAGCACCGGCCGCAGGCGAACAAGGCGTTCTAGCGCCGCGCCGCGCGCGCCAGGTATTCCCGGCGGAGGTTGGACAAGACGCGGCGCGTCTATATCGTCTCCTGGCTGCTGCCCAACCCTCGACGCCAAGAGGCTGTGATGTCACTCACCAACGCGCCCGATCCCGCCATCCGCCAGGCCGTCGTGCAGCAGGACCTGAAAAACGTCCTGCATCCCATCGTCCAGCACAAGGCGCTGGAGGCCAAGCAGATCGTGGTGACCGGGGCCGAAGGCTCGACGATCTACGATGCCGATGGCACCGCCTATCTCGATGCCATGGCCGGACTGTGGTGCGTCAACATCGGTTACGGCCGCGCCGAACTGGCCGAGGTGGCGGCGGAGCAGCTGCGGCAGCTCGCGTATTTCCCGCATACCGCGATGAACGTGCCGGCGGCGGCGCTGGCCGAGAAGATCAACGAGCTGATGGGCGGCGGCTATCACACCTACTTCGTCAACTCGGGCTCCGAGGCGAACGAGGCGGGCTTCAAGATCGCCCGCCAGTACATGAAGCACGAGCATCCCGGGCACTATCGCTTCAAGACCATCAGCCGCTACTTCTCCTATCACGGCACGACCATGGCGACCCTGGACGCCGGCGGCATGGGTGAGCGCAAGGCGAAGTTCGAACCGTACTCGGGCGACTTCGTGCACGTCGCCCATCCCTATTGCTATCGCTGCCCGTTCGGCCTCGACTATCCGAGCTGCGGCATGGCCTGCGTGAAGAACATGGAGACCACCATCCTGGGCGAAGGTCCCGAGACGGTGGCCGAAGTGCTGGTCGAGCCGATCATGAGCGGCGTCGGCGTCGCCGTGCCGCCCGATGAATATCTGCCCGAGGTCGAGAAGCTCTGCCGCAAGTACGGCATCCTTCTGCACGTCGACGAGGTGATCAACGGCTTCGGCCGCACCGGCAAGATGTTCGCCCACCAGCACTACGACGTCGCACCCGACATCGTGGCGATCGCCAAGGGCATCTCGAGCGCCTACCTGCCGATCGCGGCGACCGTGGTGAAGAACAGCGTGTTCGACAGCTTCTACGGCGAGGCCTCGGAGAACCGCCAGGTCGGCCAGGTCAACACCTACGGCGGGCACCCGGTCTCGGCCGCGGTCGCCGTCCGCAACATCGAGATCCTGGAAGCCGAGAAACTCGCCGAACGCGCCGCCGACGTGGGCGCCTACCTGCAGGACGGACTGCGCACCTTGATGAAGAAGCACAAGGTCGTGGGCGACGTCCGCGGCAAGGGCCTGCTGATCGGCGTCGAGCTGGTGAAGGACCGCACCACCAAGGAGCCGGTCGACGCCAAGGCCATCACCGCCGTCCACGAATTCTGCCGCGACAACGGCCTTCTGGTCGGCCGGTCGGTCGGCGGGCGGCGCTACGGCAACACCATCACCATGTCGCCACCGCTGGTGATCACCCGTGCCGAGTGCGACCGGATCGTCGAAACGCTGGATCGCGCATTGGCGACGGTGGACTTCGGCTGAAGCCACTGCTCGGCCAATGGCGGGTTGACGCCGGCGCGTGTCGAAGGCTGACCGGCCTCTGATTTTTGTCAACTGAAGTTGACAGTCCGTCAACTGCAATTTACAATGCGTGCGTGATCGAGATCGTCGAAAACCGTAGGTTTTCAGCGGTGGATGGGCGTGCTCACGGATGGCAGCGAAGGCTCGCATCCTTGCCCGGCTGAAGCGGGCCTCGATGGGCAACCTCGGGGACTGGAAGTCGGTTGGCGGTGGCGTTGCCGAGATGCGCATCGACCACGGTCCGGGCTATCGGCTCTATTTCTGCCGACGAGGCGATCGTCTCATCATCATCCTGGCCGCCGGCACGAAGCGGACCCAGGCTGCCGACATCACCAAAGCCATCGAAATCGCGAGGCAATTGGAGTGAATCATGGCGAAGAGAAAAGCCCCGAAACTGAGGAGGTTCGACCCCGCAAACTACCTCAAGAGCGAGAAGGACATCGCCCTCTACCTCAACGCCTGCCTTCAGGAAGGCGGCGACGACCCCGCCTTCATTGCCGCCGCCCTGGGAGACATTGCGCGCTCCAAGGGTATCAGCGACTTGGCCGAAAAGACCGGGATGACCAGAGCCGGTCTCTATAAAGCGCTGGCCAAGGACGGCAACCCATCCTTCGGCGCCGTGCTCAAGATCGTTCACGCCATGGGACTGGAGATCCGGATCGCGCCGCAACGATAGGACAGGACGGCGACCAGCAACGGCCGCAGGCGAACGAGACGTCTACCAGTGGCCTTTGCGGCGGTTCCAGCCGTATAGCAGGTCGGCGAAGCGATCGTATGTGAAACGGGCGATCTGGCGCACGATCGGGAGACCCGCCAGTCGGCCAAGCCATGCGTCGCCCGGCGTGCGCAGCCAGATCTCAGAGGCGCAGTCGGCACCGACGAAGAGCCGCCCTTCGGCATCGACGGCATGCAGCCGGCGGCGCACCTCTTCGATGCCGGCGCCAAAGCGGGCGAGAGCGTCCGGCTCGAGATTGATGTCGCGGAACTCGATGGCGCCGCCGCGCGCGGCGCGCACGAGCCGGCTGCGTTGCCAGTTGATCCCGCCGTCGCAGACCGGGCATTTGGTGTTGTACCAGACGACGAGCTTGGAACGCATCGGATGCGAACGATAGAGGCGTGAGGCGCCGACCGGCAAGCACGCCGCAGTTGCGCAACCTCACCCCCAGGCTTGAAGCGCCAGCCCGAAGCGTTGCGGGCCCTTCCCGACCGCGGGCCAGCTCCCGCGCAACATGACCGTGACGGTGTCGATGGCGGGCAGGCCCGCCGCTGTCAGCCAGGCCGCGAGGCGCTCGGCCTCGGCCGCAATGTCGACGCGCAGCACGCCCGCCGGTGCCGCCTTGACAGCGGCGGCCGCGAGGGCGATGGCCTCGTCCTCGCCTGGCGCCACGATCGGTCCGACGATCATTCCGCGACCGAAGGGCCGCAACACGGCGAAGCCGGCGGGTTGGCCGGCGTGGTCGGCCACCCATGCATCGCCATCCGCCAGAAGCCGGCCGACGAGCGGCGAACGGTCGCTACCGAAGGCGACTGCATCGAGAGCGCACAGCGCGGTGCGATCAGCCGGCACGGCCCGCCGCAGCGGCACGTCCGGCGCGGGCGGCAGGACTGACAGTCGCCCTTGGTGCTGTCGCACGAGTCCGGTCGCGACGAACCCCAGCTTCCCGTAGAGCGGCAATCCTTCGGCCGTGGCGTTCAGCATCAGGGGGCGCGTGCCTGAATCGGCGATCAGCGCGTTCATCAGGGTGCGCCCGATGCCCCTGCTCTGCCGGTCGGGCGCGACCAGGACCAGGCCGATGGTGCCGACGTCGCCAAAGCTCCAGCGCAGGCCGACGCCGATCGTGCTGCCGTCGCCGTCGGCAGCGACGATGCCCTCGCCGAGGTCGAGCAGTTGCGCGCAATCCTCCGGCCGATGCGGCCACGACATCTGCTGGGCAAGCCCGTGCATTGCCGCAAGGTCCCCGGCATGCATCGGGCGCAAAGTCGTCTCGGCCCCGGAAGGCCGCACGTTCAGATCCTTGTTCATGACGTCTTACAGGACCATGCACAGGCGCAGGGCATCGTAGATGGCGGCGTGGACGCTGCGGCTGGTGACGGCATCGCCGATGCGGTGCAGCTCGAACGCACCGTCGGCCGGCGGCGTAGGACGCTGAGGCTCGCCGTCGAGCAGGGCATCGATGTCGGTGATGCCGCCGTTGATCGAACCGGCGCGCAGGGAGTCGAAGGTCTCGGTCATGGGCACGGTGCCGTTCTCGATCACGACCTGCGGCGCGCTGAGCTCCAGGCTGGCGCCCGTGAGCTCATGGCGGAACGTCGCGACCAGTCCGTTGCCCGAGGGCCGCACGCGCTCGAGCTGATGGTCGATGGTGGTGCGCACGCCGTGCTCGGCGAAGCGCTTCCGGTAGACGACGCGGGCGTTGTATTCCATCTCGAGGCCCATGTTGTCGTCGAGAGTGACGAACTGCACGGCGCGGCCCTGCTCGGCAAGGTGCAGCGCGGCCGACACCGCCTGGTGGCGACCGGTACCGTCATAGACGATGACCTCATCCTTGGCCGCGGTGGTGCCGGAGAGAACGTCCCACACTGTGGTGCAATGCTCGGCGCCGTCGAGCCAGCCGGTGTCGGGCAGGCCGCCGGTAGCGACGATCACCGCATCGGGCTTTTCGCGCAGCACGTCGTCGGCCGTGGCGTAGGTGTTGAGACGGAGATCGACGCCCTGTCGCGCCAGCTCGGCCGTGCGCCAGTCGACGATGGCGATCAGGTCGCGCCGCCAGGTCGCGCGCACCGCGAGCAGCAGCTGGCCGCCCAATTGGCTGGCTGCCTCGAACAGCACGACCTTGTGGCCACGCTCGGCGGAAACCCGCGCCGCTTCCAGTCCGCCAGGCCCACCGCCCACGACCACGACCTTGCGGCCGGGCCGCGGCGAGGGCTGCACGATCTGCGGCAGGATCTGCTCGCGCCCGGTCGCCGGGTTATGGATGCAGGCGAGCTTCTTGTACATGCAGTGCGAGGCGCCGACGCAAGGGCGAATACGCTCCTCCTCGCCGCGCATCAGCTTGTTGACGATCTGCGGATCGGCCATGTGGGCGCGCGTCATCGCCACCATGTCCAGGAGGTTCTCGGCGATGGCGTGGCGCGCGGTGGCGATGTCGGGGATGCGCGCGGCATGGAAGACCGGCAGCCCGACCTCGCGCTTGAACGCGCCGACCGATGCCAGGAACGGCGCCAGCGGCTGCGACATGCCGGGCATGTTGTGCTCGGCCAGCGCCAGGTCGGTGTCCATGCGCCCGAAGATGGCGTTGAAGAAGTCGATATGGCCCTCGCGCTCGAACAACTGGGCGAGCGCCACGCACTCCTCGAAGCCGATGCCCTCCTCGATGTCCTCGTCGACCACGAAGCGGATGCCGACGATGTAGTCGTCGCCGACCCGCTTGCGGATCGCCTCGTGCACCATCAGGCCGAAGCGGGCCCGGTTCTCCAGCGAGCCGCCGAAGGCGTCGGTGCGCCGGTTGGTGCGCGGCGAGAGGAACTGGCCGATCAGATGGCCGCCGGTCACGGTCTCGCAGCCGTCGAGCCCGCCCTCCTTGCAGCGCTGAGCGGCGGCGGCGTAGTCGGCGATGATGCGGTCGATGTCGCCCCGATCCATCTCGCGCGGGATGTCGCGATGGCGGCGCTCGCGGATCGCGGTCGGCGCCACGGTCGGCAGCCAGTTCATCGCCGCCGAGGTGGCGCGCCGGCCGAGATGCGAGATCTGGCACATGATCGCGGCCCCATGGCCATGGATGCGCGACGAGAAGGCTAAAAGGTCGGGGATGATGGCGTCGCTCGACATGTCGATCTGGCCGCTACCCCAGCTCGAATCGCGCGCCACCATCGAGGAGCCGCCGAACATGGTGAGGGCGATGCCGCCCTTGGCTTTCTCCTCGTGGTAGCGCTGGTAGCGCTCCTTGGGCAACCCGCCCTCGTCGATGGTGGCGGCGTGGCTGGTGCTCATGATGCGGTTGCGCAAGCTCAGGCCCTTCAGGCGGAAAGGCTGCAGCAGGGGATCGCGCAGAGCGGCGGTTGTCGGCATGATTCGTCCGGAGCAGCTTCGACAGGAAGGACCACTGTATTGCGGTGCCTTGACAGTGCATATCATTGTCAGACGGTGTCAATTCGGTGCCCGATCTCGCGTCGCGGCTATCAGTCTCCCGGATACCGCTGCTGGAGAGCCGCCATGCGCGACGTCACGAAGTTCAACACGCTCACCTTCGACTGCTACGGCACCCTGATCGACTGGGAGCGCGGCATCTTGGCCGAGCTGCGACCGTGGGCGGACCGCCATGGTCGGCGCGACCTCGACGACAACGCCCTGCTCGAGGCCTTCGGCACGATCGAAGCCACGTGCGAGGCCGAGACGCCAGCCAAGCTCTATCCCGAGATCCTGGCCGAGGTGCACCGCCGGCTGGCGGACAAGTGGGGCATCAAGGCGGGCCCCGGTGAGGCGGCCGAGTTCGGCCAGTCGGTCGGCCGCTGGCCCGCCTTCGCCGACAGCGCCCCCTCGCTGCAGTACCTCAAGCGCCACTACAAGCTGGTGATCCTCTCCAACGTCGATCGCGCCTCGTTCGCGCGCAGCAACGAGAGGCTGGGCGTCGCCTTCGACCGCATCCTCACCGCCCAGGACATCGGCTCCTACAAGCCGAGCCTGCGCAATTTCGAGTATGCGCTCGCCGACCTCGAGCGCGCCTTCGGCACCAGGAAGACCGACATCCTCCATACCGCCCAGAGCATCTTCCACGACGTCGTGCCGGCACGCAGCGTGGGCCTGGCCACGATGTGGATAAACCGGCGCAAGTCGGTCGGCGGCTGGGGCGCCACGCCGGCGCCGCAGGCGCCGGGCGCGCTCACGACGCCAGACATCGAGGTCGCCAGCATGGCCGATTTCGTGTTCTTGCATCAGGACCGTCTTCGCGGCGACTCTTCATGATGCCACGCGAGTGAACGCCGTTCTGCCGCCAGCAAGGATCGTCGAATGTCTCCTCCGGTTACCCGCATCCCAAGCGATGAAAAACTACCGTCCTCCGCCGACGTCGTCGTGATCGGCGGCGGCATCGCTGGCATCACGACCGCCTACCATCTTGCCAAGAAGGGCCACTCGGTCGCCGTGGTCGAGAAGGGCTATATCGCGGGCGAGCAGTCCAGCCGCAACTGGGGCTGGTGCCGTCAGCAGCACCGCGATCTGCGCGAACTGCCACTGGCGCAGCGCGCCGTCGACATGTGGAGCGGGCTGAACGAGGAGCTCGGTGCCGAGACCGGCTTTCGCCGCACCGGGCTCGTCTATGTGACGACCAGCCAGGCCGATTTCGATCGATATGCGGACTGGACCGACAGGGCCCGCGAGTTGCAGATGCACAGCCACGTGCTGTCCGCGGCCGAGGCCGCGGCAATGACTCCGGGCAGCACCGGCAAATGGGTCGGCGGCATCCATTCACCGACCGACGGCCGGGCCGAACCCGCGCTTGCCGTGCCGGCGATTGCTCAAGGAGCGCGGCGCCTCGGCGTCACCATCCACCAGGATTGCGCGGCGCGCGGGCTGGAAACCTCGGCCGGCCGCGTCTCGGGCGTGGCCACGGAGAAAGGCACGATCCGCACCAGCGCGGTGCTGGTCGCGGGTGGCGTGTGGACCTCGATGTTCTGCCGCCATCACGGCATCGACATGCCGTTGGCCGGCGTGCGCTCGACCTCGTTCTTCACGGCGCCGGCGCCTGAGATCACCGCAGGCGGCATTTCGACGCCCGACGTCACGTTCCGCCGGCGATTGGACGGCGGCTACACGATCGGCATCAGCGGACGCGGCATGCTCGAGCTCACGCCACAGGGCCTGATGTATGCCAGGCCGTTCTGGCGCAGCTTCAAGAAGCGCTACAAGCTCGTCACCATCCGGGTCGGCCGCTCGTTCTTCGACGGCCCCGAGGCGATCCTGAACTGGCGCAACGACACGGTCTCGCCGTTCGAGCGCATGCGCACCTACGATCCGCCGGCGCAGGAAAAGCTGGTGACCTTTGCGCTGAAGCGCATCGGCGAGCTCTACCCCGAGCTCGCCAACGTGAAGATCGTGCACAAGTACGGCGGGCTGATCGACTTCACGCCCGACTGGATCCCGGTGATCTCAGCCATCGACAAGCTGCCGGGCCTGCATGTCTCGGCCGGCTTCAGCGGCCACGGCTTCGGCATCGGTCCGGCCGCCGGGCGGCTCGCCGCCGACATCGTCGCCGGCGACCCGCCGATCGTCGATCCGCATCCCTATCGTTACAGCCGCCTCGTCGACGGCACGGACTTGGGGGAACCAGGACTGATGTGAATGGTCTCGGCCTTTTGGCGTATCCTGCGGCATCAGCGTAACCGCCGACAGGAGACACGCCATGGCCGCGCCCCGTCCGTCCAAGACCCGCATCGGCAATCACGTCCTCAGGCCTGAAACCCTGATGCTGAGCTACGGCTACGACCCGATGCTGTCGGAGGGCGCGGTCAAGCCGCCGGTTTTTCTCACCTCGACTTTCGTCTTCGGCTCGGCCGAGGAAGGCCGCGACTTCTTCGATTATACCGCGGGACGCAAGAAGCCACCCGAAGGCACCGGCGCCGGCCTGGTCTATTCGCGCTTCAACCATCCCAACAGCGAGATCGTCGAGGACCGGCTCGCCGTCTACGAGGGTGCGGAATCCTGCGTGCTCTTTTCCTCCGGCATGTCGGCGATCTCGACGACCATCTTGGCCTTCGCCCGTCCCGGCGATGTCATCCTGCATTCGCAGCCGCTCTACGGCGGCACGGAGACGCTGCTGGCGCGCACCATGGCGGACTTCAACATCGGCGCCGTCGGCTTCGTCGACGGCGTGAGCGAGCCCGTCATCCGCGCCGCCGTCCAGGAGGCGCGCGGCAAGGGACGGATATCGGTCATCATGATCGAGACGCCGGCCAACCCGACCAACACGCTGGTCGACATCAAGCTGTTGCGGCGGATCGCCGACGAGATCGCCGCGGCCCAGGGCTTTCGGCCCGTCCTGGTGTGCGACAACACCCTGCTCGGCCCGGTGTTCCAGCGACCCCTCGACCACGGCGCTGACGTCTCGGTCTACTCCTTGACCAAGTATGTCGGCGGCCACTCCGACCTCATTGCCGGTGCCGCACTCGGCTCGAAGACGACCATCGCGCCGATCAAGGCGCTGCGCGGCAGCGTCGGCACGAACCTCGACCCGCATTCCTGCTGGATGTTGGGCCGCTCGCTGGAAACGCTGGGGCTTCGCATGGAGCGGGCGAACAGCAATGCCCGGCTCGTCGCCGAATACCTGCGCGACCATCCCAAGGTCGACAAGGTCCATTATCTCGCTTTCCTGCAGGAAGGCTCGGCGGCACAGTCGGTCTTCGCCCGCCAATGCACGGGCCCCGGCTCGACCTTCTCCTTCGACATCAAGGGCGGCGAAAAGGAAGCGTTCGCTTTCTTGAACGCGCTACAGATCTTCAAGCTGGCGGTCAGCCTCGGCGGCACCGAATCGCTGGCCAGCCATCCCGCCGCGATGACCCATTCCGGTGTTCCGGTCGAGGTGCGCGATCGCATCGGCGTGCTCGATACGACGATCCGCCTGTCGGTCGGTATCGAACATCCCGACGATTTGATCGCCGATCTGACGCAGGCCTTGGCGGCGATCACATAGGATTTACGGCCCGACGGCGTGAATAGACTGGACTGGCATGGTGCGTGCAGCACCGACTCTGTCAGGATGACAGTGTGTGGGATGGAGACACAATGAAACGGACAGTCCGCAGCGCCGCTTTGACCTTCGCCTTCTGCCTCGCCGCCGGCGGCGCCTTCGCGCAGGGCAACCTGCGCATTGGCCTGGGCGACGATCCCGACGGCCTTGATCCGACGACGTCACGCTTCTACACCACGCGCATCGTCTTCGCCGCATTGTGCGACAAGCTGTTCGATATCGACGAGAAGTCGAACATCGTGCCGCAGCTCGCGCTTTCCTCCGAGACCTCGGCCGACGGCAAGGCCGTCACCATCAAGCTCCGGCCCGGCGTGAAATTCCACGACGGTGAGGCGTTCGACGCCGCCGCCGCCAAGTACAGCCTCGAGCGGCACATGAACATGAAGGGCTCGTTCCGCAAGCCCGAGCTGGCCGCCGTCGACAACGTCGAGGTTGTCGATCCGGCCACCGTGAAGCTCAACCTCAAGCAACCCTTCTCGCCGCTGCTCGCCCAGCT
The DNA here is from genome assembly GCA_900110395.1 of Rhodospirillales bacterium URHD0017. Lineage (GTDB taxonomy): Bacteria > Pseudomonadota > Alphaproteobacteria > Reyranellales > Reyranellaceae > Reyranella. The sequence continues at coordinate 151,784 of FODP01000015.1, forward strand.
CACTGACCGGGCCGGCATGATGGTCTCGCCCAAGGCCGCCGAGGCCACGGGCGACAAGTTTGCCCTGAAGCCGGTCTGCGCCGGCCCCTACAAGTTCGTCGAGCGCATCCCGCAGGACAAAATCGTGGTCGAAAAGTTCCCCGACTACTGGAACAAGGACCACGTCTTCATCGACAGGATCACCTACCTGCCGATCGTCGATTCGACGGTGCGCTTGGCCAACCTGCGCTCGGGCGGGCTCGACTTGATGGAGCGTCTGCTCGCCACCGACATCAAGACGGTGCGCGACGATCCCAAGCTCAAGCTCAGCAAGGCGGTATCACTCGGCTTCTGGGCCCTGCTGGTGAACGTGGCCAACGGGCCCAAGGCCGACAATCCGCTGGGCAAGGATCCGCGCGTGCGCCAGGCATTCGATCTCTCGATCGACCGCGAGGCCCTGAACCAAGTCGTGTTCAACGGCGAGTTCGTGCCGGGCAACCAATGGGTCAACCCGCAGAGCCCGTGGTACATGAAGGAATTCCCCGTGCCCAAGCGCGACGTCGCCAAGGCCAAAGCACTCATGAAGGAAGCGGGCGTCACAGGCCGGCTCACGATCGACTTCATGGTCGCCAACAACCCCGAAATCCGGCAAGTCGCCGAGGTCCTGCAGTCGATGGTGGCCGAGACCGGTTTCGACCTCAAGATCCGGGTGGTCGAGGCGGCGACCGGCCTCAAAGCTGCCGAGGACGGTGACTTCCAGCTCTATGAGAACCAGTGGAGCGGCCGCACCGATCCCGACGGCAATACCGTGCTCTACCAGACCTGCGGCTCGCCGCTGAACACCGGCCGCTACTGCGACAAGGAGATCGACGAGTGGCACCGCGAGGCGCGGGCCTCGAGCGACGTCGCCACGCGCAAGAAGGCCTACGAGAAGATCGCCGCCAAGTTCCTGCCCAACGGCTGGATGATGTATGTCTACCATCCCAGCTACCTGATCGCCCACACCGCGCGACTGGAGAACTTCAAGCCCTACCCGGACGGCCTGATCCGCGTCATGGACGTGAAGCTGAAGTAGGACGGAGAACGACATGTTGCAGACCGCCCGTCGTGCCGCCGCGGCCCTGGCCTTGTGCCTGGCCGCCGGCAGCAGCTTCGCCCAGGGCCACCTGCGCATCGGGATCGGCGACGATCCCGACGTGCTCGACCCGTCGCTGTCGCGCACCTATACGGCGCGCATCGTCTTCGCCACCTTGTGCGACAAGCTGTTCGACATCGACGAGAAGGCGGGCATCGTCCCGCAGCTCGCCACCAGCCATGAGACCTCGGCCGACGGCACGACTGTCACCATCAAGCTGCGCTCGGGCGTGAAGTTCCACGACGGCGAGGTCTTCGACGCGGCCGCCGCCAAGTACAGCCTCGACCGCCATCTCAACATGAAGGGCTCGTTCCGCAAGCCCGAGCTGGCGCAGGTTCACAGCGTCGAGGTCGTCGATCCCGCAACGATCAAGCTCAACCTCAAGGCACCGTTCTCGCCGCTGCTGGCGCAGCTCACCGACCGCGCCGGCATGATGGTCTCGCCCAAGGCGGCCGAGGCGGCAGGCGACAAGTTCGGCCTGAAGCCGGTGTGCGCCGGTCCCTACAAGTTCGTCGAGCGCATCCAGCAGGACCGTATCGTGGTCGAGAAGTTCGCCGATTACTGGAACAAGGACCAGGTCTTCGTCGACAAGATCACCTACCTGCCGATCGTCGACGCCACGGTCAGGCTGGCCAATCTGCGCTCGGGCGGGCTCGACCTGATGGAGCGCGTGCTTGCCACCGACATCAAGACGGTACGCGACGATTCCAGGCTAAAGCTCAGCAAGGCGGTGTCGATCGGCTGGTTCGGCCTGCTGGTAAACGTCGACAACGGGCCCAAGGCCAACAACCCGCTGGGCAAGGATGCCCGCGTGCGCCAGGCCTTCGACCTCGCGATCGACCGCGACGCGCTGAACCAGGTGGTGTTCAACGGCGAGTTCGTGCCAGGCAACCAGTGGGTCAATCCGCAGAACTTCTATTACCAGTCGAAGTTTCCCGTTCCCAAGCGAGACCTCGCCAAGGCCAAGGCCTTGCTCAAGGAGGCAGGCGTCACCGCGCGCGTGCCGATCGACTTCATGGTCAGCAACACGCCCGAGACGCGCGCGGTCGCCGAGGTCGTGCAGTCGATGGTGGCCGAGGCCGGCTTCGACGTGAAGATTCGCGTCACCGAAGTCGCCACGGCGCTGAAGCAGGCCGAGGACGGCGAGTTTCAGCTCTACATGAACACCTGGAGCGGCCGCATCGACCCCGACGGCAATTCGGTGATCTACCAGATGTGCGGCGCGCCGCAGAACATGGGCAAGTACTGCAGCAAGGAAGTCGATTCCCTGCACGAGCAGGCGCGCGCCGTCACCGACCCCGCCAAGCGCAAGGAGATTTACGAGAAGCTGGCGGCCAAGTTCCTGGCCGACGGCTGGATCCTCTACCTCTACCACCCGCAATACCTGATCGCGCACACCAACCGGCTGGAAGGTTTCAAGCCGATGCCCGACGGGCTGTTGCGGGTGACGGGGGTGAAGCTCAAGTAGTGCTGGGGGCGCGCCACTCCAGAGGTTGTGAAGAAACCACTGGCAAGGGGGCGGAAGTTTTGATTCGCTGATCTGTAGGACAGTTCAGCGAGGTCATGATGGCAAAGGGCAGACCGGCCGGCTTGCGTCTGGAGACGGCGGTGCGGACGCAGATCGAGTTCCAACAGAGCAGTCTGGACGATCTTCTGTCGTTCGAACATCGGGCACGCCAGGTGTGGGACTACGTCGAGGAGTTGGACCTGTCGGAGCTGTACGGCCGGGTGCAGACGACGGTGTCGTCGAGCGGCCGTCCGGCGATCGATCCGGCGATCCTGGTGTCGCTGTGGCTGTATGCGACGCT
>FODP01000002.1 GCA_900110395.1 Rhodospirillales bacterium URHD0017
CTCCCACACACAGCGCTGGCTTTGCTGGAGCAGTACCCCTACCGCTCACGTCCAACGCTTCCCACACACACATGCTCTTTACGATATGCGCTGAGTATTTGTTGTGACAATGCAGCATTATTTGATGGCGAGATGTCGCAGGGTGCAGACTTCTTGCATTCGCGGCCAGCCTTGCAACATATGCAGAAGCGCATGGCTTGAGGTTGTCCCTCCAGTACAGCGGCATTTAGATATGCGCTTTTGGTCCTTCACCGGGATCGGCAAGCCGCGTAGTTTGCGCCCACCCACACACCGAGCGTGTTCCCACCACGCGCTATTCAGAAGGCCCGGCCCCAACCGGGCCTTCTTTGCGTTTGGGAATTCCTGGCAGTTTGGTTAACGCAAAACGTGTTGTCGGCGTACGGCGCCTTTTCACGGGCGTGTGAGAGGTGCCTTGCTGCACGACCAGCGGCTCCGTCCTGTCGAAGCACCTCATCGCGCTCGGCGGCAGTACCTCCTTTTGCTCATCGACGGATAAACCGCCCTTGCGTTTGATAAGACATGCCGAAAATGGAGTGGGCTGAATTTCAGCGCGACCATCATCGTCCGCATCTCTTGGTCGTGAGCGTGGCAGCGAGGAAAGCATCCGACCCTCCCACAGAAGCGCCGGACCTCGAGCGTCTTGCGGTGAGATTGGGAGCCGCCGGCAACTATGCTTTTAGGGTGGAAGGCACAACTCTTTTTGCCGCGTTTGAATACGATGGTGACGCTGAACGATTTGCAGAGGTGTTCAGGCCCACCAAGATTATCCGGGAACCGGAATGGGCCTCGAAGGCCTGGGCGCGGATGGATGGCGCCACTCTCCGAAGAATCGCGGACGTCCTCGGAGGCGTGCGCCTGACGACCAAAAGGCGAAGATTTTCACCACACTAGCTTCCATCGGGCCGCCCTACTCGCGCAACGCAAGCTGGAGGAGGGAACCGCGAGAGGATGGACGCCGAATGTGAATGAGTCCCGCCCGCTCCAGGCGCATCAGAACCCTGCCTGCCGTCATTGGGTACCATTGCTTGCCGTTTCGGAGAGTTGGTACGCCTCGACGATTTAATTCCCGGGCTACCGCGTTGTAGCTCATGGATCCTTCGGCCCAGATTTCCCGCATGACGGTTGCCAATTCGCGTGCGCGAAGATTTGCGGCGACCATATGTGACAGAGCGCCTCGCCTTCGGCCCCGGCAACGTAGCACTTCATCGGCGGAATTGGGATATCTCGTTGAGGCAACACAATTTTGCATTTGCGGATCCGACGATGGAACAAGTGGTCGCTTCCAATTGCATCGCAGGGTAGTGTTTCAACAACCTCGCCTTATGGGTTGTTCCGGGCAATTTCGGATATCTGCGCCACTGAAACGGAATTGCCGTGATAGCAAGGTCCTGTGGGAACGACCTCTCGACCGCCCAAGTGAGCGGGTCGCCCGCGCCTTGGCCAGAGTGGATCGACTGGACGCTACGCAGGCGCGCGAGAAAGCCTACGCCGAAGAGCGGGCGATAGCGAAGGCGAAGCCTAGAGCGCCTTCGGCGCCCTTTTTCATGTGTCCGGTTTGGACGAGCCCTGTCGGCCCCTCGAATAATGGAACGAAGCAGGGCGGTAAGTAGTAGGGGGTCACGGTGACGAAAGAACGGGCGCGCCGTCACCGCCACGCCGAGGCGGCGTCAGCGATTCTGTGTCAAGCGACGAGGCGCCTCTATCTTGACGTGCCAGTGCGAAAGCAGCTGCGGCATATTGAGATAGTTGCCGTCGAAACCAGCCAAACCGGCGAGCCGTTCTCTGTCCGCTACTTTGATGGTGCGCCCCTCCTTCGACAGGATATTGAGCCTGCGAAGCTCCTGGAGTGTGCGATTGACGTGGACGATCGAAAGTCCCGCCGCATCTGCCAGGTCCATCTGGCTGAGCGGAATGCTGGCGCTGTTGATGCCGACCGCTTCGCGCCGAGCGAGCTGCTCGCACAGGAGATGGGCGACGCGCTGAAGCGCTGGTTGTCGGCCAACATTGAGCAATCTTTTGCAGAATATGCTGGCCTCAAGCATGCTGGCGCGCCACAAGGCCAAGCCCAATGAAGGATATTGCGCGATCAGCTGCTCAAGGTCCTTGTGCTCAATGATGCCGATCGAGCAGTCCGTCATAGCCGCTACAGCGACTTCATTGTTCGTTTCCGGCAGCACATGCCGGTGCAGATCACAGAAGTCTCCAGCATACTGAAAGGCATATATCTGCCGGTTGCCGTCCGGGAGTCGCTCATACAGGCAGGCAACCCCCTCCAGCAGGAGCGTTGAATGCCTCGGCGACCCGCCGGGGGCGACAATGTCTTCGCCTCGACGAGGCCCCGCTCTCACCTCGATGCGGTTCAGAACGGCATCCAGTTCCGTGCCGCTGTCCACGCCCAAGTTCCTGAGTTTCTGAATCAGAGGATCAAAGAGCCGTCGCCCCGGTCGGCTCAGCAAACTGATCATGTGCAATCCCCCGCTGGTGCATCCTATCGACGAGACGAGCGTCCCCGATCCTGGATGGCACTGTTTGCCGCCTTGGCTGACGTCGATGCTGATGGTGCTGTTGAGACGCCGCGGTTGTTGCCGCGGGAAACTCAGGCCAGGCGGGGGCGATCGGGAGGTTTGAACCGGCCCGCCTGTTCGCTGCCGAGCGGCGTCTCACTGTCCTGATTGAAGGAAATCAACTTCGTGCAGCAGCACGATTCTCCCAGCGCGCCATTCAGGCGTGCTCCAACGTCGTCAATCATCAACGACTCCCACACAAAGCGCTGGCCTTGCTGGAGCGGTACCCCTACCGCTCACACCCAGCGCTTCCCACACACATGTCACCAGTATCTCCTTTGCCGAGTTATCGCTGTGGCAATTGTGAGGTAAGCGCCACGATTGGCATCGGGACCATTTTACATTTTCAAATTTGCAGTTAGAACGCGGTCAACACCGTCGGGCAGCGAGAGAATTGATCTCGACTTGCCCTTCCCACACAGCCCACCCAAAGGGCACTGCCCGACGGTCCCCTTACATCAGCCCCGAGCTCTCCGCAGTTACGTGGATGTGCTGCGCGGGATACGAACTTTAATGTTCGGGTGCGTGCTCGTGGTCAGTCGCGGTCGTGGTCTCTTGGCGCACAGGACCCACCAGGATAGTCCGCCTCCAAGCCTGGCTCTCGACGTGAATTCGCTGACCCTGCCGGTGGTGCAGGGCCTGGTGCTCACCGAGGCGTTCTACTGGGACCAGAACGACGAGACCCGCGCCTGGACCAAGCGCTTCCGCGCCAAGCGCGACAAGATCCCGAGCATGCTCACCGCCGGCGCCTACAGCGCGGTCAACCACTACCTCAAGGCCGTGCAGGCCGCCGGCACCGACGAGGAGGCGGTGATGGCCAAGATGCGCGAGATCCCGGTCAACGACGTCATGACCAAGAACGGCAAGCTGCGCGAGGACGGCCGCCTGGTGCGCGACATGTACCTGTTCCAGGTGAAGTCGCCGCAGGAGTCCAAGAGCAAGGACGACACCTACAAGCTGCTGGCCACCGTGCCGGGCGACGAGGCGGACCGGCCGCTCAGGGATGGGAAGTGCCCCTACATAAGTGATCGATCTGGCCTGACCGGGATTCGGAGGCCGCTGGCTGGGCGACCTTCGAACTGGCAAGCTGGCGCGTGGAGAACCGTGGAAGGTCGCGAATGAAGCTTTGCGCGCTTCGACTGGTCGCAGCCGTTCTTTGCCGGCTGCTCGGCGCTCAAGTCGCTGATCGCGCCGGCATGATGTCGATCGACGGACGCTTTGCTGATGACTGATCGAAGGAGAGGGACTATGCGCGGTCGCATACCAATGGTCGCTTATATGGTCGCGGCATTCCTGAGTGCCGTGACGTCCGTGGCGACGATCATCCAACCCCAGTGGTTCGAGCTCCTGTTCGACGAAGCACCGGACGACGGCGACGGAAGCCTTGAGACCATCGTTGCCGTTGTCGTTGCAGCATTGGCCTGCGTCGCCTTCAGCATATTGGCTCGGCGCGAATGGGTCGGCGGACGGCTCGCCCGCCGGACAGCACCGGAAACCCGGGCCTGATCGCAACGTCGTCGTGGCAGGTTGGCGACCTACAACAAGGTGATGGCCGGGGTTCCGGCATCGTTTGGGATCGCGGTGCGCGGCGCTGCCATGTGCCAGCCGACGGCCTGCAGCTCACGAAGGGACTGCGGCGTGGTTGCCTGAGGGGGCGTTTCAAACAGCGCGCCCCAGCGAAGCGTGGCAGGAAGGACGGGTGGCGTTTCTATCGCGGCCCCGACATAGACCCTTTGGCCGACGCGGCGGGTTGGCCCCCGCGAGACCGTCGTGCCCTTGGCCTTCATGGATTTCAACAGGCCCACCAGCATGTCGGCGCATGCGGTGCAGGGACTGTGACTGATCTCGATATCGACGCTCGTGAAGTCGCGGCCCCGCATGAACTCGAAGAATTGCGCCTCCGCGTGACTCCGATTGCCATATCTGCGCAGGTCGGACGCCTCGCCTGTGTTCCAGGTGACGATCTCGAGCGCGCCCGCCCCGTCGATCCAGGTCGGCAGCACCCGGCCGCCCGGTATCCCGGCGCCGCGGTCCAACGCCGGGAGGTCGCGAATAGCGACGCCGAGCGCGGGTGCGACCCTTGCGACCATGGTGACGATGCGGCCGGGCGGCGGCGCCGGGCATCGGCGCAAAGCCTCATGCAGCTTGAGTAGCCGGCGATCCGCTGCCATCGCTCGTCTCCTTGAGGATGGTGCAACTTTACCTGCGGCCGGCCGGATGTTTTGTGATGGATGCCACAGCGCGCGGAATTTCGCGCCCAGGCGGCCTCCGCCCGGAGACGCCTTGTTGAAGCGTGGGGAAAGCCACAGACCAGGCCTCCCTCGAGGGTCAGGCTAAGGTGCCGACAGCAGCTGACTTGGAGCACTGCACATGAAGGGCTTGCTGAGGGCACTGCTGTTCGATGGGATCGCGAAAGAGAGGCAACGGCACCTGGTCGACCAGCGCACCGTCGAGCGCGTACTGGCCGAGGATCACGCCGAGGCCGGTCCGTGTCGCGATGCGCCGCGAGGCAAGGCCAGTGGCCGCGAGATCGATCAGCCGGCCGTCGTCGGCGACCGGCACGATGATCGCCGGCCGGCCCGCAGGATCCGGGGCGTAGTAGCCATGCTCGACTGCCACCGACTCCACGCCCCACAGCGGCACGCCTTCAGCTGGCAGGCGCAGCGGCTCCAGGGTAGCGGCGACCTCCTGATGGCGGACGATGCGATGCGCCGCCACGAGCTCGCGCAGCAGGCCATTCACGGCCGCACCGAGTGGGCGGGCAAGCCGTCCAGCCAGGCCTTGATCGAGGGGACAGGAATCAGCGTTCGGCGGCCGCACTTCACGGCGCGCAGGCGGCCGGCGGCCAACTCGAGATAGAGCTTGCTGCGGGAAATCGCGAGCGCGCTGCAGGCCTCGCTTACCCGAAGGGCGGCGCGGGGAACCGCGGTGCTTTCGATGGACGGCATGGAGTCTCCTTGGACGACCGCGGAAGCTCCCTCATCTAAACGGAGACCTACATGACGATGACAAGCGCCGAGTTGCTCCCGGCGTTGTGATTCTTGTCATGGCTCGATCCTGCGCCTTGTCAGGTCGTGCAACGGTGCGTTGACTGCCGCAACGCCGATCCGGAGATTGATCAGCTGACGCTAGAAGCGTCCTTGGATGCCGCCCGCAAAAGAGCCCTTGAGGTCAATCTGCGGCCGCGATTCTGCGGCCTGGCTCGTCCAGTCAATCGTGCCCCTGAAGTCGCCCTGCACGAACAGGCCAAGCTGGGGCACCGTTGCCCCGGGCTTGTCGACCAGCTTCAGGACGTAGCGGGCGTTCGCCGAACCGCCCACCGCGAACTGAATGGGCGGGCCGATTGATTTGAGGTCGAACACCGGCTTGACGCCCCACTGGAAGCCGAAGCTCATGGGCGAAACCGGATCGAGCTCGAGAGGCCCGACTTTCAGGACGGGTCTCGGCACGGCGCCGATGATCGTCCCGCGGAAAGGAAAGGACGGCGGCAGGTGATCGAGGAGCCGCATGATCTCGTTGAAGCTGCGCGTCGCCGGATCGACCGGATCGTTGCGAACCGGCACCGTCGTGAGGAAACTCACGGTCTGGCCCGAGGGTGTCAGCACCGGAATGCGGGACAACGAGTCGGGCGGAAGGAAAAATGGCGTCACGATTGGCGGCGTCAGCGGCGGCAACGTCAATGGCGGGATCAGACGTGGCGGCTTGATGCCGCGCGGCGCCCCAGCCGGCGTCGATGCCTGCTGCGGCACCAGGGCGAGCGTGATCGGAAGTTGCTCTTCCTCGAACAACTTGGCCATCGTCTGTGGCCCGACGATGCCATCCGCCGTCAGCTGGTTCGCCTTCTGAAACTCGATCACGCGTGCGTGGGTTCGCGGCCCGAAATCGCCGTCCACCGCTAAAGGAGCAAGGCGGCGGATGTGGAAATTCAGCACATCTTGAATGGCGCGGACATCTTCACCCTTCGTGCCCTGTCTGACCAGCCGGCCCATGCGAGCCTCCGTTTAAGGCAACCTCGTTCTCCCTGGACTGGGAGGCGGAAGCCGCTTGTTAAACTCCCATCACCGCGGCCCCAACTGTGGCAAGCTTTCCAGGGCGCAGATGTGACTTACCGCACGTCCCATGAGTTATATACTTGCGGTGGGATCGCTACCCGGCCTTCCTCGAACGACTGCGCAGCGGCCGACCCGGTTGCTCCAATAGCGGGATGGCTAGCGGCAGTGATAGCGTTTCCCCATGTGTGGGAAGTTTACGGCTTTGGCCTCCTGGAGCGAAGTTGTCGCGTTCTCGGAGCCGCTTACGGAAAGCGGTGGCGGCGACGCGCCGGACGGCAATGGCAGCAACGACGAAATCGTTACCTATCGCGTCGGCGGATTGTTGCCGGTCATCATTTGGGATGCCGAAACGCGGGCGCGGCGCGTGGTCAAGATGCGGTGGGGTTTCCCGGACCCGAGGGACTGGCGGCGACCGCGGCCGATCCATGCGCGATCGGAAACCATCGATTCGAAGGGGCCGTTCCGCACGCCCTTCCACGCCGGCCAGCGCGGCATCGTCATCTTCCGCACGTTCAACGAAGGCGAGGAGGTCGTGAAGCCGGCCGGCCGGACGGAAACCCGCCAATGGACAATTGACCCAAAGGACGGCCGGCCGCGCGGCTTCGCGTTTGTGTGGCGGCGGTTCGAGATTCCCGATCTGCCGGTGCCGATGCTGGCCTGCGTCATGGCGACGGTTCCTGCCAACGAGCTCATACGCCGCACGGTCAAGTCCCAGGAGGACGATCCGCGTATGCCGGCCATCCTGGACGACGACGCCTGGTCGACGTGGCTGGGCGAAGACGACGCAGCGCCGACAGCGGCCAAGGCCGTGCTGAAGACCATGGAAGGCGTGAACTGGCAGGCAGCGCCGGAACCGAAGAAGCCGAGGCCCCGCAAGCCCTGATAGGGGCCGACAGATCCTAGCCGATGCTTATACAAAGTCTTCGTGCGGATCGCGCGGCGCATAAGTTGTTGATGCCCACGCCGGTTGCGGTGGCCCGGCGAGCGCTCCCTGAATTTCGCTGAGTTCCGCCTGGCTCTCGATAGCAAACAGCGTGACCTCGGGACCGCTGCAGGTCCTGCACTTGAACGGCCGGCCATAGAGCGATGTCGTGTCGTCTTCCCTAGTCTTCAAAAGGCGGAAGGGCACGGTGCGGCGGTGTCCGCTTGAGCAGATGGCCAGCAAGGGCAGACCGCTGCGGCCGCAGGCGACAGCACCCGGAGCGTCTCGAGGTATCTCGATCATGGCGCGCACGCTAGCCGCCGATCGACGGAACGACCTCACGCGATGGCACAAGGCCTCTCAGTGGAAACGCCTGCAAGCATGGCTAGCACCGGGTCGAAACCCCAAGATGTTGAGGGATGCGCCGATTCATCTACCTGCACTGACAGCATCGGTGCGACACGCGGGCGGGCAGCAGTGCATGTCTCGCGGCTTTCGCCTGGCTCAGTGAGCGTCGCCCCAGTCAGATCGGAGCCATCTTCACACCAGTCGGCCCCAAACAGCTCTCGCGTGCCATCGCGGATGATCATCGCCTCGTTGTCGTTGGTCGGCGGCGCAATGCTGACCGGTCTCATGGCAGCACCTTCGGCGTGATCAGGAAACGGCAGGTACCATGCCGCCAGCCGTACTTGATGTTGCGCGGGCCAACGCCGGAATCGAACACGAAGTCCCACGGCTTTGCGCCCCTGCCCATCGCCGAGACGGTCCCGCCGCCGTTGGCGCCGAGCTTGTCCAGAGGCACCTTCATCGTGGTGGCGCTTGTGTGCCGGGCGTCGGGAGTTGCCGTCAGGAAATTGTCCCTGATGACGATGGTCCATTCGACGCGCGAGGAGTTGCTGAAGACGAGCTAAGTCCGGGCCGTTCCTCCAACGCACTTGCCTGCACCGGATTGCTCCTGTCTCATGGCGCAGGAGGAACCAAGACGTGACAGACCAGCCGCAGCCCCTCAAAGGCGCCTGGGGCATGACCGCCCTGCTCCTCCTGTTCATGCTGATCAACTTCGCCGACAAGGTGGTGGTGGGCCTCGCCGCTCACCCGATCATGGCCGAGCTGAAGCTCAGCCCCGAGCAGTTCGGCCTGCTCGGCTCGTCGTTCTTCTTCCTGTTCGCGATCTCCGGCATCGTGGTCGGCTTCATCACCAATCGCGTCCAGACCCGCCGCACGCTTCTGGTCATGGCGATCATCTGGTCGGTCGTGCAGTTCCCCATGCTGGGCACCGTGACGTTCGAGATGCTGATCGCCTGCCGGATCATCCTGGGCGCGGGCGAAGGGCCGGCCGCGCCGGTCGCCCTGCACTCCATCTACAAGTGGTTTCCCGACCAGCTGCGCGGCGTCCCGACGGCCATCATCGCGCAGGGTTCGGCGCTCGGCGTCATCATCGCCGTGCCGACCCTTAACTGGATCATCGTCAACTATTCCTGGCACTGGGCGTTCGGCGCGCTCGGCGTCGCCGGCCTTGCCTGGGTGGTGCTCTGGCTGATCTTCGGCCGCGAAGGCACGCTGGTCGACCAGCCGGCCCATGTTGGCGAGGGCATGGTCGAGCGCGTGCCCTACCGCCGCCTGCTCACCTGCCCCAGCATCGTCGCCACCTGCTGTGCGGGCTTCGCCAGCTACTGGGGACTGGCGCTCGGCCTCACCTGGTTCACCTCCTACCTCGTCGATGGCCTTGGCTACAGCCAGACGGTGGGCGGCAACCTCACCATCCTGCCCTGGATCTTCGGCATGTGCGTGGTGCTGACCGGCGGCTGGCTGTCGCAGCGCCTCAAGAAGGCCGGCGTCTCGAGTCGCCTCAGCCGCGGCGTCCTTGCCGCCTCCACCGTGGCCCTGGGCGGCTGCATCCTGCCCTTCGTGGGCAGCATGCCGACGCCCGGCCTCAAGGTCGCCGTGCTGGTCGTCGGCGCCGCCATCGGCAGCTCGATCTTCGTCGTCACGCCGATGATCGTGAGCGAGCTGACGCCGCAGCCCCAGCGCGCCGCCATGCTCGCCATCACCTCCTCGATCATCACCCTGGCCGGCGTCATTGCGCCGCTCGCCATGGGCGCCGTGATCCAGAACGCCTCCTCGCCGGTCGCCGGTTACGAGCAGAGCTACGTCATCCTGGGCGGGCTGCTGCTGGCGGGCGGCATCATCGGCCTGCTGTTCATCCGGCCCGAAGCCGACCGGGCGCGACTCGCGGCCCACACCGTCATGCTGCCTGTTGCGGTGCCGGCGCGCGCCTGACCCTGCCGCGCCCCTAGCACACCGACGTCGAGTTGCCTTCCAGCCAGCGGCTTGCCGTCATGACGCTGGAGAAGACGCGCATCGGGCGACGAACCGAAAGCAGGACACCGAGAACGCGCGCAAGTTTCTCGCTTTGCCTCTGCTGTTCCGACACCACCACGGCCAAAGCCCCATGCGGCCGATCATGATAATTCTTGACCGTCGCAATCACCGACATCAGCTCCGGGAAGTCCATTGCCGGTGTCCCGGCACGCCAGTCGAAAAGCTTGCGATACTCGAGGGCCCTGGCACCAACCACCGCTTCCAGATAGGCATCCACGTCGGCGCGCGTGATGGCGCCCTCTGCCGTCACGGACACCAGCCGCCGCTTCGAATCAATGAAGTAGTGCAGTGCCATGTGCCAAGACTCCCACGAAGGCGGCCCGGACGGCAGGCAGCGCCTGACTTGCCCTTTTAGCCATCGCTTGAAGATAAGAGGATTGCGTCCACCATCATTGATGGCGGACGACAAACAATTGACCTCTGCCGTCACGACGCAGCGCCGCATTGCGGTGCAAACTCGCGCCGCCGGGCCGACCGGGGCGCGACTTGCCGCACGCACCGTGATGCTTCCTGTTGCGGCGCCGGCGCGCGCCTGATCCAATCGAGCCGACGCAAAAGGAGGATCGCATGCCCGCTTCATTTGGCCGCCGTCCGTTGCTCGCCGCCATACCGGCCGCTTCCGTCCTGGCCGGTGTCGCCCCGGCACAGGCACAGAGCGATCCGCTGAAGAGGCGCGAGGCCACCTTCACGATCAAGGACTTCAAACTCGAAAGCGGCACCGTGATGCCCGAGGTCACGATCGCCTACGAGACCTACGGCACCCCGGCGCCGGACGGCCGCAACGGCGTGCTACTGACCCACGGCTACACCTCGGGCCAGCACATGGCGGGCCGCGCCGGCGCGAACGGCGCCGAAGGCTCGTGGGACGGGCTGGTCGGGCCGGGTAAGGCGATCGACACCGACCGGCTGTTCGTCGTGTCGTCGAACATGCTGGGGTCGTCCTTCGGCTCGACCAATCCCGCCTTCAGGAACCCCGCCACCGGCAAGCCCTATGGACCGGACTTTCCCGACATCACCCTGGTCGACATCGTCAACGCCCAGAAAGCGCTGCTCGACGGGCTCGGCGTAAAACATCTGGTCGCGGTCGCCGGGCCGTCGTTCGGCGGCTACCAGACCTTCCAGTGGGGCGTCACTCATCCCGACTTCATGGACGGGCTGGTGGCCGTGGTCAGCGCGCCCAAGGGCTCGGGCGGCGAGGCGGCGGTGAAGTCGCTGGTCGACGTCCTGGCCAAGGATCCCAACTGGAACGGCGGCCACTACTACGACAAGGGCGGCGTCACCGGCATCCTGACCGAGATGCGCGTGGCGACCTTGAAGCGCTACGGCATCGACGAGCAACTCGCCGCCAAGTTCCCCGACAAGGACGCCCGCGAGGCCGAGATCAAGCGGCGCGCCGAGACCTGGTCGAAGGTGTTCGACGCCAACTCGCTGGTCGTGCTGCGCAAGGCCTCGGTCCGCTTCGATGCCGAGAAGGACATGCCCAAGATCAAGGCCAAGGTCCTCTACGTGCTGTCGCGCACCGACAAGCTCTTCCCGCCGTCGATCGCGCCCGACGTCATGGCCAAGCTCAAAGCGGCGGGCGTCAGCGCCGACTATTTCGAGATCGACAGCGACTTCGGCCACTCGGCCTCGGGCCTCGACGCCGCCAAATGGGCGCCGCGGCTCAAGGCCTTCATGGTCGGCTTGATGAAGCGAAGTTAGATCGATTCACTTTGCCGGGCATCGCACGAACCGACTGCCGGCCACGGCTTGTAGGTTCAAAATAGCTGGTTCGGTAGATAGTCGGCCCTAGCCTGGCTGCCATGTTAGCCTGACAACAGCCGCCGGATCTGGTCTGGCGTCAGATAGTTCGCGTCCGGCTCGTTGATGGATCTTAAGTAGGCTCGGATGGCGGCGTCCGTCTCGGGGCCGCCAATCCCGTCACTCCCTGGGCGCCCGGGATTCTTCGAATCGACCGGCCGCCCGGTCTTCCGGTACAGAGCTTCCTGTATCCGGGCGCAATCGGGGATGAGTTTCACGTCTTTTATGCAGTTCGACACCGATGGAGGTGGCGGCGGCGTCTGCTCCAGCTTGCTAACGCGCTTGGTCAGATCTGTGACGTCGGATTTCAAACCGGTAACGTTGGTCGTCAGTTCCTTGATGCCGCTCGTCAGGCTAGCGATCTCGCTGTTGGGAGTGAGCGCCTTCTCCAGAAGCTTCCCAAGTTGCGCCGTCACGAGGTCCTGCATCGCCTTCGCGCTCGCAGTCGAGTCTTTCGCACCTCCGACCAGAGAAGTTGAGACGCTTTTATTCTGCTCGACCAAGGCGTCTACAACTTTAGTGCGCTCCGTACCGAGGTTCTTCGCCTCTTCACGCAGAGCAGTTCTCGCCTCAATGAGTATCCAGACCGCGATGACGACTGGAATGAGAAGCGACGTAACCGACATGGCGAGTTGCGGCGTAGCCATTGCCTTGAATTGCTGCTTGAAGGTCGGAGGTGCCGGGGGGTCATCACCGCTCAACCACTCGGCGTAAACAGGAACAGATATTCCGAACACGCTTTGGAACGCGTCCGGCGAGTAAACTTGAAGTGCGAAAATCACAAAACTTCGAAAATTCTCGTCCGCCAATATCTCAAGAATCGCTTTGAGTGAGCCATCCTGAAGGTCGATGACGCTTATTTTCTTGATCGGCGAGTTCATCCCCTTTCGGATGTTTTTGGGATCTTCCTCGATAAGCTTCTGCAGCTGATTCGGAAATTCCTTCTCGAATTTCAGCTCCAGGTCGCGGGAAACCTCATACCCGCTCCCAATTTTTTCTCGGACTTTTGGTTGGCTTTTTACAACCTCCCAAAAATGCTCCTTCGTTCCGGGCCCGTTGTAGAAAGTCACCATCGCGCGCATCTTTTGCCCCCGACAATGCACGTATCGCGTGTATTATCTCGTATGTTTCCTCTGTATTTCAAGAGAAAGATAGCCCCGAGGGCTCCGGTCCCACGAAAGAGGCCGGTTTAGGGGCATAACCGCCCAGCTTCCGTTAGCAGTTGCTACCTCAGCCCTTCACCGCGCCCGCGGTGAGGCCGGACGACATGTACTTGCGGAAGGCGTAATAGATCGCGGCCGGCGGCAGGGCGTAGATGAAGCCCGCCGTCATCAGCAGCTCCCAGGGCGAATCGTCGGCCGACAGGAAGTTGCCCAGGGCGACGGGCAGCGTGATCGCCGTCTCGCGCGAGAGCAGCAGGAAGGCGTAGAGATATTCGTTCCACGCCAGCAGCAGCGCATAGGTGCCGACGGCGATCAGCGAGGGCACCATCAGCGGGATGTAGATCAGGCGGAAGAGCTGGAACGGCGAGGCGCCGTCGATCAGGGCGGCCTCGTCGAGCTCGACCGGCAGCTTGTCCGACGCCTGGCGCAGGATCCAGATGGCGTAGGGCGAGGCCACCGTCACCATCGCCAGCACCAGCGCCCAGTCGCTGTTGAGCAGGCCGTACATGCCCATGGTCTTGTACATCGGCACGGCGAGGAAGGCGGCGGGAATGAAGTAGGTGAACAGCGCCAGGTTCATCACCAGACGGCCGCCCTTCATGCGCAGCCGGCTGATGGCGAAGGCGGCCGCGCTGGCGATCATCAGGGTCAGCACTGCCGTGCCGATCGAGATCACCAGCGAATTGAACATCTGGCGCCAGAAATTGTAGAGGAAGTGGTGCTTCTGGCCGAACACGATCTCGAAGTTGCGGAAGGTCGGGCTGGTCGGCCAGAGCTGGCCCGAGAACGCCGCGTCCTTGGGCGAAATCGCGAACAGGAACATGTGGTAGATCGGGATCAGGGTCCACAGCAGGACCGGGATGCCGACCAGCAGCAGCGCCGCCTCGGTGCTGACGCCGCGCATGATGCCCCGGCGGGTCACTTCGAGAGCCGCTTCATCATGAAGAAGACCAGCGGCAGGATCAGCGGCAGGGCGCAGACGATCGAGGCCATGGCGAGCCCGACCTGGTCGAGCCTGAGATAGCGGATGCCGAGTGTCGCCAGCACGTGCGTGAGGTCGGCCGGGCCGCCCCCGGTCAGCAGATAGACGCTGTTGAAGTCGCCGACCGTGAAGATCATCGAGAGCAGGGTGCAGGTGACGTAGAGCGTGCTGATCGACGGCCAGGTGATGTAGCGGAAGGCTTTCCAGCGCCCTGCCCCGTCGACCGACGCCGCCTCATAAAGCTCGTGCGGGATGGCGAGGCGGCCGGCCAGCAGGATCAGCGTCCAGAACGGCAGCGACTTCCAGATGTGGACGACCATGGAGAGCGACAGCGCCAGCGCCGGGTCGTTCAGCCAATTCGGGCCATCGTCGCCGGTCAGCCGGAAGATCAGCGTGTTGATCACGCCCCATTCGGGATTGAGCATGAAGCGGATCGACAGGATGGTCGGGATCGACGGCACCGCCCATGGCAGCACGAACAGCACCGCCAGCACCTTCACCCACCAGCGCTTGTGGGCGAAGAAGCCCGAGAGGAACAGCGCCATCACCATCTTGATGTTGATGGCCACGATCAGGAACACCAGCGTGTTGATGACCGTGCGCAGGAAGATCGGATCGTCGGCCAGCTCGACGTAGAGATGCGGGCTGCGCGCCAGCCAGAAGGCGTAGCCGACCGGGAAGACGACGAAGCCCAGGAAGACCGCGATATAGGGCGCGGTGAACAGCAGGCCCCAGACCTGCTTCTGCGACAAGGCAAAGCCGGCCCGCCCCGGGCGCTGTTTGGGGCGGGCCGCTTCGTCAATCGTCGTCGTTGCCGTCACTACGCGATACTCACGTGAGGCAGGATCAGCCGGCCACCTGCTTGATACGGGCGATCAGCTCGTCGACCGCCTTCTCGACCGAGACCTTCTCGTTGACCACGCGGTTCATCGCCTTGGCCCACACGTTCTCGTTGTTCAGGATGGTGAACTTGTAGTTCTTGGTGAACTCGAACGGCGTCGTGCCGGCCTTGAACTGGTCGTACACCGCCTTGCGATGCTTGTCGGCCTGCCAGAACGGGCTCTCCTGGCTCGCCTTGGTCACCGGGAACCAGCGGCCCAGCGCACCCTCGACGTAGGGGCGGAGGTTGTCCTCCTCGAGCATGAACGACAGGAACTCGCGCGCCCGCTTCTTGTTCTTGGAGCCGGCGAAGATCACGCCGACCTTCACCGCGGTGCGATAGACCATCGGCGAGCCGTCCGGCTTCTTGGGGAAGCCTGCGGTGGCGATCAGTTCGTCGTAGGCCTTGCGGCCGGCGGCGCGCTGCTCGGGGCTGAGCGTCTCGTTGTTGGCGTCGTCCAGCCACTTGGCGGCGATCGAGATCGTGTAGTTGTGCGTCATCGCAATCGTCTTGTTGTGGAAGGCGACGTTGTTGTCGGGATCCTTCCAGGTCGTCGACGACGGCGGCGTGCAGCCCTTGGTGTAGACGTCGGTGTAGTCCTTGAGGGCCTTGACCAGGCCTTCCTTGACCTTGGGATCGTCGACCAGGAGCTTGCCCTGATCGTCGACCATCTTGACGTTGTAGGCGTCGACCCAGCTCAGGAACGACTGGAACGAGTCGGTGGACTCCACGCCCATCGGGCTGCCGATGCCGTAGGTGCGCTGGCCGGTGGCCTTGCGCAGCGCCGGCTGCACCTTGTCGCACCAGAACGACCAGTAGGCGGTCCAGTCGCCGGGGATGTCGTTTTCCTTGAAGCCGGCCTGGGCCAGCATGTCCTTCCAGTACTGGATGTGCAGGGTCTGCTGCTTCAGCGCGAAGGCGTAGTAGGCCTTCTTCTTGGCCACGTCGTTGTACAGGAAGGCGGTCTCGATGGTGACCGGCGCGAAGCGGTCCTTCATCGGGCCGATGACGTCGGAGATGTCCTCGAGCTTGCCGTCGAACGCCCACTTGCCGGCGGTCTGCACGTCATAGGTGTCGGAGTAGGCGATGTCCGGCGGCGTGCCGGCGTCGAGTGCCGCCACCGACTTGGCGTTCATGTCCTGGACGGCGTACTGCGAGAGCTCGACCTTCACGCCGGTCTTGGCCTCGAACTTCTTGATGGCGGCGTAGAGCGCCTCGTCCTCGGACTTGTAGAAGCCCTTCACCCACCACACCGTGAGCGTTTCCTGGGCGAAACTCGGGCCGGCAGCCAGGGCGATCGTCATTGCAGCGGCGGCAGCCAATACGCGGCGTCTCATCATTCCCTCTTGTGTTGTTGCCATCCTCTCCGGGCGGCAGGGGCGAACGGATATCAGCCCGCTGTATGAGTGTCGAGAAAACTCACATGCGACCATGGTCGCACTGGACACAACCCCAACACGAATAAGCACGTTGAATGCATTGAGGACCAACCGTGCAGTGGAATAGAGTATCGCGATTGAGGGAGAACGTGCTTGGCGAAATCGCCGATGCCGCCGACAGAGCTGTCAGATGTCGAACTGGTCGACAATGTCCTGCGGGGCGCCCCGGGTGCGATCGACGCGTTCTATCATCGCCACAGCCGCCTGATCTATCACTGCATTCGGTCCCGCACGGGAGGACAGGATGTCGACGACATTTTCCAGGCCTTCTTCGAGCGTTTACTGAAGACCAGCTTTCGCGCGCTGCAGCTCTGGCAGCGCGGCAGCTCGCTCCCGGTCTACCTTTCCAGCGTGATCCGCAACTTCGTGACCGACTTCCACCGCGCCAGGCGCATGCGCGAGGAATCCATCGGTGGCACGATGGAGCTGGAGCCGCTCTCCGGCGCCGTGGCCGAGACGATCACGGCAAGCACCCATCTCAAGGAACTGAGGCAGATCGGTATCCGTGCCTGGGCCGTGCTCGAGG
This sequence comes from Rhodospirillales bacterium URHD0017, assembly GCA_900110395.1. GTDB lineage: Bacteria > Pseudomonadota > Alphaproteobacteria > Reyranellales > Reyranellaceae > Reyranella. The sequence continues at coordinate 16,732 of FODP01000002.1, forward strand.
CCAGGGATCGCCGGCTGGTCTGTGACCGGCTGCATCGCGACCTCGACAACGAGACCATCGCCGAGCGGCTGAAGCTGTCGGTCGGGACGCTCCGGACGGCGATGTCGCGCGCGCAGGCACGTTATCTCGCGCAAGTCCGCCAGCTTGCGCCGGAATTCTTTCCAGACAGGGCGTAACGGCATGTCGACTGGGTACGTCCTGTTGAGTGATGGTAGGATCAAACCATGAACGCCCGCCCGCCCGACGGAAGCGACGAACCGGAGGCTGTTGATCAGGTGATGCTGGCCGTCCTGTCGAATCGCGGGCGCGATGCCACCGTCCTGTCGGCGGAGCAGGAACGGCTGGTCGACGACTGGGTGGCGGGGCGGCTCACACCCGACGACGCGGAGCGCGCGGCGGCGCTTGTCCGGCAAAACACCTTGGCGGCCGAGCGCGTTCTCGAGCGGCGACTGCAGGCTGCTGCCAGCGAGAGTCCGCCGGTTCCCCAACAGCTCACCGCGCAGATCCTCAAGGCGAGCGCGCCGCCGAAGGCGTCAGCGATCGGCGCCTGGTGGCGCTCGCTCGGCCGCTGGCAGTGGACAAGCATCGCCGGTGCGGCGGCGCTGGCGTCGATCCTGGTGGTCGCCGGCATGCCGGTGCTGCAGCAGATGATGAGCGGCGGCGGGCCGCTGCAGGTGGCGATGGTGACGATCAACGATCGCGGTCCGCTGTTCGAAGCGTCCGACCTCCGCATGAGGGGGACGACGCCACCGCCCGGTCCGGTGACGGGAGAACGTTTCCGCGATGTCGATATGCCGACCAGCCTGCTCAAGGACCTCGTTGCGACGACCGCCCAGCCCACCAGCGCGACGTCACGCGACATCGAGCGCTACGTCCTCGGCACCGGCGAGAGCGCCGGTCGTCCCGTGCGCATGATCGTCGATTCCTCCTTGAAGCAAAGGATCGACACGGCCGATCGCGATCGAATGCCTGTGCGCGTTTACGATCTGAACGATCCGCGTTCGGCCGACGTCAGGAGCCTGGTCGGCCTATCTCCGGGAAGCGAACGGGCTTTCCTGCTTACCGTCAGGCCATGACGCCCGTCCTCGCCGCTCTTGCCAGACGGTGGATCAACGCTTTTGGCGTTCTGGCCGGCTTGGCCGCCGCCATGCCGACACCGGCGACGGCTCAACCGGCAGCTCATCCAGCCCTCGTCGCCGATGTCGACCGCGTCGGCGCACTCATTCGCGACGGGCGCAACCTCGATGCCGTCGGCCTCGCCAAACAGGTAGCCGCAGCCGTGTCGCCCTCCGAGCGCCAGTTCATCTACCAATGGGCCGGGTGGATTTGCCGAATCACCTCGGATATCGACTGCGCTCACGACCTCCTCGAAGTCGCCCTTCCCCATCTCGACGCACTGCTGAAGACACCCAATCCGGATCGTCCGACCGTATCGCACAACGTCTTGCTGATCGCGTCCCACTTGGTCGCCACTGGGGATTACCAGACGTCCGCCAAGTTTCTTACGCCGAGCTTCATCGCCGAAGCCGCGTCCGTCATCCGAGATCCCCTCCTGTTCGCGGAGCTGCAATTGCTCGCCGCGCAACGAGCGAGGCGGCTTTCGGATTTTGAGGCATCACGCGACCATCTCGACAAGGCGCTCGTCGCGACCTTTTCCCTGGTCGGTCCAAGCCGCTTCGATGCGTCCCGTCTCCTCGTACGGATCATGGGTCAGCTTCTGGAGAACTTTGACACCGAGCGTGCGTTACGGTTGTTGGCCGCCGGCGATTCGCTGCTCCAGACGATTCCGGCGGACAGCTCTCTTTTCCTGGAGTTCCTGCTGCTGCGAGCCGACCTCATGGGATACGGTCGCGACTACGCCGGCGCCGCGAAGGTCATGCAGCTCGCGCTGTCGAAGTTGGACCGGCTGCAACTTGGCCCGAGGCACAAGCTGGCAATTCAGGTGTCTGCCTACAACAACTTGCTCGGCCTTGAGATCTTGCGCGGCGGCTTCGATACGGCACGCGATCTGCTGAAATCTCATCCGCTCATGGCTGCCAAGGCCGAGATCCTCGCGCGCGGCCACTTCGACAACGGCAGCGAATTCGACTTCGCCCTCGCCGAGGAATTCGTCCGACTGATGCTCGGCGATCGGGCCAAGACAGGCTGGGGCGACCTCATGACGATGCCGCCACGCTGGACGAAGGACTCCGAGGAGGTTCTCAGCGTCGAGGCGTTCGGGCAGGCGGCGGTCGGGCTTCAGCTCGCCAAGGCAGGCAACACGGACGAAGCGCGGCCCGCCCTCGTCAGTGCAGCCAGAAAACGCCTGCAGGTTATCCGGGAGCAGTATCGCAAATCTTTCTACGCCGCCCCTCTGCCCCGCTGGGCCGACATGATCCTTGCGGACTTCGCCATTCAGGCAACGCTTTCGCAGGCGACGCCCGACTACGACCTGATCGTCCAGGCAAGCGTTCTCCTGAACCGAACGAACGCAACCAGCGCCGACGACGCCCTGACCAGCCAGGCCATTCAGTCGTCGGACGACGGCAAGCGAACCGCGCAAAGCCTGCAGACCATTCAGTATCAGCAGGCAACCTGGGAGACAGCACAGGTGGTCGCGTTGACGAAGCGCGTCCTGTCGTCCGACGAGGGCGACCGGGAGGTGCTTGCGCGGGAGCGACAGCGCATCCTCTACGCCGGCAACGAATTCACGCAGCAGCTCCATCGCTTGCGCACGGCACTGACCGAAAAGAACCGGGTCGGCGCCATCGACACGGTGGCAAGCCTGGCCACGGTGCAGCAGTTGCTGCTCGCCGACGAAGCCCTCGTTCTACATGCGCTAATCTTCAGTCGCGTCGGCAAGGTGTGTATTCGCGCCGACGGCGTTCAGTCCTCGGTGCAAGCGGTGGACAGCACAGCCCGCACCGATTCCCGCCTGCTCATGGCGGCGCTGACCGCGGTCCATCCGGCATCGAACGAGGCGGACAGCCAGTTTCCCGCAACCCAGGCCGTGCGCCTGGGCAAGCTGCTGTTCGGCGGGCTGGAAGACTGCCTGCGGCGAAGCCCGCGTGTCTATGTGGTCTCCTCACCCGACATCGTGGAACAGGTGCCGCCGGCTGCGCTCCTTGCCGAGCTTCCACCTGTATTGGGCAATGGATACGACCTGCGCACGGCGCGCTGGCTGGGCCGCGACCATGCCTTCGTCAGGACCAGCTCGATCAACGCCTTCGTGGCCACCAAGAGACTTTCTCGGGTGAGAAGCGCGACGCTGGATTATCTGGGTGTCGGCGATCCTGCGCTGGCTCCCGGCAGTCCGGGAGTGGTGGCGCTGCGTGGCGGTTTGAATTCGCTGCAGGAACTGCCGGAAACAGCGGATGAGGTGCAGCGCGTGGCAGGCCTGTTCGACAAGTCCAAGGCTCGGCTCCTGCAACGACAGTCGGCGACCGAAGAGGACTTCCGCCTGCAGCCGCTGTCGGAGTTCGACGTCATGCACTTCGCCACACACGGTCTGATCCGGGAAGAGCTGCCGGGACTGGCCGAGCCATCCCTGGTGTTCACCCCGCGTCCTGGCGGTGACATTCTGAACGATGGCCTGCTGACAGCTTCCCAGATCGCGACGCTGCCCTTGAGGGCGCGTCTCGTCGTGCTGTCGGCGTGCAACTCCGCGCGCTACGAGCCGTCTGTCATCGACAGCGGCATCCAGGGCCTGTCGACATCCTTCGCCATCGCCGGCGTGCCGTCGATGATCGCGGCACTCTGGCCGGTCGAAAGCGCGCTGGCGCGCAACCTGATCATCGACACTTTCCGCACGGCCCGCGGCGGCAATGCCGCGGTCGCCGATGCCTTGGCGATGGCAGTACGCCGGCACCTCGACGGCCCGACGCCCAGACCGCTGCTGCATCCGCGCTTCTGGGCGGCACTGGTCGTGCTGGGTGACGGATCGATTGGCCTCAACGCATCTGCCCAGTCGGCCACACGCGAGCTCGGGCCTTTTACCAACGTCGATGCAGCCGAGCGCGCGTCGATCGTCTCGGCGGCATCTCTTGACACCGATTTCGTTTCATCCGCGGGTGGTCACTGGACGGGAAAGGGTTTCGAATCATTGATCCGGCGCGAGACCGCCGATGGAACCGTAAGATGGGAGGTCAAGGCTCCAGAGATCGGCGCCGGACCGGTCGCAGCGACCAAGCAGACGATCTATGCAGGCGGCTATCTTGAGCATCAGGGGACACCGCGCGTGCCGATACTGCGCGGCCTCCAGCCCGACGGAAAGGTCCTATGGACCCAAAGACTGGCCAGCACGCCGGACGACTCGGTGGTCATGGGCTTGGCCATTGCCCGGGATCAGTCTGCGGTGGCCCTGGTCGGACCTATTGTTCGCCAGAAGGCAGAGACGGACTTTTCATTGGTCCGCGTCGACGGCAACGGCCGGGAAATCTCGCGTAAGTCGCTGGGGCTTGCGGTCTACGGCGAAGGATACAATTTCGGCTATCTGCGCTTGGACGCCACCGCTGGCCTTGCCGTCGTCAATCGCGACCGGTGGGCGAAGCCCGGGCCCGACGCCTACAGGCGGAACGGATTCGGCGAAGCCGAGCAATGCTGGGAAGGTGACGCCGCGGACATCGTCCTCATCGACGTCGCCACGCTCGATCAACGCAGGCGGCTGAGAATCGATCGGTTCATGGTCGAATCTGCCGTCCCGACGGACGATGGGTGGATTGTCGTCGGCAACACGCGGGATACCTGCAGCGGGGAGGCGCGTGCCGCGGCATATATCGTGAACAACGATGGCTCGGTACGGCAACTCTGGCGCGACACCTCACCGTTCCCGACATCAGCGAGAGGCGTGCGCAGAACGGGCAGTAATGTCGAAATCATCGGCTATGCCGAACGCGCCGTCGCTATTCCGGAAGACGTACCCACACTCAAGGAACGCGACTACAGCAGCCGGCGTCGCGGCGACGAGGCCTACACGTCCGGCCAGCTTTTCGCCGTGCGCCTGTCTCCACAAGGTGTCGAGGAAGGGAGAGACTTCGTCGCAGCCGGTCTGCCGACCGTGCCCATGGGCATGGTAGAGAGCATGGATCGCAGCGTTATCTTCGGGACAGTGGGCTCCAGGCCGCTTTGGCTTCAGCGGTAGTCAGCCGGCCACTTCCTTGATCCGCGCGATCAGCTCGTCGACTGCCTTGTCGACCGGCACCTTGTCGTTGACCACGCGGTGCATCGCCTTTGCCCAGACGTTCTCGCTGTCCAAGGTGGCGAACCTGTAGTTCCAGGTAAATTCGAAGAGCACCGTGCCGGCCATGAACTGGTCGTGGATCGACTTGCGTTGGCGGTCGGCCTGCCAGAACACGCTCTTCTGGCCGTCCGTGGTCACCGGGAACCAGCGGCCGAGCGCGCTTTCGACATAGGGGCGCAGGTTGTCCTCTTCCATCAGGAACTTCAGGAAATCGCGGGCCTGCGCCTTGTTGCGCGAGGCCTGGAAGATCACCCCCAGCTTCACGTCGGCACGCGACAGCATGGGCGAGCCGCTTGGTTTCTTGGGGAAGCCCGCGGTGGCGATCAGCTCATCATAGGCCTTGCGGCCCTGTGCCCGCTGCGCGGCACCGAGCTTGTCGTTGTTGGCATCGTCGAGCCATTTGCCCACGATCGAGAGCGAGGAGTTGGGTGTCAGGGCGACGGTCCGGCCGTTGAAGGCGAGGTCGTTGTCGCCATCCTTCCAGCCCGTCGACTGGGTTGGTGTGCAGCCCTTCACGTAGAGGTCGGTATAGCCCTTGAACGCGTCCACAAGCCCTTGCCGCACCTTGGCATCGCCGACCAGGATCTTGCCCGTCTCGTCGACCAGCTTAACGTCGTAGGCATCGACCCAGGCCAGGAACGACTTGTAGGAGTCCGTCGAGTCGATGCCCATCGGGCTGCCGACGCCGAACACGGCGGAACCGGCCGACGCGCGAAAGGCCGGCTGCACCTTGTCGCACCAGAAGGCCCAGTACTCCTTCCACGTATAGGGGATGTCGTTCTCCTTGAAGCCGGCCGCGGCCAGGATGTCCTTCCAGTATTGGATGTGCAGCGTCTGCTGCTTGAGGGGAAAGGCGTAATAAGCCCTCTTGCCGGTCTTGCCATTGGCGAGAGAGGCTGCCTCCGCGGTGTTGGGCGCGAAACGATCCTTGATCGGCGTGATGACGTCGGAAATGTCCTCGAGCTTGCCTTCGAACGCCCAGCGGCCCGCCGTCTGCAGGTTGAAGGCATCGGCATAGGCGATGTCGGGCGGCGTCCCGGCATCGAGCGCCGCCGTCACTTTCGGAATCATCTCCTGCGCAGCGTGCCAGGAGAGCTCGACCTTCACACCGGTCTTGGCTTCGTACTTCTTGACCACCGCAAGCAGCGCGTCGTCCTCGGCCTTGTAAAGGCCTTTTGCCCACCAGATGGTGAGCTTCTCCTGCGCAAGGCCAGGCGTGGCGAACAACCCGATCGCCAACCCGATCGCTACTGGGGCGATAGCGGCCAACAGCCGTCCCATGGTCTTCCTTTCAGCCTCTGCGGTCGAGAAAAGCCCGCAACAACGATGCGCAGAAGGTGGCATGGGAATATGGCAAACCGTGGCGGGAATGGCCGATCACATTGAGCTCGGCATCGGGCAGCAGCCGATGCAGCTCGGCCATGACCGGCACCGGGATGAAGGGACTCCCGTCGGGATGCAGCAGCAGCGTCGGCTGGGTGATGGCGTTCAGCCGCGATGAAAGATCGGTGCCGATCAGCACGCGCAGGGCATTGAGGATCGACTCTTGCGGCCACTTCTCCTGCTGAGCGGCGAACCAGGCGCGCTGTTCAGACGACAGCGCATCGTCGTGGAAGCGGTCTCGCAGGAAGGCATCAGACCAGGCTTTCACACCGCCTTCGTCGAGCTGCCGCCGCCAAGCTTCGACTCGCTGGATCGAGGCACCGAGGTGAGCGCCGTTGCTGACGGTGAGCGTCGCGATGCGCTGCGGCTCTGCCAGTGCAGCGGCGAGCGCCACCGTGCCGCCGATCGACTCTCCGACCAGGTGAAAGCGCCGCAATCCGGCGGCGTCGGCGACGGCGAACAGGTCCTCGACCATCTGCTCGAGCGACCATTTGAAGTCTGCCGCCGGGATATTCGAGCGCCCGTAGCCACGCATGTCGAAGCTGACAAGCTGGTGGGCATCGGCCAATGCCGGGAACCAGCCGGTCCAGATCCCGGCACTGGCGCCGATCCCGTGATGGAACAGGATCGGCTCTCGCGGCGCTCGGCCGGACGTCACCTGGTCGATGGCTTCGTAGTGCAGGCCGCCTTGCCGGGTCGTCGCGAGCGGCATGTCTAGTCGGCGCGCATGCCGGCTTCCTGGATGACCTCCGCCCATTTCTTGCGATCGGCGATGATGGTGGCCTTGAGGTTGGCCGGCGAGCCGATGGTGGTATCCATGCCGTTGTCGAGGAAGCGCTTCTGCACGTCGGCCTTGGCGACGGCAGCACGCAGCGCCTTGTTCCACACGTCAGTGAGGTCGGCCGGCAGGCCGCGCGGGCCGAAGACCGCGAACCAGTTGACCACCGAATAGCCCGGAACGAACTGCGAGATCAGTGGCAGGTCAGGAAACATCGGCGATTGCCGGGGCGAGCCGAAGGCGATCGGTATCAGGTTCTTGCCGGCGATCTGGCCGAGGAACTCCGGCATGTTGCCGAACATCACATCGCAATTGCCGGCAACCATGTCCTGGATGGCCGGCGCGCCGCCGCGATAGGGCACGTGCAGGAGATTGACGCCGGCCATCTTCTTGAACAACTCCCCGGCCAGATGCTGCGACGTGCCGTTGCCGGCTGAGGCGTAGGAGATCTTGCCGGGGTTTTTCTTGGCCTGCTCGATCAGGTCCGGCACGGTGCGAAACGGCACGTGCTTGCCGAACACCAGCATGTTGTAGACGCCGACGATGCTGGCGATCGGCGTCAGGTCGGTATCGACGTTGATCGGCAGCTTCTGGCCCGGCATGACCGGCGACACGCACATCGCCGCCATTGCCGCCAAACCGACCGTGCGCCCGTCCGGCGGCGAATTGGCCACGGCCTCGTTGGCGATGAAGCCCGACGCACCCGACTTGGTCTCGACGATCACGTTCTGCCCGATCTCGGGCTTCAGGGCGTCGGCCAGGATGCGGCACAGCAGGTCGGCGGTCCCACCCGGCGGAAAGCCGCAAAAGAAGCGAACGTCACCGCCGATCTTGGCCTGCGCCCAGGCAGGTGATGCGACAAGGCCGAGCGCAGCGGCATTGGCCGCTGCCAAAAGAGTCCTGCGTTTCATTTTATTTCCTCCCAAAGCGCGGCAAACCTAGCATAGTTTCCCCATGATCAAATTTCGCCGCCGCGCCACGCTTGCCGGCCTCGCCGCTCTGCCGCTAGCCGTTGCTACGAATGTCCGCGCGCAGGCCGTAGATTTCCCCGATCGTCCGCTACGCCTCGTCGTCGGTTTTCCGCCCGGCGGGCCGAACGATCTTCTCGCCCGCATCGTGGCACCCGGTATCGGCGAGCGGTTGAAGCGCTCCGTCGTTGTCGAGAACCGCGCCGGCGCCAATGGCGAAATCGCTGCCGCCTCGGTCGCGAAGTCGGCACCGGATGGCAGCGTGATCATGCTGGCATCGAACGGCTCGACCACCGTGGCGCCAGCGCTCAACCCCAACCTGGCGTATGATATCCGCACCGATTTTGCCGCCGTCGCACCGATCGGCATCAATCCCATGCTGCTGGTCGTGCGCAACGACCTGCCGTCCAAGGATGTCACCGAGCTCCTGGCGCTGGCGCGCGCCCAGCCGGGAAAGCTCAACGGCGCATCAGCCGGCGCGGGCGGTGCGACCCACCTCGCCCTCGAGCTGTTCAAGGCGATGGGCAAGGTCGACATCCTGCACGTGCCGTACAAGGGCGGCGGCCCGGCCATGGCCGACCTGATGGCGGGCCTGGTCGATGTCTATTTCGGCGGCCTGTCGACGGCGCTGCCGCACGTCAAAGCGGGCAAGATGCGAGCGCTCGGTCAGACCTCCCTCGCCCGCTCGGCCGCGGCACCCCACATTCCGACCATCGCGGAAGCCGGGCTGCCTGGCTATGAGGCCGCGATCTCCTACGGCATCTTCCTGCCGGCCGGTGCATCACCGGTTCTGGTCGACCGCCTGCATGCCGCCGTCGACGCCACGGTGCGGTCGCCCGACGTCGCGCGCAAATTCACCGACTTGGGCGCCGATCCTCAGTTCGGCACACCTTCGGAGTTCGCGGCTTACGTTGCCGACGATCTCGCCAAGTGGGCCCGCCTCGCCAAGGAGGCGGGCCTCAAGGTCGAGTAGCTACTTGACCGACGAGAACGCCGTCGGCGTCAGTAGCTGATTGGCGACGTTGGCGACGATCGGGCCGTCCTTTTCGGTCTCGGCGCGCTTGGCGAGCCACTCGGGATCGGCCTGGAAAGCGTTCCATTTCTTGTCGCGGTCGGCGAGCGATTCCCAAGCCAGCAGGTAATAGAGCTCCTGGTTGGACTCGCCCACCAGCGTGGTCCAGAAGCCCGCCTGCTTGATACCGTGCTTCTCCCACAGCTTCAGCGTGGTGTTGGCAAAGCGGTTGAGCAGCGCCGGAAGACGGCCGGGTATGCATTTGTAGACACGGAGTTCGTAGATCATTTCCTTCCCCTTCTAGAAGCTTGCGTCGAATCGCGGCACGAAGCCGCTTCCCTTGTGATCGATGTGGCAGGTGAACGGTGCGCCGAAGTGGCAGGGCATCAGGCGCGCGCCCGAGCCGGCGCAGTGCTCCAGCGCCTCGCGTCGACTCTTGCGGGCGCCGACAGCCTCGCCGCAGGCAAAACTGTTCCACTCCGGATGATAGACCTGCAGGGCATGATGCAGGATGTCGCCGCAGAACAACGCCTTCTCGCCGCGCGATTCGAACTTGATCGCGATTGTGCCGGGCGTATGGCCAGGTGCGGGCTCGACCTTGAGGTTCTCGTCGAGCTGGGCGGCGCCATCGACCAGTTGCGACAGTCCTGCCTCGACGACCGGCAGCACCGAATCTCGGAATGAGCCGGCATTGGCCGGCGCGGTCTTGGGATCGGCGTCGACCTTGAGATAGTGGTCGTAGTCGGTACGGCTGAAGACGTATTTCGCGTTCTTGAAGGTCGGTACCCACTTGCCGTTCTCGAGCCTGGTGTTCCAGCCGACGTGATCGACGTGCAGGTGGGTGCACATCACCATGTCGACCTGGTCGGGTTCGACGCCGGCCGCCTTCAGCCGCGCCAGGTAGGGTGTCTCCATCAAGTGCCACTTGGGCCGGTGCGGCCGGGACTTGTGGTTGCCCACACAGGTGTCGATCAGGATGCGCTTGCCACCGACGGTCAAAAGCCAGCTATGGACGCTGAGCTTCAGGGAGCCCGACGGCTCGTCGTAGTGATTGGGCAGCAGCCAGTCTCGATGTTCCTGCACCACGCCGGGCTGCCAGTCCGGGAAGAACATCTTGGCGTCGAAGTTGGGCTCGTAGGACTCCTCGATGCGCTGCACCGTCGCCGCGCCCAGCTTCACTTCGGTCATACATTGCTCCCACCCGGGCCGGGACCTTAGCGTCGGCGGATGGGTTTCAGGAAGGCCTGCGTTTCGTCGGCTAAAACAGCCGCGTCGCCATCTTGGCAGCGTGACGACGACTGCCGAACGCCGCGATCACGCCCACGGCGGAGCCGAATAGCAGCAGGGCGCCGAGGCGAAAGCCCATGTCGTCCGAGTCGATGCTGCCGGGCGCCAGAACGACGAACAGGATGGTCGCGCAGAACAATGTCGTGGCCATGACCAGATTGCCGATCAGGCCGAACAGCATGGCCTGGATCGTCGAGCGTGCCCTGCGGCCTGCAAGGATGCCGATGAGGATAACCGCCGCGATCGTCAGATAATAAAGAGTCGCCGCCACAGCATACGCTCCGATCATTGCTTGATCGAAGGATACGCCGCTTCAGCGCGCGATCACGCGTGAGGTTGTATCAATTGAAGAACCGCCGATCAGAACGGCAGACGTCGCGCCTCGACCTTTTCGAGATGACGATGCTCGAGGAGGGCAATGGCGGCGCTGCCCAGCGGCACCACAACCAGCAGCACGATGAAATGGACGCCGAGCATCCACCCGTCGAACATGCCCGGAACCACAGCGCCGATGCCAACCGTCGAGACGAAGAACAGGACGGCGAAGGCCAGACCGCAGATGGCACCCATGACGGCAGCCGCCAGCGTCGTCGACGCCATGGCGCGGCCGATGAAGTAACTGAGGGCGAAAGCGACGCCAGCGGCGACGATGGCGGTGATGCTTTCCATAAAACGGTACTCCTCCAATACGCTCTCGACGGCGAGAAATCAGAGTCGGCTCTATCGTCGAGATGTTAGTTTGGAGCAATTGCACAACCCCGGAAGCTACAAAAACGCATGTCTGACAACCCTTCGACCTGGATTTCCGCATCGGAACTCACAACACTTTATGCGCGTAAAGTCCTTTCCCCCGTCGACCTTGTCGAAGCGATGGCAGAACGTGCAGCGAAACTGCAACCTTCTCTCAATGCTTTTGTCCTTTTAGACGCCGAGTGCGCCCGGGTAGGGGCGAAGGCTTCGGAGGCACGGTGGCTCAAGGGTCAGCCCCTTTCGGCCCTCGATGGTGTCCCGACCACGATCAAGGACACGACGCCGGTAAAGGGATGGCCGACCCGCTACGGCTCGCACGCCACCGACGAGACCGCCGCCGTCGAGAACGCGCCCATCGTCGACCGCTTCCAGGCCGCCGGCCTCGTCCTCCTTGGCAAGACGACGACCCCCGAGTTCGGCTGGAAGGCCCTGACCGATTCGCCGCTGCAAGGCACTACCCGCAGCCCGTGGAACCTAAAACACTCGCCCGGCGGTTCGTCGGGCGGCGCCTCGGCGTTGACGGCCGCCGGCATCAATCCATTCAACCACGGCAACGACGGCGGCGGCTCGATCCGCATCCCTGCAGCCCATACCGGCCTCGTCGGCTTGAAGCCGAGCTATGGCCGCATCGCCCAGTACCCAGCCGATTCACCGTTCGCCGATGTGATCAGCCAGGGCGTGCTGGCACGCTCGGTTCTCGACACAGCCCTGGTGCTCAATGTCGCCGCTGGCCCCGATCCGCGTGACTGGCGTTCCCTGCCAGCCGACCCGCGCGACCACACGGTCGGTCTCGACGATGGCGTGCGCGGCTGGCGGATCGGCTTGAGCCTCGATTTCGGCCACGTCGAAGCTGACCCCGAAGTGCGCGAACTGGTCGCCGACGCGGCCCGGCACTTCGAGGCCCTCGGCGCGCATGTCGAGGATGTCGGCCCGCTGATTGAGCCGCTGCAGAACAGCTTCGAGCCCTTGTGGATCGGCAGCTTCGCCACCCGCTTGCGCCAGATCCCGAGCCAGCTGCATGGCAAGCTCGACCCCGGCTTCCGCGCCGCCGCAGAAAAGGGCCTCGCCATCACACTGGCCGACTACGCCCGATCCTACGAAGCCAAATCGAAGCTCGCCCGCGATCTCGCCCTGTGGCACCGCAAGTACGATCTCTTGCTGGCGCCGGTCACGCCGACCGCCGCCCCGCCGGTCGAAACCCTCTACAACTCGGACGCCTTCCCGCGCTGGACCAAGGGCGCGCCCTACACCCTGCCCTGCAATCTCACCGGCCAGCCGGCGGCGTCGATGCCGGCCGGCGTCAACAAGGCCGGCCTGCCGGTCGGCATCCAGCTCATCGGCCCGCCGCGCGCCGACCATCTCGTGCTGCGCGCCATGCGGGCCTACGAGAGTTCCTGCGGTTGGACCTGGCCGCAACAGAGGGTCGTCGAGACCCTGACGGCACTCTGACGCGATACCCACGCGGTTGTGAATTGGGCGGTGGCCGTCGCTCGGCCACTGTCACTCCCTGTGAACAACGCAAGGGAGGCAACGATGCATAGGATCATCAAGACGACAGCGCTGGCCGCGACGGCCGCGGCATTGGCATTCGTTGGCGGCTCACAGGCACAGCAGCCGCCGCCGCAGTTTCCCGACATGACGTTCTTCGTCACCAGCGTCGGCGGCCCGCAGGGCGCCAACTATGGCGGCCTCGAGGGAGCGGATCGGCACTGCCAGACGCTGGCCGCCAAGGCCGGCGCCGGCAACAAGACCTGGCGCGCCTACCTCAGCACCCAGGCCGTGGGCGGCGCCACCGCCGTCAATGCCAAGGACCGCATCGGCAAGGGGCCGTGGACCAACGCCAAGGGCGTGGTCATCGCCACCAATGTCGAGGACCTGCACTCGGCCAACAACAAGATCGCGGCGGAGACGATCGTCGCCGAGACCGGCCGCCTGATCCCAAGCCGGCTCTATACAGTCAACCAGCACGACGTGCTTACCGGCACGCAGGCCAACGGCACCGCCTTCCCGCCCGACAAGGACATGACCTGCGGCAACTGGACCAAGAGCGGCGAAGGCAACGCCATGTTGGGCCACGCCGACCGCATGGGGCTGCGCGACGACGACGCCTCGAAGTCGTGGAACGCGTCGCACCCGTCGCGCGCCTGCGACGCGGCGTCCCTGGTCGCTACCGGCGGTGCCGGGCTGCTCTATTGCTTCGCGGCCAACTGAGGTCGAGCAAGCCGAGATCTAGGAATCGACTTTCACGCCCGCGGTCGTGATGACCTTTTCCCACTTGTCGATTTCGCTCTGAAGGAACTTGGCCGTGTCGGCCGGCGTGGCGCCGACCGGCACGACCGCCTGCTCGGCCAGCCGCTTGCGCAGCGCCTCGTCCTTCATCGCCTTGCCGGCTTCGGAGGCGAGTCTGTCGACGATGTCCTGCGGCGTGCCGGCGGGGGCCAGGAACATGACCCACGACGAGGATTCGATGGGAGGCCCGCCCGATTCGACGATAGTCGGCACTTCTTCCGCGCCGGGCACACGCTCCTTCGACAGCATGCATAGAGCTTTCATCTTGCCAGCGCGCACCTGGGACATCACGCCGATCGGGACGTCGAGCAGCAGCTGAATGTTGCCCGCGACGAGATCGGCGAGTGCCGGCGCCGTACCCTTGTAGGGAACGTGCACCATATCGATGCCGGCGACCTGCTTGATCAGCTCGCTGGTGAGATGGGCGGCCGCACCGACGCCGGATGATCCGAACGAGATCTTGCCCGGGTTCTGCTTCGCGTAGGCGATGAACTCGGCCATGTTCTTGACCGGCAGCGAGTTCGACACCGAGACCATGATCGGCGCGATGGCGACCAGCGAGATTGGCGCGAAGCCCTTCACGAGATCGAACTTCAGCCTGCCGGCATAGAGCGTCTTGTTGGCGGCGTGCGCGGCGATAACCGTCAGGAAGGTGTAGCCGTCGGGTGTCGCGTTCGCGACCATCTCGGCGCCGATCAGCGAATTGGCGCCGGGCTTGTTGTCGACCACGAAGTTCTGGCCGACGGCCATCTTCTCGAGCGTCAGCCGCGTCACGACGTCGGTCAGGCCGCCAGCCGTGTAAGGCACCACCCAGCGGATCGGCTTGCTGGGCCACGTCTGTGCGCGCAACGCGCCCGGCGTCAACATCGCAGCCGTGCTCGCCGCCAGTACGCCGCGGCGGGTCAACTTGCTCATTTCCCTTTGCTCCCGTCGTTCGACTAGTCGAGGTCCAGGCCGTTCATGCCGGCGTTCTTGCGCGCCTTCTTGGCGAGCTCAGTCAGGATCTTGCCCGCGGCGCGCGGGTCGAGGATCGGCTTGGATTCCGGCCCCTTGTGCCAACCCTCGGCCACCGCAAACTGACCGTTGCCGGCCTGGAAGACGCGGCCGGTGACCTCGCGGCTTTCTTCGCTCACCAGCCAGGTGGCGACAGGCGCGATCCATTTCGGGCTGCGCGTCTCCTTGTCCTCTTCGGTGTAGGTGCGCAGGTCCTCGGTCATGCGCGTGAAGGCTGACGGCGAGATCGAGTTCACGGTGATGCCGTAGCGGCCGAGCTCGCGCGCCGCGATGACGGTGAACGAGGCGATGCCCGCCTTGGCCGCACCGTAGTTGGTCTGGCCGATATTGCCGTAGATGCCCGATACCGATGTCGTCGTGATGATGCGCGCATCGACCGGTCCGCCCTTGGCCTTGGCCTGATCGCGCCAGTAGGCCGCGGCGTGCCGCGCCGGCGCGAAGGTGCCCTTCAGGTGCACCTTGATGACGGCGTCCCACTCGTCCTCGGTCATGTTGACCAGCATGCGGTCGCGCAGGATGCCGGCGTTCAGCACCACGGCGTCGAGCTTGCCGAAGGCCGAGACCGCCTGGTCGATCATGCGCTTGGCGCCGTTCCAGTCGGAGACGTCGTCGCCATTTGCCACCGCCTCGCCGCCCTTGGCCTTGATCTCGTTCACGACCTGCTGGGCGGGACCGACGTCATTGCCCTTGCCGGCGCGATCGCCGCCCAGGTCGTTGATCACGACCTTGGCGCCGTGCTCGGCCAGCATCAGGCAGTGCTCCCGGCCGACGCCGCGCGCCCCACCCGTCACGATCGCCACGCGGCCTTCGCACAATCTTGCCATCGCTCCCTCCCGTTTCTGGCGTGTCTGGAGGCGATTTCCTGCGCTAGTCTGGCGACCCACGCAAGGAGGATCGCCATGGACACGCTGCCGCTCGTCGCCCCCGAACAGGTCGGACTTTCCGCAGCGCGGCTCGATCGCGTGCGCAAGTGGATGGCGGGCTGGGTCGACAGCGGTCGACTTGCAGGCATGGTGGCAGTGGTCATGCGCCGGGGCGAGCTCGCCTTCGCCGAGACCGTCGGCAAGGCCGACCTCGAGCGCAGCAAGCAGATGCGGCCCGACACCATCTTCCGCATCTACTCAATGACCAAGCCGCTCACCTCGACGGCCATCATGATGCTCTACGAGGAGGGCCGCTTTCAGCTCGACGACCCGATCTCGAAGTTCATCCCGCGATTTGCCAACCCGCGCGTCTATGCCGGCGGCAGCCGCGGCAAGATCGACAGCGTGCCGGCCGAGCGCGAGATCACCTTCCGCGATCTGCTGACCCATACGTCGGGCCTGACCTACGGATTCATGGAGAGCAACCCGGTCGACGCGCTCTATCGCTCGAAGACCAACGGCGTCGACTTCCAGACCGGCGATACGAGCCTCAAGGACATCGTCGAACGGCTGGCGACGTTCCCGCTGATCGCCCAGCCCGGCAAGGCGTGGAACTACAGCGTCGCTACAGACGTGCTGGGCTACCTGGTCGAGGTCATCTCCGGCCAGCCCTTCCAGACCTACCTAAAGGAGAAGGTGCTCGTGCCGCTCGGCATGGTCGACACCGACTTCCATGTGCCGGCCGACAAGCACGAGCGCTTTGCCGCCAACTACCAGGCGGGCCCGGGTGGCAAGCTCGAGCTGATCGACGATCCCGGCAAGAGCCGCTACCTCGCGCCGCGCAAGGTCAACTCGGGCGGCGGCGGCCTGGTCTCGACGGCCGCCGACTATCTTCGCTTCTGCCGCTTCATGCTGAACAAGGGCGAGCTCGACGGAACGCGCCTGCTCGGCCGCAAGACGGTCGAGCTCATGACCATGAACCATCTCAAGGGCGACATGGCCGACATGGGCATGCCGCGCTTCTCGGAATCGACCTACTACGGCGTGGGCTTCGGGTTGGGCTTCTCGGTCACCATAGACCCGGCCAAGGCGCACATCCTTGGCTCGCCCGGCGAGTATGCCTGGGGCGGTGCCGCCTCGACCGCCTTCTGGTGCGATCCGGCCGAGGACATGGCCGTGGTGCTGCTCACCCAGCTCATGCCCTCCTCGACCTACCCGATCCGGCGCGAGCTGCGGGTCCTCACCTACCAGGCGATTGTCGACTGATGCGCAACACCGGCCCCATCACCGTTACCAAGCTCCACCCGCTGTTCGGAGCGGAGGTCTCGGGCATCGACATCACACGGCCGCTGTCGGCGCGCGAGTTCGGGCCGGTCCGGGCGGCGTTCGAAGAGCATTCCGTGCTGCTGTTCCGCGACCAGCCGATGGATGACGACAAGCAGATCCAGTTCAGTGAGCTGTTCGGCCCGCTGGAGATGACCGGCAGTTCCAATCCTGCAGCCGGCACCAAGTTCCAGCGCCAGTCCAACCTCGACATCATGACGGGCGAGCCGATCCCGCCCGACGATATGCGCATGATCTACCAGAAGGCCAACTACTTCTGGCACTCGGACTCCTCTTTCAAGCGCGTCCCGTCGCTGTGCTCGATCCTGACCGCACGCGTCTGCCCGCCCGAGGGCGGCAACACCGAGTTCCTGTGCATGCGCGCGGCGTGGGATGCTCTGCCGGCTGCGCTCAAGGCCACGGTCGAACCACTGGTCGCCGAGCATTCCCTGCAATATTCGCGCGACCGCGTGCAGAAGGGCATTCTGAGCGCCAAGGCGATCGCCGAGCTGCCACCGGTCAAGCAGCGCCTCTATCGCGACAACCCGATCAACGGCCGACGCTCGCTCTATATCGGCGCCCATGCCGGCTTCATCGTCGGCTGGCCCAGGGCGACCGGCGAGGCGCTGCTCTACGAACTCGCCCAGCGCGCCGACCAGCCGGAGTTCCGCCTTTCCCATCCCTGGCGCGAAGGCGACGTCATCGTGTGGGACAACCGCGCCGTCCTGCACCGCGCGACCTACTACGACACGGTCAAGTACAAGCGCTTCATGCAGCGCACCACCATCGGCGGTGACCTGCCGACGGTGCCGCAATAAGAGATGGCTGACGCACCTCTGGTAGCCTCCCCGCCTACCGACGGAATGCCCGCAGGCTGGCCGCGCCGGCTCGCGGTGGCGACGATTACCATCGGCCTGATGATGTCGGTGCTCAGCAATTCGATGACCAACCTGGCGCTGCCTTACATCGCTCAGGACCTGAACATCACCGCCGAAAGCTCGATCTGGATCGTCAACGCCACGCAGATCGCCCTCATCATCTCGCTGCTGCCGGTGGCGGCGCTGGCCGACATCGTGGGCTACCGCCACGTCTACCGCTTCGGGCTGGTGCTGTTCTCGCTGGCCTCGATCGGCTGCGCGTTGGCGCCGTCGCTGCCCTGGCTGCTGGCAGGCCGCACCTTCCAGGGGCTGGGCGGTGCCGCCATCATGTCGGTCCAGCCCGCCCTGGTGCGCGCCATCTACCCGCGCGCCCAACTGGGTCGCGGGCTCGGCTTCAACACCACCGTGGTCGCCACCTCGCTGGCTGCCGGTCCCTCGATCGGCGCCCTCGTTCTGTCGATGGCCTCCTGGCCATACCTGTTTGCCGTCTACGCACCGCTCGGCCTCATCTCCTTCGTCCTGGCCGAACGCTACCTGCCGCACACCACGCACACCCATCGCCCGTTCGACGTGATCTCGGCGGCGCTGTCGGGCGCCACCTTCGGATTGCTGATCTTCGGCATCGACGGCCTGGCCCATGGACATCAGCGGCTGGTGATCGCCTGCGAGCTCGTCCTCGCCGCCGTGCTGGGCACGCTGTTCGTGTGGCGCCAGAAGAGGCTTGCCGATCCGATGATGCCGATCGACGTCTTCAGACGGCCGATCTTCTCGCTGTCGATCACCGCCGCGACCTGCACCTTCACGGCCCAGGGCCTCGCCTTCGTCAGCCTGCCCTTCTTCTTCCATACCGTGCTGGGCCGCGACGCCACCAGCACCGGCATCCTGCTGACCGCCTGGCCGCTGGCACTGGCCACCGTTGCGCCCATTGCCGGCCGCCTGGCCGACCGCCATCACGCCGGGCTACTGGGCGCCATCGGCCTCACCAGCATGACGGCAGGCCTGGTCCTGACGGCGCTGCTGCCTCCCAACCCGTCCAGTGCCGACATCATGTGGCGGCTGGTGCTGTGCGGTGCGGGCTTCGGCGTCTTCGCCTCGCCCAACAACCGGCTGATGATGAATGCCGTGCCGCGCGAGCGCAGCGGCAGCGCCGGCGGCATCATCGCCACCGCCCGGACGCTGGGACAGACGATGGGAGCAGCTCTTGTCGCGGTCGTGTTCAGCTTGTTCGACTTCTCCAGCGGCGGCGCCGCCGACGCCGCCCGCGCCGCGATCTGGCTGGGCGCCGGCTTCGCCGGCGCGGCACTGGTGATCGGCAGCCTGCGACTGAGGCACTAGGCACGTGCCCGCAAAGCTCGCCGTCGCGGCCGCCATCGTCGTCCTGGCCATCGGCTATTTCCTCGGCCTGTGGTCGGACCTTGGCGGCTGGCTCAATGTTCTGGCCAATTTCCTCGCCGCCTCGACGCTTGTGCCGAACTGGCTGCTGGGGCTGTTCGCCATCTGCGCGATCATCGTCGCCGGGTTGCTGGGCGCAGGCCTGCGGCCGACCCGGAAGTCGGCGAACCCTGAGAAAGATGAACCGACTGAATAGGCCGCCGCCGCTATCGCACTCGTGATTAGTCGGTCGCGCGGCCAGCTGCGACGCTGCGCGTGAAACGAGGGAGGCGACGATGTCGCTCCGATCGATCACAGTCCTCGCCGCTTTGATCCT
This sequence comes from Rhodospirillales bacterium URHD0017, assembly GCA_900110395.1. GTDB lineage: Bacteria > Pseudomonadota > Alphaproteobacteria > Reyranellales > Reyranellaceae > Reyranella. Next base: position 36,203 of record FODP01000002.1, read on the forward strand.
TGTTCAGCTCTGCGGCTGCGTCACTACGAGCAAGCCGTCAGGCCCATCAGTCAACGAACTGGAGCGCCGTCACGACGAAATGATGCAGCGCATGGGCGGCGGCAGCGGTGGCGGCGCAATGTAGCGGACGTCACGCTGCGCGGTGCATCTCCCTGAACAGCGACGGCGCCATGCCGAAGCGGCGCTCGAAGGCCTGGCCAAGTCTTGCCGGCGAGTTCAGTCCGACTTTGCCGGCGATCGTCTTGATGGGCAGGCCTCGCGTCAGCAGGGTCCGCGCCGCATCGAGCCGCAGCGCCTCGACGAAGTGCGCCGGTGTCTTGCCGGTCGCCTCTGTGAACTTGCGATAGAAGCTGCGCTCGGTCAGGCCGGCGCGCGCCGCGAGGGTCGGCACGTCGAGCGGCTGGTCGAGATTCTCCTGCATCCAGTCGATCAACGCGGCGAACGGCGCCTCGGCCACGGTCTGGGCCTGCAGCAGCGGGCTGAACTGCGACTGATAGCCGGGCCGGCGAGCATAGAGCACGAAGTGCCGTGCGATCAGGTTCGCCATGGCAGCGCCGAGGTCGGCTTCGACTAAGGCCAGCGCCATGTCGATGCCGGTCGTGACGCCTGCCGACGTCCAGATCTTCCCGTCCACGACGTAAAGCGAATCGGCATCGACATCGAGCGCCGGGAAGTTCCGGGCCAGGCGCTCACAGCTCGCCCAGTGCGTCGCCACACGCTTGCCGTCGAGCAACCCGGCGGCCGCCAGGACAAACGCGCCGGTGCACACCGAGCCGAAGCGCCTTGCCTTGGGCGCCACCGTGCGCAGCCAGCGCCGCAGGTCGTCGCGGGCCATCGCAGCTTTCAGGCCGCGAGAGCCCCCCGCCACCAGCAACGTATCGGGCTGGCCGCCAATCTTGCGGCTCTGGATCGCCACGCCCGAGTTGGACACCACCGCGCCGCCGTCGGGAGATACGATGCTGAGGTCGTAGAAGGGCTGCTCCCGGCTCTCGTTGACGGCGCCGAACACGGCAGCCGGGCCGGTGACGTCGAGGAGTTGGCAGCCGTCATAGGCCAGGATGGAGATGCGGTGGTTGGGCATTGGCAGAAAATAGACCTTTTTTGTCATTTCTGCCAACCCGATCCGCGCTAGGGTGCAGACAAATCAAGGAGGTCCCATGGCCGAGCCCATCCAGATCGGCATCCTGCTCTATCCCAACGTCACCCAGCTCGACGCCACCGGCCCTGCCCAGGTCCTGTCGCGCGTGCCGGGCGCCAAGATGCACATGATCTGGAAGACGCGCGATCCGGTGCCGACCGATGCCGGCTTCTCGATCGTGCCGACAACGACCTTCGCCGACTGCCCGCAACTCGACGTGATCTGCGTGCCAGGCGGCGGCGGGCAGGTCGAGCTGATGGTCGATCCCGAGACCCTCGAGTTCCTGCGCAAGCAGGCGGCCAAGGCGCGCTATGTCACCTCGGTCTGTACCGGTTCGTTGGTCCTGGGCGCCGCCGGCCTGCTCAAGGGCTACAAGTCGGCCTGCCACTGGGCATGGCGCGACATGCTGAAGGACTTCGGCGCCACGCCTGTCGCCGAGCGTGTCGTGCGCGATCGCAATCGTATCTCAGGCGGCGGCGTCACCGCCGGCATCGATTTCGGCCTTACGGTTGCCGCCGAGCTGGCTGGCGAGGAAGTGGCCAAGTCGATCCAGCTCGTGCTCGAGTACGATCCGCAGCCGCCGTTCGATTCGGGCTCGCCCGAGAAGGCCGGCGTCGAAAGGGTCAAGCGCATCCGCGATCGGCTGGCGCCCCTGCTCGAGAGCCGCCGCAAGGCCAATGCCGAGGCGGCGGCACGTCTCGCCTGATCAGAGCAGCGCTGTCGTGAACAGGACCGCCGACACGACCGGCGCCACCGTGCGCACGGTCTTCCAGAAGGTCCATTCGTTGAGATAGCCCGGCATCACCCAGCGCATGCTCACCCTTCAGCCGCGCGCCCTGGAACAGGACGTGGTGGCACGCACGGCGTACACCAGCGTGCCGCCGCACATCGAATATTCATTCACGCGGAAAGGACTGACGGGGAGAGGCCAACAGGCCTCGGCGCCGGAGACCCTGATACGGCGAATGCTTTTGATACAAAGCGGAGATGGGCCGCTACGCAGACATGAGCAAAGATGCCTGTCGGAGTACCGCACCTTTGCCCGACTTCGCTGTCCCTCTTCGCGTCCTTGGCCGCACCGCGGCGCTCTTTGCCATGCTGCTGTGCAGCGCCGTCCAGGCCCAGACGGCGGGCGTGTTTTCCTACCAGTGGAACGAGTTGCCTCCTGCCGACGCCATAACCTCGGCCGACGTCCGAGAGGCGCTCGTGTGGACCGGCCATCTCGACTTCTTCTTCAAAGGCGACCTCAACGGAGCAGTGCGCAAGGCGACCCAAGCCTGGCAAAAGGCGAAGGGCCAACAGCCAACCGAAAAGCTGAGTGAAGAGCAGACGGTCCAGCTCATCAAGGATGGCCTCAAGGAACGCGACTCCGTCGGCTGGTCCCTCCTGCGCGACCCTGCGGTCGGATTCGTGGTCGGCGTCCCGACCAAGCTCGCGAGCTTCGCCACGCCGCACATCGACGGCAGCACGCTCTACTACTACGCCGCGGGCACGATCACCCAGTCGATCGCCTTCCATCCCGGTTATCCAACCTGCCAGACCTTGGGCGGGTACTATCCTTCCGTGACTGCCGGCGCTGCGTTGCGCACCCGCGCGGACAACTGGTTCGCCGCCGCGTTCAACCGTGGCGACGGCAAGCGCTATCTGAAGGTGAAGTGTCATCCAGCCGGCTCGATTGTCATGGAGATGACCGTCACCGACGCGACGCTGGAGAAGCACCCCGGCTTGTTCTTCGCCATGGCCAGCAGCCTGATGCTGACCCGTGTGCCCGACACCACCGTGCGGCCACGGCCGCGTGTCGACGATCTGCCATCGGCTCCGTCTGGCTTCGCCGACGAGCAAGTGGCGCGTCCACAGCCGAAAGCCAAGGCGGCCAAGCCCTCACCCATCGACGATACCGGCAAGACCGACGCGCTCAAACTCGAAACCCGCGATGGCGCCGACCTGCGCGCCGACGAGGTCTTCGACAAGGCGTCCGGCGCTGTCTACGTCGTCAAGGCCGACCGGCGTCTCGGTTCGGCGGTGGCGATCAGCGACAACGAACTCCTGACCAACTGTCACGTCACCGGGGATCTCGCCGAGGTCAAGATCGCGCGCGCCAAGGACGAGATGCCCGCAAAGGTCGTCTCGCGCAATGCCGACGCCGATCGCTGCGTGTTGCGCACGACCACGAAGCTCGCCAAATGGGTCACGGTGCGGCCTTACGACGACATCAAGGTTGGCGAACGCGCCATCACCATCGGCACACCGCAAGGCCTCGAGCTGACCGCGGCCGAGGGCATCGTCTCGTCCAAGCGGGTCTATAACCAGTCGCGCGTCGTGCAGACCTCGGCGCCGATCTCGCAGGGCTCTTCAGGCGGCGGCCTGTTCGACGCCCGCGGACATCTGCTGGGCATCACCACTTTCTATTTCCGCGGCGGCCAGAACCTCAACTTCGCCGTCGCCGCCGAGGAATACGCGCAAGAGCGCGAAGAATCCGCAAACCGCTAAAAATCTTCGTTTCGGCTGAGGCCGCGCCGCAACGTGCGGCCGGTGTGCCAGGCCCAGCGCAAGGGCAGGCCGATCGGCGTCGTCCGCAGGTGCCGCCACGCTGAGGATTCCGCCACCCTGTCCTTCAGTCCCGGCCGCAAGAATTGGAGGAAGGCCACGGGCTGACCCAGGAACTCGGTGGCCGTGGCGGTCGATGCCGCCGCCGCCGCGGCATCGTGATAGATGTCTCGGTGCGAGGGCCGACAGAAATAGGTCTTGTTGGCGCCGATCGCGAAGGGAACCAGGTTGGGCCGGCGCTCGAAGTAGCGACGCACGCCGTCGCCGACCCCCGGCCATTGCTCGTTGAACACGTCGTCGACGATGATGATGCCGCCCTCGGCGATCGCCGACTCGGCCGTCGCCACGTCATGGGCCGCGATCTCGGCGGTGTGGCCGCCGTCGACGCTGACGAAGCGCAGCGGGCCATCCGCCAGCCGCGTCAGGATGGCGCCGGTAAGATCCATCGAGTTGCCCTGATGCAGCACCAGACGCTTGTTGTCGGCATGACGCTCGAGGTTGCGCCGGAACTTCGCGAGGTCGCCGCTGCCCGAATTGTCGATGTTCAGGTGCTGATCCTCGAACAGGTCGATGGCGACCGCCTTCTCCGACGCCTGGGCCAGCAGATAAAGCAGGATGAAGAGCTTGCCGTGGTGAACGCCGATCTCGGCGATGCCGCCAGCAATGCCGAGCGACCGCTGGCGCTCGGTCAAGGCGACGACGACCTGCGCCGCTTCGCTGCGCAGCCAGCCGTCGACATAGAACCTGCCTCGACGAATGTAGTTTTCAACCCGGGCATCCATGGACGGAAAGTCGCCCGTCCCCGGCCGAACCGCAACGCAGCGGCGATGACCGTTCTGTGAGAACCCGACCCTAGGCGCGGCCGGCTGTCGCGCTCTCGATGGTGATGGCCGTCCCCGCGGCGGTGTCGAACTTCAGGCGCTGCACGTAGTCGAGATCACGGCCGGTGACGCGCACGAAGCGGCTGCCCTCGGGATAGTCGATGGCATGGATGGCGCCGACGTCGTAGACGCCGGCATGGCCGGGCTCCAGCCGGTAGCTCTTGACCTTTTCGAGCTTGGCCTCGCCCTCGCCCCGGCCACCATCGAGCCGCTTGAACTCGCTCATGTCGGTGTACTTGACCGCTTGGCCGTAGACCGCCCACGAGCTGCCATGATCGTGAGGCGGGCTTTTATGCGGCTTGGGATTGCAGTGCGCCAGCACGACGAAACCCAGGTCTTTGTCCTCATAGAGCTTGCGCGTGCCGATTGGCGCGGCCGGTCCCACCGCCTCGTCAACGAACGACTTGTTGGTCAAAAGCTTCTCGAGGAGCACGCGCACCTTCTCGCGGCCGGCCGGACCTTCGTTGTCCGCGAGAGCCGACTTGGCGTCCTTGATGAAAGTGTCGAGCGTATAGGTCATCGCATACTCCATCGCTGCATGCCGAAATGATCGGCCCGACCGCCGCTGGCTGTCAACGGCCTCCCAGGATGCGGCGCGCGATCACCATGCGATGGACCTCCGACGGCCCCTCGTAGACCCGCATGGTGCGCACCTTCTGCGCCAGCCAGGACAGCGGCAGCTCCTGGGTGACGCCCATGGCGCCAAACGCCTGCTGGGCATGGTCGATCACCTCGGTCGCCATCTCGGTGGCGAAGACCTTGATCATCGAGGCTTCCATGCGCACGTCGCGGCCCTCGTCCTGCTTGACTGCCGCATCCATCACCATCAGGCGGCAGGCATGCAGCTTGGTGGCGGCGTCGGCGATCCACCACTGGATGGCCTGGCGGTCGGCCAGCTTCTGTCCGAAGGTCACGCGCTGGTTGGCGTGCTCGACCAGCATGTCGAGCGCCCGCTGGGCCATGCCGATGCACCACGAGCCCATCTGCAGGCGGCGCACGGTCAGGCGAAGCTGCATGGGCGCAAAGCCCTGGCCGATGCGGCCCAGCACCTGGCTCTCGTGCACCCGGCAATCCTCGAACACGACCTCGTAAGTGCGCTGGCCGGCCAGCATCGGGATGGCCCGCGCCACGACCAGGCCGGGCGTGCCCTTGTCGACCAGGAAGGCAGTGATGCCGCCGCGCGAGCCCTTCTCCGGATCGGTCACCGCCATGGCGATGGTGAAGTCGGCCTTGGCGATGCGGCTGATCCAGATCTTGCGGCCGTTGATCACCCAGTCGTTGCCGTCCTTGACCGCGCGCGTCTTCATGCCGGCCGGGTCGCCGCCCGCGCCGGGCTCGGAGATGGCGATGGCCGAGGTCGTCTCGCCGGCGGCGTAGGGTTCGAGGTACTTCTTGCGCTGCTCCGGCGTGACGGTCGCCAGCATCATATGGAGATTGGGCGAGTCCGGTGGGAAGGTGAACGGCACCGCCGTGTAACCCAGCTCCTCGTTGACGCCGACCAGGGCGACCGCCGGCAGGTTGGCGCCGCCCGCCTCCTCCGGCACGTCCAGCGCCCACAGGCCGAGCTCCTTGCACTGCTTGAAGAGCTTCTGGTTCTCCTCGTCGGAGAGCGCGGCCGGCTGGCCGGCGGCGAAGCGGTCCAAGATGTTCTTCTCGAGCGGCATCAGCTCGTTGCGCACGAACTTCTTCACCAGATCGCGCAGCATCTCGTGTTCTTCGCTGACCTTATGCATGCCGCTCTCCTCTCTTATGGCTTTCCGATGCCTTTGTTCACGAATTCCAGCGTATGGGTGCGACTGACGTCGAGCCCCGGCGGCAGCACGCCGACCGCCACCATAGAGGCATAGAACTCCTGCCAGCGCTGGTTTGTCATGGCGCCGATGCCGCCCTGCAGAGCGTCGCCTGACATGGCGATGCCGCGTTCATTCAACACCTTGATGGCGTATGCGATGCGGTCGTCGGTCTGCTCCGGGTTGGCCTGCTTTATCAGCGCATTGGCCGCTTCGATGGCAGGCCCGCCCTTGAGGTACTGCGCCCAGCCCTCGATCGTGGCGTCGACGAAACGCTGCACGAGATCCTTCTTCTCCTCCACCATCTTGCGCGAGATCGCGATCGTGTTCTGGTAGGGCTGGTAGCCTGCATCGGCGATCAGCAGCACCGACGGCGGCCGGCCGAGCGCCTGGGTGATCGGGTAGGGCTCGGATGAGAGGAAGCCCTGCTGGATCAACTCCTTGTCGGCAAGGAACGGCGCCAGGCTGTAGTTGTAGGGTCTGAGCTGGCTGTCGGAGAGCCCGTATTTCTTGCGCAGGTAAGGCCAGTAGGTCACGCGCCCGCCGGCGCCAATCAGGATCGACCGGCCCTTGAGCTTCTCGAAAGAGTCGAAACCGGTGTCCGGGTGACCGATCAGGACCTGAGGATCCTTCTGAAAGATCGAGGCAATGGTGAAGAAGGGTGCGTTCTCGCGGACGAAGGTGAAAGCCTCGAAGCTGCCCGACATGGTCATGTCGACACGGCCGGCCATCAGGAGCTGGCTGATATTGAGGCTGGGCCCGCCCTGGCGCACGTCGCACTCGATGCCGGCCTTGCGATAGAGGCCGGTGGCGATCGCCTGGTAGTAGCCGCCATGCTCGGCCTGGGCGCGCCAGTCGGTCTGGATGCTCACCTTGTCGAGAGTCTGGGCATGCGGCCGGCGGCCGAGTGACATCAACAGGGGACCGGTCGCAGCCACGCCCGCGGCAAGACGAAGGGCCGTGCGACGGTGCAGGCGATAAGAGGCGCTGGTCATCAGATGTCTCCTCGACGATCCAACATCAGGGCAATGTGCTCGCGCAAGCTGATGCTCGACCAGGCCATTGCGGCGATCGACGGCACCCAGTTGTCCCACGACGGCCGTGCCTCGGCTGGCACGCGCCAGTCGGTGGGGAAGGCGCCGACATTGAGGTTGCCCTGCCGCGCGATCTTCAACGCCCGTGGCATGTGATAGCCGGAGGTGACCAGCGCCACGCGGGCGTCGCCGACCATCGCGCGCACGTTGCGGATGTTATCGAGCGTGTTCATCGAATTGCCCTCCGAGACGATCGCATCCGCCGGCACGCCGAGATCGATTAGGAACCGGCGCATCGCCTCGGCCTCGCTCGTTGCCGGCCCGGCCTTCAGCGGCGACAGCGAGCCGCCGCTCACGATGATGCGCCGCGCGATGCCGCGATGAAAAAGCTGGGCGGCATACCAGACGCGGTCGGCGGCGTCGGAGAGGTCGGGCTCCATGAGGAAAGGCGGAACAGCAGGCGTCATGCCGCCACCCAGCACGATGATCGCCTCATAGCAGCAGGCAGGCGCCTCTGCCGCTGCCGCGCGCGCCTTGTCCTGCAGCGGCTCGAGCAGCGCATCGGCCACCGGTGGAAACGACAGCACCAGAGTCTGGGCGATGGCCAGGGCGACGACCAGCTTGCCCAATCGGCGCAAGCCCACCATCGCCAACACGGCACCCAACAGCAAGCCGGCGGCCATCGATGCCGGCGGCATGGCGGACTGGGTCAGGAATTTGAGGAGAGTAAACGTATCCATGCAGGGCGAGACGCCGGCTATACAAGGACCGGTGGCGTCCGGCAAAGAGTTACCGTGCTTGCCGCTATGCGGACACGTACCGAACAGGTACGCCAGCGCACCCATCCTGGAGAAGAAAGTTCGATACCGGCCCTAGACATAAGATACCCTGGCCGAAAGCGCGTCACCTTCCACTACAACAACCGGGGGTAGGCCATGGATGATACGATGAATGCCAAGTTGAAGGCACTCGTCGACATCTCGCTCTCCACGCCGGACGAGATAAGCCTCGACGAAGTTTGCGACGACGTGAAGTACGATCTCGGTGTTGAGGACGATCGCGAGGTGAAGCGCCTCACCTTGGAAGCGGAGCGTGAGATGCTGCGGCGAGGCGTGCTGGTAGCCTTTGATTCGGATGTCGCCTCGAAGCAGCGTCTGGAAAGAACGCCCGACGAAATCATCGCACATATCGACAACGAAGGGGACACGCTGGGGGAAGCACCCTCTCTCCCAGGGGAGATCTGCGTCTTCTTATGGACTCCCTCGGCCATGGAGGCTTACGCGAGAAGGCAAGGCCTGCCTCCCGAACGTTCGTGAAGAGCGCTCAAATCAAACAAGAAGGGCGGGCCCGGCTCGCGCCGGGACCCGCCCGATCTTTCCCCGTCGAGGATATCGATGAGGCTTAGATCGCTTCCTTGAGGTCCTTGGCGACGCGGAAGGCGACCTTCTTCGACGCCTTGATCTTGATCGCCTCGCCGGTCGCCGGGTTGCGGCCCATGCGCGCCGGACGGTTGCGCACCTGAAGGATGCCGAGGCCCGTGATGCGAACCTTGTTGCCCTTCTTGAGATGCTTCACGACCAGGCCGATGAAATCGTCGAGGCAGCCGGTCGCGTCCTTCTTGGTCATGCCCGTCTTTTCAGCCAGTTCGGCCGCCACCTTCGACAGCGGGACGGTTGGAGCAGACGGTTTGGTTGCGGTAGCCATGATGAGGGGTCCCTTAGGTTTTTTGTTCGTCAACGACTTCCTGACGCCCCAGGGCAGCGTTGACGCGTCCAAGGTTATCCACGAATCGATCCCCCGCAAGCCCCCAATGTACGAAAAATGTCGATTTTTGGGGCTTTTTCGGCCATTTGAAGCAGTCATCCACAGACTGCAGAGAGCGCGTAGCGTGTCGAGGCCCAGCCTGATCCCGACTTTCACCACCGCCGTGAACACCTGGCAGTGCGATGAAAACGACCATTTGAACGTCCAGTTCTACACCGAGTTCGGCCACGAAGCGTCGGCTCACCTGCTGGCCGAGTTCGGTCTCGGACCGCGCGCCCAGCGCGCCGCCCGGCTCGACGTCCGTGCCGCCAGCGATCACGTCCGCTATCTGCGCGAGTTCCGCGAAGTCGATCCGGTCGAGGTTTTGTCGGCTCCGGTCGAGGTCGGCGACAATCACCTGCTCGCCTATCACGAGATTCGCAATCCGTCCGACGGCTCCGTCGCGGCAACGATGGGCCGGCGCATCGTTTGCGACCGGCCGTGGCCCGATGCGTTCCGCGCGCGTGCCGAAGCGGCGATCGTGGCACTGCCGGACAACGCGAAGCCGCGCAGCGTCGGCAAGCTCGGCCTGCCTGATCTGGCGCTCGGCGATGCGGCGCGCTGCGGCCTGATCGAAGTCGGCCGCAGCGTAGTCGCACCCGCCGAATGCGACGAGCGCGGCGAGTTCCTGCCGCACCATCAGTTCGGCCGCTACTCCGACGCCGCGCCACTTCTGTGGAACCATCTCGGCTTCGACCGTGCCGCGATGCAGGATCGCCAGGAAGGCTCGGTGGTCGTCGAGATGCTGAACCACTATCGGCGTCCGCTGCACGCCGGCGATCTGCTGGTGGTGATGAGCGGGCTTGCCGCCTTCACCGACAAGGTCCTGACCTTCACGCACTTTCTGTTCGAGGCCGAGACCGCTACGCTTGCCGCCTGTGCAGAGGCGATCGGCATGAAACTCGACCAGAAGATCCGCAAGACCATGACGTTCACCAAAGAAGATCAGACGAGGCTCGCCGAGCACCAGCTTCACCTCGTCGCCTGAAGGAGGTTTCATGGACGACAAGACCCGCCTCGCCGCCGGCCTCGCCAAGCAGTTCCAAGGCCTCACCTATGACGACAAGCGGCTGGCCGAGATCGCCGCCGAAGTCGAGGTGCTGAACGAGGCGGTGCGCAAGGCCGCCGCCCAGCGCCTCACCTTCGACGACGATCCCGCGGCCTTTGCCAGCGTGCTCGCGAAGGAAGCCAAATGATCAACGACGATCTCGCCCTGCGCGACCTCAGCGACGTCGCCGATGCCATCGCTGCCGGCCGCATCACCTCGGTGCAGGCGACCGAGGCTTGCCTGGCGCGCATCGCCGTGTGGCAACCGCGCACCAACGCCTTCCTGCGCCTCAACAAGGAAAAGGCCCTGGAGCAGGCGCGCGCCATGGACAAGGAACTCGCCGCCGGCAAGCGGCGCGGTCCGCTGCACGGCGTACCGATGGCGCACAAGGACATGTATTACCGCGCCGGCGAGATCTCGACCGGTGGCAGCGCCATCCGGCGCAACTGGGTGGCACCCGTCACCTCGACGGCGCTGCAGAAGCTCGATGCCGCCGGCGTGGTCGAGCTGGGCTTCCTCAACATGGCCGAATTCGCCGCTGGCCCGACCGGGCACAACGTGCATCACGGCCACTGCCGCAATCCATGGGACGACAAGCGCGTCACCGGAGGCAGCTCCAGCGGCTCGGGTGCTTCGGTTGCCGCCCGCATGGTCTATGGCGCGTTGGGCTCGGACACCGGCGGCTCGATCCGGCTGCCCGCCTCGGCGTGCGGCGTCGTCGGCATGAAGGCGACCTACGGCCGCGTCAGTCGCGCCGGCGCCGTGGCGCGCTCCTGGACGCTGGACCATGTCGGGCCATTGACGCGCACGGTGCGCGACAACGCCCGCATGCTGGCCGTCGTCGCCGGCCACGATCCCGACGATTCCACGACCAGCGAGAAGCCGGTGCCTGACTACGAAGCTCTGCTCGAGGGCGGCGTGCGCGGCCTCAGGATCGGCTTCGCTTTGCCTGACGCGCTGGTGCCGGTCGATGCGGAGATCGGTGCCGCCGTGCAGGCTGCGGCCGATGCGCTGGGCAAGCTCGGCGCCATCATCGCCCCGGCGCAGATGCCCGACTTCACCGACCTCTACCGGGCCGCCGAAGTGATCGTGAAGTGCGAGGCGGCGGCCATGCACCGGCCATGGATGGAGGCCAACGCGCCCTATGCCAACCAGGTGCGCACGCGAACGGACGCGGGCTACTTCATTCCTGCCACGCAGTACATCGATGCGCTGCGGTTGCGCGCCCACTTCGTGCGCGAGTTCCTGGCGCAGGCCATGCACGGCGTCGATGCTGTCCTGCTGCCGGCCATCCCTTTCCCCATCCCCACCATCGAGGAAACCGATGTCGAAGCCTCGGGGGGGCCGGCGACGCTCAAGATGGTGGCGCGCTTTACCGGGCTGACGCGGCCGTTCAACACGCTCGGCTTGCCGGCGCTGTCGGTGCCTTGCGGCTTCGACAAGAACGGCGCGCCGATCGGCCTTCAGCTGATCGGCCGGCCGTTCGACGAGGCGCTGCTCTATCGCATCGGCCACGCGTACCAGGGCGCGACCGAGCACCACAAGAAAGTACCGGCTTGAGGGCTCCGTCGTCCTGAGTACGGCGTCCTACGTCCGTCTGACGTCGAGATTGACCGTCACGTTCTTGCGCTGGGTAAAGCTGTCGAGCATGCCCTCGAGCGAGAACTCGCGGCCGATGCCGCTCTGCTTGTAGCCGCCGTATGACATGCCGGGCACCTGGCCCAGCCCCTGATTGACCTGCACCCAGCCCGATTCGATGGCGTGCGCCGTCCTGAGGCCGGTGCCGATGTCGTGCGTCCAGACATAGGCGGCGAGGCCGTAGTGGCTGTCGTTGGCCATGCGGATCGCCTCGGCCTCGTCGCTCCAGCGGATCGCCACCAGTACCGGCCCGAAGATCTCCTCGCGCGCCAGGCGCCAGTCGTTGGAGCGGTCGGCGAACACCGTGGGCACCGCGTAGTAGCCTTCGCTCAGCGGCCCGGTCTTGGGCGGCAGGCCGCCAAACACCAGCTTGGCATCGGAGCGCTTCAGGCCCTCGTCGACGTACTTGCAGACCTTGGTGAACTGCTTGTTGTTGATGATGGTGCCGATGTCGGTCTTCTCGTCGAGCGGATCGCCGATCTTGAGCGACGTCGTCTTCTTCTCGAGCTTGCTCAGGAAGGAATCGAAGATGTCCTCGTGCAGGAACAGGCGCGAGCCCGCCGTGCAGCTCTGGCTCTGCCGCGTGAAGCGCATGGCGGCGATGACGCCGTCCACCGCCCAGTCCTCGCCGACATCGGGATAGACGATCGATGGGCTTTTGCCGCCCAGTTCCAGCGACACTGGCACGATGCGCTCGGCTGCGGCGCGCATCACGATCTTGCCGACTTCGGTCGAGCCCGTGAACGAAAGCTTGCGGATGCCCGGATGGTTGAGCAGAGGCTCGCCGGCCTCCTGGCCGAGGCCGGTCAGGAGATTGAGCACACCCGGCGGCAGGAATTCCTGGCAGACCTCGGCCAGCAGCAGCACGCCGACCGGGGCGTCTTCGGCGGCCTTCATCACCATGGTGTTGCCGGCGCAGAGCGCGGGCGCGATCTTGAGGGCGGCCAGCATGACGGGGGCATTCCACGGAATGATGGCGCCGACCACACCTAGCGGCTCACGACGGGTGTAGGAGAGAACGTGCTCGCCGAGCGGGATGGTCTCGCCTTTGAGCTCGCTGCCGAGGCCGCCGAAGTAGCGGAAGATGTCGGCCGTCATGTTGGCCTCACCGCGCGCCTGCGTGCGCAGCGCGTTGCCGGTCTCGAGCGCGATGGTCCGGGCCATCTCCTCGGCGCGGGCCTGCAGGGCCTCAGCGATCTTGAGCAGCGCCTTACCGCGCTCGCGCGGCGGGACCTTGCGCCATTCGGCATAGGCCTTGGTCGCGGCGACGACGGCGCGATCGACGTCGGCGGCATTGCCGCGCGGTACTTCCGCGATCGGCTTCTTCTTGGCGGGGTTCTCGATGGTGAGGCGCGCGCCCGAGGCGCTTTCCACCCATTGGCCGCCGATCAGCATGCCCTTGGGAGAAACGGAGTGAGCCTGCGGATTGGTGGCGGTCATCGACATGCGGGTCCTCCGGTTACAAAGCGGCCCGGAGTTTGGCCCGCATGTCGTGACGCTACAAGGCTTCCTCCTTCGCTCCTGCGGAGCTTCGGAGGACTACGCGGCCTTGGCGAGTGTCGTCAATGCCTCTTCCGCACTGAGCGTGCGGGCGACGGCGTGGACGGTTGCGGCGATACGTACCGCGGCCTGGATCTGCTCGGCGGAAAGGCCGTGCTCGCGGCAGACCTCTTCGTGCGCCTCCAGACACATGCCGCAGCCGTTGATGGCCGAGACCACCAGCGACCACAGCTCGAAGTCGACCTTGTCGACGCCGGGCTTGGCCATCGCCGTCATGCGCAGCTTGGCAGGCAGGGTCTTATAGTCGGTCGCGTGCACTAGGTGCACGAAGCGGTAGTAGATGTTGTTCATCGCCATCAGCGAGGCCGCGATCTTGGCGGCGTTCAGCGCCTCGGGCGTGATCTCGGGACCGAAGGCGTCGACCACGGCTTGCGTGGTCGGCGCATGGTTGGCCGCGAGCGCGGCGGCGATGAAACTGCCGGCCTTCTGCTGCGGGTTGAGAAGCTGCTCGGACGCCAGGCTCGACAGGTTGAGCTTGAGGTCGCGGGCATACTCCGGAAGCCGGTCCTTCAGGACGTCGATCGACATGGTTACCTCCTTAAGCGGCCTTAAGGACCTCTTCGCCCTTCTGCCAGTTGCAGGGGCAGAGCTCGTCGGTCTGCAGCGCATCGAGGACGCGCAGCACTTCCTGCGGATTGCGGCCGACCGAGAGATCGTTCACCGACACGAAGCGGATGATGCCTTCGGGATCGACGATGAAAGTGGCGCGCAGACAGACGCCCTCGCTCTTGTCGAGGATGCCCAGCGCCTGGGACAGCTCGCGCTTGATGTCGGCCAGCATGGCGAACGGCAGGGCCTTCAGGTCGGCGTGGTTCTGGCGCCAAGCCAGGTGCACGAACTCGGAGTCGGTGGAGACGCCGTAGACGACCGTGTCGCGCTCGGCGAAGTCCTTGTTGAGCCTGCCGAAGGCGGCGATCTCGGTCGGGCAGACGAAGGTGAAATCCTTCGGCCAGAAGAACACGACCTTCCATTTGCCGGCGTCGCTCTTGTCGGACACCTGCTTGAAGGCCGTCTTCGCATCAGTGCTCACCACCGCCTTGAGGTCGAAGGAAGGAAACTTGTCGCCAATGGTCAGCATGAAACGCTCCGTTGAATAGATTAGAACGTTTCTAAATATGCTGCGCCTGCGTAGAATTGCAAGTCATTCGCAGAAACTATTTCAATGAAATAATTACCCCTTCTTTTTCAATGGCTTAGGTTTTCGCTTCGCCGTCAATTCGCCGTACTTCATGCCTTCCAGCTTGATGCCGTCAGGGTCGAGGAAGAATACCGCGTAGTAGTCCTCGTAGTACTCGTCGGCCGGATCGACGATGCGAACGCGATGCTCCTTGAGGAAACTTTGCAACGCGTCGACGTCCTTCCGATTGCGCAGTTCGAAGGCATAGTGATGCAGGCCGACATCGCCGATGCGGTGCTTCTTGCGGCCCTCGGCGGCCGCGATCCAGTAGCGCGTCTTGCCGTTGGTCCAGCCGATCGTATTGGGATACTCGTCCGAGATCTCGAACCCCAGGAAGTCGAACAGGCGGCCATAAAAGGCCTTCGACTTCGCATAGTCGCTGACCCTGATCGAGATGTGGTCGATGCCGACCACCTTGTTGGCTGGCTTGGCCATGGGTGCACCTGTCGAATGGGGAATTCCTGTAGTCACAACGGCATGGATGTCGGATTGTTACGCGACAATCCGGGGGCGAAACAATGAGTGCACTATCGAAGACGTTTGGCGCGCTGACGCTGGCAAGCGCCGTGTGGTTCGCAGGCGAGGCTGCCGGCCAGACGCCAACACCGACGCTCGACCAGATCCGCGCCAGCAAGACGCTGCGCATCGCCTACGACCCCGATGCACCACCTTTCTCCTACATCGCGCCCGGCAGCCCGGCCACCGCGGCGCCTCAGGGCTACTCGGTCGATCTCTGCCGCGCCGTCGCCGACCAGTTCAAGGAACAGCTCAAGATCCCTGACCTGAAGGTGGCGTATGTCGCGGTCAATTCGGTGAATCGCTTCGACACCATCGTCGACAACAAGGCCGACCTGCTCTGCGAATCGTCGACCGCGACCCTGTCGCGTCGTAGCAAGGTCGATTTCTCCATCCCGATCTTCATCGACGGCGCGAGCTTCGCTATCGGCCCCAACGGTCCACGGGACGTAAAACAGCTTGCCGGCAAGAAGGTCGCCGTCCTGCCGGGCACCACGACCGAGCAGGAACTGCGCCGCGCTCTGACCGGCACGCAGATCAATGCCGAGCTGGTCATGGTGAAGACCAACCAGGAGGGCATTGACCTTCTCGCCAAGGGACAGGTCGCAGCCTATTTCGCCGATCGGGCGACGCTTACCTTCCTGCTGCGCAAGGAGAAGGAGGCCGCGAGCCTGCTGATGGCCGATACCTATCTCAGCATCGAGCCGATCGCCCTTGCCCTGCGTCGCGGCGACAGCGATTTCCGCCTCGCGGTCGACACGGCGCTCAGCCACATCTACCGGCGCGGCCAGATAGTCCAGGTCTTCAAAGGGGCTTTTGGCCCCCTCACCACGCCAAGCCCTCTCCTGAACGCCCTGTTCCAGATCTCGGGCTTGCCGGATTAGCCGAAGCAGGCCATCTGCTGCGTATGCGTCTTTCCGTTCTCGATCAGTCGATCGCCGTCGCCGGCCGCCCCCAGGACCAGTCGATCCGCAATACCGTGGCGCTCGCCAAGCATTGCGAGGCGCTGGGCTACGAGCGCTTCTGGGTCTCCGAACATCACAACCATCCGACCATCGTCGGCACGGCGCCCGAGATCGTGATCGCGGCGATCGCCGCCACTACCGATCGTATCCGCATCGGCAGCGCCGGCATCATGCTGCCGCACTACGCGCCCTTCAAAGTGGCCGAGGTATTCCGTGTGCTCGATGCGCTGGCACCGGGCCGCATCGACATGGGCCTTGGCCGTGCTCCAGGCTCCGACGGACGAACGGCCTTTGCTCTCAATCCTGCCGCCAATGAAAGACCGGAGCATTTTCCAGCGGACGTGCGCGATCTCATTGCCTGGGTTCATGGCGAGCCCTTGGTCGATCGCCATCCCTTCGCCGCCGTAAAAGCCTTCCCGCAAGGCGAGACGGCGCCCGAGGTCTGGATCCTTGGCAGCTCCGATTACGGCGCCCAGGTCGCCGCCCTGTTCGGCCTGCCCTACTGCTACGCCTGGTTCTTCAGCGACGGCGCCGGCGGCGAGCGCGCCATAAAGCTCTACAAGGAGAAGTACCGGCCGAGCGCGCGCCATCCCGAGCCGCGCTCGGGCCTCTGCGTCTGGGCGCTGGCCGCCGGGACCATCGAGGAGGCGCAGTACCATTTCACGTCACGCGCGCTCTCGCGCATGAACCGTGATCGCGGCATCCTGGTGCCGCTGGATGCGCCTGATGTCGCCGCCAAGGCGCTCGAAGAGTACGACCAGGGCCGCGTCGAGCGTTTTCGTCGCGATTCCTTTGTCGGTACCGGCCTCGAGGTCGCCGCTCGAATCGAGGAGCTCAAGGATCGCGTCGGCGTCGACGAAATGGCCGTGGTCACCTGGACGCACGACGAAGACGTGCGGCGGGCGAGCTACACGCATCTCGCCCGCGCCATGGGGTTTGCGCCGAAAGCCTAGCGCGCCTCCGTCCAGCTCTCCGAAAATGCCAGCGCGCAGGTACTGAAAGGCCGGCCTTCGCGGTCGCGCTTCCAGGGCGTGCCGCGCGCTTGATTGCCGTTTATGGTGAGCCGCGCACCCATTGCCGGCACCAGCACTGTGCAAACGCCGTACTGCCGGTTCTGCGGCGGCTGGTTGGGTTCCGTGTGGATCAGAAGCGGCTCGCCGATGTCGTACCAGGTCATGGCGATGTCGGCGCCGTGCGCCTTGATGTGCTCGGTCCAGAAGTAGCGCGGATCGCCCGACTTCGAGAAGCTGGCGTCGATCACGGGGACCGTCGCGTCCTTGAGCTCGGCATTGAGCATGCCCTGCACGGTCTGCTGCAGCCAGCGTGCCATGGCGATGTTGTCAGAATAGATCCGCCAATGGCCGTTTGTCAGCTCGCTCTTCACGTAGAGCACATGTCCCGGCCCGGCCGGGCAGAACAGGATCCGCCAGTAGCTGGCATCGGTCGAATTGGGATCGCCGTCCTTTTCGGACAAGCGGATGAACGGGTTTTCCCCGGTCAGAATCAAACGATGCGGATCTGCGACAGGCATTCTCTTCCCCTTCCGGAACCGGCCGAGACGAGTCGGCGTTCTCCACAGTTGCAGGGTCAGAGCCTAGCAGGAGGCCGCAAAAATGCGCGAATTGTTTCGTGGCGTCGCCGCAATCGCGGCGGGACTACTCGGAGCGACCCTGGCCTGGTCAAGCGCCATGGCCCAAAGCGAGCCGCCGGGCCGGGTCGGGCGTCTCGCCTTCGTCAACGGCGCGGTCTCCTTCCACGATGACGTGCAGAGCGGCTGGACGCGGGCTGTCGTCAACACGCCGCTGACCACTGGCGACGCCCTATGGACGGAACCCAACGCCCGTAGCGAGGTCTCGCTCGCCGGCACGCGCATCCGCATGGAAGGCGCCACCGAGCTCGACGTGCTGGCGCTCGACGACAGCCAGACCCGCCTGCAGCTCGGACAGGGCCGCATCGACGTGAAGTCCTTCGCGACCGACACCAACCAGCCCTACGAGATCGTCACGCCGCGCGGCACCATCAAGCTGCTGCAGCAAGGCGACTATTATGTCGAGGCAGGCTCGACCCAGGATCCGACGCGGCTCGGCGTGCGGGCTGGCGCGGCGCAGATCCAGGGCCTGAACGGTCAGGTCCTGGCGGTGGGGCCCAACCAGGTCGCCGAAGTGACCGGCGACGGCAGCGCCATGCAGCTTCGCACCATCCAGACCGCGCCGCCCACGCCGCCGGCTTACTGGGCGAGCCGCGATCGCCAGGTCGCCTACGAACCGCCGCAGTACCTGTCGGCAGGCATGACCGGCTATGAAGACCTCAACGCTTACGGCGACTGGATCAACGACGGCAGCTACGGCCAGGTCTGGGCGCCGCGCGCCGTACCGAGTGGCTGGGCGCCGTACCGAACCGGCCACTGGTCCTACGTGCAGCCGTGGGGCTGGACCTGGATCGACGAGCAGCCATGGGGCTTCGCGCCGTACCACTACGGCCGGTGGGCCAATGCCGGCAATCGCTGGGTCTGGGTGCCGCCGCAGCGCGACGTGCGCCCGGTCTATGCGCCGGCGCTGGTCGCCTTCGTCGGCGGCGTGGAACTCGCCATGACGCTCGGCAACCAGAGCGCGGCGCCGGTCGGCTGGTTCCCGCTGGGACCGCGCGAGGTCTACGTGCCACCCTACACGACCGATCGCGACTATTACCTGCGGCTCAATCGGACGGCGCGCGTCGAAGATCACCTCCTCGAGGACCGCTGGCAGCGCGCCCAGCGCCGGGAGGCCTTCGTCGCCGGCCAGAACTCGGTGCTGATGAACCAGCGCTTCGCCACCGTCGTGCCGACCTCGGCCTTCGTGCAGTCGCAGCCGGTCATGCGCTCCGCCCTTCGGGTGCAGCCGCAGGTGATCGCCGCCGCACCGGTGGCGCCCGTTGCGGCACCGCCCGCGCCGACGGCATCTGTAGTCAGCGCCGCCACGCCAAATGCCGCCGCGCCAGCGACGGTGACGCCGCTCGCAGCGCCTCAGGCCAGGAGTATGGCCGCACCCGCGCCGCAGCCGGTCGATCCCAAGGCCGAAGCCGCTGCCAAGGCGAGCGCCGAGACGGCGCTGAAGACCAGCAATATTGCGGTCGCCAAGACCGCCGTTGCCGACATGCCAACGCTTGCCAGGCCGGCTTCCGCCCAGCTGACCGCCGCGCCGGGCCCGAAGGTCGCTTCGATGCAGCCGAAAGCCGCGACCGACGACAAGAGCCGGCAGATCGCGCCGGCGCTTGTGCCGCGGCAGGGCGCGGCGCCGCCGCAGCTCAAAGGTGCGGTCACGCCGGCACCTGCGTCGACCGAACCGGCCAAGCCCGGCGATCCGCCGAAGCAGCAGCAGGCTGCGCCTCAGCCCCAAGCCGCGCCGTCGCCCGCGCCACAAGCCCGGCCGGAGGCGCCACGGCAGCAGGCGACGCCGCCGCTGCCGGCGCCGCAACAGGGCCGGCCCGTCGAACCCACAAAGCCACAGGCAGCACCGCAGCCGCAGCCGAAGCCTGCCGAGCCCACGCGTCAGCAGGCTGCGCCGCCACCCCAGGCGCCGCAGGCACCACAAGCCCAGCAGCCGCGCCCCGAACCGCCGAAGCAGCCACAGGCGGCTCCGCCGCCGCAGCGTGCCGCGCCTCAGCAGGAGGGCCACGCCGCGCCGCCGCGTCCGCAGCCCGCGCCGCAACAGGCCCAGCCTCAGCAACAGGCAGCACCGCCGCCACAGCGTCAGCCCGCTCCGCAGCAGCAGACGGCACCGCAACAGCATCAGGCAGCGCCGCAGCAGCAGCGCCAGGCGGCGCCTCCGCCTCAATCGCAACCGCAGCCGCAGCCACAGCGCCAGGCGGCGCCCCAGCCGCAGCCTCAACCGCAACATCAGGCCGCGCCTCAGCCGCAGCAGCATCAGGCACCGCAGCCCCAGCAGGCGCAGACGCCGAAGCCTCAGGGCAACGACAAGAAGGACGAAAAGAAGTAGTGGGCTAGAGGACTTGGTTGCGCAACGAGGCCTTCTCGTCGCGCCACAGCCGATCGAGATTCTCGACCAGGATGTCGATCACGTTGTCCTCGTAGGCGCGGGTCTCGCCCGCTGTATGGGGCGTGACGAAGACGTTGGGCATGGTCCAGAGCGGCGAGGCGGCCGGCAAGGGTTCCTCCGCGGTGACGTCGATCGCGGCGGCCCAGATGCGGTTGTTCTTCATGGTGTCGATCAGGGCCGTCTCGTCGGCGACCTTGCCGCGCGCTACGTTGACGAAGACTGACGCGGGCTTCATCGCCTTGAACGCCGCGGCGCTCATCAGGCCCGTGGTCTCGGGCGTGAGCGCGCAGGTCAGCGCCACGATGTCGGCCTGCGGCACCAGCTTCACCAGGTCACCCATGCCGTAGATTGAATCGGCGCCGTTCTCGCCCTGCGAGGGATCGCGGCGGATGCCGATCACCTTCATGCCAAAGGCCTTGGCGAGCAGGGCGAGATGGCTGCCGATGCGGCCCATGCCGACGACCAGCAGGGTCTTGCCGCCGAGCTCGTCCTCGCGCTGGGCGAGGTCGCCGATCATGCCGCGCCACATCTTCTGGTGCTGGTTGTCGCGCGCCTCGGGCAGGCGCCGGAAGATCGCCAGGATGAGGGCGATCGCATGCTCGGCCACGGCGCGGGCATTGACGCCGGCGGCGCTGGCGAGCCGCACACCCTTGGCGCCGAGCTGCTCCTTGGAATACTGGTCCATGCCCGAGCTGATCGACTGGATGAACTTCAGCTTGGAGGCATGCGGGATCAGGTCGTTCTTCCACATACCTGAGGCCACCACGATGTCGGCCTCGCCGATCCGCTTCACCAGGTCGTCGTACGCCCAGACCTGGAAGCTCTTGATGCCGGTCTTTCGCAGCTCGAAGCGCGCCTGCATCTGGTAAGCCGCGTGCGCAAAGCAGATCGTCAGATTGTCCTTCGACGGAAACATTCGCCCCAAACTCCCTAGGCTTTGCGCTCTCCGATGGTGCTGTGGAAGCGCGACAGGAACGACGCCGTACGCGGGTTCTGGGGCCGGAGCAAGACCTCTTCCGCCCGGCCCTGCTCGACCACCTGGCCCGCATCCATGACCAGGACCTGGTCGGCGACATCACGCGCGAAGGCCATCTCATGCGTCACCACGATCATGGTGGTGCCGTCGGTCGCGAGCTGCTTCATGACGTCCAAGACCTCGCCCACCAGCTCGGGATCTAGCGCCGACGTCACCTCGTCGAACAGCATGATCTCCGGCGCCATCGCCATGGCGCGCGCAATGGCGACACGCTGCTGCTGGCCACCCGACAGGTTGCGCGGAAAGCGTTCCGTGAAGGCGGCGAGGCCGACCTTGGCCAGAAGATCGCGGGCGACGGTCTCGGCCTCGGGCTTCGGCATCTTCTTCACGATGACCGGGCCCGACATCACGTTCTGCAGCGCCGTCATGTGCGGAAAGAGGTCGAACTGCTGGAACACCATGCCGATGCGGGCGCGAAAGCGCGCCAGATCACGACCGCGCGGCATGGAATGCGTGGCGCCGAAGTCGACAAGCCGGTCGCCGACCTGCAGCGTGCCCGCCGACGGCTTCTCCAGCAAATTGATGCAGCGCAGGAAGGTCGACTTCCCGCAGCCTGACGGGCCGATCACGACCACGACTTGGCCGCGATCGACCTCCAGCGACACGCCGCGCACTGCCTCGACGTTACCGTAACTCTTGCGCAGGCCCTCGACCTTGACCATCACCTCGCTGCTACTGGTCAACGCGCGCCTCCAGGCGGGCCGCCCACAGGGTGAGCGGATAGAGGATAATGAAGTAGGCGATGGCGACGCTGGTATAGACCTCGAGCGGCCGGAAGGTGTCGGAGACGATGATCGAACCCGTGTACATGAGGTCGGGGATCGCCACGACGTAGAGCAGCGAGGTGTTCTTGAGCTGGATTATCGACTGGTTGACGAACGGCGGGATCATGCGCTTGGTGGCCTGCGGCAGGATGATATGGCGCATCAGCTCGCCGCCGGTCATGCCGAGCGCGCGCGAGGCCTGCCACTGGCCCTTGTCGATCGAGATGATGCCGCCGCGGAAGATCTCGGTGGCGAAGGCACCCATGTAGAGCGTGAGGCCGAGGCCTGCCGCGAACCAGTCGGGCAGCTCGACCTGCAGCACGATCGGCAACGCGTAGTAGAACCAGACGATCTGCACCAGGAGCGGCGTGCAGCGGAAGATCTCCACGTAGTAATGGACCGGCAGGGTCACCCAGCGGCTGCGCACCAGCAGCAGCAAGCCGCAGATGACGCCGATGATCATGCCCCCGGCTATAGTGCCCACGGAATAGGCCAGCGTGACGCCGAGCCCCTTCGCCCAGAGATGGGTGTAGCTGAGGACGAGACCGAAGTCCCATTTGTAGACGACGGCGAGGATCATGGTCAGAACCGGTCGGGACGGAACGGTGCGAGATCGACCGTGGTCGGCTTGCCGGTCGCGAGCTCGGCTACGAGCTTGCCGGTGATGCCGGCCATGGTGAGGCCGAGATGGTCGTGGCCGAAGGCGAAGAATACGTTCTTGTGGCGCGGCGAGCGGCCGATCACCGGCTTGGAATCCGGATGCGAGGGCCTGGGGCCCATCCACTTCGAGGCGGGCTCGCCCTTCAGCCCGGGCACCAGCTCCTTGGCCTGCCGTGCGATCATGTCGGCGATGCGCATGTCGGGCGGCGCATCGGGGGCCGCGAACTCGGCGACGCCGGTGGCGCGAATGCCCTCATGCATGTGCGCCAGCGACACGTTGCGATCGGCCGATACCAGGGCGCGCCGCAAGCCGAAGTCCTGGCCCGCGAACATCACGTGATAGCCACGCTCGGCCTCGAGCGGCACCGAGGTGCCGAGCTGCCTGGCGAGCGGACGCGACCACACGCCGGCCGCCAGCACGACGGTCTCGACATCGATCGGACCGCGATCGGTGACGATCTTGGTCGGGCCTTCTCCACCGATCTCGAAGTCCCGCACCTCAGCGTTGATGATCTCACCACCGCGGCGGAAGAAATCCTGGGCGAGCGAATCGCAGAGGCGCCAGGGATCGATGGTGCGATTGACGTCGGGCAGCGATACCGCCTTGACGATTTTCTGCGAGAGCGCCGGCTCCATCTGCCGCGCCTCGTTGCCGTCCAGGATGTCCATGTGCACGCCGTGACGGCGGCGCAAGTCGAGGGCGTAGGCAGCGTTCTGGAACGTCTCTTCGCTTTCGAAGAGCATCATCAGCCCGTCATCCTTCACCCACTGCTTGGCGTCGGCGCCCTCGATCAGCGGTGCGTAGCCCGCGTGCGTGTGCACCAGCAGCGAGTTGCGGGCGGCGGCGATCTCCTCGACGCGCGAGAGCCGCGCCGACGCGATGAAACGTAGGAACCAGGGCAGCGCGCTCGGCACGTGGCTCCAGCGCAGCTTCAGCGGCGACGTGGAGTCGAACAGCATCTTCGGCACCTTCTTCAGCACGCCAGGCATGGCGAAGGGCACGCACGAGGCGATGCCGAAGCTGCCGGAATTGCCGAAGGAGGCCTTCATGCCCGGCTCGCCCTTTTCGACGAGCTGGACCCTGAAACCTTCGCGCTGGAGGTGAAGCGCGCAACAGACGCCGACGATGCCGGCGCCTATCACGGTGACGGACTTGGCCATCAGAGAAGGGCCATCAGTTCGGCGCGAACGACACGGTCGACGGAATCTCCAGGCCCTCGCGAGCCAAGGCCGCCTTCATGCGCGCCTCGTTATGGCCCAGCAGGATGTTCCACTCCGCCCAGCGGTTGAGGAATTTCTGCCAGCGCTGGTCGTCCTCCAGTCGCAGGCCGATATAGCCGGGCAGCGCCACACGCGGCGTTGGATTGACGAAGTCGCCGAGGCCCGGATTCTTGGCCTTGGCGACCATCGAGTTCAGCACCGTCGTGGTGAAGGCGTCGGCGCGGCCCGACGAAACGGCCAGCGCGATCTCCGCCGCAGACTTGAACTCAACGCGCGTCGCCTTGGGCGCCATCTTGCGCAGCAGCAGCTCGTCGGAGGTGCCGGTCATGACGGCGACCTTGACGCCTTCCTTGTTGTAGTCGGCCCACACCCGGCCTTTGAAGTTCGGGTTGTTCACCGTCACCCATTCGATCCAGTAGATCGGCCCGGCGAAGTCGATGGCGGTGGCGCGCAAAGGCGTGGCCTGCAGGGCGAAGTTCATGTCGACCTTGCCGGCCTGCAGCGACAACACAGCCTCGCCGAAGCCGCCAACCTCGACCGGCACGAACTTGACCTTGAGCTCGTTGGCGATGTCCTTGCCCATGTCGACCATGGCGCCGACCCATTCGCCGCTCGCCTTGTCGCGCATGAAATAGGGCGAGTACTCGAAGATGCCCATGCGCACCTGGCCGGTGCGCTTGATCAGGTCCCAGGTCGATTCATCCTTGGAATGCGCCCGCGCCGGCACCGAAACAGCGGCGACCGTGGCGGCAGCGGCAGCAATAGCAGTCGCAGAAGCGACATCACGACGGCGGATCCCCATTTCCCTTCTCCTCTTAGCCGTTATTCATCTTGATTGGACCGATCTCCGCCGGTTCTGACACTCGAGGAGGAACACGCGACCGACTCTAGGTGTCGCGGTTCGCACCCGTCAAGAACGCACGCAAATTGCGAGCCAATCACTTATTTCAACGTCTCGACGGCATAGTGCTTCACGCGATCCTCGTCGACCTTGATGCCGAGGCCCGGCGTGCGCGGCACGATCACGCGTCCGTTCTCGATGGGGAACGGCTCGGCCAGGAGATCGCGCTCGAGGAAGTACTTGGCCTGATAGAACTCGCAGCCCAGCGAGATGTTGGGCGTCGCCGCGATCACGTGCGTCCCGGCGAGATGGGCAATGCCTGTCTCGAACATGTCGCCGCCGTAACAGGCGATGCCTGCCGCCTCGCAGATCGCCGCCACCTTGCGGCCGGCCAGCATGCCGCCGTGCTTCATGATCTTTATGCTGACGAGATCGGCCATGCGCTGCGACGCCACGAGCAGCGCGTCAGTCGTCGTGAATACGCTCTCATCGGCCAGCACCGGCGTGTCGAGCGCGCGCGTGATCTCGGCCAGGGCGGCGCGATGGTGGCCAGGCACCGGCTGCTCGATGAAGGTCGGCTTGAAGGACTCGACGTCACGCAATTGCCGGATGGCGTCGTGTGTCACCATGCCTTGATTGTAGTCGATGCGCAGGTCGGCATCGGCCGGCAGCTCCTTGCGGAAGCGCTCCATGCGCTTGAGGTCGGCGGCGTGGCCCGCGAATCCCGTCTTCATCTTGAACAACCGCAAGCCTTCGCCGTAGAGCCGCTTCACCATCTCCATGTCGCGAGCGAAGTCGGGATCGGCAACGGAGAACGACAGAGGGATGTCATCGCGGCAGCGGCCGCCCAAGAGTTCGGCCACCGGCAGGCCCGAGGCCTGGCCCACGATGTCGAATAGCGCCATCTCCATGGCAGCCTTGGCTTCAGGATGCCCGACCACGGCGTGGTCGGCATCGTGCATGAGCTGCTCTATGCGGAACGGATCGGCGCCGATCAGCACAGGCCTGAGATAGACGTGCAGCGCGGCGGCATTGGCCTCGATGGTGCCGGTGAACACCGCCCACGGGGCGGCATCGCCCCAACCGGTGATGCCGGCATCTGTTTCGAGCTTCAGAATGGCGTTCTTCACCGAGCCTGCGACGTCGCCCGAGCCGTGGCGGCGCATCAGGCGCACCGGAATGTCGGTGATGTAGACCGTCGCCGCCGTGACCTTGATCTGCTTCAAGCCAACCCCCCGCTTCCCGGACTGCAGTCTATCGCGCACTATGCGTGCCAACCACAACGGGGAACCATCATGCGCCGCAATCCGCTCCGCGAACGCCTCAATGCCGCCAAGCCGACCGTCGGCACGCACATCCTGTCGGCCTGGCCGACCCTGGTGGAGCTGATCGGCCATTCCAAGCAGTACGACTACGTCGAGTTCACGGCGGAGTACGCACCGTTCACCATGCACGATCTCGACAATCTCGGCCGCTCGTTCGAACTCATGAACATGGCGGGCATGATCAAGATCGAGCAGACGCAATATACGCACCAGGCGATGCGTGCGATCGGCTCGGGCTTCCAAAGCGTGCTGTTCGCCGACATCCGTTCGGTCGAGGACGCCAAGATCGCCGTCGACGCGGTGCGTGCCGAGACGACGATGGTGCGCGGCGTGCGCGGCCGCGGGCGGCTCGGCGTCGGCATGCGTCGCGACGTCGGGACGGTACGTCAGGGCGGTTCGCCCGCCTACGTCGACGCGCTGAACGACGTCGTCGTCGCCATCATGGTCGAGAAGAAGTCGTGCGTGGACGACCTCGACCGCATCCTGTCGGTGCCAGGCATCGACATGGTGCAGTTCGGCGCCTCGGACTTCTCCATGAGCATCGGCAAAACCGCGCAATACAACCACCCCGACGTGCTCGCTGCCGAGACCAAGACGATCCAGACCGCGCTCAAGAAGGGACTGCATCCGCGCGTCGAGTTGCGCGATCCCAGCCAGGCCCAGCGCTATCTCGAGATGGGCGTAAGACATTTCTGTATCGGCTGGGACGTGCGCATCCTGGCGGACTGGTGGGACACCAAGGGCGCCGAGATGCGCAAGCTCCTGCGAACCAAGCCGAAGAAGGCGGCGGCCAAGCCCGCGCCGGCCCCGGTCCGTTCCCCTGTACGCGCCAAGAGCAAGGGCAATGGGCGCGCCACGACGCGCGGCAACTACGCCTAGGGCATGAGAGCAAGCAATAACGGCCGTTGTATCCGGCAATGCGGTCAATGTTGAACGCATGCCGGCCGAACCCACATTCCACCGGCTGCCCGCCGGTTGAGAGGTGCTGGACCAATGGATACGCAGACGGCCACGAACGAACTGACCGCACCCTCGCCGCCGGTCGCGCCGCGGCGGCCATCCGAGCGTACGGTGCATGGTGTCGCGCTGGTCGATGACTATGCCTGGCTGAAGGATGCCAGGTGGCAGGAGGTGCTGCGCAACCCGGCCCTGCTCGATCCCGACATCAGGGCGTATCTCGAGGCCGAGAACCGCTACACCGAGGCCTTTCTCGGCCCCCTGCAGGCGCTGCAGAAGACCCTCGTCGCCGAAATGCGCGGGCGCATCAAGGAAGACGATTCCAGCGTGCCGCAGCCCGACGGCCCTTTCGCCTATCTCTGGAAGTTCAATCCCGGCGGCCAGCACGAAGCGATCGGCCGCATGCCGCGCGACGGCGGCGAGGCCCAGGTGCTGCTCGACGGCGACGCCATGGCCAAGGGCCTGCCCTACTTCGATTTCGGCGGCACGCGCCACTCGCCCGACCACCGCCTCGAAGCGTGGAGCGCCGACGTCCGCGGCTCTGAGTTCTTCACCATCCGCGTGCGCGACTGGCAGACTGGCGCAGACCTGCCCGACGTCATCGAGCAGACCAGCGGCAGTGTCGCCTGGGGCCTCGATTCGACCTTCTTCTATTACGTCCGGCTCGACGACAATCACCGGCCGCTGCACATCTATCGCCATCGCCTGGGCACGCCGCAGAGCGCCGACGTCCAGGTTTACGCGGAGCCGGACAACGGCTGGTTCGTGCGCGTCGAGGAAAGCGCCTCGGGCCGCTTCTGCATCGTCGCCACCGGCAACCAGGAGACCTCCGAATGCTGGCTGATCGATCTCGGCGACGCCAATGCGACACCGCGACTGGTGGCGGCGCGCGAGACCGGCGTCCGCTACGGCGTCTACGACCGCGGCGAAGACCTCTTCATCCACACCAACCAGGGCGACGCCATCGACTTTCGCATCGCCGTGGCGCCGCTCGCCGCGCCCGACCGCAGCAACTGGCGCGAGCTGATCTCGCACCGGCCCGGCATCTACATCATCAGCGTGTCGCTCTATGCCGGCCACCTCGTCCGGCTGGAGCGTGAGAATGCGCTGGCCTCGATCGTCATCCGCGACCTTGCCGACGGCGGCGAGCACGTCATCGCCTTCGAGGAAGCGGCTTATTCGCTCGATGTCATCGAGGGGTTCGAATACGACACCACGCGCCTGCGCTTCTCCTACTCGTCGATGACGACGCCCACCGAGATCTACGACTACGACATGACGACCCGCCAGCGGACCTTGCGCAAACGCCAGGAGATTCCCTCGGGCCACGATCCTGCCGCCTACGTCACGACGCGCATCATGGCGCCGAGCCATGACGGCGCGCTGGTGCCGGTGTCGATCCTGCATCGCCGCGACCTCGTACGCGACGGCAGCGCGCCGTTGCTGCTCTATGGCTACGGCTCCTACGGCATGGCGATGCCGGCCTCGTTCTCGGCCAACCGGCTGTCGCTGGTCGATCGCGGCTTCGTCTACGCCATCGCCCACATCCGCGGCGGATCGGACAAGGGCTGGGGCTGGTTCCTCGACGGCAAGCGCAACAAGAAGACCAACACCTTCGACGATTTCGCCGCGGCCGCGCGCGCCCTCATTGCCGAGCGTTACACGTCGGCCAAGCGTATCGTCGGCCATGGCGGCAGCGCCGGCGGCATGCTGATGGGTGCTGTCGCCAACCGCGCCGGCGAGCTCTTCGCCGGCATCGTCTCGGAAGTCCCCTTCGTCGACGTACTCAACACCATGCTCGACGACACCCTGCCGCTGACGCCGCCGGAATGGCCCGAGTGGGGCAACCCGATCACCGACGAGAAGGCCTTCCGCTACATCCTTTCCTACTCGCCCTACGACAATGTCGAGGCCAAGGAGTACCCGCCGATTCTGGCGATGGCGGGGTTGACCGATCCACGCGTCACCTACTGGGAGCCGGCCAAATGGATCGCCCGGCTGCGCGCCACCATGACCGGCGGCGGCCCCGTCCTGCTGCGCACCAACATGGGCGCGGGCCATGGCGGCGCGGCCGGCCGTTTCGACCGCCTCGAGGAGGTGGCGATCGCCTATGCCTTTGCGCTGCATGTCACGGGGACGTGACTCCGGCGCGATTGCTCTGGACAGCGCATCGCCGGTTAACACATCCTGCCCGCGTTCAACTCGTGCGTCGCCTGCAACCAAGCAAAGCCGTCGCCAAAAGACGGCTCTCGAACCGAGGAGGATAACGCCATGATCCGCAGATCCGCCGGACCCATCTTCGATCGTCGCAAGCTGCTGAAAGGCGGCGCCGTGCTCGGCGTCGCGACGGCGGGCGCCGTCGCCATGCCGCATGTACGCCGCGCCGAGGCGGCCGACACCACGACCTGGAAGGTGCAAACCTCCTGGCCTGCCGGCGTCGGTCTCGCGACCTTCAAGGAGTGGTGCGGCACCATCAAGGAAAAGACCGGCGGCGAGCTCGAGTTCAAGCCGTTCGCGGCCAAGGAGATCGTCGGCGACTTCGAGCTGCTCGACGGCGTCAAGAGCGGCGTCCTGGAGGCGATGAACTCCTTCACCCTCTATTGGGCCGGCAAGGTGCCGGCCACGGCGTTCCTGTCGTCCTACCTGATGGGCCTGCGTTATCCGCACGAGTGGGACGTCTTCTTCTACAGTCACGGCGGGCTCGAGGCGGCGCGCGCGGTGTTCGCCAAGCAGGGCCTGATGTATGTCGGCCGCATCCATCACGGGCCGAACATCATCCATTCCAAGAAGCCGATCCGCTCGATCGAGGACTTCAAGGACCTCAAGCTGCGCGTGCCGGGCGGCATGATCGCGGAGGGCTTCGCCGCGATCGGCGCCAAGACCACGCTGCTGCCGGGCGGCGAGGTGTTCTCGGCGCTCGAGAAGGGCACCATCGACGCCGCCGACTATACTGGTCCCGCAGTCAACTGGGACCTCGGCTTCCAGCAGGTCTCGAAATACATCTGGATGGGCCCGGCCGGCCTCGAATCGGTGTACCAGCCGGTCGACTTGATGGATTTCTGCGTCGGCATGAACCACTGGAACAAGCTGACGCCGAAAATGAAGCAGTGGGTGGAAAACGAGATCGAAATCTACTCGCGCACCCATCATGCGGCCATCCAGAAGGCCGACATGGAGGCATGGGGCAAGTTCATCAAGGCAGGCACCGAGATCAACCGCCTGCCGGCCGAGGAGCTCGACAAGTTCCAGCGCGTCGCCGTGCCGATCTGGTTCAAGTGGGCCAACAAGGACAAGGATGCGGCCCGCATCTTCAAGCTGCAGCTCGACGTCATGGAATCGCCGAGCTTCGGCTACGTCGAGCCCGAGATGTACAAGGGGCTCAAGATCGAGCTCTAAGGCGGTTCGATCGCCAGGCATTGAACGTTCCGGTGCGGCGTCGCTCGACGGCGCCGCACCTTTTTCTGGACTGAAGCGAGAGCTGCCGCTGCATGCCGTCAATCGGGTTCGTCCTGCCGCACTGGGCATTCTGGTCATCGCTGGTGATTTTCCCGCTCATCGCGTGGGCGATGGTGGCGAGGACCCGCGATCGCCCGGACGATGGCAAGGCCAACCTTTTCCTGGCCTATCTGTTCTGGCTGACGGCGGGCTTCCTCGGCATGCACCGCTTCTATCTCAAGAGCCTGTGGGGCTTGGTCTACCTGCCGCTTTTCGTCGTCGTGATCTATGGCGGGCACCTGTTCAGCCAGGCACGGGAGGAGCTGTCGAAGGCTCGCCAGGACGTCGAATTCGCGACCCGCACCATCGATCGTTCGAAGGCGGCTGCGGGCCGAGGTGATGCGGCAGCGCAGCGGCGGCTGGCCGACAGCGAGCCCAAGCTCGTCGCGGCAAGAACTGCCTATGGCCATGCCGCGGCGCAGATTGATCGCGCCAACCTGGTCATGCGCATCGCCGCCGGTGTCTCGCTGGTCCTGCTGCTGATCGACGCCGTACTCCTTCCTGGCATGGTGAGACGCGCCCGCGCCACCGAGCCGGCGCCGGTGATCTCCGCGGTCGAGCCGCATCTCGTGGAGGATCCACCGCCGGAGATACCCGGCATTGCGGGATCGGTAGCCCGCGCAATCGACACGCTGGTGCGCGTGCTGGGCGAACTCGTCGCCTACTGGGCGGTGCTGGCTGTCTTTGCCTACTATTTCGAGGTCATCGGGCGCTACGTCTTCAACTCGCCGACCAACTGGGTGCAT
This sequence comes from Rhodospirillales bacterium URHD0017, assembly GCA_900110395.1. GTDB lineage: Bacteria > Pseudomonadota > Alphaproteobacteria > Reyranellales > Reyranellaceae > Reyranella. The sequence goes on from FODP01000002.1 coordinate 67,379, forward strand.
GAAAGCACCTTCCTGATGTTCGGCATGCAATACATGATCGCCGGCGCCTACGCCTATCGTGGTGAGAGCCACGTTCGCGTCGATCTCATCTATTCGCAGCTGTCGGCCCGCGGCAAGGCCGTATGCGACCTGATCGGCTCGATGTTCTTCTTCATCTTCATCGGCACCCTGGCGTGGACCGGCTGGATCTTCGCGGCCGACGCCGTGCACGGCGGCGAAGTGTCGTTCACCGAATGGGGCATCCAGTACTGGCCGGTAAAGCTCACCCTGCCGGTCGGCGCCGCGCTGCTCCTGCTGCAGGGCATCGCCCGCGTGATCAAGGACATCCACACAGTGCAAACGGCCACAGTGAAACCGATAGGGGCCTGAGGCATGGGCTTCGACGCACCGGTCGAGATCCTCGGCCTCCTGATGTTCGGCAGCCTGGGCTGCCTGCTGATGCTCGGCGTGCCGATGGCCTTCGCGCTGGGCAGTCTCGCCTGCATCTTCCTGTTCGTGTTCGGCACGCCGCAGATGCTGAACATGCTGCCGGCGCGAGTGTTCCCGTTCATGACGGACTACCAGCTCTCGGCCATCCCGTTGTTCATCTTCATGGCGGCGATTCTGGAGAAGGCGGGCATCATCGAGGAGCTGTTCGACGTCGTCTACAAGTGGCTGGGCGGACTGAAGGGCGGACTGGCGTCGGCGACGGTCGTGGTGTGCACGATCCTGGCGGCCATGGTCGGAGTCGTCGGCGCCACCGAGGTCACCATGGGAATGATCGCCCTGCCGGCCATGCTGCGACGCGGCTACAACGCCGAGCTCGCCTGCGGCGCGTTGCTGGCAGGCGGCACGCTCGGCATCCTGATCCCGCCGTCGGTCATGGCGATCGTCTATTCGGTGGTCGCCCAGCAGTCGTTGGGCGAATTGCTGGCCGGCGCCGTGCTGCCTGGCTTCCTGCTGTCCGGCCTCTATATCGGCTACGTCACACTGCGTTCATACATCAATCCGAGCCTCGGACCCGCGTTGCCGCCCGAGGAGCGGGTGAGCTTCCGCGAGAAGCTCCGCCTGCTGCGCAAGACCCTGGCGCCGATCATCCTGATCATGGTCGCGCTCGGCGTGATCTTCTTCGGTGTCGCCACGCCGGTCGAAGCGGCGGGCATCGGCACCTTCGGCGCCCTGATCGTCTGCGCCATGCACCGCCGGCTCACCTGGACGACGGTACGCGAAGCGTCGCTGGCCACGCTCAAGGCGACCGCCATGGTGATGTGGATCTTCTTCGGCGCCACCCTGTTCGTCGGCTTCTTCATCCTCAAGGGCGGCCAGACTTACGTCGCCAACCAGATCCTCGGAACCGGCCTCGGACCCTACGGCATCGTGCTGTTGATGATGGTGATCCTGTTCGTGCTCGGCATGTTCATCGACTGGGTCGGCATCCTGCTGCTGACCGTGCCGATCTTCCTGCCGATCCTGAAGGCCGTTTCGTTTACCGGCCTCGCCGGCCTGGCCGGCGTCAAGCCGGCCGACGTGCCGCTGTGGTACGGCGTCATCTTCATGGTCAACATGCAGATGGCGTTCCTGTCGCCGCCGTTCGGCTATTCGCTGTTCTATCTCAAGAGCGTGGCGCCGCCGCAGGTGACGATGGCGACTATCATCCGGGGCGCCGTGCCGTTCCTCGGCCTGCAGGCGATCGGCGTCACCCTCTGCATCGTCTTCCCCGGCATCGTGCTGTGGCTGCCTCGCCTCTTCTATGGAACGAGCTGAACGGGCCAGCCTGCCCTGCATCCGCATGTCCTTGCCGGGCGCGCCCGGCAATGAGCCGCTCAGGATGAGAGTCATTGCCCGGCGGCTTCTGGCGAGCGCCGACAGGCCTGCCCGAGCAGCAGCGCGGCGAGCGCCGGGAAGCCGCGAGGGCCGGTGAACAGCAGCACCGTTTGACCTCATCGCGATGGCTCTGGACAGGGCTTCAACTCACGCTTCATCCTCCCTTCGGCTTTACCGGGAGGAAACCAACAATGACTGATAAAGTCAGGACTCCGCGTAACACGCGTCGCAAGGTATTGAAGGGTGCGGCCGTTGCCGGTATCGCCATCGCCACGCCCACCGTGATCAAGGCGCAAGGGGCGATCAGCATGCGCTGGCAGACCACGTGGCCGTCCAAGGACATCTTCCACGAGTACGCGCTGGACTACGCCAAGAAGGTCAACGACATGACCGGTGGCGATCTCAAGGTCGAGGTGCTGCCGGCCGGCGCTGTGGTGCCGGCGTTCGGCCTGCTCGAGGCGGTGTCCAAGGGCAGGCTCGACGGCGGTCACGGCGTGTTGGCCGATCACTACGGCAAGCAGGCGGCGTTCGCACTGTGGGGGTCGGGCCCGAGCTATGCCATGGACGCGAACATGCTGCTGGCCTGGCACCGCTACGGCGGCGGCAAGGAGCTCCTGGAGAAGCTCTATGCCTCGATCGGCGCCAACGTCGTGTCGTTCCCCTACGGACCTATGCCCACGCAACCGCTCGGCTGGTACAAGAAGCCGATCGCCAAGGTCGACGACTTCAAGGGCCTGAAGTTCCGCACCGTCGGCATCTCGATCGACGTCTTCCAGTCGATGGGAGCGGCAGTGAACGCGCTGCCCGCCGACGAGATCATCGCCGCCATGGACCGCGGCCTGCTCGATGCAGCCGAGTTCAACAACGCCACGTCGGACCGCGTGCTGGGCTTCGCCGACGTCTCGAAGGTCTGCATGCTGCAGAGCTATCACCAGAACGCCGAGCAGTTTGAGATCATGTTCAACAAGGGCAAGTACAACGCCTTGCCGGACAAGATGAAGGCGATCATCGCCAACGCCGTCGACGCGGCCAGCCAGGACATGTCGTGGAAGGCGATCGACCGCTACTCGCAGGACTATGTCGAGCTGCAGACCAAGGACAAGGTCCGCTTCTACAAGACGCCCGATGCCGTGCTGAAGCGCCAGCTCGAGATCTACGACGACGTGGTCGCCAGGAAGTCGGCGGAGAACGCGCTGTTCAAGGAGATCGTCCAGTCGCAGATCGCCTTCGCCAGGCGCACCACGCAGTGGGAGCAGGACACGGTGGTCAGCCGTAAGATGGCCTTCGACCACTACTTCGGCCCGCAGGCCAAGCCGATCAGGCTGTAGGCCGGACCGGGGGAGAATCGCGAGGCACCGCCTGAAGCACCGGACGGCGCCTCCGAAAGCACCGTGTACATCCAGTAGGCAGGGTGGCTTTTGGCCCTTCAGGGTTTCGATTGCGGCCTTACGTCAGCGGGCAGTTGCTCGAGAAACTGCAAGCTGGCGCCGATGCTGGCGAGCGGATCGGCCGAAGTGTCCTGCTCGACGAAGAGATGCTTCACGCCGGCGAGAAGCGCTGTCCGGACGATCCGTCCAAAGTCCAGGACGCCTCTACCCACCTCCACCGTCGCGCCGTCCGATGCCAGGTCTTTCAAGTGCACGAGCAGGATTCGGTCCCGACCATCCTCGAGATATTGCACCGGATCCGGTCCGGCTTTGGCAACCCAATAAACATCGAGCTCGAGCTTGACGTCGTGCGGGTCGGTTTCCCTCATCAGCAGGTGAAAAGGAGTCGCACCGTCGCCGAACGGAACGAACTCGAAGTCATGGTTGTGATAGGCCAGCACCAAGCCATGGCTGCGAACGACCTGCCCGATCCTGGTCAGGGTCTGGCACACTCGTTTCCAATCGTCGGCCGTCTTCCATTCTTCGGCGCCTACCGACGGGCAAACGACATAAGTCGCTTCAAGGATGCGGGCCTCTTCGAGGACGGCATCGAAGTCTCGCCGGAGCCTGTCGTAACTTGCATGGATTGACGGTGCTTCCAGTCCATGACGTTTCAAGGTCGCGCTCATGGCTCGAGCCGTGACGCCAGGCAATCCAGCAAGCTCGACTTCCCGATAACCCGTGTTAGCAACGATCTTGAGCGTGCCGTCGACGTCCACGCCGAGAGCGTCTCTTACGGTGTAGAGCTGCAATCCCGGGCGCCACGATGGGCGTGGCTGGGCAAGAAGATCGCGCGGCACGGCGAGCCCCGCGAGGGCGGGCAAAAGTGATCTCCTGGTGCGACCAAGAGGTCTCACCGCATCTCCGTCATGTGCCGATCCGCCTGGCGCTGCGCATCGGACTGCTGGCTGACGGCGGATGGACCGCCGTAGTAGCGATAGATGTCGCCGTAACCGAAGTCGCCATACTCCGCATGGCGCTCGTCAATCTGGTTTGCCGGGCCGGAGGCTGTGTGCTGATCACCGCAAGCGGCAACGGACGTGAGGATGAGGGCTGCAAGCAGCCATTTCATGCTGCGCATCGATTCGCTCCTTGGAACGCGCCCTGCCCCAAGGAATAGATAGGTACACCACCGGCCATCCGCCAGCGCCACTAATGGTGATCGTGGGCGCGCGAGCGTCCGCGGACATTCGCCAGATAGGTCAGGCCGAGGAAGGCCGGCAGCGGATGCACGATGACGGCCGTCGGAATATGGGCGAGATAGCTCGACATGCGTCCCTTGGCCTCGAAGCGCTCGCGGAAGGCCGAGCTGCGCAGGAAATCGGTGAAGCGAGGCGCTATGCCGCCGCCGATGAACACGCCGCCGCGGGCGCCCAGCGTCAGGGCGACGTTGCCGGCGACGCTGCCCAGAAAGGCACAGAACAGCTCGAGCGCCTCGCGGCTCACCTTGCAATCGTCGGCGAGCGCATGAGCCACGATCTCGCCGCTGTCGCGCTCCGGCACGGTCTCGTCGTCGACCCGGGCGATGGCATGATAGAGCTGCATCAGGCCCGATCCGGAGAGGACCCGCTCGACCGAGACGTGATGGAACTGCTGGCGCAGCGCCAGAATGATGGCGTCCTCGCGCCGGTTCTCGCTCGACAACGTGGCGTGGCCGCCCTCGGTGACCAGGGCGACCTCGTTATCGCCGGCGAAAGCCATGGCGGCCAATCCGAAGCCGCTTCCCGGACCCAGCACGGCCATCGTGCCACGGTCGCCGGCGCGCGGTGCGCCGAGTGTCACCAGGTGTTCGGGCCGCAAGGCGGGCAGCGCCCAGGCGAGCGCCTCGAAATCGTTGAGCACAGCCACGTCGGTCATGGCGAGGCCCTTGGAAATGCGGTCCGAATCGACGATCCAGGCGGCATTCGTGAGGGCCACCCTTCCGTGCTCGACCGGACCTGCCGCCGCGATCAACGCGCGCTTCGGCGCGTGGCCGGCCGCCGGCCCTGACAGGAAGTGGCGCGCCGCCTCGATCGGCGAGGCATAGTCGGCGACCGCATAGGTCTCGGACACGGCAAGCTCGGCGCCCTCCAACAGCGCGAAGCGGGCGTTGGTGGCGCCGATATCGGCAATCAAGGCGGAGGCGGGTGTCGTCATGAATCGATACCTCGTTCAGGCCCTCGATCAGTTCCAGCGAACGGCGCCGGGTGCCGCCGCTCATGCGGCAACGGCGGGCCAGCGGTAAGGAACGTCGGCCGCATCGGCGGGCTTGCGGTCCGATTCGGTGGGATCGTTGGGCAAGTCCGAGCAGTTGGCGATGATGGAAGCGCCCGGCGCCAGGCCCTGTATGCCGTACCACAGCAGCGGCGGAATGGTCAGCAGCGCATAGTCGGCCTCGCTCTCGCCGAGTCGGAACTCCTCGAGGTGCCCCCGGGTCGGGCTGCCGGCTCGATCGTCGTAGATGACGACGCGAATGGTGCCCGACGGCACGGCGTAGTTCAGCGTCTTGTCGCGGTGCCGGTACCAGCCCTTCACCTTGCCCTGGTTCACGCCGGAGAAGTAGACCTCCCCGAAGGCACGGAAGTGCGGGTCGTCGTTGCGAAGCATGTGCATGGTGCGGCCGCGCTCGTCGATGAACTGGCGCAGCGGATGACGCACCACCCCGTCAATCACGGCCTGCCGCCTTCCAGTCCTTGCCGTACTTCTCGATCTGCGCATCGGTGAGCGCCGGGATGTCGGCGCCTTCCTGGTAACGGCGATACCACGTCACCGTCTCGCCGATCGAATCCGGGTAGTTCCAGGTCGGGCTCCATTTCAGATAGTGGTTGGCGCGGTCGCAATTGAGCTGCAGCCAATGGTCCTCGTGCGGCGCGTTGGGATCACGCTCGATCTTGACCTGGCCGCTGCCCCACAGACGGATGACGTCCTGCACGACCTCACCGACATTCTTGTTGGCGCTGTTGTTGGGCCCGAAATTCCAGCTCTCGCAGAAATCAGCGCCCTTCGGCTCGCCGAGCTGCCGGCCGAGATGCAGGTAGCCGCCCAGCGGCTCCAGCACGTGCTGCCACGGCCGGGTCGATTCGGGATGATGGATCTCGATCGTCTCCTTCTTGCGCAGCGCGCGGACACAATCGGGGATGAGCCGATCCTTGGCCCAGTCGCCGCCGCCGATCACGTTGCCGGCGCGGGTCGAGGCCGCGTTGACGCGCTTGGCCTTCGACAGGAACGATGTCCAGTAGGCGGCGAACACCAGCTCGGCGCAGCCCTTGGAAGCGCTGTAGGGATCGCGGCCGCCCAGCGTGTCGGTCTCGCGGTAGCCCCACTCCCAGTCGACGTTGCGATAGCACTTGTCGGAGGTGATGTAGACCAGCGTGCGCACGCTCTCGGCCTTGCCGACGGCCTCGCAGACATTGACGCCGCCCATCACGTTGGTCTCGAAGGTGGCGTGCGGATCGCGGTAGGCCTCGCGCACCAGCGCCTGCGCCGCGAGATGGAAGACGATGTCGGGCTTGGCTTCGGTCATGGCGCGCGTCAGGTGATCGCGGTCGCGCACGTCACCTACGATATGGCGGAGCTTCTTGGGTAATCCAAGCAGCTCGAAGTGGCTCTCGTCGTAGAGCGGCGGCAGGGCATAGCCCGTCACGTTGGCGCCGAGCTTGAGCAGCCAGGCCGACAGCCACGAGCCCTTGAAGCCGGTGTGGCCGGTGACGAAGACGTTCTTGCCTTGGTAGAAATTTCCAAACATGTCGAAAAGCCTCGGAGCAGAGCGTTCAGGGTTTCAGGCGGTGGCCGGAGCCGGCGCTTTGAGCTTGTTGTCGAAGCGCCACGGCGCCTGGTTGTCGTCCCACATCTTGTTGAGGTCTTGCACGTCCTTCTTCATGTCCATGCATTTCCAGAAGCCCTCATGTCGATAGGCCATGAGCTGGCCGTCCTTGGCCGCCTTCTCGAGCGGTTCGCGCTCGAGGATCGTCTCGCTCGAGCTGATGTACTTGAGGAAGTCCGGCTCCATGACGAAGAAGCCGGCATTCACCCAGCCTTCGCTGTCGATCGGCTTCTCGCGGAACGCTTTGACCGTGTTGTTCTTGGCGGTCTCGACGACGCCGAACCGCGCCGACGGCCGCGCCAGCGTCATGGTGACGAGCTTGCCGTGGCCGCGATGGAACTCGAGCAGCTTGTTGATGTCGATGTTGCTGACCCCGTCGCCGTAGGTGCACATGAAGGTCTCGTACTTGAGCAACGGCGCCAGCCGCCGCAACCGGCCCCCCGTCATGGTGTTGAGCCCGGTGTTCATCAGGGTGACCTTCCAGTCGAGGATCGGGCGATTGATCGTCGACTTCTCCCCGTTGGCCATGTCGATCGTGAAGTCGGAGTGCAGCGTATAGTAGTTGAGGAAGAACGACTTCACGCGGTCGGCCTTGTAGCCCAGCGCCAGCACGAAATCCTTGTAATCGTAGTGGGCGTAGATGCCCATGATGTGCATCAGCATGGGGATGCCGCCGATCGGCACCATCGGCTTGGGGATGTCGTCGGTGTACTCCGAGAGACGGGTGCCGAAGCCGCCGGCCAGGATCACAGTTTTCATGTCATGCCCCCTTCAGTCAGGTCAGTTCGATCGCTTCTGGAAGCTGAAGACGAGCCAGCTCATGGTCATGAGCGCAAGGGCCACGTAGATCGGCGCCCCCGCGCTCAACCCTTCCAGCCAGCCGCCGAGAAACGAAACGCTGCCGAACGACAGCGAATTAATGGCCGCGGTGATACCCATCACCTCGCCCTTGGTATCTTCGGTCGCGGTGTCGGTGAACAGGATGATCAGCGCGCCGTAGCTCACGGCCACGGCCACCGAGATGGGCAGGATCAGGATCCACTGCATCAGCATCGACGGTGCGAAGGCGCTTATCGCGATCAGGATGGACGCGCCGATCAGGCTGCCGCTGGTGATCGCGCGGGTCGAGCAATATTTGGTGAGCAACGGCATGGCGACGGCGAAGCTCACGCAGAAGCCAATGCCCATGACCGACATGAAATAGCTCGCGTCCTTGCCGCTGACTCCGTAGCGATCGAGCAGGAAAACCGGAATGAAATAGAAGTAGGCGCCCCACGCCAGCTCCTGCAGCAGGAACACCCAGGAGACGTCGCGCAATGGGCCGGGCTTGGCGAAAGCCGAGCCGAAGCTCTTGAAGCCGCTGATCAGGGACAGCGGCGAGGATGCCAGAAGCTGGCGGCGGTCATGGAACAGCAAGGCCAGCATCACGACGTTCACGGCTGCCACCGCGGCCGTAGCATAAAGCGGCGTCAGCAGATTGAACCACGGCAGGATGGCGGTGTCCGACAGGAAGCCGCTCAGCGCCGGTCCCAGCACGAAGCCCAGCGAGGAGCAGAGCAGACCCATGCTCAGCCAGAAGTCCTTGCGCTCGGGCCGGCAGACATCGACCACGGCGGCCAGCGACACGGCCTGGCTCGCCGCCGTCAGGCCGCCGATCATCCGTCCCGCCATCAGGAGCGCAATCGAGCCCCAGGCGAAGGCTGCGGAGATCACCACGTAGCTCGCGGCGATGCCGGTGGCGCAGACCAGCAGGATGGCCTTGCGGCCCAGCCGGTCCGACAGCTGGCCCAGGATCGGCGCGCCGAAGAAGGTCATGATCGGGTAGAGACCCGTGGCGATGCCGTAGACCAGATGCCGCTGGGTCGGCGACAAGCCCTTCGAGATGCCGGCGTCCGAGCCGTCGGCCAGCGCCGACGCCAGCAGCGGCGTCAGCATGGCAAAGCCGATGGCGTCGACCAGGATGAGCAGCAGCAGCGGCGCCGCCGCTGCCAGGGTGGAACCCGCCGTCGGCCCGGCCGATGCGGCGGCCTTCAGGTCAGTACTTCTTGCCACCGCGACCCTGCCAGTCGCTCAGCTTCTCGGGTTCGACCGACTTCACCGTCGTCTCGTAGACGCCTTCCTTGTACTTGAGATTGCAGACGACGGTGTCGCCGTCGGTCGTGTAGATCGGCGCCGACTTCTTGTCCTTGAAGTCGTCGGACGAGCGATGGATGACACCGAGCGGCTGGTGCGGCAGGAAGGGCTCGACGAACCGCTTCGTCGCCTTGTCGAAGAGCGGCAGGCTCTGGTGGCACAGCCAGTTGCAGGTGGCTGGCAGGAACTGGATGTTCTTCTTGTCGGGCTGGGCGAAGTGGAAGAGCTCGGGGTGCTCGAAGACGGCGAGGTTGAGTGCCGCTTGCTCGATGCAATGGTGATGGCTCTTGGCCAGCGACACGCGAATGTTCTCGGCCCACATCCCCCAGATCGGCGACTCCTTGGGCATGGCGAGCACGCCCGCGTTCAGGATGGGATAGTAGCTGTACTTCTTGACGTATTCCTGGCCCCAGGTGCCGCCGTAGAGCTCGACGACGAAGTCGTGGAATTCGGTGCTCGACGTGTAATTGTTCGTATAGGCGCGATGGATCTCCGGCGTGATGGCAAGAGCCGCACCGCTCTCGGCCGACTTCAGGTACGTCTCCACCGCCGACCAGTCCTGTACCCAGGCATCGGCATCGAGATGCATGTAGATGTCGTAGCCAGGGAAATATTTTGGCAGCAGCGGCTTGGCCAGGATCGCCCTGAAGGGATCGCGCATGCCACTCTTCTCGGTGAGCCCGTATTCCCATTTCGGCTTGACGATGTTGTTGACGTAGCCGTCGAGCCAGGCGAGCTGCTCGTCGGTCAAGCCGAGGTCATACAGGGAAATATCGATATCCTTGCTCTGCGGGTTGTCGCGGACCGACAGCACCATGCCTTGCAGGAAGTGGAAATACTCGGCGGATGATGCGCTCGCGATGGTGATTCTATTGCTCAAGGGAAACCTCTTCGACGCTGGAGCGATTGGGGATCGCGCAAGTGGCCGCCTTGCCTTGCAGCCGGAGCGGCCACATCAAAATCAATGAACTCGGTAGAGCAGCTCGTTATGCGTGACCGTGCACCCGGGCGCGTGAATCCTCACGGCATGAAGTTATTCTTTGCGGCGAAAAAAAGGTAGTGTAAAAAAGCGTACGGCCCGTTGCTGGGTGAGAGCCGCAAGAGAGGCCGTGCTTGAAGTAAGCGGGGGGATTCGATGATCGACCAGGATCGTCACGAGCGATGCGTAGTTTCAGCGCCTGCTCCTCGCAGCCGCTTCTAGCGTCATCGGCTACCAACTGGGCCCAGCAGGACGCGCACGATGCGCACGCTGCTGACATCGCTCCTCTCGCGACTGCGCGCGGTGCTTGGACTGGCGTTCGCCTTGCTGTTGGCCGGCGTTGGTGCCGTCAGCGCCGAGACGGCACGCCGGCCTGCCGAGCCTCGGGTGTTCGGCGACATGGAGTGGCGCAGCATGCTCTTCGACAAGGGCGTGGACCTCCAGCTCGTCTACGTCAGTGAGTCTGCCTACAATCTCGGCGGCGGCACCAAGCAGCTCGTCGACTACACCGACCAGGTCGCGGTCGGAACCACCTTCGATCTCGAGCGCATCGTCGGCCTGAAAGATGCGGTGATCCAGGTCACCTATACCTCGCGCGCCGGCCGCAACCTGGTCGATGATGCCAATCTCGGCACGTTCCAGCTCGTCCAGGAGGTCTGGGGACGCGGACAGGTGGTCCGCCTCACCCAGATGTGGTTCCAGCAGAAATATTTCGACGACCTGATCAACTGAAGTTCGGCCGCGTCTCGATGGGCGGCGACTTCGCCACCTTTCCCTGCGACTTCCAGAACCTGACCTTCTGCGGCTCGCAGCCCGGCAACATCGCCGGCGGCTACATCTTCAACTGGCCGATCAGCCAGTGGGGCAGCCGCGTCAAGGTGAACCTCGAAGGTTTCGGCCACTACCAGATCGGCGTCTACGACCAGAACCAGCAGTATCTGGGCTACGAGAACAAGCTCTGGCCGGTCTGGTACCAGGGCTCGACCGGCGTGCTGGTACCGGTGGAGATCGCCTGGAATCCCAAGTTCGCCGGCGGCCGGCTCGAAGGCAGCTACAAGTTCGGCGGCTGGTATTCGTCCGGCCAACAGCCCGATACGATCTACGACTACAACGGCAATCTCATCGCCTTCAGCGGGCTTCAGGCAGCGACGCGCACGGGCATGTACGGCGCCTACGTGACCTTCCAGCAGCAGATCACGCGCACCGACGACAAAAATCCTAACCGCGGCCTGCGTCTGTTCTTCAACGCCGCCTTCGCCGACACGGTGACCGCGACCACCGACCGGCAGATCGCCGCGGGCTTCTGGTACACCGGCCCGTTCGACGCGCGGCCCAACGACGCCGTCGCCTTCGCGTTCGGCACGACCCATCAGAACCAGCGCATCACGCAGGTCGCGATGCTGCAGAATGCGCTCGGACTCGGGCCGGTGGCGGTCAAGGATTCCGAGTACGTCTTCGAGTTGGACTACACTTTCGTGCCCGTCCCCGGGTTCCAGATCCGCCCGAACCTGCAGTACATTTACAGTCCGGGTGGAAGCGTCATCAACAAGGACGTCTGGGTCTTAGGCCTGAAGACGGTCATCAGCTTCTGAGGTCACGCCCATGGTCTACTTCCTCGCTGGCGTCGCGGCGATTGCCGGGTTCCTGTTCGGCTACGACGAGGGCGTGATCGCGGTCGCCGAGCCGCTGCTCGCCAAAGACTTCCCGATGTCGCCCGGGGTGCGCGGCTTCATGACCGCGGCCGTGCCGCTCGGCGCCCTGATCGCTGCGATCTTCGCCGGTCCGATCATCGATCGCTTCGGCCGCCGCCGCGTCCTGATGTTCGCCGCCGCCCTGTTCACCGCCGGCGCCATCGTCGCCAGCCTCATCACCGCGGTCTGGATGCTGGTGGCCGCCCGCCTCGTGCTCGGCGTCGCCATCGGCCTCGCCGCCGTGGGCGCGCCGCTCTACATCTCGGAGACCGCCCCGATCAAGAATCGTGGCGCGATGGTCTCGACCTATCAGCTGGCGATCACCATCGGCATTCTCATCTCCTATCTCACCGGCCTGGTGATCACCGGCAACGGCATGTGGCGCCACATGTTCGGCCTGGGCGCGGTGCCGGGATTGCTGTTCCTCTTCGGCCTCGCCTTCCTGCCGGAATCGCCGCGCTGGCTGATCCTGAAGGGCCGTGCCGATCAGGCGCGGGCGAGCCTGCGCCGGCTGCGCGACCCGCGCTGGGACGTCGACGGCGAATTGCAGGAGATGCTTCTGACGGCCAAGGCCGAAGCCGGCCGTGGCGTCGGCTACAGTGCCCTGCTCGAACCGCGGATCCGGCCGGCCGTGCTCGTGGCCGTCGGCCTGTTCTTCCTGCAGCAGCTGAGCGGCATCAACGCCGTGATCTACTACGCGCCGGAAATCTTCAACCACGCCGGCTTCGCCAGCGGCGAGACGCGCATACTCGCCACCGTCGGCATCGGCACGGTGAACTTCGCCACGACCATCCTGGCGATGTTCCTGATCGACCGCCTCGGCCGCCGGCCGCTGCTGGTCCTGGGCTTTGCCGGTGCTGCGGCGACGATGCTGATCATCGCCCTCGCGGTCACCAATCCAACCCTGGTGCCATCGTGGCTGGTGATCGCCATGTTGATGCTTTACATCGCCTCCTTCGCGATCGCCATCGGGCCGCTGCCGCATGTCATGATGTCGGAGATCTTCCCGCTGCGGGTGCGCGGTCCGGGCATGAGCACGGCGTCGATCAGCAACTGGGGCTTCAACTTCGTGGTGGTCTTCACCTTCCCGCTGATGTTGGCCGGGCCGGGTCTCGCCTTCACCTTCACGGTGTTTGCCGTGATCTGCTTGGGCGGCATCGCCTTCACGCTGTTGCGGGTGCCTGAAACCACCGGCTACTCGCTCGAAGCCATCGAGAAGTACCTCGGCTCGGGCAAGCCGCTGGGAGCGCTGCGCCGGGAAGCGGCCGTCAGCGCGGCGGTCGCGGCCACGCAGAAGTGAAGGAGACGGTCATGACCGATGTGCAGCGCGCGGGGATCGAGCACACGGCGCGCCCTCTCACGCTGGCGATCGATGTCGGCGGGACGGGGCTGAAGGCCTCGGTCGTCGACGAAGCGGCCCAGATGGTCACCGAGCGCGTGCGGGTGCCGACGCCGGTCGGTGCGCCGCCGGAAAAGCTGGTCGAGGTGCTGGCCGGCATGGTCGCCCCTCTGGGTGCCTTCGACCGCGTCTCCGTCGGCTTTCCGGGCGTCGTGCGCAACGGTCGGGTGTTGACCGCAGCGAACCTCGGCAACGACAAGTGGACCGGATTCGACCTCGCTCAGGCGCTCGAAACGGTCCTGGGAAAGCCGGTGCGGGTCGCCAACGACGCCGACCTGCAGGGGCTGGCCGTGATCGCCGGCAAGGGCGTCGAGATGGTCATCACCTTGGGCACGGGCTTCGGCACGGGACTCTATCTCGACGGGCGCCTGGCACCGCACCTGGAGATTGCCCACCATCCCTTCCGCCATGGCGAGACGTACGATGAGCAACTGGGCAACGCCGCGCGCAAGGAGATCGGCAGCGCGCGTTGGAACAAGCGCGTTGAAAAAGCAATCGGCAACATGAGACGGCTGACCAGCTTCGATCACCTGTTCATTGGCGGCGGCAACGCCAAGAAGATCGGCTTCGCCCTCGCGCCGGACGTCACCGTCATCTCGAACGAAGCCGGCATGGAGGGTGGCGTCGCGCTGTGGCGGGACTGACGCCGCTACCATCGTCTCACGCGAGCCCGGCGTTCAGGCCAGGCCGAACAGCTCCGTCTCCTCACGCACGCCGCGCAGGCGATGGCGGCCGAGCGACACCAGTTCGTGGCGGCTGGCATCGGCGGCTCGGGCGAAGGACTGCGACACCAGGAGATGACGACCGAGTGCGTCGCACAGACGCTCGATGCGCGAGGCCTCGTTGACGGCCGGCCCGATCACCGTGAAGTCGAGGCGCGCGTCGGCGCCGACGTTGCCGTAGTTCACGTCACCGACATGGAGCGCGATGTCGAGGTCGGGCGTCGGCAGCGACCGGCGGCGGCGCGCCCCGGCCAAGCTGGTCATCAGCGCCAGCGCTTCCTTGGCCGCTTCGAGCGCTGCCGCGCAGGTCTCGGCGCGCGGCCTGTCCTCGATCCGGAAGATGGCTAAAAGCCCGTCGCCCAGGAATTTCAGGACCTCGCCGCCGCGCGCCACGACGGGCCGCACCATGCAGTCGAAGCAGTCGTCGAGCAGCCCGATCAGGTCGCGCCCCGGCAGCGTGTCGGCGAGGGCGGTGAAGCCGCGCAGGTCGGTGAAGAACAGCACCGCCTCCACGCCCTGAACCTCGCCGCGTTGCACCGTGCCTGCCAGGATGCGGGTCGCCGGATCCTGGCCGAGATAGGCAGCTAAAAGTCCTTCGTGAACGAGCCGCATGGTCGTGGCTTTGGCCGCCAGCGCGAACACCGGCGACAGCTCGCGCAACGCCGCGACATGGCCGTCGGCAAAGCCGCCCGGCCGGTCGGTGGTGAACGAACAGACCAGCCACAGCTCGTCGACGCGCTCGACATCGGTCGGCCCGCCGACCTGCGGCGCGAGCTTGCCGAACTGGAAGACGCGGCCCAGCCATTCGGTCATGCCGGCGGCACGTAGTTCCTCGAACACCGGCACCTCGTGCTCGGGCTTGGGCGAGGTGAGATCGTAGCGTCGCTCAAAGATGCCGTGCAGCAGCATGGGAGCGAACGGACTCTCGCGGATGACGGGCGCATCGATGTCGGCGTGACGGAACTCGAAGCGCGTCGTAAGCCCGGCCACGCGATCCCAGATCAGGGCGCGTGCGCGCACCATGGGATGCAGCGTGTTCATGCCGGCGAAGACGCGCGCCACCGGCACACCGGCCTCGTTCAGGCGGCGCGCGAAACCGTCGACGATATCGTCGAGCGACAGGCCACGCAGGCCGGCATCGGCCAGCCAGTCGGTGACGGCGGCGAGCTTCAACCGGCCCCTATGCCTTGACGCGACTGCTGGCGCGGCAGCGGCATTTGTCGATCTGGTGCAGCTCGACCATGTTGCCGCAGGGATCGTTCATGAAGAGCTGGGTCGAATCGGGACTGACGAGGCCCTCGATCACCCAGTACTTCACGCCGAGGCGCTCGAGCTCGGCGCGGGTCTCGACAATGCTCTTCACCGCATAGGCGACGTGCGGCCGCGTCGGATCCTCGCCGGGTCCCTTGGCCACCGGCGAGGGCTGCTTGCCGCCGATCAAGTGGATCTGGCCGACCTCGCCGACATTCACCCAGGCGCCGGGAATGCCGGGGATGGTCGGACGGCCGCTGTCACATTGCAGGCCGAGGACGTCGGCATAGAAGTCCTGCGTTGCCTTTAGCTTTGCATCGTCGACCCGCACGCCGGTGTGATGGATTTCCAGAATCTCGACCGCCATCGATTGGTTCCTCCTGATCAGATCCGTTGTCATAGAGCCGTCAACATCACCCCGAAAGGGCTTACCAGACTAGCCCAATTTGCATGGTGACAAACCGCAACTATAAGTTGTAAAAGGATACGGCGTGACCACCGGGCGCTCGACACCTCGCAGGAGAAGGAAGATCGATGGCATCGGATCCATTTTCGACGATCCAGAGCGACATCAACGCCCTCGTCGAACAGCACAACCAAAGTAACGGAGCACAGCTTGGCGTGGTCGTCTGCGCCGTGGCGGGCGGCGAGAGTCAGGTCATCTGCTCCGAGGGTGTCGACATTCAAACTCGCGGAGGCAACAACCAGAGCGTCTCGTCGACAACACCGTTTGAAATCGGCTCCGTCTCCGAGTTGTTCACGGCCGGCATCTTCAACAAGCTTCAAGAAGGACTCTTCGACACCACGCTCAAAGACCTGTTTACGGGCGTTACCCTGAGTTCCTTCGTGGGGAAGATCACCGTTGGCGACCTGCTCGGCTATTCGTCGGGCTTTCCACAGGACAACGGAGACCCGAGATGCCCCTGTGCCAAGCTCGACGGCGCGGGTTCGACGGTGGACAAGGTATTCGACTTCCTCGGCAACTACGCCGGGGATTACACGCCCGGCACGAAGTACTCGTATTCCAATCTGGGAATGTCGGTGGCATCGATGGCCGCCCTGACAGTCGGCACGGGCACCCCGGATCAGGAGTTCAGCGATTTGTTGAACGATGCCCTGATCAAGTACTGCCAGTTATTCACCGTCGACCTCGGCAACACGCCGACCACGGTGCTCTACAACCACGCGGTCCCGGACGATCTGCCGCGCGGCTACAACAAGAACTATGAAATAGACGATCGCGATCCGTGCCCCATCCCGGAATACGGTTCCGGCGGAATCGTGAGCACGGGCGATGACATGATGGCTTTCCTCCACTACTGCATGTCGTCCCAGTATCCGGCAACGTTGCAGAAGCCGGCATGGTCGTCCGGGTTGACGGGCATCTGCAAGCCCTATCCGACCGTTAATCCCGGATACGGCTGGTTTATCGACAAGACGACATCGATCGTCATGAAGGATGGGGCCGTACCCGGTTTCACGTCCTGGATCGGGCTCCAGCCGTACGAATCGACGACGAATGCCTGCGGACTCGTCATCATGGTGAACGGCCCCGACGCCACCAGCCTGGGGAAGGGATACCTCGGGAACCTAATGGGCCTGTCGAAGGGGGCGCTGCTGGGCTTACCCGACCAATCGTACTGATGCCTAGGCCGGGGGCGGCACCATCGTGCCCTTGGGCAGGGCCGCGCAGTGATCGTAGATCGCCGACGGCCGCGTGAACCAGACCTTGTCCTTCTGCGGGTGCTTCACGATGTGCTGCAGGGCCTCGCGCAGCATCCGGAGGCGATAGGGCTGGCCGACGATCATGGTGTGGAGCGCGATGCCGCACACCAGCGGCTGCTTGGCGGACTGGCGCAGCAGCTCCTCGAACTGGCCGATGATGAAGTCACGGAACTGCTCGGGCGAGTGATGGCGCACCAGGATCTGCGGGCTGTCGTTGATCTCGATGGGATAAGGCACGCTCATCATCGGGCCCGACCGGGTCTTCAGCCACAGCGGCTGGTCATCGGCCGGCCAGTCCATCAGGAAGTCGAATCCTACTTCCTTCAGGAGGTCGGGCGTGTGGTGGCTGGAGCTCATCCATGGCGCCATCCAGCCGCGCGGCCGCTTGCCTGACGCCTTCTCGATGGCGTCGCGCACCTCCTCGAGGAAGCGCCTCTCGTCGGCCTCCCACATCTGGCCGTGGCGCTCGGCGTTGGTGCGGCCGTGGCCGATGAACTCATCGCCGCGCGCCTTGAGGGCTGCCACGATCTGCGGCGCATAGTCGAACACCGTGGTGTTGATCAGGTGGGCGGCCGGCAGGTTCAATTCGTCGAACAGCTCGAGGCAGCGCCACACGCCGACCCGATTGCCGTAGTCGCGCCAGGCGAAGGTGCGTGGGTCGGGCGGCGTGCCCGCAACCGTCAGCAGATGCCCGTCCCCTGCGCCGAAGGCGAAATGCTCGATGTTCAGCCCGAGATAGACCGCCAGTCGCTTGCCGTCCGGCCACGAGTAATCCTTGCGCTCGGTGATCGGCGAATAGGCGTAGCGGTTGTGATAGGGCAGACGGAGCATTTGAACGGATCCTTGCTTCGAGCTCACTGGACCGCGGGCCTTATCGTTTCACCACGGCGACCTTGTTCTCTTCCGACTCCACGGCATTCATCGCCCGGAAGCGCGCCTCGGCCTCGGCGTGGAACGCACGCTCGGCGGGCCCCGCCTCCTCGACCGGCCGGCGCTCATCGTCGAAGTTCCCGTAGTCGTCCTTGCCGCGCACCAGCATGGCGGTGACGCGATTCCTGGCGGTGCAACGCGCCGAGGTCGGGATGTAGCTGATGCCGAGGCCAATACGGCGGTCGTGATAGTGGTTGGGCCGCGAATTGTGCACCAGATGGGTGTGGTGCAGCGAGAACTGGCCGGCCTTCACCGGCATGAAGGCTGTGCGTCGGCGATCGACGGCGGCCGCGAGCGTCTGGCCGCGCGACAGCAGGTTCTCCGTGTCCTGCTGCTCGGCGTGCGGCAGCTGGCCGAGCTTGTGCGAGCCCGGCACGACCTCCATGCAGCCCGATTCGATCGGCGCGTCGGTCAGCGCCACCCAGGCGGTGACGTGGCAGGCCGGCTCGAGAGCGAAATAGGTCGCGTCCTGGTGCCAGCTCACATAGGCGCCCGAGCCCGCGTCCTTGGGCCAGACGGTGAGATGGAACAGGCGGATGTCCGGCCCGATCAGGTCCTCGACCGCATCGAGCACTTCGGGCGCGTGCACGATCTCGTCGACCCAGGGGAAGAGGAGATGCGGCTTGAAATTGTGGCCGCGGGTCATCTTCTGTCCCTGGGCCCGCTCGAAGGCCTCCATCCGCTCGCGCCAGGCGCGCGCCCGTTCCGTCGAGAAGCCGTCGACCGGACAGACATAGCCGTCGCGTTCGTAACCGGCGATTTGATCAGGCGTGAGTTTCCTTGGCATCAGTGCGCCGTCCAGCCGCCGTCGATGAAAAGCAGCGTCCCTGTCACGAAGGAGGAATCATCGCAGGCCAGGAACAGGGCTGCACGGGCCACCTCCTCCGGCTTGCCGATGCGGCCCATGGGATGGCGGTGCTTCCAGAAGGCCTTCATCGCCTCGGGATCGGCGTAGCGCTTCAGCGACCGGGCAGGCATCGGCGTGTCGATGACGCCCGGCATCAGCGCGTTGATGCGAATGCCCTGCATGGCGTGATCGACGGCCATGGTCTTGGTGAACGAGGCAATGGCCCCTTTGGAGGCGATGTACGCCGCGTTCTTGCCCGGGCTCGACTGCGCGAGCTGCGAGCCGATGGTGACGATGGCGCCGGAGCGGTTCTCGATCATCGACTTGATGGCGTAGTGGATCCAGAGATAGGTGCCCTTGACGTTGACCGCGAAGGTGCGGTCCCAGGCCGCCTCCTCGATCGTATCGACCGTACCGCCGGTCGACAGGCCGGCCGCCGTCAACAGCACGTCGACGCGGCCCCACTTCTCGATCACCCGGTCGACGCCAGCGCGCGCCTCGGCGTCGCTGCTGACGTCGGCGGGAATGATGATGGCACTGCCGCCTGCCGCCTCGATATCGGCCGCGACCTGGCCCAGGCCGACATTGTCCTGGTCGACCAGGACGAGCTTCGCCCCTTCGGCCGCGAACAGCCGCGCCGAGGCGGCGCCGATGCCCGACGCCCCACCCGTGACGATCGCCACGCGATCCTTGAGCTTCATGGCGACGAGCTTAGGCGCGGGCCAGCGGATTGTCAGCGCGGTCGTTTCCGCAGCGGTCGGCGTTTTCGCTCCGCGCGGCGAACCAGCATGTTCAGCGCCTCGACCAGGGCGGAGAATGCCATGGCGGCGTAGATGTAGCCCTTGGGCACCTTCACGCCCACGCCGTCGGCGATCAGGGTCATGCCGATCATCAGCAGGAAGCTCAGCGCCAGCATGACGATGGTCGGGTTCTTGTTGATGAATCCGGCCAGCGGATCGGCGGCCAGCAGCATCATGGCGACTGCGATGACCACGGCTGCGATCATGATCGGGATATCGTCGGTCATGCCGACCGCCGTGATGATGCTGTCCAGAGAGAACACCAGGTCGAGGATCAGGATCTGGCCGATCACGCCCACCACCGTGGCCTGCACCGCCCGGCCGGCCGCCTCGGTGTCGTAGTCGACCGTGACATGGTCGTGGATTTCACTGGTCGCCTTGTAGATCAGGAACAGACCGCCCGCGATCAGGATCAGATCGCGCCAGGACCAGCTGTGGCCGAACAGTGAGAATACCGGCGTGGTGAGCTGCACGATGTAGGCAACGCCGCTCAGCAGGCCGAGCCGCAGGATCACGGCGAGCCCGATACCGATGCGGCGGGCGTTGGAGCGCTGATGCTCGGGTAGCTTATTGGTCAGGATAGAGATGAAGATCAGGTTGTCGATGCCCAGCACGACTTCCATGACCACCAGCGTCACCAGCGCCGCCCAGGCATTGGGATCGCGAACGAGGACCAGGATTTCTTCCAGCATCCCGTCACCATAGGTCAATGCAGCCCAGCACGAAGAGTCCTTTCCTTTTTCCGGACGAGCCGCTAACCGGGTTGACATGAGTTCGCCCGCTTCGGCAGCGCGGCTGCCGCCGGCGCGGGCCCCGACCTTGGCCATCGTGCTGTTGTCCGTGGCGGCTTTCGCCTCGGCCGCCAACATGCGCGTCATCGACCCCTTGCTGGTGCAGCTGGCCGCCACCTTCGGCGTCAGTGTCGGCGCAGCCTCGATCGCGGCCACAGCCTTCCTGTTCGCCAACGGCGTGTTCGTGCTGGTGCATGGCCCCTTCGGCGACCGCTACGGCAAGATGCCGGTGGTCGCCATCGCCTGCCTCGCGGCCGCCCTGTGCTGCCTCTTGAGCGCGCTGGCCGACTCTCTTGTCTGGCTGGCGGCGGCGCGTTTCCTGACCGGCGTTACCAGCTCGGCCATCATTCCGCTCGCCATCGCCTGGCTGGGCGACAATGTCAGCTACGAGCGCCGCCAGGCGACGCTGGCGCGCTTCCTGACGGGCCAGACGCTCGGTCTGATGACGGGCGCCGCGCTCGGCGGTGCGCTGGGCGACTGGCTGGGATGGCGCTCGGTGTTCTGGGTGCTGGCGGCAATCTACGTCACGGCCGGCGGCGCGCTGTTCGCCGTCATGCGCGCCCATCCCGCCGTCGCGCGGCCGGCCGGCGGTCACCAGGGCTCGATGATCGGCCAGATGATCGCGGTGCTGCGACGGCGTTGGGTGATCACCGTCGTCCTGGTGGTGGCGCTCGAGGGCGGCACCTTCTGGGGCGCCTTCACCTTCGTCAGCGCCGACCTGCACCAACGCTTCGACATGGGCTTTGCGGCCATCGGGCTCGCCGTCGCGGCGTTCGGCGCGGGCGGCTTCGCCTATGTGCTGGTGGCGCCGCAGCTCGTGCGCCTGCTTGGCGAACGCGGGCTCTGCATCTGGGGCGGCTTGGGCCTCGGCGTCGCCTTTGCCACCATGGCATTGGCGCCATCGGCCGAGGTCGAGTTCGCCGGCATCATGCTGTCGGGTGTATCCTTCTACATGCTGCACAACACGCTACAGACGCACGGCACGCAGATGGCGCCGGAAGCGCGCGGCGCCGCGATGGCGCTGTTCGCCCTCTGCCTGTTCGTCGGCCAGGCGATCGGCGTGCCGATCGCCGCGCCGATCGTCGACTGCTGGGGCGCACCGCCGGTCTTCTGGGCGGCAGCGATCGTGTTGCCCCTGCTCGCCTTCTGGTTCGTCGCGGCGCTAAGGCGCCATCAATTCTCCGGCGACACGCGGAACTGATAAGGCTCCTCGAGCAGCTTGGCCTCGTCGGCCGTAACCGTGAACTCCGTCGCCTGGGCGGCCGAGGTGAGCTGATCGAGGCTGGTGGCGCCAATGATGGGCGAGCCCATGTAGGGCTTGCTCAGCAGCCAGGCGAGTGCGGCCTGCGCCGGCGAGGCGTTCTTGCCGGCGGCCACCTTCTTCAGACGGTCGACGACCTCCCAATCGGAGTCGCGATAAGTGCCAGCCTTGACCACGGAATCATTCTTGGAGCGCTCGGTCGCGCCGCCGCCCTCCTTGGCGCGATTGCCGGCAAGGAAGCCGCGTGCCAGCGGCGAATACGGGATCAGCCCGACACCCTGCTCGTGGCACAGCCGGTTCATCTCGCGCTCCTCCTCGCGCTGGACGAGATTGTAGAGGTTCTGCATCGCTATCGGCCGGGCGTACCCCTTCCAGTCGGCGATCATCACCATCTGGGCGAACTTGTAGGCCGGCATGGTCGAGCCGCCGATGTACCGCACCTTGCCCGAGCGCACGATCTGGTCGAGCGAGTACATGGTCTCCTCGATCGGCGTATGGGGATCGAGCCGGTGGACCTGATAGACGTCGATGTAGTCGGTCTGCAGGCGCTTGAGCTGGAGGTCGACGGCCGACATCAGGTGCTTGCGGCCGGTGCCGACGTCGTTCTGGCTGTCGCTCATGCGGATGCCGACCTTGGTCGACAGCACGATGTCCTCGCGCTTCACCATCTTCATGAGCGTCGCGCCCATGATCTCCTCGGAGCGACCGGCATTGTAGGCGTCGGCGGTGTCGAAGAAGGTGATGCCGACATCGAGCGCGCGCTTGAAGTAGGCCGGCGCTTCGGCCTCGTCGAACTTGCCCCAGCCGCGGCGGCCCTTGGCGCCCCACGAATTGCCGCCGAGGCAGATGCGGCTGACGATCAGGCCGGAGCGGCCCAGCGGTCCGTATTTCATCGCTAAATCCCCCTTGTCGCGCAGACCCTACCAACCCATCTTGGGGGCATGAAAGTCCTGATCGAATATTGCGGCGCCTGAAACTACAAGCCGCAAGCCCTCCGTGTGAGGGATAGCCTCCAGAAGCTGGGCGCCGCCGACATCGAGCTGCGCGTCGGCAAATCCGGCCAGTTCGACGTCACCGTCGACGGCACCCTCAAGTACACCAAAAGCCAGACCGGCCGCTTCCCGACCGATGATGAGGTCGAGGATTTGGTGGGGACGTAGGACGAGCTCAAATCTCGTCCCTTCCTCTCATGCTCCTCTCCCCCTTGGGGAGAGGAGCATGAGAGGAAGGGACGCCAGCCAGGCGCGTCAGCCCAACACTTCCTTGTTCACGACGTTCGCCGCATTCGGGCGGCCGTCGAAGACGCTCAGAATGTTCTCGATGGCTGTTTGCGCCATGCGGTCGCTCGCCTCCTTGGTGACGCCGGCCATGTGCGGGCTGAAGATCACGTTCTCCAGGCCGAACAGCTTGTTCGACGCATCGGGCGGCTCCTTGTCGAGCACGTCGAGACCCGCGCCGCGAAGCTTGCCGGTGGTCAGCGCCGTGTGAAGCGCCTCCTCGTTGACGATGCCGCCGCGCGCGGTGTTCACTAGGAACGCGTCGGGCTTCATCAGGCCGAACGTCTCGGTGTTGAACATGTTCACCGTCTCGGGCGCCTTCGGGCAATGCACCGAGACGAAGTCGACCTTGGGCAGGATTGCCTTGAGGTCGGTGACCTTGGTGGCGCCGGCCTTCCTGATCTCGGCCTCGGAGATGTTGGGGTCGAGCACGTGGACGTCCATCTCGAAAGCGACGCAGCGCTTCACCGTGCGCGAGCCGATGCGGCCCATGCCGACCACCAGGATCGACTTGCCGGCGAGGTCAGCCGGCAGGTCCGACAGGCGCTGCCCCCAGGTGTTCTCGCGCACGAAGCGGTCGTGCTTGCGGCTGAGCCGCGCCGAAGCAAGCAGCATGTACATGGCGTGCTCGGCCACCGACACCGAGTTGGCGATGCCGGTGGTCATCAGCGGGATCTTGCGCTTGTTGAGCGCCGGGATCTCGACGGCATCGAAGCCGACGCCGAGGCGGGCCACCACCATCATGACAGGCGCGGCATCGAGCTCGGCCTGGCGGAACGCCGTGCCACCCAACGTGACGGCGTTGGCGTCCTTCAACTTGGGATGCAGCGACGGCACGGCGTCGTCGGCCAGGATCTCGTAGTCGACGTCGTCGCGCTTCTTCAGCACGTCAATGCCCGCCTGTGGCATGCGGCCGACGATCAGCACCTTCTTGCGGTTCTTCCCCGTGGTCATCCAATTCCCCTGCGGTCTTGCCGTCCAAACGGCGGCGATCCTAGAGGCGGGCGACGCCCGAGGCCAGCGTCGGCAACGCAACGTTGCCGGACGCGTTGATTGACATGGTATTTCGCGAGGCAATCGAACGCGATGCACTGGACCTGCTGGCTCTTGGTGGGCGCGTGGCGGCTGAGACGGGTCATGACCCCCTGGACGGCGCCCTGCATCGCGATCTCGCTGCGCTCGGCAACGATTATCTTGCGCAGGAGCGGCATCTCGAGACAGCGGCGTTGGCCCTGCGGCGGGCCTGGCTGAGCGCCGCCCATCGGCCGGCCGACGCGAGCCTGAAAAGCCCCAGGGACGGCGAGATCGCGCGCGTGCCCTGCGGCGACAGCCTGCAATTCGGCTACGAGCGCGACCTCGACGTGTCGATCCTGGAGGATCGGGGCGCGACCTACACGTGTCCCTCGGACGGCTGGACGAGCGACATGGTCATCTTCCGCAGCGGCCAGGCCGCCCTCGCGAGCATCCTGCAGTTCGTCGCTGCGAGATGGGGCGACAAGCGCACGCTGTCGGTTGCCCATGTCGGCGCCTACTTCGAGACGAGGGCGTTGCTTGCCTCCTGGCCGCGGCGCACCTTCCGGCCGACGCCGGCATCGGTCGTCAGTGCCGACGTAGTGATCGGCGAGCCGGTCTGGTGCAACGGCTGCTTCGGCGTCTCCGAGCATCTGCCGCGCGCCCGTCACGTCTTGCTGCTCGACACCACGATGGTGGGACCGGCCGACGACCTCGGCTCGTGCCTTGCCGCGGCCGGCGACGAGTGCGACGTCGCAATAGCGTTCAGCTCCGGCCTCAAGCTCGATCAGGCTGGGCTCGAGCTCGCCAATGTCGGCATCGCCCGCCTTCTCGTGCGCGATGGCGCGGGCCGTCGCACCGCCGAGATCGCCGGCCGTCTGCGGCAGCTGCGGGGCTTGATGGCGACAGGCCTCACCCTCGATGAACTGTCGGCCCTCTCCGCCCCGTGGTTCCTCGACCGCGCCTATGTCGACGGCTACGCCGCGGCCATCTTCGCTAACAACCGGCTGCTGGCGCGGTCGATCGGTGGCGAATCGGCCGTCTTCGGTCCGCACTGCCATCCCTCGCGGTCGGCGGCCGGCGCCGTCGCCCCTTTCTGCGCCATTCAACTGCGCGACGCATCGCCCGCGCGTTACCGGCGCCTGGCCGAGATCGTCGAGCAGCAGAGCGCGCAGCGTGGGCTGCTGCTGACCAAGGGCGGATCGTTCGGATTCCGCGGTCATCGCTTCGAGCTGATCGAGCCCGCGCCAGGACAAGGGGATCCCTTCCTCCGCGTCGCCATGGGATGGCGCGACGGCCATAGCTGCCGCGGCCTCGGCGAACTTTTAGGTGAGCTCGCCGCCTACAAGTCGTTCGAGGCGCTGGATCGCGCCTACGGCAGGTAGTTGAGCGGCAGCCGCGTGGTCGACTTGATCTCCTCCATGGCGAACATGGAGGTGACGTCGCTCAATTCGATCTTGGCGATCAGGCGCTTGTAGAAGGCGTCGTAGGCCTCGATGTCGGGCAGCGCCAGGCGGATCAGGTAATCGATCTCGCCGCTCATGCGATAGCAGTCCATGACCTCGGGAAACGAGGCCACCGCCTTGGCGAAGCGACCGAGCCATTGCGCATTGTGTTGGGCCGTGCGCACCGCCACGAACACAGTCACGCCGGCATTCACCGCCTCGCGCTCGAGCAGCGCCACGCGCGCCCTGATGATGCCGGCCTCCTGCAAACGGTTGATACGCCGCCAGCACGGCGTGGTCGACAGGCTGACCCGCCGGGCGATTTCGGCCAGGGCCATGTCCGCCTCGTCCTGCAGACAATCCAGTATCTTCTTGTCGAAGGAATCCAGTGTCATTTTTGCGGCCATGGCCGGTTCCTTGGAATGGATTTCTAAGATTAGCCGCAAACGCCGCACAGTTAGCAAGCCGTTTCCTGCACCGGTGCCTAGAATCGTTCATATGTTTCGCCGCTTCACCGATCATCCCGCCACGGTCAACGAGACCTACTTTCAGCACATGGGCCAAGCCTTCGGCTTTGGCAGTCGCATGCTGGTTGCCGCGCTCGCCTGTTTTGTGCACGGTTTTTGTCCATGGCTCTGCCTCACCCGGGGAAGCGACACCATTCGCGCCTTGCATCACCGCATGGTGACCCATCGTGTCGTGCGTCCGGAGCCCACCGGGCGCACCCCAGCCGTCGCGGCGGGCGACTAAATCCGCTCTTCCTGTCACAGATCTGCTCGCCGCGACGTTCCGGCCAGCGCCGCGGTATCGCATAGGCCCGCCCACCTGCACCGCCGGAAGGCTTGACCGGCCATCAGATCGGCTCGGCACCGTCGCTCCGGAGTGCTACGTTCGGAGCCTATCTCGCGGACCAGGCCTGCCGACACGCGCGCCGTAATGTCTGCAACTTGGTCTCCGCACCTCGCGTTCTTCTAGCAGTTGACAGAACGAAGGAGGGACCACATGCATACGCCGCTCAGGATCACTTTTCAGAACACTCCCTCCAGCGACGCAATACGGCAACTGATCGAAGAGCAGGCGGACCACCTGGAGCAGTTCTTCGGTCGCATGACGGCCTGCCACGTCGTCTTCAAGGTGCCCGACGGCAATCATCGCAGCAGCGGCCTTTACGAGGTCACCGTCCACATCAAGATGCCGGGCGGCACCACGGTCGACATCGATCGCACGCCCGGCCTCGATGAACGCTTTTCCGATCCTCAGTTCGCTGTCGGTGACGCGTTCCGCCGCGCCCGCCGCCGCCTGGCGGATCGCGCCAGGGTCATGCGGCAGGAGGTGAAGTCCCTGCACAAACGCGTCGACCGCACCCTCGATCAGCCGGACTGAGGTAGCCTTAAGCCAGCGCGGCTGTCACGGCGCCGCCATCTTCGGTCGGCTTCACAGTCGGCTTTCGCGTCGCCACATCCACCAGAACGCCGCGCCGACCAGGATCAGCAGCAATGTGCCGACGAGCAGAAGCATGGCCGATTCCTGGACCCAGGCCACCGCCGGCACGGACAGCGCGAGAAAGACGCCGACGGCGCTGATCCGCCACACCGCGGCATGGACGCCGGCGACGAAGGTGCCCAGCGCCAGCAGGATCAGGAGCGTGAGGCTGGTGGCGTTGAGGTTGACCACGCCACCGACCTCGGGAAGGAACATCAGCCACATGGTTCCCAGGAAGGCGGCCCAGTGCAGCAACTGGGTCACCACCAGCCGCATGCGCTCTGCGCCCGTCTCGAGCTGTCGCCAGCCCGAAGCGATGACGATCAAGGCATAGATCGGCGCCAGCGCCATCCAATAGAAGTAGGTGGCGGGCCCGCGAAAGCTTGTCAGGGCGATGCCGCCCACGGCCAGCACCAGCATGGCCGCGTACGGCAGGTCACGCAGAAGCCAGCGCCCGATGCCTCCCAGTTTGGATTCCGTGGCGTCGCTCATGCCCTACCGCGCATCCTTGGCGAGTTTCTTCTCGACCACGCGCGACCACATCGTGGCGCCGAGCGTGATGATCTCGTCGTTGAAGTCGTAGCCCGGATTGTGGACCTCGCAACCGCCTTCGCCGCCGCCGTTGCCGATGTTGATGAAGGCGCCGGGTACTTTCTCCAGCATGTAGGAGAAGTCCTCCGAGGCCATGACGAACGGACCTTCGCGGTTCATGTTCTCCTCGCCCACGATCTCGGCCGCGACGTCGGCGATGAACCTCACCGAGTCGCGGTCGTTGACCAGCGGCGGAAAGACCACGCGCACGTCCGCCTCGGCCTTGCCGCCCAAGGTCTGGGCGATGCCCTTGGAGATCGTCTCGATGCGCTCCTTGACCAGCGCCATGGTCTCCTTGCGGAAGGCGCGGATGGTGCCACGCAGCACGGCCTCTTGCGGGATGACGTTATAGGCGTCGCCGGCATGCATCTGGGTGACCGAGATCACCGCCGAGTCGAGCGCCGCCACATTGCGCGACACCACGCTCTGCAGCGCCGAGATGATCTGGGTGGCAATGATCACCGGGTCGATGCCGCTCTCGGGCCGCGCGCCGTGCGCGCCCTTGCCGGTGATCTTGACGTCGAACAGGCCGCCGCCCGCCATCTGCGGACCCGAGCGGATGGCGAACTTGCCGACATCGAGCTTGGGCCTGTTGTGCATGCCGAAAATCTGCTCGCAGGGGAACTTCTCGAATAGCCCGTCCTTGACCATGGCCTCGGCGCCGCCGCGACCCTCTTCGGCCGGCTGGAAGATGAAGTGCACCGTGCCGTCGAAGTTGCGCGTGGCCGACAGGTATTTGGCCGCACCCAGCAGCATGGTGGTGTGGCCGTCGTGGCCACAGGCGTGCATGCGACCCTGGTGACGGCTGCGATGGTCGAAGGTGTTGTGCTCGTCCATCGGCAGCGCATCCATGTCGGCGCGCAAGCCGATGGCGCGCGGGTTGTTGCCGACCCGAATGGTGCCGACCACGCCGGTCTTGCCGATGCCGGTCGTGACCTCGCAGCCCCATTCCTTGAGCTTGGTCGCCACGATCTTCGACGTCCGCTCCTCCTCGAAGCCGAGCTCGGGATGGGCATGGATGTCGCGCCGGATGGTGGTGAGCTCCGCTGTAGCGGCGGCAATCTTGGGTTCGATCTTCATGGGACTATCGGGACTCCAGAAGGAAGGATGTCATTACACGACGAAACTCGGCGCCATGCACGTTCGGATATAGATGGCCGCCGTCGGGCAGGATATAGGCGCGGGCGCCGGGGATCAGGCGCACCAGCTCCTCGGTGAAGTAGAGCGGGGTCACGGTGTCATCGCGGGTGCAGATGGCGAGCGTGGGCGCGCGCACCTTCTGCAACTGGTCGCGCCGGTCGTGGGCCACGATAGCGGCGATGCGCGACAGGACGATCTCCGGCACCGGGATCGTCTCGTTCGCCTTGGCCTCCAGCGCCGCCAGGTCGTCGTCATGGTCGCGAGTCCACGATGGCATGTACAAAGCGAGCGCATTGCCCTTCATGTAGGCCACCGGCCCCAGCTCGCGCAGCATCGTCGACCGCACCTCGAACAGGCGACGGAAGAAGGCGTCGGTCTTGGCCCAGGTGGCGCTCAGCACCAGACGATCGATGCGATCGGGTTGTTCGATGGCCAGCACCTGACCCATGGCGCCACCGGTCGAATGGCCACACCAATGGACCCTGGCGTAGCCCAGGGCATCCATGAGCTGGAGGGCATCGTCGGCCATCTGCGCCACCGAGTAGGTGATCCGGGACAGCGTGCTGCGTCCCGTGCCGCGATGATCATGCACGACCACGGTGAAATGTTTGGCCAGTCCCTCGACGTTTGCGTCCCAGAAACGGCCGTCGCCGCCCAATCCCGGAACCAGGAACAGGGGCGGCCCAGCCCCTCGACTTTCGTAGTAGAGCTCGGCGCCGTCCCGGAGCTTGACGTATGGCATCGAATCCCTTTCCGTCGCTTTTGTGACATGGGGAGGAAAGCGCACGATGAAGCGCCTGTCGATTCTGGCGATCCTGCTGCTTGCCGGCTGCACCAGGGACCAGCAGCCGCTGACGACCTTCATTCCGCGGCCCGCGCCGGACGACCCGACGCCCGCCGGCATCGCCTATCTATGCGACGGCCGCAAGGAAGTGAGCGTTGTCTACGCCAAGAACCGCGCCTCGGTGACCATGGACGGCCGGACCTGGCGTATGGAGTACCAGCCGACCGACGGCGGCTTCCGCTATGTCGATACGGCGAATGAATGGGTCGGCCGCGACGAACTCGCCTCCTTGCGCGAGAGCGGCACCGCAAGGCCGATCGCCTTCAACTGCCGGCCGCTGCGGCGCACGACCTAACGTCATCCTGAGCGAAGCGAAGGATCTCATGCCGATTGCAAGCGGCGATGAGGTCCTTCGCTTCGCTCAGGACGACACTATGCCTTAAGCCACAGCTTGATGGCGAAGCCCACGAGCGCCGTGACGCCGACGCCGGCGGCCCACAGGCCGACGAACCACAACCACTGCCGCGGCGCCGGCATCAGTGATAGCCCTCGTGGCCGGTCTTGCCGCGGAACACCCAGTAGGAATAGCCGGTGTAGGCAAGGATGATCGGCACCATCACCAGCGCGCCGGGCAGCATGAACTTCAGGCTGGCAACCGGCGCGGCGGCATCCCAGATCGATATCTTGGGCGGCACGACATAAGGGAAAAGGCTGATGCCGAGCCCGGCCAGGCTGAGGGTGAAGATCAGCAGGGTCATCAGGAACGGCGTGTAGTGATGCCTGCGCATCAGGCTCGCGAAGAAGACCACCGCAGCGATGGTCACCAGCAATGGCACCTGCGCTGTGAACAGCACCTGCGGCCAGGCGAACCAGCGTTGCCAATAGACGGCGCTCAGGAACGGGGTCGCGAGACTTACCGCGGCAATCGCGAGGATCGTGCCGATACCGAGACC
Organism: Rhodospirillales bacterium URHD0017; assembly: GCA_900110395.1. Taxonomy (GTDB): domain Bacteria; phylum Pseudomonadota; class Alphaproteobacteria; order Reyranellales; family Reyranellaceae; genus Reyranella. Next base: position 97,623 of record FODP01000002.1, read on the forward strand.
GAAGGCCAGGCGATAGCAGCGCACCTGCAAGGTGCCCTCGCTTTTCATGATCAGCCAGGTCGCCCCCAGCAGCGCGTAGGCCACGATCAGGCATAGGCCGACCAGGGCGCTGAACGGCGTCAGCCAGTCGAACCAGCCGCCGGCATAGACGCGGTTGTCGACGGCGATGCCCTGCAGCAGCGCGCCCAAGGTGACGCCCTGCGCGAAGGCCGCCACGATCGAGCCGAGGCTGAACGCGATGTCCCACCAGGCGCGATGGCCGGGATCACGCCAGCGGAATTCGAAGGCGACGCCACGGAAGATCAGCGCCAGCAGCATGGCGACGATCGGCGCATAGAGGGCCGACAGGATGGTGCCGTAGGCCAAGGGGAAGGCCGCCAGCAGCCCGCCGCCGCCCAGCACCAGCCAGGTCTCGTTGCCGTCCCAGACCGGGGCGATGCTGTTCATCGCCGTGTCGCGTTCGCGGCCGGTCGGAATCCAGGAGAACAGGATGCCGATGCCGAGATCGAAGCCGTCCATCACGACATAGGCAAAGATCGCGAAGGCGATGATGAAGGCCCAGATGGTGGGCAGGTCGAAGGCGACCATCAGTTCCCTCCTTCCGAGACCTGGGGCGCGGGCGTGATGCCGGCGGCGCGCACCGGATGGCCGCGCTCCGGCCCCTGCTCGCCGCGACGCGGCGACTGGCTCATCAGGCGCAGGATGTAGAGCACGCCGGCGCCGAACACGATGAAGTAGACGACGATGAAGGCCAGCAGCGAGACCGCGACGGCCGGCGCCTGCAAGGGCGAAACCGAGTCTGCGGTGCGCAGCAGGCCGTGCACCGTATAGGGCTGGCGGCCGACCTCAGTCGTCACCCAGCCCGCAATCACGGCGACGAAGCCCGCCGGCCCCATGGCGATGGCAAAGCGATGCAGCAACGGCCAGTCATAGAGCCCATGCCGCACCCTCGCCCACAGGCTCACCACCGCCAGCAGCAACATGAGCGTTCCCAGGCCGACCATGATCCGGAAGGCCCAGAACACGATCGGCACGGGCGGCCAGTCCTTGCGGTCGACTGTGTCGAGGCCTTTTAGCGGCGCGTCGAGCGAATGCTTCAGGATCAGCGAGGATCCCTTGGGAATCTCGATGGCGTAGAGATTCTTGGCCTGGGCCATATCGGGCCAGGCAAACAGCACCAGGGGCGCGCCGTTGTCGTAGCTCTTGAAGTGGCCTTCCATGGCCATGACCTTGACGGGCTGGTGCTCGAGCGTGTTCAGCCCGTGCTGGTCGCCTGCCAGGATCTGCAGCGGCGCCACCACGGTGATCATGCCCATGGCCATGGAGAACATGGTGCGCGCGCCGTCGTTGCTGCTTTCGCGCAGCAAATGCCAGGCGCCGACCGCGCCGACCACCAGCGCCGTCGTCAGGTAGGCGGCGAAGACCGTATGCACCAGCCGATACGGAAAGGACGGATTGAAGATGATGGCAAGCCAGTCGGCCGGCAGGAATTGGCCGTTGGCGGCCATGGCGTAGCCCGTGGGCGTCTGCATCCAGCTATTGGCCGACAGGATCCAGAAGGCCGAGATGAAAGTGCCGACCGCGACCGCGAGCGTGGCCACGAAATGCAGCGTCCTGCCGACCCGGTTCATGCCGAACAGCATGACGCCCAGGAAGCCCGCCTCGAGGAAGAACGCCGTCAGCACCTCGTAGGCCATCAGCGGCCCGACGATGGGCCCTGCCCTGTCGGAGAACACCGCCCAGTTGGTGCCGAACTGGTAGGACATGACGATGCCCGACACCACGCCCATGCCGAAGCTGAGCGCGAAGATCTTCAGCCAGTACTTGAACAGGTCGAGATAGACCGAGCGGCCGGTCCACAGCCACAGCGCCTCGAGCACGGCGAGATAGCTGGCCAGCCCGATCGTGAAGGACGGGAAGATGAAATGAAACGACACGGTGAAAGCGAACTGCAGCCGGGCCAGCAGCGTTGCGTCGAAGGCTTCGAGCATGGCGATCACCTCGCGCCGGATACTCTACTCTAGCCGAAGGCGTCGAACACCTCGGCGATGGTGTCGCGGCCAACCCCGGCCCTGAGGCACGTCTCCAGCAGAACGCGCGCCTTGAGCGGATGCAGGCGGCCGCCCCAGATCAGGCCCGCCTTGCGCAAGCCAATCTCCGAGGTCGGCCCGCCATATGTATGCCGCAACATCGGTCCGCCGCCAGCACGCGACGAAACGACTGTGGGTAGCGCTGCGGCAAGGCGTCCCACGAGATCGGCCAGCCGTTCGGGCACATGGCCGCCGCCCATCGCGCCGATGACAGCACCGCGATAATCCAGCCGATCGGGTGCGCCGAGCATCGCCTCGATGAGACGACCGGGCTCGTCGAGTCCCATCCAGAGCAGCGCAACCGGCTGCGCGCCGCCTGCCGCCTTGCCAAGCTTGCGCCGCGCGGCCTCGATCGCATCGCGTACCGGCAGGCTGAGCGGCACCACGCGGTCTTCGACAAGGGCGGCGAGTGGTCCGGTCTGCGGTGCGGCGAAGGCGTTGAGGCGTGTGGGATGGGCCTTGATGACGTCGACGGCGGTGTAGACCTCGTCGAGCATCACGGCCAGGACGCCCAACGCCTTGGCATGGGTGCGTATCCATGGATCACATGCCACGCGCACGGCCGCCAGCAGGTTGCCGGGACCGTCGGCCGAGGTGAGCGCGGGATTGCGCATCGCCGCCGTCACGATCACCGGGATGTCGCGCTCGACCAGCAGGTCGAGCAGGAACGCCGTCTCCTCCAGCGTGTCAGTGCCTTGGGTGACGATCACGCCGTCGGCTGTCGCGGCCGCGATCTTCGCGGCAAGGGCATGGATCTGGTCGAAGGAGAGTGAATGGCTGCCGACGCACGACACCGTCTCGGCCTGGACGTCGGCCAAGGTGGCGAGCAAGGGCACTGCCTTCACCAGATCGTCGGCGCCCGCCCCCATCTGCATGATGCCGCTGGCGTCGGGCCGCGTGGCAATGGTGCCGCCCAGCGCCAGGACATGGATACGCGGCTTGCTCATGCACCCAACCTCAAAGACCCGAAGAAACGATCGGCTTCCGGCATGCGCAGGGCGTCGGCCGGCGCGAGATAGGCGAGCGACACATAACGCCGTCCCTTCAGCACCACGAGCTGACGCAGGACGCTGCCACCCTGCGCCGAACCAACCGAATCCACTGCCGGCGCCCCTTGCACGTCGCGCCAGTTGACGCTGGTCCATTTTCCGCCGGCCAGGCGCTGCGCGCGGTCGTCGAGCACCGACTGCAGGTAGGCGCGCGGTTGGCGCAGGTCGATGTCGGCGGGCAACAGCGCGGTCTGCGCCACGAAGGACAGCCTGCGGTATTCAAGGCTGTAGGAATGATAGGCGAAGGCCGTGCCGCCGGGCGATTGCGTGTCGATCACCTTGTAGACGGGCTCACCCGGCATATCGACGATGAAGGCGTTGCCGGGTCCGCGCACGGCGTACCATGTCGACTGTGCCGCGACGCCGCCGGCGGCCGCCACCACCACGGGCAACGCAACCAATACACGCCTGGAAAACGTCATTGTGCGCCGAACTTTTCGCGCGCCTCGGACTCGCTGTAGTAGCCGCGCGTCACGTCGCGCGCGATCGCCGCCGGGTCGCGCTTGGCCGGATCGCCGAAGCCGCCGCCGCCCGGCGTCGACACGCGCACCACGTCGCCGACGCCGATCTGGATGTCCTGGTCCTTGGAGAGATGCGGCGGCCGGTAGCTCTTGCCGCCCTGGTTCACCTCGACGGTGTTGGTGCCGCCGTCCTTGCCGCCCAAAACGCCTTGCGGGCCGGTGCGGCCGTGGTCCATCACCATCGAGACGCGTGCCTCGCCGCGGCGCAGCTTGATCGCATAGTTGATGCCGAAGCCGCCGCGGAACTCGCCGGCGCCGCCCGAGCCCTCGCGCAGCGAGAACTCCTCGAACAGCACGGGATAGAACTGCTCCAGCACCTCGACCGGCGGCATCTTGGAGATGCCGATGGTCGAGCAGCCGTTGCTCAAGCCATCGCCGCCCTGGAAGCCGCCGTAACCGCCGCCGGTGAACAGATACATGATGTAGTTGCGGTTACGGTCGGGATCGTAGCCGCCGACGCCGAGATTGCCCGACGTGCCGGCGGGCGCCGCGAACAGCAGGTCGGGGATCGCCTTGGTCAGGGCGGCGAACACCGCCTCGGCGATGCGCTGGCTCACCTCGGCAGCGCAGCCCGATACCGGCCGCGGATACCTGGCATAGAGGAACGTGCCCTCGGGCTCGACGATCTTCAGGGGCTCGAAGGTGCCGGCGTTGATCGGCACGTCGGGGAAGATGTGTTTCACCGCAAGATAGATGGCCGACTTGGTCGTGGCGATGACGCTGTTCATCGGACCGCGGCAAGGCGGGCTCGAGCCGGTCATGTCGAAGGTGAGGTCCTCGCCCTTCTTGGTGACCTTCATCTTGATCGTCAGCGGCTCGTCGACCACGCCGTCACTGTCGACCTGCGAGGTGCCCTCGTAGACGCCGTCGGGGATGGCGGCGATCCTGGCGCGCATCTGGCGCTCGGCGCGATGACGCATCTCGGCGATCGCCTGGCGCACGGTTTCGGCACCGTAGCGATCGATCAGGGCGGTCAGCCGCTGCTCGCCGGTGGCCAACGCGGCGGCCTGCGCCTTGATGTCTCCGATGCGCTGGTCGGCGATGCGGATGTTGCTCAGGATGATCGACAGGATCTCCTGGTCCATCTCGCCCTTCTTGAAGAATTTCACCGGCGGCAGGCGCAGTCCCTCCTGCTCGACCTCCGTGGCGCTGGCCGAGAAACCGCCGGGGACCATGCCGCCGACGTCGGGCCAGTGCCCGGTGTTGGCCAGCCAGGCGAACACCTCGCCTTTGTAGAAGAACGGTTTCACGAACCGCACGTCCATCAAATGCGTGCCACCGAGATAGGGATCGTTGACGATGAACACGTCACCCGCATCGACCTTGCCGGCGTAGTGGCTCTTCACGCGCTCGATCACCGCCCGGGTCGAGAACTGCATGGTGCCGACGAACACCGGCAGGCCGAGCTCGCCCTGGGCGATCAGCGCACCGTCGGCGGCGTCGTAGATGCCGTCGGAGCGGTCCATGCCTTCGGAGATCACCGGCGAGAAGGCCGCGCGCACGAAGGCCAGGTCCATCTCGTTGCAGACCTGGATCAGGCCGTTCTGGATGACGGTCAGGGTGACGGGATCGAGGTTCGACATGGCCTATGACTAACACACTTTACAGCTCGACATCGCCCTTGAGCAGGCGTTGCACGATGCCGCGGTTCAGGATCTCGTTGGTGCCGTCGGCGACATTGACGATGCGAAGCGAATGCCAGGCGTGGTGCAAGCCGACCTCGTTGGTGAAACCCATGGCGCCATGGGTCTGCATGGCGCGATCGACGGCGCGGTAGCCGACCTGCACCGAATAGGCCTTGGCCATCGACAGCTCCTTGATGGCGGGCGCGCCCTGGTCGAGCAGCAGGGCGGCGTTCAGCCCCATGAGATGCGCGCCATGCAACTCCGTGGCGCTCTCGGCCAGCGGGAAGGTCACGCCCTGGTAGTCGGCGATCGGCCGGTCGAAGGCCTTGCGGGTCTTGGCGTACTCCAGGGCGAGCTCGAGCGCCCAGCGGCCGTAACCAACGGCGCGCGCCGAATTGTAGATGCGGCCGAGCGACACGCCGTAAAGCGCCGCAGCGAAGCCCTGGTGCAGCTCGCCCACGACTTGCCACGGCTCGACGCGCACGTCTTCCAGGCGCAGCTCGGCCTCGTCGCCGCCGATATGGCCGAACAGCTTTATGACGCGCTGGACTTCGAAGCCGGCTGAATCCGTGGGCACGAGGAACGCGCTGATGCCGCCGCGACGCTGCGCGGCGCGCTCGGGATCGGTCACGGCGAAGACGATGCAGTAGTCGGCGACCGGCGCGTTGGACGTCCAGATCTTGCGGCCGCTCAGTCGCCAGCCATTGCCGTCGGGCCGGGCCCGGGTCGCGAGCGCGGCAGCATCCGAGCCGGCGCCGGGTTCAGACAGGCCGAAGCACATCGATGCCTCGCCCGCCATCATTGGCACCAGCATGCGCTCGCGCGCCTCGTCCGTTACTTTTTCGAGAAGCCGGCTCGGCCCGAAGGCCCAGTGGCTGATGACGTAGAGCATCAGCCAGTTCTGCGGCCCGCACAGCCGGAACAGCGCCTCCCAGCCGACATAATAGGCAAGATGCCCCAGGCCGCCGCCGCCCAGCGATTCCGGCACGCACATGTTGTAGTAGCCGGCCTTGGCCGAGACGCGCCGCACGTCGTCGATCAAGGCCTTCAAGGCCTCTGAAAACCGCCCATCCTCGCGGTAGAGTCGCCGCGGATCCTCGAACAGGTCGCGATGGGCCTGATGGCGCGGCAGGATTTCCTTGCGCGCGAAATCGAGCAGACCGTCGCGCACGGCGCGCACGTCTTCCGGCAGTTCCCAGGCGATGGCGGACACCGAAACACCTCCGTAACGATCGTAAGGTCATTCTTGGCACGGTCCCTGCGGGGTGCCAGTGCCGAGAGACCGGGCAAACCGCCATACGAGACCTGCATTGCGGACTGGCGGCAGGGCCCGATCGATACGATATGATGAAGGTCTTACCTCACAACCTCTTTCCGACGGACCGCCCATGAACGCGCCGATGGCCGCGAACGACCTCAATTTGATGAAATTCGGCATCGGGCAGCCGGTGCCGCGGCAGGAGGATCCCACCCTGCTGCGCGGCGAAGGCCGCTACACCGACGACATGAACCTGCCCAACCAGGCCTGGTGCGTGATGGTGCGCAGCCAGGTGGCGCACGGCATCATCAAGGGCATCGACACCGCTGAAGCCAAGGCCATGCCGGGCGTGCTGGGCGTGTGGACCGGCGCGGACCTCTCCAACTACGGCCCGCTCAAGACCCTGATCCCCGTGCCCAACTGCGACGGCTCGCCGATGAAGATGCCGGTGCGTCCCTCGCTCGCCAGCGACAAGGTGCGGTTTGTCGGTGACCCGGTGGCCTTCGTCGTCGCCGAGACATTGGCGCAAGCCAAGGATGCGGCCGAGGCCGTCGTCGTGGACATCGACTCCCTGCCCGCCGTCACCGACGCGCGCGAGGCCACCAAGCCCGGCGCGCCACAGGTCTTCGACGACGCGCCCGGCAACCTCTGTGTCGACTATCTCTATGGCGACAGCGCCAAGGTCGCCGAGGCTTTCGCCAAGGCCGCGCACGTCACGCGGCTGCGCCTGGTCAGCAACCGCATCGTCGTCTGCGCCATGGAGCCGCGCTCGGCGCTGGCCGAGTACGACGCCAAGACTGACCGCTACACGTTGCGCGCCGGCAACCAGGGTGCGTTCGGCCTGAAGCATCAGATGGCCGATCTGCTCAAGATCAAGCCCAACCAGATGCGCGTGCTGACCGGCAATGTCGGCGGCTCGTTCGGCATGAAGGGCTCGCCGTATCCGGAGTACGCCGGCCTCTTCCACGCCTCGAAGATCCTCGGCCGCCCGGTGAAGTGGACCGACGATCGCTCCGGTGCCTTCCTGAGCGACCAGCACGGCCGCGACCACGACTTCGACGCCGAGCTGGCGCTCGACAAGGACGGCAGGTTCCTGGCCGTGCGGCTGACGGGCTTCGCCAATGTCGGCGGCTACCTCGCCAATGTCGGCCCGCTGATGGGCTCGATGGGCGTCACGCGCAATCTCGCCGCCATCTACCGCACGCCCCTGATCGAGGTCGCGACCAAGGTCGCCTTCACCCACACCTCGCCGGTCGGCGCCTACCGCGGGGCCGGGCGGCCCGAGGCCAACTACTTCATGGAGCGCCTGATCGACACCGCGGCGCGCGAGATGGGTATCGACCAGGTCGAGCTGCGCAAGCGTAACCACATCAAGCCCGAGGAGATGCCCTTCAAGACCGCGTCGGGCACGACCTACGACAGCGGCGAGTTCACCACGCTTCTGGACAAGGCGCTCAAGTTCGCCGACGTCACAGGCTTCGAAGCGCGCAAGGCCGAGAGCAAGGCACGCGGCAAGCTGCGCGGCATGGGCATCGGCGATTACCTCGAGGTCACGGCGCCGCCGATGAAGGAGATGGGCGGCATCCGCTTCGAGGCCAACGGCGACGTCACCATCATCACCGGCACGCTCGACTACGGCCAGGGCCACTGGTCGGCGTTCGCCCAGGTGCTGACCGAGAAGCTCGGCATCCCGTTCCACAAGATCAAGCTGATCCAGGGCGACAGCGATCTTCTGATCGCGGGCGGCGGTACCGGCGGCTCGAAGTCGATCATGGCGAGCGGCGCCGCGATCGTCGAAGCGTCGGACAAAGTGATCGACAAGGGCAAGCAGATCGCGGGGGTCGCGCTCGAAGCCTCGGCGGCCGACATCGAGTTCCAGCTCGGCCGCTTCACCATCGTCGGCACCGACCGCGGCGTCGGCATCATGGAGTTGGCCGAGCGCCTGCGCGGCGGCATGAAGCTGCCTGAGGGCGTGCCTGACACGCTCGATGTCAGCCACGTGCACGAGGCGGCGCCGTCGGCCTTCCCCAACGGCGCGCATGTCGCCGAGGTCGAGATCGATCCCGACACCGGCTGGGTCGAGGTGGTGAAGTACACCATGGTCAACGACTTCGGCACGGTCATCAATCCGCTGCTGGTCGAGGGCCAGAGCCATGGCGGCGTGGTCCAGGGCATCGGCCAGGCGCTGTTCGAGCGCACGGTCTACAGCGAGGACGGCCAGTTCCTGACCGGCAGCTTCACCGACTACGCCCTGCCGCGCGCCGCGGACACGCCGTCCTTCCGCATCGACTATCACTCGGTGCCGGCCAAGACCAACGTGCTGGGCGCCAAGGGGTGCGGCGAGGCAGGCTGCGCGGGCTCGCTGCCCTCGGTGATGAACGCGATCTCCGATGCGCTGGGCGGCAAGCATATTAATATGCCGGCCACACCCGAGCGCGTCTGGGAGGCGCTGCATTCCTGAGTGCTGACGTTGCCATTATCGGCTGCGGCCCGGTCGGCGCGCTTCTAGCCAACCTGCTGGGCCAGGCCGGACTCGCGGTCGACATCTACGACCGCGAGCGCGAGATCCATCCGCTGCCGCGTGCCGTGCATTTCGACGGCGAGGTCATGCGCATTTTCCAGAGCGCCGGCCTCGCCGACAAGGTCGCCACCGTCGTGCGGTCCTCGTCACGGGGCATGCACTTCGTCAATGGCGAAGGCCGCACCTTGATGATCCGCCGCGGCATCGACGGACCGGGGCCGCACGGCTGGGCGGGCAATTGGTACTTCCACCAGCCGATCCTCGAAGGCGTGCTGCGCGAAGGCCTGAAGCGGTTCGCCAATGTCCGCATGCATCTCGGCCACGACGTCGCCTCGGTCGACGACCTCGATGCGCGCTACGTCGTCGGCTGCGACGGCGCACGGTCGCTGGTGCGCCAGGCCATCGGCAGCAAGCACATCGACCTCGGCCTGCATCAGCCGTGGCTGGTGGTCGATCTTCTGTGCGACCCCGACAGCCCACGCACAAAAGCCCTGCCCGACTACACGGTGCAGCTCTGCGATCCAGCGCGGCCGATGACCGTCGTGAACGTCGGCGGCGATCGCCGGCGCTGGGAGATCATGCTGATGCCGGGCGACGATCCAGCCCGGCTGACCGACCCGGGCGTCTTCTGGCCGATGATGGCGCGCTGGCTTGGCCCTGACGATGCGCAGCTGGAACGCGCCGCCGTCTACACCTTCCATTCGGTAGTGCAGGAAGGCTGGCGCAAGGGCCACCTGCTGCTGGCGGGCGATGCCTGCCACCAGACGCCGCCCTTCCTCGGACAGGGCATGTGCGCGGGCATGCGCGACGCGGCCAACCTTGCCTGGAAGCTGGCTGTGGTCGTCAGGGACGGTGCATCTGACGCGCTGCTCGACACTTACGAAAGCGAGCGGCTGCCGCATGTGCGCACCTTCATCGACCTCGCCGTAAAGCTCGGTGCCGTGCTGCAGGAGACCGATTGGACAGCCGCCGCTCACCGTGACCGCCGTTTCGAGGCCGGTGTGGAGATGTTCGACTTCCCGCAGCCGCAGCTCGGCCCGGGCTGCCGCTTCGATGCGCCACCGCCGGTCGGCACGATCTTCCCGCAGCCGCGTCTGGCCGACGGCCGCCTGATGGACGAGGCGATCGGCCAGCGCTTCGCCATCGTCGGCGAGGCAAGAATGCTCGACGGACTTCAAACCGATGCCGTGCTGCTGCCCGATGTCGGCCGCGACTGGCTTGCAAGGCATGAGGTCCGCGCCGCCATCCTGCGCCCGGACCGCTACATCCATGCGCTGGCGTGCGACCGGCAGGAACTGGAAATGGCGACCGGCGCCGCTATTCCTTGGGCTCGTCCACGATGGCGCCGCACGACGTGAGCTGGAGCGAACAGGGCCCGTACGACCAGCCGCGTACCGTCTTGCCGCTGAGCGGCGAGCCGGTCACCTCGATGTACTTGCCCCGGCAGCCATGGACGGTGGACACGACCACGCTCTCCGGGGACGAGCCGGGTCCGCCGAAGTTAGCGATGACGGAAGCATCCCAGCGCGGCGCGGTGCGCAGGTTGACCGCGACCAGCGTGGCGCCGACCAGCCGGCCCGATACCCAGCCGCGTCCGTCGCCGGCATTGGCCCTATCGAGCGTGAAGTCCGTGTCCGGGTAAGCGTCGCGGATCAGCAGCCAGCCGTCCTTGGAGCCGAGGATCTTGAACGTCACGCCCGTGGTTTCGACCGGCGTGACGCGCACGCGCGGCGCAAGATGGCAGATGACCGGCGCATCCGCACGCGGTGCGCTGCGGACATTGGTGCCTTTGGGGTCGGGATCGATCGAGAAGCCGGCGACCTCGCATTGCGTGGCGCCGGCCGTCTCGATCGGTGCCGCCACGGCCTGCGTCGTGCCGAGGCCGAGGCCCAGCAGCACGATCGGCAGGCGCGGCGCGCGCATGGTCCTTACGCAGGCGTGAACATCGGCAGCGGCGGACCGCCGTCGGTCGGCTTGAAGACGACCTTCACCGGCTGATCGCATTTGAGCTTGTCGAGGTCGCAGTCGACGATGTTGGTCACCATGCGCGGACCCTCGGCCAGCGTGACGTAGGCCATGGCGTACGGCACCGGTGCGCGGCGCATCACGCTGTAGGAATAGATCGTGCCCTTGCCCGAAGCCTCGATCCATTCGGTCTTGTCGCTGAAGCAGAACGGACAGATGGTGCGCGGATAGTGGTGCAACTCGCCGCAGCTCGTGCACTTGCGGATCAGCAGCTTGCCTTTGGCGGCGGCGTCCCAGTAGGCCTGAGTCTCGGCACTCGGGGTCGGCGCCGGCAGCTTGCGCTCTTTGCTCTCGGCCATGGTCTACTCCCTCTCCAGAATGACGGTGCCGCTGCCGTGTCGCAGGCCCAGCGAGCCGCCCGTGCCGTGCGCCAGTGCAAGATCGCAGTTCTTCACCTGCACCTTGGGATGCGCCTCGCCGCGCAGCTGGCGAACCGCTTCGAGGACCTTGGTGAGACCGCCACGGTTGGCCGGATGGTTGCTGCACAGGCCACCGCCGTCGGTGTTGAACGGCAGCTTGCCGGTGCCCGAGATCAGGTTGCCGTCGGCCACCAGCTTGCCGCCCTTGCCCTTCTCGGCGAAGCCCAGGTCCTCGAGCTGCATCAGCACGGTGATGGTGAAGCTGTCGTAGATCGACACGTACTTCATGTCGGAAGGCTTTACGCCCGCCTCGGCGAAGGCGGTCGCACCGCTGAAGCGCGCGCCCGAATAGGTCAGGTCGACCTTGCCGCCCATCTGGGTCTTCACGAACTCGCCGGCGCCGATCAGCTTGACCTTGGGCCGCTTGAGCTTGGCCGCGATCTCGGGCGCCACCACGACGATGGCGCCGCCGCCGTCGGTGATGACGCAGCAGTCCAGCCGGTGCAGCGGATCGGAGATCATCGGCGAGTTGACGACCTGCTCGACCGTGACCACGTCGCGCAGCAGCGCGTGCTCGTTGTATTGCGCGTGATGCGAGGCCGCGACCTTGATCCAGGCGAGTTGCTCGGCGGTCGTGCCGAACTCGTGCATGTGGCGCATGGCGCACATGGCGTACATGTTCACCACGGTCGGCCCGTAGGGGAACTCGAACGGCTCGTCCGGCGTCGGCGTGCCGCCGCGGCTGCGCGGCACGGTGCCGGTCGCCATGCCCTCGGCGCGCGGCCGGCCGGCCAAGGTGATCAGCGCCACCTTGCACTTGCCCATCGCGATCGCCTCGGCGGCGTGGGCGACATGCAGCAGGTAAGAGGAGCCGCCGGTGTCGGTCGAATCGACGTGGCGCGGCTTCAGGCCCATGTACTCGACCATCGACATCGGCCCTAGGCCGGGCGCGTCGCCGGCACAGAAGTAGCCGTCGACGTCGTTCTTGCTGAGCCCGGCATCGTCCAGCGCGCCCTTGGCCACCTGGGCGTGGATTTGCGCCAGCGAGATGTCCGTCGCCAGCCGCGTCGGATGCTCGTAGATGCCGGCAATGTAAGCTTTGCCCTTGATGCTCATCGGCGGGCCAACTCCCCTTCTATGTTGCAGTGCATCGTGGGCGATTAATCCCTCACGGAAAAGCGACAACTTCCGCCCTGAAAAACCGTGCTGGGCTTGGCGCAACCAACAACTGGAGGGTGCACATGCTGGGTCGTCTTTTCTCGTTCGTCATCGTGGGGTTAGTCGGTCTTCTTCTCGAGGACCGTTTCCCAGACCCACTTGGGTTGATCGTATCGGTCGATCACCCTTTCCTCGAGGCTGAGCGCGCGCCAGCCGCGGGCGGATGGCCCGACGCGCCGAAGTGATGGTCGTTGGTCGAGTTGAGCCGGCACAGCAGTACGCCCGACGGCACGAGCAGCTGCCGGGTGCGCTCGGCCAGCGTTTCGGTCTCCGGCCAGGGAAAGTAGTGCAGCGACAGGCTCGCGATCACGACGCCGGCCCGCTCGACCGGAAACGGCGCGCGGATGTCCTGGCAGTGGAATGTCGCCGACGGCACGCGACCGCGCGCATTGGCAATGGCCTTGGCGGAAAGATCGACGCCGACGACCTGATGGCCAGCCTTGGCCAGTACTTCGCTGTCGCGACCGCCGCCGCATCCTAGCTCGAAAACTGGCAGGCCGGCCGCACGCCTGCCGATTAACGGCAGCCAGCGCGCCAGCCACGGGTCCCTAGGCGCCACACCGGAAACGAATGAAGAGGTTCACCTTGTCGGCCAGATTGTTCTCCAGCACGACGAAGGGGCCCTTGCAGGTCCGTTGCATGAAGGGCTGAACGACATTCCAGTTCCGTTCGGCCTCGAGCTGCGGATCAGGATTGACCACGATCGTGGCCCGCACGATCAGCAGCCGATACTCGCCTTCGACCTCGGCGGGGGCGATACGCACTTCGTAGCGACGGCCGTCGACCCTGACCATCTCCACCTGCGATCGGTCGAGCGTGCCTTTGGGCGTGCAGGCGGCCAGCCCGAGCGCGAGCACGGCCAGCGCCAGGGCGCGCGCCTTAGTCGCTGCTGACATCCCGCGCTCCGACCGTGCGCTGACGGAATTCGTCCGGCACCTCACGGCCGACATCGGTGAAGGCCTTCTTCACCGCCGCCACGGTTGGGCCGAACACCGCCTTGCGGTTCTCGCGCGACCAGGTGTTCGAGCCGACGATGGTGTCGAGCGAGCCCTGGAAGCGCGGCATGACATGGCGCGCGAACAGCTCGTAGGAGCGCAGGGTCTGCTCACGGTTCGCCCATTCGTGGGCGCGGAACAGGATGCCGCCGAAGCCGCCGTTGGAGTAGCCCAGCAGCTGCTCGATTCCCTTGGCCACGGTGTCGGGTGTGCCGACCAGCGTCGTGCCGTTCTTGACGCCGTCGCGCAGCGGCTCGTCGGAGCGGCCGGGCGGCCGGCCCAGCGTGTCCTCGAAATAGGTCACCGTTTCGCAGCGCTCGCCGGCATGGACTTCGCGCAACGCCTGCTCGTCGTCATCGGCAAGGTGCGCGTTCACCACGATGCGCCACTTCGAGCGGTCGGCCTTGTGGCCGTGCTTGGCCGCCATCTCCTCGTAGATCGCCCATTGCTTGGCCATCGCCTCGGGCCCGCCGGGCAGGCCGGCGCCGATCGACAGCACGCCGAGCCCATGCTTGCCGGCCGCGATCATGCCCGAGGGCGTGATGGTGCTGGCGCAGGCGATGGGGAAATGCGGATAGGAATACGGCGCGAGATGGAGGCGCGCCTCCTTGAGCTCGAACCAGTCGGTCTTCATGGTGACCGGCTCCTCGCACTTCAGCAGCTGCATGATGGCCGACAGCGACTGCTCCATGCGGTCGCGCTGGGTCGAGGGATCGATGCCCATCATATAGGCATCGGACGGCAGCGCGCCCGGGCCGCAGCCCAGCATGGTGCGGCCCCTCGACATGTGGTCGAGCTGCACGAAGCGGTTCGCCACCATCAGCGGATGGTGGTACGGCAGGCTGGTCACGCCCGAGCCCAGCCGGATGTAGCGCGTGCGCTCGATGGCGGCGCCGATGAACACTTCCGGCGAGGCGATGGTCTCCCACCCTGCGGAATGGTGCTCGCCGATCCAGGCCTCGTCATAGCCCAGCTCGTCGAGCCACTCGATCAGCTCCATGTCGCGCGCCATGCCCAGCGTCGGGTTCTCACCGACCCGGTGGAACGGGGCGAGGAAAATACCGAACTGCAGCCCCTTGTGATTGCCCGTCTGTGCCATCAAAACCCTCCGTGACCTCGACCGTAGCACGCGCGTGCCGTTGACCGAAGCCACGGCTTGCGCCGATCATCGCGCGATGACCACCGATTCCCTGCCCTTGCAGCGTTTCACCATCGTCGAGGTGAACGACACGGGCGTACCGCTTTGCCTCAGGCTGGCGACATCGCTCGCGGCCAAGATCGCCGCCGATCTCGGCGCCGACGTGCTCAAGATCGAGCCGCCCGGCGGCGATCCGGTGCGGCGCGCGCCACCGCTGCTGGCGAACGGCAACGGTCCTGGCGCCAGCGCGCTGTTCCAGTTCCTCAATACGTCCAAGCGCTCCCTGGTCCTCGACCTCAAGACCGAGAGCGGGCGGGCAAATCTCGCGGCTCTGCTCGACCGCAGCCATGCCTGCCTGTTCGAGGAGCCGGCCTCGATCGCGCCGCTCGCCCGCGGCGGCAAGGCAACAGCCATCGAAATCGCGGCCTTCCCGGCGGAAATGAATGCCGCAGCGCGGCCGGTCAGCGAGCTCGCGATCCAGGCGCTGGGGGGCCTGATGCACATGATCGGCGAGCCCGGGCGCAAGCCACTGAAGCTCGGCGGTCACCAGGCGTCCTACGCCGCGGGCCTGACGGCCTTCACCGGCCTGACCGCCGCGCTCGCCGCGCGCGAGGCCGGACAACGCGCGCCGCATGTCCGCGTATCGCTGGCCGAAGTGATGCAGTGGGTGAACTGGAAGGCAGCGTCGGGCGCCGCCGCCACCGGCGCCTCGCCCGGACGCGAAGGCAAGGCCTCGGAGTTCCAGGTCGTGCCCTGCCGCGATGGCCACGTCGCTGTCGTCTACACCGTCACGCAATGGCCCGCGACGCGCAATCTGATCGGCGACCCGCGGCTGCAAGACGAGAAATTCGCCACTCGCGCCGGCCGTCGCAAGCACATCGCGGAGCTTTATGAAATCATCGCGCCGTGGTTCGCCGACAAGACGCGGGCCGAGATTCAGAAGACGGCGCAGGCCAAGGGCGTGCCCTTTGGCCCGATCTTCACGCCAGCCGAATTGCTCGAGACCGAGCAGTACGTCGCCCGTGGCTTCCTCGCGAAGATGACGCATCCCGACATCGGCCGGCTCCTGATCCCGCAGCTCCCCGTGCAATGGAACGGCCGCTCCTTCGCGCCGCGTCCCGCCCCGACGCTCGAGCGAGCGGAGCTCGCAGCATGACGAGGCCTCTCACCGGCGTGCGCGTCCTCGACTTCGGCCTCTTGACGGCCGGCGCCAACACCTCGGCCATGCTGGCCGATCTCGGTGCCGACGTGATCAAGATCGAATCGGGCGCCTATCTCGATCCCTTCCGCGTCGTCGGCAAGATGGACGACGACGAGGGCTGGTGGAACCGCTCGCCGCAGTTCCGCTTCACCAACCGCAACAAGCGCGGCCTGGCCCTGAACCTCAAGGATCCCGGGGGCCAGCGCGTGATTCGCGAGCTCGCCAGGCACTGCGACGTGGTGGTCGAGAACTTCCGCCGCGGCGTGCTCGATCGCGCCGGTCTGGGCTACGAGGCGTTGAAGGCGATCAACCCGCGCATCGTCTTCGCCGCCATCTCCAGCCAGGGCGACACCGGGCCGGAGCGCATGAACGTCTCGTTCGGTTCTACCCTCGACGCCACCTCGGGCATTGCCTCCCTCACCGGCTACGAGGGCGAGGAGCCGCGCATCTCCGGCATGGACGTGAACTATCCCGACCAGATCGTGTCCTTGTTCGCCACGGGCATCGTGATCACGGCCGTCATGGAGGCGCGCCGCAGCGGCAAGGGTGCCTTCCTCGACTTCTCCCAGCGCGAGGTCGCCTCCTTCACCCTGGGCGAGGAGATTCTCGCCGCATCGGCCGATCCCGCTCATCGGCTTGCGCCACGCGGCAACACGGAAGGCGACGCGTATCGATGCGGGGATGGACGATGGATCGCCGCCACGCTCGATGATCCTGCGCTCGATTGCAGCACGCAAGACAGAGACGCCGCCGTGGCGGCGCTTCTCGCCCGCGGTATTGCCGCCGCACCCTGCAACGACGGCAATGACCTGCTGCGCGACGCAAGCCTGGCCGGCGTCACCCTGGTGCGCGACGAGCAGGGCGGCCTGGTGAAAGGCCTGCCCTATCGCCTCGACGGCAAGGGCATCACCATCGAACGCGCCGCGCCCGATCTCGGCCAGCACACCGATGCCGTGCTGCGCGAGCTATTGGGTTATGGCGATGCCGAGCTTCTGGCCCTGAAGAGGTCCGGCGTGACGTCGACGACGCCGACCGTGGGAGACGTCTGATGCCGCGCGCTGAAGTGCACAAGTTGATGGAGCGCATGGCGATCCCCGCCATCGCCGCACCCATGTTCCTGGTCTCCAATCCGGCGTTGTCGCTGGCCTGCTGTGGCGAAGGCATCATGGGCAGCTTCCCGGCCCACGGCACGCGTAGCCGCGAGGAGTTCCAGGCCTGGCTCGACGAGATGCAGGACGGCATGAAGCGGCTGGAGGATGCCGGCAAGAGGCCGGCGCCGTGGGCCGTGAACCTGGTCGTCCACGCCTCCAACCCGCGCTATCCCGGCGATCTCGCGCTGGTCGAGAAGTACAAGGTGCCGGTCGTGCTGACGTCAAAGGGCGCGCCGGGCGACGCCATCAAGCGCATCCACGGCTGGGGCGCCGTCGCCCTGCACGACATCGCCAACCGCCGCCATGCCGAGAAGGCGCTGGAGGCGGGCGTCGACGGCGTCATCGCCGTGGCCGGCGGCGCCGGCGGCCACACCGGCACGATCAATCCGTTCGCCCTGATGAACGAGGTGCGCCAGTTGGGCGATCACTTCGCCGTCGTGCTGGCCGGCGGCCAGACCACCGGCCGCGACGTGCTGGCGGCCCAGGCGATGGGCGCCGACCTCGCCTACATCGGCACGCGCTTCATCGCCACCCGGGAGGCGATGGCGGCAGCCGCCCACAAGGACATGATCCTGAAGACCCGCGCCACCGACGTCTTCCTCACCGCCTCGATCGACGGCGCGCCGGCCAACTGGCTGACACCGAGCCTTCTGGCCGCCGGCATCGACCTCGACGTCCTGCGCACGACCCTGCCGACCAAGGTCGTGTCGGCCCAGGACAACAAGAAGCGCTGGAAGGACATCTACACGGCGGGCCACGGCGTCGGGAACATCGAGGACATCCCGACGGCGGTGGAGCTGTGTCGTCGATTGGTCTGCCAATATCGAGAGGCGAAGAAGGATGTAGCTAAGCGGGTGCTAGTGTCGTAACGCCGCCCAAACTCGGAGAGCCAAGTGGTGACAGTTCCAATCGGCTGGTATGTCCGAGGAAAGCCCGCTCAAAGAGCGGAGAACACCACGAGGTTCTAGAGGGCGGAATAGTCGCCGGCCACGGTCCACAACCTCAGCCGGGAGAAGGGCGGCTTCTTGCGGGGCGTCTGATCCCCAAAGGGAAAATATTGGGCGGCATATTGCCGGAGTGGTACTCCGGTTCAGAATGGTTCATAATGAACCAGATCGAACCGGAGTAAGCCGATGTCGGCGTTTACCGTCCGTTTGCCCGACGATGTCGCAAAGAAACTTGATGAATTGGCCGAGAAGCTCGACCGATCGCGATCCTACGTGGCGACGCAGGCAATCACAGATTTCGTCGCCCGCGAAGCATGGCAACTGGCTGACATCGAGGCGGGCCTGCGTGAGGCCGAGCGGGGCGACTTCGCAAGCAAAGCTGAGGTCGCTGCGACGATTGCCAAATACACCAAGCGCAAGCGGCGGCGTTGAAGCGGACTGTCCGTTGGACGAACCGAGCGCATCGTCGCCTCGACGAAATCGGTGCCTACATCGAGGCCCATAATCCGACCGCCGCCGCGCGCATTGTTGGCATCATCGCAAGGAGTGTCGAACGGCTTGGTCGAGAGCCAGGCCGCGGGCGACCTGGGCGGCTGCGTGGAACCCGAGAACTGGTCATCCTTGGAACGCCCTACGTTGTGGCCTATCGAGTTCATGCCAACGACATTCAAGTCCTGACGATCCAACACGGCGCGCAAATGTGGCCTGACAGGCTTTAATTCCGCACCATGGCGCACGCAGCGTAGACGGTAGCCGCTTCCCTGCTCTAGGCTCCGCCCCTGATTTCCAAGGGGAAGAGCGTGAAGACAAAGGCGGCAGTCTGCTTCGAGGCCGGCAAGACCCTCGAGATCGAGGAAGTCGACCTCGAAGGGCCGAAGTTCGGCGAGGTGCTGGTCGAGATCAAGGCGTCGGGCGTCTGCCATACCGACGAGTTCACGCGGTCAGGCGCCGATCCCGAAGGCCTGTTCCCGGTGATCTTCGGCCACGAGGGCGCGGGCGTCGTGGTCGACGTCGGTCCCGGCATCGTGTCGCTGAAGACGGGCGACCACGTCATCCCGCTCTACACGCCGGAATGCCGCGCCTGCAAACCGTGCCTGTCCGGCAAGACCAACCTCTGCATCGCCATCCGCTCGACCCAGGGCCAGGGCGTGATGCCCGACGGCACGTCGCGCTTCTCGTTCAAGGGCAAGAAGATCCACCACTACATGGGCTGCTCGACCTTCTCGAACTACACCGTGCTGCCCGAGATCGCGCTGGCCAAGATTCGCTCCGACGCGCCGTTCGACAAGGTCTGCTACATCGGTTGCGGCGTCACCACCGGCATCGGCGCGGTGATCAACACCGCCAAGGTCGAGGCCGGCGCCAACGTCGTGGTGTTCGGCCTGGGCGGCATCGGGCTCAACGTCGTGCAGGGCGCGCGCATGGTCGGCGCCAACATGATCGTGGGCGTCGATCTTAATCCCGAGCGCGAGGCGCTCGGCCGCAAGTTCGGCATGACCCACTTCGTCAATCCCGAGACGCTCGAGGGCAAGGACCTGGTGGCCCACCTGGTCGAGCTGACCGACGGCGGCGCCGACTACAGCTTCGAATGTGTCGGCAACACCAAGCTGATGCGCCAGGCCCTGGAATGCTGCCATCGCGGCTGGGGCAAGTCGGTGATCATCGGCGTCGCCGGCGCCGGCCAGGAGATTTCCACGCGTCCCTTCCAGCTCGTCACCGGGCGTCACTGGATGGGCACGGCCTTCGGCGGCGCCAAGGGACGGCGCGACGTGCCGAAGATCGTCGACTGGTACATGGACAAGAAGATCGACATCGATTCGCTCATCACCCACGTGATGCCGGTCGAGAAGATCAACGACGCCTTCGACCTGATGCACAAGGGACAGTCGATCCGCAGCGTCGTCACGTTCTAAGAGGGAAGCCACGCCATGACCGTGCGCAAGCTGGGCGGAGCCACCATCGAGAAGGTCGAGGAGATCTGCGGCGCGGGCTTCAAGCCAGCGCGCATGTTCCCCAGGTTCGACCAGCAGGCCTTTGACGCCCAGAAGAGCTGGATGGTGCCCGACCATGTCGAGCCGGGCTCCGACCGGCTGGTCGGTTCGATCCATACCTGGATCGTCAAGACGCCCAGACATACCATCCTGATCGACACCTGCCTCGGCAATCACAAGCAGCGCACCAATCCGGGCTGGCGCAATCTCGACACGCCCTTCCTCAACCGGCTCAAGGCGTGCGGCTGCTCGCCAGAGTCGGTCGACTTCGTGATGTGCACCCATCTTCATGTCGACCATGTCGGCTGGAACACCCAGCTGGTCGACGGCCGCTGGGTGCCGACCTTCCCCAACGCCCAATACCTCTTCGGCAAGCGCGAGTATGCCCATTGGGAGAACGAGCGCGGCAAGCAGGGCGACGGCAAGGTCAATGACGGCTCGTTCGACGATTCGGTGCTGCCCATCGTCGAGGCCGGCAAGGCGGTGATGATCGACAGCGACCACCAGCCCGACCCGCTGCTCACCATAAAGGACTATCCCGGTCACACGCCGGGTTCGATCGCCATCAACCTCAAGGACGGCGGCCGCCAGGCCTGCTTCTCGGGCGACATCATGCATCACCCGATCCAGGTCTATCATCCCGACTGGTCGAGCCAGTTCTGCACGGACCAGGAGCTGTCGGCGCGCTCGCGGCGCCGGCTGCTCGAGGATTGCGTCGAGAGCAATGCGCTTCTGTGTCCGGCGCACTTTCCAGGCGCCAATGCCGGCTACATCAAGGCGAAGGGCGGCGCCTTCAGCATCGACTGGGATCACGTGACGTGAGCCGCCCGTCCTGAGTTCGGGGGAGCAAGGGGGAACGGATGAAGGGACCGGAAGACGACGCCGGCTTGACCGGCAAGGTCGCGATCGTATCGGGTGGCGGCGCCGCGGGTGACGGCATCGGCAACGGCCGGGCCGCCGCGATCCTGCTGGCGCGCGCCGGCACGCGGGTCGTGGTGGCCGACCTCGACCTGAAGCTCGCCGAGCGCACCGTCGACATGATCAAGGCCGAAGGCGGCCATGCTGCGGCTCACGCCGGCGACATGACCAAGGAAGCCGAGTGCAAACGCCTGGTCGACGCCGCCGTCGACCGCTGGGGCCGGCTCGACTTCCTCGACAACAACATCGGCATCGGCAGCCGCGGCAGCGTGGTCGACGAGAAGCCCGACGAATACCGCCGCGTCATGCAGGTCAACGTCGAGACGATGTTCCTGCTGTCCAAGCATGCCATCCCGGCCATGATCAAGACCGCCAAGGGCGGCTCGATCGTCAACATCTCGTCGATCTCGGCGCTGCGGCCGCGCGGCCTCACCACCTATACGGCGTCGAAGGCCGCCGTGATCGGGCTGACCCAGGCGATGGCGGTGGATCACGGCAAGGATCACATACGGGTCAACTGCATCTGCCCCGGGCCGATGTACACACCGATGGTCAATCGCGGCAACGGCATGAGCGAGGCCGCGCGCGCGGCGCGCGCCAAGGCGTCGGTGCTGAAGATCGAGGGCACCGGCTGGGACATCGGCCATGGCGTGCGCTTCCTGCTGTCCAATCACGCCCGCTACATCACCGGCCATGTGCTGGTGATCGATGGCGGCGTGACCTTGCAGGGACCCGAACGAGATTCAGCGACCTAGAGGTTCAATGATGGTGTCACCCCGAGCGTAGCGAGGGGCCTTTACCGCAACAGGAAAGATCCCTCGCTTCGCTCGGGATGACAGAATGGAGGAACGAAAGACATGGCCCGCCTGCCCTATCTCGAGCCCGACCAGGTCGCGCCCGAATACCGCGACATGCTGAAGCGCAACACCAACCTGCACAAGCTGATGGTGAACTCGCCGGACATGGCGCGGTCCTTCAACAACGTTGGCAACTTCATCCGCTTCAAGAGCAAGCTCGACCCGCGCCTGCGCGAGCTCGCCATCCTGCAGGTCGGCTGGCTCGAGCGCTCGGAGTACGAGTTCACCCACCATGTCAGGATCGGCAAGGAGTTCGGCGTCACCGACGAGGATATCCAGGGCCTGATGGCCGAGACCGAGGGCAAGCCCTCCAAGCTCGAGCCGCTCGCCAAGGCGATCCTCAAGGGTGCGCGCGAGATGACGCGCGACATCGGCATGTCCGAGTCGACTTTCGCCGAGATCAAGAAGGACCTGTCGAACGAGCACATGACCGACCTGGTGCTCATCATCGCCTACTACTGCGCCGTGGTCCGCGTGCTCGCCACCATGAAGATCGACAACGAGCCCTACTACAAGGAAGTGCTCAATCAGTATCCGCTGCCGACGAAGTAACACCTCACCCTGAGGAGCGACCCGAAGGGTCGCGTCTCGAAGGGTGGGAACCAGTCGCGATGCTGCCCACCCTTCGAGACGGCCGCTGCGCGGCCTCCTCAGGGTGAAGTGTTTGTGAACCAACCAGGAGAGGATCATGCGTCTCAAGGACAAAGTCGCCATCGTCGTCGGCGCCGGCCAGAGCCCGGGCGAAGGCGTCGGCAACGGCCGCGCCACCGCCCTCACCTTCGCGCGCGAAGGCGCCAAGGTGCTGTGCGTCGATTACAACCTCGGCAGCGCCGAGGAAACCGTCGACATGATCAAGAAGAACCAGGGCACGGCCGCGGCGTTCAAGGCCGACGTCACCAAGGAATCGGACATCAAAGGCTTCGTCGCCGACGCCCATAAGCGCTGGGGCCGCATCGACATCCTGCACAACAATGTCGGCGTCTCGATCTCCGGCGGCGATGCCGAGTTGCTCGAGATCACCGAGGAGAACTTCGATCGCTGCGTGGCGATCAATCTCAAGAGCTGCATCCTCGCCTGCAAGCACGTGATCCCGATCATGCGCCAGCAGAAGAGCGGCGCCATCGTCAACATCTCCTCGATGGCCGTGATCACCACCTATCCCTATGTCGCCTACAAGGCGACCAAGTCGGCGATGGTGTCGTTCACCGAGCAGCTCGCTTACCAGAACGCCCAGTACGGCATCCGCGCCAACGTCATCCTGCCCGGCCTGATGAACACGCCGATGGCCGTCGACACGCGCGCCCGCGAATTCAAGAAGAGCCGCGAGCAGGTCGAGGCCGAGCGCGATTCCAAGGTGCCGCTGCGGCGCAAGATGGGCACCGGCTGGGACGTCGCCAACGCCGCGCTGTTCCTGGCGTCCGATGAGGCCAACTTCATCACCGGCGTCACCTTGCCGGTCGACGGCGGGGCGAGCGTCAATCGCGGTTGAGGGTTCATGCTCCTCTCCCCCGCTTGGGGGAGAGGCTGGGTGAGGGGGGTGCGCACGTCGATTCCCCCTCACCTCACCTCTCCCCCTAGCGGGGGAGAGGAGTATGAAGCACGAGCGCCCTGCCCTCAGGCCCCCACCAACTCGAACCTGTCGACGTCGACCAGCCCCTTGTCGGTGATCTTGAGGTGCGGGATCACCGGTAACGCCAGGAACGCCATCTGCAGGAACGGCTCGTGCAGGGTCGTGCCCATGGCCACGACGGCGTCGCGCAGCCGGCGCAGGCCCTGCTCGACGTCCTCGAACGGCCGGTCGCTCATCAGCCCGGCGATCGGCAGCGCCAGTTCGGCCGTTACCTGGCCTTCGACCACCGCGGCGAAGCCGCCGCGCAGGGCGATCAGGCGGTTCACCGCCGCCGCCATGTCGGCATCGTTGCAGCCGATGACACAGATATTGTGGCTGTCATGGCCGATCGACGAGGCGATGGCGCCGCGCGTGATACCGAAACCTTTTACGAAGCCGTGGCCGACGCTGCCGTGGTCGCTGTGGCGGCCCAGCACCGCCACCTTCAGGATGTCGCGCTCGATGTCGCCCTCGAAAGCGCCGTCGCGGATCGGCACTTCGAGCGACAACCGGTCGGTCAGGATCTGTCCGGGCCGGATGCCGATCACCGGCATCGCGCGGTGACCAACCGCCGGCATCCGGAACGTCTCGGCGGTCACCGGCCTGAGCTTCACCGAATCGAGCCCGACCAGCGGCACGTCGGGCCGCGCCTTGAAGCGATCCGGCGTCACCGGCGCGCCGCGGCAGATCACGGAGTGCACCTTGCAGGTCGCAAGGTCCTCCAGCAGCACGATGTCGGCGCGCTGGCCGGGCGCGACCAGGCCGCGATCGAACAGGCCGAAATGGCGCGCCGCCGACCAGGTCGCGGCGCGATAGGCATCGAGCGGCCGCACGCCGCGGGCGATGGCGGCGCGGATCAGGTAATCGAGGTGGCCTTCCTCGGCTATGTCGAGCGGGTTGCGATCGTCGGTGCAGAGCGCCAGGAACGGCGCGCGCTCGGTGGTGATCAGCTCGGCCAGCGCCGCCAGGTCCTTGGACACCGTGCCCTCGCGCACCAGGATCTGCATGCCCTTGGCGAGCTTCTCGCGCGCCTCGTGGGCCGAGGTCGTCTCGTGGCAGTTGCGCACGCCCGCGGCGATGTAGGCGTTGAGGTCGTAGGACGACAGCAACGGCGAATGGCCGTCGATCTGCACGTCGGAGAAGGCCGCGAGCTTGGCCAGCACCGCCGGATCCTTGTTGAGCACGCCCGGCACGTTCATGAACTCGGCCAGGCCCAGCACCTTGGGATGGTGCTTGAAGGGCAGCAGGTCCTCGGCCTCAAGCCGCGCCCCCGAGGTCTCGAGATGCGTCGACGGCACGCACGAGGAGAGCTGCACGCGCAGGTCCATCACCGTGACGGCGGCGCACTCGAGGAAGAATTTCAGCCCGGGCACGCCCAGCACGTTGCAGATCTCATGGGGATCGCAGATCGCCGTCGTCGTGCCGCGCGGCACCACGCAGCGGTCGAACTCGAGCGGCGGCACCAGGCTCGATTCGCAATGGACGTGGCTGTCGATGAAGCCCGGCACGGCGACGAGCCCGCGGCCGTCGATCTCGGTCGCGCCCTGGTAGGTCTCGTGCGTGCCGACGATGCGGTCGCCGGCGATGGCGATGTCACCCACCGTCACGTCACCGGAGGTCAGGTCGAAGATGCCGACCGACTTGATCACCAGATCGGCCGGCGCCTTGCCGCGCGCCTGATCGATGATGTCGGCGAGACGCGATACGCTGAGGGGGTCTCTCATCAGAAGGAGATAGGGCGCTCTTTATGTCATGGCAATGGCGTCCGCCCGGCAGGCTACGCGCCTACTGCCACTTCGCCGTCCACCAGCAGCCGATGTACTTGTCGCTCAGCGTCAGTGTCTTGGTGTTGATGTCGGCGATCAGTTTGAGCTGGAGGCCGTCCATCACGGTGTCCTCTTCATAGACCCCCGGCTTCACCGGCTTCAGGCTGGTCTGAATGCCACCGGGCGACGTCAGGGTGGCCCGGCCTCCCCTGACCGTCAGCGTGTGCTCGCGCGTGAACTGCGGATCGAAGGCGATGCAGTCCGTGGCGCTGCGCTGATCACGCGCCAGCCAGAAGTTGGCGCTGAAGTCCTGCGCGATGGCGACGGTGGGAAGAAGGATCAGCAACGCACCAGAGATTGCGCGGGTCGGCATCGTCGGGGGGTTCCTTCTCTCTCCTATCGGACTCTAACAGAGAACGCGCGAAAATCGCGGAGCTCGTTCGGCTGGCGATCCGGCGATGACGGCTTTGCTTCCCCGGGTCGAGCACGGGTCCTAGGTTGGCGCTGCAATATCGAAGGGGAACGAGATGCTCAATCGCCGCGCCATCGTCGCTGGCACGATCGCCAGCCTCACCCTGCCGGGCATCGCCTCCGCCCAAGGCCCGGGCGGCACGGTTCGCCTGGTCGTGCCCTACGGCCCGGGCGGCTCGACCGACACGTCGGCGCGGGTCCTCGCCGAACGCATGGCGAGCGATCTCGGCAAGACGATCGTCGTCGAGAACCGGCCGGGCGGCGGCACGATGGTCGGCATGGTCAACGTCGCCAAGAGCAAGCCCGACGGCAACAGCCTGCTGCTCATGACGACGACCGCGGCCCTGCTGCCCGCCTTCGACATGCAATTGCCGGTCGACCCGCAGAAGGACCTCGCGGCGGTGTCCCAGCTCGCCGATATCCCGTGCGTGCTGGCCGTCAATGCCAAGAACCCGGCCAAGACCTTCCCCGAGTTCCTCGAGTGGGTGAAGGCCCAGTCCGGCCCGGTCAACTACTCGACCTCGAGCACCGGCGCCCTGCCCCATCTGTGGGGCGAGCTCATCAGCACCCGGACCGACGGCAAGCTGCAGCACATCCCCTACAAGGCGGCCGCCGAAGCGTTGCGCGATGCCGTCGCCGGTCACGTCCCGGCGTTCGTCGATGTCACCACGCCGGTCGATGCGCAGATCAATGCCGGCACGATGCGCGGCCTGATCTGCGGCGCGCCCAAGCGCGTCGCCAACATCTCCAGCGTGCCCACGGCCGCCGAGCTCGGCATGCCGGAGCTTGAAGCGGCCGTCTATTTCGGTGTCGCGACCACTGCCGGCACGCCGGCTGACGTTATCGCCTCGTGGAACGCCGCCATCAACGCGGCGCTGAAGGTCGAGAGCGTCCGCGAGCGCCTGACCGGCCTGGGCTACATTCCCACCGGCGGAACGCCCGAGGCCTACGCCAAGCGCCTGGCGTCCGAGACCGAGCGTTGGCGCAAGGTGATCAAGGCCGCCAACATCCCGGCGCCGACCTGATCCAGGGCGTGTACTCACGGATCCGAAATTGCCTGCTTTTCGAGCCGAAGCAGATCTGCATTGCTATCAAGGGGGTGATCGCCACGGGTCTTCCGACTAGCATGAGCGGCTCAGGGGAGAAGGAGCGCGACCATGGACCAGGCCTTGTCAGGCGTCCGCATCATCGACATGACGCACAACCAGGCGGGGCCCGCCTGCACGCAGATTCTCGGCTTCCTCGGTGCCGACGTGATCAAGCTCGAGGAGCCCAAGGGCGGCGACATTGCGCGGACGAATCTGCGCGACCAGAAGAACAGTGACAGCCTGTTCTTCCTGATCCTGAACGCCAACAAGCGCAGCCTGACGCTCAATCTCAAGACCGACGCCGGCAAGGATCTGTTCCGGAAGGTGATCGCCCAGTCGGACGTGCTGGTGGAGAATTTCGGGCCGGGCGCGCTCGATCGCCTCGGGCTCGGCTACGAAGCGCTCAGCAAGATCAACCCGCGGCTTGTCTACGCCACCATCAAGGGCTTCGGCACCTACGGGCCTTACAGCGGCTTCAAGAGCTTCGAGCCGGTCGCCCAGGCCATGGGCGGGGCGATGAGCGTCACCGGCTTCCCCGAAAATCCGCCGACCTACGTCTATCCGGCGATCGGCGATTCCGGCACCGGCATGCACATGGCGATCGGCATTCTGGCAGCGCTGCAGCAGCGCCATGCGACCGGCCGCGGCCAGCACGTCGAGGTGTCCATGCAGGACTCGGTCGTCAACCTGGTGCGAGTGAGCCTGCGCGACCATCAGCGCTTCGGCGGTCCGCAGCCGCGCACCGGCAACCAGCTCGGGCGCAACGTACCCGGCACGACCTACGCCTGTGCACCGGGCGGCCCGAACGACTACGTCTACATCTACGCACAGCAGCAGATGTGGCCGGCGGTGACGAAAGTGCTGGGGCAGCCGGAGTTGACCGACGACCCGCGCTTCAAGACCGTCGAAATGCGCTGGGACAACCGCACGGAGCTCAACGCGATCATCGAGGCGTGGACGCGCCGGCACAGCAAGCACGACGTCATGCGCCTGATGGGAGATGCGGGCGTTCCCTGCGGCGCCTGCCAGGACACCGGCGAGGTGCTGGCCGATCCGCATCTCAAGGCGCGCGAAATGATCGTCGACGTGGATTATCCGACCCGCGGCACCTATCAGACGGTCGGCTGCCCGATCAAATTGTCGGATTCACCGGTCGCGGTCAGCCGTCCGCCGCTCCTGGGCGAGCACACCGACGTACTCCTTGAAGCCCTGTGCGGCGTCGAGCCCGATGAGGCGAAGCGCCTGCGCCAGGAGGGAGTCGTCTAGCACGGCGTCGCTTTCGCGCCCGGCTGACGACCACATGGGCCTCTGGAGGTCATGAGCCATGGAAATTTCAGGCAAGACAGCCATTGTCACCGGCGCGGCCTCGGGCATCGGCCTCGGCATCGCCACGGCCCTTGCCGAAGCCGGGGCCAACGTCGTGATGGCCGACATCCAGAAGGATGGAGTTGAGCAGGCAGCGCATCTTCTGTCCGGCACCAACAAGCAGGTGTTGCCGGTCAGGATCGACGTCGCCCAGGAACAGTCGGTGATCGACGCGCTGGCCGAGGCGGAGCGTCGCTTCGGCAAGCTCCACATCGCCTGCAACAATGCCGGCGTGCCGATGCACGGCACCAGGCTGGTGGATGTGTCGGTGGCCGACTGGGCCTTCGTCATGGGCGTCAATGTCTGGGGCGTCATCCACGGCATCCGCCACTTCGTGCCGGCGATCCTGAAGCACGGCGAAGCCGGGCACATCGTCAATACCGCCTCGGTCGCCGCCACGCAGAACCGCCGCGGCACCAATCAGGGGCCATACTCGATGAGCAAGTACGCCGTGCTGTCGCTCACGGAGGCGCTGGAGCACGAACTCGAAGGCACCAATGTCGGCGTGACCGCCCTCTGCCCCGGCCCGATCGCCACCAACATCGCACGCGGCGCGCGCAACCGCCCCGATCATCTCGGCGGCCCCCAGGAGCGTCCGACCGACGAGGCGGTCCTGGCGGAACGTCTGTCGCGGACCGGCATCGATCCGAAGCTGGTCGGCGAGCGGGTGGTCGATGCGATCCGCAACAAGACCTTCTACGCCTTCGTCAGCGCCGTGCCGGCCGACGTGATCAAGGCGCGGCACCGCCGCCTCGAGGCGGCGCTCGAGAGCCGCTGGACGACGTCGTACTAGACGACACCTCGCAGGTTGGACGCATGGCGCTCAAACGGATGGACAATGTAGGAATCGTCGTCGATGACCTCGCAGGGACGATTGATTTCTTTCGCGAGCTTGGCCTCGAGCTCGAAGGGCGGTCCACGATCGAAGGAGAATGGGCCGGACGTGTCACCGGACTGGGCGATCAGCGCGTCGAGATTGCCATGATGCGCACGCCAGACGGCCACGGCCGGCTCGAGCTAACCCGCTTCCTCACGCCGCCTGCCGTCTCGGATCACCGCAACGCCCCGGTGAACGCTCTGGGCTACCTCCGAGTCATGTTCGCCGTGGACGACATCGACGAGACGCTTGAAAGGCTGAGCAATCGCGGGGCCCAGCTGGTCGGCGAAGTCGTCCAGTACAAAGACGCGTATCGGCTCTGCTACATCCGCGGACCTGAAGGGCTTCTCATCGGGCTCGCCCAGGAACTCGGCTGAGCGCAATGGTTTTGACCGGTTGATTGATGGCCTGCATTCTACTCGGGTCGAAAATGAGGTTGCGGGCTTCACAATGAAAGGCGGCGAACATGGCAAGGCTCAACGGCAAGGTCGCCGCGGTGACAGGTGGGCATCGGGAATCGGCGAGGCGACGGTCAGGCGTTTCGTCGCCGAGGGCGCGAGGGTGGCGTTCTGCGATCGCGACGGCCAGCGCGGCCGCCGCGTGGCGAGCGAGCTCGAGGCCCTATGCGCAACAACCGGCGCCAAGGTCGCCTTTACGCAGGCTGACGTGGGTACGGAGGCCGCATGCCTCGGCTTCGTCAACGGTGCGGCGCAGCAGTTCGGGCGCCTCGACATCCTCGTCAACAATGCCGGTATCCGCAAATACGAGAAGATCGACGTGGCAAGCGCGGCGAGCTGGAACGAGATCCTCAACGTCAACCTGATGAGCTACGCCTTCTGTGCCAAGGCGGCCGTTCCGCTGATGCGCAGCGGCAAGGGCGGCGCCATCGTCAACGTCGCCTCCGTCCGTTCCGTCGTCGCCGGCGGCGGCAATCTGCAGTACGACACGACCAAGGCTGCCATCGCGGGCTTGACGCGGGCGCTTGCCGCCGACCACTCGTCGGAGGGCATTCGCGTGAATGCCGTCGGTCCCGGGCCGATCTTCACGCCGTTCCATGAGCGCCGCATCGCGGCGGCTGGCGAGACCGTCGAGCAATACAACGCCCAGGCGGCACGCGGCACCATGCTGAAGCGGCCGGGCAGGCCCGAGGAGGTCGCCGCCGCCATCCTTTTCCTGGCCTCCGACGATGCCTCCTACGTCACCGGCGCTCTGCTGTTCGTCGACGGTGGTATGACGGCGATGTGAGAAAGGATGAACACATGGTTGAAAAGAATTCGGCGTGGCGTGCGGAGCCACTGACCTGGGGGCAAGGGCCGCGGGTCTTCGAGGTGTTCCTCGAACCGACCTGCCCATTCTCCGCGAAGGCCTTCGGCAAGCTCGACGAGACCTTGGCCTCGGCGGGGGCCGACAACGTCACGCTCAAGCTCTGGCTGCACTCGCAGCCATGGCATCTTTTTTCCGGCGTGATCACGCGGTGCGCGCTCGCCGCTTCCACGCTGCCGGAAGGCAAAGGCGCCGCCAAGAAAGTGCTGGCGGGTGTTGCCGCTCACCGTGACAAGTTCGAACCCGCCGATCATTGCAGCGGGCCACTTCTCGCCCTGTCACCCGCCGATGTCATTGCGCGCGTGGAAGAACATTCCGGCCTGAAGCTTGCCGAGGCCTACGTCCTCCCCAAGCTCGACCAGGAGGTCAAGCGACACACGAAATATGCCCGTCAGAACGGCATCCATGTTTCACCGACCTTCATGATCGATGGCCTGGTCCAGAACGACATGAGCAGCGGCGACGCGGTGTCCGCCTGGGTTTCCCGTCTGTCGGCGAATTAGCGCGGGATGAGAGCTCGCTGCCATCATCCCGACCGCAGCCGAGCGTAGCGAGGCGGAGCGGAGGGACCTCTTTTGTCGATGCATCAACAAAACAGGTCCCTCGACTACGCCGCCCTTCGGACGGCTCCGCTCGGGATGACGGAAAATTACTCCGCGGCGGCTTGCGGCCGGGCAGGCGCGCCGGCGCGGCCGATCTCGGCATCCCACGGGCCAGGGAAGCGCCCGGTCCCGGTCTTCTCACGCGTGAAGACGTTGTAGTCGACCGGCCAATCGGCGCGCGGCATCTCGTAGAACACTTCGACGCCGTTGCCGTCGGGGTCGCGCAAGTAGATGCCGAGCGAGATACCGTGGTCGATGATGCGCTCGATCGGCTGTCCCTCGGCCTTGAGCTTCCGATAGAACTCCTTGAGGTCGTCGAGACTTTCGAGGCGCCAGGCCATGTGGTTCAGGCCCACCTGGCCCTTCGACTGCAGGGGCGCATCCTCGCCCAACTGCATCAGCGCCACCTCGTGCGACTGCTCCTGATCGGCCGACAGAAAGGCGGCCCAGCCTGCTCGGTACTCGTAGACGTGGAGCCCCAGCAGTTCCTCGTACCACTTCTTCGACCGCTCGACGTTGCGGACGTAGACATTGACGTGCTGCAGATACATCGGGCGCTTTGCCATGGTGTCCTCGTCAATCAGTAGGGACGATCGCCACGCACCAGCATCCGATACAGGCGGCGATGCTGGCTGTGATCGTAGTCGAAGCCGGCTTTGTGCAACGCAGCCCGGTCATCGATGATCAGCAGATCGCCCTTCTGATACTCGTGCGTATAGCAAAATTGCGGCTGCGTGATCCTGTCGGTCAGATCCTGCAGAAAATCCTGGGTTTCTTCGGGCGACATGCCGGTCACCGTCTCGGTCTTGGCCTTGTGGAACCACGCCGCCTTGGTGCCGGTCTCCGGGTGGGTGCGGACCAGGGGATGCACCGTCGGCGGTTTCGTCGACTCGCGCTGGGCCTTCACGATATCCGGATTGGCTGTCTTCATGCGTGCGCTGCTGATCAGCGTATTCTCGGTCTTCGCGTCGACGATCCTGAGTTTCACGTCGTCCGGTAGTGCTTCGTAGGCGTCACGCGCGTTGCAAACCGATGTCCCGCCACCCCTGTCCGGCACGGCCACCGCATACAGCATGGTGAACTTCGGCGGCAATTCCTGGTTGGTGTGGTCGGTGTGCCAGGTGGCATTGCCGCCGACTTTTGCCGGCTGGCCCTTGCTGTCCAGATGACGGTTGTCGAGCACGCTGATCAACGGAAAGCCGTCAACCAGATAGCGCCGGTTCTGGTCCTCCATCAGCTCGCCGAACATTTCCCCGGCGGCTTGCACCTGGGCCGGGGTGAGATGCTCCTGCCCCCGGATCACAAGGACCACGTTTTCGACGACGGCGTCGTAGAGCATCTTCCGCGTCGCGCCGTCGATGGGGCGCGCAAGGTCGACACCGGTGACGATGGCGCCAATGTGCTCCTTGACCTTCTCGATCTTCATGGCCTGGGTGGGCATCCTCGCTGCGACAGCGCTCATGACCTGGCTCCTCTCGACCCGCAGGCAATAGCATCCGCCGAATATTGGCATCTATCAAGTGCTGCCCGATAGCCACGGCGCGCCTGTGCCTAGCCGTTGGTGGCGCGTGAATCGGCCGACGCCTCGGCGCGCTCCGTCATGCCGTAGTCGCGCACCACGCCGGCGATGCGCAGGCGATAGTCGCGGAACACGCCCTCGCGGCCGCGCTTCTGCGCGGCGCGATGGTGCTCGACGTTGCGCCATGCCGCGACCGCTGCCTCGTCGCGCCAGAAGGACAGCGACAGAAGCCTGGTCTCGTCCGTCAGGCTCTGGAAGCGCTCGATGCTCAGAAAGCCGTCGATCTGCTCCAGCTCGGGCTTCAGCCTGGCGGCGATGTCGAGATAGGTCTGCTTGTGGCCGTCGGCCGGCCAGACTTCGAAGATCACGGCGATCATGGCAGAGCTCCTTTCAGGCTCTGGCCGACGGCCTCGTAGAGGACGCGACGGCCGGTTTCGAGATGCATCAGATGGGTGCCGGCGTCGAGCCTGGTGTCGTGCCGCTCGGGCGCCGACGTCGCCATCGCCAGCAGCCCGGCGACGTCGGCATCGGTACAGAGCGAATCCCAGGCGCCGCGCACGATGGAGAGCGGCCGCGTGAGCTCGGTGGGATTCCACGTAAGGGATCCCGCCCAGGCGTCGGCATTGTCGGCGCGCGGGCCGTTGGGGATGCGCACGGCAGGCGGCATGCGGGCGCCAGAATCAGGATCGCTCGCAGGATAGGCCGGCGCCCAACGGTCGAAGCCGACCAGCACCGGCGCGTGGCCTTTGGGCACATCCTCGATGAAGCGGGCATGTTGCGCCTCGACCGTAACGTCACTCCACGCGGGCAGCGCTGGCAGCGCCGGCTTGTTGGCACGCCAGGTGATCGGGGCAAACAGCACCAGGCGGTCGATGCGATCGGCCTCGGCGATCGCAGCGCGTGCCGCCGGCATGGAGCCCCAGGAATGCGCCACCAGCGACGTGGCGCTTCGACCGGTCTCCCGGCGGATCAGCGCCAGGACGGCCGCGATCTGGCAGGCCGCCTCAGGTGCACGGCCGAGCGGCGCACAGCAGTCGGCTGGCTCGCTCGTCGCTGCGTAACGGCCACTTTTGCCGAAGCCGGCAAAGTCGAAGGCCCAGGCGTCGAAGCCGCGTGCGTGCCAATCGTCCAGCCAGCAGCCGCCGCCGAAATCGAAGCCGACGGACAGCGCCGACGGAAATGTGGCGCCATGGACATAAAGCACCGTCGGCGCGCCGATCAGCGGCCGGCGACGGACGAACAGCGACGGGTGAGCATCCGACGGGGAAAGGCGGAAGGTCTGCTGGGTCATGCGCGAGAGATAGGCCCTCGTGCATCACCGACAATTCGGTCGCGACCGAAGCGCTTGTCACGCCGCCGATCGTTCTTGCCCGGTGAAGGCGTGCCGCCAGTCGAGGCCGATATCGAGCACCTGGGCGCTGTGCGTCAGCCAGCCCGCCGAGATCAGATCGACGCCGCTCGCCGCGATCGTCGGCGCCGTCGCCGGCGTGATGCGGCCTGACGCCTCGGCGATGGCGCGACCGCCGATGCGACGCACCGCCTCCGCAAGCGTGTCGGGCCCCATGTTGTCGAGCAGCACGGCGTCGGCCTTTTCACGCAGCGCCTCGTCGAGCTGGTCCAGCCGGTCGATCTCGACTTCGATCTTGACCAGGTGGCCAACGCCTTCGCGCGCAGCACGGATTGCCGCACCGACGCCACCGGCCGCGGCGACGTGGTTGTCCTTGATCAGCACGGCGTCGTCGAGCCCGAAGCGATGGTTGACGCCACCGCCCGCGCGCACGGCATATTTCTGCAGGGCGCGCAGCCCCGGCATGGTCTTGCGCGTGCAGCAGATGCGCGCCTTGTGGCCCTTCACCGCCTCGACCAGCGTCGCCGTCGCCGAGGCGACGCCACTGAGATGGCCCAGGAAGTTCAGCGCCACGCGCTCGGCCGTCAGCATGCCGCGCGCCGGACCGGCGATCGTGGCGATGCGGTCGCCCGGCTTCACGCGGCTGCCGTCAGGCCGCTCGATGCGCACCTGGATCGCGGGGTCGACCAGACGGAAGGCAAGCGAGGCCGCGTCGAGGCCCGCGACGACGCCGGCCTGGCGCGCCACCAGCGCCGTCTCGGCGCGGAGCGTCGCCGGAACGATGGCATCGGTGGTGAGATCGCCGGCACGGCCGAGATCTTCCAGCAGGGCGGCGCGCACCGGCGCCTCGATCATCAGGGTGGGCAGGGGGGAGAGCGTCATGGCTCAGGCTCCGGCGACGAGGGGTTGCGGGACGGTGGCAAGCGGCATGGCCCGGCAGACGAGCCGGGGGCCGGTGTCGTGGACGCGCTGGACCAGCCGGCGCACCCAGGCGGGCGAGGCTTGCGGGAAATCGGCGCGCCAGTGCCCGCCGCGGCTTTCCTCGCGCGCAAGGGCCGCCGTCGCGATCATCAGGGCCACGAGCGCCGGATCGGCCGCACCGCCGTCCTTGAAGGCGAGCGGCTGCAGATGGTCGACCGCCCGCTCGAGGCCGGCACGGTCGCGCACGACGCCCAGCCTCTCGCTGATCGGGCCACGCAGGGCCTTCACGTCCGGCGCCGGCGGCAAGGCGACCGGCCGCGCCGCGGGTAACGGCGCCGGCTCGGTACCGGCAATGCTGTCGGCCACCGCACCCGCCATGACCACGGCTTCGAGCAACGAGTTGCTGGCCAGGCGATTGGCGCCGTGCAGACCGCTCGCCGCCACCTCGCCGCAGGCCCACAGGCCTTCGATGGTGCTGCGGCCTTCGGCGTCCACGGCGATGCCGCCCATGTGGTAGTGCACCGCCGGCCGCACCGGGATCGTCTGGCGCACCGGATCGATCCCGGCAGCACGGCAGCGCGCCGCAATGCCGGGGAAGTGTCTTGCGAAGTCCGCGCCCAGCGCCGGGCGAGCATCGAGGAAAATGCGGTGGCCGGCCGCAATATGCGCCGCCACGGCGCGCGAGACGACGTCGCGCGGCTCGAGCTCGCCGCGGCCCCTCCCTATTCCAGGGCCCGCCATGAAGCGCGCGCCGGTCTCGTCGACCAGTATCGCACCCTCGCCGCGCACGGCCTCGCTGACCAGCGGCATGGGATCGAGCCCGACATCGAGTGCCGTGGGATGGAACTGCACGAACTCCATGTCGGCCAGCGCCGCACCGGCCCGCGCGGCAAGCGCCAGGCCTTGGCCGATCGCGCCCAGCGGGTTGGTGGTGTGGGCGTAGAGCCCACCCAACCCACCGGTCGCCAGCACCACACGACGGCTCGGCAGCAGGCAGGCGTCGGATGGGCCTGCCGCCAGCACGCCGGCAATGCCACGGTCGTCGACCAGCAGGCGGCGGGCTTCGAGCCCCTCGATCACCGTGATCGAGGGCGTAGCCTGCACGGCGGCGACCAGGGCGCGCATGATCGCGGCGCCCGTGCCGTCGCCCGCGACATGGACGATGCGGCGGCGGGCGTGCGCCGCCTCGAGGCCGAGCGCGAGGCGGCCGGCCGGATCGCGGTCGAACACCACGCCGTGGCGCTCGAGTTCGATGATGGCAGCCGGCGCCGCCATGGCGATGCGGCTCGCGACAGCAGGATCGCTGAGGCCATCACCGGCTGCCAGCGTATCGGCGGCATGCAGGGCCGGCCGATCGTCCTCGCCCACGGCGGCGGCGATGCCGCCCTGGGCCCAGGCGGACGCCGCGCCTTCGGACAGCGGCACCTTCGCCAGCAGGATGACCGGCCGTGGCGCCAGTCTCAGCGCCGTCATCAGCCCGGCAAGGCCGCCGCCAACAATGATGGGACAGCCGACGCGTTCGGGAGGCATGATCTGCATGCTCGCCTCCCCTAGCAGACTTCCAGCATTCGCTCGACGGCGCGGCGGGCGCCCTCGGCGACGGCGGGGTCGATCGTCACGTCGTGCTGCATGGTCTCGAGCGCGCGGCGGATCTTGGGCAGCGTGATGCGCTTCATGTGCGGGCAGAGATTGCAGGGCCGCACGAAGTCGATGCCGGGATTGAGGGCGGCGATGTTGTCGCTCATCGAGCACTCGGTCATCAGCACGACACGGCCTGGCCGCTGGCGCGTCACGTAGTCGGCCATCGCCGCGGTCGAGCCCGCGAAATCGGCCTCGGCCACGACCTCGGGCGGGCATTCGGGATGGGCCAGCACGACGACGCCGGGATGGCCGGCGCGCAACTGGCGCACGTCGGCGGCCGAGAAGCGTTCGTGCACCTCGCAGTGGCCGGCCCAGGTGATGATCTCGACGTCGGTCTCGCGGGCGATGTTCTGGGCCAGGTACTCGTCGGGCAACATGATCACCTTCGGCACGCCCAGGCTCTCGACGATCTTCCTGGCATTGCCGGAGGTGCAGCAGATGTCGCTTTCGGCCTTCACCGCCGCCGAGGTGTTGACGTAGGTGACGACCGGCACGCCGGGCCAGCGCTGGCGCAGCAGGCGCACGTCTTCGGCCGTGATCGAGGCGGCGAGCGAGCAGCCGGCGCGCAGGTCGGGGATCAGCACGCGCTTGGCCGGATTGAGCAGCTTCGCGGTCTCGGCCATGAAGTGGACGCCCGCCAGCACGATCACCTCGGCATCGACCTTCATGGCCTCGCGGGCGAGCGCCAGGCTGTCGCCGACGATATCGGCCACGCCGTGGAAAATCTCCGGCGTCTGGTAATTGTGCGCCAGGATGACGGCGTTCTTCTCGCGCTTGAGCCGGTTGATGGCATCGACATCGGGTGCGAACTCCGACCATTCGGCCGGCAGGATCACCGACTTCACCCGTTCGTAGAGCTGGCTGGCTGGTGCGATGGCATTCATGAGACACCTATATGCTCGACTTGAGTATATATATGCTAAGTATGAGCATAAGGAGAGTCAAGCGTGCTCACTGTGAGCATTTCGCTATGGCCGGGCTGGCGGCGAAGAACTGCTGGTACGCAGACCCGGCAGCACAACTAATGGCGGCGGTCGCCGATTTGTCCGCCAGAGATAGGGCTCTCTGGAGCGCCAAAAATAAACTTGAGTTATTGACTGATGCGCACTTTAGTTATAATATCGGCCTGTTGCGTCGCGTTCGGCGCACCCGCTCTTTGCATCGTTGAGCCGATACCAAAACGCCGCGCAGAGACGATGCAGGCAGCAATGAGTGACGTCAGCCCGGCCTATGAGCGCGCGAGCGGGAGCTTCGAGCCGGCGACGGCGCGTTCGAGCACGATCTCGCGGCGGAAGCGGTAGAGTTTGGCCGGCCGGCCGCCGGTCCCCGTCGTCATGGCGCCGGTCTCCTCGACCAGGCCCTGCTGCTCGACCTGGCGGCGGAAGTTCTGCTTGTGCAAGGGCCGGCCGGCCAGTGCCTCGACGGCGCGCTGCAGCTGGCCCAGGGTGAAGCCGGGCGGCATCAGCTCGAACACGACCGGCCGGTATTTGATCTTGGCCCGCAGGCGCGCGATGCCGGTGGCGAGGATGCGGCGATGGTCGTAGCGCATCGGCTCGCCCGGCACGGGATCGGCGACAGGCTTCTTGCGCTGTCCTCCCGCCTCGGGCACCAGCCCCGCCGAGTAGAGCAGCTCGTAGCGCTGCAGCACCAGCTCCTCGTTCCAGGCGTCGAGATCGAAGCTGCCGTCGACCTTCTGCCGGCGTTCGCGCCGGGCATTGTCCGACACCGCCTCGACCCAGCTCTTCAAGCGCGGCAGGATCCCGCGCGCCAAAATTTTCGGCGGACCCTGGCGCCAGTCCTCCCAGGGGAAGTAGCGATAGAAGCTCTGCCAGCCCGGCTCGTGCTGGCCGGCGGCGGCGCGCTCGCGGGTGAGCCCAAGGTAGGAGATCGAGACGATGCGGTAGCCCATCGTCGATTCGCGGTAGCGGTCGGCGAAGGTGTAGAGCTGCTCGACATAGCCCAGCGGATGATGGGTCTGCCGCTCGACCCAGGCGCGTACGCCGGTCTGCAGGGTCGGATGATCGCCTTCGAACGGGCCGGAGGGCAGCAGGGCGCCGTCCTCCAGGGTCAGGACCTGCGGCTCGTCGTCGATCAGCGCCACCAGCACTGCATTGAGTTCGACGGCAACAGGACGGGGACCGGAAGAGGGCATGCGCCGCCATTATGCCTGTTCTTTTTGCGACGCGCCGCATAACGCACGCTGTCACCCCGAGCGAAGCGAGGGGCCTTTCAGGCCCCAGTAAAGGTCCCTCGCTGCGCTCGGGATGACAGCTACCGTGGACCGCCGACGACCTTGTCGTCGTGAAGCTTGCCGATCTCTCGATCGCTGAGCCCCAGGATACCAGCCAGGATTTCGTCCGTATGCTGGCCCAAGGTCGGTGCAACGCGGGGCGACTGGCGCTCGAAGGCGCTGAACTGGAACGGCGTGGCGGCGACGGGATAGCGGCCGATGCCGGGCTGGTCGAGCACCGTGAACATCGGATTGTCGAGCACGTTGGCCTTGTCGGCCGCGAGCTCGCGGAAGGTCTGGTAGGGCGCCCACAAGGCGCCGGCCTTCTTGAGCGCGGCGCTCGCCTCGGCCGCCGTCTGAGCCGCCACCCACGGTTCGATGACGGCGCAAAGCTCGGCGCACGCCGTCCAGCGGCCGGCATCGGTCTTGAGATCGACGCCTTTGGCCGCCTCGATCTTCCTGAACGCCTCGCCGAAGCCTCCCGCCTCGGCCAGGGCATCGACATGGCGGTCGGAGAAAATGCAGATCATGACGAAGCGGCCGTCCTTGGTTTTGAAGTCGCGGCCGAAGGTGCCGAAGATCTCGTTGCCGAAGCGCGGACGGTCGACCTCGTTGACGGCGGCCTCGCCGATGTAGCCCAGCGCCGAGGTGACGGCGAGCGCCATGTCCTGCAAGGGCAGGACGATCCGCTGCCCCTGCCCCGTCATCCGGCGATACCGTTCGGCGGCGACGATCGCCAGTGCGCCGGCATAGGCCGTGGCAAGATCCCACGGCGGCGCCACGGCGTTCACCGGCCCGTCATGGCCAACCGGGCCGGTGACCATGGGAAAGCCGGTGATGGCGTTCACCGTGTAGTCGACATGGGCGCTGCCGTCGCGCGCGCCGACGATATTGAGGGCGATCAGGTCGGCGCGCTTCTTCCCGAGCTCCTCGTAGGCGAGCCAACCGCGCGCCGGCATGTTGGTCGTGAAGATGCCCGCACCTTCGCCTGGCGCGGTGATCAATGCGGTCAGGAGCTCGCGGCCGCGCGGGTTGCGCAGGTCGACGGCGATCGAGCGCTTGCCCTTGTTGAGGCCGGCCCAGTAGATCGACCGGCCGTCCTTCGTTACCGGCCAGCGGTCGCTGTCGAGCCCGCCTTTGATGTCGTCGAAGCGGATCACGTCGGCGCCGAGCTGCGCCAAGGTCATGCCGCCCAGAGGGGCGGCAATGAACGCCGAGCCTTCGACGATGCGAAGGCCGGCCAGAATGCCTGTCATCTTGCGTTTCCCGTGTCTTACTTCTTCAAACCGACGAGGTTGTTCTTGCGCTTGTCGAGCCACCAGCCGTATTCCGGCGTCCACATCTCGAAGTCGCCGTCGCAGCCCAGCTCCTGCGCCGCGTGCACGGCCCAGAACGGGTCGTAGAGCGCCTGGCGGCCGATCGCGATCAGGTCGGCATCGCCCGCCTGCAGGATCGCCTCGGCCTGCGGCCCATCGAGGATCAGGCCGACGGCCATGGTCGAAATGCCGGCCTCGCGCTTCACCGCGGCGGCGAACGGCACCTGGAAGCCCAGCGAGCGCTTCACCGGCAGCGCCGTCGACAGGCCGGTGAGACCACCCGACGAGCAGTCGATCACGTCGACGCCAAGCTCCTTCAGCGCCCTGGCGAACACGACCGTGTCCTCGACTTCCCAGCCGCCGGCGCCGTCGACCGTCGAGACGCGGATGAACATCGGCTTGTGCTGGGGCCAGCCCTCGCGCACGGCTTTGGCCGCTGCAAGCGGGAAGCGCATGCGGCCGGCGCGGTCGCCGCCATACTGGTCGTTGCGCTTGTTGCTGATCGGCGAGAGGAACTGCGCCAGCAGATAGCCGTGCGCGCCGTGGATCTCGATCACGTCGTAGCCCGCGGCATCGGCGCGCTTGGCCGCCTCGCCGAATTTCCTGACCAGGTCGTCGATGTCGGACGCCTCGAGCTGACGGGGGATCATCCAGCCCTTGTCGGCCGGCAGCTCGGACGGGCCCACCGTTTGCCACTTCTGCCAGCCCGCCCCTTCCGGCCCGAGCTGGCCGGGCTTGTCGAACGAGCGCGGTGTGCTGCCCTTGCGGCCGGAATGGGTGATCTGCGTGGCGGCGAGCGCGCCCTCCTGCTTGAGGAAGCGCACCAGCCGCTTGTGGCCCTCGATCTGGCTGTCGTCCCACATCCCGAGGTCGCCTTGCGTGACCCGGCCACGCGGCTCGATGGCGCAGTTCTCGGTGAAGACGATGCCGAACTTGCCCAGGGCGAACTTGCCGAGATGGACCAGATGGTAGTCGTTCACCTGCCCGTCGTTCGCGCGGTACTGCACCATGGGCGAGACGACGCAGCGGTTGGGCGCGGTGACGCCGCGCAGTTTCAATGGCGTGAAGAGAAGCGGTTTCTGCAAAGGTCGGTCCCCCGGACGGGATGGCTTGTCTGGGCTGCGAACATAGACCGACCGGCGGGCCGCGGCCTATCCTCGGGCCATGTTTGACCTCGTCATCCGAAACGGAACCGTCTTGGACGGCTCGGGCGCCCTGCGCCGCGTGGCCGATGTCGCCGTGCAGGGCGGCAGGATCGCCGCCGTCAGTCCCACCCTGGGCCGGGGCAAGCGCGAGATTGATGCGGCGGGCCTGATGGTGACGCCGGGCTTCGTCGATATCCACACGCACTATGACGGCCAGGCGACCTGGGACCCGTTCGTCACACCCTCCTCCTGGCATGGCGTCACGACCACGGTGTTCGGCAATTGCGGCGTCGGCTTCGCGCCGGTGCGGCCCGGCAAGTCGCCCTACCTGATCAACCTGATGGAAGGCGTCGAGGACATCCCCGGCACGGTGCTGAACGAAGGCGTCAAGTTCGACTGGGAATCCTTTCCCGACTATCTCGATACGCTGGCCTCGATGAGCCGCGCCGTCGACGTCGCGGCCCAGCTGCCGCACGGGGCGCTGCGCTTCTACGTCATGGGCGACCGCGGCGCCGACCACGCCGAGGTCCCGAGCGAACGCGAGATCGAGGAGATGGCGCGCCTCACCGAGCAAGCGCTGCGCGCCGGCGCCATGGGCTTCACGACCTCGCGTACCACCAAGCACAAGGCCAAGGACGGCCGCTTCACGCCCTCGCTCAGCGCGCGTGAGGCCGAGCTTTTGGGCATCGCCGCCGGCATGAAGCGCGCGGGCCGCGGCGTGCTGCAGGTCAATTCGGACTTCGGGCCGGGCGAGTTCGAGGCGCTGGAAGCGGCGTCCGCCCTCGCCGGCCGGCCGCTATCGTGCCTGCTGGTGCAGATCGACGCGCAGCCCAAGCTGTGGCGCGAGACGCTCGACCAGGTCCACGGCGTCCGCAAAGCCGGGCGCCGCGCCAACGCGCAGGTCGGCTCGCGGGCGATCGGCGTCATCATGGGGTTGGAGACCACGGCGCATCCGTTCGCGGCACATCCGGCCTGGCTCGAGATGCGCAAGCTGTCGCCGGCCGAGCGCTATCAACGCCTGATGGCCGATGCCGATCTGCGTCGCCGCCTCGTCGAGGAGCCGTCAGGTCCTCGGGCCTTCATGGCTGATTCCTTCCACAAGATGTTCGCCGTCGGCGACAAGCCCGATTACGAACCCGACGCCGACAACTCGATCGCCGCCGTCGCCAGGCGCAGCGGGCGCACGCCGCAAGCCGTGGCGCTCGACGAGCTTCTGGCGCGCAACGGCAAGGGCCTCTTGATGCTGCCGTTCGAGAACTACGCCTACGGCAGCCTCGACGTGGTGCACGAGATGATCACCGACAGCGCGACGGTGCTGGGCGTGGCCGATGGCGGCGCCCATGTCGGCGTGATCTGCGACGCCTCCTCGCCGACCTCGCTGCTGACGCTGTGGGGCCGCGACCGCACGCGCGGGCCGAAGCTGCCGCTGGAGTTCCTGGTGGCCAAGCAGACGCGCGGCACGGCGGCGGCCTATGGCCTCTGCGATCGCGGCCTTTTAGCGCCGGGACACAAGGCCGACATCAACGTCATCGACTTCGACGCGCTCGCGCTCAAGCGGCCCGAGGTGGTCTACGACCTGCCGGCCGGCGGTCGCCGACTGATCCAGCGCGCCTCGGGCTACCGGTACACCTTCAACGCCGGAATCGAGACCGTGCACAACGACGAGCTGACCGGCGAGCGGCCAGGCAAGGTTGTGCGCGGGGCGCGCCAGCCGTAAAACGGCTTGCTTGCCGATATGACCGCGCTACCTCCGCTCCTGCTTTTGCTTGTCCTCGTGGCCGGTGCGCTCGCCGCCTCCGAGATCGGCTATTGGCTGGGCCGGTGGACCGGCAAGCGCGACGACGTGTTCGACCGCCAGCTCGGCATCGTGCGCGGCGCCACGTTTGCGGTGGTGGCTTTCCTGATCGGCTTCGCCTTTTCCGGGGCGGCCTCGCGCTACGTCGACCGCCTCGACATCATCGTCAAGGAAGCCAACGCGCTCGGCACGGCCTGGCTGCGGGCCGATACGCTGCCGGAGCCGACGCGCGGCAAGCTGAAGGAGGCGTTGCGCGACTACACGGCCGACCGGGTCGCCCTGCTGCAGGAAGAGGACATGTCGGCGATCCTCGCTCGCATCGCCAAGGCCGGCGGCTTCCATGACCGGCTGTGGAAGGCGGGGCTCGAGGGCACTGAGGGCAATCCGACGCTCAAGCTGCTGGTCCTGCCGTCGCTCAACGACGT
Source organism: Rhodospirillales bacterium URHD0017 (assembly GCA_900110395.1). GTDB lineage: Bacteria > Pseudomonadota > Alphaproteobacteria > Reyranellales > Reyranellaceae > Reyranella. Next base: position 140,928 of record FODP01000002.1, read on the forward strand.
CATCGACCTGCATACGGTCCACCTGTCGGCCGCCCGGCGTCACCTGCCGACCGCGATCTTCGTCGCCTTGCTCGTGACCGCCGGATTGAGCCTCGGACTGGCAGCCTTCGGTCACGGCCAGGTTGGGCGCCGCTTCACGATGCTCGATGCGATGTACGGCGCCGTGCTGGCGGCGGCGCTGTGGATGACGATCGACCTCGACTATCCGCGCTACGGCTTCATCCGGACGAACATCGCGCCAATGGCCGAGACATTGGCCGGCATGAAACTCTGAGGCTTCAGACCGTCATGTGACGGCGCACCGCCTCGGTATCGAAGGTCTCGCGCGTTCCCGCCATCACGATCTCGCCGCGGTCCATCACGGCGAAATCGTCGGCCAGCTCATGGGCGAAATCGAGATACTGCTCGACCAGCAGGATCGCCATGTCGCCGCGCTGGCGCAGGAAAGTGATGGCGCGGCCGATGTCCTTGATGACCGACGGCTGGATGCCTTCGGTCGGCTCGTCGAGCACCAGGAGCTTCGGCCGCATGGTGAGCGCACGGCCGATCGCGAGCTGCTGCTGCTGGCCGCCCGACAGGTCGCCGCCGCGGCGGCGCAGCATCGACTGCAACACCGGGAAGAGCTCGAACACCTCGTCCGGCACCTTCTTGTGGTCGCGGCTGACCGGCGCGAAGCCGGTCTCCAGGTTCTCCTTCACCGTGAGCAATGGGAAGATCTCGCGGCCCTGCGGCACCAGGGCCACGCCGCGCCGCGCCCGCTCGTAGGGCGGCAGGCGCGAGACGTCGGCGCCGTCCAGCGCGATCGATCCCGAGGCGATCGGCTGCAGGCCGCAGATGGCGCGCAGAAGGCTGGTCTTGCCGACGCCGTTGCGGCCCAGCAGGCAGGTGACGCGGCCGATGTTGGCGCTGAGCGACACCGAGCGCAGCGCCTGGGCGGCGCCGTAGAAGAGATCGACGTTGTGGACCGCGAGCATCAGTTAGCGCCCGAGATAGACTTCGACGACGCGCGGATCGGCGCTCACCTGGTCGAGCGTGCCCTCGGCCAGCATGGAACCCTCGTGCAGCACCGTCACCTTGACGCCGAGCGCCCGCACGAAACCCATGTCGTGCTCGACCACGACGACCGAATGCGTCTTGTTGATCTCGCGCAGCACCTGGGCGGTCGTCTCGGTCTCGACGTCGGTCATGCCGGCGACCGGCTCGTCGACCAGCAGCAATTTGGGATCCTGGGCGAGCAGCATGCCGATCTCCAGCCACTGCTTCTGGCCGTGGCTGAGACGCGCTGCCAGCATGTGCTGCTGCGCTTCCATCCGGATGATCGACAGGATCTCGCCGAGGCGGGTGTTCTCGGCCTTTGTCGGGGCGGCAAGGAGCAGCTTGTACCAGCTTCGGAGGCCGGCCAGCGCCAAGAGAAGATTGTCGCGCACCGTGTGGTTCTCGAACACGGTAGGCTTCTGGAACTTGCGGCCGATGCCCAGAGTGGCGATGTCAGCCTCGTCGAGCTTGGTGAGGTCGGCCTTGCCGTCGAACACGACCTCGCCCTCGTCGGGCCGCGTCTTGCCGGTGACGACGTCCATCATGGTGGTCTTGCCGGCGCCGTTGGGACCGATGATGGCGCGCATCTCTCCCGGCTCGACCAGCAGCGAGAGGTTGTTCAGCGCCTTGAAGCCGTCGAACGAGACGGTGACGCCGCTGAGATAGAGCAGCGCCGAGGTGCTTCTCTGCTCGGTCATGCTCATGCCCTTGTCCTCATGCGGGCACCCTCGCCTTGCGCGCAGTGCCGCGGTTGCGGATCTGCGACCACAGGCCGACGATGCCCTTGGGCAAAAACAGCGTGACGGCGATGAACAGCGCGCCCAGCGCAAACAGCCAGACCTCGGGCAGCGCGCCCGTCAGGTAGGTCTTGCCGAAGTTGACGGCGAAGGCGCCGAGGATCGGACCGATCAGGGTGCCGCGGCCGCCGACGGCGACCCACAGCACCGCCTCGATCGAATTGCCGGGCGAGAACTCGCTGGGATTGATGATGCCGACCTGCGGCACGTAGAGCGCGCCCGCGACGCCCGCCATCGCCGCCGACAGCACGAAGACGAAGAGCTTGTAACCCTCGACGCGGTAGCCCAGGAAGCGCATGCGGCTTTCGGCATCGCGCACCGCGGTCAGCGCCTTGCCGAAGCGCGAGCCGACGACGGCGCCCGAGATCACCAGGAAGATCGCGAGCGCCAGCGCCGAGGTGAAGCACAGTGTCGCGCGTGTCGCATCGGACTGCACCGAGAAGCCCAGGATGTCCTTGAAGTCGGTCATGCCGTTGTTGCCGCCAAGCCCCATGTCGTTCCTGAAGAACGCCAGCATGAGGGCGAAGGTCATGGCCTGGGTGATGATCGAGAGATAGACGCCGGTGACGCGGCTCCTGAAGGCGAACCAGCCGAGCGCCAGGGCGAGCACGCTCGGCACCAGGACGATCATGATGGCGGCGAACCAGAACTGGTCGAAGCCGTGCCAGAACCAGGGCAGCTCCTTGTAGTTCAGGAACACCATGAAGTCGGGCAGCAGCGGATTGCCGTACTGGCCGCGGCTGCCGATCTGGCGCATCAGGTACATGCCCATGCAGTAGCCGCCCAGCGCGAAGAAGGCGGCGTGGCCGAGCGTGAGGATGCCGCAGAAACCCCAGACGAGGTCGACGGCGAGCGCCAGCGAGGCGAAGCAGAGGTACTTGCCGATGAGCTGCAGCACCCACGCCGGCACGTGGAACGCGCTGCTGGCCGGCATGAGCTGGTTGAGCAGCGGCAGGATGATGCCGATCGCCAGCACGAACAGCACGGCGACGCGCAGCATCGGGCCCATGCCCTGCCAGAGGAAGCGCGTGATCATTCTACCGACCGGCCCTTCAGCGCGAACAGGCCGCGCGGCCGGCGCTGGATGAACAGGATGATGAATACCAGCACCAGGATCTTGCCCAGCACCGCGCCGGCATAGGGCTCCAGGAATTTGTTGACGATGCCGAGCGCGGTCGCGCCAACCAGAGTGCCGAAGAGATTGCCGACGCCGCCGAACACGACAACCATGAAGGAGTCGATGATGTAGCCCTGGCCGAGGTTGGGGCTGACATTGTCGATCTGGCTCAGCGCCACGCCGGCCAGGCCGGCGATGCCGGAGCCGAGCCCGAACGTCAGCGCATCGACGCGCGGCGTGCGGATGCCCATGGCCGAGGCCATCGGCCGATTCTGGGTGACGGCACGCATGTAGAGGCCGAGCGGCGTCTTGCGCAGCACCAGGATCAGGGTGACGAACACCAGCAGCGAGAACACCACGATCCACAGGCGGCCGTAGGTGATGGTGAGCTGGCCCAGCTGGAAGGCGCCCGACATGAAGGCCGGCGCACCGACCTCGCGATTGGACGGGCCGAAGATCGAGCGCACGGCCTGCTGCAGCACCAGCGACAGGCCCCAGGTGGCGAGCAGCGTGTCGAGCGGCCGGCCGTACAGGAACCGGATGATGCCGCGCTCGATGGCGATGCCGACCGCTCCGGCGACGACGAAGGCGAGCGGCAGGGCGATCACCAGCGACGCGTCGAACAGGTGCGGAAACGACGTGCGGATGATGTCCTGCACGACGAAGGTCGTGTAGGCGCCCAGCATGACCATCTCGCCATGCGCCATGTTGATCACGCCCATGGTGCCGAAGGTGATGGCAAGCCCGATCGCCGCCAGCAGCAGCACCGAGCCCAGCGAGATGCCGTACCAGACGTTCTGCGCGGCTTCCCAGCCGGCCAGCGACTGACGGACCGAGGCGGCGGCGGCGGTGGCCGCGGCCTTCACGTCGGGATCGGACGCGCCGTTGATGGCGGCCTGCAGGACGGAGAGCGCATCGCGGTTGCCCTTGTCGCGCACGACCTCGAGGGCCGCGAGCTTGTCCTGCTTGGAGGCATCGGAGACCAGCACGACGGCCGCGCGCGCCTCCTGGAAGGCCGTCTTGATGCGCGCATCCTTCTCGCCGGCGATCGCCGCATCGAGCGCTGCAAGCGCTGCCGGATCGGGCCGCTTGAACAATGAATCGGCTGCATCGCGCCGCACCCGCGGATCGGGGCTCATCAGCGTGAGCGAGCCCACGGCGGCCTCGATGACGCCGCGCAGCCGGTTGTTGACGCGCACGCGGTCGAGCTCGGCCTCACTGCCCGTGCCGGCCGGCTTGCCGCTGATGGCCTCGGTTAGGGCGAGCTGATTGCCGTCGGGCTTGCCGATCACCACGGCGTTGTCCGACTTGCGGAGGTAGAGCTGGCCCGCGCCCAGCGCCTCGAGGATGGGCGCCGCGCGGGCATCGCCGGACGCCGCCAGCGCGCCGACGGCGGTCTCGCGGTCGCCGAAGCTGCCGGTGGTGAGGTTGGTCACGAGGGCCGAAAGGTCGGCAGCCAGGGCCGTCGCGGCGATCAACACCGCGGCCAGCGCCGACGACACCCCCGCTAGCAGGCGCAGGAAAAACATGACTTTGACGAATAACCCGGAGATGAGAACGGGGCGACTCGAAAGTCGCCCCGCCCCTGTGAGTTTAGCGTATGGGGCTTACTTGCCCTTGCCGCCGCACTTGCCCGTGACGACGTTGAAGTTGCCGCAGTTCATGGGCTTGCGCCAATCGGCGATCAGGTCCTTCGAGTCCGGCAGGTAGGGCGACCACTCCTCGGCGACCACCGTGCCGGAAGTCTGCCACACCGTGTCGAACTGGCCGTTGCCCTGGATCTCGCCGATCAGGACCGGCTTGGTGATGTGGTGGTTCGGCATCATCGCCGAGAGGCCACCCGACAGGTTCGGCACCGCGATGCCGATCATGGCGTCGATCACCTTGTCCGGATCCGTCGTGCCGGCCTTCTTGACCGCCTCGATCCACATCGCAAAGCCGATCACGTGGGCTTCCATCGGATCGTTGGTCACGCGCTTCGGATTCTTGGTGAAGGCCTGCCAGGTCTTGATGAACGCCTCGTTGGTCGGGTTCTTCACCGACTGGAAGTAGTTCCAGGCGGCGAGATGGCCGAGCAGCGGCTTGGTGTCGATGCCGGCGAGCTCTTCCTCACCGACCGAGAACGCCACCACCGGGATGTCCTTGGCCTTGATGCCGGCGTTGCCCAGCTCCTTGTAGAACGGAACGTTGGCGTCGCCGTTGATGGTCGACACGACGGCGGTCTTCTTGCCGGCCGAGCCGAACTTCTTGATATCCGCCACGATCGACTGCCAGTCGGAGTGACCGAACGGCGTGTAGTTGATGAGGATGTCTTCCTGCTTGACGCCCTTCTGCTTGAGGTACGCCTCAAGGATCTTGTTGGTCGTGCGCGGATAGACGTAGTCGGTGCCGGCCAGGACCCAGCGCTGCACCTTCTCGTTGTTCATCAGGTAGTCGACGGCCGGAATGGCCTGCTGGTTCGGCGCGGCGCCCGTGTAGAACACGTTGCGCGAGCTCTCCTCACCTTCGTACTGCACCGGGTAGAACAGGATGCCGTTCAGCTCCTCGAACACCGGCAGCACCGACTTGCGGCTGACCGAGGTCCAGCAGCCGAACACCGCGGCGACCTTCTCCTTCTGCAGGAGCTCGCGCGCCTTCTCGGCGAACAGCGGCCAGTTCGACGCCGGATCGACGACCACGGCCTCGAGCTTGCGGCCGAGCACGCCGCCCTTCTTGTTCTGCTCCTCGATCAGCATCAGCATGACGTCCTTCAGCGTCGTCTCGCTGATCGCCATCGTGCCCGACAGAGAATGGAGCACGCCGACCTTGATCGGCGCCCCTTGCGCCAGGGCGCTGCCCGCGGCGCCGGCCAACAGGCCGGCGGCGACCATGCCTGTCTTGAGGATCGATCCCAACTTCATCCCGCTCTCCTTTTTGTCGACGGAATACCCCCGCCAACTGCTCAAAGAGCGAAAGCCGTGCCAAACCCCGCCGAGGGTCCGGGATAACCTTCAGTGGGCGATCAGCACGACGGCGCCGGCCGCCAGCACGACGCCACCCAGGGCGCGCACGCCAACGTCGCCCACAGCCCTGTGCACAACCCAGCCCAACCCCAGGCCGACGCCCTGCAGAAGCGCCGTCGCCGCAAGGAAGCCCAAGATGTAGCTGCCGGCCCCCTCCGGGGGCGCTTCGAGGGCATGGGCGTAGCCATGGAACCCCGCAAACAGGCCGACAACGGCCATCGCCCAGGCCACCGGCAGGCGCACCGCACCTATGATGAGACCGCCGATCACGAACACCGAGGCCAGGATGGTCGCCTCAACAAGAGGCAGTTTTATGCCTGCAAAACCGGCAGCTGCCCCGATCGCCATCATCGCCAGGAAGGCAGCCGGCACCGCGACCGTGATCACGGGTTTGCGGCCGGCCAAAAGAGCGGCCCACAGGCCGACGCCGACCATGGCCAGCATGTGGTCCAGGCCGCTGAAGGGATGCAGGAAACCCGAGGTCTCGTGGCCGGGATGGGCCAGGGCCGGACCGGCGGCCGCGAGCAGCACTGCACTCAGCCAGATCGTTTTACGCATCATCAACACTCCCCTCTTACTTCCCGGCCCGGGCCGGCAATCCGCCCTGCCGTACGATGAAGGCGGCGATATCGTCGACCCCCTTGTTCTCCTTGAGGTTGGAGAACAGGAAGGGCCGGACCCCGCGCATCCTGCGGGCATCGCGATCCATGACGTCGAGGTTGGCGCCGACCAGCGGCGCGAGATCGATCTTGTTGATCACCAGCAGGTCGGAGCGGGTGATGCCCGGCCCACCCTTGCGCGGGATCTTCTCGCCGGCGGCGACGTCGATCACGTAGATCGTGAGATCGGCCAGCTCGGGCGAGAAGGTGGCGGCGAGGTTGTCGCCGCCCGATTCGACGAACACGATCTCCAGCGCCGGCCACTTGCGCACGATGTCCGAGACCGCCGCCAGGTTGATCGAGGCATCCTCGCGGATCGCCGTGTGCGGGCAGCCGCCGGTCTCGACGCCGACGATGCGCTCGGGCGCCAGCGCGCCGGCGCGGGTCAGGAACTCGGCGTCTTCCTTGGTGTAGATGTCGTTGGTGACGACGGCGATGTCGTACTCGCCACGCATCTTCTTGCACAGGCGCTCGACCAGCGCGGTCTTGCCCGACCCGACGGGGCCGCCGACGCCCACCCTGAGGGGACCACGCAGGCTCATTGACGCTCCATCTCCCCGGCCAGCAACGCGAGATATCCGATGCCCATCAGCAGGCAGTATGGCGAATAGTACCGCCTGTTGCGCGTGGCAAACGGTTCGTCGCGAAAATGGCTGCGCCACGTTGGCGTATAGCCGGCGATGCCGCGCGCCACGAACACGCCGGCGATGATGTAGGTGACGGATTGGACCCAGGGCTCCTCGACGCGGCCCAGCAGCACGAAAGCCCAGAGCGCCACGGCGGCCAAAAGCCCGGCCACAGCGTAGCATTGCCAGGCCGGCGGCATGCGGCGGCGGCCGTCGCCCACGACGCTGCGCGCCAGGGCCTCCTCGCTCGTCTCGGGCCAGTTGTAGCCCAGCCCCCACAGGGCATGGATGACGGCGGCCGCGCCGACGCCCACGAACAGCAGGAAGGCGAACAGGATCGTCATGAGCGGAACAGCCGCGTGTACTGGGTCTCGTGGCTGAGCGAGCACCAGTCGAGCAGAGGCGTCGCCGTGCCGACCTCGTCGAGCGAGGTCACGGCGAGAGCGGCCTCGATCGCCTGGCGCACGGCCGGCTCCAGGGTCGCCAGGGCGATCTGGCCGTCGCTCTGGCCGAGCGGCACGGAGCGCACGGCGGCCGAGATCAGGTTGGCGGTGAAGGCGTGCAGGTAGCCTTCGAGGGAGCGGTCGAGCGCAATGCCGTGCACGGCGGCGGCCAGCGCCACGGCGACCGGCAGCGACAGCTCGCCCGCCAGCCGCTCGTGCACGGCGTCCAGGGCGGGATGCGGCCAGGCGGTGCGGGTGATCGACAGGAACGAGCCGCCCTGCTGGCGCGATTCCAGCGCCATCTCCGAGGTCCCGCGCCAGGCGGCGGCACGCTCGGCGATGGCGTCGAATGAGGGCCAGTCCTCGGCCTCGGCGGCGCGCCAGGCGGCGGCGAACAGCGCGCCGTCGACGACGCCGGTGCCCAGCAGGAGGACGCTGTCCAGCCAGGTCACCAGGCTCGCGCGGTCCTTGATGAAGCCCTCTTCCACCGCGGTCTCGACACCGTGGCTGTAACTGAACGCGCCGATGGGATAGGCGGGCGACAGCCAGGCGAGCAGGCGATAGAGCTCACTGCCGGGAGCGCGCCACTCCGTGGCGCTCATGGGCTTTGTCATCGACAAAGATGCGCCACGGAGTGGCGCGCTCCCGGCAAAGACGATGACGGCAAGACCTCAACCATGGCGGTCCTCGTGCAGCGGGCCGTGGCGATGGCCGAGGTCGTGGTTGTGCTGGCCGTAGGCGCCGCCTTCGGGATCGAACGGCGCCTTGACCTTGCGCACCTCGGCGCCGAGGCCCTTCAGCATGTCGACGATGACGTGGTCGTCGCGGATCAGGATGCGGTCGGCAGCGATCTCGGCCGGCAGATGGCGATTGCCGAGATGCCAAGCGATGCGCGCGAAGGCGGCGGCGTCACGGCCCTTCACCTCGACCAGGTCCTCCTCGGCCGCCTTCACTTCGACGAAACCGCCCTCCTCCAGCTGCAGGCCATCACCCGTGTGGAGCACGATGGGTTCCATGAGGTCGAGCAGGAAGTCGAGGCCGCCATCGCCCAGCATGCGCAGGCGACGGCGGTAGCGGTCGTCGAACAGCAGGGTGACGGTGTCGGCGCGCTCGGCCGGCGGCCAGTGCCCGGCGCGCAGGACTTCGGTGGCGCGTTTCATGGCTGGGAGCGCGCCACTCCGTGGCGCTCATGTTCATGCTCTCTTGGACCGCGCGCATCCTGCGCGCTCACGATCATGAGCGCGCAGGATGCGCGCGGTCCGGAAGAATATGAGCGCCACGGAGTGGCGCGCTCCCAGCAATGAGTCATGGTCAGAACAAAAAGTACCGCTGCGCCATCGGCAGCGACGTGGCCGGCTCGCAGGTCAGGAGCTCGCCGTTGGCGCGGACCTCGTAGGTTTCGGGGTCGACCTCGATGGTCGGGCACAGCGAATTGTGCACCATGTCCTTCTTGCCGATCTTGCGGGTGCCCTTCACGGCCAGCATCGGGCGGCTCAAGCCCCACTTGCTGGCCACCCCTTTGGTGATCGCGGCCTGGGACACGAACAGCGCCGGGCTGGCGACCAGGCTCTTGCCGAAGGCGCCGAACATCGGGCGGTAGTGCACCGGCTGCGGTGTCGGGATCGAGGCGTTGGGATCGCCCATCGGGGCCGCCACGATCGTGCCGCCGATCAGCACGCAGTCGGGCTTGGCGCCGAAGAAGGCGGGCGACCAGATCACCAGGTCGGCGCGCTTGCCGACCTCGATCGAGCCGACATGGCGCGAGATGCCGTGGGTGATGGCGGGATTGATGGTGTACTTGGCGACGTAGCGCTTGACCCGCACGTTGTCGTTGTCGCCGGTCTCTTCCCTCAGTCGGCCGCGCTGCTTCTTCATCTTGTCGGCGGTCTGCCAGGTGCGGATCAAAACCTCGCCGACGCGGCCCATCGCCTGGCTGTCGGACGACATCATCGAGAACGCCCCCATGTCGTGCAGGATGTCTTCGGCCGCGATCGTCTCCTTGCGGATGCGGCTCTCGGCGAAGGCCACGTCCTCGGGGATCGCCTGGTCGAGATGATGGCAGACCATCAGCATGTCGAGATGCTCGTCCACGGTGTTCACGGTGTAGGGCATCGTCGGATTGGTCGACGACGGCATCACGTTCTTCTCGCCGCACAGCCGGATGATGTCGGGCGCATGGCCGCCGCCCGCGCCCTCGGTGTGGAAGGTGGCGATGGCGCGGCCCTTGAAGGCCGCCCGCGTGGTCTCGACGAAGCCGGACTCGTTCAACGTGTCGGTGTGGATCGCCACAGCCACGTCCATGCGGTCGGCGACGGTCAGGCAATTGTCGATGGCGGCGGGCGTGGTGCCCCAGTCCTCGTGCAGCTTCAGTCCGCAGGCGCCGGCCTCGACCTGCTCCTTGATGCCGGCGGGCTTGCTGGTGTTGCCCTTGCCGAAGAAGCCCAGGTTCATCGGGAAGCCCTCGGCCGCCTGCAGCATGCGGCCGATGTGCCAGGGGCCGGGCGTGATGGTGGTGGCGAAGGTGCCGTGCGCCGGGCCGGTGCCGCCGCCCATCATGGTGGTGACGCCGCTGTAGAGCGCATCGTCGATCTGCTGCGGGCAGATGAAGTGGATGTGACAGTCGATGCCGCCCGCGGTGACGATCTTGCCCTCGCCCGCGATCGCCTCGGTGCCCGGCCCTATGACGATGTCGACCTTGGACTGCACATCGGGGTTGCCGGCCTTGCCGATGCCGACGATGCGGCCGTCCTTCAACCCGATATCGGCCTTCACGATGCCCCAGTGGTCGACGATCAGCGCATTGGTGATCACGGTGTCGACCGCGCCCTGCGCCCGGGTGCGCTGGCTCTGGCCCATGCCGTCGCGGATCACCTTGCCGCCGCCGAACTTCACCTCCTCGCCGTAGGTCGTGTGGTCGCGCTCGACCTCGATGAAGAGGTCGGTGTCGGCCAGCCGCACCTTGTCGCCGGTGGTCGGCCCGAACATGTGGACATAGGCCGAGCGCGAGATGCGCGTCGGGCCCTCGTTCGACGGCCCGACCTTGGCCACCGGTCCGAGCTTGCCTGAGACCTTGGCCTGGAAGCCATGGCTTTCGCGGCTGCCCATGTAGGGCGTCAGCCTGACGGTGCGCGACTGGCCGGGCTCGAAGCGCACGGCGGTGCCGGCGGCGATGTCGAGCCGCATGCCCTTGGTGCGCTTGCGGTCGAACTTCAGCGCCTCGTTGGTCTCGAAGAAGTGGTAGTGGCTGCCGACCTGGATCGGCCGGTCGCCGGTGTTGGCGACCTCGATGGTGATGGGGTTGCGGCCCTTGTTGAGCTCGATTTCGCCGGGAGCGGCCTGGATTTCACCTGGGATCATCGGTCGGTTTCCTTGCGACTTTCCTCCCCAACGCAGTTGGGGAGGTGCCCCGAAGGGGCGGAGGGGTCATGGGCTGCGGACGAGGACTCATGACCCCTCCGGCCCTTCGGGGCACCTCCCCACGCGGAGCGTGGGGAGGAAGAAGATGACTCAGCGAATAGGAGCATGGACGGTGACGAGCTTGGTGCCGTCGGGGAAGGTCGCCTCGACCTGGATCTCCTCGATGATGTCGGCCACGCCTTCCATCACCTGCTCGCGGCGCAGCACGTGAGCGCCGGCCTGCATGAGATCGGCCACCGAGCGGCCGTCACGCGCGCCTTCGACGACGAAGTCTGTGATCAGCGCGATCGCCTCGGGGTGGTTGAGCTTCACGCCGCGCTCGAGGCGGCGGCGGGCGACGTTGGCCGCCATGGCGACCAGAAGCTTGTCCTTTTCACGCGGCGTCAGATTCATCGATCGTTTCCCCCGGGACTCGTCTCGACTATAAGAGGCTGCATCAAACATGCCAGACTCGCGGCAGGCGTCGGCCGCGAAAAACGGTGAGAAAGCGGATGGCGGCATGACGCACCATCGTCGCCTCGCCCAGCAGACGAGCCACCATCACGCCGTTGACCAAAGTGACGCCGGCACGCACGTCGGTCGCCGCCTCGAGAAGAGCTCGCGCCTTCTCGAACTGCGGCTGCGGCTCGTCCCACACGCCGATCATGGTGGCGAGCGCGTTGGCCGTGCCGAAGCCCGCGCCGGCCGGCGTCTGGCCTTCGACGCGCAAGGTGTCGGTCCACGCCAGACGGCTGGTGCGTCGCACCGACCATGAATCGAGCAGCAGGCCGCTGGTAAAAGTCTCGCCCGAGGCGGCGCGGCCCAGCACGACCATCTCGCAGGCGAGCAGCGCGCCGCCCGGCTCGACCTCGGCCACGGTGCGGCGCTTCAGCCGCGCGCCCTCGAACACGATGGTCTCCTGCGGCAGCCACTCCAGGTCAGCCCCCTCGGCGACACGCACCGCGACATCGATGGCGCAATGGCCGCCGCCCTTGGCCGCCCGGTAGATCTTCTCGGCCGCCTGGGTGGTGGCGACGGCCGTCGCCCCGGGGCCGATTTCGACCGCCATTTTCAGCGAATCGCCGTCGGTCACCCCGCCCGAGGTCGTCAAAAGGACGGCCTGCGGCGGTTCCCCGGGCTCGGACTGAGGGAACAAAACCCGGCAGGGATCGCGTTGATAGAGGTCGCTGAGCCGCGTCCGGCCGTCCCGCAGGTCGAAGGCGACACGGCTTTCGCCGGAGGCGCGTTGCAGGCGGGGGGAACTGGTCGTCATCGGCCACGACTTGATAGAGTAGGTGTCGAAATGAGCAAGGCCTTCACCAAGGAAAGCGACGGCGACGACGAGGACGATCTGCCCGACGAGATCGTTGGCCTGCCCGCCGGCGCCAAGAACTACATGACCCCGCAGGGCTTCGAGCGCATGCGCGAGGAGCTGACGACGCTGATGCGCAAGGAGCGGCCCGAGGTCGTGCAGGTCGTGTCGTGGGCCGCCGCCAACGGCGATCGCTCGGAGAACGGCGACTACCTCTACGGCAAGAAGCGGCTGCGCGAGATCGACCGGCGCATCCGCTTCCTCTCCAAGCGGCTCGAGCGCTCGGAGGTCGTCGACCCGGCCAAGCGGCCCAAGACCGACCAGGTGTTCTTCGGCGCCACCGTCACCTGCGCCAACGACAAGGGCGAGGAACGCACGGTCAAGATCGTCGGCGTCGACGAGGTCGACCTCTCGAAGGGCCATGTCAGCTGGATCTCGCCCATCGCCCGCGCCGTCCTGCGCGCGCACGAAGGCGACGTCGTGAAGATGCGCACGCCGGCCGGCGAGGAAGAGATCGAGATCGTGAAGGTCGAGTACGTCTGAGCGGTCGACTGCACTGCCAGCAGAAATCGGACTTTCCGGCATTCCCGGTATTTCCGGCAGAGAGCGTGGTGTTGCCTCCTGCAAAGACCTACAAGCCATGGACATCCCGCGTCTAACGCGGCTTCGCCCGATCGAGGATCTCCTTCTGATATCCCTCCCACGTCTGCCTGTTGATGATGTCTCGCAGCTTCTCCGGCGCTTGCTTCGACTGCAACAGGCCGAGGCCTTCGCCTTCCGTGACGAGCCTGTACGAGCCGTCATTTGACTTGACGATGGAGTGAACGACGTAGCCCGGGAAAAGAACGTGGCCAGGTTCGGTCACGTTGACGACGACCGTATTGCCGTGCTGGTCCTCCGTGACATGGGATTTGACCGGTCCCAGCGGCAATCCGTGCATGCCGGTTGCCGCCTTCACGGCCTCCGCGATCGAATGATAAAGCTGCGGCGTCGCCTCGTTCGCCGTTCCCTCCCGCGTTGCCGGGCTGTTGAGATCGCCTGGACCAAAAGTCGGTTGCTCGATCGCCTGTCGCATTACCTCCTTTGGATTGTAGAAGGGCGCCGACTCATAGCGGTACTGGTGATGGCTGCCGCTGTCCGGCCCGATGGTCGCCGGGAATCCCTTCGGCGCCGGCAAAGGGACCGAAAGACGTCCCGCCCGGGGTCGTGCAGCCGAACTCACCGCCCGTCGACTCGCATCTGACCGGCGTCACCATACGCGGCGTCGAAGGATCGAAAAGCAGATTGCTGGCCTGGGGTTGATCGGGCCCGCGCCCGGCGGTGGCGGCGCTCGGGAAAGGAGACTGTCCGTCGTCCGCCGGCAGCTCGGGGCCGCCGATGTCGGCTCCCTTGGCGAAGGCCAGGTACGGCGGTGGCCAGGCAGCCAGGGGCTGCGGTTCGAGGATGTCGAATGGATTGTCATTGGGCTTCGCTGCGGTCATCGGTGCTTTGCCGATCGTGCCGTCCGCGTTGAGGCGAAACCCGGGCACTTCTTCCTCCGGTTCCCGGACGTCGAAGCCGGGTACACGCAGATTTGGCCGAACGTTGAACATGGGCGCTCCCTGAAGTGAAGGCGAGCGGCCAGGGTACAAGGGATGCTCTGTCGTGTCAATAACTATAGTATATTATAATTACCATAGTAATATACTGCGGGCTGCCAGGGTCACTTTGGCTTCTGAACCTGCTTGGTCTCGGCGATCATGGCCTGGATATCCGCCACCGACAGCGCGCCGAGCTCGTCCATGGCGGCGTTCGTTGCCTGCCGATCGCCTTTGCCGCGACCATCGATGTTGTAACCTGCGGTCGATGGAGCGATCTTGATGAAACAGGGGTAGGCCGGACTGTCGTCCACGGCCATGAGAATCACGGTGCGGCCATCGGTGCAGCTGTTAACCACCCATTTCGAGCCGCCAAAGGTCTTGACGACGGGACCGACCCTGCAATCCATCGGCTCGGTCTGCGCGCCGGCCGGCAGCGGCAGGCAGATCAAGATTGCAACCAACAGTATATGTAGGCGCATCAGACACTCCTCGTCCTGCTGAGTCTACAGATCGCGCATCCTCCAGGCGCCGTCAATTGAGGAATGTTGTACCGGAAAACACCGGAGCCATCTCAGCTGCCACGAGGATACGAGCGGCGGCGAGCATGGTCAATAACTTCAGTGCACTAAAACATGACAGCACTGACAGCAGGCACCACGAGCCCGCTCAACTCGGGAACGCGTCGTGTTGCGGCAGGTCGTCGGTGATGGTGAACCACGGCGCCTTGGAGCCGACGAAGATGTGCCGGGTGGGACGGCTCGCCAAGGCGGGCTTGCTCGCCAAGCCAACGCCGCTTAGCATCGAACTGGCAGCGACCGCCTCGCAATAGTCGACAAGGAGTGGGACGTCTTCCCGGACGCGAGGAGCAAGGAGATCAGGCCATGGCCCTCCTGTCGAGCTTCTGGAGCGCAAATCAGCGATTGCAAAAAGCCGTGAAAAACAGCCCGGGCATGCATGCCTTTGAACCCGACCACGCTGCCGTAAAACTGCTCCAGCAAGCCCTGGCGGACACCGGGATCCTGCCTTCGATCAAAGTCGATGGCATCTACGGCCAACAGACTGCCGGCGCGGTCAGTGCAGTGGAAGCCCGGTTCAATCTCGGTCGGGACGGTGGGGTTGCGGGCCAGCAAGTGCTGGGAGTTCTCGACATCCTGTTGCAAGGCGGCAGGTTGGCCGCCGAACTCGCTGTGCTCGACCTTCCGCTTGCCCGCACCAAGGTGGGGGCCGCCACTGCGGCACTCACCTCGTTTGCAAAGAGCCGCGCCAGTGGGGCAGCTCTCTCGTCGGTGACGGTTGCAGCATTGCGGGTGCATTTCCGGTTGAGCATCGCTGCGCCGACCATCGGCATCACGCGGCAGCTCACGGACGCGGACGTGACGTTGATCCTGGGAACGTTCAATCAGGTGAATGGATTGCTGCTGGCCCCGGCCAATCGCATGCGTTCAGGGGTGCCTGTGAATGGCTTGGCGACACCTGCCGAGTCCCCACTCAACGGTCCGATAACGTTCGGTCCCGGATACAGCGACGTGGATTCGCACTTCACGACCCGTACCGGGAACAATTCCAGAGCGGCGATGGTGATGCACGAATCGGTACACGTATTCGATGCCCAGTCCGGCGCCGTCAACATCCACATCGCCGAGTCATCTCCCGCCTACGACCTTCAGAGTGCCGACCTGTCGCTCCACAATCCGAGTTCGTATGCGGCGTTCGCAGCGCATATCGCCCTGGGCCGCGATCCCAATCCCCGTTTTGGCGGGGCGCCCCCGGGGGACGCGCTTTAGGCTCGAAGCTGCTCACAGCAGAGGCGGCACCTTCCAGCGCATCCTCAGTCCTTCAGCTTGCCCGGCTCCTTCAAGGGTACGTCATCGTCGAGCAGGATGCGCTCGGCCGCGCCATCGAGGTCCTCGTACTGCCCATTGCGCAGCGACCACAGGAAGACCAGCAGGCCGGCCACGCCGAGCACCAGGGCGATCGGGATCAGGTAGTAGAAATCCCTCATCTCCCCGCCCCCACGGCCGGCCGCAACGCGGCAAGGTCGTCGTGGCCTGACGGCGTCGCACGATCGCCGCGCTTCGGGCGCCAGCCCAGTCGCAGCGCGTTGGCGACGACCATGATGGACGACGCCGACATGGCGATGGCGGCGACGAGCGGCGTCACCTGGCCGAGCACGGCGATCGGCACAGCCAGCACATTGTAGGCGACGGCCAGCAGCAGGTTCTGGCGAACCAGGCCCCTTGCCTCGCGCGCGATCTCGATCGCCTGCGGCACCGCGCGGAGGTCGTCGCGCAGGAAGACGATATCGGCGGCGTTGCGCCCGATGTCGGCCGCCGATGCCGGCGCCATGGAAACGTGGGCGGCGGCGAGAGCCGGCGTGTCGTTGAGGCCGTCTCCCACCATCAGGACCTTGCGGCCCGTTGCGGCAAGCACTGCAATGCGGGCGACCTTTGCCGCCG
Organism: Rhodospirillales bacterium URHD0017; assembly: GCA_900110395.1. Taxonomy (GTDB): domain Bacteria; phylum Pseudomonadota; class Alphaproteobacteria; order Reyranellales; family Reyranellaceae; genus Reyranella. Next base: position 157,351 of record FODP01000002.1, read on the forward strand.
GCGGCACGCCGGCGAGGCACGGCACATCGAGCGACGAGGCGACGCGATGCACCGGCTCGCGATGATCGCCGGAGACGATCTCGACGGGCATGCCCTTTGCCTTCAGCGCCGCGATGGCCTCTTCCGCGCCGGCCCGCAGCCCGTCCGCGAAGGAGAAGCGGCACAGCAGCCGCCCCTCCTCGGACAGCACGACGCCCGGGCGACCGTCCTCCGCCGTAGGGAGCGCCCATTCCGCGCGACCGAGGCGATAGACCTTGTCGCCGGCCCGCGCCTTAAGGCCGGCGCCCGGCTGTTCGCTGATGTCGGCCAGCGCGACGGCCGGCGACTGGCGACGCAGCCCTTCGGCGGCGATGGCCCGCGAATAAGGATGACGCGAACGCGACGCCATTGCAGCGGCCACGGCCAGGCTGCCGGGAGCGATGCCGTCGGCGTCGACCAGCTGCGGCACGCCACCGGTGAGGGTGCCGGTCTTATCGAACACGACGTGGTCGGCCTCGGCCAGCCGCTCCAAGGCGCCGCCGTCCTTGACCATGATGCCGCTCTCGAACAGGCGGCGCGCCGCGACCACCTGGACCATCGGCACGGCAAGGCCAAGCGCGCAGGGACAGGTGATGATGAGGACGGCGATGGCCACCGTGATGGCACGGTGCGCGTCGCCCGTCAGGATCATCCAGCCGACGAAGGTCGCGAAGGCGGTGACATGGATCGCCGGTGCATAGAAACGGGCAGCACGATCGGCGATGCGGCGGTAGGCCGTACGCCCGGCCTCGGCCGTTTCCATCATGCGTGTCATCTCGGCCAGGAAGGAGTCCCGGGCCGCGGCGGTCGCCTCGACGGTGAGCGGACCGCCGAGATTGAGGACGCCCGCCTGCAGCCGGTCGCCGGCCACCACCGGCCGCGGCACGCTCTCCCCCGAGACCAACGAGCCGTCGATCTCGGATCGCCCATCAACGATGCGCCCGTCGACCGGCACGCGATCGCCGGCAGCCAGCAGCACCGCCATGCCCGGCCGGATCTCCTCCACCGGCAGGTAGCGCTGCGATCCGTCGGCCTGCAGCACGGACGCGCCGCGCGGCGCCAGCCGCGCCAATCCCTCGACGGCCGTGCGCGCCCGCTCGCGCATCACGTGGTCGAGCGTGCGGCCGATCAGCAGGAAGAACAGCAGCGAGGTCGCGGCGTCGAAATAGGCATGCGGGCCGTGATGGATGGTCTCGTAGAGACTCATGCCGAAGGCCAGCAGCACGCCGATCGAGATCGGCACGTCCATGTTGGTGCGGCCACGCCGCAGCGCCTGCCAGGCCGAAGCGAAGAAGACGCGGCCGGAATAGGCCAGGCACGGCAGGGCGATCGCCGCCGACAGCCAATGGAAGAGATCGCGCGATTCGGCATCGGCGCCGGACCACACGGCGACCGACAGCATCATGATGTTGCCCGCGGCGAAGCCCGCGACGGCCAGCGCCCGCACCAGCCTGCCGAGCGTGCCGTCCGTCGCCTCGCTGGCGGCATCGTGGAGATGGGACTCGAAGCCCGCGTCGTCCAAAGCCTCGGCCAGGGCCGGCGGCTTGTCGCCATGCCACGCGACGCTGACGCGCCTGGTCGAAAGATTGGCGCGCGCCCGTTCGACGGCCGGCAGGCCGGACAACACACGCTCGACCCGCGCGATGCAGGCGCCGCAATGCATGCCGGGCACGCTGAGCTCGATCTGCCGCAGGCCGGGCGCGACCTCGCGGCTCGCCAGCAGGAGCTCCTCGCTAGTGACGGATTGCTCGGTAGGCATGCCACGTCCCGTGGCCCAGCAGGGGGAAGACGACGATCAGGCCCAGCAGGCCGGTGGCGAGGCTGAGCAGGAAGAGCACCAGCACGATCAGGCCCCAGGCCAGCACGACCGGCAGGTTGTTCCAGACCAGCGACATGCTGTTGCCCATGGCCGTCAGCGCATCGACCTTCTCGTCCAGGAGCCTCGGCACGGCGAAGACGCTGACGGCGAAGGAGAAGGCCGCGAACAGGGCACCGACCACGGAGCCCACGATCAGCAGCGCCCAGCCGACCGGCGTGGCGAACAGGACCGCCGCGACATGCTGCAGGCCGGGGAACGGCAGCAGGCCGAAGAACAGCGCGTAGATGATGACCGCGGCGCGCATCCACAGCAGCATCAGCAGGCAGAGCAGCACGCCGGTGAACCAGAGCTGGCCGGCCGACACGGCACGCACGACGATCATGTCGGCCAGGCTCACGGGTTCCCGGGCCGCGATGCGCCGGCTCTTCTCGTAGAGGCCGATCGCCAGGATCGGGCCCACGACCATGAATCCCGCGAAGGCCGGGAACAGGATGTAGTCCCAGCCGAAGATGAACAGGCCCGCGACGATCGCCGCCGACACGATGAACACGCCCAGGCCGTAGAGCAGGCTGGGCCCGGGGTCGGTCACCAGGTCGCGCCAGCCCGCGGCCAGCCAGTTCAACGCCATCGACGGCGGATAGTGGCGCCGGAGGCCGCTGTCGGGTCGGATCGGCGGGACGACCGCGGGAATCGACGAGCTCATGAGCGCGCTCCCGGCGAACAGGCCGACTTGGCGGCGCGGAACGATCCGTTTTCGGCATTTCCCTGCCGAACGTGGTCGACGCAATCGGGCTGCGACGTCACCGCCACGTAAACCAGATGCGCATTGGCGCCGACCAGCAGCAGCAGGGCCGCCAGCACCGAGAGGCCGACCACGGTGCGCGCCCTCATGGCCGCTGCTTCCCGAGGTCGACGACGTAGAGGGTGAGGATCTTGAGGTCGAGCGGCGAGAGCCGCCCTTCCCAGCTCGGCATCTGCCCCTGCAGGCCGCCCCACACGAAGTCGTAGATCGAGGCCTCCTCGCCGCCGCCACGGATCCAGATCTGGTCGCTGAGGTTGGGCGCGCCGACGTCGGTCTTGCCCTTGCCGTCGGGGCCGTGACAGACGGCACAGTTCGCCGTGAAGGCGGTCTTGCCGGCCTCGACGTTGCCGACCGACGCCTTGGCGCCTGACAGGCTCATCACATAGGCGACGACGTTCTCGATGTCGGGCCGCTCCAGCACGTGATCGCGGCCGAAGGCCGGCATCTGCGACACGCGGCTCTTGGGGTTGGCCGAGTTGATGCCGACCTGGATGGTCTCGGCGATGGCCTCGGGCGAGTTGCCCCACAGGAACGACGAGCCTGTGAGGTTGGGGAAGCCGCGGCCGCCCTTGGCTTCACGGCCGTGGCAGACCGAGCAGTTGTCGCCGAACAGGGTGCGTCCGGTCTCGCGCACGGCGGCCATCAGGCGCGGATCGCGTTCGACCTCGGCGTAGCTTTTGGCCATGACCTCGCCGGTCCAGCCGGCGCGTTCGGCCGTCGCTTCCTTCACCGCAGCCGTAACGGCGGCGCGGTCGTCGGCGCCCAGCAGGCCCTTGGTGAAGGTGGAGCCCAGCGGGAAGGCCGGCATCAGCAGCCAATAGCCCAGTGCGAACAGGGCGGTGACGATCAGGAAGAACCACACCGGCTTCGGAACGGGCGTGTTCAGCTCGGTGATGCCGTTCCATTCGTGGCCGGTCGTCATCCAGCCGGTCTCTGGGTCACGCTCCGGCTTCATGGCAGCGGCCTGTCGTCGTCCTGCAGGATCGCGGCGGCGGCCCGATCGTAGCGCTTCTTGTTCGACGGCCAGTAGACCCAGGCCACGATGACGATCGAGAGCGCGACCAGGTAGAACAGGCCCGCCGACTTGGCCAACCAGACGAGATTGTCGTGCAACATGGCTACTGTCCCGTCGCGACGGTCTTGTGGGCGGCGTCGGTGAGATGGCCGAGGATCTGCAGATAGGCGACCAGCGCGTCCATTTCCGTGAGCACGCCCGGCGCGCCGTCGAAGGGGCGCACGTTGGTCGCCTCGCCGTAGCGCTTGCCCACACCCTCGGCGAGCGGGCTGTCGGGCGCCGCCTGGCCGTAGGCGTCGGCGCGCGCGTTGGCGATCATGTCGTCGGTGTAGGGCACGCCTACCGCGCGCATGGCCCTGAGGTGGTTGGAGAGATCGTCGGTGCGCAGCGGGTTGCGGCCAAGGCGCGCGTAGGACGGCATGACCGACTGCGGCACCAGCGCCCGCGGGTCGTTGAGGTGCTGCACCTGCCATTCGTCGGAGTACTTGCCGCCGACGCGCGCAAGGTCGGGGCCGGTGCGCTTGGAACCCCACAGCATGGGATGGTCGTACTTGGATTCGACGGCCAGCGAATACGGGCCGTAGCGCTCGACCTCGTCGCGCAGGGTGCGGATCATCTGCGAATGGCAGGCGTAGCAGCCCTCGCGGACGTAGATGTTGCGGCCGGCGAGCTCGAGCGGCGTGTAGACCCGCATGTCGGGCGCGTCCTCGATGGTCTGGTGGATGGTGAACAAGGGCGCGATCTCGACGGCGCCGCCGATGCTGGCGACCAGGACGATGGCGAGCGCAAACCCGATCGCCTTGCGTTCCAGCCAGTAGTGGAACCTGAACATGCCGGTCACTCCGCCGCTTGCGGGGCAGCCGCACCCGGCACGGTCGGCTCGGGATAGTCGGCGGCGGACTCAGGCACCAGCTGCGGCGGTGCGATGCGAACCGTCATCCAGACGTTGTAGCAGCCGATCAGTCCGCCGATCAGGAACAGCAGCCCGCCTACCGCCCGCGCGATGTAGTAGGGATGCATCTCGATCAGCGAATCGATGAAGGAATAGGCCAGCGTGCCCTGGGCGTTGTAGGTCCGCCACATCAGCCCCTGGATGATGCCGGAGTTCCACATCGCCAGGACGTAGATGATGGTGCCCGCGAGCGCGAGCCAGAAGTGCCATTCGACGAGCCGCGGCGAGTACATGCTCTCCCGCTTCCACAGCCACGGCACCGCGGCATAGATCGAGCCGAAGGTGATCATCGCCACCCAGCCCAGCGCGCCGGCATGGACATGGCCGATCGTCCAGTCGGTGTAGTGCGACAGCGAGTTCACCGCGCGGATGGCGAGGAACGAGCCCTCGAAGGTCGTGATGCCGTAAAACACCGCGGCGACCATCATGAAGCGCAAGGTCGCGTCGTCGCGCACCCGGTGCCAGGCGCCGTTCAGCGTGAGCAACGCATTGGCAGCGGCGGTCCAGGACGGCACCAGCAGGATCACCGAGAAGGTCATGCCCAGGGTCTGCACCCATTGCGGCAGCGCCGTGTAGTGCAGGTGATGCGAGCCTGCCCACATGTAAAGGAAGGTGATGCCCCAGAAGCTGATGATCGACAGCCGGTAGGAGAACAACGGCCGGCCGGCGCGCTTGGGCAGGAAGTAGTACATCATGCCGAGGAAGCCTGCCGTCAGGAAGAAGGCGACGGCGTTGTGGCCGTACCACCACTGCGTCATGGCATCCTGGACCCCGGAGAACAGCGAGTAGCTCTTGGCGCTGCCGAAGCTCACCGGCACGGCGAGGTTGTTGACGATGTGCAGCATCGCCACGACCAGCACGAACGCCAGGTAGTACCAGTTGGCGACATAGATGTGCGGTTCCTTGCGATGGGCGAGCGTGCGCAGGTAGACGATCAGATAGGTCACCCAGACGACGACCAGCCAGAGGTCGGCGTACCACTCGGGCTCGGCGTATTCCTTCGACTGGGTGATGCCCATCATGTAGCCGGTGACGGCGAGCAGGCAGAAGAGGTTGTAGCCGAAGACCACGAACAGCGGGCTGAGCTGGTCGGGGATGCGTGCCCGCGAGGTGCGCTGCATGACATAGAAAGAAGTCGCGATCAGCGCGTTGCCGCCGAAGCCGAAGATGACGCTGGTCGTATGCACCGGCCGCAGGCGGCCGAAGCTCGTCCAGCCGGCCTCGAAGTTGAGGCTGGGATAGGCGAGCTGCCAGGCGACCCAGTCGCCGATGAACAGGCCGAAGGCAGCCCAGCCCATGGCGAGCAGGATGCCGGCCTTGGCCGGCTCGTCGTAGTAGCTGTCCTCGCGCGGGGCGGTCGGCTCGGGCGCGAAGTAGCCTGCGAGCACGTAAAAGATCGCGGCGATCGACAGCAGCATGATCAGTGCGCCGTGGATGCCCAGCACCTCGTCCTTGCCGGCAATCAGCACGAAGAGGCCGCCGAAGGTGACGGCCAGCAGGAGCACAAGAGCGCGCTGGCGCTCGATTGTCGTGAGCTGCTCGATCATTGCAGTCGCGCCGCTCCCCCGTGATTCACCATGGAAATCCTACACCATCGGGTTGCCGTTCTTATAGTACTGTTATGGACAACCTTCATTGCACGTCGTTGACATAGATCAATTACGGAAACTCCGCGTGCTGCGGCAGGTCGTCGGTGATGGTGAACCACGGCGCCTTGGAGCCGACGAAGATGTGCCGGGCCGGGCGGATCGACGGCGCGTCGACCAGCGTGCCCATGGCGACATGCACGAAGGCGCCGTCGCGGACGACGGAAAACAGCAGCGAGCCACACAGGCGGCAGTGGGTGTTGTTGGCCTTGTCGTCGCCATGGACCATCAGCGCTTCGGCGCCTTGGGTGATGGCGACCTTCTCGCGCTCGATGCCAGCAAAGGGCTTGAAGGCCGAGCCTGTCGTGCGCCGGCAATTCGAGCAGTGGCAGTTCATGGCGTAACGGAATTCGTCGACCACCTCGTAGCGGACAGTACGGCAGAAGCACGTCCCGGTCAGGGCCTTGGCCACGCTCAATGCCCGAGTCGTCGTTGCGCCCGCCACTCCGACGGCGTCAGGCAGGCATGGCCATGCATGCCGACGCGCGCCCGCATCGCCTGCATCTCCTGCTCGACGTAGTCGCCGGCGTCGACGGCAAGCGCCAGGCCGGACACGACCATGGCAGCGCCAAGGTCTCTTCCCTCGACTCGGCAGAGGCCCACTGTCCGGCCGTGAGCATCCTGGCCCTTGGGCTCGCAGATGACGGGGCGGCGCTCGATCATGGCGGCGAGCGCGCGGGCGGCCACGAAGCCGGCCCGCCAGCCCTGCGGATAGCAGCGCTGGTCGAGCTCGGGCGCGTCGATGCCCCAAAGCCGGTAGGTGACGCCGTCCCTCTTGATCGTGTTGCCGTCGATCGCCACCGCCTCGGGAATCCTGGCCGGCAGGTCATGGTCGGCGAGGTAGCTTTCCAGCGCGAGAGTCCAGAGGTCGGGGACGGCGGCAAGCTGATGGCCGTCCATCCCCTCCGGCAGGACATACTCGCGGAACGCGCCCTTGCCGCCGGCGGTCCCGAACGCGTTGAAGTTACGCCGGCTGTGGCGCAGCGAATAGAAGGAATCGCCGTAGCCGTAGAGCCAGATCGTCGATCGCTTGAAGGCACTGCCGCGACGGAAGAGCTCCGCGTTGACGTCATCGATGGCGGGGCAACGATCGCTCAGCCATCCGCCGACGAAGTTCACGACGGCGCGCGGCACCGCCGGCTGCCGGCCGCTCCAGGCGACGGCCAGGAGGCCGCCGCGCGACACGCCGCCGACGGCGACCCGTTCGCGATCGACAAAGGGCTGCGCCAGCAGCATCGGCATGATGGCATCAATGTCGCCGAGGGCGCGTTCGGCGCCGGCGAGCGCCCGCGCCGGATCGCAGCTGTAGCCCTGCGCCCGGTCGGGCTCGAAGCCTTCGTCGTAGGTGGCCTCCGAGCCGCCGCGCCCGCGGCGCGAGGGCAGGATGACGGCCCAGCCGCGCGCCGTGAACCAGCCGGCCAGCGCCTTGGGATCGTCGGGCCGGTCGAACAGCGCCGGATCGCGGCCGCGACCGGTCGAGCCGTGATGGAAGATCAAGGTCGGGAACGGCCCGTTGCCGGGCGGCTTGTAGGTGATCGTGGCCAGCCTGACCTGTTCGCCGTCGATCGTCACCGGCACCATGGCGCGTTCCTGCGCGACCGGCGACCCCGGCATCGCAAGGAGGCCGCAAGCGAGAAGCAGCGCGCCCAAGTGTCTGCCAGCGTGATTCATGGATCGGGTCTCGTCGGCGAACGCCGCCTGCCATTCTGCAACGCAGCAGCGATGAACACCATCGACTTGGGCCACGAATCAGCGCGGGCCGCGTTGTTGCTGCCAGGGCTGCCACCCAGGCTGCCAAGCAAAGCAAAGGCACGAGTCTCGGGCGCGACGACCGGCCCGAACACCGAGTGGCCGGCGTCGGCATACTCCAGAAGCTGCGACGGGTGCTTGAATCCGCTGGCCTCCAGGCGGGCGATGATTTGAGCGGACATTCGACATGACGGCCAAAGCGAATCCAGCTTGCCGCAGATGACCATCACCGGGCCGTTGATCTTCTCCACCGGAATGATGGCGTCGGGATGAACGAGTGCGTTCAATCCGTCGTCGAAGCCACTATGGACGCCAGACGCGCGATCGAGGCCGTACGGAACATACGGCAAGGGCTGACCGGCGAGAGACACCATGGATATGCGTGGGGAACCGAACGTCGACCAGACCACGCTGGATGGCACCGCGGCAACGACCACCTTCAAGTCCGGATAGTGCGCCGCTACCAGAAGTGCGGCCATTCCGCCGATCGAGGTGCCGACAATGCCGATGCGCTCGGCGTCGACCCGCGGATGGGCACGCAGCCAGTCGATGGCTGTCTTGAAGTACTCCAGCGGAAGGAGATGAATTGCCGTCGGCAGACGAGCTGTCGTCGGCAACCCCGGTCCGACGATGTAGGCGAGCTGAAGTACGACATAACCGTGATCGGCGAGGGTCCTGGCTCCCCACGCCGTACGCTCATCCAAGCCACCCCCTGAGCCGCCGAGCATAATCAATGCCGGCACCCGGCCTCGACCGTCTGCGGGCAGATAGAGGTCGGCGACCAGGCCGTTGTCGAAGACGGCGGTCTTGAGCGGCTGAACCGGCGATTGGCCAAGCGCAGCGTCGGCCACCGACATCAGAAGCAGTACGCTCAGCAGTGCTTTCGCCATGCAATGCATCGCTTCCACCCCGTCGCCCCGCTTCCAGGCGCTCGCCGGCGTACCTATTGGACCGCGCATACAACCTACCCCTCAACGGCAGGCCGCGGCCAGCGCCTCGGACACCGCAACGACATTGCGGTTGGCGGCATCGACATCGCGGCCAAGGCAACACCCGACGGCTACACGCTGGTGATGGGCGAATCGAGCAACCGTGCCATCAATCCGTGTCTGCACAAGAAGCTGCCGTTCGATCCCGCCAGGGACGTGGCGCCGGTGGCGCTTGTCGGCACGGTGCCGCTGGTGCTGGTGGTCTCGGCCACTGCGCCCTTCGATTCACTGAAGGCGCTGGTCGGGACCGCGAAGAAGAAGCAGCTCACCTTCGCCTCGTCAGGCAACGGCACGGTGAGCATCTGGTCGGCGAGATGTGGAAGCGCCCCGTCGGCAGCGACCTCATGCACGTGCCCTACCAGGGCGCGGGCCCGGTGATGATCGACCCGGTGGGCGAGCAGGCCGACCTGAGAACGCGCCAAGTGGTCGGTTGCCGTCAAGTACTCCGGCGCGACGGTCGGCTGGAGCGCAGCGATGGTGCGTGTTCCAGCTACCGGGGAGTGGCGGAGCGGGCGCGGCGCCAGCGCGCCACGACCTGGTCGACGTCGAGCTTGGCGAGGCGCGTCGGCGGTCCCTCCACCACGGTCGCATTCAGCTTGCCGATCTCGACATTGAGCGCGGCGATGCGGCGACGGACCGTCGCCTCGTCAGGGAGCTTGTCGAGGCCAGCGAGCTCCTTCTCCACCTTGCGCGCCAGCTCGAGCGATGGCGGCGCCAGGGAGAGCTGCTCGCGCTGGGCGAGCTGCTTCACCCACCACATCGGATCGTAGTCCTGGCCGTGATCGGGAAGCGGCTTGCCGGCGCCCGGCAGATTGTCGAAGGCGCCCTGTTCCTGGGCGACGCGGATCTGCGAGTCGATCCACGACTCCCAGCTCGTTCCGTAAGGCTTGCGCTGCGTCATGGTCCCAGCCTCCTCGTCAGACCGAACCGTCGGCGCAGTATCGCACGTCCGGGCGGCCCCCATGCCTCGGCGGCGGTGTGTCATGCCGTCGCTCTAAGGCGGGCAAACCGTGAATTGCCGATAGATCCGCTCCAGCGCCAGGCACAGCCCTGCCGTATCGCAGGCCGCAGACGCCGCAAGGCGGGCGCGCATGCCGGCGCGCAGGGCAGCGAGGCTGGCTGGCGTCGCCGGGTCGCGCGCCAACGCACCGGCTTTGGCCACCAGATCGTCTTCATCGCGGGCGACCCAACCATCGAGGCCCGCCGCGCGAAGAAGGGATGCGCTCGTGCGAGCGACCCAACGGTCGCCGGCGTAGGTCAGGACAGGAACGCCTTGCCACAGGGCCTCGGTCGTCGTGGTGCCGCCGTTGTAAGGGAACGTGTCCAGGGCGATGTCGATGCGGTCGTAGCTCTGCAGGAAGTCGAAGTGCGCCGCACCACCCTCGAGGTCGACGCGCTCGCTTGCGATACCGCGGTCAGCCAGGCGCGCGCGCAAATGGTCGCGGTTGGAGGGTTCTGCCAGCGTCGACGCGCGGATCAGCAGGCGCGACCCGGGCGAGGCGCGCACTATTCGCGCCCAGATATCGAGGGTGAGGTCGTTCAACTTGTATGCCGAGGCAAGCGAGCCGAATGTCAGCCTGCCCTGGTTGGTGCTGCAGGGCGGCGGCACGACATCCGGCACGGCATGAAAGACCTCGAATGCAAGATAAGTGCCGCGCACACGCAACACGCGCTCGGTATAGAAGCCTTCCTCTGCCGGCGGGATCACCGCGTCATCGCCGATGATGCCATCGAAGCAGGCGAGGCCCGACGTCGCGAAGCTGTTGAACCAGGCGAGCTGCACCGGCGCAGGCCGGCGCAGGAACAATCGCAGCCATTTCGCGGCGCTGTAGGCGTTGAGGTCGACGAGCACGTCGATGCCGGCCGCAGCGAGCAGGCGGGCGATCTTTTCGTCATCGCACGAGCCCACCTGCCAGATCACGTCGTGGTCGTGTCCCCGGTAGCCGGCCGCCGCCGAGGGGTCGCCGCCGAGGGAGACCAGATGCACTTCGAAGCGGTCACGATCGTGGCGATTGATCACGCCGTAGACCGGCTTCATCCAATTTGCCTTGTCGAAGAAGGCCGAAACGTAACCGATCCGCAATTTCCCATCCGACGGTGGGCGCGGTGGACGCGGCACGGGGCTGACGCCGGCGGCGAGGTGCCGCCCCCATGCGTATCGCGCCGAGAACACGTCGGCGTTTCCCGCCGAGGCGCTGCCCGGAATGATGATGGCGACGTTTTCTTCCGCCTTGGTGCGCATCGAGGCGGCGGCGGCCGCGCGGCGATAGGCATAGATTGCCCGCTCGACGTCGCCGAGCTTGAACAGCGCCTCGGCCAGCAGGCCCCACGCCCCGACCTCGTCCGGCCGCAGGCGCACGGCGCGGAGCAACGCTTCGCTGGCCTCGCCGTAGGCGCCGACCCGCAGCCGTGCGGCGCCGAGACCATGCCAGGCCGCGACGTTGCCCTGGTCGGCGGCCAGCACGCGACGATAGACGGATGCTGCCGCGTCGATGTCCCCGGCCAGGTGCAGCGCATCGGCCGTTTCAATGTCGGTCATTGAACCCCAGATTGCGCGCGAGAAGACCGATCTTGTGCCGGCGGACGCGGCGCACGATGTCGATGCAGAGAGCGTCCCACCCGCCGTGGCGGAGGATACGTTCCTTCCGCCTTCGCTTCCAGCTACTGGCGGCGGCAGTCCAGCACGACCGACTGGCCGGAGGCCTCGGGATTCGCCGAAGCGTAGCGCTCGTTGCCGCCCTCGCGGCACATGTAGCGCGCCTGGTATTCCTTGGCGCAGCCGGGCCGGGGATCGCCGATCTGACGGGCGTCGATACGGTAGACGCAATAGTCGCGGCCCTGGCACTGCCGCGCCAGATCGTCGGTGACGTTGGTGCTGACGTTGCCGGCGCAGTTGCGGCCGTAGGCGGCGCCCAGCACGCGGATCGAGACGCCGGTGCCGTAGGAGCGGTTCTGGTCCGGCGCGTGCTGTTGCTGGTCCTGCTGCGGGCCGATCTGGATGCCGCCGCCGCCGCTTCCCGGCAGGGGGATGGTTATCTGCGCCGCCGCGGGCGACACGCCAACGGTTAGCAGCAGGACCGCAAGCAGCGGACCGACCATGTCCTTGAGTGACGCTCGAGCCATGGACACCTCCCCCGCTTCGGGTCCTTGAAAGCGTACAGACTTGCGCATCATACCACGTGGGTTTCAGCAGAGACACACGCCTGAAGATGCGGCTTCACAGGCGAACGTTGACGCATCCGCAAAGTCGAGGCCCGTAACGCAGCCTCGCCACCACCAGAGGACGGCGATCGCCACCAGGAACATCACCGCCAACAAGGCGGCAGTCATGGCAAGTCGCGCCAGGGCAGGGGCGAACCGCATGCGGCGCAGGATAAGACAAGAGCGGATACCTTCAATGCAGTCTTGCAGGCGCTTCACGCCGGCAGCCTTGACCAGTCGGATGCGGCAGCCGAGGGTCTACGGCATGTCCGTTGCGTCGCCCGCCCTCCCCGTCCGCGCCGAGCGCCTGTGGGCGGCGCTGCTGGCGGCGACGCTGATGAACCTGCCGCTGGGCTCGGTCTACTCCTTCAGCGTGCTGCTGCGCCCGATCGAGCAGGAGCTCGGCATCCCGCGCTCGGCGCTGTCGCTGGTCTTCGGTCTCGCCACGGCGGGATTCACGGTGGGCTCGGTGGGGGCGGCCTTCCTCTATCGCGTCGCGCCCGCACCGATCCTGGTGCTGGCGAGCGCGCTGGTGGCCGCCGCCGGCATCGCCCTGGCGGCGACGGCGAGCGGGCTTCCGCAACTGCTGCTGGGCTACGGCGTGGTGTTCGGCACCGGCGGCGGCGTCGCCTTCATCCTGCTGCAGCAGGGCGTGAACATGCTGGTGCGGCGGCGCCAGGGGCTGGTGAACGGCTACATGGTGAGCCTCTATCCCATGGGCGCGATGATCGCGACGCCCCTCTTCCATGCCAGCAACGAAGCCTTCGGCTGGCGCACCACCCTGGGCGGCCTCGCGACCGTGCTGGTGGCCGGCGGTATCGCGGCGACGCTGCTGGCCCGCTACAGCGGGACGCGGCTCGTGGCGCCTGTGAGCAGCAGCGCATCGACGACAGGCCCCTCGCTTCTCGGCCCGACCTTCCTGAAACTCTCGGCGACGTTCTTCCTCGCCGCCTCGGCCGGGCTGATGGTGCTGAGCCAGGCGCGCGAGATCGTGGCCGCCTATGGCGGCGCGGCCACGCTGGCGGTGGCGGCCACGACCGGCATCACCGCGGCGATCGCGCTAGCGCGCATCAGCGGCGGCTGGCTGGTCGATCGCTTCGCGGTGCCCTACGTGATGTGCACGGCGCACGCCGTGGCGCTTTGCGGCGGCGTGCTGCTGACGCTCCTGCCCAGTCCCGTCACCGCCGTCGTCGGGCTGGGCATGATTGGCCTGGGCTACGGCTTCGTCTCCGGCTCGACCGCCGGCGGCATCGGCATCTACTGGCGGGCCGCCGACTACGGCCGCGTCGCCGGGCGCACCTATATCGCCTGGTGCCTGGCCGCCGTCAGCCTGCCGGTGCTGGCCGGCTACCTGTTCGACCTGACGCGCGCCTACGGCACGGCGGTGATGATCGCCGCCGGCGCCAACGTCGCTGGCATGGCGATGGCGCTCACCATGCCGCGGCATGGCTGGCGCGAGAAGGGTTGAACGCGGTATGCAGGGAGTGACTTGAGCGGGAGGCACCGGAATGTCGCTGTGGCATCTGCTGATCATCATCTTCCTCATGATCGCCTGGGGCTATCCGCTGTCGCTCCTCTGCCGGAGAGCGGGACAGCCGGCGGCGGCAGGCTGGCTCGCCGGAACGATCGGCCTGTTCGTCGCCGGGCCGTTCTGGTGCATCTGGTGGCTCGCCCTGACGAACTGGAATGCGCCGTCGCCTCCGACCAGCGGCGAAAAGACGACAGCATGAAGCTTTCAGGCAAAATCGCCCTGGTCACCGGCGGCTCGCGCGGCATCGGCCGCGCCACCGCACTGGCGTTCGCGACCGAAGGCGCGGACATCGCCTTCTGTCATTTGAACGACGATGCCAAGGCCGAGGAGACCGCGGGCGAGATCCGCGCACTTGGCCGCCGCGCCCTGCACCGCTCGGTCGATGTCGTAGACATCGCCGCCGGCCGCGCCTTTGCCGCCGAGGCGGCGCGCGAGCTCGGACCGATCGACATCCTGTTCAACAACGCCGGCATCAACATCCGCAAGCCGTTCGAAGCCTTCAGCGAGGAGGAGTTCGACCGGATCGTCGACGTGCATCTCAAGGGCATGTTCTTCATGGCGCAGGCCGTCTACCCGGCCATGGTGGCGCGCAAACAGGGCTGCATCATCAACGTCGCCTCGCAGCGTGGCCTCAAGGGCGCGGTGAACTCCGCCCCTTATTCCGCGGCCAAGGCCGCCATCATGGGATTCACGCGCGCGTTGGCGTGGGAAGCGACGCCGAAGGGCATCCGCGTCAACGCCATCGCGCCGGGCCCGGTCGTCACCGACCTGACCGCGACCATGACTCCCCAGGATCGCCAGGCCTTCATCGACGCGCTGCCGGTGGGCCGCTTCGGCCGGCCGGAGGAGATCGCCGCGACCGCCCTGCTGCTGGCCGGGCCGGACGGCGGCTTCTATGTCGGCGCGACGCTGTCACCCAACGGCGGCGACGTGATGTACTAGTCCAATCAACGCCGGCATCACTGCTTGAAGCAGTGGTCCCTATGCCACTGAAGGAAATGAGGATGCGGCCGTTCGAGGGTCCTATGCGGTGTACGGGCGTGACCGTCCTTGTTGATCAATGTGCGCACGCCTTCCTGATCGTTCACTCGCCGCGAGATCAAGATCTCCAGGTTGTCCGAGAGAGAGATCAACCCCCTATCGAACATCCAGTGTGCCGTGCCGGAAAGAGCGAGACCGTTACTGACGATGTCAGGGCCATTCTTCTCGACCGGTCGGATGTGGGCGGCGTCGACTTCGGCACGACCACTGCCGTTTATCAGCCGAAGTCCCGTCATCGCGCATCGCTCGCCGTAGGCTCTCAGGACTGTGCGACGAAAGACCCGATCCCGCACGATGCGAGAGGACAGGTAGCTGATGCGCTCCCGCGTTTGCTCGAACGTGAAGGGCACCTGTTCTTCATGCAAGCCGGGCATCGGAACTGCATCGCCAACTCGCGGCAGCACGGGGGTATCTTCCCGCAGACCCAGATTGGCGATCCGTCCGAAATCGCTCGCCGAAAGGGCTCGGACCGCTGATTGCGCGCGTCCGGAGATTCGCCCTTCGTCATTGAGTAGACCACGCTCGACGACACCGTCATCGTCACTGAATGGAACCGGGTTGGCAAAATCGAGATAGCTGCCCGGTTCGATCAGTGCGAGATACATGCCCGGCGCCTTCGGGTCGGGAATGACCTGTTCGACCCTTGCCATGGCAAAATAGCCGCGGGTTTCGTCGATCTTGCGCGGCTCGTAGTAGACGATCCAGTCGCCGATGCATGCTTCGACTCGACGAAGGTACTGCGGCGGAAACTGGTATCTTTCCGCAGGGCTGTCGTCGTAAATCGAGTCCGAACGGTGGATGAAGACGCCGAAGCCCATGTCCTAGGGTCGTCCCAAATGACGGCAATGCAGGCGGGCCATGGGCGAATCTCCCCTTGTGGCTCAACCCTGCCTCGCGGGCCGGCGTCCGGCAAGGGGCGCCGCCATTCACTCAAGGACCGGCCGCCCTCGTCAAATCGAAGCCGTACACCCGGGCGGTGTTGCCGCCGACGATCTTGGCCTGCTCGTCGTCGGGCACGCCGGCCAGGATCTCCGCAAGGATCTTCTGCGACTGGGGGAACGTCGATTCGCTGTGCGGGTAGTCCGAGCCCCACATCATGTTGTCGACGCCGATGACGTCGCGCAGGCGGATGCCGACGGCGTCCTCCTGGAAGGAGAGCACGACGTTGCGGCGGAAGAAGTCGCTCGGGATCATGCCGTCCTTGAACCGGTAGATCGCCTCTTCATGACGTTCGCGATAGGTGTAATCCATGGACGCGAGCACATGCGGCGCCCACGACAGCTCGAACTCGACGATGGCGAGCATGAGGCGGGGGTGGCGCTCAAACACGCCGGACAGGATCAGGTCGCACATCGACAGCGCCGGGTAGAACGCCTTGGTCGAGCGGCTCGAGGCATCGCGCAGCGTCTTGGCGCCGAAGCCGCGAATCTTGCCCTGCCGCCGCGTCGCCGTGTGCAGGCTGATCGGCAGGCCGAGCGCAGCGGCGGCGGCCCAGAACGGCTCGTACTCGGGCTGGTCGTAGCGCCGGTCCTCGAAGGGGTATTCGCTGATCATCGCGCCGGCGAGGCCGATGCGGGCGGCGCGCTCGAGCTCGCGGATGCCGTCCCGGACGTCGTCCAGGTTGATCATGGCGATGCCCTTCAGCCGGGCAGGATCGGCGCGGCAGAACTCGGCCAGCCAGTCGTTGTAGGCACGGAAGATGGCGGACATCAGAGCTGAATCGGCCAGCCTGAAGTAGAAGAGCCCCTGCGAGGGATAGAGGACCTCGCCCGCCACCCCGTCGAGGGCCATGTCCTTGAGATGCTGCCGGGGATCCCAGCCGCCGCTCAGCACGTCTTCGAGGCGGCCGTGGGCGGAGATGGTCTCGGGCGCCTCGAAGCGCGCGCCGGCGTTGGAGATGAGGCCGATGCCGGAGAGGACCTGATCGGCCTCGACCACGATCTGGTCGGCGCCGTCGATGCGCTCGATGCGCGGCGCGCGATCGCGGAACGGCGCATCGATGCGGGTCTGCCACAGGTCGGCCGGTTCGAAGACGTGGGAGTCGGACGACAGAACCAGGGACGGCACCGGCAACTCCTCTCACTTGATCAGGCGGCAGCTTTGGCACTGAGCCCATCGCCGTCAAGACGGGCATGGGACCTATTCCAAGAGCGAGGTACCGGCGCTGCCGCAAAGAATGCTCAGATTGCCGGACAGGAGGTGGCCTCATGAAGATCCTGGTCATCGGCGGCACCGGCCTGATCGGCTCGAAGACCGTCGCCATTCTGCGCCAGGCGGGCCACGAGGTCGTCGCCGCCTCGCCCAAAAGCGGCGTCAACACCATCACCGGCGAAGGCCTCGCGGCGGCCGTGGCCGGCGCCGGGGTGGTGATCGACCTCGCGAATTCGCCCTCGTTCGAAGACAAGGCGGTGCTCGACTTCTTCCAGGCCTCCGGCCGCAACCTTCTTGCGGCGGAAGCCGCCGCCGGCGTCCGGCACCATGTCGCGCTGTCGATCGTCGGGACCGACCGCACGCCCGACAACGGCTATTTCCGCGCCAAGGTCGCCCAGGAGAAGCTGATCGAGGCCTCCGGCATCCCCTACACCATCATCCGCTCGACCCAGTTCCTGGAGTTCCTCAAGGGCATCGCCGATGAAGGCACGCATGGCGGCAAGGTCGCGATCTCGCCCGGCCTGTTCCAGCCCATCGCGGCAGACGACGTTGCCGCCGCCGTGGCCGACGTGGCGCTCGCTGCGCCGCGCAACGGCATCGTCGAGATCGCCGGGCCGGAACGGGCGCCGTTCAACGAGATCGTCGCCCGCTATCTGAAGGCGGTCGGCGACCCGCGCGAGGTCGTGCGCGACCCCGAGGCGCGATACTTCGGCGGCCGCGTCGAGGAGCGCTCGCTCGTGCCGTTGGGCGAGGCGCGCCTCGGCCGCATCGGTTTCGACGACTGGCTTCGCCGCTCACGAACCTGAAGGAGAGTTTCATGAAACGCATTCTCTTCTCGCTGCTGATCGCCACCCTGCCCTTCGGCGCCGTCGCGCAGGCGCCGGCGGACAAGGCTGCCAAGGTGACCCTGGTCTCCGAGCACGAGCTGCCGAACGTGCCCGGCAAGAGCCTGCGGGCCGTGCTCGTCGAATACGGGCCAGGTGCCGGATCGCCGTCCCATCGCCATCCGTCGTCGGCCTTCATCTATGCGCGCGTGCTGGAGGGCGCGATCCGCAGCAAGGTGAACGACGCGCCGGAGCGCACCTACCAGGCCGGCGAGAGCTGGACCGAGAAGCCGGGCGATCATCACCAGGTCAGCCAGAATGCCAGCAGCACGGCGCCGGCGAAGCTGCTGGCCGTGTTCGTGGTCGACACGAGCGACCGTCAGATCGTCATTCCGGACAAATAGCGGTGGCCAAATTGTGTTCGCTTGCGTCTTTGTCCCTCACGCGCTTTGTCCTCGCCGGCGCGCGCCTACAATGGCGCCATGAGAGACCCTGGAGAGACGGCCGTCTTCCACATCCGCGGCACCGACCCCGCGAACAGCGAGCAGGTGGTCTATGAGTGCGTCGGCTTCCCGATGGCGCACGCAAAGGCCGCCGAACTGCGCATGAGCGGCTACAAGGATGTGGTCACGTCGATGGCCCCGGCCGGCTACGAGAGCGCCTCGCGACCGGCGTGAGTCAGCGCACCGCGGCAATGCCCGCGACGGCAACGCCGGAAGCGCCCGGCCGCCGCGCGGCGAGCAGTTCGCGCGCCTTGTCCGGACGCTTGGCGCTGAGGCAGGCGCTCAAAAGAGTGAATTCGATCAGGTCGTGTTGCGCACGGCTGCCGCCAATGCGTCCGTTCTCGCCCGCGAGCGCCGCAAACGTCTCGATCGCAGCGGGAAAATCCTCGCGTTCGAAGGCCGCGAAGCCCGCCGCCAGCGCCGGAAGGTAGAAGCCCGACAGGTAACGCTCCTCGCGCGCCAGCGCCTCGATCTGGCGGGCGCGCGTGTCGGGCGCCTCGTCGCTCATGACGGACTGCGCCAGGATGACGTGCAGGTCGTAGAGGCCGTTGCCCGGCCGCGGCAGCGCGCTCTTGGCAAAGTCGTGCAGCGCGCGCCAGGCCGCGGCGTCGCGCGGCTGGCCGGCGAGCTCGGAGCGCCACAGGAAGGCGGCGCCGTCGGAAATCTTCTGCTGCGGTCCGCCGCTGTGCCGGTCGAGCGCGATGGCGTCGCGATAGAGCCGTGAGGCTTCCGCAAAGTTGCCGGCCTGGATCTCGAACAGCGAGAGATGCCAGCTGAGATGGCCATGGAAGAAGCCGTCGCGTGGATAGGTGGCGAGCCACGACGAGAGGAAGCTGCGCCCTGCCTCGAGGTCGCCGGTCTCGTAGCAGATGTGGGCGACGGCGTGGGCGCCGTGCGCATTGTTCGGGTTCGCCGCCACCGACCGCTCGATGATCGCCCGCGCCGGCGCGAACTGCCCGTCCTCGGACAGCGCCATGGCGTGATAGGAGCCGAACCAGAAATCGTCGCCGTAGTGCGGGGCGAGGCGGTCCATCAACACCGCGATCCTGCGCTTCTGGCCGACGCGGCCGGAGCCGCCGATCAGGCCGTTGGGGTTCGCCGCACTGGCGACGACCAGCGCGTCGCGCGGCCACGCCGCCAGATGGGGATACAAGGCCGCGATCGCGGCCTCGGTCTCGCCGGCAAACACCAGCTCGAAGAACGCGATGTGGCTCGCCTCGCGCTCGGTCACGCCGGACGCGAAGCCCTTGGCTGTGGCGAGGGCTGCCCGTGCGGCCGCGACATCGCCCTGTCTCAGCAGGACCAGAGCCTTGCCGACGTGGGCCAGGGCGAAACCGGGATCGGCGGCAATGGCCCGGTCATAGGCCTCGAGGGCGCCGGGATAGAAGGTCAGCGCCAGGCCGGAGGCCTGGACGTAGGCATCGCGCGCGGCAGCCGACGTCGTCGTCAGGGGAAGGTCGTAGAGATCACTTAGCATGACAAACCTGGAGGAACGTTATCATCGAGCGGTCTACTCTCCTATGCATTCCAGTCGTCTTGAACGGGGCAACACGCAGGCCTAGCCTGCGCGCTCGACAGTGGACGCTCGATTCGTTTGAGATTCAGTCCGCGTGCGTCTCCTGTGCGAGCCAAGTGAGGAGACATCCATGAGACGGCAGGAAACAGCTCTAGCGAACGCATGCCTGGCAGGCGTCATCGCGGCCATCTTCGGCTGCGTTTCCATGACGGTTCAGGCTCAGGACCTCAAGAAGTACGATTCGAGTACCAAAGACTTCTGGCTGAAGCCGCCGCCCGACTGGTTCCTGGGCGACGAGAACAAGGAGCAGAAGGGCCAGACGCCCAATCCCGGCCAGCCGACGCCGACACCGCGCGCCGAGCTCGACAAGATCCTTGCCACGATCAAGCTGCCGCCCGGCTTCAAGATCGCGGTATGGGCCGACAGCGTTCCCCAGGCGCGGCAGATGGCATGGGGCGACAAGGGCACCCTGTTCGTCGGCACCTTCGACAAGGGCACGGTCCATTCGGTCAGCGGGCCGGACGGACAGAAGGTCGTGAAGCCTTTCATCACCGGCTTGCGCATGCCGACCGGCGTCGCCTTCCAGGACGGCGCGCTCTACGTCGTCGATATCGACAAGCTCATCCGCTACGACAATCCCGAGGCCAATCTCGAGAAGGCCCCGGAAGGCAAGGTCGTCTACGACGACTTCCCGCCCTATGTGCCGCACGGCTGGAAGTACCTGGTGCCCGACGGCAAGGGCTGGTTCTACATCCCCGTCGGCGTGCCCTGTAACATCTGCCTGCCGCCGGCCAGCACCGGCCACTATCGCCGCGTCGATCCCAAGACCGGCGCCGCGGAGATCGTGGCGCTCGGCGTGCGCAACAGCGTCGGCGGCGCGGTCGACCCCCGCAGCGGGCAGCTCTGGTTCACCGACAACGGCCGCGACTGGGTCAGCGATGACCTGCCGAACGACGAGCTCAACCGCGTGAGCAAGATCGGCGAGCATTTCGGCTATCCGTACTGCCACCAGGGCGACCTGGCCGACCCCAAGTACGGCGCCGAGCGCAAGTGCTCGGAGTTCACGCCGCCGGTGTACAAGCAGGGCCCGCACATCGCCGGTCTCGGCATGAAGTTCTATACCGGCGACATGTTCCCGGCCGAGTACAAGAACGGTATCTTCATCGCCCAGCACGGCTCGTGGAACCGGGCGAAGAAGCTCGGCTATCGGGTGCTCTTCCTGTCGGTCGATCCCGACGGCAAAAACCCGAAGGAACAGGTCTTCGCCGGCAGCTGGCTCGACGACCAGAAGATCCTGGGCCGTCCGGCCGACGTCCTGCAGGCACCCGACGGCTCCCTGCTGGTCGCCGACGACCAGGCCGGCGCGATCTATCGCATCAGCTATCAGAAATAGCTGATGCCGCGTCTGAATCCTCCGTCTTCCTCCTCTCCCCCGCTAGGGGGAGAGGCTGGGTGAGGGGGTTACAGACAGTCTTCGAAGCCCCCCCTCACCTAACCTCTCCCCCTAGCGGGGGAGAGGAATATGAGCGCATGGTACCGGTGAAAGCAGTCCCCCTCGTCCTCATCGGCATTGCCCTCGCCGCGTCAGCGCCCGCGGCGGCGCAGCCCAAAGCGCCGGCGATCGCCCAGACGTGCAGCGCCTGTCACGGTCTCAAGGGCGTGTCGACCACCAAGGACTCGCCCTCGCTCGCCGGCCAGCCGGACGTCTTCACCCAGTATCAGCTGGTCTTCATGCGCGACGGTCAGCGCCAGCCCGGCGTCATGGCGGGCATCGTGAAGACCCTGACCGACCAGAACATCCGCGATCTCGGGGCCTACTACGCGGCGCTGCCGCCGCCGCCGCCCTTCGCCAAGGCCGAGCCGGTCGACGCCGACAAGGCCAATGCGGTCATGGGACCCAGGCGCTGCGGCAATTGTCACAAGGAGGACTTTTCCGGCCAGGGCGAGACCGGGCGACTGGCCGGCCAGCGGCCCGATTACCTGATCAAGTCCCTGAAGGACTTCCGCTCCGGCGTGCGGCGAGGCCGCGGCATGGGGGCGATGATGGAGGTGTCCGTGACCCTGGAAGACGCCGACATCGTCCTTATCGCCCACTATCTGGCAGCCAAGCCTTGACACATTCTTTGAATCCTCGACATCATGACCCAGCCACTTCCAAGGAGACCCGCCATGGCTTGGAAAACACCGCGTATCGTCGAGATCGCTGTCGGCATGGAAATCAATTCCTACGCTTCTGCCGACTTGTAATCGCTGCTTCCGCCGCGGCCGATAGTCCGCGGCGGTCGCCATGAAAGCCGTCGTTCTGGGAGCCGCCGCCGGCGGTGGCTTCCCGCAATGGAACTCCAACGCCGAGGCGTGTCGTCGCGCGCGCTCGGGCGACTCCACAGCCGTGGCCCGAACGCAGGCCTCGCTCGCGCTGAGCGGCGATGGCGAGCGCTGGTTCGTGATCAATGCTTCCCCCGACCTTCGCCAGCAGATCCAGGCGCGGACAATCCTTCATCCGCAACGGGCGCTGCGCTCCTCGCCGATCGAAGGCGTCATCCTCACCGGCGCCGACGTCGACGCCATCGCGGGCCTCCTGCATCTGCGCGAGCGCCAGCCCTTCACCCTGTACGCCACCCGGCGTGTGCTGGCGGTGCTCGATGCCAATCCGATCTTCGGCGTGCTGGCGCCGGACTGCGTTCTCCGCCAGGAAATTCCACTCGGCCAAACGTTCGCGCTCAGTCACCTCGACGGCAGCGCGAGCGGACTGGAGGTCGAGCTGTTCGACGTTCCCGGCAAGGTTGCGCTCTATCTCGAAGGCGGACGCGAGGGCGATCTCGCCGGCCAGCCGGGCGACACGGTGGGCGTGGAGGTCCGCGCCGCCAGGCGGCGGCTGCTCTACGTCCCGGGCTGTGCGCGGATGACCGACGCCCTGAGGCGCCGGCTTTCCGGCGCGTCGGTCGTGTTGTTCGACGGCACGTTGTGGCGTGACGACGAGATGGTGGCTCTGGGACTCGGCCCCAAGACGGGCCAGCGCATGGGGCACATGAGTGTCAGCGGCCCGGACGGCACCGTTGCCGCCTTCCGCGACATCGCGGTCAAGCGCCGCATCCTCATACACATCAACAACTCCAATCCGATCCTGCTCGACGATTCGGCCGAGCGCGCCGCCGTCGAGAAGGAAGGATGGGAAGTCGCCTACGACGGCATGGAGGTCAGTCCATGAACGCCGATCTGGGGAGCGATCGCCTGCGCAGCGCCGACGAGCTCGAGGCCGAGCTGCGCGCCATCGGCGCGGTGCGCTACCACCATCTCCATCCGTTCCACAAGCTTCTGCACGCCGGCAAGCTCACGCGCGCGCAGGTCCAGGCGTGGGCGCTCAACCGCTACTACTACCAGGCGATGATTCCCATCAAGGACGCCCACGCGCTGGTGCGGCTGCCGACGTCGGAGCTGCGTCGCGAATGGCGCCGGCGCATCATCGATCACGACGGCGACGGCCCCGGCAAGGGCGGCATCGAACGCTGGCTGAAGCTCGCCGAGGGCGTCGGGCTCGATCGCGACTATGTCCAGTCGACCGAGGGCATCCTTCCCGGCACGCGCTTCGCGGTCGAAGCCTACGTCAACTTCGTGCGCGACCGGCCGATCCTCGAGGGCATCGCCTCGTCGCTGACCGAGATGTTCTCGCCGGACATCATCGCCGATCGCGTGCGCGGCATGCTGGCGGGCTATTCCTTCATCACCGAGGAGACGCTGGCCTACTTCACGCCGCGGCTCACCCAGGCGCCGCAGGACGTCGACTTTGCCCTGAGCTACGTCAAGCAGCACGCCACGACGCGGGCCGACCAGGAGGCCGTGCTGGCGGCGCTGCGCTTCAAGTGCGACGTGCTGTGGGCGCAGCTCGACGCGCTGCATTTCGCCTATGTCGAGCCGGGCCTGATCCCGCCCGGCGCCTTCGTCCCGAAGGGGGAATGATGGACCGTTTCGTCGTCTCCGATTCAAGCGTACTCAGCTTCGCGCCGCACATCGTCTTCCGCTTCGACGAGGTGCGGCAGCGCTGGATCATCCTGGCGCCCGAGCGGCTGATGCTGCCCGACGAGCAGGCGGTCGAGATCCTGAAGCTGGTCGACGGCAAGACCGGCGTTTCAGCCATCGTCGATTCGCTGGCCGCCCGCTACGACCAGGCGCCCCGCGATCTCATCGCCAAGGACGTCACCACCATGCTGCAGGACCTCGCCGACAAGGGATGTCTCGCCGGTGCCGACGATTGACCCGCCACTCGCGCTGCTCGCCGAGCTGACGCATCGCTGTCCGCTCGCCTGCCCCTATTGCTCCAACCCGCTGAACCTCGAGCGCGCGGCGGGCGAGCTTTCGGACCAGGACTGGCGCCGGGTGCTTGCCGAGGCCGCCGCGCTCGGCGTGCTGCAGGTGCATTTCTCCGGCGGCGAGCCGATGGCGCGGCGAGATCTTCTGGCGCTGATCGGCGCGGCGAACGGGCTTGGCCTCTACAGCAACCTCATCACCTCCGGCACCCTGGGCGGCGCGCGGGAGATCGACGCCTTCGCCGCCGCCGGACTGAAGCATGTCCAGCTGAGCTTTCAGGATTTTACGGCAGAAAACGGCGACCGCATCGCCGGGCTTGCCGGCGGCCATGACCGCAAGCAGCGCTTTGCCGAGGCGGTGCGCGCCGCGGGCCTGCCGCTCACGCTCAACATGGTGGTGCATCGGCAGAATCTCGACGGCGTGCCGGACATGATCGAAATGGCGCTGGAACTGGGCGCGCGTCGCATCGAGATCGCCCACGTCCAGTACTACGCCTGGGCGCTCAGGAACCGCGCCGCCCTGCTGCCGACCCGCCGGCAGCTCGACCAGGCCACCGAGGCCGTCGAGGCGGCGCGCGCGCGACTGAAAGGCGTACTCACGATCGACTACGTCGTGCCCGACTACCATGGCGTGCGGCCGAAATCCTGCATGAGCGGCTGGGGCCGGCAGTTCATCAACGTCATGCCGTCGGGCACGGCGGTGCCCTGCCACGCCGCCGAGACGCTGCCGGGCATCGCCTTCCCCTCGGTGCGGAACAGCAGCCTTTCAGACATCTGGCATCGGTCGGACGCCTTCAACCGGTTTCGCGGCACCGACTGGATGGCCGAGCCCTGCCGCAGCTGCGAGCGGCGCGAGATCGACTGGGGCGGCTGCCGTTGCCAGGCCTTCCTGCTGGCCGGCGACGCCGGCCGTACCGACCCGGTCTGCACGCTGTCGCCCGACCACGGCGTGGTCGAGGCCGCGCTGCAGGAGGCCGAAGGCGCCCCGCCCGCGTTCGTCTATCGCCGTTTCAGCGCCGCGCGATAACGCCGATGTAGCGACGTCAGACTCCTCTCCCCCCTAGGGGGAGAGGTTGGGTGAGGGGGTTGCACGACCTGTCGAAGCCGCCTCCCCTAGCCTCTCCCCCTAGCGGGGGAGAGGAACATGAGGGACGACGGGCTACTTCCCCGCGTCCTTCGGGCGGACCGAATCGGCAACGCCCTGGATGAAGGCGGTGAGCTTGACGACGTCGTCGTCGCTGAGCTTGCCGGTGAAGTTCGGCATGCCGCGCGCAGCGTAGGCGTCGCTGAGCACAATGGTCTTGAGATTGCGGATCGGGTCGGCGCCGACATAGGCGAGGTTGCGGACGTTGCCGCCCTTGTCGACGCCGGGCACGCCGTGACAGATCGCACAGTTCGAGACGTAGAGCAGCGTGCCCGGAGCGACATCGGCCGGATCGTACTTCACGCCCGACAGCAGGTTCTCCATCTGGTACTTGGTGAAGGCCGGCGGCGCCGCCTTGCCGTCGGCGGCAAAGGTATAGACGGTGCCCGCGCTGTTGTTCTCGGTCGCGCGCGCCGTCACGCCGTACACGCCGCCCCAGCCCACCGCCACCGAGACGTACTGCTTGCCGTCGATCATGTAGGTCGATGCGGCCGCCACCACGCCGGTGCCGGTCGGCTTCTCCCACAGCTTCTCGCCCGTCGTTGCGTTGTAGGCAACGAAGCGGCCGTCGGCGGTGCCCTGGAACACGAGGTTGCCTGCGGTCGTGAGCGTGCCGCCGTTCCACGGCGAGACGTGCTCCTGGCGCCAGGCCTCCTTCTGCTTCACCGGATCCCAGGCGATCAGCCGGCCGAACATCGGCGCCTTGGGCGGCGTCGCATTGATGTCGTAGCCGACGTTCCAGCCGAGATTGCCCATGAACTCGCCGGACTTCTTGGCATCGTGCTTCCAGCTCTTCTGGCCGGTCAGGTTGACCGGGACGTTCTGCGCCGGCAGGTAGACCAGCCCGGTGCCGGGATTGAACGACATCGGATGCCAGTTGTGCGCGCCGTAAGGACCAGGAACGGTGTCGAACGGCTTGTCCGGCGAGCGCGCCTCGGCCACCTCGATCGGCCGGCCGTTGGCGTCGTAGCCGGTGGCCCAGTTCACATCGACGAAGTTCTTGGCCGAGATGAACTTGCCGTTGGTGCGGTCGATGACGAAGAAGAAGCCGTTCTTGGGCGCGTGCAGGATGACCTTGCGAGGCTGGCCGTCGATCGCGACGTCGGCCAGGATCATCGGCTGGGTCGATGTGTAATCCCAGTTGTCGCCGGGCGTCTCCTGGTAGTGCCAGAGGTATTTGCCGGTATCGGCATTGAGCGCGACGATCGACGCGAGATAGAGGTTGTCGCCGCCGGCCGGGCTGCGCAGGTTGCGGTTCCACGGCGAGCCGTTGCCGGTGCCGAGATACACCATGTTGAGGTCGGGATCGAAGGTGATGCTGTCCCACACCGTGCCGCCACCGCCGTTCACCCAGTACTCGCCGGCGGGATCCCAGGTCTTGGCGGCCGCCGCCATGGACTCGTCCTCGTAGGGCTTGCTCGGGTCGCCCGGCACCACGAACCAGCGCCACGCCTGGTTGCCGGTCTCGGCGTCGTAGGCGGTGACGTAGCCGCGCACGCCGTACTCGGCGCCGCCGTTGCCGATGATCACCCGGCCGTTGGCGACGCGCGGCGCGCCGGTGATCGTGTAGGAGTGCTTGTGGTCGATGATGGTGTCCTTCTCCCACACCTTCTTCCCGCTGGCCGCGTCGAGGGCGATCAGCCGCCCGTCATAGGCGCCGACGAAAACCTTGCCCTTGTGCAGGGCGACGCCCCGGTTCACGACGTCACAGCATCCGCGGTAGCCCTTGTCGCGCGCCACCTCGGGATCGAAGGTCCAGATCTTCTTGCCGGTGCGGGCATCGATGGCGTGGACGACGCTCCACGGCGCACTGACGTACATGATGCCGTCGACCACGATGGGCGTCGCCTCGACACCGCGCGCCGACTCAAGGTCGTAGGACCACGCCAGGCCGAGGTTCTTGACGTTGCCGGCGTTGATCTGGTCGAGCTTGCTGAAGCGGGTCTCGCCAAAGTCGAGACCGACGGCCGGCCAGTCATTCGACGTGGCGGCATTGCTCTTGATCCAGTTACCGTCGATCGCGGAGGTGACGGCCTTGATATGCCCAGGCGATCCCTTGGCATCCTGGGCCATGGCGCCGGAGCAAAAGGCCAGCGCCGCTGCGCCCGCCAACAGCAGAGTACGTGTCATGGAAACCTCCCGATTGGCCTGTGGTGGACCAAGCGCGTTTCCGAACGACGCAGGACGATCGCGATAGCGAGAGGACGACGAACTCGAACGACAGAGACCGGTTGCTAGTGCGTCGAACGCGCTTGCCGTGGATGTTGCGCCCGCGCCGGCAAACTCGTCAATGGGCGCCGAGCTGGCGGCGCAGGATGCGGCCGCTGTCGTAGCGCCAGACCGCAAGGGCCATGGCGACGACGGTCGTCACGACGGTGGCGACGAGGGCCGTGGTCTCGAGCCGGCCATACAAGGCGAAACGGACCAGCTCGACGGCCTGGCTGAAGGGATTGAGCCGGGCGACCTCGGCCAGCACGGCATTGGCCTCGCCCAGCCGCGACAGCGGATAGAGCGCCGTCGAGGCGAAGAACACGGGGAAGATCACGAAGTTCATGACGCCCGCGAAGTTCTCGAGCTGCTCGACCAGCGATGACAGCACCAGGCCGAGCGCGCCCAGCATCAGGCCAGCCAGAACGACCGCCGGCAGCACGTAGAGCCAGCCGGACGCCGGCGGCCGCAGGCCCCACAGCCAGGCGCAGATGAGGAAGGCATAGACCTGGGGCAGCGCCACGATGACGCCCGCCATCAAGCGGCAGGTCAGCAGGTAGCCGCGCGGCATCGGGCTGACCAGCAGCACCTTCATGCTGCCCATCTCGCGATCGAAGACCATCGACAGGGCGATCTGCATGCCATTGAACAGCAGGATCAGCCCGACCAGCCCCGGGACGATGTATTCCTCGTAGCTGACGGCCGAGCCGTAGGGCGCGACGCTCGACAGGTCGACCATCGACCGCAGGCCGGTCCCGAAGATCACCAGCCAGACGAGCGGACGCACCAGCGAGGCGAAGAAGCGGCCGCGCTGGCTGAGGAAGCGCAGGAATTCCCGTTCGACGATCCCGACGAAGCAGCGCAGCGCCCTGGCCGTCATGCCGCCGCCTCCTGCGATGCCAGGCGGGCGAAGTAGTCGGGCAGCGAAGCGGTCGCGATGTCGCGACGATCATCGAGAATGCGGCCTTGGTGGAGCACGATCGTGCGGTCGCCGGGCTCGACCTCGTCCAGCAGGTGTGTTGCCCAGAGCGCCGTCGCACCCTCCTCGGCGCACTGCGCGCGCACGCGCTGCAGGATGGCGCCGCGGCTGGGCACATCCAGGCCCACCGTCGCCTCGTCGAGCAGCAACAGGCGCGGCCGATGCAACAGGGCGCGTGCGATCTCGACCCGCCGCCGCTGGCCGCCGGACAGGGTGCGCACGAGATCGTGCATGCGCGAAACAAGGCCGAAGCGCTCGAGCTCCTGCTCGATCCGCACACGCGCGCCGCTGCGCGACAGGCCGTGCAGCGCCGCGTGGTAGCGGAGCGACTGGGCCACCGTGAGGTCGAGATCGAGCGCCGACTGCTGGAAGACAAAGCCACAGCCGGCGAGCGCGGCACTGCGCCCGTCCGGCAGTGGGTGGCCGAGCACGTGGATCGATCCCCGCTGCAGGTTGAGAAGGCCTGCGATCAACGAGAACAGCGTCGTCTTTCCGGCGCCGTTGAGGCCGAGCAATAGGACGAAGTCGCCGGGTTCGATCGCGAAGGAGACGCCGCGCAGCGCCGGCTTGCGGTACACATGGCTGACGTCGCGGATCTCGAGCGCGGTCACTTTCCGATCGTCTCGCCGTGGCAGACCGGATCGGCGCAGGCATCATCGCGGGTGAGCAGGAATGCCTGACGGTCGGTCAATCTCGCCTCTTTGGCGTCTACTGCCGGATGAACAGGCTATGCCGCGCGCGGGTCCCGTGCAACGCGCACGGCTGTATGACCTCCGGACGCAACCTTCATTGGCGCGGGAAAGTAGCCCTGCGCGGCATAACTCCGCACCGTGCTAGGTTCTGGCCGAGCGCCAGCGGCGGCGCGGCGCGCGCAAGGGTGAAATACATGCTACTTTGTGTGGAGAGGGCGCGATGATCCGCAGCGCCCGGGGAAATCGAGCATGGCCCGCCTTGGCCGCCGACACCTTCTGACGATCGCGCTGCTCGGTGCCTTGCCGCGGACCGGCCGAGACAGCAAGGCCGATGAACCGAAGATTTTGTTCGCGGACTGGATCAACACGCTCTATATCCGCGAGCTCGCCCGGCGCGAAGCGGCGGAGGCAGGCGCCGGCGCCCAGTTGTCGAACGAGGAGCTCCAGGCACTCTTATCCCCCGAGGTCCAGGCGATGCTCGACGCGGTCAAGGACCGCACGCCCCCGCCCACCGAACCCGAAGGCCCGATCCTGCACATCCTGTTCGGCTGGGGCGCGCTGCCGCGCCGCAAAATCGAGATCGTTTCGATCACCGCCGATGGCGACGGCCGGGCAAAGGTGGGGATCAGGATCAACGGCAACTTTCGGTCGCTGGTCTTGACCGGACGCTTCAACCAGACCGGCAAGGCTTGGCAGATCGACGACATCGACTATGGCGGCAGCCCCGACCGGACGTTGCGTGGCCGCCTCGAACGGATGAAGAGCTGGCCGAAGCGGTGACGCGGTCCCCGCGCTTACTTGCGCTTCAGCTCAGCCAGCAGCCGATCCACGAACTTGGGCGAATAGCCCAGCAGCGCCGCCTCATCCGACAGCTCCTTCTCGAGCTGGCCCAGCGCCTCGGTGAACGGGCCGCCTTTGGCCAGCGCCTCCTCGACGAGCTTGCCGGCCTTCTGCTTGCCCATCTTTTCGGCCAGCAGGAAGGTCGCGCGCTCGGCCAGCACGGCGCCTTCGGTGGCGTCCATGTTGGCCTGCATGGCGTCGGGATCGACGGTGAGCCCGTGCGCCACCTCGTCCATCGCCTGCACCGCCGAGGCGAGCGTCTCGATCAGCGCCGCCAGGGTCGGCCATTCGGCCTGCCAGCCGCCCAGCGCGCGCTCGTGCTCCTGTGGGATGGCGGCGACGATGGTGGCGGCGAGCATCGGCGCCCGGCCGGCCGCCGACAGGACCAGCGCCGCGCCGACGGGATTGCGCTTGTGCGGCATGGTCGAGGAGCCGCCGCGGCCGGGGCCGGAGGGCTCGGCCGCCTCGCCGACCTCGATCTGCATCATCAGCGAGATGTCGCGCGCGGCCTTGGCCAGCGCGCCGACGACCAGGGCGGCATCCTGCGCCAGGGCAGCGACACGCACGCGTTGGGTGAACCAGGGAGCGGCGGGTAGTTCGAGCTTCAGGCGCTTGGCCAGTGAGACCATCACCGGCTCGGCCTTCTCGCCCAGCGCCGACAGGCTGCCCGAGGCGCCGCCGAACTGCACGACCTGCGTCTCCTTGAAGCTTGCCTCGAGCCGGCGCGCGGCGCGGGCGATATCAGACGCCCAGCCCGCGATCTTCTGGCCGAGCGCGATGGGCGTCGCGGGCTGCAGCAAGGTGCGGCCGAGCATGGGCGTGCGGCGGTGCTTGCGGGCGAGGCTCGCGAAGCAGGCGACGATGGCGTCGAGCTCCTTCAAGAGCGGCGGCAGCGCCTCGCCGAGCTGCAGCACCATCGCGGTGTCTATGACGTCCTGGCTGGTGGCGCCCCAATGGACGTAGCCCGCGGCCTCGGCGTCGCGCTTGGCGACCTCGTCGGTCAGCGCCCTGACCACCGGCACGGTGAGCGTGGCGGTGCGGCGCGCGGCGTCGGCCAGCGCGACGGGATCGTAGAGCGAAGGATCGCAGGCCTTGGCGATGACCGGCGCCATGCGTTTCGCGATCAGGCCAGCGTCGGCCGCCGCCAGGGCGAGTGCGGCCTCGAAGCGCAGCATGTGGCGCAGCGTCGCCAGATCGGAGAAGGCCTCCGCGGCGAGCGCCGAGGAACCGAGCGCATTGACGAGACGCCCTGCCATGTCAGTCGGCCATCAGACGTCGAAGAACACGGTTTCCTTCGGCCCACCGAGATGGATCGGCAGGCGCCAGGTGCCCTTGTCGTCGCGCTTGGCAATCAGCGTATCGCGGCGCGCCGGCTCGACCAGCTTCAGCACGGGATCGTCGCTGAGCGCCGGATCGCCGTCGAAGTAGAGCCGCGTCGCCAGACGATTGAGCACACCGCGGGCGAAGATCGAGACGTTGATGTGCGGCGCCTGCAGGCCGCCGGCCGGCCACGGCACGCGGCCGGGCTTGACGGTAGTGAAGCGGCTGGTGCCGTCGGTGAAGGTCGAGGCGCGGCCATAGCCCTCGAAGCCGGCGTCGAGCGGCAGGTTGCGCCGGTCGTCGGGATGGTTGTAGCGGCCATGGCTGTTGGCCTGCCAGACCTCGAACACGCCGTCGGGCACGACGGCGCCCTGCACGTCATGCAATTGCAGGACGACGTCGATGCGCTCGCCGGCGACTCCGGGGGGCGCCAGGTCGGCGTGGTATGCGTTGACGATCGTGCCCCAGAAGAACGGGCCGATGGTCTGCGACGGGGTGAGAGCGTGCGACATCGCTATTCCATCGGCGTGGCGTTGCGGCCGCGCAGCACGATGTCGAAGCGGTAGCCCAGCGCCCATTCCGGCTGCGTCAGGTCCATCTCGAACGACGCCTGCAGGCGCTCGCGCGCGCCGGCCGGCACCGACTTGTAGATCGGGTCGTAGGCGAGCAGCGGATCGTTGGGGAAGTACATCTGGGTGATCAGGCGCGTGGCGAAGGCCGGGCCGAACAGCGAGAAGTGGATGTGCGCCGGCCGCCAGGCGTTGTGATGGTTCTTCCAGGGATAGGCGCCGGGCTTGATGGTGATGAACTTGTACTGGCCCTCGGCATCGGCGCGGACGCGGCCGCCGCCGTAGAAATTGGGATCGAGCGGCGCGTCGTGCTGGTCGCCGGGATGGTGATAGCGGCCGGCGGCGTTGCACTGCCAGATCTCGACCAGGGCCCCGGGCACGGGCTTGCCGTCCTGGTCGAGCACGCGGCCCTGCACGATGATGCGCTCGCCGAGCGGCTCGGCCATGCGCTGCTTCGTCAGGTCGTTCTCGTGGGCGTCGAGGCGCTCGTCGGCGAGCAGCGGGCCGGTGATCTCCGACAGGCTGTGCGGCAGGGCGATCGCGGGCTTGGCAGGCGCGCGGCCGGTCGTCGACTTATAGTCGGGCGACAGGTTGGGCGGGTGGTCGCCGGCCGTCGGGCGGCGGTAGGTTTCCTCTTTCATGGGCGCAGTCTAGGGGAGCCCTTCAGCATGGCAAGACCGGCAACCTTCTTCGTCCGCCTGTGCGTCGTCCTCGTTCTCGGGTTGGCCGCGTGCGGCCCATCGGCGCGGACGTCCGGCGACGGCGGCACGTTCGCCGTCATCAGCGACATCCATTTCAATCCGTTCGCCTCCGCGCAGGACCAGACGACGTCCCGCATCGGCGAGGACACCAACCACGCCCTGCTGACCTCGAGCCTCGCGGCCTTCGCCCATGCCATGGCGAACGCGGACTTCGCCATCGTGCCGGGCGACCTGTTGGCGCACGGGTTCAACGCCAAGGCCGCCGCGGCGCTCGGGGTCGATCCGTCCTCGCCGGCCGTAGCCGGCATGGCCACCAGGACGACGGTCTTCGTTGTCGAAGCCCTGGCCGGGGCGCTCGGCGGCAAGCCTGCCATCGTCGCCCTGGGCAACGAGGATTCGATCTGCGGCGACTACAAGGTCGAGCCGGGCGGGCCCTACCTCGCGGCGACGCGCGAGGCGGTTCGACGCCTCGTGGGCGCCGAGCGGCTGGACTCCGACTTCGCGGAGACCTGGGCCGCGGCCGGCTACTACGCGGCGCGGCATCCGACCGTGGCGAACGGCTTGATCGTCGTCCTGAACGACGTGATGTGGTCGCCGCACTATCAGGACACCTGCGGGTCGAACGGATTCGCCGCCGCCCAGGCCATGATGAGCTGGCTCAGCGAGAAGCTGGCGCGGCAGCGCGCGGCCGGCGGCCGGGTCTGGCTGGTGCATCACATCCCGTGGGGGATCGATGCCTACTCGACGCTCAACGCCAAGGCCACGTCGTGTCCGGCGAAGGTCGTTTCGTTCCTGAAGGAGCCGTTCGCGTCCGAGCTTCGCGCGCTGCTGATGGAGTATCGCGAGGTGGTCCAGGCGAGCTTCTCGGGCCACACCCATTTCGACGACTACCGGCTGCTGATCGATGCGCGCGGCACGGTCGTCGGCCTGGACAAGATCGTGCCGGCGATAAGTCCCATCTTCGGCCAGAATCCGGGCTTCCAGGTCTTCACCTATGACAGGCCCGGCGGCGCGCCGAGCGACTTCTCGACCTGGCATCTCACCAATCCCGGCGACGTCGCCCAGGCCGCGGACTGGCGGTTCGAATACACCTTCAGCGAGGCCTTTCGACAGCCGCGCTACGCACCCGACATCGTCGCAACGCTATGGCAGGCGATGATGAAGGGCGGCGCGGTGCGCAACACCTATCGGCGGCTGTACAAGGCAGGTCATGGCGAGCTCAGCGCCGACGGTCTCATGGCCTATCTCTGCGCGATCGGCCATACCGACGTGGCGTCCTTCACCGCGTGCTACTGCGGCGACCGGCGCTAGACTCACGCCGTCGGTCCATCGTCCGCCAGCGGCTGGCCCTCGACCACGCGACGCCACGACAGCCGCGACAGATCGATGGAGCGGAATCCGCCATCGAGGATCAGCTCCTTCACGGCGCGCCCTACCGCCGGCGCGTGCATCAGGCCATGCCCGGAAAATCCGGCCGCCAGGATGAAGTTCGGCACCTTGTCGAAGCGGTCGATGATCGGATTGCCGTCGAGCCGGTTCATGTCGTAGTGGCCGAGCCAGCCGCCTTTGAGCTTAATGGCCTCGAACGCACCGCATTGCTCGGCAAGCTGTGGCCACAACACGTTCTCGAACACCTCGTGGGCCATCTCCCAGTCGAAGCCGGCCCGCGGATTGGTGGCGCCGACGATGTAGCCGTCCTGATGGGTGCGCACGGAAAGGCCGTCCATGTGGCGCATGGCGGGGATCGGCTCGATCTGCTGCTGCGCCAGGAAGTAGAACTGTTGGCGGCGCACCGGCTCGATCGGCACCGACATGCCGACCATGGCGCAGATCTCCGGCGCCCAGCAGTTCGCCACATTGATCAGCGTGTCGACCGGCAGGCTGACGCCCGAGGCGAGGCGCGCTTGCCGCACCAGTCCGCCTGAAAGCTCGAGGCCTGCGAGGCGGTCCTTCAGGTAGGCGATGCCGAGGCCCTCCGCCGCCTTTCGAAAGCCCATCAGCGCTGCGTAGGGATCGACCTGCCCGTCGGCGGGCGACAGCGCGGCGCAGTCGACGTCGGCGAAGCGAAAGGACGGATAGCGCCGACGCAGCTCCACGACGTCGAGGATATCCACCTCGACGCCGAGCTCGCGCTGCAGGCGAACGTTGGCTTCGAGGGCGGCAATGCCGGCCGGCCCGCGCACCTGATAGAGATAGCCGCGCCGGCGGAACTGCGGATCGAACTCGACCTTGCCGCCACGCACGTGCTCGGCGAAGGCGGAGTAGACCTGGTCGCCGTAGAGCGACATCTCGACGTTCTCGCGCAAGGCGTGCTGCAGGCGGATGCCGCCGACGGCGCGCGGCGTGGCGGCGAATTCGTAGGTCGGGTCGGGCTCCAGCACCGTGACCGCCGAAGCAGCCCCTGCCAGCGCCAGGTAATAGGCGATGCAGGAGCCCATGATCCCGCCACCGGCGATGACGATCCGTTCCATGCGCGACGCTCCATCGGCCGCCACGCGCGGCCGCGAGCAGTCTAACATCCCGCTAGTTGCTGTTGACGAGCCGGACGATCGTGTAGCTGCGGCCCTCGCGCTCGACCTCGAAGCGCACCTTGTCGCCAGGGCTGAGGCCCCTGAGCGACATGGGATCGCCGACATGGAAGATGCGCGTGCCGCCTTCGAGGAGGAGTTGCGGGATCGGGCGATACTCGAGCGTGATGCGGCTGCCCGCAGGATCGACGGCGACGACGCGGCCGAGCGCCAGCCGCTCGTCGGACGGTGCAGTTCTTTCCTGAAGCGCCTGTTGCCTGTCTTCGACCGGCGGTTCACCGGGAAGCGTCTCGAGTGCCGACGCATGCGCGGCGACGAAGATAGTCGCAGCAAGCGTGAGCCATACCGGGCTGTTCGTGCGGGCCATGTCTACTCTCCCGCACGCCCATTTGGTGACAGCGAAATGAATTTCCAGAGGCAGCGGCTGTGACTAACGCCAACGTGTTCACGATTGCGTGCTGGGGTAGTGACCGAGTAACCGACGCACTCTGTTCCGAGCGTGCAACACCCATTGCTGGGAACGCACCACACGCACACTGTCATCCCGAGCGCAGCGAGGGACCTTTGCTGCGGCTCTAAAAGCCCCTCGCTACGCTCGGGGTGACAGACTTGCCTTCAGTGCTTGCATCCTTAAGCCGCTCGCACTTCGAGTCCGTTCGGTGTCGCGCGATAACCCGTGAGCGTGCGGTCGGCGAAGCCAAGGCGCCAGTCGAGCATCTTCGACGAGTATTCGGCGAGCTTTGCCGCATACGCCGGATCGGTCGCGCGGTTGACGAACTGGCCGGGATCCTTCTTCAGGTCAAACAGCAGCGGCGGCAGGGCCGCGAAGTGGACGTACTTGAAGGCCTCGTCCTGCACGACGGCGAGGGCGCACTTATCCATCGGCACGCCCAGCGCCGATTCGGGCTTGCTGTAGTAGAGGTCGCGGAAGTCGAACTCGTAGTGCACTTCGGTGCGCCAGTCGCTCGGCACCTCGCCGTCGCAGAAGCCGAGCAGCGAGCGGCCATCGCACTGGCGCGGCACCGGCAGCCCCAACCACTCGAGGATGGTCGGCATGGTGTCGATCGTCTCGCTGAAGCGCTCGACGACCTGGCCGCGCGTGCCGTTGGCCTCGGCGCGCGGGTCGCGGATGATCATCGGGATGCGGAAGGATTCGTCGTTGTAGCCGATCTTGCCCAGCAGGTGATGATCGCCCAACTGCTCGCCGTGGTCGCAGGTGAAGACGATCAGCGTGTCATCCCATTGCCCGCTCTCCTTGAGGTAGTCGAAGACCCGGCCAAGCTGGTCGTCGACCTCGCTCATCAGGCCGCAGTAGGTCGCGCGCATCTGGGCGACCTGCTGCTCGGTCATCTCCGAGCCGAGGCCCTTGCCGTCCTGGAAGAAGCTCGATTGGTTGATGTGGTTGACGTAGTAGCCGAGCAGCGGATGTTGCCCGGCCTCCTCGGCCGCGCTCGCCGCGCGCACCGGCTTGGGCATGTCCTCGGGCCGGTACATCGTGTGGTAGGGCGCCGGGGCGATGAAGGGCGGGTGCGGCCGGTAGTAGCCGAGATGCAGGAACCACGGCTTGCCGGCGCGGCTCTTCAGGTAGGTGAGGCCGCGCTCGGTGAACCAGGCGGTGTCCGACAGCTCCTTGGGCAGCCGCGAGGGCCGCGCCGTGGCGCCGCTGCCCGGCTCGCCCGCCGGCGTGCGGCCCTCGGGCAGCCAGATGTCCTCTCGGTTTTCCGGCAGCTTGTAGCCTCGGCTGGCGACCCAGCCGAAATAGGCGTCCTTGTACGGCTCGAAGGCGCCGACGGGGCGGAAGCCGTCCATGATGTCGCCCAGCACCAGGAAGCGCGGATCGCTGGGCCCGGTGGTGCGCGGGTCGGGCGTCGTCGTGGTGTAGCCGACCAGGGCCGCGTCGTAGCCGCCCTTGCGCAACTCGTGGCCCAGGTTGGTGAAGCGCGCATCGAGAGGAATGGTGTTCTGCACTGCGCGATGATTCATCTGGTAGAGGCCGGTCAGCAAGCTGGCCCGGGCCGGTCCGCAGGGTGCGGCCTGTGTGAAATGATTGCGGAAGGTGACGCCCTCCTCGCTCAGCCGATGGATGTTGGGCACCTTGAGGTAGTCCGCCCCGAGCTTGGGCAGCATCAGGCCGCGCCATTGGTCGACGACGATCAGAAGGACGTTCCTGGGCGCAGGCATGCCGGTTCACCGTGGTTAAGAGATTGCGCTATGGTGCCGTGAAATCTGCGGAGGAGACAACACGTGGCGCGTTTCAAGATCGTGACGACCGGGCCGGGCAACACCGACCATTCCCTGGAAATGGAGACCTTGGGCCCAATCGGCGCGGAAATCGTCGAAGTGGGCGGCGGCGACGACGAGCTCATGAAGGCGGTGGCCGACGCCGATGCGATCTACGCCAAGGGCCGGCCGCGCATCACCGCCAAGGTGATCGAGGCGGGCAAGAAGCTGAAGGTCGTGTCGCTGGGCTCGGTCGGCGTCGATTCGGTCGATGTCGATGCCGCGACCGCGCTCGGCATTCCGGTGACCAACTGCCCCGACACCTTCATCGAGGAGGTGGCCGACCACGCCATGACCCTGATCCTGGCGAGTTGGCGCCGGCTCGTGGTGCAGGACCAGATGGTGCGCAAGGGCGAATGGACCAAGGCGCGGCCCATGCTCTACCAGTTCCCGCGTCTGATGGGCATGACGCTGGGCTTCATCTCGTTCGGCCATGTCGCGCGCGCCGTTTCCAAGCGCGCCGCGCCGTTCGGCTTCCAGATGCTGGCCTACGATCCCTACATCGAGGAGTTGGTGATGTCCGAGCACGGCGTGCAGCCGGTGAGCTACGACGAGCTTTTGCAGCGCTCCGATATCATCTCGATGCACGCCCCCGGTACCAAGGACGCCCATCACCTGATGAAGGAGCAGCACTTCCGCAAGATGAAGAAGACGTCGCTGTTCGTGAACACCGGCCGCGGCTCGACGGTCGACGAGGCGGCCTTGATCAAGGCGCTTCAGGAGGGCTGGATTGCCGGCGCCGGCCTCGACGTCATGGAGGTCGAGCCGATCGGCAACAACAATCCCATGCTCGGCATGGAGAACGTTATCATGACCGCGCACGTCGCCTCGGCCTCGAGCCGTTTCGACCAGGCGCGCAAGCGGCGCGTCGGCGCGGAGCTGTCGCTGGTCCTGTCCGGCAAGTGGCCGCGCGCCTGCGTCAATCCCGCGATCCTGGAAAAGTCCAAGCTGGTGCGCTGGCAGCCCTTCTCGATGGAGCGCGGGCCGGGAAATTGACCAACGCCGTCATCCCGAGCGCAGCCACCCGAAGGGTGGCGTAGTCGAGGGACCTCTTTTTGTTGTCGGCTCAGCAAAAAGAGGTCCCTCCACTTCGCCCTTCGGGCTCCGGTCGGGATGACGGTGTCGGCGGCCCGTCATCCGCTTGTCATCGACGATCGCCCGCCGCAAGCCTTGAACGCGATGCCGGCACAGCCTAGCCTGCCCACTCGGTAGTGCTTGCCGGACGTCTTTCAACGACGGGCAATTCCTGCCCAGCCGTGGACGTTCGCCATCTCTGAGGAGAATGAGCATGTCGAACCACTTCACCGGACTGAGCCTCGGCCCGCCACTGGGCGACCAGAGACTCGACCTCTGCGATCTCTATGCCTTCCAGTCGCCGGCCGACCCGTCGCGGACCGCGATCATCCTCAACGCCAATCCGTCGGCCGACGGGTTCCATCCCGACGCCATCTACCGCCTCAACATCGACAATGATGGCGATTGCCTGACCGACATCGCCTTCACCTACGTGTTCTCGCCTGTCGTGAACGGTCGGCAGACCTACAGCGTCTTCGTGGCCAAGGGGCCTGAGTCCCGCTCCGCCGAGCCTGTCGGCACGAAGGTCGTCTCCGACGCCGAGGTCTCCTTTGGCGCCGTGCCCAACGTCGTCAGGTCCGGCGGTTACGCCTTCTTCGCCGGAAGCCGCAGCGACGCTTTCTTCTTCGACTTCGACGGAATCAAGGCCCTGTACGACACGAGAGGCGGCCGCAACTTCACGGCGCCCCACCTCGGCGGCAAGTCGCCATGGACCGGCGTCGATTCGAACACCGAGGCCAACGTCGGATCGACGGCGATCGAGCTGCCGACCAGCGAACTCGCCGGCAAGCCCGGCGTCCGTATCTGGGGGCGCTGCAGCCTGCGCCGCGACGGCAAGCTCCTGCATGTCGATCGGGCCGGGCATCCCTCGGTCAGCAGCTTCTTCAACACCGACGACACCAAGGAGGAATACAACGCCAGCGAGCCGGTCAACGATCGCACGCGCTGGCTGGAAATGTTCATCCATCTGATGGGCCATACCGGCAACTACACGCGCGAGGAAGCGATCGCCGCGATCGACGCGCACGCCCTGCTGCCCGATATGCTGAAGTTCGATCCGACGAAGCCCGCGCAATATCCCAATGGCCGCGTCTTCACCGACGACGTCATCAACGCCCGGCTGTCGTTCCTCTCCAAGGGCGATATCCCGCCTGACGGGCTCGCGCCCCACACCGACACGCTGCGGCAGTTCCCCTATCTCGGCACGCCTCATCCGGCAAAAAGCTAAGGCGCCAGGAGCGGTCGGGATGATGGCTAGCTGGGCTAACTGGTCATCCGCTTGCGATCGCGCATTGCGCGCTCGCATTCGGCCAGGCTCGTGAACGGCCCCAGCACGACCTTGCCGCCATCGTCGACGGCATACCAGCCAGGCTCGGTGACGTTGTAGTCGCCGACGTCTTCGGTATGGACGTCGACGGCGCTCAGGTCCTTGGGGCTCGCCATGGCTTGCAGCATATAATTGTCGCCAGCCCGGCGCACTGCTAGACAGAGGGCATCGCGAACGGGAGTAGCGATGCTCAAGCACGGGTTGTCATGGCTTGCTCTTCTGGCGTGCCTGCATGCCGGGAGCGTCGTCGCACAGGATCACAGCGATTTCGGCGCGCTGCCGCAGGCCGGCGATGCCGCGCAACGCCTGCCGGATGGCGATAAATACACCATCGGCACCGCCCCCGCGCTGTCGGGCAGCGCCAAGCTGCCGTCGGTCCTCGAGCGCGTCGACCAGCCCGAACCGCCGCTTCGCCTGCGTGGCGCCAAGGAGATCGAGCTCTATCGCACCCCTGGTTCCGTCGGTCGCGCTCATCGTGGCGGGTGAGGCGCAGGGGTCGGGTTCGTTGATCGCCATGAAGTCGCCCATGGCAACGAAGCGGTCCGGCACATTGCTGACCAACGCCCATGTCGTGGGCGACGCGAAGGAGGTCGCCGTCATCTTCAAGCCGCAGAAGGAAGGCGAGAAGATCGGGCGCGCCAACGCCATTCGCGGCCGGGTCACCAAGGTCGACCCGGATCGCGACCTCGCCCTGGTCGAGATCGAGAGCGTTCCCGCCAATGCCGTCACGATCCCCTTCGGCAGCATGAGCGAAGCGCAGGTCGGCGCCGACGTCCATGCGATCGGCCATCCCAAGGGGCAGACCTGGACCTACACCAAGGGCCTGATCAGC
This sequence comes from Rhodospirillales bacterium URHD0017, assembly GCA_900110395.1. GTDB lineage: Bacteria > Pseudomonadota > Alphaproteobacteria > Reyranellales > Reyranellaceae > Reyranella. Next base: position 197,906 of record FODP01000002.1, read on the forward strand.
CAGATCCGGCCTGACTACAAATGGGCAACCCACAAGGCCGACGTGATCCAGACCCAGACGCCGCTCAATCCCGGCAACTCGGGCGGCCCCCTGATCGGCGACAACGGCAAGATGATCGGCGTCAACTCGTTCAAGGCGCCGGGTGAGACGCTGAACTTCGCCGTGGCCATCAACGAGGTCGAGAAGTTCCTGGCCGCGGCCCAGTCCGGCGCCTACGAGCCGAAGGTGGCGGCGGCGGCCGCCAAGTCGTGTGAGCAGCCCAAGGTCGTGTTCGAAGGCCGCAACAAGGACAATACGGCGTTCGTCCGCACGCTGGACATGGAGTGCAGCGGCAAGGTCGATGCCGCGCTGATCGTGCCCGACGACAAGTCCAAGCCCATCGAGTTCCGCCTCGACACCAACAGAGACGGCAAGACCGACGCCTGGATCGTCGATGACGACCGCGACGGCAAGTGGGACATCTCCTACTGGGACACCGACTTCGACGGCAAGCCGGACCTCGTCGGCCATCATCCCGACGGCGAGTTGAAGCCGACGCGCATGGAGAAGTACCAGCCGAAGTCCTAGCTTCCCTTCCCTTCGCGGGCTCCGCGACGGGAAGGAAGTTCAGCGCCGCGTCCAGCTCTCGAGATTGGCCGCGCCCGGCGGCACCTCGCCTTTCACCAGCGCTTCGACCTGGCGTACGGTGTCGAAGGCCTGGCTCTCGCTGGCCGGCGGCGTCAGGCCGCCGATGTGCGGCGTGGCGATGACGTTGGACAGGCGGGCGAGCTCGGGCGACGGCATCTGGTCGGGCGCGCGGCCGACATCCATGGCGGCGCCGGCGATGCGGCCTTCGGTGAGGACCTTGGCGAGCGCCGCCTCGGCGACAAGGTTGCCGCGCGACATGTTGACGAAGAAGGCGTCGGGCTTCATGCGTGCGAAGGCCGCCGCGTCCAAAAGGTTCTCGGTCTCCTCGTTGGCGATGGCGAGGCAGATCACGTAGTCGGCCTGGCCCAGAAGCTCCTCGAGCGGCAGCTTGATGAAGCGCCGGTCGTCGACCTGGGCGTACGGATCCGAGATCAGCACCTTCATGCCCAAGGTCGCGAGCATCGGCGCCAGAGCGCGCGATATCTGGCCGTAGCCGATGATGCCGACGGTGCTGCCGCCGAGCTGGCGGCCGACCTTGACCTCGGGCATGCGGCCCGCCTGGTAGTCGGCGACGGCGCGCGAGACGCCGCGTGACAGGTCGACCAGCAGGCCGAGCGTCAGCTCGACCACCGACTGCACGAAACCCGCCTCGGCGTGGGTCACCAGCACACCCGCCTTCGAGGCGGCGGCAACGTCTATGTTGCGGATGTCGATGGCGCTCCTCATCACCACCCTGAGGTCCGGCAGGCCGGCGAAGACCTCGGCCGGCACCGGCGTGGCGCGGTCGGCGATGATGAAATCGACGCCGCGGGCCATGGCGATCACGCCCTGCGGATCGAGCGTCGCCCCGCCTTCATGCAGGATCACCTCCACAAGCTCCTGCAGGCGCGCCAAGGCCCGCGCGCCATAATACTGGCGCCACGCCTGCGGCACGTGGGTGAGCAGAAGCTTCATTCTGGCAGACTCCCTGATCGGCGGGCTAATCTATCTGTCGTCCTCAGCGAAGCGAAGGACCTCATCGCCGCTTGCAACCGGCATGAGATCCTTCGCTGCGCTCAGGATGACAGGGGAGGAACGAACACAGATGACCGCCGCCGCCAAGAAAAAGACCCCCGCCGAGCTGCGCAGCGCGCGCTGGTTCGCGCCCGACGACCTGCGCGCCTTCGGCCATCGCTCGCGCGCCATGCAGATGGGTTACGCGCCGGAGGACTGGGTCGGCCGGCCGGTGATCGCCATCCTCAACACCTGGTCGGAAGCCCAGCCCTGCCACATGCATTTCAAGAGCCGCGTCGACGATGTGAAGCGCGGCATCCTGCAGGCCGGCGGCTTCCCCATGGAGCTGCCGGCGCTGTCGCTGTCGGAAAGCTTCCTCAAGCCCACGACCATGCTCTACCGCAACCTTCTGGCCATGGACGCCGAGGAACTGCTGCGCGGACATCCCGTCGATGGCGTGGTGCTGATGGGCGGCTGTGACAAGACGACTCCGGCCCTGATGCTGGGCGCCATCAGCATGGACATCCCCGCGATCTACCTGCCGGCCGGGCCGATGCTGCGCGGCAACTGGAAGGGCAAGGTCCTGGGCTCGGGCTCCGACGCCTGGAAATACTGGGACGAGCGGCGCGCCGGCAAGATTTCGGACGACGACTGGGTCGACGTCGAGGCGGGCATCGCCAGGAGCTACGGCACCTGCATGACGATGGGCACGGCCGCGACCATGATGGCGATGGCCGAGACGCTCGGGATGTCGCTGCCCGGCGCCTCATCGATCCCGGCAGCCGATGCCAATCACATCCGCATGGCGTCCGAGTGCGGCCGGCGCATCGTCGACATGGTGTGGGAGAACCTCACGCCGGCGAAGATCCTGAACCGCGAGGCCTTCCTCAACGCCATCACCGTGGCCATGGCGGTGGGCTGCTCGACCAACGCCATCATCCATTTGATCGCGATGGCCCGCCGCGCCGGCCAGGACATCGGGCTTGACGACTTCGAGCGCGCCAGCCGCAAGGTGCCGGTGATCGCCAACATCCGCCCCAGCGGCGACAAATACCTGATGGAGGATTTCTTCTATGCCGGCGGCCTGCCGGGCCTTCTGAACGAGATCAAGGGCCACCTGCATCTCGATGCCATGACCGTCACCGGCAGGACGCTGGGCGAGAACGTGAAAGGCGCGGAGATCTACAACGACGACGTCATCCGGCCCATCAGCAATCCGATCTACAAGGAAGGCGCGCTCGCGGTGCTGAAGGGCAACCTGGCGCCCGACGGCTGCGTCATCAAGCCGTCGGCCTGCGCGCCGAAATTCCTCAAGCACAGCGGACCGGCGCTGGTGTTCGACGACTATCCGTCGATGAAGGCCGCGATCGACCGCGACGACCTCGACGTCACCGAGGATACCGTGCTGATCCTGCGCAACGCCGGGCCACAGGGAGGTCCGGGCATGCCGGAGTGGGGCATGCTGCCGATCCCCGCCAAGCTCGTGAAGCAGGGCGTGCGCGACATGGTGCGGCTGTCGGACAGCCGCATGAGCGGCACCAGCTACGGCGCCTGCATCCTGCACGTCTCGCCGGAGTCCTATATCGGCGGGCCGCTGGCGCTGGTGCGCACCGGCGACATGATCTCGCTCGATGTCGACAAGCGCACCATCGACATGGACGTCTCCGACGACGAGCTCACGAGACGCCGCGCGGCGTGGAAGAAGCCCGAGCCGCGCTACGAGCGGGGCTATGGCTGGATGTTCACCCGCCATATCAAGCAGGCCAACGAAGGCTGCGACTTCGACTTCCTCGAGACCGGCTTCGGCGCGCCCGTCGCCGAACCGTCGATCTACTAGGCGTTCATGCTGCCTGACCTGATCGAAGTGAGCCCGCCCACCCGGCAGAAGGAGTCGAAGGTCGTGTTGCCGGGCTCCAAGAGCCTGACCAACCGCGCGCTCATCCTTGCGGCGCTGGCCAGCAGCCCCGTGACCCTGCGCGGCGCGCTGTGGAGCGAGGACACGCAGGCGATGGTGGAGTGCCTGGAGCGGTTGGGTTTCCATGTCGATGTGTCGGACGATCCGGCCGAGCCCGCCAATCGCACGCTCAGGGTGCGAGGCGCCGGCGGCAGGATCCCCAACGCCGGGACGCCGGACCAGCCCCTCGAGCTGTTCGTCGAGAATGCCGGCACCGCGGCGCGCTTCCTGCCGCCGATGCTGTGTCTGGGCCACGGCAGCTATCGCGTGAGCGGCATCGAGCGCATGCACCAGCGGCCGCAGGCGGCGCTGGTCAGTGCCTTGCGCGAACTGGGCTATCGGATCGACACGCCCAACGGCCGCCTGCCGGCCGTGATCCATGGCACCGGCCCGCGCCCGGGTGCCGTCTGCGGCGTCAGCGTCGAGGAAAGCTCGCAGTTCGCGTCGGCCCTGCTGCTGTCGGCCGCCATCGGCGGCTGGCAGGTCACGGTCACCGGCGGCAACGAGGACGAGCTGCCCTACGTCGACATGACGCGCCGCCTGGTCAAGGACTTCCCCTGGGACGGCGGCACCTACGACATCGAGGCCGATGCCTCGGGCGCCAGCTACTTCTGGGGCGCCGACTGGCTGCTGCGCGAGGGCGGCAGCCGCGTCACGGTCGTGCCGACGCCCACGAGCGGCATGCAGGCCGACCAGAAGTTTCTCGACCTGATCGTCCAGGGCACGTGGCGTCCAGCCTACTCGCGCCAGACCGACCTCGCCGACAGCATCATGACGGCGATCGTGCTCGCCCCCTTCGCGCCCGCTGCCACGCGCTTCACCGAGCTCGGCCGGCTGCGCGTGCAGGAATGCGAGCGGGTGAAGGCGCTGCGCACGGAACTCAGCAAGTGCGGCGCGCGCGTCGAGGAAAGCGGTGACACGCTCACGATCCATCCCGGCCCTTTGCATGGCGCCGAGATCGAGACCTACAACGACCACCGCGTCGCCATGTGCTTCGGCATGCTGGGTTTGCGTGTCCCGGGCATGCGCCTCAGCAATCCCGCCTGCGTGCGCAAGACCTTCCCCAATTTCTTCGCCAAGCTCGCTGAGCTCGGCACCGTCATCGAGGATGCGGACGGCAAATTGCTGAGCGGCGAGGAGCTGCTGGCCTGAAGGGAGAAACCATGAAGTCGCCCCAGTTAACGTCACTCGACAAGCTCAAGACGGTCAGCACGGCGACGGCGGCGACGGCGTTGTTCAAGCGCGGCTTTCGCACCCAGTGCATCCAGAACGTCCATCCGCTATCACCGAACCAGCCGGTGCTGGTCGGCCCCGCCTTCACCTTGCGCTACATCCCGGCGCGCGAGGACCTGAACAAGCTCGACGTCTTCCGCGACCGCAGCCATCCGCAGCGCAAGGCGGTCGAGGACTGCCCGCCCGGCGCCATCATGGTCATGGACAGCCGCAAGGACGCGCGCGCCGCCTCGGCCGGCGCGATCCTGGTGACGCGGATGATGAAGCGCGGCGTGGCGGGTGTCGTGACCGACGGCGGCTTCCGCGATGCGGCGGAGATCGCCACACTCGGCATCCCCGCCTACCACCAGCGCCCCAGCGCGCCCACGAACCTCACCTTGCACCAGGCGATCGACATCAACGTGCCGATCGGCTGCGGCGATGCGCCGGTCTTCCCCGGCGACATCATCCTGGGCGATCAGGACGGCGTCATCGTCGTCCCCGCCAACCTTTTGGACGAGATCGCCGACGAGACCTTCGAGATGACGGCCTACGAGGACTTCGTCACCGACCAGGTGCGCGCCGGCCGCGGCATCTTCGGCCTTTATCCCGCGACCGACCCGCAGTCGCTGACCGACTTCGCGGCTTGGCGGAAAGCCAACGGGCGCTAGGGCTTCTTCATCACCGTCGTCTCGCCCAGCAGCGAGACGTGGGCGGCGACGATGCGCCAGCCTTCGGCCGTGCGCATCCAGGTGTGGCTCTGCCGGCCGGTGCGATTGCCGCCGTGGCGCTGGAACTCGCAGTTGGCCGTGCCGAAGTCGCGGCCGTAGGTGACGATCCAGACCTTTAGCAGGTCACGATTCAGCACGAAGCCCGGGTCTCGGCCGGCGCGAAAGGCGGCGATCTGGTCGTAGCCGTAGAGCTGCTCGCCGACGCCGTAGCGCAGCGTGTGTGGGCTCTTCCAGAACAGCTCGTCGAGCACGTCGACGTCGTTGCTGTTCAGCGCCTTCTCGTAGTGGTTGAAGGCGTCGGTGACCTCGGCGACGACGTCGGGGATATTGATTTCCATTGCACGAATCCTCTGAACAACTTGTCGTCCTGAGCGCGGCGAAGGATGACGGAAAGGTCACGCTGCCGGCGCGCTGGCGATGCCCGCCTTCTCGAGATGGCGGGCGACGCGCAGCGCAGCGGCCTCGTTGTAGTGGTTGGCGATGACCTGCACGCCGATCGGCAGGCCGCCGGGCTTGTGCAGCGGTACCGCCACGACCGGCAGGCCGATGAAGGAGATCGGCTGGGTGAACAGGCCGAGATTGGCGCGCACCGGCAGGTCGACGCCGCCCAGCTTCATCATCACCTGGCCGAGCTTGGGCGCGGTGCAGGGCGTCGCCGGGGCGAGGATGATGTCGACCTCCGCGAACAGCTTCTGCACCGCCGCGCGATAATGCCGGCGGAAGCGCTGCGCCTTGACGTACCATGAGCCCGGCAGCAGCGCGCCCGCCATCAGCCGCTCGCGCGTGTCGGGGTCGAAGTCCTGCGGCCGCGTGCGCAGGCGCGGCAGATGGAGCTGGCCGCCCTCGATGGCGGTGATGATGTAGGCGGCCGAGCGCGCAACGCCGGCCTGCGGGATCACGATGGTCTTCGTCGTGTTCAGCGCCTTGGCGACGGTGGCCACGGCCTCGAACGCTTCGGGCTCGCCGCCCCTGGCAAAATAGTCGCCAGCGATGGCGATGCGCAGGCCGCCGATGCCCTCGTTGAGGAACGGCGCCGTCGGATCGGCCGGCCGGTCGGTGCAGACCGGATCGTCGGGATCCCAGCCCTGCATGGCGTCGAACGACAACGCGAGGTCCTCGACCGCGCGGGCGAGCGGCCCGACATGGTCAAGGGCGTCGACGAAGGGAAAGGAGCCGGCACGGCTCAGCCGGCCGTAGGTCGGCTTCAGCCCGAACAGGCCGCACAGCGAGGACGGCACGCGGATCGAGCCGTTGGTGTCGGAGCCGAGCGACAACGGCACCTCGCCAGCCGCCACCGCCGCCCCCGAGCCGCCCGACGAGCCGCCGGTCATGCGCGTCGGGTCGTGCGGGTTGCGGCTCGGCCCGTAGTGGACGTTCTCGCCGGTGAAGTCGTAGGCGTACTCGCCCATGTTGAGGCCGCCCACGAGGATCGCCCCCGCTGCCTCGAGCTTGCGCACCAGCGAGCCGTCGCGCGCGGCTATCGGTCCGTCGACGTTGATCTTCGAGCCGGCGCGCGTCGGCAGGCCCTTGATGTCGAACAGGTTCTTTACCGCGAAGGGAACGCCGGCCAGCGGACCGCGATGGGTGCCGGCATCGATCTCGGCGGCGCGCTTGCGGGCCCGCTGGGCCAAGACGTCGGTGAAGGCGTTGACGGTGGGCTCGCTGGTCTCGATGCGGGTCAGCGTCGCCTCGATGACGGCCGCGGCCTTGACCTTGCCGCTCATCACGGCGCGGGCAATGTCGGTCGCGGTCGCCTGCTTGGCCAATGGATCGGTCATGAGGGGATCGGTCATGGCCGGAACACCGGCGCGGACGTGAGCTCGTCGTCGAGCTCGACCTCGAGCAACGGCTTGGCGATCAGCATCGAGCGCTCGTAGTTCACGATGACGTTGGCGCGGTACTGCGGCGCGATCGGCAGGCCGATCGTCTTGGCGGCCTCGTCGACCAGCGTGCCGACATCGGGCTTTTCGTCAGCCACGGTCTCTCTCCCTTTTCAAGCGAAGTGACAGGCAGCCTGCCGCGCCGAGGCGACGGTGCGCAAGACCGGCATTTCGGCCGAGCAGCGCGGTTCGCCCCGCGGGCAACGGCCGTAGAAGCGGCAGACCGTGGGGTCCGGGTCGATCGGGCTGCGCGGCTCGCCGGAAAGACGCAGGCGACCAACGCGCTTGTCGGGATCGGCCTGCGGGATGGCCGAGATCAAGGCGCGTGTGTAGGGGTGCCTGGGATCGGCGAACAGCTCGGCGGCCGGGCCGGATTCGACGATCTTGCCGAGATACATGACCAACACGCGGTCGCACAGCAGGCGCACGACGTTGAGGTCGTGGCTGACGAACAGGTAGCTCATGCCGAGCTCGCGCTTGAGCTGCTGCAGGAGCTTCAGGATCACGACCTGCACCGAGACGTCGAGCGCCGCCGTCGGCTCGTCGAGGATCAAGAGCTCGGGCTCGACGGCGATGGCGCGGGCGATGCCCACCCTCGCCTTCTGGCCGCCCGAGAGCTGATGGGGAAAGCGCGATAAAAGCTCGCGCGGCAGGCCGGTCATGTCGGCCAGCGCCTCGACGCGGCTCTTGAGTGACGCGCCCGACATCTTCTTCAGTCGGCGGATGGGATCGGCGATGGCGTCAGCCGCCGTGTAGCGCGGGTTGAGCGAATCGCCGGCGTCCTGGAAGACCATCTGGATGCGCGCGCGGTTGGCGTTGCCGGCGAAGGCGCGCGCCCGCATGTCGGCGAGCTCGGTGCCGGCGAGCCGGATGCTGCCCGAGGTCGGGTCGAGCAGCCGGTTGATCAGGCGCACGAGCGTGGACTTGCCGCAGCCCGATTCGCCCACCAGGCCCACCGTCTCGCCGCGGCCGATGGCGAAGGTCACCTCGTCGACGGCGTACAGCAGGCGCTTGTTGCCGACCTCGAAGCGCTTGGCGAGCTCGGCGATGTCGAGCAGCGGCGTCATAGCGGGTTCCAGCACGACACGGTGTGGCGCTCGCCGATCACTCGGTGCGGCAGCGGCCTGGCGCAGTCGTCGAGCCGCCGCTCGCAGCGGTCGCTGTAGCGGCAGGCCGGCAGGTCGGGCCGTCGCAGGTCGGGCAGGCCGCCCGGGATCGAGGCGAGCTCAGCGAGCGAAACCGTCTCGCCCGGCGTCGCGGCTAAAAGCTTGGCCGAATAGGGATGGCGCGGATGGGCGAACAGCTCGCGCGCTGGTGCTGCTTCGACGATGTGGCCGGCATGCATGACCACGATGCGGTCGCAGTATTCGGCGGCGAGCGCGAGATCGTGGGTGATGAAGATCGTCGCCATGCCGGATTCGTGTGCCAGCTCGCCGATCAGGTCCATGATCACGGCCTGGGTGGTGACGTCGAGGCCGGTGGTCGGCTCGTCGGCGATCAGGAGCGCCGGACGGCAGGCGAGCGCGATGGCGATCATGATGCGCTGGCACATGCCGCCCGACAGTTCGAAGGGATAGGCTTCGACGCGGCGCTCGGGATCGGGGATGCGCACGCGCTTGAGCATCTCGACGGCGGCGCGCGGGGCGTCGGGCCGCGTGGCGCCGCCGTGGCGCACCAGCACGTCGGCGATCTGCTGGCCGACCTTGCGGATCGGGTTCAGCGCCGTGCGCGGGTTCTGGAAGATCATCGAGAGCTCGCGGCCGCGCTGCTCGGCCAGGTCATGCTCGGAGAGCGCCAGAAGGTCGGCGCCGCCGAACAGGGCGCGGCCCGAGGTCACGCGGCCCGCCGGATCGAGGATGCCCATGACGGCGAAGGCGGTGACCGACTTGCCCGAGCCGGATTCGCCCACCAGGGCCACGGTCTCGCCCTTGTCGACGCTGAAGCCGACATGGTCGAGGACCTTGACCGTGCCGGAGCGGGTGCGGAACTCGACCGACAGGTCCTCGACGGCGAGGGCGGGAACGGCCGTCACGTGCGCTGCCTCGGGTCGATGATGTCGCGCAGGCCATCGCCCAGAAGGTTGAAGCAGAACACCGCCAGCATCAGCGCCGCACCGGGGAACAGCGCGATCCACCATTCGCCGGACTGGATGAAGTTGGCGCCCTCGGCCACCATGATGCCCCACTCCGGCGCCGGCGGCCGCACGCCGAGGCCGATGAAGGAGAGGCCGGCGGCATTGAGGATGGCGTATCCCATGGTGAGCGACATCTGCACCATCATGATGGGCATGATGTTGGGTAGGACGTGGCCCAGGAGCACGCGCGCCTCGCCGTTGCCCGACAGGCGCGCCGCCTCGACGAAGCCCGCCTCGCGCCGCACGTTGGCCTCGGCGCGGGCGACGCGGGCGTAGAGCGGGAAGTTGATGATGGCGGTGGCGATCACGATGTTGATCACCTCGTTGCCCAGCGCCGCCACGATGCCCATGGCCAGCACGAACAACGGGAAGGCCATGATGGTGTCGGCCAGCCGGCCGACGACGCGGTCGGTCCAGCCGCCGAAGTAGCCGGCGGCCACGCCGGACAGGGCGCCCAGCATGAAGGCCAGGATCACCGAGGCGAAGGCGATCGAGAGATCGAGGCGTGTGGCCACCAGCACGCGGCTGAAGATGTCGCGGCCGAGCTGGTCGGTGCCGAACCAGTGCGCCGCCGAGGGTGCCTTCAGCGCCATCGCCGCATTGCTCTGCAAGGGACTGTAGGGCGCGATCAGCGGCCCGAAGATCGCCGCGATCAGGAACATGGCGAACAGGCCAAAGGCCAGCCCCGTCACCGGATTCTCCGACAGCACATAGCGGGCGTGGCGCAGCAGATTCATTGCTGGGAGCGCGCCACTCCGTGGCGCTCACCGTCGGCAGAGAAAGAATGCGCCACGGAGTGGCGCGCTCCCAGCAAAGACATCATCAGCTGTCCAACCGCACGCGCGGATCGACCAAGCCGTATAAAAGGTCGATCGCGAGGTTCAGGGCGATGTAGAGCACGGCCATGGTGAGCACGAAGCCCTGCACCGGCGCGTAGTCCGAGGTGATCAGCGCATTCACGGCATAGAGGCCGATGCCGGGCCAGGCGAATACCGTCTCGACCAGCACGTTGGCGCCCAGCAGGAAAGAGAACACCATGCCAAGCACGGTGATCACCGGCAGCACGGCGTTGCGGAAGGCGTAAGTGAAGACGACGGTGCCTGGCGCCAGGCCGCTCGCCCGCGCCGTGCGGATGAAGTCGCTGCCCAGCACCGACAGCATCGAGCCGCGCGTCATGCGGGCGAGCGGCGCCAGGGAGAAGATCGCCATCGAGATCGCGGGCAAGGCGAGCTGACGCAAGGCGCCCCAGAACACCTCCATGTTGCCGGTGAGAGCGGAGTCGATGAGGTAGAAACCCGTGATGGGCGTGGGCGGCGACAGGAAGACGTCGAGCCGGCCGCTGGGCGCCGGCGCCCATTGCAGCAGGTAGTAGAAGACGTAGGCGAAAAGGAGACCGGTGAAGAATACCGGCAGCGACACGCCGGCCGTGGTCGCGATGCGGCAGAGATGGTCGATCCAGGTGCCCTGCTTCACTGCCGCCAGCACGCCCAAGGGGATGGCGATGCCGACGGCGAGAATCAGGGCGAGCAGCGTGAGCTCGGCAGAGGCCGGGAGGCGCGTGGCGATCTCGGTCACCACGGGCTGGCCGGTGCTGAGCGAGTTGCCGAGATTGCCCTGCGCCAAGTCGACGAGATAGGCGACGAACTGCTCGGGCAGCGACTTGTCGAGCCCGAGCTTGGTCCTGATCTCGGCGATCGCCTGCGGGCTCGCTGCCAGGCCTGCGAAGTAGGCGGCGGGATCGCCCGGCAGCAGCCGCGTCAGCATGAAGGTGACGACGACGACCCCGACGATGCTCGGGACCGCCGTCGCCAGGCGGGACAAAAGGAGCTTCAGCATCCCACTTCTCCTCCCCCGTCAGACGGGGGAGGCCGGGAGGGGGAGAGCCTCACTCGAAATGTCTGAAAGGCGAAGATCATGATCTTTGGATTTCGGAGATCACCTGTGGGGCTTTCCCCCTCCCTACCCTCCCCCGTATGACGGGGAGGAAATGAGTCAGCCTTTGGCAAGCTGCCGATAGTCGAGCTGGCGATGGAACCAGTAGCGGTAGCCGGTGACATTCTTCTGCATCGCCACGTTGAGCAGCGGCTGGAAGATCGGCACCCGCGGCACTTCCTCGAAGGCCATGTCGATGAAGCCCTTCACCGCCGCCTCGTACTCCGGCCCCGTGGCGAAGCGCGCCTTGTCGATCAGCGCATCCATCGCCGGGTTCTTGTAGCCCATGGTGTTGAAGACGGCGTTCTGGCCGTGATAGCACCAGAAGAAGAAGTACTCCGGATAGTTGAGCCAGCCGCCGAAGGCGTTGGTGATCATCGGCATGTTCTTCTTCAGAAGCTCGCCGCGCCAGTTGGCGCCGGGAATCTTATTGATCGTGGCCTTGATGCCGATCTGCGCCAGGCTTTCCTGCACCAGCACGGTGAGCGGCTCGTTGGTGCTGGCAAGTCCAAGGTCGAACGACAGCGTGGTCTCGAAGCCTTGCGGGTAGCCCGCCTCGGCCATCAGCGCCTTGGCCTTGGCGATGTCGGTCGTATAGCCGTCCTTCTGCGGCCAGTAGACGCCCTTGAACTTGTTGTTGGCGCCGCCGAACAGCGGAATGGCCTGGCCGAACAACACCGCGTCCATGATCTGCTGGTAGGGCACGGCATAGGCCACGGCCTGGCGCACCTTGACGTTGTCGAACGGCTTCTGGTTGACGTTCATGCCGAGGTACATCATCGCGTTCTCGATCGGCGTGCCGATCACGGTGAGCTTGGGCGACGACTTCAGCTCGGAGAAATCCTTCGACGGCAGGTCGAACGACAGGTCGGCATCGCCGCGCTCCAGCAGGGCGCGCCGATTGCCGGCCGACGGGATGATGCGCATGATGACGCGCCGGATCTTGGGCATCGGCCCATTCTTCCAGTCGTCGTTGCGCACATAGACGACCTCCTGCCCCGGCTGCCAGCGCTCGACCTTGTAGGCGCCGCCTGAGGCATGCTTGTTCTTGCACCATTCCATGGCCCAGGGATCGGCCGCGGTCGCGTTCTTCTTGCAGAGCTCGGAGTTCATGATCACCGGCACGGGCACGCCGATGTCGGGCATGGTGAGCTTGTCGTCGCGGATGAAGTCGACGCGGAAGGTGTTGTCGTCGACGACGACGAACTGCTCGGGCTTCTGCAGCGACCCCGCCGCCATCTGGAAGGTCGGGAAGCCGCCCACCGTGACGGCGCGGTCGAACGACCACTTCACGTCCTTGGCGGTGATCGGCGTGCCGTCGTGGAACTTCGCCTCCTTGCGCAGCTTGAAGGTCACCGAGTTCGGCTTCAGGTCCCATTCGGTGGCGAGCTCGGGCTCGAGCTTGGTGTAGTCGTAATGGTCGTTGCCGTTGGCGTCCTTCTTGACGCCGTAGGTCATCAGCCGGTCGTGGGTGTTCCAGGAGACTTCGTAGGCCGGCCGGTTGGCGCCGACGCCGTGGATGTCCATCGAGTTGGGCGGGCTCTCGCCCACGATCAGCAGGGTCTCGTTGCGGGCCTGCGCCTTGGCGTCGGACCAGATCGCTGGTGCCGCCGCCGCTGCGGCGCCCACTGCCGTACCCTTGAAGAACGTGCGACGCTTCATTGTTGCCCCCTGACGTTTTTTGAGCTTCCCCGGAGGCCTAGAAGGCAAGTTGCGTGCCAAAGCCCGCGCGCATGTGGCGGCTGATTTCGGGCTTCTGCTTGTCTAAAACCACGCCATGACCGCGCTTCTCGATCTCGGCGTCCATGCGCTGCACAGCGCCTACGCCGCCGGCACTCTCGACGTCAGCCAGGTGATCGAGGAGGTTCTGAAGCGTATCGCCGCGGCGGGCGGCGATCGCGTCTGGATAACGCGCACGCCCGACGAGCAACTGCGCGCCGCTGCCGTGCGGCTCGATGCAAGGCGTGGTGAGATCGACCGCCTGCCGCTCTACGGCGTGCCTTTCGCGGTGAAGGACAACATCGACGTCGCAGGCCTTCCCACGACCGCTGCCTGCCCCGGCTTCTCCTACCAGCCGCAGCAATCGGCCGAGGTCGTGCGTCGCCTGGTTGAGGCCGGCGCCATCGTGGTCGGCAAGACCAATCTCGACCAGTTCGCCACCGGCCTGGTCGGCGTGCGCTCGCCCTATGGGGTGCCGAAGAATCCGTTCGATCCGGCGTTCGTACCGGGCGGTTCCAGCTCGGGCTCAGGCGTCGCCGTCGCCGCCGGCCTGGTGAGCTTTGCGCTCGGCACCGACACCGCCGGCTCGGGGCGCGTGCCGGCGGGGTTCAACAATATCGTCGGCCTGAAGCCGACGCCCGGCCTGCTCAGCACCGAGGGTGTCGTGCCGGCCTGCAAGTCGCTCGATTGCGTGTCGGTGTTCGCGCTGTCGTGCGCCGATGCCGATGCCGTGCTGAAGATCGCGGCCGAACCGCAGGCGACGACGGCGATCGGCGAGGCCTTCCGCTTCGGCATGCTGCGGCACGCCGACGCCGAGTTCTTCGGTGACGACGCCTACGCCGCCCTTTACCTGCAGGCTGTGGGCCGTCTCAAGGCGCTCGGCGGCACGCCCGTGGAGATCGACTATGCGCCCTTCCGCGACGCTGCAGGCCTGCTCTACGGCGGACCGTGGGTCGCCGAGCGCACCGCCGCCGTCGGCGCTTTCATGGAAGCGGCGGACGACACGGCCGGCATCTGGCCGGTGACACGCGACATCGTCATGTCCGGCCAGGAGTACAGCGCGGTCGACGCCTTCGAAGGCCAGTACGAGCTCGCCGAGCTCAAGGCGTCGGCGTTGGCCGAGATGGCCGGCCTCGATTTTCTCGCCCTGCCGACGACGCCGACGATCTATCGCGTCGCCGATCTCGAGCGCGAGCCGGTGCTCTTCAATTCGCATCTCGGCCACTACACCAACTTCGTGAACTTCTTCGGCCTCGCCGCCTTGGCGCTGCCGGCCGGTTTCCGGCCCGACGGCATGCCGTTCGGCATCACCCTGGTCGGCGCAGGACATCACGACCGCGCGCTGCTCGCCTTCGGCGCACGCTGGCAGCGTGAGGTGCCGCTGCCGCTCGGCAAGACGACGAGCCAGCTGCCGGCCGCCATCCACGATCCCGTGCTCACGGAAGACCGCGTCTCGATTGCCGTCGTCGGTGCGCATATGAGCGGCCTGCCGCTCAACGGCCAGCTCACGGAATTGGGCGGCCGGCTCGAGAGTGCCGGCAAGACCGCGCCTGTCTACCGCTTCTACGCCCTGCCCGGTGGCCCGCCGCGCCGGCCCGGCATGGTGCGCGTGGCCGAGGGAGGCGGCGCCATCGAGCTCGAAGTCTGGAGCCTGCCCGCAGCCGCGGTCGGCAGCTTTTTGCGCAAGATTCCCGCGCCCCTGGGGCTCGGCACCGTAACCCTTGCCGACGGCTCGGGCGTCCCGGGCTTCTTGTGCGAAAACCACGCCACTCAAGGTGCAGAGGACATCACCTCACTGGGCGGCTGGCGGGCCTATTTAAAGACCCTCTCCGTCTGATAGGGTCCCCTCCTTCGAGGAGGAACGTCCTTCGGGAGGGAGAGAGACTCATGGCTGAAAAGATCGCAGTCGTCACCGGCGCGGGCAGCGGCATCGGCCGCGCTTCGGCGCTCGCCCTGTTGAACAACGGCTACAAGGTGGCGCTCGCCGGCCGGCGCAAGGACGCGCTGGACGAGACCGCCAAGCTGGCGGGCAACAACACGCCCAACGCCCTCGCCGTGCCGACCGACGTCACCAAGCGCGACGACATCGTGGCGCTGTTCGCGAAGGTCAAGGCGACCTGGGGCCGCCTCGACCTGGTGTTCAACAATGCCGGCGGCGGCGCCCCGCCCGTGCCGCTGGAAGAGCTGCCCTACGAGACCTGGCTCTCGGTCGTGGCGGCCAATCTCACCGGGCCTTTCCTGTGCACCCAGGAAGCCATGAAGATCATGAAGGACCAGAAACCGCGCGGCGGGCGCATCATCAACAACGGCTCGATCTCGGCGCATGCGCCGCGGCCGTTCTCGGTCGCCTACACCTCGACCAAGCACGCCATCACCGGCCTCACCAAGTCGACCTCGCTCGACGGCCGGCAATACGACATCGCCTGCGGCCAGATCGACATCGGCAATGCCGTGACGCCGATGACCGAGCGCATGACCAAGGGCGTGCTGCAGCCCAACGGCACTACCGTCGCCGAGCCGCGCATGGACGTGAGCGCGGTGGCCAACGCCATCGTCTACATGGACAGCCTGCCGCTCGACGCCAACGTGCAGTTCATGACGGTCATGGCGACCAAGATGCCGTTCGTAGGCAGAGGCTAGCGCGCAGCGCTAACCTCGGGCGGGCGGCAGCGCTTGTCATCAAGCGCGAGAGCCCGCACCGTGCAGAAAAGACAAAGATCATGAGCGGGCCTGGCGGCCCGATCAGTATCCCTCGTGCATCAGCGGGAACGCGCTGTGCACGCCCGGCAGGTTTGTCGGCGTGGCGGCGGAGATGAAGCTCCTGTCGAGCTGCTTCAGGCTGCTGACGCCGAGAAGGCCCATCACCTCCTTCATCTCCTCTTCCAGCAGCTCGACCATGCGCTCGATGCCAGGCGCGCCCGCCGCGGCGAGGCCGTAGCAGTAAAGCCGGCCCAGCCCGACCCAGTCGGCGCCCATGCAGATCGCCTTAACGATGTCGCTGCCGCGGCTGAACGAGCCGTCGACCGCGATCTTGGCGCGGCCCTTCACGGCGTCGATCACTTCCGGCAGCACCGCCGCCGAGCCGCGGCCGTGGTCGAGCTGCCGGCCGCCGTGGTTGGAGCAATAGACCGCCCACACGCCGTGCTGGCAGGCGATGTCGGCATCCTCGCCGGTGCCGATGCCCTTCAGCATGAACTTCACGTCGGGGAACTTGTCCTTCACCTTCTTGAAGTTCGCCCAGGAGAACGCGGCCTGGTGATCCTGGCCGGTTGCCGCGGTACGCCACGACTTCACGAAGCGTTTGGCGATGTCGCGCTCGCGCCGTGAATAGACCTGGGTGTCGACGGTGATGCAAAAGGCGTCGTAGCCCGCATCCATCGCCTGCTTGACGCGGTCGGCCACCCAATCGTCGTCGCCGCGGACATAGAGCTGGTAGATCTTGGGGCCGTTGCCGCCCTTGACGATGTCCTCGAGTTTGAGCGTCGTCACCGAGCTGATCAGCATGCCGACATTGCCCGCGCCGGCGCCCTTGGCCACCGTGATGCCGCCGCCCGGCTCGAAAGACTCCAGCGAACCGACCGGCGCCAGCATGATCGGGAGCCTGATCTTCTTGCCCAGGATCTCCGAGGACGGGTCGATCTTGCTGACGTCGCGCAGCACGCGCGGCCGGAAGGCGATCGAATCGAGCGCCATGCGGTTGCGCCTAAGCGTCGTCTCGGTCTCGGTGCCGCCGATCAGGTAATCCCAGATGTTGGCATTGAGCCGGATCTTCGCCGCCTTGACGATCTCATGCAGCGTTACGAACTCGTTTTCCAGGCCGCTTGCCATGGTCCTCCCCACCGATTCGGGCTAAGAAGTACCGCAATAAACAAGCGGAGGAAACGATGCCGGCAGCACGCTCTACCGCATCGCGCAAGGCGGAAGCGGAGATCGCCCCGCAAACCATCAAGGTGCGGCCGATCAACGGCTTCATCGGTGCTGAGATCGAGGGAATCGACCTCAGCCAGCCGCTGAGCCCGGCTGAGTTCAAGGTCGTGCACGATGCGCTGGTGCAATACGAGGTGATCGTGCTGCGCGACCAGGACATCACGATCGACCAGCAGATGGCGTTCGGCGCCCGGTTCGGCGACCTTTCCATCCATCCCTTCTCGCCCAACCTGCCGGACAAGCCCGAAGTCATCATCCTCGACTATTCCAAGGACAACCCGCCGGCGCTCACCGACATCTGGCATGTCGATGAGACGTTCCGCGAGGCGCCGCCGCTGGCCACCATCCTGCGTGCCAAGGTCGTGCCGGAGACCGGCGGCGACACGATGTTCGCCAGCATGAGTGCCGCCTATCGCGGCCTTTCCGAACGCATGAAGCAGCACATCCACGGATTGGAAGCGCTGCACGACTTCAAGCCTTGGCGGCCGCTGTTCGGCGAGACCGATCGGCCGAAGCTGCGCAAGCTCGAGGACGACTTCCCCAATCCCTGGCATCCCGTCGTGCGGGTCCATCCGGTCTCGGGCCGCCGCGTGCTCTACGTCAACCGGCAGTTCTGCGTGCGCATCAAGGGCCTCAAGAGCGACGAGAGCGACGCGCTGCTGGAGTTCCTTTATCGCCAGGCTACCGTCCCGGAGTACCAGCTCAGGGTGAAGTGGCGACCCAACACCCTGGTGATGTGGGACAACCGCTCGGTCCAGCACTATGCCGTGCACGACTACTATCCGGCGCGCCGCACCATGGAGCGCGTGACAGTGATCGGCGACCGGCCGGTCGGCGTCACCGGGCCTTACACGGCCGATACGGTCGAGGCCAACGGCATGGTGAAGCCGGCGATCGCCGACGGCACGCGGCCCGGCCCGAAACGTGCTTTCGATCGTTACTGAGCGACTAAAATCGTGAAGAAAATGTGGCGGGGTCGACCGTGCGTCCTTGCGCATTGACCTCGGCAACGTTCGGAGATTTCATCCGTACTGATTCGGACAAAATCAATCCTAGATACAGGGCAGGCATATGATCCGACGTGTTTTCATCAAGGCTGCCGCCTTGGGCCTGCTGTGCAGCCCGGTGTTTGCCGCCGACCCGCTGCCAACGCTGCAGGAAACGCCGATGCTCGCCGACCAGGTGAAATCGGGCGCCCTGCCGGCGGTGGACAAGCGTGTGCCCAAACAGCCCATGGTGGTGACCAAGTTCGCCGGCGGCGACGGCCCCGGCCAGCCGGGCGGCCAGCTCAACATGCTGGTGGCGAGCGCGCGCGATACGCGCCTGATGACGGTCTACAGCTACACGCGCCTGATCGTCTACACGCCTGAGTTCAAGCTGCAGCCCGACATCCTCGAAAGCTACGTGAACAAGGACGACCGCGAGTTCACCTTGACGCTGCGCGAGGGCCACAAGTGGTCCGACGGCCAGCCCTTCACCACCGAGGATTTCCGCTTCTTCTGGGAAGACATCGCCAACAACAAGGAGCTGTCGCCGTCCGGCCCGTCGGTCGAGCTGATGGTCGACGGCCAGCCGCCCAAGGTCGAGATCATCGACGCACGCACCATCAAGTTCACCTGGGACAAGCCCAACCCCTACTTCATCGAGAGCCAGGCGCGTGCCGCCCCGCTCTTCCTGTTCCGGCCGGCCCACTATCTCAAGAAGTTCCACGCCAAGTACGCCTCGCCCGAGGACATCGCCAAGGCGGCCAAGGGCGGTCAAAGCGCCGGCAACTGGGTGCAGATCTACCGGCGTCACGACGTCATGTACGCCAACGACAACCCGGACCTGCCGACGCTCAATCCCTGGGTGAACACCACGGCCTCGCCGGCGCAGCGCTACGTCTTCGCGCGCAACCCCTACTATCACCGCATCGATGGCAAGGGGCAGCAGCTGCCCTACGTCGACCGCGTGATCTTCACCCAGGCGGCGACCAACCTGGTGCCGGCCAAGGCGGGCCTCGGCGAGGCCGACCTGCAGCCGCGCTACCTCAACATGCGCGACTACACCTTCCTGCAGAAGAGCGCCAAGAGCTCGGGCGTCGACGTACGCCTGTGGGAATCGGGCTCGGGCTCGCAGCTCGCGCTCTTTCCCAACCTCAACGCCAATGACGAGGAATGGCGCAAGCTGATGCGCGACGTGCGCTTCCGCCGCGCACTGTCGCTCGCCATCGACCGCAACGAGCTGAACGAGGTCGTCTATATCGGCCTCGCCAAGCCCTCGAACAACACGATCATGGAGCGCTCGTCGCTGTTCAAGCCGGAGTACGCCACGAAGTGGGCGCAGTACGATCCCAAGCTCGCCAACAAGCTTTTAGACGAGGTCGGCCTGAACAAGAAGGATAGCCAGGGCTTCCGCCTGCTGCCCGACGGACGGCCGGCGACCATCGTCGTCGAGCATGCCAGCGAGGAGACCGAGGACGCCGACGCGCTGCACCTGATCGCCGAGATGTGGAAGAAGATCGGCATCAAGATGCTGACCAAGCCGCAGACCCGCGAGAACTTCCGCCTGCGCGCCTTCTCCGGCGAGGCGATCATGACCGCCTTCGCCGGCGTGGTGACCGCGGTGCCGACGCCCAACACCAGCCCCAAGGAGTTCGCCCCCACCATGCAGGGCGGCCTGCAATGGTCGCGCTGGGGCATGTTCATCGAGTCCAAGGAGCGGATGGGCGAGAAGTGCGACGTCGAGGCGGCCTGCAAGCTCCTCGACTACGTCAAGGAATGGGAGCACGCAACGAACGAGGCCGACCGGACCAAGGCGTGGGAGAAGATCCTGGCGGCCAACGCCGATGAGGTCTTCACCATCGGCACGGTCAACGGCATCCGCCAGCCGATCGTGGTCGGGCCGAAGATCAAGAACGTGCCCAAGGAAGGCTATTACGCCTGGGATCCGGGGGGATATATCGGCCTCTACCAGCCGGACACGTTCTGGGTGGCGCAGTAGGAAAAAGCTTTCCTCCCCAGCTACGCTGGGGAGGTGCCCGCGCAGCGGGCGGAGGGGTCATGAGCATCAGTACTGGTGCCTATGACCCCTCCGGCCCTTCGGGCCACCTCCCCGCGCTTCGCGCAGGGAGGCATGCTTCTCATCACCACGTATCGATATTCGGCCGCTTCTTGTGCGGATTGCGCGGACGCGGCGGCGCGTCGAGCAGTGCCGTCGACACCCAGCGGCGTGAATCGGCGGGATCGATCACCTCGTCGACCTCGAAGTAGGTCGCCGTGCTGAGCGCCTTGCCGCGGGCGTAGGCCGCCGCCACCATCTTGTCGAACAGGGCGCGCCGCTCGGCGGGATCGCTGACCGCCTCGAGCTCCTTGCGATAGCCGAGCTTCACCGCGCCCTCGAGGCCCATGCCGCCGAACTCGCCGGTCGGCCAGGAGATGGCGAAGGTGCCGGCGTGGAACGAGCCGCCGGCCATCGCCTGGGCGCCCAGGCCATAGGCCTTGCGCAGCACGATGGTGCCGAACGGCACGCCGAGATTGGCGCCGATCACGAACAGGCGCGAGCAGTGGCGCACCAGCGCCGTCTTCTCGACCTCGGGCCCGACCATCATGCCGGGCGTGTCGCACAGGAACAGCACCGGCAGGTCGAAGGCATCGCACAGCTGGAGGAAGCGCGCCGCCTTGTCCGAGCCGTCCGAATCGATCGCGCCGGCCAGGTGAGTGGGATTGTTGGCGACGATGCCGAACGGCTTGCCCTCGATGCGGGCCAGCACCGTCACCATGCCCGGCCCGAAGGCGCGGCGCAGCTCCAGAACCGAGCCCTCATCGCACAATGTGTCGATGACGTTGCGCACGTCGTAGATGCGCAGCCGGTTCTCGGGGATCGCGCGGCGCAGCAGCCGCTGGTCGGCCGCCCGCCATTCCGGCAGCGCCCCCTGGAAGTACGACAGGTACTTCTTGGCGATGGCGACCGCCTCGGCCTCGTCTTCGACGGCGATGTCGACCATGCCGTTGGGCACCTGGACGCTCATCGGGCCCACTTCCTCGGGCGCGAACACGCCGAGATTGCCGCCCTCGATCATCGCCGGCCCGCCCATGCCGATCGAGGAGTTCCTGGTGGCGATCACCACGTCGCAGCAGCCCAGGATCGCGGCATTGCCGGCGAAGCAGCGCCCGGAATTGATGCCGACCAGGGGGGAGGAGCCGCTCAGCCGCCCGAAGATGTGGAAGGCCATGGTGTTGAGGCCCGCCACCGACTGCACGTCGACGTCGCCCGGCCGGCCGCCGCCGCCCTCGGTGAAGAAGACCAGCGGCAGGCGCTGCTCCTCGACGATCTCGAACAGCCGGTCCTTCTTGTGATGGTTGGTCTTGCCCTGGGTGCCGGCCAGCACCGTGTAGTCGTAGTGCGCGATGGCGACGCGGCTCTTCTCGGGCCCGAACAGCGAGCCGTTGACGCGGCCAATGCCGGTGATCAGACCGTCGGCCGGCGTCTTCTCGATCAGGTCCTCCTGCGTGCGGCGCGTCCGCTGGCTGGCGATGGCGAAGGCGCCCCATTCGACGAAGCTGCCGGGATCGACCAGGTCGTCGAGGTTCTGCCGCGCCGTCCTCTGATTGGTCTTGCGGCGCCGCGCTACTGAATCGGGCCGCTTGTCGTCGAGCGTCATGTCGCGACGCTCGAAATACTCAGCAAGGTCGGGGCGGATGTAGTCGAGGTCGATCTTCTCCTCGGCCGCTGCTCCCTTCACCTCGACATCGGCCTCCTCGACGAACAGCAGCGCATGGCCCTCGTAGATCGTCTCGCCGGCCTCGACCGCGATCCGCCGCACATAGCCGCGCGCCGGGCTCCTGATCTCGTGCTGCATCTTCATGGCGTCCATGATCAGCAACGGCTGGCCGGCGGCGACGGCGTCACCTTCCTCGACCGAAATGCTGACGATGGTGCCCTGCATCGGTGCGGGCACGGGCACCGTGCCTTCCGGCGCATCCGAAGGCGCTTGCGCCTCGCTCTGCTGCTGCGTGGTCTTGCCGAAGGCCAGCACCGCCAGCGGATCGAGCGCATCGACCTTCGCACCGGCCTGCCGGTTGCCGGACGACGGCGCCGCAGCGGCCTGGAAGTAGAGCCCGGGCTGCAGCCTGGCCGCGGCGTCGATCAGCGCCTTGGCCTGCTCGTCGACGAAGCGCGTATGGATCTTGTCAGCGCGGAAATCCTTGTGGGCGAGCAGAGCGCGCAGGAAGGCAACATTGCTGGGCGCGCCTTCGAGGCGGAACGCCGCCAGCGCGCGCTCAGCCCGCGCCAGCGCATCGGCGAAGTCGGGCGACGGGCTGTGCACGATCAGCTTGGCGAGCAGCGAATCGAAGTTGGGATTGGTGCGGTAGCCGGCATAGCCATAGGTGTCGACGCGGACACCCGGGCCCGAGGGCGGCTCGAACACGGTGAGCGTGCCGCCGCCGGGCTTGGCCGAGCCGTCCTCGGTCATGGTCTCCATGTTGATACGGAGCTGGATGGCATGGCCGCGCGGCCTGGCGTCGGCGATGCCGGTCCTCGCAAGCGCAACGCCGCCGGCCAGCCGCAGCTGCGTCTTCACTAGATCGACGCCCCACACCTCTTCGGTGACGGTGTGCTCGACCTGCAGGCGCGGATTGGCCTCGATGAAGAAGTACTCGTCGCCGACGACCAGGAACTCGAAGGTGCCGAGGCTGCGGTACTTCACGGACTTCGCCATGGCGACGGCCGCGGCAACGATCTTCCTGGCAACCGCCGGCGCGAGGTTCGGGCTGGGTGCCACCTCGACGATCTTCTGGCTGCGGCGCTGCAGGGTGCATTCCCGCTCGCCCAGGGCGACGATGCCGCCCTTGCCGTCGCCCACGATCTGGATCTCGATGTGGCGCGCGCGACCGACCAGGCGCTCGGCATAGAGATCGCCGTTGCCGAACGCCGACTTCGCTTCCGCGCCAGCGCGTGCGAAGGCGTCGGCGAGCTCTCCCTCGCTCTTGACCAGGCGCATGCCGCGCCCGCCGCCGCCGGCAATCGCCTTGAGAGCGATGCCCGACTTGGCGTGCTTCTTGAAGAACGTGGTGGCGCCGGCCAGGTCGATCACATCGGTGCCCGCCAGCACCGGCACCTTGCATTTCTGTGCCTGGGCGCGGGCACGCGCCTTGTCGCCGAACAGTTTCAGCTGCTCTTGTGTCGGCCCGACGAAGGTGATCTTGGCGGCAGCGCAGGCCGCGGCGAAGTCGGCGTTCTCCGACAGGAAGCCGTAGCCTGGATGCACCGCATCGCAGCCTGCCTTCTTCGCCGCGGCGATCACCGAGGCGATATCGAGATAGGCGGCGGCGCCCTTGCCCTTCAGCGCGATGGCCTCGTCGACGCGCCGGACATGCAGGGACGTGGCGTCGTCCTCGGAATGAACGCCCACGGTGGCAATGCCGAGCTCGGCGGCGGCCTGGGCGATGCGGATGGCGATCTCGCCGCGATTGGCGATCAGGAGTTTTTTCAGCATGTCGATGCGTAACGGGGTAAAACCCCTCCCATGTCCAAGAGGCTGCTCATTGTGGCCCACGCGCCGTCGGAGAACACCCTCTCCCTGCGAGACGCCGTCGAACGTGGCGCGCGGAGCGAAACGGCTATCGAGGTACGGGTGGTGGCGCCCCTCCAGGCCGGGCCCGACGACGTGCTGGCCGCAGCGGCCGTCATCCTCGGCACGACCGAGAACCTGGGCTACATGAGCGGTGCGCTGAAAGACTTCTTCGACCGCTCCTACAATCCCTTGCTGGAGAAGACACAGGGCCTGCCCTGCGCGCTCTATATCCGCGCCGGCAGCGACGGCACCGGCACGCGCCGCGGCGTCGAGACTATCTTGACCGGCCTGCGCTGGCGGGCCGTCCAGGAGCCGCTGATCTGCAAGGGCCCCTGGGAGCCTGCCTTCGTTCAGCAATGCGAGGAGCTGGGCGCGGCAATGGCGGCCGGACTGGCGGCCGGGATCTTCTAGCTAGGAGCACGGGCCTCCGGCCCGCTCATTGCTGGGAGCGCGCCACTCCGTGGCGCTCAGGGCTGTGTGATCCACAAAGATGCGCCACGGAGTGGCGCGCTCCCAGCAAAGATCATGAGCGGGCCGGAGGCCCGCGCTCCCGTGATCAGGGCCCGAGCACGCCGAGCGCGTCTCGAATCGGAGTGGACGAGATCTGCATCAGCCCGCCGAACGGATGGTTCAGCTCCAGGATCAGGAAGATCGCCCCCGACGCCGAAAGCGCGATGATCGCCAGGACCGTGGCGCTGGTCGCATTGATCGGGGAGAACAGCGTGAACCCGGCGAACAGCATGGTCAGCCAGAAGATCACCACCACGAGAAGCGCCGTCGGCAGGCCCGCGTCCGCCTCCTCGAACAACAACACGCGCGCCTCGGTAATGGCCGATATCGTGGCGAGGGCGCGGAACTTGAGGTTGCGTTGGACGTCGTTCTGCGGCGCCAGGGCCTCGATGGCCGAGAACACCAGATCGCCCTCGATGCCCGGCTGGTAGGGCGCGCCCATCGGTGACTGCACGGCGCGCTGCCCCCAGATTCGCCCGACGAGCGCGGGAACCGCCTGTCGCTGCAGGTCACGGGCGTGACGTGCCTCCGGTCCATAACGCTTGAGCTGGTTGTCCAACAAGACCAGCTTCTCCGCGATCTGCCTGACCTCCTGGCGCTGGGCGTCATAAGTGTTCTTGGCCGAGGTGATCAGCAGGCCGAGCACCAGGGCTGTGATGGTGGCGACCAGCGCGGAGCCCAGCCGCACGACGTCCTTCGAATGGTCGTTCAGGTGATGCTGAGGCAGGTGCCTGCGCAGCAGGATTCCTGCACAAGCGCCGCCCAGCATCAAGGCTGCGGCGGCGCCGGAAATGGCCACGGCGTTCAATTCAGCCCCCCGGCCATTCTAGAGCGAACCCTACTCGGCTGCCTGCTGTTTCTTCTTGTCCGCCGGGTCGTCCATCATCACCGTGATGTCGGCCGCGATGTGATGCGTCGGACCTTCGGTGGCCTGATTCTCCTGCACAATGGTGCGGCCGTAGGCCGAGACCGTCGGCACGGCCGATAGCTCGACAGGTGCCGCCCGCTTCTTGCGTTTCAGGGCGGCTTCGATGAAGGGCGCGAGCTCTGTCTGCTTTTTCGCGTCGCGCGTTGCCTGGTCGGCCTTCAGCGCCGGCATGACCTTGGCCGCAAACAGGTTCAGCGAATCGCAGATGTGCTCGTGCTTGTTGCGGCCGCCCTGCTGGATGAACACGACCTGGTCGACGCCGGCCTCCTGGTAGGCGGCGAGATGCTCGGTGAGCTCGGCCGGTGTGCCGATGCCGCTGCCCTGGCCGACCGGCGGCAGCTTGTCCCTGGCTGCCTCGAAGCGCTGCCAAACATCGGTAACGCCCGGCTGATGATGGCCGTAGACGTAATAGTGCCCGAGCGAGTAGCCGAAGAACTGGAAACCCTCGGCGCCGCGCCGGCGCGCCTCGTCGCGGTCCACGTGACAAGAGAAGCCGGTCACCATGGCGACGTTGGCATTCACCGTATGCCCGATCGGCACGCACTCGGCGCTCTTGATGATCTCGTAGTACTCGTGCGCCCACTTGCCGGCCTCGGCGGGATCGACGAAGGCGAAGGTGAGCGCGCCGATGCCCGCCCGCGCCGCGGCATGGATGGTCTCGCGCCGGCTGCACGCGACCCAGATCGGCGGATGCGGCTTCTGCAGCGGCTTGGGGACCACGTTGCGCACCGGCATGGAGAAGAACTTGCCCTGGAAGCCGGGATAGGGGCTCATCGCCATCATGTCGGCGGTCTGCTCGACCGCCTCGGCCCACATCGCCTTCTTCTTGGCCGGGTCGATGCCGAAGCCCTCGAGCTCGACGCGCGAGGCCGATTCACCGGTGCCCCAGTCGACGCGGCCATCGGAGACGAGGTCGAGGGTTGCGATGCGCTCGGCCACGCGGGCGGGATGGTTGTAGCCCGGCGGCGCCAGCACGACGCCATGGCCGATGCGGATACGGCTGGTGCGGGCAGCACAGGCGGCCAGGAACACCTCGGGCGCCGAGGAGTGGGCGTACTCCTCGAGGAAATGATGCTCGACCTCCCAGATGTAGTCGATGCCCAGGCGATCGGCCAACTCGACCTGTGCCAGCGCATCCTTGAACAGGCGGTGCTCGGTGCCTTCCGTCCAGGGCCGCGGCAGCTGGTGTTCGTACAGAAGTCCGAAGCGCATGGCTCTCTCCTCAGTGAGCGGTCCAGCCGCCATCGACGACCAGTCCGGCCCCCGTCATGAAGCCCGAATCGTCCGAGGCGAGGAACACGATGCCCTTGGCGATGTCGTCGGCGACACCGAGCCGGCCGATCGGGTGCAAGGCGAGCGTGGCCTGGCGTGCCTTTTCGGTGTCGTTGGTGCCCTGCTGGCGGGCGCGCATGGCGAAGGTCTGCTGGCCCATGTCGGTCTCGATGAGGCCGGGATGGATCGAGTTGACGCGGATCTTGTAGCCCTTGCGGCCGAACTCCAGCGCCGTCGACTTGGTGAACAGCGTGACGCCGCCCTTGGTCAGCGAGTAGAGCGGGTCGAGCTGGGAGCCGACGAGTCCCGCGATGGACGCAAGATTGACGATGGCCGAGCCATGTTCGCTCTTCTGCCCGCTTGCCTTGAGATGCGGCAGCGCGGCGCGCGTGCCCAGCACGACGCCGGTCAGGTTCACGGCGACCAGCCTGTTCCATTCATCGAGCGTGGCCTCCTCGACACCCTTGCCGTTGAAGATGCCGGCGTTGTTCAGGAGCACGTCGAGCTTGCCGAACTTCTTGATCGCGGCGTCCATGGCGGCGGCCCAGCTTGCCTCGTGCGTGACGTCGAGCGACACGTAGAGCGCCTGGCCGCCCGCCGCCTCGATCTCCTTCGCCGTCTGCCGGCCGCGCTCGTCGAGCACGTCGCCTATCACCACCTTGGCGCCGACGCTTGCCATGAGCTTGGCCGTGGCGCCGCCGATGCCGCGTGCCGCGCCTGACAGGAATGCGACCTTGCCATCCAGCCTGTTCATCGTCCCGCTCCTCCTGCCCTCGATGGTTGTCGGGCAGCATCTCAGAGCGTTCGGGGTGGGCGCAAGGCGCCCTTCCGCTTGGCGGGCGCCTAGCCCTTCAGCTTGTTGAACGGCACGTCCTTGTCGACGCGCACGTCGGCGGGCATGCCGAGTACGCGCTCGGCCACGATGTTGCGCAAGATCTCATCGGTGCCGCCAGCGATGCGGAAGCCGGCGCCGCCGATCCACTGCGCCTGGAAGCCCGCGGCGTGCGGCACCTCCTCCTTCATGATGCCACCGGGGCCCATCAGCTCCATGGCGAAGGCGCCCATGTCCTGCATCTTGGGGGCAGCCACGATCTTGATGATCGAGGACTCCGGCCCGGGTGTCTGGCCCTTGGAGAGCGCCGTCAGGGTGCGGTAGCGCGTCAGCTTCAGGCCCTGCTGCTGGACGTACCAGTCGGCGATCTTCGAACGGACCTGCTGGTTGCGGATCGCCGGACCGTCCTCGAGGTCGGTATCGCGGGCGAGCTCCATCAGCTCGTCGACATCGAGGCCGCCCGAGGGCATGCCGACCGCGAGTCGCTCGTTCATCAGCGTGGTCAACGCGGCCTTCCAGCCCTCGCCCACGTTGCCCAGCCGCTGGCTGTCGGGAATGCGCACGTTGGTGAAGAACACTTCGTTGAAGTTGGCGCCGCCCGACATCTGCTTGATCGGCCGCACCTCCACGCCCGGCGCCTTCATCGACAGGAAGAACATGGTCAGTCCCTGGTGCTTCGGGACCGATGGGTCGGTGCGGGTGATGATGATGCCGTAATCGCTGTAATGCGCACCCGAGGTCCAGACCTTCTGGCCGTTGATCACCCAGCCGTCGCCGTCACGCTCGGCCTTGGTGCGGATGCCGGCGACGTCGGAGCCGGCCGCGGGCTCGGAAAAGAGCTGGCACCACACTTCGTCGCCGTGCAGCGCGGGCTTCACATAGCGTTTTAGATGCTCGGGCGCGGCATAGGCCATCATGGTGGGGATGCACATGCCCAACCCGATGTCGAAGAAGCCAAGCGGCACCAGGTAGTTCGCTTCTTCCTGCTGGTAGATCACCTGCAAGATGGGCGAGCCGCCTCGGCCGCCGTATTCCTTGGGCCAGGTGATGCGCGCGTAGCCCGCCTTGGCCTTCTTGTCCTGCCAGGCCTTGGCCTTCGTTAAAAGCTCGGGATCGTCGTTGCGGGCGCGGAAGCTCGCCTTGTCGTCGATCTTGCGCGTGGCGTTGGCGTCGAGCCAGGCACGCACTTCCTTGCGGAAGGCGGCTTCTTCGGGAGTGTCGTTGAAGTCCATGGTTTCCTCCTACGCCGCGTTCTTCTGTTCGAGACGGCTGACGAGTTTGTCCTTCCACGCCATCGGTCCACCGAGCGCCAGCGCCATCACGCGCGCCCGGCGATAGTGGAACTGCGTGTCGGCCTCCCAGGTGAAGCCGATGCCGCCATGGGTCTGGATGTTCTCCTTCGACGCAAAGTCATAGGCGTCGGTCGCCGCAATGCGCGCCGCCGCGGCGGCGAGCGGCAGGTCGGCCCCGCCGTCGGTCAGCATCATGGCGCCATAGTAGGCGTTGGAACGCGCCAGCTCGAGCTTGACGTAGCAATCGGCGAGCTTGTGCTTGATCGCCTGGTAGGAGCCGATGGCACGGCCGAAGGCCTGGCGCTGCAGGGCATAGTCGCGCGCCATCCACATCGCGGCTTCGGCGCCGCCCACCTGGGCGAAGGCGAAGTAGACCGCGGCAGCGTCATACAGACGCTCGAGCGTGCGCCAGCCCTCGCCCTCGGCGCCCAAAAGCTCGGCGGCGGCATCCTTGAAGGTGAGCTCGGCATGCTTGCGCGCCGGGTCGATGGTCTCGACGCGTTTCTTCGAAACGGCGGCTTGCGTGAGATCGATCAGCACCAACGACACGGCGCGATCGCCCTGGCCACCTGTGTTGGCAAGTACGACCGCAAACGTCGCGGCCTCGCCGTCGGCGACCGGCAGCTTCTTGCCGTTGAGGCGGCCGCCGCCGAAGGTCGTGCGGATGCCGCGCGGCTTGGGCGGCTGCGGGCCTTCGGCGATGGCGAGCGTGCCGATCGCCTTGCCGGCCGCCAGTTCGGACAGCCATTTCCTTTTCTGTGCGTCCGAGCCCGCGAGCTTCAGCGCCTCGGTCGCCAGCACAACCGACGTGTCGAACGGCACGGGCGCCGCGGCGCGTCCCATTTCCTCGGCGATGACGCAGAGCTCGAGCGGAGAAAGCCCGAGCCCGCCATACTCTTCGGGAATGCCGGTCGCCGGCACACCGAGCTCGACGAGACCCTTCCAGACCTCGTCGGCGTGGGTCTCGTTGCCGTCCAGCACGCGACGCACGACCTTGGTCGGGCACTTGTCGGTGAGGAACTTACGGACCTGCTCCTTGAGCAGCTTCTGGTCGTCGGAGAAATCAAAGTTCATGATGGGTTGAGCCTAGCAAGCAAGCTCGCACCGGGGAACGGTAGAGGGTTCCGACAGGCGGGTTGAACGATGTGATAGGGTGAGGGCATGGACACAGCGAAAATCAAGGACTGGCACGCCCACGTCTACTTCGATGCCATCACGACCGAACCCGCCCAGGCGTTGCGTGAGAAGATCGAGAAGGCGTTCACGATCGAGATGGGCCGCTTCCACGAGCGGCCGGTCGGCCCGCATCCACGCTTCAGCTATCAGGTGGCGTTCAAGAACGAGCAGCTGGCGCCGCTGTTGTCGTGGCTGGCGCTGAACCGCGGCGACCTCACGGTCTTCGTGCATCCCAACACCGGCCAGGACCTGGAAGACCATCGCGACCGCGCGATCTGGCTTGGCCAGCAAGTGCCGCTGGTGCTCGACATCTTCACCAGGAAGAAGGACTCATAAATGGATTCGCTCCTGCCGCTGGCCAAGAAGGTCGGCGAGAAACTGAAGGCCCGCAAGGAAACGGTCGGCGTCTCCGAATCGTCGGCCGGCGGCCTGATCTCAGCCGTGCTGCTCGCCGTGCCCGGCGCGTCGGCCTACTTCATGGGTGGCGCCGTGGTCTACACACGGCCCGCCGGTGAGGCCTTCCTGACCGCGACCCCGAGCAAGCGCAAAGGCATCCGTTCCTCGTCCGAGCCGTGGGCGACGCTCGCCGCCGAGCTGGTGCGCGAACGGCTGAACACGACGTGGGGCCTCGCAGAGACCGGCGCGTCGGGGCCGACCGGCAATTCCTATGGCGATCCTGCGGGCCACACCTGCGTTGCCGTCGTCGGCCCCAAGGGCAAGATCGCGCGTACGCTCCGCACCGGCTCAAGCGACCGCGTCGCCAACATGCGCGCCTTCGCGGCCGAGGCGCTCACGCTCCTGGACGAGCAGCTGACCTAGCGAGAGCACACGCAGCACGGAGCAGACGCATGGGCGTGCGCACGGGTTCGCAGTTTCTCGAGGGCCTCCGCAAGACCAAGCGGGAAATCTGGGTCGACGGCGAAAAGATCGAGGATGTGACCGCGCACCCCAAACTGCGCGGCGGCGCGGAAAGCCTGGCCGCGATCTTCGACCGGCAGCACGACTATGCCGACGAATGCCAGTTCACCCATCCGCAAAACGGCCAGCCGACGAACATCAGCCACATGATCCCGCGCTCGCGCGAGGACCTGCGCCATCGCCATGCCGGCCTGGTGCGGCTGTCGGAGGGCTCCATGGGAATCATGGGCCGCACCCCCGACTACATGAACATGAAGTTCGCCGCCTTCGCTTCGGCGCCGCGCGTATGGGCCGGCGCCGACGGACGCAACGCGCGCGGCGCGGAGAACCTCGTGACCTTCCAGCGCCGCCTGGCCGAGGCTGATCTTTCCCTCACTCACACGATCATCCAGCCGACCGTCGACAAGCGGACCGATGCCCGGATCCTGGGCAACAAGGTGACGGTGCGAAAGGTCGGCGAGACGTCGGAGGGCATCGTCGTACGCGGCGCCAGGGTACTGGCCACCCTCGCCCCCTACGCCGACGAGCAGACTGTCTATCCGGGACAGCCGATTCCCGTCGGGGCGACCGAGTACGCGATCGCGTTCGCCGTTCCGCTCGACACGCCCGGCCTCAAGTTCCTGTGCCGCGATTCGGCCTCTGCGCCGGGCGCCGATCCGTTCGACAAGCCATTGTCGTCGCGCTTCGACGAGCAGGATGCCTTCTGCATCTTCGACGACGTGCTGGTGCCGTGGAATCGCGTCTTCATCGACGGCGACGTCGAGATCTACAACTCGATGCGCCAGACCGGCTACGCCATCAGCATGACCAGTCAGTCGACGATCCGGGCCCTGACCAAGCTCGAATTCGCCTACGGGCTCGCCACCCGCATGGCCGAGCTGATCGGCGACCATTCACCGGCGACGATGGAGATGCTGGGCGAGATCGCGTGCTATGTCCGCCTGACCGCCAATGCCCTGGAGCTGTCGCTGGAACAGTCCGCCGAGCGCGAGGACGGAGTGTGGTTCCCGAACGGCGCCGTGCTCGAGCCCATGCGGTCGATGCTGGCCGTCTGGATGCCGCGCGTTGCCGAGATAATCACCCTGATCGGCAGCCACAACCTGCTGACGACGCCGAGCCGGGCTGAGCTGGACGATCCCAAGCTGCGGCCGCTGATCGACGAGATGCTGCACGGGGCCGACGGCGCGACGGCCGACGAGCGGGCCGCCGTGTTTCGCATGGCTTGGGATCTGGTCGGCTCGTCCCTGGGCGGACGCGGCTTTCTCTACGAGCGCTTCTACCTGACTTCAGCTGCCCGCAACAAGCAGATGCTCCACCAGCGCTTCTTCGACCGCACCCGCTCGCGGGCCCTGCTAGACGACATGCTGTCGCGATCGGGTCGGCCCTAACCGGCGCCGGGTCTCATCAACGCAGCAAGGGCAAGAGCCGCCCAACCCAGGATGAAGGCGGCGCCGCCGATCGGCGCCACCGCGCCCATCCAGCGCGGGCCACCGAAGGCGAGCGCGTACAACGCGCCGGGAAAGAGCACGCTGCCGACCAGGAACAGCCACTGCGCGGCGAGGGCGACAGGAGCGTTCACCGTCGCGCTGCGCACAAGAACGACCACGCCCATGATCGCGAGCGCATGGATGATCTGGTAGTGGCTGCCTGTCTGCAGCCATTCCCGTGCCTTGCGGCCGGCTTCGGTCGAAAGATCGAGGCCGTGCGCGGCGAAGGCGCCGAGGGCGACGGAGATCGCGCCGCTCAGCGCCGCGACGACGATCCATCCTTTCGCTGCAGCGCCCATGGAACTACTGCGGCCGCGGCTGCGGCCGGCCGCCGGCCGTGATGCCGCCGTCGATCACCAGCTCCTGGCCGGTCATGTAGTTGGCGGTCTCGGTGCACAGGAACAGCACGCCGTTGGCGATGTCCTGCGCCTCGCCGACTCGGGTCAGCGGCACCATCAAGGCGGCGCGCTCGCGCGGATCGATCGGCGCGTTGCGGCGGTTGCCCTCGGCGCCAGTCGGGATCTTGCCCCAGATCGGCGTGGCGATGATGCCCGGGTGCACGGAGTTGCAGCGGATGTTGTCGTGGGCATGCTCCAGCGCCACCGACTTTGCCAGCAGCCGCACGCCGCCCTTGGTCGCCGAGTAGGCGGCGAGCCCGGGCGCGCCGCGCAAACCGGCGATCGACGACATCAGCACGATCGAGCCGCCGCCCGCCTTGCGCAGCGCCGGGATTGCATGCTTGATCGACAGGAAGACGCCATCGAGGTTGATCGCCTGCTGGCGCTGCCAGTCGGCGAGAGTCATGGTCTCGATCGGCGACATGACGCCGATGCCGGCGTTGGCCACCATGATGTCGAGCCGGCTGAAGTGCTTCTCCGCCTCGGCGATCACGCCGGGCCACGCCGCCTCCTCGCGCACGTCGTGATGCAGGTAGCGTGCCTTGCCACCAGCCTTCGTGATGCGCGCGACGACAGCCTTGCCCAGCGCGTCGTCGATATCGGTAATCAGCACCGATGCGCCCTCACGCGCCAGCGTCTCCGAGCAGGCTTCGCCGATCCCGGACGCGCCGCCGGTGACGATGGCGGCCTTGCCGGCGAGCTGGGCCATCAGCGGCCCTTCCAATTGCCCGGGCGCTTCTCGGCGTAGGACTTCACGCCCTCCTTGAAGTCCTCGGTCTTGCGCGTCCAGTCCTGCTCGGTGAGCTCGCGCTCGGTCGCGAGCTCGGCGCCATCGGCAAAGCCACGGCGCATGGTCTCGCGCGTCGACATCACGGCGAGCGGCGCCGACTCGGCGATCTCGGCAGCGAGCTTCATCGCCTCCTTGCGCACGTCGGCCAGCGGCGCCAGCACGTCGGCCAGGCCCCATTCGACCGCCTGCTCGCCGCCGATGCGGCGGCCGGTCAGGAACATCAGGTTGGCGCGCTGCTGGCCGATCAGCCGCGGCAGGGTGAAGGTCAGCGAGAAGCCCGGGTGGAAGCCGAGCCGGGTGAAGTTGGCGGCAAAGCGCGCCTCGGGTGCTGCGACGCGGAAGTCCGGCATCAGGGCGAGGCCGAGGCCGCCACCGATCGCCGGCCCCTGGATGGCGCCGATGCTGGGCTTCCTGGAGCGGAACAGTCGGGTCGCCTCCTTGTAGAGGTGCTTGCCGCTTTCGGCCGAGCCGGTCTGCGGGTGGTTCTGGAAATCGGCGCCGGCGCAGAACGACTTGCCCTGGGCACAGAGCACGTAGGCGCGGATGTTGTTGTCGCGGTCGAACGCCTCGAAGGCGTCGGCGATCTGGTTGATCAGCGAATTGTCGAAGAAATTGTGCGGTGGCCGCTGGATTTCGACGATGCCGACATGACCTTCGTTGCTGACGCCGATATCCTTGAAGGTGGCGCTCATACGTTTCCCCCACGGGCTAATGATGAGCGACGATATTGCCCCGCCGCCGGGGCGCCCGTCGAGTTGGGAGGAGAGCAAGAATGTCGCAAAGCGAACGCCATGCCCCGGGTCATGCAGTCGTTGTGGGTGGCGGCACGATGGGCGTGGGAATCATCGCCATGTTCCTGGGCGGCGGCTGGAAGGTGGACGTCGTGTCGCGCTCGGCATCGACGCGCGATGGCCTGCCCGACGCCTGCGCGCGCGCTCTCGCCGCCCTCGGCAAACCCATCGATACGTCAGGGCTCACGACCTATGCGACCTTGCCGGAAGCGTCATGGCAGGCGATCGACGTCGTCGTCGAGACCGTGACCGAGGACCTCGAGCTGAAGCGCCGGCTGTTCGCCGAGATGGAGGCACTGGCGACACGCAGCTGCGCCATCACCTCGAACTCGTCGAGCTTCCCGATCAGCGAGATCGCCAAAGACCTGAAGACGCAGGGCCGCATGATGGGCCTGCACTTCTTCATGCCGGCGCATCTCATCCCCTTGGTAGAGGTCGTGCGCTCGGTCCACACCGACGTGAAGCAGGCCGAGCGCGTCGGCGACATTATGCGCGCGCTGGGCAAGCGGCCGGTCCAGGTCAAGAAGGACGTGATCGGCTTTTTGGGCAACCGCATCCAGGGCGCCCTGATGCGCGAGGCGCTGTGGCTGATCGAGCAGGGCGTCGCCTCGCCCGAGGACATCGACGCCACGGTGCGACTGTCCTTCGGCTTCCGTTACGCCGCGGCCGGCCCGATCGTGCAGAAGGAGCATTCGGGCTGGGACACGACCTGCGCCGTCGCCAAGATCATCTGGCCCGACCTCAGCAATGCCGATGGCCCGCCGCCGGTTCTGCAGAAGAACGTCGATGAGGGCCGCATCGGCTTCAAGACCAAGCGCGGCTTCTTCGAGTGGGACGACCAGTCGATCGCCAAGGAGCGCGCACGCTACGAGCGCGCGCTGCGCAAGTGCCTGGAGATCTTCAAGGAAGAAGGCATTCTCTAGGTCTTGTCGTCCTGAGCGTCAGCGAAGGACCTCATCGCCGCTTGCAACCGGCACGAGATCCTTCGCGTCGCTCGGGATGACAGCGCGCTAGGCCGCGCGACCGCGACCGCCGCGGCCACCACCACCACCACCGCCGAAGCGACGGCCGCCGCGCGGCGGGTCGCCGAAGGGACGGTCACCCTGCGGGCGCGGCGCAAAGGGCCGGTTGCCATGCGGGCGGGCGCCGTGGGGGCGTTCGCCCTGCGTCGGCCCGGTGCGCGGACGATCGTCGTGGGTGCGATCACCCTGCGGGGCGTCGCGATAGTCACCGCGCGACCACTGATGCTCGGCTGGAGCCGACGGGCGATCCCCGCGCGAGCGCTCGCCGAACGGGCGATGGCCGCCGCGGCCGTTGCCGTTGCCGCGCTTGGGGCCGTTGCCATTGGCGTGCTTGGGACCGCGACCGTTGCCGCGATGCTCGCGCCGTTCGCCTTCGTCGCGCTCATCGCGTTCGGCCTTGGAACGGAGCGGCGGAGCCGCCGGCATGTCCTCGTTGGCCGGCGTCGGGACGACGGCGATGCGCTGGTTGGTGAGCTTCTCGATGCTCTTGAGCTGGCCGCGCTCGCTGCCGTCGCAGAACGACAGGGCGATGCCCGAGGCGCCGGCGCGCGCGGTGCGGCCGATGCGATGGACGTAGCTCTCGGCGTCGGCCGGCAGCTCGTAGTTGATGACGTGCGTCACGCCCGTGACGTCGATGCCGCGCGAGGCGAGATCGGTGGCGACCAGCACGCGGGCGCGGCCGCGGCTGAAATTGTCGAGCGCCTTCTGGCGGGCGTTCTGCGACTTGTTGCCGTGGATCGCCTCGGAAGCGACGCCACGATCTTCCAGCGCCTCGGCGACGCGGTTGGCGCCGCGCTTGGTGCGGGTGAAGACGATGACCCGCTCGAGCGTCTCGTCGCTCAGCAGATGGCTCAGCAGGGCACGCTTGGCAGCGGCGGGCACGAAGTAGACGCGCTGGTCGATCTTCTCGATGGTGCGGCCCTGCGGCGCGATCTCGACCTTCTCGGGGTTCTTCAGGATCTCCGAGGCGAGCTTGGAGATGTCGCCCGGCATGGTGGCCGAGAACATCAGCGTCTGGCGCTGCTTGGAAACCCCGCTGATGATGCGGCGCACGTCACGAATGAAGCCCATGTCGAACATGCGGTCGGCCTCGTCGAGGACGAGGAAGGTCACGTGCGCGAGCTTGACGTTGCCGCGCTCGACCAGGTCGAGCAGACGGCCGGGCGTGGCAACCAGGATGTCGACGCCGCGATTCAGGGTCTCGATCTGCCGGCCGAAGCCCAGGCCGCCGATCACCATCCCGAGCTTGAGCCCGAGGCCGCGGCCGTAGGTATCGAAGCTGCGGCCGATCTGGACGGCGAGTTCGCGCGTCGGCGCCAGCACCAGCGCGCGCGGATGCCGGGACTGCGGACGCTCGCGGAAACCGGAGAGGTGCTGCAGCACGGGCAGCGCGAAGGCGGCGGTCTTGCCGGTGCCGGTCTGGGCGATGCCCAGCACGTCGCGGCCCTGCAGCAACGCCGGGATGGTGCGCGCCTGGATCGGCGTGGGCACCGTGTAGCCGGCGGCATCGAGGGCACGCAGCAACGGCTCGGCGAGGCCGAGATCCGCAAACGAAACATTACTCACTGGAAATAAGTCCTTTTCGCCGCCGGGCGTGCCGTTCGGGCACGCGTGTGGAGCGGCTTTTGGCCCGTTCCCGCGCGCGGCTGGGACGGCTCTTGTTTTGGGGATTGTCTCGGGATGAGGCGCCGTCGAATGAGAGGCGCGTCGCGCGATCGCGAGAAACCTTTGTCAGCCCGCAAACCAGCGGGCTGACGCGTATATGATTGTGCGGCGCAACGAAGTCAAGCGACGGTAACAAGTCGCGCCGCGGGCGGCAGCCCGCGACCGAAAACGATCAGTTGCGCGCCTTCTTGCGCAACAAACGCCCCGGCAGGTTGCCCGTCGGCTCATTGTCGCGCAGCAGCACCTGGCCATTCACGATCGTCGCGTGCATGCCGTCGCACTTCTGCTTCAGCCGCTTGGCGCCGGCCGGCAGGTCGGACACGACCTCGGGCATGCGCGGGCCGACCGTGTCGGGATCGAACACGACGATGTCGGCGGCCATGCCTTCGCGCAACAGGCCGCGATCGTGGAAGCCGAACTGGGTGGCGGTGTCGTTGGTGATCAGCTTCACCGCCTCCTCGAGCGTGAACGCCTGCTTCTCGCGCACCCAATGGCTCAAGAGATGCGTCTGCAGCGAGGAGTCCATGATCTGCGAGACGTGGGCGCCGGAGTCGGAGAAGGTCACGACCGAGCGCGGATGCTTCATCAGCTCCAGCGCCTCGGCCTGGTCCTCGTTGGCGATCGGCTGGACCATGAAGAACTTCATGTCGCGTTCCAGCGCCATGTCGATCATCAGGTCGACGGGATGAGTGTTCTTCTGGCGCGCCAGCTCGGCCATGCTCTTGTGCGGGCCCGTCATGTCGGTCAGGGCATAGATCCAGTCCCACTTCGGCGGCCGCGCTTCGGCGCCGAGCACAACCGGGCCCTCGTAGGGTTTCGACGCGATCTCGACCAGCCTGCGGCGCTTGTCGGCGTCGAGCAGCCACTGCTTCTGCTCGCCGACCGGCAGCTTGCGCATGTCGCGCCACATTTCCCACTTGTCGAACGGCAACTGCGTTTCGAAGGAGAGCAGCACGTTCAGCGCCCGGCTGTGCACCTGGGCGAACATGCGCCCGCCCTGCCGGCAGGTGCGCTCGATGATGTCGAAGGTGGTGCGCCAGCTGCCCGGATTGGTGCGCCGGCTGAACAGGCCGAAGGTGATCGGCCGCCCGCTCTCGATGGCGAGCTTGCTCAGCCCCTCATAGTAGGCGCGCGCCTTGTCGCCTTCGGCACCGCGAGGCTCGCCGGCGACCTCCACCATGCCCGCGCCCATCGCCTTGACGAGCGTCTCGAACTCTTCCCAGGTGGCGAGCCGGCTCGCCACCGGCTTGTCGTCCGAGGTCATGTGGCTGGCGCTGCGCGTGGTCGAGAAGCCGTGCGCACCGGCCGCGATCGATTCCTTGGTGTGATGCACCATCGCCCTGAGATCGTCCTCGGTGGCTTGGTCGGTGAAGGCGCGCTGGCCCATCACGTAGGTGCGCAAGGCGCAGTGGCCCATGTAGCCCGCGTAGTTGATGCCCTTGGGCAGCGAGTCCAGCACGTCCAGAAACTCGGGGAAGGTCTCCCAGCGCCACTTGATGCCGGCCTTCATCGCCGCCCGGCTGATGTCCTCGGCGCGCTCGAGGTTGCGCATCACCAAGTCGGCCTCGGCTTCGCGGCAGGGCGCAAGCGTGAAGCCGCAGTTGCCCATCAGCACCGTGGTCACGCCCTGGAAGCAGGAGCTGGTGCCGATCGGGTCCCAGAAGATCTGCGCGTCCATGTGGGTGTGGCCGTCGACGAAGCCCGGCGAGACGACACGACCCTCGGCGTCCATCGTCTCCTTGGCACCGCCGTTGATGCGGCCGATCTCGGCGATCTTGCCGTCAATGACACCGATGTCTGCACGATAACGCGGTAGTCCGGACCCATCGACGATCATGCCGTTCTTGACGACGAGGTCGAATGCCATGGCGATCCTCCGGCTATTTCTCCCAACGTACCCTTCCGCAGAGTGGGGTCAATCGCTGGCGACTGCATGGCTGCCGTCCTAGGATCGCAATCAACGAGGAAAGCGCGAGGAAACATGGAATTCGGCGTCCTTTTCACATCGCATCCGAATCCCCAGGAAGAGCCTTATCCCCATCGCGACGTGCACCAGCGCACGACTGACGAGGTCATCGAGGCCGAGCGGCTGGGCTACGACACGGCCTGGATCGCCGAGCATCACTTCGCCACCAGCTACGGCATCATGCCGGACTGCTTTGCCTACATGGCTTACCTTGCGGCCAAGACCAGCCGCATCAAGATCGGCGCCGCCGTCATCACGCTGCCGCTCTACGACCCGATCCGCGTCGTCGAGAACACCTCGTTCGTCGATATCCTGTCCAATGGCCGCGTACGGCTGGGTGTCGGCTCGGGCTACCGGCCCTACGAGTTCGAGGGACTGGGCCGCGACTTCGACAATCGCCGCGACATCGTCGAGGAGTCGATCGGCCTGATGTTCGATGCCTGGCACCGGCATCGCTGGGACCACAAGGGCAAGTACTACAAGGGCACCGTGAAGGAGCCCTATGAGATGCTGCCACATCCCATCCAGATGCCACATCCGCCGCTCTACATGGCGGGTGGCACCGATCGTTCGATCGGATACTCGGGCCGCAACGGCTTTGGCCTGATGCTCTCGACCTTGCCCGGCATCGAGACGCTGGCGGCGCAGACCGCGTTGTACAAGCGCGAGCTGGCGACAGCGTCGGCGGAGCGGCGCAAGAACCCGGCGGCAGGCGAGATCGACATCGCCCGCTGGGTCTATATCGCCGACACCGATGCAGCAGCGCGCGCCGAGACCGAAGAGGCGATCGTGCGCCACATCTCGCATTTCGGCGGCTCGGGCACTGGCGGCTATCTCGGCTCGGTCTCCGAGAAGGGCGCCGCCATCAAGTATGACGACCTCGCCTCGACCTTGCTGCACGGCTCGGCCGAGACGGTGATCG
The DNA here is from genome assembly GCA_900110395.1 of Rhodospirillales bacterium URHD0017. Taxonomy (GTDB): domain Bacteria; phylum Pseudomonadota; class Alphaproteobacteria; order Reyranellales; family Reyranellaceae; genus Reyranella. The sequence continues at coordinate 237,540 of FODP01000002.1, forward strand.
CCCGGCTGCGCGAGATGCAGGTGAAGACCGGCATGACCTCGCTGCTGCTGCACTATCCGCCCTACTATGGGCGCGAGAAGACGATGAAGAGCCTGAGACTGTTCGCCGAGCGCGTGATCCCGGCCTTCCGGCCGCCGGCGCGGCGGGCGGCGGCGGAGTGACGGCAAGAAGCAACAACGCGCTGGGAGCCCTCTTCATCCTGCTGGCGACGCTTTGCTACGCCACCATGGATGCGATCAGCAAGTTCCTGGTGGCCGACTATGCGGTCATCCAGATCATGTGGGTGCGCTGCGCGCTGATCTTCCTGTTCAGCTGGATCATCGTCCGCCGCCAAGGGCTGGTCGGCGCGCTGCGATCGGAGCGGCCGTGGCTGCAGTTCACGCGTTCGCTGATCCTGCTGATCGAAAGCGCCATCTTCGTGCTCGCCTTCCGCTACCTGCCGCTCGCCGACGCGCATGCGCTTGCGGCGACGTCGCCGCTGATCGTCATCGCCCTCGGCGTGATGTTCCTGGGCGAAAAGGCCGGACTGGCGCGCTGGCTGGCCGTCGCCGCGGGCTTCTGTGGCGTGCTGCTGATCATCCAGCCCGGCCTGCGCACCGTCGACTGGCCGGTGCTGCTGCCGCTCGGCGGCTCGGTGCTGTGGGCGACCTACCAGATCCTGACCCGGCTCGCGGCGCGGCAGGATTCGCCCGACACGTCGCTGATCTGGGCGGCGGTGGTGCCCTTGATCGCCATGACATTCGTCGGACCGATCGGCTGGCAATGGCCCACCGTCACGGCATGGATCCTGATGGCGCTGATCTCGGCGATCGGCGCGGTCGGCAACTATGCGATGATCAAGGCGCTCGACTATGCCGAGGCCGGCGCCGTGCAGCCCTACAACTACACGCTGCTGGTGTGGGCGACGGTGCTCAGCGTCGTCGTGTTCGGCGACATTCCCGACGGTTGGACCATTTTAGGCGCAGCCATCGTGGTGGCGAGCGGCCTCTACACCTGGCACCACGACCGGATGGCGTCTAACGCGGCCAAGCCCTGAGCGCGACCAGCCCGCCGTCGATCGGCAGCAGCACGCCGGTCACCCAGCGCGCTTCGTCCGACGCGAGATAGACCGCGCCGTAGGCGATGTCCCACGCCGTGCCCTCGGTCTGCATGGGCACCATGTTCTTGCGCCGCTCGCGCGCCTCGGCGCCCATGTGCGCGACCATCGGCGTGTGCACCGAGCCCACGATGATGCAGTTGGCGCGGATGTTCTGCGTCGCATAGTCGGCCGCCACCGACTGGGTGAAGCCGTGCAGGCCCGCCTTGGCCGTCGAATAGGCGACGGCGCCGGCGCTGCCCATCAGGCCGACCGCGCCCGCGATCGACGACACCATGATGATCGAGCCGCCGCCGCCCTTCTTCATTTCGGGGATGCAGTACTTGGTGCACAGCATGGTGGTGGTGAGGTTGGCTTCCAGCACCTTGTGCCAGTCGGCCGGCGTCACCGTCTCGGGCGTTCCTGGCGCGCCGACGCCGACATTGTTGTGCAGGATGTCGAGCCGGCCGTAGGTCTTGGCCGCGAACCGGGCCATCGCCTCGGCCGCGTCGGCCTGGGCGACGTCGCCGGCGAACACCGAGGCCTCGCCGCCCTCGTCCTTGATCTGCTTGGCGAGCTTGTCGGCGCGCTCGGCGCTGCGATTGACCAGCACCACCTTGGCGCCCTCGCGGGCGAACATGATGGCGGTCGCCATGCCGTTGCCCACGCCCTCGCCGCGCGGCGCCGCGCCCGTGACCACCGCCACCTTGCCTGCCAGCCGTCCGGCCATTTCTCTCCCCCTCGCTCGGTGCTATCTCAGGCCAAGCTTAGCTGGAGGACTCGTATCGTGGCCAGCAACCAGACCCATGAAGGCGGCTGCACCTGCCGCCAGGTGCGCTATGGCATGACCAGCAAGCCGCTGTTCGTGCACTGCTGCCATTGCCGCTGGTGCCAGCGCGAGACCGGCGCGGCGTTTGCCCTGAACGCCATGATCGAAGCCGACCGCGTCGAGCTTCTGGCCGGCGAGCCCGAGATGGTCCCGACCCCCTCGGAAAGCGGCAAGGGCCAGAAGATCTGGCGCTGCCCCAAGTGCCGCATCGCGGTGTGGAGCAACTATTCGGGCGCCGGCGATGCCGTGCGCTTCGTGCGTGTCGGCACGCTCGACAATCCCGACGCCATGCCGCCCGACGTCCACATCTTCACCATGTCCAAGCAGCCCTGGGTCGTGCTGCCCGAGGGGACGCCTGCCGTCGCTGAGTTCTACGACATCAAGAAGATGTGGCCGGCCGAAAGCCAGGAGCGGCGCAAGGCGATGCGGCGGGGTTAGTTCATGGCGCTGGCACAGGCCACCCGCGACAAGCTCGTCTCCGTCGGCACGGGCCGCGTCACCGCTGCGCTCGCCAAGCATGGCCTGGGACGCCAGTCGCTGGCGGGCCTGCGGCCGCTCTCGCCCTTCCAGGATCCGCTGGTCGGTCCGGCCGCCACGGCGATCGACGCATGCACGCCGGGTGCCGTGCTTGCCATCGAGAGCAGCGTGACCTCGGCGCCACTGGCCCTGCTCACGCGACGCAAGGTGGCCGGTGTCGTCAGCAACAGCCCCTTGCGCAACGCCGCGGAGATCGCCCGTGCCGGCCTGCCGGCCTGGCAACGACCGTCGGGCACGCCGACCAAGCCGCTGCCGGTCGAAGCCGGCGATATCCTGTTCGGCGATCGCGCCGGCCTGATCGTCATTCCCGCCGGGCTGGCCGACCAGATCGCCGAGGAAACGGTCGAGGCGATGGCCTACGAGGAATTCGTCGCCGAGCAGGTGAGCGCGGGCGGTGGCGTCTATGGCCTGCACATCCCGAGCGGCGAGCACGCCCGCCGCGCCTTCGCTGCGTGGCGGCGGATGAAGGGCCGCTAGCAACTCGTCACACCGGGCTTTGGCTTGCCAAACGGGATCGCGTTCGCTGAGCTTCTCGGGAAATCCCAGCAAGCCATTGATGCCTCTGATCTTCCCGGCACCGGCGGCGCCCTGGCACTGTCCGCTAAACAGGGACAGCAACGACAATGCGCGTTCACCCAAGCGGTGCAGTCCACCGGTAATTTCGATAGTTAAGATAGTTTAGATGTTGGAATCGCGGCATCGGAGACTCGGAGCTCGTCCCGTCCGGGACGCAAGCAGCCGGACGGGACGCGCGCTGTGTCTGCGGCGCCTTTGGTCTTCGGATGAACGATGCATAGAGCAGGAACGCGGCGGAGCCGCGCAACGGGCCCCTACTATAACTTAGTGCACATCCTGTCAAGCACTACGGTAATTTCTTTTTCGCGAGTTTTTGCGTGCCGTAGAGGGGCCCTCTGTGGTGGCGCGAGCGGCGACCACGCCATTCCTTGCGCCTCTGAGGCCGACTGCCGGCACTGCTTTCAACGCAACAGGTGGCGAGCTACTGGAGCCGGCTGAGGTCGACGACAAGGGCTGCAACATTGCGCGTGCCGATGCCGATGACGAGGATGTCTGTGTCGACGCGCATGTATTGATGGCCCGCCGGCGAGGGCGACAGCTTGGCGATCAGGCCGGGCGGTGGCGCGTCGGCTTTCACGCCGTCGGGCAACGGCTGGTCGAGCCGCCACGGCTTCGTCGGCTGGGCAGCGGGAGCGCCACAGGCCTTGTCCCGGCGCACCAGCGGCGCCGGGCAGCGGCCGGCGGCGATCTCGTCTCGGTAGTAGGCGAAGGCAGCGTCGCGGTCGCGCTGCGGCACGACCATGTTCAAGGTCGGCAGCGGGGTGTCCTTGGCCGGCGGCTTCGTCTGCTGCGCCGGGACTGGAGCAGCAGGCCGAGCCGGCGGCGTCTGCGCCGCAGCCGGCAGTGCAAGCAATGCCGCGAGAACGATCGATGCAACGCGCATGTCTATCCCTGCCAATAGTCGGGAAGCCTGGTTGCCAGCCACTTCGCCAGTGCCGCGTTCACCGCCACCGGCTGCTCCTGCGCCATCCAGTGTCCCGAGTAAACGACGACTTCGGTGAGCTGGGCACAGTCACGGCGCATCGGCTCGGGAAGCCGCGACGTCATGGTCTCGCAGGTGACGTCGTAGGCGCCGTGCAGGAACAGCACGGGCATGGCGAGCCTGCCGCCGTTGGGCGCGCGGCCCGCGTAGGCGGCGTTGGCCTTGTGGTTCATGTACCAGGAGTCCGGCCCGAAGAAGCCGTTGCGCGTCAGTGCCGCGGTGTAGGCTTCGAGGTCCTGCTCGGTGATGACGTCGGGATCGCGCGGGAAATCGGGGAAGCCCGCCGGTCCGACCCAGCCGCCGTTCTTGCGCACCGAGGCCGTGCGGCTCTGCTTGCCGGCCGACTTGGGATCGCCCTTGCGGAACAGCGCCTTCACCGTGTTGCGCACGTTGGCCTCGAAGCCCTTGCAGGCCTTGTCGAAGCTCTCCTCGTAGAAGAACTGGTAGTCCCACTGCCCCGCCGGGAACTCCGCCTCGGGGTAGAGCTTGCGGTCGACCAGCCCGACCACGGTGTCGAGCGTGAAGCCCGCGGCGAGATAGGGTACGCAGAGGCTAGCCACGCCCGCCGTCTTGTCGGCGTGCTGAGCCGCGATGTTCCAGACCACGGGGCTGCCCCAGTCGTGGCCGATCCACACCGCCTTGTCGCGACCGAGCGAGGCTAGAAGCTCCATCATGTCCTGGACGATAAGCTCCTGCGCGAAGTCCTCGTGGCGTGTGTAGGTGTTCGACCGGCCGTAGCCGCGCATGTCGGGGGCGATGCAGCGGAAGCCCAGCGCCGCCATCGCCGGCAACTGATGGCGCCACGACAGCGAGAGCTCGGGCCAGCCATGGCAGAAGATCAGCAATGGCCCGGCCTCCGGCCCGCAGGCGAGATAGCCCGTGGTGTGGCGGGCCGTCTTGAGCGTGTGTTCAGTGACCGGAAACGTCATGCCGCCCTCCAATAATCAGGCAGCTTGGTCGCCAGCCATCGCGCCAAAGCCGCGTTCACGGCCACCGGCTGCTCCTGCGCCATCCAGTGGCCCGACTTCACCACCACTTCGGTGAGATCGCTGCAATCGCCGCGCATCGGCTCGGCGAAGCGCGAGTTCATGGTCTCGCAGGTCGTGTCGTAGGCGCCGTGCAGGAACAGCACCGGCATCGAGAGCCTGGGCGACCTCGCCTGCCGGGAATACTGGCCGTTCGCCTTGTGGTTCATGTACCAGGCATTCGGCCCGAAGAAGCCGTACCGCGTCAGCGCTGCCGTATAGGCTTCGAGATCCGGCTCGGTGATGACGTCGCCATCGCGCGGCACGTCGGGACAGGCACCGCCGCCGAACCAGCCGCCGTTCTTGCGCACCGATGCCGTCGCCGAGGGCTTGCCGACGGCGGCCGGATTGCCCTTGCGGAACATCGCCTTCACGGCGTTGCGGATGTTGGCTTCGAAGTCGCGCTGCGCCTTGTCGAAGTTCTCTTCATAGAAATAGTGATAGTCCCACTGGCCCACCGGATAGAGGTCGGCGGGATAGACCGAGCGGTCGACCAGCGCCAGGCGGTTTTCGACCGAGTTGCCGGCGGCGATGTAGGGCACGCAGAGGCTCGCCACGCCGACCGTCTCGTCGGGATGGTGCGAGGCCACGTTCCACACCACCGAGCTGCCCCAGTCGTGGCCGATCCATACGGCCTTGTCTCGGCCGAGCGCGGCCAGCAACTCCAGCATGTCCTCGACGATCAGTTCCTGGCTGAAGTCCTCGTGTCGCGCATAGGTGCTCGAGCGGCCGTAGCCGCGCATGTCGGGCGCGACGCAACGGAAGCCCAGCGCCGCCATGGCCGGCAGCTGGTGCCGCCACGACAGCGAGAGCTCGGGCCAGCCGTGGCAGAAGATCAGCAACGGCGCCTTTTCCGCTCCGCAGGCGAGGTAGCCCGTGGTGTGGCGGGCGGTCTTGACGGTGTGTTCGGTGACCGGGAATGTCATGGCACGGAGGCTTCCATGGAAATCGATACCGGCACAACCGAACTTTTATGCGAGGTCCGCGACGGCGTGGCGCTGATCACGCTGAACCGGCCCGAGGCGCGCAACGCCATGTCGGACAAGCTCACCCCGGCCCTGCGCAGCCAGATCCGCGAGCGCGGCGAGGATCCCGATGTTGGCGCGATCCTGATCACCGGCGCCGGCACCGCTTTCTGCAGCGGCGGCGACGTCAAGGGCATGGGCGGACGCGGTCCCCGGGGCCAGATGACCTTCGAGGAGCGCCTGGGCGACCTGCGCTGGCGGCAGGCGGCGCTGACCGGTGCGCTGGTCGCCGTGCGTAAGCCCACCGTAGCCGCCTTGCCGGGCGCAGCGGCCGGCGCGGGCCTCGCCATCGCCCTAGCCTGCGACATCCGCATTGCCGCCAAGTCGGCTTTCGTCAGCACGGGCTACGCCAAGGTCGGCCTGTCGGGCGATTACGGCATCGCCTGGCTCTTGACCCGCGCCATCGGCTCGGCTCGGGCGCGCGAGCTGATGTTCACCGCCGAGCGCGTCGATGCCGAACGCTGCGAACGCATCGGCCTGGTGAACCGCATCGTGGCCGATGAAAAGCTGCAGTCGGAGGCCTTCGAGTTCGCCAAGTCGCTGGCCAACGGCCCGCGCGTGGCGCTGCGCAACATGAAGGACAATCTCGACGACGCGCTGCACATCGACTACCCGACCGCGCTGCACCGCGAAGCCGAGCGCCTGGTGCAGGCCTCGCGCACAGCGGACCACAAGGAAGCGGTGCAGGCGTTCGTCGAGAAGCGCAAGCCGGTATTCATCGGGAAGTAGTCCTCCTGTCTTCTTCACGCGTGCCCGCCCTGCGGCGCCAGGGCCTTGTGATCGTCGCCACCCTGGCGACCGCCTACGTCGCCAGTCACTTCTTCCGGGCCTCCAATGTCACGATCGGGCTCGACCTGATGCGCGACCTGGCGATCGGGCCGGAAGCGCTGGGCGCGCTGACGGGGGCCTTCTTCTTCGGCTTCTCGGCGATGCAGATCCCTTGCGGCTTTCTCTTCGACCGCTTCGGGCCGCGGCGCACGGTCACCGGGATGCTGCTGCTGGCGGTCGTGGGCGCCACCGTGTTCACCCTGGCATCCGGCTGGCCGATCCTGCTGGCCGGCCGGGCCCTGATGGGCGCGGGGTTCGGCGTCATGCTGATCGGCAGCATGGTGGTGATCTCGCGCTGGTTCCCGCCCGACCGGTTCTCGACGATGGCCGCGCTGGTGCTCTCGATCGGCCTGATCGGCAACCTTTTAGCCACGACGCCGCTGGCCTGGGGGACCGAGCTGATCGGCTGGCGCGGCGTGTTCGCCATCATGGTGGTCTTCACTGCGCTCGCCGCCATCGCCGTCTGGTTGGTCGTGCGCGACGCGCCGCCCGACCATCCCTTCCTTCAGCGGCGAATCGAAACGCCAGGCGAGATGCTGCGCGGCATGGCCGAGGTCCTGCGCAATCCGCAGCTGCCCTTCATCCTGATCCTGAATTTCTGCAACTACGCCTGCACCTTCACCGTGCAGGGATTGTGGGGCGGCCCGTTCCTGCGCGAAGTGCACGGCCTCACCATCGTCCAGTCCGGCAACGTGCTGCTGGCGGCGGTGCTGGCCTACCAGGTCGGCATGCTGACCTTCGGGCCGCTCGACCGGATGCTCGACACACGCAAATGGATCGCCTTCGGCGGCACCCTGACGATCGCCCTGATTCTCGGCACGCTGGCCCTGGCGGGCGGCGCGTCGCTGTGGGTGGCGATCGGCGGGATTGTCGCCATGGGCTTCTTCAGCGCCTCCAGCACCATGATCATGACCCATGGCCGGGGCATCTTTCCCGACCGCCTGATCGGGCGCGGCATGTCGACCATGAACACCTGCGTAATGCTGGGCGTCGCCTGCATGCAGACGCTGTCGGGGACCATCCTCGGCGCGTTTGCGCCGCTGGCCGATGGCGCGCGGTCGGAGGTGGCCTATCGCACCCTGTTCGGCTTCATGTGCGCGGTGCTGCTGGTGGCGGTGACCATCTACAGCCGTGCGCGCGATGTGCGGCCGAGCGACGAGGTGCGCGCCGCCCTGAAGGCGGCCGCGAACTAAGGAAGGAGCAACAGCGTGCGCGACTATCTGGCCTGGAGACTTGCCTTTGGCGTCACGACGCCGTCGACGAACACCGTCGTGCAGCCCGAGTACGACGACATGAGACCGGCGGGCGTGACGAACCACCTCGCCCGCATGGTCATCGCCGACGATCCCGTGACCTCCGATGCCGATTTCGAGAAGCAGCTCGAGGCGATCGACAAGTCGCTCGAGGACGCCGTCGATCGGGTCATGGATGCCAAGCCCAACGCGTTCATCCTCGGCATTTCCGCGCTTTCGGTATGGGGCGGCACGCTCGGGTGGGGCGAGGAGCTGAAGCGGCGCGTTCGCAAGGTGGCCGGCTGGGACGTGCCCGTGTCGATCGCTTCCGATGCCGTCGCCGCCGGCCTCAAGGCGCACGGCATCAAGCGCAGGATCGCGATCATGGAGCCCTACTACCCGTGCATCGAGCCCCGCCTCAATGCCGTGCTCGGCGCTCATGGCTACGAGGTCGTTCGCTATTGCCACATGCGCGGCAAGAGCCCGGCGTCCTATTCCGTGCTGACCGCCCAGGACATGATCAAGGCCGCCCGCTCGATCGACGGGCCGGATGTCGAGGCGATCGTGGCCTTCGGCGCCAACCTGCCCTTCGCCAGGCTGGCCGACGAAGCCGAACGCTGGCTCGACAAGCCCGTCCTGCAGATCAATGCCACGACCTACTGGCACGCGCTCAGGACCAACGGCATCACCGACAAGGTCTACGGCTACGGGTCCTTGCTGGCGCGCTTTTGAGGGAAGCTGTTCCTCCCCACGCTTGCGTGGGGAGGTGCCCCGAAGGGGCGGAGGGGTCATGAGCATCACTGAGGGTGCTCATGACCCCTCCGTCGCCGCATGACGGCGACACCTCCCCAGCTTCGCTGGGGAGGAAAGAGCGGCCGGTCAATACAAGAGGTGCGGCTGCCGCTTCGTGAGAAACTCGGCCACGCCAGGCGTCCACGATTGCGCGACGTCGCGCGGATCGGCCTGCGCCTTGATGGCGGCGAGCGAGGCCCTGGAGCCGATCATGCTGAGCGTGCGGTCGATCTGCAGGCGGTCGCCATAGAGGCGCCAGAGCGCCGACAGCAGCTCGGCGCCCAGCAGCGGACTGTCGAGGCGATTGCGGTCGGTGAGCACGATGCGTACGCCACCGCAGGATTGGCCGGGATAGACCCATTCGCGCGGCGTGAAGGTCGCGGCCTCGAAGCGCACGCCGGCGATTCGGCGACCATTCAGGTGATCGGCCAGGACCTTGCCGTCGACCCAGGGCGCCCCCACCAGCTCGAAGGGCGTGTCCGTGCCGCGGCCAACGCTGACATTGGCGGCTTCGATCATGCCAACGCCCGGGTAAAGCACGGCCTGCTCGAGCTTGCGCAGGTTGGGTGATGGCGGCACCCAGGCAAAGCCGGTCTGGTCGAACCACATCGTCCGCTCGTAGCGACGCATGGTGACGACATGCAGCCGGACGCCGATCTTCTTCTCGGTGTTGAACAGCCGCGCCAGCTCGCCCAGCGTCATGCCGTGGCGCACCGGCAGCGGCAGATAGGTGATGAAAGAGGTGAGATCGTCGTCGAGCACCGCACCCTGCACCGTGCTCGCCGTGATGGGATCGGGCCGGTCGAGCACGTAGAAGTCGAGCTTGTTGGCGGCCGCAGCCTCCATCGCATAGGCCATGGTCGTGGGATAGGTGTAGTAGCGCGCGCCGACATCCTGCATGTCGAAGATCAGCGCATCGAGGCCGGCGAGCATCGCCGGCGTCGGTCGCCTCGTCTCGCCATAGAGGCTGAACACCTGCAGGCCGGTTGCCTGGTCGCGCCCCGTGGCAATCTTGCCTTCGGCCGCCGCATCGAGCCCATGCTCGGGGCTGAACAGGGCAACCAGCTTGGGCCCGCTCGCTTGGTGCAGGACATCGGCGGTGCGTCGCCCTTTCCCGTCGAGCGCCGAGCGGTTGGTGATGAGCCCGACGCGGCGCCCGGCGAGCTGGCGAAAGCCGTAGGCTTCGAGCACGTCGATCCCCGACATCACCCGGCTCTGCTCGCCGCGTGACGCCGCGCCGGCCACGGTCGACAGACGCCGCAGCATTTGCAGATTATTGCCCTTGCCGTCGGGATGCAGGCGGTTGGTGAGCACGATCAGGAAGGTCTTCGTCGTAGGATCGATCCAGATCGCCGTGCCGGTGTAGCCGGTATGGCCGTAGGACTGGGGCGAGAACGACGGCGCCATCCAGACGGCATAGGGCGAATCGATGTCCCAGCCGAGGCCGCGCAACGCCGAGCCGCCCGGCGGACTCTGCGGCTGCGTCATGGCCGCGACCGAAGCCGGCTTCAGCACGCCCTTGCCACCCGACAGCATCATCTGCGCGAACTTCGTGAGGTCGTCGGCGGTGGTGAAGGCGCCAGCGTGCCCTGCGACGCCGCCCATGCGATAGGCAATCGGGTCCTGGACCTCGCCCCAGCGCAGCTCGCCGCCTTCGAGGTCGGCGGGCGCGATACGGTCCCGCGCTACGGACGGCCGGAAGACGGTGTCACGCATGCCGAGCGGCTGGAAGATGTTCCTGGCCGCATAGGCGTCGAGCGGCTGGCCAGAGACCCGCCGCACGATCTCGCCCAGCACGATGAAGTCGACATCGCTGTAGACGAACCGCGTGCCGGCAGGCGCCAGGGGCTTCAGGGCGACGATGGCGTCGAGCGCGCCCTCGGTGCCCGACCAGGCGCGCGTCGGAATGCCGGCCGGCAAGGCGGCATAGTGCGTCATGAGCTGGCGGACGGTGATGTCGCCTTTGCCGTTGGCGGCGAAGGCCGGCCAGTAGGCGGCGGCCGGCCGGTCGAGATCGATCTGGCCGCGCTCGACCAGCTGCATGATCGCCACCGACGTCGCCATCACCTTGGTGAGCGAAGCGGCGTCGTAGATCGTGTCGAGCGTGGCCGGCTGCACCGAAGGCATCACGGAGCGGTTGCCGTAGGCCTGGCGCACGACGATGCGATCGCCGATGCCCAGCACGACAACGGCGCCAGGCACCTTTCCGTTGGCGATCTCGTCGCGCACGATGGCGCCGATGGCCTCGGCGGCCTGGCTTGGCGAGGTGGGTGGCGCGGCGGCGGCAGGGGTCGCTGGCGCCGCACAGGCGACGGCGACCTGACAGATCAGACCGACGAGGAAGAGCCGCACCGCCTCAGCGGGCCGCCTTGGCCTTGCTCTCCGTGGGCTCGGGCTTGATCTCATTGGTCGTGTAGACGTTGCGGGGATTCCACAGCATCCAGCCGTCGGTATCGGCGTCGCGCGACGCCTTGGTCTGCTTGGCAATCTCATCGGCGCCGAAGACCTTTCCGCCAAAGGCATAGTCGGTGAACGCCTGCAGCCACGGCCTGTACCGCACCGCCGTGTTCGCCGTCCGCCTCTTGCATTCCTCGAGCGAGAGATGGACGATTTCGTAGGGGTTCTGGACCGGATTGCGGTAGCCGGGGATGCCGAACTGGAAGCCCGACGGATAGAGCATGGGCGAGATGATGTCGACCGCCGTGGCCAGGTCTTCGACCCTCTGGCCGATGCCGGTGTCGTTCTGGTTCCAGCAGACGTAGCCGAAGGAATCCATGGCCGTGAACACATTGTATGGCGCCAGGCGCTTGCGCGCCTCGCGAAGAAAGCCGGTGATCGCCGCCACGCGCCCGTTCTCGTCGGACGCATTGGCGAAGGCAAGGCCGCCGGTATCGGGGAAGCGGATGTAGTCGAACTGGATCTCGTCGAAGCCGGCCGCGGCGGCCTCCTCGGCGACGCTCAAGGTGTAGTCCCACGCCTCCTGGCGCGAAGGATCGATCCACGCCAGGCCCTCGCGGTCCTTCCACAGGCCGCCGCCCGCAGTCCGGATCGCCCACTGCGGATGCGATGTGGCCAGCAGGTCGTCCTTGAACGTCACAATGCGGGCAATCAGGTAGATGCCCTTGCTCTTGAGATTGGTCGTGAGCGCCTTCAGGTCGGGAATGGTGCGCAGCTTCTGCGCTCCGATCTTGGCGGCGAGCGGCAGCTTGCTGGGATAGGGGATGAGGCCGCGATCGCCCTTGAGATCGATGACCAGGGCATTCAGGCCGCTCTTTTCAATCACGTCGAGCGCCGGATCGAGCAGGAACGGCGCACCGATACCGTAGACGGTGAGGTAAAGCGCCTTCGGCCGCAACGGCACGAGCTCGGTTGTCGGCGACCCGGCGTCGCTGGCCGCGACGGTCGAGCGGCCGTAACCGACGGCACGGACCAGCAACGGCTGGGTGCCGGCCTGGGTCGCGGCAGGGGCGCGATAGTGGCCCTTGGCGTCCGTCAGCACCGTCTTGTCGCCCGACGTGACGATGGCCCCGGCGATCGGTGCGCCGGTCGCGCCGTCGACGATCGTGCCTTCACGCTCGACCTCACGCGCCGCCTCCTTGACCTGGTCCTGCTTGGCCTCGGCGTCGTTGCCCTGGGCGTTGGCCACTGTCATCGGCATGACAAAAAGCGCAGCAACGGCCAGCAGCAGACGCCAGATGACTTTCATTTCGATGCTCCCAGAAGCGACACGAAGCGGTCCCCGCGGTCGAGGTTGGTGACGATGAAGCGCGGCAGCGCCATGATCTTGTCAGACCGCGTCACCGGACGGCGTTCGATGGTGAAGGCTGCGACATAGCCCGCCGCCTGTGCCCACTGGGCGAGCTGATCGTCGTGGATGCCGAACGGCCAAGCCAGGAGGTCGACTTTTTCGCCGAAGCGCTGCTCGAGGACGGCCTTGGATTTGAGAAGCTGGTCCTGGGTGAACTTCTCATAGGCTGCCGGTGTCAGGCGCTTGCGCTCGACGTTGAAATTTGGATGCCAGAAGGTGTGCGACTGGATGTCGACCAGGCCCGACGCCTTCATCTCGGCCAATTGCGCCCAGGTCATCGCATAGTCGGCATTGGAGATCGCCGACGGATAGATGAACAGCGTGACGGGAATCTTGAGGCGCTGGATCAGCGGAAACATGTCGGAGTAGACGGTGCGATGGCCGTCGTCGGCGGTCAGCACCACGGCGCGCTCCGGGAGCGGAACCGCGGAGTCGCCCAGCGCCGCCACCAGCGCCGCCAGGGGGATGACCTTGTAGCCGCGCTCCTGGATCAGCTTGAGCTGGGCCTCGAACACGGGAGTCGTCACCGTCATCTCATCGGACGAGACCGGACCGAGGCGATGATAGAGCAGGATGGGAACGGAGGACGGGTCGGCGGCAACGCCGGGCGAGCAGGTGAGAGACAGCAAGCAAACAATGGCGGACAGCCATCCAGCAACACGCTGCATACGCACCTGTGGGCTCACATCGAGCACCTGAAGTCACGTTACCACAGTTTTCGGCGCTGTGCTCGCATAAACGAGCAGGAAAGCGACAGCAGGCAAGTACTAGCCGATAGCCACGCGCCAAGGTCTAATCGGCCTTGATGTTGCCGGCCTTGATTATGCGCGCCCATTTCTCGGTGTCCCGAACGATCAGCTTGCCGAAATCATCAGGCGACCCGCCAAGGACCGTCGCGCCGAGACCGCGCAGACGCGCCTTCACGGCAGGGTCGGCAAGGGTGTCGTTGATCGCCATGTTCAATTTTTCCACAACCGAGGCCGGCGTGCGTCGAGGCGCACAAACCCCGGCCCAGCCACTGGCTTCGTAGCCGGCCAGGAATTCGCCCATCGCCGGCGTATCCGGAAGCGCGTCCGAGCGGGCCGCACTGGTCACCGCAAGCGCGCGGAGCTGCCCCGATTTGATGTGCGGTATCGACACGGGCAGAGACTCGAAGAGGACCTGCACCTGACCGGCAAGCATGTCGGCCAAGGCCTGCGAACCGCCGCGGTAGGGGATATGCACGAAGCTCACCCCTGTCGTCGCCTTGAAAAGCTCGCCCGCGAGATGCTGAGTCGTCCCCGTCCCTGAAGAGCCATGGTTGATCTTGCCTGGATTGCTCTTCGCGTAGTCGATGAACTCGGGCACCGACTTGGCCGGGAACGAAGCATCGACCGTCATGACATTGGGAAACTGGATCGCAGCCGCGACCGGCGCGAGGTCGGTTGCGAAATTGAAACTCAGCTTGTCGTAGAGCGTCGCATTGATCGCATTCGCCGCACCGCCGACGAACAGGATGTAGCCGTCCGCAGGCGCGCGGACCACTGATTCCGCCGCGATGTTGCTGGCAGCGCCTGGCCGGTTCTCGACGAGGACCGGCTGCGCCAGCCGTTCCGACATTCGCTCGGCAAGCACCCGGGCGACGGTGTCGAAATTTCCGCCCGGCGCAAAACCCACGATGATGCGCACCGGCCGCAACGGGTACGTCTCGGCCCACCCGGCGCGCAACGTGACGGAAACAAGGGTCGCTGTGCCCAGCGCCTGCAGCAGCCGGCGGCGATGACTCATGACGCCCTCCAACGGTCTGGCTGCGAATCAGTCGACCAAACCCGGCATCCGGGCAAGGACAATCGGCGATCAGCCCTCGCGACGAGGAGATTTTGCCTGTGAAGCGCGCCGATCAGATCCTGACCGCCATCTTCCCCTTGTTGCGGCCTTCGAACAGGCCGATCAGCGCCTGCGGCGCCTTGTCGAGGCCGTCGACGATGTCGACGATGGCCTTGATCTTCCCCTCCTCGACCCAGCGCGCCAGCCTGGCCTCGGCCTCGGCGCGCTGGTCGTAGAAGTCCATGACGATGAAGCCTTCCAGGCGCAGCCGCTTGGTCACGACCAGGCCGGGCACCGCCATCGGCCCGGGCGCGGGTTTTTCGACGTCGTATTGCGAGACGTTGCCGCAGCAGACGATGCGGCCGCGCAGGTTCATCAGCGATAGCGCCGCCTCGAGCACCGGCCCGCCGGTATTGTCGAAATAGACGTCGACGCCGGTGGGGCAAACGGCTCGCAGCGCGCGGTACACGCCGCCCGCCTTGTAGTCGACGGCGGCATCGAAGCCGAGGTCGCGCACCAGCCAGTCGCACTTGTCCTGGCCGCCCGCCGTGCCGACGACGCGGCAGCCGGCGAGCTTGGCGATCTGGCCAACCATAGTGCCGACCGCGCCGGCCGCCGCCGAGACCAGCACGGTGTCGCCGGGCTTGGGCCGTCCGACTTCGAGCAGACCGAAATAGGCGGTGAGCCCGGTGACGCTGAGCGGTCCGATCAGGAGTTCGAACGGCGCCTTGGTCGTGCGCTTGGCCAGTCGCCGCGCCGGCATCGCGGCATAATCCTGCCAGCCCCAGTCGCCCTCGACGATGTCGCCGGTCTTCAGCCCGCCAGACTTGGACTCCACCACCTCGCCAATGGCGAAGCCGCTCATCACCTGGCCGGGCTCCAGCGCATCGCGATAGGTCTTGCCCATCATCCAGGCGCGATTGGCCGGGTCGAGAGACAACATGCGCGTGCGCACCAGCGCCTCGCCTTCGCGTGGCGCGGGGATCGCCGTCTCCGTCCATTGGAAGGTGTCGGGCCCGATCTTGCCCTGGGGTTGCTTGGCGTAGAGCCACTGGCGGTTCATGGCGTCAGTCCTTGTAGTTGGCGGCGCGCTTCTGCAGGTTCGACATGATCGCCTCGAGCTGATTGGATGAACCGATCAGCTTCTGTTGCTCGACCGACTCGGCCATCAGGCCGGTCGCGGCATCGACAGCGACGGCATCGTTCAAGATGCGCTTGGCCGCGCGAACAGCATCGGGGCTCTTGTTGGCGATTTCCTTTGCCGTCTCGAGCGCGGCCGCGCGTGGATCCTCGACGATCTTCGTCACGAAGCCGAGCTGCTGGGCCTCCGTGCCGTTGAAGATGCGGCCGGTGTAGGTGAGTTCGCGCACCACGTCCTCGCGTGCGAGGTGGCGCATGAGCTGCGTGCCGGCGAGGTCGGGCACCAGGCCCCACTTGATCTCCATCACCGAGAAGCGCGTGTCGGCGGTGGCGTAGCGCATGTCGGCCCCCAGCATGATCTGGAAGCCGCCCCCGAAGGCCACGCCGTGAACGGCGGCGATCACCGGGACCGGCAGCGTGCGCCATTGCCAGGCGCATTGCTGCGGCCGATTGGCGATGCCGTGGGTGCGCTTGGTGAGATCGCGCACACCGGGCACGGCGTCGCCGTCCTGTTTCATGGCGGCGAAGCTTCCCATGTCGAGGCCGGCGCAGAAGGCCTTGCCCTCGCCCGACAGGACGACGGCGCGCAGGCCCTTCATCTTCGCCAACTCGGCACCAGCTTCGATGATGCCTTCGAACATCGCGGGATCGAGCGCGTTCATCTTGTCGGCACGGATCAGGCGCACATCGGCCACGCCGCCTGAAAAGTCGATCGAGACGCGGTCCTTCATTTGTCCTTCTCCGATTTCAGCCATTCGCGCAGGCGGCGCCTGACTTCTTCCGGCGGCAGGCGCTCCGGTGGCTTCAGGCTGCCATCACCTTGTTTGGGCCACATCAACACGGCAATGCCGCGCTGCACGTCGGCAAAGCTGCAGTCGTCGGGCAGCCGGTCGAGCAGCGCCCTCACCTCGGCCTTCACATCCACCATCGCGTCACCATCAGCCAGATGCCCTGCGCAAGATAGACCACGCCGATGGCCAGGATCACCCGGCGCGTCCAGTGATAGAACTGGTGGTCCGACATACGGTCGAGGAAGCTGCGCGACAAGGTCGTCCCGAGGACCGCGAAGCAGGCGGCATAGGCCATGACCAGCCATTGCTCGAGGTCGCGACCGGCCGGGTTGGCGATCAGGACGCCGAAATAGGCGACCTTGGTGAGATGGCCCAGCACCTGGGCCGCCGCCTTGGTGGCGATGTTGGTCTGCCGCGTCATGCCGGTGCGCACATAGAAGATGTCCAGCAAGGGCCCGGTGATGCCGGCCACGAGCTGCATGGCCCCGCCGATCGCGCCCGCCACGAAGGCCTGCCCGCCACGCTCGATATCGGGCGCGATGCGCTGCGGCACGGCCAGCGCCGCGAATGGCGTCAGTCCGACCACCATCAGGACCAGCGCCTTGTCCGGCACGAAGTCGAAGAAGGAGAACACGATCAGCGAGGCCGCCGAGCCCGAGCCGAACTTCAGCACCACGCTCCATTTGACGTGGTGGCGCCACAGCCAGGCACGCCAGCTGTTGGCCGCGATCTGGATGACGCCGTGGAACACCATGGCGACCGGCACCGGCAGCACCATCAGCAAGAAGCCGATCAGCAGCATGCCGCCTGCCATGCCGAAGATGCCGGAAATGAACGAGGTGACGGTGGCCATGAAGGCCAGTGCGACGAGGATCGGCAGCGAGAACATCCGCGCGCGGCGTAGCGCAGGTGGCAGAGCCTGTCGAGGATCGCCTATGGTGGCGCCATGTCCGACGATCTCCTGTTCACTCCGGCTGTCAAAGCCGCCGCCCTCATCCGCGCCAAGAAGCTTTCGCCTGTCGAGTATGTCGATGCGGTGCTGAAGGCCGCCGACAAGGCCAATCCCAGGCTCAACTGCTTTCGCGTGCTCATGGAAGAGCAGGCCCGACGCGACGCCAATGCGGCCGAAGCGGCCGTGAGCAAAGGCGAGCCCCTGGGTCCGCTGCATGGCGTGCCGGTCAGCGTAAAAGACCTCGTGGACGTGAAAGGCGTGCCCACGCGTCACGGCTCGGCGATCTTCGAGGACAACGCCCCGGCAGCAGCCGACGATATCCTGGTCAAGCGCCTGCGCGCGGCCGGCGCCATCATCATCGCCAAGGCGACGACGCCCGAGTTCGGCGTAAAAGGCCTGACCGACGGGCCGTCGTTCGGCATCACGCGCAATCCCTGGAACCTCGAGCGCACGCCAGGCGGTTCGAGCGGCGGCGGTGCGGCTGCAGTGGCCGCGGGGCTTGGCCCGCTGTCGCTCGGCACCGACGGTGCGGGATCGATCCGTGGCCCAGCGTCGTGCAGCGGGCTGGTCGGCCTGAAGCCGACCTTGGGCGCGGTGCCGGCCGACACCACGCGCGATGCCTTCGGCAACAACGTCTATGCCGGGCCGCTCGCCCGCACGATCACCGACGCCGCGATCATGCATTCGGTGCTGGCGGGGCCGAGCGAGAAGGATCCCTGGACCTTGTCGGGCGGCATACAGCATCCGCTGTCGCCCACGCTCGCCGGTGAAGATCTTTCCGGTGTGCGCATCGGCTACATCGAGCTCACCGCCAATTCGCGCATCGCCGCCGACGTGCGCGCCAACACGCGCGCCGCCCTTGCCGCCTGGCGGGAGCTGGGCGCCGACATCGACGAGGTGAGCGAGACGATCGACTGGGTCGAATACGAGGGCCGCGTGCTCTACCAGGCAAACTTCGCCGTGTTCTGTGCCCAGTACCTGCCGAAATGGCAGAACCAGATGGACCCGGTCACCCTCGCCTTCATGGAGCGCGGCGGCAAGTTCAGCCTGGCCGACTTCCGCAACGCCCAGTTCGCGCGCACCGTCCTGTTCCGCAAGATCCAGTCGCTGTTGGAGCGCTACGATTTCCTGGTGACGCCGACCAACTCGCGCACAGCGCTGGACGTCGGCCACGACGCCGCCAACGACGAAGTTCTGGTCGACGGCGTGAAGTGCGGCATCACCCGCCAGGGCTGGACCTCCTACCAGTACCCTTTCAACCTCACCGGCCATCCTGCGCTCGCCCTGCCGTCCGGCTTCGGCGCCGACGGCCTGCCGACCTCGGTGCAGATCGTCGGCCGCTGGGGCCACGAGACCGACGTGTTGCGGCTGGGGGCGCTCCTGGAAGCGGTGCGGCCTTGGGCACAGCACCGGCCGCCGCCAGCCTGATCGACAGGATGACTCAGCCCGCGCAGCGCCGGGCGGAAGCCGCCTGCCTCATCCTTTGCAGGTTGATCTTCTTGTACTCCGGACGTCCGGTGACCTCGGCGCCGACCCACTCGGGCAGGGGAAGGTCGGTTCTCTCGTCCGGCAATTCCACCTCGGCGAGGACGATGCCGTCGAGCAAACCTTCGTAGACGTCGACGTGCCACACCAATCCGGCATGCGGCACGTAGTGCCGGGTCTTGTCGAGGACCAGATCCCCACAATGCGAGGCAAGCATCTCCCGCGCGTCCGGCACCGGTATGGCGTATTCGAATTCGACGTCCCTGATGCCTTCCCGCTTGGCCTTTATCGTCAGGGTCGCACTGCCATCCCGTATGCGCACACGGACCTTGCGCTCGGCAGAGTGGCAGATCAGGCCGTCCCTCAGATGCTCGTGCCGCACCGCGTGGGCACGCCATCTGCCATCAGCGACCAGGAATTTTCGCTCTATTTCGACGAACACGGGCGGGGCCGTTCGAAGAAATCGGCCGTCCCAGAGATGACCGCAAGATCGAAACTCCCTGCACTCATGGTCCACCCCCCGGCCAGGCCCGATTGAACGGACTCGGCGGGATTCTCGGCCCGGAAACTGTCCCATCCTCCGCGCCCCGGTGTCGCGTAACGGCCGTCCGCGCCGGGCGCCGGAGCGCATCCGTCGAGAAGGACTGCACCAGCGGCAAGCGTCAGGAGTAGCCTCATCGTCGCCCAGCTTGTCATGCCTGGAACACAGGATAGGGGTGCCAGGGGGCACGACATTGACCTGCGTCAAGTCGGGACATCCCGGAGGCTGCAGAAAATCCGTCTTTGCTGCGAACCCTTTTGAGATCGAACGCCCTCCTGGTCGGGACAAGTCCATGAAGGAGGCTCGATCGATGATCTTCAAACGCAACGTTCCGGGATGGGAGCGCGGCTTGCGCGCCGCCTGCGGCATCGTCCTGCTGGTCGTGGCCACGATGATGCCCCTGACCGGCTGGCCGCCATGGGCGGTGCTGGCGGGCGGTGCGGGACTGCTGGTCTCGGCGCTGGCAGGCTTCTGCCCCGCCTGTGCGCTGGCCGGGCGGCGGCTCACGTGAGCGGCCTCGCCCGCATCGACGGCGGGCTGGTGGCGGCCGCGAAGGCTGGCGACGCGGCCGCACTCGACCGCCTGCTCGCCGTCTCGCAGCCCGACCTGATGCGCTTTGCCCGCCGCACCTGCGCCAACGCCGAAGATGCGGAGGATGCGGTCCAGGCCGCCCTCTGGCAGCTCCATCGCCGCATCGGCACGCTGCGTGTCATCGCCGCCTTCACGAGCTGGCTGTTCCGCATCGTCGAGCGCGAGTGCCGCCGCCTGCTCGGCCTGCAGCGGCGCACCGTGACGCTGGAACATGCCGACCCATCGGCGTTGCGCATCGAGCCCGTGCCGAGCGACTTGCGGCGCGACCTCGGCGCCATGATCGCGGCCCTGCCCGATCTCTATCGCGAGGTGCTGATCCTGCGCGACATCGAGGAGCTGAGGGCGCCCGAGGCGGCGGCGCAGCTCGGCATCTCCGTCGAGGCGGTGAAGAGCCGCCTGCATCGTGCGCGAACGATGTTGCGCGAAAGACTTTTAGGCTCGGGGTACTGGTCGTCATGAACTACCAGCACCCGACCGACCTCGCGCTGGTGCCGGACCTGCTGGCGCTGGCGCCTGCCGAAGGCAAGACGTTCCTCGCCTTCAACCATGCCGCCGAGCGCGCCGACGGCGCGATTCCGCCTAAGTACCGCGAGCTGATCGCGCTCGGCGTCGCCTTCACCACGCAGTGCGCCTACTGCATCGACACCCACACGCGCCACGCGCGCGAGGCCGGCGCCACGAAGCAGGAAATCGCCGAGGCGGCGTTCGTCGCGGCGGCGGTGCGGGCCGGGGGCACGCTGGCTCACGCGTTGTTGAGCCTGCGGCTGCACGATTCGCCGGAAAAGTAGGCTCGCGGCCTGTTGATCGGCTCCTCGGAAGGGGCACAATCGCCGCCTGCCCTTTCCGAGGAGGCCCACATGCGCCGCCGACACCTGCTCGTCCTGTCCGCCGGAGCGCTCGCCGCGCCGGCGCTTATCACCCAACCTGCGCGCGCCGCCGTCGAGACGCGCGAGCACAACGGCTATCGCATCCGCACCTACAACGTGCGGCCGGGCTCGGGCTCGCGCGACGTCGCCTGCAACGCCGACGGCACGGTGTGGTTTTGCGGCCAGCGCGACGGCACGCTCAACCTGCTCGATCCGCGCGACGGCGGCCTGAAGGTCGTGGCCCTCGGCCAGGGTGCCGCGCCGCACGGCGTGATCGTCGGGCCCGACGGTGCGGCCTGGGTGACCGAAGGCGGCCAGAACTCGATCGCCCGCGTCGATCCCAAGGATCATCGGGTGCAGCTCTGGAAGCTGAATGGCGGGCCGTCCTACGCCAACCTCAACACCCTGGTGTTCGACAAGCAGGGCACGCTCTGGTTCACCGGCCAAGGCGGCGCGATCGGCCGCTTCGAACCCAAGACCGAGAAGATGCAGGTGTGGGACGCGCCGCGCGGCTATGGCCCCTACGGCATCGCGCTCACGCCGCAGGGCACCGTCTGGTACGTCTCGCTCGCCGGCAACTATCTCGCCGAGATCGACCGTGCGACCGGCGCGCCGCGCATCGTCGAGCCGCCGACGCCGCTGCAGGGCGCACGGCGCGTATGGTCCGACAGCCAGGGACGCCTGTGGATCAGCGAGTGGAACAGCGGCAACGTCTCCATGCACGATCCAAAAGACGGCAGCTGGAAGAAGTGGAAGCTGCCGGGTGAGCGGCCGCGCTGCTACTCGGTCTATGTCGACGATCGCGACGCGGTGTGGCTGACCGACTTCTCGGCGAATGCCATCGTGCGCTTCGATCCCAGGACCGAGACCTTCCTCTCCTTCCCGTCGGACAAGGCGGGCGCCAACGTGCGCCAGATGGCCGGACGGCCGGGCGAGGCGTGGGGTAGTGAATCGGGCACCAACCGCATGGTCGTCATCGACAAGCCGCAAGCCTGACGGCATGCGCCTGGCGATCGTCGTGGCCGCGTTCCTGGCCATCATGGGCAACGCACGCGCCGAGTCCTGCGACCGGCAGGCCTTCGAGCATTGCCAGGCCTGCCATGCGCTCACCAAGGACGCCGGCCAGAAGCCCGGTCCGCAGCTCGCGGGTGTGATCGGCCGGCCGATCGCCGGCGATCCCGCATTCGACTATTCGCCCGTGCTGCAGGAGGCGCGCGCAAAGGGCGAGGTCTGGACCAAGGACAAGCTCGACCTCTACCTCAGCGATCCCCAGGCGGTGTACGCCGGCACGTGGATGGGCAGTCCGCCGATCCGCGACGCGAAGCAACGCGCCGACATCCTGTGTGTTCTCGAAGGTCGATAGGTTAAGACACTCCCGTCGCTCAAGCTCCTCTCCCCCGCAAGGGGGAGAGGAATATGAGTTCAGGGAGAGGGAGGAAAACGATGCGTTCGTTCATGGCGTTACTGAGCGCGTTGGCATTTCTCACCGGCGCGGGCACGGCCACTGCCCAGCCTGCCGACAAATACCCCGACAAGCCGATCCGCATCATGGCGCCCTATGCGCCGGGCGGGAACATCGACGTCACGGCGCGCATCATCGCCGAGAAGCTGAAGGACGTCTTGGGCGTCACCGTCATCGTCGAGAACAAGGCCGGCGCTTCGGGCATGATCGGCAGCGACGTCATCGCCCGCTCTGCCCCCGACGGCTACAACCTCCTGGTCTCGGCCAACTCGCTGGTCGCCGTACCCGCGATCTACGGCAACGCGCCCTACGACTGGCGCACGGCCTTCCAGCCGATCAGCCACATCCAGGCTGTGCCCGCCGTGCTGGTGGTGCCGCCCGATTCGCCGATCAAGACGCTGGCCGACTTCATCGCCCTCGGCAAGGACGGCAAATTCACCGTCGCCGATTCCGGCGTCGGCACCACCAACCACATTGCCATCGAGCTTTTGGGCGAAGCGACGGGCGCCAAGTACACGCTGGTGCACTACAAGGGCAGCGGGCAGGCCCATCTCGACCTGATCGCGGGCCAGGTGCCGGCGCAGGTCGACCAGGTCAACGCCGCGATCGGCCATATCAAGGCGGGCAAGATGCGCGCCATCGCCGTGTCGTCCGACAAACGCGTGCCACAGCTGCCCGACGTGCCGACCATGAAGGAGTCGGGCGTGAAGGGACTCGAGGACTTCACCTTCAGCACCTACACGGGCCTGTTCGCGCCGGTCAAGCTGCCGCCCGAGATCCTGGCCAAGCTCAACGCCGCCATGGTGGCGACACTGAGCGACCCTGCTGTCGTCAAGAAATTCGCCGACCTGACGGCGGAGACGAAATCCAGCACGCCGCAGGAGCTGGCGGCGATGCTCGACAAGGAAGAGAAACTGGTCGTGCCCCTCATCAAGAAGCTCGGTATCAAAGCGGAGTAAGTAGATCCCATGAGTTGGCTACCCCCGGCCGTCGCCCCCGTCGTCCTGCTGCTGATCTCCAACGTCTTCATGACCTTTGCCTGGTACGGGCATCTCAAGTTCACCGATCGGCCGTTATGGATGGTGGTGGTGGTGAGCTGGGGCATCGCCTTCGTCGAATACTGTTTTGCGGTGCCCGCCAACCGCTGGGGCCACACGGTCTATTCGGCGGCCGAGCTCAAGACAATGCAGGAGGTGATCACGCTTTCGGTGTTCGCCCTGTTCTCGGTGCTCTATCTCGGCGAGCGCATCACGCTGAACCACATCGTCGGTTTCGCCCTGATTTGCAGTGGTGCCTTCTTCGTCTTCCGAGGCCCCCTGCCCACCTGAGGAAAAATCCAGCGCCACGCCGGGATGAGGCTGCCTTATCCTGCGTAGACCCCAGAGGGGGAGGCGATTGACGGACCTGGCGAGCAGACGACGGATTGAATGGGCGGCCTTCGCCGCCGTGCTGCTGGTTGCCGCCACCCTGCGGCTGGTTCGGCTGGACGACAACGGTTTCGGCACCGCCTACTACGCCGCCGGCGTGCGCAGCATGCTGCAGGGCGTCTGGCTGTTCTTCTACAATTCGTTCGATCCGGCGGGCTTCATTTCGCTCGACAAGCCGCCGGTCGCCTTCTGGGTCCAGACGATCTTCGCGGCCGTCCTGGGCTACAGCGGCTGGTCGATCCATCTGCCGCAGGCCGTGGCCGGCATCGCCTCGGTGGCCCTGCTCTATCGACTGGTGCGGCCGGTCGGCGCCCCTGCCGCCGTTGTCTCGGCCCTGTTGCTGGCGATCATGCCCATCGCCGTCGCGGTCGATCGCTCGAACAACACCGATTCCTGGCTGATCTTCTTCCTGTTGCTGGCGGCGCGGATCGCGCTGCGTGGACGCGGCCTGTCGCTCGTGGTGGCGATGGCGCTGCTGGGCCTCGCCTTCAACACCAAGATGCTGGCGGCGTTGGTATGCGGCCCGGCCCTGTTGGCCGGTTGGCTGCTGGCCGGCGAACTCAACTGGCGCCAACGGCTGGCCTGGATGACGGCGGCCGCCGTCACCCTCGCCATCGTGTCGCTGTCCTGGGCGGTGGCGTTCGATCTCACCCCCAAGGCGAGCCGTCCTTATGCCGGCAGCAGCCACGACAACTCCATGCTCGAGCTCATCGTGATGCACAACGGGCTGGAGCGCTTCGTGCGCAACACGCCGGCACCGGTGCCCACGCCAGCGCCGGCCCCGACGCCGCGCTTCGTCGCCTATGACGCCGTGCCGGTCGGACCGCTGCGGCTTGCCGAGCCCGCGCTTGCCATGCAGTTCGCGTGGACCCTGCCGCTTGCCGTGCTGGGTGTGGTGTTCGCCTGGCGCCGGCGTCGTGCGGTGGTCGCGTTGTGGAGCGCCTGGGCGCTCACCTACGGCATCGTCTACAGCCTGGCCGGTGGCATCTTCCACGCTTATTACCTCTCGACCCTGGGGCCGCCGCTCGCCGCCCTGGCCGGCATCGGCTGCTTCGAGCTGTGGCGCCGCGGCTCGACGCATCTCGCGATAGGCCTCGGCGCCGCCGCCCTGTGGCAGGCCTACATTACCGGCGCGTCGCTGGGCTGGACGTCGATCTGGATCGGCTTTCCCGCCGTGGCGCTGGCGGCGGCCATCGCCTCACAGTGGCGCGCCAAGCGGCCGCCGGCTGTCATCGGTGGCGTCGCCTTTCTGGTGCTGCCGGCGCTGTGGTCGCTCTCCGCCGTCTTCGCCCCGGGCAACCTCAGCCTGCCGTCGGCCAGCCTGCCGCGCTGGCTCGGCATCGACGACGGCCGCGGGCCGATCCTGTCGCGCAACTGGATGGCGCTGACCGACGATCCCAAGCTGCAGGCGTTCCTGCAGCAGCATCGCGGCAACGCGCGCTTCCTGCTGGCGGCACCCAACGCGCTGCTGGCGGCGCCGGTCATCATCGGCACCGGCCAGCCGGTGATGGCGTTCGGCGGCTTCTTCGGCAACGACCCGGTGCTGAGCGTCGACGCCTTCGCCAAGGCCGTCGAGCGCGGCGAGGTGCGCTTCGTGGTGCTGGCCACCAACCGCCGCACGCGCGACTTCGAGCGCTGGGTGCGCGCCCATGGCACGGTCGTCGACCCGGGCCTGTGGCGCTCGCTGCCGCCCGAGCCGCGCCGCGCCATCGTGCTCTACGATCTGGCGACGAAGTGAAGCCCGGCTCGCAGCAGCGTTACTTGCCGGCCTGCGACTGGATGGCCTTGTCGATCTGCTCCTTGACGGCCTCCAGGTTGAAGCTTGCACCCTTTTGCATGGGCGGGAACTCGATCGCCGTCTGGGCGAGCTTTCCCACCTCCTGCTGGACCAGCACGAAGCGCCAGAACTCGTAGACGAACCAGTTGTAGTAGCTCAACGAGCCTTAAGCGCCGCTCGGCAAGCCGGTCCGTTCGAACGGGTCGAGGCGGAGATTGGTCAGGATCGCAATCGACCTTGACCGTGCCGCCCAGCCAGCCGCCTGGCTGATCGGTGAAACGGTACTTGAAGTCGTCGAGGCGGACCGCGCTCAACGTGCCTTCGGTGAAGTAGAAGATCTCGTGGCGCGCCGACCGTCCCTTGCCCGTGATCAGGTTCGTCCGATCGTAGCCATCGAGGTAGACCTTGTAATTGCTGTCGCCGAGCAGGCCGATCCAGAGATGGAGCTGTTGCAGCCAGTAGCGAAACGTTCGCTGCTGCTTGGTCATCGAAGCCTCGGGCCGTCGGCGGGGTGAAGAGGGCTGGCGGCGGCTGGCCCGGTTAGGAGTTTCGTCAGCCGGCGCCGAGGGCGCGGGCGATCTGGTAGGTCGCGAGCGCGGCGACGTAGGCCAGCGCCAGCATGTAGGCGAAGGTGATCCACATCCACTTCCAGCCGCCGGTCTCGCGGCGGATAACGGCCAGCGTGGAAGCGCACTGCGGCGCGAAGACATACCAGGCGAGCAGTGCAAGCGCCGTGCCGAGGCTCCACTGGCCGGCGATCGCCTGGCCGATCTTCTCGGCGGCGCCTTCGCCGCCACCGATGGCGTAGATGGTGCCGAGCGCGCCCACCGCGACCTCGCGCGCCGCCATGCCGGGAATCAGCGCGACATTGATCTGCCAGTTGAAACCGAGCGGCGCGGTGATCGACTGGATGGCCGAACCGATCATGGCGGCCAGGCTGTAGTGGATGGCGGGCTCCGTGGCGCCCTCCGGCGGCTGCGGAAAGGAGGCGAGCAGCCAGATCAGCACCATCATGGAGAGGATGGTGGTGCCGGCGCGCTTGAGGAAGATGACGGCGCGCGTCCACAGGCCAAGGGCGAGACTGCTGACCTGCGGCATCTTGTAGTCCGGCAGCTCGAGCATGAAGGGCTCGCCCGGCGTATCGCGCCAGATGACGCGCTTCACGACGAACGACACGGCGAGCGCGCCGACGATGCCGGTGGTGTAGAGACCGAACATCACCAGCCCCTGCAGGCCGACGAATCCCCAGACCTCGCGGTCGGGAATGAAAGCGCCGATGATCAGGGTGTAGACCGGGATGCGTGCGGAGCAGGTCATCAAGGGCGCCACCAGGATGGTGGTGAGCCGGTCGCGCCGATTGTCGATGACGCGCGTCGACATGATGCCGGGGATGGCGCAGGCGAAGGACGACAGCAACGGGATGAAAGCACGCCCGTGCAGGCCGGCGCCGCCCATGATGCGGTCCATCAGGAAGGCCGCGCGCGCCATGTAGCCGAGGTCTTCCAGCACCAGGATGAAGAAGAACAGGATCACGATCTGCGGCAGGAACACGATGACGCTGCCGACGCCAGAGATGAGGCCATCCTTGAAGAAGCTTTTGAGCAGCTCAGGCAACACCGATGCCTCGACCAGCGTGCCGAGCCAGGCGAAGCCCTCCTGAATGGCGTCCATCAGCGGCCGCGCCCAGGCGAACACCGCCTGGAACATCACGAACAGGATGGCCAGCAGCACGACCAGCCCGACCACCGGCTGCAGGAGCACGGCATCGACCCGCGCCGTCAGCGTGTCGCGCTGACCGGGTCCGCGCACGGCGGCGGCCAGCAGGCGATCGGCCTCGCGCTGGCCGACGCGCAGGCCACCGGCATCCGGCGGCTGCCAGTCGGACTCAGCCGACTTGAGCTGCTCATCGAGACGCCGGTCGATCCCGGCCAGCAGCGCGTCGATGCCGCCGCGGCGCACCGCCACCGATTCCACGACCGGCACGCCGAGCTCGCACGACAGGCGCTCGACATCGATCTCGATGCCGCGCTTGCGGGCGATGTCCATCATGTTGAGCGACAGCATCACCGGCCGGCCGACGCGCTTCAGCTCGAGCGCAAGGCGCAGCGCCAGCCTGAGATTGGAAGCGTCGCCGACGCAGACGATCAGGTCGGGCGTGACCTCGCTCTGCAGGCGGCCCAGCACGACGTCGCGCGTGATCTCCTCGTCCGGCGAGCGCGCGCGCAAGGAATAGGTGCCGGGCAGGTCGACCACCTGGATCGAGCGGCCGGCCGGCGTCGTTAGCGGCCCGACCTTCTTCTCGACCGTGACGCCGGGATAGTTGGCGACCTTCTGGCGGCTGCCGGTCAGGGCGTTGAACAACGCGGTCTTGCCGCAGTTGGGATTGCCGACGAGGGCGATGACAGGGGGGGCGACGACGGTGGCGCTCATGAAGAGGCTGCCGCTGTCACCAGGATCGCCATGGCCTCACGTCGGCGCAGCGCAATGGTCGTGTGGGCGACGCGCACGGCGATGGGATCGCCGCCGAACAGGCCCTGATGCAGCAGCTCGACGTCGGCGCCCTCGACGAAACCCAGCTCGATCAGCCGGCGTTCGAGCTCAGGGCCGGGCAGGCCGGTGCCGCCACCGTTCACGGAGAGCTGATGAATGCGGCCACGAAAGCCCACGCGGGCCTCGCCCAGTGCTATGGTTGGATTGGATGTCATTGCGAGTAATTCGTAATAGCATCGAAAGTTCGGCTTCGCCAGCTTCAAGGGGGCACGCATGGCAACGATCGTTCTTGCACACGGTGCGTGGTCAGCCGCCTGGGCGTGGAAGAAGATGCGGCCGTTGTTCGCGGCGGCCGGCCATCAATTCTTCTCGCCGACCTATACGGGGCTCGGGGAACGAGCCCATCTCGCCCACCATGAGATCGACCTCACCACGCACATCAACGACGTGGCGGCGGTGCTCGATTGCGAGGACCTGAAGGACGTCACCCTGCTCGGCCATTCCTACGGCGGCATGGTGGCGACCGGCGTCGCCGACAAGGCACGCCGCCGAATTGCACGCGTTGTGTATATCGACGCCTTCGCGCCGCAGGACGGCCAGAGCCTGTTCGACCTCGTCGGACCGCAAGCCGCCGAGAACATGCGCGGCAAGGCGATGGGCGAAGGCGCCGGCTGGCGCATCCCGCCCAACCCGATGCCGCCCGACACCGCGCCTGAGGACGTGACCTGGGCGACGCCGCGCCGACGCTCGCAGCCGATCAAGACCTTCGAGCAGAAGCTCCGACTCACCTCGCGCGAGCCGCCGCTGCCGCGCGCCTACATCTATGCCAAGCGCAGCGGACCGGGCGATACGTTCCGCCAGTTCGCCGACCGTGCCAAAGGCGATTCGAGCTGGAAGTATTACGAGATGGACGCCAGCCACAATCCGCACATCACCTGCCCGCAGGACCTGATGGCGACGCTCACCAGGATCATGGCCGAGACGTGAGCACCGACCTCGCCTACGCAGTCCTCGCCCAGCTCGGCCGGGCCAAACGGGGCGACGACTCTCTCGCGATCAGCGGCGGCGAGGATCCGGTATTCGTGACGCCATGGCGCATCGCGGCGGCAGGCTCGGCGGCGCTGGGCGCTATCGGCCTCGCCGTTTCCGATCTGTGGCGGCTCCGTACTGGCAAGCCGCAGGCTGTGACGATCGACCGGCATGCGGCGGCAGCATCGCTGCGTTCCAACACCTACGTCCTGCAGAACGGCAAGAAGCCGGTGTCGTGGGATCCGCTGGCAGGGCACTACCCGACGCGCGACGGGCGCATCATGTTCCTGCACACCAACCATCCGCATCATCGCGCCGGCGCCTTGCGCATCACAGGCGCCAAGGCCGAGACGCGCGAGGCGTTGGCCGAGGCCGTCGCCCAATGGGACGGGCTCGCCATCGAGCAGGCGATCGCCGACGGCAACTGCGTCGGCGGCCTGGTGCGCAGCCGCGAGGAATGGAACGCCCATCCGCACGGTATCGCCGTCGCCAAGCTGCCGCTGGTCGACATCGTCCAGATCGGCGAGGCGCCGCCGCGGCCTCTGCCGAAAGGCGAACGCCCCTTGAGCGGCGTGCGCGCGCTCGATCTCACGCGCGTGCTGGCCGGCCCGACCAGCGGCCGCGTGCTGGCCGAGAACGGCGCCGACGTCCTGCATATCGCTGCCCCTCACCTGCCCTATCAGACCGAGATCCTGATGGACACCGGCCACGGCAAGCGCTGCGCCTGGGTCGATCTCACCAAGCCTGCCGGCGTCGATAACATGACGGGCCTGCTGCGCGAGGCCGATGTCTTCACCCAGGGTTATCGCCCGGGCACCGTCGCCGCGCGCGGCTTCTCGCCCGAGCGCGTGGCTGAACTGCGGCCCGGCATCGTCTGCGTCAGCATCTGCGCCTACGGCCACGCCGGACCATGGTCCGATCGGCGCGGCTTCGATTCGATCGTGCAGAACGTCACCGGCCTCAGCGCCACCCAAGGCTCGCTCGCCAAGCCGCGCAACTTGCCCGTCCAGGCGCTCGACTACATCGCGGGCTATCTCGGCGCGCTCGGCGCCATGGTCGGACTGGCCCGCCGCGTCGAGCACGGCGGCTCGTGGCTGGTGCGCGTGTCGCTGGTCCAGGTCGCCCATTGGCTGGCGAGCCTCGGCACCGTCGAGCCCGGCAAGGGCGAGGCCGAGTTGCCCGAGCCCGAGCTCGCGCGCTATCTCATGGAAAGCGACGGGTTGTTCGGCCATCTGCGGCATCTGAAGCCGGTGGTGCAGCTGAGCGATACGTCACCCTTCTATGCCAAGCCACCCGAGCCGCTCGGCACGTCGCCGGCGCGCTGGGCTTGAATTAGCTAAGTTGATTAGCTAAATTGTGTCCTATGCCGATCTATACGATCCATGCCGCGAAGACGAACCTCTCGAAGCTCGTCGCCCGTGCGGAAGCTGGCGAGGAGATCGTGCTCGCCCGCGGCAAGGATCCCGTAGCGAAGATCGTTCCGATGGCGCCCAAGGCCAAGCCGAAGCGGAAGTTCGGCGCCCTCAAGGGCCGGATCAAGATCGGGCCTGAGTTCTTCGAGCCATTACCCGAGGACGAGCTGAAGCGTTGGGAGTAAGTCGTGCGGCTGCTCCTCGATACACATGCCTTCCTTTGGTGGCTGGCCGGGCATCCGTCCTTGCCGAGACGCGTTCGCGTGGAGATCGATCAATCCGGCTCCGACGTGCATGTGAGCGCCGCCTCGGCCTGGGAGATCGCGACAAAGCATCGGTTGGGCAAACTGCCTGAAGCGGACCTCGTTGCAATTGACGTGATGGCGTGCATCGAAAGCCAGCAGTTCACACCACTGCCGATCTCCGTGCTGCACGGGCAGATCGCGGGTGCTCTACCCGGTCAGCATCGCGATCCATTCGACAGAATACTGGTGGCTCAGGCGATGCTCGAAGATCTTGTGCTTGTCTCCAACGAACGCGCTTTCGAAGATTACGGCGTCAAGCGTCTATGGTGATCCGCGAACGCACGCCGGTCGATGACCGCGCGATCCGGAGCCTCAACGACACGGCATTTGGCGGCGCTGACGAGTCCAGGTTGATCGAAGACCTGCGCGCTGCGGGACTTGGTGCCGTCGAATTGGTTGCTGTCGATCCGTCGGTGGCAGGCCATATCCTGTTCAGTGCGCTCGATGTCGCCGTTGGCGGCAAGCCCGTGCGCGCGTTGGCCTTGGCCCCGATGGCGGTGCAGCCGCACCGTCAGCGCCAGGGGATCGGCGGCGCACTGCTACGCGCAGGCCTTCAACGGGCGCGCGAACACGGCTGGCAGGCGGTCATTGTCCTTGGCCATCAGGACTACTATCCGCGCTTCGGATTCTCTGCCGCGCTGGCGCACCCGCTCGAGGCACCATTCTCCGGTGCCTCGTTCATGGCTCTCGAACTCGAGCCCGGCGTGTTGCAGGGTGGCGCCGGCCACGTCGTCTATCCGCCGGCCTTCAGTCTCTAGCGCGCCGGCCAGTTCCAAACCGGCCGTTCCTCGCCGGGCACGACTGTCTCGCCCAATTGCTTCTCGAGCACGATCCGCCTGGCGCCGGCCTCCTGCAGCGCCGACACCAGCGTCTCGGCGTGCGAGACGACGATGACCTGCGATTGTTCGGAGGCCTTGGCGATCAGCCGGCCGAGGGGCGGCAGCAGGGATGCAGGCTGGTCTCCGGCTCGTTCAGGATCATCAGCGGCGGCGGGCGCGGCGACAGCAGGGCCGCAATCAGCAGGAGATAGCGCAGCGTGCCGTCGGACAGCTCGGCGGCGTCGAGCGGGCGCAACAGGCCGTGCTGGCGCATCTCGATCTCGAAGTAGCCGCCATCCTGCCGCACATCGATCGATCCGCCGGGAAAGGCGTCGGCGACCGCCGTTGCCAACTCGTCCTCCGCGCCGATCTCCTGGATGGTGGCGATCGCGGCAGCGAGATCGGCGCCGTCGCTCGCCAGGATCGGCGTGCGCGTGCCGATCTGGCGGCGTCGCCCCGGTGCGTCGCTGTCGGTCCGGAAATGGTCATAAAAGCGCCAGCTCCGCAGGTTCTCGCGCAGCAGCAACAGCTCGGCGGCATCGCGCGGATCGCTGCACTGCGTCAGCATGCTGTCGTAGGCCCTGAGGTCGGTCATCACCGAGCGCCACGCGCCTTCCTGGTTGCGCAGGCTGACCGCCGGGCCCCGCCTTCATCGCCCGCGAGAAGGCCTCGGGTCCTGCCCACAACACCGACGGCAAACCGCCTTCCAGGGCCAGCGACTGGATGATCCGACCCTGCGCCACGTCGGCGAGCAGGCGCAGGGCGCGATAGAGGCTCGACTTGCCGCTGCCGTTGGCGCCGGTGACGACCGTGAGCTGTCCGATCTCGAGCCTGACGTCACGCAGCGACCGGTAGCCGGATATGCAGAGGCGCGAGATGATGCTCATGGGCCGGGAACAGCCTAGCCCATGACCTCGCGTCCAGCGACCAACCGATGGTTGGCGCCTACGCCGCCTGCAGCTTCAGCGCCGGCGCGTGCAGCGCGTCGAGGAAGCGCTGGCAATAGGCGCTGGCGGTGGTGCGGAAGACCTTGGCCTTGAGTGCGACGTGGCGTTCGCGGCGTTCGTCCAGCGGCATGCTGAGCGCGGCGTGCATGGCGTCGGCGATGGCGTCGGGATCGAACGGATTGACGATCAGCGCTTCGGTGAGCTCGTGCGCGGCGCCGGCGAACTTCGACAGCACCAGCACGCCCGGATCGTCGTCGGCCTGGGCAGCGACGTACTCTTTGGCCACCAGGTTCATGCCGTCGCGCAATGGCGTCACCACGCCGATGCGGCTGATGCGGTAGAGGCCGGCCAGGGTCGAGCGCGGCGCTGGCCGCGTCGAGTAGCGCAGCGGCGTCCAGTCGAACTCCGAGAAGCGGCCGTTGATGCGGCCGGTCAGGCGGTCGAGCTCGGCGCGCAGGCGGCGATATTCGTCGACCTCCTCGCGTGAGCGCGGGCAGATCTGCAGGAAGTGGATGCGGCGGCGGTGCTCGGGATAGCGCTCGAGCAGGCGGCCGTAGGCCTCGAAGCGGTTGGGCAGGCCCTTGGAATAGTCCATGCGATCGACGCCGACGGCGAGCAAGCGGCCGACCAGGCTGCCGGAGACGCGATGGACCAGCTTGTCGTTGGCGGCGCGCTCGGCCTCCTCGGCGAAGGCCTGGGCGTCGATCCCGATCGGATCGGCGAAGGCGCGCATGCGCCGGCCGTTCAGCCGCACCCATTCGCCGTCGACCATGGCGCCCAGGAGGCGCTGCGCGCAGTCGCGGAAGTCGCGCGCGTGTTCCTCGGTCTGGAAGCCGACGACGTCGTAGGCGCAGAGGTCGGCCACCATCTCGCGCGCGACGGGGATCGCCTCGAGCATCGACGGCGGCACGAACGGCACGTGAAGGAAAAAGCCCAGCGGACCGTTGTAGCCTTGCTGGCGCAGCATGCGGCCGAGCGGCAGCAGGTGATAGTCGTGCGCCCACACCGAGTCGTCGGGCTGCAGCACCTGGCCGAGCGCCGTGGCAAACGTCTGGTTGACCGACAGGTAGCCGAGATAGTCCTCGCGGCGGTAGTGCATCAGGCCCAGCCGGAAATGCAGGAGCGGCCACAGCGCGCCGTTGGCGAAGCCGACATAGAAGGCGCGGTGGGCCTCGGACGTCAGGTCGACCGTGGCATACGTGACGCCGCGCGCCTCGACGAGGGCGGGCTGCAGCGACGGCTCCGACGACAGCCGCCCGCTCCAGCCGAACCACATCGAGCCCGGGATGAGCAGGTCGCGTAGCGCCACGGTAAGGCCGCCCGCGGCAGGCACGCGGGACTTGGGAATCGGGACCCGGTTCGAGACGATCACGATGCGTGCCATAGCCCCTCCTCCCAGCTTCGCGACAGACGCATGGCCGACAGGATCAGCCCGACCTGCGAGTAGGTTTGCGGAAAGTTGCCCCACAGCTCGCCGGTCTTCGGATCGATATCCTCCGATAGTAGCCCGACATGGTTGCGGCGGGCGAGCAGGTTATTGAAGAGCTCGAGCGCCTCCGACCGCCGGCCGACGCTGGCCAGGGCGTCAATGTACCAGAAGGTGCAGAGCAGAAAAGCATTGGACGGCTTGCCGAAATCGTCGGCCTCGCTGTAGCGCATCATGAAGCCGTTCTTCATCAGGCGCTTGGCGGCGACGTCGAGGGTGGCGTGAAAGCGCGGATCGTCCGAGCCGAGCAGGCCGATCTCGGGCAGCACCAGGCACGAGGCGTCGAGCATGTCGCGGTCGAGCACGCCCGAGATCCAGCCCTCCTGGGTGGTGCCGCGCTGCAGCACCTCCTGGCGCAGGACACCCGCTCGCGCCAGCCACTCCCGTGATTCGGAGTCCACCCCGACCCGCTTTGCGATCATGCCGAGCCGATGCTGCGCTGCCCAACACATCGCCGCGGAAAACGTGTGCACTTCCTCACGCTCCCGGTACTCCCAAAGCCCTGCATCCGGAGTCAACGCCGTGCGCTGAGCCTCGTTCCCCACCACACAGAGCTGGCGATAGAGCTCGAGATCGCCCTGGCGCGGCAGGCGCTCGTCCCAGAACATCTGCGCCGAGGTCAGCACCATGGAGCCGTAGGTGTCGTTCTGGCGCTGTGTGACAGCGGCGTTACCGACGCGCACCGGCCCGAAGCCGCGGTAGCCCGGCAAGGTGTCGATCAGGCGCTCGGTCGTGTCGGTGCCCGGCGCGATCGGGAACAAGGGCGCGATGGCAGCGACATCGTCGCGCGAGCTGCCGGTCTCGACGACGTCGACGATGAAGCGCACGTAGCGTTCCATGGTGCGGGTTGCCGACAGGCGGTTGAGCGCGGTCACGGTGAAGAAGGCGTCGCGCAGCCAGGTGAAGCGATAGTCCCAGGTGCGCGGCGTGTTGGGCGCCTCGGGCACCGAGGTGGTGAGGGCCGCCAGCACCGCACCCGTATCCTCGTAGCTGCACATCTTCAGCGTGATCGCCGCGCGAATCACCGCCTGCTGCCAGTCGAACGGGATGTTGAGATCGCGCACCCAGGTTTGCCAGTAGGACTCGGTCTCGGCCAGGAAGGCCTTGGTCAGCGTGTCGGGATTGTCGGCGATGCTTTCATCGGCGCCGACGATCAGGTTGACGGGCCGGTCGAGCGAGAACTCGGTCTCGTGCAGGATATAGTTGATCGACGCATCGGTGGTGAGCCGCATCACCGCGCTTTCGCCGAAGAAGCGCGCATGGTTGCTGCCCGAGGTGAGCTTGGCTTTGTGGGCGCCGTAGTCGAAGGTCGGGCGCAGGCGGATGGTCACGCGCGGCCGGCCGGCCACCGGCTCGAGCCGGCGCACCAGCATGGGCGGACGGAACATGCGGCCGAAGCGCCGGAAGCGCGGCGCGAAGTCGACGATGCGCACCGTGCCGCCGCTGCCGTCGATCACGGTCTCCAGGATGGCCGTGTTGTGCAGATAGCGCTGGCGGCCGACCTCCCTGGCGCCCGCGACCACAACATCCATGAAGCCACCCTGCGGGTCGTCGCCGCCCAGCAGCGCATTGAACACCGGATCGCCGTCGAGCCGGCCGATGCCGTGCCAGACGTGGCGGCCCTTGCGGTCGACCAGGCTCGCGATGGCGCAGTTGCCGATGACGCCGAGGTCGAGGCTGCTCATGGCGTTGCTCCCGCCGAAGCGACAGGCGGCACGTTGCGCGCGCTCAAAAGCTCGACACCGCGCATCAGCCAGGCGCGCACTGCCGCCGGCTGGCCGCCGAACACTTCGGCCACGCGCAGGCCCTGGCCGCCGAACTGCCGGGCCGCTTCCATGCCGGCCTCGTCGGTGAAGTCGTCGCCGACGAAGATCGGCCGGCGGCCCTGGAACGGCTGACGCGCCATCAGCTGCTCGACGGCGTGCCCTTTCGAAGCCGCGCGCGGTCCGATCTCGACCGCTTCGCGCGCCGGTATCAGGCGAAACCACGAATGATCCTGCGGCACCAGCGCCCGCACCAGCCGCCACACATCGTTGCCGCGCTCCGGCACCAGGCGATAGTGGATGGCGACACCGTGCGGCTTGGGCTCGACCAGCACGCCGGGCCAACGGTCGGCCGCGGCAACCAGGGCCTCGCGCCACGCCTCTGGCACGGCGAGGCCCTTGGGCATCTCCTCGATCTTGCCGTCCTGATAGCGCAGCGATGCGCCATGCTCGCCGGCCGCGGTGGCGACAAAGGGATTGAGCAGATCGTCGACGACGCCGATCGAGCGGCCGGTCACGATGGCGACCGCACCGCCGAGCTGCGAGCGCAGGCTTTCCAGCAACTGCGGCAGTCCAGCGGGGACGACGACCGATTCCGGCGTCTCCGCGATCTCCAGCAGCGTGCCGTCAAGATCGAGGAACAGCGCGTTCGTCCGGTCGAGATCCGGCGGTGTCATCCGGCTAAAACCCCCTCTGCGCTCGAGACGTATTATAGGCGCGAAGAGGTTCTCGACCACAACACGCCGCTTGCGAGGCCCCCATGAGCAGGGCGGCCGCGCTTTGCGCGCATGAGTTAACGCTCAGTACGCGCGCGAGTTCCCTAGCAGGGCGCGTGGTTATGGCGATTGTGAGGCGAAGGCCTGCGGAAAACTTCCTAACGCAGCGGTCCGAGTGCCTGCCAGAAGGTCTTGCCCGATTCATAGGCAGCAGCGGCCGGCGAAATCCCCGCGTCACGCAGGCTGCGCGCGTCCATTGCAGCAAGGTTACGGCGTGCCGCGACGCGCGCGCGCCAGCCCTGGAGCGTCATGGCCAGCCGATGACGCATCGATGGACGTGACGACGCCGGCGTCACGAACGTGACGGCCTGATCGGCCATGCGCTGGCGGGACTGGTAGCTCATCTGAACCCTCCTTGGGTCTTGATGAGCCGAAGGTGAGCCTGCCGCCGCGGTCTCTCAATTACACGCGAGGTAATAGCGCGGCGCGCAGGGCGTCGAGGCCGTCGGTCAGCGCGGCCGGGCCGGGCTGCAGGATGATCGGCGACTTGATCTCGACGATGCGCCCGTTGGCGACCGCCGGCAGTGCGGCCCAGCCCGGCCGTTCGGCGATCTGCTGCGGCACGACCTTGCGGCCGCACCATGATGCCAGGATCACGTCGGGACGCGCCGCGATCACCTGCTCGGATGACACGATGCGATCGCGAGCCGCTGCGGCAGTGCGCAGATCGGCGAACACGTCCTCGCCGCCGGCGACCTCGATCAACTCCGACACCCAGCCGATGCCGGAGATCATCGGATCGTTCCATTCCTCGAAGTAGACCCGCGGCCGCGCCCCTCCTGTGCAGGCGCGCGCCATCTCCGTCACCCTCGCTTCGAGCGAACGTGCCAGCGCCTCGGCTTTGTCGCCGGCGCCGATCAGCGCGCCCACAGTGCGGATCATGGCGAAGATCCCGGCAATGTCGCGCTGGTTGAACAGATGGACGGCGACGCCGGCTTTCGCCAGATCGCTCACGATGTCGGCCTGCAGGTCGGAGAAGGCCAGCACCAGGTCGGGCTGAAGCGCCAGGATCTTGTCGAGTCGCGCCGAGGTGAAGGCGCTGACCCTGGGCTTCGACCGCACCTCGGGCGGGCGCACGGCATAGCCCGAGACGCCGACGATGCGGTCCTTCTCACCCAGCAGGTAGAGCGTCTCCACCGTCTCCTCGGTGAGGCAGATCAGGCGTTGGGGCGGGAACCGGCGCATGGCGCAGTCTAGCAAATGGCTGGTGTGAGAAATTGTCGGGCCGGGATGAATGTGGCCGCGCTACTCTGCGGTCAACTCATCGGAGGTTTCCATGCTGCCTAGCCAGCGCGCCCTGTTCGACATCCCGCGCGAGGTCTGTTTCTTCAATGCCGCGACTTACAGCCCGCTGCCGATCGCCGTCCAGGAGGCCGGACGCGCCGCCGTGGCGCGCAAGGGCCAGCCGTGGAAGCTGCCGGCCGATTTCCAGCCGCAGCAGTATGAGCGCGCCCGCAAGGCGGCAGCCGCCCTGATCGGCGCCGATTCGGTCGACGTCTCGCTGATTCCCTCGGTCGGCTACGGCGTCTCGACCGCGGGCAAGGTCCTGACCATTCCGCGCGGCAGCCGCGTGCTGGTGCTGCAGGACGACCACACCTCGCCGGTGCTCGAATGGATGAGCCGCGCCCAGGCGGGAGGCTACACGGTCGAGACAGTGAAGCAGCCGGCCGACGGCGACTGGACGGCAGCGGTGATGGCCGCGATCGAGCGCTCCGGCGCCGAGCCGCTGGCGCTGGTGTCGATCTCGTCGGTCCATTGGTCGGACGGCGGCGCACTCGACATGGCCCGCATCGCCACCGCGGCCAAAGCCAGGGTTTCGGCATTGCTGGTCGACGCCACCCACGATGTCGGCATCCGCCACATCGATGTGAAGAAGCTCGATCCCGACTTCCTGATCTTCCCGACCTACAAGTGGGTGCTGGGCCCCTACGGCCGCGCCTTCATGTATGTCGCCAAGCGCCATCAACATGGCGTGCCGCTCGAGCAGACCGCGCCGGCGCGCAAGGCGGTGTCGGCCGAGGACACGATCTATTTCCGCGACACGTCCTATCAGGAAGGCGCGCGACGCTACGACATGGGCGAGCGCGACCACTTCATCTCCATGGAGATGGCCGCAATCGGCATGGAGATGATGGCGGGCTGGGGCGACGAGCCGATCCGCGCGCGCCTTGCCATGCTGACCGACAAGCTGGCCGATGGGCTCGCCAACACCGGCGTCCAGGTGCTGGACCGCAAGCTGCGCGCTCCGCACGTACTCAGCCTCTACTTCCCCAAGGGCATGGCAACCGACCTGCCCAAGAAGCTCGCCGCCGAGAACGTCTATGCCGCGCCACGGCTCGGACGGCTCCGCATCAGCCCGCACGTCTACAACGACGAGCAGGATGTCGAGCGCTTCGTCGAAGTGTTCCGCAAGGTGGCGATGTAGCCGCCGTCAGAGGTGCCGCGTTTCGCGCGGCGCCTTGTCCCAGGCGTTGTGTTGGCCGTCCTGAAACTGGATCGGGCCGGCCGCCATCTCTTCCGGTGAGCTGCCGTCCAGGCAGGCGACGTTGATCGCATAGAACGTGCCGCCCAGTGCGTCCATGTGGCCGCGGCCGAACGGCTTGATGCCGCAATGCCGGCAGAAGAGATGGTGAATGTTCTTGCTGCCGAACTGGTAGTCGGAAAGTTCGTTCTCGCCCTGCAGGATGCGGAAGTCTTCCTTTCGCGCGATCGCTTTCCAGAACCGACCCTTGGCGCACACCGAACAACTGCAACGGCTGGTGCCCTCGGCCGGATCGAGCTGGCATTCGAAACGCACGGCACCGCAATGACATCCGCCCAGATGGAGCTTCTTCATGTCGAATCGCCTCACAGTTGATACTTAACTAATTGGTTAAGTGTTGAAGGACGGTCGTCGCCCTGTCAAGGTCAGTCGGGGGAGCAGAGAGGGGTTTTGTTTTGCGTAACACTCGTAGAGGCCTGCTGGTTGGAGCGTTTGCGTTGCCTGTCCTCGCGGCGACGCGTCCCGCCGCAGCACAGAATTTTCCCAGCCGTCCGATCAAGATCATCGTGCCCTTCCCGCCCGGCGGCGGCGTCGACCTGACGGCGCGGCTCCTGATGGAGCCTTTGTCGAAGGAACTCGGCCAGACGATCATCGTCGAGAACAAGGGCGGCGCCGGCGGCATCATCGGCGTCGAGGCGATGTCGCATGCGCCGGCCGACGGCTACACGCTGGCGCTGACCGGCGTCGGCACGCTCACGGCCGGCCCGCATCTGCGCAAGATGCCCTACGATCCGATGGCGCTGTCGCACATCACGCGCCTGGTGCGCATGCCGTTCATCGTGGCCGTGCGCAACGACCTGCCGGCCAAGACGCTGCCGGAGTTCACGGAGCTCGCCAAGAAGACGGAGATCCGCTGGGCCTCGGGCGGCATCGGCACCAGCCAGCATCTCGCAGGCGAGCTGTTCACCCAGATGTCGGGCCTGAAGATGGTGCATGTGCCCTATCGCGGCACCGGACCGGCGCTGAACGACCTCGCCGCCGGCATCGTCGACGCCTATTTCGGCGATCCCGCTACTTTGGGCCTGATCAAGAGCGGCAAGGCGCGCGCCATGGCAGTGACCTCGCCGACGCGCTGGGCCGTCCTGCCCGACGCGCCGGCGCTCGCCGAGGCGGTGCCGGGCTACCAGGCGGAGAACTGGTATGCGATCGCGGCACCTCCCAAGACGCCGGAGCCGGTGATGGCAACGCTGACCACCGCCATCCTGAAGCTGATGGCCGATCCAGTGGTGAAGGCGAAATACGACGAGGCCGGCCTGCACCCCGCGACGATGCCGCGCGCGGAATACGTCGCCTTCCTGGAGCGCGACTCCAAGACCTGGGGCGACGTCGTCGCCAAGGGCAACATCAAGATCGACGAAACCTGATATGACCGCCCGCTTGGCCGTCGATATCGGCGGAACGTTCACCGATGTCGTCCTCGAGAGGGACGACAAGGCCCATGCCATAAAGGTCCTGACCACGCCCGACGCGCCCGAGCGCGGCGTGATCGAGGGCATGCGCAGCATCCTGGCGCAAGCCAAGTGCCCGCCGTCCGAGGTCGGGTTGGTCGTGCACGGCACGACACTCGCCACCAACGCCCTGATCGAGCGTAAGGGCGCGCGCACCGCGCTGGTGACGACGGAAGGCTTCCGCGATTCGCTGGAGATCGCCTGGGAGCACCGCTTCGAGCAGTACGACATCTACATGGAGCGGCCCGATCCGCTGGTGTCGCGCGACCTGCGCTTCGGCGTGCCCGAGCGTGTCGCCGCCGACGGCGCCGTGCTTCTGGCGCTCGACGAGCAGGCGGTGCGCCGGGTCGCAGCCGAGCTGCGTGCCCACAAGATCGAGGCGGTGGCCGTGTGCTTCCTGCACAGCTTCACCAACGAGGCGCACGAGCGGCGCACCGGTGCCATCCTGGCCGAAGAGTTGCCAGGCGTGGCGATCTCGCTCAGCTGCGAGGTCTGCCCCGAAATCCGCGAGTACGAGCGCACCTCGACCACCATCGCCAACGCCTACGTCCTGCCGCGCATGGCAGGCTATCTCGGCGAGCTCGAAGCCAACCTGCGCAAGGAAGGCATTTCAGGCCCGCTACTGCTGATGATGTCGTCGGGCGGCATCACGACGGTCGAGACGGCGCGACGCTTCCCGGTGCGGCTGGTCGAGTCCGGACCCGCGGGCGGCGCCATCCTCGCCCTCACCGTGGCGGCGGAGAACGGTCTGGCAAAGGCCGTCGCCTTCGACATGGGCGGCACGACGGCCAAGCTCACCCTGCTCGACGATCTCGAACTGCAGCGCTCGCGCCAGTTCGAGGTGGCGCGCGCCTACCGCTTCGTGCAGGGCAGCGGCCTGCCGGTGCGCATTCCCGTGATCGAGCTGGTCGAGATCGGCGCCGGCGGCGGCTCGATCGCGCGCATCGACGCTCTGGGCCGCATCCAGGTCGGGCCCGATTCGGCCGGTAGCGTTCCCGGCCCCGCGAGCTACGGCCGCGGCGGCACCGAGCCCACGGTAACTGACGCCGACACCGCGCTCGGCCGCCTCGATCCCAAGCGCTTCGCCGGCGGCGCCATTCCGCTCCATCGCGACAAGGCCGAATCCGCCCTTCAGTCGCTGGCCGGTTCGCTCAAGACCGACGCCCAGGGTGCGGCGGCCGGTGTCACCGAGATCGTCGACGAAACCATGGCGAGTGCCGCCCGCGTGCACGCCGTCGAGAACGGCAAGGACACCGCCGAGCGCACGTTGATCGCCTTCGGCGGCGCGGCACCGCTCCATGCCGCGCGGCTGGCGCGCAAGCTCGGCATGAAGAAGATCGTGGTGCCCGTGGGCGCCGGCGTCGGCTCGGCCTTCGGCTTCCTGCGCGCGCCGATCGCCTACGAAGTCGTGCGCACCCGCCATCTCCGGCTCGACCTGTTCGACGCCAAGACGGTGAACGGCCTGTTCACCGCCATGCGCGGGGAGGCCGAAGCCGTGATCCGGCTCGCCGCCCCCAAGGAAAAGCTGGTCGAGACCCGCCTGGCCTTCATGCGCTATCGCGGCCAGGGCCACGAGATCGCCGTGCCCCTGCCCAACCAGGCGCTCGACGTCGACGCCGCGCGCGACCTGCGGCGACGCTTCGAGGCGACCTATGAAACGGTGT
Organism: Rhodospirillales bacterium URHD0017; assembly: GCA_900110395.1. GTDB lineage: Bacteria > Pseudomonadota > Alphaproteobacteria > Reyranellales > Reyranellaceae > Reyranella. Next base: position 279,767 of record FODP01000002.1, read on the forward strand.
TCGGCCGCATCATCCCCAAGCTCGAGGTCGAGGCGCTGACCTGGACATTGTCGCTCGCCACCGACCGGCCGCTACCCAAGCCCGCGGCCGAGGCGAAGGCGGCCGCTGCCCCCAAGGCGAGCGGACAGCGCGACGTGCTCGATCCGGCGTCGGGTCGGCACGAGAAGGCCGCCATCCACGAGCGCACAGCTCTCAGTGCCGGCATGTCGCTCGACGGGCCGGCATTGATCGTCGAGGATGGCACCACGACCGTGGTGCCGCAGGGATTTTCGGCCCGCATCAACGCGCTGGGCCAGATCGTGTTGGAGGATCGCGCATGAGCACGCCTTCGGATATCCGCCTGCAGGTCATGTGGAACCGGCTTCTTTCCGTCGTCGAGGAGCAGGCCCGCGCCCTGGTGCGCACCGCCTTCTCGACCAGCGCACGCGAGGCGGGCGACATCTCGGCCGACGTGTTCGACCTCGACGGCAAGATGCTGGCCCAGGCCGTGACCGGCACGCCGGGCCACGTGAACTCGATGGCGCGAAGCGTCATCCACTTCATCCGCGAGTTCCCGGTCGAGACCATGAAGCCGGGTGACGCCTACGTGACCAACGACCCGTGGAAGGGCACCGGCCATCTCTACGACATCGTCGTCACCTCGCCCGCCTTCCACAAAGGCAAGCTGGTGGCGCTGTTCTCCTGCACCACGCACGTCGTCGACATCGGCGGCCTCGGCCAGTCGCCCGACGGGCGACAGGTCTATCACGAGGGCCTGTTCCTGCCGCTGCTGCCGCTGATGCGCGAAGGCACGATGGACGAGAGCGTGATGCGCATCGTGCGCGCCAATGTGCGCGAGCCCATTCAGGTCGAAGGCGACCTGCATGCGCTGATCGGCTGCAACGGCATCGGCGAGAAGCGGCTCTCCGACATGATGACCGAGCACGGCATCGACAACCTCGACGAGCTCGGCCGGCACATCATCGACAAGAGCCGCGCCGGCATGGTGGCGGCGATCGGCAAGCTGCCGCGCGGCACCTGGAAGGGTCACATGCGCATCGACGGCTACGATGCGCCGATCGACCTGCACGCCGCCGTCACCATCAATGCCGACCACATCGCGGTCGACTATGCCGGCACCTCGGGCTCGTCGATCTACGGCATCAACTCGCCGATGTGCTACACCGAGGCCTACACGGCCTTCGGCATCAAGTGCGTGGTGGCGCCGACCATTCCCAACAACGCCGGCACGCTTGATTCGATCCTGGTGACGGCGCCCGAGAACACCATCGTCAACGCGCTGTTCCCGGCGGCGGTCAACGCGCGCAGCACCATCGGCCACATGCTGCCCGACGTCTGCTACGACGCGCTGCACCAGGTGATCCCCGGCCAGGTGCCGGCCGAAGGCACCAGCAACCTGTGGAACCTGAAGCTCGGCGCCGGCCACGGCATGACCGGCACGATCGGCAACAGCCGGCCCTTCATGGTGACGACCTTCCATTCCGGCGGCGCCGGCGCGCGGCCAAGCCTCGACGGGCTCTCGGCGACGCCCTTCCCGTCGGGCGTGCGCAACGTGCCGGTCGAGATCACCGAGACCATCGCGCCCGTCGTCATCTGGAAGAAGGAATACCGTCCCGACTCCGGCGGCGCCGGCGAGCATCGTGGCGGCCTCGGCCAGGTCATGGAGGTCGAGCATCGCGAGGGCGCGCCCTTCGGCATCTTCGCCACCTTCGAGCGCGTAAAGCATCCGGCGCGCGGCCGCGACGGCGGCAAGACCGGCGGCAACGGCCGGCTGTCGCTGGCCTCGGGCACCGAGCTCAAGGCCAAGGGCTTCCAGACCATTCCCGCCGGCGACCGCCTGGTAGTCGAGATGCCGGGCGGCGGCGGCTTCGGCGACCCGAAGAAACGCGACCGCAAGAAGGTCGAGCGCGACGTGCGGCTGGGCCTGGTCAGTGAGGAGCAGGCGAAGGCGGCGTACGGGCGGGAAGGCGACCAGGTTGACGGCCGCCAGTCGGGGCGGGATGACAGCGCATTTCCATTGGCATAATATGCCATATTCTTGGAGTGCCTCATGCCCACACGCAACGTTGTTCTTACTGAGCATCAGGCTGATCTGATCGAACGGCTGGTCGATTCTGGGCGATATCAGAATGCCAGCGAGGTTCTGCGTGAAGGGCTGCGCCTGGTGGAAAGCCGCGAGGCAGAAGATCGCGCCCGACTCAAAGCGCTTCGTGACGCCGTCAAAGTCGGCTTGGACGACTTGCAGGAGGGTCGCTACCGCAGCTTTGACTCTTTTGAAGCTTTGGACAGCCATCTTGGCAAAGTTGCCGACAGGGCGATCGCGAGGCATCGCGCCGGTCAGAAGCGGAAGTGAGCCCGCAGCGCCGCATATGGGATGTGCGGCTATCACTCGCTGCCGAGACTGACGTCGAAGACATCGTGTTTTGGACCGCTGATCGCTTCGGCGAGACGCAGGCGCGAGCCTACGAAGATATCCTCAAGAAGGCCGTTTTCTCCCTCCGGGAAGGCCCTTCTCGTGCCGGATCAAGGCCTCGGCCAGACATCGGCCCACGACTTTACTCATTACACATCGCAGGGATTTCACCTCGGGCGCGGCACTTCATCTTTTTCAAGGTCGTCACTGACGATCGGATCGAAGTCGTCCGCATTCTGCACGACGGCATGGACTTTCAGAGGCATCTGTCATCCGACGAGACGGAAGAAACTTGATGCGACACGGGCTATAGTCCCTGCCACTCAAGAACGAGACTCGAGGAAACTCCGATGTGGCAGCCCAACGAACGTTATCCCGACGCGTCCGTGCGCGTGCTCGATCCGGCCTTCAACAAGTACCGCCTGGCGCTGGCGTCGGTCGAACGGCTCTACACGGGCTGCCGCTGGGCCGAGGGTCCGGTCTATTTCGGCGACGGCCGCTATCTCCTGTGGAGCGACATCCCCAACAACCGCGTTTTGCGCTGGGACGAGGAATCGGGAAACGTCACGGTCTTCCGCAAGCCCTCCAACAACGCCAACGGCCACACGCGCGACCGCCGCGGCCGGCTGGTCGCCTGTGAGCACGATGCCCGCCGCGTCGTGCGCTTCGAGTATGACGGGGCGATCACCGTGCTGGCCGATTCCTACAACGGCAAGCCGCTCAACTCGCCCAACGATGTCGTCGTGAAGTCCGACGGCTCGGTCTGGTTCACCGATCCCACGTTCGGCATTTTAGGCTACTACGAGGGCCACAAGGCCGAGAGCGAGAACACGCCCGCCGTCTATCGCCTCGATGCGGCGACTGGCAAGCTCACGATGGTGGCCAATGACGTTCCGGGACCCAACGGGCTTGCGTTCTCGCCCGACGAGAAGAAGCTCTATGTCGTGGGCTCGCGCGCCGAGCCGCATCGCACGATCGTGTCCTTCGACGTCACCAACGACGGCACGGCGCTCGGCAAGAGCTCGGTGCTGATCGACGCCGGCCCGGGTGGCTCGCCCGACGGCTTCCGCGTCGACGTCGACGGCAACCTGTGGTGCGGCTGGGGCATGGGCTCGCCCGAGCTCGATGGCGTGCGCGTGTTCGACGCCACGGGCAAACCGATCGGCCATATCGATCTGCCGGAGCGCTGCGCCAACCTCTGCTTCGGCGGCCGCTATCGCAACCGGCTTTTCATGGCGGCGAGCCATTCGCTCTACGCCCTCTACGTCAACACCCAGGGCGTGGCCGGCGGCTGACCGCATAAAGCAGAAGACAATGCGTGGTATCGATTCGAGTTACGCCTGGTGGCGCCTGGCCGCCAGCGTCGGCCTGAGCACGGTCGGCGGCATCGGCATGTGGTCGCTCATGGTGGCGATCCCGGCCGTGCAGGCCGATTTCGGCATCACCCGCGCCGACATCTCCTTTGCCTACACCATGAACACGCTGGGCTTCTTTGCCGGCGGCGTCATCGTGGGCCGGCTCGTCGACCGCCGCGGCATCGTCGTTGCCGCGATCCTGAGCGCGATCGGCCTGGCATTGGGCTTCGCGCTGGCACCGCTCACTTCCTCGCTGATCCTCTTCTCCGCCGCCCAGGTCCTGATCGGTTTCAGTGCGGCAGCCACGTTTGCACCGCTGGTCGCCGATATCTCGCACTGGTTCGAAAAGCGCCGGGGCGTGGCCGTCGCCATCGCCGCCTCGGGCAATTACTTCGCCGGCACCATCTGGCCGCCGATCATCGAGCGGATCATCCACGACCATGGCTGGCGTACCATGTTCTGGTCGGCCGCCGCCTTCTGCCTGGTGGCGATGATCCCCCTGGCGCTGACCCTGAAGCGCCGCCCGCCGGACCACGAAGAAACCGCCATCGCCAAGGTGGCGCGCCGTTCGCAGGCGGCGCTCGGCCTGTCGCCCAACGCGTTGCAGGGGCTGATTGCCCTGATGGGCGTCGGTTGCTGCGTCGCCATGTCGATGCCGCAGGTCCACATCGTCGCCTATTGCGCCGACCTGGGGTACGGCGTGGCTCGCGGGGCCGAGATGCTGTCGCTGATGCTGGGCTTCGGCATCATTAGCCGCATCGGATCGGGCTGGATCGCCGACAAGGTCGGCGGCGTCATGACCTTGCTGATCGGCGCCACCCTGCAGTGCATCGCGCTCGTTTTCTACCTGATCGACGACGGGCTCACCTCGCTCTACATCGCGTCGGCCCTGTTCGGGCTGTTCCAGGGCGGCATCGTGCCGTCCTACGCCATCATCGTGCGCGAATACTTCCCGCCGAGCGAAGCGGCGACGCGCGTCAGCCTCGCCATTTCGTCGACCCTGATCGGCATGGCGCTGGGCGGCTGGATGGGCGGCGTCCTGTTCGACATGACGGGGTCCTATCGCGCGGCCTTCCTCAATGGTATCGCCTGGAACGTCATGACCGCCCTCCTCGCCTGGTGGCTGCTGATGCGCCAGACGCGGCGCGCCGCGGTCGCCTAAGGAGCACCCATGCGCATCGTCGCCATCCGCGACATCGTCTCGCCGATCCGCTCCAACATCGCCAACGCCTATATCGACTTCAGCCAGATGACGGCGAGCGTCGTGGCCATCGAGACCGACCTCGAGGTCGAGGGCAAGCCGGTGATCGGCTACGGCTTCAACTCCAACGGCCGCTATGCCCAGAAGGGGCTTTTGGCCGAGCGCTTCATCCCGCGCCTGAAACAGGCCAAGCCGGAGTCGCTGCTCGATGGCGAGGGCCTGCTCGATCCCGCCAGGTGCTGGGCCGCCATGATGGCCAATGAGAAGCCGGGCGGCCACGGCGAGCGCTCGGTGGCCGTCGGCGTTCTCGACATGGCGTTGTGGGACGCCGTGGCCAAGGCCAAGCGCGTGCCGCTGTGGAAGCTTCTGGCCGACCGCTACAACGGCGGGAAATTCGACGACAAGGCGTGGGTCTACGCGGCCGGCGGCTACTACTACCCCGGCAAGGACCTCGACGGGCTGCAGGACGAGATGAAGCACTATCTCGACCTCGGCTATGCCTGCGTGAAGATGAAGGTGGGCGGCGTGCCGCTCGCCGACGACATCAAGCGCATCGAGGCGGTCCTGAAGATCGTCGGCGCCGGCGAGCGCCTGGCGGTCGACGTCAACGGCAAGTTCGACCTGCCGGCGGCGATCGCATTCGGCAAAGCGATCGAAGGCTACAAGTTGCGCTGGTACGAAGAGCCGCTCGATCCGCTCGACTACCTGGCGCATGGCGCGCTTGCTACCCAGTACGCCCCACCGCTCGCCACCGGAGAGAACCTGTTCTCCATGCAGGACGCCCGCAATCTGGTGCGTCACGCAGGCCTCAGGCCCGACCGCGACATCCTGCAGTACGACCCGGCCCTGTCCTACGGCCTGGTCGAGTACCTGCGCACCATCGACATGCTGAAAGCCCACGGCTGGTCGCCGCGGCGCTGCGTGCCGCACGGCGGCCACCAGTTCGCGCTCAACATCGCCGTCGGCCTGCAATGCGGCGGCAACGAATCCTATCCGCAGGTCTTCGCGCCGTTCGGCGGCTTCGCTGACGATTGTCCCGTCGTCGACGGCCGCGTGGCCATGCCCGATGCGCCGGGCATCGGGTTCGAACGCAAGGCCGACCTGTGGTCCGTTATGAAAGCCGTGTAGCCGCCGGCGCTTCGGCGCGGGTGTTGCTGCGCCCGCCATCGTGGGTCTGGTAGCGATCGTCCTGGGGAATGCCCGAGCATCCCGCGACGAGAGTTGCTGCGATCAAAGCCATCAGCCGCGCAATCATGTCGAGCGCACCGTGGGAACTTCCCAAGCCTCGGCACGGAAATTGTCCCAGCCACCGCCGCCCGTTTGATAGCGGCCATCCTTGGGCAAGCCGGAGCATCCGGCGACGGCCAGCGGGAGTACGACGACGAGGGCGATCTTCACACCATCGACCCCGGCGTCACCGGCAACTCGGCGCGGAAGTTCTCCCACCCGCCGCCTCGGCTGCCCTTCGGGGAATTGCCGCCACCACCACCCGTCGTGCCGGTCGATGTACAACCGACCGCCAGTGCCGCGATGAGGACCACAGCCAGAATGAAACGAAGGCCTGTCATGGCGCTGAGATGCGCCCGCTTCACTCCGGCTTCAACAGGCCCGACTTCACAAGTTCGGCAACGACGGCTTCCATATCCTTCAGGTGCGCTGCGAAATCGGCCCGGCTGGTCGGCCGCACTTCGGCGCCGAGGTCGACCAGCTTGCGCTTGACGTCGTCGTCCTGGAGCGCCGCGACCACGGCGGCATTCAGCACGTCGAGCGCCGCGGCCGGCGTCTCGGCACGCGCCAGCACGCCTGCGGTCGTGCTGCCGTCGAACGGCTTTATGCCGATGTCCTTCAGGCTCGGCACATCGGGCAACTGGGTGATGCGATCGGGCCCGAGGATCAGCAGCGGCCGGATCTTGCCGGTCCGGATCAGCGGCAGCGAGGTCGTGAGCTGATCGGTGTAGAGGTCGATCTGGCCAGCCATCAGATCGGCCAGACCGGGCCCGGACCCTCTGTAGGGGATGATGTTGAACTTCACGTTCTCGCTCGCCTGCAACTGCAGGTCGGCGACGTGGTTGATCGTGCCGTTGCCGGAATGGCCGACGCTGACCGTGCCGGGCTTCGCCTTGGCTTCGGCCAGCGCGCTCTTCATGTCCGGGAAGCGGCTGTCGGCGCGGGTCACGATCAGGGTCGGCACGGTGGTGAGCAGGCTGATCGGCGCGAACAGCGGCACCATCGAGGACTTGCCCGCCATGTAGGGCGCGATGCCCAGGACACTGAAGCTGCCCATCACCACCGTGTAGCCGTCGGCCGGCGCGGCGACCGTGGCCTCGAGGCCAACGACGCCGCCCGCGCCGGGCCGGTTGTCGACCAGCACGGTCTGGCCCAGCCGCCGGGCCATGACGTCGCTGACGATACGCGACGTGACGTCGTAATTTCCGCCGGGTGCGAAGGGAACGATCCAGCGGACCGGCTTGTTGGGAAAAGCCTGCGCTGCGGCCGGCATCGCCATCATGCCTGCACCGGCAAGGCTTGCGCCCAAAAGTTCCCTGCGTCTCATTTTCATACCCCCTTCGTCCCCGACTTCCGGTACCGAGATTGCAATGTCGGCGAGGCGACGCCAAATCCAATGAATCAGCAACGAACCGCGGAGAGAAATCGCGATGCCTGAACATCAGACACCGCTGATTGCCACCATTGCCGCGGGTCTGATGCTCGCCTTCGTCCTTGGGCTGATCGCCCACCGCCTGCGCGTGCAGCCGCTGGTCGGCTACCTGCTGGCCGGCGTCCTGGTAGGCCCCTACACACCTGGCTTCGAGGCCGATCCGGCCCTTGCCGCCGAGCTAGCCGAGATCGGCGTCATTCTGCTGATGTTCGGCGTCGGCCTGCACTTCTCGCTGAAGGACCTTCTGTCGGTCGCCCGCATCGCCGTGCCGGGCGCGATCGGCCAGATCGCCGTCGCCACGCTGATGGGCATGGCACTGTCCTGGGTGCTGGGCTGGTCGCACCTGGCGGGCTTCGTCTTTGGACTGGCCCTGTCAGTCGCGAGCACGGTCGTGCTGATACGCGCCTTGCAGGATCGCCATATCCTCGAGACGAAACGCGGCCGCATTGCCGTCGGCTGGCTGGTCGTCGAGGACCTTGCGACGGTCGTGGCCCTGGTGCTCCTCCCTGCGCTGGCCTCGGTGACGGCAGGCGACGGCGTTCCGCCGAGTCGGATCGTTTTCTACCTGCTGATCACCCTGGCCAAGGTATCGGTCTTCGTGGCGATCATGCTGATCGTCGGCCGGCGGTTGATCCCGTGGTTGATGCATCACACGGCGCACACCGGTTCGCGCGAGCTCTTTCGTCTCGCCGTCTATGCCATCGCGCTGGGTGTGGCCTTCGGCGCGGCCAAGCTGTTCGGCGTGTCCTTCGCCCTCGGCGCCTTCTTTGCCGGCATGGTGATGGGCGAAAGCGACCTCAGCCAGCGGGCCACTGAGGAGGCGATGCCGCTGCGCGACGCCTTCGCCGTCCTGTTCTTCGTCTCGGTCGGCATGCTGCTCAACCCGATGGTGTTCGTCGAGGCCCCGGTGGCCGTGCTGGCGACGATCGCCATCATCGTGATCGGCAAGTCGGTCGCCGCCTATCTGATCGTGCGCGCCTTCCGCCATTCCAGCTCGACCGCGCTCACCGTCGCCGCGAGCTTCGCCCAGATCGGCGAGTTTTCCTTCATCCTGATCGGCCTCGGCATGGACCTCCAGATGGTGCCCAGGGAAGCGCGCGACCTCATCCTGGCGGGCGCCATTGTTTCGATCATCCTGAACCCGCTGGCTTTCATGCTGATGGAGCGATTGAGACACGGCGAGCCGATCATCCCTCAACCCAGCGACGATGAACCGGCCACCACGCTTGAAGCAACGAAACTTACCGGCCACGACGTCCTGATCGGCTATGGCCGCGTCGGCTCGCTCGTCGGCAGGGCCCTCGCCCAGAGCGGCGCGAAGATGGTGGTGATCGAGACCGATGACGAGATCATCGAGAAGGCGCGCTTGGACGGCGCCGAAGTGATCTCGGGCAACGCCGCCGAGGCGGCGATCCTCAAGGCCGCCAACATCGCCGACGCGCGGCGCCTGTACGTGACCATTCCCGAGCCGTTCGAGGCTGGACAGGCCGTGGAGCAGGCGCGGTCGGCCAATCGATCGCTCGACATCGTCGCCCGCGCCCATTCGGACGCCGCGGTCGATCACCTGCACAAGCTCGGCGCGGACCTGGTCGTGCTGGGCGAAGCGGAGATCGCCGACCGCATGGTCGAACGGGCGCAAGCAAAGACCTAACTCTTTGCTGGGAGCGCGCCACTCCGTGGCGCTTCCTCCCCACGCTTTGCGTGGGGCATGGCGCTTTTGGCCGCGAAGCGGCCAAAACGCCTGGTCCGCGAAGCGGACGGAAGGGTCATGGGGAACAATGGTGCTGTGGCCCATAACCCCTCCGTCGGCGTAAGACGCCGACACCTCCCCAACTTCGTTGGGGAGGAAAGCGCGAGCTAATCCGGCGGACAGAACGCGCCGGTATCGGCCCAGGCGCGCATCGTTGCGCCGAACTCGGCCTGGGTACCGGGGGCGGGCGTGCGTTTGCCGCTGGGCGCCCAGGCCCAGCCGACCAGGCTGTCCTCGGCCATGTGCTTCAGCAGCGCCGGCATGTCGAGACCGCCGTTGCGCGCCGGGTCCTTGATCTGTTGGCAGATCTCGCCCAGCGACTTGCCCGCCCACGCCATCGACGCCGGCCCCAGATGCCACTTCGGATGGCCGGGCACGCCCGACTCCGCGTAGTTCGCCACATGATGGCAGGCATTGCACGGCAGCCCCGCCGGACCGTGGCCGTCGGCACCGCGCACGATGAATGGCACATGCGGTGTCATGCGATCGGTTTGCGTCGGCCGTTCGCCGACCGGATGGCAGTTGAGGCAGCGCGGGCTCTGCAGCACCTTGCCGGCCTCGCGGAACAGCGCGATCGATCGCGCCTGATCGGGCTGCTGCGCCATCGCCGTGGCAACCAGGGTCAGGGCAGCAACAGGTATGAGAAGGCGAACGATCATCTCGGTCCCTCCAGGTCGCGCGCCGCAGCATGGATCGCCTCGCGGATGCGCACATAGGTGGCGCAGCGGCAGAGATTGCCGCTCATCGCCTGGTCGATGTCGCGGTCGGTCGGCCGCTTGTTTGCCTTGAGCAGCGCGATGGCGCCCATGATCTGGCCCGACTGGCAGTAGCCGCATTGAGGCACGTCGCCCGCGATCCAAGCGCGCTGCACGGCCATCGCTTCACGGCCGGCAATGCCCTCGATGGTCGTAACCACGCCGTCGCCCAGCGCGGACACGGGCAGCGAGCAGGACCGCACCGGCACATCGCCCATCAGCACGGTGCAGGCGCCGCAGAACGCCGCGCCGCAGCCGAACTTGGTGCCGAGAAGCCCGAGCTCCTCGCGCAGCACCCAGAGCAGCGGCGTATCGCCATCGACCTCGACCTGGCGCGTCGCGCCGTTGATGCGAAGGATGAGTTTCACGCCGGTCTCCTGAAGGCCTCGACCGGCAGCGGCAGGCTGTCGATACGCCGGCCGCTCGCCTGCAGCAGCGCTTGGGCGATGGCCGGCGCCAGGGGCGCCAGCACGACCTCGCCGAAACCCTGCGGCGGCCGATCGCTCGGCAGGATGATGGGCACGATCTCCGGCATGCCGTCGATCGCGAGCAGGGGATAGTCGAGGAAGTTGCTCTGCTCGGCGCCGCCATTGGCGAAGGTGATGCGACTGAGCAGCGCCGTCGTCATGGCAAAACCGATGCCGCCCTGGATCTGCGCCGTCAGCGTGTTGGGATTGACCACGAGTCCCGGATCGACGGCACAGAACACGCGCTTCACCGCGAAGCGGTCGCCGGCTGGCGCCAGCTCGACGACCTGGGCAACGTAGGTCCGGAAGCGACCACCGCGGCCGACATAGCAGTTGTAGGAGATGCCGCGCACGACACCGGGCCGCGCCTTCCACTGCGCCGCCTCGGCCACGGCATCGAGCACGCGTCGCGCCAGCGCGTTGTCCGATAGCAGCTCGCGGCGATAGTCGTACTGATCGATGCCGGCGCGATGGGCGAGCTCTGAGATGAAGCTTTCCCAGAAGAACACCGCCGCCGTCGAGCCGACGGAGCGCATGAAATAGACCGGCACCGGCAAGGGCGTATCGACGGTCTCGACCAAGAAATTCGGCAGCCGGTAGTCCTGGTTATAGATGCCATCGACCATGCTCTCGTCCCAGGCGCCCTCGGGCGTCTGGTCGAGCCAGCTCTTGCGCGTGGCGCCGAACAGCGACTGGCCGACGACACGCGCCTGCACCGCCAGCGGATAGCCGCGCTGGTCGACCACGGCGCGGAAGCGCCCGCCCGCATTGACGCGGAAGATGCCGTGCCGCAGATCCTGCTCGCGCGTGCGGATGAGCTTGACCGGCCGGCCGACCGCCTTCGAGGCATGGACGGCCTGCACGACATAGTCGGGCACGATCTTGCGGCCAAAGCTGCCGCCCAGGAAAGTGACGTTGAGCCTGATGGCCTCGGCCTTGATGCCGAGCGAAGCGACGATCGCATCCTGACAGGCGGCGACGGCCTGGATCGGCCCCCAAACCTCGAGCGTGCCGTCCTTCCAGGACGCCGTGGCGTTCACCGGCTCGAGCGGCGCGTGGGTGACATGAGGCACCGTGAAACGGCGCTCGACGATCGACGCGGCGCGCTCCTGCAGGATCTCGCGAGGCCGGCCGGTCTCGACGGCCGTCACCGCCTTGTCCGCCATCATCGCGGTGTGCAGCAGGCCGTCGATCTTGGCGGTCGACAGATCGCCGCCGGCGCCGGGATCGAACACCAGGTCGAGCGCGTCGGCAGCACGCTTGGCCTGCCAGAAGCGATCGGCAACGACGCACACCGCATTGTGTCTCGGGCCTTGCGTGATGCCGGGATGCTGCGAGCCCGGCTCCTCGTTGGCGACGTGCACCGCCGGCAGGCGCACCACGGCGCGCACGCCCGGCAGCTTCAGGATCTCGGCCTCGTTGCGGATCGCCGTGAGCGAACCGGTGAAGGACGGCGCCGACTGGATGGCGCCGTACAGCATGCCGGGCACGACGACATCGATGCCGAACACGGCCGCGCCGGTGCACTTGGCGACGGTGTCGAGACGGGCAAGTGGCTTGCCGATCAGCGCGAACTGCGCGGGATCCTTGAGCGGCGGCGAGGCCGCGAGCGGCAGCCTGGCCGCCCAGCCCGCGAGCGCGCCGTAGCTCAGCCTCTGGCCTTGCGGGCCGACCACGACGCCCTTGTCGGCTCGGCACTGGCCGGCCGTGACCTTCCAGTGACCGGCGGCCGCCCGGATCAGCACCTCGCGCGCCTGCGCACCGGGCGTGCGCAGGCGCGCGTAGAGCACGGTGGTCGACATCGAGGCGCCTTCCTTCTGGACCGCCGGCTCGTTCTTGAAGGCGATCTTGTAGGCGTCGCGGCCGGTGACGAAGCGCACCTTCACCCGCTGCCAGTCGGCATCGAGCTCATCGGCCAGGATCTGCGGCAGCACGGTGTAGGAGCCCTGCCCGACCTCCGGCTGTGATAGTCCCAGTGTGATCTCGCCGTCGGGCGCGATCACGATCCAGTCGGTGATCTCCGGGTTGGCCACGCCTGTGGACTGCGCCCGCGACGGCACGCCTCCCAGCGGCACCAGCAGGCCGGCGGTCCCGGCGAACAGCAGGCGTCGCGGCAAGGCAGGCGTCACGCAGCGAGACTAGGCCAATTCCACAGAACGAGCACGCCTACTGACAAAACTTGAATGGGGATTTATACGACGCCGCGGTCCCGCCCCATTTCGAGCCCAAGTCGCAGTGACTGCTGGCGGGTTTGGGTGGTGCCGGGCCAGCGTGGGAGAATTCCAGTCATGTCCACACGCCGCAATGTTCTGAAGCTGATCGCGGGCGCCGCCATCGTGGGCAGCGTCGCAGGTTCGCTCAAGGTCCTGGCCCAGGTGCGCGCCGTTGCGCAGACCGTGCCGCCGGCCACCGATCGCATCGCGCTCAAGGGCTACGATCCCGTCGCCTACTTCACGCTGTCGACGCCGACGCCGGGAATGGCCGAGTACGACTACGTCTATGACGGCGTGCGCTATTTCTTCGCCAATGCCCGCCATCGCGACCTGTTCAAGGCCAACCCGGAAAAGTATGCGCCGCAGTTCGGCGGCAGCTGCGCCAACAACATGGCCAACGGCCAACGTCGCGAATCCGATCCGACCGTGTGGGTGATCATCGGCGACAAGCTCTACGTCTTCGCCGGCGCCGCCGGCGCCGAGCGCTTCCGCCAGGACGCGCAGACCGCCGCGCTGAAGGCGGCGGCCAACTGGAAGACGCTGAAGAACACGCCGAGTCAGTAGCGACTGGAGCGTTCCCTCCCCATCGCGGAGTCCGCGATGGGGAGGTGTCGCCGTCATACGGCGACGGAGGGGTCATGAGCATCACCACTGACGCTCATGACCCCTCCGTCGGCCTATGAGGCCGACACCTCCCCAACCTCGTTGGGGAGGAAGCTCAGTTCACTCCCGCCTTGCGCAGGCTTTCCTCGACGCGGCGTTGCAGTGCCGGGTCCTGGAAGCGGGAGCCGAAGCTTGCCAGGTCGAAGTGCGGGTTCTTGAGCCTGGCCTGCTCGACGGCGTCCTGGGCATCGGCGCCGCGGCCGAGCTCGGCGTAAGCCGCGGCGAGCGGCAGGTCGAGCAGCGGATAGCCCGGATAGCGGATGCGCTGCGCCTCGAGCAAACGCACGGCGTCGGCGTAGCGGCGGGCCAGCAGATAGGCGAGGCCGAGATTGAGCGAGGCTTCCGGGCCGATGCTGATGTTGAGCCGCATGGCGGCCTCGGCGGTCGCAATCGATTCGTCGATGCGGCCGGTCCACAGCAGCACGGCTGCGCGCGCCAGCATGACCTCGGCGTCGCTGGGATTGAGCTGCAGCGCGCGCTCGGATTCGGCCAGGCCCAGGTCGTACTTCAGGACAGAAGTGTAGGCGCGCGCCAGCACGCTGTGGGCGAGGACGCAGTCCGGATCGATCTCGAGCGCCTTCTGCGACAGCCGGATGGCGGTCTCGACGTCCTGCTGGGCGAACTCCGACCAGCCGAAGGTCGCGCGCTGGAAATAGACGTCGGCCAGCTCGGCATAGGCATCGGCATAGCCCGGCGCCATCTGCGTCACCCGCTCCAGCATCTCGCGCGCCATGCGGTTGGCGTTGCGCGTCGGATCGGCCGAAAGCGCGCGACCGCGCAGCAGCATGTCGTAGGCGTCGAGATTGTCGGTCGGCTTGCGCAGCGCCTGCTGCAGCGCGATCTGCTGCAGGCTCGAGGCCAGCGTGCCGGCGACGCGGCGGGCGATGCGCTCCTGCACGGCGAAGATGTCGCTCAGCTCGTCGTCGTACTGCTCCGACCAGAGCTGGGTGCTGTTCAGGGCGTCGCTGAGCTGCACGGTGACGCGCACGCGCTGGCCCATGCGGCGCACGCTACCGCTCACGAGGTAGCGTGCCTTCATCGCCCGGCCGATCTCGCCGAGCGGCAATTCCTTGTTCCTGAACGGCAGGACGGCGTTGTAGGAGATCACCGTCAGCTCCTTGAAACGGCCGAGGGCACGGGTGATGTCCTCGGTGAGGCCGTCGGAGAAATAGTCCTGCGCCGCGTCGCCGCTCTGGTTGGTGAACATCAGGACGGCGACGGAAAGGCCGCTCTCGGCCGGCGGGCGCGTGACCGCCACGGCATTGTCCAGCAATTCGCGATCGACGACATAGGCGAGGCCACCGCCGATGGCCAAGGCCAACGCGATCGCGGCGCCGGCGACCGTCAGGCGACGCACCGGCACCTTCATCCTCCGCGGCCCGGCGCCATCCTGCGACAGGGCCGCTGCATCCAGGGAATAGACCCGGATCGGCCGGTCGATGTTCTTCAGCGCGCGCGAGCCCTGGGCGCGGAACGGCAGGGCGAGCTTGTCGCGCACCTGCTCGTAGACGCTGGACGACAGGACTATCGAGCCGGGCTCGGCCAGGCCCTCCAGCCGCGACGCCACGTTGACGGTGTCGCCGAACACGTCGTCGTCGGAGACGATGATGTCGCCGAGATGCAGGCCGATGCGAAACGCCTGTCGACGATCGATCGGCATGCCGGCGTTGCGCTCGACCATGCCGCGCTGCAGCTCGACCGCCGAGCGCACCGCCTCGATGGCACTGCCGAACTCGACCAGCACGCCGTCGCCCACCGTCTTGACGATGCGGCCGTGGAAACGCTCGACGACCGGCGCCACCAGTTCGCTGATATTGGCGCGCAGATCATCCAGCGTGCGCTCCTCGTCGGCGCGCATCAGGCGACTGTAGCCGTCGACGTCGGCGACCAGGATGGTCGCGAGCCGGCGGTTGGCAGTGGAGTCGGGCATCGTTGCCGCCCGTCAGCTCCCGGCAGCGCGCTTGGCGGCGGGACGGGCGGACAGGCGCGCGACGTAGTCGTCGAATACCTTCTCGCCCTTCAGTCCGGGCGCGCCGAACATCATGGCGAATCGGATCTCCGAACCGATATAGACGTCGGCGGCGCTGAACGTGTCGCCGAGCAGGTAAGGCCCTTTGGCCAGCGCCATCTTGAGCGTCGCCACGACCTCCTCGTAGCTGCCCCAGCCGACCGCAGCCTTACGCTCCACGGGCGGGCGGTTCATCATCTTGTCGAGCAGGGCGGGCTCCATGCAGCCCGCACCGAAGAACAGCCAGCGATAGTAGGCGCCGCGCAGAGGATCGCCCGGTGGCGGGGCCAGGCCGGCCGCCGGAAAGGCGTCGGCGATGTAGGCGATGATCGCGGCCGTCTCGGTCACCACGATTCCGCGATGCACGATGGTCGGCAGCTTGCCCATGGGATTGATCGCCAGAAACTGAGGCGTGCGGTTCTCGCCCTTGGCGAAGTCGACAAGCACGGTCTTGTAGGGTGCGCCGGCTTCTTCGAGCATCCAGTGCGCCATCTGCGCGCGCGACTGCGGATTGTGATAGAAGACGATCTCTTCCGACATGACAGCGGCCCTCTGAGCATCGAACCGGCGCTTCCATACACCCGAGCGCCGGGGCTGTCAGGCCGCATGCATCGCCGCCAAGTCTTCGCCTCACATTGCGTCGATACTGTGAATTGTCAGAGGTAGACGCCCTTCATGCCGCCTTCCGGATAGCGCGTGCCCGCGGCAGCTCCCGGCGGCAGCGCCGCCGACAGGCGGGCGACCTCGTCGGCCGACAGCGCGACGTCGAGCGCCGCCAGGTTTTCGTCGACGCGCTCGCTTCGCTCGGTGCCCGGGATCGGCACGATGTCGGCGCCTTGCGCGAGCAGCCAGGCGAGCGCCACCTGGCCGGGCTTGCAGCCTTTGTCGCGGGCGATGCTTTCGATGCTGGCAAACTTCGTGAGATTGCTTCCCAGATTGTTGGCAGCGAAGCGCGGATGGCGGCCGCGGCCATCGCCTTCGGGGATGTCGGAGACCTGGCGCACCGTTCCGGTCAGCAGGCTGCGGCCGAGCGGCGAGTAGGCCACGTAGGAAATGCCGAGCGCGCGCGTGGTCTTCAGCGTCTCCTCGGCATGCTCGCGATAGAGCAGCGAGTATTCGCTCTGCACCGCAGCGAGCGGATGGACCTTGTGCGCCCGGCGGATGGTTTCCGGCTTTGCTTCGCTGAGGCCGAGCGCGCGCACCTTGCCCGCCTTCACCAGCTCGCTCATGGCGCCGACCGTGTCCTCGATCGGCACCGAGGGATCGACGCGGTGCTGGTAGTACAGGTCGATGACGTCGACGCCGAGCCGCTTGAGGCTCGCGTCACAGGCGGCCTTCACATAGGCCGGGCTGCCGTCGACACCGTTGGCGCCGCCCGGCTGCTGGGTCTGGCCGAACTTGGTGGCCAGCACGACCTTGCCGCGACGGCCGCCGGCCAGCGCCTTGCCGATAAGGGTCTCGTTGTGGCCCCAGCCGTACATGTCAGAGCTGTCGAGAAAATTCACGCCGGCGTCGATGGCATGATGGATGACGCGGATCGCCTCGTCATCGCTGCTCTTGCCATAGGCCCCGGAGAGCGACATGCAGCCCAACCCGATCGGCAAGACTGAGAGATCGCTGCTGCCAAGTGTGCGCGACTTGCCGGTCATGATGGACATCCTTTTCGTTTGGTTGGCGGACCCGATGATGCGTCATCCCGCCTTCGATCGGCGCATCATCAACCCGACCACAGTACCGCCGATCACCGATGAAATGAACATGAGCGCAACCATCGCCACACTCCCCCAGAGGACATAGCGCGCCGCCGTCGCCCGCGCCTCGCTGACGAGCTGATTGAGATTCTTCTCCATCCCCTCGATCTTCTTCTTCATCTCCTCCACCACGGCCGCGATTTCAGGGGCGGCAGCCGCTGCCCTCAGGACGGCTCCGGGCCTATCCGTGTTGCCGCCGCCTGTCGCCGGCGGCGGCGCCGGACGCTGCTGGTCCGGCCTGGCAGCCGGTTGGGCATGCGCCGAGGGACCGTCGGTGACGCTAGCCGCGGCGAAGCCAACCGACACGAAAAACAACGCGAAGAGAGTTGATCGAACAAGCCTGAGCATGATTCCCCCCAAACGGTGGCCGGGCCACGATAGTGCCGAAAGTGCCCCCATTGACGACGATCGTAGCATTTCCCAAACGCCGGTGCGTCGGGTGTTCGCTCGGCTTTCCGTATCGATAGGATCGGATCATGATCGGCTGAAGAACGAGAACATCAATCCTGGGAGCGACGATCGATGCTGACCCGCCGAGCGGCTGTTGCTGCAATGTTGACGACCGCAGCGGCAGCAGCACACGCGCAAACCGACGGCCCCTATCCCAGCCGTCCCGTGCGCTTCATCGTCCCGGCGGCGCCGGGCGGGCCGACCGACGTGATGGCGCGCGTGGTTTCGGCGGGCCTCAATGTCAAATTCGGGCAGCCCGCCGTGATCGTCAATCGCGCGGGCGCTGGCGGCAACATCGGGGTGGTGCAGGTCGCGAAGTCGCCAGCCGACGGCTACACGCTGCTGATCGCGTCGACCGGCTTCGTCGTCAATGCGAGCCTCTACCGCGATCCGGGATACGATCCATTCAAGGACTTCCTGCCGATCACCGAGCTCGGCTCTTCGCCCAATGTCATTCTCGTCCCGCCCTCCTCGCCCATCACCTCGATCAAGCAACTGATCGATAAGGCCAAGGCGGACAAGGAGAAGCTCGACATCATCAATCCGGGCCAGGGCTCGACGCCGCATCTGACGGCGGAGCTGCTGCAGCTCAAGGCCGGCGTGCCGGTTGAGAACATCCCGTACAACGGCGCGGCGCCGGCCATTCAGGCGCTGCTCGCCAAGACCACGCCGGTCGGCGTCACCGCCCTGCCGCCGGCCCACCCCCACATCAAGTCGGGCGCCCTGCGGGCGCTCGCCATCACCGCCGAGAAGCGCTGGTTCGACCTGCCCGATGTGCCGACGATGGCCGAATCGGGCTATCCCGGTTTCGTCTCCGAGACCTTCCAGGGAATGTACGCGCCGGCCGGCACGCCCGCGCCGATCATCGAGCGCGTGGCGCGCGACACGCTCGACGTGCTGGCCGACCCCGCCACCCTGGAGAAGCTGCGCGGCGTCGGCTTCGACGTTCGTGCCCGCGGCCCGCAGGGGTTGGCCGAGCGGGTGGCGCGCGAGGTGCCGATGTGGCGCGACATCATCGTGCAGTCGCGCATCGAATTGCAGTAAGCTCCCCGGGACTCTGGGCGGGGGATCACGTGGCTGCGTTACGGACGACGGCGATAGCTCTTGCCCTGTTGCTGGGGCTGATGGGTGGCGGTCTCGCGCAAACGACGCCCGCCCCTCCGCAGCCTCTCCCCAAGGAGCAGTTCGACGCCTTGGTCGAGGCCGTCAAGAAGGCGGTCGCCGACGAACTCAAGGCGCAGGGCGCGACCACCGCAGCCAAGCCTGAAACCGCGAGCCCAGCCAGCGCAAAGGACGAGCATCGGCCGGATGTGCTGGGTACTTTCCGGCAGCGGCTGATGCAGGTCATCGCCGCCCTGCCGCAGGCGAACGCTTCTGTAAAGGGCCTGGGGCGGGCGCTCGACGAAAGCTCGACCGGCGGGCGAGGCACCTGGAGCTTCCTCACGGTTCTGCTGGCGGCAATGGTCGTGGCCGTAGCGGTCGAGGTGGCCGTGCGGGCGGCGCTCGGCCGCCTCAAAATGCGCCTCGCGCCGAACGCGATTCCCACGCGAGGCATGCGCTCGCTCGGTTACCTGGGGCTGCTTGCGCTGCTGGATGGGATAGCGGTTGTCGGCTTCTGGCTCGCCAGCGAACTCGCCTTGAGCCTCGTGTTCCCGGGAGCCGGGTCGCAGCCGGGGTTCGCCCATGCGGCAATGGCGGTGCTGCTGGTCTGGCGCGTCAACGCCCTCGTCCTGCGGCTGGTCTTTCGGCCGGACCTCGCTGCCGGCCGGCTTTGCGAGCTCGACGACCGCGCGGCGCGCCATCTCTACCGCAGCATCGTCGGTATAATGCTCTTCTTCATCTTCCTTCGCTTTCTTGCCGCGCAGCTCGCGGCCTTCGCGCCGTCCGACATCGCCATCGCCGCCTCGCGACTCATCACCAGCCCGATTGTCCTCGTGGTGCCCATCTGGCTGATCGTCACGGTGAAACCGGACGTCCAGCAGTGGCTGGGTGGCCTGGGACGGACGGCGCGGTATGCGGGATTCATCGGCCGCCACTGGCTGGGCATCGCCATTTCCCTCATCGTCGCACTTGTCGCGACCCAGCTCTACGGCGCCATCACCGACCATCTCAACGCGCCGAAGGCGCTGCTGCTCACGCTCAACCTGCTGGTCGGCGTGCTGTTGTTCGAGACGCTCCTGCAGGCGTTCGTCCGGCGACTGGATTCGCAACTGCCGGGCTTCACACCGGCCAGCGCCGCGCCGACCCTGGCCGATGTCTTCGCGCGTTGCGTCCGCGTCGCCGTCCTGATCGGCGTGATCGTCGCGATCGGCGAAAGCTGGGTGGTGAACGTCCTCGGCCTGGTCGATGCCAATGCCTGGGACCGGGTGGCCAGCGAATCGCGCACCGCGGGCATCACGTTGTTCACCGCCTATGTGTTATGGGAGATCTTCAAGTACGGCACCGAGTCGTATCTCCACCGGCACGCCACGGGTGACGCCACCTCCACCGCCACGCGCCTCCACACGCTGATCCCGTTGCTGCGAATCACGGTGGCGATCGTGCTGACGGTGGTGGCGGTGCTGATCGCGCTCGAGAACATCGGCGTGAACGTCACGCCGTTGCTGGCCGGCGCGTCGGTGCTTGGGCTCGCCCTGTCGTTCGGCAGCCAGACCCTGGTTCGCGACATCGTCTCGGGCGTCTTCTATCTGACCGACGATGCCTTCCGGGTCGGCGAGTTCATCGATTCCGAGAAGGCGAAGGGCACGGTCGAAGGCTTCACGCTGCGCTCGGTCCGCCTGCGCAACGAGAGCGGCCAGCTCCACACCGTCCCCTTCGGCGAGCTCGGCCGCGTCACCAACTACAGCCGCGACTGGAGGGCGGTCGACTTCAGCCTGCGCTTCCCACGCGATACCGACCTCGACAAGCTGCGCCAGGCGACCGACAAGGTCAGCGGCGACATCATGGCGGTTCCCGAGCTCAGGCAGATGCTGCTGGAGCCGCTCAAGATGCAGGGCATCGCCGAAGTCACCGACAATGCGCTGGCCATCCGCTTCAAGTTCGTGACGCGACCCGGCGATCCCGCCACGGTGCAGCACGAGGCCATGACCCGCATGCTGCGGACGCTTCCGGAACTCGGGATCGCGTTTGCCAAGTGAGGCCCGAGGACGTCGTGAAGGCGAGGTTTGAATCCAGCCGCGCTGCGGCTCAGTTCCAGCGCAGCAGGTGCCGTTCCAGCCGGCCGGCGATGACGAAGATCAGCATCACCACCACGAGGATCAGCAGGATCAGGGCGAACATCAGCGCCGCGTTGTAGGTGCTCTGGGCGAATGACAACAGGTAGCCCGGCCCGTGGGTCGCCGCCACGAACTCGCCGACACAAGCGCCGGTAAAGGCAAAGCCGACGGCGACCTTCAGGTTGCCCAGCACCCAGGCGGTGACCGACGGCAGGTAGACGTGGCGCACCAGCGCGAGGCGATTGCCGCCCAAGGTCGCGACGCGCTCGACCAGCTTGCGGTCGACCTGGCGGATGCCGGTGAACACGGTGAAGAAGATCAGCACCGCCACCAGGATGAAGCTGAGCGCGATCTTCGACGCGATGCCGATGCCGAGCCAGATCACGAATAAAGGCGCCAGGATCACGCGCGGGATGGCGTTCAGCACGCTCATCACCGGCTCCAGCAATTCGGCAACGAGGGGAATGAGGGCGGCGGCAACGCCCAGCAGGACGCCGACCACGATGCCGAGCGCCAGGCCGCCCAGCGCCGCCGAGAAGGTCGCCTCGAGGTGCGGCCAGATGCGACCGTCGGCGAACAGATCGACGAGCGCGACCCAGACCTTGCTTGGGCTCGGCGCGAACAGCGGATTGAGCCAGCCGGCGCGGCCCGCCGCCTCCCACATCGCAAGGACCAGCCCCAGGGCGATCAGCCGGCGCAGCCAGGCATAGCGCGGATCGAGCATGTCTACGCCGCCTCGGCGCGGTGATCGACCGCGCGCGACAGGTCGGCCCACAGCCGTTCGTAGAGTGGCGCAAAAGCCGGATCGGTGCGCGACAGCACGGGATCGCGAGGCCGGGGGATCGGCACGTGATAGTGCTGGGTGATGCGGGCGCGTGGTCCCTGGGACAGCAGGTAGACGTCGTCGGAGAGCGTGAGCGCCTCTTCCAGGTCGTGGGTGACGAGCAGCACGCTGATGCCGCTCTGCTCGACCAGCGCCACGACGTCCCTGATCACGCGTGAACGGACGATCGCGTCGAGGGAAGCGAACGGCTCGTCCATCAGGATCAGCTTCGGCCGGCGCGCCAGCACCTGGGCGAGCGCGACGCGCTTGCGCTGGCCGCCGCTCAGATGGCGCGGAAAACGGTCGCCGAACCCGGCAAGGCCCAGCCGCTCGAGCCAGGTGTCGGCCTCGGCCAACGCCTTGCCGCGCTCCATGCCGTTCAAGGTGAGGCCGAGCACGACGTTGTCGCGTGCGGTCTTCCACGGCAGCAGCGCATCGTCCTGGAACAACAGGCCGATCTCGGCGGGAGTGAGCGTCGTCTCGACCGTGCCCGACAGCGGCTGCTGCAGGCCGATCACGGCGCGCAGAAGGCTCGACTTGCCCGAGCCCGAGGGGCCGACCAGGCTGACGAAGCTGCCCTCGCCTACGGCAAGCGACGCCCGCTCGAGGACCGGTTCGCCGCCGTAGGAGATTGTCAGATCACGGACGTGCAGCAGCGTATTAGCCCCCGGCGATCGAGGTGTCGTGCAGCCCCGTGATGCTGGCATCGGGCTTGATCAGGCCGCCGACGATCAGGCTCTGCTGGACGCGCTTGGCGGAGTCGAGATCGATGGTCACCGATTCCGGATAGAGCGATTCGCGATGCGCCAGGATGATCTCGCCGAACTCTTTCAGGTCAAGGCCGGTCGTCATCTCCTTGGGGAAGGCCGCACTCAGCTGGTCGCCACTCATCGCGCGCAACGCCTTCAGCGCCTCGGCGAGCGCCTTGGTGAGCGCAATCATCTCGGGCTTGCGCTGCTCGATCTCCTTGCCCCGTACCGCGACGCCCATGAACTCGAACGATCCGCCGAGATGGCTTTTGGCTTCCTCGAGATCCATGGCGTTCATCAGCACGCGCCCGCCGGCTCGTTTCACCAGGGTGAGGGCCGGCTCCTGCACCAGGCCGACATCGACCTGTCCCTGGCGCAGGGCCTCCAGGAGATTGACGCCCATGGTTGCGAACTGGACCTTGCGCGCGTCGGCGCCGGCCTGCTTCAGGAGATAGAGGGTGAGCGCGTGATCGGCCGTGCCCAGCGCGTTGATGCCGACCGTCTTGCCCTCAATATCCTTGATCGTCTTGATCGTGTCGGCCGTCTTGGGCGCGGTGGCGATGGCGAACAGCGGCAACCGACCGGTCACGGCGAAGCGCCGGATGTCGGCGCCGACATTGGCATAGGCCTGGATGGCGACGTCGAGCGAGGTGGCGGCGTAATCGACGGCGCCGCCGACCAACGCCTGCATCGCGGCCGTGCCGCCACGGGTATAGACGAACTGAACGTCGAGGCCGTGCGTCTTGAAGATGCCGCCCGAGCGCGCGACTTCATACGGCACGCCGCACAGCAGCTGGCTGCAGTAGGCGAGCTTGATCTGCTTGCCCTGCGCGATCGCCGGCGCCGCCTGTCCTGCCGAGAAGGCAGTCGCGATCAGCCCCGCCCCCTTGAACAGCGAGCGGCGGGACACGTCGGTGTCGGGGACCCGGGCCGTGGTTTCATCGCAGCAGCCCATGACGAGCCTCCAAACGTTGCGCAGCCCGTCATACGCAAGGTTGCCCGACCCGACAAGGCCCGCGGGCAGACGCTAGTTGAGTTGAATGTTTGTCGGGCGGACGAGCGTTCTGAAATTGTGTTGTCAAACGTGTCTTTGATGACGAGAATTGGTGCTGGAAACCTTACTTCAGGTTGCGTCGTAGCGCCGAGGTCTTTTCAGGGAGATACTGATGAGCAAGGCGACAACCACACATCCAGTAACCAACGACGTATTCAAGGCCGTTTATGACTCCCCGACCTCCTTGCCGGGCCGATTCAAGTGGCTGACTCCTGATCGGGATGTCAGGCGGATCGAGAAGCTCCTGGGCATGGCACCCAACACCATCGGCGCGCCGCTGTGGGTGAGCGGCAACAGGAAATCGTGCCCGAAGTGCGAGCGGGAAACCAACTGGCTCGACATTGTCTCATCGGCGCTGGGCCAAGTGCACCGTCGCGAAATGATCGCCCGCGTCATTCTGGGCGAACAGAAATTCGTGAATACGGAGGCGCCGCGCGCGATTGCAGGCCTCAAGTGTTTCAAGTGCAAAACCGCAATCGACAATATTCGCAGCTTCAAGTGCCACAACTGGGCATATGCGAAGCCAGCCCTGCTTGAGGTTCTCGAGCGACTAAGGACGAGATAAACGGCGCTGGTCCACCGGTTGACGTCTTTGGTTGCCTATTTTCCCGCTTGTGCGGTGCGAGCATCGCTTTTGCCGTCTTGAGGTGACGATCAGCTCATGCTTGGTCGGCGCCTGCACCATTAGGTCGGCTGGCTTCTTCCAGGAGCCGATCGCTGCGTTGGAACGGCACAGCGGCAAGATTGAAAGGATACCTGATGGCTACTGACATCCAAGTATTGGTGGTGGGCGCCGGTCCAGTGGGCCTGTTCATGGCCGCCGAGCTTGGTCGGCATGGCGTTTCCTGCCGGATCGTCGACAAGAACGACGGGCCTACCCATGACACCCGTGCCGCCGCCATTCAGGCGCGCACGTTGGAAATCCTCGAGTCCCTTGGCCTTGCGGACGAGTTCGTTCAGGCGGGCAACGTCTGCCACGCCAAGGCGGCCTATACGTCCGACTACAAGCTCATCAAATACCTGACCTTTGACGAGTTGGACTCGGCCTTTCCCTTCGTCTTGCAACTGCCACAGAGCCAGACAGAACGCATGTTGGCCGGTTATCTGGCGCGTCTCGGCACAGAGGTGGAACGATGCGTCGAACTCGTTGCGTTCGAACAAGACGAAGACGGCGTGTGCGCGACGCTTCGGTCATCCGACGGCGGACAAGAGACGGCCAACTTCTCCTATCTCGTCGCCTGCGACGGCGCCCACAGTACCGTTCGCCACGCACTCGGCGTCTCGTTCTCCGGTGACGACTATCCCACCGATCTCATCTCGGCAGATGTCCAAGTCGACTGGAAGCTGCCTCGGGATGAACAGCTCTCTTTCTTCGCTGCCGAGGGCATGCTCACCATCTTCCCGCTGCCGCGAGGACGCGCTGCCATCGTTGCCGATATTGGCCCAGCCCAGGGGGACCATGCGCCGCCGGGAGCGCCGGCCCTGGAGGATCTCCAGGCGATGTTCGATGCCCGGACCCCGGGTGGCGTGCTAAGCGATCCCATCTGGAGCGTTCGCTACCGTGTCCACGGCCGTCAAGCGGAGCGATATCAGGTTGGCCGAGTCTTTCTGCTGGGAGACGCCGCCCATGTCTGCTCCAATATCGGCGGCCAGGGGATGAACACCGGGATGCAGGATGCATACAATCTCGGCTGGAAACTCGGACTGGTGTTGAACGCCAAATCCCCGGCAAGTCTTCTCGACAGCTACAACCCTGAGCGTCACCAGGCCGGGCGGGAGATGCTCTGTCTGTCAGATCATTTGCACCGGATTGCGCTTCGTGAGGAGCTGCATCTTTCGCTCTCGGAGGGCGTCCGACAGAAACTGGCCATGGTTCTGGCCAACCAGGAAGTGATGCAGCAACGAATGCGCAGAGCCGTGGCAGAGCTGAACATCGGCTACCGCCATAGCCCCATTGTCGCGGAGCAGCACCGCTTCCTGCCGGGGCTTCACGGGGCGCACGCCAGCGTCCACGGGTGGCATGATTTCGGCGGCGGGCCACGCGCGGGAGACCGCGCCGTCGATGCGCGGCTCATGCTTTGTCCTGGGCGTGAGCCCGTCCGGTTCTTCGAGAGATTGCGGGGGATCAAGCACCACCTGGTGTTGTTCGCCGGGGCCCTCGCGACGGGAGAAACGCACCAGCGACTGCAAGCCTTGGTCGATGCAGCCACGCAAGTGCATCCGGACCGCATCGAATCGCACCTGATCGTCGCCCACGAGCTCCCGGAGGACCTTCTCGTCAAAGGCGACATACTTCTGGATCCGCGCGGCGAGCTGCATCATCGCTATGGTGCGCGGAATGCCTGTCTGTATGTCGTGCGTCCCGACGGCTATATCGGCTTCCGCAGTCAGCCCCCCGATGCGGAAGCGCTGAGCTCGTACTTCACCCGGATATTTCTCTAGAGGGAGAGCACCAATGAAAATCCTTGTAGTCCACGGTGCCGGCATGAACATGCGCGGCAAGGCGCAGGTCGAGATCTTCGGACCGATGACGCTGCCGGAGTACGATGCGCAAATCCGTGCCTATGCCGCCGAGCTCGCGGTAGAGGTCGAGATCTTCCATTCCAACATCGAAGGCGAGGTGATCAACCGCCTCTACGCGGCGCACGACGAAGGCATCGCGGGCGCGATCATCAATCCGTCCGGATACTCGCGCGGATATCCGGCGCTGGTCGCCGCCATCGGCAATGTCGGCTTCCCCACGATCGAGGTCCACATCTCCAATCCGGCCCGGCGCGGTAACGTCTCCGAA
Source organism: Rhodospirillales bacterium URHD0017 (assembly GCA_900110395.1). Lineage (GTDB taxonomy): Bacteria > Pseudomonadota > Alphaproteobacteria > Reyranellales > Reyranellaceae > Reyranella. Next base: position 306,084 of record FODP01000002.1, read on the forward strand.
GTGACGAGCACCTGTCTCGGCAGCGTTACCGGCTTCGGCATCGCGGGCTACGCGCTCGCCTTGCGCGGTCTCAGGGACCGGGCCAAGGCCAAGGGTTAGGAGAGCGCCCCTCGTGCAGGTCCATCAGGCTGCACATTCAATCCAGTCCTGCCTTGCGCATGCCGTCGAGAAATCGTTCGATCAGTTCGGGGGTCTGGTAGGGCACATGGGTCCTGATCCAATCCAGCGAAAGTCGCGGCTGCTCGCGCCGCACGGTCGCAAGATGGGCGCGCGCTTCATCGATTCGTCCGGCTTGCGCGAGGGCCGCGCAACGCAGGCGGTGGGCCCCTTGAAAGCCCGGACGCAGCCGCGCAGCCTGCGTCGTGTAGTCGGTTGCCTCGGCATATCGGCCCGCCGTGTAGTGCGCGACGGCAATGGAGCCGAGGAACATCGCCATCAGCGGATCGAGCGGACTGAGCCTGATGGCGTTCTGCGCGTGCTCGATGGCCTCGCTGTCCCGTCCCGCAAAGGCAAGGCCGTGGCCGAGGTGGGCATGCGCGGATGCCGAGTTTGGATTGAAATCGAGCGCCCGCCGAAACGACGCGATGCACTCTTCCGTGTGCCGCTCCATCAGCGCCCAATATCCCTGCGCGATGTGTCCCCATGGATCGCGATCGTCGAGTGCGATGGCGCGCTGGGCATGCTCGCGGCCCGGGATGAGATCGCGGTCCCGATTGGTCCAGCCCATGTGCGCTGCGAACACCAGGCAGAAGCCGAGCAGGCTGCGCGCCGGCGCGTAGTCCGGATAGGCCTCGGCGGCGCGCTGCAGCGCCGCGATCGCGGTGCCGCTGTCCTCTTTGGTCATGCGCCAGAATTGCGTTTGCGCGCGCGCAACCAGTTCCCAGGCGTCGAGATCGTTGGTGGAGCGCGACAGCGTGCGGACACCTTCTGCAGCAAGCAGCCGCGGCTCGATCGCCGCGGCGACGCTCGCGGTGATCTCATCCTGCACGGCGAAGATATCGCCCAGCTCGCGATCGTAGTGTTCGGCCCAGTGATGACCGCCCGTAACGGCGTCGATGAGCTGCGCGCTGATGCGTAGCCGCGTTCCCGCGCGGCGCACGCTGCCTTCAAGCACGTAGCGCACGCCGAGCTCGCGCGCGACCTGTTTCACGTCGACGACGCGGCTCTTGTAACCAAAGGTCGAGTTGCGGGCGATCACAAACAGCCAGTGGATACGCGCCAGTCCAGCGATCAGGTCTTCCAACATGCCGTCGGCGAAATACTCCTGCTCCGGATCGCCGCTCATGTTGTCGAAGGGGAGCACGGCGATCGACGGCTTGTCCGGCAATGGAAGCCCGCGCGACACGTCGACACCCTGCTTTTCGCCGGGCGCGATCTTGGCGACGAAACGGTAGCCGCGGCGGTGCACCGTCTCGATGTAGCGTGGGCGCCGGGCATCGTCGCCAAGCGCCTTGCGCACTTCCTGGATACAGGTCACCAGCGCCGCATCGCCAACGGCGACATCGGCCCACAACGCGCCAAAAAGGTCGCCCTTGGTGATGACCTCACCGCGGCGGTCGGCGATGAAGGAAAGGAGCGCAAGAGCCTTGGGGGTGAGGTGCACCTCGCGATCGCCACACATCAGTCCGACGCGTGGCTCAAGACGATAACGTCCGAACGTAAGTGCCCGACTCGGCATGCATTTCTCCGCCACCGAGACTAGCACGGACCTCCCATAGAAATCCCATATCTCGCCTATGACTTGCCGCCGGCCGGCGACTACCCTTCGCCAGCGCGTCCTTTGCAGCGCCATCAGGCATCCGAGGAGCGCCCTTTCCCGAGACGGACCCAAGGGAGGCACGCGATGAAGACCTCACTCGCAATCGCCATGTTCATCACGGCGGGCATAGCACTGGTGCCGCCGACGCTCGGGCAGGTCGACGATACGAAACTCGGCCAGGTTCACTTCGAGACATCGTGCAAGCCCGACGTGCAGAAGCTGTTCGACCGCGGCATGCTCTACCAGCACTCGTTCTGGTATCGGGCCTCGCAAAAGACCTTCGAGGAGGTATTGAAGGCTGATCCCGAGTGCGCGATCGCCTATTGGGGCATTGCGCTCAGCCTGCTGTGGAACCCCCATACCACTCCGGCGGCGAAGAACCTGGCCGAAGGGTCGGCCGCACTGGCGAAAGGACAAGCCCTCGGCGCCAAGACCGAGCGCGAGCGCGACTATCTCGCGGCGCTCGGCGCGATGTACACCGACTACGACAAGGTCGATCACCGCACGCGCCTGGTGGCCTATGCCAATGCCATGGAGCGCCTGGCCGCGCGCTATCCGAAGGACGAAGAAGCGCAGATCCATTATGCGCTCGCGCTCAACACATCGGCTTCGCCGGCCGACAAGACCTACGCAAACCAGCTCAAGGGGGCGGCCATCCTCGAGGAGATCGCCAAGCGCCAGCCACAGCATCCCGGGGTGGCGCATTACCTGATCCACCTCTACGACTATCCGCCGATCGCCCACAAAGGCATCGACGCCGCCCGACGCTACGCCAAGATCGCCCCCGACGCGCCGCATGCGCTGCACATGCCGTCGCACATCTTTACCCGCGTCGGCTTTTGGCAGGAGTCGATCGATTCCAATATCGCTTCGGGGCGCTCGGCGAAGGAAGCGGGCGACTGGCACGAGCAGCTGCATGCCATGGACTACCTGGTCTACGCCTATCTGCAGCTCGGGCAGGACAAGAAGGCAAAGGACGTCGTCGACGCGATGAATGCCGTCACCGGTTTCACCGAGACCTTCCTGCCCGGTCCGTATGCGCGGGCCGTGTCGCCGGCGCGTTTCGCAGTGGAACGAGGCGACTGGAAGACCGCAGCGGCGCTCGAAGTCCGCCCCAGCCCGCTGCCCCAGGTGCAGGCGATCACCTATTTCGCCCGGGCGCTGGGGGCCGCGCGGTCAGGCGATCCGGCCGCCGCCAAGGCCGACATCGCCAAGCTCGGCGAGCTGCACGACAAGCTCAGCCAGGCCAAGGATGCCTATTGGGCCGAGCAGGTCGATATCCAGAGGCAGATTGCAGCCGCCTGGGTTCTTTACGCCGAAGGCAAGCGCGACGAGGCACTGAAAGCCATGAGTGCTGCCGCCGATGCCGAGGACAAGACCGAGAAGCATCCCGTGACCCCAGGCGTGCCCAAGCCCGCGCGCGAGTTCCATGGCGGCATGCTGCTCGAGAGCGGCATGCCGACCGAAGCGCTCGCCGCCTTCGAAGCGACGCTGAAGAAGGAGCCCAACCGGCTCGACGCCTATGTCGGTGCCGCGAAGTCTGCCGAGAAGGCCGGCGATCCGGCCAAGGCGCGGGAATATTATGGCAAGGTCGTCGACATCGCCCGCGACGCCGACAAGACCCGGACCGACGTGAACGACGCGCGCTTGTTCCTGGCAAAGAAATCGTGAGAGGCGTGCTGCTCCTGCTCTTGCTCGCCGCATGGGCAGCGCCGGCACGAAGCGAATCCCTCGAGGTGACCGGGTATGCGGGCGTGCTGGGCGAGTGGGAGTTGACGGCCACTATCGTCACGCAGAGAGTTTCCCAGCGCACCCGCGAATATGCCGGCCCCCTGACGATGAAACACGTCGGATGGTGCACGCAAGACGGGCCGCAGGAGAAAAGCGGTCAAATATGGCTGCGCCTGTCGACCCCGTCGTCCCGATCGAAGGCCACCGTGTCGGTCGACGGTATCGAGTGCACCTACCGCGCCAGTCTGTCGGATTTCCAATCCGGCATGATGGAATGCCCCGGCCGGGCGGCCGTTCCGCTGAAGTTGTGGGTGAAGTAGGTCGCTGAGAGCCCGCCGCGGCGCTTCGCTCGAGGTGGTGCTTGGCCGTTGCCGCCGATCAGCCGACGAGCCTCGGCGCTCCCGTGGATGTCGGCAGCACCCACTGCACCAGGGCATCACAGCGGTTGGGCAGCGCGACGGGCGACGTAGTGCTAGAGGCGAAGCCGTCCAGGAAGCTGCCGGCATAAAAGCCGTTCTCGGGCTGGGGTGGAAAGTTCTGCGGCCGCAAGATGAGGCTGTCCGGGACGGTCAGCGGGAAGCGGTTGGCGTAGGCGAACTGGGGCGGCTGGTACTTCGACAGGAACGACGTCGCGAAGTCGGCCGCCAGCTGGCGCACGAACGAAGAGCACGCGCCATCCGCCATGCAGCGCGGGCCGCTGGTGGGCAGCAGGTAATCGCCGTGCCTGCCCGACGGGAAGACGACGGCGTGCCTGGGAGCCCGCACTTGGTCCCACATCCCCCCGCTGCTGAGCTGGGCGCCGATCTGGACGTCGTCCTGGTCGTTCCAGGTGAACAGCGACGGCACCGCAAGGGAGCGCAGAAGCGCGGCCGGATTCGGCGTCTGGCCGAAGGCACCGCTCAGGGAGGCGAAGGCCGTAACCTGGATTTCGGTCGAGAGCTGCGCCGCGAGCGTGCCGCCGAACGAATGGCCGATCACCGCGGTCGCGGGCGGCGGCATCAGCCGGTCGCCGTGTTCCCAGGCCGCGCGCATCCAGTCGTGGATGGCCCGCAGCGGCGCCGTCTGGGCCTGATCGCCGGTGGCGAGTTGTCCCCCGAAGCTCGTGACGACCACGACGCAGCCGGCGCGTGCGAGCTGCGATGGCAACTAGATCCACTGGGCATAGGGATTGCCGCCGCAGTCGCCGTGGATGAACAGCACGAGGGGATAGCGCTCGCACCTGTCCAGGATGGCCGCGCCGGCCGGCGAGCCTTCCAGGCTTGGATAGTAGACGCGGATGTTGCCGGGGGGCCCCAGGGCGATGGTGCCGGCGCCGGGCACGGTGCCGGGCCGCGCACGCGCCAGGACGGGAGGTCCTCCTGTGACGTAGTCCTTGTATCCGTAGAAGACCGGATACTGGAAACTGGGCGCCCAGCTGATGGCGCAGTCGGGTTGCAGCTCCTTCAGGTTGGCGCATCCGGCGATGGGCGTGCTCAGCCCGGCGGTCGCCGCTCCCGACAGCAACACGCGACGCGTCAGCATCGGCTTCCTCCCCGCGGTGACCGCGACGACGATAATGCCTGTCGTCGAAGGGGCAGTCGGTGGGCAATCGCACACTCGCTGCCACGACATCAATTACGGCCCGGGGAGCAACCTGGCGCTTGCCATCACTAGCCGCTCTCAAAAGCTACGCGGCGCCGTATTGCTGCGATGGGCCAACAACGGTCATGTTCAGGCCGGGACGATCTGGGCGGCCGCCTCATCCCTCAACCATGCTGAGAAACGTGCCGACTTTCGATCAGCAGGTCGCGAGCCGCGCAGGATGTACCGATAGCCTGTCTCCCTGAACCCAAAGGGGGCGACAAGACGACCTCCAGTGACTTCGTCGGCCACGAGATGCCACGGCACGACGCATGCTCCAAGCCCGCTAAGCGCGGCTCCGATTGTGAAATAGTAGTGCTCGAATTGAGCGGCAGGCTTGATCTTCGCATCCACTGCCGACGCCCCAACCAACGCGTCCCAGGTTGCCCAAGCGTTGGGCCTGGTGCGCGTTGCCAACCGCGGGATTGATGAAAGGCCGCTGGTTCGAAGCTGCTTCGCTGAAGGCATGAGCGCCGGCACCAGCACGACACCGATCTGTTCTCGAAACAGCAAGGCGTCGCGTGCGCGGAGAGCCTCCTTGCCATCGATCACTGTGATAACAAGATCGAAGCGCCCGCGCTCAGGGTCGATGTGTTCTTTGTCGGTGCTGAGGCGCACGTCGATGCCTGGGTGGACCTGTGTGAACCGATGCAGGCGTGGGATCAGCCAGCGCATCGCCAGCGTGCTTAGACACGCAACCTGAAGAAGGCCCTCTTCCTCGGCAAGGACAGCTCGAACAGCGTTATCGATCTGGTCGAGCGCTGCGGTCAGGACCGGAGCAAGTGATTGGCCCGTAGGTGTCAGTTCCGGCTTGCTTCTTGGACCACCAAACAAGTCGACGCCGAGGACGGATTCCAGTTGGCGCACCTGTCGGCTGACAGCGCCGTGAGTGACGCCGAGCTCTTCGGCAGCGAGCGTTAAACGGCCAAGCCGGGCGGCGGCCTCAAACGCGCGCAACGCGTTGAGCGGTAAGTTCTTGCGTCTCATGTGAGTATTACTCACAAAGATGTGGATGATTAGTCTATAACAAAGGAGGCACGACTCGGAGTAGGCTTTTTTTGCACAAAGAGCCGATCCAGGAGCCCTCACTCATGCCATTCGTAAGAACCGCCGTCAGGCAGGGGACAGACGCGTCCCAGAAGCAGCTGATAGTCGACTGTATCCACAATGCCCTGATTCAAGCGATCGGCATGCCCGAAGACGAGCTGTTCAATCTGGTGAGCGATTACAACGCCGGCGACTTCCTATATTCGCGCACGTTCAATGGCATTGCCCGCTCTGATCGCCTGGTCGTCGTCGAGATCACAATGAGGCGCGGCCGAGGCGACGCCATGAAGAAAGCTCTCTACGCAGAGATCGCAGCCAACCTGGAGAAGCGCGCCGGTATCTCGCCGAAGGACGTGTTCATCTTCATACACGAGAACGACTATTCGGATTGGTCCGTGGGCAATGGCCAGTTCGCCATGGTCCTCGCGCAGCAGCGCGGCAGTGATCTCTAAAATACTGCGCGAGAGCGTTGAACCGTGGCTGCGCTTAGAGGTCAAACGCTACATCGAAGGCCGCCGTGTCGGTCGAGCATCGCAGCGGCTCATGGTGGGACTCACAGCCCTCCTACGCCAAGGCTTCGGAGGGCATCCTGCTTCGCGCTACCGCTTTGGAGGGCTTGTCCTGCGTCGCGCGCAGCGCGAAGCAGGATGGCGGAGAGGGTGTCCGCCGTTGCTTTCTCTCAAAAGGTTGATCTGAAAGGCTTATTTTGAAGGCAGGATCAGGTTACCCCACGTAATACCCCACCAGCCGGTCGCCTTGGGCGACAGACGCGCTGATCCTGTACATTGGCGAGGCCGCGATCCGAAAGTTGGTCGCGACCGGGAGGATAGGGGCAATGCGGGGACGATGGGCGCTAATGCTGGTGGCGGCGGCGGCGACATGGCCTGGGCAGCAGGCGCTCGGCTGGGGCGCGACGGGCCACGAGTGGGCGACAGGCATCGCCATCGAGAAGCTGCCCGACGACATCCCCGGGTTCGTGCGGGACCCGCCGTGCTGCCCGAGCTGGCCCTGATGGGCCGCGAGCTGGATCGCTCCAAGGGCTCGGGCGAGACGCACGACAAGGAGCGCGATCCCGGCCATTACATTGACCTAAGCGACGACGGCAAGGCCATGGGCGTCGTGCCGCTCGACAAGCTGCCAACCACGCGCGAGGCCTACGACACGCAGCTAAGGGCGGGCGGCTCGACGCAGTACAAGGCCGGGTACCTGCCATACTCCATCATCGACGGCTGGCAACAGATCAGGAAGGACTTCGCCTATTGGCGTGCGGCTGTGAAAGGCGCGGAGACGGCCACCTCACCCGAGGAGCGGGCCTGGTTCGAGGCGGACCGCCGCCTCCGCGAGAAGCTGACGCTGCGCGATATCGGGGTCTGGAGCCACTACGTGGCCGACGCGTCGCAGCCGCTGCACGTCAGCATCCACTTCAACGGCTGGGGCGACTTACCTCCACATCCTCCAGCAGGATCGGCTCCAGGGCACGACGGCGAGCGACTTCGATCAGCGCCGCAATGTGGCTATCCACAACTTCACCATGGAGGCTGATGTCCGCCTGGATCGCCGGTCGACCGAGATGCCGGTCGAGGATCGCCTTCGCCGCCGAACCGCCGAGACAGGCGCGGCGTCGTCTCTCTCGGACCTAATCGCCGTTTGATGAGACGGCGCTGTCGCTCCCTTTGCCTACAATTCGGAAACCGGGCACATTGAAAATTGATCCAACGCCAATCTGATCAATGTCGGCCATGTGGGTCCCTCGGGTGCAAGACAATGAATCTTCATTCCAAGCTTTTCAGCGGGAACCAGCGGCTGGAGTCATGCGCCGTCTCGGATCCCAGCCATGTGACGAACGGCGACCACGGTCTGCATGTGTTCCTGATTCAGCAAGCCGTCAGGGTTCTGGACGCTGCCGACATTGCGCGCGCCGAGCTGGACAGTTTTGCGTACGGCAAGTCGACCGCAGATGCGGTTCTTGCCTACAAGCAAAAGCGAAGCATCATCAATCCTGCCTACGAGACTCAAGCAGACAACATCGTCGGCAAGATGACCATCAGACAGCTTGACCGCGAAATGCTCGCGCTCGAAATCGGAGTGCTGCGGCTCGGCGGCGCAGCCGCCCTTTTCCGCGGGTTTGCCTTGCTGGGGTCCGGCGCGGTCGTCGCAAACACGCCGCAAGTTGTCATCATATCAGAGGCAAAACTGGCGTTCTCCCTGTGGGCAACCCAAGTGGTGGACTTCTTTACGAGAAGCAAGACGCGCATTGCCAATGTCAGCGTCGAGGGGGCGACAAGTCCCCAGGATATCGCCAAGGTGTACGACACGGCGGCGGCGCTGGCGGGTTCGGGCGGCATCGTGATCATCAATGCAGGTCACGGTTTTCCGTCGGCGACCGGTGTTCGGGACGACGGTCGCCTCGATCTCGCCCCACATCAGCGCTTCATGGTCGGCGGGCGAAACAATGTGCTGGTCGGCGAGAAGGATCCGCCCGACCCGCAGTTCGGCAATGTCAAAATGCACACGTCGGTCTTTTATGACGAGGATCCGGGACTGCCCCGTCATTCGAAAAAGCGTGATGACGAGACGGTCAACAAGGGAGCATCCGGTGCCAAGGCACGCCTCGCGAATTTTGCTGCCTACGACTCGATCTGTCGAAGTTTCAAAACCAAGAAACTGCATGGCGTCGTTCTGTTGACGTGTCGTGTCGGGCAGTCCAGCGGCCTGATGCGGAAAGTGGCCACGCAATGGGGCTGCCCGGTCATCGGATATCAGAGGAAAGTGGTCGGCGAGGTCACTAGAGATTTCATTGGCAAGAAGTTGGTGAAGACCCGTTCACGCCTCTTCGCAGAGGGCGATGGGCCGGGCACCGGCACGAATGTTCCCATGGGCGAGATCTTCATCCCCCTCGCCAACGATATGGTGATTTTCAAGTAGGCCCGCCTGCGCATTGCGATGTCCATAGCAGTCGTTGCTGCGCTGCTTTGATACAAGAATGGAGGACGTCACGCCCAAGGGGTAAGGCGTGCCAGCCCAAGCGGCCATAGACACCGATGCCACTATTCGAAGCCGCCCCCGGTGTTACCCGCCGGGGCGGGGGGCCCGAGAGCCGCGGGCTCCGTTCATCAAAACCAGCAGCGGCCGCTTAGGCAGCCTGCTCGCCCCGCGAGGGTGGTTGGAGGCCTAGCCGGGTCTCGACAACCCGCTCGGCTTGCCCCATGGCGTCGGCGAGCGACATGCTTGTCGTGCGCGCGATGGCCCCTGTGTAACCATGCAGGACGACGTGCCATGTGCCGTCGAACTGGACCGCAACGATGCGATGGCCTCGATAGAACCGGCTCACGGTCCACACGCATTCGCTGCTGCTTCGCATGGTGGGGCAATGCCCGAACGGGTGCCACGTTGCGAGGCCAGGTGTGGTCGATGGGTGACATTCACAGCGCGGCGGGCGGCTGATTGCCATGGACCGGCGCGTGTCACAGACTGCCGCCGCCGCAGGAGACGCACCATATACGACGCACCGAAAGCGCGACTGAAGGAGTTGATGGAGGGGCTGCTCGCCGAGTACCCCAACGTCAGCACGAAGGATGTAGCCGCGTTCTTGGCTCGCCACCCGGAAAAGCATCGAGAGCTGTTTGCGCTGCTGCTCGAAGAGCGGCTCGACCGCGAACGCCTCCTGCTCAAGCGCCCAAATTGAGACGCTCGATGATCGGCTCGCCTGCATGCCATGGAACGGCGCAGGAGGAGCATGGCGTGCAGCCGGACGCAGACGCTTAGTACTGCCGCCAATCCAATGTAGAAGCCCCCCGGTGTAACCCCGCACCCTGGGGGCCGCAGTTCCTGCGTCCACGTCAGCGCGCCCGACGGCCCACCCAGAGCGGGGCGTGTGGAGGTCGGCAGTCCCGCCCGACATAGAAGGATTACGGATAGGTGAGAGACCCCGAGCCTCTGCCCTTTGAGCCTCGGGGGCTCCCACGCCGAGCAGGGTGACGAGGTCGGCTGTGACGACACCGCCCCGCCCGACATAGGGCGAATGCCAGAGAGAGACCCCGAGCCTCGTGCTTGGGGTGCGAGACTCGGGGCTGCAGGCGGATGTGTGCAACGAAAAGGAATGACACCCGCCTTACAAAGAGCGAATGCCAGTGAGAGGCAGAGAGTTGCATGCCCTTCATGACGCCACCGATGCCGCCCCCGACGGTGGTCGCCGGGGGGCGGGGGTGTATCGGCGTCGAGGCCTAGAGATCGCGACGCGGACGGCGACTGCGTCTCTACGTTCGCGTAGACCGCCCAGGCGGCGTACGTCCACTGTCGTTCGCTTGGCCCAAACTCTCGGCCGCCGTCGGGCGTCGCTCGACGCGACGCCTGTACCACCTGCGTTGCACTGGCGCTGCCGGTCATCCACCATCTCGGCGAAGACCGGCGTCGGATGCACATTGCCGCCAGGGCTGTTTTTCTGCCCCTGGAGTCGAATTGGTCTTGGCTGGCCCTTGGGGACTCACCTGCTATCAAAACGCGTGGGCGAGTCTGATTTTGACTCCTGCGATGCCTCCAGGTCGGAAGGTGCCACGGCAGCCAGGGGCGCCCCCGTTCATCTCGGCGCCCAGGCCATGACGCCGACGTCGACGTCGAGATGTCCGCGGGCAGGGGCGGCAGGTCGTCGGCGATACAGGTGGCCCAGCGGCCCGGCGAACGAGAGCCGCACCGGTGTTACCTTGGGGACGGGGGGCGCTAGCAGAGCCGCATTCACGTCTTGACGCTGCCGGTGCCTTCACGCCCGTGGTAGCCGACGAGTGATGCGACTGCAGCTTACCGATATTTGTGGCGGTATTGCATGGGCGTCGAGGCGGTCCATCGCTTGAACGCGCGAACCAGCGGCCCCGGTTCGGAATAGCCCAGCGCGTAGGCGATCTGGTGCAGGCGCAGGTCGGTGTTCGCCAGGTAGTGCTTGGCAAGATCGCGGCGGATGCCGTCAACCACCTCGCGATAGCTCGCCTTGCGTTCGGCGAGTCTGCGCTCGAGCGTCTTGCTGCTCATGTTGAACTGGGCCGCGACGTCGTCGAACGCAGGTGCCCCCTTTGCCAGTCGTTGCACGATGTATTCGCGCACTGAATGTATGAGGTCGTCCTTTCGTGGTTGGGGGCCGATGATCTTGCGGCAAGCGGCCTCCAGCGTGCGTAACAACCGGTTGTCAGCGCCTATCACCGGTAGCCGCAGGGTCTCCTCAGAGAAAATGATCGCATCCCATTCGGCCCGGAACCGGACAGGGCAGCCGAGAATGCCTTGGTAGTCGATGCGCTGGTTGGGCCGCGCGTGAATGAACTCCACGCGTACCGGGGTCGCCTTCGCCCGCGTTAGCTCCCGTGCGGCCTTCACGAATTGCGCCGCCACCCGTTCGGAATTCTGTCGCAACCTGCGAAGTGCGGGATCGGCGTCGCGGAAGCGCAGGGCACTGACTGGTCCAGCCAACTCGAGAACCGCGTCGGTTCCCTCGTTGGTAACCCTGATATAGCGCTCTATGTTGACCAGCGCGTCCCGGAGTGTCGGCGAGTTGAGCGCAATGAAGCCGAGCAGGCCGTTGTCACGGACGTCGTGTGACGCGCCAAGCTTCAGCCCATAGCCGGGCTCGGCCAGCAGCAGCGCGGCCTGCTCGATCAGGCGCATGTAGCTGGCATAGGAGATCCTGGTTTCCGGGCTGGCGACGTCGGCCCGCGACAAGCCAGCCTCCTTCAGGAGTCCCTCGAGCCTGTGCCCGGCACGCCGCAGGTCGTCCGCGATGTAGGTGGCCCACCGGGCCTCGATCATCTGAAGCGGCACAATGACCCTTTCGCGAGTTGCGTGTCGGCTAGGGTCAATATTTTGACGGGTGGAGTCAATGCAGGGACTGCGCGTGAAGCGCAAATAGGCCGAGGTCCACCCAAAGAAGACAGGATCGCCGCGTTGCGCCCGGTCTAGTCCACCAGCAGTCGGTCCGTGTCCACTCCCAATCGACGCGGGCCGATTTTGCAAGGTGACCCAACTGCAGGCGACGGCTAACCCGCACCGAAAGGACGATTGATGCGACCGATACCTGAAGCCGCCGACGTGACGGAGGCCGACCGCCTGCAATGCCGCACCTTGATCGAGGCCGCCAACTTCTACGCAGTGGACTACGAACGCGATGGCGCGTGCTGGGAGCGCGTGCTGCCAAGCGGCGAGTGCCTGGTGCTGGCGGTGTGGAAATCGGGGCTCTTTGGCAAGCCGGAGCGCAAGGAGTGGACCCTCGTCCGCTACACGGGACGCGGCACGCTCGGCGACGAGACCGGCCCCATGACCCTGCATGAAGCCCTGTCCCACGTCGCTGCTCTCCCGGCACTGCGGCGGTGCTCTTAGGTGCTCGCTGGAGATAGAGGATAACAATGACGACGACGGCGAAGGTGCGCGCGCGCACCGGCCATCCCGAGTTGGCCAAGCCCGAGTTCGCCCGACTGTATTGGCACCATGGCCGCTAGAGCATCGCCAATTGGCCCGACTATACGAAGCGAACATCAGGCTGCACAAGTGAAGCGATGCGCCAGTGAACGACTCTCTACCGGACAATCACGACTACCAACGCGACCGCGACCGGCAGCGCCGCGAACACAACCTCAATGCCGAGCCCGGCAACGGCCATCGGCTGTCGCTGCGGCGCAAGCTGATCCTCGGTATCATCCTCGGCTCGTTCTTCTACCTCGTCGTCAGTTGCTTCTACTGGGCCGACCTCGACGTGCCCAAGATCGACCGCGCCAAGTTCAAGTTCAACCATGGAGACAGACGATGACGACTAGTTCTGTCGGGCGTGCGCGGTCGGCAAGCTGTAGAGCGGGCGGCACTCCGTGAGATCGAGGCGTACATTACGACCTCCAACGCCCCCTCCCTTGTGGCGAGAGACAGCGCATTGATCGCGGGCTATAGGGGACGAGCGGGGTCGTTCCAGACCCAGGGGATCCCAGGCGAGATGGAACAGACGAGACGGAAATTCTTCGGGCTTGCCGCGGGCGGAGCCGCGATGGCGGGCCTGCCCGGGTGCGCCACGCCGGTGCGCGAGCCCGCGGTGCCCAGCGGCCTGCACGCCCGTGCGACGGTGCTGGGCGTGCCCAACGAGCGCTTCCATCCGGCGTCCGGCGCGGCACCGTTGGAAGCGGAGTTCATCACCACGCTCACCCGCCACGTTGCCCGCACCGGCGCCCCCCTCGATGGGCCGCTGCCCAAGATCGACATGCTGGCCGTGTCCGGCGGGGGCGAGAACGGCGCGTTCGGTGCCGGTCTGCTTTGCGGTTGGACGGCCCAGGGGACACGACCGGAGTTCGAGGTCGTGACCGGCATCAGCACCGGCGCGCTCACTGCGCCCTTCGCCTTCCTCGGCCCGTCCTACGATCCTCAATTGCGCGCGGTCTACACCGAACTCGAGCCCAAGCAGGTCCTGCTACCGCGGTCCCTCACTGCGGCACTGTTTGACGACGCGATGGCCGACAACTCGCCGCTCTTTGCCACCATCTCGAAATATCTCGACCAGCGCATGATGGCCGACATCGCTCGGGCCTACGACGAGGGCCGCCTGCTGCTGATCGCCTCGACCAATCTCGATGCCCAGCAACCGGTGATCTGGAACGTCGGCGCCATTGCCAAGAGCGGCCATCCAAAAGCGCTCGACACGGTACGGCGCATCCTGCTGGCCTCGGCGGCAATCCCCGGCGCTTTCCCGCCGTCGATGTTCGACGTGACGGCCGATGGCAAGCAATACCAGGAGATGCATGTCGATGGCGGCGCATTCGCGCAGACGTTCCTGTATCCGCCGTCGATGACCCAGCAGAGGCAGGAGCGGCTGCGCAAGGGACAAAAGGTGCTGCCCGCGGAGGCCTACATCATCCGCAACGGTCGGCTCGATCCCGAATGGACGTCGGTCGATAGGCGCACGATGGGCATTGCCAGTCGTGCAATCTCCACGATGATCACGTCGGCTGGCTACAATGACGTGGTGCGCATCTATGCGACGACGGTGCGGGACAAGGTCGGCTACAACCTCGCATTCATAGGCCCCGACTTCGACAAAACCCTGTCGACCCCGTTCGAACCCTCCTACATGCGGGCGCTGTTCGACTATGGCTATCAGCGCGCTCTTCGCGGCTACGACTGGGCGAAGAAGCCGCCGCTGGTGTGATTTGAGCAGATCCCGGCGCCGCGCGGTTAATGCTGCTAGGTCTTTAAGCCGTCGAGCGGCACCGCAGGCTGATCCCTGAACAGCCGAGCGGCGGCGGCGGTGCCAGCGATGCTGTTCGAACCACGGCTTGTCGCCACGCCGCATTGCGACATACGAGCAGCCGACCAGGGCGGCGGTGATGTCGCTGACCTGCGCCACGACCGGCTCGTCAATCGACTGTTAGCCGTCAAGCCGTTTCACCGGCCGCCGTCCCCGCAGTTCATCGATGACCTCGGCGAACCAATGGTAGCGCCGCAGCCAACGCGAGTTGCGCTTGCGTAACGCCGTGCCTGACTGCTCCCAGAGCAGCAACGTGATCTCATCTACTCGCCGCACGATCTCGACTTCATCGTCGAGCGGCACGCCGAGATCGGCCTTGTGCTCCAGATAGGCGCGCGCCAGTCGTGCGCGAATGGCTGCGAAGTTGGGCGAGTACGGATCGCGGATGATTTCAGTCGGCAGCATGGCGGCCCCTCTGATCATCGAACCGCACAACTTTATCTTCCTTCGGCGATTGGGATTGTTCGCCGACGGCCTTTTCCGCCTTCTACTGATGACTCAATGGAAACGCCACCCTGCACGGCAGGCAGCATCGTAAGACGCACGCGTCTACGTCCCGGTTGCGCCATCCAACCTTGACGTCGGCGCAGCCTGCATCCGCCGTTCGACCGTCGCCGCCAGGGCTGTTTTTCTGCCCCTGGAGTCGAATTTCACCCTGGTAGGCCGAGAGGCTACTGCCAACGCACGAAAATGCTTCAGCGAGTCTGATTTTGACTCCTGCGATGCCTCTAGGTCGCGATTAGACGACGGCTAATGCATGCCCTTCTCCCGCTGCTGCGCCTGCGCACCGGGTGTCACGGCCAAAGCTACGGCACGTTTCGCCTGCTTGTTGTCGTCTGCCGTCAACATTTTGTCGGGCGTAGTCAATGTGCATTACCCGACGCGGGAATATCTCCCTGCAGTCTTCGAACTGCGGGAACCAATGAGCCAGGACGCCCAAAAGCTCCGCGACCAGATGCGGTATTCGACAGATCCGGCCTACCTAGAGAGAATGGCCCAGCATGTCGATGAGCAGACCCTGGCTGCGCACCACAGGTTCCCGTCTGGCGCACTCAACGGCCCGGTCAAGACCCGGGCATTCCCGACACCGGCTCCATTGTGCGACGATGTAGAGATTGCGGGGACGGAAGCCTCAGCAGAGCTGAGAAAGTAACGCTATAGCCTTTGCTTTTCATTGGCGGGTTTCCCCGGATGTCGGCGCTCACGCCCCCATGAGGGGCGTGGACGTCACGAGGTCAGCCTGTTGCCCGGCCAGCACAGTACCCCTACGCTTTCGGTAGCTATCCAGGGGGAATGCCGTTGGCGCGAGAGCACGTGTCTTGACAGCTCAAGACAGGGTATTGGCGGAGAGGGTGGGATTCGAACCCACGGTACGCTTGCACGCACAACGGTTTTCGAGACCGTCCCGATCGACCACTCTGGCACCTCTCCGGGGCCCCGCTTATAAGAGGGTGATTTCCCCCGAGCAACCGCGGCGTCTTGGCCCGCGGATTTGGGCCGAATGGCCTGATTTTCCAAGGTTTCTGCCGTTGACTTGGGGGGCTTCCTGCGTATATTCCGCCCTCCTCCGGCGGGTCGGTCGGCCCGCCGTGCTATTTCATGCCTTCCGGCATTTTGGGCTCCGAACCGCCATATCCCCTAGGGATGGTGGGTCTGCCCGGGTCCCGGAGGGCCTCAGTCGGGTGTCATCATGATCGCCGTTATCCGCACGGGTGGAAAGCAATACACGGTCGCCGCCGACGATGAACTCATCGTCGAGCGCATCGCCGGCGCAGAGGGCGACAAGGTCGAGTTCGACGACGTGCTGATGGTCGGCGAGAAGGTCGGTGCGCCGACCGTGGCCGGCGCCAAGGTCGTAGCCTCGATCGTCAAGCAGGCGCGCGGCCCGCACCTGATCGTCTTCAAGAAGCGGCGCCGCCAGAACTCGCGGCGCAAGAACGGCCATCGTCAGGACCTGACGGTGGTCAAGATCGAACAGATCGTCGCCTGACAGAGCGACCGGAGTAACCAGTCATGGCACACAAAAAAGCAGGCGGCTCCTCGCGCAACGGCCGCGATTCCGACGGCCAGCGGCTCGGCGTGAAGCGCTTCGGCGGCCAGAAGGTCCTCGCCGGCAACATCCTGGTCCGTCAGCGCGGCACCAAGATGAATGCCGGCGAGAATGTCGGCGTCGGCCGCGACCACACCCTGTTCGCCACCTCTGACGGCGTCGTGTCGTTCCGCAAGCGCTCGGGCGGCAAGGTCGAGGTGAACGTGCTCCCGCCGGCGGCAATCGCCGCCGAATAGCCGTTCCCGACCGATCGGATTTCGAGGGGGACCGGCTCGCCGTTCCCCCTTTTCTTTTTGGACCCACCGCCATGAAGTTTCTCGACCAGGCCAAGATCTTCGTCCGCTCCGGCAACGGCGGCGCGGGCTGCGCGGGCTTTCGCCGCGAGAAGTTCATCGAGTTCGGCGGTCCCGACGGCGGCGACGGTGGCCGCGGCGGCGACGTCATCCTGGAATGCGTCGACGGGCTGAACACGCTGATCGACTACCGCTACGCCCAGCACTTCAAGGCCGAGACCGGCCATCACGGCATGGGCAGCCAACGCACCGGCGGCGCCGGCAAGGACATCGTGCTGCGCCTGCCGCGCGGCACCCAGGTGTTCGCCGAGGACAACGAGACCCTGCTGGTCGACCTGACCGAGATCGGTCAGCGCGTCGTGCTGCTCAAGGGCGGCGACGGGGGCTACGGCAACCTGCACTACAAGAGCTCGACCAACCGCGCGCCGCGCCGCGCCGACAAGGGCTGGCCCGGCGAAGAGCTGTGGGTGTGGCTCCGGCTGAAGCTGATCGCCGATATCGGCCTGGTCGGCCTGCCCAACGCCGGCAAGTCGACGTTCCTCGCCGCCACCTCCAACGCCCGGCCCAAGATCGCCGACTACCCGTTCACGACGCTGACGCCCGGCCTGGGCGTGGTGAAGGTGGGTGAGCGCGAGTTCGTCATGGCCGACATCCCCGGCCTGATCGAAGGCGCCCATGAAGGCTCGGGGCTGGGCACGCGCTTCCTCGGCCATGTCGAGCGCTGTCGCGCGCTCCTGCACCTGGTCGACGGCACGCAGGACGACATCGTCGGCGCCTACCGCACGGTGCGCGCCGAGCTCAAGGCCTATGGCGGCAACCTCGCGCGCAAGAAGGAAGTCGTGGCGCTGAACAAGACCGACGCCATGACCGACGAGGACATCGAGGCCAAGCGCGCGCTGCTCGCCAAGGCCAGCCGCAAGGCGGTGCATGTGATCTCGGGCGTCTCGGGCCACGGCGTGCAACCCCTGCTGCACGAGCTGATGAAGCTGGTCGACAGGCAGCGCGACCCCGCGAAAGAAGCCGCGTGACTCCCCTGGAGGAGGCCCCCTTACGAGAAGCAAGGCGGCTGGTCATCAAGATCGGCTCCTCCATCCTGGTCGACGAGACACGGGGCGAGGTCCGCCGTGACTGGCTGGAAAGCCTGACCGACAGCGTCGCCCGGCTGCACAAGGGAGGCTGTGAGATCGTGCTGGTCTCGTCCGGCGCCATCCGGCTCGGCCGCACGCAGTTCAAGCTGCCGCCCGGTCCCCTGAAGCTCGAGGAGAGCCAGGCCGCGGCGGCCACCGGCCAGATCCAGCTTGCCCATGCCTACCAGGAGGCGCTGGCGCGCCACGGCATCACCGTCGCCCAGGTGCTGCTCACCCTCGACGATTCCGAAGAACGCCGCCGCTATCTCAATGCCCGCCAGACCATGGGCACGCTTTTGGGCATGAAGGCGGTGCCGGTGATCAACGAGAACGACACGGTGGCGACCGACGAGATCCGCTTCGGCGACAACGACCGGCTGAGCGCCCGCGTCGCCGAGATGATCTCGGCCGACACGCTGGTGCTCCTGTCGGACATCGACGGCCTCTACACCGGCGATCCGCGCTCCGATGCCTCGGCCACCTTCATTCCCGAAATCCGCGAGATCACGCCCGCCATCGAGGCGATGGGCGGCAGCGCTGCCTCGGAGCTGTCGAACGGCGGCATGGTGACCAAGCTGATCGCCGGCCGCATCGCCATGGCTGCCGGCTGCCGCATGGCGATCGCCGACGGCCGAAGCGTTGGCGCGCTGGGCAACCTGATCGACGGCAAGGCCCGTTGCAGCTGGTTCCTGCCCGAGGCCTCGCCGCTGTCGGCGCGCAAGAAGTGGATCAAGGGCTCGCTCAAGACCGCGGGCGCCCTCACTGTCGATGACGGCGCGGTGCGGGCGCTGTCGGCCGGCAAGAGCCTGCTGCCGGCGGGCGTCACCAATGTCGACGGTGAGTTCCGCCGCGGCGACATCGTCGACGTGAAGGACCGCCTGGGTCGCGTGCTGGCGCGCGGGCTGGTGGCCTATGCCGCCGAGGACGCCCGCCGCATCGCCGGCCGCAAGAGCGCTGAGATCGAGCGTCTGCTGGGCTTCCGCGGTCGGGACGAGATCGTCCATCGCGACGACCTCGTGGTCGAATAGGGCTATACTGGAGCGGCCGATGAACGCTTTGACCAAGCCCGCCGAAGACGTTGCCGCCATCGTGGCCGAGCTGGGCCGGCGCGCACGTGAGGCCGCGGTCGCGCTGCGCAACGCCTCGACCGAGACCAAGGACCGCGCGCTCTCCGACGCGGCCCGCCTGATCCGCGCCGAGAAGGCTGCGATCCTCGCCGCCAATGCCAAGGACATCGAGGCCGCCAAGGCCGCCGGCATGACCGCTGCCCTGCAGGACCGTTTGCTCCTGAACGACGCGCGCGTCGAAGGCATGGCCAAGGGCCTCGACGACATTGTCGCCCTGCCCGATCCGGTCGGCGCCGAGATCGAGACCAAGACCCGCCCCAACGGGCTCGTCATCAGCCGCGTGCGCGTGCCGATCGGCATCATCGGCGTGATCTACGAGGCGCGGCCCAACGTGACCGCCGACGCCGGTGCGCTCTGCATCAAGTCGGGCAACGTCGTGGTGCTGCGCGGCGGCTCGGACAGCTTCCATTCCTCGCGCGCCATCGTCGAGCTGCTGCGCCGGGCGCTGAAAGGCGCCGGCCTGCCCGAGGATTGCGTGCAGCTCGTGCCGACCACCGACCGCGCCGCCGTCGGTGAGATGCTGCGCGCCACCGGCTGGCTCGACCTGATCGTGCCGCGCGGCGGGCGTTCGCTGATCGACCGCGTCACCGAGGAAAGCCGCGTGCCGGTGCTGCGCCATTACGACGGCATCTGCCACGTCTATGTCGACCGCGACGCCGACATCGCCATGGCGACGGACGTCGTGGCCAACGCCAAGATGCGCCGCGTCAGCGTGTGTGGCGCCGCCGAGACGCTTCTGGTCGACCGGGCCGCGCTCGACACGCATCTGATGCCGGTGCTGGCGAAGCTGCACGAGCTCGGTTGCGAGGTGCGTGGCGACGCCGACGTGCAGAAGCGCGATCCCAAGGCCACGCCCGCCACCGAAAAGGACTGGCGCACCGAGTATCTCGCGCCGGTGATCTCGGTCGCCACGGTCGACGGCGTCGACGGTGCCATCCGACACATCGCAACCTTCGGCAGCCAGCACACCGAATCGATCATCACCGGTAACGAGGCGACGGCGCGGCGTTTCCTCGCCGAGGTCGACAGCGCCATCGTCATGCACAACGCCAGCACCCAGTTCGCCGACGGCGGCGAGTT
Source organism: Rhodospirillales bacterium URHD0017 (assembly GCA_900110395.1). Taxonomy (GTDB): domain Bacteria; phylum Pseudomonadota; class Alphaproteobacteria; order Reyranellales; family Reyranellaceae; genus Reyranella. The sequence continues at coordinate 326,181 of FODP01000002.1, forward strand.
CGGGCTGGGGGCGGAGATCGGCATCTCGACCAACCGCATGCATGCGCGCGGGCCGGTCGGGCTGGTCGAGCTCACGACCTACAAGAACGTCGTGCGCGGCAAGGGCACGCTGAGGCCATGAGGGGGTCGCCCTCACATGCCTCCCCACGCATAGCGTGGGGAGGTGGCCCGCAGGGCCGGAGGGGTCATGCGCGACAGCGTGGTGCTCATGACCCCTCCGTCCGCTTCGCGGACACCTCCCCAGCTTCGCTGGGGAGAGATACGTCATCGTGACGTCCGCCCTTCTTCCCATGCTGGGCGTGCCGCGGGACACGACGCGCCGCATCGGCCTTCTGGGCGGCTCGTTCAATCCCGCGCACGAGGGCCATCGTCACATCAGTCTCGAGGCGCTGAAGCGGCTCGGCCTCGACGAGGTATGGTGGCTCGTTTCGCCCCAGAATCCGCTCAAGACCGACGACGGCATGGAGCCGCTGGCGACCCGCGTCGCCCGCGCGCGCCAGCTCGTCGGCCGCCACCCGCGCATCCGCATCGATGCGCCCGAACTGGTGCTGGGCACGCGCTACACGCTCGACACGGTGCGGGCGTTGCGCCGCGCCTATCCCAGGGCCCGCTTCGTCTGGCTGACCGGCGCCGACATCCTGCCCCAGTTCGCTGAATGGCGCGGCTGGCGCCAGCTGTTCGGTTCCATACCGATCGCGGCCTTCGCCCGGCCGGGCTGGAGCTATCCGGCGCTGAGCGCAGCAGCCCCGCGCGCCTTCGCCCGTTACCGGATAGACGCAGAGCAGGCCCGCATGCTCGCCTCCTGCCAACCGCCGGCCTGGTGCTTCATCCCCAGCCGACTCGACAGCCACTCCGCCACGGCGATCCGCGCCGTGCGGCCCCGCAAACGCCAAGCGAAAGGACAGACCATCTCCGACACCACTCGCCAGCTTCCTGACCGGAGCAAAGACGCCGCGGCGCTGCTTGCGCTGGTGCGCCGTTCGCTGGACGACGACAAGGCCGAGGACGTCGTCGTCATCGACCTCAAGGGCAAGTCGGCGTTCGCCGACTACATGGTGATCGCCTCGGGCCGCTCGAACCGCCAGGTGGTGGCGATCGCCGAGCATCTTGCCGACAGGCTGAAGCAGGCGGGCCACGGCTATGTCCCGGTCGAAGGCAAGCAGACCGGCGACTGGGTTCTGGCCGATGCGGGCGACGTCGTCGTCCATATCTTCCGCCCCGAGCCACGCGCCTTCTATGCGCTGGAGAAGATGTGGGCGCTGGAGAACGAGGTCGCGGACAAGCCCAAGCCGGTGCGCGCCCGCCGTGCCAAGAAGCCGGCGTGACGTTGACGTGAGGCTTACGATCGCCTGCATCGGCCGCGCCGGGCGCGGTCCCGAGCGCGATCTCTACGACCACTACGCCAACCGCATCCGCTGGCCGCTCACGCTCCGCGAGCTCGAGGAAAAGAAGAAGCTGCCGGCCGCGCAGCTGATGACGCGCGAGGGCGAGCTGCTGCTGCAAGCCGCCCCGGCGGGCGCCACACTGGTCGCGCTCGATCGTCGCGGCAAGGTTGTGGACAGCCAGGCCTTCGCCGACCGGCTGGCCCGCTGGCGTGACAATTCCGTGTCGGACGTGGCCTTCCTGATCGGCGGCGCCGAAGGGCATCCCGAGTCGCTGTTGAAAAAAGCCGATCTTGTCGTGTCATTTGGCGCCATGACCTGGCCGCATCTGCTGGCCCGGGCCATGCTTGCCGAGCAAATCTACCGGGCCCAGCAACTCCTGGCCGGGCACCCCTACCACCGGGCCTGAATGAGCGTCGATTTTGCCTCTGTTCTGACGAAAAACCGGGGCTACATTGGAGCCATGCGCACCCTTGCCAACCGTCTTCTGGTCGGCCTGACCGTTGTTGCCCTGACGGGCGTTTCGATGGCCATGGCCCAGACCGCTACGCCAGCCGACAAGCCGGCCGCCAAGCCGGTGCGGAGCATCCCGTACGTGTCGATCACCGGCGACGATGGCCGCCAGCGGCACTACGAGACCAACGCCATTCCGCTGCTGTTCAACCGCGCCTGCTTCGGCTGGCGCATGTATCTCGGCGGCCCCAACCGCATCGTCTCGCTGAAGGAGGTGCTGACCACCTCGCAGCCCGCCGAGCAGGTGATCGCCGGCCCCGAGACCGAGGTCAGCGCCGACAAGACGCGCGCCACCACGCGCATGTCGGAGACGGTGCAGGACGGCGTGCTGCAGCGCTCGTGGTGCATCATCCCGGGCGATCCGCCGGGCACCTACACCTACGACATCACGATCGACGGCGAGCCGCGCGGCGAGTTCGTGTTCTGCGCCATCGAAGTGCCGGACCAGAACGTCAACACCGATCCGCGCGACCTCTCCTGCCCCAACAAGTTCAACTCGGTGCAGCGCGCGCCCACACGTCCCGGTTCGGCGTCCTGATGCCTTCTCGTCTGCGTCCAGCGGTCCTCTGCATCCTCGACGGCTGGGGCCATCGCACCGATCCGTCCTACAACGCCATCCTCGACGCGCGCACGCCCAACTACGATCGCCTGATCGCGACCTGCCCGCAGGGCCTAATCGACGCCTCCGAGAGCTTCGTCGGCCTGCCCAAGGGCCAGATGGGCAATTCCGAGGTCGGCCACATGAACCTGGGCGCCGGCCGCGTCGCCGTCCCTGAGCTGCCGCGCATCGACAATGCCATCGAGGACGGGTCGTTCGCCAAGCACCCGACCCTGGCCGAGCTGATCTCGACGCTGAAGAAAAGCGGCGGCGCCTGCCATCTCCTGGGGCTCGCCTCGCCGGGCGGCGTGCATTCGCACCAGGATCATCTGGTCTTCCTCGCCAACCATATCGCCGGCGCCGGCGTGCCGGTGTGGATCCACGCCTTCCTCGACGGCCGGGACATGCCGCCGCGCAGTGCCCTGGAATGCCTGAAACAGATCGAGGCCGGGCTGAAGAAGGACCTGCCGATCAAGTTCGCCACCGTCGCCGGCCGCTACTACCCGATGGACCGCGACAAGCGCTGGGAGCGCGTGACCTTGGGCTACGAGGCGATCGTCGATGCCAAGGGCGAGGCTGCGAAGACGGCGAAGGAAGCCATCGACAAGGGCTACGCCGCCGGCCAGGACGACGAGTTCGTGAAGCCGACCGTGATCGACAGCTACAAGGGCATGAAGGACGGCGACGGCCTCCTGATGTTCAACTTCCGCGCCGATCGCGCGCGCCAGATCCTGACAGCCCTGCTCGATCCGCGCTTCGACGGCTTCAACCGCTCGCGCGTGGTGAAGTTCGCCATGGCCGTCGGCATGGTCGAGTATTCGGCCGCGCTCAATCCGTTCCTGAAGCCGCTGTACCCGCCTGAGGTCATCAAGATGGGCCTGGGTGAGACGGTGGCGAAGGCCGGCCTCAAGCAGCTGCGCATCGCCGAGACCGAAAAGTACGCCCACGTCACCTTCTTCTTCAACGGCGGCGAGGAGCGCGTGTTCGACGGCGAGGAGCGCATCCTCGTACCCTCGCCCAGGGTCGCGACATACGATCTGAAGCCCGAAATGAGCGCGCCGGAAGTAACCGACAAGCTCGTCGACGCCATCGGCTCGGGCAAGTTCGACCTGATCGTCGTCAACTACGCCAACTCGGACATGGTCGGCCACACCGGCAACCTCGACGCCGCCATCAAGGCGATCGAGGCCCTCGACACCGCGCTCGGCCGATTGATGGACGCGGTGAAGAAGGCGGGCGGCGCGCTGTTCGTCACCGCCGACCACGGCAATGCCGAGCAGATGTTCGACGAGACGACGCATCAGAAGCACACCCAGCATACGTTGAACCGGGTGCCGGCCCTGCTGTTCGGCGGCCCCGCCAACATCCATTCGCTCAGCGACGGCAAGCTGGCCGACGTTGCACCCACCATGCTGGCCCTGATGGGCGTGCCGCAGCCTCGGGAAATGACCGGCCACTCGCTCTTGTCCGAAATGTCGCGGCCGGTCGTTTTGGCCGCACCCAAGGCCACCGCCGCAGCCTCCGATTGATTTAATTTAAGGAAGGCGCCGCGGGCCTCGCCTTGATACTGCCCAACAGGCCCTTGTATTCTCAGCCCAACTGCCCGGAACCCCGCATCGACCGGACTCGGACGTCCGGCGATTTTCTTGTGAAGGCACCAAAATGACCCGTCTGCGCCTAGCCTCAGCCGCCGCGATCATGGCTTTCCTGGCCGTGCCCGTGGCCTACACCGCCTGGTCCCAGGACAAGGCCGATCCGAAGGCGGCCGGTGGCGACAAGAGCGAGCTCTACCAGCAACTCAACCTGTTCGGCGATGTGCTGGAGCGGGTTCGGCGCGACTATGTCGAGCCGGTCGAAGAGAAGACCCTGATCGAGAACGCCATCAACGGCATGTTGAGCGCGCTCGACCCGCACTCGAGCTACATGAACCCCAAGACCTACAAGGACATGCAGGTCCAGACCAAGGGCGAGTTCGGCGGGCTCGGCATCGAAGTCACCATGGACAACGGCCTGATCAAGGTGGTGTCGCCGATCGACGACACGCCCGCGGCCAAGGCCGGCCTGCAGTCGGGCGACCTGATCTACATGCTGGACGGCGAGCCGGTGCAGGGGCTGACCCTGCAGGAAGCCGTCGAGAAGATGCGCGGCAAGCCGGGCACGCCGATCAAGATCGGCATCCGCCGCACCGGCAAGGACCCGTTCGACGTGTCGCTGACGCGCGAGGTCATCAAGGTGAAGTCGGTGCGCTTCCGCCTCGAGGCAGGCGACATCGGCTATATCCGCGTCACCTCCTTCACCGAGCAGAGCACGTCGGGCGTGCTCGACGCCGTGGAGAAGCTCAAGAAGGAGGCCGGCGGCAAGATCAAGGGCTACATCCTCGACCTGCGCAACAACCCGGGCGGCCTCCTCGACCAGGCGATCGCGCTTTCCGACGCCTTCCTCGACAAGGGCGAGATCGTCTCGGTCAAGGCGCGCAAGAGCGAGGACGTCCAGCGCTGGAACGCCAAACCGGGTGACGTCGCGGGCGGCCTGCCGATCGTCGTGCTGATGAACGGCGGCTCGGCCTCGGCCTCGGAGATCGTGGCCGGCGCCCTGCAGGACCACAAGCGGGCGATCATTCTCGGCACCCGGTCCTTCGGCAAGGGCTCGGTGCAGACCATCATGCAGGTGACGGGCGGCGGCGCCATCCGTCTCACCACGGCGCTCTACTTCACGCCGTCGGGCCGCTCGATCCAGAAGGAAGGCATCAAGCCCGACATCGAGGTCGAACCCGCCAAGATCGAGAACCTGGCGGCGCGCGCCGGCTTCCGCGAGGAGAACCTGCGCCGCTCGATCACCAACCCGAACGCCAAGCCGGGCGACGCCAAGCCAGCCGACAAGCCGGCCGATGCCAAGCCCGAAGCCGCCAAGCCGGGCGACAAGAAGGACGAGAAGAAGGACGACAAGTCCGCCGCTCCGGCTCAGTCGGGCGATCCCGACGAGCCGCCGAAGGACGCCGTGGCGGACTATCAGCTGCTGCGCGCCGTCGACCTGATCAAGGGCATCTCGCTCTACAGCAGCAAGGCCAACTAGGCTCGCTTGTGGCGGATCTCTACCGCCGCAATGTCGGGCTGATGCTGATCGCACCCGACCGACGGATCTTCGTCGGTCGGCGGGCCAAACAATCTGATGCCTGGCAGATGCCGCAAGGCGGCGTCGACGACGGCGAGACGCCGGTCGAGGCAGCCTGTCGCGAATTGTGGGAAGAGGTCGGCACCAGCCAGGCGCTGCTGCTGCGCGAGAGCGCCAAGTGGCTGACCTACGACGTGCCCGAGAAGGCGCGGCCGGCCCATTGGAGAGGCCGCTGGGTGGGCCAGGCCCAACGCTGGTTTGCGCTGGCCTTCACCGGCCGCGACTCCGACATCGACATCGCCGCCCACGACCAGGAGTTCGACGCCTGGCGATGGATGACGGCGGCCGAGATGCTGGACTGCATCGTCCCCTTCAAGCGCCCGACCTACGATGCGGTCGTCGAGGAATTCCGCGACTTGGTGACGTAGCGGAGCGCGGACCGCGGGCGTCCCGCCCGCTCATCATCTTCCGGACCGCGAGCTTCCAGCTCGCTCATGAGTCATGAGCGCGCAGGGAGCTCGCGTCAGACGCGACCCAGCGCGCGGTCCGGAAGATGAAGACCATGAGCGGGCGGGACGCCCGCGGTCCGCACTCGCTAAGCCCTTTGCGCCGCGAGCCTGCCGGCGCGGTGGCGCAGGAACCACAGGCCGGCGCCCGTCAGCCAGCCGTTGAGGCGGCCGGTCGAGTTGAGGCCGATCGCCTTCAGCACCATGGCCATGGCGCGCTGCACGTGGAAGCGGGTGTAGAGCGGATAGACCCGCCGGGCATAGGCCTCCATGCTGCGCTTGCGGTCGTAGACCGCACCCTCGGGCTCGTTGGCGGCGAAGTAGGCGTAGGCGAGTTCGTCGTCCTCGCTCTCGGCGAGCCGCCCCCAGCCGATGCGCAGGCGACCCCAGCGGCTCAGACGATCGCGCTCCAGGCAGCGATGCAGATGGTCGTAGAACAGCTTGTAGTGGCGAAACTCATCGCCCGCGATGTTGGCGCAGATCTGCCTCAGCACCGGCTCGTCGGTCGCATCCTTCAGCGCGCTGTAATAGGAGCTGGTGCCGGTCTCGACGATGCAGCGCGCCATCATCTCGCCGGCCTGGCTGCCGCGCACCGAGGCCGCCGCCTCGAGCGGCAGCGTATAACCGGCGCGGAAGCGCGCGAACGCCGCCTCGAAATCCCATGATGGATCGGCAAGCTGCGCCCAGCGACCGAGCGCCAGGCCATGCTGGATCTCTTCGTTCGCCCAGGTATCGACCGCCGCCATGAACGCGGGATCGTCGGCGAAGACGCGGTTCAGGTAGATGCGGTAGTCGCCACCATTACGCTCGACCAAGGCGGCAGCCTTGATGTTGCGCAGGATCTCCGGATCCACCTTCGAAGCGTCGAAGCGATCCCACGCGATCGATTCGAGTGTCCAGTTACCCATGAGCGTAATAAAGCGAGCCTCGGGCCGGCTTGCAATGGCCGGCCCGTGCACATCTGGAAAGAAAAATTCGCGCTCGGACTGAAATCAGCCAGCGATTTCAGCGGCTTGCGTAGTAGGCCTGGGCCCGCCGCAGGTCCTTGGCGACGGCCAGGGCCTTCTCCGCAGCAGCCTTCTCGGCGTCGTTGGCGGCATCGGCGATGTCGCGCTCGGCCTGGCGCTCGCGCTCGGCGAGCTGCTCGGCCGTGACCTCGTCGAACGGCGTGGCCTCGTCGGCCAGCACCGTGCAGCGCTCCGGCGTCACCTCGGCGAAGCCGCCGACCACGATGAAACGCTGCTCGACCTTGTTGCCCTGGAGGACTTCGAGCACCCCCGGGCGCACGGTCGAGATCAGCGGGGCATGGCCGTGCAGGACGCCGAAGTCGCCTTCGCTGCCGGGTACCACGACCATGTCGGCCTCGGTGGCGAGAACCTCGCGCTCGGGCATGACCAGCCGGAAGGTGACCTTGGCCATCTGCTTAGGCCGCCTCGGCCGCGAGCTTCTTGGCCTTGGCGACGGCCTCGTCGATCGTGCCGACCATGTAGAAGGCGACCTCCGGCAGGTCGTCGTAGTCGCCGGCGACGATGCCCTTGAAGGCCTTGATCGTGTCCTCGAGCTTCACGAACACGCCCGGCGTGCCGGTGAAGACCTCGGCGACGTGGAACGGCTGGCTGAGGAAGCGCTGGATCTTGCGCGCGCGCGCCACGACCAGCTTGTCCTCTTCCGAGAGCTCGTCCATGCCCAGGATGGCGATGATGTCCTGCAGCGACTTGTACTGCTGCAGCACGCGCTGGACGGACAGGGCCACCTGGTAGTGCTCCTCGCCGACGATGCGCGGGTCGAGCATGCGCGAGGTCGAGTCGAGCGGATCGACGGCCGGGAAGATCGCCATCTCGGCGATGCCGCGGCTCAGCACCGTAGTCGCGTCCAGATGGGCGAACGACGTCGCAGGCGCCGGGTCGGTCAAGTCGTCGGCCGGCACGTAGATCGCCTGCACCGAGGTGATCGAGCCCTTCTTGGTCGAGGTGATGCGCTCCTGGAGGGCGCCCATGTCGGTCGACAGCGTCGGCTGATAGCCCACCGCCGAGGGGATACGACCGAGCAGCGCCGACACTTCCGAGCCGGCCTGGGTGAAGCGGAAGATGTTGTCGACGAAGAACAGCACGTCCTGGCCTTCGGCATCGCGGAAGTACTCGGCCACGGTCAGGCCAGACAGGCCGACGCGGGCGCGCGCGCCCGGCGGCTCGTTCATCTGGCCATACACCAGGGCCACCTTCGAGCCCGGGCCGTCGAGCTTGATGACGCCCGATTCGATCATCTCGTGATAGAGGTCGTTGCCCTCGCGGGTGCGCTCGCCGACGCCCGCGAACACCGACACGCCGCCGTGCGCCTTGGCGACGTTGTTGATCAGCTCCATGATCGTCACGGTCTTGCCGACGCCGGCGCCGCCGAACAGGCCGATCTTGCCGCCCTTGGCATAGGGCGCCAGCAGGTCGATGACCTTGATGCCGGTGACCAGAATCTCGGCTTCCGTCGATTGCTCGATGAACGCCGGCGCGCTGCGATGGATTGGCAGGGTCAGCTTGTTGCCGACCGGGCCGCGCTCGTCGACCGGCTCGCCGATCACGTTCAGGATGCGGCCGAGCGTCTCGGGGCCGACTGGCATGGCGATCGGGCTGCCGGTGTCGACTGCCTTCTCGCCGCGCACCAGGCCGTCGGTCGTGTCCATGGCGATGGTGCGGACTTCCGACTCGCCGAGATGCTGAGCCACCTCGAGCACGATCAGGCGGTTGTCGGCCTTCACATGGAGCGCGTTCAGGATGTTCGGCAGATCTGCGTCGAAGCGCACGTCGACGACCGCGCCCGTGATCTGGGTGATCGTGCCGATATTGTTGGTGGCCATGACGGTATCCCTTCCTTCGATTGCAGTCGGCGCGGGCTAGATGGCCTCGGCGCCCGAGATGATCTCGATGAGTTCCTTGGTGATGGAGGCCTGACGCGAGCGGTTCATCTGCAGGGTCAGCTTCTTGATCACGTCACCTGCGTTGCGTGAGGCACTGTCCATCGCCGTCATCTGCGAGCCGTAGAAGCTCGCGGCGTTCTCCAGCAGGACGCGGAAGATCTGGACCGTGAGGTTGCGCGGCAGCAGGTCGGTCAGGATCTCGCCCTCGTCGGGCTCGAACTCGTAGATTGCGCCGCCCATCGACGGCGCCGGGGTCACGGCAGCGCCTGCCTCGGGAGCCGGCGGCGGAATGAGCTGCTGGCGGGTGACGATCTGGGTCATCGCCGACTTGAAGCGGTTGAAGACCACCGAGGCGACGTCGAACTCGCCCGCCTCGAACATCTCCATGACGCGCTTGGCGACCTTCTGGGCATCGCCGAAGCTGACCCGAGGACGGCCCAGATCAGTGATGGTCTCGACGATGTTGCCGGCGAAGTCGCGGCGCAGCTGGTCGCGGCCCTTGCGGCCGACCGCCAGCACCTTGACCGTCTTGCCCTCGGCAATCAGCGCGCGGATGGTGCGGCGCGCCTCGCGCACGATCGAGCTGTTGAAGGCGCCGCACAGGCCGCGGTCGGCGGTGGCGACGATCAGCAGCTGGACCTGGTCCGAGCCGGTGCCGGCCAGCAGCCTGGGCCCGGCACCGCCCTTGAAGGAGGCGCCCAGCGACGCCATCAGGTTGTCCATGGCCTCGGCATAGGGGCGGGCCGCCGTGGCCTGCTCCTGCGCCCGGCGCAGCTTGGCCGCGGCCACCATCTTCATGGCCTTGGTGATCTTCTGCGTCGACTGGACGCTTCGGATTCGCAGCCGGAAGGTTTTGAGACTGGGCATGGGAGCCGGCGACCCTTAGGCGAACTTCTTGGCGAAGTCGGTCATGAAGGCCTTCAGCTTGTCGTCCGTCTCCTTGACGATCTCGCGCTTGTCGCGAATCGAGGTCAGCATCGAGCCCTCGGCGCGCAGCGCATCGAGCATCTGGCGCTCGAACTCGCCGATACGGTTGACCGGCAGGTTGTCGAGGAAGCCGCGGGTGCCGGAGTAGATCGAGGCGACCTGCTCCTCGACCGGCATAGGCTGGTACTGGCCCTGCTTCAGGAGCTCGGTCAGCCGCTGGCCGCGCGCCAGGAGGCGCTGGGTGGAGGCGTCGAGGTCGGAGGCGAACTGGGCGAAGGCCGCCATCTCGCGGTACTGCGCCAGCTCCAGCTTCATGGTGCCGGCGACCTGCTTCATCGCCTTGATCTGGGCCGCCGAACCGACGCGGCTCACCGACAGGCCGACGTTGATCGCCGGCTTGATGCCCGCGTAGAACAATTCGGCCTCGAGGAAGATCTGGCCGTCGGTGATCGAGATGACGTTGGTCGGGATGTAGGCCGAGACGTCGCCGGCCTGGGTCTCGATGATCGGCAGCGCCGTCAGCGAGCCCGAGCCGTTCTTCTCGTTCAGCTTGGCGGCGCGCTCGAGCAGCCGCGAGTGGAGATAGAACACGTCGCCGGGATACGCCTCGCGGCCCGGCGGGCGACGCAGCAGCAGCGACATCTGGCGGTAGGAGACGGCCTGCTTGGAAAGGTCGTCGTACACGATCACGGCGTGCATGCCGTTGTCGCGGAAATACTCGCCCATGGCGCAGCCGGTATAGGGCGCCAGGAACTGCATGGGCGCCGGATCCGACGCCGTGGCGGCGACGACGATGGAGTACTCCAGCGCGCCGTTGTCCTCGAGGGTCTTGACGATCTGCGCCACGGTCGAGCGCTTCTGGCCGATGGCGACGTAGATGCAATAGAGCTTGCGGCTCTCGTCGGTGCCCTTGTTGATCGGCTTCTGGTTCAGGAAGGTGTCGATCGCCACGGCGGTCTTGCCGGTCTGGCGGTCGCCGATGATCAGCTCGCGCTGGCCGCGGCCGACCGGCACCAGTGAATCGAGGGCCTTCAGGCCGGTCTGCATCGGCTCGGTCACCGACTTGCGCGGAATGATGCCGGGCGCCTTCACTTCGACGAGGCGGCGCTCGGTCGAGGCGATCGGGCCCTTGCCGTCGATCGGGTTGCCGAGACCGTCGACCACGCGGCCGAGCAGGCCCTTGCCGACCGGGACGTCGACGATGGCGCCGGTGCGCTTGACGGTGTCGCCTTCACGGATCGTGCGGTCCTCGCCGAAGATCACGACGCCGACATTGTCGCTCTCGAGGTTGAGCGCCATGCCCTTGATGCCGCCGGGGAACTCGACCATCTCGCCGGCCTTGACGCTGTCGAGGCCATAGACGCGGGCGATGCCGTCACCGACCGAGAGGACCTGGCCGACCTCGGCGACTTCGGCCTCGGTGCCGAAGTTGGCGATCTGCTGCTTGAGAATGGCCGAGATTTCAGCGGCGCGGATATCCATTTTAGGCAACCCCCTTCATGGCGAGCTGCAGACGCTGCAGCTTGCTGCGGATGGACGAATCGAACAGGCGCGAGCCGACCTTGACGACGAGGCCGCCCAGGATCTCGGGTTCGACGCGCGCATCGATGGAAACTTTGGCGCCGCCCAGCACCGAGCGCAGCGTATCGCCAAGCTGCTGCAGCTGCTGGGCCGACAACGGAACGGCCGACGTCACGGACGCCGTGGTCTCGCCACGACGGCTGGCGAGTTCGGCGAGGAACGCTGTCGCCATGGCGATCAGCTCGCGGGCGCGGCCGTTTGCAGCCACCGTGCCGACGAAGCTGCGGGTCAGTCCCTTGATGCCGGCGGCATCGAGGACGGCGAGCAGCGCCTTGCTCTGGGCAGCGCGGCCGATCACCGGGCTGGCCAGCACGCGGGAGAGCTCCGGGCTCTCGGTGGCCATCTTGCGGAAGTCCGTCAGGTCCTGCGCCACCTGGTCAAGCGACTTGGCATCGTCGGCCAACCCGAAAAGAGCGCTGGCATAGCGCCCAGCAACGCCTGATGTGGCGGAAGTTGACACGTCGAACGCCTCTCCCAGGCCGCCACGGGCGGTCCGGCAAGTGGTTGAATCCCCTCACTTTTCCCAAGGCGTGCGACTGCTCCACCCCGGAAAAGCGCGCGTTGCTACCATGTGGTTTTCCAGGGCGCAAGGATGCCAAGGCCCTGTATTACCGCGATTTTTCAGCGCGGTACGACGCTTTAGCCAGCATCTCGGTTACATGAAGGAATAGGGATCGACGTCGACCTGCAGACGCACTGAGCCAGGCAAACCGATCCTCTCGAGCCAGCTTCGGAGCAAGGGTTGCACTGCGATATCGCGCGAGGTTTTCAGCAGAAATCGACGGCGATGGCGACCACGCAGCAAGGCCAGCGGCGCGGTCGAAGGACCGAGGATGGTGACGCCGTCCTGATGCGGCGCCCGACGCGCCAGGGCGGCGCAGACTTTGTCGACGGCGGCCGGGTCGGGCCCCGAGATGATCAGCGACGCCAAACGGCCGTAGGGCGGCATGCCGGCCGCCTGCCGGTCGGCCAGCTCGGCCGCCACGAAGCGATCGCGATCGCCCGACACCAGCGCCTGCATCACCGGATGCTCCGGCACATGGGTCTGCACCAGCGCCCGCCCCGGACGATCCTCGCGGCCGGCGCGGCCGGCCACCTGATAGAGCAGCTGGAAGGTCCGTTCGGCCGCGCGCAGGTCGCCGCCATTCAGACCGAGATCGGCATCGACGACTGCGACGAGCGTGAGATTGGGAAAGTGATGGCCTTTGGCCGCCATCTGCGTGCCGATCAGGATGTCGATCTCGCCGGCGATCATGCGCTCGACTGCGGCAGTGGCCTCGTTGCGATTCATCAGGCTGTCGGATGTGAACAGCTCCAGTCGCGCCTCGGGAAACAGTTCCAGCGCCTCCTCCGCCAGCCGCTCGACGCCGGGACCGCAGGCGACGAACTGATCGACCGAGCCGCAATTCTTGCAATCGCGGGCGGGCGGCTCGGCATGGCCGCAGTGATGACAGACCAGGGTCCGGCGGAAGCGATGCTCGACCAGCCAGGCCGAGCATTGCGGACATTCGATGCCATGGCCGCAGGCACGGCACAGCGTCATCGGTGCGTAGCCGCGGCGATTGAGGAACAGCAGCGTCTGCTCCTTGGCCTCGAAGGTCCGCTTCATCGCCTCGACCACCGGCGGCGACAGCCAGCGGCCGCGCGCCGGCGCCTGGCGCCTGAGATCGACCGCCGACAACTTGGCGAGTTGCTGCCCACCATGGCGATCCGGCAGGTGCACCGAGCCGTAACGGCCGTTCGTGACATTGACGACGCTCTCGAGCGACGGCGTCGCGGAAGCAAGCACGATCGGCGCCGACACCAACCGCGCCCGCACCACCGCCATGTCACGCGCATTGTAGCTGACGCCGTCATCCTGCTTGAACGAGCCGTCGTGCTCTTCGTCGACCACGATCAGGCCGAGATTGGCGAAAGGCAGGAACAGCGCCGAGCGCGCGCCCACCACCACGCCCACCCTGCCCTCGCCAATGGCGCGCCAGGTTTCGCGCCGCTCCAGGCTGGTCAGGCCGGAATGCCACGACGCCGGCAGGGCGCCGAAGCGATCCTCGAAGCGTTTCAGCCACTGTGCCGTCAGCGCGATCTCGGGCAGCAGGACCAACACCTGCCGCCCTGACGCCAGCGCCGCGGCTATGGCTTCGAAATAGACCTCGGTCTTGCCCGCGCCCGGCACGCCGTCGAGCAGTGTCGCCGAAAAGCTGTGCGCCAGGACCTTGTCGACCAGGCCTTGCGCCGCGATCGCCTGTTCGGGCGACAACTCCGGCCCCTGCCGCTTGCCGTCGGGCTGCGCAAACGAGCGTCGCATCGTGCGCTCGACGGGCTCGAGCAGGCCGATCGACGCCATGGTCTTGATCACCGACGTGCCGACACCTGCGATATGAGCGAGCTCCGCGGCCGGCAGCGCCGGTCCCTCCTTCAGCTGCTCGAGCACGCGACGTCGCGCGTTGGTGAGCTTTAGCGCCGCATCGTCGCCCTCTGCACCGTTACCGGCCGCCGCGCGATAGACGATCTCGGTCTTGGGCGCCTCGAGCGCCGACGGCACGCTCATTGCCATGCGCAGCACCGCGCCCGGTGGCGCCAGCGTGTAGGCCGAGACCCAATCGACGAAGCGACGCAGCGCATCGGCCATCGGCAGGGCCGGCAACACCTCCTCGATGTCGCGCAGCTTGTTGGCCGCGACCTCGCCCGAGCCTTCCCCCCACACCACGCCGATCGTCTGACGCTTGCCCAGCGGCACGACCACGAAGTGACCGGCGGCAACCTCCAGGCCTTCGGGGACGCTGTAATCGTAGGCGTCGGCCAGAGGCAGCGGCAGCAGGACGCGGACGGTGCGCTTGATGTTTTCCACCGATTCCGGCCGTGACGAAACAGGCCCCTCGGCTTGTGGCTCCAAGGGGGAATCGCTAGAAATTGTGGCAACAGGCGAGTCCATACCACTGGCCATTGGGGTAGTTTATATGAAGTTCTTCGTCGATACCGCCGAGGTTGCCGAAATCAAGGATTTGGCGGCCTCGGGTCTGCTCGACGGCGTGACGACCAATCCCTCGCTGATCCTGAAGTCCGGCCGACCTATGCTGGAGGTGATCAAGGAGATCTGTGCCATCGTCCCGGGCCCTGTCAGCGCCGAAACCGTCGCGACCAACCACGCGAAGATGCTCGAAGAGGGCAGGAAGCTCGCCAAGCTCGCCAAGAATATCGCCGTGAAAGTGCCCCTGACCCCGGATGGCCTGAAAACCTGCAAGGTGCTGTCGTCGGAAGGCACGATGGTGAACGTCACCCTGTGCTTCTCGGCGGCGCAGGCACTGCTGGCAGCCAAGGCCGGGGCCACCTTCATCTCGCCATTCGTCGGCCGCCTGGACGATATCGGCCAGGACGGCATGCATCTTATCGACGAGATCATGGCGATCTACCGCCAGTATCCCCACTTCAAGACCGAGGTGCTGGTCGCTTCGGTACGCCATACCCAGCACGTCGTGCAGGCCGCCAAGATGGGCGCCCATGTCGCCACCGTGCCACCCAACGTCCTGCGTCAGTGCTTCAAGCACGTGCTGACGGACAACGGCCTTAAAGCCTTCCTCGACGACTGGGCCAAGACCGGTCAATCCATCCTCTGACCCGGAGCAACATATGGGCAGCGACGGCACGGTGACGGCGCCCGACGGTTCGGGCCGGCAGGTCAAGCTCATCACTGCCGAGGACGTCGTCGCCTATCTCAAGGCGCATACCGACTTCTTCGAGAAGCACCCCGAGCTCGCCGAGATGATGGCGCTGGTGCCACGGGTGCAGGGCCCGGGCGTGATCGACATGCAGCAGGCCATCCTCAAGCGCCTGCGCAGCGAGATCGACCGGCTCAAGAACGAGCGTACCGAGATCATCGCCAATTCCAAGCAGAACCAGATCGTCCAGAACCGCATCCAGGCGGCGGTGATCAGCATCATCCAGGCCTCGACCTTCGAGAAGATGATCCACGTCGTCACCCACGAGCTGCCCGAGCTTCTGGACGTCGACTTCATCACCTTGGCCATCGAGGCCAATGCCGATGCGCCCAAGCGTGTGCCGGTGCGCGGCGTCTACGTGCTGGCGCCGGGCGCCATCGATGCCGCCATCGGCCCCGACAAGCATGCCCGCCTGCGCGCCGACATCGCCGGCGAAGAGGCCTTCTTCGGCGACATCGCCCGCTTCGTGAAGTCCGACGTGCTGATGAGGCTACGCGTCTCCTCGGGCTCGCCCGACGGCGTGATGTGCTTCGGCTCGCGCGATCCGCAGGCCTTCGGGCCCGAGCAGGCGACCGAGCTCCTGTTCTTCCTGTCCAAGGTGCTGGAGAACACCATTCGCGCCTGGCTCGACCTGCCCGAATGAAACGCCGATGAGCGTCGAGACGGCGCGCGCGGCGTGGCGGGACTGGCTCAAGAGTGAACGCCGGCTTGCCCATCACACTCTGGTCGCCTACGAGCACGACGTCGCCACGTTCTTGGGCTTCATGACCACCTATCTCGGTGGCCCTCCGAGCTTGGCCACGCTCGGCAAGCTGAAGCCTGCCGAGTTCCGCGCCTGGCTGGCCGATCGATCGCACCAGGGACTCGCCCGCACCTCGACCGCGCGCGCCTTCTCGTCGGTCCGTTCCTTCTTCCAGTTCCTCGACAAGCGCGGACTGGCCCACAACGCCAGCATCGGCGCCATCCAGACGCCCAAGCTGCCGCGCTCGGTGCCCAAGGCGCTCTCCGAACGCGACATGGAGGATCTTTTGGAGGCACCGGCCGAGCAGGAGCGCGAAGCCTGGCTCGATCTGCGCGACGCCGCCGTTCTGCTGCTGCTCTACGGCGCGGGCCTGCGCATCGGCGAGGCGCTCGGCCTGGCGAAGGGCGTCGTCGAGGATCTGTTGAAGACGGGGCGTGACACGCTTGCGGTCACCGGCAAGGGCAACAAGACGCGCCTGGTGCCGCTGCTGCCGCAGGCGCTCGAGGCCCTGCGCATCTACCGCGACTCCTGTCCGTGGCTCGCCGCCCGCGGACCAGGCGAGGCCTTCTTCGTCGGCGCCCGCGGCGGCGCGCTCGATCCTGCCATCGTGCAAAAGCGCGTGCGCGATATCCGGCGCAGCCTCGGCCTCGCCGAGAGCGTGACGCCGCACGCGCTGCGCCATTCCTTCGCCACCCATCTTCTAGGTGCCGGCGGCGATCTCCGCACCATCCAGGAGCTTCTGGGCCACGCCTCGCTGTCGACGACCCAGCGCTACACCGACGTCGACGCCGCCCGCCTCACCGCCGTCTACCGCGCCGCCCACCCGCGGGCGAAGCGCTCATGAGTCGGACCGCGGGCTGGGTCGCGTCTGACGCGACCTCCCCGCCCGCGGTCCGAACATGAAAGCTAGAGCATGATGGGGTCCAGCTGGAATCAGCTGGACCCCATCATGCCTCCTGCAACACTCATCACCGGTGCGCTCTAGTCGCGAAACGCCGCCAAATGGAACGGCCGTTTGGCGGGCTTGCCGTCGACGCCATAGGTGCGCACGCGCATCTTCAGGGGATCGGCCAGGAGGCCGACGGTGCAGAAGCCGGGCTCGACCTCTTCGTGGGCGACGCTGCCGATCACGCAGGAGAAGTTGGTCTTCGCTTCCTTCTGCAACGGCACCTTCCAGGTGATGACGTATTCGTTCGCGCCGACCAGTTCGCAGCTTTCAATCATGTAGCCACGGGCAATTGAACCGTCTGCGGCAATGACGCAAGCCAGCCGCTTCTCGAACTCCGCCATGTTTCACTCCCTACTTGCACACCCGTCGTGCCACGCCTCGCCGTCGACGACACCGGGCATACCGACGTCATACCGCACGTCTGCCCGCCCGTCCGTCGCACGGTGCGTCTGCCAGCAAAAGAAAAGAACGAGCGCTTCCGAAGGGCGAGACCCGTCAGACTCGATCGTTGGGAATGGGCAACGTCGTCGGGGTGATCTTCAGGATCTTGTAGCCAGCCTGCTCGAGCTTGACCGACTCGTGTTGCGCTTCCTTGAGGCTGGAATAGCCGATGCCGATCTGCAGTTTGGTCGCCGGGTGCTCGGTCCACACCATATGCTTGCCGAATGCTTCTGTTGTCATGGATCATCATAGAGGTTCTGGTGGGCCATCGCGACTCCGATCGCGCAGGCCGTCGCATCCGCCGCACCCGCTGCCCGGTGCCCTACTCTGCCTTCTTGTAGACCACATGCAGTGCGCCTCCGTCCTTGGGCTCGCATTTCACCATGCGCAGCGGCAATTCCGGCGTCCCCGGCGGAAACAGCGGGATGCCGTCGCCCAGCACAAGCGGGATGATGGCCATCTCCAGCACATCCAGCCTGCCGATCGCGATCAGCCCGCGGATCAGCTGGCCGCCGCCTTCGACGCCGATCGTGCGATAGCTGCGCCTTTCGAGTTCGTCCGCGACGGCTGGAAGCCCGGCCGATCGCGCTTCGACCAGCGGGGGCGCGGCCTCCAAGGGCCGGCTGCTCACGACGAAGACGGGCTTGTCGTGCGGCCACTCCTCCATGCCGTGCTCGATCTCGTAGGTATCGCGCCCCATCACCACGGCATCGATCTCCGCATGAAACGCATCGATGCCGAAATCCTGCGGCGGATAGGGCATGAGCCAGTCGAACGAGCCGTCGGGCCGCGCGATCTTGCCGTCGAGCGACATCGCAATGTGGCAATGCCAGATAGGTCTGGTCACGGTGCGAGCACCCTTGTGAGAAACGCCTTCACGTCGGCAACGAACGCCTTCCACGCCGCCTCGTTGGCGCCGTAGTGCGCGCCGCAGCAGCCGCCGGACTTGCTGCGGTTGCCGACGGCCGGGAGATAGCGCACCGGCAGGCCGAGCGCGTCGAAGCTGTGATGGGCACCCTCGTAGATGCGCGTCTCGACGAGGTCGCGCGCCTGCACGACCCGGCCGATCACCGCCTGGCATTGCGACACCGGCGTCCAGTCGTCGAGTGCGCCCATGGCGAACAGGGTCGGCTGGCGCACGACGAGCCTGGGCCCCAGCGCATCGGCCAGCGCGCAATCGGGATAGACCAGGATCGCCGCCCGCGCGATCGGCGCGGCGTCCGTGGCCTGTGGCGACAGTGCGCGCAGCATGGCCACGCCTCCACCGTAGGAATAGCCCATGAACGCCAGCCGCTTGGGATCGACGAAATCACGGCCGGCGAGCCACTGCAGGGCGGCGTCGATGTCGCGGGCGCGCTTTTCGGCGTCGGCTTGGCTCGGCCAGTTTCGGCCGCACACATCCATGAGCCCACGCGCCGAGAAGCTGTCGACGACCAGTGCCACGTATCCCCAGTCGCGCAGGATGCCGGCCATGCGGGCCGTGTTCTGACCTGGCCCGCCGCAGCCATGAAAGATGGCGACGGCCGCCGCGGCGCCGCCGCCTGCTGGTCGGAAGATTTGCGCGGCAAGCTGCACCGTACGGCCATCCTGCTCGACCGGCACGCGGACGTTCTGCTGCGCATGAACGGTAGGCGCGCAGACCAGAAGCGCGAGCAAGCCGATCAAGACGGCCAGGGATCTGTTTCCTTGTGTCACCGCTTGAACACCTCCCTTCGGCAAGGACGACGACTAGTGTCGCCCTGCTGCGCTTCGACGAGAGCAATCTCGCTGAAGACCGATGACTACCCCGCGGCATGACATGGATCGACGAAAGGAGTCGAGCATGCGTCGCAAGACCATTGTCCGGATCCCGACAGCGCGATGCGTGCGTTCTGCGGCGCCAGCGCAGGCGCGCAGCCGCAGCGGCGCGAGAGGGAGCGACAAACGGACGATCATGCAGCTCATGCGAACGAACCCTCGTTCAGCGGCTCCGAACATACCGGCTCTTTCGACAGCACAAAATTGTATCCATCGTACCGTCGGCGCGATCGCTATTGCCAACCGCAAACAGCGCACGCGAGAGTGTGCATCGCTCGAATGTGCGGGACGGGCAACTGCCCTTGCTTGGGGACGGGCCGATGATGGTCGGCGAAGATTTCTTCGTCACGGCAATGTCCACCCCGCCGAGGCTGAACTTCGGCGCAAGCGAGGAGTTCAGTCATGTACTTGAGGATACTCACCTCATCTTTCCTGCTGTCCCTGCTGCCGGGCTGCATGGAATCGGGCTACCTCGTCACTAGCCTGGCTGGCGATCCGGGCGCCGCCGTCCGACCGGCACAAGGCGCCGGCCTGCGCTACACCAATCATCGCCCGGCCGCGACCGCCGAGGAGATAGTGCCGTTGCGCATCGGATCGTTCACGCCCGGCCACCGCGCCAAGATCCTGCGCGCCGTCAATGAATGGAACGGGGCCCTGAACGGCTTCGTCCGGTTCACGATCGTCGAGGACTCCGGCGCCTCCGCCGCCAACGCGCGCCAGTCACGACCGTGGTCGATCATGGCGGCCGAGGGCATCGGCCCGCGCGTCGTGCCCGGTCCGACG
The DNA here is from genome assembly GCA_900110395.1 of Rhodospirillales bacterium URHD0017. Taxonomy (GTDB): domain Bacteria; phylum Pseudomonadota; class Alphaproteobacteria; order Reyranellales; family Reyranellaceae; genus Reyranella. The sequence goes on from FODP01000002.1 coordinate 346,135, forward strand.
ATCGCGCTTGCCCACACCCAGCCCTTGCCCGGTTCAGGTGGCTTGATGATCGTCTACATCGATCGCATCGGCACGCGCGACCTCGGCAGCGTCGTCATGCACGAGCTCGGCCACGTGCTGGGCATCGGCCACGGCGAGAAGGGCCTGATGGCCGCCCTCTATCATCCGACCGACCAGCAATGCATCGACAAGGCCACGATCACGGCCGTCGCGGCCAAGCGCCGGCTGACGGTGGATCAGCTCAATTGGTGTGAGACTTAGGGAGTATTCCGCCCGAACCCTCCTCATGCTCCTCTCCCCCTTGCGGGGCCCTTGGGGGGAGAGGTTGGGTGAGGGGGTGATGCAGGAGGAAGTCTTCGACGCCCCTCACCTAGCCTCTCCCCCAAGGGGGAGAGCAGCATGAAGGAGCCGCGGCCTAGAATGCCTACTCTGCCGGCGCCGGCGTCTTGAAGACCGGAACGTCTTCCGTACGATCGTGGAGCGCCTCGGCACCCTCCGTCGGCAGCACCTTCACGTAGTTCAGCGCGCCGTTGATGTCGTCCTTCCAGACCTCCTTGGGCAGGTCGTAGACGAACTCCACGCCGTAGCCGTTGGGATCATGGATGTAGAGGCTGTGGGTCATGCCGTGCTCGACGCGGCGGTCGAACTTCACGCCCTTCTTCTGCAGGTACTCGAGATGCTGCAGCCAGGCCTCGCGCGTCGGCATGGTGATGGCGATGTGATTGATCGCACAGGGCATGCCGAACATCGACCAGTTCTCGGGCGGCTTGGGCAGGTCGCGATTCTCGACCAGGGCGACGTCGTGATGATGGCTGGTGCCGTCCTCGCGCACGCCCGAGTAGAAGCGCATCTTGGGCGGGTTCGGCCGATCCTTGGTCGGCGTCAGCTGGCCGACCTGGCGGAAGCCCACGACCTCCGTCCAGAAGAGATGAGATTCCTCGATATCGCGGACGTTGAGCACGAGATGATTTACGCCACGCGGTGTTACCGGCTTGTCCATCGTTCACACTCCCGAATTGGTCCAATTCTTATGATGCGGGATAATAGCCTCAAATGACGGCCGACGCTCCCCCTCCGATCAGGGCTTTCCCCCGGGTGGTGACGGCGCGGTAACCGGGGCCACCGGCCGGCGCGGCACCAGCGGGGCGTTGCGGATCGACTGCAGGTCGATCTCCGGCATGGCCATGTCGAGATGCTTCAGGACCGCCTCGGCGAGCTCGTTGTAGCGGTCGAACCTGCGGCGAAGGCGGCCGCGCCATGCCGGCGCGCCGCCGTTGGCATGCAGCTCGTAGACCGATTCGCGATGGTCGAGGGCCGAGCCGACATGGTCCCAGGCCAGTTGCAGCAAGGCCGCCCGCTGCCTTGCGGTATAGCCGGCGCCGGCGAACGATTCCTCGAGGCCCTGGGCCATTGCGGGCTCGGCGAGATCCCGGTCGGTCGGCGCCACGACCAGCGAGGAACCCGGCAGGATGCGCAGGATCTCGCCCATCAGTGGTCGCGCCCGCAGCATCGCCAGGCTTCCCACCGAGACATGCAGATGATTGGGCGAGCAGTGGCCGAGCGGGGTGAATTCGGGGTCGAGCTCGGCCGCGGTCTGGCAGGTCCGCACGGTCTGCACGTCGGTGATCAGGTCGAGCAGGTAATCGATGGTCGCATCGTGCGAGACGAGGCCCATCGCGTGCGTGCAGGCGAGCGCCAGGCCCAGCGTGAACTCGGCCTTGGAGAGCCAGCAGTAGAGCTGGTGCCAAAACAGCCAGCGCGCCACCTCGTCAGGCGACGGTTCGGTGAGGAAGATGCGGTCCCATGGGATCAGCACGTCGTCCAGCCACATCTGGCCGTCGAGTTCGTCGAAGCGGGCGCTGAGCGGTGCGCAAAACGGATTGGCGTCGCGGGCCACCGGCCGGCGACAGACCACGGTGACGCCCGGCGCATTGACCGCGACGACGAACGAGGCGCGGTGGCCGCCAACGTCGATGCCGCTATGTGAGCCGATATAGACGTCCTCGGCGAAGGCCGGGCTGGTGTGCATGCCGATCTTGCCGCGGATCACCAGGCCCTTGTCGGTCTCCTTGACGATCCTGAGCGCAGCTCGCTCGGCCGGATTCTCGCGCAGGCGATAGCCGATGGTGGCGGCGCCCGCGGCGAAGGTGAGAAAGCGGCCGGTGCGCGCGATCAGCGCGCGGTAGGCGTCGATACTGGCCAGTTGCTCCGGCGAGACGTTGCGCAGACCGACCGCGTGCTGGACGCCGAGCGCGATCAGATGGCCGTAAGCCGGCGTGTGGGTGATGTTGCCGGCGCTGAGGAACGTGGTGGCGGCAAAGCACCGGCCCATGCGCGAGAGATCCTCGGCGCTCTTCGGGACAAGGTAACCGACCGGCGAGCGGCAACCGCCGGCGTCCGGCGGCATGAGCAGGGTGTCCTGCCATTTCGGATCGAAGTGGCGATCGTACCAGGCGGCGTACTCGTCGACCATCGCGCGGGTCGCCGGATGGGTCGCGACGTCGTCGACCCGGCCTTCGCCCAGGATCCAGATGCGGCGCCCGTCGCGCAGGCTTTCGCGGTACTCGGCACCCGTTCGCATGCCCGGCCTCCTTGATCTTCGGCTTGACGCTACCGAAGAGGCCGGCATAACGAAACGGTCAAACGGCTCATAAGGAACATAACCCATGGTTATGGTGACAATTGCCGAGCAGGAGCTCGCGGCGCGACTGCGCAAGATCAACCTCGATCTCCTGCCCGTGCTGCACGAGCTCCTGCGCACCAGGAGCGTCACGAGCACGGCGCGGTCCTTCAACATGACGCAACCCGCCGTCAGCCGGGCGCTGCGGCAGCTGCGCGGCGCCTTCGACGACCAGCTGCTGGTGTCGCCCGGTCGCAATGCCCGGCTCACCGACCGCGCCACGGCGCTGGCCGAGCCACTGGCCCGCACGCTCGGCGAGCTCGACCTGCTGCTGAAGCCGGCCGGGCCGTTCGATCCCGCCACCGAGACCGTCCATCTCGTGATCAACACCGCCGACTACGTCACGCAGCTGCTGGCGCCGATCCTCACCGGCATCTGCGCCCGCGAAGCGCCGCATGTCGTGCTGGAGTTCACCTGGGCCATAACGCGCACCGCCGAGGACCTCGCCGCGGTCGATTTCGTGATCGGCCCGCGCGCCTGGGGGCAGACGCTGGGCAAGCGGGTCGGCTCGCTGCCGCTGTGGCGCGACGAGATGGTGTGCCTGGCCGCGGCCTCGAACCGCGCCGTGCCGTCGCGCCTGACACCGGCGCAGTTCCGGGCGTCACGTTACGTGGCTTTCCGGCGCAGCCTCCGCATGACGCCGGAACTGCAGAACCAGCTGCAGCCGACCTCGCCGCTGGAAGTGGCGCCGGTCTGCACCGTCCCCAACTTCCTGGTGCTGGGCGCGATCGTCGAGAAGTCGGACTGCATCGCACTCCTGCCGCGCCGGGTAGCGCGCGAGCTGGCACGTTCCGGCACGCTGCGCATCGTCGAGATCGCCTGGCCGCGCCGACACCTCTTCATCGACGCCTACTGGAGCCTCGCCACCAACAGCCGGCGGGGCCACGCCTGGTTCCGCCAGTTGCTGGCCCGCGCCGTGGCCCAGCTGCCTTGATCTTGTCTTCCGGACCGCGAGCTTCCAGCTCGCTCATATCTGTCGTCCTGAGCGCAGCGAAGGACCTCATCGCCGCTTGCGACCGGCATGAGATCCTTCGCTGCGCTCAGGATGACAAGAGGCGGGCCTGGAGGCCCGCGGTCCGGCAGGCCTCCGTCACCGCTTCGGATCGGTGATGTCCTCGAATTCCTTGAGATGGCTCGGCGCCCAGCGGTGGTCGCGAGCCTGCTCGATCCAGCGGTTGAGCCGCGGCCAGCGCCGCCGCGCGTCCTTGACCCAGCGCCGCCCGGTCTCGAACTCGGTGGCAAGCAGGTAGAGCGCGATCACGAAAAAGATCCAGCCCTGCAGGATCGGCAGCAGCCCGCCGACCACGGACATGAGGAGGCAGAAGACGATGGCGACTGCCATCAAGGGCTTGCGCACGAAGACCCCTTACAGATGAATCGGCTTGTCCCAGGCCGCCAGCGCCGCTTCCTTCATGGCCTCGTTGACCGTGGGATGGGCGTGGCAGACGCGGCCGATATCCTCGGCCGAAGCGGAGAACTCCATGGCCATGCCGGCTTCGGCGATCATGGTGCCGGCTTCGGCGCCGATGATGTGCACGCCCAGGACCTTGTCGGTCACCTTGTCGGCCAGAACCTTCACGAAACCCTCCGTCGCGCCGTTGGCGCGGCTACGCGGATCGGCGGTGAACGGATACTTGCCGATCTTGTAGGCAACGCCGGCCGCTTTCAGTTGTTCCTCGGTCTTGCCGACCCACGCCACCTCGGGCTGGGTGTAGATGATCGAGGGCACAAGTTCCCAGTTCACGTGGCCCTTCTGGCCGACGATGGTCTCGACGCAGGCAACGCCGTCCTCGCTCGCCTTGTGCGCCAGCATCGGGCCGTCGATCACGTCGCCGATGGCGTAGATGCCGGGTACCGAGGTCTGGAAATGCGCATCGACGGCAATGCGGCCGCGTTCGGTCAGCTTCACGCCGGCCTTCTCGAGGCCGAGCCCTTCGATGAACGGCCGCCGGCCGATGCAGACCAGCACGATGTCGGCCTGCACGGTCTCGGCCGCGCCACCCTTGGCCGGCTCGACCGTCAAGGTCACGCCCTGCCCCGAGGCATCGGCCTTGGTCACCTTGGAACCGAGCTTGAACGTCAGGCCTTGCTTGGCAAGCGCGCGCTGGAAGTGCCTGGTGACCTCGTCGTCGACGCCGGGCGTGATGCGGTCGAGGAACTCGATCACCGTCACCTCCGCGCCGAGCCGGCGCCACACCGAGCCCAGCTCGAGGCCGATGATGCCGGCGCCGACCACGACGAGATGTTTGGGCACCTCGGCCAGCTCCAGTGCGCCAGTCGACGACACGATCTTCTTTTCGTCCACGGTGACTCCAGGCAACGGCGTCACTTCCGAGCCCGAGGCTATGAGGATGTTCTTGGTGGCGAGCGCGTCCTTCACCGCGCCGTCGTCGCCCAATACCGACACCGCGCCTGCCTTGTCGATGCGGCCGGTGCCCTGGAACGAAGTGATCTTGTTCTTGCGGAACAGGAAGGCGACGCCCTTGGTGGTGGCGTCCACCACCTCACCCTTGCGCTTCATGAGCTGGCCGAAGTTGAGCTTGGGCGGCGCCAGCACGATGCCGTGTTCGGCGAGATCGTGGCCCGCTTCCTCGAACAGGTGCGAAGACTGCAGCAGCGCCTTGGAGGGGATACAGCCGACATTGAGGCAGGTGCCGCCGAAGGTCGCGCGCTTCTCGACCATGGCGACCTTCATGCCGAGCTGGGCGGCGCGGATTGCCGCCACATAGCCGCCCGGTCCGGCGCCGATCACGACGAGATCGAAGGTTTCGTTTGCCATGACGCTACACCGCCTGTCGCAACACTACTGTCATCCCGAGCGTAGCGAGGGACCTTCCCTGGCCCCTCAAGGGTCCCTCGCTACGCTCGGGATGACAGTCTTGGCGTAGCGACATGGGTGCGTCCCCTCAAACGCCGAGCAGCAGGCGCTCCGGATCCTCGATGCATTCCTTGACGCGCACCAGGAACAGCACGGCCTCGCGGCCGTCGACGATACGGTGGTCGTAAGACACCGCGAGGTACATCATCGGCCGCACCTTGACCTCGCCGCCGACCACCATGGGGCGCGGCTGGATCTTGTGCATGCCGAGGATGGCCGACTGCGGCGGATTGAGGATCGGCGTCGACATCAGCGAGCCGTAGACGCCGCCGTTGGAGACGGTGAAGGTGCCGCCGGTCAGCTCGGCGATCGAGAGCTTGCCGTCGCGCGCCTTGCGGCCGAGCTCGCCGATCGTCTTCTCGATGTCGCCGAACGACTTCTGGTCGGCGTCGCGCACCACCGGAACCACCAGGCCCTGCGGCGTGCCGACGGCGACGCCGATGTCGTAGTAGTTCTTGTAGACGATGTCGTCGCCCTCGATCTCGCCATTGACCGCCGGCAGCTCCTTAAGCCCGGCGATGCACGCCTTGACGAAGAACGACATGAAGCCCAGTCGCGCGCCGTGCTTCTTCTCGAAGTCGTCCTTCAACCGCTCGCGCAGCGCCATCACGTTGGTCATGTCCACCTCGTTGAAGGTGGTGAGCATGGCCGCGGTGTTCTGCGCTTCCTTGAGGCGATTGGCGATGGTGCGGCGCAGCCGCGTCATGCGCACCCGCTCCTCGCGGTCGGCGCGCGCGCGCGGCCCGCCCGGCGCCGCGGGCTTCGCGGCCGGCGCCGTCGACGCCGGGATCGACGAGAGGGCCGCCATCACGTCGGCCTTGGTGGCGCGGCCGTCCTTGCCCGTGGGCTGGATGGCCGATGGCGTAACGCCAGTCTCTTCGACCAGCTTGCGTGTGGCCGGGCCGGAGGCAGCGATGTTGGCGTTGGCCGCGGCAGGAGCGACAACGGGAGCAGAAGGAGCAACGGGTGCGGGGCTCGGTGCCGGTGGAGGTGCAGCTGCAGGCGCCGGCCTGGGCGGCGCCGCCGGCGGTGCAGCAGCGGGCTTCGCAGCCGCCGCACCCGCGGCGCCAGCCTCGATGTGGCACAGCACGCCGCCGACCTGGACGGTGGCGCCTTCCTCGACGGCAAGGTCGACCATGGTGCCGGCCACCGTGGCATTCACCTCGACGGTGACCTTGTCGGTCTCCAGTTCGCACAGAGGCTGGTCGATGGTGACGGCATCGCCCGCCTTGACCAGCCACTTGGCGACGGTCGCCTCGGTGACCGATTCACCCAGCGCGGGGACCTTGATCTCGACGGCCATTTAAAAACCCTCCTCAGCGCGCGCTCAGGCAGCCAAACTCAAGCCAGCGTCAGCGCGCGGTCGACCAGATCGGCCTGTTCCTTGACGTGCGTGCGCGCCGAGCCGGTTGCCGGCGAGGCCGATTCCGGCCGGCCGATATAGACCGGCCGCGTCGACTTCACGTTGAGCCCGGCAAGCGCCCGCTCGATGCGGCGATCGGCGAAATGCCAGGCGCCCATGTTCTCGGGCTCCTCCTGGCACCACACCACCTCGGCGCTGGGATACTGCGACAGCCGCACGCCGAGCCGGCTGAACGGGAACGGGTAGAGCTGCTCGATGCGCAGGATGGCAATGTCCTCGATCTTGCGCTTGCGGCGCTCGGCCACGAGGTCGAAGTAGACCTTGCCCGAGCACAGGATGACGCGCCGGACCTTGGCGTCGTCGAGCTTGTCGGTTTCCGCCAGGATGCGGCGGAACGACGTGCCCGGCCCGAAATCGGCCAGGGTCGAGACGCAATCCTTGTGGCGCAGCAGCGACTTCGGCGTCATCACCACCAACGGCTTGCGGAACGAGCGGCGCATCTGGCGGCGGAGCGCGTGGAAGTAGTTGGCTGGCGTCGTCGGCACGACGACCTGCCAGTTATCCTCGGCCGAGAGCTGCAGGTAGCGCTCGAGACGGGCCGAGCTGTGCTCCGGTCCCTGGCCCTCGTAGCCGTGCGGCAGCAGCATCACCAGGCCGTTCATGCGCAGCCACTTGCTCTCGCCCGAGCAGATGAACTGGTCGATGATGACCTGCGCGCCGTTGGCGAAGTCGCCGAACTGTGCTTCCCACATCACCAGCGCGTTCGGCTCGGCCGACGAATAGCCGTACTCGAAGCCCAGCACGCCCGCTTCGTTCAGCGGGCTGTCGATCACCTCGAAGCGCGCCTGCTCGGAGGCGACGTGGTTCAGCGGGATGTACTTGCTCTCGTTGGTCTGGTCGACCAGCACCGAATGGCGCTGCGAGAAGGTGCCACGGCCGGAATCCTGGCCGCTCAGCCGCACCGGCGTGCTTTCGGCCAGCAACGTGCCCCAGGCCAGCGCCTCGCCGGTCGCCCAGTCGATGTTCTCGCCGGTGTCGATGGTCTTGCGCTTCTCCTGGAGCTGACGCGCGATCTTGCGATTGAGGTCGAAGCCCTTGGGCGCTTGGCTGAGCGCATGTCCCACCGCGGTCAGCCGGTCAAGATCGACGGCGGTCACACCCTTGCGGTCTTCCTCGCCCGGCGCGACCGTAAAGCCGGCCCAGCGGCCTTCCAGCCAGTCGGCCTTGTTGGGCTTGTACTGGGTCGCGGCCTCGAGCGCCTTGTCGAGCCTCTCGCGCAACGCCGCGTCGAGCCCGGCCACGTCGGCCGCGGTGACCACACCCTCGGCCTCGAGCCGCGCCGCATAGACCTCTTTCACCGTCTTGTGCGCGCCGATCTCCTTGTACATCAGCGGCTGGGTGAACATCGGCTCGTCCGACTCGTTGTGGCCGTGCCGGCGATAGCAGAACATGTCGATGACGATGTCGCGCTTGAAGTGCTGGCGATATTCGGTGGCGATGCGCGAGACGTGGACCACGGCCTCGGGGTCGTCGCCATTCACGTGCAGGATCGGCGCCTGCACGATCTTGGCGACCTCGGTGCAATAGGGACCCGAGCGCGAGTAGGTCGGCAGCGTCGTGAAGCCGATCTGGTTGTTGACCACGTAGTGGATGGTGCCGCCGATGCGGTAACCCCCGAGATCGGAGAGGTCGAGGCTCTCGGCCACCAGGCCCTGGCCGGCGAAGGCCGCGTCGCCGTGCATCAGGATGGCCATGACCTGGCCGCGATCGACATCGCCGCGCTGGTCCTGCTTGGCGCGCGCTTTGCCCAGCACCACGGGATTGACCGCCTCGAGGTGCGAGGGGTTGGGCGCCAGCGAGACGTGGATGGTGGTGCCGTCGAACTCGCGATCGGCCGAGGCGCCGAGATGGTATTTCACGTCGCCCGAGCCGCGCATTTCCTCGGGTTGTGAGGAGCGGCCCTGGAATTCCGAGAACAGCGCCGTGTAGCTCTTGTGCAGGACATGCACGAGCGTGTTGAGGCGGCCGCGATGGGGCATGCCGATCACGACGTCGCGAATGCCGAGCTGGCCGCCACGCTTCAGGATCTGCTCGATGCCGGGGATCAGCGATTCGCCGCCGTCGAGGCCGAAGCGCTTGGTGCCGACGAACTTCACGCCGAGATAGCGCTCCAGGCCTTCAGCCTCGACGACGCGCTGCAGGATCATGCGGCGGCCTTCGACGGTGAACTCGGTGTGGTTCTCGATGTGCTCGATGCGCTCCTGGATCCACGCCTTCTGGTCAGGATCGGAGATGTGCATGTACTCCACGCCGATCTTGCCGCAGTAGGTCTTGCGCAGTCGGTCCCAGATTTGGCGCAGGGTGGCCGATTCGCCCAAGCCCAGCGAGCCGAAGATCAGGATCGGGCGATCCCAGTCGTTCTCGCCGAAGCCGTAGGTCGCCGGATCGAGCTCGCGATGCAGCTCGCGCTTGATCAGGCCGAGCGGATCGAGGTCGGCTTCGAGATGGCCGCGGATGCGGTAGGAGCGGATCAGCAGGAAGGCGCGCGAGGTGTCATGCGCGGCGGCGCGGACCTCCTCTTCGGTCTTGCCGGCGAGGGCCGCCGCGGCGGCGCCGTTGGCCTTGTCGCTTGCTTGGCCATTGCCTTTGACGTTGCGGTTGGCCGGCGACGGCAGCGTCTCGGGATCGACCGCGCCGATCACCCGCGCACCGTTGGGGGCCCACGAGGCGCCGCGCACCTCGGCCAGCACATCGCCCTTCTGCTCGGCCAGCGCCTCGAAGAAGGTGCGCCATTCGCCGTCTACGGCATTGGGATCGCCCAGATAACGCGCGTACAGCTCTTCGATGAACGGGGCGTTGGCGCCGAACAGGAACGATGTCTGCTCTGCTTGCATTGGCCTTTACTCCTCTTCCTCCTCTCCCCCGCTAGGGGGAGAGGTTGGGTGAGGGGGTTAAAGACGGCCGTCGAAGCCCCCTCACCTAGCCTCTCCCCCTAGCGCGGGAGAGGAACATGATGTGGTGTCAGCCCTTCATCGCTTTCAGCATTTCCTCGCCCAAGGCGGCGGGGGAATCGGCGACGCTGATCCCTGCCGAACGCATGGCGTGGACCTTGAACTCGGCGGTGTCCTGACCACCCGAGATGACGGCGCCGGCATGGCCCATGCGACGGCCCGGCGGCGCGGTGCGGCCGGCGATGAAGCCCACCACCGGTTTCTTGGTCTTGCTGGCCTTGATGAATTCGGCGCCCTTGACCTCGGCGTCGCCGCCGATCTCGCCGATCATGACGATGCCCTTGGTCTCGGGATCGGCCAGCAGCATCTCCAGGCACTCGACGAAGTTGGTGCCGTTCACCGGATCGCCGCCGATGCCGATGCAGGTCGTCTGGCCGAGGCCCACCGCGCTGGTCTGAGCCACCGCCTCGTAGGTGAGCGTGCCCGAACGCGAGATGATGCCGATCGAGCCGCGTTTGTGTATGTGGCCCGGCATGATGCCGATCTTGCATTCACCCGGCGTGATGACGCCCGGGCAGTTGGGCCCGATCAGCCGCGACTTGGAGCCGGCCAGCACGCGCTTGACCTCGACCATGTCGAGCACCGGGATGCCCTCGGTGATGCAGACCACCAGCGGGATCTCCGCGTCGACCGCCTCGAGGATCGAATCGGCGGCATAGGGCGCCGGCACATAGATCACGCTCGCCGTGGCGCCGGTCTTGGCGACGGCTTCGGACACGGTGTCGAACACCGGCAGGTCGAGATGGGTGGTGCCGCCCTTACCGGGCGTGACGCCGCCCACCATCTTGGTGCCGTAGGCAATCGCCTGCTCGGAATGGAACGTGCCCTGCGAGCCGGTGAAGCCCTGGCAGATCACCTTGGTGTTCTTGTCGACCAGAACGGCCATCAGCTTGCCTCCTTGACGGCCGTGACGATCTTCTCGGCGGCGTCGGCGAGGTTCTCCGCCGACGTGATCTTGAGACCGGACTCCTTCAGGATCTTCTTGCCGAGTTCGACATTGGTGCCTTCCAGCCGCACCACCAGCGGCACGTGCAGGTTGACCTCGCGCGCCGCGGCGACGACGCCTTCGGCGATCACGTCGCAGCGCATGATGCCGCCGAAGATGTTGACCAGGATGCCCTCGACGTTGGGGTCCTTGAGGATGATCTTGAAGGCCGCAGTCACGCGCTCCTTGGTGGCGCCGCCGCCGACATCGAGGAAGTTGGCGGGCTCGGCACCGTAGAGCTTGATGATGTCCATGGTGGCCATGGCAAGGCCTGCGCCGTTCACCATGCAGCCGATCTGGCCGTCGAGCTTGACGTAGTTCAGCGCGTACTTGGCGGCCTCGGTCTCGGAGGGGTCCTCCTCGTCGACGTCGCGCAGGTCTTCGAGGTCCTTGTGACGCTCCAGGGCGTTGTCGTCGAAGTTCATCTTGGCATCGAGCGCCAGCACGTCACCCGCGCCGGTGACGACCAGCGGATTGATCTCGATCAGCGAGCAGTCGAGCTCGGTGAAGGCCTTGTAGAGGCCGCCCATCATCTTGACGAAGGCGCCGACCTGCTTGCCGCTGAGGCCGAGCGCAAAGGCGATCTTGCGGCCCTCGTAGGCCTGGAAGCCCGCGGCCGGATCGATCGCCTGCTCGACGATCTTTTCGGGATGGTCGTGCGCCACCGTCTCGATATCCATGCCGCCCTCGGTCGAGGCGACGATGGCGACGCGGCCGATCGAGCGGTCGACCAGCATGGAGAGGTAGAGCTCGCGTTTGATGTCGCAGCCGTCCTCGATGTAGAGGCGCTTGACAGTCTTCCCGGCCGGCCCGGTCTGCTTGGTGACCAGCTCATGGCCCAGCATGGCCTGGGCGTGCTGGCCGACTTCCTCGACCGATTTCGCGATTCGTACGCCGCCTTTGCCGTTGGGATCGTCCTTGAAGCGGCCCTTACCCCTGCCGCCGGCGTGGATTTGCGCCTTCACGACCGTGACGGGACTGCCGAGCTTGCGGGCCACGTCCATGGCCTCGTCCTTGGTATAGGCCACGCCGCCCTTGAGCAGCGGGACGGCGAATTTGGCCAGCAACGCCTTGGCCTGATACTCGTGGATATTCATGAAAACCTGTTGCTCGGGCTTCAGTTGCTAAACGCAACTGACAGGGGTCAGCGGCACTTTATGAGTGCCGCCTGCCCTTGGCAACGATGGACTGATGATCGTTTAGAGACGTTCGACCAAGGTCTAGGGACTTTGGCAGCCTTCCGATCAGCGGCCGACGATTTTGTTGGTCGCGTCGATTAGCGACTGCACGGCGGCGACCGACTTGTCGAACATCGCCTTCTCTTCGGCGCTGAACTCGACCTCGACGATGCGCTCGACACCGCTGGAGCCGATCACCACCGGCACGCCGATGTAGAGGCCCTTCACGCCATACTCGCCATTGAGCTGGACGGCGCAGGGGATCACGCGCTTCTTGTCCCTGAGGTAGGACTCGGCCATGGCGATTGCCGAGGCGGCCGGGGCGTAGAAGGCCGAGCCGGTCTTGAGCAGGGCGACGATCTCGGCGCCGCCGTCGCGCGTGCGCTGGACGATCTTGTCCAGGCGCTCCTTGGTGGTCCAGCCCATGTCGACCAGGTCGTGCAGCGAAATGCCGCCGACCGTCGAGTAGCGCAGCAGCGGCACCATGGTGTCGCCGTGGCCGCCCAGCACGAAGGCGGTGACGTCGTCGACCGAGACGTTGAATTCCTCGGCGAGGAACAGGCGGAAGCGCGCGCTGTCGAGCACGCCCGCCATGCCGACGACGCGCTTGGCCGGGAAGCCGGTGACTTCCTGCATCAGGCCGACCATGGCGTCGAGCGGGTTGGTGATGACGATGACGAAGGCGTCGGGCGCGTGCTGCTTGATGCCCTTGCCCACCGAATCGATGATCTTGGCGTTGATGCCGACCAGGTCGTCGCGGCTCATGCCGGGCTTGCGTGGGACGCCCGCGGTGACGATGACGACGTCGGCGCCCTCGATGTCCTTGTAGTCCGAGGTGCCGCTGTACCTGGCGTCGAAGCCCTCGACGGGGCTGAGCTGGGCGATGTCGAGCGCCTTGCCCTTGGCGACGCCTTCGAGGTCGGGGATGTCGAACAGGACGATGTCGCCCAGTTCCTTCTGGCCGGCGAGCAGCGCGAGGGTGCCACCAATCTGTCCGGCGCCGATCAGCGCGATCTTCTTGCGAGCCATGCCAAAAACTCCCGAATTTCCTAAAGGCGGCGCGTGGTAGCGCGATTCGCCGGGAGCGGCAAGGCGACAGCGCGAGGCTTTCAGACCGGATGCTTTTTGAGGTGCGCCAGCAGCAGTTCCGCGGCCTTGGCCGGCGCCTGGTCCATGATGAAATGGCCGACACCCGGCAGCACTTCCATGGCAAAGGCAGCGGCGATGAATTCACCCGTGCCGTGTGCGGCGTCGGGCCCGACCGTGGCGTCGGCGTCGCCCCAGATATAGAGCGTCGGGACCTCGATTGTGCCGATGTCGGCGGCCAGACCGACGTTGGCGCGATACCAGGCGAGCGCCGCTTCCATGGCCGGCGGAGTGCCCAGCACCGATAGATGCTCCTCCATCGCTGCAGCGGGCACGCCCTGACCGAACAGGCCGTCGCGCAGGCGGCGCGCGTTGTCGGCCAGCAGGAGCTTGCCGGTCTCCGCATCGAGGAACGCGCGATGATGGCGCGAACGGTTCTTCTGCTCGCCGTCCGGCTTTTCAAGCGCGCGACGGAACGACTTGGGATGCGGCCGCGACATGATGGTGAGCGAGGCGAGCCGCTTGGGATGCGCCGCCGCAACGCCCCACGACACCTGCCCGCCCCAGTCATGGCCGACCAGATGGAAGCGCCGGCCGTCGTGACCCGCCGCCGCCACGATCTCGATGGCGTCGTTGACCAGCTTGTCGAAGGCGTAGTTCGAAAGATCGGCCGGTTCGGGCCGCGCGCCCGCCGAGTAGCCGCGCTGGTCGGGCGCCACCGCGCGATAACCCGCGTTGGCAAGCGCAGGCAACGCCGCCCGCCAACTGTGTCTGGATTCAGGAAAGCCGTGCAGCAGCAGCACCAGCGGCCCAGCCGGCGGGCCCGCGACGTCCGCAGTGAACGTCAGGCCCGACCGGGTCCTTATGCTGGTGCTGTCCGCCATCAGGCGGTCAGCCTACGCCGTTCGCCTTGAACCAGGCCAACGCCTTCTTCCAGCCGTCCTCCGCCGGGTCCTTGCGGTAGCTCGGACGATAGTCGGCGTTGAAGGCGTGTGGCGTGTCGGGATAGACGTCGATCCGCGACTTCTGCGCCGCGGGACTGCCGGTCTTCAGCGCCTCGCGCATCTTGTCGACCGACTCCTGGGAGATGCCGGTGTCGGCGCCGCCATAGAGGCCGAGCACCGGACCGTGCAGGTCCTTGACGAGATCGATCGGATTCTTGGGCTGCAGCTCCGTACCAAGGCGCACCAGCGGGCCGTACCAGGCAACGCCTGCCTTCACCGCAGGATTATGCGCGTCGTACATCCATACGATGCGCCCGCCCCAGCAGAAGCCGGTGATGCCGAGCTTGGCCGTGTCGGCCTTGCCCTCGCTCTTGGCGAAGGCGACCGCCGAATCGAGATCACCCATGACCTGCGCATCGGGCACCTGGGACACGAGCTCAGCGATCAGCTTGGGAATCTCGGTATAGGTCTTGGCATCACCTTGGCGGAAGTAGAGCTCGGGCGCGATGGCGTAGTAACCGGCCTTGGCGAAGCGACGGCACATGTCGGCGATGTGGGCATGCACGCCAAAGATCTCCTGCACGACCAGGATGGTTCCGAAGCCCTGTCCGCTCGCCGGCATCGCGCGGTAGGCATCCATGTCCTTGCCGTCCTTGGTCTTGACCTTCACCGCGCCTGCGGTGAGCCCGTCGGTCGGGGTGACGATCATGGTCTGGGCCTGCACCGGCTGGACCGACAGCGCGAACGTGCTGCCGAGAGCCACCGGCACGCCAAGGGCTGCGCGACGCGACAGGCCGTTCTCCGCTCCATAAATCAAGCGATCGCCATCCATGTTCCTGCTCCCTTCGGTTGAACGCGGAGCGGAGCCTAGGCTGGCGGCCGGACGGCCCACAATCACAATTAGGCGATATGCTCCAGGTCGAGATATTCCGGGCTCTGCATTTCCATGAGCCGGGAGACGGTGCGCTGGAATTCGAAGGCGCCGTCACCCTCGATGTAGAGCCCGGTCGGCGCCGTCGCGGCAGAGCAGATGAACTTCACTTTCTTCTCGTAGAATTCGTCGATCATGGTGACGAAGCGCACCGCCTTGTCCTGGCTGTCGGGCCCCATTTTGGGGATGTCGGCCACGATCACGGTGTGGAAGTTGGCCGCGATGCAGATGAAGTCGGCCGCACCCATCGGCTTGGCGCACCAGTCCACGAAATCCGCCATGGCCACGCCCGGGGCGGCGCGCGGGATTTCGACGTCGCGGCCCTGGGTACGCAACACGCGCGGCTCGCCATCGGCGCCACCGCTCAGCGCGCGGAAGGCCTCGTCGAGCTTGGCGTTGGCCCAGGCGCCGAGCGGCGTCAGATAGACGTCGAAGTTGCGCAGCCGGTCGAGGCGATAGTCGTGATCGCCGCCCAGCTGCATCACGTCGAGCCGCTCCTTCACCAGGTCGATGAACGGGACGAAGCGTTCGCGCTGCAGGCCGTCCTTGTAGAGATCGTCGGGCCTGCGGTTGGAGGTGGCGATCACCGTCAGGCCCTCGTCGAACAACACCTCGAACAGGCGCGCCAGGATCATGGCGTCGGCGATGTTGCTGACCTGGAACTCATCGAAGCAGAGCAGCCGCGTTTCGCTCGCGATCTGCTTGGCGATCGGCACGATGGTGTCGGCTTCGGGCGGCGCCCCCTTGGCCGCCAGCTCCTCTCGCCGGCGGTGCAGGCGGTCCTGGACCTCCAGCATGAACTCGTGGAAATGCACGCGCCGCTTCTTCTGCATCGGCACGTCGGCGAAGAACAGGTCCATCAGCATCGACTTGCCGCGGCCGACCGGGCCCCAGATGTAAAGCCCGCGCGGGCCGGCCGGCGGCTTGGCCGAGTGCCCGAGGCCGAGCCGCGCGAAAAAGCCGGGCTTGGGCGCCGGATGGTCGGCCATCGCGACAAGCTGCTCGTAGATCGCCTGCAGCTTCTGGACGACTTTTTCCTGCACGGGATCGGCGTGGACCTCGCCGGCGGCGCGGCGGGCGGCGAGGTTGGCTGCCGGGCCCTTGTGGACGGTCGTCGGGCCGGCAGTCGGGGGTAGATGGTGCGATTCCATTTGCCGCCGCATACCTAGCTCACGAGCGCGCGGCTGCCTATAAGGTCCGGCGATGAAGCTTGCGTTTCTCGGCACATCGGAATTCGCAGTGCCGGCGCTCAAGGCGCTGGTCGAGGCCGGCCACGACGTGGTCGCGGTCTACACCCGCGCGCCCAAGCCCGCCGGCCGCGGCCAGCAGGAGCGGCTCACGCCGGTGCATGAGCTCGCCCTGTCGCTGGGCCTCGCCGTGCGCACGCCGAAAGGCCTGCGCAGCGAGGAGGAAGCGGCGTCCTTCAAGGCGCTCGATCTCGATGCCGCGGTCGTCGTGTCCTACGGCCACATCCTGCCCAAGGCGTTCCTCGAGGCGCCGGTGCTGGGCTGCATCAACATCCACGGCTCGCTGCTGCCGCGCTGGCGCGGGGCGGCGCCGATCCACCGCGCCATCCTGGCGGGCGATGCCGAGACCGGCGTCACCATCATGCGCATGGATGAAGGCCTCGACACCGGACCCATGCTTTTGGCCGAGAGCACACCCATCTCAGCCGCGGACACCGCCGAGACGGTGCACGACCGGTTGGCGGAACTGGGCGGCCGGCTGATCGTGTCGACGCTCGATGCGCTGGTCGGCAGGACCATCGAGCCGGTGCCTCAGCCCGACGACGGCGTCACCTACGCCCGCAAGCTCGGCAAGGAGGAAGGCGCGCTCGACTGGCGGCGGCCGGCGGCCGAGCTCGAGCGCAAGGTGCGCGCCTTCCATCCCTGGCCGGGCACGTCGTTCGATGTCGGAGGCGAACGGATCAAGGTGCTGGGCGCGGCGCTGGCGCTCGCCAGCGGCGCGCCGGGCACGGTGAACATCGGCCGCGACGGCTTTCCCGTCGTGGCCTGTGGCGTCGGCGGGCTGAAGCTGTTGACGCTGCAGCGCGCCGGCAAGTCGGCGCAGGCGGCCGACGCCTTTTTGCGCGGCTTTGCGCTGGCGGCCGGCACGGTGCTGGCGCCGCCCGCCGTCGTGCCATTGCCGACCTGACGCCGTGCCGCGCTACAAGCTCACCATCGAGTATGACGGCGCGCCGTTCGTCGGCTGGCAGCGCCAGGACAACGGCCCCTCGATCCAGGGCGCGCTCGAAGACGCGATCTTCGCCTTCTGCGGCGAGCGCGTGGCGCTGCATGGCGCCGGACGCACCGATACCGGCGTGCATGCGCTGGCCCAGGTCGCACACATCGATCTCGTCGGCGAGAAGCCCGCCGACACCGTGCAGGCGGCGGTGAACTTCCATCTCAAGCCCCAGCCGATCGTTGTCACCCGGACCGA
This sequence comes from Rhodospirillales bacterium URHD0017, assembly GCA_900110395.1. GTDB lineage: Bacteria > Pseudomonadota > Alphaproteobacteria > Reyranellales > Reyranellaceae > Reyranella. The sequence goes on from FODP01000002.1 coordinate 363,630, forward strand.
GATCGTGCCGGACGACTTCCATGCCCGCTTCTCGGCCGTGGCGCGGCGCTATCGTTACCTGATCCTGAACCGCCGCGCGCCGCCGGCGCTCGATCGCGGCCGCGTCTGGCACGTGCCCGTAGCGCTCGACGCTGCCGCCATGGCCGATGCTGCGACGCTCCTGATCGGCCGCCACGACTTCAACAGCTTCCGCTCGGCCGCCTGCCAGGCGGCCTCGTCCGTCAAGACGCTCGACCAGCTCGAGGTGACGCGCGAGGGCGAGCTGATCCGCATCGATGTCGGCGCGCGCTCGTTCCTGCACAACCAGGTGCGCATCCTGGTCGGCACCCTGCAGCTCGTCGGCCGCGGGCAGTGGAGCAGGAGCGACGTCGAGAGTGCGCTCGCCGCGTGCGATCGCACGCGCGCCGGGCCGACGGCGCCGCCGCAGGGGCTTTGCCTGATGGCGGTGCGCTATGATCTAGGTGCCGGCCAGCACGCCGATATAGCGGTCGACGATGATCAGCAGGAAGAATGACGGGATCCAGTTCACCGCCAGCAGCACCACCGATATCGCCCAGTCGGTGCCGAGCGCCAGCCGCGTGATCACCAGGAACCAGTAGAAGAACAGGGCCTGCAGGGCGATCTCGATGATGCCGTCGACGGCGGCCGGCACGACCATCTTGATGGCGATGGCCACGATCGCGATGACGATGCCCGGCAGGTTGGTCCAGTTCAGCGCGGCGATGTAACGGGGATAGCGGTCGAGCCAGCCGCGCCGGCGCGCGACCTCGTAGAAGATCACCGGAAAGAGCAGCCAGTTGATGACGTAGCTCATCGTCTCGATGGCGATGAGCTCGCCGATATCGATGGCGACGGGAAGATTGGCGTAGCGGATCAGCGAATAGACGACATAGAGCGGCGCGGTCACCGCCATGAGGCGGAACGAGCGCAGGCAGGCTTCCATCGTGTTGTCGAAAGCGAGCAGTGCGGTTGGATCGCGCCGCAAGAAGCCCAGCGCGCCCTGCACGCCGCGGGCGATCTCGGCGGCGCTCAGCACGATCTGATCCTAAGCCGCGAAATAGCGGTCGAGCACCGTCTCGTAGACGCGGCTCAGGGTTTTCAGATCTTCGATGGCGCTCTTCTCGTCGACCTTGTGCATGGTCTCGCCGACCAGCCCGAATTCGAGCACCGGGCAGTAGCGGCTGATGAAGCGCGCATCGGACGTGCCGCCGGTGGTCGAGAGCTCGCACTCGACGCCCGCGACGTCGCGGATCGCGCCGGCCACCAGCTCGACCAGCGGTCCGGGCGCCGTGTAGAAGGACTCGCCCGACACCTCGACCGAGGCGAACTCGATCGTGCCGTTGCCGCCCAGCGCCGCACTCGCGCGCTCGATGCGCTCCTTGAGATGGGCCAACAGCGTCTTGGAGGTCCATAGATCGTTGAAGCGCGTGTTGAAGCGCGCCTTCACCGTGCCGGGGGCGATGTTGGTCGCCTTGTTGCCGACATCGATGGTGGTGAACTGCAGCGACGTCGGCTGGAAGTGCGTGCTGCCCTGGTCGATCGGCTCGCGCACCAGCGCCTCGATCAACGCCGACAGGCGATGGATGGGATTGTCGAGCCGTTCGGGATAACCGACATGGCCCTGGATGCCGCGCACCACCAGGTCGACCGTCATGCTGCCGCGCCGGCCGATCTTCATCATGTCGCCGAAGCGTTTCGAGCTCGTCGGCTCGCCGACCACGCAGGCGTCGATCGTCTCGCCGCGCTCGGCGAGCTTTTTCAGCATCTTGACCGTGCCGTTGACCGCCGGCCCCTCCTCGTCGCCGGTGATCAGAAGGCTGATCGAGCCGCCGAAGTCGCGACCGCGCCGCGCCAGGAAACGCGCGCAGGCCTCGGTGAAGGCCGCGATCGCGCCCTTCATGTCGGCGGCGCCGCGGCCGAACAGATAGCCGCCCGACAGCTCGGCGGAGAACGGACCGATGGTCCACGACGAGAGATCGCCCACCGGGACCACGTCGGAGTGGCCGGCGAAGCAGAAGTGGCGGCCGTTGCCGAACTTGTCCTGGCCGATGCGGGCATAGAGATTGGCGACGTCGTCGGTGCCGGCCTGGGTGAAATCCATGCGCTCGCACGAAAAGCCGAGCGGTTTCAGGGTGCGTTCGAGATGCTGCAGCGCGCCCGCTTCCTTGGGCGTCACGCTCTCGCAGCGCACGAGCGTGCGCGTCAGTTCGACGACATCGGTGACGGCGGTGCTGAGCGTGTCGGGCATCGGCGGACAGTACAGGCAGGCCTTGCCAAAGAAAAGAGAAGGGCGCCGACAGGCCTTGCCCGGCGCCCAGTTGCTTGAGAGGAAGATTGTCTTGTTGCTTCTATTACTTAGGCCACCATCCGGTCGGCCTCCTGCAGGTTGACCGAGACCAGCTGGGACACGCCCTGCTCGGCCATGGTCACGCCATAGAGGCGGTCCATGCGCGCCATGGTGACGCGATGGTGGGTGATCACCATGAAGCGCGTGTCGGTGCGGCCGGCGATCTCCTTCACCAGACCGCAGAAGCGCTCCACGTTCAAATCGTCGAGCGGTGCGTCGACCTCGTCGAGCACGCAGATCGGCGCGGGGTTGGTCATGAACACCGCAAAGAGAAGCGAGATCGCCGTCAGCGCCTGCTCGCCGCCCGAGAGCAGCGACATCGTCTGCAGCTTCTTGCCCGGCGGGCTGGCATGGATTTCCAGCCCCGCCTCCAGCGGATCCTCCGACTCGGTGAGGCGAAGCTCGGCCTTGCCGCCACCGAACAGCTTGGTGAAGAGCTGCTGGAAGTGGCCGGAGACCTGCTCGAAGGCGGCGACGAAGCGCTCGCGGCCTTCGCGGTTCAGGCTCTGGATGCCCTGGCGCAGGCGGCCGATGGCGGCGACCAGGTCGTCGCGCTCGCTCGTCATGCCGGTGATCTGCTGCTCGAGCTCGCCCGCCTCTTCCTCGGCGCGCAGGTTCACCGCGCCCATGGTCTCGCGCTCGTGCACCAGGCGCTCCAGGCGATGCTCGGCCTTCTCGAGCTCGGGCAGCTCTTCCAGCGTCTGCACCTCGGCCAGCGCCAGGACACCATCGGGCTCGCAGCGCAAGCGCTCGACGATACGCTCGACCACGGCCTCGCGATCCTTGGTCGCCTGCTCGACCTGACCCTCGCGGCGCACGCGGCTCTCGCGCGCCGTCGCCAGTTCGCCCTCGGCCTGGCGCATTGCCTTGTCGGCCTCGCCCAGGCGCGTCTCGCCGATCGCCAGCCGGTCGGCGGCTTCCTGGCGGTTCTGTTCGGCCTTGGCGATCTCATCGCCCAGCGCCATGCGCTTGGCCTCGATCTCGGCCGGCTTGGCGGCCAGCTCTTCGATCGACTGGACGATCTGTTCGCGGCGCTGGTCGAGCTCGACGATCTGACCCTCGGCCTCGGCCAACCGCTTGCTCCAGCCGCCATGGTCCTGAGCGATCTGGCCGAGCCGCTCCAGGCGCATCGCCGCCTCGCGCGCCAGGCGGTCGCAGTTGCCTTCGGCCTCGACCAGGGCCGCGCGCAGCTCGGCGATGCGCCCACGCAGCACACCCGCCGCCACACGGTCGGCCTGGGAATCGGAGATCGACGACAGGCGCGCCTCGCGGAACGTGCGGCGCATCTCGTCCTCGGCGATGTCGCCCATCATCTCGGCCACGGACTGCTCGATGCCGGCAAGTCGCGTCCGCAGCTGGTCGGTGCGGCGAGCGATCTCGACATGACGGTCGCGCGCCTCGGTCGCGGCACGCTCGGCGACGGCGCTGCTCTGCTGCGCGGCCCGCTCGGCCGCACGCGTCGCCTCGCCCGCGCCCTCGGTCTTGCGCCGCGCCGCTTCGGCCACGCTGCGCTCGTGCGCGCGGGCCTGCTCGACGCAGGTCTTCTCGGCGTCGCGGGCGGCGGCCAGCCAGCCCGTCTCGGCCTCGACGCGTGTCTGGGCCTCGGCGTGCTCGGCCGCGACACCGTCGATCTGCTGGCGGATCTCGGCCAGCCGGTTGCGCTGGCTGAGCCGAACCGCCGCCGTCGACGGCGCACCGGCGCGCAGGACATAGCCGTCCCAACGCCACACGCCGCCCTCTTGCGTCACGAGCTGCTGGCCAGGCTTGAGGCCCGCCTGCAGGGCCGCGCCCGTCGCCTCGTCGGCGACGACGCCGATGAAGGCAAGACGGCGCTCGAGCTCGGGCATCGCCTTCACATGCGCGCCAAGCGGCGTGGCGCCTTCCGGCAGGGCCGGCGCATCGGCGATCAGGCCGAGCGGCAGCCAGTGGATCGGCGCGCCGCGATCGGACGATGCTTCGAGCTCCTCGCCGAACGCCGCACCCAGCGCCTTCTCGAAGCCGGGATCGACCGTCAACGCATCGAGCAGCGGCGGCCATAGCGAATCGGCGGCCGACTTCAGCGCCGCGGCGACACCCGATTCCTCGGCCCGCAGCTTGGTAAGCCGCGCGTTGATCTTCTGCAGCGTCTCGTTGGCCGCGGCATGGCTCGCCTCGGCGGCCTGGCGCTCGGCGGCGCGGGCGCGCTCCATCTCCAGGCGCTCGGCCTCGGCCTGGGCCACGGCGGCGCGCGCGGCGTCGGACTCGTAGCGCTCGGCCTCGCGGGCCGCGTCGATCGATTCCTGGCCCTTGCGGCGAGCCTCCTCGAAGGCTTCGCGCGCTTGGGCCAGTGCCGCCTCGACTTCCGGCAGCGCCGGCAGGCTCGAGAGCTCGGCCTCGACCTGCTGCTGCTGCGCCGTGACCTCGTCGCGTCGCGCCGCCAGGCGACGCAGGCGCTCGCGCAATTCGACGATCTCGCGGCCCACGCTCTCGCGCAGGGCTTCGTCGTCGGCGATCTGGCGGGTCAGCCGATCGTGATCGGTCTCCGCGGCGAACGTCTCGGCCTGGGCGGCGTCGCGCGTCGCGGCGGCAGCGGCGGCGCGGTCGTCCTCACCCACCCGCTCCTGCTCCAGCCGCCCGCGCTGGCTGTCGAGATCGGCGATGGCGGCCGCGGCATCCGACTTGCGGCCCTGCTCGCGCTCGAGGTCGGTCTCGGTCTGGGCGAGCCGGGTGCCCGCTTCCTGCTGCGCCTCGGCCACGCGCTCGGCTTCGGCGGTGAGCGCATCGTGCGCCACCCGCAGCCGCTGCAGCGCGGCCGCAGCGGCCGCCTCGTCGTTGCGCAGCGGCGGCAGCGCCGTCGCGGCCTCGGCCTGCGCCGTGGTGGCAAGGCCGACCAGACGCGTGAGATCGGCGACCTGGGCCTCGGCCTCCTTCAGCCGTTCGCCCGCCTCATTGAGCTCGCGTTCGGCGTTGGCCAGCTTCAGCGCCAGCACGGCGGCTTCGGCGCGGCGGATGTGGTCGGAGAGGTTGCGATAGCGGCTGGCCTGGCGCGCCTGGCGCTTCAGTCCCTTGTGCTGCTCTTCCAGGGCCACCAGCACATCCTGCACACGCGCCAGATTGGCCTCGGCGGCGCGCAGCCTGAGCTCGGCCTCGTGCCGGCGGGCATAGAGGCCGGTGATGCCGGCCGCTTCGTCGATGATCATGCGCCGGTCGGCCGGCTTGGCGTTGATCAGGGTGCCGACGCGGCCCTGGCTCACCATCGCCGTCGAGCGCGAGCCTGTCGCCGCATCGGCGAACAGCGTCTGCACGTCACGGGCGCGGATGTCGCGGCCGTTCACCGAGTAAGCCGAGCCGTGGCCGCGCTCGATGCGGCGCACGATGTCGAGCTGGTCGGCATCGTTCACCATGGCGGGCGCGGTGCGCGTCTTGTTGTCGAGCTGCAGCGTCACTTCGGCGATGTTGCGTGCCGGCCGCGTGCCGGTGCCGGAGAAGATGACGTCCTCCATCTCGCTGCCGCGCATCTGCTTGGCCGAGGTCTCGCCCATCACCCACTTCATCGCCTCGACGAGGTTCGACTTGCCGCAGCCGTTGGGGCCGACGATGCCGGTCATGCCGGGCTCGATGGTGAGCTCCGTCGGATCGACGAAGGACTTGAAACCGGAGAGCCGGAGTTTGTCGAACTGCACCATCTACCCCACGCTGGCTTGTTTACTGACTACTTGGCGAGCTTGGCGAACGCCGCGTCGAGTTCCTCGACCGAGCGCGCGCCCTTATAGAGGACCCCGTTGATGAACAAGGACGGCGTCGAGTTGACGCCGAGCGTCTCGCCGCCGCGATAGTCGGCGATCACCTCGTTGGCCTTGGCCTCGTTGGCCAGGCACGCCTTGATCTCGTTCTCGCCCATGCCGGCGATGCGCAGTGGCTTGGCGAGCTCGGCGATCGGGTCCTGCGACGCCGCCCAGGTCGGCTGGCCGCGGAAGATCAGGTCGATGATGCCGAAATAGCGGTCGTTGGGCGCGCACTCGGCAATCTGGGCGGCCTTGGCCGCCACCTGGTCGAGCGGGAAGTCGCGGTAGATCAGCTTCACCTTGCCGGTGTCGATCCACTTCTTCTTGATCTCGGGCAGAATCTGGGTGTGGAAGTGCGCACAGTGCGGGCAGGTGAAAGAGGCATACTCGAGCAGGGTGATCGGCGCCTTGGGGTCGCCCAGCACATGGTCGGTCGGCAGGACGGCGAGCAAGGCGGTCTTGTCCGGCGCGGCAGCCACCGCGACGGGCGTCGGCCCGGCGGCAGGCGGCCGGGTGCCGAAATAGACGCCAGCAGCGATCGCGGCCACCGCCACGGCTCCGCCGGCGACAATCAACATATTCCGCATACCGTCTTCCTCTCCACTACATCTTGGGAACCACACCTGTGGGGAGTCAAACTATTACCGCCCCACCTGGCGCAAAATCGCGGCAATGGCGTCAGGGCTACCCGGGTTTAAGTAGTTCTGGTCGTTGATGAACAAGGTGGGCGTCTGCCGCACCCCCAGGGTCTGGCCGGACTGGACGTCGGCCAAAACCTTGTCGAGGGCCTTGTCGTCGGCGAAGCAGGCCTCGGCCTGGGCCGCCGTCAGGCCGTCCTTCGCCAGCACCTTCACCATGTCGGCCAGGGGATCGGCCCCGGTCAGCCATTCGACCTGGCTGCGGAACAGCCGGTCGACGCGCTCATAGAACTTGTCGGGCCCGGCGCACTCGGCAAGCTGGCTCGCCCGTGTGGCCACCACGTCCATCGGGAAGTGGCGATGGATCAGCCGGAGCTTTCCGGTGTCGATCCACTCCGTGCGCAGGGTCGGCATCACGGCGATGTAGAACTGCGCGCAAAACGGACAGGTGAACGAGGCGTAGTCGATCAGGGTATTGGGCGCATCGGCCTTGCCGAGGACGTGATCGCCCGGCATCGGCTCCAGCAGTTTCAGGTCCTGGGCGCGGGCCTCGCGCATCACAAAGGTCCCTGCCAGCACGCCCAGCACCGCCTGCCGTCGGCCCGTGCCGACGCGCGCGCCAAGGCGGGCGAGCGCCGCCCGAAGCTTGGGATCTTTCACCGTCGAAGCACGCTCGGTCATCTCAGCCACTCTCCTGGCGTCGGGCGCCGGCCGTGGCGGCGCGGCCTTGGGGGCGGCGATGGCGCCCTGCACCAGACGGATATCGTCGATCATCTTGTGTCCGAAGTAGGCGTTCACGCGCTCCACGACCTGACCGGCCATGTGCTGCACTTCCAGCGCGGCGGCGCCGGGCACGCGCAATCGCAGAAGCTTGCCAGAGCGGCCACGGCTCGCGGTCAGCGCCTCAGGCCGGGTGATCCGGGCAAGGTCGGGCCCGACGACGGCCGACCACTCCGCGCGCAGGCGGACGATCGAGGCGCCGCGACCTTTCGCGAGGCCGGACGCGAGCCGCTGGGCCAGACCGCCGACGGCGCGGAAGCCGTTTTCCCGCATGGACCCTTTCAAACTCCGTTCCTTATGGTAGGCCACGGTCCCCCGCATGACCACGACCCACGCCTCACGTTTGCTTGCCTGGTACGATCGTCATCGTCGCACCCTGCCGTGGCGCGCGCCGGCCGGAACGCGCCCCGATCCCTACATCGTGTGGCTGTCGGAGATCATGCTGCAGCAGACCACCGTGGCCACGGTGGGCGACTATTTCCGCCGCTTCGTCGAGCGCTGGCCCACCGTCGAGGCGCTGGCCGCCGCTCCCATCGACCAGGTTCTGTCGGCCTGGGCCGGGTTGGGCTACTACGCCCGCGCCCGCAATCTGCACGCCTGTGCGCAGGCCGTGGCCGGCGCCCAGGACGGTCGCTTTCCCACCGATCAGGCGGCCCTTTTGGCCCTGCCCGGCATCGGCGCCTACACGGCGGCTGCAATCCGCGCCATCGCCTTCGACCAGCCGGCCTCGGCGGTCGACGGCAATGTCGAGCGGGTGATCGCCCGCCTCTATGCCATCGAGACGCCGCTGCCCGACGCCAAGACCGAGATCAAGGCGCGCGCCGCCCGCCTGGTGCCGGCCGAGCGCGCCGGCGACTACGCCCAGGCGATGATGGATCTCGGCGCCACGGTGTGCACGCCGCGCAGCCCGCGCTGCGTCATCTGCCCGCTGATGGCCAACTGCCAGGCGCGCAAGGCGGGCCTCGCCGAGGACCTGCCGCGGCGCGCGCCGAAGGCGGAGAAGCCGACGCGGCGTGGGCTCGCTTTCGTGCTGTCGCGCAAGGACGGCGCCATCCTGCTGCGCAAGCGGCCGGCCAAGGGGCTGCTCGGCGGCATGGACGAGGTGCCGTCGAGCCCGTGGCGCGAGGGCAAGCTCTCGACCGACAAGGCAATGGGCGACGCGCCGGTGCCGGCACGCTGGCAGATCCTCGACGGGCTGGTGCGTCATACGTTCACGCATTTCCATCTCGAGCTCACCGTGGCGCGCGCCACCGCGACCACCGGCGGACTGGCCAGGCTGGCGCCCGGCACGAGCTGGTGCGCGGTGGACCGCATGACCGAACGGGCCCTGCCGACGGTGATGCGCAAGGTGATCGCACACGCGGTGAGGAACTGATCCCGATCGTACGCCGATAGGGCGTCCCGGTCAATAACTTAGATTATATTGAATTACCCGGGTAATTTTCTGATATTATTGCGTGCCGTATAGGCGCCGAAACTCGGTGCTGTCAGTGACTGCATCGCCTCGATGAAACTGAGTATCAGTCGCCGCTCGACACTCTATCGCAGGGTCAGGGCCAGCCCTATGGTGCGCTTCACGGTCAGCCGGTGGCTGCCGCGTTTGGGGACTGTCGAAAGCCCATCATGTTCGACATTGGCGTTTGCGAAGCGAAGCAGGTCGTCCTGATTCGCTTCAGTGGGGAACTGACCGAAAGCGATTTCACCGGCCTCGATCGAATGGCCGGCAACGCGCGCGGCAGAGCCGAGTTCGACTGCATCTTCGATTTCACCGCGGTCGAAAGGCTCGATCTTGCGACCGCGTTCATCGCCAAGCGCGGCGAGCTTCCGCAGGCCTTCGAGGACCGTGAGCGGATCTATGTGGTTCCTCAGGACGACCTGAAGCTGTTGACCAAGCTCTACGCTGCCTATCAGGCGGCCAAGGGATGGCGGCCTCCGACAATCATGGCGACGCTGGACGAGGCGCTCGCCCGCCTGGGCGTGGCGCGAGCCGATTTCCGTCCTCTCGTGATCGACTGAATCGGCGGCCGGTTATTTTCGCAGCATGTCGCGGATCTTGAGCGCGAGCGCGTCGAGCGCGAAGGGCTTGGTCACCATCTCCATGCCGCGGGCCAGGAAGGGTGCGTGGCCGGTGGCATGCTCGGCGTAGCCGGTGACGAACAGGATCTTCAGCTCCGGCCGGTGCTGGCGGGCGACCTCCGCGACCTGCCGGCCGTTCATGCCGGGCAACCCGACGTCGGTGATCAGCAGGTCGAGCGGCGTGTTCGACATCAGGATGGGCAGCGCTGCCTGGCCGTCGCTCGCCTCCAGGCAGGCATAGCCGAGGTCGCGCAGGACGTTCGAGATGATGAGGCGCACCGCCGAATCGTCCTCGATGACCAGCACGGTCTCGCCGGCGCCAGTGGCGGCATCGCGCGCCGGCGCGATGGCTCTCGCCTCGACGGCGCCCTGGTAGCGCGGCAGGTACAACCTGAAGGTCGTGCCGACATCTTCCGCGCTTTCGACCCGGATATGGCCGCGCGACTGCTTGGCGAAGCCATAGATCATCGACAGTCCGAGGCCAGTCCCCTGGCCGAGCGGCTTGGTCGTGAAGAACGGCTCGAACACCTTCGAGAGCGTGTCCGGTGACATTCCCACCCCGGTGTCGCCGACGCACACCACGGTGTAGTCGCCGGCGTCGATCGTCTCCTGGCCGTATTGCTCCCGGCTCTTGATGACCACGTTCTCGGTGGCGATGGTCAGCGTTCCGCCCCGGGGCATGGCATCGCGGGCGTTGATCGCGAGGTTGAGGATCGCGTTCTCGAGCTGATGGGCATCGGTGAGTGCCGGACCAAGGCCTGGCTCGAGCTGAACCACCAGCTTGATCTTTTCGCCCAGGGTGCGCTCCAGCAGGTCCTGCATGCCGTTGATGAGCTGGTTGACGTCCACCGCCTTGGGGTCGAGGGGCTGGCGGCGCGCAAAGGCGAGCAGCCTGTGGGTCAGGGCGGCCGCGCGGTTGGCGGCGCCGATCGCACCGTCCATGAAACTCTGGACATCGTCGTAGCGGCCGTCGCGGATGCGGCGCTTCAGCACTTCCATCGACCCGATGATGGCCGTCAGCATGTTGTTGAAGTCGTGCGCGATCCCGCCCGTCAGCTGGCCGATCGCGTCCATCTTTTGCGAATGGCGCAGCGCCTCCTCGGCGTGGTGCAACGCCGCCTCGGCCTCGCGTTCCGCGGTGACGTCGCGGCCGACGGCCTGAAGGAGATTGTCGGCGGCGACCGCACTCCACTCGATGCGCCGGCTGGCGCCATTGCCCGTCCGCATTGTGAGCTCGATCAGTCTCGGTGCCGTGCCCCGCGACAGCGCATCCAGCCCGTCCTGCAGGACCGCGCGCTCCTCGGGAACGACGAAGTCCATGACATTGGCGCCGATCAGTTCGCTTGCCTGCCAGCCCAGCAGGTGCGTCCAGGCTGGGTTGACCGAGTTCAGCGTGCCGTCGAGACCTCCCACCATCATGACGTCGGTCGACAGCGTCCACATGCGGTTGCGGTCGGCGGTGCTCTGGGCAACGCGTTTCTCGAGGGTCTGATTCAGCAGGCGTAAGGCATCTGCCGCCATGCGCCGCTCATTGACGTCGCGCAGGATCGCCGTGACGAAGGTCCTGCCTTCGCTGGTCCATCTCGATGCCGACGCCTCGAGGTAGCTGGGCGAGCCGTTCTTGCGCCGCGCCGTGACCTCGATGGGTCGGCCCAGGCCTTCGCCGGCGCGGGCGGCCTTGAAGGCGGCGCTCCACTCCTGCGGATTGGCCAGGAACGACGACAGCGGTTGGCCGACGAGCTCGTCCGGTGAATAGCCGAACTGCCGCGCCGCCGCCGGGTTGACGAGCTGGATCGTGCCGTCGGCATCGAGGGTCAGGATCGTGTCGGGCGCGCTGCTGACGACGGCATCGTAGCGCGCGTTCTGACGCTCGCGCAGGATGCGCTCCCGCCCCGCCACCACGGTGACGTCGAGGACTTGCAGCAGGCAACGCAGGTTCGGCCGCTTGCCGATTGGGCGGACAGAAATGTTGTGCACCAGCTCGCGGCCGGCTGGGGTACGCAACCGCAGCATGGCGGGATGAAGCGTGTGCGTCACCAGGCTGGAGGCGCCCAGCTCCAGGGCCTGGGCGATCGCCGTCGCCAGCCGCGGCGGAACGTTGCCGGGAAACAGCTCGTCCAGGCGGCGGCCTCGGGCGGCGGCGTCCGCTATGCCACTCGCGTTCTCGATCCATGCATTCCAGCCGATCACGCGACGATCGCCATCGAGCAGGATCAATCCGAGATCGACGGCGTCGAAGACGCCGGAAACGCCGTTCCGGTCAGGAGCGTTCATGGGACGGAACCGAACCGCCTGACGTTCGCTCGATGAAGTCGCGCAGCAGCAAGCGCAGCGCGCTGAGCGACGGCACGTCCATGACCATGGCGATGTATCCGCCGATGTCGCGGTCGCGGATGGCGAAGTTGATGTAGAGGAACATCACGACGTCGCCCGCTTCCGGCGGCGGCTCTAGGTTGAAGAAGACCGCCGCCTCGCCGCGCACGATCTCCGGCAGCGACATCTTCAGATTGCGCTGCAGCAGGTTGGCGATGGTGGCCAGGCAACCGTTCAGGATGATGTTGCCGATCTCGGCGAGGGCTTCCTGTTCGAGCTCGATGATCTCCTCGAGACTGAGCTCGCCGCCGATGACGGCGCGCACCAGCTCGAGGCTCTTGGTGTCCGGGAAGATCAGGAACGCCCGGCCGGTGATATCGCCCTCGAACACCTGGTGGATGCCCACGAGATGATTGACATCGTTTTCGCTCAGGGTCCTGATCGCCGTGTCGCGGCTGACCAGCGCGACTTTGGGCACCGACAGCAGCACCTGCTGGCCGACCATGTCCCGCAGGCTGGTGGCAGCACGGCCGACGCCGATATTGACCATCTCGGTCAGGGCATCGATCTCGAGCTCGTTGAGGAGCTCGCTCACCGCGCGGCCAGTCGATGGGCCGCGTCGCCCAGGAACTCTGCCATCGCTTTTTCGGTCAGCGGTTTCTGCAGGAATGCTGCGCCAACCTCGCGCGCGCGCGTCACGACTTCGACCTGGTGGTTGGCGGAGATGACCGCCAAGGGCAGTGCGGGCTTGAGCTTGAGCAGCTCGGCTGCGAGATGAAGGCCGTCGTGGCCCGGCATGTTGAAGTCGAGGATGGCGAGGTCGAACGCATCCTTCGAAGCGAGCGCGAGGGCCTCGTCCGCGTTGGCCGCTTCGACACGGGTCCAGTCCGGTTGCAGAGTCGTCAGGGCCTTGGCGACGGCCATCCGCGCAAGCTTGCTGTCGTCGACGACCAGAACCCTGTAACCCATACTACCCGCTCCCCATGATCCGGCAGACCTGGACTGTCTCGTTTCAATAGCACCCGACGACCCCCGCATATTGGCGACGCCCGGCGGAAATCGTGATGCAACGTTTGTCAGTCGTCGGCGTTCCCGAAGACTTCGCCAAGATCGAGGACGATCAGGACCCTGCCATCGCCCAGCAGGGTGGTGCCGTCGATTCCGGGAATACCGGCCAGCAGACCCTCGGGCGGCTTCAGCATGACGTCCAGGCGGTCGCCCAGGCGGTCGACCTCAAGGCCGCCAAGCTGGCCTGCGACCGCGACGATCAGCACGTTCGCATCGCCTTCGGCGGCGCGGGCCCCGCGCCCCAGGGCCTGACCGAGATCGATGACCGGCAGCGTACGGTCGCGAAGCACCATGGCCCGGGCGGCGCCGACGGGCGAAATGGCGCTGCGCCCGACGCGAACGGTCTCGACGACGGCCTCCAGGGGCACGCCGAAGACCTGGCCGGCAGCCTCGACCGTGAGGACCTGCGTCATGATGACGGTGAAGGGCAGGGTGAAGCGCACGGTCGTGCCGCGCTGCCGCCGGCTCGACAGCGAGACGCGGCCGCCCAGCCGCTCGATCGTGTTGCGCACGACGTCCATGCCGACGCCCCGGCCGGAAAGGTCGGTGACCCGGCTGGCGGTCGAGAAGCCCGGCGCGAAGATCAGATTGATGGCCTCTTCGTCGGACATGGCGACGATTGCCGCTTCCGGCGCCGCGTTGCGCCGGCGGGCGACCTCGCGGACCCGGGCCACGTCGATCCCGCGGCCGTCATCCTCGACCTCGATCACCACGTGCTCGCCCTGGCGCTCCGCCCGCAGATGAATCGTCGCCGTCGCCGGCTTGCCGAGCGCGGCCCGCTCCGAGGCGTCCTCCAAACCGTGATCCAGCCCGTTGCGCAGGACATGAAGAAGGGGCTCGGCGATCGCCTCGACGATCGTCTTGTCGGCCTCGGTCGTGGCGCCTTCGATCATCAGGCGCGCCGGCTTGCCGAGCGCCGTGGCCATTTCCCGGACGAGGCGGGGGAAGCGCTGGAAGGCGTGCTGCAACGGCAGCACCCGCAGGCTGAACACCGAGCGCTGCAGCTCGCCTATCAGGCGATCGAGCGCGAGATGCTGGTTCTTGAGCGCGACAGCGAGGGCTCTGGGATCGCCTTCGCCCTGCGCACGCGCGGCCGAATGGCCGATGGCGTTCTTGGCGATCAACAGCTCGCCGGTGAGGCGAACGAGGCTATCGATACGATCGACATCGACACGCAGCGTCGCTTCCGGCGCCTGCGGGCTTAGCGTGCCGGGCCGTTCGGGTGCTGGCTCGGCCAGTCCCTCGAGAATTCGGTCGATGGCCTCGATCATGGCCTCGGCATTGCCGGTGACCAGGCTGCTTTGCAGCGGACCCTCGAGATCCGCCGCGTCCAGCGAGCGGCCGTGATGGCGCAACACGTTGGCGGCGATGCGGCTTGCCGATTCGAGCCGTGCGGCGGCCGCACCCTCCGGCGCCGGCTCGGCAAGCATCAGCTTCTGCGCTTCGAGAAGGTCGCGCTCGATGGTCGACACGCCGGTCGAGTCCGCAGGCCGCCTCGTGGTGGCGTCGCCAGGACCGCGCGGGGCGAGAGATGCCGTGTCGGGCGATGCGAGTGTGGCGAAGCGACGGACGAGGTCGTCGGCGGCAGCATCGGCATCGGCAGGAAGCTCGCCGCTCGACCGCATCCGGTCGATCCAGGCGCTTACCTGGTCGAGACACGCCAGGCACAGGTCGATCAATCCAGGCGTCACCGGGGCGCTCTTGGATCGGACGGCGGACAGCACGTCCTCGGCGGCATGCAACGCCCTCGACATCGCGACGAAGTCGACGATGCCTGCCGCACCCTTCAGCGTGTGGAAGGCGCGAAAGGCGCCGTCGAGGCGTTCCCTGTCGTCCGGGTGCTCCTCGAGCGCGAGCAGGTCGTCGTTGCCCTGGGCCACGAGTTCGCGGCCCTCGATCAGGAATTGCTCGACGAACTCGTTCATGCCGGCAACCCGCACATGATCGAGACGTGTTGGACGAGCACGTCCTGGGCGACAGGCTTCACGAGATAGAAGTTGGCGCCGGCCGAGCGCGCGGCGCGCCGGTCGTGCGGCCCTGCTTCGGTGCTGATGACCAGGGCCGGAATGGAGGCGATTGGCGGCGCCTGCTGGCGCAGCGAGCGCAGGAAGGTGAAGCCGTCCATCTGCGGCATGTTCACGTCGACGATCAGGAGGTCGGCCGGCTCGCCGAGCAGTTTCTCGAGCGCCTCGACGCCGTTCAACGCCTCGTCGACCTCGAAGCCCGCGCGTTCCAGCGCGTCGCGATAGTAGCGACGGACCAGGCTCGCATCGTCGATGATGAGGATGCGCTTGCTCGACGCCTCAGCCATTCGAGCGTCCCCCGTTTCCGACAGCCAGGGGCCGTTGGTAGACGATGGCATCGGAGAAGCGACGCACCTCGAACAGCGGGGAAATGCGGCTCATGGATTCGGTATGCCCCAGGCATATGAAGCCGCCCGGCACGAGGGCCTCGAACAGGTTCTCGGCCGCCACGCGGCGGGAGGCGTCGTCGAAGTAGATCAACACGTTTCGGCAGAAGATGACATCGAATAAGCCATGCTGGCGGGTTTGCGAAGCGTTGGTGATGTTGGCCGAGCTGAACTGGACCGACTGGCGCAACTCGGGAACGACGCGCCAGCGGTCCTTTCCCGCCGGCACAAAGTACTTTTCGACGAGCTGGGGCGACAGCCGCATGAGCGCCCGGGCGCCGTACTCGCCTTCGGCGGCGGCCGCGGTGCATTGGGTGTCGATGTCGGAGCCGATGATCTCGATGTCCTGGACGTCGACCCCGGGCCAGTTCTCGAGCAGCCAGATGGCGATCGAGTAGGGCTCCTCCCCGGTGGCGCAGGGCACCGACCATATGCGCAGCGCGTCGCCCGGCCGCTTGGCGCGCACGCGCTCAGCCAGCAGGTCGGACGACAGGCAGCGCAACTGGTGGTCTTCGCGGTAGAAATAGGTTTCGTTGACGGTGAAGGCGTTGATGAATTTCTCGACCTCTCCGTCGGCGTCGCTGCGCAGGTAGGCGAAATAGGTCCAGAAGGACGCGATCCCGAGCGCGTTCATGCGATCGGAGATCCGCCGCTGGACATAATAGCGCTTGGCCTCGCCAAACAGCATGCCGGTGCGGCGATAGAGGAACTCGCAGATCGCGCGGAGTTCCTCCTGCGATACCGGCTCGACCTCACTCACCGCCAGTCGCGCGCCGGCGCAGCGATGCGTTCGGTCGCGACCCTAAGGCTGAAGGCAATGAAGGGATCGCCGGCGAAGCGGGCTCCGCAACGCAGCAGGGAGGGCACGGCTTCCGGCCGGCCGATCTCCGCCAGCACTTCGATCGCTGCGGCGCAGACGTTCCTTTCGGTCTCCCGTTCGAGCAGGTCGCACAGCAGGCGGTTGGCCTCTTCGTCGGGCAGTCCGCGCGCGAGCTCGCAGCTCAACAGGCGGACATCGGCATCGCCGTCGGTGAGCAGAGCCGGCAGATGGGCGCGGCAGGCCTGCGGCATCGCCCGCAACGCATCGACGGCGCCGGTGCGCAAATTGGCGTCGTCCGACCGGAGGTAGGGCACCACGACCGCAGCGCTCTCCGGCGTCGCCAGGCGCGCCAGGCCGGTGAAGATCGCCTCGCGCACGCGCGGATCGCTTTCGCGCGACAGGGCATCGGCGAGCAGCGCGAGCCCATCGGGCCTTTCGGCCGCGGCGCGCACGGCCGCCCAGCGCTGCTCCCTCGTGCCCTCGCCAAGCGCCGGGGGCGCGGCGGCGGCGGGAGTCTGCGGCGAAGGCTTGCGCACGAGCGGCATGTCACGGCACCAGCTTCGTCAGCCAGCCGGCGATCGCAGGCAGCGGCAATACCCAGTCCGCGCCGCCGGCCGCCACCAGTTCGCCGGGCATGCCCCAGACGACGGCCGTCTCTTCGGCTTCGGCGATGGTGCGGCCACCCCGCGCACGCAGCTGGGCCATCGCCTCGGCGCCGTCCGAGCCCATGCCCGTCATGAGGACACCGACGATCTGGCCGGGCGAGACATGATCCATGGCAGATCTAACGAGTCTGTCGGTGCTTGGATGCCATGGGTAATCGGCTTGTGAGCGGACCGGCGCGACGACGACGCCCGAGGGGCGCCGGTCGATCACGAGGTCGGCGTCGCCCTTGCCGATATAAGCGCAGCCGGGCTCGAGCTGCATCGTCCGAACGACCTCGACGACGCTGAGAGCCGACACGCCGTTCAGCCGCCGGGCGAGAGCGCCCGTGAAGGTCGCCGGCATGTGCTGGGCGACAACGATCGGCCAGCGAAAATCGCCGGGCAGGACCGTCAGCAGCGCTTCCAGCGCCGGCGGTCCGCCGGTCGAGGTGCCGACCACCACCAGCCCTTCGCCGACGGCGCGCCGCGGCTCGCGGCTGTCGCGTCGACCGGTCTCCCGATCGCCCTCTTCCAGGCGAATTGCCGGCGCGTCGCGGCCGATGCGGTGCCGGACACGCTCCCTGAGGCGAGCGCTCGACCGCATCCGCGCGGTCGATGCAGCACGCACCTTGGTGATGAGTTCGTCGGTCAGCTCGTCGATGTGCAGCGAGATCGCGCCTTCGGGCTTGGCCACGAAGTCGATCGCGCCCAGGCGCAAGGCCTGCAGCGTGACCTCGGCACCCTCGGCGGTCAGCGACGACACCATGACGACCGGGCAAGGGCGTTCGATCATGATGCGGTCGAGACACGCCAAGCCATCCATCTGCGGCATGTGGATGTCGAGCGTCACCACATCCGGTTTGAAAACAGCCAGAAGCTCGAGCGCTTCCAGCCCGTTGCGTGCGAACTGGACGTCGAAATCGGCTTCCTTGGAGAAGATGCGGCCCAGCAGCTTTCGCATGAGGGCCGAATCGTCGACGACCAGGACCTTGGTCACAAGCTGGCGCGCTCCGCCTTGGCCCGGAACGTGTCGAGCAGGCCACGCTCGGCGCGCGTCAGCAGCTCGGCGGGATCGAGCAGCAGGACGATGCGCCCTGCCTGCTCGAGGTTGACCACGCCGTGGACCAGCTTGACGGTCTCGTTGCTGAGGTTGGGCGCCGGTTCGATCTTGTCGGCCGGGCAGCGCAACACCTCGGACACCGAATCGACGATCAGCCCCGCCTTGTGGTGCTCCGTCCTGACCACGACCAGGCGACGCGAAGCGCGCCCGTCCAGCGCTGGCATGTCGAAGCGCCGCCGCTGATCGACGACCGGCAGCACCTCGCCGCGCAGGTTGACGACACCTTCGAGGAACTTCGGGGTCCGCGGCAGTCGCGTGATCTGATCGGGGACGCGAGCGACCTCGTCGACAGCCTCGATTGGCAGGCCGAACTCGTCGTCGCCAAGCCGAAACACCAGGAACTGGCGCTCTTCGCGCTGGCTACCGGGCGCTTCCTTGTCGCCCTCGCCGGTCGGGCCCCCGCTCGCCTTCAGCCGCTGCATGACGTCCTCCCGGAACAGTTGCTCCGGCGCCAGAACCGACACCAGCCGTCGTCCGTTGTCGCCGCGATAGATCGCCGAGATCTTGGCCTCGCCTCCGGCGCGGGCGGACAGCACCGGCGGGATCTTTTCGATCAGCTCGGCATCGGCCGGGAAGATGCTGCGCATGCGGTCGGCCAGCAAGCCGACCAGCGCGCCGCCGACCCTGGTGACGACGATCTTCTCTCGATCGGTGCTTTCTGTCGGTTTGGTGAAACCGAGCAGGCCGCGCAGCGACAGCAGGGGCAGCAGCGTATCGCGAAACGGCGTCACGCCGAGGACCAGTGCCTCGCTGCCCGGCATCGCCGCCAGCGCCTCCGGCGTATCGACGATCTCCTGAACGGCATCGAGGGCGAGGGCGTATTCCTGGCCGGCCACGTCGAAGCTCACCAGCATCTGCCGGTCCTCGCCGCCAGCCGCCCCGTCGATCTCTCTTTCCGGCACCGCGGCCCCGGAAGGAGTGACTGCCAGCGCGCGCCGCGGCCGCGCTCGCGCCTCCTGAACGAAGGTAGCGCCGATCAGCCCTTCGATATCGAGGATCTTGGCGATGGCGGTCTTGCCGTCGGCGGCGAAGGCGCCTTTCAGCCGCTCGCCCGGCCGAGTCGCGAGCTCGGCCTGGCGCGTCTCGATCTGTTCGGGCTCCACGGCGACCAGCGCCTCGACGACGTCGACAGCCAGCGCCACCGGCGCCGCGCCGTCGAGGACGATCGCCCGCGTCGTTGCCTCGGCCGATTCCTCGGCGCCCACCAGCCCGCGCACGCTGGCGACGGGCAGGACGCTGCCCCGCAGGTTGGCCAGTCCGAGCAGCCCCTTGGGGGCCTGCGGCACGCGCGCCACGGCAGGCAGGCGGATGACCTCCGCGACCTGGTTCGCCGGCAGGGCGTAGAGCTCGCCGCCGACGCGAAACGTCAGGAAGCGCTCAGCCATTCTGCTGCTTGAGCGTGTCGGCCAGTGAAGCGATCTCTTCTATGGCCGCGGCAAGGTCCTCGGCGCCGCTGGCCTGCTCGGACGCCGCCGTGGCGGCTTGGCGGGCGGCGTTGCTCGCTTCCTCGGCGGCGGCCGCGATCTGTCGCGCGCCGGCCGCCGTCTCGCCGGCGGCCGACAGGATCTGCTCGGCACCCTGCAGGATGGCGTCGTTGGCGGCGCGCAGCGCGCCGAACTCGCGCTCCACCTTGTCGAGCGCGCCGATTACCGACCGGTTGCTCTGGACCTCGACCTCGACGGAATCGACGATCTGCTCGAGGTCGCGGCGCAGCGCGGCAATCTGCTCGAGGATGCCGCCGACCGTTTCCTTGATCCGATCGGCGCTGTCGGAAGCTTCGCGGGCGAGGCTACGAATGTCGTTGGACACGACGGCAAAGCCGCGACCCGCCTCGCCGGCGCGCGCGGCCTCGACCGAACCGCTGACCGCCAGCATGGTGGTCTGGACCACGACCAGCGAGATGCCGGACACGATCTTCTCGATGTTACGGCCGACCGATTCCAGGCGCGCGATCGTCTTGAGGCTGGCGCGCGTGTTGTCGAGGCCGGCCGAGACGTCGGCCACCAGCTTGGCGACCGTGCCGCTGCTCTGCTTGAGGTCGTCCGCCATCTTGGCGACGCGCCCGTTTGTCTGGACGGCGTTCTCCTGTGCCCGCTTGGCGCTCCGCTCGATCTGGCTGAGGGCTGCCGAGGTCTGCTGCGTCGCGGCGGCCTGCTGCTGGGTTCCGCGGTTGATCTGGCCCTGCGCCGCCATGATCTGTTGCGAGGCGCTCGACAGTTCCTGGATGGTGGCCGACAGTTCCTCGGCCGTCGCGCTGATCTGCTCGGTGGAAGAGAGGTCCACGCGGCCGGTGCGGGCGGCTTCCGCGATCCGCGCCAGCTCCCGCGCGGCCGTCTGACCCTGCTCGAGCGACTTGGCCTGCTCCTGCACCGCCGCCTGGGCCTCGCTGGCGGCCGACGATTGTTCTTCGGCTGCGCTGGCCACCAGGGTCGCGCCTTTTTCCGCTTCGGTCGCGGCGCGGTCGGCCTCCAGCGCTTCGGTCAGGGTCTGCTGGCTGCCGTCGGCGACCTTCTGCATGTCCGCGCGCAGGCCGTCCAGGACCTCGACGGCGCCGGCGCCAGCCTTCGATTCGTTGACCGCGGCTTCGGCCGCTCGGCTCAGGGCGGCGGCGACCTCGCGCACGTCGGCCTGGATCGCCGCGGCGAGCTTCTGCACCTCCTGCGAGCTCCTATCGGAGGTCTCGGCGAGTGCGCGCACTTCGTCGGCGACGACCGCGAAGCCGCGGCCGTGATCGCCGGCGCGCGCCGCTTCGATCGCGGCGTTCAACGCCAGGAGATTGGTCTGGTCGGAGATGCGGCTGACCGCGCCGGTGATCTCGCTGATGTCCTGGGCGCGCCGCTCGAGTTCGCGGATGAGCTCGACCGAGGTGCCCTGGCGGACGCCGTTGCGTTCGATGGCGCGCACCGACGTGCCGATCTGCCCCGCGGTTTCGGCAAGCACCACCTCGACCGCTTCGGTGCGGCGGCGTGTGGCCTCCGCCTGGGTACGCGCCGTGCCGAGGTTGGCGACGACCTGCTTGATGGCGGCCAACTGCTCCTGCGAGGCGCCGGCGGCCTCGCTGGCGCCGCTCGCGATCTGTTCCATGGCGCGGCGCAGCTCTTCCGCGGCGGCCGCGGCCTCGCTGAGACCGCTGGCCAGCTCCTCGGTGGCGGCGGCAAGGCGTTCGGAGACCTTGTCCTGCGGACGGGCAGATACGCCTCGGGTCGCGCCGTTCTGCTGGCCGTTGCGCGCCGGCGGGCGGGTCGACGAGCCAGTCGGGGGGCGGGCCGGCGCACGGATCGGCGGTTCGCTCGGTGGGGCGGTTCCGCCGGTCAGCTTGGACTTCTTGACGAGAGCCATTGGATTCCCTGGGACAATGCGGATTGCTCGCGATGAAACGCAGTCGCACGCTATCGGCCGCTGGATAGTGCGACCCTAATGCAATTTGCCGCCCTCTCCAAGGCAGGCGGCTCGCCTGACGACGTCGCACCGCTGGCGCGCGTGTCTTGTGTGGTGAGGCTCGGCGGATTTGTGCAGGCAGCGGTCAGTTGGATGTCGGCGCCGACGGAGCCGTGCATCAGGCCCACCGCTTGTTCGATTAGAACCTGGAGCGCGGCAACGAACGCGCTGACCCTGCGTTGCGATATAGCGCAGGAGGAGACCGACATCGGCCTTCGCGCGACCCCCACAGTGACGGCTGACCGCGGTGGCGGAGTGTTCGATGGGCGCCGAGCGAGGGAGCTGGTCTTGAGCAACACGGACGAAGCCGACGCAGATGCCCGGCCGCATACTCCCCTTGCGCACGGGAGCCGGGTGCTGCCGGCCGTCACGGTCGACACCTATAACGAGGAACTGCGCGATGACGATGGCTTTGTCGGCGATCGCGCCAGCCGCCGTGCCTTCCGGGCGATACTGGCCGACTGGCGTGAACGCCTGAAGGAGCATGGCGAGGATCCGCTGGGCGCCACGCCGACGGAGGAGGTCTCCAAGGCGAAGCTCGACAAGATGATGGCGAGCGACGATCCGAAGTCTGCCGCCCTCGTCCATACCGTAGTGGAAGAATTCGCCGTCGAGCTGGCGACGGTGGTGCGTCGTTTCATGCGGCTCGCGAGCTGGAAGGATACCCAGCGTATCGTGCTGGGCGGCGGCCTGATCGCCAGCCGCATCGGCGAGCTGGCCATGGGTCGCGCCTCGCTCATCCTGACCGGCGCCGGCGTCACGGTGGAGCTGTCGCCTATCCAGAATCATCCCGACGAAGCCGGCCTGATCGGCAGCGTGCAGCTTGCTCCGTCCTGGATCCTGGCCGGCCACGATGCCATCCTCGCCGCCGACATCGGCGGCACCAACGCGCGCGTCGGCATCGTCGAGCTCAATGCCGACAAGCGCGGCAGCGTTGCCGAAGCCGATGTGTGGAAACGCCAGCACTGGCGGCACTTTGACGACAAGCCAAGCCGCGAGGAGGCGATCGACCGCATCGCCGACATGCTGGTCAAGCTGATCGAGCGTGCCGAGGGCGAGAAGGTGAAGCTCGCCCCGTTCATGGGCATCGGCTGCCCCGGCCTGATCGACGATCACGGCACGATCCTGAAGGGCGGCCAGAACCTGCCGGGCAACTGGGAAGGCGACGGCTTCAACCTCGCTGTCGCGCTGGGCAAGCGCCTGCCGCGGATCGGCGGTCACGACGTCTTCATCCAGATCCACAACGATGCCGTCGTTCAGGGCCTGAGCGAGGTTCCGAACATGAAGGACGTCAGCCACTGGGGCGTGATGACCATCGGCACGGGCCTCGGCAACGCCCGCTTCACCAACCGGACGGACTAGGAGCTCCCGCGTGGAAGCGCCGCGCCTGGAACGCAAGCTGGTCGCCATCCTCGCCGCCGACGTCGAGGGCTACAGCCGCCACATGGAACGCGACGAAGCGGCAACGCTGGCCGCCCTGTCCGCCCATCGCGTGATCGTCGATGACCTCATCAGCTCCTTCAATGGCCGCATCACCGGCACGGCCGGCGACAGCGTGCTGGCGGAGTTCGCCAGCGTCGTCGATGCCGTCGACTGTGCGGTGAAGATCCAGGACGCGCTGGCCGTGGCAAACGAGGCATTGCCGGATGAGCATCGCCTGCGGTTTCGCATCGGCATCAATGTCGGCGACGTCATGGTCAAGGACGGCGACATCTTCGGCGACGGCGTCAATATCGCCGCCCGCCTCGAATCCCTGGCCGAGGCGGGCGGCATCTGCATCTCGCGCGGCGTGCGCGACCATGTACGCAAGATGGGCCGCTTCGCCTTCGAGGACCTGGGCGAGCAGAGCGTCAAGAACATCGACCAGCCGATACGCGCCTTTCGGCTGCGCGGCGTGGATCCCACGACGGCGCCAGCGCCGATTTCGCCGGCGACGGCTTCTCCAGCGTCAGCCGACCACTCCTCCTCCGACGGCCCCGTCCTGCGGCAGCCGGCCAGTCCTGCCGAGGAAGCGGAGTTCGAGCTGACGTTCTGGGAGTCGATCAAGGACAGCGGCAATCCGGCCGAGTTCGCCGCCTACCTCGAACGCTACCCGGCAGGCACGTTCGCCGCGCTCGCCGAAACGCGCCGCCAGGCGTTGCTGGAAGAAGCGGCCGTGCCGGCGGCGGAGGCAGCCGCGGCCGACCAGGAGGTCAGCGCCGTCGAGCTGGCGTTCTGGGATACCGTCAAGGACAGCGCCAATCCTGAAATGTATTCCGCCTACCTCGAGCGCTATCCCGAAGGCGCCTTCGCCGCCTTGGCGAAAGTTCGCGTCGAGGAGCTCGGATCGCCGCCCCCGTGAGGCACTGGGAGCCGACAATGCGCCTGTTCACGTTACAGGTCTGCCGCCGCCTCGGACATCTGTCTCGCGGATGGTAAGCATGGCAAAGCTGCCCGGATCGGCCCTGGCGGACCGCGATTCCGATCTCCCGGTGATCCGTGGCGCCGCCATCGCCTTGCTGGGGGCGATCGCGATCCTGGCGCTCTACTTCGGCCGCGACGTGCTCATCCCGACGGCGGTCGCGGTGTTTTTCGCGTTCATCCTGAGCCCGGCGCTGACCTGGGTCAGGCGCCTGCTGCCGCTGCCGCTGGCGGTCGCCGCGGTCGTGACCGGCGGCCTGCTCGTGGGCGGCATCGTCGCGGTCCTGGTGTTCTCCCAGCTCGCCGACGTGGCGGGCAGCCTCACCCGCTATCAGGCCAACCTCCATCAGAAGATCCAGGACGTGCGCGCCTTGTCCGAGGGCGGAGGCGCCGTCAGCCGTTTCATGTCGATGGTGGCGTCGCTCGCCCACGATCTCAGCCCCGATGCCGGGCCGGCCGCGGTGCCCGCCGTTCATGTGCAAAGCGGCCTGTCGAACTTTGCCAGCGTCGCGGGCTTCGTGGCGCCGCTGCTCTACCCTCTGCTCAGCCTGGGCATCATCGTCATCCTGGTCATCTTCATCCTGGCCGACCGCGACCATCTCAGCGACCAGTTCGTGCGGCTGTTCGGCGCCAGCGACGTGCACGCGACGTCGCAGGCGCTGGGCGATGCCGCTACGCGCGTCGCACGGGTGCTCGCGCTGCAGCTTCTCACCAATTTCGGCTTCGCCGTGCTGGTCGGGCTGAGCCTGTTCGCCCTCGGCATGCCCAACGCCGTGCTCTGGGGCCTGCTCGCCGGGGCGCTGCGCTTCGTGCCGTATGTCGGCGCCTTGCTCGGCGCGCTGCTGCCCACGATCATCGCCTTCGCCGTCCTGCCCGGCTGGCTGATGCCGTTGCTCGTGCTGGGATGCATCGTCGCCCTCGACGTCGTCATCGGCCAGGTCGTGGAGCCGCTGCTGTTCGGCGAATCGACGGGCGTCAATCCCCTGGCTCTGATCCTGTCGGCGATCTTCTGGGGCACCTTGTGGGGCCCGATCGGCCTCTTGCTGTCGACTCCGCTCACCGTCTGCCTTCTGGTCATGGGCAAGCATGTGCGGCACCTGCGGTTCCTGGAGATCCTGCTCGGCCACGAGCCGGCGCTGGCGCCGTACCAGCAGATCTACCGGCGGCTCATCCGCAAGGCCGTGGCCGAGGCATCCGCCGTGGCCTCGGCCGAGATCGAGGCCAAGGGGCCGGAAGCGGGGCTGGACGATGCAATGGGACGCATGGTGGTCCTGGCCGAAGCCGACGACACGCTCGACCGGTTGAGTCCGGCCGAACTCGCGGCAATCGTCGAAGGCACCGATGATGTGCTCGACTTCCTGTCCGCAGCGCCGGACGACGCCGGCACCGCTGCCGCGGCGGCACCCTCGGGCCTTGCCGAGCGGCGCGAAGACCAGCCGTCCTTCCGTTGTATTGGCGGCCGCGGTGGAATTGACGATGCCGCTGCCGCGATCTTTGCCTTCGCTCTGCGCCGACAGGGCTTCGAGGCGGTTGTCAGCCGTCGCGGCGAACCCGACGGCGAGGAGACCCAGGACTCGCGCCGCGTGCTTCCGCTGATCTGCTATGCCTCCCATCCGTCGGATGCCGTCAGGCGCTACAACAGCCGCAAGCTGCCGGCGGAACAGGCGTTGCAGGCCCGCCATGCCGTGATCGACTACGACGTCGCTCCCGCGCCGCCGGCGGTCGCGGGCGTTGCCGGTCCGCACGACCTCTGGGTCGGGGACATCGCAAGCATATGCCGGTTTGCGGCCCATCATGCGCTCTCGGTCGACGGTCGATGAGCCAAGGCGCGCGGCGGGAGCCGAAGGCGCACTCCGCGCGTTCTCCTCACCGCAAGCGAAGGAAAGAACGTGCCCCCATCGTCAGCTCGCCGGTCGCGCCTGTCGGAAGGCCTCCCCTATCCTCTCGGCGCGACCTGGGATGGGCTGGGCGTCAATTTTGCCCTGTTCTCGGCCAACGCCACCAAAGTCGAGCTCTGCCTGTTCGAGGAGGGCGGCCGGCGCGAGGTCGAGCGCATCGCCCTGCCGGAGTACACCGACGAGGTGTGGCACGGTTACCTGCCCGATGCCCGGCCGGGTACGGTCTACGGCTATCGCGTGCACGGCCCGTATGAGCCCTCGGCCGGCCACCGCTTCAACCCCAACAAGCTGCTGATCGATCCCTACGCCAAGCAGATGATCAGCCATATCGAGTGGAACCCGGCGCTGTTCGGCTACCAGGTCGAGAGCGGCGACGACACGACCTTCGACGAGCGCGACAGCGCTCCCTACGTCATGAAGGCCAGCGTTGTCGACACGGCCTTCACCTGGCGCAACGGGCGGCGGCGCATCCCTTGGGAGAACACCGTCGTCTACGAGGCGCATGTGCGCGGGCTGACCAAGCGCCATCCGGCGCTGCCCGAGGCACTGCGCGGCACCTATGCCGGCCTGGCGAGCGCCGAGATCACCGGCTACCTCGGCTCGCTCGGCGTCAGCACGGTCGAGTTGCTGCCGGTCCACACCTTCGTCGACGACAGCTACCTGCTCGACAAGGGGCTCAAGAACTACTGGGGCTACAACACGATCGGCTTCTTCGCGCCCGCCCGGCGTTACGCGGCCAATGCCGACTTCGCCTTTGCAGAATTCAAGGAGATGGTGGCCCATCTGCACGATGCCGGACTCGAGGTCATCCTCGACGTCGTCTACAACCACACCGCCGAGGGCAACGAGCTCGGTCCCACGCTGTCCTTCAAAGGCATCGACAATGCCTCCTACTACAGGTTGGCACCCGAACCGCGGCACTACATCAACGACACCGGCACCGGCAACACCGTGAACCTCAGCAACAGCCGCGTGCTGCAGATGGTGATGGACAGCCTGCGCTACTGGGCCAACGACATGCGCGTCGACGGTTTCCGCTTCGACCTCGCCACCATCCTGGCGCGCGAACCGCACGGCTTCCACGAAGACGGCCGTTTCCTCGACGCCTGCCGGCAGGACCCTACGCTCAGCCAGGTCAAGCTGATCGCCGAGCCGTGGGACATCGGGCCCGGCGGCTATCAGGTCGGCCGCTTCTCGCCGGGCTGGGCGGAATGGAACGACCGCTATCGCGACACGGTACGGGCCTATTGGCGCGGCGACGACGGCAAGCTGCCCGATCTCGCGGCGCGGCTCTCCGCCTCGGCCGACCTGTTCGCCAAGCGCGGCCGCAAGCCGTGGGCCTCGATCAATTTCGTGGCGGCGCACGACGGCTTCACGCTCAACGACCTCGTTTCCTACAACGACAAGCACAACGAGGCGAACGGCGAGGACAACCGCGACGGCCACAGCCACAACCTGTCGGCCAATTACGGCGTCGAGGGGCCGACCGACGATCCGCAGATTCGCGCCCTGCGGTTCATCCAGATGCGCAACATCCTGGCGACCCTGCTGCTGTCGCGCGGGACGCCCATGCTGCTGGGCGGCGATGAGATCGCGCGCAGCCAGGGCGGCAACAACAACAGCTACTGCCAGGACAACGAGATCTCCTGGGTCGACTGGGAAGGCGCCGGGCCGGACGGCCGCGCCCAGGCCGAGTTCGTGCGCAAGCTGCTGATGATCCGCCGGGCGCTGCCCATGCTGCGGCGCGGCCGCTTCCTCACCGGGGCCTACGACGAGGAGATCGGCGTCAAGGACGTGGGATGGCTGACGCCGGCCGGCGAGGAGATGACTCCGGAGAACTGGGAGGATGCGCATGGCCGCTGCATCGGCATATTGCTGGACGGCCGCGCGCAGGAGACCGGCATCCGGCGCGTGGGCGATGATTCCACCCTGCTGATCATCACCAATGCGCACAGCGAGGTTGTGCCGTTCACCTTGCCCACGGCGGCGGGCGGCAGTCGTTGGATCAAGCTCCTGGACACGCACAAGCCCGACGACACCGCGCTTGCCGGTTCGGCGTTCGGCGAGAGGTATGAGGTGCCGGGCCGTGCACTGCTGCTGTTCGTGCTGCAGCCGGAGCGCACGCCGCAGCGCGCGACGGCGGCTGAGCGATCGTTCCAGCGAGTGGTACAGGCGGTCGAAGAGGCGGCCTTGAAGGCGGTGCGGTTTGGATTCGAGTGATTTCGCGCCGGCATGACGAGCGGTCGGCGCGGCGCGACGAGGGAGATGCTGTTCGAGTCTGCGAACCGGACGGCATCGTACGGGGCAGCATCGGTAACAGATGTTTGCCACCCCCGACTCATCGGCAGCGCGCCGTGCAGCGACGCGCTTCATGTGGCATAGCGCGGGGACTGCAGGTTCTAACCTGCCTATCCACGTCCTTGTCGGCTGACTGACCGTAACGGTGTCGGCTTGCACCGCAGGCGGCACCATGCATCGATGACCGCGCCTCAACTGTCCGCAATGGGACAATCATTCCTGCCGGCTCGAGGCCAAAGAAATCCAGGCAGGGCAGCGTTCGTGTGGCTGCCGTCAGCCGCCCGGCCTCAGCATGACCTTGATGACGCCGTCCTTCTTGTCGCGAAACTTGTTGTACATCTCCGGCGCATCTTCGAGGGCGGCCGGGTGCGTCACGACGAAGCTCGGGTCGATCGCCCCCGCCTTGATCTTGTCCAGGAGAGGCTTGGTGTAGGCCTGGACGTGGGTCTGGCCCATCTTGACGGTGAGTCCCTTGTTCATCGCCGCGCCGAGCGGGATCTTGTCGGCCATGCCGACATAGACGCCGGGGATCGAGATCGTCCCTCCCTTGCGGCAACACATGATCGCCTCGCGCAGCACGTGGACGCGATCGGTCGCCAGCATCACGGAAGTCTTCACCTTGTCGAGGATGGCGTCGGCCGCGCCGTGACCTGAGGCCTCGCAGCCGACGGCATCGATGCAGCTGTCGGGGCCGCGCTTGGCGGTGCGCGACATCAGCTCGTCATAGACATCGACCTCGGAGAAATCGATCGTCTCGGCGCCGCCGGCTTCCGCCATGGCGAGACGCTCGGGCACCTCGTCGATGGCGATGACACGACCGGCGCCCATCATCAATGCCGAACGGATGGCAAACTGGCCGACCGGGCCGCAGCCCCAGATGGCGACGGTGTCGCCCGGCTGGATCTGCGCGTTTTCCGCCGCCATGTAGCCGGTCGGGAAGATATCGGAGAGGAACAGCGCCTGCTCGTCGGTGACGCTGTCGGGCACCTTGATCGGGCCGATGTCGGCCATCGGCACGCGAAGGTATTCCGCCTGTCCGCCGCTGTAGCCGCCCATCATGTGGCTGAAGCCGAACAGTCCGGCGGGGGAATGGCCCATGGCCTTGGCCGCCAGATCGGCGTTGGGATTGGTCCGGTCACAGGCCGAGAACAGGCCCTTCTGGCAAAACCAGCACTGGCCGCAGCTAATCGTGAAGGGTACGACGACGCGGTCGCCGATCTTGAGGTTGGTCACTTCCGTGCCAAGCTCGATCACCTCGCCCATGTTCTCATGGCCGAGAATGTCGCCGCTCTCCATCGTCGGCTGATAGCCGTCGAGCAGATGCAGGTCCGAGCCACAGATCGCACAGGCCGTGATCCTGATGATCGCGTCGCGGGGATGTTCGATCCTGGGATCCGGAACCGTGTCGACGCGGACGTCGCCCGTTCCGTGCCAGCACAGTGCGCGCATGTTTCGTCTCCAATCCAAATGAGCGGCGCGGGCCCGCGCCGATTTCCTGAATGTCCGTCACGAAGCGAACGGCGCCGGCGACCAACTCGTTGCTGCTCAACAGCGCTTTTCGCGCGCGCTCGTGTCATCGCGACGCCAGCGGTGATTCCGGGTAGCGCGCCAGCAGGTCGGCGGGATCCCTGAAGACGGCGACGCAGCCTGCCCCCTTCAGTTCATCCTCCGACCAGCCGCCGCAGAGCAGGCCGACGGTCCGTAGGCCGGCCTTGGCCGCAGCCTCGGCGTCGTACGGCGTGTCGCCGATCACGAGGGCCTGCGCCGGCTGCACAATCTCGAGCCTGGCCAGCGCCGCCCGGAAGATGTCGGGATGAGGCTTGCTCTTCTCCGCATCGTCGGACGAGGTCTCGACGTCGATCAGATCGACGATATTGGCGATCTTCTTGTATTGCGCCAGCTCGTCCTCCTTGGCGGAGGAAGCGAGCGCGATGGCCTTGCCGTCGGCGATCACGCGCTGGAGCAGCTCGCGCACGCCGGGAAAAGGCTTTATGCGACGGAGATAGCGTTCCTTGAGCAAGGCGCCGCGACGTTCTTCGAGCTTTTCACCGAAACGATCGATCTCCGCCTGCGACAGAAAGACCGGCATGAGCTGATCGCCGCCTTTTCCGATCTGCCGGCGGACGTCGCCGAACCGGACCTCGTGTCCGAATTCGGCAAGGGCGTCGACCCAGGCCTGGGCGTGGACGTCGACCGAATCGATGAGCGTGCCG
The DNA here is from genome assembly GCA_900110395.1 of Rhodospirillales bacterium URHD0017. Lineage (GTDB taxonomy): Bacteria > Pseudomonadota > Alphaproteobacteria > Reyranellales > Reyranellaceae > Reyranella. Next base: position 393,857 of record FODP01000002.1, read on the forward strand.
TCGACGTCGAAGACGACCGCCTTGAGGGACTCGTGCTGTCTGATCATGCAGGCTAATGCGTTCGACGGCCGATACGTTGCACTAGTCCATCATCCCCCGAAGCAGCACGCCGTTCAGCCCGATCAGGCCGGCGGTCATCGTCCAGGCGATGGCCGCGGTGAAGGGGCCGTTGGCGAACTTGCCCATCGATGCCCTGCTGCCCGTGAGGCGCACCAGGGGATAGACGGCGAAGGGCAGCTGCAGGCTCAGCACGACCTGGCTCAGGATGAGGAGCTGCGTCGCGCCCGCTTCGCCATAGGCCGTGACGACAAACAGCGCCGGCACCATGGCCAGCAGGCGGGCCACGAGCCGGCGCGCCCAGGCCGGCCAGCGAAAGCGGGTGAACCCTTCCATGACGATCTGTCCGGCTATGGTGCCGGTGACGGAGGCGTTGTGGCCCGCGGCCAGCAGGGCCACCGCGAACAACGTCCCGGCCGCGCCGACGCGCAACGCCGGCGTCAGAAGGCGGTAGGCCTCGTCGATGCCCACGACCTCGGTCATGGCGGCATGGAAGGTCGAGGCGGCCAGCACGAGAATCGACGCGTTGACGAAGATCGCGAGCGTCAGCGCCACGACGATGTCGATGGTCGCGAACCGCATCGCCTCGCGCTTGCCCGCGTCGGTGCGCCGAAAGTCGCGCGTCTGCACGATCGATGAGTGCAGGTAAAGGTTATGCGGCATGACCGTGGCGCCGAGGATGCCGATGGCGAGATAGAGCATCGCCGGGTCGGTGACGATCTCGGCGCGCGGCACAAGCCCGTCGAGCACGGCGGCGAGCGGTGGTCGGGCGAGGGCCAGCTCGACGATGAAGCAGAGACCGATCACGGCCATCAGCGACACGACCAGCGCCTCGAGCTTGCGAAAGCCGCGCGCCTGCAGGGCCAGCACCAGCAGCACCTCGAGGCCGGTCAAGGCGACGCCGAGGGCAAGGTCGAGGCCGAACAGCAGCCTGAGCGCGATCGCCGCGCCGATCAGCTCGGCGAGGTCGCAGGCGACGATGGCGAGCTCGCACAGCAGCCACAGGAGCATCCGGGTCATGGCGCCGTAGCGCTGGCGGCAGGCCTGCGCGAGATCGAGGCCTGTGACGATGCCCAGTCGCGCCGCCAGGCGCTGCAGGAACATCGCCATGAGGTTGGCGAGCACGACGACCGAGAGCAGCCGATAGCCGAAGGCCGAGCCGCCGGCGATGCCGGTCGCCCAGTTGCCGGGATCCATGTAGCCCACGGCGACGAGGTAGCCGGGGCCCGAGAAGGCAAAGAGCTTGCGCCAGAACGAAGCGGCCGGGATGCCGACGCTGCGATGCGCTTCCCGCCGGGGCAACAGATCGGCGGAAAGCGCATCGGCCGTCGCCACCGCTTCAGGAGGCGGCGGTGGCGTCACGATCAGGCGGCTCGCGGCTTCGTGCGGTCAGCCTTGGTCACATCCGCGGCCGTGCCGTAATCCTCTCCGCCGGTGGTCTTGCCGGCGCCCGGCCCGGCGCCCAGATCGGCGCCCGTCTCGGCGTCGCACGTGGGATCGGAGACCAGACGCTCACTCACCTTCTTGGCCGCCGTGGCCTCGGCGCGATTCAACTTGACGCTGGCAGTGCCGTCGCCCTCATCGGCCGGCATGACCTCCTCGAGATCGTCGACCCGCTCCCACTGCTCGCCGGCATTCCAGGGGCCGCTCATGTCGCCGTCACCCTGGGAGGTGTTGACGTACATGTCGGCAAAAGGACCGATGCCGAGCAGCTTGCCGGAGGGGAAGTTGTCGGTGATGGCATAGAGCGCCTTCTCGAACGACTTCTGATGGGCGATCTCGCGGGTCATCAGGAAGCCCAGGGCGTCCTTGATGCCGGGATCGTCGGTGATGGCGATCAGCCGCTCGTAGATGATCTTGGCGCGGCTCTCGGCGGCGATGTTGGATCGCAGGTCACAGGTCGGCTCGCCGCGCGAATCGACGTAGGCCGCCGTCCACGGCACGCCGGACGAATTGGTGAGCGAAGGGCCGCCGCCAAACAGCAACGCCTGGGTGTGGCTGTCGCCACCGGCATTCAGCGAACGATAGAGATCGGCCTCCGCGAGCGCCGCCTCGGAGAGCTGGGCCTTGATGCCCTTGTTGAGCATGGCGACGATCGAGCCGATGACTTCGAGATGGCTGAGTTCCTCGGTGGCGATGTCGAGCAGCATGTCCTTGCGGCCGGGATCGTCCTCGGCGAGGCCCTGGGTGAAATAGCGCATGGCGGCGGCGAGCTCGCCGTCGGGACCGCCGAACTGTTCGAGCAGCAGCGACGCGAGCGCGGGATTGGTCTCGCCGACGCGCACGGTGTACTGCAGGCGCTTGTTGTGCATGAACATCTTCATTTCTCCTGATGGGAAGGACTACGAGGCGCAGGCGGTCTCGCCACGAGAAGCCCGCCGGGCACGCTCGGCGATGACGTGCCCCGGCGGTGAAGCATGGCCAACGACGCGATGCGCCGGCCGATTGCAAGACGTCGCAGGGCAGAGACCTCCACGCTGGCGAGTTGCCTGCCGATCGTGCGGAGGCCGACAAGGCGATTTGTCATGTAACCTCCGAGGACGGGCAGCTGCGGAGAGCCAATGACCCGCCGGCTGGGCAGTTGCCGCAGACGCACGCTCTGTCCCAAATGGGACGTGCCGCTTGGCGGCGGCTCACGCCGCCTGGTGGTGCCTCAAGTCTTCCCCGAACAGCCGCCGGTATTCGTCTTCAGGCACACCGTAGAAGCCGTTCGCCGTCCGCTCGAGGCCGGCGCGGTCGATGATGCGAACGCGATTGCGCATCGAGCGGATCAGTCCCTTGCCCTCGAGCTCATGCAGGGCCACGGTGACGCCCTGGCGGCGCACGCCCATCAACAGCGCCAGGAATTCGTGGGTCACGAACAATTCGGCGTCACGTATGCGGTCGTGCCACATCAACAGGCCGCGCGAGAGACGCTCATCGATGCGGGCGCGGCCGGCAGCGATCGCGGCGTGGCTGCCCTGGACCATGAAGGCGTGCACGAAGCGCAGCAACATGTCGTGCAGGGAACGGCTTTGCCTGGTCGCGTCGCGCAGAGTGGTGGACGACAGGCGCAGCGCGGAACCGGGCGACTGCACCAGCGCCTCATGAGCCGCCACGCCGCCGCCAAGGACTGCTTCCAGGCTGGTCATGCCTTCGAAGCCCACCATGCCGACCTCCATGCGGCGGCGGCCTTTGTTGGCGCCGACGAGGGAGACGAGGCCACTCTCGACGAAATAGACATGGCGGACAGGCTGACCCGTCGCGTAGAGGACGCGTCCGACGTCGAGCTGCACCGGTTCGAGGGCGGCGCGCACCAACCCGGCATCTTCAGCTGACAACTGCTGGAGCAGCTGGTTGGCGCAGGGGATGCGAAGGGGGGCTGGACGGCTCAGTGTGGTCGAGTCGGGCATGGCGGGAGGAACTCTCGCCGGCGGCTCACGCGACCATCATGGGCATCATGAGGCTGGCGTCATTGAAGTCGGTCAGGCGCGACAACCAACGACCGCCGAGCGCTGCCGGTTGCCCTGCCAACCGAAGAGTCGGCAACCTCGGCGAGAAGGGCCCGTTGCCCGAGGCGGGAACACCCGAAAAATCACGGAGACATCCATGCCGACCACCACACCAGCCGACGCCATCGCGCTGCTGAAAGCGGACCATCGCAAGGTCGAGGCGCTGTTCGAACAGTTCGAGAAGGCCAAGGACATCGCCGGCAAGCGGAAGCTGGCGCAGGAGATCTGCACCGAGCTCACGGTGCACGCGACAATCGAGGAGGAAATCTTCTATCCGGCCTGCAAAGAGGCCGTGGAGGACGATCTCGAGCACGAGGCCTATGTCGAGCACGACGGCGCCAAGGTGCTGATCGCGGAGATCGCGCAGGGCAACCCGGAGGACGAATTCTACGGCGCCAAGGTCATGGTCCTTTCCGAGATGATCAAGCATCACGTGAAGGAAGAGGAGAAGCCCGGTGAAGGCTTCTTCGCCCAGGCGCGCAAGGGCGACGTCGACATGGAAACCCTCGGCGGCACGCTGCAGGCGCGCAAGGCCCAGCTGCTGGCGGCGATCAGGCAGGGCGGGCTCCCGCCTCCGGAGACCCGCAGCTTCACCGGCCACAAGCTGAAGCAAGGCCATGTCGTCGAGGCCGCCGGCTAGCGCACCGCGCTCCGCGACGTCTCAGCGGAGCGATGCGAACGACAGGGCAGGCTTGCGCCTGCCCTCGTCAGCCACGGTCTGAGCCCGAGCGCTTTCCCTTTCAGGGTCGCTGAAGTCGATCGTCAGAAAATCGACTTGCGCTGAAAAGGCAACCGGCGACCACGACGGTCGCGGGCAAGCTTGGCATCCGGTACCGCGCCGCTGGCGGCGGTCGCCTTCTCCGGCTTCCGGCCTGCCAGCTGCCGTCCGGCGGCTGTCACGACAACGCCCCGCGCTCCATCTCGAATGACGCCGGACAGCTCCAGTCGAAGCCGCAGCTGAGACGACAACGAAACCGTCTCTCCGTTGACCAGCTTGCGGAGTATGTCGAGTTCAAGATTGCTGAGGTTGGGCACCATGCCGCCCCAACGCGCACGTGCCTGGCGAGTTCCGATTCGTGGCGGATCGCGCTTGCTTCCTAGCGCCGGTCGCCACTCAGTCCCAGGTCGTGCCGCAGCCGCTCGCGATGCTCGGTCCGCATGCTGAGCGTCCGCTCGGCGGCAGCCAGAGCTCGCCGCGCGCCGCTGGCGTCCTGGCGCTGGCGCTCGAGTCGCTCGACCGACCGGCGCTCCTGTTCGACCCGTCGGTTGGTGAGTGCCACGTTGCGTTCGGCGTCCGCCAGCAACTCTTGCAGGGCATCGCGGTCGGCCTCGCCCAACCGCACGCCGTCGCCGGCCGGGCCCGCCGCGGAATGGCTGCCGTAGCGCCGCGCATAGGCGTGGGTGAACTCGGCGCCGAGCAGGAAGATCTGCGCCGTGTAGTAGATCCACAGCAGCAACACCACCAGCGCGCCCGCCGCGCCATAGGTCGCGGCCACGTCGCTCTTGCCGATGTAGAGCGCGATCAGGTACTTGCCGCCTTCGAACAGCAGCGCCGTCACGACGGCGCCGATCGCGACGTCGCGCCAGGCGATCGGCTTGTCGGGCAGCACCTTGTAGATCGCCGCGAACATGAAGCCGATCAGCGCCGTCGAGATCACGAAATCGACGATGGTGAGGACGATCTCCGCGCCGGGAAACACGCCGCGCAGGTAGCCCGACAGGCCCTCCAGGGCGGCGCTGGTGGCGAGCGAGACGGTGATCAGGAAGCCGGAGGTCACCACCAGCCCCAGGCTGGCCGCGCGGGCGCGCGCCAGCCGGCCGAGCGTCGATTGGCGTTCTTTGGTCTTCCTGCCCTTGGCCTTCCAGACGACGTTCAGCGCCGACTGGACCTCGCCGAACACGCCGGTCGCCGTGAGGATCAGCGCACCGACGCCGACCACCGTGGCCCAGACGCCGCCTTCGCGGTCGCCCACCTTGTGCACGATCTCTTCGAGGGCCTTCGCCGTCGATTCACCCATCAGGCCGCTCAGCTGGGCGACGATCGCGGCCTCAGCCGCTTCCCGGCCGAACACCAGCGCGGCGATGGCGATGATGATCAGCAGCACCGGCGCGACAGCAAACATCGTGTAGTAGGCGATCGAGGCGCCGTGGCTCAGCGCCTCGTCGGCGATGAAGCTCCTTACCGTTTCCTTCGCCAGTTTCCAGGCGCCCGTTGCCATTGGTGCCCCTCACGATGGGCAAACAGAACGAGATGCGCTTGCCGGCGTTGCGACGATCTGGGCCGCCACGCACGGGCAAGGCGAGCGCCGGGGAACGCGCGGCTGGCAGCCACGTTCCGTGGCAGTCCAACCTGGGAGGAATTTGCATGCCCCGTCGCACGAAGCCCGACGCGATCGCCCTGATCAAGGAAGACCATCGCAAGGTGGAGAAGCTGTTCGCCAGCTTTGAGAAGGCCCGCGATGAGGATCGCAAGAAGGCGCTGGCCCGCCAGATCTGCACCGAGCTCACGATCCACGCCATGGTCGAGGAAGAAATCTTCTACCCGGCGTGCCAGGGCTCGATCGAGGACGAGGACGTCCTGGACGAAGCCTATGTCGAGCATGACGGCGCCAAGGTCCTGATCTCCGAGATCATGTCGAACATCAACGCCCGCTTCTTCGAGGCGAAGGTCACCGTCCTGTCCGAGATGATCAAGCATCACGTCAAGGAGGAGGAGAAACGCTCGGAGGGGCTGCTGGCGCAGGCCAAGGCCGCCGGCCTGGACCTGGACGAGCTGGCCGCGCGGCTGACGGCGCGCAAGGACGAGCTGACACGGCAGTTCGCCCACGGACACCTGCCGCCGGCCCACACGCGCAGCTACACCGGCCATAACCTGATTCAGGACAAGCCGCTCTCCGCCCCCGCCGGCTGATGCCGCTTGCGGCCTTACGCGCTCCGTCAGTCGCTGCCCGTGCACGGGCGGGCCGCTTCGCGCTAGAGCCCTGCCCTGACCTGCTGGCGGAGATGATCGATCGGCAGGCGCGCGCCTTCGAGCTCGAAGTGCCAGAACGTCCAGCCGTTGCAGGCAGGCGCACCCTGCACCGCCGCGCCGACCTGATGGATCGAGCCGCGATGCTGGCCGAGTGAATTGTCGGCCGACAGCGTGCCGTCGGCGCGCACGCGCGCATGCAGGCGGCCGCTGAGATCGCTGAGGATGGTGCCGGGCTGCAGGAGGCCCGCCTCGATCAGCACGCCGAAGGGGATGCGCGGCTCGGCCCGCTTGGCAAGTTTGGGCGTGACGTCCTCGCCGGCCAGCGGCTCGATCTCGGCGATGCGCTTGCGGGCAATGGCGGCATAGTCGGGATCGCGCTCGAGGCCGATGAAGCGCCGGCCGAGCCGGCGCGCCACCGCGCCGGTCGTGCCGGTGCCGAAGAACGGATCGAGGATCACGTCGCCCGGGTTGGACGCCGCCATCAGGCAGCGGAACAAAAGTGCCTCGGGCTTCTGCGTCGGATGCGCCTTCTTGCCGTCCTCGCCCTTCAGCCGCTCACCGCCGGTGCAGAGCGGCAGCAGCCAGTCGGAGCGCATCTGGATGCCCTCGTTCAGCTCCTTCATCGAATCGTAATTGAAGGTGTAGCGGCTGCGTTGGCCGCGCGCCGCCCAGATCAGGGTCTCGTGCGCGTTGGTGAAGCGCTTGCCCTTGAAGTTCGGCATCGGATTGGACTTGCGCCACACGACGTCGTTCAGGATCCAGAAGCCATGGTCCTGCAACGCCGTGCCGATGCGGAAGATATTATGGTAGCTGCCGATCACCCACAGCGTGCCTTCGGGCTTCAGCACGCGGCGCGCGGCGCCAAGCCAGGCGCGGGTGAAGGAATCGTAGCGGCCGAAATCGGCGAACTTGTCCCAGTCGTCGTCGACTGCGTCGACCTTGCTGTTGTCGGGACGCAGCAGTTCGCCACCCAACTGCAGATTGTAGGGCGGGTCGGCGAATACCATGTCGACAGAGGCTTCGGGCAGGCGCTGCATCAACTCCACGCAGTCGCCCACCAAGACGCGATCCATATTCTCCCCGAGCATCGGGAGAGGATGAGTCATCCACTGACTCAGCGTCAAGAAATTACAATTGATTCAATTGTTTACGGCATCGATCCACAAGATCGAGTCGCTGCTGTCCCCGTTACCCACCAGACCTAGAAGCGAATTAAGGTCACCTGGCGGAGGCCAATTGGGGAGGGAGCCTCCGCCACCCGCATATGGGGGCATGCGGGGCCGGGCCTGCTTGGGATGGACAGGACGCGGCGCGGTGACAACCCAAGATAGCGCGATCTGGATGGAACAAACCGCGGGGGTCACGATTGCCACCGAAAAGCCACAGGCCCTATGTGAGCGCGTCGACGGCCGGTTCCTCCAAGGGCAGCGTCGGCTCGAGCACCATCCTGACCGGCGCGAAGCTGCGGCGATGGTGTGCCGTGGGGCCGAGCCGGTTGAGCGCGGCCAGATGCTCGGGACGCGCGTAGCCGACATTGGTCTCCCAGCCGTAGCCGGGGAACGACGCCGCCAGGCCGCGCATGTAGCGGTCGCGCGTCACCTTGGCGATGATCGAGGCGGCGGCGATGGAATAGGAGCGCGCATCGCCGCCGACGATGGTCTCGGCGCGGCACCCCAGCTCGGGCGGAACCTGGTTGCCGTCGATCAACACCAGGTCGGGCTGCTCCGCCATGCCCTGCAGGGCGCGGCGCATCGCAAGGAAGGTCGCCCGCAAGATGTTGATGGTGTCGATCTCCTCGACGCTGGCTTCGCCCACGGCATAGCGCACAACGCCGGACTCGAGGATGGCGGCGTAGGCCTCCTCACGCTCTTCCGGGGTCAGCTTCTTGGAATCGTCGATCAGCCGCAGCAGCTTGCGCTTGGCCACCGTGCGGTCGATGACGGCGACAGCGGCGACCACCGGGCCGGCCAGCGGCCCGCGACCGACCTCGTCGATCCCGGCGATCAGGATCGCTCCGGCCTCGGCGCAGCGCTTCTCGTGGCGAAAGCTCGGCATATCCCCCGCCGCCTCTCCTAGAGTGCAGCATGATCTCGATCGCCGGCATCATCGCCCAAGACCCTGTGGGCATGAAACAGCTTCGTGCGGCGCGGGCGCTCGCCCTGCCCGACTGGTGCATTGCCGCAGGATTCGTGCGCAATCGGGCGTGGGACCATCTGCACGGCATCTCCCCGCCGCGCGAGCCGCCCGACATCGATGTCCTCTATTACGACGCGGCGGACCTTTCGAAGGAGCGCGAGGTCGAACACGAAAAGCGGCTCGACGCCCTGCTGCCCGGCCCGCTCTGGCAGGTGCGCAACCAGGCCCGCATGCATGTCTGGAAGGACGTTCCCCAGCACCGCGACACGGCCGATGCGATGACCTACTGGCTGGAGACGGTGACGGCGGTCGGCGTGCACCTGGAGGCCGACGACAGCCTGACGGTGATCGCCCGGCTCGGCGTCGATGACCTGGTCAATCTCCGCTGCCGGCCGACCGCCTTCGGCCGCACGCGGCGTCATGAGTACGAGGCGCGCATCGCCGCCAAGCGCTGGCGCGAGCTGTGGCCGAGGGTGGCGTTCCCGGACTGAAAGCGGCGCGCAGCTAGAGCGGAATGCGATGAGATGGAACCGCGTGCGGTTCCATCTCATCGCATTCGCGCGCACCGGTGACGAGTGTTGCAGGAGGCATGATGGGTCCAGCTGATTCCAGCTGGACCCATCATGCTCTAGCGCCGGCGTGCCGGTCTTGATGGGCGTGCCGGAGTGGCCATCGCCACGAACGTGACGAAGCCGTTCTCAGGGGTCTCGTTCGCGTCGTAGTTCTGGATCACCAAGGGCGGCGTGCGGGGCATCTCGACGCTGGTCCTCACGTGCGCGAACGGGCCCGTCAGCGTTCCCGTCAGCACGTGATTCTCCCTAAAGCTGTTGTCGCCATAGACGACGTTCGTCGCGGCGCGCAGCACGGAGGAGCGCGGATCGGCGATCGGATCCGTCCATTGCACGAGGACAAGCCGGTTCAGCCGGGCGAACGGATCGCGCTGCGGCGCGGCGCTTCCCGCCGCCGCCATCTGCCAGGCACGACTGACGGCGGCTTCCACCAGGGCATAGAGGCAGTGCAGGCGGAACGCCTGCAGGGGATCGCGCGCCCGGACCTGCTCGAACAGCGCCAGCGCGGTATCGCCCGGCCCATTGATGCTGAACCAGGGCAGCGACCAACGAGTGAGAATGTCCTGCGCGTCATGCTGGGTCATGATCAAAGCGCTCCCATGCTGGCCGCGCCGATCATAGCAGCTTTCGGTTACAGCAGCTTCATCTGCCGGGCGTCGCGCTTGGCGTCGACCAGGGCGGTACGCGCTTCCTCGGGCACCCGGAAGCGCAGCGTCTCCAGGCGATAGCGGATCTTGTTGAGTCCGAGCCTCTTTACAGCCGCGCCGAAGCGGGCGCTCAAGAGCTCGGCGATCGGGCCCTCGCCCTTCATGCGCAGGCCGAAGCTCGACTGGTAGAGCGCGCCGCCCCGGATCTGGCGGATCAGCGACAGCACGCGTTCGGCGCGGTCGGGCCGGTGCTGGCGCAGCCACTCCTCGAACAGCTCCTTGATCTCGAGCGGCAGGCGCAGGACGGTGAACCCCGCGCGCGTGGCGCCAGCCTCGGCGGCCGCTTCGAGGATTGCCTCCATCTCGTGATCGTTCAGCCCCGGGATCATCGGCGCGGTCATCACGCCGACCGGCACGCCGGCATCGTTCAGCGCGCGGATGGCGTCGAGCCGACGATGCGGCGCCGACGCCCGCGGCTCCATGGTGCGCGCGAGGTCCTTGTCGAGCGTCGTCACCGACAGGAACACCTCGGCGAGGTTGCGCTTGGCCATGTCGGCTAAAATGTCGATGTCGCGCGTCACCATGTGGTTCTTGGTGACGATGCCCACCGGATTGTTGAAGTCACTCAGCACGCGCAGGATCTGGCGCGTGATCTTCATCTCACGCTCGACCGGCTGGTAGGGATCGGTGTTGGTGCCCATGGCCACGACGTCGGGCCGGTACTTGGGCGAAGCGAGCTCGGCCACCAGCAGCTTGGCGGCGTCGGGCTTGAAGAGAATTTTCGTCTCGAAGTCGAGGCCGGGCGACAAGCCGAGATAGGCGTGCGTCGGACGCGCGAAGCAATAGATGCAGCCGTGCTCGCAGCCGCGATAGGGATTGATCGAGCGGTCGAACGGCACGTCGGGCGAGGTGTTGCGCGCGAGGATGGTGCGCGTGGCATCGCGCGTCAGCGTCGTGCGCAACGGTGGCAGCTCGTCGTCTTCCGACGGCTCAGCCGACGCCTCGGTCTCCCAGCCGTCGGTCGTGCGGATGCGCCTCTCGCTGTCGAAGCGACTCGATTCGTTGGAGAGCGCGCCACGGCCGTTATGCACCGGCTCGGCGATCGCATCGTCTGGATAATCGGGAGGATTTTTCGGCCTCATGGTGAGACCGACTTTGAGAACAAACAGGGAACGAGTCAAGCCATCCATTCGGCTCGGATCGATTGAATCGTATCGCGACGAAAACACTGATCGATGCGGGCATCGATGTGCGCCTTCATCGCCGGCTCCAGTCCGGCGTCGCTCCATTGTGTGGGGTCGGACGGATCACGCGCCTCGCGCGTCTGCACACGCCATCGGGCCATGAAAAGCGTGGTTCGAAGCCAGGTCAGCCGACGCATCGGCAGCAGCCACGGCGCGAGGTTGGCGGCCTGCCGGACGCCGACCTTCTCAAGATATAGCGTGTGAAAGCGCTGAACCTCGTCGCGTGACAGCACTTTGCCGACATCGGGGTGCCATAGCGTCGAGGTTGCAAGCGTTGCATGCGCAAGGTCGATTGCCGGCGAACCGACATGGACCTTCTCCAGATCGACGAACCAGGCGATGCCGCCGCGATCGACGATGAAGTTGCCCGGATGCGTGTCGGCCAGCGCCACGGTGAGCGGCTGCGCGCGTTGCGCGACGGCAGGCGCCAGTCCGCGCATCAGGCCGAGCTCCTCGGCGATCTCAGCGCGCGCATCCGGATCAGGCACGGCCTTGTCGAGGAAGCGCGTGGCGTTCTGCTCGATTGCGGCGAGCGTCTCAAGGAATGGATTCTCCTGACGCGGAATCGGCGAGCCCGCGGCCGGCAGCGGCAAGGCATGGATGCGCGCCAGCGTGTCGGCCATGGCGTCAAGCTCATCGGGCAGCCGCGGTGCACGGCCATCGATGCGATCGACGATCAAGGCGCCACCGGGCAGTCCGGGACGCGGCTCGATGACGTCGTGCAGACTCGGCGTGCGGCCGGCTGGGGCGAGATGACGGAAGGCTTCGGCTTGTGTCGCGAGCCGCACGGCGGCCGAGGGATCGTTTTCGTGCGCGTAGGCGACGCGCGCCAACAGACCGTTCGGCAAGCGCACATGACCATGCGCCGTGCCCGTCGCGGGCAGCGGCTTCAGGTCGGCGGCAGTAAGCGAGGCGAAGGCCGGCCGCTCGCGCAGGGCATCGATCAAGGCGTCACTCATTGCTGGGAGCGCGCCACTTCGTGGCGCATCTTGATCATGAGCATGAGCGCCACGGAGTGGCGCGCTCCCAGCAAAGACTCAACCACTTCTCGGCATCTTGCCTTCGTTCAGCCGCGGCATCAGCTCGGCGAAATTGCAGGGCCTGAAACGGATGTCGAGCTGCTGGCGCAGGATGTCGTCCCAACCGTCCTTGCAGGCGCCTGTCGAGCCCGGCAGGGCGAAGATGTAGGTTGCGTTGGCGACGCCGGCGATGGCGCGCGACTGCATGGTCGAGGTGCCGATCTTCTGGAAGGAGATCCAGCGGAAGACCTCGCCGAAGCCTTCGATGCGCTTCTCGAACAGGCCCTCCAGCGCCTCGGGCGTGACGTCGCGGCCAGTGACGCCGGTGCCGCCGGTGGTGATCACCGCCTCGACCTTGGGATCGTCGATCCACTTCTTCACCTGGGCGCGGATCTTGTCGACGTCGTCGGTGACAATGGCGCGGTCGGCCAGGACATGGCCGTCGCGGTTGATGCGCTCGACCAGCGTGTCGCCCGACTTGTCGGTCTCGAGAGTCCGGGTGTCGGAGACGGTGAGCACGGCGATGTTCACCGGCTTGAAGGGTTTGGATTCGTCGATCCTGTTCATGGCGCCATCCTACAGCCGGCATCTTGCGGCGGCGAGGCCGCGGGCCTAGATGGGAGGCATGACCGATTGGAAACACGATGGCGTTCGGGTCATCCCGGCCGGATCGCTCGACACCAACACCGCCCAGACGCCGGGCATGAACCGCGCCGCAGCCATCAATTTCGCCCGCGTCGGCGCCCAGAAGCTGTGGGCCGGTACGGTCACCATCCACGCCCACGCCAAGACCGGCGCCCATCATCACGGCCACCTCGAGAGCGTGATCTACGTCGTCAAGGGCCGCGCGCGCATGCGCTGGGGCGACAAGCTTCAGTTCATTGCCGAGGCCGGCCCCGGCGACTTCATCTATGTGCCGCCCTACGTCCCGCACCAGGAGATCAACGCCTCGGAGACCGAGCCGCTGGAATGCGTGCTGGTGCGCTCCGACAACGAGGCGGTGGCGATCAACATCGACATCGAGCCGGCCGAGAAGCCGGAGACGGTGTACTGGGTCGATCCGACCCATCCGCATCCGCACAAGCACTAAAGACTAAGGCTGCGCCCTGACCTCGGCGGAGCGGTCCCACAGGTTGGGCTGCTCCTTGTTGGTGTAGCCCGAGACGAAGAGTTTCGGCTCGCCGGTCTTCACGTCGAACGTATGCCGCCGCACCGCGCCGATGTTGCCGCCGTAGACGTGGATGCTGATCGACCCCTGGTCGGTAAGCGCGTTGGTCACCTGATGGATGTCGCCCTCGGCCGGCGACAGGACTTCGACATCGCCCGGCTTCAAAGCGTTCAGCACGCCGGGCTTGAGCGCGCCGGTTTCGGGATCGGCCGCGAAGTGCAGCGACGTCTCCGAGCCGCGCAGCATGCCGACCATGCCCCACATCTGGTGATCGTGCACCGGCGTCACCGCCCCCGGCGCCCACACGAAGCTCACGACGCAAAATCGTTCGAAGGGATCGCACCACAGAAGGTTCTGGGCGTAGCCGTGCGCCGGCACCTTGGCCATCGACTCGGGCAGCCAGTCGTCGTGCGACACCAGCTCGCCAAGAAGCTTCTGGCCGACCTCGACGATCGCCGCCTCGTCCTTGTCCTGCCACGCGCCCCCCACCAGGGAGGTCATGTCTCCGATGAAGCGGCGCAGACGGTCGATACTCATGCTCATAACCTTTTCTTGCTCCTCTCCCCCGCTAGGGGGAGAGGTTGGGAAAGGGGGCTACGCACGTCGCTTCCCCCTCTCCTAGCCTCTCCCCCTAGCGGGGAAAGGAACATGAGGACGAGCAGTTCAGGCAACGCTCACCGCCCCGTATCCTGCACCGCATAGCGCGGCCATTCGTGCGCTGCGATCTGGTCGAGCGACAGCGTCGGCTGGCCGAGCCTGATCTGGTAGACCCAGTAGTTGGCGAGCACGCGCTGTACGAAGTCGCGGGTCTCGTGCAGCGGGATCGAGGCGATGTAGAGCAGCGGGTCCTGGCTCGCGTTCAGCGAGTTGTCCCAGCGGATGACGTTGCCCGGCCCGCCGTTGTAGCCCGCCGCCGTGCGCACCAGGTTGTTGTCGACCTCGCCCAGCAGCGAGATGATGTAGGCCTGCCCCAGCGCCACGTTGTTCGACGGATCATAAGGATTGCCGCCCGTAGTCTCCGGCGCGTAGCGGTTCGATACCAGCCGCGCCGTGCCGGGCATCAGCTGCATCAGGCCCATCGCGCCCACCGTCGAGCGCGCCTTGGGATTGAACGCCGACTCCTGGCGCATGAAGCCCCAGACCAGGGCGCGGTCGAGCGACCAGCCACCGCTCGGCTGCCACGGCGGCAGCGGATACATTGCGCCGTCATAGCCCTTGATGTTGTGGCGCTGGTCCCAGTTGGCATTGCCGACGCGCACCGACAGGCCGGGCAGGTTCGCCTTCTGCGCCACCGCCATCACCGTCTCGATGTACTGCGGATCGGCGTCGACCGAGGCGCCGAACAGCTCGCGCTCGGCCGCGGTCTGGGCGCCGAGCTGGAACAGGGCAAGCGCGCGCCGGCCGGCGCGGTCGTTCTTCAGCACGTCGGCGCGGCGGCGGTCGAGCGCCGGCACGTTCCAGTCGGGCTCGATCCTCATGCCGAGCGCCTTCTGGGCGATCAGGCCGTGGAAGGTGCGGCCATGCAATGCCGCCCTCTTGAGATAGGGCGCGAACTTCTGCGGGTTGCCGGCCAGCAGGTTGGCGCGGCCGGCCCAGAACGAGCCTGCCGAGAGTGTCCACGACGAGGCCTGGTCGGGCGCAGCATCGGCCACCGCCTCGAAGCGGCGCGCGGCCTCGGCGTAGTTGCCGGCCTTGAAGGCGGCAAGCCCGGCCGTCCAGTTGGCGTCAGGCGGCATCGAGACCTCGACCGGCACCTGCACACCGCGCTGAGAGTCGGCTTCCAGCGCACGGGTCCGCATGCGGCCGCGCCACAGCTCGACCTCCTGCGGGCCCAGCACATCGACCGTCGACTTGCGGTCGAGCAGCGCGAAGGCTGCGTTGAACCCGCCATCGTCGGCCATGCCCTGCAGGCGCGCGCGCAGATCGGCCGCTTGGCCGGCATCGGCGCCGCGTGTCGTGCGTGCCGCGGCAAAAGTCGGCGAAGGCTGGGCGAAGCCGACAAAGCTCGCCGGCGTGATCTCGGGCGAGCCCGGCGTGCGGCGCGCCACCGCGAGCCTGTAGATCGCCGGCGCATCGGGATGGTCGTTGTAGTCCTGCAGCCATTGGGCGAGCTCTGGAAACTTCGCCTGGTAGGTCGGGCTCAACAGGCGCTGGGCGCTGACATAGCCCATCAAGGTCTTGTCCTTGAGCTGGGCGATGTCGGCGTCGGCCTGGCCGAACTGGCCGGATGACTGGGCCTGGAAGATGCGACGGTAGCGGTCGCGCTCGTCGCTCTCGAGCACCGTCGGCAGATCGGCGACCACGGCCATCTCGTCGAGCTCGATGACCGGCGGCGGCGGCACGAAGACCGGACGCTTGGGGACGATGGTGGGGTGCGCGGCGGCCTGCGGCTTGGCGGCAGGGGCCGGCTTGGCGGGGGCGGGCTTGGGCGCCGCCGGATTGACGAATGTGGACTTCGCCGGGGGACTGGCAGCGGCCGGGCTGGCGGCCGAATTGTTCGTGGCCGCGGTCTTGGGCGGCTTGGTCTGGGTCTGGGCCAGAGCCTGTGCCGCCAGCATCGTCACTGCTGCCCCCAGCAGGACGACCGGGACGATATGTTTCATAGCGATACCGTAGTGGGAGTTGGCATGGGGCTACAAGCGCCGGATGGCTATACTGCGGCAAACCGGAGGACCAAATGACCCTGCACCAGGAGCGCGCCGCCGCCGTGCGGCGCCTGATCGACGAAAGCCGCGCCCTCGAAAAGGCCGGGGTGACCCGTGCAAACCTGGAGAAGATCGGCGGCCTGCTGGCATCGCTCGCCAGCCGCGCCGAGCTCTTCCCGCAGGAGGAATTTCCGTTGGGCGCCGACGGCGGCATCTATCGCCTGGCCGAGGATCCCGACCATCGCTTCGCGCTCTATGCCTCGGCCGGCGGCGCCGGCAAGAAGGTGCCGCCGCACAATCACACGACCTGGGCGATCATCGCCGGCGTGCATGGCGCCGAGCGCAATGTCGTCTACGACCGGCTCTACAACGGCGCGCGCGAGGATCTCGTGCAACTGCGCGAGGCGCCGGCCAAGGAGAAGACGCTGCGCCGCGGCGACGTCATCTGCTATCTCCCTGAGGACTTCCATCACATCGAGACGCCGGCAGGCTCGGGCGACGCGCTGCACCTGCATTTCTATGGTCTCAGCCTGGAGCACCTGCCCGACCGCGTGTCGGTCGACATGGCAACCGGCAACGCCAAGCGCTTCATGGCCAAGGCCAAGATCCTGACGCCGCTGCTCGATGTGAAGCAGGTCAAGGCGATGCTGAAATCCGGCGAGATCTTTGGCTTCTTCGACGTGCGCGAGGAAGGCGAGTTCTCGATCCAGGGCCATCCGCTGTTCGCGACGCCGCTGCCGCTGTCGAAGCTCGAGCCGCGGGCGTTCGCCCTGCTGCCCGATCCGCATACCCGCATCGTGCTGATGGACAGCGGCGATGAGGCCCAGGACCCGCAATGGGCTGGCCGCGCCAACCGGGCGGCAGCGAAGCTCTCGCAGCTCGGCTACACGAATGTGGCCGTCATGAAGGGCGGCCTGAAAGCCTGGCGCGACGCGGGCTGCGAGGTCTTCACCGGCGTCAATGTGCCCAGCAAGGCGTTCGGCGAGGTGGTCGAGCACGAGAACGACACGCCGCGCATCGACGCCGCCGACCTGCAGAAGCTGGTCGACGCCAAGACCGACCTGGTGATCCTCGATTCGCGGCCGATGCCGGAGTTCAACAACATGTCGATCCCGGGCGGCATCGACTGCCCCGGCGCCGAGCTGGTCTATCGCGTAAAGGACTTCGCGCCCGATCCCAAGACGCTGGTCGTCGTGAACTGCGCCGGCCGCACGCGCTCGATCATCGGTGCACAATCGCTGATCAATGCCGGCCTGCCCAACAAGGTGATCGCGCTCAAGAACGGCACCATGGGCTGGCATCTCGCCGGGCTGAAGGTGGCGCGTGGCGAGACCAGGAGCTTCGGGCCGCAGGGCCCGGAGGCCGCGAAGTTCGCCCAGACCGCGGCAGCGAACATCGCCAGAAAGATGAAGATCAAGAAGATCGACAAGGCCGGCCTCGACAAGCTTTTGGCCAAAGCGGGCCCGCTTCATCTCCTCGATGTGCGCGATCCGGCCGAATATGCGCAGGGCCATCTGAAGGGCTTCCGCCATGCCGCGGGTGGCCAGCTCGTGCAGGCAACCGATCAATATGTCGGGGCACGCGGGGCCGCCATCGTGCTGCACGACAATGACGGCGTGCGCGCCACCATGACGGCGCACTGGCTGATGCAGATGAACTGGAGCGAGGTCTACGTCCTCGACCACAAGCCGGCCGCGAGCGAACTCACGACGGAAGCCGAGCCGCGCTTCCCCAAGGGCTTTGCCGTGCCGACGCCCGCGACAGTCGCACCGGCGGAGCTCGACAAGTCGCTGGAGCAGGCGCTGGTCATCGATCTCGATACCAGCCTGCGCTATCGCGACGGTCATGTGCCCGGCGCCTGGTTCGCCGTGCGCGCCGGTCTGGCCAGGACCATCCCCGACATGCTGGCCAAGCAGAAAGGCGTGACGCGCATCGTGCTCGTTTCGCCCGACGGCGAGATCGCGGCTCTTGCGGCGGCTGAAGCGGCGGAGGCCGCGGGCGGCTTGCCGGTCGCGGTTCTGGCAGGCGGCATGAAGGCGTGGCGCGACGCCAAGCTGCCGGTCGAGGCAGGACACACGCGGATGGCCGATCCGCCGACCGACGTGTGGTATCGCCCCTATGACTTCAAAGATAATGTCGAGGCCGCCATGCGGCAGTACCTCGAATGGGAAGTCGATCTCGTCCCGCAGGTGGCCCGCGACGGCGATGCGAGCTTCAACGTGCTGAAGGGCTGATCATCGGAGCGCGGACCTCCAGGTCCGCTCAAGATTCATGAGGCGGACCTGGAGGTCCGCGCTCCATATAAGTGATTGATTCATATGGCGAATCCCCCGGACCCCGAAGGCGATCGCCGGCGCGTCGAGGACATCGACGCGCGCCTCAAGGCAGCGCGCGGAAAAATCGAAAAACCGCGGCCGAACAATGGGGTAAGTAGCGGAATGTCGCACCGCCAGACAGGCGTTGCGTATCGAGTGTTGGTGGATATGATCGCGGGCCTTTTGGTCGGGGGGTTCCTCGGCTATTGGCTCGACCGCTGGTTGGGTTGGGCGCCCTGGTCGTTGGTGACGGGCCTGGTTCTGGGTTTCGCCGCGGGCGTCAACAATGCCTGGCGCGCCATTCGGGACTACTCGAGGGACGCCAACAAGGCAGGGGGGAGCGACGAAGAGCGCCGCCTGCCCTGAAGCGGTTGGGCGTAAGATCGACGTGTTGGGGACGAGGTAAGCCAAATGCATAGCCCGATGGAGCAGTTCGAGATCAAGCGGCTGCTCCACCTGAATCTCTTTGGCATCGACGCCTCTTTCACGAATTCATCGACCTGGATGATCATCGCCGTGATCCTGGCGACCGCGGTGTTCGTGTGGGGCATGCGCCAGCGCGCGCTGGTGCCGGGCCGCCTGCAGTCGGTTGCCGAGCTGGGCTACGAGTTCGTCGCCGGCATGGTGCGCGACAACGTGGGCGACGGCGGCAAGAAGTACTTCCCGTTCATCCTCACCCTCTTCATCTTCATCCTGTTCTGCAACGTGCTGGGCATGGTGCCCTACTCGTTCACACCGACCAGCCACATCGTCGTCACCTTCGCCATGGCGGCCTTCGTGTTCATCGGCGTCACCATCATCGGCTTCGCCAGGCACGGCATGCATTTCCTCTCGTTGTTCGTGCCGAAGGGCGTGCCGTTCGCGCTGCTGCTGCTCCTGGTGCCGATCGAGATCATTTCCTACTTCATCCGCCCGTTCAGCCTCTCCATCCGGCTGTTCGCCAACATGCTGGCCGGCCACACCATGCTGAAGGTGTTCGGCGGCTTCGTGGTCATGCTGGGCATCATCGGCGGCTGGGCGCCGCTTGCCTTCATCGTCGTGTTCACCGGCCTGGAACTGCTGATCGCATTCCTGCAGGCCTACGTGTTCGCGATCCTGACCTGCCTTTACCTGAACGACGCAGTTCATCTTCACTGATCCCAATCACTGACAAATCCATCGACTGAAAGGAAATCGAAATGGACGCTTCTGCAGCCAAGCTCATCGGTGCCGGTCTGGCCACCATCGCCCTCGCCGGCGTCGGCGTCGGCATCGGCAACATCTTCGGCAGCTTCGTGGCGGGCGCGCTGCGCAATCCCGAGGCCGCTCCCCGCGTGTTCGGCAACGTGCTCCTGGGCTTCGCGCTCACGGAAGCCGTGGCGCTGTTCGCGCTGGTCATCGCCTTCATGATCCTGTTCGTGTTCTAAGCACGACGATGCGTAGACAAGCCTACGGTGCGTTCACTGCCGGCCTCGCCGCGTTCGTGGCGAGCAGCACGGCTATGGCGAAGGAAGGGTCGGGCGGCATGCCGCAGCTCGACTATCACAGCTTCGCACCGCAGCTCGTCTGGCTCGCGATCGCCTTCCTGGGGCTTTACTTCGTGATGTCGAGGCTGGCGATCCCCGCGATCTCCGACACCATCGAGATGCGCCAGGGCAAGATCCAGGGCGATCTCGACGCCGCCGAGAAGGCCAACGAGGACACGCGTGGCCTGGTCGCGGCATACGAGAAGCGGCTGGCCGACACCCGCGAGGAAGCACGCAAGCTGATGCGTGAGCGCGGCGAGGCCGACAGCGCTGCGGCAGCGGCGCGGCTGCAGGCTGTGCACGACAAGCTCGCGGCGCAGATCGGCGAAGCCGAGAAGCGCATCGCCGCCCAGCGTGACGACGTCATGCGCGGGCTCGAGCACATGGCCGCGGACATCGGCCAGGACGTCTATGCCAAGCTCGCCGGCCAGCCGGCCGACCAGGCGGCGCTCGCCGCCAAGATCGCGACGGCCGCTCCAGAAACAAGAGGGGGAGGCAGCCGATGATCGGCACGGCATGGGCGGCCGACGCCGCACACAGCGAGAGCTTCTTCTCCGATCCGGCGTTCTGGGTCGCGGTCGCCTTCTTCCTGTTCTTCGCGCTGGCGGGCAAGGCCCTGTGGGGCCGCATCTCCGCCATGCTCGACAAGCGTTCGACCGACATCGCCAAGGCGCTGGCCGATGCCGCGCGCCTGCGCGAGGAAGCGATGAAGGCCAGGCAGGACGCCGAGCGCACGCTCGGCCAGGCTCAGGCCGAAGGGGCAGAGATCCTGAAGCAGGCGCGCGAGGAAGCCGAGCGCATGCAGGCCCGCGCCGCCCAGAATCTGGTGACGGCCGTGGCGCTGCGCGAGCAGCAGGCGCTGGACCGCATCGCCCAGTCGGAAGCGGCCGCCACCAAGGACGTGCGCGACACCGCCGTCGACGTGGCGCTCTCGGCGACTCGAGCGCTGTTGCGCGAGCAGGTCGGCTCGAGCCGCGGTGCGGCCCTGGTCGACGAGGCGATCGCGGAGCTGCCGCGCCGCCTGCACTAGCTGCGTGAATTTGAGGATTGCCCGCAAATAAAAATCGCGGGCTACCTGGCAGCCCCCGTCGCAAGGCGGGGGCTTTTTCTTTGCCTTCTCTTGTCCTCCCCCGTCATCGGGGGAGGAAGTAAGATCGGGCAAGACGCCGTAACCCTCATCGACTAGCGTCGTGGTCCGATTGGTCATCTTTGGGGGCGTTCAATGACTCGTGCATCTCGTGGTCTCGGTGCGACGTTGGCCACCGCCGTCCTGACGCTCGGCCTGTCGGCCGCAGCGCAGACGGACAATTTCATGAGCGAATGCCAGCAGGGATCGTCCGCGGCGGATCCCGTGAAAGCCTGCACCTGCATGTCGGAGAAGGTAAGCGGCGCCATCCGCGCCGACGCGATCGCCGCCATGCACACCATGAACACGACCAAGGGCGCGAATGGCGGAGGGCCCGATCCCAAGACGCTGCCTGCCAACCAGCAGAAGGGCCTCGAGGCGGTGATCGCCGCTCATGGGCAGTGCCGCTAAGGGCTGGCCCCAACCTGCAATCCCCCCATCCATCCCGAATTGCGGGATGGATGGAAGATGCCTGAAGACTCCCTGAAGTCGCTGGCCAAGGTGGTCTCGATCCTGGACGCCTTCTCGACTTCGCGGCGCTCGCTGTCGCTGGCGGAGATCTCGGCCATCAGCGGCTTCCCGCGCAGCACCGCACACCGCCTGGCAGCCTCGATGCGCGACGTCGGGCTGCTCGACCAGGACAGCCATCGCGACCGCTATCGCCTCGGGCTAAAGCTATTCGAGCTCGGCAACACGGTGCTGGCCAATATGGACTTGCACCGCGAGGCCCGCCCCTTCGTCGACGCTCTCAGCCAGGTCACCGGCCACCTGGTGCATCTGGCAGTGTTCGACGGACAGCAGGCGATCGTCCGCTCAGCATGCCCGGCATCGCGGTGACGGTGATCCTGGGCTTCATGTTCTGCTGGAACGCCTTCAACTACCCACTGATGCTGGCCGGCCGCCAGACCTTCCCGGTGACGGTGGGTGCCATCCAGTTCATCTCCTACGAGCAGGTGCTGTGGGGCAAGATGGCGGCGGCGACCATCGTTGCCGCCCTGCCGCAGCTGGTGCTGAGCCTGATGGTGCAGAAGTGCATTGTCCGCGGTCTCACCATGGGCGCGGTGAAATGAGGCGGCTGATCGTGTAGAGCAGAGTCGATGGGTAACGACAGTCTTTCCGCGGCCGAGATCGACGCCCTGCGCGAGATCGCCGGCACGATGGTTCCCGCCGACGCCGCTCTTGGCGTGCCGGGGGCCGACGATCCCGCCATCCTGGCCGACATCGTGAAGTCGATCGGCCGCGACCTGCCGCTGGTCCGCAAGGCCCTGGCGGAGATCGCGGCCAGGTCCTTCGGCAGTCTCGACCGCGACAAGCGGGAAGCCCTGATCAACGACATGTACGCGAGCCGCGGGGCGCCGATCGTGGCGCTGGGACGCGTGGTCCTGGGCGCCTACTACCGCGACGACCGCGTCCTGCTCGCCCTGAAGCAGGAGGCCCGCGCGCCCTTCCCCAAAGGCTACACGCTGGAACAGGGCGACTGGGCCCTGCTCGATGCGGTGCGCGGCCGACCCCCGCTGTGGCGTGACGATCGCAGGGAGCTCGCCAAATGAGCGGCAACGAGCGCGTCGACGTCCTGATCATCGGCTCGGGCGCCTCGGGCGCGGCCGTGGCCTGGAGCTTGGCCGAAACGAAGATGCGCATCCTCTGCCTGGAGCAGGGCGACTGGATGAAGTCGACCGATTTCCCCACCAACGGCCGCGACTGGGAGGCGCGCCGCTACGGCGATTTCGACATCTTCCCCAACCGCCGCGGGCGCGACACCGACTATCCGGTGAACGACGACAATTCGCCCATGAAGGTCGCCAACTTCAACGGCGTCGGCGGCGGCACCGTCATCTACACGGCGCACTGGCCGCGCATGCACCCCTCGGACTTCAAGGTGAAGTCGCTCGACGGTGTGGCCGACGACTGGCCGATCGACTACTGGGCGCTGGAGCGTTTCTACGAGGAGAACGACCGCATGATGGGCGTGTCGGGCCTGCCCGGCGATCCCGGCGTGCCGCCGCGCAACCCGCCGATGCCGCCGATCCCGCTCGGCAAGACCGGCTCGCACTATGGCCGGGCGATGAACCGGCTGGGCTGGCACTGGTGGCCCTCCGACACCACCATCGCCACGACGCCCTACGAGGGCCGCGCGCAATGCATCAATCTCGGCCATTGCACGCCGGGCTGCGCGCAAGGCGCCAAGGCCAGCACCGACATCACCTACTGGCCGCTCGCCATCCGCGCCGGCGTGGAATTGCGCACGCGCTGCCGGGTGCGCGAGATCACCACCGACGAGCACGGCATGGCCGCCGGCGCCATCTACTACGACGCCGACGGCAAGGAGCACTTCCAGCCGGCCGAGGTCGTGATCGTGGCCTGCAACGGCGTCGGCACGCCGCGCCTGCTGCTGAACTCGGCTTCGGGACGGTTTCCCAACGGGCTCGCCAACTCCTCGGGCCTGGTCGGCAGAAACCTGATGCTGCACCCGTGGCCGATGATCTCGGGCTACGTCGAGGAGACGCTGGATGGCGGGCGCGCGCCCATCACCAATCTGTGGAGCAAGCAGTTCTACGAGACGGATACGTCGCGCGGCTTCGTGCGTGGCTACACGCTGCAGTTCAACCGCGGCATGGGGCCGGCGAACCAGGCGATCACCAGCGCCGCGGCCGGGCAGCTGCCGTGGGGTCGTGACCACCATCGCGTCTACCGCGAGATGTTCGAGCACCGCGTCGGGATCGGCGTCGCCTGCGACGACCTGCCGGAGGAGCACAATCGCGTCACGCTCGATCCCGGGCTGAAGGATAGCCACGGCATCCCCGCCCCCAAAATCGACTACGCCATCAGCGACAACACGCGGCGCATGATGGAGCACGGCATCGCCCGCGCCGAGGAGATCCTGACGGCCGCCGGCGCCAAGCGGCTGTTCTGCTCGCGCACCGCGCTCAACAGTCCGGGCCACCTTCTGGGCACGGCGCGCATGGGCAGCGATCCCGAGCGCTCGGTGGTGAACGAATGGGGCCGCTGCCACGACGTCAAGAACCTGTTCATCGTCGACGGCAGCGTCTTCGTGACGGGCGGCGGTGTGAACCCGACCTCGACCATCCAGGCCGTGGCGCTCTACATCGCCGACCAGATGAAGCAGCGGCTGGCGAACCTGTTCGACTAGCTGAGAGCGCGCCACTGCGTGGCGCATCTTCGGAGCGCGGACCTCCAGGTCCGCATCATGATTCTGAGCGGACCTGGAGGTCCGCGCTCCGGCATGAACATGAGCGCCACGGAGTGGCGCGCTCCCAGCTATGAATGTCGGTACACCGTCGGGATCTTGGCCAGGTCCTGCAGCAGGTCGGGCGGCATGTCGGACGGCTTCGCTGAATTCGCGCTGGCGCCGATCGAATCGACCAGCCCGCCGAAGCGCTCGGTGATCGCCTTGGCGATCTGGTCGTGGCGGCCGACAGCGGCGAACAGGTGGACGACATCGTCGGACACCTCCTTGGCCATCTGGTCCCATTGCCCGGCGCGGGTCATGGCGTTGAGCTTGCGGCCGAGATCGCCCAGCCCATGGACCTCGAATACCGGCCAATAGGCCGGCGTCGAACCGTAGAAGGCCACGCGATAGCGCACCCAGTCGAACAGCTTGGCCACCGCCGCGTCGTCCTTGCCGGTGACGACGAAGCCGCCACCGGAAATCTCGAAGCTCTCGCGGCTGCGACCTCGCGTGGCCAACCCGGCCTTGAGGATCGGCATGATGTTCTCGGCCAGGTATTTCCGGGTGCAGAACGAGTGGAGCTTCACGTCGTCCGATTCCTCGGCGGCCACCTTCAGCATGACCGGCCCGACGGCGGCGACGCCGAGCCGCGGCAGCGGCCCATCATAAGGCTCGGGCACGAAGTTGGGCGTCATCAGGGTGAAGCGATAGTGCTTGCCCTCGTAATTGAGCTTGCCGTCGCCCTTCCATGCTGCCCAGATCGCCCGCACCGCCTGCACGTACTCGCGGATGCGCGGCGCCGGCGGCGACCACGGCACCGAGAAGCGCCGCTCGTTGTGGGCGCGCACCTGGCTGCCGATGCCGAGGGTCACGCGATGGGCGCCGAAGCTCGAGGCGAGGTCCCAGCCGACATTCGCCACCGCCATGGGCGAGCGGACGAAGGCGATGGCGACGCCGGTGTGCAGCTCGATGCGCTTGGTCGCGGCGCCGGCGACAGCCAGCGACAGGAACGGCTCGTGCCGGTTCTCCTGGGTGCTGACGCCGGTGTAGCCCGTCGCCTCGATCGCCTGGGCAGCCTGGCCGACCGTGGCCAGGTTCTCCTGCGGCAGCGTGGTGAAGATACGCATGGATGCCCTCCCGCTGCGGGGAGGGCCTGCCTGCTACTCCGCCGCCTGCTTCATCGGATCGCCTTCCGGCGGATTGTTCGACGGCCGCCAGCGTAGCACGGGCTTGCGCGCGGCAAGCGTCTCGTCGAGGCGCCGCCGCGGGGCGAAACGCGGGGCGGCTTTGAACTCTTCCTCCGCCGTTCCGCTCTTCGCGCGCTCGGCCAGCGAACGCAACGCCGCGATGAACAGGTCGAGGTCTTCCTTGGCCTGGCTCTCGGTCGGCTCGATCAGCATGGCGCCATGCACCACCAGCGGGAAGTACATGGTCATCGGGTGATAGCCCTCGTCGATCATCGCCTTGGCGAAGTCGAGGGTGCTCACGCCTGTGTCCTTGAGAAAGGAGTCGTCGAACAGCGCCTCGTGCATGCACGGGCCCTCGAAGGCCGGCGTCATGACGTCCTGCAGCGAGGCCATCACGTAATTGGCCGAGAGCACGGCATCCTCGGCCACCTGCTTCAGGCCGTCGGCGCCGTGGCTCATGATGTAGGAGAGCGCACGGGTGAACATGCCCATCTGGCCGTGGAACGCCTTCAGCCGCCCCAGCGGCTTGCCATCGACCGCGGCACCATCCTCGGCGACACGCCACTTGTCGCCATCCTTCACGATCCACGGATACGGTGCGTAGGGCGCCAGCGCCGCCGACAGCACCACCGGCCCCGCGCCCGGCCCGCCGCCGCCATGCGGCGTCGAGAAGGTCTTGTGCAGGTTGATGTGCATGCAGTCGACGCCGAGATCGCCCGGCCGCACACGGCCGACGATGGCGTTGAAGTTGGCGCCGTCGCAGTAGAAGAAGGCGCCGGCGTCGTGCACCGCCTTCGAGATCTCGACGATCTCGCTCTCGAACAGGCCGCAGGTGTTGGGGTTGGTCAGCATGATCGCGGCCACGTCGGGGCCCAGCGCCGCCTTCAGCGCAGCGAGGTCGACGCGGCCGCGCTCGTTGGCCGGGATCGGCTTGACCGTGAAGCCCAGCGCCGCCGCCGTCGCCGGGTTGGTGCCGTGCGCCGATTCCGGCGCCAGCACGACCTTGCGCCTGACCCGCTCGCCGCGCGCTTCCAGGGCGGCGGCGATCGCCATCATGCCGCACATCTCGCCATGCGCGCCGGCCGCGGGGGACATCGCCACGGCCGGCATGCCGGTGAGCGCCTTGAGCCAGTGCGCCAGGCGGTCGATCAACTCCAGCGCGCCCTGGACCGTCGAGACCGGCTGCAGGGGATGCAGGTCGCCGATGCCGGGGAGGCGCGCCACCTTCTCGTTGATGCGCGGGTTGTGCTTCATGGTGCACGAGCCCAGCGGGTAGACGCCCATGTCGATGGCGTAGTTCTTCTGGCTGAGCCGGGTGTAGTGCTGCACGACCTGCGGCTCCGACAGGCCGGGCAGGCCGATCTCGCCGGCACGCTTCAGGCCGTTGAGGCGATCCTTCACCTTCGGCGGCTCCGGCAGGTCGACGCCGCAGCGGCCGGGCTGACCCATCTCGAAGATCAGCGGTTCCTCGATCTGTAGCGCGCGGTTGCCGGTGAAGGTGGCGGGTGCCGCCGACGCGTCGGCGGCGAGGCCGCCGGCTCGTCCCTGCGAGCGGTCGAGCGACTGGACCATCACAGCACCTCCTTCAGGCCGGCGATCAGCGGGCCCATGCCCGCCTCGGTCGCGGTCTCGGTCGCGGCCAGCAGCAGGAGGTCCTCGACGGACGGATCGTTCGGGATCAGGCGCGACACCGGCACACCGCCGAGGATGCGTTTGTCGGCGAGGGCCTCGACCACCGGCGCGGCAGGCTTCGGCAGGCGCACAGTGAACTCGTTGAAGAAGCTGTCGTTCAGGAGCGTCACGCCGGGCACGGCCGCGACCCGGTCGGCAAGCTCGCTCGCCTTGGCATGGTTGAGCTCGGCCAGGCGGCGGAACCCCGCCTCGCCCAGCAAGGTCATGTGCACCGTGAAGGCGAGCGCGCAGAGGCCGGCGTTGGTGCAGATGTTGGAGGTCGCCTTCTCTCGCCGTATGTGCTGCTCGCGCGTCGACAGCGTCAGCACGAAGCCGCGCTTGCCGTCGGCGTCGAAGGTCTCGCCGACCAGGCGGCCCGGCATCTGGCGCACGTACTTGTCGCGGGTGGCGAACAGGCCGACATAGGGCCCGCCGAAGCCCAGGCCATTGCCGATCGACTGGCCCTCGCAGACCACGATGTCGGCGCCCATCTCGCCCGGCGGCTTTATGAGGCCGAGGGACACGACCTCCGTCACGACCACGATCAGCAGAGCGCCCGCGACGCGGCAGGCCTCGGCGAGCTTCGCGAAGTCGCGGACATGGCCGAAGAAGCTCGGGTTCTGGACGACGACGCAGGAGGTCTCCTTGTCGACCTGGGCGATCAGGTCCTCGAGCCCCTCCGGATCGACCTTGCCGGCGACGGCGCTGTAGCCCTGCCAGTGCGCGGTGGTCTCGATGATGCTGCGGTAGTGCGGATGGAGCCCGCCCGAGATCAGCGCCTTGGCGCGGCGCGTGATGCGGTTGGCCATCAGCACGGCCTCGGACGCTCCCGTCGAGCCGTCGTACATCGAGGCGTTGGCCACCTCCATGCCCGTGAGCAGGCTGACCTGGGTCTGGAACTCGAACAGGTACTGCAGCGTGCCCTGGGTGATCTCGGGCTGGTACGGCGTGTACGACGTCAGGAACTCGCCGCGCTGGATCATGTAGTCGACGGTCGAGGGCACGTGATGGCGGTAGGCGCCGGCGCCTATGAAGAACGGCGCCGTGGACGGCGACACGTTCTTCGCCGCGTAGTCCTGGAAGGCGCGCTCGACCTCGAGCTCGCCGAGATGGTCGGGAAGGCCCGCGACCTTGCCGGGCAGCCGCGCCGAGGCGGGGACATCCCGGAACAGCTCGTCGACCGATTTGGCGCCGACGACGCCCAACATGTCGCGGCGGTCGGTCGGCGTGAGGGGGAGATAACGCATGGTGATCAGCCCAGGGTTTTCACGAAGGCGTTGTAGGCGGCCTCGTCCATCAGGCCTGAAAGCTCGCCCTTGTCTGAAAGCCTGATCTTGAAGAACCAGCCCTTGCCCATCGGGTCGGCGTTGACCTCGCCCGGGGCGTCGGCGAGGGCGGCATTGGCTTCGGTCACCTCGCCCGTCACCGGGGCGTAGATGTCGGAAGCGGCTTTCACCGATTCGACCACGGCGCAGGCCTCGCCCTTGGCGACCCTGCGGCCGGCCTGCGGGACATCGACGAACACCACGTCGCCCAGCTGCTCCTGGGCGTACTGCGTGATGCCGATGGTGCCGACATCGCCTTCGACGCGGATCCACTCGTGTTCCTGGGAGTACCTGGTGTCGGCCATCTAAAAACTCCTATCCGCGGTAGTAAGCGTTCTTCACGAAGGGCATGGGCACGATCTCGGCCGGCACGGGCTTGCCGCGCACGACAAGGTCGACCTTGGTGCCGTTGGCTGAATGGCTGCGCTCGACGTAGCCCATGGCGACGGCGCGGCCGAGCGTCGGTGCGAAGCCGCCGGAGGTGACCTTGCCGATCACGTTGCCGGCGACGGTGATCTCCGCACCCTCGCGCGCAATCGCCTTGCCCTCGGGCAGCAGGCCGACGCGCTTGCGCGGCGCACCCTCGGCGATCTGTTTCTGGATGACGGCCGCGCCCGGGAAACCACCCTGCGTGCGGCGTTCCTTGCCGATGCTCCACAGCAGGCCCGCTTCGATCGGCGTCGTGGTGGTGTCGATGTCGTGGCCGTAGAGGCAGAGGCCCGCCTCGAGGCGCAGCGAATCGCGCGCGCCCAATCCGATCGGCTTGACCTCCGGCTCAGCCAGAAGCTTGCGGGCGATGGCGTCGGTGGCGTCGTTGGGCGTGGAAATCTCGAAGCCGTCGCCGCCGGTGTAGCCCGAGCGCGTGATGTAACAGCGCGCGCCGTCAATGACGAAGAAGGCGCCAGTCATGAACTTCATGGTCGCGACCTGCGGCGCCAGACGCGCCAGGACCTGCGAGGCCTGCGGACCCTGCAAGGCCAGGAGTCCGCGGGAGAACATCGGCTCGATCTCGCAGGTCGCGGCGAGGTGCTTCTGCACATGCGCGAGGTCGGCGTCCTTGCAGGCGGCGTTGAACACCATCAGCAGGTGGTCGCCGGTGCTCGTGATCATCAGATCGTCGAGGATGCCGCCGGCATCGTTGGTGAGCTGCGTGTAGCGCTGCTGCCCGGGGGCCAGGCCGGTGATGTCGCCGGGCACCAGCGCTTCGATCGCCTTGGCGGCGTCGTGCCCGGGCTTGGCCGTCAGCCGCACCTGGCCCATGTGCGAGACATCGAACAGGCCGGCTGCCGTCCGCGTCTGGGCGTGCTCGGCCAGGATGCCGGTCGGGTACTGCACCGGCATCTCGTAGCCGGCGAAGGGCACGAGGCGCGCGCCGAGCTCGCGATGCAGGTCGTAGAGCGGTGTGCGTTTGAGGGTGTCGCCCAAGAAGATCTCCAGAGTCGCGGGGTCCGACGCAAGGACTGCGCCGCCTGCGACCCCCTCTGTCCGGAGACCTGAAAGATTCGCCGGAGCGATCCGGCTTACTTCGTCGGTGGACACGCTCCCGTTCGGGAGCCCGTCACTTTCCAGAGACCCATCCTCCTGCGGTCCGTTTGCCTGAGAGTTTCCGGGGCCGGTTGCTCCTTCGGCGCCGCTGTTGAGCAGCGGTCTCTCCCACAGGGATCGTCTGGGTGGCGCGACCTTAGGAGGCCTCTCCGGCGGCGTCCACCGGGAAAACCCGTGGCAAATCTGGAGCTTAGAAGGGACTTGAAATTGAGTGATTGCTCACTTATAAAATGAGCATGCGCTCATTCCAAGGAGGGTCGCATGTACATCCGCCGTGCCTTCACCGTCTTCCTCGACGTGCAAAGCGAGGCTTCGCCCATGGTCGCCGCGGCGAGCGACTGGACGCTCGACTGGCGCTGGTTCTGCGAGCCGGTGGATGCTGCCTTGCCAAGTGAGCACTCCCTCATAGACTGGCCGGCATGGGCAAAGCCGAAGATACCAAGGCGCGGCTGGAGCGCGCCGCGCTGACGCTGTTCGTGGCGCGCGGCGTCGCCGAGACGACGACCAAGGAGATCGCCATGGCGGCCTCGGTCGCCGAGGGCACGATCTACCGCTACTTCCCGAGCAAGGAGCAGCTGGCGTTGGATCTCTTCCTGCACCATCACCAGGGGCTGGCCGAAGCGCTCGCCGAAGCGCAGCGGCCGGCCAAGGGATTGCGCGCTAAGATCGAGACCATCGTGCGCTGCTATTGCGAATGGGCCGACCGCGACTGGACGCTGTTCGCCTATCATCTGCTCAATCAGCACTCCTTCCTGATCCAGGTTCCCGACGGCGCGCCCAACCCGGTCACCGTCGTGCGCGACGTGATCAGCCAGGCGATGAAGGCGGGAGAGATTCCCCGCCGCAACGTCGACCTCGTCGCCGCCTCGGCCATCGGCGTGGTGATGCAGGCTGCGACCTACAAGGTCTACGGCCGCTTCACCGGCGCTCTCTCGGACCATGTCCGCTTCTTCGCTGACGCGGCGTGGGCCGTCCTGGCCGTCAAGGAGAAGTAGTCAGGCGGCGACGTAGACGAAGGCCTCGAGCCCGGACTTCAGCCGCACGGCGATGCGCTTGTAAGCCGATATCTCGTATGTATCGGCAGCCGCGAGCTCGGCTTCGGTGATGCGGAAAGCCACGCCCGCGACCTCGTCGGCCGGATTGGCGGTCGGACGCGCCATGAGATGGTGGGTCTTGCCGCTGGTCGCGATCACGTCCGCGTCCGTGATCTCGAACAGCGACGTCGCATAGCCCGGCAGGGCATCGGCGCGGCCTTCGAGCCGGCGGCCGAAGGTGGCGAGCTGGACGTCGTCCTGTTGCAGGGTGCCGTAGGAGAACAGCCAGACGCCGTCGTTCATCCTCTTCCAGCCAGCCTCTGCTGCGCGTCATAGCAACCGGCGTTGCTGCCCTGCCAGTCCGTCGAGGTGACATTGCCGGCGCCGTCGACGAAGGCGCGCAGCGTGCAGCTCTCCTGCCGCGGCGGATCGGGGTAGCTCAGTGTCTCGATGGTGTTGGGCCGCCCGGTCGGGTAGCTGACCCGGGTCGACGGCACCGGTGTCGCCGGCGCGCGGGTCTGCACGTTCCAGACATAAGCGGTGCGCCCGTCAATCTGCTCCTGGGAATCGGCAGGGCCCAATCGTGCGGTGATCGCCGACAGAGGCTGCCCCTTGAGCTGCGGCGGTGGACTCTCGCCGCCTTGCGTCGTCACGCACGCCGTTACCAGCGCGGCGACGACGACAGGTGCGAGCCTGCTCAGCTCTCCCTCACCAGCGCCGTGAACGCCTGGGCGAAGGCCTCGCGCGAGCCGGCGAGGCCGGTCTCGTTGAAGATGTCGGCGGTGAGCGACGCCACCGAGGCCTCGTCGACGCGCACGCCGTTGTCCTGCAGGAAGCGGCGCGCGGCACTCACCGCCTCGTCCATGGCGCCGCCCTGCTTGTAGAGGCGGTAGTAGTCGGGATGCCCGCCGCGGCCCAGGGCCTCGGCCAACACGTCGGTGAAGTTCACGACCTTCAAGGGATAGATCGCCTCGGCGCCGGCCAGCGCGCGATGGCAGGAATGGTACATGGTGACAATGGTGTCGGCGCCGGCCGCGACCGCTCCTTCGGCGAGGCCGCGATGGATCGCCTGCTCGCGCTCCTTGAACTTGGCGGCCAGGCCGCCGCAGGCATAGGAGAAGCCCGAATCCTGCGGCAGCTCCAGCAGCTCGAGGTTGGGCACCGCGGCGAGCAGCTGGCGGATCGAGGCCACCGTGGCGCCGATGCCGAGATGCTCGTGGATCACGACGCGGCGCCTCGGCTGGTCGACGACGAAGCGCGCCTTCAGGGCGTCGAGGTTGGCGGCCAGGAATTCGCTGACGTGGCCCAGGTCGAACGTCGGCTCCTCGACGTCCTTCTCGAGCTCGTCGAAGTTCTTGGTGCAGGTCGGGCACCAGGTCAGCACGCGGCCGGCGCCGGACTGGCCGAAACGCTTGAAGGTGCGGTGGCCCATGCGTTCGTAGGTCGGCAGGTCGGCTTCCTGGAACTGGTAGACGCCGCAGCAATGCGCGGTGCCGCCGACGACGTCGAAGTCGAGCTCCAGCGCGTCGAGAATGTCCATGACATTCAGCACGATGTGCGGCGTGCGCAGCACGTTGCAGCCCGTATAGAACAGCACATCGGCGGTGCGCCGTTCGGCCGGCGCCAGGATCTTCTTCAACGTCTCCGACGGCAGCTGCATGCTGGCGAGCAGCCGCACCGCCTGCGCCATATGGCGGAAACGGTTGGCGGCGGTGGCCGCACCGACCTCACGCGGGCGCGTGGCCTCGACCGCCTTCATCTTGGCGATGGTCACCCACTGGCGGACGTTGATGTCCTCGGGGCAGGCCTCGCTGCAGCGCGCACTGCCGTCGCAAGCGCCCAGCCACTTCTGCAAGTCGTCGGCCGGCGCCTCGCCGCGCGTCAGGGCCAGAAGCTCGCCGACGCGTTGCTTGGCAGCGCCGGCGTCGAGGCCGATCTCGCGCGCGGTCGGGCAGGCTTCGAAGCACTTGCCGCAGGTCGTGCAGCGTTGGGCGGCATCGGCCGCCAGGGCTTCCAGACGTTCGGCATAAGCACTCAAGGCAATCCTCCGTACGTGGTGCATGCAAGCGCTCGCGTTCGGGAACTGTCAAGCCTTCGGCACCGGCCGAAACATGGATCAGCCGCCACCGGCTAGCATCTGGCATCACCAAGGAGACCGCCATGACCGTGACTTGCGCCATCCGCTACGTCATCGATCCGTTCAAGCGCGAGGCGTTCGAGACCTATGCCAGGAACTGGCTCACCATCATCCCGGCCTGCGGCGGCGATCTTCTGGGCTATTTCATGCCGCACGAGGGCACCAACAACATCGCCCACGCGCTGATCTCGTTCGAGAGTCTCGCGGCCTACGAGGCCTATCGCGCGCGCCTGCGCACAGATCCCGCCGGCAAGACGAACTTCGAGTTCGCCGAGCGCGAACGTTTCATCCTGAGCGAGGAACGAACCTGGCTCAGGCCCGTCACGAATTGATCCAAGCTTGGTCCGTGCTGCCCGGATCAGTTCCTCCCCATCGTTCATACGATGGGGAGGTGGCCCGAAGGGCCGGAGGGGTCACGAGCAACAAGTGATGATGCTCACGACCCCTCCGTCAGCGTAAGACGCTGACACCTCCCCAGCTTCGCTGGGGAGGAAGGGACCGACAACCTAGGGCTGACGGCCGCGCCGGTTGTAGTTCAGCTCTTCCGGCGTGGGCCGGAGGCCGACGGCGATGCGATAGCCGCCCTCGACGGGAACAACGAACGTCAGCTCCTCCTGCGAGGAGCCGCGCGGGTTGCTCGATGTCAGGCGGAAGTCGGCGCTGAAATCCTGGCTCTGGACCACGTTGTTGCCCGAGTCGAGCACGCGCACGAAATAGGGAACGCTGGTCCGCCCGGCGCTGGCCGACGGGCCGGCGGTGGCCGAGATGCGCAGGAACAGCGTGACCTCGACCCGGTTGCGGCTCAGCGAGCACTTGGTCGCCGACCCGACGATCGATGCCTCATAGGCGATGTCGCGCGGATCTCGGCCTGCCCCCTCCTTGAAATGGGTCAGGCGTTCGGCATCCGTCACCGTGAACGGTTGGGGGCAGGCATAACTCACTTCCGGCGTGCCGCCGCCGCAGGCGGCCAGCGCCAGGGCCAGCGCAAAAACGACGAATTTTCCGTGGGTCATGACGGGATCTTGGCCAGGGTCTTCAGTGCTCCGTCGCACACCGCGACAACCGGCTCAGTCATGTTGCTTTCCCCGTTGCGGAGGCTTTGTTACGGTGCCGCCGCCTAGTCCGTTGCTGCCAATCCATTGCGGCCGGAGTCTAGGCAATGGTCAAGAAGCCCGCAAGCGAGCGGGCAGAACGTTCCGCATGAGCCCGCCCGAGAAACCGCTGAAAATCCTGCTCGCCAGCCCTCGCGGTTTCTGCGCCGGCGTCGATCGCGCCATCCAGATCGTCGAACGCGCCATCGAGCGCTATGGCCGGCCGGTCTATGTCCGCCACGAGATCGTGCACAATCGTTATGTCGTGGAGAACCTCGAGGCCAAGGGCGCGATCTTCGTCGACGAGCTCGACGAGGTGCCCGACGACCGCCCGGTCGTGTTCTCTGCGCACGGCGTGCCGAAAGCCGTGCCGGCGGAGGCGGGCCGCCGCAACCTGCTCTATGTCGACGCCACCTGCCCGCTGGTCTCGAAGGTCCATCGCGAGGCCGAGCGCCATCACGCCTCCGGCCGCACCGTGATCCTGATCGGCCATACCGGCCATCCCGAGGTCATCGGCACGATGGGCCAGCTTCCGCCGGGCATCGTGCTGCTGGTCGAGGACGTGGCGCAGGCCGAGACGCTGGAAGTGCCCGATCCGGACAATCTCGCCTATGCCACGCAGACCACGCTGTCGGTCGACGACACGATCGCCATCGTGACGGCGCTGCGCCGCCGCTTCCCGGCGATCCAGGGCCCCAAGATGGAGGACATCTGCTACGCCACCACCAACCGCCAGGCCGCGGTCAAGGCGATCGCGCCCCAGTGCGACGTCCTGGTGGTGATCGGCGCCCCCAACTCGTCGAACTCCATGCGGCTCGTGGAGGTGGCGGCGAACTACGGCTGCCACAAGTCGCGGCTGGTGCAGCGCGCCGTCGACATGGACTGGGACTGGCTGGAAGGCGCGAGCCGGCTCGGCATCACCGCCGGCGCCTCGGCGCCCGAGACGCTGGTCGACGAGCTGATAGCCGCCTGCCGCGAGCGCTACGACGTCACCGTCGAGGAAGTGCGGACAACCGAGGAGAGCGTCGTGTTCAAGCTGCCGCGTGCCCTCGTCGCATGATGACGGTGGCTTGATGGCGGTCTATACCGAAGTCAGCGACGCCGAGCTGGAAGCCTTTCTCGCCGAATACGACATCGGCGAGCCCGAATCCTTCAAGGGCATCGCTGAAGGAGTCGAGAACTCCAACTACCTGCTGACCACCACCAAGGGGCCCTACTTCGTCACGCTCTACGAAAAGCGCGTCGATCCTGCGGACCTGCCCTTCTTCCTCGGCCTGATGGACCATCTCGCCGCCCGCGGCATCAACTGTCCGCGGCCGATCCACGGCCGCGACGGCCAGGCGCTGCGCACCCTGGCGGGACGGCCCGCCGCCATCACGACCTTCCTGCAGGGGCTGTGGCCACGCCGCATGACGCTGGCCCATTGCGGGCAGGTCGGCGAGGCGTTGGCCGCGCTGCACCTGGCCGGCCGCGACTTCGAGCTGAAGCGGCCCAATGCGCTGTCGGTCGCGGGCTGGCGGCCATTGTACGAAGGCTCGAGCCGTCACATCGACGCGCCGCTTGCGGCCGAGCTTTTAGCCGAGATCGATTTCTTCGAGGCCAACTGGCCAACCGGGCTACCATCGGGCGTCATCCATGCCGACCTGTTCAACGACAACGTGCTCTTCCTGCACGACAGGCTGTCGGGGCTGATCGACTTCTACTTCGCCTGCAACGACGCCTTCGCCTACGACGTCGCGATCTGCCTCAACGCCTGGTGCTTCGAGCCCGACAAGTCGTTCAACGCCACCAAGGGCCGCGCCCTGCTGCAGGGCTATGAAAGCGTGCGGCCGCTCGGCGCCGACGAGCGCAAGGTGCTGCCGCTGCTGGCGCGCGGCTCGGCGCTGCGCTTCCTGCTGACGCGGCTCTACGACTGGGTGCACACGCCGCCCGACGCTCTGGTGAAGCGCAAGGATCCGCAGGAATACCTCGCCAAACTGCGCTTCCACCGCGGCATCGCTTCGATCGCGGACTACGGGCTGTGAGTGAACCGGAAGTCGAGATTTTCACCGACGGGGCGTGCAGCGGAAATCCCGGGCCCGGTGGTTGGGGCGCCATTCTGCGACTGGGCAACCGCGAGCGCGAATTGTCGGGCGGCGATCCGGCGACGACCAACAACCGCATGGAGCTGATGGCGGCCATCATGGGGTTGGAGGCGCTGAAGCGGCCGTGCAACGTGCGGCTCTGGACCGACAGCGTCTATGTGAAGGATGGCGTCACCAAGTGGATCCACGGCTGGAAGCGGAATGGCTGGCGCACCGCCGACAAGAAGCCGGTCAAGAACATGGAGCTGTGGCAGCGCCTCGACGCCGCCCGCGCGCCGCATCAGGTCGAATGGCGCTGGGTGAAGGGCCATAGCGGCCACCCGGAGAACGAACGCGCCGATCAGCTGGCGCGCGATGAAATACTCAAGCTTCGGGCCTCATGATCTTTGCTGGGAGCGCGCCACTCCGTGGCGCATCTTTGTCGATCACACAGCCTATGAGCGCCACGGAGTGGCGCGCTCCCAGCATCAACTCCGCTTCGGCTGGGCCGGCACGGGCTTCTTCTCGACCGGCTTCTCGTGGACCAGATCGAAGCCCTCGCGCATGCCGTCGCAGGGATTGTCGCCTTCGGCCAGGCGCCAGACCTGCGACTTGCCCGAGCGCTTGAAGTTCAGCACGCCGGCCACCTTGCAGGCCGTACCCTTCTCGACCTTGGCGACGCGGAAGGCGACCTCGCCCCTGATCTGCACCAGGCCGGGCGCGATCTTCTCGACCACGCCATCGACCGACGCCCAATCGCCCTCGCTGCCGGGCGCCACGCTGTCGATGCGTCCCTTCACGACCCAGACATTGCCCTGCCTGGTCACGCTCACGTCACCGTATTTGGCGCCCTTCACCTTGGCATAGCGGCCCCAGGAGATCTTGCGCGCATCGGCGAAGAGCTGCGCCTCGGCGTCCGAGGCGATCTCGGTGCGGTCGATCTTGGGAACGTTCGCCGGCAAGGGCGAGCTCAGCCCTGTGGTCGGCTGCCCCTGCTGCACGGTCGGCGCCTGCGCGGGCGGCGGTGCGGGATAGTAGGGAGTCGACGGTTGCTGTTGCTGCTGCTGGGCGGCGGCGCCGCCGGCGAGCAGGACAAGAACCAGGACGAGGAGGCGATTCATTATCTACGGGCTCTTACATCAGGGTTGGCGGCGACGCTACTTCCGCGGCCCACTCTTCGGTGGAACAGCGGGTGTCGAGGGAGAAACCGGAGCGGCCGCCGGCGGCTGCTCGCCGCGCAGCCCGGCTTCGGCGCCGCGCGCCGCGCTCGAGCCGGGCGGCACCAGGCGCAGGACGGAGCTGAAATCGGCGTTGGCCGAGCCGCGATCGCCGCGCGCCAGGTTGGCGAAGCCGCGCTCGAGCAGGGCCTCGGAATGGTCGGGCGCGATCTTGAGCGCCCGCGTGGCGTCCTCATAGGCCTTTGCCGGATTGCCGGCGTTGCGCCAGGCCGCCGCCCGCAGCACCAGGACCTCGACATCGTCGCGCCTGAAACCCAGCGCGCGGTCGAAGTCGGAGATGGCCCGCGGCCAGGCCTTCAGGGCGGCATAGCTCAGCCCGCGATCGAGCCAGAGGTCGGCATCACTGCTGTTGAGCTCGAGGGCGCGGCTTTGCGCCTCCGCCGCCTTTTCGGGCAGGCCTGCTTCCATGAGGGCCTGACCGGCTTGCGCCCACAGCTCGGCGCGCAGGCCGGGGCGCTCCTTGCCCATGTCGCGCGCGATCGCCTCGAACTGCGCGGCCGCCTGAGTATAGCGGCCGGCGCCGAACATGGCGGTCGCCACGCAGTGACGGGCGGCGAGGCCGCCGCCCTGGGCGTGCCATTTCTCGGCAGCGGGCAACGCCTTCAGCGGCTCGGCGCGCGCTAGGTTCATGCACTCGTTGTACTTGCGCAGATGGTCCGGCGATTCCTCGATGATGCTCAACCCCTGCGCAGCACATGGCGCAGCGGCCAACAGCGCAAGGCAGGACACCAGACGGAAAAAGAACATCCCTGAAAAGAACCGCGTCGCGGCGACCCTGACAAGATGAAACGGACACTCGCCTCAAGCGACCGATGCGCGCACAGTTCTGAAAAGATCAAATGACACAGGGAGAATTCATCTAGCATCTGCCACGCGAGTAGGTTGGCTGATAGCTAGGGTTAGTGTTGGTCGGCCAATTGCTTGAACAACCGATCGCGATCAGCAACGTCACTTGCGAGCCTGCTTTCCAACCGCTTCAGAAACGCTCTTGCCAGACTGGCATCGTGGCCGGCTCGTTCCAGCACCTCGACTGCCTCGCGCTGCCGTAAGATGTTGAGTTCTTCCCGATGAAGAAGACTTTCGGCTTCCCAAAGGCGCTGTTGGAGTGTGGTCCTGTCCATCCGACCTATCTGCCTCCAACGCGCGTCGGCAGTCGATTAGACCGAGCGCCGGCCAATACAGATATGAACGACTGATCCATGAACGCCTCCTTCAAGAGAGCGGACATATTCGATCATATCGATGCCGTCAGACTTGGCTGCGATGGGCTTGAAGAAGCAAAGCCCGATCGCACCACGGTTGCCGTGGTGGAAGAATCACTGATGGCTGAGCGCCAGCTGTTTCGGCGTCCGCAGCGTGCGAGCGCTCGGCCGTCTCAACAACAGCTTCCCACGCCGGGGTTGCAGCACTCGCAGCCGCAGCAGTCCGGCTGGCAGCATGACGGCTCGCAGCAGCTCTCGCAGCCGCATCCGCATCCCCCATCGTCGTGTTGGCCGTAGCCATTGGTGCCGGTGAAGCCGCCGAGGATCTTCGCGCTGTTGAACAAGGCCGCGTTCAGCAGGTCCACACCGAGCCGCAGCGTGGTCCCGATACCCTCGGTCAGGCCGCCCGCTGCACCGCCGAGGCCGGCGGCACCTCCCGGGCCTGGCCCGCCCGGACCGGGCGGCGGCCCACCGAAGTAGACTGGTGCCGTGCCGACGCCGAGCGGCACCGCCCAAGTGAGGCCGCTGCCGGGGAAAGGCCCGGCCGCGGTCTGAGGGCCGAACCCCGCAGCCGCCGAGGGCGGCGTGGGCGACGGTCCGGTCGATGCCGTGGCCTGCGCCTGGCGGCGCTTGGTGTACTTGTCGAACTCAGCCTGCGCCTTGTTCGGGGTGGCCGGCTTTGTGGTCGTCGTGGTGCGCGCCATGGTGGTCTCCTCTGCCTCTAACAGCTGAACACTTCGCACCAGCGCGCCCGCACGGTCGCGTTAATGGCGAACAGCAGGATGGTCGCGCCTGGCTTGGTGGTGACCACACACTCCTTGACTTGGTAGTGCGTGCCCGGCGGGTTGATCTTCTCCCACAGCATCACCGTGCCTTCGGTGTCGCGAACAAGGATGGCCACGGCGGACTGGGCGGTGGCGGTGATCGGGGCGTACTCCAGCGCGATGTGCACGCAACACCCCCCGCCGATGAAGGCGGTCGCCGGAGCGGCTGCCGCTGCGGCCCCTGGGGCTGCCGCCGCCGCCGAGGACATGAGGTGGGCGGCGGCGAGACCGGCGGCGGCGTTGTTGGCCTTGGGGTCGGCCGTAAAGGTGAGCTCTTTGGCCTCCTTGCGGCACTGCCGGCAACCGCAGCGACAGTCGGCGGAGGCGCATCCGCACCGCTTGCACATCCCCGGGCCGTACGCGTGTCCAGGGCGCGCGAACGGCAGCACGTGCGAACCGGTGTATCTGGCGAACTGAGCTGAACTCATGGCGTGTCTCCTTGCCGCGCCGGTGTGCGCGTTCATTGAAGTGGAAGTCTCAACAACAGACGAGCTCGCACCATCTGAGGCGCGCGATTGCATTGTTCACCGCTAGGGTCACCTTCGTCCCCGGTGCGGCGCTCAGCACCGCCTGGCGCACGGTGTAACCCTCGGCCGGCGTGTCGTCGCTCCAGGTAGCGCTGGAACCGGCGGCGGCGGTAGTCACCTTCACCGCGGGCGAGGCCGCCCCGGCCTCCACCAAGTATTCCAGGGAGAGGAAGACCGGCCGCGCGCCGCCGACAAGGCCTTCCTTGGACGGCGTGGCTGCATCGGCATCGATCTCGCGGGCCACCAACATGGCCGGATAGACGTGGTGGCAGTTGGGCGGCTGATGGCCGTAATGGCTCCAATATCCTGTGTACATGGCGACCTCCTGAATTGGATGAGGACGCGGGCTCTCAAGGCCCGGGAGGCGGGGGTGGCGGCGGCACCGTGATGTCGCGCACGATCTTCAGGGTATCGTTGGTCACCGACAGGCCCGAGCTGACGAAGTTCGTGACCATGTTCGACACTTTGGTCGTGACATCAGCGTCGATCAAACCCTGTGCGGTGTCGTGGATAAGGCTCCTGACGGAATCGAAGAGTGCCATGACGTGACCTTTCCTGCGGTTTTAATTCTCCGGTGACGCCACCGCGCGCGGCGCCGAGAGGCGCCGGTCGGCGAAGGTGGCGGCCTTGGTGAGCACCTCGAGCGCCCAGTCGAGCGACGCGCCCGGGCGACGCGCCAGCCCGGCGCCGCCGCGGGCCGCGCTGGCGATGGCTCCGGCCAGAAGGCGCACCGAGCCGGCCGCGACGCTCTTCTTGCTCCTGCTGTTTTCGCGCAGCAGTGCCGCCCAGGCGGCGGGATCCTTGGGCACGGCCTCGGAAAGGGCGCGCACGCTCAGCCAGCTCGACTGGGAGACCACCCCGCTGAAGACGCCGCTGGCGAAGCCGCCGAAACGGGGGTCGGCCTCGCCGAGGGTTCCCACCTGCTCCAGCAGGAACAGCACCAGCTCCTTCAGGCCCGGGTTCTTGGCGAGCGACATGAAGATCTCGGAGGTGCGCCAGTCGGGCTCGCTGTGCGCGCTCCACAGCGCTTCGTAGCGGGCGAGCGCTGCGCGGGAGAAATCGCCGGCGTCGAGCGCAAGGTGGCACGCGTCGGCGGCGTAGAAGGCGCTCTCGATGGCGGTGTGGATGCCGCCACGGTTCAGCGGGTCGGCCTGGCAGGCCGCATCCCCGATCAGGAGCACCCCGTCGGCGGTCATCGCCTCGGGCCTGAAATGGGGGGCGATGCCGCCGGAGAAGGGCCCGATCCGGCGGGCGTCCGCCAGCGTCACCTTCAGGTCCGAATCGATGAACTGGCGCAGCGCCGAGCCCAGCTTGTCGGTGGGCGGGAACTTCGGATCGACCGCGCAGCCTACGCCGACACAGGCGGTCTGATGCTCGTCGATGAACATCCAGCCGTAGCTCGGGAAGTAGTCGCGGTTGAAGTAGACGCGGATACCGGCGTCGCATTTTACGCCGGCGTAGGTGGTGCGCACCGACAAGCCCAGTACCCCGTCCTTCAGGTTGTTGCCGATCGAGCGCGAGACGACCGAGCTTGCGCCATCCGCGCCGATGACGATGCGCGCACGGTGCTCCACCGTCTTGCGGCCGGTGTCGGCGAACACGCGCACAACCTCGCCATCGCGCGCCACGGCGCGGACCGTGGTCCTGCCCGCGAAGCGCGCGCCGGATGCCACGGCATGGGCCTGCATGATCTCGTTGAACCGGCGACGAAGAACCAGGAGAGCGAAATCCGGATAGCGCGAGTCGTCGGGGAATCGACCGGTCAGCAGATGGCGACCATCGAGATACAGGTCGCAGCCCTTGATGCAGCCCTTGGCCTCGGCCAAGACCTCGCGAACGCAGCCCAGCCGCTCGAGCCAATAGATCCCCTGAGGCATCAGTCCGTCGCTGCGGACGGTGTCGCGTGGTGGAGCGGACTGGTCGATCAGCAGGACGTCGATGCCCTGACGAGCCAGAAGGCTCGCAGCGGCCGATCCGCCGGCCCCGGCCCCCACGACGATGACGTCATGGACGGTCATGGCCGCTCTCCTTCCGGCAGAGGCCGGCCGGCCAGGCGGTTGTGCGCGAGCCAGGCGGCCTTGGTCGCCAGATCGAGGCCCCAATCCATGTTGGCGATGGGATCCTTGGCCATGCTGACAGCCGCCCGTGCGGCGCTGGCCAGGTAGCCAGCGGTGAGGTTGAAGGTCCCGGCGGCGATCTCGCCCCCGACCTCTTGTCCACTCGCGCGCAGGAGGTCGAGCCAGGCGGCGCGGTCCTTGGGGAAGGCGTGATAGAGGGCGCGGACCGCCAGCCAGGCATCCTGGGAGACGATGCCGGCGAAGATGCCGCCGGCGAACTCGCGGAACTTGGGGTCGGACATGCTGAGCCGGCCCATGTGGCGCAGCACGAACAGGCCGAAGTCGCTGAGGCTCGGGTTCTTGGCGATCGACATGAAGAGCTCGGCCGCCCGCCAGTCGGCCTCCCATTGACGGCTCCACAGGTCGGCGTAGCGCCGCATGGAGGCAGCCGAGAAGTCGCCCTCGGCCAGTGCCGCGCGGCAGGCCTCGGCCGCGCACCAGGCACTCTCCATCGCCTTGTGGATGCCGCCGCCGTTCAGCGGGTCCGCCTGGTTGGCGGCGTCGCCGATCAGCATGACCCGCGCGGCGGAGATGGACCTCGGCCGGAAGAAGCCGGAGGAGCCGCCGGAAAACGGCCCGCACTGCGTCGCGTCGGCCAGCATCTCGGCAAGGTCTTCGGTGATGAAGCGGCGGAAACTTGCCCCCAGATTGTGACGCAGGGGGAAGCGGCG
Source organism: Rhodospirillales bacterium URHD0017 (assembly GCA_900110395.1). Lineage (GTDB taxonomy): Bacteria > Pseudomonadota > Alphaproteobacteria > Reyranellales > Reyranellaceae > Reyranella. The sequence goes on from FODP01000002.1 coordinate 436,572, forward strand.
GTCCTTCAGGCAGCCCAGGCCGATGTTGGCGAAGCCCTCGTCGTCGACGAACAGCCAGCCGTAGCCGGGGAAGTACTCCCGGTCGAAGTAGACCTGCATCCGGGCGCCATCGCAGCGGCAGTCGCGGAAGTAGGCCCTGAGAGACACGGCCATCACCCCATCCTTGAGGACGTTGCCGATGGCGCGCGAGACGGCTGAGCTGACACCGTCGGCGCCGATGACGATGCGGCCGCGGTATTCAACTGTCTTGCCCCGACGCTCGCCCGTCACGGTGGCGTGGTCGGAGCCGATCTCGACGTCCCTCACCAACACCTCGTCCCGGAAGTCCGCGCCGCAATCGACGGCGTGCTCCAGCAGAATGTTGTCGAGCCTGCGGCGGTCCAGAAGGATGGCGAAGTCGGGATAGATGGTGTCGGGGGGATAGCCGCCGGTCAGCACCTTCTCGCCGTTGATGACGATGTCGGCGCTCTTGATGCAGCCTTTGGTGTAGGCGAGCACCTCGTTCGCGCAGCCCAGGCGGTCGAGCCAATAGATGCCCTGAGGGGTAAGCCCGTCGCCGCAGACCTTGTCGCGGGGGAAGGCGGACTTGTCGAGCACCAGCACCTTGGCGTCCTCGCGCGCAAGGAAGGTCGCGGTGCTCGATCCGCCGGGTCCTGCCCCCACCACGATGACGTCGTAGAGCGTGCTCATCTAATGCAACTCACCTCAAGGCGGAGTCACCACCAGGATGACGGGGATGAAGAGGTCCTTGTCCGAGCGAACCACCACGACGCCGCGGTAGACATCGGGCGGGGTCGTCTCGGGCACGACGCCCTTCAGCACGAACTTCTCGAAATCGACCGGAGCGATGGTCTTCTGTGCCGGCTTGACGGCGAAGGCAGCAGCGTCGATCGCCGCCTGCTGGGACTCGCCGGCGAAGCCCTGCACCTTGAACTCGACCTTCCTGACATCGGTCACGGAGTCGTTGTTGACCGAGAAGGAGATCTTCACCTCACCGCCCGGCGTGAGCGGCAGCCGGTTGGTCAGGCCATACTGGTCGGCCTCGGCGGATTCGTCTGGCGCGTCGGGCGAGAGGCCAGGTGAACCCGGCTGCGCCCCAGGCTGTGTGCCGGGCGGTGCCCCCGCCTGTGATTGCGCGGCACTGTCCAGGCCCTCGCGGATCTTCTGCTGGGCGGCCAGACTCACCCGGTTGAGGATGGTCACGCCGAGACTGACGCCGGCCTCGGCGAGGTCGAGCCCCTTGGCGAGGATGGTTCCCATCTGATCAATCCGCTCGCGCAGGTCCACGCCCGCGCCCGGTCCCGGTCCTGATCCCGACGGCGGGGGCGGCTTTCCGGGGACCTCCGGGCCAGCCGGTCCGGGGTTCCCGTTCGCAGAAGGTGTCTCGCCTGCCATCTCAGCAGCCTCCGCAGCGGTAAACCGGCGGCTCGTAGCAGCAGCGATAGTGATGCCGGACGGGCCCGCAGCCGCACTCCGAGCGGTAGCCTTCGCGGGATTCGCGGAAGGGCGCGCCGATCACCGCGCGGGCGAGCGAGCCCAGGGTCATGGCCGCAAGGCTCCCGGTCTCGACCAGGGTGGCGAGGTTCTCGCCGAGGGTGACGAGGCGCGAGGGATGATGGTGATGATGGTGGTGGCGCATGCTCAGCCTCCGTTCACGGCGCTGTCGGCCGCGGGCGCGCGCGTCCCGGCCTGTTGCAGGGCGAAGCCGAAGCGCGGCGCGCCGGCATGGACGGCGTGGCGGCGTCCGGGCGGCGGCGCGGCCCGACGGGTCACGGTTTCGGCGCAGGTCTCGATGGCGCGACTCGGGATGGCAGGATTGCCGAGGGCGGCGACGTCCGGGAAGCTGCGCTCATGGCTCCTGGACTGCTCGCGCCGGGCGCAGTCCTTCGGTGTGATGGTGGTGCGGCCCGAGAGCGAGAGGCGCATCAGCGGCAGGCCGAGAATGCGCGCCGTCATCGCATAGTCCGAGCACATCTCGAACTGCTGATGAAGGGCCACCGCCACGGGTGGAACCCGCCTCACATTGATGTCCAGAGCCGGCAGCTGGCTCATCGTCAGGTTTACCGTCGGCAGGCTGGTGATGTTCAGCTGGTCGATCTGCAGGGGATCGACGTGGCGCACGTGGTCGACCCTGAGCGACTCCACCGAGAGCGGGGCGACCTGATTCAGCTCCTTCAGGTGCACGGCCATCGGCCTGATGGTCAAGGGATTGACCGTCAGCGGGTTGATGTTCAGCGTCTCGATATCGCGGACTTGCTTGATTTTGATGTCCGTAGCCATTTTCCCCCTCCGGAGCCGCAGCAGGCGTACTAGATGCCCGGCCAGTCGTAGTTGAGTTGCAAAACCTTGGCCTCGTCGAACACAGCGTGATTGCTCTGCAGCCGGGCCCTGACGCTGACGACGGCAGCTCCACCGTTTGCCGGCGTCTGGTAGAGGAACCAGGGTCCGACCACGCCCTGCGGCGCATTGTTCACCAGCCACTCCACCGGAGCGCCGGTGTTGAAGGCGATCGCCTGGAATTGGCAGCGCTTGTTGCAGCCATCGATCATGTCGTTGTTGGCGCCCTGGCCGTAGTAGAGGTTGATGCGCCGCGGGAAGATGGCCACCTCTGCCGCCTTTGCCGGCTTGGGGCCGAGGCCCACCAGGGTCACCCACGCGAAGGCCTTGCGCAGCGGATCCTCGCGGGAGCTCGCTATGACCAGCTCGGTTGTCCCGCTGGCAAGCGCGCCCTTGGGCGGAGCGTGATAGAGGCCCGAGGCGTCGATCGTGCCCTGCCCCGGCCCGCCATTGATGTCACGCACGTCCCAGACGTATCCCTGGCTCGAGTTGTAGACCTGGGCCTCGAAGCGGACCTGGGTGGTCGCGACGTTGGCGGTCCAGTCGTCGCGGAAGTGGATCTCGGCGCGGGGCGGCCAGACCTCGATCTCGACCTGATGACGGCAGACGATGTGATGGTAGACGTCGGTGACCACGCCGCGATGTCGCCCTCGCCTATGGTGATGGACGGGCATCATTCCGACTTCTCCTTGCCGGACTTCTCCGAGATCTCGACGGTGGCCTTGCAGGCGCCCTCGACATGAACGTCAACCCCGGACTTCTCGCCGCCGAAGACGCCACGGGTCACCATCTCGGAGGCTCGGATGCGCGCGTCCACCGGCTTCATGTGCACGCCGAACGGGCCGATCGAGCCCGCCAGCACGCGGCGGCGCAGGAACGGAATGCGCATGTGAATGGGGATCTCGTCGAAGCGCAGATGGACATCGCCCAGCGCCACCTCGACCGTGCCGCTGGCCGCCACCTCGAACTTGAAGGGATGCACCCGCAAGTGGGTGGTGAGGTCGGGATGGCCCGCGAAGTCGATCCGCCGATCGGTCATGACGCATCCTTTTCGCCAGAGGGGACGCCCTCAGGGAAGACGCGTTGGGCGAGGTCCGAGAACATGCTGTCGACGGTGTGGTTGAGCTTTTCGAAGCCGGTCAGCGCCTCGACGATCTCAGGGCAGCTGTCGCCTTCTATTTCGATCTTCACCATCGGGCCCAGGTTCAACGAGATGCTGATCCTCGCCATGAGCGGCCTCCTATTGCGCTTCGTCTTGCCGCGGGCGGGCCGCCGACGGCTCGGCGCTGCGCGATCCGGCGCCGCGGGTCTGCTCGCCATTGAGGCCGCCCTCGATCTCACGGAGGGCCGCGGCGAGAGTGCCGAGTGAGGTGGTCAGCACGTCCAGGACGCTCCGCTCACTCTCGTTGACCTCGGCGTAGATCTTCTCGATGCGGCCCCCAAGTGCTGCCCCGGCGCCGCTCTTGCGATACTCCTGGCCACGCTCGCGCAGGACGCTGCCGAATTGACTGACGATGGACAGAACTCCGTACAACATGTCGACCGTGTGGTCGTCCTGCGGGCGGCCTCCGACGGGCTTGGCCTGGGCCTCGCCCTGCTTTGCCTCGCCTTGCTGAGCCTCAGGCTTCGTGGACTCGTCCTGCCTGGCTTCTTCGGTCTGCTTGGCCTTTTGCTGCGGCACGGCGTCGGGCTCTGCCGCCGCAGCGGGCTTGTCCATGGGATTGCAGCGCGGGCAGGCGACGGCCTTGCCCTCCGTCCCGATCTCCCACACGCCGTAAAGGGCCGAGCGCGAGCTGGGCGGGATCGCCCGGCAGCCGGTGCGGTGAAGCTGTCCCCGCGCCGCGTCGAACTGGAACGGCGCCTGCCGCGCCCGCTCGCTGTTGTCGATCCGCAGCAGCGGCTGGTCGCTGGCGAGCTTGCCGGAGGCGTGCAGCTCCTGGATCCGCAGGCCGATTGTGTCGATGAGCGCAACGCGGGACGTGGGAATGCCTTCACTCATAGATCGCCCAGGGGGAAGCCCCCTTCACCCGCTGTTGGCGATGCTTCTCTATCCTCGTGAGATAGTAACGGGTGAGGAAGGCGATCAGCAGGTCGCGCCCATCGCCATCCGGCAGCCCCGAGGCCAGTTGGCCGATGTGGGCGTGGAACAGGCGCTTCAACGTGCGCTCGGGGTCGCACACCTGGTTCATGAAAGTGAGGCGGTTGCTCTTGAGGTCGGACCAGCAGTCACCGTGGTCGTCGATGTACATGATCAGGGCGCCGGCCCAGAACATCCGCGCCAGGTAGTCGAGCCGCAACTCTGGTAGCAGGAAGGCCGACAGCACCAGGATGGCGTGGCCGCTGCGGTTGCGAGCGCAGCGCTTCAGCATGTTGAGCTGCGCGCGGGCAAGCCGACGACCGTACTTGCGCGTTGCCCTGAGCTCGACGTCCTGCTTCTGAGCCATGTAGAGCTGCAGCACCGCCTGCCGGACGACAGGGTGCAGAACGTCGCGCTCGGCGAACAACCTAGCCGCGATCACGAAGAACAGCCGCTCGCGTTCGGTCTTCGGGTCGAACCAGCCCTCGGTCAGCAGCGTGCCCAGCCGCTCGAGGTAGTCGCGGGTGGCTTCCTCGCCGAAGTCGTCGATGAAGCTGTCGGCCAGGAAGCAGCAGGCACCGAACAGGCTGCCGATCATGTGCCGGCGTTCGTCGTACTCGAAGCCGCCGATCTCCGCGCAGGCGTGGCCGACCACGTTCATCTTGGCGCTGAGCTCGAGCATCTTGCGATACTCGTCCTGCTCGCCCTCGAGCATCGTCGGGTTGTACTGGCGGACGATCGGCTCGAGGCAATCGCCGACGCCCGCACGGTAGCGCTTGAACAGCGCGTTCAGGCGCTCCTGAGTACGCGGGCCAGGATCCCATCCTACGGTTGCGGAATGTCCTCCAAGAGGTGCCATGGCTCGTGACCTCAACGCGACGACGACCGTAAAGACGCCTGTCACAACCAGAGGACGAGTCGGGCAATCGGCCCGGAAACAGCTAAGCCCCCGCCTGCGATCACGATAGTACATGCTAGGGGAGATTGGGCGGGAAGCCCTTTGAAAGGTCACAGTTTTGCCCCGACGCAGGCGGCCGATACAGCAAATCGTAGCGCTCAAGGTATGCGCGAAAAATCCTTTACGTCGGCGCTCGGGCGATCGGCGCTGCGATCACGAGCGAGGCCGACGGGGGAAACAACATCCTTGAAAAGAACGGTGTCGCAGCGATTCTGACGGAATGACAGGGCGTCTTTTCATTTTCGGCTTGGGCTACTGTGGCATTGCAATCGCCAAGCTTGCCAGAGCGGCCGGCTGGCGCGTGGCCGGGACCTGTCGGACGGGCGAGAAGGCAGCCGAGCTGACCGAACAGGGCTTCGAGGCGCATCTGTTCGATGGCATCACGTCACTGCCGGCCCAGGCATTCGGCAAGGCAACGCACGTCCTCTGCACCATCGCTCCCGGCACCACAGGCGATCCCGCGCTAAAAACCTCGGCGCACGTGCTGCGCGAGGCGCGCTGGCTGGGCTATCTCTCGACCACCGGCGTCTACGGCGACCATGGCGGCGGATGGGTCGACGAAGAAACACCGGCCCGTCCGGCCCAGCCGCGCAGCATCGAGCGGCTGGCGACCGAGCGCGCCTGGCAGGCGATGGGCATGGAGGCAGGCTCGGCCGTCGACATCTTTCGCCTACCCGGCATCTACGGGCCGGGCCGCAGCGCCATCGACCAGGTGAAGGCCGGAACCGCCCGCCGCATCGACAAGCCGGGCCAGGTCTTCTCGCGCATCCATGTTGCGGATATCGCGGGCACCGTGCTGCGGGCACTCGGGCAGGCGCGCGCCGGCGCCATCTACAATGTCGCCGACGACCTGCCGGCTCCGACCGGCGAGGTCGTGGCCTTCGCCTGCGAGCTTTTGGGCAAGCCGGTGCCGCCGGCCGTGCCGTGGGACGAGGCGGCGCCGACCATGAGCGCCATGGCGCGGTCCTTCTATGCCGAGAACCGGCGGGTGCGAAACGACAAGATCAAGAAGGAGCTCGGCGTGGCGCTGCGCTATCCGACGTACAAGGAAGGGCTGCGCGCGATTGCGTCATGACGCGCCACTGGAGTGGCGCGCGCCCAGCTACAAGAGCTCTTCGACGGTGGCGATCAGTCGCGCGATGTCGGCCGGCGTGCTCAGGCGATGATCGCCGCCCTTGATGAAGGTCGTGATCACTTCGGGCGCTTCCATGTGGTTTGCGATCTGCAGGGAATATTCCCACGGCACGTCGGGATCGCTCTGGCCATGCAGCAGCCGCACCGGACAAGGCAGCGTGAGCTTCTTGTCGAGCACGAGGTGATTGCGCCCCTCCTCGATCAGCTTCCAGGTGAAGACCGACGGCTCGGGCGAGTATTGCGAGGGACGCTCCAGTCGCCCGTCGCGCTGCAGCTTCGCACGATCTTCGGCCGACAGCCCCTTGAGCAACATGCGCTCGGTGAAGTCAGGCGCCGCCGCGATCAGCACCAGCCCGGCCAGGCGCTCGGGCCGCGCCCGCGCCGCCAGCAGCGACAGCCAGCCGCCCATGCTCGATCCCACCAGCACCAGCTTGCCGTCGGTGAGCTGATCGAGCACGGCAAGGGAATCATCGAGCCAACGGCCGATCGTGCCGTCCTCGAAGCGACCCGAGGACTGTCCGTGACCAAGATAGTCGAAGCGCACGTAAGCCCGACCGGTGCGCTGCGCCCACGCCTCGAGCGCCATCGCCTTGGTGCCGGTCATGTCGGAGCGGAAGCCGCCCAGGAACGCCACCGTCGGCGTGCGACCCGATGTCGTCGCATAGGCAACGGTATTGCCGTCAGGACGCGGTAGTCTCTGCACTCTATCGCTGCCAGTCATCCCGTGTTACCTGCCACACCCGCAACCTGCCGCCAAGCTGACGTGCCCGCCGCTCCGACCCTCCTGCAAATCGTTCCGACACTCGCCGGCGGCGGGCTGGCGCGCGCCACGCTCGATGCCGCGCAGGCCGTGATCGCAGCCGGTGGCGCCGCCATCGTCGCCTCGCCGGGCGGCGCCATGGTGCCCGACCTGCTGCGCCTGCGCGCCACGCATCTCGAGCTGCCGGAAGGCGGACACCCGCTGTGGGGCCGCCTCATGTTGCCCGGCAAGCTCGCCTCGAGCCTCGCCGACGCGCGCGTCTCGCTGATCCAGGCGCGCTCGCCCAACACCGCCTGGGTGGCGCGTGCGCTGGCGCGGCGACTGGGGATCAAGTGGATCGCCACCCTGCACACACCCTTCCTGGCGGGCGGTATCGCCGAGCGCTTCGTCGAGCGCCGCCAGACGCGCGCCGATGCGGTGGTCGCCGTGTCGGAGCATGTGGCGCGCGATGCCCTGCAGCGCTTCCCCACCCTCGACGGCCGGCTGGAGACCATCCCGCCCGGCGTCAACTTCGACCGCTTCGATCCCGCCATCGTGCGCGCCGAGCGCGTGATCAAGCTCGCCTCCGAGCTGCGCGTGCCCGACGGCAACCATCTCATCCTCTGCCCGGCCCGCTTCGACAGCGATTGCGGCCAGAAGACTCTGATCGAGGCGGTGAAGCGCCTGGGCCGCGACGACGTCTTCTGCCTGCTGCTGGGCTCGGTGGGCGCGCCGACGCCGTTCGAGCGCGAGCTGGAGCGCGCCATCGTGGCGGCCGGGCTGCAGGGTCGCGTGCAGATCGGACCCTACGTCGACGACATGCCGGCGGCCTACATGCTGGCCGACGTCGTCGTCTCGACCGGCGGCATCCGGCAGGGGTTCAGCCGCACCCTGGTCGAGGCGCAGGCAATGGGCCGCCCGGTGGTGGCCGAGGAAGGCGGCGGGGCGGCCGAATCGGTGCTGCCCGGCGTCACCGGCTGGCTGGCCCCGACGGGCGACCCGGCGGCGCTGGCGGAGGCGCTGCAAAGCGCGCTGTCGCTTTCCGCCGAGCGCCGCGCCGAAGTCGCGCGCACGGCCCAGGAGCAGGTGCGCGGCCGCTACAGCCTCGCAGAGGCCAACCGCCAGTTGTTGCAGCTCTACGAGCGTCTGGGCTGATTGGCTGCCGCCGCAGTGCAACCACACGGCTCGGCGGGCCATTGACTAAAGGCCCAGCGACAATTATCTCCAAGCCCATGGAACGCCGGTTTTTCACCGCTCCAGCTATCACGACCACCGTTCGAACTTGATTCGGCCGGGCGCGCGCACTCGTGCCGCTTCCCGGCCTCTTGCCGCCGACACGTCGTGTCGGCGCGTGAGCTGTGTTCGGAATCTTCTTATGCGGTGGTTGCCATGATCAACATTTCCTTACCGGACGGTTCGGTCCGATCGTTCGAAAAACCGGTGAGCGGCGCCGACATCGCCGCCGCGATCGGCCCCGGCCTTGCCAAGGCAGCGCTGGCCTTGCGCGTCGACGGCAAGATGAAGGACCTCGCCCACGTCGTCGACCACGACGCCAAGATCGGCATCGTGACGTCGCGCGACCCCGAGGCGCTGGAGCTTCTGCGCCACGACGCGGCGCACGTGCTCGCCCAGGCGGTGCAGGAGCTCTACCCCGGCACGCAGATCACGTTCGGCCCGGCGACGGACGACGGCTTCTACTACGACTTCGTGCGCGAGCAGCCGTTCTCGCCCGAGGACTTCGCCAAGATCGAGCAGCGCATGGCGGAGATCGTCGACCGCGACCTGCCGATCACGCGCGAGGTGTGGGACCGCGCCAGGATCAAGGATCATTTCAAGAAGCACGGCGAGAGCTTCAAGGCTGAGTGGGCCGACGAACTGCCCAAGGACGAGGAGATCTCGGTCTACAAGCAGGGCGACTGGCTCGACATGTGCCTCGGCCCGCACCTGCCGTCGACGGGCAAGCTCGGCAAGGCGTTCAAGCTCACGAAGGTGTCGGGCGCCTACTGGCGCGGCGATGCCAACAACGCCCAGCTCCAGCGCGTCTACGGCACGGTCTTCTTCTCCGACAAGGACCTCAAGGCCTACCTGCACCGCATCGAGGAAGCCGAGAAGCGCGACCATCGCCGGCTCGGTCCGGAAATGGGCCTCTTCCATCAGCAGGAAGATGCCGCCGGCATGGTCTACTGGCATCCCAAGGGCTGGACGCTGTGGCGCACGCTCGAGAACTACCTGCGTCGCAAGCTCGAGGCCGGCGGCTACGTCGAGGTGAAGACGCCGCAGCTCAACGACCGGCGGCTGTGGGAGAAGTCGGGCCACTGGGAGAATTTTCGCGAGAACATGTATCTCAGCGAAAACGAGGAAGGCCTGAAGGAGTTCGTCGACGATCCGGCGCGGCGCATGTTCGCGCTGAAGCCGATGAACTGCCCGTGCCACATCCAGATCTTCAATCAAGGCCTGCGCAGCTATCGCGAGCTGCCTTTGCGCATGGCCGAGATGGGCTCGTGCCATCGCTTCGAGCCGTCGGGTGCGTTGCACGGCATCCTGCGCGTGCGCGCCTTCACGCAGGACGACGCCCACATCTTCTGCGAAGGCAGCCAGATCGAGGCGGAGACGATCCGCTTCTGCCAGCTGCTCGAGTCGATCTACAAGGACCTCGGCTTCCCGGACTACTTCGTGAAGTTCTCCGACCGCCCGCCGACGCGCATCGGCTCGGATGCGATCTGGGACCAGGCCGAGGGTGCGCTGAAGTCGGCGTCCAAGGCGGCCGGCGTCGGCCTGATCCTCAATCCCGGCGAGGGCGCGTTCTACGGCCCCAAGCTGGAATTCGTCTTGCGCGACGCGATTGGCCGCGACTGGCAGTGCGGCACGCTGCAGGTCGACTTCATGCTGCCCGAGCGGCTGGGGGCGAGCTATGTCGCCGAGAACGGCAGCCGCAAGGTGCCGGTCATGCTGCACCGCGCCATCTTCGGCAGTTTCGAGCGGATGATCGGCGTTCTGATCGAGCACTATGCCGGCCGGTTCCCGCTCTGGCTGGCGCCGACGCAAGCTGTAGTGGCAACGATCGTCAATGACGCCGACTCCTATGCCCATGAAGTTGCAGCCAAGCTTCGCGCGGCCGGCATGCGGGTCGAGACGGACCTGCGCAACGAGAAGATCAACTACAAGGTCCGCGAGCATTCGCTGGACCACGTCCCGCTGATCCTCGCCGTCGGCCGGCGCGACATAGAGGGCAATACGGTGGCCATTCGCCGTCTCGGCTCGGAAAAGCAGGAGGTCCTTGAACTCGGGGCCGCCGTCATTAAACTTTCTGAAGAGGCCCGGCCGCCCTTCTAGGGCGGCCGTGTCTCGCATCCCCGCTCCATCCCGGAGCTCTTACGTAGGAGAATGAAGCCATAGCCAGACCTGCCCAACAGAGCGCGCCCACCCGCGAGGGTCCGCGCGTCAACGGCGAAATCAAAGCGCCGCAAGTCCGACTGATCGACGAGAACGGCGATATGGTCGGCGTTGTCAGTACCCGCGAGGCAATCGACATGGCAGAGGAGGCCAGTCTCGACCTGATCGAGATCTCCCCCAATGCGGTCCCGCCGGTCGCCAAGATCTCCGACTACGGCAAATACAAATACGAAGCGCAGAAGAAGGCGCACGAGGCGCGTAAGCACCAGAAGGTCATCGAGGTCAAAGAGATCAAGATGCGCCCCAACATCGACGACCACGATTACGAAGTGAAGATGCGCGCCATGAAGCGGTTCATCGAGGAAGGCGACAAGGTGAAGGTCACCCTGCGCTTCCGTGGCCGCGAGATGGTCCATTCCGAACTCGGCCTGCAGGTGTTGAACCGCGTCCGTGGCGAGATGGATCCACTCACCAAGATCGAATCGATGCCGCGCATGGAAGGCCGGCAGATGATCATGGTGTTGGCGCCGAAGTAGTAGTTACTTCGTCGCCTTCGGGGGACGCAGGCGCAGCGTCACGGTACCGGCGCTGCGCGATTGCTCAGGATCGAAGCGCCCGTTTGCCGTCGAACCGTCGAGCCAGCGCACGCTGTAGACGGTCTCGCCGGCGAACGACATCGGCTTGTCGGTCTTCCCGTACATCCAGTAGTCGCAGCGGATCGGATCGTCCGCGTTCAGCTGCTGCACCTGGCAGATCTGGTGCAGCACATAAGGCATGAACCGGGCGCGGCCGTCCTCCGGCGCTGTCACATAGTTGAGGGCGAGTGAACGGCGCTGTCCGTCGCAGCGATGGACGGCGCGGACCTGTGCGGCGCCTGGCGTCTTGAGCCTGAGCCCATCCAGATCCACCACCAGGGCGTCGACGGCCCGGCTGCGGGCGGCGTCGGTGAAGCCCGCCCTCACCAGCATCGCCTCGTAACGGCCGATCGCTTCGGCGGCCGGTCCTTCGGGATAGCCGGCGCGTGCGAGGTCGCGCTGCCAAGAGCGCGTTTCCAGCGCGCGCACGACCATCGCGCCGGTGAGCCCGGCGCGCTCGGCCCAGTCGCCCAGCACGTTCTCGGCGGTCCAGCAGTATTTCAGGAGGTTGTAGCCCTCCGGCTCGATCGCCATGGCGCGGGCATCGACCACGCCCATCACCTGGCCGACCACCGTCTTCACCAGCACATATTGCGCCGCCGGATTGTCGCGCACTTTCTCGGAGCTCGACTGGACAGTGGTGGGCTGGCTCTTGGAAGCCTCGGACGCTCGCTCGGTCTGCGCTCCCGCCGGCGTGGCGCTGAGGCACGCCATCAGGGCGATTGCAGCGGTCTTTTTCATGGCCGGATGGTAGCCTCCGTGGTCGGGGGTAACGCATGAGAGGTCTGATCGTTGCGGTTGCGGCGCTGCTGATGGCGCCGGTGGCGGCGGCTGTGGCCCAGCAGGCAGCGCCGCCGCTCAACGCCGAGGCGGCGAGAAGCCTGTCCGATTTCCAGAATTTCGGCCCGCATCGCGCCTTCGTGATCGGCGCCGATGGCCGGGCGGCCTGGTACGTCGGCGTCAGCGGGGCCGATCCCGCCAACGCCGTCAGCTCCGCCCTGAAGCGCTGCGAGGAGCGCGGCAAGCCGCCCTGCACCCTGCACGTCGTCAACAACTACACCGTCACCGGCGCGGACTGGCGCGCGCAAGTGCCGGCGCGGTCGGCCGACGCGCCGGACATCGGCCGCGTCCGGCCGGAGCCCTATTGGTCGATGCGCGGCCCCAAGCTCGCCGCGGGCCTGATCGTGTGGAGCCATGGCTACATGGCTGGCAAGAACGCGACCGACAACGCGCCGCAGTCGTGGATCGGGCGCTTCACGCGCATGGGCTACGACCTCTACCGCTTCGACCGCGAATGGATCGTCGACTGGGCAGGCGATGCCACGGCGCTGGCCGAGGCCGTGCGCAAGGCGCGCGAGATGGGCTATCGCCGCGTCGTGCTGGCCGGACAGTCGGCCGGCGCCTGGGTGTCGCTGGCCGCACTGGCGCGCGGCGCACCGGTCGACGGCGTGATCTCGATCGCCGCCGCCCACCATGGCGAGGTGATCAAGATGCGCGGCGACACCACGCGCGCCCGCTCGGAATGGCAGAACGTGATCGGCGCCTTGAAGCCCGGACCGCGGGTCGTCCTGGTGAACTTCGCTGACGATACCTACGACATCGGCGGCCGCATGGCCGAAGCGCGCGCCGCTTTCGCCAAGAGCGGCCTGGATGCCGTCGTCATCGACAATCCCGAGGGCTTCAAGGGCCATGGCGCCGGCAACGACGTGGCTTTCGCCCGCAAGTTCGGCGGCTGCATCGAGACCTTCATAGACAAGGGCACGAAGCAGCCGCCCTGCTAGCCCATGTAAGACCCGCCGTTCACGTGCAGCACCTGGCCGGTGATGGCGTCGGCTTCGTCGGAGGCGAGGAACACGGCGGTGCTCGCGATCTGTTCGGGCGCCAGCAACTTGCCGCCCAGCGGGATGGTCGCCTTGGCGATCTCGACCAGCTCGGCGTCGGTGTTGCCGTAGCGCGGCTGGGCGGTGTCGGTCGTGCCGGGCGCGATGGCGTTGACCCGGATGTTGTGTGGCGCCAGTTCCAATGCCATCGCCCGGGTCATCGACACCACGCCGCCCTTGCTCGCGCTGTAGTGCACGCCACGCACCGCCCCGCGCATCGCCTGTGACGACAGGTTGATGATCGAGCCGCGCTTGCCGGCCGCGATCAGTGCCTTGGCGACGGCCACCGCGGCGAAGCAGCCGGCCTTGAGGTTGATGTCGAGCACGTAATCCCAGTCGCTTTCTCGCATCTCGAGGAATTTCACGCGCGGATAGACGCCGGCGTTGTTGACCAGGATGTCGGGTACGCCGAGCGCGCCCACGGTCCCGGCGACCATGGCCTCGATGTCGGCGAGCTTCGAGACATCGGCCTGGATGAGATGGGCGCGCCGGCCGGCCTGCCGGGCGTAGTTCGCGACCGCCCGTGCACCGCGCTCGTCGTCGAGCCAGGTGAGCGCCACGTCGGCGCCCTCCGCGGCCAGCGCCCGGCCGATTGCCGCCCCGATGCCCTGCTGGGCGCCGGTCACCAGTGCCACCTTGCCCGTCAAACGCATGCTGGATCCCTTTTTTTGAGTCCCGACCTCACGCTTCCTCCCCCGTCATACGGGGGAGGACCGAGGAGGGGGAAGGCCGCGCCATGGACGCTTCCAAGAACGACATCATGACCTGAAATCCGCAGACACCGGGACTGGAGCTTTCCCCCTCCCGGCCTCCCCCGTAAAACGGGGGAGGAGGTGGGGGTCGCGGGCAGCTTGCACCGCCTCCGCACCGCCGCTATAAGCCCCGTTCTTCGGCGGCCTGGCCGTATAGGGCATTGCCTCGGCCGCCTAATGTAACCCTTTGAAAAGGAACAAAAATGCCCAAGATGAAGACCAAGAGCGGGGCCAAGAAGCGTTTTCGCTTCACGGCATCCGGCAAAGTGAAGCATGGCGTCGTCGGCAAGCGCCACGGCATGACCAAGCGGGGCAACCGCTTCCTGCGCCAGCAGACCGGCATGACCCTGGTGTCCGAGCCCGACACGCGCATCATCAAGCGCAACTTCTTTCCGTACGAGAGGTAGCCCATGGCACGCGTCAAGCGGGGCGTGGCTGCACACGCTCGTCATAAGAAGGTCCTCAAGCTCGCCAAGGGCTATCGCGGCCGCGCCAAGCTCGCCTTCCGCGTCGGCATCGAGAAGGTCGAGAAGGGCCTGCAATATGCCTACCGCGACCGGCGCAACAAGAAGCGCACCTTCCGCGGTCTGTGGATCCAGCGCATCAACGCCGCGACCCGCGAGCATGGGCTTACCTACTCGCAGTTCATGAACGGCATCCTCAAGGCCGGGATCGAGGTCGACCGCAAGGTCATGGCCGATCTGGCAGTGCGGGAGCCGGCAGCGTTTAAGGCCCTGGTCGAACAGGCCCAGGCCGCCCTCAAGTAACGTCTGCGCACCGGATCGGTGCTCGGATAAGGATCGCAAAGAGGGAGCCTGGACCGCAGGCTCCCTTTTTTCGTGTCGGGATTCGGAGAGCGAGAGATGAGTGATCTTTCGACCATACGCAGCGAAGCGCTCGGCGCCGTCGAACAGGCGGCAGACCTTGCCGCGCTCGACGCTGCGCGCGTGGCGGCCCTCGGCAAGAAGGGCAGCGTCACCGGGCTGATGAAGACGCTGGGCGCCATGTCGCCCGACCAGCGCCGCGCGTTCGGCGCCGAGGTGAACCAGCTCAAGGGCGAGATCGAGACGGCGCTCGAGACGCGCAAGAGCGCGCTCAGCACAGCCGCGCTGGCCGCCAGGCTCAGCAACGAGAAGGTCGATGTCAGCCTGCCGGCGCGGCCGGAGTTCGCCACCTGGACCGCGGGCACGCTGCATCCGATCGGCCAGGTGATGGACGAGCTCGCCGCCATCTTTGGCGAGATGGGTTTCACCTGGGCCGACGGTCCCGACATCGAGGACGACTGGCACAACTTCACCGCCCTCAACATACCGCCCGACCATCCGGCGCGGCAGATGCAGGACACCTTCTATCTGCCCCAGCGCGCCGACGGCACGCCGATGGTGCTGCGCACCCATACCTCGCCGGTGCAGGCCCGCACCATGCTCGACAAGGGCGTGCAGAAGATGCTGGCCGACGGCGGCGCGCTGCGCATCATCGTGCCGGGCCGCACCTTCCGCATCGACAACGACGCCACCCACACGCCGATGTTCCACCAGGTCGAGGGCCTGGTGATCGACCGCACGACCCATATGGGCCACCTCAAGGGATGCCTGGTCGATTTCTGCCGCGCCTTCTTCGAGATCGACGACCTGCCGCTGCGCTTCCGCCCGTCCTACTTCCCCTTCACCGAGCCCTCGGCCGAGGTCGATATCGGCTGCTCGTGGAAGGGTGGCGAGCTGAAAATCGGGGCCGGCGATTCGTGGCTGGAGATCCTGGGCTCGGGCATGGTGCATCCCAATGTGATCGCCAACTGCGGCCTCGATCCCGCGGTGTACCAGGGCTTCGCCTTCGGCATGGGCATCGATCGCATCGCCATGCTGAAATACGGCATCCCCGACCTGCGCAGCTTCTTCGACGCCGACCTGCGCTGGCTGCGCCACTACGGCTTCCAGGCGCTGGAATGGCCGTCGCTGACCGGAGGGCTTGGGCGATGAAGTTCACGCTCTCCTGGCTGAAGGAGCATCTCGACACGCAGGCGTCGCTCGGTGAGATCCGCGACACGCTGACCATGCTCGGGCTCGAGGTCGAAGGCATCACCAATCCGGCCGAGACGCTGAAAGGCTTCATCGTCGGCTACGTCGTCGAAGCGGTGCAGCATCCCAACGCCGACCGGCTGCGCGTCTGCAAGGTCGACACCGGCTCGGGCATCGTCCAGGTCGTCTGCGGCGCGCCCAACGCCCGCACCGGCATGAAGGGCATCTTCGCGCCATCGGGCAGCACCATCCCGGGCACCGGCCTGCTGTTGAAAGCGAGCAAGATCCGCGGCGAGGAGAGCAACGGCATGCTCTGCTCCTCGCGCGAGCTCGAGCTGGGCGACGACCATAGCGGCATCATCGACCTGCCGGCCGAGGCCCCGACCGGCGCGCCGGCGGCCGAGGCGCTCGGCCTCGACGATGCGGTGATCGAGATCAAGGTGACGCCCAACCGCCCCGATTGCCTGGGCGTGCACGGCATCGCGCGCGATCTCGCCGCGGCGGGACTCGGCACCCTGAAGCCCCTGAGGGCCGACAAGGTGGCCGGCACCTACAGGAGCCCGATCAAGTGGACGCACGGCTACCAGGCCGCGCCCGACAGCCCCTGCCCCCTCGTGGTCGGCCGCCATTTCCGCGGCATCAAGAACGGTTCCTCGCCCGACTGGCTGCAGCGCCGACTGAAGGCGATCGGCTTGCGTCCGATCTCGGCCCTGGTCGACATCACCAACCTGGTCACGTTCGATCTCAATCGCCCACTTCACGTCTTCGACGCGAAGAAGCTTGCAGGCGACCTGGTCATGCGCCAGGCGCGCGACGGCGAGCAGATGCTGGCGCTCGACGGCAAGACCTACACCCTCGATCCGTCGATCGCCGTGATCGCCGACGCCAAGGGCGTCCATGGGCTGGGCGGCATCATGGGCGGCGAGGACACCGGCGTCCAAGAGGACACCACCGAGGTGTTCCTCGAGGTCGCGTATTTCGACGCCATCCGCACGGCGGCGTCGGGCCGCAAGCTCGGCGTGCTGTCAGATGCGCGCTATCGCTTCGAGCGCGGCATCGATCCGCAATCGTGCTGGTGGGGCGCCGAGGTGGCGGCGCGCCTGATCCTCGAGCTGTGCGGCGGCGAGGCGAGCGAGGTCACCTCGAGCGGCGTCATGCCGGACTGGCAGCGCAGCTTCACCCTGCGTCGCGATCGCGTGAAGACCCTGACGGCAATCGACGTGCCGTCCGACAGGACCGCCGCGATCCTTGCCAAGCTCGGATTCACCGTCGAGGGCAGCGGTCCCTGGACGGCGGCCGTGCCGCCGTGGCGGCCCGACATCGTGGGCGAAGCCGACCTGGTCGAGGAAGTGACCCGCGTCTTCGGGTTCGACAACATCCCGACGACGTCGCTGCCGCGGCTGTCGGCCACGTCGAGGCCGGTGCGCAGCGCGCTGCAGCGCCGCGTGCCGCTGGCCCGCCGGGCGCTCGGCGCGCGCGGCATGAACGAGGCCGTGACCTGGTCGTTCCTGGCGCGCGCCAAGGCCGAGCGGTTTGGCGCCCGCCAGCAGGCCGACCTGCGTCTGTTAAATTCGATCGACGCCACGCTCGACACCATGCGGCCCTCGATCCTGCCCAACCTGATCGACGCGGCGCAGCGCAACGAGGCGCGCGGCTTGAGCGATCCGGCGCTGTTCGAGGTCGGCCCCGAGTACAAGAACGCGACGCCGACGGGCCAGAGAACCGTCGCCGCCGGCCTGCGCAGCAACATGGCCGTGCCGCGCAACTGGCAGGAACCGGCGCGCCCTGTCGACGCCTTCGATGCCAAGGCCGATGCCCTCGCCGTGCTGGCCGCGATCGGCACGCCGATGGACAACCTGTCGACCCAGCCGGGCGCGCCCGACTGGTACCATCCCGGCCGCTCGGGCCTGATCAAGCTCGGCGACCGCGTGATGGCGCAGTTCGGCGAGCTGCATCCCGAGATCGTCACGGCTGCCGACTTCAAGGGCCCGGTGGCCGCCTTCGAAGTGTTCATCGACGCGCCGCCGCTGCCCAAGGCCAAGGCGAGCAAGGCGCGGCCCAAGCTCGTGCTCTCCGCCTTCCAGCCGCTGGAGCGCGACTTCGCCTTCATCGTCGATGCCGAGGTCGAGGCCGAGAAACTGGTGCGCGCCGCCAAGAACGCCGACAAGGCGCTGGTGACGGGCGTGCGCGTGTTCGACGTCTATGCCGGCAAGGGCGTGCCCGCCGGCAAGAAGTCGGTGGCGCTCACCGTCACCCTGCAGCCGGTCGAGCGCACGCTCACCGATGCGGAGATCGAAGCGGCGAGTGCCAAGATCGTGGCGCAGGTGGCGAAAGCTACTGGCGCGGCGTTGCGTGGCTAGCTCAAGATGAACGCGTCCCCTGTCATCCTGAGCGCAGCGAAGGATCTCATCGCCCTCGACGCCATGAGATCCTTCGCTGCGCTCAGGATGACAGCTTTTTTGAGTTCAGGCTCCAAGCTCACATGACCGACCTGTCGTTGATCCGCAATTTCTCGATCATCGCCCATATCGACCATGGCAAGAGCACGCTGGCCGATCGGCTGCTGATGCGCTGTGGCGCGGTGAGCGAGCGCGAGTTCCACGACCAGATGCTCGACTCGATGGACATCGAGCGCGAGCGCGGCATCACCATCAAGGCGCAGACGGTGCGGCTCGATTATCCCGCGCTCGACGGCAAGACCTACGTGCTGAACCTGATGGACACACCGGGCCACGTCGACTTCGCCTACGAGGTCAGCCGCTCGCTGGCCGCGTGCGAGGGCTCGCTGCTGGTGGTCGATGCCAGCCAGGGCGTCGAGGCGCAGACCTTGGCCAACGCCTATCACGCGATCGACGCCAACCACGAGATCATCCCGGTCCTGAACAAGATCGACCTGCCCTCGGCCGATCCCGAGCGCGTGTGCCAGGAGATCGAGGACGTGATCGGCATCGACACGTCCGAGGCCGTCAAGGTGTCGGCCAAGACCGGCCTCGGCATCGACGATCTCCTGGAGGCGATGGTCAAGCGACTGCCGCCGCCCAAGGGCGACCGCAACGCGCCCCTGAAGGCGCTGCTGGTCGATAGCTGGTACGACCCGTACCTCGGCGTCGTCACCCTGGTGCGGGTGCAGGACGGCGTGCTGAAGAAGGGCCTGCGCATCCGCATGATGGCGGCGGGCGCGTCGTACGACCTCGACAAGGTCGGCGTGTTCACGCCCAAGCCCAAGGACATGGCCGAGCTGGGGCCGGGCGAGGTCGGCTTCATCATCGCCGGCATCAAGACCATCGCCGACTGCAAGGTCGGCGACACCATCACCGACGACCGCAAGCCCGCGACCGACATGCTGCCGGGCTTCAAGCCCTCGGTGCCGGTGGTGTTCTGCGGCCTGTTCCCGGCCGATGCCGCGGAGTTCGAGCAGCTGCGCGAGTCGCTCGCCAAGCTCCGCCTCAATGACTCCTCGTTCCACTTCGAGCCCGAATCGAGTGCAGCCCTTGGCTTCGGCTTCCGCTGCGGCTTCCTGGGCCTCCTGCATCTCGAGATCGTGCAGGAGCGGCTGGAGCGCGAGTTCGACCTCGACCTCGTCACCACCGCGCCCTCGGTCGTCTACAAGCTCCGGATGACGGACGGCACCGAGCGCGAGCTGCACAATCCGGCCGACTATCCCGACCCGATGCACATCGAGAGCATGCAGGAGCCGTGGATCAAGGCGACGATCATGACGCCCGACGAGCATCTCGGCTCGGTCCTGACGCTCTGCCAGGAGCGGCGCGGCCAGCAGATCGAGCTCACCTACGCCGGCTCGCGCGCCATGGCGGTCTACCGCCTGCCGCTGAACGAGGTGGTGTTCGACTTCTACGACCGTCTGAAGTCGGTGACCCGAGGCTATGCCAGCTTCGACTACGAGATGGTGGGCTACGAGGAAGGCGAGCTGGTCAAGCTCACCATCATGGTGAACGGCGAGCCGGTCGACGCGCTCTCGATCATCACCCACAAGAACCAGGCCGAGAGCCGCGGCCGCGCCCTCTGCGAGCGGCTGAAGGACCTGATCCCGCGGCAGCTGTTCAAGATCGCCATCCAGGCGGCGATCGGCGGCCGCATCATCGCCCGCGAGACCATCAGCGCGCTGCGCAAGGACGTGCTGGCCAAGTGCTACGGCGGCGACATCAGCCGCAAGAAGAAGCTTCTGGAGAAGCAGAAGAAGGGCAAGAAACGCATGCGCCAGGTGGGCGACGTGGAGATCCCGCAGTCGGCCTTCATCGCTGCGCTCAAGATGGACAGCCGCTAGCGCCGACGGCGCCGGGTCTGGTCGCCGGCGCGCGACACTGCGCGTTCCTTGAAGGCGTGGCTCGTCGACCGTCAAATGCAGGCAATGCCATCATTTCGGGGACTTTCCGGCATTCCCGGTATTTCCGGCAGAGCGCGTAGCGTGCCTCGCAAGCCGACCCCCTATCCATGGGGCTCGCTGGCTGCCCCGCCGGTCGCTCTTCGGGCCGACCGGGCAGCCACACACGCCGACACGGCGCCTGCCGTGCGCGATGGACTTCGGATGAACGATGCATAGAGCGACGCCGCCTTGAAGGCGGGTCGTCGAATATAACTGAAGTTCTCGTATGTGTCAATGCACGCACAACACCAGTGCTAGGACAGCCCGCGATAGCGGCGCCGCCGGGGCGGCCGGGCGCCGAGGAAGCTGGCTTCGGGCCGGCCGCCGCCGCGATTGCCGATCCACAGGAAGAACAGGCCGAGCACCAGGAAGGCCGGCAGGACCGGCACCATCAGCACCGGCCGGACCAGCCAGAACCACAGACCCGAGGAGATACGGCGCTGAACGGCTGTCTGGGCATCGGCGAGCGACCGCGTGTCGAGATGCGACCACAGATCCCCCAGGCCGAGCAGATGGAACGACCCCTCGGTCCACCAGGCCAGCCCGTCATGCACGATTGCTGCGACGGCCATGGCCAACAGAAGCCATCCCAGTGCGCGAACCATGACCATCGATCCCCCAAATGGCGGCGCGCACCCTACAGAATCGGAACCGCGCGGGGAAGATGCCGTTGGCGGGTGCAGGACGGCGGTCGGAACCCACGTCAGGCGCAGGCGGCGGTGCGCGGGCGCGCTGTCCTGGCCGCTCGAGCGGCAGACAGGAACCTATTCAATTCCCCGACCGTTGTCGTGTTTAAGACAGAATGATCGCGTAGTGAGGACGTTCAAACATCTTGGCTGGAGGCATGGAGATGTTGAGGATCTTTCCGAGACTGATGCTCGTCGTGGGCATCGGCATTACCGGGGCGGCATGCCAGGACGACGGCTACTCCGCACCGCGCGGCGCCTATCAGCCGGCACCGAACCCGTACTACAACACCGGCTACTACGCGCCCGCACCTGCTCCCGTACGGTATGGCTATGCGCAGCCTGCGCCGGCTTACTACGGCAATCAGGGTTATTACGGCAATCAGCAGGCGAATTACGGCTCGTACAACCAGGCTGACGGCCGTCGCTATACCTCGGTGACCGTGACGAACCGCGGCCAGAACGGCAATCGTGACGACGTCGTTCAGCAGCAGGTCGTCTGCGGAAGCCAGTACTACGACGGCTACCGTACCCGCACAGCACCTCGGTGCTAACGCTGCTCCGCGCTATGCGCTATGCAGGGCGAGCCCTGCGTAGCGCGTAGTGCAAAGCAGGCCTTGTCCGGCACAGCGCGAAGCAGGGCTTGTCCTGTGTAGCGCGCAGCGCGAAGGAAGCAGGGCTTGTCCTGCATAGCGCGCAGCGCGAAGCAGGAAAAATGGCGGACAGGGCGGGATTCGAACCCGCGGTGGCTGTTACACCACGCACGCTTTCCAAGCGTGTGCCTTAAACCACTCGGCCACCTGTCCTGACCCTCCTGCGCCAAGGCTTCGGAGGGTGAAATTCGCCGTCCTTATAGCGCGGTAAACAGCCCGGGCAACGGCCATTCCTGCTTCGCGCTACGCAGTACAGGCCCCTGCCCCTGAATCCTTGGCGAGGAGGCCCCAGTTCAGAGGTGGGGCGCCGCCGCAATACATCGTGCCCATACAGGGCGCTTCGGCGGTCACTTTCGGTAGCAGTGCTACTGGCGCCGGCCTCACCAAGCCAACATGAGCACGCTGACACCAATGCGTGCCTGATCTATCCCGCTTCGTGATCAAGAGGAAGCACAGTCCATCGATTGTCTGCTCCTGTTAAGCAGGTCACTCATTATGTGCTGGGCTATTCGACGGCCACTGCTCGTCGCGGCGATCGGTCAGCCGTGCCCCTATTGAGGCGAGCCGATGGTAAGCCCGCGGTCCCCATCATGGGACCACGTCGGGGCCCGCAAGCGAGGCTGGTCGCTAAGCGACCCTGACGATTGCGCCATCGTCCGCCGTGTCTGCAACAGCGACAAGGGCCAGCAACTCTACCAGCAGGCCCAACCAGCGCGCGCCTGCCGTGAATTGCATCTATTCCGGCCGTCTGATTTCCTGCACCGGCAACTAGGCCAGCGATCAAGGCGACGGGCAGCATCTCTATTCGGGCCACTCCCACCATCGCGGACCGCAGTCGGGACGCTCAATCCGGTAGGCGGTTCTACTTTGGGTAGTTTTATGCCACCATAGATCGCCTGCAATGGGGTTGCAGGCTAACGGGGGATGGATGAGCGAAAAACCCAGGGAAAGCACTGAGGGTGTTGCTGAAGCAGCAAGCGCGCCTCAGCAGACTGCTTCGCGCTTTAAAGAATGGTGGAAGTACCGGCAGCTTTCCATCAATACGCTAGCCTACGCGTGCTTCCTGCTACTGCTGATTATCATCGGGGGCGCCACACTTGTCGAAATCATATCGCGCGTTTCGATGGCCACTTTCCTTCGAAGCGAGATTGTTTCCCTGCAAGCCTCCTTGGCGCAAGGAGGATCCGCAACTGCCGCCAGCATAGTGGTCGAACCACCGTCACCGGCCATGACCAATAGGGGGGTTCCAATTCCGCCAACGGTGAACCCACAAAATGAAATTGATCTGTCGTCGGTGGCATATCGTCAAAGGCGCTTAACCGAAGCGAAAATCCAACTAGCCAAGCTGAACATGCTGTCGGCTGTTGGAACAGTGGGCTTCTGCGAGTCACTCTGGTTTATTGTCCACGACTTGCGTTCCGTTATAACTGCGTCTTGCCACGGATCTTATTTCAACCCGGCCTACGGCCCCCGTGACGACCTGCTAACCGCACTGACAGAATTTAGATCATGGAGTGACGAGGCTCTGTTCCTTGCGTTGGCGATTTGCAGCGGGGCAATTGGGGCGCTAATCGCTGGACTACGTACCGTCCAATTCACTCTGTTTCGGGACTTATCCCTCGGCATCGCTTCTGGCTTCATAGTCTATCTTGGTATGAAGGGCGGCAGGCATGTGTTTTTGCTCAACGCAACCGAGGGGCCAACTTTGCTCAACCCATATGCTTATGCCTTCGCGGGCATTTTGGTTGGACTGTTTACGGAGAGAGCATACGCGTTGTTGTCTAGTCTCATAGATGAACTCGAGCATCGCCTGCGGGGAGCTGTCGCGACAAACCCACAAACCACGGCAAATGCCGACGGCGGCATGGCGACTTCGCCACCCAAGCAACCTGGCATGTAAGCTACATTCTTGGTCGCCCCCACCTAGCCAGCCTTCGGACTAACGCATGAGGCGCACAGCAGCGCGCCACCCATCGCCAGTCGCCGTCGACTAGCCGTCCGGTATTCACCAACTGCGGCGCACCAAGCCACGCTACTGCTGGTGGCGTTGGCTGATTTCGACTCGTGTAAAAACAGGACAAGATCAATCGTTCTTGAGGATACGCCTCCTGAAGCTTGAGGAACTTTCGTCGGTGACACTCTCAAGCACGCACGCTTTCGAAGCGTGTACCTTAAACCACTCGGCCACCTGTCCTGACCCTCCTGCGCCAAGGCTTCGGAGGGTGAACCGTGCGGCCCGTCGAGGAACTCGATGATGTGGAAGCCTTCATCCAGCGAGTCGAACAGTGCCTGATAGCGGTTCGCGGGTGTGCTTACCCTCGCATCACAGCCAGGATGTCACGTGGGACAGCATCTGCATTGCGGAAGCTGCGTGCAAGAACCACGCGGCGGCGTTTCTCGCTCAGGAATAGGGCTGGGAAGTCGGCCAATTAGCCCAGCAGGACGAACCGCACCCCGGGCCGCGCCACGCCGTTCCCGGCGTCCGGCCACGGCCGGCATTTCGCACAACGTCGAGGACGTCAGACCCAGCAGGCTGCTTATCAGGTGGAAAGGAGTTCGTCCGATGGATTATTCTGCCGCCATTCGGCCACCAGGATCAGTTTTTCGGCAGCCAGCCGAAATGCCTTGTTGTACTGACCCTTCTTCAACAATTCCCGGGCGCGCTCCCGAAAAAGCGTGCTCTCGTTGCGAACAACAAAGATCTTGATCGCCCGCATCACGAACTGCTCGTCAATCAGATTGTGATTCGATTTGTCGAAGACGAACTCGAGATTGTCGATCTCAGTGTACAGGTACATGTCGACCACTATCTCGGACCCACCGTCCCTTTCAGGGGCCAATCCTGTCAACGCACCAGAGAAAGCTGACTGGACATAGGGTTTAAGTAGCTTCGAATGCTCCAAGATAAGTGCGTTGGCGGCATCCTTGCGCTTAAGTGCATCATCCACCGTAGTGTTCAATCTTGTACGGCGCCATGTTTGATAGGCCGCGACGACACCCAGACTGCCAACGGCAAAGGCCGGGATTGCTGTGCCTCCCTTGGACAGCAGATCGAAATAGTAGCATCCAATGAGAAGGACAGCGCTCGGGATAACAAACGGCACCACTGAGAATCGGAGCGCGTACTTCTCAATATATCGCTCAAGCCTTGACCACCAGTTTCTACGGTCAGGTACAAAACCCAGATCAACGAGCAGGTCGTCACGCACATCCTCAAAGCGATCCGCATGCCGGAGAGCGAGGTCCAGTTCCGCCAGCCGCTCGTGATCGCGACGCCGGATATTGTAGACTTCTTCCGCGATACTCATGTCTGTGATCGAAGCGAAAAATACGCTTGAGGCACATCAATATCGCGCTTGGTGGGAAAACCCAGATAGTCGGTCTGATCAATCGCAAAGCCCACTCGCCTGAAAAGATCTTCCCATTCGTCCATGCGCTTGTACGTACAGGGCATCTCCACGTCCTTGAAACCAGCGAGCAGTTGCACCGCAACAAAGTCCAGAACGACCTGTACGTCGTAGGCATCCGTCAACGCATACACCTCCGAGTTCGACGCCAACTCCTGCCAAGTATCCGCAACTTGTTCATTATCAAAACGTGCCTTCCGTTCAGCCGAGCATGAATCTTCAAGGACGATAAGGCGTGACGTTGGCGCCAGGCCCTCCTTGATGCTTCTCAAGGTTCGCGTTACCCAGTAATCACTGGAATGGTGCAGCACATACAGCAACAGAATGGTGTCGAACTTGGGTTGACGCTGCATCCAGTCACCCAATTCAAGATGGCTTATCCTGGCAAACTCAAGGTTGTTGCGTTTGCCGATCGCCACTCGCTCATTCCATTCTGGCTCGAATCCTGCGGCATCGATTCCGGTGGCTTCATCGGCCAGACCGGAAGAGACCAACTGCGCGGTAACGCAGCCGCGGCCACAGCCGATATCCAGGCATCGTCCCAGTCTCGAGGAAGGAACAATCTTCCTCAAGACCTGCTCATGCATGTACTCCCACCTCGTCGCCTCATAGTCCAGAAAGTACACGCGGTTGAGATGCACTCTCCAGGAAGTCTGGAACTTCGAGATCGCTGAATTGAGTTCATCGCCGGTAGTCCTAGTGGTGATTGCATTCAGAAGTGAGTGTACATCGGCAATGCATCCGCGCTCGGCGCCGAACGATGCAAGCGAACGCGTCAGACGAGCTCTCACGAACTGGCGCACACTTTCGGAGCGCAGCGCCAGACCAAGCCTCACCACATACTCAGTTTCCACCTTCATCCTACCGTTCTCCTCACTTCGCGGCGTCAACTTCCCAACCTGTCGATGCGTCGCTCATCGCGATCATAGAACGTCACCGTATCAGGCCTGAGAGTTACGCCACATCGGTCCTTCATATTCGCAGCAAGATCAGAAGACACATCAGCGACCACCCTGAAGTCCTGCCGTGAGACACTCGCCAGTTCACACCTGGTATGGGCGCCCAGAAAGGTCTTTGAAAGTACCGAGAACGTTGTGCCACCGGGATCCACCTCGACACTCGAGGGACGGCAAACACACCACTCAGCACCCGCCTGTCGAATCTTGTCCTCTTCGACACGAAGCGGCATCAATCGGTACTGATGCTCGGACAGCTTCCATTTGTTGATGTGCCCCGCGATCGCGGCCACAGTCACGTTTGGTGCGCGCTGAAAGAGTTCGGTGGCAGTCGAGAAAAGGATCTTCTTGTCATAGATCAAGACGATCTTTGAAGCCAGGTAGGCGGCTTCGGAGAAGTCGTGCGTCACCAGGAGCGTGGTTACTCTCGACTGCTCCTGCCATCGTTTCAGATACTCCATGAGTTGCCATCGAATGCGGTAGTTGAGCGCCGCCTTGAATGGTTCATCGAGAAGCAGAACCTTACTGTCGGAGCAGTTTGCCAGTGTTCGTATGATTGCGGCGCGTTGGTACTCACCACCGCTCAGATCAGTAGCCAGTGTCTTCGTATCGCCGTCCAAGCCGAACTTTTCGACCATGCCGGCAACTGCAGCAATTGTTCGGTTCAATTCATCACGGCTCGTTTTTGCCGCACGTCGCGCCGCAAGCGCGTTCTGCTCAATGGTCTTGCCTGGAAACAAGGCTGGCGCCTGGAAAAGCATCGAAACCCCCCTGTCTTCAGGAGCCAGGTGCGTTACACGATTGTTGCCAACAAAGATCTCTCCAGAATCCGGCCTGTCAAAACCCGCAATAAGGCGGAGAAGAGAAGTCTTGCCGGCACCAGAAGTGCCGAGAAGCGCAACGCACTCGCCTGCCTCCAGCTCAAAGCAGGCACGATTGAAGATGTGGCGGTCATAACCGCGACTCCTCGAGCCTGGAATGCTGAAGCAAATGTCTTTCAATTCAAGATCAAGGACCTTTGACATGAATGTCCCTCTTGAGCTGACTTCTACCTATGATCGCATCGACAGGACAAAAGTTGAGATTCTTCTGGCCATCCAAAGCGTCGTCGAAAGTGATGCGGCCAGTACAACTGGCACCATCATGGACAGAACGGCTCCCGCGGCGAGGACGCTATAGTTGGTGCTATAGCCACCGATGGTAGTAGCAACCTCGACAGCAAAGGGTCGCCAGGGTTCAGTTGTTGTCCAGCGGCTGTTAAGGAAGAGTTCGTTCCATACGTAGGCAAACACGAGCACAAACACGATCAGTACGGACCGGTCATCCTGGCCCAGATGCGCCCCTGCGAATGCGTGCCGGCGGTTTCTGAATTCAAGCAGCAACTGCTCATATCGATTCCGATTGCCGAACTTGAGCAACATGTAGGCTCCGGCAAAGCCGAGTGCAAAACCGCTCAAGACTGAGGTAGTGCAGAACGCCAAGAAGTCGAAGGAAACATGCGCGAATCGTGACCAGATCGCCACAGCCGTAAAGGCGGCGAACGCCGGCAACACAAAAATCGCGATGCTCGCTACGACAAATCGGCGTTCCACTACCGCATCGAACCTCGTGATCAATTGGTACATCGTGTTGAACGCCAGTACGGTTGAACCGACCGCAGTCATCGCGAAGAAGCCAATACTTTGCCGAAAGTTGATCCGCTGGCTGCGCCAGAGCTCAGCAAAACTCTCGAGCGTCAAATGGTCCGGCAGAAACTGGTAGCGCCCGGCGATCGCGGCATCGGAGGATTGGAGTGCGACGAGCACGAGCCAAACGGCGGGCAGTAAAAGTACGACGAATACAAGGCCAATCGTCACTTTCTGCCACTTGTCACGAATGTGGGTTCGCCGCTGACCGCTTGCCGGAACCTCTAGGTGCTTCGGCGCGGTCACAGATCGAAATACGAAGACCAGCAATATCGAGAAGGCCAGTACCTGCAGGAGGGCGAGGAAGACCGCGTAACCGGCATCGCCATAGTGCGTGTACTCCTCAAGGGCATACATGGCGAATGTCTTTGTTGCGTCGTCGGTGTACCCCTGGCCATAAAGAAGCTTGATGTAGTCACCCTTGCGCAGCCAATCCAAGACCCTTAGTGCCACGTACAACAACACGATGCGAGAAATCGCAGGCCAGACTATCAACCGCCATTGCTGCAGCCGGGACATACCCTCGAGTTGTGCTTCGTGAAATAGGGCGTCGGGAATGCGTTCGATTCGAATAATCGCAAACAGGAAAAGAAGGCTCACCCATTGCCAGGTATCAATCAGAACCAGCAGTGACCAAGCACCCCAAACTGAACTCAGGAACCAGCTCAGATCTGTCGGTCCCATGGAGGGCGACACAAGCACATAGAAGGCAGCTGCCGGCGCAATCGTTCCGCATGCGAATGGCAACGCTAACGCTGCCTTAGTGAGTAATGAGGCTGTTCTGACAAATAATGTAACTACAAGAAGAAGCAGCAGCTGCAAGGCGATGGAAGCAAGGCACAAGCCCGCCGTTGTGCTGATACTTCGCAACAGTCTTTGATCGGAACTGGCCAACGCCAGATGAGCGCCAACGTCGCCAACGGCGCCTACAAGGCCAAGAATGAGAATGCCGCCGAACGATACGATGAAATAGTAGCTCGCCCGGTGCAGGCCTGATGACAATGCTTCCAGTCTATCCTTCATTGCCTTTGCAGTATCCGGTTCAGCTCAGTCGTCAGCCGTCGGGAATACACTTCATCTGACGATGGCTGAGCCAAATAGCCGGTAACCGCCCGACTGATTGCCTCTTCAATTTGCGACCATCGCTCTGTTCGATCGCGAGGCGTAGACCGCTCAAGCGCCGTCCGTATTTCCGCAAAGTACGGCTTCTTCCGTGCGAGCACGTCAAATACTGATTGGCGAGTGGGCGAACGCCCCTCATCCGCAACACGTTCCTGTTGGTCCAGAAGCCACACCAGAAAGCCCTGCGCCGCTTCGGATTGCGTGGAGGCTCGCGGAATTCCAAGCAGCCAATTGCCGATCATCGAGGTCGCAGGCGTTGCCGATCCCTTCACTTCAGGCGGAAGGGCAATAGTCCACTTTGGCGGTGCACTGCCTGGCCGTGGCCTAATCAGCTCCGGAATGGCAATTGGCCAGTTGAGCTGCATAAGCGCTCGGCCTCCAACCAGGGCAGACGTCATTTCGGGCCAATCGAAATTGATAGCCCCAGGTGGACTGAGATCCCTTAGCTCGCCATAGGTCCGCAGGGCTCCCTGAAACAGCCTTTCATCAAAAACTGAGGTCAGACGACCACTTGGACTCCTGTCCGTGATGCGCCCACCACTACTCCAGTAGATTGGCAGGAAATCGCTTACCACCGGGGCTCCCGCCCGCCCACGGATCGCGTAACCATACCGGTTCAGTTGCGGCGCCCTCTCTTGACGCGCCATGTCAATGAGTTCGTCCCAAGTCTTTGGCGCATTGCCCTTCATCAGGTCAGTTCTGATGAACAGGAGCTGGGTGTTTCCGACAAAGGGCAATGCTTTCAGCACACCTGTCTTGTACGGGTCCTTTCCAAGCGCGAGGCTAGCAGGAACGATATCTTCCAAAAGACTCTGCGAGACTCCTCGAAGTGGCGCCAGATCTGGCGCGAGCTGCGGAAACCAGGGGTCATCTATCATGACCAAGTCAAACTTCGACCTACCACTGGCTGCAGACGTCAGGAGTTCTTGCCGAAGATCGTTGTAAGAAAACTCAACGAGGCGAACAGGTACTTCGTTGTACGTCTTGCACGCCTCACGAATTGCCTTCCCCTCCGGTGCAGCGTTTATCGCGACAACGATTGGCGGCTTGCTGCCTATCTTTTCGGAAGCGCAAAAATTGTTGTCCGCCTGTGCACGCCCGAAAATCAGCAGTGCGGTAAGCCCGACAACTATGCCCAGTGGTTGGTTTCGCACGAATCCCCACTTTCGCTGCCACGCAAGATTGACAAACAAATTAGCAGCGCGCCAGCAGAGAGTGTAACAGTGCGTTCTAATTCAATCGCCTTATAGTTGGCAGCCGTCAGCTAGCTCACCCCTCTACATCTACGCCAAAGTGCGGCAAGCCACCTTTCCGGCCCACTGGCGTGGCTACAACCTGCCGACAAGGGCGAGGGAGTTCCCGACTCAACCCGGCAGGACGAACCGCACCCCGGAACGCGCCAGCCCACCGCCCAGCGCCACCGGCGAACCATCGGCACGCCAGCAGGCCGCACCCGTCATGCGGCCGTCGTCGTGGAACTGGATGGCGTTCATGCCGCCCGCCACGGTCGGCATCACCTGCAGCCTGTGGCCGCGGTCGATCAGGCCCTGACGCACCGTCTCGGGAATGCCGTGCTCGACCTCGAGCACCGGGCCCTCGGTCCAGATGCGCGGCGCCTCGACGGCCTCCTGCAAGGCCATGCCGTGATCCAGCAGGTTGACCAGCGCCTGCCAGGCCGAGGGGAAGATCTTGCGGCCGCCCGGCAGGCCGAGCGCATAGACCAGCCGGCCGTCGCGCAGCGCCATCATCGGCGACATCGACGTCGTCACGCGCTTGCCCGGCGCGATCGACAATGCATTGCCCGGCCGCGGATCGAAGTTCGACATGTAGTCGTTCGGCACCATGCCGAGCCCGGGCACGATGAAACGCGCGCCGAACAGGCTGTTGATGGTCTGGGTGGTGGCGACGACGTTGCCCTTGCCGTCGGCCGTGGTGAGATGCGTGGTGTCGGCGCCTTCCTTGGCGAGCAGTCCCGACGTCCAGCGCCTGGCACGACCGAGGTCGATATCGGCGCGGCGCTGGTCGGCATAGGCCTTGGAGGTGATGCGCTCGACCGGCACGTCGACAAAAGCCGGATCGCCGCTCGCCTGGGCGCGGTCGGCAAAGGCGATCTTCAGCACCTCGGCCAGGAGATGCAGCGTCTCCACCGTGCCGAAGCCGAGGCGCTTGATGTCGTAGCCTTCGAGGATGTTCAGCATCTGGGTGATGTGCACGCCCGACGCCGCGGGTGGCGGCGGGCCGACGATCTCCCAGTCACGATAACGCCCGCGGATCGGCGAGCGCTCGACGACGCGGTAGTCGGTGAGGTCCTTCTTGCCGACGAAGCCACCCGCCTTGTGCATGCACTCGACAAGAAGGTCGCCCAGCGGGCCACCGTGCAGCGCCGTCTCGCCCTTCTGGGCGATCAGGGTGAGCGCCTCGCCGTAGTCGGCCTGCACCAGCCGCGTGCCCGCCTTCAACGGCGCACCGTCGGGCAGCAGGCGGGCAGTGGCCAGCTTGTCCTTCAGAAGATCAACGGCAGCACTCTCGATGCAGTCGGACAGGTACGGCGTCACCGTGAAGCCGCGGGTGGCGTGGCGGATCGCGGGCTGCATGACGTCGGCAAGCGACATCGTGCCGTAGCGGCGCAAGGCCAGGGTCCAGGCGAGCAGCGAGCCGGGTGTCGCCACCGCCTTGGGCCCGACCTGGTTCTCGTGGCCTTCCACGTCGTAGACCTCGGGTGCCGCACCAGCGACCGGACGGTACATGTCCGGACGACCCGACAGCGGCACCGCGCTCATCCCGTCGATGACGGTATGCGTGCCGTCGGCGAGGCGGATATGGCAGGTCGTGCCGCCGATCAGGCCGACCATCATCGGCTCGACGACGGTCAGCGCGAACTGGGCGGCGACGGCGGCGTCGACGGCATTGCCGCCGGCCGCCAGCATTTCCATGCCGGCGGCGGAGCCGAGCGGATGGTTGGTCACCACCACGCCCCTGGTGCCGTGCGCCGGCTGCTTCTCGCAGGTGAAGAGCGTGCCGGCGCGCTCCCGCCAGTTCGAGGCGCTCACGTCAGTAGATCGTTTCCTTGAGGCGCTGCGGATATTCGCGGTCGTAGGTGACGGCGTCGAAGTCGGCCTGCAGCGCCTTCATCATGACGCCGCTCGAGGGCAGCGCGCTTTCGGCCAGATGGCGGCTCGCGTCCCACAGGTGCGAGCGCACCAGCGCCTTGGGGCACTGGGTGTAGACGCTCTCGGCGGTGACGACAATGACGCTGCGCGGCGCCTTGCCTTCCAGGGTGAAGGAGGCGCAGAGCTCGGGATCGACGCTGATCGCCGCGCGGCCGTTGATGCGAAGCGTGCGGCCGATGCCCGGGATCAGGAACAACAGAGCAATGCGCGGATCGCGCACGATGTTGCGCAGCGTGTCGATGCGGTTGTTGCCGCGCCGGTCGGGCAGCATCACCGTGTTCTCGTCGACGACCCGCACGAAGCCCGCCGGATCGCCGCGCGGCGTGCAGTCCAGCCCCTCGGGGCCGGACGTCGCCAGGATCACGAACGGCGAGACCTCGATGAAGCGGCGATAGTGCTCGGAGATGTGGCCGATCTCCTTGATCACGGCGGCGCCGGCCGGCTTGCCATAGAGCGCTTCGAGTTCGGCTTCGGACGTGACGAGATGCTGCACAGCGACCCCTTTCGTCAGGAGCGTCGTCTGTTATCCCAGTGCACGCACATCGACAAGCCTGCCGGTCACCTGTCGCCCCTCGAAATTGCGATTCGACGGGCTGGCAACGCTATGATGGGGCAGCGCAATCAGGCGGGAGTCATCATGCCGGACAATGGCTGGCAGGTCGGCATCGACATCGGCGGCACCTTCACCGACCTGGTGGCGCTGAAGCCCGCCACCGGCGAACTGCGCTCGATCAAGGTGCCGACCCAGCGCAACGATCCCGTGGCCAGCATCAAGGCGGCGCTGGCCGCTGCAGGCCTCGAGGCGATCGATGTCGACGATCTGGTGCACGGCACGACGCTGGTCACCAACGCCATCGTCGAGGACCGCGTCGAGCCGGTGGCGCTGATCGCCACCGAGGGCTTCGAGGACGTGCTCGATATCGGCCGCGCCGGCCGCCAGCATCTCTACCGTCTCGACCTGCCGCCAAAGCGCGCTTCCCAGGTCCCGGCCGAGCGGCGTATTGGCCTCGCCGAACGCGTCGATCATGCGGGCGTCGCCGTGCGTAGCCCCGATGCCAACGCGATCGCCGAGGCTGTGAAGCGCGCCAAAGCGAGCGGCGTCGAGAGCGTCGCGGTGTCGCTGCTGCACGCCTACGCCAATCCCGCGCACGAACGCGCGCTCGGCGCGGCGTTGAAGGCGGCGTTGCCCTTCGTCTCGCTGTCGCACGAGGTCAATCCCGAGACCCGCGAGTTCGAGCGCACCGCCACGACGGTGCTGAACGCCTCGGTCATGCCCATCGCCGCCCGCTATCTCGACCGCCTGCAGCGCGAGGTCCAGGGCGCGCGCCTGCACGTCATGCACTCGGCCGGCGGCATGGCCTCGCCGGAGGCCGCGGCGCGGCGGCCCTTGTCGATGGCGCTGTCGGGGCCGGCGGCAGGGATTTCCGCCGCCCAGCATGTCGCCGCTACCCTCGGCCTCGACAAGGTCCTGAGCTTCGACATGGGCGGCACGACGACCGACGTCTGCCTGGTCGTGCGCGGCGCCGCGGAAATTTCTACCGATTCCAAGCTCGCCGGCCGGCCGGTGCGCCAGCCCATGGTCGCCGTCGAATCGATCGGCGCCGGCGGCGGCTCACTGGTGACGCTGAGCACCGGTGGCCTGTCGATCGGGCCGGAAAGCGCCGGCGCCGAGCCCGGGCCGGCCGCCTACGGCCGCGGCGGCACGCGGCCGACCGTGACCGACGCCAACGCCGTCCTGGGCTATCTCGACACCAGCCGGCGCCTGGGCGGCGCCATCTCCCTCGATGTCGCGGCGGCCGAAGCAGCCCTGGCGCCGCTCGCCAAGCGCCTCGGCGTCAGCATCGTCGAGCTGGCGCTGGGCGTGCAGCGCGTCGCCAACGCCACGATGGTGCGCGCGCTGGCCCGCGTCACCGTCGAGCGCGGCGTCGACGGGCGGCAGTGCACCTTGCTCGCCTTCGGCGGCGCCGGCCCCATGCACGCGGCCCAGCTGGCGCGCGAGTTCGGCATCACCGAGATCGTCGTGCCGCGCTTTTCCTCCGGCTTCTCGGCGCTGGGCTGCATCGTCGCCGACATGAGCTACACCCAGCAGCAGGCCGTGCGCATGCTGAGCACGCACTGGGACACCGGCCGCTTCGCCAGTCTGCACGATGACATGCTGGAAACGTTGATCGCGCCGCTGTTACGCCAGGGCCACGACAAGGCCGCGATCGCCGTCGAACGTACGGCCCTGGTCCGCTATGTCGGCCAGAGCTACGCGGTGGAAGTGCCTTTCGCCGCTCCGCTCGACCTCGAGCGCCTGGGCCGCGACTTCCGGCAGCGCCATCGCGAGATCTACGGCTACGCCACCGACGAGCATTGGGAGATGCAGAGCCTGCGCCTGCGCGCCGGTGTCGCGCGGCGCACCACGCTCGGCCCGATCGCGACACCCAAGGCCATGCCGGAGCCGACAAGCATCGGTCCGTGCTGGTTCGAGCCCGCCGCGCCGCACGACACACCGCGCTACGACCGCGATCTGCTGCCGAGCGGCGTGGTGATCGCCGGGCCGGCGGTGGTCGAGGACGCCTGGTCGACCGTCGTGGTCCCGCCCGGCTACGCCTTGAGCACCGATGCGATGGGCCATCTCTGGATCAGGGAAAAGGCATGAAGAACGCGATCGATCCCTTCACCGTCGAGGTCATCCGCCATGCGCTCACCGCCGCGGCGGAGGAGATGTCCTTCGTCGTCATGCGCTCGGCGCGCTCGCCGTTGCTGCGCGAGGCGGGAGACCTCTCGTCGGCCATCACGGATCACAAGGGCGACCTGATCGCCCAGGGCCGCGATATCCCGATCCATCTCGGCGTCATGAGCTTCACGGTGAAGAAGTTCCTCGAGCGCGTGCCGGCCGAGCGGTTGCGGCCGGGTGACGTCTGGTTCCTCAACCTGCCCGAGGTCGGCGGCAATCACCTGCCCGACGTGAAGGCCATCCGGCCGATCTTCCTCGAAGGTCGTCTGTTCGCCTTCGCCGTCAGCCTGGCTCACTGGGGCGACATCGGCGGCGCCTGGGCAGGCAGCTATTTCGCCGCCGCCACCGAGACCTGGCAGGAGGGCGTGCGCATCCCGCCCCTGCGGCTCTGCACCGCCGACGGCATCGACGAGGAGAAACGCGACTTCCTGCTGGCCAATCTGCGCGGCCCCGCCGAGCGCGAAGGCGATCTTTTAGCCCAGGTGGCGGCGACGCGGGCCGCCGAGGGCCGGCTCAACCGTCTTTGCGAGGAACATGGCGCGACCACGATCCGCGCCGCTCTCGACCGGCTGGACGATCTTTCGGAAGCGCAGATGCGCGAGGCGATCGCGGGCCTGCCCGACGGCGTCTACGAGGGCGAGGATTTCCTCGACGACGACGGGCCGGGCGGCAAGCCCGCAGCCATCCGCGTGCGCGTCGAGATCGCGGGCGACCGGGCGAGCTTCGATTTCAGCGGCACCGACGATGCCGTCGCGGGCCCGCTCAACACCACGCCGTTCGTCGCCATGGCGGCGGTCTACTATGCCATCAAGGCGGTCGCCGGGCCGGAGATCCAGCCCAACGGCGGCTGCTACCGCGCGCTCGAGGTCGTCACGCGGCCGGGCTCGATCCTCGATCCCGGTATCGACAAGCCGGTGGTCGGCGGCAACCACGAGACCTCGCAGCGCGCCGTCGATGCCATCATGCGCGCCTTTGCCCAGGCGGTGCCGGAACGGCTGACGCCCGGCGGCTCGACCACCGCCGGGCTGCTGATCTTCGGCGGCACGCGGCGCGACGGCGCGACGGGCACGTTCTACGAGACCCATGGCGGTGGTGAAGGCGCGCGCACCGACCGCGATGGCGCGCCCGTGGTGCGCGTCCATCTCACCAACACCATGAACACGCCGGCCGAGATCGTCGAAGCCGAATACATGATCCGCGTCGACGAGCAGCGCCTGCGCCGCGGCTCGGGCGGCACCGGCAAGCATCGCGGCGGCGAGGGCATGGTCCGCACCTACACGGTGCTGGCCGACGGGCTCTCGCTCACGACGATGTTCGAGCGCCGCGTCGTGCCGCCCTACGGATTGATGGGCGGCGGGGCCGGCGCACCGTTCCGCGTCACCTTGCATCGCGCGGCCGGCGGCAGCCGCGAGCTTTCGGGC
This sequence comes from Rhodospirillales bacterium URHD0017, assembly GCA_900110395.1. Classification (GTDB taxonomy): domain Bacteria; phylum Pseudomonadota; class Alphaproteobacteria; order Reyranellales; family Reyranellaceae; genus Reyranella. Next base: position 472,698 of record FODP01000002.1, read on the forward strand.
AAAGAGAACCTCACCCTGGCGGCCGGCGATCGCGTCGTCATGGAAACGTCGGGCGGCGGCGGTTACGGCCAAGTCTAAGCCCTCCCCTTCGCGGAATCCGCGAAGGGCAGGTGTCGCCGTCATACGGCGACGGAGGGGTCATGGGCCGCATGATCGCTGTTGCCTATGACCCCTCCGCCCGCTACGCGGGCACCTCCCCAGCGCGGATTCCGCGCTGGGGAGGGAAAGAGATCGCCATGCAAATCGTCTCCTCCGACAAGAGCCTCGGCACCGATCCGACGCGCGCCGAGCATTGGCCGGTGCCGCGACGGCAAGCGTGGTTCGCCTTCGTCATGGCGTTCCTGCTGATGGCGTTCGATTTCATGGACCGCCAGATCGTGGTGGCGATGTTCCCGGCGCTGAAGGCCGAATGGGGCCTGAGCGACAAGCAGCTCGCCTCGCTGACCGCGGCCGTGTCGATCACCGTCGCGGTGTTCGCCTTTCCCATCGCCTTGCTGGCCGATCGCTGGAGCCGGGTGAAGAGCATCGTCGTCATGGGCGTGGTGTGGAGCCTCGCCACCATCGCCTGCGGCTTCGCGCGCAGCTACGGCCAGCTTCTGGCGGCGCGGGCGGTCATCGGGCTCGGCGAAGCAGGCTATGGCGCAGCGGGCGGCGCGTTGCTCACCAGCATGTTCCCGGCGGCGCGGCGGGCCACCGTGGTCGGCGGCTTCCTGGCGGCGGCCGTGGTCGGCTCGGTGCTGGGGGTGGCGCTGGGCGGCTTCCTCACGGCGCGGTGGGGCTGGCAGGCGGCCTTCGGCGTGGTCGGCTTGCCGGGCCTGGTGCTCGCCCTCCTGTTCCTGCTGGTGCGCGACTATCGCACGGTGCCGCTGACCGATCCCGAGGCGCGGCGGCTCGGCGTGCGCGGCGTGCTGCGCGGGCTGCTGGGGCCGCGCACGGCGCTGCTCTGCTACGCCGGCGGTGCGCTGCAGCTTCTCACCGTGTCGACGGTCTATGTCTGGCTGCCGAGCTATCTCAATCGCTTCCACGGCCTCGCGACCGACAAGGCGGGCCTGATGACGGCGCTGGTGCTGGTGCTGGGCAGCGTCGGCATCGTGCTGTGGGGCTACGTCGCCGACCGCGTGGGCGACAGCAGCCCGCAACGCAAGCTGATGGTGCCGGCCGCGTGCCTGGTCGTCGCGGCCCTGCTGCTGTCGGTGGGCTTCGGCGCGATGCCGCCCTCCGGCCTGCAGTTCGTCGTGATCGCCGCCGGCGGCTTCATGATGACGGCGGCGTCCGGCACCGTTCCCGCCGCCGCCATCGACGTCATCCATCCCGGCCTGCGCGCCACCGGCGCGGCCATGGTCGCCGTGGTGCAGAACCTGTTCGGCCTCGCCGCCGGGCCGCTGATCACCGGCGTGCTGTCCGACGCCTTCTGCCTGGTGACGGCGCTGTCGATCATGCCGCTGTTCTGCCTCGCCTCGGCCGCCGTGCTGATGGCTGGCACGCGCGTCTATCCCGCCGAGCTCAACGCCGCACGGACCCTGGCGTCGATGACGATGCAGTCGGATTGAGTCTTCCTCCCCACGCGCAAGCGTGGGGAGGTGGCCCGAAGGGCCGGAGGTGTCATGAGCAACAGCACCGCTGCGACTCATGACCCCTCCGCCCGCTGCGCGGGCACCTCACCTCCCCATCGCGAAGCGATGGGGAGGTAGATGTTCAGCGATTCGCCCGCGCCACCGCTGCGTTCAGCAGCAGGTTGGCGCCGGGCACCGACCGGGCGAGCTCGATCGCCTCGTTGACGTTGTGGCTGATGCCCTCGAAGCAGGGTGTGAAGATCATCGCCGTCGGCGCCATGGTCGCCACGGCGTAGGCGTCGTGGCCGGCCTGGCTGCGCATCTCGCGATAGGGCAGGCCGAGCTCGTTCGCCGTCGATTTCAGGAGCTCGATGCATTCCGGCGCGAACAGCTCGGTGCCCCAGCTCCAGCCTTCGGCGACCTCGATCTCGATATTGGCCTTGCTTGCCGACGCCGCGATCGCCGCATCGACCTCCTTGCGCATCGCCTTGAAGCGGTCGGCATCGATGTGACGGAAGTCGATGGTGAGCTTGACCTGTTCGGCATAGGTGCCGGGCAGGTTGGGGAAGCTTTCGATGCGCGTCGTCGTGGTGCGGCCTTCGTCGACGGCGTAGGCCAGGCCGATCTCGTTGACCGCGGCGATGACGTAGCCCGCGCCGACCAGGGCGTTGCGCCGCATCGCCATCGGCGTGCCGCCGGCGTGGCCGGTGTCGCCCTTGATGGTGAGCCGCAGCGCCTGGGTCTTGTAGCCGCCAACGACGATGCCGATGTCGCACTTCTCGCGATCGAGCACCGGCGCCTGCTCGATGTGCAGCTCGAGATAGGCGTCGAACGTGCGTTCGCCCAGCGGCGCGGGCCCGGCATAGCCGATCTCGTCCAGGGCCTTGGCGACCGTGACACCGTCATCGTCGGTGGTGGCGAGCACGTTCTCCAGAGGCAGGACCTTGGCGAAGGCCATCGAGCCCATCATCGGCGGGCTGAAGCGTGCGCCCTCCTCGTTGGTCCAGCAGATCACTTCTATGCCGCGCCTGGTTGAAAGCCCGCGGTCATTCAGTGTGCGCACCACCTCGAGGCCGCACAGCACGCCTAAAATGCCGTCATAACGGCCACCGCAGATCTGCGTGTCGAGATGGCTGCCGATCGCGACCGGCGGCAGGGAAGGATCGCTGCCGGCGCGGCGGGCGAAGATGTTGCCCAGGCGATCGATCTCGATGGTGCAGCCCGCCTTCTTCGCCCAGTCGACGAACAGGTCGCGCATCTGCTTGTCTTCGGCCGACAGGGCCAGCCGGCGCAGCCCGACATCGCGGAAGCGGCCGATCTCAGCCGACCGTTCGAGGCTCTCCCACAATCGCTCGGCATTGATCTCCAGGACGTTGATGGCCACGGCAGGCTCCTTGCTCGACGGCGTTGGCTTCCAGCCGCAAGCGTGCCAGTGAGGACGGACAATGCAAGACGATTACGACTTCATCATCATCGGCGGCGGCTCGGCCGGGGCCGTCCTGGCGGCGCGGCTGAGCGAGAATCCCGCCATCCGCGTGCTGCTGCTGGAAGCCGGCCGCGACTTCCGCACCGCCGAGACGCCGCAGCACCTGCGCATCCCCAATCCGTTGCGCGCCATCGCCGACGACGATTATCGCTGGCCCAGGCTTCTGGCGCGCCGGACGGAACGCCAGGAGCCCAAGCTTCTGTGGCGCGGCCGCGCGATCGGCGGCAGCTCGACCATCAACGGCCAGATCGCCATCCGCGGCATTCCCGAGGATTTCGCCGACTGGGTCGCCGACGGCGCCACGGGCTGGGGCTGGCAGGAGGTGCTGCCTTACTTCCGCAGGCTGGAAAGCGATGTCGATTTCGGCGACGCGCCGTATCACGGCAAGAGCGGCCCGATCCCCGTCTATCGCGCGCCGGTCGAGCAATGGGGCCATGTCGACCGCGCCTTGATGAAAGCGGCGATGGCGCTGGGCTACGGCTGGTGCCCCGACCACAACGCGCCGGAGGGAAGCGGCGTGGGTCCCTACGCGATCAACAGCCGGCAGGGGCTGCGCATCTCGGTCAATGACGGCTATCTCGAAGCAGCACGCGATCGCGCCAACCTGACGATCGTCGGCAATGCGGTGGTCGACACGCTCACCTTCGAAGGCAACCGCCCGCATGCCAACGGCGTCAGCGTACAGGTCGGCGGCGAGCGCAAGTCCGTGCGGGCGCGGCGCGAGGTGATCCTGGCGGCCGGCGCGATCCATTCGCCGGCGATCCTGCAGCGCTCCGGCATCGGGCCGCGTCGTTTGCTGGAAGACCTCGGCATAAAGGTCGTGGCCGAGCGGCCGGTCGGCGAGCATCTGCTCGACCATCCGATCCTGGGACTCTCGCTCGAGCTGCGTCCCGATGCGCAGGTGAGCACGCTCGCCCACCGTCACACCAATTGCTGCCTGCGCTACACGTCGGGCCTCGCCGGATCGGGCGTCAACGACATGATCGTGATCGCGGGCAACCTGCGGCCGGCGGAGGACGGCGGCACGGCGCGGGCCCGCCTCGCCGTCTCGGCCTTCCAGGCGCTGAGCGAAGGCAGTGTGCGCATCACCACTCGCCTTCCCGCGGCGGACCCGCGCGTCGACGAGCGCATGCTGAGCCACGACAGCGACCTCTTGCGCATGCGCGACGGCGTGCGCCGGCTCTGCGAGATCGGCCGGCATGAGGCGGTCCGCGCCATCGCCAGCCGCGTCGAATACGGCATGACCGGCCGGTCGATCGACCAGCCCTTCGCGGCGAGGGAACTCGACGACTGGATGTTCGCCGAGTGCTCCGATGCCCAGCACGCCAGCGGCACCTGCCGCATGGGCGACGCCCGCGACCCGCGCTCGGTGGTAGATCCCGACTGCCGGGTGATCGGCTGCAGCGGGCTCAGGGTCATCGACGCCTCGGTCATGCCGACCGTGGTGCGGGCCAATACCCACCTGACGACTGTGATGATTGCCGAAAAGATGGCCGACCATCTCAAGCAATCGGTCAAAAACTCACGGCATGCGCAACCAGTAGGGTAGCGGCGCGGCAAACCGCATCGTAAAAACGGACCGTGGTCTACGCCGTCAGCGCCTTGTCGCACCGTTCCGAGCATATGTCCCCTGCGGCGGTGGCGTTGGCGGTGCTGCTGCATGCCCTGGTCGCACTGGCCCTGTGGTGGGTGGCGCAGGAGCCCAAGGCCCCGGCCGAGCCGGCGCTGGAGGTCTATTTCGAGCCGCCCAAGCCGGCCGAAAAGCCCCCCGAGCCCGAGCAGAAGCCCGAGCCCAAGCCGGAACCCCAGCCTCAACCGAAACCGCAGCCTCAGCCGCAGGTGATGCCGCCCATCGAGGCGCTGCGGCCGCCTGCCGAGATCGTCTCCGACAAGCCGACCCAGGCGCCGCCCAAGGGCGACAAGCCGAAGGACGCCGAGCTCGCACCGCCCCCGCCGCCGCTGCAGGACATCCTGCCGTCGCCCGACCAGGACCTGGCGCCGCCCACGGCGGCAGACTTCGCCAAGGTCGAGCCCGCCCCCACGCCGCCGACGCCGGCGCCGCCCACCCCTGCGCCAACGCCCGAGCCAACGCCTGCGCCAACGCCCGCGGTCGAGCAGAAGACGCCGAGCGCGCCGCCATCGACCGCCGGCGAGCTTCCCAAGCCGCCGCCACCGACACCGCCGGCGCCGCAGGAGCCGCCGCAGCAACAGCAGCAACAGCAGCAACAGCATGCCTTGGCCACGCCGCCGCCCGCCAAGCCACAGCCGCCGCAACCGCCACAGCCACAGCCGCAGCAGCAACACCCCAAGCCGCCGATGCCGCAGCTGCAGAAGCCGGAGTACAAGCCTTCGCCGCTCAGCACCGCGCCGTCACGGCGGCCGCCGGCCGGCACGCAGTCGGAGAGCCCCTCGCCCTCGCCGTTCGTCAATCCGGCCGACACCTACAGTAAAGCGCGCGCCGCCGACAATTACCTCTGGCAGGTCGTGCGCCGGCTGCAGGGCTACCGCTACCAGGCGAACGTCAGCGCCACCCAGGGCATTACCGTGGTGCGCGTGGTCATCGCCCGCGACGGGCGGCTGCTGAACGTCACCGTCTCGCGCTCGAGCGGCATTCCCGAGTTCGACCAGGGCGTGCTGGCCGGCGTGCGCTCGGGCTCCCCCTATGCGCCCTTGCCGCCCGATATCCACGGCGAGAGCGCCACCTTCGACCTGCCGCTGGTCTCCAGCAGGCGCTGACGGCGTCAGCCGACCGCGGCGTAGGGATTGACCCAGCGTCCGCCGGTCAGCCGCACGACCAGGAAGCCGATGATCGCCAGGTTGACCACGTTGAAGATGATGCCGGTGGTGAAGGCCGGCGCGTAGTAGCCGTAGTGATCGTAGAGGAAGCCCGCGAACCAGCTTCCCGCGGCCATGCCGCTCATGGCCGTGAACAGGGTGAGCGGCATGCGCCACGAGGCCTCCGATGGCGGGAAGATATCGCGGATGGCGACCGAGTAGGCTGGGATGATGCCGGCGAAGCCGAAGCCAAAGGCGGCGGAGACAGCGAACAGGCCGGCCTCGTCCTGGGTGAGCGAGAAGGCCGAAATGGCGAGCGCCTGGCTCGCCGAGCCCACCATGATCGTGCGCAGGCCGCCGATGCGATCGGCCAGCGCGCCCCACGCCTGGCGGGCGATGAAGGCCGACGCCAGCATCACCGACAGCATGGTGGCGCTGGTCGTCGGCGAGATGCCGATATCGGTGCAGAAGGCCACGAGATGCGCCTGCGGCACCGACATCGGGATGCAGCAGCAGAAACCGGCGATGCAGAGCAGCACCTGCACGAGGTTGGGATGCATGCCGCCGATGCGCCGGCCGGCGGCGGTCACGTGCGGCAGGTGCTGCGGCACGAGGGGCAGCGGCGTGGGCTTGAGCAGCAGGGTCGCCGGCAGGATGGCGACCAGCACCAGGACGGCAAAGCCCAGCATCAGCGTCTGCCAGCCCAGGCTGGCGATGATGCGCTCGAACAGCGCCGGCCAGACGACGCCGGCGACGTACTGGCCCGACGAGATCAGCGCGATCGCCGTGCCGCGGCGGCGGTCGAACCAGCGGCTGACATAGACCAGCAAGGGCGGATAGACGCCGCCGTTGCCGAACAGGCCCATCAGGGCGTGGCCGATGAACAGCGACCAGATCCAGCCCAGCGACGACAGCACCAGCCCGGCCGCGATCATGCCGGCGCCGATCGCCACCGTGGCACGGACGCCGATGCGGTCGGACAGCCAGCCCATGAAGATGCCGCCGGCACCCGTGCCGACCCACAGGAACGCACCGGCCAGCGCCACCACCGAACGGTCGGTGCCGAGCGATTCCTGGATCGGCTTCATGCCGACGACGATGAGCAGGGACGAGCCGAAAGACACCGACAGGATCGCCAGGATCAACCAGGCGGTCCGCCACGAGGCCTTACTTTCAACGCTGCCGGGCCGTGTCGCCCCGTCGCCGGGCGAAGGCCCGTCCATGTCGTTTCCTGACTGCAGGCTTGTTTGCCTGCTTTGGGCAGTATTATCGCGACAAACGTGCGTTACGGGAACGCGAATGGCTTCCGCTGTGCGCAACATTTGCTAGATTTGATCCATGAAAACCAAGCTCCTCGGCCGCACCGGCATTTCCGTCTCCCAGCTCTGCTTCGGCACCATGTCCTTCGGCGGCGACGCCGACGAAGCCACCTCGGCCGCGATGTACAAGAACGTCCGCGACGCCGGCATCAATTTCCTCGACACGGCCGACGAGTACAGCAAGGGCAAGTCCGAGGAAATCCTCGGCCGCCTGATCAAGGGCCATCGCGACGAGCTGGTGATCGCCACCAAGTGCAACAGCCAGCAGGGACCCGATGTCAATGCGCGCGGCACGTCGCGCCGCCATGTCGTGCGGGCGGTCGATGCGAGCCTGAAGCGGCTCGGGACCGATCGCCTGGATATCCTGTTCCTGCACCGCTACGACGCGCTGACGCCGATCGACGAATCGATGCGGGCCCTCGAGGACGTCGTGCGCGCGGGCAAGGTGATCTATCCCGCCGTCAGCAACTGGTCGGCGTGGCAGACCCAGCGCGGGCTCGACATCCAGGAGCGCAGCAACTGGGCGCGCCTGCAAGTCATCCAGCCCATGTACAGCCTGGTGAAGCGCCAGGCCGAGGTCGAGATCCTGCCGATGGCCGAGGCCAACGGCATCGGCGTCATCCCCTACAGCCCGGCCGCCGCCGGCCTGCTGTCGGGCAAGTATCTCGGCCAGGCGACCGGCCGGCTCAAGACCAACAAGATGTACGAGGCGCGCTACAGCGACGCCTGGATGTTCGAGGTGGCCGAGGAATATGTCGCCTTCTGCAAGGAGCGCGGCCTGCACCCGGTCAGCACGGCGATCGCCTGGGTCGGCGCGCACCCCGCGGTGACCGCGCCCATCATCGGCGCCCGCAACACCGATCAGCTGAAGGACTCGCTCAACGCCACAAAGATCGACATGACGCCGTCCCTGCGCGCGGAGATCGCCGATTTGTCGCGCACGCCGCCGCCGGCGACCGACCGGCTGGAGGAGCAGAAGGTCGCAAGGGCTTGAGCATGTATGCCAGGGACGTGATGTCGACCCCGGTGATTACGATCAGCACCGGCGCCACGGTGCGTGACGCCGCCCGGCTGCTGGTCAACTCCCAGGTGAGCGCGCTTCCCGTGGTCGACGAACGCAACGCCCTGGCCGGAATCGTGAGCGAGGTCGACCTGATCCGCCGCGTCGTCGGCGAGTTCAACGATCCGACGCAGCTCCATGCCCATCTCGGCAGTCCCGACAGCCAGGAGGTCCTGTCCCTTACCGTCGCCGAGATCATGACCACGGCGGTCGTCACCGCGACCGAGGACACCTCGCTGGACGACGTGGCGACGCTGATGTTGGAGCATCAGACCAAGCGCATCCCCATCATGCGCGGCACCGGGGTGATCGGTGTCGTGAGCCGCATCGATCTGGTGAAGGCCATGCTGTCGCACGGCGCCCCGGGCGCCGCGGCGGCAACGCCGGCGCCGGCACCCGCGGCGCGCGATGACGAGTCGCTCCGCCTGCAGGTGACGACGGCGATCCACCGGCTCGGCATCCCCCTTGGCGGCACGTTCGACGTGGTCGTGCGCCACGGCATCGCCCACCTCTGGGGACAGGTCGGCAGCGTCGAGGAGGACAAGGCCTGCCAGATGGCGGCCATCAAGATGGACGGTGTCACCGACGCCATCAGCCACATGCAGGTCATGCCTCGGCGTTGAGCGCGCCACACCCCTTCGCGGAGTCCGCGAAGGGAGGAATTCTATATGACCTTTCGCGCCTTCAAGTCCTTGATCTCCGCCGCGCTGTAACCCAGCTCGCACAGCACCGCCTCGTTGTGCTGGCCGAGCTCGGGCGCGATGCCGGCCTTGGCTGGCGTCTTGGAGAACTGCCAGGGCGTGCCGTGCACCTTCAGCTTCTTGCCGTACTTGGGATAGTCGACGTGGGTGACGTAGCCGTTGGCGATGACGTCGGGATCGTTGGAGGCTTCCAGGAGCGTGTTGATCGGCGCCGAGACGATGTCGGCCTTGCGCAGCCTGGCCACCCAGTCGTCGCGCGTGCCGGTGGCGAACAGGTCGTCGAGCAAAGCCAGAAGCTCTTCGCGCTTGGCGTCGTTGTCGATGATGACGGCGAGATTCTCGAAGCCCGCCGCCTTGATACGGTCGTGGAAGCCCAGGCCGGTCATGGCGTCCTTCCACCGTCTGCGCGGAAGTTTCGACCAGTCCTCCCCATCGCGAGCGAGCGCTGTTCGCGTGAGCGAACACTACCTGCCCGGCGAAGAACCACTTCTCGCTGGGCCCGGCGGTGGATTTGCCGGCGGTAGCGGCGGCTGGACAGGCGCCATGCAGCTGATCGAACCGATGGTGTTGGCGCCGTATTGCACGTAGCCCGAGTCCTGGACCGGCGAATGCGACGCCGTGATCGGCAGGTAGAGGTAGCAGACCGTGCCGTCAACCGGATCGCGCCAGCGCTGGACGATGGTGTCCTGCAAGGGCCCCGCGAACTGCCGATCGAGCTGCATGCGCGGAAGCTGGCCCCACACGTTTTGCGATGGCACCTGCTGCGCAGCCGGCTGCTGAGCCTGGGCAGCCAGCGGCAGCACGGCCAAGATGGCCGACGCGATGATGGCCGACGCGATGATGGAAGGCCCGAGCCGCATGACGCCGATCCGATCTGCTACCAGGAAAACTGCACGCCGACTCGTCCGCCGAATTGCGACGCGCCCACACCGTAGCCGAGGCCGCCGGAGACCACGACCTGATCGGTGACGCGCATGTAGCTCGACAGCGCCATCGCGCTTTGGCCCTGGAATGTACCGTAGTTCATGGCGACCGCGAATTTTTTCTGATCGGCGAGCGCGCCGCCGCTCAGCGCCATGGCCATGGCGACGCCTGAATTGGCGACGTCGACGCGCTGGTTGACCTGATTGACCTGCGATTGCAGGCCGTTGACCTGCGACTGCAATCCGGAGGCCATGCTGCTGAGCTGGCCCATGTTGACCGCATCGGTCGGGCCGACGCCGGCGGCCACGTTGGTGAGCCGCCGCTCGTTGCCCGCCGAGCCGAACGACACGGTGTTGGGGGCGCTCGCCACCGAGCCTTGCCCGATGGCGACCGAATTGGTGGCGGACGCCTGTACCACGGTGTTGGCGCCGACCGCCGTGGCGTTGGCCGCCTGCACCGAGGCACTCTGGCCCACCGCCACCGCGTTGGCCGTCGTGGCGCTCGACGAATTGCCCACCGCGGTCGCCGAAGACACGTTGGCTGTGCCGCCGGTGGCGGTGGCAAAATCGCCGAACGCGCCGCCGCCGTTGGCGGCGGAAGCGCCGTTGCCCACGGCGACCGAGCCGGTGGCCAGGGCGTTGGTGCCGATGGCGATGCTGTTGGCGCCGCTGGCGAGCGCGCCGGTGCCGGCGGCGAAGGCGTTGGTGTTGGTCGCCTGCGCCCCGACGCCGAGCGCAACCGCATTCGTGCCGGTGGCCGAGGCTGCGGCACCCGTGCCGTTGACCTTGACATAGGTCGAGCTGCCGCCCACCGCGGCGTTGAGCGCGCCCAGGGCGCTGCCGACGTTGTTGTAGGTGGTGCCCTGGATGGCATAGCTCGGCACGGTGAGCTGACCGCCGCCGTCGAGGCCGGCACCGCCCCCGAACACCGCGGCGGCCTGCTGGTTGGCTGTCAGGAGCTGGCCGCCGTTCACCGCGTCGGTGCTGCCGGCCGCGAGCGCGCCGGCGGAGACGTTGACGATGCCCCGCTCGTTGCCGACCGAACCGACCGACACCGTGTTGTCCGCGTTGGCGACCGAGTTGGTGCCAAGGGCGACGGAATTGGCCGCGCTCGCCGTGCTTAGGGCGCCGAGGGCGACAGAATTACCGGTCGCGTTGCTCCTCTGGCCGAACGCCGCGGCCTCCGAGCCCGCCGCAGTACTAAACTGGCCGAACGCCGTTGCGCCAACGCCTTGCGCGGCTGCGCTTTCGCCGACCGCCGTTGAGGCAGGCGAGGTAGCTAACGCATTGCAAGGACCGCTAAAGCCACCGAGAGGATTCGAACGACACTGAGCCTGTGCGGCGCTTGGCGCCATGGCCAGTGCAACGATGGCGCATCCGGCCAGCAGCGCCGCGCCGTGGTTCCCCCAATGATCGAACATGACAGCCCCCTCGTGGTTTCTCGCGTGGCGCGAGCCCTCGCCGGGAACGCCACCCTGCTACGCCGAAACGAACGCCATCATGCTACCCAAAAGGCAGCCGATTCCTAAGGGCAATTGGCGACAGGGCGCCAACCCAACTCAGATGATCTTCCGGGCTCGCAGATCCGCCACCTCGGCGGCGCTGTAGCCCAGCTCGCCCAGCACCGCGTCGTTGTGATCGCCCAGCTCCGGCGCGATGCCAGGCCTGGCCGGCGTCTCGGAGAACTGCCAGGGCGTGCCGTGCACCTTCAAGCGCTTGCCGTGCTTGGGGTAGTCGATTTCGGTGACGTAGCCGTTGGCCAGTACGTCGGGATCGTTGGACGCCTCGAGCATCGTGTTGATCGGCGCCGACACGATGTCCGCGCCGCGCAGCCTGGCCACCCAGTCGTCGCGCGTGCCGGTGGCGAAGAGATCGTCGAGCAGGGCCAGAAGCTCGTTGCGCTTGGCGTCGTTGTCGATGATGACGCCGAGATTCTGGAAGCCCGCCGCCTTGATGCGGTCCTGGAAGCCCAGTGCCGTCATGGCGTCCTTCCAGTTGTCCGGTCCGGTGAGCTGGAACACCAGCGGCTTGCCGTCACGGTCATTGAAGGAGGCGCTGATGCCCGCCCGCTGCGCCGTGCCGGTGATGCGGGCCTGGCCGGTCACCGGGTTCTGGTTGCGCCACATGGTGGTGGTGAAGGTCCAGCCCATCAGCCGGACCAGCGAGCCCAGCAGCGAGAGCTCGACCTTCTGGCCCACGCCGGTGGTGCGCGCGTGGGTCAGAGCGGCGAGCGCGCCGCCGAAGGCCAGCATCGCCGTGGATTCGTCGGCCACCGAGGCGATGCCGGTGCGCATCTTCTGGCCCGGCATGGAATAGGCCTCGGCGATCCCGCCCAACGCCTGGGCCATCGAATCGGTGCCGGGCAGATGGCCGTTGGGCCCGCGCGTGCCGTAGCCCGAGATCGACACATAGACCAGCTTGGGATTGATCTTGCGCAGCTCCTCCCAGCCGAAGCCGTTCCTGTCGGCGGCGCTCGGCCGGAAGTTCTGGCCGAAGATGTCGGCCTGGGCGACGAGCTTGTGCAGGATGGCGCGGCCTTCGGGCGACTTCAGGTTCAGCGTGACGCTCTTCACGCCGCGATTGTTGGTCTCGAAGAAGGTGCTGGGCATGCCGGGCAGCACCGTCATGCGCCGCGAGCCGTCGCCGCCATCGGGCGGCTCGATCTTGATCACGTCGGCGCCGAGATCGGCCATCAGCATGTAGGGCACGGTGCCGGCCTGCGCCGTCGAGCACGAAACCACCTTCACGCCCTGCAAGGGGCCCCAGGATTGAGACATCGGACGCTACTCCCGATCAGGCATTGTCGAACAAATGACAGGCCACAGTGTGCCCCGGCGAGACCTCGCGCAAAACCGGTTCCTGCTGCGAGCAGCGCGGCATGACCCAAGGGCAGCGCGTGTGGAACCGGCAACCGCTTGGCGGATTGAGCGGCGACGGCACCTCGCCACGCAATTCGATCTCTTCCTCACTGCGGCCCGGCCAGGCGACCAGAACCGCCGAGAACAGCGCCTTGGTGTAGGGATGCCGCACATCGGCGAACAGCGATTCGGTCGGCGCCTTCTCGACGATCTTGCCGAGATACATCACCACCGTGTGGTCGGCCATATGGCGCACCGTGGCGAGGTCGTGCGCGACCAGCAGGTAGGCGACGTTGTCCTGCGCCTGGATGTCCTTCAGGAGGTTCATCATCTGGGCGCGGATCGACACGTCGAGCGCCGACACCGGCTCGTCGAGCACGATCAGCTTGGGCCGCGAGGCAAGCGCCGCCGCCAGCGCCACGCGCTGGCGCTGGCCGCCGCTGAACTCGTGCGGGTACTGCTCGGCCTGCTCGGGCCGCAACCCGACCTGCTGCAGCAGCTCGCGCACGCGGGCGGCGATCTTCTCCTTGTCGCCCCAATCGTTGACGATCAGCGATTCGGCGATGGTGCGCCCCACCTTCATGCGCGGGTTGAGCGACGACCACGGGTCCTGGAACACCGCCTGCACCTTGGCGCGGTAGGCGCTGAGCGCAGCGCCCTGCAGGCCGCTGATCGGTTCGTCCTCGAGCAGGATACGGCCTTCGGTCGGTTCCTCGAGGTTCAGGATCATGCGCGAGGTCGTGGTCTTGCCGCAGCCCGATTCGCCCACCAGCCCCAGGGTCTCGCCGGCCTTGATGTCGAAGGAGACGTCGTCGACCGCCTTGACGTGGCCGAGGGTGCGCGCGAACAGGATCCCCTTGGTGAAGGCGAAGTGCTTCTTGAGGCCTTCGACGCGCAGCAGCGGTTCGCTCATGGCGGCGTGACCCTCCAGCAGTCGGCCGTGTGCTCCTCGCCGACCCGCACGCTGGCAGGATAAGCGTCGAGGCAACGCTGCTCGACCAGGGCGCAGCGCGAGGCGAAGCGGCAGCCCTGAGGCAGGTCCATCAGCGACGGCGGCTGGCCCTCGATGGTGGTCAGCCGGCCGGCCGGCCCGGTCATCTTGGGGACCGAGGCAATCAGAGCGCGGGTATAGGGATGCTGCGGCGCCTCGAAGATCTGCTTCACCGGTCCGCATTCGACGATGCGGCCGGCATACATCACGGCCACGCGGTCGCACATGCGGCCGACCACGCCGAAATCGTGGGTGATGAACAGGATCGCCATGCCGTTCTCGGCCTGCAGGCGTTTCAGCAGCTTCAGGTACTGGAGCTGGATGGTGACGTCGAGCGCCGTGGTCGGCTCGTCGGCGATCAGCACTTCGGGCTCGCCGCTGATGGCGATGGCGCCGACCACGCGCTGCTTCATGCCGCCGCTCATCTGATGCGGGTACTGGCCGATGCGCTGCTCGGGCGCGGCGATCTCGACGCGGCGCAGGGCAGCGACCGCCTCCTTCATGATCTCGGAGAGCGAGGCGCCCTTGCGGCGGCGCTCGATCGCCTCACGCAGCTGGTCGCCGACCGAGAACACCGGGTTCAGCGACGTCTGCGGGTCCTGCAGCACCATGGAGATGCGCCGTCCGCGGATCTCGCGCATCTCGGACGGCGTGCGCTCCAGGATGTTCTCGCCGCCCAGCAGCACCTCGCCCTTGATGGTGCGGGCGCCGCCCTTGGGCAGGAGCCGCATCAGCGACAGCGCGGTCAGGCTCTTGCCGCAGCCCGATTCGCCCACCAGTCCCAGCACCTCGCCGCGCTTCAGCGAAAAGCTCACGCCGTCGACCGCCTTCACCACGCCGCGGCGCAGGAAGAAATGGGTGTGCAGGTCGCGGACGTCGAGAACGGTATCGCCGGGGGGAGTATCGCTCATAGCTGGCGCAGCCGGGGATCGAGGCGGTCGCGCAGCCAGTCGCCGAACAGGTTGACCGACAGCACCAGCAGCGTGATGGCGATGCCCGGGATCAGGGCGACCCACCAGGCCTCGGCGATGCGGCCGCGGCCCTCGGAGATCATCAGGCCCCAGGTCGGGGTCGGCGGCGGGATGCCGGCGCCGAGGAAGGACAGCGTCGCCTCGGCGATGATGACGACGCCGATGTTGAGCGTCACCAGCACCATGAAGGTGTTGAGCACGTTGGGCAGGATGTGGGTGGCCATGATGCGCAGCGACGAGCAGCCGCGCACCTTGGCCAGGGCCACGAAGTCACGCTGCCTGAGCGCCAGCACCTCGCCGCGGATCACCCGCGCGAAGGTGGCCCACAACAAGAGGCTGATGGCGATCACCAGCGTTCCCAGGCCCTGGCCCATGGTGACGGCGAGCAGCAGCGCGAACAGGATGGCCGGGAAGGTGAAGGCCGCATCGACCAGGCGCATCAGGATGCTGTCGACCGCGCCGCCGACATAGCCCGCGACGATGCCGATGGCGAGGCCCACGCCGCCGCCCACGGTCAGCGCCAGCAGCGCCACGATCAGGCTGACGCGCGCGCCGTAGATCAGCCGGCTCAGGATGTCGCGGCCGAAGGCGTCGGTGCCCAGAAGATACTTGTCCTTGCCGCCCAGCATCCAGGCCGGCGGCAGGAGCTTGTCGCGCAAGGTCTGGTCGATCGGCGAGTGCGGCGCCAGCAATGGCGCGAAGATCGCCATGACGACGATCACCGAGATGATGACGATCGGTATCCACGGCACCCGCGCGGTGCGCCGCGGCGCCGCCTCGCGGCGCGGCCATACCATGGCGCGCCACAACGACCAGCGTTGCCGGCCGACGGACGAAGGACGCTCGATGATGGCCATCGCTAGGCCAGCCTGATCCGCGGATCGACGTAGGCATAAAGGATGTCGACGCCGAGGTTGATGGAGAGGATCAGGATCGACTTCAGGATGATCACCGCCTGCAGCAGCGGGAAGTCGCGGTAGATCACCGCCTCGTAGGTCAGCCGGCCGATGCCCGGCCAGGCGAACACCGTCTCGGTGACGATGGCGCCGGTGATGAGGTTGCCGACGAACACGCCCCACAGGGTCAGGACGGGAATCAGGGCGTTGCGCAGGCAATGCTTCCAGATGACCGTCGTCTCGCTCAGCCCCTTGATGCGCGCGAGCTTGACGAACTCGCTTTCCATCACTTCCAGCATGGCCGAGCGGGTGATGCGCATGAAGCCCGCCACCAGGAAGGTGCCGAGCGTGATGACGGGCAGGATGTAGTGCTGCGGCCCGCCCATGCGGCTCGACGGCAGCCAGCCCAGCTCGACGCTGAACACGAAGATCAGCAGCACGCCCAGCCAGAAGCTCGGCATGGCGACGCCCAGCACCGCCACCGTGCCCGCCGCACGGTCCAGCCAGCCTCCGCGATTGAGGGCCGCCACCACGCCGAGCGGAATGCCCAGCATCATGCCGAGCAGCAGTGCCCACGGGATCAGCAGCAGGGTGTTGGGCAGGCGGTCGAAGAAGGCCTCGGCCGCCGGCTGCTTCATGCGGATCGAGGTGCCGAGATCGCCGTGCAGCGCCTTGCCGATGAAGATCAGGAACTGTTCGCTGAGCGGCCCGTCCAGGCCCAAGGTCTGGGTGAGCTGGGCGCGGTCCTCGGCGGTGGCGTCCTCGGGCAGCATCAGGTCGACCGGATTGCCGGTCAGCCGTCCGAGGAAGAACACGATCGTCGCCACCATGAACAGCAGGACGACACCCTGCATCAGGCGGCGAGCGATGAAGCGCTTCATGAGTCGCGGCTGCTCACTTCTTCCAGGGCTTCTGCTCCGGGCGCGGAATGCGCTCGAAGACGTCGCCCAGCTCGTGACGGCCGGGAATGGGCTCGAACTGGCCGACCTTCTTGGTGTTGACGGCGTAGTAGCCCATGCCCTCGATGATCGGCACGACCATCCAGGTATTGGCCACGATCTCGACCATGCGGTCGATCAGCGCCGTGCGCTTGGCCTTGTCGAGCTCGGAGCCGAGCGCCCGCGCGGTCTTCACGTAGTCCTGGCAGACCTCATTGCAGTTGTCCTTGTCGCCCAGCAGGCGCTGGATGCTTTCGGGCGAGAAGGCGCCGTCATAGCGCCACGGCACGTCGGGCCGGCCGGCGGTGCGGTACATCGAGGCCCAGCCGACCAGGCCCGCCTGGTCGCCGCGCTCCATGGGATTGAAGGCGCCCCATTCGTAGTGCTTCAGCGTCACCTTCACGCCGATCTTGTTCCACATGTCGGCGATGGCGGTGCCGATATCGACCATGAACTGCGTGCCGGGCAGCGCCGTGTTGGCGAACTTGAGCTCGAAGCCGTTGGGATAGCCTTCCTCGGCCAGCATCTTCTTGGCCAGCGC
Organism: Rhodospirillales bacterium URHD0017; assembly: GCA_900110395.1. GTDB lineage: Bacteria > Pseudomonadota > Alphaproteobacteria > Reyranellales > Reyranellaceae > Reyranella. Next base: position 489,710 of record FODP01000002.1, read on the forward strand.
CGGATCGTAGCGATAGGCCTCGTTGGCCCACTTCTCCCAGCGGTCGTTGCTGAAATACTCGGTGTAGCCGAAGGTCGAGAACGGATAGGGCATGCGCGCCTTGCCGTTCATGACGTGCTCGATCACCTGCTTGCGGTCGATGGCGAGCGACAGCGCCTCGCGTACGCGCGGCTTGGCGATCGGCGAGTCCTTCTGCTCGGGCTTCCAGGTGCCCCAGAACTGGAAGATCGCCTGCATGGTGCCGGGCACCGACACCACTTCCAGGCCGGCGCGCGCGGCGCCCATCATGGTCTCCGGCCCGATCGAGGCGATGGCGGCCTCGCCGGTGCGCACCATGGCGACACGCGTGCTCTCCTCCGGCACCAGCAGGACATGCAGGTCCTTGAAGCTCGGCGTGCCGCGCCAGTGATTGGCGACGGCGGTGAACTCGATGCGATCACCCGGCACGTTGCGCACGAACTTCCACGGGCCGCTGCCAATCGGCTTCTTGCGGAACTCCTCCTCGCCTACCTTCTCGATGTAGTTCTTGGGCATGATGGCGCCTTCGGGCGCCACGGCGCGCGACAGGCTGGGCGGCAGGCCGATCTGTGGGCTCGACGTGTTCACCTTCACCGTGAGGTCGTCGACCACTTCGATGCTCTTGATGGCGCGTTTCATGCTCGCCGCGGCGGAGGCGAGCGAACCCGGGCCCATCTGGCGTTCGAGGCTGAACTTGACGTCGTGGGCGGTGAGCTTGTCGCCGTTGTGGAAGGTCTGGCCGGGCCGCAGGAAAAAGGTCCAGCTGAGGCCATCCGGCGCGAGCTCCCAACGCTCGGCGACGCCGGGACCGACACCGCCCTTCTTGAGATCGAAGCCGACCAGCGAGTCGTACATGATCGCCTGGTAGACGGCGTTGCCCGGACGGCCTTCGAGGATCGGATCGAGCGTCTGGGCGCCGAGCGATTCGACGGCGAAGACGAGCGTGCCTTTCTGGTCCTGGGCCTGAGCAGGCGCGATCGCTGCGACCAACGTGGCGACAGCAAGAGCCATAGCTCCCGCAAGCTGCCGAATCATGAGCTCCTCCCGATACGATGACTTTGTCTTTTGGTTCTTGGGACTCGACGGACGGCAAAACGACTATCGGGCGTGCGTCGGAGACGGTCAATAGCAGCCGATGTGAAGTGCCGCTTGTCGGACTCTTTGCTGGGAGCGCGCCACTCCGTGGCGCTCTTTGTCGATCACACAGCTCATGAGCGCCGCGGAGTGGCGCGCTCCCAGCTATGACGCGAGTGGAGCGCTGACGTCCTGTCCGAAGTAGGCGTGCTCGAGGCGATTGGGCAGATCGTCCTCGTTCGTGCGCGCTTCGAGCACAATCGAGCCGCGCGCCAGCGCGTAGACGCGGTCGGCGAGCTTGAGCGCCTTCTCGATCAGCTGTTCGACCAGCAGCACGGCGGTGCCGGCGTCACGCAACTGCGCGGCGGCGGCAAGCACGCGATCGACCAGCACCGGCGAGAGACCGGCCGACGGCTCATCGAGCATCAGCAGACGCGGCCGGCGCACCAGGCCCTGCGCCACCGCCAGCATCTGCTGCTGGCCACCCGACAAGGTCACGGCGCGGTCGTTGCGCTTCTCGGCGATCTCGGGGAAGAACCTCAGCGCCTCCCCGACGCGCGTCCCCAGTTCGGACCCCTTCATGCCGTAGCCCGCCAGCATGACGTTGTCGTGCACGCTGAGCTGGGTGAAGACGCGGTGGCCCTCGACCACGTGCACCAGCCCGGCATTCACCGCTTCGCGCGGGCCGGTCTTGCTCATGTCCTGGCCGCCGAAGGTGATCGTGCCGGTGCGCGGCAGCAGGCCGGAGATGGCCTTCAAGAGCGTGCTCTTGCCCGCGCCATTGGGGCCGAGCAGGGCCACGATCTCGCCGGCGCCGACCGTGAGGTCGATGCCGTTCAGCACGCCGATCTTGCCGTAGCCGGCCGACAGCCCGCTGATCTTGAGCAATGGCTCGACCATCGGGTTAGGCGCCGAGGTAGGCACTGACGACCTCCCGGTGCGAGCGGATCTCGTTGGGTGTGCCCGCCGCCAGCGTCTTGCCAAGATTGAGCACGGTCACGCGATCGCAAATGTCGAAGATCAGGTCGGCATGATGCTCGACCAGCAGCACGCCAACGCCCTCACGGCTGCTCGCCTTGATGAGGTTGCCGAGGCGGCGGATCTCCTCGGCCGACAGGCCGGCCGCCGGCTCGTCGAGGAGCAGGAAGGCCGGCTTCAGCATCAGCGCGCGCGCGATCTCGATGAACCTGAGCTCGCTGTGCTGCAGGCGGTCGGCGCGCACCTGGGCCAACGATTCGAGGCCGACGGTGGCCAGCGCCTGCAGCGCTGCCGCCTTGAGGTGCCTCTCGTCGCGCCGGTGACGCGGCAGCGCCAGAATCGATTCGGTGAAGGTCCCGTGGCCGTGCACCGTGCCGCCGATCATGACGTTCTCCAGCACCGAAGCGGCGCCGACCAGGCGCGGCGTCTGGAAGGTGCGGGAGATGCGGTAGCCGGCGCGGGCATGCGGCAAAGCGAAGGGCAGCTCGGCGCCGTCGAGCGTCATCTGGCCGGCGTTCGGCCGGTAGTAGCCCGAGATCACGTTCAAGGTCGTGGTCTTGCCGCTGCCGTTCGGCCCGATCAGGCCGTGGACCTCGCCCGACCTGACTTCGAGGTCGAGCCCATCGATGGCGCGCACACCACCGAAATGCAGCTCGATGTCGCGGAGCGCGATAGTGCTCTTGCCTCTGCTGCGACCGTCGCCGCCCAGCACGCGGCCGAGCAGGTCGGGCCGCGGCACGATCTCGCGGTGCTGCTCGAGCGGGCGGCGGTTCTTGTAGTCGAGGAGATCGGCGATGCCGCCCGGGATCACCAGCACGATCACCAGCAGCAGCGCGGCGTAGAGGAACGTCGACCATTGCACGAGGGGTGCCGCGAACTCGGGCAGCGCCGTCAGAATGATGGTGCCCAGCGCCGGTCCCAGGATCGAGCCGCGCCCGCCGATCAGGATGGCGATGAAGAACAGAACCGAGATCTCGAAGGTGAAGGCGTCGGGCGTGATGTAGGACTGCAGCGAGGCGAACAGCCCGCCAGCCACGCCGCCGAGCGCGCCGGCAAAGAGGAACACCGCGATCAGCAGCCGGGGCTTGGCGATGCCCGAGGCCTCGGCCGCGACCTCGGCGTCGCGGATGGCGACCAGCGCGCGGCCGAAACGGCTGGACGCGATATTGGCCGTCATCCAGGTCGCGAGCGCCGCCAGGATGAAGCAGAAGTAGTAGAAGCCCCAGCCGGGATCGAACGGCCAGGGAAACACCGGACCCGGTGTGCCGACGCCGCCGCCGGTCACGCTCTTCCAGGCAAGCGCCACCTGGGTGACGATGGTGGCGAAGCCCAGCGTCGTCATGGCGAAGTAGAAGGTGCGCAGCCTGAGCGCCGGCAGCCCGACGATCACGCCGGCTGCCGCACCGATCACGCCGCCCGCGATCAGTGCGAGGTAGGGATGCCACGGATCAGTCGCGGTGCCCGCCGTCAGCGCCGCGGTGGTGTAGGCGCCGAGCGTCAGCATTGACACCCAGCCGATGGCGATTTGGCCGGCATAGCCCACTACCAGGTTCAGGCCGGCCGACAGGATCCAATAAATGTAGGCGCGCTGGGCGATGACCCCGATGTAGGAATCGTCGAGCAGCGGCAGCAGCAGGCCGACAAGCCCGAGCAGAATCCACGACACGCTGCCTTCGAGCTTGCCCAGCAGGGAGCGCTCGCCGACGCGCACCGGACCAGAGGCGGTGGCGTCCGTCATGCCCCGCCCCTCACACGCGCCGCGCCGTCGCGGCACCGGCCAGGCCCTCGGGCCTGAGCAGCAGCACCACGATGAACACCGCGAACACCGCGACCGCGGCGAAGATGCCGCCGACCAGGAAGTTCGCCGCTTGCTGGAAGACGCCGAGCGCCAGGCCACCGATCACGGCGCCGCGGTTCGACCCCATGCCGCCCAGCGCCACCGGCACGAAGCCGTAGAAGTTGAGGATCGCCTGGTTGCCGAAGAAGGCGAGCAGAATTTCCGCGCCGGAGAATCCGGCTAGGGCGCCAATCATGCCGGCGAGCGCATAGCTTGCCATGCGCAGGCCGGTCTCCGGCAGCCCCAGCGCGCGGGCGGCGTAGGCGTCCTCGGCGATCGCCAGGAAGGCGCGGCCGATCAGCGTCTTGCGGTAGAGCAGCTCGAGGCCGACGATGGTGACCGCGCACGCCAGCATGGGCAGCCAGAACTGCTGGTCGAGCCAGCCCGGCCCGATCGGAATTAGGCGCGGAAACGGCCGCGCGTCGGTGCCCCACCAGATGGCGGTGAGCTGCTGAATCATCAGGGCGAAGGCCAGAGTCGACAGCACGTAAAGGTGCTGGTCGATGCTCTTCAGGACCGGGCGGACGGTGACGATCTCGGTGACGATACCGAGCACGGCGCCGCACGCCAGGACCAGCACGAGGCCCACGATCGTGGGCAGGCCCCATTCGGTGATGAAGAGCGCGCCCAGCACACCGCCCAGCATTCCCAGCATGCCAGCAGTAAAGCTGAACACACGCGACGCGGAGAACATCACGTTGTACGTGATGCCGATCAGTGCGTAGACCGCTCCTACCGCGAGGCCGTAGGAAACGATCGATGCGAACATGGTCTAGCTGTTGTACCCCGGCGCCAGGTTGAAGGCGCCGTCCTTCAGCGAATTGACCTCGCACATCACGACTTCCCTGTCGGGGAAGCCGTTGTGCTGCTCCGGCGTCCAGGTGACGGTGCCGTAGACGCCCGGCCAGTCCTTGATCTTGTTCCAGTAGGCAACGACCTCGTCGGACTTGGTGCCGGCGGCCTTGAACGTCTGGGCCATCATCTGGGCGCCGTCCCAGCCCAGCGCGATCCACCACAGCAGCGTGTCGCCCATCTCGATCTTGGACTTCTTCAGGCGCTCGACGAACGCCTGGGCGCGCGGCGGCAGCTTGCCGTCGACGTAGCAGCAGTTGCGGAAGTTGTTCGAGTAGACCTTGTTCCAGTTCTCCGGCTTCTCGAGCAGGGCCTTGGTCTGGCCCGACCCGAGCGTGGTCTGGCCGACCACGGGCACGTCCCAGCCCATGGCGCCGCGCGTGTTCAGGATGCGCGACAGGAAGCCGGCATTGACGCTCCACGGCATGACGACCTGGGCGCCGGCACTCTGCATGCGCAGCATGTCGGGCTTGAGGTCGGGATTGGCCGCGTCGACATGGCCCTGGTAGACGACGTCGACGCCCTTGGCCTTCAGCATCGGCACGTAGGTGTTGACCGAGGCGGTGCCGTAGCCGGTGGTGTCGCTGATGACCGCGACCTTCTTGAGCTTCAGCACGTCAACCACGTAGTAGTTGGCGCCGCCGCCGACCTGCGTGTTGGTCGGCGCGATGCGGAAGGACATCGGGTACTTCTTGACGTCGATCAGCTCGTCGACCCAGCACGGGTGCAGCATCGCCACCTTGTCGCGGGCGATCAGCGGTGTCGCCGCCAGCGCCTCACCGGAGTTCACCGGTCCGAAGATGACGCCGACCTTCTGGCGCTGGGTCAGCTCGGCCACGGCGTTGACCGCCTTGGTGGGCTCGCTCTGGGTGTCGCGCACGATCAGCTCGAGCTTGCGGCCGTTGATGCCGCCCGCGGCGTTGATCTCGTCGATTCCGAGCTGGACGCCGCGGTTGATGCCGACGCCGGTCGATGACGAAGGCCCGGTCAATGCCGGCAGGTAACCGATGCGGATCGGGTCGCTCTGAGCGATCGCCGGGGCGGCCAGCCCAGATGTTAGCGATACCACGCCGGCGGCTGAACCGGTCAGGACTGTGCGACGCTTGATCGACATGTCGTTCCTCCACACCCCAATTTTATGAGCTTGGCGCACTTCAGGGCGCCTGATGACGGCGAGCCTATCGCCGTTGGCCAACCGCGGTCAAACCCTTCCGCTCGGCCAGCCGCTGTGTGATCTCTTCGACGATCTGAAACGGCGTTCCGCTGATATCGACAACGATCGCTAGCTCAGGCGCCGGCTCCTCGAGGGTCGCGAACTGACTATCGAGCAATGCGGTCGGCATGAAGTGGCCTTGGCGTGCCGCCATGCGCTCCCCGATCAACTCGCGCGAGCCCTTGAGATGGACCAGGACGACGTCCAGCCGGTCGCCGACGACGATGTCGCGGTAGGCCCGCTTCAGCGCCGAGCAGGTCACGACGCCGGAGTCACCTTTGCCGCGCCAGTCGTCGATGCGGGCGGCGATCTTGCGCAGCCAGGGGGTGCGGTCGGTATCGCTGAGCGGCGTGCCGGCGCTCATCTTGGCGACATTCTCGGGCGGATGCAGGGCGTCGCCTTCCTGGAAGTGCCAGCCCAGCCGCTCGGCCAGCAGCCTGCCGACGGTGGTCTTGCCCGAACCTGAAACCCCCATGACGACCAGGACCTTGGGCAGAACCATAGGGCGGTTGTGAGCAGCATGCCGGTCCATTAAGACTTCGCCTGACCTCCCGTTTCCATAAGGAAGCATTACCGTGCTCAAGCTCGGATACAAGGCGTCGGCCGAACAATTCGCGCCCGGCAAGCTGCTCGACTTCTCGGTCCATGCCGAGAAGGCCGGGTTCGAATCGGTGTTCGTCAGCGACCACTTCCAGCCGTGGAAGCACATCGACGGCCACGCGCCGAACTCGATCGCCTGGATGGGCGCGCTCGGCGCCCGCACCGCGAAGGTCGATATCGGCACCAGCGTGCTGACGCCGACCTTCCGCTATCACCCGTCGATCGTGGCCCAGGCCTTCGGCACCCTGGGCTCCATGTTCCCGGGCCGCGTCATTCTGGGCATCGGCACCGGCGAATCGCTGAACGAGGTGCCGTCGACCGGCCAGCCCTGGCCCGAGTTCAAGGAACGCTTCGCCCGCCTGCGCGAGGCGGTGAACCTCATACGCACGCTGTGGCGCGGCGAGCGCGTCAGCTTCGAGGGCGAGTACTACAAGACCGAGAAGGCCACGATCTACGACCGGCCCGACATCGAGATTCCCATCTACGTCGCCGCTGCAGGCGCGCTGGTCGCAAAGTACGCCGGCCGCACGGGCGACGGCTTCATCTGCACCAGCGGCAAGAAGCGCGAGCTCTACACCGAGACGCTGCTGCCCAAGGTCGCCGAGGGAATCGCCGCTGGCGGGCCCAAGGCGCGGCCCTACGACCACATGATCGAGGTCAAGGTCTCGTTCGACACCGACAAGGAGCGCGCGCTGCAGGACACGCGGCATTGGGCGGCGCTGGCGCTGACGCCCGAGGAGAAGATGTCGGTCGAGGATCCCGTCGAGATGCAGCGCCTGGCCGACGCCCTGCCGCTCGAGCGCGCGGCCAGCCGCTGGATCGTGTCCAGCGACCCCGACGAGCAGGTCGAGAAGATCGGCTACTACGTGGGCCTGGGCTTCAACCACCTCGTCTTCCACGCGCCCGGGCCCGACCAGGCGCGCTTCCTCGATCTCTACGGCAAGGAAGTCCTGCCGCGGTTGCGCAAGCGCTTCGGATGAGTGCGACTGCCAAGCTCGAGCTGCTGGCCATCCCCGGCCTGCCGATGATCAAGGCGGGCGACGACCTGGCGGCGCTGGTCGCCGAGGGATTCAAGCGCGCCGGCCTCAAGCCGCAGAAAGGCGACGTGCTGGCGCTCGCCCAGAAGATCGTCTCCAAGGCCGAAGGCCGCAGCGTCGAGCTCGCCAAGGTGAAGCCCTCGCAGAAGGCCATCGCGCTGGCGGCGGAGGTGCAGAAGGACCCGCGGCTGGTCGAGCTGATCCTGTCGGAATCGGTACGCGTGGTGCGCTCGCGGCCCAACGTGCTGATCGTCGAGCACAAGCGCGGCTGGGTCATGGCCAATGCCGGCATCGACCAGTCCAACGTGGGACCGACCGACGGCGTCGAGCGTGCCCTGCTGCTGCCGGTCGATCCCGACGGCAGCGCTGCCAGGATACGCATGCGCCTCGGCGAGCTTCTGGGCACCGCGCCCGCCGTCATCATCACCGACAGCTTCGGCCGTGCCTGGCGGCGCGGGACGCAAGGCATCGCCATCGGCGCGGCGGGCCTCCCTGCCCTGCTCGACCTGCGGGGCAACCCAGATCTCTTCGGCCGCACCCTGCAGGTCAGCATCTCGGGCTTCGCCGACGATATCGCGGCCGCCTCCTCGCTGGTCCAGGGCCAGGGCAACGAAGCACAGCCCGCCATCCTGGTCCGCGGGCTCACCTGGAGCGCACCCGACAATCCGGCCTCGGAGCTGGTGCGGCCCGCGGCCGAGGACATGTTCCGGTGAGCCCATTCCGATGAGCAGGGGCCTGGTCGTCGCCCTGTCCGGCGGTGTCGGCGGGGCCAAGCTCGCTTTGGGCCTGAGCCGCATCCTCCCGCTCGACGAGCTGCTGGTCGTCGCCAACACCGGCGACGACTTCGAGCATCTCGGCCTCACGATCTGCCCCGACATCGACACGCTCACCTACGTGCTGGCCGGCCTCGACAACACCGAGCAGGGCTGGGGCCGGCGCGACGAGACCTGGTCGTTCATGGCGACCATCGCCTCGGTGGGCGGTGCCGACTGGTTCCGCCTGGGCGATCGCGACCTCGCCCTGCATGTCGAGCGCACGCGCCGCCTGCGCGCCGGCGAGACGCTGACTGAGATCACATCCGACATCACGCACCGGCTGGGCGTAAAGAGCCGCATCCTGCCGATGAGCGACGACCCGGTGCGCACGCGCGTGCTGACCGACTCGGGCTGGATCGACTTCCAGGACTATTTCGTGCGCCAGCAATGCCGGCCGGTCGTGCGCAAGCTCGAGTTCGACGGCGCGCCAAAGGCGCGTCCTCAGCCGGACGTCATCGAGGCTTTGGCCGGCAAGGTCCGCGCCATCGTGATCTGCCCGTCCAACCCCTTCATCAGCATCGAGCCGATCCTGGCCGTTCCCGGCATGCGCGCGGCCATCGAGACATGCGACGCGCCGGTGGTCGCCATCTCGCCGATCGTCGGCGGCACGGCGGTCAAGGGCCCAACCGCCAAGATGTTGCAGGAGCTCGGCCTCACCGTGAGCTCCGCCTCGGTCGCGAAGCGTTACGGCGACCTGCTCGACGGCTACATTGTCGATCACGGCGATTCGCAGGGCATCCCGGGCAAGGTGCACGTGACCCCGACCCTGATGAAGACCGTTGCCGACAAGGAGGTGCTGGCGCGGTCGACGCTCGCCTTCGCCGATTCGCTGACATGAGCACCCGCGACATCTGGGCCGTCGTGCCTATCAAGGAACTGGACGGCGCCAAGCAGCGCCTGGCGCCGATGCTGACCCCGGCGCAGCGCCGCGCGTTGATCGAAGTCATGATGAGCGAGGTCCTGGAGGCCATCACCACGACCAGCAGCCTCGCCGGCGTCATGGTCGTCACCCTCGACCCGCAGGCCACGGCGCTGGCAAGCCGGCTCGGCGCCCGCGTGGTCACAGACGGCGCGCGCGACGGCCATACCGGCAGCGTCACCGCGGGCCTGCGCCTGCTGGCCAGGGAAGGACGCGCCGGGATGCTGACGCTGCCGGCCGACATTCCCGCCGTTACGTCGCAGGAAATCAGTCTGGTGGTTGGCGCACACCTGCCGGGACCGTCCTTCACCATCTCGCCGGCCCATGATCACAAGGGCTCGAACACCGTGATCTGCTCGCCGCCCGATGCCGTGCCGCTGCGCTTCGGCGACAACAGCTACTTCCCGCACCTCGACGCCGCCCAGCGCTGCGGCATCGAGCCGACGGTGATCCACCAGCCCGGCATCGCCATGGACATCGACCATCCGGTCGACCTCGCGCTGTTCCTGGCGTTGCCACAGTCGGTCGGTACGCGCACGCGGGCGTTGCTCGAGGAGATGAACGTGCCGAAGCTGCTGGCAGACGGAGGGATTTGAGCGCCGGCGGTGGGGCGTGGCACTCGGATTGCATGGACACGGGCACCACCGTCGGAGGAGAGAATGGCGCACGACCATATCCATATCGATCCGGCACTGCCGCTCGTTCGCCAGGCCGACAAGGGCCACAACCGCTGGCATCCCGACATCGCGCCTGCAATCCGCATCGCGTCCGGTTCGTCGGTCGAAATGGAGACGCTCGACGCGCTCGATGGTCAGATCAGGGCCTCCACGACAGCGGCGGATCTCGCCAATGTCGAGATGGGTCGCGTCCATCCGCTGACCGGCCCGGTGCATGTCGACGGCGCTGAGCCAGGCGATCTCCTTGCCGTGAAGATCGAGCAGATCCTCCCGGCGAGCCGCGGCTTCACCATGATCATGCCGGGCTTCGGCTTCCTGCGCGATCTCTTCACTACGCCCTTCCTGGTGCACTGGGAGATGGCGAACGGCTTTGCCGTCTCGGCGCAACTCCCCGGCGTGCGCATTCCCGGCGCGCCGTTCATGGGCGTGATGGGCGTGGCGCCCTCCCACGAACTGCTGGAGCGTATCGTGGCCCGCGAGGCCGATCTGGCGGCACGCGGCGGCGCGGTACAGCCGCCGGATGCCGCGGGCGCGGTGCCGACAACGGCCGGCATTGCCGGCAAGGCGATCAGGACCATCGCGCCGCACGAGACCGGCGGCAACTTCGACATCAAGTCGCTCACCGCCGGCGCCACGCTCTACCTGCCGGTGCAGGTGCCCGGCGGGCTGTTCTCGGTCGGCGACGCGCATTTCGCGCAGGGCGACGGCGAATCCTGCGGCACCGCGGTCGAGACCTCGGCGACCTTCGTGGCGCGCTTCGACGTGCTGAAGGGCGAGGCGACGCGACGCCGCCAGCGCGATCCCTCCTACGAACTGCCGGGACATGCCCACCACGGCGCGCCAGGCGTGCACGGCGCCCACGGCATCACGCCCAGCAAGGGCTACTTCGCAACGACGGGCATGTCGCTACGCGGCGACGGCCGGGCCGAATCCGAGGACATCACGCTCTCGGCGCGCAATGCGTTGATCAACATGATCGACCATATCGCGGATGCCTACAGCTTCACGCGCGAGCAGGCCTATTGCCTGGCGAGCGTCGCTGTCGATCTCCGCATCAGCCAGGTTGTCGACGTGCCGAACATGACGGTATCGGCCGTCCTGCCGCTCGACATTTTCGAGCGTTAAGCCGCCACCCGCTTGCGTGGCGGCGTGAGCACGATCGGCGCCAGGTCGGCCGCGACGAACGAGGCGGCACGGCGCTCCTCGGGGACTTCGCCGTAGAGCGTGGTGCGCTGCTGCGGCACCCGGCCGATCGACAGGATCAGCTTCTCCATCGCCTCGGGCGGGAATTCCTGGCCGTGCTGGGTGCCGGCGGCGCGCGAGATGCTCTCGTTCATCAGCGTGCCGCCGAGGTCGTTGGCGCCCGAGTTCAGGCAGATCGCGGCGCCGGCCGGGCCCATCTTCACCCACGAGGTCTGGATGTTGGTGATCGCCGGATGCAGCACCAGGCGGGCGATCGAGTGCATGATCACCGCCTCGCGGAAGGTCGGGCCGCGGCGGGCCAGGCCCTGGCGGTACATCGGCGCTTCCATGTGCACAAAGGGCAGCGGCACGAACTCGGTGAAGCCGCCGGTCTCGACCTGCAGGTCGCGCAGCGCCAGCAGATGGCGCGCCCAGGCGAGCGAGGTCTCGACATGGCCGTACATGATGGTCGAGGTCGTGCGCAGGCCGAGCTTGTGGGCCGCGCGCTGCACGTCGAGCCATTCCTGGGTGTTGATCTTGTCGGGGCAGATGATGGCGCGGATCTCGTCGTCGAGGATCTCGGCCGCCGTGCCCGGCAGGGTGCCGAGGCCGGCCTCCTTCAGGCCCGCGAGGAAGGAACCAATCGGGCGGTCGAGCGTCGCCGCGCCCTGCGTGACCTCGAGCGGCGAGAAGGCATGGATGTGCATGCCCGGGACCACTTGCTTGATGGCGCGGCAGATCGCTTCGTAGGTCTCGCCCGTGTAGTCGGGATGGATGCCGCCCTGCAGGCAGACCTCGGTGGCGCCGCGCTCCCACGCCTCGACGGCGCGGCGCGACACTTCCTCCAGTGCGAGGTCGTAGGGCTTGCCGCGCAGGTCGTCGTGCGTGCGGCCCTTGGAGAAGGCGCAGAACTTGCAGCGGAAGTAGCAGATGTTGGTGTAGTTGATGTTGCGGTTGACGACGTAGCGGATGACCTCGCCGCTCACCGCCTGGCGCAACGCGTCGGCCGCCTGGGTGACATGGCGATAGTCAGCGTCGCGCGCCGTGAACAGCCGCTGGATCTCGGGGTGGTCGAGCCGGTTGCCGCCGGCGGCGCGATCGACGATGCGCACGATCTCGGGATCGATGTCGCTGAGCAGCACCTGCGGCGCGGGCGGCGGCTCGGTGTTGCCGGGCGCCCAATCGTTGTCGCGCGCCAGGCCCTCGGCATCGGCCATGCGCCGGACCTGCGTCGCCACCTCGGGCGCCAGCCAGATCTCGGGCTGGCGAACGTAGGACGGATAGACGGCCAGGCGATTGACCAAAACCTTGCCGGTCTCGGCGCTCTTGCGCGCCAGCTCCTCGACGGCGGGCCACGGCGCTTCGGGGTTCACGTGGTCAGGCGTGACCGGCGAGACGCCACCCCAGTCGTTGAGGCCGGCATCGACCAGCCGCTGGTAGACGCCAGGCGACAGGTTGGGCGGCGCCTGGATGTTCATGTCCGGCCCCAGGATCAGCCGCGCCTGGGCGATGGTCCAGCAGAGGTCGTCGAGATCGGGTTCGTCGGCGTCGGCGAGCTTCGTATCGGACTTGGCGCGGAAGTTCTGGACGATCACTTCCTGGATGTGGCCGTACTTGCTGTGCAGATCGCCGATGGCGCGCAGCGCTTCGAGGCGCTCCTCGCGCGTCTCGCCGATGCCGATCAGGATGCCGGTGGTGAACGGCACTTTCAGCTCGCCGGCGAGCCGGATGGTTTCCAGCCGCACGGCCGGATGCTTGTCGGGCGAGCCGTAGTGAACACGGCCCTTCTCACACAGCCGCTCGCTGGTCGATTCCAGCATGATGCCCTGGCTGGCGGTGACCTCACGCAGCGCCGCGATCTCTTCCCGCGTCATGACACCGGGGTTGGCGTGCGGCAGCAGGCCGGTCTCGCGCAGCACCAGGGCGCACATCGCGGTGAGGTAGGCGATCGTCGATTCGTAGCCCAGTTCGGCCAGCGCCTCGCGCGCCGCGCGATAGCGCAGCTCGGGCTTGTCGCCCAGGGTGAACAGCGCCTCGGTGCAGCCGGCTTCCTTGCCGGCGCGGGCGATGGCCAGGACCTCGTCGGGCGAGAGGTAGGCCGGCTGGGTGGCGTGCGGCGTCTCGGCGAAGGTGCAGTAGTGGCAGACGTCGCGGCAGAGCTTGGTCAGCGGGATGAAGACCTTGCGCGAGTACGTGATCAGCCGCCCATGGCCGCCGTCGCGCAGGCGCGCGGCGTCCGCCATCAACTTGGAAAGTTCGGACATGGCCAATCCTCTAACTGTACGCCCGTCGGCGGGACGATAGCGGCAATCGAGACCGCCCGCATCGTGTAGTATGGCATCCAACACGGGCAGCCAAAGGGAGAACAGCTATGCAGTTCGGCTTCAACGCGCCGACCGCCGGGCCGATGTCGGCGACCGACCAACTGGTCAAGCTGGTGGTCGAGGGCGAGGCCATGGGCTTCGACTACGCCACCTTCAGCGACCATGTCGTGATCCCGACCGACATCGAGGCCAAATACCCCTACAGCAACACTGGTGAATTCCCCGCGGGCTCCCGCGTCGAGCGGCACGAGCAGCTGATCGAGATGGCGTTCGTCGCAGCCAAGACCAGGAAGCTGCGCCTGGTTTCCTCGGTCATGGTGGTGCCGCATCGCCCGGCGGTACTGACCGCCAAGATGCTGTCGACCATCGATGTGCTGTCGGGCGGCCGGCTGGTGCTGGGCATCGGCGCCGGCTGGATGAAGGAGGAGTTTCAGGCAATCCAGGCGCCTGATTTCGCGGAGCGCGGCAAGGTTACCGACGAGTACCTTAATGCCTTCATCGAGCTCTGGACCAAGCCCAACCCGAAGTTCGCCGGCAAGCACGTGCGCTTCGACAACATCCTGATGGACCCCAAGCCGGTGCAGAAGCCGTATCCGCCGATCTGGGTCGGCGGCGAAAGCGGGCCGGCGCTGCGCCGCACGGCCCAGCTCGGCGATGCCTGGTATCCGATCGGCACCAATCCCGCCAATCCGCTCGACAGCCTGAAGCGCTTCAAGACGCAGGTCGACCGGCTGCGCAAGATGACCGTGGAGGCTGGGCGCAAGGCCGATGCCGTCGGTGTCACCTTGCGTGTCACGCAGTTCGGCGAGAATGCGCCGGCCAAGGCGGGCGACGGCGAGCGGCGGCTGTTCTCGGGCAAGCCGGCCGAGCTCGCGGCCGACATCAAGGCGCTCAAGGAAATCGGCGTCGGCTGCCTCGACTTCGGTTTCACCGGCAGCACCGTCGATGCAGTGCTGGCCGAGATGCAGAAGTTCAAGCGGGACGTACTATCGTTGGCGTAGTTCCGCGTATAACTATTTGACCTTGGTTGCGAGCTTCGCCCAGCGGTCGAGGATCGGCAGGATCACGTCCGACTTCGCAGAGTCGAGGCTGACGATGACGCGGACCACGCCCGCGTCCTGGTCGCGCTTGAGCTCGCTCTCATCCTCCTTCGATTCCCAGATCGAGATCGGCAGCGAGGCGAGGTCGCGGTTGGCCTCCTTGGCCATCGCCTGGAACTTCGGAATCAGGTCGCGCACCTCGCCATAAGTCTTGCGCCGGCGCAGCGGCATCCAGCCGTCGCCGTAGCGCGCGCCGCGCACCGTACGGAAAGGCGCCGCCGACCAGGATCGGCGGGTGCGGCTTCTGCGTCGGCTTGGGCCAGGCCATCATGGGATCGAACTTCACCATGTCGCCGTGATACTCGGCCTTGGACTTGGTCCAGATCACCTTCATCGCCTCGATGCGCTCGCGCACCAGCTTGTGGCGGCTCTCGAAGTCGGTGCCGTGGTTTTCCATCTCGTCCTGGTTCCAGCCGTTGCCGACGCCGAACAGGAAACGCCCGCCGGAGACCTGGTCGATCGAGGCCACCGCCTTCGCGGTCTGGATGGGATCGCGCTGGTTGACCAGGCAGACACCGGTGCCGACCTTCAGTTTCTTCGTGACCACCGCCGCCGCCGTCAGGCTCACGAACGGGTCCATGGCGTCGTAGTACTTCTTGGGCAGGTCGCCGCCGCCGGGAAAGGGTGACTTGCGCGTCAGCGGGATGTGCGAGTGCTCGGGCGCCCACACCGACTCGAAGCCGCGCTCCTCCAGCGCCGTGGCGAGCTCCGTCGGCGACATCGAGTAGTCTGTGAAGAACATGGCCGCGCCGATATGCATGGTTTCCCCTCCTACGCTGCCGCTTTCGCCTTCTTGGGCCACCTCGCCTCGACCAGCGGCAGCACCTTGTCGATGAGCTTCCTGGTCTGGGCGATAAACTCGTCACCGCCCGGCCCGATCGGCCGCAGGATGAATTTTTCCACGCCGACGGCGACGTACTCGGCGACGCGGTCGAGGATCACCTTCTCGTCGCCGATGGCGAAGTAGTTCGAGGGATCGCGGCCGGTGCGCTTCTCGTAGGCCGCCATGGCGCCCGCCACGACGCTGTCGCTGCGGCTGCCGAAGTAGAACGCGAAGGCCGCGCCGTAGTGATCCTCGTCGATCGTGCGTCCGGCCTCGGTCGCTGCCTTCTTGATCGCGGTGATGACCTTGCCGACGGCGTCGGGCAGCTCGGGACCGGCCTGCCAGCCCGTGCCGTAGCGCGCCGTGCGCCGGATCGCGGCCTCGGACGAGCCGCCGATCCACATCGGAAGGTCGGGCTGCACCGGCTTGGGCGAGATCGACGCCGCCTTCAGCCGATAGTGCTTGCCGTCGAAGTCGACGCTCTCCTCGCGCCACAGCCGGGCGATGATCTGCAGCGATTCGTCGGTGCGCCGGCCGCGCGTCTTGGTGTCGATGTCGAGGGCTTCCCACTCCGGCCCCAGCGGGCTGCCGATGCCGAAGCCCGGCAGCAGCCGGCCTTCGGAGAGCACGTCGATGGTGGCGCACTGCTTGGCGAGCAGCACCGGATCGCGCAATGCCAGCGACACGACGTTCATGCCGAAGCGCAGGCGGCGCGTGCGGCCGGCGAGGGCCGCCATCGCCGCCATGCATTCCAGGATCGGCTGGCGACTTACCAGCCGGTCGGTCTGCCACAGCGAATCGACGCCGCCCGCCTCGCAGAGATCGACCCAGCGCCAGTAGTCGCTCGCCCCGGCGAAGGGGAACTCCATCAGGCCGAGGCCGATGGCGACGGTCATGCGGCCAGCGGCAGCTTAGCGAGCGGCGCGATCTTGTCGAGATAGCGCAGGATCTCGTCGCGGCTGTCGTCCGGGATCGCCAGCAGCGCGCTCTGGATGCCCGCCTTGTCGTAGCTCTCCAGGACCTTGGCGTCGTTGGCCGAGCCGAACACGATGGTGGTGATGGTCTTCGGATCGCGCCCCGCCTTCTCCGCCATCTGGTGGAGATGCGCGACGCCCTTCACGACATCGAAGCCGCCGCGCGGCCGCGGGAACCAGCCGTCGCAGTACTCGATGACGCGGCGCAGCGTGTGGTCGGTCTCGCCGCCCAGGATGACCGGCGGATGCGGCTGCTGCGCCGGCTTGGGCCACGACCAGACACGGTCGAACTTCACGAACTCGCCGTCGAACGAAGCCTCTTCCTTGGTCCACAGCTCCTTCATGGCCAGCACATGCTCGCGCATCTGCTTGAAGCGCGTCTGGTACTTCGCGCCGTGATTCTCCATCTCCTCGACGTTCCAGCCGCCGCCGATGCCGAAGATGAAGCGGCCGCCCGATAGCTGGTCGAGCGAGGCGATGGCCTTGGCGGTGACGATCGGCTCATGCTGCGGCACCAGCAGGATGCCGGTGCCGAGCTTGAGCTTCTTGGTCGCCGCGGCGGCGAAGGCGAGCGCCACGAACGGATCGTGGGTGTGCGAGTAGCGCTTGGGCAGCTCGCCGCCGCCCGGGAAGGGCGACTTGCGACTGGCCGGAATGTGGGTGTGCTCGGGCAGGAACAGCGAATCGAAGCCGCGGTCCTCCAGCGCCTTCGCCAGCTCCGCCATGTTGATTCCGTAGTCGGTCGGGAAATAGAAGGCGCCAACGCGCATCGCATCCTCCTTCGTTACTTCTTGGGTGCCTCGACGTGGCCGCCGAAGCCGAGCCGCATGGCCGACAGAACCTTCTCGGCGAAGGTGTGCTGCTGGCGTGAGCGGAAACGAACGAACAGCGAGGCGGCCAGCACGTCGGCCGGCACAGCTTCCTCGATGGCGGCCTCGATCGTCCAGCGGCCTTCGCCGCTGTCCTCGACATGGCCGGAGAAGCCTTCGAGCTGCTCATTCTTGGCCAGGGCGCTCGCCGTCAGGTCGAGCAGCCAGGACGTGACCACGCTGCCGCGCCGCCACACCTCGGCGACATCGGCCAGGTTCAGGTCGTAGCGTTCATCGTCCGGCAGCTTCTCCGAGGCGCGATGGCGCATGATGTCGAAGCCCTCGGCGAAGGCCTGCATCATGCCGTACTCGATGCCGTTATGGATCATCTTCACGAAGTGGCCGGCGCCGACCGGGCCGGCATGCAGGTAGCCCTGCTCGGCGCGCGGATCGAGCTTCTCCCCTTCACGTTCCTTGGTGCGCTCGATCGAGCCGACACCCGGCGCCAGGGCCGAGAAGATCGGATCGAGCCGCTTCACCACGTCGGTGTCGCCGCCGATCATCAGGCAGTAGCCACGCTGCAGCCCCCACACGCCACCCGACGTGCCGACATCGAGGTACTTGATGCCCTTGGGCGCGAGCTCGCGGGCGCGGCGGACATCGTCCTTGAACATAGTGTTGCCGCCGTCGATGATCACGTCGCCCGACGTCATCAGGCTAGCGAGCTGCTTGATCGTGTCCTCGGTGATCCTGCCTGCAGGCAACATCACCCACACGGCGCGCGGCGCGGCCAGCGCCTCGACCATGGCCGGCACGGAGGTGACCGCGGTGGCGCCGTCCTTGGCCAGCGCCGCGCCGGGAGCAGGATCGGCGTCGTAGACGACGCAGGAGTGCCCTGCGCGCGTCAGCCGGCGCACGATGTTGCCGCCCATCCGTCCGAGGCCAATGACACCGATCTGCATCTGCCGTCCGTCCTCCCGGTGTCCGGGGGACGGACTTGGGCCGAACCCCGGGCTATTTCACCTCAACGATGTCGGCCACGCCGACTTTCTTGTCCAGCACCGTTTGCAGGACGACGAAGCGTCCCGCGGAATTGTGCTCGTCGAAGGTTACGGTTTTGCCCATGACGTTGACGAAGGTCATCTTCTTGATGGCGTCCTTGATCTTCTCGCCGTCGGTGCACTTACAGTCGGTGATCGCCTGGGCGATGATGCGGATGGCGTCGTAGCCGCCCCAGGTCTGCAGGTAGGGCTCGGACTTATACTTGGCCCTGATCTTCTCGACGAACGCCTTGTTAGACGGCGAATCGATCGTGGCGTTGTAGGTCCAGGCGCTGATCGACTTGTCCATGCCGCCGGCCTCGATGATCGGCGTGTTGCGTCCACCCAGTTCGATACGGCCGGTATAGGGGATCTTCACGCCGAGCTGCATGGCCTGGCGCAGGAAGTTGATGGAATCGCCGCCGACCTGGAAGGTGGCGATGGCGTCGGGCCGGCGCTGCTGCAGGCGTGTCAGGATGCTGGTGAAGTCGGGCGCGTTCTGCGGATGGAAGTCGGTCGACACGACCTGCACGCCCGCCTTCTCGGCCACGGCCTTGAAGGCGTCGGCGCCGCCGCGGCCGAAGTCGGTGTCCTCGCCGACGATCGCCACGGTCTTCCACTGCTTCTTGTTGCCGAGATAGATGCCGAGCGCGTCCATCATCGCCGTATCCGACGGGCTGATGCGGAACGAGTACTCGTTGCGGCCCGGTCCGGCCAGTGCCGTGATCTGCGGGTTCGACGCGATGCCGGTGATCATCGGGATCTTGGCGTCGGCCACGATCTTCATGCTGGCGAGATGGGCCGAGCTGCAATGCGCGCCCTCGATCGCCACCACCTTGGCCTCGACCAGCTTGTTGGCGACGTTGACCGCCTCCGAGGGATTGCACTTGTTGTCGAGCACCATCAGCTCGAGCTTGCGGCCGCCCAGAAGGCCGCCGGCCGCGTTGATCTCCTCGACCGCGAGATTGACGCCCCACATCTCCCATTCCGACGCCACCGCGGCGACGCCGGTCTGCGGCGTCGACACGCCGATCACGATCGGCTGGGCTGCCGCCGAGCCGATGCCCCAAAGGCCGGCAGCGAGCGCCGCCGCTAGAATCCTCACCCTCATCGCTTCCCTCCGTTACGCTCCCCGATTGCAGTCAAACGCATAGCAGACGCCGTGCCAAGCTCTCCCGCACCCAGCGAGCGCGACACGCGCAGCGCCGCCGCCGTCACCAGCGGGATGACGCCCTGCAGCGTCAGGTCACCGTACAGGTATTTGGGAAAAGCCGTGCTCAAGGCGGCGACGACATTGCCGCCGCGATCGGTGATCGGCGCGCCGACCGACAGCACGCCTGGAATGTTCTCTTCGACCACCGTGGCATAGCCCTGCCGCCGCACCTTGGCGAGCGAGGCGAGCAGGGCCGCCGGGTCGGTCATCGTATGCGGCGTGACGGCCGGAAGCTTGCGATGGCCCAAGAGCTTGCGGGCATCGGTTTCGTCGAGCGCCGCCAGCAACACCTTGCCCGCCGCCGTGCTGTGCAGCGACATTTCGCTGCCGAGACTGACGCGAATCGCCACCGGCCCGTCGGCCTGCACCGCCAGCAGGTAGATGGCGCGGCCGCCGCGCAGCACCGCGACAAAGCCGTTGAGATGATGCTCGTGCGCGAGCTTGTCGAGCTCGCGCCGCGCTGTCGCGGCGTAATCGACGCCGCGCTCGCCGCTCGCGCCCAGGATCATCGAGCGATGGCCCAGCCGATAGCGCGATGTCTCGGTGTTCTTCTCGATGTAGCCGCGCATCGCCAGCGAGGTGATCAGCCGCTGCACGATGGTCGGGCTGAGCTCCAGCCGCCGCGCCAGCTCGCGCACGCCAATGTCGCCACTCTCAGCCTCGATCGCCTCGAGGATGTCGAGGCCGCGCTCGAGCGACTGTGAGCCCGAACGCGCCGGGCGCGGAGCGGACATCGTGCGGCGGGCACTCATCTGTTGTTGTTCCAGATATCGGTACATCGTTGCGATAGTTGCACGTTCGCAAGAATCTTGATTATCTGTCAACGCACATCGGCCACGGTTTGCCTCCGCGTTGGCTGGTCCGGGATTTGCAACGCCGCGAGCATCATGACCGTCGACGCCGTCTATCTTCTGCAGCTCACGTTGAATGGCATCACGCTCGGACTGATCTACGCGCTGATCGCCGTCGGCCTGTCGCTGATCTTCGGCGTGATGGAGATCATCAACTTCGCCCATGGCGAGCTGCTGATGCTGGGCGCCTTCGCCATGACCTTCGCGCTGCCGGTGATGGGCCTGCTCTACTGGCCCTCGCTCGCGGTGGCGATCCTGGCGATCATGCTGGTCGGCCTGGTGATCTACGAGGTGCTGCTGGCGCGGCTCAGGCCCGACGAATTCGAGCGCAGCATCCTGATCACCCTCGGGTTGTCGATCATCATCATCCACGTGATGCAGTATTTCTTCACGGCAACGCCGCGCCTGGTCGACACCCAGTATGGCTTCGAAGGCGTGTCGATCGGCTCGATCCGCATCACCTGGACGCGCATCATCGGCGCGGCCGCGGCGGCGGCCGCCTTCGGCGGCCTCTACCTCGTGCTGCGCCACACCCAGTTCGGCCGCGCCATGCGCGCCATCGCCCAGAACCGCGAGGCGGCGCTGATGGTCGGCATCCGGCCGCGCGTCGTGGCGCGCAACGCCGTGGTGCTGGCGGCGGGCCTGTGCGGGCTCGCGGGGGCGGCGATCTCGCCCATCCAGCTCGTCACGCCCTACATGGGCCAGTTCCTGATCTTCAAGGCCTTCGCCCTGGTGATCATCGGCGGGCTGGGCAACATTCCGGGCGCCATCGTGGCGGCGATCGCGCTTGGCCTGATCGAAAGCTGGATCGGCGGCTTCTACGAGATCATCTGGCAGGAGGCCGCCGTCTTCGTGATCATGATCGCGGTCCTGTTCGTGCGGCCCGACGGGCTGTTCAAGCGCGGAGGCATGCGGGTCGGATGAAGGCCGCCGTCGCCCTTCTTGCCGCACTCGCTTTCGCGGCGCTGCCGCTGATGACGTCGTCGAACTACATCATCGGCGTCGGCATCTCGGCGCTGATCTTCACCGTCGCGGCGGCGGCGCTGAACCTGATCTACGGCTTCACCGGCCTCCTGTCCTTTGCCCAGCTCGGTTTCTGGGGCATCGGCGGTTATGTGACGGCGCTCACCGTCGTCACCTTCGGCGGCAATTTCTGGTGGGGCGTGCTGTGGGCCGCACTGATCAACGCCGTCGTGGCGCTGGCGATCGGTTATCCGACCCTGCGCACCAACCGCCACGCCTTCGTGATCATGACCTTGACCTTCGCGCTCCTGGTCACGCTGATCGCGCGCGACTGGGTCGATCTCACGCGCGGCCCGCTCGGCATCCCGAACCTGCCCAGGCCCTCGGCCTTCGGCTACCACTTCGCCACGACCGGCCAGTACTACTGGGTCGCCTGGGCCTTCTCGGTGGCGATGCTCGCCTTCCTCTATGCGCTCTGCAGCTCGCGCATCGGCCGCACCCTGGTCGCCATCAAGCAGAACGAGCCGCTGGTACGCGCCCAGGGCATCGCGCCCATGCCCTACAAGCTCTCGGCCTTCGCCATCAGTGCCGCCGTCACCGGCGCGGCGGGCGGCGTCTTCACGTTTCACCTCGGCATCATCGACCCGCTGTTCCTCGACTTCTATTACATGCAGACCTTCCTGATCATCGTGATCATCGGCGGCGCGGGCAGCTTCTGGGGCGTGATCGCCGCCGGCATCGCGCTCTCGGCCCTGCCCGAGGCGCTGCGCTTCTCGGCCGACTTCCGCATGATCATCTACGGCGTGATCCTAGTGGTCGCCATGTTCGTCATGCCGACGGGCGTGGCAGGCTGGTTGCGCGAGCGCCAGCTTGCCCGCATGCGCGAGCAGCTGCGATGACCGCCATCCTGCACGTCACCGAGCTCCGCAAGTCGTATGCCGGCGTGCATGCGCTGGACGACGTCTCGCTCGCCATCGAGGCCGGCAGCATCACCGGCCTGATCGGGCCCAACGGCTCGGGCAAGAGCACGGCGATCGACTGCATCTCGGGCTTCCAGAAGCTCGACAGCGGCAAGGTCGTGCTGGCCGGCAACGACATCACCGGCCAGCCCGCCCATCACATCGCCCGCGCCGGCCTGATGCGCACCTTCCAGACGGTGCGCATCTACGAGCGACTCTGCCTGCGCGACAATCTCGCCATCGCCGCCCAGCAATTCGATCCGGCAACCTGGGTCGACGAGTTCCTGCGCACCCGGCGCTATCGCCAGGCCGTCGACAAGGCCGAGGTGCGGGCGCGCGAGCTGGTCGAGCTGATCGGACTGAAGCGTTACTGGGAGATCGAGACCGGCATCCTGTCGTACGGCCAGAAGAAGCTGGTGGCGCTCGCCGCCGCGCTGATGCCGCATCCCAAGATCGTCGTGCTCGACGAGCCGGTGGCCGGCGTCAACCCGACGCGCATCCGCGAGATCGAGGTCGCGTTGGCCGAGCTCAACCGCGCCGGCGAGACCTTCCTGATCGTCGAGCACAATGTCGAGTTCATCACCAACCTCTGCCATCGGGTGATCGTCCTCGACCAGGGCAAGAAGCTCGCCGAGGGCACGGCCAAGGAGATCCACAGCGATCCGCGCGTACTCGAGGCCTATCTCGGCATGACGCCGGAGATGGCCGAGGCCGAGATGCGGGGTGCCGCATGACCAACCCGGCGCTCGAACTGGTCTCGGTGACGGCGGGCTATGGCGACGTGCCGATCGTGCGCGAGTTCTCGGCCCGCCTGCAGGCCGGCAGCATCACGACGCTGATCGGCGGCAACGGCGCCGGCAAGTCGACGCTGTTGCGCGCCATCTACGGCACGAACCGCCTGTTCAGCGGCCAGATCGTGTTCAAGGGCGAGACCATCGAGCGCCTGCCGCCGTGGGAGCGGCTCAAGCGCGGCGTCGGCTTCGTGCCGCAGGGCCGTTGCAATTTCCCGGCGATGTCGGTGGCCGAGAACCTCAAGATGGGCTGCTACACCCTGCCCAAGGCGGTGCACGACTCCGCCATCGACCGCGTCGCGGGCTCGTTCCCCATGCTGCGGCAGAAATGGCGCACCGATGCCGGCAACCTGTCGGGCGGCGAGCAGCAGATCCTGGAAATGGCCATGGTGCTGCTGGTCGAGCCGACGCTCCTGCTGCTCGACGAGCCCTCGCTCGGTCTCTCGCCCAAGATGCAAGGCGACGTCTTCGCCACCGTGCAACGCATCGCCGGCAGCGGCGTCACCGTCCTGGTGGTCGAGCAGAACGTGCGCGGCGCCCTTTTGATCTCCGACCGCGCCCTGGTGATGGAGCAGGGTCGGCTCTTCATGGAAGGCCCGGCAGAAGAGGTGCGCACCGATCCGCGCATCAAGCAGGCCTATCTCGGCGGCAACATTCATCAGACAGCGGCATAGGTCATGGAAAAAGCAAGATTGGCAGTCGACATCGGCGGGACCTTTACGGACCTCGCCTTGGAGCGGGACGGCAAACGCGAAAGCGTAAAAGTGCTGACCACACCGCGCGCGCCCGAGGAAGGCGTGCTGAGCGGCGTCGAGCAGATCCTGACGCTTGCCGGGCTGAAGCCTGAGGACCTCAGCCTGATCATCCACGGCACGACTTTGGCGACCAACGCCATCATCGAGCGCAAGGGCGCCAGGACGGCGCTGATCGTCACCGAGGGTTTCCGCGATTCCATCGAGATCGCCTTCGAGCATCGCTTCGAGCAGTACGACATCTTCATGCAGAAGCCCCCGCCGCTGGTGCCGCGCGAGCTGCGCTTCGGCGTGCCGGAACGCATGGACGGCCGCGGCAACGTGCTGATCCCGCTCGACGAGGCTGCGGTGCGCGCGCTTGCCCCCAGGCTCACGGCTGAGCGCATCGAGGCGATCGCCATCGGCTACATGCACGCCTATCTCGACGGCAAGCACGAGCGGCGCACGCGCGATATCCTGGCCGAGCTGCTGCCCGGCGTGTCGATCACGCTCTCCAGCGAAGTCTCGCCCGAGATCCGCGAGTACGAGCGCTGGTCGACCGCGGTCGCCAATGCCTACGTCCAGCCGGTGATGGACCGTTATCTCGGCCGCCTCGACGAGGCGCTGCGCAAGAAGGGCGTGAGCTGTCCCCTCTTCCTGATCACCTCGGGCGGTGGCCTCGCCGCCCTCGAGACGGCGCGCAAGTTCCCGATTCGCCTGGTCGAATCGGGCCCGGCCGGCGGCGCCATCCTGGCCGCGGCGCTGGCGCGCCAGTGTGGTCTCGACAAGGTCCTGTCGTTCGACATGGGCGGCACCACCGCCAAGATCTGCCTGATCGATCACGGCGAGCCGCAGCATTCGCGCTCGTTCGAGGTGGCGCGGCAGTACCGCTTCCTCAAGGGCAGCGGCCTGCCGCTGCGCATCCCGGTGATCGAGATGGTCGAGATCGGTGCCGGCGGCGGCTCGATCGCCTCGGTCGATTCGCTGAGCCGCGTCAATGTCGGCCCGGAAAGCGCGGGCGCCGAGCCCGGTCCCGCGAGCTACGGCCGCGGCGGCGCCGAGCCCACCGTGACCGACGCCGACGTGGTGCTGGGCCGCATCGATCCCGGCTACTTCGCCGGCGGCTCGATCAAGCTCTCGCTCGACAAGGCGGGAACTGCCGTCGACAAGTCGGTGGGGACGCCGCTTGGCCTCAAGCGCATCGACGCAGCCTTTGGCGTCAGCGAGATCGTCGAGGAGAACATGGCCAATGCGGCCCGCGTCCATGCCGTCGAGCGCGGCAAGGAACTGCAGGACCGCACCATGATCGCCTTCGGCGGCGCCGCGCCCATCCACGCCGCGCGACTGGCCGAGAAGCTCGGCATCCGCCGCGTCATGGTGCCGAGCGGCGCCGGCGTCGGTTCGGCCGTCGGCTTCCTGATGGCGCCGGTCGCCTATGAGGTCGTGCGCAGCCGCTACGTCCAGCTCGACCAGAACTTCGACCCGGCCTACGTCGACAAGCTGTTCGCCGAGATGCGCGCCGAGGCCGAGGCCGTCGTCAAGGCGGGCGCGCCGGCCGCGAAGCTGCTCGAGACCCGCACGGCCGACATGCGCTATCGCGGCCAGGGCCACGAGATCACCGTCAGCCTGCCGCCCGGTAAATTCGACGCTGCCTCGCGCGAGAAGCTGATAAAACTCTACGAAGAGGGCTACGCCGCGACCTTCGGCCGGACGATCCCGGGCCTCGACGTCGAGATCATGAACTGGACCTTGCGCCTCGCCGCCGAGCAGCCGGAGCAGCCCAAGGCGCCGCCGCAGCCGGCCGACAAGCCGGCCGCGGCGCGCTCCAGCCGCGCCGTCTACGACCCGGCCGACCAGGACATGAAGAACGTCCAGGTCTATCACCGCGCCGATCTGTCGATCGGCAGCCTCGTGCCCGGCCCGGCCGTCATCGCCGAGGACGAGACGACCACCATTGTCCCTAAAAGCTTCGCCGCGAGGATCAATCCGATCGGCGCCATCCTGATGGAGAAGGTGCAGCCATGAGCTTCAACGATCCTCTTTCACCGATTCGCCTTCAATTGATGTGGGACCGGCTCATTGCGGTCGTCGAGGAGCAGGCGCTGGCACTGATCCGCACCGGCTTCTCGACGTCGACGCGCGAAGCCGGCGACCTCTCCGCCGGCGTGTTCGACCTCAGGGGCGACATGCTGGCCCAGGCGGTGACCGGCACCCCCGGCCACATCAACTCGATGGCCCGCGCCGTGCGCCACTTCCTCGCCAAGTTCCCGGCCCACACCATGAAGGAAGGCGACATCTTCCTGACCAACGATCCGTGGAAGGGCACCGGCCATCTGCACGACTTCACCTTCGTCACGCCGACCTTCCGGCGCGGCAAGATGGTGGCGATGTTCGCCTCGACCTGCCACGTGGTGGATATCGGCGGCCGCGGCATGACCACCGATGCCCGCCAGGTCTACGAGGAAGGCCTCTACATCCCGCTGATGCGTTTCGCCCGCGAGGGCAAGGTCGACGAGACCCTGGTCGAGATCGTCGGCGCCAACGTGCGCGAGCCGATCCAGGTGGTGGGCGACCTCTACTCGCTGGCGACCTGCAACGAGATCGGCTGCCGGCGCCTGATCGAGATGATGGACGAGTTCGCCATCGACGATCTCGACCGGCTGGGCGCGCACGTCCTGGAGAAGTCGAAGCAGGCCTCGCTGGAGGCGATCCGCCGGATCAAGCCCGGCACATACAATTACACCATGCGCGTGGACGGCGCCGACAAGCCGGTCGACCTTGTCGCCACCATGACGATCGGCGAGACCGGCATCGACGTCGACTTCACCGGCACCTCGGGCGTGTCGGCCTTCGGCATCAACGTGCCGGTCTGCTACACCGAGGCCTATGCCTCGTTCGGCGTGAAGTGCATCGTGGCGCCCAAGGTGCCCAACAACGAGGGCTCGCTGTCGGTGATCCGCGTCACCGCGCCGCCGAACTCGATCCTCAATGCCCTGAAGCCCGCGCCCGTGGCGGCGCGCCACGTCACCGGCCAGATGCTGCCCGACGTGATGTTCGGCTGCCTGCACCAGGCGCTGGGCGGCAACGTGCCGGCCGAGGGCACGTCGTGCCTGTGGAACCTGTTTGCGCTGGGCGGTCCGGGCTCGACCGGCGGCGATCCGTCCGAGACCGTCCATGCCAAACCGTTCAGCGTCATGAGCTTCCACGCCGGCGGCACCGGCGCGCGGCCCGGCGCCGACGGGCTCTCGGCCACGGCCTTCCCCAGCGGCGTGAAGAACGTGCCGATCGAGGTCAACGAGGCGGTGTCGCCGATCATCGTGTGGCGCAAGGAATACCGCCAGGACTCCGGCGGCGCCGGCGAGTTCCGCGGCGGGCTGGGCCAGATCATGGAGGTCGGCACGCTCGACAAGGCGCCGTTTGCGCTCAGCGCCTACTACGACCGCATCGACCATCCGGCGCGCGGCCGCGAAGGCGGCCTCAATGGCATCGCCGGCTCGCTGACGCTGTCCTCGGGCAAGGTGCTGCGCGGCAAGGGCCTGCAGGAGGTGCCGTCAAAGGACCGCGTCATCATCGCCATGCCGGGCGGCGGCGGGCTCGGCAATCCGCGCAAGCGCCCGGCGGCTGTGGTCGCCCAGGACGTGCGCCAGGGCTTCATCTCGGCCGAGGCGGCGCGCCGCGACTATGGCGTCGCCGTCAATGACGACGGCACGGTCGACGAGGCCGGGACCGCGAAGCTGCGCGCCGTCGCGGCCGAGTAAGGGAGAGAGACGACATGCGTGTCAGCGCCGGCCTGCCGACCGGGATGGAGGGTCTCACCTACCCCATCCCGTTCTCCGATCCCGAGAACGTCATAAAAATCGCCCAGGCCGCCGAGAAGTTCGGCTACGACTCGGTGTGGGGCAACGACCACATGACGACCCAGAACTACGTGCGCGCCGAGTTCCCGGTGCCGCCGCGTTTCTGGGAACCCTTGATCACCTACGCCTTCGTGCTGTCGGAGACCAAGACCATCAAGGTCGGCACCGGCGTGATCGTGCTGCCGATGCGCCACGACATCGTGGTCCTGGCCAAGCAGATCGCGACGCTCGACCATTTCGGCAAGGGCCGCGTCGAGATCGGCCTCGGCATCGGCGCCTACCGCGAGGAGTTCAAGGCGCTGCAGCCCGACGCCAGGATGGATCGCGGCGACATCGTCGACGAGGGACTGCAGGCGCTGAACCTGCTGTTCAAGGAGCGCGTCGCGAGCTTCGACGGCAAGTACTACAAGTTCCGCGACGTCGAGCTCTATCCCAAGCCGTTGCAGAAGCACATCCCGATCTATGTCGGCGGCAACAACCCCAACAACATCACGCGCACCGTGAAGTGGGCCGACGGCTGGCTGCCGGCCGGCATGCATGTCGACCGCCTGCGCGCCGGCGTGAAGACGCTGCGCGAGGAGGCCGAGAAGGCCGGCCGCGATCCCAAGACCATCGAGGTCTGTCCGCAGTTCGTGGTGCATGTCGGCAAGACGCGGCAGGCCGCGATTGAAAGCTTCCGCAAGAGCCAGATGAACAAGCACCTGGTGTCGCTCGCCAAGTCGACCTTGAAGGGCCAGGGCACGGCCACTCACGAGGACATCAACCTGATCGGCACGCCCGCCGAGATCGTCGACAAGGCCAACGCCTTCCGCGAGGCCGGGGTCACGCACCTGCTCGGGCTCTACTTCGCTGCAAATACCGTCCAGGAGCTGATCGACCAGATGCAGATTTTCGGGGAAGAAGTCACCCCGAAGGTCAGGTAAACAGATCGGCCTTGCGCATTGAGCGAGGAAACAGGCAGATTGACCGAGGCGTCGCGGCGGTGGGGTTCGCCAAGACGATACAAACCTACCGAGTGAGACCCGCTGTGTGACGCTTCCGTCGCCCGGCGATGCTGAGTTGACGGAACCCCAATGACGACCAACCTCACCTTTCATATGTCCTCCGGCTTCCTGCAGGAGGTCACCGGCTCGTTGACCGGTACGGGCGGAACCGGGACCCAGAATGGAAGCTGGGCCTATCTGTGGAACGAGACGCCACCATCGGACGTGGCGGCCTCGGGGCTTCTGCCGGGGGCGGCGAACAACTGGACGCCGCTGGTCCTGAACGGCTCGATCTCCAGCAACGTCACCTTCAACAGCACCAACAGCGATTACGAAGTCACGGTCGCGCTGACCGATGCGTCGCTGGGCACGGTGTCCTCCAGCTCGATCTATCTCATCGTGCAGAGCGAGAATCCGGCCGCCCATACCGACCTCACCCAGTCGTCGGCGATCGGCAGCACCATCGGCCAGATCCTGCCCAACACGCAGAACTGGAACTACGGCTACGCGGCGTTCGAAGTGACACTGACCAACGGTTCAGCGGACCTCGGCGACCTGACGGCCATTCCGGGCTTTGCCTGGAATACGGCGGTGAACATCGACTACGACGACAGCACCAGCCAGCATCGCGGCCTCGGCACCAGCGCGCAGTCGCTGACCAACACCTTGAGCACGAACAATCCCTCGGCCGTGCTCAAGTATCCGACGTCCGGCGGGACGCCGTACAGTGCCCTGGACGGCGTGACCTCGATGGTCAACTCGCCGTCCAACAGCACGTTCGGACCCGGCGACTATCCGACCAGCGCGTGGAGCTCGTACCTGACGGCGGTCGAGGGCATGTCGAACATCACGCTGTCGGGCACCACCAACGGCGAGCCCGATGCCAACGGCGTCTGGCACAACGCCCAGTACTATTCCTACACCGTCTCGACGCAGACCCTGGCGAGCGGCGCCTGGGGCGCCGCCGGCACCTATTTCGTGTTCAGCCCCAACGCGAGCAGCCAGACCCAGGGCTATGTCGTGATGAGCGAAGCCACGCTGCAGTCCAACCTGTACGCGGCCGGCCAGGGCACGATGAGCATCTGGGAGGACAGCGCCTTCACCCAGGCCTATGACGTGCCGGGCAGCGCGCCCTTCGGGCAGCCGCAGACCAACGTGATCGGCACCTCGGTCAACAACCAGTGGGGCAACCTCCTCACGCCGTTCTTCACCGGCTTCACCGCGGGCTACTGGGGAACGACCTCGCAGTCGGCGAACACGATGATGCCGACGACGTCGGCGGCGACCAATCTCGGCGGCGGCACGATCGACCTCAACCAGACGCTGAACTGGTCGCCGGCCTATGCCTTCGACGTCCACCGGGTGGGGACCATCCCGACCTACCAGCACAACGACTTCTGGACCCAGCAGTTCTTCAACAATTCGAACATCTACGGCTCGGCCTTCTCGGACAACCTCTCGGTCGGCCTGACGACCGGCCCGCTGATCCCGCTGTCGCAGCCCGATGGCTCCAAGCTCAACGTCTCCAACATCGATCTCTACGTCTACGGCGCGAGCGAGACGGCCACGACCTACTTCACGCCCGTCGCGAGTTCGGTCTACCTGTCCTTGCCGGGCGGCCAGAGCGACTACCTTCCGGTGACGACGGTCAGCGCCACGACGACCGGACCGCAGTTGATCGTCTCCGGCCAGACTGCCGGCCTGTTCCCCGAGTCCACCCTCAGCGTCCAGCTCGGCCTCTATCAGGGCAACGGCCAGTTCAGCTATGCGACGCTGCAGCCCGCCAGCAACTCCAACACCGGCCAGACGGACTACTGGCAGAACTACAACCTCACCAACAATGGCGGGGTATGGACAGCGACGTCGGGCGGTTCCAACGACGAGGGGACGTTCATCATCACCACCCTGCCGATGTCCACGACGGGGACAACGGGACAGGTCTACTGGTACCAGCTCGTCTTCACCGACAGTGGAGGCCCTCCGAAGGTCTATAACTTCTACGCCACCCAGGGATCGAGTGTCGGAACGATCGATATCGACGCCACCGACTTTGCCGCCGACGGGGGTGCGACATTGGCCCCGACCGGCCAGGCCAATTACATGAAACTCTCCCTCAACCCGGCGACGTCGATGCCCGTCGGCATGCTGGACTTCGCCTACAACTCGCAATTCTCGGCGATGCCGGCGGCGCCGGTGGCCGGGACGCTGTCAGGCAGCACGTTCACACCCTTCGACGGCCAGGACAGCATCGGCATCACCGGCAACAAGTACGCCACCGGCAGCGAGACGGCCGCGCCCGACATCACCATCGACGTCGGCAGCAGCCTGGCCTTCGGCTGGACGGGCACCAACAACGACTCGTCGACCAACTACAACCCGTCGACCAAGGTGTTCGGCTGGACGTCGGCATATACCAACAAGATCGTCGCCAACGACATCGCGATGGTCACCATCTACGACGGCGCGACGGCGATCGCCCATCTGCAGGCCGAGGCGGACCTGGACGGCCAATGGACGACGTCGGCCGACACCCAGCAGCTCGGGAACGGCACGTACACGGTAGCCATGCAGGAATACCTGCCGGGCGGCACCACGATCTTTGGCACCGGCACCAGTGCCGTCGCTCCGATAAGCGCCGTGCTCACCCTGAACGTCAGCCTGACGCAGCTCACGCTGCAGGAGACCTCGTCAGGCGATGCCCTGCAGTTCGCGCCCCACGGCGATCTCCGCGACGGCGCCGGCAACTGGCTGCATTTCGATCCGGTGGCGGGCACGCAGCTCCCGCAAGGCGCGCAGCTGCTGCTCTACGCCACGACGGCCGACGGCACTCTGGTCGGACGCGACGGCACGATCGGCGGTGGCGTCAGCCTCGCCGACGCGACGCTCGCCAGGCTGGGCTCTATGCGCAGCGACGGCGGCATGGAGCTGCTGAAGCTTGGCCAGACGCTGTTCCTGCCGGACGACCAGCAGCTCCATTTCGCCCTGCTCAACCCCGACGGCACGATCACCAGCCGGCCCGACGTGCACATCACGCCGCAGAACAACGGCTCGATGCTCGTGACCGGCGCCGGCCTGTCGTTCTCGGTCACGGTCGGCAACAATCTCGACCACCAGGACTACTTCGCCTCCGAGCAGCGCAGCAGCAACCTGCCGGTTGTCTACCTGACCCAGGGCGAATCGATTCACGTCGAAGCGGCCGGCAGTGCCAAGAACGCCAACACCATCCATTTCGTGCGCTTCGACTACGATCACGACAGCGACACGATCGTGGGCGTAGGCGGCGTGGCCTACGGCAACACCGATGCCTTCCGCGCCGCCGTCCAGGCGAACTGGGATCCGAGCTTCGCCGTCCAGAACGGCAACGGGACCTTCCATGTCAGCCAGGATTGGAAGGTCGGCGGCAAGCAGGGCTTCTACGCGCCGGTGCTGGTCACGCCGGACGGCGAGATCTTCGTGCCCGGCACGGCCAACAAGGACGGCCGCGTGCATGTCCAGACCTTCGGCGAGAACGTCTTCGCCTTCGAGGACGTGCGCGCCGACCATGGCGGCGACTTCGACTACAACGACATGGTGGTCAAGCTGTCGGTGCTGTGACGACGAGTCTTACAACGCCACTTTCGCGAACCACTCCACCTGGTCCTCGAACTCGGCCATGCTGTCGGCCGGGATCATCAGGGCGCAGGCGTGGTCGACACCGATCTTTTTGAGGCCGTCGATCTTCTCGAGGATGAGGTCGGGTGAGCCGACCAGGTTGGCCACGACCTGCTTGGTGAGGTCGCGGCCGGTGTAGGCGAGCGACTTGCGGTGGGCGACCAGCCCTGACTCCATGTAGCGACGTTCGGCCTCTTCCGCCGTCTTGGCGATGGTCATCGAGAATTGCGGCGCGATCTCGATCTCCCTGGGATCGCGGCCGAGCTCGGCGGCGCGGGCCTTCAGTTTCTTGATGCGCTCCTCGAGCTCGGGCCACGGGCGCCAGCCGGACAGCCAGCCCGTGGCAAGGCGCGCGGCGCGTTCGACGGTCTCCATGTTGTGCCCGCCGACCCACAGGGCGAACGGGTCCGCCTTGGGCTTGGGGTACATCTCGACGTCGCGCACGGCGTAGTACCTGCCTTCGTGCGTCACCCGTCGCTCGCTGAACAGCCGGCGCATCAGCTCCAGTCCCTCGTCCATCATCTCGCCGCGCCGCGCCTTGGGCGCCAGCCGAGGTGCCCAGGCGGCGAACTCCTCGCGATAGGCGCCGACGCCCAGCGCCAGCACCAGGCGGCCGTTGGAGAGCTGGTCGATGGTGGCGGCCTGCTTGGCGAGCCAGAACGGATCGCGCATCGGCAGCACCGCCAGCGCCGTGCCGACGCGGATGCGCGTCGTCGCGGCGGCGCAGAACGACAGCACCGTCAGGACCTCGTAGAAATTCGGCGCCTTGTCGGGGAACAGCTCGCGCACATAGTGCTGGCTGGTGATGTGGTCGTTGCCCCACACCGAATCGTAGCCGAGCTTCTCGCAGAGCTGCGCCATGCGCACGAAATCGCCGGGCTCGACGAACGGGATGGGATACATGACCCCTTCGAAGCCGGTCGGCAGGCTGATGCTGAACTTCATGCTATCTCCGAACCGCGGCCAGGGCCGCGGCGATCGACGGAGCATCATCCATGCCACCGATCACGACCTCGTCGAGGCCGATGGCGCGATACTCGTCGAGCTTGGCGCGCACCTGATCGGGCGTGCCGCAGGCGGCGTGGCGGCGCACGATGTCGTCGCTCACCAGGTGGTCGACCTCGGCCCAGTTCTCCGCCGCGTAGGCCGTGGCGAGTGCGGCCTGGTCGAGCCTGGCGCCCGACAGGCGGATGTTCTCGGCATGATGGGCGCCGCGCAGCACGAAGCCGATCGGCCGGCGGATCGGGTCGATGCCTTCCTTCTCCGTCGCGCCGAGCTTGGTGTAGACGATGCCGACCTTCCTGAAGCCCGGGTTGGCGCTTGCCGCCTCGGCAAGACAGGCCTTCACGAAGGGCGGCGAGGTCGCGGCCGAGATCAGCACGCCGTCGCTCTCTCGCCCGGCGAGCTTCAGCATGCGCGCGCGCGAGGCCGCCAGCACGATCGGCACCTTGCGGGGCCCGTTGGCCAGCCGGCGACCGGAGACCCGGAACATCTGGCCCTGGAAATCCGCCATTTCGCCGGCCAGCAGGGCGCGGCAGATCTTCACCGTCTCGCCGATGCTGACCAGCGGCCTGGTCGCCTCCAGGCCCGCCGCCTTTAGGTCGGCTGGCGCGCCGGCGCCGAGGCAGAGGATGACGCGGCCGGGATACATCTCCTCGAGTGTCGCCGCTGCCATGGCGATGAAAACCGGATGCACCGAATAGGGGCTCATCGCCATCAGCGCGATCTTGATGCGCCTGGTGGCGCCCAGCGCCAGCGCCGCCATGGTGATGGGGTCGCGGAGATAAAGGTGGCAGGCGATCCAAAGGGTCGAGGCGCCGCCCTCCTCCGCCGCCTTGGCCTGGGCCGGGATGTCGGTGACGGGCGCTCGGCCGTCCATGGAGATGCTGAACTCAGCCATGGGCGAATCCGTAGGCGTTCTTGAGCGCGGCCAAGAGCTCGGTCAGGCCGCCGCTGACCAGCGGCGGCTCGGGCAGCGCCGTCTCGATCGGACCGGGATCTTTCAACCCGCTCGCCGTCAGCAGCGCCACGCAGCGTTCGTGTGGCGCGATCGTTCCGTCGGCGCGCAAGCGCTCGATGGCGGCGAAGGGCGCGACCGACGACGCCTCGGGCCAGATGCCTTCCTTGGCGGCGAGGGTCACGACCCAACGGCGCAAATCGTCGTCACCGATCGTGACGGCGGCGCCGCGCGAGCGGCGCAGCACGTCGAGCCCCTGGACCGTGGCTTGCGCCGCGCCGATCGAGGTCGCGATGGAGGGTGCGTTGCGCGGCAGTTCGGGCGGCATGGCATCGCCGCTGGCCATGGCGGCGGTGAGCGAGCCCGAGACCTCGGCGGCGACGAAGCGCGGCACGCGATCGATCCAGCCCAGGGCCTTCAGGTCCTCAAAGCCCTTCCACATGCCGAACAGCGCATCGCCGTAGCACACCGGCAGCACGCACCAGTCGGGCGGGTTCCAGTCGAAGGCCTCGGCGATCTCGTAGGCGATCGTCTTGTAACCTTCCATGCCGTACGGGTTGCTGCCGACCACGGGACCGAAGAACGGCGAGGTCGGATACCAGCCGAACTCGCGCACGCCCAGCGATTGCAGGCGCCAGCGATCGGCCTTGTCGTTGACCTTCACCACCATGGCGCCATAGGCGCGCATCTGCAGCACCAGCGGTCCGGCCGAGCCCACGAAGGTGAAGACGACACACGGCAGCCCCGCCTTTGCGGCGTAAGCGGCGGCGGCGGCACCGGCATTGCCCGACGAGCTCGAGGCGATGACCCTGGCGCCGAAACGTTTCGCCATCGAGAGCGCGCCCGACGCGAGCCGGTCCTTGAACGACCAGGTCGGATTGCGCGACTCGTCCTTGATCCAGACGTCGCCCAAACCGAGGTTGGGCGCTTCGAGCAATGGCGTGTCGCCCTCGCCGAGACTCACCGCATCGCCGGCGGTCGCCGGCAGGAAGGCATCCCATCGCCACATCGATCGCGGACGCCGCTGCAGATCGTTGCGGCCGAGACTCGAGCCGGGAACGGAATCGTAGGCGACCGTGAGATTGGCCGGAGCACCGGCGGATCGGCAGGCCGGACAATCGTCGGCGAAACGATCGACCGCATATCGGGCGCTGCACCGAACGCAGACCAGCGCACTGGCAGAAGGCATCTTTGGAGCTTACCGAGTTTCGGGTGGTGCCTCCAATCGGCCAGTGCCAAGGTGCGGCAATTCGACAGGAGAATTGCGATGGCACTGGGTCGTCTTGGCGTCTGGTACTCGACCGACAAGCTCAACGGATCGCAGCTCGGCGATCTCGTTAAGACCGTCGAAGGCAACGGCTACTCCGCACTGTGGTATCCCGAATCGCGCGGCTACGAATCGATGTCGCTGGCGGGCTACCTGCTGTCCAGGTCAAGCAAGCTCACGATCGGCAGCTCGATCGCCAACATCTATGCGCGCGATTCCTATACGGCCAAGCGCGCCCTGATTTCGCTGAATGACTGGTACGACGGGCGTTTCATCCTGGGCCTCGGCGTCAGCCACATCCCCATGGTCGAGGGCGTCCGCGGCCATCGCTACGACAAGCCCATCCCGGCCATGCGGGCCTATCTCGACGGCATCAACAAGGATGTTCCGACTGGCGAGGAGCTGCCCGTCGTCGTTGCCGCGCTCGGGCCGAAGATGCTGGCGCTCAGCGCCGAGAAGTCGCGCGGCGCCGTTCCGTATAACGTAACGCCGCGGCACACCAGGCAGGCGGCGGCGATCCTGGGATCGAACAAGTGGCTCGCCGTCGAGCAGAAGGTGACGATCGAGACCGACGCCAACCGCGCGCGCACGATCGGCCGCAAGGAGCTGGCACGCTACATGGTGCTGCCCAACTACCGCAACAACTGGCTGCGCGAAGGCTTCACCGAGGCCGACCTCGCCAACGGCGGCAGCGACCGCTTCATCGACGCCATGTGCCTCTGGGGCGATGCCGACACGATCAAGAAAGGCCTGCGCGCCCACTTCGAGGCGGGCGCCACGCATGTCTGCCTGCAGCCGGTCCATGCCGACGGCGACTTCGCCGCGCGCGATCGCATGCTGGCGGCGTTGGCGGATACCTGAGAAGGAACACGACGATGGATTTCGGCATCGCCCTGCCCACGGCGGCAGACTCCTGGAAGGTCACCAAGGAAGCCGAGGAGCTGGGCTTCACCCACGCCTGGTTCTACGACACCCAGATGCTGAGCGCCGACTGCTTCGTCGCCATGGGCGCCGCGGCGGCCAACACCAGGCGCATCCGGCTCGGCACCGGCGTGCTGGTGCCGTCGAACCGCATCGCGCCCGTGACGGCCAATGCCTTGGCGTCGTTGAACCAGCTCGCGCCCGGCCGCATCGACTTCGGCGTCGGCACCGGCTTCACGGCGCGGCGCGCCATGGGCTTCGGCGCCATCAAGGTCAAGGATATGGAGACCTACGTCCATCAGGTCTATGGCCTGCTACGGCGCGAGACCGTCGAGTTCGAGATGGAGGGGCAGAAGAAGAAGATCCGGTTCCTCAATCCCGAGCTGCCATTGTTCAACACCAAGGACCCGATCGCGCTGCATTTCTCCGCCTTCGGTCCGCGCACCCGCGCGCTCACCGCCAAGCTCAAGGCGGGCTGGATCGACTTCGTCGGCAAGGTCGAGAACGGCATCAAGGA
Organism: Rhodospirillales bacterium URHD0017; assembly: GCA_900110395.1. Taxonomy (GTDB): domain Bacteria; phylum Pseudomonadota; class Alphaproteobacteria; order Reyranellales; family Reyranellaceae; genus Reyranella. The sequence goes on from FODP01000002.1 coordinate 526,643, forward strand.
AGTCGAAGCCATGCGCGAGGCCTGGACCAAGGCCGGCCACGCGATCGGCGACCTGCAGGCCACCGCCTTCGCGCTGGGCTGCGTGCTGAAGGACGGCGAACCCGCAAACTCCGAACGCGCCATGGCGCAGGCGGGACCGCGCGCCGCGGTGATGCTCCATCGCGCGGCCGACGAGGCGCTGGCCGGCCTGAAGCCGGGCGTGGCCATGCTGTCGACCCCGGAGATCAAGGCCTACATCGAGCAGGCGCGCGGCTTCGAGCCCAAGGACGCGCCCTACCTCGAGAACCACCGCGGCCATCTGATGTTCGTCAAGGCGGAGGAGAAGAAGTTTGTCAGCGCCGAGCTGATCGCCAACACCTCCTTCACCGCGAGCGAGGCCGAGATCAAGAAACGCATCGAGGCGCTGCGCGGCGCGGGCTACAACCAGTTCACCATCCAGCTCGTGCCCGGCCAGGAACACGCGCTCGCCGACTGGGCCAGAATCCGCAAGGCGTTCGCGTAACTAGTCATGTTCCTCTCCCCCGCTAGGGGGAGAGGTTAGGTGAGGGGGTTGTACGAGCTGTCGAAGCCCCCTCACCTAGCCTCTCCCCCTAGCGGGGGAGAGGAGCATGACCTCTAGAGGCTCAAATTGAACGCGATGGAAATGCGTTCGGCGGCGCCCTTGTAAGGCCGCACCTGGTGGATCATCCACGACGGGAACATCACCAGCCGGCCGGCCTTGGGCCGGATGCGTTCGGTGGCACCGCCCGTCAGGCCGCCAGGCATGGCATAGCCTAGATGCGGTGCGTTCATCGCCGGCAAGGGGCCGCGCGGGTCCATGAACTCGAGCTCGCCGCCCAGCGACGGATCGGCATCGATGCCGCCATCGTCGACGTAGTAGACGCCCGACCAGAAGGCGCCGGGATGCGAATGGAATTCGTTGCCATGGCCGCTGCGGTTCACGTTCGCCCACATGTTGCCGTGCCAGGTCACGGCAAAATATCCGGGATGAGGACCGCTGCCCGCGTTGCCCTTGCGATCCGTCGTCACGCGATTGGCGAGGTTGCGGCCGATGGCCATTAGCTTGATCGCGGGTGCGCCGCCCCAGCGATCCATGTCCCAGCTCGACTGCCAACCGCCGAGGTTGGAATGCTGCGTGCTGGGATGGGTCTTCTCGCGCTCGACGATCACGCTGCGCAACTCCCTGTTGAGAGTCGGCGCCTCAGGGACATCGAGGGTAACGAGTGGCGTCGCGAAGAGCGGGACTATTTCGGGCGCAGCACTACTCATATGCGGGGGAAAATGTGCAGTTGCACCTGCAACTGCACGTCATATTTCGGCAGTGCACCTATGCGCGTTCGCCGCGTTCAACTTTTCGCGAGAGCACATCGAGTGAAGCCCGTCATAGCTCCGCATACGGGCGAATGATCGTGTCGCCGAAGCGCGCCAGGCTCTCCTCGAGGTTCGGCATGAACGGGCCGACCGGCAGTACGATGCGATCGACGCCACGGCGCCGGCGTTCCTCGATGGCGGCCCGTGGCTCGACGGTCGAGCTGAGCAACAGGTCGGGGCAGCCGGCAATCATCTCGATGGCAGCAGGATCGCGGCCGGCCTCCGCCGCGGCGCGGCGCGCCACGTCGAAAAGAGGAAAAGTATCTACCTGGGAGCCAATCGACGGAAAAAACCCATCGCCCAGCCGGCCGGCGCGCTTGGCCGCCGCCTCGGAATGGCCGCCGACGATGATGGGGACGCGGCCGATCGGCTTGGGATTGCAGCTGACCTCTTTGAAATTGACGAACTCGCCCGAGAAAGTTGCACCGTCCTCGGCCCATAGCGTCTTCATGGCGGCGACGTATTCGTCGGCCCGCCGGCCACGCCGCTCGAAGGGCACGCCCATGGCCTGGAACTCCTCCTTCAGCCAGCCGACGCCGATGCCGAGCTCGAACCGCCCGCCGCTCATGTAGTCGAGAGTGGCGACCTGCTTGGCCAGCACCAGCGGGTCGCGCTGCGGCAGGATGACCACGCCGGTCAGGAAGCGCAGCTGCGTCGTCACGGCGGCGGCATAGGCAATCCAGATCAGGGGATCGGGAAAGGCGCCGCCGCGGCCGACCGGCAGGCGGCCGGTCGCCGAATAGGGGTAGGTCGAGCTGTAGTTGTCGGGAAAGACCACGTGGTCGACCGCCAGCACCGAGTCGAAGCCGGCGGCCTCGGCGAGCCGAGCCAGCCGGGCCGCACCGGCGAAGTCGGGAAAAGTGTTATTGCCGAAGTGCAGAGCGAATTTCATGGCGTCACCAGCCCCCTTACCAGCCAAGATCGCGGCGGATCCGCGCCGCCGTCTCGAGATGCCGGTCATGATCGCCGGCGAAGCGCAACACAATGTGCGTCGCACCGGCATCGGCATAGGATTTCAGCCAGGCCGCGGCTTCGGCTGCAGGGCCCGCAAAACTCTTCTGGCGCTTGCGCGTCTCCAGGGGATCGACGCCATAATATTCCTTCAGGTAGGCGTTGAGCTTGTCGTCGGCGCGCTGGACGTTGTCGTCGATCGACAGCGTGCAGTACATCGCCGCCGTCAGCTTGGACGGATCGCGGCCGGCGGCCTTCGCCGCAGCGACCACCTCGGCCCACTCCGGCGCATAGTCCTTGGCGAGCGGGCTGTTGGGGAACCAGCCGTCGAAGAACTTGCCGACGCGTTCGCGCGACGCCTTGACCGCGCCCGCGACCCAGATCGGCGGCCCGCCGGGACGATGCGGCGTCGGGCCGAGCACGCTCGCCTCGACCTTCCAGCGCCCTTGCGATCCCGGCTTCGGCCAGGTGACGGGCTTGCCGGTCCACAGCGCCCGGCACAGCGCCATTCCCTCGACCAGGCGGCCAACACGCTTGTCGAACGGCACACTGGCCGCGGTGAACTCGGCGCGTATGTTGGGGACATCGGAGGCAATGCCGATGCCCAGGATCACGCGCCCCTCGGAGATGCGATCGAGCGTCGCCACCTGCTGGGCCAGCACGACGGGATTTCGCAGAGCAGGCAGCAGCACGGCGGTGCCGAGCTCGGGCTTCTTGGTGCGGGCGGCGACGGCGGCCAGCAAGGTCAGCGGATCGTGCCGCGGCCGCGCCAGCAGGGAATCGCCGACCCACAGCGAATCGTAGCCCAGGCCTTCGGCCTTTTCGGCCAGCGCCAGCAGCGAGCCGGTCTCGTCGCGTCCCTCCATGACCCGCTCGCGCGTCGGCAGCAGGTAACCCACTCTTGGCATCGCGTTTCCTCTGGCTGTTATTGGTATAGTTTGCGTTGGAAGCGGAGGAAACGGCAATGAAATTGGGCCTGTCGATCGGCTATTCGCGCGCGCACCTCGACATCCCGGTCAAGCTGATCCAGCGCGCCGAGGAGCTGGGCTACGACTCGGTATGGACCGCCGAGGCGTACGGTTCCGACGCGGTAACGCCGCTCGCCTACATCGCCGCGCTCACCAAGCGCATAAGGCTCGGGACCGGCATCATGCAGCTGGCCGCCCGCACGCCGGCCAATGCGGCGATGTCGGCGGCGACGGTCGACGCCATGGCGGGCGGCGGCCGCTTCATCGCCGGGCTCGGCGTGTCGGGCCCGCAGATCGTCGAAGGCTGGTACGGCGAGCCATGGGGCAAGCCCTACTACCGCATGAAGGATTACGTGGCGATCATGCGCAAGATCTTCAGGCGCGAGGGGCCGGTGACGCACGACGGCAAGGAGTACACCCTGCCCTATACCGGGCCGGGCGCGCTGGGCATCGGCAAACCTTTGAAGTCGATCCTGCACATGAACCCGGACATCCCGATCTATCTCGCCACCGGCAACGAATCGACGGTCAAGCTCACCGCCGAGATCGCCGACGGCTGGCTGCCCATGGGCTTCATGCCGGGCGCCATGGACGAGTACCGGCCCTGGCTGGAGGAAGGTTTTCGCCGCGCCGGCGACGGCAAGAGCATGAAGGACTTCGCCATCACCGCCTCGGTGCATGTCGAGGTCGAGAACGACGTGAAGGCGGCGCTTGCCAGGCTGAAGCCGGAAGTGGCGCTCTATGTCGGCGGCATGGGTCACAAGGACAAGAACTTCCACAACGACATCATGGTGCGCCGCGGTTTTGGCGACGCGGCCAAGCGCATCCAGGAGCTCTATCTCGCGCATCGCAAGGACGAGGCGATCGCGGCCGTGCCCGACGAATGGGTCGACATGAAATCTCTCGTCGGGCCGGCGCCGCGCATCCGCGAGCGCTATCGCGCCTGGGAGGATTGCGGCGCCGACACGATCAGCGTTCGTTCACGCCAACCCGAGGCCATCGAGGTCATGGCGCAAGCCGCGCGCCTCAACTGAAGGAGAGCATCATGAAAGTCGGAGTCTTCGCGACATTCATGTCGCCCCAGGCGACACCCAAGATGATCAAGGAGTTCGGCAAGCGCGCCGAGAATGCGGGTCTCGAATCGATCTGGATGGGCGAGCACGTGGCGCTGTTCGACAAGAACACCTACGGCTATCCCGGCTCCAAGGACGGCCGCATCCCCGTGCCCGAGGGCGGCGGCATGCTGGACGTCTCGGCGACCTTAGGCTTCTTGGCCGGCGCGACCTCCAAGGTCAGGCTGGGCACCGGCGTCGCGCTCGTGCCGCAGCGCAATCCGATCTACACGGCCAAGGAGATGTGCACGCTGGACTGGCTGAGCGACGGGCGCATCGACTTCGGCATCGGCGTCGGCTGGAACAAGGAAGAGGTCGAGGCCTGCGGCTATCGCTGGGAGGATCGCGGCAAGCGCTGCGACGAGTTTCTCGAAGTGATGCGCCGCCTGTGGACCGAGCCGGTGGTCGATTTCTCCGGCAAATGGGTGAAGTTCGAGACCATGCGCATGGATCCCAAGCCGATCCAGAAGCCGCACGTGCCGATCATCGTCGGCGGCTATGCCGATGCCGCCTTCGCCCGCGCCGTGAAGTTCGGCGCCGGCTGGTACGGCTTCAACCTCGACCCCACCCGCGCCAAGCAGATGCTCGACAAGCTCGACGCCGCCTTCGCCAAGGCCGGAGCCAAGCGCGATTCGAAATACGAGATCATCATCACGCCGCCGATGAACATGGCGCCGGACCACGTGAAGCAATACGCCGATCTCGGCGTGCACCGCCTGATCGTGAATCTCGGCAGCCAGCGGCCGGAGAAGGTCGACCAGCGCCTGCCCGAGATCGAGACCGTGGTGAAGCTGGCGGCTTGAGACTTCCTCCCCAACGAAGTTGGGAAGGTGTCAGCGTCTTACGCTGACGGAGGGGTCATGAGCGTAACGGTGACGCTCATGACCCCTCCGTCGCCGTATGACGGCGACACCTCCCCTTCGCGGCATCCGCGAAGGGGAGGAAGTCAGAGTCCCAGCCGGTACACCCGGTTCGCCGTGCCGCTGAAGATCGCTTTCTTCTCGGCGGCCGACGCGCCCGCGGTGAGGCGCTTGAACACGTTCCACAGCGCCGGCATGCCGATGCCCATCTTCTCGACCGGATAGTTGCTCTCGACCATGCAGCGGTCGGGACCGAACAGGTCGATGCAGGTCTTCACGTACGGCCCCCAGTAGCCGGCGAGCGCCTCCGACGATGGCGGCGCCGGCAACTTGCCGTAGTCGTAGGCGGCGAGCCGCATCGTCACGCCGCCAAGCTTCACCGACACGTTGGGACACTTGGCGAGTTCCGTCATCGAGGCCTTCCAGTTGGCGAAGACCTCGTCCTTCTTGCCCGCGTACGGACCGTAGCCCAGCGGCCCGCCCATGTGGCACATCACGATGCCGGCGTTGGGAAACGCCCGCGCGAGGTCGACGACCTCGCCAAGCTGCGGATGGAACACCCAGGCATCGAGCACCAGGCCCAGCCGCTCGAGTTGCTTCATGCCGGAGCGGACCTCCGCCCGCATGTACTCGCCGGGCCCTGACACGCCGTGACTGTTGCCGATGATGGGATCGGCATCCCAGCCGCCGGAATAGCGGATGCCGCGGAAACGGCCGCCGCCGGCCGCGATCTCTGCTTCGAGCACGGCCGCCACGCGATCGCCCAAAGCGAGGTCGGCGTAACCCACGATGCCGCGGCAGATGCGCGCCGGCCCGTACGTGCCGCTGTCGCTCATGGCGGCGACGCCGGCCACGAACTCGACCTCACCCACCGGCTTCATCTCCTCGGGCCCGTGGGCGCGGTACATCGAGCGGCATTCCTCGAACACCGTGGCGACGATGTTGTGCCCGCTGTTCAGGTCAGCCAGCAGCTCATCGAGCAGATAGCGAAAGCGCCCGAAGTCCCACAGGTGATGATGGGTGTCGACGATCGCGAGATCCGGCTCGAGGATCGGCTCGGCCGGCGCCTTGGCGTGCCAGGCTTCGTCGGGCTTGAAGATGCGGCCAAAGCGCGTCGGCTCATCGCGGTTGCGCGCTCCGCTCTGGAGCATCGAACCCAAGCCTGACGCGGCACTCCCGGAGGTGGTCTCCTTCGTCATGGCCGTCAGCCCTCCGCGATCAGGCGCGCGAGCGCCGCAGGTTCGCTCAGCATCGGATAGTGGCCGGTGTCGAGCTCGTGCCAACGGCCCTTCAGCGTCTCGCAGCAGCGGCGCTGATGGGCGACCGGCGGATTGGTGCTCTGCTTGCACCAGATCACCGAGGCGTTCCACGACTGGCCCCAGAAGCGGTCGAGCTTCACCGGCTGGGTCATGGCGGCAATGGGATGCATGGTGCAGCGCTCGATCGCCCAGGCGCGCATCGCCGGATCGAGATCCTTGAACAGGCGGTTCTCGAAATCCTGCTTCGACGGTCCGCTGGTCAGCTCGGTGTTGACCGCGGTCGGACGCTTGACGATGTCGGGCAGCGCCTCGCCGTTCATGAGCGCCAACGCGTCGGCGAAGACCACGCGTGCCACGCGCTCGCGCGCGAGCTCGGCGGCGCGCGCCATCACCATGCCGCCGGTGCTGGTGCCGGCCAGCACGACGTCCTTCAGGTCCTCGTAGAACAGGAAGTTGGCGATCTCCTCGCCGTGGCTCTCCGTGGTGATGCCGGCGCGCACCTGGCCCTTGCGCTCGGCGCAGCCGTCGAGGGTCGGCGCGAACACGCGATGGCCCTTGGCCAGAAGCTGCTCGACGGTCGGTTTCCAGATCCAGCCGCCCTGGTAGGCGCCGTGGATCAGCACGAACGTGGTCATCGCTATTCCCCCTTCACTTTCACGCCGGCGAACTGCTCGAAGATCTTCACCACCGCCGAGCCGTCCTGCTTGTTGAGCCCCTGGGCGCGGGCCATCTGGTAGACCTGCTGGCTGACATTCGCGAGCAGCACGGGCACGCCCAGGCGCTTGGCAAAGGCGGTCTCGAGCTCCTGGTCCTTGTAGGAGATGTCGATCGTGCCGCCGGGCTCGTAGTCGCCCTTGAGGATGCGCGGCACGCGCAGCTCCCAGGCGGCACTGGCGCCGGTCGAGACGCGCACGACGTCGTAGATCGCCTGCGGATCGAGGCCCGCCTTGACTCCCAGCACCAGCGCCTCGGCCACCGCCACGGTGTTGACCTGCACCAGCATGTTGTTGACCAGCTTCATGGCGAGCCCGCTGCCCAGCGGCCCGACATGAAAGGTGCGGTTGCCCATCGCCTTGAACAGGTCCTCGCACCTGGCGACGGTCTCCTTGTCGCCGCCCACGATCACCGACAGCTCGCCCGACTGCGCGCGGCCCGTGCCGCCGCTCACCGGTGCATCGACCATGGCGATACCCTTGGCCTTCAATTGCTCGGCGATCTCGCGCGCGGCGAACGGATCGATGGTCGACATACAGACCACGACGTGGCCGGGCTTGGCGCCGCGGACGATGCCGCGCTCGCCCATGATCACTTCCTTGGCCTGATCGGTGGTCTCGACGATCAGGATCGTGCGATCGACCGCAGCCGCCACCGCCTCGGCATTGCCGGCGAGCTCGGCGCCCTGGGCGCGCACCGCCGCCGTCTTGCTCTGGTCGATGTCGTACACCACCAGCTTGTGGCCGGCCTTTGCGAGATTGAGCGCCATCGGCCCGCCCATGGCGCCGAGCCCGATGAATCCGACCTTGCGGGCCATGTGGTTCTCCCTTTGTTAGTCATTTCGCCCAGCACCCTCATGTTCCTCTCCCCCCTAGCGGGGGAGAGGAGCCTGAACGGTGTGTGGTCACACCCCACCCGTCACATCGATCGTCAGCCCCGTGACGAAATCGGCGTCCGACGAGGCGAGGAAGCAGATCACATTGGCCTGGTCGGCCGCCTCGGCGACGCGGCGCAAGGGCGTGCGCTCGATCTCCTCGGCCTGCGAGGCCTGCGAGCGCTTGTCCCAGTGCGGCCGGATGCGCTCGGTCAAGGTGATGCTGGGGGCGATGGCATTGACGTTGATGCCGTCCGGCCCGAGCTCGAAGGCGAGCTTGCGGGTGAAGGCGATGATGCCGCCCTTGGCCGCGGCATAGGCGCTGGAGCTGTTGAAGCTCAAGCCCCGGCCGGCGATCGAGGCCAGGTTGACGATCTTGCCGCTGCGCTTCTTCTTCATCACCGGAATGATCGTGTGGGTGCAGAGGAAGGTGGCGTCGAGGTTGAAGGCGATGAGCTTCTGCCAGTCGGCGAAGCTCAATTGCTCGGTCGTGGCCTGCGGGTTGGCGATCACCGTGCTGCCGCCCACGGCATTGACCAGGATGTCGATGGCGCCGTGGTCCTGGGCCGTCCTGGCGATCAGCTTCTCGACCTGCTGCGGATCCAGGGCGTCGATCTGCTCGCCAAGCACCTTGCCGCCCGACTTGCCGGCCGCCTCTTTGAGCGACGGCACGGCCTCGTCGAGATGGCCCTGATGGTTGTCGGCGACAATGACGGTGGCGCCTTCGCTCACCATGATCTTGGCCGTGGCACGGCCGATGCCGTTGCCGCCGGCGGTGATCAGCGCCACCTTGTTCTTGAAGCGCATCAGATCACCTTGCGCACGATGTGATGGCGGTTGGTGGTGAAGGGCCGCACTTCGGCGGGCCAGCGCCCCTTCTCGCCCGCTTCCGCCCATTCCTTGCTCAAGAGCACGTCGGGGCTGTCGAGCTCGTAGATCGCCATGTAGGTCGGCGCGCCCGCGCCGTCGAGCACCTTGCGCTGACCGGCGATGTTGAAGGCGGCAGGCTCGGTCTTCATGCGCGTCACGCCGCGCACGCCCGGCACCTTGGAGAGCAAGGGCACGTGCTCCTTGTCGTAGACCTCGTTGAACAGCGCCTCTTTTTCCTTCGCCACATCCATGCTGACGATGAAAAGGTACTTCCCGGCGATTGGCATGTTTTCCTCCCGGCTGCATGGCTAGGATAGCCTTCAAACGCCAGCGAGGGGAAACGACCATGAAAATCGGCGCCGTGATGTTCTTCACCGCGGACTCCATGCAGCCCGCGCCGCTGGCGCGGCTGCTCGAGGAGCGCGGCTTCGAATCGCTCTGGGTGCCCGAACACACGCACATCCCCTCGACACGCAAAACGCCCTATCCGGCTGGCGGTCCGTTGATCCGGCCCTACTACGACATCATGGATCCGTTCCTGGTGCTGAACACCTCGGCCACGGTGACGACCAAGCTCAAGGTCGGCACCGGCATTGCACTCCTCACGCAGCGCGATCCCATCGTCACGGCCAAGGTCGTGTCGACGATCGACCAGCTCTCCCAGGGCCGCTTCCTGTTCGGCGTCGGCAACGGCTGGAACCAGGACGAGATCGAGAACCACGGCACCGCCTTCGCGAGCCGCCACAAGCTCGCGCGCGAGCGCATGGAGGCGATGAAGACGATCTGGACCGAGGAGGAGCCCGAGTATCACGGCGAGTTCGTGAATTTCGACAAGATGAAGCAGTGGCCAAAACCGTTCCAGAAGCCGCACCCGCCGATCATCGTCGGCGGCGCCTTCCCGTATGCGGCGCGCCGCGCCATCCGCTACGGCAACGGCTGGATCCCGCGCGCCGACCGCCTGGAGAAAGGCGGCGTCGGCGTGGTCATCGACAAGTTCCGCGTCATGGCCAAGGAGGCCGGCCGCGACCCCGCCAGCCTGCCGATAACCATCTTCCGCGTGCCCGAGGTACTCGACCAGTTGAAGTTCTGCCAGGAGATCGGCGTCGATCGCGTCACCTTCACCCTGCCGGCGGAGACGGAAGACAAGCTGATGCCGATCATCGACCGCTGGACCGAGCTGAAGCGCCGGCTGGGCGGCTGACGGTGACCGTCAAGTTCGGGCTGTCGCTCAGCTTCCAGACCAACCCCGGTTTGAACGAGGCCCGGGACACGTCCTATCGCGAGAGCCTGGAGCTCGCGAGCGAGGCCAATCGGCTAGGCTTCGACTCGATCTGGGCCAGCGAGCATCACGGCGAGGCCGACGGCTACTGCCCCTCGCCCGTCGTCGCTTGTGCGGCGCTCGCCGTCGCCGCCCCGAACTGCCAGATCGGCCAGGGCGTCGCGCTGGCGCCGCTCTACGGCCATCCGCTGCGGCTGGCCGAAGATCTCTCGGTGGTCGACAACATTTCCGGCGGCCGCATCGAGATCGGGCTGGGACAAGGCTATCGCCCAGCCGAGTTCGAGAGCTTCGGCTGGAATTTCAAGACACGCACCCGGGCCTTCGAGGAGGCGCTCGACATCCTGGGCCTCGCCTGGCGTGGCGAGCGCTTCGACTACGAGGGCCGCATCTACAACGTCAAAGGCGGCCTGCTGCGGCCGCCGCCGATCAAGCCGGGCCCGCTGCCGCTCTGGGTCGGCGCCGCCGCGCCACAGGCGCGCGCCCGCGCCGTGCGCTATCGCGCCGGGCTGATCGTGGCGCCGCTCATCGAACTTCAGCATCTGTCGCGTCAGATCAAATCGTTCGATGACGAAGCCGAAAGGCAGAACGCCGGACTGCTGCCGCATGCGCTGATGCGCGAAGTGCTCATCGGCGATTCAGCGACCGACGCGATCAAACGGCACAAGCCCTACATCGATCACGTCTATCGCGTGCAGTACGCACCCGAGCGCACCGGCCAGACCTACGTCGATCCGGCGACGGGCGAGCGCAAGCCGCTGACCGGCGACAATCCGCTCTATCTTTCGGAAGCCTTCATGCAGGACCGCTGGTTTTTAGGCACGCCGGCCGAGATCGCGGCCAAGATGATCGAGTGGCTGCCGCGCTATGCGCTGACGCACTTCATCTTCCAGGGCCGCCAACCCGGCATGACGTTGCGTCATGCCGTCGACAGTCTGGGGGCCCTGGCGAAGGGAGTTCTGCCCGTCGTTCGAGCAAAACTGTCATAACAGCTAGCTGATCGGGTCGAGCACCACGACCGGGATTTCCCGGTGCGGCGCCTTCTTCTGATAGTCGATGTAGGGCGGCCAGAACTCGGCGGCCGCCTTCCAGAGCTTCGCCCGCTCTTCGCCGCTCGCCGTGCGCGCCCGCGCCTTGATCTTGTCGGTGGCGACCTGGATCTCGACTTCGGGGTGGACGAGGATGTTCTTGTACCAGCCGGGATGGTCCGGTGCGCCGCCCTTGGAGGCGACGATGTAGTAGCTGTTGCCTGCCTTTCCGTAGAACAGCGGGAACAGGAACTTCTCGCCCGACTTGCGGCCCGTCGTCGTCAGCAGCAGCGACGGCACGGTGAGCGAGGGCCGGTCGGGCTGCTTGATGGTGTACATGTGCCCTTCCTTGCCGCCACTCGACAGGTAGAGATTGGTGTGGTCGACCATCCACTTCGGCATGTTGGGGGCGAGCTTGGCTTCGGTCATGACTGATCTCCTTACGCGGGCAGTTTACGCGGGCAGGCGCGTCGACTGCCAGGTTACCATCTGCCAGCGCCCGTCGAGCCTGGCATAGACATCGGTGAAGCGCACGCCGAAGGCGTTTGGCGTGCCGTTCGACGTCACCTTGATCTGGCAGGTTCCCGTCAGCACCACCGTGTCGCCGAGGTCCTGCGCCTTGACGTCCGACGGCTCGACGCTGGTGTAGACCGTCGCGCCCGATGTCATGTTGTCGATCAGGCTCTTCTTGGTGTCGAGCCGCGCCGACGAATGCGTGTAGATGAGGTCGTCGGCCAGCACCGACTGCAGCGTGGCGACGTCCTTCTTGGCCATCGCCTGCATGCGCTTCTTGTCGAGATCGATGACGGCTTGTGCGTTTCCGGCCATGGCCAGGACTCCCTAGAAATTCAGCTTCAGGCCGGGCGTCGGCCACTGCATCACGCCGAGCTGGCCTTTGTCCGACAGCGTTATATAGGCAGTCCGCCGGTCATTGCCACCGAAGCAGATGTTGGTCGGATAGACGTCCGGCATCTTGACCTCGCGCACGACCGCGCCGGCCGGCGAGAATTCGGTGATCTTGCCGGTGGTCAGCGTCGCCACGCAGATATTGCCGTTCTCCAGCACTGCCATGCTGTCGAAACGCGCCGGCCCGGTGACGCCGCCCAGCACGCGGCCGCTGTGATGGGCAAACGGCGCGGGCTTCTTCAGCACGCCCGGGCCTTCGATGTCGAACGCCCACAGCCACGCGCCCTCGGTGTCGGCGACGTAAAGGATCTTGCCGTCGGGCGACAGCGCGCAGCCGTTGGGGCTGACGATCGGATAGGCAATGCAGGTGATCTTCGAGCCGTCGGGCAAGGCGTAGTAGAGCCCGCCGTGGTCGCGATGGCGGGCGTGGCGCTTGCCGAGATCGGTGAAGTAGAAGCCGCCCTGCTTGTCGAACACCAGGTCGTTGGGCGCCGAGAGCTTGTGGCCGTCGCATTCGGCATAGAGCGTCTTCGCCGCGCCTGTCTTCGCATCGAGCCGCTGGATCGAGCCGCCCTTGTAGCCGGCATGCGCACCCTGGCTCATCGACGTGCCTTCGACATAGCGGGCGCCGCCGTTGTTGCAGAGATAGAGCGCGCCGTCGGGGCCGATCGCCAGCCCGTTGGGTCCGCCGCCGCATTCCGAGAACACCGAGGACTTGCCGTCCGCCGTCACGCGCGAGCAGCGGCCGTTGCGGATCTCCGTCAGGATCACCGCTCCGTCGGGCATGACGACAGGGCCTTCGGGGAAGCCGAAACCACTCGCCAGGATTTTTACGTCAGTCATCTCAGCACTCCTACGACAACCTCCTCCTCTCCCCCGCTAGGGGGAGAGGAACATGAGGGTGAGGTTTCCTTGGAATGTCACGCCGCCGCTTTCTCGGCCTTCGCCGGCTTCCACGATTTCACGACCGGTAGCACTTCCTTGGCAAAAAGCTTCAGGCCGCGCTCCGACACTTCGTACGGCGTGCCGCCGAAACGGAAGGCGACGTTCATCTCGAAGTCGCCGACCACCTTCCGCCGCGCCTCGAGGCCGCGCAGGATCTTGTCCGGCGGTCCCCACGACGCTGCCTGCATGAAGCCGTTCACGGCACCTTCCAGGCCGCCCTTGCGGGCGATCTCGGCCTTCTGCTGGTAGGAGTCGTAGCCCTTCACCGTCTTGAAGTGCTCGCCGAGGAACTCGTAGTGATAGAAGTTGCTCTCGACGAACTTGCCCTGATACCGGCGCGCCTCGTCCTCGATGTCGGCGTTGGTGCCGCAGACGCAGAACTCGGTGAGCATGAGCGTCGGCGGCTCGGTGCCGTGGTACTTGCGGTGCAAGGTGCGGCCATGCTCGATCTGCGGCACGCGCATCTCCCACGGCCGGTCGGTGAACATCACGATGTGCGCGCCGAGCTTGGCCGCCGAGTCCACTGAATCCTCGCTCGAGGCCACGGCGTAGATGCGGCCGTCGAACGAGTGCTGCGGCCGCGGCCTGATTTCTATGCGCGGCTGCTTATAGTACTTGCCGTCGCCTTCCATGAAGCCGGTCTTGAGGGCGTTGACGATCATGGGCGCCGCCTCGTCGAAGCGGGCGCGTGATTCGTCCATGCTGAGCCGGAAGGCTTCGAACTCGCGCCGCGCCAGGCCGCGTCCCAAGCCGAGCCGCAGGCGGCCCTTGCTCAGCATGTCGAGCACGGCGGCGTTCTCGGCGACGCGCAGCGGATCGTGCCAGGGCAGGATCACCGCCGCCGTGCCGACATCGATGTTCGGGCACAAGGCGGTGAGATGCGTCATCAGCGCCAGATTGTCGGGCACGAACGAGTAGTCGTTGAAGTGATGCTCGGCCGACCACAGGCAATCGAAGCCGAGGTCGGCGGCGAGCCGCGCCAGCCTGATCTCCTCGTTCCACACCCGATCGTCGGAGCAGTTCTCCCAGCCGTAGCTGGCGAACACCATCATCATGCCGACATCCATGAGGCGTCCTCCGATTTGCTTGGTTATCGTTTGATGGGAAATGCTTTCACGGGCCGGCACCCGTCGCAAGCCTCCCCATCGTCTTCGATGGGGAGGTGTCCGCGGAGCGGACGGAGGGGTCATGAGCAACAGCATTAGTGCTCATGACCCCTCCGCCCGCTAACGCGGGCACCTCCGCTTCGCGGGTTCCGCGAAGGGGAGGAACGCTCCTTCTTACGCCGCTTCGCGCCGGCAGAGGCAGGAGGCACGGATCGGCACCTCGGTGCGCGCCTGGGCGAGATCGAGGCGGGCCTTGATCAGCGGCGCCTCGACCGTGTCGCCGCGCCGGCGCAGGCATTCGTAGAGCCCGTGCAGGCTCCAGACGTTCTCGGGATGCTGGCAGGCGCGGCGCAGCTTGCCGTCGTAGCCGAGGTCGGAGCGGTAGACCCCCTCGGCCTCCTCGAGATGGCCTTGCTCCAGCAACAGCGCGCCCAGCGCATGCCGCGTCGGCTGCATCCAGCCCCACGGCTCGTCGTAGGGCAGCGAATCGTCGAACTGGACGGCGCGGCGCAGATGGGCGAAGGCCAAGTCGAAGTTGCCGCGGCGATATTCCAGCTCGCCGCTCAGCATCTCCTCGGCGATGGCCAGAAGGTCGACGACGGTGTTGTTGTGCACGCGCCGGCTCTCCGGGACCTTAGCGCGAGCGGCGCGGAAGGCAGTGCGCGCCTTCTCGGCCTCGGCGATCTCGCCCAGCACCGAGTGGGCGACGCCCTTGGCGTAGAGCATCATCGCGGTGGTCGAGCAGTAGAGCTCGGGGTCCTTGGGCAGCTCCTGGGCGATGATCTTGTGCCACTTGCCGAAGCGGATCAGCACGTGCTGCTTCATCGACAGGAACGGCTCGATGAAGTCGGCCATCGGCGGTGACGGGATTCGGAGCAGCGCCTCGGGCGTGGTGTCGATCAGCTCCTCGGCGGCCTGCAGGGCGGGCGTGTACTGGCCGAGGAACATCGCGCCGTAGACCACGAAGTGATAGTTGTGGTTGCGGTACATCGAATAGATGTTCATCGGGCCTTCGCGCTCGAGGAACTTGCGGTCGGCGACGACGGCCTTCTGGTTGTAGACGACGACGTCGTGGTAGTGGCCGCACAGCACGTCGATGTGCGTCGGCATGTGCACCAGATGGCCCGAATCGGGCACCAGCTCGCGCAGCCGGTCGCCGGCGCGCAGCGCGCGCTCCGGGAACGGCGACATCTCCATGAGATGCACATAGAGATGCAGCAGGCCGGGATGGCTCCACGACGCGGCGATCGTCTCGAAGCCCTCCTCCAGCACCGACATCGCCTCCTCGGTGCCGGCGCCGTCGGCCGGCTGGCCGGTCTCGAGGTTCCACATCTGCCACGGCGTCTCGTTCATGATCGCCTCGACGAAGACGCAGCGCACGTCGAGGTCGGCCGGATGCTGCTTGAACAGGCCGCGCATGGTGTTGGTGAAGGCCTTGTTCCAGCCTGACATGTCCTCGATTGGCTCCCGCTGCGGGTAGCGCACCGGCAGCGCCCCGATCAGCGCCCTCTCGATGGGCTTGGCCGAGGCGGCACACGCCAGCGCCTTCTGCATGGCGTCATAGGACGCCGCCAGCGCGTTGACCTGGCCGTTCGGATCCAGAAGCTCCCACGGCAGATTGTAGTTGGGGCCTGACGCATAGGACACGCCCCAATGCGCCATGGCGCAGTCGGGGTCGTGCTCCAGCGCCTTCTCGAAGCACCGGACCCCTTCCTCGTGATTGTAGGCGCAGACCCAGATCAGGCCGCGGTCGAACCAGGTCTGGGCCTCGGGCGACTTGGTGGTGATCTTCCGGCTGTAGGCGCCCAGATCGTAGTAGCTCATGCAGTCCTCGTGATCGGAGATGGAGCGAGGCGGTACGATACCACATCACCTGCATCACACGGGCGGTACAACAATCGCGTGCACTTCATGTTGACACCTCTTCCATCGAGTCGTAATCGATTGATGCTGTTGCAACCATATGGGGGGATTCAATGGGACTGAGACAGCAATTGACCGGCGGTCATCTCTGCATCGACCTCACCAACATCGAAATGACGACGGATGACCAGCAGGCGCTGCTGGCTGCCGTTCAAGAGACCGTCGTCGCTCATCTGGCCCGGCATGCCGAGCCTGCCAAGGTGGTGACGATCAGCCTGGCGCCGAACGGACCGGCCGCCGCTCCGCCTGTCAGGGCCTTGCGACGCGCGGTCGCCTGACCGGCCGCCGATGGCCGAACACAGGATTTGCCCAAGCGCCACGGGCGAATCGCCGGACGCGCAGATCATCGGTTTCATTGGAGCGGACGGAGTCGTCGGCAGCATTGCTCCGCCCATTCCACTGACAGACGAGATGCGAGGCACCCTCGACGCGCGACCCGAACGCAAGTTCCGGCTGGCGGGTCAGTGCGTCGAGTCCAAGTGCGGCAATTGGGAGAACCAGAGCTGCGCCTTGATCGGCCGCATGCGTCAGCAGCTCGACTGTCATCTGCCGGAAACCGAGCCGACCGACAAGCTCCAGCGCTGTGCCATCCGCTCCGCTTGCGTGTGGTGGCGGCAGGATGGGCCGCAAGCCTGCCGAGTCTGCTCTTTCGTGATCTACAATCCTTCTGAATAGCAATTGACAAGCCATCGACGGAATTCGACAAATTCAACGAATGGGGGATGCAATGGGAGCCAGAGCTGAATTCACGGGCGGCCAGCTGTGCATAGACTTGGCCAATCTCGAGATGTCGGCCGAGCAGCAGCAGGAACTGCTCCTCGCCGTGCAGACCACGGTGGTCAAGCACCTGGCCAGCCGGTCCGCGACGAAGATCGTCGCCATCAGCATGTCGCCGAACAACGGCTACAAGCCCTTGGACGAGCCCGAGCGGCCCGACAACGACAAGCCCTATGAGCCGGATCGCGAGCAGCCCGAGCCCGACAAGAAGCCACCGCCTCCCAAGCCGGAGTCCGCCGGTCGTCGCTAGGTGCGTCGGGCAATGCTTCGGAGAGGGTCCTGAACCTGTCCTGAGGGGACATGCTTGTAGCCTGCCCACATTGTGGAGAGAGCACACAGCCGGGGCAGTATTGCGATAGCTGCGGCAACAAAATCGAGAAGACGTGCCGCGTGTGTTCGGTAGCCAACCGGTTTGGCGCGCGCTTCTGCGCCAACTGCGGCGCGCCCTTCGAAGCGTCTGACAAGAAGCCGACCGACGGAGCGCCGGACTCCTCCGGCGCCCAGCAGAAGCAGGTCACGGTCCTCTTCGCCGACATCTGCGGCTCCACCGAGCTGATCTCGAAGATGGACGCCGAAGATGCCAACACCGCGCTCGGCTCGGTGGTCGCAACCCTCGTCAAGGCCGTGACGCGCTTCGGCGGCGTGGTCAACCGGCAGATGGGCGACGGCGTCATGGCCCTGTTCGGCGTCCCCGTGGCGACCGAGGACCATGCGGCGAGCGCCTGCTTCGCGGCATTGGCGGCGCTCGATGCCGTCGCCCAGATGGGCGAGCTCGCCCTGCCCATCCGGATCGGCGTCTGCAGCGGTCCGGTGATCCTGCGCAAGACGGGCCGCGACGAGGCTGACTACGACGTCGCCGGCATCACCGCCCACATCGCCGCCCGGCTCGAGCAGCAGGCCGAGCCCGGCACCATCCTGATGGCGTCCCAGACCGCGAGCCTCGTGACCGGCATTGCCAGCATCGAGGCGATCGGCGCGGTGGCGCTGAAAGGCATCGCCGAGCCGGTGCCGGCCTTTCGCCTCTTGAGCGCCGCCGATCGACCGTCCTGGATCGTCCGTTCCGGCGCGAAGGCGCTGTCGACCTTCGTCGGACGCGAGCAGGAACGCGCCGAGTTGTCAGCCGCCCTCGAACGGGCGGCGGCCGGCCGGGCGCAGTCGGTCGCGCTCGTGGCCGATGCCGGCATGGGCAAGTCCCGTCTCTTGCATCAGTTCCTGCAGGACTTGGCGCAAGGTACTTGGCAAGGTACTTGGCAAGGCACCTGGCATGTCATGCGCGTGGAGACCACGGCGCTGACCATGGCCATCCCCTATGCGCTGATCACCGCGCTGCTGCGGGAATTCGCCGGCTGCTCGCAGGACGCCCCGAACGCCGAGGTGGCCACCCGGCTGCCATCGGTCCTCGCCTCGCTGGGCCTCGATGCCGAGTTCGACACAGCGCCCCTTCTCGCCCATCTCGATCGCGAGGTCGAGGACACCGGGCTCCAGGTGATCGACCACGTGCAGCGCAACGATCGCCTTGTGCGGTCACTGCGCCCGGTTCTGCTGCGCTACGCCGAGCTGCACCCCTTCATTCTGGTCGTCGAAGACTATCACTGGCTCGATGCGTCGAGTGTCGAGGTGCTGACCGAGCTGTTTGCCGGCATCGATGCGGCGCGCATCTTCCTGTTGATGACGACGCGCCCGGAACGCCGGCCCGGCTGGCCCCGGATCATTCAGGCCAGTGATGGCAAGCAGGCCAAGATCGAGATCGAGCTCGAGCGCCTGACCGCCGATCACGCCGATCATCTTCTCCAGGAGCTCATCGGCGCCTCCGACGAACTGGCGCCGTTGCGAGAACACATCATCTCGCGGGCCGACGGAACACCGTTCTTCCTGGAAGAGTTCGCCCGCTCCCTCCACGAGACCGGAGCGCTCGCCAAGGGCGACATCAAGCCGACGAACATCGTCATTCCCGCGTCGGTCCAGTCGATATTGGCCGCCCGCATCGACCGGCTGTCGCTGCTTCACAGAAGCATCCTCCAGATCGCCGCGGTGATCGGCCGTGACGTTCCCCTCGGCCTCCTCGCCGCCGCCGCCGACATGCACGAGCTGGTCCTGGCCCAGGAAATGAGGCTGTTGCGCGCGGCGGGCTTCCTGGTCGAGGTCAATCAGCGCAGCGGCGTCGTCCACAGCTTCGCCCATGCGCTGACCCAGTCCGTCGTCTACGACACCTTGCTGCGCAGCGATCGACGGCGGTTGCATGCCCGGGTGTTGCGGGCGCTCGAAGTCCTTCATCCCGACGACCACGACGAGGTCGTCAATCATCTGGCCCACCATGCCCTGCAGGCCGAGGTATGGCCCGAAGCGGCGCGCTATGCCCTGGTCGCGGGTCAACGGGCCAGTCGCCGTTCGGCCCTGATCGAGGCGCGCGCCTATCTGGAGACCGCGATCGGCGCGCTCAGCCACCAGCCCGCCACGGTCGACACGATCACGCTCGGCATCGATGCCCGTCTCAGCATGCGCAGCGTGCTCGTCACCATGAACGAGTCGTCGGCGATCCAGGAGCATCTCAAGGAAGCCTACGATCTCGCCGAGCAGGCCGGCGACCACCTCAACCTTGCCCGCGTCTACATCAGCCGCGGCTCCATGCTGTCCCATTCGGGCGACCTGCCCAGCGCCACGCAATTGAGCCGCGCCGCGCTCGACATCATGCTGGCCAACGGTGAGAGCGTCGGCATCGTCAGCGCCAGTTTCTCGCTCGCCCAGGCCCAGTGGTACGCGGGCGATCTTGCCGCTGCGCGCCAGGTCCTGACGTCGAATACCCCGCATGCCCGCGACGAAAGCGGCCAGCGACGCACGACGGCCACCTTCGTCCTGCCATCGGTCGTCTATTTCTGTTACCTGGCGCGCATCTCCGAAGACCTGGGCGACAGCGCTGCCGGCTTCGACGCCATCAAGGAAGCCGGCGCCATCGCCTCGCGCCATGGCCACGTCTTCGACCAGGTCCTGGTGAATACCTACGAAGGCGGCCTGCTGCTGGCAAACGGCCAGCAGGCGCGATCGATCGAGATGCTGGAACGCGTGCTCGACGCGACGCGGAGCAACAAGATCGAATGGCACATCCCCTTGATCGCCGCTTTGCTCGGCCGCGCCTATGTCGATGTCGGACGCCACGCCGATGCCCGGCTGCTGCTCCGGCAAGCGTCGATTCTTGCCGACCGCAATCGTCACGTCGGCAAGCGTCTTCTCTGCAGTCCGCCACTGGTTCGCGCTCTTGCCGAGGAGGATCCCGTGGCGGCGAAAGGCGTCGCCATGGCCACCCTGCGCGACGCGGACGTGCGCGGCTTCCGGCCGACCGTCGTGCACACGCAGCTGGCGTTGGCGCACATCCATCTGGCGGAGGGCAAGCCCGAAGAGGCGCGGACTATGCTCGAGGAAGCCGCCCAGTTGGCCCATGAGATCGGATTGCTGCGCGAGGAACTGGAAGCGCGGGAACGGCTCTCGGCGCTGTTCCGCCAAGGCGGGCAGGCGACGCCCGCCGCTGCCGAGATGAAGGCCGCGACCGGCCTGCGGCAGCGGCTGGCGGCATTTTCGGCCAGCCGGTGATTTGAGACAGATGAACGATGCAAAGAGCGGCAGTACGGCCGGACTCTAGCATGAACTGCGGTGTTAGTCAATAACTTTAGTTCTATCGTCGCCTCTGCACGCCCGCCCGGGCCTTCGATGCCCCCTCTCCTAGCCTCTCCCCCTGGCGGGGGAGAGGAACATGACGGAGAGGAGGAAGAAGGAAGGGCAGGAGGACGTTTAGGACGACGTCCCGCGCTACTCCGCCGCCATCCGTCGCGGCCGCGCCGCGTCGAGCGCGGCGCTGAGGCGTGGCGGCGACATCGGCAGGTCGACCATGCGGACGCCCGTGGCGCGGGCGATGGCGTTGCCCACCGCGGCGATGGGCGGGACGATCGGCACTTCGCCGACGCCGCGCACACCGTAGGGGTGCTGCGGATTGGGCACCTCGACCAGGATGGTCTCGATCTTCGGCAGGTCGGAGGCGACCGGCATGCGATAGTCGAGGAAGCCTGGATTCTCGAGCTTGCCCTGGGCGTTGTAGATGTACTCCTCGTTCAGCGCCCAGCCGACGCCCTG
This sequence comes from Rhodospirillales bacterium URHD0017, assembly GCA_900110395.1. Classification (GTDB taxonomy): domain Bacteria; phylum Pseudomonadota; class Alphaproteobacteria; order Reyranellales; family Reyranellaceae; genus Reyranella. The sequence goes on from FODP01000002.1 coordinate 547,705, forward strand.
CACGGCGCCGCCCTGGAGCTGGCCCTCGACGTAGGAGGGATGGATCGCCGTGCCGACATCCTGCGCCGCGGTATAGCGGCCGACGGTGACGCAGCCGGTGTCGTCGTCGACCTTGAGGTCGACGCAGTGCACGCCGAAGCCCGGACCGGCGCCGGTGACGTTGAGCTGGGCATGGCCGTTGATCGGCCCGCCCGTGCGGCCCGCCTGGGCGGCGAGATCGGCCAGCGAGAGCGGCTCGAAGGTGCCGACCTGGTTGCCGGCGGGCTTGGCCATGCCGTTCTCCCAGATCACCGCCTCCGGATCGATCTTCCAGATCTTGGCGGCGCGCACCTTGAGCTCGCGGATCATGTCGCGCACCGAGTTCACCACCGCGAGGCCGGTGGCGAAGGTGACGCGGCTGCCGCCGGTCACGAAGTTGAAGCCGATCGAGGCGGTATCGGCGATGATCGGCCGCACCTTGTTGTAGTCGACGCCGAGCTCCTCGGCCGCCATCAGGGCGAGCGAGGCGCGGCTGCCGCCGATGTCGGGATTGCCCGAGATCACCGTCACCGAGCCGTCCTCGCCGACGTGGGATGCGGCGCTCGAGTCCGCGCCGATGTTGAACCAGAAGCCGGCGGCGACGCCGCGGCCCCAGCCCGGCTTGACCGGCGACTTGTAGTGCTCGGAGTCCTTCACCGCCTGCAGGGTCTCGACCATGCCGATGGTGTTGAAGGTGACGCCGTAGGCCGTCTTGGTGCCGGCCTTGGCGGCATTCTTCAGGCGGAGATCGATCGGATCCATGTCGAGCCGCTGGGCCAGGATATCCATCGTCGACTCGACGGCCCACGCCGAGATCGGCGCGCCCGGGGCGCGATAGGCCGCGACCTTGGGCCGGTTGCTGACCACATCGAAGCCCTCGATGTAGACGTTCTCGATGTCGTAGCAGGCGAAGCTGCACATGCAGGCCGGACCCACCGGCGAGCCCGGGAAGGCGCCCGCCTGCATCTCGACGATGCACTCGGCGGCGACGATGCGGCCGTCCTTCATGGCGCCGATCTTGACCTTCACGTTGCCGCCCGGCGCCGGGCCGGAGGCGCGGAACACATCCTCGCGCGCCATGGTCATCTTCACCGGCTTGCCCGTCTTCTGGCTGAGCCGCATGGCCAGCGGCTCGAGGTAGACCACGGTCTTGCCGCCGAAGCCGCCGCCGATCTCGGTCGGCGTGACGCGGATCTGCGAGGTATCGACGCCGAGCAACCGGGCGCAGAAGCCGCGCACCTGGAAGTGGCCCTGGGTCGTCGACCAGACCTGGATCTGGCCGTCCTCGGCCGCCGACGCCAGGGTGGCGTGCGGCTCGATATAGCCCTGGTGCACGGCCTGCGTGGTGTAGTCCTTCTCGATCACCACCTCGGCCTGGGCGAAGCCCGCCTTGGCGTCGCCCTTCTTGAACTCGATGCGCTTCGCAATGTTCGACGGCTTGGTGGCCGGCGGACTGGCGCCTTCGGTCAGCAGGTGGTCGTGCAGGATCGGCGCGCCGGGCTTCATCGCCTCGGCGACGTCGATGACGTGCGGCAGCACCTTGTAGTCGACCTTGATCAGCGCCAGCGCCTGCTTGGCGACCGCCTCCGACACCGCGGCGACGGCGGCGACGGGATGGCCCTCATAGAGCGCCTTCTCGCGCGCCATGATGTTGCGCGTGATGTCGCGCATGTTCACCTGCATCTCGCCGGTCGGCACGATGAGGTTGGGCTGGTCGGGGAAGTCCTTGGCGGTGATCACCGCCTTGACGCCGCTGAGCGCCAGGGCCTTCGAGGTGTCGATCGACTTGATGACGGCGTGGGCGTGCGGCGAGCGCAGCACCTTGCCGATCAGCTGGCCGGGCAGGTTGAAGTCGGCGCCGAAGCGGGCGCGGCCGGTCACTTTGTCGGCGCCGTCGGGACGATCGGGACGCGTGCCGATCCACTTGTACTTGCCTTCGGTGTTGGGCCGATGCTCTTGATGGCTCATCGTGCGGACCCTCTCATGTCGGCGGCCACGTCGAGGACCGCGGTGACGATCTTGTCGTAACCCGTGCAGCGACAGAGGTTGCCCGCCAGCCAGTAGCGGACCTCGTCCTCGGTCGGGTTGGGATACTTCTCGAGCAGCGCCTTGGAGGCGATCAGGAAGCCCGGGGTGCAGATGCCGCACTGCAGCGCCGCCATCTCGACGAACTTCTTCTGCAGCGGATGCAGCTTGTCGCCCTGGGCCATGCCCTCGATGGTCTCGATCTTCATGCCCTGCGCTTCCGGTGCGAGCACCAGGCAGGAGCAGACCAGGCGGCCGTTGACGGTGACGCTGCAGGCACCGCAGTCCCCCGAGCCGCAGCCTTCCTTGCTGCCGGTCAGCCCGAGATTGTCGCGCAGGACGTCGAGCAGGGTCTGGTTGGCGTCGCACAGGAACTCGGTCGGCGCGCCGTTGATGGTGGTGTTGACGTGGATCTTGGCCATGTTGCTAGCGATTCCCTCTTATAAAGCCCCGTCATCCCGAGCGGAGCCGCCCGAAGGGCGGCGCAGTCGAGGGACCTCTTTTTGCCGACGCATCGGCAAAACAGGTCCCTCCACTACGCCTCGCTGCGCGAGGCTCCGGTCGGGATGACGGGAAAAATGAGTCATTCGATTGCCCTGCATCAAACCGGGCGATGTCCGCGGTGCTCGACGCCGTTGATGCGATCGCGCGCGATCAAGGCCGAGCGCTTGAGCAGCACGCCGGCAATCTTGGTGCGGTACTTGATGGTGCCGCGCTTGTCGTCGATCGGACGGCAGGCGGCCGAGCAGGCGTCGGCGGCGGCGTCGAGCGCCGCGTCGTCGAGCTTGGAGCCGATCAGCGCCTTGGCGGCGTTCTCGACCAGCAGCACGGTGGGCGCCACGGCGCCGAGGCCGACGCGCGCGTCGGTGACGGTGCCGCCCTTCATGGTGAGCGAGACGCCGACGCCGACGACGGCGATGTCCATCTCGGTGCGCGGGATCAGGCGCAGGTAGGCGTCCGACGAGCCCTTCGGCCGCTTGGGCAGGGTCAGGCTGACGACGATCTCGCCGGTCTTCAGCGAGGTCTTGCCCGGGCCGATGCAGAACTTCTCGACCGGCACGGCGCGCTTGCCGTTGGGGCCGGCGACATTGACGATGCAGCCGGCGGCGACCAGGGCCGGCACGCTGTCGGCGGCCGGCGAGGCGTTGCACAGGTTGCCGCCGGCGGAGGCGCGGCCCTGGACCTGGGTCGAGCCGATCAGGTTGCAGGCCTCGATCACGCCCGGCCAGGCCTTGCGCAGCTTCTTGTTCTCGCCGAGCACGGCGGCGGGCGTCGCGGCGCCGATGGTGAAGGCGCCGTTCTTCTCGGTGACGGTCACCATCTCGGGGATCTTCTTCACGTCGACGATCACCCCGGGGGTGCGGGCGCCCGACTTCATCTGGACCAGGAGATCGGTGCCGCCGGCCAGGATGTAGCCCTTGCCCTTGGCTGCCTGCATCATCTTGACCGCCTCTTTGACGGTCTTTGCAGACTGATATTGGACTTCACTCATGCGGCGGCGTCTCCCCTGAATTCCTTACGGTCGGTGGCGAGGGCGTATCTGAGCGGACTGCACGCCGCATAGCAAGCCGGACGTGTCTGAATCGGCCGGATTTCCTTGCATTTGACACGCTTGCTTTCGCATCCCGCGCGGAAAAACGTTAGCCGCCGCATCATCCACTCATGCTCCTCTCCCCCGCTCGCCTTCATGTTCCTCTCCCCCGATAGGGGGAGAGGCCAGGTGAGGGGGAATCGACGTGCGCAGCCCCCTCTCCCAACCTCTCCCCCTAGCGGGGGAGAGGAGCATGAGGGGCCGGGCGCGAGAAATCCGACGTCGACGTCACGCCCGAAACGACTTGATCGCCTTCTCATCGAACTTCAACCCCAGCCCCGGCTTCTGCGGCAGGACGAGATGGCCGTCCTTGATCTCCGGCGTCTCCTCGTAGAGGCAGAGCATCCACGGCATGTATTCCACCGTCAGCCCGTTGGGGCAGGCCGCCACCATGTGCAGCAGGATCTCGGGCATGACGTGGCTGACGATCGGCAGGTTGAAGGCCTCGGCCATGCCGGCGACCTTCATCCATTGCGTCACCCCGCCGACCCGCGCCAGGTCGACCATGACGACGTCGACCGAGCGCACCTCGATCATGTGGCGGAACGGCACGATGCCCCAAACATACTCGCCGCCGGCGATCGGCGTCTTCAACGCGGCGGTGACGCGGGCCAGACCGGGATAGTCGTCGGCGGTGGTGACGTCCTCCAGCCAGAACAGGCCGATGCCCTCCTCCTCGACGCGATGGCCGATCTGGATCGCCTGCTCGGGCCGCCAGCGCTGGTTGATGTCGCACATCAGCTTGATGTCGGGGCCGATCGCCTCGCGCACCACGCGCACGCGGCGCACCTCCTCGGCCGGCGTCGGGTTGCCGGGCAGCGCCATCTGGGTCTTCATCTCGCGGAAGCCCTTCTGGATCAGGATCTGCGCGGCGCGTTGCGCCTGGTCGTCGGTGAGGCCGCGGCGCAGCGAGCCCGAAGCATAGGTCGGCACGCGATCGCGATGGCCGCCCAGAAGCTTCCAGAGGGGCTGGTCGAGGGCCTTGCCCTTGATGTCCCACAGCGCGGTGTCGATCGCCGAGAGCGCCAGGGTGAAGATGCCGCCCAGCCCGCCGCCGGGATCGCCGACGCGCAGCTTGGCCACGATCGCCTCGACGCGCATCGGATCCTCGCCCACGGTCAGGGCGGCGAGATCCTCGATGGCGGCATGCAGGCTGCGGGTCAGCCGGCCGCCATAGAGCGTGACGCCAATGCCTTCGATGCCGGAATCGGTACGCAGGCGCACGGTCACGATCGGCCGCTTGCGGCCGGCTTCCTCGGGCATGTTGGCCAGGGGATCGTCCTCGGGGACGAGCAGCGTCGACACTTCAAAGCTCTTGATCTTCATCGCTTGGTCTTCCCCTCAGTTAAGTCTGTCATCCCGAGCGAAGCGAGGGACCGTTCCTGTGGCGAGCCGGGAGTTTCCGCAGTTCCCGCAATTTCCGCTACCTCCTCCCGAGGAGGTGCGCGTCGCAGGAATTGCATAGTTCGGATGGCACTTGAGGCCCCATAGATCATTATAACTTAAGTGCTTACGCCTGCCAAGGTCTTTCGGTCGGGAGCACAACCTCGATCCGGTGAATTTTTGCGTACCATACGCCGCCAAAATCGCAGAAATGCATGCAGTGCTGTCACCCACGGCCGGCATCGACCGAAAACGTTAGAGGGCAAAACGCTGGGTGCGGGCCGCGGGCATACAATGTTTTTCGCCGGACCCGGATACTTGGCACAACGTTGGACACCGGAGCGTCAAGAGTTCCGCAACCATTTCTCCGACGCGGGGAGGCAGGATGAAGACCGAGCGCCAGAAGATGCTGGACCGCGAGCTCTACGACCCGATGGACGCGGAGCTGGTGGCGGGCCGGACGCGGGCGCGCAATCTCTGCCAGGCGTTGAACGCCACCAGGGAGGCCGAGGCGGACGAACGGCGACGCCTTCTCGGCGCGCTGTTCGGCGCCGGCGGCGAGACGGTGTGGATGCAGCCGCCCTTCTTCTGCGACTACGGCACCAACATCGAGCTGGGCGAGCAGGTGTTCTTCAACTTCAACTGCGTCGTGCTCGACGTCTGCCGGGTGGAGATCGCCAGCTTCACGCTGTTCGGGCCGGCGGTGCAGATCTACACCGCCACGCCATCCTGCGCGCTCATGATCTGCGATTCCGCCTGCGCGACCATGCGCCCGCGCGTGACACTCCCCGATAGCCAAGCACCATCGTTCGCAGCCCCGAGAGGGTGCATGCGTTCATTCGATCCTCCGTTGCCGTTACCTGTGTCGACCTTGCTCAACCGACGTCAAGGGGCCGGCACGAGCCGTCATGGGCTCTCGTCTCAACCGATGGTGATTTGCACACGCATCGACCGAATGAGGCCAAGCCCATCCAGAGAACCGGACAAGGGCCGATCGATCGGTCCGCCGGACGGCTTGTCGATCCTGACCTGCTCCCCGCATCTCATACGTCAGCAGATTGAGTCTGTTCCTCTTTTGCTCTCGTAGTTGATGGTGCAACGGGGCGGGGCGCGAAGCCCCCGATCGAGCGCAGCGTTCCGCCCCGTTGCTCTTCGGGCTGTCTGCGCGTAGCGCCGAACACCGCCGGAGGCAACCGCCCCAGACGGCCATGCGGCCTTACCGTGTTGTAGTCGACGCGCCAGGCCTCGACGATCCATCGGGCCTCGGCGAGCGTGGTGAAGACGTGCTCGTTGAGGCATTCGTCGCGCAGCCGCCCGTTGAAGCTCTCGACGAAGGCATTCTG
>FODP01000052.1 GCA_900110395.1 Rhodospirillales bacterium URHD0017
ATCCCGTTCGGTGATCGCCTTGCCGGCCGCTCGGCCACCGGTCTCGGCGGTCGTGACGCATGAGGAGACGCGGATCGGTGCCTTCGACTCTTTTTCCATTCGAGTTCGTCACGGCCTGTCGGAGCGTGAAGAGCAGGTTCTCAGGGACTTGGTAAAGGGGCTTCCCAACAAGACGATCGCCCGTAAGCGCGACATTGCCGAAGCAACGGTCAAGGTTCATTTGAAGTCGATCCTGCGAAAGATCCGGATGGCCAACCGAACTCAGGCAGCCATCTGGGCGCTCGAAAATGGTTACGGCGCCCAAGACCTGCATCCCGAGCTGCCACGGCTTGAAGCCGCCCCTCAACCGTCAGAGGCGGTGATTTAGGCTCCGCGCTTCCCAGCGCCCCTACGTGAGCTCAAATCCCAAGCCGTGACAGCGGCCTGGCCGCGCCACTGACTCATGGTGGAGCCAACCCCCTGTCAGACCTCGATGGCAAAAACCACGCTCCTGCGTAATTGCACCCAAAGTGCGCTGTTATCGTAAAATGGCGCCTTGTCACAGATAACTTTGCAGGCTCATGGTACAAGATCTCGCGTGTGGGCAGGGTGCTGCCGGTGATGAATCGACTGGCGCCCTTGATGGGGGACCGGTACGGCGAATATCCGTATCGGTCCCTTATTCAATCCAGAGCAGGCCGACGGCCTTCCAAGTCGCAACTGCCGCTTCGGCCGCGGTTCTCGCGCCGACTATTGTCAGCCGGCGCTACCTCTCGACCATCGCCTCCCTTGGAAAATATGTTGAACTGCACGGCGGGAAGGGATTTCCTCGCCGAAAAGGCATCGAGATATGCATTCTTGAACCTTGCGGACACAGACCGGTCACTTAGGTTTGCGCTTCCCACACTTTTAGGCGTGGTTCCCATCCACGCTTCTCTTCAGAAGGCCCGGTACCCAGCCGGGCCTTCTTCGCGTCTGAAGGTAGCTTATGCAATTTCGATTCCACCTGCGGCTCCCTCCACGCATTTCAAGAATCATCCGGCTGATGTGAGCGTCAAGAGCGAGTATTGCGAAGGCTGCATGGTGGGCGCTATAGCACCGACAACCGCACCCGTGGGGACACTTGTCTGGCAGGTCCAAACCGTCCTCGTTCGAGGAGTATTGGCGCGCTTCCAGGGCATGGCAGAGCCGCGGGTTGACGCTCGCTAGCGCCCGGGCTTTGACGAACGCCGGCTTCCTCACCGTCGAGGACCTGCAACGCGTAACCGGTCTTGAACTTGCAATGATTCCGAGGATCGGCGCCAAGAGCCTCTCGCTTCTCCACGAGCTGAAGGGCGAGAAAGTGCCTGATGTTGCGCGGCTCTACACCAAGGCCAAGCGCCTCCGCAGCATCCTGAATTCGGGCACTGGTGAACCACCAGCAGGGAGCGGCGCGCCCGAGCCCGTCAAAGTGGGCATCAAAGTCATTGGCAAACGTTAACGATGCCGCTGGTCGAAGAATTTCGGCCATTCTCGGGAATGCGTCGGAACCATCCAAGCAAAGACCAACTCCACGCTGACCGTCGACCCTGTTGAATTCCTAATAACTCGAAGGGAGATTCAGACGAGAGCCGCGAGAAGGTGGGCGCCTGATCCGAATGAGGCCCGCTCGTTCGAGACGGACCAGCAGCCTTCCCGCAGTCATCGGGTACCACTGTTTTCCGGCCCGAAGGGGTGGCACATTCTGTCGATTCAATTCCCGCGACACTGCGTTGTAGCTCATGAATCCTGCCGCCCAGATTTCTCGAACGACGGTTGCAAGGGCCCGAGCGCGCAAGTTAGCGGCGACCATATGGGACAGGCGCCCGCCGCAGCCAGGAGATAGCCTTCTCCAAGTTAGCGCCGGTTCGTTATGGCTGGGTGCGTGCCGGTGCCTCGTGCTTGCCTCCTCGAGGGCGGCCCGCCCGCCTGGGCCCATGCAGGGGCGGCGGCTGCGTGTGGTCGGAAGACACGAAACGCGCGCTCACCGAGAAACCGAACGGATCCGTCGAGTACCAAGGCCGGAATTGTCGAGAGTGTGACAAACCGACATGTATGGTCTCGCGATTTCGATTAAGCGTCTGCTCGTGGGAAGGGAGGCGCGGTCGGGTGAGTGGCGGCGCATTCCTCTTGGGATGGAGCGGTGCGGTTGGGGCTGCACCGCTCCGATCCAGCGGCGAATTTGCCCGAAAGGGCCGGTTGCTTGCAGGTTTGTATCAAATGTTGCGTGTGTGACAAACGGGCTGTGATCATTTTTTGATCGCGTCACATTGAGCGCATGAGCCTTATCGAATTTCTTCAACAGTCTGCGCCGCCGATTGCTGCAGCTCAAGGCCGGTACGTGTTGCAGGGACAGCACTCTCGGACGGGGCAGCCCGTCGCCGAAAGCATTACGAACTTGAGCAGCGCAGTCACCCGAGCAAGTGAATTGATTGGAGCTGGCTACGTCATAGACATCTGGTCTCCAACATCGCTTGAGAGCCAATCGCCTGGCCGAACCTGCGGCGCAGCAGTCCAGCCAGCACCCAAAACCGCTGGACGACTCAAAACCCGGCCTAACGGCGACATTGGCTGTTAAGGTAACTGAATGGACCAACCTACTCTGCAGCAGCGGCTGCAAGCGGTCGAAGGACTCTTGCAGCGGATGGCGGAGAACATCACCTTTCAGGGTCGGATGATTGCGACGCTGGATCGAGGCGGCCATGACGTCAAGGCGGCAAAGATGTTTCTGAGGCGACTGGAGGCCAAGCACGCCAGACACGTCGCCGAGCAGGATCGATTGTTCAAGCAGCTGGCGAACCGCTGACAGACTGAACGCTTCGCGGACGCTGGTCGTCAGAACTTTTTCTTCACAAGCGCGATCGTTAAGGCGGGCCGCGCGGCGTTGAAGCCGCGCGGACAGTGGTGTGGGTCACTGCGATCACCCCCGAGGGAGAAACCACCCGCCTGCCCCGATTGGGTTAGGGCCGCGACTCGGTAGCACTTTGGAATTCCGCAAAGCGCGACCTTTCGGTGATGCCGGCGTCAACATAGGCGAGAATACGTGTTCAATTCGTGATGCCGCGGGTTTCGCAGGAACGCAGACACGTGGAAGCACATTCGTTGCCGGGTTGTGTGGGATCCGGCTTGTCTCGGTGGGATTGGCTTCGCTGCCTTGTGAGGCTGCCTCCGAGACAGTTTACAAACGACCGTGCCGGTGAGAATGGCCGTAGGTATGCGATGGGAACGGCTCCATTCGCGTCGCCGGGCCGCCGGAGACTGCGCGAGATCGACCTGAAGGCGGACGCCTTTTAGCGAAACTCACGATCTGGATTTAGCTCGCTCATATCCAGATTCGGTGAGTTTGATCATGCCGGTCCGTGGGCCGTCCTCGATCCAGCCCTGCTCGAAAGCGTAGTCTCGACCCGCATAAAAAAGTGCCATGTCGGCGATCGATTGAGCCTGCAGCTCAGCCACTGGTTCGGTAAACCACGAAATGACTGCGACCTGACCGGCCTCGCAGCGTCGCTCGCGAACACAATAGCCGAGCATCCACTCGGCCATCTCCTGAACGGTCAACGGCTTGCGCTCCACAGCATACACAATCCCTCCAAGCCCGGGTCACGCTATCACAGGGGACTGCGGCTACTCCAGCCACTCGAGGCGCGCTGCGAACCTGCCGTGTCAAATATGATGACGTTGCCACGGCGGCTTCGACTGAAGCCCTTGAGGGCCTTCGCGGTCTGCAAGCTCAGCGAGACGGTCCCACACGCTCGCTGCCGCCAGCATCGCTTCCCGCCGAGTCTGCTCGTGCGTCATGGCGTCGGCAAATGCCCGCGTTTCGGCAGCAAGCTCCCGATACCTCTGTGCCCGACGCTTCACTCGATGATGACTTTCCCGACCTGGATCACGTCACCCTATTGCAGGTGTTTCGGCGGTTGTGTGACCAGCCAATGTCTAGAGCATATTCCGTTCGGCTGGAATCAGCTGAACGGAATATGCCCGCTGCAACAACTACCCCTCGCGCGCGCGTTTCCGGCCAGATGGAACCGCATGCGGTTCCATGCACCGGAAACCGCTCTCGTGAGGCCACGCTCGGTGTCCGCGGCAAGGCACTGGAGAAGAAGACCTGGCGGCCTCACAGCCGATGAGCGACGCACCTGGGGTCGTCACGCGGAGCGCTCTCGCGACCGTCAGAGGATCGAGATGCCGTCGTGGAGTGTCCGGATGCGACGCCGGCGGGGGACGTCATCCCACTGCAGGCGGAAGCTCCCATCCATTCAATTTTTGTGGGAGCCGTTGCCTTTAGCCGACATCAAAAAAGAAGCTGCCAAAGGCGCGCGGCAAACACCGCCGCCAAGACGGTTGCGGCCTCAATCTCGAAGGCGATGATGCAACCGTGGAAAAAGCTCATCCGGAACCTCCGTCGCGGCGACCTAGGTCCCCCCCGCTGGGCGCCTCACATGAAGCGAACGCGGCGTCCATAATTTGGTTCCTATCCCCAAACTTTGACAACCAGTGACGGCACGTTTGCGCGCCAGATCAGGTCCACAGCCCGGGCGGAGAACTTGAGTCGGGTGGCTGCCCCATCGGGCCGCCGGATCCGGGCAGCGCAAGCGTGCGAAAGAAAATTAGATTTGCGCGTGATCCAGATCGGAAGTGCAAACGTACAAACCGGCGGAGGCCGCGCTGTGTGGATTAGGGACCGTGGTCTGCCTTGCAGTGTGGGTGTAGGACCTGCATGCGCAGGGGCGGCGGGCGGTCGCGAGACCGCCCGCCGCTTCTTTGGCGCAGAACAGCGACCGCGCGCTCACCGAAAATCTGGGCGGTTCGCCGTAGCCACGCCAGGGAAGCGAGAGTGTGACGGAGCCGACAGGATTCGGCTTCGCGCTTTTGCCTAAAGCCCGTAAGGCGGGACCAAAGCCGGATCGTGGGGCGCTGTGTGGGCGCAATCCGGCTTTGGTCCCTGACGCTACGACGCTGTTGGTGCCTCGCAGGCGTTGCCGGGGAAAGTACATTTCTGCGAGCAACTTTCGCTGGCGCATTTGGGTAACCCGCTCAGGCAAGAAGCCGCAGATGTATGCGGTCCACTTAACATCCGTTAAGTAGGCCCGGCATGAACGATGGCGTGGTGACGCAGCCCGACGCTACGACCTGGTCGTCGGATACCGGCCGGGCTCGGCGGACATGGCCCATCTCCGCCCGCCCCGCCGCAGCCGGAGCCGGAGCCGGAGCCGGAGGAATGCAAATCAGATCCAACGATGAATAGAGCGAGCGGCGCCGGGATGGCGCCGATACTTCGAACGCTACGCGAACGACCAAACCGCTGGCATAGGCCAGACTCCGTTGTTGGGGGCTGGCAGGGATAGGCCACAACTTTGCGCTGGAGAGTCAAGAGGGGCCTCGTCTTCTATCGGCGGGTGAAGCCCGCCCTCATCGAGATCGGCGATTCCCGCCGCGAGGCGGCGAGCCAGCAGGCCGAGCTCGCGGGCCTCCTCCGAGTGGGCGGTCCGGTGCTGATCGCGCCCGCGCATCGTGCGCAGCAGATCGACCACGTGCGCCTCGAACCCGCCCTGCATGGCGGCGAGCAAAGCCGCGCGCCCGTCAGGCTCTCACAACGCGCGTACAGACCTCCATCGGGCTCACCCGGCGCCACGCTTGGGACTGTCGGAACGATCCCGCCAGGTTTGGCGCAGCAGCTTGAGAACCAGCCGATCCAGCTTCGACGCCGGGCCGTGGAATCGCTCGCGGCGATCGACGTCCTCGATCTCGATGATCCGGCCACGGCGCCGCCCGACAGCGTTGATCGACTGGATCCGGTAACGCCCGTCGCAAACGAACCGGGTTTCGATGACCTGCGCCATGGTTCCCCCCCCCGCTTTTCCTTTATGGCCTGCGGGAATAGGCCACCACCTGTCTGCAGCGCAAGTGCGGTTTGTGGTCATCCGGTGATATTGACACTGGGATTGCGAACGATTTGCAGATAGAGAGCGCCATGGCCTCTGAATCGCCCGAAGACTGCCTGAGGGAAGCCGAGGAATGCGATCGGCTTGCCGGCCATTCGCGGAGCGTCGCGATTCGTCAGATCTTGCAGTCAGTGGCCTTTAACTGGCGAAAGCTCGGGGAAAGGGCCGCCGAGCGGCCGAGCACGCGCGCGCGCCGGCCGGCAGCAGGTCCAATGACCAACGCTCGGGTGCTCGTTGTCGAAGACGAGAGGGCGCTGGCCGACACGCTGTGCGACCTGCTGCTGGGGGCTGGCTGCGAGCCGGTCGGGCCGGCCGCAAACGTCGCCATCGCGCTCGGCCTCATCGAGACGTCCAGGATCGATGCCGCCATCCTCGACGTCCGACTGATGGACGAGATGAGCTATGCCGTCGCCTATGCCCTGCGGGCGCGCGGCATCCCGTTGATGTTCCTGACGGCGAGTGAGCGGGGCCAGCTGCCGGTGGGCCTCAGCGATGAAATCCTGATCGAGAAACCGTTCAAGGCACCCCTGCTGATCGAGACCGTCAGACGGATGGCGCGGGCAGCTACGATGTGACGGTCGGTTGGCCTTTGGGGTCAGGGTAATCCGTCGCGCTGATTGCTTAAGTGCACGTCCGAACGGAATGTGCCCGTTGAGACCCCGATCTCCCGCGCTTCTTCCCATGATCCGGGGTCAACTGCCCGTCGCTTTCCTGAGCGGCCCCCGGCAGGGTGGCAAGCAAAGCGGCTCGAGGTTGCGCGGGTCGACTGGAGTTTTCCGTACAATCCGGCCTCGATCTGCTTCCCGCGCAGCGGCACCCCGCCCCTCATCAAGCTCGCCGCCACAGCCTCTCAATAGGAGGCGTCGTCATTAGTCTTCCGACTCTGTGTGACCGTCCAATTGGGTTCGGGCTCTCGCGCTCACAAACGAGAACGCCAGTCGCTCGAGATCCGTGCCAGACCCATGAAAGCGCTCGCGCCTATCGACGTCCTCGATTTCGATGATCCGCTCTGGGTGACGTCCGACCGGTTTGACCCAATGCACGCGGTACCGGCCATCGCAAATGAACCAACTCTCGATCGCTCGCGCCATGTGTCTTTCTCAATCCAAGGTCAGATCCGCTCAGCGATGGTCCAAGGCCTCCCCCGCGCGAAACGCCCGCATCCGCGTGGGGTGTAGAGACTAAATTCCCGTCCCGGGTTGAATGCTGCCCGATGACAGGAACGGTTGGGCCGGGAGAGCCGGTACACTCAATTGCACATCCTCGGCGCTGTCCAGAAACCGGCGGACCGCCCTTATGCCCGCAAAGGTCAACTTCACCGAGTTGCCGTCGTGCACGATGAGCCAGCCTGCCGCCTCAGCGACCTCGAAGGCCCGCTTGAACTGGTCGTCGTGCCGAAT
>FODP01000023.1 GCA_900110395.1 Rhodospirillales bacterium URHD0017
GGCCCCACGACGCCATTGGCCTGGCCGTGCCGGCCGATCGCTATCGGCCCAGCCGGCGAACCTTCACGCCAACCGTCGAGCCCTTCAACTACGGACCCGACCTCGTCATCCGCAGCGTCGACGCTGCGGCCAACATCAGCTTCCAAAACAGACGATGGAAGGCCTCCAAAGCGCTGGTTGGAAAGCACGTCGCCATACGACCGACCGACCACGATGGCGTGTTCGACATCGTCTTCCGCCACGTCACCATAAAGACGATCAACTTCCATCAAATAGGCTAATCTGAAAGGTGTTCACCATGTCCCCGAACACCCGTTCACCATGTCCCCTGTCCAAACACAGGGGGAGAGGACCATGAACTACAGGCGCCCGCTTCCGCCGGTCAGTCGCTCTGCCAGCTCCCCAGCCATTCGACGACGCTGCCGCCGCCGGGCATGACCGCCTTGACCCTGTACGTGCCGCCGCCCTTGATGCCGGCGTAGGCGCCCGTGCCTTCGATCCACTCATAGCGGCCGCCGGCGAGGTCGCCGACCACCCAGTAGGTGGCCCTGTCTCCTTTGGACGACAGGTTCTCGCAAAGGCCGCGATTGCGGCCGGACTTGCCATCGGCGGCAAGGACCACGGTGTTCCGGCACTCGCTCTTCATGATGTCGTACGGGAAGGGCAGGTCGGTGACCGAGATCCCCGCCGAGGACACCTTGCGGACGATCGTGCCGTCTGGCTGCTTGGCATCCTCGACCGAGAGCGGGATGAATATGTTGCGTCCGCTCTTGTCCTTGAACTGTTCGGCTTGCGCCGTCGCGCCGGCGCCCAGCAACAGAATCGCGGCGGTCCCGGCAATGGTCTTGAACATGGCGCATCCCCTGTCTGACGGTGGCCCGATTCGTCGTTTCCCGGCCGTGCCACCCGGCCGACCGCCCTGCGGTTGAAACCGGGCAGGCGCGGTGCGAGACTTTCAGGCATCTGGGAGCGGCAAGTCATGGCGGAATACCGGCGAACTTCCGCGGAGGTGGCGGGCTCACGCCGCCTGGCCATCGGCGAGTATCGGTTCGACGGCGGCGCAGGGCAGCTGTGGAGGGGCGAGGAGGAGATCAAGCTCGCTCCGCGCGCCTCCGCCCTGCTGGCCGCCCTGGCCGAGCGATCGATGCAGGTCGTGACCAAGCAGGAGCTGATCGATCGCTTGTGGGACGGCAAGGCGGTCGGTGACGACGCGCTCACTTCTTGTGTGCAGGAACTGCGGCGCGCCCTTGGCGATGATCCGCGAAGCCCGAGGTTCGTGGAAACGCGTCATCGTCGTGGCTATCGCTTGCTCCTGCCTGTCGCTCCCGATGCGCCACCAAGCTCGGCGGCGGAGAAATCGCGGCTGCTCCCGCCCTCGGACAAGGCGTCGATCGCGGTCCTGCCGTTCGAGAACCTGGGCGGCGAGGAGGAGCATGAGTACTTTGCGGACGGCGTTGCCGAGGACGTCCTGACCGCGCTGTCGCGCTTTCCCAGCCTGTTCGTCATCGCACGCAAATCCTCGTTCATCTACAAGGGGCGGGCGGTCGGCATCCGGCAGGTCGGCCGGGAACTCGGCGTGCGCTATGTCCTCGAAGGCAGCGTCCGCAAGGCCGGCCAGCGGGTGCGCATCACCGGACAGCTGATCCAGGCCGAAACCGAGGCCCATATCTGGGCCGATCGCTACGACGGCGACCTCGGCGATGTCTTTGCCCTGCAGGACCGGATCACGGAAGCGGTCGCCGGTGCCATTGCGCCCAGCATCCGGCAAGCCGAGACCGAGAGGGCGCAGCGCAAGCCCCCCTCGAGTCTCGATGCCTACGATCTCTATCTGCGGGCCTGGGCGCTCTACTGCACGATGAACAGGGAGGCGAACGACGAAGCACGCAAGCTGCTCGAACGGGCGATTGTGCTCGATCCGAATCACGCGACAGCCATGCTCCTGTTGAGCCTGGTCTGGGATTGCCGGATCTCTCAGGGCTGGGCGGCGGCGGCGGAACTCGCCGTAGTCGCAACAGAATCACGAAGGTATCTGCAGCTGGCCCAGCAGATCGACAACCACGATCCCGACGTCCTCACCTTCCAGGCTCGAGCCATCGCCTACGTCGATGGCCGTCACGATGAAGCGATCGCGCTGATCGAGCGGGCCCTGGCCCTGAACCCGAATTCTGCCTCGACGTGCACGGTTGCCGGCTGGATCTACGTCTATGCCGGACAATCCGAGAAGGCTATCGCCGTTCTGCGGCGGTCGATGCGGCTCAATCCACTGGATCCGGCCGATTTCCATACCTGGGCGCCCCTGGCAAACGCCTTCATCCAGCTGGGCCGGGATGACGAAGCGCTCGACGCGGCGCGTCAGGCGACGCAACGGGGTCCTAACTACATCGCGTCCTGGCGTGCGTTGTCGGCGATCCTGGCGCTGACCGGAAGGCGCGAGGAAGCGCGCGCCGCGATGGCAACGCTGCTTCGCCTCGCGCCCACCATGTCGCTGACCGCCATGATGTCCGTACCGACCCGGACCGAAGCCGCAAGGACGCGCTATTTCGAGGGCCTTCGCCTGGCGGGGATGCCTGAATAGGACGTGCTTCGGGCAGCCCGAGACTAGTCGTAGAGCCTTAACAGGTTATTCCGGCTCAGCGCTCTGTCCTCTGCGATCGCCGGCGAGATCGTTGGTCAGCGCAGACCGGGGCGATTGGCCGGGCCGCCGCGATTGACGCCGGCTCCCGGTGCGCCGGCATCCGGTCCTGCCGCCGTGCCGGGGCCGGGCGCCACGCCGGCGCCTGGCGCGCCTGCACCCACTCCCGGCGCGACGCCCACGCCGGGCGCGCCTGCACCAGGCGTATCGGGCCGCATCACACAGCCCTTCGGCACGCCGACCGACTTGCAATAGACCTCGGCATTTGCCGACTGAGCGATGACCAACAGGCCGGCCAACGCGAGTCCCGTTCGGAGCAGCATGCGTCCCTGCCTAGTTTGTCGATGTTGCATCTGCAAGTGCCGCCTGGCCAAGGCGCAGCCGGCGAGGCTGCGCCTTGGAATGCGGGAAGAGGTCTTGGGCTGAAGGCTAGCGTCGCTGGCCCAGGAACATCATCAGGAACTGGAACAGGTTCACGAAGTCGAGATAGAGGCTCAGCGCACCGAAGATCGCGACCTTCTCGGCGGTGTCGCTGCCCCAGGCCTGGGCGTACTGATCCTTGATCCTCTGGGTGTCGTAGGCGATCAGGCCCGAGAAGATCAGCACGCCCGCCACCGAGATGATGAAGCTCATCGTGCCCGACGGCCAGAACATGTTCACCAGGCTGGCCAGAATCAGGCCGATCAGGCCCATGAACAGGAACTTGCCGACGGCGCTCAGGTCACGCTTGGTCGTGTAGCCGAAGAGGCTGAGCGCCCCGAAGGCGGCGGCCGTGATGAAGAAGGTGCGGGCCACCGATGCGCCGGTGTAGCGAAACAGCAGCAGAGACAGGCTGACGCCCATCAAGGCCGTGACTGCCCAATAGACGGCCTGCACCGCACCCACGCTCATCGAGGCGGCGCGGACCGAGACCAGCAGCAGGAGGCCGAGCGGTGCGAAGATCGCGATCCAGCCCAGCATGTTCATGCCGACGAAGGAGCCGCCCTCGATCTGGAAGAACAGCGTGGCAATGTCGTTCGAGGCGAACACGGCATAGGCCACGATGCCCGACAGTGCCAGGCCCGACGCCATGTAGTTGTAGACCCGCAGCATGTGGGCGCGCAGGCCGACATCGTATGCCGCCTGGTCGGTGACCGTGCCGGTGCGGTTGATACTGCCGAAATTTGGATTGGCCATTTGACCTCCGATCCTCATGGGATGCTTCTGGAGTCATGATCGCGGTCTTCCGGCCGCTTGTCCATGCGGCCGACCCGCTTCTGGAGCTTGCCCTAGAGCTTGATATTGGCGGAGCGGATGACCTTGGCCCACTTCTCGGTGTCGTCGGCGATCAGCTTGCCGAAATCGACGGGTGAGCCGGGGATCAGGGTGCCGCCGAGGCCGGCCAGCCGCACCTTCAGCTTGGCGTCGGCCAGGCCGGCATTGGTTTCCTTGTTCAGCCTGTCGATGATCTCGGCCGGCGTCTTCTGCGGTGCGCCGAGGCCGTACCAGGCGCTCGCCTCGTAGCCCGGCACGGTGTCGCCGACGGTCGGCAGGTCGGCCAGCGCCTCGGCCCGCACCGACGTGGTGACGGCGAGCGCCTTCAGCTTGCCGGTCTTGATGAACTCCATCGAGGCGGGAGAGGTCGCGAACAGCACGTGCACCTGGCCCGACAGCAGGTCCGCGATCGCCGGCGCCTGTCCGCGATAGGGGATGTGGACCATGTCGACGCCGGTCATCGACTTGAAGAGTTCTCCGGCGAGATGGGCGGCGCTGCCGTTGCCCGCCGAGGCCATGTTGACCTTCCCGGGATTGGCTTGAGCGTAGGCGATGAACTCGGCAACGGTGCTGGCGGGAAACGACAGACTGACCACCATGACGTTGGGCACGGTCATGATGCCGGCGACCGGCGCGATGTCGCGGATGAAATTGAAGGGCAGCGTCTCGTAGAGCGTCGCGTTGATCGCGTTGGGCTGGCCGACCAGCAGCAGCGTGTAGCCGTCGGGGGCGGCGTTCACGACAAATTCGGCGGCGATGTTGGTGGCGGCACCCGGCTTGTTCTCGATCACGAAGGTCTGTCCCAGCCGGTCCGAGAACCATTGTCCCATCAGGCGCGCGACGATGTCATTGCCGCCGCCAGGGGCGTAGCCGACGACCCAGCGCACGGGCCGGGATGGCCAGGCCTGGGCGACAGCGCGGCTCGCGGCGATCGGGAGGGCGATGGCGGCGGCGGCGAGACGGGGGAAGTGCCGGCGGAGAAGCGTCATGCGCTTTCAGCTCATGCCCTGGACGGAGAACACGGAGATCTCGAACATCACGCGCACGTCAGCCGGGTTGGCGTAGGGATTCTTGTCGAGGCCCATGTACTTGTACGCAAGCTGATCGATGTGCGCGGCGGCAACCTCGTCCTGGCGCACGCGGGTCACGGTGCCGCGCAGCTGGACATAGCGGTCGGAATTGTCCGGATCGCAGATCGACAGGGCGACCTTGGCGCCGAGCTTCATGTTGCGGACCTTGGTCCGGCCCAGCGCCGAGTTCACGCGGATCTTGCCGTCGAGGTAGTCGAACCACACCGGCGTGTTCTGCGGCGAGCCGTCGGGCATCACCGTCGCCAGATGGGCGAGTGGCTTCTTCTCCAGCAGAAGGTCCAAGTAGACGGCGGGTATCTCGGTCATGGGCAACGCACCTCGGTTTTGGGCGCAGTCAGCCCTTGACCCCGCCCGCCGTCAACCCCGCGACGTAGTGCTCGACGAAGAAGGAATAGATGATCGCCACCGGGATCGAGCCCAGCAGCGCCGCGGCCATCAGCTGGCCCCAGTAGAAGACGTCGCCGCGCACCAGCTCGGCGATGGCGCCGACCGGGACGGTGCGGACCTCGGTCTTGGTCAGGAAGATCAGGGCGTAGAGGAATTCGTTCTGGGCGAGGGTGAAGGCGAAGATGCCGGCGGAGATGAAGCCCGGGCCACAGAGCGGGAGCACGATCCTGACCAGGGTCTGCAGGCGGCTCGCGCCATCGATGCGGGCGGCGTCCTCGAGCTCGACCGGGACGGTGCGAAAGTAGCCCATCAGCAGCCAGGCGCAGAACGGGATCAGCAGGGTCGGATAGGTCAGGATCACCGAGGTCAGGGTGTCGTTGAGGCCGAGCCGGTTGATGAGGTCGGCCAGCGGCACGAACAGGAGCGGCTGCGGCACCAGGTAGGTCGCGGCGATGGCGAACGAGACCATGGCCGCACCGGCAAAGCGCAGCCGCGCCAGCGGATAGGCGAGCATGGCGCCGAGGATCAGCGAGATCGCCGTGGAGATGACGGCGACCAAAAGCGTGTTCCAGGTCCATTCGAGGAAGCTGGTCTCGGTCAGCAGGTCGACATAGTGCTTCAGCGTCGGGTTATGCACGATCAGCGGCATGACCTTGCGGCTGTAGAGCTCCTGGTTGGTCTTCAGCGAGGTGATCGCCATCCAGTAGAACGGGAACAGCGCGAAGAACATCGCCACGGCAAGCGGCAGCCACAGCGTCAGCAGCCGCACCCGCCAGCCGCGACGCTCGACGGTCATGGGTTCACCTCATTGGACCGCGGGCCTCCAGGCCCGCTCATGCTCTTCATCATTCTCCTCTCCCCCGCTAGGGGGAGAGGTTGGGTGAGGGGGCTACGCACGTCGATTCCCCCTCTCCTAACCTCTCCCCCTAGCGGGGGAGAGGAACATGAATCACGAGCGGGCCTGGAGGCCCGCGGTCCCATGACGATCATCACTTTGGCGCCCGCATGTAGATCGCCATCGCAAGGATGATCAGCGCCAGCGGCGGCACCATGGAGAGGGCGATCGCCGCCCCCTGGCCGAACTGGCCGGCGCCCATGGCGACGTCGAAGGCGTAGGTGGCGAAGACGTGGGTGGCGTTGGCCGGGCCGCCGCGGGTCAGCACGTAGATCAGCTGGAAATCGGCGAAGGTGAAGATCACCGAGAACATGGTGACGATGAAGATGATCGGCATCAGCAGCGGCAGGGTGACGTAGCGGAAGCGGCCCCAGCGGCCGGCGCCGTCGATCGTCGCGGCCTCATATAGCTCAGGCGAGATGGTCTGCAGCCCGGCCAGCAGGGTGATGGCGTAGAACGGCAGCCCACGCCAGGTGTTGACGATGATCAGCGAGAACATCGCGAGGTGCGGGTTGCCGAGCCAGCTCGGTCCGGGATCGGCGATATCGGCCGCCTTCAGCACCCAGTTCACCACACTGAAGGCGGGATCGAGGATCCACTGCCAGGCGATGGTCGACAGCACGGTCGGCACGATGAAGGGCAGCAGCAGCAGCGCGCGGATGAGATTCTTGAAGCGGAAGTCCTGGTTCATCACCACGGCGAGCCCCAGCCCGCCGACCATCTTCAGGAGCGTCGCCGCCGCGGTGTAGAAGAGAGTGTTGACCGCGACCTGGCGGAACACCGGGTCGTCCCAGGCGCGGATAAAATTGGCCAGCCCGACGAACTCGCCGGGCTTGGCCACCGGGCGATCCTGCAGGCTGATCCAGATGCCGTAGAAGAAGGGATAGCCGACCAGCGCCACCAGGAACGCCACCGGCAGCGCCACCATCAGCCAGCTGAAGACGCTTTCGCGCTCCACCCAGCGTGCGAAAGAGAAGGCGGGGCGCCGGCGCGTAAGCGCCGGCGCGAGGACTGCGGTCATCCGCCTAGGTCGCCCTGTAGATCTGTTTCAACTGCGCAGCGGCGTCGGCGATGACCTCCTTGGTCGATTTGCCGGCGCAGGCCTTGGCGAACATGTCGACGACGACGAACTTCGCCACGCTCTCCGACTGTGCCCGGCTGAGCGGCGCGGGCCAGCCCGGCAGATGCGCGGTCTTGAGCGCATCGCGGTAGGGCAGGTTGCGCGGCTCGACCTTCCACATCGGCGCGTCGTCGTACTTGTGCAGGAAGGGCTGGTAGTAGGTGACGGCGATGTCGAGCCACGGGCCGGCCTGCGCCGGCGCCATCAGCCAGCGCAGGAAGTCCTTGGACGCCTTCTGGTCCTTGGTGTGGGTGAAGATCGAATGGCAGAGCGGGTTCAGCATGTGGAACCGGCCCTTCGGCCCTTTCGGGTTCTCCGACTGGTCGATCACCTTGGCCATCTCGGGGAAGTCCTTCTTGGCCGCCCACAGGATCGACTCGGCGTTGTTGGTGCAGGAGATCTGCTCCGACAGGAACGCCTTGTTGTTGTTGACGTCGGTCCAGCCGAGGCAGTCCTCGACCATGGTCTCCTTGTAGAGCCGGCGGCAGTAGTCGACGGCGCGCGCGGTCTCGTCGGAATCGATGACGATGGTCTTGCCGTCGGCCTCGACCTCGCGGGCGCCGTAGGACCACAGCAGCGGATAGAGCCAGCCGTGATTGTCGCCGAAGCCGTGGCCGAGTTCGAAGCCGAACGGATGGCCCGCCTTCTTGAGCTTGATGCCGGCTTCCAGAAGCTCGTCCCACGTCTCGGGGAACTTGTCGTAGCCCGCCTGCTTGAACCAGTCGGTGCGCCAGTTCATCAGCTGGCCGATATTGCCGAACGGGATGGCCTTCCACTTGCCGTTGACCACCACCGATTCCTGGGCCGATTCGTACCAGCCGCCACTTTCCTTGCCGATCTCGGCAGCGATGTCGCTGACATCGACGAACTTGTCGTCGAACAGGAAAGCCCAGTTGAAGCCGATCGCGGTCATGTCGGGGCCGGAGGCATTTTCGGCCGCGGTGGTGACGCGGGTCAGCAGGCTGCCGACGCTCACCACCTCGTAGTTCACCTTGATGCCTTTTTCCTTTTCGTAGGCCGCCGCGAGCTTGTTCTTGAAGAAGGCGTCGTACGGCGGCACGAACGAGCTCTCGTGCATCATCGTGAGGCTCTTCGTCTGGGCCCGGACGGCGGGTGCGCCCAACAGGGCGCCGGCAGTGCTGTACGCGGTAAGCTTAAGGACGTCTCGACGAGACTGACGGGAACCCAACGCCATGGCGGAAGTCCTCCCTTTGCTTATTTGCGGGCAGAGCATAGCCGAGGCTGTCGGCGTTCACCAAGCCTTACTGGAATGTCCGAACTTTTGACGTGCAATGCGGCAAAGATCGTGCCGATGGACAAAACCCGACACCGGTCGGAAGCTCGGTTCGATGAACAGCAGAGGAAACGAATGACGTCGGGTATTCCCGTCGAGGACTGGATCGCTTATCACGCGCGGTTCGCGCCGGGGTCGGTGGCGGCGCACGATCTGGCGTCGGGCCGGCGATTCACCTACGCCCAGTTCGACGAGCGCATGACGCGCGCAGCGCTGTGGCTCAGCCGCAGCTTCGGCGTCGGAGAGGGCGACCGGGTCGCGGTGCTCAGCATGAACGACACCGACGTCTTCGAATTGCAGTTCGCCTGTCGCCGGCTGGGGGCGGTCTTCCTGCCGTTGAACTGGCGCCTGGCCGTGCCCGAACTCGAGTTCATCGCCAAGGATGCGGGGCCGGTGGTGTTGATTCACGGGGAGGAGTTCGCCGACGCTGCCTTCGAGGTGGCAAAGCTCGCGGGCGTGCCGCATACGGCCGATCTCGCCAACGGCAAGAGCAGCGCCTACGAGGCCGGGCTCGCCGCGGCAAACGGCACGCTCGAGCCGCCGCCACTCGATCTCGCCGATATCTGGACCATCATGTACACGTCGGGCACGACCGGCCGGCCGAAGGGCGCGCAGATCACCTACCGGATGTGCGTGTTCAACGCCCTCCAGTCGGCCATGATGGTCGGGCTGACGGCTGAGAGCCGGAACCTGGTGTTCCTGCCGACCTTTCACACCGGCGGCTTGAACGTCTACGCCAATCCGACCTTCCATACCGGCGGCTGCAACGTCGTGATGCGGAGCTTCGAGCCGGCGCAGTTCCTGCGGCTGCTCGGCGACCGCGCCCTCGGGCTCACGCATGCGCTGGGCGTGCCGACCAACTTCCTGATGCTGGCGCAGGAGCCGGGCTTTGCCGCCGCCGACTTCTCGCACATCGTTTCCCTGGGCGTCGGCGGCGCGGCGGCGCCGCTGGCGCTGATCGAGGAATACGGCCGCAAGGGCATCAAGCTGCAGCAGTGCTGGGGCATGACCGAGACCGGTCCGGTCGGGCTCCTGCTGTCGGGCGACAAGGCGCTCAGCAAAGTGGGCTCGTCCGGCCTGCCGCCGCTCTACGTGCGGCTGAAGATCTGCGATCCCGACGGCAACGAGGTGAAGCGCGGCGAGACCGGCGAGCTGATGATCAAGGGGCCGACCGTGACGCCGGGCTACTGGAACCGGCCGGAGGCCAACCGCACCTCGTTCACGGCGGACGGCTGGTTCCATACCGGCGATGCTGCGCGGCAGGACGACGACGGCTACTACTATATCGTCGACCGCTGGAAGGACATGTTCATCTCCGGCGGCGAGAACGTCTATCCGGTCGAGGTCGAGAACGTGATCTACCAGCTCGACGGCGTGCTGGAGAACGCCGTGGTCGGCGTGCCGCATGAGAAATGGGGCGAGGTGGGCCGTGCCTTCGTCGTGCTGAAGGCCGGCGCCAATCTCGACGAGGCGGCGGTGATCGAGCACTGCGGCGGCCAGCTCGCGCGCTACAAGGTGCCGAAGGAGGTGCGTTTTCTCGGCGAGCTGCCGCATAATGCGACGGGCAAGGTGCTGAAGCACCAGCTTCCGCGCAGCTGAGACCGGGAGGAACGCGCATGGCCAGTATCGTCTTCGGCGCCGGTACGTCGCATACGCCGATGCTCAACATGACGGCCGAGGAATGGCCGTTGTTCGAGGAGGTCGACCGGCACCGGGCGCATCTCCACACGGACGGGCGCGCCGCGACCTACGAGGACCTGCTGGCGGCGGCACCGCAGTCCGTGCTGACGGAGATCACGCGCGACAAGCACACAACGCGCCACGGCGAGGCGATGGCAGCAGTCGACCGGCTGCGCGACGGGCTGGTCGGTGCCGACCTCGACGCGGTGATCGTGGTCGGCGACGACCACAAGGAGATCTATCACGACGACAACATGCCGAGCGTGCTGGTCTACCGCGGCGAGACCATCGCCAACGTGCCCAATCGCACGGGACGCACCACCGCCGGCTCCCACGTCGATGGATCGCGGCGGCCCAACTGGATGCAGCGCGCCGCCGCGCGTTACTACGAGGAGAGCGAGACGCGGCACTATCCCGTGCATGCCGGCCTCGCCAATCATCTGATCACGGCGCTGGTCGATGCCGAGTTCGACGTGTCGTCGGCCAACGCGCTGCCGGCCGGCGAGGGCGAGGGGCATGCCTTCGGTTTCGTCCATCGTCGCCTCATGAAGGACGCGGTGCCGGTGATCCCGGTCGTGCTCAACACCTACTACCCGCCCAACCAGCCCTCGCCGCGGCGCTGCTACCGGCTCGGCCAGGCGATTCGCGACGCGATCGAGCGCTATCCCGAAGAGCTGCGCATCGGCGTCGTGGCCTCGGGCGGCCTCAGCCACTTCACGGTCGATGAGGAGCTCGACCGCGAGGTGATCCGTGCGCTGCGAGAGAAGGACGCGAGCGCCCTGCAGGACCTGCCGCGCCGGCGGCTCAACTCGGGCAACTCCGAGATCCGCAACTGGATCTGCGCCGGCGGGGCGCTGGAGCATCTCGATGTGCGCTGGGTGACCTATTGCCCGGGTTATCGCACGCCCGCCGGCACGGGCACGGGCCTCTGCTTCGCGCATTGGGCGTGACATCCGCGTGCGCGCAGTCCCCTTTGTGGGGAAAGGCACAGAACGCTCCTGACCCGGCACTAGAGTCGCCCATCTTTTTGATGGAGACCATCCATGAGCTGGGATCATCAGAAATACATCGATTTCATCAAGAAGGAAGCGCCGGCGGCGGATCGCAGCAAGCTGCTGCAGACCATCTCCAAACCGTTCGTCCTGAAAGATCCGCCAAAACGCGGCGCTCCTCCGAAGATCTTCGTCACGTATTATTCGATGCCCGATTGGCTGGACATCTTCAGCAGTCCGCCGAAATCGCTGGCCTCTCCCCACGTCAGGCTCGACAGCCGGCTGGGCAAGGTGCCGTTCTCACAGATGATCGGCGAGTACAGGCATGCCGCGCAGCAGCATCTGGACAAAGTGACCAAGCTGCTGGAGCTGATCGAGACGTTCCCCAGCGGAAAGGTCCTGCTGGCGGAGGTCGGCAGCACCGGCACACGACCCGCATCATGCCGTACTGGCATTACTTCAGGACCATGCCGGGCGCCGACTATTTCAACTCGAACTCGATACCCGTGAAGCCCAGCGAGTCGATGGCCTACCTGGCCGACGGCACAGCCGGCAAAGACTATGAGGGCGGCTACGAAAAGAATGCGCCGGTGCGCGACGACAACAACGAGCCCATGTCGAGATACGGCAAGGGGACGGGAGCGGGGGCGAATGTCGTGCTCTTCTTCTCGGCCGAGACCTGGGAGAGCACCGCGGCATCGGAAGGGCCGGGCTTCAAGGCCGACGAAGTGCTCTTTCATGAGCTGGTTCACATCACCCGCGTGATCCGCGGTCGCGAAACCCACACCTCGGTCGATGGTGGCGGTTTCGGAAACATCGAGGAGTACTTCGCCACCGTCATCACGAATGTCTACATGTCCGACAAGGGGCTGACGCGGCTGCGCGGCCTCTACAGCAACGATTCCATCCGCCAGAAGAGAACGGAGGTGTGGGTCGACGGCCAGATTGTCATGGTCAAGACCGATCCGCTGCCGAAGGACTGGAACGTGATGAAGGACCCGGACAAGTTCTATGACAATGTCGACAACCTGAACCCGCCGCCCAAGGACCTGATGCAGATCTTCAAGGCCAAGCAGACGGACTTCTACCTGGCGCTGGCCCATCTTCCCGAGATCAGGCCGACGTTCAACCCGGTGGGACGACACTTCAGGGCAAACCTGCAGCCGGTGGCCACGCCGCCCAAAGCCAGAGTTTCGCCGGGCGCGAAACGGCCTTAGCCGGCCGGTCCGCAATCGGCTAGCTTCCCGCTCCGGCATGACCACGGGGAAGCACCATGAAGGCTGCGTATATCGAGAAGTTCGGCGGACCGGAGGTCCTGACCTATGGCGATCTGCCCGATCCGGTCGCCGGGGCGGGACAGGTCGTGGTCGACGTCGTGGCCGCGAGCGTGAACGGCGCCGACCCGAAGGTGGCGGCGGGCGACTACAAGCAGACCAAGTTCCCGCTGATCCTGGGGCGCGATTTCTCCGGCAAGGTCAGCGCCGTCGGTGACGGCGTCAGCGACCTCAAGGTCGGCGACGAGGTGTTCGGCGTGCTCGAGACGGGCCGCGACGGCACCTACTGCGAGAAGCTGGCCGTCGGCGCCAACGTCGTCGGCAAGAAGCCGGCCGGCCTGTCGCATGTCGACGCCGCGGCGATGGCGCTGACCGGTCTCACCGCGATCTGCGCGGTCGAGAACTCGCTGCAGCTCAGGCGCGGAGAGACCATCCTGATCCAGGGCGGGGCGGGCGGTGTCGCGGCGTTCGCCATCCAGCTCGCCAAGCATATCGGTGCGCATGTCATCAGCACCTGCAGCACCGGCAACCTCGACTACGTACGCAGTCTCGGCGCCGACGAGGTCATCGACTACAAGACCACGGACTTCACCAAGGTGGTGAAGAATTGCGACGCGGTGTTCGAGACCGTGGGCGACGATGTCGCCACGCGCTCCTTCGCCGTCCTCAAGCCGGGTGGCCGCGCGACCTTCATCGCCTCCGGCGCGACGGCGCCCAAGCCCGAGCGCAGCGACGTGACCGCGCTCAGGCCGGCCGTGCCGCGCGAGCGCAAGTACATGGAACGGATCGCCGAGCTCCACGGCAAGGGCATTGTGCGTCCGCAGCACGTCACGCTGTTCGAGCTGGCGAAGGCGCGCGAGGCGCTGAACGTCAGCGCGGCCCGCCATTTCAAGGGCAAGCTGGTGCTGAAAGTTCGCTGAAGGTCGGGGAGGGTCAAGTGAAAGTCGGTTTCATCGGCGTCGGCAACATGGGCGGTCCCATGTGCCGCAACATCATCAAGCGCAGCAATCACCAGGTGACGGTGTTCGACCTGAACGCCGCCGCGGTGAAGGCCTGCACCGATCTCGGCGGCACCGCCGCCAAGTCGATCGCCGAGGTCACCAAGGGCGCCGACCTCGTGCTGACCTCGCTGCCCATGCCCCGGGACGTCGAGGCCGTCACCCTGGGCGACGGCGGCATTCTGGCGAGCATCAGCAAAGGCCAGACCTACATCGACCTCAGCACCAACGCGCCGTCGATGGTGAAGAAGATCGGTGCGGCGATGGCGGCCAAGGGCATCGCCATGCTCGACGCCCCGGTGAGCGGCGGCACGACCGGCGCGGAAGCCGCGACCATCGCCATCATGGTGGGCGGCGACAAGAAGATCTTCGACGACGCCCTGCCGGTGCTGCAGTCGTTCAGCGCCAACGTGATCCACATGGGCGGGCTGGGCAGCGGCACGGTGGCCAAGCTGGTGAACAACATGCTGTCGTTCTGCAACATGGCGGCGCTCAGCGAGGGCATGATGCTGGGCACGGGCTACGGCCTCGACCCGGAGAAGCTGCTGCACGTGATCTCGACCTCGAGCGGCAACTCCAACGCCATCAAGAACTTCACCTTGCGCGCCTTGCCGGGCAAGTATTCGCCGCCGTCCTTTGCCCTCGATCTCGCCTACAAGGATTTGCATCTCGCGCTGGAGCTCGGGGACGAGCTCGGCGTGCCGCTGTACCAGGGCGCGTCGACGCACAACCTGCAGCGCCTGGCCAAGGGCATGGGCTTCGGCCCCGACGACAGCACCTCGGTGCTGCGCGTCTACGAATCGATGCTGGGCCGTAAGGTAAAGCCGTAACTGGCAACGCTTCCTCCCCAGCTTCGCTGGGGAGGAAGGCTCACACGGCGCAATACCGTTCCAGGAAGGTCGGATCGGGATCGAAGCCGAGTCCGGGGGCGGTCGGGACGGTGAGTTCCGGCTGCCAGAGCGTGAGTCCGCTGTTGCCGTACATGTCCATGTGCGGTGCGGCCTCGATGACGGCGTAGTAGGCGGGCTGCTTCATCGTCGCCAGGAAGTGCAGGGTCGCGAGCCCGGCCGGGCCGATGAACGGCGTGTGCGGCGCGATCGAGACGCCGCGCGGCTCGAGCAAAGCCACGGCGCGTTGGTTCTCCGAGACGCCGCCGATCATGCAGATGTCGGGCTGCAGCACGCCGACCGGCGGCTTGGCGTAGACCGCAAGCTGCTCGGCCGAGCCGAGGTCGGCGCCCAGGCCGACCGTGATGCGCGGCAGCGACGGCCCGGCGAGCAAGGCTTCCGGCGGCCACACCGGATCTTCCAGCCATAAAAGGTCGAGCGCCTGCCAGCGCGCCAGGCTGGCCGAAACATAGGCGAGCGTGTGGGCGTTGTTGCAATCGGCGACGAACGGCAGGGTCGGGCCGACGACCTTCCTGGCCGCCTCGATGACATCGAGGTCGAACTCGTGGACTTTCACCGCCGCGACCTTGGCGGCCAGCGCGTCGGCGATGCGCGCCGTGACCTTGGCCGCGTCGTTGTAGCGGTCGAGGCTCGCCATCACCGGTACGCGCGTCCGCACCGCGCCGCCCAGCAGATCGGAGAGCGATTGGCCGGCCGCCTTGCCGGCGATGTCCCACAGCGCCATGTCGACCGCAGCCAGGGCGTTGATATTGGTCCCGGCGCGGCCGAACGACGCAAAGCGTACCCGTGCTTCGACGTTGAGGCGCTCGCGTTGGTCCAGCGCTTTGCCGAGGAAGAGCGGCGCGATGACGTCGATGATCGCGGCCAAAAGGCTCTTCTGCATGACCGGCCGCAGGCACAGGCACTCGCCATAGCCGACGAGGCCGGAACTGGCCGTCACCTTGCAAAGAAGGAGATGCAGCGCATCGGCGGCGCCTGGCGACCTGGGAATCCGCAGAGCGATAGGCTCTATCCGATCGATGATCATGCGCTATCGTGCGCCCTCCGGAAGACGAAAGGAATGCCCGTGCCTCCCTCGATCGACGAAGCCGAACTCGCCGCCATCCTGAAACGCGCCGGGCTCACCCTGACGCCGGACCAGATCAGGGGACTCCTACCGGGCGCCGCGATCTTCCAGGGATTGATTGCGCGCGTGAATGCGCCGCTGCCGCGCGAGGCCGAACCTGCCCTTACCTTCGACGTGGAGCAGAAGTGATGTCGATCCTGACCATCGCCGAAGCGGCAAAGCTCATCGCAGCGAAGAAGCTGTCTCCGGTCGAGCTGGCCAAAACCCATCTCGACCGCATCGGCCGACTCGATCCGCAGCTCAATGCGTTCCTGATGGTGACGGCGGAGAGGGCGCTGGCCGACGCCAAGGCCGCCGAGGCGCGGCAGATGTCGGGTTCGCCGCGCGGCAAGCTCGACGGCATCCCGATCGCCCACAAGGACATCTATGGCACCGCGGGCATCCGCACGACGGCTCATTCCAAGCTCCTGAAGGACAATGTGCCGACGCGCGACGCGCGCACCGTCGCCAAGTGGGCCGAGGCCGGCACGGTGATGCTGGGCAAGCTTTCCACCCACGAGTTCGCCTTTGGCGGACCGTCGTTCGACCTGCCCTGGCCGCCGGCGCGCAATCCGTGGAACCGCGAGCATTTCACGGCAGGATCGTCCTCGGGCACCGGCGCGGCGGTGGCGGCCGGACTGATCATGGGCGGCACCGGATCGGACACCGGCGGATCGATCCGCGGCCCGGCGGCGCTGTGCGGCATCGCCGGCATCAAGCCGACCTACGGGCGGTGCAGCCGCGTCGGCATCCTGCCGCTCGCCTATTCGCTCGACCATGCCGGGCCGATGGCCTGGACGGCGGAGGACTGCGCGCTGCTGCTGCAAGGCATGGCCGGGCACGATCCCGAGGACCCGGCGAGCGCCGATCGCCCGGTGCCCGACTTCACGGCCGAACTCGGCAAGGGCGCCAAGGGGCTGCGCATCGGCGTGGTCCGGCACTTCTTCGAGACCGACAATCGAGCGTCGGACGCCACGCGCGCCGGGATCGACGGGGCGCTCGATTTCTTCCGCAAGGAAGGGGCCGAGGTTCGCGACATCACCCTGTCTCCGATGATCGAGTACTTCGCTGTCGGCTGGCTGATCATGATCACCGAAGCCTTCGCCCTGCACGGCCCCTGGCTGCGCGAGCGCTTCATGGATTACAGCGAGATGCTGCGCGACCGCGTGGCGCTGGCGGCGATGGTGACCGGGCCCGACATCGTGCAGGCGACGCGTCGCCGCCGCATGCTGTGCCGGGAGATGGCCGAGGCGATGGCCGACCTCGACGTCATCGTCATGGCTTCGGCGCCCGCCGAGGCGCCGCGCATCGACAACGTCCCCAAGTGGTCGGGCATCGAGAAGCCGTCCTTCACCATGCCGTGCAACGTCACGGGCTTCCCGGCCATCAGCATCTGCACCGGCTTCGGCCAGGGCGGCCTGCCGGTGTCCATGCAGCTCGCCGGCAAGCCGTTCACCGAGCCGACGCTGTTCCGCGCCGCGCACGCTTACGAGACGGCGATGCCTTGGCGATCGAAGCGGCCGGCGATGGCCGCGTAGGCCTGAGCGGCTTGCTGGTCAGGAGTGCCAGCAAGGCCTTCGCCGCCGGGCTGAGATAGCCGTTGCGGCGGTGAATGGCGGTGATCGGATTGACCGCGCGCAATGCCGGCACGTCGAGCGCCACCAGCAGGCCCTGGCGCAGCTCGTCGCGCACGCTGCTTTCGGGCACCAGGGCGAGGCCGAAGCCCGCCTGGGCGAGCCGCTTCTGCGCCGTCAGGCTGTCGATCAGGGTGACGTCGGCGTCGTCGAGACCGACGCGCACGAGCTGGCGGGCGAGGAGATGGCCGGAGGAATCGCGCTCGTTGCGCACCGGCGGAAAGGCGATCCAGCGTTCGCCGCTCAGCGCCTTGACGTTGCGCACGCTCCGGCCGGCCAGCCGGTGGCCCGCAGCGGCCACCACCAGCATCGCCTCGGCGCCGGCCTCGTGGGTGACGAGATCGGCGCCCTCGGCAAAGAAGTAGCGCAGGCCGAGCGTGACCTCGCCGCGGCGCACCAGGTCGGTCACCTCGGCGCTCGAGGCGGTGCGCAGCTCGAGACGCACGCCACGGGCCCGCCTGCGGAAGCGGCTGAGCGTGTCGACGATGTGCGTGTCGGCCAGCGTGCCGACCAGGGCGAGCGACAGGCTGCCCGACAAGCCTGACTGCAGGTCGCGCACGGCCTCCTGACCGTCCTTCAGCGCCGCCAGAGCCGCTTCGGCGTGCGGGCGGAAGGCGCGGCCCGCCTCGGTGAGGCGCGCCCGGCCGCGCAGGCGATCGAACAAGGGCGCGCCCAGCTCCTGCTCCAGCAGGCCAAGCCGGCGGCTGATCGCCGGCTGCGAGCGGTGCAGGCGCCCGCCGGCCCGCGTGAAGCCACCCAGCTCGACAATAGCGACGAAGGTTTTCAGGCCATCAATGTCCATCGATCCGTTTTCCTGATGCAGATCGCAAATACTATGCATTAGACAGAACGCTGTCCTGCACCGATCTTGCGGTGAACCGAAGGAGACGGACATGCGCACCCAGGCAGAGAAGACGGCTTCGTTCCGGGCATTGCACCAGCGGCCCGGCTGCTTCCTCATCCCCAACCCCTGGGATGCCGGCACGGCGAAGATCCTGGCGGGCCTGGGCTACGAGGCGCTGGCGACGACCAGCCTTGGCGTGGCCAATATCCTGGGGCGCAAGGGCGTGACGCGGGCCGAGGTGATCGCCAATGCCCGCGAGATCGTCGAGGCGACCGACCTGCCGGTGAATGCCGACCTGGAGAACTGCTTCGCCCACGAACCGGCGGCGGCCGCCGAGACGATCCGGCTCGCGGCCGAGGCAGGCCTCGCCGGCGGCTCGATCGAGGACTACTCGAACGACCCCAAGACGCCGATCTACGACTTCGACCTGTCGGTCGAGCGCGTGCGCGCCGCCGTCGCAATGGCACGAAGCTTGCCCGTACCGTTCGTGCTGACCGCGCGGGCGGAGAACCTGATCCGCGGCCGCAACGACATGGCCGACACCATCCGCCGCCTGAAAGCCTATTCGGCGGCCGGGGCGGAGGTTCTTTATGCGCCCGGTCTCAGCACCGTGGCCGAGATCCGCACCGTCGTCGAGGCGATCGATCGGCCGCTGAACGTGGTCACCGGCTGGCTAAAACCCGGGATCACCGTGGCCGACGTGGCGGCGGCCGGGGCAAAGCGCATCAGCGTCGGCGGGGCGCTGAACCGGCTGGCACTGGCCGCCTTCGTCGAAGGGGCGCGGGCGATGAAGGAGGAGGGGTCGTTTGTCTGGATGCAGCGCATCGCCGACATGGGGTCGCTGCGCAAAATGTTCGCGGCGGCTGACTAGCGCCGCGAACCGCTCTAGGCTGCACGGAGTCTGGAAGGATCGGACCCGTGCGATGAGAGTTGTAGTTGCGCTGCTGACCCTTGTGCTGACGCTGTCGCCGCCGGCTGTCCGTGCGGCAGACCCCGTCGACCTGCTGCTGGTGCTGGCCGCCGACGTCTCGCGCTCCGTCACCGAGCCCAAGTTCAAGCTTCAGCGCGAGGGCGCGGCCGCCGCCATCACCCATCCCGAAGTGTTGCGGGCCATCACCTCGGGGCCGAACCGGCGCATTGCGGTGTGCTTCGTCGAATGGGCGACGGCGGGGCAGCAGAATGTCGTGATCGACTGGACCGTCATTGACGACGGCGAGGCGGCGCGCAGCTTCGGCGACAAGCTGGTCGAGCTGCCGCGATCGTTCGCCGGCAGCACCTCGATCAGCCACGCCATCGACTACTCCGTGACCCAGCTCGAGCGCTCGCCGTTCAAGGCCGAGCGGCGGGTCATCGACATTTCCGGCGACGGTAACAACAACTCGGGCCGCTCCGTGACCGACGCGCGGGATGACGCGCTCGCGAAGGGCATCACCATCAACGCCCTGGTCATCCTGACGCCGCTTTCCGAATCGTTCCGCCCCGAGCACACCAATCCGCCGGGTGGCCTGGAGAAATACTTCCAGGACAACGTCATCGGTGGCTTCGGGGCCTTCACCGTCGTCGCCGAAACCCACGAGTCGTTCGGCCGGGCGCTGACCAAGAAGCTGATCGCCGAGATCGCCGGCCTGCCGCAACCCCAGCTCGCGGCCGCCGGGGCGGAATGAAGAAGCCGTTTCATCTCGCCTGGTTCCTGAGCCAGGGCTACGGGCCCAAGAGCTGGCGCGGCGAGTGGCCGGGCAGCGACCTCGAGCGCTGGATGATGCCCGACCTGTTCGTCGACCTGGCGCGCGGCATGGAGCGCGCCTGCTTCGACTACATCATCATCGAGGATTCCTCGAACGTGCCCTACACCTACAAGGGCAGCCACGACACCTACCTGCAATACGCCGCGAGCGCGCCCAAGCTCGACCCGGCGGTGCTGGTGCCCTACCTCGCGCAGGCGACCACGCATCTCGGGCTCGTGCCGACGCTCTCGGTGTCGGAGTATCCGCCGTACCTGCTGGCGCGCCTGGTCAACTCGCTCGACCACGTCACCGAAGGGCGCATCGGCTGGAACTGCGTCACCGGCAGCAACGACGGCGCGGCGCAGAACTACGGCTACGACAAGCACCGGCCGCACGACGAGCGCTATGACGTCGCCGACGAATTTGCCGACGTCGTCACCCGGCTGTGGGAGGCCTGGGAGCCGGACGCCGTCGTGCTCGACCGCGCGAGGCCGATGTTCGCCGACGGAGCCAAGGTCCATCCCATCAACCACGAGGGCAAGTATTTCCGCTGCCGCGGCCCGCTCAATGCGCCGCGCTCGCCGCAGGGCCGCGTGCCGATCTGCCAGGCCGGCGGCTCGCCGCGCGGCCAGCAGTTCGCCTCGCGCTGGGCCGACACCATCATCACCGAGGGCGGCGGCAGCATCGACAGCATGAAGGCTTATCGCGACCGCGTGCGCCAGCAGGCCGCCGAGTACGGCCGCAATCCCGACGACATAAAGGTGCTGTTCCTCGCCCATCCCATCATCGACGTCAGCATGGAGGGCGCGCGCGAGCGCCAGCGCCTGGAGCAGGCCGAGGCCGAGAAGCATCTCGACCTGCACCTGTCGGGCATGTCGCGGCTGACCGGCATCGACTTCGCCAAGTACGACCTCGACCAGCCGCTGCCCGCGGACCTCACGACCAACGGCCATCAGTCGGCGCTCGCCAAGTGGATCGGCAAGACGCCGCGCTCGATCCTGCAGAGCTATGCCCGCAAGGGCGGCGTCGACTTCACCGGCACCGCCGACCACGTCGCCGGCATGATGCAGGAGATCATGGAAGAGGTGGGGGGCGACGGCTTCCTGATCTTCAACAGCTACTTCGACCGGCGTTACGTCATCGAAGTGTGCGACGGCCTGGTGCCCGAGCTGCAGCGCCGTGGGCTCACGCGCAAGGCGTACGCGCACAAGCACCTGAAGGACAATCTACTGGAGTTCTGACTGCGAGGGCGAAGCCCCGCAGTCATCCTGAGCGAAGCGAAGGATCTCATGCCGGTTGCAGGCGGCGATGAGGTCCTTCGCTTCGCTCAGGACGACGGGCTACTCGATCTTCACGCCGGCGTCCTGGACGATCTTCTTCCACTTGACGTTCTCGAGGGCGATATAGGCCTCGAACTCCTGGCGCGATTCCTTGGCCGGGACGAAGGCCAGGCCCTTGAGCTTGTCCAGCACCTCGGGCTCCTTGAGGATGCGCATCACCTCGGCGCTGATCTTGTCGAGGACCGGCTCGGGCGTGCGCGCTGGCGCCGACAGGCCGATCCAGCCCACGGCGACGACGCCCTGGATGCCTTGCTCGGCGATGGTCGGCACCTCGGGCAGGAAGGGCGAGCGGCGCTGGTCGGCGATGCCCAGCGCCTTCACCTTGCCAGTGTTGATGGGACCGACGGCGCCGGGCACGGCATCCGACATCAGCTGGATGTCGCCCGCCTGCAGCGCCATCAGCGCATCGGCATTGCCCTTGAAGGGCACATGCGTGAGCTTGATGCCGGCGGCGCTTCGCAGCATCTCGACGGCAAGATGGCTCGCCGAACCGTTGCCCGATGAGCCGTAGTTGAGATCGGCGCCGGCCTTGGCCTTGGCGACGAGATCGGGCACCGACGTGATGCCGCTCTTGAGGCTCGCCATCAGCACCTGGGGCGTCAGCCCGATGTTGGCGATCGGCGCAAAGTCCTTCTGCGTATCGTAGGGCAGCTTGGGATAGATCGCCGGTGCGATGCCGTGCGTGGAGATCGTCACCATCAGGAGCGTGTAGCCATCGGGGGCTGCCTTCGCGACGACATCGGCGCCAATGCTGCCACCCGCCCCCGGCCGGTTCTCGACCACGACCTGCTGTCCCAGCTTCCTGGTAAGCTGGTCGGCCATCACGCGCGCCAAAATGTCGGTCGACTGGCCGGGCGGAAAAGGCACGACGATCTTGATCGGCTTGGCGGGCCAGGCTTGGGCGAAAGCACGCGGTGAAAGCGCGGCAGAAGCGCCGAGGGTGAGGAGAAGACGTCGATCAAGCATTGCTGTCATCCCGAGCGCAGCGAGGGGGCCGTGTTGCTAGGCAGCCGCCTTGCGGTTCTGCTGGCTGGGATGCTCGCCCGCGATCTTGAGGAAGTTCTCCAGGATCTTGTGGCCATGCTCCGAGGCGATGCTCTCGGGATGGAACTGCACGCCATGGATGGGCAGCGACTTGTGGCGCAGGCCCATGATGATCTCGCCGGTCTCGGCGGTGACTTCGAGGTCCTTGGGAAAACCGGCGCGATCGACGATCAGTGAGTGATAACGAGTCGCCTGGAAGGGCGAGGGCACGTCCTCGAATACGCTCTGGTTCTTGTGGGCGACGCCCGACAGCTTGCCGTGCATGGGCGTGGGCGCCCGCACCACCTTGCCGCCGAACACCTGGCCGATCGCCTGGTGGCCGAGGCAGACGCCGAGCAGCGGCAGCTGCGCCTTGGCCGCAGCTTTGATCAGGTCCATACAGATACCGGCTTCGTTCGGGGTGCACGGACCGGGTGACAGCACAATGCCTGCGGGTTTCAGGGCCATCGCCTCGTCGACGGTGATCTGGTCGTTGCGATGCACGACGCAGCGCGCGCCCAGATCGCCCAGGAAGTGGACGAGGTTGTAGGTAAAGCTGTCGTAATTATCGATCAACAGAAGCACGGCGCGACTCCTTGCTGGCACCAAATATAGAGGCCGAGTGCCAGATCCGCGACTCTCAATCTTCATCGCCAGTGCCGATTGACTTCCGTGCAACGGCCGCAGCGGGGCGATACTGTTCCCGCGATACCAGGGGAGTGCATTGTCGGATTCCGCGCAAACGTCCAGCCTGCTCGAGCGGCAGGTGGACGTGCTCGAGATGATCGCGCGTGACGCGACGCTGAACGACGTCCTGGAGAAGGTCTGTCGCCTGGCTGAGGCGTTCGCGCCCGGCTGCATGGCGGGCGTAACCATCCTCGATCGCGGCGGCATGACCTTCGAGCATTGTGTCATGCCGTCGGCCCCGACTTTCGCGGCGGGCATTCCCGGCGTCGAGGTCGGGCCGCCGCACGCCGGCACCTGCGCCGCCGCGGTCTACGGTGGCGCGCCGGTCGCCAGCAACGACGTCGAGAGAGACGAGCGCTTCGATCCGTTGTGGCGCAAGCTCAACACCGACCACGGCGTGTGCGCCATCCGCTCGCGGCCGGTCTGCTCGGCCGACGGCCGCGCGCTGGGCAGCTTCTTCATCGCCTACAAGGGCGGCGCCCCCGATCCGTGGCCCGAGGAGATCGAGGCGATCGGCGCCCGGCTGTCCGGGCTCGCGCTCGAGCGGCACCGGGCGACGGAGCGCCAGAAGCTGATCGTCGGCGAGATGCAGCATCGGCTGAAAAACCTGTTCGCCGCGGTGCTGTCGATTGCGTCGCAGACGTCGCATGGCGGCGTCACGACCGCGGAATTCCTGAAGGCCTTCGAGGGCCGCGTTCTCGCGCTGGCCAACGCCCACGATCTGCTGACGCGCGACGAATCGGCGGACCTGGCCGAGCTCACGCGCCGGATCGTGGCGCCGTTCGCGGGCGACGAATCGGTCGAGATCACCGGCCAGCCCTTCAAGGTGGCGCCGTCGGCCGTCGTGCCGTTCAGCCTGGTGCTGCACGAGCTTGCCACCAACGCCGCCAAGTACGGCGCCTTGTCGAGCAGCGAGGGCAGGGCGCGCGTCTCCTGGAAGTCCTATCGCGGCGAGAACGGTGAGCGGCGCTTCAAGTTCAAGTGGGAGGAGACGGGCGGTCCGCGCGTCGCGCCGCCGCTGCGCAGCGGCTTCGGGACGCTGCTGATGAAGCGCGCCTTCGCCGACGTCGAGGGCCAGTCGCGGCTGGTTCACGCGCCCGAGGGCCTGCGCTTCCGCATCGACGCGCCGATGAGCGGCCGGCTCGGCCGCCTGCACGAGGCCTCGAAAACTTCGTAGCCGTCCTGCGGCTTCGTTACGGTAATGTGACGGCCGCGAGACAACGAAGAAACGAACTTGGTCGTCGAACCCCTCATCATCGGGCTGCTGCTGCTGGCCGGCCTGATGCACGCCTCATGGAACGCGATCCTGAAGTCCGACACGTCGGACCGGCTCACGACCTTCGGCGTGATCATGACCACGGGCACGCTGATGGGGCTGGTCGCCGTGCCCTTCCTGCCGGCAATCGAGCCGGGCGCGTGGAAATACCTCGCCTCGTCGGTCGCGATCCACGTCCTCTATTACGTGTTCCTGCTGAAGGCGTATTCCTACGGCGACCTCAGCCACACCTATCCGATCGCCCGCGGACTGGGACCGCTCCTGGTGGCGCTGGTCTCCGGCCGCTTCATCGGCGAGCACCTGCGAGCCCAGGACATCGTCGGCGTCGTGTTGCTGAGCTGCGGACTGATCGCGCTTGCCTTGCCGCTCCGGTCGGTCGTGCCGCGCCCGGGTGGGCGGCACGGGCTTGCCACGCTGTTTGCCGTGCTGACCGGCATCACCATCGCCGGCTACATCATCGCCGACGGGTTGGGCGTGCGCGCGGCCGGTCCGACCTTCGCCCATCGCCTGTCCTACATCGCCTGGCTGTGCGTGGTCGAAGGCCCGTGGCTGCTGGTGCTCGCTGTGGCGCTGCGGCCGCGTTCGGTGTGGACGCATCTGCGCAAGACGTGGTGGCGCGGCGTGATCGGCGGCCTGATCGCCAACACGGGTTACGGCATCGCGATCTATGCCCTGGTCCTGGGACCGATGGCGCACGTCGCCGCCCTGCGCGAGACCTCGGTGCTGTTCGGCGCCCTCATGGGCACCCTGCTGCTGGGCGAACCCTTCGGTACGCGGCGCGTGGCGGCGGCAGCGGTGATCGTGATCGGCCTGGTGCTGATGAACGGCCCGCAGCTCATTTGAGCGGCTTCATCTCCACCTCGAGCCGCGTCAGGCGGTCGAACATCCTGCAGCGGCCGTAGATCGGCCACCAGCCGTACAGGAAGATGTCGAGCGGCCCCCACATGGCGACCCAGCCGACGATCAGCAATCCCTCGGCCACGATATGCGCTGCGGTCGAGGACGAGGCGAGCAGCAGGCTGCGTCCAAACAGGCAGACGGCCAGGAACGCGATGCCGATCAGCAGCGCCATGCGCCCGCGTCGCCACATGCTGCGCAGCCGGCGTCGCTCGCTGTCGCGGCGGAGCTCGAAGTGATGGCGGATGGAAGCAGGTACGTGCCCGGCCTCGGGCCGCGCCAGCTCCTCGTCGGGCAGCATGACGACCAGCCGTATGGGTTGGCCGCCGGCGTCTTCGACCGACCCCACGATGTAGTCGTCGGCGGCGGCCTCCAGTTCCTTCTCGTGGAAAGGTGCCGGATCGAGCGAATTGTACAGGCGCGGAATGCGATCGAGGCGCAACTCGACTGCGACGGTGTCGGTCTTGTCCGTGTCACGATTCGCTGCCATGGCTGTGCCTCGATTGTCGGCGACGGGATGAAGCGATGTCCACCCGCAACCTCGACAAGATGATGACGCCCGCCTCGGTCGTGGCAATCGGCGCCAGCGCGCGCCCCGGCTCGCTCGGCGAGGCGGTGACGCGCAACCTGCTGGCCGGCGGCTTCAAGGGCGACATCCATCTGGTCAACATCAAGGGCGGCGAGATCGCCGGCCGCCCCGTGTTGAAGAGCCTGGCCGAGCTGAAGCAGCCGGCCGATCTCGCCGTCATCATGACACCGGCCGAGACCGTGCCGCGCCTGGTGCTGGAATTGGGCGAGCGCGGCACGCGGGTCGCCGTGGTCATCACCGCCGGATCCGGCGAGGACAATGCGCGCTGGCGCCAGCGCATCCTGCGCGCCGCGCGGCCGCATCTGCTGCGGATCGTCGGCCCGAACTGCATCGGCTATGCCGTGCCCCGCATCGGCCTCAACGCCAGCTTCGGGCCGGGCCAGCTCAGGGCAGGGCGCATCGCCGCCATCGCCCAGTCGGGCGCCGTGCTGGCCGGGCTCGCCGACTGGGGTACGGCGCAGAACATCGGCTTCTCGCACCTGATTTCCATGGGCGACATGAGCGACGTCGACTTCGGTGACGTCCTGGACATGCTGTCGCGCGATTTCGACACGCGCGCCGTGCTGATGTACGTCGAGGGCATCACCCAGGCCCGCAAGTTCATGTCGGCAGCACGCAGCGTCGCGCGGGTAAAACCGGTGATCGTGCTGAAGGCGGGCCGCCACGCCGCTGCGGCCAAGGCCGCGGCTTCGCATACCGGCGCCATGGCAGGCTCGGCCGCGGTCTATGACGCAGCCTTCGCGCGCGCCGGGCTGGTGCGCGTGCACGGGCTGGGCGAGCTGTTCGACGCCGCCGAGACGCTGGGCCACGGCGCCGCGCCGCGCAACGAGCGGCTGGCCATCCTGACCAACGGCGGCGGTACCGGCATCATCGCCACCGATCTCTTGATGGACGAGGGCGGCGAGCTCGCGACCCTGGCGGCGCGCACGCTGGGCCAACTCGACAAGGCCCTGCCGCGCGCCTGGTCTCACGGCAATCCGGTCGACATCGTGGGCGACGCCGACGGCGCGCGCTATGCCGCCGCGCTCGACGCCCTGGCGGATGATCGCGGCGTCGGCGCGGTGCTGGCGATGAACGTACCGACGGCGCTCACCTCGTCGGTCGAGGCGGCGCGCGCCGTGGCTGGCGCTGCCGGCGCCAAGGTGGTGCCGGTGATCGGCTGCTGGATCGGCGGGCCGGAGGCGCAGGCCGGCCGCAATGTCCTGCACGAGGCGGGTATCCCGGCCTACGACACGCCGCTGCGCGCCGTGCGCGGCTTCATGCACATCGTTCAGTACCGCCGCGGCCAGCGCGCGCTCCAGCGCACGCCGCCGTCGGTGCCGCAGACGCGCTCCGACACCGCCCTCGTGCGCGCCATCGTCGCCGGCGCGCTGAAGCAGCGACGCGGCATCCTCACCGAGCCCGAGTCCAAGCGCGTGCTGGCGGCCTACGGCATTCCCGTGGTGCCGACCGAGGTCGTGCTCGATGGCGCCGAAGCCGCGGCGGCGGCGCTGCGCATCGGCTTCCCGGTGGCGGTGAAGATCCTGTCGCGCCAGATCACGCACAAAAGCGATGTCGGCGGCGTGGCGCTCGACCTGTCCTCGGAACAGGCGGTGCTCGACGCCGTGCGCGACATGACCGGCAAGGCGCTGGTGCTGGCCAACAAGGCCAGGATCGACGGCTTCGTCGTGCAGCCCATGATCAAGCGGCCGCACGCCATCGAGCTGATCGTGGGCGCGGCCGAGGATCCGGTGTTCGGGCCGATCCTGATGGTGGGCCACGGCGGCGTCGCGGCCGAGGTGGTCGACGATCGCGCGCTGGCGCTGCCGCCGCTCGACCCGGTGCTGGCCGAGGATGCGCTGAGCCGCACCCGCATCGACCGGCTGCTGCGGGGCTTTCGTGACCGGCCGCCGGCCAACCGTGGCGCGGTATGCGACGTCATGATCCGCCTGTCGGAGCTGATCGCCGATGTTGACGAGATCGCCGAGCTCGACATCAACCCGCTGCTGGCCGACGCGCAGGGGGTGATCGCGCTCGATGCGCGCATCGTCGTACGTGCGCCGGCGGAGCAGGAGCGGGCGGCGCGCTTCGCCATAAAACCCTATCCGGTCGAGCTCGAGACCGAGGTGGTGGACCGCGACGGCAAGAAGCTTTTCATTCGCCCGATCCGGCCCGACGACGAACCGCTGATCCAGACCTTCTCGCGCCGGCTGACGCCGGAGGACATCCGCATGCGCTTTTTCGGGCCGATCCGCGAGATGACGCACGAGTTGGCGGCACGTCTCACCCAGATCGACTACGACCGCGAGATGGCCTTCCTGCTGCTCGACGGGAAGGACCTTTTGGGCGTCGGCCGGCTCGCCGCCGATCCCGGCTTCGAGCAGGCGGAGTTCGCCCTGGTCGTGGCCTCCGACCGGCAGGGGCATGGCTACGGCACGCTGCTGCTCGATCACGTGCTGCACTACGCCAAGGCGCGCGGCGTGAAGCGGGTGGTCGGCCACGTGCTGCGTGAGAACCACAAGATGCTCGAGCTCAGCAAGCGCATGGGCTTCACGCGCGAGGGCGGGCGCTCGGGCGAGCCCGATATCAGGGTCGTGAAGCCCACGGCCTCATTGTAACTATTGTTTTGTCCGCGCTTCTGAACTGAGGCAAAATAAGGGCGACAGGGCAAGGCGTTAGGACTGATTGTTGAGATGGCGTCGAGGAAGAACAGAAGCAGGAAGGCGAACAGAAAGAGTCCGCAATTGCCGCCCGGCCTCGGCGAGCGGCTGAGCGCGCGATTCGACGCTCTTTTTGCCTGGCTGCATGCCCGCCGCTGGATCGCCTTCGTGGCGTTGGGCCTGCTGCTGTTCGGCGCCAGCCTGATCGGCGGCTACTGGCTGGCCCAGCGCCTCGAGGGCGGCGACGGCGAGCGGCTGGCGCGCGAGACGCTGGAGGAGATGAAGCGCGGGTCGGCGACGGCATCCGCGCCGAAATACGCGCGCATCGAAGACCTGCCCGACCTGCCCCAATACACCGAGGTCGAGCCGGGCCAGCCGCGGCCGACGCTGGAGGAAAAGCCTCGCCCCAAGGTGCAGCTCGCGGCGGCGGCGTCGAGTGCCGAGACCTGGCGCAAGAACGCCGTGCCGTTCCGCGACCTCAACAGCCGGCCGCTGGTCGCCGTCGTGATCGACGATGTCGGCCTGGACCGGCCGCGTTCGAAGCGTGCCTGGGAGCTGCCGGGACCGCTCACAATGTCGTTCCTGCCCTACGCCAAGGACCTGCGCGAGCAGGCCAGGGCGGCGCGGACGAGGGGACACGAGCTGATGCTGCACCTGCCGATGGAGCCCAACGGCCGCAACGATCCCGGGCCCAATGCCCTGCTGGTGTCACTGAGCGACGCCGAGCTGCGCCAGCGCACGACGGCGGCACTCGACAGCTTCGAGGGCTTCGCCGGCGTGAACAACCACATGGGCAGCCGCTTCACCGCCTTCAAACCCGGCATGGAGACCGTGCTGCGCCAGCTCAAGGGCCGCGGCCTGATGTTTCTCGATTCGCGCACCAGCGCGCAGTCTGTCGCTGACCAGCTGGCGCAGGAGATGAGCGTGCCTTCCATCGTGCGGCACGTCTTCCTCGATGACGAGGAGACGATCGACGCGGTGCGCAAGAAGCTCGCCGAAGCGGAGGCGATCGCGCGACGCCAGGGATTTGTCGTCGTGATCGGCCATCCGCACGAAGCGACTTTGCAGGCGCTCGGCGAATGGCTGCCTGGTGTACAGGGCAAAGGCCTGGCGCTGGCACCCGCCACAGCCGTGCTGCGAAAGAGAAACGGCTGGGACTGAGTTTCTTGGAGCGCGGACCTCCAGGTCCGCTCATGATCATGATGCGGACCTGGAGGTCCGCGCTCCAATGAGGAGGAAACAAGAGTGCGCTACGCCAAGAAGGCGATG
This sequence comes from Rhodospirillales bacterium URHD0017, assembly GCA_900110395.1. Taxonomy (GTDB): domain Bacteria; phylum Pseudomonadota; class Alphaproteobacteria; order Reyranellales; family Reyranellaceae; genus Reyranella. Next base: position 29,553 of record FODP01000023.1, read on the forward strand.
ATCGTGGCTCCGCAGCCGGAGCCAACCGAAGCAGGGGCGGACGTCTTGCGCGAAGGCGGCAACGCGGTCGATGCCGGCATCGCCTGCGCCCTGGTGCAGGGCGTGGTCGATCCGCTGATGTGCGGCATCGCGGGCTTCGGTTCGTGCGGCATCTACATGCCCGGCAAGAAGTTCCACAGCTACATCGATGCCCATGCGCCGGCGCCGCTCGGCGCACGCCCCGACATGTGGGCCAACCTGATCGAGAGCGAGGCGCGTGACGGCTATGGCTTCATCCTGCGGGGCCGGGTGAACGACATCGGCTACAAGTCGATCTGCGCGCCGGCGAACCTGAAAATGTACCACGAGGCGCACAAGGAGCACGGCAGCCTGCCGTGGTCGCGCATCGTCGAGCCGGCCATCGCCTGGGCCGAGAGCGGCTGGACCGTGCGCCCGCACGTCCACTACTGGTGGTCGGACGACGGCGCCTTCGGCCGCGCGCCCAACCACGAGCGCACCGGCTTCACGCCGGCCGCCCGCGCGCTCTATTGCCGGGCCGACGGCAGTCCCAAGCGTGTCGGCGACCGCGTCGTCAACCGCGACTATGGCCAGACCCTGCGCGCCATCGCCAAGGACGGCGCTGACGCCTTCTATTCCGGCGAGATCGCGCGCGCGATCGCCGAGGACATGAAGAAGAACGACGCACTGCTCTCGGCCGAGGACCTCAAGGCGTGGAAGCCGGTCCGCAATGCGCCGCTGTGGGGCGACTACCGTGGCTATCGCGTCTCGACCAACCAGCCGCCGGGCGGCGGCGTCATGCTGCTCGAGATGCTGAACATCCTTGAGAACTTCGACCTCGCGGGGCTCGAGCACAATTCGACGGAATACCTGCGCATCGTCAGCGAAGCGATGAAGCGCGCCACCATCGACAAGGATGCCCATGTCGGCGACCCGAAGTTCATCGACGTGCCGGTCGAGCGGCTGACTTCGAAATCCTATGCCAAGACCCTGGCGGGCGAGATCGTGCGCGGCGTGAAGGCCGAGGTGCCGCGCTTCAATTCGGGCGCGGTCTCCAAGGACACGACGCACATCTCCGTCCTCGACAAGGACGGCAACTGCTTCACCATGACCCATTCGCTCGGCATGCCCTCGGGCGTGGTCACGCCGGGCCTCGGCTTCATGTACAACGGCTGCATGGGTGTGTTCGATCCACGGCCCGACCGGGCAGGGTCGATCGCGCCCGGCAAGGCGCGCTTCAGTTCGGTCGTGCCCTCGATCGTCTTCAAGGACGGCCAGCCGCACCTCATCATCGGCGCGCCGGGCGCCACGCAGATCGCCATGGGCGTGCTGCACGTCGTGCTGAACGCGCTCGACTTCGACATGACCATGGTCGAGGCGGTGAGCGCGCCACGCTTCTCCGCGACCTCCGACGCAATCGACATCTCCAACCGCATCCAGGGGAGGGTCGAGCGCGAGCTGCAGGGGCTGGGCTATCCCGTGGTGCGCAGCCCCTATACTTTTGGCTTTGCCGCCGTGCACGGCATCCGCGTGCATGATGACGGTCTCGATGGCGGCGCCGATCCCGGCCATGACGGCGTTGTGATCGCGGTCTGACCTCGCCCTCGGACAGGAGCAGATCATGAGCACGCGCGACATGACGCAATGGGAAACCGCGATCTGCAAGGTCGTGAGCAAGGACGGCGAGGAGGAGATCGTGGTCCGCGGCCATCGCCTCAGCGAGCTGGTCGGCCGCATCTCCTTCGCCGAAGCGATGTTCCTGATGCTGCAAGGCCGGTTGCCGACGCCCGGCCAGGCGCGGGTGCTCGACGCATTGCTGGTTGCCTCGATCGAGCACGGCATCGCGCCGCCCTCGATGATCAGCCGCTGCTTCGCCTCGTACGGCACGTCGATCCAGGCCGCAGTGGGCAGCGGCATCGCCGCCTTCGGCGATCGCATGGGCGGCCTCGGCGAGCAGCTCGCGCATCTGATGGCAGGCCAACTGGCGCCCCAACTAGCGCAATTGGGCGATCCGCCGACGATCGGCGAGGAGCAATTGCGCGGCGCCGCCCGGGCCATCGTCGACGGCGCGCGGCGCGGCGGAAGCCGTGTGCCGGGCTATGGCATCCCCTTGCACGGCGCCGATCCGCGCGCGCCCAAGCTGCTGGCGGTGGCGCGCGAGCGGGGCATCTTTGGCGCCTATTGCCGGTTGGCCGAGCTGATAGAGGCCGAGTTGGCGGCGGCGCGCGGCGGCAAGGCCGTGCCGATGAATCTCGACGGCGTCGGGGCGGCGATCGCGCTCGATCTCGGCTTCGACTGGCGGGCGACCCGCCTGTTTCTGCTGACGGCGCGCAGCGTCAGCATGGGCGCGCATTTCCTGGAGGAGCAGGCGCAGGACACGACCTGGCGTCACCTCCGGGCCGACCAGATCACCTATGTCGGGGCCGAGCCGGACCGGCGATAGGGCCTCCAACCGTGTGGTAATTGCCACATAACGCCGGCCCGGCCGGGCCTAATTTCCCCCACGAATTCAGCGTTCAAGGGGGCGTTCATGTCGGTCGTGGATACGAACCGCACTGTCGCATCAACCGCCAAGGGCAGTGAAAGAAAGCGCTGGCGGACTCTGCAGAAGCGCATCGAGCGGGCGCGCGACCTGCGCCGCACGGGCAATCATGCCGAGCAGGCCATGTGGGAGCTGTTGTGCACCCGGCCGCTGGGCGGGGCACGCTTCCGGCGCATGCAGCCGATCGGGCCCTACCTGGCCGCCTTCGTCTGCACGACCAAGAAACTCGTGATCGAGATCGACGGCGAGGACGACGCCGGGCGCACGCAGTCCATGCAGCAGCTGGGCTGGCGGGTCGCCCGCTTCGCGCCGAAAGACGTGATCGATGATCCAGAGGAGGCCTGGCGGGAGGTCTTCCAGCTGCTGCAGGCCCCCGCGAAAGCCGGTTCTCCCTAGACCGGCACCCTTAAACTGGCATGGCGCGCTTCTGGTGAGTCCGGCCGATCTTGGCGACCTCGGGATTGTGCCCGGAAATGATGCGCACGCCCTCGTCGAGGCTGGCCGCGATCTTGTCGGCCGGGGCGCCTTCCAGGAAGGCGAGCTTGTTCCACTTGCAGGCGGAGAAGACGCGGGCGCGGGCCCGCTCCATTTCCGGCGGATAGGGGCGGCGCTGCAGGCTGGTGTAGCCCAGCGCTAGTCCCAGATCGCCCGGTCCCAGCTCGGCAAAGCCCAATCCAGGCACCGCCAAGATCTCCTCGCAATGCTCGACGCCGGGCGGGCTTTCGATCTTTACACCGAGCAGAAGCTCGCCCTGCGGATTGAGCGGCCAGGGCTCGCAGCGGGCAAAATACTCTTGCTGATCAATGCCCCAGATGGGGGCTGCCGTCGGCTCCGAGCCGCGGCCCCGACTGCCGATACCGATCTTGTCGGCGCCAGCTTTGTGGTGCGGGAAGCGGCAGGCGCGGACGAACTCCTTCACCGCGTCGGCCGATTCCGCTTGGCAGAGCAGGATGCCGTGCACGCCGCGTCCCAGGATCTGGCGGAACTGCCAGGCGTTGTAGGCCACGTTCGGCCCGTCGATGCCGTTGACCGGGGCCTCGACGATGATGGTGGGGGTGCGATGGCCCGAGTTGGTCGGCCCGCCATCGACCAGGCCGCGCATGTAGTCCGACAGGCCCTTCATGTCGAAGTCGCCGTGCTCCATGCCGACGTTGATGTAGTCGGCCCAGGTCTTGGCGTCCTGGCGGCCCTGCTCGTAGGTCAGCACGTGACCGGTATGGGGGCCGTCGTAATAGAGCGCCTGGTCGGCTTCCAGGAGTTCGATGGCGCGGTTGATGCGTTTCGCCATTTGGGCTTCCTCCGTTTTCTTGGCCCCAGCATAGCCGTAGAGTGACGGGGTTAGGGAGGAAACCATGATGAAGCTCGGCCGCCGCGGCGTTTTGGCGGCAGGTGCGACGCTGGCCGCTTCACCCGCCCTCGGCCAGGCCGCCTATCCCGACCACGCCATCCGGTTCGTCGGCGGCTTCCCGCCGGGCGGGCCGGCCGACCTTTCGGCCCGCATGCTGGCGCAGGGCCTGGGCGAGATCCTGGGCCAGCAGGTCGTGGTCGAGAACAAGTCGGGCGCCGCCGGCAACATCGGCTCGCAGACGGTCGCCGAGGCCAAGCCCGACGGTTACACGCTGCTGGTCGGCACCTCGATCATGAGCATCGTGCCCTCGGTGTACGACAAGCTGCCCTACGATCCCTACAAAAGCTTCATAGCCGTCGCCCACTTCACCACGATCCCGATGGTCATCGTCGTGCCGGCCGACGGCCCCAAGACTCTGCAGGAGCTGATCGCGCTCCTGAAGAAGGAACCCGGCAAGTCCTACGGCACGCCCGGCAACGGCAGCCTGATCCACATGGGCAGCCTGCTGTTCTCCCAGCGCATCGGCGCGGAGACGCTGCACGTGCCCTATCGCGGCTCGGCGCCGGCCATGCAGGACACGCTGGCCGGGCGGCATGCCTTCCAGATCGACACGCTGGGCAGCAGCAAGGGCTTCATCGACGGCGGGCGCCTGCGCATCCTCGCCGTCTGCGACGACCATCGCATGGCGGCGCTGCCCGACGTGCCGACGGTCAAGGAGATCACCGGCTTTCCGCTGGAGGTCGTCACCTGGTACCTGATCTTTGCACCGGCCGGCACGCCGCAGCCGATCGTCGACAAGCTCAGCGCCGGCATCAATCAGGCGATCAAGTCGCCCGCCATCGTCGACAAGGCCAAGGCGCTCGGCATGGAGATGGTGCAGTCGACGCCGGCCTCGTCGCAGAAGTTCTATGAAGACCGGATCGCGATGTGGGCGCCGATCGTGAAGGCGTCCGGCGCCAAGGTGGAGTAGGGGCAACGATGATGCTGACACGACGCAGTTCCCTTGCTTCGGCCCTCGGTGGCTTTGCCGCCGCGACGCTTCCTGCCGGCGCGTTCGCGCAAGGCAACTATCCCGACAAGCCGATCCGCATGATCATTGCCTTCGCCGCCGGCGGGCCGACCGACATCGTCGGCCGCATGCTGGCGCCGCGGCTGAGCGAGCTTCTGGGCCAGCAGATCGTGGTCGAGAACAAGCCCGGCGCCACCGGCAACATCGGCACGGCCATGGTCGCCGACGCCAAGCCCGACGGCTACACGATCCTGTTCAGCGCCTCGACCATGGCGATGGCGCCGGCGCTCTACGGCAAGCAGGTGGGCTACGACCCGGTGAACGGCTTCGAGGGCATCGCCTATGTCGCGAGCGTGCCGTTGATCGTGGTGGTGCCGGCCGACGGCGCCAAGTCGATCGGCGAGCTGGCCGAGATGCTGCGCAAGGAGAAGGGCAAGTACTCGTATCCGTCGTCCGGCAACGGCGGCATGATCCATCTCGCGGGCTACCTGTTCGTCGAGAAGGTTGGCGGCGAGGCCTTGCATGTGCCCTATCGCGGCTCGGCGCCCGGCATGGTCGACCTGATCGCCGGCCGGCACGCCTTCCAGATGGACACGCTCGGCACCAGCAAGGGTTTCATCGAGGGCGGCAAGGTGCGCGTGCTGGCGGTTGCCGCCGACAAGCGCCTGCCGCAGCTGCCCGACGTGCCGACCGTGCAGGAGGCGCTGGGCTTCCCGTTCTCGATCAACACGTGGTACGCGGCCTACGCGCCCAAGGGCACGCCGCGGCCGATCGTCGACAAGCTCAATGCCGCCTTCAACAAGGTGCTGAAGGAGCCCGAGGTGAAGAAGTGGGCGGAGGACCGGGCGATCGAGCTGATCCAGGACTCGACGCCGGCCTCGGCCAAGAAGTTCTACGACGACCAGATGGCGTTCTGGGATCCCATCATCAAGCAGTCCGGGGCGAAGCCGGAGTAGGCACGCCCGTCGCATCAACGAGGAGAGAAGCCATGATCAAGTTCTACTTCAATCTCGCGCCCAACCCGACCAAGGTCGCGCTGTGCCTCGAAGAAATGGGGCTGGAATACGAGATCGTGCCGGTCGATACGCGCAAGGGCGAGCAGCACACACCGGAATTTCTGGCGGTCAATCCCAACGCCAAGGTGCCCGCGATCATCGACGACGACGTCACGGTGTTCGACAGTAACGCCATCCTGCTGTACCTCGCGGAAAAGACCGGCAAGTTCCTGCCGGGCACATCGCTCAAGGCGCGCGGCGAGATGCTGTCGTGGCTGATGTTCGTGGCCTCGGGCATCGGGCCGTATTCCGGGCAGTCCGTGCACTTCCGCGTCTATGCGCCCAAGCCCAACGACTACGCCACGACGCGCTACACCTTCGAGGCGCAGCGTCACTGGAACATCCTCGAGGAACGCCTCGGCAAGAACCGCTACATGTGCGGCGACGCCTACACCGTCGTCGACATGGCGGTGTGGGGCTGGTCGCGTCTGCTGCCCAACGTGCTGGGGCAGGAGGCGGCGGCCAAGCTGCCCAACCTGCAGCGCCATCTCGCCGAAATCAGCGCGCGGCCGGCGGCGGTGCGGGCGCTGGCGTTGAAGGACAAGCACAGCTTCAAGACCGACATGGACGAGGCGGCGCGGCTCTCGATGTTCCCTCACTTGAAGGTCGCCTGAACCGCGCGTTCGGCCGTTGGACAGGAAGGCGGGCGGGCGACAAGAGGCCCGCCGCCCGAGGATCAGGGCAGGGGTTTTTGGAGCAGCGACAAGGCAATCTGCGCGTATCGCTCGCGGCTTGCATAGTTCTTGACGCCAGCGACTTCGAATATCTTCTCGAACTCCCTCACGCCCGAGGCGATATCGCTGGTCGTCAGCAGATTCTCGATCGCCTTCTTATGAGAAACCGTAAGCTCCTTGAGCAACATTGCGTAATTCGCGTCGAAGTCGTCGGCGGGAGCGTTCATATCGCGCAGCAATTGCTCGAATATCTTGCGGCGATCTGCCGTCCACTGCGCCCAACCCAGGCCGCCCGAGCCTTTGGCTACACCGACCTCTTGCATCAGCGTGAAGCCGGCGCATTCGTGACCGAGATTGCCGAGGATCGCAGCGCGGTGCACGTCGGTCAGGCTGCCGAAGTTGGTCGCGAGCTGCGCCATGATCCGCGGCGCCAGCGTGACGAAGGCGTTCTGACCGGCGGGAACCGTGGGCGCCGCAATCCGGGAGATCCCGTTGAACCAACGGAACTGCGCACCAGCCCTGTCACGCGGGACGATGCATACACTGTCGCTTTGGTTGCCTCCCAGGATCTGCAGCTTGGTCGCCGTCGAACCCTCGGCCAGGAAGGCGACATGTTGGCCCGGAAAGACGACGACCGATCCAACCGGAGGCGGATCCGGTGCCTTGTCCCCCCACGTCAGCCAGAAATCCGCGCCGACCGCGTCCGGAGTGACCTGGTTGGCGGCACCGGGTATGCCGCACGTCTTGATGCAGAAGCCGACGAAGGCGCCGCACCAGTGGACGGTCTGGCCGGGAATGGTGCCAACGTGGGCGTTGATGGCCTTGAAGTAGGCGGCGATCTCCGGCGTGTTCCGGTCACCGGGGTCCTCCTTGACGCCTCTTCCCTTCTCTTCGCGGGCTATTGCCATCCATGGCGGATCGCCGACCGAAGCCCGGATGAACTTGTCCTCAGGCCGCAACTTGTCGATCACCTTCAAGGCCTCGACGTAGGCGGCCTCCAAGCGCTTCTGCAGAGCTGTCAATTCGGTTTCGATGGTGGCCGGCGTTCCGAGGGCATCGAGGGCGCCATCGCCCTTGAGCTGTAGAAAATACAACTCCTTGAACGTTGGCAACCGCTGGAACTTCTTTTCGAACTTCTCCGTCGCCTCTCTGGCGAGGAACGCGGCTACCTGTGGCTGGCACGCCCAGTCGAGCCGATCGTCGACCGAGAGGTTTGCGCTTTTGGCGACGCCGGTAATCGCGGCCTGCCACGTTGGTGCGTCGAACTGGAATGGACCCGCCTTCGGCGTATTCTCGTCACCCAGAACGGTGAGGTTCTTCGTGCTGTCGAAGGCCAGGGCAATGAGGTAGTCGCGATCCGATCCGACTTCACGCGACCAAAAGGTGACGCTGGCGCAGAAGTTTACATAATCCTCCGGCGTCAGGGGCTCCGGGATCGCCAGACGCTTCGATATGTCGCCGACCTCTACGAAGCCCTCCTCCGGAGAAACCTCCGGAATGCGAGTCTTGACGAAGAGATCCTTCTGCTCGCCGCTGTAGAGCGTACCTTTGCGGATCGGGGCGATCGGCGTCGCGTCGCTCCTCGCCTCCTTGAGAAGGTTGGTGTCCACCAACGTCTTGAACTGCGGCATGGTCCGTTCCTTTCGATCAGGCAATGCCGACGGCGACGCGTCTATTTCACTTTCTGAAACAGGGCGTCGTCGAGGACATCGGGTCTCGATTTTGCCGGTTCGACACCCACCGGTGGGCCGACGCCTTTCTCGGTGCGCAACGTGCTGAACCTGGCCCGCAGGAGCTTGAGCATTTCTGCCGGCTTCGTGATATCCCGCTGCGCTTCCGAAACGCCGTATTTCGCCAGCGCATTTTGCATTCGACTCTCGTCGAGCGTGGCGAAGCGCGCGGACATCGCCCCTGTCTCATTGCCGAGGTATGAACGTTCAAATGGCGTAAAGAACGGGGTGCGGGACATCGGGCCGATGAACGCCAGAAGGTTGAACGTTTTGCCCGTCAGCATTCCGGTTTCCTCGATCGCGTCCCAAAGGTTGCGTCTGATCATGCCGCGCTGGAACTCGCGTAGTGCCATTCTGGTCGTGCTGTCGTCGGTTGGCCCGAAGTTGCCGTCGTCGTCCACGCCCAATGCCCTCTGGGCATTTTTCAATTGCTCCAGGGATACGTTCTTTTCCTGCGCCTTGGCATTGCGCGGCCTTGCCTCCACCGGCACATCCGGCGGCGGTTTGACTGTGGCGGTGGTCACCGCGTTCGCGACCTGGGTCGGCGCTGCCGGCGGCATAGTCGTCGGCATTGCCGGCGGCGTAGTCCGTTCGATGAGAGTCACACCGGGAGCGCCTAGGAGCGCCCCATCTGCAGACTCGCCTCGCTTTACAGTAACGACCGTCTCGGCGCCGCTTGCGGCGTTGTTGACGTTGGCTTCGATCGTCGCGGGCGAACACTGCGTGAGATAGCCCTGCATGGCGATCAGCAGACGAGGCCGCGAATTGACCTTCGCAAGATCGAGCTTGTTGATATAGGCCTGCCGCCCCTTGAGGACGACGTTGCGCAGGGCTGAAGGCTCGATCGTGAAGAGGACCGAGTTGACCCCGGCATCATAGAGCGATGCGGCCAGGCCGAAGGCCACGGCGGTGATGGCGATAGGCATGGCGACGACGCCCGCCACACCGAGAATCGACGCTGTCGCCGCACCGGTGGCCGTCAGCCCCTGACGTATGGCGCGCTGGTTGCGATTGAAGCGGAACAGGACATCGAGATACTGGTCGCATTGGCGCCCGATCTCGTAGATTCCGGCCTCAGCCACGAATCCCCAGCTGTAATCACCTGGCGGTGGCGTGTAGTTGAGCCCGGATTTGCGGATGAGATCGTTGACGAAGGCGTCCTGCGCCGTCGTGTCTCTTGCAATATTGAGGTGCTCGAGGGTCGGCGCCACACCGCGGACACTCACGGTGCCGGGGTCTGCCTCGTCGCGCAGAGCTTGGCACGCCGTGAGCAGCAGCACGCAACAGGCTACAATCCCGTTCTTCAGGAAAACCACTTTACGCCCCCGATGGCCCGATCATTCTGACGTGAACTGCGATCGGGCCTTTGCATGGAGAATACCATTACATCTGTTATGGTGCAATGAATGGGCGTAGTGTTCGAGTCTTGTTCTACCCGTTTAAAAATTGATTCAATTGATACAAACGGAGCGCAGTGCCTGCTTTCTGTAGCGACGGGTGCCGCGAACTACTACGTCTTGATTGGCGGGGAACGGGCAGGGTAGCGTGGCCGGCGAAGGAGTCCCCAAATGGACCTGACGTTCGGCAAGGAAGAACTGACCTTCCAGCAGGAAGTGCGTGACTGGCTGAAAGAAAACCTGACGCCCGAGATCGTGGGCGAGATGAAGATCGGCCGGAACGCCTACATGCCCAAGGAGCGGCTGGTCGATTGGCAGAAGCGGCTGGCGAAGAAGGGCTGGCTGTGCACCGGCTGGCCCAAGGAGTTCGGCGGCCCGGGCTTTTCGACGACCCAGAAGTACATCTTCGAGATGGAGATGGCGCGGGCCGGAGCGCCCGGCACCTCGCCGTTCGGCCCCAAGATGTGCGCCCCGGTGATCATGAAGTACGGCTCGGCCGAGCAGAAGGCGCGCCACCTGCCGCCGATGCTGAATTCCGACCTGATCTGGTGCCAAGGCTATTCGGAGCCGGGCTCAGGCTCCGACCTGGCGAGCCTGCGCACCAAGGCCGTGCGCGACGGTGACCATTATGTGATCAATGGCCAGAAGACCTGGACGACGCTCGCCCAGACCGCCGACTGGATCTTCTGCCTGGTGCGCACCTCCACCGAGGGCAAGCCGCAGGAGGGCATCTCCTTCCTGCTGATCGACATGAAGACGCCCGGCATCTCGGTCGAGCCGATCATCACCGCCGACGGCAACCGCGCCGGTACGCAGGAGGTGAACTCGGTGTTCTTCACCGACGTCAAAGTGCCGGTCGAAAACCGCGTCGGCGAGGAGAACAAGGGCTGGACCTACGCCAAGTACCTGCTGGAGTTCGAGCGCGGCGGCAATCCCTACAGCCCGCGGCTCCGCTCGGCCTTCGACCGGCTGAAGCGGCTGTCGCAGGCGATGCCCGATGGCGAGGACTCGATCATGGGCGACGTCTCGTGGCGCGAGAAGCTCGCGCGCATGGACATCGAAATCTCGGGCCTCGAGATGTTCGAGCAGGAGTTCTATTCGAAGCTCGCCTCGGGCCAGAACCCGGGACCGCTCTCCTCGATGATCAAGCTGCGCGGCACCGAGGTCATGCAGCAGGTACAGGAGTCGGCGGTCGAGGCCGCGGGCTACTACGCCCAGCCGTTCCCCGAGCAGCGCGCCTGGAACGCCAATGTCGAGCCGATCGGCCCGGAGGGCGTCGACGTGCTGGCGCCGCGCTACTTCAACGGCCGCAAGATGACGATCTACGGCGGCTCGTCGGAGGTGCAGCGCGGGATCATGTCGAAGGTCATGCTGGGGCTTTAGGCCAGCATGACCCCGAGCGCAGCCGAGGGGTCTCCTCTTGGCGGTGCTGGCAGCAGGATGAACAGGTCTCTCCACTCCGCGCCTGCGGCGCTCCGGTCGAGACGACGGTGAGGGAAAAATCGATGCGCCTGTCCTTCAACGCCGACGAGCTCGCCTTCCAGAAGGAAGTGCGTGACTGGATCGCGGCCAACATGCCAACCGAGGTGGCGGAGGAGAGCCGACGCAGCCGCACCAGCCACGTCTCCAAGGAGCGGCTGCTGCAGTGGCAGAAGAAGCTCGCCGAGCGTGGCTGGCTCTGCCCGAACTGGCCCAGGGAATATGGCGGGCCGGGCTGGAACTCGACCCAGAAGTTCATCTTCGAGATGGAGATGGCGCGGGCCGATTCGCCCTATCTCTCCTCGTTCAGCATCAAGATGGTGGCGCCCGTCCTGATGAAGTACGGCAGCGACGCACAGAAGAAGCGGTTCCTGCCCAAGATCGCCGCGGCCGAGGAGCTGTGGTGCCAGGGCTATTCCGAGCCGGGCTCGGGCTCAGATCTCGCGAGCTTGCGCACCAAGGCCGAGCGGCAAGGGGACCACTACCTCGTCAACGGCCAGAAGATCTGGACCACCAACGCCCACTTCGCCGACTGGATCTTCTGCCTGGTGCGCACGTCCAACGAGGGCAAGCGCCAGGAGGGCATCTCCTTCCTGCTGATCGACATGAAGTCGCCGGGCATCCGCATCGATCCGATCTACCTGGTCGACGGCACGCGCACGCCGATGCGCCACGAGGTCAACCAGGTGTTCTTCACCGACGTGAAGGTGCCGGTCGAGAACCGGGTCGGCGAGGAGAACAAGGGCTGGACCTACGCCAAGTACCTGCTCGAGTTCGAACGCGGCGGCCAGGCGCACGGGCCGCGCCTGCGCAAGGCGTTCCGCCATCTGCAGACGCTGGCCAAGAGCCAGATGGACGAGGGCGAACCGCTATCCCTCGATCCGCAGTGGCGTGAGAAGATGGCGGCGCTGGAAATGGAGCTCGACGCCGTCGAGATGAACGAGCTGATGTTCTATTCCAGCCTCAAGACCGGCGACGCACCGGGCAACATGGCCTCGATCGTCAAGATGCGCGGCACCGAGGTTGGCCAGAAGATCACCGAGCTCGCCGTCGAGGCGGTCGGCTGGTACGGCGTGCCCTTCACCGAGCTCAGGAACTACGACAGCAACGTCGTGCCGGTGGGCGGCGGGTATGTCGACGATGTGGCGCCGCGCTACTTCAACAACCGCAAGACGACGATCTACGGCGGCTCGTCGGAGGTCCAGCGCAACGTGCTGGCCAAGGCGATGCTGGGCCTCTGACGTTCGTCGCCTCGAGCGCAGCCGAGGGGCCTTCTCGCTGCCCAAAGCCGTCGAATTGAAGCAAGGTCTCTCCACTGCGCGCCTGCGGCGCTCCGGTCGAGACGACGAAGGGGGAGCTCGATCAATGGACTATCGCCGTCTCGGCCGCAGCGGCCTGAAAGTCTCGGAGATCTGTCTTGGCACAATGACCTTCGGCAATGGTGCCGACGAGGCGGAGTCCGCGCGCATGGTCCATGCCGCCTTCGATGCCGGCGTGAACTTCTTCGACACCGCCGACGCCTATGTGAACGGCGTCTCGGAAGCCATGCTGGGCAAGGCGTTGAAGGGCCGGCGGTCCGACGCCGTCGTTGCGTCCAAGGTGTTCAACCCCATGGGCGGGCGGCCCAACGATTCGGGCATGTCGCGGCTGCACATCATGCAGGCCGTCGAGGCGAGCCTGAAGCGCCTGCAGACCGACTACATCGACGTCTATTTCATCCATCACGTCGACATCCAGACGCCGCTTGAGGAGATGCTGCGCGCCTTCGACGATCTCGTGCGCCAGGGCAAGATCCTCTACACGGCCTGCTCGAACTTCGAGGCGTGGCGCCTGATGGAGGCGCTGTGGCTCGCTGACACGCGTGGCTGGGCGCGCTTCTCGGCCTATCAGCCGCAATACAGCCTGATGGTGCGCGACATCGATGAGGAGATCGTGCCGGCCTGCGAGGCCAAAGGGCTGGGCGTCGTCGCCTGGTCGCCGCTCGCGTCGGGCTATCTCGCGGGAAAGTACAAGCCAGGCGATCTCAAGGCCGAGGGCACGCGCTCGGCCGAGGGCTGGGGCTTCCAAGGGCGGTTCTTCGCGCCCAACCATGCCGAGATCCTCCAGGCGCTGCTCGACACGGCGCGCGACATCAACCGCTCGCCGGCGCAGACCGCGCTGCGCTGGGTGATGGACCAGCCGTTCATGACCAGTGCAATCGTCGGCGCGCGCAACGCGCAGCAGCTTGGCGAGACGCTGGCCGCCGGCGGCTGGCGCCTGCCCGAGGAGGCGAGAGCGAAGCTCGACAAGGTGTCGGCCCGGCCGCACCGCTATCCGCGCGCCTTCGAGGAGCCGATGGTTGACCGCCGCAATGCGGCGGTGAAGATGCCGTCGCTGAAGTAGGCGTGCCCGCGCAACGCCACTGACGGCAGGGCGTTTTGACTCATATGTCCTCCGCGCCGAATGTCGGCTCGCTGAAAGACCGCTTCAGCGCGCTGCGCACGCTGCGGCCCTTCATCGCCATGGTCTGGCGGGCGAGCCCACCCCTGATGGCCACCTCACTCGCGCTGCGGCTGGTGCGCGCTCTGGTGCCGGTGGTGGCGCTCTATGTCGGCAAGCTGATCATCGACGACGTCGTGCGCGTGGCGCAGATGCCGGGCCGCCCCACGACCCTCGATGGCTGGCTGGCAAGCGGCGAACTCCAGTGGCTGGGAATCCTGTTGTCGGCCGAGTTTGCGCTCGCCGTGCTCTCGGACGTGCTGATCCGCGTCGTCTCCCTGGTCGATGGCCTGCTGTCCGAGAAGGCGACGAACGCCTCGAGCGTGAGCCTGATGGAGCACGCCGCGACGCTCGACCTGGAAGACTTCGAGGACGCCGAGTTCCAGGACCAGCTCGAGCGGGCGCGCCGCCAGACCAGCGGGCGCCTTACCCTGATGGCGCAATTGCTCGCTCAGGCGCAGGCACTGGTGACGGTAGCGAGCTTCGCCGCCGGCCTGCTGGTCTATGCGCCGTGGCTGATCGTGCTGCTGCTGGTGGCGCTGCTGCCTGTTTTCCTGGGCGAGCAGCATTTCAGCGCCCGGACCTACACGCTCGACTTCGGCCGCACGCCGGAGCGGCGCGAGCTCGACTACGTGCGGCAGACGGCGGCGAGCGTCGAGACCGCGAAGGAAGTGAAGATATTCGGTCTCAATCGCTGGCTGATCGAGCACTACCGGCGGCTGGCTGACAGCTTCTATGCCACCAACCGCCAGCTGGCGCTGAGGCGGGCAGGGTGGGGCAGCCTGTTCGCCGCCATCGGCACGATCGGCTACTACCTGGCCTATGCCTACATCGTGTGGCGCACGCTCGGCGGCGCCTTCTCGATCGGCGACCTCACCTTCCTGGCCGGCTCATTCGCCCGCCTGCGCGGCCTTTTGGAGCAGCTTCTGACGACCTTCTCCACAACGGCGGCGCAGGCGCTCTATCTCAATGATCTGTTTTCTTTTTTCGACATGCGGCCCGAAATCCTGTCGCCCGCCAACGCACGGCCGTTTCCCCGGCCGATCCGCGAGGGCTTCGTCTTCGAGGATGTCGGCTTCATCTATCCCGGCGCCGATCGATGGGCGGTGCGCCATCTCGACTTCACGCTCAAGGCTGGGGAGGTGGTGGCCCTGGTCGGTGAGAACGGTGCCGGCAAGACCACGCTGGTGAAGCTGCTGACGCGGCTCTACGACCCAGACGAAGGCCGCATCCTGCTCGACGGCCACGACCTGCGCGAATACGACCTCGAGGCGCTGCGCGGCAGCATGGGTGTCATCTTCCAGGATTTCGTGCGCTACAACTTCACCGCCCGCGACAACATCGCCGTCGGGCGCATCGACGCCCGCGAAGACCAGGCGCGCATCGAACGGGCGGCGCACGCGAGCCAGGCCGACGACGTCGTGGCAGGCCTCGCCGCCGGCTACGACCAGCGCATCGGCAAGCGCTTCAAGAACGGCGTCGAGCTGTCGGGCGGCGAATGGCAGAAGATCGCCATCGCCCGTGCTTATATGCGCGAGGCCGAGGTGTTGATCCTCGACGAGCCGACGGCGGCACTCGACGCGCGCGCCGAGTTCGGGGTCTTCCAGCGCTTCAAGGAGCTGAGCCACGGCAAGACCGCCGTGCTGATCTCGCATCGCTTCTCCAGCGTGCGCATGGCCGACCGCATCTTCGTGCTGGCCGACGGCCGTATCGAGGATATCGGCACGCACGAGGAACTCGTGGCCAAGCCCGGCCTCTATAGCGAGCTGTTCGAGCTGCAGGCTGCCGGGTATCGGTAAGTCGGAGCGCGGACCTCCAGGTCCGCTCAGAATCTTCCGGACCGCGCGCTCCAGCGCGCTCAGGAGCGAGCCGGAGGCTCGTGGTCCAGAAGAGCATGAGCGGACCTGGAGGTCCGCGCTCCGGCAGGACGTTCAGCGCTAGCCCGCCAGCACTGGCTCGCCGACGATCTGCGTACGGTGCATCAGGCGGCGCAGGCTCTCGTCGAAGGCGTCGCGGCGGTGCATGACGCAGCGATTGTCCCACAACACCAGGTCGCCGCCGCGCCACTTCTGATACCAGGCGAACTGCTCCTGGGTGGCATGGGCCCACACCGCATCCAGGAGCGCCTCGCTCTCCTCGACCGGGAGGCCATGGATGTAGGCCCCGGGACGGCGGCCAAGGAACAGCGCCTTGCGCTTGCTCATGGGATGCAGACGGACGAGGGGATGGACCGCGCCCGGCGTGCGCCGTACGTCGAGCGTCCGCTGAAAACCCTTGCGCAATTCGCCCGCCGAGTTGCGGCTGGAATCGTGGATACAGGTACGGCCCTCGACAGCGCGCTTCAGCTCCGGTGCGAGCGTCTCATAGGCCGTGAACATGTTGAGGAAGCCGGTGTTGCCGCCGTCCGGCGGCACCTCCAGCGCATAGAGCAGCGAGGCGCGCGGCGGCAGCGCGTTGTAGGACATGTCGGTGTGCCAGACGAGCTCGTAGCTGCCCAGCCCGCCGACGGGCTTGCCGTCCTTGACGACGCTCGAGATCACTGTCACCCATTCTCGCACGTCGTCGGTCAGGCCCGAATCGACGCGATCGAAGTTGGCTGCTGCGATTGGCACGCGATCGAGCGGGCCGAAGCGCGCACTGAACTGCATCAGCATGTGATCGTCGATGCGCTGGCCGGCAAAGCGCAGCACCAGGTGCTCGCTCCAGGCCGCGGCGATGTGCCTGAACGCCGCTTCACTGACCGGCTTGGACAGATCGACACCATGGACGTCGGCGCCGAGCGCGCCGCCGGTCGGCTGGATCCAGACTTCACTCATTGTTTTCTCCACACCCGGCGAGTTTGCCACGAAACAATCACCCCATGCATCCTATCGGCGCGCCAAGCGTTGTTGCATGGCGATCATGCCTGCCCGCCACGCTATCCGTGCCTTCCGGCCCTTAAAGGCCCCCGAAACGGCATGGTTGACGTGGCTCGTCGTGCTGGCTGGGCTGCTCGTCTTGGTATCTGGGGGTCCGACCGAGGCGCGGACGGCAAAAATCGCTCTCGTCGTCAGCGGGGACGAGCAGATGCAGGCCGACCTCAAGGAACTGGTCGAGCGCTTCGAGAAGGAGCAACCGCTGAGCGGCGACAGCCTCGGCCTGCTGCAGGGCGCGCAGGCGGTGGCGGCCAGGATCAATACTGCCCTGCGTTCGCGCGGCTACTACGACGCCACGATCACGGCCGCGGTCGACGGCCGGCCGATCGCGGAGGCCGGGGCCCTCGATGCGATCGACGCGCGGCCGGAAAACGAGCCGGTTTCCTTCGCCTTCAACGTCGCGTCCGGACCGCGCTATCGCATCGGCGACGTGGCGATCCGTCCGCCGACCGCGCAGGCCTCGTTGCCGGCCATCGATCGCGCCAAGCTCGGCCTGGCGCCGGGCGACCCGGCCGATGCCTCGGCCATCCTCGAGGCGCAGGACAAGCTCATCACCGAGCTGCGCAAGGAAGGCTATGCGCTGGCCAGCATCAAGCGCGACGTCGTGGTCAATCACGCGACGCGCGAGGCCACGGTGACTTTCGTCGCCGAGACCGGGCCGCTGGCTCGCATGGGGCCGGTGCGCTTCTCCGGCACCGACAAGGTCGACACCGTCTGGCTGCAGCGCCGCGTGCCGTTCAAGGAGGGCGAGCCCTACGATCCCACCAAGGTCGATGCGCTCCGCGGCAAGCTCACCTCGCTCGGCGTGTTCAACGCGGTGCGCATCAAGCCCGCGGGCACGCTCGATGCCAACGGCGAGCTGCCGTTCGACGTCGAACTGACCGACCGGCCGGCGCGCTCGATCGGTTTCGGCGTCTCCTACGAGACGCAGCTGGGATTCGCCGTCTCGGGCTTCTGGACCCATCGCAACCTGTTCGGCCAGGCCGAGAGTCTGCGGCTGACGGCCGAGCTCACCCATATCGGCCAAGGCTATGCGCTCCTCGACACCGGCTTTGCTTTCCGCGCCGCCTTTCGCAAGCCCGACTGGTGGCTGAGCGGCCAGGATGCACGGTTGGAGGCGGCCGGGCTGCGCGAGGTGCTCGACGCCTATACGCGCAATGCGGTGACGGCCTATGCCGGCTTCGATCGCGTCTTCTCGCCGCGCTGGCAGGCGCGGCTCGGCCTCACCGGCGAGCTGTCGCGCATCACCCGCAACGGCATCACCATGGATTACCAGCTGGTCGGCATCCCTCTGTCGATCCTCTTCAATCACGCCAACAGCGACCTCAACCCGACCGAGGGCTACCGCGTCGACCTCGACATCACGCCGTGGATCTACAGCCGCGACTTCTTCACCGTCATCCGCCTGACCGGCCGCCATTACTTCGATATCAGCGAAGACGGCCGCAGCGTGCTCGCCACCCGCGCCTCGTTCGGCACCGAGCCCGCGGTTAGCATTGGCGGCATCCCGCCCGACAAGTACTTCTATGCCGGCGGCGGCGGCTCGGTGCGCGGCTTCGTCTATCAATCCGCCGGCCCGCGCGATGCCTTCAACAACCCGTTGGGCGGCGCCAGCGTCGTCGAGGCCAACGTCGAGTTCCGCCAACGCTTCGGCAAGTCGTGGGGCGCCGTGGCGTTCGTCGACGCCGGCAGCGCCTATCCCTATTTTATGCCCGACTTTGGCCTGTTTGCGCCGCGCGTCGGCGCGGGCCTCGGTGTACGCTACTATACGGACTTCGGACCGGTGCGGGTCGATGTCGGCATGCCGCTCAATCGCCGCGAGGGCGATCCGCCGTTCGGCGTCTATGTCAGCCTGGGTCAGGCCTTCTGATGCGCGCGCGCAGGATCCTGCTGATCGGCATCGCAAGCCTGGCCAGCCTGTTTGCGATTGCGTTCGCAGCACTGCAGACCGTGCCGGGGCAGCGCGCCGTGGCGGGAATGATCTCGCGGATGGCGTCGGGGCCTGATGGCGGCCTCGACATCAGCGGCCTGAGCGGCTTCTTTCCGACCGACCTCAGCGTCGCACAGATCTCGTACCGCGACCGGGAAGGGCCGTGGCTGACGGTAGAGAACGCGAGGCTTCGCTGGTCCTTCGCATCGTTGCTGGGCGGCCGACTGCGCATTGAGACGATCAGCGCCGATCGAGTTGCCGTCCTGCGGCCGCCGCTGCCGGGCAAGGAAAAGGCCAGGGACGACAGCGGCGGAAGCCTGCGGCTGCCGATCGGGATCGACGTCAATGCGCTCGAGATCGCCGACCTTCACCTGGCGGCGGCACTGGCCCGCGTCGACTCCCACTGGAAGCTCAGCGGTCATGCGGTTCTGCCAGCCGATCTCGCTGAGGGCAGGGTGATCCTCACGGGTGATCGCCTCGATGGTCCGAACGGCCGGCTGTCCGCCGACGTCGGCTTTGACATCGAGAAGCGCACGGTCGATGGCGAAGTCAGTCTCAGCGAAAAGCGTGGAGGCCTCATAGCGGCGCTGCTGGAGCGGCCGGACATCGAAGACCTGTCGATGCGGGTCGTCGCCCGCGGGGATGCCCGGGCGGGCAGTGCCGAGCTCGTCGTATCGGCCGGCGACGCGGCGCGAGCAAACGGCAAGGCGACCTGGGTGCCGGACGGCGCCGCGACGTCGGTGTCCGTCCAGCTCGACGCTGCCGGCCCGGGGCTTCCGCAGGGCCGCATCGCCGATGCAGTGCGCGAGCCGGTCACCCTCAGGGCCCGGGCGGTCGTCGACGATCAGATCGTGACGCTGAACGAACTCAAGCTCAAAGCCGCCACGCTTGGCGTCGAGGGGACGGCGCGTTACGACCGGACGGCCGACCGCCTCGAAGGCGTCATGGCGCTGAGCGCCGCCGAGCCAGGTGCGCTTGCGCCGTTCGCTGGTGGCGTGACGTGGCGCGGCTTGCGCATCGAGACCAAGGCCGATCTCAGCGCCCTGTCGAGCCGGCCGCAGGGTACGATCACGATCACCGGCGGCGCTGACGACATTTCACTCGCCGCCATCGACCGTCGCCTGCCGCCACTCGGCGCTGTCACGCTGGCCGGCGATTTCGGTCTGGGTGCTGACGGCAAGATCACGGTCCGGTCGCTCGATATCGGATCGGCACTCGCCTCGGTGAAAGGCGGCGGCTCGCATCTTCCCTCTGCCCAGGCCGGCGACGCCAAGATCACGGTGGCGCTGCCTGACCTGGCGCCGCTCTCGGAGCTTGCCGGCGTCGCTCTCGCGGGCAACTCGACCGTCGATCTCACGGTGAACAGCGATCGCGACGGCATCAAGCTGGGCTGGCAGGGCACGGTGAGCAACGTGACTGCCGAGGGCCTGCCGACCGAGCTGATCACGGCCCAGGTCGCGCTGTCGGGGGCGGCGACCTGGCGTTTCGACGAAGCGTGGACGCTGAGCGACGTGCGCGTGGCGAGCGAAGGCGCCACGCTCACTGTGGCTGGCCGCGGTACGGGGGCGACCGGTGAGCTCGATCTCACGGTCGAGTTGCCGAAGCTCGATTTCCTCAAGGCCGAGCTGGGCGGCGCGGCCAAGGTCACCAGCAACATCCGCTTCGGCGGCGAGCGCACCGAACTCAAGCTCGCAGCCGAACTCAACGATCTTGCGCGCGGGCAGATCGCCTCGCGCAAGCTCACGCTGTCGGCGACCGGGTCGCTCGACGCAGCAGGGGCGGCGGGCGGCGAGGTCAAGGCGAATGGCGATCTCGCCGGCCAGCCGCTGTCGCTCGACGGACGCTTTGCGCTCGACGCCGCGGGCGGCGTGACGGTTCCGCGCCTCCAGGGACGATGGGCGAGCGTCGCGCTCGATGTCGACGACTTCGCCGTCACCAAGGGGCGAACCTCCGGCTACGCCCGCCTGCGCGCCGCCAACCTCAGCGATGCTTCCGCCTTGGCCGGCGCGCCGCTTGGCGGATCGCTGGAAGCCGAGATCACCGCCGACGACCGGGCCGCCAACGGCCGGGTGACCGTACGGGTACAGGGCAGCGACCTTCGCGCCGGCACGCTTGCCATCGGCACCCTCGATCTGCGCAGCACGATCGACGAGCCCATGACGGCCGGCAAGGTCGACGCCACGCTGGCCGCCAGCCGCATCGCCGGCGCAGCCGACATCAACAAGTTGAACGCCACGGCGAGCGGAGACCGGCAGGCGCTTCTCATCTCGTTGCAGGCCACGGGCTCGCAGACCGCTGCCAATGCCACGGCGAAGGTCGAGCTGCAGGGCGACGATCTCGTCGTCGGCCTGACGCGGTTCGACGGCCGCTATGGCGCGATCCCCGTAGCGCTCGCCGGACCGACGCGCGTTCATGTCGCCGGGCCGCGCGTCGCCATCGAGCCGACCAACCTGCGTGTCGGCGGCGGACGGCTGGCGGTCCGTGGCACGCTCGCCCCGTCGGGCAGCGACCTGCAGCTCGAGCTGGCGGGCCTGCCGCTATCGCTGATCGATGCCTTTGCTCCCGGGACCAATCTCGATGGCACCCTGGGGGCCAAGCTCCGCGTTCAGGGCAGCATGGACGCGCCGGTGATCGACGGTACCTACAACGCCGCTGGCCTGCGCCTGCGCCGACCCGAGGCGGCGCTGGTGCCGCCCCTCAACGTGCAGGGATCGGGCTCGCTGATGGGACGACAAGCCAGCATCGATGCCCGGATGACCGCAGCGGCGTCGAACCTGACGCTGAAGGGCAAGGCGACGCTGCCGCGTGGTGCGGCGCCGCTCTCCGGCACCGCCGCCATCGGCGGGACGATGGACCTGGCGCCGTTTGCGCCGCTGCTCGGCAACGACATTCGCAACGTCACCGGCAGGCTGCGCCCCGACCTTACGGTCGAGATCAGCGGTTCGCGTATGACCGGCAATGGCAGCATCGACTTCTCCAATGGCGCCGTGGCCCTGCCCGAGTCGGGGCTGCGGCTGAACGGCGGCGAGGGGCGGCTGGTGCTGAATGGCGACACGCTGCAGGTGCAGCGGCTCAACTTCCAGACCGCGCGCGGCGGCGGCGTTGCCGTAACCGGGACGATGCGGCTCGACGCGCAGCAAGGGCTGGTGCCCGATCTCACCGTCACCAGCCGCAATGCCTTGCTGGTCAGCCGGCCGGATCTGGTGGCCAGCGTCTCCAGCAACATCAAGGTAACGGGATCGACGCTGGGTGGCCTGAGCATCGCGGGGCCAGTGACGATCGATCGGGCCGAGATCGCTGTGGGGGCGGAGCAGTCGACGGCCTTTCCAACCCTGGAAGTGCGTGAGATCAACAAGCCGGGTGTCGCTGCGACGGCGCCGGCTGTCGTCCGGCCGGCGCCGGCCAAGCCGCCGCCGCGCGCCGCGCCACCGCCGGGAGCGGCTCCCGTCCGACTTGCCTTGTCGATCCGTGCACCGCGGGCCGTGTTCGTGCGCGGCCGCGGCCTCGATGCCGAGATGTCGGGCCAGCTGGAAGTAGCCGGCACGCCGGCCGCGCCGACGGTGAGTGGCGGCCTGACGATGCGGCGTGGCGACTTCACCCTGCTGGGGCGGCGGCTGACCTTCAGCCGCGGCGTCGTCACGCTCGACAATCTTGACCGCATCGACCCTCGGCTCGATTTCGTTGCCAGCACGACGGTGCAGTCGACGACCATCAACGTCGAGATCGGCGGCACGTCACGCGCACCACTCATCGCTGTCACCTCGGTGCCGTCTTTGCCATCGGACGAGGCCATGGCGCTGCTGCTGTTCGGCAAGCCCGCATCGGGCTTGAGCGCGTTCGAACTCGCCCAGGCCGCGCAGGGGCTGGCCGAGCTGACCGGCCAGGCGTCCGGTACCGGCATGCTGACCCGGCTGCGCACTGGCCTCGGCCTCGACCGGCTGTCGGTCGGCTCGGGCAGCGGCGCCAACTCGCCGGTATCGCTTGAAGCCGGCCGCTATGTGGCGCCCGGCGTTTATGTCGGCGCGCGGCAGGGCGCCACGGGCAACTCGAGCCGCGGCGTCGTGCAGTTCGACGTGCTGGAGCACGTCAAGATCGAGGGCGACGTCGGCGCCGATTCAAACGGCCGCGTCGGCGTGAAGATGGAGTGGGATTATTAGCCGGGGGCGCGCCACCAGAGACGGAGCGGCGCGCCGTCGTAGGTGGCGCGTCACGTCGGAGCGCGGACCTTCAGGTCCGCATCATGATCATGAGCGGACCTGGAGGTCCGCGCTCCCATGAGAAGACGCAGCAATCACTTGAAATAGTGCGGCACGAAGCGGCTGTTGTTGTGGGTGATGCGCCGTTCGTCCTCGCGCATGCCGATGCCGGCGGGCTTGCCCTCGATCACCCATGAACCGACCAGCGCATGGTTGCCGTCGAACACCGGCAATGGCTGGTAGGCCTGCCAGACGAAGCCCTCGCCACCATAGTCGCCGCCTGCGGTATCGAACACACCCGGCCCGACAACGGTGACGTTGTGACCTTCGCGGCCGAAGATCGGCTTCTTGACGAACGCGCCGCCGAGATCGGGATGCTCGCTGTCGAAGGCCGGCACCAGGTTGGCGTGGCCGGGGAATCCCTCCCACAAGAGAGGCAGCAGCATCTTGTTGCTGAGGATCGACTTCCAGACCGGTTCGATGAAGGCCGTGGTGTCGGTGAGGACGTGCACGCCGAACGCCTCACGCGCCATCCATTCCCAGGGATAGAGCTTGCTCAGGACCTGGATCGGCATCTCGTCGGAATCGGTGAAGCGCCGTCCGTTCCAGCCGATCTGCGACACGGCGATCGGCTTGCCGGCGAGGCCGGCCTGCAGGGCCGTGTCGCGCAGATACTCCGAGGTCGCGAGATCCTCGGGCTGATCCTCGAAGCGGGCGAAATGGACCAGGCCTTCGGGCGGCAGGCGGCCCAGCACGCCGCGCCACGCCTCGATCAGCTTCTCGTGGATCGAGTTGAACTGGTCGGCGTCGGGCTTCACGTCCTTCAGCCAGTACCACTGGATGACGGCCGCCTCGTACAGCGCTGTCGGCGTATCGGCGTTGTACTCGAGCAGCTTGGGCGGTCCGCTGCCGTCATAGGCAAGGTCGAAGCGGCCGCAGATCGTCGGATCGGATCGGCGCCAGACGCGTTCGATATAGTCGCCCCATACCGGCGGGATGCGCATGCGCTCCCAGAGCTTGCTCGACACGACGTGCTCGACCGCCTTGAGGCACATGCCGTGCAGCTCTTCGGTGGCGGCTTCGAGCTGGTCGATCTCGTCGGACGAGAAGGCGTAGCAGGCCTGTTCCGTCCAGTACGGCTTGCCGTCCATGACATAGTAGTCGAAGCCGAGCTGCTCGAGCTTGTTCTGCCAGCCCGGCCGCGGCGCTACTGCCTCGCGGCGCATCGTCAGCTCGACCCGGACGAGCCGCCTGAGCCGCCCGTCGAGCCGAAGCCGCCGCGCTGGCTCTGGGTCGTCGCCGGGGCGGTGTCGCCGGGCGTCGGCTTGGTCGCCGTCTGGCCCGGCGTTGCCGGCGCGGTGACCCCGGCGCCGCGAAACAACCAGGGCATGAGCCAGAAGAGACCGCTGCCGCCCATCATTGTCGGCGCGCAGGAATAGAGCAACGCCGCGCCTGCCACGCCCATCAGGACGAGCTTGATGCCGCGCGACATGCGCGGCCGCCCTGAGGGATTCGGGTCGGAGGGATTGGGCGAGGGCATCGACATGTCAGGTCGTGAGGCAGGCGGCGTTTATCAAGCCGAAGCAGGCGGCAAAGCCGCCAGCGGTGACGCCGGCCGACATCTGGTCGGCCTCTATGGCGCCGCGGAGGTCCGGCAGCGTCAGGCGCATGACGACGTGGACGATGACTTGGACGGCAAGCGCCACCAGCGACCACAGCACGACGTCGACCAGGCTGACCGAGTGGGCGATGGTGTTGGCGAGCGGCAGGCAGAAGCCCAGCAGGGCGCCAACCAGCGCGACCGCTGCCGACGTGTTGCCGGCGCGGATCAGGCGGAACTCTCGCCACGGCGTGATCAGCACGTAGATCAGCAGGAAGAGGCCGGCGAGGGCGAAGCCCGCGATGACGTAGCGCACGAAGTTCGGAAAGGCCGTGGCCAGCCATTGAAATTCAGGCATCGCCAACTCTCTCGCGCTCAGCCGTGCATGGTCAAGCCGCCCGACACGCTGAGCGTCTGACCGGTGATGAAGGCGGCATCATCGCTGGCGAGGAAGCAGACGGCGCCCGGGATGTCCTCGGGCTGGCCGACGCGCTTCATCGGAATGGCGTTGACCAATGCTGCACGCATCCTCTCGCCGCGCTCGCCTTCGCCGGCGGCGGCCGCCAGCAGGGGCGTCTCGGTCGGGCCGGGACAGACGGCATTGAGCGTGATGCCCTTGCGCGCCACCTCGCGCGCCACCGTCTTGGTGAACGCGATGATGCCGCCCTTGCACGCCGAATAGACGGCCTCCTGCGAGGAGCCGACGCGGCCAGCATCGGAAGCGATGTTGACGATGCGGCCTTGGCCGCGCGCCACCATGCCCTTCAGCACGAAGTGGCTCATGTTGAGCGGCCCGCGCAGGTTGATGGCGATCAGCTCGTCCCATAGCTCGGGCGTGGTGTCGACGAAGTTGATGAAGCGGTCCCAGCCGGCGTTGTTCACCAGCACGTCGGTTGGCCCCATCTCGCCCTCGAACTGGGCGATGGCTTTGCCGACCGCGGCATAGTCGGCGATGTCGACGCTCGACACGAAGGCTGAACCGCCGGCCTCGACGATCTCATTGGCGATCCGGTTGGCGCCGTCGCGGTTCTTGTCGAACACGCCGACCTTGCAGCCGTATCCAGCGAAGCGCTTGCAGATGGCGCCGCCGATCGCGCCGCCGCCGCCGGTGACGATGACGTTCTTGCCTGAAAGTCCGCGCATGACGGGTTCCTCAGAGGGGCGAGTAGGGATCGAACTTGGGCTTGCGCTTCTCAAGGTGCGAGGCAAGGCCTTCCTTCACGTCAGGGCCCACAAAGCCCAGCATCTCGAGCGCCGTCGAGGCGTCGAACGAGGGGCCCATCATGCGCAGCCAGTTGTTCAGCGCGTACTTGGTGAAGCGGATCGAGGTCTGTGCGCCCTCGGCGAGCTTGGTGGCGACCTCCAGGCCCTTGGCCTCGAGCTGGTCGTCCTCGACGCACAGCGAGACGAGCCCGATGCGCTCGGCCTCCTCACCGTCGACCGCCTCGCAGAGCAGCAGATAGTACTTGGCCTTGGCCATGCCGCAGAGCAGCGGCCATACGATCACCGCGTGGTCTCCGGCGGCGACGCCGAGTCGCGTATGACCGTCGATGATCTTGGCCTTCTTCGAGGCGATCGAGACGTCGGCCAGGATCCCGGCGACCAGGCCCGCGCCGACGGCGGGGCCGCGCATGGTGCTGACGATCGGCTTGGAGCAGTTGATGACGTTGTAGACGATGTCGCGCGCTTCCTTCCAGGTGCGGAGCAGCGCGTTGTGGTCCTTCATGTTTTTTTCGATGAGATCGAAGTCGCCACCGGCCGAGAAGACCTTGCCGCCGGCGCCCTGGATGATCACGCAGTTGACCGTGTCGTCGCCGTCGATGTCCCGCCACACGCTGACCAGCTCGGTGTGCATGATCGAGTCGGTCGCGTTGTACTTGTCGGGCCGGTTCATGGTCACCCGCAGCACCTTGGGATGCGGGCGATCGAACAGCAGGCGCTGGTAGCGTTTTTGCCAGTCGGACATCGAGGTCTCCTCCGTTGCGGAGGAGCCTAGTCGTGGCGCAGGCGCTTTGCCATCCCGGCGAACTTCCGCCGCGCGGACCTAATATGACACGTCAGAGGCCCATCTTGGTCGACGCCGGCATCTGCCGCAGGTGGTTGTTCACGCGACGGACACCCGGCACGTTCTCGGCCGCGACGCCATAGGCCTTGCGTCCCTCCGCATCGTCGACGAAGCCCCAGAGATCGACGACACCGCCGCTGGCGAAGACGTGGGTCGGCCATCGCGAGGTCCACGGGCGACGCGTCCTTCGCAGACTTGCTCATGTCGCCTCCTTGCCGGTTGGCGATTAGGATCGCTGACTAGGGGCTACGACCGGGAGTTGAGGCGTTACAGGTTGGTCGCCAGGTCGGCAGGATATCTTCCCGCCAAGCCTATGGCATCGGCAAGGATGGTTCACGCATGTCAGAGGCCCAAACGGCCCCCTAGCGGCGGATGTTGCCCGCGCTCCACTGGCCGGCGTTGGCGAAGCGGACGGCCTCTTCGGCCGCACGGACCAGGGCGGCGGCCTTGAGCACGCTCTCCTTGTACTCGGCCTCGAGATCGGAGTCGGCCACGACGCCGACGCCCGCCTGGACGTACATGGTGTTGTCCTTCACCAGGCCGGTGCGCAGCATGATGCAGGTGTCCATCGAGCCGTTGGCGGCAAAGTAGCCGGCGCAGCCGGCATAGATGCCGCGGCGAACCGGCTCGACCTCGTCGATGATCTCCATGGCGCGCACCTTGGGCGCACCCGACAACGTACCGGCCGGGAAGCCCGCCTTCAGCGCATCGATCGCGTCCAGCCCGTCCTCGAGCGTGCCCTCGACGTGACTGCTGATGTGCTGGAGGTGGCTGTACTTCTCGATGGTGAACTGCTCGACGACCCGGACCGAGCCGATCTTGGCGACGCGGCCGACGTCGTTGCGGGCGAGGTCGAGCAGCATCAGGTGCTCGGCGTGTTCCTTGGGATCAGCCAAGAGCTTGTCGGCGAGCTGCTTGTCCTCCTC
Source organism: Rhodospirillales bacterium URHD0017 (assembly GCA_900110395.1). GTDB lineage: Bacteria > Pseudomonadota > Alphaproteobacteria > Reyranellales > Reyranellaceae > Reyranella. The sequence goes on from FODP01000023.1 coordinate 56,894, forward strand.
GGGCGTGGCGCCGCGCCGGATGGTCCCGGCCAATGGCCGAATGGTGACGATGTTGTCGCGCAGCCGCACCAGGATCTCGGGGCTGGAGCCCACGATCGAGAAGTCGCCGTAGTCGAAGAAGATCAGGAACGGCGAGGGGTTGATGCGGCGCAGCGCTCGGTAGAGCGACAATGGCGGCAAGGTGAAGGGCAGCGAGAACCGCTGCGAGGGCACGATCTGGAAGGCGTCGCCCGCGTGGATGTACTCCTTGCAGGTCGCGACCATCTTCTTGAAGTCTTCCTTCGACATGTTCGCTTCAGGCTCGGGCAACTCGTCGAGTTCGTCGGCACTGTCGCGACGGAAGGGAAGGGCGCGTTCGAAGTCGGACACTGCGTCAGCCAAGCGCTCCTGTGCGGCTTCATAGGCGGCGCGGGCGCTGACGCCGGCCGTCGGCCAAGCCGGCGTCACCAGCGTGACGTTGTCCTCGAGGCGGTCGAAGATGCAGATGATGGTCGGCCGCACCATGATCGCGTCGGGCAGGCCGATCGGATCGGGGTTCTTGTCGGGCAGCCGCTCCATGTCGCGAACCATGTCGTAGCCAAGAAAGCCGAACAGGCCCGAGGCCATCGGCGGCAGGCCGGCCGGCAGGTCCATCTGGCACTCGCGGACGAGCTGGCGCAGCGTCTCGAGCGGCCGCCCGTCGAGGTTCTCGAAGGCCTGCGCGTCGCTGCGGGCGCGGCGGTTGATCTCGGCCTGGCCCTTGCGGCAGCGCCAGATCACATCCGGCTTGAAGCCGATGATCGAATAACGCCCGCGCACCGATCCGCCTTCCACTGATTCGAGCAGAAAGGAGTTGGCGCGGCCGTCGGCGAGCTTGAGGTAGGCCGACACCGGCGTCTCGAGGTCGGCGACCAGCTTGGTCGAGACGAGCTGCGGCTTGCCGGACTCATAGACGCGAGCAAAGGCGTCGAAGTCTGGTGAGATCGACATCGGACTACGGCTGGTTCTGCGGCTTGAAGGCTGCGACGAACGTCGCCTCGTCGACGACCACGCCGTACTTGGTGCGCATGGCGGCGATCAGCTGCAGGATCAGATCGTTGGCCACCATCGAATCGAGCTGCTTGGCGAAGCGGTCGATCGCGTCCTTGTCCTTGGCGAGATCGACCGGATCGATCTGCTTCAGGCGGACCAACACGCTACCTTCGGCAGTGCGTACCGACTGGATCTTGCCCGGCTGCAGCTTGAACAGCTCCTGGACGACGGGCTGGGTGAGGTAGTTGCCCTGATCGGCCTCGAAGCGGGTAACCGGCTTGGCTGTGCGCATCTCCAGGCCAAGCTCCTTGGCGAGCGCCTCGAAGCTCGTGCCGGCATTGGCCCTCTCGAGCGCTGCCTTGACCTTGGCGTCGGCGAGCTTGCGGCGCTCCTCGGTCTGCCAAGCCTCGATCACCTTGGCCTCGACCTCGGTCAGGGCGGGCACACGAGCGGGCGTGATGCGGTCGGTGCGCACGATGAAGTATTCGCCGCGCTGGGTCTCCAGCAGGTCGCTCTCCGCGCTCTCGCGGGTGGCGAAGGCGGCCTGGACCAGCTCGTTGGCAGCCGGGCCGATCACGATCTGCTTGCCCTCGGCGTCCTGGCCGCGCGCATCGACGTTGTCATAGGTCTTGATCTTGAGCGCGAGATCCTCGGCCGCGGCCTTCATCGACTGCGTCTTGGCCAGCATGCGCTCGAAGTCGGTGACCTGCTTGATCAGGAGGTCGGGTGCGAGCTGGGCACGCAGCTCCTTCTCGAGCTTCTCCTTCACCTCGTCGAACGGCACGGCCTTGCCGGGCGTGACGCTGTTGATGCGCACGATGTGCCAGCCGAGCGGCGACTGGATCGGCGTCGGGCCGACTCCGACCGGCAGGCTGAACACGCCGTCGGCCAGCGGTCCCGGCGGCAGGTCCTTCTTGGCCACCGGGCCGAGCTTGATCACGCCATCGCTGGTGCCCAGCACGTCCTTGGCGGCGTCCTCGAGGGTCTTGCCACCCGTGACGGCGGCGATGATCGCCTTGGCTTTGTCCTCGCTGTCGGCCATCGCCTGGTCGACGTCGCGCTTCTCGGCCGTCCCGAACTCGGCCGAGCGGGCGTCGTATTCCTGCTTGACCATGTCGGCGGTCACTCCGACCTGGGCCATGACATCGTCGGCCGTCAACAGCACGTAGGAGAAGGCGCGGAACTCGGGGATCTGGAATTTGGTCTTGTTGGCCTCGAAGTAGGCGTTGAGCTGCTCGGCCGTGGGCTTGGGGACATCGACGATGATGGAATCGGGAATGTAGATCGTCTCGCCGATGCGCCGCTCGGCCTCCATCTTGAAGATGTCGTCGCGCAGCGACTTGGGCGCGAGCCCGTCTGGACGTACCGCGCCGAACAGCTGGCTGGCGGCGATCTCGCGGCGGATGTCGGTGATGTATTGGGCCTCGCTGATGCGCGCCTGCTGCAGGCGGTTTCGGTAGAGCAGGGGATCGAACGAGCCGCCGGTGCCGGCGAAGGCGGGATTGCGGGCGATCGCGGCGCGCACCTCGGCGTCGCTGACCACCAGGCCGAACTGCTGGATGGTGTAGTCGAGCACGGCGCGCTGGATGACTTCCTCAAGCGCCCGCACATGCAGGCCGAAACGCAGAGCCTGCTCGGGTTCCGGCCGCTGGCCGGTCTGGCGCTGGATACCCTCGAGCTGGCGGTTGAACTGGTCTTTCACCTCGTTCACCGACACCGACGCGCCGCCGACCCAGCCATAGATCGGAATCTTCGTACCGCCGATGTGCGCGACCTCGGCGGTGCGGCCACCCATGCGCAGCATGTCGCCGACGCCCCAGAAGGCGAAGCTGACGATCAGCATGCCGAACAGGACGAACAGGATGACGAAACGGGCGTACTTGCGGAACATATTCGGAGAATTCACGCCATGGGCGAAGGGGTTTTGACTGGCGGGCATGCCTACCACCGGCCCCAGTGGCAGGCAACCAACGGGCCTGCTAGACACCCGCGACACAATTCGGGGATTTCTATGGCGCGTACAAGGCGGCCGCTGATTGCCGGCAACTGGAAGATGAACGGTCTGCGGGCCGATGGCCTCGCACTGGCCAAGAGCGTCGCCGATGGCGTGAAGCAGGCCGGATGGAACGATCGCGACGTGCTGGTCTGCCCGCCGGCGACCCTGGTTCTCGCGGTGGCCGATGCCGTCAAGGGAAGCGGCGTGCTGGTCGGTGGCGAAAATTGCCATGCCAAGCCAAGCGGCGCCCACACCGGCGAGGTGGCGGCCGAGATGCTGCGCGATTGCGGCGCCACCTACGTAATCGTCGGCCACTCTGAGCGGCGTGCTGATTGCGGCGAGACCGACGCCATCGTGCGGGCCAAGGCGGAGGCAGCCTGGCGGGCCGGGTTGGTGCCCATCGTCTGCATCGGCGAGACCCTGGCTGAGCGCGAGGCGGGCAAGACGCTGGCGGTGCTGGAGAGCCAGCTCAAGGGCAGTGTCCCTGCAGGAGCGACGGCCGCGAAGCTGGTCGTGGCCTATGAGCCGGTCTGGGCGATCGGCACCGGCAAGACGCCGACCACGCCCGAGGTCGCCGCAGCCCACGCGCATATTCGCAAGGTCCTGATCGGCCTGACGGGCGAGGCGGCCCAAGTCCGACTTCTATATGGCGGCTCGGTGAAGGGCAGCAATGCCGCGGAATTGCTGGCGGCGGGCGACGTCGACGGCGCCCTGGTCGGCGGTGCCAGCCTCAAGGCGGACGATTTTTTGGCTATCGCCAAGGCGGCCTAAAGCGGCTAGAAGCGCGCGCTTGGCGAGCAAACCGGGCATCCCCACCTAGGCACTGGACGAAATGGACGCGGTTCGAGGCTTTTTGCACGATTGGCGGCTGGTGTTGCTGATCATCCATGTCGGCGTCACCGCCGCGATGATCGTCGTCATCCTGCTCCAGCGCAGCGAAGGAGGCGGCCTCGGCATGGGCCGCACCGACGCGCTGTTCTCGGTGCGCGGCCAGGCCAACGTGCTGTCGCGCATGACGGCGATCTTCGCAGGCTGCTTCTTCTTCCTCAGCCTGGTGATGGCCTGGAGCATGACCGACACGCAGCGCAGCGCGCGCTCGATCATGGATCGCGTGCCGGCATCGCCGACCGCGCCGGCTACGCCTGGCGCCGGTGGTGCGGCTCCCGCGCCCGCGACGCCTGCCGCTCCGGCGGCGCCTTCCGCGCCTACTCGTTAGCCTCCTTCGCTCCTGCGGAGCTTTGGAGGCCAAGGGGCTTTGGGGGAGGGCTTGTCCTCCGGAACTCCGCAGGAGCGAAGGAGGAATATCCCCATGGCCGCGCGCCGCAACGTTTTGTATGCTGTAAGCCCATGACGCGCTTTATCTTCATAACGGGCGGCGTGGTTTCCTCGCTGGGCAAGGGTCTTTCGTCGGCGGCGCTGGGGGCGCTGCTGCAAACGCGCGGCTATCGCGTGCGGCTGCGCAAGCTCGACCCCTATCTGAACGTCGATCCGGGCACGATGAGCCCGTATCAGCACGGCGAGGTCTTCGTCACCGACGACGGCGCCGAATCCGACCTCGATCTTGGCCACTACGAGCGCTTCACCGGCGTCGACGCCCGCCAGAGCGACAACGTCACGACCGGCCGTATCTATTCGACGGTGATCGCCAAGGAGCGGCGCGGCGAATATCTCGGCGCCACGGTGCAGGTGATCCCGCACATCACCGACGCCATCCGTGAATTCATCGTCGCCGATACCGAGCACGAGGACTTCGTGCTGGTCGAGATCGGCGGCACGGTGGGCGACATCGAGGGCCTGCCGTTCCTCGAAGCCATCCGTCAGCTCGGCAACGAGCTCGGCCGCGAGCGCACGATGTTCGTGCATCTGACGCTGCTGCCCTGGGTGCCGACGGCAGGCGAGCTCAAGACCAAGCCGACCCAGCACTCGGTGAAGGAGCTTTTAAGCGTCGGAATCCAGCCCGACCTGCTGGTCTGCCGCTCCGGCGACAAGGAGATCCCGGCCAACGAGCGGCGCAAGATCGCGCTGTTCTGCAACGTCAAGCAGGAGCGGGTCATCGAGGCGCGCGACGTCGACACGATCTACCAAGTGCCGATCGCCTACCATGAGCAGGGCTTCGATGCCGAAGTCTGCCGCTATTTTGGCCTGGAGGCCGACAAGGAACCCAACCTCGAGCGCTGGCGCGGCGTGGTGCGCTCGGTGCGCGAGCCCGAGGGCAAGGTCACAATCGCCGTGGTCGGCAAGTACACCGTGCTGCTCGACGCCTACAAGTCGCTCTCCGAGGCGCTGACCCATGGCGGTTTCGGCAGCAACGTGAAGGTCGGCCTGGAGTGGATGGACTCCGAGATCTTCGAGCGCGACGACGCGGTCAGCCATCTCGAGCACGTGCACGGCATCCTGGTGCCGGGTGGCTTCGGCGAGCGCGGCACCGAGGGCAAGATCCATGCGGTGCAGTTCGCGCGCGAGCGCAACGTGCCGTTCCTCGGCATCTGTTTCGGCATGCAGATGGCGGTGATCGAGGCGGCGCGCAACCTGCTCGGCCTCGAAGGTGCGTCGTCGACCGAGTTCGGCCCCTGTGAGCACGCTGTGGTTGGCCTGATGACCGAATGGATCAAGGGCAACCAGCTCGAGAAGCGCGGGGCCAATGGCGACTTGGGTGGCACCATGCGTCTTGGCGCCTATCCCGCCCATCTGCGGCCCGGCACCAAGGTGCACGACATCTACGGCGCCGACGTCATCAGCGAGCGCCATCGCCATCGCTACGAGGTCAACGTCAACTACAAGGACCGGCTGGAGCAGGTCGGCCTGCGCTTCTCCGGCATGTCGCCGGACGGCATTCTGCCCGAGATCGTCGAGATTCCGGGCCACCCCTGGTTCATTGGAGTGCAGTACCATCCGGAACTGAAATCCCGGCCGTTCGCGCCCCATCCGCTGTTTTCGTCCTTCATCGGGGCGGCCAAGGCGCAGAGCCGGCTGGTTTAGAAACGTTTCCTCCCCGATGGGGAGGAAGTCCTTGCTCAGGACGTATTTCGGTCATGTTCTTCGGCTGGAATCACCGGTCATGAATCGCATTTTCGGGCTCTTCCTTCTCGCCACCGTCGCGCTGACCTCGGTCGCCTGGGCGCAAACCGCTGCGCAGTCCCAGGGCAAGGCCGAGCGCCGCGACGCCATCTTCCTGCGTTTTCCGGAGATGGCGCAGCGATACTGGGAGAACACCGAAACCAACGCGGCCAGCCACAAGGTGGTGGCCGTGCCCATGCCGCGGCAATGCACCTTCGTCTATGCCGACTCCTACTCGAAGAATCAGATGAGCGAGAGCGAGGTGCAGCAGCTCGCGGTCTCGAACTGCAACCGCAAGCTCGCCGAACTGGGGCCGCTGGGCGAGAACTACAGCGTCGATTGCCGCTGCCAGGTGGTGATCAGCGACGAGCATTACGTCGTGCCGCGCAACACGCTACCGACCGAGTCGTACGGTCCGGTGTCGATTTTCTATCGCGACCCGACCGGCAACGTCGCCCGCCTCAACGGCCTGGCGCGCTACGGCGCCCTGATCGGCCGCGACCGCTCGGTCACCTTCAATGTCGACAATTCGCGCGGCGAACGGGTCTGTGACGGCACCTTCACCAACGACGGGCCGGCCAACGGACGCTTCTCGATGTCCTGCTTCGGCGGCAAGTTTGGCAGCAACGGCACCTACCAGAGCAAGACGGGCTCACCCAACGACCACATCATCGCCCGCGGCCATACCGGGCAGGGGCAGCCCGTGTCGATGGTGATCGGCTTGCCGGCCCAGCTTGCCGGCGGCCTCTATGGTGGCATCTGACATGCGCTTCCTAGCCTTCCTCGCCATCGCCGTCCTCGCTCCCGCAATCTCGCTGGCCCAGAGCGCCGGCGAGGTCGAGCGCTGCTTCCAGAATCCTGGAGCCTGCTCCCAGGGCGGAGGAGGAGGAGGGACCGCGGCCCAGGCGCCTGCGCCAGGCGGCGGCGGCGGCGGTGGACACGCGACGACGCGGCCGGCCGCGCCGGGGCCCGACTACACGACCGTGCTGCAGAGCCCCGACCCCGATCGCAGGAAGATTCAGGAATCGCTGCGCACGCTCGACAAGTACAACGGGCCGATCGACGGCAATTTGCAGTCCGACGCCACGACCAAGGCGATCCAGGAGTGGCAGAAGGGCCGCGGCACCAATCCGGTCGGCAAGCTGACGCCGCAGGAGGCGCAGCAGCTCAATGCCGAGGCCTCGCGCACGCCGATCCGGCGCGTCGATCCTTCGACCCAGACGGCGACGGCTCCCGCGACGCCGACGCCGTTGCAGCCGACGCCGAAATCGAATGCCGATGCGCTGAAGGACCTTCAGGCGCGCTTGGCCGAGCGCCGCAAGGCGGCCGAGCCCAAGGCCGAGGCGGCGACGCAGGCGCTGATCCGCGACCTCAAGGCGTATGTCGCGGCCGACGGCAAGGGCGCGGCAGGCGATCAGTTCGCCGACTTCGCCAAATGGTACACCGACACCAAGGCCGCCGGCCGCACGGTCGGCGAGATCGCGCCGGTGATCGACGACTACGGCGACGTCAAGGCCGGCGCCGCCGTGGCGAGCGAGGTCCTGCTCGAGACCAAGAAGGGCGCGAGCAACCAGTCGCAATGCCTGGTCTTCGCCTGGGTCGAAGGCAATCCGCGCAAGGACCCCAAGGTCTTCTCCTGCGACGACGTCGCTGGCGTCGAGAAGTGGAAGACCGACCAGTCGCTCAAGAGCGCCTGGCGCTAATCTTTGCCGGGAACGCGCCACTCCGTGGCGCGCTCCCGGCAATGACTCCTAGGCGCCACCATCCCGTCACTTGCTCCTCCCCGGCCCGGCCGCTAGACAAGCCGCGCCACGAAGGAGTTTTAGCCCGATGAGCGTCATTGCCGATGTCCGTGCCCGCGAAATCTTAGACAGCCGCGGCAATCCCACGGTCGAGGTCGAGGTCGAGCTCGACAGCGGCGCCATGGGCCGCGCGGCCGTGCCGTCGGGCGCCTCGACGGGCGCGCACGAGGCGGTCGAATTGCGCGACGGCGACAAGAAGCGCTACGGCGGCAAGGGCGTGCTGAAGGCGGTTGCGGCCGTCAACGCCGAGATCATGGACCTGCTGGCCGGCCTCGATGCGCGCGAGCAGATCAAGATCGACCGCGCCCTGATCGAGCTCGACGGCACGCCCAACAAGGGCCGCATCGGCGCCAACGCCATCCTCGGCGTGTCGCTGGCCGTCGCCAAGGCCGCCGCGATGAACGCCGACCTGCCGCTCTACCGCTATGTCGGCGGCAGCCAGGCCTCGGTGCTGCCGGTGCCGATGATGAACATCATCAACGGCGGCGTTCACGCCGACAATCCGATCGACATCCAGGAATTCATGATCATGCCGGTGAAGGCCGACCGCTTCGCCGAGGCGCTGCGCATGGGCTCGGAGGTCTTCCACGCGCTGAAGAGCCAGCTCCACGACGCCGGCCACAACACCAATGTCGGCGACGAGGGCGGCTTCGCGCCCAACCTCGCCTCGGCCGACGAGGCGCTCGGCTTCATCATGAAGTCGATCGAACAGGCCGGCTACAAGCCCGGCGAGGACATCATGCTGGCGCTCGATCCGGCCTCGACCGAGTTCTTCAAGAAGGGCAAGTACGAGCTCGAAGGCGAGAAGAAGTCGCTCGATCAGGCGGGCATGGTCGAATACTACGCCGACCTGGTGAAGCGCTATCCGATCGTTTCGATCGAGGACGGCATGGCCGAGGACGACATGGCCGGCTGGAAGGCGATCACCGACAAGCTCGGCAAGAAGATCCAGCTCGTCGGCGACGACCTCTTCGTCACCAACCCCAAGCGGCTGGCCCAGGGCATCAAGGACGGGCTCGCCAACGCCATCCTGGTGAAGGTCAACCAGATCGGCACGCTCACCGAGACGATGGAAGCCGTGACCATGGCGCGTCACGCCTCGTACGGCGCGGTGATGTCGCATCGCTCGGGCGAGACCGAGGATTCGACCATCGCCGATCTCGCCGTCGCCGCCGGCTGCGGCCAGATCAAGACCGGCTCGCTGTCGCGCTCCGATCGCCTCGCCAAGTACAACCAGCTCCTGCGTATCGAGGAGCAACTCGGTCCGCAGGCGCGCTACGCCGGCACGTCGATCCTGCGCGGCCGCTAGATCACCAAGAGGACACCGTCAGCCTCTCGACGCGTGTGGCCGCATGAGGTCGGCTGCTGCCTCCGGTCACGGAGGCAGCCATGGCACGGATCACCGGCACCGATGGCAACGACGTCCTCGATGGGACGTCCGACGACGATGTGATCTTCGCGCTTGCCGGCGAGGACCTTATCTCGGCCGGCGACGGGAATGACATCGCCCATGGCGAGGCCGGCGGCGACCAGATCCTCGGCGGCGACGGCAACGATACGCTGACGGGCGGCGAAGGCTGGGACTTCATCAACGGCGGCTTCGGCAACGATTGGATCGATGGCGACGCGACCAACGACGAGCTGTGGGGCTTGCCGGGCGATGACACCATCTTCGGCGGCGCCGGACCGGATCGCATCTTCGGCAACGAAGGAAACGACACCCTCCTGGGCGACGATGGCGACGATCTTGTCGAGGGCGGCGAAGACGACGATTCCCTCTTCGGCGGCAAGGGCAGCGATACCCTGAAGGGCGGTTCCGGGGAGGACAGCGCCTTCTTCGACGGCGGCGCCGGCAACTTCCGCCTGCAAGCGCAGGGCGAGCAGTGGTTGGTGACCGAGATCGCGTCGGGCGACACGGACGTTGTCTCGGACGTCGAGATCTTCCGCTTTTCCGATATCACCGTCCGCGTCGAGAACATCGTCGTCGGCACCGATGGCAACGACATCATCGATGGCACGGCGGCAGACGAGACGTTCTTCGGCCATGCGGGCGACGATCAGCTCTCGGGCGCTGCCGGCAACGACGCGCTGTACGGCGGCAGCGGCAACGATCATCTGTCCGGCGGTCCGGGCAATGACCTGGCGAGCGGCGGCGACGACGGCGACCAGATCCTTGGCGACGATGGCGACGACGTTTTGCTCGGCGGCGGAGGCTGGGACTTCATCAACGGCGGCTTCGGCAATGATCACATCGAGGGCGGTGCGACCAACGACGAGCTGTGGGGACTGCCGGGTGACGACACGATCTTCGGCGGCGATGGTCCGGACCGGCTGTTCGGCAACGAGGGCGCCGACAATCTGAGTGGTGACCAGCTGGGCTCGGACCAGGCTGCCGCCAACGACGACTTGCTGGTGGGCGGCGACGACGCCGACCTGTTGGTGGGCGATTCCAGCGCCATCCTGTTCACGTTCCCCTATGCCCAAAACCTTTCGCCTCCTGAGCCAGGCGGCGTGCCGATCCCGGTCGGTCTTGGCCTGCCGCAGGACGGCGGCAACGATGTGCTGGATGGCGGAACCGGCGACGACATCCTGATCGGCGACGCGAACTTCATCCATGCCGGACGCGGCGGCAACGACACCCTGCTCGGGGGCGACGGCAACGATCGCATGTACGGCGACGCCTATACCGGCTTCGTCACCGTCGGCGGGGTAGGGCCGGGGCCACCGGCGCCGCCGACCTTTCTCGTTCCCGGCGCGGGCATCGGCGGATCAGGCGCCGGTGGCGACGACTATCTCGACGGCGGCGAGGGCAACGACACGATGGTCGGCGACGCCTTCGACTTCCAGACGCCTTTCCAGGGATCCGGATCGGGGCTGAGCGGCGGCAGCGATACGCTGATAGGCGGCAACGGCGACGACATCCTCGTCGGCGACGCCATGAGCATGGCCCGCTCCACGGCCTCGGGCGGCGCCGATTTCCTCTACGGCGGCAACGGCAACGACGCGCTCGCCGGCGATGCCTTCCAGGATGACAATGGCCAGGGCGGCAACGATTGGCTGTTCGGCGAGGCCGGCGACGACATCCTGCGCGGCGGCAGCGGCGACGACACCCTGGTCGGCGGCGACGGAACCGACACGGCCGTGTTCGACGGCAATCTCGCCGACTACAAGGTCGGCGGCGGCTCCCCGGCCAACGGCATCCTTGTCACCGAACTCGCGACCGGCGACACCGACATTCTGTTCCACGTCGAACGGCTGCGCTTCTCCGACGCCGACTATTTGCTGGTGTAGGCCACCTCGTAGTGGCTCGCGAAGTCGTCGAACGCCTGCAACACGGCGCGCGCCTCCGGCTCGACGACAGACTTCGAGATGTCGGGGCCGGTGAAGGCCTCGATCGACTGTCGCGACTCCCAAAGCGTCAGGGCGATGAGCTCCGCACCACCATCGACCTCGCGGCGCAGCAGCCAGGCACCACGATGGCCTGCCAGGCCCTTGAGCTCTGCCGCGACGGTCCCGGTGAAGTGCCGGACATAGGCATCGGCCGTCGCGGCATCGGCGGCGCGGCCGCGCCACAGGCGGGCGATCATGTCAGGTCACTCCTTCGAAGTGGGCCTCATTGGCGAGCTGGCGGCCGATCACCAGCCGCTGGATGTCGGACGTGCCCTCGTAGATCGTGGTGACGCGCACGTCGCGGTAGATGCGCTCGACCGGGAAGTCGTTGAGATAGCCGTAGCCGCCGTGGATCTGGATGGCGGCCGAGCAGACCTTCTCCGCTATCTCCGAGGCGAACAGCTTGGCCATCGACGCCTCCTTGAGGCAGGGCCGGCCCTCGTCGCGCAGGCGCGCGGCGTTCAGCACCATAAGCTCGGCTGCCTGCAGCGACGTCGCCATGTCGGCCAGGCGGAAGGCAATCGCCTGATGCTCGATGATCGCCTTGCCGAAGGCACGGCGCTCCTTGGCATAGGCGAGGGCGGCGTCGTAGGCGGCGCGCGCCATGCCGACCGATTGCGCCGCCACACCGATGCGGCCGCCTTCGAGGTTGCCCAGCGCGATCCTGCACCTTCCTCGCCCAGCATCTGCTCGGGCAGGACCTCGCAATTGTCGAACACGACATGGCAGTGATCGGACGAGCGCTGCCCCATCGTGTGCTCGATCCGTGCCACGGTGTAGCCGGGTGTTTTCGTCGGCACGATGAACGCCGAAATGCCTTGCTTGCCCACCGCCGGGTCGGTCACCGCGAAGACCAGGGCGATGTCGGCGCTGCGGCCGGAGGTAATGAACTGCTTGGCGCCGTTCAGGACGAACTGGTTGCCGACCCGCTCGGCGCGCGTCGTGATCGCCGCGGCATCGGAGCCGGCGCCCGGTTCGGTGAGGCAGAAGGCGCCCAAAAGTTCGCCGCGGGCGAGTGGACGCAGGAAGCGTTCCTTCTGCTGCGGCGTGCCGTGCCGCAGGAGAGGCAGGCAGACCAACGAGTTGTGTACCTGGAACGCCGTCGACGACGCGCCGTCCGCTGCCGCGATATCCATGATGGCGAGGGCATAGGAGACATAGTCGGTGCCGGCGCCGTCGAACTCCGCCGGCACGGTCAGGCCCAGCATGCCGAGCTCACCCATGCGGGCGAAGGCCTCGCGCGGGAAGCGTGGGACCCGGTCTCGTTCGGCGGCCGTCGGCGCCAATTCCCGGGCCGCGAACTGGCGGGCCATGTCGCGGACCTGCCGCTGGCCTTCGGTCAACATGGCCGCAGGCTAGGGGCGGGGCGATGGCCGGTATTGGCTAAAGTTGGCCGGGCCGGTTATTTTCAGCCGTGGCTCGCAGCGATCCTCACAATTCGACCGAGTACTGGTGGGACCGGCACCTCACCGGGCTCAGCCTGATGCGCGCCGACTTTACGACCCACGAATATCCGCCGCACATCCACGAGGCGCTGGTCGTCGCCGTCACCGAGAACGGCGGCTCGGTCGTCAAGAGCCGCGGCCAGGTCGAGGAGGCGACGCCCTCGACGCTGTTCGTCTTCAATCCGTCCGAGCCGCACGCTGGCTGGATGGGCTGGAGCGAGCGCTGGCAGTACCGCTCGATGTATCTTACCCAAGCCGCCCTCGACCAGCTTGCGGCCGGCCTTGGCATCGAGCGGGTGCCGTACTTCACGCACAACATCTTTGCCGACCGCGACCTGATCGAGGCCTTCATGGCGATGCATTGCGCCATCGAAGAGGGCCGCGACGTGTTCCGCGAGCGCGAGCTGCTGATCGGCAGCTTCGGCCGGCTGTTCCAGCGTCACGGTAGTGGTGGCGACCGCATTCCGCCGGCGCCGGTCGACCGGCAGCTCCTGTCACGCGTGAAGGATCGCATGCACGCCGACCATGCCTCTGAGCTGCGACTGGAAGACCTGGCGGCCGAGGTCGGGCTGACGACCTTCCAGCTCATCGGGCTGTTCAAGCGCACCGTCGATCTGACGCCGCACGCCTATCTGACACAGGTCCGCCTCAACATGGCGTGTCGCCGCCTGCGCCATGCGCCGGTGCTGGCCGACGTGGCGGCCGGCGTGGGCTTCTATGACCAGAGCGCGCTCAACAAGCATTTCAAGCGCTGCTACGGCATCACGCCGACGCAGTTCGCACGCGCAGCGGCAGCGGTCTAACCCCGGCTGTCACCCCGAGCGAAGCGAGGGGCCTTTAGACAACAGCAAGGTCGCTCGCTTCGCTCGGGATGACAGCGGGACTGCTCGGCCGCCGACGCCTACAATTTTCGCCAATACCGTGGATGACGAGCGGCCTATGAGGCCGCATGCACCTCTTTTGTCATGAGCAGCCTGAAACCCTGACTGTGCAGACCGACGTGGCCGACGCGCGGCCCGGCAAGGTCGCGCTAGCGCAGACACCGTTCTATCCCGGCGGGGGAGGGCAACTCGCCGATCGCGGCGCCATTCGCTGGCAGGGCGGCAAGGCGAAGGTCGTGGGCTTCGAGGTATCTGCCGGCAAGCTGTGGCACCTGCTCGACGGCCAGAGTGAGGTCGCCGGCGCCGTCGAGGCGGCGGTCGATCCCGACTTCCGGCGCATGATGCGGCAGCTTCACACCGACACGCACATCCTGAACGCGCTGGTCTTCCAGGCTTTCGACGGTGCGCTGGTCACCGGCGTGCAGATGGCCGACGACGGCACGGCACGCATGGACTTCGACATCCAGGGTGCGGACAGCGATCGCCTGCGCGCGCTCGAAGGCCCGATCAACGATCTCATCCGGCAGGACATCCTGGTGAACTTTGCCTACGTGCCGATGCACGAGGCGCAGGCCGAGCCCGGCCTGATCCGCAGCCGCTCCGTCGCGCCGCCGCCCACGCCTGACGGCAAGGTCCGCATCGTCGAGATCGTGGGCCTCGACCGCCAAGCCTGCGGTGGCACGCACCTCGCCTCGACCGGCCAGTCGCCGCCCATCCGCATCCTCAAGATCGACAACAAAGGGCGGCACAACAGGCGGGTGCGGATCGGATTGGATACGCGGCAAACCTCATCCTGAGGAGGCGCGAAGCGCCGTCTCGAAGGATGGGCAACGCGCACCTCGTCTGAGACCATGCTTCGAGACGCATTGCTTCGCGGTGCTCCTCAGCATCAGGAAGTCCCGAATCCCGAAAAATCTTGACTTCTCAACACCATATGTTGCCTTATGGTGTCAGGAAGTTCGTATATGTTGTTGCGGCCACGTCAGATTCTGGCTCCGATCATCTTCGCCACGGTGTTCGGTTACTTCGGCTATCACCTGGTGAACGGTGATCGCGGGCTGCTCGCCATGGTCAACCTGCAGCGCGAAGTGCTGGTTGCCGAGCAGAACCTCGCCGAGGCCGAGACGACGCGGAAGATCTGGGAACGGCGCGTCGCTGCGCTGCGCAACCAGAGCCTCGACCCCGACATGCTCGATGAACGAGCGCGCGTGCTGCTGAATTTCTCGCGCAAGGACGACATCATCATCTTCACGCCGACGCGTTGAGTCCCATCATCGGTGACGCGTTGATCAGGTTCGCCTCGCGGCCGCCTGAAACAAACTGTCCGGTGCGAAGGGGCGCTTGCAAACAATCTCTCAAATGCTGCGCCGCACGCTCTCTCGGCTGGTTTTTTGCTGCTAGATCAACCACATCGCTCCAAGCGATGCTATAAGCGGCAACGGGATACGGAGGGGAAATCAATGGCGAAGCCGGCCACGAAGCCGAAGGTCGAATCGTCTCCCGCCAAACCGACGGCATCGACCAAGCCCCCGGGAGCCGGCGACAACAGCGTCACCGCCGACCAGCTCAAATCCTTCTATCGCGACATGCTGCTGATCCGCCGATTCGAGGAGCGGGCCGGCCAGCTCTACGGCATGGGCCTGATCGGCGGCTTCTGCCATCTCTATATCGGCCAGGAGGCCGTCGTCGTCGGCATGCAGTCGACGGTCATCGACAAGGACGCGATCATCACGTCCTACCGCGATCACGGCCACATGCTGGCCTGCGGCATGGACCCCAAGGGCGTGATGGCCGAGCTGACCGGCCGGGCCAGCGGCTATTCCAAGGGCAAGGGCGGCTCCATGCACATGTTCAGCCGCGAGAAAAGTTTTTACGGCGGCCACGGCATCGTCGGCGCCCAGGTGCCGATCGGCACGGGGTTGGCCTTCGCCCACAAATACAACGGCAACAAGAACGTCTCGCTGACCTATTTCGGTGACGGCAGCGCCAACCAGGGCCAGGTCTACGAGGCCATGAACATGGCCGCGCTGTGGAAGCTGCCGGTCGTCTACATCATCGAGAACAACCGCTACGGCATGGGCACCTCGGTCGAGCGTGCCTCGGCCACTACCGAGCTCTATCGCCACGGCGAGTCCTTCGGCATTCCCGGCGAGCGGGTCGACGGTATGGACGTGGTGGCCGTGAAGGCGGCCGGCGAAAAGGCCGTCGAGCATGCCCGAAACGGCGAGGGCCCGTACATCCTCGAGATGCAAACCTACCGCTACCGCGGCCATTCGATGAGCGATCCCGCCAAGTACCGGACCAAGGAAGAGGTCGACAAATATCGCAACGAGCGCGATCCGATCGACCATGTGCGCAAGATTCTGCTGGACGGGAAGATGACCGACGAAGCCGCCCTCAAGGCAGTCGACGCCAATATTCGCAAGATCGTCAACGACGCCGCGGAGTTCGCTCAACACAGTCCCGAGCCCGATCCCTCCGAGCTGTGGACCGACGTCCTGGTCGGAGCCTGATCGATGTCGATTCCGGTTTTGATGCCAGCCCTCTCGCCGACGATGACGGAGGGCAAGCTGGCCAAGTGGCATGTGAAGGTCGGCGATGCGGTGAAATCAGGTCAGGTGATCTGCGAGATCGAGACCGACAAGGCGACGATGGAAGTCGAGGCGGTCGATGAAGGCACGGTCGCCCGGATCCTGATCGAGGAAGGCGTCGAGGGCGTGAAGGTCAATACGCCGATCCTCATCCTCGCCGCCGAGGGTGAAAGCGTCGCCGATGCGGCCAAGGCAGCGCCGGCCGCCGCCGCCGCGGCACCCACGGCCGAGGCGCCAAAGACCGAGGCACCGGCTGCAGCAAAGACCGCTGCGCCCGCCGCTCCTGCTGCTCCCGTCGCCGTCGCGCCCGCTGCCGAGCCGGAGTGGAACGGCAAGACCGTGCACATGACGGTTCGCGAGGCCTTGCGCGACGCCATGGCCGAGGAGATGCGCCGAGACGACAAGATCTTCTTGATGGGCGAGGAGGTCGCGCAGTACCAGGGCGCCTACAAGGTGAGCCAGGGACTGCTGGAAGAGTTCGGCGCCAAGCGTGTCATCGATACGCCGATCACCGAGCACGGCTTTGCCGGCCTGGGCGTCGGCGCGGCCTTCGGCGGGCTGAAGCCGATCGTCGAGTTCATGACCTTCAACTTCGCCATGCAGGCGATGGACCAGATCATCAACTCGGCGGCCAAGACGCACTACATGTCGGGCGGCCAGATGACGAGCCCGATCGTCTTCCGCGGCCCCAACGGCGCGGCCGCGCGCGTCGGCGCCCAGCATTCGCAGTGCTATGCGAGCTGGTATGCCCACGTTCCGGGGCTGCGCGTGCTGGCGCCGTGGAGCGCCGCCGACGCCAAGGGCCTCCTCAAGGCCGCGATCCGCGATCCCAACCCGGTGATCTTCCTCGAGAACGAGATCCTCTACGGCCAGTCGTTCGACGTGCCGGAGGATCCCGACTTCGTGCTGCCGATCGGCCGCGCCAAGATCGAGCGGCCGGGCAAGGACGTCACCATAACGGCGTTCTCGATCATGGTCGGCAAGGCGCTGGCCGCCGCCGACGAGCTTGCCAAGCAGGGCATCGATGCCGAGGTGATCAACCTCAGGAGCCTGCGCCCGTTCGACACCGAGACCGTCGTCAAGTCGGTCAAGAAGACCAACCGGCTGGTTTCGGTCGAGGAGGGCTGGGCGTTCGCCGGCATCGGCGCGGAGCTCGCCGCCCAGATGATGGAGCAGGCGTTCGACTGGCTCGACGCGCCGGTCAAGCGCGTGCACGGGCTGGACGTGCCGCTACCCTACGCGGCCAACCTCGAGAAGTTGGCTCTGCCGCAGCCCGAGAACATCGTCGAGGCTGCCCGCGAAGTCTGCAATCGCTGACGCGGGACCAAGAGCATGTCGATCAACATCCTGATGCCCGCGCTGTCGCCTACCATGACGGAGGGCAAGCTCGCCAAGTGGCATGTCAAAGAAGGCGACACCGTCAAATCTGGCCAGGTGATCTGCGAGATCGAGACCGACAAGGCGACCATGGAGGTCGAGGCGGTCGACGAGGGCAAGGTCGGCCGGATCGTCGTGGCCGAAGGCACCGAGGGCGTGAAGGTGAATGCCACCATCGCCATCCTGCTGGAGGAGGGCGAGAAGGACGTTCCCAAGGATGCGGCGGCGCCGGCCGCTGCTCCTCCTGCTGCCGCAAAGCCTGCACCCGCTGCAGCAGCGCCTGCCGCGGCACCTGCTCCTGCCGCGCCCAAGGCGGCGCCCGCGGCCGCTCCGGCGCCGCAGCCCGCCGCGACCTCAGGCGGCGCGCGCATTTTCGCCTCGCCGCTCGCCAAGCGCATCGCGGCGGAGAAGGGACTCGACCTTTCGCGCATCAAGGGCAGCGGACCGAACGGCCGCATCGTCAAAGCCGATGTTGAATCCGCCAAGCCGGGTGCCGCTCCCGCTGCAGCTCCGG
Organism: Rhodospirillales bacterium URHD0017; assembly: GCA_900110395.1. Taxonomy (GTDB): domain Bacteria; phylum Pseudomonadota; class Alphaproteobacteria; order Reyranellales; family Reyranellaceae; genus Reyranella. Next base: position 74,958 of record FODP01000023.1, read on the forward strand.
CAGCCGCGCCGGCGCCGCGCGCAGCGCCGCCGGCCGGCGCACAGCCAGTGTTCGTGGCGCCAGGCGACACGCGCGTGCCGCACACGGCGGTCCGCAAGGTCATCGCGCGGCGCATGCTCGAGTCCAAGCAGACCGTGCCGCACTTCTACCTGACGGTCGATCTCGAGATCGATGCGCTGCTCGCGGCGCGCCAGGCGATCAATGCCGTCGCGGAGAAGAAGGGTACCAAGGTCTCGGTCAACGACATGGTGATCAAGGCCTGCGCCAAGGCGCTGCGCGATCACCCCGAGTGCAACGCCTCGTGGACCGAGGACGAGATGATCCAGTACGGCGCGGTCGAAATCTCGGTCGCCGTCGCCACCGACCGCGGCCTGATCACGCCGATCGTGCGCAATGCCGACATGAAGGGCCTGGCCCAGATCGCGACGGAGATGAAGGACCTCGCCGCGCGCGCCAAGACCGGCAAGCTGAAGCTCGACGAGTTCCAGGGCGGCGGCTTCACCATCTCCAACCTCGGCATGTTCGGCATCCAGAGCTTCGCCGCCATCATCAACCCGCCGCAGGCCATGATCCTGGCGGTCGGAACGGGCGATGAGCGGGCGGTGGTGCGCAAGGGTCAGATGGTCGTGCGCAACATGATGAGCTGCACGCTCGCGGTCGATCACCGCGTCGTCGACGGCGCCATGGGCGCGCAGTTCCTGCAGACGCTGCGCGCCTACGTCGAGCAGCCTGCCTCCATGCTGGTCTAGGAGCGCATCATGGCCGATACCAGCTTCGACATCATCATCGTCGGCGGCGGCCCGGGCGGCTACGTCGCCGCGATCCGCGCCGCCCAGCTGGGCATGAAGACCGCCGTCGTCGAGCGCGAGCACATGGGCGGTATCTGCCTCAACTGGGGCTGCATCCCGACCAAGGCGCTGCTGCGTACATCGGAGGTCTACGGCCTCATCAAGCACGCCGATTCGTTCGGTCTCTCGGTCAAGGACGTCTCCTACGATCCCAAGAAGATCGTCGAGCGCTCGCGCAAGGTCGCGAACCAGCTCAGCAACGGCGTCAAAGGCCTGATGAAGAAGAACAAGATCACGGTGTTCGACGGCACGGCCAAGCTCGCCGGCGTCGAGGGCGGACAACGCAAGCTCGCCGTGGCGATGAACGACAAGAGCAACCTGGTGCTGACGGCCAAGAACGTGATCCTGGCGACCGGTGCCAGGGCGCGCCAGCTTCCCGGGCTGGAGTCCGACGGCAAGCTCGTCTGGACCTACAAGGAAGCGATGGTGCCGCCGGAGTTCCCCAAGTCGCTGCTGGTCATCGGCTCGGGTGCGATCGGCATCGAGTTCGCGAGCTTTTATCGCACCATGGGCGCCGAAGTGACGGTGGCCGAGGTGGTCGAGCGCATCCTGCCCGTCGAGGACGAGGAGGTCTCGGCCTTCGCCAAGCGCTCCTTCGAGAAGCAGGGCATGAAGATCCTGGTTGGCGCCACGGTCGGTGGCCTCAAGAAGGGCAAGGACAACGTCACGGCCACGATCACCGCCGGCGGCAAGAGCCAGGAGATCACTGTCGATCGCGTGATCAGCGCCGTGGGCATCGTCGGCAACGTCGAGAACCTGGGGCTGGAAGGCACCAAGGTAAAGGTCGAGAAGACCCACATCGCCATCGATCAATGGGGTTTTACGGGCGAGCCGAACGTCTATGCCATCGGTGACGTCGCGGGCCCACCGTGGCTCGCCCACAAGGCCATGCACGAGGGTGTGCTGGTGGTCGAGAAGATCGCGGGCGTCAAGGGCGTCCACCCGATGAAGAGCGAGAACATCCCGGGCTGCACCTACTGCCAGCCGCAGGTCGCGAGCATCGGCCTCACCGAGGCCGCAGCCAAGGCCAAGGGCCTGCAGATCAAGGTCGGCAAGTTCCCCTTCATCGGCAACGGCAAGGCAATCGCGCTGGGCGAGCCGGAAGGTTTCATCAAGACCATCTTCGACGCCAAGACCGGCGAGCTTTTAGGCGCCCACATGATCGGCGCCGAGGTCACCGAGTTGATCCAGGGTTACAGCGTCGCCAAGACACTCGAGACCACCGAGGCCGAGCTGATGGCCACCGTGTTCCCGCATCCCACCCTGTCGGAAATGATGCACGAGTCGGTACTGGCGGCCTACGGGCGAACGCTCCATATCTAGGCCGTCATGGACGGAACCCCCACCGACCTGGGCGACAAGCTCCCGCCGAGCCGCGCCGAGCGCCATCCCGAGAAGGCGCACCGGCCGGACAATCCCATCCGGCGCAAGCCGGATTGGATCAGGGTGCGTGCGCCGAACTCGCCGGAATACGCCGAGACCAAGCGGCTGATGCGCCAGTACGGGCTCGCCACGGTGTGCGAGGAGGCGGCCTGTCCCAACATCGGCGAGTGCTGGAAGCAGAAGCACGCCACCTTCATGATCATGGGCGACACCTGCACGCGTGCCTGCGCCTTCTGCAACGTCGCCACCGGCAAGCCCGGCGCGCTCAATCCGCATGAACCGGCCAACATCGCCGAAGCTGTGGGCAAGTTGGGCCTTGGCCATGTCGTCGTTACGTCCGTCGATCGCGATGATCTCGATGACGGCGGGGCAGGGCACTTCGCAGCGGTGATCGAAGCGCTGCACCAGCAGGCGCCCACCACGACGGTCGAGGTTCTGACGCCCGACTTCCTGCGCAAGGCAGGCGCCATCGAGACCGTGGTCGCGGCACGGCCCGACGTCTTCAACCACAATCTCGAGACCGTGCCGCGGCTCTATCCGACGATCCGTCCCGGCGCGCGCTACTTCACCTCCCTGCGACTGCTCTCCAAGGTGAAGGAGATCGATCCTTCGATGTTCACCAAGTCCGGCCTGATGGTCGGCCTGGGCGAGACGCGCGAGGAGATCCTGCAGGTGATGGACGACCTGCGCGCCGCCGACGTCGATTTCCTCACCGTCGGCCAGTACCTGCAGCCGACGCCCAAGCATGCAGCCATCGACCGCTTCTGGACGCCGGCCGAGTTCGAAGAGCTCGCGACTCTCGCCCGCGCCAAAGGCTTCCTGATGGTGTCGGCGTCGCCGCTAACGCGCTCGAGCTATCATGCCGGCGACGATTTTGCCCGCCTGCGCGCTGCGCGCGCGGCCCAGTCCCGGTGAGCCGGTCAGCTTGAGCGTCACCCGCCATACCGAGCGGCGCATCGTCGCCTATACGCCCATGCAGCTCTTCGAGCTGGTGGCTGACGTGCCGCGTTATCCGGAGTTTTTGCCGTGGTGCCATGCCGCCCGCATCCGGCGCCGCGAGGGACCCAACGTGCAGATCGCCGAACTGGCCATCGGCTTCGGACCGTTCCACGAGAAGTTCGCCTCGCGCGTGGTGCTCGCTCCCGATGCGCCAGACGGTCCGCGCATCGACAGCACGGGTATCGAAGGCCCGTTCCGGCGGCTGGCCAGCCGCTGGATCTTCCATCCCCATTCCGATGGCTGCCAGATCGATTTCGAGCTGGAGTTCGATTTCCGCTCGCTCCTGCTGCAGCAGACCGTGCGTCTGCTGTTCGCCGAAGCGGTGAGGCGCATGGTCACCGCCTTCGAGGCGCGGGCCAAGCAACTCTACGGCAAAACTACCGCTCAGCCAGCGACGCCAGTATCGTCAACGCGGTGATCACCGCCACGCGGCGGATGGCGTCGCGGTCGCCCGGGAAGACGTGACGCTCGGCGATGATGTCGTGGCCGGCGCGCGCGCCGCCGAAGTGGACGAGGCCAACCGGCTTTTCGGGCGTGCCACCGCCGGGACCGGCGACGCCGGTGACCGATACCGCGAGATCGACGCCTGAGCGGGCCAGCGCACCCGCCGCCATCGCGCGCGCCACGGGGTCGCTGACCGCGCCGTGTCCCATCAGGGCGTCCCACGGCACGCCCAGCATCTCGCGCTTGGCCTCGTTGGCGTAGGTTACATAGGCGCGTTCGACCACGTCCGACGAGCCGGAGATCGCCGTCAGCGTCGCGGCGACCAGGCCACCGGTGCACGACTCGGCGGTGACGAGTTTCAGACCGCGCTTGCGACAGGCATGCAACACGCGCTCGGCGGCGTCCCTCATCTCGTGATCGAACATTCAACAACCTCTCAAGCAGCCTTTCCTCCCTACGCGAAGCGTGGGGAGGTGGCCCGAAGGGCCGGAGGGGTCATGAGCACCAAGCGTGATGCCTATGACCCCTCCGTCGCCGTATGACGGCGACACCTCCCCATCGCGGTCTCCGCGATGGGGAGGAACTATCTTCGTGGCACCTCGACCGTTGCCACCGCCTGTGCGGCGATGCCCTCGCGCCGGCCGGTGAAGCCGAGCCCCTCGGTCGTCGTTGCCTTCACGCTCACTCTGTCACGGTCGATGCCGGCGATGCGAGCGATGCTTTCGACCATGGCGTCGCGATGCGGGCCGATGCGCGGCGCCTCGCAGACCAGCGTCAAGTCGAGATGGACGATGCGGCCGCCCGCGGCGGACAAAAGATCGACGGCATGGCGCAGGAAACGGTCCGACGAGGCGCCGCGCCATTGCGGATCGGACGGCGGGAAGTGCTTGCCGATGTCGCCGGCGCCGATCGTGCCCAGCAGGGCATCGGTCAACGCATGCAGGGCAACGTCGGCATCGGAATGGCCCGACAGCGCCTGGCTGTGCGGGATGGCGACGCCGCCCAGCATCACCTGGCTGCCGGCGGCGAAGCCGTGCACGTCGAAGCCGAAGGCGGTGCGCGTTTCCGTCGCCGGCATCATGTCGTCCGTCGTGGTGATCTTGCGGTTGTCGTCGTGTCCCTCGACCATGATGACGCGCAGGCCGGCGCGCTCGGCAACCGCGGCATCATCGGTGAGGGCGGTCGCCTCGTGCGCGGCGAGCGATGCCGCGGCGCGGTGGGCGGCGAGCAGCGCGGCGAAGCGGAAGATCTGCGGCGTCTGGACCCGCCACAGGCCGAAGCGCGATACCGTGCCGGCAAGAAGACCGGCCTCGTCGACCTTCTTCAGCGTGTCGGCGACCGGCACGCCCAGCACGGCGCCGTCGATGCCCGGCCGCAGGGCTTCCAGGCAGCCGATGATGTCGGATACCCGCACGTAGGGCCGGGCGGCATCGTGGATGGCCACCAGGTCGGGGGCATGCGCTGCCAGGGCTTCCAGCCCGTTCAGGACAGATTGTTGCCGGCTGATGCCGCCCGCGACGGGTGGCAGCAGGTCCATCCCCTCGACGGCGGCCCGATAGAGGCCTTCGTCACCCGAGGCGACGACGACCTGGATGCGGTCGATGCCCGGCGTTGCCTGGAACACTCCCAGGGTGCGCCGCAGAACGGGTTGGCCCGCCAAAGTGGCATATTGTTTGGGCAGGGGGCCTCCGAAGCGGCTCCCCCGGCCCCCGGCGACGATCAGGGCGATACAGGTTGGCACGGCCGGCTAGATAACATCGAGCCAGCAGGTGCGCACTCGCGACCGCTTGCGCACCCCGCCGGGACCCGCTATTGCTCGCCCAAATATTGTGCACTGCACAAGATGCCTATAAACTGATCAGTAGTCATGGATTGCACACCGCGTCTCCAGCCCCTCGACATCGGTCCCGTCCGGATCGACGACCCCGTCATCCTGGCTCCCATGTCGGGCGTGACCGACATGCCATTCCGCCAGATGGTGAAGCGGGGCGGGGCGGGCCTCGTCGTGTCCGAGATGATCGCCTCGGCGGCGATGGTACGCGAGAACCGCAAGACGCTGCTGATGGCCAAAAACTCGCCGGAAGAGTTCCCGATGTCGGTCCAGCTTGCCGGCTGCGAACCCGAGGTCATGGCCGATGCCGCCAGGCTGAACGAGGACCGCGGCGCCGCCATCATCGACATCAACTTCGGCTGTCCGGTGAAGAAGGTCGTGAACGGTCATGCTGGCTCGTCGCTGATGCGCGATGAGGTCCATGCCGCGAAGATCCTCGCAGCCACGGTCAAGGCGGTGAAGCTGCCGGTGACCTTGAAGATGCGCACGGGCTGGGATTCGAACAACCGCAACGCGCCCAACCTCGCGCGGATCGCCGAGGAGTGCGGCATCAGGCTGCTGACCGTGCACGGCCGCACGCGCTGCCAGTTCTATGATGGTCACGCCGATTGGGCGTTCGTCGCCAATGTGAAGGTGACGACCAGGCTGCCGGTGATCGTGAACGGCGACATCAACACCCTCGACGACGTCGACACTGCACTCGAGCAGTCGGGCGCCGACGGCGTGATGATCGGGCGCGGCGCGTATGGCCGGCCGTGGTTCCTGAACCAGGCGATCCATTATCTGCGTACCGGCGAGCGGCTTCCCGATCCGTCGCTGGCCGAGCAATACGCCATCGTGCGCGCGCACTTCGAAGCGATGCTGTCGCATTACGGCCAGGAGACGGGCGTGCGCATGGCCCGCAAGCATATGGGCTGGTATTCCAAGGGCCTGCCGGCATCGGCCGAGTTCCGCGCCGCCGTGAACCGCGAGACCGAGCCCGCCAAGGTGCGCGCCCTGCTGGCCGCGTTCTTCCTGCCCAATCTTGAGCGGCAGGCTGCCTAGGATGGCGGTGCAGCCCCTCAAGCGCGCGACCGCGACCAGCGATCAATTCCCGACAGCGCTGCTCGATTCGCTGTCGGAGGCGATCATCGTCGTCGATGCGCGCGGGCTGATCCACTACGCGAACCTGTCGGCCGAGCAGTTCTTCGGTGTCGGCCGCACGCGCCTGGTCGGCCATCCGCTCGACGAGTTCGTACCCGAGGACACGCCGCTCTTTTCTCTGCTCGAGCAGGTGCTGACGACGGGCGGCGCGGTCGCCGAGAACGGCGTCACGCTCGCCTCGCCGCGTATCGGCAACCGCTTCTGCGCGCTGCGCCTCGCGCCGATCGTCGACAGCGACGGCCTGGTCGCGGTGTCGCTGGTCGAGCAGACCATCGCCCGCAACATCGACCGCCAGATGTCGCATCGCAGCGCTGCCCGCTCGGTGAGCGCGCTCGCCGCCATGCTGGCGCACGAAGTGAAGAACCCACTGTCGGGCATCCGCGGCGCCGCCCAGCTCCTCGAGCAGTCGGTGCCCGATTCCGAGCGCGAGCTGACCGGCCTGATCTGCGAGGAGACCGACCGCATCGTCGCCCTGGTCGACCGCATGGAGGCCTTCGCCGACGGCCGGCCGATCGACCGCAGCCCGATCAACATTCACCAGGTGCTCAACCACGTCCTGCGCATCTCCCAGAACGGCTTCGGCAAGGGCGTGCGCTTCGTCGAGAGCTATGATCCCTCGCTGCCCGACGTGCCTGGTGACCGCGACCAGCTGATCCAGGTGTTCCTGAACCTGGTGAAAAACGCCTGCGAGGTGCCGGGCGACGGCGAGCGCGAGATCGAGTTGTCCACAGCCTACCGCCACGGCCTGCGCCTGGCCGTCCCCGGCCAGCAGGCCAAGGTCAACCTGCCGCTGGTGGTTTCGGTCCGGGACAACGGCGGTGGGGTGTCCGACGAGATTCGTGCCCACCTTTTTGACGCCTTCGTGACCAACAAGCCGACCGGAACTGGCCTGGGTCTTGCCTTGGTAGCGAAGATCATCAACGACCACGGCGGGGCGATCGAATTCGACAGCGAGCCCGGCCGCACAACTTTTAGGGTTATGTTGCCGTTGCAGTCCCTCCAGGCCCATTCATGAGCGCCAACACCATCCTGGTCGCCGACGACGACCGGGCGATCCGTACCGTCCTGCACCAGGCGCTGGGCCGCCAGGGCCACAATGTCCGTAGTACAGGGGCTGCATCGACCCTGTGGCAGTGGGTCCAGGAGGGGGAGGGCCAGCTCGTCATCACCGACGTGGTGATGCCCGACGAGAACGGCCTCGACCTGGTGCCGCGCATCCGCAAGCTCCGGCCCGACCTCCGCATCATCGTCATGAGCGCGCAGTCGACGCTGCTCACCGCCGTGCGTGCGACCGAGCGCGGCGCCTTCGAATACCTGCCCAAGCCGTTCGACCTGAACGAGCTGATCTCGGTGGTGAACCGCGCGCTGTCGGCGCCGGCGACGCCGATGCAGCGCGCCGCGCAGCCGCCACAGGACGGCGAGCGCCTCCCGCTGATCGGCCGCTCGCCGGCGATGCAGGAAATCTACCGTGCGCTCGCCCGCCTGATGTCGACCGACCTCACGGTCATGGTCACGGGCGAATCGGGCGCCGGCAAGGAGCTGGTGGCGCGCGCGCTGCACGACTACGGCAAGCGCCGCAAAGGCCCGTTCGTGGCGCTCAACATGGCGGCGATCCCGCGCGAGCTGATCGAGAGCGAGCTGTTCGGCCACGAGCGCGGCGCCTTCACCGGCGCCGTCCAGCGTACGGCCGGCAAGTTCGAGCAGGCGTCCGGCGGCACGCTGTTCCTCGACGAGATCGGCGACATGCCGCCCGAGGCGCAGACGCGCCTGCTGCGCGTGCTGCAGGAAGGCGAATACACCACCGTCGGCGGCCGCACGCCGATCAAGGCCAACGTACGCATCGTCGCCGCCACGCATCGCGACCTGCGTCGCCTGATCCAGCAGGGCCTGTTCCGCGAGGATCTGTTCTATCGCCTGAACGTCGTGCCGATCCGCCTGCCGCCGCTGCGCGAACGGCTCGACGACATCCCCGAGCTCGCCAATCACTATCTGCAGGCAGCGACGGCTGACGGCCTGCCGGCCAAGGTCCTGTCGCCCGAGGCGATGGCGCGGCTGAAGCAGCATCGCTGGCCGGGCAACGTGCGCGAGCTGGTCAACCTGGTGCGCCGCCTGTCGGCGCTCTACTCAGAAGAAGTGATCGGCGTAGAAACCATCGAGGCCGAGCTGGCCGACGCCATGTCGGCGATCGAGCCGCAGCCCACCGCGGGCGACTCCGCCGCCTCCGACGTGTCGTTGGGCGACGCCGTCGACCGCCATCTGCAGGCGCTGTTCGAGGCCCACGGCGATCGCCTGCCGCCGGACGGCATGTACGATCGTGTCATTTCCGAGGTCGAGCGGCCGCTGTTGTCCCTGGCCCTTGGGGCAACGCGCGGGAATCAGTTGCGCGCGGCCCGCCTCTTGGGGCTCAATCGCAATACGTTGCGCAAGAAGATCAAGGACCTCGACGTCCCCGTGGTACGTACGCCGCAGGTCCGCCGAGGCGGGTGAACAAGTGACAGCTGCGCTGGGCGTTCCGCGCTTGGGCGATACGATGGCCACGGTGGCCCGCAGGCTAGGCGGTCGTGCTGCCGCCGTGTCGCTGGCCGTGCTCGCCATGCTCGCCGGCGCTGCCACCTATGCCTGGCTGGCGGGCTTTGTCCCCACCGCCTTGAGCACGCGCGGCTGGATCACCGGCCTGTTGGTTGCCGACCTGGTGATCGCCGTGGCGCTGGTCGCGCTGCTGGCCGTGCGGCTGACCCAGCTCTGGCTTGACCGCCAGCGCGGCGCGGCGGGGTCACGCCTGCACATGCGGCTGGTGCTGGTGTGCAGCCTGTTCACCATCACGCCGACGCTGATCGTGACCATCATCCTGTCGTTGCTCGTCATCAACCTCACCGACTTCGTGGTGAAACCGGCCAAGGCCTCGTACGAGGCCGCGCGAGCGATCGGCGAGCCGGTGCGACGCGCCCGGGAAGAAGAGATCTTGCGCGACATCGGCGCCATCTCGTCCTCGCTGCAGGCGATGGGCATCGATGCCGTGCGTGACGAGAAGGCGACGAGCGGCCTGCTGGAGCGCCTGATCGATGGTCGTCCGATCATCGAGGCGATCGTCATCGATGCGGACAAAGGTGTGCTCGAGCGCGCTGTGGCACCCAACGCCGAGGGTCTCAAGGACCCGGTACCATCGGCGCAGGCGCTGTGGCGCTCCGTCAACACGGCCGGTCCGGTCGAGATCCAGGCGACCAACGGCGCTTACTTCGTCATGCCGCTCTTCGTCGGCGAGCCCCTGTTCCTGGTCACAGGTCACTCCGTCGACCTGCGAGTCGTCGACTATATCAAGAGCATCGAATTCGCCGGTTCCTTCTATTCACAGATCGAGCAGGCGATGCAGCGCAGCCAGCTCTTGATCTTCGTGATCTGCGGCGCCATCGCGCTCCTGATGCTGCTGGCCGCGGTGTGGCTCGCCATCCTGTTCGCCTCGCGCCTGACCGAGCCGATCGGCGGCCTGATGGCCGCGGCCGAGCGGGTGAGGGGCGGCGACCTCGCGGCGCGCGTCGAGGAAGGACCGCTCAACGACGAGCTCGGCCAGCTCAGTCGATCGTTCAACCGCATGGCGAGCCAGATCGAGCAGCAGCGCGGCGACCTCATAGACGCCAACAAGGAGCTCGACACCAGGCGCCGTCTGACCGACGCGGTGCTGGCCGGCGTCTCGGCCGGCGTCTTGAGCGTCGACAGCACGGGCATCATCAGCCGCACCAACCGCTCGGCGCTGGAGCTGCTGGCCCTGCCCGAGGATGGCGTTGTCGAGCGGCCATTGATCGCCGTGATGCCGGAACTGGCGCCGCTGGTCGAGCAGGCGGCGGAACGGCCCGACCGGCTGACGCAAGGCCAGGTCGAGATCCTGCAGGGCGGTACGCGGCGCATCCTGCTGGTGCGCATCAGTGCCGCGTCGGATGCGGGCTCGGTCGTCACCTTCGACGACGTGACCGACCTGATGTCGGCGCAGCGCATGGCGGCATGGGGTGACGTGGCGCGCCGCATCGCCCACGAGATCAAGAACCCGCTGACGCCGATCCAGCTCTCGGCCGAGCGGCTGAAGCGGCGCTACCTCAAGCAGATCAAGGATGACCCCGAGACCTTCTCGATCTGCACCGACACGATCATCCGCCAAGTCGGCGATATCGGCCGCATGGTCGACGAGTTCTCCTCGTTCGCGCGCATGCCGCGGCCGACGGTGAAACCCGAGGATGCCAAGGAACTCTGCCAGCAGGCGCTGTTCCTGCAGCGCAACGGCAATCCCGACGTCCGCTACATCTCGACCTTGCCCGATGGCCCGGTGCCGCTGATCTGCGACCGCCGGCAGGTGTCACAGGTCCTGACCAACATCCTCAAGAACTCGGCAGAGGCGATCGAGGGCAGGGAGGCCGCACCCGGCCAGATCCAGCCGCCGGGCGAGATCACGCTGTCGCTGCGCGATGATGACGTGACGGTACGCATCATCGTCGACGACAATGGCAAGGGCCTGCCCAAGGAAGGCCGCGAGCGGCTGACCGAACCCTATATGACCACGCGCAGCAAGGGAACCGGGCTTGGCCTCGCGATCGTCAAGAAGATCATGGAAGATCATGGCGGCTATCTCGCCCTGGACGACCGCGAGGGTGGCGGGGCGCGTATCAGTCTGGTATTCCGGCGGGACGCGAAGGAAATCGCGTCGGTACGTTCGCACGCAACGGCCGCACAATGATCCGCACATAACATCGCGGACAGTTTGAAGAGTCATGGGCCACGATATTCTCATCGTCGACGACGAGCGCGACATCTGCACGCTGATCGCGGGCATCCTGGAAGATGAGGGCAACACCGCCCGCCGCGCCCACAACAGCACCGAGGCCATCGACGCCGTGCGCCAACGCCGGCCGGCGCTGGTGATCCTCGACGTTTGGCTGCAGGGCAGCGAGCTCGACGGGCTACAGCTGCTGGAAGTCATCCGCCGAGAGGAGCCGCCGGTGCCGGTGGTGATGATCTCGGGCCATGGCACGATCGATACCGCCGTGTCGGCGATCAAGACCGGCGCCTATGATTTCATCGAGAAGCCGTTCAAGGCCGACCGCCTGCTGCTGGTCGTCGATCGCGCCATCGAGGCCGATCGGCTGCGGCGTGAGAACGTCGCCTTGCGCCGGCGTGCGGGCGGCGAGGTGACGTTCGTCGGCTCGTCGGGCGCCGCGGCCAACGTCCGCGCCCAGCTCGACCGCGTGGCGCCGACCGGCAGCCGCGTGCTGATCACCGGCCCCTCCGGCGGCGGCAAGGAGACCGTGGCACGGCTGATCCATCAAGGTTCGAAGCGGGCCGACGGTCCGTTCGTCATCGTGAACTGCTCGGCCATGCCGGCGGAGCGGCTGGAGCTCGAGCTGTTCGGCACCGACGGCGAAGGCGGCGCGGACGCGCTGCGCGTTTCGGGCGCCTTCGAGATGGCGCATGGCGGCACCTTGCTGCTGAAGGAGGTTGCCGACCTGCCGGTGCCATTGCAGAGCCGGCTGGCCCGCGTGCTGCAGGAGCAGTCCTTCACCCGCGACGGCGGCACCACCAAGGTCGAGGTCGATGTCCGCGTGCTTGCTTCGACCGCACGCACCCTGCAAGACGAGATCGCGTCGGGCGGCTTCCGTGAGGAGCTTTTCCACCGGTTGAATGTCGTCGCCCTGCGCGTGCCGCCGCTCAGCGAGCGCCGCGAGGACATTCCCGAGGTCGCCAACGACCTGTTGCAGCGCGTCGCCGACGCCACCGGACTGCCGGCGCGGCCGATCGGCGAAGACACGTTGGCTGCTCTCCAGGGTCATGACTGGCCGGGTAACGTCCGTCAGCTGCGTAACGTGATCGAGCGGCTCCTGATCCTGGCGCCGTCCGGCGGCGGGCCGATCCGCGCCGACGCCCTGCCCAACGACGTCAGCGAAGACGCGCCATCGGTGCTGCGCTGGGAGAAGGGCGGCGAGATCATGCAGTTGCCGCTGCGCGACGCGCGCGAGGTGTTCGAGCGCGAGTATCTGCTGGCGCAGGTGACGCGTTTTGGCGGCAACATCTCGCGCACCGCGACCTTCGTCGGCATGGAGCGCTCGGCGCTGCATCGCAAGTTGAAGTCGCTCGGCCTGCATGGCGGCGCTGCAGAGAATGGCGGCGAGGCCGCGACCGAGACCCGAGGAGCGTGAGAGAATGGCGCGTTATGCCTACGTCAATGGACGCTATGTCGATCACCGAGAGGCGAGCGTGCACGTCGAGGATCGCGGCTATCAGCTCGCTGACGGCGTCTATGAGGTCGTGGGCGTGCGCGACGGCAAGCTCATAGACGAGAAGCTGCATATCGACCGTCTCGGTCGCTCGCTGGGCGAGCTGCGCATCGCCTGGCCGGTGGCGCGGCCGACCTTGGGCTTCATCATGCGCGAGCTGATGCGCCGCAACCGCCTGCGCGACGGCCTGGTCTACATGCAGGTGACGCGTGGCGTGGCGCGCCGAGACCATGCCTTTCCGACCAAGCCGGTGAAGCCGGCGCTGGTGCTGACAACCAAGAACAGCAAGCGCGTCGAGGCCGATCCCGGTCCCGGCATTGCGATCAAAAGTCATCCCGACATCCGCTGGCAGCGTTGCGACATCAAGACCGTGGCGTTGCTGCCCAACGTGCTGGCCAAGCAGGCGGCACGAGAGAGCGGCGCCTACGAGGCCTGGCTGATCGACGGCAAGGGCAACGTGACCGAGGGCGCCTCGACCAATGCCTGGATCGTCACCAAGGCCGGCGAGCTGGTCACCCGCGCCACCGACAACGCCATCCTGGCGGGCATCACGCGCCATACCTTGAAGGTGCTGGCGGGCGACCTGCAGCTGAAGCTGGTCGAGCGGCCCTTCACCCTGGCTGAAGCCAAGGATGCGAAAGAAGCGTTCATCACCAGCGCCACGTCGTTCGTGACGCCGGTGGTCAAAATCGACGGCGACGTGGTGGGCGATGGCAAGGTCGGCCAGACGGCGCGGCGTCTGCGCGAGGAATATGTGCGCTTCGCGGCCGACGGCGAGGCGGTTACGTGAGCCGACCGGCGACGCTGAAGCCGCCGCGCGCCATCCTGTTCGATTGGGACAACACGCTGGTCGATACCTGGCCGACCATCGTCGAGTGCTATCACGATACGTTCACAGCCCTCGGCCAGACGCCCTGGACGGCGCAAGAGGTACGTGATCGTGCGCACGGCTCGCTGCGCGACGCTTTTCCCGCGCTGTTCGGCGCGCGCGCGGGCGAAGCCGAAAAAGTGTTCTACGAGACCTTCCTTCGCATCCATCTCGAGCGCCTGACGCCGTTGCCGGGAGCGGAGGAGCTTCTGGCCCGCTGCAACGATCTCGGCTGCTACGTCGCGGTGGTGAGCAACAAGGTCGGCAACAACCTCCGGGCCGAACTGGCCCATCTCGGCTGGCAGCGCTGGATAAGGCGGGCCGTGGGTGCGCGCGATTGCCTGCGCGACAAACCCGCACCCGATCCCATCCTCAAGGCCCTCGACGGCACGGGAATTGCCCCGGACGAGACGGTCTGGATGGTCGGCGACACCCCGGCGGATTTGAAATGCGCCCATGCAGCCGGCTGTTTGCCGGTCCTGGTGGGCGGCGCCGAGGAGCTGACGGGCCTGCTGCTGGACCATCCGCCGCGGCTCCGAGCACGGAATTGTAATCACCTGGTGGCATTGCTTTGACCTGATCGTCCCCTATATTTGAACCTAACTCGGTAGCGGGTAGAGACCCGCGCCTTTCCAACGGCTGCCCAAAAAGCAGCCGACGCCCAGCAAGAGGCCAAGAACATGAGTGAAAAAGCACAGAACGTTCAGGACGTCTTCCTGAACCACCTGCGCAAGAACAAGACACCCGTCACGATCTTCCTCGTGAATGGCGTGAAACTGCAGGGCATCGTTACCTGGTTCGACAATTTCTCGGTGCTGCTGCGCCGCGACGGCCATTCGCAGCTTGTCTACAAGCACGCGATATCGACCATCATGCCGGTCACGCCGGTGCAGCTGTTCGACGGCGACAAGGCCGACGCAGCGGGTTGATTTGAGCGAAAACCACGAGCTGAACGGACACCAGAGGCGCAAGCGCAAGACCGAGGACACCGCCCGGCCGCGGACGGTCGCGGCCGTGCTGTCGCCTTATGCGCAAGGTGTGCACCGTGAGGAGCGTGATCGCGACGCCAAGCTCGATGAGGCGGTCGGGCTCGCCCGGGCGATCGATCTCGATGTGCGCCTGGCCGAGACGGTGCCGCTGCGCCGCGTCACGCCCGCCACGCTGATCGGCAAGGGCGTAGTCGAGCGCGTGAAGGCCAACGTGGAGGAGCAGGGGATCGGGCTGGTCGTCGTCGACGATCGGCTGACGCCCGTGCAGCAGCGCAATCTCGAGAAGGCGCTGGAGGCCAAGGTCATCGACCGCACCGGCCTCATCCTGGAGATCTTCGGCGCGCGCGCCCGCACGCATGAAGGCCGCCTGCAGGTCGAGTTGGCAGCGCTCGATTATCAGCGCGGCCGCCTGGTGCGGTCATGGACCCACTTGGAACGCCAGCGCGGCGGCTTCGGCTTCCTGGGCGGCCCCGGCGAATCGCAGATCGAAATCGACCGCCGCCTGATCGGCGAGCGCATCGTCCGCATCAAGCGTGACCTCGAAGGCGTGCGCCGCACGCGCGCCGTCAACCGCGCCGGCCGCCGCAAGGCACGCCTGCCGACGGTGGCGCTGGTCGGCTACACCAACGCCGGCAAATCGACCCTGTTCAATCGGCTGAGCGGCGCCACCGTGATGGCCAAGGACCTGCTGTTCGCCACGCTAGATCCCACCATGCGGTCGATCAAGCTGCCCAACGGCAAGCCCTGCGTGATCTCCGACACGGTCGGCTTCGTCTCCGACCTGCCGACCCACCTGGTCGAGGCCTTTCGCGCCACGCTTGAGGAGGTGCTGGAGGCCGACCTGATCGTGCATGTCCGCGACATCGCCCATCCCGACAGCGAGCAGCAGCGCGCCGATGTCGAGGCCGTGCTGCACGACCTCGGCGTGATCGAGGAAGGGGGAGGGCGGCTGATCATCGAGGCGCTGAACAAGATCGACATGCTGCCGGCCGACGTCCGCGGGCGGCTGGAGACCCGGTCGCATACCGGCGCCGAGCGGGCACGGCAGTACCCGGTCTCGGCCATGACCGGGGAGGGAGTCGACCAGCTCCTCGAAGCGATCGGCGCTTTCCTCGGCCGCGCCGGCGAGGCGCGCGAGGTCGAAGTGCCGCTTAGCGACGGCGCCACGATCGCCTGGCTCTACCGCCACGGCGAGGTCAGAAGCCGCCACGATGACGGCGAGACCGCGCGACTGACGGTCGCGCTGGACGCTGCCGCCTCAGCGCAATTCGAACGCAGGCTGGCGCGTTGACACTGGGCGTCCCAGATACCTATAAGCGGCCCCATTCAGACGAAGGAAAGACCATGAAATTCAAGCCCTTGCACGATCGGCTGCTGCTGAAGCCACTGTCCGCCGAGACCAAGACCAAGGCCGGAATCATCATTCCCGACACCGCCCAGGAGAAGCCCATGCAGGGCGAGGTCGTGGCGGTCGGGAAGGGCAAGCGGCTGGAGGACGGCCGCCTGCAGTCGCTCGACGTCAAGGTCGGCGACAAGGTGATCTACGGCAAGTGGTCGGGCACCGAGGTCAAGCTCGGCGGCGTCGAGCACGTGATCCTGAAGGAAGAGGACCTCTTCGGCGTCCTCGGCTGACGACATGCTGAGCTCGGCCGATGCCGGGCGTGTCGCCGAGCTGATGCGCGAGACGGCAGCTTCCGAGCTGCTGCCGCGCTTTCGCGCGCTCGCCAAGGAAGACATCCGCATGAAGCGGCCCGGTGACGTCGTCACCGTGGCCGACGAGGCGTCCGAGCAGAGGCTCGCGGTCGGCCTGGCCAAGATCCTGCCCGGCGTGCCGGTGGTGGGCGAGGAGGCGGTCGAGAACGAGCCCGGGCTGGTCGACCTGATCGCCCGGCCTGGCGAGACCTGCTGGGTCGTCGATCCGCTCGACGGCACGGCCAACTTCGCGGCCGGCAAGGACCGCTTCGCCATGATCGTCTGCCTGGTGCACGACACCGTGGCGGTTGGCGGCTGGATCCTCGACCTGCCGACGGGCAGCATGGCGGTGGCGCTGAAGGGAGAGGGGGTCACCCTCGATGGCGCGGCGGTCAAGCGACCGAAGCCGGCCCGGCCGCCGATCGGCTTCGTCGGCTACAAGGTGAAGAAGGAGTTCGATCGCCAGCTTCCGCCCGCCAAGCGACGCACCCTGGGGCGGGTCTCGACGTTGAGCTGCGCCGGCGCGGAGTACCATGAGATCCTGACCGGCCGGGCCGACTTCAACCTCTACCGCACGACCAAGCCGTGGGACCACGCGGCCGGCACGCTGATGATCGCGGAGGCGGGTGGCGAGGCCCAGCGCTTCGACGGCAAGCCCTATACGGCCGACCAGCCGATCAACGGCGGACTGATCACGGCGATCCATCCGCAGACGCTCGCCCAGGTCCGCACGCTGTTCGAGGCGGTGCGCATGCCGCTGCTGGCGGGGCTGCCAAAGGTTTGACGCACGGCGTTCGCTAAGGCCTCGCTGTCATCCCGAGCGTAGCGAGGGACCTTTGAGGCTACGGGAAAGGTCCCTCGCTACGCTCGGGATGACAGCCTTTCCGTGGCAGACGCGGTGCGTCACACCCGCGTCTTGGCCTCCTGCCAGAGCGCTTCCATCTCCTCGAGGGTGGCGTCGATGGGCTTGCGGCCGGTCTCGCTCAGGCGCTTTTCGATGTGGCGGAAGCGGCGCTCGAATTTGTCGTTGGTGGCGCGCAACGCCGCCTCGGGATCGACCTTGCAATGGCGGGCGAGGTTGGCGACGGCGAACAGGACGTCGCCCAGTTCGTCGGTCAGTCGCTCCTGGTCGATGGCGCCGGCTGCCAGCTCGGCCCGGAGCTCACCCAGCTCCTCCTCGATCTTGTCGATCACGGGCCCGGTCTTCTTCCAGTCGAAGCCGACCCGGGCCGCCCGCTTCTGGATCTTCTCGGCCCGCAACAGGGCGGGGAGGGCGCGCGCCACCCCGTCCAGGGTGCCGGCGGGCTCCTTGCCCTTGGCGGCGCGCTCGGCCGCCTTACGGGCTTCCCAGGACACGGTCTGGGCCTCGGCGGTGTCGATCGTGGCGTCGCCGAACACGTGGGGGTGCCGGTCGACCATCTTGTCGGCCACGGCCTCGGCGACCTCGGTGAAGCCGAAGGCGCCGGTCTCGCTCGCCATCTGGGAGTGGTAGACGACCTGCAGCAGCAGGTCGCCCAGCTCTTCCTTGAGCGCCGGCAGGTCGTCTCGCTCGATGGCGTCGGCCACCTCGTAGGCTTCCTCGATGGTGTACGGCGCGATGGTGCGGAAGGTCTGATCGATGTCCCATGGGCAGCCGTGACGGCGGTCGCGCAGCCAGGCCATGACCGCGAGCAGGCGGGCCATCGGCTCGCGGGGCAGCGAGTCGGCCGTGGGACGTTCGGACGCCATGACGCCTATCCTCAACTCCAATTATCGTATAATATATATTATGACAAATATATAGAATAGTTAAATATCAAAGGATTACCAGCTAATACGAGTATTCTGCTTTATGAGCGCCAGAAGCTTGAAGCCACGAGCCGCGTCGCTCGCTGGCACGCCGAGGGTCATCAGGATGCCTTCCTTGGGATTGCCCGGGCGCTGCATCACCAGGTCGAACACCGTGCGGGCCTCGCTGTCACCTTGGCCCCTGGGCGCGTTCTCGTAGACGATCAGGAAGGTACCGTCGCCGAGCTTGCGGGCCTGGGCCTGGATGCTGGGCCGCCGCGCCTGGATCGAGCCGGTCTTGGTGGCGGCATAGTGCTCGGCGTCCTTGACGCCCTCGAACGCGAAATCGACCCGCCAGATGATCAGGCGGTAGCGCTTGTCGCCGCTGTAGGCGACGCCGCGCTCCCAGTCCTCGGTCGCCTGCCAGCCCAGCGGCAGCGCCAGCTCGACCTTGATCGAGCCGAACTGCACCCGTGCGAGCCCTTGGGCGCTGTCGACCACGGCGACCCGTGACGACACCTGGTTGGGTCCGCCGGCGATGATCGGGTCGACGCCGCGATTGAAGCTGGCGCCATTGTCGTTCAGGGCGAAGTCCCGGAACGTCAGCCCGCCGGCATCGAGGTCCGCGGCGCGCGCCGGAAAACCGGCAAAACAGGCGCCCAAGCCCGCCAACAGGAACAAGCGGCGACCGGACTCCTTTTGTCTCGCTTCATCTCTCGGATTAGGACTGGTAATCAATCGTCTGATAATAATGGATTATTCTCCATTTACTTCGATGACCAAGCCGTCGTGGCAGGGCTGGACATGGGCCGGCGTCAGTCGATCGAGCTCAGCATAGTCCATATCGACGTGGAGATTGGTCAAAAAAGCCCGCCTGGGAGCAATCCGCGCGATCCATTCCAGGGCCCTGTCGAGATGGGCATGGGTCGGGTGCGGGCGGTAGCGCATGGCGTCGACGACCAGCACCTCTACGCCTGCCATCGCCTCCAGGGCGTCGTCTGACAGGGTCACGCAGTCGTTGGAATAGGCAAACGGGCCGAAGCGGAAGCCGAGCGACGTTGCGATGCCGTGGTCCTGCACGAACGGCTTCACCGGCAGCCCGGCGGCCGCGAACGGCCCGTCGATGCGGTGGTGCCGGTAGATCGGATTGTAGAAGCCGTCCTCGGCTGCGAAGCAGTAGCTGAAGCGCTGCAGCAGAATGCGGTAGGTGCGCTCGTCCGACCACGCCTCGATCGGGCCCTGCCGCAGCATGTAGGGCCGGACGTCGTCGATGCCGTGCACCTGGTCGGCATGCTCGTGGGTCCACAGCACGGCGTCGATGCGCTCGACCTGGGCGTCCAGAAGCTGCGAGCGCAGGTCCGGCGAGGTGTCGATCAGGATCGTCTTGCCCTGGTCCTGCACCAGGATGGAGCAGCGCCGGCGCCGGTTGCGCGGGTCCGCAGGGTTGGCGGCGCCCCATTCACCGTTGCCGCCCTCGCCCCCTACCCTTGGTACGCCACCCGACGTGCCGCAGCCCAGGATCGTCACCCGCACGAGATACGCTCCGCCTTGGCGAACAGCCGGAAGAAGTTGTCGGTGGTCGCGGCCTCGAGCTCGGCCACGCCGACGCCTTTGAGCTCGGCCACCTTGGCCGCGGTATGCGCCACGAACGCAGGCTCGTTGGTCTTGCCGCGCTTCGGCACGGGCGCCAGGTAAGGCGCGTCGGTCTCGACCAGCAGGCGGTCGAGCGGGATGTCGCGCACCGTGGCGCGCAGCGCCTCGGCCGCCTTGAAGGTGACGATGCCCGAGATCGAGATGTACATGCCGAGCGCCAGCGCGCGCTGCGCCACCTCGGCGCCCGAGCTGAAGCAATGGATCAGGCCGGGGAAGGCGCCCTTGGCGTATTCCTCCTCGAGGATGTCGCCGGTCTCGCCGTCGGCGTCGCGCGTATGGACGATCAGCGGCAGGCCGGTCTGGCGCGCCGCCGCAATATGGGCGCGGAAGCTCTCGGCCTGTTCGGCGCGCGGGCTGTGCTCGTAGTAGAAGTCGAGCCCGGTCTCGCCGATGCCGATGACCTTGGGATGGCGCGCCGCTTCGATCAGGCGGTCGGGCGTGCGCTGCCCCTCCTCCTTGGCCTCGTGCGGATGCACGCCGACCGAACACCAGATGTTGCCGTGGCGCTCGGCGATCGCGCGCACCTTGTCGAACTGGTCGAGCCTGGTGCCGATGGTGAGCATGCCCGCGACGCCGGCGGTGCGGGCGCGCGCCAGCACGCCGGTCTCGTCTGTCGCGAGCTCGGGGAAGTCGAGATGGCAGTGGCTGTCGATGAGCATCAGCTCGCTGCCCCTCTTTTCGCGTCGGGGGCGGTCTCGACGAAGCGCGGGAACACGCCCTGCGGCGCCGGCAACGCGGTGCCGGCCGCCAGTTCCTTGTCGAAGCTGGCGAACGCCCTGTCTCCGGCGGCCACCGCGAGCTGATCGAGGATCTTGCCCGCGGAGTCGGGCATGAAGGGCTGCACCAGCAACGTGACGCGCCGAATGGTCTCGGCCAGCACCCACAGGACGGTGTCGCGGCGCGCCGGATCGGTTTTGGCGAGCGCCCACGGCGCCTGCGCATCGACGTAGCGGTTGGCGTCGGCGATCACTTCCCAGATCGCGGTCAGCGCGCGATGGAAGGCCTGCTCGTCGAGCTCGCCACGCACGATGGCCAGCAGGCCCTTGGCGCGATCGAGCAGCGCGGTGTCGGCTTCGACGATCGGACCTTTGGCCGGCACCTTGCCGCCGGCGCTCTTGGCCACGATCGACAGCACGCGCTGGCAGAGATTGCCGTAGGCGTTGGCGAGGTCGCCGTTCAGCCGGCCGATCAGGGCGCGTCGCTGGAAATCGCCGTCGTTGCCGAACGGCACCTCGCGCAGCAGGAAGTAGCGCACCGGATCGAGACCGTAGGTCGCCACCAGCTCGACCGGGTCGATGACATTGCCCAGCGACTTGGAAATCTTCTGGCCCTCGTTGGTCCACCAGCCGTGGGCGAATACGCGGTCGGGCGGCGCCACACCCGCGGACATCAGGAAAGCCGGCCAGAACACGCAGTGGAAGCGGATGATGTCCTTGCCCACCATGTGCAGGTCAGCCGGCCAGTACTTCCACAGCGGATTGCCGGTGTCGGGATAGCCGCACTCGGTGATGTAGTTGGTGAGCGCGTCGAGCCAGACGTACATGATGTGCTTGGGATCGCCCGGAACCGGCACGCCCCACGAGAAGCTGGTGCGCGACACCGAGAGATCCTGCAGGCCGCCCTTCACGAAGCTCATGACCTCGTTGCGCCGGCTCTCGGGCGCGATGAAGCGCGGGTTCTTGTCGTAGAACGCGAGCAGCCGGTCGGCCCAGGCCGACAGCTTGAAGAAGTACGACGGCTCCTCGACCCATTCGACCTCGGCGCCGCTCGACGTCGCGCGGCGCTTGCCGTCGGTGCCGACCTCGGTCTCGCCTTCGACGAAGTAGGCCTCGTCGCGCACCGAGTACCAGCCGGCATACTTGCCGAGATAGATGTCGCCCGATGCCAGAAGCTTCTGCCACAGCGCCTGCGAGGCCGCGTGATGGCGCGGCTCGGTCGTGCGGATGAAGTTGTCGGGGCTGTAGTTCATCGTCGTGACGAGGTCGCGGAACGACTGGCTGACCTTGTCGGTGAAGGCCTGCGGTGCAAGGCCGGCGGCGGCCGCCGCCTTCTCGACCTTCTGGCCGTGTTCGTCGGTGCCGGTCAGGAAATGCACGTCGCAGCCGTCGAGCCGCTTGAAGCGGGCCAGCACGTCGCAGGCGAGCGTCGTATAGGCGTGCCCGATATGGGGCACGTCGTTCACGTAATAGATTGGCGTGGTGACGTAATAGGTACCGCGGCCCGACATGATGACCGAACTCTCAGCGCATTGCCGATTGGAGGACGAGGAAGCTGCCCAGCACCGTCTGCTTGCGGTCGAGATTGACCCGGTCGGCGCCTGACAGCAGTTCGGCGGCCTTTTCCCACGCCGCTATCCAGCGATCAAGGCTGGCCGCCGCCAACAACCGCATGTGCAGGCCGCTTTCTGCCGGCACGACAGGTGCAGTTTCACCGCCCTGCGCCCACTGCCGCGCCATTCTTTTCTGCCAGCCGTCGAACAGGTAGTTCAGCGAGCGCCAGGCGGCGTTGGCTTCCTCACCGCGCCGTGCAAAGCGCTCGGCGAAGCCGTGCAGGCGCGGCAGGTCGAGCTCTGGCAGCGTCGCCAGCACGCCCACCATTTCGTTGTAGAGCTCGAGGCTGCCCGAGCCGGCGAGGTCGAGCGCACGGCCGATGCTGCCTTCGGCCAGTCGGGCGAGGGCCGCCCTCTCCGCTTCCTTGACGTCGGGCGCGAGCTCGCCGAGCAGGCGCATGACGATGGCCCCGGGGAGCGGCTGCAAAGCGAGCCTGCGGCATCGCGACCGGATGGTCGGCAGCAGCCGGCCAGGCGCATGCGCCACCATCAGCAGGACGGCGTTGGGTGGTGGCTCCTCGAGGATCTTGAGCACCGCGTTCGCGGCGTTGCGATTCATCTCGTCGGCGGCATCGATGATGGCGACACGCCACCGCCCCATCGCCGGAGTCATGTGCATGAAGGCGCCGAGCTCGCGCACGTCGTCGACGGCGATCTCGGCGCGCATGCGGCCGGTGTCGGGATTGAGCGTGCGGCGGAGATGGAACAGGTCGGGATGGGAACGCGCATCGACCAGCGAGCGTCCCGGCGCATCGGCCGGCACCTCTAGCCCCTCCGCGGCACCACCGCCAAACAGCCCGCCCTGCTGCTGGCCGCACAACAGAAAGCGTGCGAAGCGCCAGGCGAGCGTGGCCTTGCCGATGCCGCGCGGGCCGGCCATCAGCCAGGCATGGTGCAGCCGCCCGCTCTCGTGGGCCGCGAGCATGGTCTTCTCCGCCGCCTCTTGGCCCAGCAATCGCCCGCTGCGCCACGGTGGCGGCCAGTCGTAGGGCCATTCGAGCTTCTCGAACTCGCTCGCGTCGACGCTCGCCTTGCCCCTCGCCATCCGTCAGGCTCCCAGCCGGTCCCTCGCCGCATCGGCGATCGCCTGGGCGATCGCATCGACCGTTCCTGTAGCATCGATCACGACGCAGCGCTTGGGATCCCGTGCGGCGATTTCGAGGAATCCGCTGCGCACCCGGGCATGGAAGTCATGCGGCAGGCTCTCGTAGCGCGTCTCCGAGCCGCGCCTCTCGGCCGCGCGCTTGAGCCCGGTCTCGATCGGCAGGTCGAGGATGAAGGTGAGGTCGGGCCGGAAGGAGCTGGCCGCGACCTCGTAGAGCTGATCGAAAATCCTCCGCTCGATGCCGTGGCCGTAGCCCTGATAGGCGAGCGTCGAATCGGCGAAGCGGTCGCTCACCACCCAGTCGCCGCGCTTCAGCGCCGGCCACACCGTGGAGCGCAGATGCTCGCGCCGCGCCGCGAAGTGCAACAATGCCTCGGTCGTGCCGTCCCAGCGCTCGACGGGGCCTTCGACCAGAAGCTTGCGGATCATCTCCGCGCCGGGCGAGCCGCCGGGCTCGCGCGTCGCGGTGACACGATGGCCGCGTCCCTCGAGCCACGCCTTGAGCCGCGCGATCTGGGTCGACTTGCCCGCTCCTTCGCCGCCTTCGAGGGTGATGAAACGCCCTCGGGCGTTCTCCGTCACGAGAGCCAGCCGAACATGTAGTGCCGGATCATGGTCGTGACGCGGCCGAACACGCCCATGCGCTGCACGTCGGCTCCGGCCTCCAGCGGATATTCGACAGTCCGGTTGTCGGGCAGCGTCACCACGGCGGTGCCGAGCTTGGTGCCCTTGGTGATCGGCGCCGCGATCGGTCCGTCGAAGCGGGCGACGACGCGCGGCGTCACGGTCTGGCCGGTGGGTGCGGTGATCTGCACCGGCTTGCCCACGACCAGCGGCACCTTGTCGAGCGAGCCCAGCCACACCGGCGCCTCGACGACGGTGTCGCCGGCGCGGAACACCGTCGTGTTGGCCGATTCGCGGAAGCCCCATTCCATCAGCCGCGCCGTCTCCTGCGCACGCTCGGCCATCGACGTCAGGCCGTTCACCACCAGGATCAGCCGGCGTCCGTCGCGGATCGACGACGTCGCCTGGCCGTAACCGCCCTCTTCCGTATGGCCGGTCTTCAATCCGTCGGTGCCCGGCACGGTCCGCAGCAGGCGATTGCGGTTGTCCTGCTTGATGTTGTTGTAGGACCAGTTGGTCTCCGAGTAGTAGCGATAGAGCTTGGGAAAGTCCTCGATGGTGCGCCACGACAGCACCGCGAGGTCGCGCGCCGTCGTCCACTGTCCCTCGGCTGGCCAGCCCGACGCGTTCTTGAAGACCGTGCCCGTCATGCCGAGCTCGCGCGCCTTGGCGGTCATGCGCTCGGCGAAGCTGTCCTCGTTGCCCGACATCCCCTCGGCGATCACGACGCAGGCGTCGTTGCCCGACAACACGATCATGCCCTTGATCAGGTCCTCGACCGAGACCTCGCTGCCGAGCTCGACGAACATGCGCGAGCCACCCATGTTGCGCGCCCGCTCGGTGACGCGGAAACGCGTGTCGAGCTTCAGGCGGCCGGCATTGATCTCCTCGAAGGCGATGTAGATCGTCATCAGCTTGGCCATCGACGAGGGATGCATCGGCTTGTCGGCATCCTTGAACAGCAGCACCGTCGAGGTCTGCGGATCGACCATGAAGGCCTGCTTGCCGAGTGTGCCGATGCCGACCTGCGACGGCGGCAGCGCCTCGGTCTTGGCAGCGGCTTGCGGCGCCGTGGGCTTGGCCGGCGTGGTCGTCGTGCGCGGCTTGGCCGGCGGCTTCTGCGGCTGTTGGGTCTGCCGCTTGGGCGGCTGGTCGGTCTGCTGCGCATGGACGGCGAGCGATGCGCCGGCGAGGCTGGCCGTGACGGCAATCGCCGTCAGCGAACGCAGGAGATCATTCAGACAAAACACGGGCGTCTCCATAGCCGGACCGCTTCAGCCTGTCCGCCACGATGCCGGCAGCATCCGCGGTCGTATAGGGCCCCAGGCGCACTCGCCAGACGTCGCGTCCGCCGGCCGATCCCTGGGAAACCTCCGAGGCGCCGTAGCTGCGCACCGCGCCGCGCTGGCGCTCGGCGTTTTCCATCGTCGAGAAGGCCCCTGTCTGCACATAGAAGCCGCTGCCGGCAAGCGCCGATGTCGGCGTCGCGACGGGTGCGGCGCCCGAGGCAAGCGAGGCCACGGTCACCCCTCTCCCGCCGCTGCCATAGGCGACCGGCGTCTCGACCGAAGGCGGCTGGGGCGTCGTCGGCCACACCGGCTGAGGCTGCGGCGCGGGCTGCGGCGGTATGACGACCGGCTGCACCTGCGGCGGCGGCGTTGTCTGGACCGGCGCCGCGGCCATGGTCGGTGCAGGCGCCGTACGTTGACCGGAGGCGACCTGGGCCACGGCCGCGTTCTGCTCGGCCGGCCCGCCGCCTGCGACGGCGGCGTCGCGCACGGCCATGCTCTCGGCCGGGAGCTGGTCGATGCGCACCCGGGCCGTGCCGTGGCGGACGACGTCGAGCTCCTGCGCCGCGGTGCGCGACAGGTCGATGATGCGGCTGCGGGCGAACGGGCCGCGGTCGTTGATGCGCACGACCGTGCTCATGCCGTTGTCGAGGTTGGTGACGCGCACGATCGCCGGCATCTGCAAGGTGCGGTGCGCGGCCGTGCGTTCGCTCTGGTCATAGCGCTCGCCGTTGGCCGTCGATTTGCCATGGAAGCCCGGCCCGTACCACGAGGCGACGCCCGTTTCGGTCCGGTTGAACTCCTCCGTCGGCGTATAGGTGACGCCGTCGATCTTGTAGGGCGCGCCGACCTTGTAGGTGCCGCGCTGCGCCACCCCGGAACCCCCGCCGCCCCGGCTCGATGAGCCGCAAGCGGCGAGCAGGCCGGCCAGGCAGCCCACCAGCAGCAAGGTCCCCCAAACACGAACGGCGGCACGGACGGCGGGCATCGAACCGGTACGCGGGCTGACTACGGCTAGGGGCATGGCTGCCTGATCATACATCATCTTGGTGAAATCGGGCAGTCTCACCGGGCCGCGGCGATCTTGTCGGACAAGAGCCCAACGGCGAGCGCGAAGAAATCCGACTGGTTCCAGCGCAGGATGGCCTGGAAGTTCGCCGTCGTGATGAAGGTCGGCCCGCCCCCTCCGGCCGGCCGCACGATGCGCTCGCCCTGCCCCGCCGGCGTGCCGGCCGGCACTTCGTGGCCCCATGACGCGCCGGGCCGCCAGCCGACGCGCCGCAGGTAGTTGGTGATCGAGGCGAAGACGTCGGCCTTGTTGGTCCAGATGTCCATGCGGCCGTCGCCATCGCCGTCGGCGGCATAGGCGAGGAAGCTCGTCGGGATGAACTGGCACTGCCCCATCGCACCCGCCCACGAGCCCTTCATGTTGTCGAAGGAGACATGGCCCTGGGCCAGGATCTTCAACGCCGCGATCAGCTGCTGGCGGAAGAACTGGGTGCGGAAGTTGTTGTAGACCAGGGTCGCCAGCGCATCGATGACCTCGAAGTCGCCGAGGTTCTTGCCGTAGTTGCTCTCGATGCCCCACAGCGCCACCACGGTCGACGGCGGGATGCCGGCCGGCCCGGCGAAGCGCTCGACCAGCGCGCGATTTTCGGCCAGCCGCGCCCGCCCGTTCTTTACGCGCTCGTCCGACACCACGATCTCGAGGTAGCGGTCGAACGTCATCTTGAACTCAGGCTGGTTGCGCGCGAGCTCCATCACGCGCGGGATTTCCTGGACCTTGCCCAAGGCCATGTCGAGCGTGCCGGCGTCGACGCCCGACTTCAGGGCCTCGGCGCGGATGGTGCGCAGGAAAGCGTCGAACTTGGGATCGCCACTTTGCGCCAGGGCCGTGGCCGGGGAGAGAGCCAGGGCGGTACAGAGAAGACGTCGGCTTATCATGATTGGCCCACCTTCTGAGCGAGCAGATGAAGAACGATACCGAAGTAACTGGGCACCTTGCAATATTTGTGGCGGACACGGAGACTATAATCCCGGAGAACCGCCGCGCAGGGGAGGTCCGACTTGGCGCATCGAGGTGTCGCGCGGCTGATCGCCTTGCTGGCGCTGCTCGTCTTGTCGCTCGCGGCGCCATCGATTGCGCAGGACGACGTGGTCGATTGCGGCAACGGCTTCCATTGTCCCAAGGGCAATGCCTGCCTGCTCGGGGGATTTTGCGCCGTCGCGGTCGACGCTGTCCCGGGCAGCGTGCCGTCGAAGACCAGGCCCGGCTTCTTCTGTGAGCCGGGCTTTCGCGAGAGCACGGTCCAGCCTGGCAAGTGCATTCCCGGCAGCTACACCGAATGCCCCAACGGCTTTGCGTGCGCCGCCGGAATGCAGTGCCTGCCGGAGGGTGGCTGCACGGGCGGGCCGCCGCCGACCGGTCCGATGTGCGGCGGCGGCCTGCGCTGCGCCGAAGGCCGGGTCTGCTCGAGCCGCAACACCTGCCTCAACCTCGAATACTTCCAGGACTGCGGCAACGGCACGATCTGCACCAAAGGGGCGGCGTGCGAGCAACCCTCGGGCTGCGTTGCCGTGGCGCCCGAACGTACCCGCCAGCAGCCGAATTCCCGCTGATCGGACAGAGACCGGTTCGTGACGATGCGCATGAAGAACGATGCCGAAGTAACTGGCCGCTTTGCCGTATTTGCCGCGTGGCATCGCGCGGCCCACGCGACCAAGCGTCCCACCGGCAAAATTGTCCACCAACAAAGGTGGCGAAACGCACAGAAACGCGGCTAGAAGTCCAATAGCACCGCTTGTGGGAGCGGTTTGGGAGTCGGAGGGGCAACCCTCCAGTTGAGCGGGAACATCACGATCGAATCTGCCTTGGCGCGGCCTTGCCCAGTCGCGTCCGTCTGTCCTTTGTTGGTTTTTGGGGGCTCATGAACAGGACATCGCGCACCGCAGCACTTGCGGCCTCGCTGACCCTCGGTTCGGCTGTCGCGGCTATTGCCGCCGACGACGGCATCTACGACGACATGCCCTTGGAAACGGCGCGCACCTCGGAAGAGCGCCTGCTGGGCAGCGACGACAAAACGGCGCGCCATCTTGCCCATCTGCCCTTCACGCGCGAGATCGCCGCGGCCGGAATCGTGGGCGAAGCGCTGGCGCCATCGCTCGCCGAGGCGCGCGTCCCGGCGACAGTGATACTCGAGGCCAGCAAGGCCCTGTCCGGCACGCTCGATTTCGAGCGCGAGACGGGTGCGGGCGATCGTTTCTATGTGCGCTACCGCCAGCCCTTCACCGTCGACGGCACGCCGATCGGCACGGCACAGCTGGTGTGGCTCGAGCTGCGCACGACGGCCAAGGGCACGGTTGCGCTGCATCGCTTCCGGGCGAACGGCGGGACCGAGCAGCTGTGGCTGGCCAACGGCGAAGCAGCCGGCAGCACGGCCCTGCGCCTGCCGCTCGACATCATCAACGTCTCCTCGGGCTTCGGCTTGCGCCTCGACCCGCTCGACAAGCCCGGCCCGCCGATGGGGCCTCTCGCCGATCCGGCGCCGGTGGCCGCAGTGGCGCCGCCCGAGCCGCCGCCGCCGCCCAAGGCGGAGCCGTTGCCACCGCCGCGCCGGCCGACTCTGGGCGGTCTCTCCGCCTTCGGCGGCGCGCGCGATGTCTTCGATTCGGGTCGTCCGGATTTCAATCGCCGTCGTGCCGAGCCTGAGCCCGAGGTGGCCAAGGCGCCCGAGCCGCCGAAGGTCGAGGCGCCGCCGGCGCCACCGGCGCCTCCCCCGCGGCCCAAGCCGCGGCTTTTCATGCATGACGGGCTCGACCTCGTCGCGATGACGGGCACGGAGATCTATGCGGCGGCCGATGGCGTCGTGACCGGCGCCGGCCCGAATGGCGGCTACGGCAACTGGATGCAGATCGACCATCCGGGCAAGCTGACGACCGTCTACGGCCACCTGTCGGCCTTCGCACCGGGCATCGAGGCGGGCACCCGCGTCAGCCAGGGCGAGCTTGTAGGCTTCGTCGGCAACACCGGCCGCTCGACCGGCGCGCACCTGCATTTCGAGATCGTGGCCAGCGGCCGCACGGTCAATCCGACGACCTTCCCGGGGATCAAGCGAACCCAGCTCACGGGCAGTGACCTCGACCGATTCAAGAAGCAGGTCAAACGCTCCCTCGACGAACGCGACCGCGAAGCCAGGGTCGATGCCGTGATCCTGGGGATGCTCAACTAGGACTTGGCTTCGGCCGCCAACGCCAGTATCGCTCGGCTCGGATGGATGGGTGGCCGAGTGGTTTAAGGCACCGGTCTTGAAAACCGGCGTGGGTTCACGCTCACCGTGGGTTCGAATCCCACCCCATCCGCCAAGATAGCTCGGAAAAGCCAATAAAATTGTATATTTTAGTCGGGCCGGTCGACCCTACCCACCACTCTACCCATCATCCGCGCCCCGAGTGCAGCTCCTAACCCATTGCTTTCCATTGCCTAAGCAATGGCCGGCCGAGGTCCGAGCGCCAAGCCAGGGGCGTTGTGTGTTACAGTTACCGCATGAGCGAGGATCTCCGGGCCACGGTGCGGGCCATCAAGGGGGCGGGCTTTTCGACGCTGGGCGCCATCGCCAAGGCGCTGCAGGATCGTGGCATCAAGACGCCAGCCGGCTCGGCCACATGGCATCGAGCCCAGGTCTCGCGCTTGCTGGACGCTACCCCTACCCCCGAGCGCGCGCCCACCGTCGCGATGGTCCGCGTTGTCATCACCGCCAATCATGTCCCGTTGCCCGTCGAAGATGACGACACGGTGCGGCCAGGGTGGCAGCGCGCCACCCGCACGAAGCGCGTCTATGTCGGGCGCAGGCTTTCCGTTCCCGAGGATTTGGCCGAGCTGCTGGCGTTCCGCCGGCAAGCGGTCGCCCTGTCGCCCTAGTTCACCGGGCGCGGGCCGCGCCTCTTGGGCGTCATCCGACCGTAATGCCACTTCAATCCGTCGATCACGCGCCTGGCGACGGGTACGGGCATGCCACCGCGCCGGCCGGCCCGATCGGCAATCTCCAGTACGTCTTCACCGATCGACTCACGCCCGCATTGCCGGGCCAAGTCGTATTGCCGCCGAAACTCGGGCGTGCTCGCTACCCAAGACAGCACAGCCCGCTTTGATGGCGTGCCCGGCTCACGGCAAATCGCGCTCAGAGGGACTCACCATTGGCCAGCCGGTCAAAGAGCATGCGGACAACCTCGGGCGTGTAGAGGCTTGGCCGTCCAGGCTTCCGGGCGATGCCATCGTCCAGCGGCGGCCCGCCGTTGTGGCCCCGCTGTTTTTCCGCTGTTATCAGCGCCGAAATTCTATGACCCCATGACGCGTGGCCGCGCGCGCCTGTGCGTACTGGTGCATTAAATTCGCTCGTGCGGCGTGTCACTCAAGCCCGCTCCCCTACCTCTGCGACAGTTGCGACTCTTGCGACAGTTGGCGAGTAGCCGTGCCGGTCTTGGCCGCCCGGTAGGCTTCCCAACGTGCGCGAGCTGCAGTGGCGTTACGCGCTTTGCCCTCGGGCGTCTTGGGTCCCGTCGACAGGCCGCCATGTAGGGGGCAGCGCCACGCGCCTCGCTTGGTCTTCATCGCCGTAGCCCCGCAGCGTCGGCCGAACCATCGGCCTACTTGGCCATCCCAGGCTTTGCAGATGTGTTTAGGCATCGCCTAGGGCCATTTACCAACCGCTAACCCGTTGATCTATCGGGGCGATGGCAGGTCGAAGGGTATCACTTCCGGCCCATTGCTTCTCATTGCTATGCAATAGCGTCGCCGCGTCACCTGTTTCGGGCCTGTTACCAGGGCGCCGAGCTGCCCAGCGCGCTCGCTGCGCCGCTGCGATCCTCTCGCGCCCTTCGGTCGTCTTGGGGCCTGTCGATAGGCCGCCGTGCAGGCGACAACGCCAACGCCCGCGCTTGGTCTCGATCGCCTTGC
>FODP01000018.1:0-62244 GCA_900110395.1 Rhodospirillales bacterium URHD0017
TTCAAGAGCAAGGGCAACGCCCGCATCACGGCGACCGGCCACACCGACACGTCGGGCCCGGAAGCCTACAACATGGCGCTGTCGCTGCGTCGTGCCAATGCGGTCAAGGACGCCCTGGTGCGTAACGGCGTGCCGGCGCAGGCGATCAGCGTGATCGGCATGGGCGAGAAGGGCCTGCTGGTCCAGACCGCCGACGGCGTGCGCGAGCCGCAGAACCGCCGCGTCGAGATCGTCATCCAGTAAGCGATCCGAAGCTCAACTCTTCAGGAACGGCCGGGGTAGCTCCCGGCCGTTTCTTTTTGCTGCTCTCTTCGGCAAGGATCAGAACGGCACGCCTTCGAGCCTGCCCATCCGCCCCGCCAGATAGTCATCGCGCGCCTGCACCAGGCGCTCCGGCGTATCCATCACGAACGGGCCGGCGAACAGGATCGCGCCCTCGGCCGGCTGGCCACCGATCAGCGCAACCGTGGCCGGCCGCTCGCCGGTGGCCAGGGTGACGGCCGATCCCGCGGCCATCACCGCGAGCTCGCCCGCGACGAGCGGCGATGTCCCATCCTCGAGTGCGCCCTCGAGCACGTAGAGAGCAAGCTCGTGCCGTTCCTCGACGGCGAGGGTCAACGTGGCGCCGGCCGCGAGCCTGGCATGCGCGAAGACGGTCGGCGTGGCGAGCACCATCGGTCCCGTGACGTCCTCGATCGTCCCGGCAACGATGCGCACGCGCCCGCCCTCGCGCTGCAACTCCGGAATGTCCGAGGCGCGCCACGACTTGTAGGTCGGTTCGGCGAACTTCTGCCCGGGTGGCAGGCTGGTCCAGAGCTGCAGCCCATGCCGGCCGCCCTGCGGCTGCTCGGCATGAAGGATGCCGCGGCCGGCACGGATCCACTGCGCATCGCCGGGGCCGAGGCGGTCGCGAAAGCCCATGCTGTCGCGATGCTCGACGCCACCCTCGATCAGGTAGCTCAACACCTCGATGCCGGCGTGTGGATGCGGCTTGTCGCCGATGCCGCGCGCGCTCCGGCTGCGGTAGTGGTCGACGAACACGAACGGCCCGACCGACGGGCGGCCCGGCGCGGGCAGGGCGCGATGGAGCAGCATGTCGCCGTCGTCGATGCGGCGCTGCGCGGCCAGACGGGTTTCAATTCGGCGGTTCATTGTGGGCGGGTTCCGTTTGCCAGTATTTCAGCATGACATGCGACGAAGTCCTGGTCGAACGCTCGGGTCCCGTCCCGTTGTGCTAGCCTGTCGGCCAAGACGACAGCGGGAGGAACAATGAAGCTTCTGACACGTCGCCACGCCGTGTCGCTCAGCCTGGCCGCGCCTTTCATCGCCACGCGCGCCCACGCGCAGGCGCCGTGGCCATCGAAGCCCGTGCGTTTCATCGTGCCGTTCCCGCCGGGCCAGGCGGCGGACATCTTCGCCCGCCTGATGGCCGAGAAGCTGACCGACATCTGGAAGCAGCAGGTCGTGGTCGACAACAAGGGCGGCGGCGGCGGCATTCCCGGCGTCGAGGCTGGCAAGGCCGCGGCGCCCGACGGCTACACCTTCCTGATCGCGACCTCGGGCACGTTCGGCGTCAATCCCAGCCTCTATGCCGATCTGCCCTACAAGCCCTTGGTCGACTTCAAGCCGGTCACCAACATCATCCGCGGGCCGCTGGTGATCGTGGCCCATCCCAGCTTTCCTGCCAGCACCATCGCCGAGCTGATCGAGCTCGCGCGCAAGGAGCCGGGCAAGCACTCCTACGCCTCGGCCGGCCCGGGCACGGCGCAGCATCTCAGCATGGAGCTGTTCAAGCTGCAGGCGAAGCTCGACATCGTGCACATCCCCTACAAGGGCTCGGGCCCGGCGATGGCCGACCTGCTGGGCGGCCACGTCAAGCTGATGATGGACAGCACCGCCTCGTCGCTGGGCCCGATCCGCGACGGCCGCATCAAGGCGCTCGGTGTCACGACGGCGCGCCGCGCGCCGCTGCTCGACAATGTGCCGCCGATCGGCGAGACCGTGCCGGGCTACGATTCGGCCGGCTGGTCCGGCCTGGTGGCGCCCGCGAAGACGCCGGACGAGATCGTCAACAAGGTGAATGCCGATCTTGTGGCGCTGATGCGCGATCCCGCGGTGCTGCGCCAGTTCGAGGAGCGCGCGACCTTGGCCGCCCCGACGACGCCGGCCGAGTTCGGCGCCTTCATCGCCAAGGACATGGCGACCTGGGCCGAGGTCGTGAAGGCGACGGGGACCAAGCCGGGGACTTAGACTCATACCCAGCCCGCGGTCCGAATCATGAATAGTCCGGTCGCTGGCCCTACAGAAACCCAACCCACCGCCCGGCGACCAGCACGGCAAGCCACAGCATGGCCGAGCAGCCGGCGACTAGCTGGACGCTGCGATGAACCGCACCGCCGTCGAGCGCGAGACGATAGTGATGGTTGCGGTGCTGCACGGCGATGTTGACCAGGGCCAGCGCGAGCAACGCCATCTTCCAGAGGAACGCTTCGTTCGCGAGGTACTCGCGCGGCTTCACAGTGAACAGCCAGAGCCCGGTCACGACCGCGAGCGCCAGACCGATGGCAGCACTGCGCGACAGGAACGGACCGATCACGCTGAGCGGCACGCCGCGCAGCAGACCGGCGAGGCGCAGATCGAGCGGCAGGATGCCGCCGATCAGCAGGCCGATGCTCACGATGTGAGCGGCGTTCACGAACAGATAGGCTGTGCCCGAGCGCTGCAGCAGGACGGCCCCCGGCCAGGTGCCGAGCCACTCGACGAAGGGCATCGACAACTCAGTTCGTCTTGATGCGCTCGGGATAGAGATCGTAGGTCTTGCCGGCGACGGTGATGCGCACGGCCTTCATCCAGAGCTGGCTCTTGTCCTTGGAGCGGTTGCCCAGCACGGTGACGGCATCGCCCGGCTTGGCCGACGCGGCCGTGAAGCCCGACCGTTCGGTCTGGTTGGGGTTGGCGAGATCGATCAGCCACTGCTTGCCGTCGCTCGCCGTCACCTGCAGCGAGGGATGCGGCGGCACCATCGACACCGATTTGACGGTGCCCGAAAGCTCGCTCTGCTGGTCCTCGGCCCAGTTCCAGCCGTGATGGGCCCGCGCTGGCAGGCTCGCGCCGGCAACGGTGCCTGCAATGCCGAGCTGCAAGGCGCGACGACGGCTCACGGGGTTGTGCATCGGATCCTCCTTGGCGGAAGCAACGGCGATGATCGCCATGTCACAACGCCTTGTCGAGGCATTCGATGCCTTCAGTAGGTCGCGAACATGCGGGCGATCTCGGCCGGGTCGGAGGTGCGGGTGAGCGCCAACGCCAGCAGCAGCCGTGCTTTCTGCGGATTGAGGTTGTCGGCCGCGAGCACGCCGGCGTCCAAAAGTTTTTTGCTGCGGTAGATGCGGCCGGAGCCCGCACGCGAGCATTGCACCACCGCGATGCCCACGCGCGCCGCCTCCGCCATCGCCGCAAGATCGGCGGCGGGCGCCATGCCGGGCGCGAAGCCCGCCGAGACCAACCCCTTGGCGCCGGCGGCGATGAACGCGCGCATCGCGCTGCCGTCGGAGCCGGCATAGGCATAGGCGATATCGACGCGCGGCAGCGCCTCGAGCCCCGCGATGTCGAACTCGGTGTCGGGCATGTGGCGCCGCTCGGGCTTGCGGTAGTAGGCGATGCGATCGGCGTCGGCGTGGCCCAGCACGCCGAAGTCAGGGGTGCGGAAGGTCTGCATACGCCAGTTCGAGGTCTTGGTGACCTCGCGCGCCGCCTGGATCTCGTCGTTCAGCAGCACCAGCACGCCGCGGCCGCGGCTCGCCGGGTCTGCCGCCGTGCGTACGCCGTTCAAAAGGTTGATGGCGGCATCGGTCGACAGGCCCGAGGCCGGCCGCTGCGCGCCGATCACGAC
Organism: Rhodospirillales bacterium URHD0017; assembly: GCA_900110395.1. GTDB lineage: Bacteria > Pseudomonadota > Alphaproteobacteria > Reyranellales > Reyranellaceae > Reyranella. Next base: position 3,893 of record FODP01000018.1, read on the forward strand.
CACGGGCACCGCGACCTTGAGCACCAGGTTCAGCACCCAAGCCGTCTCCTCCAGCGTCGCCGTACCGTGGCCTATGACGATGCCGGCGAGATCGTGATGCTCGGCCATCAGGCGATGACAGAGTGCGGCGAGCTCGCGCCATTCGGGAAAGTAGATCTCCGGGCTCGGCACGTTGCGGAAATCGACCGGGATCACCTCGGCGATCTCATTCACCACCGGGAAGCGCGCGACGATCTCGCTGGCATGCATGCGCTTGTCGTGCACGCCGTAGTCCTGCAGCTCGAGCGGATGGACACCCAGCGAGGAGATGGTGCCGCCGGTGCCGATGAAGGCCACCTTGGGCCGGTTGGTGCCGCTCACACGACGCTCCTTGGGTTCGATTTCTCTGGTGAGGCCTTACGGTTGGCCGCTGGCCGCGACGAATTCCCGGCGAACGGCCGCCAGCAGGGCCGGGTCGGCCGCCAGGTCGATCGCCGTCATTGCCATCGCCTTGGCCGAGTCGAGGAGGCAGGCATCGGCGGCAGGGCCGATCGAGGCGGCGTGGAACTCGTGGCTGTGCGGCGGCACATCCCGCGCGGTCATCGCCATCTGCGGCTGGATCGTCGGCACGAACCAGCTGACGTTGCCGGTGTCGCCCGACCAGGCGCCCGACAGCTCGTCGCGCGGTCTGGTCGCTCGGCCGAGTGCCACAAGGTTGCCATCGAAGCTTTTGGCCAAGGCGGCGTTGCTCAAGAGCTCGCGGCCCGGCGTGTCTCGCCAGGTCCGCTCGAGGCGAGCGCCGGTCATCTCGGCGGCGCCGGTGAGGCAGGCGTCGATGCGCGGGATGACGGCCTTCAGCGTCGCGGCGTTGTTGGCGCGCACCGTGATCAGCGCCGTGGTGTGGTCGGGAATGACCTGCGGCAGCGTCCCGCCCTTGGTGATGATCCAGTGCACCCGCACGTCCGACGGCAGCTGCTGGCGCAGCGCGCTGATGCCGTTGAATGCCTGCAGGAGCGCGTCGAGCGCGTTGATGCCGAGCTCGGGCCGTGCCGCGGCGTGCGCGGCCTTGCCGAAATAGGCGACCTGCACGCGCGTGGCGCCGACGGTGCGCGAATGGGCGATGTTGTCCATGCCGGGATAGACCAGCATCATGGCGTCGATGCCCTCGAAGAAGCCTTCGCGCTGCAGGATGTTCTTGCCGCCGCCGCCTTCCTCGCCCGGCGTGCCGAGCGCGATGGCGCTGCCGCCGAGCTGGCCGATCACGCTCTTGAGCCCGATCGCGGCCCCCACACCCGCCGCCGCCACGACATTGTGGCCGCAGCTCTGGCCATAGACCGGGAGCCCATCGTACTCGCACAGGAAGGCGATGCGCGGCCCCGGACGGTTGGAGGCCGCAGTGGCGCGGAAGGCGGTCTTGAGTGAGCCCAGCCCTTCCTCGACGGCCAGTCCCGCCTGGCGCAGCACCGCGCACTGCCAGGCCTGCGCCTTGACCTCCTCGAAGGCCAGCTCGACCTCGGCATGCATCTTCGCGCTGACGTCGAACAGGCTTGCCGACGCCGCATCGATCGCCGCACAGGCGGTTTTCTTCAGTGCCGCGACATCAGTCACGCATGGTGCTCCCGCCAGTGCTTGGCGATCTCGATGCGCTTGGCGAACCACACGCCGGGATGGCTCTTGGCGTAGGCGATGAACTTCGACACCGCCTCCGAGCGCGCCGGATGGCCGATGATCCGCATGTGCAGGCCGATCGACATCATCTTGGGGTGCGTGGCGCCCTCCTTGTAGAGCCGGTCGAAGGTGTAGCGCAGGTGTTCCTCGAAGTCTTCCGGTGTCCCGAAATGGCCGGAGCCGAAGCGCGAATCGTTGTTCACCTGCGTGTAGGGGATGACCAGGTGTTTCTTGGCGCCGACCATCGTCCAGTAGGGCAGGTCGTCGTTGTAGGCATCGCAGTCGTAGAGGAAGCCGCCTTCCTCGACCACCAGCTCGCGGGTGTTGACGCTGGGTCCATAGCGGCAATACCAGCCGAGCGGCCGTTCCCCCGTCGTCTCCTCGATCGACTTCACGGCGAGGCGGATGTGCTCGCGCTCCTGCTCGCGGCTGAGCAGGGTCACATCCTCCCAGCGATAGCCGTGACACGCCACGTCGTGGCCGCGCTCGCGGATCAGACGCGCGGCCTTGCGGTTGCGCTCCAGCGCCACGGCGCAGACGTAGAAGGTGCTCTTGACGTCGTGCTCGTCGAAGATGTCCATCAGGCGCCAGAAGCCGACGCGGGCGCCGTACTCGTACATGGTCTCCATGGCGAGGTCGCGCTTGCCGGCGGGCCACGGCCGCACCGCCGATTCCGACAGCACGCGCTCGGGGTTCGCGTCGCCGTCGCCGACCGCGAGCTCGGAGCCCTCCTCGTAGTTCACGACCAGCGAGATCGCGATGCGCGCGCCGCCCGGCCAGCTGACCTTGGGCGGTTTGCCGTTGTAGCCGACGACGTCGCGCGCGGGGCCGGGGATAGGAGCTTTCGACATGATGTCTCCGGATCAGGCGTGATGCGCCATCCAGTGGCGCGCGATATCGATGCGGCGGGCGAACCACACGTCGGGATGGCTCTTGGCGTAGGCGATGAAGTTGGCGAGCGCCTGCGCCCGCCCGGGATGGCCGACCAGCCGCATGTGCAGGCCGATCGACATCATCTTCGGATGCGTGGCCCCTTCCTTGTAGAGCCGGTCGAAATTCGCCTTGAGGTACTTCTCGAAGTCGGCCGGCGAGCCGAAGGCGCCCCAGTTGAACTTGCCGTCGTTGGTGGCGAGCGAATAGGGGATGACCAGGTGCTTCTTCGGCCCGACCATCGTCCAGTAGGGCAGGTCGTCGTTGTAGGCGTCGCAGTCGTAGAGGAAGCCGCCCTCCTCGACGATCAGCTCGCGGGTATGGACGCTGGGTCCATAGCGGCAGTACCAGCCGAGTGGCCGCTCGCCGGTGGTCTCGGCGATGGAATCGATGGCGCGGCGGATGTGGTCGCGCTCCTCCTCGCGGCTGAGCAGGGAGACGTCCTCCCAGCGCCAGCCGTGCGACATGACGTCGTGGCCGCGCGGCCGCATCTCCTTCGCGGCGTCGCGGTTGCGCTCCAGGGCGACGGCGCAGGCGTAGAAGGTGCACTTCACCTCCTGCTCGTCGAAGATGTCCATCAGCCGCCAGTAGCCGCAGCGCGAGCCGTACTCGAAGTGCCCTTCTCCCGCGAGGTCGCGCTTGCTGAGCGGCCAGTCCGCCGGCCCGCTGGGCTCGCGGGTGGCGTCGCCGTCGCCGATCGCGAGCTCCGAGCCCTCCTCGTAGTTGACGACCAGGGAGATCGCGATGCGCGCGCCGCCCGGCCACGCCACCTTGGGCGGATTGCCCTCGTAGCCGATGAGGTCGCGTTTTGGTCCAGGAATTATGGAGCTGGGGATGGTCATGACTTGGGCTTCAGGTACATGTAACGGACGTAGGGATCCTGCGAGAAGGTGACGCCGGTGATCTTGGGGCTGACCACGATGGTGCGGCCGACGAGGATCGCCGGGTTCAGCGTCGAGGCCGAGGCCGCGACCTTGTCCTGGATGGTCTGGTAGGCGGCCTTGCGGCCGTCGCGGTCGGCCGAGTTGCGGTACTTCAGGTGCAGCTCATCGACCTGCGGATCGCTGAAGCGGGCCCAGTTGGTGAAGCCCGCGGTCGGCGTCTTGGTCACCAGGCCGAGGTTGGTGAGCGTCGAGGGATCGTTCAGCCAGATCACGCCCTCGTTCAGCAGCATGCCGCTCATGTTCTGGTCGACGCCGTTGATGCGGGCGCGCACCGCGTCGAGCAGCTGCAGCGCCGGCGTCGGCTTGAGGTTCGCAGTGACGCCGATCTGCTTCAGCGAATCGGCAATGATGATGGCGATGTCGCTGTTGTAGGGCAGCGCCGTCGAGTACCAGAAGTCGAAAGAGAGTGCGGGCTTGCCCGCCTCCTTCAGCAGCTCCTTGGCCTTGTTGAGGTCGGCCTTGTACTTCTCGTAGTTGTTGGTGCAGGTCCAGTCCTCGGCATTGTACAGGCAGATCTGCCGCTTGCCGCGGCCCGACAGTGCCGTCTTCAGGATGCGATCGTGCGGGATGGCGTAGAGCACCGCCTGGCGCACCTTCGGGTCGGTGAACGGCTCCTTGTCCATGGCCATGTGCAATCTCAGGATCGACGGCGTCTCGCCGTGCAGCACCGGGAAGCCCGAGGCCGCCAGCGCGTCGTACTGCCGGCCGGTCAGGCCTTCCGCCGCGTAGTCGACGACACCGCCCTTGATCAGCGACACCAGGTCGGCGTTGCCGATGACACGCAGCACCACGTCCTCGAACGGCGGCTGCTGGCCCGACCAGTGGTTGGGCACCGCCTTGAGCTCGAGCTGCTGGCCGAGCGCGCGGTTGGCGATGTAGTAGGGGCCGGTCGTCGCCAGGTTCTTCTTCAGCCACTCGTTGGCCCACGGATCCTCGGCTGTGACGTGCTTCTTGACCTCGACCGAGTCGATCACGGCGAACTGCTGGAACTTCATCGAGGTCAGCGCCACCGGCACCGCCGTCGGCTTGCCGTCGCCGTCGGTGAAGGTGATCTTGACCGTCAGGGGATCGACCGCTTCGACCTGCTCGGCCTTGAACAGGCCGGCGATGCCTGCCTGGTTGCGCCCGTTGCCGGCGATGCGGGTCAGACGCTCGAAGCTGTAACGCACGTCCTCCGAGGTCATCGGATTGCCGGTGGGATAGAATTTGATGCCGGGCTTGAGCTTGAAGGTGATGACCGGCCCGTCGACCGTCCAGGATTCGGCAAGCTCGGGCACGACCTCGACCGGGTCGGCCATCAGCGTGCCGTCGGGCCGGGCGTTGAACTTCATGCGCACCAGGCGCTCGTAGACGTTGGTGCCGATCTCCTGGTCCTGCTGGCCGCGGATGTCGGCCGGGTCGAGACTCGCGATATCGGACGGGATGGCGTGGACCAGCGGCTTGGCGATGGCCGCGGCCGGGCCGAGGGCCAGCAGCATCGCGGCAAGGCCGAACAACAGTCGTCTTGGCATCATGTCGGGATCCTTTCGATGACAACGGGACAAGCGACGGCCCGGCCGCCGCCGATATCGGTGAGCGGCGGCCGGGCGTCGGAACAGGACGGCCGAGCGAACGGGCAGCGGCCGGCGAGGCGACAGGCGTCGGGCGGATCGATGGCGCTGGAAATCTCGCCCGACAGCCGCGTCCGCGTGCGCTTGACGCCCCACCGCGCGACCGGCGCCGCCGAGAGCAGCGCGCGGGTGTAGGGATGCCGAGGATCGGCGAACAGCTCTTTGGTCGGCCCCGTCTCGACGATGCCGCCGAGATACATCACGGCAACCCGGTGCGCGACATGCTGCACGACCTGCAGGTCGTGGGTGATGAACAGGTAGGCGAGGTGCAGCCGCTCCTGCAGTTCGAGCAGCAGGTCGAGAATCTGGCCGCGGATCGAGACGTCCAGAGAGGACGTCGGCTCGTCGAGGATGACGATTTCGGGCGACACGGCGATGGCGCGGGCGATCCCGACGCGCTGGCGCTGGCCGCCGCTCAGCTCGTGCGGATAGCGGTCGAGATGGGCCGGGGTCAGCCCGACCATCTCGATCAGCTCCCGGACGCGGGCGTCGCGCTCGCTGCGCAGCAGGTAAAGATGGAGATGCAGCGGCTCCTCCAGCACCTGGCGCACGCTCATGCGCGGATTGAGCGAGGCGTTGGGGTCCTGGAAGACCATCTGGATGCGGCGATAGACGCCGACCAGGCGGCTGGGCTGCAGGCCGAGGATGGAATCGCCGCCGATCACGACGTCGCCACCCGTCGGTTCGACCAGCCGCACGATGCAGCGCGCCACCGTCGACTTGCCCGAGCCGCTTTCGCCCACCAGGGCCAGCGTCTCGCCGGCCTTGATCTCGAGATCGACGCCGTCTACCGCGACCAGGCGGCGGCCGCCGTCGATCGGGAAGGTCTTCTTCAGGCCGCGCACCTGCAGGAGGGGCTGATCGAGCATCAGGCGGCCTCGACCAGCTGGCTCGCCGAGAGCAGGCGCTGGGTGTAGCCGTCGCTCGGCCGGGTGAAGATCGCTTCGGCGCTGCCGGTCTCGACGACGCGGCCGGCATTCATCACCACCACCTCCTGGCAGGTCTCGGCGACGACGCCGAGATCGTGGGTGATGAGGCAGGTCGTGAGCCCGCGCGTGCGGCTCAACTCGACGATCAGCTCCATGATGTCGGACTGGATGGTGACGTCGAGGCCGGTGGTCGGCTCGTCGAGGATCAGCAGCGAGGGCTCGCAGATCAACGACGCCATGGCGATCATGGCGCGCTGCGCCATGCCGCCGGAGAACTGGTGCGGGTACTGCAGCGCGCGCCGCTCCGGCTCGGGGATCGAGACGCGGCGCAGCGCCTCGATCGCCTGGGTCATGGCGGCCCGCCGGCTGCCGCCGTGCTGCAGCTGCCAGACATCGGCGAGCTGCCGGCCGACCGTGAAGACAGGATTGAGCGCGGCGCGGGCGTCCTGGAAGACCATGCTGATCTCCGCGCCACGGATGCCCTGCATGGCTCTTTCGTCGAGCTCCAGCAGATCGCTGCCGCGGAACAGCATGCGCCCCGAACTGCGTTCGAAGGCGGGCGGCTGGATGCCGAGGATCGAGAGCGCGACCAGCGACTTGCCGCTGCCCGATTCGCCGACCACCGCGGTCATCATGCCGGTCTTGAGCCGGTACGAGACGCCGTGCAGCACCGGCGTCAGCTCGCCGGTCTCGCCGACAAAGGCGCCGCTGTAGTCCTCGATCTCGAGCAGGGCGTCGCTCATCGCCGCCGCCTGGGGTCGGTGAGGTCGGCGAGCGCGTCGCCCATCAGGTAGAGGCCGCCGGTGAGGCCGAGGATGGCGAGGCCGGGGAAGAACGACACCCACCATTCGCCGGTCATCACGCCGTCCTGGCCGCGGGCGATCATGTTGCCCCATTCCGGCACGTTGGGGCCGAGCCCCAGCCCGAGGAAGCCGAGGCTCGCGGTGACCAGGGCCGCGAAGGCGGCGTTGATCGAGGTGAAGGCGAGCAACGGCCCGACGCTGTTGGGCAGCAGATGGCGGAAGGCGACGCGCCACGGCAGGTTGCCGGTGAGGCGCGCTGCCTCGGCATACTGCCAGTCCTTCTTGGCGCGGATCTCGGCCCGCGCGAGCCTGAGGTAGTCGGGGATGCCGACGAAGGACAGCACGAGGATGACGTTCACGATGCCGGCGCCCACCGCCTGCACGACCAGCATGGCGAACAGCAGGCCGGGGAAGGCCTGGAAGATCTCGACGCCGCGCATCACCGCCGTGTCGAGCGCGCCGCCATGGTAGCCCGCCAGCACGCCGATGATGGTGCCGATCGTGAGGGCGATCGCCACCGCCGTGAAGGCGATGCCGAGGTCGTAGCGGGCGCCCACCATCAGGCGCGACAGCATGTCGGCGCCCAGCCGGTCGGTGCCGAGTGGAAAGGCCCAGCTCGGCGCGTCGTAGCCGTCGCCGACGCCCGGCGTCAGGGCGTCATACGGCGTCCACACGAACGATAGGAGCGCGACCGCGACATAGAACACCAGGAGGCCGATGCCGATCCTGAGCGCCCAGTACGACCGCGGCCTGCGCCGCCTGACCGGCGCCCGCTTGGCGGGTTTCGCGTCGGTCATGACGGCCTCTGTCATGTGCGGATCCGGGGATCGATGAACATGTAGAGCAGATCGACCAGCAGGAAGGCGATCACGTAGAGCAGCGAGGCGTAGATCACGAAGCCCTGCAGGGCGGCGAAGTCCGAGCGCTCTATGGCTTGCAGGGCGTATTGGCCGAGCCCCGGCCAGGCGAAGATCGACTCCAGCAGCACCGCGCCCGCGAAGATGTGGCCGGCGACGCCGCCGATCAGCGTCACCACCGGCAACAGCGCGTTGCGCAGGCTGTAGCGGAACCACACGACGCGCTTGCCGTGGCCCATGGCGATGGCGGTGCGGACGTAGTCGCTCTGCAACGCCTCAGCCATGGCCGAGCGCGTGACGCGGGCGATCGGCGCGGCAGAGCTGAAGCCCAGGGTCAGCGCCGGCAGGGCGATCTGCTTGGCCGCCAGCCACCACAGGTCGGGCCGGCCGGCGAGCAGCGTGTCGACCAGCAGGAAGCCCGTGACCTTGGGGGGCAAGGCGATGCCGATCGGCAGGCGTCCGACCGGGCCCGGCAGCCAGCGCAGGTCGACGAAGAAGATGCTTATGAGCACCAGCCCGACCCAGAACTGCGGCAACGCCATGCCGCTCAAGGTCGTGCCGCGCACCACGAAGTCGGGCCAGCGCTCGCGATGCACGGCGGCCAGCACGCCCAGGGGAATGCCGGCGGCGATGCCGATCGCCAGGCCGACGAAGCCCAGCTCCAGGGTCGCCGGCAGCCGGTCCCACAGGTCCGCCGCCACGCTCTGGCCGGTGGTGAAGGAGATGCCGAGGTCGAAGTGCAGCAGATCGCGGAGATAGTGGAGGAACTGGATGGGCAGCGGGTCGGCGAGGCCAAGCCGGGCGCGGATCTCGGCGCGCAGCGCGTCGGTCGCCTCGGGCGGAGCGTAGAGCTCGGTGGGATCGCCGTTCAGCACCCGCGCCATGAAGAAGGTCATGGTGACGACCCCGAACGCCACCGGGAAAACCCAGAGCAGGCGTCGCAGGATCATCTTGCCGAGCGGCGGCATCAGAAGGCGAGGAGGTTGTCGCGGAAGTGCTGGTGCTCGTAGGCGCCGCGCACCACGCCGCGGCGCTGCAGCGCGGGCACCAGACCGTCGGTGATCTCGGCGACGTAGCGGCGCGTCAGGTTGCCGGTGAAGACGAAGCCGTCGCCGCCGACCTCCTCCATCAGCTCGGCCATCTGGCCCGCGACCTGTTCCGGCGTTCCGACCAGGTCCTCGTAACTGTATTTGTAGTTGTGGGCGATCTCGCGCAGCGTCCGGCCCTGCTTGAGGAAGCGCTTCAGCGTGCCCTGCTGGCCGTTGGTTGTGAGCTCGCTGATCGGCGCGTCGATATCGAACACGGAGAAATCGATGTCCGTCAGGCTGCCCATCTGAGCCAGCGCCAGCTCGGGCGCCGCCTCGCGATGCACCTGGCGGCGCTTGACGCGATCCCAGGCCTCGGCCTCGCTCTCGCCGATCGTCGGCGTGGCGACGTACATCACCTTGCAGGAGTCGGGATCGCGCCCGACCGCCGCGACCTTCCTGCGCATCTGGCTGCGGAAATTTTTCATCTCCTCGACGGTGCTGACGGCGCACAGCACCGCGTCCATGCGTTTGGCCGCGAAGTCCTGGCCCTGCGGCGAGTTGCCGGCCTGCACGAGCACCGGCTGCCCCTGCGGCGGCCGGGCGGTGTTGAGCGGACCGCGCGAGGTGAAGAAACGGCCCTTGAAGTCGATCTTCCGGACCTTCGCCGGATCGACGAACATGCCGTTGTCGCGATCCATCACGATCGCATCGGCGTCCCACGACGACCAGAGCTGCAGCACGACCTCGACGAACTCGGCGGCCATCTCGTAGCGCAGGTCGTGCTCGAGGTGCGCCTCGAGGCCGAAATTCTGCGCCGCGCGCTCGGCGGTCGAGGTCACGAAGTTGCAACCCACCCGGCCCTTGGACATCAGGTCGAGCGTCGCGATGAGGCGGGCCAGGAGATACGGCGGATAGAAGCTGGTCGAGATCGTTGGCACGAGGCCCAGCCGGCTGGTTGCCTGCGCCATCAGCGGCACCAGCGGCAGCGGGTCGTTCTTGGGCGCGCGCAACGCACGGCGCAGGTAGAAATCCATCGAGCTGCCGTAGTTGTCGGGGACGAACACCGAGTCCTCGAGCAGCACGAAATCGAAGCAGGCACGCTCCGCCGCCTTGGCCAGGTCGACATGCAGGTCGGGCTGCATCCAGTCCTCGCCGCTGGTGCCGCCCCATGGCTGGTTCCAGCCATGGACGCCGAAGCTGTTGCCCAGGAACCAGCCGAGATGGAAGAGATCCGACGCCAATTTGTCCTCTCGCGGGGAATGCGGGACTACCTTGCAAACCGCGGACCATTCGGCGGTCGCTTGATCGGATTGGCAATCAAACCGACCATGCGGGTGACGCACGGTCCGGCAAGACCCTCCAGTGCCTCAATCGAGGTCTTTCTCGGCAAGCTCACGGAATTCGTCGGGCACGGACCGATGAGGCCCGAACGCCAGCGAGCCGTAGCTGATCGCCGCCCAGCCGAAGCGATCGCGGATGCGGTCGACGGCGCGATCGGCGGCGTGGCGCGCCAAGCCCCGCCGCGTGCCGGCGCGGCGCTCCTCGTGTCTCTGCCCCAGTGAGAATTCCAGTTGCAGCCTGGGATGCTTCTCAAGATGCGACACCGAGATCGCAACCAGCGAGATGTGCTTCTCCCGCGGATGGTCGGCGAGCGCGCTGCGCACCAGCTCCTCGGCAATCTCTGCCAGGCTCGCCGTCGCCGCGATCGGCGCATCGAGGGTCAGCGAGCGCGTGACGGCGCTGAGGTCGGCGAAGCGCACGCGCACCGTCACGGTGCGGCCGGCCAGCGATTTGGCGCGCAGCCGCGTGCCGATGCGGTCGGCGAGATGAGCGAGCGCCGGCCGGTAGACGCGCTCTACGGCAGGCTTGCGGCCGAGCGCCGACTGCGCGCCGGCGGACTGTGCGCGATGGTGCGTGCGGATCTCGCGCGGGTCGCGGTTCCAGGCCAGCGCCAGAAGCTTCTCGCCCGCCGCCGGACCGAGCAGGCGATCGAGCGCGTGCGGCGAGGTATGGGCCAGCTGGCCGGTGGTCGTCACGCCGCGCTCGGCCAGGCGCTGGCGCGTGACCGGGCCCACACCCCACATCAGGTCGACCGGCAGGTCGTGCAGGAAGGCGAGCTCACGGTCGGGATCGACCACGACCAGGCCGTCGGGCTTGGCGACCTGCGAGGCGATCTTGGCCAGGTGCTTGGTGCGCGCCACGCCGACCGAGATCGGCAGGCCAAGCTCGCTCTTCACGCGCTGGCGGATCTTCTCGGCGATCTCGGCCGGTGAGCCGAACAGATGCGTGCAGCCCACGACGTCGGCGAAGGCCTCGTCGATCGAGATGCGCTCGACCAGGGGCGTGAAGTCGTCCAGCACCTTCATCGCCGCATCGCCGAGCCGCGCGTACTCCTTGAAGTGGCCGCCGACGAAGATGAGGTGCGGGCAGAGCTCGCGTGCTCGGCGGCCCGGCATGCCGCCTTTCACGCCGAACGCCTTGGCCTCATAGGATGCCGCAAGCACCACGCCGCCGCCGACCGCAATCGGCTTGCCGCGCAGCGACGGTTCGAGGAGCTGCTCGACCGAGGCGTAGAAGGCGTCCAGATCGGCATGAAGGATCGTGGCCGTCACGGCGCTGGCTCTCCTTCCGGTCCACAGAACATAATGAGAACATATTGATCGACGGGTCAAGCCGCCAGGACTAGCGGGCGACAGGGTCGGGAACCCACGAGGTCTTGCGGCTTGTGTTCAGGGTCCGTTCTGTAGTACTGTAGTTATTGAACGCCACTCAAGTTATTCAGGACCTGCCATGCCCCCACGCCCCGGTGCCCGTCACGATCCGCTGGTCGCCCTGACGCGGGCCGATCCTCTGTCGCCCTTCTACGATCCGCAGCACGCCCAGCCGCTGTCGCCGGCGCCGCCGGGCGGCTGGGGCGAGATCGACCAGGCTCTGATGGATGCAGTGCGCGCCGCCGTCCCGGCCTTCCCTCTCGATCTCTTGCCGACCTTCTGGCGCGACTGGGTCGCCGACACCGCCAGTGCCACCGGCGCCCCCGCCGACTACGTTGCGCAGTAGCTGTTCGCGGCGGTCGCTGGCCTCTGCGGCGCGGGCGTCGTCGTGCGGCTGGGACCGCGCTGGGACGAGCCGCTGGTGCTGTGGCAGGCGCTGGTCGGCCCGCCCTCCAGCGGCAAGTCGCCGGCGATGGCGCCGATGCGCGCGCTTTTGGCCGCGCTCGATGGCGAACGCGACGACGAGGCGAAAGGCGTGCTCGTCGGCGAGGCGTCGCTCAGCGCCGTCGCCGACGCCATCGCGGCCAGCCCGCGTGGCGTCGTGCTGTGGCGCGACGATCCGCCGACGTGGCTGCACGGCGACGCCGTGCGCGGGCCGTGGCTGCCGGCCTGGTCGGCGCAAATGGTGTCGTTCGGGCAAGGCAAGGCCCAGCGTCGCATCGACCGCTTTGCCGTGAGCCTGCTGCTCGCCTGTCAGCCGCACCATCTGGCCGACCTTTTGGCGGAGGATCACGAGTTCGCATCGCGCTTGCTGTTCACCTGGCCCGATCCGCCCGCTCACTGCGCGCTCGCCGACTGCAGGCCGCCGCGCGACGACGAAGCGCTGGCCGCGCTGCGGCGGATCGCGGCCATGGCGCGCACGCCCGACGATCCGCTGGTGCTTGGCGCCGACGAGCGGGCGCTCGGCACCTTCGATGAATTCCTGTCGGCGCTGCGGGCCGAGATTGCACAGGCCGAGGATCTCGAGATGGCCTTGCTGGGCAAGGGACGCGGCATCGTGGCCCGGCTGGCGGGCGTCCTCGAGTTGCTGGCGTGGGCGACGCTTGGCTCGGCTGTTCCGCCAGGGCCGCTCGGCCGCGCGCCGGCGGCGCACGCGGTGCGCCTGTGGTCAGACTACTTCCGTCCACACGCCCGCGCGCTGTTCGATCACAGCGTGCCCGGCGAGCGCGAGCGGCTGGCCCGCCGCGTCGCCCGCTGGCTGCGGAGCCGCGGTCTCAGCGAAGTGTCGCGCGAGCAGGTGCGCACCGAGGCCCTCAGCCGTCGCGTCGATGTCGCCGAGGCCCAGCAGGTCTTGTATCGCCTGCAGGACGCCGGGGTGCTGCAGCGCGTGCTCTACACCGCGCCATTGCGCGGCCGACCCCCCAACCGCTGGTGGGTCAATCCAAGGCTCCACACCACGCTCTCTGCCGGAAATGCCGGGAATGCCGGAAAGTCGCGAAAGTGACAGCAGCGCTGTCAGCCCTCGACGCGACGCTTGAGGGCGGCATTGACCTCGGCGAACGAGCGCGTGGTGTCGTCGAGCATGGCGCCGAAGGCCGGCACCAGCAGCCCGCTGAACGTCTCTTCGTGGCGCAGCCGGCAGCCTTTGGTCTGCGGTTCGATGATGAAGGCATGCTCGCCGTCGAAGATGCCGGGCAGCAGCACGCGGCCCAGCCAGCGCAGCTCGCGGCCTGGATCGGCGGCGCGCACGGTCGGCTTGAAGGTCATCGGCTTGCGGTTGACCGGTTGGACCGTGACTTCGAGCCGTGCTCCGACTTTCGCCTCGCCGGTGATGCGGCGGATGAACGGATTCCACTCGGGGTAGGCGGGGAAGTCGACCAGCACGCGCCAGATCGCGGCCGCCGGCGCATCGATGTCGATCGCGGTGGCGATGCGGCGCGTCATCTGCCTCCCCAGCGAAGCTGGGGAGGTGTCGCCGTCCTACGGCGACGGAGGGGTCGGAAGATGCAAGTCATGACTCTTGACCCTTCCGTCGGCGTAAGACGCCGACACCTCCCCACGCTCTGCGTGGGGAGGGAAGACACCTCAGGCGACCTTTTCCACGCTGGGCGCCACCGAGAGCTTGGCCTTGGTCTTGGCCTTGACCTCGTCGACGCTCACACCGTCGGCCAGCTCGATCAGGGTCACGCCGCCGTCGCCCACCTTGTCGATGGCGAAGACGCCAAGCTCGGAGATCACCATGTCGACGACGCGCTTGCCGGTCAGCGGCAGGGAGCATTCCTTCAGGAGCTTGGAGGCGCCGTCCTTGGAGACGTGCTCCATGGTGACGATGACCTTGCGCACGCCGGCCACCAGATCCATGGCGCCGCCCATGCCCTTCACCATCTTGCCCGGGATCATCCAGTTGGCGAGGTCGCCGTTCTCGGCCACTTCCATGGCGCCCAGGATGGAGAGATCGATGTGGCCGCCGCGGATCATGCCGAAGCTGTCGGCCGAGGAGAAATACGACGTGCCCTTGAGCTCGGTCACGGTCTGCTTGCCGGCATTGATGATGTCGGGATCGACCTCGTTGTCGAGCGGGAAGGGGCCGACGCCCATCATGCCGTTCTCGCTCTGCAGCGTGATGTCGACATCCTCTGGCACGTAGTTGGAGACCAGGGTGGGGATGCCGATGCCGAGATTGACATAGAAGCCGTCCTTCAGTTCCTTGGCGGCGCGCGCCGCCATCTGTTCGCGGGTCCAGGCCATCGTTGTCTCCTAAGCCTTGCGAATGGTGCGTTGCTCGATCTTCTTGTCGTACGGCGCACCGCAGAGGATGCGCTTCACGAAGATGCCGGGCGTATGGACATGGTCGGGATCGATGGCGCCCACCGGCACCAGTTCCTCGACCTCGGCGACGCAGAGTTTCGCCGCCGTCGCCATCATCGGATTGAAGTTCCGCGCGGCCTTGCGGTAGACGAGGTTGCCCGCCGCATCGCCCTTCCACGCCTTGATGAGCGCGAGGTCGCCGAACAGGCCGCGCTCCATGACGTATTCATGACCGTCGAACACCTTGGTCTCCTTGCCCTTGGCGACCTCGGTGCCGACGCCGGTCTTGGTGTAGAAGGCGGGAATGCCCGCGCCGCCGGCGCGGCAGCGCTCGGCCAGCGTGCCCTGCGGGTTGAACTCGATCTCGAGCTTTCCTTCCAGGTACAGCTTGGCGAAGGTCTTGTTCTCGCCGACGTAGCTGGAAATCATCTTCTTGACCTGCCCGGTCTCGAGCAGCAGGCCGAGCCCGTGGCCATCGATGCCGGCGTTGTTGCTGACGCAGGTCAGATTCTTGACGCCCGCATCGCGCACGGCGTGAATGAGCTTGTCGGGAATGCCGACGAGCCCGAAGCCGCCGCACATCACCATCATGCCGTCGTGCAGCACGCCCTCGAGCGCCGACTTGGCATCCTTGTAGACCTTGTTCGCCATCACCCCATCCTTTGCCTCGCCAGCGACGCCGGGGAGGTGTCGCCGTCATACGGCGACGGAGGGGTCAGGGGCAACAGGTCCTTACGCCGCCTTCTTGCTGTGATGGCTGTGCAGCTTGGCCCCCAGCACCCGCCGCACCGCGTTGAACTCCGGGCTGGCGACGTCGCGCGGCCGCGGCAGGTCGAGCCGGTTGTCGCTTTCGATCCGTCCCGGCCCGGGTGTCATCACCACGACCCGGTCGGCCAGGAAGATCGCCTCCTCGATGGAGTGCGTCACGAACACGACGGTGAGCCTGGTGCGCTGCCAGATGTCCAGAAGCTCGTCCTGCAGGCGCTCGCGGGTCATGGCGTCGAGCGCGCCGAACGGCTCGTCCATCAGCACCAGCTCGGCGTCGTTGGCGAGCACGCGGGCGATCGCCACGCGCTGCTTCATGCCGCCCGACAGCTGGTGGGGATAGGCGGTGGCGAAGGCCTGCAGGCCGACCAGCTCGATGAACTTGTCGGCCGTCGCCTTGACCTCCGCCTTGCCAAGCCCGCGCGAGGCCGGGCCGAAGCCGATGTTGTCGCGCACGCTGAGCCACGGGAACAGCGCGTAGTCCTGGAACACCATGCCGCGCGCGGGATCGGGCCCCTCGATCGGCTTGCCCCACATCAGCGCCTGGCCGGCCGACGGCTGCTCGAAGCCCGCCATGATGCGAAGCAGCGTGGACTTGCCGCAGCCCGAGGCGCCGATCAGGCAGACGAACTCGCCCTTGGCGATCGAGAGCGTGGCGTCGGAGAGCGCATGGATCGTCTGCTCCTGCAGCTGGAACTGCTTGGAGACGCGGCCGATCTCGACGATAGGGATGGTGGCTTCAGCCATGATGGCTAGGGCTCCAGCGCAGCAGGCGGTTGCCGATCATCACGACCACGCGGTCGGAGAGGTAGCCCGCGAGCCCGATCACGATCATGCCGCAGATCACCAGGTCAGTGCGCGACAGCGTGCGGGCATCCATGATCACTGCCCCCAGGCCCTGCGGCACGCCGGTCATCTCGCCGACCACGATGACGAACCAGGCGAGCCCGAGGCCGAGGCGCAGGCCGGTGAAGATCGACGGCATCGCGGCGGGCAGCACGACTTTGTAGAACTGCGCATTGCCGCGGCAGCCCAGCATCGAGGCCGCCTCGAACAGCTTTGGATCAACCGACCGCACGCCGAAGATGGTGTTGAGCAGGATGGGATAGAAGGCGCCGAGGCAGACCAGCGCGAACGCCGACTTGGCGCCCAGCCCGAACAGGATCATCGACAGCGGCAGCCAGGCAGTAACCGGGATCGGCCGCATCACCTGCAGGAAGGGGTCGAGCAGCATGCGCGCCGTCGGCAGGCGGCCCACCATCATGCCGATCGGCAGCGCGAACAGGGCGGCGAGCGCAAAGCCGCCATAGACGCGGCTCATCGAGGCCAGCAGATGGCTGGTGAGTGTCGCCGAATAGGCGTCGTCGTAGATACCGCCCACGGCGAAGTCGACCATGTACTCGGCGACCTCGCCGGGTGTGGGGATCAACCGCGTCCATTGCCGCGTCGTGGCGACCTGCCAGAACGCCAGCAGCAGCAGGGGCACGATCAGCGCCAGCACGACCGGCTTGGCGCGCCGCCACAGGGCGTTCGGGCGAATGGCGGTCAAGTCCTGCCCTTCTGTCATCCTGAGCGAAGCGAAGGATCTCATCGCCATTGCGACTGCCCTGCGTCTTCAACTTCCATGAGGTCCTTCGCTGCGCTCAGGACGACAGGGTTAGCTGCCCGCGATCTCGTCCGAGAACTTCGGATTGAGGAAGGTCTCGAACTTGGGGAGCGCGCGGATCTGCTTCAGCTCGAGCATGTGCTGGGCGTAGGTCTTGGCCTGGCCCTGCACCGTGCCGTCGAGCTTCCAGACGTATTCGACGTTGTTGGCGCCCAGCGCCTGCTCGACCGCGGCACGGTTGGCGCCGAGCTTCTGCACCGTGGCGTCGGTGACGACGGGCTTGTTGGCCATCATGTACTCGGCCGCCTGGCGCTGGATCTTGAGCATGGTGCGCACCAGGTCCGGGTTCTTGGCGACGGTCTCCTCGTGCGTGCCGAAGATCATGTTCAGGCCGCCCATGGCCGTGCCGTAGGGATATTCGACAAGCTGGCCGACGCCCGAGGTGATCGACAATGCCGGTGCGGGCTCGGCGCCGACATAGGCATCGATGTCGCCACGCGCCAGCATGGCCGGCATCTCGCCGAACGGCACGCGCACGGGCGTGACGTCCTTGATCGACAGGCCCTCCATGCGCAGGCGCTCCATGATGAAGACCTCCTGCGTCGAGCCCGGCCAGATGCCGATCTTCTTGCCCTTGAGGTCCTTGATGGTCTTCACGTCGGAGCCCGCCTTGGCGATCACGCCCATGCCCTTGTTGGACATGGCGCCGACCACCACGACCGGCTCGCCGACGGCGCCGCCCAGGATGGCGGCGGCGATGCCGAAGGTGCCGAAATCGACCGACTTGGTGACCACGGCGTTCTTGCCGTCGGTCGGGCTGTCGAAGACGATGACCTCGATCTTGAGGTCGGCCGGGGCGAACTTCTCGTAGAAGTAGGGCGGCATGGAGTGGACCAGCCGCAAAGCGCCCATCTTCACCGTCTTGGGCTGGGCCCGCAGCACGGCGGGCGCGGCGAGCGTGGTTGCGGCAAAACCCGCTCCGGCGAGCAGACGACGGCGATTGATCATGTGGGCCTCCCCTTGGCTAAGGAGGAAGGCAACTGTCGTGCCAACTCCTGTCAGGCGAGCAGCAAAAGCTGCCGGGTCAGGACTCCGTCGGCATCGCGCAGCTCGTGCGTGATGGTGAAATGATCGGCGCCTGCCACTGGAATGAGCGGTCCAGGCAGGTGCTGGGCGGATCGCTTCTCGTGCAGGGCGCGGCTGTCGGCGACCAGCGGCGGCAGCTCGGCCGTGCCGTAGGTAATGGCGAGCGGCTTCTTGATCATCGGCAGGCGGAGCGGCGAGAGGGTCGCGAGCTCGCTGTCGGTGAACTGCATCTTGTCGTTGAGGTAGGTGTCGCGGATCGGGCCCAGCTCGAACACGCCCGACACCGCGAGGCCGGCACTGACCCGTTTGTGGCCGAGACACTGCGCCGTGAGATGCCCGCCCGCGGACCAGCCCGACAGCACGACCTTGCCGGTGATGCCGTGCGCCGATCCGTTGGCCGCGAGCCAGTCGAGCGCGGCGTTGATCTCGGCCACGATCTCGGTGAGCGACGCATCCGGCGCCAATGTGTAGCCGGGCAGGGCGGCGGCCCAGCCGTGGGCGTGGACACCGGCGATCAGGCTCGCGAACTGGTCGCGGCTGTTCCTCTGCCAGTAGCCGCCATGGATGAAGACCAGGCAGGGCGCGTTGGCGTCCTTGGCGGGAAAGAGGTCCCAGACGTTGCGCTCCTTGGGCCCGTAGCGCAGGTCGAGATGTTTTGGATGCATCCGGCGGAAGGCCTCGGACGCCGCGATGCGCGCCGCGTTCAGCTCGGCGCTGTTCTTCACGGCATCGGAATTATTGTAGGCCGCGTCACGCTCGGCCTTGGTCATCATTCCCCAGTTCATCTTGCCCTCTCCACAATCACGATAGCGATACCTGCGATCACCAGCATCGTGCCCAGCACCAGCGGCCAAGTCACGGGCTCGCCGACCAGGACGACCGACGAGGCGATGGCGAGCAATGGCGTGCCCAGCATGCCGAGCGACGCCGTGACCGGCGGCAGCGCCCGGGCGACCGAGACCGCGGCCCAGGTCCCCGCAGGCCCCGCGATCACGCCGAGATACGCCAGCGCGATCCAGAGCTCGGCCTGGCTGAAATCGAGACGCCCGGCGGGCTCCAGGGTGAGCGCCAGGAGCCACAGCAGGATGGTCGCCACCGACATCTGCCAGGGCAGCACTTCCAACGGCGAGAGGCGCCAGCGATGACGCCGCGCATGCACGACCGCCATGGCCCAGCTGAGGCCTGCCAGCAGCAGCCAGGCATGGCCTTCGACGATGCGACGGTCGCTCCAGTCGAAGCGCCAGGGATCGACCAGCACGACGATGCCCAGCAGGCCGAGCAAGGCGCCGGCAATGCCGCGCCGGCCGACCCGTTCGCCGACCAGCAGCGACAGCGGCACCATCCACAGCATGGTCGTGTAGGCCAGCACGCCCGAGCGCCCGGGTGGCACGCTCTGCACACCGAGATTGGACAGCGCGAAGAAGAAGCTGAGCTGGAAGGCGCCGACCGACAGCACGATCGGCCAGTCGGCGCGTGTCGGCCAATGCAGCCGCCGCAGCGCCGCCAGCAGGACGAAGGCGCTCGCCGCCGACAGGCTGGCGCGCCCGGCGGCCAGCCAGACCGGCGTGGCGGCGGAGAGCCCGATCTTGATGACCGGCCAGGTCAGGCCGAACAGCACGACCGCGAGCCCGAGCTGGAAGTAGGCGATCTTCGCTGGGGGCGCGCCACTCCAGTGGCGCGTCATGATCGCGCCACTGGAGTGGCGCGCCCCCAGCGACTAAGCACGCCTTGCTTCAGCCGTCGTCAGCGGCTGCGGCAGGCGCGACAGCATCTCCTTCGGCACCACCTGCCAGAAGCGTTCGACCTCGCGGTTCCAGTCGTTCAGCAGGCGCGCGCCGAGCGGCGACTTGGTCTCGGCGACGTGCTCCTCGACCAGCGCCTTCAGGACGCCCTCCCAGTGCGGATGGTCGATGCGCTGCCAGCTCACCGTCTCGGGATTGACCTTGAGCGTGAAGACGTCGTCGGGGTCGTAGACGAAGGCCATGCCGCCGGTCATGCCGGCGGCGAAGTTGACGCCGAGGCCGCCCAGGATCACGGCGGTGCCGCCCGTCATATATTCGCAGCCGTTGCTGCCCACGCCCTCGACCACCGTGTCGGCGCCCGAGTTCCTGACGGCGAAGCGCTCGCCGGCGCGGCCGCAGGCGAACAGCTTGCCCGCGGTGGCGCCGTACAGGACCGTGTTGCCGATGATGGCGTTGTCCTGCGGCACCAGCGGGCTCGAGATCGTGGGCCTGACCACGATGGTGCCGCCGCTCAGCCCCTTGCCGACATAGTCGTTGGCGTCGCCGAACACTTCGAGCTTCATGCCCTGCACCGCGAAGGCGCCGAGCGACTGGCCGGCCGTGCCGCGCAGCCGCACCGTCACGGTGTCGGGCTGCAGCTCGGCCATGCCGTACTTGCGCGTGATCATGGCGGCAAGGCGCGTGCCCACGGCGCGATGGGTGTTCCTGACGCTGTACTGCAGCTGCATCTTCTCGCGATGCGTGAACAGCGGCTGGGCGTCGCGGATCATCTGCGCGTCCAGCGTGTCAGGCACCTCGTTGCGGCCCTCGACCGTGCAATGCACCGTCTCGCGCCCGCCGTCGGCCCGCGTCAGCAGCGGGTTGAGGTCGAGGTCGTCGAGATAGCGGGCGCCGCGGCTCACCTGCTTCAGCAGGTCCGAGCGGCCGACGACGTCGAGCAGCGAGCGATAACCCAGCTGCGCCAGGATGGTGCGCACCTCCTCGGCGATGAAGCTGAAGAGATTGACGACCTTCTCCGGCGAGCCCTCGAACTTGGCGCGCAGCTTGGGATCCTGCGTGCACACGCCGACCGGGCAGGTATTGGAATGGCACTGCCGCACCATGATGCAGCCCATGGCGATCAGCGAGGCGGTGCCGATGCCGTACTCCTCGGCGCCCAGCATGGCGGCAACCACGACGTCGCGGCCAGTCTTGATGCCGCCGTCGGTGCGCAGCAGCACCTTGTCGCGCAGGCGGTTGAGCGTCAGCACCTGGTGGGTCTCCGACAGGCCCATCTCCCAGGGAATGCCGGCGTACTTGATGCTGGTCTGGGGCGAGGCGCCCGTGCCGCCCGAATGGCCGGAGACCAGGATCACGTCGGCCTTGGCCTTGGCGACGCCGGCCGCGATGGTGCCGATGCCCGATCGGGCCACCAGCTTCACGGTGACCCGCGCCTCGGGATTGATCTGCTTCAGGTCGTAGATCAGCTGCGCCAGATCCTCGATCGAGTAGATGTCGTGATGCGGCGGCGGGCTGATGAGAGAAACGCCCGGCGTCGAATGACGCAGCCTGGCGATCATCTCGCTGACCTTGAGACCGGGCAGCTGGCCGCCCTCGCCGGGCTTGGCGCCCTGGGCGACCTTGATCTCGAGCTCGCGGCAGTTGTTCAGATACTCCGCCGTGACGCCGAAGCGGCCCGACGCCACTTGCTTGATGGCCGACGAGGCGTTGTCGCCGTTGGACCGCGGCTGGTAGCGCGCCGGATCCTCGCCGCCTTCGCCCGAATCGGACTTGGCGCCGATGCGGTTCATGGCGATCGACAGCGTTTCGTGCGCCTCCGGTCCCAGGGCGCCCAGCGAGATGCCGGGGGCGACCAGGCGCTTGCGCAGCTCGGTGATCGATTCGACCTCGTCGAGGGGGATCGGCGGGCGGTCGGTCTTGAAGTCCAGCAGGTCGCGCAGGTTGATGGGCGGCAGGCGGCGCACCTCGGTGCTGTAGCGCCGGTACTTCTCGTAGGACTCGGTGTTGACCGCGTCCTGCAGCATGTGGATGAGGTTGCCCTCGAAGTTGTGGCGGTCGCCGCCGCGCCGCATCTTGTAAAAGCCGCCGATCGGCAGCGCGATCACGTCCTCGTCGAAGGCGCGCCGGTGCTGCTCGGCGATCTTCTCCTGCACGCCGCGCAGCCCGATGCCCGAGATGCGCGAGGGCATGCCGGGGAAGAATTCCTGGACCAGCGAGCGCGAGAGCCCGACGGCCTCGAAGTTGCAGCCGCCGCGGTACGACGACAGCACCGAGATGCCCATCTTGGACATGACCTTGAGCAGGCCATCGTCCAGCGCCTTCTTGTAGTTGGCCAGGCACTGCCCGAGCGTGAGCTTGCCGAACAGGCCGCGCTTGTGTCGGGCCGCGATGGTCTCCTCGGCGAGGTAGGGGTTCACCGTGGTGGCGCCGACGCCGATGATGACGGCGGCGTAGTGCACGTCCAGGGCCTCGGCGGAGCGGACGTTGAGCGAGATGAAGGTGCGCAGCGACTGGCGCACCAGGTAGGAATGCACCCCGCCCGCCGCCATGATCATGGGAAGGGCTGCGCGCTCGGCGTCGACATTGGCGTCGGTCAGCACGACGTGCAAGCAGCCCGAGCGCACGCCGTCCTCGGCCTCCTTGCAGATGCGGTCGAAGGCCTGGCGCATGGCATCGAGGCCACCGCGGGCATCGAAGGTGCAGTCGATGCGGCAGGCGGTCTCGCCCATGTACTTGCGCATCGCCTCGAACTCGGCGTTGAGCACGATGGGCGACTGCAGCGACAGCATCTCGCTCTGGTCGGGGCTCTCGTCCAGGATGTTGCCGAGGTTGCCGAGACGCGTGCGGATCGTCATCACGTTGCGCTCGCGCAAGCTATCGATCGGCGGGTTGGTGACCTGGCTGAAATTCTGGCGGAAGTAGTGGTGCATGCCGCGATAGGTGTCGCTCAGCACCGCGAGCGGCGCGTCGTCGCCCATCGAGCCCACGGCTTCCTTGCCGTCCTCGACCATGGGATGGAGGATCATCTCCAGATCCTCGACCGACCAGCCGACGGCGAACTGCCGGCGGCGCAGCTCGTCGGCCGGGAAATGCTCGGTGGCCGGCGCGTCCTGCTTGATCAGCGAATCGAGCTCGACGGTGCGCGTGGTCCACTGGGCATAGTCGTGGGTGTCGGCGAGCATGTCCTTCAGCTCGCGGTCCTTGAAGAGCTGCGGGGCGTCCATGTCGACGGCCAGCATCTCGCCCGGGCCCAGGCGACCCTTCTCGACGATCTTGCCTTCGTCCTGCGGCACCATGCCGGCCTCGGAGCCGGCGATCAGCAGCTCGTCGGACGTGCGCACGTAGCGCATGGGCCGGAGCCCATTGCGGTCCATGCCGACCAGCGCCCACTTGCCGGCGACGGCGGCGATGGCGGCGGGGCCATCCCACGGCTCCATGACGCCGTTCACGTAGTTGTACATCGCCCGGTGCTTGGCCGGCACGTTGGGGTTCGAGGACGAGGCCTCGGGGATCATCATCAGCTTGACCATCGGCAGGTTGCGATGGCCGCGCACCAGGAGCTCGAACACGTTGTCGAGGGCGGAGGAGTCCGACGCCTCGGGCTGGATGATCGGCTTCAGGTCCTCGATGGCGCGGCCGAAGCCGTCATGCTCGAGGCGGGCCTCGTGGCTCTTCATCCAGTTGACGTTGCCCAGGACGGTGTTGATCTCGCCGTTGTGCGCCAGCACGCGGAACGGCTGGGCGAGCTTCCATTGCGGGAAGGTGTTGGTCGAGTAGCGCTGGTGGAAGATGGCGAAGCGCGAGGTGAAGCGCTCGTCGAGCAGGTCCGGGTAGAAGGCCGACAGGTGCTCGGCCAGGAACATGCCCTTGTAGACGACCGAGCGGCACGACAGCGAGCAGACATAGAACTCGCCGATGTTCTCGGCGATCGCCGCCTTCTCCATGCGCCGGCGCAGGATGTAGAGCTGCTTCTCGAATTCGCGGTTGTCGAGCTGGGGGTTGCCGCGGCCGATCAGGATCTGCTCGATCTCGGGCCGCGTGGCGTTGGCCTTCTCGCCGATCGTCGAGATGTCGACTGGCACCTGGCGCCAGCCCAGGATGGTGTGGCCGAAGCGCAGGATCTCGGTCTCGACAATGATGCGGCAGCGCTCCTGCGCGCCCAGGTCGGTGCGTGGCAAGAACACCATGCCGACGGCGATGCGGCCGGCCTCGGGGTCCTGGCCGCTCGAATCGCGCACGTGGTCGCGGAAGAAGGCCTGCGGGATCTCGACATGGATGCCCGCGCCATCGCCGGTCTTGCCGTCGGCGTCGACGGCGCCGCGATGCCACACCGCCTTCAGTGCATCGATGCCCGCTACGACGACGTCGCGGCGTCGCTTGCCGTCCAGCGCCACGACCAGGCCGACGCCGCAGGAATCCATCTCCTGGGCGGGGTTGTAGCCGTAGGCATCGGTCAGGCGGGCGGTGCCGTTCTTGTAGTCGCGGACGAACTGTTGGGCATCGAACGTCATGGCGATCCTCAGTCTGAAAAGAGCTTCCCGGCCTCGGCCCAGTTCTCTTTCTTGATGTCGGTGATGATGATCTGGACCGCGTCCGGCGTGCAGCCGAGCGCGCGGCAGGTACCCTCGGTGAGCTCCTTGGCGAGTTTTCGGCGCTGCTCGGTGGTGCGGCCCTCGAACATCTGGACGTTGATCATCGGCATGGCGTTCTCCCTTTCAGTTGTTGTGGTGGTCGATCGATACGTCACCCGTCTGGGCGGCGACGCGCGCCATCCAGGCGTTGACCTGCGGAAAGTTGTCGAGGTTGAAGCCGCCTTCGCCGCCGACGTGGGTGTAGGCATAGAGCGTGATGTCGGCGAGACCGTACTGGCCGCCGACGAAGAACTGGTTGCGCCCGAGATGCTTCTCCATGACGCCGAGGGCGGCGTAGCCCTTCTCCATGCGTCCGGGCAGCTCCATCTCCTGCAGCGGCGTCAGCTTGGGCAAGAAGTGCTTCCAGAAGCGAACTGTCGCGATGTAGGGCTCGTGGCTGTACTGCTCGAAGAACATCCATTGCAGCGTCTCGGCCCGTGCCCGGCGGTCCTTGGGCGCGAGCCTGGTGCCCTCGGCCAGGTACCAGATGATGGCGTTCGATTCGAAAAGGAAGGAGCCGTCCTCGAGCTGCAAGGTGGGGATGCGGCCGTTGGGGTTTTTGGCCAGGAACTCGGGCGTGCGCGTCTCGCCCTTGAGAATATCGCGCTCGACGAGCTTGTAGGGCAGGCCGAGGTGCTCCAGCACCAGGCGCACTTTGTAGCCGTTGCCCGATCCCATGAAGTCATAAAGCGTCATCATGGTCGGTCACTCCGCAGCGATGGCGACCGCGTCGCTCTTCGCCATTGGGGCCTTGGTGGCGAGATAGGTGTGGATACGCTCCGCCGCGTCGCGGCCGTCGCGCACGGCCCAGACGACCAGCGAGGCGCCGCGCACGATGTCGCCCGCGGCAAACACGCCGTCGAGGTTGGTCATCATGCTCTTCCAGTCGATCTTGAGCGTGCCCCAGCCGGTGACGCCGAGATCGGGCGCCTTGAGCAGCTCGGGGAGGTTTTCGGGATCGAAGCCCAGCGCCTTCAGCACCAGGTCGGCATGGATGTTGGTGTGGGAGTTGGGGATCTCCTGCGGCGTCTGGCGGCCGGTCGAATCGGGCATGCCGAGATGGATGCGCACGGCGCGGACATGGCTGACATGGTCCTTGCCCAGGAAGCCCTGCGGGGCGGAGAGCCACACGAACTCCACGCCCTCTTCCTCGGCGTGCTTCACCTCGCGCTGCGAGCCCGGCATGTTGGCGCGGTCGCGGCGATAGAGGCACTTCACCGACTTGGCCCCCTGGCGCACCGCGGTGCGCACGCAGTCCATCGCCGTGTCGCCGCCGCCGATCACCACGACGTTCTTGCCCCGGGCGTTCAGCGCGCCCGAGTCGAAGTCGGCGACCTTGTCGCCAAGGCCATTGCGGTTCGACGCCGTGAGGTAGTCGAGCGCGGCCACGATGCCCTTCACGCCGACACCAGGGGCCGCGATGTCGCGCGCCTTGTAGACGCCGGTGGCGATCAGCACGGCGGCATGACGCTGGCGCAGCTCGTCCATCGTCACATCGCGGCCGACTTCGCAGTTCAGCTCGAACTTGACGTTGGAGGCGCGCAACAGCGTCTCGCGGCGCTGCACGATGTCCTTCTCGAGCTTGAAGTTGGGGATGCCGTAGATCAGCAGACCGCCGACGCGGTCGTAGCGATCGTAGATCGTCACCTGGTAGCCCTTGCGCCGCAGCTGCTCGGCCGCCGCCAGGCCCGCCGGCCCGGCGCCGACGATGCCGACGCTCTCGGGCCGCTCACGCCGCGGCTTGATCGGCTGCACCCAGCCCTGGTTCCAGGCGGTGTCGGTGATGAACTTCTCGACCGAGCCGATGGTGACGGATTCAAAACCCTTCTCGATGACGCAGTTGCCTTCGCACAGCCGGTCCTGCGGACAGATGCGGCCGCAAATCTCCGGGAAGTTGTTGGTCGCCGAGGAAAGCTCGTAGGCCTCCTCGAGGCGGCCCTCGGCCGTGAGCTTCAGCCAGTCGGGGATGTTGTTGTGCAGCGGGCAATGGATCTGACAGAACGGCACGCCGCATTGCGAGCAGCGCGCCGCCTGCTCGGCCGCCTTTTCCCGCGCGTAGTTCGCATAGATCTCGTCGAAGTCGCGCCGGCGCTCGGCCGCCGGGCGCTTGTCCGGCATGGCCTGAGGCGTGGCGACGAACTTCAGCATCCTTTCAGACATGACGACATCAATCCAACCGACTGTGTAATTTTATTTCGCGAAGAGCGCGTTGCCCGCGCTAAAGATGCGCTGGTGGCGTCAATTGAGCACTGCGGGAAAGATAAGTCAATAGATGTGACCTATTTTTCCGAGGATCGATTCGGAGAAGAGCAGAGGCTCGGAGAAGGGGCGAGCTCGCTCCACCATTGGTTACGAATTAGGACTAATTATTCAGTGTGCAAAAGGTTGTCGATAGACAGCGCTTTGAGGCGGTCAGGCCGGGGCGTGCTGGTTGTAGCGACCGCCGATGCGGAAGCGGTCGAGGTAGGTCGGCAGGATGACCTCGACGGCCGTCGGCACGATGCCGAGGTCGGCCAGGGTCTTGGCGCCGCCGCGCACGACGTTGTCGGAGGTGAGCAGATCGACCTGGTCGTGAGTGAGCGGCGGCACGGGCAGGAACTCGGCGAACCAGCCCGCGATCTTCATCAGGCCGGCCGGCACGCCGATGATGCGCTTGTCGCGGCCGATCTCGCGCAGGGTGAGCGCCGCGATCTCGCGATAGGTGTAGACCTTGGGTCCCCCCAGCTCGAACACGCTTTTGGCCGTCTCCGGCCGCGCCAGCACGGCAGCGGCGGCGGCACCGACGTCGCCTGCGAACACCGGCTGCACCTTGGCCCGGCCGTTGCCGACGACGGGCATGAACGGCGCCTGGGCCGCGATCTTGGCCAGGCGGTTGAACATGGCGTCATCGGGCCCGAAAACCACGCTGGGCCGCAGGATCGTGGCGCTTTCGAAGCCCGCGATGATGGCGTCCTCGGCCTCGACCTTGGACTGGATGTAACGGTTCTTCGAGCTGCGACTTTCCGCGCCGATGCCCGACATGTGGACCAGGCGCTGTACGCCCGCGGCGCGCGCCGCCTCGGCGATCGTCCGCGCGCCGTCGACATGGACCGCGCGATAGCGTTGACGGCCGCGCTGGAAGGGAATGCCCGCGGCGTTGATCACGGCGTCGCTGCCTTTGATGGCGATGGCCACCGAGTCGGGCATGCGGAGATTGGCCCGCATCAGGGTGATCTGGCCGACATCGCCCGCGATCTTGAGCGGCTCGGCAAGCTCGATGCGCCGACAGGCCACGCGGATGAGATAGCCTTGCGGGGCGAGCGCCCGAACGATCGCCCGGCCGACAAAGCCCGAGCCGCCGAAAACCGTGACCTGCTTGATGTTCATGGGATGGTGCCTATAGCTCATTGCCGGCTGCGCGCAAGGTTGACATCGGGCCGCCCGGCCCTTAACTCACCGCCCTCACTGCCCGCATGCCGTGCCCAGGTGGCGGAATTGGTAGACGCACTAGTTTCAGGTACTAGCGCTGAAAGGCGTGGAAGTTCGAGTCTTCTCCTGGGCACCATGCGAGGCACTGCGGCATGACCATCACGCTCCATCGCGGGGACCTTCCCGCCGACCTGTCGCTCGGCACCGTCGTGGCCGTCGACACCGAAACCATGGGTCTCAACCCCCATCGCGACCGCCTGTGCCTGGTCCAGCTCTCGGCCGGCGACGGCGACGCCCATCTGGTGCAGATCCCGCGCGGACCCGTGAAGGCGCCTCGGTTGGCCGCCATGCTGGCCGATCCCAATGTCCTGAAACTCTTTCATTTCGGCCGTTTCGACATCGCCATGCTCGAGCATGCGCTGGGCGTGCGCTGTGAGCCCGTCTACTGCACCAAGATCGCGGCCCGCCTGGTCCGCACCTTCACCGATCGCTGGGGCCTGAAGGACCTGTGCCGGGAGCTTTTAGGCGTCGACCTCTCCAAGCAGCAGCAGACCTCCGATTGGGGCGCCGATACGCTCAGCGAAGAACAGCTGGCCTACGCGGCGTCCGATGTGCTGCATTTGCATGCGCTCAGGGCCAAGCTCGATGCACTTTTAGCCCGTGAGGGGCGCACCGAGCTGGCCGAGGGGGCCTTCAAGTTCCTGCCCACCCGGGCCCGCCTGGACGTGGCCGGCTGGCCGGACGTCGACATCTTCGAGCACTAAAAGGAGCTTGATCTCGGACTTGGCATGGTTATTGCTTAAACCCTTGTAAGGGGAGGTCTGACAGACCTTCAGGGTGGGGGTATATGCGTATCGGTCCGAGTCTCATCCTGGCTTCGCGCCAGACCTTGGCAATGACGCCGCAGCTTCAGCAGGCCATCAAGCTGCTGCAGTTCTCACATCTCGAGCTCGCCGCCTTCATCCAACAGGAACTCGAAAAGAACCCCTTGCTGTCCGAGGGCTCGGGAGATGACGGCCCGATCGTCGAACAGGACGCTCCCGTCGTCGACGCACCCTCCGACACCGCCGAGGCGCTGGCTGCCGCCGCCCCCGCCTTGGCCGACGCCGACGAGCGCTGGACGCGCGAGCATGCCGACCGCGGCGGCGATGGCGCCGCAAGCCGCGTCGGCCAGCGCGACGACGCCCCCAGCGCCCTCGATTTCGTTTCCGAGCGGCCGCGCTCGCTCGCCGTGCATGTGCTGGAACAGATCGAGCTGATGTTCGCCGATGCCGCGGAGCGGCGCATTGCGCTGAAACTCGCCGAAGGCCTCGACGAGGCGGGCTATTGCCGCCTCGATGCGCCCGCTGTCGCCGAGGCGTGCCGCGTCGGCCTCGACGTGATCGAGGCGGTGTGGACCAGGCTGCGCCAGATCGAACCGTCCGGCCTCTTCGCCCGCACCGTCGCGGAGTGCCTCGGCGCACAGCTCGCCGAGCGCAACCGCCTCGATCCCGCGATGAAGGCGCTTTTGGACAATCTCGACCTGGTGGCCGCCGGCGAGCTCGGACAGCTGCGCCGGCGCTGCGGTGTCGACGACGAGGATCTGCGCGACATGCTGTCGGAGCTGCGCACGCTCGATCCGCGCCCCGGCCAGGCCTTCGACTTCGAGCCGATCCAGCCCGTCGCGCCCGATCTCTTCCTGCGCCCGGCCAAGGACGCCGACACCGGTGAAGAGGGCTGGCACATCGAGCTCAACACCGATGCGCTGCCCAAGGTGCTGGTCGACCGCAACTACCACGCCACGCTGATGAAGGGCGCGCGCGCCAAGCCCGATCGCGACTTCGTCGCCGAGCGCTTCCAGTCGGCCAACTGGCTGGTCAAGACTCTCGAGCAGCGCGCCACCACCATCCTCAAGGTCGCGCGCGAGATCGTGCGCCAGCAGGACGGCTTCTTCCGTCATGGCGTCAGCGCGCTGCGTCCGCTGGTGCTGCGCGACATTGCCATCGCCACCGAGCTGCACGAAAGCACGGTGAGCCGCGTCACTTCCAACAAATACATCGCCACGCCGCGCGGCATCTTCGAGCTGAAATATTTCTTCACCTCGGCGCTGCCAGCGCGGACTCCGGGCGTCGTCGTGTCGTCGGAATCGGTGCGCTCGCGCATCCGCCATCTGGTCGGCGGCGAGAGCTCCGGCGCGCCGTTGTCGGACGATCGCATCGTCGATCTCCTGAAGGGCGAGGGCGTCGAGATCGCCCGTCGCACCGTCGCCAAGTATCGCGAGGCCATGCGCATACCCTCGTCGGCCGAGCGCCGCCGTCTCGGCCGCCTCGGCATGGGACGCAGCCTGCCGACGCTTCCTGCTGCCGCCATCGCCGCGCAAGCTCTGACCGGCCCGGCCGACTGAGACCAACTCGGGGTCGGCCAAGGAGCGGCTTGACCCGGTCGGACGAGGCGCCTATAGGGGCGCCTTCGCGTGCCGGGCGTCGTTTGGTCCTTGTTCGCTAACCTGTTGGTGACATTGTGGAAATTGCCGATTTGCTGACCGGTCCAGACGCCGTTCTGGCCAGCGTGAAGGCGTCCGGCAAGAAAGCGTTGTTGGCAGATTTGGCGGCCCGCGCCGCTTCCATGCTGAAGCTCGACGAACGCCGCCTGTTCGACCGTCTCCTCGAGCGCGAGCGGCTGGGCTCGACCGGAATCGGCGGCGGTATCGCCATCCCGCACGGCCGCATGAGCACGCTCACCGAGCCGCGCGGGCTGTTCGCCCGCCTCGCCCATCCGATCGATTTCGATTCGATCGACGAGCGACCGGTCGACATCGTCTTCCTGCTGGTCGCCCCCGAAGGCGCCGGCGCCGACCATCTCAAGGCCCTGGCGCGCGTCTCACGCCTGCTGCGCGATCGCAGCCTGGTCGAGAAGTTGCGCGCGACCGAGAGCGCCGACGCGCTCTACGCCCTGCTGGTCGAATCCATCCAGACCCAAAGCGCCGCCTAGTCAGCGCGGCTCGTCAGCGCGACTAGTGCACCAACGCCGGCTCGAGATCGTGCTGGCGGATCAGCGCCTGTGCCAGCTCGACCGAGGGCGCGGCGGCCATCGGCTTGCCGTCGGCTGAGAAGATGCCGATGGCGTGCGCGCCGTCGGGAAGGTTGATGGCCTTCACGTAGGCGATCTGCTGGGCACCGAGGCTCAGGAAGGCTTCGTCGGCGAGGGGGGTGAAAGTCTGCTCGTTTTCCATGGCTACCTCCTTGGCAGCGTCAACCAGCGTCGGTCAGCGGGGCTGAACACGGCGCGCGGTGATGTCGATGGCATTGTTGCCGGCCTCGCCGGCCTCGATGCGGATCCTGCTGATGCGCGGCTCCTGGACCGGCCGCACGAGGTCGATCGACAGCAGCCCGTTGTCGAGCCGCGCGCCCGTCACCTCGATGCCCTCGGCCAGCATGAACGCGCGCTGGAACTGGCGCGCGGCGATGCCGCGATGAAGGAACACTCGATCGCTGTCGTCGGTCTGCTTGCCGCGCACCGTGAGCTGGCTCTCGACCAGCTCGATGGCCAGGTCGTCGGACGCGAAGCCCGCGACTGCCAGCGTGATGCGCAAGCCGTTCTCGCCGATCCGCTCGATATTGTAGGGGGGATAGCCCTCCGCGCCCTTGGCCAACCGGTCGAGCGTACGCTCGAGCTGATCGAAGCCCAGCAGCAGGGGCGAATTGAACATCGACACACGGCTCATAGAACCCTCCTCCGAGGAGCGAGCGTCCAGGAATCCATTTAGGCCTTCCCTTGTGGTGAATCTGGGGTGCTCGGAAGGTGGTTCAAGGGGCTTTCCGTGGCCATCGCCACAGCCATCCGGGTGAGTTAAAATGGCCACACCCCTCAACTGCCCGGTGGGAAATGCCGGCGGGCCAAAGAACAGAAAAAGATGACGCTGGTTGCTTCAGACGTGCGTCGAGCCGGTGACCCCTTGGTGGCCGGTACCCGTACGCCTCGCTCCGTCCCCGCCCGCCCGGCCAAGGCCAACCGCGGCGAAAGTCGTGGATTTGGCCGCTGGTTGCTCGAATCGGGCCTCTATTCCCTCACCCTGGGCTACGCCTCGCCGCGCTCCTTCTTTGCCGTGGCGCCCGACAGCTGGCCGGGCGATCCCGCGATCGGCCAGCGCCTGATCATGGGCGAGCTTTTGGCCCGCGGCAGCGCCGGCGCCGTGGCGCCCGACTCCGACGATCCGCCGTGGCGCCGTCCCGGTGCGCCGACCCTGTGGGTCGATGCCCTGAACGGCTTTGGCTGGCTGCGCGACCTGCGCGATTGCGGCGACCCGTCGGCCGCCGCGCTCGCCGTCCGCCTGGTCGACGACTGGTCGAACCGCGAAGGCCGCTGGTCGCCGATCACCTGGAAGCGCGAGGTGCTGGCCGAGCGCATCGTCTCGTGGATCCGCCACTACGACTGGCTGGCGACCGCGGCCGACCCGGGCTTCCCCGCCCGCTTCGTGTTCTCGCTCGCCCGCCAGCGCACCCATCTCAAGCGCGCGCTGCGCACCGGCCTGGTCGGCCACGAAGCGGTCGCCGCGCTGAAGGCGCTGATCTTCGTCGACCTCGCCTTCCTGCGCGACGGCAAGCACTTCGAGAAGAACCTCGAGCAGACGCTGTCGCGGCTCGCCAAGTTCGTGAAGCGCTACGTGCTGCACGACGGCATCGTCGCCGAGCGCGCGCCGCACCTGCAGCTCGCCGTGCTGCGCCATCTGATCGACGTGCGCTCGGCGCTGGGCTCGGCCGAACGCCGCGCGCCGGCCGAGATCGTCGCCGCCATCGACCGCATGGCGCCCTTGCTGCGCTTCTTTCGCCACGGCGATGGCGGGCTTGCCCTGTTCAACGGCGCCTGGGAGGCCGATCGCACCTTGATCGACCTCGTGCTGGCGCGCTCGGGCTCGAGCGAGAGTGCGCCGAGCATGGCGCTGGCGAGCGGCTTCCAGCGGCTGGCCGCCGGCACCTCGCTGGTGATCACCGACGCGGGCAGCCCGCCCAGCCGCGGCATGGACATCATCGCCCACGCCGGCACGCTCTCCTTCGAGATGAGCGCCGCGCACGAGCGGCTGATCGTTAATTGCGGCACCTACCCCGGCGCGCCGCGCGACTGGCAGCATTTCATGCGCTACACAGCGGCGCATTCGACCGCCGTGGTCGACGACACCAACTCCAGCGAGATCACCGACCATGGCGCGCTGGAGTATCGCGCCGGCAACGTCGTGGTCGACCGCGCCGACAACGACGGCGCGCAGTGGCTCGACATGATGCATGACGGCTACCGCTCGCTCTACGGCATCATCCATCGCCGCCGCCTGTGGCTGTCGGCCGACGGCGGCGACCTGCGCGGCGAGGACACCTTCGTCGGCCACGAGGGCAAACCGGTCACCGTGCCAGACAAGCGCTTCATCGTTCGCTTCCACCTGCATCCGGCGGTGAAGGCGACCCTGGCGCAAAGCGGCCAGGCGGTGCTGATGCGCCTGCCGAGCGGCCGCGGCTGGCGCCTGCGCGCGTCAGGTGCGGGCATCGGCCTGGCCGAGAGCATCTATCTCGGCGAGGAAGGCCGCGTGCGCCGCACCGAGCAGATCGTGCTGGTCGGCCAGGTGCCGATGGAAGGCACCACCGTGAAGTGGGCGCTGACCCGGATGGAAGGGTAACCTTCATCGCCACTCCAGTGGCGCGATCATCTCTTGCCTCGACGAAGACGCGCGACTTACGACGGAGTTTACTCCGTCGCTGTCGCGCGCCCCCAGCGCTAAGGCTTGAGGAAGCCGACCGTGCGGTAGACCTCCGCCAGGATCGGGGCGGCCAACGCACGGGCGCGCTCGGCGCCGTTGCGCATCACGGCGTCGACGTGGCCCGGGTATTTCATCAGCCGCTGCATCTCCGCGCCGACCGGGCCGAGCTTCGCCACGGCGAGCTCGGTCAGGGCCGCCTTGAACTCGGAGAACTGCTTGCCGGCGAAGTCGCGGACCACGTCCGCCTTCTCGCGGTCGGCAAGCGCGGCGAAGATGCCCAAGAGGTTGTCGGCATCGGGCCGCTTCTCGGCGTCGGCGACGCTCTCCGGCATCGGCAGCGGGTCGGTCTTGGCGCGACGGATCTTCAGCGCGATGGCGTCGGCATCGTCCGTGAGGTTGATGCGCGACTGGTCCGACGGGTCGGACTTGCTCATCTTCTTGGTGCCGTCGCGCAGGCTCATGACGCGCGTCGCCTCGCCGAAGATCAACGGCTCGGTCAGCGGGAAGAAGTCGGGCGCGTTGAAGTCGTTGTTGAACTTCTGGGCGATGTCGCGCGTCAGCTCGAGGTGCTGCTTCTGGTCCTCGCCGACCGGCACGTGGGTCGCCTTGTAGATCAGGATGTCGGCCGCCATCAGCGCCGGATAGGCGTAGAGGCCGAGCGAGGCGTTCTCGCGGTCCTTGCCCGCCTTCTCCTTGAACTGCGTCATGCGGTTCATCCAGCCGACCCGGGCCACGCAGTTGAACACCCAGGCGAGCTGGGCGTGCTCGGGCACCATCGACTGGTTGAAGATGATCTGCTTGCCGCCGTCGACGCCGGCCGCCAGGAAGGCCGCCGCGATCTCGCGCGTCTGCGCCGCCATCAGCGCCGGGTCCTGCGGCTGGGTGATCGCGTGCATGTCGACCACGCAGTACAGGCACTCGAAATCGTTCTGCAGGCGCGCGAAGTTGCGGATCGCGCCAAGATAGTTGCCGAGATGGAGATTGCCGGTCGGCTGCACGCCGGAAAGGATGCGGCCTTTCAGGCCGCGGGCGGCATAGGGCGCCAGATGCGTGTTGGGCGCCGTCGTCGTGACGTCGGGCATGGGATGTGGACTCCGCTCACTGTGGAAGGACGCGGGGTTTGGACCTCCGCGCACCCTGCCGGTGGAAGGCAAGGGCAGGGCGGTATGGCGGAGGTTGCCGGCGAAATCAAGACGGCCCGCCGGCGGGTTGGCGCGCCAGTCGACGGCGGCGCTCGGATCGAGCCAAGACCGCGGCTTTCAGGCTTGCAATCCTGTCGATGCCGGGATGGCCCGAGCCCATCTCGAATAGGATCTCGTCGACCTTCTTCAGCGGCAGGAAAATCGTGGGTTCCGAAAATCCCCATACCTTACAGCGCCGAGCGTTCGAACCGGAGGCCGCAATCAGCGCGTTTACCGCTCGTCGGCCAGCCTCATTTGCGCCCTCCATACACGCAAGATCGGCGTTCGTCCGCACATAGTCCGACGCCAAAAACAGATTTGGCAGTTCAGTTCTCGCCTCCGGTCTGTTGACCCACGATCCCGCTGTGTTGACCAGCAGCGGCTGCGAATTGGCGACCGGCGTCGCTTGTCCCGGAAAGGTGATCGACGGATCGAGGAACCAACTCGAAAGGTCGGCGGGATCGAGTGGATCGGAGGTCCCGGTTAGGTGTGCCCTGAGCTGCTCGACGACCTCCTGCACGATCTCGTTCTCGTTGCATTGGTCGGCCCGCTTGTTCGTGACCTTCGTACCGGGTTTCGTCCAGTCCGAGATGTCGATGGAGATCAGTCCTTTCACGCTTCCGTCACCGTATCGCCCAAGGTCGACGCCGCGCCAAAATTGGGGTTGGGAGATGCAGGTCAGTGCCCAGGCGGAATCGGCGCAGATGATCTGGCCCGGACATATTGGCATATCGCGCCGCAGGTAGAGCTGTATGCCGTTCATCCATTCACAACGAAGATGCCTTATTCGGCCTAGCGAGGGTGCGGCCGGCGCAAGCGGAACGAGGAGTCTCTGTGCCACTTCGACCGGGAAGGCCGCGATGTAGTAGTCGGCCTGGATCCGGTCCACCGTTCCGTTAGGGCGCTTCACCGTCACGCCAGTGATCTTCGTCCCATCGGACTGGAGGCTCTGGACCTCCGTCTCGCAGGAAAAGTTGACGCGGTTGCTCATGAGAAGGGCTACCCAGGGCTTTATCCAGGCGTCGCTAGTGGCTGCGTTGAGTACCCGGTTCATCGTGCCTTGCCTCGTCATGCTCATGATCATCTGCACGAGGATGGAGGCCATGGTCCGGGTGTTGGCCTCCTCGGCTCGCATGGCGACGAGGGATCGTGTCAGGCCGCCAGCCAGAAGCTTACGGTACTGGGGCGACCGGTTCGCGGCATCGGTATAATCCCACCACGAGATGGATTCGAGTTCGGCGAACCGCCGTTTATCACAGGTCGTCATGAACGTGAGCAGTCGACCGATGAAGTATGTTGCCTCGCCCGGCGCGAGACCAAGCTCGGCTTGGTCGCTCCAGTTCTCGAAAATCTGACGCCACTGGTCGATCCTACTCGGCACGGCCGTTGGAAAGGTATAAAGCGGCTTGCCTTCCTGGGCGATGCCACCCAGCGGTACCGACACCAGATTGTCGAGGACGCCGTTAGCGTTTCCGGGGAAGGGGATGCGCTTCATCGTGTCCGGCACGTGCTGGTAGAAGCCGGGAAAAAAGCGAAATCCATGTTCGCCTGGGAGAGGGTGTCGTCCGCCGGTTCCCGATTGTGGTTTGACGTTGCTGGCGGCCTTGCCCCCCGGCGCCGTTGCTAGTTCGTAAACGTCCACGTCGAACCCGCCGCAGCGGACGAGTTCGTGCGCCGCCGTGAGCCCTGCCACTCCGCCGCCAAGGATCGCGACCTTCTTCGCCATTCCGGATGCTCCCCCAGATGCTCCCCAACGTTCGCCCGGCCCCTCAGGCGCGACAAAGCAGGTCGATTTTGACCGCGGGCGCTTCGTCCTTAAGCGTCGAATCCGCTCACTGTTTGGTGGCGGAAAGAACTCCGTAGAACCAAGCTCCGCGCATGAGGAGCTCATACTGCCGCCGTGAGGCGACTACGTTTCTGTGTTGTGCCTCAGAACGCAGGCCTAACCGGTAGAAGGCTTGATTGATGGACCAGCCGGTCAGGCTGAGCTTGTACAAGCGAGAGAGTGAGCGGCGGGTCGCCCAGGTATAATCGTCGAGCTTGGTAGCGGCGAAGCCGACGTTTTGCGCCGCTGAAATATGCTCCTCTGCCGTGTCGAGATCAGGCATCGACCAACCGGCGAGCCATTCATCCATCAGCTTTACCGACGCCGGATCGAGGTTGCGCCCGGTCCGAACGTATTCCGCCACAACTAGCCTGCCGCGAGGCCGCAAAAGGCGAAACGCCTCGCGGTAAAAAGTACGCTTGTCGACGGCGTGGCACAGGCTCTCGAGCGCCCATACGACATCGAACGACGCGTCCGGAAACGGCGTCCTAAGGTAATCGACCTGCTCGAATGTCACTCGATCCTGGAGGCCGCGCTGCCGGGCAATTTCTCGTGCCTGCGCCACTTGATGTTCGACGGGTGTAATGCCGACGACCTCCACGGCGTGATGGCGCGCCAGCCACAGGCTACTGCCGCCGACGCCGCAGCCGGCGTCGAGCACGCGGTCGCCCGACTGCACGCCGGCGACCTTGCTGAGCACGCGGTTGGCATTGCTGAGGGCATGCGCGTGCTCCTGGATGCCCGGCTCGTAATACCCGAAGTGGAAAGCAAGATTGTCCGAGTTTTGCCAAACGACGCGATAATCGAATCGGGTTTGGTCGTAGTACTCGATAACTCTATCAAGCCAATTGGGCTGCTCCTGCGTCGACTTCTCGATTTGGTTGTTCGGGCTCATAGTCACACATTCCTGGCAACTACGTGGAGTATCAACAGGCAATTATGCAACCCATGAGGCGGTCCGGAAGCTATTAGGCCGGAAGCCGTCCGACGGACTATGTCCAAAAGATGCGCAAGTCCCTTGAAAGCTATCGCGACGAGGATCGTACCCGGCCGGATGTCGGCCCACCAAAATCTCGACCTCCTCCTGACCATTTGACGGCGGCGGCCCGGGCTGTTCCCGGTGAGCGGCAGAGGCCCCGCGTCAGCCGCGAAAGGCCTTGGTGAGCCAGGCTGGCCATCGTGAGGGAGCCGGCTCGGGCTGCGGCTTCTGCGGCACGGCCTTGGTCTTGCGGATGGCCACCTGGTACTCATGCCCGATCAGCTCGTAGTGCCCGCTCATCGCCGCCAGGAAGGCGTCTATCCCGGTTTTCGGCGCGTCCATCGGATGCCTGGCGATCGCCTGGCGTGCCGTGTCGTAGGACCATTCCGGTCCGGTGCCGCCGCCCGGGGCGAGATCGGCCGGAAGCCAAAGATAGTCATCGAAGATCAGGATGCCGCCGACCTTCAGGGCCGGCCAGGTCAATACGCTGTCGCACATGATGCCGAACGGCGAGTGGTCGGCGTCGATGTAGATGATGTCGTACTCGCCTTCGATCTCGCGCAGTGTCCAGAAGCTCTGGCCGCAACGCATCCTGATGCGATGCCGCCACGGCCGGGTGTTGGCCTCGAACCTTTCGATCCATGGCGACTGGCAAAGGTCGTAGCAGTCGAGCGTGCTGGTCTCGTGCGTCAGGATGTTCTTGAGGAGCCAGGTTGCCGAGCGGCCCTCGAACGACCCGATCTCCAGGCAGCGCACGCCGGGCTTGCCGCGATATTCGGCCAACCAGCGCGTCCAATTCTCGACGTTGGGGGCGAAGAAGTCCTGGGTGAAGTTCTCGATGTGATCCATGGCGGCAGTCTCCCAAATTGCCGCGCCGCTGGCGATATGGGGTTGACCCGGCTGGTTCGGCCTGTTCGGATTCGGAATTGCACGCATCTTGCAGGATAGCAGGAGCATTGAGTTCGGGAGGTTATGCGATGAACGAAGGTCGTTTGCGCCATCTGATTGGCCAGGTGAAGTCAGGCAAGGTGTCCCGTCGGGCCTTCCTGCGCAGGATGGCGGCGGCCGGGCTCACGGCGCCCCTGGCGAACCAGCTCCTGGCCTATTCGGGCGTCGCCATGGCCCAGTCGAAGCCGGTCTACAAGCCGACCAGGCGCGGCGGCGGCGGTGTGCTCAAGGTCCTGTGGTGGCAGGCGCCGACGCTCCTCAATCCGCACTTTGCGACCGGCACCAAGGACCAGGACGGCTCGCGCCTGTTCTACGAGCCGCTGGCCGGCTGGGACGCTGACGGCAATCTGCGACCGATCCTGGCCGAGTCGATCCCGGGTCGCGAGGACGGCACGCTTGCGGCCGACGGCAAGTCGGTGACCTGGAAGCTGAAGAAGAACGTCAAGTGGCACGACGGCCAGCCTTTCACCGCCGACGACGTGGTCTTCAACTGGCAGTATTCCCGCGATCCCGCGACGGCCGCCGTCACCAGCGGCGTCTATACCGACATCACGGTCGAGAAGGTCGACCCGCATACCGTTACGGTGAAATTCAAGGAGCCGACGCCGTTCTGGGCCGACGCCTTCGTCGGTCCGGTCGGCATGATCATTCCCAAGCACCTGTTCGCCGACTACATCGGCGGCAAGTCGCGCGAGGCGCCGACCAACCTCAAGCCGGTCGGCACCGGGCCGTACATGTTCAAGGACTTCAAGCCGGGCGACATGGTGACCGGCGTGATCAATCCCAACTACCACGTCGAGAACCGTCCGCACTTCGACGCCATCGAGATGAAGGGCGGCGGCGATGCCGTGTCGGCGGCGCGGGCCGTGCTGCAGACCGGCGAGTTCGATTTCGGCTGGAACATGCAGGTCGAGGACGAGATCCTCACGCGCCTGGAGAAGAGCGGCAAGGGCCGCGTCGTCATCAACGATGCGGGCTTCATCGAGCACATCCAGCTCAACAGCACCGATCCGTCGACCGAGGTCGACGGCGAGCGTTCCAGCATCAAGACCAAGCACCCGACGCTCAGCGATCCGGCGGTGCGCCAGGCCTTGGCGCTGCTGGTCGACAAGGACTCCATCGAGAAGCACATCTATGGCCGCACCGGTCGGGCGTCGGCGAACTTCATCTACAATCCCGAACGCTTCCGCTCCAAGAACACAAAGTCCGAGTTCAACGTCGACAAGGCGATCGACATCCTGGAGAAGGCCGGCTGGAAGAAGGGCGCCGACGGCATCCGCGAGAAGGACGGCAAGAAGCTGAAATACCTCTACCAGACCTCGATCAACCAGCCGCGGCAGAAGACGCAGGCGATCGTCAAGCAGGCCGCGCAGAAGGCCGGCATCGA
Organism: Rhodospirillales bacterium URHD0017; assembly: GCA_900110395.1. GTDB lineage: Bacteria > Pseudomonadota > Alphaproteobacteria > Reyranellales > Reyranellaceae > Reyranella. Next base: position 43,443 of record FODP01000018.1, read on the forward strand.
CCTCGAGCTGAAGTCGGTGACGGCGTCGGTGTTCTTCTCCTCCGACGTCTCCAATCCCGACACCTATCCGCACTTCTATGCCGACCTGCAGATGTACAACAACGGTCCGCAGCAGCCGGACCCTGCGGTGTTCCTGCGTCAGTTCTGCTCGTGGGAGGTGGCCGCCAAGGAGAACAAGTGGCAGGGCCGCAACATCACGCGCTGGCAGAACAAGGAATACGACGAGATCTTCAAGGCGTCGCAGGGCGAGGTCGATCCGGTGAAGCGGGCGGCCATGATGATCAAGATGAACGACATGGTCGTGAACGATCACGTCGTGATCCCCGTGGTCGCCCGGCCGATCGTCACCGCCGTGAGCAACAAGCTCACCTGCGAGCTGAGCGGCTGGGATACCAACACCTGGGATCTGGCGAACTGGTTCCGGGAGGCGTGACGCATCGATTGCTCTAGCACCGCCTCCTCCTGAGAGGCGGTGAAACGACCTGCACTCCGCATGGGAGGCTCCGATGGACGAACGCGACTTGCGTGGTCTTTTGGACCAGGTGAAGGCGGGACGGATGTCGCGGCGCGCCTTTGTGCGGCGAGTGGCGGCGGTGGGGCTGACGGCGCCGATGGCGACCCAGCTTCTCGCCCTGTCGGGCGTCATGGCGCAGCCCAAATCGACCTACAAGCCGACCAGGCGGGGCGGCGGCGGGCTGTTGAAGGTGCTGTGGTGGCAGGGTCCGACCTTGCTCAATCCGCACTTCGCGGTCGGCACCAAGGACCAGGACGGCTCGCGCTTGTTCTATGAGCCGCTGGCGCGCTGGGATCGCGACGGCAACCTCCAGCCGGTGCTGGCGGAGACGATCCCGGGCCGCGAGGACGGCACGCTGGCCGCCGACGGCAGATCGGTGACCTGGAAGCTGAAGAAAGGTGTCAGGTGGCACGACGGCCAGCCCTGCACGGCCGACGACCTCGTCTTCACCTGGGAATACGCCCGCGATCCGGCGACAGCTACGCTGACCATCGGCTCCTACAAGGACGTCACGGTCGAGAAGATCGATCAATACACCGTCATCGTGAAATTCCAGGAAGCGACGCCGTTCTGGGCCGATGCCTTCGTCGCCGCAGCCGGCTGCATCATGCCCAAGCACCTGTTCGCCGACTATGTCGGCGCCAAGTCGCGCGAGGCGCCGGCCAACCTCCGGCCGGTCGGCACCGGTCCCTACAAGTTCAAGGATTTCAAGCCGGGCGACCTGGTGGCCGGCGTCATCAACACCGATTACCACATGGAGAACCGGCCGCATTTCGACGCCATCGAAATGAAGGGCGGCGGCGATGCGGTGTCGGCGGCCCGCGCCGTGTTGCAGACCGGCGAGTTCGACTTCGGCTGGAACATGCAGGTCGAGGACGAGATCCTCACGCGCCTGGAGAAGGGCGGCAAGGGCCGCATCATCACCAGTCGAGGCGGCAGCATCGAGCACATCCAGCTCAACAGCACCGACCCGTGGACCGAGGTCGACGGCGAGCGTTCAAGTCTCAAGACGACGCACCCGACCTTGTCGGACCCGGCCGTGCGCCAGGCGGTATCGCTGCTGATCGACAGGGAGTCGATCGAGAAGCACATCTACGGCCGCACCGGCGCGGCGACGGCAAACTTCGTCTACAACCCGGAGCGCTTTGCCTCCAAGACGACGACGTACGAGTTCAACATCGACAAGGCGAACGCCCTCCTCGACAAGGCCGGCTGGGCCAAAGGCGCGGACGGCATCCGGGCAAAGGACGGCAAGAAGCTCAGGTTCGTCTTCCAGACCTCGATCAACCAACCGCGCCAGAAGACCCAGGCGATCGTCAAGCAGGCCTGCCAGAAGGCCGGTATCGAGGTCGAGCTGAAGTCGGTGACGGCGTCGGTGTTCTTCTCCTCCGACGTCGCCAACCCGGACACCTACGCCAAGTTCTACTGCGACCTGCAGATGTACAGCACCGGCATGGCCCAGCCCGATCCTGAGGTGTTTCTGCGCCGGTTCCTGTCATGGGAGGCGTCGACCAAGGAGAACAAGTGGCAGGGCCGCAACACGACGCGCTGGCAGAACAAGGAATACGACGACATCCACAAGGCGGGTCAAGTCGAGCTCGACCCGATCAAGCGCGCCGCCATGATGATCAAGCTGAACGAGCTCATCGTGAACAACCACGTCGTCATTCCCCTGGTCGCCCGGCCGGGCGTCGCGGCCGTCGCCAACCGGCTCATGGTCGAGCTCAGCGGCTGGGACAACAACACGGGCGATCTGGCGAACTGGTACCGGGACAGCTGACCGCCGCCCGTCATGACGGGATTGCCGGCCGTTGACGGCGGCAGGCTGGCCTGTTCCCATCCGCCTTGCACGTATCTTGCAGGATAGCAGGAGCGTCAGGGTGATCAGGGACACCGGGATGGGAGGCATCCATGGACGAGCGTGACTTGCGTGGTCTGTTGGACCAGGTGAAGGCGGGCGCACTGTCGCGTCGCATCTTCTTGCGGCGTATGGCGGCGGTGGGGCTGGCGGGCCCCTTCGCCAATCAGCTGCTCGCCTTGTCGGGCGTCGCCATGGCCCAGTCGAAGCCGGTCTACAAGCCGACCAGGCGCGGCGGCGGCGGGCTGTTGAAGGTGCTGTGGTGGCAGGGGCCGACCTTGCTCAATCCGCACTTCGCGGTCGGCACCAAGGACCAGGACGGTTCGCGCCTGTTCTATGAACCGCTGGCTGGCTGGGACGCGGAGGGCAACCTGCGGCCGATCCTGGCCGAATCGATCCCGGGGCGCGAGGACGGCAGCCTGGCCGCCGACGGCAAGTCGGTCACCTGGCGGCTGAAGAAGGGCGTCAAATGGCACGACGGCCAGCCCTTCACCGCCGACGACGTGATCTTCACCTGGCAGTATGCCCGTGATCCCGAGGCCGGAGCGGTCACCAGCGGATCCTACAAGGACATCACGGTCGAAAAGGTCGACCAGCACACTGTCACCGTGAAGTTCCAGCAGCCGACGCCGTTCTGGGCCGACGCCTTCGTCGGCTGGTTTGGCATGATCATTCCCCGCCACCTGTTCGCCGACTACACCGGTGCGAAGTCGCGCGAGGCGCCGACCAATCTCAAGCCGGTCGGCACCGGTCCTTACATGTTCAAGGACTTCAAGCCGGGCGATCTGGTAACGGGCGTGATCAACCCGAACTACCATGTCGAGAATCGCCCGCACTTCGACGCCATCGAGATGAAGGGTGGCGGCGACGCGGTCTCCGCCGCGCGGGCCGTGCTGCAGTCGGGCGAATTCGACTTCGCCTGGAACCTGCAGGTCGAGGACGAGATCCTCGCCAAGCTGGAGAAGGGCGGCAAGGGCCGCCTCATCTACAGCAAGGGCGGCGGCATTGAGCACATCCAGCTCAACAACACCGATCCGTGGACCGAAGTCGACGGTGAACGCTCGAGTCTCAAGACCAAGCATCCGATCCTGAGCGACTTCGAGGTCCGCCGCGCGCTGGCGCTGCTGGTCGACAAGGACTCGGTCGAGAAGCACATCTATGGCCGCGGCGGCGTGGCGACGCCCAACTACATCAACAATCCCGAGCGCTTTCGCTCGAAGAACACCAAGTACGAATTCAACGTCGACAAGGCGATCGACATTCTGGAGAAGGCGGGCTGGAAGAAGGGCGCCGACGGCATCCGCGAGAAGGGCGGCAAGAAGCTGAAGCTCGCGTACCAGACCTCGATCAACCAGCCACGGCAGAAGAACCAGGCGATCGTCAAGCAGGCCTGCCAGAAGGCGGGCATCGAGGTCGAGTTGAAGTCGGTGACGGCGTCGGTGTTCTTCTCCTCCGACGTCGCCAATCCGGACACGTACAGCAAGTTCTATTGCGACCTGCAGATGTACAACAACGGCAGCCAGCCCGATCCGGAGATCTTCCTGCGCCAGTTCTGCTCGTGGGAGGCGGCCACCAAGGACAACAAGTGGCAGGGCCGCAACATCACGCGTTGGCAGAACAAGGAGTACGACGACATCCACAAGGCCGCGCAGGTCGAGCTCGATCCGATCAAGCGCGCCGCCCTGCTGATCAAGTGCAACGAGCTTGTGATCAACAATGTCGTCGTGATCCCCGTGGTGGCCCGCCTCGGCGTCGCCGCCGCCAGCAACAAGCTCGTCTGCGAGATCAGCGGCTGGGACAACAACACCTGGGACCTGCCGAACTGGTATCGCGACGCCTGAGTCTCGCAATGACCCGGAACGCGTTGTGTCGAGCTTCTCGTTCACAGCGCACATTCCGCCCGGCTGATTTCCAGCCAGGCGGAATGTGCTCTATAAGCGCGGTTCCGGAGGTCGCGTGTCCATGTCTGATAATCCGCCGATCGAATACGACTTTCCCGACATCAGGCCGTGGGAGCAGGGCGACGCGCCCTATATCCACGTCCGCGAGAGCGGCAAGCCCGGTCCGACGGTCATGGTGGCGGCGCTCACCCACGGCAACGAGGTGTCGGGGGCGATCGTGGTCGACGAGCTGCTCGGCCGCGGGCTCAAGCCGCGCCGGGGCACGCTGATCTTCTCGTTCAACAACTTCGAGGCCTATCAGCGCTTCGATCCCAACAACCCGTTCAAGTCGCGCATGATCGACGAGGACTTCAACCGCACCTGGGGCCGGCTCGACCAGACGGCGACGACGCGCGAGACCAAGCGGGCCCAGATCGTGCGGCCCTACGTCGAGCGCGCCGACTTCCTGCTCGACCTTCATTCCATGCACGACGATTGCGTGCCGCTGATGCTGTGCGGGCCGCTCGACCGCGGCGCCGAGATGGCGCGGCGCCTGGGCGCGCCGGCCGACATCGTGCGCGACCGCGGCCATGCCGCCGGCATGCGCATGCGCGACTACGGCGGCTTCGGCGATCCCCAGAGCGGCAAGACCGCCTTGCTGATCGAGACCGGCCAGCACTGGCGCGCCTCGTCGGTCGTGGTGGCCAAGGACGTGGCCCATCGCTTCCTCACCGAGACCGGCGTGGTCGAGGCGTCGGACCTGCCAGCCGACTGGAAGCAGCCCGCGCCGCAGAGCCAGCGTGTCGTGCAGGTCACCCATGCCATCGCCACCAAGCGCGGCAACTTCACGCCGGCGCGGCGCTTCGAGGGCCAGGAGGTGGTCGCCAAGGCGGGCACCGTGCTGGGCCACGACGACGGCGAGGCGGTGACGACGCCCTACGACGATTGCGTGCTGGTGATGCCCGCGGTCAACCGGCCGCTGCGCGCCGGCGTCACGGTTGTTCGTCTGGGTCGGCTGATCTGATACCGGGCTGGCGGCGCATCACGAAGCGCAGCTCCGACAGGCGCATGACGCCCAGCAGCGCGCCCAAGGCGGCGTAGACGGCGCCGCCCACGACACAGACGACGAGCAGTGCCAACACGCCCGTGACATTGGCGTGCGCCAGGACCGGTTTCAGCACCACGAGCGCGCCCCAGAGGACGACACCCATGCCGGTGGTTGCCGCCAGCATGCGCCACGACCGCGACACCAGCCGGTGGTCGGCGATCCAATGGTCGCGGCGGCGCAGCACGATGGCCAGCATCGCCGCGTTCAGCCAGCCCGATAGCGAGGTGGCGAGCGCGATGCCGACCTGGGCGAGGCTGGTGCCGTAGAGGAAGAAGACGTTGAGCGCCACGTTCACGACGATGGCGGCGATCGCGATGTAGAGCGGTGTGCGCGTGTCCTCGCGGGCGAAGAAGCCCGGAGTCAGCGCCTTGACCAGCACGAAGGCCGGCAGGCCGAGCACGAAGGCCGCCAGAGCGCTTGCCGTGCGCAAGGTGTCGTCGGGGCCGAATTGGCCGCGCTCGAACAGCACGCGGATGATGGGGTCGCTCAGCAGCCACAGCGCCACCGTCGCGGGGAGACTGAGCAGCAGGCCGAACTCGATGGCGCGGTTCTGGTTTGCCATGGCGGAGTCGGTCTGGCCGGCGCGCAGTTGCCTCGCCAGCAACGGCAGCAGCGCCGTACCGATGGCGATGCCGATGACGCCGAGCGGCAGCTGGGCAATGCGGTCGGCATAGTAGAGCGCGGAGATCGTGCCGACCGGCAGTAGCGAGGCCCACACCACGTCGAGCATGGTACTGATCGATTGCACGCCGCCGCCGATCGCCACGGGCGTGGCGAGAGCCACCAGGCGCGCCACTCGCGCTGTCCAGCGCGGTCGCACCAGTTTCATGCTGACGTCGTCACGGGCGCAGGCGTTCAGCAGCCACAGCCATTGCAGCAGGCCCCCGATTGCGACGCCGATCGAGGCGGCGTAGCCGGCGTTGGGCAGCAGCGGCGTCAGGCCAAGCACGGCGCCGATCAGCGCCAGGTTAAGCAGGATGGGCGTGGCCGCGACATGGGCGAAGCGGTCGATGCTGTTCAGCACGCCGCCGTAGAGAGAGGCCAGCGAGATGAACAGCAGATAAGGGAAGGCGATGCGGCCGAAGTCGACGGCTAAGGCGAAGGCCGGTGCATCGTCGCGCATGCCGGGCGCCAGCAAGGTCAGAACCCACGGCATGGCGAGCATCAGCACGATCGAGAACGGCACCAGCACCAGCAGCAGGGCGGCATGGGCCTGGCGGGCGAAGGCCAGCGCCTCGGCGCGGCCATGGTCCTGCAGCTCGCGCGAGAACAGCGGCACGAAAGCCGCCGAAAAGGCGCCCTCGGCGAACAGGCGGCGGAAGAAGTTCGGCAGCTTGAAGGCGACGACGAAGGCGTCGGCCACGGCGCCCGAGCCCAGCACCGCCGACAGCACGACGTCGCGGACGAAACCCACGACCCGGCTCAACAGCGTGAAGCCGCCGACGGTGGCAACGGCGCGGCCGAGGCTCATGAGGCCTCTTTTCCTGCCCCGTCATACGGGGGAGGGCAGGGAGGGGGCAGGCCCCACGCCGGGCCTCGGCCAGTTTCAGATCGGAATGATCTCATATGCCGAGAGATCGCCTCTGTTGCCTTCTCCCTCCTGTATCCTCCCCCGCAAGACGGGGGAGGAGAAGAAAAAGGCGCCGAGACCGCCATAATCCTGTCATCGTCCTCTGCCATAGTCTCTCTCGGTGGCGGCCGGTGATGTGATGACCGGTTTAAACCGCTACCACGGCCGGTCCCTAACAGGGCCGGTTTTTTATTGGGCGGACGCCAGCTTCAACAGCGTCTCGCGGTCCTGGGCGGCGAGCTTCTTGTAGTCGCCGACGATCCGTTCCAGCTCGGCGCTCGGCAGCACGCTCTCGAGATCGGCAAAGCCCTGCGGCGCCCGCTGCTCGACGAGGTCGAGCATGACGTCGATGCCCTTGCGGCGGTTGCTTTCGACGATTCCCGCGGTCGGCGGCAGGCGGCGGCGCTCGTAGCGCAGCAGGGCCGCCTCCGGATCGCCGCCGGCCACAAGCTCCTGGGTGATCGCCTCGCCGTCGAGGATCGCCTGCGAGGCGCCGTTGGAGCCGATGGGATACATGGGGTGCGCAGCATCGCCCAGCAGGGTGATGCGGCCGTGGCTCCAGCCCGGCAGCGGATCGCGATCGACCATGGGGAACTCGAAGATGGCGTGGGCCGCACGGATGACGCCCGGCACGTCGAGCCAGCCGAAGTTCCAGTCCTCGAAGCGCGGCAGGAAGTCGGCAAGCTTGCCCGGACGGTTCCAGTCCTCGCGCGGCAGCATGGCGTTGCCCATGTGCAGGTCGCAGATCCAGTTGATCAGCGCCTCGCCGCGCTCGGCATGGCCGCGGCTGATGGGATAGCAGACGAATTTCTGATTGTGGTGGCCCGCCTGCACCATGGTGTTGCCGCCGAGGAAGGGCTTGCCCACGGTGACGCCGCGCCACATCAGGATGCCCTGCCACTTGGGCGGGCCTTCGTCGGGATGGAAGTGCGCGCGCACGGCGGAGTGGATGCCGTCGGCGCCGATCAGGATATCGGCTTCGGTCGTCTCGACGATCGCGCCGTCGCGGTCGGCAAAGCGGGCCGTGACTGTCCTGCCCTTCTGCTCGAAACCCGCGATGCGCCGGCCGAACCTGATCCGTCCCGCGCCCAGCATCCTCTCGGCGGCGCGATGGAGGATCATCTGCAGCTCGCCGCGATGGATGGAGAATTGCGGCCATGGCAGGCCGGCATGGCGGCCACGCGGATCGGCCCAGATGGTCTGGCCATGGCGGTTGGCGTAGCGCAGCTCGCGCGTCTCGATGGCGGTGGCGGCCAGCGCCGGCTGCAGGCCGAGGCCCGACAGGATGCGGACGGCGCCCGCCTGGATGTTGATGCCGACGCCGAGCGGCCGGAGCTCGCTCACGGCCTCGAAGACTTCGACGTCGAAGCCGGCGCGATGGAGGCACATCGCGGCGGTCAAGCCACCGATGCCGGCGCCGGCGATGGCGATCTTCATGATGGTCTTAGGGGTCCCGGCTCAGCCCGCGATAGAGCAGGGCGGCCTGGTAGGCGGCCCATTTTTCGGCGTAGCTGTCGCCAAGCTCGCGCAGATAGGACCAGCTGTAGATACCGCTGTCGTGGCGGTCGTCGAAGACGATACGGATGGCGTAGTGGCCGACCGGCTCGACGGCGGCGATTTTCACGTGGCGGCGGCCGGACACGATCTTCTTCTGGCTGGGGCCGTGGCCCTGCACCTCAGCCGACGGGCTTTCGACGCGCAGGTATTCGGCCGGCAGCGAATGGGTGATGCCGTCGGAGAATTCGATCTCCATCCGGCCCTCTTCCTTGAAGACGCGCAGCTCGGTCGGCCACGGCGCGGTGGTCTCATAGCTGCCTTCGTCGGGCGCCGCCTTGGGGAACTCCGCAGCGCTCACGGCACGTCCCTGATCTGGCGCGCCTCGCTCACCAGCATGATCGGGATGCCGTCGCGGATGGGATAGGCGAGCCCGGCCTTGCGGCTGATCAGCTCGCCGGCGGCTGCGTCGTACTCGAGCGGCCCGTGCGAGGCCGGGCAGACCAGGATTTCCAGCAGCTTGGGATCGACGCCAGAGCGGCGCGGTGCGGGTTCGTCCGATGGAGGGTTCATCGCGTGGGAGCCTTGGTTCTTGTTGATGAGCTTATAGCACGGTGCTGATGAAGGCGTCATTGGACCGCGGGCCTCCAGGCCCGCATCATGCGCATGAGCGGGCCTGGAGGCCCGCGGTCCAATGACTAATTCGCCCGTTTCGGCGGCGTTTCGCCCGCCGGGCCGAAGGCGTTCATTTCCAGGAAGGCGACCAGAAGCTTGGCGCGGGCCGTCGAGTCGGCCGCCTCCAGCAAGGCCTGCTTCTCGGCGGGGCCGAACGGCAACACCATGGACAGCGAGGTCACGAGGTTGGCGTCGGCGGCCTGCTTCACCGCGTCCCAGTCGGTCGAGAGATTGCGGCCGCGGAAGAAGGCGGCCAGTGCCGCCATCAGGCGCTCGCGGTCGAGCTCGATCTGCTCATCGGCATGGTCGAGGTCGGCGCGGTAGGGCGAGAACAGCGAAGAGACGCGGCGATAGCCGCCATGGGCAGGGTCGAGCTCGCGCACGATGTCGAAGCGGCAGACGCCGGAGAGGGCCAGCAGGAGGCGGCCGTCCTCGGTCTCGTTGAAGCTGACGATGCGGCCGGCGCAGCCCACCTTGTGCACCTTGGGCCGGCCGTTCTCGGTCGGCAGGCCGTCGCCGGCAAAGCCGCCGGGCTGCACCGGCTGCACCATGCCGATCATGCGATGACCCGCGAGCGCGTCGAAGATCATCGCGAGATAGCGCGGCTCGAAGACGTTGAGCGGCAGCTTGCCGCCGGGCAGCAGCAGCACGCCCGACAACGGGAAGATCGGCAGCGTCTCGGGGAGCTGCTCGAGGCTCGGCTCGAAGGGATTGCGGCCGGGCACCCGCTCGGTCATGCCCGCGCTTCGATCAGGAGAACAGGATGGTCGACAGCCGCTTGCGGCCGTCGACGGCGAGCGGGTCGGTGAAGCCCAGCGCCTCGAAGAACTTCAGGAGCTGCTGGCGCGCGGCCTCCTCGTTCCACTTGCGGTCGGCCTTGATCATGGCGAGCAGCTCGTCGATCGCTTCCTGGCGCTGGTTGCCGGCCCAGTAGGCCATGGCGAGGTCGAGCCGCGCCTGCATGTCCTTGGGATCGGCGGCGGCCTTGGCCTTCAGGTCGTCGACCGGGCCTGCTTCCTTGGCCTTCTCGGCAAGGTCGAGCGAGGCCTGCACGGCCACGACCTCGGCGTTGGTCTTGTCCTTGGCCTCGACCTGGGCGAGCAGTTCCCTGGCCTGCTCGGCGTCGCCGGTCTGCAGGTTGTAACGCGCGAGGCCGGCCAGCGCGGTGACGTTCTTCGGATCGGCGCCCAGGATCTCGCTGTAGATGCGCGCGGCGAGGTCCTGGTCGTTCTGCGCGACGGCGGCCTTGGCGTGCTCCAGCAGCTCGGCGAGCTCGTCGCCGCCGCCGCCCGCCGCGCCGCCGGACGCCTCCACCAGGCGATCGACGAACTGCTTGACCTGGCTCTCGGGTACCGCGCCCATGAAGCCGTCCACGGGGCGGCCGCCGAAGAAGGCGTAGACCGCCGGGATCGACTGGATGCGCAACTGCTGGGCCAGCATCTGGTTCTGGTCGATGTTGATCTTGACCAGCTTGACCGCGCCGTTGGCCGCCTTGACGACCTTTTCGATCGCCGGCTGCAACTGCTTGCACGGCCCGCACCACGGCGCCCAGAAGTCGACGATCACCGGGACGGTGCGCGAGGCTTCGAGCACGTCCTTGGCGAATTTGGTCTGGTCGCTGTCCTTGATGAGATCGGCGGGGGCAGCCTGCGGCGCGGCGCCCTTCAGCATCGGTTCCATGGATCCTCGAACGGGGGGAATTTGCGTTGCCCCGCAATGTGGCCTCCGCTCCCCGGGGGCGCAAGGGGGCGGGATTCGGCGCGAATTCCCTCCGGAATTCGTAGGAATCTCCTCGGAGTCCTCTCCCCCGTTAGGGGGAGAGGCTAGGTGAGGGGGCATCGACGGGTGTAACCCCCTCACCCAACCTCTCCCCCTAGCGGGGGAGAGGAGCCTGAGGCGGTGATCGAGACGGTTTACCGATCGTCGACCTTCGCCGCGATCCGATGAACCTCATCCGCCGTGAAGACCGGGATCGAGCAGGCGCCGTTGGCGCAGGCGAAGGCGGCGGCCTCGGGCAGCTCCGGATACTCGACATCGGCCGCCGGCAGCGGGCCCTCGCGGCGGTCGAGCCATTCGAGGCGGAAGTAGCGGGTGGGATAGGTCCGGGCGGCCGCGTAGAGGGCGCGCGCGGCAGGATCGTCCTTGGCGCCGACAATGGTGATGTGGGCGGGCTCGCGCGAAAGCTCGCGGTCGGCCAGCAGGGCGCCGGGCGCGACCAGGTCTTCCTCGGCGAGCGCGATCAGGTAGCGCATGCCGTGCTCGGCCGCGTCCTTGAAGGCGGGCCGCGCCGATGCGCGCGCCAGCAGATTAAGCAGCCGGACCGCGGCCACGTTCTCGTCGAGCTGCTTCACGGGCTTCGCCAGCACGCCCTTCGCGCCGGGCTCGGGCGCGCGCACCATGAAGCCACCCGACGGATCGCGATGATCGCGCACGATCACCTCGCCGAGCTCGACCGCCACGCTGAGGTAGCGGCGCTCGGCCGTGCTGCGGTAGAGCGCCAGCGCCGCCTCGGCCATCGACAGCGTGTCGCCGAGATGGGTGTCGTCGTCGCTGGCGCGGGCATGGCCGAAGCCGCCGTTGGGCGCGCGGCGCTCGGCCACCACCCAGTCGAAGGCGCGGACGGCAGCGTCGATCAGGGCCTGCTCGCCGGTGACGTCGTAGAGCGCGGCGAGGCTCGCGATCGCCCAGCCGTTCTCGCGCGCATAGGCGTTGCGGTCGATCGGCGGTTGCGGGCCGGCGCGGCGCTCGGAGTCTGTCCTGGCGTAGAAGACATCGCCGTGCAGCGCCGGGCCGGCATCGGCGTCCTGGCTGGTGTAAAAGGCGCCGTTGGGGGCACGCATGAAATCCATCAGCCAGCGGGCGATGTCGCGCGCCGCGGCGAGGTCGGCGGGATCGCCGCTGATCTGCCAGGCCAGCACATAGGCGCGCACGGCGTCGCGCTGGATGTTCAGGAGCTTCTCGAAGTGGGGGCCCGACCAGTCGAGCTTGTCGGAATACTGGAACATGCCGCCCCATACCGGGTCGATCAGCCGGCGCGCGCCGCCGAGCGTGCGGGCCGACATCTCGCGCCACGCCTCGGGCTCGGCATTGCGCTGCAGGGCGCGGCCGCGCTCCAGCACCCATTCGAGCGTGTCGCCATGGATGAAGCGGTGGGTGTCGCCGAAGCCGCCATTGGTCTTGTCGTAGCTTTTCTGCAGCAAGGCTTCCGTGCTGGCGCGGCGCTCCGCCGAGAGCGCGACGGCGTTGGGATCGACCGCGGCGCCGGCGGTGTAGCTCTGCAATGCCGAGGGGTCTTCGATGACGGCGGCCAACAGCTTGGTGAACAGATCGGGCGGGATGTAGCCGCGGCGCTTGAAAATCTCGTTGCCGTCCTTGTCGAGCATGATGGTGGCGGGCCAACCCCAGTTCTCGTAGCGGTAGGACAGCGCGGGGTCGGAATCCTGGTCGACGCGCACGGCGATGAACTTCTCGGCGATGCGTTGCTGGATGGCGGGATCGCGATAGGTCGTGCGCTCCATGACGTGGCACCAGTGGCACCACACGGCGGCCATGTGCAGCAGGATGTACTTGTCCTCGCGAGCAGCCCGATCGAACAGGGCGGGGTCCCACCTGGCCCACGGCAGCGCAGGGGTCTCGGCCCGGGTCGGCAGGGCAATGACGAGCAGGAGCAGGGCGAGGAGGCGGCGCATGCCCTCTCTACGCCCGGCGGTCAGCCGCGGATTTGGTACTTCATCAATTCGTTACCGAGCCGGCCGGACAGCCACAGGCCGCACATGCGGTAGTCGCTGATCAGCGACCAGAACGGCGCCTGGAAGGTCGCGGGTCTGTTCTTCTCGATGAAGAAGTGGCTGAACCAGGCGAAGGCGTAGCCGAACACCGGCACGGCCAGCAGCCACCACCAGTTCTGGGTGGCGACCGCCCAGACGAGCACCAGGGTCGAGGCGATGGTGCCGACGTAGTGGATGCTGCGCGTCGTCGGCTTGGCGTGCTCACGCAGATAGAACGGCCAGAACTCGGCATAGGTGCGATGGATGGCCATGACTCAATTATACGTCGAAGTGACGGCTTTCACCTACATCACTCATGTTCCTCTCCCCCCCGATAGCCCCCCTTCGCTCCTGCGGAGCTTCGGAGGACCTGGATCGGGCTTGCCGCTAAAGCCACCGAAGCTGCACCGCAGCGTAGGTGGCTAGGGGGAGAGGAGCATGAACGGGGGAGGGAGCGCATCAAGCCTTTGGCGGCGCTCCGAGGAGGTCCCACTTGTTGCCCGCGATATCGAGGAAGACAGCGACCCGGCCATAGGCCTCCGTGCGCGGAGGCTTGGAGAAGGGGACGCCCGCGGCCACCATGCGCTCATAGGCGGCGTCGAAATCGTCGACCTGCAGGAAGAAGCCGACGCGGCCGGCGAACTGGTTGCCGACGATGCGCTCCTGCTCCTCGCCGTCCGCCCTGGCGAGCAGGATGCCGGAGGCGGCGCCGGGCGGGCGCACCACCACCCAGCGTTTGGGCCGTCCGTCATTGGTAAGCGCGGACACATCCTCGACGAGCTCAAAACCAAGGACGCGGACGAAGAAGTCGATCGCCGGGTCGTATTCCTTCACGACAAGGGCGACGAGGCTGAGATGCGACATCCTAGCCAAGCGCTCCTGACTTTCTGAGCGCGTCGATCTCGGTGGCGGCGAACCCTGCTTCGCGCAGGATCTCCTCATTGTGCTGGCCGACCGTGGGCGGCGGCCCTGCCTTCCGCGGCTGGGCGAATCCCAGGCGGATCGGGTTGTTCACCGTGCGCGGCACGTCGGGATTGGTCGTCTCGGCAAAGATGCCGGCGTGCTGGGCCTGCTCGTCCTCGACGACGTCCGCCAGCCGGCCGATGACGCCGAAGGGAATGCCGGTGCCGGCGAAGGTCTGCTCCCACTCGGCGTAGGTCCTGGCCGCGAAGACCGGCATCAGCTCCTTCACGAGCTCGAGCGATCGCGCGCGGCGGTCGGCGCGCTCGGTGAAGCGCGGATCCGCGGCGAGATCAGGCCGCTCGATCGCCTTGCACAGGACCGGCCACAGCCGGTCGTCGCGCACCAGCAGGAGCTGCAGCCAGCGATCGTCCTTGGTGCGGTAGAGATTAGTCAGCGCATTGCGCGGCTTGTCGGGCGACTGGCGCGGCGGCAGGTCGGCGCCGACCAGGGCGCCCGCGGCCGAGGTGCCGTTGGACCAGACGCCGTTGGCGTAGAGCGAGGTGCCGACCCAGCTGCCCTTGCCGGTGCGGTCGCGTTGGCGCAGGCCGAGCAGGATGGCGGCGACCAGGGTCATCGCCGTGGCGCGATCGCCTTGCGCCGGCAGCGACAGGCCGGGCGGGCCGCCTTCGTAGCGCGCCAGATCGAGGATGCCGGAGCGGCCGAAATAGGCGGTGACGTCAAAGCCCGGCCGGTCGCGGTCGGGGCCGGTCTCGCCATAGCCGGTGAGCGAGCAGTAGACGAGGCGCGGATTGATGGACTCGATGTCTTCCCAGCGGAGTTTCAGTCGCTCGCGCGCCGGCGGCGGAAAATTCACGATCATGACGTCGGCGCGCCCGATCAACCGCTCGAGCACCGGCCGCGCGCTGTCGTTCTTGAGGTCGAGCGCCAGCGAGCGTTTTAGGCGCCCATCGAGCTGCCAGGGGAAGTTCCTGTCGCTCGGCGGGTAGCTTGCGTTCCTGAAACTGTTGCGATGCGGATCGCCATCGCCCGGCGGTTCGATCTTGATCACGTCGGCGCCGAAGTCGGCCAGGACGACCGCCGCGGCCGGTGCGGCGATGAACGAGCTGACGTCAAGGACGACGACCCCGCTCAGCGGCCCGGGGAGTGGGGGGTCGCTCATGGCACGGCACCGCTCTTGTGCAAGGCTGCGATCTCGTCGGGCGACAGCCCGGCTTCGGCCAGGACCTCGTCGCTGTGCTGGCCGAGCGCCGGTGCAGGATGGGCCGTCCGTTGTTCGGCAAAGCTGAGGCGAATGGGGTTGGCGAGCGTCTTGGGCATCTCGGCGATGGCGGTGTCGACGACCGCGCCGCAGGCCACCGCCTGCTGGTCGTCGGGCACGTCCTGCGGCCGGCTGATGACGCCGAAGGTGATGCCGTGCGCCGCCATGGTCTTGCGCCAGTGCTCGTAATCGTGCGTCGCGAAGGCGGCGCTCAGGATGGCGGCGAGATCGCCCGAGCGCTTGCGGCGATCTTCGACCGTGGCGAAGCGCGGGTCGTCTGCCAGCTCGGGCCGGCCGATGGTGGCGCAGACGCCGGGCCACATCTTGTCCTCGCGCACGATGGTGAGCTGCAGCCAGCGATCGTCGCCAGTGCGATAGATATTGCCCAGCGCCGAGCGCGGCCGGTCGGGCGGCGGGCGGTGCGGCAGGTAGGCGCCGACCAGGGCGGCCTGGGCGACGACGCCGCACGACCACAGGCCGTTGCCGAGCAGCGACGTGCCGACCCACGAGCCCTCGCCGGTCTTCATGCGCTGCATCAGCCCCATCAGGATCGCCGAGACCAAGGCCATGGCGGTCGCGCGATCGCCCTGCGCCGGCACCGGCACGCCGGGCGGCCCGTCTTCGTAGCGTTGCGCGTCGAGAAGGCCGGACCGGGCGAAGTAGGCGGTGGCGTCGAAGCCCGGGCGGTCGCGGTCGGGGCCCGCTTCGCCGTAGCCGGTGAGCGAGGCATAGACCAGCTTCGGGTTCACTCGTTTCACATCCTCGTAGCCGAGCTTGAGCTTGTTGCGCACCAGCGGCGGGAAGTTGCAGATCAGCACGTCCGAGAGGGCGATCAGCCGGTCGAGCGCGGAGCGACCGTCGGGCTTCTTGAGGTCGAGCACGATCGAGCGCTTGTTGCGCGAGTCCATGTGCCAGGGATAGTTGACCGCGCCTTTCGGGTAGTTCGACGAATCGTGCATGATGCGGCGGTTGGGATCGCCGTCGGGCCCTTCGACCTTGATCACGTCGGCGCCCCAGTCGCCCAGGACCACCGCCGCGGCGGGGGCGGCGATGAACGAACTGATATCCAGTACGCGCAATCCTGCCATCGGCAGGCCAGGTTCGGTCATTGATGGTCCCCGAGAACTCGTTCGCCCGATTAAGGGCGCGGGGCTCTGGCGTCCGTCAAGGCCGCTGGCTACGGTGTTTCGGTACGCGGCGTGCTTTGGGGGAAATCATCGTGGCAGGCAGGAAGAAGCCGAATTTCATCGTCGTTTTGATCGACGATCTCCGGTTCGACGAGCTCGGGATCTGCGGCCATCCCTTCATGAAGACGCCGCATATCGACCGCATCGGCCACGAGGGCGCGATGTTCACGTCGGCGTTCCACACCACGCCGCTCTGCTCGCCCAACCGCGCCTCGATCATCACCGGGCAATACGCCAGCCGGCACGGCATCATCGACAACGTGGCGCGCGACGCCCACAGCCATCGCCTGCCCAACTATCACGGCATCCTGCAGCGCCTGGGCTACGAGACCGCCCATGTCGGCAAGTGGCACATGGGAAATTCCGGCGGGCCACGGCCGGGCTACGACCGCTGGGTGAGCTTCCCGGGACATGGCTCGATCGTCGATCCGGTGCTGAACATCGACGGCGATGAGCGCCAGCACAAAGGCTACATCACCGATCTTCTGAACGAGCACGCCGTCGAGTTCCTGCGTAAGCCTCGCAGCAAGCCGTTCGCGCTGTTCTTCGCCCACAAGGCGGTGCATCCCGACGCCTTCCAGGCGGCCGACGGCACGATCGATCTCAGCAAGGGCGGCTATCGCGTGCCCGAGCGCCATGCCGACCTCTACAAGGGCGCGCACTTCCCGCGCCGGCCCAACGCCTTGCCGCTTGCCGAGGTGGTGAAGGACAAGCCCGCCTGGACCGAGGCCTTCCAGCTCAAGGGCAACGAGGCCTCGCGCAAGGTGCTGGACGGCATCAAGGCCGGCACCGACGAGGAGATCCGCTTGCGCGCCGCCATGATGGCCTCGGTCGACGAGGGCATGGGCGAGGTGTTCAAGGCGCTGGAGGAGACCGGCGAGCTCGACAACACCTTCATCCTGTTCCTGGGCGACAACGGCTACTTCTTCGGTGAGCACGGGCTCGGACCCGAGCGGCGCTTTGCCTACGAGGAAGGCATCAAGTCGCCGTTCCTGATCCGCTATCCCGCGTGGTTCAAGCCCGGCACGGTGAAGGACGACCTGGTGCTGATGCTCGATATCGCGCCGACCATCGTCGATCTCGCCGGCGGCAAGAAGGCCGACTTCGAGCACATGCAGGGCCTGTCGCTCCGGCCGATCGCCCAAGGAAACAACAAGCGCGGCAAGGCCATCCGCTCGTCCTTCATGTGCGAGTACTTCAGTGAGAACGCCATGCCGTGGCTGATCGGCATGAGCTACAAGGCCATCCGCACCAGGCGCCACAAGTACATCCACTGGACGCAGAAGTCGCTCGACGGCGTGGAGTGCGACGAGCTCTACGATCTCAAGAGCGATCCCTATGAAATGCACAACCTGATCAACAAGCGAGGGGAACGCGCGACGGTCGCTCGATTGCGCAAGCAGCTTGCCACGCTGGTCGCGCAATCTGTCGGACTCTAGGAGGCCCGCCATGCTGACAAAGAGAGCGTTCCTTGTCGCGTCGTTGGCCGTTGCGACGGGTGCCGCGCGTGCCCAGGCCTATCCTGCCAAGTCGATCCGCCTGATCGTGCCGCTGGCGCCCGGCGCCACCGCCGACATCGTGGCGCGCATCTTTGCCGAGGAGCTGGGCAAGTCGCTGGGCCAGACCGTCGTGGTCGACAACAAGACCGGCGCCGGCGGCACCATCGCCACCGCCGAGGCGGCGCGCGCGCCGGCCGATGGCTACACGGTGGCGCTGGTGAGCCAGGGTACGCTGGTCTTCAACATGGGGCTCTACAAGGCGCCGGGCTACGATTCGCTGAAGGACCTGGCGCCGGTGGCGGTGAGCGGCGGCGTTTCAAACGTGCTGATCGTGCATCCCGACAATCCGGCCAAGACGGTCGACGATGTGCTGGCGCAAGCACGCGCCAAGCCCGGCCAGCTCACCTTCTCCTCGGGTGGCGTCGGCACCAGCCATCACATGTCGGGCGTGCTTCTGGAGATGCGGACCGGCGTGAAGCTGCAGCACGTGCCCTACCGCGCCACGCCGGCCGCCATCCAGGCGGTGGCCAACGGCGAAGTGACCATGGGCCTGTTCAACACGCCGACGGTCATCGGCCTGATCAAGGGCGGCAAGCTCAAGGCCATCGCCGTCACCAGCGAGAAGCGCTCGGACCTGCTGCCCGAGGTGCCGACCATGATCGAATCGGGCGTGAAGGACTACGTCGTGAACACCTGGATGGGCTACGCCGTCCCGGCCGGCACGCCCGAGCCGGTGGTCGGCAAGCTCAACGCCGAGCTGAACCGCATCGGCCAGGTGCCGGCCGTGCGCGAGAAGATGCTGGCCCAGGGCATCGAGATGCTGCCGCCGGAATCGCCCGCCCAAGCCCAGAAGCTGGTGCGCGACGACCTGACGCTGTGGCTGCCCATCATCAAGGCGTCGGGGGCGTCGGCGGATCAGTAGGCTGTCGCGACATCGCCTCGTACCTCCTCATGTTCCTCTCCCCCGCTAGGGGGAGAGGCTAGGTGAGGGGGAATCGACGTGCGCCGCCCCCCCACCCCCCCCCTCCCCCCAGCGGGGGAGAGGAGCATGAAAGAGACGGGAGCACG
>FODP01000018.1:62254-130212 GCA_900110395.1 Rhodospirillales bacterium URHD0017
AGAAGATGCTGGCCCAGGGCATCGAGATGCTGCCGCCGGAATCGCCCGCCCAAGCCCAGAAGCTGGTGCGCGACGACCTGACGCTGTGGCTGCCCCTCATCGAGGCGCCGGGGGGGTCGGCCGATCCGTAGGCTTTAGGCACAAGGCCTCCTACCTCTTCATGTTCCTCTCCCCCGCTGGGGGGGGGGGGGGGGGGGGGGGGGGGAATCGACGTGCGCCGCCCCCTCACCCCACCTCTCCCCCTAGCGGGGGAGAGGAGCATGAAAGAGACGGGAGCACGTGTTGCAAAACCGCCCCTCCGCGCGTATCTCCCTGCCTCCTTCATACAGGTGAGCCATGGGCTACAGAGTCGCCGTCGTCGGCGCGACCGGCAACGTCGGGCGCGAAATGTTGCAGATCCTGGCCGAGCGGAACTTCCCGGCCGATGACGTCGTGGCGCTGGCCTCGGCGCGCTCGGCAGGCAAGCAGACCTCGTTCGGCGAGAAGTCGGTCCTGAAGGTCCAGGACCTCGCCAAGTTCGACTTCAAGGGCATCGACATCGTGCTGAGCTCGCCCGGCGCCAAGGTCTCGGCCGAGCACAGCCCGCGCGCCGCCAAGGCCGGCGCCGTGGTGATCGACAACACCTCCTACTGGCGCATGGATCCCGACGTGCCGCTGGTCGTGCCCGAGGTCAATGCCCAGGCGATCGCCGGCTACAAGGCGCGCGGCATCATCGCCAACCCCAACTGCTCGACCATCCAGATGGTGGTGGCGCTGAAGCCGATCCACGAGGCCGCCGGCATCAAGCGCGTCGTGGTGTCGACCTATCAATCAACGTCGGGCGCCGGCAAGGAAGGCATGGACGAGCTCCTGAACCAGACCAAGAGCTTCTTCGTGAACCAGACGCTCGATGCCAAGAAGTTCACCAAGGGCATCGCCTTCAACGTCATTCCCCACATCGACGCCTTCATGGATGACGGCTCGACCAAGGAAGAGTGGAAGATGGTGGTCGAGACCAAGAAGATCCTCGATCCCAAGATCAAGGTGCACGCGACCTGCGTGCGCGTGCCGGTGTTCATCGGCCACGCCGAGGCGGTGAACCTCGAACTCGAGCGGTCGCTCGACGAGGTGGAGGCGCGCCGCGTGCTCGCCGCCCAGCCCGGCGTGCTGGTGGTCGATCGCCGCGAGAACGGCGGCTACGTCACGCCGCAGGAGGTCACCGGCCAGGACAGCGTGTTCGTGAGCCGCGTGCGCGTCGATCCGACGATCGACAACGGGCTTTCGCTCTGGATCGTCAGCGACAACCTGCGCAAGGGCGCCGCGCTCAACGCCATCCAGATCGCCGAAGAGCTGATCCGCGGCTACATCTAGTAGAAGGATTTGCGGCGGACGCTTGGTCTCGCCTTTCCTTCTATGGCTCTGAATCTAAATGAAAATCTTTTAACTACAGGTGTTTAAGAACGTTAATTCATGTAAGATAAGAGGGTGAACGACACCCCGTCGCTTTACCCTCTCCGTCCGGAATCGCAGGCCACTGCTGTGCCAACGCCTTTGTTCGGCGGCGATGACACATTCGTCCAGCAGCTGCGCCTGGCAGCGCAAGCCCATCGCGCCGGCCGCCTCGAAGAGGCGATCACCTCGTACCTGAAGCTTCTGGCCGTGCGGCCCTATCACGCCGAGCTGCACAACAATCTCGGCGTGGCGTTGCGGCTCGCGGGCAAGCTTGAAGCCTCGGTGTCGCATCATCGACTGTCGCTCGCAGCCGATCCGGACAATCCGGCGCTGCATTCCAATCTCGGCAACGCGCTGCGCGCCGCCAACCGGCTCGACGAAGCGGTGAAGCACCATTTCCATTCGATCACGCTCAACCGCGACTACGGCGAGGGCTTCTTCAATCTGGCGCTCTGCCTGCGCGATCTCGGCCGCGTCGACGAGGCGGTCGGCTGCTTCGGCCGCGCGTTGGCGCTCAATCCCGACAACCGCCGCGCGCGCGTCGAGCTCGCCATCGCGCTCCTGATGCGCGGCGAACTGGCGCAAGGCTTCGCCGCCTACGAAGCGCGCAAGCGCCTGCCCGAGACGCCGGCGCCCGACTTCCGGCAGCCGGCGTGGGACGGCAGCCCGATCGGCGGCAAGCGCATCCTGCTCTATCCCGAGCAGGGCTTGGGCGACGTGCTGCTGTTCATACGCTTCGCCCGCGAGCTCAAGCGCCGCGGCGCCACGGTGATCGTGCTCTGTCAGGCGCTGCTGAAGGATCTTCTGGGCACCGTCGACTTCATCGACCACGTCGTGGCCGAGGGCGAGCCGTTGCCCGAGTTCGACCTGCATGCCTCGATGGTGTCGCTGCCCCATCTCTGCCGCGCCGACTTCGACGCGCCGGCGCTGCAGGCGCCCTACCTCAGGGCGCCGGCCGACAGTCGCATCAAGCTCGGCCGCATCGAGAAGGCGAGACTCAGCGTCGGCATCTACTGGGCGGGCATGCCCGGCCGGCCGCAGGACCGCCAGCGCTCGGTGTCGTTCGCGCGCTTCATGGAGTTCTCCGGCGATCCCGAGCTCCTGCTGTTCAGCCTGCAGGGCGGCGTGCACCAGAAGGACATCCAGACCTTCGGTGCCGGCGGCCTGGTGCACGATGTCGGCCGCGGCATCTTCGATTTCGCCGAGGCGGCAACGGCGCTGTCGCAGCTCGATCTCCTGATCTCGATCGATGCGCCGATCGCCCATCTCGCCGCGGCGATGGGACTGAAGACCTGGGTGCTGTCGCCCTCGACGGTCGACTGGCGCTGGCAGCTCGGCGGCACGCGCGCACCCTGGTATCCCTCGGCGCGGCTGTTCCGCCAGCCGCGGCCGGGCGACTGGGACAGTGTGTTCATTGCCGTGGAGAGCGAGCTAGAGAAGCTCAAGCGACGCCCATGAGGCCTCTCAGATCGTCGACATCGTCCAGCACATCGGCGCAGGCCACCGAATAGTCCGAGGGCAGGGTCGAGATCGAATCGGCGAGGGCGTGATAGGTCGACCAGCGCACGTCCGC
This sequence comes from Rhodospirillales bacterium URHD0017, assembly GCA_900110395.1. Classification (GTDB taxonomy): domain Bacteria; phylum Pseudomonadota; class Alphaproteobacteria; order Reyranellales; family Reyranellaceae; genus Reyranella. Next base: position 65,259 of record FODP01000018.1, read on the forward strand.
GAACAGTCCGCGTGGCATGGGGCGGGTGCGGCGCGCCCCGACCAGCCAGAAGCCGCCATCAGTTGCCGGGCCGAACACGAAGTCATGACGTCCGAGCAGATCGAAGGCACGCGCGATGTGGCTTGCCCGCATCGCCGGGATATCGCTGCCGACCAGTACGACAGGTCCGGCCGGCAGTGCGAGGAACGGCCGCTTCATGCGCACGCCGAGATCCCCCGGACCTTGCGGCCGGACCTGCCGGCGAGCGATGCCGCGCCAGGCGACGTCCGCGAGGGCCGTGTCCGGCGTCACGAACAGCCAGAGCTGCCAGCGTGGGTCGCGCAGATGCCGGTTCTGCCGCACGAGCGTCAGGCGGTAGAAGCGCGTCGCCGCTGCATCGCCGATTTCGCGCGCCAATCGGCGCTTCACACGCCCAAGCTCTGGGGCGCGGGCGAAGATCACGAGGTGACGCGTCATGATCCGTAGACCCGGCGCAGCAGCGATGGCGGCAGGCCCACGAAATAGAGGCCGAGGCAGATGAGGTTGCGCAGCGGGCGCACCAGCCAGCCGTCGCGTTCGTAGCGCTCCGCCGAAGTAACGGCCTCGGCATCGAGAGCCACCAGGTTGCGCCGGCCGATGCGACGCACCAGGTCGACGTCCTCCATCAGGGGCAATGGGCGAAAGCCACCGATCCGGCCGTAGAAGCCGCGCTCGATCAGGAGCCCCTGGTCGCCGTAGGGCAGGCCGAAGGCGCGGCAGCGCCAAGCGACGAGGCGCTCGACGCGTCGTGCGCGCGGATCGGCCGACGCGAAGCGCAGCCGGAAATAGCCGGCCGTCGGCGCGGGCATCGTCATGAAGTGGCGCGCGGCAGCAGTCCAATTTTTCGACAGCGCCGTATCGGCGTGCAGGAACAGCAGCCACGGCGCATTGCCGGCCGCAGCGCCTGCCGCCAGTTGCCCGCCGCGGCCGGCCGCGGTTTCGACGACGATGGCGCCGGCCTGTTGCGCGATCGTCGTCGTGCCGTCGCGCGAACCGCCATCGCACACCGTGATCGACAGCTTCAAGTCGCCACCCAGCGAATCGAGTATCCGTGCCAGGGTCCGGGCGGCGTTCAGGGTCGGGATGACGACGTCGAGGTCCGCCGTCACTGGCTGCAAGCCGCGCCGCCCAGCACGCAGAACTTGGCGCAGTGCGGATGGTTGAGGCGCACCGCGCCGACGCTCTTGGCCAGCGTGTCGCCAAGCTCGAACTGCGGGTCGTAGGGCAGCAGGGTGCAGGCGACGACGGCGGGGCGTTCGGCACCCTTGCGCTTCACCACCATGCGCGCCGAGGCGCACATGACGCTGTCGGGCGATTTTTTCAGGATGCCCCAGCACGCCGTGGTGATCTCCGGCACGTCGACCCTGGCGTCCATCTCGGGGAACAGGACCAGCGATACGGGGCTCGCCGCGTCGATCGGCACGCCGAGTTCGGCGAACAGCCGCGCATAGCCGGTGCGGACCTGTTCGTCGGTTTCGTCGGAGAAGTGCCGCCCCGCGACGTGCACGTCGAAGCCCGATTGCGCGAGCCACACCAGGCCGTCGATGGTCGGCTTCCAGGTCCGTGCGCCGCGCTCTTTTTCGTGCAGGCTCCGCTCGTAATGGTCGAGCGAGACGCGGATGGTGAGGTTGTGGCCGTGCTGCGCCAGCAGCCCGAGAAGGGCGGCCTTCATCTTGTGCATGGGCTTCATGGCGTTGGTCAGCACCATGGCCTTGAGCCCGCGCGACAGCACATCTTCCAGCATGGCCGGCAGGTCGCGGTTCATGAACGGCTCGCCGCCAGTGAAGCCGATCAGCGTCGTGCCATGGCCGTCGCGCTCGATCTCGTCGAGGTAGGCCCGCACCTCGGCGGCAGAGAGATAGGCCAGGCGATCGTTGCGCGGCGAGGATTCGATATAGCAGTTCCGGCAGGTGAGATTGCAGAGCGTGCCGGTGTTGAACCACAGCGTCTCGAGCGACCGGAGCGCCACATGGGCGCGCTCCTCGCCTTTGGCGGTCACCAGCGCGTCCTGGAACTTGGTGGGGTCGAGCAGAACGGGCAGCATCAGCCCAGTATACTAGAGCCCGAGCGCGTTGCCGATCTGCCGCCACGGCAGGGGCAGCAGCGAGATCAGGGCCACCACCCCGAAGCCCAGGATCACCGCACCCGACGCACGGTTCAACCACAACAGGCCTACCCCCGTGAAGCGGTGGCGCAGCGACACCGCCGCCGTGCAGATGATCGCCCACCAGGCGAGCGCTCCGCAGAACACGGCTGCCACCAGAAGCGCGGCGTCAGGCAGACTGGCGCCGACGCCCGCGAGGTTGCGGCCGGCGAAAGCCGCGCCAAAGGCCATCACGGTCAAGGGATTGAATACGGTGATGAAGAAACTCGAGCTGGCGTAGTGGAAGTGCGTCGCCACCTGGTGCTCGCGGTCGTCGGCCACCGGATCGCCGACGGTGCGCGGCCGGTTGCGCATGGTCGCCCAGCCCATGATCACCAGGCCGATGCCGCCGATGCCCAAAAGCCACTTCTCGCGTTCGATGACGAACTGCTCGACGATCGACAGGCCGAAGGCGGCGACGGCGCCGAAGACGGCATCGCCCAGCGCAGCGCCGATGCCGGTCATGTAGCCCGCGACGGCGCCGACCGTGATCGAGCGGCGGAGGCAGAGCACCGCCGCCGGCCCGACGGGCACGGCGATCAGGAAGCCGATGGCTGCGCCCTCGATGGCAAGCGCGATCGGGTTGAAGACGAAGCCGGGAACCTGCATCGGCCCTTACAGCTTTTCGGCGGTGAAGCGGCGGGCCGGCGAGATCATTTGGTCCTGTGCCGCGACCAGTTGGAGTTCCCGTTCGCCCATGGCCGCGGTGGCCTCGAGCACGGCATAGATCGACGACGCGGCCTTGCCCAGCGCCGCCGGCGCATCGCCGCTTTCGATCCAGTGCGCCGAGAACAAGGCGGCGACGGCGTCGCCTGTTCCGTTGGGGGCGATCTCGAAACCGATCAGGGGCGTTGCGATCCGCCAGGCCGCCTCATGGCTCACCACGACCATCTCGACCTGGTCGGCGGGCGCATCGGCGCGGCGCAGGCTGGTGATCAGGGCGAGCCTCGGGCCGTTGAGCGGGCCTTTGAGCAGGCTGCGTGCGGCGGCAAGGGCGTCGGCCATGGTCGCGACCTTCTTGCCGGTCAGGTGCTCCAGCTCGAAATGATTGGGCGTTACAAGGTCGGCCAGAGGAAGGGCGCGCTCGCGGAAGAAGGCGTCGATGCCGGGCTTCACGTAGATGCCGGTGTCGACGTCGCCCAGCACAGGGTCGCAGCACCACACGGCTTTGGCGTTGGCGGCGCGCACCTTGGCGGCGGTATCGAGCACCACGTCGCCCAGGGCGACGTCGCCGACGTAACCCGTGAGCAGCGCATCGCAGCGCGACAACATGCCCAGGGCTTCTATGCCGGCCACGATGTCGGCGACCTGGTCGGCAGGGGCCGTGCGGCCGCGCCAGGCGCCATAGCCGGTATGGTTCGAGAATTCGACCGTGTTGACCGCCCAGACCTCGTGGCCCAATCGTTGCAAGGGAAAGGTCGCAGCCCGATTGCCCACGTAGCCGTAGGCAACATGGCTCTGAAGCGAGAGAAAGCGCATGCCGTGGGCCACCTTGCCACAAGGAGGCCCGCCATTATAGTCCGCCGCGTTTTCGGGAGCCCTCATGTCACAGACCGTCCGCCCGCGCCGTAGCGTCCTCTATATGCCGGGCGCCAACACGCGCGCCCTGGAGAAGGCCAGGACCCTGCCGGCCGATGCGCTGATCTTCGACCTCGAGGACGCCGTCGCGCCCGAGGCCAAGGAGGCGGCGCGCACCAACGTCGTGCTGGCGGCCGAGAGCAAGGCCTACGGCAAGCGCGAGATCGTGATCCGCTGCAACGGGCTCGGCACGCCGTGGGGCGAGGCCGATATCGCGGCCATCGCCAAGTCCGGCGCCGACGCGATCCTGGTGCCCAAGGTCGAGAGTGCGGCGCAAGTGACGCACGTCGTGTCGCTGCTCGATACCGCGGGCGCGCCGACCGACATGGCGGTGTGGGCGATGATGGAGACGCCCAAGGGCATCCTGCGCGCCGAGGAGATCGCCGGTTCCCATCCGCGGCTCGGCCTGTTCGTCATGGGCACCAACGACCTGGTGAAGGACATGCGCGCGCGCCACACGCCGACGCGGCTGCCCATGATCACCGCGCTCGGTATCGGCATGCTGGCCGCGCGCGCCTATGGGCTCGCGATCCTCGACGGCGTCTACAACGACATCCAGGATGCGGCGGGCTTCCGCGCCGTCTGCCAGCAGGGGCTGGAGATGGGCTTCGACGGCAAGACGCTGATCCATCCCAGCCAGGTCGAGCCATGCAACGAGGTCTTCGCGCCGTCGGCCGCCGAGCTGGAAATGGCGGGCAAGATCGTCGCCGCCTTCAAGGCGGCGCAGGCCGAAGGCAAGGGCGTGGTCACGGTCGACGGCCGCATGATCGAGAACCTGCATGTCGAGCAGGCCGAGCGCGCCTTGGCGCTCGCCTCGGCCATCAAGGAACTGCAGGCCGCCGCATGAGCAAGACGAGCATCGACAAGACGGGCACGGGCAATTTCTTCGAGGATTTCCGCGTCGGCCAGGAGTTTTGTCACGCCACGCCGCGCACCTTGACCGAGGCCGACGCCGCGCTGAACGTCGGACTCTACGGTTCGCGCTTTGCCATGAATTCGTCGGACGAATTCGCGCGCGCGATTGGTTTGCCACGTGCGCCGCTCGACGATCTGCTGGTCTTCCATGTCGTGATCGGCAAGACCGTGAACGACATCTCGCTCAATGCCGTGGCCAATCTCGGTTACGCCGAGTTCCGCTGGGGCGTGCCGGTCTATCCCGGCGACACGCTGTCGGCCAAGTCGACGGTCCTCGGCCTGCGCGAGAATTCCAACAAGGCGAGCGGCGTCGTTTGGGTGCGCTCGACCGGCACCAACCAGAAGGGCGAGATGGTGCTGGACTACGTGCGCTGGGTGATGGTGCACAAGCGTGACCCGCAGGCCAACGTCGGCGCGCCGGTCGTGCCGAAGACGGCATCGTCGGTGGCGCCCGCCGACCTCATCGTGCCGGCGGAGTTGAAGCTTGGCGGTTACGACGACGTCGCCGCGGGCTCCTCGCATCGCTGGGAAGATTATGAACCCGGCGAGCGCATCGACCATGTGAGCGGCGTCACGCTGGAAGATTCCGATCACATGTTCTCGACGCGGCTCTACCAGAACACTGCGCGCATCCACTTCGACGCTTATGCCGGCAAGAACACGCGGTTCGGCCGGCGGCTCGCCTATGGCGGCCACATCATTTCGCTGGCCCGCGCACTCTCCTTCAACGGTCTCGCCAACGGCTTCCGCTTGGCTGCGATCAACGCCGGCAGCCACGTCGGTCCGACCTTCGGCGGCGATACGACCTATGCCTGGTCGGAGGTGTTGGAAAAGGCAGAGATGCCCGGCCGCACCGATCTCGGTGCACTGCGAATGCGTCTCATTGCAGCCAAGGACTGCCCCTGCGATTGCTTCCCGGGCAAGCAGGCCGATGGCAAGTATCATCCCGCCGTCACGCTCGATCTCGACTACTGGCTGCTGATGCCGCGCCGCGCCTAATTTCGCTGAGAAATCCGGGGCTTAACCCCCGGGTGTTGGCGACTTTCGTTGACTTGAAGCGGCCGGGCGCTAAAAAAGCTCAGCCGATGTCGGCAACAGGGGTTTTCGCGCGATGAGCGTCGCCAATCGGCCGGTGCATCGGCCGCTTTCACCGCATTTGCAGGTCTACAAGTGGCAACTCACCTCGGTGATGTCGCTCCTGCATCGCGCCACGGGCATAGCACTCTCGGTCGGCGCTCTCTATCTCGTGCTCTGGGTGGTCTTCGCGTCGGCCAGCCCCAGCACCTATGCAAAGTTCCAAGCCTTCAACATTTCGATCCTGGGCCGCTTCGTCCTCGGCGGCTGGCTGTTCTCGGCCTTCTACCATCTGTGCAACGGCATCCGGCACCTGTTCTGGGACATGGGCTACGGCTTCGAGATCAAGGATGCCTACCGTAGCGGCTGGATCGTCGTCGCCGTTTCCCTCGCCGCCACGGTCGTGTCGTGGATCGTCGGCCTCAGGCTGGCGTGAGGGGGGACGATGAACAGCGATCTCCGGACTCCTCTTTCCCGCGCCCGCGGTCTCGGTTCGGCCAAGGAAGGCGTGCACCACTTCTGGGCGCAGCGCATCACCGCGGTGGCGCTGATCCCGCTGGTCGCGTGGTTCGCCATCTCGCTGATCATGATGAGCGGCGCCGACTACGCCGTCGTGCGCGCCTGGATCGGTTCGCCGGTCGTCATGGTGCTGCTGACCCTCACCATCGTGATCGGGCTGCATCACGGCCAGCTCGGCATGCAGGTCGTGATCGAGGACTACGTCCATAACGACGGCATGAAGCTCGCGCTGATCGTCCTGATGCGCTTCATCGCGGTGTTCTTCGGGCTGGCCGCCATCGTGGCCATCCTGCGTATCGGTTTCGGAGGCTGAGCATGGCCGAGGTGGGCAAGAACGAAGGCAGCGACGCAGGCACGGTCACCATCGGCGGCACGTCCTACACGATCATCGACCACGAGTACGACGTCGTCGTCGTCGGCGCCGGCGGTTCGGGCCTGCGCGCGACCTTCGGCATGGCCAACAAGGGTTTCAAGACCGCCTGCATCACCAAGGTCTTCCCGACGCGCAGCCACACGGTGGCGGCGCAGGGCGGCATCTCGGCGGCCCTGGGCAACATGGGGCCCGACGACTGGCGCTGGCACATGTACGACACCGTCAAGGGGTCGGACTGGCTGGGCGACCAGGATGCCATCGAATACATGTGCCGCGACGGCATCCCGGCCATCATCGAGCTGGAACATTTCGGCGTGCCGTTCAGCCGCACGCCCGAAGGCAAGATCTACCAGCGCCCGTTCGGCGGCATGACCACCGAATACGGCAAGGGCATCGCCCATCGCACCTGCGCCGCCGCCGACCGCACCGGCCATGCCATCCTGCACACGCTCTACCAGCAGTCGCTGCGGAACCACGCCGAGTTCTTCATCGAGTATTTCGCGCTCGACCTGATCATGGACGAGGGCGTGTGCCGGGGCGTCATGGCCTGGAACCTCGACGACGGCACCATCCATCGCTTCCGTGCCCACAAGACCGTGCTGGCGACCGGCGGCTACGGCCGCGTCTACCAGACGGCGACCTCGGCCCACACCTGCACCGGCGACGGCGGCGCCATGGTGCTGCGCGCCGGCCTGCCCTTGCAGGACCTCGAGTTCATCCAGTTCCATCCCACCGGCATCTACGGCGCGGGCTGCCTGATCACCGAGGGCGTGCGCGGCGAGGGCGGCTACGTCACCAACGCCAACGGCGAGCGCTTCATGGAGCGCTATGCACCGTCGGCCAAGGACCTTGCCAGCCGCGACGTCGTCAGCCGCTCGATGACCATCGAGATCCGCGAGGGCCGCGGCTGCGGTCCCGGCAAGGACTACATCGAGCTCCACGTCGAGCATCTCGACCCCAAGGTGATCCACGAGCGCCTGCCGGGCATCGCCGAGACGGCGCGCATCTTTGCCGGCGTCGATGTCACCCGCCAGCCGATTCCCATCCTGCCGACGTGCCACTACAACATGGGCGGCATTCCCGCGAACTATCACTGCGACGCGATGACCGTTAAGGACGGCGATCCGTTCACCGCAGTGCCGGGCCTGATGGCGCTGGGCGAGGCGGCCTCGATCGGCGTGCACGGCTCCAATCGCCTGGGATCCAACTCGCTGCTCGAACTGGTCGTGTTCGGCCGCTCCGCCGCCAACCGCGTCGCCGACCAGATGACGCCCGGACAGACGCACAAGCAGATCAAGAACGCCGGCGAGGACGCGATCGCCCGCCTCGACAAGATGCGGCATGCCAACGGCAGCACGCCGACGGCGCAGCTGCGCGCGCTGATGCAGAAGACCATGCAGAACGACTGCGCGGTGTTCCGCACCACCAAGACCCTGGCCGAGGGCTGCGCCAACATGGACAAGGTGTTCGCCGGCAAGGACGACATCCGCGTCAAGGACCGCTCGATGATCTGGAACTCCGATCTCATGGAGACGCTGGAATTCCAGAACCTGATCCTGCAGGCCCAGGGCACGATCTACTCCGCCGCCAACCGCCTGGAGAGCCGCGGCGCCCATGCGCACGAGGATCATCCCGAGCGCGACGACAAGAACTGGTTGAAGCACACGGTCGTATGGGTCGACGAGCACACCGGCAAGACCCGCATCGACTACCGCCCGGTCAACCTGCAGCCGATGAGCAACGACGTGCAGTCGTTCCCGCCAAAAGCTCGCGTGTACTAAGGTACCGCGTGTCCAGTTCGAGAGGAAGCGATGGCTGAGTTCACATTGCCCGCCAATTCCAAGATCGGCACGGGCGAGACCTACAAGGCGCCGGGCGGTGCCAAGAACATCAAGACGTTCAAGATCTACCGGTGGACGCCGGATGACGGCAAGAACCCGTCGATCGACACCTACGAAGTCGACATGGACACCTGCGGCCCGATGGTTCTCGACGCGCTGATCAAGATCAAGAACGAGATCGACAGCTCGCTCACCTTCCGCCGCTCGTGCCGCGAGGGCGTGTGCGGCTCGTGCGCGATGAACATCGACGGCACCAATACGCTGGCCTGCACCATGTACATCTCGGACGTGAAGGGCGACATCAAGATCTACCCGCTGCCGCACATGCCGGTGGTGCGCGACCTGGTGCCCGACCTCACCGTGCCCTACGCCCAGCTCTCGACGATCGAGCCGTGGATCAAGACCACCACCCAGCCGCCGACGCGCGAGCGCCTGCAGTCGCCCGAGGAGCGCGCCAAGCTCGACGGGCTGTGGGAGTGCATCCTGTGCTTCTGCTGCTCGACCGCGTGCCCGTCCTACTGGTGGAACGGCGAGCGCTACCTGGGTCCGGCGATCCTGCTGCAGGCCTATCGCTGGCTGGCCGACAGCCGCGACGAGGCCAAGGGCGAGCGGCTCGACCAGCTGGAGGATCCGTTCCGGCTCTATCGCTGCCACACCATCATGAACTGCACCAAGACGTGCCCCAAGCACTTGAACCCGGCGAAGGCGATCGCCGAGATCAAGAAGATGATGGTCGAGCGCACGATCTAGCGCATTCTTTGCTAAGCTGGCCCCGACAATAACCAAGGGGTCAGGGATGCTTCACAAACTCATTGCTGCCGCCGCGATTTCCGGCACGGTTGCGCTCGCGTCGCTGCCGGCCGCGGCCGGCCAGACCTTCGACGCGGTGAAGGCCAAGGGCTTCGTGCAGTGCGCGGTCAATACCGGGCTGGCGGGCTTCTCCATGGCCGACAGCCAGGGCAAGTGGACCGGGCTCGATGTCGATCTCTGCAAGGCGATTGCGGCAGCGATGTTCGGCGATGCCGAGAAATCGAAGTTCACCCCGACCACGGCGCAGCAGCGCTTCGTCGCCCTGCAGTCGGGCGAGGTCGACGTCATCACCCGCAACGCCACCCAGACCCTGCTGCGCGACACCTCGCTCGGCTTCAATATCGCCGGCGTCAATTTCTACGACGGCCAGGGCTTCCTGGTGCCGGCCAAGAGCAACATCAAGAGCGCCAAGGAGCTGAACGGCGCCACCATCTGCGTGCAGCCCGGCACCACCACCGAGCTCAACCTCGCCGACTACTTCCGCAAGCAGAAGATGACCTTCAAGCCGGTGCTGATCGAGAAGCTCGACGAGCTGCTGCAGGCCTATGCCGCCGGCCGCTGCGATGCCTACACGACCGACGCCTCGGGCCTCGCGGCGGTGCGCGTCGGCCAGCTCGCCGGCAAGGGCGAGCATGTGATCCTGCCCGAGCGCATCTCCAAGGAGCCGCTGGGCCCGATCGTGCGCCACGGCGATGACCAGTGGTTCGACTTCGTGAAATGGGTGCTGATGGGCATGATCGAGGCCGAGGAGATGGGCGTCACGTCGAAGAACGTCGACGAGATGCTGAAGAGCGAGGATCCCGCCATCAAGCGCTTCCTCGGTGTCACGCCGAGCTTCGGCAAGGCCGTCGGCGTCGACGAGAAGTGGATGTACAACGTCATCAAGCAGGTCGGTAACTACGGCGAGAGCTACGAGCGCAACGTCGGTACGGCGACGCCGCTCAAGCTCGAGCGCGGCCAGAATGCCCTGTGGACCAACGGCGGCCTGATGTACGCGATCCCGTTTCGCTGAACCGTCATCCCGACCGGAGCCGAGCGTAGCGAGGCGTAGTGGAGGGACCTTTTTTATCGATGCACTGACAAAAAAGGTCCCTCGACTTCGCTCGGGATGACGGCACCTACGGTTGCCGTTCGAACCGCATCTTCTTGATGCGGCCGGTCGAGACCTCGATGGCCTCGATGCGGCCCGAGCGGTCGCGCACCAAATGGGCGAGCTGGGTCGCCTGGATCCAGCCGCCCGGCATCTCGCTCTCGATGGTGTCGGCATCGATGCCGCGCACCGGCCAGGCCGGCCCGCCGGTGATCAATGGCCCGCTGATGGCCGCCTGCCAGCTCTCGCCCTTGCGCGTGATGTCCCAGCGCGCGCCCGAATCGGCGGAGAGGTAGCTGCCGGCGAGCGCGGCAGGGACAGCCTTGCGCTTGCCGAGCTTCTTGAAGCCGAGCACACGGCCTGCGCCGAGGTCGACGCGCAGCGTCCCTTTAGCCGGCTTCAGCATGAACTCGAACGAGCCGCGCTCGGAACCGAACCAGCCGCCGGGCCGGCGGCCCAGCACGAAGGGCATGCCGTTCTGGGTCACGACCGCTTCGCCGTTCTTCCAGGCCAGGTCGAACAGCGAGGGCTCGTCGGCGTTGAACCAGGTGCCGGCGATCGGCTTGATCTCGGCCTCGGTGATGGGCTCGAGCTTGGCCTTCAGACGCTTGTCGCCCTGCAGGGCGTCGGCGGCGATGTCATGCGCCAGGCGCCAGGGATCGATGGTGGCGAGATTGGCGATGACGATGACGGTGAGGTCGGCCGCCGGCACGCGCAAGAACTCGGTGCGGAAGCCCGGCCACAGGCCGCCATGGCCCACCGTCTCCAGGCCGCGCACCTCGCCGATGGCGACGCCGCGGCGATAGGCGTTGGCGTGGCCGCCGCTGAGCGGCGCGGCGGCAGCGAGCTGGGCGGGCAGGGTCTTGCCCAGCACGGGATTGTCGAAATGCCGGCTCCAGATCAGCAGGTCCTCGACCGTCGAGGTGAGACCGCCTTCGCCGCCCTGCGGATAGGCGTGGCCGGCGCGGCGGAAGCCCGCCTTGTCGTCGCCGAGATAGCCGGTGGCGAGGTTGGGGATCACGGTGTCGATCTCGGCTGCCAGCATGGTGCTGGTCATGCCGAGCGGCTTGAACAGGCGCTCCTGCATGACCTCGCCCAGCTTCTTCCGGGTCAGGCGCTCGATGATGTGCCCGAGCAGCAGGAAGTTGGTGTTGCTGTAGAGGAAACGGCTGCCCGGCGCGAAGTTGAGATGGCCGTTGCGCGCGGCCGCAGCGAGGAAGTCGGCGGCGCGTGCCGGCTTGTCGAGGCCGTGGCCGCCGAGCCGCAGCAGCTCGAGGAAGTCCGGCAGGCCGCTCGAGTTGCGCATCATCTGGTCGATGGTGACGGGCAGCGGCTTCAGCTCACGCAGGTATTTGTGCGGTGGATCGGAGAGCTTCAGCTTGCCCTCGGCCGCCAGCAGCAGCGCCGTGGTGACGGTGAACTGCTTGCTCACCGAGGCGATGCGAAAGCGCGTCTGCGGCGTGATCGGCACATTGTGCTCGATGCTGGCGAGCCCATAGCCCTTGCAGATCTCGACCTCGCCGGCCTGGGCGACGGCGACGACGGCGCCCGGCGAACCGGGCTTGGTGTAGCGGGCGAACAGCGCATCGATGCGACGTTCGAGCGAAAGGAAGGCAATCGATTTCGACATGAGGCCAGTCAAGCCAACGGCCTCGCCCTTGTAAAGCCAAGCCGCTACCTTGCGGCGAACACAGGAGGAACGCGGACATGGCCCAGGGAGTGGAGCGCCGATTCGTCAAGGTCGAGAAGGGCCTCGGCCCGCAGGGCCGCGTCGCCGTCGTGCGCTTCGATCGCGGCGATGGCATCAACGCCTTCAGCTATCAGGCGATGCGCGAGCTGCGCGACGTCACGCGCGACTTCGAGGACGATCTCGATACCTCGGTGGTGATCCTGACCGGCTCGGCGAAGGCCTTCTCGGCCGGCTTCGACTTGAAGGATCCGGAAGGCCGGCTGCGCGACACCGCATCGGTCTCCGAGAAGATCCATCGCCAGCGGCTCGGCCCCAAGATGTCGCGCGCCTGGCAGGAGATGGACCAGGTCACCATCGCCGCCATCGAAGGCCATTGCATCGGCGGCGGCGCGGCCCTGGTCGTGTCGCTCGATTTCCGCTTCTGCGGGAAAGGCGCACACTTCCGCATTCCCGAGATCGAGCTCGGCATGAACATGAGCTGGGGATCGATCCCGCGCATGGTCGCGCTGATGGGCCCGGCGCGCACCAAGCAGGCGGTGATCCTGTCGTCCGACCGCATCCCCGCCGCCGATGCGCTGGAATGGGGCCTGGTCGAGAAGGTGGTCGACGACGGCCAGGCGCTCGCTGCCGCCCTGGCGTTCGCCGAGCGCATCGCGAAGCAGCCGCCGATTCCCGTGCGCATGACCAAGACCACGGTCAACCGCGTCGCTTTCGCCCTGCACGACCTCGGCTCGCACATGGATGCCGAGCAGAATGTGCTGACGGGTCTGACGGAGGACTACAAGGAGGGAACGTCGGCCTTCCGCGAGAAGCGCAAGCCGGTGTTCAAGGGGCGGTAGCTCATGTTCCTCTCCCCCAAGGGGGAGAGGAGCATGAGAAAGAGCGCGACACGCTCACAACACTAAGCGATCTTCCTTCCCGGCAGCTGGTCGATGATCTTCTGACGCTCGGGATCTTCCAGCATCATCCAGCGGCCGATCTCCTCGACGGTGCGCTTGCAGCCAAGGCAGAAGCCGCTCTTGCGGTCGAGAGTGCAGATGCCGATGCAAGGCGACATCACGCGCCTGAGCGGCGGTGGACCATCACCCATGACGTGTCAGGGCTTCTTGCTGAGTTCTGCGAGCTGGTTCTGCAACTCGTCGAGCTTGCGCTTGAGATCGTCGATCGCGGTGTCGTTAGCCGGCCCCGGGGGGCTGGGCGTGTCGGTCCTGGCCGGCGGCTCCTGGCCGTTGGCCGCTACCGGCGGCGTCCCCGGTCCGCCGGGCTTCTGGAACGGATTGAACGCGCGCATGGCCTGCTCGAACATCGCCATGTTCTGCTTGCCGATCGCCTCGAACTGCTGGAACGGGTTGAAGCCGAAGGCGTTCTGCAGGTACTTGCGCATCTGCTCCTGATTGCGCGCAAATGTCGCCATCGACATTTCCAGATACTGCGGCACCACGCCCTGCAAGCTGTCGCCGTAGAACGAGATGAGCTGGCGCAGGAAAGGGATCGGCAGCAGCGTCTGGCCGCCCTTGCTCTCCTCCTCGAAGATGATCTGGGTCAGCACCGAGCGCGTGATGTCGTCGCCGGTCTTGGCGTCGTAAACCACGAAATCGGTCTTCTCCTTCACCATCGTCGCCAGGTGATCGAGCGTCACGTAGGCCGAGGTCGCTGTATTGTAGAGTCGCCGGTTCGCGTACTTCTTGATCACTACCGGAGCGGGTTTGGGTCCGCCTTCGGATCCTGCCTGATCGGCCATTACGCTTCGCTCCCTGGAGCACGCGAGTGAACATCCGTTTACTTAGGGCGCGGCCACCTTAGCGCCGATACCGCAGTGCGACAAGATACGGTTTGCGCCTGCGAAAGGAGCGTTCGTCGGGCGACCGTCATGATTGATGCGCTATAGTCGATGCATGGCCCCCGACAACGACGACGCAGGCGATTTCGACAAGCTTGCCCGGCGCTATCTCGACCTCTGGCAGAGCCAACTCGCCGGGCTCGCCTCCGACCAGGCGTTGACCGAGCAGATCGCCCGCCTCTTCGCTGCCGCGAACACCCAGGTTGCCAGCGCCCTGCAGGCGGCCCAAGGAGCACATCATGCAAGCCAGGCTGGGACCCCGTCCGCTGCCTCTTCATCTGGGCACGGCACTGATGACGTGGGCGAGCTCAGAAAGCGCGTGGAAGCTCTGGAAGCCCGGATCGCCGAGCTCGAATCAAAGCGCGGTTCCTGAGTCGATCGCGGCACTCCTGCCGGAAATCGCCGCTCTTGAGGCCAGGGAAGGCGCGGGCAAATTCGAAAGTGCGCTGCATCGCGAGATCGCCCGCCGCATGGGCCGGCTCGCCGATGGCGTGCTGGCCTATCGCCAGCATCCGGTCCATCGCGATCTCGAGAATCCGCCGGCCGTATGGAGCGAGGGCAACACACGGCTGCTCGACTACGGCGCCACGCATCGCGTGGCACGTGCGCGTGGTGCACGTGCCGTGCTGGTCGTGCCCTCGCTGATCAATCGCTGGGAAGTCCTGGACCTCACCCAGGAGAAGAGCCTGCTGCGGGCGATGGCGGCAGCGGGGCTCAGGCCTTACCTCGTCGACTGGGGCACGCCCAACGCCGACGAACGCCGCTTCGACACGACGGCCTACGTTGCCCGCCTCGAGCGCGTTCTCGCTTTCATCACCAAGCGGGCGCGGCGCGCGCCGGCGGTGATGGGCTACTGCATGGGCGGCACGCTCACCGTGGCGCTGGCCGCGCGCCAACCGCGCCGCGTCGCCGGGCTCGCCCTGCTGGCCGCTCCGTGGGACTTCCATGCCGACCGCACAGGCCACGCCTTCCTGCTGTCGGTCGGCCCGATGCTGGCGCGCGTCGCCGACCAGGTCGGCGAATTGCCGGTCGACATCCTGCAGACGCTGTTCTGGTCGCTCGATCCGTGGCTCGCGGTGAAGAAGTTCGGCCGCTTCCTCGGCATGGACCAGCAGGGCGCCTCGGCGCGCGAGTTCGTGCTGCTGGAGGATTGGCTGAACGAGGGCGCCCCGCTCGCCGGACCGACAGCGCGCGAATGCCTGATCGGCTGGTACGGCGACAACCAGCCCGGCGCCGGCCAATGGACGGTCGGCGGCCGGCGCATCGTGCCGTCCAGGATCGGCGTGCCGTCGCTTGTGATGATCCCCTCCGGCGATCGCATCGTGCCGCCCCTCTCGGCCGCGGCGCTGGCCGAGCCGGGACGCGGCCTCAGGAACGTCACGCGTCTCGACGTGCCGCTCGGCCATATCGGCATGGTGGTGAGCGGCCGCGCCCGCGATCTCTGCTGGACGCCGCTGTTGGACTGGCTTGGAAACATTCCTGCAAAACGCTCGTGATGACGGCGCAAGAACGTTCGATCCTCTGGCGACATGCCGCCGTGTGGGCCGTGCTGCTCACGATCTCGGTGTTCGCCCACACACACGTCGAGCTCGCCAACGAGCTGCGGCGTGGCGAGACCGTTCCCTATAGTCGCGTCTTTGCCATCGAGGTCAGCAGCCATCTCATCGTCGCCGCTCTGCTGCCGATGCTCTATTGGATGCATGGGCGGTGGCCGATCCGCGGTGGCGCGCGCAATATCGCGATCCACGTGGCTGGGCTGGTGCCCTTCAGCATCATCCACACGCTCGGCATCGCGGCCCTCCGGCCGCTGTGGTTCTCGGGCATCCTGGGCGAGGCCTACAGCTTCCCGCTGACCGTCGACCGGGTGACCTTCGAGTTCGCCAAGGACGTCGTGAACTACGCCATGCTGAGCGGCGCCACGCAGTTGCTGCGTCTGCTCTTCCGCCCGCAACCTGCTGGCTTGGCCGCGGCGACGGCCGCCCCGCCGACTGCCGCGGCGCCGGACAACGGGCTGCCCACTGCTCTTCCGGAACGCTTCGCGGTCCGCAAGCGCGGCAAGGAGATCATGGTAGAGGTGGCCGACATCGACTGGATCGAGGCAGCCGGCAACTACGCCGTCCTGCATGTCGGTGGCGAGACGCTGGAGATCCGCTCCTCGCTCACCAAGCTCGAGGGCGAACTCGATCCCAGGCGTTTCGTCAGAGTCCACAAGTCCCACGTGGTGAATGTCGCGCGCATTGCCGAGGTCACGCCCTGGATCAGCGGCGACTGGCGCATCCGCCTCCAGGATGGTGCCGAGGTGAACCTGAGCCGCCGCTATCGCCAGCGCTTCGAGGCCCTGGTGCCGGTGAAATCTTAGCTGGAAGCGCGCCACTCCGTGGCGCTCTTTGTTGATCACACAGCCTGAGCGCCGGAGTGGCGCGCTCCCAGCAACCGGATGTCCCGCAGCCGTCGCCGGTCGTCACAGAATTCCCGCCGGTCGTCACAATTCCGAGCCAGATCAACGTGTTGAAGGATAGTTAGAAAGCCTCTTCAGGAGGTGCCTCATGTCCGTCTCGCGCCGCGCCGATCTCGACTGGCTTCGTGTCCTGGCCTTCGGCCTGCTGATTGCCTACCACGCCGGCATGGCCTGGTCGGGCTGGAGCTGGCACGTCACCAGCATCGACAGCATCGACTGGCTGCGCGAGGGCATGCGGTTCGTGAACCGCTGGCGCATGCCCCTGATCTTCGTGGTATCCGGCGCGGCGATCGCCCTGGCTCTGGGCTCGCGCTCGCCCAAGACCTTCGCCCTCGATCGGGTGCGCCGCCTGGCGGTGCCGCTGCTGTTCGGCATGATCGTGATCGTGCCGCCGCAGATCTATCTTGAGCGGCTCTATCGCGGCCAGTTCACCGGCTCGTTCTTCGAGTGGCTGCCGCAGGCCTTCCAGGGCGGTCCCTATCCTAATGGCAACCTGAGCTGGCACCATCTCTGGTTCCTGGCCTACGTGCTGGTGCTGACCTTCGTGTTGCTGCCGTACTTCCTGTGGGCGCGCAGCGAGCACGGCAAGGCGGCCTTTGCGCGGGCCGGGCAACTGACGGCGCGCTTCGGCCTGCAATGGCTGATGGTGCTGCCGCTCGCCGCTTCGCTCCTGTGGCTGGCGCCGATCTCCTACAACACCAACGGCCTGGTCGGCGACTGGCACGGCCTGGTCTACTACGGCGCCCTGCTGCTCTGCGGCGCCTTCCTGTTCGGCTCGCCGCAAGTGCTGGCTGCCCTCAACCGCCAACGCTGGCTGTCGTTTGCCATCGGCGTCGTGGCCTATGGCGCGCTCTATGGCTTCTTCTTCCAGGGCACGGTGCGGCCCACCATCAGCGACGGCGTACGCCCTGCCTTCGCGCTCCTGTCGGCGATCAACACCATGGCCTGGCTGTTCGCCATCATCGGCTTCGCCAATCGGCATCTGACGAAGCGCCCGGCCTTCCTCGATGACGCGACCGAGGCCGTCTATCCATTCTACATCCTGCACCAGACGGTGACGGTGATCGCGGTCTACTGGCTGCTGCAGATCGGCGCGCCGCCAGTCGCGGGCTTCATCCTGGCCGTGCTGGCGACCTTCATGATCACGTCGTTGATCTACTTCGGGCTGGTGCGACCTGTCTGGTTCCTGCGGCCGCTGTTCGGGTTGAAGGCGGCGTACACCAAGATGACGCGGCCAGACTCCATCCTGACCTCGCGTTCGCGGACCATGCCGGACTTCTCCAGCGAGCGCTGACTGGGCCGGTTGTCCGAGCGCGTGAGGGCGGCGACGCGACCCAGTTTCGCAACGTCGAAGGCGAAGGCCAGCGCGGAACGGCAAAGCTCTGTCCCGTAGCCCTTGCCCTGGGCTTCGGGCGCGAAAGCCAGGCGGATCGCCACGCCATAGTCGCCGGTGTGGACGCGCAAGCCGCCCAGACCGACCAGCCGGCCGGTTGCGCGTTCCGTCGCGGTCCAGTTGCCGAAGCCCAGCACCGGCCACTCGGCCTCGTAGGTCGCGACCAGGGCGTCGCTCTGGGCGCGTGCCAGCACGCCATGCTGCAGAAGATTCATCACGCGCGCATCGGCGTGGAATACCGCCAGTCGGTCCGCGTCCGCCCAGGTAATAGGCCGAAGATCGAGCCGCTCGGTGAGGAGGTGGTGACGGTCCAAGAGGGGTCCTTGCCGCTGCCGGGGACCGGCCTATAACATCCCCTGCAGGGCGGCAGCCAAGGAGGATTACATGGCCACGGAAATCGTCATCGCAAGCGCTGCGCGCACGCCGATCGGCTCGTTCAATGGCGCCTTCGGCGCCGTGCCGGCCCACGACCTCGGCAAGGTCGCGATCAAGGGCGCGCTGGAGCGCGCCAAGGTCAAGCCCGAGGAAGTCGACGAAGTCATCATGGGCCAGATCCTGGGCGCCGCTCAGGGCCAGAACCCGGCCCGCCAGGCCGCCGTCAATTCCGGCATCCCGGTCGAGAAGACCGCTCTCGGCATCAACCAGCTCTGTGGCTCGGGCCTGCGCGCCGTCGCCTTCGGCTGGCAGGCGATCCGCAACGGCGACGCCTCGATCATGGTGGTCGGCGGCCAGGAGAGCATGAGCCAGGCGCCGCATGCCGGCTACATGCGCGACGGCACCAAGATGGGCGAGTTCAAGATGATCGACACCATGCTGAAGGACGGCCTGTGGGACGCCTTCCATGGCTATCACATGGGCAACACCGCCGAGAACGTGGCCCAAAAATTCCAGATCACGCGCGCCGAGCAGGACGCCTTCGCCGCCTCCTCGCAGAACAAGGCCGAGGCGGCGCAGAAGTCCGGCCGCTTCAAGGACGAGATCGTCCCGGTCACGGTCAAGACCCGCAAGGGCGAGGTCGTGGTCGACACCGACGAGTTCCCGCGCCACGGCACGACCGTCGAGACCTTGGGCAAGCTGCGCCCGGCCTTCAGCAAGGAAGGCGGATCGGTCACCGCCGGCAACGCCTCGGGCATCAATGACGGCGCCGCCGCGCTGGTGCTGATGACGGCCGACGAGGCCAAGAAGCGTGGCATCAAGCCTCTCGCCAAGATCGTGTCGTGGGCGACCACGGGCGTCGATCCCTCGATCATGGGCATCGGCCCGGTGACCGCCTCGCAGGCGGCGCTGAAGAAGGCCGGCTGGTCGGTGAAGGATCTCGACCTGGTCGAGGCCAACGAGGCGTTCGCGGCGCAGGCCGTCGCGGTCGGCAAGCAGCTCGGCCTCGATCCGGAGAAGCTCAACGTCAATGGCGGCGCGATCGCGCTCGGCCATCCGATCGGCGCCTCGGGCGCGCGCGTGCTGACGACCTTGCTCTACGAGATGCAGAAGCGCGACGCCAAGAAGGGCCTGGCCACGCTCTGCATCGGCGGCGGCATGGGCATCGCCATGTGCGTCCAGCGCGACTGATGGACTACCGGCCCGTCAACTTCGGGCAGAAGTTCGGGCTGCTGCGCGAACAGTGGCAGCCCAGGGTGGTTGCCGAGCTGAACGACTACCAGTTCAAGGTCGTTCGGCTGGAGGGCGACTTCGTCTGGCATTCGCACGCCGACACCGACGAGGCCTTCGTCGTGATGGAAGGCGAGCTGCGCATCGACTTCCGCGACGGCGCGGTGCGCATCGGGCCGGGCGAGATGTTCGTCGTGCCGAAGGGCGTCGAGCACAAGCCCTATGCCGAGCGCGAAGTGAAGATGCTGCTCATCGAGCCGCGCGGTGTGTTCAACACCGGCGATCAGGGCGGCGAGCGCACCGCCCAGAACGACGTCTGGATCTGAGTCCTCAGTATTCGCTATCGATCTCGGGCGTCCACAGCCGCTCGCCCTTGCGCACCAGCTTGCGGCCCTGCTCCTGGGAGAGTTCCATGAGTTCGGCACCGCCGGTCGGCGTCGGCTGCGCCAGCAGGAAGCGCGTCTGGCCGGGCGCCACGGTGATGATCAGCTCGCTGTTGGTCTGTGGGCCGTAGGCGCGGAGGTCGTAGAGCCGGGGCGGCAGATCGAGGCGCACCCAGTTCGGCGCGGTGAGCCCGACCAGCGGCTGGCGGCCGACCGTGATGTTGATCGCCGGCGCATCGGGAAAGGCCGGCTCGCGCACGATGTAGAGGGCAGCCTGGCCGTCGTTGGAGACAGGGAAAGTCCCGGTACCCCAAGCGTTGTTGGCCTTCGACCAGATCGAATTCTCGCTGCAGCCGGCCAGCATCAATGCGGCAACGGCGATCAGTAACGTCCTCATACAACGACCTCCGCCGCTAAAGTTGACTGGCGGAGGTCGGGGGTCAAGCGGGACTATGCAGCGGCGAGTTGCGGCAGGGCGCGCAGTCGCGCCAGGGGCGACAGCAGGATCACCAGGGTGGACAGCACGAAGGACGCCGCGATCAGCACCAGCGCCGCCTGCAGGCCGGCCTGGGCGGCAACGAAACCGCCGGCCAGCGCGCCCAGCGGCCGCACGCCGTAGATCGCCGTCTGCACCGTGGCATTGACCCGGCCCAGCATCGGTGCCGGCGTCACCAGCTGGCGCACCGTGGTCTGGCAGATCAGCCACAGCATCGGGCCGAAGCCCACCAGGAAATGGCCGGCGGCAGAGAAGGCGAAGCCGTTGCCCGAGGGGGCCAACAGGAACAGCGCGGCGGCGATCACCGATACGGCCGGGCCGAAGATGAGCGTGGCAAGCGGCGGCAGGCGCCTGGACGAGACCGGCGCCACCAGCGCGCCCAGGATCAGGCCCGCGCCATAGGCCGACTGGGCGAGGCCCATGCTCGCGGGATCGAGCTTGAGCAGGTTGAGCGCCAGCGGGGCCCAGACCGCGAGCAGGGCGAAGAAGGCGAAGTTCCAGAAGATCGCGCACAGGCTGATGCCGCGCAGCAGCTCATGGCGGACGACGAAGCGCGCGCCGGCCTGGATGGCCGTGGCCATCGACGGCCGCTGGTCGCCGGCTGTCGGCGCGGCCGCCTTGGGCAGGGCAAGGATGCAAGCGAGCGCCACGGCCGCGCCGACGGCCGCGAGGGCATAGCCCCAGGTCGGCGACAGGTGCTGGGCGAGCAGGCCGGCCACGAACGGCGCCGCCAGGCTGACGATAGCGCGGGCGAGCTCGAGGCGGGCGTTGGCGCGCGGCAGGTCGGCTGCCGGCACCAGGCTCGGCAGCAGCGACATCGCCGTCAGCATGTAGACGACGGTGCCCGAGGCGCCGACGAAGGCAGCGATGCCCAGCAGGATTGTAATGCCCGCTGCGGCGGCCATGACGGCGACGACCGATGCCGCGAGCCCCAGCGCCAGACCGATCAGCAACAGCGTGCGCCGCGGCATGCGGTCGGCCCAGGCGCCGGCCGGCAGGGTGACCAGCAGCCAAGCCGCACTTTGGGCGGCGACCAGCAGACCCAGTATGTCGGGCCCGGCGCCCAGCACGAGGGTGGCGGTGAGCGGCAGGGTGGCGAGCGCCAGTTGGTCGGCGGCGTGGGTTCCGGCGGCGGCGCCGAACAGGGCGGTGAAGGGTTTCATGGTTGCCGTTCTATGACGGGCAGCGGGTGCGTCGTTATCCGGCAACGCCCGGCAATTCCTTCTCGTCCAGAACCGGTTAGAGTGCGATGGCAGGACAACGAAGGAGCGAACGCATCGGTCAGGCTCCTCTCCCCCTGGCGGGGGAGAGGAACACGAGTTGTGTTCACTCCAGTGTAGGACAAGGGAGGAATTCATGGCCGAACGTGTAGCGATCGTGACGGGCGGAACCCGCGGCATCGGCGCCGCCGTTTCGCGCATGCTGAAGGACAAGGGCTACAAGGTGGCCGCCACCTACGCCGGCAACGATGCCGCCGCCCAGAAGTTCAAGGCCGAGACCGACATCCACGTGTACAAGTTCGACGTCGGCGACTTCGCCGCCTGCCAATCGGTGATCGCCCAGATCGAGAAGGATCTCGGGCCGATCGACGTGCTGGTCAACAACGCCGGCATCACCCGCGATTCGACCATGCGCAAGCTGACGCGCGACATGTGGGACCAGGTGATCGATACCAATCTGGGCTCCTGCTTCAACATGTCGAAGGCGGTATGGGAGGGCATGAACACCCGCGGCTTCGGCCGCATCGTCAATATCGGCTCGATCAACGGCCAGGGCGGCCAGTACGGCCAGGTCAACTACGCCGCCGCCAAGTCGGGCATCCACGGCTTCACCAAGGCGCTGGCGCAGGAAGGCGCCTCCAAGGGCATCACCGTCAACGCCATCGCGCCGGGCTACACCGAGACCGACATGGTCGCGGCCGTGCCGGCCAACGTGCTGGAGAAGATCGTCGCCAAGATCCCGGTCGGGCGGCTCGGCAAGGCCGACGAGATCGCGCGCGGCGTGATGTTCCTGATCGCCGACGATGCCGGCTTCATCACCGGCTCGACGCTGTCGATCAACGGCGGCCAGCATATGTACTGACGGTGAGGCTCAATCGTCGCTTGTTGCTTGCGGCGTCAGCGGCCGCGCTTCCGGTTGTTGCCCGCGCTCAGGATCGCAAGAAGATCGTCGTCGGTTTGTTGAGCTGGTGGCCGCCGTTCATGGAGCCGACCTACGTTGCGCGCCTGAAGGAAGGCCTGAAGGCCTACGGCTTTGTCGAAGGACGCAACCTCGAGCTGCTTGTGACCTTCACGGGTGGTAACGTCGAACGCGCGCGCGAGGCGGCGAAGGCCTATGTCGATCGCGGTGTCGACGTGATCGTCGCCACGGCGACTCCGGCCGTCGCCATCGCCAAGCAGGCGACCGAGGCGAAGAAGATCCCCATCGTCATGACGCCGGTCGCCGATCCGCTAGCGACGGGATTTGCCGCCAGCATCGCCCGGCCGGGCGGCCATCTGACGGGCATGTCGATGGTCGGACCGGACCTGTCGGGCAAGCGTCTGGGATATCTGCGCGAGATCATGCCTGACCTGAAGTCGATCGCCTTCATCGGCTGGACGCGCGATCAGAACGCCAAGACGTTCGTCGCCGGCATCGAAGCGGCG
The DNA here is from genome assembly GCA_900110395.1 of Rhodospirillales bacterium URHD0017. GTDB lineage: Bacteria > Pseudomonadota > Alphaproteobacteria > Reyranellales > Reyranellaceae > Reyranella. The sequence continues at coordinate 88,130 of FODP01000018.1, forward strand.
GCCGCCCAGCTCGGCATCAAGCTGATCGTGAAGATGGTCGACGCGCCGTCGGAGATCGACGACAAGCTGATGGCGGCCCTTAAGCAGGATGGCGTCCAGGCCGTCGTCGTGCAGCCGATCTTCATGGGCCACCAGGATCGCATCATCGCCGCCGCCCGGACGGCCAAGCTGCCGATCGTCAGTGACTTCCCGGCATTCGCCGTGTCCGGCGGTCTTTTCACCTACGGCATCGACGATCGCGCACAGATGCAACGCGCCGCCTATTTCATCGACCGCATCGTCAAGGGCGCGAACCCCGCCGACTTGCCGATCGAGTTGCCGACCGACTACGCGCTGGTCGTCAATCTCAAGACGGCGGCGGAATTCGGCCTGACGGTGCCGCCGACGATGCTTCAGGGCGCCACCGAGGTCGTCGAGTAGCCGGGACGGGCCGGTCTGCGCCATGATGGGCCGGAGAGATCCGGCCCTTTTTTGTTTGGAGCGTCTGCATGCCCAGGTTGACCGAGTACAAGGACATGAACCCGCGGGCCAAGGCCGTCGTCGAGGAAATCGCCAGGCGTCGCACCATCGATCCCGCCGACATCAACAACGTCTGGAAGGCGATGGCAAAGCACCCTGCGGTCATGGAGCGTTTTGCAGAGGAGATGAAGGCCGCCTTCGCACCGGGAAAGCTCGATCCCCTCACCAAGGAATTAGTTTATCTCGCGGTCAGCATCGCCAATCAGTGCGACTATTGCATCGCCTCGCACGGCGCCATGGCGCGGGCCAAGGGCATGACCGAGGAGATGCACGAGGAGTTCATGGCTGTCGTCCTGGCGGCGCAGAAGGGCAACAAGATCGCCATGGCCTATCGCGTGCCGGTCGATGACGCGTTCGAGGAGAAATGATCGTGAGCGACCTCAAGGCCCCGACCTGGGATGCCAACCTCTACCTGAAGTTCGTCGACGCCCGCCTGCGGCCGGCGCTCGACCTGATGGGCCGGCTCGATCCGACCAACGCGGCGCGGCCGGGCCACGCGATCTACGATCTCGGCTGCGGCGCCGGCAACATCACGCGCATCCTGGCCGAGCGCTTCCCCGGGCCGCCGGTCATCGGCGTCGATTCGTCCGACGAGATGCTGGCCAAGGCGCGCAGCCAGACCGTCGACAAGCATGTGAGCTTCACCAAGGGCGATCTCGCGAAGTTCACGCCGGATGTGCCGCCCGGCATCCTCTACAGCAACGCCGCCTACCAGTGGGTCGAGAACCACATCGACTACTTCCCCGGCCTGCTGAAATTGCTGCCGTCGGGCGGACAGCTCGCCATCCAGATGCCGCGCAACCACGAGGCGCCCTCGCATGCGCTGATGAAGAAGGCGGCGGAGATGGGTCCGTGGCGCGACAGGCTCGCCAAGGTGGGCGGCATCCGCTCGGTGTGGGAGCCGGCGCGCTACTACGACGTGCTGAAGCCGCTCTGCTCCGATCTCGAAGTCTGGGAATCGATCTACCAGCAGGCGCTGACCGGCAAGGATCCGGTGGCGCAGTACACTGCGGGCACCGGGCTCCGGCCCTACATGGAGGCGCTCAGCAAGGAAGAGGGTGCCGCCTTCTACGAGACCTACGCCAAGCTTCTGGCCGAGGCCTATCCGACGCGTTCCGACGGCATCACGCTCTTCCCGTTCCGTCGCCTGTTCATCGTCGCCCGCCGCGCATGATGCTGCGCCGCCTGCTCGTCGTCGGACTGGCGCTGCTGGGCTTCGGCCCGGCGTGTCGTGCCGAGCCTCAGGCGATGGTGGCGGCGGCCAATCCCATGGCGGTCGAAGCCGGACTGGACGTGCTGCGCCGCGGCGGCTCCGCCGTCGATGCCGCCATTGCCGTCCAGATGGTGCTGGGCGTCGTCGAGCCGCAGGCCTCGGGCCTGGGTGGCGGCGGCTTCCTGTTGCACTACGACGGCGCCACGGGCGCGATCGCCGTTTACGACGGCCGCGAGACGGCGCCCGCCGGCGCGTCGCCGACCATGTTCCTGGGGGCAGACGGCAAGCCGATCGGCTTCCTGGCCGCCGTCGTTTCCGGCATTTCGGTCGGTGTGCCGGGCGCCGTCGCCATGCTGGAGCTGGCGCACAAGGAGCACGGCAAGCTGCCATGGGCCACGCTGTTCCAGCCGGCGATCGACAAGGCGCGCGACGGCTTCGCGACGCCGCCGCGGCTGGCCCGCTGGCTGCAGCGCATGCCGACCGACGATCCCGACATCCGCGCGGTCTACTTCAATGCCGACGGCTCGCCCAAGAAGCAGGGCGAGCGCATCACCAATCCGGCGCTGGCCGAGACCATGCGCCTGATCGCCGAGCAGGGGCCACGCGTCCTCTACGAAGGCGACATCGCGCGCGAGATGGTCGAGCGGGTGCACAAGCATGTGCGGCCGGGCACGCTGTCGCTGGCCGACCTCGCCAACTACAAGCCGGTCAAGCGCGAGCCGGTGTGCGGTCCCTATCGCGTATGGATCGTCTGCGGCATGCCGCCGCCGTCGTCGGGCGGCATCGCCATCCTGCAGGTGCTGGGCCTGCTCGAACCTTTCGAGTTGTGGCGCGACAAGCCCGACGACCTGCGCTCGCTCCATCTCATCGCCGAGGCAAGCCGGCTCGCCTTCGCCGACCGCGACCGCTACGTCGCCGATCCGGCCTTCGTGTCGGTGCCGGTGGCCGGCCTGCTGTCGCCCGCCTACCTCGCCGAGCGCCGCAAGCTGATCTCGCCCGACCGCAGCATGGGCGTCGTCGGCCCGGGCGTGCCGCCGGGCTATGTCGAGCGCGGCACCAGCCACATCAGCATCGTCGACCGCTGGGGCAATGCGGTCACCTTCACCACCACCATCGAGGGGCCGTTCGGCTCGCACATCATGGTGAGGGGCTTCCTGCTGAACAACGAGCTCACCGATTTCTCGGCCGTGCCGGAGATCGACGGCAAGCCGGTCGCCAACCGGGTCGAGCCCGGCAAGCGGCCGCGCTCGTCGATGTCGCCCACTTTCATCCTGGACCGCGACCGCAAGCTTCTTGCCGCGCTGGGCTCGGCCGGCGGGCCGCGCATCATCGGCGACACCCTGCAGACCGTGATCGGGCTGCTGGACTGGAGCATGTCCATGCAGGAGGCCATCGCCCAGCCCCGCATCATCAACATGAACGGGCCCACCGAGCTCGAGGCCGGCACGCCGATTGCGGCCCAGGCTGGCGCCTTGCGCGCGCTGGGCGATGAAGTACAAGTCCGCCGGCACGACGGCGGCTTGACCGGCGTGCGCCGGGTTGGCGACGGCTGGCAAGGAGGCGCCGATCCACGGCGTGATGGCGTCGCCCTAGGAGAGTAGGTCTTTTGGCACAGAAGAAACTGCCCAGCGTGATCCTGCGGGCCGGAGAAGATCGCCGGGTACGCGCCGGTCATCCGTGGGCGTTCTCCAACGAGATCCTGATGGATGCCGACGCCAAGGCAATCCCGCCGGGTTCGCTCGCCACCCTGCGCGCGCCGGGCGGCGAGGCGTTGGGGCTGGTGACCTTCAACCCGCATTCGCTGATCGCTGCCCGCGTGCTGTCGACCAACCCCGAGGCCACGGTCGATGCCCTGTTCCTCGGACGGCGGCTTGCCCGGGCCACGGCCCTGCGCGACCGGCTGGTCGGCGTTCCGTATTACCGGCTGATCCATGCCGAGGCCGACGGCCTGCCTGGTGTGATCGTCGACCGGTTCGGCGATGCGCTGGTGGTGCAGGTGAACACCGCCGGCATGGAGCTGCTGACGCCGGTGCTGCTCGAGGCGCTGGAGGCTGAACTCTCGCCGAGCACCATCGTGCTCAAGAACGATTCGCCGGTGCGCGAGCTCGAGGGGCTGAAGCGCGACACGATGGTGGTCAAGGGCGATGCCTCGCAGCCGATCGAGCTGGTCGAGAACGATGCGAAGTTCGTCGCCGACCTGTCGGGCGGGCAGAAGACCGGATGGTTCTACGACCAGCGCGACAATCGCCGCTTCATGGCGGGCCTGGCGAAAGGCGCCAACGTGCTCGACGTCTACAGCTACTCGGGCGGCTTCGGTGTGCTGGCGGCCACGCGCGGGGCGAAGTCGGTCGTCTGCATCGACCGTTCGCAGCCCGCGCTCGATGTGGCCAAGGCGGCGGCGGCGCTGAACGGCGTCGACAAGGTCGTGTCGTTCGAGAAGAGCGAGGTCTTCGACGCGCTGGAGAAGCGCAACGGCACCCACTTCGACGTGGTGATCTGCGATCCGCCGGCCTTCGTGAAGAGCCGCAAGGACCTCAAGACCGGCACGCAGGGCTATCGCAAGCTGGTGCGGCTCGCCGCCCCACTGGTGACCAAGGGCGGCTTCTTCTTCGTCGCCTCGTGCTCGCACCTGGTCGATCCGCCGCTGTTCGCCGAACAGGTCCGCCGCGGCCTGCGTGATGCCGGCCGCACCGGCCGCATCCTGCGCAGCTCGGGCGCGGCGCTGGATCATCCGGTGCATCCGGGCCTGCCTGAGACGGCCTATCTCAAGGCGCTGACGCTCCAGCTCGACTGATGCCCGGCACGCCACCCCTGTCATCCCGAGCGAAGCGAGGGACCTTTCCTGCGGCCCAAAGGCCCCTCGCTTCGCTCGGGATGACAGCATTCGGTAACGACCATGCTGCGCCCCGGCTCTAGAAACCTCATCACCGACGTCGACGGCATCCTGGTCGGCAACGAGGAGGACCAGCGCCTGCGATCGGGTGTCAGCGTCGTGTTGTGCGAGCGGCCGTCGGTGGCTTCGGTCGATGTGCGCGGCGGCGCGCCCGGCACGCGCGAGACCGACCTGCTCGATCCCAGCTGCCGCGTCGATGCAATCGATGCGATCTGCCTGTCGGGCGGCTCGGCCTTCGGCCTGTCGTCGACCGACGGCGTCATGCGCTGGCTGCGCGAGCACGGCCGTGGTGTCGCCATCGCCGACGTGGTCGTGCCCATCGTGCCGACGGCCATCCTGTTCGACCTGCTGAATGGCGGCGACAAGCAGTGGGACTGGCCGCCCTATCGCGAGATGGCCTATGCCGCGACCGGTAGGGCCAACCGCGACTTCCCGCTGGGCAACGTTGGCGCGGGCCTCGGCGCCAAGGCCGGCAACCTCAAGGGCGGGCTGGGCAGCGCCTCGGCGGTCGATCCCACGACGGGTCTGCAGGTCGGCGCCCTGGTGGCCGTGAACGCGCGCGGCTACACGACGATGGGCGACATGCCCCAGTTCTGGGCCTGGGCCCTGGAGCAGAACAGGGAGTTCGGCGGCCTGCCGCCGCCACCGCACGGGCTGTCGCTGGCCGTGAGCCACGACCGTGGCGACCTCAGCCATGATCCCGCCGACGCCGCGCGCGCCGATCCGCGCGCCAACACCACCATCGCCGTTGTCGCCACCAACGCCCGCCTCGACAAGGCCTCGGCCAATCGCCTGGCGGTGATGGCTCAGGACGGGTTGGCGCGCTCGATCCGGCCGGTGCACACGCCGCAGGACGGCGACACGGTCTTCGTGGTGGCGACCGGCCGTCACGACCTCTTCGTCGATCACCTGACCTTGGCCGAACTCGGCACGCTGGCTGCGGATTGCCTGGCCCGCGCCGTGGCGCGCGGCGTCTACGAGGCCAGGACGCTGGGCGCCGCGCGCGGCTGGCGGGACGTGTTCGGCCGCTGATAGACTTGGCCGACTTCAGAGGAGGGGTTTTCCGTGGATTCACTTTCCCGCCGTCATCTGTTCGGCGCCGCTGGTATGATGATGGGCGCGCTGGCGACTTTGTCGGTGCCCGGCACCGAGGCCTTGGCGCAGGGGCCGGCCAAAGACCGGCTGGTGATCGGCATGTCGCTCGAGCCGCCTGTGCTCGACCCGACCAAGAATGCCGCCGCCGCCATCCGTGAGGTGACGACGCCCAGCATCTTCGAGGCGCTGGGCCGCATCGACCGCACCGGCGCCGTCGGCCCGGGACTGGCCGAGAGCTGGAACGTCTCGGAGGACGGCAAGGAATACGTCTTCAAGATCCGGCAGGGTGTGAAGTTCCATGACGGCGAGACGCTCGACGCCTCGGTGGTGAAGTTCACGCTCGACCGGCTGTTCGCGCCCGATTCAACCAATCCCGCCAAGTCGCTCTATACCGACATCGAGAAGGTCGAGGTGGTCGACCCGTCGACGGTCAAGGTGACCTTGAAGTCGCCCAACTCCTTCCTGCTCTACAGCCTGTCGCTCGGCGATGCCGGCATCATGCATCCGAAGTCGGCGCCGACCAACGACAAGAACCCGATCGGCACCGGGCCGTTCATGTTCAAGGAGCGCAAGGAGGGCGATTCGATCACCCTGGTGAAGTCGCCGACCTATCGTGATCCCGGCTCGATCAAGCTCAACACGGTGATCTTCAAGATCGTGAAGGATCCGTCGGCCCAGGTGAGCGCGCTGCTGGCGGGCGATGTCGATGCCTTCCCGGGGTTCCAGGCGCCCGAGCTGGTCGAGCGGCTGACGAAGGACCCGCGCTTCGTCGTCATCGTCGGCACGACCGAAGGCGAGGTGATCCTGGCGACCAACAACGTCAAGAAGCCGTTCGACAATCCCAAGGTGCGCCAGGCGATGGCCCACGCCATCAACCGCGAAGAGCTGATCTCGGCTGAATCCGGCTTCGGCGTGCCGATCGGCAGCCACTTCGCGCCGCACAACAAGGCCTATGTCGACCTCACCAAGACCTATCCCTTCGATCTCGCCAAGGCCAAGGCGCTGCTCGCCGAGGCGGGCTATCCCAACGGTTTCGAGGCCAGCCTGAAGCTGCCGCCGGTAGGCTACGCCCAGCGCGCCGGCGAAGTCTTGGCGAACCAGCTGGGCAAGATCGGCATCAAGCTCGCGATCACCCAGCTGCAGTGGCCGCAGTGGCTCTCCGAGGCGTTCAAGGAGCGCAACTATGATCTCACCATCGTCGCCCACACCGAGGCCAACGACCTCGATCGCTATGCTCGCGACGGCTACTACTGGGGCTACAACTCGCCCGAGTTCAAGGCCAAGTGGCGCGAGGTCGTGGCCGCCACCGACTTCGCCAAGCGCGACCAGATCCTGAAGGAAGCGCAGCAGATCATCGCGCGCGATGCCGTCAACGGTTACCTCTTCCAGCTCGCCAAGATCGGCGTGTGGAAGAAGGACCTGGTCGGTTTGTGGGAGAACGCGCCGACGCCGCAGCTCGATCTGACGGGCGTGTACTGGAAGTGACGGGCACGCGACAGACTGTGCACTACTCGGATTCCTCTCCCCCGTTAGGGGGAGAGGCTAGGTGAGGGGGCTACGACGTGCGCTGCCCCCTCACCCAACCTCTCCCCCTAGCGGGGGAGAGGAGCTCGACGCGACGTGAAGGCGGATGATTGAGTTCCTCTCCCGCCGCCTCGCCGGCGCGCTGGTGACTCTCGCCCTTGCGACCGTCGTCGTCTTCGCCGTGGTCGAAGTCCTGCCCGGCGATCCGGCGCTGGTCATGCTGGGCACCGATGCGCGGCCCGACACCCTGGCGGCGATCCGCACCAAGTACGGCTTCGACCAGCCGCTGCTGACCCGCTACCTGCAATGGATCGGCGGGCTGCTGACTTTCAATCTCGGCAACAGCCACGCCTACGGCACTTCCGTCTCCAAGCTCATCGGCGACCGGCTGGTCGTCACTTTGCCGCTCGGCGCCATGGCCTTGTTCTGGGCGACACTGGTCGCCATTCCACTCGGCGTGTTCGCCGCCTGGAAGCACCGCCGGCCGGGCGACTGGGGCGTCATGGGTTTCACCCAGATCGGCATCTCGGTGCCGAACTTCTGGTTCGGCATCGTGCTGGTGCTGGCCTTCGCCGTGACCTGGCAATGGTTTCCCGCCGGCGGCTTTCCGGGCTGGCAGGAGCCCGTGAAATCGGTGCACGCGCTGATCCTGCCGGCTCTGTCCCTGTCCCTGGGTGAGATCGCCATCCTGACCCGCGTCACCCGCTCGGCCATGCTCGACACCCTGCGCGAAGACTATGTCCGCACCGCGCGCGCCAAGGGCGCCACGGAAAGCACCGTGCTGTTCAAGCATGCCCTGCGCAACGCCCTGATCCCGGTGACGACGGTGGCCGGTCTCATTGCCGGTTTCCTGGTGGCGGGTGCCGTCATCATCGAAAGCGTTTTCCGCCTGCCCGGCGTCGGCCAGCTCGTCTACGATTCGATCAACAACCGCGACTTGGTCGTGATCAAGAACGTGGTCATCCTGTTCACCATCCTGGTGCTCACGGTCAACCTCCTGGTCGATCTCGCCTATGCGCTGCTCGATCCGCGGCCGCGTGTGCGGGCATGAACGGCTTCCTCGCCCGCGCGTCGCGCCATGTCGGCTTCGAGATCGGTGCCGTCCTGCTGCTGCTGCTCGTCGGCACCGCGCTGGCCTCGCTGTTCTGGACGCCCCATCCGATCGATGCGCTCAACATGCGCGCCAAGCTGATGCCGTCGTCGGCCGCCTATCCGCTGGGCACCGACCATCTCGGCCGCGACGTGCTCTCGCGCATCATGGTGGGGGCGCAGACCTCGATCACCGTCGGCCTGATCGCCGTCGCCATCGGTCTCACGATCGGCGTCGCGCTCGGCGCCTGGGCCGCGGCCCGCGGCGGCTGGGTCGACGAGGCGCTATCGCGCACCTCGGACCTGATCTTCGCTTTTCCCGCCGTGCTGATCGCGATCCTGATCACCTCGGTGCTGGGCGCCAGCGCCCAGAACGCAATCCTGGCCATCGCCATCTTCAACATCCCGGTGTTCGCCCGCGTCACCCGCGGCGCCGCGCTCGCCATGTGGAGCCGCGATTTCATCCGGGCGGCGACGGCGATGGGCCAGGGCCCGCTCGGCATCACCCTGCGCCACGTGCTGCCCAACATCGCCAGCGTCCTGATCGTTCAGGCGACCATCCAGTTCGCCGTCGCCATCCTGGCCGAGGCGGGGTTGTCCTATCTCGGCCTCGGCGCCCAGCCGCCGGTGCCCTCCTGGGGCCGCATGCTGCGCGACGCCCAGACCTACATCTTCCAGGCGCCCGAGCTCGCCGTCTGGCCGGGGTTGGCCATCGCATTAGCGGTGCTGGGCCTCAACATGCTGGGTGACGGCCTGCGCGACCTTCTGGACCCGCGCCTGCGCCTGCTGCGTGTCGGATGACGGCGCTGATCCTCCTGCTGATGGGTGTCGCCATGGTCGTGGCGGTCCGCGGACAACGCGGCATCGCCATCGGCCTGTTCGGCGTGAGCTTCGTGCTGGCGGCCCTGTGGTTGAATTACCACATCGTCGACGTCCTCAACCTGTCGCTCTAGGTCTGGCCGATGGCATCCCTCGTTCGACTCGGCAATGCGGTGGGCGCGATGGGGATCGCCATCGTCCTCCTCGTGGCCTTCGGCATGCAGTTCGTGCTGCAGGAGCTGCCCTGTCCCCTGTGCCTCCTGCAACGCGTCGCCCTGGTGCTGTGCGGCTTCGGCTTCCTGCTCAACCTGCGCTTCGGCGTCCAGCCCCTGCACTATGGGCTGACGATCCTCGCCGCCCTGTACGGTGCCGCGGCCGCCGGCCGCCAGGTGCTGCTGCACATCGTGCCCGGCACCGGGGCCTATGGTTCGGCGCTGTTGGGCCTGCATCTCTACACCTGGTCGCTGATCCTGTTCGTTGCCGTGATCGCTGGCGTCGCGGTGCTGATGATCATGGGTGGCCGGCCGGACCACGACCGCAGCGACCATCAGACGGCGCTGCGTTTTCGCGGCTTAAGTCGCTTCGCCGCCTGGCTGCTGATCGCAGTCACACTCGCCGATGCCCTCAACAGCTTCGTGCTCTGCGGCCCGGTGGACTGCGCTCCCGATCCCACGGGCTATTGGATCGCGAAGTACCTGCCGTAATCGGCTATAGTGGCGACGTCACTGGAGGGAGAGCCTGGTGTCCAATCCCAGTCGTACGTCGCGCCGGGTCCTGCTGGCCGGCGCGGCCATTGCCTTGGCCGGCAACGCCCGCGCCCAACCGTCGGACGATCCCGCCCAGCTGCTCGCCCTCATGGAGCGTTATGCCGCCGGGCTGCGCTGGGGCGCAGCCGACGCCCTCGTGGCGCTCTACACGTCCGACGGCGTCTTCATTCGCGATGACCTGCCCGCCGCCAGCGGCACCGAAGCGCTGCGCGCCGCCTACCGGCAGGTGTTCGCCACCCTGAAGGTCGATCTCGCCTTCGAGATCAAGGAAACCGAGGTGGCGGGCGACATGGCCTGGTTGCGGGCCACCAGCAAGGGTCGCGTCAGGACCGTGGCCAGCGGCGCCGATGCAACGGAAGCGTTCAACATCGTCGCCATCTTCCGGCGCACCACGGCGGGCTGGAAGATCCGCTGCCTCATATACAACGCCAGCAGGGGAACGGGCACACCGCAGTAAGACGATGTCCGACGAACGCTACACCGTCATCCTGGGCGACCGGCGCTACGCCATCCATCGCAAGTGGGCGAAGCTGCCGGCGGGCGAGAGCTTCGGTTTCCTGTCCGACCTGATGGTGGACGGGGAAGGCCGCGTGCACGTCGCCCAGCGCGGCACCGATCGGCCGGTCCTGGTGTTCGACCGCGACGGCAGGCTTTCAGCCAGCTGGGGCGAAGGCGTGCTGGCCGAGCCGCACTACATCAATGCGGCGGCCGACGGCTCGATCCTGGTCGCCGACCGCGATGCCCATCAGGTGCTGCGCTTCGACGGCAACGGCAAGCTCGTGCAGGCGCTGGGCAAGCGGCACTGGCCGTCGCTCGATGCGCCGTTCAACCATCCGACGGCGGCGGCGCAGGCACCGGACGGCGAGATCTACGTCGCCGACGGCTATGGCAATTCCAGCGTCCATCGCTTTGCCGCCGACGGCACGTTGATCGCGACCTGGGGCGGACCCGGCGCAGGGCCCGGCGCCTTCACCACGCCGCACGCCATCTGGGTCGACCGCTTCGGCAAGGTGCTGGTGGGTGACCGCGAGAACAACCGCGTGCAGGTGTTCGACCGGGCCGGCGCGTTCCTCGCCGAATGGGGCGACTTCTATCATCCCATGCAGATCTGGGTCGACGACCGCGACTTGGTATTCGTCACCGACCAGATCCCGCGCATCAGCCTTTTGAGTGCCGACGGCAAGCTGATCGGCCGCTGCCGCGGCGCCATCAACGGCGCGCATGGAATCGCGGGCGATGCCCAGGGCAACCTCTATCTCGCCGAGCTGCCGCCGCAGGAAATCACCAAGCTGGAGCGACTGCATGACTAGGTTCGTCACATTCCTGCTGATGGCTGTCACGCTGGCGGTGACGGCCTGCTCTCACCCCGATCGCCTGCCGTCCGTGCCGCGCGCCGACACCACGCGCGCCCAGCCGCTTGGCATTGCCAATGCGCGATTCTTCGCCGACGGCGACGTCTCGCCGATAATCCAGGAGGGCTTCCGTTCCCTCGACCGCGAGATGGCGGCACTGAAGGCCGAGGGCAAGAACCCGACTCGGGCCAATCTGCCGGCGGCCTATTATCTCGCGGTCTCCGGTGGCGGCGACAACGGTGCGTTCGGCGCCGGCCTGCTGAACGGCTGGAGCGAGACCGGCACGCGGCCGGAATTCAGGATGGTCACGGGCGTCAGCACTGGCGCCCTGATCGCACCCTTCGCCTTCCTCGGGCCGCAGTACGATGCGGTCCTGCGCGAGGTCTACACGACCATGACGCCGGACCGGGTGTTCCGCGCCCGCGGGCTGAGCGCCGCCCTGTTCAACGACGCCATGGCCGACACCTCGCCGCTCGCCGATATCATCGCCAAGTACGCCGATGAGAAGATGTTCGCCGCCATCGCCCGTGAGTGCAACGAAGGCCGCCTGCTGCTGATCGGCACCACCGACCTCGATGCCCAGCGGCCGGTGATCTGGAACATCGGCGCGCTGGCGGCCAGCGGCAAGCCCGGGGCGCTGCAGCTCTTTCACCAGATCCTGCGCGCCTCGGCGGCGATCCCGGGCCTCTTCCAGCCGGTGATGATCGACGTCGAACTCGACGGCAAGAAATACCAGGAGATGCATGTCGACGGCGGGACCATCGCCCAGCTCTTCCTCTATCCGCCGGCGCTGGAGGTCGGCCGGCTGATGAAGCGCAAGCGCGTCGCCTACATCATTCGCAATGCACGCCTCGACCCCGACTACGCCATGGCTGAGCGTCAGACGGTGACCATCGCCGGCCGGGCCATCAACACCATGCTGGCGGCGAGCGGCCATAACGACGTCCTGCGCACCTACTTCACCAGCCAGCGCGACGGCGTCGACTACAACCTCGCCTACATAGGGTCCGATTTCACGCTCGAGAAGAAGGGCGAATTCGAGCAGGCCTACATGCAGGCGCTCTACCAGTACGGCTACGATCAGGCCAAGGCCGGCCGCGAATGGCACAAGCTGCCGCCCGGCTTCGCTCAGCAATCCGCCTCGCCAAAGAACTAGGGCGAGGCTGCTCGGCGTTTCCGGAAGAAGACGAACAACAGGTAGATATCGATCAGGATCGTGATGACCATCACGCTGTAGGCCCACGGGCTTGCCATGAGATGGAGGTCGACCAGCACCCGCGACAGCCCGAAGCCGACGACCCAGGCATCGAAGCTCATGCAGATGCGGCGGAACGTTTCGGCGTCGAGGTGGCGGATGACATAGGCGCCCAGCGGGATGCCGATGAGCACGCTGGGCACGATCGCCACAAGGAGGCTCAAGCTCTCGCTGACGAACAGGCCGAGATAGAAGTAGACGATCGCGGTCAGGCTCGACTCGGTGACGCGGATCAGGGCCAGACCGGCGCGGAACTCGTTTTTGACCAGGCCCTGGTTGTTGAAGAGGATCGCGAGCGGCGGGCCCGAGATCGTCGTGACGGAATACAGGACGCCCAGCCCCATGCCGAAGGGCAGGCCGAACAGGCGCTCCGACCGGATCGGCCTGCGCCGGCCGGCTGCCTGGACCAGGATGAGAGGCAGAATGACCACATAGGTGAGAAGCTTGGCCCAGTCGGGATGAAGTGAGGTCAGAAGATAGGCGCCGATGGCGATGCCGGGCATCAGCCCGATGAGAATGGGAAGCACCCTTCGCCATACGGCCGCAACACTGTCGCGATTGATGAATAGGACATAGAGGTTGATGAAGACCTCGACCACGACCACGGCGGGATTGAGGATGCGCCCGGCATAGAAGACGAGGGCGATCGGCACGGTGAGCGAGGAAAACCCATAGCCAAGGGCGCCGTTGACGAAGGCCGCGAACAACGTGATCCCGGCGAGGACGATCACAACGGTGTCGAGCGCAGGCACCTCCCTAGATCCCCCGTCCTTCCGAGCGAGCAGGCGCGACCAGGCACGACATGTGCAAGGCAAAATCTCCTTCCGCTATCCGACTATGGCGGATGCAGCGTGCGCCGCACGACGTCCATGGACTCTCGCACGGGCGCGATGGAAACTTCCAGCCAATCGAGGGGTGGAGTTGACATGGACAAGGCAACGATCGAGCTGCTGGCACGCCGCGCCGGGCTGGCCAAGGCGCTGGCCGAATTCCCCGACGACGTCGCCGCGGCGGCCAAGCAGGCGTCCGACGTCATGAGCAAGATCAAGCAGCCGACCGATCCGGCCGCCGAGCCGTGGCCGCCGATGAAGGCGGGGAGGGGGCTATGAGGGATGGTCCCGTAGGCGAGCTGCATTGGCTCAGCGTCGCCGAAGCCGCCCAGGCCATTGCCGACAAGGAGCTGTCGCCGGTCGACTTGATGAAGGCGCTGCTCGAGCGCGTGGCCGCGCTCGATCCCAGGCTCAACGCCTTCATCCGGCTCGATGGCGAAGCGGCGATGGCGGCCGCGAAGGCTGCCGAAGCGGAAGCCGTCGCCGGTCGCCTGCGTGGGCCGCTGCATGGCGTGCCGGTCGGCATCAAGGACATCATCAATGTCGCTGGCCTGCCCACGACCTGCCATTCGAAGATCCTCGACGGCAACGTCGCCAAGGCCGACGCCGTGTGCGTGCAGAAGCTGCGCGGCGCGGGCGCCATCGTCATGGGCAAGCTGTCGACGCACGAGTTCGCGATCGGCGGGCCGAGCTTCGACCTGCCGTGGCCGCCGGCGCGCAATCCGTGGAACACCGACCATCATCCCGGCGGTTCGTCGTCGGGTTCGGGGTCAGGCGTGGCCGCCGGCCTGTTTCCGATGGCGCTGGGCACCGACACCGGCGGCAGCGTGCGCAATCCCGCGAGCTGCTGCGGCATCGTCGGGCTGAAGCCGACCTATGGGCTGGTGTCGCGCCGCGGCGTCTATCCGCTCTCCTTCACGCTCGACCATATCGGGCCGATGACGCGGACCGTCGCCGACAATGCGCTGATGCTGCAGGCGATTGCCGGTCACGACGCCCTCGATCCCGGAAGTGCCGCCTCGGTAAACGGCCACTATGCCGCCAACCTCGATCGCGGCGTGCGTGACTTGCGCATCGGCTTCGTGCGCCATTTCCACGAAGTCGACACGCCGGCCGAGGCCGAGGTCACGGCGGCCCTGAACCATATCGCGCGCGCCTTGCAGATGGAGGGCGCCGAGGTGCGCGACATCCGCCTGCCGACCCTCACCGAGTTCGGCGCGGTCAACCGCGTCATCCTGCAAAGCGAGGCCTGGGCGGTCCACGGTCCGTGGCTGCGCGAGCGGCCGGGCGACTACGGCCAGCTGTCGCGCCGCCGCCTGATGGCCGGCGCCTTCATGAACGCCGGCGACTACGTCCAGGCGCAGCGCCGCCGGCTGGAGATGATCGCCGAGGTCGAGGCGGCCTTCCGCCAGGTCGACGTGCTCCTGTGCGCGAGCTCGATGGACCCGCCCTGCCGCATCGACCGCCCGGCCGATATCGACCGCACCTATCCGCGACAGGCGCGCACGCCGTTCAACGTCACCGGCCATCCCGCGCTCGCCATGCTGTCCGGGCTGTCGGTCGACGGCCTGCCCTTGTCGGTGCAGTTCGTCGGCCGTTACTTCGAGGAAAGCACCCTGTTCCAGGTGGCGCGCGCCTGGGAGCACTCGGCGGGGACGGACAAGAAACACCCGCCGATCGTGTGAAAGAGAAAACAAATTCGTTGAATTAGTTCTTGTCGTCCGAGGCTGCCTTGTCGGCCGGCCCGGCAAGGGCAAGATTGCAGGCCATGAGCTCCAAACGCCAACTGCGGCTCGGCGCCTTCATGCGCCCGGTCAGCATCCACACCGCCGCCTGGCGCTATCCCGGCGGCACGCCGGACGCCAACTTCAATCTCAAAGCGCTGATCCGCTACGCCCAGACCCTGGAGCGCGGCAAGTTCGACGCCTTCTTCATGGCCGATCACCTGGCCGTGCTGAACATGCCCATGGAGGCGCTGAAGCGCAGCGCCACGGTGACCTCGTTCGATCCGCTGACCTTGCTGCCGGCGCTCGCCCAGCACACCCGGCACCTCGGCCTGATCGCCACCGCCTCGACCACCTTCGAGCCCGCCTACACCATCGCCCGCCGCTTCGCCTCGCTCGACCACATCTCCGAGGGCCGCGCCGGCTGGAACCTGGTCACGACCTCCAATCCCGACGCGGCGCTGAACTTCGGCATGGACGAGCAGATGGAGCATGCCGAGCGCTATGCCCGCGCCCGCGAGTTCTTCGACGTCGTCACCGGTCTCTGGGATTCATGGGCCGACGACGCCTTCGTCCGCGACGTCGAGCAGGGCGTCTACTTCGATCCGGCCAAGCTCCACGTGCTGAACCACAAGGGCAAGTACCTGAAGGTGCGCGGGCCCTTGAACATCGCCCGGCCCATCCAGGGCTGGCCGGTGATGGTGCAGGCCGGCGCCTCGGATGACGGCCGCCAGCTCGCCGCCGAGACCGCCGAGATGGTGTTCGCCGCCGGCGGCCCGATCGAGGCCGGCCGCGCCTTCTATGCCGACGTGAAGGGCCGCGCGGCGAAGGCCGGGCGCAACCCCGATCACATAAAGATCCTGCCCGGCGCCTTCACCATCATCGGCTCCTCGCTCGACGAGGCGAAGGAGAAGCGCGCCAGGCTCGACAGCCTGGTGAGCTACGAGAGCGGCATCGCGGCGCTGTCGATCGCCGTCGGCCAGGATGCGCGCAAGTTCGATCCCGACGGGCCGTTGCCGGAGATCCCCGAGACCAACCAGAGCAAGAGCGGCCGCGAGCGGGTGATCGCCCTTTCCAAGCGCGAGAACCTGACGGTGCGCCAGATCGCCGGTCGTCTGGGCGGCTATGGCGGGCTTGCCATGATGGGTACGCCCAGGATGATCGCCGACCAGATGGAGGAATGGCTGACCACCGGCGCCTCCGACGGCTTCAACGTGATGTTCCCCTACCTGCCGGGCGGGCTCGACGATTTCGTCAATCTGGTCGTGCCCGAGCTGCAGCGCCGCGGGATCTTCCGCACCGAGTACGAGGGCAAGACCCTGCGCGAGAATCTCGGCCTGCCGCGGCCGGAGAACCGGTTCTTTTCGGCGACGGCGAAGGCTGCGGAGTAGTCGCGCTGGGGCGCGCGACTCCAGTCGCGCGTCTTCGTCGAGGCAAGACATGATCGCGCCACTGGAGTGGCGCGCCCCCAGCTACTTCGCCCGTCCCGTAATCATCCCGAGGTCGATGGCGTTGGCCATGGCGGCGTAGCCGGCGCGGTTGGGATGCAGCTTGTCGCCCGGTCCGCCGGTCGACGAGTTGGGCTGGAACTCGACCTTCACCTCGCCGGTGGCGGGATCGAGGGTCGCCTTCTCGAAGTCGATGACACCGTCGAAGATCTTTGCGTTGCGCAGGAATTCGTTCAGCGCCTTGCGCTTGGCCTCGACCTCGGCGCGGCCGTGGGTCGGTGTGCTGTTGAGCGCCGGCGTCAGCGTGGCGGCAAAGATCTTTACGCCCGGGATCTTCTGGCGCAGCGCGAGGACGCCCTTGTTGTAGCCCTCCATGACCGCCTCGGCGCTGGTGTTGGCTGCGCCGAAGTCGTTGATGCCCTCCAGCCAGATCACGGTCTTCACGCCGGGCAGGCTCGTGATGTCGCGCTCGAGCCGCGTCAGCGCGCCCGGACCGCCGCCGATCGGCTGGGTCGCGTAGTCGTCGGGCCCGACCACGCGGTTGCCGCCGATCCCCTGGTTGACGACGACGAAGGCATCGCCATGGGCGGCATGCAGGCGCCGCGACAGCACGTCCGGCCAGCGATCGTCGCCGTTGATGGTGGTGCCTGTACCGTCGGTGATGGAATCGCCGAAGGCCACGATGACCTCGGCCTTCGCCGGCAGGTTCATGTCGACTTCGTCGAGGAAGTACCAGGAGGTCGTGGAATAGGGGAATGCGCCCTCGCCCTCGTCCTTGGCTCGCGAGCCGGAGCCGGGCGCCGTCACGTAGGACGTCTGCAGCGCCTTGGCATGCCAGGTCATCGGGCCGCTCTCACCCACGACCTGGAAGCTGACGGCAAGCTTCAGTCCCCTGAGCATCGGGCTGGGCGGCGTCGTCACGAACGGCAGCGCCACCGCGTCGCTCACCACGCTCTGGCCCGGCGGCACCGTCACGCTCTTCTTGCCGCCGAACAGCACCGGCTGGTTGGTGCCTTTGAGGACCGACGCACCGCTTTCCTGCAGGCCGACGAAGGCGTCGGCGAAGGTGACGGGCTTGGCGCCGAAGGCGTTCGACAGGCGGATGCGTGTCTGCGGTCCCCAGGCGTCGGGCTTCACGATCAGGCGGAAGGTCTGGTCGCGCGCGCCCTGGTCGGGCGTCGGGAAGGCGAACTTCAGCTCCGGTTGCGCCGTCGGATTGCCGACCGGGTAGGGACCGTGTGCCGAGGCGGTCCAGGTCGCCGCCCACTCGGCATTGGCCTCGCCCGCCAGCACCAGGGACGCACACAGCATCGTCAACAGCGCGATCAGCCGTCTCATCGTTTCCTCCGTATCTCCTTGTGATTGCGGCCAGTCTGACGGCGATGGCGATCGATTGGCAAGCAGGCTAGCGTCGCCGCATGACTTTCGAGATCACCGTCGCCAGCGCCGACGACGTTCAGCGCATGGCCCGCTGGGCCGCCGACGAAGGCTGGAACCCAGGCAATACCGACGCCTACGCCTTCCACGCCGCCGATCCCGGCGCTTTCCTGATCGGCCGGCTCGACGGCGAGCCGGTCACCTGCATCTCGGTGGTGAAATACGGCCAAGGCTTCGGCTTCCTCGGCTTCTACATCGCCCGGCCGGCAGCGCGCGGAAAGGGCTACGGCCTCAAGACCTGGGACGCCGGCATGGTGCGGATGGCCGGCCGCAATGTCGGGCTCGACGGCGTGCCCGCCCAGCAGGCGAACTATCGCAAGTCGGGCTTCCGGTTGGCCTGGAACAACATCCGCTACGAAGGCCCGCCGCCCGTCGGCAAGGCGCCGGCCGGCGTCAGCCTGTTCGACGCGCGCAGCGTGCCGTTCGACCGGCTCGCCGCTTTCGACCGTCGGTTCTTCTCCGAGGCGCGGGATAGTTTCCTGGCGGCGTGGATCACATTGCCCGAGCGCTCGGCCATGGTGGCGCTCCGCGACGGCAAGCTTGCGGGTCTCGCGGTCATGCGCTCGTGCCAGACGACGTCGCGCGTCGGACCGCTGTTTGCCGACTCGCCGGATATCGCCACCGCGTTGGTCTCGGCGCTGGCGACGAAGATGGATGCCAGGGCGGTGGCGATCGACGTGCCGGACATCAACAAGCCGGGCGTCGCGCTGGTCGAGTCAGCCGGCATGAAGCCATCGTTCGAGACCGCGCGCATGTATACCGGCGCCAATCCCGACCTCGACTATGCCGGCCTGTTCGGTGTGACCAGCTTCGAGCTCGGCTGAACCTCAGCGTTCTCTTTTCGGCACCAGGGCCAGCCACAGCGCCACGACCGTCGAGCCGATGGCGATCGTCTGCAGTGTCGACAGCGGTTCGTTGAGCAGCAGCACGCCGCTCACGATGGCCACGATCGGAATGGCAATCGAGGAGAGAGCGGCGACCTGCGCCGGCAACAGCTTCACCAGGGCGAACCAGGTCGCCGTGCCCAGCGCCATGGGAATGGCGCCGGTGTAGATCGTGGCGGTGAGCGCCTTGGCGGATGGCCAGTGGTCGGGAACGCCATCGATCACCAGCGCCCCCAGCAGGACTGGCGGCAGGCTGATGACGATCTGCCAGAAGGTGAGCGACAGGCCCATGCCGGGCCACGCCGTGCGCTTGACGATGAAGGTGCCGACGGCCCAGCAGAAGCCCGCGAACAGGCCCCAGAACAGGCCGGCCGGCGCCCGCTCGTAGCTCGCGAAATTGGGCAGCATCAGCGCCAGCACCGCCGCCGCGCCGATCAGGATGGCGGCGAGCAGGCGACCCGTCAGGCGCTGGCCAAAAGCCACGAAGCCGATCAGCGCCACCCACAGGGGCATGGTGTAGGACAGCACCGAGGCATGGCCCGACGGGATGTAGAGCACCGCGAGCGACGTCGCGATGTTCCATACGAGGATGTTCATCGCCGACGCCGCGATCAAGGCGGGCCATTTGCCCTTGGGAACGGCGAAGCTCTCGCGACGCACCACCAGGATAGCCGTCAGCAGGATAAAGGCGGTGACCATGGTGATGCTGCGGAAGGTCAGCACCGGCAATTCGTCGAGCGCGATCTTGAACAGCGGCCAGTTGGTGCCCCAAACGGCGGTCAGCAGGGCCAGCAGCGCCAGCACCTTGGGCGAGACGCGGTCCACGACTTTTAGATCAGGCCTGGCGTTCTTCCGGCGCCTGCAGGAAGCAGCCGTTGATGCGCCACGTGCCGTCGGGCAGCTGCATCATTGGATAGAAGGCCGTGACCGGCCGCCCGTCGGGCCCGACGACATGGACCTTCTGCGTGACCTGGCCATGCAGGGTCACGATCTCGCGGAAGTCGAACACGCGCGGGCGAAAGACCGGCTGATAGCCCTGCCGGACCATGTCCATGAACACCTCGGACGTGCCGAACATGCCGCGGATCGAGGGCGAGGCGTAGCCGAAGGCGCCCTCGCCATCGTCGCGCCGGAAGGCGTCGACCTGGCCCTGGATGGCCTCGCGGATGGCCGATCGGTCGGCCGCCGACAGGTCCTGCCCAAGCACCGGCGCGGCGAGGCCGAGGATCAGCCCGATCAAAGCGAGAAGGGAAAAGGCCGTCGCTGGCCTGGTGGCGAGCATCGCCCGGTGCACCCGAAAATTCAGAAGGCCGTCATGCTACTGGAAAGCCCGGAACAGGTCCAAGACGGCGATTTCCGAGCCGCGAGAAGGGTTTGCGCCCACTTTTTTGAAGGCCTGCGGCGGCGTCGCACAGCCGTCTCGCGGCTTGCATCCGCGGGCCGGTTTCACTAGGGTGCGCCCCTCTTCGCCGGACCCCTCGACGAGGCCGTCCGGCTACGCGCCCGTAGCTCAACTGGATAGAGCATCTGACTACGGATCAGAAGGTTAGGAGTTCGAATCTCTTCGGGCGCGCCATTCTTGCAAGCTCTGGTCTCAAGCTGGCCAACGTTTTAGGCCTGCACTGCTGCGATCACAGAAAGTCGCACGCGTTGAGACGTGCGACTCGCGCACTCCGCCCTGCCGTGCTTGCTGGCCACTCGGCGCCAGTCTTGGCGGAGCATAGTCCGCCTTCGAAGGGATGCGGGAAGCCCTTGGCGAATATGAGGTAATTGCGAACATGATTACGGCCGAACCGGCCTGCAGGCTTGCGGAAGACGGTCTCGAGGTCGGCCGCCGTAGGAGGCCTTGATAGATCGACCACCGGATCAATGTAGGCAGATGCAGCCATGGTCAGCTTCGTTGATTGACCGAATGACGCCACCCCGTAGAGCACGCGGGATCGGTCACTCATGCTCGCTCAACTCAAGACTTGCGCCGGCAGGTAAAGAATGGAAGAGGAAATTTATGAGGGCCGTGGAGTCGGATACCGTAGGATAGAATTCGGTTGGCCATCGAGGCGCTCCGGTCCACTTCAACGAACGACGCGCCGATGGCAGCGGGCGAGGAGAACAGTTCTTGCGGTTGTTCTAGGTGTTGACTAACGCCGCTGGTGTCAGCAAGAAATTCCCAAGAAACAAACAAGGTCTCCGACAAGTCTTTGTTTGCCTCCGATGGGTTTTCCTGGCTGATGCAGTCTGGACGGACTGCAGCCTGCTGGTGACGACATCAAGTTCCTTGACGTCATGCTAAAAAAAATCCACCGCCACTACAAAGCGCACGAAGTCATATCGTGGCAGAACGCGCGTGCCAATGGTGCCGGAATCCTTACCTTCTCCGGGCAGGTATGGGGCCGGCGCCGGGTAGTTGCAGGCGACATTCCCTGTTGAGCGTCAGTGTCTTGCCGTCCCAGTCAACGACGCGCAGCGGAGCGTAGTGGTGAGTGATGCCGTCGGGAAGCTTGGCAAGCGGCCGCTTCTCGGCACTGCCCGGCACCGGCTCGTATGGCCACTCGACGTTCCCGGTGGCGACCCGAGCCGGTATGAGCCAGTAGTCGCCCGTCCGGTATACCGGGTTGTTCGGGCCGACGAATTGTATCTCGACGCTATCTTCGAGCTCCATTCAGCCTTTTTGGTCGTCTGCTGCCGGGGGTGGGATCGGTACCGCGTTGTCAGGGCCTATCGTCAGGCCGCCGGCGGCCGGATCACCCGGGCGATGGTCCCAGCGCCGCAGCAACGGATGCCTCGAGCTGTCCTTGCCGAAGTCGGTCGGGACGTTGTCCGACAGGATGACGCGCCGGCTGGCTCGATGAATGGACTGAACACGGAGGAGAGGGTCGGCGTGATTGGCGAGGACCGAGCTGTCGTCCTGAAGTTCATCCAGATCCCCTTCGGCGAGGCCGAAGCGCTCGTCGCGGCCAAGCGTTTCGAGGACGAGCGTGCTGCCGCTGGCGCTGGCGACGGGGAAGACGACGGCTCCGTTCTCGCGCGGGCCGGATACCGGTTGATTCGCATTTCGGCCGAAAAAGCGCGCCTCGTGGGCGAGCGTTCTCGTACCGGCAAACCCAATCGGGCCAGATCACCCAAGGTCGTCAGCGAGCTGATGATGAAGGCTCGACGCCTGACGTCGGGTCCGCCGGGCTGCTTCGGCCGCTCGGGTGGCTTGGGCGCCCGCGCGTCCGAGCCGTTAACGTTGGCGCGCTGGTCGGCCGGCCGGGCGAAGCGCGTGAGATTGAAGGCGGTGTTGATCAGGCCGACATGAGAGAAAGCCTGGGGGAAGTTGCCGATCAACCGGCCGCCCGACGTGTCGTATTCTTCGGCGAGTAGCCCGAGATCGTTGCGGATCGCGAGCAGACGCTTGAACAGCTTCTCGGCATCGTCGCGGCGTCCGACCGAGGCATAGGCGTCGGCCAGCCAGAAGCTGCACGCCAGGAAGGCACCTTCGCCTCGCTTCAGGCCGTCATCAGCGTGATGGGTGTTGTAGCGCCGCAGGAAACCGACGACGAGGAGATCGCGCGATCGCCGCCAGCGTTCCGACGAAACGCGGATCGTGGCAGTCGATGAAGCCGACCTGCGCCAGCAGCAGCAGGCTCGTATCGAGCAGCGTGTCGTCATAGGCCGCCCGGAAGGTGTTGCGCTTTTCGTCAAAGCCTCGACTGCAGACGTCGGCGTGGATCTCCGTGCGGATGGCACCACATTGCCGGTCGACTGCTTGCCAGTTCAGTTAACGCTGGCGAGCGAGAGTGCCTTATTGGTGGCGACTGGTGAGCCGCCTTACCGGGACGTCAGGCGAAGATTTGGGCGCAATCATGGTGCGCGAAGGACTGGCTTGGGCGTTCGTTCGGTATAGCTCGGATTATGTTTGCCAAGAGGCCAAGGCGAAGACTGATCGGCTTGGCGTGCATGCGCATGACTGTCTGCCGGCGTGGGAGTGGCGGGCACAGCATCCGGCAACCAGTGGTCGCTAAGACCTGGGAGCAGGCGCACTCGATCGATGGATCCTGTTCGGCCTCCGCCGAGCGGCGAGCGGGCTCTTGCAACCGAGGGATCCGGCATCGGCCCCCAACCCTTTGGGGGTACTCCCGTAATTCTGGCTGGCGCCTGTACGCGGGTCGTCCGCCGGCTTTTCCGCGCGCCATCGGCATTCTATGCGCTTCACACCGATCAGCATGTCGTCGCGGCGAAGGAAAGTCGTCAGGTAGAACGTGCGTTTGAAGTGCAAGGTCATGAGGATGACGAACTTAGCCGACGGCGCGCCTAAAGAAGTTCTCTTCGACATGGGGATATCGCGGCGCCTGCTCAATTGCCTGGTGCGGGCCGATCGCTGGCGCACGATCGGCGATATTCGATACAGGCCCGACGCAGAGCTGGGCCGCGAGCCGCAGATGGGACGTTCCACCATCGCCGAGCTGCGGACGTTCATTCGCTACGTGGCTGCCGACGGTGCGGACCTCAGCTGGTGGGAGCGGTGCTGCTCGGGTCGAGCTGCGGTTGAAAGCATCGAGCCGAGCCCAGCAGGCATTGAGCCAGATCCAACGTGTGGTGGCTGTGTTCTGCAATAAAAGGGGGACAGATGCATGCGCGCCCACGTCTATCCACTCGATGCGCTCCGGTTCTTCGCGGCGCTTAGCGTTATGGTCTTTCACCTGGGCTTCTACAGCTGGGCCTCGAAAGACTCCGTCGTCGGCCACATGCTCAACCACGCCACTGCGTTTCCAGCCGCGACGCCGTTCACGTCGTGGGGCTGGGTTGGCGTCGAGATTTTCTTCGTCATCTCCGGTTTCGTCATCGCCAACTCCGCCAACAACGTTTCACCCATTGCCTTCGCCAAAAGCCGCGTGTTGCGGCTCTATCCGGCAGTGTGGATCTGCGCATTTGTCACACTCGCCGCGTGGCTGCTCGCCGGTGGCGAGACTATGACGCATCTGGGCGGCGAGATGCTGCGCTCGCTGACACTCTGGATTTTCGGCCCCTGGGTGGACGGCGTCTATTGGTCGCTCGCGGTTGAACTTGTCTTCTACGCCATCATCTTCGCGCTCTTGTTGTTCGGCCGCTTCGACAAACTTTTCTGGGCCGCGTGGGCGCTGCTCGCGGTATCGGCGATATACCTCACCGCCTTCATCTTCAGCCCGGCGCTGTTTCATTCCTCGCTCGGCCGGCAGATCATCACGTACTCTGACGTGCTGCAGTTCCGCTACGGCGCATTTTTCGCGCTTGGCATCTGGATGTGGCTTTTCACCATGAAAGCCGTGAAGCCCAGCGACTGGATCGGCATTGGTCTTGCTGTTGCGGTCGGCGTGTTGGAAATCGTCGGCCGCGCACACGATATGGCCGCCCACGAAGTGCAGCTGGGCTTGGCCGTTTCCGACAGCGTGCCGGCGCTCTTGTGGCTCGCCGCGGTCGCACCTATGTTCATCGTCGTCCGCACGCCCGAGCGCTTCGCGCCAAAAACCAAAGCCTGGCAGGACGCCTTCAAACACGCGGGCCAAATGACATACCCGCTCTACCTCACGCACTCCGTCGTCGGCGCGTTTCTGATCCGCGCCATGGTCGGCGCCGGCGTCAACGCGTGGGCCGCGCTGGCCATTGCCATCATCACTATGCTTTGCGTGGCGTACATTGTCGCCCGTTACGGCGAGCCCGCCTTGCGCAAAGCGCTTCGCGGCGCGTGGGAGCGTGCTGAAGGCAGCATCAAGAACGCCCGCGCTTTGGCGTTTCTGTTCAAGCCGGGTGGCCGCGCCGCCGCCTAAGGCGCCGGTGGGCGGACCTCGATGGCGTCGTCGGAGGGGGCGATCAGCCAGCGACCGTTGGACGGCTTCCCGATCAGCGCGGCAAAGCAGGCGTCGGAGTCGAAGCGTGGCCAGCACAGCCAGTCGATCGACCCGTCGCGGCCGACCAGTGCCGCGGTCTGGCAATCGCCGATCGCGTTGCACCCGCCTGATGAGCGGCGAGAACGAGGTTCCGGCGCCCGGCGGCCTGACATGATGTTGGCCGATGAGACGGTGACTGGCCGGGTCCGGCGTGCGAGCGATCCGTGAAGCGTCCGCAACGCTTGCCATGAGCTTGCCGCCAACACGGGCGCGCCTCCTACGGGACGAAATGGTGTGCTGCCGCATGCATGCCGGGATCCGCGATCAGGCCGAGTTGATCAGCAGGACTGGGCGGATGCGATGGCGTGGGCATCGAAGTCAACGCACCGGAATTCACGCAGTTGTGTCCCCAGGGTGTCCCCCAAAAGACGCCGCCAGAGGTTTCTTGCTGTCAAATGCTGATTTTATTGGCGCCCCCTACGGGATTCGAACCCGTGTTTCAGCCTTGAGAGGGCTGCCTCTTGGGCAGCGGCACCCTTTACGGCCGCGTCATTGCGCTTGTGGCTGAGGCCGAAGCCTATAGAAGTGCATAGCCCCTCTTTGGGTTCATCCTCACAGCCTTTCCGCAGGCGGCCCGCTGTGGCTCGCGGATCACCAGTTGGGCACGCAGCGCATAGCTCAGGCTTGCGGCAGGCTCTGGCCCCGGAGGCCGCGGCGACGGCACCTGGATTGGTCCACTTACCCGCCAGTAGTTCAAGGTGAGAAGAATGATGACCGATACAACGAAGCCCCCGATTGAATAGGCCGTGCCTATCATCTGCGTCTCCTTGGGTGGTCAGTTGATCATCCTAGTGTATCGGAGGTTCTGACGGAAAAAATGTGAGAAGGCACCTATACACCCGCCTCACGGCGGTCCCCTATGGGTGGTCGGTCTCGCACGCAGAGCCGTCGCGCCCACCTACGCGGCCTCAACGATGTTCTCACCTCACGTCCACCAGCGCACCGCCGAGCGTCCAAGGAAAGGCGCCGGAGGAGAGTCGTCCGCCGAGGCCCGCAGTTTTGCTCTTGGTACCTGGTTTGGATACCACGCCCACGAAGGGCGGCACCAGCCGCTCCTAGGCTGCCAGCGCTTCGTTCGTGCCCCTAAATTCCTCAAGGTGCTTCCAATCGGGGCGCGCGGGTATGCCAACTCGGTCGCGATGGCCGATCGTAAGCTCTGCCGCGCTTCAGCGATGGCTACTGCCTAAGTGTGCACACGCGCACCGCGAGCACGAGGAACGCGCCGCAGTAGGCCGCGAAGATGCGGCGTGCGAGGGTGTCGCTGTCCATCAGCGCACCGCTTGCGCTTCGGTCCGTGGCGCCTCTACCGGTTGAGGGGTATCTTCAAGCCGCGGCAGCTCGGGATGCAGGTTGTTAGCGGCGTAGCCATTTTCGAGCGCCCAGATGGCTGCTTGAGTTCGGTTAGCCACCCGTATCTTTCGCAGGACCGACTTCATGTGGACCTTGACCGTTGCTTCCGCAATGTCGAGCGTCCGGGCGATCATCTTGTTGCCATGTCCCTTTACCACGCTTTTGATGATCTGCTCCTCACGCTCCGATAGGCCGTGACGAACTCGAATTGAAAAAGAGCCGTCGAAGGAATCATTCCGCGCCTCCTCACTCGTCACAACCGCCGCGATCGGTAACCGAGCGGACGGTAAAGCGATTACCGAACGGGACGCAGTGTTCTGGATCAGGATCTTGAAATCCCCATCGAGAATCTGCTGAAGAGCGCTGATAAGCACATCAGGCGACGCGGATAATGGAACGCATCCATCGATCTCCGACAGCGACAGCTTCTGGAAGTCGTTCGATGATGCCTGTTCGAAGAGAAGAACGATTTTGGTTTCCGGCCACAGCTTGCGAATGCAGCTCGCGGCAGTAGTGGCTTCCTCGGCCGGCAGTGCCCCAAGGATGACGAGCTTGGGCACGTCTGCGACAAGCGACGCACTGTCGATGTCAGCCGTTGAAGCGACACCGCCGATTACACAATACGAATGACTCGCCATCAGTGAAACCAGTGCCTCGCATACAAGCGAACACGGTTCAATGATGAGCGTGGCTACACGCTCTTCCATCTGTTGCCTCAATCCCAATTGTCCCACACACCTCCGCACCGTACTGGAACGTTAGGCTCGGCGAATTAACACAGGTTAAGTTGGCGGCATCCCAATGTCGGATTCTTGCATGCGCAGCTAGCCCTCAGGGTGAGCTACCCAAATGCGCAAGCGAAGAACTGCTCTCAAAAACGTACTCTTTTGGGAATGCCTGCGAGGTTTTGTTGGTGCGCCCATTCCACCAGTAGAGACGCAGCGTCAGGGACCAAAGTCGGATCGGAGCCCACACAGCCCAACGATCCGGCTTTGGTTCCGTTTGAAGGCCGGCCGGTGGTGCAGCCACCATCTCCCGTCGGCGCCTCGTCTACCAGGCACCGTGTAACCCGGATTTAGGCATGCAGGACAAGGACCGTACACGCTGTAAGCGCATCGTTATCTGCCGAGCGTCCGGCGAGGATCTGAGCGACATTATGGTCCGCGAGGGAT
The DNA here is from genome assembly GCA_900110395.1 of Rhodospirillales bacterium URHD0017. GTDB lineage: Bacteria > Pseudomonadota > Alphaproteobacteria > Reyranellales > Reyranellaceae > Reyranella. The sequence goes on from FODP01000018.1 coordinate 115,407, forward strand.
TGGCGCTGGCTTTCACCCGCTATGGCGCCGACCACGTCGCCGACGAGCAGCGCGCCCGTGCCGGGCGCCGCGGCCTTCGCGCGCACAACTGCGCAGCGGCTAGGGACTATCGGGCGAAGCGCCGGGCCACTGTTCTGCCATGACCCTGCAGTCGCGCCTCGTGACCGCGCTCCTCGCAGCAGGGCTTCTGCTGGCATGTCCGGCGGTGGCGGATGAGGTCCGACTACCCGCGCTGGCGCTGGACCCCACGGGTCCGGTCATCGCTCTCTGGCGCCCCAGTGCACCGGCCTCCGGTGAGCTACAACTGGACTGGACCCAAGGTGACGGCCGTCTGGTCGAACGGCATCGCATCACGCTAGCGGAGCCGCAGGCGGAGATTGCGATCCGCATCGACCTGCGACGCGCGCGTGCGCCTGTGAACCTGATCACGGCCCGCTTCAGGCCCGCGAGTTCCGACGCGGAAACGCAGGCCGAGGCCAGGTTCTTCGTCCGTCCCGCCCCGGGATGGACGCAGTACCAAGTCATCCTGTGGCAGAATGCGCCTGCGTCCGCCATGCCCGCGCTGCACAGGCTCGGGATCACCGGAACCAAGCTGTTTCGCCCCCTCTCGCAGGCCGGCCGGGACGGTGCGGAACAGCGGATGGCGGCCGGGCTGCGCTGGTACACCGAAAACTTGGCCACAGACTTCTACGCCCCCTATCACCGCTGGATGCTGGGACGTTCGGTGACCTGGCTGTTCGAACAGACCAAGACCCGGCACCGGCGGAATCCGGATGACCTGACCGTTTTCCATCGCCAACCCAGTCTCTCCGATCCGGCCTGGCTTGCAACCATCGAGGCCAGGCTGACGGAGGTCGCACGCTCGCAGGCCCCTTATCGTCCCCTTTTTCACAACTTGGCTGACGAGAGCGGTATCGCTGATCTCGCGGCGGCCTGGGACTTCGATCTCTCGCCTTCCTCGCTGCAAGGCATGCGGGCATGGCTGAAGGAACGCCACGGAAGCCTGGCCGCCCTGAACCGGGCTTGGCAAACCGCCTTCCCGACCTGGGAAGCTGTCACGCCTGCCCTGACCCGTGACGTGCTCAGAAGCGAGGCTGCCGTGCCTTCCTGGATGGAGTTCAAGGCATGGATGGATGTCGCATTTGCCCGGGCCGTACGCGCCGGCACGAACGCCATCCACCGCGGCGATCCGGAGGCCCTTGCCGCCCTCGAGGGGGCCCAGGTGCCGGGCTGGGGCGGCTATGACTACGGACAGCTTGCGCCTGCCGTTGACGCGATGGAGATCTATGACCTCGGGAACGCCATCGAGATCGCGCGCTCATTGAATCCGGATTTGCGGGTGCTGGTCACCTCTTTCGACGCCAACGAGGCGGAGCAGCATCGCCTTTGGCATGCGTGGCTGCTGGGCGCGCAGGGGACCATCATCTGGGATGAGGACGGCAGCGTTGCCGGGCCGGACGGTCGGCCGGGCCCGCGTGGCGCGCTCTTCGCCCCGATGTGGCGCGAGCAGACCGGCGCCTTGGGCGCGCAGTTGCTGGAGGCCCAACCTGCGCCGGGACAGGTTGCGATTCTTTACTCGCAGGCCAGCTTCCGCATGACTTGGCTGCTGGACCGGCGCCCGAGCGGTGATGCCTGGGTGGAGCGCGACGCGGAAGCGGAGGGCGCGGACAATCCCTGGCGCGCGGCGACGCGCCGGGCGGCACGGGCCTTGGCGGGGCTTGGCGCGCAGCCGCGCTGGATCACGCCGGAAGCGCTCTCAGCGGGCGAGCTCACTCGGGATGGCACGCGGCTTCTCGTGCTCCCGCATAGCATCGCCTTGTCCAACGAGGAGGTCGCCGCCGTGCGCGGCTTCGCCGAGGCGGGTGGCCTCATCCTGGCGGATGTGCCGCCCGGTGAGCGGGATGCGCTTGGCCGCCCGCGCAATGCAGCGCCGTTTGCGGACCTGGTTGCCACCCGGCGCCTGCGCTTGCCCGCGAGTCTGCAGGCGGAGACGGCGCCACCGGGTGAAATGGCAACTCTGCTGGCCGAGGCCGGCGTGCATCCGCCCCTGGCGCTGCTGGACGCGACCGGCCGACCAGCGGCGGACCTGGACATACGCCTGTTCCGCAGCGGCGGCATGATGATCGCTGGCATCCAGCGTCAGGATGGGGCGGAAGGCGATCGGCCGATGGAACTGCGGCTGCCGGGACGACTGTGGGTGCGATCCCTGCGCGACGGCGCGCCGGCGGTGCTCACCGACAGGCTTGTCCTGCAACTTGGCCCAATCGAGCCCGTGCTGCTGGCATTATCGGCCGCGCCGCTGCCGGCGCCGACCTTGTCCGGTCCCGCGCAAGCCGCCCTGGGAGATCTGGTCACCTTCCGGCTTGGGCTGGATGGGCCCGCGTCAGCCGCGGCTCATGTCGTGCGGCTGGAGATCGTGGGCCCCACGGGGCAGGTCGTGCCGGTGGCGTCGGGGACGGTGCGAGTGCCGCCGGGAGGCAGTCTTTGGCATCTGCCCCTTGCTCCTGGCGACGTGCCTGGCCATTGGCAGGTGCGCGTGACGGATGTTGTAAGCGGTCGGGCCGCAGTCGCGACCCTCGAGGTGCGCTGATGCAGGATCCCGACAGATCGCGTCGGATATGCTGCACCAAGATCATGGGCTCGTACTGATGGGCTCGGGCGGGTGCTTCATCCGAGGAAGCGCCAAGATCGGCGGCGGCAGGCCCGCGGTGGCGAGGGCCTGCTCGAGCAGCGCTGCATAGTCATCGCCAAAACCACCATCGGCGGCGCTTATTGGCTTGCTCGCCCTCCCTCAATTCATGCTTGAGGCCCGTCACCAAGTCTTCAACGGATTGAACCCGGCGCCGTTCATCGAGGATCTCAGCCTTGGCTTGAACGACGCGCTCCTGGGCGGCCTGGCACTCCCGGCGAACGTGATCTATCTGCTGCTGCAGGGTGTGGCGGTCGGCAACCTCACGGTCCAACGCGGCCTCAAGTGCCTCGGCCTTACCCTTCAATGCCGCACTCTCGGCTTGGGCAGTCGCGACTTGCTCGCGCAGCGTGCCGTTGGAATCGCGGGCCGCCTTCAGCTCTCCTCACAAGGTCTCGATGATCGCCTGCAGCGGGGCAACAGCGGCCGCGACGGCTTCGGCGGCCGCTCGACCATCAGCCTCGGCATTAACGGCTTGACGCCGAGCGCGGACCTTTCGCGGACCAGCAGCGAGCAACTCGGTCGGTACACAAACTTCTGCTTCGCCATCTGGGCGGGTCGGCGTCCGATGCCCCGTATTGATCACGATTGGTCAGTTGCCGTCTCCCTGCCTGTGTTGGTGTGATCGGCCCGGAGTCTGCGGGGGCAAACACAATGGCGGGATGGCTTCTGGGGCACGCGCCGACGACGTCGCGAGAATATCCTGATGCCGGTTCGCGGGGGCCGGGGTGAGCGCGGACAGCGACGCTGGCGCCACCAGCAACGATTTCGTTTCACTGCGGCCTGATCAGCTCGTGGGGCGGTACCGTATCGTCTCCGTTCTGGGGCAAGGCAGTTTCGGCATCACCTACCGCGCCATCGATAGCGAGCTCGGCCGCGAGGTCGCGATCAAGGAATATCTGCCGGCCGCGCTCGCCGTCCGGCAGGACGGCACGACCGTGGCGCCGCGGTCCGGCAGCGCAGCGGCCGACTTCGCCTGGGGGCGCGACCGCTTCATCGCCGAGGGGCGCACGCTGGCGGCGTTTCATCGCCTCCCGGGCGTCGTGCAGGTGCACGACTTTCTCGAGGCGAACGGCACGGCCTATCTCGCCATGGAGTTGGTGCGCGGCCGCACTCTGCTCGAGCAGATCGAGCGACAGGGGCCGCTCGACGCCGCAGGCCTCGACGGGATTCTCTCGACCCTTCTCGACGGGCTCGAGCAGGTCCACGGGGTAGGCTTCCTTCATCGCGACATCAAGCCCGCCAATGTCCTGGTCGATGGCAACGGTCACCCCGTGCTGATCGATTTCGGCGCCTCCCGCGCCGCACTAGACGGACGCTCGCAGGCGATGACGGCGATCTTCACCCCGGGCTACGCCGCGGTCGAGCAGTTCACGGCCGCCACGCAGGGACCGTGGACGGATATCTACGGCCTGGCTGCCACGGTCCATCACGCGATCACCGGCCGTGCGCCGCCCAACGCGATCGATCGGATCATCGACGACACGTACGTGGCCCTCGCCGACAGCGGGCTTCCTTTCCCTCGAACGCTGCTCGCCGGCATCGATGCCGGCCTCGCCGTGCGCGCCGCCGACCGCCCGCAATCGATCGCGGCGTGGCGGAAGATCCTGTCTGCGACCCCGGTCGGTGCCGGCGCGGCACCGGCCACCGTCGTCATGCCGCGCGCCGCGACGGCCGCCGCCGCCACGGCCGTGGCGGCATCGCGCATGCGGCTGGCCATGATGCTGGCCGCCGGCGTCGCGGTCCTATGCCTGCTGGCGGGAGGCTGGTTCGCCATCGGCTCGCGTCCCTCGGGCCCGGCGGTCTCTGAATCGTCATCCCCTTCATCGTCATCCACCGCGTCATCATCCGCCGGTCCGTCATCGCCATCGCCGTCTGCGCAGCCGGCCGTTGCGGCTGCGCCGGCCCAGGATCGTGCACAGGAGCAGCTCGAAGAGGCACGCCGAGCGCAGCGGGCGGCTTTCGAGGAGGCTGCACGCCTGCGCGCCGAAGCCGACGCTCGTCGCAAATTGGACGAGGAAGCGGCCTTGCGGCGCAAGATCGAGGAAGAAATGCGCCAGAAGGCGGAGGCGGAGGAGGCTGCCCGCCGGCGGGCCGTCGAAGACGCCAAGCGCCAGGCCGCCGCTGATATGGCGGCCGCGGCCGCGGCTCGGCAGCAGGCGGAGAGCGATGCCCGCAATAAGGCGGAAGCGGAGGCGGCCGTGCGCCTGAAGGCCGAGGAGGCCGACCTCAAGGGAGCGGAAGCCGCGGAGGCGGCGCTTCGCCTTGGCCAGCCCGACCGCCAGCGTATCCAGACCGCGCTGACGGCGCTGGGATTCCTGACGGGCGGCAATGATGGCGTGTTCGGCGCGCGGTCGCGTGAGATGATCGCTGCCTGGCAGAAGAAAGCCGGTCGCGCCGCTACCGGATATCTTTCGGTGGACTCGCAGGCGGCCCTGCTGCGCGAGGCTGCGCCGTCGCTCGCTCGCCACGACGAGGAGCAACGCAAGCTTGCCGCCGTCGCGCAGCCACAACCGGCGGCACCGGCGAAGGTCGCCACGCCCTGCGAGGGCACCTACAGGGTGCAGTGGTGCCGCGCCGCCTACCAGGGATACCCGTCGAGCTGCTGGAACGCCAACGCGACGATCAGCAGCGGCGTGATCTCCGGCGGCTGGACGTCGCAGGGTTCGACTGATCGCCAGACCTTCAGCGGCAACATCGACGCCGGTGGGGCCGTCCGGGTCACCTACAACGGAGTCGGGCAACAGACCCACGTCAACCAGGCCTTCACCGTCTACATGACAGGCCGGGTGGAAGGGAACGTCCTGAGCATTGCCGGCCGGGCGGGAGCGAACGGGCGGGATTTCTCGGCCACCATCCAGTGCCGGTAGGAAGCCCGTCCGCAGAAATGATCGGACATTGACGGAGAGGTGGCATGCGACGTCTATCGGCTTTGATCGCCTTGCTGGGCGCGACTGCATTGCCTCAGGCGCCGGCGCGCGCCGCGCCCTTCGACGGCACCTGGAGCGTGACGCAGGGGTGCGAGCCCGCACCGGGAGGCGCCCGCGGCTTCAGGTGGCTGTATGACGCCACGGTAAAGGACGGCAGGCTGGTCGGTCAGTACGGCACGAAGGACAAGCTGTCGTCTCTGACGCTCACCGGGCGAATCCAGGCCGATGGAACCGCGGCCCTTATGGCCTCGGGGCTCAATGGCAAGTCAGAGTACACGGTGGGTTTCGGTCAACCGGGCGAAAAGTTCAGCTATCCCGTCCCCTCCCGCTTCGAGGCAACGCGCGGCACGGGCATCCGGACCCAGGGCCGGACGTGCCGGTTTTCCTTCGTGAAGATTTGAGCCTGTTACGTCTGGTGCATTATCCTTCCGGCTGGAATCAGCCGGCCGGATAATGCCGGATCGAACCAACGCGTCAGCCGCGCCCGGCGCGGTCGTGCCGGGAGAGAAGAGAGGCCAGCACAACGTCGCCATCGTCCGTGAGATGCACGCCTTCCTGAAGTCAACCGACTCGGAGATATGCACCTTCGACCAGAGCAAGGCCTCGGTGGCGGCGCAGTTCGAATACATCGTGTTGCAAAAAGCTCAGCAGATGCACCAGCGACGAACACGATGGCTGCACGCCAAGTCTCCCTGCGGCGCGAGCAGGGCATCGAACCATGCACACACGCAGATTGACCGGCTGGTTGCGTGCGTCAAAGTGGCTGCAAGGGAGAGCCTAGAATGCCGCAAACGATCTTGTCGGTCGTTCTGGACGTCGATCCGCAGAGCGCCAGCCATCTGTCAGACCTCATCGAGGAATTCAAACGCCAACAGGAGGAGGCCGGGGCGGAGACTTACGGCCGGCTCAAGGACGGAGTGCCTTCGTTGCACTTCTTGTCGATGTCGGTCTTCCAGGGTGCCCACTACGATCCGATCTTCGTGATCGAGGCCAACGCACATGCCAAGATTGCTGCCACAGATTGCTGAATGCCCTGTTGAGTTCAAAACAATAAGGCTCCTGCGCCTGGAGTAAGTTGAGCCTGCAAGTGTCGGGCAGGCCGATCAGGCTATCATGGTCCGGGAAGGGCTGGGCGCTGGCTTTCACCCGCTACAGCGCCGGCTATCTTGCCGATAAGCACGGGTTCTGCGGAGCGGCGTGGCCTTCACGCGCGCAATTGCGCAGCGTTTCGGACTATCGGGCTGACGGGCCACTGTTCTGCCATAACCCTGCACCCGCGCCTCGTGATCCGGCATATCGTTACGCTCCACGAACGAACTGGTGCGAGGCTTAGTGAACCCTCGGCGACGAGCGACTGACGTAACGGTGCGTTCATCCCTTCCGTAGTTTCCGGAGTACCACTTCAGGTACAGTGCGGGGGGCAGGCGCGACTAGCATAGTGCGGCGATGAAACAGGCCAAGCGCTTGTCAGCCGTTCCCGACGTCAAGCGAACCGACACCACCTCCGATGGGATCGATGTCGCCGTCTCTTTCCGGGCGGTCGTCGACCACATCGTTGTGGCCAATCGCCGCGCTACGGCCTGGGAGGCGGGATGCCTCTACGCTGCGCTTTGTGAGCTTGCGATGGGTCGCGAAAAGAATGCCCGACGCAGGATATGTCTGGCGCTTTTGCCCGGCGCCAAGCAGGAACTGCCGGTCAGGATCTTTCCCCTGCCCACAGCCGAGGAATTGCTGCAGGCGTTGGCCCTGATCTCTGGACTGGCGGCGGCTCGCGGCGAGACATCTTAGTGATGGCTACCGGCACGGGAGCCGCTATGGCACAGAGGACGACATCTGGCCAGTAATGGACTCCCCGTGAAGCAGCGTTGCGGGGGTTCCACGTCGCTTTATGGGTAGGTCACTAGCCCGCCCAACGGGTGCCCGCGCGCGTTGCGCTGCGGTAGTCATCACTGCATCCTCGGAACGCACAGTGATGATCAGGTCCGGCATGGTGAGCGGCTCAGCTCAGTGATGCGGCGGCTCGCCCCTTTGCCGTCAAAATAATGAGGCCTTCGTTGTCAGCCCGACGCTGTATGAAACCGGCCTTCTCGGTGTCGCGAATCGCCAGCTCCAGTGCCGCGCCATCAAGGTTGATGTCGCGCCCGACGCTTTCAGCTCTCCGCCATGAATGCGGGCTGTTGGAACTCAGGCGGTGGAGCTGGACGACGAACGCCGCCGCGAACTGGATCCTGTTTCGGGCAATCATCGGCCAATGGTGCCGTGCCTGGAACTTGTTTGTCAGCCTGTCACTCCTTCGGCCCTCAGCGCGTTCAGCTTGGCCAACAGCGCTTGATAGGCCGTTTCAAACCTCAGCAGAACGTCCTCTGCCTCGATCGTTCGATGACCATCACTGCGTAAGTCCTCGATACGCTGACGCTGGCGAGCCAAGCCTTGCTCGCTTTTTCTCAGGACAGCTTGGAGCAGTTCCAGCCTGCTAGAAACTGATTGGTCCATGCGCCAGTAACACCGACATCGCGTTGGAAGGTCCACGACACATTGCGGGTACCTCCCTAAGTCCCACCGCGGCTTGCCGGGGCGGGGTTACGTTGCCATCGTCCTCGCTGCATCTCCCCGAGCCAACAGTGAGCGGCTAGGCCCCGTCCGCACGCTCCATGCCGAATAGCGAGCTCGTGGCGTTCAGGAACGACGACGGCACGGGTGTCGATCGAGACACCGGATGGGCGCGTAGCAGCGGGAGTCGGGCACTGGACCGTAAAGAGCGGCCGGGGCCATTCCATCTTTTCGCTTCCGACGGCTTTCGTCGCGAACTACGGAGCCGGCCTAACGCATCCTTAGCGGCCGCCCGAGGTGCATTGGTAGAGACCGAACGACCTGCCTTGCCGACTTGTCCTCCCGCTGCCCTGATAAGAGACTCGGCGCAGCAAGTTGTCCTCGGTCCAACTGAGGCAGGTCACTTCAACGATTATCTCCGGCCGCGCCCAGTGCAGGCACGACAGCTACAGGTCTCCAGCCAGAACCCAGGGCGGCCTCGGTGGGTCTCCTCGGGCGGCGCCTGACGAACTACCGGCACGGACGCTAAGGCGACAGTCGAAGCGGACGGTTGCGAGCGCATCACACTGCTGGCGCGGTAGCCAAATGACATATAGCGGGGTGAAGGATTGCGAGCAGTTACGGGAGTTGTGCTCACGGTTGACGGTGCAGGCACCATAACCGTGTAGTGAAGGTAGCTGTCGATATCGACGTAAGACGCGAGTTTTTGCTTGAGATCGGCGACGTCGCGGCCGTGCTTGTGACTGAGCTGCGCGCCGGGGCAGGCGGGCTTCGCCAGCCCATACAGATTCTGTTACGGCTCTGCAATCGTCAGCCGCCCTAAAGGGATCACGAATGGCACGACGGCACGAGCGTCGAGCAAGCGTATGGTTGCCAAGCCATGCTTTCGGTCATCCTCACGCGGGCACAACCCCCAATGCCCGACGATGAAGGCTTAATCGTGCAGGCGAACGCCCCAAAATACCAGACTATCCAAACTTTCGTTGCCCTTCGGACTTCTGGCTTGCCGTCGGCATGCCCTTCAACGATTACTATAGCGGCCATCGCCCGGGTGAAGGGACACTGAGCGCCGTCTGTTCGTGTCCACCTAAAGGCTACAGCACACCCTGTGCTTTGCTCTGTTTCCAGACCGTCAGCGCTGCGGATCGAGCCATCGGTAGCCGATACGATGCACGTTCTTGATCGCAGAAAAGCCGCGGTCGACTGCTAGGAATTTTCTCCGGATCCGCTTTATGAGCGAGCGGACATTTATGGTGTACCCGAGAGCGCCGCTGCCGGCGACGAAGCCTGCATAATGCGCTGTATCATAGATGGTGCGGTAGGATTGGATGCCCGTGCCCGATACCAGCAGCCTCACGATCTTGTATTCGGTGACGGTCATACCGGTGTCCTGCTGTTGCCATAGGACGCGCGCTGTTGAGGGGTACAAAGCCAACTCGCCGTGACGCTCGACCTCGGGCATCGCCGGGGGAGGCATGTGGCGCTGCCCCTCGAGGATCACGCGCAGACGGTGGGCCAGCACCTCTATACCGCGAGCCTTGTCTACAAAATCGATTGCGCCGCGATCCAGCGCCTGCAGCTCCAGCTCGACCAAAGAGTATCCAGTAAGGAAGACGATCGGCAGTCCGATCCCGCGTTCTCTCAGAGCGCCGAGCAACTCGAACCCCGACATCTCCGGCAGGGCCCAGTCGAGCACCGCTATTCGCGCGTCGAAGCCATTGCTCAAGGCCTCGAGGAAAGCAGGGCCATCTGCATAGCACGACACCGAAAAGCCCCGGTCGACCAAGTCTGCGGATAGCACTTCCCGATAGTGTTCGTCGTCATCCACCAGGACTACGTCGGGCACGTCGTGCGTTCCTATTCAAGGCAGGCGCCGTGAGGATGGCCGGGCGGTCCCGTCTCGTCCTCAGTATTTGGGCACACTGTATCTGTCAGGCGGGAGCGCAACGTCTAACCCAACAGCAAGCGTGTCGCTCAGTGCATCGGAGGTACTTCCGATGCGAACTGGGCCGGACGTCGAGCGGCACTTCTGATGTCCGCGAGGTGGATGCCCAGGCGTCGGATCTTGCTTCGACACCAGACATCAGTCTCAGCCGATTCCTGGCCGCTGTTTTTCGATTGATAATCGGTTACGAGGGAGTCGAGGCCGGCTGGCCAAAATGACTGTCAGTGGCAAACGACCGGAGGTCGCCAGTGAAGCCACACGCGTTTGCCCTCGCACTTAACCGCAAATGGCGTGATCGCTTCGAGCAGGAAGGCCCGGCCTGCGGATCGCAGGCTCGCGGTCCAAACTGCTGCGCAAGCCGATCGCCAGAGGTGATTGAACGCATCAAAAGCCTGCGTCGCCAGCGCATGCCGGGCAAGGAAATCGCCCTCACTGTCGGCGTCTTATCTAGCGGTCAGCCGCATGTTCAAGCGTCTGGGCTGAGCAAGCTGAGCGCCCTGGAAGCAGCCGATTTGAGCGCACAAGCCGCCGGTCCGCCAGCGGGCGACCATAGGGCCACGCCGATTTAGGCACCATCATGGTTCGCGAGCAGTTCGACCAGTTCGGCGTCGGCTGTAATTAACCGGTGCCGTAGGCAACCACCTCTGGGTGGAATCGCTGCGACAAGACTAGAGACTGTTGTTGATGCAGTGGATGCCGCAACTCTGCGCGACTTTTGCTTCGCCACCGCTCGCACGGGCGGAACGCCTCTTAACTTATCGAACCTCAAAAAGCGGTACTGCAACGTAGTGCCTTTCAAGAGTGCTCCTGGGCTCCGCCCATCAAGCCGCACAAAATGGTGAGGCTCTTGCGGCCTACCCGGGGGATGCTCGCCAGTTCCGAAGCATTAGCCAAGTGGAGATCATCCATTTTGAGGAAACCTGCGTTCGCCAAAGCCCGGGCAGCGCCGAGTGGCAGACCCTTGCGCTCCCAGACCTTCGAAGCCAGCCAATACTCTTCAAATGACGAAGGTTTGCGCCTGACGTCGGACAACTCTCCCCCCAATCCGGCTCGATAGCTGAAGTGACAACCAAACAATGCCTACCGGGGGCGAGCGCACCGAGTCGGTTTGTCACACCTTCGATGAATAGGTACGCAATATCGGAATTGTTTCATCCCGTGAACCGACGTCCATCTTGCCGGTTCGGCACTCAGATCGAGCGCGGGTACGCGGCTAGCGTGCATGGCTGTCGAGAAAATCAGCAAAATCCTTGGCGCGCCCTTGCTCCAGAAGCGCCGATAACAAATCCATGATGCCAAGGGTCGGGTCCTCAGCCCGAGTAGTCCGCAGATGCGGGCAATCTAGGGGTTGAGTCTTACTTGGCCGGCAGGGCAACGCGGCACCGCCTGCTTGGCCCGGCGCTTGCTCCTTCGAGGTCGTGTGGGCGCTGAAACTCGATTGTTCTTTCCACTCATCAAATACTTTCGTCCCTTATGAATATGAATCAAACTGCAGGAACTTTGATTTTGTCAGGGTCCGGAGAGAAATTCGGTTCGACCGACGATCGGTTTTGGCGGACCTGTGACCGTCTTGTGGCCGCACCATGTGATAGTTCGAAAATCAGTAGGTTCGTTTGTCAGGAGCCAGCCACGACCCTAGATTGTGGCGTAGGGGGTAGAATCTGCGGTATTCGCAAACCGAGCCGGAACAGCTCCGTCTTCAGCTGCTGGCCAAGCTTCCGCGCGAAGTCCTAAGCACGCTGCTGACCGGCGAGAGGACGCTCAAGCTGCGCGAAGGTAAGACGTTGTTCGAGCGAGGCGACGCCGGCGACGGCTGCTATTGGCTGCGCCATGGCGTGCTCGCGGTCTGCGTCGCTTCGGCCACGGGTGAGCAGCGCATTCTCGCCCTCCTAGGGCCGGGTGCGATCGTGGGCGAGCTGGCGATGATCGATGGCCTGCCAAGGTCGGCCACTATCCAGGCGGTCAGGGACTGCGAACTCACCTTTGTCGGGCGCGCCGCCTTCACCGAAATGCTGCACCAGCATCCCGAGCTCTACGTTGATATCGTGACGACGCTGGCCGCTCGCCTGCGCCAGTCCGACGAGGACATGATGGCGTCGAGTTTTCTGACGGTGCGCGCGCGCGTGGCCCGCGCCCTGCTCCAGTTCGTCCGTCACTTCGGTGAGGAGGCGGTACCGGGACGAAGCCTGATCCGGTACAAGATCACTCAGAACGACCTCGCCGCCATAGCGGGTGTGGCGCGTGAAAGCGTCAGCCGCACATTTCGCGAGTGGCATCGACAGAAGATTATCGAGGGATCAACGCGCACCGGCTACGTTGTGCACAAAGGCAAGCTTGAAAGCATGGCAGCTGAGTAGTGGACCGCGAAACAGCTAGACAACTTCGCCGCCCTTGGCGGAAAGGCGAAAGCTATCGGCCATCGTTACCAGAAGCCAAACCGTTGAACTGTCGCGTACCCAAACGGCGAACGGCCCGATATACTAGATACTAGTCTGATTTGGGCTCAGCGGGGCAGCGTCACCGGTTCCGCGATGCTGGAGCTTCCGAGCGCCTGGAACATACTCTGCAGCTTTCGGGCAGAGCCATGAAAACGCTCACCTGTGTCCACATCTTCGATCTCAATAATTCTGGCGCTTCGCCGGCCCAGAGCATTGATGGCATGCACGCGGAACCTGCCGTCGGAAATGAGCCATGACGTGATGGCTTGAGCCATGACGGATCCTCAAATTCGCTGATGTGTCGCAGACTTCACAGATGTGTCTCAGGCCACTGAGTCCCACACCCCCTGCCCACGAAGCAAGGGGCAATCGTGGCCATATGGTGACAGCGGCTAGATCTTTCTGGAATCGGCATTGGTCCTCGTCTTTCACTTCGCACATTCGAATACCCGGCCGATATTCGATTACGATCAAAGACGCCAAAGGATCAATTGTATGTGCCACGGCTGCGTCTGGGACGGGGATGATCGGCGCGCTGCAGTCGCTAAACTACTAAGCCTTCCGCGACGCCCGATCCCAAGTTCACCGCAGGGCTTGCACTGACATCAACCGCCGGGCGGCGGCACGTCACGGGCTCACGCGCGCACAAACGAGAACGCCAGTCGCTCTAGATCCATGAAAGCGCTCCTCCCTATCGACGTCCTCGAGTTTCGATGATGCGCTTTGGGTGACCTCCGACTGGCTTGACCGAATGGATGCGGTACGGGCCATTGCAAACGAACCAGCGCTCGATCGCTCGCCACCATGTGTCTTCCTTAGTTCGATTGCCAAGCACATTGAACAGCCAGCGCGCTGCGCCACGACGAGGCCCAAGTTTAGCCGCGTTTACCGTCCGTCAGCTTCACGGACGACAAACTTCGCGACTTTGATATCATCTGCCGAGTAAAATCCCCGATCCATGCCGTTCCTGACCTGGTCAATAAATTCATCTTTAGCTGGACGGCCTTGACACTCAACTATGACGGGATAGGAACCTTTCAGGGTATCTCTGACAAAGACGTCGACAATCTTCCTCACCAGCAATACTCCACTCATAAGCGGCACCGCACAGTCGGAGGGACACAGCCGCGCCGCCCGCAGGCTGATGTCAATCGCCTCGGCGCCGCCGCCTGTCTCTCCTTCGCCCTCGGCTGATGGATGTTTTGACATGAAACTATCGTAGCCGTCGCGCCGCATTCTCGCCCGGGGTCTGAATTGGTACCTCGTAGGTCGAGAAACCCCATAGGAACTGCGCCGTAAGAAGAAGCTGGCCGATTTGCCTCGGCTCAGCGCGACCACCTTGGCGTTTCCTCCATTCAACCGTGGAACGCCGCCGTGTCCGGGAGGTGTTGGAAGTCGTGGGACCCGTTCTACCGCCCGACCGAGCAAGCTCTCGCGTGTCGGCCATGGCGGCCGAGAATGAAGGAGTATCTCCAATGCGCTCAACGGGCCGGCTTGTCGGGCGGCTCCGATGCACCCAGCATTGCGAGCAGTATCCGGTCGCCATGGCTGGCTCTCTTTGTATTCTCCGTATTCTCCCCTAGAGCGGAATGAGATGATTCCGAATCGGAAGGGGATTCCCAAGAGGGTCGAGAAGTGATTCAAGATGCTGGCTGGGCAGGAGGCCAGCATGGATGGCTCGACCCTATTCGATGGACCTTCGTGAGCGGGTGGTGCAGGCAGTTGAACAGGAAGGCATGTCGCGCCGGCAAGCCGCCGATCGCTATGGCATAGGTATCAAGACGGCGATCGACTGGGTTAGCCGGTTCCGCGAGACGGGCAGCCTGGCGGCCAAGCCGATGGGAGGCTGCCGGCCGAAAAAGATCGTTGGTCAGCACCGCGACTGGCTGCTCGAGCGTTGTCGGGGGCAGGACTTCACCCTGCGAGGCCTGGTCGGCGAGCTGGCCGAGCGTGGCTTGCAGGTCGACTACCGCACGGTCTGGGACTTCGTTCACAGCGAGAAGCTCACCTACAAAAAAAGACGCTGGTCGCCAGCGAGCGCGACCGGCCGGATGTAGCGCGCCGCCGCCTGCAGTGGATGGCCTATCAGGGGCGCATAGACCCCAGCCGTCTGGTCTTCATCGACGAGACCTGGACCAAGACCAACATGGCGCCGCTGCGGGGATGGGCGCCGTGCGGACAGCGCTTGCCCGGCAAAGCGCCACACGGCCACTGGAAGACCATGACCTTCCTGGCCGCTCTGCGCCACGATCGG
>FODP01000003.1 GCA_900110395.1 Rhodospirillales bacterium URHD0017
GCCGATGCAGAATGCCTTCGTCGAGAGCTTCAACGGGCGGCTGCGCGACGAATGCCTCAACGAGCACGTCTTCACCACGCTCGCCGAGGCCCGATGGATCGTCGAGGCCTGGCGCGTCGACTACAACACGGTAAGGCCGCATGGCCGTCTGGGGCGGTTGCCTCCGGCGGTGTTCGGCGCTACGCGCAGACAGCCCGAAGAGCAACGGGGCGGAACGCTGCGCTCGATCGGGGGCTTCGCGCCCCGCCCCGTTGCACCATCAACTACGAGAGCAAAAGAGGAACAGACTCAATCTGCTGACGTATGAGATGCGGGGAGCAGGTCATATGGCCTCGTCTTAGCTTCCGCACTCAAGACCTCGTTCACAACGGACATTGATAACCGAAGATTGCGCGCAATCGCAGCCGGCTTCATGCCGGCGCGGTACGAGGCCCTGATCAGGCTGATCTTTCCCGCTGGAACAGAAGTCACCGCGTCGCGCGTGCCTTGCCGGTTTCTCGAGTTCTTTGCTGGAAGTGCCGGCTGAACCGCGGAGACCTTCCTCGTGATTGGACCTGCGCTGGTCTAAAGGCGGCGCGCAATCTCGATCTCGACGCTGGCCCGCAATGTCTCGAGATCGTCATCGCTCAGAAACTGCAATGTCTGGGCGAGGTTCGTCGGCAGCGCAATCTTGGGAACGTCAGTTGGGCCAACACTCGGCGCCGGTTGATCCGTCTCCGGCACCGGAGGCTGGGCACTTGTGCTTGTTGGCTTGGATGAAGCCATTTCTTCGAAGAGTGCCGCAACATGCGGTCACCAGCAACGTCCGAATGCCCCCCTCAATGTCGCGAGCGACCGAGCCATGGAAGTATCGGGCGGTGGGTATTTTCGCAATGCCATGATCGGCTTGCTGGCTTGAGAAGGTGAGCAAAGGAAGCATGCATGCTGGGGCCGGTACCAAGCCGGTGATGCAACACATGGAGCCCATGATGACGAAGCAAAAGAAGACAACTACCAAGCCTACGCCGGGGGGCCAAGCCCCGCACGCCGCCGGCACAGGCCGCCGCCGCACCAAAAACCAAGCTCGGGCGGCTGGAAGGGATGTTGCGGCGGGCCGAGGGCGCGACCATCGGCCAGATCGCCAAGGCGCTGGACTGGCAGATGCACAGCGTGCGCGGTGCGATCTCAGGATCGCTGAAGAAGAAGCAGGGCCTTACCGTCGTGGCCGAGAAGACCGCCGACGGTGAGCGAGTCTATCGGATCGCCGGCTGATCAATCCCCGATGCGATCCGATCGCGAACAAGCGCTGGAGGCCGAGATCTCCCGTATACGGGCGCTCGGCCTCAACGAGCTTCGCTCCCTGTGGCACTCGACATTCCACACGCCCCCTCCACCTTCCTTCACCAAAGACCTTATTGCCCGGTTCATCTGCTGGCATGTCCAGGAACAAGGCTTGGGCGGTCTCGATCACAAAGCCACCAAGCTCCTGGAGGGTCTGGCACGAGGCGACAAGCCAGGAGCGGATCGCTTGAGACGCCTCAAGGTCGGCACAGTCCTGGTCAGGGAATACCAGGGCGAGCGCCATACGGTAACGGTCGTAAGCGACGGATACGTGTGGCGCGACACCACCTACGCGAGCCTCTCGACCATCGCGCGTTCCATCACCGGTACCGCCTGGAGCGGCCCACGGTTTTTTGGGGTCCGTGCCGTCGGGAGCCGACCGGTGCGTGGTGAGCACGCGAAGGGCCTTGGCGATGCCGGCAGTTGATCATCGGAAACGCCGCTCGCAGCTCGCGATGAAGCGACCCGCACAAAAGACCTTCCGCTGCGCTATCTATACCCGCAAGTCCACCGAACATAACCTCGACCTCGAATTCAACTCGCTCGACGCCCAGCGCGAGGCCTGCGAGGCCTACATCAAAAGCCAGGCCCATGAAGGTTGGCGGCTGCTGGGTGACAACTACGACGATGGCGGCGTGTCGGGCGCTTCGTTGGAGCGCCCTGCGCTACAGGAACTGCTGTCCGATATACGGGCCGGCAGGATCGATATCGTGGTGGTCTACAAGGTCGACCGACTGACCCGCTCGCTCGCCGACTTTGCCAAGCTGGTCGAGTTGTTCGACCGCCACGCAGTGTCGTTTGTCTCGATAACGCAGTCGTTCAACACGACCTCGAGCATGGGCCGGCTCACTCTTAATGTGCTGCTATCCTTCGCTCAGTTCGAGCGCGAGGTCATCGGCGAGCGGGTGCGTGACAAGATCGCTGCCTCCAAGCGCAAGGGCATCTGGGTCGGCGGACCTGTGCCTCTGGGCTACCGGGTCGCCGACAAGAAAGTCGTCGCGATCCCAGATGAAGCGGTGGCGGTCCGTACAATCTTTACCCGCTATCTCGAGCTTGGATCCATTGGCGCCCTGACCAAGGACCTCGACCGGCGTGGTGTCCGCACGAAGACAACCCGGCTTGTTGGCGGCAGGGTACGGGGCGGCATCCGTTTTGCGACCGGTGCACTTGCTCATTTGCTCAAGAACCGCTTCTACATTGGCGAGGTCGCCTATCGCGGCGCGATCCATGCCGGTGGGCATCCGGCGATCATCGAGCGGGAGCTGTTCGAGGCCATGCAGGCCAGGCTCGCGGAAAATGCCGTGGGGCGTAGGATAAGGCTCAGAAGCTCGCCGGCCATTCTGACCGGCCGCATTTTCGACGACCGGGGCAACCGCATGAGCCCCTCGCACACCAACAAGGGTGGTGTGCGCTACCGGTACTATGTTTCGCATGCCATCCTGCAGCGGAGGCAGAACGAAGTTGGCAGCGTCGGGCGCGTGCCCGCTGCCGAGATTGAGACGCTTGTGCTCGAGGGCATCCGCAGCTGCCTGGCATCAGGCGACGAAGCTGCTTCCGGCATCGCCGACCGAGATCTGATCGTTCAGCGGGTCCAGGCGGTGACCATCAAGCCTAGGGGCGTGGAAGACAGGCTCCTCCTGGCAAGCAAGCCGCCATTTGACAACACCTGCGCCCCGGGATCTGACGATTTGCATCCCGACAGCCTGCCAACGACCGTCATCACACTGCCCTGGACGTCTCCCGGGTTTACTGCCGTCAAAGGCATCCTTCACTTCCCCTCTGCAGCAGGGCCCACACTGAGTTCGGAGAGCCGCGATGCCCTGCTCGGCGCCATCGCCAAAGCCAGGCGATGGATCAATGACCTTCGGCATGGCCGAACTGCGTCGTTCGAGGACATCGCGAAGCAAGTAGGCCAGGGTGAACGGCATATACGCCTGCTGGCTCCCCTCGCCTTCTTATCGCCCCGGATCATCTCGGCGATCATTGAAGGTACCGCCCCCGCAAGTGTCACCGTCACTGGTCTCGCCCGAGCCTTGCCGTACTCCTGGGCCGAGCAGGAACACAGCATCGGTCTATAGCGAACCGCCTTTAAGCAGCGACGGACGGAAGTTGGGGCACAATGGTCGCGCGGACCCGTTGCGCTCAACTCCTATGCCCGCCCTCAGTACCTGTCGAACCGGTCTCGGGCATCGCAAAACGGAAACCGGAAAACGACGCCCTGAGACTGGCGCCACGCACGGATCAATTTCGCCCGCATCGTCCTTGAACCGGCTCCCAGAGACTGACCCGGGTCAGCCTAACCCACGGAAATGTCGGCACTTCCACCACACCCGGAAATCGCGTCGCTGAGACTCATGTGGCTGGCTGGGGTGGCAGGATTCGAACCCGGGAATGGCCGAACCAAAGTCCTCAATCCTACCATAGGGCTACGCCCAATCGAGTAGACATCGCCGGTTTCGATGGCCTGACGCCGAGCAACTCGGCGGCGCTAGAGAAACTGCCGGCCTTAGCAGGGTTACGCACAACGTGGCCTTTGACGGCCGGCACGATCGGAGGCCGATGACGCAAGGCAGGTCTGGGTCACGTCGCCGCCTGAAAGCGCCAATGTGGCGGTCAGACTCCCAAACCTAATTTGCGGCCGAGTGACCAGTTTACATCGCCGCCGGGCGTGGCGACGCCCGAGATCTGGCGACCGATATGCTGCTCGAGCGCGGGCCGCCAGGGCACGAGGCTGAAGCCCAGTCCATCATCGATCATGGCGAACCGGCCGCTGGAAAGCTGCGTAGAACCGACCAGCTGGCCGCTGACATAGTTGCCGGGAACAGCGGGTCGCCAATCCCGTCCGCGTTCGGCCGCGAGCACCGTGCCGGCTCGTTCTACGTCGCGGGCCTCGAGCCGCTGGACCAAGTCTCGCGGTGCTCGGGGCCGGCCATCGCCAAGGTCCGTGGCATATCCCTTGTCAGTGAGCCATTGCCGGCGCCGATCCATTGCCGTCGCCACCTCCCGGCCGAAACCCGCATCGGCCAAGGCCGTGCGCTCCCGGGACGCCAGCTCGCGGTCAAGCCAGGTGGCCCCGTCGTGGCTGGTCTGCTGCTCCAGGCCCATGGGGGACAGAACCCTGATGCTGCCGTTCGTCCGGTCCCTGGTCCGATCGTAGGCCTGCCCGCGCGCCGGAAGGTCGGCCGGGATGCGCCACTGGTCGGGGTCGATCCGCTCGACATGGCCGGCGCGGCGCAACGCCTCCAGCCGACGGACGTGGGAACGGACGTACGCAGCGGGATCGCCACCCAGCCGCTCGATGGTGCCGACGGCTTGTTCCAGATGCTTGGCTAGACGATAGACGCCTTCCTTCCCGGCAATGGCCAGGATGTTGCGGTCCGCGGCGCGCGGGCCGGTCGGCCCGGCGCCGGCTGCCACGATCATGCCCCGCTGGACCTCCTCGGCTCGGGCCGGGTCCATCTCGATGTGATGGACACGCCCGTCCACGCCGTCGATCACCAGCCGCACCCGCTCGCCCATCTCGTCGCCACCCAGGCCCTTTTCGAGCACACGGCCGACGATCGGCTCCGTCGTCTTCTGCCCGTGCAGGACATAGGCCGTAATTGGGCGGGCCTCCGCCAGGCCTTCCCGGCTCAATGCCCGGTGCATGGTCTTGATGATGTCGCCGCGCTCGCCGAGCTCTCGCAAAGCGCTTTCCGCCCTGGGCGACAGGCTCCAACGCCCGACCTCGACCTCAGTGGCAAGACCCATGCGCTCCAACTTGCGCGCCCGCTGGATCAGCAGGGCCCGGTTCTGCCGCAGGCTGTCCATCATGTCTCTGTCTGGCCGCAGGTCAGCGAACTCGTTGCGGCTGCGCTGCTCGGCGATCAGCATGCGGTCCAACCGCGTGAAGCGATCGACATCGACTTCCCGCTCCAGGCTACGCGCAACCTCCTGCTCGGTCTGCCGGCCGAGCTCGCGGGTCACAACCTCGCTCGCCCGCTCCCGGATGCCGTGGGCGATGTAGTCGCCGGCAATGTTGAGCGTCTTGCCGTCGTCGGTCACGCCCCGGACGATGATGTGGGTGTGGGGATGGCCGGTGTTGTGGTGGTCGACCGCAATCCAGTCGAGCTTCGTGCCAAGATCGGCTTCCATCTCCTTCATCAGATCGCGCGTGGTGGCGCGGGGATCGGCGAGTTCGACGCCATCCTCGGCCGACACGATCAAGCGGAACTGGTGACGGTCCTCGCGGCCGCGTTCGACGAACGCGCGTCCGTCTTCCACATCCAATTCGGCCGAATAGACCTGGCCCTTCTCGCCGTCCTTCGTCACGCCGTCTCGTTGGAGATAGCGCAGGTGAGCGTCGACCGCTTTGGCACTGACGAAGGCGCGGCCGCGCGTCGCCCCGCGTTGGGGGTTGAGCTTCACGGCCCGGGCCTTGACCGCGACGCGCCGCGCCCTCGTACGAATCCCACCATTCCGGCTCCAGGAGCTGCGATTCTTCAGCGCCGCCGCGACCGCTGTGCCGCGGCCACGCGCATTGAACCGGCCGCTTCCCTTCCCTGCGCCGCTCAGGCGGGACGGATCGCCACCGGCTCGGCGGATTGCTTGCTGGATCTGTCCCGCAAAGCTGGTCGGACGAGCGCGGACACCACGCAACCGGCGTCCGCCAGGTCGTTCGCCACTCTGGTCGCGGATCTTGCCAGGGCGGAGTCGAAAGTCGTCATCATCGTGTGGCATGGCATGACGATTGGAAGCTGCGCGAAGGCTTGCAAGACGCAAACTGTACGCGTCGGCGCTTGGCGTAGAAAAGGTCGCGCTGGCGTAGCGTGTCCTCGAGCGACGGCGCTCGGAGCGTTGAAAGCAAAGAGGAAATCGGTCTAAGAGCCAGCACGTCCCGATCGGGGAGCTGTTGGAAGGCGCTCAGGAAACAACGTGCAGACAGGCTTTCAAGCGCATCGCGCCACCAGCGGGGCAACCCGCTTTATCTTGCCGTCCTAATCGGTGGGATGAGGCTGATCTTGTTCGCCATCGTCGTCTTCGCCATCGTCGTCTTCGCCATCGTCGTCTTCGCCATCGTCGTCTTCGCCATCGTCGTCTTCGCCATCGTCGTCTCTCCTCTTGGCTAGTCAACGCCCTTGTTCTGGTCGCGGCAAGAGCCCGTGCCACGACAGCTGAGAGTCCCGGTGCGCCGTGCAGTCCTCCGCGCTCAGCGACCGGTTGATCGGACTGCGTGGTTGCACGCGCCGAGCCGTCGCGGCGCATGTTTCCATGAAGTGACAGAGCATCATCGCAAGCACTCGAGCGTGGTCCGACGACACCGCGAGGGCGTCGGCCACAGGCAAGCCAACGTGCGTTCCGTCGTCTTGGTCTCCACCAGTCCTCATCCGCCGCAGCGGAGCTCCATGGTCAGTTTGCGACCGTCGGAATGACGGAATGCGGCATCGAAGGTGTCGGGCGCGGGCTCATGCCTCGGCTCCCAGCAGCTTGCCATCCTTCCTGTGGCGCGCGCCGCGCGATCGCTGGCGCTGGCCGCCGACGTAGCAGGTTCCATCCGTCCACATCGCGTGCATGATCACCGCCAGCTTGCGCGCTACGGCCACCGTCGCCTTGCGGTGGCAGCTGCGCTTGGCCAGCGCTAAGCCCACGTCCGCACCTTGTCGCGCCCCTTGGAGCGCGTCATCAGCGCCGACGCCGCCTCGTACAACGCCCACCGGACGTCCGGATCGCCGGCCCGGCGGCAACGAAACATTTTGAGAATGCGTCACCGTCTCACCGACACGACGTTTACACGTTGGCTGCGTGCGATCGCTGATGCGGAAGTGGCCAAGATCCGCGCGCAAAACGCCAGAATCCTTGCCGGAACCGAACGTGACGAACCCGCAAACGTCGCAAGAGACGCCGGTTCAAACTGTCCGACGACAAACGCAACCAGGCGGTTCGGCGGTTCTGGGCGATGCATGTGGAGACACTAAACTGGAGCGGCAGGACAGTCAGGCAGTATGCAGCAGCGAGGAGGCTGTCGAAGCACAGCCTGCGCCGCTGGTAAGATCTGGTCGACAGCGGCGAGGTTGCGATCGACTGGCGCGCCCGACTTCATCCCAGCGCTCGCCCGAAGACACGCAGCGGTGTTAGCAGCGCTGCTAAGGAATTCTCCGTCGAAACGGAGTTGACAGAACTGCCGACGGCCGGGCCGCAGTACGATCGGCGGTCAAACCGACGCAGCTTCACCGATGAACAGAAGCTGGCGATCGTCATGGAGTCGGAGATGCCTGGGGTGAGGGTGGCTGCGGCCTGCCGGCGTCATGACATCTCCACCAGCATGGTGTTCCGTTGGCGCATCCCGTTCGGCTTCGCTGCGGAGCAACCGGCCAGGCTGCTGTCGGTCGCCGTAGCCGGGACGGAAGAGGCAAGCAGCGCGGGTGTCAATGGAGGGGCGCTCGCTGCAGGATCTTCTCCCAGTTCCCGACGGCATGACTGCGGTCGACCTACCCGACGGGCGCCGTGTGTTCGCCCCGGCGGGCGCCGATCCAGAGGCGGTCCAGGTGCACGTCGCCGAGCGGGAGACCAAGCGATGATGATCGTCCCCCGCAGGCGCAAAAGTGCACCTGGCGCTTGTCTGCACCGACACGAGGAAGGGCATCCACGGGCTTGCCGCGTTGGTCGAGGAGCAGCTGAAACGAGACCCCTTCTCGGGCCATCCGTTCGCCTTCCGCGGCAAACGGGCGTCTATCCTGAAGGTGTTGTTCTGGGATGGGAACAAACTGTGCCTTTTCACCACGCGCATCGATCGGGGCGGCTTCGTGTGGCCGCGGCCCAGCGCGACGGCGATCGCGCTGGCAGTGAACGCCCGATGACGGAACAAGGCAAAATCGACCAACGGCCAGACGGCCGATCGTTCGCTGCGTACGAACAGCGCAAAAAGGGCCGCGGCGAGGACGCAGACGATCATTGCCGGCGAAGCAACCAACGTCCGTAGTTGCCAGCCGTGGTGTTGCTACTCGGCAACAACCAAATTGGCTTTCCCGCTGCGTTTTATTCCAGGCGGGGCTGCTCGATTAGCACCCGAGCGGTGGCGGAAGGGGCGATAATTTCCGACCTTCGCGTTGGAGCTGTAGCGTCCGTCGTCGAAGCCTGCGGGCTTGGCCAACTGGCTTTTTCAACATCTCGGCGGGCCGTATCGCGCTCGCGTTGTCCGCAAGTTGTGGAGTGGGTCGTTGGCCGGAAAGCACGACGAGTCGACGCGACGCGACAGTCTCGGCGGCGGCACGAACCGGGTCATCCTCAGTGTGCACGTATCGCATGAACTGAGTGACGGTCTTGTGCGCCGTTAGCTGCATTCCGACCTTTACCGGCACACCGGAGTTCGCAATCTCAGTGGTGGTGCGGTGTCGGATTCCATGCGTTCCCACGTGTAGGACCCTTGCTCGCTCGAGGACGCGCGTCCAGCCTCTAGAGTAGGTAGTCTGGGACATCGGTCGGCCTGGCTTAGAGATGGAGGGAACGACATAGCGCGAACCTTCGAGGCGCGGTGCGTTCGAAAGAAGGGCAACGACGTCCTCACTCATTGGTTTCGAGATTTCTCCAGTCTTGCTGTCCGGCCAGACCACGCGACGATTTACAAAGTCGATCCACTCCCATTCCATACTGATGATCTCCGACATGCGCGCCGCAAAGGCGAATTGCAGACGGATCCCGAGGCTAAGGAACGGATGCTCCAGCCCTTCCATATCGGAGCGCTCGAGATAGCCGAACAGTCGGGCCATTTCATCGTCCGTGATCAACCGCGTCTTGCCGCTCTCAGGATATTTTGGGATGTGGCGGCAAGGATTAGTGCCATCGTCGCGGAAGCCCCAGACTTCGGCCATGTTGAACATCTTGCGCAGGCAAGAGAGAACACGATTGGCGGTAACGGGCGTCTTCTTCATCCGTGTGATGAGGCTCGACACGTCTGACCGAATGACCTCACGGACCTTCAGCGTGCCGAGTTTGGGAATGATGTGGCGGTCAATGTAGCCTTGGTTGCTTTCAACGGTTCGTGGCCGATTCTTCGGTTTCGAATAGTCTTCGATGAACTTGGTGCACAGCTCCTTCACGCGAGGAGCGTCGCGTGCGGCCCTTTTCTCGGTGCTCGGATCCTTGCCCTTGCGAACGTCGGCAAGCCAGTCTTGGGCAATGGAGCGCGCTTGCTCGACTGTGAGTTCGCCGAACCGGCCAACGGCTGGCTTCCGGCGCTCACCCGTGTTCGTGCGATATTGCACCATGAAGATCTTTCGGCCAGCAGGCGTCACTTTCAGCAGGAACCCGGGCGCAATGGTGTCACGCAGTTCGTACTCCTTGGCTCTAAGCGTTGCCGCGTCGACGACTGTCTTTGTCAGCTTGATCTTGGCCATTCGAGCGGTCCGTTCCTTGCCTATATCCAGGAGCCAACTAGGAGCCACCAGGAAGACGGTTACTTCGCAGTCCCGGCTACGCAAGGTCGTTCGTCATCGACCGAAAATCTAGCCGCGCCGGACACTTAGCGAAGGAATTCGCGTTCCCGGATAGAAAGAGGATAAGGGACAAAGGCGGACTTAAAATCTCGAGGCCCGAAAGGGCCGTGCTGGTTCGAGTCCAGCAGCGGGCACCAAACCATCGACGCAAGCTGCGGCCCCAGTCGGACACGGGAACCGCCTAGCGCGCGGCCGGCGCCCATCGAACCGGAGAATCGCAATGCACTATGGCAGTCCCATCCCAATCACGGCGTTCCCGGAGTTCGATGCGGTCAAGGACTACGTCCAGACGCTCGAGGGCGAGGGCTTTGACTTCACCTCGACCAGCGGCCATGTCCTCGCACAGCCGTCCGGCACGAATCCACAACGGCCGGACCGCCAATATGTCGGGCCGTTCTACGACCCGATGGTCACGTTCTCCTACCTGGCCGGCATGACGCGGCGCATCCACTTCATCACCGGCATCCTGATCCTGCCGGCCTGGCCCACCGCGTTGGCGGCGAAGCAATCCGCCGAGCTCGCGATCTTGAGCCACGGACGCTTCGAGCTCGGGATCGGCATAAGCTGGAACGCGGCCGAGTATCGCGCGCTCGGGCAGGACATCCACGGTCGAGGGAAGCGGATCGAGGAGCACATTGCCGTGCTGCGACGGCTCTGGTCAGAGCCCTACGTCACCTTCGAGGGACGTTATCACACGCTCGACAAGGTCGGACTCAATCGCGTCGCCATTCCGCCGATCCCGATCTGGATGGGAAGCGAGTCGGGAGAAACAGCCCTTCGCCGCGTGGCGCGCTGGGCCGACGGCTGGATGTCGCTGGGAGATCCGCTCCCCGACATCCCGCGCCTGCAGCAGTACATGCGCGAGGCTGGACGCGATCCGTCGACGCTGAAGGTGCGCGGACCGCTCGTCGTGGACGATGACCTGAAGGGCACGATCGAAAGGGGCCGCAAGCTGGCGGCGGGCGGGGTAAGCCACATCAACATCGTGGCGCCCCCCGACCGCGATCCGCGGGCCGCGTTGCCGACCATCGTCGCGACACGGAAGGCGTTGGCCGAGGCTCTCGGCTGAGGGCACCAACCGACAGGGAGGAATGCGATGAAAGAATTCTCCGGCAGGATTGCCGTCGTCACCGGTGGCGGCTCGGGAATGGGACGCGAGCTGGTACGCCTGCTGGTGGCCGAGGGCTGTCACGTCGCCATGTGCGACGTCTCGACGGACGGCATGGCGGAGACACGACGACAGTGCGAAGCCACGGGGCTGCCGCAAGGCCTGCGCGTCACCTCGCATCTCGCCGACGTGTCCAACGAAGCCGACGTGATGCGCTTTCGCGACGAAGCCGCAAAGCAGCACGCGACCGACCGTATCCATCTGCTGTTCAACAATGCCGGGATCGGCGGTGGTGGCAGCATGGTCGCGAACAGCCGGGACGAGTGGGAGCGCACCTTCAACATCTGCTGGGGTGGCGTCTACCTCGCCACCCGCACGTTCCTGCCCCTGCTGCAGGCGGCGGACGAAGGGCATATCGTCAACACCAGCAGCATGAACGGCTTCTGGGCCTCGGTCGGCCCCGGCGCGCCGCACACCGCCTACTCGGCGGCGAAGTTCGCGGTGAAAGGGTTCAGCGAGGCCCTGATGACCGATCTCCGGCTGAACGCACCGCACATCAAGGTGTCGGTCGTCATGCCCGGACATATCGGCACCGGCTTTCGCAGCAACTCGCTCAAGGTCCAGACCGGCAACGAGACGGATGAGCTGGATGCAAGGCAGATCGCCCAGGCGCGA
This sequence comes from Rhodospirillales bacterium URHD0017, assembly GCA_900110395.1. Taxonomy (GTDB): domain Bacteria; phylum Pseudomonadota; class Alphaproteobacteria; order Reyranellales; family Reyranellaceae; genus Reyranella. Next base: position 11,575 of record FODP01000003.1, read on the forward strand.
GCGCGGCTCACCTCGATGGGCAAGGACGCCTCGGCGCTGTCGGATGACGACATCAAGGCCGGGCTTGCCGAACGCGCCCGGCGCTTCCTGCTGGATGCGCCGACCAGCGCGGCCGAGGCGGCGGCGATCATCCTGGACGGGGTCAAGGCGGACAAATGGCGCATCCTGGTCGGCTCGGACGCCCAGCTGATGGACCGGATGGTGCGCGAGGACCCCGAGCACGCCTACGAGGCTGAGTTCTTCGCCCGCTTCGCGGCCGCGGCAGGCTGGCACCCGGGACGCTGAGGCTGTTGCTTGATTGCAACGTCACCGCGACTGCAGCGCGTGTACCCATAATTGCCTTAAAGATCACGGATGGTTGTCTCCGGGCGCGCTGGACCCGGCGCGACACCATCGTGGATTGAAGTTGGGGAACGCCATGCCGCGCTTCGTCCAGTTCCTGCAGTATTCCGGTGTGTATGCCGAGCAAGACTTCATGATCGTGCCGCGGCCAGGCTTCAACCTGGTCTGCCTGCGCGACAGCAAGGACGTTCGCCTGTCGCATGACAATCGGTTGCAGGTGGACGTTATCGGCTTCGACGACGTCGAGCATGTCGCTCTGGAATACATCAACTATCGTTATGGGAAGAAGAAAAGCCAGGAACGCGACGATCAGTTGCTGCGCCTGCGTACGGCGCTCTTTGCCACCGCACCGAAGGATAGCCTGGCGCGCGGCTACAAGGTCACGGCCAACGGTAAAGGTATTCCGGACCTCACGGCCACGCGCGGCAGCATAAGCGTCAAGCTGGCCGTCGGCCTTCTGCCGCGGAAGGACTTCAAGATCGCGTTCAAATTCCTCAGGCAGCTCGATTCATCGGGCAAGGAGATCGAGGCCACGAGATGGAAGCCGGAGGACGCGCCCTGGATGCTCACCAGGCTGAACTGGACGTTCGGTGCCCAGGCGAACATCTTTTTCACCCAGGTCGACGCCTCGTGGTTCACGGTCGAGAAAGCCCTGGGACCCAAAATCTCGCGGGATGATTTTCGAACGCATATCGTCCCTCGCAAGACGAAAGGCGCCGATATCACGTGCTTCCTCGTCGGCGACTACGATGCAAAGGCGACCGAGGCGGCCGGCGAGTATCTGCCTGACGAGCAGGTATGCGTGGTTGTCGACCAGGGCAATCCCCCTGTGTTCGACTATGGCGAAGCGTTCATCGGCGTCATGGCGCACGAGATCGGTCACTTCCTGCACCACAAACGGAACATCGGCGGAAGTGGACACCATGACCGGGGCGGTATCCTGCTTTCCAGCGGCATGGAAAGCCTGTCCCTGGACAAAGACCTCGTCACCGACCTCACCGCGTGGTGAGGGCCCCGGCATCCTCTTGCGCGTTGAGGCCACGATTGCCGCGCCAAACCGGCATGAGGCGTAATAAAACGCAACGACCGAGACAGCAGGAACGGAGGTAATCGATGACCGAGTCGAGCCGACGCACCGTTCTCATGATCGGTGCCGCCGCTGCGGCAACCACCGCGCCGCGGGCATTCGCGCAAGCGCCGCAGGCAGCTGTCCCGCAGGGCTCGCCGGCAGGCCTCAAGGTCGGGTTCTACGAGAAGGGCGATGTCCGCATCCGCTATGCCGAGACCGGCTCGGGCTTCCCGCTGCAGGCGACGCCCGGCGGCGGCTTGAACTCGCGCATGATCAACTGGCCCAACGCGGTGATCAACATCGTGGAGGAATTCAAGAACGACTTCCGCGTGATCACCATGGATCAGCGAAACGCCACGAACGGCGAGTCCACCGGTCCGGTCCCGGTCGCCAATCCCTGGGACGCCTTCGCCGACGACCAGCTCGGCTTGATGGACCATCTCGGCATCCGCCAGTTCGCCTTCTTCGGCAACTGCATCGGCGGCCCGTTCGCGATGAAGCTGATGGAGCGCGCACCGCAGCGCGTCGTCGCGGCAATCCTGAGCCAGCCGGTCGGACACAAGCCGGACAAGCCGGATTTCATGTACGACTCCGGCCGCGAGGTCTGGGCCAAGGAGTTCCTCGGGCGCCGGCCCGACGTGTCAATGGCGACCATCGAGCAGTACCTGCACAACCTTTACCGTGTGCGTCCCGACTTCGTGTACAGCGTCTCGCGCGACTTCGCGAAGTCCTGCCAGACCCCGATGCTGGTGCTGCCCGACGATGTCGTCGCCCATCCGCTTCAGGTCTCCATCGACATCGCATCGCTGGCGCCGAACGCCGAGATGACGGTGTTTCCCTGGAAAGAGCCCCCGGAGCTGAAGGCCCGCACCATCAACCGCGCGCGCACGTTCCTGAAGCGGTATCAGACGGCGTAGCGACGTCGTCGGCTATTCGATCTTGATACCGGCAGCCTTGATCAGCGGCCACCACAGCTTGATCTCGGCCTCGTGGTGGGCGCGCAAGGCGGCGGGCGTCTGTTGCGCGGGCTCGGGGATGTCCTGGCCAAGCGCGGCGAACTTCTCGCGGACCTCGGGATCAGCCAGCGCTTCGAATATCGCGGCGGAGAGTTTGGCCGTCACGTCCTTCGGCGTGCCCTTCGGTGCCCACAGCCCGTGCCAGACCGCGATATAGAGGCCCGGCAGACCAGCCTCATCGACGGTCGGGATATCCGGCATCGCCTTCAGACGCTGCTTGGCGGTCACGGCAAAGGCCTTGATCTTGCCCGCCTGGATCTGGGGAATGGAGTTGGCGGCCTGGTCGAACATGATGTCGATCTGGCCAGCCACGAGATCCTGCAGCGCAGGGCCGCCTCCCCGATAGGGAATGAAGCGCAGCTTGATGCCGGTCTTCTGCTCGAAGTAGAGACCGCCAATATGGGACGCCGCGCCGACACCAGCCGTACCAGCAGTGACCTTGTCGGAATTGGCCCTTGCCCATTCGATCAGGCCCTTGAGGTCGGTGGCCGGAAGATCCTTGCGTGTCACCAGCAATTGCGGATTGGTGGCGATCTCGGCCAGTGGCTCGAGATCGTCGAGAATGTCGAACTTCAGCGGATAGATGGCAGGATTGACGACGTGTGTGCTCCAGTGACCGATGCCGATCGTGTAGCCGTCAGGTGCCGCGCGCACGACGCGCGCGACGCCCAGTGTACCGGCGGCTCCCGTGGTGTTTTCGACGACCACCGTCTGGCCGAGCGTCCGGCCCATCCGCTCGGCCAGGATGCGCGCCAGCGTGTCGGTTGGACCGCCGGCGGTGAACGGCACCACCACGGTGATCGGCTTGGACGGAAAGGTCTGGGCGCCGGCGCTGCCGGCAGCCAAGCCGGCGGCCAGCATCAGGCCCGCGATGTATCTTCTACGCATCGTCGTCTCCTAGTGCGGACTGGAATTCCACGCTCCTTGACTCATTCCTCCCCAACGAAGCTGGGGAGTTGTCCGCGAAGCGGACGGAGGGTCATGAGCGGCGTACGGTCACCCATGACCCCTCCGGCCCTGCGGGCCACCTCCCCACGCGAAGCGTGGGGAGGAAGTGATCCAAGCAGCGTCTTCAGAATGTTGGGTATTCCAGGCGGAAGCCGTCACCCCAGCGCTTGATATGACCGACCGAGGGCGACGGGAAGTGCATCGTGCAGCACAACGTGTCGGTGTCGCAGTAGCGCTCGAGGAAATTCCGGCGCGTCCGGACGGCCTGGTCGCGGTCGGTGTCGACGCGCATGACCAGGTCGGGATAGCGGGCCTGGATCGGCGAATGGATCAGATCGCCGGTGAACACCGCGGCGTCGGAGCCCTTGCCGGCGCAGACCGCGAAATGGTCGGGCGTGTGGCCCGGGGTCGGGCTCAATCGGATATGGTCGTTGAGCGCATGATCACTGGCGACCAGTTCGGCCCGGTTGGCCTCTATGATCGGCAGCACGCTGTCGGTGATCTGGTCGAGCGGCGTCTTCTTATGGATCTCGCTCCAATAGGCGTATTCTTTTTTCGAGAACAGGTAGCGCGCCTTGGGGAAGGTCGGGACCCAGCGGCCGTTCTCCAGCCGCGTGTTCCAGCCGACGTGATCGCCGTGCAGATGCGTGCACATCACGAAATCGATGTCCTCGACGCCGAGGCCGGCAGCCTTCAGCGCACCCATCCAGTTGGGGTCGGTCTTCTTGTTCCAGGCCGGCCGCAACGGGAAGTTCTTGTCGTTGCCGATGCAGCTGTCCACCAGGATGTTATGGTGCGGCGTCTTGACGACATAGGACTGGAAGCACAGCACGACATTGCCGCTCGCGCTGTCATAGCCGCCGGGCGCCAGCCAGGACAGGTTCTCGCCGAGGGTTTCTTTCGACAATGTCGGCAGGAAGTCGAGCATCGGCGTGAAGCCGCTCTCCTGCTCGACGATGCGGTGGATAGTCATGTCGTTGACGGAAAAGCTGGTGCGCATCGCTCGCGTCTCCTCACCCGGGGGCTATCCGAACTTGCCGGGCCATCGTAGCCCAGCCGGGGCCGATGACGAACGGCCATCCGGGACGAACCTTCGCCTGACAAAAGATCAGTGTTGGTTGTCGGGCGGACTTCAATCAGGATGATCCTCTCGCTCTCCACGAAGGGGCACCCATGACCGTCACCATCACGCCGCTCACGCCCGGCTTCGCCGGCGAAGTGGGCGCGATCGACCTGCGCCAGGTGCATGATCGCCACTCCCTCGAGGCGATCCGTGCCGGCATGGACAAGTACGCCGTGCTGGTGTTCCGCGACCAGGATTTCACCAACCAGGAGCAGCTCGACTTCGCCCAGCGTTTCGACGGTACGCTGCATGCCCGGACGTCCTCCTCGGCCATCGGCGGCAACCGGTTCGGCAACGAGGCGCTGGCCGACGTCTCCAACGTCGACGGTGACGGCAAGATCCGGGACGCCAACAACCGCATGCGCGCCTCCTCGGTCGCCAACCGCCTGTGGCACACCGATGCCTCGTTCGTCGATCCGCCGGGCCGCTATTCAATGCTGTCGGCGCGGGTGGTGCCATCGGTGCGGGCCGATACGGAGTTCGCCGACATGCGCGCCGCCTACGACGCGCTCGACGAGGAAACCCGCGCCTCGATCGAAGGGCTGCGCGTCTTTCATTCCATCGTCTATTCGCGGCACGTGCTCGGCTTCGACTTCAACGAGGACGAGCAGGAGAAGCTGAAGGGCGCCGTCCACCCGCTGGTCCGCACGATCCCGGGTTCCGGCCGCCGCGCCCTCTATCTCGCCTCGCACGCCGCCCACGTCGTCGACTGGCCGGTGCCGGAGGGCCGGCTGCTGCTGCGCGAGCTGATCGACCATGCCACGCAGCGGCAATTCATCTACCGCCACGTCTGGCGGCCGCATGATTTCGTGATCTGGGACAATCGCTGCACCATGCATCGCGCCCGGCCGTTCGACGACAAGACCCACCGCCGCGAGCTGCGCCGCACCACGTCGCTCGACCTGCCGCTGCCGGCGTCAGCCTAGACGTCCGCCAGAGATCTCCGTTGAAGCTCGGTATCGTCTCCGACCTGCATTGCAACATCGATGGCCTCGATCGGGCGTTGGAGACCATGGGACCCATCGATGCCCTGCTGTGTCTCGGCGACAGCATCAACGAGTATGGCTTCTCGAATGCGGTGATCGGCCGGCTGCGCGAGCGCGGCGCCCTCACCATCCTGGGCAATCACGAGGAGGTCTTCCTCGGCGCGGCCGGCGTGCGGGCGCGGTCCCGGGCGGACATCGACCGGCCCTTGCTCGGCTGGCTCGCCGAGCAACCCCATCGGCGCGCGCTGCGGATCGGCGGCAAGCGCATCCTGATGGTGCATTCGACGCCATGGGAGCCGCGCGGCAGTTATGTCATGCCCACCAGCTCCGAGCTGGACCGCTTCGGCGAGGCCGACGCCGACATCGTGCTCTACGGCCATACGCACCGCCAGGTCGTCCGTCGCATCGGGCGGGTGCTGGTGGTCAATCCCGGCTCGGCCGGCGATGGCCGCGACCCGCGCAATGGCCGGCAGTTGAGCTGCGCCGTGCTCGACACGGTGACGGAAGAGGTCGTCGTCCAGGATTTCCCGGCGCGACCCTTACAGTGAAATGGCACGCCCGCGTCGGGCCGTCGCCATCGCTAGCGCAGCGAGCGCCTGAAGCGCCGCGGTCAACGCCAGTGCCCAGCTATAGCCGTCCGGATCCCAGCCGTCCGACGCGGTGCGCGGCCAGAGATCGAGGATCCAGCCGATCGTCGCCTGGACCAGGAAAGCACCACCCAGCGTCAGCGTGTTCACGGCCGTCGAGACCCGCCCGGTCTGCTCGGGCGGAAACATCTGGCACACCGCGATATAGCCCACGGGTCCGGCCGTACCGAGCATGGCGATCGCCAGCCAAAGCACGAGCACGACCGAGGACCGGCTCGGCTGCAGCATGAGGCCGGCCTGCAGCAGCACCATGCAGACAAGGCACACGATCGGAACGAGAAAGGGCGGCAAGCCGGCCGCGTTCGCCCGGCTGGCGGCGCCGCCGGTCAGCATGCTGCCCGCGACCATCGCGAAGGTGTAGAGCAGCAGCACGCCGGCGCGGGCCGGTCCGTCCATGCCGGCGACGTCGCGCAGCCAGGGGCCTGCCCAAAGGCCCAGGTAGGCAAAGTTGAACATCGACAGCGTCGCAACCGCCGGACCGAACCGCCAGAAGGTCCGCGAGGCGAGGATGCGACCGCTCAAGGCGATGTCGCCGCGCAGGGTTCGCGCCGGACCAGAGGTGCGCGGCTTGTCCGGCACCGACAGGAAAATCCACGCCGCCACGCCAAGCGCCAGCAGGCACAGAACCCAGAAGACGCCCCGCCAGCCGAACGCGGGCAGCATGGCCTGGACGGGCGACGTGGTGAGCGCGCTGCCGAGCGCGCCGATCGCCGTCGCGATGCCGGTCACGTAGGCGACCCGGCTGCGTTCGAACCAGTCGGCGTGCGCCTTGATCAGCGCCATCAGGCCGGCCGAAATGCCGACGCCCAGCACGATCCGCGCCGCGGCGAGACCGGCAAAGCCCGGCGACAGCGCGAACGTCGCGAAGCCGATCGCCGCCAGCACCATCAGCACGGTCTGCACGCGCCGCGGCCCGAAGGCATCGAGCGCGACGCCGAGCGGCAGTTGTGTGGCCGCATAGGCGGCGAACAGGCAGGCTGCCAGCACGCCGAGCTCGATCGCCGACAGGCCGAGCTCGACGGCGAGCACGGGGCCGACGATCGCCATCACCGTCCGCGCCGACTGGTTCAGGAAGTTTGCCGCGGCCAGCGGAAAGGTCACACGCGCCAGCATCCGGGAGACCAGCATTCAGGCGAGCTTCGACAGCACGCCGTCGCGGAAGCGATGCATGTTGTCGATCGTGCCCTGCAGGGTCTGCGCCTCGCCATAACCGAACAGCCGCACATCGACCGAGCTGACGCCGAGGTCTTTCAGCCGCCTGATATCCCCGACCCAGTCGGAGTCGCCGCCCGTGAACAGTTCGCCCTCGCCCTCGATGCTGCCGCGCGGACGCACGCCGGGGCCGGAAAGAACCCGATAGGCCAGCGTGATCTCCTTCGGATCGCGGCCGCCGCGCTGGCAGAACCCGTGGAAGCGCTCCAGCCCCTGCTTGAAGGTCGAGACCGTGTTCATCGGGTGCTGCGGGTTCGTGCCGACTGGATACCAGCCGTGGGCATAGCGCACCGTGCGACGCAGCGCCGGCGCGCTTTCGCCGCCCACCCAGATCGGAATCGGCTTCTGCACCGGCTTGGGCGTGAAGACCACGTCGTCGAAGCTCACATACTTGCCGTTGAATTTCGGCGCCTCGGCGGACCACAGTTCCTGGCACGCGGCCATCCATTCGTCGGTCACGTTGCCGCGATCGTCGAACGGGGCGGCGCCGATGGCCTCGAACTCCTCGCGGCACCAGCCGACACCGATGCCCAGGGTCAGGCGTCCCTTGGAGATGTAGTCGATGGTGGACAGCACCTTGGCGGTCAGCACGGCCGGGCGGTGCGGCACCACCATGACCGACAGGACGAAGCGAAGCTTCTTGGTCAGCCCGGCGACGAAGGCCGCGGTCGTCAGCTGCTCGAGCCAGGCGGCCGAGGCGCCCGCCGGGAACTCGCCGGTCCCGGTATAGGGATACTTCGACTGCAGATTTCGCGGCACCATGATGTGGTCGCTGATCGTGATGTAGTCGAAGCCCAGCGCCTCGCCTTCCGTGACGATCCGAACCAGGCTGTCCGGCTCGATCAGCGGACCTGTGGTGGGCAGATTGAAGCCGATCTGCATGACGTTCTCCTCCTGCGGGACGAAAAGCCGTTGTCAGCACTCACAGGACGGGGATGGTCCCGAAGGAGCAGTCGTAGATACTCCACAGGCCTGCGCTACCACGCTTTGCGACTTCCGGGAGAGGGGCAATGAGCAACTGGAGGGAACGTTTGCTCTGCGGCATCGGGCGTCGCGAGTGGTTTCGTGCGGAGGCAGACGAGGTCGTCAACGCTGTCACGCTGGTATTGATGGCGGCCTCGGTGGCACTGCTGGCGTCGCTGGTCGTTTAGGGCCGACAGCGCCAACGAGACCTTGGTCGAACCGTCTTTGAGAGACGCTTCTGCTCAGGTGAGGCCATAGAAGCCCATGGCGCCCCCTGCCATGACCTGACGTCTTGTCTCCGGCGACACGCCTTCGAGGCGATCCAGCATCATTTTCGGCGCACCGGGGAAGAACCCGTCGGGATGCGGATAGTCGGTCGCCCACAGGATCTTGTGCGGCCCGATATAGTCGGCCAGCACCTTGATGCTGTTCTCGACCGGCTCGAACGAAATCCAGCAATTGCGTTGAAAAAGCTCGCTTGGCCGCGTCTTCAACCCGCTGTCGTTGAAGCCCTGGTCATCGAAATGCCGGTCCATCCGATCCAGCCACGGTGCAATCCAGCCGCCACCGGACTCGAGAAAGCCAATACGGATTTTCGGATGGCGTTCGCAGACGCCGCCCCAGATCACGCTCATGCAGGCCAGCATCATCTCCATCGTATGCGAGATGATGTGTCGGGCGCCGCGGCCCTCGAAACGGTCGACGCCAACCGTCGGCATGCCGCTGCTCGCCCCTTCGTGAAAGCCGATCGAAAAATCCAGATTCTCCGCCGCCGTCCAGAACGGCTCATAATCCGGATGATGAATCACCTTCTCGTTATAGGGATTGGGCCGAATGAAGCCGCCTCTCATGCCCAATTCCTTGCGGGCGAACGTCATCTCCTCGATCGTCAGATCGACGTCCTGCAGCGGCAGCATCGCCACGCCGAACAGCCGGTCGGGATAGGGCTTGCAGTAATCGGCAAGCCAACGGTTGTAGGCGCGGCACGTCGCGGCGGCGAGTTTCGGATCGTGTATGGCGCCTGAGAACAGGCCGAGGCTGGGATAGAGGAAGGCGGCATCGATACCGTCGGCATCCATGTCGGGGATTCGCTTGTGCGGATCGAAGCCGCCCGGCTTGCCGTCCTTGTAGGCCATGGTATCGGCCTCGACCACGCCCTGGCGGGCGCCGACCGCGCCAATCCGGCCGATGCCGCGCTGGCCGTCGCCAACCACCTGCTCCTCGATGACGAGGCGCTCCTTGCCGTTTTCGCCTTTCATTATTCGCGGCGCCCTGTCGCGGAAAGCAGGGTCGATGTAATTCTCCCAGAGATCGAGTGGCTCGAGGATGTGGCCGTCGGCATCGATGACGTTATAGACGCGTCCCATGGCTCTGCTCCTCTTCAGTTGGAAAGCGCAGGCTAAAGAACCGACCGAACAACCCAGAAATAGTCCTCTTTGTCCTCGACCGCATCAATGGGGCGCGAGTTCCGGAAGGCCTTCTGCCTTGCGGACGTCGTTGATGATCTGCAGCACCCGCTCACGGTACGGCCGGTACTGCATCCCGAATTCCGAAACCAGCCGGGTATTGTCGATGAGATAGTTGCCCGAGAGTTCCCGGCCGCCCGTCTCCTTGTCGAAGCTGATCTGCGCATCGGGCAGGTAGCCGCGCACGATATCGGCCAGGTCGCCCAGGCTGATCGCCTGGCCGCCGGAGTTGTAGACCCAGTGTTGCGGCTTGTCGGTCATGATCACGCGGGCAAAGATCTCGGCGATTTCGTCGACATGAATGGGGCAGCGCATCGCGTCCCTGTAAGGGAACTTCACCGGCTTGCCGCGCGCCGGGTTGGTGATGCAGAACACATGATCGACCGAGCCGACGATCTTGTCCGGCCCGGTGACGTTGGCGGGCCGGATCGCGGTGATCTCCATGCCATGCTTGTCGCGGTAGTCCTGGGCCTGCCACTCGTTGAAGATCTTGTGCATCGCGTATTGCACGTGGCCATGGCGAAAATCGTCCTCGGTGACCATGCGGTCGCCGAAGAATTTCTGTTCGCCGCTGACCGCCAGCGAGCTGGCATAGGCAACCCGGTTGCAGCCGGCGAGGCGCGCCGCCTCGAACACGTTGTCCATGCCGAGGACGTTGAGCTTGAAGGCGGCTCGCGGCCGGTGCTCGCTTCCAATCCAATAGGCGAGGTTGATGACCCGGTTGGGCTTCGCCGCGGTCATCGCCGCCATGACGTCATCGAACTGACTGACATCGCCCCGCACGACCTTCACCTGGTTGCCAAGCTGGCCGAAGTCGGCGGTCTGCGGGTTGATATCCATGCAGACAATCTCTTCGCCGCGCTGCGCCAGGAGCGGAACGAGCCGTCTCCCGATGAACCCGGTGCCACCGGCGATAAAGGTCGTCATGGATCCCGTCCCTCTGTCGTCGTCGCTATTGGTACGCCGCCTTTACCGTCCGGGCGAGTTCCTCGGTCAGCTCATCGGTCGGCCCCTCCGATTCGCTGTCACTGGGCTTCGTCGATTTGGTCATCGCCGTCACGCCGGGCAGCGTGATCAGCCGCCGGCCAACTTTCACCCGCTCGCCCGCTCCTGGAAGGCGTCTTTTCTTGATCATGCGCAATCCTGCTGTGCGGCCGACACCGAGTAAACCCGGAATCAGCCCGCCCGAATGTCTTGATCGTCCAGTATTTCCAAAATTTCCAGATCGCAGATCGATACCCAGGTGACGCCGTTGGGCCAATACGACGGGCATTGCATCATTGCCTGTGTCCCATGGGACGCCACGTCGGTTTCGCCGACGCGTCGAAAGACGTCCTCCCTGCCGATAAAGCGCTCGAGGCCTGGCGCCAACCTGTCGCTACTCTTCGGACGGAAGATCGCACGCACGCGATCCAGATGCTGGACAGCGTCGCGGTTGATCGCCGGTTGCCGATCGGAGGCGCGAGCGGGCACGCTTGCCTCTGTCGGCCGGTCCCCATCATCTGTCATCGAGGGCACGCCAGGCACGCTCATGGCGCGCCGTCCAACGCGCACGCGGTCGCCGGCCTTCAAAGAACGTCCCTTCCACCTCATCGGTCGATCCTGACACGGGTCGTCTGCCGCCGACAATACAGACGACACAATTGGCAGCCGCCTCAACATGGCCGCGATACGCTAGGAGATTAAACCGATCGGTGCGGGCGTGTGCCGACCAGCGCGGGTGCCATGAAGCCGACATCGATCCTGAAGAAGCCTACCGCCGTCTTTCACCAGTCCGGTTCCCTTGACGTCGGTCAAGGCAAGATCACCGGGATCATCGCCCTGACACTGGGCGGCCTCGCCGTGCTGTCGGTGCTGGCCTTCCACTTTCCCGAATACTTGACCACGCCGGATCTGCGCAGGAAGTACGACGTGAACGTGCTGCGCGAGATCCTGCTCGTCGGGATGGTGATCGGCGGCGGTCTTGCCCTCGCCAACCTCATTCGATTGCGCAATCGCTGGCTGAACGGCACCGCCCTGATCCTGATCGGAATAGCGGCCGCCGCAGGCGGCCATCGCGTTCCGGTCGGCGACTTTCCCGACAACACACCCTATATCGGCCTCGACTGGTTCGTCCTCGACCTGCTGGGCTCCAGCCTGGTGTTCATCCTGATCGAGAAGCTGTTTCCGCTGCATCGCGGACAGCCTGTCTTCAGGCCGGACTGGCAGGTCGACTTCACGCATTTCGTGATCAACCACCTTCTCGTCGGACTGGCGCTGGTGATCGTCAACTTCGCCATCCACCGCCTGTTCGGCTGGCTGGTCTGGCCGCCGCTTCAGAAGTGGGTCGGCGGGCTGCCGTTCTTCGCCGAGCTGTTCGGGGCGCTGCTGGTCGCCGATCTGGTGCAGTACTGGACGCACCGCGCATACCACGAGATTCCGTTCCTGTGGCGCTTCCACGCCGTGCATCACAGCGCCAAGCACATGGACTGGATGGCCGGCTCCCGGCTGCACCTGTTCGAGCTTTTGACCACCCGCGTGTCGATCCTGGGCGTGCTCTACGTGCTGGGCTTCACCGAGGCGGTCATGAACGTCTACATCGTCATCGTCGGCTTCCAGGCCGTGTTCAACCACGCCAATGTGGCACTTCCGACTGTCTTTGCCCGGGCGCCGCTGAAGTGGCTGATCGTGACACCCGACTTCCATCACTGGCATCACAGCTCGGAGCGCGAGGCGATCGACCGCAACTACGCCGCCCATTTCGCCTTCATCGACTATCTGTTCGGCACCGCCGTGAAATCAGACCGGCGTTTCCCGGGGCAGTATGGCGTGCTGGGCGACTACATGCCGGGAAGCTACTTCCGGCAGCAGCTTTTCCCCTTTACCTGGCGGCATTGATTCGCCGCGACGGCGCCAGGCCCCGTCTTGACCAGTGAAACGGCAGCGCTGTCCGGCCCTTTGCATTCCCACCGTTTTTGCGCATGCTGGCCGGAGCACCCGGAAGGAACAGCGCATGAAGTTCGGCATCTTCTATGAGTTGCAGCTCCCCCGCCCCTGGAAGGAGGGCGACGAGCACCGGCTGTACCAGAACGCGCTCTCCCAGCTCGAGCTCGCCGACAAGCTCGGCTACGACTATGCCTGGGAGGTCGAGCACCACTTCCTCGAGGAGTACTCGCACTCGCCCTCGCCCGCCTCGTTCCTGGCGGCGGCCAGCCAGCGCACCAAGCAGATCAGGCTGGGCCACGGCATCCTGCAGCTCACCACAAACCATCCCGCCCACATCGCCGAGCGTGTCGCCTGCCTCGATTTGCTGTCGAGCGGCCGGGCCGAGTTCGGCATGGGCGAGAGCGCCTCGATCACCGAGCTGGAACCCTTCGACATCACCATGGAGAACAAGCGCGAGGTCTTCGAGGAGGCCGTGCGCGCCATCGTCCCGATGTTCAAGGACGGGCCCAGCGAGCACAAGGGCAAGTACTTCGACTTCCCGCTGCGCATGGTGGTGCCGAAGCCGATGCAGAAGCCGCATCCGCCGCTCTGGGTCGCCTGCTCGCAGCTGGAAACGCTGGCCAAGTGCGGCGAATGGGGCATGGGCGCGCTCGGCTTCCAGTTCGTCTCGGCCGACGCCGCGCACGCCTGGGTGCACGCCTACTACAACGCCTTCGTGAAGCGGCAGAAGCTTCTGGCCGACTACAAGACCAACCCCAACATCGCGCTGGTCTCGTTCTTCATGTGCGCCAAGACCGACGAGGAGGCGCGCGCCCGCGCCGACGGCGACACCTTCTTCCAGTTCTCGCTGCGCTTCTACGGCGCGTCGAGCGACCGCCGCCGGCCGCCCGCCGGCACGGTCAACATGTGGGAAGAGTACCAGAAGTGGAAGGCGGCCAATCCCGAGGCCCATGCCGCGGCCCTGCGCGGCGGCCTGATCGGCTCACCCGACACGATCCGCCGCAAGCTGCGCAGGTTCCAGGAGTCCAACATCGACCAGGTCGTGCTGCTGAACCAGGCCGGCAAGAACACCCACGAGCACATCTGCGAATCGCTGGAACTGTTCGCCAAGGAAGTGATGCCCGAGTTCCAGGAGGCGCATCCCGAGCTGCTCAAGTGGAAGGAGCGGGTGCTGAACCGCGAGATCGAGCTCGCGGAGATCGACACCTCGGCCTTCACGGACCGCTACGGCGGCACCATGAAGGCGATCGCGCCGGCCAAGGCACAAGCCGCGGAATAGGGCAGCAGAATAGGCTAACCTCCGCCGGAGATGGCCCGGCTCCATATTCTCGGCGCTTCCGGCGCGGGCACGACGACGCTGGGAGCGGCCCTCGCCGACCGCCTCGCGTGCCCCCATATCGACGCCGACAGCCTCTTCTGGCTGCCGACCGAGCCGCCTTTCACGACGAAGCGGCCCAAGGATGACCGGCAGGCCCTGCTGCTTCGACTGCTGCCCGCGGCGGGACGATGGGTATTCTCCGGTTCGGCGCCGGAATGGGCGACGCCGATCGAACCGTTCTACGACCTCGTCGTCTTCCTGCGGTTAGATCCGAAGGTCCGCGTGGAGCGATTGCGACGGCGCGAAGCGGCCCGATACGGCAATCGCATCGAAGCGGGCGGTGACATGGCCGCCGCCAGCGCCGCCTTTCTCGCCTGGGCAGAAGCCTACGATGTCGCAGGCGCAGAGCAGCGCAGCTTAAGCGGCCACGAGACGTGGTTAGCGACGCTCAAGGTTCCCGTGCTGCGGCTCGATTCCGCGATGCCCCTGGCCGACCTCGTCTTTGCGGTTCTCTCCAAGCTCAATGGCAGGCAATAATCGGGCGCGGTTTCAACCCTTGTAGAGTGGTGGCTTACCCATGGCCGACGAGACGAACCAACCGCCTGCCCTCGCCGTCATCGATTCGCTTGGCGTCGACGTCCTCACCGACAATGTCAGCGACACCTACGTCAGCAAGACGACCTTCGCGGTATCGGAGTTCGCCAACGTGGTGCTGGCCGGCGCCACCGAGATCTCCGGCGAGACGCTTTTGGCCGCCAACCTGGGCTATGGGCTCCGCCTGCGCTCGAAGGCCGGCGGCCGCGAGCACACGATGCTGTTCGACACCGGCACCGAAGGCGCCGTCTTCATCCGCAACTGCCGCAATCTCGGGCTCGACCTCGGCACGGTCGAAGAGATCGCCATCACCCACGGCCATTGGGACCACATGGGCGCGCTGCCGGCGGCGATCGACGCCATCGTCGCCCGGCGCGGCCGCGGCGCGGTGACGGTGCACGTCAATCCCGGCATGTTCAACGAGCGCGGCGTGCTCTTGAAGAGCGGCACCATCTTCCCCGCCGCCCGCGTGCCGACGCCGCCGCAGATGGAGGAGCGCGGCGCCAGGGTCGTCAACGACGGCAAGGCGCGTCTGCTGCTCGACAGCCATTTCTACTACAGCGGCGAGATCCCGCGCGTCAGCCCCTTCGAGACCGGCCGCGAGGACCATCTCTGCCGCAAGGACAACTCGGAGGAATGGCGGCCCGACCCCTACCTGATGGACGAGCGCATGCTGGTCGCCAATGTGCGCGGCCTCGGCCTGGTCGTGTTCAGCGCCTGCAGCCATGCCGGCATCGTCAATGTCTGCACCGAGGTGCGGCGGCTCTTCCCCGACACGCCGATCCACGCCGTGATGGGCGGCCTGCATCTCGGCGGCGTCATGGAGCACCTGATTCCGCAGACGGTGGAAGCGCTGAAGCCGTTCGACATCGGCAATCTCATCACCGGCCATTGCACCGGCTGGCGGGCACTGCATGCCCTGGCCGACGCCTACGGCGAGCGGGTCAGCCAGTCCGCGGTCGGCACCAGCTACCTGTTCGACGCCGCCGCGCCGCCGGCTGGCGCATGACGCCCGCCACCTTCACGGCGCCGCGCCGTGCTGCGAGGCTGCCGGTGACGCTGGTGACCGGCTTTCTGGGCAGCGGCAAGACCACGCTGGTCAATCACATCCTGTCGAACCGCGCCGGTGTGAAGGCCGCCGTCCTTGTGAACGAGCTGGGCGAGATCGGCATCGACAACGACCTGATCGTCGCGGCCGAGGGCGGCATGATCGAGCTCAGCAACGGCTGCATCTGCTGCTCGACCAACAGCGACCTTCTGGACAGCATCGTGCGGGTGCTGAGCCGCCCCGATCCGGTCGACCATATCCTGGTCGAGACCACCGGCGTCGCCGATCCGCTTCCCGTGGCGCAGACCTTCCAGCGGCCGGAGCTCCGCGACGCGTTGCGCCTCGACGCCATCGTCGCGGTGGCGGACGCCGAGCAGTTCAGCCTCGACCTGTTCGACGGCCATGCCGTGCGGAGCCAGCTCCGCCACGCCGACGCCATCCTGATCAACAAGTGCGACCGGGTCGGCGACGACCGCCTCGCTGTTGTCGAGGAGAAGATCCGTGCGGTGAATGCCGAGGCGAGGGTGCTGCGCACCACGCGCAGCGCCGCGCCGTTGCCGCTGATCCTCGACATCGACCTGCACCGGCCGGCATCGGAGGGCCACAGCCATCACCATGCGCACCTCGAGGATGACGGGTTCGTGTCGCTGTCCTTCGAAAGTGACCGGCCATTTTCCGTCACCCGCCTGCAAGAATTTCTCGACACCCGGCCGCCGGGTTTGTTCCGCGGCAAGGGCTTCCTGTGGCTGGCCGAAACCGGCAAGCGCTACGTCTTCCATCTCGTCGGCGGGCGCTTCACGCTGGACGAGGACCGATCGGCAACCGGCGCCAATCGCCTGGTCCTGATCGGACGCCAGCTCGACACCGAGGATTTGCGCCTGCGCCTTTCGCGTTGCCTCGCCGGCTAGCCGGCGATGGCCTTGCGAGCCCGGTCGAGGCTCTGCCCCTGGATCGTCTTCGCCAGGTCGCGCAGGCGGTCCTTGTCGCTCGCGCCGGTGACCGGGATCGAGAACTCGCAGTGCGTAACGACGCCCGAGTAGCGATCCAGGAGCTTGGCCGCGATCTGGTCGTAGGTGCCGACGGTGACGTAGGTGTGGAGGATGTCGTCAGTGATGAACCGCGGCATCTCCTCCCAGCGCTGCGCCCGCGATAAAAGCTTCAGCTCGTCGGCCAGGTCGCCCAGCCCGTGATGGGCGAAGGCGGCGCGATATTGCGGCGTCGAAGCATAGAAGGAGATGCGGGCGCGCACGTCGACGATCTTCCTGGCGAGCTCCTCCTCGGTGGCGGCAGTGGCGACCAGCGGCTTCATGCAAACCTGGAACTCGGAAAGCGAGCGGCCGGCTCTGGCCGCACCCGCGCGCACCGCCGGCAGCATGACCTCGGCGATGTAGGACGGCGTGCAGACCGGATGCGGACGCAGGCCGTCGGCGACCTCGCCCACGATCTGGCTCATCACCGGATTGACCGCGGCGAGCTGGATCGGGATGCGCGGATGCTCGATCGGTCCCGGATTGAACAGCGGCACCATGAGGTTGATGTTGTAGTGCGGTCCCTTGACGTCGAGCTTCGCGCCGTTCTGCCAGCAGTCCCAGACGGCGCGCACGGCGCTGACGTATTCGCGAATCCACGGGCCGGCGGGTGAGGCGGGCATCCCGAACCGGCGCTCGATATGCGCCTTGACCTGCGTGCCGAGCCCCAGCGTGAAGCGCCCGCCCGACAGTTTCTGCAGGGTCCAGGCGCTCATGGCCGTGACAGTCGGACTGCGCGGGAAGGCGATGGCGACCGAGGTCCCAAGCTTCAGCCTGGTTGTCGACTGCGCGGCGAGCGCCATGATGACGAAGGGATCGTCCTTGGTCTCCTCGACCACCATGCCGTGGTAGCCGATCTCCTCCAGAAGCTTTGCATCGCGGCCGATGCTCGAAAGATCGAGCGGCACCTCGGGTGCGCGCAGACCAGGATCGACTTTGCCGAGCGGCAGGAGAGTTTCGAGCAGCATTGTGTTAGGGAGGATAGCAGTTCAGTCGGAGGAGGACGCGCATGAAGGATCTCGCAGGGCGGATTGCCGTCATCACCGGCGGCGGCACGGGCATGGGGCGCGAGCTCGCCCGCCAGCTCGTGGCCGAAGGCTGCAGCATTGCCATGTGCGACGTGTCGGCCGCGGCGATGGCCGAGACCAAGCGGTTGTGCGAGGCCGAGCGTCTGCCGCAGGGCCTGCGCATCACCACGCACATCGCCGACGTCTCCAGCGAGGACGACGTCAAGCGCTTCGCCGCGGAAGTGGCGCGCGAGCACGACACCGACAAGATCCACCTGCTGTTCAACAATGCCGGCATCGGCGGTGGCGGCAGCATGTTCGTGCACGAGCGCTCGGAATGGGAGCGCACGTTCAACATCTGCTGGTTCGGCGTCTACTACAGCACCCGCGCCTTCCTGCCGATGATGCTGAAAGCCGACCGCGGCCACATCGTCAACACCTCGAGCGTCAACGGCTTCTGGGCCTCGATCGGACCCGCCGTGCCGCACACCGCCTACTGCGCCGCCAAGTTCGCGGTGAAAGGCTTCAGCGAGGCGCTGCAGACCGACCTCAACATGAACGCGCCGCACATCAAGTGCTCGGTGGTGATGCCGGGCCACATCGGCACCTCGATCGTCACCAACTCGCGCAAGATGCAGGCCGGCCACGATTCCGCCGACTTCACGCCCAAGGAGCTGGCGCAGATGCGGGCCCGCGTGGCGTCGATGGGCGTCGACGTCTCCAAGCTCACCGACCAGGACATCGGCAAGCTCGCCCTTGAGCGCGCCCGCCGCTTCCTCGAGGATGCACCGACCACCGCCGCCGAGGCCGCCAAGATCATCCTCGACGGCGTCAAGGCCGAGCGCTGGCGCATCCTGGTCGGCAGGGACGCCGAAAAGATCGACCGCATGGTGCGTGAGTCGCCGGAACGGGCCTACGACACGGATTTCTTCCAGACGCTGGCCAAGGAAGTGGGCTGGAAGCTCGGCGCCAACTGACGGAACCCCCACCCCCGCCGCTCGTTTCCCTGTATCGGGAAAGGAGCGGCGTCATGACGAGCATTTCCAACCGACGCGGCCTGCTCGGCCTCGGAATGGCCGGCGGCCTTATTCTCGCCGCACCCATCGTCCCCGTCTTCGCGCGCGACACCAAGAAGCCGGGCGCCGACGAGGCTGCGGCGCCACCCGAGCAGCTGATGCGCGGCCACGCCATCCTCGCGCGGGTGCTGCTGATCTACGAGAACGGCCTGCGACGCGCCGGCCAGGGCGAGGATATCGACCCGGCCGTGTTCACGCGGGCGGCCGAGATCACCAAGCGCTTCATCCATGACCACCTGGAGAAGGCCGAGGAGGAGCTGGTGTTCGCTCACTTCAAGAAGGCCGGCCGCATGGTCGAGATCATCGGCGTCCTCACCAGCCAGCACGCCGCCGGCGCAAAGCTGACGGACAAGATCCTCGCCGCTGCTCCGCAGGCCCGCAACAAGGACCCGCGCGAGGCGATGGCCCGTGACGTCCAGGCGCTGGTGGCAATGTACCGGCCGCACATGGCGCGCGAGGCGACCGACGTTTTTCCGACCTTGCGCCATCTTGTGACGTCCGACGAATACGCCGAGATCGCCGACGAGATAATGAAGCGCGAACGCCAGGCGGTGGGCGCCGACGGTCTCGAGAAGGTCGCCAAGCAGGTGGCCGAGGTCGAGAAGGTGATCGGCCTGGAAGATATCGGCGTGTTCACGCCGAAGAGCTGATCGCGGTGGATGAGGATCTCGAGCCGCTGAGCCGTGAGGCGCTGATCGCCGAGGTGAAGCGCCTGCGCCAGGGCATCCGGGAGCACCGCGACAGTTCCGGCCACGATCTCTGCTGGCATCATCCGCAGCTCTGGGGCCTGCTGCCCGAGCGCGTCGATCCGGAGATCGCCGTGCCGCCGTGGCCCAGGTTTTTGCGCGGCTGCGTGAAGTACCGAGAGTCGCTTGAGCGGGAGCGGCCAGACGCACCGGTCCACGACCGCGAGTTCGAATCTTAAGTCATACGCGGACCGCGCTTCGCTAGCCGCTGTAGTGGCAGGACACCCAATGCCCAGGCTTGCTCTCGCGCAGTTCCGGGACCCGTTGCGCGCAGTCGGGCCTGGCGATCGGGCAACGGGTATGGAAGTGGCAGCCCGATGGCGGCCGGATCGGGTTGGGCACGTCGCCCTGCAGCATGATGCGCTTGCGCTTCACCGTCGGGTCGGGGATCGGCACGGCCGACAGCAGCGCCTCGGTGTAGGGATGCAGCGGGTTGTCGTAGAGCTCGCGCGAGGGCGCGATCTCGACGACGCGGCCGAGATACATCACCGCCACGCGAGTCGAGATGTGCTCGACCACGCTCAAGTCATGGGCGATGAAAAGATAGGTGAGGCCGAACTCCTCCTGCAGGTCCTCCAGCAGGTTGATGACCTGGGCCTGGATCGACACGTCGAGCGCCGACACCGGCTCGTCGCAGACGATCAGCTTGGGCTCGACGGCAAGCGCACGGGCGATGCCGATACGCTGGCGCTGGCCGCCCGAGAACTCGTGCGGGAAGCGGTGCATGTGATCGGGCTGCAGGCCGACTGTCTCGAGGAGCTGCACGACGCGGTCTTCCATCGCCTTCTGGGTCGGCGCGAGCTTATGGATGGTCAGCGCCTCGCCAATGATCGCGCCCACCTTCAGCCGCGGATTGAGCGAGGCGTAGGGGTCCTGGAAGATGATCTGCATGTCGCGGCGCAGCTTTTGCAGCTCGTCACCGCCCATGCGCGTCACATTATTGCCCTGGAACCAGACCTCGCCCGAGCTGGGTTCGATCAGGCGCAGGATGCAGCGGCCGGTCGTCGACTTGCCGCAGCCCGATTCGCCCACCAGGCCCAGGGTCTCGCCCTTGCCGATCTCGAAGCTGACGCCGTCGACGGCATGGACCTGGTCGACGGTGCGCGAGAAGATGCCGCCCCTGACGGCGAAGCGCTTGCGCAGGTCGCGGACCTTGAGGAGGTCTTCGGCAGGAGCAAGAGGCGCGTTCATAGCACGCACGCCACGCGATGGCCGGGCGCCACTTCTTTCAGGGGCGGGATGCCCTGGGTGCAGATGTCCATGGCGTACTTGCAGCGGGCGGCGAAGCGGCAGCCGGCTGGCGGATTGAGCAGGCTCGGCACCGTGCCCTGGATCGATTCCAGCCGCGCCTGGCGGCTCACCGCGCGGTCGATGCGCGGGATCGAGCGGATCAGGCCCTGGGTATAGGGATGGCGCGGATCGGCGAACAGCGCCTCGACCGGCGCCTCCTCGACGACCTTGCCGGCGTACATCACGGTCACGCGCTGGCAGGTCTCGGCGACGACGCCCATGGCATGGGTGATCAGCATGATCGCCATGCCGAACTTGTCCTTCATCTCGTGCATCAGCTCGAGGATCTGCGCCTGAATGGTGACGTCGAGCGCCGTGGTCGGTTCGTCGGCGATCAGGAGCTTGGGCTGGCAGGAAAGCGCCATGGCGATCATGACGCGCTGGCGCATGCCGCCGGAGAACTGGTGTGGGTAGTCGTGCACGCGCTTCTGCGGGTTGGGGATGTTGACCAGGCGCAGCATCTCGGCGGCGCCGGCCATCGCCTGCTTGGGCGACAGCTTCTGGTGCAGCGCGATCACCTCGGCGATCTGGTCGCCCACCGTGTAGACCGGGTTCAGCGAGGTCATCGGCTCCTGGAAGATGATGGCGATCTCGCGGGCGCGGATCTTGTTCATCTCGCCCTGGTCGAGCGGGATCAGGTCCCTGCCCTGCCACAGGATCTGGCCGGCCTCGAAGCGGCCAGGCGGCATGTCGATGAGCTTCAGGACCGAGCGTGCGGTCACGGTCTTGCCGCAGCCCGATTCGCCCACCACGCCCACGGTCTCGCCGCGGTCGATGTGCAGGTCGACGCCGTCGACCGCACGCACCATTCCGTCCTCGACCTTGAACCAGGTCTTGAGGCCGCGAATGTCCAGCAGAGTGTCAGCCACGCTTACGATTGCTCCTAAAGCACGCGGCGCGGATCAAAGGCGTCGCGCAGCCCGTCGCCGATGAAGTTGATCGCGAGCACAGTGAGGAAGATGGCGCCGCCCGGGAACAGGGCCCAGTGGGCGGCGATGTCGAGATAGTCCTTGGCGTCGCGCAGCATCGAGCCCCAGGTCGGGACGTCCGACGGGAAACCGAGGCCGAGGAACGACAGGGTCGATTCGAAGATGATGGCGGCTGCCACGTCGATCGTGCCGACCACGATCACCGGCCCCAGCGCGTTGGGCAGGATGTGCTGCACCACCTGGCGGACCTTGGAGGCGCCGAGCGCCCGGGCCGCCTCGACGAACTCCTTTTCGCGCAAGGACAGGAACTGGGCGCGCACCAGGCGCGCCACGGGCATCCAGCGCAGGCCGCCGATCACCACGACGATCAGCACGAAGGCGCCCCCCTCAACGCCCAGGACCTTCTTCATGCTGTCGCGGAAGAGGTACATGACCAGCAGCAGCAGCGGCAGGGTCGGCAGCGCCAGGAATAGATCGGTGAGCCACATCAGGGCGGCGTCGAGCCAGCCGCTCGCCATGCCCGCCACCGAACCCACCAGCACGCCGACGGTAAGCGCCACCAGCATGGCGGCGAAGCCCACAGCGAGCGAGATGCGCCCGCCATACATCATGCGCGCCAGCAGGTCCTGGCCGAGGTCGTCTGTGCCCAGCGGATGCGCCAGCGATGGCCCCTGCAGCTTGGCGGCGAAGTCGATGTCATTGATCGCCACCGGCCAGACATAGGGTCCGAGCAGGACGCCAGACACCAGGATGAGCAGCACGATGGCGCCCGTCACCGCCAACGTATGGCGGCGGAAGCGACGCCAGGTCTCGAGCGCCGGCGAGATCGAGCGCGCCTTGCGGGGCTGAACGGCGAGCTGCGGGCTCGCCGGCGCGTCAGCGGAAAGAGATACGGGGGTCGAGCCAGCCATAGAGGATGTCTGCGATGAGGTTGAAGAGGACGACGAGGCAGGAGATCACGAAGGTGATGCCCATCACGACGGGAGTGTCGTTGGCGAGGATCGCCGCGATCAGCAGCGAGCCGATGCCGGGGACGCGGAAGATCTGCTCGGTGACGATGGCGCCGCCGAACACGGCCGGCAGCTGCAACGCGATCAACGTAACCACCGGGATCAGGGCGTTGCGCACGACGTGCCTGACGATGACCTTGCGCTCGCCGATGCCCTTGGAGCGCGCCGTCGTCACGTAGTCGAGCCGGATGACGTCGAGCACGGACGAGCGCATGAAGCGCACCAGGGTGCCGGCCTGGGCGAGACCCAGCACCACGACTGGCATGATCGACTGTTTTATGTGCTCCCCGTAGAAGGCCCAGCCCGTGGCGTTGATGTCGGCGCGATAGACGAAGGGCAGCCAGTCGAGCTGGATCGAGAACACCAGGATCAGCACCAGGCCGGTGAAGAAGGTCGGCAGCGAGAAGCCGATCATGGCGAAGGTGCTGGCGATCTGGTCGAAGATCGAATAGGGCTTGATCGCCGCCAGCACGCCGACCGGAATGGCGACCGAGATGGCGAGGAGCTGCGACGCGCCGATCACGATCAGGGTAACCGGCAGGCGCTGCAGGATCAGCCTGTCGACGTCCATGCGGCTCTGGAAGGAGAAACCCCAGTCGCCCTGCACCATGGCGCTGAACCAGTGCAGATAGCGCTGCCACACCGGATCATCGAGGCCGAACTTGGCGCGCAGCGCCATGCGGACTTCGGGCGGGATGGCGGGATTGGTGGCCAGTTCCTCGAACGGATCGCCCGGTGCCATGGCGAGCACGCCGAACAGGATGACGCTGATCCCGAGCAGGCTCGGGATGGCGATGAGGATGCGGCGGATGATGTACTGGCGGTTCACGAGATGTCTCTCGAAACAATATGCAATTCCGGGGCCGAAGCCCCGGTTTGCAACGTTCAGCTGATCACGCGTCCTTATACCAGTTCTGGATATCCCAGGTGTTGTTGTCCCAGCCGCTCATGACGGCGACGAGCTTGTTGCCCATGGCCTGCACGGCGGGCCGGGCGACGACCGGGATCACGACCTGGTCATTGATCACCATGTCGTTGAGCTTGATGAACATGGCGGCGCGCTTGACCGGGTCGACCTCGACCTGGGCGGCCTTGTGGATGTCGTCGTATTCCTTGTTGCGCCAGCGCGTGATGTTGCGGCCCTGCCACTTGTTCTCCTTGGTAGCCGCCTCCTCGGTCATGAACTGCTTCATGAACAGCTCCGGGTCGGGCTGCGTCATGGTCGTCGTATACATCTGCAGGTCGCAGTAGAACTTCGTATACGTATCGGGATTGGCGACGTCCGACGAGAAGAACACCGACGCCGTCACCGACTTGATCTCGATATCGATGCCGGCCTTCTGGCAGGCCTGCTTGACGATGGCCTGGGTCTTCTGGCGCGGCTGGTTGATCGAGGTCTGGTAGACGAACTTCAGCTTCTTGCCGTCCTTCTCGCGGATGCCGTCGGAACCCTTCTTCCATCCGGCCTTCTCGAGAATGTCGTTGGCCTTGTCGACGTTGAACTCGAACTTGGTGTTCTTGGAGCGGAAGCGCTCCGGATTGTTGACGAAGTTCGCCGTGGCGTTGCCGGTGCGGCCGTAGATGTGCTTCTCGACCGAATCCTTGTCGACCAGCACCGCGAGCGCCTGGCGGACCGCGGGATCGGAAAGCGTCGGGTGCTTGGTCTTGAGGCTGGAGCGCTCGCCGTCGACCTCGGTCCAGGGATCGGTGGTGTTGAGCTGGATGTGCTCGATGTTGCCGCCCGGCGAGATCGCGACGCGGCCCTTGCCGCCCTTCTCCATGCGTTGGAGGATCTCGTCCTCGACCTGCATGTTCCAGGCGAAGTCGAACTCGCCGCTCTGCAGCACCGCGCGCGCCGCCGAGACGGCGTCGCCGCCGCCCTTCATTTCGAAGGCGTCGAAGTAGGGCCGATTCTCCATGTGGTAGTTGGGATTGAGTTCGCCCGAGACCATGTCGCCCGGCTTGAAGTCCTTGAACTTGTACGCACCCGTGCCGACCGGCTTGAGATTGGTCGGCGCATCACGCGACTTGCCGCCGCTATAGTCGGCGAACAGGTGCTTGGGGATGATCATGCCCTGGGCGCCGACAAAGGCGAGAGCCCAGAAGGGGGTCGGCTTCTCGAACAGCACCTTGACCGTGTACTGGTCAACCTTCTCCACCTTCACGTCCGTGTAGACGGCGCTGGTGGTGGCGGCGGTGGCGGGGTCCTTCGCGTACTCCCAGTTGAAGACGACGTCGTCGGCGGTGAACGGCTTGCCGTCGTGCCATGTCACCCCCTGCTTCAGCTTCCAGGTCACCGACTTGCCATCGGCCGCCAGGGTGCCGTCCTCGCGCCCGGGGATCGAGGCAGCCAGCACGGGCTGGAGGTTGCCATCGGCATCCCATCCGGCCAGCGGTTCGTAGAAGAAGCGCGAGCCGTCCTGATCCTTGGTGCCGACAGCGAAATGCGGATTGAGGAGCGTCGCGCCCTGCCACCACAGGACCTTCAACAGGCCACCGCCGCCGCGCTTGGTCGGCTTGTAGGTCGACTTGGGCTGGGCGTGCGCCACGCCGGCAACGGCCAGCAGCTGGGTCGCCATCGGCGCGGTCAGGCCGACCGCCAGCATCCGCTGTGCAAAGCTTCGTCGTGAAAGTTTTCCGACCTTCACCTCGCCGATCAGCCGGCGCAATTCACGTTCGTTCATGACACGCTCCCATCACCCGAGTCGTTCCTGCCTACCGCTCTCGCTATCCTGCAAGATGCGTGCAAGTCTCAATCAGAACAGGACGCAACGGTCCCGTCAATGACGGCCGTTGTCATGGGGAGGGGAGATGGCTTGGCTCTATCTTGTATTGGCGGGAATTTGCGAGATCGGCTGGCCAGTCGGATTGAAGCTCGGCTGGACCGACCAGGGACCCCGGCCGTCGTGGATCATCTTCGCCGTCGTCGCCATGTCGGCCAGCGGCGCGCTGCTTTTGTGGGCGCAGCGCGTCATTCCGATGGGGACGGCGTACGCTGTGTGGACGGGGATCGGCGCGGTCGGCGCATTCGTGGTGGGTATCCTGGCCTTCGGCGATTCGGCGTCGGCCATGCGCATCGTCTCGATCGCGCTGATTGTCGCGGGCATCATCGGCCTCAAGCTTGCGTGAACGCTGAACAAAAAGTGGGAGCACGGACCATGCGTATGAAGGACAAGGTGGCTTTGGTGAGCGGCGCGGCCAGCGGCATGGGAGCGGCGACCGCCCGGCTGCTCGCCCGCGAGGGCGCCAAGGCCGTGGTAGTGGCCGACCTTCTGGACAAGGAGGGCGAGGCGGTCGTCGCCGAGATCAAGAAGGCAGGCGGTACGGCCAGTTACATGCATCTCGACGTCACCAACGAGGCCGAATGGAAGTCGGTGGTCGACAAGACGGTGTCGGCCCATGGCGGTCTCAACGTGCTGGTGAACAACGCCGGCATCTCGGGCTCGGCCGAGCAGGACCTCTACGACACCGCGGCCTGGAACCGGCTGATGGGCATCAACGCCACCGGCGTCTTCCTCGGCATGAAGTACGGCATCGCCGCCATGAAGAAGGCGGGCAACGGCGGTTCGGTGATCAACCTGTCGTCGATTTCCGGCATCGTCGGCCAGGGCAACATCCATGTCGGCTACAATGCCTCCAAGGGCGCGGTGCGGCTGATCACCAAGGCGGCGGCGGCGCAGCACGGTCGCGATCGCATCCGCATCAACTCGGTGCATCCCGGCCTGATGCCGCCCATGCGCACGTCGGGCCGCACCGCCGATCCCGAGACCCGCGCCAAGACCTTGAAGGGCGTGCCGATGGGACGCGCCGGCGAGGTCGACGAGGTGGCCTACGCCATCCTGTTCCTGGCGTCGGACGAATCGTCCTACGTCACGGGGGCTGAGATCGTGGTCGATGGCGGCTGGACCGCCGTCTGACGTTGGGCGTCCGATGGCCGATCCGAAGAAGCCTGCCACGACCCCCTCCGCGGGCATCGCGCCGTGGCAGGTGCTCGAGTCGAAGTACTCCTATCGCGACCGCTGGCTGGCGGTGCGCAGCGACACGGTGCGCGTGCCCAACGGCACGATCCTGTCGCCCTATCACACCATCGAGTTCCCGGAGTGGATCTGCGCGATCGCGCTCACGTCCGAGCGCGAGATCGTGCTGATCGAGGAGTATCGCCACGGCATCGAGCGCAACTCCTTCGAGCTGCCCTGCGGCACGCCCGACCATGAGGGCGAGAGCGTGCTGGAGGCGACCAAGCGCGAGCTGCGCGAGGAGACGGGGTACGCGGCGGACGAATGGCATGCGCTCGGATCGTCGACGGCCAACACCGCGCGCCAGAACAATCGGGTGCACGCCTTCGTGGCGCTCGACGCCCGCAAGGTCGCCGAGCCCGAGCTCGACCGCGGCGAGATGATCAGCACGCACCTCGTGCCGTGGGATCGCTTTCTGGCCGACCTGGCCGACGGCACGCTCGAAATTCCAGGCCTGCACCTC
This sequence comes from Rhodospirillales bacterium URHD0017, assembly GCA_900110395.1. Taxonomy (GTDB): domain Bacteria; phylum Pseudomonadota; class Alphaproteobacteria; order Reyranellales; family Reyranellaceae; genus Reyranella. The sequence continues at coordinate 38,797 of FODP01000003.1, forward strand.
GCCGCCTTGTGGCAACTAAAGGTCTTCGCCAAGCAGACGCGCGACCCGCGCCTGCTCGCCCTCGGACTCTAGCCGGACCGCGGGCCTCCCGGCCCGCTCATGCTCTTCCGGACCGCGAGCCGGCGATCCAGCCCCGGCGCGGGAAATCCTTGTTGCCGCAAGGGACGCTTTCGGCAAGGAAACCGTCCTAGGACAACACGCCTCTTTCGCTGCCGCCGCGTTCGTGTCTAGCTAGCGCCATGATTCGCAGACGCTCCGACCAGGGCTGGCGCGCGGCGGCATTGGCCGCGGCGCTGTTTGCGATCACCCTCAATTTCCTGCAGCCGCTGGCCCATGCCGCGCTGATGCGGGGTGGCGCGTCACCCGCTACCTGGTCGGCAATGTGCCTGCCCAGCGCCCCCCAAGGCGACAACCAGCACCCGGCATCCGCGGCAACGATGCACGAATGCTGCCTGGGCCTCGCCCATGCAACGACGCTCGCCCAGCCGTCGACAGCGTTCGTCGCCATCGTGCGCCTGCCGGCAAGCGTCCGGCCCCTCGAGACGCCTGAGACCCTCACGCCCGTCGGCATTCGCGACGGACCCAGCCAACCGCGAGCGCCCCCCCTCCCCGTCTGACGCCTGAAACCGCGACGCGCGTAACCGTGCGTCGCGTTCGTTCGTTAGTCGGGAGTTTGTTCATGTTTTCCGTTCGCGCGGCGACGTTCGCCGCATTCGCGGGCTTCGCGTTGATCCCATCGTTGGCCAAGGCGCAGGACACGCCGCCGCCGGCAACGCCGCCCGTCAGCCTGCCACCCATCACCGTCAGCGCCGGCCGCGGCTCGGCGCTCGACAAGCTCGACGTCAGCACCACGCTGATGAACCGCGAGCAGATCCAGGCGCTGCCCGAGACCGGCGTCGACCAGATCGTCAACCGCATCCCGGGCGTTTGGCTGCCCAACATCCCGACCGGCCAGCTCCATCCGACGGCGCAGCCGGTCAACATCCGCGGCTTCGGCACCAGCACCACCATCAACACGCTGGTGATGGTCGACGGCGTGCCGATCAACGATCCCTACTTCCGCACCATCAACTGGAGTGCCATTCCGAAGAACTCGGTCGATCGGATCGAAGTGATCCGCGGCGGCGGCGCCACCAGCCTGTGGGGCAACATGGCGATGGGCGGCGTCATCAACATCGTCACCCGCGAACCCAGCAAGACCGGGGCCTCGGCCGACGTGAGCTACGGCAGCTACAACACGGCCAACGCCGAGGTGACAGGCAGCGCGATCGTCAACGACAACGTCAAGATCGGCATGAGCTACAACCACGGCCAGAGCTCGGGCTACAACCTCACGCCCGCGCAGTACCAGAACGTCAATCTGGTGCCGACCGCGTCGAAGGCCGACAACGTCGCCGCCAGCGTCTTCCTGACGCCCTCCGACAAGCTGAAAGTCTTCGCCAAGGCCTATCTCAACCAGACCTACGAGGACGGCCTGGTCTGGACCTTCGCCCACAACAACTGGTCGACGTACCGCCTGCTGCTGGGCGGCAGCTACCAGATCGACGAGAAGTCCTCGGTCAACGCCAGCGCCTGGGCCGCCGGTGGCTCGTTCGGCACCATCAACGTGGCGAGCGGCTCCTATACGTTGAACAACATCAGCGCGACCAATCAGTTCGTCAGCCAGATCGAGGCCTCGCCCAGCGCCGACCAGGGCGGCTCGATCTTCTACGAGGCCAGCTTCGGCCCCCTGCGCGACGTCAAGATCGGCGTCGACGGGCGGCGCACGCTGATCACCGATTACAACAGCCTCTATGCCAGCGCGATCGCGAACCCCACGACGTTCGTCACCAACGGCGAACACCGGTTCCAGGGCGTGTTCGGACAGGGCACCTGGCGCTTCACCGGCGTGCCGGTCGACGTCACCGTCGGCGTGCGCGGCGACTTCTGGCAGGCGCTGAATGCCAGCGTGCTCACCCAGAATTCCAGCACGCTGAACGTCGTGCCCAACACCAGCGCCGCGAGCTTCGATCCGCGCGTCGGCCTGAAATTCTACGCCAGCGACGAGGTGACGCTGCGCGGCGCGATCTACCGCAACTTCTCCGCGCCGGGCATGAACCAGATGTACAGGAGCTTCGCCAGCGGCACGTCGCTCACGGCGACGAATCCCAACCTGCAGCCGATGACCAATTTCGGCCAGGAGGTCGGTCTGGACTTCGAGTGGAAGGGCTTCACCCTCTCGGGCACCTACTTCAACAACAACCTGAACAACTTCATCGACTTCGTGACGGTGTGCAACACCAACCCGCTCTGCGCGGCGCCCTTCATCGCGGCGGCGGGGCTCAGCCCCGCCTTCACGACGATCCGCCAATACCAGAACGTCGGTAACGCCACCTTCCAGGGCTTTGAGCTGATCGCGACCTGGCAGCCCTTCGAGCAGCTCAAGCTGATCGGTAGCTTCACCAATACCGTGGCCTATCTCACCAGCTCGACCAATCCGGCGCTGGTACGCACCGGTGTGCAGCTCGGCCAGGTGCCGAACTACATGTTCACGGCCGGCGTCGAATGGCGCCCGATCGAGAACCTGGTCCTCACGGCTTCGATGAAGTCCTTCCCGCAGTACTGGAACGACACCGGTCACACGCAGTTGAACGATGGCGCGACCCTGATCGACCTCGGATTGCGCTGGTCGCCGGCGAAGGACGTCGACGTCTATGGCAGTATCCAGAACCTGACGAACGTAAACTACCTGGCATCGGGCTATACGCTGACGTCGTTCGAAGGGTCGACCGTGAGCGCCACGTCCATCCCGCAGCTCGGGATGCCGCTGACCGCCGTCGCCGGATTGAGAGTGAGGTTTTAATGCGTCCGCTACTTGCGCTTGTCGCGCTCGTCCTGTCCGGGTCCACCGCCGTGGCTCAGCATCAGCACGGCAAGCCGGGCAGCACCCCGGAAGCGTTCACCGCCACGCCGGCCTTCGCGCCGGACGGCACGCTCTGGGTCGCGCGGCCCAACGTCGACCGCATCGTCGTGCAGCGCTCGACCGATCTCGGCAAGACTTTTGGCGCACCGGTCACGGTAACGCCCGAGCCCCTGAACCTCGACTGGGGACCCGATGCGCGGGCGCGCATCGTCGTCGATCCCAAAGGCCAGCTTGTCGTCACCTTCGGCACGTTCCAGGACAAGAACTTCAACGGCCGCGCCTTCTTCGCTCGCTCGAGCGACGGCGGAGTCTCGTTCACCAAACCGCGGCCCATCACATCGGACACGACCAGCCAGCGCTTCGAGGTCGCGGGCATCGACCCCGACGGCCGCGTCTTTGCGGCCTGGCTCGACAAGCGCAACGTCGCCAAGGCACGCGCCGCCGGCAAAGCCTATCCTGGAGCGGCGCTGGCCTATGCCTGGGAGAACGGCGATGCGGATTTCGGCAATACCGCCATCGCCCTCGACAACACCTGCGAATGCTGCCGGCTCGGCCTCGCTTTCGCCGGCGCCGGCCGGCCGGCCGTGGTGTTCCGCAACATCTTCCCGGGCTCGGTGCGCGATCATGGCGTGATCAGCTTCCGCGATCCCGCGACGCCGGGACCGGTGCGCCGCGTCAGCGTCGACGACTGGAAGATCGAGGCCTGTCCGCACCACGGACCCAGCCTGGCGATCGCCGCCGACGGCTCGTACCACGTCGCCTGGTTCACCGACGGCGCCGCGCGCAAGGGCCTGTTCTACGCGCGCGCCGATTCGGGCGACACGCCCTACTCGCAGCCGCGGCCGTTGTCGGCGGCCAACCGCCAGCCGTCGCGGCCGTATCTTTTGACCAACGGCCCGGCGCTGCATCTCGTGTGGAAGGAGTTCGACGGCGACAAGGTGGCAGTGCGCTGGCAGGTCAGCCACGACAGCGGCCGTCAATGGAGCCCGCCGCGCACCGTGGCCGAGACGGCGGACGCCTCCGACCATCCCCTGCTCGTCGGCGACAAGCAGCGCGCCTACCTGTCGTGGCTCACCAAGAACGAGGACTATCGCCTGATCCCGCTGGGAGACCAGCCATGAGACTGCCTGTCTTCCTCGCCCTGCTGCTCGGCCTCGCCTCGTTCGGAGCGACCAACGCCGATCCTCTGCCTTTCGAACGCGGAAGCTGGGCCAAGCTCAGCGCCAGCCATGCCGGCCAGCCGACCGTGATCCACTTCTGGGGGCTGACCTGCGCGCCCTGCCTGGTCGAGATGCCGCACTGGGCAGCGCTCAAGAAGGCTCGCCCCGACATGCGCCTGGTGCTGATCGCCGCCGATCCGGTGCCCCAGGACCCCGAGCGCCTCGACGCAGCCCTGAAGCGTTTCGGCCTCGAGGCAGCCGAAAGCTGGTCCTTTACCGACCGTTTCTACGAGCGCCTGCGCTACGAGATCGATCCGGCCTGGGCCGGCGAACTGCCGCGCACCGTCATGATCGACCGCAGCGGCAAGGCCACCGTGCTGCCCGGCGTCGCCGACCTCGCCCAGGTCCGCCAGTGGCTCGACGTCCAGTCCAAGTCTCATTGAGGAGCACGTCATGTTCATCCGAATCCTTTGCCTGATCGCCGCAACGCTGCTCGCGTCGCCGGCGTGGGCGCAGGACTACAAGCTCGGCTCGCTGGAAATCAGCCAGCCGTGGACGCGCGCCACCCCGCCCACCGCCAAGACGGGCGGCGGCTTCGTCACCATCACCAACAAGGGCGCGACACCCGACCGCCTCATCGCGGTCCGCAGCACCGCATCCGACAAGGCCGAGATCCACGAGATGAAGATGGACGGCAACGTCATGCGCATGCGCGAGCTCGACAAGGGCCTGGAGATCCCGCCGGGCGCAACCGTCGAGCTGAAGCCCGGCGGTCTTCACATCATGTTCATGGAGCTGAAGGCGCCGTTCGCCAAGGACGCCAAGGTCCCGGTGACCCTGGTGTTCGAGAAGGCCGGCAGCATCGATGTCGAGCTTGCCGTGCAGGCCATGGGCGCGGCCACGCCCGGTCAGCCCAGGCACTGAGAGACTCGGAAACATTTCACGGCATCAAAAACGTCGAAGGGGAAACGTTGGGCGCCGGACAGGCCCGATTCAGGGTTTTCCGCGCGACGCTTGCCGGCGATTTACCGCCTTTCCTGCCTTTTCCGCCGGTGGTTTTCACGCGTCGGCCAGGGCCGGATTGACCAGCCAGCGATGGGCGGGCCGGCCTCTGCCGGCATAGGCCAGGTCGGGCCGGACGTAGCCGAGATAATCCAGGCGCTCCAGGACGTGCTGCGTTTCATCAGCCGTCGCGCTCCTTGCCAGGAAGTTCGGCCTCGATTCCAGGAGCGTGCAATCGCTCGTCGAGCAGGCTGAACGGGTGATGCAGCGCTCGGCGCAGTACTTTCCCTTCACGCAACGGATCTGCCGGGACGCCAGCGCCGCGACGCGCGTGCAGATCATCGAGATGTTGTGGACGGTCGCCTACTCGGACGGCGCCCTCGATCCGGACGAGGATGCCCTGATCCGCCAGGTCGCCGGGCTGATAAAGGTGTCGGACTGGGAACGCGGCGCCGCGCGGAAGAGAGCGTTGGAGAAGCTGGAGGCGACCACCGAGCCCGCCGGGCCTGCTCTCCTTCATGCTCCTCTCACCTGCTAGGGGGAATGTCCATTCGGCTCTCTCCCAAGGAACAGTTGAAGTCTCGACAACCTCAGCTTCCTCGGATCGAGCCGGATGGATTGAAACCTCACAGCTAGCGCAGGCTCAAGATGTAGGCGACAAGCGCGTTGCGCTCCTGGGAGCTGAGCAAGAAGTCGGGCATGAGCGTGTGCTCTACGGCGAGGTAGCGGTCGAGCGAGGCCGCCGTCGTGCTCGGCCGGGCGGCGATTGCCCGGAAGCTCGGCGCGTTGTCGGTGGCCGTGCTCTGGTTGGGTTCGACGACGTGGCACGCCATGCACCAGCGGACGGCGAGCCTGCCGCCGACCGAGCGATCCTGCGCGGCCGCCGGAAACGCCAGCAGCGCCAAGGCCAATAACATCGCCAGTGTTATTCGCATCTATTTCACCCTCCGTAGGCGATCGTTGATTGCAAGCATTGCCACAGCTTGCACACTCTCACCGCGCATGGTGCTGCTGGTTAGATTTTGCTGCCCGCTAGGCGGGCCTTCTCCTTCGACAGCGGCGCCCCGGACTATTCGCGCAACACATCATGCCCATCATCGGCCTTCAACCGACTCTTGCAACAGTATCGGCACCAAGCCGACGCTACTTGGGCCCGCAGGAGCTTCCGCTCCGAAGGGTAAAGAGGTCATTTCGCCGGATCAGCGGTTAGTGTCAAACTGACTCAAAGCGACCCGGGTGGAGTAAGGGATCTCACCCCGGCAGTCCACGGCGGCCGCTGATCTGGTCGATGTGGATGCGAAAATACAGGACTTCGAGCGGGCGCTCCTTGCCGTCCACGATGGTCTTCACATAGCCGGGTTCCCACCACATCGGGCGACTTCCTTGGAGCAGGGCGTGGGCGTGGGCCCGCGACGCCTCGTGTTCTTCCGTATGCGGCAGGTCTTCGTATTGCCCGAGAACGACGACGGTTTCCCATTGCTGCGTCGTCACCAGATCGTCCACTTCGACGCAGACCCGGGGATTGGCGCGCATCGCGTCGATCTTCTGGCCCTCGGTGGAAATGCTGTAGAGATAGTCGACGTTGTAGGCCAACAGCATCGGCACAATGTAGGGTTGGCCGTCGTGGATGTAGCCTAGCCGGGCCACGCGCGCGCGCTTCAGAAGGTCGAGACTCGCCTGGCGGGTCATGCTTTCGATCAACATTGCGATCACCTGGTAAAGTCGACGCTTTCGATTTCCTTCGGATGGCTCAAGCGGATCACGGTGGAGACGGCGGTCCCTTGAGCTGGATCAACGGCCATCAGAAGAAGTTGTAGCCGCGCAGCCCGTCCCACGGCAGCTTCAGCGCCGTCACCGTGAGCAACGCGTAGCAGGCGCGGTAGAGCTCGCGCTGGTCGAGCCGTAGCAACCGCCAGCCCAGTCAGGCCAGCTTGCGATAGGCCTCGTAGCGCCGCGCCAGCACCGCGCCGTTCGACCCCGCGCGCGACGAGCGCGCGCGGCTCAGCGGAAAGAACAGCGTCTCGAGCGGCGCGCTGCCGGCGAGGAAGCGGCCCGGCTGCAGGAAGGAGAGACCCTCCAACCGGCAGCGCTTCAGGTAGTCGACATAGGCGCTGCCGATGCGAGCGAGAAGCCGCACAGGCGCCGGCACCGATCGCGGCGCTACATCGCCTGCAGCAGCACCCAGGCGATCATGGCCATGCCGATCACCGACACGAACCAGGCGAGCGTACGCAGCCAGGGCATGCCGACCAGGTAGATCACGGCATAGGCGATCCGGCCCCAGAAGAAGATCATGGCGCCCATCGCCGTGGTCGCATTGGCCTTGCCCGCGGCGGCCGCGATCAGCACCAGGGCCGCGAACAGGACCAGGTTCTCGATCATGTTGAGATGGGCGCGGCGCGCACGGCCGGCCCAGCCGGTCATCGGAGGCATGTCCTCCCGGTTGCCGGCCAGGGTCGGCAGGCCGACCTGCTGGTTGGCGCCCACGGCGGCGATCAGCACCTGCACGAAGCACAGGATGGTCGAGAGCAGAAGGTATTTCAGGTCGGGTGACATTGGCGTTTCTCCCCCTCGTCTTTTCAGGCTCGTCTATTTGGTCCCGAACAGGCGGTCGCCCGCATCGCCCAGGCCGGGGACAATATACCCGTGATCGTTGAGCTTGGCATCGATCGCCGCTGCAAACACCGGCACGTCGGGATGGACCTCGGCGAAGGCGCGCGCGCCCTGCTCGGAGCCCAGCACGCAGATGAACTTGATGCGCTTGGCGCCCGACTCCTTCAGACGGTCGACCGCGGCGATGGCGGAATGCGCGGTTGCCAGCATGGGATCGCAGACGATGACGTCGCGGTCGGAGATGTCCTGCGGGATCTTGAAATAATACTCGACCGCCTGCAGCGTCTTGGGATCGCGGTAGAGACCGACATGGCCGACGCGCGCCAGCGGCACGAGATCGATGATGCCCTCGGCCAGCCCCAGGCCCGCGCGCAGGATGGGCACCACCACCAGCTTCTTGCCCTCGAGCAGCGGCGCCTTCATCGCCTCGATGGGCGTGGTGATGTCGCGCTCGACCAGCGGCAGGTCGCGCGTGGCGTCGTAGCCCAGCAGCAGGCCGATCTCGCGCAGCAGCCGGCGGAAGTTGGTGCTCGACGTCTCGCGGTCGCGCATCTTGCTGAGCTTGTGCTGCACCAGCGGATGGCTGACGACGTGGATCGAATGCGGCAAGGACATCTCTATCTCCCCAAAAACCCTGTCATCCCGAGCGTAACGAGGGACCTTTGCTCAAGGTCTCAAAGGTCCCTCGCTACGCTCGGGATGACAACGGTGCTCTCTCGACGAATCGCTTAAAACACAGTGCCGTCGCTCACGACAGCAATCGGCGGGCCGCCGCCCGGACGGCGCTCGGCGGCAAGCACGCGGCCGGCGAACCAGGTGCCGGCCTCCAGCACTTTCACCAGCGGCAAGCGCTCGGCATCGAGGCCGAGATGGCCGCGCACGTGTTGGGCGATGCGATCGAGCAGCGCTACCGTCAGCGCTCGCCACTCCACGATCGGCTCGTCGCCTGCAGCAAAGGCCTTCTCCAGCAGAGCCTTCTGCTTGGGCCTGAGCGCCCCGGCATCGACCAGCAGGCCGCCGTTGCGATATTCGGGCAGGCCGGTGAGCTCATCGAGGGCTGTCACCTTGAGGCCCGCGCCCTCGATCGGCTCGACCAGGGAATAGGACAGCCACTGGGACAGTTTGTGGAACGGCACCCAGCCGATGGCCGCGTGCTGCCAGACGTCGCCCATGGGCAGCGGCCAGATCGGCGACAGCTTGTCGAGCACGGCGGCCAGGATGCTCGCCGCCTTCACCTCGGGGCCCGCGACGAGGTCGAACAGCTCGCCCGGTCGCGACAGTCCGACGCCGCCCAGCTTGCGCAAAAGCTCGGCGCGGCCTTCCAGCCCGGTCAGTGGATTGTGCGCCTTCACCTGGAAGCCCATGGCGATGTCCATCGGCGTCAGCGTGCTCAGCCGCTCGGCATCGACGCGCAGCGGGTCACCCTTGGCGTCGCGACTGAACGCTCCGTTGGCGAACATGTGGAGGCTGGCCACGCCCAGCCCCTCGGAGCGCGCATAGGTCTCGCCGGTCCCCGGCTCGCGGAAAGACCAACTAGGTCCCGCGCCGGCATCGAGCAGCACCGACACCACGGCAAGGTCCATGCGCCGGCGCGCGATCTCTTCCCTTGGCAGTCCGGACAAGCGCTCGGCCAGCGCCGGCCAGCGATCGCGGCCACCGGCCTCGAAGTGCCGCCAGCGCGAATGGAACGGGATCGCCGCCGGATTGGCGAAGCGCTGCCGCGTCACGCCGAGCGTCGCCTGCACCGCGGCCTCAAGCCCGTTGGGGTCGACCGAGAACCAGGCCGATCGCCCGTCCTCGGCATATTTCAGCATCGCCTCCGCCCGCTCGCGGATCGCCGCGGGCGTGCGCAGGTACGCAAGGGAGTCTGTCATGCGGAGCGCGGACCTCCAGGTCCGCTCATAATCATGATGCGGACCTGGAGGTCCGCGCTCCCACTACTCATCGAGACCCCGCCCCTTGGGCTTGGCGAGCTCGGCCGTCTCCGGCTTCCTGGACGTGAAGTAGCCCGCGGCCTTCTTGGCATCCATCTCGACCTGGGCGTCGGCGGGGATCAGCTCGTCGGGGATCGGCACCTGTTCGACGATCTCGATACCCTGCTCCCTGAGCGCATCGGATTTCATGTTGCTCATCGAGGCAAAGCGGTCGATGCGGGCGATGCCCAGCCAATGGAACACGTCGGGCATCAGCTCCTGGAGACGCATGTCCTGCACGCCGGCCACGCATTCGGTGCGATTGAAGTACTGCGCCGCCGAATCACCGCCGGGCTGACGCTTGCGCGCGTTGTAGACCAGGAACTTGGTGACCTCGCCCAGCGCGCGGCCTTCCTTGCGATTGTAGATGACGACGCCGACGCCGCCCCTCTGCGCCATCTCGATGCAGATCTCGATGCCATGCGCGAGGTAAGGCCGGCAGGTGCAGATATCGGAGCCGAACACGTCCGAGCCGTTGCACTCGTCATGGAGACGGCAGGCGATCTTCGTCTCGGGCTTGCCGAGCTTCGCCACGTCGCCGAAGAAATAGATCGTCGAGCCGCCGATCGGCGGCAGGAACAGTTCCAGGTCGGGTCGCGTCACCAGCTCGGTGTACATGCCCCCGGTCTGTTCGAAGAGCGTGCGACGGAGGTCGACCTCCTTGACGCCGAAGCGCTCGGCGATGCCGGGCAGCCACCACACCGGCTCGATCGCCGCCTTGGTCACCTTGACGTCGCCCGAGCCGCTCAGGATGTCGTTGTCGGGCTTCAACCGGCCGGCGGCCATGGCGTCCATGATCTCCGGCATGTTCACGTGCGCCTTGGTGACGGCGATGGTCGGCCGGATGTCCCAGCCAGCCGCGAGCTTGTCGGCGAACACCTCGGCCACCATGTGGCCCCACGGGTCGAGCGACACGATCTTCTTGGGGTCGAACCAGCTCTCGAACGGGCCGATCGGCTCGGCCGGCGAGGTGTTGGTGAAGTCGGGGCGATGGCCGGGCTTCAGCTCCTGCGCCGCAATCGCCAGCGCCCGGTAGATGCCGTAGGAGCCGGAATGCACGCCGATGGCATTGCGCTTGGCGGGATCGCCCACGGTGCCCACGACGGGCCCGCGAATCTCGGGATCGCGCGCACCCCAGATCACCGGGGGAGCCGCCTGGCCGCCCTGGGAGGGGTGGGTATTCAGTCTGATGTGAGCCATGTGCTTTCCGAAATGCCCCAAAAGGCGGGAAAGCGAGGCATCTTAGGCCCTGTGGATGACAAAGGGAAGGTGGCGTAAGCGCCTGATCCAACAGGCATTCTCCGGGCAAAAAGAGGGGCCCGCTGGACCAACAGCGGGCCCCCTCGCCGCCCTTGCTCCCCGACTCCTACTTGAAGAGCACGAAAGCGCTCTTCAGCGTGATCCACACGCCCCAGGCAATGGGAATGCCCACGGCGAGCCACGCCAGGATCGAGGTGGCGTTGAGCTGCCACCGGCCGATACCCATCGAGCCGGGCGTGACGATGGCGGCTGCATGCGAACGAGCCTGCAGGGCCGCCACCTCCCCCGGCTTCATGAACCAGTGCGATGCGAGCGGGCGAACCAGGAAGTTGCACGGGAAGCCCACCACCAGCATCCCGGCCAGGATGTACATGGTGAAGTCGTAGACGAGCTCGCGCGGCACACCGGCATTGAGCTGCGCCTCGCGGATGTAGTTCACGACCACCGGCCCGACGATGCCCGCCGTCGACCAGGCCGTCAGCAGGCGGCCGTGGATGGCGCCGACGAACTGGGTGCCGAAGATGTCGGCAAGGTATGCCGGCACCGTCGAGAAGCCGCCGCCGTACATCGACAGGATGATGCCGAAGAACAGCACGAACAGCCTCGCTGCCGATGTGCGCGGTCCATGGCGCCAGCGCATAGAGCGCAATGCCGAGCGCGAAGAACGTGTAGTACGTCATCTTGCGCCCGATCTTGTCGCTGAGCGACGCCCAGAAGAACCGGCCGCCGATGTTGAACAGCGACAGGAGGCCGGTGAAGCCCGCGGCGATGGCCGCGATCATCGTGCGCTGCTCGCCGCTCAGCTGGGCGAACTTCAGCTCGGAATGACCGATCAGCGAGCCGCCGAAGATCTCCTGCAGCATGGGCGAGGCCATGCCGATCACACCGATGCCGGCGCTGACGTTCAGCGTCAGCACCAGCACCGGACGCCCAGCATCTCCTCGAGCTGCTTGATGCCGCCCGACAGGCTAGGCTGCGTCACGCCGCACGCCTGGGCCGCGCGCCCGAAGTGACGTTCACGCGCCAGGGCCAACAGGAATTGCAGCTGCCGCGGCAACGTGCCAAACGCACCAGTGAACGGCGCCGCACAAGCCACTGCCCGGCGTGACGACGCGCCAAAACACGGCAAAACCGCCGTCCGCCGTCCTCACCAGCTCTCGCGAGTCTCCCGTCCCGGCAGGTCCCGTCCGATGTCGGCCCAGGCCAACCGGCCTTCGACGCCATAGTGATGGGTCGGCGTCACGGCCTGCGGCTGGTCGAGCGTGCCGGCCGTTATCGCCGTATCGGCGCGCGAATCGTACTTGAGATAAAGCGGCGTGCCGCAGACTCCGCAATGGGCGCGCACCGCGATCGGCGACGAACGGAACACGGCAGGCGTGCCGTGCCACACAAGCGCGCCATCGCCGAACCAAACGAGCGTGGCAAAGCCGCCGCCGGTCCAGCGCCGGCACATGCCGCAATGACAGTGATGGATGTTGCGCGGCGGCGCGCTGGCGGACCAGCGGACAGCGCCGCACAGGCAGCCCCCCGTCATTACGTCAGCCGGCATGACGGGCCACGATACGTGCCAGCAACTCCGCCTGGGTAGCCGGCGACTTTGCCTTCCTGGTCCGCTGACGCTTCAACGCCCCTGCTTCGAAAGCGGCGATCACCGAGTCATGGACATAGGAGGTGCGACACACCGTGGGCGTGTTCGCCAGCTCCTCGGCGATCCCGATCACCGCGTCGCGTACCTGGCGCCGGCGCTGTCGCTCGCTGTCGGCAGGCTCGGTGGCCGCGAGCGCCTTCAAGGCCGAAGCGGAGGCGACCAGCGTGCGGAAATCCTTCAGCGAGATGCGCCTGCCGGCGATCTCCTGCAGGAAGGCGTTGACCTCGGCCGCGCGCACCGGGCGCACGACGTCGCCATCGCGGCACTGGAACAGGCGCCGGCCCGGCAGCTCGAGAAGACGCGTCACGGCCGCATGGAGGCGCGCGCTTTTCGCTTCCTTGCTGATGATCTTGCCGCCCTTGGCCTTGAACGACAGCGTCACCACCGTCTTGTCGGCGAGCCTGACGTTCGACTTCAGCAGCGTCGTGGCGCCCCGCGTGCCACGCTCGCGGGCATATTCCTCGCCGCCGGCGCGGATCGCCGTGCGGCTCACCAGCTCGACGACCGAAGCGGCAACGAAGCGCCGATCGATCTCTTCCGACGACAGGCAGCGGCCGACCGCGCGGCGGATCGCCGGCAGCGCCTTAGCGAGACCGGCGAGCCTGCGCGCCTTGAGCGCCTCGCGGACTTCCGCCCACTTGGGATGATAGCGGTATTGCAAGCGGCCAGCGGCATCCTCACCGACCGCCTGCAGATGGGCGGCCGGATCGGCGGCAAACCGGGCATTGATGTAGGCCGGCGGCACGGCCAGGGCTTTCAGCCGGCCGATTTCCGCGCCATCGCGCACGACGGCGCCGGACGGCGTGACGAAGGCGAAGCCCTTGCCGCAACGGCGGCGCCGGAAGGTCAGCGCCTCTGGGCCGACGATCACAAGGCCCTTTTCCTCGGCAAGCCGAGCGACGGTCGAGCGCTGAGACATGAGGGGGAAAACGCCGGGCCCGGGTGGGCGTTGCGCCACACCCCATGCGGCTTCATTTTAGCTGCAACCTGGAAGCTCTGTCGGCGTTGTGGGTCAACGGGGAGTGTATGAACGCCGCAGCGGGAATGATCAAAGAAACATCGTTGGGACGCACAACCGAGGCAGAACGGTTTCGCCTGCTGGTCGAGGCCGTCACCGACTACGCCATCTATATGCTGGACCCGAACGGCATTGTGTCGAGCTGGAATGCCGGCGCCGAACGCATCAAGGGCTACAAGGCGAGCGAGATCCTGGGCCACAGCTTCGCCGAGTTCTACGAAGAGGCCGACCGCGCGGCCGGCATACCGCAGCGCATGCTCGCCGTTGCCGGACGTGAGGGCAAGTTCCAGGCAGAAGGGTGGCGCGTGCGCAAGGACGGCACCCGCTTCTGGGCTTTCGTCATCGTCGACGCCATCTACGACAACGGCGAGCTCATAGGCTTCGCCAAGATCACCCGCGATCTCACCGAGCGGCGGCAGGCCGAGGAGGAGCTGCGGCGCAGCGAGGAGCTCTTCCGCCGGCTTGTCGAAGGCGTTACCGACTACGCGGTCTACATGCTCGACCCCAGCGGCATCGTCAGCAACTGGAACGCCGGCGCCCAGCGGATCAAGGGCTACGGGCCGGACGAGATCGTCGGCCGGCACTTCTCGATCTTCTACACGCAAGAGGACCGCAGCAACGGCGAACCGGCGCGCAGCCTCGCGATCGCTGAACGCGAGGGCCGCTTCGAGGCCGAGGCCTGGCGGCAGCGCAAGGACGGCACGCGCTTCTGGGCCAATGTGGTGATCGATGCCATCCGCGAGCCGTCCGGGCGACTGATCGGTTTCGCCAAGATCACGCGCGACATCACCGAGCGCCGCGAAGTCCAGCTCGCCCTCGACCGCACGCGCGAGGCGCTGATGCACTCGCAGAAGATCGAGGCGATCGGCAAGCTGACCGGCGGCGTGGCGCACGACTTCAACAACCTCCTGACCGTCGTGCTGGGCAGCCTCGATCTCTTGCGCCGCTACGTGCCCAATGACGATCCACGCATCGCGCGGCTGCTCGACAACGCACTGCAGGGTGCACAACGCGGCGCCACCCTGACGCAGCGCATGCTGGCCTTCGCGCGGCGCCAGGAACTCGATCTGCGGCCGGTCGACATGGTCGAGCTGACGCGCGGCATGCGCGACCTGCTGCAACGCTCGCTCGGGCCGCAGATCGCCATCGAAACGCGTTTCCCGCTCGCTCTCGACCGCGTGACCGCAGACCCAAACCAGCTCGAGACGTCGCTGCTCAATCTTGCCGTCAATGCGCGCGATGCCATGCCGGCCGGCGGCACTCTGACCATTGCCGCCCGCAACGAGGTCACGGTAGGCGACGGCAACCTGCGCCCCGGTCGCTATGTCCGGATGACGCTGAGCGACACCGGTGAGGGAATGGACGAAGAGACGCTGGCGCGCGCCACAGAGCCGTTCTTCACGACCAAAGGGACGGGCAAGGGAACCGGCCTCGGCCTTTCGATGGTTCACGGCATGGCCGAGCAGCTCGGCGGGCAACTGGTCCTGCACAGCAAGCCGGGCGAAGGCACGGCCGCCGAAATATGGCTGCCGGCGGCCGAGCAGCCGGTCGAGATCGACATTCCGGAAGCGCCGTCTCCGGCGATCGAGCGGATGCGGCCGCTCACCATCCTGGCCGTCGACGACGACGCGTTGGTGCTCGCCAACACATGCGCCATGCTCGAGGACCTTGGCCACACCGTTTTCTTGGCCTACTCGGGCGAGCAGGCGCTCGAAGAGTTCGAACGCACATCCGCCATCGACCTGGTCATCACCGATCACGCCATGCCGAAGATGACCGGCACCGACCTGGCGAAGCGCATCCAGGCACGCCGCCCCGACATGCCGATCATCCTGGCGACCGGCTATGCTGAACTGCCGGTCGGCACGGATTCCGGCCTGCCCCGTCTGTCCAAGCCTTATCGTCAGGACGCCTTGGCCCGCGCCATCACCAACGCGGTCAGGACCAGGGGCTAAGCCTCGCCGTAGCCCGCCGCGCTGCATCGACAGCCGGCGCAAGTGCGTCGAGGCCGCCGGAGGCCAGCTAGACGGATTGTGCGTCAGGATGCGATTGTGACGGCATGATCCGTCGTCGTTTCCTCTTCGCGCTGCCCGCCGTCCCGTCAGCTTCGAGCCGCGCCTTCGCCCAACCGGTCAACACCCTGCCGGGGATGACGACCGTCACTTTCCCGCCCGGCTCCAACACATCGACGCTTGCCGGGCAATTGGGTCCCGGCGGCCGCAATGTCTACTACGTGCAGGCCAAGGCGGGGCAGACTCTCATGGTGTCGGTGATGCCCGTTGCCACCGGCATCAGCTTCCAGGTCTTCAGGGCCGATGCGAGCCTGGCCAAAGGCGCCGACGGCCTGCCCGTCGTCAGCGGCGGCACGCTGCCGGACGCCGGGCCGACCGACAATGCGACGGCGTGGATTGGCGCAATTCCCGTCGATGGCAATTACCTGATCCTGGTTGCACTGCGGGTCGCCGCGGCGGCAACGCCGGGCCCCTACAATCTCACCGTGTCCTTGAAATAGGGTCGCAAGTATTTGCCTCTTTGATGCAAATTAGACTAGACTGCGCTCAAGGAGACTTCCATGAAAGCGCTCGTCGCCATCGCCTTCGTGTCCGTGTTGATGGGAACCGCTCATGCCCAGCAGCAGCCGCCGGCGGCGCCGGCGGCGCAGCAACAGGCGCCTGTCGGACAGGCGATCTGCATGTCCCAACATGTCGAGGCGCCGGGCGTGTCGGCTGCCGCTCTGATCACCCGCGGCTATGACATCAAGGCCGCCGTCCCGGGCGGCCTTTGGGTGCAGAAAGACCGGGAGGTCTATTTCTGCAATTCCGGCCGCGCCTTGGACAATGACGTGCTGTGCTGGCGTCTGCGCGAGCCGGTCAAGGGGCAAGTCTGCCAATAAAGTGATTGCGCCACGGGTGCAATTAATTCATAAAGCCGCGGTCAGCTGATCGCGGGCGCCGAGGCGCTTGGGGGAGTTCGGACTCGCGATCGTTGGCAATTGTGTGGAGGGTGCCGGCGCGTTCGGGGTGGACTGCGCCGGCATCTCTTCTCTTCCTCTGACAAAATCCCATGCCGGGGAACCGCGCGACGCGCAGTGTCTCTAGGATTTGCCGGTGCAGGCGAAGGTGATCGGCCGAGGTTTGAAGACCGGTGCCGGCTTCTGCGAGGCTTCGATCTTCTTGGGCCAGGCGCCGCTCTTCAGGTGGCGCTCCACGATGGGCACCAGCCCCTGCAGGAACACCCATGCCCTCAGACGCTCGCCGGCGTAGCTGTTGTGGATGGCGTCGATGAAGAGATCGGGATCGAACGGCATCAGGCGCGCCACATCGATGAAGGCGAGATCGTGCACACGCGCGTACTTGGCGAACACGCGATTCTGGAACGCCGCCAACCGCTCAATGTCGCGATAGTGGAACGGTCCGTAGTTCTGGTTGATATGGTCGAGGATCGAGCGGTGGCGGATCGGATCCAACTCCATCCCGTCCTTCACCAGCCAGAAGAATGACGCCAGGACCAGCTCGGCGCCGACCGAGTCGCCCGCGGCCCGGATGGTGTCGAGGTCGCTCAAGATCGTCGTCAGATGGACCGGCAGGTCGATGCGGGTGATATCGGGATCGCGCGGGTCGAGGCCCTTGGGCCACGCCAACGTATAGTCCTTCTTCGTCCATTCGCCGCCGCCTTCAGGGAGACTGCGCGCACCGAACAAAGCCTGCACGCGTCGCACCAGCGCCGATTCGTATTGCAGATCGGTCAACCACGAACTGCTGGCTGCTGCGGCGGCGCCGCCAGCAGCTGGTTTTGTCGGACAATGGTCGACGCCGCTGCCGGCCGCGGAAGAAACATCGGCCGTCATGGTGCGCAGATCGAACTGATTGGCACCTTCGTAATAGACGAGCAGGTCGGGGCGCAGCGGCAGCACCTCATCGCGCACGATCACGACATTGTCGCTCGAGGTGATGCTTTCGCGGCCGGCATTGAGGATCTCGAACGTCACGCCAAGCTTGCGCGACGCGGCCCAAATGTTCAGCCAACCGCCGATGAACTCGGGATACGAATAGGCAAAGGAGTGACTGCCGACAGTGGTCGAGGCGCCGATGAAGGCGATGCGCACCGTTCGCCGCTGGCGCGCGAACGGCACCGGTGGTCCGCGAAAGCCGTAGTCGTTGGTCACCAGGCCGATCGGCGTCGTCGCGTTGGGCAGAAAGCGATAGGGCGGCCGCGCCTCGCCAGACGGTGGGTCGTACACAAAGAGATGACCCGGGGCGCCGCACAGATAGACATGCCGACAGGGATCGCCGACGAAGTTCGCGTTCCATGCCTTGAACATGTCGGCGCGGCGCGTCCCCTCCGTGATCCCGCTCTGTTCGACCTTGTGGACGAGGTCGAGCCATTCCTTCGGTATCGCCCTGCGGTTTGGCAGAGGCGGAGGATCGGCGAAGAACCACGCGCGATCGACGCCGGGTGCGAGCGCAATCTCGTCGAGGTGTCGTCCGACAGGGGCGTTGTCGGCGCTCGTATCGAGCTGACGCACGATGAATTCGGCCGCGGCGGTGCAAAGCGCAACCGAAACCACGACCAGAACAACGTTGAACCAAAGCCTTGCCACGAGCTCGCTCCTACACGATTTGTCCAGGCGGGTCGCCAAGTCATCGAGCCACAACTGCCTGCGAGCCCCTTGGATGCAAGAAGGTGGGGCATCGGACACCCGTCCGGCGGCGCACCCCCAATGTATTTGCAGCAACTATTACCCTCGGCTTGGCGTTGGGGCCCGAGTTGTAACTGCCTGTTCTGTAGCGACTTTTTGCACTGACCATCAGCCCGGGGACATTGTGTAATGCCTCTCAGTTGGTCGACCCTTCCCGACTCTCAGCTCTGCATCGTCAGCGGCGAGGGCACGGTGACACGCGCCGACATCGACACATATCTCGCCAGCACCCTTGGTGAAGGCGCCAAGAGTTATGCCAAGCTGATCGACATCACGACCTGCACGCTGGCGCTCGACGCCGACGATCTGGACATGGTGGCCGATCGCCTCATGCACTACGGCATGGGCGAGCGGCCCGGCCCGGTCGCCATGGTCGTGGATTCTGCTCTCCAGCTCGACATGGCGGTGTTGTTGAAGCAGAAGGCCGGTGATCGTCCGTTTCGCATCTTCACCAGCATTGGCGCGGCGCGCTCCTGGTTGAAGAGCTATCAGGAAAGCTACGATCCCCAGGCCCTGTCGACCGGCATCAGCACACGATCCCGCTTCCTGCGCGCCGGTTGACCGCGCGGCGAGAAACAGCCGCCTTGCCTCGCCCCGCCAAAGCGGGTGAATTGGGCGCATGCAGTTCGGTTGGCTTACCCTTCAGATGTCGCCCTCGCCCGACGAGGACGCCCAACGCATCGACAACCTGATCGACCAGGTCTGCGGCGCCGAGCGCCTGGGCTTCTCCGACGTATGGTTGACGGAGCACTATTTCACCGGCGAGAGCGTCTACTCCGATTCGCTGATGTTCGCCGCGGCACTCGCCATGAAGACCGAGCGCATCCGCATCGGCTTCGCCGTGGTGCAGATGCCGTTCCACCATCCGGTGCGCCTCGCCGTGCAGCTCGCCCTGCTCGACAATCTCAGCAAGGGTCGCATCGACGTTGGCATCGGCAAGGGCACGGTCTACAACGAGTACGAGTTCGTGGGGCATGGGCTGCGCAGCACCGACAGCCGCGAGCGCATGGAAGAAGCAGTCGATATCATCGAGCGCGCCTGGCGCGAGGCGCCGCTCACCTACGACGGCCGGTTCCACAAGGTCCATATTCCGGCGATCCGGCCCAAGCCGGTGCAACAGCCCGGCCCGCCGCTGTGGCGCTCGGTGATCTCGCCGGGATCATTCAGGGAATGCGGGCGGCTCGGCGTGCCGATCCTGACCGCGCGCCTGCCCGTCGAGCGCATCAAGGAACGATGGGCGACCTACGAGGCCGGCATCGCCGAAGGCGGTCACGACGAGCGCACGCGGGCGCGGCTGCTGGCGCAGAGCGCGCTGTGGCGCAACGTCTACGTCGCCGAATCGGACGCACAGGCCGAGGACGAGCTCGCCGGGTTGCTCACCGAGACGCGCGCCCACATGATGCATGTGCGCGAAGCGTACAATCCGGCCGACTTCGAGCCCGAGCCGGCGACGCTCAATGCCTGGACCGATCCCAAGGTGCCCGACTCGGTTGCGATTCCCTTCGCCCTGCAGACGGGGTCGCTGTACGGCTCGGCCAAGCGCGTGCGCGAGCAGGTGGCGGAACTGCGCGACGTCGGGGTCCGCCATCTGCTCTGCCAGACCGGCTTTGGCGCCATGGACCATGCGCAGAACCTGGCCTCGATGCGACGCTTCGGCGAGCAGGTGATGCCGGCGTTCCGCGACTAGCAGATCAGCGATAGCTGGTGCGGCCGCCGTCGAGGCCCGGCCCGACGCACCAGTTGAGCTGGTTGAGCGGCAGGCGCTGCGCTGACGCAACCATCGCCACGGCACCGCGATCGATGCAGTGGCCGTTGTTGCGGTCGTAGACCGGCGCCATCAGGTTGCCGTGCGGATCGTGGCCGGCACCCAGCGTGTGACCGACCTCGTGCAAAAGGACGGCGGTGAGATCGCGCGTCGAGAAGCGGTCGGCGATGATATAGACGATGCCTCCGCCGCGATTGCCCACCGTGACGGCGAGCGCACTTCGGTCTCGCGCCAGCTGATGGCCGCTGTCGACCTTCGCGACGATCCAGACGCCGTTGCGGCGGAACTGACCGAGATCGCGATCGGATGCCTCCGGCGGCAGCAGCACCGGCCGAAGTCGCACGAACCCGTTAAGCACATGGTTCCATTGCTGGAGGGCGAGGCCGATCCGCTCGCGTTCGGCCGCGGTGAAGTCATGGTCGATGGCAACGGTGATGGTCCGGCCGGCGATCGCGACCGCCGATGGCCTGTCGGTGTAGCGATAGGCGGATGTGTCGTAGCTCGGCGCGCCGCTTGCAGCGTCGGCCCTAAAGGACATCACGATGGCCAATGCCAGCAGGGCGAGGCCAGTAGCCATCAAGGTCGTGATAAGCCG
Organism: Rhodospirillales bacterium URHD0017; assembly: GCA_900110395.1. Taxonomy (GTDB): domain Bacteria; phylum Pseudomonadota; class Alphaproteobacteria; order Reyranellales; family Reyranellaceae; genus Reyranella. The sequence goes on from FODP01000003.1 coordinate 59,432, forward strand.
CGTCAACCGCACCGGAACCCCGCTCCTACGGCGGGTATACGCAGGCCCGTGTACGGCTATCCCTGATCAAATGGGGCAACTTCGCGGCACGCCCCCTAGCAGTCCCCCACCCGCTTGCCGCTCAGCACGCTGCTGCCCTTGACTGTTGTGCCGGCCTTGTCCTTGACGGTGAGCTGGCCCAGGCCCTCGTAGCTGTCCGGCTTGTAGCTGATCTCCGCTTCGGCGGTGACGCCGGGCGTCTCGCCGGTCGGCGGGCAGACGGTGGTCGCCTTGAAGATGCCGGGCTGCCTGGGTCCCGGGCTGAAGGTGCAGCCGTGCTTGGCGAAGTCGTCGGGCGTCGGATAGAGCAGGCGTTCCAGGATCGCCTCGCCGCCTTTGACGCAGACCTTGTTGGAAGTCGCCGGCATCGGCTGCATGCCCTCCAGGGTTGTCTTGTCGGTGACCTCCCACAGACCCGCCTGGATCGCCGTCTGGCCGAAAGCCGGGCCGGCGACCAACGTGGCCGCGATCGCTGCGGCAATGACAGAACGCTTCATCGACTTGGACCGCTCCTGATGTGGCGACAGCGCAGCATAGCCTGCTGCGCTGTCGTCGTGCGATCCAAATCAGATGGTTACTGCTGGCGCTGCGGCGCCGGAGCAGCGGGGGCGGGCTGAGCCGGAGTGCGCGGCTGCTCGACTGTGACATTGACGTTGCGGTCAGGCGCACGGGCGACGTTGTTGTGCAGGCCCGGCGCGCCGAACATGAAATAGGCGCCCACCAGCACGGCCACCACCAACGCGCCGACGATGAAGTACAAACCGCCGCCACCGCTGGGCGGCCCGGACGTCACATGGATATCGGTCTTCGGATCGTAGTCGGGCATGGTATCTCCTCCTGGAACGGTCTGCGAGAAACGGCGCGGATCACGGATCGTTCCCAACAGCAACCGACGCGATCAGAGCGACGTACAGGTCTTCGATGAGTCGTACCCGCAAAGCAGTCGACTGCGGCACGGACGCGCTGGCTGCTGCACGGGTGGGTGCACGGTCAGGCCGGAGGCGCTGGTTTGTGCGGAACCGTGGGGCGGGGCTCAGCGTTACAGCCTTAATGTCGACTGAGCCTCCGCCTTCCGAAACGCCGCTCAGCGGTCGAAAGATCCTGATCGTCGAGGACGAGGCTCCTATCGCGCTCAATCTCGCGGCAGCTGTCCAGCAGGCCGGTGGCATCGTAATCGGCCCCGTCGCCTCGGTGGCCGGCGCCCATGCGGCGATGGCGGACAACCGGCTGGATGGCGCCCTTCTCGACATTCGACTGCGCAACGAGACGTCGTTCCCGCTGGCCGACGTGCTGGCGGTGCTGAACATCCCCTTCGTGTTCGTGAGCGGCCTGTCGAGCGCCCTCATGCCCTACACGCACCGCGAACGGCCGCTGTTCGACAAGCCCTACGAGCCGACCGAGGTGATCGAGGCGCTGGCCCGGCTGGTCAGGGGGACCGCGGCGGCTGAGCCTCGATCCAACGACGCGCCAGCCTGACGTCGTCGAACACCTTCATCGGGCGGTCGGCGACAGCGGCCGCGCCCAACAGGCGCGCGATGCGCTGGGCCTGCTCGGCGGTGGCGACGACGGCCAGCGCGCCCATGGTGCCGAGCGCATGCAGTCCGCGGATGCGCACGATGATCGACAACACCTCATCAGGCGTCATCGCCGCCTGTGCACGGGTGCCGTCGAGCAGCTTGCTGTAGGCCAGCGCGTTCGCCCCTTCGACGGCATCGAAAAAGCCCATGGCGTCGGCCATCGTCACATCGCCGTCAGCCACGACGTCGACGGTGCGCCTGCGCGAATCGATCGTCCAGTAAAGCGCCATCTAGGCCGGCTGGGCGTCCAGCCAACGCCGCGCTGCCCGCACGTCGCGGAAGATCTTGATCGGGCGGTCGGCGGCCGCCAGTGCGCCGAACAGGCGGGCCAGCCCATGCGTGTGCTCGGTGATGACGACGATGGCCAGCGGTCCCATCGTCCCCGCCGTGTGATAGGCGCGGATCCGCGCTCCAAGCAACATCATCTCCTCGTCGGTCAAGGTGGAATCGCCGCGCGTTCCGTCGAACAGTTTGCGGTAGGGCATGCTGCCGGCCACGACCACGGCATCAAGATATTCTTCGAGGTCGAACAGTGTGACGTCGCCTTGGCAGATGGCGGTAAGCATGCGCTGTTCGTGATCGATCGTCCAAGTGATGGGCACGCGGGACTCGCCAGTTCTCCCTCGCCCGCACAGTAGGCAGGGCGCGCACGGGCTGCAACCTCCGATCACAGGCCACGTTTACCTGCAGATCGACCATGAACAGCAAGAACATCACCCCGCTCGGAACCCAGGAACATGAGATCCTGCGCGCCATCGCCCGGTCGACGGCGGCGCTGGCGGTTCCGCTGTCATCGACCCAACGCCTGCGGTTCGAGATGCTGGGCCTGATCGAAGATCGTGCCGACGGCATCCGGCTGACCGAGCGCGGACGTGCGATCGCCGCGGCGCCGAGCGGGACATCACAGGCACCGCCGAAGGATTTGCAGGAACACGCGGCAGCGCCGCGCGACCGGCGTGGCCGCCGGCTCGGGCTGAGGCGTCGCTCTCCCTTCTGAGAAAATTTCCAAATGGTTGCCGGCCGATGGCGTCGCCCAGGAAGGCGACGCCACCGCCCAACTGCCGTGCCTACCAATAGGTCGGCGCGTTGTAGTAGCGGTCGACCTGACGGCCGTAGTCCGGCGTCCACTGGAAATCCTCGTCCATGTCGTAGGTCGGCGCGCTCTCGAGCAGCTTCTTGTCGAGATTGACGACATAGCCGCCCTTGCTCTCGTCGTAGTTCAGGGTCGACCAGGGAAGCGGATGGTATTTCTCGCCGATGCCCAGAAAGCCGCCGAACGACATGATGGCGTAAATCGCCTTGCCGCTCACCTTGTCGATCATGATGTCATCGATCGTGCCGAGCTTGTCGCCTTGCGGGTTGTAGACGGAGGTGCCCTCGACGCGTTCGGCGTTGATGAGCGTATTAGGCGTGATCTTGGTGATGTCGGCCATCGCTTGGTTCCTTCTTGCTTGGTTGTTGGTGCGCGCCCTGCCCAGCCGCGTCGGCCGATCAACGCGGCGCTGGCCCGGCAGTTGCCGCCGGGGGCCGAATCTAGCGGCGCGCCAACAGGTCCGGCCAGCGTCGGGCGATGGCCGCAACCATATCGTCGGTGCGGGCGGCCAGGATGCGCTCGCCCTTGAAGGCCGTGGCCGACGTCGGATCGCCGGTGGCGCCGGTGCGCTCGAACGGCCCGTCGAGTGCCAGTCTGTCCATGCGCACGCTGCGCGGGTCCAGCGCCAGCATCACCGACGTCTCGCGCTCGTCGGCGTGGCCGCCTTCGGCGACGGCGAGCAGCTTCTCGGCCGCCAATCCCAGCCCCCGCATGTGCAACACCAGAAGGTCGGTTGCTCCCGCGGCAACCTCGTCGATCGGCTTTTCGGTCGAGACGCCGGTGTTCAGGACGACGAGGCGCCGGGCCCCGTGGCTGCGCAGGTTGCCCAAAAGCTCAGCCAGCAGGGATTTGAAGGTCTCGGCCGACAGGTGCTGGCTGCCGGCGAACGACGTGAAAGCCGGGTAGAAGCCGAAACCCACGACCGGCGCGGCAACCGCGGGCAGGCGTTCGATCAGCCGCTGGGCGAGCGCGCGGGCGGTCAGCGCATCGGTCTTGAGCGGCAGGTGCGGGCCGTGCGCCTTGGCCACCGCGCCGATCGGAACCACGACCAGCGCCCCCGCCTCGAAACGCGCCTTGGCCTCGGGCCAAGTGAGGTCTTCCAGCCAGACGCCGGTGTCGGATGTCATGCGGCCACGCTAGCATGAGGCCCGGCGAACGAGGAGAATCTCATGCGAAAGGCTGCCCTTATCCTGGCGTTGGTCGTGGGAGCGCTGCCGGCGTACGCAGCCGACCCCGAGGCCAACAAGAAAGTGGTGCTCGACTTCTACGAGAAGGGGCTGAACCAGAAGGATTTCGACGCGGCGGCCAAGCACTTCGGCCCACGCTACATCCAGCACAATCCCGGCGCGCCGGACGGCATCGAGGGCTTCAAGGCCTTCATCGCCATGCGCAAGGAGAAATTCCCCAACGCCAAGAGCGAGATCAAGCGCGCCTTCGCCGAGGGCGACTATGTGATCCTGCACGTCCATGGCATGCGCGAGCCGGGCGAGCGCGGCGTGGCGATCATCGACATCTTCCGGCTGGAGAACGGCAAGATCGTCGAGCACTGGGATGTCGTGCAACCGATCCCGGAGAAGCCGGCCAACAACAACGGAATGTTTTGATAGTCCGCGCTAGCTTTCCCAGGGCAGTTTGACGCGCTTCAGCGGATGCGTACCCGGCACGATCAGCTTGCGCCATCGCGCCGACGGCGCGCTGTCGTCGAGCGCGATGCGGCCGGCGACCAGCGAGATGCCGAGATCCTTCCATAACGCCGCGAGGTCGACGGGTTGGGCGTTGTTGAAATGGCGCTCGACCAGGCTGCTCATGACGGTGGTGCCGGTGACGCGGTCGCAGGTGGCGGCATACTCCGCGATGGTGGCGCGCCGCGCACCGTCGAGGCCGCTCCACAGCACACCGGCCAGGCAATCTTCCAGGCCCTTGGCGCCGTTGGTGGCGCGCCGCATCCCGACATCGGCCAACAGCATGAAGGTGGCGCCGCCCCAGTAGTTCTCCTGGCCGCGGGCGTTGGCCATGGTGCTCGAGAAGGCCTGTACACCCTTCGGCATGTTGTCGACCCACTCGCGCCACACCTCTTCTTCGCTCTTCCAGCCGGCGCGGGCCCGGATGATCGGCTCCACATAGGTCGCCGCCCCTTCCATGAACCAAGTGCCGCCACGGCGGATGAAGGGCATGCCGGTATGGATCAGCTCGTGCGTCAGCACCCAGTCGCCGAACAAGCGGCGGCGATCGACGTCGGTGCCGACCTCGACCATCACCGTGACGCCGCCGCCCGGCACGCTGCGGCCATAGCCGACCCCGCGCCGATGCGTGACCGGGACGAGGCCGAGCAGCGCCTGCTTGGCCGTAAAGCCCTGCCAGTAATTGGACTGCGCCTGGGCCGTGCGCTCGACCCAGTCGAAAAGGTCGGCGCGGGCGCTCTCGCCGACGCCGTCGAGAATGGCCACACGCAGGACGGCCTCGGCCTTGGGCTCGCCGGGCCGCAGCGATCCGGGCGCGGGAACGGCGAGCTCGCGATAGGTCAGGCGTCCCAGCGCCGTATAGCCCGCGGTGACCACCGGCGAGCCACTCAGCCGCCAGGCATCGCCGACCTTGGGCAGGCCGGCCGCGAACACCAGCCCCGGGGCCGTCGTCATGCGGATGTCGATGGTCGGCACGCGATCGTAGCCCTGCGGCTCGAGCAGCCAGCTTCCCAGGATGGCGAGCACCCCGTTGCCGCGCTGCACGGCGAGCGACGTCGCATCGACGGCGCGGGCGAAGCCCGAGAGGTCGAACCGGTAGCGCGCTTCGGCGACGCCGTCGCGCTGCTCGACCTTGAGATCGTGGACGTAGGACGAAGCGCGTTCCTCGACCGAGCGGAAGGACAGCGGCTGGGTCGCGCGGCAGCGGTAGGTGATGTCGAGCCTGAGTTCGTCGCTGTCGGCCAGCCGTCCGTCGACGGTGCAGTCCGGCGCGGCCACCGGCTGGGCCAGCGAGGGGGTCGCCGCCAGCAAGGCAGCAATGAGAGCTCGCCGGAACATGCCGCAGGCTAGCACGTGTAGGCTCGGCCCGATGAATCCGGTCGTTCACGTTTTGCGGCGCATGGGCAATCGCGCCACCACCCTTCTGCCCCTGTCGCTGGCGATCGGACTCGCCTTCCAGAACGTCGCCTCGGCCAGCCGCGTCCTGCTGTGGCCGCTGGCGGTCGTGCTGCTGATGCTGGCCTTGGCGCGCATGGACTGGGCGCGGGTTGCGGCACTCCTGCGCCGGCCCGGCCTTGCCGTCGTCCTGGCGCTGGCGAACCTGATCGTCGTTCCCTTGATCGTCTGGCCGGTCTGGCAGGGGCTGGGCTTGTGGCCCGGGCTGGTCGCAGCGCTCTGCCTCAGCGCCATGGCGCCCGGTGTCATCTCGGCCGCCACCACCGCCGCTTTCCTGCGCCTCGACGCCTCGCTCGCGCTGCTGCTGACGCTCTTCACCAACTTCCTGGTGCCGTTCACCCTGCCGCCGCTGGCGCTGTGGCTGCTCGACCTCGACCTGCATATCGGCGCCGTCGATCTCAGCCTGCGCCTGGCGCTGATCGTCGTCCTGGCGTCGGCCGGCGCGTTCGCCATCCGCCGCTGGCTCGGCACGCGCATCAGGGAGGAAGCGCCGACGCTCGACGGGCTGTCGGTCGTGACGCTGATGATCTTCGCCATCCCGCTGATGGATGGCGTGGTGGCGCAGGCCACGGCGCAGCCTCTGAAACTCGCGGGCTTCGTCGTTGGCGCCTTCGCCGGCATGATCCTGTGCAATCTCGTGGTCGCCGCGGGCACGCTGCCCTTCCTCGACCGCCGCGTGGCGCTGACAGCAGGCTACTGCTCGGGTGGCCGCCACAATGCGCTGCTGATGGCCGTGCTGCCGGCCTCGGTCGACGCCGACATCTTCCTGTTCATCGCCGCCGTGCAGTTCCCGATCTACCTGATCCCTACCCTGCTGCAGCCTGTCTACCGCCGCCTGCTGCGCCCGTAAGCCCGGCATAAAAGCCCTTCAGCAGGTCGAGCACGTCGAACACGGGCAGGCCCGTGGCCTCCTCGACCGCCTTCTTGTAGGGCGGCAGGTTGGTGCATTCGAACACGATCGTGTCGATGCCCGAATGGCGCGCCACGAGATCGCGGGCAGCGTCTACGACCTCGCGCTCGACCTCGTCGCGGTCGAGCGTCGTGGCGTTGCCGATGAACGTCTTGGCAAACGAGCTGCCCTCGGGCAGGCCGACAAAGGGTGCGTCGGTCGGCGCACCCACGGCGGCGAAATGCGCCGGTGTCAGGTTACGAGCCGACGCCGTGAGCACGCCCACCCGTCTGCCGGCGAGCCGCTTGATGTGCAGCAACGCGGAGGTGGCGACCGGCACGGGCGAGCGGGCTGAAAGATCGTCCTGATAGAGCGCGAGGAAGCCGCAGCTCGTCGACAGGCCGACCGCGCCCTCGGCGGCGAGGGCCCGGGCATTGGCCTCGAGTGCGGCGAGCACGCGCGGCCGGTCGGGATGGGTCGTCACGGCGTCCGCCGGGCCGATGCCTTCCATGCGCCGGAAGATCACCGGGAAGTCGAAGGATTGCGCATTGCCGATGTCGCCGACGATGCGCGGGAAGCGCGTGTCGAGCATCAGGATACCGAGCGGCCCCTTCATTGCGGCTGCGGCCATGGCTTCTGTGGCCCCCTCGCCTGCTCGAACCAGCGCGAGATCCGCATCACGCCGAGATCGTCGAAGCGATGGCCGGCGATCTGCAGGCCGATCGGCTTGCCCTCTTTGGTGTAACCGCAATTGATCGAGGCGGCCGGCTGCTCGCTCATGTTGTAGGGCATGGTGAACGAGATGTGCTCGAGCGGCCGCTGGACGTCGTTGGTCGGCGTCTCCCATTCGGCGCGATAGGTCGGCACCGGCGAGACCGGCGACAGCACGTAGTCGAAGGGCTGGGTGGCGCCCGTCGCCGCGGCGCGGATCGCCATGTAATTGGCCACGGCCTTGACCACCGTGACGCCCGAGACGTCGGCGCCGCCGCGGCACCAGTCGGCGATGAAGGGCAGCACGCTCGCCTGCTTGGCGTGGCTCAACGCCGAGAAGTCGACCCAGCTGCGCACGCGCCAGAACAGGTCCTGCAGGTGCAGCATGTCGGGCGACAGGAACGGCGCCACCGGCTCGACCTTGGCCCCGGCGTCGGCGAATTTTTTCGCCGCGGATTCGACCGCCGCCTTCACCTCGGCATCGACCGGCAGGCCCGAGCCGGCATCGAGATGCAGGCCGATCTTGAGGCCCTTGGGCTCGAGTGGACCCGCGCTCCAGTCGATGGGGGCGGGCGGCAGGCTCATGTGGTCGCGGGCGTCGGGCTTGGAGAGCTCGGCAAGCAGCAGGGCTGAGCAGGCCACCGTGCGCGTCATCGGCCCGATGGCGCGGCCGAAGTACGGCGGGTCGACCGGCACGCGGCCGAGGCTGGGCTTCAAGGTGAAGATGCCGTTCCAGCACGCCGGCAGGCGCACGGAGCCACCGATGTCGGTGCCGAGATGCAGGGGACCATAGCCCGCGGCCGCGGCCGCACCGGCGCCGGCGCTCGAGCCGCCCGGGTTCCAGGCGAGGTTCCAGGGATTGCGGGTGAGCGGATGGAACGAGCTGCGGCCCGACGACAGCATGCCGTAGTCGGGCATGGTGGTCTTGGCGAGGATGACAGCGCCCGCCTCGCGCACCCGCGCCGCGGCCGGCGCATCGTCGGCGGCCGGCACGAGATCGGTCGCCGCGGTGCCGAGCGGCACCGGCACGCCCTTGGTGGCGATGTTCTCCTTGATGGTGATGGGCACGCCGTCCAGCGATCCCTGCGGTTCGCCCGCCTGCCAGCGCTTCTCGGACGCCTTGGCGGCCTGACGCGCGCCCCCGAAATCGGGAGCGTAGAGCGCCTTCAGCCGGGGCTCCCACTTCTCGATGTGGGCGATGACGGCGTCGACGGCTTCGACGGGCGACAGCTTCCTGGCTTTGTAGTTGGCGAGCAGCTCGCCGACGGTCATGTCATGGAGGGCGGTCATTCGGATACCTTAGACGTTCGGCGATGAATTTGGTCAAGATCGGCGCCAGGAACAGCACGGCGATCATGCGTACCGTCTGCATGGCCATCACGAACGACACGTCGACATTGGTCGAGGCGGCGATGATGGCGATGGAATCGGAGCCGCCGGGGCTGGTGGCGAGATAGGCGGTCAGCGGATCGATGCCGGCAAGCCAGACCATGGCGGCGGCGATGGCGCCGCACAGCGCGATCAGGGTCAAGGTGGCGCCGAAGATGACCGGCAGCGCCTTCAGCGCGTGGATCAAGAGCGGCCGGGTGAAGCGCAGGCCAACGTTCCAGCCGACGAAGGCGTAGCTCGCCGCCAGCAGCCACGTCGGCAGCTCGATCCGGACCAGACCGAAGTGGGTGAGCACGATGCCCAGCACCAGCGGCACCAGGAAGGCGCCTGCCGGGATGCGCAGGCGCTGGGCGATGACCGGACCGATGATCGCCAGCGCCAGCGTCTCGGCAAGCGGCACCCAGGCGACATCCGGGAACCAGACGATGCCATGCGCCGCTTGGACGGGCGCGACGCCGAACAGGCGAGCCACGATCGCGGCGACGACGGCGACCAGCACCACCCGCAGATACTGCATGAAGGCGACCAGGCGCGGGTCGGCGCCGTAATGCTCGGCCATGATGGTCATCACCGAGGCCGCCCCGGCGCTGGTGCCCCACAGCGCCGTCGTGCCGGGCATCACCTGCCAGCGCGTCATCAGCCAGCCGAGCAGGCTCGAGACGACGACGACAAGCACGACGCCGGCGCCGAACAGCACCCAGTGGCGCAGCACGTCGTCGACGATCGAGAGCGGCACCATGCTGGCGATCAGGCAGCCGACGACGCCTTGGGCCAGCACGAAAGGCGGCAATGGGAAGCGCACCTTGCCGCCCGAAGAGGCGACGATGATCCCGGCGATCAGCGGCCCCAGCATCAGGGCCGCCGGTGCGTGGATCCACAGCAGGACGGCCGCGATGCCCGCCGACAGGGCGATCAGCACACCCCACTGGACCGCTGATGCAAGCCTGCTTGTCAGTCTACTGGGCAAACTCCTCCGCCTCGCCGTCCATGCCGCGGATCGTGGCCAGAAGTTCGACCGCCGCCGAGGCGAGCCGTGCATCATCCGTGCCGCGCAGCACCAGCGAGACACTGGGCTTGCCGTTGCGGAAGGCGGGGTAGCTGCCGATGTCGAGATCCTCGTAGCGCTTCTGCAGGGCGCCCAGCGGCTCGGCGATGATGCCCTCGGGCAGGTTGGTGCGCACGGTGCGCGACCGCACCGGCGTGCCGCCGACCAGCTTGTGCTTCATCGACTGGAACATCGCTTCGGCGACCTTGGGGATGCCGGCGAAGGTGAAGACGTTCTCCATCTGGAAGCCCGGCGCCACCGACACCGGGTTGTCGACCAGCAGGCCGCCATGAGGCACGCGCGCCATGCGCCGCCGGGCCGGCGTGAACAGGGCGACGTCGCCATAGTGCCGCGTCATGCGCGCCACCGCCTCGGGATGCTCGGAGATGCCGACGCCGAACGCCTTGGCGATCGAATCGGCGGTGATGTCGTCGTGCGTCGGGCCGATGCCGCCGGTGGTGAAGACGTAGTCGAACTTCTTGCGCACCTCGTTGATGGTGGCGACGATCGTGGCCTCGATGTCGGGGATGACGCGGCATTCGCGCACCTGCACGCCGAGCGCACCGAGCTCGGTGGCGAGGTACTGGATGTTGGAATCGCGCGTCCGCCCGCTCAGGATCTCGTTGCCGATGACGACGATGCAGGCGGTCACGATTTTTGCCGGCTCGGACATTGCCACGCTCATTTTCCTTTTCTTTCAGGACACTAGCGGAGGTCCGCCGGGGGGCCAAGCGCCGCACGGTCTTGTTACGGCCGGTATCGCATGCCAAATATGGTGCATGAGCAGTCCCCGCGATTTCATCGACGACAGCGACGACTATTGGCGGCGCGACGAGCGCACGATCAAGGTCCACGGGCCGGAAGGCTTCGAGGGCATGCGCCACGCAGGGCGCTTGGCGGCCGAGACGCTCGACTTCATCACGCCCCATGTCCAGCCCGGCATCAGCACCGGCGAGCTCGACAAGCTCTGTCACGACTACATCCTCGACCACAAGGCGATCCCCGCTCCGCTCGGCTATCGCGGCTATCCGAAGTCGATCTGCACCTCGATCAACCACGTGGTCTGCCACGGCATCCCGTCGGACAAGCGCCTGCAGTCGGGCGACATCGTCAACATCGACGTGACAGTGATCCTCGACGGCTGGTACGGCGACACCAGCCGCATGTTCTTCGCCGGCGACGTCGGCGTGAAGGCGCGGCGGATCTGCGACATCACCTACGAGGCGATGATGCGCGGCATCGCCGCCGCCAAGCCGGGCGGCCGCGTCGGCGACATCGGGCATGCCATCCAGAGCTTCGTCGAGGCGCAGCGCTTCTCCGTCGTGCGCGACTTCTCGGGCCACGGGCTTGGCCGTATCTTCCACGATGCACCCAACATCCTGCACTACGGCAAGGCCGGCACCGGGCCGGTGCTGAAGCCCGGCATGTTCTTCACCGTCGAGCCGATGGTGAACGCCGGCACCTGGCAGGTGAAGATCCTGAGCGACGGCTGGACCGCGGTGACGCGCGACAAGCAGCTCTCGGCCCAGTTCGAGCATTCGGTGGGCATCACCGAGACCGGCGTGGAGTTCTTCACCCTGTCGCCCAAGGGCCTCGCCAAGCCGCCCTACGACCTCGCCGCCGCGGGCGAAGAGCCACGCAACGCCGTCTCGGCCTAGCGGCTCTTCACAGAGTCTTGGCAGACTGAACAGCAGACGGGATCGCGTTCGTCGCGGCTCTCCGGAAATCCGTGCTAACCATTGATGTCTCTGCTCCTTCCGCCTCTGGCGGCGGCCGAACGCTGTCCGCTAAAAAGGGACAGCAACGACACTGCGCGGTGCGAGGGGTTAGCGCCCTTTCCGCCCTTTCCGGAAGTCCCCGTCTAGCGCTCCCTTGGAAGTCGAACCACTAGCGATGGGGCTTGCCGGCGAATTTCGAAAGTTACGATAGTTTAGATGCTGGTTTTCGCTCGACCGGACAGACCGGCCCGGCGGCGGCCGGGCGCGAGGGTATCGGATGAACGATGCATAGAGCAGAGCCGCCGGGAGGCGAGCGCACCGTCAATATAACTCAAGTGATCATCCGAATCAACTACGGTTCTATTTTGGCGGACCACAGACCGCCCAAACAGTTCGGGATCAGCAAAGGTGCCAGCAATGCTGGCAATCTCGTCGGAAGCAACGAAGTTTCCTGTAACGCCTGATCCGGTCGCCTCGTCCTCAGGGTGTGGACCGACGATCTGAAGCCAAGGGCAAGCGCACTGCAGAAGTTGTCGCGGCGAGCGACGATGCACTGTGCACGCTGCTCTCGGCGGGATTGCGCGTCCAGGCCGGGGAGGATCGCTGGCGTGTCATCGGCAACACCCTTTCGTACCGCCTGCTCTTGCGCGAGGCGGGCGGCACCTGGAACCGGCTCGACCAGTGCTGGGAATTCTCCGGCGACGATCCGACCGACCGGCTCGCCACGGCGCTCGATGCCCGGCCGGCCGGCGTCGGGCACAACGCCGCCCCGGCCGAACCGCAACCTCACTATCACGGCCATCGCGGCCGCGTGCGGGAGCGCGTCATGAGGGCGGGCGCGGAGCTGCTGGAAGACTACGAGCTGCTGGAGCTGCTGCTCTTCTATTCGATCGAGCGCATCGACACCAAGCCGCTGGCCAAGCGGCTGCTCGATCGCTTCGGGACTCTCGGCGACGTCTTCGCCGCCGAGTCCGCGCAACTACGCGAATTCGACATCGACCAGCGCACCCTGGTGCTGTTCAAGGCCTCGCGCGAGGCCGGCCGCAGGCTCGCCGAACGCAAGGTCAAGGACATGCCAGTGCTGACCAACTGGCAGCAGCTCATCGACTACTGCCATGCCGCGCTGGCGCACGAGAAGACCGAGCAGTTCCGCATCCTCTTCCTCGACCGCAAGAACGTGCTCATCGCCGACGAGGTCCAGCAGCGCGGCACCATCGACCACACGCCGGTCTATCCGCGCGAGGTCGTGAAGCGCGCCCTCACGCTGAACGCCGCCGCGCTGATCCTGGTGCACAACCATCCCTCGGGCGATCCCAAACCGTCGCGCGACGACATCGAGATGACGCGCGAGGTGAAGGCGGCGGCCGCGGCACTGGGGATAGCCATCCACGACCACCTGGTGATCGGCCGCAGGGGCCACGCCAGTTTCCGGTCGCTGGGACTGTTGTAAGTGCCTATCTGCCGACGCAAAGCGACCGTAGCCTCCGAACTACTTGATTCCAATCACCATGGAATCGGGTCCTGCCAACGTCTCGACCCGGGTTTCGGCAAAGCCGGTCTCCTTCATCCAGCCCATGCAATCCTTGCCTGTGTAGTCGAAGCCTTCGCGGGTCTCGATCAGCATGTTGAGGCTCATCAGTAGACCGAAAGCGTTGTTGCGGCGCTCGTCATCGATGATCGTCTCATAGACGATTAGCGCCCCGCCGTAGGGGAGCGCTTGATAGGCCTTGTCGATGAGCAGACGCTTCTTTTCGAAGCCCCAGTCGTGGAGGATATGACCCATGACCAGTACGTCGGCCGTTGGCAGGGGATCGGCGAAGAAGTCGCCACCGCGGAACGCAAGCCGGCCGGACAATCCCTGCTCGGCGACGAAGGCTTCGAAGTGCGGGCGCACGACCGGGAGGTCGAAGCCGATGCCGGAGAGATGGGCGTGCGTGCGGGCCAACGTCACGGCCAGCCCGCCCTGCGCTGCACCGATATCGGCGAACGTCTGGCAGTCCGCCCATGGAAACTTGTTGGCGATGACGGCTGCCGAGCCGAGGCTCAATCCAGTCATTGCCTTGAGAAACTCGGCGAGGCGCTGTGGATCGTTGTAGAGTTCGTCGAACAGGTCGCGGCCTTGCTTGGCCTCGTTCTGCGGGTCGCCCGTGCGCAGCGCCTCTGTCAGCGACCCCCAGAACGGATAGAGCCGCGCATTGGCCATTTCCAGCAGGCCCCCGATGTAGCCTGGCTTGCGGTGATCGAGAAATCGATCGGTTGCGGGCGTGTTGGCATAGCGCTCGCCGTTGCGCTGCAGCATGCCAAGTGCGAGGAGGGCGTCGAGAAAGTCGCGGGCGCTGCGTTGATGCAACCTCAGCCGCTTCGTCAGCGCCGCGAGATCGAGGGGTCCGCTCGCCAACTCGGTAAAAAGACCGAGCTCGACGGCGCTCAGCAGGGCCTTCGATCCCCAAAACCCCAGGCCGAGCTGCACGATCGCATCGGGAGACACGTCCGCGATCTCCCCGGTCGCGGGCTGCTTGGGCTGGGTGACGGTGCTGGTCATGATTGCGCTCCGCGATTCCTGGAATTCTGACGGTTGATCCCGTTCGAGGATCAAATGACCATAGCGAACAGCGGCCGGCCCTGACCTTGACGGAAGATTGATTTTCGCGCGACGTTGCCCTGATTAATCCAACGGCCGGCCGTGCCGGTACGCTCGAGGGCGGAGATTGCGTGTCCAATTCGATGACTACAGCCTGGACACCGACCGGCACGAGCTGAGGTCGGGACCGGCGCTGATCCCGATGCAACCGCAGGTCTTCGATCTGCTTGCCTACCTGATCGCCAATCGCGATCGCGTCGTTAGCAAGGACGACCTCATTTCTTCGATCTGGAACGGGCGCATCGTTTCAGAATCGACGTTGCTCAGTCGCATCAATGCCGCGCGGCGCGCCATTGGCGACGACGGCGGGCAGCAGCGTCTGATCCGGACCGTACCCCGAAGAGGGGTACGGTTTGTCGGAATCGTTCGCGAGCTCCCTATGCCTGGCGAGCGCCGTCCCGGACCGGCAAGCGTGGAATCAGCAAATCCGTCGTATGCGTCACCCGATCGACCCTCGATCGCAGTCCTGCCCTTCAACAATCTGTCAGGTGACTCCGGGCAGAGGTATTTCGCCGATGGAATCACTGCGGACATCATCACGGTGCTGAGCCGCGTACGTCAGTTCTTCGTGATCGCGGGAAGCTCGACGGCCCAGTACGGGCCTTCGTCGCCGGATGTTCCGCAGGTGGCGTCCGCGCTTGGCGTGCGCTACCTGGTTCAAGGCAGCGTCCGCAAGGCCGGCGGCCGTGTCAGGATCTCGGCCCAGCTGATTGATGGCGCGACCGGCAAGCATCTCTGGGCCGAACGGTTCGACCGCAAGCTCGGGGATATCTTTGCCGTCCAGGACGAAATCACTGCATGCATCGTCGGCCAAATCGAGCCTGAGCTTGGACGTGCCGAATACGAACGCGCGAGGGTCGTCCCACCGGAGAATCTGGGGGCTTGGGAGCTGTTCCATCGAGCCATGATCCTCATCGCCCGACGGACCCGTGAGGGCAATGCAGAGGCCCGACAATTGCTGGCGCGATCCCTCGACCTCGATCCCGGATTTGCCTCCGCGCATGCGGCTATTGCCTGGAGCGAGGCCGAAGACCTCTTCTTTCGCTTTGCCGATCCTGATCCGCGAACCATCCTCGATCACGCCCGCCGAGCGGTCACCCTCGACGACAAGGATCCGTTGGCTTATCTGGCGCTGGCCTGGGCATTGACGTTCGCGCACGAACCCGAGTCCGCGATCGAGCAGGCGACGCGGGCCATCGAGATCAATCCGAGCTTTGCCCATGCACATGCTATCCTGGGCCGCCTGCTGGTCCAGTCCGGGCGCTGCCGGGACGGGCTGGAACACGTCGAGCTGGCGCTTCGGCTCAGCCCTTCAGATCCGAATGCCCGGCAATACCTGAACATTCTTGCCGTCGGCCACCTCTACCTCGGCAACGACGCCACGGCCGTTGAACTGGGACGCCGAGTGCTGGAGACTTTCGACACCTGGGCCGGACGGATGGTTATCACCTCGGCGCTCGGTCATCTCGGCGATCGTACGACCGCCGACCAATCGCGGGTCGAGGTGGAAAAGCGCTGGCCGGGATTTTCCATCGCACAAGTTCGCAACAACTATCTCGTCTTCCACGAAGCTTGTCGGGAGCGATTGATCGACGGCCTTCGCAAAGCCGGCGTGCCGGAGAAATCGAATGCCAAAGCAGACATGCGCACGTGATCCGCGGTGCTACAAAATTGCCTGACGTGGAATTCCGTGAAAGCTGCGGCCGAGGCGCTGGGCATCGCCATCCACGACCACCTGGTGATCGGCCGCAACGGACACGCCAGCTTCAGGAGCCTGGGGCTGATCTGATCCCTACTTTAATGCGCGCCTACTTGGCCACTCGGATGCACTGAACTGCATTTGAACTTTTTTCCGGTCCGGATCGTCAGCGCGATGCAATGACCTTCCATGATTTCTTACGGCAAATGCCGAAGGTCGAGCTGCATGTCCATCCGGTTGGGGCAATGACGCCGGACCTGTTGCCGGTGCCAGTAGCTTGTTCCAAGGTCAAAGCACGCCTCAGACGCCGGCGATCACCTCCGCCCATTCCTCCAGCATTGCGGGATGGCCGTGACGAATATTTATCGAAAAGTCGGTGTAGCCCGCACTTTGCAGCTCGCGCAGGCGTTCGCGAAGCGCCGACCTGGTGCCGGTGATGGTCACGGCGCGGATCAGCTCGGCGGTGCAGACCTGCTGCTCCTCCGGACGCAGGAACATCAGGTGGCCCCGGTGGTTCTCCAGGTAGCGCGCATCGGCCGGCTCGTAGCGCTCGTAGATCTTCCGGTATTGCTCCACCAGAGGCGCAAGCGCCGGCGGGATTCCGCGGCCGAAATCGCCGAACTGTTCGCGCTCGACCAGATTATGCAAGGCGATGGTCGCATGCGGGCCAGCCTGCGCGCGGGCGCGCGGGCTGTCGAACGGCTCACCTTCTGCGAGCACGCAGCCACCGCAGAAGGCGGTGACGATCCGCGTTGCCGGGTCGATGCCGGCCGAGCGCCAGGCGGCCTGCATGGCCGCGATCGCAGCCCTGGCAGCATCGATGTGGCCGACGGCATTGATCCAATGGGCGCCGAGCTCGGCCGTCAGCGCCCGGGCGCGCGGGCCGAGTGCGGAAATGTGCAGCGGGATCGGATCGTGGTTGTTGACCACGCCGATATCGAGGCTCAGGAACCGAATCTTGCGCGAGGCGCCCTCGAACTCCCATTCGACCGTCTCGCCGGCGATAAGCCGCTGCACCTGCTCGATGTAGCGCCGCATGTCTGTGATCCGGACCGGGCCAACGCCCATGGTGCGCCGGGCGGTGAAGCCGGTGGAGATACCGAAGTCGATACGGCCAGGCGCGAGCGCATTGAGCGACATGAGAGCGCTGGCGGCGACCGGCGCAATACGGTTGGAAGGGATCAGCACACCGGTTCCCAGGCGGATCCGCGATGTCTTCACCGCCGCCGCGCCCATGGCGACAAAGATCTCCGCGTTGAGCAATTGCGTGTCGTAGAACCAGGCGCGGGTGAAGCCCAGCTCTTCGGCGCGCTTCACCACCTTCCAGGAATCGGCCGCAGTGGCGAGATTGATGCCGTAATCCATGCCTCGACCTTCCCGATGGCAGAACCCGTTGTCAAATCACCCACAGAAGCCTCTATTTGGTTCGAGCCTGTATGCGGAAGTCATGAGGAAACCCCATGCCGATCGTTCAAGCGGATCGTCTCTCCCGTATTGGCGCAGCCTTGTTGAAGGCTGCCGGTGCCTCCGATGAAGAGGCGGGCGCGGTCGCCCTCGGTTGCGTGAACGCCAACCTTGCCGGCCACGATTCGCACGGCGTGATCGCCATCCCGACCTACATCGATCGCGTGAAGGCCGGCCACATCGTGCCACGCGCGGAGTGGACCATCGTGCGGGAGTCGCCGACGACGACGGTGATCGACGGTCACTGGGGCTTTGGCTTCCATGTCAACGCAAAGGCGATGGCCCTCACGATCGAGAAGGCCAGGACGGCCAATGTCGCGGCCTGCACGGTGTTCCGTCAAAGCCATGTCGGCCGGCTCGCGGCCTATCCGATGATGGCAATGCGCGAAGGCATGATCGGGCTTGCCACCGCTGATTCCGGCCGGTCGCCCAAGCACGTCGCGCCATTCGGCGGACGAGAGCCGCGGCTCGGCACCAATCCGATTTCGATTGCGGTGCCGTCGGATCTCGAGGGTCCCTTCTATCTCGACATGGCGACCTCGGCGGTTGCGGCCGGAAAGATTTCCCTTGCTGTCGCGCGCGGCGAACAAATCCCCCGTGGCTGGATCATCGATGCTGCCGGCCGTCAGGATTATCGCAAAGGCGGCGCGCTGCTGCCGCTTGGCGGCACCGAGGGCTACAAAGGAAGCGGCCTCGCTGCAATGGTGGAGGTGCTGTGCGGCTTGTTGACGGGTCTGGGCTTCGGCGTCGAGCCGACCGGTCGCCACAATGACGGTTGCTTCATGGCCGTGTTCAATGTTGCCGCGTTCCGGCCATTGCAGGATTTCAAGAAGGAAGTTGCCGAGTTCGCCCGCTATCTCAAATCGACGCCACCGTCCGAAGGGTCAAGCGGGGTGTTCTATCCCGGCGAGATCGAATATTTGCGCGAGCAGGAGCGTCGCAAGAACGGCATCGAGGTCGAGGACGCGACTTGGGAGAAATTGCGCGCGCTCGCCACCGAATACAGGATCGCGGACGAGCTCGGCCTTGCCTGAATCGCGATCTTGCTGCGCCGCACCAATCCACTCACATTTCTGAGGCCGAACCCGCCGCCATTTCTGATACAAGATGATGATCAGGTGCCGGGTGGAGCGATCCAGTCGCCGGCATGCGGGGGGACTACCTGAAACAGAAGCGGACATGGCGCGTGTGTTCATCTTGCTGTCGGCCGCCTTGGCACGTCTCGGCAAGGCTGCGCTAGACAAGGCGCGCTGAGTCATGACGCAGGTTACGGCAGCCGACAACACCCCTGCCAAGAGCGGGATGGGCGATCACGCCAGCTTTCTATGGCGTTTCATAGTTTTTGCCCTGCCCTTCTTCTCGGCGCAGCACAAATGGAGGAACCGGGGCTGGCTGGCGGTGATCGCGAGCCTGACAGTTGCGCAGGTTGCGGTTCAGGTCGGCCTGAATTCCTGGTCGGCGCGGCTTTACGACGCGATAGAAGGCCGCCACCTCGAAGCGTTCCTGGGCCTGATCACGACCTTCGTGCTCCTGCTTGTGGCAAGCATCCTGGTGTTCTCGATAACGCTTTATGCCAAGCGACGCCTGGAATTTGCCTGGCGGGTCTGGATCACCAAAAACACGTTGTCGGTCTGGATGGCGCAAGGAAGACACTATCAGCTCGGCTTGGTCGCGGACGGGCATGGCGACAATCCGGACGGCCGAATCGCCGAAGATATTCGCGTGACGACCGAGTCTGCCGTCGAGCTGGGCCAGGCCGCGTTCTACTGCCTCCTGCTTTTTGGGACCTTCGTCACCGTGCTGTGGCACCTGTCCGGTGTCATCCACGTGGAAATCGGCGAGACGGTCATTCCCATCCCTGGCTTCATGGTCTTCGTCGCCCTTATCTATTCGGCGATCGGCACCAGCCTGGCGCTATGGGCGGGGTTCCCGTTGGTCGGCGCCTCCAATCTGCGGCAGACGGTGGAAGCCAATTTCCGGTTTGGTTTGGCGCGTGCCCGGGAATATTCGGAAAGCATAGCCTTGATCGGCGGCGATACCGATGAGCGAACGCATCTTCAGGAGTTGCTGCGTGGCGTGCGACGGGGTTGGGAGCGCCAGACCTACGGTTTGGTGCGCATCATCGTGTTCACCACGGCGTACGGTGTGCTGGCAAACCCGTTTCCGCTTCTTGTCGCGGCGCCGCGCTATATCATGGGGCTGATCTCGCTCGGCACGCTGATGCAGATGTCGCAGGCTTTTTCGCAGGTCACCGCAGCGCTGGCGTTTCCTGTCGACAATCTTTCCGGCCTCTCTTTGTGGCGGGCCTCCGTCGAGCGCGTGATGGCACTGCAGGGTGCGCTGGACGGGCTCCAGGAGAAGCTCGGCGCGAACCGCATCGAGGTGAAGCATGAGGGCAATTCGCTGCAGCTCGCCGGCGTGCGCGTGATGGAGCACGATGCGACGCCGGTGATGAAAGAGATAACAGCCGAGATCGGCCCCGCCGAACATGTGTCGATCGAAGGCGTAACGCCGATCTGCCACAAGCTCATTCTCGCCGTTGCCGGGCTTTGGCCATGGGGCGCCGGAAAGGTGACGCTGCCCGAGGGCGCGAACATCTTCATTGCCACTGACCGGCCCTATCTGCCCGTGGGTCCTTTGGGCGAAACCGTTTGCTACCCGATGACACTTAACGCGTGTGTGCCGGACGACATCAATGCGGCGTTGAATCGTGTGGGCCTGGGCGATTGGGCCGGGCACCTTGGCGTGGTGGAGAATTGGGAGACCGTGTTCTCCGTGGCGCAACAGCAAAGGCTCAGTTTTGCGCGCATGCTGCTTCACCGGCCCGACTGGATTCTCCTGTCGGAGGCAACGAATGCGCTCGACTCAGCGGGCCAGCGTGAAATGGCCGAGTTGCTGGCCAAGGAATTTCCGTCGGCAACAATCGTGGCCGTCGGTCGAGTCGGATTGTCCGATGGATTTTTCCACCGCGTGCTGCACGTGGAGGCGGCGTAGCCAAAAGCGCGTTGCGGCGGATATTTGGGGAGTGGCCCGTGGGATCTGCTGGAAATCATGTTGAAGCTATGCGGGAGCGCCCCGAGCCGTCCGGCCTGGCACTGCCGGCATCGTTCAAGTGGGGTGTCTCCACTGCAGCCTATCAGATCGAGGGGGCCGTCGCAGAAGACGGGCGCGGCCCCAGCATCTGGGACCTGTTCGGCAAGCAGGCGGGCCGTATTGCCAATGGCGATACCGGCGACGTGGCGTGTGACCATTACCATCGCTACAAGGAAGACGTGGCGCTGATGCAGCGTCTTGGCTTGCAGGTCTACCGGTTTTCCGTGGCCTGGCCGCGCGTGTTGCCGCAAGGGCGCGGCCAGGCCAACAGCCTCGGCCTCGACTTCTACGATCGTCTGATCGACGAGCTGCTCCGCAGCGGCATAGAGCCCTGGTTGTGCCTGTATCATTGGGACCTGCCGCAGGCGTTGGACGATCTCGGCGGCTGGCAGAACCGCGATATCGCGCTTTGGTTCGCCGACTATGCCGCCCTGATGGCGCGCCGCTATGGCGACCGGGTCCGGCATTTTGCCACCTTTAACGAACCCAACGTGTGCACGCTGTTCGGTTACGGCATGGGCTGGAATGCACCCGGCATTGCCAACCGGCGGAGTTTCCTGCAGGCGGCTCACCATGTGAACCTGGCGCACGGCGAAGCGGTCCGCACGCTCCGGGCCGCGGCGCCGGGGACTCTTCTAGGCGCCATCTACAATCGGCAGGCTGTTCTGCCGATCAGCGCCGCGCCGCGGGACGCGGTGGCGGCGGGTATCCTGGACGCCTGCTGGAACCGACTCTATGCCGATCCGCAGTGCCTCGCCGAATATCCGCCCGAGCTGGCCGAAGGCCTGCAGGAATTCGTGGCTCCGGGGGACATGGCGCGCATCGCCCAGCCAATCGACTGGCTGGGCCTCAACCACTACTGCCCGATCTATGCGCGCGCCGATCAGGGGCCGCTTGGTTTTGCCTGGGCCGATGCGCCGAAGGACGGCCCCTTGACCGGCGTGGGCTGGCGCATCGACCCGGAAGCGTTCCGCAACGAGGTGATCGCCACGCACCGGCGCTACAAGCTGCCGGTCTACATCACGGAGAACGGCTACGGCGCCCACGAGACGCTGGATGCAGCGGGCGGGGTGAACGACGGCGGGCGCATTGCCTATCTTGCCGCTTATCTCAAGGCGCTGGAGGAAGCTGTCGCGTCCGGCGCGGACGTGCGCGGCTATTTTCTCTGGTCGCTCCTGGACAATCTCGAATGGGGCGCCGGCTTCGCCAGCCGCTTTGGGATCGTCTACGTCGACTACGCGACCCAGAGGCGGGTTCCCAAGGCGTCCTTCGATTGGTTTGCGCAGTTGATCCGGGCGCAGCAGAAATGATCGAGGGCTGGGTCACCCGTGGCGCCGATGCGTTGCTGCAGCCCATGCAGCCGGTGGCCTTTTCCAGGTCATTGCCGCAAGACGCACTCCCCACGATCGAAATCGACGACAGCCGGACCTTTCAGCCGATCGAGGGCTTCGGCTTTGCGCTGACGGGCGGCAGCGCGTTCTTGCTGGCGGCGCTTGCGGCGCCGGAGCGCGCGGCCCTGCTGCAGGAGTTGTTTGGCTTGACCGATGCGGCGGTCGGGCTGAGCTGTCTGCGCCTGACGATCGGCGCCTCTGATCTCGGCAGCAGGGATTACAGCTATTGGGGGCGACGTCGCGGAACGGCGCACCACGCGGGCTTCAATCTTGGCGCCGGTGACCGGGATGTGCTTCCCGTGCTGCAGCAGATATTGCGGATCAATCCGGCCGTGAAGATCATCGCTTCGCCATGGTCGGCGCCGCCATGGATGAAGACCAACGACAGCTTCGTGGCCGGAAGCCTGAAGCCTGAACACTATGCGGAGTATGCCCAATACTTCGTGGAATACGTGCAGGCGATGCGCAAGCATGGCATTCACGTCAGCGCGGTGACGCCACAGAACGAGCCGCACAATCCGAAGAACGAGCCGAGCATGGTGATGACCGCCACGGAACAGGCGGCATTCATCAAGGGATACCTGGGGCCGGAATTGCGCAAAGGCGCCCCTGGAACAGAGATACTCTGCTGGGACCACAATTGCGACGAACCCGAATATCCGCTCGCGGTGTTGGGGGACGCAGAGGCGCGCGCTTATATCGCCGGCGTTGCCTGGCATTTGTACAACGGATCGCCCGAAGCGATGTCGAAGGTGCGGGAGTACTATCCGGAGCAGAAAGTCTACTTCACCGAGCAGTGGGTTTCCGCTCATGACGATTTCATGGGCGCTCTGCGCTGGCATACGAAGAACATCATCATCGGCACCCTGAGAAACTGGTGCCGCACCGCGCTCGAGTGGAATCTTGCCTCCGATCCCGAGTACGCCCTGCACACGCGCAAGGGCGCCGTGGGAGCCCTCGGCGGCGTTACCATTGACACCACGATCAAGCCCCACCGCGGCGCGGTAGGCGGCGTTGCCGTTGGCGCCACGATCAAGCGAAATCCCGGATATTACCTGATGGCGCACTCGGCGAGATTCATCCGGCCGGGGTCGGTGCGGGTTCATTCAAGCGAAGTCGATCCGCTTCCCAACGTGACTTGTCGGACACCTGATTCGCGGATGGTAATGGTGGTCGTGAATGACTCCGATCGTGCAAGGCGCTTTTGCGTTCAGCACCAAGGTGCCTACGCGACGCTGGAGCTGGGGGCGGGTGATATCGCGACGCTCCGGTGGAACGTGGCGATTGCCGAAGCCGAGCTGTGAAAGAGTCGCCTACGCCCCCTACTCTGCCGCCAGCGCCCCCTTCTCCTCGGACAGCAGGCGCTCGATGAAGCGGCGCATGACCACACGGTTGGTGTCGGACACGATATTGACCAGGCCCTGCTCGCCGAGCTCGTCGAGCCTCGCCTGCTGGGCCTCGACCATGTCCTTGTCCTCGACGAAGGTGGGCGCGATCTCGCGATAGAGTTGCTCGGTCGCTTCGGGCTCGTTCTGGCGATAGCCGTTGGCGCACGACCAGAAATAGAAGCACGAGGTCTCGGTCTCCGGCGTGAGCCCGTGGAACAGGCGGAACTGGAAGCCGCCCTCACGTTTGCCTTCATACGCCCCCGTGCCGACGTCGGCCGCGCCGGTCCATTGCAGGACCGAGCTTGGCGCCACCCATTCGAACTCCTGCCAACGATCGACGCGGCCCTTGAAGCCCGCGGCCTTGACGTAGCTCGGCGGCGGCACTGAATCGCGCATCCAGCGGGTGAACTTGATGCCGGTCGCGGTGCGCTCCGTCTGCATCTCGGCGTTGACATGCGCCGCCGGATTGCCGCCCACCGTCTTGGCGTGCAGGTAGCCGAGATGCGTCAGGTCCATAAGATTGTCGACCATCAGCATGTAGTTGGCCCTGATCGGATAGCAGTCGTGCTTGTTGGGCCATCGGGCCTTGTCGTCGTGATAGGGGAAGTCGACGATCCTGCTCGCGTCGGCCGCGGCCGCATCGCCCGTCCAGATCCACACGAACTGATTCTTCTCCACCACCGGGTAGCTGCGCACGCGCACGCTGTCGGAGATGTTGGCCTGCCCCGGCACCGCAACGCAGCGGCCATCGCCATCGAAGACGAGGCCGTGATAGCCGCACTGGATGCCGGCCGGCACCAGCTCGCCCTTCGAGAGCGGCGCCGAGCGGTGGCAGCAGCGATCGACCAGCGCCGCGGCCCGCCCGGCCTGATCGCGGAAAAGAACGACCGGCTCGTCGCAAATCCGCCGCGCCAGCGGCTTCTGCCCGAGCTCATCCGCCCAGGCCGCGATGTACCAAGCGTTACGAATGAACATGGTGAACTCCCTTGGCCAGCCAACGGGACGTCGCGACAGGAGACACAATCGGGTCGGGGTTGGCAACTGGCCGGCCGAGCGCCTCCCGGGTACCCTGAACAGCCAACCGGCCGTCGGAGGATTGAATGCACTCGTTGACCCCCTTGCTCATTGGCTTGGCTGCGTC
Source organism: Rhodospirillales bacterium URHD0017 (assembly GCA_900110395.1). Taxonomy (GTDB): domain Bacteria; phylum Pseudomonadota; class Alphaproteobacteria; order Reyranellales; family Reyranellaceae; genus Reyranella. Next base: position 83,847 of record FODP01000003.1, read on the forward strand.
AGCCACGATGTTCACCAGCGCGCTCGCCGCCGACCTCAATCCAGCGGCTGTCACCTATACGCTCCCGGACAAGATCGAGTGGAAGCAGGGATCCGGTCGCAACCAGCAGGCAATCCTGGCCGGCGATCCGTCGAAGCCCGGCCTCTACGTCGTCATGGTCAAATGGCTGCCCGGCGGCATGAGCCGCCCGCATTTCCATCCCAATGACCGCTTCATCACGGTGCTCAAAGGCACGTGGTGGGTGGGCACGGGGACCAAGTTCGATCCCAACAGCACGGTCCCGATGCCAGCCGGCACCTTCGTCACGCATTTTGGCAAGCAGGTGCACTACGACGGCGCCAAGGACGAAGAGACCGTGCTGCTGATCACCGGCGAAGGACCCGCCACTTCCACACCGGCAGAAGAGAAATAGCTCCGCCGCCCGCCCGCCGCGGTCCTCTGGACAGAGGCCTGCCGCGATACGCAAACTCGCCCGTCCAACAGGAGCGTGCGCGATGCCGATCATCGATTCCCAGGTCCATGCCTACGAGGCCAACACCCCCAAGAGGCCGTGGGCCACGGTGCCGAATTGGCCGCCGCACGTTACCGGCGACGAGATGGTGGCGGCCATGGACAAGGTCGGCGTCGACGGGGCGATCTTCATCTCGTCGTTTTCAATGTATCGCTACGACGCCAGCTACGCCGTCGAGGTGGCGCGGGCCCATGCCGACCGCATGGCGATCGTCAAGCCGGTCGACCCGGACGATCCGGCGGTGGCCGACGTCATCGCCGAGTGGAAGAAAATCCCGGGCGCCGTCGGCATCCGCATCATGCTCAGGGAGGAGGAAAAACGCTCGCCGACCGATCCCGGCTTCGACCGCATCCTGCGCGCGGCCGTGCGCCACGATTTCCCGGTCAACATCCTGTGCTGGGGCAATCTGGACGCCGGCATGGCTCTGATCGACCGCCATCCGCAGACGCGTTTCATCATCGATCACTTAGGCATCCTGCAGCCGCGTGTTCCACCGGCGCCGCCGCAGCCCTGGGCCGACCTGCCGAAGGTGGTGGAGCTCGCCAAGCGCCCGAACGCCGTCATCAAGGTCAGCGGCGCCTGCACGCTGTCGCGTGAGCCCTATCCCTTCCCCGACATCTGGGACCCGCTGGCGCGTGTGTTCGATGCCTGGGGCTTCGATCGTTGCCTGTGGGGCACCGACTGGACGCGTGCATTCGCCGTCGTCAACTACCAGCAGGCCGTCGAGCCGTTCCTGAAGACCGACCGACTGAGCGCCGCCGAGCGCGCCATGCTGATGGGCGGCGCCTGCGCCAAGGCGTACGGCTGGTCGCCAAAGAGGAAGTAGAAATCGCGGCGAACATTCGTTGAGCAGAGAGGACACCGGAAATGCCGTCCTTCAACATCGGCTTCGTCATCTTCCCCGATCTGACACTGCTCGATTTCACCGGGCCCCTGCAAGTGCTCTCGCGCGTTCCTGGGACGACGACCCACATCGTCGCGAAATCGGCGGCGCCCGTGTCGAGCGATTGCGGCGTCGGCCTCGTACCGACGCACACCTTCGCCAACTGTCCGCCGCTCGACTTGATCTGCGTGCCCGGAGGAAACCTGGGCGTGGTCGACGCGTTCTGCGATCGCGACACCGTGGAGTTCGTCCGCCGGCAGGCGCGCTCTGCGAAGTACGTCACCTCGGTATGCACCGGCGCGATCATCCTGGGTGTCGCCGGTTTGCTCAAGGGACGGCGGGCAACGACGCATTGGGCTTTTGTCGATCTACTGCCTCTCGTCGGGGCGACGCACGAGAAGGCCAGGGTCGTCCAGGACGGCAACGTGATCACGGCGGCCGGTGTCAGCTCGGGCATCGATTTCGCCTTCACGGCCGCCGCCGAAATCGCCGGCGAAGCAGCCGCCCGGGCGATACAGCTCGGCATCGAATACGATCCGGCGCCACCCTTCGATTCCGGCAGTCCCGACAAGGCATCGCCCGCCATAAAGTCGGCGGTGATCGCCCAGGGCTACGACAAGTCCCTGTCGGCGTACCGCGCCGGCCTCGAGAGGGCGGCGCGGCTTTGATCGCCTTGAGCGTTGCTATGCGTCCGCGCGGGTGTCGACGGTAGCGCATAGTCCCGACGACCATCATTGATCGGGCACCCAGGCCACTCCGGTGATCCTGGGATTGGTCGTACCGCGCGCCGTCAGCATGAGGATATCACGCGGCAGATGCGGGAAGCGGACGAAACCCACCGAGCTTTCCGAGCGCGCATCAAACACCGTCTCGAGGACATAAGGAGGCAACCCGAGACCTTGCACACGTTCGGATATGGTCCCGATATCGGGGCCGATCCTGACAGGCCGGCTGGAGCGCAGCAGCTCGGTGGCATCGGCACACGACATCTCTTTCAATGCGGACCTGGCGACGAACTCACAGTACTCCCGCGGCATCCGGGCGCCCCAACCGCCGGCAAACCCATCCCCGAGCATGATCGGCATGAGGACGGCATAGACGTCGGGACAGGTGCCATTGACGCGCAGGATCCGCGACAGGGTCACGATCGCCAAACCTTGCTCGATGCGTTGGGTGACTTCGTCAGTCGCGCGCCTCCACATGCCAGCGGCGAAATCACGAAACAGTGCGACAGCGCCGGGCGGCGCCGGCGGCCGGTCACGTCCCGGCTGGGGCCTGAAACTCAATTCGACATACTGACGCCAGCTGTTGATCAGGCGCTCGAACGGATATTGCCCCGGACAGCGCCCCTGTTCCATGCAATCAGGCAGGCTGGTTTCCTGCAGGAAGCTCCGATCCGCGAACCCTTGCCTGTCGAACCACGCGTCCTTTTCCCATTTGCTGCGCGCCTTGGCGAAGGCATCAATCTCGGCTTTAAGATTGCTCCAATACTCGGCAGAGCCAGGCTTGCGGTCGACGAGTATCTTGTACGTCTCTTCCGCCATCTGCAGCACGTCACCGCCCTGCACATGCCAATAGAAGGTCTGGTCGGCGAGATGACACGACCAACCGCCGCGCTTAATCGGATGCCCCCAGGCAAGGTCCGGCTCGCAGAGATAGGGAACGTCGGGAACGCCTTCGTGCGACCATGTATCCTGGAAGACGTGCAAATACTCGCCGAGCTCCCTGAGGTCGCCGGGATCCTGGTAGTCCTTGATGCGTGGGGCGGTCTGCAACAGCTTCGACTTGTAGACCTGGCCACGCTTTACTTCGCGGCTGGTCGGCGCGTTCCTGACCGTGATCTCGGATGCGAAGTGATGGTCATGAACCTGACCGGCGGCCGTTTCGTCGACGCCTATGCATGCCGCCTGGATGGTCGTGAGGACCGCGTCCGTGATCCTACTCCTGTCAAATCCGACATTGCCCAGTGCGATCTGCTCGGCTTGCTCCGGCTTGAAGCCTGCCTTCGTCGCCAGCCACTTGGTAAGTCCGTAATGAACGTCGCCTTCCCAGGCTGCGGCAGGCGAAGCCAGCGCGAACAGGACGACGCAAAAGACAACCCTTGCTCGTGAGACTGATTGCATGGTGCCCCCTCGACCCCAGAACCTACTGGAGGTTGTACCACAAATTTCATGCTACCCAACCGCCCGGTTCCGGCAGTGCGCACCCACTGACCATCCCCAGCCCAAGGATGTCACGACAAAGCATCCACCGATCAGTGTCTCCAGCAGCGGGCCCTTTGGGGTCCCGCAAGCTTCAAGCCTGGGGTTACTCGCGTAGCGGCGCCGTGCGCTCCGTAAAGCAGCTCCACCTTGCGCAGAACGATTCGAGGAGTTCTATCGGCTTCGGAAGGTCTTCCTTGACCTCTTGTGCACTCAAGGTAGCATTGCTTGGCGTCAAAATGCTGCCGCTCGAACCTGGCTGAGTGCGATGTCGGCGCCACACGACGACCGTTTGTGATGATTTGCATACGCAGGCGCGGGAAGCTCAACCTGGGAGAGAAACGCATGCCAGCTGACCTGACACCAGGGCTCAAAGCGGAGATCGTCACGACAGTCGACGACAAGCTCATCGTCACGCACATGGGCGGCGATGGCGTCCTGTCCACGCCATCGATGATCGGCTTGATGGAGCGTGCCGGCATCCAGGCCGTCCAGGCCCATCTCCCCGAAGGGCACACCACCGTGGGCTTCGAGGTGAACGTAAAACACTTCGGGGCCACGCCGAAAGGCAAGAAGGTGACGGTGCGCGCCGAGCTGCTCGAGGTGGACGGCCGCAAGCTTCGCTTCAAGGTCGAGGCCTACGACGAGGACAAGAAGGTCGGCGAAGGCACTCATCGCCGCGCCATCATCGCCATTCAGCGCAAGGGTTGATTTACCCCGCGTCCCGCAGAGCATCGGAGTTCAGTAAGCAATGTAGGTGAAAAGCAAACATAACAGGGAGGAAGCCCATGACACGCGTCCGTCGGATTACCCGTCGCCGAGCGTTGAAGGTTACGACTGGCGCTGTCGGCGCCTCCCTGCCGCTGGTCCACGTCCAGACAGCAGCCGCTGCCGGCAAGCTGACGATGGGCGTCTGGGATCACTGGGTTCCGGCGGCCAATCCGGTGCTGAAGGGCCTGATCGACGAGTGGGCAGCCAAGAACAAGGTCGACGTCACGATCGACTTCATCGCCTCCGCCGGCAACAAGATGATCCTCACGCAGGCGGCCGAGGCGCAGGCGCGGAGCGGGCACGACATCCTGGCCTTCGACCAATGGGCCGCCCACCAGTACGGCGACAAGCTCGTCGCCGTGAACGACGTCATGGATGGGTTGATCAAGCAGTACGGGCCGGTGAGCAAGGCCGTGGAATACCTCGGCACGTCGGATGGGAAATGGTTGGCCGTGCCGGTCGCCTGGGGCTCGGCTCCCCTGCCGCCGTGCGCCCGCATCTCCATGATCAAGAAATTCACCGACGAGGATGTGACCGAGTGGTATCCGGCCAAGGACGTGAAGACCAAAGGTGCAGCCGAGTGGACGTACGAAAAGCAGCTGAAGATGGCCGAGCAATGCCACAAGGCGGGCCATCTGTTCGCGTTCGGCTGCGGCGCCAACAGCACGGACGCCAATCAGACCTGGGGCGCGACGTTCGGTGCCTTCGGCGCGCATCTCGTCGACGCCAAGGGCAACATCACCGTCGATTCCGATCCGATCCGCGAAGTGCTTGACTACGTCAAGCGCTTCGTCCCGTACCTGCCGCGGGAAACCATCGCCTACGACGACGCGTCCAACAACAAGGCCTTCGTTGCCGGCTCGGCGGCGCTGATCTGGAACCCGCCCAGCGCCTGGGCCGTGGCCAAGCGCGATGCGCCGGCCATCGCCGCCGACACCTGGCACTTTCCCAATCCCCGGGGAAAGATGGGCCGCCTCGTGCCTCATCGCCCGTATTTCTGGGGCATCTGGCAATGGGCACAGAACAAGTCGGCGGCAAGAGACCTTATCGCGTTCATCAGCCAGCGCGACGTCGTCTCCAAGCTCAGCGTTCCGGCGGCGGGCTATGACATCCCGCCATTCCTGTCGATGGCGGATCTGCCGGTGTGGGCGGACATCGAGCCGCCAAAAGGAACGCTCTATAATTATCCTGTGCGCCCTCACCATGACGCCGAGTACTATATCGTCGGCTCGAGCGCGCCGCCGGACATCGGCGTGCAGATCTGGAGCCACTACATGATCCCGGGGATGGTGGCGCGCGTCGTCTCCGGTCACAGCGAGAAGAAGGTGATCGACTGGGCGAAGGCGGAACTCGAGGGTATCCGTCGCTGAGCCCCCAAACACTGAGGATGATGCCGTGATCGTCAAGCAGATCTGGACCGCCAATGCCTACCGCAACTTCAACTACCTCATCGCCTGCAGCGAAACCGGCGAGGCCTTGGCCATCGACCCCCTGGATCATGAAAAGTGCCTGAAGGCCGCCAAGGAAGAAGGGTGGGAGATCACCCAGATCCTGAACACGCACGAGCACCGCGATCATACGGGCGGCAACGAGGCTGTGGCCGGGAAGACTGGTGCCACGATCCTCGCGCACAAGAATGCCAAGGACAAGATCGCCGGCATGGCCCGCGGCTTGAGCGCGGGCGACATCGTCAAGGTGGGCAAGACGGTCGAACTCGAAGTGATGGACACACCGGGCCACACCATGTGTCACGTGTGCCTGCGGTCGCACACCGACCAGCCGGCTCTCTTTTGCGGCGATACGCTGTTCAATGCCGGCGCCGGGAACTGCCACAACGGCGGTCATCCGAATGAGCTGTACAATACGTTTGACCAGCAGCTCGCCAAGCTGCCGAACTCGACATTGATCTATCCGGGCCACGACTACATTGAAAACAATCTGAAGTTCACCTTGGATCGCGAGCCCGACAACAAGAGCGCTCGCAAGATGCTCGACAAGCTCGCGGGCCAGGACCCCAACAAGGCGTATGTATCGACGCTCGAGGTCGAAGGGGAGATCAACACCTTCTTTCGCCTGACCAGCCCGACAGTCATCGCGAAACTGCGCGAATCGTTTCCCGATTTGCCCGAGAAGCCCGACCAGCGCACGGTGTTCCTGAAGCTCCGCGAGCTGCGTAACTCGTGGTGAAGCCTTGGTGACCGTATGTGACAAAGGGCACAGTCCACGAAGCGCCGGTGGGCCAAGATCGCGGCATGCTTGAGCTCATTTCGATCATTGCCGGACTCATCGTCTGCGTCCTGATTCCGGTAGAGTTGGGCAAGATCCGCAAAGGTTGGGTGCACAAGAAGTTCGCGGGCGATCGGCCCAAGTTCCTGGCCGCCTACCGCAAGCAGCTCAAGGCGTTGATGTGGCTCGGCCTCGTCTTCGGGGTACTGGGGCTGGGCCTCGCGGCGGTTGAAGGGCATCGCGGCGAGGCGATCGTCAGGGTCGTCGGCGCCGCCATCTGGCTCGCTGTCTCCGGCTTTGCCTTCAACTCGCTTCGCGAATTGGCAAAGATTCCGGACACGGAGCCGTCGACCTTACCCCCCAGGTAATCGACCGTCTCGCGTCGCCGCCATAGCTTCGGCGGCATGGAACGACGAGACCTTATCCGAGCAATCGCAGCGGTCGGCGTCGCAGCGTCGCCGGCGCTGCTCGGGCCTGTGCGGGCCCAATCCCCATCTCAAAGGAGCAGAGCGATGAGCAACGCCAACGAAGTCGTGGTGCGCTACCTCGCGGCATGGAACGAGCCCGAGCCCAAGCGTCGGCGCGAGCTGGTGGCGAAGGCGTGGATCGACGACGGCACCTACGTCGACGCCGCGCGCGACGGCAAGGGCCATGACAGTCTCGACGCCATGATCGCTGCGGCGCAGGGCCACTTCCCGGGCTACCGCCTGCGCCTCGCGAGCGGCATCGAGGCGCATCACGACTACCTGCGCTTCAGCTGGGTGGCCGGCGGCACGGCCGAGACGCCGCTCTACATCAAGGGCACCGACTTCGTGGTCGTGGGCGGCGACGGCCGCATCAAGTCGGTGGTCGGCTTCGTCGACGCAGCACCCGCGCGCGGCTGAGGGAGGTCGCGATGAACAGGAGAAGTGCGGCGACCTCGATCGCCGCCGCTGCCGTCGCCGCCGTTGTGACCTCCGGCGGTCGGCCCGCCGAGGCCAGGACTCCAGGCACGACGCGGTCTTCGTTCATCGAGACCGAAGACGGCGCCAGCCTGTTCCACGTCGATTGGGGCACCGGCAAGCCCGTGGTCTTCACCCATGCCTGGGGCCTCAATGCCGACATCTGGGAGTACCAGCTCGTCGAGCTGGCCGACCAGGGCCTGCGCTGCGTCGCCTATGACCGGCGCGGCCACGGCCGGTCCAGCGATCCGGGCCGCGGCTACGACTACGACCGCCTGGCCGACGATCTGGCCGCGGTCATCAATCGGCTCGACCTCAGGGAGGTCACGCTCGTCGCCCATTCCATGGGTAACGGCGAAGCCGTGCGTTACCTGAAACGGCACGGCAGCGCGCGGATCGCACGCCTGGTGATGCTGAGCACGGTCCCGCCTCAGTCGACCGGCGACTTCGGCCCCCTCGTCGCCGGCCTGAAGCAGGACCGCCCGGCATTTCTTGCCAAAGCCGTTATCGCCTTCACCGGCGGCCATTCCGCCGTTTCACCGGCCATGACCGAATGGATCGTGGCACAGTTCATGCGCGCCTCGCCAAAGGCCACCATCGACTGCCTGCGCGCCATCGCGCGCGGCGACCTTCGGGAGGACCTGCGCGCTGTCACCGTGCCGACCTTGATCGCTCATGGCGACAAGGACGTGGTCAACCCGCTCGACACGACGGCGCGGAAAGTGGCCGAGCTCATAGCGGGCTCGACGCTCAAGGTATACGAGGGCGCGCCGCACGGCCTTGTCATCACTCATCGTGATCGTCTGGCGCAGGATATCCTGGCGTTTGCCCGCGTATGACCTGACGCCGCTTGTTGCGGTTGGGCCGCTCCCACACCACGCCGGGATAACCTTTTAGCGGAACGAGCGGCTCGCCGAGCCAGGTCCAGTCCTGCAGCTCGGCGATGGCAATGTGATAGCGCGGCTCCCGTCCCGTGCGGCCGCCGATCAGCGCGCGCGGTATGTTGACCATCTGCGGCGCGTGCGGCCGCTCGTAGATGAGCGGTGTTCCGCAGCGTGAGCAGAAGCTCCTGGTTCTCCCCGTCGTCTTTTCCTGGAAGCGCGTGATCTTGGTCTGGCCCTTGGTCACCCGGAAGCGACTGCGCCAACAGCCGACATAGGTCGCATAGGCCGAGCCATGCGCGCGCCGACTCGCGGCGGAATGATCGTGCCACGCCCATCGTGCCGGGATGCCAATCTCGAACTGCACGGCGCCGCAAAGACATTGGCCTTGTGCCGATGCTGTGTTCTCTGTCTTCGCCTTGGCCATCTTCGCCTCTCCCGCGGCAACCAGGAGCCGCGTCCGGAGTTCATCATCCGGCTGAAATTCGCCCGGGGGCGTTCCATGATCAAGAAGTTCGCAGCCGCCGTGATGATGGCGGTACTGACCACCTCCGCCGCGTCGGGGCAGACCGAAGGCGGCACGCCGGGCCAGCCGTCGGTCACCGTGCTCGACACGCAGGAAGTCCAGGGCATCCTGGGCCGCGAGATCCGCAGCACGGCCGACGAGAACATGGGACGTATCGTCGACGTCCTGGTCGATGGCCAAGGCATCGCGCGCGCCGCCATCATCGACTTCGGCGGCTTTCTCGGCGTCGGCAGCCGCAAGATCGCCGTCGCCTGGCAGGCGTTGCATTTCGTGCCACAGGCGGAAAAGCGCTACGGCATCGTCCTCGAGCTGACGCGCGACCAGGTGAAGCCCGCTCCGGAATACAAGGAAGGCCGCCCGGTCATCGCGATCGTCGCCTCGGGCAAGTTCGAGCCTCTGCCCTAGTGGCACGTCGGTGGCGGAGTTTCCCTCTCCTTCACTACCGCATCCCTCGCGGAAGAGCCTGGGGCGGCTCGACTGGTTCGTCTTCCTTGTCGCCGACGTGCAGACCGGCTTCGGGCCGTTCGTCGCCGTCTATCTGACCTCGCAGAAGTGGACGCAGATCGAGATCGGCCTGGTGCTGACGGTGGCCGGCCTGGTCTCGCTGCTCGGCCAGATCCCGGGCGGCGCGCTGGTCGACGCCGTGCGCTCCGAGCGCGTGGTCGCCGCGGTGGCGGTGACCATGATCGCCACGAGCGCGCTGGTCTACGCAACTTTCCCGATCTTTCCCGCCGTTCTGGTCGCAGCGACGCTGCACGCGGCCGCGAGCTGCGTCCTGGGACCGGCGATCGCGGCGATCAGCCTCGGCCTCGTCGGCCACGCCGCGATCGGCGAACGCTTCGGCCGCAATGCGCGCTTCGCGTCGATTGGTGCGGCGCTGTCAGCGGCGGTGATGGGCGGCTTCGGCTACTACTTCACGCCCCAAGCCGTGTTCTTCGTCACCGCGGCGCTGCTCGTCCCGACACTGGCCGTGCTGCGCGGCGTCGCCGCGGCGGAGATCGATCCCGAGCGCGCGCACGGCAACTTGCCGGAGCTGCGCGCCAACAAGCCGCCAGTGGATCTGCGCAGCCTGCTCAGCAAGCCGGCACTGCTGGTGTTCGGCTGCTGCATCCTGCTGTTCCACTTCGCCAATGCCGCCATGTTGCCGCTGATGGGCAGCGTGCTCACCACGCGCTCGAGCCAGTGGGCCACCGTGCTGATCGGCGCCTGCATGGTCGGGCCGCAGATCGTCGTCGCCCTGTTCTCGCCCTGGGTCGGCCGGCAGGCGCAGCGCATCGGACGCAAGCCGCTGCTGATCGCGGGCTTCGCCGCCCTGCCGATCCGCGGCCTGCTGCTGGGCACGGTGACCGACCCCTCCCTGCTGGTCACCGTGCAGTTGCTGGATGGCCTGACCGCCGCGGTGATGAGCGTGATGGTGCCGCTCACCATCGCCGACCTGACGCGCGGCTCGGGCCGCTTCAATCTCACCCAGGGCGTGGTCGGCACCATGATGGGCGTCGGCGCCTCGCTCAGCCCAACCTTCGCCGGCTACATGAGCGATACGTTCGGCAGCTCGGCGGCCTTCATGGGCCTGGCGGCGGTCGGGATGTGTGCGCTGGCCACCGTGTGGTTCCTGATGCCCGAGACGCGGCCGGCCGCCAGCGAGCTGCGCAAGCATCCTTCGGATGCTGGCTGTCGATCTTCTAAGGCTTGAGAGCGAACGAGACCTTGCCGGTCGCCATGTCGAAGGGCAGCGAGCTGTGCTCGTGGACGATCCGCCACTTGTCGCCGACCAGGCGCAGCCCCTGCGTGGCGCGCCACCACATGTCGACCTGCTGGCCCGTCCGCAGACGGCCGGCAACATGGTGCAGGCCGTGGCAGAACGCCACGCCGTGACCCGGCACGACCACGAGATCGCGGATCTCGTACGACATCGGCCCGTCATAGCCGTCGAACCATTGCTGGGCACGACGCCGAAGGTCGGCCGCTCCTGTGTATTGCAGGGGTTCGAGCAGATCGTAGGCCACGACGTCAGCCGCGTGATGAGAGACCAGGCGCGCAGCGTCCTTGGCATGCACCGCCTCGATCCGGTCCTGCATGATGGCGTGGATTTCGGCCTCGACGGCCGCCGGTGTTGCCATGGTCATTGCGTGACAACGCCCGCGCCGCAGCCCTGTTCCCGGGGGTGTCAAAGCTGTGTCCGGCCGCGACGGCCGTTGTCCTGCCCGGGTTCGGGATGAGACATCGATGCATGCAAATCAGTTCTCCGATCGATGCGCCGGCGGCAGCTCCCGCCTATCGCCGACGTACGATCGCCACGAACTTCTTCGCCATGACCGCGGTCAGCGGCATCGTCCTGCTGATCGGCATTTTCGCCACCGCCTACAGCCGGCGGGTGCTCGGCCCCGCGGCGATCGGCCAGGTGAACTGGAACGCGGCCCTGCTCGCCTTCCTCGCCCTGCTCGCCAGTCCCGGCCTGGCGCTCGTGGGACAGCGCGACATCGCCGCCAACCCCAAGGAGACCGCGTCGATCACCTCCCTGGTGCTCGGGCTTCAGATGCTGTTCGGCCTTGTGGCCTACGCCGTCGTCGCAGCGATCGCGCTCCTCGATCCGCGCGGCGGGCAGGCCAGCATCTTGCTGCTGATCCAGGGCGTCATCATCCTGATCAATGTGGGCAGCACCATCTGGGTCCTGCAGGGGCACCAGCGCATGGCCGGTCCCGCCATCGCCTCGCTGGTCATCAACGTGCTGCAGATTCCCGCGCTGCTTCTGCTGGTCCGGGACCCGGGCGACATCTACCTGTTCGCTGCCTATACGCTGCCCTTCTCCCTCGCCCTGGTCGGCTACTATTTCTGGTATCTGCAGCGCCACGGCATCCTGCGCTTCGCCGACGTGCGGCCACGCCTGGCGGAGGGCAGCAAGCTCCTGGCCGACGCCTGGCCGTTGGCGCTGTCGTTGCTGGCGGTGCTGGTTGTCTACAACGGCGGCGCGATCCTGCTGGGCTTCACGCACAGCGACATCGAGGTCGGCCTCTACACCACGGCCTACAAGCTGATGTTCATCTCGACCGTGGTGAGCGGCGCCATGATGAACGCCTACTTCCCGGTGCTCTCGCAGGTCGCGAGCGATACGCAACAGGCGAAGCGTGTGGCGTACGACTTTGCCACCCTGATGGTCTGGATGGGCCTGCCGATCGCCGCCCTCGGCTGGGCCTGCGGCCGCCATGTCAACGATCTGCTGTTCGGCTCCCAGTTCGCCGCCGCCGGCCCCTACTTCGAATGGCTGTGCCTGGTCGTCGCGCTCACCTTCACCAACATCGGGCTGGGCACGCCCTTGTTGGCCTGGGGTCACCAGAAGCTTCATCTCAAGATCATCGCCACGTCGGCGCTCGCCAGCCTGGTGCTGAACGCGTTGTTGGTCCCACGCTACGGCGGTTGGGGTGCGGTGGCGGCCCTGCTGATGGCCGAGACCATGAGCCTCGTGATGCTGGCGATCGCCCGCCGGCGCCTGGAGCTGGGGCGCATCGCTTTGTTGCCGCTGCTGATCCCGCCTCTGCTTTGCTCGCTCGCCGTCGCGCTCGCCATCGCCGTCCTGCCGGCTTCGGCTCACCAGTTCTGGTGGCTGGAGGTTGCGGCCGGCACGGCGGTCCTGGGCGGCTGCCTGTTGCTCTTCGAGCGGCGCATCGCCAAGGCGGCGTGGGCCCTGGCAAGACGAGCGCGCTAGACCCGATAGTCGGCGGCCTGCCATTGTATGGGCCAAAGCCCATCGTGGAGCACTCAATGGCAGGCAAGATCTATGTCGGTATCGGCGGCTGGACCTTCGAGCCGTGGCGCGGCGTCTTCTATCCCGACGACCTCACGCAGAAGCGCGAGCTCGAGTACGCCAGCCGCAAGCTGAGCTCGATCGAGATCAACGGCACCTACTATTCGAGCTTCAAGCCGGCGAGCTGGGCCAAGTGGCGCGACGACACGCCGGACGGCTTCGTCTTTGCGGTGAAGGCCTCGCGCTTCTGCACCAACCGGCGTGTGCTGGCTGAAGCAGGCGAATCGATCCAGCGTTTCTTCGCCCAGGGCATCGTCGAGCTCAAGGACCGGCTGGGGCCGGTGAACTGGCAGTTCATGGGCACCAAGAAGTTCGACCCGGAGGATTTCGAAGCGTTCCTCAAGCTCCTGCCCAAGGAGGTCGGCAAGCTGCCGGTGCGCCACGCGCTGGAAGTGCGCCACGACAGCTTCAAGGACAAGCGCTTCTACGACCTCGCCCGCAAGTACAACGCGGCCATCGTCTTCGCCCACGACAAGGACTTCCCCGAGATCGACGAGCCGACCGCAGATTTCACCTATGCCCGGCTGATGGGCTCGGAGGAGAAGGTCAAGACCGGCTACAAGCCCGCCGAGCTCGACAAGTGGGCCAAGCGCGCCAAGGCGTGGGGCAAGAAGGGCGACGCTTTCGTCTACTTCATCTCGGGCGCCAAGGTGCGCAATCCGGCAGCGGCACAGGCTCTGATGGCCAAGGTCTAGAGGGGAGCGTAGCGTTCATGGTTCAGCCCTTTCCCCCTGGTATGCGTGTCGAGGAGATCGAAGCCGACGGTGTAACGATCCACACCCGCGTCGGCGGCGCGGGACCCGCCGTCGTCATGCTGCACGGCTTTGCCGACACTGGCGACATGTGGGCGCCGCTGGCGGCAGCATTGATTGGCGAACGCACGGTGGTGGTGCCCGACCTGCGCGGCATGGGCCTATCGTCCCATCCGGCCGGCGGCTACGACAAGAAGACCCAGGGGCAGGACATCGCCCGCGTGCTCGACAAGCTTGGCATCGACAAGGCCGACCTCGTCACCCACGACATCGGCAACATGGTGGGCTACGCCTTCGCCGCGCAGTTCCCGGCGCGTGTGACGCGCTGGGTGGCGATGGATGCGCCGCTGCCCGGCATCGGACCGTGGGATGAGATCCTGAAAAGCCCGATGCTCTGGCACTTCAATTTCCGCGGCCCCGACATGGAGCGGCTGGTCGCGGGCCGCGAGCGCATCTATCTCGACCGCTTCTGGAATGAGCTGTCGGCCAACCCCAAGGCAATCGACGAAGCGACCCGCGACCACTACGCGGCTCTTTACGCGCGGCCCGGCGGCATGCACTCAGCCTTCGAGCAGTTCGCCGCCTTCACCCAGGACGCCGTCGACAACAAGGCCTTCGCCGCCAAGGGCAAGCTTGGCATGCCCGTGCTGGCGATCGGCGCCGACAAGTCGTTCGGCACCGTCCAGGCCGACGTGCTGCGCCTGGTCGCCAGCAACGTCACCGGTCAGGGCATTGCCAACTCCGGCCACTGGCTGATGGAGGAGCAGCCGGCAGCGACCGTCGCCGCGATCACGGCCTTCCTTGGCTAGCTACCAGGTGGTCTTCGCAGGCTGATCGCCAAGCGATTGAACAGGTTGATCAGGCCGATCGCGATCGTCAGATCGGACACTTCCTTGGGCTGGAACTCGGCCGACACCGCGGCGAAAGCCTCGTCGGAGGCGTGGGTCTCGGAGATCCGCGTCACTTCCTCGGCCCATTGCAAGGCAGCCTTCTCCTTGGCCGAGAATAGATCGCCCGCCTCGCGCCAGGCCTGCAGCAGCATGATCTTCTCGACCGGCACACCCTCCTTCTGCAAGTCGCGCGAGTGCGAGTCGATGCAGTAGGCACAGCCGTTGATCTGCGACGCCCGCATGAAGACCAGATCGAGCAGGGTCTTGGGCAGGCCCGAGCTCGTGACGTACAGGTAGACGCCGCCGACGGCACGCACGCCGGCGGCTGACAGCTTCTGGTAATCGAGACGCGGGGTCATGGGCAGCTCCTTTACGGCTGTCAGCCTCCCACACGATCGGTCCATTCCACCAGATGGACCGAACGCCGGCTTGACTCGGGGCGTCTGGCGCCCATAAACTTAACTTTATGGTTAACTATCAAACCGCCGTGCTCGACCGCACCTTCGCCGCCCTGGCCGATCCGACCCGGCGCGCCCTGCTGGCGCGGCTCGACGAGGAGAAAGGGCTGAGCGTCAGCGAGCTGGCGCGGCCCTTCCCGGTCTCGTTGCCCGCCATCATGAAGCATCTCGACGTGCTGTCGGACGCGGGCCTGATCGAGCGCACCAAGTCGGGCCGCACGGTGACCTGCCAGCTCAAGGCCGCGCCCATGGAGCAAGCGATGAATTGGCTCGCCCGCTACGAACGCTACTGGACCGAGCAGCTCGACCGGCTCGCGGCATTCCTGGAGGAGGATTCATGGCAAGCAAGCCCAGCCTCGCCCTCAAGCGGCGCTTCAAAGCGTCGCCGGCGCAGCTCTTCGAGGCCTGGACGCAGCCGCAAAAAATGATCCGCTGGTGGGGCGTCACCGGCCATCCCAAGACGCCCGTCGCCGAAGCCGAGGTCAAGGTCGGCGGCCGCTTCCGCGTGCAGTTCCACACGCCCGACGGCGAGCATCAAAGCGTGAGCGGCGTCTATCGCGAGATCGTGCCGGACCGCAAGCTCGTCTTCTCGTGGGCCTGGCAGAGCACGCCCGAGCGCGAATCGCAGGTCACGGTCGATCTCAAGCCGGAGGGTGACAGCACTGTCCTCACCCTGACACACGAGCAGTTCTTCAACGAGACGGCACGCGACGATCACCGTCGCGGCTGGACGCTGGCGCTCGACAATCTGGAGAAGGTCTTTCCATGAACATCGACGCCTTTCGCGCCCCGATAGCCATGAGCGATGCCGGAGCCAAGGGCGCGCTGCTCGATGGCTTGCCGAAGGATGTCGGCGGCCTAGCCAAGGTCGTCCAGGGCCTTCTGATCCATGAACACATCGCCTCGGCCTACGGCGTCACCCTGTCGGCCGAGCAGCATGCGCAGGCCCATATGCGCGGCGTCGAGAAGATGCTCGGCTGCATCGCCCGCCAGGACAGCCGGCCGTTGCCGCAGGCCCGGTCGCCCAGCGAGCGCGTGGTCGGCGTCTGCCGGCATTTCACGCTGCTGCACGTCGCCATGCTGCGTCGGCAGGGAGTGGCGGCGCGGGCACGCTGCGGCTTCGGCGCCTACTTCGAGAAGGGCAAATTCATCGACCACTGGGTCACGGAATACTGGAACGAGAGCCAGCAGCGCTGGGTGCTGGTCGATGCCCAGCTCGACCAGCGCCAGCGCGAGCTGTTCGCCATCGCCTTCGATCCGCTCGACGTGCCGCGCGAGCAGTTCCTGGTGGCGGGCGACGCCTGGCAGCTCTGCCGCAGCGGCAAGGCCGATGCCGGCGCGTTCGGCATCCTCGACATGCACGGCCTGTGGTTCATCGCCGGCAACGTCATCCGTGACGTGGCCGCGCTCAACAATCACGAAATGCTGCCGTGGGATGTCTGGGGTGCGATGACCCAGAACGAGGCCGAGCTCGACCTGCCCTTCATCGATCAGCTCGCCGTCTTCTCGCACGCGCCCGACCGCCACTTCGGCGATCTGCGCGCGGCCTACAAGGACAAGCGGGTCGCCGTGCCCGGCACGGTGTTCAATGCCGTCCTCAACCGTCCCGATCCCGTCCCCTGAAGGAGGCCATCATGCATGCGCACAAGACCGTCTCCCGCGACGAATGGCTGGAAGCGCGCCGCGAGCTGCTTGCCAAGGAGAAGGCGCATCTGCGCGCGCACGACGAGCTCGCGCGCCAGCGCCGCGAGCTGCCCTGGGTCAAGGTCGACAAGAGCTACGTGTTCGACGGGCCGAACGGCAAAGAGACGCTTCCCGACCTGTTCGCCGGCCGCAGCCAGCTCATCGTCAAGCACTTCATGTTCGGACCGGACTGGCAGGAAGGCTGCGTCGGCTGCTCGTTCGGCGCCGACCAGATGGAGGGCTCCCTGGTCCATCTCGTCAATCACGACGTGATGATGATCGCCGTCTCGCGCGCGCCATATCCCAGGATAGCGGCCTTCCACAAGCGCATGGGCTGGCCGTTCAAATGGGTGTCGTCGGCCGGCTCGGACTTCAACTTCGACTACAACGTGTCGTTCACCGAGGAGCAGAAGGCCACGGGCAAGGTCTTCTACAATTTCGAGGAACGGGACTGGGTGAGCGACGAGCTGCCCGGCTTCAGCGTCTTCACCAGGGATGAGACCGGCCAGATTTTCCATACGTATTCGGTATTTGCCCGTGGCACCGAAGATGTCGGAACGGTCTACGGCTTCCTCGACATCACGCCCAAGGGCCGCGACGAACCGCCCGGCGGGAACCTTTCCCACTGGGTCCGCCATCACGACAAATATGAGGAAAAGGCCGGAAATTCCTGCTGCCACGGCTGAGCCGGACTGGGTAGACTGGCGGCCAACGAATCGCAGGAGGGATTGGATGCCCGCACTTTCGTTGGACCACTGGAATATCTATTGCAAAGACCTCGACGCCACGGTGCGCTTCTACGAGCGCTACGTGGGTCTCAAGAACGGCGACCGTCCGCCGTTCATGTTCCCCGGAGCGTGGATGTATGCCGGCGAGAAGCCGATCCTGCACATCGTCTCCGAGACCAAGCGCAAGGATCACGGCAGCGGCGCCATCGACCATGTCGCCATCAACTGCTCGGACATCCGCGGCACCATCGACCAGATCAAGAAGGACGGCGTGCCGTACGAGGTCCGCAAGGTGCCGGCGCGGCCCCTGCAGCAGGTCTTCGTGCACGACCCCGACGGCGTCATGATCGAGCTGAATTTCTGGCACGAGGCCGACGTGCCCGAGCTCAAGGAGACCGGCAAGGCGCCTGTCGCCCGTGACGCGCTCGCCAAGAAGGCCAAGCCCAAGGGCAAGAAGCAGCTCGTCGGCGCGAAGTAATCTTGGAGCGCGGACCTCCAGGTCCGGAGGTCCGCGCACCGATGAGTCAAACCACCGTCGGTGTCTCGCTCAGCCGGCGGAAATAGTCGGCCGGCAGCAGGTCGCGGCCGGCCAGCAGATGGGTGAGATAATCCCGGGTCGGGCGCAGGTCCTCGCCCGTCAGCAATGCCACATAGGTGATCGCCTCGACCGTGACGCCGGCGTCGTCGCGAAACACCGGCACGATCCGGCGCTCATAGTGGCCGCCGGCCACGCCCTCGTAGCGGTCCAGCACCTCGAAACCCGTAGCCGGCAGCAGGTTCAGCGTGCCGTGCACCACCTCGCCCGGCGCCAGGACGATGTTGCCCGCGCCGGTGCCCGGCACGCGCCCCTGCTTGTTGAAGGCGAGCCGCCAGCCGTCGAGCCGGCCTGCGATCCGCTCGCCCGCGCCTACGCCTTCTGGCTTCAACCGTTCCTCGAAAAGCCGGAGCGCGCTCATGTTGGAACCGTAGGCGAAGTACCAGCTCAGACCACCTTCCATACCCGCACTTCCTGATCATAGCCGCGGATCGGCAGCGGCCCGAGATCGGTCGCGCCGTCGGTGCCGATGGTAGCCTGATGCACCGAGCCCGAGATCAGGAGCTGCGAGCCCGTTTCCTTGGTGAGCTGCTCCAGCCGCGCGGCGAGGTTCACGGTGTCGCCGATCACGGTGTATTCCTTGCGCCGCGGCGAGCCGACGGTGCCGGTCACCGCCTCCCCGAGATGGATGCCGATGCCGACGCGCAGCGTCGTCTGTGGTCGCACCTTGTTCCAGCGCTCGACCGCCTCCAGCATGCCGCGTGCGGCGGCGAGCGCATTGGCCGCTGCCTTGGGATCTTCCAGCGGCGCGCCGAACAGGGCGAGAAAGCCGTCGCCCAGGAACTTGTTGATGATGCCGTGGTTGCGGTCGACGATGTCGATCATCTCGGCGAAAAAGTCGTTCAGCAACGCCACGGTATCGCCGGCCGGCCGCATGCGCGTCATCGCCGTGAAGCCTCTGATGTCGAGGAACAGCACGCAGACCTCGCGCATCTCGCTCGGCGGGTCGCTGTGGGACGCCAGCAGGCGGTCGACCACCGCCGGCGAGACGTGCTGGCCGAACATGTTGGTGATGCGATCGCGCGCGGCCGCGGCGGCTACAGACTTGTCGAACTGGCGCCGCAGGCTGCCGGCGACGATGCCGGCGATCACGCCGGCGGCCAGCAGCACGACACTGCGGCTGAGGTGGTAGATCAGGGCGTGTTCGGGCGAGATTGAATACGCCTCCAGCGGGATGAGCCACAAGACCAGCAGGAACTGCTGCACCGCCGCGACGGCGCCGGTCCACAGGGACAGCCAGAAATCGAGCCGCAAGGTCGACAGCAGGATGAACACGAAATAGAGCATTGGCGGCCAGAAGCCGAAGACCGTCGTCGGCTGCATGTGATGGCTGAGGACAAAGATGACGACGCTCGGCAGGCTGGTCTCGACGAAGGCATTGCCAAACCGGGCATAGCGCGGAAAATCGCTGTCGTGCGACGCCCGCCAACGCAGCACGAACAGGACAACGACTTCGTAGAGGGCGAACGGACCTATGCTGACCAGCGGCTCCCACCAGCTGAGGCCGGTCCGGAAGATGCGCTGGAACAGTTCGGCAAGCAGGCCGGCAGCGGTCACTGTCGTGATGAGCAGAATCGTCAGAACGACTGCCAGAACCTGCACACGCTGGATCTCGCTGCGCAGGATCTCGCGGCGCAGCTCTCTGGCATAACCGTCGGCTACGCTGTCTGGGGTCGCTTCGGCCATCGGAAGACCGACCCTAGCCGGCGCTCCGAGGCTCCACAACGGCTGAGCGAGATGGTAGGAACGGGTCATGCCGTTCAAGGAGATCGCGCGCGAATTGCAGGTCAAGGCCGCCAACCTTGCCGTCCGCATGCCGATCGCCTGGATCAACATCCTCGCCGGGCCGTCGGTGGCGGTCGATGGCCGCACGCTGGACAGCCGCACCCAGTGGCTGCTGCAGCTGCTGGCGCGTAGTGGCCAGCCGCCGATCGAGCAGACCACCGTGGTCGACGCACGCACCGGCTACGACGCCTTCATGCTCGAGATGGGCGGCCGCGCCGCGCCGATCGGCGAGATGATCGATCGGACGATCGCAGGCCCCGCGGGGCGGCTGCGCATCCGCATCTACCGGCCGGCCGGCACGGTGGCGCGCCTGCTGCCAGCCATCCTCTATTTCCACGGCGGCGGCTGGGTGATGGGCAGCCTCGAGGGCTACGACCTGGTGTATCGCTATTTCTGCGCCCGCGCCGGCTGCGTTCTGGTCGCCGTCGACTATCGGCTCGCACCCGAGCACAAATTCCCTGCCGGCATCGACGATGCCGTCGCCGCCTATCGCTGGCTGCAGGCCGAAGCGACGGACCTCGGCATCGATCCGGCGCGCATCGTGGTCGCGGGCGATTCGGCCGGCGGCAATGTCGCCGCTGTCGCGGCACAGCTGCTGCGCGGCGAGGCGCGCCAGCCCTGCCTGCAATGGCTGATCTTCCCGGCCACCGATTTCAGCTTCGACACGCCATCCTACCGGAGTTGCGGCGAGGGCTTCATGGTGACTCGCGCCGCCATGGAATGGTTCCGCGGCCACTATCTCAATGGCCAGGCCGACATCGGCGATCCGCGCGCCTCGCCGCTCAAGGCCAACGACCTCGCAGGCCTGCCGCCGGCGTTGGTCTACACGGCGGGCTTCGACCCTCTGCGTGACGAGGGCCAGGCCTATGCCGATCGCCTGGCCGCGGCCGGCGTCAAGACCATCCATCACGAGTTCGATTCGCTGATCCACGGCTTCGTCGGCCTGCGCGGCACGGTGCAGGCGGCGGCACGGGCGATGGACGATATGGTGGCGGGCCTTCGCCACGAACTGGCGCAACTCGGAAGATGACCATGGGCGACAACGACCAAGTCACGACGGAACAGCGCGAGCGGTCGGGCCGCCGCGAGCAGAACAAGGCCGAGAACCGCACCGCGCTCCTCAAGGCGGCGCGCGCGGTGTTCGCCGAGATGGGTTTTGGCGCGGCGAGCGTGCGCGATATCGTGCGCCGCACCGACCTCGCCTCCGGCACCTTCTACAACTACTTCAAGGACAAGGACGAGATCTTCGAGGCGGTGGTCGGTGAGCTGACCGGCGAGCTTTTGAAGCGCCACAACAACGGCCGCGCCAAGGCCACGACCGCCGAGGAATTCTTTCGCCGTCACTACGCGGTCTATTTCGATTTCATCGTCGAGGATGCCGAGCTCCTGGCCCTCGGACAAAAGAACTTCACCGCCATCCGCACCCTGCTCGACAAGCCCGACGTACGCGCGCTGGCGCTGGCGCTGAACGACGACATCCGCGCCGCCATCGCCCAGGGCGTGCTGCCCAACGTCGACGTGAGCTATCTCGCCGCTGCGATGGCAGGAATCGCCTTCGAGATCTCGATCGTCATGGTGGCCCGCGACCCGGTCGATCCTGCCGGCGCCGCCGAATTCGCCACGCGCCTGATGATGGGCGGTTTGGACCGCCTGCCGCGACGCTAGCTAGGGCCGGCGGAAGATCGGCTTGTAGGTCGCGGCGTCTTCCCAGGTGATGGCCGGGCAGTCGCCGGTGTCCCAGCGTTTCCACGCCATGTTCTCGGACATGCGGAACGGCGCGCGCATCATGTCGAGGCTGGCATCGAGCCCGGCCAGGTCAAAGGCTTCATAGATCGCGACATGCCGCACCGGCGCGCGCCCTTCGCTGCTGTAGCGGCGGCAGGCGATCCACGACGGAACATCAGCGACATTCTTCGGCAGATAGTCCTGCTCGTACCATTCATGGAATAGCTCGGCCTGTTCGTCCCGCAGCTCGACGCTCACCATGAAAAAGGGCCGACTGCCGAAATTGCCATCCCACGAAGTGCGCGGATGGGCCCATCTCTGGCGGTAAACACACGGCGGATCGAGGTCGTGGATCGCCGAGCTTCGCCACTGCTGCCATTCGGCATTGCCGCCCATCGCCGGCAGCACCCCGCGCGCGCTTTCCACTGAATCGCACTCCAGCAGGGTCACGAACTGCTTGCGGTAGTATTTGAGCGAACCCGTGACATGATGCTCCTGGTAACGCCGCGCCGAACGGATCGCCGGCGCCGCGCGCATCAGGTCGGGGATGTACCGATGGTGATAGAATTCGCTGAACGGCGCTTCCTGCTCGACGTCGAGCCGGAACGACACCAGGATCATCGCACCGTCTTGCATCGGGATGCCTGAAGCCGCTGGAGCAAACGGCTCCAGCGGCTGCCAGCGGGGACTAGGCGCCCTGGACGATCGGGTTGCGCAGCACGCCGATCTTCTCGATCTCGACTTCGCAGACGTCGCCCGGCTTCAGCCAGTTCGGCGGGGTCCGCCCCGAAGCCACGCCCGAGGGCGTGCCGGTGATGATGATGTCACCCGGGTCGAGCGTCATGACCTTGGAGATTTCGTGCACCAGGGTCGGCACATCAAAGATCAAGTCGTCGGTATTGCTGTCCTGCATGACCTCGCCGTTGACGCGGGTCATGATGCGGAGAGGCGCCCCGCCTGATGGCAATTCGTCGGAGGTCACAATATCGGGGCCGAAGCCGCCGGTGCCGTCGAAGTTCTTGCCCAGCGTCCACTGACTGCCCTTGAACTGCCAGTCGCGCACCGAACCGTCGTTGAAGCAGGCGTAGCCCGCGATCACGCCGAGCGCCTTCTCCTTCGCCACGTTGCGGCACTTCTTGCCGATCACAATGGTGAGTTCGGCCTCCCAGTCGAGCTGGGTGCTGTGGCTCGGCATCGGCATCTTACCGTTGTGAGGCGCCAGCGTGTTGTCGAAGCGGCAGAACACGATGGGATAGGGCGGGATGGGATTTCCGGTTTCCTCGGCGTGCTTGCGGTAGTTGAGGCCGATGCAGAGGATCTTGCCCGGATTCGGGATCGGGCAGAGGTACTTGGCCGACTTTTCCGACACCGTGGCGCCGGCCTTGGGCTTGGCGCAGGCCTTGGCGACCTCGGCCTGGACCTTCTTGCCGCCGGCCAGGATCTCGACGACCGACTTCGGCCCGCGCGGCATCTGCTTCGAGAGGTCGATGATCTTGCCGTCGCCGTTCTTGACGCCGACCACCGCCTTGCCGGCGTTCATGATGGTGCAAAGTCGCATAAAATCCCCCCTTCCAAATTTCCGCGTACTCGGATCGCGGCGTAAACTCCTCCCTCCGGCAACGGCGGTCAAGTTCGACGCATTCTGCTAGGTTCACACCATGCGTTTTTTGCTCGCCCTGGCGATGCTGCTCGTCGCCTCGCCCGCCTTCGCCCAGCTCGTCGTGCCGCTCACCACGGCGGACGGCCGCGTCGCCTGCACCCAGGGCATGACCGGCGTCGGACGGCCGCCGAACTGGCAGCCGGTCGCGGACCCCGACGGGCCCGATGGCTGGGCCCTTGCGGAAACGGCCGGGGACCCTGCCGATCTTCGCTTCCCGCTGTGCATTTCCGGCCAGGCCGTGACCCGCGACTTCGACGCCACCCTGCGCTTCAAGCCGATCAGCGGCACCCGTGCCCAGGTCGCCGGCCTGATGTTCCGAGCCCAGAGCGCCAGCGACTATTACGTCGTGCGGGCCAACGCGCTGGACAATTCAGTACGGCTCTACCGCATGGAGAAGGGCAAGCGCAGTCAGCTCGCCTCCAAGGAAGCGCCGATCGAGGCCGGGAAATGGCATTCGCTGCGGGTGATCGCCGCCAACGAGCGCTTCGAGGTCGCGCTCGACGGCAAGACCCTGTTCGACCTCACCGATGGCAGCCTGCCGCAGTCTGGGCCGCTCGGCGTGTGGAGCCAGGCCGACAGCGTGACCCGCTACGGCTCGCTGCTGGTCTCCCCGGTACGGTAGTAGCCTTCGACCGTCTCGAGGGCCACGGACTGCAGGAAATGCGCGGTCGCGGCGTCGAGGTCGCCCACATGAGCGAGCCCGATCGGCGATCGGCGGAACAAGGCTGCATAGACGGCACAGGCTGCCAGATACGTGCCCGCCAGGGTCGGATGGCGTTTGTCGTCCATATGCAGAGGCAGCTTGGGCCTTCGTTCCAGGGCGGCCGCAAAGGCCAGGCAGACGGGAACAACGAGTGCATCGTTGTCATTGCCGACCGACGTGTAGGCTTCCGCGAGCTCGGCCGCCATCTGCGGCCGATCCTGGTAGGCCCACGTCATCAGAAAGGCCGGCTTCGTACCGTGCCTGCGCACCGTCTCGCTGTGCCGCTTGGCATAAGCACGAAACGTCGCCTTGAGCTGCGGATGGATCGGACACTGGCTGCAGTCCATCATCAGCACGACGTCGAACAGCCTTTCGAGGTCGTTGAAGACGACGTTGTTTCCCTCGTCGAATGAATACGAACCGAGCGCGTTGGGCCTGAAGTAGGATTCGACATCGTGCCAATCCAGCCCGCCACCCGTGATGGCAGCGGACGTCGCGCGCAAGCGGATGGCGGGGTTGGCCGAGGCATGAAGCCGTGACACGTGCCAGCCGATGCCGTTGTTGAAAGACAGGAAGCTGTTGCCGACATAGAGGAGCGAATTGACCTCACCGATGTCGGTGCGCCTGGGCCTCGGCATCACGGATTTCCCGACGTAAGCAGGAGGCGAACGGCGTGCAGGTCGCCAACAACGTGTGCACACAGCTCCTGGATCTCTTCGGTCGCTGGAAGGAGGTCGGGAATCATGATCGTCATCATGCCCGCGGCCGAAGCGGCTCGAATGCCCATGTGGGAATCCTCGAGGGCGAGGCAGAGATCCGGCGTCACACCCAACAGGCCTGCCGCTTTCAGGAACGGTTCAGGCTCGGGCTTGTGGCGCTCGCAATCGTCGTGTCCGATGACGTGGTGGAAGCGGTCGACCATGCCATGGGCCTCGAGGTGGCGCCGGGCGGTTGCGCGCGAGGACGACGTAGCGATGGCCCGCGGCAGACCGAGCGCGTCGAGCAAGTCAAGCAATTCCACGACGCCAGGCTTCAAGGGGAGATCGGCCTCGACCAGCTCATTGAAAATGCGGCTCGCCACCGTGCGCAACTCGTCGACCGCGAAAGTCGGGCCGTAGAGCTCGACCAGGCGCTCGCGGGTTGCGAGCCAAGGCACACCGATCGTACTTCGGAAGAAGGCGGAATTCATCTCGCGGCCGAGCTCGGCCGCCGCCGACAGCGCGGCGCGCTCATAGATGCTCTCGGTGTCGAACAGGAGGCCGTCCATGTCGAAGACCACGGCGGCCGGCTGGCGCGGCAGGCTCATCGTCGGTCGCCGAGCATGAGGCAGACGTGATGAAGGTCGGCCACGACATGCGCGCACAGCGCCTGCATCTCGTCGGTCGCCGGTATGAGGTCGGGGACCATGACCGCCATCATGCCGGCTGCCGAGGCCGATCGCACGCCGTTGTGGGAGTCCTCCAGCGCCAGGCAGAGCGCAGGCACGATACCCAAGCGCTCGGCCGCTTTGAGGAATGGATCGGGCGCGGGCTTGCCGTTGACATAGTCGCCGTGCCCCACCACGGCATGGAAACGGTCAGCGAGGCCGAGCGGGCCTAGGTTGCGCTGGATCGTGGTGTGCGTGTTCGATGTCGCGATCGCCCTCGGCAGGCCAAGCTCGTCCAGCCGGTCGAGCAGTTCGACGGCACCGGGCTTCAGCGGCAGCCCGGCCGACGTCAGCGACCGGAAGTGCCGGCCCCATGCCGCAATCAAAGCTTCGAGCGGGTAGTCCGCGCCATAGTGCTTCATCAGGAAGCGATGGTTCACTTCGCGCGCCCGTCCAACCAGCTGGAGGAAGACGTCATGGCTCATGGCGCAGCCGACTTCATGGGCGGCTGTCATGATCGACTCGGCATAGAATTTTTCAGTGTCGAACAGCAGCCCGTCCATGTCGAAGATGACGGCTGCCGGCGGTCGGGGAAGCTTCATCGGCCGCGCGCCGCGATCAGCGCCGCCGCCAGCTCGACGAATCCGGCACCGGACCGCGCCGTGGTGACCCAGCGCGGCAGATGGTCCATGTCGCGGGCGAAGTCGCGCACGTTGGCCACGCCCACGGCATTGGGGAAGAAGCCGAACATCGGCGCGTCGTTCGGCGAATCGCCGGAGAAGACGTAGCGGTCGCGGCGCGCCTCCATGTCGACACCGAACAGCTCGCTCATCATCTGCCGGCTGGTGGTGAGCTTGTCGTAGTCGCCGAACCAGCCGTTGACGTGAATGGAACTCACCTTGGCGTGGGCGCCGTGCTGCTCGAAGATCTTGACGATGCGCAGGATGTCGTCATGCGGCAGGGCGGGCACGTCCTCGCAGAAGTCGATGGCGAGGTCGGCAGCGCGATAAGGCTGGTCCGAGGCGATGCCCGCGCCCGGCACGTCAGCCAGCACCTCAGCGCGCACCGTCTCCAGGCGGCGCTTGCCCTCGGCCCGTTCAGCATCGCTCTGGACGAAGCGGGTGCGCAGCTTGCGCGCCTCATCGTCGTGCCACATCCAGAAGGCGCCGTTCTCGCCGACCACGGCGTCGACCGGCCAGAAACGAGCGATCAGGTCGCACCAGCCGGCCGGCCGGCCGGTCACCGGGATCACGCGGAATCCCGCCTTTTTCAGCGCTTCCATGGCGCCATAGGCCTCGGCGGTGAGCTGGGAATGGGTCGACACGGTCTCGTCGATGTCGGTCAGCACGCCCTCGATGGCGGCCAGGGTTTCACGCGGACACTGGGCCAGCGGGGTCAAGGTCTCCTTCATGGCGACACTTCTTAACATGGCGCGGCCGGGTCATCGGGGCTAAAAGCCCGGCCATGCTTCCCCGCTACACCCGGCCGCAGATGGCCGCCATCTGGGCGCCCGAGAACCGATTCCGCATCTGGTTCGAGATCGAGGCGCATGCCTGCGATGCCATGGCCGGGCTGGGGATCATCCCGAAGGACGCCGCCAGGGCGATCTGGGACGGCGGCAAGAAAGCGATGGCCGCGCTGCAGGCCGATCCCAAGGGCAACGTCGAGAAGATCGACGCCATCGAACGAGTCACCAAGCACGACGTGATCGCCTTCCTGACCTGGCTGGGCGAGTTCATCGGGCCCGAGTCACGCTTCGTGCACCAGGGCATGACCTCGTCGGACATTCTGGACACCAGCTTCTCCGTCCAGCTCACCGAGGCCGCCGACCTCCTGATCGGCGACGTCGACCGCCTGCTGGCCGCATTGAAGAAGCGCGCACTGGAGCACAGGAACACGCCGACCATCGGCCGCAGCCACGGCATCCATGCCGAGCCCACGACCTTCGGCGTCAAGCTCGCCGGCCACCATGCCGCCTTCGCCCGCAACCGCGCCCGCCTGGTGGCGGCGCGGGCCGAGATCGCGACCTGCGCCATCTCCGGCGCCGTCGGCACCTTCGCCAACATCGATCCGCGGGTCGAGGAGCACGTGGCCAGGAAGCTCGGGCTCGCGGTCGAGCCGGTGTCCACCCAGGTGATTCCGCGCGACCGCCATGCCGTGTTCTTCTCGACACTGGCCGTCGTGGCGGCGTCGATCGAGAACCTGGCGACCGAGATCCGCCATCTGCAGCGCACCGAGGTGCGCGAGGCCGAAGAATTCTTCTCCGAGGGCCAGAAGGGCAGCTCGGCGATGCCGCACAAGCGCAACCCGGTGCTGACCGAGAACCTGACGGGCCTCGCCCGAGTAGTGCGCAGCGCCGTCGTGCCGGCGCTGGAGAACGTCACGCTGTGGCACGAGCGCGACATCTCGCACTCCTCGGCCGAGCGCTACATCGCACCCGACGCCACGGTAACGCTCGATTTCGCACTCAACCGCGCCGCCTCCGTCGTCGACCAGCTGGTGGTCTACGGCGAGCGCATGAAGGGCAACCTCGATTCGCTGGGCGGCCTCGTCTTCTCGCAGCGCGTGATGCTGGCGCTGACCCAGAAAGGCATGAGTCGCGAGGACTCCTACGCTGCCGTCCAGCGCAACGCCATGGAGGCGTGGCGCGGCAACGCGTCGTTCCTGGCGCTATGCCGCGCCGACAAGGAGATCCGCCAGTTCCTGGCGGACGACGAGCTCGTGGCGCTGTTCGACATGGGCTACCACACCAAGCACGTCGACACGATCTTCAAGCGGGTGTTCGGTAGCTAGCTCTACTGCGGCTTTAAAGGCCCCTCGCTGCGCTCGGGGTGACAGACGGTGTCGATCGCACAGCACCCTGTCATCCCGAGCGCAGCGAGGGACCTTAGCCACCTTCAGGCTTTCGCCTTGGCCTTCTCGTAGCGCTCGATCTCGGTCATCACGGCCTGCGCGGACTCGGCGCCAGCTGTCTCGTGCTTGGCCTTGGCATTGTCGTAGCTCGCCACTCGGAGCGCGTTCGACTGGCGCTGGAAGTGCGGGTGGACGTAGCGCGCCATCAGCTCGTAGCTGCGCTTGGTCGCTTCCCAGTCTGCCCAGTTGTGCGACAGAAGCAGCACCGCTCCGAAGCCGCCGTTCGAGCCCAGCCACAACCGTTCGAAGTGCCGGATGCAATCATCCGGCGTGCCGATGCAGGCGAGCCCGCTGCTGGTCAGGAACTCGACCGGATCGGTGACGTCGGGCGGGATGATGGGGAACGTGGCGACATCGGTGAAGTACCGCGCAAAGTCGGTCAGCCCGTAGGCCATGTCGGCCCGGGCCTTCTCGCGGGTCTCCGCGACATGGGCAAAGGTCACGATGCGCCACTTCGAGCGGTCCGACTTCTTGCCGGCTTTCGCCGCGGCTTCCTCGTGGATCGACCAGTTCTTGGCGTGCCCCAGCAGCGCCTCATCTGACGTGCCGCCAATCGACAGCATGCCGATGCCGTGCTTGCCGGACGCCACGGCGCCGACCGGCGAACGTGAGCAGGCCACCGCCATCTCCATCGCGGGCTGCGCGTAGGGCATCAGCTGCAGCCGGGCGTGGTTCAGGGTGAACCAGTCGGTCTTGCGGTCGACGGTGCCGCCCTGCATCAGCTCGACGATGCAATCGAGCGATTCGGTCATGCGCCGGCGCTGGTCGGCGGCTTTGAGCCCGATCTTGTCGGCATCGTAGATCAGCGCCCCTGGACCGACGCCGAACATCGCCCGGCCTCGCGCCATGTGGTCGAGCTGCATCATGCGTGACGCCAAGGTGAACGGGTGATGGTAGGGCAGCGACACCACGCCGGTGCCGAGGCGGATGTTGCGCGTCCGCTGGACGGCGCCGGCGATGAACATCTCCGGGCAGGCGATGATCTCGAAGCCGCCCGAGTGATGCTCGCCGATCCAGGCCTCGTGGTAGTTGAGGCGGTCGAGATGTTCGACCAGCTCCATGTCCCGTTCGATCGCAAGCGTCGGGTTCTCGCCCAGTGCATGGAAGGGAGCGAGAAAGATTCCGGTTCGGAGATAGCGGTCCTGCATGGGGTGTTCCTTCGGGTTTGTGCGGTCAGAGCGTGCGGAAGCCGCCGTCGGCCATGATGATGCTGCCCGTGACGTAGGATGACAGATCGGAAGCCAGGAAGATGGCGGGTCCGGCGACATCCTCGGGCTTGCCGGCGCGGTTCAACGGCGTGTGGCGCATGACCATGGCGACCATGTCGGGATTCTTGGCCCGCGCCTCGGCATTGATCCTGGTCTCGATCAGGCCGGGCCCGATGGCGTTGACGCGAACGCCGTCCTTGCCGAGCTCCGCCGCCAGCGCTCGGGTAAAACCCAGCACGCCGTGCTTGGAGGTCGTGTAGGCGGCCGAATTGGGCCAGCTCACATGCACGAACGACTGGATCGAGCCGATATTGACGATCCGCCCCTTGGTCGAGCGGATCTGGTCGAGGAAGGCGTGGGTGACGTTGAACACGCCATCGAGATTGATCGACAGGATGTCGTCCCAGTCCTTGGCCACGGCGGCGGCGTCGCCGGTGATGGGATTGCGCCGGTTGATGCCGGCATTGTTGACCAGGATGGAGACGTTGCCGCCCTTGGCGATCTCGGCGGCAGTGGCCTTGCAGGCCTGTCGGTCGGTCACGTCGACTTTTACGGCGGACGCCTTGCCGCCGGCCTTGGCGACGAGGTCGACGGTCTCGTTCGCGCCCTCGAGGTTGGCATCGAGCACGATGACCCTGGCGCCTTCGCGGGCGTAGGCCTGGCATATGCCCTGCCCGATGCCCGATCCGCCGCCGGTCACGGCGGCAATGTGTCCCTGAAGAAGGCCCGCCATTCGTTCCCTCCTGATTTCAGGAGGAAGAAGACCTCACTGCGCCCCGAAGCGAAAGACCATAAGTCTCGGGGCTGCCGCAGGGCGGCCAGACGCCTAGTGCGTCTCCTTCATGATCTGCGCCTTGGCCTCGACCAGCAGGCGCTCGGACTGCCGGCGGATGGTGTGCTCTTCCGTCGGCTTGCCGGCGGCGGCGAGGTCCTTCATCAGCTTGTGCAGGACATCGTTGTCGCCCGGCTTCTCGAAGTTGGCCAAGACGATTTCCTTGGCATAGGCCTCGGCGTCGGCGCCGCTCTTGCCCATCAGGCCGGCGGCCCACAGGCCGAGCAGCTTGTTCTTGCGCGAGGTGGACTTGAATTGCAGGTCCTGGTCGTGCTCGAACTTCTTCTCGAAGGCTTTTTCGCGCTCGTCGAACGTGGTCATGGCCGCTCCGGTTGGGCTCGTTGCGCCGGTATATAGCGGCGCCGGCGGCGTCTTTCCACCTCTGGCTGGCGGTGGCAAAGTCGCAGCCATTCGGAGGAAAACACTCGATGTCGCTGGAAAAGCTGCATGAATGGGTCGGCCGCACCCGGGCTGTCGAGGACTTCGCCGCGCGTTTTCCGGTGCGGGCCCTGATCGCCACCTTCGACGAGAAGGACCCTGACCCGGAGGTCGGCGACGCGCTGCCGCCGCTCTGGCACTGGCTCTATTTCCTCGAGGCCGCGCCCTTGTCCAAGGTCGGCTCGGACGGCCATGCTGAACGCGGCGACTTCCTGCCGCCCGTCCCGCTGCCGCGCCGCATGTGGGCCGGCAGCCGCTTTGCCTTCACCGGACCGCCAATCCGGGTCGGGCAGACCGTCCGCCGCTCCTCGCGCATCAAGTCGGTCGAGCGCAAGACCGGCTCGACCGGCGACATGGTTTTCGTCACCGTGGAGCACACCGTGTCAGGCCCCGACGGCGTCTCCTTCGTCGAGGGCCATGACATTGTCTATCGCGAGGCGGCGAAGCCCGGCGAGAAGCAACGCGAGCCCAAGCCTGCCCCGACGGACGCCACCTGGTCGAAGACGATCATGGCCGATCCAGTGCTGTTGTTCAGATTTTCGGCTCTCACCTTCAACGGTCATCGCATCCACTACGACCAGCCTTATGTCACTGGCACCGAAGGGTATCCCGGCCTGATCGTTCATGGCCCGCTGATGGGCATGGTGCAAATCGAGTTGGCCCGTCGCGCGAATCCCGATAAGATTCCACGGAGTTTCGAGTTTCGTGCGTTGGCGCCGGTCTATGCCGGAGCGGCTTTTTCGGTCCACGCGCGTCAGGAAGGCGAGGGGGGCATCGCCACTTGGATTGCCGATCGCAACGGCGGTCTGGCGCAACAAGGGAGAGTAATGTTCCAATGACCAAGCACGTTCATCACGCGGGATGCGGCTGCATGGCAGCCCTGTCCCGCCGCTCGCTGTTCGGCATGGGCATCGCAGCCGGCGCCGTGGCGATGACAGCGCCGCGTCTCGCCTTCGCCCAAACGCCCGGCCCGACCTACGAAGCGATGCTGATGAACTGCATCGACCCGCGCTTCTCGACCTTCGCCTGGACATACATGGGAAGCAACGGCTGGCAGAACCTCTACAGCCAGTTCACCATCGCCGGCGGCCCGATCGCGGCCGTCGTCGACAGCAAGCCCTTCGCCGCATGGCAGCAGGCCTGGTGGGACAACCTCGCCATCTCGATCCAGCTGCATCAGGTCAAGCGTGTCGTCGGCCTCTGCCATCGCGACTGCGGCGCTGCCGCCCTGGCCTATGGGGAGAAGATCAAGACGGATCCAGCCTTCGAGACCGCCAAGCTCAGCGAGGCGCTGCGCGCCTTCCGCGCCGAGGTCAAGAAGCGCCACGGTCTCGACACCAACCTCGGGATTCAGTCCTTGAACGGTGCCGTCGAGGTCGTGACCTGATAGAATGCGGGGTCTGCCGATGACCCCCGTTCGTGCCTGAATCGATCCTTCCCGCCCCGCAATTGAGCGGCAGTGCGCTGGAACGCCAACTGGCGAGCCAGCGCGCCCGGCGGATGGCCGACCCACTGCTGTCGCTGGTCGTGCCGGTGTTCAACGAGGAAGAGTCGATCGACCTCTACCTGGACACGGTGCCGCCGCTGATGGAACGCGACGGCCTCCGTTTCGAGATCGTGTTCGTCAATGACGGCTCGCGTGACAACACGCTGGCCTGTCTGCTCGACCGCGCCACGCTCGACCCACGACTGCGGATCGTCAACCTGTCGCGCAACTTCGGCAAGGAGGCGGCGCTGACCGCCGGCATCGACCATGCGAAGGGCGACGTCATCGTGCCCATGGACATCGACCTGCAGGATCCGCCGGAGCTGATCGAGCCCTTCATGGCGCGCTGGCGCGAGGGCTACGACATCGTCTACGGCGTGCGCACCCAGCGTGCCTGGGACACCGCCGCCAAGCGGCTGTCGGCCAACTGGTTCTATCGCGTGTTCAATTCGATGTCGCCGGTGCGCATCCCCGAGAATGTCGGCGACTTCCGCCTGGTCGACCGCCGCGCCGTCGAGGTGCTGCGGCAACTGCCCGAACGCAACCGCTTCATGAAGGGTCTGTTCGCCTGGGTCGGTTTCAACGCCATCGGCGTGCCCTACGAGCGGCCGCAGCGTGCTGCCGGCTCGAGCAAGTTCAACCTGTGGCGATTGTGGAACTTCGCGCTCGACGGCGTGGTCTCCTTCTCGACCGCACCCTTGCGCGCCTGGTTCTATGTCGGCGTGGTGATTGCCGCCATCGCCGTGCTCTATGCCCTGTTCATCGTCACCCGCGTCCTGCTGTTCGGCATCGACACGCCGGGCTACGCCTCGCTCTTGATCGCGGTGTTGCTGATGGGCGCCATCCAGCTCCTGTCGCTCGGCATCATCGGCGAATATCTCGGCCGCCTCTTCCTCGAGGTCAAAGGCCGGCCGATCTACGTGGTCGAAAGCGTTTACGAGAACGGGGACGTCCAGGCGCCGAAATCCTGACCCCATGGACCTCAAGGAAGAAGACATTCTAGGCGCCGACATCGGCCGGCATTGGTACTACCGGTCGAAAGCGGCGGCGCTCCGCCGCATGGTCGGTGGCCTCGGTCCCAGGCGCATCCTCGATATCGGCGCGGGCTCCGGGTTCTTCTCCCGCCATCTGCTGGCCGAGACCAGTGCGCAAGCGGCGCTGTGTGTCGACATCGGCTATCCCAGCGATCGTGATGACCATGAAGGCGGCAAGCCGGTGCTCTACCGGCGAGACACCGGCCCGACCGACTGCGACCTGGTGCTGATGATGGACGTGCTGGAGCACGTCGACGACGATCGCGGGCTGGTCCGCCACTATGCGGCCAAGGTGCCGTCCGGTGCGCACTTCCTGGTGACGGTGCCGGCTTTCCGCTTCCTGTGGAGCGGCCACGACGTCTTCCTCGAGCACAAGCGGCGCTATCGCCTCAGCGAGATCGAGACAACGATGCGCGAGGCCGGGCTGCAGGTGATGCGTGCCGCCTACTATTTCGGTTTCGTCTTTCCCTTGGCGGCGGCGGTGCGGCTGGCGACACGCAACACGACCGAGCCCAGGAGCAGCCTGAAGAAGCACGGCGCCCTCACCAACGGCATCCTGACCACGGTGTGCGCAGCGGAACTGCCGTTCTTTCCAGTCAACCGCCTGGCCGGATTGTCGGCCTTCGTGCTGGCGCGGAAGCCTTAGACAGCCAACAATTCCTCCCCAGGAGGAACGCCCATGCCCGTTCTCTACCGCAAGCAGGGCCATACCGGCATCCTGACGCTGAGCCGTCCCGACGCGCGCAACTGCTGGGGCCAGGACTACAATGACGGCCTGCTCCGCCATCTCGACGAGGCGACCGACGATGACGACGTCCGTTCCATCATCCTGACCGGCGACGAAGCTGGCGGCGCCTTCTCCGCCGGTGCCAACCTGCGCGATCCCAACACCCACAACACGCGCTCTGCGGCGGCCTTCGTGAAGCGCGTGGGCCGCGCTAGAAACTTCCCGTCCAACCTGCTGGCCGACTTTCCGAAGCCCGTGATCGCCGCGGTCAACGGCTATGCCATCGGCATCGGCTGCATCATCACCTTCTGCTGCGACCTAGTCGTGGCCTCCGACCGGGCGGAGTGGCGCCTGCCGCAGGTGGCGCTCGGTATCTTGCCCAACTACGGCGGCGCGACACGGCTCGCGCGCATCGTCGGCAAGGGGCTTGCGATGCGGGTGGCGATGGGCTTCCCGCTCAAGGCGGAAGAGGCCCACCGCATCGGTCTCGCCCAGTGGCTGGTGCCGCATGCCGACCTGATGAGTCAGGCGCTGGCCGTCGCCGACCATATCGCGGGCCTGCCGCCGCTTGCCGCGCGCATGGTCAAGGAATCGATGAACCGCGGACAGGACATCCCCAGCATCGCCGACGCGTCTTTGGTCGATACCTATCGCTTCATGGTGCTGGAGATGAGCGAGGACAAGGCCGAGGCGCACGAGGCCTGGCGCGAGCGTCGCAAACCACGCTTCCGCGGGCAGTAGGCTTTGCCGGAGCGCGCCACTCCGTGGCGCTCATCTTCTTGCGGACCGCGAGCCTCCGGCTCGCTCGCGAATCATGAGCGTGCAAAATGCGCGCCGGTGATGGCTCAGACGCACGCCCATACGAATGCGGCGAGCCATCCGATTGTCGTCCAGCCCGTGAGCAGATTGAGAAAGGCGATGCGAAAGCGCGATGGCTTTGCTCGATAGAACGCGATGATGGACGGTATGAAATAGAGCGCCACGAAGGCAGTGACATAAACCGCATGCACGATGACGCTCGCCATCGCTCCCCCTCCCCAGCGACGGATGCTGCACCTCCCGACAGAGGGTCACAAGCGCTAGTGCCGGTCCAGGGCGACCTGGTGAGACGTCGTTCAAAGCCCGCAGTTCAACACTGAGCCTATCGACCTCGTCCTGGCCCGCGGTCCCGGAAGACTAGGAGGTTACGGCACGTCCTTCGACGAGATCCGCCGACGCTTGGCGTTGATCTCGCGCAGCACCACCAGCATTTCCTCGGCGACGACGTCGCCCGGGATGCCATCGCCCTCGGCCTCGAGCTCCTTCATGTCGACCCATACCGCGTAGAGCGGCGCGGTGCGGCTGGTGATGATGCCGGCATGCAGCAGAGTCTTGATCAGCACCCGGAACATGTTGGTGCTTTCCTTCAGCGAGTTGCGGCGATCGTCGTCGCTGAAACTCTCCTTCACGGCGTCGCGCACCCACTGCCAGTCGAGCCCGTACTTGGCGTAGAGCAACTGCTTCTGCTCGGTGTTGATCAGGTTGAACAGCAGGGTCTGGAAGATCTGGGCCGCCCAGTCCTCGACCTTGCGATGCTCTTCTTCGCTGAGATGGCGAATGGTCTTGGACGCCCAGATGCGGCCGAAGCGATGGTGGAAAGCCTCGTCGCTCATCACCAGCTGGACCAGGCGGCGCAGCACGGGATCGTTGGTCCGCGCGTTGAGCGTGGCGAACGAGCCCATCGCCAGGCCCTCGATCAGCATCTGCATGCCGACGATCTTCTTGTAGACCTCGGGCGTGCTCACGAGGTCGGCCAGCACTGTGGCGATGGTCTTGCCGACTGGCAGCGGCTGGCCCCAGCGCTTGGTGATATAGCGCGTGAAGCCTGCGACGTGGCGCGCCTCCTCGCGCGCCTGGTTGGCGGCGTATTCCTGGGCACCCGGATCGAGCAGGATGTGGCACAGGCTGGCCGACAGCGACAAAGCGCCCTGCTCGCCATGCAGCAGGTTGGAGATCGACCAGTGCATGACGTCGTTGGCGAGCTGGATTTTCTGGCGCTCGTCCAGCCGGTCGGCGACGGCGCTGCGCAGCTCGACCACCATATCGAAGGGGACCACCGAGGTGGTGGTCATGTCGAACGGCTGGTCGAAATCGATGTAGTTCTTGTCCAGCGGGTCCCAGAAATGGTCGTGGGTGGCCGAAATGATGCCGTCGAAGGCGTCGCTGCGCCGGCCATAACGCGGCACTTCCAGCATCGCCGGGAAGTCTTCCGGCATTATGGTGTCGTAGGCCTTGTCGTAGGTGATTTGCTGGGCCATTTGGGGCCTCCAAGTTGAGGCAAATATGACGGCTACGTCACCTTTTTCAATGGATTTTTCCCCAGTCCAGGCGCATGGCACTTCCGCCATATTCCGGCCGAATAAGGGGCGGATGGCGCCGTCCGCCCAGGAGTAAAATATGTCCCGCCGCCGCCGCATCTACGAGGGCAAGGCCAAGACCTTGTTCGAGGGGCCAGAGCCCGGGACCATCGTCCAGTACTTCAAGGACGATGCCACCGCGTTCAACAACCAGAAGAAGGGCACCATCACCGGCAAGGGTGTGATTAACAACCGCATCTCCGAGTTCCTGATGATGAAGCTCGGCGAGATCGGCGTGCCGACCCACTTCATCCGCCGGCTGAACATGCGCGAGCAGCTGATCCGCCAGGTCGAGATCATCCCGCTCGGGATCGTGGTGCGCAATGTCGCGGCCGGCTCCTTCGCCAAGCGCTTCGGTCTCGAGGAGGGAACGCAACTGCCGCGCTCGATCATGGAGTTCTTCTACAAGAACGATGCGCTGGGCGACCCCTGGGTCACCGAGGAACACATCACTGCCTTCGGCTGGGCGACGCCGCAGGACCTCGACGACATCGTGGCGCTGACTTTGCGCGTGAACGACTTCCTGTTCGGCCTGTTCCTCGGCTGCGGCATCAAGCTGATCGACTTCAAAGTCGAGTTCGGCCGCCTATATGAGGACGACATGGTGCGCATCGTGCTTGCCGACGAGATCAGCCCGGATTCCTGCCGGCTGTGGGATCTCCGAACCAACGAGAAGATGGACAAGGACCGTTTCCGCCGCGACCTCGGCAAGGTCGAGGAAGCCTACCAGGAGGTGGCGCGGCGCTTGGGAATTCTGATCGACCAGGGACCGGGCGACGTGCGCGGCCCTACTACGTTGCAATAAAGAGGCGAAATGAAAGCCAGAGTTCACGTGACGCTGAAGAACGGCGTGCTCGACCCCCAGGGCAAGGCCATCGGACATTCCCTCAACCGGCTGGGCTTCCCCGAGGTGGGCGACGTCCGCCAAGGCAAGTTCATCGAGCTCGAGCTCGCCGAGACCGACCAGGCCAAGGCCAAGGCCCGGCTCGACGAGATGTGCCGCAAGCTTCTGGCCAACACCGTGATCGAAAACTACTCGATCGAGCTGGTCGGCTGATGAAGGCCGCGGTTCTCGTCTTCCCCGGCTCCAACCGCGAGGGCGACGTCGCCCAGGCGATCGAGCTGGTGACCGGCCGCAAGCCGCAGATGGTGTGGCACGGCGACGGCGACTTCGAAAAGACCGATCTGATCGTCGTCCCCGGCGGCTTCTCCTACGGCGACTACCTGCGCTGTGGCGCCATGGCGGCACAGTCGCCGGTGATGGCCGAGGTCAAGAAGCGCGCGGCACAGGGTGTGCCGGTGCTGGCGATCTGCAACGGCTTCCAGATCGTCACCGAGGCGGGCCTGCTGCCGGGCACCTTGATGCGCAACGCGCACCTGAAGTTCGTCTGCTCGGACGTGCACCTGAAGGTCGAGACCAGCCAGAGCCTGTTCACCAACCGCTACCAGGCGGGCCAGGTGATCCGCGTGCCGGTGGCCCACGCCGAGGGCAACTACTTCGCCGACGACGACACGCTGAAGCGGCTGGAAGATCGCGGCCAGATTGCCTTCCGCTATTGCGCCCCCGACGGCACGGTCAACGGCACCGGCAATCCCAACGGCTCGATCCGCAACATCGCCGGTGTGTTCAACGAGACCAAGACCGTGATGGGCCTGATGCCGCATCCGGAAAACGCCGTAGAGCCGATGTTCGGCGGCTGCGACGGCAAGGCATTGTTCGAAGGTCTGGTCGAGGCGCTCACATGAGCGGCGCGAGCCTGGACAGGAATCCCCCGGTAAAGCTTCCCAACGAGCCCACGATCACGCCGAAGATCGTGGCCGAGCATGGCCTGTCGCCCGAGGAGTACCAGCGCGTGCTGGCGATCATGGGTCGCACGCCGACCATGGTCGAGCTCGGCATCTTCTCGGCCATGTGGAGCGAGCACTGTTCCTATAAATCGTCCAAGGTCTGGCTGAAGAAGCTGCCGACCAAGGCGCCGTGGGTCATCCAGGGCCCGGGCGAGAATGCCGGCGTCATCGACATCGGCGACGGCCAGGCCGCCATCTTCAAGATGGAGAGCCACAACCACCCCTCCTACATCGAGCCCTACCAGGGCGCGGCGACGGGCGTCGGCGGCATCCTGCGCGACGTCTTCACCATGGGCGCGCGGCCGGTGGCCAACCTCAATGCGTTGCGCTTCGGCGACCCGGCGCATCCCAAGACCCGGCACCTGGTGTCGGGCGTCGTCGCCGGCATCGGCGGCTATGGTAACTGCATGGGCATTCCTACCGTCGGCGGCGAGACCAACTTCCACGCCGCCTACAACGGCAACATCCTGGTCAATGCCATGACCGTGGGCATCGCGCCGACCGATCGCATCTTCTATGCCGCCGCCGCGGGCGTCGGCAATCCGCTGGTCTATGTCGGCTCCAAGACGGGCCGCGACGGCATCCATGGCGCCACCATGGCCTCGACCGAGTTCAACGAGGACAGCGAGGAGAAGCGCCCGACCGTGCAGGTCGGCGATCCGTTCGTCGAGAAGCTGCTGCTCGAAGCCTGCCTGGAACTGATGGCGACCGACGTCATCGTCGCCATCCAGGACATGGGCGCGGCCGGCCTCACCTCCTCGTCGTTCGAGATGGCGGCCAAGGGCGGGCTGGGCGTCATCGTCGAGCTCGACAAGGTGCCGATGCGCGAGACCGGCATGAACCCCTACGAGCTCATGCTCTCGGAAAGCCAGGAGCGCATGCTGATCGTGCTGAAGCCCGGCACCGAGGAGCAGGCACGCAAGATCTTCGAGAAGTGGGAGCTCGATTTCGCCGTCATCGGCCATCTCACCGACGCCGAGCGCATGGTGCTGAGCTGGCACGGCGACATCGTCGGCAACATCCCGATCCCGCCGCTGGTCACCGAGGCGCCGGTCTACGAGCGGCCGTGGACGCTGACGCCGCTGCCCGGCGTGCTCGACGCCGACAAGGTGCCGGCGCCCAAGGACTGGCGAGCCTCGCTTCTCGCCTTGATGAGCTGCCCCGATCTCGCGAGCAAGGCATGGATCTGGCACCAGTACGATCATCTGATCATGGGCAACACGGCAATCCGTCCGCAGGACGGCGATGCCGCGCTGGTGCGCGTCAACGGCGGCCACAAGGGCCTCGCGATGACCTCGGACTGCACGCCGCGCTACGTCCAGGCCCATCCCGAGACCGGCGGCCGCCAGGCCGTGGCCGAGGCATGGCGCAACATCACGGCGGTCGGCGCCCGGCCGCTCGCCGTCACCGACAACATGAACTTCGGCAACCCGCAGAAGCCCGAGATCATGGGCCAGTTCGCCGGCGCCATCATGGGCATGGCCGAGGCCTGCAAGGTGCTCGACTTCCCGGTCGTGTCCGGCAACGTCTCGCTCTACAACGAGACCGAGGGCCGCCCGATCCTGCCGACGCCGACCATCGGCGCCGTCGGCGTGATCGAGGACATCACCAAGGCGGTCGGCTCGCGGCTGATCCAGGCCGGACTGGGCATCGTGCTGATCGGCGAGACCACGGGCTGGCTTGGCCAGTCGCTCTACCTGCGCGAGGCCTGCGGCCGCGAGGAAGGCGCGCCTCCCCCGGTCGACCTCGCCGTCGAACGGCGCAACGGCGACTTCGTGCGCTCGCAGATCGCCATGGACCGCGTGGAAGCCTGCCACGACGTATCGGACGGCGGCCTGATCGTGGCGCTGGCGGAGATGGCCATCGCCGGCGGCACGGGCATGGAAATCGGCCAACCCGCGGGAAACGCCGTGCCTTCGCACGCGTTTTTCTATGGCGAGGATCAAGGCCGCTATGTCATCGCCAGCGGCTCGGCCGACGACGTGATCGAGGCAGCGCATGCGGCGGGCGTTCCGGCGGTGCTGCTGGGCTACTCGGGCGGGGCGTCGCTGGTGGTCAAGAGCCTGCTGTCGCTGCCGCTCAGCGACATCAAGGCGGCCCACGAGGCCTGGCTGCCGGGCTATATGGCTGCAACGGATTAACGCAGGAAAATCAAGCCATGCCGATGGCCGCCGACGACATCATCCGCCTGATCAAGGAAGGCATCCCCGACGCCGAGGTCGAGATCCAGGACCTCGCGGGCGACGGCGACCACTATGCCGCCACAGTCATTTCGGCAGCCTTTGCCGGAAAATCCAAGATCCAGCAGCACCAGATGGTCTATGGCGCGCTGGGTGGTCGCATGGGCGGGGTGCTGCATGCGCTGAAATTGACCACCATGGCGCAAAGGCCTTAAGGGCCCTATATTCAGGGTCAGACCCGCGCCCTCGCTGGGGCGCTTCAGGAGATCGATATGAG
This sequence comes from Rhodospirillales bacterium URHD0017, assembly GCA_900110395.1. Lineage (GTDB taxonomy): Bacteria > Pseudomonadota > Alphaproteobacteria > Reyranellales > Reyranellaceae > Reyranella. The sequence goes on from FODP01000003.1 coordinate 124,273, forward strand.
CGAGCCTCAGGTTTTTGATCGCATCCGTGACGAGATCGGCAAGAACGACGTGCTGCTGTTCATGAAAGGCACGCCGGTGTTCCCGCAGTGCGGCTTTTCGGCTGCCGTCGTCGAGTGCTTGAGCGAGCTCGGCGTGAAGTTCCACGGCGTCAACATCCTGGTCGACCCGGAACTGCGCCAGGGCATCAAGGAATTCAGCCAGTGGCCGACCATCCCCCAGCTCTACGTGAAGGGCGAGTTCGTGGGCGGCTGCGACATCATTCGCGAGATGTTCGAGACCGGCGAGCTCGAGCAGCTCATGAAGGAAAAGGGCGTCACGCTGGCGAACGCCGCATAAGCTGATCCTGCATTCGACCCAGTGTCGTCGTAGCAGCGCTCGCGCGCTCTAATCGAAGGCGTACGACGCCATCGACAGGTTTCCCAACGTAAACGACCGATGGAGCGCGCGTCCGTGCGCGCCCTTCCCTGCCGCGCCGAAGGCCACGTGCACAGGCAGGAAATGCTCATCCGTCGGATGGGCCTCGCGGGCATAGGGCGCCTCGCTGCGATAGTCCGCCAGCGCCGCCTCGTCGCCCTTCTCCAGAGTATCCGCCAGCCAATCATCGAACGCCTTGGCCCACGGCTCGGGCTCGACGTCATTGCCTGCGCCGCGCACCAGAGCCCGCAGATTGTGCGTGGCGCTGCCTGAACCCATCACCAGCACACCCTCCTCGCGCAACGGCGCCAGTTTGCGGCCAAGCGCAATGTGATACGCCGGGCTTTCTCCCGGCTGCACCGAGAGCTGGAAGATCGGGATGTCGGCCTCGGGCCAGGCGAGTTTGGCTGGCACCCAGGCGCCATGATCGAGCCCGCGATGCGGGTCGTGCGCGGCGCCAGTGAGCCTCGCCACGCGCTCGGCGAGCTCCGGTGCGCCCGGCGGATCGTAGCGCAGCGCGTATAGAGCCTCGGGAAACCCGTAGAAATCGTGGATGGTGGCGGGCTTGTGCGCCGTCGACACGGCCGGCACGTCGGTGTCCCAGTGAGCCGATACCGCGACGATCGCCTTGGGCCGCGGCAGGACCTGGCCGAGCGATGCCAAAAAGGCCCGCGCCGGCCGATCTTCCAGGATCAGCATCGGGGAGCCGTGCGAAACAAAGACCGTTGGCATCGACATCGCTTTATTCCTCGGGCGCCCCATGGCAGCCTGTGTGCAATCACGGCCTCGTATCAGGGAAGACAGATATATGCACGTTTTACGGATTTTAACGCGTTTTGCAGCCTGCCTTGCGCTGCTGTGGACGGTTCCGGCCGGCGCCCAGACGCTCCGGATGGTCGCTCATTCCGACTTGAAGGTCCTCGATCCGATCTGGACCACCGCCTTCATCACGCGAAACCACGGCTACATGGTCTACGACGTGCTGTTCGCCCGCGACGCCGATCTCAAGATCCAGCCTCAGATGGTCGACAAGTACGAAGTCTCGGCTGACAAGCTCTCGTGGAAGTTCACCCTGCGCGACGGCCTGGAATGGCACGACGGCCAGCCGGTCACGGCCGATGACTGCGTCGCCTCGATCAAGCGCTGGGCGGCGCGCGATGCGCTCGGCCAGCAGCTTATGGCCTCGGTCGGCGACCTGAAGGTGGTCGACGCCAAGACCTTCTCGCTGACGCTCAAGGAGCCGTTCGGCCTGGTTCTCGAGGCGCTGGGCAAGCCCTCGTCCAACGTGCCCTTCATGATGCCCAAGCGGGTGGCCGAGACCGACCCCAACAAGCAGATCGACGACTACACCGGTTCGGGCCCCTTCATCTTCAAGAAGGACGAATGGAAGCCCGGCGAGAAGGTGGTCTACGTCAAGAACACCAAGTACAAGCCGCGCGCCGAGCCGCCCTCGATGCTGGCCGGCGGCAAGGTGGTGAAGGTCGAGCGCCTGGAATGGATTGCCCTCAGCGATCCGCTCACTGCAGTCAACGCCCTGCAGCAGGGCGAGATCGACCTGGTCGAGATCCCGGTGCCCGATCTCTTCCCGGTGCTCAAGGCCGACAAGAACATCGCGCTCTATGGCTGGAACGCCCAGGGCAGCCAGATCATCATGCGCTTCAACCATCTCCATCCGCCCTTCAACAACGTGAAGGCGCGCCAGGCGGCGATGTACGCCATCGCTCAGGAAGACTTCCTCAAGGCGCAGGTCGGCGATCCCGAGATCTACCGGGTGTGCAACTCGCCGCTGGTCTGCGGCTCGCCCTATGAGAAGAGCTACGGCGATCTCCTGCTGAAGCCCAACTTCGAAAAGGCGCGCCAGCTCCTGAAGGAGAGCGGCTATGACGGCACGCCGATCGTGATGATGCAGGCGACCGACCTGCAGTCGTCCAACCAGCTCCCGCCAGTCGCCAAGCAGGCGCTCGAGCGCGTCGGCTTCAAGGTCGACCTGCAGGCGATGGACTGGCAGACCGTCGTGTCGCGCCGCGCCAAGAAGGACGCGCCCGACAGGGGCGGCTGGAACGTCTTCTTCACCACCACCGTCACGGTCGACGCCGACAACCCGGCCAGCAACTCCTTCACCAGCGGCGCCTGCGACAAGGCGTGGTTCGGCTGGCCGTGCGATCCGGAGATGGAGAAGCTGCGCGCTGCCTACGCGCGCGAAGTCGATCCCGGCAAGCAGAAGCAGATCGCCATGGCCGTGCAGGACCGCGTCATGGACCAGGCGAGCTACATCGTGCTCGGCCAGTACAAGGCGTTCGGCGCCTACCGCAAGGATCGCGTCTCGGGCTGGCTGCCGGGGCCCGTGCCGGTGATGTGGAACATCACCAAGAAGTAGGTCCGCCAACATCGTCAGGCCGGCGGCGAGTTGCCTCGCCGCCGGTCAGATACTTTTGCGGTCAGGCGGCTTGAGCCAACGGCTGCACGCGCCAACGACCGGCGGATTCGGCGACGCGCTTGCCGAGCGCCTCCATGGTGCGGAAGTCGGATGCCGCGATGCCCTCGACGCCCTGGTCGGCGTTGGCCTGCGCCATGGCGCCGACCGACGCGCCCAGGCGATTGAGATCCTCGGCCGAGCCCTTGGAATGGTTGTAGCCCGGCGGCAGGCCGAGGCCGACCCACACCATGCCGTGCTGCAGGGCGAGCGTGAGCAGCTGGTAGAGCGTGTTGTGCTTGTCGCCGTTCCACGACGCCGAGGCGGTGAAGCCGGCGGCGAGCTTGTTGCGCCACGCGCCTTCCATCCAGCGCTTGGACGTCCAGTCCTTGAACTTGGCGAACTCCGCGGAGACACCGCCCATGTAGGTCGGGCTGCCGAAGATGATGGCGTCAGCGCCGTCCAGTTCGGCCTGGCGGGCTTCCGCATCGGCGACCGGGATCAGGCTCACCTTGGTGTGGGCGATCGTCTCGGCGCCCTTGGCGATGGCCTCAGCCAAGGCCTTCGTATGGCCGAAGCCCGAGTGATAGACGATGGCGATGGTGCTCATGGCTCTTTCCAATCCTTTGATTCTACTGGAGAAAAGAACAGTCAATTTCCCCAGTTCATTAGGTTACGGTTAGTGACTGGAAAGATTTGGGGTGTGCCCTATATATTCACCAGTAGGTACCAATTCGTAACTCCTGGATATTCCGCATGGACGCCAAACAGACCCACGGCAAGGAGAGCGCCTCCTGCCCCATGGACTTCATCCTGCGCATGCTGATGGGGCCGTGGACGACGTACATCCTCTACAACCTCAAGACCCACGGCCCGCAGCGCTTCGGCGAACTGAAGCGACGGGTGGCCGGCATCTCGGCCAAGATGCTGACCGAGCGCCTGCGGACGCTGGAAGGCGCTTCGCTGGTCCGCCGTGACTACGAGGCGACGATCCCGCCCAAGGTCACCTATTCGCTGACCCAGCGCGGCCACGAGCTCGACGACGTCTTAGGCAAGCTCGCCGAGATCGGCATGCGCTGGGAAGCCGAGGACGCGGCGGCACGCGCCGCGCGCGCGGCCGAGCTCAAGGCGGCTGAATAGATCCTTCGCTGCGCTCAGGCTGACAATGGGCCGTTGGCCCGTTGTCACCTCGGCACGTTGAAGTGCCCTTGCACGAAGCTGAGGTCGATGAACGACTTCGGATCGGCATCGCGCGAGACCTGGCCGGTCGATTGCCAGAAAGCGACCTGCTTATAAATGTCGCCGACGTCGAGCCTGCCCTCGGGATCGATGTAGGGCAGGCCGGCGGCGATCAGGGCCGGCGGCTGCTTCACCACGTTCGACAGAATGCCGATCATCTCGTCGTAGTTGGGCCCGGGCACCAGCTTGCCGTTCTCGCGCTTGCCGAACGCCTCGTGGTATGCGGCGGCGCCACGGCGATAGCCGATCAGGAACTTCTCGACCAGGGGCCGGCGGTCGGCGATCGTCTTGGGCGAGGTGAAGACCGCGCCGAGTTGCCACGGCACCTCGTCGCTGACATAGGCGATCGGCTTGCCGCTGCCCTCAGATTCGACCTGTCGGAAGGTCGTGATGGGGAACACCGCGGCATCGACCTGCCCGCCCTTGAAGGCCGCCACCATGTTGGGAATGGTCTGCAGCGGCACGATGGTCACGGTCTTCATGTCGACGCCGTGCTTGCGCGCCACGATCTCCAGCGAATAGTGCACCGACGAGCCGACCGTGGTGACGGCGACGCGCTTGCCTGAAAGATCTTTCACGCCGCGCACACCGGCGTCCCACGCCGCATTGGTGACGGCGATGACGTTGAGCTGGTAGCCCGGCTTCTCCGCACTCTGCGCCGCCACGACCTTCAGCCCGCCCTTTGCGGCGAGATTGAAAAAACCCGCGGTGAAGGCGGTGACGCCGAGATCGGCATCGCCCGAGACCACGGCCAGGGGTACCTGCGCCGCCGCCTGAAAGTCCTTCATCGTGAGCTCGAGGCCCGCTTCCTTGAACCAGCCCTTCTCCTGGGCGATGAAGATCGGCCCCGACGACGACAGTTTTAAGAGCGCAATCGACGCCTTGGTCAGGTCCTGCGCCTTTGCCGCCGGTGCCAGCGACAGCGCAGCCATGCCACCGAGCGCCCCACTCAACGCCATGCGGCGCGACATGCGATTGGACAACACCCTGAAGCCTCCCGTTCTTCCTTGAGCCGGAGTATGGTCGGTTTCCAAAATGAATCCCATCGATTGCGACGTTCTGGCCAGCGGCGGCGGAATGGCGGGAACCGTGGCCGCCATCGCCGCCGCCCGCCAAGGTGCGCGCACCGTGCTGTTCGAGCGCCATGGCTTCCTGGGAGGCGCCGCGACGGCGGGCGCGGTCGGACAGTTCGTCGGCTGGGAGACCCGCGCCGGGCGGCGGGTGATCGCCGGCATCGCCGAAGAGATCGTCCAGCGCCTGGAGACGATGGGCGGCAGCAGCGGCCACGGCCATTTCGTCATGTCGACCGGCCATCGCATGGACCGCGTCGAATACGACACCGAGATCCTGAAGGTCGTGCTCGACGAGATGGTGCACGAGGCGGGCGTGCGCGTTCTGCTGCACAGCCAGCTCGCCCAGGTCTCGCGCCGTGGCCGCGCCATCGGCTCGGCGACGGTGCTGACCAAGGGCGGCCTGCTCGACGTGCGTGCGCGCTTCTTCATCGACAGCTCGGGCGACCTCGACCTGATGGCGCGCGCCGGCGCGCCATTCCTTGGCCTCGACGACGGCGAGAGCCTCCAGCCCGCGACCATGATGTTCCGTCTGGGCCCGATCGACTTTGCCGCCTTCGACGCCATGAGCGCCGAGACCAAGGCAGAGCTCGCCACGCGCGGTGTCGCCGAAGGCGCGCTACCGCGCGCGGCGCTGCATTGCAGCCGCGTGCCGGGTGGTGACGACGGCTGGTTCAACGTCACACGGCTCGCCATCGACGCCAGCGATCCCTTCGCCCTGTCGGACGGCGAGCGCGAAGGCCGCCGCCAGGCCCTGGCCGCGGCGCGCTTCATCGCGGCCAATGTGCCGGGCTGCGCCAAGGCGCGGCTGGTGTCGTTCGCCCCACAGCTCGGCATCCGCGAGACGCGCCGCATCGCCGGCCTCGCCACGCTTTTCGGCCGACGACCTGCGCAACGGCGCCGAGTTCATCGACACCATGGCGCTCGGCGCCTATCCCGTCGACGTGCACCACACCGGCGATGCCAACATCACCTTCGAGGAGCTGGGCGCCGACCACGTCTACGCCCTGCCCTACCGCATCGCAGTCCCGCAGGGCCTCGACAATGCGCTGGTCGCGGGCCGCGGCCTCTCGGCCACGCACGAGGCGCATGGCGCCATCCGCGTCATGCCGACGGCGATGGCCGTGGCGCAGGCCGTCGGCACTGCGGCCGCGCTGCTGGCCGCGTCGAACCAGCCGGCGCCCCAGCTCGATCCCGCCACCCTGCGCGAGAAGCTCAGGGCCGCCGGCGCGATCCTCTGATGCTGGTGGCACGCCCCCAGCGGAACTCTTAGCGAAACGCCGCCGCCACCCTGGCCGTGTCCTCGACGACGCGGAACGAGGTGATCTCGCCGTTGCGCACGCCGAACACCATGGCCCAGTCGGCGGCGAAGGTGCGGCCCGTGGGCCTGGCCTTGCCCGTCCAGTGGCCGGTCGCCACGACCTCGTCGCCCGCCGGCAGCACATGCTTGGGCTCCCAGGTCAACACGTCGAGCGACGCGCCGATCTTGGTGAAGAAGTCGCCGACGCCGTCGCGCCCCTTGTAGGCGCCGCCATAGGGGATTTCCGGGCCTCCGGCATGACGCCAATCGACGTCCTTGGCCACGCGGGCCACGATGAAGCCGGCATCGCCTCGACCGAACGCGTCGAAGCAATCCCGGATCAGTTTCACGTTGTCTGCCATTCCCTGCCTTCATTGTCTGGCCCGCCTGTTACGGCGGGCCGGCGACAACGGACGCGAGGCGGCCTTTCACATCGCCGTTACTTCTTCGTAATGCCCCAGAAGGCGGTGACCGGCGGCGGCACCGGGCGGGTCTCGATGTTGGACCGCACAGCCGAGACGCTGACCCATTCGCCGAGAGGCACGTGGGTCACGATCTCGGCGAAGTGGCGCTGGACTTCCTCGGCCGCCGCCTTCTTCTCGGCCGGCGTGGCGGCGCGCACGTACTTGTCGCGCAGTGCCTCCATCTTCTCGTCGCACGGCCAGCCCGCGCGTGCCTTATCGCAGGTCGCGGCGAGATAGGGCGTCATCAGCGGGTCGAGGATGTCGACTTGCGTCCAGCTCGTGGCGAAGGAGTTCCAGCCACCTTCCGACGGCGGCCCCTTCTTGGTGACGAGGCGGTTGACCATTGTCGTCCAGTCGGTCGCCTGGACCTCGACCTTGAAGCCTGCCCGTTCGAGCTGCGCCTTGGCGACGATCGGCAGCTGCTTGATCACGTTGAGGTCGGTGGGCTGCGGCATGACGATGACCATGCCGTCGTAGCCCGCTTCCTTCAGCATCTCGCGCGCCTTCTGGGCGTTGCCGTTCAGGAAATTCTCCATCCCGACCTCGCTCGCCAGCGGCGTGTCGCAGGTGAACAGCGCCTTGCACACCTTGTAGAAGCGCTTGTCGCCGATATTGGCCTGCAGGAACTCCTCCTGGCTCAGCGCCACCATGGCGGCCTGGCGGATCTTCACGTTGTTGAACGGCGGGATCAGCCAGTTCATGCGGAACACGTACTGGTTGGAGGTCTGGCCCTTGATGACGCGGACGCTCTTGTCCTTCTCCAGCACCGGCAGCGTGTCGTAGTTGACGCTTTCGATCATGTCGATCTCGCCCTTGAGCAGGGCGTTGACCTGGGTCTCGGTGTCCTGGATCCACACCCATTCGACGCGGTCGAGATTGACCACCTTGCCGCCGGCCAGCCCCGAGGCCGGCTCGGACCGCGGCTTGTACTTGGGATTCTTGAGATAGACCGTCTTCTCGCCGGGCTTCCATTCGTCCTTCTTGAGGATGAACGGCCCGGAGCCGGTGTAGTCCTCGATCTGCTTGTAGGGGTCGGTTTCGGCGACGCGCTTGGGCATCATGAAGGGCACGACGACGGAGGGCTTGCCGAGCGATTCGAGCACCGGCCCGAACTTCTCCTTGAACACCAACTGGAAGGTCTTGGGATCGACGACCTTGTAGTCCTGCAGCGACTGCGAGAGCTTCAGGCCCATCGAATCGCGCACCGCCCAGCGCTTCAGCGAGGCAATGCAGTCCTCGGCGGTGACCGGCGTGCCGTCGTGCCATTCCAGCCCATCACGCAGCTTGAAGGTCCAGGTGAGCCCGTCGTCGCTCGTGCGCCAGGTGTCGACCATCTGCGGCTTGATCTGGAACTGCTCGTCCATCGCGAACAGCGTGTCATAGAGCATGTAGCCGTGATTGCGCACGATGTAGGCGCCGCTCCAGATCGGATCGAGCACCTTGAGATCGGAATGCATGACGACCTTGAGGGTCTGCGCCGAGGCGAACGGCGCGGCTGACACGACCGCCAGGGCCGTGACGGATGCAAGCAGGAAACGACGCATGAGAAGTCCTCCAACCCCCGAAGGACTCGACTTTAGGCGCGCCGGTATCGGCCTGTCACCGATTCACTCGGGCAGACCTGTTGCTTCCCTACAGGGTCGGTTCCTTGTCGATCATCGAGACGTGGGCCATGATGACTTTCCAGCCGACGTCCGAAAACCGCACCCAGGTCTGGCTCTGGCGCCCGACCATGTCCCTGTCGCGCACCTTGTAGACCAGGGTCACGGTCGCGACGTCCCGGCCCAGCGTGATGATGTCGAGCCGGTGGCGCTTCTCCTTGGTGCCGGGACCGGGCGGCCGGGCAACGCGGTGGGCGTGGATCCTGTCGAAGCCGTAGCCGTGCTCGTAGTTGGCGAGGCGGATGGTGTGCGGGCTGTTCCAGAAGGTGCCGTCGAGCACGTCAACGTTCTTGTCGATCAGGGCCTGCTCGTAGCGCTCGAACAATCCCCGGACTTCCTCGACGACTTCCGGAATGTTCGCTGTCAGGTCCGTCACGTCGTTGCCTCCATTGCCTTCGCCACGGCCACCAGCGTCGCATCGCTGCCGCGCGGCCCGATGATCGACAGACCGACCGGCAGTCCGTCAACCGTTGCCCCCGGGAGGCTGACCTGCGGATGGCCGGCATGACCGCCCTGGGCGCAGAGGCAGGTGATGCGATCGCGCAGCGGATCGAGCACGGAGAGCGGCTGGCCGACAAGCGGCGCCGGGAACGGCGTCGTCGGCAGGCAAAGGATGGTGGCGGCAGGCAGCAGATAAGCCATGCGCGCCCGCACTTCCTGGCGCATCAACTGCGCCCACGCCTGCTCGGCCGGCGGCACCAGCGAGCCCATCACCAGCGCCTTGGCGACCGAGAAGGCGAAGCGCGGATTGCGCTCGTCGAGCCAGGCTCTGAAAGTGTTGTAGGCCTCGACCGGCTGCAGCGACCGCTGCGCGCGCGCCCACACCGACAGGCCGGGCGGCGCCATGATCTCCTCCCGGCTCGATCCAACCAGCGTGGCCAGCCGCTTCACCACCGGTTGGAGTGCGGCGGCGACATTGGTGTCGGCGAAGCCGAAGGCGTCGACCGCCACGATCAACCGCGTCGGCAGGGCGCTCGGGATTTGCTCGCCCAGCATCACCGACGACACGCGGGCAAACGTTGCCGCATCGCGCGCGAACCAACCGGTCGTGTCGGAGGTCGGCGCCTGAGGCAGCATGCCGGTGACGTCGATGCGTCCGTGCGTCGGGCGAATGCCGTAGAGCCCGCAGAAGCTGGCCGGCACGCGCACCGAGCCGCCGGTGTCGGTGCCGAGCGCGGTGTCGCATAGCCCCGCCGCCACCGCGGCGGCCGAACCCGAGGATGACCCGCCCGGCACGCGGCCGGGTGCCCGCGCATTGACCGGCGTGCCGTCGAAGGCGTTCTCGCCCAGGATGCCGAGCGAGACCTCGTCGGTGATGGTCTTGCCGACCAGGGTGGCGCCGGCGTCGAGCAGGGTCTGCACGGCCCAGGCATGCCTGGTGGGCACCGGCCGGCCGGTCGGCCAGTCGTGATTGCCACCGCCCGTCGGCACGCCGGCCACGTCGAACAGGTCCTTGGCGGCAAAGGTGAGGCCGGTCAGCGGCCCGCCGGCGCGCCCTTCGATGCGCACACGCGAGCCCGACACGAAGGCGCCGATGTCATCCGTCATGGTGACGATCGTACTTATTCAGCAGGCGTTGCCGGTGCGCTGCGGGTCCGCCAGCGCCAGCGCGGGCCGAACTTCATGCCGGTCAGCCTGTCGAACCACATGTAGACCACTGGCGTGATGAACAGCGTGAGCAGCTGCGACACCATCAGGCCACCCACCACCGTGATGCCGAGCGGCTGGCGCAGCTCGGCGCCGGCGCCGGCGCCGACGGCGATCGGCATGGCGCCCAGCAGTGCGCACGTGGTGGTCATCATGATCGGCCGGAAGCGCAGCTGCGCCGCCTCGACGATCGCCTGCTGGGCCGTGGCGCCCTGCGCACGGCGCTCGATCGCGAAGTCGACCATCATGATGGCGTTCTTCTTGACGATACCGATCAGCATGACGACGCCGATCATGGCGATGACGCTGAGGTCCATGTTGAACAGCATCAGGATTGCCAGCGCGCCGATGCCGGCCGACGGCAGCCCCGACAGGATGGTCAGCGGATGGATGAAGCTTTCGTAGAGGATGCCGAGGATGATGTAGATCACCAGCACGGCGGCGAACAGCAGCATGCCCTGGTTGGCGACGGCCTGCTGGAAGACCTGGGCGCTGCCCTCGAAACTGGTGGCGACGGTGGCCGGGACGCCGATCTCGGCCGCCGCGGCCTCGATGTCGCGCACCGCCTCGCCCAACGCCACGCCTGGCGCCAGATTGAAGGAGATGATCACTGACGGAAGCTGGGCGATATGGTTCACCGTCAGCGACGTCGGCTTGTCGCTGCGCTTGGCCACCGTATCGAGGGGCACCAGCGCGCCGCTCGGCGTGCGGATCTGCATGCGGCGCAGCACTTCGTTGGTGTCGGCGTAACGCGGATCGGCCTCCAGGATCACCTGGTAGGTATCGTCCGGCGCATAGATCGTCGAGACCTGGCGGCTACCGAAGGCCGAGTAGAGCAGCAGCCGGATCTGGTCGACCGACAGGCCCAGCCGCGAGGCGATGTCGCGGTCGATGTCGATGACCGTCGAACGGGCGCGCACCTGCAGGTCGGAGTTGACGTCCTGGATGGTCGGAATGCGCCGCATGCGCTCTTCCATGCGCGGCGCGTATTCACGCAGCTCGGTGAGATTGCTGGAGCGCATGCCGAACTGATATTGCGCGCGGGTCTGCGTCGTGCCGATGTTGATCGACTGGATCGGCTGGAAGAAGATGTTGATGCCCGGAACAGCCCCCGTCGCCCGACGAAGCCGGGCAATCACCTGCAACACGCTGTCGGTGCGTTGACCCTTCTCGCGCAGCGTAATGAACATGCGGCCGGAGTTGACCGTGTTGGCCGCGTTGCCGCCGCCGACTGTGGAAATCACCGACACGACGTCGGGATCGCGTTTGATGACCTCGGCCAGCGCGGCCTGGCGCGCGACCATCGCGTCGAACGACGCGTCGTCCGGACCGACCGTCGAGCCGGAAATCTGCCCGATATCCTCGGTCGGAAAGAAGCCCTTGGGGACGGCTTGGAACATGACGGCCGTCGCCACGAACGTCCCCAACGTGATGAGCAGGACGATCTTGGGCATGGCCACGGTGCGCCGCAGCGCCCAGGTGTAGCCGGCCGTCATCTTCTTGAATATCCACTCGAAGGAGCGCAGCAGGAAGTTGTGCTTCTCGTGATGGTCGATCGGCTTCAACATCCGCGAGCACAGCATCGGCGTCAGCGTCAGGGAGACCACGCCCGAGATCAGGATGGCGAAGCTGATGACCAGGCCGAACTCGTTGAACATGCGGCCGACCACGCCGCCCATGAACAGCACCGGGATGAACACCGCGACCAGCGACAGGGTCATGGAGATGATGGTGAAACCCACCTCCTTGGAGCCCTTGAAGGCGGCCTCCATCGGCTTCTCGCCTGCCTCGATATGGCGAACGATGTTTTCGAGCATGACGATGGCGTCGTCGACCACGAAGCCCACGGCGAGCGTCAGCGCCAGCAGCGAGATGTTGTCGATCGAATGGCCGACCACATACATGCCGGCAAACGTGCCCACGACCGAGATGGGGAGCGCTATGGCAGGAATCAGCGTCGCCCGGAAGCTGCGCAGGAAGAAATAGATGGCGATGACGACCAGCAGGCCGGCGAGCGCCAGGGTGAACTCGACGTCCTCGATGGCGTGGCGGATCGGGATCGAGCGGTCGTTCAACACGCTGATCTCGACGCCGGTCGGCAGTTCGGCCTGGATGGCCGGCAGCATGCTGCGCACGCGATCGACCACCTCGACGGTGTTGGCGTCGGGCTGGCGATAGACCGCGAGCACGATGGCGCGGGTGCCGTCGAGCCAGGTCGCGACCTTGTCGTTCTCGACACTGTCGATCGAGGCGGCGACATCGGAGACGCGCACCGGAGCGCCGTTCTGCCAGGTGACGATCACCGGCAGGTAGTCGGCCGCCTTGTTGATCGGCCCGGTCGCGTCGAGGATCGAACTCTGCCGCTGGTCGGCGATGGCGCCGACCGGCTTGCTTGAATTGGCATTGACGATCGAGTTCTGCAGTTCCTGCAGGGTCAGCCCGCGAACCGCGAGCTGGTCGAGGTTGGCGCGCACACGCACGGCGTACTTCTGCGAGCCGAAGATCAGCACCTGCGCCACGCCCGGCAAGGTCGAGATGCGCGGCAGGATCGAGCGGTTGGAGAAGGCGTCGACGTCCGACAGCCGCACCTGGGCCGATTTCAGCGCCAGGAACATGACCGGGAAGTCGGCCGGGTTGACCTTGCGGAAGCTGGGCGGCGTCGGCAGCTCGGCCGGCAGGCGGCGCATCGCCGAGGAGATCGCCGACTGGACGTCGAGCGCGGCGCCGTCGATCGAGCGGTTGAGGTCGAACTGCAGGACGATCGAGGTGTTGCCCAGCGACGATGTCGAGGTCATCGTCGTCACGCCGGCGATGGTCGCGAACTGCCGCTCGAGGATCGAAGCGACCGACGCCGCCATGGTCTCGGGGCTGGCGCCGGGCAGCTGGGCGGTGACCTGGATGGTCGGGAAGTCGACGCGCGGCACGGCCGCGACGGGAAGCTGCTTGTAGCCGAAGATGCCGGCGATGACGAACGACGCCATCACCAGGATCGTCATGACCGGGCGGCGGATGCAAAGGGCTGAAAGCATGTCCGGTCTCTGGCTCTGAGGTGTTTCTAGCCGCGCGGTGGGGCGGCAGCAGTCGACGGTGTCTCGGGTGTCGCCGGCCTGACGCCGACATTGGCGCCATTGACCAGGCGGAGCTGGCCGTCGGTGACGACCTGCTCGCCTCCCTCCAGGCCCTTGCCGATCACCGATTCGCCGTTCTGGGTGCGCTTGACGACGACATTGCGCAGCTCGGCCACGCCATCCTTGATGACGAACAAGTAGGGTCCTTGCGGCCCGAGCTGGATCGCCGGCGCCGGCACCGAGATCGCATCGGGCTCGACGCCGAGCACGACCTCGACCTTCACGAACTGGCCCGGCCACAAGACCTCGTTGGCATTGTTGATGCGCGCCTTGGCGGTCACCGTACCGGTCAGCGGATCGACGTTGTTCTCGAGGAAGGCGATCGCCCCTGGCTGCTTGCGATTTTCATCGACGATCGCCACGACCTTGACCTCGCCCTTGGCCATCGATGCGCGAAGGTCCGGCAGGAAGACCTGCGGTACGGCGAAGGCCACGTAGATCGGATCGACCTGGTTGATGGTGGCGAGCGCGCTGGTCGTGGTGTTGTCACCGATGCGGACCACGGTGCCGGCCTTGCTCGAGATCGAACCGATTCGCCCCGAGACGGGCGCGCGGATTTCAGTGAAGCTGAGCTGAGTAAGCACGCTCTGGCGAGTGGCCTCGTCGGACTCCAACTGCGCCTCGAGAGACTTCAGCGTCGTCGAACTGTTGTCGCGCTGCACGACCGTGCCGGCGCCTTTGGTGAGCAATCCGTCGGCGCGCTCGGTGTCACGCTTGGCTTGGACGATCTGCGCCTGGTCCTTGCGGATCTGGGCCTCGATCTGGCCGAGCTGCGCCTTCAGCGTACGCGAATCGAGCTCGAACAGGAGGTCGCCCTCCTTCACCAGCGCGCCTTCCTCGACGCCCACCTTCATGATCTGGCTGTCGAGGCGCGCCTTGATCTGGATCGAGGCAATCGCCTGAACGGTGCCGACCGCTTCGATCACGATCGGCATCGGCTTCTTGGCGACCTTGGTGACGACGACGGGGACGGGTCCCCCCGGGTTCAGCCGGCCGCGCCGGCCTTGCGGCTGCGCCGATGCCGCGGGACTGGCAGCCCCGCCCTTCTCGGCTGCGCTCGCCGTTGCCAGACCCAGCTTTTGAGCCACCTCGTCGCGATAGACATAGCCAGCCCCGCCGACCGCGACCGCGATCACCGCGAGAACCGCCAAACGGACCATCCGCATCCCAGACTCTCCAGATCCCCAGCCCCTTGACGGGATTATAAGCTTTGCCTGTCTCGCCGGACAGTCAGAACCGGCGCTTACCCCTGAATTACTAAGCAAAAAACCCGCCACAAAAGGGCGGGTTTTCGTATTAGTTGCCGTTCGTTACAGCCCTTCGACTAGCGGCTGTAATACTCGACGACCAGCGAAGGCTCCATCTGGACCGGATAGGGCACGTCGGCGAGCTTGGGCCCGCGCACGTAGGTGCCCTTCATGTCCTTATGGTCGACCGAAACGTATTCCGGCACGTCGCGCTCCGCGGTCTGCGTGGCTTCCAGCACCCGGGCCATCTCCCGGGCCTTGGACGTGAGCTCGATCACATCGTTGTCCTTCACAAGGTACGAGGCGATGTTGACCCGCTTGCCATTCACTTTGACGTGACCGTGGCTGACCAGCTGACGGCTGGCGAACACGGTGATGGCGAACTTCATGCGGTAGATGACCGCGTCCAGCCGGCGCTCCAGGATCTCGACCAGGTTTTCGCCGGTATCGCCCTTGCGGCGCACCGCCTCGAGATAATAGCGGCGCAGCTGGCGCTCCGAGACCGAGCCGTAGTAGCCCTTGAGCCGCTGCTTGGCCATGAGCTGCAGGCGGTAGTCGGTCGGCTTCTGGCGGCCCTGGCCGTGCTGGCCGGGACCGTATTCGCGCTTGTTGATCGGGCTCTTGGGACGGCCCCACAGGTTGACCCTGAGGCGGCGGTCGATCTTGTACTTCGAATTCTCGCGTTTGCTCACGCGATCGCTCCATCGTTATGCGCCATATGACGCTGTTGTCCGGATAGGCCTGGATCCAGCGACTCGCTGTTTACAGCGAGCTTGCTGGGGCGGAATGAGGGCCTGAAAGGCCTTCAGTCACGTTCTCCGGAAGAAGGGCGGAACATACTGGCGAAAGCTGGCCAGTCAAGCGCCCGTTCGCCATTCAAAATCAATGGCTTAGACTTCGACCAGCACGATTTCGTGGGTCACCTGGGCGGTTTTCTTGAACATCGCCGTGGCCGAGCAGTACTTGTCGTCCGACAGGCTGACGGCCCGTTCGACCAGCGCCTTGTTCAATTTCCGGCCGCGTACCGTGTAGACCAGCTTCACCGAGGTATAGATCTTGGGATGATCATCGGCCCGTTCGGCCTCCAGCGAGACCTCGACGCCCTCTATGTCCTGGCGCTGCTTCTTCAGCATCGAGACGACGTCGATCGCCGTGCAGCCGCCCATCCCGATCAGCATTACCTCCATCGGCCGCAATGCCAGGTCGCGGCCGCCGACGTCGGGGGCGCCGTCCATGGTGATGGTGTGGCCACTGCCGGCCTCGGCGACGAACAATGCGCCGTCGACCCAGGAGATCTTGGCAGTCGTGGACATCTCGGCTCCGTGAAGAATGGTGTCGGGTCGACACTACATCCTTCACGGAGCGCAGAGGATCAAGCTTCTAGCAGAACACGTCAGCAGAATACTGGCGCAATCTCGGCCAGCCGCTTGCCGCTGGCTGGCGAGAGCTGCTGCACCGTCCCCAGGAAGTTGGGATGGCTCATGCCCGACCCGATGAAGGTCCAGCGCTGCGCCTGGTGCTGCTGCTCAGCGAGCGTCGCATGCTCGGCTTCGCCGAGCTTGCGGCCGCTTGCCTTCATCATGGCGGCAAGGTCAAACAGCGCCTGCTGCTTCAGGCCGTCATCGATCATGCCGCCGATCTCGAGATAGCCGTCGACGCAGCTCACGATCTCGGCTTCCGGCATGCCCTTGGCAAGCTCGGCCACCACCAAGGTGTCGAGCATGGCGTGCTGAGCCTCCTCCATCCAGTGATGGCGCAGCATGCTGGCGAACTGCCGGTCGAGACCCGTGTCGTCGCGGATGCATTCGATGAAGTGGCGCTGCGTCATCCATTCGAGATGCAGGATCAGCAGCGCCACCGACAACGGCTTGTGCTTCAGGACGGCCTCGGCGATCACTTCGGGCGGGCCGATCACCTCGCACTCCGTGCTGAAGCCCTTCTGGAACTCGGTGCGGAAGCGCTTGAAGAGGTCGATGTGCTTGGCCTCCTCGCCGGCGAACTGCAGGAACGCGCGGCAGCGCGCGTCGTCGCCCGCCAGGCGCGGGCGCATGTGGTCGAGCAGGAAAGGCAGGATGAACTCCTCAACCAGGCCGAACTGGTAGAGATAGCCGTGGCCGCGGATCTGGTTCAGCAGCAGCTTCTCGCGCGCCGACAGGCTGTCGAGCGGCGCGATACGGGCAAGCGCCTCGGGCATGAACGGCTTGTCAAAATCTAGCCGCTTTTCACCGCCGATAATGTCCTCGACGCGCCAGTTGATGCGCTGCGAAGCAGCAAGGGCCGAAGCATAGGTGTAGTTGGTCTGCATTGAAGCCTCCATCCGATCGCGGACGGACCGCGACAAGACGGGATATGAAATACAACCGTATGCGCCACTATCCGGAAACTGCACAAAGCCCCCAACCCGTACGATTGCCAGCAACTGTTGCCGAGGAGCCACGATGATCAGCCTGCTGCCCCCGCCCTCTGAAAGAGACGACTTGGCGCCCGACATGCAGCGCGCCGCGCATTACATCGATGCCCATCTCGACGATTCGTTGACGATCGGCGAGGTCGCCGCCGCGGCAGGCATTGCAGGACGCACGCTCCACAAGCACTTCCACGACGAGTGCGGCACGTCGCCGATGCGCTACGTTCGCGACTGCCGCTTCACCCAGGTGCGCCAGGCTCTGTTGCTGGCCGGCCAACGGGACAGCGTGACAACGATCGCCTTCCACTGGGGCTTCTGCCATCTCGGCCGCTTCTCGGTGGAATACCGCAAGCGCTACGGCGAGACGCCGTCCGAAACTTTGCGCCGCCAGCGCGGTTAGCCGGGAGCATCTTGTCGTGATTCGGACCGCGGGCGTTCCGCGCTCCGCTACTCCTCCTCGTGCTTGCGCTTGGCGAGGTATTTGATCACGCCGTGGAACGAGCGCACCTCCTGCTCGGTCATGGCCGTGCGCTGCAGGAGCGCGCGCAGGTTGTTCACCATCGCCGGCCGCATCGCCTTGTTGCGAAGGAAGCCTGACTGATCGAGCGCGCGCTCGAGATGGGCGAACAGGTTCTGCAGCTCGTCCTTCGTCGCAGGCCGCGTCGAATGGTCGGACATGCGCTCGGCCGGCCCCTCCTCTTCCGCCATTGCCCATTCATAGGACACCAGCAGGACAGCCTGGGCGATGTTCAGCGAAGAGAATTGCGGGTTGAGCGGGATCGAGAGCGCGGTGTCGGCCTGCACCATGTCGTCGTTGGTGAGTCCGGTGCGCTCCGGTCCGAACAGGATGCCAACCTTGTCGCCCTCGGCCGTCCAGCGGCGCATCTCGGCGGCGGCACGACGCGGCGTGACGATGCGCTGGCTGAGCTCACGGTTGCGCGCCGTGGTCGCGACGACGCGCCCGAGGCCGACCACCGCCGCCTCGACCGTGTCGAACACCTTGGCCTTGTCCAGCACCACGTCGGCGCCGGACGCTGCGCGCTCAGCCTTGGGGTTCGGCCAGCCGTCGCGCGGCGCGACCAGGCGCAGGCTCGACAGGCCGCAATTCAGCATGGCGCGCGCCGCCATGCCGATGTTCTCGCCGAGCTGGGGGCGCACCAGGATGATCGTCGGCGCGACGGTGGTAGTGGCGCGGCCTTTGGCGGAACGTCCCATGCGCGGCACTTCTAGCGGAAGCTAGGGCAGGTTGTCCTTCACGAAGACGTCGATGCGGATGCGCTCCTGGGCGGCGTTGATCGCCCGGTCTTCACAGTAGGCAAGCAGGACCCGCGCCGCCGAGCGCGCTTCGTGGCCGGCGTCCTGGTTGACCACGGCCGCCATCGTGCCCGACAGCAGAAAGCGGCGCGTGTCGGGCGTGAGCTCGTGGCCGACGAAAACGATGTCGCCGGCCCGCCTCGCCGTTTCGAGCGCGGCCACCGCGCCGCGCTTGCCGGCTCCGATGACATAGAGTCCGATGAGCCCGGGGTGCGCATTGAGGAGATCCTCCGTTGCTTCCCGTGTGCGTTCGCGGTCGTCGCGGCCCTCGCGCGTCGCGGCGACGTCGAGATGGGGCGCCACCTCGCTCAGCGCCTGGACGAAGCCGGCGAGACGCTCGGCGTGGTCGCGCAGCGCCAGCGAGCCCGCGATCACGCCGACAGCGCCGAGCCGCGCGCCGACGAAGCGGCCAAGCAGCGTGCCGGCCGTGCGACCTGCGGCGAAGTTCGCCAGGCCGACATAGTGGTGCCGACGCGAGGTCGGCACGTCGGACACCAGGGTGACGACATGGCGCCCGGCCAGGACGAGCGCGTCGATGGCCTCGCGCACCGCGGGATGGTCGAGCGCCACGACCGCGAAGCCGTCGTAGTCCGGGCCGAGCCGAGCCAGCTCGTGCGCCAGCACCGGGCCATCGAACACGTCGACATGCACGAGCTCGATATCGGCGCGCTCCTCCGCCATCCATGCCGCCGTCTCGCGCACCGCCTCGGCGAGCTGGCTCATGAATACGTTGTCGCCCAGCGGCAGCACGAAGCAGAAACGCCAACGCTGTCCGCGCGCCAGCGCCGCGGCGGCACGGTCCGGCCGATAGCTCAGGCGCTGGGCGGCATTCTCGATCTTGCGGCGCGTCTGCTCGCGCACGCCCGGGCGGCCGTTGAGAGCGCGATCGGCCGTGGCGAGGCTGACCCCGGCGGCTCGGGCGACATCTTCGAGTGTACGGCGCGTCATGGCTGGTCAGGCGGTACCCGCGGCAAGAGCACCCGGCCCGGGAACGGCGGCGGCCGGGCATGTGCCGAGGATGATCATGCCCAGCACCTCGTCCTTGGTCACGGCATGTGTGCGCGCGGTGCCGACGAGCCTGCCGTTCTTCATCACCGCCACGCGATCGGCAAGGTCGAATACGTCGTGGATGTCATGGCTGATGAGGAAGATGCCGATCCCTTCCTTCTTGAGCTGGACGATGAGATCGGCGACCTGCTGGGTCTCCTGCGGGCCGAGTGCCGCCGTCGGTTCGTCCATGATCAGGACGCGGGCGTTGAAGTGGATCGCCCGCGCGATGGCCACCGCCTGGCGCTGGCCGCCCGACAAGGCGCGCACCGGCTCCTTGAACTTGGCGAAGTGCGGATTGAGGCGCGCCATCACCTTGCGCGTCTCGACCTCCATGGCGACGTCATCGAGCGTGCCCCAGCCGCTGCGCAGTTCTCGCCCCAGGAACAGGTTGGCCGCCGCGTCGAGATTCTCGGCAAGCGCCAGTGTCTGGTAGATCGTCTCGATGCCGTAGCGCCTTGCGTCGCGCGGGCTGTGGATCGTGGCCGGCCGGCCGTCGATCCGGATGTCGCCGGCATCGGGCCGGTAGGCGCCCGACAGCATCTTGATCAACGTCGACTTGCCGGCGCCGTTGTGGCCAAGCAGCCCCACGACCTCGCCGCCTGACAGGTCGAGCGACACGTCGTCGACGGCGCGCACGCCGCCGAAGCTGATGCTCATGCCGCGCATCTCGACCAGCGAGGACCGGGCGTCGCTCATGGCGCACTCCCCTTCAAGGTGCGCGAGCGATAGAGCCGGTCGAGCCATACGGCGACGACCAGCACGAAGCCGACGACGATGTTCTGCAAGGGCGTGTCGAGGCCCATCAGCACCATGCCCGACTGCAGGCTCTGCATGACCAGCGCGCCCAGCATCGCGCCGGCGACGGTGCCCAGCCCGCCGCCCAGCGACGTGCCGCCGATCACGGCCGCGGCGATGACATAGAGCTCGTCGAGCATGCCCAGGGCGTTGGTTGCGGCGTTCAGGCGGGCGGTCGATATGGCGGCCGCCACGGCGCACAGCATGCCCATCAGCACGAAGACCATGACGGTGACACGCCTGGTGTCGACGCCGGAGAGTTCCGTGGCTTCCGGATTGCCGCCCAGCGCGAACACGTAGCGGCCAAAACGCGTGCGCTGGGCGAGGAAGGTGACGACGATACCCACGGCAACGGCGATCAGCACCGGCAGGGCGAGGCCGTGCGCGATCGACAGGCCCTGCGGCGGCACCGTGAGGCCGCGCTCGGCGGCAATGCGCTCGGCGACGCGCGGCGGCAGATCGTAGCTGTTGGCAACCAGCACGACTGCCCACACGGCGAGACAGGCGAGCCCGGCGACGGTCACCTCGGCCCAGACCGGCCGAAGCGCAAAGCCGACCAGCCGGCGCCGCCGGCGGGCGTGCAGCGTGCGCCAGACGATGGCGGCGAAGGCGATCAGCGCCACGACCCATGTCCAGTTGGCGCCGATCGCGCCTTCGATGCCGCCGCCCATGCGCCGGAACGCGTCGTCCATCGGCGCCACGGTGCGGCCTGACGTGACCCACCAGGCGCAGCCGCGCCACACCAGCAGGCCGCCCAAGGTGACGATGAAGGCCGGCACGCCGAGATAGGCGACAATGACGCCTTGCAGCAGCCCAATGGCCGCACCGACGGCGAGGCCGACGACGAGCGCGATGACCCAGATGAGCGGGTGATCGAAACCGAGATACTTCGGCAGGAACTCCGCCTGCGTCACCCCCATGATCATGCCGACCAGGCCGAGGATCGAGCCGACCGAGAGGTCGATATGGCGCGCCACGATCACCAGCACCATGCCGGCCGCCATGACGGCGACCGACGCGGTCTGCACCGAGAGGTTCCACAGGTTGCGCGGCGTCAGGAAGGCGCCGCCGGACAGGAGGTCGACGCCGATCCAGATCAGCGCCAGCGCGCCCAGCATGCCGACCAGCCGCGCGTCGATCTCGGTGGCGCGGAACAGATCAGCAAGGCCGCGCCGCTGGGACACGGCCACACGTTCTGATGCTCCGGAGAGCGATGGGTTCACTTCAGTTGCAGGCCTTGGCCGTGCCCGCCTTCACGCCGCGGCAGACCACGTCCTTCGGGACCCAGCCGGCCTGGATGACGACGTCCAGGTTGTCCTTGGTGATCGGCACCGGCGTGAGCAGGATCGAGGTCATCGCGACCTTGCGCGGACCGTCGGCCCAGCTCCTGGTGCCTTGCAACGCCGCGAGCTTGGTGCCCTTGGCGAGCGTCATCGCCTGCTCGCCCGCCGTGCGGCCGAGCAAGCGTGCGTCCTTCCACACGCTCACGGTCTGCGTGCCGAGCGCGACGCGGTTCAGCGCCGCGTGGTCGCCGTCCTGGCCCGAGACCGGCACCGATCCCGCCATCCCCTGCGCTGCAAGCGCGGCAACGGCGCCGCCCGCCGTGCCGTCGTTCGAGGCCACGACCGCGTCGACCTTGTTGCGGTTGGCGGTCAGGAACTGCTCCATGTTGCGTTGCGCGTTGGCCGGCAACCAGCCGTCGGTATAGGCCTCGCCGACGTTCTTGACCTTGCCGCCCTTGATTGCGTCGCCCAGCACCTCCATCTGGCCGGAGAACAGGAAATCGGCGTTGGGATCGGCCGACGAGCCCTTGATGAAGACGTAGTTGCCGTCGGGCTTCGCCTTGAACACCTCTCGGGCCTGGATGCGGCCCACTTCCTTGTTGTCGAAGGTGATGTAGAGCACGTCCTTCATCTCGATCAGGCGATCGTAGCCGATCACCGGGATGCCTTCGTTCATCGCCTTCTCGATCGCCGGGCGCACGGCGTTGGCATCCTGCGCCAGCACGATCAGTGCCTTGGCGCCGCGCGCGATCAGCGCTTCGATATCGGTGACCTGCTTGGCGGCGTTGCTCTGCGCGTCGGCCGAGACGTAGGTGCCGCCGCCGGCCGCGATCGCCGCCTTGATCGCCGCCTCGTCGGTCTTCCAGCGCTCTTCCTGGAAATTCGACCAGCTCACGCCGATCACCTGCGCCCGTGCGGGGCTGCTTGCTGCAATGCCGGCCAGAACGACGGCGCCGATCAGCGCCGCAAAGGACGTGCGTGCCATGTTTCCTCCTGCTTGTGCTTGGCCGCGCGACTCGATCGATGCGGCACCATCAAATTATGATGTGCGCACCTCATCACCGTCAACATAGCGAGGTCAAGTTAGCCTAAAGTCTAACGTGCCAGCATCTGCCGGCGCATCAGCAGGAGCAGCGGTATCACCAGCAGGCTGCAGATCGTCATGGCCCGGAAGTCGTTGAGGTAGCCGATCATCGCCGCCTGCCGGTTGATCTCGGCATCCCACACCGCGAGCATCTGCGAATCGGGGCCGGGCATGACGCGGCCAAACGGCCAGCCGGCGCTGTAGGGCGTGAGCTGGCCGACCAGTTCCGCGCGATTCACCTGGGTGTTGCGGGCGAGCAGCGACACCAGCACGGCGATGCCGACCGAGGCGCCGAGATTGCGCATCAGCGCATTGATCGCCGCCCCCTCGGTGCGCAGGCGCGGCGGCAGGGTGGCGAAGGTGAGCGTGGTGAGCGGCGGGAAGACGAGTCCCAGCGCAAAGCCCAGCAGCACGCCGTTCCAGATGATCTGGCTCTCGCTGACCTCGAGGGTGAAGGTCGTCATCTCCCACAGCGACAGCGCGCACAGGCCGAAGCCCAGCGCGATCATGATGCGGGCGTCGAAGCGGCCGATCAGGCGCGACACCAGCATCATGGAGATCATCATGCCGGCACCGCGCGGCGCCAGCACGATGCCGGTGGTGAACACCGGATAGCCCTTCAGCTGCTGCAGGAAGGGCGGCATGAGGGTCGCCGTGACGATCAGCACCAGGCCGGTGATGGCGGTCAGGATCAGGCCGACCGAGAGGTTGCGGTCGCGGAACAGGTCGCGCGACAGGAATGGGTGATGATCGGTCATCACGTGGATCAGGAACATCGCGAAGGCGACGCCCGCCACCAGGGTCTCGACGATGATCTCGATCGAATCGAACCAGTCGAGCTGCTGGCCACGATCGAGCATGAGCTGGAAGCTGCCGATGGCGATGGCGAGGAGGACGAAGCCCAGCATGTCGAACGGCCGCCGACGGTCGTGCGCGGTGTCACGCACCAGAATCAGGATGCCGGTGGCGCACAGCAGGCCGACCGGCAAGTTGACGTAGAATACCCAGCGCCAGGTGAATTCGTCGGTCAGCCAGCCACCGAGCGACGGGCCGACGATCGGGCCGATCATGGTGCCGACGCCCCACATCGCCATCGCCTTGCCCTGCTCCTCGCGCGGATAGGTGTCCATCATGATCGCCTGCGAGACGGGCACGAGCGCCGCGCCAAAGCCGCCCTGCAGGGCGCGGAACAGCACGAGCTGGTCGAGCGTCTGGGCTGCCCCGCACAGCATCGACACGATGGTGAAGCCGACCACGCAGGTCGAGAGCGTGCGGCGCAGGCCGAAGCGCGTGGCGCTGAAGCCCGCGAACGGCGTCATGATGGCGGAGGCCACGATATAGGATGTCACCACCCAGGAGACCTGCTCCTGGGTCGCCGACAGCGAGCCCTGGATCGAGGGCAGCGCCACGTTGGCAATGGTGCCGTCGAGTGCATGCATGATCGTGGCCATCATCACCACGATGGTGATCAGACCGCGCCGGCGCCTGACGGCCGGATCGATCATGGCTTCGCGGTAGCCGAAGCGTTCGACAGGCCGAAGGTCTTGGCGAGCCCGGCGAGCAGGCTGCCGACCGAGCGGCTGTGGCCGGTGTCGATCTCGACGGTCGTGCTCATGCCGACGCGCAATGGCGGATCGCCCTCGCGGCAGGTGACGGCGATGCGCACGGGGATGCGCTGCACCACCTTCACCCAGTTGCCCGAGGCGTTCTGCGGCGGCAGCACGGCGAACTCCGCGCCCGTTGCCTGGGCGATACTCGCGATCTTGCCGGTGCATTCGGCGTCGGGATAGGTGTCGACCTTGACGATGGCGGTCTGGCCCGGCCGCACCAGGGTGAGCTCGGTCTCCTTGAAGTTGGCCTCGATCCAGAGATCGGTGTCGGCCACCACCACCATCACCGGCACGCCGGCGGTGGCGTAGCTGCCGGGCACCGGCCGCTTGGAGACGATGCCGTCGAGCGGCGATTCGATGGTGGTGCGGCGGAGCTGCAGCAAGGCCTCGTCACGCGCCGCCACCATCTGCTTGACCCGCGGATGGTCGTCGGTGCGGATCTTGGGATCGCCCGCGAGCTGCGCCTCGATGCGCTGCAGGTCCTCCTGCGCCGCCGAGATGCGCTGACGGGCGACGTCGAGGCCCATCCGCGTCTCCTGCAGCTTCTGCTGCGAGGCGATCTTCTTCTCGGCGAGGTCGGACTGGCGCTCGAATTCCTGCTGGGCGTAGTTCAGCTGGCTTTGTGCCGCCTTGATCTCCTCGCGCTTGGTCCGCCATTGCGCGCGCAAGCCCCTGATATCGGCACGCGTCGTCTCGATCTCGGCGTCGATCTTGGCGAGCAACAGGCGGTAGGACTGGTCGTCGAGCTTGAACAGGAGCTGGCCGCGCGAGACGTGCTGGTTCTCCTGCACCGGCACTTCGACGATGATGCCGCTGAGTTCGGGCGCGATCTGGGCGCGATCGCCCTTCACATAGGCGTTGTCGGTCGAGACGTAGCGGCCGGACGACAGCCAGACGAACAGGCTAACGGCCAGCACGATCGCGGGCAGCGACCACATGACGGCTCGAGCCACGATACGCCGTTCCATGCGCGGCCGACGCTGAATGGCCGCGACCGGGGGCGTCACCGTCCCCGCCGGGGAACGGCCGTCCAGATGCTCTCCGTCTCGCACCTATCTATGGTCTGCTGCGACCCCAGTGAGGTCAACTGGCTGCAGTGACATGGCAGGTAGGCGCTGCCGCCTCCCTTGCCGCTCATGTTCCTCTCCCCCGCTAGGGGGAGAGGCTAGGTGAGGGGGAATCGACGTGCGTCGCCCCCCCCCCCCCCCCCCCCCCCCCCCCCGGGGGGGGGGGGGGGGGGGGGGGGGGGGAAATCGACGTGCGTCGCCCCCTCACCCAACCTCTCCCCCTAGCGGGGGAGAGGAGCCTGATGCGCTGCGCTACTGAGTCCGTTCGCCGGTTTCGCCCCGTCGCGGAACAACTTGTAGGTGATGGCGTCGTAGAGCGCGTTGTAGGAAGCATCGACTATGTTGGGCGACACGCCGATGGTCGACCAGCGGCGCATGGCGTCGGCGCTTTCGATCATGACGCGCGTCGTCGCCGCCGTTCCGCCCGCCGCATCGAGGATGCGGACCTTGAAGTCGACCAGCCGCATGTCCTGAAGCTCGGGATAGACCGGCAGCAGCGCCTTCCGCAGGGCAGCATCGAGCGCGTTCACCGGGCCGTTGCCCTCGCCCACTTCCATGGCGCGGCGGCCGCCGACATCGAGCTTCACCGTCGCTTCGGAGAGCGCGATGAGCTGGCCGCGTGCATTGACGCGCCGCTCTGCCAACACGCGGAAACTGTGCAAGGCGAAGTAGTCAGGCACGGTGTGCAGCTCATGGCGCGCCAAAAGCTCGAACGAGGCATCAGCGCCGTCGTAGGCATATCCCTCGGCCTCACGCTCCTTGACGATCTCCAGCAGCCGCGCGACGCCGGGATCCTTGGGATCGACGTCCAGGCCGATCTGGCGGAAGCGCGCCATGATGTTGGAGCGGCCGGCCTGGTCGCTGACCACGATGACGCGCTGGTTGCCGACAGTCTCGGGATCGACATGCTCGTAGGTCTTGGGATCCTTCTCGACGGCCGAGACGTGCAGGCCGCCCTTGTGCGCGAAGGCCCGCGTGCCGACATAGGCGGCGCTGCGGTTGGGTACGACGTTCAGCCGATCGTCGAGCAGGCGCGACAGATGGGTGAGGCGTTGCATCGCGCCGTCCTTCAAGCCGGTCTCGAAGCCCATCTTGAGCACCAGGTTGGGAATAAGAGCGATCATGTTGGCGTTGCCGCAGCGCTCGCCGAGCCCGTTGATCGTGCCCTGCACCTGGCGCACGCCGGCGCGGACGGCTGCCAGCGTGTTGGCGACGGCGTTCTCGGTGTCGTTGTGGGTGTGGATGCCGAGCCGCTCGCCCGGGATCTTCTTCACCACTTCGCCGACGATGCGCTCGATTTCGTGCGGCAACGAGCCGCCGTTGGTGTCGCAGAGCACCAGCCAGCGCGCGCCCGCCTTCTCGGCGGCAGCCAGGCAGGCCATCGCGTAGTCGGGATTGGCCTTGTAGCCGTCGAAGAAATGCTCGGCGTCGAACATCACCTCGTCCATGCGCCCCTTCGCATAGGCAAGCGAGTCCGAGATCATCTCGAGATACTCCTTGCGGTCGACTTCCAGCGCCACATCGACATGGAAGTCCCAGGTCTTGCCGACCATGCACACGTTGCGCGCCTTGGTCTGCAGGATGGCGGCCAGGCCCGGATCGTTGGCGGCGCTACGGCCGGCGCGGCGCGTCATGCCGAAAGCCACGAACTTGGCATTCTGAAACTCAGGTGGATCGGCGAAGAAGCGATCGTCGGTCGGATTGGCGCCCGGCCACCCACCTTCGATGTAGTCGATGCCCAAAAGATCGAGCTCACGCGCAATGGCGGCTTTGTCGGCGACGGTGAAGTCGACGCCCTGGGTCTGGGCGCCGTCTCGCAGGGTGGTGTCGAAGAGATAGAGGCGGTTGGACGAAGTCATCAGGAGAGCATCATAGTTGGCGAAAGCGCAGGGAGATATGCCTCATGACCACGCCCACGACCATCGTCGAGCTGCGTTCAACCCTGCTGCAGATACCGTGGCGCGGGCCACCACCGGCCGCCGGCATCCTGTCGGCGCCGAAGCGCGACATCTATGTGCTGGAGATCGAGACCCAGGGCGGCCTCATAGGCATGAGCTACCTGATGCCCCTGCGCGGCGGGCTGCACACGCTCGATGCCTGCATGAAGGAGCTCATAGCCCCGCACATCATCGGCCGCGACGCCACCGAGATCGAGGCGATCTGGCAGGTGCTCTACAAGAGCAACTTCTGGCTGGGCCGCATGGGCGTCACGGTGTTCGCCCAGAGCGCCGTCGACATGGCGCTGTGGGACATCTTGGGCAAGCGCGCCGGCCTGCCCCTGTTCCGCCTGTGGGGCGCGGCACGCACCGAGGTCCCGGCCTACGGCTCGGGCTGTTTTCGCGGCCTTGGCCGCGACGGCATGATTGCGCGGGCCAAGGAATTCACGGCGCAAGGTCTGAAGGCGATCAAGATGCAGGTCGCGCACATCCGGCCGTGGCGCGAAGACGTGCAGAACGTCAAGGCGATGCGCGAGGCGATGGGTGGCGGCATCGAGATCATGATCGACGTCAACATGGGCTGGGACGCCGATACCGCCATCCAGGCCGGCCATCGCATCGACGAGTTCGATCCCTACTGGCTCGAGGAGCCGGTGGTGGCCGAGGATTTTTCCGGCTATCGCCGCATCGCCGCAGCGCTGAAGACCAGGATCGTGGGCGGCGAGAGTCATTTCACGCGCAACGACCTGCGCCCCTTCTTCGAGACACCGTGCGTGCCCATCCTGCAGCCCGACCCGATGCGGGGCGGCTATACCGAGCTGCGCAAGATTGCGGCCGCAGCCGAACCGTGGGGCATCAGGATCGCGCCGCACCTCTTCCATGAGACCATGGTCCACGTGCTGGCCTCGATCCCCAACGCCAATTATCTCGAATACATGGACTGGAACGACGATCTTTGGATCGAGCCGGTGCTGCCGTCGAAGACCGGAACGATGGCGCCGCCGGAACGGCCGGGCCATGGCCTCGCCTTCCGGCCCGAGATCCTGAAGGATTGCCGGATCGGCGGGCAGAGGATGACGTGACGGCAGCAGCGCGGCTTCTGATGGCCGCACTGTTGGGGATCATCACAGCGACGTCTGCCGTCGCACAGTCGCCGACGCTCACGATCACCGGTCCGAACGCGAGCCGGAGCTACACGCAGGAGGCCTTGCTCGCCAACCCGACCGTGCGCAGCATCACGGTGACCGATGCCATCTACCATCGTCCGATGACCTACCGCGCCATTCCCTTGCCAGAGCTGCTGAAGGGCACCGCGATCGGCGCGGACGACTACCTGCAGGCACGCGCCATCGACAATTTCTCGGTCAGCATCCCGGGCAGTCTCGTCACTGCCAACTCGGCAGAGATCGAAGGCTTCCTCGCCGTCGAGACTCCCGCGGCGCCGTGGCCGCCCCTTCCGGGCAAGCCCGACAAGGCGAGTGCCGGTCCGTTCTACATCGTCTGGCGGCTCGTCCCGCCGGCGCGCGTCAGCCCCGAATATTGGGCTTATCGCCTCGCCGCGATCGCCGTCACCGAAAGCCCCCTGAAGCGCTGGCCAGGCCTCGCCGTGGACGCCGACGTACCGGCGGGCGATCCCATTCGCATCGGCCTCGACCGTTACGTCGCGTTGTGCATGGCCTGCCATCGCTTCAACGGTGAAGGCGAAGGCGGACAGGGACCCGATCTCGGCCGGCCGATGAACGTCACGGACTATTTCCAGATCCCGGCGCTCAAGAAGTTCATCCGCGATCCGTCATCGGTGCGCCGGTGGCCCGAGCAGAAGATGGCGGGCTACGACCGGACGACGCTGAGCGACAGCGACCTCGACGCCATCGTCGACTGGCTCGCCTACAAGGCGAAACAGAAGCGCTAGCGCATCTGCCCGTCGAGCCAGCGGCGGGCCTCGTCGACGGTCTGGAAGATCTTCGCCTCCCGCGACGAGGCGCTGAGATTGATGAAGCGCTTGATGAACTCGCGGTTGATGCGGGTCGTCGCCACGAAGGCCGCCGGCCCGCCCTCCCATTTCTGTTCCTTGATGTAGGCGCTCATGCGCGCGCCGATCGCCATCACGTCGGCGTCGGTGAGCCGCGCTTCCATGGTGGTGGCGTCGAGCAGTTTGCCGTAGGGCTGGGCATCGGCCACGATCAAGGCATCGAAATAGGCCTCGATCTCCAGCAGGGTCACCGGCCCGTCGGCGGTCACCATCACCAGTCGCTCGTCGTGCGAGATCGTCCAGCGCATCGGCATCGGCTAGCACCCACTACTTGCAGACATTGCGTATCGCCTTCCACTCGGCATCCGTAAAGGCCGGCCTGCCGGTCGACGGACGCCGCGTCGCGTCGATGCGCTCGGCGGTCGGCGGATG
Organism: Rhodospirillales bacterium URHD0017; assembly: GCA_900110395.1. GTDB lineage: Bacteria > Pseudomonadota > Alphaproteobacteria > Reyranellales > Reyranellaceae > Reyranella. Next base: position 153,808 of record FODP01000003.1, read on the forward strand.
GCTCGACCAGATGCCGGCGATGGCGGCGGCGTCTTTGGGCTCCTTGGCCAGCATCTGCTCGAAGAAGCTCGCGATGCCGTCGGCGCGGATCTCGAGCTTCTCGAGGAGAGCCACGCCGGTCGAGTCGGCGTCGCGCTCGAAGGCGCGTCCGTTGCGCAACGCCAGCAGGACGTTGCCGCCCGAGGCCAGCGAGCCGAGCAGATCCGTGTAACCGCCGCTCACCAGCTTGACCAGAAGGTCGATGCCGTACTGGCGCACCACGCCCTTCATCGGATGGTAGTGCACGACATGGCCGATCTCGTGCGCCATGACGCCCGCCACCTGTGCGCTGTCCTTGGCCTGATCGAAGAGATCGGAATAGAAGACCAGGATACCACCCGGCAGGGTGAAGGCGTTGACCGGACCGCCTTCCATCACGTGCACCGCGATCTCGTGCGGATAATCGGCTGCCTTGGCCAGCCGATTGGCGAGATCGTTCAGCGCCCTCATGCCGGCCTTGCCGTGGCACTCGTCCTTGTCGGCCGTCAGCTCCTCGAACACGCTCTCGCCCAGCTTGACCTGCAGGCTGTAGGGCAGCAGCGGCGCGGCGTACTCGGTGCCGTAGTCGACGGCGAGCCAGAACAGCCCGATCAGGACGGCAAACGTCGCGCCGAAGGCGGCGATGCGGCGGACCGGCGGGACCCGAGTCCCGGCGAGCGGCGCGAGCTGCGGCACCAGCGAGGCGAGCTGCCGGCGCAGCTCGGGGTCGTCGACCACCAGGCGCGCCTCGGCGCCCTTGCGCGCGATCGGCGGCGTCACCTCGTGCTGGACGTCGCCCAGCACGACAAGCTCGCCGATCGGCCAGCGCGCCAGGATGCCGGCGTCGGCGAGGCGGAAGATCACCAGCTCATTGGCGGCGGTGCGGACGCTCACGTCGTGCACTTGCGCGGTCTCACCATCGTAGAAGCGGGCCGAGGTTGCCATGTCAGACGCCGCTCACGTCGAACATGTCCAGAAGCCCCTCGCCGTAGCGCGGCCCGAGGTCGGTCGGCTGGCGGATCGACGCGCCGTCCGGTGCACCGTAGAGCCACAGCTCGGCCGAGATCAGCCTCAAGGTGCGATGCATGACCCAGGGCCAGCCCAGCCCCAGGGTCAGCACGATGATCAGGTAGTTCAACACCAGGAAGCCCCACATCTGGCGCGTCGAGATCGCCGTGGCGAACAACACGTTGCCGGCGCGGCTGTGGCTGACGAGATAGCGGAAAAGATAGGCCTGCCACCAGCAGCGCAAAGGCAGGATCAGCAGGCTGAAGATGATGTAGAGGCCGATCGCCAGCGCCGCGACCAGGAGGATGATGCGCAGGCTGGGCCGCGTCAGCACCTTCCGAATCTCGTCCTCGGTGAAGTCGAGACCGAGGCCGCCGACGGCGCCGCCGATCGCGGTGAAGAAGATGACGGCCGCCACCACCCAGGCGATGATATTGAGGAAGTAGTAGGCGGTGTAGCGGGCGTAGATGTCACCGGCGCTGCCGGCGAAGACGAAGGGCAGGCTGCCGAAGCGCGTGTTGGTGATGCGCGGTCGTGCCAGGTTCACCGACACCAGCGGCGTCAGCAGCTGGCCGGTGACGGCGTTGGCGAAGGTGAGGAAGGTGGCTAACCCGCCGTAGCGCCAGGCCGAGCCCGCCAGCCCGCAGCGTATGCCGCGCCAGCGCGTACGCGACAGCCGGTAGCGCAGCCCGGCATAGTGGCCGACGTAGGCAAGCGGAAAGCCGATCAGCGCGACCGACAGCGAGAAGATGTCGAACAGCCCGAAGCTCGCGAGCGGCCTTTCATGGAAGACGTAGATCCACACCAGGTACATCAGGCCGCCCCAACCGGCGAGCATCAACAGGGCCAGCAGGAAGCCCACCATCAGCTCGATGCCGCGGCCGCGATACTCGAAGCGGTCGCCCAGGATGGCGAAGTGGTTCCACAGGTAGCGCCGGATGCGCGTGCGCCCCCAGAAGCGCGACCAGCCCAGGGTGGCCAGCATCAGCACCAGGTGGCGCAGATAGATCACATAGAGCTCGCCGAGCTTGCCGTCGTAGCGCGGCCGGCTCGGCGTCAGGTCCGGCTCGGTCGTCGCGGCGGCCATGGCGGCAGCCGGGCTGGCGGGGGTGGCAGCCTGGCCCCAGGGCGATGTCGTGGTCACCGAAGTTTTTCCCTTGGTTGCGCCGCGAAATCATTCATGCTGCAATGCAACATCGCTTGATATAGGCAGTCTACGGAAACCTTTCAGCAGCCGCCACCATGACCCAGCGCGACCGTCCCTGGTTGATCAGGACCTATGCCGGCCATTCGACCGCGGCCAAGTCCAACGAGCTGTACCGCACCAACTTGAGTCGCGGCCAGACCGGGCTGTCGGTCGCCTTCGATCTGCCGACCCAGACCGGCTACGACTCCGACCACCCCCTGGCCAAGGGCGAGGTCGGCAAGGTCGGCGTGCCGATCAGTCATCTCGGTGACATGCGGACCCTGTTCGACGGCATCCCGCTCGACCGCATGAACACGTCGATGACCATCAACGCGCCGGCGGCGTGGCTGCTCTCGCTCTATATCGCCGCCGCCGAAGCGCAGGGCGTCGAGCGCGCCAAGCTGCAGGGCACGACGCAGAACGACATCATCAAGGAGTATCTTTCGCGCGGCACCTACATCTTCCCGCCCGAGCCGTCGTTGCGCCTGACCGCCGACACGATCGGCTTCACCTACCGCGAGGTTCCCAAGTGGAACCCGATGAACGTCTGCAGCTACCACCTGCAGGAAGCCGGTGCGACACCGGTGCAGGAGCTCGCCTTCTCGCTCGCCAACGCCATCGCCGTGCTCGACGCCGTGCGCAGCCGTGGCCAGGTGCCCGAGGCGGATTTCCCGCAGGTCGTCGGCCGCATCTCCTTCTTCGTCAATGCCGGCATCCGCTTCGTCACCGAGATGTGCAAGATGCGGGCGTTCGCCGAGCTGTGGGATGAGCTGACGCGCACGCGCTATGGCGTGACCGACGCCAAACAGCGGCTGTTCCGCTACGGCGTACAGGTGAACTCGCTCGGCCTCACCGAGCAGCAGCCCGAGAACAACGTCTATCGCATCCTGCTCGAAATGCTGTCCGTGGTGATGAGCAAGAACGCCCGCGCCCGCTCGGTGCAGCTGCCGGCCTGGAACGAGGCGCTCGGCCTGCCGCGGCCGTGGGACCAGCAGTGGTCGCTCAGGCTGCAGCAGATCGTCGCCTTCGAGACCGACCTTCTGGAGTATGGCGACATCTTCGACGGCAGCGCCGAGATCGCGCGCAAGGTCGAGGCGCTGAAGCAGGAAGCCACTGCCGAGGTGGCGCGCATCGCCGACATGGGCGGCGCGGTGGCCGCGATCGAGGCGGCCTACATGAAGCAGCGCCTGGTCGAATCCAACCTGAAGCGCCTTGCCGCCATCGAGGCTGGCGAGCAGACCGTGGTCGGCGTCAACGCCTACACCGACGCCGAGCCCTCGCCCCTGTCGACCGGCGAAGGCGCCATCCTGACCGTCGACGCCTCGGTCGAGCGCGAGCAGGTCGAGCGCCTGAAAGCGTGGCGGGACTCGCGCGACAGCGCCGTGGTGAAGAAGGCGCTCGATGAGCTCGCCGCCGCCGCCAAGGAAGACCGCAACGTCATGCCGGCCTCGATCGCCTGCGCGCAGGCGGGCATCACCACCGGCGAGTGGACCGAGACCCTGCGCTCGGTGTTCGGCGAATATCGCGCACCCACGGGCGTGGCGCGCGCCGTCGGCGTCAGCGACGGCCGCCTGGAAGCCGCGCGCCGCGAAGTTGACACGGTGTCGCGCCGCCTCGGCCGCCGCATAAAAATCCTGGTCGGCAAGCCCGGTCTCGACGGGCATTCCAACGGCGCCGAGCAGATCGCCGTGCGCGCCCGCGACTGCGGCATGGAAGTGGTCTACGAGGGCATCCGGCTGACGCCCGAGCGCATCGTCAACGCCGCCCTCGAGGAGAGCGTGCACGTCGTCGGCCTCTCGATCCTGTCGGGCGGTCACGTCTCCCTGGTCGGCGAGGTCTTGGCCGGCCTGCGCGCCGCCGGCATCGGCGACGTGCCGGTGGTCGTGGGCGGCATCATCCCTCCGGCCGACGCCGAGACGCTGATCAAGGCCGGCGTCGCCCGCGTCTATACGCCGAAGGACTTCGACCTCACCCAGATCATGCGCGACATCGTGGCCGTGGTGGACGGCGCGTGGAAGGAAGCAGCGTGATCATGTCGTCCTGAGCGCAGCGAAGGACCTCATCGCCGCTTGCAACCGGCATGAGATCCTTCGCTTCGCTCAGGATGACAAGGTAGCCGTTGCGTGCAGCATCGGCTCGACGACGGCGTGGCTGAACAGCCAGGTCTCGGCGTGCACCGTCCCGCCCTCGCGGCGGATCACGCGGGAGAGTGCCAGCACGTCGGCATCCTGCGCGGCGCGCAGCACCGTGACGTTGAGATGCGTCAGCGTTGACCTCAACCCCGCTGCCGCACGCAGAGACGTGTCGACAAGAGACAACAGCGCAGCGCTTGACCATATCTCGCCAAGCTTGAGCGAAAAGCGCAGGCGGACCTCCTGATCCTGGCATTCCTCGACGAACACCTCGTGCCGGTCGGCTGCCGGCAGGGTCTTGTCCAGGAGCTGCTGCAATTCGTCTTCGGTCATGCGCGCGATGGTATGCTATCCCCCAGGCAATGTCGTTCCTCGACCACATCACGCGCTGCAACAACGCCGACCTCAGCCAGTTCGAGCCGTGGTTCATCGGCCAACAGCGCGCGGGCTTCCTCCATCGCGACTTCGCGCCTGTCGTCGCCGAGCGGCCCGGCCTCTTCGCGCGACGCGATGGCGCCTGGCATCTCGATGCGGCGCTCGACACGCCGGACAAGCGGACGGCGGCCATGCGCACCTTCCTGCTCGAGCTGCGTGAGCGCGGCCAGTTCGGCAAGCAGTGGCGCGAGGAGGTCTATCCCGTCACCTGGGTGTTCACCGATCCGCCGCTGATGACGATGGAGCGCGCGGCGGTGCCGTGGTTCGGCGTGCGCGGCTTCGGTCCGCACATGACCGGCTACGTGCGGCGCAAGGACGGCCTGCACATCTGGGTACCGCGGCGTTCCTATACGAAACCGACCTTTCCCGGGCAGCTCGACAACACCGTGGCCGGCGGCCAGCCGACCGGCATCGGCCTGCACGACAATCTGATCAAGGAATGTGCAGAGGAAGCCTCGATCCCGCGCGCGCTCGCCGAGCAGGCCAAGGCGGTGAGCACCATCGCCTACCTCAACCAGTCCGGCCCGCAGCTCAAGCCCGACCTCATGACATGCTTCGATCTCGAACTGCCCGAAGATTTCACACCGCGCGCAAACGACGGCGAGGTGCACACCTTCGAGCTGTGGCCGGTGCGGCGCGTGTTCGAGACCGTACGCGACACCACCGAGTTCAAGTACAACTGCAATCTCGTGCTGATCGACTTCTTCGTACGCCACGGACTGCTGACGAGCGACGATCCACAGTTCATGGCCATCGTCTCCGGACTGAAGAAGGAGTACACTCCGCACAACGGTATCGGTTGAGCGACGGCGCGTCGCGACGAATACGTGGCCGGCTCACCAGAGTCTGCGAAAGGTGGCACCCCTCATGCCACGATACGCGCTTGTTGGTGTCGTTTCGGTTGGCCTGCTGTTCGGCGCGGGCACTTTCCTTCGAGCCTTGGCACAAGATGGTCACCACGGCCTGGGCCACGCCGAGAACCATGACTGGTATCAGGAGCTCAAGCAGCCGGGCACGGGCTACTCGTGCTGCAACGGCACGATCAACGGCGTCGAAGGCGACTGCCGGCCAACCCGGGCCTACGTCAACGACGACGGTCAATGGTACGCCCTGCTCAACGGCCGCTGGGTGCCGGTGCCGCCGCGCGTCGTTCTGCGGCAGCTCGCACCCGACGGCTCGTCGCATATTTGTGCCAGCAAAAGCGGCATGATCTATTGTTTTCTAGGCGGCTCACCCAAGATTTGATGAGGAACCAAAAGGTTCCCGGCCTCGTTGCGAAAACGGTGGGTCGTTGCTGCGGCAGACGGAGGCGGTTCGATGCGCCTATCCGGATTTGGTTTCATGATGCTGGCAACTTCCTGCATCGTGAGCCTCGCCACGCGTGCGCAGGACGCGCACGACCATGCCCAGGGCCAGTATGGTCAGGGCCACAGCGAGAACCACGACTGGTACAAGGAGCTCAAGCAGCCCGACACGGGCTACTCGTGCTGCAACGGCCGCTCCAACACGTCGGAGGGCGACTGTCGGCCGACCCGCGCCTATCTCAACGACGACGGCATGTGGTACGCGCTGCTCGAAGGCCGCTGGGTGCCGGTGCCGCCGCGCGTCGTGCTGAAGCAGCTCGCGCCCGACGGCCGCAGCCACATCTGCGCCAGCAGGAGCGGGATGATCTACTGCTTCCTCGGGGGATCGCCCAAGAGCTAGCCGACCATGTCGGCTAGCGACGCACGCTTCCCATTGCGCCCCATCACGTCGGCGGCGGGATCTTCGAATCCTTGATCACCTTGCGCCACTTGGCGATCTCGTTGGCCAGCACCGCGACGTAGGTCTGCGGCGCGCCGCCGACGGGAACGAATCCGAGCTCGAGAAGCTTGCGGCGTATCGCGGGATCGGCGAGAGCCTCGTTGAACGCCGTATTGATCCTGATCACCACCGAGGCCGGCGTGCCGCCGGGCACCGAGATGCCGAACGGCACGCTGCCTTCCGTGCCGGACAGGCCCGCCTCGGCGACGGTCGGCACGTCGGGCAGCAGCTCCGAGCGCTGCGCCATCGCCACTGCGAGACCGCGGATCTGGCCGGCGCGCACCGCCGTCGCCGTCGGCACCAGCACGTCGGCAAACAACGGCACGTGGCCCGCGATGACGTCGCGCAACGCCTCGGCGCTGCCCTTGTAGCCGACATGCTCCATCGGCAGCCCCGTCTTGGCCTTCAGGTACTCGCCCCACAGATGCGTCAGCGAGCCGACGCCGGCCGAGGCATAGCTGACGGTGCGGCCGGGCTCGGCCTTCGACCAGGCGATGAGCTCGGCGACGGTCTTGAACGGCGCCTTGTTGGAAGCGGCCAGAAGGATCGGCAGGTCGACGAAGCCGACGACCGGTATGAGATCCTTGTCGATGTCGTAGGGCACGGCCATGCCGAACGCGGCGATGGCGATCATGGCAGCAGGCGTCAGCAGGATGGTGTGGCCGTCGGGCTTCGACTTGGCGACGATCTCGGTGCCGATGATGGTGCCGCCGCCCGGCTTGTTCTCGACGATCACCGGCTGGCCGAACACAGCGGCCAGCTTTTCGGAGACGATGCGGGCGGAGGTATCGGTCGATCCACCCGGCGCATAGGGCACTATGAAACGGATCGGCCGCTCGGGAAACGCCTGCGCGCGACCGGGTTGCGGAACGGCGGCTACAGCCGCGGCAGCCAGGAGATGCCGGCGCTTCATGTTTCCTCCCGTTTTGCCCAACCTGCCACGGCATGCGAAGGTTGGACAACGGCAAACGGGGAAAAGACGTGGCGCGGGACGGTCAAGGCCTGGAGGTGAGCAACGCCGGCGCGGAGGCGATCGCCTCCCTCGATTTCCTGCGCGACGAATGGCTCTCCTTCGGTAACCGGCTGGCCGAGTTCGTCGCCGCCGCCGACAAGGAAGCAAGCTGCGCGCTCCTGCCGGTGATGGCCGCCAACCTGATGCTGTCGATGAACTCCGACGAAGGCCGCGACGCCGCGCGAAAGTACCTCGCGCGCGCCAAGGCCCTTGCCGCGAACGCCAACGCCCGCGAGCAGGCCTGGCTCGCCACCACCGCGGCCTGGATCGAGGGCGACACCGACCGCTGCCTGAAAATCCACGAGGACATGGCCGCCGAATGGCCGCGCGACCTTGTGGCCGGCAAGCTCGGCCAGCTCCATGCCTTCAATTGCGGCGACGCCGAAGCCCTGCTGCGCATCGGCGAACGCCTGTTCGCCGCCAACCAGGACAATCGCTACGCCCACGCGATGTATGCCTTTGGCCTCGAGGAGTGCAATCGCCTCGACGAAGCCGAGAAGATCGCGCGTGCGGCACTCGCCATCGACCGCCGCGATCCCTGGGCGCACCACGCCGTCGCCCATTGCCTGGAGGCGCGTGGCAGGATGCTGGAGGGCGTGGCCTTTCTCGAATCGATGTCCGACACCTGGGAGAGCTGCAACTCCTTCATGTACACCCACAACTGGTGGCATCTCGCGCTCTTCCTGATCGACCTCGACCGCACCGACGAGGCGTTGGCGCTGTTCGACAAGCGCGTGTGGGGCGTGTGGAAGGAGTTCTGCGAGGACCAGATCAACGCCGTCTCGCTGCTGGCGCGCCTCGAACTGCGCGGCGTCGATGTCGGCAGCCGCTGGACCGACGTGGCGCAGTACCTGAGGCCTCGCCTGCACGAACACTTCGTGCCTTTCCTCGACCTGCAATATCTCTACGGCCTGGCCCGCGCCGGCGAGCCGGGGGTTACCGAGATGCTGGCGAGCCTCGAAGACAAGGCCGAGAACGCCAAGCCCTTCGAGCGCGAGGCCTGGGCCGACTGCACCGTGCCGGCCGCGCACGGCCTTGCCGCCTACGCCAAGGGCGACCACGCCGAGGCCGCGCGCCTGCTCGGCCAGGCGATGCCGCATCTGTCGAAGATCGGCGGCAGCATCGCGCAACGCTCGCTGTTCGGCGCCATCCATCTCGACGCCTTGATGAGATCCGGCTGGAACGACGCGGCGCTGAAAATCCTGCAGGCCGACGATCGCGAGCGGCCGGCCGTGCCGTGGACCAAGCGCTCGCTGGGCGACCTCTATCGCCGCGTCGGCCGCATGGAGCAGGCGCTGGCCGCGGAATACCAGGGCGAGCAGTTGTCACGGCAATATGCGAGAGGAAGGGCGACATGAGCGAGCTCACCCAACTGACGGCAGCGGAGCTTTCCCGGCTCTACCGCAAGGGCAAGGCCTCGCCGGTCGAGACCATGAAGGCGGTGCTGGCGCGCACGGGTCGGATCAATTCCGAGATCAACGCCCTCTGCCATGTCGACATCGAGCCGTCGCTCAAGGCCGCGCGCCAGTCCGAGCGGCGCTGGAAGAAGGGCAAGCCATTGTCGCCGATCGACGGCGTGCCGGTGTCGATCAAGGAACTGGTGCGGGTGAAGGGCTGGCCGGCCTCGATGGGCAGCAAGCTCACCGACAAGACGCCGGCCGATGCCGATGCACCGGCCGTGGCACGGCTGCGCGAGGCGGGCGCCATCGTGTTCGCCCAGAGCACCAGCTCGGAATACGGCCACAAGGGCGTCACCGATTCGCCTCTGCATGGCATCACGCGCAATCCCTGGAACACCGAGCGCACGCCGGGCGGCTCCTCAGGCGGCGCCGGCGCGGCAGTGGCCGCGGGCCTGGGGCCGCTCGCCATCGGCACCGACGGTGGCGGTTCGGTGCGGATTCCTTCCAGCTTCAACGGCCTGGTCGGCATCAAGGCCACGTTCGGACGCGTGCCGGCCTGGCCGCCGTCGATGACCGGCGAGCTGTCGAACACCGGCCCGATGTGCCGCACCGCGCTCGACTGCGCGCTGATGCTGAACGTGATCAGCCGGACCGACCCGCGCGATGCCAATGCGCTGCCGGTCGACGACACGAACTATGCCAAGGCGATCGACGGCAAGCTGAAGAAGCTCAGGGTCGGCTTTGTGCTGCGCTTCGGCGACCATCCGCTCGACATCGAGGTCGCCGCCCTGGTCACCAAGGCCGCCAAGCAGTTCGAGAAGCTCGGCTGCAAGGTCGAGGAGGTCGCCGCCCCCTTCTCCTATGGCGACGCCGGCCGCACCTTCGTGATCCACTGGCTGAGCGCCCTGCAGCGCCTGCTGCAGCTCTTCCCCGAGAGCCGCCACGGCGAGTTCGATCCCAACCTCCTGGCCTCGGCCAAGGCCGGCCTGCGCTATTCGCTGCAGGACGTGATCAACGCCCATGTCACGCGACGCGAGATTGCGATCGCCTGGAACCTGTTCTTCGACACGTACGATCTGCTGCTGTCGCCCGCCGTCGCCGTGCAGCCCTTCGACGTCGGCAGGAACCTGCCCGACGGGCCGGAGGGCAAGGCCAATGCGCTGTGGTCGCCCTACACCTCGCAGTTCAACCTCAGCCGCCATCCCGCCGCGTCGGTGCCCTGTGGCCTCAGCCGCCAGGGGCTGCCGATCGGCCTGCAGATCGCGGCGGGACACTACAAGGACGCGCTCGTGCTGCGCGCCGCCGCCCGCTATGCCGAGACCAACCCGTTGAAATTCCCCGTCCTGCCGGAGACCAAGTAAAATGACTGCCGATCTTGCGATGATGCCGGCCTGGCAGCTGGTGAAGCTCTACAAGGCGCGCAAGGCCTCGCCGGTCGAAGCCACCAAGGCCGCCATCGCCCGCATCGAGGCGTTCAATCCGCAGCTCAACGCCTTCCAGCATCTCGATCCCGACGGCGCCTTGCGGGCAGCGCGCGCCGCGGAGAAGCGCTGGAAGAAGGGCGGCAAACGGCTTTCCGACATCGACGGCGTGCCCATCACCATCAAGGACATGGTGCTGACCAAGGGCCTGCCGACGCGCATGGGCAGCCTCGCCACCGATGGCGAGGGGCCGTGGACCGGCGACTCGCCGGTCGGCCAGCATCTGCGCCAGGCGGGCACCGTGCTTCTCGGCAAGACGACCTCGCCGGAATACGGCTGGAAGGGCGTGACCGATTCGGCGCTGTTCGGCGCCACCCACAATCCCTGGAAGATCGGCCGCACGCCGGGCGGCTCGTCGGGCGGCGGCGTGGCGGCCGAGGCGGTCGGCATGGGCAATCTCGCGGTCGGCACCGACGGCGCGGGCTCGGTGCGCATCCCCTGCTCCTTCACCGGCCTGTTCGGCCTGAAGCCGACGCAGGCGCGTGTGCCGCTCTATCCGCCGTCGGCGCAGGGCACGCTCTCGCACATCGGGCCGATGACGCGCACGGTGCGCGACGCGGCGCTGATGATGAACGTCATGGCGCGGCCCGACCCGCGCGATCCCTACGGCCGGCCCGACGACGAGGAAGACTACCTGAAGGGCTTCGAGAAGGGTGTGAAGAACCTGCGCATCGCCTACTCGCCGAACCTGGGATTCGTCGAGAAGGAGAAGATCGACCGCGACGTCGCCCAGGCCGTCGAGAACGCCGTAAAGGTGTTCCGCACGCTCGGCGCCAAGGTGGTCGAGGATTCGCCCGACCTGATGGGGCTCGATCCGCGGCGCATCCTCAACGCGCACTGGCAGTCCAACGTCGCTGTCCTGGTCAAGACGTTCGCGCCTGAGAAGCGCGCGCTGATGGATCCCGGCCTGCTGAAGGCGGCCGAGCACGGCGCCAACCTGGGCCAGGAAACGGTGGTCACCGCGATCCACCAGCGCCAGCAGGTTGCCGCGATCATGAACGCGTTCATGGCCAAGTATGACCTGTTGCTGACGCCGACCATGCCGATGACGGCCTTCGCCGTGAACGAGAACGCGGCGTGGGGCGGCGACGGCGTCGACATCGGCTGGACGCCGTTCACCCTCACCTTCAACCTGACGCGCCAGCCCGCCGCGACCATTCCCTGCGGCCTCGACCGCGAGGGCCTGCCGATCGGTCTCCAGATCGTGTCAGGCCACGCGCGCGACGCGCTGGTCCTTCGCGCAGCCGCCGCCTACGAGCGCGTCCGCCCGATCCCCGCGCCGCCAATGGCGCATCAGATCTAAGGAAGAGCGGGCCCTCGGCCCGCGCGCCCGTTGGCGGCTACAGGTGGTCCTTCTGCCCGTACAGCTTGCGGCACTCGTAGGTGAGTTGGGTCGTCCGCTGCTCGGCGCAGTCGCTCTGGCGTTCGATATAGAGAGAGACGCCGTAGAAGGCGAAGGCGCCCAGCACCCAGACCACGAGGGAGACCGTCAGCGCCGCCTCGAACGTCTCGTCGAGCTTGCGGGCGATACGGCCGCCGGGTGCCAGCGAGGCGACGACGCGCATGGCAATCAGCGTCAGCGGAAAGGTCGCCACGCCACAGGCCAGGAAGAACAACAGGAGATGCCCGATCGCCATCGCGGGCGGCAAAATGCTGGGGGCGGCCGGGATGGTCAAGAACCTGCGATGGCCGCCGCGGGTATATAATTGCAGCGAGCAGGGAGAGCGCGATGGCGCTGGTGGCGCGCCGCACGGTCATGAAGATGTATCTCGGGGCCGGCATGGTCGCCGGCCTGGCCGGGCTCGCCTATCTCGCCGAGGAACGCGTGGCGCTGGGCCCGACCGACGGCAAGGGTTTTCGGCCCATCCGCTGGCCCTTCGCCGCCGACGCCTGGCCAGCCGGTCGCGCCTGGACCGGCCACGATCTCGACTTCTATGTCCGCCTGAAGTTCGACATCTGCAGCGACTGTGAGACGGGCGTGACGAGCGACGAGGCGGTCGACCGCGTGGTCGACATCGACCGGCTCGATCCGCGCTTCGCGCCCGTCGGGCCGGGCAGCCGCATCCGCATCACCGACCTGTTTGGCCGCAGCCGCCTCTACCGCCACAGGATGCACAACGGCGCGACGCGCCTCGCCGAAGGGATCGCCGTCGCCTACAAGTGCGACCTGCTGGTGGCCATCGTCGACGGCAACATGGCCGATCCCGACAAGCGCAGGATGGCGCATCGCTTCCTGGAGTCGAACACCGTGCAGGTCTGGGTGAACAAGCAGCTCGAGGGCAGATAGCGGCCGTCAAGGCGCGTTATTCGATATCTCGAAGGTCGCTGCTGGCCCATCGCCCGCCGGCTCGCTCGGGCGTATAGTCCGGGCAACCGGGAGAAAACACCATGACGCGGCAGGCTCTGCTCATCGTCGGTTTTTTGGTCGCGGCGTACCCCCTTTCGCCCTCCGTTGCCCAGCAACAGAAGGTCGGCGCCCCGCCCGAATCCTCCAACATGCGCCTGGTCGGCTGGACCGACCTGCAAGCGCGCAGCGCCTACCAGCCCACCATCCATCGCCAGGGCGACCGCTGGATCGCCTATATCGGCCATCACGGCGGCACCGACGATGTCCCGACGCCGGTCAATCCCCTGACCGGCAAGCCCGAGCCCAACGGCACCTCGATCGTCGACGTCACCGATCCCGCCAGCCCGAAATACCTCCGCCACCTGCCCGGCCAGCCCGGCAAGTACGAGGCGGGCGGCGCACAGATGGTGCGTATCTGCGACGGCGCGTCCCTGCCCAAGGGGGACAAGGCGGCGGTCTACATGCTGCGTACTTTTGGCGGCGAGGCGCATGAGATCTGGAACGTGGCCAATCCGGCCGAGCCCGTGCTGCTGACGCGCATCGACGGCTTGAAGGACACGCACAAGAGCTGGTGGGAATGCGACACCGGCATCGCCTTCCTGGTCGGCGGCGCGCCCGACTGGCGCACCAAGCGCATGACGCAGATCTACGATCTCTCCGACCCGAAGAACCCGGTGAAGATCCGCGACTTCGGCCTGGTCGGCCAGGAGCCGGGCGCCACCGGCACGGTGCCGACCGACCTGCACGGGCCGATCTCGACCGGCCCGCGGGGCAACCGCGTCTATTTCGGCTACGGCACCAACAAGGGCGGCGTGCTGCAGATCGTCGACCGCGAGAAGCTTTTGAAGGGGCCGAAGGAGCCGACGCCGGCCAACCTGGCGGCGCCCGAGGTCTCGCGCCTGGTGATGACGCCTTGGACCGGCGTGCACACCGCCTTCCCCATGCTGAAGACGCCGATCGCCGAGTTCGCCCGCGACAAGGACGGCGGCACGCGCGACATCGTCATGATCGTGAACGAATCGATCCTGAACGAGTGCCTTGAAGCGCGGCAGATGGTGTGGTTCGCCGACCTCTCGATCGAGAAGGCGCCGATGGTGGTGTCGAACTGGACGGTGCCGGAGGCGAGCGGCAACTTCTGCCAACGCGGCGGACGCTTCGGCGCGCATTCCTCCAACGAGAGCATGGACCCGGTCTACTACAAGAAGATGGCCTTCATCGCCTTCTTCAATGCCGGCGTGCGCGCCCTCGACATCCGCAATCCCTTCCAGCCCAAGGAAGTCGGCTACTTCATCCCGGCGATCACGGACAAGACCGACAAGCGCTGCGTCAAGGTCGACGGCCAGGATCGCTGCAAGACGGCGATCCAGACCAACAACGTCGAGACCGACGCGCGCGGCTACATCTACATCGTCGACCGCGCCAACACCGGCATGCACATCCTCGAGCTGGGCGGCGAGGCGCGCACGGTGGCGGGCCTCAAATAGGTGCCGGCCATGAATCGCCGCACGATCGTCCAGACGTCGCTCGCGACGGGCCTGATGGCCGGCATGGTCGCGCTCGGCCTTGGCAAGGACGAACCGCAATCGTTCAGCAAGGACGTGCCCTGGCGGCTGATCGCCTGGCCGTTCCCGCGCGACGCGTGGCTGCCGGGCCAGGCCTGGCGCCGCGGTGCGCTCGACGTCTATGTACGGCCCAAGATCGGCTTCTGCGGCAATTGCGACACCGGCGTCGTCACTGACGAGGAGGTCGACCGCGTCACCGACATCGACCTGCTGGACGAACGCTTCGTGCCGGCCAAGGACGGCCTCGCCGTCCGCATCGGAAACTTGTCGGGCCGCGCGCGGCTCTATCGCTACACGCTGATGGGCGGCGGGACGCGCCTCGCCGAAGGCATTGCCGTTTCGCAGAAGTGCGATCTCATCATCGCCGTGATAGCCGGCAACCTCTTGGACGAGCGCGAACGCACCGCGGCCTATCGGCACCTCGAGTCGAGCGCGGTGCAGGACTGGATCAGCCAGCAGCTCGAGGGGCGGTAGCTCTTTGCTGGGTGTCGGAACCTACCCCCAGACTTCGCGCGCGACCTCCACGCATCGCCCGAGCTTGGCCCACTGCTCGTCCTCGGCCAGGAGGTTGCCTTCCTCGGTGCTGGCGAAGCCGCATTGCGGCGACAGGCAAAGCTGGTCGAGCGGCGCGAACTTGGCCGCCTCCTCGATGCGGCGCTTGAGCTGGTCCTTGCTCTCCAGCGCGCCGGTCTTGGACGTCATGACGCCGAGCACGACCTGCTTGCCCTTCGGGAGAAAGCGCAGCGGCTCGAAGCCGCCGGCGCGGTCGGTGTCATATTCCATGAAATAGGCGTCGACGCCCATCTGGTTGAACAGGATGTCGGCCACGCGCTCGTAGCCGCCCTGCGCCATCCAGGTCGAGCGGAAGTTGCCGCGGCAGAGATGCATGGAGATGGTCATGCCGGGTGTGCGGCCGGCGCAGGCAGCATTCACCAGGTCGGCATAGACGTGCAGCAGCCGGTCGGGGTCGTCGCCGCGGCCGCGCAGGTACTCGCGCTGCGCCTCGTCGCAGAGATAGGCCACGAACACCTCGTCGAGCTGCAGGTAGGTGCAGCCCGCCTCGCCGAAGGCGCGCACCGCCTTGCCGTAGGCGCGGCCGAGATCGGCGAAGAACGGCTCCATCTCGGGATAGACCGACGTCTCGATCGCCTGCCGGCCGCCGCGATAGTGCAGCGCCGTCGGCGAGGGGATGGTCATCTTGGGCACCGACTTGGCGACCGACTTCAGGTACTTGAAGTGGTCGATCATGGGATGGGTCGAGAAATCGATCTTGCCGTGCACGTGCAGGCCCTCGGCCTTGGTCTCAGTGCCCTTGAACTGCAGTCCTTGCGTCACGCTCACCAGCTCGACGCCGTCGAGCTTGGCCAGGAAATCGTAGTGCCACCACGAGCGGCGGAACTCGCCGTCGGTCACCGCCTGCAGGCCGATCGATTCCTGCTTTGCGACGAGCTTCTTGATCTCGGTGTCCTCGACTGCCTTCAGCTCAGCCGGCGTGATCTCTCCGGCAAGACGCTTGGTGCGTGCTTCTTTCACGGGCGCGCTGCGCAAAAGGCTGCCGACCTGATCGGCGCGGAATGGGGGCTTGGTGCGTTGCATTGTCTTCTCCATCTTGCCGGACCGCGGGCCTCCAGGCCCGCTCATGAATCATGAGGCGGGCCTGGAGGCCCGCGGTCCAATGAGCTAAGTCGCCACGCCGAGGGCGTTGCGGATCGAGGTATGGAAATGGACCAGTGACGGCTCGTTGCGGCCGTAGATCACCTCTTCCGTGGCGCCCGATTCGAAGCCGATCTGCATGCGCTCGCCGAGAGGAAAATCCTCGTCCATAACCGTGCGAATGGCGATGTCGCGGTTCTTCTCCCAGTAGGCGTCGGACCTGTCGCTGTCCTGCGGCTTGTAGATCGTCATCTCGACGTCGCAGCGGCTGGCATCGTCGCGACCGGGGAAGGCGCGCCAGATCTCGATATGGTCGACCTGCCAGATCAGGATGGTGTTGGGGAAGAGCTGGTAGATCGAGATGACGTGCGGGCGGTAGTTGCGCTCGCCCTCCGGCATCGGCCGCACGGCGTCGATCGAGGTGCGCGCCACGCACATGCGGCCGTGCAGGCCGGCCCCGTCGAAAGTCCCGACATTGCCGATGAAGTACGGCGCGATCGTCTTCCGGTGCAGATGCGGGATGTGATAGCCCTCGAGGAAGGTGTCGATGGCGAACTTCCAGTTGATGCGCGGCGCAATGCGGTCGGTCGAGAACATCGGATAGGTCGTCAGCTGCAGCGCGTCGAGATCGGGCACCAGCGCACCGAGCTCGGCATCGATGTCGATGGTCGCATCCTCGCCTTGGCCGATCGGCTTGGGCCGGACGAACAGCAGGCCGTGGCGCTCGGCCGCCGGCAGGCGCACTAGGCCGTGGCTTGAAAGATCGATGCCGGCGAAGCCCACCTTGTCGGTGGTGCCCAAAAGCCTGCCGGCGCCATCGTAGGTCCAGCCATGGTAGGGGCAGACGAAGGCGCGGGCGTTGCCGCCGCCCTGCGCCACCGGCGCGCCGCGATGGCGGCAGATGTTGGCGAACGCCCTCACCTCGCCGTCCTGGCCGCGGGTCAGCAGCACCGGCATGCCGGCCACGTCTTCGGTCAGATAATCGCCGGCCTTGGGCAGCCGCGTCGACAGGCCCATGAAGATTGCGCGATCGCGGAACAGCCGGTCACGCTCGAGCCTGGCGCGATCACGACACGAATAGGCCGACACGCGGTTGCGGAACATCGCCTCCGCCAGGTCGGTGGTGCGGCCGTCGATATGGCCCAACAGCCGCCTCCCGACGGCCAGTTCTTCTTGTCTGTTCATGGTGGAATCTTAGTCTTCCGGACCGCGCGCTTCCAGCGCGCTCATGAATCATGAGCGCGCTGGAAGCGCGCGGTCCGGAAGATCATGATGCGCCCAACGCAGGGCCTGCTCGACCACCTGATCCGGCGCCATCCCGCTTTCACGCATCGCGCGGATGGTCATGTCGCGGTCGCGCTTGGCGAAGCGGCGGCCCGAGGCGTCGGTCAGAAGCCTGTGATGGGCATAGCGTGGCGTCTCGTACCCCAGCAGCCTTTGCAGCAGCCCGTGCACATGCGTCGAGGGCAGCACGTCGACGCCGCGCGTCACCAGGGTGATGCCCTGCAGATGATCGTCGACCGTGACCGCGAGATGATAGCTGGTCGGCGTGTCCTTGCGGGCGATCACGAAGTCACCCATCAGTAACGGCTCACCCTCGACGCGGCCCAGCGTCTCGTCGACGAAGTGATAGGGGCCGGCCTGCGTGGCGGCGCGTTCCGCATCGAGCCGCAGGCAATGCTCATGACCGGCAGCCATGCGATCCCGCCGCTCGGCCGCCGACAGATGGCGGCAAGTACCGGGATAGAGTGGACCGTCCGGGCCATGCGGGGCGTTGGTTGACGCCGCGATCTCGCGCTCGATGTCGGCGCGGCTGCAGAAGCAGGGATAGACCAGGCGGCGTTCGTCGAGCTGGTCCAGCACTTTGCCATAGTCGGCGAAGTGGTCTGACTGACGGCGCACCTCGCCATTCCAGCCGAAGCCCAGCCATTCGAGGTCGGCGAGCATCGCCGTCTCGTACTCCCGCCTGCAACGGCGGATGTCGATATCCTCGATGCGCACCAGGAACGTGCCGCCCGTCTCGCGCGCGCGATGCCAGCCGGTCCAGGCCGAGTAGGCCGAGCCGAGATGCAGTTCGCCGGTGGGGCTGGGGGCAAAGCGCGTGACGACACTCATGCGCGCGGTTGCTTGCCGTCGATGAAGTCCAGCAGCAGACCGGGCATGCCCTTGACCGGCGACGATGGCGGCTCGGCCGTGCGCAATTCGATGTAGAGCGCCGCCGATCGTTTCAAGGCCTCTGCGATCGACTGGTGCCCGGTGCTGGGCAACGTCGGCGCCAGCAGGCCCTTCGCGCCCTCGACGTCCTCGACCCGCCGCACACCGCGTGGCCGGCGGCCGGCATTGCGCTGGAGCATGGCGCCCAGCACCTGGTCGCGGAAGAAGTCGAGGCCGCCGATGGCCTCGAAGTGCTCGCCGCGCAGCAACTTGGTCGCCACGTAGTGCAGCCAGACCCAGGCACGGTCCTCGTACCACTGGGCGCCCCTGCCCTGCCCCGAGACCGTCATGCCGGCCAATCGACGTTCGAGTTCGCCGGGGTTGCGCGCCCACAGCACCACGGGCTGCTCCGACAGAGCAGAAAGGTCGTCCGGCGCAATGAACTTGAGATCGACATGCAGCAGCGGCGGGCCGTACAGGCAGATCAGGAGGCGCGGTTCGCCGACATGCTCGCCGCCGAAGGCCGCCAGCAACGATCCGAGGCGGCTGGCGAACGCCTGCTGGCCGGCCATCGCCGCGGCATGATCGTCGGGGCGCACGACGATCACGAAATCGAGGTCGGAATGCTCGTCGAAGCCGCCATAGGCCAGAGATCCGGTGCCCAGCAGCGCCTCGAACCGCTCGTCGGCACGCACGGCTGCGACGACGCGCTCGAGCATGCGCGCGTGCAGATCAGGAAGGTCGAGCTTGGCGATGTCCATGTCGTGGAACTTACAGTTCCGCCTCGCCGCGTGCTATGCCGGCCGCATGGCTCAAGTGGTTCTCGATGCCGCCAATCTCAAGAAGGCGATGCGGCATCTGGCGAAGGTCGATCCGGATTTTGCCCGCGCGATCAAGGAAGTCGGGCATCCCGAGCTGCGCGAGGTGCCGACGGGTTTTGGCGGCCTGATGCGCTCGATCGTCGGCCAGCAGGTCTCGGTCCATGCCGCGCGCAGCATCTGGCTCCGGCTGGAGGCGGCGGCGCCCAGCATGGAGCCGGCAGAGTTCTTGGCGCTTTCCGACGAACAGCTGCGCGCTGTCGGCCTGTCGGGCGCCAAGATGCGCTATGGCCGCAGCCTTGCGACCGACATCGTCGAGGGCCGCATCGACTTCAGGCTCCTCGACGACCTCGACGACGAGGCGGCCGTCGCCATGCTGTGCCAGGCCAAGGGCATCGGCCCGTGGACGGCCGAGATCTACCTGATGTTCGCGCACGGCCGGCCCGACATCATGCCGGGCCTCGACCTCGGCCTGGTGATCGCCGCCCAGCACCTGAAAAAGCTACGCAAACGGCCCGATGCGAAACGGCTGGTCAAAATCGCAGAGCAGTGGCGGCCCTGGCGCAGTGCAGCGGCGCTGTTGCTCTGGCACTATCGCCGCAACATGCCGGACTGGAGCGCCAAGGTCCCGAAGGTGGAGCCGAAAGGGGCGCCCAAGGTGGAGACGAAAACCAGATGACCAAGCTCGAAGGCGCCAGCTACGGCCCGCACAACGAGGGCAAGCCTGGCCACATGGTGATCCTGCTGCACGGCTATGGCGCCGACGGCAACGATCTGATCGGGCTGGCGCCGGTCATGGGCCCGCTGATGCCCGACGTGATCTTTTATGCGCCGAATGCGCCGCAATCCTGCGAAGGCAATCCCTTCGGCTACCAGTGGTTTCCGGTGTCGCGCCTCGATCCGGAATTGGCACTGGCCGGCGTGCGCGGCGCCGCTGCCGACGTCGACGCCTTCCTCAACGAGAAGATGGCCGAGCACGGGCTCGACGAGAGCAAGACGGCGCTGGTCGGCTTCTCGCAGGGCACGATGATGGCCCTGCATGTCGGCCTGCGCCGCGCCAGGCCGCTTGCCGGTATCGTCGGTTTCTCGGGCATGCTGGCCGGGCCGGACGTGCTGAAGAGCGAGATCAAGTCGCGGCCACCAGTTCTGCTGACCCACGGCGACAAGGACGAGATGCTGCCGCATATCCTCAGCCATCGCGCCGCCCAGGTGCTGGAGCAGAATGACGTGAAGGTCGGCCTGCACATCGCCGAAGGCATCGGCCACGGCATCAACGATACCGGCCTGTCAGCTGCCGCGCGCTTCCTGATCGAGTCCTTCAAGCTGCCGATGCCACAATGACCGAAGGTACTTGCAAGCCGGGCTTCGAGCGCGTCGCCGAAGCCTTCCAGAAGAACTTCGACACCAAGGGCGAAGTCGGCGCCTCGGTGTGCCTCACCGTCGGCGGCGAGACCGTGGTCGACCTGTGGGGCGGCACGGCCGACCAGAAGAGCGGCGCGCCGTGGACGAAGGACACGGTGTGCGTCGTCTTCTCCTGCACCAAGGGCGCCACGGCGCTCTGCGCCCACGTGCTGGCGAGCCGCGGCAAGCTCGATCTCGACGCGCCGGTTGCCGAGCTGTGGCCGGAATTCGCCCGGGCCGGCAAGGAGCGCGCGACGACACGCATGATGCTCGACCATTCGGTGGGCGTGCCGGCGCTGCGGGCGAAGGTGAAGGACAACGGTCCCTACGAATGGGGCTACATGACGGGCCTGTTGGCCGAAGAGGCGCCGTTCTGGGAGCCCGGCACGCGCAACGGCTATCACGGCTTCACCTTCGGCTGGACGGTCGGCGAGATGGTGCGGCGCGCCGCCGGCGTGTCGCTCGGCACTTTCTTCCAGAACGAGATTGCCAAGCCGCTGGGGCTCGATTTCTGGATCGGCCTGCCGGAGGCGATCGAGCCGCGCGTGGCGCCGATCATTCCCTTCATCTACAAGCCCGAGCAAGCCAGGACGCCGTTCATGATCGACCTCGCGACCAGGAAGGAGTCGCCGGCGTCGCTGTTCTTCTTCAACGTCGGCGCCTGGCGCACCGGCGGCGCCAACACGCGGGCCGGCCGGGCCGCCGAAATCGGCGCGGCCAACGGCGTCACCAATGCCCGCGGACTTGCCGGCATGTATGCACCGTTGGCTCAAGGTGGGGCCGCGCTGGTCGACGCCAAGACGTTGGCGCGCATGGGCGAAGTGTCGATGGCCACTCATGACGACGCCACGCTCCGCATCCCGACGCGCTTTGCGCTGGGCTTCATGAAGTCGATGGACAACCGCAAACGCAGCGTCGGGGCCAAATTGTTCGGCCCGGATGTCGACAGCGTGATCATGGGCAGCGCCGCCTTCGGGCATGTCGGGGCCGGCGGCTCGCTGGGCTTTGCCGATCCCGCCGCGGGTTTCTCCTTTGGCTACACGATGAACCGCATGGGCCCCGGCCTCCTGATGAACGAGCGTGGCCAGGCACTGGTCGACGCGGCCTATCTCTCCCTCGGCTACAAGAACAAGGACGGCGGGGTGTGGGTGAAGTGATTCGCTGACGATGATTCCCGTCCTTCGCCCGCTGAAAGACCCCGCTGTCGCCACGGTGTGGTCGGGGCTCGCCGCCTCGACCATCGGCGAGGACCTGTTCCGCGTCGCCGTCGTCTGGATCGCCGCCGGGCAGATCGGCAACGCCGCGGGCTACGTCAATGCCGCGCAGTACGGCGCCATGCTGGCGGTCGGCCTTTTGGGCGCCTCGCTGTTCGACCGCTGGCGCGCCGACCGCGCCATGATCGGCGCCAAGTACGCCAGCGCCGTGCTCGCGCTGCTGCCGGTCGCGGGCTTCTACATCTGGGGCATTTCCATCCCGCTGCTGGTGGTCTCGGTCATGGGACTCGCCGCCATGCGCATGGTCTTCAACCCGGCGCTGCAGTCGGCCGTGCCCGTGCTGGTGAAGGACCGCGAGGCGTTGCAGGGGATCAACGGCCTGTTCGACGCGACCTTTCGGCTGGCCCGCCTGATCGGCCCGATGCTGGCGGCGGTGCTGAACGCGCTCCTGCCCGTGATCCACTTCCTGTCGGTGACGGCGGTGGGCTTCGTGCTGTCGGCCGTGGCGGTGTGGGCCGTGCGCGATCGCGTCATAGATCCCGCGAGCAAGCCCAGGCCGAGCCGCGGTGGCTGGCGGGGCGCCTGGGATGCCCTGCTCGACGGTGCGCGTCTGATGCTGAGCGAGCCCACGACCGGCGCGCTGCTCCTGGTCAACGCCTTCGCCAACGGCCCGTGGAGCGTGGCGCTGCAGCTTGCCATCGCCCTGATGGTGGTCGAGCACGACCCGCACCTGTTCGGCCTGCATGGCCTGGCGGCCCTCGGCCTGATCATCGGCACCATCGGCGTCGGCGACGTCATCGGCAACCTCATAGCAGGCAGCGTGCGCTTCGCGCGGCCGCTCTCGACCATGTTCCTGGGCTACGTCGCCATGGGCGCGGGCTTCGTCCTGCTGGCGCTCGCGGCCTGGGGCCTGCCCAATCCCTACAAGCTGCCGGGCATGATGCTGTCGGGGATGGTCTCGGGCCTCGGCGGTCCGTTCTTCTTCATCCCCATGATCACGCGCATGCAGACCACCTTCCGCGGCGCCGAGATCGCCCGCGTGTTCCGGCTGCGGCTCGCCATCATGGCGGGCTCGATGCTGGTCTTTAATCTCGGCGCCACGCCCCTGTTCGACCTGATCGGCCCGACGCACACCGAGCTCTATCTCGGCCTGCTGCTGCTGGCGCTGGGCGTCGGCGGCCACCTCTACTACCGGCGGCGCGAAAACGAGCCGGAGCGAGTTCCCAAGGTCGTCGCCGATCTCAAATGAAGACGGACAATTGCAGGTGATCTCGAGTTCCCGTGAGACAGCGCAACCCGTTTCACGCTGAACTTTCTCACCCAAGGCGCCTCGCCGTGCTATGGGGATCGTCCTCACATTGAATCGGAGAGCTTCATGGCCAAGAAACCTGGCGCGCGCGCCCGGGCGGAGTTCGTTTTCTTCAACGTTACCTACGAGGACGGCTCGCAACGCTCGAACCGTCGGGTTCCCGCCGAAGCCCTGGCTGATGGAGATGCCGGTGCGCGTGGCGTCATCGAAGAGCAGGACCGGGCCGTAGCCCAGAAGTCCGGCATCCCTCCCCTCGCCATCAAGACCATCAACAGAGCCGCCTGAACCAGCGTTAATGCGGTCGCGTCGGGACGCGGACCGACGCCCATGGGCCGCAATTATCCTCTTGCGGGAAACGCTGTGTATTGATAGCGTGTCTTTAGTACACAGCGTTACCGTTAACTCCCGATAAGCAGGAGCCGAGCCGTGGCCAAGGCCTTTCCGTCCGACAATCCCTTCCTGCATGGCTATTACGGCCCAGTGAACACCGAGGCCGACGCGGGCCACCTGCACATCACCGGCGAGATGCCGAAGGAGCTTTGCGGTACGCTCTATCGCAACGGCCCCAACCCGCAGTTCGCGCCGCGCGGGCCGTACCACTGGTTCGGCGGCGACGGCATGATCCACGCCTTCCACATCGAGAACGGCAACGTCTCCTACAAGAACCGCTGGGTGCGCACGCCCAAATGGGAGCTCGAGAACAAGGAGGGCGAGGGACTTTCCGGCATCTTCAACAATCCGCGCTACAGCGATCCGCGTATCTTCCAGATGAACTCGACCATCGCCAACACCAACATCGTCTGGCACGGCGGCAAGCTTCTGGCGCTCGAGGAGGCGCACGCGCCCTTCTCGCTCGACCCTGCGAGCCTGATGCCGGTCAACGGCGGCTACGAGACCTACGGCGACAAGCTCAACGGTCCCTTCACCGCCCATCCCAAGCTCGATCCCAAGACCGGCGAGATGGTGTTCTTCGGCTACTCGGCCACAGGGCGCTTCACCAAGGAGGTGAGCATCCAGACGGTGAACGCCGACGGCAAGATCACGCGCGCCGAGATCCTCGAAGGCCCCTTTCCCAGCATGATCCACGACTTCGCCGTGACGCGTAACTGGATCGTGCTGCCGATCTTCCCGCTCACGTCCTCGCTGGAGCGGGCGATGTCGGGCCTGCCGCCCTTCGCCTGGGAGCCCGACAAGGGCACGCACATCGCCTTCATCCCGCGGGGCGGCACCGTCGCCGACGTGAAGTGGGTGTCGGCACCGCCGTGCTACGTGTTCCATCCGATGAACCACTACGAGACGGCCGACGGCAAGGTCGTGGTCGACGTCATGAAGTTCGACGTGGCGCCGCTGTTCCCGCTGCCCGACGGCAAGCCCTCGTCGCCGACCACGCCGCAGGCGCGGCTGTTCCGCTGGACCTTCGATCCGTCGGGCCAGGCCAACACCTTCAAGGAGGAGCAGCTCGATGACCGCGCCGGCGAGTTCCCGCGCTTCGACGAACGCTTCTGCATGAGCGACTACCGGCACGGCTGGATCGTCGCCGGCAACGTCGTCGACACCCGCACCGGCGAGCCGCGCATGGACGGCATCACCCACTACGACCTCAAGACCGGCAAGAGCGCGACTTTTTCCGGCGACCAGGCCGACCGCTTCGGCGAGCCGATCTTCGTGCCGCGCAGCGACGACGCCGGCGAGGGCGACGGCTGGATCCTGACCGTCGTGTGGCGCGGCAACGAGGGCCGCAGCGACGTCGCGGTGTTCGAGGCGACCGACATCGCCAAGGGGCCGGTGGCGCTCGCCCATCTCAGCAGCAAGGTGCCGGCAGGCTTCCACGGCAACTGGCGGCCAGGCCCGCTGTAACATCGTTGGGAGGAGATCCAGTCATGCTCACTCGACGAAACACGGTACGCAGCATCGCTGCGGCAGGGTTTGGCGCGAGCATGTCGATGCTCGGGGGGCCGCGTGTCTGGGCAAAGACGCCCGAGCGTTTTCCCAATGATCCTTTTCTCAACGGCTTCTACGCGCCGGTGAGCATCGAGAGCGACCAGCCCCAGCTCCGCATAAGCGGCGAACTGCCCAGGGAACTTTCAGGCACGCTCTACCGCAACGGCCCCAATCCGCAATTCGCGCCGCGCGGGCCTTACCACTGGTTTGCCGGCGATGGCATGATCCACGCCTTCCACATCGGTGATGGCCGCGCCTCCTACATGAACCGCTGGGTGCGCACGCCCAAGTGGCAGGTCGAGCACGACGCCGGGGAAGCCTTGATCGGCAGTTTCGGCAATCCGCGTTACACCGATCCGAGATTTTTCAGCCTGAGATCGACCGTCGCCAACACCAACATCGTCTGGCACGCCGACCGGCTGATGGCGCTGGAGGAGGGCCACGCGCCGTTCCTGCTCGATCCGGCCAGCCTCAAATCCCCACCCTTGGCGGTGGCTATGAGACCTACGGCGGCAAAGCGAACGGGCCCTTCACCGCACATCCCAAGATCGACCCGACGACCGGCGAGATGATCTTCTTCGGCTACTCGGCAAAAGGACCCTTCACGCCCTTCGTCAGCATCCATACCGCCGACAGGAACGGCGCGATCACGCGCGCGGAGATGCTTGAGATGCCATTCCCCAGCATGGTCCACGATTTCGCCGTGACCAGGAACTGGATCATCGTGCCGAACTTCCCACTGACCGGCTCGATGGAACGCGCCATGAGCGGCAAGCCGCCGTTCGCCTGGGAGCCCGACAAAGGCACCCACATCGCCTTCATCCCGCGCAACGGCACGGTCGCCGACGCAAAATGGGTGACCGCGCCGGCCTGCTACGTCTTCCATGCGATGAACCACTACGAGGCCGCCGACGGCAGGATCGTGATCGACGTCATGAAATACGGCGTGGCGCCGCTGTTCCCGCTGCCAGACGGCTCGCCGTCGACCAAGGGGGATCCGCCGTCCCGTCTGTTCCGGTGGACCTTCGACCTCAGCGGCAAGAGCAGCAGCTTTCACGAGGCCCAGCTCGACGACCGGGTCGGCGAGTTCCCGCGCTTCGACGAACGCTTTTGCATGGCCGACTACCGCCACGGCTGGACCGTGTCGGCCCGCGACGTCGGTTCCGGGCGCGAGCGCGAAGAAGGCGATCAGCTCACCCACTACGACCTCAAGACCGGCAAGAGCGCGGACTGGCGGCCCGGCCGCGGCGACCGGCTGAGCGAACCGGTCTTCGTCCCGCGCGCCGCGCAGGCCGCCGAAGGGGATGGCTGGGTGCTGAGCGTGATTTTGCGCGCTGCCGAGAACCGCAGCGACCTTGGGGTGTTCGAGGCGACCGAGGTCGCCAAGGGACCGCTGGCGCTCGCTCATTTGAGCAGCAGGGTGCCGGCGGGGTTCCACGGCAACTGGCGGCCGGGTCCGCTCTAGGAGAAGACGATGATCACCGTCCATCATCTCGAGAACTCGCGTTCGCAACGCGTGCTGTGGATGCTGGAGGAGCTCGGCCTCGACTACGAGGTCAAGCTCTACAAGCGCGAGCCGACGATGCAGGCGCCGGCCTCGCTGCGCGCCGTGCATCCGCTCGGCAAGTCGCCGGTGATCACCGATGGCGGCACGACGCTCGCCGAATCGGGCGCGATCCTGGAATACCTGGTCGAGACCTATGGCAACGGCCGGTTTGCACCGAAGCACGGCACGCCGGAGCGGCTGCACTACACCTACTTCCTGCACTATGCCGAAGGCTCGCTGATGCCGCTTCTGTTCATGAAGCTGGTGTTCAACCGCCTGCCCGAGCGCGTGCCGTGGGCGATGCGGCCGGTGGCCAGGATGATCTCCAACGGCGCCGACAAGGCGCTGCTCGGGCCGCAGATCACCAACCACTTCGCCTTCCTCGAGAGCGAGCTGCACAAGCGCGACTGGTTTGCCGGCGCCGAGCTCACCGCGGCCGACGTGCAGATGAGCTTCCCAATCGAGGCGGCCGATGCGCGTGTCGGCTTCGCCGGAAAGCTGCCCAAGCTCAAGAGCTTCGTCGAGCGCGTCCAGGCGCGGCCGGCCTACAAGCGTGCGCTGGAACGCGGCGGACCGCAGACCTTCCTGAAGTGAACCCGACCGTGCTAGGCCGGATCTCGTCCTGAAATAGATGTTTCCAAGGAGCGAAATCGTGGCCCTTCCTGCCCTGCTGCGCGACAACCTCTCGATCCCCGTGGTCGGCGCGCCGCTGTTCATCGTCTCCAATCCCGATCTGGTGATCGAACAGTGCAAGGCGGGCATCGTCGGCTCATTCCCGGCATTGAACGCGCGGCCCAAGGAAATGCTCGAGGAATGGCTGCAGCGCATCACCACTGAGCTGCGCGAGTACAAGGCGAAGCACCCTGATCGGAAGGTGGCGCCGTTCGCGGTCAACCAGATCGTGCACAGCTCGAACGACCGTCTGCAGCACGACATCGATCTCTGCGAGAAGTACAAGGTGCCGATCCAGATCACCTCGCTTCGCGCGCCCGACGACGTGGTGAAGTCGGCCAAGCGCTATGGCTGCCTGGTCTTCCATGACGTGACCAACGTGGTGCACGCCAAGCGCGCGCTCCAGGCGGGTGTCGACGGGTTGATTCTGGTGTGCTCCGGCGCCGGCGGCCATGCCGGGCGCCTCTCGCCCTTCGCGCTGGTGCCGGAAGTGCGCCAGTTCTACGACGGCTGCCTGCTGCTCTCGGGCGCGATCGCCAACGGCGCGTCGGTGCTGGCGGCGCAGGCGGTGGGCGCGGACCTCGCCTACATCGGCACGCGCTTCACGGCCAGCAAGGAGGCCAACGCCACCGACGGCAACAAGCAGTGCATCATCGACTCGGCGGGCGAGGAGATCGTCTACACCAACCTCTTCACCGGCGTGCACGGCAACTACCTGAAGCGCAGCGTCGCCGCGGCCGGGCTCGACCCCGATGACCTTCCTGTGGCCGACAAGAGCAAGATGAACTTCGGCTCGGGCGGCAACAGCAAGGCCAAGGCCTGGCGCGACATCTGGGGCGCGGGCCAGGGCGTCGGCCAGATCTTCGATGCGCCGCCCGCTGCCGAGATCGTGGCGCGCCTGAAAGCCGAGTACGAGGCGGCACGCGCCGCGCTGTTCGCCGGCGAGACCGTGCCGACAAGCCTCAAGCAGGCGGCGGAATAGTCCCGGAGCGCTGATAGGTCCTTTGCCAATGCGTCGGCTTCCCTGCTAGGGAACCACCCGCATGATCCGTAGCCTCTATGACTGGGTGATCCGGCTCGCCGCTCACCCGCGCGCCATTCCTGCGCTCGGCGTCATCTCCTTCCTGGAAAGCTCGGTCTTTCCCATCCCGCCCGATGTGATGTTGATCCCGATGGTGCTGGCCAACCGCAAGAAGGCCTTCACCATCGCTGCGGTCTGCACCGTCTGCTCGGTGCTGGGCGGCCTGCTAGGCTACGCCATCGGCTACTACTTCTTCGAGACGCTGGGCGAATGGGTCGTGCGGACCTATCACATGGAAACGGGCCTGGCCGCCTTCCGCCACGGCTTCGAGCAGTACGGCATCTGGATCATCCTGATCAAAGGCCTCACCCCCATCCCCTACAAGCTGGTGACCATCGCCTCGGGCGCCGCCCACTTCGACCTGTTCACGTTCGTGTGGGCGTCCATTGTGACGCGTGGTGTACGCTTCTTCGTCGTGGCAGCCTTGCTGTGGAAGTTCGGCGAGCCGATCAGGACCTTCATCGAGAAGCGCCTGACGCTCTTGACGTGGTTGTTCCTGATCGCCCTGATCGGCGGGTTCGTCGCCTTCCGCTACATCTTCTAGGTCGCGTGCATGACCCTCGGTGAACGTCTTCCCCTCCCCAGCAAGCTCGGCCTTGTGGCCGCGCTGGGCAGCGGCGCCTTGCTGGGCGGCGCCTACTACTTCCAATACGTCGTCGGCCTCTCCCCCTGCGAGATGTGCTACTGGCAACGCTGGCCGCACATGGTGGCGATCGTGGTCGGCCTTCTGGCGCTGGCCTCCTTCGCCTGGCCGCGACTTGCGCTGGTCTTCATGCTGACGGCGATCACCGCCCTGATCGTCACCGCCGGCATCGGCGTGTTCCATGTCGGCGTCGAATATCACTGGTGGGAGGGCCCGCAGGCCTGCACGGGCAACGTGCCGCGCGGGCTCTCGCCCGAGCAGCTCAGGAAATACCTGTTCGGCGCCAAGATGGTGCGCTGCGACGAGACCGCGTGGGCGATGTGGGGCATCTCCATGGCGGGTTGGAACGCGATCCTGTCGGGCGCCCTCGCCTTCGTTCTCGCCTCGGGCGTGGCAAGCTGGGTGAGAGAGCGGCGATGAAGACCGGTGCCAGGAATACTGGTGATGGGCGCAATCCCGGCGACGCCGAGCCGCGCGAGCTGATCGAGCGCACCATCCGCGTCGACCAGGCGGGCGAGTTCGGCGCGGTGCGCATCTACGAAGGCCAGCTTGCGGCTCTGCGCTGGACCGGCCGCGCCAACAGCGAGGCCGGCCGCAAGATCGCCGCCATGGCGCGCGCCGAGCGCGAGCACAACAAGGTCTTCGACCGCCTGCTGAGCGAGCGCCGCGTGCGGCCGACCGCCCTGCAGCCCTTGTGGAGCGTCGCCGGTTTCGCGCTCGGCGCCGCTACGGCGCTGATGGGCGACAAGGCGGCGATGGCCTGCACGGTGGCGGTCGAGGAGACGATCGACGAGCACTACGCGCAGCAGGCCGCGGCGCTGGGCGACGACGAGGCCGAGCTGCGCGGCACCATCGAGAAGTTCCGTGCCGAGGAGATCGAGCACAAGGAAACCGCGCTGGCCGCCGGCGCCGAGCAGGCGCCTGGCTACGACGCACTGACGAGCGCCATCAAGGCGGGCTCGCGCTTGGCGATCTGGCTATCGACCCGCTTCTAGTCGTCACGGAGATTTCGACACTACCTGTCGGGCGCCGCATCGCATTGCAAGCATTGCTGGCACCGCTAGATATGGTGCTCTACGGAGCGCCAAAATTCGTCAAATGGAGTGGGTGAACCTAACTCCAGTTCTTGACATTGATATACTATAGTTATATCGTCGGTTCGTTGCGCCGTTGCCGGCGTTCCCGCTCTATGCATCGTTGTTTCGAAACCAGAGGGCTGCGGCAGATGTCGCGCCGCCGGTCCGGCCGCTCGCATCCGGCCGGCTGGCGGCGCCGGCGATCCAAATTTCCAGTAGCGCAAGTAGCGTAACTGTCCGAATGCCGAAGACGCGGCAACCGAGCGGCAGGATTAGGTCTGTTCCAGCTCGCTGTCCCAGTACAGGAAGTCGCGCCAGCTTTCGTGCAGGTAACCCGGCGGGAAGCCGCGGCCGTTTTCCTGCAGCTCCTGCGTCGTCGGCTCCGACGGATAACGCTGCAGCAGCATGCCCGATTCACGCAACAGCTGGTTGCCCTTGAGGAGATTGCACGGGCTGCAGGCGGTGACGACGTTGATCCACGCCGTGCGCCCACCGCGTGACTTGGGGATGACGTGATCGAAGGTGAGCTCGTTGGTCGCGAAGTCGCCGCCGCAATACTGGCAGTGGAAGCGATCGCGCAGGAACACATTGAACCGCGTAAACGCCGGCCGCCTGGCCGCCGGCACGTATTCCTTGAGCGCAATGACACTCGGCAGCCGCATCTCGAAGGACGGACTGTGGATCTTGCGCTCATACTCGGAGATCACGCTGACGCGGTCGAGGAACACGGCCTTCACCGCGTCCTGCCAGGACCAGATCGACAACGGAAAGTACGACAGGGGCCGAAAGTCGGCGTTGAGCACCAGCGCGTGGCAGGACTCAAGGCCCGGCGACACGGCTAGACTCGCGGCCGTTGAAAGGGACTACTGCGGAAGTCGAGTCCGTCGAAAGCCCGGTTGAACATGCCGCGCATTGTGGCAATTTTTTCCCAAAACACAACATGTCGATAACCGGTTCATCGCCCTGCCATTGAACGATAATATTGTCATCACAGGAGGGAACCTCATCGTGGACACCGTCACCAACATTCGCCCTGCAGCAAGTTTTCCCCTGCCCCAGTCCGATCTCGAATCGCTCGGTTTCCGCAAGGGCCAGATCGACCGGCTGATCGCGCTGATCGAGCGGCACATCGCGGAAAACCGTTATCCCGGCTGCCAGATCGCGCTCGCCCGTCACGGCAAGCTCGCGCTCTTCAAGAGCTTCGGTAACGCCGTCACCGATCCGAAACCGCGCGTCGCGGCCGACGACACGCTGTGGCTGCTCTATTCCAACACCAAGGTGGTGACGGCCGTTGCGCTGTGGGCGCTGGCCGAGCGCGGCCTGTTCTCCTTCGCCGACCGGATCGCCGATCACGTGCCGGCCTTCGCCAAGAACGCCAAGGGCAACGTCACGGTGCTGCAGACCATCACGCACCAGGCAGGTTTCCCCAACGCCGTGGTGGCCAAGGATGCGTGGGCCGATCACAAGCGCCTGCGCGAAGTGGTCTGCGACTTCCCGCTCGAATGGACGCCGGGCTCGAAGGTCCACTATCACGGGCTGAGCGCGCACTGGACACTGGGCGTGCTGATCGAGGCGCTCACCGGCAAGGATTTTCGCGACGTCATCCGCGAGACCGTGGCCGAGCCGCTGGGCCTCGGCCACGAGCTTTTCGTCGGCCTGCCGGAGGCGGAGTTCGCGCGCGCCGCCGACATGCATGAGCCGATCCCGGGAGCCGAAGGCATGCGCCGCGACGCCGACGCCAACTCGGCCGAATGGCGCAAGGGCGGCGCACCGGGCGGCGCGGGCTACGGCACCGCGCGCGCCATGGCCGCGCTCTATCAGATGATGCTGGCCGGCGGCGAGCTCAACGGCACCCGCATCGTCTCTCCCCGCACGCTGCAATACGCCATCCGCAACCACACCGGCGATCGCGTCGATGAGTTCATGGGCATGCCCATGCATCGCGGGCTGGGGCCGCACCTGCGCGGCGCCACGGCCAACATCCGCGGGCTCGGCGCCTTCGCCAACCCGGGCGTGTTCGGCCATGGCGGCGTCGGCACCTCGTACTGCTGGGGCGATCCGGAGTCGGGCGTGTCGTTCGCCTACATCACCAACAACCGCGTCCCCGATCCCTGGCACAGCAAGCGGCTCGACCTCGTCGCCAACCTCGTGCACTCGGCGATCTTGCCGTAGGGCTCCTACTGCAGGCGGGTGCGCACGCACTCGCCGGCGGCGACGGCGTTCTCGCGGCCCTCGGTCCGCGCGATCTTGCCGGCGAAGACGAGACTGCGCGCCTGCTCCTCGGTGGTCTCGCGCAGGTTCTGCAAGGTCGGGTTGGCGGCGACCACCGCGGCATAGATCTGCTTGCCGTCGGCCGTGAGGTTGGCCGCGCAGGCATCGCCCGCCGCGCCGGCCCACGCGCTCGTGGCCAATCCCGTCATGGGGGCCATCACGGGGGCCGTCATGGCAATCGCGATCGTCGTCGTCTTGAACATGAGACCACTCCCTCAGCGACTGAGCCGCTCTCGTTCGCCCGCTTCGGCACCGAGCGCCGCCATGGCCAGCAACAAGGATGCCACGGAAAAGATCATCACGGCCGCATAGCCGCCGGTCCAGTCGTGCAGCAGGCCACCGATCCAGGCGCCGAGAAATCCGCCCAGCCCCATGCCGATGCCGATGAGTCCGTAGATGCGCCCGAAATGCGCGCCGCGATAGCGCAGCGTGGCCAAGGTCGAGATCATCGGCCCGCGCGACCCCATGCTGCCGCCGAACAGCAGCACGTAAAGCCATAGCCACAGATCGTCGCCCGGTGTGCGCACCATGGCGAGCGCACAGACGCCCGCGATCGAGCAGGCATAGGCAAGGATGGCCGCGATCTTGCGGCCGCCGCGATCGGCCAGCCAGGAGAAGCCGATCATG
Source organism: Rhodospirillales bacterium URHD0017 (assembly GCA_900110395.1). GTDB lineage: Bacteria > Pseudomonadota > Alphaproteobacteria > Reyranellales > Reyranellaceae > Reyranella. Next base: position 186,598 of record FODP01000003.1, read on the forward strand.
CCGAGCGGCGTCAGGAATCCCGCGACGGCCAGTGCACGCGCGGCATAGGCGCCGTCGATGCCGTGCTCGAGCAGGTAGACCATGACCTGCGGGAAGAGGGAGAAGATGCCGAGCGAGGTAAAAGCGAACGACGCGGTGAGCGCCCAGAACGGCCAGTCGCGCAGCGCCTCGCCGACCGTCGGGCCGGGCGCGGCCGAGGCGCGCGCCGGCACCAGGCCCGGCGCGCCCCGCGAGATGCGACGCCACGGCAGGACCACCAGCAGGGGGATGAACACCGCACTGATGACGGCGAACACGACATAGGCGTGCCGCCATCCGTCGGTGGCGATGAGGTGCTGCGCCAGCGGCAGCATGACCATGGTGCCGACGCCCGCGGCGGACCACGCCACCGCCAGCGCCACGCCCAGCCGCTGCGCCGGGAACCAGCGCCCGATCAGCGACGCGCTGAGCACGCCGGACAGCGAGGCGCCGGCAAAGCCCATGAGGATGCCGAGCGCCAGGTAAAGATGCCAGATCTCGGTCGCGAGCGACGCCGAAGCGGTCGCCAGGGCGCCGGCGATCATGCCGGTGACGGTGAGCGCGCGCAGGCCGAAACGATCGACGATCCAGCCGGATATTGGTGCGGCGATGCCGCCGACCAGCAGCGCGAAGCTGTAGATCAGCGTGACCGCACTGCGGCTCGCCTCGAACGCGCTCTGCAAGGGGGCGACGAAGACGACGAAGGTGTCGCTGATCGAGCGGCTCGCCACGCCCAGCGCAAAGCACAGCGCCACCAGCGCCCAGGGCACGAACCGCGTCATCGGCTTCACCCTTGCATCGCAAGCGAGCGGTCGGCAAGGTCCGCGGCGCCGAGGAGTTTTGATGGACGACACGCTGATCATCGAATCGCGTTTCAACGGGCCGCGGCTGTCGGGCAACGGCGGCTATGTCGGCGGCGTGATGGCCGGGCGCTTCATCGACACGTTCGGTGGCGACGGCGCGGTCGAGATCACCTTGCGTGCGCCGATCCTGGTCGATCGTGCGCTGCAGGTCGTGCGCGACGGTGACGCGCTCAAGCTGCGCGATGGCGACGCGCTGATCTGCGAGGCGCGTGCCGGATCGGTGGCGCATCTGACCCCGCCGCCGCCGCCGACCGACTGGGACGATGTCATGCGCCGCGCCGAGACGGGCGGCTCGCCCGAGGACACCGACTTCGCCTGGTGCGTGGTGTGCGGCCGCAGGCGCGACGTCGGCGATGGCTTGCGCGTGTTCGGCACGTCGGGCCCGCAGCCGGGCTATTCGCTCTCGTGCTATCTGCCGCACGCCAACCACGCCGATGGCGCGGGCCGCATCAGGCCGGAGTTCGTGTGGGGCGCGCTCGACTGCCCGGGCGCCTTTGCCGTGCAGGACATCGACGACATGCGCCCCGCCCTCACCGGCCGCATAACGGCCAAGGTGATCGAGCCGCCGCGCGTCGGCGAGCGCTGCGCCGTGGTCGGCTGGAAGATCGGCGAGGACGGCCGCAAGCTCTATTCCGGCACCGCCCTCTACACCGAGAGCGGCCGGCTGTGTGCGGTCGGCACGTGCACCTGGATCGTGCTGAAGGACTAGCCCTACTTGTCGCGTACGAAGATCACCGCGGCGTCGTCGCTGTAGGCCTGCCGCCAGCCCGGCAGGCGCGCGAGCAGGCGGTTGGCGGGCTGGTCCCTGGACAACAGCGTCCACTCGATGCCCCAGCGGTCGAGCAGGGCATCGAACGGCTCCTCGTCGCGCAGGCTCACGGCCTGCACGTAGCGCTTGATGAAGTCGCCGCCAAAAAGCTCGCCGCGGCCGTCGATGAAGGTCGGGATGCCGGCGCTGATCAAATAGCCGCCATAGCCGTAGTGATTGAACACGCGGCCCTTGAGGCCGGCGTCGCGCGCGAAGGCCACCGCCGCCACCGGCGTGTTGGCCGTGGGCGGCGCGATGCGGCCAAGCCCGATGAGCCCGCCCGCGTACAGGCCGGCGAGGCCGAGACAGATCGCGAGCGTCGCGGCGCCAGCGGGCCGTGCCAGGGCAGAAAACCTGCCGGTCGGCTGCGCCTCGACAGCGATCCTGAGGAACTGGCGCGCCAGCAGCGGCGCCAGCACCAGCGGCGCCAGCATGGCCAGAAGCTCGGCGTTGCGGGCGTAGCGCAGGAAGAGATGCACCAGCCCGAGCACGATCAAGAGCCGGATCAACGGCAGTTTCAGGCCGCGCGACAGCGCGAGGTAGAGTGCCACCAGCAGCACCAGCTCCTGCAGCGGCTGCTTCTGGAAGTCGGGCGCGCGCCACTCGGCGATCATGCCGAGCGAATCGCCGAGGCTGAAGATGCGCGACGTCACCAGGATCGATTCGGGGCCGTAGGGCGTGACGCAGGCGGCGATCAGGGCCGCAACGCCGAACTTGGCCCAGGCGATGAACAGCGTCCGCCGTTCGGCGGCATCGCGCGCACCGACCAGGGCATCGAGCGCCAGTGCGCCGGCCAGCATCAAGCCCAAGGTGAAGCCGCCATGCATGTTGGCCCACAGCACCATGACGGCGAGCAACCACCAGTCGGGCGCCCGCCGCTCTTCGACGGCGCGCACCAGGCCCGCCACCCACAAGAGCACCAGCGGGAAGGCAAGCACGTGCGGCCGCGCCAGGAAGTGCGGCGCCGTCATGATGATCGCCGATGCGGTGAACAGCAGCGTCGGCAACGGCCGCAGGTCGCGCATCAGGAGGCGCAGCAGCAGCGCGAAGGTGAAGCCGATCGCGGCGGCCCCCAACGCCGACACGCCACCCCAGCCGCCGATGTTGAAGGCCAGCGCCAGCAGCCCCTGCGACAGCCACTCCTTGGCGATCCACGGCTGACCAGGGAAGGTGAACGAGTAGCTGTCGACCGTGGGCACGGTGCCGTGCGCCAGCACCCAGTTGCCGACGGTGATGTGCCAATGCGTGTCGGGATCGCCCAAAATCGGCAGGCCCGACGGATTGTTCAGGAACGCGAAGACGGCAAGGCCGAGCAGCAACGGCCAGGACACCGCCCAGGCCGAGCGCGAGGCCGCGGTCGCTCCAGTCTGCTCCAGGGAAACGGAGGGGCCGGAAATAACGGCCATCAGTGGCTCCGAAATTACTGAAAGAATCTAATATAAGAGATTGATATACAACATTTTTCCTCAGTGTACCAGTACCAGCGGTCGTCGGATACAACGGGTGGTGATGCAAGACTTGGTGCTGATCGGCGGCGGCCACGCCCACGTGCATGTCCTGAAGCAGCTGCGCGAGCGGCCGCTCAAGGACGGGCGCGTGACCCTGATCAGCCGCGATATCGAGACGCCCTACTCGGGCATGATCCCGGGCTTCGTCGCCGGCCGCTACGGCTTCGCGGAATGCCACATCGACCTGGCGCGGCTCTGTGCCCGATCGGGCGTGCGGTTGATCCATGCCGAAGCAACCGGCATCGATCGTGCGCAACGCCAGGTGCTGCTGAAGGACCAGCCATCCGTCACCTACGACCTGCTGTCGATCGATGTCGGCTCGGCGCCCAACGTCGGCGGCATCGCCGGCGCCGAGCAATGGGCGATCCCGGTCAAGCCGATCGCCGAGCTGGGTCGGCGCTGGCTCGAGTTCAGCGAACGCATGAAGTCCTGGCGGGGGCCGCTCAACGTCATGGTGATCGGCGGCGGCGCGGGCGGTGTCGAGCTGGCGCTGGCCATCGATCATCGGCTGCGCGCGATCGCGACAGCGGCCAGCCTGCAGGTCACGCTCGCCACCAAGGACCAGATCCTGGCCGCCCAGGCCGAGGCCGCGCGCCGCAAGCTGCGCGCGATCTTCCAGCGCCGCGGCATCCGGCTGCTCGAGAACGCCGGCGCCGAGCGCATCGAGCGCGGCTCGGTGAAGCTTGCAGACGGCCAATGGCAGCAGGCCGACGCGGTGTTCGTCGTCACCGAGGCGAGTGCCGCGCCGTGGTTTGCCGACACCGGGCTGCCGCTCGACGAAAAGGGCTTCCTTGCCGTCGACGACACGCTCGCCTCGACGGCCGATCCGAGAATCTTCGCCGCCGGCGACTGCGCCACCGTGCTTGCCCATCGCCGGCCCAAGGCGGGCGTGTTCGCGGTGCGCCAGGGTCCGCCGCTCGCCGACAACCTGCGCCGCGTGCTAGGCGGCGAGCGGCCGCGGCCGTTCGTGCCGCAATCCCGCTATCTCTCGATCCTTGGCACCGGCGACGGCAACGCCGTCGCGACGCGCGGCGACTGGGCGATCGAAGGGCGATGGGTGTGGTGGTGGAAGGACCACATCGATCGCAAGTGGATGCGGATGTATCGCTAGCCGTATCGCAACCTTTGCGATGCTTGCGCGTTGACCGGCGCGAATCATCCAGGGGACATTCGACAAATGGCGAAAAACTCCATCGTCGACAAGGTCGCGGAGGCCGTCGTGCGCGCGGAGCTTGCGGTCGTGAAGACCGGCCGGGAGGCCGTGCAGGCCGTCAATCGCAAGATCGGCGCCGGCAAGCGCAAGGTCGCCAGCAAGAAGAAGGCGGCGAAGAAGGCCGCCCGCAAGGCAGTGTCCAGGACCAAACGCGCGGTGCGAAAGGTCGCCCGCAAGGCCACCAGGAAAGCGACCAAGAAGGCAGCAAGGCGCGGCCGGCGTCGCTAGACTGCCGCCTCCCAGAAGGAGGCGATCATGGCGCACGCCAAGGCAAGCATCGGCACGACCAACTACCAGACCGCCATCGTCACCGGCCATCACAAGCTCACCGTCGACGAAGGCCCCGCGCTGGGCGGCAAGGATGTCGGCCCCGGACCCTACGAACTCCTGACCTCCGCACTGGCGGCGTGCACCGTGATCACCTTGCGCATGTACGCCGAGCGCAAGCAGTGGCCGGTGACGGCAGTGCATGCCGACGTGCAATTCATGCGCGAGGGCGACACGCAGCACATCGATCGCGTGCTCACCATCGAAGGCGGCGTCGATGCCGAGCAGAAGAAGCGCATGGCCGACATCGCCGAGCGCACGCCGGTGACGCTGACCCTGAAGGGCGGGCTGGAGATAAGGACGAAGCTGGCGGGATAGAACGCTTCCTTCCCATCGCGGTGTCCGCGATGGGGAGGTGCCCGCGGAGCGGGCGGAGGGGTCATGAGCAACACGACTGGTGCTCACGACCCCTCCGGCCCTGCGGGCCACCTCCCCAGCTTCGCTGGGGAGGAACGGCTTTCCGACTAACCCTTTTTCTTCTTCCACTCCTCGTAGTCGCGCTTGGCTTCCTCGCCCGCCGCCGGGAACAGGCCCTTGAGCGAGCGGCCACGGGCCACCTCGGCCTCGGCGAACTCCTCGTAGTGGTAGGTGTCGAGCGCTTCCTGGGCCACTGCCTCGACAATATCGGGCGGGATCACCAGCACGGCATCGCGGTCGCCGACCACGATGTCGCCCGGATAGACGGCGACGCCGCCGCAGCCGATCGGCAGTTGCAGGTCGACCGGCCGATGGGCGATCGGGCTCGGCGGCGAGGACGGCCGGCGGTGATAGGCCGGCAGGCCCGTCTTGAACACGCCATCGGTGTCGCGAAAGCCGCCGTCGGTCACGATGCCCGCCGCACCTCGCGCCTTCAGCCGGCCGACATAGAGATCGCCTGCCGAGGCGGCCCGCGAATCGCCACGCGAATCGATCATCAGCACATGGCCGGGCGGGCATTCCTCCATGGCCTGCGGCTGGATCGTCGAGCGGTTCTTGGAGGTCGGACCATCCATGTCCTCGCGCGAGGGAATGAAGCGCATGGTGAAGGCAATGCCGACCAGGCGCGGCTGCTCGGGCCGCATCGGCCAGACGTCGAACAGCGTCATGCTTTTCAACCCGCGCCGGTTCAACACGCCGGTGAGCGTCGACGTGCCGACCTTGGCCAGCGCCTCGCGCAGATCGGATGAAAGAGCAGCCATTGACTATCCTCCCCTCGGGTTGGCGAGACCCTAAAGCATATTCCGTCCGGCTGGAATCAGCCGGGCGGAATATGCCCGGCGAAACAAGAACGCCCCATGCGCTTTTCCGCTCTAGCTGTGGAGTCTCAACAGGTTGTCCCTGGTCAGGCCGATTCTGGTGATCGGTGGCACCAGGCCGATACTGGCATGAGGTCGGTGCCAGTTGTAGCGGTGCATGAAGGAGGGCAACTGCTGGGCCCGCTGTCTGGAGTTGAGATAAGCTCGGCCATAGGCCCATTCTCGTAGCGATGTCTGGATGAAGCGTTCGGCCTTGCCGTTGGTGCGCGGGGTATAGGGCTTTGTGCGGATGTGCTTGAGCTTGAGGCGGCGGCAGGCTGTGGCGAAGGCTTGGGATCTGTAGCACGAGCCGTTGTCGGTCATGACGCGCAGGACGGTGATGCCGAGGCTTTTGTAGTAGGCGACGGCGGCCTTGAGGAAGGCCACGGCACAGCGGCTGCGTTCGGTCTTCATGATCTTGCTGAAGGCCACGCGGGAGGCGTCGTCGATGCAGACATGGAGGAACTCCCAGCCGACGCCACGGCTGTTGCTCTGGCCGGTGCGGTCGCCGGTGATGCGGTGGCCTATGTGATTGAACTTGCCGAGTTTTTTGATGTCGAGGTGGATCATCTCGCCGGGGTGCTGGCGCTCATAGCGTCGCGGCAGTTCGGCAGGCTCCAGCGCGCTCAGCTTGTTGAGGCCGAGGCGCTTCAGGACCCGGCTCACCGTCGAGGCCGACACGCCGACTGTGGCGGCGATCTCCTTGCCGGGCATGCGCTGGCGGCGCAGGGCCGCGATGCGCTCGATCACCTCCGGTGGCGTCGGCTGGTGCAGCCGGTGGGGCCGCGAGCTGCGATCGTGCAGGCCAGCCAGGCCCTCCTGTTTGAAGCGATCGCGCCATTTGCGGCCGGTGCGAGGGCAAACGCCTGCGGCTTCACTGGCGGCCTGCGGCGTTTGCCCACTGAGGATCATTTTGACTAGGCGCTCTCGACCGTGCGGTGTCAGGCGGGCATTCTTGTGGATGTCCATTCGGCTCTCCCAAGGATCAGTTGACGTCTCGACAACATCAGCTTCCTCGGCCTGGGCCGGATGGACAACCTATTGAAAGCTCACATCTAGCCGGCTGCAGGGAACTCCGGCAACGGCCGTCGCGCCAGCGCCAGCGCTTCGTCGGCTGCCATGCCGAGACCGCGCAGCACCGTCGCCGCCACCGCGACGTCGTGCCGGGCCGGCGCCAGGCCCAGCGCCACGCTGCGCATCGCCTGGCTGACCGTGCCGCTGATCAGGTCCATCGCCGCCGCTTCGCTGGCGACGCGAAAGCGCTTCTGCTTCAGCCCGAGCCTGAGATCGGCGCGCGCATCCTGCGTCACCCGCTGTGCAAGGGGCGGCACGGCGAGGCCAATATCGAGCACCAGCAGCGCCCAGCCCGGGCTCTGCTCGGCCAGCCATATGTAGCGGCGGTTGCCGATCGCCATGCGCTCGGCGGCATCGCGGACATGGGCATAGCTCTCGGCGATGCGCCGGCACAGCGTCTCGGCGACATGCAGGGCGACGCCCTGCAGAAGATCGTCCTTGGTGCGGAAGTGATTGTAGAGCGTGGCCGGCGCCACGTCGGCAGCCGCGGCGATCTCCTGCATGGTCGCCAGCGCCGAGCCGCGCTGCGTCAGCACGCCGATCGCCGCCGCGATCACCTGCCGGCGCGTGCGCTCGCGCTTGGCCAGCCGCCGCCCCGCGGCTGCCTCGGCCAAGGCCGGCGGCAGGGCCGACAGGCGATTCACATTTTTGGATTGACTGTCCATTTTTAGATAGTATCTCTATTTTTGGAGTGACCGTCCAGAGCGAGACTACATCATGCTGAAGCTTGGCTACCTCGCCTTCGCCGTGCGCCGTCCCGATCGCTGGCAGGCCTTCTGCCGCACCATGCTGGGCCTGCCCGAGCCGATCACCAACCCCGACGGCAGCCTGGGCTACGCGCTGGACGGCGAGGTCCGCCAACGGTTGGTCGTGGCCGAGGGCAAGCCGGACGATCTTGCCTCCATCGGCCTCGACTGCGGCGACGATGCGGCCCTCGACGCCCTGCTCCCCCGCCTGGCCGCGCTCGGCCTCGCCACGGAACGCGCGCCGGCGTCGCTCGGCAACGCCCGACGCGTCGCACGCCTGCACCTGCTCAGCGATCCCATGGGCAATCGCATCGAGCTGCACACCGGCGCCGAGGCGGCCGACAGGCCTTTCGCCTCGACCGAGATGCCGGGCGGTTATCGCACTGGCGCGCTCGGCATGGGCCACGCCGTGCTGGTGAGCCGCGACCTCGCGACAATGGAACGCTTCTACGTCGACGCGCTGGGCTTCGGCGTCAGCGAGCGGCTGATGGCCAAGGTCGGGCCGATCCAGGTGCGCGGCACCTTTCTGCACTGCAATCGCCGGCACCATTCGCTGGCGCTGTTCGACCTGCCACTGCGCAAGCGCCTGCACCATTTCATGCTGCAGGCCGAGCGCCTGGCCGACGTCGGCGCGGCCTTCGAGCGCGCGCGGCGCACCAAGGTGCCGCTCAGCCTGGAACTCGGCCAGCATCCCGATCCGGACGGCACCTTCTCCTTCTACGGCCGCACGCCCTCGGGCTTCGATTTCGAGATCGGCGCCGGCGGCCAGGAGATCGATCCCGTAGACTGGTGCGAGCACACGACCGACGTCACCAGCGTGTGGGGCCACAAGCCGAAACTCGGCCTGCAGCTTCGCATGGCGAAGGAACTCGTGGTGCGCGGGCTGGGGGGCTGAACGTGCCTCCCCAGCGAAGCTGGGGAGGCACGAACTCCAACTATGCGCTACTCTCTGCGCATGCGTGTCGAAATCCTGTGCACCGGCGACGAGATCCTCACCGGCAAGACCATCAATACCAATTACAGCCACATGGCGCGGCGGCTCGGCGATGTCGGGCTCACCGTGCACTGGGGCACCACCGTGGGCGATGACCGGGCGAGCCTCTTGCAGGCCTTCCGCCAGGCCGGCGAGCGCGCCGATGCCGTGATCGTCAATGGCGGGCTCGGCCCCACCGTCGACGACCTCTCTCAGGAGATCGCGGCCGAGGCGTGCGGCGTGCAACTGGTGCTGAACGAGTACTGGATGACGCGCATGACCGAGAGCTATGCCCGGCGCGGCCGCGTCATGCCGCCCAACAACAAGAAGCAGGCGATGCTGCCGGAGAATGCCGAGTTCATCGACAATCCGATCGGCACGGCCTGCGGCTTCGCCGTCACCATCGGCAAGGCGCGCTTCTTCTTCACCCCCGGCGTGCCGCGCGAGATGCGCCGCATGCTCGACGAGCAGGTGATCCCGCGCCTGCTCAAGATCGGCGGCATCACCGGCGTCACCCGGCTGAAGCGCTTCCACACCTTCGGCATCGGCGAATCGCGCGCCGACAACATGCTGGGCGACATGGAGGCCTTCACGAACGGCCACATCAAGCTTGGCTTCCAGGCGCACTACCCGGAGCTCGAGACCAAGCTCGCCGTGCGCGGTGATAACGAGGCCGACCTGATAGCGCGCCTGGCGCCGGTCGAGGCGGAGGTGCGCAAGCGCCTGGGCAACTTCGTCATCGCCGAGGACGACCAGACCTTGGAAGGCGTGGTGCTGGCCGCCCTGCTCGAGCGCGGCCATACGCTCGCCACGGCGGAGATGTTCAGCGGCGGGCACTTGGCGGCGCGCATGGCGCCCCTGCCCGGCGCCGAGAAGGTCTTTCGCAAGGGCGTCGTCACCCGCGATGCGGGCGAGCTCGGCATCAACGGCGTGTCGGCCGAGGCCGCCCAATCGGTCGGGCGCAAGCTGCGCGACGACAGCCGCGCCAGCCATGCGCTCGCCCTGCTGATCGATCTCGACGAAGGACCGGACCGGCCCGATTTCGGCGGCACAGTCTGCATCGGCATCGCCGACACGGCGGGCACCGTTGCACGCCAGGCGCGCCTGATCGGCAACCGCGACTGGATCCGCGCCGGCGCTGTCGAGATGGGCCTGGACTGCCTGCGCCGCCATCTGCTCGGCCTGCCGGTCGACGAACGCATCGATTTCGAGCGACGCTGACGCCTGCACTGCAGGCACCGAAGGGTACTTTCCGGCATTTCCGGTATTTCCGGCAGAGAGCGTGGTGTTGGGTCTAAAACCGACCCACCATCCGTGGTGGGTGCGCACGACGGCATCAGGGCGGATGGAAGCGCCCTTTGCTTGACGCGCGTGAGCCAAGACGGCCATACTTAAATATAACTCAAGTTATTCACAAGGACAAGCCGCCGCCCTCGGATCGACCACGCAGCAACGTGATCGGATCGTCAGTACAGGCGGCGGCGCCAGCCGATGCCGAAGGTGGGCTCACCGCTGAGCTCTCCTGCAGGGTAGAGACCGCCGGTATTGTCCTTCCTCCAGGCCGTGACGTTGTCACTGCAGCCGACGAGGACGGTGACAAGCGCGCCAAGACAAGCCCAGCGCGCCAGGCGAGCGGGGTTAGCGGGCAAGGTCTTCCTCCTTTGATGTCGTCCCGTTGGCTGACTCAATGCGGCCACCGCACGGCCCGTTGCGCCCCTTCTGTGCAAAATGGGGCCGCGCAAAATGGGACATGGTTTTGCCATCCAGCACCCCATGTAATTGGGTAAGGTTCCGTGCAGGAAGTGCAGGATCGATGGCAAGAAAGCTGAAGACCTTTACGACCTCCGCGGGATTCTTCGATCTCGCCGTCGCGGCGCCGTCGATGAAGGCGGCGTTGGAAGCCTGGGGCTCGAGGAGCAATCTTTTCCAACACGGTTTTGCCAAGGTCTCCGAGGATCCGAAGATCGTTGCCGCGACGATGGCCCACCCCGGCGTCGTGTTGCGCCGACCGGTCGGCTCGGCCGGCGCCTTCAGCGAGCATGCCGAGCTTCCCAAGGATCTTCCCGCTGGCACCGCCAAGCCCGCGCCGGCGAAGCGTCCGGCGAAGCGGCCTGAACCACCGACGAAAGCCATCGACGACAAGACGGCGCGCCAGGCCGCGCGGGCGTTCGAGAAGGAGCAGAAGCGGCGCGACAGCGAGCGCCGCCGGGAAGAGGCCAAGCGGCAACGAGAACGCGAGCACCGCGCGCGGGCCGTCGGGGCAGCCGAGGCCGCCCTCGACCAAGCCAGGAAGGATCACGAGGCCAGAGTCGAAGACATCGAAAAAGACCGCGCCGCGCTCGATAAAAGATCGCAAGCGGAGGACGCGCGCTGGAGAAAGAAGAAGGAAGAGCTGGAGGCAGAACTGCGCCGAGCGCGGTCTGGCGGTCATTTACGCTTGGTTTGACGCGTATCGTGAGCACTGCTGACACAACGCTGTCAGTAGTGATTGCATAGCCTTCATCGGTGATTCGGGAAATACGAGGAGAAGGCGAGATGGTGGCCTATTGGGTCGCGCGCTCGAAGGTCAACGACCCCGAACAATACAAGAAGTACGCCGATCTGGCGCCGGCGATCTTCGCGAAATTCGGCGGCAAGTTCCTGGCGCGCGGCGGCAAGTTCAAGATCCTCGAGGGGCCGGAGAAGTTCCACCGCTTCATCGTCATGGAGTTCCCAAGCCTCGAGCGCGCGGTCGCCTGCCACGACTCGCCCGAGTACCAGGCAGCCGCAGCGCATCGCAAGAAGGACGGCGCCGGCGAGCTCGAGGTCGTGATCGTCGAGAGCGTGTAGGCGATTTGGGTCGCCTGGCCACCAACCGCGTCTACGGCAGCTGTGAGATCTCGTTCGCCTCTCGCCGGTCGGCGCGCAGCACGAACCCCGTGACGCTTCGCGCGACCGACAAACGGGCCCGCTCCAACCCGGTGAAGCCGGCGGCCTCGATGGCCCACGCCAGGTCGTTCTCCGCCTCGTTGGGCGTGTGCTCGTACCACAGCAGCACCGGGCAGGCGCCGGGTGTCGCGTGTGCGCTGCCATTCTGCCCGATGAAGTGGACCGGATAGCCCCAGGGCTCGGCGAGCGATCGGTAGGCGCGTTCGAAAACCGGATCCTCGCGCCGTGCCGTGCGGGTCTCGGCGGCCGGTCCCAGCGCCCAGCCACTGGCGGCGTAGACCTGGGTCGTCGGGCAGCCGGCGACGATGCTGGCGATGGCGCGGGCATTCTCGCGCCACAACGGCCTGATTCCGTTTTCGATCGTCGGCCGCGCCGCGCCTCCCACGGCCACCAGCACCAGCAGGCCGAACAGCCATCGATCCCGCACGAGCCGAGACGCCGGCACCGCCAGCAGCGCGCTGACCAGCACCGGGACGGCGAAGAGATAGCGATCGACCACGATCGGCTGGACGGCATGGGCCGCGAGCACGATCGCCATGCCCACGACCAGCACGGCGCCGACCATGGCGACGAACCAGGCCTGCGAGCGATCGCGCGTCCCCCGCCCCCGCCAAAGGCCGGCCAGCGGCACGGGATTGAGCAGCGGTGCCGTGGCAAGCGAGGCCAGCACGCCGAGCGCGGCGAGGCCGGGCAGGTCGATCCAGGTGTGATCGAACTCGGCCGCCCAGCTCAGCGCCTGCAGGGCGACGCTGGCAAGGACGAACAGGCTTGCCAGCGCCGTCGTCGCCAGCATCAGCGCCGCCCACCGCCGCAGTCCCCGGGCGATGGCACAGACGGCGATGGCGCCGGCCAGAAGCCCGCCGAACAGGGCGCCGACATAGTGAAGGCCGATCGCGGCGGCGGTCGCCAGCGCGGCGATCGTCGCCAGGTCAAGGTCACGGCGCCAGTCGAGATCGGTCTTCGCCGCGGCGACATGGCACGCGACCAGGGCAAGGGTGGCGATCGCCGTCATCTGCCAGAAGTACGACCGGTAGAGGGCGAAGGATTCCATCGCCTGCGGCAGCGACAGGGTGAGCAGCACCAGGACCGCGGCGAACCCGGCCTGCCCCGGCGTCCGCCGCGACAGGCGGAAGGCAGCCAGGATCATCAGGCCAGCGGCTAAAAGGTTCGAGACCAGGCGTCCGGCCGGGATGGAGGTGAGGCCGAGCGAGGCGAGCAGGGTCGCCCAGGCATTGAATACCGGCGGATGGGCATCGTGCATCCAGCCCTCGCGGATCAGTGCCGGCAGGCCGTTGTGGGTATCCGACAGCTCGAGGGTCCAGAATTCATCGAGCCAGGGCCCGCGCAGCGCTGCATCGATGCCGGCGATCACCAGAATGACACCCACGCCCACGGCGGCGATGACGGTCGGGGTCAAAAGCGCCTGCCGCAGCGACGCGGCGGTCGTCGGTGCGAAAGGACGCACGCCGGCTGGCTGATCACTCATATCCGTCGAGAACCCCGCTGGCGGTGAGCACGCCCTCAACGACGCGCCACGCCGGGGAGTTGCAGCGGCAGGCCGAATGTAGCGGCTCCCGCCATCCCGCCCGGAGCCGAGCGCCTCGATTACCACCCCGAGGGCTGCAACCTAGCACCTTCCCTGCCGTCCCAACCGCAAATAGGCTCTACTTCCAATTGAGGCAGAGGCCGCCAAGGAGGGGACCCATGGCTACAGCCGTACTCATCATTCGGGCGCGACTGATCAACATGGCCGATCGGCCCCAATTCGATAGCTGGTACCGGACCGAGCAACTTCCGAGCAGTGTGCGGCAGTTCAAGGCGCAGCGAGCATGGCGCTGCTGGAGCAGAACCAATCCGCTGGTGCACCTTGCCCTCTATGAGTTCGGAAGTGTCGAAGAGGCCGAGGCCATCCTGGACTCGGCGGCGCTCGCCTCGCAAAGCGCGGAGTTCGATCGTGTCTGGGGAACGGGCATCACGCGCACGCGCGAAGTCGTGGAGGTGGCAGAGGAACTCTCGCACCGTTCCGACAACTAGGCCGGCGACATGTCCGCACCTGACCTCAACGGCCGGATCGCCCTCATCACTGGCGCTGCCGGCGGGATCGGCCAAGCCCTGGCGCGCGCCTTTGTCGACGCCGGCCTGCGCGTGGCCCTCTGCGACACGTCCAAGGACGGCCTCGTCCGTCTCCATCGCGACCTTGGGACCGATCGGACGATCGCGTTGCCCCTGGACGTCTCGGATCCTGCGGCCTGTCGCGACAGTGTCGCACGCACCGTTGCCCAGTTCGGCCGTCTCGACGTGCTGGTCAACAACGCCGCGGTGGGGATGTCGACGGTGCGCGAAGACCACATGCGCCGTGTCGTGCAGATCGAGGACATCTCGCCCGAGCTCTGGGCGCGCTTCATGGCGGTCAATCTCAGCGGTCCCTTTTACATGGCCCGCGCCGCCGTGCCGGGCATGCGGGCCCAGAAATTCGGGCGGATCATCAACGTCACCACCAGCTTCTTCACCATGCTCAATCCCGGCTTCTCGCCCTACGGCCCGGCCAAGTCCGGCCTGGAGGCCTGGAGCAGGAGCCTGGCCGGGGAATTGAGGGACACCGGCATCACCGTCAACGTCGTGGTGCCCGGCGGGCCCACCGACACGCCGATGGTGCCGGACGACGGATCGATGCAACGCAGCCAGTTGATCCGCCCGGAGAAGATGGCGCCGCCCATGCTGCTTCTCGCGTCCGATGCCGGCGCTGCCATCACCGGCATGCGCTTCGTTGCGGCGAAGTGGGATTCCGCCGTTTCCATCGCGGACGCCATCGCCGCTTCGGGAGCGCCGGCCGGCTGGCCCGACCTTGCCAAAAGCCCGGTATGGCCCGGCGGCGGCCCCAAGCGCTGATCGCTTGATGACCGACCTGCTGACCACCGATTTCAGGAACGCGCCCTATTGGTGGGACGCAGCACCCCTCGCCGAACACGCAGGCGGCACGCTCGCGCCCTCCTACGACGTGGTCATCGTCGGCTCGGGCTACACCGGCTTGCGCGCGGCCCTGACCTTGGCACGGGCCGGGCGAAGCGTGGCGGTGTTCGACAAGGAGCGGCCAGGCTATGGCGCGTCGCGCCGCAATGCCGGGTTTCTCGGCCGCACGCTGAAGAAATCCTATGTCGACCTGAAGGCCGCCAAAGGCGCGGTCCACGCCTCGGCCATCTATCGCGACCTGATGATGGCCTACGAGAGCACGCTCGCCTTCATCGAGGAGGAAGGCATCGACTGCCATGCCGTGCGTTGCGGCCGTCTGATCGCCGCGACGTCGGCCGCCCATCATGCCGAGCTGGAGCGCGAGCTTGCCGGCATGAAGGCCGATCTCGGACTGCCCTACTCCATGTTGCCGCGCGCCCGGCTGCGCGAGGAAATGGCCACCGACCTCTATGAGGGTGGCGCCGTCATCCCCGATCTCGGATCGCTGCATCCCGGCCTCTATCATCGCGGTCTGATGCAGCGGGCGCTGGCGGCCGGCGTCGCGATCTTCGGCAATTGCGAGGTGACCGCGGTCGAGGACGCCCTCGGCCAAGCCGGCGAACGTTTCCGTGTCACCACCGCCGACGGACAGACGCGCGCGCGGGACGTGGTGATCGCCACCAACGGCTACACGCCGAAATGCCTGCCGTGGCATGCGCGGCGGGTCGTTCCCTTCGTCGGCTACATGGCGGCGACCGAGACGCTGCCGCCAGCCCTGCTGGCCAAGCAGCTGCCGCACCGGCGCACGGTGATCGACTCCAACCTCGACATCGATTTCTTCCGGCCGGCGCCCGCCGAGCCGCGGCTGTTGTTCGGCGGCGCCACGGCCAACGGCCTGGAAGATCCCGAAGCCATCGCCCGCCTCCTGCACGACCGTCTCAGGCGCGCGCTGCCTGACCTTGCCGACGTCAAGCTCAGCCACGTCTGGACGGGGCAATGCGCCGGCACGTTCGACATGATGCCCCATGTCGGACGCCACGATGGCATCTGGTACGGCATGGGCTACAACTTCGCCGGCGTTCCGATGGGTTCGTTCTTCGGGCTGAAGATCGCGCAAAAGATTCTCGGGCTGCCGGCCGGCGCCACCGCCTTCGAATCGGCCGCGTTTCCTACCCTGCCATTCTATCGCGGCAATCCGTGGTTCCTGCCGTTGGCGATGCGCTACTTCGCCTGGCACGACGCAAAGCTCGCGCGACGCCCTGCACTCATGAGTTCATCCAAGGCCTAGTGCGGCCGCTTCTGCTTCCGGGACGACGTCATGATCATAGAGCCGCCGTCGAAAAGCGGCATGAGCAGCCATTTGGGCGTCCCTGACGCCGAGGTCCGGGTTGGCAGAATCGTATCTTAAGCCGTTCTCACGGGCGCCCCGCTGAATGGACGCAACACGCTCACGTCGGAGACCTTCGTAGGCCAGCAGAGCCGTCGCAACTGTCTTCCGGTTTGCGCGCGCCAAGATCGTCGCAAGAGCCATCCCGTCCTCTATCGACTGGTTCGCTCCCTGTCCGAGATGAGGCAACATTGGATGTGCCGCATCGCCGAGCAGTGTCAGGCGGCCGCGGCTCCAGGTCGGCAGTGGCTCGCGATCATACAGGGCCCATCGGAACGTCGCCGAAACCTGACTCAGCAATGATTCGATCCGTGGGTCCCAGCCAGCGAACTCGCCTCGAAGCACGTCGGGATCGCCGGGCGCGGACCAGGATTCTTTCATCTCCTCGTCAGCCGGCACGAAACCGACGTAGTTGATCAGTTGCCCGGCACGCACGGGAAAAGTCAGGAAGTGCTTGCCTTTGCCGAGCCACATCAACCAGGACTTGGTTGACCAGCTCGGCATGCGCTCGTGCGGGATAACGCCACGATAAGCGACGGACCCCGAGAAGACCGGATGAGACGGAGGAGTCACCTCGTGCCGAAGCGCCGAGTGGATGCCGTCTGCTGCGACGACGACATCCCCTTCCGCAACGGCTCCGTTCGCAAACGTTACCCTGGCCACATCACCGCTCTGCTTACAGCCGTTGCAGCGATAGCCAGTGTGCACCACGTCCGTCGGCAGCGCGGTGGCCAGGATTTCGACAAGGTCGGCGCGGTGCATTCCGAATGCGGCGTTCCAACCCGCCGAGTCCGTGACCTGCACCGGCGCAATGGGCGCTCCGTTGTGACGCAAGTATTGAGAACCAGATCCGACCCCGGCTCCGAACTTTTCTACTGCCGGGCCGAGGCCCACCCTTTGAAGTTGGCGTACGCTGTTCGGCGTCAGGAAAACCCCCGCGCCTACCTCGCCTAGATTGGAGGCCTGCTCATAGACCGAGACCTGAAATCCACGAGCTATCAGCGCGTTCGCAGCGAACAAGCCGCCGATGCCACCGCCAATGACCACAACCTTCAGGCCCTTCTCGGTCATTTCAAGCTCCTCGACGCCACCGACTCATGATCGGACTGAATACCGCCTTGTATCTTCGCCCAGAGAGGAGGACTGTCGCCACCGCAACGCGCCAGAACGCCCGAGATATCGAAGGAGGTCGCATGTACGAGACATTCCGTCGAGTCCGAACCCTGGCGGGCCAGATCGCGATTCCACTCGCACTTTGCCTCGCAGCGACCAATGGCTTCGAAAGCCCGGCGCGTGCCGAAGTCTATCCCGACCGAACCGTGAGAATTATCGTGCCATTCCCGCCCGGAGGAACAGCCGACGTGCTGCCAAGGGCGGTTGCCGATTGGTTGTCGCGCAAATGGGGCCAGGCCGTCGTCATCGAGAACCGCACGGGGGCCGCCGGCAACATCGGCGCAGAACAGGCCTATCGCTCAGCTCCGGACGGCTACACATTGCTGTCCTCACCGCCGCCGCCGCTCGTGATCAATCAAAATCTCTATCGCAACCTGGCTTTTGATCCGCTCAAGTTTGAACCGATTGTCGTGATGGCCGTTGTGCCAAACGCGCTGATCGTCAATCCCAACAATGTAAAGTCTTCGAACTTGGGAGAGTTGGTGGAGTACCTAAAGAACAATCCCGACAAGATTACCGCCGCCACTCAGGGAAACGGAACGACCTCGCATCTTACCTCCGAGCTCTTCCAGTTGACGGCAAAGGTAAAGCTGCGCCACGTTCCCTATCGCGGGTCGGCTCCAGCGCTACAAGGGCTGCTGGCTGGCGATGTCGATCTGATGTTCGACAATCTTGGAGTCTCGCTGCCGCTGGTTGCTTCCGGCAAGCTCAAATTGTTGGCGGTGGCTTCGGCCCATCGGCTTCCAGCCCTCCCTGACGTGCCAACCATCGCTGAGACGCTGCCGGGCTTTGAAGCCGTCGCGTGGTTCGGCATCGTCGCGCCTCCGAAGACGCCCCGGAACATTGTCGACAAGATCAATGCAGATGTGAACGAAGCTCTGCAGCAGCCTGCGTTGCAGGATCTCCTCAAGAAGCTGTCAGCCGAGATTTTCGGGGGCTCAGTCGAGAAGACTTCGAAATACATGCTGGACGAGGTCGATCGATGGCATGCCGTGATCAAGGCGGCAAACATCGAAATCCAGTGAGCTTCCGACCGCTGCGCGGGCACCTCGCCACGCGGAGCGTGGGGAAGAAGTGCTTCAAGCAGCGTGGACGGTGCCCAGCCTCTCAGCCGTGCGCCGCTTTCAAGGCCGGCAGGACGTTGCCCGCGATCCGCTCGAACATCGGCGCCTGCTCCTCCAGCATCGGATAGTAGAAAGCCACCTCCGAGATGCCGAGCGCGACCACCTGCTCGACCATCTGCCGGCAGGTTTCCTCGGACTCGTAATACTTGATCTTGCCGCCGCTCGAACGGGCGGTCGGGTCGAACATGAGATAGGAGCGCCGGAGCGTTGCCGGGTCGCGCCCGATCCTGGTGCATCGCGCGTCGATCATCGCCACGCGCTCGCGGGTTTCGGAGAGCTGGGCCTCGAAGGTCTTGGCGAAGCTGATGCTGTTCCAGACATTGGCGTGGCGCGCGGCGTGACCCAGCATGACCGGACCCATCGCGGCGATCACCAGCGGGGGACGCGGCGACTGGACGGGGCGCGGGCGCAGCGCCGCGGCATCGACCTTGTAGAAGCGGCCCTGGAACGTGGTCTCTTCCTGCGACAGCAGCCGGTCGACGATCTCGACGTATTCGCCGAAACGGGCGACGCGTTCCTTGGCGCTCCAGTTGTCGATGCCCATCATGCGATACGACGGGTCGATCTCGAGGCCGATGCCGAGCCCGACATCGAGCCGGCCGCCGGAGATGTGATCGGCGGTGAGGGCCTGCAGCGCCAGCAGCGCCGGGTTACGCAAGGGGATCTGGGCGACCAGCGTCGTCAGGCGCACGCGCGTCGTTGCCTGGGCGATGGCGGAAAGCTGCGACCACAGCTCGAACCACGGTCCCTTGCCGCCGGCCCAGTCGACGAGATGGTCAGCGAGGCCGAGGGAATCGAAGCCGAGCGCCTCGACATGTTGGCAGCGGCGCAGAAGCTCGGGCCACGGGACGTTGGGCAGCACGAGCACGGAGAAGCGGAGTTGGGTGGTCATCGGTTTCTCGTCTTCAGATTCCTCTCCCCCGCCAGGGGGAGAGGTTAGGTGAGGGGGCTTCGACAGCTCGTGCAACCCCCTCACCCAACCTCTCCCCCTATCGGGGGAGAGGAGCCTGAGGAGGCGTTACATCGCGAGGCGACATCACCACCCCATCGCCCGGCCGGTGCGGCGCGGATCGGCGGCCCCGTAGAGCTTGCCGCCCTTGATGTCGGCGGAGATGGCGCAGACGCCGGCGGTCTTGAGCGAGAGGTCGGGCAGCCAGTTCACCTGGTGGCCCATGGCGGCGAGCGCCTCGCCGGTCGGCTTGCCGACCCCCTGCTCGACGTCGAGGCGGCCGGGATAATAGGTGTGCGGCTCGAAACTGTCGGGGAAGTTGCGGGTGATGAAGCGCGGCGCCTCGACCGCCTGCTGGATGTCCATGCCGAACACCAGATGATTGAGCAGGACCTGCAGCATGCCCTGCGGCTGCAGATCGCCGCCCGGCGAACCAAACGGCATCAGGAACTCAGCCCTCCGCATGGCCATTGCCGGATTGGGCGTGAGTCGGGGCCGCTTGCCGGGTGCGGCGACGGATGTATGGTTGGGCTCGGCCCATGACTGCGAGCCGCGCGGCGACGGGCAGAGACCGAGGCCGGGAATGACCGGGCTTTCCCACGACACGTCGCTCGGCGTCGCCGAAAAGGCATTGCCTTGCGCATCGACCACGCAGACGTAAGACGTGTCGCCCGGCAGTCCCGGCTCGCCGACGGCGACCGAGGGCTTGCGGACGTGGCCGGCGACGTGACACGCGACCGCGCCGGCCGGCGGCAGCTCGCCGAAAGCGCGATCGCTGCGGATCGTCTTCAGCCGCTCCTGCGCGTAGGCGCGCGACAGCAAGGTCTCCATGGGCACGTCGACGAAGCGCGGATCGCCGTAGTAGCGCTCGCGGTCGGCGAAGCAGAGGTTCATGACCTCGGCCAGGAGATGGACGTAGTCCTTCGAATTGTGGCCCAGCGCCTCGAGGTCGACCTCCGCCGCGATAGAAGGCGTCGCGCGCCGCCATCAGGCCGGCATCGCGGCCCCTGTCCGCGGCTGCCTTCTCCTGGTCGGCCATGAACTGGATCGTGTTGCCAAGGTCGGACTGCACCAGCCGGTCGCCTTCGGCCAGCGGCTTGCCGTCGTGATGCCAGATCGCGGTGTTCTGCGGCCAGCGACGATAGTCCTCGGCCTTGTCCTGCAGGAAGGTCGCCATGACGCTGTGCACCGGAAAACCGTCGCGCGCGTAGCGGATGGCCGATGCCGCCACCTCGCCGAAGCTCATGGTGCCGAAGCGTTGCAGCGCCAGGATCCAGGCATCGGGCGCCGCCGGCACCACGGTGCGCTGCAGGCCGACGGGAATCGTGCCGTTGTGGTCACGGATGAACTGCTCGATGTTGAGCGCCCTGGGCCACCAGCCGAGGCCCGCGATCGACACGGTTTCGTCGCGGTCGGCGAGGTAGATCAACATCGGCGCCACGCCGGAGAACTGGACCTGGTCGCTGTGCACGACGCCGAGAGCAATGCCGCCCGCCACGCCGGCATCGATGGCATTGCCGCCGGCGCGCAGGATTGCATGCGCCGCCTCGGTCGCGAGATACTGCCCGGCCGATGCCATGTAGTGATGGCCGATGACCATTGGCTGCATCCGCATCAGGCTCTCCCCTCGACCGTTACATCCGGATCCTAGTCTATCCGATGCGAGCGCCGCATCACGCCCTATTGCGATTGAGCGGCCGACAGGCGCAAGTTTGCGCCCTGCCACTTTGCTCGTGGGAGGAGGACCGCTTGCCCATTGATTATGAGAAGCGCGACGGCGTCGCCTACATCACGCTGAACAACCCTGCCAAGGCGAATATCTTCGACAAGCCGACGGCGGACGCGATTTCCGAGGCGTGGATCGATCTATGGGAGGATCGCTCGATACGCTGCGCGATCCTGACCGGCAAGGGCGATACGCACTTCTGCGGCGGCCATAATCTCGCGCCGCGCGAGAACATCACGGAAGAAGAGCGCGAATATCTGCGCACGCAGCGGATCTTCTGGCCGCTGGCCGGAACGGTCCATGGCCAGAAGACCGGCGTCGACGGGCGCATGGGCGACCACTATCCGCGGGTGTGGAAGCCGGTGATCGCTGCGGTGAACGGCTGGGCGGCAGGCGCTGGCCTCTACAGCCTGCTGGCGTCGACCGACATCCGCATCGCCAGCGCCGAACATGCGCGCTTCAAGTTCGCCCTCCTGACCCAGGGCTGGCTGGGGCACGGTCCCGGCGCCAGCCTGCTCGTCAAGCAGCTGCGCTACATCGATGCCATGAAGATCCTGCTGACGGACGAGCCGTTCGGTGCCGAGGAGGCGCTGCGGATCGGCCTGATCAACGAAGTCGTGCCGCATGCGCGCCTGCTCGAACGGGCGGAGGAGATCGCCCGCCATGTCTGCGCGCTGCCGCCCGTGGCGGTGAGGATGATGAAGGAGTTCGTGGTGCGCTTCGGCGATCTGCCGACCGACCAGGCCTGGCACGTGCAGAACCTGATCAACTCATTGCTCATCCAGACCACGACCGACGGCGAGGAAGGCCGGCAGGCGTTCAACGAAAAGCGCAAGCCCGCGTTCGACGGCAAGCTGCGCAAGCGCGGCGATGCCTGGCCGGAACTCTCGGAGGAGGACGCCAAGCGGCTCGACGAGGCCTATCGCAGCGGCGAGTTTTGACTCTTGCCGGACCGCGGACCTCCAGGTCCGCTCATGGTCTTCGTCTTTGCTGGGAGCGCGCCACTCTGTGGCGAATCTTTTGTGGATTACACAGCCCATGAGCGCCACGGAGTGGCGCGCTCCCAGCAATGAGCGGGCCTGGAGGCCCGCGGTCCGGCAAGATCAGCCGAGCGCTCCGCTCTTCCGCAGCTCGGCGATGCGGTCCGGCGACAGGCCGAGGATGGTCGCAAGCACACGATCCGCATCCGCGCCGAGCTCCGGCGCGGGGCCGATCGAGCGGCCGAAACTCGCGCGCCACGGCAATCCCGGCAACACGCCGGCATCGTGCTTGTCCCAGAACGCACGGGCGGCGAGGTGCGGGCTTTGCACTAGGTCGCCGTGCCGTGCGAGGGCAGCGGCGGGAATGCCGGCCTTCAGCAGCGCTTCGGCTGCCGCAGCAGCGGATCGGGTGCCGGCCCAGGCGGTCAGGGCGGCATCGATGTCCTGCCCTGCGTCCCGACGCTGACCGGGATCGAGCGCGGCCATGCCCGACAGGCCGGGCACGAGGTTGCACAGCGCGCGCCATTCTTCGTCCGAGCGCACGGCGACGCTGATCCAGTCATCGTCCCCCACACAGCGCCAGGCGCCGTGCGGGGCGTGACGCGTCGATGCATTGCCCATCGGCTTCGGCGCTGAGCCGAGTTGCGTCGCGACCAGGGGCTCGGCCATGGTCCAGAGCATCGCCTCGATCATCGAGAAGTCGACGCGCGCCACCCCTCCTTCGCGCTGCCGATGCCAGAGCGCGGCGGCCGCGGTGAAGGCCAGCATCAGGCCGCACATCGGGTCGAGCCAGGCGAAGCCAACGCGCGGCGCGACCTCGGGATGACGATTGAGGCCGGCAAACCCGCTGTAGCATTGCAGCAGCGTCCCATAGGCGACGGCGTGGGAGTCCGGCCCCGTCCTGCCCATGCCCGATGCGGAGATATAGATGAGATCCGGATTTGTTGCTTTCAGCGCCTCGGCGCCGAGACCGAGCCGGTCCATCACGCCGGTGGCGAAATTCTCGATCAGGATGTCGGACTTCGCGGCAAGCGCCCGCACGATCTCGACCGCCTGCGGGTTCTTCAGGTCGAGGGCGATGCTCTTCTTTGCCTGCCCCAGCACGGTATGCAGTTCGGTTGCGCGCCCCGGGTCTCCCCTTCCGGGCGCCTCGACCTTGATGACCTCCGCGCCCATCGCGGCCAGGTAGCGCGTCGTCGTCGGACCCGCGATCACCCAGCTGAAATCGAGCACGCGGATACCGGACAACGGCATCGGCCCGTTCGGCGTTCGCGGCTTGCGGTTGGACGCGACGACGCTCAGTCCCAACGGCGTGGTCGGCCTTCGGATTGCTTTGCCGGCAAGGTCATGCGGCTCGTAGTACCGGCGATGCCGCATCTGCGGCGTGTCGAGATGCTCGGCGACCTCGCGCAAGGGAAAGCTCGGGACATGCGCGCGCTGTGCCGCGTCGGCGATCGATTGCTTGTCGTGCTGCCGGCTCCATTGCGACATCAGCGCATGCAGGGCATCCCAGTTGTTCACCCGATCGGGCTTGGTGACAAAGCGCGGGTCGGCGCCCCAGGCGGGTGACCCCATCGCCTCGAGCCACGCTGCCCACTGCTTGTCTTCCCGCGGCGAGATCGCGGCATAGCCGTCGCTCGCCGGCAGGATCGTCACCGTGGCGCCATTGCCGTCGCTCAGCCGCTTGCGCTCCCAGCTCTTCTTGCCGAGGCCCGCGCGGGCGAGCTCGGTCATGGCCAGCGTCGCCAGGGCTTCGTGGATCGACACATCGATGGACGCACCGGATTGGTTGCCCAGCGACGCATGCATGGCGGCACAGGCGGCGGCCAGTCCGCCGATGAAGGCCGATTGCTCGCCCACGGGACGGATCGGCGCCTCGGCCAGATCGTCGACCTGGCCGGTCAGCAGACGCGAAATGCCGCTGGCGAAGAACAGAGTGAGGTCGGTGGCCGGATCGTTCGCCCGGGGGCCTGTTTCGCCGTACGGCGATATGGTGACGAGGGTCGCCGATGCATTGGCCCGCCGCAGCCCGGTCACGTCGTAAGGACTCGCCGTATGATCCTTTGGCTGTCCTTCCCGCACGATCAGATGTGCTTCTGCCAAGGCCTTACGCCGTTCCGCTGCGTCAACGGCGACGGCTTTGCCGTGATTGAGATGATCCAGCAGCATCGTGCCGGCGCCCGGATCGATGCAGGTCACTTGCGCGCCGACGTCGGCCAGCAGCCGGCCGCAAACGGCGGCCGCCGATCCGCACCCGATCTGAAGCACCTTGAATCCGGTCAGGAGCGCCATGTCTGTCCGCACCGTGTCAGTCCAACACCGATGCGGGAGCTCTCGGCTGCTGCTCGGCAGCTTTGGCGGCGGAGGACATGAACAGGTACTCGTCTCCCCCCGCGGCACGGCCTTCCTTGAACACGGCAATGGCGCGCGCCTGATCGCCGGCTTGCCAGAACGCTTCCGAGACGTCGCGATAGACAATGCCGGCGGCGCTTGCCCTGATCTTGGGGTCCGTCAGGCTCAACGCCCCTTTGGCCTGGATGAAGCTGCCCTCTCCGGCCGCGCGGTTGCGGTCGAGGATCTGGTATCCGGCGAGCGCGCCGTAAGCCAGCGCAAGCGTCCCGCACTCGAGCCGGGCGCTGAGTGAGCATTTATCGGAGAATCGCTCGACCTCTTTCTTTGCCAGGCTTATCGCCTTCTTCTGGTCGCCACCGTCGGACGCTTGCAGGGCGGCAGCCTGGTAGGACGTGCTGCTGCTGGAGCAGGCTGTCAGCAGCGCTGCACACGCCGCGACCGCTACGACGTCCTTCAGGCGATTCCGCGCAAAATGTACTCCGGTGTCCAATGTTTCCCTTTCCCGTGCCGCCTCTCGGCTCGGTGGCCTACTGACAGCCTACGTTCTGGCCCATACTGCCGCCCGTTCCAAGACATCACTGGGGGAAGTCGACATGGATCTGCATCTGCGCGGCAAGGTTGCCCTGGTTACGGGCGCGTCCAAGGGCATTGGCCTGGCCTGCGCCCGGCAGCTCGCCGAGGAAGGCTGCCATCTCCATCTCGCGTCGCGGACCAAGGCGGACCTGGAACGCGCCAAGGAGTCGATCCAGGTCCGGCACAATGTTTCCGTGACGGTCCATCCACTCGATCTCAGCAACGGCGATGCGGCGCGGTCGCTCGCGGCCGCCTGCAGCGACATCGACATCCTGGTCAACAATGCCGGCGCCATCCCGGCCGGCGACCTGCAGACGATCGACGAGCAGCGGTGGCGGGACGCCTGGAACCTGAAGGTGTTCGGCTACGTCAATATGTGCCGCGCCGTCTATCCGACGATGAAGGCGCGCGGCGGCGGCGTCATCGTCAACGTTTTAGGCGCCGCCGGCGAACGGCCGACCTGGGGTTACATCGCCGGCAGCGCCGGCAATGCCTCGCTGATGGCCTTCACCCGCGGCATGGGCGGCACCAGCCTGGTCGACAAGATCCGCATCGTCGCCTGCAATCCCGGCCTCATAAGCACCGAGCGCATGGAGACGATGCTGCGCGCGACAGCCAAGGAGAAGCTCGGCGACGCCGAACGCTGGCGCGAGCTGATCCCCAAGCAGCCGCCCGTCGGCACCGCCGAGCAATGCGCCGATCTCGTGGCGTTTCTCGCGTCGGACCGGGCGTCGCACATCGCCGGCACGGTCGTCACGATCGACGGCGGCGCGGCGCACTTCGCCGGCGTGCTGTAAGCGCGAAAAGGCCGACCGCCTAGCGGGCTGGTGGACGCCCGACATCTCGACAAGGTGGCGCGGCGGGATGAAGATCACGGCGTGCGACCTGCACGGGAGGGAAACATGTCCGATACCAAGGACTGGACTTTCAGCCACGACGTCGCGGCCGATGCCAAGTGGACGCCGGGCCTGCGAGAAATCTTCGAGTATCGCGATCTCGCCATCAAGAGCTCGACCAAGGGCGACTATGTCGCCCACCTCGTTCGTCACAACGGCAAGAAGACCAAGGACGAAGTGCAGAAGTGGCATGTCCACGACTGCACGTTCCAGCTGGTCTACGTGCTGAACGGCTGGGCCAAGTTCGAGTATGCCGGCCAGGGCGTGCGGACGATCCGCAAGGGCGACTGCATCAACCAGCGCCCCGGCATCCCGCATCGCGAGCTCGCCTGCTCCGAGGATTTCGAGGTGTTCGAGATCGTGGCGCCGGCGGACTTCAAGACCAGGGTCGTCGAGGGGCCCGACGCGCAACAGCAGGCGGCTGAGTAGGCACACCGCTCATGCCTCCTCCCCCGTCATACGGGGGGAGGATCGAGGAGGGGGAAGGCCTCAATCGAGGCTCCGCCAATTTCGGATCATGGAGTGGGAGAGATCGCGTCTGCGGCTCGCCCCCTCCTGTATCCTCCCCCGAAGACGGGGGAGGAAAAGAAGAAAAGATCATCGGGAAGGGAAAGCACATGTCTGGACAGTTCCGCCCGTCGCGACGGGCCATGCTCAAGGTTGGCCTTGCGGGCGCCGCCACCGTCGCGTCGCCTGCCATCCTGCGCCTCACGGCCGAGGCGCAGACCGGGCCGATCAAGATCGGCATGCCGGTGGCGTTGACCGGCCCGCTCGGTACGGTCGGGCAGCAGACCAAACGCGGCGCCGAGTTCTGGGCCAAGCTACAGAACGCCAAGGGCGGCATCCTCGGCCGGCCGATCGAGCTCCTGATCGAGGACACCGCCGGCAACCCGGCCAACTGCGTGCGCAAGGCGCAGGAGATGGTGGAGCGCCGCGACTGCCGCCTGATCACCGGCATCACGCTGTCGTCGGAGGCGCTGGCGGTGGTCCCGAAGCTTGGCGAATGGGATTCGATCTTTATTTCGGGCATCAATGGCGACGGTCGGCTGACCGCCGACAGCTTCGTGCCGAACTTCTTCCGGGCCAACATCTCGGGCCCGATGGGCACGCGCGCCGTCTCCCTCTACCTGCGCAAGAGCAACATGACCAAGTTCTACGGGCTCGGGCTCGACTACGCCTGGGGCCACAACAGCATCGGGGTGTTCGAGGACGAGGTGAAGAGGGGCAAGAAGGAGTTCGTCGGCAAGATCTTCGCGCCGACCGGCACCAAGGACTACTCGCCCTACATCACCAAGATCCGCCAGTCGGGCGCCGACGCCGTCTTCCTGGTGATGCAGGGCGACGACAACAACGCCTTCCTGTCGCAGGCCCAGCAGTACCGCCTGCCCGAGAAGGTGAAGCTGCTGACCGAGATCGTCGACCTCGCCAGCATCCGCGCCGTGGGCGACGCCTCGCTCGGCCTGATTGGCTCCTCGCGCTACTCCTTCACCTACGACCAGCCGCTGAACAACGAGTTCGTGGCGGCATGGAAGAAGGAATACGGCAACCCGCCCGACACATTCGAGGGCGAGCAGTGGCAGTGCATGAAGGTGCTCGAGGCCGGCATCGTCAAGGCAGGCGGCGTCGAGGCGGCCAAGCTCAGGCCGGCGCTCGAGGACCTCGAGGTCGAGAGCGTCAAGGGCAAGGTGTTCATGCGCAAGTGCGATCACCAGGGCGTGCAGCAGGGCTTCATGGTCGAGGTCAAGAAGAAGGCGGGCTTCGACACGCCGGTGCCGGAGGTGATCTCGACATTCCCCGGCGACCAGACGACGCCGCCGTGCAACGCGATGACGTATAAAGACTAGCGTGCGTCATCGCTTGGAGCGCGCCACTCCGTGGCGCATCTTTGTGTCAGCCGCGCATGAGCGCCACGGAGTGGCGCGCTCCCGGCAATGAGTACGCTCGCCCTCCTGCTGACGCAGACCGTCAACGCGCTGTCGCAGTCGGCGCTGCTGTTCTTCCTCGGGGTCGGCCTGACGCTGATCTTCGGGCTGATGCGCATCGTGAACTTCGCGCACGGCGCGCTCTACATGCTGGGCGCCTTCGTCGGCTACTCGCTGACCCACTGGACGGGCAACTACTGGCTGGCGCTGGCCGGTGCGCCGGTGGTGGTCGGCCTGTTCGGCGCGGCCTTCGAGCTCACGATCCTGCGCCGGCTCTACCGGCGCGACGCCCACGCCTTCCTGATGGTGACCTTCGGACTCGCCCTGGTGGTCGGCGAAGCCGTGCGGCTCACCTGGGGGCCCGATGCACTGCAGGTCCCTGCCCCGCCGGCGCTGGCGGGCGTGGTCTTCATGCTCGACGAGCCGTTCCCGGTCTATCGCCTGTTCCTGGTCGCCACCGGCGTCGTGGTGGCGATCGCGATCTGGCAGTTCCTCGAGCGGGCACGGCTCGGGCTCCTGATCCGCGCCACCTCGCAGAACGCCGACATGGCCAATGCACTCGGGGTCGACGTCAAGCTGATCCGCTCCTGCGTGTTCGGCATCGGCTGCGGGCTGGCGGCGCTCGGCGGCGTGCTGGCGGCACCGCTGGTAACCGCCTCGAACGGCATGGCGGGGACCGTCATAATCGACGCCTTCGTGATCGTCATCATCGGCGGCATGGGAAGCTTCCTCGGCTCGCTGATCGGCGCGCTGCTGATCGGCTTCGTCCAGGTGTTCGGCAATTACTACGCCCCCGACTTCTCGCTCGCCTTCATGTACCTAGTGATGCTGGCCGTCCTGGTGATGCGGCCCGGCGGCCTTTTAGGCAAGGAAGCATGAGCCGCAGCACGAGAGTCAAAACGACGACGGGCATGGCCGCACTCGTCGTCGCGCTGGTGGTCCTGGTGCTGGCGCCGCTCGGCCTGCCGCCGTTCGCCATGACGCTGCTCACCGAGGCGGTGATCCTTGGCCTGTTCGCCATGAGCCTCGACCTGATGTTCGGCTACACGCGGCTGGTCTCGTTCGGCCATGCCGCGGCCTACGGGCTCGGCGCCTATGCCTGCGGCTGGATGCTGCTCAATACCGGCATGCCGCTGCTGTTCGCGGTGTTTGCCGCCGCCCTGCTCACCGGTGCGGTGGGAATCGGCGTCGGCTGGATGTGCACCCTGGCGACCGGCGTCTCCTTCTCGATGCTGACGCTCGCCTTCGCCCAGTTGCTCTACGCCATCTCCTTCAAGTGGACGTCGGTGACCGGCGGCTCGGACGGGCTGGCCGGCATCCCGCGCACCGTTGGGCCGTTCGGCTTCGCCGCCCTGTCGAGCAAGGCCGGCTTCTATTACCTCGCCCTCGCCTGCCTGGTCGGCGGCTTCCTGGTGTGCCGCGCGCTGGTGCGCTCGCCATTCGGCGCCGTGCTGCGCGGCATCCGTGAGAACGAGGCCAAGACCACGGCGCTGGGCTACAACACCCGCCTCTACAAGATCGCCGTGGTCGCGATCGCCTACGGGCTGGGCGGGCTCGCCGGCGCGCTCTACGCGCCGTTTGCGGGCTTCGCCAACACCGAGCTGCTGTTCTGGCTTCTGTCGGGCCAGGTGCTGATCATGGTGATCGTGGGCGGCGCCGGCACGCTGATCGGTCCGGTGCTGGGCGCCGCCTTTTTCATGCTGATGGAGCACCAGCTCAGCGCCTGGACGGAAGCCTGGGCGTTGTACTTCGGCCTGATCTTCATCGCCTTCGTGCTATTCGCGCCCCAGGGCATCTGGGGCCTGGCCACGGGATTGGCGGGGGGCCGCTTGCGGTCCGCCGAACAGAGGCACTGAGCGTGGCGCTGCTCGAGCTCGACGGCGTGACGCGGCGCTACGGCGCCCTGGTGGCGCTCGACCAGGTCGCCATGCGCGTCGAAGACGGCGAGGTCCGCGCCGTCATCGGCCCCAACGGTGCGGGCAAGACGACGCTGTTCAACGTGATCACCGGCACGGTGAAGCCCAGCGCCGGCGCGATCCGCTTCGCCGGGCACGCGATCGGTGGATTGCCGAGCCACGAGGTCTGCCGCCTCGGCATCTCGCGCACCTTCCAGATCACGTCGCTGTTTCCCGAGATGTCGGCGCGCGACAACGCGCGGCTGTCGGCGCAGGCGCGGCACGGGCGGCGCTGGCAGCCGTTCGGCGGCGCCAAGGTCTTTGCGGAATCCGAGGCGCTGGCCGATGCGGCTCTCCAGCAGCTCGGCCTCGGCGCCATCGCCGACCAGCCGGCCGGCCTTCTGTCACACGGCGACCAGCGCCTGCTCGAGGTCGCCATGGCGATGGCGCAGCAGCCGCGCGTGCTGCTGCTCGACGAGCCGACGCAGGGGCTGTCGGTCGAGGAGACGGCGCAGGCGGTGGAGACGCTCGCGCGTTTCCTGCACGCATCGAAGATGACCGTCCTGCTGGTCGAGCACGACATGGAGGTGGTGTTCCGCCTCGCCCAGAGGATCACGGTGCTGCATCGCGGCGCGGTGATCGCCGACGGCACGCCGGACGAGGTGAAGGCCGACGCCCGGGTGCAGGACGCCTATCTGGGGGGCTTGGAATGAGGGGCCTCGAGTAATGCTGCGCATCGAGGGCATGAACACGCACTACGGCGCAAGCCACGTCCTGCAGGGCGTCGATCTCGACATGCCGCAGGGCCGCATCAGCGCCGTGCTGGGGCGCAACGGCGTCGGCAAGACCACCATGGTGAAGACCATCATGGGGCTGGTGGCGCTGAGCAGCGGACGCGTCGCCGTCGGCGACACCGACATCACCGGCTGGCCGCCCAACCGCGTGGCGCGCCAGGGCGTGGCCTACGTGCCCGAGGGACGGCTGATCTTTCCCGATCTCACCGTCATCGAGAACATAAAGGTCGGCGAACGCGAGGCGGGTACCGCCTGGCCGCTTGCACGGCTGCTGGAGCTTTTCCCTTCGCTGCGCGAACGCTCCGCCAGCAAGGGCTCGCAGCTGTCGGGCGGCGAACAGCAGATGCTGGCGATCGCCCGGGCGCTCGTGTCGGATCCCAAGGTGATGCTGCTCGACGAGCCGAGCCAGGGGCTCGCCCCCCTGGTCGTGCGCGAGCTCGCGCGCGTGATCCGCCTGTTGCGCGAGGAAGGCGTCACCATCCTGCTGGTCGAGCAGAACATGAAGCTCGCCGAAGCGGTCGCAGACGAGCTGCACATAATGGTCAAAGGCCGCATGGTTTATTCTGCAACCCCCGCCGTCTTCCGCGCGGAAGAAGAGGCGATCCGGGGCCGCTTTCTCACCGTGTGATCGAAATTGTGACCGAATAGAGGTTAAGGCACCCATCGTCGGCAACTTTCCGGGCGTGGCCGAGTTTATCAGGCGGACGGCATCCAGAGCCGTCAGCAGAGGGAACCCATGCTCGTGCGTGCCAGCTTGCCGACTCTCCTGATCCTGGGGGCGCTTTCGCTCACCGGCACAGCCCAGGCCTTCGACCGCACCTGCACGGCGCGGCAGGATCCGCAGGCCGACCGGTGCGTGGCATCGGTCACGGTTCCCGAGACTGTCGTCTATGGAACCCTGTCCGATCACGGCGCCGCCGTTGGCGATCGCTACGACTGGCAGGGCAATCCGATCGACCGCCAAGGCAACGTCGTGGCCGCCCCCACCGGGCGTTCCGGTTCGACCCGCGAAGTATTCGTGCAGGAACCCGCCTTCCGGCGTTAGATTCCGTCGCTTACGCCGCGACCTTGCGTTCGCGTGAGGCCACGGCGGCCAAAACCATTTCCGCGCACTTCTCGCCGATCATGATGCAGGGCGCATTGGTGTTGCCGCTTGTCAGCGTCGGCATGATCGAGGCATCGGCGACGCGCAGGCCCTGGAGGCCGTGCACCTGAAGCTCGTTGTCGACGACGGCCATGGGATCGGCGCCCATCTTGCAGGTGCCGACCGGATGGTAGGTGGTTTCGGCGTTGTTGCGCACCCACTCCAGGATCTCATCGTCGGTCGTAAGGTGCGCGCCGGGCGCGATCTCCTCGCCGGTCATCTCCTTGAGGGGTGAGGTCGCCATCAGCTCGCGACCTTTGCGGATGGCGGCCAGCAGGCCGTCGCGGTCGGCACGGGCGGACAGGAAGTTGAAGCGGATGGCCGGCGGCTCGGCGGGGTCGGCCGATTTCACGTGCACCGATCCGGTGCTTTCCGAGCGCAGCACATTGACGTTCATGGTGATGCCGCGCCGCCTTGCGACGCGGCGCTCGCGGCCGACCATTTCGTAGAGGAACGGCAGGACCGAGATGGTGGCGTCGGGCGATTCGAGGCCGGGCCGCGTGCGGAAGTACATGCGGATCGGCACCGACGTCGTCGCCAGGAAGCCCTCGCCCCAAAGGGCGTACTTCAGCGCCTCGCGCGCCAGCCGCCAGCCGCGGGCGTTGTCGTTGAAGGTGGCGTTACGCGCGGTGATGGCGAACTTCACGCGCGGCGAATAGTGGTCGCGCAGGTTCTCGCCGACGCCGTTCAGCTCGTGCACCGGCATGATGCCGAGCGAGCGCAGGCGCTGGCCCTGGCCGATGCCGGAGAGCTCCAGGAGCTTCGGCGAGTTGATCGAGCCGCTGCAGACGATGACCTCGCGCTCAGCCCTCGCCTCGCGCTTTTCGCCGTTCACGGCATAGCGCACGCCGACACAGGCCTTGCCCTCGAGGATCAGCGTCTCGGCCAGCGCGCCCTGCTCGACCGTGAGGTTGCGCCGGCCGCGCGCCGGATCGAGGTAGCAGAAGGCCGTGCTCTGGCGGCGACCCTTGGCGATCGTCACCTGCGACATGCCGATGCCTTCCTGCGTCGCGCCGTTGAGGTCGGGGTTGAAGGGCAGGCCGATCCTGTTCGCCGCCTCGATCATCGATTCGAGCAGCGGGACCTTGTGGCGCGGCGTGTCGCTGACGCGGAGCGGCCCCGAGCGGCCGCGCAGCTCGTCGGAGCCGCCGCCGTAGTTCTCCATGCGCTTGTAGACCGGCAGCACGTCCTGCCAGCTCCAGCCGCGATTGCCGAGCTGCGCCCAGTGGTCGTAGTCCTGCGCCTGGCCGCGGATATAGACCATGCCGTTGATCGAACTCGAGCCGCCCAGCATCTTTCCCCGCGGCACTTCTATGCGGCGTCCGCCGGAACCCTCGTCGGGCTCGGAGGCGAAGCACCAGTTGACGGCGGGCAGGTCAATCATCTTGGAAACGCCGACCGGGATGCGCGACCAGAAGTAGCCGGAGCCCTCGGTGCCGGCCTCGAGCAGCAGCACGCGGTGCGCGCCGCTTTCGCTCAGCCGGGCGGCGACGACGGCGCCCGCCGAGCCGGCGCCGACGACGATGTAGTCAAATGAAGCTTCGTTGGTCGGCATGATCGGCGTTCTCCCCAATTTGTCATCCCGAACGTCGCGAGGGACCTTTTCTGCGGCCTCAAAGGCCCCTCGCTGCGATCGGGGTGACAGTTATCGCAAGCTTGACCTGCCTGTTTCCGCCGTGACAAGGCCGCGGCCGCAAGCGTGCCGTGCGTTCACGGCAGGCCTTTGATCCAGTCGACGATGCGCTGGGAGGCCGCCTGATCGGTGTTGCGATGATCGCCGCCGTCGATTACCAGGAACTTGCTGTACGGGTTCTTGGCGGCGGGCTTGTAGACGGAGTTCTCCATGTAGCCGTAGCCGGGGTCCTTTGTGCCGATGATCACCATCACGGGAATGCTGGCGGGCAGAAGCGGGGCCTGCACCGGCATGCTCGCCTGGCCGCGCGGGTTCAGCCAGGAGGCGTAGACGCCGGCCGTCGTCGATATCCTGATGCTGCTGCCCTGGTTCTCGTCGAGGCCCGAAAAGGGTTGGCTGGCCTGGCCGCTCTTCACCAGTTGGGCCGCCTGATCGATCGAATCCTTGATGGCGGGATTGCTGCGGTAGAAACCGACGGGCGAATGGCCGGGTGCGGCCATGACCACGCCGGCAACGTTCTGGCGGGCCACTGCGTAGGCCAGCGCCATGTTGGCGCCGAGGCTCTGTCCGCCGACGACGATGCGCTGGGCGCCCTGGGCGCGCAGCTGGTTGGCGTAGCCGTCGATCATGGCGAACACCTGGTCGGGCGTGACGTTGATCTTCTCCCAGCCGCCCGAACCCCATGGCATCGACGGCACCACGACCTTCATGCCGGCCGCCTGTGCCTTCGAGGCGATGTCGCGCAGGCCCGGCGTGTTGGCCGAACCCTGCTTGCCGTGCATCAGGATGACGCCGACCGCGCCCTGCGCCGCGGCCGGGGCCGCCAGCGCCAGCAGCACGGCGATCGCCGATGCGATGCGTCCGATCGAGTTCCCCAACATCCATGCCTCCCCAAGTCTGTCGCAAACTTAGCTGATGCAGGATCGGCAGGGCCAGCCTAGCGTGCGGGGATACGGGAGAGATCCATGGAATTCGATGTCATGACGCGCGCCACCACCTGGGACAACGTGGCGGCCCTGGCGCGCCGCACCGAGGCGGCCGGCTTTTCCGGCATGCTGTTCACCGAAGGCCATCAGGTGCCGTGGATGAACATCGCCGCCGCGGCCCTGGCGGCGCCGTCGCTGCATTTCTCGACCGGCATCGCCATCGCCTTCGCCCGAAGCCCGATGGTCACGGCGGAGATCGCCTGGGAGCTGGCGCAGAACACCAGGGGCAAGTTCCGGCTGGGGCTGGGCAGCCAGGTGAAGGCGCACATCACGCGGCGCTACGGCAGCCCGTTCGACAAGCCCGCGCCGCAGATG
Source organism: Rhodospirillales bacterium URHD0017 (assembly GCA_900110395.1). Taxonomy (GTDB): domain Bacteria; phylum Pseudomonadota; class Alphaproteobacteria; order Reyranellales; family Reyranellaceae; genus Reyranella. The sequence goes on from FODP01000003.1 coordinate 221,128, forward strand.
AAGGACTACGTGCAGGCGGTGAAGGCGTGCCTGAAGGCGTTCCGCCGCGAGGGGTCGCTGCAGCATGACGGGCCGTACTACAAGCTGAGCCTGCTCACCGAGCAATGGACGCCGCCGCGGCACGAGCATGAGGACGTGAAGATCGACATCTCCGCCGTCGGGCCGATCATGGTCCGGGTGGCGGGCGAGGTCGCCGATGGCGTGCACGTGCATCCCATGCATTCGATGCACTACATCAAGAACCGGCTGCTGCCGGGCGTCGCCGAGGGCGCGAAGCGGGCCGGACGCGACCGCAAGGACGTCGACCTGATCATCCCGGTCATCGTCGCGGCGGGCGATACGCCGGAAGAGCGGGCGCTGCCGATCAAGGAAGCCAAGACCACCATCGGCTTCTATGGCTCGACGCCGAACTATGCCTTCCAGTTCGACGACCTTGGCCATGTCGGCCTGCGCGACAAGCTCAGCGCCTGCCTCAAGGCCGGCGACAGCGCCGGGAGCGAGGCGCTGATCACCGACGAGATCCTCGACCAGTTCGCCATCGTGGCGCGCTGGGACGACGTCGCCGACCGCATGATCGAGCGCTACAAGGGCATCGCCGCACGGCTGGTGATCTATCTTGCCTCGCACTGGCGCGAGGTCGATCCCAAGGTGCTCGAGCGCTGGGGCGAGGTGGCGCGCGCGGTGAGGAAAGCTGCGTAGAAGCCAGCGTGCCGCTGCTTCGCTCGGGATGACAGCGGGTCAGAGGCAAGGCATCCTGCGACCATGAACGAAAGAATTGCCCTCGGCCTCACCGCCCTCTTGACCCTCACCGCCTGCCAGAGCGCGGGCCAGCTCGAGCAGAAGCCGCCGACCTGGACCGCCCTGTACCAGGCCCCCTGGGAGCCAATGGCGAACTGCATCGTGGCGCGCTCGCAAACGCCGCTGGTCACCGTGACGCCGACCTTCTCAGCCGGCAGCGCGCAGATCATCACCAAGAATCCGGCCGGCGGCGTGCTGGGCACGTTCAACGTCCGCCAGGTTTCCGGCAATGCCACCGAGGTGGCCTACCGCAGCATCTACGGCGGGCCCGACACGGACGCCGGCGGCGGCGCCCGCAACATCGCCGATCGCTGCGCCCGGCCCTGACGCGCCGCCCGTCGAAATAGAAGGCTGCGGTTCGACGCAAAAGACCGGCGGCCGCCTGTCGACGCGGTTGCCGGCATCGGCGCGCCCTCCTACCATTCCCCTTGGGGATCGGGGAGTTCGCTTCAATTGACGCGGCAAGTACGGAGGCTGGCGGCAGTCCTGTTTGCAGACGCAGTCGGATCGTCTCGGCTCATGGGCCGGGACGAGAGCGGCACCGTTGCGCGGCTCCTGCACCACATGAACGGGCGGCTGGGACCAGCCATCGAACGTCGGGGCGGGCGGGTGATCAGGCTGAAGGGCGATGGCGGCCTGATCGAATTCGCCAGCGCCGTTGACGCGCTCGCCGCGGCCATCGATTTCCAGCAGGCCGTGGCCGAGGCCAATCGCGACGAGGCCGGGGACGACGCCATCCTGTTCAGGGTCGGCATTCACCTTGGCGACGTCATCGTCGACGGCATCGACATCTATGGCGACGACGTGAACGTGGCCGCGCGCCTCGAGACCGAGGCGCCGCCGGGCGCGATCGTGGTGTCGCGCGCCGTGCGGGATGCGGTCGACGGACGGCTCAAGGCGACGCTTCATCCCATGGGCGAACTCACCCTCAAGAACATCGACCGACCGATCCAGGCTTTCCGCGTCGAATGGAAAGCCGAGGATTGGCCGGTGTCTCCGGCAGCACCGCCGCAAGCAGGCGCCACCGCACCTCGGCCCGGCTCGGCGGCCCCTTCGGAACCGCCGCGGCTTTCCATCGTGGTGCTGCCCTTCGCGAACATCGGCGGCGACCCCGAACACGAATATTTTGTCGACGGCGTCACCGAGAGCCTGACCACCGACCTGTCGCGCATGGGCGGCATGCTGGTGATCTCGCGCAACACGGCGTTCACCTACAAGGGCAAGTCCGTCGATGTGATCCAGGTCGGCCGCGAGCTGAACACGCGGTTTGCGCTCGAAGGCTCCGTGCAGCGCAGCGCCGACCGCATGCGCGTCAACGTCCAGCTCATCGACACCAGGACCAGCAACCACCTGTGGGCGGAGCGTTTTGACAAGCCCGTGGGCGATCTCTTCGACATGCAGGATGAAATCATCGCGCGGCTCGCCCGACAATTGGGCACGCAGCTGATCGACGCCGAAGCGCGGCGGGCGGAACGGGCGCCGATCCCCGATTCCCTCGACCTCTACTTCCAGGGCATGGCCGTGCTGAACATGGGGAACACTCCCGACTACCTCATCCAAGCACGGGGCTATTTCGAGCGTGCCCTGAAGCTCGACCCGGCCAACATCGAGGCGCTGGTGTGGGGCGCGTATGTCGATGCGCTGAAAGTTTCGCTTTACGCGGCCGACGATCGGAGCGTGCGACTGGCGGCCGCCGAGACGGCCCTTGCGGCCGCCCTGTCGCTCGCACCCGAACATGCCGCGGCCCACCTGTTCCTGGGGCTGGTGCAGATCCAGACCAACCGCGCGGTCCAGGGCATGGCCTCGTGCGAGCAGGCGTTGGCGCTCGATCGCAACCTCGCGCCCGCTCATGCGATGATTGGCCTCGCGAAGTATCGCCTCGGCCGCAGCGAGGAGACCGAGGCGCACATCCAGGAGGCGCTGCGTCTCAGCCCGCGCGATTCGTTCGTTGCGGCGTGGCTGTCGATCGCGGGCGATGCCAAGCTTTTCCTCGGCAGCGACGAGGAGGCGGTCGCCCGGCTTCGGGGCGCGCTGTCGCTCAACCGCAACAATCCCTACACGAACTTCCTGCTCGCCGCGGCCTTGGCGCATCTCGGCCGGCTCGATGAGGCTGAGGCCGCGGTCCGGGCGGGCCTCGCCCTCAATCCCGAGTTCAACATGCGCCGCTACCGGGCCGGTGCCGCGAGCGACAATCCCACCTTCCTGGCGCAGCGCGAGCGCGTCGTCGACGGCTTGCGCAAGGCGGGCGTGCCGGAGGGATGATCGGCGAACCTCCGAGGCCTGCTCATCTCTTCTGCTCATCTTTCATGCTCCTCTCCCCCTTGGGGGAGAGGCTGGGTGAGGGGGTGACGCAGGAGACAATCTTCGCGATTTACCCCCTCACCTAACCTCTCCCCCAAGGGGGAGAGGAACATGATTCATGAGCGGACCTGGAGGTCCGCGCTCCGGCAGGACCTTCACATCGACTTCAGGAACTCGATCAGGGCGCTGCGCTCGTCGGGGCTGAGCTTGCGGCCGACGCGGCCCGGCACCATCGCGTTCTTGTCGTAGGGATCGTCGAACTCGTGGCCGGTATTGTGGTTGCCGGGCAGCCAGGTCTTGTACAGGAACCCGCCCGGCAATTCGTCGTGGCGGTAGCCTAGCTTCTCCGGATCGTACTCGCGATGGCCGAGCCAGAATGTCTTCGGCCGCTCGCGCGCCGGCCCGAGCAGCGCCTCGATGGTGGGCACCGAGCCGTTGTGCAGGTAGGGCGGCGTCGCCCACACGCCGTCGAGCGGGCGGGCCTTGTAGACCATCTCGGCCCTGACATCATTCTTGCGGTAGCCGTCCATCGCCTCGCGCTTGTCCGCAGAAATGGACTGCTTGTCGTACCAGAGGCTTACCGCCTTGCCGACGACCTCCTTCAGCGCCTCGGGGAACCTGTCGCTCTCGAGAACCACGTTCGGCGGGAGCTTGACCGTGCGGTTGGCCAGGCTGTCGAGATATGTCCCGTCGGTGCCGACCTCCTCGACGGGGATCTCGTTCAATTTCAGATAGCGTTGCCCGCCCGCTTTCGACTTCATCCAGTGCTTGTCTTCCCAGAACGCCTTGCTGCCTTTGGCCGGCAGGTGGCAGTGCTGACAGATCTCGACGTAGAGCTTCGCGCCGCGCTCGGCGAGCTCGGTCTTGATCGGACCCAGGATCTCCGCCGGCCACTTGGGCGCGTGCAGGCCGGTGAAACCATCGCCCTCGCTCGGCTGCTTGCCGGCGATCATCTCCTCCATCTTGAACAGGTTGGCGACCTGCACGGTCGATGTGTAGAGCGGCGCCGTCAGGCTTGGGCTGGCCTGGGCTGCGCCGGCGAAGGCGATGGAGGCGCCGGTCCCCAGCGCCTCGCCGGCGTTACGCACCATCGGCTGGCCGATCGACGCGCTGTACTGTGCCCAAGGGAACCACGGCGTATCCCAGATGCGAGGGTAGTGCACCGGCGCCGAGCTGCCGACGTAGTTCCCGGGTTGGTCGAGGTCGATCGAGAACACCTGGTTGCCGATGCGGTTCAGGGCGTCGAGCCGTCCGAAGCCCTCCTCCACGCCCTGTGGCTTCACCTTCTTGTCGAGGGCGCCGAGCGCGCGGACCCGGCCATACACGGCATCGAGTTGGGCCCGCAGCGCCGCGCGCGAGTCGTCGTTCGCATCGGCCCCGAGCAGCCGCAGCGCAAAGCGGTCGAAGCGCAACGGATCCCAATGCGTGAGGAACAGCGACACGCCGATCGCCTGGTTCAGCTTGACGATGTCGGTCATCGCCGATCCACCGTCGATCAGGAGCTGGGTGCCTTTGAAAGTCAGCCGGCCGGTGTGGCAGGCGGCACAGCTCAGCCCGATGGCACTCATGGCCTCGCCCGTCGCCGCATTGCGCCACGGCCTGCCGTCCGGCAGGAGCATCGGATCGGCTTCGCGGTCGCTGCAGGTGAAGCCAACCGGCAGGCGATGCCGCCAAGCCTGCGTGGCCGGACCGCTGGTGTAGTCCGCTCCCGTCTTGGGTTCCTTGCAGTGCCGCCAGTCGTAGGCGCCTTCCTCCGTGCTCGAGGGGATGAAGCCGAACCGGTCGAGATAGGCCTGGTCGGCGAGCGCCCCGGAGTCGCCGAGCGTCAGGTACGGCTGCTCCAGCGCGATGAACCAGTCGTAGGGAACGTTGATCATCGGCGGGAACTGCCCGCCCTGGTTGGCGTGGCGGTACCATTCGCGCGCCGGCGGCTTCCAGTTCTGGTCGAGCCAGACGCTCTTCTCGACCGGCGGAAACTCGGGCACGGCCACGTACAGCATCGACCAGATCTTCGGGACGCCGACCACGAGCGCCGCTACGACGGCGGCCGCCGTGGCCAGCCTCGCCCAGCGCCACAACGGGCGGCCCGGATCCGGGGGCGCAACGGCGCTGGTCGGCTCCTGTCGCCGGGCCAGGTTGATGAAATGGCGCAGCCGGGACGTCGCGGCATAGACGGTGCGGCGGATCTCGTTGATCTGCCCGACCGGCCGGTGCTCCGGCAGGGCATGCCACGGCGTGTAGGAAAGGTTCTCGCCGAAGCGGATCTGGTCGGGCCGGTCGAAGTCCTGCGCCGGAATGGTGATGACGGCAACGCGCTGGCTCGGGGTGTCCCATTCGACGGTGGGATTGTCGATCCCCTCGGGCGTGGCATCGGTCTTGAGCTGCACGAAGAAGTCGAACGACGCCGATCGTGCCGCGGTCGTGAGCTGGCCGACCATCGCCCGCCGCAGGTAGTCCTTGTCGCGGAACTGCGGCGGGATGGGTGCCGCCATGTTTTGCGGATCGGGGACGGCCTGGTAGCGGCAGATCGTCGTGTCGTCGCGGCCGAAGGCATACGGCACCTGACTCCAGAACGGCCGCGCGAGCGGGCTGTCGACGATGCGGTTGTGGTAATTCTCCACGACGTAGATGTCTTCGGGGTGGGCCTTTTCGAGCGCCGCCAGCCACTCCTTGGGTTTGCCCCCGAAGTTCCGGACCAGCTCCTTGAACAGGCGGACGTACCAGTCCGTGTCGCGCACGAAGAAGACCGGGCCGTCGATCAGGATGAAGTCGTGCGTTGTGGCGCTCGCCTCGGCCTCCAGGATCTTCTCGCCGGGCACGCCGATCAGCTTGATGGCCATGCCCTGCGGGCCCGCTTCACGGTCTTCGGTCTGCGGACCGTTGGAAAAGCGAATGAGCGCGTCATACCGGCCGGGCTTGGCGAACAAGCCGACCTTGTAGCGGGTCGGAATGTTGTCGAGCACCTCGAACGACGCCCGGACGACGCCATGGGGCTTAGGATGCTGGCCGCGCTTGCTGATGCCGCTCTTGGCCATGGCGACGAACTGCAGGAGCCTGATCAGCCTGGTCTTGGCGAGCCGGTCTTTCGCCGCCGCTTCCGTTTCGTTGGTCACCTCTTTTCCCCCGCTCGACGCTACCAGTTCACGGCAAGACAGCCGGATTCGCCGGACGAAGTCCCGGAATCGACGTCCGCACCTTCGCCAGAATGTCAGACCCGCCGCCGGTGATGTAGGCCGTCCGGCGGTCCGCCCCGCCCCAGCACAGGTTCGACGGCATCGGCATGAACTTCCCCGGAATGGCGAGCTCGAAGACTTCCAGGATCTCGCCCTTGGGCGACACCACGGTCACCCCACCGTTGCAGAGCGGTGTCTTCCTGGGAAGAATCGTTACTGCATACACGTTGCCCTGCTCGTCGACCTTGATGGAATCGAGATCGCCTGTCATGGCGGCATTCAGCACGTATGCACCATCGACGGTGGCGGGATTGGGCCGGATGCTGCCTGGCCCGTCGAGTTCCCAGTACAGCAGCTGCCGCCGGAAGGTCAGCGACACGTAGAGGCGGTCGCCGGCCGGCGAGAGCGCGATGCCGTTGGGGCCATCGAGCGGGAAGATCTTCTCACGGATGTACGATCCGTCGGTGTGCGCGTAGTAGACGCCGGTCGTGTCCTTGTCCCTTGCCCTGGACTTGCCGAAGTCGGCGATCCAGAACCCGCCCGCGCTGTCGAACACCAGGTCGTCCGGGCCGCGCAGCAGGGATCGCGACGGGAACTCCTTCGGCGCTCGCGGGCCGAGGCCCGACATGTCGGTGCCGATCGCGCACTCTGTGTAGAGCGTCTCGAGGCTGCCGGTGGCGAGGTCGAGCACCTGCACCGATCCGCCACGGTAGTCCGCGGCCTGGTGCTCGCCCAACGAGATCAGCTGTCCATTGGGCAGCGGGAATTCCTTCCAGTCGAAACCGCCGTTGTTGGCGATGTAGACCCTGCCGTCGGGGCCGAAGGCGGCGCCGTTCGGCCCGCCGGGCACTTTCGCCACCAGCCCCTGCGAGCCGTCGGGCAGCACCTTGGTGAGGCATTGCTTCTTGATGTCGACCAGAAGGATCGTCCCATCGGGTGTGGCGATCGGCCCTTCGGAGAAGCCCAGGCCCTGACAGACCACCTCCAGCGTGGAAACATCGAAAATCGGCGGACTGCTCATGCTTGTACCGTTCGGGACGCTCGGGCCACTTAACCATGCCACCTTTGCGGGTGTCTCTGGCAATTTGTCCCCTCGACGCTGGTGCCAAGTTGTCGGCCGCAGCCGTTGGCGACAATAATGAGCAGAACGACCACAAAGACAGGGGGCACCATGGGCGACTGGCCAGGCAACTCGACCGCGATCGATGCCGAATGGCTCGACGGCGTCCTGCGCCGCAACGGCGTGCTGTCGGGCGCCAAGGTCGGCAGCGTCAGCGCTGCCGATCTCGGCGTGGGCGTCGGCATCATGGGCGAGGTGTCGCGGCTCTCGATCGGCTACGACGGCCCCGCGCCCGCGGCGCCCTCGAGCATCATCGCAAAGTTTCCGACGGCCGATCCGGTCAATCTCGGCGTCGCCCGCATGCTCTTCTTCTACCCGCGCGAGGTGGCCTTCTATACGCAGCTCGCGCAGCACTCGCCGATACGCACGCCCCGCCTGCTGCACGCCGAGCTCGACATGAGCGACCACAGCTTCGTGCTCCTGCTCGAGGACATGCGCGGCGCGACCCTGGGCGACCAGATCGCCGGCCTGACGCCGGCCCAGGCCGAGGCGGCGATAACGGCCATCGGACGCCTGCACGGCGCCTGGTGGGGCAAGGTCGACTCGGGCGGCATGGATGCGCTGTTCGATTTCGCCAATCCGCAATACGGAGCGGCCGTGCAAGCGGGCTACCAGGGCTTCCTGGCGCCGGCCTTGAGCAATTTTGCCGACTGCTACGGCGACTACACCAAGAAGACGGCGGAGCGCCTGGCGCCCGTCGCCGCGCGCGTCATCAAGGACCTGTCGTCAGGCGCACGCACTTTCGTGCATGGCGACTATCGTGCGGACAACCTGCTGTTCGGGCCGGGCCTGGGCGACGACGGCATCGCCGCCGTCGACTGGCAGATCTCCGGGCGCGGCGGGCCGCTGTACGACGTGGCCTACCTGATCTGCAACAGCATCCCGACCGCGTACCGACAGCAGGCCGAAAAGACCCTGCTGCGCCGCTACCACGACACGCTGCTGCACATGGGCGTGCAAGGCTTCAGTTTCGATGACTGCTGGGAGGCCTACCGGTTCGCCGTGCTGTGCGGCCTGTTCGTCGCCGTCTTCACGTCGGGCGGCATGGACCTCGGCAATCAGCGGGGCCGCGACATGGTGCGCGCCGTGGCCCACCGCGTCGATGCCGCGGTCACCGAATTGCAGGTCGGCGATCTGCTTCCGGCCGCCTGATCACGCATCGTCGAACTTCAGCTCCCGGTACCCGCCGGCTGCGACATCGCCGGTGCGTTTGCGGTATTCGACCGCGCCGCCGTAGTAGCCCAGCACGCGCCGCACCTGGCGGCCTTCGACGTTGCGGTTGACGCCGGTCTGCCAGGAGTTGATCTCGCTGAACAGCAGGCCCTCGACCGCCTGCTCGACCTCGGCGACCCATGCCGCCACTTCTTCCGTGCGCGTCTCGACGCGCGACAGGCCGTGGTCGTGCATGAACTTCACGAGGCCGGTCAGCCAGTCGACGATCTCCTCGATGTTGCGCGGGATGTTGCCGCGCGCGGTGTGCGGGCCCAGCACCATCAGCATGTTGGGGAAGCCCTCGGCCATCACGCCGAGGAAGGTCTTGGGCATCCCCTTCCAGTCGTCCTTGAGCCGCCGGCCGCCCGGCCCGACGATGTCGATGCGGTCGTAGGGCCCGGTGACGCCGTCGAAGCCCGTGGCGTAGATCAGGATGTCGAAGGCGAAATCCTCGGCGCTGGTCAAAAGGCCGCGCGGCGTGATGCGCTCGATCGGCGTCTCGTTGATGTCGACCAGCCGCACGTTGTCCTGATTGTAGACTTCGAAGTAACGGGTCTCGAGCGGCAGCCGGCGCGTGCCGAAGCCGTGGTCCTTGGGGATCAGCTTGTCGGCGACCCTGGGATCGCGCACCCGCTCGCGGATCTTCCTGGCCATGAAGGCGCTGGCGAGCTCGTTGGCCTTCTTGTCGGTCAGAACGTCGGCGAAGTTGCCGACCCAGATGCCGAAGCCCGGCTCGCCGTAGAGCTTCTCCCAGAACGCCTCGCGTTCCTCGGCCGAGACTTCCAGCGCCTTGCGCGGATCGGTCTGGTGGATGAAGCAGGTGCTGGTCTGCCGGCAGCGCTCGAAGATCTCGGCGTAGGACGCCTTGATCTTCTTCTGCTCCTCCGCGGTGATGCGCCGGTTGTGCAGGGGCGCCGCCCAGTTGGGCGTGCGCTGGAACACCGTGAGATGGCCGACCTCGGCGGCGATGGTCTGGATGACCTGGATGGCGGTGGCCCCGGTGCCGATGATGCCGACGCGCTTGCCGGCCAGCGACACGCCTTGGCGCGGCCAGCGCGAGGTGTGGAACGCCTGTCCGGCAAAACTCTCGCGGCCGGGAATGTTGGGCAGCGTGTAGGCCGAGAGCGGCCCCAGCGCCGTGATCAGGAGCCTGGCACTCGCCCGCTCGCCATTCTCGAGGGTGATCGTCCAGCGATCGCCCGCCTCGTCGAAGCGTGCCGCTACGACACGGCAGCCGAACCGGATGTCCCGCCGCAGGTCGAACTTGTTGGCCACATGGTTGAGATAGCGCAAGGTGTCGGGCTGGGCGGCGAAGTGTTCCGGCCACTCCCACTCCTGCAGGAGCTCTTCGGAGAAGGAATAGCCGTAGGACCAGCTCTCCGAATCGAAGCGCGCGCCGGGATAGCGGTTCCAGTACCAGGTGCCGCCGACATCGGTGCCGGCTTCGAAGACTTTTGCGCGAAGACCGAGCCCGCGCAGCCGGTGGAGCTGGTACAGGCCGGCGACGCCGGCGCCGATGATGATGACGTCCTGATCCATTCATCGATCATAGGTGACATGCCCTGCGGCAGTCGCCAGCGACGTGGCTTTGTTTTCGCCGGGCGGGACATCCGTCCACGCCCGGCCGTGCGGGCCGGGCGTGGAGGATCGTCTGGAGGCGGGTTACCAGAACCGTCGCGAGCCGAACAGCACCACCAGCGTGCGCTCGTCGCGATGACGGGCACCCAGCGCCGCACCGGCACAGGCCGCCGCCGCGCCGATGGCCATCGTCGCCGCAGCGAGGAAGCCCGCGATCAGCGCGGCCTTGCGTGCCTTGTCGGCGGCGTCGCGCGCCTTCTGCTCGGCGGCCTTCAGCTCGGTGAAGGCCTCGTCGACACGCTTCTCGGCGTCGGCCTGTGGCAGGCCGGTGCGCTGGCTGACCAGGCTCGCAAGCGTGGCGCGATCGCGCGCGTCGAGCTGCGGGTTGTTGGCGTTGGCCGCGAAGGCGCGCGCGATCGGCGCCGCGAGGTCGGCACGCGAGCCGGCCGCCGGTCCCATCCCGGTCCCGCCAGCCGGTGTGGCCGCGCCGCCCGGCGCCGGCGCCAGCAGGCGGTCGACGGCGTAGTCGGTCGGCTGCGTCGAGAGCTGCGGTAGCGCCCCCGGGGTCTGCGGATTGGCCGCGGCACCGGCAACGCCGGCCGAGGCGACCGCCGTAGTGGCGCCGACCGCGGTCTTCAGCACCGCGCTCACGCCCGACAGCGCGAACACCGCGCCCAGCACGACGCCCAGCGCCCACACCGCGAAGCCGTGGCCACCGTCGCGGAAGTGGCTCTCGACGGTGTCGCTGGTCACCCACGGCGTGCGCAGGCGACCGGCGAGATAGCCGCCGGTGGCGAAGCTCGCGACATGGACCAGGCAGGCGTAGAGGCCCGCCAGCACCGCCAGCGCCTTGGCCGAGAGGCCGGCGTAAGGCTGCGCGGAGGTGACGGAAAGGCCGAGCGCGCCGCCGAAGGTCATCAGCACGATCATGATGGCAAGCGCGCCCAGGGTGCCGACGATGATCGGTCCCCACTCGACATAGCGCCCGGCCGGCAGGTCGGTGGCGACGACGGATGCGTCGGTAGTGGTGGTGACGACAGCCATGATGTCCTCCCTCAGCGCAGGCCGATGACGGACAGGATGAACATGACGACGACGACCAAACCGACAAGATAGATGATGGCGTTCATTGCAACCTCTTGGTTCGCTAAGGGACCATGAACGTGCATGTGCAACGAAGGGTTCCCAAAAGCGGCGGCCGTCCGATAACGGACGAAAAGAATCACAACAGCCGGCTTTTCGCATCGCCGTCGCAACCGGTGCGCCGCCAGCGCTTTGATAAGCAATGGCACGGCTCGACTGGATGACCTTTCTCGCCCACCATCCGAAGGCGCATCTGCTGGCCGCGCCTGTGCCTGATCCCAGCCCCAGCGTGCTGAAGCGGCTGCGCCGGCTGATGCAGGCGCTGATCGATGGCGAGGCGCCGGTCGGGGACTACGCCACGGCGATCGTGCGCGACCGCGACGTCACCGAGATCCAGTGCGGCTTCGCCGACCGCGCCGACGCCGATCGCGTCGCCAAGCAGTTGGGGGCGAGGTCCGTGGCGGCGAGCGGCGACTGGCTGAGCGAGCGCACCCTCAGGCTCGATGAGCAGGCCGAGCTTGCGCTCGAGCGCAAGGCGGCACGTCCGCGAAGCGGCCTACACCAGCCAGCCGTGTCCTGAAGCGCTGGTGAAATCGAGGCTGAACACCAGGTCGTTGTAGTCGCGGTCGCCGCCGCCGGACATGTCCTCGAAACCCCAGGTGTTCAGGCCGTAGTTCCACAAATGGCCGACATGCCGGCCGCCGACCGTCTCGTTGCCTTGGGCAACCCCCCAGAACACGGCGCCGGTGGTGTTGTTCATGAGCTTGAAGGCGATGATGTCGCCGGCATCGACGTTGCGCAGGCCGGCGTGCTCCAGGTTGCCGTAGCCCGGCCCGGCGAGCGACGTGCCGCCGGTGGTGAGCTGGTAGGCGCGGCCCTGCGCCGCCCCGGCATAGGCCGCGTCCCCCGGCCGGAGGCCGCCAATGGCGCCGTCGAGATCGTCGACGCGGTAGAAGCTCAAGGCCACGTTGTTCTCACCGTTTTGACGCACGCGCACGATGGCGATGGTGTCGTCGGCGGCGCCCGCCGTCTCGGCCACCGCCGCCGGTCGGGCGACGCGCAGCGCGCCGGTGGTCGTCTGGAAGTCGGCGAAGCCGAACTGGTCGGTGAGCCGCGCCGACCAGGCTTCGGCATGGCTGCCGTCGATGGTCACCGCCAGTTTCTCGCCGGCGCCCAGCACCGTGTCGCCCAGGTTGCCCTGGCCGTACTTGTCGAACAGGCGCACCAGGTTGGGGTCGAAGTCGTCCTGCAGCACCTGCAGCGCCAGCCGGCTGGTCCAGGCGAATTGCGCCGTGGCCGCACTCGCGAAGGTGAAGCCCTCGGCCCCCTCGGAGAAGTGCACGGTGGCGCCGTTGCCCGACATGGTCTGCAGCAGCAGGCTCTGGTCGGCGCCGCTGGTCCAGCCGCTGCTCGCGCTGCCCGAGATGATCGGATCCTCGTCGAAGAAGTACTGCGCGTGGCCGATCGCCGTCAGGGTGCGCGCCAGCAGCGTGCCATTGGGCGAGCCCAGCCCGGTCGTGAGGTCGTAGCCCGGGCCGGCATAGTAGCCGTGGCCGGTCGGCACGATCTGCTGGCCGCCCGCGTCGTAGACGTCGCCGGTCGCGTTGCCGTTCAGATACGAGGAGACGTTGTTGCCCACCGTCACGTCGTTGAACGAACCCGGCGCGATGGCCGCCGCCACATAGAGAAGGTCGGTCATGTAGCCGAGCTTGGGCAGGCCCTGATCGGCGAAGATAGCGTTGACCTGCACGGCGAGCGACGCCCAGAACGGCGTGGCAGCACTGGTGCCGCCGTCGGGCCCGGTGCCGACGAAGTTCGAGTTCGGCACCGTATAGAAGAGGTTGCCGCCAGCCGGGGCGGCGACATCGGGCACGCCGCGGCCGTGGGCGTCGGTGCCGTCGGTGGTCGTGGGCGGCGTGAGATGCAGCAAGGCGTCCTGGTACCAGGGCATCGGCCGCGTGAAGTCGACGCCGCCGTTGCCGGCATCGCTGCCGGTGTAGTTGCTGCCGAAGTTGCCAGGCGTCCAGGTGCCGTTGGCATTGAGGACTGGCACGCCGTCGACGACGTAGTGGTTCCACGTCGTCTCGACGAACCAGTCGTTGCTGTTGGCCACCGGCATGGCGGTGAGCCCGCCCTGCACGAGCTCCCACAGCATTGCGACGTTGCCCTGGATGGCCGGGTTGAAGACGTCGGTCAGCGAGCTGTCGGCGGCGGCATACTGCTCGAGGCTGAGCGAGCTGCCGCCGACGACGACGCCGTAGGGGCTCGAGCGGGTGTTGCTGACGCTCTCGCCGCCGGTCGCCAACGCATAGCTCGAGCCGCCGTCGCCAGCCGAGGAGAAAACCGAGATGTTCTTCAGCGCCGCATCGATGAAGAGCTCGCGCGCCGCCAGCATGAAGGGCGATTGCGGATGCGGCAGGTCGGTCGAGAACTTGTAGGACGACGATACGACCGACGGATGGTTGACCTGGTCCCAGATCGCCGATTGGTAGGCGGTGAAGGCATCGGACTGCGCGCCGAGATTGCCGCCTGAGCCGGCATAGAGAATGAGCGTGCTGTTGGGATTGACCGCCGTCGCGACGCCGACATCGAGCGCTCGCTCGCTCGAGCCGCCGCCGGCGATCGTGGTCGACGAGAAGCCGCCGCCTTCGACGCCGATCACGGTGACGTTGGCGTCGAGGAGGACGGCGCTGCGATAGCCGCCGACGAGCTGCGCCAGGGTCTGGCCAGGACTGGGCGAGTAGTCGCCCGCGCCCGGCTCGACCAAGCCGATCGCCTCGGTCGGGACGTTCTTACCGTGCAGAGGAAAGTTGTAGTACTCGGCCATCTGCTGCGGGGTGACCGACGGGGCGAGCTTGGCCTCGCCGTTGCCCGGGCCCTGAATGCCCGGGGTGAGCGGCGCCGACGGGCCGCTGCTGGCGTTGGGCACGACGCTGCCGATCTTGGTGGTGTCGAACCACAGGCCGACAACGCGAGGCTCGCGAGATTGTCGGGCAGCGACAGCGAGCCGTTCCAGAACAGCGTTCCGTCGTTGTGCTTGCCCGTCGCCATCAGCGAGGTGCCGAACAGGCTCTGGAAGCCGTCGACGTTGCCCTCGACGGTGACCTGGACCCAGAGCGTGCGCGATTCCCACGACGAGACGTAGCCGCTGCCGTTGCCCGGCGTCGCCAGTGAATCGACGGTGACGACGCCGGTCGGCAGGTTCGCCGCCACCTGGTCGTAGTTGTCCTTGTGCGCGCCGTAGGTGGTCCACAGCGTGCCGGCATCGTTCAGCGCATCGAGCTGCTTCTGGCGCGAGCCCCAGTTCGCGTCGAGCAACGGCGTGGGATCGTGAGCGCGCTCCATGATCAGCGCGACGTTCAGCGTGGAGCTCGTGACCGCGTTGCCCGTTGGCATCGGGCCCTGGCCGTAGCCGCTGTCGTAGAAGCTGTTGTAGTCGAGGAAGGTCGAGTACGGCAGCGGGCTGGTCATGGCTACGCTCTTCGAGGGAATCCCTATTACTTCGTTGGGAATGCAGAAATCAAGCGCCAACCGCCGGATTGCCTAAACCATTGTAACAAATTGATATTTCTCCTTCCCAGGCGGCAGCATTTCCGCCGCCAGCCGCGCCGAGGGCGGCGCGTGCTTCGAGATCTGCTGCCCACGGGAGAAAATGATGACGCTAGTCGCGCGGCTGGGCGTCGAGCCAGTTGCGCGCCCGCGTCGGGCTGTCGAAGAACTTCATCGGCCGGTCGGCCAGCGCCAGCGCTCCCAGCACGCGGGCAAACGGTTCGGTCTGGTCGTGATTGGCAATGATGGCGAGCGCGCCGACCTTGCCGAGGCTGTGATGGGAGCGGATCTCGGCGGTGACCATGAGCAGTTCCTGCGCGCTCATCGAGGAGGTCCCGGCGCGGCCGTCGAACAGCTTGCGATAGCCCGTGACCTTCGCGCCGGACAGCGCACGCAGGAACGCCATGGCGTCGCCGAGCGGCACGTCCCCTTCGGCTACGGCGGAGACGAGTTCGGCTCGCGAATCGATGATCCAGTAGAGCGGCATGGGCACGCTATTCAGCATCAACCGTGCAGGCGCGCGCCAGCGGATTTGTATGATTTGTTGTGGGATGAGACGCGCGGTCAAGGCATTCGGGACGCACAGTCAAACGCACGATGCGTGAAATCGCTACAACAACCGTGGGCAAGCGGTCTCTGTCTTGACGCCGGCCATCCATTGTGGCCTTTGACGCCTTCCGTCAGCCCAATCGTGCCGCAAGCGTGTCTGGAGTCTGACGATGTCGGTAGCACCACCACCCACCGATCCCATGGAGATTGCCAAGGGCGGCCTGTGGTCCGGTCCTTTCAATTCAATCGACGTCGATCCCAACACCCGCGCCCTGCTCCTCGACCTCCGCTGGACGACGACGGACGGCGGGTCAGTGCCAGCCACCCGAATCCCCTATGCCTTTCCCACCCAGGCCTCGGACTTCACCGACGTGCCGGGTGGCTATCCCGCGCCCGCCCTGCTCAACGGTTTCGCGGAACTGTCGAACGACCAGAAGACCGCGGTGCGCTTCACGTTCGACCTGGTCTCCTCCTACACCAAGCTGACGTTCGTCGAAGCTCCTTCCGGCTACGCCGTCGACGCGGCCATTCGCGTCGCCCACTACGGCCAGGGCGGCTCGGAGGCGTACACCCCTCACCATGACGGGCGCGTGTCGGGCGATACGTTCCTCGGCGGCAACGCCACGGTGACCGCGCAGCAGATCGGCAGCGACGGCCTGCTCACGATCATGCACGAACTCGGCCACGCCCTTGGGCTCAAGCACGGCCACGAGAGCGAGCTTCACGGCGCGCTAGCTCCGAACTTCAACGACAACGAATTCTCGATAATGACCTACGCGAGCTATATGGGCGCGCCGGTCCCGCCGCCGACCGCGTCGGTCAACGGCTCCTCGCCGCAAAGCCTCATGATGTTCGACATCTCGGCGCTGCAGGCTCTCTATGGCGCCAACTACGACAAGCTCGGCGCCGCCGAGCGCTACAGCTGGAACACCACCACCGGCCAGCAGCTCATCAACGGCGAACCCGCGGCGCACACCGGCACCACCATCACCGACAAGATATTCTCGACGATCTGGACCGGAGGCGCGGCCGCCACCTATGACCTGAGCGCCTTCACCCAGGATCAGGTCGACGATATCCGGCCCGGCCACTGGCTGAAGTTCGATACCGACAAGCTCGCCGACCTCAATGTCTACGACCCCGGCACCGCCATCGCCCAAGGCAACATCTACAACGCGTTGCTCTACCACGGCGACCTGAAGTCGGCGATCGCCAACCTGACGACGGGCATCGGCAACGACACGTTGGTCGGCAACGACCGCGACAATGTGCTGAGCGGCGGCGACGGCATCGACACCATCGCCACCGCCGGCGGCAACGACACGGTGCGCGGCGGCGCCGGAGCCGACATCATGCATTTCGGCGGCGGCCATTCGACCCTGCGCGACAACATGGCCGACCTCAACGGCGACGTGGTGCGAGAGTTCGGCTTTGGCGCCGTCGACGTGCTGGGTGTGCGGCTCGGCTGGGACAGCATCTCCATCACGGCGAGCCAGATGAAGATCAATGTCGGCGGCGAGACCGTCGAGGCCGACGGCAGCTTTGCCGGCACCGGCGCCTTCATCCTGTCGACGCGCGGCAGCGGCGCCGATGCCCATACCGGGGTAGCCTTCGTCAACTACCTGCCGAGTCTGGCCGAAGGGGTGAGTGTCAATACGGCGTCGATCAGCGGCGTCGCCGACCAGTCCTTCCTGACCGGCGACGGCTCGGCGCGCTTCACGCTCGACTTCAAGTCGGCTGTCTCGTCCTTCGCCAACAGCCTCGGCTTCTACAAGGTGAAAGCCGACGGTTCGATCGGCGACGTCCACATCCTGTTCGACAACACGCTCGACGTGGCAGCGAACGCCCGCACCGTCGATCTCGGCGCGCCGGCCAACGGCGAGCGCATCGGCTTCTTCCTGATCCAGGACGGCTTCCACAACTTCGGCCACTTGGCCGACAATCTCTCCTTCGTGGCGCCGGGAGGGGCGGACCGGGCGGCCACGGTCGACGGCGGGCTGGCGATCCTGAAGAGCGCGAGCCTGGGCGCGCTCACCGGCGCCACGGTCTTCCATTCCTCCGCCGCCCTCAATCCGAACGGCGCCGAACAGGTCCTCTCCGGCGTCCATGCGGGCGGCCAGGAACTGCTGATCGGCTTCGAGGACCTGCAGAACGCCCGCGGTGACAGGGATTTTCAGGACGTCGTGATCGGCATCCACGTCACCGGCGACGGCTTCCTGTTCACCTGAGCGGTGACAGGACGCTTCGCGGCCGGCATCCTTCGACGGGCAACACGCCACGGGGGAAGCCGTGACCATCGTCATCCACAACGCCGTCATCGCCACCGTCGACGACAAGGATTCGCTGCACTATGGCGGCGCCATCGCCATCGACGGCGATCGCATCACGGCGATCGGGCCCAGTGCCGAGATCCTGGCGCGCCATCCTGCGGCCGAGAAGGTCGACGGCAACGGCCGGATGGTGATGCCGGGCTTCGCCAACGTGCATACGCATTTCACCATGACCTTGGCGCGCGGCGTGTTCGAGGATCTCTCGCCACCGCACAAGCCGCCCTTCTCCGGCGGCCTCTCGCCCATCCCCCTGCCCGACATGACGCCCGACGAACGCCGCGCCATGGCGCTCCTGGGCGCGCTCGAGGCGCTGCGCAGCGGCACCACGCTGGTGCTGGAAGACACCAACGACGTCGACGACTATGCCGAGGCGCTGGCCGGCACCGGCCTGCGCTTCCTGCTAAGCGAGCGCGCCTATGACCGCGTCGGCACCTCGATCGGCGATCCGGCGCCCTTCAAGCTCGACCGCGCGCTGGGACAGCGCCATCTCAGGACCATCGAGGACACCTACAAGAAGTGGAACGGCAAGGCAGACGGCCGCATCCGCATCGCCGCCTCCGCCTGGGCGCCCGACATGTGCTCGCCCGAGCTTCTAAAGGACCTGCGGGCGCTGCAGCAGCAGCTCGACACCTGGGCGACCATCCATTGCAACCAGATCTGGGGCGAGGTCGCCGCGGTGAAGGCGCATCGCAACCGGCTGCCCACCGAGTACCTGGCCGATCTCGGCTTCCTGCACGACCGGCTGGTCTGCGCCCATTGCCGCTGCATGGAGCCTTCCGAAGAAAAACTTCTGGGCGAAGCCGGCGTCACCGTGGCCTTCAATGCCGCCATCGCCGCGCGCCGCGGCCTCAGCCCGCGCATCGCCGATCTCGAAGACTACGGCTGCACCATCGCCATGGGCAGCGACAACATGGCCGAGGACATGGTCGAGGTGCTGCGCACGGGCCTGTTCATGGAACGCATTCGCCGCGAGGACGGCCGCAATCCGACGCCCGAGCAGGCGCTGCGCTGGGCGACGCGCAACGGCTACCGGGCGCTGGGCGTGCCCGACGGCGGCTGGCTCAAGGCCGGCAACAAGGCCGACCTCATCATGGTGGATCTCACGCGGGCGCACATGGTGCCGGTGCTGCGCGCCGTCTCGACCTTCGTGCACCAGGCGCAGGCGCGCGACGTCGAGGCGGTCATGGTCGACGGCCAATGGCTGATGAAGGCCGGCAAGGTGCTCTGCATGGACGAGGCGGCCGTTTTGGCCGAGGCCCAGCAGGTCGCCAACACCGCCTGGCCGCGCCTGTTCGCCAAGCGACGTGACCTCAAGGTCCCGGACGGGTTCTCGCCGGATGCGTTGCCGTGACCGCACGGCGCGGCCGCGAAACCGCGGTCGGCCTCGACTTCGCCAGCCTCGGGACACGGCTGGCTGGCGTGTAGGTGGTCTTCAATCGGCTCCCGTCGTCAGACCGAACACCGTTTCCGCGTTCCTGCGCACGAACTTGGTCAATATATCCTGCGGCAGCTTCAGCGCCCGTGCGTCCGCGACACAGTCCGCGAACGAAAGCATGGGGAAATTGGTGCCGAACATCACCTTGTCCTGGCCATAGCTCGACATGAAGGTCAGCAACTGGGGCGGGTAGTGGCGCGGACGGTAGGCCGACGTGTCGATGAAGACATTTCGATGCTTCCAGGCCAGCGAGATCATCTCATCCGTCCAGGGGTATCCGATGTGCCCGCAGACGATCTTCAAACGCGGGAAGGTGAGCGCGATCTGGTCGATGTAGGGAATGGGCCGGCCGACGTCCGACGGCATCAACGGGCCGGTATGACCGACCTGCGTGCAGAACGGGATATCCAGCTCCACGCACTTTACGTAAAGCGGATAGAAAAGCGGATCGGTGGGCGGACGGCTCCAGACCCAGGGCAGCACGCGCAATGCCTTGAAGCCCAGCACCCGGACAGCGCGGTCGACTTCCGCGGTCGCCGCGACGGGGTCGGTCGGATCGACCGACGCCACACCGACAAACCTTTTGGGGTGCTGTGCGACGAGCGACGCCACCTGCTGGTTGCTGATCATCGCGTGGCCGGGCAGGTACCATGCGCTCAGCAGCGCGGTCCCCACCTCCGCCGCATCCATCGCCGCGATCACGCCGTCGCCCGAGCGTGCGGCCTCGACGCGGCCCTCGGCGTGCGATTGCTGGATCAGCCGAGCGAACTGCGGTCCAGCAAAGGCCGCGCCGGGGGCGGGTTGAGCCCAAACATCGATGACGTCGCCTGGCATCGCGGAATGCTAAAGCGGAATGCGACAAGATGGAACCGTGAAGGAGGCACAACCATCCTGCCGATTCCGGATGAGTGTGCGTTAGGCCACATTGCACGGACATGCCGTGCTATACCCTCGCTGCCGTGTTCGAGGTCGCTACGGGGGTAGTCTTCGACATCGAGCGGACTTGTGGGGGGGTCCACTGTGAATTGCCCGCGTTGCAATTCTTCACTGGCCGATCGCGCGCGTTCTTGCAGCGCGTGTGGCACGGAATTCGCTGCCAGTTGCGGCGCCTGCGGCGCGCCCGTTGGCGCGGCGCAAAGATTCTGCGGCGCCTGCGGGTCGTCGCTCGGCAATGCAGCCAGGCTGCTCGACGGCCAATCTCCTGCCGACCTGCCGCCCCGACACCTGTCTGACCATGGGCGTCGCTCGGGCAAAGGCACAGAAGGCGAACTGAAGTTCGTCACCGTGCTTCTTGCCGACATCGTCGGCTCAACCGCGCTGGTCGACGGCCTCGGCCCGGAAGAAACGATAGAGCTGCTCAACCCCGCCCTGGAAGCGATGATCGATGCCGTGCACGCCTACGAAGGTACGGTCAACAAGATGCAAGGCGACGGCATCATGGCCCTGTTCGGGGCGCCGATCGCCCGCGAGGACCATGCCGTCAGGGCGTGCTATGCCGCCCTTGCCATGCAGGAGAGGATCGGCCAGGCGAGCGACGGCGATCTTCGGATCCGTGTCGGATTGCATTCGGGTAAGGTTGTCGTCCGGTACCTCAGGAGCGACCTGACGGCCGAGTACGAGGCCGATGGTCCCACCGTCCACCTCGCCAGCCGCATGGAAAACCTCGCCCAGCCGGGCGCGATCTACATCACTGGCGCCACCTATGAATTGGCCGAAGGCCACATATCGGCGCGCTCGCTGGGCGACGTCTCGGTCAAGGGGATAAGCACGCCGGTCAGGACCTATCACCTGCTGGACCGTGTGGAGCAGCGCAGCCGCTGGGCGGCCCGTGTCGCGCGCGGTCTCAGCCCGTTCGTCGGCCGCACCGGCGAAGCCGAGATCCTGAGAGGAGCGCTCGAGCGGGCGCGATCCGGCGAGGGCAACCTGGTGGCCGTCGTCGGCGGGCCGGGAATCGGCAAGTCCCGCCTGATCCGCCGGTTCCTGGAGAGCGACGTCTTCGCGAACTGGTCGGTCTTCGAGATCTCCGCCTTTCCCGACGGCATGAACGCCTCCTACCAGCCGATCAGCAGGATGTTCCGGGGCTGGTTCGGCATCGGAGAGCAGGAGGCCAGGCCAAGCATCGCCGCGAAGATTCGCGATCGCATCCGCGCCATGGACGCGACGCTCGAAACGGCCCTGCCGGCGATGCACGCCCTGCTCGACCTTCCCGTGGAAGACCCGGAATGGCAGCAGCTCGGCCCTCCCCAGCGGCGGCAGCGGATCATCGATCTCATCAAGCAGATCGTGGTGCGCTGGGCGCAGGTGCAGCCCCTGCTGCTCTTCTTCGAGGATCTGCATTGGGCCGACGCCGAGACCCTGGCCGTGCTCGACAGCCTGGTCGAGGTCGTTTCGCAGCACCGGGTGCTGATCGTCGTCACATCGCGGGAAGCACTGGCAGGGAAATGGAACGACAGCCCGGCTTACGCCCAGATCGCGCTGGAGCCGCTCGATCTCTCGGAGGCCGCCAACCTTCTCGATCTCGTCCTGGGTCGCGATCCGGACCTCGACGACCTGAAGGAGCTGCTTCTCAAGCGGGCCGACGGTACGCCGCTGTTCATCGAGGAGTCCGTCGCCTCGCTGGTCGCCGGCGGCGCCTTGCGCGGCGAGCGCGGCAACCATGTCCTGTGCCGGCCGGTCTCGGAGCTCGACGTGCCCAAGGACGTCCATGCCCTTCTCGCCGCGCGCATCGATCGTCTGTCACAGCGCCAGAAGGATCTGCTGCAGACGGCCGCCGTCATCGGTCGCGAGGTGCCGCATCGCCTGCTGGCGCTGACATCGGGCTTGTCGACGGGCGAGATCTCGTCGATTTCCGGGGAATTGCAGGCGGCGGAACTGCTGTATCAGGTCGGGCTTCCGCCGGAGGGAAACCTGCTGTTCAAGCATGCGCTGACCCAGGAGACGGCATACGCAAGCCTGCTCGGCGAACGTCGGCGATCCATCCACGTGCGGTGCGCGCAAATGATCGAGGAACTCCACCGCGATCGTCTGGACGAGCGAGTCGAGCAGGTCGCACAGCATGCGATGGCCGGTCGGGCCTGGCGCCAAGCTGCGGATTTCTCTCGTCAGGCGGGAATGAAGGCCCTGTCACGCTCCGCCTTCAAGGACGCCATCAAGTTCTACGAGCAGACGATCGAGGCCGTCGGCCATCTTCCCAAAAGTCCCGAAAACACCAGGCTCGCACTCGAAGCCCGCATGCGGCTGCGCGATGCGCTCACGCCCACCGGCGACTCGGCGCGGATATCCGATTGCCTGAGCCAGGCACAGCCTCTCGCCGAGGAGCTGGATGATGCCCCGACCCTCGCCGCGATCCACATCGGCAAGAGCATCATGGGCAATTTCGCCGGACGCCTCGACAGAGCGGTAGCCGAGGGTCGAGATGCCCGCCGACACGCAGAACGCGCCGGCGAGCTCAGCCTCCTGATCGGCGCCAGCTACATCCTGGGCCAAGCCTACTGGTTCCAGGGCGACTATGGCGCCGCCGCCGAAACCCTGGGGGCGGATCTGCATCGCTTTGTCGGTGCGCTGCGGACGCAGAAGTTCGGTGTCGGAACGGGATATGTGGTGCACAGCAGCACATTGAGCGTCGCGCGCGCCGCAAGAGGCGAATTCGCCGAAGCGCAACGCCACGCCGAGGAGGCGCTGCAGGTTGCCGACGAGTTGCGGCGCCCCTTCGACATCGGGTTCGCCAGCCACGCCGTTGGCTTCATGCGGCTGCAGAAAGGCGACGTGGAAGCCGCCGTCCCGGTGCTGTCGCGCGGCGTGGAAACCTGCCGCCAGAATGGTATCCATCTGCTTTTTCCCTGGAATGCCTGCGAACTCGGCAGCGCGCTCGGCCGTCTGGGGCAGCGCGAAAAGGCCGCCGACCTGCTCGAGGAAGCCATCGAGCAGGCAAGACGCATCGGGCTGCGATACATCGAGGCGTTGTGCCGGCTCTCGCTTGGCGACGTCCGGCTGTCGACGGGAAAGCTGTCGGAGGCGATGCAGCATGGAAAGGCTGCCTTGGAGACGGCGCAGGCTTGCCAGTACGGCGGCGTGCAGGCCCTCGCGTTGCGGCATCTCGGCCTCTGCGAGGAAGCCGGCGGCGAGCATCGATCGGCGCTCGAGCTGTTGCTGAAGGCGCGAGATCTGACGGGACGCTTCGAAATGGCCCCCGATCTGGCGCGCTGTGACGCGGCTCTGGCACGCGTCCAGGGGCAGCAAGGCTAGCGGCTCTCCAGGCGCTCGTCTCCGGTCGAACGACGTGCCCGCCAGACTAGTTCACCCGTTCTGGCTGCGCCTCCAGACGAAGTTCCCTCAGCGAAGGAACGGGATCAGTCATGAAGCGAGGGTCCTTCGCGAAGCGCTGGAACCATTCGGCATCGTTGCGACGGGGAACCGATCCCGTGCAGGCGGTGACGAGCCTCTCCAAGCTTCGCCAGAAGCCGATGCGGTCGCAGACGGCGTCCGCCCAGCCGTTGATCACGCAGTAGCGGACATCGTGGTTCCCGCTGTGATGCACCTTGTGGTAGCTCGGCGAGATCAGGAGGCGAAGCTGCTGCAGCCGGCGAACGACGGGCGAGCGGGCGGGCGCATGGCCAAGCCTATGGCCATAGGTGCCGAAAACCATGAAGAGCGCGATCTCGCCGCAGAGGAACAGGCAGAGGTACGTCACTGGCGACGGCGGGACGGCGATACTGAGCAGGGCCACGACCGGTCCGATCGCCAAGGCGGCCGGCCAGCAGCTGTAGCCGAGGTAGTCGCGCACGCCATAGTCCACGATGTGATGAGGGTAGATGTGGTGCTCGCGCGCGATCGACACCACGCGGCAGAATTGCGTTTCATCGAACCACGTGTCCGTTCCCCAGTGGACCAGCCCCGAGAACAGATCAGCGAGAAACAAGCCCGGCACGAGCATCGCCACCAGCCAAGGCCAGGCCGGTGCCTGGTCGCGCGCCACGAAGACGAGCCAGAGGGCACACCAAAGCACGACGACGCCGTTCAGCAAGACGCCCAGCCACGTCTGGTACGCCTGTGCCACGCTACAGGTCCGATATAGCGCCTTCGCGCGCCGATTTGCCATGACTCCCCGTCTCCCCCGACTGACGATTGCCCCCACGATCGGGCACCCTAGCAGATTCGCCGCCATCGATGCTCGAATTGTGGATCGAACCGCGATCGGCAATCTACGGAGTTGGCTGCGGCGCCGTCCCTGGCAGCTTGCGCGCGGCGGGCCTTCCGCGCCGGGTGACAGCGTGCGCCGATCACGGCTAACGTCCTGCCCGGAGGAAACAAGGCATGCAGTTCGGTTTGTTCGGCGGCGCGCGGACCAAACGCGGTGTCGGTCTGGAGGACAGCCAAGGCTACGAGAGCTTCATCGACTATGTGATCGAAGCCGACCGGCTGGGCTTCAAGCAGCTCTTCATGGTCGAGCACCATTTCACCGGTCAGGGCCAAGTCTCCTCGTCGATGACAGTGCTGGCCTACCTTGCCGCGCGCACCCGCCACATCCGCCTCGGCACCGCCGTGGTGGTGATGCCGTGGCACAACCCGGTGCTGGTCGCCGAGCAGGTCGCCACCCTCGACCTTCTGAGCGGCGGGCGCGTCGACTTCGGCGTCGGCAAGGGCTACCGCCAGGCCGAATTCGACGGCTTCTGCATCCCGATCGACGAGGCGACCGAGCGCTTCGACGAGGCAATGGAAGTCATCAAGAAGGGCTGGATGAGCGAAGCCCGCTTCAGCCATCACGGCAAGCGCTGGCACTACGACAACATCGTGGTCGAGCCTGCGCCGCTGCAGCGCCCGCACCCGCCGCTGTGGCTCGCCGCCGGCAGCCCCGACAGCATCCGGCGCGCCGCGCGCGAAGGCTACAACCTGCTGCTCGACCAGCTCGCCCAGACCGACCAGATCATCCGGCGCATCGCCCTCTTCACGGAGGAATGCGAGAAGGCGGGCCGCGCCTATCATCCCGGGATGGTGGCAACGGCGCGCGCCCTGCAGATGATCCACAGCGAAAGCGAGCGCGCCGAAGCCTTTGCCACGCGCAAGCGCGTGCTGTCGGTGATCGGCGATCTCGCACGCGACAAGCTCGCCGACCGTGTCGAGGACGATACCGCACCTTTGCTCGGCACCCCTGAGGAGATCGTCGCGCGGCTGAAAGAGCTCGAGGCCGGCGGCGCCACCAATATCCTGCTGGTCGATCCCAACGCCTCGGTGCGCAACCTGCAGGCTTTCGCCCGCGAAGTCATGCCGTCGTTCCAGACCTCCCGTTACGCCGCCGCAGAGTGACAACGAGCGTGACCATGAGCAAGAAGTTCGCGTGGACGCCCTCGCCCGTCCTGCCCAAGAAGCGCATCTCCTTCGCCGATGTGAGCTACGAGGAGATGGTGCGGCGCGCCCATGAGCTCGCGCCCAAGCTCGCGGCCCGCGCCGAGGCCTGCGAGAAGCTGCGTCGACTTCCCGACGACACCGAACGCGACCTGCATGACGCGGGCCTCTTCCGTTTCGTTCAGCCCAAGCGGGTCGGCGGCGCCGAGCTCGACGTCGGCATCTTCGTCGATGTCTGCGCCGCGCTGGCGCGTGTCTGCCCGTCGACGGCGTGGAACGTCGGCAACCTCGGCAGCCACCACTGGATGCTGGGCTACTTCCCGCCCGAGACGCAGGACGAGCTGTGGGACACCTCGCTCGACGTGCTGATCGCCACCTCGCTCGCCTTCGCCGGCGGCCGCGGCCGCAAGGTCGACGGCGGCTGGGAGGTGACGGGCCGCTGGCCGCTCTCCTCGGGCGTCGACAATTCCGACTGGAACATGCTGGGCTTCATGGTGCGCGACGACAGTGGCGCCATCGTCGACCAGCGCTTCGCTCTCGCCCATCGCTCGGAGTACGAGATCATCGACACCTGGCATGCCGTGGGGCTGTGCGGCACGGGCTCGAAGGACGTCGCGGTCAAGGAACTGTTCGTGCCCGAACGGCGCACGCTGTCGGCCTGGGCGTTCAACGGCAAGCCGCATCCGGGCTCGTCGGTGAACGACACGCCGCTCTTCCGCCTGCCCCTGCTGGCGCTCGGACCCTACGTGCTGTCGGGCGTCATGCTGGGCTGCGCCCAGGGCGCTTATGACCTGGTGGTCGGTGCGGCGCGCAAGCGCAACACCACCAACACCGGCGTGCCGGTCAACGTCAATCCCACGGTGCAGATCAAGGTCGCCGAGGCGAGCGCGCGCATCGACAACGCCGAAGTGATCATGAAGCGCGCCTGCGAGCATGCCATGGCCGTCGCGCGCTCGGGCGCCGAGCCCAAGCACGAGGACAAGGTGCGCTATCGCCGCGACGCCTTCTTCGCCACCCGCGCCTGCCTGGAGGCTGTCGACATCCTGATGACGGTCGCGGGCTCGGGCGGGCTCTACACTACCGGGCCAATGCAGCGGCTGTTCCGCGACGCCCATGCCTGCAACGCCCACGTCATGTTCTCGCCCGAGATCCAGGGCGCTATCTTCGGCCAGCATGCGCTGGGAGCGTCCGGGCCGCCGCCTTTGCTCTAGGTCAATTCCCTCTTTGCGAAAATCGCCAAGAGGAGATGACATAGCTCTGCTGAGTCGTGTATCGGCTGCGGCTTCAAATCGGCACCGCCGGAAGGAAGGTGTGCCATGTCGATCAAACGCCTTGCGATCCTGATCGCTATCGTCGTCGTTGGCCTGATCGCGCTGGGACGGACCGGGACCGTCCTGGTCGATTGGCTGTGGTTTTCGTCCATCGGCTATGTCGGTGTCTTCTGGACGATCATCACCACCCGCGCCGTCCTCTTCCTCGTCGTCCTCGCCGTCTCGGCCGGTGCATTCTTTCTTTCGGGTGGACTGGCACTGCGCTTCGCCGGGCAGCCGGCGGTTTGGCCCCCGCCGGCTCGCGCCCGGCCTTTCCCGGGACAGGGCCCGCAGAATCCGTTCGAGCTTCTCGGTTACGCCACGTCGCACGTCCCGTGGCGCCTTCTGGTCGCCGGCATCGCCGTCCTTCTCGGCCTGCTGACCGCCGTCATCGAGCTCTCGAACTGGGACGTCGTGCTTCGCTTCCTCTACCAGGTGCCCTACGGCGCGAGCGATCCGGTGTTCGGCAAGGACATCGGCTTCTTCCTCTTTTCGCTGCCGGCCTATGTCGCGCTCAAGAACTGGCTGCTGCTGCTCGTGGTCTTCAGCGCGGCAATCGCCGGTCTCGTGTATTGGGCGCATGGCGACATCGAGCTCGACAAGCGGCCGCGACGACTATCGCGCGCCGTCCTCATCCATGCCTCGGCCCTGCTCGGCCTCTACTTCGCGGTGAAGGCCTGGTCCTACGGCCTCGACCGCTACCAGCTGCTCTACAGCGACAACGGCGTCGTCGTCGGCGCCGGCTACACCGATCTCCATGTCAGGCTGCCGGTGCTGTGGCTGCTCGCCGGACTGGCCATTGCCTGCGCCGTCGCCTGCTGGGTCAATATGCGCTGGCGGACCTGGCGCATCCCGGCTGGCGCACTGGCGCTGCTGTTCGGCAGCTCGTTCGTGCTCTACCTGCTCATCCCCTCGATCTTCCAGCGCCTCTACGTGAAGCCGAGCGAGCTGGAGTTGGAGACGCCCTATATCGCACGCAACATCGCGTCGACGCAGCAGGCCTACAATCTGCAGCAGATCGCGGTGAAACCGTTCCCGGTCGAGGAAGGGTTGAGCCTCGCCACGCTCGAGGCCAACCGCGCGACCGTCGACAACATCCGCTTGTGGGACTGGCAGCCGCTGATGGACACCTATGCCCAGCTCCAGGAAATCAGGACCTATTACAAGTTCCTGGACATGGACATCGATCGCTATCGGCTGGGCGGCGCCTATCAGCAGGTGCTGCTGTCGGCGCGCGAGCTGGAACCGTCGCTGCTGCCGTCCAATGCGCAGACCTGGGTCAACCTGCACGTGCTCTTCACCCACGGCAACGGCGTGGTGATGTCGCCGGTGACGCGGAAGAACAGCGAAGGGCTGCCGGTCTTCTACCTGCAGGACATTCCGCCGGTCGCCACCGGCGGTCCCGCCATCCGCGAGCCGCGCCTCTATTTCGGCCAGGGGCGCGAGCGCTATGCCATCGTCAAGGGCACGACGCCGGAGTTCGACTATCCCAAGGGCAAGGACAACGTCTACGCGTCCTACGACGGCGCCGACGGCGTCGCCATCGGCGACCCGGCCTGGCGCGGCCTGTTCTCCTGGTACTACAGCGACCCCAACATCATGCTCTCGAGCTACGTCACCAACGAGAGCCGGATCCTGCTTCATCGCAACATCCAGGACCGTGTGCGCACGATCGCCCCCGTCCTCAGCCTCGACCATGATCCCTATATCGTGGTGAGCGATGGCCGCCTGTTCTGGATGCAGGACGCCTACACCACCAGCGACTGGTTTCCCTACGCCCAGCCGCAATCCTCCGGCGGCCTCAACTACATGCGCAACTCGGTCAAGGTGGTGATCGACGCCTACAACGGCTCGGTGGACTTCTATGTCAGCGAGCCCGGCGATCCGCTGATCCAGACCTACCAGCGCGTTTTCCCCGGCCTGTTCAAGCCGCTCGCTGCCATGCCGGCCGATCTGCAGCAGCACATCCGTTATCCCGAGGATCTCTTCCTCGTCCAGGCGCAGCTTTATCGCGCCTATCACATGGACACGCCCGAGGTGTTCTACAATCGCGAGGACCTCTGGCAGTTCCCGCGCCAGGCCTCCGGTGTCGACAGCGTCGGCAACCGCGAGGTGCCGCGCATGGCGCCTTACTACATGATCATGCGGCTGCCCGGCGAAGCGCGTGCCGAGCTCGTCCTCATGCTGCCGATGGTGCCGAGCCAGCGCGAGAACATGATCGCCTGGCTGGCGGCGCGCTGCGATCCGCCCGACTACGGCAAGGTCGTGGTCTACGAGTTCCCCAAGGACAAGCTGGTCTTCGGGCCCTTCCAGATCGAGGCGCGCATCCAGCAGAACACCGAGATCTCGCAGCAGATCTCGCTGTGGAACCAGATGGGCTCGCGCGTCATCCGCGGCCATCTCCTGGTGGTGCCGATCGAGAACTCGATCCTCTACGTCTCGCCGCTCTACCTGCGCGCCGCGACCGGCCAGCTGCCGGAGCTCAAGCGCGTGATCGCCGCCTACGGCGATCGCGTGGTGATGGAGGAAACGCTCGGCGCCGCGCTGGCCGCGCTCTTCAAGGACACAGCTACGCCGCTGCCCCGCACCGCCGGAGCGGCCGCCGCGGGAGGCGCCGGGCCGCCGGACGCGCGCGCCCGCGAGGCGCTTGCCCACTACGAGCGCGCCGTCGAGCGCCTGAAGGCAGGCGACTGGAGCGGCTTCGGCGCGGAGCTCGACGCGCTGCGGCCGCTGCTGGAAGCGCTCGGCCGGCCGCCCAACGGCCGCTGACCCCTCAACTCAAATCCGCTGGACCAGACCCGCCGGGAGGGTTGGAAGCCGTCGACATATTGATGACGGTAGCGGGCTCGGGCGGCCCTCTACACCACCGGTCCGATGCATCGGCTGTTCCGTGACGCGCATGCCTGCAATGCACGTGATGTTCTCGCGAGATCCAGGGCGCCATCTTCGGCCAGCACGCGCTGGCATCGCCGGGGCCGCCGCCGCTGCTCTGGCCGCCACCTTGATCCGTGCCGGGCATTTTTTCGAGAGGGGGCCTGCATGGAGCAAGCACATGACCGTGAAGCTCAACCACACCATCGTCATGGCCCACGACCATGAGAAATCGGCGCTGTTCCTGACCGAGCTCTTGGGACTCGACGCGCCGATCCGCCTCGGTCCGTTTGCGGCGGTGACCGTGGGCGATGCGCTCACCCTGGATTTCATGAAGACAGAGGGCGACGTCACCTCCCAGCACTAGGCGTTCCTGGTGAGCGAAGTCGAGTTCGACCAGATCTTCGCGCGCATCAAGGCGCGCAACCTGCCGTACTGGGCGGACCCCGGTCAGTCGCAGCGCAACGAGATCAACCGGTGGGACGATGGCCGCGGCGTCTACTTCGAGGATCCCAACGGGCATCTACTTGAAATCTTGACGCGCTGCTACGGCAGCGCCGGCACCTCGACCGACTATCCGCATCCGCTCGTGGCCGAGAAAGTGGAACGCCAGGATATTTCTGATCAGCCGGTCGCCCGCGCCGCGCGGTAGGCCGCCATCAGGCCTTGGTATTCCTCCATGGCCGGGAAGCGCTCGTAGCTGCGCTCGGCGCCGGTCGTGGCCCATGGCAGCTTCTCGGCCGTCTGCGTCTCCAGCCAGGGTGCGAACCAGGACGGATCGTCGAGCAGCGTGGCGCGGACGTTGACGAAACCCATGGCGGTGCGCGGCCGGGTGAACACCCAGCTTTTGCACCAGTCGCAGTGATGATGATCGGCGACATCGCCGTGCATGCCGCCGATGACGGGCTTGCCGGCGACCACCGCGAAACCGCCTTCCGGCATGACCGGGGTCGTCGAGAAGGCGCTGGCCGTCATGCGCTGGCAGCCGCGGCAGTGGCAGGCCGCCTCCAGCCATGGCGGCCCGCTCAGCCGGAAACGCACGCGGCCGCAGCGGCAGCCGCCTTCGACCGGCAGTTTGGGCATCGTCATCGGTTGTCTCCCCTCCATCCGGCGGGCTAGGATCAGGCCAATAAACACACGTCTTGGGAGGACGTTCCAATGCGCATCAAGCGTCGCACTTTCAACTCGCTCGCCGTCGCGGGCGCGGCCACCGGCCTTGCCGGCACGGCCAACGCACAAGCCAAGCCGCTCACTATCGGCTTCGGCATGGCGCTGACCGGCGGCCTTGCGCCCAACGGCAAGGCGGCGCTGCTCGCCATGCAGATCGCCGAGGAAGACATCAATGCCCGTGGCGGCATCCTCGGCCGGCCGGTCAAGCTCGTCTATTACGACGACCAGTCCAATCCCTCGACGGTGCCCGGCCTCTATACGAAGCTGATGGACGTCGACAAGGTCGACGTCGTGGTGAGCGGCTATGCCACCAACATGATCGCGCCGGCGATGCCGGTGGTGATGCAGAAAGATCGCACCTTCTTTGCGCTGCTCGGCCTCGCGGTGAATTCCGAGTTCCATTATCCGCGCTATTTCTCGATCACGCCGACCGGCGGACCGCGGCCCAAGGAGTCCTTCGCCGAAGGCTTCATGGAAGTGGCGATGGCGCAGAATCCCAAGCCGCAGACGCTTGCCGTGATCGGCGCCGACGCCGAGTTCCCGCGCAACGCCATGGAAGGCGTGCGCAGCATCGCCAAGAAGTACAATCTCAAGATCGTCTACGACAAGACCTACCCGCCGACCACCGCCGACTACACGCCGGTGGTGCGCGCCGTGGCGGCGACCAATCCCGACATCTTCTTCGCCTGCTCCTATCCGCCCGATTCGGTGGGCATCATCCGCGCCAGCAGCGAGATCGGCTTCAAGCCCAAGATCTACGGCGGCGGCATGGTCGGCCTGCAGGCCACGGCCATCAAGACGCAGCTCGGGCCGCTTTTGAACGGCATCGTGGTCTACGACTTCTGGCTGCCGTGGGCGGGCTTCGCTTCGGACGAGGGCCGCGCCTTCGTGAAGAAGTACCAGACGAAGAGCCAGGCGGCCGGCGTCGACCTCTTGGGCTACTACCTGCCGCCGTTCGGCTACGCGCTGATGCAGGTCGTCGAGCAGACGATCAAGGGCGCGGGCGGCACCGACGATGCCAAGATGGCCGAGTTCGCCAAGAAGACCACCTTCAAGACGGTGGTGGGCGACATCAAGTTCAACAAGGACGGCGAATGGGAGACCGCGCAGGTCATGGCCGTCCAGTTCCAGGGCGTGCAGGGCAACGGCGTCGAGCAGTTCACCGATCCCAAGACGGAAGTGATCCTGTGGCCGACCCAGTACAAGACCGGCAACATCATCTATCCGTACGATCCGAAGAAATAAGGGCGAGAGGCCTCGCCTGAGGCCTTACAAGGTCCCTCGCTGCGCTCGGGATGACAATTCACACTGTCATCCCGAGCGTAGCGAGGGACCTTTTGTTTTCTCTCCTCTTTCGCGATCAAGCGCCGAGATAGAATTCCCGGATCAGCTCGTTGTTGTTCAGCGCTTCGGCGGATTCGCCTTCGAAGGCGATCTTGCCGTGGACGATGACGTAGCCGCGGTCGGCGATGCGGATGGCCTGGGTGAAGTTCTGCTCGGCCATCAGGACGCTGAGGTCATAGCCCTCCTTCAGCTCCTTGATCTTGTCGATGGTGCGGCTGACCAGGAGCGGCGCCAGGCCGACCGAGGGCTCGTCGATCAACAGGATGCGCGGCGCCGACATCAGCGCGCGGGCCAGCGCCAGCATCTGCTGCTCGCCGCCCGACATGCTGCCGGCAAGCTGCTGCGCGCGCTCCTTGAGCCGCGGGAAGGTTTCCAGGCAGAAATCGAGGTTGCGATTGATCTGCGAGCGCGCCTTGGGCCGGAAGGCACCGAGCAGCAGGTTCTCGGTCACCGTGAGCTTGGGGAAGAGTCGGCGGCCCTCGGGCACGAAGCCAATGCCGAGATCGACGATCTCCTCGGTCGAGCGGCCGACCAGCTCGTGCTCCGTGCCGTCGATCACGGCTTTGATGCTGCCCTTGGACGGCCGCACCATGCCCATGACCGACTTCATCAGGGTCGACTTGCCGTTGCCGTTGGTGCCCAGCAGCGCCACCGTCTCGCCAGCGCCAACGGTAAGCGACACGCCGTCGAGCACGCGCACCGCGCCGTAGCCCGCGTCGATGCCGGCGATGGTGAGGCTATTCGCCAAGGTAGGCCTTCACGACTTCAGGATCTCGCACGATGTCCTTTGGCGGCCCATCTGCGATCTTCTTGCCGGCCACCAGCACGGCCAGTCGCTGGGAGAACTCCATCACCGCCCGCATGATGTGCTCGATCATGATCACGGTGACGCCCTGCTCGTTCAGCCGGATCAGCAGCGCGATGATCTCGTCGACCTCGGCGTGGCTCAGCCCCGCCATGGCTTCATCGGAAATCAGGAGCTTGGGGTCCGCCGCCATGGCGCGGGCGAGCTCGAGCTTGCGCATCTCGATCTGTGTGAGGTCGCGCGGCATCTGGCGCGCCTTGGCGGCCAACCCGACCATGCCCAGAAGCTCCAGGCAACGCTCGTCGATCGCTGCACCGTGCAAATGCCCGCCGGCCCGCGCGTTCACCGAGTAAAGGATCGGAATACGCACGTTCTCGGCCAGCGACAGGCTGGCGAAGGGCCGCGGCAGCTGGAAGCTGCGCGCCAGGCCGCGACGCGTGCGCTGATGCGCCGTCAGGCCGTCGAGCGCCTCGTCGGCGAAGCGCACGCTGCCGGTCTCGTTGTGCAGCGTGCCGCAAATGCAGTTGACCAAGGTCGACTTGCCCGACCCGTTCGGCCCGATCAGGCCGAGCCGCTCGCCGGTTTGCACCTCGAGGTCGATGCCGTCGAGCGCGACGAATCCGCCGAAGCGCTTGCTGAGCCCGCTGACCTGCAGGAGCGCGGTCATCGCTTCCTCTTCTGGAACAGGCCGACGATGCCTTGCGGTGCCAGGATGACGAAGGCCACCATCAGCACGCCTGCCACCAGCACGTTGACGGCCGACGAGATCGTCACACGCAGATACTCCTGCAGGCCGCCGACCAGCACCGCGCCGATCACCGGCCCCAGCCAGCTCCCGGTGCCGCCGATCAGCGGCATGGCGATGGCGTTCACCGCGTAGTTCAGGCTGAAGCCCGAGGTCGGGTCGAGATAGGTCACATAGTAAGGCAGCGGCGCGCCGGCCATGCCCATGAAGCCGCCGCTGAGCGTGGTGGCGATCAGCTTCAGCTTGAGCGTCGGCACGCCGGAGGCCTCGGCGGCGGCCTCGTCGTCGCGAATTGCGGCGAAGCCGTAACCCAGCGACGAGCGTTCGATGGCGCGGGCCGTCGCCAGCACGATGACGCACATGCCGAGCATCAGCAGGAACAGATATTGCACGTACTCGCCGCCGATCAGCGGCGCCACGCGTGGGCGCAGCACATAGGCGCCGCGCGCACCGCCGACGAAGTCCCAGTTCGTGATCAGCGTCTGCACCACCACGGCCAGCGCCAGGGTGGCAATGGAGAAGAACACGCCGCGCAGGCGCAACGTCAGATAGCCGGTGCCGAGACCGACCAGGCCCGCCAGCGCGCCACCGATCAGGATCATCACCGGCAGCGGCATGGCCGGCACGAGCTTGTGCCACAGCACGGTCGAATAGGCGCCGATGGCGAAGAAGGCGGTGACGCCGAAATTAACGTAGCCGGTGTAGCCGCCCAGGATGTTCCAGGCGGTCCCCAGCACGATGTACTGGACCACCACGTAGCCCATGAAGAACGCGTAGCTGTTGTTGTACCAGCGGCCGATCGCGAAGATCGCGGCAGCGATTGCGATCAGCGCCAGGATGAACGGCAGCCCGCGCAGGCCGGGAGCGCCCGCGACGGCGGTCTTATCGGCCAAGGATGCCACTGGGCCGCACCGCCAGAGTGATGAGCAGGATGCCGAAGGCCACCGCCGGCGCCCACGACGGGCCGAAGAAGGTGGCGGTGAGGCTTTCGGCGATGCCGAGCGTGAAGGCGGCGATCACCATGCCGGGAAAGCTGCCCAGCCCGCCCAGCACGACGATGGCGAAGATGCGGCCGATATACTCGCGGCCAATCGAGGGCTCGACCGGCTGGATGATGATCAGGCAGGCGCCGGCCAGCGACGCCGTGGCGATCGAGAGCCCGAAGGCGATACGCTTGATCTTGACCGGATCGGCCGCCATCAGGCGCAGCGCGCCCTGGTCCTGGGCCACCGCCTGGACGGCGCGGCCGATGAAGGTACGCGACAGGAAGATCTGCAGGCCGACGATCATGACCATCGCCACCAGGAAGGGCACGAGCAGGCGCAACGGCAGGTCGAACAGGCCGAGGCTGATGCTGGGTCCGATATAGTTTGCCTGGACGGTTCGGTAGTCGACACCGAACGTCAGCACCAGAGCCACTTCGGTGATGAACAACAGGCCGAAGAAGAACGACAGGCCACGCAGCGACTGGTCGTCACGCCGCTCGAAGGCGACGTAGTAGACCTGATAGGCCAGCATGCCGAGCAGGTAGAAGGCCGGCAGCGCGATCACCGTCGCCAGGATCGGATCGATGCCGAAAACCGTATTGCCGATGAAGGCGGCGTAGGAGCCGAGCAGGATGAAGGCCGGATGGGCGATATTGACGATGTCGAGCAGGCCGAAGGAAATCGCGATGCCGACTGAAACCGCGGCATAGAAGCCGCCGAGCAGCAGCCCGGAGACAATGGCGTTGATCAGCAGGTCAGCGGAGAAGCCGTCCATGGCCGCCGGATCAATCCGCGTGCGTGGCGACTGTTCCGCAGGCCTGCGCAGACATTGTGCCTCCCCTTATCCGTGGCGATGTTTCCGCCTTCGTGCGCCGTTCGCGCAGGACGGAGGATGGCGGTCCGGCAGGCTTTTGACAATGGCTTCCAACCGGTCGTTTCCGATCAAAGGACGACGCATCGACTTTATGCCATAACTGCCGGATACCTCCCCGCTTTCCAGCCAAGAGATTCTGCCGGCAATGCCATTCGCTCCTCCCGTCGGAGTCGTGATCGCCAGTCACAACAACTGCGCCTGCGTCCAGAAGGCGATCGAATCGGTGGCTCGTCAGACGGCGATGCGAGGTTTCGCTACGTGAAGCCGATTCCAATCACTCATCTCATGTTCCTCTCCCCCGATAGGGGGAGAGGCTAGGCGAGCGGGAATCGACGTGCGTAGCCCCCTCACCCAACCTCTCCCTCTGGCGGGGGAGAGGAGCAAGACGGGTAGAAGCGCCGTCTTCACCGGCGTCGCGCGGGACTGTGCGGCGCATTTGCCGGGCGTGCTCGAGAACCTCAGGCGATTCGCGGCGACGTATCGCGAGGCATCCTTCCTGTTCGTCATCAGCGACAGCAAGGACGACACACGCACGATCCTGGAGCGCTGGCTGGCTAACGGGCGATCCGGCCGGGTGATCGATCTCGGCGCTCTGGAACAGCGGCTGACAAAGCGGACCGAGCGGATCGCCTTCGCCCGCAACACCGGCCTCGATGAGATTGCCCGCGGCAACGACACCGGCCACGACCATCTCGTCGTCGCCGATCTCGACGATGTCTTGGCCCAGCCCGTCGATGCCGAGGCTTTTGCGCGGGCCGCGGCCTGGCTCGATGCCGATCGCGCACGCGCCGGCGTCATGGCCAACGCCATGCCGCGCTACTACGACGTCTGGGCGCTTCGCCACGAACGCTGGTGCCCCGGCGATTGCTGGCATCCGATCTGGGGCCGCCCGACCGACGAGACCTTCGAAGCGGCCAAGTTCCGGGAAGTGTTCACGCGGCAGATCGAGATCCCGCCGTCGCTGCCGCCGATCGCCGTTCGCTCGGCCTTCGGCGGGCTCGGCATCTATCACCTGCGCGCCGCGCTCTCAGCGCGCTACCACGGCGTCGACGCCAAGGGCCGCGAGACCTCCGAGCACGTCGCATTCAACGCGGCGATCGCTGCGGCCGGAGGCCGGCTTCACATCTTCCCCGCGCTGCAGGTGCACGCGCCGCGCCAGCATCTCTACCAGCCGTCGGAATTCAAATGGCGCTGGCGCATGACCATGATGGCACGGCGCGCGGCCGAGATCGCGCGGCCGTCGTGGCGCCGGATGCTCGCCCCGACATGAAGGCGCTGATCATCGATCCCGCGGTGCACGCGCTGGGCGGCCACCACTTCACCGCCGTGCAGCGCCTGCAGGACGAGCTTGCGCGACGGGGCGTGGACGCGCCGTGCCTGGGCTCGGCCTACGCCGATCGCCGCGTCGTCGAGCAGCTCAGCTGCACACCGACATTCACCCGGTCGGTTTACGGACGATCCTATGCAACGTCCGGCGATTTCTCCGACAGCGTCGAGGAGACCCGCCGGCAGTTGGCAGAGGCGATGCGTCGATCGGGCATGCCCGATCTCATCATTCTGCCGTGCTGCGATCAGGTGTCGGCGATGGCGCTGGCACGACAGCTGAAGCGCTCCTGGTCACGGCCGCGGCCACGCATCCTGCTGTGGCTGCTCTACGGACCGCATCACCTCAAGACACCGGACGCCGCGTCAGCCGAGCTGATCGGCGAAGCGCGCGCCGCCTTCGCCGAGCTCGCCGCCAACGCAGCCGGCGTGGAGGCCTATTGCGAGACACCGGCGATGGCCGACTTCTGTCGCGATCTCGTGCCGTTCGAGATCGGCGTCGTGCCGGGCCCGGGACTGCCCGCCCGCGCCCGCGCTATCCGGGCGGCAGGCGGGCCGCCGGTCGTCTCCTGCATCGGCTTCGCCAATCGGGCCAAGGGCTATCGCCTGCTGGCGCAGGCCCTGCCGCATGTCCTCGACCGTCATCGCGACGTTCGGTTCATGATCCACGGCATCGTCAAGGGATCCGATGCCGAGGCCGACCAGCCGCTGTTCGATCGCCTGACCCAGCTCGGCGGGCGGGTCGAGGTTCGCCACGAGGCGCTCACCTCTGACGAGTATCTGGCCCGATTGGCCGAGACCGACCTGTTGCTGCTGCCTTACGACCCCGACGTGTACCGCCGGCGCGGTTCGGGGGTGTTCACGGATGCCCATCATGTCGGCATACCCGTCGTCGCCCCGAAGGACTGCGCTTTTGCCCGGCCGGCCTTCGACGACGGATGGGGCGTAGCGATGAAGGACTATGACGGCAAAAGCCTTGGTATTGCGGTCCTGGAGGCCCTCGAGCGGCTGGCCCCGCTCAGTGCCTGTGCGACCGAGGCCGCCGGCCGGGTGCGGGATGTCCTCGGCCGTATCCTCAGCGCCTCGGTCGAGGGCCTTGGCGGCCGGCCGGCGGGCCTGGTCGGGCTTTTTCGCCGATTCAGGCCGGGAAACGCCCCGGGATCTACCCCAGGATCTGCCTAAGTTCGGCTCGAATCGCCGTGCATTGGAGGCAATTATGGTAAGTTCCAAGCGGTAGCACGGTAGCCACGTTCAACCGTGGATTTTCAAGGACATAGGACCCAGCGCTCAATGTTGCCGGCAAGACCTGCCCAGAAGCGAAATTCCGAACTGGCCGCCGCCCTCGGCCGCTGCCGCCATGCCCTGATCGGCATCGGCGTGTTCACGGCCGCCATCAACCTGCTGCAGCTGACCGGCCCACTGTTCATGCTGGAAGTCTACGACCGGGTCCTGCCCGGCCGCAGCATCCCCACCCTGGTGGCGATCAGCGC
Organism: Rhodospirillales bacterium URHD0017; assembly: GCA_900110395.1. Classification (GTDB taxonomy): domain Bacteria; phylum Pseudomonadota; class Alphaproteobacteria; order Reyranellales; family Reyranellaceae; genus Reyranella. The sequence continues at coordinate 259,516 of FODP01000003.1, forward strand.
GCTCGCGCTGGTGATGTTCGCCTTCCAGGGCGTGCTCGACGTCCTGCGCAGCCGCGTGCTGGTGCGCATCGCGGCCTCGGTCGACGAGACGCTGAGCCACCGCGTCTTCGATCTCGCCACCAAGCTGCCGCTCAAGGCCATCACGCCGCCCTCCTTTCAGCCGGTGCACGATCTCGACCGCATCCGCTCGTTCATGTCGACGGTCGGACCGGCGGCCTTCTTCGACCTGCCGTGGATGCCGCTCTATCTCGGCATCTGCTTCATCTTCCATCCGCTGATCGGCTGGGCGGCCACCGTCGGCGGCCTGATCCTGATCGGCATCACCATCGCCACCGAGTTCCTGAGCCGCCGGCCGGCGCGCGAAGCGGCGTCGGTCGCCGAGGGCCGCCTGGGCCTCGCCGAAGCGAGCCGCCGCAATGCCGAGGTCGTCCAGGCGATGGGCATGTCGGCTCGCCTCAACACCCTGTGGCACGATCACAACCGGCGCAATCTCGCCGCCCAGCAGCGCGTCGCCGACGTCTCGGGCGGCATGGCGGCACTCTCCAGGATCCTGCGCATGGTGTTGCAGTCGGCCGTGCTCGGCATCGGCGCCTGGCTGGTGATCAACCAACAGGCCACCGCCGGCATCATCATTGCGAGCTCGATCCTGACCTCGCGCGCGCTGGCGCCGGTCGAAGTCACCCTCGCCCATTGGCGCAGCTTCATCTCGGCGCGCCAGAGCTGGCGGCGGCTGAACGGCCTTTTAGGCACGGTCCCGGCCGAGCAATCGCGCATGGACCTGCCGCGACCCAAGGAGACGCTGACGGTCGAAGCGGTCGGCATCAACCCGCCGGGCACCAACCGCATCGTCGTGCAGGGCGTCGCCTTCCAGCTCAAGGCTGGCCAGGGGCTGGGCGTGATCGGTCCCAGCGCGTCGGGCAAGTCGTCGCTGGTGCGGGCGATCGTGGGCGTGTGGCCCGCCCTGCAGGGCAAGATCCGCATCGATGGCGCCGCCATCGACCAGTGGACGCCCGAGACCCTCGGCCCGCATATCGGCTACCTGCCGCAGGACATGGAGCTGTTCGCCGGCACCGTCGCCGAGAACATCGCGCGCTTTGAGCCCGATGCACCGTCGGAAAAGGTGATCGCCGCGGCCAGGGCCGCCAGCGTCCATGAGCTGGTCCTGGGGCTGCCCAACGGCTACGAGACCCAGGTCGGCGATTCCGGCAATACCCTGTCGGCCGGCCAGCGCCAGCGCATCGGGCTCGCCCGCGCGCTCTACGGCAATCCCTTCCTGGTGGTGCTCGACGAGCCCAACTCCAACATCGACCGCGAGGGCGACGAGGCGCTGACCAAGGCCATCCTCGGCGTCCGCGCCCGCGGCGGCATCGTCGTCGTCGTCTGTCATCGGCCGTCGGCGCTGGCCGGCGTCGACATGGTGCTGGTGATGCTGAACGGCCGCCAGCAGGCGTTCGGCCCCAAGGAGCAGGTCTTGCAGGCGCCGCAGCAGCAACAGCCGGTAGCAACGCCGGCCGCACGCTTGGTCCAGCCGATGACGGTGCATGCCGGCGGCCGGCCGCAGGAGAAAGCACCGTGAACGTCCAGCAGTCCCTCCGCCGCCATCTCGTGTTCGGCGTCGCCTCGGTGGGCGTCCTGATGTTCATCGTCTTCGGTTGGGGGACGCTCAGCGAGATCTCGGGCGCGGTGATTGCGCCGGGCAAGCTCGTGGTCGACAGCAACGTCAAGAAGGTGCAGCACCCGACCGGCGGCGTCGTCGGCGACCTCAGGGTCAAGGACGGCGATCGCGTCAAGAAGGGCGACATCGTGGTGCGGCTGGACGAGACGCAGGCCCGCACCAGCCTCGCCATCGTCACCAAGGCGCTCGACGAGATGGAAGCGCGCCAGGCCCGCCTCGAGGCCGAGCGCGACGGCGCCGACAAGGTCACGTTCCCGGCCGATCTCGCCGCCCGCGACAAGGAGTCTGAGGTCGTGCAGGCGATGAAGAGCGAGCAGCGGCTGTACGAGCTGCGGCGCTCGGCGCGCGAAGGCCAGAAGGCGCAGCTGCTGGAGCAGATCGACCAGCTCAAGCAGCAGATCGTCGGCAACGACGAGCAGGTGGCAGCCAAGACCACGGAGATCGAGTGGAACCAGCAGGAGCTGGGCGGCATCCGCGGCCTGTGGAAGCAGAACCTGGTGCCGTTCAACCGCGTGACGACTCTGGAGCGCGACTCGGCGCGCCTGCACGGCGAGCGCGGCGCGCTGACCGCTTCGATCGCCCAGGCCAAAGGCCGCATCGCCGAGATCCAGCTGAAGATCCTGCAGGTTGACGAGGATCTGCGCACCGAGGTCGGCAAGGAGCTGGCCGAAATCCGCGGCAAGCGCGCGGAACTCACGGAGCGTCGGGTGGCGGCAGATGACCAGCTGAGGCGCATCGACCTGGTGGCGCCGCAGGACGGCAGGGTGTTCCAGCAGGCCGTCCACACGATCGGCGGCGTGATCCAGGCCGGCGAAGTGCTGATGCTGGTCGTGCCCGATGCCGACGAGCTGATCATCGAGGCCAAGGTGGCGCCACAGGACGTCGACCAGATCCACATCGGCCAGCCGGCGATCGTGCAGTTCGCCGCCTTCAACCGGCGGACCACGCCCGAGCTGAACGGCGAGGTGATCGGCATCGGCGCCGACATCACCCAGGACGACAAGCGCAATGAGGCCTTCTACGCCGTGCGTATCCGCATCTCCGACAAGGAGCTGGCGCGGCTGGAAGGCCTGCAGCCGATGGCCGGCATGCCGGTCGAGGTTTTCATCAAGACCTCGCCGCGGACGGTGGTGTCGTATCTGACCAAGCCCTTGCGCGAGCAGATCGACCGGGCATTCCGCGGGCGATAACTCCTATCCGGCGCTGTCGTTCTTTGCCTTCTTCCGCCGCGTCAGCAAGCGGAAGAACAGCGGCACGAACAGGATGGCGACGAAGGTCGCCGCCAGCATGCCGCCGATCACGCCGGTGCCGATCGAATGGCGGCTGGCCGAGCCCGCGCCGGTGCTGATGGCAAGCGGCATCACGCCCAGGATGAAGGCGAGCGAGGTCATGATGATCGGCCGGAAGCGCAGCCGCGCCGCTTCGATGGCCGCGTCGTAGACCGAGCGCCCCTGCTGATAGCGCTGCGAGGCGAACTCGACGATCAGGATGGCGTTCTTGGCGGCAAGCCCGATCAGGGTGACCAGGCCGATCTGGAAATAGACGTCGTTGTCCAGGCCGCGCAGCCAGATGGCCAAAAGCGCGCCCAGCACGGCGAAGGGCACGGCGGTCAGCACGGCGAGCGGCAGCGACCAGCGCTCGTACTGCGCGGCCAGGATCAGGAACACCATGATCAGGCCGAAGACGAAGCCGAGCTGGCCCGATCCGCGGGTCGCGATCTCCTGGTAGGCCGAGCCGATCCAGCCGATGGTGAAATCAGCCGGCAGCGTCTTGGCGACGACGTCCTGCATGGCGGCGATCGCCTGGCCGGACGAGTAGCCGGGCGCCGGGCCGCCCAGGATCTTGGCCGCCGGGAAGATGTTGAAGCGGTCGACCGTGTCGGGACCGAGGATACGGGTGAAGGTCACCAGCTCGTTCAGCGGCACCATGGCGCCGGTATCGGCGCGCACGAAGACGTGGCGCAGATCGTCGGGCGATTCGCGGAAGTCGGCTTCGGACGACAGGCTGACGCGATAGGTCCGGCCGTACAGCGAGAAGTCGTTGACATAGAGGCTGCCGAACGAGCTCTGCATGGTCTCGAAGATGACGTTGATCGGGATGCCGAGCGCACGCGCCTTGTCGCGATCGACGTCGGTGCGGTACTGCGGCACCGACGCCGTGAAGGTCGTCTGCACGCCGCGCAGCTCGGGCCGCTGGTTGGCCGCGGCCACCACCTTGTTGGTCGCCTCGGCGAGGCCGCTCAGGGAGCCGCCGGACCGGTCCTGCAGGAAGAACTCGAAACCGCCGGTGACGCTGATGCCCAGGATCGGCGGCGGATTGAAGCCGATGACGATGCCGTCCTTGAAGTTGGCATTGATGGCTGCGAGGGCCGGGGCGACGTTGCGCGCATCCTCCTTGGGATCGGTGCGCTGCGACCAGTCCTTCAGGGTGACGAAGGAGATGCCGGAGTTGGTCTTGAGCGCGCGCGACAGGAGGTCGAAGCCCGAGAAGGTGACGACGTTGGCCACCGCCGGGTTCTTCATCAGCGCCGCCGTCGCCTCCTTGGTGACCTCGCGGGTGCGCGCGATGCTCGCGGCCGGCGGCAGCACAGTCACCATGAACACGTAGCCCTGGTCCTCGGCCGGCACCAGGCTGCCCGGGATGCGCTGGAACAGGGCGAACACCGCGCCCAGCACGAGGACGAAGCCGATGCAGCCCAGCACCGTCCGGCGCAGCAAGAAGCCCACGCCGCCGGTGTAGCGCGCCGTCAGCCAGGCGAAGGAGCGGTTGAAGAGGGCGAACGGCTGCCAGGGCGGGCCGTGCGAAGGCTTCAACAGCAGCGCGGCCAGCGCTGGCGTCAAGGTCAGGGCGACGATGCCCGAGATCACCACCGAGACGGCGATGGTGACGGCGAACTGCCGGTAGAGCTCGCCCGCCAGGCCGCCCAGGAACGACACCGGGATGAACACCGCGCACAGCACCAGGACGATGGCGACGACCGGGCCGGTCACCTCCTGCATCGCTTGGATGGCGGCCTCGCGCGGCCCCTTGCCCTCGCTCGACATGATGCGCTCGACGTTCTCCAGCACCACGATCGCGTCGTCGACGACGATGCCGATCGCCAGCACCAGGCCGAACAGCGTCAGCAGGTTGATCGAGAAGCCCAGAACGTACATGCCGGCGAAGGTGCCGATGATCGACACCGGGATGGCGATCACCGGGATGATCATCGCCCGCACGCTCTGCAGGAACAGGAACACCACCAGCACCACCAGCGTGATCGCCTCGGCGAAGGTGATGGCGACCTCTTCGATCGAGACCTCGACGAAGCGCGTCGTGTCGAAGGGGATGTCGTAGCGCAGGCCGACCGGGAAGCGCTTGGCGATGTTCTCCATGGCCTCCTTCACCGCCGCCGCCACCTGGATCGCATTGGCGCCGGGCTGCAGGTAGACCGCGATGGGCACCGCCGGCGAGCCATTGAAGGTGCCGGAGAAGCCGTAGAGCAAGGCGCCCAGCTCGACGCGCGCCACATCCTTCAGCCTGAGCGCCCCGCCATTCTCCTCCGAGCGGATGATGATCTCCTCGAACTGGTTGCGGTCGACCAGGCGCGGCGGCGTCGTCACCGAATAGGTGAAGACCTGCGGCTTGTTCATCGGCTCCTCGCCGAAGCGACCGGCGGCGAACTGCTGGTTCTGCTCGCGCACCACGGTGGCGACGTCGGCGGGCGTGAGGTTGTACTGGGCGAGCTTGTCGGGCCGGAGCCAGATGCGCATCGAATAGTCGGAGGCGCCGAACAGGGCCGCGTCGCCGACGCCCGGCAGGCGGCGCAGCTCGTCGAGCACGTTCACCAGCGCGTAGTTGCTGATGTAGATCGTGTCGTAGCGGTCGCCCGGCGACGACATGGTGATGACCTGCAGGATCGAGGTCGAACGCTTCTGCACCACCAGGCCCTGGCGGCTGACCTCGCCCGGCAAGAGCGGCAGGGCGCGCTGCACGCGGTTGTTGACGTTGATCGCGTTCTGGTCGGGATTGGTGCCGATCTCGAAGGTGACGGTGAGGCTCATGGTGCCTGAGCCGGTCGAGGTCGACTGCATGTAGATCATGCGCTCGACGCCGTTGATCTGCTGCTCGAGCGGGGCGGCGACCGTGGCGGCGATGGTCTCGGCTGTGGCGCCGGGATAGGTCGCCGAGACCACGACCTCGGGCGGCACGATCTGCGGGTATTGCGAGATCGGCAACACGCGCATCGCCACCAGGCCCGCCAGCACGATCACGATCGACAGGACGGACGCGAAGACCGGCCGGTCGATGAAGAATTTCGAGATCATTGCTTGCCGGCCTCGGCCGGCGGCCCCCCGGCGGGAGGCTTGTACGGCACCGGGTTGACGACGGCGCCCGGCCGGACACGGATCACGCCGTCGACGACGATGCGGTCGCCCGCCGCCAGGCCCTTGCGCACGATGTAGCCGTCAGGCAGCTCACGGTAGATGCGCACCGGGCGGGCGCGCGCCACATTGTCCTTTTCGATCAGGTAGACGAACGGTCCGAGCGGGCCCTGGGAGATGGCGATCTTGGGGATCACGATGGCGTTGGGCATGACGATGCCCGTCATCTTCACGCGCACGAACTGGCCGGGCAGCAGGGCGCCGTCGGTGTTGGGGAAGATGGCGCGGGTCAGAATGGTGCCGGTGCGGGCATCGACGGTGCGCGAGCGCGTGTCGACCGTGCCGGTATGGGGATAGACCGCGCCGTCGCCGAACTGCAGCTCGACCTTGACGTTCTTGGAATCGAACAGCTCCTCCGCGGACTTGTCGATCTCCTGCAGCTGGCGCAGTTCGCTGTCGGTAAAGGTGAAGTTCACATAGGCCGGGTCGAGCTGGGTGATGGTGGTGAGCAGCGTGTCCTGCGCCTTGATCAGCGTTCCCTCGGGTGGCGACACCAGGCTGGTCGGGCCCTTGACCGGCGCCTTGATGGTGGTGAATTCGATGTTGAGCTTGGCCGTCAGCACATCGGCCTCGGTCGACAGCACAGCGGCACGGGCCTGGTCGCGGCCGGCGACCGCGTCCTCGTAGGCCTTTTGCGTGGCGACCCTTTGTGCCGCCAGGCCCTCCTGGCGTTTGAAATTCTCCTCGGCCTGGATCAGCGACGCCCTGGCTTGGGCCGCCTGCGCGTTGGCGCGGGCAAGTGCCGCTTCATAGGTCCGCGGATCGATGCGGAACAGCACCTGGCCAACATCGACGACGGCGCCTTCCTGGTACTCGCGCTTGAGCAGCACGCCGTTCACCTGGGCGCGGATTTCGACGACGCGGAAGCCCGCGACGCGGCCGGAAAAGTCGAGGGGCAGCGCCACGTCGGCGGCCTTCACCTCGACCACGCCGACCTGCGCCGGCGGCGGCGCCGTGGCTGCCGGCGCGGGCTTGGGCCGGTTCCACCAGAAGACCGCAGCGGCCACGATCGCGACGACGACGGCGATCGCAACGGCGCGCGCCGTCCAACGCGCTACCATTGACTCATTCCCTTCCCTGTCGGCCGGCTTTAACGTCCCCCTTTCGACCGAGGGGGAGCCGCCATGGCACTATACGAACTGAGAACATACACGCTCTATGTCGGCAAGATGGCCGAAGCCGTCAAACTGTACCAGCAGTTCGGCTTTCCGGCGCTGCAGAAGGGCGGCCACGACAAGCACTTGATCGGCTACTTCCAGGGCGACACCGGGACGATCAACCAGCTCGTCCACCTGTGGAAGTTCGAGGACGACGCCGACCGACGCAAGCACTGGGCGGCGGTGTTCGCCAACACCGACTTCACCGAGGGCTTTGCCGCCAAGTTCCGGCCGCTGGTAATGACACAGGAGGTGAAGCTCCTGAACGCCGCGCCGTGGGGGCCGCACCCTTAGGCTGCAATCCGCTGCCGGCTGATGGCACGGGGCTTGCTGCGCTGCACAAGCCCCGTGTTGTCAGAGGAGCGTGAGATGGACATCGGCGTCTTCATCCCGATCGGAAACAACGGCTGGCTGATCTCGACGACCTCGCCGCAATACATGCCGACCTTCGAGCTGAACAAGCAGATCGTGCTCAAGGCCGAGCACTACGGGCTCGATTTTGCCCTCTCCATGATCAAGCTGCGCGGCTTTGGCGGCAAAAGCGAGTTCTGGGACCACAACCTCGAATCCTTCACCCTGATGGCAGGATTGGCCGCCGTCACCAAGCGCATCCAGCTTTATGCCTCGGTCGCGGTGCTCACCATTCCGCCGGCCATCGTGGCGCGCATGGCGTCCACCATCGATTCGATCTCGGGCGGCCGGTTCGGCGTCAACATCGTCTCGGGCTGGGCCAAGATGGAATACGAGCAGATGGGCCTGTGGCCGGGCGAGGCGCACTTCGCCAAGCGCTACGACTACAGCACCGAGTACGTCACCATCCTGCGCGAACTGTGGGAAGAGGGCTCGTCCGACTTCAAGGGCGAGTACTTCCAGATGTCGGACTGCAAGCTCAGCCCGCGCCCGCAGGCCGAGATGAAGATCGTCTGCGCCGGCCAGAGCCCGCGCGGCATGGAATTCGGCGCGACCTACGGCAACTACAACTTCACCCTGGGCAAGGGCGTGAATACGCCGACCGCCCATGCGCCGACCAACGAGGCGATGGCCGAGGCCGCCGCCAAGACCGGGCGCGACGTCGGCAATTACGTGCTGATGATGGTGATCGCCGACGAAACCGACGAGGCGGCGATGGCCAAGTGGAAGTGCTACAACGAAGGCGCCGACATGGGCGCGCTCGCCTGGATGGCGGGCGAGGCCAACGCCGATCCGAACGCCACCGACGACGGCACCGCCAAGCGCATCTCCGCGCCTGAGGGCGCCATCAACTTCAACATGGGGACGCTGGTCGGTTCCTACGCCTCGGTGGCACGCATGCTCGACGAATGCGCCACTGTGCCGGCGACGAAGGGCATCATGCTCACCTTCGACGACTTCCTGATCGGCATGGAACAGTTCGGCCAGCACATCCAGCCCCTGATGAAGAGCCGGGCGGCGAAGCTCAAGCAGGTGGCCTAGGCGCCGCGTCCGATGGACATCGGCGTCTTCATCCCGATCGGCAACAATGGCTGGCTGATCTCGACCAGCTCGCCGCAATACAAGCCGACCTTCGAGCTCAACAAGCAGGTCGTGCAGAAGGCCGAGCGCTACGGCTTCGACTTCGCGCTCTCGATGATCAAGCTGCGCGGCTTCGGCGGCAAAAGCGAGTTCTGGGACCATAACCTGGAATCCTTCACGCTGATGGCGGGTCTCGCCGCCGTCACCAGGCGGATCCAGCTCTATGCCTCGGTCGCCGTGCTGACGATCCCGCCGGCGATCGTGGCCCGCATGACCTCGACCATCGATGCGATCTCGGGCGGGCGTTTCGGCGTCAACATCGTCTCCGGCTGGGCCAAGGCCGAGTACGACCAGATGGGGCTGTGGCCGGGCGAGGCGCACTACAACAAGCGCTACGACTACAGCACCGAGTACGTCACGATCCTGCGCGAGCTCTGGGAGACCGGCGCCTCCAACTTCAAGGGCGAGTACTTCCAGATGGAGGATTGCAGGCTCTCGCCGCGCCCGCAGGCCTACGTGAAGATCGTCTGCGCCGGTCAGAGCCCACGTGGCATCGAGTTCGGCGCGGGCTACGGCGACTACAATTTCGTGGCGGCCAAGGGCATCAACACGCCGACGGCGCATTCGGCCACCAACCTCGCCATGGCCGAAGCCATGGCCAAAACCGGCCGCGACGTCGGCAACTACGTGCTGTTCATGGTGATCGCCGACGAGACCGACGCGGCCGCCGAAGCCAAGTGGCGGCACTACAACGACGGCGCCGATGTCGACGCGATGGGCTGGCTCGCCGGTCAGGCCAATGCCGATGCCAATGCGGCGGCAACCAGCACGGCGCGCCAGATGGCGGCGCCCACGGGCGCGGTCAACTTCAACATGGGCACGCTGGTCGGCTCCTATGCCTCGGTGGCGCGGATGCTCGACGAATGCGCCACAGTACCCGCCACCAAGGGCATCATGCTGGTGTTCGACGACTTCCTGATCGGCCTGGAGCAGTTCGGCCAGCGCATCCAGCCGCTGATGAAAAGCCGCCAGCACAAGCTCGAGGCCGTCGCCTAGTTCGCCGGCTGGTACTGCTCCATGAAGGCCAAAACTTCGGCCACCGGAAGGACGTCGGCGTATTTCAGCGCCATGTCGTAGAGGTTGGCGAAGTGCGGGCTTTCGTGGCGGTCGGCGACGCATTCCTCCGGCACGACGGTGCGGAAGCCGCGCGACAGGCTGTCGACCACGGTGGCGCGCACGCACCCCGAGGTCGAGCCGCCCGTGACGACGACGGTGTCGATCCGGTGCCAGGTGAACAGCGAGCCGAGGTTGGTCTCGAAGAAGGCCGAGGCCATGCGCTTGTTGATGACGATGTCGCCATCCAAGACCTCGCAGCGCTCGTCGAGGCCGGCGCGGCACGAGCCTCCCTTGATGTTCTGCAGCGAATCGGGCGTGTCGCTGCGGGTGCCCCAGACGCCGCAATCCTCGCCCGTCGGCAGGTAGGCGACATAGGTCCAGATCACCGGGCAGGCCTTGGCGCGGAACAGGCTGGCCAGCGCATTGACGTGCTCGACCTGCCTCGGATCGGTCTCGTAGCCCGTCGGGAATTCGTCGGGCCGGGTATAGGCGTTCTGGAGGTCGACATTGACCAGCGCGGGCTTGCGGCCAAAGCCGAAGCGGCGCCGGCCGCGGTCGGCCTTGACGATCTCATAGAGCTCTCGAGCGCTCTTGTTGGAGGTTTCCATCACCCTGCCGTCGCCATCGCCGCCCCGGCCGGCGCGGCCTCCTCGGCAATCGGACCGTCTTCCAGCAGCTTCACATCGGATGCCGACCAGCGTGCCACGACGCGCTCGCCGATGTCGAGTGAACCGGCGAAGAAGGTCTCGTCCAGGACATGGGCCACGAACTCCTCGCTGTCGGCGAGATCGAGCGTCACCTTCACGTAGGAGCCCTGGTTCTCGAGCGTATGGACCTCGCCCACCACGGCGTTCAAGCCGACGGTGGGCTTGGCGCCGGGCGCCATCTTCTCGATGACGATGCGGTCGCGCCGGATCGAGCCCCACAGTGGCGAGCCACGCCTGGGATGGCGACCGCCCACCGGAATGGCGTAGCGCGCGCCGTTCTTGCCGGCGACGGCGGCCACGCCGTTCATGACACTCTCGACCGAGCCCGTCAGCACGTTCTGGCCGCCGACGAAGCGGGCGACATAGGCATTGCGCGGCGTCACGAAGATGTCGCGCGCGCTGGCGGCCTGCTCGATATGGCCGTGGGCCATCACGACCACCGTGTCGGCGACGGCGATGGCCTCGAGCTGGGTGTGGGTGACATGCACGAAGGTGATGCCGAGCTCCTTCTGCACGCGGCGCAGCTCGCCGCGCATGCGCAGTCGCAGGTATTCATCGAGCGCCGATAGGGGCTCGTCGAGCAGCAGCACGCGCGGATTGGTGATCAGCGCACGGGCCAGCGCCACACGCTGCTGCTGGCCGCCCGAAAGCTGGGTTGGCAGGCGGTCGGCGAATTTTTCGAGTTGGACCTTGGTCAGAAGCTCGCGGGCCTTGGCGTGGCGGTCGGCGGTGCTGGCGCCGCGCATTTTCAGGGCAAAGGCCACATTGTCGAGCACGCTGCGATGGGGAAAGAGCGCGTAGCTCTGGAACATCATGGCCGTGCCGCGCTGCACCTGCGGCAGGCCGAGCACTGACTGGCCGCCGATGCGGATGTCGCCGCTGGTCGGCTTCTCGTGCCCCGCGATCATGCGCAGGATCGTGGTCTTGCCGCAGCCGCTCGGTCCCAGCAGGCAGCAGTAGGAGCCGTGCGGGATGGTGAGGCTGAGATCCTTGACCGCCGTGGTCTCGCCGAAGCGCTTGGTGACGCCGACAACCGCGACCTCGCCGCTAGCCTGGGACATGAGCTTTACTCCGTACGCATGCCGGCGGCCGCACGCCGGCGCTGGACGAGGGCGATCGAGCCCAGCGCCACGACGATGACGATGAACGACACGATCGTGGTTACCGCGCCGACGGCGTAGAGGGTCGGCGAGGTGACGTTGGTGGTCATCGCCCAGATCTCGAGCGGCAGGGTGTTCTTGGCTCCGGCCGCCAGCGCGGTGCGGGCGATCTCGTCGTAGGACAGGGTGAAGCCGAACAGGGCGACGCCGATGATGCCGGGCAGCAGGATCGGCAGGGTGACCTCGCGCACCTTCTGCCAGTTGGTGGCGCCGAGGTCGGTCGCCGCCTCCTCATACGAGCGATTGAAGCGGCCGAGCACGGCGAACATGATCAAGAGACCAAACGGCAGGGTCCAGGTGAGCTGGGCGCCGAGCGCGGTTGTGTACCACTCGGTCGGCAGGCCGAGCAGCCGGAAGGTGAGCGCAATGCCGAGCCCGACGAACAGGCCGGGCATGATCAGGCTCGCGATCGCAAGATAGAAGGCGAAGGCCGAGCCGCGGAAACGGCGGCGGAAGGCCAGGCCCGCAAGAACGGACAGCACGACTGTCACCACCGCGACGATCGCCGCGAGACCGATCGAGCGCACGAAGGAGCCGGCAATGTCGCCGACGCGGGTCTGCGAGATCAGGGCATCGAACCAGTGCAGCGACACACCGTTCAACGGGAAGGTCATGCCGCCGTTGGGGCCCTGGAACGACAGGATGTAGATCACGATCATCGGGCCGTAGAGGAACAGCACGAACAGCGTGAAGAAGGCGGCGAAGGCATAGAAGGTCCAGGGCCGGGTGTCGTCGCCGTGCATGCGCCCTACCCCGCCAGTTCCCTGCGCACGTCGACGATGCGCAGGATCGCCGCCACCATCAGGGTGACGATGATCACCATGATGACCGCACTCGCCGCCGCCGGCGGGTACTGCAACGCGGCGACCTCGTTCTGCAGGGCCGAGACGACCGAGGCGCTCTGGCCGCCGCTCATGGTGCGAACGACGAAGGAGTCACCCATCACCAGGGTGACGACGAAGATCGAGCCCAGCGCAATGCCGGTGCGCGACAATGGCCACACGACCTCGGCCACGACGCGGAAGCGGCCGGCGCCGGCATCACGCGCCGCCTCGAGCAGGCTCTTGTCGATGCGCGCCATCGAATTGAAGATCGGCACCACCATGAACAGCGTGAATAGGTGCACGTAGGCCACGATGACGGCGAAGTCGGAGAACAGCAGGAACTCCAGCGGCTGGCTGGTGATGCCCGCGCCCTGTAGGGCCTGGTTGAAGATGCCATTGCGGCCAAGGAACGGGATCCACGAGATCATGCGGATGATGTTCGAGGTCAGGAACGGCACCGTGCAGAGCAGGAACAGGCCGATCTGGAACAAGAGGCCGCGGACGTGGAAGACCAGGAAGTAGGCAATGTTGAAGCCCAGCACCAAGGTCACGACCCAGACGATCAGCGCGAACTTGAGCGAGCTGGCATAGAGCCTGAGCGTCACCTCGGAGCGGAAGAGGTCGATGTAATTGTCGAGGATAAAGGCCGGGATGATCTCGGTGCGGCTGAAGTCGAAGAAGCTGACGGCCAGCACCACCAGCATGGGCAGGCCGAAGAACAGCAGCAGCACGAGCACCAGCGGCGCGACCTGCAGCCACGACGCGCGCTCGCCGGGATATTCGACGACCTCCGGTTCGGCGCGGCCGGATGCCGCGAAGGCGTCCGCCGCCGGATTTACGATGGCCATGTCAGCCGTGACGATCAGGACGAAACGAACTCGTTCCAGCGCCGCGTCAGGTAGCGGTCCTCGTCCATCACGGTGTTCCAGCAGGCAATGTTGCCCATGCGGTCCCAGATGGCGCCGCCGTCGCGCGTCGTGCCCTTCTTCTCCATCAAGGTGCCGTAGGGATCCTTGATGTCGACGGCAGCAGGCTTGCCGTCGTACCAGTAGTCCCATTCCTCGGGCGTGAGGAACTTCTTGGCCGTCGCCGGCACCGCCGAATAGTAGCCCTGCTTGGCGATGAAGCCGCCCTGCCAGCCCGAGTTGAACCAGTTCATGTACTCGTAGGCGCAGTCGAGCTTCAGCCCGCTGAGATGGGCCATCGGCGCCAGGCCGACGAACCAGCCGCGGTAGCCCTCCTTCAGCGGCACGTAGTAGCAATCGATGCCGCGCGAGCGCACAGCGGTGACGGCCGGCGACCACATCGACTGCACCACGACCTCGCCCGAGGCCATCAGGTTCACCGACTGGTCGAACGTGCTCCAGAAGGAGCGGAAATGGCCGCCCTTCTTGAGATCGATCATGATCTTGATGGTCTTGTCGATCTCGTCCTTGGTCATGTTGCCCTTGTCGGCATACTTGAAGTCGCCGCGCGCCTCGAGCGCCATGGCGACGTCCATCACGCCGACCGGCGCATAGTCCACCAGCGCCGTCTTGCCCTTGAACTTGGGATCGAGCAGGTCCTTCCAGCTCATGATCTTGTCGCGACCGCCGACCAGGTCGGGCCGGATGCCGAGCGTGTCGGCATTGTAGATGGTCGGGATCATGGTCAGGAACTCGGTCGGCTTGCCCGCGAGCTTCTTGGCGTCCTTGTCGGCGTAGAACATGGCCTCGATCGGCGCCAGCCCCTGCGTCGTGGCCATGTTCCCGTTGGGATACGAGCCCTTGGTGAAGAGCGGCACCGTCTCGCTCCACAGCTTGTACTTGGCCACCGGGATCGGCGCGATCGCCCCCTTGCCCAAAAGGTAGGGCAGCTTGGTGCTGTCGATGTTGTTGATGTCGATGGTCTGTGGCTGCGTCAGCGAGCGGTTCAGCTGCACATCATCGGTGATGGCCTGCATCACGATCTTGAAGCCGAGATCCTTGCTCGCCTGGTCGCCGATCTCCTTGATCGCCGCATACGAGCCGCCGGCATGAACCAGCGTGATGTCCTTGGTATTCTGCGCCCACACGGTGGGAAATCCGGTCGCGACGACCGCGCCGCCGGCGGCGGCGCCCTTGAGGAGCGTTCGACGATTGAGCTTGTTCGTGGTTTCAGAGGAGCTGCGAGTCATCTGTCACCTCTTTCGACACCAATCACACGATGGGTCGCGAAAATAATTCGCAAGAAACATGCCACGTGTTTTCGCTTACGATGACGCTCGGGGCGCGATGCTGCTGATCCAAAGTTGAGCGAATGCGAGTGCTGACTGGTCTCGCTTTGAGCAACGGTCCGGGAATTGCAGGTCGGCGCCCATGGAAATCGGCGTCTTCATTCCCATCGGCAGCAACGGCTGGCTCATCTCGACCACCTCGCCGCAGTACAAGCCGAGCTTCGAGCTGAACAAGCAGACGACGCTCAATGCCGAGCGCTACGGGCTCGACTTCGTGCTGTCGATGATCAAGCTGCGCGGCTTCGGCGGGAAGAGCGAGTTCTGGGACCATAACCTCGATTCTTTCACTCTGATGGCAGGATTGGCGGCCGTGACCTCGCGCATCCGGCTCTACGCCACCGTGCCCACGCTGGCCGTGCCGCCGGCCATCGCCGCGCGCATGGGATCGACCATCGATTCGATCTCGGGCGGCCGCTTCGGCTTGAACGTCATTACCGGCTGGCAGCGGCCGGAATATTCCCAGATGGGGCTGTGGCCGGGCGACGCGTACTTCGCCCATCGCTACCGCTATGCCACCGAGTATGTCCGCGTCCTGCGTGACCTGTGGGAGACTGGTGTGTGCGACCTCAAGGGCGAGTTCTTCACCATGAATGACTGCCGCCTCAGCCCGCGGCCCAAGGCTGACATGAAGATCATCTGCGCCGGCCAGAGCGATGCTGGCCTGGAATTCACCGCCAAACACGCCGACTACAATTTCTGCTTCGCCAAGGCATCAACACGCCCTTGGCCTGCGCCGACACTGTGGCACGCACCCAGTCCTACGCCGAGCAAAGCGGCCGCAAGGTCGCCTCCTACGCACTCACCATGGTGATCACCGGCGAGACCGATGCCGAAGCCGAGGCCAAGTGGCAACTCTACAAGGAAGGGGCCGATCTCGAGGCGCTGGCCTGGCTGGTCGAGCAGGCGACGGCCGACAAGAACCCGGCCGGCGACAGCAACGTGCGCCACGCCATCGATCCCAGATCGATGGTCAACATCAACATCGGCCTGCTGCTGGGCTCCTACGCCAAGGTGGCGCACCTGCTGGACGAAATGGCGACCATCCCGGGCCTGGCCGGCGTGCTGCTGACCTTCGACGAGTTTATAAGTGGCACCGAGATCTTCGGCGAACGCATCCAGCCCTTGATGCAATGCCGCAAGCACGTCACTTCACAGGCACAGGCCGCCGCATGACCGAGCCCGTCAGCTACTTCCCCTCCGACGATCCCGCCGCGCGCTACCTGCCGGCGCGGCCCGAGCCGATCATGATCCGGCCGGCCGAGACCGCGCTGATCGTCGTCGACATGCAGAACGCCTACGCCTCGCCCGGCGGCTATCTCGACCATGCCGGTTTCGATGTTTCGGGGGCGGCGCCGGTCATCGCGAAGATTTCCGAGGCGGCGGCTGCAGCGCGTGCCGCCGGCGTGCAGGTCGTGTTCTTCCAGAACGGCTGGGACCCGGACTATGTCGAGGCGGGCGGCCCGGGCTCGCCCAACTGGCACAAATCCAATGCCTTCAAGACCATGCGCAAGAAGCCCGAGCTCTACGGCAAGCTTCTGGCCAAGGGCGGCTGGGACTACGAGCTGGTCGAGGCGCTGCCGCCACAGAAGGGCGACATCGTCGTCGGCAAGCCGCGCTACAGCGCCTTCTTCAACACCAACCTCGACAGCCTTTTGCGCGCGCGCGGCATCCGCTCTTTGATCTTCACCGGCATCGCCACCAACGTCTGCGTCGAGTCGACCCTGCGCGACAGCTTCTTCCTGGAATATTTCAGTGTCGTCCTGCACGATGCCACGCACCATGCCGGACCCGCCTTCATCCAGGAGGCATCGCTGTACAACATCGAGAAGTTCTTCGGCTGGGTATCGTCGGTCGAGGAGTTCCGCAACGCCTTGGCCGCCAACATCAATCCGATGCTGACCAAGGACAAAACCTGATGCCCATGAAAGCCATCTTCCCTCCCGGTTCCGGCAAGACGCTGGCGCCCTACTCGCCCGGCGCCCTGGCCGACGGCGTGGTCTATGTCGCGGGCACGCTCGCGCTCGACAAGGACACCAACGTCGTCCATGTCGGCGACGCCGCCAAGCAGACCGAATACGTGCTGGAGACCATCAAGTCGGTGATCGAGACGGCCGGCGGCACCATGGCCGATGTCACCTTCAACCACATCTTCATCACCGACTGGGCGAACTACGCCGCGGTCAACGGCGTCTATGCCAAGTATTTTCCCGGAGACAAGCCGGCGCGCTACTGCATCCAGTGCGGACTGGTGAAGCAGGAAGCCCTGGTCGAGATCGCCACGATCGCCCACATCGGCAAGTGACGGCGACCTTCGACGTGCATGACGGTCCCAGCGACGCTGAGACCGTCCTGCTCTCCTCCGGACTGGGCGGCGCGGCCGGGTACTGGACGCCGCAGATCGACGCCTTGCGCCAGCGCTATCGCATCGTGGCCTACGATCAGGCCGGTACAGGGCGCACTGGCGGCACACTCGCCGCCGACCACAGCATCGCCGCCATGGCGGACGAGGCCGCAGGTGTGCTCGATGCCAGCGGCACGGCGGCCGCCCACTTCGTCGGCCATGCGCTCGGCGGCTTGGTAGGGCTGGCGCTGGCGCAACGCCGATCCGATCGCCTACGCTCGCTCACGGTCGTCAACGGCTGGGCCGCCGCGCATGCCCACACGCGCCGCTGCTTCGATGTCCGGCTGGCGCTGCTCGAGCATGAAGGACCTGCCGCTTACGTGAAGGCCCAACCGATCTTCCTCTACCCCGCCGACTGGTTGGCTCGCAACGAACTGCGCGCAGCCCACGAGGAGAAGCACGGGCTGGCGGCCTTCCAGGGTGCGGGCAACCTCAAGGCGCGCATCGGGGCCCTCCTCGCCTTCGATGTGCGGCCCGGCCTCGGGACGATCAAGTTGCCGACGTTCATTGTCGCCACGCGCGACGACGTGCTGGTGCCGAGCGCGATGTCCGAGGAACTGGCGGCCGGCATTCCCGGTGCGCGCCTGCATATGGCGCCTTGGGGCGCGCATGCCTTCAACGTGACCGAGCCTGCGGCCTTCAACGCCCTCCTGCTGGATTTCCTGTCATGTCACTGACCAAACTCGAGGCGCAGGTCGCGCGCGACCTCGAGCTGACGGCACACCCGCACATGGAGTGGATGGTGCCGCGCCTGCATGGCGGCAAACCGGCGCTCGACGTGCTGATCGTGGGCGCAGGCCAGTCAGGGATCGTCACCGCCTTCGGCCTGATGCGCGAGCGGGTGCGCAACATCCTGGCGATCGATCGCGCGCCCGAGGGCAAGGAGGGCCCGTGGGTCACCTTCGCCCGCATGCCGACCCTGCGCAGTCCCAAGCTGCAGACCGGTCCCGATCTCGGCATGCCGAGTCTCACTTTCCAGGCATGGTACGAAGCCCAGCACGGCGCGCAGGCCTTCGCCGACATGAATCTGATCCCGAGCGTCGACTGGCACGAGTACCTGCTGTGGTTCCGTCGCGTGCTCGGCATTCCAGTACGCAACGACGTCGCCGCGACCGCCATCGCCCCCGGCCGGCTGGACGACGGCGGGCCGTGCCTACGGGTGACGCTGTCGACCGGCGAGGTATTGGCGGCACGCAAGGTCGTGCTCGCCACCGGCCAGGACGGCACCGGCGAATGGTGGATGCCCGACTTCGTGCGCAACCTGCCGGCTGACCGCCGCGCCCACACTTGCGCGCTCGACATCGACTTCGACCGGCTCAAGGGCAAGGTCGTGGCTGTTCTGGGCTCGGGCGCCTCGGCGATGGACAACGCCGCCGTGGCGCTGGAGCACGGCGCGGAAGTCCATCTCTTCTGCCGCCGCCGGCCGACCGGCGTGCAGCGCTTCCGCTGGCTCACTTTCGCGGGCTTCCTGCGCCACATGGGTGACATGCCCGATCTCTGGCGCTGGCGCTTCATGGCCAACATCCTGAACGCGCGCGAAGGCTTTCCGCCCGACACGCTCGAGCGCGTCCTGGTCTTCCGCGACACCTTCACCATGCAGGTCGAGCGCACCTGGACCGATGCGCGCATGGAGGACGGGCGCATTCGCCTGGAGACCACGCGCGGGCCGTTCCATGCCGACTTCGCGATCTGCGGCACCGGCATCCGCCAGAACGTGCACCTCCGGCCCGAGCTCGCAGCCTTCGCCGACAAGATCGCCCTGTGGCGCGACCGCTTCACGCCACCCCCGGGCGAGGAAGACGCGCTGCTCGCGAACTATCCCTACCTCGGCGCGGACTATCAGTTCCTGGAGAAGACGCCGGGCGAGGCGCCATGGCTCGGCGACATCCATCTCTTCGCCATCGGCTCGACCTTGAGCTTCGGTGTCTCGGGCAGCAGCATCAACGGCATGACCATTGCCGTGCCCAAGCTGGTGGCCGGTCTCACCCGCGGCCTGTTCGCGGGCGACCTGCAGCGTCACTGGCAGTCCCTGCTCGCCTACGACACAAAGGTGGTCGACATCGACTGGAGCCGGGTCAAGACCGGCTAGCGACAATCGCGCGGTCCGCCTCATCCAGCGCCATCGGCATGCCGGCGCGGATCAGCTCGGCCAGTCCCTCGTTGGGCACCATCACGGTCAGGCAATAGAGCCGGTCCGATCCGATATTCTCGACGACGTGGTCCATGCCGGGCGGCAGCACCAGCGTGTCGCCCTTCTCCATGTCGTAGGTCGCACCGTCGCAATGGGCGCGGCCACGGCCTGAAAGCACATAGAACATCTCGTGCGCGTGATCGTGATGATGCAGCGGTGTCTTGCCGCCCATCTCGAAGATCTCGACGACGGAAAGGAACGGCGCCTTGTCGGCAACCGGATCGACCGTCATCACGAACTTGTTTGTATCGGCTGGCGAGATGCGCGACACGCGGCAGTCTCGCGCCCGGCGGAAAATCGGCTTGTCCATGTTCCGGATTGAGCAACAGCCGAGCCAGCCCGGCAAGCCATCCGGGGTGGCAAAACGCGGCCGTCGGTGGCACGCTCCCTGCATACCGTTCACCAACTCCATGGTGGTTGCCCGATGACAGCGGCCAAGCGGCAGTTGCGCTTTGGTGCCTTCTTCAGCGTTCCCGGATGTCATCCGACAGGCTGGCGCCATCCGGATGCGATCTGCGAGACCGACCTCGACTTCCGGCTGCTCGCCGACATGGCCCGCACGGCTGAGCGTGGCTTGCTCGACTGCATGTTCTTCCAGGACAGCGTCGCCATTCCCGGCAGCACCGCCGTCTATGGCGCGAAGCCGTTTCGGGTGAAGAACGGGCGCCAAGCGCACATCGAGCCGATGAGCGCCATCGCCGCCCTCGGCGCGATCACCAAGCAAATCGGGCTCGTCTCCACCTGCACCACTTCCTACAACGAGCCCTACAACGTCGCGCCGCTTCCTCACCATCGACCATATCAGCGGCGGCCGCGCCGGCTGGAACCTCGTGACCTCGCAGGCCGAGGACGAGGCGGTGAACTTCGGCCGCGACCAGCATTTCGAGCACGGCATCCGCTATGACCGCGCCGCCGAGTTCCATGACGTCGTGATCGGTCTCTGGGACTCGTGGGAGGACGACGCTTTCCTGCGCGACAAGGCAAGCGGCCAGTGGTTCGACTACGACAAGATGCACATCCTGCGGCACAAGGGTAAGCACTTCACGGTGCGCGGGCCCTTGAACGTCGCGCGCTCGCCGCAGGGCCGGCCGGTGGTGGCGCAGGCGGGATCGTCGGATATCGGCATGGAACTCGCCGCCCGCACCGCCGACATGGTGTTCACCGCCCAGACCACGATCAAGGAAGGCCAGGACTTCTGCAACGACATGCGCGGACGCATGGAGAAGTACGGGCGGGGCCCCGAGGACATCCGCATCTTCCCCGGCATCATGCCAATCGTCGGCCGCACCGAGGCGGAGGCGCAGGAGAAGTACGAGGAGCTTCGCGGCATGGTCGACGACGGCGTCGGCATCGCTGGCGTCGCGCGGCTGGCGGGCGGCGTCGACATCTTCGCCTGCGATCCCGACGGCCCGCTGCCCGAGCTCAAGCCCAGCAATGCGGCGCGCGCGCGCCAGGAAATGATCATCGCCATGGGCAAGCGCGGCATGACCATCCGCCAGATTGGCCGCGTGCTGGCCATGAGCCAGGCCCATCGCGTGCTCTACGGCACGCCCAAGCAGCTCGCCGACGACATGCATGCCTGGCTCGAGGCCGGCGCCTGCGACGGCTTCAACCTGCTGTTCGCGCATTATCCCAAGCCGCTCGAGGAATGGGTGACGATGGTCATCCCCGAGCTGCAGCGCCGCGGCATCTTCCGTACCCAGTACGAGGGCAAGACCTTCCGCGAGAATCTCGGCGTGCCGATCCCGCAGAACGTCCACACCAAGAATCGCACGAGTGTTCAGGTGAACGCGGCCGCGTCCAATGATTGACACAGGACATCTGATCCAAGTCCCGCTGTCATCCCGAGCGCAGCGAGGGACCTTTCCTGCAGCTCCAAAGGCCCCTCGCTTCGCTCGGGGTGACAGTTTTATCTCCTGGGCCAGCCATGGCCGCTAACAAGCAGCTGCGACTCGGTGGCTTCTTCAGCGTGCCGGGCAATCATCTGGCAGGCTGGCGCCATCCCGACGCTGTGCCGGGCTACGACATGGACTTCCAGGGTTACGCCCACATCACCCAGGTCGCCGAGGCGGCCAAGTTCGACACCATCTTCTTCCAGGACACGGTGGGCGTGGCCGGCAGCCGCGCGCTGGCCCGTGGCGAGCGCACCCGCGCCAAGCTCTCGCGCACCGTCAAGCTCGAGCCGACGGCGACGCTCGCGGCGCTCGCCATGGTGACCGAGCGCATCGGCCTCGTCGCCACGGCGACCACGACCTACAATGAGCCCTACAACATCGCCCGCCGCTTCGCCTCGATCGACCACATCAGCGGCGGACGCGCCGGCTGGAACCTGGTGACCTCGCAGATCGAGGACGAGTCCGAGAACTTCGGCTTCGACGAGCATCTCGCCCACGCCGAGCGCTATGAGCGCGCCGAGGAGTTCTACGAGGTCGTCACCGGCCTGTGGGACAGCTGGGAAGACGGCGGCCTGCTGCGCGACAAGCAGAGCGGCGTCTACATGGACCGCGACAAGGTCCATTTCCTCGACCACGTCGGCAAGCACTTCAAGGTCAAGGGTCCCCTCAATATCACGCGCTCGCCGCAGGGCTGGCCGGTGGTGGCGCAGGCGGGCTCGTCCGAGGCCGGCCGCGAGCTTGCGGCCCGCACTGCCGACGTTGTTTTCACGGCGCAGACGAAGATCGACGAGGCGAAGGCCTTCTATGCCGACATCAAGAGCCGCGCGGCGCGCTACGGACGCGGTCCCGAAGACATAAAAATCATGCCGGGCCTCACGCCGGTGCTCGGCCACACCATGGAAGAGGCGCGCGAGAACTACGAATACCTGCAGTCGCTGATGCCCGATGACGTGGCGCTGCAGTCGCTGTCGCACATCTCGGGCGGGCTCGATCTCTCGAAGTTCCCGCTCGACGGGCCGCTGCCCGAGCTGCCGCCCAGCAACGCGGCCAAGGCGCGCCAGGCGCTGGTCGTGCGCACGGCGCGCGACAACAACATGACCTTGCGCCAGATCGCGCGCCACACCGCGGCCGGCACCGGCCATCGCGTGCTGGTCGGCACGGCCGAATACATGGCCGACGAGATGGAAAAGTGGCTGAAGGAAGGGGCGGCCGACGGCTTCAACGTCGTGTGCAACCACTATCCCAAGCCGTTCGAGGATTTCTGCCAGCAGGTCGTGCCCGAGCTGCAGCGCCGCGGCATCTTCCGCACCGAGTACCAGGGCACCACCCTGCGCGATCATTTGGGCTTACGCGTTCCTGAAAATCGATACACGCGTCAGGCAAGGGAGGCGTCATGAAGAAACTGATTTTGGCCGCTGCGGGCGGCTTTGCAGCTCTGTCATTCGCGACCACGGCCTTCGCACAAGGCCCGACCGAGAAGGTGCGCAAGCTCAACCTCTATTCCTGGCCGCAGGCTGCGCTGCCGCAGAGCTACCAGGCCGCCCAGCTGATCGCCCAGCAATGGCGCCAGCTCGGCCTCGAGGTCGACGTCAAGCCGCTGCAGCGCCAGGCTCAGACACAGCTCATCTGGTTCAGCCGCGACAAGTGGGACGTCACCATGTGGCGCATGGTCGGGCGGCCCGAGCGCTCCGATCCCGACGAGTTTTTGTACAGCCTCTACCACTCGAGCTACGCCGAGAAGGGCTACAACTTCATCGGCTACCTCAATCCCGAGTACGACAAGCTCGCCGAGAAGCAGCGCACCCAGCTCGATCGCGAGGAGCGGCGCAAGACCGCCTTCGAGATGCAAAAGATCATCGACCGCGACCAGCCGCAGGCCTTCCTGGTGCATCCCAAGTATGCGTTGGCCTTCAACAAGGCGGTATTCAAGGAGGACACGGTCGTGAACCAGAGCGGCATCGGCATCCGCAACATCTGGACCTTCCTCAAGATCGAGCCGCTCGGCGCCCAGAAGGACCTGATCATCAACAGCAACGAGGTGATCAACGCCACCAATCCCCTCTATATCGGCGGCGCGGTCGACAGCTGGATCACCGACCTGGTGTGGGACCGCATCATGCGCATCGGCCCCGACGGCATGCCGCAGCCGTGGGCCGCCGAGAGCGTGGCCTGGGTCGACGACAAGACGATCGACGTGAAGATGCGCACCGGCATGAAGTGGCACGACGGCCAGCCGGTCACGCTGGACGACGTCATCTTCTCCTTCCAGGCCCCGGCCGGCGACAAGGCGCCGATGTACAAGCCCTTCGTCACCGACATCGCCTCGATCGAGAAGACCGGCGAGCAGACGCTGCGCTTCAAGCTGAAGCAGACCAACACGACCTTCCTCACGGCCTCGCTGGCCAAGATCAACCTGATTCCCAAGCACATCTGGGAGCCGGTGCTGAAGGACCTGGCCGGCAAGCCGGAGACGGCCGAGCAGCTCAAGGAGGTGTCCAAGATCGGCTCGGGCCCGTTCAAGCTGGTACGCTGGGCGCCCAACGAAGAGATCCTGCTCGAGCGCTTCGGCGATCACTTCCAGGCGCCCAAGGTCCAGCGTTGGATCATGCGCATCGTGCCCAACGCCGAGGCCACGCTCGGCATGCTGAAGCGCGGCGAGATCAACTTTTTGGGCATGTTTGGCGGCGACGCCGAGGTGCTGCTGAAGTTCGCCAAGGAGAATCCCGACATCGCCATTCGCAGCGAGGTCGATATCGGCTTCGAGTATGTGGCCTTCAACAATCGCCGGCCGCCGTTCGACGACGTGAAGTTCCGCCGCGCGCTGTCGCTCGCCATCGACCGACGGCTGATGGTGAGCGCGGCTTGGCAGGACTACGCCATCCCGGCCAACAGCCACGTCTCGCCGGTGCTGGGCTTCTGGCACGACCCCGCGGTCGACAACATGAAGACGGGGGTGGCCGAGGCCAAGAAGATCCTGCACGACGCCGGCTACCGCATCGTCGGCGGCAAGCTCTACTACCCGGCCGGCAAGCAAGAGAAGCTGGCGACGGAATAAGATGCAGAACGCGCTGTCATCCCGAGCGGAGCGAGGGACCTTTGCTGGTCCGCAGAGGTCCCTCGCTGCGCTCGGGATGACAGGGTGCGGGAACGCGCTCCAATGAGATTGGTCCTCGAGCGCTTCACCCACAACGCGCTGGCGTTGCTCGCCGTCACCACGCTGCTGTTCTTCATGTTCCGGCTGATGCCCGGCACGCCGCTCGCCGCCTTCATCAACGAGAACCTGAACGCCGACCAGCAGCAGGCGATGCTGGAGCAGTTCGGCCTCGATAAGCCGATGTGGCAGCAATACTTCATCTATCTCGCCAACCTCCTACAGGGCGAGATGGGGCTCTCCTTCTTCCAGCGCCGGTCGGTCATGACCATCCTGCTGGAAGTGCTGCCCAACTCGGTGATCCTGACGCTGACCTCGCTGATCATCGCCTACATCTTCGGCGTCCTGGCCGGCGCCTGGCTCGCCTGGAAACGCGGCAGCTGGATCGAGCGCGTCGCCGTGCCGGCCGTGCTGGCGACCCGCGCCGCGCCCGAGTTCTGGATCGGCATGGTCCTGCTCGCGTTGCTGTCGTTCAATGCCGGCTGGTTCCCGTCGGGCGGCGCCTCGAGCCCGGGCATGGCCTACGACAACAACTGGGAGCGCATCTTCTCCCTGGACTACCTCCACCACCTTGCCCTGCCGGTGCTGACGCTCGCCCTCTACCTGCAAGGCCTGCCGCTGCTCCTGATGCGTTCCAACATGCTCGAGGTGATGCACGAGGAGTTCGTCACCATGGCGCGTATGAAGGGCTTAAGCGAATGGCGCATTGTGATTGGCCATGCCGCGCGAAACGCGCTGCTGCCGGTGGTCACTGCCTTTGCGCTCGGCGTCGGCCTGTCGATGGGCGGCAACGTGGTGATCGAGACCGTGTTCAGCTGGCCCGGCATCGGCCGCCTCTTGGTGCAGGCCGTCTCGGTCCACGACTATCCCCTGGCCCAGGGCGCCTTCCTGATGATTGCGCTGGTCCTGGCGCTGATGAACTTCGTCGCCGACCTTTTATATATGGTCCTCGACCCGCGGGTGAGCCATGGCCGAAAGGGCTGACCCCGCATCCCCCGCCCGCTCGGGCTGGCCATTGCTGCCGGTGCTGCGGCGCATGGTGGCGATGCCGCTCAAAGATCCGTTCGCCTTCGCGGGCGTGATGATCTACCTGCTGTTCGCCCTGGTGGCGCTGTTCGCCGATCAGCTCGCCCCCATCGACCCGATGGAAATCCTGTTCACCAAGGCCGGCAAGCTCGCGGCCAACGTGCCGCCCGGCGCAGAATTCCCGCTGGGCACGACCAATCTCGGCCGCGACATCTATGCCCAGCTCGTCTACGGCACGAGAAGCGCGCTCGCGGTCGGCCTGTCGGCTGCCATCATCGTCGCGACGGTCGGCACGATCGTGGGGCTTGTCGCGGGCTATTTCGGCGGCACGACCGATGCCGTGCTGATGCGCATCGCCGACATGGCGCTCAGCCTCCCCTTCCTGCCGTTCGTCATCGTGCTGACCGGTTTCCTGGGCGCCAGCACCTCCAACATCGTGCTCGCCGTCGCCGTGCTGCTATGGCCCAACTCTGCGCGCGTGATCCGGAGCCAGGTCTTGACCCTGCGCGAGCGCGCCTATGTCGAGGCGGCCCGCGTCACCGGCGCCAGCGCCTGGCGCATCCTGTTCGTGCACATCGCCCCCAACATCCTGCCGCTCAGCTTCGTCTACGCCGCCATCGCCATCGGCTGGGCCATCATCACCGAAGCCAGCGTGAGCTTTCTGGGCTTCGGCGATTCGAACAGCGTGTCGTGGGGCATGATGCTGCAGGACGCCTTCACCTCGCAGGCCCTGTCGCGCGGCCAGTATGCCTGGTTCGTGCCGCCCGGCATCTGCATCATCCTGGTCGTGGTCGCGGGCTTCTTCATCAGCCGCGGCTATGAGGAGGTCTTCATGCCGAGGTTGCGTGGACGATGATCCTCGAAGTCGACAACCTGCAGATCCACTACAGCACGCGCGACGGCACGGCGCGCGCCGTCGACGGCGCGTCGTTCGTCGTGCCCGAGGGCCGCATCGTCGGCCTGGTGGGCGAATCGGGCTGCGGCAAGACCACAGCCGTGCGCGCCATCATGGGCGTACTGGCGGAGAACGGCCGGCAAGCCGGCGGCCGCATCGTCTTCAAGGGCCAGGCCATGGACGAGGCCACGACCCGCCGCCTACGCTGGCGCGACATCGCCTACGTGCCGCAAAGCGCCATGAGCTCGCTCGACCCGGTCTACACCGTGGGCTCGCAGCTGATCGAAGTGCTGACCAAGCGTGGCGGCTTCTCACGCGCGGCCGCCCGCGCTCGCTCCGTCGAATTGTTCGACTTGGTGGGCCTCAACGAACGGCGGCTGGCCGACTATCCGCACCAGTTCTCCGGCGGCATGCGCCAGCGTGCCGCCATCGCCATGGCGCTGGCGCTGGAGCCCAGCCTGCTGCTGGCCGACGAGCCGGTGACTGCCCTCGACGTCATCGTCCAGCGCCAGATCCTCGACGTGCTGCGGTCCCTGCAGCAGCGACTGAAGGTCTCGATGGTGCTGGTCACCCACGACATCAGCGTCGTCGCTTATCTCTGCGACGAGGTCGTGGTGATGTATGCCGGTCAGGTCGTCGAAAGCGGCCCGGTCCGTGAGGTTCTGGCGCGCCCGCGCCACCCCTACACGATGGGCCTGCGCAACGCCTTCCCGGACCTTTTGTCGGACGCGCTGGAGCTGGTGCCGATCGGTGGCAGCCCACCCGACCTACGCGAGCCCTTGTCGGGTTGCCGCTTCGTGCCGCGCTGCCCGTTCGCCCAGGCCGCCTGCAGCCTCGACACCGCGATGAACGGTACCGGCGCCCACCAATCGGCCTGCCGCCGCGACAGCGAGGCCGACACTCTTCGTACAGCCGCATTGGATCCCAGGACATGGCAGCGCTCGTCGAGCTTCGCGATGTCGTGAAGCATTTTCCGGTGACGCGCTCGCTGGGCGAGATCGCCCGCGGCGCGCATCCGGCCGTGCACGCGCTCGACGGCGTCACCTTCGACGTCGGCGATGGCGACGCCGTGGCCATCGTGGGCGAATCGGGCTGCGGCAAGACCACACTCGGCCGCCTGATGCTGAAGCTGGTCGAGCCTACCGGCGGGGCAATCACCTTCGCCGGCGCGCCGATGGCCGGACTGGCCGGCGAGCGACTGCGCGACTTCCGCCGCCAGGCGCAGCTCGTGTTCCAGAACCCGTTCGACGCCCTCAATCCACGCTTCACGATCTATCGGGCCGTCGTCGAGCCGCTGATCAACGCCGGCATCGACAGGGCCGAGCACGCCGACCGCGTCGCCTCGGCCTTCCGCCGCGTCCACCTCGCCGATTTCGACCGCTACTTCGACCGCTACCCGCACCAGCTGAGCGGCGGCCAGCTGCAGCGCGTGGTCATGGCGCGCGCCCTGGTGCTGGGACCGCGCTTCCTGGTGGCCGACGAGCCGGTCTCGATGCTCGATGTCAGCGTGCGCGCCGGCATCCTGGCGCTGCTGCGCGAGGTACGGGAGACGATGGGGCTCACCGCCGTCTACATCTCGCACGATCTCGCGCTGGTCCGTTACCTCTGCGAGCGCACCCTGGTCATGTATCTCGGCCGCGTCGTCGAGGATGCGCCGACCGAGGAGATCGTGCGCCGACCGCGCCATCCCTACACCCAGGCCCTGGTCGCGGCCGTGCCGGTGCCCGATCCCGACCAGTCGCGCCAGCCCCTGCCCATCAAGGGCAACGTCCCCGACGCGCGCGAACCGCCCAGCGGCTGCAGCTTCCGCGACCGCTGCCCGCACGCCATGCCGCGCTGCGCCCAGGAGACACCGCTGCTTCGCTCGATCGCCGATGGTCAGCGCGTGGCCTGCCACCTCGAACTCGCATAGGATCGGCGGAATGCCCGACGCCACCCTCAAGAATGCCCCGACGGCCTGCGATCCGGTCACGCTCGAGATCGTGCGCGGCGCGGTGCGCGCGGCGCAGGCCGAGATGGAGGCGCTGATCGAGCGCACGGCCATCTCCGCCTTCATCCGCGAGAAGAAGGATTTTTACACCGCCCTGTTCGACGCCGACGGCGTCATGGCGGTCGGCTCGAACCTGCCGGTATTCGGCGACATCTGCAGCCCGGTGTTCCGCGACTTCCCGCCCGACACCATGCGGCCGGGCGACCTCTACTGGTACAACGACTGCTACGGCTCGCGCGGCGCCATCTCGCATTCCAACGACCAGGTGCTTCTGGCGCCGGTGTTCCACGACGGCCGCCGCTGCGGCTTCGTCATGGGCTGGGCTCACTTCTCCGACATCGGCGGCCTGCGCGCCGGTTCGATCAGCCCGGATACCACCGACATCTTCCAGGAAGGCATCATCGTCCCGCCGACCAAGCTGATTGACGCCGGCGTCACCAACGAAGGGACGCTGAAGATCTTCTTCCGCAATTCGCGCTTCCCCGAGCAGAACATGGGCGACATGCGGGCGCTGATGGCGAGCGCAGCGCTGGGCGTTCGACGCATCGAGGAGATCGCCGCGCGCTTCGGCACCGACGTGCTGGCCGATGGCCTGCGCCAGCTCGTGGCGCGCACCCGCACCCTGGTACGCACGAAGCTCGCCGAGACCTTCGACTACGGCACCCACCGTTTCACCGATGCCATCGATTCGGACGGCCACGGCAATGGCCCGTTCCATCTGCGCTTGGCGCTGACGCGCGAACGCGGACCCGACGGCGAGGACCGCTTCATCTTCGACGCTACCGCAACCGACGATCAGTCGCCGGGGCCGGTGAACCTGCTGCTGAACCCCGACGTGCCGGGGACGGCGCTGTCGATGTTCTACCTCGGCGGCGATCCGGCGCAGGTCTGCAACGCCGGCGGCCCGCAGGCGCTCGACGAAGTGCGCCTGCGCGAAGGCTCCCTGCTGTGGCCGAAATTCCCCGCGCCGCTCGGCATGCGTGGCCTCACCCTGATGCGTTTCCTCGCTGCGGTGAACGGGCTGATCAATGTCGCCGGCGGCAAGGCGCCGGCCGCGCATTCGGCCTACGTGATCTCCTTCCTGCGCGGCACCTTCCGCAACGACAAGGGCGAACTCGAGCCCTTCCTGATGTCCGACGGCATCGGCGTCGGCTGGGGTGCACGCCCTTACGCCGACGGCACCGACGCGGTCTACTTCGTGGCGCAGGAGAACTACCCCGTCGAATTCCTCGAGACCGGCTATCCAGTGCGCCTGCGCGCCTACGGCATCCTGGTCGATTCCTGCGGCGCGGGACGCTATCGCGGCGGCTGCGGCATCGTGCGCGAATACGACATCCTGGCCGAGGAGGCAGTGCTCGCCGTGCGCATCGACAGCGTCAAGAACCCACCGTGGGGCATCGATGGCGGCATGGCGGGCGGCACCGGCCGCGTGGTGGTCAATCCGGGCACCAACCACGAGCGCGTGCTGGCGCCGTTGTCGGACGGCAACGTGCTGAAGCATGGCGACGTGCTGCGCATCGAGACCGGCGGCGGCGGTGGCCATGGCCATCCCTTCGACCGGCCGCCAGAAATGGTGGCCGAGGACGTGGCCGGCGGGTTCGTGACCGCCGACGGCGCGCAACGGCTCTATGGCGTCGTCCTTGTCGACGGCGCGGTCGACAAGGCGGCCACCGCAAGGCTGCGCGCCAAACGGCCAGAAACCAAAGCGTTCCACCGCCACGCCTATGTCGACAGCCTTGGCTGACACATCGCTCGCGGTCGCCGTCGATATCGGCGGCACCTTCACCGACATCGCCCTGTATGACGCCAAGAGCGGGCAGATCTGGCGCGCCAAGACGCCGAGCGTGCCGGCCGATCCCAGCCAGGCCTTTCTGGCCGGCGTGCACCTGGCCCTGGAAGACGCCGGCCGTGCAGCGATGACATTGGGCCGCGTCCTGCACGGCACGACCGTCGCCACCAACATGATCCTCGAGGACAAGGGCGCGCGCACCGCCCTGGTGACGACCCAGGGCTTCCGCCACGTGCTGGCGATCGGCCGCCAGGACATCCCGCGGCGCGCCAACTATCTCGCCTGGGTGAAGCCACCGCGTCCCGTGCCGGCCTCGCGCGTGTTCGAGGTGAAGGAGCGCATCGGCGCCGGCGGCGCGGTCGTCGATGCGCTGGACGAAGCGAGCGTCCAGGCCGCCGCGGAGGCCTGCCGTGTCCAGAAGGTCGAGGCAGTCGCCGTCTGCCTGCTGCATTCCTTCGCCAACCCCGTGCACGAACGGCGCGTGGCCGAGCTTTTGCGCGCGGCGTTGCCCGGTATCGCGGTGACCGCCTCGTCCGATGTGCTGCCGGTGGTGCGCGAGTACGAACGCTCACTGGCGACAGTGCTGAACGCGCTGGTGATGCCGGGTGTGGCGACCTACGTGTCGCGGCTGGAGGATCGCCTGGCCGAGGAGAAGGTCGAGGCGCCGCTTCTCTACATGCAGTCCAACGGCGGCGTCGCGGGTGGCGCCACCATCCGCCGCGCGCCGGCGCTGACGGCCTTGTCGGGCCCTGCCGCCGGCGTGGTCGGCGCGCGCGACGTCGCCGCCGCTTGCGGCGTCAAGGACATCATCACCGTCGACATCGGCGGCACCAGCGCTGACATCTGCCTGATCAAGAACGGCACGATCGCGCTGACCCAGCACGGCCATGTCGGCGAATGGCCCCTGCCCTTGCCCATGGTCGACATGGTGACCATCGGCGCCGGCGGCGGCTCGATCGCCAAGGTGGCCGACGGCACCCTGACCGTGGGCCCGCAGAGCGCCGGCGCCGATCCCGGCCCCGCCGCCTACGGACGTGGCGGCACCGAGGCGACGGTGACCGACGCCCATGTCGTGCTGGGCCACTTGCCGGCGCGGCTGCTGGGCGGACGCATGGTGCTTGATATCGCGGCGGCCGCCCGCGCCATCGACAGCAACGTCGCGCGGCCGCTCGGTCTTAGCCGCGAGGAGGCGGCGCGTGGCATGCTGGCCATCCTCGACAACAACATGATGGGCGCATTGCGCATCGTCTCGGTTGAGCGCGGCCACGATCCGCGCGACTTCACGCTGGTGCCGTTCGGCGGCGCTGGCCCCCTGCACGGCTGCGCGCTCGCCGATCTTTTGGGCATCCGGCGCGTGCTGGTGCCGCCGGCGCCCGGCGTGCTCTGCGCCGACGGCCTCCTGGCCGCCGACCTGAAGGCTGACTTCAGCCGCACCCTGCCGCGGACGGGCAAGGTCGACATCGATGTGACACGCAGTATCTACGCCGAGCTGTCGCAGCAGGCCGACGACTGGCTCGCCAAGGAGAAGGTGGCGCCAGCCGACCGCGAGCAGGTGCACGTCGCCCTGATGCGCTATCACGGCCAGGGCGGCGAGGTTTCCGTCGGCTGGGTCGACGACGCGGCCGGTGTCGAGGCGGCCTTCGGCGCGGCGCACGAGGGCCTCTATGGCTTCAAGCTCGATTCGCCGATCGAGCTGGTGACGCTGCGCATCGAGGCGACGGGCCGCATGCCGGCTCCGCAACGGCCGGTGCTGCGCCCCGGCAACGGGCCGAAGCCACAGGGGCGCCACACCGTCCATTTCGCTTCAGGGACGACCGAGGTGCCGCTGTTCGATCGCGCCACATTCGGTGCCGGCGACCGGATGGAGGGTCCCGCGATCATCACCCAGCTCGATGCGACGACGCTGGTGGCGCCGGGCTGGTCAGGCGAGGTTCAGCTGTCGGGTGCGATCCTCCTTACACGCCCCTAGTGTCTCGCCGGACCGCGGGCCTCCTGGCCCGCTCATGTTCTTCGTCTTTGCTGGGAGCGCGCCTCTCTGTGGCGCGTCTTTGTGGATCACACAGCTCATGAGCGCCACGGAGTGGCGCGCTCCCAGCTATGAGGCGGGCCTGGAGGCCCGCGGTCCGGCAAGACACTACGCGGCCAAAAACTCGTTCCACTTCTCGGTGTAGTACTCGAGGTTCTTGGGCCGGGTGTTCCAGACGAAGACGCGCTGCGCGCGGTCGGCGAGCGAGCCGCCGTCGCGGCCTTCGCCGCCATAGACTTCCTTCACGAGCTTGGGGTCCAGGTACTTCTCGTAGTTGTTCACCGTCGAGAAGTAGCCGATCTCGGACTGCCGCGCGCCGGGGAAGCCCTCCATCCAGTAGTTCAGCCACTCATAGCAGGCATCGAGGTTCTTAGTGCCGGCGGAAATCGCGTAGCCGTTGCACCAGGCGCGGTAGCCCTCCTTGGCGACGGCATAGTGGACCGGGATGCCCTTGCTCGAGACCTCGACGACCACCGGCCACCAGGCGTCGGCGATCCACACCTCCTCAGAGGCCATCAGGTTCACCAGCTCGCCGTAGGCCTTCCACATGGTGCGGAAATGGCCCTCCTTCTTCTTCTCCTTGAGGAAGGCGACCACGGTGTCGACCTCCTTCTCGGTCATGCTGCTGATGTCGACGGGGTTCAGGAGGCCGAGCGCCCGCATGCCCATGGCGGCGTTCAACATGCCCAGCCAGTCGATGCCGAACATGGCGACCTTGCCGCGCCATTTGGGATTGAACAGCTCGCCCCATGACAGCTCGTTGTTCACCGCAGGGATCTTCGAGGCGTTGTAGCCGATCGAATCCATCTGGAAGAACATGGGCGCGAACGACACCTTGGTGCGCGCCTCGTCGACATACATCATGCGTCCCGGATTGGCGCCGAAGCCCAGCGGCGCGGTCGGCGTGGCGCGGCCGTCCTTGAGGAGCGGATGCATCAGCGACCAGTTGGGCAGCTTCGTGATGTCGATGGGCTGCAGCAACTTTTCGCTGTTGGCGTAGGCGGCGAACGGCGCGTCGGTCAGCACGACGTCGACGGGCGCGGTGCGCAGGCGATCGATGCGGACCTGGGTCGAGGGATTGACGAACGGACGCGGCGTGACGCCGGTGCGCTTGGCGAACTCGCCCAAGATCGCTTCGCGCATGTCATAGCTGGCGCCCGCGAGCTGGATCTGCTTGGCCTGGGCGATCGCGGGTGCGGCAAGCGTCGATGCGCCGGCAGCGGCCAGCAGGGTGCGGCGTTTGATCAGCATTCGGGCCTCCTTCAAGTCCTTCGCAAAGACGTCGATCGCCTCATCGCCCAGAAGGCGACGGTGCAGAGCGTGACGGCGATCAGGGAAAAGAGCGTGGTCGTGGTGCCGACGGCGTAGATCTCGGGCGTGAGCTGGCGGTCGAGCTGGGCCATGACGGCGAGCGGCAAGGTGGCGTCAGGCCCTGTCGTGAACATGCTGCGGGCGTATTCGTCGTAGGAGAGCGAGAAGCCGAACAGGCCGGCGCCGATTACACCCGGCAGCACCAGCGGCAGGGTGATGCGGCGGAAAGTGCTGAGCCGTGAGGCGCCCAGAGTAAGCGCCGCCTCCTCGACCCGCTTGTCGAAGCGGTTGAACACCGCGAGCATGGTGAGAAAGCCGAACGGCAGGGTCCACGACACCTGGACCAGGAAGGTCGTGGTGTCCCACGAGAGGTCGACACCCATCAGGCGCATCAGGATGGCGAAGCCGAAACCCACCAGGATGCCGGGCGCCATGATGCCGAGCAGCATCAGGTAGAAGAACCAGCCGTTGCCGCGGAACTGGCCGCGCATCGCCTGCGCCGCCATGACCGAGAGCACGATGGTGGTGGCGGAGCAGGCCGCGGCGAGCAGGACCGAGCGCAGCAGCGGCGGCTTGAAGTCGTTCATGACCGAAGCGCGCCACAGCTCCTGATACCAGTGGAACGACGTGCCGTTCATCGGGAAGGTCGTGCCGCCGGTCGGGCCGCTGAACGACAGCAGGCCGAGGGTGAAGATCGGCAGCCACTGATAGGCGAGGAAGATCACCGTCAGTGTGCCCAGCACCCAGGCGGTGAGGCTCGAGCGGCCCTTCCAGCCGATCATCGCTCCACTCCCAGGCGGCGCACGTCGACGACGCGCAAGGCGATGATCACGCCGACCAGCATACAGATCATCAGCAGGACCGCGACCACCGAGGCGGCGCGAATCTGCGAACTTTCGTAGAACAGCAGCACCAGGTTGGAGAGCAGCGCGTGCTTGTTGCCGCCGATCGTGGCCACCGTGGCGAAGTCGGACATGACGTTGAGGAAGACCAGCACCTGGCCGATCACCACCCCGGGCAGGGTCAGCGGGAAGACGATGCGCCAGAACACGGTGAGGGGCGTAGCCTTGAGCGTCATCGCCGCTTCGCGCAGCTGCGGCGCGATCGAGCTCAGCATGTACACCACGGGGCCGGCCGCCATCATGGTGTAGAGCGACACCTGGGCCATGGTGATGCCGGTTTTGGAGTAGAGGAACGCCTCAATCGGCGAGCGCGTGGCTCCGATCGACATCAGGAGCTGGTTGATCACGCCGTTGACGCCCAGGAACGGCACCCAGGCGATGGCGCGGATCAGCGTCGAGGTCCAGAACGGGATGATGAAGGCCAGGAACAGCGCCAGCCGCCAGCCCGGGCTCCTGACCTTCATCACCAGGCAGTAGGCAATGCAGTAACCCAGCACGCCGGTGACGGCCATCAGCATCACCGTGTGCATCACCGTCGTGCCGGCGAGCTTGATGTAGGTCTGGTTGGCGAAGAAGCGTGCATAGTTGTCGAAGGTGAGCGGGCTTGCCGGAGAAAAGGTGCGGCCGCCCCACAACGACACCCAGACCAGGAGCACGATCGGCACCACGACCACGCCCAGCATCCACGCCGCCGCCGGCACGGCGAGCCAGTAGCTCGCGGGCGAACGGACGCGGATGGTGCTCATCCCGGCGCCCCGGTGTGCAGGACTGTCTCCTCGACCTGCCAGCCGAGC
Organism: Rhodospirillales bacterium URHD0017; assembly: GCA_900110395.1. GTDB lineage: Bacteria > Pseudomonadota > Alphaproteobacteria > Reyranellales > Reyranellaceae > Reyranella. Next base: position 294,695 of record FODP01000003.1, read on the forward strand.
TGCACGGTCTGGCCCGACACGATGCGCGCGGCATGGGCGCCAAACTGGTCATACTTCAGGACCTCGCCGTCGCAGCGCTCGAAGATGTGGCGGCGCACGGCGCCGAAATACTCCACGGCGGTGCAGCGCGCCGTCAGCCGGTTGGCCTGCCGCTGCGAGGGCGCGTCGGTGATCTGTTCGGCCCGTACCGAGAAGGATACCGCATCGCCCAGCATCGGCGCGGGATCCGGCGGACGCGGCACATAGAACCGGCCGGCCGAGGTCTCGACCTGCAGCACGTCGGGCGACGTGCCGGTGACGCGGCCACGGAAGACATTGTTGCCCTGCACGAAGCTCGCGACGAAGGCGGTCGCCGGACGCCGCAGGATCTCCTCGGCGGTGCCCTGCTGCTCGATCTTCGCATGATTCATGACCACGACCAGGTCGCCCAGCGAGAAGGCCTCGTTCTGGTCGTGGGTCACCCAGATGAAGGAGATGCCGGTGCGCTGCTGCAGGAGCTTCAGCTCCAGCATCACGGTCTCGCGCAGCGAGTAGTCGAGAGCGCCGACCGGCTCGTCGAGCAGCAGGATGCGCGGCTCGGTGATCATGGCGCGGGCGAGCGCCACGCGCTGGCGCTGGCCGCCGGACAGGCTGCCCGGCTTGCGGTCGGCCAGGGCCGAGATCTCGAAGGCCTTCAGGACCTCCTCCACGCGCTTGGCGATCCCGACCTTGGGTTTCTTCAGCATCTCCAGGCCAAAGCCCACCTGCTTGGCCACGGTCATGTGCGGGAAAAGTGCGAAGTCCTGGAACATCATGGCGATGTCTCGCTGCCACGGCGGGTCCTTGGTGACCTCGTTGCCGCCGATCAGGATGCCGCCGTCATCCGGCTCTTCGAGCCCGGCGACGCAGCGCAGGGTCGTGGTCTTGCCGCAGCCCGACGGACCCAGCAGGCAGACGAATTGCCCCTTCTCGACCTGGAGCGAGACGCCGTCGACCGCGGTGAAATCGCCGTAGCGCTTGCGGATGCCACGCAGCTCGAGGTCGAGCTGCGGCCTCGCCATCACCTCCAGGGGAGCGGCGAGGCTGTCCATGTCAGGCCGCCTTGGCCAAAAGCTTGGCGCGGCTCTTCATCACGGGCTGGATGCGCTGACCGAACTGCTCCACGCCGATCACGAAGTCATCGAAGGTCAGCATGACGCCGGCCAAGCCTTCGATATCCGACATCTCGTCGAGCAAGCGCGCCACAGTGGCGTAGGAGCCGATCAGCCGCGAGCCGCTGTTGGGCAACGGCTCGCGCCGGCGGATGCGGCCGGCGGTGGAATTGTCGGCAGCGTACTTGTCGGCGCCGGCCTGGGAGCGGCTCCAGTCGAGCGCATCGAGATCGACGCCGGCTTTGTAGTGCTCCCACTTGGCCATCGCCGCCTCGTCGGTCTCGTCGGCGATGATCAGGGTGAGCGCCAGCGCCTTGGTCCTGGTGCCGGCCTCGGTCGTGCAGGCCCTGAGCCGCGCCACCGAGTCAGCGCTGTCGCGCGGATCGTTCATCTGGCCATTGCCGCTGCAGAAATTGTAGGCGCAATGCTTGGCGGCGAATGCCATCCCGGCGTCGCTGGTGCCGGCGCAGATCATCGGGATCGGCCGCGACGGCAGCGGCCCGAGCCGGCAATCGTTCATGGTGTAGTACTTGCCCTTGAGGTCGCTCTGACCGCGGGTCCACAGATCGGACATGACGGTGGCGTATTCGTCGAGCGCCTCGTAGCGGTGCTTGAAATGCTCGTCGCCCGGCCAGATGCCCATCTGGTCGTACTCGGCCTTCTGCCAGCCGGTGACCAGGTTCACGCCGAAGCGGCCGTGGCTGATCGAATCGATGGTCATCGCCATGCGCGCCGTAAGCGGCGGCGGCATGGTGAGCACGGCGACGGTGGCATAGAGCTCGATGCGGCTGGTGATCGAGGCCAGGCCTGCCATCAGGGTGAAGGATTCGAGATTGTCGTCCCAGTAGCGCGACTTGCCGCCGAAGCCGCGCAGCTTGATCATCGACAACGCGAAGTCGAAACCGTACTTCTCGGCGCGCAGCACCACTTCACGATTGAGGTCGAAGCTCGGCGTATATTGCGGCGACGTCGACGAGATCAGCCAGCCGTTGTTCCCAATGGGAATGAAGACGCCGATCTCCATCGTGCACCTCGTACGCGGTTGCTGCTTACCGCAGCGCAGCAACTCCCATGCCACGAGGGATGGACGGGATTCTCAGCAACAAATGGGTCGCGAGCCTCTGTGCGTTGCACGCATCGAGGCAGACTGCTGAGAATCGTTCCCGCAACTCCAGCAGTAAATTACTCGGCGGCGCTGCCGAGTCGCGCGAGGTGATGGCGATTGACCGGCTTGGGCAGGCCGAGATTGCCGCGCAAGGTCGTGGCTTCGTACTCCGTGCGGAACAGCCCACGCCGCTGCAGCTCGGGGATGACGAGGTCGACGAAGTCTTTTAGCGAGCCCGGCAGCCACGCCGGCATGACGTTGAAGCCGTCGGCGGCGCCATCCTTGAACCAGTGCTCCATCTCGTCGGCCACCTGAGAGGGCGTGCCAACCGACAGCGCGTGGCCGCGCGGGCCGGCATTGGCCAGGCACAGCTCCCAGAAGGTGAGCTTGTCACGCCGCGCCTGCTCGAGCAGCAGGCGCTGGCGGCTTAGAGGTCCGTTGGTGTCGGCCATCTCCGGCACCGGTCCGTCGAGCGGGATCTTGTCGAGCCCATGCACGCCGATCGTGTGTTCCAGGATCGAGATGCCGACCGGCTTCTGGATCAGCGATTGCAGGTAGTCGTACTTCTCTTGTGCCTCCGACGCCGTCGGCGCAACCACGGGATAGAAGCCCGGCATCACCTTGACCTGGTCCTGCGAACGTCCGAAGCGCGGGATGCGCTGGCGCACGTCGTCATAGAACTCCTTGGCCTGCTCGAAGGTCGTGGCCGCGGTGAACACCAGCTCGGCGAGCCGCGCCGCGACGTCGCGCCCGGTGCCCGACGCGCCGGCCTGCACCAGCACCGGCCGGCCCTGCGGCGAGCAGGCGACGTTGAGCGGCCCGCGCACCTGGAAGTGCTCACCCTTGTGGTTCAGCACGTGCATCTTGGCCGGGTCGAAGAAATGGCCGGAGTCCTTGTCGCGGATGAAGGCGTCCTCGTCCCAGCTGTCCCACAGGCCGTTGACCACGTCGGCGAACTCGATGGCGCGGTCGTAGCGGTCGCCGTGGCTGAGATGCTCGTCGCGGGAGTAATTCAGCGCATCCTGCTCGTTGTTCGAGGTCACGAGGTTCCAGCCCGATCGGCCGCCGCTGATCTGGTCAAGCGAGGCGAACTGGCGGGCGAGCGTATAGGGCTCGTTGAAGGTCGTGGTCGAGGTCGCGACCAGGCCGAGGTTCCTGGTCACCGCGGCCAGGGCCGACAGGATTGTCATGGGCTCGAACTTCACGACTTTGCCCATGCGGCCGCGCGAGTCGGCGCTGCCCTTCAGATTCACGGCGGCGGTGTCGGCCAGGAACAGGAGGTCGAACTTGCCGCGTTCGGCGATCCCGGCGGTCTCCACCATCTCGGCGAAGCTTGTGCCGGAATGCATGTGCGCCTGGGGGTGACGCCAGGCCGCGACGTGTTGGCCCGTCTCGTGCACGAAGGCCCCGAGACGCATCGTCCTTTTTTGCTGCGATGGGGACACGATCGGCTCTCCAATGCGGAACGCGCACGGTGCGAAAATCGACGCAACTCCTATACCATTCCAGCATGGGGTCGCGATGGCGGACAGCCTACGATCCGCTAAGGTATCGACCTGGGCAAGGAGCAAGCGCTGATGGACACGTCGGTCGAGGTCGCAAGCCGGCAGACCCTGCCGGTCATCTCGTTCGCCGAGCGAGACGAGGCGGCGCTGGCGCGCCAGCTCGACCAGGCCTTTTCCGGCATCGGCTTCTGCTATTTCAGTGACATCGGCGTCGATCCGGCCGTGGTGGCGGGCGTTTTCGAGGCGTCACGGCGCTTCCATGCGCAGCCGCGCGCCGCCAAGGACGCGATCGCCATGAACCGCTTCCACCGCGGCTACATGGCGCCCAAGACCTCGATCATCCAGACGTCCAGCGTCGCCACGGTGACCAAGCCGAACGATTCGGAATCGTTCATGCTGATGCACGAGGTTTCGCCCGACGATCCGCGCTACGGCCGGCCGCTCGACGGACCCAACCTGTGGCCCGACCTGCCGGGCTTTCGCGAGGCGGTCGTCGCCTACGAACAGGCCATGCATGATTTCAGCCTGCGCCTGCTGCGGCCGCTTGCTGTGGCGCTCGGCCTGCCGCGCGACTGGTTCCTGCCCTTCTTCGAGCAGCCGACGACCTTCCTGCGGCTGCTGCACTACCCCCCTCACGCCACAGACGCGGCCGACGACGCCTTCGGCTCGGCGCCGCACACCGACTACGGCTTCATCACCATCCTCACTCAGGACAACAGCGGCGGCCTGGAAGTGCGGCGCAGTGACGGGACGTGGCTGGCGGCGCCGCCGATCTCCGGCACCTGGGTAGTCAACGTCGCCGACATGCTGTCGCGCTGGACCAACGGCCGCTGGCAGTCGACGCCGCACCGCGTGAAGAACCTGTCGGGCGGCGATCGCTACTCCTGCCCCTACTTCTTCGACATGTCGATGGACAGCACCGTCGAGGTGCTGCCGACCTGCCAGGGTCCCGCCCGGCCGGCGAAGTGGCCGGCGGTGCGCTACGGCGACTATCTGCTGGAGCGGCTGGACAAGAACTACGCCTACCGCCAGCCGGTATCGGCATGAGCGACAGCCTGCTCGACGTCTCCAAGCTCGCCTTCGCCTATGACGGCGCGGCGGCCGTGCGCGATGTGTCGCTTTCCGTCCAGCCAGGCGAGATCGTGGCGCTGCTGGGCGCCAATGGCGCCGGCAAGTCGACCACGGTGCGCATGATCGCGGGCGTGCTGACGCCGCAGAAGGGCGACATCCGCTTCGCCGGCGAAATGCTGACCGGCTCGCCGAGCCACGTCGTGGTGCGTCGCGGCATCACGCTGGTGCCCGAGGGCCGGCTGGTCTTCCCGCAGATGACGGTGATGGAGAACCTTCAGCTCGGGGCGCACATCAAGCAGCGCGGCGAGGTCGCGGCCCTGGTGGAAAAGGCTTTCACCCTGTTCCCGCGGCTCGCCGAGCGGCGCAACCAGCTCGCCGGCTCGATGAGCGGCGGCGAGCAGCAGATGCTGGCGATCGCCCGCGGCCTGATGGCCGAGCCGCGGCTGATCATCCTCGACGAGCCGTCGCTCGGCCTGATGCCGATCGTCACGCAAGAGGTGTTCCGGCTGATCGAGGCGGTGAACAAGAGCGGCATCGGCGTGCTGCTGGTCGAGCAGAACCTGCACCAGTCGCTGCGCATCGCCGATCGCGGCTATGTGCTGGAAAAGGGCGCCGTCGTCCTGTCCGGCACCGGCCAGGAGCTCTTGGCAGACGCCTACGTGCAGAAGGCGTTCCTGGGCCGATAAAATCGACTACTTCGGCCGGCGCCCCTTTATGGCGTGCGCGCGTGCGCCGTAGGTGATGCTCCCTCCAGCGCCCGCAGGCAGGGCCGCGCGCACCCGACCCTTGAGCGTCTCGACGTCTCCGGGTGCCATCGCGGCGACGAGGGGAGCAACCGACGGGAACATGAGTTGGGTCCTCCAGAAGTCGTCGCAATCCGCAAAGGTCCGCTGCACGGTGATCTCCCGCGTTTCGACAGCCTCGAGTCCGGCCTCCGTCCACAAACCGTGCAAGGCTTCCATCCGGGAGGCTTCCATCCGTGGCGGACGCGACGGCACAAAGCCCATGGCGCGCAGTTCGGCCAGCACTGGATCTACGGGAAAGCCGCCACCCAGCATGTCCCACATGTAGGTCGCGACAGTGCCACCGGGCCTGACCACCCGAACCATTTCCGATATGCCCCTGGCCGGATCGGGAATGAAGATGATCACCAACGCCATGGCAGCCGCATCGAACCTGTCGGCAGGAAATGGCAGGGCCATGACGTCGCCCTGGCGAAACTCCGTCACACGTGACGTCGATCGTGAGCGTGCGAAGGCGAGCTGGCCTTCGGACGGATCGATGCCCTGGACCTCCGCCGGTGCGCACCGCTCGACCAGGAGCTGCGTGAAGGCGCCGTTGCCGCAGCCGGCGTCGATCCATCGCAGACCCGGAGGCGGCGCCAACCAGTCGAGGAAGATCTCACCGGCAAGCCGGCTCCAGATCCCCATCATCTGCTCATAGGCAGCACCATCATCGAAGCGGATTTTCTGCTCGACCATGGGTGACGTCCCACCATGGATACAGGGCCAGAAGCTCCAGAGTATCCTAGTCCGGCGTCCCGAGATACGCCGCGATCACCTGCGGGTTCTTCGAGACCTCGGCCGGAGCGCCGTCGGCAATCAGGCGACCGGCATCGAGGACCAGGACGCGGTCGGACACTTCCATGACCGAGGGCATATCGTGCTCGACGAGCACGACCGTGACTCCGCTCGCGCGAATGCGGCGCAGCACGTCGATCATGGCTGCCGTCTCGGTGGGATTGAGACCGGCGCAGGGCTCGTCGGCCAGCAGGAGGTCGGCGCGGGTGGCGATGGCGCGGGCGACCTCGAGATGGCGCAGCTGGCCGACGGTCAGCACGCTTGCCGGCTCCGTGGCGAGATGCGCCATGCCGGCGAGCGCCAGCGCATTGGCGGTGGTCGCCGCCACGTCGCGCGCGCCGGCCTTGCCGAACAACGCGCCGATGCGCACGTTCTCCGCCACGCTGAGGTCGCGGAACGGGCGGGCGATCTGGAACGCGCGGGCAACGCCGAGCTCGGCGATGCGGTTGGTCGCGAGGCCGGTGATCGGCCGCTCCTTGAAGGAAACCGTGCCGTTGGTCGGTGCGAGATAGCCCGTCACCAGGTTGAACAAAGTCGACTTGCCCGCGCCGTTGGGGCCGATGACGCTGGTGATCGAGCCCGGCTCGACGGCAAACGAGACGTCGGAGATCGCGAGCAGGCCGCGGAAGCGCTTGCTGAGTGCCTCGACGCGAAGGATGGGCGCCGCGCTCATTCGGCCGGCGCCGTTGCCGCCGCACGGCGCCGCTGCCGCCAGCTCTTCACGAAACCCAGCACGCCGCCTGGGGCGGCCAGCACCAGCAGGACCAACAGCAGGCCGGTCGCGAACAGGTGGAAGTCGAGCAGGCGCGCCAGCACGACCTGGGTGATGAACACCAGCGTGAAGGCACCGATCACCGGGCCGAATAGCGTGCCCATGCCGCCCAGCAGCGAATAGACGATCAGGCTCAAGTTGGTGTCGTCGCGATAGACCGAATCGGTCGTGATGTAGCCCAGCGAATGGGCATAGATGACGCCCAGCAATCCGGTCAGCACCGCGCTCGCCACGAAGGCGATGCGTTTGTAGCGCTCGGTGGGCACGCCCAACATGCGCGCGGTGTCCTCGTCCTCGCGAATGCTCAAGAGGCCGGCGCCGAAGCGGCTGCGCTGGATCTGCCAGGCGATCAGGAAGACGACCACGCCGGCCGCGAGATAGAGCTCGTAGAAGAAGACGGCGGGATCCCAGGCGGCCGGTGCGACCGCCGGGAAATTGAGCCCCAAGGAGCCCTGCAGGGCGTCGATGTTGTTGTTGAGCTCGGCGCAGACGTGGCAGACGCCCAGCATGGCGATGGCGAAGAAGGTGCCGCGCAGGCGCAGGATGGGATAGGCGACGACGGCCGACAGGATCGCGCAGGCAAGCCCGCCGACCAGCATGCCGATGGGCAGAAGCAGCGCCGGCGGCAGGCCGGCCAGTCGCTCCTCCGCCAAGCCGGCGGCGAAGGCGCCGACGCCGATGAAGGCGGCGTGACCGAAGCTGGCATAGCCCGCGAAGCCGCCCAGGATCGTCCAGGCGACGGCAAGCCCCGCCGAATAGAGCATGAGCTGGCCGACGCGCACGTAGAAGGGCGGCAGCACCAGCGGCGCCAGCGCCAGAACGACAGCGCAGCCCAGGATGACGGCGACGAAGGCGGCGGGCTTCTGCGTCATCGAGCCCCTCTCACCGGGATGGCGCGAAGGCATTGCCCAGCAGGCCCTGCGGCCGCACCAGCAGCAGGAGCACGAGCAGCAGGAACATGGTGACGTTGGGAAAGGACGGCCCGATGTACTGCGCCGTCAGCGTACTCACCATGCCGAGCAGCAGGCCGCCGATCAGTGCGCCGGCCGGGCTGCCGACGCCACCCAGCACCACGACGACGAAGGCATTGAGCGTCCAGGTGCCTTCGTCGGCCGGGGAGAACGGCAGGATAATGCCGATCACGATGCCCGAGGCGCCGGCGAAGGCGGCTGAGACCGCGAAGGTGAGCGCATAGACGTGCCGCACGTTCACGCCGCACAGCCGCGCCGCCAGGGTCTGCTGGGCAGTGGCGCGGATGACGCGGCCCAGGGCCGAGAACTTCAGCAGCGCGGCGAGGCAGCACAGCATCACCAGGCTCGCCAGCAGGCAGGAAACGCGCACCGCATCGAAGGAGATCGCCCCCAGCTTGAACGAGGCCAACGCGTAGCCCGGCGTGATGCTCTTCATGTCGGGCGAGAACACCCAGATCATGGTGTTCTGCAGCATCAGCGCCACGCCGAAGGTCAGCAGCATGGAGCCGAGTGGCGAACGATCGACGGCCCGTTGGATCAGCAGGCGCTGGTAGGCGTAGCCCACGACGAACAGCACGGCCATGACCGCCGGCATGGTCAGCAGCGGGTCGATCCTGAGCGAGGTCGACAGGATCAGCGCCAGGTAGGCGCCCAGCAGGACCAGGATGCCGTGGCTGAGGTTGATGACGTGCAGGACGCCAAAGATCAGCGAGAAACCGACGGCGGCGAGGGCATAGATGCCACCCAGCACCAGGCCGTCGGCCAGAGTCTGGACGACGAGATTCATGCGCGAAAGGTCGGGCTCACGCCTTCTTGTCCCACATCGGCTGCGGGTAGAGCGGCTTGGCCGAAGATGCGGCCTCGGGGAACACGATCTCGAGCTTGGTCTTCTGCACCTGGCCGATCATGCTGCCCATGATGATGGCATCGCCGTCACCATCGGGCGTGAACTTGATGCGGCTGTAGAAGGTCTCGTAGTCGGCCTTCGACAGGGCATCGCGCACCGCTTCAGGATTGGTGCTCTTCGCCGCCTGCATGGCGAGGATGTAGGTCTCGATGCAGGCCGCCGCGCCTGCCGTATGATAGGCGATCGGGCGCGTGAACTTCTTCTTGTAGTACTCGACGAACTTCCTGGAATCGCCGAAGAACTTGTCCTTGTAGGGCACCGACTCATCCCAGTAGGTCGAGCACATCAGGTATTCGGAGTACTTGCCCAGCGCCTCACGGAACGATGCAAGCTGTGGGCCGAGCCCCTGGAACAGGCACTTCACATTGGTATTGCTGGCTACCATCTGGCGGGCGATCAGAAGCGAATCCTGGTCGTGCATGACGCAGACCAACAGGTCGGGCGTGTTGGCGCGTACCGAGCCCAGCACGCTCGACACGTCGGTCGGCTTGGCCGGCAGCTCGAATTCATCCAGCTTCTTGAAGCCGGCGGCATCGCAGGAGAGCTTTACGCCCTGGCCGGCGGTCTTGGAGAAGGCGTCGTTGGTCCAGATCACCGAGTAGGTCTGCGGGGTCGGCGTCAGCGTCTTGAACAGCGCCGCCGTCGAGGCGAACTGCCGCGTGGCGCGGGGATACATGCCGAAGACGTACTTGAAACCCTTGGTGAAGATCGCGTCGGAACCGCCGCCCGTCTGCACCATCGGCTTCTTGGCGCGCTCGGTGATGGCGGCGGTCGGCAGCACGATGTTGGAGCCGAACGACCCGAGGAAGAAGTTGGTGCCCTCGTCGATCTGGCGCTGGATCAGCGTCGTGGCACGCGCCGGGTCGCTGGCGTCGTCGAACAGCTTCAGCTCGAGCTTGTACTTCTCGCCGGCGATCTCGACGCCGCCGAGCACGTCGTTGAAGTAGCTGACCGCCGTGATGTAGCCGTTGTTGACGTTGAGGCCGGTCTCGGCCGCGGCGCCGGTGAGCGGCACGGAGCCGCCGAACACGATGGTCTTTGCCTGGGCATGAGCGGAGCGGATGGCAGGGGCTGCGAGCGCGGCGGCACCGAGAGCCGACATCACCCGACGACGAGTTGCCTTTTTGCTGTGCAGCGTCATGCTCAATCCCCCTCCAACCACGCAATCGAGCTTAGGAGGCGTCGACCTGATGTCAACGACGACCCCTGCCGATCGACTGCGATGCGGCTTTAGCGATAGGCGCCGTCGACCGGCAAGGCGACGCCCGAAATGAAACCGGCAGAGTCTGAAAGCAAAAAGTCGACCACTGCCGCGATGTCGTCGCCGCTGCCCGGCTTGCCGGCGGGATAGCCGGCGAGCAGCGCCGCGCGCTCCTGCGGCTGCAGCCGGTCGAAACGGTCGCGGATGCGCGTGCCCTGCTCTCCCAGGATCAGGCCCGGCATCAGCGCATTCACCGTGACGCCCCACTCCGCCAAGTCCTTGGCGAGCTGCGAGGTGAAGCCGAGCAGCGCAGCCTTGGCCGTGGCGTACGGCAGGCGGCCGGTAACGGTCGTCAGCGGCCCTTTCTCGCCATCGGCGATGATCGAGGAGAACAGCACGATACGGCCGCGGCGTTGCTGCCGCAGGAGCGGCACGACGGCACGCGCCGCCAGGAAGGCGCTGGTCAGGTTGAGATCGATGACGTGGCTCCAGTCCTTGAGCTTGAACTCCTCGATATCGCGCGCCCGCTTGGGTCCGGCGCCGCCGGCGATATGGACCAGAGCATAGAGGCTGCCGAACCGATTATCGGCACGCTTCACCGCGTCGACGACCTGACGTTCGTCGGTCACATCGGCACGACAGGCGTCCAGCCGGTCGGCGAAAGCGGCGAACTCCGACTGCAGCGCGTCGAGCGCACCCTGGTTGGCGTCGACCACAAACACTGCGTGACCGCTGTCGAGCAGCCGCCGCACGGTCGATTTGCCGATGCCTCCGGCGCCGCCTGTAACGATCGCCGCTTTCGCTTCCACCATGCGGTCCACCGGTCCATTTTCGTCTTCGCCGATTGAAGCCATACGACAGGCGGGCCTAACCTGCCAGCCGATCGCAGAGGGGGAGGGCATCGTGGTCGACAGGGTGGCCAACAAGATCGCGCTGGTGACCGGCGCAGCGGCCGGACTGGGCCGCGCCATCGCGCTCCGGCTGAGCGAGGAAGGCGCCTCGCTGGTGCTGGCCGACATCGATGCGGCCGGGCTGGCCGAGACCGAGCGGCAGATCAAGGCGACCGGACGGCCGGTGATGGCCATCGCGGCTGATGTCACCGAGGAAGCGCCGGTGGAGGCGCTGTTCGCCGCCACGCTCAAGGCGCACGGCCGGCTCGACATCCTCGTCAATGACGTGGGTGGCGGAACGTCGGGCCACATCTGGGAGGCCAAGGTCGAGGATTGGGACTTCATCCTGCGGCTCAACCTGCGCTCGGCCTTCCTGTGCACGCGCGAGGCCGCCGCGCACATGCGTGAACGGCGCTACGGCCGCATCATCAACCTGAGCTCCGGCGCACGTGAAGGCACGCCGTGGACGGCCTATTACGTCGGCAACTCCGCCTATTCCGCCGCCAAGGCCGGCATCCACGGCTTTACCCGCGGCGTGGCGCTCGAGCTCTCGGAGTACGGCGTGACGGTGAACGCCGTGGCGCCCGGCCCGATCGAGACCGAAAAGACGGCGCCGAGCTTTCGCAAGCTCGAACAGCTCGAATACGGGCCGGTGCGGGCGACGCCGCTGCGCCGCATCGGCGTGCCGGCGGACATCGCCAATGCCGTGCTCTATCTTGCCTCGGACGAGGCCAACTACATCACCGGCACCACGCTCGCCGTCGCGGGAGGACGCTGACCATGGACACCTCGACCGACATCGCCAACGCGCTCGATCATGACATCGCAGCCCTCAAGGCCAAGGCCGCCGACTTCGATGCGCGCCATCAGCTCATCGAAAAGGTCATTTGGCCACAGGGCGTGCGCATCGCCGTGAACTTCACGGCCGACTTCGACGCGATGCTGCTGCGCCGCCTGTTCAACGAGCCACCTTCGCAGCTCGCCAAAGGCGAGTTCGGCGGCCGCGTCGGCGTCTGGCGGCTGATCGAGCTGTTCGACAGCCATGACATCAAGGCCACGATCTTCACGCCCGGCCGCATCTGCGAGCTCTATCCGCGCGCCGTGAAGGCCGCCTCCGAGAGCGGACACGAGATCGGCGACCACATGTGGGAGCACCAGGTCCCCAAGGAGCCCGAGCTCGAGCGTGATCATCTGCGCAAGGCCAAGGACGCGATCGAGAAGCTCACCGGCAAGCGGCCGGTAGGCACGCGCAGCTGGCACACCCGCGAGCTGCTGCTCGAGGAAGGCTTCATCTATAACTCGCACGACACGCTCGATGCGCTTCCCCATTACGTCAGCGCGCCCGATGGCTCCAAGCCGCTGCTCAACCTGCCGTTCCACTACGCCATCGACGACGCGATGTTCTTCAGCTTCGCCTGGCTCAACACCGAGAACCAGGCGCAGCGCATGATGGATCCCGACCACGTCGAAGAGATCTGGTGGGCGGCGTTCGTGCAGCAGTACCAGCAGGGCGGCTACCTCAACATCTGCATGCATCCCTTCGTGTCGGGCCGGGCGCTGCGCATCGCCATGCTCGACCGTCTGATCGGGCGCATGAAGGCGCTGCCCGGCGTCTGGTTCCCGACCTGCGAACAGGTGGCACGCCACGTGCTCGCCACCCATCCAACGGCCCGCTAGGAGACGCAGCATGCCCTGGAAAGAGCGCTACACGATCTCTGACGAGCGGACCCTTCTCGACTCCGACGTGCGCTGGCCCGGCGGCAAGCGCTGTTGCTTCCGCGTCGTCGTCGACCTCGCACCGGCGAGCGGTCCCGAAGGCATCAAGCCCGCGGACCTCACCACGCCCGACGCCTATTTCGGCATGCACGGCGGCTTGCGCGAGCTCTGCGGCGTCCTGAAGCGCTACGGCGTCAAGGCCACCTTCGCCGTGCCTGCGGTGATCGCCGAGATCCAGGGTGACACGGTGCGCCGCCTGCGCGACGAGGGGCACGAGATCGCCGCCCACGGCTTCAAGCACGAGGACGTGAGCACCCTCGGCCGTGACGAGGAACGGGCACGCCTGGAGCGCACCACGGAGATCCTGGCCAAGGTCGCGGGTGCGCGGCCGTCGGGCTGGTTCTCCCTGCCGCGCCAGAGCGACAAGTTCGCGGGCGGTGCGGTCAGCCCCAACACGATCGATCTTCTGGTCGCGGCGGGCTACGACTATTTCGGCAATGGGCTGGCCGACGACGTGCCGCACTATTGGGTGTGCGACTTCGCCAGCCGGCGCAACATCCTGGCTCTGCCCTACTACTATCACTTCGACGACCAGTTCTTCCTGCTGTTCCCCAAGAAGGGCACCGGCCTAGAGAACCCGGACTCGCTGCTGCGCAACTGGAGGGCCGAGCTCGACGCGCAGTACAAGCGCGGCCGGCAGTTCTCCATGGTGCTGCATCCGCACGCCATCGGCTGGCCCAACCGCCTGCACGTGCTGGAGCAGTTTTTGGACCACGCGCGTGGCCTGCCCGAGGTGTGGTACGCCACGAGCGAGGAGTGTGCCCAGCACTGGCTCGCCACCTTCCCGGCCGCCACGCACTTGAAGCTCGAGCCGTCGATCTGGCGCGACTATCCCGGCAGCCTGAGCTGAGCCGTGAGCAAGTACCGATTCCTGCTGATCAATGCCTTCAGCCTGGCGCCTGGCAGCGACTTCGCCATGCGCTCCTACACCGGCCCGAAGGAGACGCAGCTCTACAACTACGAGGACCTGAAACCGTTCCTGGCCGACATCGACTGGGACCTGCATCCCGGCGCGCCCACCACCCACGGCAACTTTCCGGTGACGACCAAGGAAGCGTTCATGTCGGTCGGCAACAACCGGCTGCCGCTGGTGCGCGAGGCCTGTACCAGCGGCAAGTACAATGCCATCGTGCTGCTGGGCGGCGGCGATCCGGGTTACATGGAATCGCGCGAGATCAGTCGGCAGTACCGGATTCCAGTGACCACCTCGGCGCACGCGCAGATGCACATCGCCGGGCTTCTAGGCAACAAGTTCTCCATCGTCGACATCTCGGAATCGCACAACATGCAGATGTACCACCTGGTGGTGCAGTACCGCATGACCGAGCGCTGCGCCTCGATCCGCAACGTCAACTTCCCGCTGCCCACGCCTAACTATCCCAACGACCGGCCGATCCAGGTGGAGCGCGACCGCGCCGTCCAGAGCGGCACCTCGGACATGCTGGACGCGGCGGTCAGGGAATCGATCGCCGCCATCGAAGAGGACGGTGCCGACACGATCGTGCTGGGCTGCTCGGCCGCCTTCTGGCTGCAGCCGCTGCTGCAGAAGCGGCTGCTGGAGATCGGCTGGGACGTGCCGGTGCTGGAAGGCGCGCGGGCGGCCATCCAGGTTGCCAAGATGCTGGTCGATCTCGGCGTCGATGCGAGCGGGCTCGCCTTTCCCGGCGAGCGCCCGGCGAAGTGGCGGCGACGCAAGATTTTCTGAGGGGACAGCTATGATCGGTAAACGCAGGCTTCTCACTGCAACGGCGGGGCTTGTGGTGGCGAGAAGCGCGAGCGCGCAGGCGAAATATCCATCGGAGCCCGTCAAGCTGATCGTGCCGCGCGCGCCAGGCGGCGGCTCGGACATCCTGGCGCGCCTGCTGCAGCCGGCGCTGGAGAAGAAGCTCGGCGTGCCGGTGATCGTCGACAACCGGCCCGATGCCGCGGCGGTGATGGGCGCGACCATCGTGACCAAGGCCAAGCCCGACGGTTACACGCTGCTCCTGACCGACAACTCCTTCTACCAGAACCCGGCGATCCTCGAATCGCTGCCCTACGATACGCTGAACGGCTTCACCGCCATCACCATGCTGGCGCAGGCGCCGGTCATCCTGATCGTCCATCCCGATGTGCCGGCGAAGACCCTGGCCGAACTTCTGGAGCTGGCGAAGAAGACCAACCTCACTTTTGCATCGGGCGGCGTCGGCTCCTCGACCCATCTCATGGGCGTGATGGTGAACCTCAAGGCCGGCACCGACATCACCCATGTGCCCTTCAAGTCGTCGGGCCAGGCGCTGATCGCCCTGCTGGGTGGCCACGTCTCGATGCAGTATGGCGGCCTCGCCTCGGCGCCGCCCTACATGAAGGACGGCAAGGTACGGGCCGTCGCCATCACCGGTGACAAGCGCGATCCCGCCGTGCCCGATGTGCCGACCTTCAAGGAAAGCGGACTGGAGGGCGTCGACGTCTCGAGCGTCTGGGGCCTGCATGCGCCGCCAGGCACACCGATCGAAATCCGCCGCGCCGTGCGCGACGCCATCGCCGCCGTGATGCGCGACCCCGAGGTCGCCAAGCAGCTTGCCGACCGCGGCTATCAGACGATCGCCGGCACGCCGGACGAGCACCAGGCGCAGACCAACGCCCTGGTCAACCAGTGGATGGAGGTCGGCAAGAAGGTGAATTTGAAGGAATAGTCTTTTCCTCTCCAGCGGAGCTGGGGAGGTGTCGGCGTCTTACGCCGACGGAGGGGTCATGAGTCACGCCTGAGGAAGCGTGGGGAGGAAGGCGATTGGTCAGCCGGCCTTCGCGAGGTCGATGGCGCGGCGGTACATGGTCATCGCCGCTTCGGGCGTGTTGTAGCCGGCATGCGACGTCAGCGTGACATTGGCGAGCTTCAGCAGCGGCTCGTTCGGATCGACCGGCTCCTTGGCAAATACGTCGGTCGCGTAGTGCCCGACATGGCCCGACTTCAGGAGCTCGATCAGGGCCGGCTCGTCGACGACGCCGGCGCGGGCGGTGTTGACGACGATGACGCCCTTCTTCGCCTTCCGGAGCCTGGCGCGATCGAGGAAGCCCTTCGTCTGGTCGTTGAGACCAAGGTGCAGGCTCACGATGTCAGACTGCTTCAGGAGCTCGTCGATGTCGACCATCGGCACCTTGGCGTCAGGGCGCGGCGAACGGTTCCAGGCGACGACCTTGAGGCCGATGCCGCCGGCAATGCGCGCCATCTCGCGGCCGATGCCGCCCAGCCCGACCACGCCCAGCGTCTTGCCGCGCAGCTCCATCCCCTGCATCGGTCGCCAGCCGCCGCCCTGCATCAGGGCATGCATGGTACCGATGTGGCGGGCGGCGGCGAACACCAGGCCCATCGCATGCTCGGCCACTGTCGTGTCGCCGTAGCCCGAGATGGTCGAGACTTTTATGCCGACCTTCGCCGCCGCCGCGAGATCGACGAAGCTCGCCGCGCCGGTCCCCAGGAACACGATGTGCTTCAGCCCGGTACAGCGCCTCAGCGTCTCCTCGTTGAAGTAGGTCGCGTCGTTGATGACGGTGTCGTAGCCCTCGATCAGCTTGGGAATGGCATCGGCAGCGACCGACCCCATGTTGACCTTCACCGGAATGTCGGACGGGCCGTGGACCTTCTTCCAGACGGTGTCGATGTCGGGCGTCGAATCGATGAACAAAGTCTTGGGCATCACACTCTCAACGTAGTTGTTCGACGACGCGGCCCAACCGCTCCAGGGTGCGCACCGCCGCCTTCTGATCCAACCCCGGCCACTGCACGCGCACCAGGATATGGTCGGTGCCGGTGTGCTCGCCGTAGCGGCCGATCTGCTCGACCACCTCGTTCTGCGAACCGATGATGAAGCGGTTGGCCGCGAACTTGTCGAAGTCGGCGCGGATGCGGTCGCCAGGCACGAAGCCCGAGGCACTGCCCCAGCTGGCATAGGCCTCGTACTTGAAGGACAGCGGCTCGCGCACCTCGTCCAGGGCTTTTCCGGTCCCGCTGCCGACATGGCATTCGCGGATGATCGGGAACTCCTTCGCCGGCGCCAGGCCGGCGGCGGCGCGCGTCTCGCGGAACAAGGCGCCGAGCTTCTTCACGCCCTCCTCGCTCACCAACGGCGATGGCATCCAGGCGTCGGCGAGCTTGGCGGCACGCGCGACCGGCGCCTCGGAATCGCCCGCCATCCAGATCGGCGGACCGCCGGGCTGCTTGGGTTTCAGGCTCGCCTGCACCTTGCTGAGCGTGTGGTAACGACCTTTGTGTTCCACGACATCGTCGCGCCAGAGCTTGCGGATCACCTCGACGCCCTCGACGAAGCGCGACACGCGCTCCTTCATGGGCACGCCGATGGAATCGAATTCCTCGGGGCGATAACCCAGGCCCAGGCCGATGATGGCGTTGCCGTCGGTCAACCAGTCGAGCGTCGCCGTCTCCTCGGCCACGATCACCGGATTGAGCAACGGCAGGAGCAGCAGCCCCGGCCCCAGCTGCATGCCCTGGGCCTCTGCGGCCAGGCGCGACAGCAGGGGCATCGCCTGGAACATCTGGACCGGGCTCGACAGGAAGTGCTGACCGACCATCACCGAGGCAAGCCCGCTCGCCTTGGCCACGCGCACCTGCTCGATCAGGTTTTTGAGCTCCGGACCGAGATCGGCGCCCTGCCGCCACTGGGTGTTCATGAAGAGACCGAGCTTCATCGCCTCTTTCCTCCCGCGCTCACTCTATCGTCGCCGCGCGACCAGTACATCCCGCCGCTTGATGACGCGGTCGACTCGATGCGCCAGGCGATCGTAGGGTGGCCGGTCGACGACCTCGAGGTCGGCGACCTTGCCGACCAGCGCCATCATCTCCTGCCGATCGAAGCGGGTCGAATCCCATGAGAAGGCGATGGCGCCGCCGGAAAGCAGCAGTTCTGCCCAGCCCGGCAGGCAGTCGGCGAGCAGGCCGTGCAGAGGACCACTGTGCTGGATGCCATAGGGCAGATCGGTGACGATCAGATGCGGCCGCCCGAAGCCCGCAAGCAGCTCGCGGGTCCGTCCGGCATCGCCAAGGGCCAGCATGCAGCGGCGCACATCGTCGCGGCCGATCTGGAAGAGCCAGCGCCGCGCACCGAGCTTGCGCAGGCGCTCCTCCTTGGTGGCGAGAGCGATTCGGTTCTCGCGGCAATACTGGGTGATGAAGCTCGCCGTGCTCTCGATGTCGGTGCGGTCGACGTCGAGACCGGCAACATCGGCACCCAGCGACAGGGCCGTGAACAACGTGGTCCCGCCGCCGCACAGGGGATCGACGACGTCGAGCGTCGACCAGTCGGCGCTGTGAAAATCCGACGCGTACTTCGCCATGTTGCAAAGGAAGTGCGTAAAAGCCTCGTTGGTCTTGCCCTTGTAGCGTCGGGTCGCGGCCATGTCGGGCGAGATGAAGGCGGCGCGCGTGGTCTGGACAGGCCGTAGCAACGGCCCCGCGACATCGCCGATCGCATCGAACAGCTCGAAGACGCCGCCCAGCATCGCCATGCTGGCCAGCAGTCGCACCGCCTCATCGGTGACCGGCCCCGGCAGATCGAACTGCAGGTAGTCCTGACCCGCGATGCTGCGCAACGACACGTTCTGCAACCCCGGTCCGATCGGCGAGGCCAACACTTCCGCCTCGGCGAGATCGCGCGCCAGGTTCGAATATTGAGTGCTGCGCTGGGGCGCGAGTTGAGTGACGATTCGCGTCGAACTCATCGCGCCCACGAAGCAGCGCGCTCGAGCAGCCGCCGGGCGCGGATGACGACCGGCAGGTCGATCATGCTGCCTTCGAAGGCCACGGCCCCTGCCCCGGCGGCCGCGGCAGCATCGAAGGCCGCGATCAGCCGACGGGCACGATCGAGCTCGACATCCGAGGCGCCGTACTCCTCGTTGATGATCGGCACATGCGCGGGATGGATGCAGGATGCGGTGGTGAAGCCCAGCGCCCGGCCGCGCTTCAGGCCCGCCCGATAGGAGTCCAGGTCGTTGATATTGGCGAGCTGGCCCATCGAGCCCATGGGCAGGATGCCGGCCGTCCGCGCCGCGGCAAGGCCATGCATGGCGAAGACGTACATGCTGTCGGCCGAGGGGGTGGCGCCGAGCTCGGTCGCCATGTCCTCGCCGCCCACCGACATGCCGGCCATGCGAGGCTCGGCAGCGATGGCATAGAGATGCGGCAGCGCCGCCGGCGACTCGATCAGGGCAAGGAAGCGCGTGTGTCCGATCGGCATGCCCAGTGCCGCTTCGCGATCCGTGACCAGCTCGGCGAGCAGCCGGACATGCTCGGGCCCCATGACCTTGGGCAGCATCAGGGCCGCGACACCGGGCATGACGGAGGCCGCGATATCGGCGACGGCGAGATCGATGGGCCGGTTGATGCGCACCACGACATCGGCGCCTTTCTGCGCGACACGCGGCACGGCGGCAGGCAGTGCTGCGCGGGCGTCCACCTTGCGCGTCGGCAGGATCGAGTCCTCGAGATCGAGGATGATGGCATCGGCGCCGCGCTCATGCGCCTTGGCAAGAAAGCGTTCCGAGAGTACCGGCACGAACAGCAGCGATCGCCAGGAGGGATTCGGCCGGGTCATTTGATGTTCTCCAATCAACGGGTTGCGTCCTGCTTGCGCTTCAGGCCCCAGGCAGCCGCCACATCGGCGGCGACTCGCCTGGCCATCAAGCGATAGCCCAAGCTTTCACCGAACGGCGAGCGCAAAAGATGGGAGCCGTCGGCATAGACGGTTTCCCTGACGTCGACGAACAGGTCGCCGAGGTCGAAGACGGCCAGGCCCCTGTCCCGTTGGCACATCACCCCGTCGACCATGCGCCGATAGAGTTTGAGATACGAGAGGTCGCCCACGACGGCCCGCTCTTCGGCCGTCAACGTCTTGCCGTAAGCGGGGACGGGCTGAAAAAAGTAGGCCGTCTTGATGTCGTAGTCGCGCGCCAGGACCTCCATGGCCCGGTTGTATTTGTCCAAAAGCTCGAGCTGGACCGCAAAGATGCGCTCGCCGTCGCCCGCGATGTCGGCCGGCAGGGCGAACAGGCTCTCAAGCGTCGTGCGCTTGCCCGATTTCAAGCCGCTCCGGCCCTTGGCCAGGGCCTCCAGAGTCCGGAAGAGCAGATAGGCCGCGTGCGACTGCCCCAGCATCGGATCGCTCGCCACGCTGCCGGCGACGCGGCCCAGCACCCAGCCGATGGCCGCGTCGCCGAAATTGTCGTCGGCGACCAGGGGATTGACCGCGAGGAAGTTGTTGACCGGATATTCCAGCCGCTCGCGCTCCCAGGGACGGAACAGGTAGAAGTCGTTCATGCCCCCGAGCGTGATCACCGCGTCGAGCGCCTGGGCGTTCAGGGCGAAAAGGATGAAGGGCTGCGGCTGCTTCCATGCACCGTCGCCGCCGTTCAGCACCCAGAACGGCTGGCCGTTCGGGCTCTCGTATTCGTTGTTCAGCTCCTCCTCGAGGTAGCGCGGCGCCGGCCACGGATCGAGCTGGGCAAGCTGGGCCGCCACCGAGCCACCGGTCAGCAGGATGGTGTAGCTGTCAGGACGCTTCAGCAGCGGGTAGTTGTCGTTGAACAGGCCGACGTTGTTGATGTTCTTCAGCCCGCACGGCTGGCTGGCGTGATGGACGAAGCCGACATAGGGATGGGGATAGAGATTGTCGACGTAGCGGCAGCGGGTGCCGCGCGTCAGGTCGCGCACGTAGGTGTTCTGGGTGCGCTCGAACAGTTCGGCGACCGGCGTATAGCGGCCGTCCTCGACCATCATCCAGAGGATCGCCAGACCTTCGACAGCCGCCAGCGACAGCGCAATGCCAATCACGGCCGAAATGACGCCGAAGAGGCGGCGTTTGATCCTGTCTTTCATCTGCGCGCGTCTAGGATTGCCTACCACACACGCCCGCGTACCCGGGTCGACCTCGAACCACGAAGCCTTTGCCGCTCCGCAAGCCCACACTCAAGGGCAATTTCTATCCGAAGACAAATCGGCGACGTATGTCCCGCAGCGGGCAGCGCCAACCCTGCAGCGGACAACCTTCCGTTGAAGAGAGAGCTTCCGGACGTCGCTGTTGTCCGGCTTCCGACAAAATTTCGCACCGATTGAACGTAGAACGGACGGGAGCCGGCTGGTGGAATATTGCCCAGCGTGTTGCTTTATGGCCACACCACGTCGAAGTCACGGCCGCTATACGGCAAAACTGCAGCCAAATCCTCTCGCCCCGTGTAACATGTCCCGGAAACACATAACGAGGAGGTACACGGATGAAGAAGGCTTTGTTCGTTGCAGGCGCCCTGGTTGCCCTACCCTCGATGGGTCATGCACAGGAATTCGCACCGTTACCGGGTTTCTACATCGGCGCCGGCGCTGGCGCGGTGTGGTACCTCAGCAGCACGACGTCGGTGGGCGGATCGTTCAGCAGCACGACGGGTTTCCTGGCCGACGTCGTCGCCGGCTATGACTTCGTCGGTCCGCGCGTCGAGCTTGAAGTCGGCTTCGGCTTCATCCCCTTCACGGCCAACCTGGCCGGCACCGCCGCGCGATCCAACTTCAGCGGCGACGCCCACCAGCTGCACGTGATGGGCAAGGTCCTCTACGATTTCATTCCAGCGTCGACCATCACGCCCTACATCGGCGCCGGCGCGGGCGTCGCGTTCGTCGACGGCAACACCTTCCTGCAGAACACGGTGTTCGCCTACGAGGGCATCCTCGGCGTGGGCTACAACATCGACAGCCAGTGGCGCGTCGCCCTCGAAGGCCGCTACGTCGGCACCACCACTGCCAACGTCGTCATCAACGGCGTGAATGTCGGGGTGAACAACTCCAACATCGTCGCGATGGTCTATGGCCAGTACAAGTTCGCACCGCCCGTCTCGGCCCCGCCGCCCGCACCGGCGCCGGCGACGCCGCCCTCCTTCATGGTGTTCTTCGACTGGGACAGATCGGACCTGTCGGAGGCCTCGCTGAACGTCGTCCGGCAAGCCGCCGGCGCCTACAAGAGCAAGGGCAGCGCCCGCATCCGCGCGACCGGCCACACCGATACGTCGGGGCCCGAGGCCTACAACATGGCGCTGTCGCTGCGGCGTGCGAATGCGGTCAAGAATGCGCTCGTGCGCGAGGGCGTGCCGGCCGCCGCCATCGCGGTGATCGGCCGCGGCGAGCAGGGCCTGCTGGTCCAGACCGCCGACGGCGTGCGCGAGCCGCAGAACCGGCGCGTCGAGATCGTCATCGAATAGGCGTTGGATCGAACGGGGACTGCGCGACAGATCTGGTCGCTCAGTCCCTGACCTTGACGGCGTCTGCGACGAACTCGGCCTCGCTCGTCGGTATCGGCGTCGCAGTCTCGCGGCAGAATGCGGCGCCAAGGATCCAGTTCAGCTGCCCCGGACTGCCCGAACCATTGCGCACGAAGCCAATGCATTGACGCTGGGCTTTCTGGAACGTCACGTAGTGATCGCCGGCCCTGCTGCCGGTCAAGGCCCAGCCGCCGGCGCCTGTCGTGACGTTCTTGAGTGCATCCGCGGTTCTGAGCCAATCCACCGCGCCCGAGTTCGCAACGGGACTGAGCCCACCGACGCCGTGCGCCGCCACCAGACGGTACAAGCCGATGGCAAACTCGCTTTTCGTATCGGTGTAGGTGAGGCGCCAGCTCTGTACGTTGCCGATGCGGAACGTGCGGACATTCGACGTCCAGCACCGGTTGAACGGCACGCCATAAACGGGAGCCGTGGCGCAGGGTATTTCATTGGTGAAGACCCAGGAGTCCTGGGCGTGAACCGTCGCGGCGGTGCCGCCAGCGACCAGCGCTGCAAGCGACATCAGCAATGGCTTGAGCCCGCCACCAAATTGTTTCCACTTCAAGTGACAAGCTCCCGATCCGCGCCAGCAGCGAGAAAAACAATCACACAGATTCTCGGCTTCAGCAATCTTGGCGCAACGATCAACGCGTGGGCGTCAGGCCCCACGGGCAGGCGGTGGCGCCGGGAAAGTCCATCCGCCGGCCCGACGAATCCTGGCACGACACGCCGCCGCCGTAAGTGCTCGCCCGCGGAGTGGCAGGAGCAGGAACAGGCCCAGCGGCCGGCGCCGTTACTGCGCGCGTCTTCGCGGCGGCCTCGGCCTTCTTGAGATCGTCGTCGTACTTGGCAAGCGCCGGTGCGGCCTCGCTCAGCAGTGCCTGCTGCTGCGCCGCGGTCAGGAAGCCGGTCGTCGGCTGATTGCGGGCCTTCTGCCAGGCGGTGATCATGTCGCGCGAACGCGCCCCGAAAACGCCGTCGGCGCCGTGGGTATCGAAGCCGAGCGACGTCAACGCCACCTGCAGCCTTTGACGGTCGAGTTGCGACAGCTTCAGCGCAGTTTCAGCAGCCTCCGCCGCCTTCTGCGCCGCCGCGTCGGCATCGGCCTTCTGCTTCGCTTCAGCGTCCGCCTTCTGTTTGGCCTCGGCGTCAGCCTTCTTCTTGGCTTCCGCTTCGGACTTCTGCTGGGCATCGGCTTCGGCCTTCTGCCTGGCTTCGGCATCGGCCTTCTGCTTGGCCTCGGCGTCCGCCTTCTGCTTGGCCTCCGCATCCGCCTTCCGCTTGGCCTCAGCCTCCGCTTTCTGTCTGGCGTCCGCCTCGGCTTTTTGCCTGGCATCGGCTTCCGCCTTCTGCCTGGCCTCGGCATCCGCCTTTTGTTTCGCCTCAGCCTCCGCCTTCTGTCTGGCATCGGCTTCCGCCTTCTGCCTGGCGTCCGCGTCGGCCTTTTGCCTGGCTTCGGCCTCCGCCTTCTGCTTGGCCTCGGCGTCAGCTCTTTGCTTCGCCTCAGCGTCCGCCTTCTGCTTGGCTTCCGCGTCAGCCCTTCGCTTCGCCTCGACTTCTGCCCTCTGCCTGGCCTCAGCGTCTGCCTTCTGTTTCGCCTCGGCCTCGGCACGCTGCCTGGCTTCCGCCTCGGCCTTCTGCCTCGCCTCGGCTTCGGCCTTTTGCTTGGCTTCCGCTTCGGCCGCGGCCTTCTGCTTGGCCTCGGCCTCCGTCTTCTGTTGTGCCTCCACTGCGGCCTTCCGCTTGGCCTCCGCTTCCGCATTGGCCGCGTCGCCGACGTCGTCCTGCACGATCGGAGGCGGCGCAGGCTTGGGCGGGAAGATCAGGTATCCGCCTGCCACACCGACGAGGATTGCCGCCGCCGCGCCGCCATAGAGCGTCAGGCGATTCCTCCCGGCGAACGACGCTTTGAACGACGCGACCGACTGAGACGATGCCGACCGGAGCCCGGCGGCCACGGACGCCGCGGCGGAGGTGGCAGCCGCCATCACCGCCGGCGGCTGCCTATTGTTCGGCGGCGGCGACACGGGTGGAGGCGCGGGTTTGGGCTTCGGTCGAGGCTTTGGTCGCTCGAAGACGGTCTCGTCGCTGACCTGCTGGCTCACCCCGGAAAGAATATCGCGCCATTCCGAGATCGTTTGCGGGCGATCCTTGGCCCGCACCGTCAGGCCGACATCGATGCCCTCGAGAATGCCGGGCGAATAGCCTTCGGGAGAAAGCTTGGCCAGCGGCTCATAGGCGTCGTTGAGCGCACGTTCCAGCGAACTCGGCGGCGCCTTGCCGGTGATCGCATGGTAGAGCGTCGCCGACAGGCCATAAATGTCGGTCCACGGCCCCTGCTTGTCCGACGTCAGCTGCTCGGCCGCGGCATAGCGCGGCGTGAAGATCGCCGTCATCGCCGCCGTGCGATCGGCCATCGATGAGCGCGACGCGCCGAAATCAATCAGCGTCGGATTGTTGTTGGCATCGAGGATGACATTGGCGGGCTTGACGTCGCGATGCAGGAAGCCGGTCTTGTGGACGGCATCGAGTCCGTCGAGCAACCGGTCGAGCATGCGCTGGGTGATCGCGGGCGAGAGCTTGCCGTCGCGCTTCAGGCGCTGCTCGAGCGTGTCGCCGCGCGCCAGGCCCATGATCATGTAGGCCGTGCCGTTGGCCTCGAGGAAGTCGTAGACGCGGACGACCGCAGGAGCGCCCTCGAGTGTCGCCAGGATGCGCGCCTCTTCCAGAAAGCGCTCGCGTCCCCAGATGAAGTCTTCGGCAAACTGCGTCGACCGCGGCACGACTGTCGAGCCGTTCTCGCGCAGTGCCAGCGTCGTCGGCAGATATTCCTTCACTGCGACTTCGCGGCCGAGCGTCGTATCCTTGGCGTAGTAGGTGATGCCGAAACCGCCGTGGCCGAGGACTGACAGCAGCTCATAGTTACGCAGCCGTGTTCCGGCCGGTAACGTGCCTCGCAGTTCGTTCGGCTTGGCGTCTGCCTTGGTGCCGGCCGCCATGCTTGTCTGACCCTCGGGCGTCGCGGATTGCCAGCGTTGATTTTAGCGCATGTTGTGATTTCACAAAGCGTCAAGATTGAGGTTGCCTGATCGCATCGCGCTCGCGTGTGGGGAATCTCACGTACACGCCACTACTTGCACGTTATGACAGGGCCACTACGCTAGTTCCGCCGACGTTCCCGAAAGCCCCGAATCCTCTTGTCGACCGGCCAGATGTTGCACGATAGTTGCCCGGGTTCAGTGCGCCGCCGGTCCGACGGAATGACGTCCCAGGGGGATGACAGATAGTGCGCCCAATAGAGCTGAAACCGCTGATCGGACGCCTGAATGACGTGTGCCGCCGCGCACTCGAGGCCGCCGCTGGCGCGACCGCCCTTCGTACTCACTACAATGTCGAGATCGAACATTTCCTGATCGGCCTGCTCGACAAAGCCGATACCGATCTCGCCGCGATCCTGCGCCGGTGGGAGATCGACCCGGCCCGGCTGCTGGCCGACCTGACCCGGTCGCTCGACCGGATGAAGACCGGCAACTCCCGCGCACCCTCGCTTTCGCCCGATATCCCCGAGATGGTGAAGCAGGCTTGGTTGCTGGCCTCGGTGGAGCAAGGCGCCAGCCGCGTGCGGTCGGGCCACCTGATGTGGGCATTGCTCGCCGACGACATGCTGGCGCGCCGCGCCATCGGATCGTCGGGCCTTCTGCACGCCATCCAGCCCGACACGCTCAAGGCCGACTATCTCGCGATTTGCGGCAACACGGTCGAGACGGCGCAGGCCACGACACAGGCCGCCGGCTCGGAGGCAGCGGGCACCGGATCGGGCGAATCCCGGCCAGGCAGCTCGGCGGCCCTCGACCAGTTCACGATCGACCTCACGGCGCAGGCCAAGGCCGGCAAGATCGACCCGATCCTCGGCCGAGACTTCGAGATCCGTCAGATGGTCGACATCCTGACGCGCCGTCGCCAGAACAATCCGATCCTCACCGGCGAGGCGGGCGTCGGCAAGACCGCCGTCGTCGAGGGCCTCGCGCTGCGCATCGCGTCGGGCGACGTTCCACCGGCGCTGCGCAACGTTACTTTGCGCACGCTCGATCTTGGCCTGCTGCAGGCCGGTGCGGGCGTGAAGGGTGAATTCGAGAACCGCCTGAAATCGGTGATCGAGGAGACCAAGTCGAGCCCCAAGCCCATCATCCTGTTCATCGACGAGGCGCATACGCTGATCGGCGCCGGCGGCCAGGCCGGCCAGAACGATGCCGCCAATCTCCTGAAGCCGGCCCTGGCGCGCGGCGAATTGCGGACGATCGCAGCGACAACCTGGGCCGAATACAAGAAGTACTTCGAGAAGGACGCCGCCCTCACCCGTCGCTTCCAGCCCGTGAAGGTGGAAGAGCCGAGCGAGAAGATCGCTGTCGCCATGATCCGCGGCCTCGTATCGACCCTCGAGCTGCATCACAAGGTTCGCATCCTCGACGAAGCGGTGAGCGACGCCGTGCGCCTTTCGGCGCGCTATATCCCCGCCCGCCAGTTGCCGGACAAGGCCGTCAGCCTGATCGACACCGCCTGCGCCCGCGTGGCGATGAGCCAGAACGCCATACCGGCGCCGATCGACGACTGCCAGCGCCGCCTCGGCCTGATCGACACCGAGCTGAAGATCATCGAGCGCGAGACGGCGGCCGGCGCCGACCATGCCAACCGGCACGACGAATTGACGGCCGAGCGGCAGCGCATCACCGACGAACTGGCCAAGCTGAACGAGCGTTGGGAAGCCGAGCGCGATCTCGTGACCAAGATCGACGCCGTGCGCGCCAAGATCGAAGCCGCGACGTCGACCACCAGCAACGCCGGAGATGGCGCTGCCAAGAGCGATGGCCAGGCTGAGCGCGCCGAGCTGACCGACCTGTCGGCGCGCCTGCGCACGCTGCAAGGCGAACAGCCGCTCATCTTCCCCGTGGTCGACGGCCAGGCGATTGCCGCGATCGTCGAGGCGTGGACCGGCATCCCGGCCCGCCGCATGCAGACCGACGAGATCCGCACCGTGCTCAATCTGCGCGAAGCGATGGAACGCCGGGTCGTCGGCCAAAGCCACGCCCTGGAAGCCGTCGCGCAAGCGATCCGCACCAGCCGGGCCGGCCTGACCGATCCGCGCCGGCCGGTCGGCGTCTTCCTGTTCGTCGGCACGTCGGGCGTCGGCAAGACGGAGACCGCCCTCACGCTGGCGCAGCTGCTCTACGGCGGAGAACAAAACGCCACCACCATCAACATGGCGGAGTTCAAGGAGGAACACAAAGTCAGCCTGCTGATGGGCAGCCCGCCTGGCTATGTCGGCTATGGCGAGGGTGGCGTGCTGACCGAAGCCGTACGTCGACGCCCCTACAGCGTCGTCCTCCTCGATGAAATGGAGAAAGCCCACTCGGGCGTTCAGGACGTGTTCTACTCGGTCTTCGACAAAGGCAACATGAAGGACGGCGAAGGCCGCGACATCGATTTCAAGAACACTGTCATCATCATGACCAGCAACGCTGGTACGGATCTGATCAACAAGCTGTTTGCCGACCCGGAAACGGCGCCGGATGCCGCCGGACTTGCCGACGCGCTGCGGCCGGAGCTGGCGAAATTCTTCAAGCCGGCCTTTCTCGGACGCGTGACCCTGGTGCCGTATTTCCCGCTGCCCACTGCGATCATCCGCCAGATCGTGACGATGCAACTCGAACGCATCCGCGCCCGCGTGCGCGACAGCTATCGCGCGACGTTCGATTGGACGCCGGAATTGGTCGATACCATCGCGGCGCGCTGCACGGAAAGCAGCTCAGGCGCGCGAAACGTCGAGAACATTCTGACGCGCACGCTTCTTCCCGAGTTGTCCGCAGAGGTGCTGGCTCGACTGGCGGACGGCAAGTCGATCGAAAGCGTCAAAGCCAGCCTCAACACCGACGGGTTGTTTTTCTTTGCCATCAACTAACCGTAAAGGTGTTGATAATCCCCAATGGCTCTCTCCAACGGAGGTCGACAGTGCCAATCTATATGAAGTTCGGCGGTATCCCTGGTGACGTAACCACTGAAGGGTACAAGGACTGGATCGAGTTGAATTCGTTCCAGTATGGAGTCGGTCGAGCCGTGAGCAGCGGCGCCGGCGGCAACACGCGCGAGAGTTCAGCGCCCAATATCAGCGAGATTGTCGTCACCAAGCATTTCGACAAGGCGTCGGCCAAGCTCTACCAGGACTCGGTGGCCGGAACGTTCGACACCAAGGTCGAGATCAAGATGAACACGACCACCAAGACCAAGACCGAAACGTTCCTCACCTTCGAACTGACGGATTGCGGTGTCAGTAGCTATTCGCTCAGCTCAGGCGGCGACAATCCGATGGAGAGTCTGTCGCTCAACTTCCTCAAGGTCATGGTCACGCCTACGCCGCTCGACAAGTCGGGCCAGATCAAGAAGGGAGACGTCGTCTCCTACGATCTGCTGGCGATGAAGGCGAGCTGACGTACCGACCAGCCACATCTGCAAATCGAGACAGGCCGGTGCCTTCGCGGCACCGGCAATCAGGCTCCGGTATCGCCTACTGCTGAGGTTCGGTGGAAGGCGGCTTGATTCCGGCGCTGGTCAGCAACGCTTGACGCGCTGTCTCGTCTGAAACGAGTTCGGCGACGAGGTCCGGCCAACCAAGCCGGGCGCGCCGCACGGCTTCATCCAGCGTATATCCGATCGGCGAGCTTGGCTCGTTGCGCTTGAACCAGGCGGCGATCTCCGACAGCTGGCGCAGGGCCTGCTCGCGCCCGGTGATGCTGCCCGGCGTGGCCGCTGCGACAGCCGCGCCATCGCCTGGAGTTGCGCTTGTCATCTCGGCTGCTCCATCTGTCGCGTCGGGTGGCGCAAATCGGCGGCAAGTCTCGGCCACGAATTCCAGCAAGTCCCGCACCCGGTTGGCCGCGGGGCTCGCGTCGCCTGCTTTTTCGTCGAAGGCGCGCTCCATCTCCTTCCACGACGCAAGGGTCTTGGTGATCAGCTCACGCTGCGCCGACCAATGCGTCGGACCCGCCACGCGCGCTTCCTTCTCCACCTCTTCGAACGGCAGGACGCCGGAGTCGATTCGCTGGGCGCGCCGTGCCGGGTCGGTGATACCGGAGAGCTCGACCGCCGCCTGGTATTGCCAGAGGCTGAAGGGCGAACCGTCCGGTCGACGAAACAGCGCCACCTTCCGCAGCGGCTGCATCAATGTTCCGTCGGAGCCCTGGCCGGAGAGCCCCGCCACGGCGGCCACGCGGGTCTCCATGTCGCCCTCTTCCGGCGTCGGGAACAGGCCTTCCCAATGCCGCTCGACGAGCCCGCCGATGACCGCGGCGCCTGCCATCAGTCCGCGCAGCCCGGCCATCCGCACCAGCGCTTCTGTCAGCCAGGTCGCAACTTCCAGATCCTTGGAGGTCGACTTCAAGGCGGCAATGGCCATCGTGGCGACCGGACGCCACAGCGCCGGCACCCCTTCGTCGCCGCCCCCGGTGTCGGCCTGCCGTTCGGCATCGCGCGCCTGGGCTCGGGCGTCGCGAAGACGGAAGTAGATGGAGGTTGGTGCGAAGTCCTGTCGGAGGTCGACGCCGGTCGGCTGATCGCCGGCAAGGGGTGCCAATATCGCCTCGAAGTCGGCTGTCTCAAGTTCCGGGATCATTTTGGAGTCACCTGGGGGACTGGTCGGCTATGATACAAGCCGCGCTGCGATGTTGAAGGGCCAAACGTTCAGGGAACGTGCTTTTCGCCACCTTCGCGGGCGCCTGAGGCCGCTTATGGTGGCGCCTTGCGGGGCCAACCCATGGACGGCCCCACCGGTCCGGAGTAGTCTATAAGTAGGAGGGTTCCTGCGATGAGCTCCAGTATACACGACAAGCTGAATCGTGTGCGCAAACCCCGAGTGCACATCACCTACGACGTCGAAACCGAAGGCGCGCAGATCCAGCGCGAGCTGCCGTTCGTCGTCGGCATCATGGGCGATTTTTCGGGTGATCCGACGACGGCGCTGAAGCCTCTGGCGGATCGAAAGTTCACACAAATCGACCGCGACAACTTCAACGACGTGATGGCCAACATGGCGCCTGGGCTCAAGCTCAAGGTCGACAACAAGCTTGCCGACGACGGCACGCAGATGAGCGTCGACCTCAAGTTCGGTTCGATGGACGATTTCGATCCGGTGGCGGTCGCCAAGCAGGTCCCCGCCCTTGCGGCGCTGCTCGAGACCCGCGAGAAGCTGCGCGATCTCATGAGCAAGGCCGACCGGTCCCAGGAACTCGAGAACCTGCTCGAGCAGGTCCTGCGTTCGGAGAAGGATCTCAAGTCGCTCTCCGGCGAACTCGGCATCAAGAAGGCGGAGGAATAGGAAATGGCCGACGCAAAGAGCGCGCCCGAGGCTGCCGCCGCCACCACGACCGAGGCGGCGCCCGGCTTGCTTGATCAGATCCTCACCAACACCAAGCAGACCGAACCCGATCGCGCGCAGGACCTCGTCAAGACGCTCGTCGAGCAGGCGCTGGCCGGCACCGTCACCTTCGATCGCAACCTCACACGGACGTTCGACAAGGCCGTCAAGGCGATCGACGCCAAGATGTCCGCGCAGCTCAATGCGATCATTCACGATCCGAAGTTCCTCAAGCTGGAAGGCAGCTGGCGAGGGTTGCACTACCTGGTCCAGAACTCCGAGACCGGCACGGCGCTCAAGCTGCGCGTGCTCAACATGACCAAGCGCGAGCTCGGCCGCGATCTCAGCCGGGCGATCGAGTTCGATCAGAGCCAGCTGTTCAAGAAGATCTACGAGAACGAGTTCGGCACGCCTGGCGGCGAGCCTTATGGCGCCCTGATTGGCGACTACGAATGGACCAACCATCCGGACGACCTCGAATCGCTGCGGCTGGTATCCAACATCGCGGCCGGCGCCTTCGCGCCGTTCATCTCCGCGGCCGGGGCCGGCATGTTCGGTTTCGACTCGTGGACCGAACTGTCCAGGCCGCGCGATCTCGCCAAGATCTTCGACACGGTCGAGTTCGCGAAGTGGCGCGCGTTCCGCGACAGCGAGGATTCGCGTTTCGTGAACCTCTGCATGCCGCGCGTGATCGCCCGTCTGCCCTACGGCAAGAACACCAAGCCGCTCGACGAGTTCGACTACGAGGAAGCACCGATCGATGCCCGCGGCAAGGCGCAGGCGATGGATCATGAGTCCTATTGCTGGTCCAACGCGGCATACATCATGGGGGCGCGCCTGACCGATGCCTTTGCCAAGACCGGCTTCTGCACCGCCATCCGCGGCGCGGAGGGCGGCGGCAAGGTGGAAAACCTGCCGACCCATGTGTTCACGTCGGACGACGGCGACCTCGACGCCAAATGCCCGACGGAGATCGGCATCACCGATCGGCGCGAGTTCGAACTGTCCAACCAGGGCTTCCTGCCGCTTTGCCACTACAAGAACACTGACTACGCGGTGTTCTTCGGCGGCCAGACGACGCAGAAGCCGAAGAAGTACGATCGCCCCGAGGCGACCGCCAATGCCGCCATTTCCGCGCGGCTTCCCTACATCATGGCGACCAGCCGGTTTGCCCATTACCTGAAGGTCATGGGACGCGACAAGATCGGCAGCTTCATGGAAGCCAGCAATGTCGAGACCTGGCTCAATCGCTGGATCCAGAACTACGTCAATCCCAACGTCGACGCGGGCCAGGACATGAAGGCGCGCTTCCCGTTGCGCGAGGCGCGGGTCGAGGTGAAGGAGATTCCCGGCAAGCCTGGCTCCTACAACGCCATCGCCTATCTGCGGCCCTGGCTGCAGATGGAGGAACTGACCACGAGCTTGCGCATGGTCGCGAGCATTCCCCAGAAGGCCTGACCGCCCGAACCTCTTTGACCTGGCACCCGCCGCCATGATGGGCGGGACCGGCACACCATGGGCGAGGAAGCAACGATTGCAGCCCCCACGGAGGAGGCGTCTCGACAGCGGCCGCCCCTGCGCGAGTCGGTGCTGGCGGGCCGCTTCTACGGCGAACGGCACGGCGAGACGGCCGGCGAGCTCGCAGCGTTCCTCCACGGCAGGCTGAGCTGCAGTGAGGCGCTGGAGCAGTGGTTCGGCGAGGCCCTGACAGGCCTCCTGGGCGCGGGCGGCGACCGGCTGCGCGCGGCGCTCGACCGCGACATCGCCGACATCGACGCCATCCTGGGCGATCAGCTCGACGCGGTGCTGCACGAGCCGCGTTTCCTGGCGTTGGAAGGACGCTGGCGTGGCCTTTCCTGGTTGATCTCAGGCATCGAGCCCGGCCGGCGCGTCAAGGTCCGGCTGCTGCCGATCTCCTGGCCCGAGCTTTGCCGCGACCTCGACCGGGCGCTGGAGTTCGACCAGAGCCTGACGTTCCGCCGGATCTACGAGGAAGAATTCGGCATGCCCGGCGGCGAGCCGTACGGCCTGATGGTGATCGATCACGCCGTCCGTCATCGCGCCGGCGCCGGCGCGCGGACCGACGACGTGAGCGGCCTGGCGCAGCTTTCCGCCGTCGCCGCGGCCGCCTTCATGCCGACCGTGCTGTCGCTCGATCCGACGGTGCTGGAAGTCGACACCTTCTCCGACCTCGAAGGCGTGCGCGACATCACCGCTCCGCTGCGCGGCCCCAACCACCTGCGCTGGCGAAGCCTCTCGGGACGCGCCGACATGCGCTTCATGGCGGTCACGCTGCCGCGCCTGCTGGCGCGTCGTCCGTGGACCGACGATCCCGGCCGTCTCGACGGCTTCCGCTACAGCGAGCACGCACCGACGGCCGAGACACGGGTATGGATGAGCGCCGGATACGCCTTCGCCGCCTGTGCCGTGCGCGCCTTCCTGGACAACAACTGGCCGGCCGACGTGCGCGGCGTCGAGATCGACCGTGTCGGCGGCGGGCTCGTCGACAATCTCGCTGCCGAGCCGTTCGTCAGCGGACCGCCCCATGACTGGCCACGCAAGTCCATCGAATACCAGTTCAGCTTCCGTCAGGAGCAGGCCCTGGTCGAGGTCGGACTGTTGCCGATCGGCGTCCTGCCGTTCGGGCCCGAGCTGGTGTTCGGCTCCTCGCGCAGCATGCAGGCGCCGGCGAACTATTCCGGCGCCACCGCCGCCGTCGCCGAGGCGAACGCCCGCTTGTCCGCCCAGATCAACTCGATGCTGTGCGCGGCACGGTTCGCCCATCTCCTCAAGGTGATGGGCAGGGACATGGTGGGCGCCTTCC
Source organism: Rhodospirillales bacterium URHD0017 (assembly GCA_900110395.1). Classification (GTDB taxonomy): domain Bacteria; phylum Pseudomonadota; class Alphaproteobacteria; order Reyranellales; family Reyranellaceae; genus Reyranella. The sequence continues at coordinate 328,125 of FODP01000003.1, forward strand.
GCACCGCCGACGAGATCGAGCGGCAGCTCAACGCCTGGCTCCAGGGTTACGTCAACACCAACATCAACAGCACGGCCGACTCGCGGGCGCGCTTTCCTTTGATCGAGGGCAACGTGCAGGTGCGCGAGCGCCTCGAGAAGCCGGGGGTGTTCGGCTGCACGATCCATCTCCGCCCGCACTACCAGCTCGACGATATCGCTACCGCATTCCATCTCGTTACCGAACTCGCGGCCCCGAGCGTCTGACGACGCGGCCGGACAGGAGGATCGATGTCGCTTTCTCCCACAGGAACTGCCGATCCGGGCGAAGCCGGCCGTCTGTTCCACGAAGGCAATCTCGCCGCCGCGCTGGCAGCCGCCAACGCCGCGGTACGGCGGGCGCCGACCGATATCGGCGCCCGCGTCCTGCTGGCCGAGCTTTTGGCCTTCTCCGGCAATATCGAGCGCGCCGACGTCGTCCTTGATGCCTGTGCCGATCTCGACCCGTCGGCCGCCATCGTCGTCGCCGAGTTTCGCCAGCTGCTGCGCGGCGAGATGGCAAGACGACAGCTGTTCAGCGACGGCCGGGTGCCGGAGTTCCTGGGCGAGCCCACCGCGGCCCAGAGGTCATCGCTGGCCGCTATCGTCGCCCTGCGCAACGGCGACGTGCCCGAAGCCGCCAGGCTTGCCGCCGAGGCCGAGCAAGCGCGCCCGCATCCGACCGGAACTGCGGGCAGCACAGCCTTCGACGACATGCGTGACGCCGACGACCTGCTGTCCTCTTGCTTCGAGGTCATCACCACGACCGGCAAGTATTTCTGGATCCCGCCGGAGCGGGTGCTGCTCCTGGAATTCCATCCCGCCAAGCGGCCGCGCGATCTCTTCTGGCGCCGCGCGACCATGCAGGTTGCTGATGGTCCCGATGGTGACGTGTACCTGCCCACGACCTACCCTCCGACGACGAGCGTTGCCGCGGACGCCATGACCGATGCCCTGCGGCTCGGCCGTGCAACCGACTGGCACCAGGCGGGCGACAACGGGCCGACATTGGGCCTCGGCGCCGTGACCATCCTGGTCGGCGAGGAAGCCATGACCTGGCTCGAAATGGACAAGCTGAGCTTTCAGGTGGGCGCGTGAGCGACAGCCGAAGTCGGACCTCCGATGACAGGGGCGGGACGCGGGGCAGACGGGCCCAGCTTCCGCTCCTTGACCGGCTGGTCGATGCCGATCCTTCGCAGCGCTCCGACACGCCGTTGTCTGCGGGTGCTGCGATGGACGCGATCCGCCTCAGCATCTGCAACGACCTCGAGGAACTGCTCAACACCCGCCGGCGCTGGCGCTCCTGGGATCCGCATCTGGCCGAGCTCGATCGCTCGCTGGCGGGATTTGGACTGCCGGACTTCGCCTCCGGCGCCTACCACGATCCGCGACGCCGCGAAGAGCTGCGCATGCTGGTCGAGGCCTGCATCCGCCGCTTCGAGCCGCGCATCGTCGGCCTCAAGGTCACCCTGCTCGAAGCGGCCGACAAGGTGAGTGGAACGCTGCGGCTGCGCATCGATGCGCTGCTCCATGCCGAGCCGGCACCCGAGCCGATCGCTTTCGATACGGTCGTCGATCTTCTCACCAAGAACGTGACCGTTCTCGAACAGGAGGCGTAGGTGGCGTCGGACTCCCTGCTTGCCTTCTTCAACCGGGAACTCGAGGCGCTGCGCGTGCTGGCCGGCGAATTCGCCGAGCGCCATCCCAAGATCGCCGGCCGCCTGCGCCTGACCAAGGACACCGTCGACGACCCCCATGTCAGTCGCCTGCTCGAGGGCGTGGCCTTCCTGGGCGCACGCGTGCAGCACCGGCTCGATGACGAGTTTCCCGAACTCACCGACGCCCTGCTCTCGGTGCTCTATCCCCATTACCTCGCCCCCATGCCGTCGGTGGCGATCACGCGATTCGCGGCCAACCCGGACCTGCCGGGCGCGGCCCATCTACCGTCTGGCCTCGCCGTCGAAGCCGAGCCGGTCGGCGGCGAGACCTGCCAGTTCCGTACCGCCTATCCGCTGACGTTGTGGCCGGTCGAGATCGACGCCGTCCGGCTTTCCGGCATGCCTCTGGCGGCGCCGGCAAATCCGACTGCCGCCGAAGCCGTCGCCTGCCTGCGCATCAGCCTGCGTTGCAGCAACCCGACCAAGACCTTCACCGAGCTCGGCCTCGACCGACTGCGCGTGTTCCTCACTGGTGAGCATGGGTCGCGGCTGCTCGAGTTGCTGATGGCGCACACCGTCTCGATCGCCCTTGCCGACGATCTGTCGGATCCCCATCCGGTGATCCTGCCGCCGGACACCCTGCAGGCCGTCGGCTTCGCGCCCGAGGAAGCGCTGTTCCCGTGGCCCGCGCGGTCGTTCTCCGGCTTCCGGTTGCTGAGCGAGTACTTCGCTGCCCGAGAAAAGTTCCACTTCATCGACATCTGCCGGCTCGACGCCAAGACGCTCGTCTCGGCCGGCAATCGCATGGACATTTTCGTCTATCTCGATCGCGCCATACCGGATCTCGAACGCGTGGTCCAGGCCAACAGCCTCGCGCTCGGCTGCACGCCCATCGTCAACCTCTTTTCGCAACGCTGCGAGCCCATCTCGCTCGACCATACGAGCATCGAATATCGCGTCGAGCCGGACGTGCGCCGCCCGGCCAGCGTCGAGGTGTGGTCGGTCGAACGCGTGCGCGAAAGCCTGCCGAACGGCGAATTCAGGACATGGCAGCCGTTCCACCGGCTGACGCGACGACACGCCAACGACGCGGCGGACGCATCGATCGGCGGCTTCTACGGCACCGCACGGCGCGACACGACCGGCGACTTTCGCGGCACCGAGGTCTTTCTGCTGCCGCACGACGCCGGCTTCGATCCCGAGCGCGAGAGCACCGGTGTCCTGTCGGTCGATGCGCTGTGCTGCAACCGCGACCTGCCCGCTGCCCTGCCGTTCGGCGGCGGGCGGCCAACGCTCAGGCTGGTCGAAGGCGCCGCCGCCGTCACCGCCCTCAGCTGCCTGACGGCACCGACACCGACGCTGCGCATGCCGATCCGCGAACGTGGCTTCTGGCGACTGATCTCTCACCTGTCGCTTGGCCATCTCAGCGTTGTCGGCGGCGAGACTGCCGCCGACGCCTTGCGCGAAGTCCTGCGCCTCTACGATTGCCGCGAGTCCACCGAGTCGCGGACGGCGATTCGCTCCCTGCTCAATGTTACGTCCCGGCCTGGCACCGCCCGCATTCCCGGGCTGCGCGGTCCTGGTGCGCGCAGCGGCGGCTTCTGCCGCGGCCTCGACGTCACTCTGACATTCGACGACCAGGCCTGGACGACCGGCGGGTTGTATGTGCTGGCGTCGGTGCTCGACCGCTTCCTGGCGTTGCATGCGACCGTGAATTCGTTCGTGCGCACCGAGGCAGTCCTGCGCGGGCGGCCCGGCGTTGCCGCCAGTTGGCCGGCGCGGGCCGGCAGCCAGGTCCTGCTGTGACGAGCCCCCGTTCCGCCCGGCGCGGCGAGGCACCCATGGGCCGCCTCAAGGAGCAGCCCGAGCGCTTCAGCTTCGATGCCGCGGTGAGGATCCTCACCTATCTCCGCCGCCGGGCCGATCCGGCCAGTGCTGCCCGCTTCACCAGCACCACCGGATCATCCTACCTGCCCGCGGAGGTCACCCAGGTCCAGGTCGACACCGGCATATCCGAACCGCTCGTGACGGTCGGGCTGATCGGACTGACGGGACCGACCGGCGTCCTGCCGAGGTACTACTCCGACGCCGTCGTTGCCGATCAGCGATCGCGCGCTTTCTCGCTGACGCGGTTCCTCGACCTGATCTCGCACCGCATGGTCGCGGCGTTCGCTGCTGCCGGCACGAAATACCGGCCCCATCGCGCCGCCGATGTCGGCGCCCTGTCGGGCAACACGGAGCGTGGCGATCCGGTGGCCGAGGTCCTGCTGTCGCTGACCGGCTACGCCACCCCTCACCTTGCCGAACGCCTGCTCACCGGACCGGCGGCGTTGCGTCACTACGCCGGATTCTTCTCGGCCCATCCGCGCTCCGCGGATCGGCTCGAGGCTTTGGCCTCCGACTGGCTAGGACGCCCGGTCAAGGTCGATCAGTTTGCCGGCGCCTGGTTGGCTTTGCCCATCGATCAGCGCTCGCGCCTCGGCGTCGGCCTGTCGCCCGGCGGCTTCAGCCAGCTCAGCATCGACGCAGCGGCTGGCGTGCGGGCATGGGACCAGCAGGCGCGGATCGTCCTGCGCATCGGGCCGCTCGACCTCGCCTACTTCGAGAGTCTCCTGCCCGACCAGCCGTTGCTGCGCGAGCTGATCTCGCTGGTCCGCGCCTATGTCGGATTTGAAGTCGGCTTTGCCGTCAATCCGGTGCTCGCCCGCGATGCCGTCCCGCCGCTGGCGCTGACGCCGCCGGGCGAGGGCGCGCGGCCTTTGCTCGGCTGGAACACCTGGCTGCCGACATCGCGCGCCATGCCCCGGCGGACCGATGCCGGCGATGCCTTGTTCGAAAGCGAGATTGTTGAGGGACGTGCATGACCCAATCATGGACCAGCGGCTACGTCGCCGACATCGCCTATATCGAGGGCTTCTACGTCCAGCAGTCGCCGGCGCGCATGGCGCTCGCCTGTCTGTTCGGCAATGTCGCGGCCGACCTGCCGGAACCCGACGACGACGCCTCCTACCTCGAGCTGGGCTGCGGCTGCGGCATCGGCGCCCTCGTCACGGCGGCCGCCAACCCGGGATGGCAGGTCACGGCGATCGACTACAATCCCGCCCACATCGCCATCGGCGCCAATCTCGCCCGCGCCGCACGCCTCGACAATATCCGCTTCATAGAAGGCGACCTCGCCGGGCTGGCGACGAGTGCCGAGGCCGACGCCATTCCCCAGGCCGACTTCGTCACCATGCACGGCCTGTGGTCATGGGTCAGCAACGACGTCCGCGCCGGCATCGTCCGGCTGCTGGCCGGCAAGACGCGGCCGGGCGGCATGGTCCATCTCAGCTACAACGCCCTGCCCGCCTGGCAGGGCGCGCTCGGCATGCAGCGGCTGATCTACGAGACCGGCATCCGGGCCGGCGGCCGCAGCGACATGCAGGCCCAGGCAGGCCTCGCGCTGGCGCGCGACCTCAAGGCAGTCGAGAGCAAGTATCTCACCGAGAGCAGCCTGACGCGCGACCTTCTCGACACCACGGCTGGCATGTCGACGGAATATCTTTCGCACGAATACATGAGCGCGCATTGGGCGCCGGCCTTCCATGCCGACGTTGTCGCTGCACTGGCCGAGGCCAAGCTCGACTGGGTGTCGTCCGTCAATCCGATGGAGAACTTTCCCGAGTTGATGCTGACGGCCGAACAGCGCGAGGTGATGAACCGCTACAAGGACCCGCTGCTGCGCGAGCTGATCAAGGACATGTGCCTGCCGCGCCAGTTGCGCCACGACGTCTTCGTCCGGGGCGCGCGGCGCATCCACAACGAGGCGCGCGACGCGGCCCTCTCCCGCCTGACGGTCGTGCCGATCATCAGTCCGGGCGAGCTGCAGACCAAGATACGGGTGCCGGCCGGCATGGCCGAGGTCGGCGACAAGCTGAAGGACATGATGGTCGCGGCCATGCGCGGACCGGCAACGGTCGGCGACCTGATGGCGCAGGGTGGCGAGCAAAGCAACCCGGCGGAGCTGCTGAGCGTCCTCATCGGCTCCCATCAGTGCCAGGTCGCCACTCGCTCGAATGGCGATCAGCCCGACTCGGCCAACCGGCTCAATCGCGTGTTCGGCTCACGCGTCAGTTCGATCGTCGACGCCAAGACGTCCGGCGGCCTTGCCTCCTGGCGCCTCGGCACCGGCCTCACGGCGCCGCCGCTGCTGCAGTTCATGGCCGCCCGACTGCTCAGCGGCGAGCGGGAAGACAATGCCGACGCCTGGATCAAGGCGTTGAGCGCCGACGTGGTGCCGGAAAAGCACGATACCGTGCGCAAAGTCGTGCATACCGCCATCGAGCAGCGCCTGCCGATCCTGCGGCAACTGCGAATCGTTCCCGACTAGACTCCACTGGAAATGGAATTAACCCAATAGCCCACACCCTTCCGCCAAAATGTCGCCGCCAAGGTCGTGTTTCCTTACGATGTTGCGTCGGCTAGCGTTTAGTGCCTGAAAGCACCTATCGTGACTTGGCTGCTGGGACACCACACCGAAAGTTGCGCTGCACATGGCCGAAGATGACAAAAAATCGCTGCTGTCGATCACCAGCTCAGCCGAGTCGCCTCTGACCGCCGTCCGGATCACGGCCAAGGAAACGATCAGCGAACTGTTCCGCTTCGATGTCGAGGCGATCGCGCCTGGCACCATCAACGCCACCAACATGCTCAACAAACAGGCCTGCGTGGCGGTCAACCACGGCGGCAAGACGACACGATACTTCCACGGCATCGTCTCGGAGTTCGGCGTGCTCGAGCAGAGCGGCGTCGTCGACAAGCTCTACAAGATGGTTCTCGTGCCCCAACTGGCGCACGCCGGCATCCGCAGCGACTGCCGCATGTTCTTCAACAAGACCGCCGAGGACATCCTCAAGATCCTGTTCCAGGAAGCGGGCGTTACCAAGACGGCGTTTCGCCTGTACTCGGCGCCGACCCAGCGCAAGGCGACGGCGCAGTTCAACGAGACCGCACTGCATTTCGCGACCAGGCTGATGGAGGAAGAAGGCTGGTATTACTTCTTCGAGCATACCGAAGACAGCCACACGCTGGTCGTGACCAACGAAAACAACGGCTTCTACACCATTCCCAATGCCACGCTTCGTCTCGGCGTCGGCACGACGGCCGACATGCTGGTCGAGTACCGCAAGCCCGAGGCGTTCGCCCCCGGCAAGGTGACGGTGAAGGACTACGACCACGACGTGCCCGACAAGAACTTGAAGATGGAGCAGAACACCATTCTCAAGCACGGCGGCACGTCCAACCGCCCGGTATTCCACTGGCCTGCGCTCACCCGCGACACGGGCGTGGCGAAGAACCGGGCGCGATGGCGCATGGAAGCGGCCGAGGCCGCAGTTTCCCTGATCGGCGGCGGCTGCGACCATGGGGGTCTTATCGCCGGCGGCAAGTTCAAGCTGCGCACCGATGCCGGCGAAGTCGTCCATGTCGTGCAGACGATCACTCATCACGCCGAGGACGTCTCGGAGCGAGCCGGGGTCGCCCATGGGACCGACTACTCGAACAGTTTCCTGGCTTTTCCCAACTCGGTGCCGTGGCGCCAGCCGATGAAGACGGCGCGCCCGCGCATGGAGGGCCTGCATACGGCCAAGGTCCTGGCGCCGGCGGGCGAAGAGATCCACACCGATGACCAGGGGCGCATAAAAATCCGCTTCCCCTGGGATTGGCGCGAGGATGCGACAGCCGACAACAGCGAGTGGGTGCGCGTGGTGCAGCCGTGGGCCGGCAACCAGTGGGGTGCCCAGTTCATCCCGCGCGTCGACACCGAAGTCGCCGTCGCCTTCATGGATGCCGACCCGGACCGGCCGGTCGTTGTCGGCGGCCTGTACAACGGCGACGACAAGCCCATCTTCCCGGTCGCCGAGAAGACCAAGCTCGGCTTCCGCTCGCGCTCGGTGACCAAGGGCGGCACCTCCGACTTCAACGAGATCACTCTCGACGACAAGAAGGGCAACGAAGAACTCTTCCTGCATGCTCAGAAGGACATGAAGACCGAGGTCGAGAACGACCAGACGTTGACCGTCGAGAACGATCGCACCGTCACCATCAACAAGGGCAACGAGACGGTGACCCTCAAGCAGGGCGATCAGACGACGGAGCTGAAGCTCGGCAACATCTCGGTGAAGTGCGACCTCGGCTCCATCACCATGGAGGCGATGCAGGCGATCACGCTGAAGGTCGGGCAGAGCTCGGTGAAGATCGACCAGATGGGCGTCACGGTGAGCGGCATGATGATCAAGATCGACGGAACGGTCATGACGGACGTGAAGGGCCTGATGACCACCGTCAAGGGTGACGCCATGCTGACGCTCAGCGGCGGCATCATCATGATCGGCTGAGGACACTGCGATGGCTTCCCCGACCACCACCACCAAGCCCGCAAGCAAGCTCAGCGGCGATCTCGCGCGCGTGCTTCCCCACCTGCAGCTCGACGAGCAGGGCCGCTCGGCGCTGGCCGGCTGTCAGGATGCCGTCGAGGCGCTCGACCGGCTCGAACGGGCCGGACTTCTGATCGAAGCGACGCGGCTCGTCGCCCACGCCCTGCCGGCGCGCGAAGCGGTGTGGTGGGCCTGCGCCTGCTCGCGGCACAGCGCGGCCTCAGGCACCCATCTGGCGGCCGAGGCCGAGGTGCGCGAGGCGGCCGAGGAATGGGTCCGCAAGCCGACCGACGAGCACCGTCGGGCCGCGATGAAGCAGGCCGAGACGACGGGCTTCGGCAGCGCCGAAGCGTGGGCCGCCATCGCCGCTTTCTGGAGCGGCGATTCCATGGCCCCGCCGGAGGCACCCAAGGTGCCGCCACAGCCGCATTTCACCGGACTCGCGGTGGCGGGCTCGGTCGCCCTGGCGGCGGCCCGCGGACCGGCGGTGCGGCGCGACGGCAGGCTTGCGCACTTCCTGGCCTCGGCCAAGGATATCGCGGTCGGCGGCGCAGGCCGCCTCGAAGCGGAGCCAGACTGATGCCCATGCCTGCAGCACGCGTCGGCGACATGCATGTCTGCCCCATGGTCACCGTCCTGGTGCCGCATGTCGGGGGACCAATCCTTCCCCCCGGCGGCATACCTGTCCTGATCGGCGGCATGCCGGCTGCTCGCGTCGGCGACATGTGCGTCTGCGTCGGGCCGCCCGACGTCATCGCTCTCGGATCCTTCAAGGTGCTGATCGGCGGCATGCCTGCCGCTTACCTGGGCTCCATGACCGCCCACGGCGGCAGTGTCGTCATGGGCTGCCCCACCGTCCTCGTCTGACGAGAGCCTGCTTTCGGCGACTTAACCGCCTGCGGTAAAATCGATCGTTACGGCCGTGACGTTGTCGGTCACCTTCGCCATCAGCGCGGCCGTGACCAGCCGTTCGGCCGCGGCGGCATCGTCACCCGAAAGCAGCTCTGCCAGCAGCTCCTCGGGCACGGTCTTGCTCAAACCATCGCTGCACAGCAGCAGCCGGTCGCCGGCCTGAAGCTGGCCGGTCCGCTTGTCCAGCTCGAGAAGGTCGATATCGGCGCCGACGGCGCGCGTGATGACATTGGCCTGCGGGTGGCGGGCAGCTTCCGCCTCGCTGAGCGTGCCGTTCTCGACCATCACCTGCACCAGGCTGTGGTCGCGGGTGATCCTGGTGAGGGAGTGGCCGCGCAGCAGGTAGGCGCGCGAGTCTCCCGCCCACAGGCAGGCGAAATGATCGTCGCGCGCCATCAGCACGACCACAGTCGTCGCCACCATCGCGCCGGAACCAAGCCGCGACGCCTCGCTGTGCAGCCGCGCATGCGCCGCCTCGAGCCGCGTGCGCACCTCGACGAGCATTTCGCTGGCAGAGAGGTTGGCGTCGATGGACTGCAGAAGACTGGCCACCTCGGCCGAGGCGATTTCGCCGGCGACGTGCCCACCCGCACCGTCGGCCACCGCCCAAAGACCGAGATCAGGCCGATTGACGTAGGCGTCCTCGTTCAGCCGATTCGCCGTGCCGGCATGCGTCGCCGCGCAGGAGCGGAAGCTGCCAAATCGAGCGGCGTTCTGACCGATTCCGTTCTCAGACATCACGAAGCATCCGAAGCTCGAGGGACCAGTGCCGCCGGTGCGGCGGCGCTCGCTGCCCAGTCGTCGTCTATGAGCGCAGCAAAATCGTCGCCTTCAGGCAAGGCCGTTCCCGCCTCAAACCGTGCGACAACTCTGGGGCCGCCGTCGGTCCACCACGCCGTGTGGCCGGCCGCGAATGCCAACTCGGGCGCCGGCGCTTCAGCGGCGGTGAAAGAAGCCTGGATGCGCTGGACCAGATCGGAAGGTGTCAGGTCGTGCTCCAGCGCGTCGCGCCCGGCCTCCTCGGCGGCCGCCAGGAAAGACGTCATCTCTCCGACGTATGGCAGCCAATCGCACGGCGCCACGGCGGCGATCGTCAATGGCGAATAGCGTCCGACCTTGTCGACGCTCGGCAGCCACAGGCCGAGCACGCCGTTCTTGCCGCAAAGTCCCGGCGGCAGCATGAAGCGCCAGACCGGTGCCTCCAGCCAGGCGTCAAACCACTCATCGCGCCACCGTGCCTGCGTCTCGGCAAGGCCGCGCTGCCACCAGCCGTCCCAGCTGTCGATGAAGTCGCGCGGCAGGTTCTCGCGCACGAAGTCTCCCCGCGCCGGCAGCTTGCCGAACAGGCCGGCAATCGCATCGGGCGGCAGCGCCGGCATGGTCGCTAGCCGCTAACCGATGGACAGCGGAAGTCCTGCAGGACGCCCGGCGCGAAGGGGTTCATGACCGAGCCGGCGCGGATCTCGAACGCCGCACTGCGCTCGCCGAGCGAGAAGGTCAGCAGATAACGCTCCGGCGAACCGGCCTGTTGCAGGGTGCCGCGGCTGAACAGGCGGAACATCGCCCACGGGCCGGTCTCCGAGATGACGCCCGTGCCGCCGCGCGGCGGTGGATTGAAGACCAGCCGCACGTTGGTCATGCCGTTCGGTCCCGGCCAGGTGATCTGGGTCGAGCGCGCGGGCCCGTGCGCATAGGTTACCGGCGTACCGTCGAATTCCAGGCTGACCTGGGAAGCCCCCGAGTCGAGCTCGACCGGCGTGATGTCGAAGCGGACGGCGATCGTCGTCGAACCGGACGCGAAGAACAGGTCGCGGATGACGGCGGCCCGCTGGAACTGGACGATATCCGCGGGCGAGACCGGCGCGGTCACGCCATCCACCGCCTGGGGCGTCCAGGTCTTGCCGGAGGTGTTCACGTAGGGCCGCAGCTGAGTGTTGAAGAAGCCGTCCAACAGCCCACCGGGCGCGAACAGCTTGGCGAAGTCGTCGAGCGGCGTCTCGTTCGAGCTGCCGGGCACGAACGGGAAGCGCCCATTGACCGCCGGCGCACAGAGCCTGGCCGGTCCGTTCACACCATTGTAGGCGGCGGCAACCTGCTGGCGCGCACCGCCGGCGCGCAACGCGGTGCTCTGCTCGGCCATGCTGGCCAGCCAGCGACCGAGCGGCTGCGGCTGGCGCTGGGACTCCGCCCGCAGCGCCTGCGAAGGATCGTCGCCGGCCGCCACGGTGGGCGCACCGACACCGGCGGCGTTCATCTTGGCGAGCTGTTGCCGCAGGTCGTCCAGGAGCTTCAGGACCTGGTCGATCGGCGCCGACCCTGGCGGCGTCACCAGCTCACGGAGATTTCTATAACGTTCGTCGATCTGATGGCCGGGCGGGAGCGCCGGCGTCCCGCCGGCCTGGCCGGCAAGCAATGCGGCAAGAGCCGCGGATTTCGCCACCGTGGGCGCTACTGCTGCCGCCTTCTCCTTCGCAGCCTTTTCCAGATCCGCTGCTGCCGCCGCCTCGACAGCCGAAGGCTTCGGCGGCTCCGACAGCGTGAGCTGGCGGGCGACGGCTGTCAGCAGCTCCTTCATCGGCGACTGCTTCGACGCCAGGATATAGAGGTCCTGGGAGGCTTGGTTCAGGCTGCGCAGCGGCGCGATCTCGATGTCCTGCAGCAGGCCGTCCCACGCCTTGGCGTAGTCCTCCATGTACTGCTTGACCACCTCGTTCGCGACCTCGCTTTGCTTGGAGAGGTCGAAGTTGACGGGCACCTTCTGGCCCAGCACCCAGCTTTCCGACGCAACCTCGCGCGTTGCCGTGGCCAGTGCCGGCAGCAGAACCTTGTGGAAGCCCTCCACGGTCAGGAAGCCCGGTATGCCGTCGCTCATCTTCCGGCCCGAGGCCCGGGTGAAGACGTTTCCGCCCGCCCGACCGATCGCGTCGCTCGGGCGCCAGGGCGGCAGGTTCTGGGAGGCGGCAGAAGGCTTGATGCGGGAGTAGGCGCGCGACGCCAGCGAGACGCGGCTGAAGGTCGTGCGCGCCTTCGCGACCAGCGCCTCGTCGAGCGGCACCGCCGGCAACGACTGCGCGAGCAGTGCATCGAGATGCTGCTGGAGGCTCGCGACCACCGCGATATTGCCAGGCCCGGAATACTGGGCCTGCCAATCGTACGTCATCCATTCCTTCACCAGGGATTTGTCGAGCGGGCCCTGGCCGCCCAGCATCAGGTAGACGCGCGTCGCCTCGTAGAGGAACTCCGGCTGGGTGAAGTAGCCCCGCATCTGGGCTTCCAGCCGCCAGACCAGGCGCGGCAGCAGCGCATAGCCCAGGGCATGGCGATAGACGCCCTCGGCGCCGCCGCGCAGCTTGGCCGACTGCGACAGGTCGAAGCCCGCCAGCAACGGGCTGCCGGCCTTGGCCGTGGTCGAGAGCTCGCGCGCCGCATCGAGCAACGGCAGCAGGCGCGGCAGATCGGCATCGTTGACCGGGTCGAACGTCGTTTCCTTGGCGACCTTCTCGTAAGTGTCGAGGGCCGCCGACATCTCGCTGATCTCGCGCTGGCTGGATGACCGATTGGCGACCAGCCATCCGGCGATGCCGAGCGTCAGCAAGGCCACGACGGCATAGGAGGCGGACCGCAGGATGAGCCGCCGCATGCGTGCCGTCGGCGGCTCGCTCACCAGCATGGCCTCGCCGAAAATCACCCGCGAGACGAGATTGCCGAGGAAGTAGCTGCGTCCCTGCACAGGACGCAGGGCGGCGGCGCGGCGCTGGTCGAGGCCGAAGGCGCGCATCATCACGCCGGTCAGGCGATCGATCGGCGAGCCTTCCTGGGTGCCGGACGCGAAGTAGACACCGCGCAGCAGCGGCGCCGGGTCGAGCCGCGAGCCGCCGAAGGCCTCTACGAGGAAGCCCTGCAGGGGCTGCGCCAGCGTGGCGATCTGCGTCGGGAAGCCCGCGATCAGGGCGCGGCGCTCCGGGCTCTGCTCGGCCTGCAGGCGATCGAACAGGCGATCGTTCAGGCTGTCGACGAGGAGCTGCAGTTCGTCGGGATACTGCCCCACCGGCGTCGCTGCGGCTTTGCCGAACGGGAAGGTCACACCCCAGACCTGCTCGCGCCGCTCGCGGTCGAGATCGTCGAAGAACTCGGCGAAGCCCGCGATCAGATCGGCCTTGGTGAAGACCAGATAGACCGGCAGGTGAATGCTGAGGCGCTCCTCGAGCTCCTTGATGCGCCGACGGACCGCACGGGCGTGGGCCACCCGCTCGTCATTCGGCGCGGCGGCAATGTCGCTCAAGGCAATCGCCACGATCACGCCATTCAACGGCTGGCGCGGACGCGTCCGCTTGAGCAGATCAAGGAAGGCATCCCATCCGGCGCGATCGACGGCGGCGTTCGAATCCTGGGTCGTATAGCGGCCGGCCGTGTCGATCAGCACAGCGTTCTCGGTGAACCACCAGTCGCACATCCGGGTGCCGCCGACACCGGCGACCGCCCCCTGTCCCATCTCGGCGGCCAACGGGAATTTCAGGCCGCTGTTCAGCAGCGCCGTCGTCTTGCCGGCGCCCGGGGGGCCGATGATGACGTACCAGGGCTGCTCATAGAGGTAGCCGCGCGTGCCGCGCGCCCGCTTCAGCAGCGACAGCGCAGTCGACATGCGATCGCGCAGGGCCGCCGCTTCCTCGCTGCTACGATCGTCCGCCTCGTCGGCCGCCTTTTCGGTGACGCCGCTCTCGAGCTTCTGCTCGAGGCGGCGGCGATTGTAGTCGAGCGCCAGGTTCGCGGCCGCCCACACGACGAGCAGGCACAGAATGACGACAAGGCGGGCGACCCATCCTTCGAGCAGAGGCAGCAGTGGGCCGAAGAACCAGACAAGCAGCGCCAGGATGGCGACGCCGACGAAACTCAGCACCCAACGAGAGGCGAGAAACCGCAGAGCTTTCATGACTAGCCACCCTGCCGGTAGAGGACGACTTCGATGCGCCGGTTGCGTTCGCGGCCTTCGGGCGTGGTATTGGGCGCGATCGGATCGGCGTCGGCCCTGCCCTCGACGGTTATCCGCGAAGGCTCGCCGAGAGCGGCACCGATGATCGTGCTGGCCGCCTGCGCACGCGCCGTCGACAGCTGGAAATTCGACGGGAAGGCGATGGTGCGGATCGGCTCGGAATCGGTATAGCCGATGACCTTCACCGGGCCGTTCTCCTCCTTCAAGGCGAGCCCGATGCGTTCGAGCAACGGCTTGAAGCTCGGCGTCAAGGTGGCGCTGCCCGAGGCGAACATGTTGCGGCCAATGATGCGCACCAGCGGCTGTGCCGGCGTGCCCAGCACCTCGACGAGCTTCTGATCGATCTCGGGCTTCAGGAACTGGCGCAGCTTGTCGAGCGACGACGGCTCGGGCGGCGGCGGTGCCACGACGATCGCGGGCGCGGGCTCGACGACCGGTGTGCGGGTGATGGTCGGCATGCGATCCGGCGGGGCGCCCTGCAGGCGGGCATAGACGGTGTCGGATTCCGCGTTGAGGCTGATCGAGAACCAGAGGAAGAGCGCGCCGATGACGCCCAGTCCCGCCGCCGCGGCGACCCAGAGAGGCACGACAAAGCGCGCCGGCCGGTAGGGCGCGTTTACGCCTTTCGTGTGTGGGGCAAGCGCGGGCTCCGCGGCCTTTCTCTGGCGGGTGATGACGGCATAGGTCTCTTCGCGGATCCGGTTGATCTCGCCGACGCCGCGGCGCGACAGGCGATATTGGCCAATGAAGCCGAGCGACATGCAGATGTACATCAGCTCGATGACCGGCAGGAACCGGCCCGGGTTGGCGCACATCTGCTTCAGCAAATCGAAGAAGCGCTCGCCGCTGCGCACCTCCTGGTGAAAGGTCGAGACCAGCGAGCGCTGGCTCCAGCTTCCGCTGCTGCCCCACGGCGTGTTCAGCACGATGTCGTCGAGGCTGGCGCACAGGGCATAGTGAGCGGGTCGAAGCTGTTCGAGAGGCACGCCCTTGTCGCGCGCCTCCTGCTCGAAGACCCGGATCTGGCGGACGGTTCGCTCGTAGAGGTCGCCGGAGTCCGGCGGGCTCGCCGTATTACGCAACCGCGCCATCAGCTGGAGCAGCGGCGCGGCGGCGACCGCGAGGACATCGTTGCCGACCGCCATGCCCTCGGTTCCCTCGGCGGCCACCACAGGCGCAGCGGTCGGGCGTGAGGCCACCGTCTGCGACGACGGCGGTTCGCTCGGCGCGACGGGAGGTTGTTCCGGTGTCGCCGACCGGCGCCGACCGGGCGTCGGCCGAATGACCGTCCGGTTGTCGTCCTCAGGCTCGGCGAAGGGATTGTCGCTCATGCTCGCCTCACGTCAGCGGCGTCAGCCGCGGATCGCCCAGAGCTCGATATTGAGATTTGGGAACTCGCCGGAGAGATGGATGGCGAAGCCGCCGGAAGATTGTAGCTCCTTCCAGTGCGTCGAATTGCGGTCCAGTTCGAAGTAGGTCGCGCCGGCATAGAACGGCAGCTGCCGTGGCGCCACGGGCAACGGCCGCACCGCGATTCCCGGCAGCGCGACGTTGACGAGCTCGCGGATATGCTCGACCGCGCCGATCTTGACCTGCGACGGGAACAGCCGCCGCAAGGTTTCGGTCGGCACGTCAGCCTGCACGGCCAGCACGAAGCTCGACGAACGCAGGATGCCGCGATCGACGATGGCGCCGACGCGCACGCCATAGGCACGCTGCTGCAGCGGGATCTGGATGGCGGTCTGCTCGATGACCGACGACAGCGAGCGGCGCAGGTCGGCGATCACCGGGGCGAAGCTGCGCTGCAGGTCGGCATGCCGGTAAGGCGGATAGTCCGAGGGACGGCGGCTCGCTTCGGTGAAGGTCGCGAAATCGCCTGCCATCTGCACGAGGGCAGCGTAGAGATCGGCCGGATGGACGTTGCCGTCGCTCGCCCAGTGCGCCAGGAGTTTTTGTGAGCGGTTGACCGACTGCAGAAGCAGGAAGTCGGAGACGTCCGCCACGCCGCGCGTCCCCGGTGCCGTCAGCCGCGCCGCCAGCGCCTCGCCACGCTGGTTGAGCAGCCCGGCCAGCTCGGCGAGCAGGCCGGTCAGCGGCGGGACAGCGGAGCAGGCCAGGCATGGCGCGATCCACTGATCGTCGAGCACCACCTTGCGGTCGGCGCCGACCTCGGCCACGCGAGCAAGACCGATGCCGTGATAGCCCGCACGATTCTCGGTCTCGAGCATGTAGCGCAGCCGCAGCCTTCCGACCTGCACCTCGGCGGGCTGCGGCGAGCCGGAATGGGTGTCGTAGGCCTCGAAGGGCTTCTGCTCGTAGCGGCCTTCCGAGGAACCGTTGGCGGTGACTTCCACCGATCCGGCCTGCCGCATCGGCAGGACGAGATAGACGATGGCATTGCGCGTCGTTTCGGGCAGGTCGAGCGGCACCGGCTGGTCGGTCTCGCCGGGCAGGGAGAACGGCGTGCCGTCCTCGAACACACCGCTGCCGCTGGCCAGCGCGAACTGGCCGGTGGCGAGCAGGTTGCGGTTGATCACCCCCTCGGTCAGCCCCCAGCCATGCGGACGCAAGGCGGCGGTCCGGTCGCGCACCAGCGTCTCAAGCCATCGGTCCTGTTGCTGGAAGTGCTGTGCCCGCAGGAACATCCCCTCCAGCCAGACCACACGATTTGACCAGGTCATGAAGACACCAGTGCGGCTCTGGTGCCGCTGATCGAGATTGCAAACTTCGAGAGCCCGCTCTCGGCAATGGGAGCGACCATGCGCCACTGCGCGCGATCGATGTCGCGGAACAGGACCGCGACGCCGATGAAGCGCACCCCGGGCTTCGGCATCAGCGTGACCTTCCGGGTCTCGCCCGGACGGACCACGACTTCCTCCGAGCCGGTGCTTTCCGTTCCGAGAGTCTGGGCCTCGCGTTGCATCAGTGAGTAGACATCGGCCGCCTCGAACTTGCCCCTGGCATTGAGCGAAAAGAGACGAACCGCGACCGACACCGGCGTGCCCGCCGGATTGGGATTGATGTCGGGATTCGCCCGGATGGTCACGTCGACCACCGCCGGCGGCGGCGGCCCGCCGCAACCTTCGATCAGCAGGGCGCCCGGCACCGCCGCGAGCAACAGCCGGCGGCCGATCATGACGACGCCCGATCGGCGGTCAGCTTTTCGATCGCCTGCTCGTAGGCACGCGCGAAGGCTTTGCCGAACACGCTGTCGAAATCGTCCGAAAGCGCCTGGGTCACGCTCTTGTGCAGTTGTCCGAACGCTTCCCATGCTTTGGCCTTCTTCTGCGCGGGATGGATCTGTAATCCACCGCCGCCCGCCTTCTGTTCGATGATCTCGGGCGCGAACTGCCCGAGCAGCACCCGCACGGCCTCCTGCATCGCCGAGATCGTCGCCAGTTCATGCATGCGCAGGTCCTCGAAAGCCTCGGCAATCGCCTCGTCGGCCGGCATGCCACCACGCCGGCCCGTGCCGAGCAGGGTCGCCAGGGCATCGTCGTCGTCGAGCGAAAACTTCAACGGGTTGTTGCCGCTCGGCCTGATCATCGTCTGCTCGATGCGGAACTCGTCCTTGATGCTGGCCCGCGCCATCAAGGTCTGCCGAAGGCCGGTAACGCTTGCCCGCAGCGCCGCACCGATGCGCTCCAGCGTCTTCTCCGGATCCGGCAGCGTGGCATCGCTCAACGCGACGCCGCGCAGGAACGCCTCGACGACCGCGGAATCGCTCGCCGCCTCGGCCGGTGGCGCTGCTGGCGGCGCGGCGGCCCGGCGTTCCCTTTTTGCCGGGGCGGGAGCCGCCTCCTCCGGAGCGCTCTCAGCCTGCTGCGGCCGCGCCGGCTGGGGCCGTGGCGCGGCGGCAGGCAGGTCGACATCCCAGTCGTCGGGAATGATCGCGACCGGCCCCGGCGGCCGGAAAGCGCTTTGAAGGGCTGGTACGTGATCGGAGTCGGTCGGACCGCTGAACGGCTCCGAATTGGGCGCGAGCGGATCGAAGTCAGCCGGCAGGATCGGCGTGTTCGGCGCGTCCAGCATCGACGAGGAGCTGGACAGCCTGGCGTCCTGGTAGGGACGGACGTCGGAGCGCGACGGCACGGGGTCGTGGGCGTCCAGGAAGCTGTCGCGCTCGCGCGCGGGCTCTTCGTCGTCGATGATCACCTCGATCTCGTAGAGGCCGAACTTGACCCTGTCGCCATTGCGCAGCTTCTGGCTGGCGCCCTTGCCGATCGGGTCGCCGGCCTGGTTGAGGAACGTGCCGTTGGTGCTGTGATCCTGCACCTCCCATTCGCCGACGCCGTAGACGAACTGGCAGTGCTTCTTCGACAGGTGACGCTCAGGATCGGCAACGACCCATTGATTGTCCTTCCCCCGACCTATGGAGAACTCGCCGCCGCGAACCTCGCGCCGCTCGGGCGCCACGTTGTCGGGGCAACGGATCATGACAAGCTTCAGGGTCACTTGAAGGCGCACTCCTGCAGGGGAGGCGAAAGGCAGGTCCGATCGCCTAAAATAGTAGTAGGGGAACCCACGATTGGGCAATCGTATTTGGCTTTTGGACCAATCCTATTGAAAGTTGTAGGACGCCTTGAAACTACCATTAATATGCGCATTAACCGAGGTGGTTGACGCTCCGGGGCGGCGCCAGCCATCCTATGCGTGAGCCATTCGACATAGGCTCTGTCGCCATGTGCCTTGCCCCATCGCAGACCATCCTGAGCACCGACGAAGCCGGTGCAGTCGCTCCGCCGATCTTCACCTCGGTCGGACAGGACGCCGTCAACGGCCCGGGCGACGTGTTCGTCATCCAATCGCTGTTGAACCGGCGGCTGCCCAAGCCTCACACCGACGTTCCGGTCACCGGCACCATGGATCCCGGGACGATCCTCGCCATCAAGGCGTTCCAGGCGGTGGTGATGGGCATGAACCCGCCGACCGGATATGTGGCGCCCGGCAGCCCGACCTACTACGCCCTGGCGGCGCGGCCGCTGGTCACCAAGGAGCAGGCGCCGACGCCGCGCTTCGGCCATGTCGGCATCGTTCCGCCGGAGATCATCGAGGCGGCCAAGGCGTCGGGCCGGCGTTGGGGCATCCCGGCCTCGATCACGCTCGCACAGTGGATCGTCGAGAGTGCCTGGGGAGCGGCCATGCCGCCCGACAGCAACAACCCGTTCGGCATCAAGGCGCTGGAGGGCCAGCCCGCGGTCGAAAGCGAGACCCGCGAGGTCATCGACGGCAAGGTGGTGACGATGGTGGCGCGCTTCCGGCGTTTCGCCAGCACGTCCGAGGCGTTCGAATTGCACGGCAAGCTGCTGTCGACCGGCTCGCCCTATCGGGCGGCCATGGAGGTCGTCAAGGACCCCGACCGCTTCGCCGACGCGCTGACCGGCGTCTATGCCACCGATCCGCAATACGGCACGACTCTGAAGTGGGTGATGGATAACTATCGCCTGAAGCAATACGACTGACCTACGGCTTGAATTCGCCGCCAGGCACCGTGATCTTGGCGTCGCGCAGTCGCTTCTCCAGCACCGGAATGGCGGTCGCGGGCTTTCCCCTCGAGCAGTCGTCGAGCGCCTGCAGGGCCTCGACGTCGACCCGCCGGCCTGTCGCATTCTGGACATAGCGGCGATAGAGGTCGCTGAGCTGGGCGCAATAGGCCTTGTCATCGCCTTGCGCCTGGGCGAGCGGCGCCGACGCCAAGACGGCTAGAACGAGGAGTATGCGTTTCACGAGACCTGTCCCATGATCGGCGCTGGCCCGCAGTCGTGGCGGACCCGATTTGGCCGATGACGATGTGTTCGAAGCGATCGTACATCACAATGGCCCCAACTCGAACTCCCCGCCTGATCTCTCGTACGCATCGCGACACTGGGAATCTGTGGGATTTGCCACTGAGAGCCCGTCCCATTGGGCGCAAACTGGACAGGCGATGCCAGTTGCCCTGTAATCAGGGCATCACTCGGGCAAGGGCGCGGCGGCCATGAACATCCGAATGATTCACAACGGCAGGGATCGCGATTCCCTCCTGATGCCGATGGACGATCGGACCGTCGATCTCATGCTCCAGGTACAGCGTCCAGCTGATCCGCTGCGAGCCGACCACGCGCGTCAATGAGTTCCGCTCGGTCGATACCCACGTCCCCGGCAACGGTACCGTGCGCGACGGCTCCGACCGGTTCAATCTCGATCCTTGGACGGATGCCGAGTGGCTCGCCTTTCGCGACAATTTCGTGCGTGTCATCACGCGCTATTGGGACGGCAAGTTCGATCTCACGCCGAACAGGGCCTGGTACCAGGCGCGCCACGCGATCGGCGCGCCCACGGCATCGAAGATCACCTGCAGCCTTTCGATCGGGCTGGTCGATGCGGCCGGACAGGCGAACCAGCGGTACTTCATCATCAAGCCGCGCGAGACGAACTTCCGCTCCTTCGCCTGGGCCGAGCACCGGCTGGGCATGTTCACCCATCGCGACCTCGCCCTCGACTGGAACACCCGGCGGACGCGGCTGGGGCGGGTGCGGCACAGCGTCAGCTTTCTCCAGACCACGATCCTGCACGAGTTCGGGCATACGCTCGGGCTGCAGCATGTTGGCGGCAGGGGCAACGCGGATGCGAACTACGGAATTTCGCTGGAGTCGCGCAACGAGCTCATGGGCATGGGCGACCACGCGACGGCGAGATTGGCCCGGCCGTGGATCACGCAGCTGGGCCACCATCTGTTACCGGCCCGCGGCGAAGCAGCGGTGCGCTTCACACCGCGCGTGGTCGGACCGCAGCTGATCACGTACTGGGACAACGACTGGGTGCCGCCGCCGCAGCCCGCGCCCTAGCGGGATTTGACTCCGGCAATTGTGCCCCGGCACATTGCCTCGCATGCCCCTTTCCCTTCTTCTCACCGGCGATTCGATCCTGCAGCGCCGGCTGAACAGCCGCGACGACGCCGAGCTCAAGCCACTGTTCGACAAGGTGCGTGCGGCCGACGTCGCCTTCACCAATCTCGAGGGCCTGGCGAACGACTATCGCGGCGATCCCGCCCTGGAGAGCGGCGGTTCGCATTTCGGCGCGCCCGCCTGGGTGCTGGACGAGCTGGTCACGGCCGGCTTCGACCTCTTCGCCACCGCCACCAACCATGCGCTCGATTATTCGATCTCGGGCCTCGTGCACACGATCGAGGCGCTGGAGACGCGCGGGCTTTCCTTCGCGGGCGTCGGCCGCAATCTCGAGGATGCGCGCCGGCCCTGCTATCACACCTCGAGCGCCGGCACCGTGGCGATGATCTCCTGCTGCTCGACCTTCGCCAAGGGCAACGAGGCGGGCGCCCAGCGGCCCGACCTGCCGGGACGTCCGGGGCTCAACCCCCTGCATGTCGAGACGCTGCACGAGGTCACCGAGCAACAGCTCGCGGTGCTGCGCGAGGTCGCCGACCAGCTCGGCCTGGAGGCCGATCGCCAGCAGAAGATCAAGTCGGGCTTCGCCTTCCCGCTCGCCGACCCGGCCCTCTTCCCGCTGGGCGACCTCAAGTTCAAGTCGGCCAACCAGGCGCAGGTCCGAACGTCACCCAACGCCAAGGACGTCGCGGCCATCGTGCGCTGGATCGAGGAGGCACGCGGGCTCGCCGACCTCGTGATGGTGAGCCTGCATGCACACGAGCAGCTCGGCCCCAAGGAAGTGCCGGCCGAGTTCATCGGCAGCTTCGCCCGTGAGATGATCGACGCCGGCGCCGATCTCGTGGTCGGCCATGGCCCACACCTGTTGCGCGGCCTTGAGCTCTACAAGGGCAAGCCGATCTTCTACAGCCTGGGCAACTTCATCGGCCAGAACGAGCTGGTGGCCAAGATCCCGGCCGACGGCTACGACCGCTTCCGCGCCGAGCCTCATCTGACGCCGGGGCAGGTCTATCAGAAGCGCACGCAGGGCGACCAGGCGGGCTTCCCGTCCGATCGCCGCTATTGGGAATCGATCGTGCCCACGCTCGCTTACGAAAGCGGGCCGAATGGGCGAATGACCTTGCGCTCGATCGAGCTGACGCCGATCTCGCTCGGCTGGAAGGACGCGCGCCACCGTCGCGGCCGCCCACGCCTCGCCGGGAAAGAGGACGGAACCGCCATCCTTGACCGTTTCGCCGAACTCTCACGGCCGTTCGGAACCGAGGTTGGCAACGAGGCGCGGTCGGTCCGCCTGGGTTAGCCGTCATGCCGCAAGACACCTTCGACCGCTTCCGCCTGACCGGCCGGACGGCGCTTGTCACCGGCGCGCGCCGGGAGATCGGCCGGGCAATCGCTCTCGCCTTGGCGGGAGCCGGCGCACGGCTGGCAATCCACCATGCCGGCACGACCGAGGAGACAGCCGACGCCGACACCGTGGTCCGGGAAATCGAGCAGGCCGGCGGCACGGCGCGCGCCTTCGGCCAGGATTTTGCCCTCGATGATTCGGGGCATCGTTTGGCCGCCGCCGTCACCGCCTGGTCGCCCGTCGATATCCTGGTCCTGAACGCGTCGATCGAACTGCCGGAGGCCTACCAGGCAATCACGCGAGAGCGGTTCGACAAGCAGGTTTCCGTCAACCTGCGCAGCCCGCTGGAACTTCTGCAGGCGCTAGTACCGCCAATGGGTGCCCGCGGCTGGGGCCGTGTCGTCACGATCGGCAGCGTGCAGCAGGTTCGGCCGCATCCGCAGATGATGGTCTATGCCGGGACCAAGGCAGCCCAGCTCAACTGGTCATGGAACCTGGCGCGCCAGTTCGGCGGCCGAGGCGTCACCGTGAACAATCTCGCCCCCGGCGCCATCCTGACCGCGCGCAACCGCACCCAGATGGCGACCGAAGGCGAAGCGCTCGTGCAACGCATTCCGGCTGGCCGGTTGGGCAAGCCCGACGATCTCGCGGGAGCTGCCTTGCTGCTGTGTTCGGATGCCGGCGCGTACATCAATGGGGTCGATCTCTACGTCGATGGTGGCCGATCCATCGCATAAGCCCTCCTGCTTCATGTACAGTGTGCCTCCAACGTTGCGCCGGGAGCCTATCACGACACCCGAGGCCCGATATCTTGCGGGATTGGTCGCGCTGAATGCGGTGGCCGCCGAGTTTCAGCTCTGGAGGGAGTTCGAATGTACCTGGGCCGGCCGTCCGGACAGACCGTCCTTTGCAGTCGACTTCAGTGGCAACGCCATCATCTTGGCGGCGGTCGCGGTATCGTTCTTCATTGCCGGCATCTTCGCCGTGCGCAGGGTCTACGGCACCGCGGGCGACTCAGTGTGGGAGCGCAGCGCCCGGAGCGCTTTCGTTCAGTGGCTCTACCTGACCGCGCTGGCGGTCCCGGTGGCTCTTGGCGTGGTCCCGCTGCTGACGGCTCTGATGATTCCTTGGGGCGGCATCGGAATCTTCATGATCGTTCTTGCGAAGTTCGGCCTTCTGTTCGCACTTGCGACGGCTATCTGGAACCTCGCGTTCGTCGTCCTGATTCGCCCGAAATCGTAATCCCGCTGCATGCGGTTCGGCAAAACGTTCCCAGGGCTGCTTCGCAGGGCTTGTCCTGCGTAGCGCGCAGCGCGAAGCAGGATGGTGCCCCCGGTCGGACTCGAACCAACACTTCCGTGAGAAACCTGATTCTGAGTCAGATCGCGAAGCACCCGATAAGTGTTGATTCGTAAGGGTTGTCGCCCTGATGGTCGAACAGCCATACGCACTTTCTGGCCGGGCTACATCACAGCAGCATCCGCTTCCCGTACCACTATCGCGACGCGCTCGCGGCGCTGCACATTGACAGAAGCCGGCCTACGGCGCGCACCGCGGCGTCGCCGACCGCTCCACCCGCAGTATTGCGTCGGCAACGGAGACTTGTCCGCTCTGGGCCGACTTGGTTAGCTACCGGTGGAGCAGAGGAGAGCCTCATAGAAGGAATGCTCGCACAACTCAGCCCACGCGAAGAGACTGCGCTGCAAAGGTCGGATTCGCCAGCGGCGAGGCACTCGGGCCCGACCATATTCGCCGCCTGCTTCAGCTCGGCCTCATCGAGCGGAACGCCTGGCGCTGGTCGCTGAGGGAGACCGGGCATCGTCGATACGATGCGCTGATGTCCGCCGACACAGGCGTCACCACGGTCGCCTGAGCAGAGTCGAGCGAGGCGCCCCCGCCGCTACGGCGAGCCATGACCAGGATCACCGGTGTTTGGTTTGTCGCTTCGTTCCGCGTCGCATGCCGTCACCAAGCCGTTATGCGAGGTGCATGCTGGCCAACGCCGAACGCTCGGTAAGGGGGCGGCGCACGGCTTGCGCAGGATGGCGAAGCTAAATAGATGGCTCGGCCGGCAACTCAACGACAGGCGCGCCGTTCTGCCGCTTATGAGCACCCCACGCACCAACAAGGCCGGCGAACGGCAGGCCGAGCCGAAGACCGTGCCGCCAGGCCTGTGGCCCGCGCTGAAGGCCGCCGTCTCCGACTGGTCGGCGCACAAGAGCGCGAAGGCCGGAGCCGCCATAGCCTACTACTCCATCTTTTCGCTCGGCCCGCTGATCGTCGTCGTCATCTCCATCGCCGCGCTCGTCTTCGGACGAGAGGGCGTCCAGCGCGAGGTGACCGAGGCGATCCGCGGATTGCTGGGCGACAAGGGGACGGAGTCGGTCAACAGCATGCTGTCGGCCGCGGGCAAGCCAAGCGAAGGTATCTTCGCCTCCATCATCGGCACGGTGACATTGATCTTCGCAGCGATCGGCGTGGTCGTGCAGCTCAAGGAAGCGCTGAATGTCGTCTGGGAAGTGCAGCCCAAGCCGGGCGGCGGGATCTGGGGCTTTGCGCGCAACTATGTCCTGTCGCTGGCGGGGGTGCTCACGATCGGCTTCCTGCTGCTGGTGTCGATGCTGCTGACGGCCGGCTTGTCGGCGTTCACCAGGACCTTCGGCACCTTCATCCCCGAGCCGCTTCTCCAGGCGGCGGGGTTCGTGGTCTCCTTTGCCGTCATCAGCGTGCTGTTCGCGCTGATGTTCAAGTGGCTCCCCGACGCCCAGGTCGACTGGCGCGACGTATGGCTGGGGGCGCTGGCGACGGCCGCCCTGTTCGAGATCGGCAAGTTCCTGATCGGCTTCTATATCGGCAAGCAGGGCCTCGAATCGACGTACGGTGCGTCGGCCTCGATCGTCATCGTCCTGATCTGGGTCTATTATACCGCGCAGATCGTGCTGTTGGGGGCGGAATTCACGCATGTCCGGTCGAAGCAGCGCGACGGGCTGCGCCGCAAACAGGACCACGAAGCCGAGCGCGCCTGGCGCCGCCCGCACCTCGCGTCCCGCTGACCGGCAGGCGGTTGGTGCGGACAGGAGAGGGAGCCTCACGGCGGCGCTGCGCCGATGGCCGCGCCACTTTCAAAAGATCGACTTGCGCTGGAAGGTAGTCGGCGACGACCGGAACGATCCGAAATCCGAGCCGCGACGGGCGCGCGTTGCGGCCCCCGCACGGCCGCGCAAATGGACAAAGATCGTCAAGCGCCGGGCGGCAGCGAAGGGCAGCTGCCAGGGCCTCTCACCTGAAGCCCAGGTATCCAAGGACCGCCAGAACGATGACAATTGCGCCGACCCACCAGACGATGTTGTTCATGAAGTGCTCCTCGCTGCGTGCGCCAAAAAGGCCCAGCAGGATGCTGTAACGGTGCGGTCCGTTTGGAGTTCCGCCGAACGCTTGCTGCCGGAGGCACGCCAGTTGAGCGCGGGGAACAGCGCGATCGGCACGACGTTGGCGGTCATCAGCTTTGAGGGCGTGGCATGCCGCGGATGGAGTGGGACGATCTTGTCGAACGGCATCCCGGCAGCGGAACGGTGCACGCAAGGATCACGCCCGTTCGAGGATCAAGATATCTTCGCGGATTGCGGAGCCTACTGCACAAGCTGATGGAGAAGGACGCACCGGCGGCGGCGTACGCGACGAAGCTGGCCCCCGGGGAGGACGTGACCGAACTCCTCTGTGCCTTCGCCGAGACAGCGCATGCCGAAGCGTTCGCGCACCGCGTCGGCGCCGACCGTCTCAAAGCCGAAGCCCACCGCTGGCATTTCGAGCTCGATGCGGCCAAGCATGTCCAACTGGCCGGGCAAGTGGAAGAGCTGGAGCGGAACAGAAAGCCTGAAAGGACGTGACCTTCGCGAAGCGGCGTCTTCGCCCGACCGGCCCTGCCCTCGCGATCAGCGCGTGGCGCGGATGAGGTATCGGCCGAACGTCCTCGCCTGCGGGCTTGCCCTCTGGCGGGCGTCGTGAATGGTGGCACAGATGAATAGTGGCCGATCCCATGCGACAACATTCGGAATATTCGGCGAGCGCCTTGTTGCGCGACGTTCCCGCCACGACAGCGACTTCGCCAAAAGGGCCATCTTTGCGTCGCGACCGGAGCACCGCAGGGTCGAAATCGTCGTGCCGTAGGACGGGCCCTCCAAGGAGCTTCCCCCTCCGGCTCTGATTCGTTTTCCGAGCCCGTCGGGTGGGGGCCGATGGGTTCTTTTCGTGGCCGGCCACAAGGAAGCCCCAGACGCTGCACGGAAAGCTCAAATCCCCACGGCTACGTAACCAATCAGCAGTACACGGTGTTGGTCCGACGCCAGCCATTTTCCCTCGTTTTCTGGCTGGCAGGTCCGGCTTCGCGTGAACGGGCCGCCCGTTCGGAGACCGCGGAGTCGGACCTCCAGCCCGAAGCGCGCTGCCGACGCGGATGGCACGGTTCCTTGGCGACTGAGAAAGGAAAGAGTTTGCGGAAGACAGGACCATCGCGTGATGCGCCACACTGTTGCGAGTCAAGTTTGAAAGCGGCACGGAATATCAGCTGCCTTTTATCGCCCCGTTGTTCTGAAACCTTTTCTCGCCGGTTGTTCGTGAAGAAGCATGGTGCGTTTGCTGACAGGCCAGCTCTGGAGCCATCGCATGTTCGCGCCGCACGATGAGATCAGGATCCAGTTTCCGGAAGAGTTGCGTGGTGTTGTTGAAAAGCTCTTGGCCTCAGGATCCAGCCTGGGCACAGTCAGCGCTCACGAATTGATCTCACGGACCGGCGCCTCCTCAGGGGCTGACCTGCCGGAGCGTGCGCGGTTGCTCACGGTTACGTTGGAAGGGCCCGACGCGCTGGCATCGTTTGTTGGCGACCTCCAACGCTCGCTAACTCCTCTAGAGGTGGCGAGTATCGGCAAGCTCATATTGGTTCATATCAGCCAGCATCATCTGCTCGTGGTTTTCTCCCGCGCCGTTTGTTTCGCAGCGTTGCACTAGCGACACCACGGCAGCATCCGCTTCCGCCTGCCACCATCGCGGCGCGCTCGAGGCGCCGGCACAGTGACAGAAGCCGGCTTACCTCAACCGGCGACTGCGTGCTCTATGGCAAACCGGGCGAAGGATTCTCCGACTCAGGGCTACCCAGCCCGCGACACTGGTGCTGATATCCGACACAGGCGTCACCAGGGTCGCCTGAGCAGGCGTCAAGCGAGGCGCTCCCGCGGCGACTGTGCGCGCCATGACCGGCGTCACCGGGGTCTGTCCCTTCGTTCCCGGTCCCGTCGATCAGAGGCTTGCCTTGTCCGATCGAGCCACGCCCGGGCCTCGTGCAGGCTTCTAAACAACTGGATGGGCCGTTCGCCTTGGGTGACGTCGGCGAACACGTTGGCGAAGCCGATGCGGTCGGGGTTGATGACGAAGGCCACCGCACCGCGCGAGGCGTCGCCGGGTGCCCCGCGCAGCAGGTCGGCCACCTTCTGCACCTGCTCGCGCGTCAGCTCCGACTTGGCCTGCGAAACGTCGATGATCTTGGCGTAGCCCGGCACGTTGGCTTCGACGAGCTGTCGTGTGGTGGCGGCAATCTCCTCTGCGGTGATGTGTCCGCGTGCCACGATCACCACGAGCCGGTGAAGCGGTGAGATGTCCATTTGCAGGGGCACGCCGGCAGTCTGCAGAGTCGCTGGTCCGCTGGCAATCTGCTCCATTGCCTGTCATCGGCCAGGCATTGAAGCGCGTTTCCTGGCGAGCCACTGGCGGGCGTCGTGAATGGTGGCACAGATGAATAATGGCGGATCCACGTGCGATAACATTCGGAAGATGTCGGCGAGCGCCTTGTTGCGCGACGTTCCCGCCACGACTGCGACTTCGCCGAAAGGGCCATATTTGCGTCGCGAACGGAGCTCGTTGTAACGACGCGCAGATCTTCCTGGGACAGTTCCGACACGCCGGCCGTGGCGATGAAGATCTTCTGATACGGGAAGGCCCGCGACCTCATCCAGCGCCCTGAAATACGCCAGCATGTCAGGCAGCCCGACAGTCCCCTCTGCCGTGCAGACCACCATGCGTTCAAGCGGCGCAATCCTCCCTGACAGCGGCATACCACCATCTCGCGGACGCGGCCGGCGATTTGCAAATCACCTCACCGTGCGACGTGTGCCGATAGGCATGCGCGATCGGGCCGGCGCCAGTTCAACGCAACAGGGGGCCCTATGGTCATATGCGGCACAAAAGAAAGGCCTGGCCGGATGCGCCCGGACAGGCCTTGAAGCGCCGAAGGGATTCTGGCGTCAGCCGCCCGAGCGAGCGGGCTTGCGACGCTCGTACTTGTAGTCGGGCATGGCCTTGAGGCTGTCCTTGGTCCAGTTGGTGGTGAGCATCAGATCCTTGCCGTCGCGGCCGAGCTTCAGGTCCGACCACTTCACGGCGACGTTCTTGGTGCCGACGCCCAGGAAGCCGCCGACCGAGACGACGACCGAGTCGACCGCACCCTTGGCATCGAGGTAGACGTCCTCGATCGAGCCCACCGTCTCCTTGGCAGCGTTGTGGACCTTGGCGCCGATCAGGGCATTGCCGGAGACCGCGCCGCGGGCGTTGAAGTCGCCGGTCGATTCGGTGGCCGTGGTCGAGGCCGTACGGTCAGCCGGCGCCGTCGTCCGATCGTTGGCGGCCGTGTAGGCTCCGCTGTCGCTGAAGACCTGGCCGCGCAGCTTGGCGTCGCGATAGGTATAGGGCGCCATCCCCTTCAGCTGGTCCTTGGTGGCGTTGATCACGACCTTGTTGCCGTTATCGCTGATGCGCAGGTCCTTCCAGGCCACGCGCACAAGGCGCTCGCCCACGCCCAGGAAGCCGCCGACGCCCAGGATCACGCTGTCGACCTTGCCATCGGCATTGATGTAGACCGATTCGATCTCGCCCACGGTCTCGTCCTGCGGGTTCTTGACGTTGCGACCGATCAGCTTCTTGGCGTCGGCGCCCGAGGGCATGGCCGCTACCTGCGGGTCGGCCGCGCGTGGCGGCGTGGTGGCCTGCTGGGCGTAAGCCGCGCTGGCACCCATCGTCAAAAGGCCGGCGAGGAGCACATGCTTGATCATGAAACCTCCGTTGATTGTGGTGGGCCTTCAACGGCAATCGCGCCCGTGCGTTGCACGCCGACCGCGGCAAGCCCTGCGAGCGGCCGCGCGGGGGTCCTCGACGTTCAGAAAACAGACTTGCGCTGAAAAGGCATGCGCCGCCCGCGGCCACCCCGGGCGACTTTCACGTCGTGCGCCAAACCGGAGACGGTGGCCTTCACCGGCTGCGGCGAACCAGCTCTCTTCTTTCTGCGTCACCACCCATCCCCCGCGCTTGGTCGCGAAGAGGGATTGGTCGTCGCTGACGACCCCGGGTTCCGCAAACATGGACGTCCGCCGGGTTGACCCGGACAGACCGCCTCCGTACCCAACAGCCTCGAGGGAAAGTCTGCCGCTGGCACCAAATCAACGCAGATCGGCAGGGTCGGTGCCGTGTCCTTTGTGAGGCGGCAGGTCTCACGTCGGCGGCGGATGGGGCACCCGCCGCACGACTTGGACTGCTGGCTTGTCCTCCCGCTGCGCTTGGTAGGAGACCTGCCGCAGCAGGTTGTCTTCGGTCCAGGTCAAGTAGGTGACTTCCACGACGATCTCGGGCTTCACCCAGTGCACCTTGGACAGCTGAAGCGGCGAACCGAAGCGGGTCTGCCGCGGTGGCGGCGTCGCCAACGGCAGTCGCGGCACATGCAGCGGCTTCAGCACGCCGGCCAGGCGCTTGAGCTCCTTGTCGGTGATGCCGGTCCCGGCGCGCCCCGCGTAGTGAAGGCGGCCATCTGCGGTGTAGTACCCCAAAAGCAGGGCGCCGATATGCGACCGATTGCCCGTCGGGTCGGTCCAGCCGACGACGACGAACTCTTCGCGATTGAGGCATTTGGATTTGACCCAGATCCCGCGATCCCCGGGTGCATAGGGCTGGTCGGCCCGTTTCGAGACGGCTCCCTCGAGACCGAGCTTGCAGGCCTCTTCGCGAAAGCGTGGCCCGTCGCCAATCACATGATCGCTATAGCGCAGGCCGGGTATCTCTCGCTTGAACAAGCGCTGCAGTCGCTTCTTCCTTTCGATCAGCGGCAGTCTTGCCGTGCTTTCACCGTTCAGGAACAGCAGATCGAAGACGAAGAAGACGAGCTGGTCGGTTTGCCCTTCATCCATTGCCGCCTGCAGCCGACTGAACACGGGAGCACCGTTGCCATCCAGGGCACAAAGCTCGCCGTCGAAGTAGGCGGACTTCACCTTCAGTGTCGCAAGCGCCTCGGCCGTGCGGCGGTAGCGGTGCGACCAATCGAGGCCCGTTCGTGTGAGCAGCCTGATATCGCGGCCGTCGACGCGGGCATGCAAGCGGTAGCCATCGTACTTGAGCTCGTGCAGCCAGCCGTGCCCCGCCGGCGCCTCATCCACCAGGCGCGTGAGTTGCGGCTTGATCCACCTTGGCGGCGACGACGTCCTTCGCACAGCATAGTACCGCAAACGAGAGAAGCGCCGGCTCCTCCACCATCCATCCAAGCAGATTTGCCTGGCGCTGCAGGCAGCCGAGCGCTTAAGCCGGCCAGACGGCCATGCATGCCACCACCACTGCGAATGCCCAGAGGACAGCCGCGGTGATATAGCCCATGAAACGTGCCAAAGAGTTCTCGCTCACCCGGTGCGTTATGAACGATGGCGAGCCAGCTTCGGTGTGACGTTTTTGTGCATTAGGCGCGGCCAATCCCGACGGCGAATATCGAGGAACGGCGCCATGCAAATTCAGCAAGGAACAGGCGGCAGAACTCCAAGAATTTTCCTGTTCAGTGCGCGATAGGCCGGCCTATCAGGCTATGCGCGAATACGTCCAGGGCCTCTCTTGACCGATCTTGCCCGCGTTTGGCGCGCACGCCCGGCATTGAAATGCCTTGCAGAGCTTGTGTCGCCGGTTGACCACGAGCAACCGCGGAACCTGTGGCTCGCCATGCGGAGTGCACCTCATCGGCGTCCTCGTCATCAAAGCACAATTTCGTATCCTGAGTTATGACATCGCGCACCCTGGTCGAGGGCGGGCTCATTTCCGGCCACGGCGCGTACAACGATGTCTCGGTCTGTAATGATGCCGAGCAGCCGATCCTGCTGCGCAACGGGCAGCGAGCCGACATCCATCTCACTCATCATCTTGGCGGCTTCCTGGATGGTGTGATCGAGCCGAGCGACCTGCACGCCGGGGCTCATCACTTCGCCGACTCGCATGTTGCCGCCCTGTGCGATGCGAACGGCCGGGAGGGCTGGCCGTGGGTCGCGGCTTTCCTTGCCCCGCTAGCGCACGTCGCTCTCTGTCGCCTTTGTCGGTGCACTGCCGCCGGATGGCCGGCCGTACCTGCCGGACGGGCTGCCATATCGGAGGGATGGATCGATGCCGCGCGTCGCCTCGTTGGCGAGTGCAGACCTTTGTCCCTCCGGGTACGCCCTGCCGGACGGCTGTTCAGCACACCCGCCAGCCATGGCACCGGCTGTGGCGATGAACAGGTACAACGATTTCATCGGCGACTTTCCAACCTCTCGCAGCGCCCTCCATGGACCTCTCCAGAAAATGCAGTCTTGGAACAAGACGCGCCGGAGTGACACAGCCTCAACGCCCCGGGGTGGTCGTGGTGGTCGTGACGGCCGGGCCGACCGGAGGCGCGACGGTGGTGGTCTGCTGTGCTGTCGTGACCGGCCTGGGTTGCTCGACCCGCTCAGATCGAACCGAGCAGGCAGACGTCGCGGCGAGCAGGAAAATCAAGATAGATACGCGCATGACGGAAGCCTCCCTTCAAGTGCACGCCAAGACGGCACAGTCGCGCCGCCGTTGCAGCGGCAAGCGTGTCCTTAAGGAGTCACCTTTCCGATGGTTGCACGCGATAAACGTCTAATGGTTGCCGGCTCGCCCGATTCGCCGGCGGCACGTCGCGAGAGGCTGTTAACTGGTGCTTCGGGTCAATATCCAACTACTCTTGACCCGTCCAGACCGCGAGCATCAGTGCACACGCGAAAGCGGCCAGCATTGCCTGCGCCACGACGCTGAGGAGATCAGTGTCGAATGCGCCATCGATCACATAGCCCGGCAGGAGCAGCCCGGCAGCACCAATGCCCGCCACCTGGCAGGCCGCCGTCAGTGTCTCGCGTCTGTCCTGCACAGCGTCCCCCTATGTTTGCCGGACCGAGCGCACGCCGGCACCTTTCCAGACGCAGCGCAAAGCGACACACCCACGAGATTGAGCTCTGCGGCCCCCTTAAGTTTCGTCGCGCTAGACGTCCTCGATCGAGTCGACCGTCTCCTTTGGCGGGCACCGATCAGGGGCTGCTGCAGACCGCGGCACGGCGTTGCCCTCGTGCGGGCGATGTGGGTAAGCCCGACTTTGCAGATGTCGCGCGAACAGCTGCTGTCTAGAGTAGCTGGCGCGACACGGAGGGTACTCACGGGAATGTTGAAGACGGCAAAGTTTTGGCGAGCGTTCACGGCGGCCACGCGGGCCGAAGCGGAAAAGGCGGCATCCTCCTGGTGGGCCGAACAGAGCGAGTTCGACAAGATCAGCGGCTGGACGCTCCCGGCCCCCGACTCAGCCCCGGGAGGCACGCAGCACTGGACGGTGACGATCATCTACCGGCCTCGCGGGCCAGAACCGAGGCAGCCAACCCTTCACTGACCCGATCCCCGGCAGCAAAAAGTCGCGCCTGCCGGGCTGGCTGCGCGACGCCTGTTCTTTGCATGACGGCCCGGAGTCTTGGCCGTCGCCTTACCAGTAGCTCGGCGCGCCGTAGTACTTGTCGACCTGGCGGCCGTAGTCCGACGTCCAGCGGAAGTCCTCGTTCATGCCGTACGTCGGCGCGTTCTCGAGCATCCGCTTGTCGAGATTGACGACGTACCCGCCCTTGCTTTCGTCGTATGTCAGCGTCGACCAGGGCAGCGGATGGTACTTCTCGCCAATGCCGAGGAAGCCGCCGAACGACATGAGGGCGTAGATC
Source organism: Rhodospirillales bacterium URHD0017 (assembly GCA_900110395.1). Lineage (GTDB taxonomy): Bacteria > Pseudomonadota > Alphaproteobacteria > Reyranellales > Reyranellaceae > Reyranella. Next base: position 361,386 of record FODP01000003.1, read on the forward strand.
GCCTTGCCGCTCACCTTGTCGATCATGATGTCGTCGACAGTGCCGAGCTTTTCGCCCTGCATATTGAAGACGTCGGTCCCTTCGACCTTCTCCGCCGCGATCAGGCTGCCGGATGTGATCTTGGTTTCTTCGCTGGCCATGCATGCCTCCGTTTGTGTTGAAGTTAGGCTTGGCCAAGGAACGGCGCGTCTTGGCCAACGTTCCACTGCCGCTCCCGAACATTTTTGGCGTCGGAACTGGCCGTGTTCGCGGCGGGCGGAGAGGCCCGGGATTTGCCCTAAATTTTCCGCTCGCAATGATCGCACTCACGCTGCTCGGCATTGGCGTGGCGGCCTGCTCCAGTTCCGGCAATGGTGATGCCACGGGTGTTGAGCGCTACATGGGCGAGCACCCCAACGTGGCGCGAGCGCCAGCACGCGATACGACTAAGTGAACGAGCCCTTGGGCCGCTCACGCCGGGGATTCCCGTCTCGAAGAACCGCAGCACCCTCTCGAGATCACCTGAGTGAAAGAACCATTGATATTGTCGGCACCGGGTCTCCCGGCGAGCCGCGGGGAACCAGTTGCTGACATTTGCCCAGCCGCCGAAGCGATCGTCCGTTTCCGTCATCTTGCCTTGGAGGATGTCTGGCGCGCCTTCTCGAGGTCCCTCAAGCAGCCTCTGAATATCGGGGCGCAGATGCCTTCCTTGCCGATCATGTCGTCGTTGTCACCGGCGTAGTTGACCGCTGCTACCCTGCCATCGACGATTCGGACCAGGGCGTGGCAGTACGAGCCGCTGCCGCCCAGACTGAAGCCGCCTCCGATGATCGGGAAAGTGACCTCCGCCCCGCCCGTCCTCTCGTATTTGTTTTCATAGGAGTACAACGTGGTGCGCGCGTCGAGCTGCTCCGTTCGGGTGGGAATCCCTGCACACGACTTCAACGTGTTCACGTCCATACCGAGGATCACCTCGCGACTCCTTTCAGCGACATAGTGCGACGGCGAGCACGCGCTGATCAGGGGCATGGCCAAGCCGAGCACCGCAAGCGAAGACTTGAGCATCAAGCCACTCCTCCAATAGCTGATTTGCGAAGTGCCGCGCCTCATCGATGACCACAAGGCATGCCCGCTCTAGTGCACGGCAAATGGGGTTTGCGTCTTCGGCGATCATCCACCCATCCAAAAGCAGCCATCGTAGTCAACGACGGCGGGCGCACGCTCGCGCGCCGTCCGCTCGTAGCTGCGCCGAAAGGCGGGCGACCAGGGCAGCATGCGGTCGCGCAGCGATCGTGGACCAGCGCCGCTCGGAGGGGTCGAACTCGCTCAGGGCACGACACGACCTGGTCCCCGGCGTCCGCCTGGGTCATTTCGATCTTTTCGCCGGGCTGTTTTCTCAGGCTGTTGTTGCTCTGCAACCCTCACAGCAAGCAGGGAGCGATCCTGTGCCTTCACGGGAGCGGCCTCGACGAATGAAACAGGATCACTGCCGGGAAACGTGCCCTTCAGCGCTTCATCGAGCCTCGCGTCCAGCACCTTCTTGCTGTCCTTGCTCTCCACTCGCTGCGCGGGCGGTTCACCGGCATCTGCGTGGCGGCGCGCCCTCTGCTGTGCTGCCACATGGTCCTGTTCGATCAGCTTGAGGTCTGCCTTGTCTTTCTCTGTCGCCGTAGCAGCAGCTGCGGCAGCACGCGCACTGCGGAGCTTGAGGTGCAAATCCTCCAGTTCCCGCTGCAAAGAGCCGTTCGCCATACTTCCTTCCTCGCGCCAGACCGCGCCAAGAAGCGCGTTGGATCCGTCCAGCGAACGTGAGCAAAGCGCCGCGGGTTGCCTCACTCCTGCAATCCCGCGGGGTTGCTGAAAGCGCTTCAGGTGCCGCGCATGCCGCTGGGCGAGTCACAGCGCGCGACTGCCGCTCCGCGAACTTCCTGCCGATTTCAATGGTCGCAAGTAACCCGGCCGTACGCCGAGCCATTAGTGCTCAAGGACCCGGGGAGAACCATGGACGTGAGCAAAGAGCCGCGTGACGAGGCCAGAGCGGCAATACCGGATGGCGAACTTCTCAGGCTCATCTTCGAAAGCGCGACTGATTTCGGCATCTTCACGGTCGATCCCAACGGCATCACCACCAGTTGGAACACCGGCGCCAAGCGTCTGTTCGGCTTCGACGATGATGAAATCATGGGACAATCGGCGGACGTCGTCTTCCCGCCTGAAGAAGGCGGGTCAGAAGCAGCCGCGGAAGAGCGACGACTGGCCCGCGCGCATGGGCGTGCCGAGGACGAGCGGTGGCAGATGCGCAAGGACGGCACGCGGTTCTGGGCATCCGGCCTGCTCATGCCGCTCTCCAAGGCGCCATCGGGATTCGTGAAGATCGTACGGGACCGCACGGCGCAGCATGTCGCCGAGCAACAGCTGCACGAAACCGAAGAATTGTTCAGGGTGCTGGCGACCAACATTCCGCAGCTGGTCTTCCGCGGCAAGACCGATGGCGCGCGCACCTGGGGCAGCCCGCAATGGAGCATCTTCACGGGCCTGGTCTTCGAGGACAGTCTCGAGTTTCGCTGGCTAGATGCCGTGCATCCCGACGACCGCGATCGGACAAGGCGGGCGTGGACCGAGGCCGCCACGTCGGGCCAATATTACTGCGAGCACCGCTTCCGCCGAGCGTCGGACGGCGAGTACCGCTGGCATCAGACCCGCGCCGTGCCCCTGGGCGAGCCGGCAACGCCGGAGACGGAGTGGGTCGGAACGTCGACCGATATCCATACCCTGCGCACCTTGCAGGATCGGCAGAAAGTCCTGCTGGCCGAGCTCCAGCACCGCACGCGCAATCTCCTGGCCGTGGTGCAGTCCATTTCGCGCCAGACCCTGCGGTCGAGCGCCTCCCTCGGGGAGTTCAAGGAGGAATATGAACGGCGCCTGCGCGCGCTCGGCCGTGTGCAGGGCCTTCTCGCCCGCAGCGATCATCATTCCATCGACCTCAGGGAGTTGCTCGAAAGCGAGCTCCATGCACATGGGGTTGGCAGGACGAGTGAAAAGATCTCCGTTCAGGGGCCTCCAGTGGTTCTATCCGCATCTGCCGCACAGGTCCTCGCCCTGGCGTTCCATGAGCTGGCCACCAACGCGCTCAAGCATGGCGCGCTCGGCCAGCCGGCCGGCAAACTCTCGGTGACGTGGCAGGCCGACGATGCCGGCGACGGACAGACGGCACGCATCGAGTGGCGCGAAGTCGGCATCGACATTCCGGAAGGCCCCAAGCGCAAAGGTTATGGCAGTGAACTGATCGAACGGGCATTGCCCTATCAGCTTGGCGCAACGACGAGCCTGGAGCTCCACCGCGATGGCGTGCATTGCGAGATCATCCTGTCCACCAACAGAAATGAGCGATCAGATGGATAACTCCGCAGTGCTGGGCGGCCGCCGTTTGCTCGTGGTGGAGGACGACTATCTGGTCGCCATGGACCTGGCCGAAGAGCTCGCCGGCCACGGTGCCGAAGTGCTCGGTCCCGCAGGATCGGTAGAAGAAGCGCTAGCCCTGGTTGCTGCCGAGTCACGGATCGACGCCGCCGTACTGGACATAAATTTGCGGAACGAGAAGGTGTACCCGGTCGCCGAGGCCTTGCGCGCCCGCAACGTCCCATTTGTCTTCACGACCGGTTACGACGCGTGGGTCGTGCCAGAGACGTTTGCCGCGGTCCGCCGCTTGGAAAAGCCGGTGCATATCCGGGCGCTCATGCAAAGCCTTTCCGACAAATGACGTGGCAGGCTCGCTGGTGCTGATCGCGCAGTCGCTGGAAAACCGCGCGCGGTTCCACCTCATCGCATTCCGCTCTGGCACGGCCGACGACCGACAAAGCGACGCGTCGCCGGCTCGGCAAAAAATCAAGCCAGGCCTCCAGCTCCGACCCCGTCCGCCGCTTCGTAAGAGGTCACCTGCGGATAGCGCGCTCCCTCAGAAAGTGGACGCAAAGGCAACAGCAGCGCGCTGGTCGACGTTGGTTCGCCGTGGCGTGCAGGGGCCAAGCCTCTTCTCTCCTGCATGCCTGGGCCCGTCGCGGTGTTGCACCGCAACGGGCCCTTCGCAATGGCCGCTCATCGTGCAGTGCGGCTCTCATCCACCGGGGGTTGTCCCCACGTTTTGAAGGAGAGACTGATGTATCTTCGCATCCTCATCGCCGCGGTCGCCGCCTCTACCGTCGCCTTCGCTACCGCCAACGCGCAGACCGGTTCGGGCACGACCGGAGGCGGAACCGCTACCAGTCCGGGTGGCATCGGTACCGGCGCGACCGGCAGCGGCACCGGCAGCACCACAGGCGGAAGCAGCATGGGCGGCGGCACCATGGGCTCCGGCTCGAGCGGCGTGGGCAGCAGCGGCACAGGCGCTGGCTCTTCCGGCACTACCGGCTCGATGGGAGCACCAAGCCAGGCGCAGGGCGGCGGGTTCAATGCCTCGAGCTACAAGTCGAAGACGGAGTGCCTGAATGCCGCGCAAGCGGCCGGCGTTTCGCGCGACGCCTGCAGTGAGCTGAAGTAGCTGACCGGCAAAAAACTGGGCGCGACGGCACCCGTCGCGCCCACGCGGCTGACGCGCCAAAGCGGCGGCACACCACCGGAGATTCATCAATCCACGTCGCCCCGCGAGGTCACAGCCCAGTGGCGCAACCAACCGTAAGTTACGGCCGTTCGGGTGAAGTCATGCAAAACCTGAACGAGGTTCGTCATAAACTCGATAGCGCGGCCCGCGCCAGGCGGCTCGCACGAGGCTTGGGCGATCCAGATCGGGTCAAACTGCTTCGCTTCGCGGAAGAGCTGGAAGCCCAAGTGCTCGCAATGGAGCGACAAGTAGCAGGGCTGCCATCCGGCGCGCTTGCGACCCAGCAGCAACAGCAGCTGCAGCAACAACGTTCCGAATAAACTGGCCTGCTACGACGCCGGTGTGTGCGCTCCGCACGAGCTCGGCGGGTTGTCAGTTCGAGGCGCGATCGTGGCGGTGGCGGTCACGCACCTTGAAATAGAGGATGCCCAGCAGCAAAACCAAGCTGACTGCGTTGGCCGCCATGATGACGGAGTCGCCTTTGAGCACGCCGTACGCCAGCCACAGAGCGACGCCGGTGGCGAGAATGGCGAACATGCGGAACGACAGATCGCCGGCGGACCCGGTGTCCCAGCACTTTTTCAGCTGGGGGACATAGGACACCGTGGTGCAGAACGCCGCCAAGGATCCGACGATCTTATCAAGCTCCATGGCGCTCGCCGTCGTGCACTGATGGTCACCCCGTGCGTGGTTTACCGCCTAGCCCACCCCGCCGGCATGATGGACCGTTACCGATGGTGGCCCGCCGCCAAGTCCAGCCCGAGGGATGCATGGCTGGGAAGTCGGACCTGTCAGCGAAGGGGAAAGCTGGCTCTGCACCAACACCGTCCGCGCGATGCCGGTTACGCACGCGCAGCGATTCTTGCGATCCACTACTCGAGCCGCTCAGGGCGGGGGCCCGCCAAGTCGGACCGCTGCGAGGAAGCGCGTTACACCCAAGCCATATTGTTCACCTGGCAACCCTATGGAGGGAGGGTCGTAGTCTCTACATCGTCGACCCGCCCCGTGAGCGTCGACGGCTGAGAGACAGTGGCCTCAAGGCGAACAATGTCCCGCACTCCCGCTCACAACGCGTGGAGTGTGACGATGAAACGTTTGGAACCAGCACGTCTTAGTCCCCAAGAGCAGGTAAGCCTGAAGCGCTTGGCTGCCGGGGCGCCACATCCCTCGATCTCCTCTGGCCATCTCGATCGATTCACGGGCGCCAGCGGCGCGAAGGTGGCGAGAAGACGCGTCAGGAAGAGCCGGTAGCCAAGTGCCGATCCTCGTACGACTGGTCGGCAGGGATAGGCCACAAAATTGCGCTGGGGAGTCACGAGCAATCGGCTGGGTACCAATGGCGGGTGTGCCTTCGATGCATTTCCCCCGCGACAAGGCACTACCGTTCGGCCTGATCCAGCGACGAACCAACGGGGACGGGTACAGCCATCCGCGCCCGCGAGCCCAATGCCGCACGCACCCAACGGCCACCGGGCAGCTCCACCAAGTAGTGCACCAAGGTCGCCACGACCAGGCAGGCAATGCCCGCGGCAACGAGGCCCGCCACGGTGCTCCAGCCGAGCGCGATGCTCCAGCGGATGATGGCGAAGCCCAGCACGACGTGCACCAGGTAGAGCGGGTAGGAGATCTTTCCGACGAAGATCAGGGGCGGCCAGGCGAGCCACTGGCCATGCCGGCTGATGGCCAAACACACGAGCCCCGTGAAGGCAAGTGTGAGCGGCAGGTAAACGATGCCTGGCGTGTCGAAGGATCGCTCGCCGCCGCCAAGAGCCGTGATGCCGATGGCAAAGGCGAGGGCGAGCCAGGTAATCCATCGCGCCTGCCTTGCATGGATTCGGTAGAGGCAAATGCCGATCAGGAAGAAGTTGCTGTAGTAGATCAGCAGCAGAATCGACGTGCGGTGATGCTGCCTGACGTCATTCGTCAGGATGAACAGGCAGCTCACGGCGACGGCGAGAAGGCCCAGCCATTCGATCCGTGGAACAAGGCTCAGCGACAGGATCGTCCCCATCCCAATGTAGAAGACCAGCTCGTAGGTGAGGGTCCAGTAGGGCAAGTCCATATCGGCTTGGCCGAACAGGCTCGGAGCCATGGTCAGGTTTGCCAGGAATTGCGGCAGCGTTGGCGTGTCCAGCACCGGAACGGGCCAGAGGAACCGGATTGCAGTGGCAAGGACAAGGGCGATCAGGAAGGCCGGCATCAGGCGCGCCAGGCGCGAGACGGCAAATTCGCGGACCAGTTTCCTGCGCTCGATCGTCATCAGGATGACGAAGCCACTGATGATGAAGAAAAGCTCGACGCCGAAGTGACCCGGTCCAAGGTCGACCGAAAGGGGCTCGCGGCCGGGATAGAGCACGTCGTAGTACTGGCCGTGATGATGCAGCATGACCGCGACAGCCGCGAATCCGCGCAGCACGTCAAGGCCGGCAATGCGCTGTTGTCCAGCTTGCACCTTGTTGTCCCTAAACCGGGTTTGTCGACGTTCGCCGCCAAATCGATAACCGGCGCCCGTGATGCATATCGCGCCTGCGGGTCAGCCGGGGTGACCAGCCGATGACAAGCTCACGGTTCCGTGACGCGAACTTTTGCTCGACTGGTCGCCGTTGCCGTTGTCCCTGTTCAGGCTTGAAACCAGTCTCGAGCGGCGCGCGTGAAAAGAAAGGTGATTGCGACCGCCATCGCCAGAACCTGGACAACCATCAGGAGAGAGGCCAGCTGCCCGGCATTCATCGTCCTCTCGTGGGAAAACAGCTCAACAATCGTGGCGGCCAAGAAAGGCACTGACAGCATGCGAGCCATATTGCTCCGCAGACGAGTGGCGCAGAACAGGAGGGTTGCCGCTGCCGCGAACACCAGCACGTCAACGGCTGCCTCGGCAAAATCACCCGGCACGGCGACGAGGCAATCGTACGCTGCGCCAGCAATCATTCCGGCAAGTCATAGAACGTGAAAGCGGTCGATCTCGGCCGGCGGGTCAGCGGCGCCGTGGACGTGCATCGTTCATCCCCCCACATCCCGATCAATCCTAGGGGCACCTGCCGGCGGCGGCGAGGCTGCCGTTGTATGGATTCGCCGCCGAGAGCGACCGCCGGTTCGTGGACCGCTTTCCCAGACGAGCTCGGCAGACCGAGCATGGGCGATGCGATCGTCACCATGTATTGGGTTGGCGTGCGCCGACAAGACTGGCTTGCCTGACCGTCAAACATCGTCGATACGCCCTTCTGGCCCGGGATACGGAAAAGACCGACGCGCCTGTCACGATCCCCTGGTCGGTGATCCCTGAGCTGCAGGCGCCGCATCGGCAGGCGTCAATCAGGGCCACGACGTTCTTCGTCGACGACGTCGGGCAGCGCCCTGGAGCTCCAACAGGTTGTTCGCCGCCTTCAGTACGCGGTGCGCCGAGCTCGCCAAGCGCCATGAGAGTTTTGCGACCAAAGTACGCCGTGAAGCACTACGCCGGCGATCCTATGCGCATCCGGACAGGCTAGCTCGAAAGCGGCCAAAACATTAGTCGAGAGCCGTTCTAAGGAACATACAGTGACAGCGATAAAACGGCGGCCTGCCTGCATTCAGGCGCTGGTGCCCCCGGTCGGACTCGAACCAACACTTCCGTGAGGAAACCTGATTTTGAGTCAGGCGCGTCTACCAATTCCGCCACGGGGGCACGCCAAGGTGCGGCGCGAATAAACCCGATGGGCGGAACCGGGTCAACGCCGAGGATCAGGGAAAGGCCGGGACGGCAGGGAAACCCAGCAGCATCCGGCCCGCGCTCTGCCAGGTGCCTTGCGACAGGAAGGTATGCTGGGTGACCACCAGGGAATCCTGAAGCGACTGGGCCAGGGGATGATCGGTGAAGATGCCCACGGTGCCGGAGATCTCGTAGGCCATGCGCGCCGCATCGGCCCCCGCCTTGGCCGCGTGCGTCGCACTCAGCCGCAACAGGGTATGCAGATCGCGCTCCAGCCTCTCGCCACGACACAGTGCGTCATAGGCGGTATCGGTCGCCTCGTAGAAGAAGGCGCGCGCCGAACGCAACATCGCCTCGGCCTTGGCGAGATCGGCCTGAACGTAGTGCCGTTCGGACATGGCCGGCGCGCCGGTGATCGATGCGCGGCCGGCCGCCATCGCCTTCACCTCGTCGAGCGCGGCACGAGCCGTGCCGAGACCGACTGCCGCCAGCGACTGCGCCGCCAGCGCCAGCGTGGGATAGCGATAGAGCGGTCCGTCGAGGGCCGAGGGCGCCCCGCGGGCGAAGGTCCACGCCTCGGGCACCACGACATCCTTGACGACGATGTCGTGGCTGCCGGTTCCCTGCAGGCCATTGACGTTCCAGTTCTCCACGATCGAGACGCGCTCGCGGGGCAGCACGGCCATGCGCGGCAGGCCGCCCGGTTCGGATCCGCCGGGCACGCTGATCCCGACCGCGATCAGGTTGGCCGCGGTGCAGCCGCTCGCCCAACTCCACCGGCCATCGACCCTGAAGTCGCCATCAACCGGAACCGCCGGCCGCTGCGGGTAGAGGCCGCCTGCCATGATGACGTCGGGACCAGCCGCATAGATCTTCTCGAGCGTGGCGACCGGCAGCGCCGACAGATAGATCGCGGCATGGCCGAAGCTTGCCACCCAGCCGCTCGATCCATCTGCCGACGCGATGCGCTCCACCAGCCGATAGAAATCTGACGGCGTCGCCTCATCGCCGCCAAATCGGCGCGCCACGAGCATGCGGAACACACCGGCCTGCTTCATCAACTCGACAATGTCGCTGTCCAACCGACGGCGTGCGGCGAAATCGCGACGACGCGCCTTCACCTCCGACAGAAGCCGTTGCAGTGCCTCGACCGGGCCGTCGATCGTAGTCTGTCCTGCCATAGGGATCTCCTCTGGTCGTCGACAGCGTTCCGACGCGACGTGGCTATCAACATTTAACCCGATGGTAAACTGTTTTCCGCCGCCCGCGTTGTGTTCTCACAGCGGTATTTCCTGCAGCGAGAGAGCAGCCTTGCCGAGGCTTGCGAGGGTGAAGTCCATCCGGTTCTATGCGGCGCGATGCATCCCTACATTCACGCCAAGGCTCACCCCGACAAGCCCGCCTACATCATGGCGGCCAGCGGCGAGACGGTGACGTATCGCCAGCTCGACGAACAATCCAACCGTATCGCGCAACTATTCCGCTCGCTCGGCCTTGAGGTCGGCGACCATGTCGCGCTGTTCCTCGAGAACAACGCCCGGTTCTTCGAGATCTGCTGGGCGGCCCAGCGCTCGGGCCTGGTCTACACCGCGATCAGCTCGCGGCTGACCTCAGCGGAGGTCGACTACATCGTCGGTGACTGCGGCGCCAAGCTCTTCATCACGTCCAAGTATCTCGCCGACAAGGCCGCGGAACTGGCGCCGCTGATGAAAGGCGCGCCCCGCCGCTACATGATCGACGGTACGATCGCGGGCTACGAGTCCTGGGAGCAAACGGTTGCGCGCTTCCCCGCGACGCCGATCGCCGACCAGACCGCAGGCCATGACATGCTCTACTCGTCGGGCACGACCGGCCAGCCCAAGGGCGTGCTGCCGGTCGTCGAGCCGCAGGCGATCGATTTCGACAATCCGCTGCTCGCGATCACACGCAAGCTCTACGGCATGGACGAGAACACCGTCTATCTCTCGCCGGCGCCGCTCTATCACGCAGCTCCCTTGCGCTTCAACATGAGCGTCATGCGGCTCGGCGGCACCTCGGTGATCATGGAGCATTTCGACGCCGAGGAGTTTTTGAGGCTGGTCGGCAAGTACAGGATCACGCACACCCAGCTCGTGCCGACGATGTTCGTGCGTTTCCTGAAACTGCCCGACGCGGTGCGCCTGAAGTACGACGTGTCGCCGTTGAAGTGCGCCATCCACGCCGCCGCGCCCTGCCCCATCCCGACCAAGGAGAAGATGATCGAATGGTGGGGGCCGATCGTGTGGGAGTACTACGGCGGCACCGAAGGTAACGGCCTCACCATGTGCAATGCCAACGAATGGATGGCGCACAAGGGCACGGTCGGCCGCGCCGTCGTCGGCACGCTCCGGATCTGCGACGAGGACGGCAACGAACTGCCCCAGGGCGAGGCCGGCATCGTCTATTTCGCCGACGGCCGGCCGTTCCAGTATCACAACGATCCCAAGAAGACCGCCGAATCACGCAACGCCAAAGGTTGGACCACGCTGGGCGACGTGGGCTACGTCGACGCCGACGGCTTCCTGCACCTCACCGACCGCAAGGCCTTCATGATCATCTCGGGCGGGGTGAACATCTACCCGCAGGAGGCCGAGAACCTCCTGATCACCCATCCCAGGGTCATGGACTGCGCCGTGTTCGGCGTGCCCAATCCCGACTTCGGCGAGGAAGTGAAGGCCGTCGTCCAGCCGCGCGACATGGCAGACGCCGGACCGGCGCTGGCCGAGGAACTCCTGGCCTTCTGCCGCCAGCATCTCTCCGCCATCAAATGCCCGCGCAGCATCGACTTCGAGGCCGAGCTGCCGCGCCATCCGACGGGCAAGCTCTATAAGCGCCTGCTGCGCGACCGCTACTGGAAGGGGCGCGACAGCAAGATCGTGTAGTGACAGCATTGCTTGCACGCGGTCGAAGCGATGCAAGCATTGGTGCGGCTGCCGCCGGGACCTCTAGATGTGCCCCCTTCTGGAGCGCCAAAAGTCGCAATAGCGAAACGCGATGGCATCAAAGCAAAAAACTAACTATAGTTATTGACAAGCACTACAGTTCACGGCAGAGTACGGCCGTCTGTCGCTCTTTCTCATCGTTTATCCGATCGATACTGCGTGAGCGCGGCCGCTCGTGCCCGGCAGCGGCTCGCCCGTGCTCCTAGGTCGCGACGCCGATGCCGCGCTGGTCGAGGAAGCGGTACCAGGTGATGAAAGCGGCGAGATAGAGCTTGTTCAGCCCGTGAAAGGGCAATGGCTTCAATGCCGTCGGCGGCAAGGGCAGCGCCGCCGGATCGCCCGAGGCAATGTAGGCCGCCATCGCCCGCCCCATCGCCGACTGCAGCGCTACGCCGCGGCCCATGCAGCCGATGTCGATCAGCAGCCCCGGCGCCGGCTCGTGCAGATGAGGCAGGTGATCGCGCGTGGCCGCGACCCGGCCGCCCCAGCGATAGTCGATGGCGACGCCCTTCAGCTGCGGGAAGACCCGGCCCATCATCGTCTCCAGATGCTGCCAGTCCTGCGGGCCGTCGGGCTCGCGCATCGGCCCGCGTCCGCCGAGCAGAAAGCGGCCGGTATGGTCGAGACGGTAATAGAGCACGACACGCCGCGAATCGGACGTCGCCTGGCCGCCGGGCAGGATCGACTTGCGGACATTGTCCGACAGGGGCCTGGTCGCGATCTGGAAGGAGTTGGCGGCGATGATGGTCTGGCGCAGCCTGGGCCACAGGTCGCCGGTATAGCCGTTGGTCGCCAGCACCACGCGATCGGCCGTCAGCGTAGGGCCACTGGCCGTGCTCACGACCCATTTGCCGTTGTCGCGGGCGAGTCCGGTCGCTTGTGTCCCGCCGTGGATCGCAGCGCCGGCCGCGAGTGCCGCCCGCGCGAGGCCGCGGGCATAGGCCAGCGGCTGGACCACGCCGCCACGACGATCGATCCACGAGCAGAGATACTGGTCGGTGCCGATGTGCTGCGCGGTCTCGGCCTTGTCGAGCAGGGCCACCGGGGCGCCGCGCCGCTCCCACTGCGCGACGCGCGACCGGAGCGGGCCGACCATGTCGGCGGCATGCGCGCTCTGGATCCAGCCGTTGCGCGTGCTGGGCACGTCCATGCGATGCTTGTCGATCAGCTCCCACACGACGTCCGCCGTGCGGCTGGCGAAATCGACGAGGCGCGGACCGCGCTCGGGCCCGAACATGGTTTCGAGCTCGTCGGGATCGAACTTCAGGCCGGGGATCACCTGGCCGCCGTTGCGGCCGGAGCCGCCGAAGCCCGGCTCCCTCGCCTCGAGCACGACGGCCTTGATGCCGCGTTCCGCCAGATGCAACGCCGTCGACAGGCCGCAGTAACCGCCACCGACGATACAGACATCGGCCATGACCGATTCCGCAAGAGCGGGCGTGGCCGGTGCCGCCGGCGCTGTCGCCGCCCACAGCGAAGGTTCAAGAGGAAAAGGCTCGGCCATCACACCTCACGCAGGGCTACTGGCAAGCACGGAACGTGCCGCCCGACCCCATCCGCTCGGTCTAGCAGTTTCATGCCGTTGAAGTCGCCACCGCCGATTGACTCCCGTGGATAACCAGTTATATGGTTAGCCTTCCGAAGGGAGGGCTGCCATGACCGCCGAGCTGCGCGCGCTGAACGCCAGGTTCATCAACAACTTCATCACCAACGACGTGGCGGGACACGACGCCATCCTTCATGAGGGCTTCATCTGCATCGCGCCGACCGGCGCGCGGGTGAGCCGGGCCGACTATCTCAAGGCCTGGGCGACCGGCTTCGACGCCGGGCGCATCCCCTACTACGACTATCGCGACGAGAAGATCGACGTGTTCGGCGACACCGCCCTGGTGCGCTCGACCAACAAGCGGGTCGGCCTGAAGGACGGTGTCGAGACCGTCAGCATGACCATGTACACCGACATCTATGTGCGCGACGGCGGTGCGTGGAAATGCGTGCAGGCGCAAATCACGCCGGTCCAGCCCGCCAACTATCCGCCCGACGAAACGATCGTCCGCAAATACGTGAAGGGCGAAGTCCAGTCCTAGACGGCGTGCTATGGGGGACCTCGATCCAGGGAGGTCCCCATGAAGGCAGCTGTCGTCACCGAAAATGGCGTCCAGGTAAAGGACGCGCCGAAGCCTGAGCCCAAGCCCAACGAGATTCTGATCAAGGTGCGCGCCGCCTCGCTGAACCGCGCCGATCTTGCGGTTGCGTCGGGCCAGGCGCACGGCCGGGTCGGTGGTGCGGGCACCATCGTCGGCCTGGAATGCGCGGGCGAAGTCGAGGCTGTCGGCAGCGAGGTCAAGGATTTCAAGCCGGGCGATCGCGTGATGAGCTCGGCCGCCGGCGGCTTCGCCGAATACGCCGTCACCGATTGGGGCCGCGCCCACAAGATCCCGGCCAACAACATGACTTACGAGCAGGCGGCCTGCATGCCGGTGGCGGTGCAGACCATGCACAACGCCCTGGTCGGCGCCGGCCGATTGAAGAAGGGCGAAGCGGTGCTGATCCAGGGCGCCAGCTCGGGCGTCGGCCTGTTGGGCATGCAGATCGCAAAGCACATGGGCGCTTCGATCGTGATGGGCACCTCGACCCACGACGGCCGTCGCGCGCGGCTGAAGGAGTTCGGCTGCGATCTCGCGCTCGACACGCGCGATCCCAAGTGGCCCGACAAGGTCAAGGAAGCGACCGGCGGCAAGGGCGTCGACCTGATCGTCGACCAGGTGTCGGCGAGCGTCGCCAACCAGAACATGGAAGCGGCCGCCATCCTCGGCCGCATCGTCAATGTCGGCCGGCTGGGCGGCATGAAGGGCGAGTTCAACTTCGACCTGCATGCGCTGAAGCGCATCGATTACATCGGTGTAACCTTCCGCACCCGCTCGCCCGAGGAGGTGCGCGCCATCGTCAAGGCGGCCCGTGCCGACCTGTGGCCGGCCATCGAGGCGGGCAAGTTGTCGCTGCCCATCGACAAGACCTTCCCCCTCGCCCAGGCCGCCGAGGCGCTTGCGCACATGAAGGCCAATGCCCATTTTGGCAAGATCGTCCTCGTTGTCTGAAGTCTGGGAGCGCGGACCTCCAGGTCCGCATCATGTTCATGAGCGGACCTGGAGGTCCGCGCTCCAAAGACAGTGAAAAGGAGCCAGTCATGGCCAAGTCGATCAACCATCTCGCCGCCGCCGACAACCTGTTCTTCGGCAAGGGCGCTCTCGATCGCCGCAAGACGGAGAAGATGGTCGACGACGCGCTCGCCGGCTGCGATGACGGCGAGCTGTTCCTGGAGTACGAGCAGAGCGAGAGCCTGGCGTTCGACGACGGCAAGCTCAAGAGTGCATCGTTCGATACCACCCAGGGCTTCGGCCTGCGCAGCGTCGCCGGCGAAGCGACGGGCTTCGCCCATGCCTCGGCCCTCGACGAGCAGGCGCTGAAGCGGGCGGTCGCCACCGTCAAGGCGGTGCGTGCCGGCCACAGCGGCGAGATGGGCGAGGCGCCGCGCGGCACCAACCGGCTCCTCTACGCCGACGACAATCCGATCGACGGCGAAGCCTTCGCCCGCAAGGTGGCGCTGTTGCAGGAGATCGACGCCTACGTGCGCGGCAAGGAGCCGAAGGCGCGCCAGGTTTCGATCTCGCTTTCCGGCTCGTGGCAGGTGGTCGAGATCATCAAGGCCGGCGGATGGCGCGCCGCCGACGTCCGTCCGCTGGTGCGGCTGAACGTCAGCGTGGTCTGCGCCGACGGCAGCCGCATGGAAGCCGGCAGCACCGGCTCGGGTCGGCGCGCCGCCTATGGCGACATCTTCAAGCCGGAGTACTGGAAGCGCGAGGCCGACGAGGCGATCCGCCAGTCGCTGGTCAACCTGCAGTCGGTGCCGGCGCCGGCCGGCGAGATGCCGGTGGTGCTGGGTTCGGGCTGGTCGGGCGTACTGTGGCACGAGGCGGTCGGTCACGGACTGGAAGGCGATTTCCACCGCAAGAAGACATCGGTCTTCACCCGTATGATGGGCGACATGATCGCCTCGCCCGGCGTCACCGTCGTCGATGACGGCACGCTCGCCGATCGCCGCGGCTCGCTCACCATCGACGACGAGGGCACGCCGACCCAACGCAACGTGCTGATCGAGAACGGCCGCCTGATCGGCCTGATGCAGGACCGCCAGAACGCGCGCCTGATGGGCGTGAAGCCGACCGGCAACGGCCGGCGTCAGGGCCATGCCTATGCGCCGATGCCGCGCATGACCAACACCTTCATGCTGGGCGGGACCGCGGATCCGAAGGAAATCATCGCCTCGGTGAAGAAGGGCCTCTACTGCGCCAACTTCGGTGGCGGCCAGGTCGACATCGTCTCGGGCAAGTTCGTGTTCACCGTCACCGAGGGTTACCTGATCGAGGACGGCAAGCTCGCCGCGCCCGTGAAGGGCGCCACCCTGATCGGCGCCGGCTCCGAGGCGCTGACCAAGGTCGGCATGGTCGGCAACGACATGTCGCTCGATCCCGGCATCGGCACCTGTGGCAAGGACGGCCAGGGCGTGCCGGTCGGCGTCGGCCAGCCGACGCTGCGCATCGACGCGCTGACCGTGGGCGGCACGGCGACCTGATCCTCCTACGCGCCTGCGGCGCTTCGGAGGGCAAGCCCTCCGAAGCTACGAAGTGGAGGAGGAGGCCGGCGCCTTGCCGTAATCGGCGTCACTCACCGGCTCGAACCAGCTCGTCGCCTCGCCCTTCTCGTTGGTCTCCGACATGGCGAGATGGACCATCATGGTGTCCGGCGCCGAACCGTGCCAATGGCGCGCGTTCGGCGGAATGACCACCGTATCGCCCGGCCTGATCTCCTGCACCGGTTCGCCTTCAAGCTGGTAGCGACCGACACCGGACAGAACGTAGAGGACCTGGCCGACGGCGTGCTTGTGCCAGTTGGTGCGGCCGCCCGGCATGAACGACACACGCGACGCGCGCAGCCGCGACGGGCCTTCCGGTGCGAACACGGGATCGGACAGAACCGTACCGACGAAGTTGGCCGGCTCCGCCTTCGCAGTCGGACGGGCGGCGGCTCGCATGATCCTGGGCTTCATGGCGTTTCCTCGTTGTTGTGACGTTGAGGCCGATCCTAGCGCGGATTCGTCTTCTACATCACCTCCCCCGTCTTACGGGGGAGGAATGAGAGGGAGCGCGGTCACGGCACATAGAGTCCCTTGGCATGGGCCAGGGCCACGCAGATCGATTCGATGGCATCCAGCGTCGGCGTATCGACGCCGGCACTGCGGGCGAAGGCGACCGGCGCGCGCACGATCGATTCGATCTCCATCGGCCGGCCGAGATCGTAGTCCTGCAGGATCGACGGCCGGTGGCTGGTGTAGACCCGCTTGGCCCCATAACGCTGGTCCGGATGATCGTCGAGGACCACGCCGTGGGCGGCAGCGACCGCCAGCGCCTCGGTATGGGCGCGCCGCGACAGGCGGTTGATCAGCGGCGTCTTCTGGACGTAGGCGGGCTGCCCCGTGACCAGGCAGACCGTCGAGCCGGTGAGGTTGGCCATCAGCTTGTGCCAGATCTCGTAGCGGATGTCGGCGGTCGCGGGCGAGGCGATGCCGGCCGCCTTGAGTGCGGCGCGCAACGCCTCGATGCGCGGGCTGGCGCGATCGTCGGGCTCGCCGACCCACAGGGTGTTGCGGTCGGGCACTTCGTTCTCGACCACGCCCGGCTCGATCACGTGGTTGGGCGAGCTCACGACCGCGCCGACCACGCGGTGCATGCCGACCGCCGTGGCGAGCGCGCTGCCGGGATCGAGACGGCTGAGATCGGGCGCCGGCGGCCGCGACTTGGCGAGCCCGTGGCCATACCACCAGGGAATGCCGTTCTGCACGAAGGCGACGGCGGTATCGGGCCCGAGCAGGGGTCCGATATTGTCCGCGAGCGCGTGCTGGCCCGACGCCTTCAGGGTCACCAGCACGGCGTCCTGCGGCCCGAGATCGGCCGGTCGGTCGGATGCCTTCACCTTGGCCACGATCTTCTTGTCGCCCGCCAGCAAGGTGAGGCCGCGCGCCCGGATCGCCTCCAGGTGGGCGCCGCGCGCCACGATCGAGACCTCGTTGCCGGCGTCAGCCAGTCGCGCCGCGAAATTGCCGCCGATGGCGCCGGCCCCGTATACGCAAATCCGCATGCTCCGCTCTCCGCTCCTGCCGTAGGCTTGCTCCCAACCAGGAGGAAGCAGCATGGCCGACGGTGAATATCGCGGACTGATCCATCGGAACAGTGCCGATCTCGCGGCCTGGCTGGCCAAGCGGCCTGCCGAGGCGGCGCTGGAGGCCGACCTGCCGATCATCGACCCGCACCACCACCTGTGGGACGCCCCGCACCGCGACCGCGGCCGCTACTTCCTGCCCGAGCTGCTGGACGACACCAGTGGCGGACACAACATCGTCTCGACGGTGTTCCTCGAATGCCAGGCGATGTTCCGCGCCAGCGGGCCGGACGAGATGAAGCCCGTCGGCGAGGTCGAGTTCGTGAACGGCGTCGCCGCCCAGAGCGCTTCCGGTCAGTACGGCAAGACGCGCGCCTGCGAGGCGATCATCGGCTGGGCCGACCTGATGCTGGGCAGCCGCGTGCGTGCCGTGCTTGAGGCAGAGATCGCCGTCGCCGGCGGCCGCTTCCGCGGCGTGCGCTACGGCACGTCATGGGACGAAGGCGTGGCCGGCAAGCATGTCTCGCGGCCGATTCCGCGCCACCGCCTGCTCGACCCCAAGTTCCGCGAAGGCTTTGCCGAGCTCGGCAAGCTCGGGCTCACCTTCGACTCCTGGCACTTCTTTCCGCAGCTTCCCGACCTGCTGGACATCGCCCGCGCCTTCCCCGGGCAGACGATCATCGTCGACCATGTCGGCGGCCATCTCGGCATCGGCCAGTATGCCGGCAAGCAGGCCGAGACCCTGCCGGTCTGGAAGAAGAACATGCAGGACCTCGCCGGCTGCCCGAACGTCGTCGTCAAGCTGGGCGGGCTCGGCATGACCTCTTTTGGCTTCGGCTTCGAGTTGCGCGAGGCACCGCCGTCGTCGCAGGAGCTGGCGGCCGCCTGGAAGCCCTACATCGAGACCTGCATCGACCTGTTCGGTCCCGAGCGCTGCATGTTCGAGAGCAACTTCCCACCCGACAAGCAGTCGTGCGGCTACACCGAACTGTGGAACGCCTTCAAGATCATCACCAAGGGCGCCTCGGCCGCGGAGAAGAAGGCGCTGTACAGCGGCACCGCGGCGCGCGTGTACAGGATGATCGCGCCGTAATCATGCTCTCATGTTCCTCTCCCCGTAGCGGGGGAGAGGAACATGAGCAACGTGAGCTACTTGTCCAGCCAGACGTCCTCGAAACGCGCGCCGTTGTAGATGCTGTTGCTGTGCAGCACCACGCCCTTGACGTAGGGCTGCCAGCAGCCGGCGGCGCGGCCGTGGTAGATGATCGGGCGCGCAATGTCTTCCTGCAGCTTGCGGTCGATCTCCCACACCATCTTGAGGCGCTTCTTCTGGTCGGTCTCGCGCGACTGGGCCTCGAACAGCTTGGTCATCTCCGGGTTGCAGTAGCCGTTGTAGTTGCGCAGCGAGCCGCAGGCATAGCCTTCGAAGAAGCCGACATCGGGATCGTCGACCGCCGTGCCGGAAAGGTTGAGCGCCACGGTGTAGTCCTTCTTGAAGACGCGGTTGTAGTAGACCGAGGTGTCGATCACCTCGAGCTCGCCGTCGACATAGATGTGCTTGAGATGGTCGATCAGGATGGTCGCCGGATCGCGGAAAGTGGCGATGTTGCGCGTGCTGACCTTGACCTTCAGGCGCTTGTCGGGACCGTAGCCCGCCTCCTTCATCAGCTCGCGCGCCTTCTCGCGGTTGGCCGCCACGTCGCTGTAGCCGACGATGGTCTTCAGCATCTCCGGCGGCATGCCCCACACGCCGGAGGGCGGCGGCAGCATGACGCCGCCCAGGCTGGACTCGCCCTCGCTCAGGATGTCGATGAAGGCCTGACGGTCGAGCGTGAGCGCCAGCGCGCGGCGGATCTTGGGATTGTCGAACGGCGGCGTCTCGCGGTTCACGATCAGGTTTGTGCTTACGCCGGTGTCCCGCATGGTGCACTTCACGTGCGGCGCGTCGCGCATCATGTTCTTGTAGAGCGGCACCGTGAGATCCGTCGGGAAAGTCATGTCGAACTTGCCACTGGCAAAGGACAGCATGCGCGTCGAGCGGTCGGCGATGATGGTGTACTCGATGCCGTCGAGATAAGGCCGGCCCGGCTTCCAGTAGTCGGGATTCTTCACCAGCTTGATGCCCTCGTTCATCTTGAACTCGGCGAGCTTGAACGGGCCGGTGCCAATCGGCTTGCGGCGCATGTCGGCCGACGGGATGTGGCAGGGATAGATCGGCGTGTAGCCCGAGGCCAGCAGGGCCAGCAGCGCGGGCTGGCGTTCCTTGAGCTGGAAGGTGGCCTCGAGGTCGCCGGTGGCCGTCACCTTTTCGACGTTGGTGTACCAGGCCCCACGCGGATTGCGCCTGAGCTTGCCCTCGTCCAGCAGCAGCTCGAAGGTGCAGGCCACGTCCTTGGCGGTGAACGGCTTGCCGTCGTGCCATTTCACGCCTTGGCGCAGGGTGAAGACCAGCTGCTTGCCGTCGGCGCTCCATGCCCACTTGGTGGCAAGGTCCGGCACGATCGAGTCGAAGCTGTTCTTGGCGACGTTCTGGTCGAAGATGACGAGGTTGTTGTAGAGGCCCATGAACGGGACGGCCGTGGACACGGTCGCCTCTTCGTGGATCGAGGCGCTGGGCGGCGTGTCCATGTGCTGGATCTTGAGGACGCCCCCGGGCTTCTGCGCCCAGGCGGTAGCTGTCGTCACGATCATGCCGGCCGCCAAGGCAGCCGGGATCAACCATCCCGTCCGGATTTTCATGTTGTTTCCTCCCATGCGCCGCGCAAACGGGCACGGCGTCGACTGCTCTACGCGTGGCCTCCTAACTCACACCGACTGAATCGAGGGAACTGTGAGGGGCAGCGGGAAGGTTGGCAAGCGGGTAGAAGACGTTGCTTCGGCTATTGCCCGGGCCTGGTCTCGGCCAGTCGCAGCGAATCGAGGAAGCGCTTGGCTGCCGCCTTGGACGCCTCGTTGTTCTTGGCGGTGACCAGCAGGCGGAAAAGCCGGTCCTTGACGATGTAGGTGCGCATCTGGACGAGGGCGCCCTGGGTATCCTCGATGTCGAGCGCATAGCCGTCCCAGCCCTGCAGGGTGACGGGCTCGTCGAGCACATACTTGAACGTCTTGCGCGGAAACGCCTTCTCCGCCTCGCCGCGGCCGAGATCGCGCGCCATCTGCTTGGTATCGCGTTCGGAGAACCAGCCAGGCTGGTAGTCGACGTAGTCGAAGTCGAACATCTCGCCGTCGCGCTTGGAGGCCCAGGCGATGCGCTCCGAGGTGTGACCCTTCTCCTTTTCGGCGGCCTTGGTCTCGGTAGCAGGCGCCGGCATCTCCAGCCGGAAGCGCAGGTCGCGGCCGACGATCGTCTGCCATTCAGCAGGTTGGGCCTGTGCTGCCAACGGCACGACGGCCAGTGCAAAGACGAACGAACGACGTTTCATGCCGATGGCACCAGCTCCTCGCGACCCGACCAATCCCATGCAAGTCCCGTACGCGATACGCCAAGCAGCAAGCCGTGCAGCTCCTTGGGATGCACCCAGCCACCGTCGGGATCCGTGGCGGGATCGGAGCCGCGCGGCGTGTAGCGCGCATTGGCCTCGAGCAGCCGGCCGCGCACGGCGGGCCAGTCGTGCACCTCGACGTAGCACATGTAAAGCGAATCGCCGTGCTTCTTGACGAAGCGGCCCATGGCATGGACGTCGTCGGTCGCCTGGCTGAGTTCGATACGGTCGAGCCGGTTGGGCGGGTCGAACAGGGTGAGCGTGCCGACATAGCCGAAGCGTTCGCTGCCGATCTCGCTGAAGCGCGCGGGATCGAGCCCGAACAGGCCGGCATAGACCGCGGCGACCCGGCGCCAGTCGCTCGCCAGCGTGTTGGTCGTCTCGTAGAGGAACGACACCGGGCCGACCCGCAGTCGATAGGTGCTCTCCGAGATCACGATCGGCAGGCCGAAGGTCGTCTCGGGCGCGAGATAGAGCTGCTCGGCGTCGCGGTCGTAGGCCACGCCCAGCCCTTCCCAGCGCCTGACCATGCTGTCGAGGTCGGCGGTGCAGTATCCCGCCGTCATCAGCCCCTCGCCGCGCCTGGCCAGGAAATCCTGGGTCAAACCGGCGCCGTCGGCCTCGCAAAGCTCGAACTCGCTTTCGCCGACCGCCAGGATGGTGCGCTTGGCGCCGAGATGGCGGCTGTGGTCGCGGCGCGCCACACTGCAGCCCAGCAGCTGGCCGAAGCGCTGGGCCGCCTTGGCGGCGTCATGCACGGCGATCTGGACCCGGTCGCAGCGGTCGAGCATGGGCTCGACGATACCTCAGTAGGCGTGGTCGCGGAACAGCGGGACGAAGGAGCCTTTCCACTCGCCTTGCCACTTCGCCAGAAGCTCGTCGGCCGGGGCGAGGCCGCTCGCCACGGCGCGGTCGAGCGGCGCCAGATAGGCCGTCTCGTCGTTGCCGTCGGCGTCCAGCCGCTTGCGGGCGCGCAGGCCGGCATGGGCGATCTCGACGACCTCGCGCGCCCATTCCGTCAGCGGACGGCCGCGGAAGACGGTCGCCAGCCCGGTCCGGGGCGTCTCGGCGCGCAGGAAATCGTGCTCGGCGATGGTCCAGTCCTTCACCAGGTCCCAGGCCGCATCGAGTGTGGTCTGGTCGTAAAGCAGACCGACCCACAGGGCCGGCAGCGCATTCAACGCCGGCAACGGCCCTGAATCGGCGCCGCGCATCTCGAGGTAGCGCTTCAGGCGCACTTCGGGGAACGCCGTCGTTACATGGTCGGCCCAGTCGTTGATGGTCGGCAGCTCGCCCGGCCGCGCCGGCAGCTTGCCCTTCATGAAATCGCCGAAGCGCTGGCCCGAGGCATCGATGTACTTGCCGTCGCGGTAGACGAAGTACATCGGCACATCGAGGATGTAGTCGGCATAGCGCTCGAAGCCGAAGCCCTCCTCGAACACGAAGGGCAGCATGCCGCAGCGGTCGGGGTCGGTGTCGGTCCAGATGTGGCTGCGGTAGCTCTTGAAGCCGGCGGCCTTGCCCTCCTTGAAGGGCGAGATGGCGAACAATGCGGTGGCCAGCGGCTGCAGCGCCAGCGAGACGCGGAACTTCTTCACCATGTCGGCTTCGGATTCGAAGTCGAGATTGGTCTGCACGGTACAGGTGCGCAGCATCATGTCGAGACCGAGATTGCCCTTCTTGGGCATGTAGTCGCGCATGATCTTGTAGCGCCCCTTGGGCATCCAGTGCATGTCCTCGCGCGTCCACTCCGGCGCGAAGCCCAAGCCGATGAAGGCCGCGCCGATCTCGCCCGCGACCTGGTTGACCTCGTCGATATGCTGCTGGTTCTCGGCCGCGGTCTCGTGCAGCGTCTCGAGCAGCGCGCCCGACAGTTCGAACTGGCCACCGGGCTCGAGCGTGACGCTGGCGCTGTCGCGCTTCAGCGCAATCGTGTTGTTGCCTTCGGTGACCGGCTCCCAGCCGAAGCGCGTCATGCCCTCCAGCATGGCGCGGATGCCGTCCGGCCCGTCATAGGCCAGCGGCTTCAGGTTCGATTTGTGGAAGCCGAACTTCTCGTGCTCGGTACCCATGCGCCAGTCGGCGCGGGGCTTGTTGCCGGCCGCGAAGTATTCGATCAGCTGCCGCCGATTCTCGATCGGCGCGCCGCCGCCCGACGGTGGTGCGGACATTCGATCATCTACTCCCTGGCTCACCCGCGGCCTGGTCAGGGCTGCGAGCGGCGCGGCCACATGAGCTATTCTCACGCGAGCACGCGGCTGGTTCATGGTGTTCAACTTCCCCTGTCTCACACCGGCGGGGGCAAGCGCAAGCGCAGACGCAATGGTCAGACGGTGCCGCGAGATGTGCGATAATCGGCGTGCAGACGGGGTGTCGGCCGCTGCCAGTCACCGACCAGTGCCTGCCAGCATGCAAGCGCTGCCAGCGCCGCGGTATCGGCCCTCAGGATGCGCGGGCCCAGTCCAACTGCCATCACATCTTTTATGCGACGCAGGCTCGAAAGCTCGGCCGCGTCGAACCCGCCTTCCGGGCCGATCGCGATCGCCCACGGCGCCGAGCGGGCCGCTTCATCGAGGCTGGCCAGGGCCTGGGCGATCGGCGGGCCGCCGCCGGTTTCGTCGCACACCAGCAGGCGACGACCCGTGGGCCAATCGCCCAGCAGCCGGCCGAGCTCCATCGGCGCGCGCACCTCAGGCACGCTCAGCCGCTCGGTCTGCTCGGCCGCCTCGATCGCATTGGCGCGCAGGCGCTCGACGTTGACCCGCTCGACGATGGTGTGATGGGTGACGATCGGCTGCAGGACGGCGACGCCGAGCTCGGTCGCCTTCTCCGCCACATAGTCGATACGGGCGCGCTTCAAGGGGGCGAAGCAGAGCCAGATGTCCGGTTCACTCAGCTGCTCGCGGGTCTGCTCGGCGATGTGCGCCACCGCCGCCTTCTTGCCACGGCTCTCCAGGGTGCCGCGCCACTCGCCGTCGCGGCCGTTGAACAGCAGCAATGGCGCGCCGTCGGGGCGGCGCATGACATGCCGCAGATAGTGGACCTGCGCCTCGTCGAGCGGCGCCTCGACGCCGGCACCGAGGCCCGCATCGACGAACAGGCGGGAGAGGCTCATGGAGTTTGGCCGATCATCGCTGCATGATGCCGCCATGACCGCCGAGCGGACAACCGGCTTCACCGACATCAACCAACAGCACTGGTCGCTGCGCTACCTGCCGCCCTGGGCGCGGCCCTACGGCCGGCTGGCGCGCTGGGACCGGCCGATCGGCATCTGGCTCTTGATGTATCCCTGCTGGTGGGGGGCGGCGCTGGGCGCGGCGCCGGAATGGGCCCGGCTGATCGGCTGGATGGCCCTGCTCGCGCTGGGTGCGCTCGCCATGCGCGGCGCGGGCTGTACCTGGAACGACATCGTCGACCGCAAGGTCGATGCCCGGGTCGAGCGCACGCGCGGCCGTCCCCTGCCAGCGGGCGAGGTCACGCTGCGCAATGCACTGATCTGGATGGTGCTGCAGTCGCTGGTCGGCGCCGCCATCCTGTTCAAGCTCAACAAGTTTGCCGGCGGCGTGGCGCTCTTGTCGCTGGTCCTGGTCTTCGTCTATCCGACGATGAAGCGCTTCACCTACTGGCCGCAGGTCGTGCTGGGACTCGCCTTCAACTGGGGGGCGCTGGTGGGTTATGCCGCGGTGACCGGCACGCTCTCGTGGGCCGCCCTCGCGCTCTATGGCGGCGGCGTCGCCTGGACCCTGATCTACGACACGATCTACGCCATGCAGGACCAGCGTGACGACGCCATCATCGGCGTGGGCTCGACGGCCCGCCGGTTCGCCGATGCACCGCGGCGCTGGCTCAGCCTGTTCGTCGCCCTGGCACTGCTCGCCTGGGCATCGGCGGGTTACCTCGCCCACCTCGGCCCCTCCTATTTCGGCGTCCTGCTGGTGATCGCCCTGCACTTCGGCTGGCAGGTCGCAACGTTGAAACCACACGACCCGGCCGACTGTCTCGCCAAGTTCAAGGCCAACGCCCAGGTCGGCATATTGCTGACGGTGGCCGTCATCGCCGGCCATATCGGCTGATGGCCCGCCTCCCTGTCGACCCGGAAGGCTTCATCCGCGCCAACACCGCACTCGAAGCGCCGGCCATGGTGCCGGAGTTCAAGCTGTGGCTTGCCAGCGAGTACGTGCCGATCTGGCAGGCTACCGAAACGTGGCTGGAGGAGCAGAACATCGATCCGCCCTACTGGGCCTTCTGCTGGCCAGGTGGCCAGGCGGTCGCGCGCTATCTTTTGGACAATCCCGAGCAGGTGCGCGGAAAGCACGTGATCGACTTTGCCGCCGGATCAGGCGTCTCTTCGATGGCCGCGGCGCGCGCCGGCGCCGCCTCCGTGATCGCCAACGACATCGATGCCCTGTCGCTGGTGGCCGCCCAGTTGAACGCCAAGGCCAATGGGCTGTCGTTTGGGATCAGCGTCGAGGACTGGCTGGCCGGCCCGGAGGGAACGCCTGCCGCCGACGTGGTGATCGCAGGCGACGTCTGCTACGAGCGCGACATGTCGGCGCGTGCCCTGGCCTGGCTGCGCGGCCATGCACGGCTTGGTCGCCTGGTGCTGCTGGGCGATCCGGGGCGAAACTATTTCAGCGCCCAGGGGCTTTCGGAGCGCGCCCGCTATGAGATTCCCACGTCCCTTCAGCTCGAGAACCGCGGCATGCGCGAGACCGTGGTCTGGCAGGTGCTGCCTCATATGCAGGCAGGGGCCTAGCCAGCGCCGCCACAATTCCTTAACTGTTCTTTCATAATCATTTCGAGTAACACGCGTGGCCATGCCCAAGGCAACCATCAAGCCACAGGACTTCGCCACTCTCTACGAGGGCTTCACCGCGCCGGTGTCGCGCTTCGATTGCGGGCGCAAGTGTGCGCCCCTCAATGGCGGCGAGCCGGTCTGCTGCTCGACCCAGAACGCGGTGCCGGTGGTGCATAAGGTCGAGTTCGACCTGCTGAAGACGCGCACCGACCTGTGGTCGAAGTTCAAGCCCTACGACTACGCCACCAAGCAGATCGTGGCCGAGCTCACCAGCGACTGCATGGCCATCCATTGCAAGGGCGCGCGGCACTGCGAGCGCGACAACCGCACCATCGCCTGCCGCGGCTTCCCTTTCTATCCCTACCTGACGCGGCAGAAGGAATTCGTCGGCATCGGCACCTACTGGGTGTTCGAGGATCGCTGCTGGATGATGTCCAACCTGGAAATCGTCGACCGCAGCTTCGTCGAGCAGTTCATCGCCACCTACGAGGCGCTGTTCATCAAGGACCACAGCGAGTTCACCACCTACGTCGATTTCTCCGCCTCGGCGCGCCGCGTCTATTCGCGCTGGAAGCGCGAAATCCCGCTGCTCGGCCGTAAAGGCGAGTTGCTGATCGTCGAGCCCTCGACCGGCAACATCCGCCCGGGCAAGAAGAAGGACTATCCCAAGGTCGCGCCCTTCAGCTCCGAAAAGGAGTATCGTGAAGCGGTGAAGGAAGCTGGCGGCGAGACCCCGAAGGAAGGGCTGCGCGCCGCCTGACTCCTTTGAAGGAGTAGCGGATGATGCGCCGAACAATTCTCGTCACTTTGCTGTCGTTGCTGGCGCTGCCGGCATGGGCCGAGGACATCGGCTCGGTCGGCTACCGCTTCAAGTGGCTCGGCCCCAACGACAAGATCGTCGTCGAGGCGTTCGACGATCCCGACATACCCGGCGTCACCTGCTACATCTCGCGCGCCCGCACCGGCGGCATCAAGGGCGCGCTGGGGCTGGCCGAGGACCCGCCGTATGCGTCGATCTCCTGCCATCAGGTCGCGGCGATCGATGCCGCCAAGGCCGAGAAGGTCAAAAGCCCCCATGAGGTATTCAGCGAGCGCGCGTCGCTGATCTTCAAGACCACGCAGGTCGTGCGCTTCTGGGATCCCAAGCGGAAGGCATTGGTCTACCTCACCTACACCGACCGCATCATCGAAGGCAGCCCGCAGAACTCGATCAGCGTCGTGCCGATCGGCTTTCGCTAGCTCTTGTCGGAGCGCGGACCTCCAGGTCCGCGCTCCGGCATGATCAGTAGTGAACCTTCGGATGGAAGTCGCCACGCCCCTCCGGCGTGACGTCGAACATGTTCCACAACGGGTCCAGAAGGTCGTTGTGGCGATACTCCTGGCCGGGCTCGGCCGGTACGTACAGCAGCTCCGACGCCCAGAAGTGGCGGATCGTCCGGTCCTCTTCCCGCCGGAACACGTTCAGGATGGGCATGTCCCACTCTTCGCCTTCCTTGAACTCCTGCTGATCGCGCACGGCTTCCGAAAGAGCCGTGGAATCGCCGTAGTAGTCGCGATCGTAGGTGTTGCCCGCCGTCGACAGCAATCGCAGATGCTGCCAGCCGCGCTGCTTGGCGAGGTCGAGCAGACGCTTCAACGGCGACTTTGCGACGACGACGA
This sequence comes from Rhodospirillales bacterium URHD0017, assembly GCA_900110395.1. Lineage (GTDB taxonomy): Bacteria > Pseudomonadota > Alphaproteobacteria > Reyranellales > Reyranellaceae > Reyranella. The sequence continues at coordinate 388,765 of FODP01000003.1, forward strand.
AGTTGATGCGCTGGGCGGCATGCAGTGCCGCACCATCGGCCGCGTCCAGGAAGTGCGTACAGCCCGGGCACGGCTCGGCGCGCTCCGGTCCGAACATGAAGCTGTAGATCGCCAGCGTATCCTTGCCCGGTGCGAACAGCTCCGAGAGTTTTATGCGTCCGGTCCTGCCGCTGGGCCGCCTCCCCTCGAAGACATAGTCCTCGGGGAGCTCGCCGCCCTTGGGCAGCGCGCGGCGTTGCTGGGCGACACGCTCGATGTGCCGGCGCAGCTCCATCTCCTCCTCCAGCAAGGCCGTGCGGGCCTGCCGATAGGACGTACTTTCGTTGGGGAAATGAAGATGTTCGAGGTGGCGTTGCAGGTGCTGTTGCATGCCGGCCAAACGGCAAACCGGCAGCGATGGTTGCCTCAGGCGTAGAGGAAGGAACCGAGCAAAACCCAGCGTGCCGCATCCTTGCCACGTTTGGTCACAAGCGGCGTCGTGTAGTGCCAGAACGGCAGGCGGTAGGCTGTCACCGTCGCCGGCGGCGCTACCGACACGACTTCGCTGAAATGGCCGGCGCGGCTGTACACCAGCCATTGATGCGCGACATCGGGCGCACACAGGCTGACATGCAGATCGATGTAGCCCGAGCGCGCGTCCTTGTTCTCGGGGTGATGGTCGTTGTGCGGGCCGGCGTAGTCGCCCGCACCATAGCGCAACACCTGCAGCCCCCAGTTGGCGGCGAGGGGCCGGCCGGCCAGCGCTTCGGCGAAGGCGCGGAACGAGGCCGACCGCATCATGCGCGCAAGGCCGATACGCTCGGCCGCCTTCACGCCGCGCTCGCGCCGGCTCTCGAAATAGATCGTGTGGGCGCGGCTGGTCTTGGGCAACAGCTCGCCGTAGTCGTGACGCATCTTGGAGATGCTTTCCGGCGGGATCGGTCGCTCCATGAGCTCGAGCTCGTCCGCGAGCGACTGCTCGAGCGCGCGCCGCACGCGCTCGGCCTTGGCGCGATCGAGCAGGTCGGTGCGGGCGAGAAAGCGCGTCCGCGGATTTGCCAGCGCACTGCAGAGCGCGTGGCTGCCGGCAAGGACACGCCGCCCGGAAGCGTTCAGCAGGTCCTCGAACTCGGCCGGAATGGCGTTTGATCTCATGCGGGTGTCACTCTAAAGGACAACCCCAGGATGCCCTACGCCTCGCTCCGGGATTTCATCGCCCGGCTGGAACAAAGTGGCCGGCTGGTGCGCGTGAAGGCGCCAGTCTCGCCACACCTGGAAATGACCGAAATCCAGACCCGCCTCCTGGCCGAGAAAGGCCCGGCCGTGCTGTTCGAGAACGTGGTGCGGGCCGACGGCAGGCGGTCGGACATTCCGGTGCTGGTCAACCTGTTCGGCACGGTCGAGCGCGTCGCCTGGGGCATGGACCGCGAGCCCGACCAGTTGCGCCAGGTCGGCGAGACACTGGCCTTCCTGCGCCAGCCCGAGCCGCCCGGCGGCTGGCGCGAGGCGCTCGACATGCTGCCCATGCTGCGCACGGTGATGGCCATGAAGCCGCGTACGGTGGGCAGCGCCCCCTGCCAGGAGATCGTGCTGACCGGCAACGACATCGACCTTGGCCGCCTGCCGATCCAGACCTGCTGGCCGGGCGAGCCCGCACCGCTGATCACCTGGCCCCTGATCGTCACCCAGGGCCCCAACCCGCAAGGCGACAAGCAGGACAGCTTCAACCTCGGCATCTATCGCCTGCAGGTGACGGGCCGGAACACGACCTTGATGCGCTGGCTGAAACATCGCGGCGGCGCGCAGCATCACCAGCGCTGGAAGGGCGCCGGCAAGCGCGAGCCGCTGCCCGTGGCCGCCGTGATCGGCGCCGATCCCGGCACCATCCTGGCCGCCGTGACGCCGGTGCCCGACACCTTGTCGGAGTACCAGTTCGCGGGCTTGCTGCGCGGCAAGAAGGTCGAGCTGGTCGATTGCCGGACGGTGCCGCTGAAGGTGCCGGCCGAGGCCGAGATCGTGCTCGAGGGCCATGTCAGCCTCGATGACTATGGCGACGAGGGCCCCTACGGCGATCACACCGGCTACTACAACAGCGTCGAGCGCTTCCCGGTGTTCACCATCAGCGCCATCACCATGCGGCGCAATCCGATCTACCTCTCGACCTTCACCGGCCGGCCGCCCGATGAGCCCTCCGTGCTGGGCGAGGCGCTGAACGAGGTGTTCATCCCCCTCTTCCAGCAGCAGTTCCCCGAGATCGTCGATTTCTGGCTGCCGCCCGAAGGCTGCTCCTACCGCATCGCCGTGGTGTCGATGAAGAAGGCCTACGCCGGCCACGCCAAGCGCGTGATGATGGGCGTATGGAGCTACCTGCGGCAGTTCATGTACACCAAGTGGGTGATCGTGGTGGATGCCGACATTGATGCCCGCAGCTGGAAGGACGTGATGTGGGCGCTGTCGACCCGCATGGACCCGGCGCGCGACATCACGGTGATCGAGAACACGCCGATCGACTACCTCGACTTCGCGAGCCCCGTATCCGGCCTCGGCTCCAAGATCGGCCTCGACGCCACGGACAAGTTCCCCGGCGAGACCAACCGCGAGTGGGGCCGCCAGATCCGCATGGAGCAGGCCGTCATCGACAAGGTCGACGCGATGTGGAGCGAGCTCGGATTGCCGGGCAGCGGAAAGAAGATCTGGCGCTGATCACCGCTTCATCCCGACCAGGACCTTTTCCGCAACGAGCTTTCGTCCAACGGCCGCATCGGCTTCCGCAGCCCCGCGCGTCGCGCCGCTGATCGCCACCTTGTCGAGGCCGAGGGCCTGCAGCTCCTGCAGGCGCTCGATGCAGCGCTCGGGCGGGCCAACAATGGCGAAGCGATCGACGAAGTCGTCGGTCAGCGTGCCGGCTTGGCGGGAATCGCCCCGCGTGTGGGCTTTCATGTCGTAGTTGCTGTGCAGTGCCTTGAGCACCTGCTGGTCGCCGGCTGACGTCGGCACCTCGGTCTTGCCGTGCATCACCGAGAAGCGCGCGAAGGTCGTGAGCCCGCCGCGCACCAGGCTGCGCGCCGTGCCCATGTCGGTATGGCAGCCGAGATTGAGATAGGCGCCGAAGGTGATGCCGTTTGGGTCGAGGCCCGAGTCCTTGCGTGTCTTCTTCGCGAGCGCCATGCCCCATTTCAGCCGCTCGACGTCGGCACCCAGGGCGAACATCACGCGATCGGCGTGAAGGGCGGCAATGGCGATGACCTTGGGGCCGCTGGCGGCGACCTCGACCGGCACCTTGGCGCCGCCTGAGATCCAGGTGGATGCGGCTCGCGGGCGGTGCGTCGTGCAGGTGCAGCCCCGACATCGGCGGCGCCACGTCGGTCGGAATGTCGATGTCGTCGAAGCTGACAGCCTCGCCCTTCAAGTACGTCTGGAGCTGGCGCAGGTAGCGCTCGAACTGCGCCAGCCGGGCCGGCGCGCGGCCGAGATGGGCCAGGGCCGAATCGCCGCGGCCGATGCCCAGCACCGCACGGCCGCTCGAGACGCGGTTGACGCTGGTGATGGCGGTCGCGGTTGCCGCGGCATGGCGCGTCACCGAATTGGTGACGCCGGTGCCGAGGCCAAGCCGGCTCGTCGCCGTGGCGGCAAGCGCCAGGGCGACGTAGGGATCGCCCGAGAGGTTCTGCGAATCGACGACCAGCATGCCGTCCCAGCCGGCGGCCTCGATCTCCTGCGCCGTACGCGCGGCACCGCGCGCCGCCGCGACGGTCGTCATCCACAATTGCACGTCGTTCCCTCCCGTGATCGGGAGGCGTTCTATCAGGTCTGGCCGTCCTGCACGATCTGGCTCAGCCGCTGGCCTTCGATGTCGGTGTCGATCTGCACCCACACCGGGAAGTGGTCGGAGAGCTGGAAGGTGAAGTCCAGCGTCGAGTAGTTGGCCTTGGGAAAGAGCGTCTTGATGAAGGCAGCAGAACCGGAGAAGTCGAGGGTGCCACCTTTGTCGGTGAAGCGCTCCGCCAGGGTCGGCATGTGCAGGATCTGGTCGTAGCGCGCATCCTTGTTGAGATTGGAGCCCTTCACGATCGCGTCGCCGACCTTGAGGTCGACCAGCGCCTTGGGAATCTTCAGGCCGCGCTTGGTCAGCGCCTTGAAGATCTTGTCGTCGAGCGTGGGCGTGTTGAAGTCACCCATGACGATGAGGTCGGTGTCCTCGGCCATCTTTCCCTTGAAGCGCCGGTCGATCCAGTCGGCCAGCAGGGCGAGCTCGGCGGTCCGGCCGTCTATGCTGTCGCCCCAGCGGGCATGCGTGGCGAGGACGACGAAATCGAAGTTGCCGGCGCGGAACGAGCACATGTAGGGCGAACGCCAGAACGACTGGCCGGCGAGATACTCCCGGGCCTTCTTGGTGCGCGGCGCGTCGACCTCGGCGGCGAGGCCGTTGAAGGTGACGGCGCGGCGATCGAACAGGAAGCCGACACGCTCGTGGTTGCCGCCGGAATCGTCCATCCAGTCGGAGTAGACCAGGTCCCAGGTCCGCCCCAGGATCTGGCAGACCCGGCCGTAGTCGTGGAGGTTGTCGCGCAGCTCGACCAGGGCGATCAGGTCGAACTGGCCCAGGATCTCGGCGATGTAGTGGATCGCCGCTTCGCTGCGCGGCCGCTTGCCGAACTCGCGGATGTTCCAGACGGCGACGTTGATGGTCTGGTCGAGCTGCGACGGCGGAATCTGCGCCGCCTTGATGCGCTCCTTGAGCGCGAGCAGGCCCGCCGCGATGTCGGGCGAAACGTCTCCGTGGTGCATAGAATCCCCCGCTAATGACCACTCTGCATCCTGCGGTAGAAAACTGGCATCCTCAAGGCAACCACCACCTACCGCAAAATCGCCCTGCCGGTCGCCGCCTCCTCGATGTAAACTCCCTTAACATGAGTTGGAAAAGACGTGAGCGCGAGGCGCGCGGCTACCATCACGGCAATCTGCGCGAGGCGCTGATCCAGGCCGCGCGTGAGCTGATCGCCGAGAAAGGGCCGGCCGGCTTTACTTTCGCCGACGCCGCCCGCTCGGCCGGCGTCAGCGCCGCCGCGCCCTACCGCCATTTCCGCGACCGCGAGGCGCTGCTGGCCGACGTGGCGCGCGAGGGCTTCCAGCGCTTCGAGGCCATGCTGTCGACCGGCTGGGCAGCCGGCAAACCCGACGCGCTCACCGCCTTCAACAATGTCGGCAAGGCCTACCTCGCCTTCGCCCGCGCCGAGCCCGCCTACTACGCCGCCATGTTCGAATCAGGCCTGCCGCCCGATCTCAATGCCGACCTGCGCGCTGCGGCCGACCGCGCCTTCGGCGTGCTGCGCGGCGCTGCCGAGGCCCTGGTGGCCCTGCTGCCGGCTGGCAAGCGGCCGCCCGCCATGATGATGAGCCTGCATGTCTGGGCCATGGCGCATGGCATTGCCTCGCTGTTCGGCCGGGGCGATGCCGGCCGGCGCAGCCTGCCGATGACTGCCGAAGAGCTCCTGGAATCGCAAATGCTCATTTACCTGCAGGGATTGGGTTTTCCCGGAAAAGCCTGAGCCCCCTTGACTCGCCCGAGCGGAATGCCCAATGTAAATGTCGTTAACATTTACATCCGTTAACGCGCAAAACGAGGGAGCCCCGCCATGACGGGCAGCTTGATGGAAAGACTGGACGACATCCCGAAGCCCGCCTGGATCGCCCTTCTGGTCGCGAGCTTCATCCTGTTCTGGCCGATTGGCCTCGCCCTTCTCATCTACCTCAAATGGAGTGGACGCATGTTTTGCTCTCGTCACGGCCGCTACGGCCACTGGTCCGGACCCGACGGCCGCGAAGCACGACGCGAAGCGCGCGACGAATGGCGCGCCTGGAAGCGCCGCAGTCGCTGGGGCGGCCAGGGCAGCGGCAACGTCGCCTTCGACGAGTATCGCGAGGAGACGCTGCGCAAGCTCGACGAGGAGCAGCGCGAGTTCCGCGACTTCCTCGACCGCCTGCGCGCCGCCAAGGATCGCTCTGAGTTCGACCAGTTCATGACCGAGCGCCGTAACCGCCCGCCCACCGCCGAACCGCCGGCTCCGACTCCCTCCGCTTAAGACAGCCGGCTCTCCGCCCCTCCCGTCGTACCCCGACGGGAGGGGTTTTTCATGTCAGTGGTCCAGCTTCATCGGCAGGCGCAGCTCGACCGACCGTTCGGCGAGATCGAGCAGCACGGCGTAGGCATAGCGTGCGTTCTGTTCGAGCGGCGCGTTGTCGGCCAACGCATCGCGCCCCCAGGCAGCGACGACTTCGGCGTCTGCCTTCCAGGTCGCGGCATTGAGCTCTTCGAGCTGGGGCCTGAGCGTCGCCGTCGAGCCCACGACCACACGCCGGCCGTCGACATCCTCGCCCTCGAAGGTGAATTCGAAAGAGTTGGGCAACCACAGCTCGACATTGCGCACGAGGTGAGAGTAGCGCGAGCGGAGACCCGTCACGTTGCTGCGCACCAGGGCGGGATCGTTGTCCCATTCCTCGGGCAGGCTGGCCGGCCGCCGCACCGCCGGATGCTCGGCATAGGCCGCCCACAAGACCAGCGAGCCGAAACCATCCCATCCCGGTCGGCCGGTGTAATAGGGCGCATCGAGGTCTTCACTCCAATCGAGCGGCGAGGCGATGCGGTCGCCAAGCGACTGATTGAGCTCGACGCGCCAGGTGAGGATGGCCTGGAGAGTTTCCTGGATATCCGGCTCGGGCTCGTCCGAGCCGACACGACGCCCGATGCGAAACGGCGTGCCGCGCTCGCGAGCCGTTCTCTCCGAAACATTTTCCCACTCACCGGCATAGTAGCGCGTGAGCGACCCGACATAGACGTCGAGGGCCATGAACGAGGGGTCCTTTTGCTTGTCTGGGGCGGTTATCCGCCTCTGCCACTTGTAGTTGTTTTAGGCGGAATTTGAACCCGCGAAAACAACCGAAAGCAAATACCTGAATGACAACGCGCGCATCGACGTTCCGTTGCGCAGGACAGCGTTGCACGGCCTGAGGGCAGCACTATCAATAATAGTATTGCACTCAGGATATTCTACGAGAAACTAAATGGCGCGCTGGTTACTGCGGCTCGAGATTGAGGCCTTTGACCACCTCGATCCATACCGGGCCCTGCTCGGCCAGGTACTTCTCGAAGAACACATGGTCCTGGGCTGCATTGTCGATGCCGAAAGTGTCGAGGATCTTCTGGATGCGCTCGCTCTTGCCCGCTTCGACCATCATGTCAGAGAGCTTCAGCACGATCTCCTTGGGCATCGCCGCCGGCCCAACGAGGCAGATGAAGCCCTGGACCTGGAAGGCGACATCGGTGACGCCCTGCTCCCAGAAGGTGCCGACGTCGGGCAGCTTCTTCATGCGCGTCTTGGTCGGAACGGCGATCGGCCGGCCGTTGCCGCTCTGCAGGACCGCGGCCGCGGCGGCATAGCTGCCGCTGCCGCCCTGGACGGCGCCCGAGCCGACATCGATCCACATCGGCGCCTCGCCACGATAATGCACCGCCTCCATCTTCAGCCCGTAGTGGCGGTTCAGCGCCTCGACGGCGCAGTGGCTGTAGGAGCCCGCGCCATAGGTCCCCAGGCTCACCTTGTTGGTGCGGGCGTAGTCGGCGAATTCCTTGAGGTTGTTGACCGGCACGTTCTTGTTGACGATGAGCGGCAGGTGGCCCGCATCCATCCACGAGATCGGCACGAAGTCCTTGTCGGGATCGTAGGGCAGCTTCTTGAACAGCACCTTGTTCATGATCATGGTGGTCGAGATCGTCCACATCAGCGTGTGGCCGTCCGGCGCTGCACTCTTGACCTGCTCGGCGGCAATGGCGCCCGAGGCACCGGCCTTGTTCTCGACGTGCACCGGCTGTCCGGTCTTTTGCGAGATCGCCTCGCCATAGGCCCGCGCGAAGGTGTCGGTGAGGCCACCGGCGGGATAGCCGCAGATGATTTTTATGGGCTTGCTGGGCCAGGCCTGGGCGATGGCCGGAGCCGGAAGAGCAGCCGCCGCAGCGGCGGCGGAACCATAGCGCAGCAACTCGCGACGCGACGCACGCACGATCATGAACATCCTCCCTGCGGCGCGTCTCTTTGATGGGTGACGGTCTTGGCCGTCTTGTCCGCGCCAGCCTTCAGAATGGCTGCGATTTCGGCGGCCGTAAAGGCAGCTTCATCGCGGCCGCAAGGCAGCCGCTTATTGCGGCTCGATGTTCAGGCTCTTGACCACCTCGAGCACGACGGGCCCTTCCTCATCGAGGATCTTCCTGAAGAACGTGCGGTCGCGGGCCGCCTCGTCGATGCCGAAAGTGTCGATGATCTTCTGGATGCGCTCGCTCTTGCCGCCTTCGACCATGAGGTCGGAGAGCTTCTGCACGATCTCGTCCGGCGTGCCCGCCGGCGCGCAGCAGCCGACCCAGCCGCGCACCTGGAAGGCCTTCTCCGTCAGGCCTTGCTCGTAGAAGGTCGGCACGTCGGGAAGCTTCCTCATGCGCTCCATGGTCGGCACGGCGATCGGCCGGCCTGCCCCCGACTGCAGGACCGCGCTCGCCGAGGCGTAGCTGCCGCTCGCGCCCTGAACCGTACCAGACGCCACGTCCTGCCACATCAACGCCTCGCCACGGTAGTGCACCGCTTCCATCTTCAGCCCGTAGTGGCGATTGAGAGTCTCCGCCACGACATGGGCATAGGAGCCCGTCCCGTAGGTCGCGAGCGATACCTTACGGTCGCGCGCCCAGGCGGCGAACTCGGGGATGGTCTTGGCCGGCACGTCCTTGTTGATGATGGTAGGCAGGTGGCCGGTGTTGAACCAGGCGACCAGGGCGAAATCCTTGTCCGGATCGTACGGCAGTTTCTTGAACAGCACCTTGTTCTGAACCATCGTCGTCGAGTTCGTGAACATCAAAGTGTAGCCGTCGGCCGGCGCGCCTCTGACCATTTCCGCGCCTATCGCTCCTGCGGCACCCGTCTTGTTCTCGACGACGACCGGCTGGCCGACCTTCTGGCTGACATACTCGCCATAGGCGCGGGCGAACACGTCGGTCAGCCCGCCCGCCGGATAGGTGACGATGATCTTGATGGGCTTGCTCGGCCAGGCCTGCGCGATGGCGGATGCCGGCAGAGCGGCCAGCGTCGCGGCCGAACCGTAACGCAACACATCGCGACGCGTCGGACGAACGATCATCTCTGCCCCCGCGATTTTTACGCCGTCTTGGTGGCTCCCGATTTCAACATCGCGTCGATCTCGGCGCCGGTGTAGCCCGCCTCGCGCAGGATCTCGACGCTGTGCTCACCAAGCCGCGGCTGCAGGCGCGTCACCTCGGGCTTGGTCTTGCTGAAGCGCGGCGGGATGTCGGGCATGCGCAGCTTGCCCTCGGTCGGATGATCGACTTCCTTCCAGAAGCCGGTGGCCTGAAGCTGCGGATCGACGAACAGGTCGTCGAGCGTGTTGACCGGACCATGCGGCACGTTCGAGGTCTTGAGCAGCTCGACCCATTCGGCGTTGGTGCGGGTGGCGCAGATCTCGGCCAGGGTCGCGTAGTAGTGCTCGACGTTCTTCAGGCGATTGGCGAGCGAGGTGAAGCGCGCATCGGCCGCGAGATCGGGCCGGCCGACCAGGCCGCAGAACTCCTTCCAGTGCCCGTCGGTGTAGGGCAGCAAGGCAAAGAAGCCGTCCTTCGAGGGATAGGGCCGCCGCTCCTTGTTGAGCACGCGCTTGTAGCCCGCGCTCTCGAGCGCCGGCCGAAAGGTCTCGCCGTAGAGATGCTCGACCATCACGAACGAGACCAGGGTTTCGTACATCGGCACCTCGACCGACTGGCCCTTGCCCGTGCGCTCGCGCGCGAACAGGGCGGCGAGCAGGGCGGAGACCACGCCGTTGGAGCTGGTCTTGTCGGCGACGATGGTCGGCAGGAAGCGCGGCTGGCCCGCGACCACGCTCTGCAGCGCGGCGAGACCCGATCCTGCCTGGATGATGTCGTCGTAGGCGGCCTTCGATCCCATCGGGCCGGCCGAGCGATAGCCGTACGTCGCGAGATAGACCAGGCGCGGATTGATCTTCTCGAAGGCCTCGTACTCCACGCCCAGGCGCTTGGCCGGCTCGGGGCGATAGTTGTGCATCAGCACGTCGGCGGTCTCGGCGAGCTTGAACAGCGCGTTGCGCCCGGCGTCCTGCTTGAGGTCGAGCACGATCGAGCGCTTGGAGCGATTGCAGCCGAGATAGAACGCCGCCATGCCGGGATTGCGCGCCGGCCCGAGCTGGCGCGTGGTGTCGCCCTCGGGCGGTTCGATTTTCACCACATCGGCGCCCAGATCGCCCAGCTGCTGCGCCGCCCACGGCCCGAGCACGACCGTCGTGCAATCGAGAATCCTGACGCCGGCCAAAGGACCCGCCATGTACGCTTCCTCTTCCCAGTGGTTTTCACCCGACTAGCACACCAGACCTGGGGCCGGCCACAGATCGGTCACGCCCTGCAGAATGGATGCTGCCGGCTGCACCCACGTACCCCTTTGCATCGGGAGACGCACAACGTCACCCCCGACCAAACAGGAGGCTGTAATGCGTGGAGTTGCGATGAAGACCATCCTGGCCGCGGTGCTCGCGGGCTCCAGCTTGCTCGTTGCCACCCAGGCCAGTGCGCACGACTCCGACCGGTGGGATCGCTGGGAGCACAAGCACCATTGGAAGCATTCCCGTGACTGGGATCGGCCCTCGCGCGTGGTCGTCGAACGCCCGGTCTACGTGGCGCAGCCTGTTCGCCCGGTCTACGTGGCCCCGGTGGCGCCCATGGTGCCGATGGCTCCGGCCTACGGCTACGGCGGTGGCGGCGGCTACCACCAGGATCCGAGCGTGAACTTCAACTTCAGCTTCCCGACGCGCTGAGTTCCCCCAGGTCATGAGTGGCGTGTGGGTAGCTCATGACCCCTCCCGCCCCCTTCGCAGCCCCCTGCGAAGGGGGAGTCCGGCGGGTTGACTCCTGCCGTTTGCGCCCTATTGTGGCGCCCATGCTGCGACTGACGACGCTTCGACTTATTGGCTGATCCGCCGCTCCGGTGACCGAGATTTCTCGGGAACAGGGGCCCCTGCGGATCGCTTGTCGTTCGTCTCATCCAACCACCAGTCGCCGCCACCCTCTCCATACGTATCGCAGTGTTCGCCTAAGAGCCGTTTTGGCCGTGCGCGGCGCGAGGAGTCTATCGATGTCATCCCAGAAACCCATGATGCCGACCGCGGGCGAGAAGTACGTACCCTTCAAGCCCATCGACCTGCCCGACCGACAGTGGCCGTCCAAGGTCATCACCAAGCCTCCGGTCTGGTGCGCGGTCGACCTCCGGGACGGCAACCAGGCATTGATCGAGCCCATGGATTCCGACCGCAAGACGCGGATGTTCAAGCTGCTCTGCCAGATGGGTTTTAAGGAGATCGAGGTCGGGTTTCCGGCAGCATCGGAGACCGATTTCGACTTCGTGCGCGAGCTGATCGAGCAGAAGATGATCCCCGACGACGTCACCATCCAGGTGCTGACGCAGAGCCGGCCGGAGCTGATCGAGCGCACCTTCGAGGCATGCCGCGGCGCCAAGCGCGCCATCGTCCATCTCTACAATTCGACCTCGACCCTGCAGCGCCGCGTCGTGTTCGGCATGGACTATAGCGGCATCATCGACATCGCGGTGTCGGGCGCCAAGCTGGTCAAGCAGCTGGCCGATGCCGATCCCAACACCGAGTGGGTGTTCGAGTATTCGCCCGAGAGCTTCACCGGCACCGAGCTCGAGTTTGCGCGCGACATCTGCGCCGCAGTGGGCGACGTCTACAAGCCGACGCCGCAGAAGAAGATGATCATCAACCTGCCGGCAACGGTCGAGATGGCCTCGGCCAACATCTACGCCGACCAGATCGAATGGTGCCATCGCAACTTCAAGTACCGCGATTCGATGATCCTGAGTCTGCACCCGCACAACGATCGCGGCACCGGCGTGGCGGCGGCCGAGCTCGGCTACATGGCCGGCGCCGACCGCATCGAAGGCTGCCTGTTCGGCAACGGCGAGCGCACCGGCAACGTCGACCTGGTGACCTTGGGCCTCAACATGTTCACCCAGGGCGTCGATCCCGAGATCGACTACTCGAACATCAACGAGATCCGCCAGACCGTCGAGTACTGCAACCAGCTGCCGGTCCATCCGCGCCATCCCTACGGCGGCGACCTGGTGTTCACCGCCTTCTCGGGCTCGCACCAGGATGCCATCAACAAGGGCTTCAAGGCGTTGCAGACCCAGAACAGCAAGGTCTGGGAGGTGCCCTATCTGCCGATCGATCCGGCCGATCTCGGCCGCAGCTACGAGGCGATCATCCGCATCAACAGCCAGTCCGGCAAAGGCGGCATCGCCTACATCCTGAAGACCGACTACGGCATCGACATGCCGCGTCTTCTCCAGGTCGAGTTCTCCAAGGTGATCCAGCAGATCGCCGACGAGACCGGCAAGGAGATCCAACCGGCGCTGATCTGGGACACCTTCCGCAAGGAGTATCTCGAGAACCGCACACCGGTCGATTTCGTCAGCCACACCACCGTGCCCGAGCCCGGCCATCCCGACGTGCGTCTTCTCGATGCCCAGGTGACGTTCAACGGCAAGCAGCAGAAGATCAGCGGCCGCGGCAACGGCCCGATCGCGGGCTACGTCGATGCACTCGGCAAGAACTGCGGCATCGGCATCCGCGTGCGCGACTATCACCAGCACGCCACCGGCGCCGGCTCCGATGCCCAGGCCGTGAGCTTCATCGAAGCTGAAACAAGCGCCGGCCGCGTGCTCTGGGGCGTCGGCATGGACTCCAACATTGTGACGGCGTCGTTGAAGGCCGTGACGTCGGCTGCCAATCGGTCGGTCGCCAGCAAATAGCGATTCCGTCCAACAGCGGCGGCCTCTACGATTGGAGCGGGCGGGAACTTCCCGCCCGCTCTTCGTCATCTGGAGGTTCGCATGCATCGTTTCGCTCCCGCCGTTTATCTCGTCACCGGCGCAATCATCGGCGGCTTGGCCGTGGCCTGCACCGCGGGGGCCAATCAGCCCAACATGCAGGCGGCGCTGAGCTCGCTGCAGACGGCGAAGGCCGAACTGATCCAGGCGCGGCCCAACAAGGGCGGCCATCGCGAGCGCGCCATCAACTTCGTCAACGCCGCCATCTCCGAGACCGAGAACGGCATCAACTACGCCGGCAACTGACGCACCATCAGGAGGGCCCGTTTCATGCTTCGCTTCTTCACCAAGTCTCCCAGCGCAATCCTGCTCACCGGCCTCACCGTCGGCGCGATCGCCGGCGCCTGCGTCGCGACGGCAGCCCAGCCCAACATGCAGGCAGCCCTTGGCTCGCTGCAGGCGGCGCGCGCCGAGCTGGTCAGGGCCGAGGCCAACAAGGGCGGCCACCGCGATCGCGCGATCGGCTTTGTCGATTCCGCGATCGCCGAAACCAAGGCCGGCATCGCCTACGCCAGGTGAGTGTTTGTGGTCATGCTGCTCTCCCCCGATAGGGGGAGAGGTTGGGTGAGGGGGTTACAAAAGGCCTTCGAAGCTCCGCCGGAGCGAAGGGAGGCTGGCGGGGGAGAGGAACAAGAGGGTAGAACGACGGCATGGCCAAAGCGAAAGCGAAGAAGAAGACCGCCCCCCGCAAGAGCACCCGTCCGGCGAGCGCACCGGACGCCAACCTGCTCACCGACCTGATGAAATGGGCGAAAGCCGCCGGCGCCGATTCGGCCGACGCGCTTTACGTCAACGGGGAGTCCATCTCTGTCGCCCAGCGCATGGGCAAGCGCGAGAAGCTCGAGAGCAGCGAGGGCCGCGATCTCGGCCTGCGCGTGTTCGTGGGCCAACGCCAGGCCTTCGTCTCGTCAACCGACTTCGCACCGGCTGCCCTGCGCGCACTGGCCGGCCGCGCCGTCGACATGGCGCGCGCCGTCCCCGAGGATCCGGTCTGCGGCATCGCGCCCGAAGAATTGCTGGCGCAGGGCTGGCCCGATCTCGATCTCAACGACAGGAGCCGGCCCTCCGCCCGTGCGCTGCTCGCCATGGCGGCCGAAACCGAGGATGCCGCGCGCGCCGTCAAGGGCGTGACCAACTCCGAAGGCGCCGAGGCGAGCTGGGGCCGGACCTCGGTGATGCTGGCCGCCAGCAACGGCTTCTCCGGCGGCTACCGGCGCAGCGGCTATTCGCTGTCCTGCGCGGTGCTGGGCGGTGAAGGCACGGGCATGGAGCGCGACTACGAATGGTCGAGCGCCGTGCATCTGGAGGATCTCATGGCTGCCCGCACGGTCGGGCGCAACGCCGGCAAGTTCGTCGTGCGCCGCCTCAATCCGCGCAAGGCCAAGAGCGCGCGCGTGCCGGTGGTCTACGACCGACGCGTCTCGGGTGGGCTGATCGGCCATCTCGCCGGCGCCATCAACGGCCGCGCCGTGGCGCGCGGCACCTCGTTCCTGAAAGACAAGATGGGCGAGAAGATCTTCGCTGACGGCATCCGCATCCTCGACAACCCGCACCACAAGCGCGGCCTGGGCAGCCGCCCGTTCGACGCCGAGGGCCTGCCGACCAGGCGTTATGCCGTGATCGACGACGGCCGGCTCACGACCTGGCTGCTCGACCTCGCCGCCGCGCGCCAGCTCAAGCTCAAGCCCACCGGCCACGCCGCGCGCGGCACCTCGGGCCCGCCCTCGCCCACCACCTCGAACTTCTACCTCGAGAAGGGCAAGCTCTCGTTCGACGAGCTTCTGGGCGACATCAAGAGCGGGCTCTACATCACCGACATGATCGGCTTCGGCGTCAACGGCGTCACCGGCGACTACAGCCGCGGCGCCTCGGGCTTCTGGATCGAGAACGGCAAGCTCGCCTGGCCGGTGAGCGGCATCACAGTCGCCGGGAACCTGAAGGACATGTTCCTCAACATGACCCCGGCCAACGACCTGCAGTTCAAGAGCTCGACCAACGCGCCGACGGTGCGAATCGAGGGGCTGACCGTCGCCGGGTCGTGATAGTGTGGAGGGCATGAAACCCCTCCTCAAGACAACGATCTTCGCCGCAACGACGGCGCTTCTCGCGGCACCGGCCTGGGCGCAAGGCGATTTCCGGGACTGCCTGCAGACCATCAAGTCGGACGCCATGCGCCAGGGCGTGTCGGCCGCGATCGCCGACCGCGCCTTCCAGGGCCTGACGCCCGACCAGAAGATCGTCGACCTCGATTCGAAACAGCCGGAATTTTCGCTGACCTACGCCAAGTATGTCGGCAGCGCGGTGTCGAACGATCGTATCGTCAAAGGCCAGCAGCGCCTGGCCCAGCATCGCGCGCTGCTCGACGCGCTGCAGTCCGAGTACGGCGTGCCGCCGCAATACATCATGGCCTTCTGGGGCGTCGAGACCAACTACGGCGGCTTCATGGGCGACTTCCAGGTCGTGCGCTCGGTGGCGACGCTGGCCTGCATGACCAAGCGCCGCGACTTCTTCAGCAACGAGACGGTGCAGGCGTTGCGCATCCTCGCCATGAACCACATGACGCGCGAGCAGATGCGCGGCTCGTGGGCCGGCGCCATGGGCAACATGCAGTTCATGCCGTCGACTTTCATGAAATGGGGCGTCGACCGCACCGGCGACGGCCGCATCGACCTGTGGAACAGCCTGCCCGACGCCTTTGCCTCGGCCGCGAATTTCTTGCGCGGCATCGGATGGAAACCGCCGCTGCCGGCCGCCGAAGAAGTGTTCCTGCCTCAGGGCTTCCCGTTCGACCAGGCCGACACAACGGTCGAGAAGCCGGTGCGCGCCTGGGCGCAGATGGGCGTGAAGAGGGCCGGCAACGCGGCGCTGCCCGGCTCCGACGAGCCGTCGTCGATCATCCTGCCGGCGGGCCATCGCGGGCCGGCCTTCCTCCTCTATCCCAACTTCAAGGCGGTAATGAACTGGAACCGCTCGACGCTCTATGCGCTGTCGGTCGCCATTCTGGCGCAGCAGATCGCGGGCGGGCCGCCGGTCATGCAGGCAGCGCCGGCCGACGACGAGCCGCTGTCGCGCGACACCGTCATCGACATGCAGAACCGCCTCGCCCGCCTCACCCTCTACACCGACGAGATCGACGGGCTGCTCGGCCCCAAGACCCGCTCGGCGGTGCGGCTCTACCAGAAGCAGATCGGCATGCCCGCCGATGGCCATCCGACGCCGGCGTTCGTGCGCCGTTTGCAGCAGGCGCGTTGACCGGAACGTCTTTGCTGGGAGCGCGCCACTCCGTGGCGCATCTTCGCGGATGGTACAGCCCATGAGCGCCACAGAGTGGCGCGCTCCCAGCAATGAGGCCCGCGCTCCCCGGTCAAGCCGATTGCAGCAGGCGCACCGCGCCGGCGCTGAGGCCGATCGACACCGGCAAGGTCAGCGCATCGTCACCGTCGATCTGGACCGGCTGTTCGCGCAGTTCGCCGGCATCGCTCCGCACCGAGACGCGGACCGATCGTCCCGTCACCACGCGATAGCCGGCCGAGCGCGGCAGGCGGCCGAGCAGCAGCGCCATGCCGTACCGGAAAGTGTGCGAACGGCCCCAGCGCTCGAACAGACAGACATGCAGCAACGGCTCGCCCAGCGCGGCCTTGGGCGCCACCACGTAGGGCCCGGCATAATGCCGGCTGCGCGTCACGATCACCGACGACGCCTCGTGGCACGCGCCGTCGATCTCGACCTCGTAGCGCACAGGCCTGTAGCGCCGCGCCTCGACCAGTGAACGCCAGACATAGGCGGCGCGGCCCAGCCGGCGCTTGAGCGGCGCGCTGACGCCGGCCACGACCTTGGCGTCAAAGCCCGCGCCCGCCATCAGCGAGAAGCAGCGCGCGCCCGCGCCGTTGACCGCCTCGCCGGGCTGCACCAGCAACGCGCGTCCCGCCGTCATCGTGCGCGCGACTGCCGCGGCGGAGAAGCCGAGCCCCAGTTCGTGCGCCAGCACGTTGGCTGTGCCCAGCGGCACGATGCCGACTGCCGGCGCGTTGTCGCCGCGGCCGGCGAGCCCGTTGACGACCTCGTTGATCGTTCCATCGCCGCCCGCCACCGCGATCACGCTGTAACGGCTTGCGTCGCAGGTCTCGGCCAGACGCCGCGCATCGCCGGCCGCCCTGGTCAGCACGACGTCGACGCTCCATCCCTCCTGCCGCACGCGGGCCGCGACGGCGTCGACCAGTCCTCGCCGGCGGCGTCCGGCCGTCGGATTGACGATCAGCAGCAGAGCCTTGGAAGCATCGACGTTCATTGAACCGTCACATTCGATTCACAGCCACGCAATCGCCGACATACACAATCCGCTGCGTCACGCGCAATCGTGCTCAACAGATTTTGTGCCGGTCGAGTTTTATCCACATGACCGTGATCGAGCGTAACCAACCTGCCCGCCATCGCGCGATCTTCCTGTCCGATGTCCACTTGGGCACGCGCGGTTGCCAGGCCGAGTTGCTGCTCGATTTCCTGAAGAGGAACGAGAGCGAGACGCTGTACCTGGTCGGCGACATCGTCGACGGCTGGCGACTGAAGCGCTGGTGGTACTGGCCACAGGCGCACAACGACGTGGTGCAGAAGATCATGCGCAAGGCGCGCAAGGGCACCGACGTCATCTACATCCCCGGCAACCACGACGAGGCGGCACGTCAGTACTGCCAGCTCACCTTCGGCGACGTGAAGGTCGAGGAAGAAGCCATCCATGTCCAGCCGGACGGCCGCAAGCTGCTGATCATCCACGGCGATCAGTTCGACGGCATCGTGCGCTACGCGCGCTGGCTCGCCATCCTGGGCGACTGGGCCTACGGCGCGGCGCTGCGCATCAACACCACCTTCAACTGGGCGCGCCGCAGGTTCGGCCTCCCCTACTGGTCGCTGTCGGCCTACCTCAAGCACAAGGTCAAGAACGCCGTCCAGTTCATCGACAACTACGAGCACGCCGTGGCGAACGAAGGCCGCCGCCGCGGTGTCGACGGCGTGGTGTGCGGTCACATCCACCACGCCGAGATCCGCACCATCGACGGCATCCTCTACTGCAACGACGGGGACTGGGTCGAAAGCTGCACCGCGCTGGTCGAGGACTTCGACGGCCGCCTGCGCATCGTGCGCTGGGCCGAGGAGGTCGCCCGCCGCGATGTCATGTTGCCGCGCCTGGCGCCCGTCCGCATGGCGGCGGAGTAGCCGGATTGCGCATCGCCATCATCTCCGACGCCTGGCGGCCGCAGATCAATGGCGTGGTGCGCACGATCGAGACCGTGGCCCAACTCCTGCGCGCGGACGGCCACGATGTCGAAGTGTTCGGGCCGGATCGCTTCCGCACGCTGCCCTGCCCCAGCTACCCCGAGATCCGGCTCTCGCTGTTCCCCGGCGCGCGGCTGGCGCACATGCTGAAGCTCTATGCGCCCGACACCATCCACCTAGTGACCGAGGGGCCGTTGGGCTGGGCGGCGCGCAGCTTCTGCCTGTCGCGCGACATCCCGTTCACCACGGCCTACCACACGCGCTTTCCCGAATACGTCCACGCCCGCATCCGCCTGCCGCTGTCCTGGAGCTACGCCTTCATGCGCCGCTTCCACGCAGCCTCGGCGGGGGTGCTCGTCGTCGCGCAGTCGATCCGCGACGACCTCACGCAACGCGGCTTCAGGAACCTGGTGCCATGGTCGCGCGGCGTCGACATAGCGGCCTTCCATCCGCGCCCACGCACCCAGACCGGCGATGCGCGACCGATCTGGCTCTATGCCGGGCGGCTCGCCATCGAGAAAAACATCAAAGCCTTCCTCGAGCTCGACCTGCCAGGCACCAAATGGGTGGTGGGTGGCGGCCCGCAGCTCAAGGAGCTCAAGAGTCGATACAAGAACGCCCGCTTCTTCGGCTCGGTCGATACCGACGAGCTGTCGCTGCGCTACGCCGAGTCCGACTGCTTCGTCTTCCCCAGCCGCACCGATACGTTCGGCCTGGTCATGGTCGAGGCGCTGGCCTCGGGCCTACCGATCGCGGGCTATCCGGTGCCGGGTCCGCTCGACGTGGTTACCGATCCGAAAGTCGGTGCCCTCGATGAGGACCTGCGCACCGCCTGCCTGGCCGCCATTGACCGCGATTCTGCCGATTGCCGCCGCCACGCCGAGACTTTCACCTGGGAACGCTGCGCCGCGCAGTTCCTCGCCGCCCTGCAGCCCATCCCGCGCAGCGTCTGGCAGCCGCTGAAGCGGCGCGCCTTGCCCGACGCGGCAGCGTCATGAGGGCGGTTGAACTCCCTCAGGCTGCGAACCATCTTGAAGGCAGCCAACGGAGGTCGCGATGCCAGCCCTCAACCACATCATCATCCCCGCCAAGGACAAGGACGCATCGGCGACCTTCCTCGCCGACATCCTGGGCGTGCAGCCGCAGCCGCAGTGGGGACCGTTCCGTCCGGTGCAGACCAGCAACGGCGTCACCCTCGACTTTGTTGATTCCAAGGATGTGCGCACCCAGCACTACGCCTTCCTGGTCGACGACCAGGAGTTCGACGCCTCGTTCGCGCGCATCAAGAGCGCGGGCGTCGCCTACTTCGCCGACCACGACAAGAGCGGCCCCGGCAAGATCAACCACCACTGGGGCGGCCGCGGCGTCTACTTCGAGGATCCCAACGGCCACCTGCTCGAGCTGATCACCAAGCCCTATGGCAAGGCGTCGGAGATCCATCCCTGACCGCTCCTAAGTCACCTCCCCCGTGAGACGGAGGAGGAAAAGAAGGGTCTACTGAATCTGCATTGTCCGCTGGCCGGCCAACACGCCGGCGCGGCCGGCATCCGGACTGGCCTCGCGGATCGAGCAGACCGGCGAGCCCGCTGGCATCTCGATATCGACGAAACGCATCTGGCCCGGCGCCAAGGTAATCGACGATGGATTGACCGAATTTGCCGTCGTGCAGCTCATGGCATGCCAGCCCGGCGCAAGCTCGACCCGCATCCAACTCGTCGGCGCCAGGCTGCCGATCACCATCGGCCCCACCGTCACATTGATGGCGGGTCCATTGTTCGTGGGATTGTAGAAGTATACTGCCGCCATGCCGGCTGGCGGCGGATTGAACTGCTTGCCCACCGCATCCTGGCCCGGCGGCGCCATGGAGACAGGCGGCGGGCCGCTGCATCCCGCGAGCAGCAGCATCGCTGACCCAACGATGGCGTGGCGCACGGTCGCCTCTCTCCTCAGCCGTTCGGTGGTTCGCCCGCCTTGATCCAGGCCTGGTAGAGCGCCTTGGTCTCGTCGTTGGGCGGATAGGTGCCGGTGATCGGCGTGCCCTGGCTGACGCGGATGGCGACGAATTTCTCCAGCCGCTCCTGCTCAAAGGAATCGCGCGCCACCTCGTCGGCCAGATGGCGCGGCACGACGATGGCGCCGTCCTCGTCGGCGACGATGACGTCGCCGGGATAGACCGGGACGCCACGGATGCCGACCGGCGCCTGCACCTCGACGGGATGGAGGTGGTTCATGCTGGGCGGCGCGGCGGCCGCCGAGCAGTACACCGGGAAATCGTCGATCTTGGAGATCACCGGCGTGTCGCGCATGGCGCCGTCGCTCAGCACGCCCGCCACGCCGCGCACCTTCAACCGCAGCGCCAGGATGTCGCCAATCGTCCCCGATCGCGTGTTGCCCTCGGTGCCGATCACCAGCACACAGCCCGCCGGCGTCTCCTCGATCGCCTTGCGCTGGGCCGACGGCGGATCGTTGGGCGTCGGCGGCTTGTCGAGGTCCTCGCGGCCGGGAATGTAGCGCAGTGTGTAGGCCGGGCCGACCAGTCGCGTCGCCTTGGGATTGACCGGACCTACGCCGCTGATCGACGTGTTGCGAAAGCCGCGCTTCAGCATCTGCATGGAGACGGTGGCCGTGCTGGCATACATGAAGTTCTTGATGGTCTCGGCCGACAGCGGCGCGGTGGTCATAAGCGTTCCCTCTCCTACAACAACGATCCTTGATTGCCGCTGCCGCCGTCGCGGCGGCGCGGCGGCGCGGCGGGACGCGGCGCGGCGCCCGCGCCATCGGTCACCTTGGCGCCGATCTTGCCATCGGCGAATTCGACGCTAAGCGTGTCGCCGGCGTGCGTGTCGGCGGCCGTCAGCACCGGATGGCCGTCCTGGTCGCGCACCAGGGCGAAGCCGCGTTGCAGGACCGAATGGAAGGAGTAGCTCTCCAGAAGCTTGCCGAGCTGGTCGACCTGGCGATGGCCGCGCTCCAGCAGTTCGGCGCCGCAGCGCTGCAGCCGCTCGACATACTGCTCCAGCCGGTCCGACGTGCGCTCGATCTTCTGGCGCGTGTCGCCGACATAGCGGCGCATCGCGCCTTCCAGCACGCGCGCCTCCGCCGTCAGCGCCTGCTGCTTGGCGACCAGCACGGCGACCGGGCTTATGAGCCGGGCCGCCGCCAGGGCATGGCCGCGGCGCTCGACCAGCCCGCGTGTCGCCAGCGCCAGCCGCTCGCCGCTGACGTCGAGCCGCTGCTGGCGCTCCTCGATCAGGCGCAGGGGATCGCCCAGCCCGCGCGCCAGGCCGGTCACGGCGAGCGTGGCCTCGCGCAGCACGCGGTTCATGCAGGCGATGGTGCGCTTGCCGAAATCGAGCGTCTGGGCGATCAGGTCGGCCCGCACCGGCACGGCCATCTCGGCCGCTGCCGTCGGCGTCGGCGCGCGGCGGTCGGAGGCGAAGTCGATCAGCGTGGTGTCGGTCTCGTGCCCGACCGCCGAGATCAGCGGGATGGTCGAGGCCGCCGCCGCGCGCACGACGACCTCCTCGTTGAAAGCCCAAAGGTCTTCCAGGCTGCCGCCGCCGCGCGCCACGATCAGCACGTCGGGCCGTGGCACGGGGCCTTGCTCAGGCAGGCGATTGAAACCCGCGATGGCCTTGGCCACTTCGCCCGCCGCCTTCTCGCCCTGTACCGCCACCGGCCAGACCAGGACGCGGCGCGGAAAGCGGTCGGAGATGCGGTGAAGGATGTCGCGGATCACCGCGCCCGACGGCGAGGTCACCACGCCCACCACCTCGGGCAGGAACGGCAGCGCCCGCTTGCGGTCGGCGTCGAACAGGCCTTCGGCCGCGAGCTTCTTGCGCCGGTCCTCCAGAAGCTTCAGCAGCGCGCCTTCGCCCGCAAGCTCCAGGCGATCGACGATGATCTGGTAGCGCGAGGAGCCGGCATAGGTCGTGAGCCTGCCGGTGGCGATGACCTCCAGGCCCTCCTCGATGCGGATGCCGAGTCGCGGGATGGTGCCCTTCCAGCACACGCCATCGATCACGGCGTTCTCGTCCTTGAGCCGGAAATAGCAGTGGCCCGAGCGCGGGAAGGACGGCTGGCTGATCTCGCCGCGCACGCGCACGCGCGGAAACGCCGTCTCGATCTCGCGCTTCAGGGCAAAGGAGAGCTCCGAGACGGTGAATTCCGGGACGTTGCTGGTGACCTGCTCAGGCGCTGTCGATTCCATGACGAGACGCTACACCCGCGCATCGATACGAACGAGTGGCCCCTTCCACCCGAGCAGACGCGCATCTGAGGTCGCGAGCGACGCCCCAAGATTTAGCGCCGTCGCAACGATCAGTCGGTCAGCGGGGTCATCATGCATGTTTGGCAGTTCGTTCGCGGCGATACCGATTAGCCCGTCGATTGCCACTTCGCGAACGCCCATACGCAAGATGCTGGCGCGCCAATCCGCAATTGGCTGAGCGAGGCCGAACTTCCCTTTGCGAATCTTGAGCGCGAGTTCCCAGAACGAAATTGCGGAAACATGCGCAACACCATCCGACACTGCTTGGTCAATCGCATGCTCCGCGCGGCGACCGAGGGCTTTGTCGCCTTCGAATGCCCATACCAGCGCATTGGTGTCGAGCACGACGCTCATTCTTTGAGCGCCTCCCAGTCTTCGCCTGTCGGCTCATCAAGATCGCCCATGAGTGTGACCGAGCCCTTTAGAGCGCCGATTATCGATTTCGGCTTGTCTACAAAAGGAATGATTTCAGCGACCGGCTTGCCGTTCTTCGTCACGATCACCCGCTCGTGCTTGGAGGCAACGTCATCCAGCACGCCCAAAAACTTTGCTTTGCACTCGGACGCTTTCATGGTTTTTGTCATTGCAGAACCCGCGATGTGACCATGGTCATGACTAATGGTCATATTGGCAGAATAGGGCGTGATTTCAAGGGGTTGTGGAAATGCGAATTCTGGTCGTCGGCGGCGGTGGCCGCGAACATTCGCTTTGCTGGGCCATTTCCGCCTCTCCGCTGTGCACAAAACTGTACTGCGCCCCCGGCAATGCCGGCATTGCCCAAGTGGCTGAATGCATCGACGTCGCCGCCGAGGATATCGCAGGCCAGTTGGCATTGGCCAAAGGGGAAAAGATCGATTTCGTGGTGGTGGGACCGGAAGCGCCACTGGCCATGGGCCTGGCCGATCGCATTGCCGAGGCCGGCATAAAGGTGTTCGGCCCCTCGCAGAAGGCGGCCCAGCTCGAAAGCTCCAAGGGTTTCACCAAGGAGCTGTGCAAGCGCCACAACATACCGACCGGCGCCTACGAGCGCTTCACCGACGCCGACAAGGCCGTGGCCTACATCAAGGCGCAGGGCGCTCCGATCGTCGTGAAGGCCGATGGCCTCGCCGCCGGCAAGGGCGTCGTCGTGGCCGAGACGGTCGAGCAGGCGATCGAGGCGGCGCGCGACATGCTGTCGGGCAACCGCTTCGGCGCGGCCGGCGCCTCGGTCGTCATCGAGGAATTCCTGGTCGGCGAGGAGATGAGCTTCTTCGCGCTCTGCGACGGCGAGCACGTCCTGCCGCTGATCGGCGCCCAGGACCACAAGCGCGCCTACGACGACGACAAGGGCCCCAACACCGGCGGCATGGGCGCCTATTCGCCGGCGCCGATCTTCGACGCGACCATGCAGAAGCGCACCATGGACGAGATCATCCTGCCCACCGCGCGCGCCATGGCCGCGGACGGCATGCCGTTCAAGGGCGTGCTCTATGCCGGGCTGATGATCACCGCGCAGGGCCCGAAGATCTTCGAGTACAACTGCCGCTTCGGCGATCCGGAAACCCAGGTGCTGATGATGCGGCTCAAGTCCGATCTCGTGCCGGCGCTGATCGCCTGTGCCGACGGCGGGCTAAAACATTTCGACCTGCGCTGGTCGAACGAATCGGCCCTGACCGTGGTCATGGCGGCCAAGGGCTATCCCGATGCCTACCAGAAGGGCACCGAGATCCGCGGCCTCGACGCCGCGGCAAAGGTAGAGGGCGTGCAGCTTTTCCATGCCGGCACGAAGTTCGGCCCCGACGGCAAGCGCGTGCTGGCCAACGGCGGGCGCGTGCTGAATGTCACCGCCATGGCGCCGACCGTCGAGGAGGCCCGTAATCGCGCGTACCGTGCGGTCGACCTGATCGACTGGCCGGAAGGCTTCTGCCGGCGGGATATCGCATGGCGGGTCGTCGGTTCGCACCGGTGACAGGCTGCGCGCTGAAGGGCTAGGGTCGATCCATGCCCGATTCATCAGACCTCTCGCAGCGCCTGCTGGCGCAGCTTCGCTTTCCGTGCGGCGACGTGCCGGAACCCGGCACCATCAAGAACGTCGCTCCCGGCATCTACTGGCTGCGCATGCCGCTGCCCTTCCAGCTCAACCACATCAACCTGTGGCTGGTCGAGGAGGAGGATGGCTGGACCATCGTCGACACCGGCATCAACACACCCGAGACGCGCGAGCTGTGGGAGAAGATCTTCGCCGAGACGCTTTCCGGCAAGCCGGTGAAGCGGGTGATCGCCACCCACCTGCATCCCGACCATGTCGGCCTGGCCGGCTGGCTGTGCAGCCGCTGGGGCGCGCCGCTCTGGATGACGCTCGGCGAATACATGAGCGCCATCGCCGCCCGCAACGACTTCATCGAGAACGAGGACCTGCGCGCTGCGCACCTGGCGCGCAACGGCGTGCCGGCCGACAAGATCACGCTGTTCCATCGTCACAAGGGCGGCTACGCCAAGGGCGTGGCGCCGCTGCCGCCGACCTTCCAGCGCCTGATCCATGCCCATCCCATCACCCTGGGCGGCCATCGCTGGGACGTCATCGTCGGCCGCGGGCATGCGCCCGAGCACGCCTCGCTATGGTGTCCCGAGCTCAACGTGCTGATCGCAGGCGACCAGGTGCTGCCCAAGATCAGCACCAATGTCGGCGTGTGGCCCAACGAGCCCGAGGCCGATTCGCTCACCTGGTTCCTCGACGGCTTCTCGCGCTTCCGCCGCCTGCCCGCCAACGCGCTGATCCTGCCGAGCCACGGTTTCCCGTTCGTCGGCCTCCACACCAGGCTCGACCAGCTCGTCGCCCATCACGACGCGCGCCTGAACGACATGACCGCCGCCATCGCCCATCGCGGCGCCGAGGGCGCCACCGGCTGGGACATGGTGCCGGTGCTTTTCCCGCGCCATCTCGACAACAACCAGATCGTCTTCGCCTTCGGCGAGACCCTGGCGCACCTCCATTGCCTGGAAACGCGCGCCCGCGTGAAGCGGGTAGTCGTCGACGGCGTGTCCCGCTTCGTCGCCCTGGTCGATCCCCATGTCCAGCCACCGGCCGACGATTCGGACGCCGACGTTATGGACGTGGGGACAGCCTAGGGATCGCGCGCCCAGCGATAGCGCACGTCCGGCATCTTCTCCTCGTTGTCGTGGCCGTCGGTGAAGCGGATTGCCTTGAAGCCGTGCCGTTCGTAGAACCGGCGGGCAAGGGTATTGGCCTGGAAGCACCAGAGCTCGAGCGCCGCCTCTCCCGATCGCTTGGCGCCTTCGATCAGCAGGCTGCCGGCGCCGGCACCGATGACGTCCGGATGGGCATAGAGCATCCGGACCTCTTCGCCCTGCAGCGCCAGAAAGGCGACGATACCTTCGTCGCCTTCGGCAACGGTGACGATGCATTCCTTCAGGACCACGTGCTCGATGAACCAGCGATCTTCTTCTTCCGTATGCAGCGCCGGCAGGAAGCTGAGCAGCCTGAAGGACGGCGAGAACACGCGGGCGATCGCCGCCGCGTCGTCGGCCGTTGCCGGCCGGGTTGAGAAATCCCCCATCGCGTCATATTGAACCGGCTGCAAATGCGCGTCGACCTCTTCGACTTCGATCTCCCTGACGAGCTCATTGCCCAGCGGCCCGTCCATCCGCGCGACGCCGCGCGCCTGCTCGATGTCGCGCCCGACGGGCTGCATGACCGCACGGTGCGCGACCTGCCGGCGCTGCTCAGCCGCGGCGACCTCCTGGTCTTCAACGATACCAAGGTGATCCCGGCACGGCTCAAGGGCGTACGGGGCGGCACGGCCGGCCGGCGGGACGTTGCGGTCGAGGCCCTGCTGATCCGCGACCTCGGCGGCGGACGCTGGCTCTCCTTCAGCCGGCCGACCAAGCGCCTGCGGCCGGGTGACGGCATCGCTTTCACGGGCTTCGGCGCCACCGTCGACGCCAAGAACAAGGACGGCTCGATCGTCCTCGCCTTCGACACGACGGGACCGGGGTTCCTGGCCGCTCTCGAGCAAAGCGGCGCCGTGCCGCTGCCGCCCTACATCCGTGGCGGCGTGGCCGATGCGCAGGACCGCGCCGACTACCAGACCATGTTCGCCCGCTACGACGGCTCGGTCGCCGCCCCCACGGCCGGCCTGCATTTCACGCCCGAGCTTCTGGCCTCGCTCACCGCTGCCGGCATCGGCATGGCAAGCGTTACCCTGCATGTCGGCGCCGGCACCTTCCAGCCGGTGCGCGTCGACGACACTGAGGCCCACACCATGCATGCCGAATGGGGCGAGGTGCCCGATGCGACCGCCCGCGCGATCGACGAGACGCGGACGAAGGGCGGCCGCGTCATCTCGATCGGCACGACGGCGCTCAGGCTCCTCGAAACCGTCGCGCGCGACAGCGCCGGCGTCGTGACCGCCTGGACCGGCGAGACCGACATCTTCATCACGCCGGGCTTCCGCTTCCGCGCCGTTGACCTCCTGCTCACCAACTTCCACCTGCCGCGCTCGACGCTTTTCATGCTGGTGGCGGCCTTCGCCGGCCTGGAGCGCATGAAGGCCGCTTATGCGCACGCCGTGCGCGAGCGATACCGCTTCTATTCCTACGGCGATTGTTGTTTGTTGCGGCGATGAGCCTTTCCTTCGAATTGCTGGGCACCGACGGCGCCGCACGGCGCGGCCGCATCGGCACGGCGCACGGCACCGTCGAGACGCCGGCCTTCATGCCGCTCGGCACCGGCGGCACGGTCAAGGCCATGCTGCCGCAATCGGTCGCCGAGACCGGCGCGGAGATCGTGCTGGGCAACACCTTCCACCTGATGCTGCGGCCAGGTGCGGAGCGCGTGGCTGCCCAGGGCGGCCTGCACAAGTTCATGAACTGGCCGCGCCCCATCCTGACCGATTCCGGCGGCTTCCAGGTGATGTCGCTGAAGGACCTGCGCAAGCTCGATCCCGACGGTGTCACCTTCCGCTCGCCGTTCGACGGCTCGGAGCACCGGCTCACGCCCGGGCGCTCGATCGAGATCCAGCACCTGCTCGACACCAACATCACCATGTCGTTCGACGAATGCACGGGCTGGCCGGTCGCTGAGGACGCCGCCGCCTTCTCCATGCGGCTATCGATGAAATGGGCCGAGCGCGGCAGGCGGGCCTTCGTCGACCGGCCGGGCTACGGCCTGTTCGGCATCGTCCAGGGCAGCGTCTATCCCGACCTGCGGGCCGAAAGCGTCAAGGCGCTGACCGCCATCGGCTTCGACGGCTATGCCGTGGGCGGCCTCGCCGTCGGCGAGGGCCAGCAGGCCATGTTCGGTGTCCTTGATGTGACAACGCCCATGCTGCCCGCCGAGCGGCCGCGCTACCTGATGGGCGTGGGGCGGCCGGCTGATATCGTCGGCGCCGTGAAACGCGGCATCGACATGTTCGACTGCGTGCTGCCGACGCGCGGCGGCCGCACGGCGCAGGCTTTTACCCGCCGCGGCGAGCTCAATCTGCGCAATGCCCGCCATCGCGACGACCATCGGCCGATCGACGAGCAGTGCGCCTGTCCCGCCTGCCGCCATCACAGCCGCGCCTACCTGCAGCACCTGATCCGCGCCGAGGAGATTCTCGCAGCGATGCTTCTGACGTGGCACAATCTGCAATACTACCAGGACATCATGCGCGGCCTCAGGGACGCCATCGAAAGCGGCTCGCTCGACAGCTGGATCGCCGCCTTCGAGGAAGAACAGGGCCGCGGAGACATACCGCCATTGTGACGGAGCGTGCGTAATGCCGAACGAGGCGCTGATCGTGGTCGATGTGCAGAACGACTTCTGCGAGGGCGGTGCGCTTGCCGTCCCGGGAGCGCGCTCGATCGTGCCGATGGTCAACCGCCTGATCGGCCGCCACGACCACGTGGTGCTGACGCAGGACTGGCATCCGCCGGGCCACGCCTCGTTTGCCAGCGCATGGCGGGACGCCGAGCCCTTCTCCTCGGTGCAGTTTCCCTATGGTCCACAGACGCTGTGGCCGGACCATTGCGTGCAAGGCACGCCGGGCGCGGAGTTCCATCCCGACCTGCACACCACCAAGGCGCAGATGATCGTGCGCAAAGGCTTCCATACCGGCATCGATTCCTACTCGGCGTTCCGCGAGAACGACCGCATGACGCGCACCGGGCTCGACGGCTACCTGAAGGCGCGTGGCTTCACGCGGCTGATCTTCTGCGGCCTGGCGCTCGACTACTGCGTCGCCTGGTCCGCGATCGACGCGCGGCAGGCGGGGTTCGACGTCGCCGTGGTGCAGGAGGCGACCGCCGCCATCGACCTCGACGGCAGCAAGAAGCGCAAGCTGACCGAGATGCGCCAGGCCGGCATCAATTTGAACGCGACGGCTTAGCCCTTATTCTTTCCGGACCGCGCGCGTCCTCGCGCTCCTCATGAGCGCGCGAGGACGCGCGCGGTCCGGAAGAGCAGGATTACTGCTTCACCAGCTCGACGCGCCGGTTCTTCGCCTGGCCGTCCTCGCTGTCGTTGGGCGCCAGCGGGCTGAGCGGTCCCACGCCCCTGGCGACCATGCGGTCGGCGGCGATGCCGAACTTCGTCGCCAGAGCCTTGGCCACCGCTTCGGCGCGACGCTGCGACAGGTCGGTGTTGTAGGCAAGCGTGCCCTTGTTGTCGGTATGGCCGACGATGAAGACTTTCAGCCCAGGATTGGACTTGAGCAGGTTCGCCATCTCGGCGAGCTGCTTGTCGGACTCCGGCTTTATGTCGGCCTTGTCGAAATCGAAGTAGATGCCGTAGATCGCGACGCGGCCGTCCTTGCCCAGCGCTCCGCCGATCTGCTCCGCCGAGACGAAGGCCAGGTTCTGCTGCATGGCCTTGGTCTCGAGCACCTCGACGATGGCCAGCACACGGCCTTTCAGCGCCGACGAGACGTTGCCCATCGACCCGCCGGTCTGGGTCGCGACATAGATCGAGACGTAGACATCGCCGCCGCTTTCCCGTTTCCACTCAGCCACCCACAGGCGCTGGTCGGCCGAGGGATCGACATAGTCGAGGACATTGGAGGCGAGGTCGCGGCGCTCGCGATTGTATGCCGTCCCCTCGGGCTTCAGCGCCCGGGCCACAGCATGGAGCTTGTGGAATTCCTCGCCGCACTCGGCCTTGCCGCATTGGAACAGGGTCTTGGCGCCCTTGGCCTCGAGCTCGCTCGTGTAGTTGCGCATCACTTCGAGCGTCGAGCGGCCCTCGGGAATGACGTAGACGGTGCGCGTCAAGCGGCCTTCGACGACCTGCGTCTTCTCATAGCGCAGCTTCTTGTCGGGCTCGCTGTAGTAGGACGCACCGATCGCCTTGCCGAGCGGCAGGGTGAGCTCGTCGAAGTCCTTGCGCGTCTGCGCCAGGATGAAGGAGCCGGCATAGTGCGGCACGACCTGATCGCCCGAGCCGGGCGCATTGGAGCCGAGCTCCTTGGCGAAGCGCGGCTCGACCTGCGCGTATCCCGTCAGAGGGGCGGTGGTTGCGAGAAGGGCGACGGCTGCGGCGAGAAGCGCCCGCCGCATCAGATGCGTTCGATGGCGAGCGCGATGCCCTGGCCGACGCCGATGCACATCGTGCAGAGCGCACGCCTGCCACCGGTTACCTCGAGCTGGTTGAGCGCGGTGATCATCAGCCGGCCGCCCGAGGCGCCGAGCGGATGGCCGAGCGCGATGGCGCCACCGTTGGGGTTCACGTTCTCGGCGTCGTCGGACAGGCCGAGCTGGCGCAGCACGGCCAGCGATTGGGCAGCGAACGCCTCGTTGAGCTCGATCACGTCGAAGTCGCGAATGGTCATGCCGAGCTTGGCCAGAAGCTTCTGGGTCGCCGGCACGGGACCGATGCCCATGACGCGCGGCGGCACGCCGGCCGACACCGCAGCCAGGATGCGCGCCCGCGGCACCAGGCCATTGGCCTTGGCCGCCGCCTCCGAGGCCACGATCATGGCGCAGGCGCCGTCATTGATGCCCGAAGAGTTGCCCGCCGTTACCGAGCCGCCCTCGCGGAACGCTGCCGGCAGCTTGGACAGGGTTTCCATCGTGGTGTCGCCGCGGGGATGCTCGTCCTTGTCGACGATGGTCTCGGTCTTGCCCTTCTTGACGCAGACCTTGATGATCTCCTTGTCGAAGAAACCGCGATCCTGGGCGGCCTTGCAGCGGCGCTGGCTGCGATAGGCGAAGGCGTCCTGGTCGGTGCGGCTGATCTGGTGTTCGCCGGCGACGTTCTCGGCGGTCTGGCCCATCGGGTCGATGCCGTAGGCCGCTTTCATGCGTGGATTGACGAAGCGCCAGCCCAGCACCGTGTCCTCGAGCTTCATGCCGCGGTCGAACGGACCCTCGGGCTTGCCCATGACATAGGGCGAACGCGTCATGCCCTCGACTCCGCCCGCGATCATCATGTCGGCCTCGCCGAGCTTGACGGCGCGCGCCGCGTGACCGGCAGCTTCCAGGCCCGAGCCGCACAGACGGTTGACCGTGGCGCCCGCCACCTCGACCGGCAGGCCGGCCAAAAGGCCCGCCATGCGCGCGACGTTGCGATTGTCCTCGCCCGCCTGGTTGACGCAGCCATAGATCACGTCGTCGACCGAGCCCCAGTCGACATTGGCGTTGCGTTGCATCAGCGCCTTGATCGGATGCGCAGCGAGGTCGTCGACGCGCATGGCGGCGAGGCCGCCGTGGTAGCGTCCGACGGGGGTGCGAATGGCGTCGCAAATGAAGGCTTCGGTCATCCTGGGGTACTCCCGACACGTTGCTTCTGCCCGGTTAGCACTGCGCCCCAGACCTCGCCAGTGCCTTGCCACGCAGGTCCCTGCAGGGCAGCCCGCGCCGCCGCACGGGGCTCGGCAAGCTTTTCCCCCGACGGTTGCGAAATCCAGTAAATTCCTAAGAGCGGAACCGCTCCGGGAGAGGCCTGACTGCTCATGCTATGAAGCCGCCGAACCGAGGCGGGCATTCCCCAGGAAACGCTGAATGCCGACTGTACAGAACAAGAAGCCAGCCAAACGCCAGCTCACAGCGGAAGACCTCCTGGTCGCCGGCCTCGACGCGCTCGGCGAGGGTTTTGCCTTGTTCGACAGGTCCCAGGCTTTCGTCTGTTGCAACCCGCCGTTTGTAGCGCTGGCCGGCTATCCGGTCGCTCTTTGCCAACCCGGCGAGCCCCTCGCCTCATTCCTGCGCCTCGACGCGGAGCGCGACGACCGGCCGGGGCCGGCCGATGCCGAGGTCGCCGCGCGCCAGGCGCAGATCGACTCCCGCGACGAGGGCGCGGTCGAGCGCCGCGGCGACGAGTGCCGCGGCCGCAGCCGATCACGCTCCAGGGCAAGGGCGATGTCCAGCTGATCGAGGTCGTGTCCGCATAGACTTCCTCCCCATCGCGGGACCCGCGATGGGGACGTGCCTGCGTGGCGGGCGGAGGGATCATGAGCACCAGTACTGATACTCATGACCCCTCCGGCCGTTCGGACCACCTCCCCACGCATAGCGTGGGGAGGAAGGTTATTTCCTAGGCCGACGAACAGCCCTCACCTTGCCGCTGGGGCCGCCACCGCAGAAAAAGCGGTCGCCACCATCGGATTCAAGTCCCGACACGCCCATACCGGCCGGCATCTCGAGCCGCTCCAGAACCTCGCCGGTCTTCGGATCGATGCGGCGCACGTCGCTTTCGTCACCTTCCCAGGTGCCGTGCCACAGATCGCCCTCGACCCAGGTGACGCCGGTGACGACACGGTTGGATTCGATGGTGCGCAGGACTTTTCCCGTCTCGGGATCGATCTGATGGATCTTGCGGCCGCGATGCTGGCCGACCCACAGCGTGCCTTCGGCCCAGGCAAGGCCTGAATCACCGCCATTGCCGGGCGCGGGGATCGTGGCGAGCACGCGGCCGGTCTTCGGATCGACCTTCTGGATGCGATCCTCGGAGATCTGGAAGAGATGCCGGCCGTCGAAGGCCGTTCCCGCGTGGGCGGCGACGTCGATCGAGCGCTGCACGTTGCCGTTCGCCGGATCGAGGGCGTTCAGCTTGTCACCCGAGGCGAACCAGACCTTCTCGCCGTCGTACGTGACGCCATGCACGGCGTCGACGCCGGGGAACGGTCCATATTCACGGATGATCTCGGCGGGCGAGCGTTTCATGGTTTTTCTCCTTAATTCCTTCCGGTCATCCCGAGCGAAGCGAGGGAGATCTAGTCACTCGGCAGCGGCCCCGGGAGTAACAAGGTTGTCGTGAAACCCGGCACGGGTTGGGTCAGCCAACGACGCGCTCGCCCGAGCCCGAACGATTGCACCTTGCCGCCCGCCGCCAGCGAATCGAGGGCCCGCTGCACAGTCCGCTGGCTGGCCCCCAGCGCAAGCGCCAGGGCGGAGCTCGACCACGATTCACCGTCGGCCAGGAAAGCCAGCACCTCGGCATGCTCGTCTTCGACCGGCCGCGCCAGAACGACGACCTCGCGGGCGCGCCGCGGCACCAGCGCAAAGCCCTGCTTGGTTGCGCTGACGCCGGCCAACGGCCGAAGCGCCGAGCGTAGCCGCCCGATCTCCACGCGCAGTCGCGCGCGATGCGATTCGTCGACGTGCCTTGCCCTGAAAGCCTGCGCAATGAGCGTGCTTCTCGGCACGTCCGCGGGCCACGCCTGGCCGAGGGCACGGGCAAGCGCGAACAGCACCGGACGGCGGGCCAGCGAGACGACCGTGCCTCGCCCACGCACGGCATGGCGACAGGCGTCGACGACCAGCGCCTTCGACTCGAGCAGCGCCTCGACGCCGTCGAGCTGCAGAAGCCGCTCCTTGCCCTGCGCGACCAGGCGCGCCGCGGGTGCGTTCAGGACGTCCGATGCGCGTTCTACCTCAGCCGTCAGCGCCGGGATGTCCGCCTCGCGCGCGGCCCGCTCGGCCCGGCTGAGCGCCCGACGCGCCGTCTTCGTCTGCAGGCGACGGAGGGCTATGCCAGCAATGACCAGCTCTTGATTGGCCCTCAGCGCCGCCGGCAAGGGCGCGCCGTTGAGCCCGGCGAGCGCCTGCTCGGCCTGGTCGAGGTGTCCGATCAGGAGCAGGCGCCGGATTTCGAGGATCCGGGCATGGGCGGCGTTGACGCGGTCACCATGCGCCTCGAGCGTTGCCCGCGCCGCGTCGAGCGTCCTGGGCGGCCAGCCGAGGTCGCGCGAGACCAGCGCGATCTCGGCCTCGGCGACGACACAGCGCGCGCGGGCCACCGCCTCGCGCGGACCGAAGGTGCGCGCGGCCCGGCGCAAAAGGGCCTTGGCCCGGTCGAAATCGCCGAGCTGCGCCATCGCGATGCCGCGCAGCGCAAGGGCCGGCGGATCGTCGCGCAGGCCGACGCGTTTCAGGACGCCTAGAAGATCACCCGTTGCGAGGGCGCGGGCGGCGGCCGTGATCAGGGAGTCCATTGAAATCCCGCCACACTTGTAACTCCCATCCTTGCGATATCCGGCCCTAGGTCTAACCCAGCCTGTCGAACGGGAGATTAGCCATGCAGAACCAAGTCGTCTCGCCCGCCGATTGGCTGGCGCTGGCCGCCGCACCGACCTTCGCCTTCATGGCGCTGCTGACGGCCGTTCCCGGCGGCGGTCCACTGGACATGCTCTGCTCGGCCACGCCTGGGGCATCCCCCTTCAGCGGCATGGTGCTGATGTACCTGCTGATGAGCGCCTTCCACCTGGGGCCGTGGCTGAGGCTGATCGCCAATCGGCGACGTCAGCGCCGGAACTGTGCGTACTGGGCGTAGCCGCCGTAAGGCCGTTCGAAGCGGATCAGCGTGCCGGCACGGCCGGCCAGCATTTCGAGCTCGTCCTGCAAGTGATCGCGCGGACTGACATGGAAGCGCGCCAGCCAGTGGCGCAGGCCGGCGCGGAACCAGGCCGGCAGGCCCTCCTGGCCGCCGAAGTCGACGACATGAAGCTCGCCGGCCGGCGACAGCCACGAGATCGCTTCGATCAACGCGTCCTGCCAGCCGGGGATCATCGACAGGCCGTAGGAAAAGAAGATGCGCGAAAAGCACGGCACGCCGAACAGCCAGGCCGGATCGAAGGTGCTCGCGTCGGCGTGGGCGAGCGTGATGCGACGCGCGACATCGGTGCGTCCGACAACCTGCCGCGCCGTGACCAGCATCTCGGCCGAGATGTCGATGCCGTACAATCGCGCTTGCGGCCATCTCCTGGCGGCGGCGATCAGATTGCGTGCCGTGCCGCAGCCGATCTCGAGGACGCGGCCGGCGGCCGGCGGGTCCAGCCGTTCGATCAGCTCGTCGCGGCCCAGCAGGTAGTATTTACGCGTGAAGTCATAGACGTGGCGCTGCCGGCGATAGATGCGGTCCATCAGGGCCGCCTCGCCCGCCATCTCAGCCTTCGAGGACATAGAGATGGAAGCCGCCATAGATCGCCGATCGGTCGCGATCGGTGAGCTCGCGCGACAGCGTCTCCTCGTAGCGCCAGCGTCGCAGCAGATCGGGATCGAGCCGGCCCGGCAGCAGCGACGGTTCGGCCGCGGTCCGGAAGATCACGCGCGCACCGGGCCGGGCGGTGCGCGTGATCTGCCGCCACAGCGCATCGAGCTGCGCGTCGGTCATCCAGTCCTGGGCATCGAGCAGGACGTATCGGTCGCGCGAGGCGTCGGGGCAACCGGCAAGGTATTCCGTGATCGACCGGTTCATCACCTCGACGCGATCGGCTCGGCTGCGCACGGCATGGAAGTGCTCGCGCCGCAGGTAAGGCGGCAAGGGTCCGCTCGCCTCGCCGGCGTAGGACCGGCCGAAGGCCTGCCAGGCGAAGTAGTTGTCGTCGAGGCTGAAGCCGCAGGCCAGCCGCTCGACACGCGAGCGCAGCACGTGGCGCATGTCGCTGCCGCCGGCCAGCGCTTCGTACTGCGCCGGCGGGATGCCGAGGCCGTAGAGCGACAGGCGGTTGGCCGTCGCCCAACGCACCGCCGGCTTGTCGAACAAGGGCGCCAGCGTGGTTTCGAAGAAGCGCCGCTGCTCCTCGATCGATTGGGCGGTGAGGAGCTGGCGCAGATCGACGCCGTAGAGGCGGGCCGCCACGTGACTGACGCCGATGAAGCGGCCGAGCACGCCGTGCCGGTAGGCGTTGCGGGCGAAGATCGAGATTCGCCGCCGTCCACCCTGGTGCAGGTTGCGGCGCTGCCAATAGGCGCGGCTCTCGGCGTCGAGATGCGGCGCGATCAGCCGGTCGTAGGCCTCGATATTGGCCGCATCGTCGGCCGCGCCGAAGAAGCGGTAGAACGCCTGCCATGTCGGCAGACGGCAGGCCGCGGTGAGCTTCAGCCGGTTGAGCGCCACGTGTGCCAGGCTGAGATCGACGGCGGTGATATGCGCCGGATCGGCGGTCAGGTAGGACAGCACGTTGCAGCCGCCCGAGGCGATGGCAACGACGTGGCAGTTGCCATCGAGCGCCAGCGCCTCGAGGTCGATCTCGGGGTCTTCCCAGATCTGCGTATAGACCAGGCCGCGGAACAGCCGCTCGAACAGACGTTCGAGAAGGCCTTCGCGGGACAATGCTCGATGACGGCGCACCGCATGTTTCAGGCGGATTCGGCTCTCGCCTCGCGGATCAGCCACTCAAGCACTCCGAAACGGCTCAATCCGCTACATATAGCCCACGATCCATTCCAGTTTGATGACGGTCGTCGATATGTTGATCGGCGGGCTTCGTCCCGTTGGCCGCCTTCGGGCGTCGACGACGGTTGCCGGCGATCAGCCCGCGATAGATGTCGAGATATTCCTCGGCCATGCGGCGCGCGGTGAAGCGTTCCTCGAAGCGGGCGCGGATGCGCGGGCGCGACAGCTGCGCGAGCTCGTTCCTGATGGCGGCCACGGCGGCAGCTTCGCTCTCGACGATCAGCCCGGTCACGCCATGCTCGACGACCTCGGGCACCGAGCCGCTGCGGAACGCAATCACCGGCGTGCCGCAGGCCATCGCCTCGATCATCACCAGGCCGAACGGCTCGGGCCAGTCGATGGGCATGAGCAGCGCCATGGCGCCGCCCAGGAATGCCGACTTCTTCGAATCGTCGATCTCGCCGATATACTCGATGCCCGGCAGGTCGAGCATCGGACGGATGTCGCGCTCGAAATAGTCGCGATCGACCCGGTCGACCTTGGCGGCGATCTTGAGCGGCAGCCCTGCCTCCACGGCAATGCGAATCGCGCGATCGACGGACTTCTCCGGTGCAATGCGCCCGAGGAAGGCGAGATATCCCGGCTTTGCATGGCTGGGCGCCAACAGATCGGCGGGCAGGCCGTGATAGATCGTCTTCATCCAGCGCGCCTGCGGCACCGGCTTGCGCTGCATGTCCGAGATCGAGATGACCGGCACAGAACCGAAGGCGTTGAACACCGTCTGATGTTCGGACAGGTCGAGGCGACCGTGCATGGTGGTGATGAATGGCGTCGCCTGCCGCGAGAACACCGAGAACGGCAGGTAGTCGAGGTGGAAGTGCAGCACGTCGAACTTGGCGGCGAGGCGACGCACGCGCTCGAGCATGGCGATATGCAGCGCCATCGGATCGCGGACCGTGTCGTCGAGACGCAAAGCGCGCGGCCACATCGCTTCGAGCTTCGCCGAGGTGCGGGAGTTGCCGCTGGCGAACAGCGTGACATCGTGGCCGAGGGCCACGAGCTCCTCGGTGAGCCAGGAAACGACGCGCTCGGTGCCTCCGTACAGTTGCGGTGGGATCGCTTCGGTCAACGGTGCAATTTGCGCGATTCGCATGTAACCCGCCTCCTTGTGAACGCTGTGGCCGGACACGACAAACCCCGGCATCGACCGGGGTTCGGTGCGTGTGAACGTAGCCGGTGTTGATCGCGAAATGTGGTCGGCGGGCGGCAACCCTTTTTTTGTCACAGCATCTCCGGCGAATCTTCTGTAACGACAAGAGACCCCAGACACTGTCGACCGAATGGATCGCATCAGCTCCTACGCCAAAAGGCCGGTTGCCTTCTTGCTGCGCTATGTGCGCCGGCGCCCGCTATCGCATGCCGCGATTCTCGCGGCGGTGATCGGTGCCGTCGCCTGCTCGGTGAGCTCGCAATACGGCGTGAAGTTCCTGGTCGACGCACTGGCGGGCAGCACGTCCGACGGCACCATCTGGCTCGCCTTCGCGCTGCTGGTGACGTTGATCGCCGGCGACAACCTTTTGTGGCGCCTGGCGGGCTGGATCACCAGCTATGCCTTCGTCGGCGTCACCGGCGACCTGCGTGGCGAGCTCTTCCGCCATCTCACGGGACACGCGCCGAACTATTTCTCCCAGCGCCTGGCGGGAACGCTGACGGGCCGGATCACGGCGACGTCGAATGCCGCATTCGCGGTGGAGAATCTTTTCATCTGGAACGTGCTGCCGCCCTGCCTGGCAACGATGTTCGCCATCGCCTATCTCGCCGTCGTCAGCGTGCCCATGGCGGCGGCTCTCACGGCGATTGCCGCCCTCGTCATGCTGCTGCTGTTCAAGCTCGCGGCGCGCGGCGCGCCCTTGCATCACGGATTCGCCAATCGCGCGGCCAAGGTCGAAGGCGAGCTGGCCGACGTCATCGGCAACATGCCGCTGGTCCGCACCTTCGGCGCCATCCATCGCGAGCACAGCCGGTTCGACCGCACCGTCGGCCGCGAGCTGACGGCGCGGCGTCGCAGCCTGCAGTATCTCGAGCGGCTGCGGCTCGTGCATGCCGTGCTGACCATCGTGCTGACCGTGGCAGTGCTGGCCTGGGCGATCGTGCTGTGGCAGCGCGGCCAGGCGAGCGCCGGCGACGTCGTGCTGGTGTGCACCTTGGGCTTCACCGTGCTGCATGCCACGCGCGACCTCGCGGTAGCGATGGTCGACGTCACGCAACACATGGCGCGCCTGGCCGAGGCCATCGGCACCCTGCTGCAGGAGCACGAGCTGCGCGAGCATCCCAAGGCGGTGCCGCTGGCGCGCCGGCGCGAAGGCACGTCGCAGGCGGCGTTCGAGGACGTGGCTTTCAGCTACCCGGGCGGCCGCAAGGTGTTCGAGAATTTCACGCTCGACGTCGCCGCCGGCCGCCGCACCGGCCTGGTCGGCCCGTCAGGCAGCGGCAAGTCGACGGCGCTCGCCCTGCTGCAGCGCTTCCACGACCTCGATCGCGGCCGCATCCTGATCGACGATCAGGACATCGCCCACATCACCCAGGAGAGCCTGCGCCGCGCCATCTCCTTCGTGCCGCAGGACATCTCGCTGTTGCACCGCTCGATCCTGGAGAACGTCCGCTACGGCCGGCCCGAGGCCTCCGACCGTGAGGTCAAGGCGGCGGCCGAAGCGGCGCGCTGCGATTTCATCGAGGGGCTGCCCAACGGCTACTCGACCATCGTCGGCGACCGCGGCACGCGCCTGTCGGGCGGCCAGCGCCAGCGCATCGCCGTCGCCCGCGCGCTCCTGAAGGACTCGCCGATCGTGCTGCTCGACGAGGCGACGTCGTCGCTCGACAGCGAGGCTGAGGAGATGATCCGTCAGGCGCTCGACCGGCTGATGCAGGGCCGCACCGTGATCGCCATCGCCCACCGCCTGTCGACCTTGCGCGCCTTCGACCGCATCGTCTTCCTCGAGCACGGGCGCGTGCTGCAGGACGGCCCACCCGACGAGCTGATGCGCCGCCGCGGCCCTTATCGCGCCTTGGTCGAGAGCGAGGTGGCGCGCCTGCGCCAGGCGGCCTGAAATCAGGCACTTGACGGGATGACTGGTTAGGTGGACCGTGCGGACCATGTCCGCCCAAGCGTTCGCCCTTTTCGATTCGCCGATCGGCAGCTGCGGCATCGCCTGGAATGCCAAGGGCATTGCCGGCTTCCACCTGCCCTTGGCGACCACCGATGCCACGCGCCGGCGGCTGCATCAGCGCTGGGCGGGCGCTGTGGAGAGCACCCCGCCACCTGGCGTACAGCGCGTCATCGATCGCGTGCTGGCGCTCCTGAACGGCGCAGCGATCGACCTCACCGACATCCCGGTCGACCTCGACGACGCACCCGAATTCCATCGCCGGGTCTACGAGGTCGCGCGCACCATCCCGCCCGGTCGGACCATGACCTATGGCGAGATCGCCAAGCGTCTCGGTACGCCGCACGAATCACGCGAGGTCGGCCAGGCGCTCGGCCGCAATCCCGTCGCCATCATCGTACCCTGCCATCGCGTGCTGGGCGCCGACGGCAAGATGGGCGGCTTTTCCGCGAGCGGCGGCGTCGCCACCAAGCGGCGTATCCTTGAGATCGAAGGTGCCGCCGCGCTATCCGCCGGCCCATTGTTCGAGCAGCGATGACGGGCTTCGGCTTCGACCCCAGGCGCGCCGTCGCCCATCTCCGCAAGGCCGACCCCGCGCTGGCCGGGGTGATTGGCGCAGTCGGGCCGTTCGTCATGCAGCTGAAAGCCTCGCGCAGCCTGTTCGGCGCACTGGCCGAAGCCATCGTCTACCAGCAGCTTTCCAACAAGGCAGCCGCCACCATCTACGGCCGCATCGAAGCGCTCTACCCGCGTGCCAAGCAGGGTTTCACGCCGGCGCACATCAAGCGCACGGCCGACGACAAGCTGCGCGGCGTCGGCCTGTCGCGCGCCAAGGTGCTGGCCTTGCGCGATCTTGCGGACAAGGTCGCAACGCAGCGCCTGCCGACGCTCGATGAGGCCCATCTGCTGGACGATGCCAAGCTGATCGCACGGCTGATCGAGGTGCGCGGCATAGGCCGCTGGAGCGCGGAGATGTTCCTGATGTTCCGGCTGGGCCGGCCCGACGTGCTGCCGGTCGACGACTACAGCCTGCGCAAGGCCTATGCGACAGCGTTTCGCAAGCGCAAGCTGCCGTCGCCCGAGGCGCTTGCAAAGGCCGGCGAGAAATGGCGGCCTTTTCGCACGGTCGCGAGCTGGTACCTGTGGCAGACATTGAACACGTGAAGCTTCGTTCATGCGTGCCACTGGAGTGACACGGTCGCCGTGACATAATCGGCGCATGGCACTGCCTTTCTCCAACACCGTCGACCGTACCCTCGAACGCCTGCGCAACGCTTTCGTCGAAACCGCCCGCGGGGCACGCGAAGTCGTGGGCGCACCGCTCCGGCCCGATCTGCCCGCCGACGACATCCCGCGCCTGAAGAGCCGCATCGACGCCTGCCTGGAAGGCAAAGGCGGCGAAACGGCGCGGCGCGGCCGCGCGGCGGAGCTGGGACAGGCTTATCTCTCGCTGTCGCCGGCGGGCCGCAAGAAATTCCTGGTGACGCTCGCCAACGACTACGGCCTGCCACGCGACGCCGCCGTGGCCGCAGTCGAACGCTGGCGCGCCTCCAAGGAGCCGCCGCGGGCCCTCGTGCGCGCGCTCGAGCCGCCGGCGGTGCGCCTGCTGCGCGAATTCGTCGGCGTGCCGCAGGGCGTGAAGTTCGTCGTCGATCTGCGCGCCGAGCTCTTGGCCCTGGGCAAGAGCGATGCCGCCGCGCGGGCGCTGAGCGAGGACCTGCGGCCGCTGCTCAGCGCCTGGTTCGATGTCGGCTTCCTCGATCTCGTGCGCATCGACTGGAAGGCCTCGGCAGCGCTGCTCGAGAAGCTGGTCGACTACGAGGCCGTCCACGCCATCCGGTCCTGGCGGGATCTCAAGAACCGGCTGGATTCGGACCGCCGCTGCTTTGCCTTCTTCCATCCGCGCATGCCCGACGAGCCCTTGATCTTCGTCGAGGTGGCCCTGGTCGACGGCATGGCGGGCAACGTGCAGCGCCTGCTCGACGCACGCGCCGAGACGAGCGATCCCAAGCACGCCAACACCGCGATCTTCTATTCGATCTCGAACTGCCAGCAGGGCCTGGCCGGCATCAGCTTCGGCAACTTCCTGATCAAGCGCGTGGCCGAGCAGCTCGCGCGCGACCTGCCCAACATCAAGGACTTCGCCACCCTCTCGCCGATCCCCGGCCTGCGCCACCACGTCGATGGCCGTCTCAAGAACGAGGGCGATAGCGCGCTGACCGCGTCGGAGATCGCCTCGCTGGTGCCGGTGACCAACCAGGCCGCCGGCGCCGCGGCTGTGCGCCAGCTGCTCGACCGACCGACCTGGTGGGATGTGCCCGCGATCGACAAGGCGCTGCGCCCCATCCTGTCGCGTCTCGCGGCGCGCTATCTCACCACCACCGACGAGAGGGGCCGCGCGCTCGATCGCGTGGCCCATTTCCATCTCGGCAACGGCGCCGTCGTCGAGCGGCTGAACTGGCTCGCCGATACCAGCACCAACGGGCTGAAACAGTCCTACGCCATGATGGTGAACTACCGCTACAAGCTGGGCGACGTCAGCGCCAACCACGAGGCCTACGCCACCGGCAAGATCGTCGCCAGCCGCGACGTGCGGGCGCTCGCCAAGGGCTAATTGCCAAAGCGCGAATGTAGACAGGACCTACAACTTATGGGCTAGTCGGCAATGATCGGGGGGATCATATGACCGACACCGGCGAAAGCGCCGTGCGTGCCAAGGCGACCAAGCGGATCATCCTGCTGCTCGATGGCACCTGGAACGACATGGACTTCGGCCACACTGATACAAATATAGTCAGGTTGCAGGAAATCATCACTGGCAGTCTGGCCGAGCGAGAGCGCTGCCACCGCAACCAGCCGCTCAATCCGACGAAAGTAGCGACTTCCTATGGCGACCCGGATGGACCCGAGAACATCGTCTTCTACGAGCGCGGCGTAGGTACCGGCTGGCGCGATCGCTTCAAGGGCGGCATCTTCGGCGTCGGGCTCGATGACAAGGTACGCAATGCCTACCGATTTCTCGCCTACCACTATGAAGAGGGTGCCCAGGTCTTCATATTCGGGTTTTCGCGCGGCTCCTACACGGCGCGCTCACTGATCGGCTGGATCGCCTCGGCAGGTCTGTTGCGGCGAGAAACC
This sequence comes from Rhodospirillales bacterium URHD0017, assembly GCA_900110395.1. Lineage (GTDB taxonomy): Bacteria > Pseudomonadota > Alphaproteobacteria > Reyranellales > Reyranellaceae > Reyranella. Next base: position 431,146 of record FODP01000003.1, read on the forward strand.
TGCACGGAAGAGAACGAGTGGGCGGCGTGGCGCTACTACCGCACGCCACCGGCACAGCGGCTGTCGGGCACCTGGACGGCGCTTGGTGATCTCGTCCATCCGCGCTCGAAGGTCGAGATTGCCTGTGTCGGCGTATTCGATACGGTGGGCGCACTGGGCATCCCGTTGTCGCGGTTTAGCCAATTCAACCGAGACCAGTACGAATTCCATGATGTCGAACTGTCATCGATAACCCGGCTGAACCTCCACGCCATCGCCCTCGACGAACATCGTCGACCATTCGAGGCGAGCCCGTGGCGCAAGCCGAAATTCAAGCGCTTCGCCAGTTTCACCGAGCAGGTCTGGTTTTCCGGCGTTCATTCCGATGTAGGAGGTGGGTACGTACCGGGCGAAGATCGAAACTCAAGCGCCAAACAGGCGCTGGACGACATCACGCTCGACTGGATGCTGAAGAACGTGAAAGCTCGCTACCACGATTTTCCGGTCGACCACTATCAAAGCTATCCGGGCAACGAAGATCGCTGGCCGACGACGGGCCCAGGCTGGGAGATGGCGGCGCAGCACGAATCTCGGCGGCACATCTATCGGCTAATGCCACTGACGCTTCGCTCGGTCGGCAACTACCCCCTGACGCCGCTGTCCTGGCGACAATACAACGGCTGCTACAACAGGCACGCAGTCGCGATGTGGGAGAAGGTCCACATCTCCGCCATTGCCAGACTCGGTCAGACGGTACCGATGGCCGGGAAGAACCGCCGGTATCTTGCGCACAACCTTATTGCAGCATTGCCGACCATACGCGCGACCTATCACGATCAACAGGTCCCAGCGCGCACCAACGCCGAGATTCGAGTCGTTGACTGGGATGGGATGCAGTTCGATCCGAACGATCCGGAGGACTGCGCGGCCGTTCTGGAGCTGGTCAACCAGACCGCCGAACGGTTGAAATAAGCGTCCTACTTGTTCACGAATGCCGTGCGCAGGTCCTTGAAATGCGACAGCAACGACAATGCGTGTCCGTCGGCTTGGCGCGCATTCAACCGGGCACGACCGTCCGGCCGGGCAGCCGGACGGTGCGCGAAAGTGTCTGATCAACGATGCAAAGAGCGGCGCCATAGCGAAGAGGCGCGACGGCCATTATAACTTCAGTTCTTATCCGTGTCAACAGCCTAGAGAGAAGTACCGTCGCGTTGCGCCTTGGCGATTCGTTCGGTGGCACCCTCCTCGTTCATGGCGCCGATGCCCTGCGCGGCCTTGGTCCTCACCCACCAGCCGACCAGCAGCATGAAGGCACCGATGCCCGACAGCACGAGCGCGACCGAGCTCGGTCCCGGCTCGAGGTAGGAGACGGCGGGATGAGCGGGGTCGTAGGCGACCTTGGCTTGCGAGCCGACGGGATGGCGTTCCCTCATCTTCGCCGCACCGGCGGAGTTCTGCATTCCGAAGTCGTAGGGCTCGACACCGCCTGCCACATAGTCGCGGTCGCTGACGCGATACTGGTAGAGGACATGGAAGCTGTTCCAGCCATCCTCGATCGAGCGGCCGTCAGGGCCGCGCCGCGTGCTGGTCTGGCGCAGCAGCTCGGCGCTGGTGATGGTGGCATCCGCGCGCGGCCATTTCAGCGTCAGCGCGCCCATGACGACGCCGTAGGCGCCCAGGCCGAAGATCGCCAGGGCCAGCACCATGAGATTGCGGCCGAACGCCATGCCACCGCGATTGGGGACGACTTTCTTCGATCGCCCGCGCGCCACGGCCGGTCCTATTTGTTCAGGTACTCGAGCTTCAGGCCCGGCCGCGGCCATTCGAAGCTCACCAGCTTGCCGGTGAGCGAGAGCGTGGCGAAGGCCGTGCGCAGATCGTTGCCGCCGAAGCAGACGTTGGTGACCATCGCGTCGGGCAGCTTGTACTGCGTCACCGACTTGCCGTCGGGCGAGATGTCGGAGACCGCGCCGGTGATCAGCGTGGCGACACAGATATGGCCTGCCGAATCGACGGCGAGGGAATCGAACATCTGGTAGCCGCCGAGGCCCACGACCACGCGGCCCTTCTCGCCGCGGTACGGTCCGTTGGCCGACTTGATCTCGCCCGGCGCGGAGAGCTCGAACGACCAGCAGCGCGCGGTCGGCGTCTCGACGACATAGAGCGTCCTGCCGTCGGGCGAGAGGCCGCAACCGTTCGGCCGCTCCAGCGGGAAGATCTTCTCCTCGATCTTCGATCCGTCGGCCTTGGCGTAGTAGACGGCACCGCGGTCGTTGTCGCGCTCGCGCGTCTTGCCCAAGTCGGTGAACCAGAAGCCGCCGGCATCGTCGAACACCAGGTCGTTGGGCCCGTTCAGCTTGCGGCCGTCGCACGAATCATAAAGCGTCTCGAACTTGCCGGTCTCAGGATCGACCACCTGGATCGAGCCGCCCTTGTAGTCGGCCGGCACGGTGCCCGGAAACATGCGGCCGTCCGGCCGCTCGATCCAGTTGAAGCCGCCGTTGTTGGTCACGTAGATCTTGCCCTTGGGGCCCATGGCCGCGCCGTTGGGCCCGCCGCCGAGCTTGGCGATGACGTGCTGTTTGCCGTCGGGCATGACGCGGGTCAGCGTCTGGCGGGCGATCTCGACCAGGATCACCGAGCCGTCGGGCATGGCGACGGGGCCTTCGGGGAATTTCAGGCCCGAGGTGATCTCCTTGTGCGGTGTCGTCATGCTTCCCCCTTACTTGCCCTTGAAGTTGGGCTTGCGCTTGGCGAGGAAGGCCAGAACGCCTTCCTTGAAATCTTCGCTGCGGCCGAGCTCGCGCTGGAAGTCGCGCTCGAGGTCTAGCTGCTGGCCGAGCGGATTGCCCGAGGCGCGGTTCATCGCCTCCTTGATGCGCGCCAGCGACAAGGTCGGTCCGTCGGCCAGGCCACGCGCCACCTCGGTCGCGGTCTTCATCAATTCGCCATCCTCGACGACGTCCCAGATCAGGCCCCATTCCTTGGCCTGCCCGGCGCTGATCTTGGGCGCCAGCATGGCGAGCGCACGCGCCCGCTGTTCGCCGACCAGGCGCGGCAGGAACCAGGTGCTGCCGCCGTCGGGCAGGAGGCCGATGCGCGCGAAAGCCTGCAGGAAGCTCGCGGACTTGGCAGCGATCGCGATGTCGGCCGCAAGCGCGAAGCTCATGCCGACGCCGGCCGCCGGTCCATTGACCGCGGCCACGATTGGCTTGGGCACCGAACGCATGAGCCGGATCACCGGATTGAAGAACTTGTCGAGCGCCGAGCCGGAATCGGCGGTGGCGCTGCGGTCGCGGTCGGGATCGCTGAGGTCTGCGCCGGCGCAGAAACCGCGGCCGGCGCCGGTCAGCAGCACAGCCCGCACCGAGCCATCGACGGCAAGCGCCTCCCAGCAATCCTTCAGCTCGGCGATCATCTTGCGCGACACGGCATTGAGCTTGTCGGGCGCATTGAGCGTCAGCGTGGCCAGGCCCTGGTCGTGGGCGACGGTGATGGTGGTGTAGCTCATGTCAGCGTCCCGCGAACTGCGGCGGCCGCTTGGCGAGGAAGGCCGACACGCCTTCCTTGAAGTCGGCGCTGCGGCCGAGCGCGCGCTGGCTGTCGCGCTCGAGGTCGAGCTGCTGGTCGAGCGTGTTGGTGGCGGCCGCGTTGATCGCCTGCTTGATCGCAGCATAGGAGAGCGTCGGCCCGCCCGCGAGCTGGCGTGCGAGCTTGGCTGCCTCGGCCATCAGCGCGCCGTCGTCGACGGTCTGCCAGATCATGCCCATGCGCTCGGCCTCCTCGGCCGGCACCGACTTGCCCAGCATGGCAAGCCCGCGTGCGCGGGCATCGCCCACGGTGCGCGGCAGGAAATACGTGCCGCCGAGATCGGGCATCAGCGAGATGCGCACGAAGGCCTGGTCGAAGCGAGCGGAACGGGCGGCAATCACGATGTCGCAGGCCAACGCCAGGTTGGCGCCACCGCCCGCCGCAACGCCGTTGATGGCACCGACGATCGGCTTGGGCAGCTCGCGCATGGCGCGGATCATGGGGTTGAAGAGACGGTCCATCCCGGCGCCGAGGTCGGGCGGCGCATTGGTCGACGCATCGACCGTGCCCCCGCCTGAGAGGTCGGCGCCGGCGCAGAAGCCGCGGCCAATGCCCGTGAGCAGCACGGCGCGAATGTCGGCATCGTCGCGGGCGCGCGCCAGCTCATGGTTCATGGCCTCGATCAGCGCGTCGCTCATGGCGTTGAGGCGTTGCGGGCGGTTGAGCGTAAGGGTCAGGACGCCGGCTTCGAGAGCGGCAATGACGGGGGTTCGTTCCATGGTTCGGCAGCCTTACACGCCAGCCCCCGGTGTCGCCAGCCGCGCCATCCGGTCGCGTCGCATCGCGGCACGTGCTGGCCTATCCCCTCGCCGATGGCCACGATCCTGATCCTGGTCGGCACCGAATCGGGCAACGCCCAGATGGTGGCCGACGCACTGAAGCCGGTGCTCGATGCCGCAGGCCATGCCGTCGACGTCACCGACAAGGCGGCGACCACCGCCGACCTCGTGGCGCACGACGTCCTGCTGGTGGTCTGCGCCACCCACGGCTCGGGCGACATCCCGACCAATATCCTGCCGCTCGCCGAGGCACTGGAGCGCGAGCGGCCCGACCTGTCGGGCCATCGCTATGGCGTCATCGCCTTGGGCGACATGACCTACCAGGACACGTTCTGTGGCGGCGGCAAGAAGGTCGACAAGGTGCTCGCGCTCTGCGGCGCGCGAAGGCTCGGCGACCGGCTGGAGGTCGATGCCTCGAGCCAGCCCCTGCCTGACGAGGAGGCGCTGGGCTGGGTCGAGGGCTGGAAGGTCCTGGTCTAGCATTCAATCAGGCAGGGTGAAGATCTCGACCGGCGCGGGAACGCCGCGCAGTCGGTGCTTGCCGAGCGACTTCATCGGCACCGTGCAGACTTCGTTGAATTCGGCCGAGGCGCAGACCTTCACGCCCAGCGCCTTGGTCATGCCTTCGAGGCGGGAGGCGCGGTTGACGGCGGGCCCGATGACGGTGAAGTCGAGCCGGTCCTCGGTGCCGACATTGCCGAAGGTGACGTCGCCGACATGCAGGCCGACGCCGAACCGCACCGGCTCGCGGCCGCCCGTGGCGCGGGCCTCGTTGGCCGCCTCGATGTCGGCGATCAGGCGGCGGGCGGCGCCGAGCGCCTCGCCCGTCACCATGGGCAGGAACAGGGCATCCTCGGCCGGGAAGTAGGCCATGACGCCGTCACCGATGAACTTCAGAATCTCTCCACCATGGGCCTTGAGCGCATCGCCGACGAGCTGCAGGTAGTTGTTCAGGAGCTCGAGCACCTCGGCCGCCGGCAGTCGCTCGTTCATGCCGGTGAAGTCGCGCAGGTCGGAGAACCACAGCACGGCGCGGATCTCCTCGCCCTCGCCGCGGCGGATGGCGCCGTTCAGCACGCGCTGGCCGACCTCGGGGCCGAGATAGGTGTTGGCCACCGTCTCGGCGACCGAGCGCTCGATATGCATCTCGGTCACCGCGCCCATCAGGTCGACGAGGCGCGTGAGATCGGTGACGTCGTCGTCGGAGAAACCCAGGCGGCTGTCGGTGGCGAAGGTGACGACGGGTAGCGCGCCCTCGCGACGGATGTGCATGGGCAGCGCCATGTAGTCGACGCCGCCGTCGGCCTTCAGCTCGTGCAACAGGACATGATCCTGCTCGGTGAGATGCGCGAGGTGGTGACGCACCAACCGTCCCTGCTCGCGCGCCGCCTGCAGGGGGCTGCCGATATAGGCCGGCGTGAACTGAATGCCCCAGGCCCGGGCGATCTCCTGGACCTTTTCGCCGCGCCGCCACACGTAGCCCATGGCCTGGAGCTGCGGATGGACGAGCTGCAGGCCGATATAGGCGCGCCACAGCGGAATGCCCGTCTGCAGGACGCGGACCAGCAGCTGCTCGATGAAGGCCGCCGGACGCGGCACGAGGCGGCCCTCGTGCGCCAGCCATTCGACGATCGGCGCCAGGCGGTCGCCGGCAGAGACGCCGGCGTTCAGGAGCCGACCACCGCCGCCACCTCCTCCGTCGAGGTCCGATAGACCTTGTTGGTCGAGAGGTCGGCGATCTTCTCGATGTTGTCTGCCACGTCCTCCACGGTCGGCGCGCGGCCCGTGATGCGCACGCCCGGCGCCTCACGATATTCGATGCGCGCGAAGTTGCCGGCGCCGGCGCTCCAGATCTCACCGGTGCGCTGGCACTGCTCGCTGCACAGATAGGCGACCATGGGCGAGACGAACGCCGGGTCGAGCTTGGCCAGCACCTCCGGCGTCATCAGGCTCTCGGTCATGCGCGTGCCAGCGACCGGCGCCAGCGCATTGACGAAGATGTTGTACTTCTGGCCTTCCAGCCTGAGCGCATTCATGAAGCCCACGACGGCGAGCTTGGCGCCGCCATAGTTGGCCTGGCCGAAATTGCCGTAGATGCCGGAGTTCGACGAGGTGACGACGACGCGGCCATAGGCCTTGGCACGCATGATCGGCCAGGCGGCGTGGGTGACGTAGGCGGTCCCTTGGAAGTGCACCTTCACCACGAAGTCGAAATCCTCGACCGTCATGTTGTGGAAGGTCTTGTCGCGCAGCACGCCCGCGTTGTTGACGACGATGTCGACCGTGCCGAAGGAATCGACCGCGGTCTTGACGATGTTGGCTGCACTCTTGGGGTCGGCGACCGAATCGTAGTTGGGCACGGCCTGACCACCGGCCGCCTTGATCTCCGCCACGACCTTGTCGGCGGCCGCGTGATCACCGCCTTTACCGTCGACCGCGCCGCCCGGATCGTTCACCACCACCTTGGCGCCACGGCTGGCCAGCAGCAGCGCATGCGCGCGGCCAAGGCCATTGCCAGCGCCAGTAACGATGGCGACGCGATTGTCGAAGCGGATGGTCATTCGTGCATCTCCATGTTTGGTCTTGCGCGATGATTTTCAACCCTGCTGCCCGTCGTCTTGACCGGAGCCGAGCGAAGCGAGGCGTAGCGGAGGGACCTTGTGTCCACCATAAGCTGCCGATCGTTAAGAGAAGATTCCTCCACTCCGCTTCGCTCCGATCGGGACGACGGAAAATTCAACCGCGCTGAAGAATCACGACGGCTGTAACGGCTTCTTCCATGCCGATGACGCCGCCGCCGTTCTCGGCGAGCGCGATCTCCGCACCTTTGACTTGTCGGGCGCCGGCTTCACCGCGCAATTGCGTGGTAAGTTCCGCCAGCATCGAAAGACCCGTGGCGCCGACGGGATGGCCCTTCGACACGAGGCCGCCCGAGGTGTTGACCGGCAGCTTGCCGTCGGGGCCGGTGGCTCCCGATTCGACGACCTTGCCGCCCTCGCCCTCTGGGCAGAAGCGCAGCATCTCGCACTGGTAGATCTCGCAGAAGCTGGTGGCGTCGTGGACTTCCGCAACGTCGATATCCTGCGGCCCCAGCCCCGCCATCTTGTAGGCCTTGTCGGCGGCGGCACGCGACAGCCCGGGCTCGTCGAGCTTGCGGTACTTGCCGCCGGAGAAGCCCACGCCGGCGATGCGCACGGCCCGTTCCCGAACGCTTGCTGGCAGCTTCTCGAGATACTCCTTCGAGCACAGCAGAGCCGCCGCAACGCCATCGCCGATTGGCGCACACATCGCGCGGGTCAGCGGATAGGACACTGGCCGGTCCTCCAGCACCGCCTGCGGCGTCATCTGAAAGCGGTACTGCGCCTTGTCGTTCAGGGCGCCGTAATTGTGGTTCTTGGCGGCGCCGACGGCGATCTGCTGCTGGGTCGTGCCGTGCTTCCACATGTGCCACTTGGCCTGCATGGCGTAGGTGTCCATGAAGATGGTGCGGTCGTCGCCGGGCGCGAACTTCGAGCCCACCATCTCGCCCACGCGGTTCATCTCCTCGACCAGCCGGTCGTGCTGGCTATGTAGCCCTGGTTGAACAGGCCCGCGGTGCGCTCCGGCGCGTCGGGGCTGAAGAGCTTCTCGATGCCGATGCAGAACGAGAGCCCGTGCGTGCCGGCCAGAATGTCCTTCCAGGCGCCCATGAAGGCGGTCGAGGCGGTGGCGCAGGCATTCTCGACGTTGAACATCGGCACGCGCTCGGGGAACAGGCCCTCCTCGACCAGCGGCTGGAACAGCGCCTGGGCGCGGATCGAGTTCTGGCCCCAGAAACCCATGCCGCAGTTGCCCATCCAGCCCGTTTCGATGTCGGCGCCATTCTTCATGCCGGCATCCGAAAGCGTGCCGAGATAGGCCTCACGCGCCAGGTCGCCCCAGCTCATGCCCGGATGCTTCTTGAAGGCAGTGGCATAGGAGCCAATTACATAGACATCGCGCATGGTCGTCCCCTCGGTTGGCTTTCGTCGTATTTGAGCGTATCCAACCGGCCTACGCTAGGAGAACCCATATGGCCGCAACGGCCCAGGTAAAGGCCCCCAACGTCGACACCACGATCGCCGAGCTGAAGAAGATCTTTGGCGACCGGGTCAGCACCGCGCACGCCGTGCGCGAGCAGCACGGCAAGGACATCTCCTTCCACGAGGCCCACCTGCCCGACGCCGTCGTGTTCGTCGAATCGGCTGAAGAGGCTCAGCAGGTCGTGCAGCTCTGCGCCAAGCACAAGACGCCGATCATCGCCTTCGGCACCGGCACGTCGCTGGAGGGCCATATCAGCGCGCCGAACGGCGGCATCTCGCTCGACTTGAGCCGCATGAACAAGGTGCTGACGGTCAACGAGGCCGACCTCGATGTCGTCGTGCAGCCCGGCGTCACGCGCAAGCAGCTCAACGAATACATCCGCGCTACCGGTCTCTTCTTCCCGATCGATCCCGGGGCCGACGCCTCGATTGGCGGCATGACCAGCACCCGCGCCTCGGGCACCAACGCGGTGCGCTACGGCACCATGCGCGAGAACGTGCTGGCGCTGCAGGTGATCACGCCCGACGGCCGGCTGATGCGGCTCGGCCGCCGCTCGCGCAAATCCTCGGCGGGCTACGACCTGGTAAAACTGTTCGTCGGTTCCGAGGGCACGCTCGGCATCATCACCGAGATCACGCTGCGCCTCTACGGCATCCCCGAATCGATGGTTTCGGCGACCTGCGCCTTCGACACGCTGGAGGGCGCGGTCAACACCGTGATCCAGACCATCCAGTCCGGCATTCCCGTGGCGCGCATCGAGCTGATGGACACCGAGACGGTCGACACCGTGAACAAGTATTCCAAGCTCGACCTGCCCTTGAAGAGCACGTTGATGCTGGAGTTCCATGGCACCGAGGCCAGCACCAAGGAGCAGGCCGAGATGGTGCAGGCGCTGGCCGAGGAGAACGGCGGCGGCCATTTCGCCTGGACCAGCCAGGCCGAGGAGCGCACCAGGATGTGGCAGGCGCGCCATGACGCGGCGTGGGCCGCCAAGGCGGCCAAGCCGGGCTGGGGCATGTGGGCGACCGACGTCTGCGTGCCGATCTCGCGGCTCGCCGAATGTATCCTCGAGACACAGAAGGACATCGTGGCGAGCGGCCTCTACGCGCCGATCGTGGGCCATGTCGGCGACGGCAACTTCCATCTCACCATGATGGTGAACCCCGACGATCCGACCTACCTCAAGCGCGCCGAGGGGCTGAACGACCGCATGATCGCCCGCGCGCTCAGCCTCGGCGGCACCTGCACCGGCGAGCACGGCGTCGGGCTGGGCAAGATCAAGTTCCTCTACGACGAGCATGGCGAGGCGATGTCGCTGATGCGCTCGATCAAGAAGGCGCTCGACCCGGACAACATCATGAACCCGGGCAAGATCATGGGCCCGATCAACTGACGACCGACCGGGGTTTCCGCAGTTTCCGCAGTTTCGGCAACCCCCTCCGGAGCAGCTGCCGTCATTCGCTCGAGCCCGTACCGGGTCATGCAACAGCATGACTCCAGTATCGTAGCCTGTCAATAACTACGGTTGTTTTCTGTTTTGGCGTGCCGTAAGGCGCCGAAATGAAGTGCCAGCACTGCTGGCACTCGCCGTGGTGCGACCCTTGAGAAATCAGTGTTCCATCGCCATCTCTTCACTATGGCGTTGCTGCCTCCGATGTACACGACCAGCAAGACCGGGACGCCCAAGTCCAGGTCGAAAAAGTCCAAGGCCCTGCTGAAGGCCGAGGCCGAGCACGCGCGTTTCCTGAAGCGGATGGGCGTGGGCGACCGTGGACGACAGATCACGGTTTCGCCCAAGGAGCCGGCCTATGCCCGGCCCTCGCCCGACATCCCGTCGTTGAACAGCCGAGGCGATGTGCCGACCAAGCCCGAGCCGAAAGTCTATAGCGGCAAGCGCAAGCTTCTCGGTGTGGCCACCATGCACAAGTCGAACATGGTGCCGGTGTTCGCCGACAATCCTGAAGAGGCGGTCGAAATCGCCAAGATGCGGCGGTAACGCAGCCGCTAACGCAGTCCGGCGCGGCTCAGGCCTTCAACGAACTGGTCCATCAGTTCGAGGGCAGCGAGAGACGGTAGAACGCTGCCGCATTCTTCCAGAAGAAGCGGTCTCGGTCGGCCGGCGAGCGCTCGCCAAGCATGCGGTCGAGGGAGCGGACGAGCGTGTCGTAGTCGATGCGCAGACCGGCAACCGGGAAGTTGCTCGCGAACATGCATCGCTCGATGCCGAAGATCGCGATCGCGTCCATGACGACACGGCGATTGGACTCGTACTCCCAGGCACTGTCCTTCAAGCCGAACTCGGAGACCTTGACGTGAACGTTGGGCTGGCGAGCCACCGCCTCCATGCCGCGGCGCCAGGCGGCGAGGCCTTCCTCGCTGCGATCCCAGGGAAAGCCGGTATGATTCAGCACGATCGGGACGCGCGGGAATTGGCGCGCCACTTCAGCTGCCTCGACGAGATGCCAGTAAGGCACGCGCAGATCCCAGGACAGCCCGTACTTCTGCAGGAGCGCGAAGCCACGCAGCCATTTGTCGTCCTGCATGGTGCCGGGCGCGCCGGGTGTCATGGCATCGGGGCGAAGGGAGGTCACCGGCTTCGACCGGATTCCGCGCACCAGCGGAAACCGCGACTGGGCGGCAAGGATCTCCTCGGCATTCTCGGTGTTGAACCAGGCATGCGCGACGATGGCCCCAGGAAAGCCGCAGCGTGCATTCACTTCGTTGAGCCACTCGGTTTCGGCGACCTGCCTGGAGCGATCCATCTCGGCTTCGCAATGCACCGTCGTCAACACATTGTGGGCGCGCGAATCCCGCAGATAGTCGTTCGGCAGGTAGTCTCGCCTGATCGCTTCGTAGGCCCCCAGGAAGAAGTGAGGCTCCGGCTGGCCGCTAAGGAACGGGTAGCGGTTTGCCTTCAGGTCCCAAAGGTGATGGTGCGCGTCGATGAGCGTGACGGCTCCCGGCGCTCTATTCCATTGGCCACTGATCGTCTTCATGCGCGATGAAATAGCACATGTCGCACGATGCTCCGAACACCCACGCTGCCGGCACTACTCGGAGTTATTGATGCTCGGCAAAGCTTGGGGATGGCTGACAGCGCGCCTCGGTGGCCAGCCGCACGGCCGGTTGCGCTTCTCGGTGCATCGCCATCCGGCATACCAGTCGTTCTGGCGCCCCAGCGTCGAGGACGAGCGAACGCCGCGCCTGGAGATCCAGATCTTCCTCGAGGCGACCAACATGACCAACGAACCTCGTCGGATCGCTACCGCCGAGTTCGAGGGCATGCCGTCCACCGCGACCGTCGTCATTGGCGTGCGAGACGCCGGGACCGGCAAGTTCGCAGCCGCCAACCCCCTGCCGCCACAGCGGATCACTGTCGTATCGCTGCTCTTCCTGATCGACGGACAGTCCCGGTCGGCCGATGAGCCGTTCCACGTCACCCTGCTCCTGACCGACGACCTCGGCGAACGACACTCCACCAAAGTGATCATGCACTAGGACTTCTGAGCGTCCGGCACGTTAAGCCCCAGCGTTGCCGCAAGGTCATGGACCAGGCGGCGCTCATGGAAGCGCCAGCCGTCCGGCGTTCGCACCAGCACGTCCATGTAGGTCCCGGCGACCGACGGCACCAGACCGGCGCCTGCCGCCTGCAAGATGACCAGGTAGCTGGTGCGGGCCGTGGCCCGATCACCGTCGAGCTGGATCAGGCTGTTCATGATGAAGTGCTTGCGCCGCGGCTCGGCCGGGATGTTGCGCGCCATCAGCGCCGCGATCTCGGCCGGGCCGCGCGCCCGCGAATAGGGCGCGATCCACTCTCCGTCCTCGGTGAACAGCTCACCGAGCTCCTTGAACTGGAAGGCGTCCATCCGGAAGCAGTATCCGCTGAAAAGCTCGCGGATCGCCTCCTTGTCCTCGAGGGGCGTCGGCATGACAGACGCCCTAGTCGACCGCCATGCCCTTTTCGGCCAGCTCCTTGCGGGCGTTCTCGTTCTTGCCGAGGCGCTCGAGCTTCATGCCGCGCAGCACGTTGGGCGCCTTGGTGAACTGGATGTTGTCGTAGCCCACGATCTCGATGCGGTTGCCCCAGGGATCGCGGAAATCGAGGAACGGACCGGGCAAGGTCTTCACGCCGGCGGCCTTGAGCGCTTGGCGCGCGGCCTCCTTGTCGTCGACCACCAGTCCGAAATGACGGCCATCGTCGGGCGCCTGCTGGCGGCCTTTCTGCAGGGCAATGAACTGGTCGCCGAGATCGATGAAGGCCATGTCGGCGCTCTTGCCGCGCAGTTCGAACTCGAACAGCCGGCCCCAGAAGGCCAGCGCCTCCTCGATGTCGCCGACCTCGAGCGCCACATGGTTAAAGCCCACGACACGCGGTTTTGCGGATTGTGTCATTGCCCGTTCCTCTGCTGATTGGATCAGAAGGTGGGAAGACGAGCGATCTCACGCAAGCAAAAAGGGCCGGCGATTGCCGGCCCTTTGCCCATGGAGCGAGTGCGGCTTACTTGGCCGCCTGCACCATGATCTCGACCTTGAGCGCCGGGTTGGCGAGCTTGGCCTCGACGGTGGCGCGCGCCGGCGTCGAGCCGGGGGCGACCCAGGCATCCCACACTTCGTTCATCTGGCTCCAGGTGCCGATGTCGGTCAGCCAGATGTTGGCCGACAGGATCTTCGACTTGTCCGAACCGGCTTCCTTCAGGAACTTGTCGATCTTGTCGAGGATCTGCTTGGTCTGGCCCTTGACGTCGGCCTTGGTGTCGTCGGCGGTGAGGCCGGCGAGATAGACTGTGTTGCCATGGACCACCGCGCTCGACATGCGGGGACCGGCGTTGATGCGCTGGACGCTCATTGTTCTCTCCTCCTGGAAAAGCGGCGCCGACCTTAGAGCAGATTTCCTCGAGGTGGAACCGAGCAAACCTTGGCCTTACACTGAGCGGATGGAGGGGCCATGAGCCGGGAAGTCCGCGGGATGCTGATGGGTCTCTGCATCGTGATCCTGGCAGCGGCCGCCTATTTCCTGAAAGACAGGCCGGCCAGCACGCCCGGCGCTGCCAGCCCGCCGACGCAACGCACGTCACCATAGCCGCTAGGCGATCTCGCTGACGTCGATCAGTGCGCCCTGCTCACGCAGGACGCGACGCGCGCAGTCGCTGTCGACCTGGCCCTGATCGGCAAGCATCGCCGCCGCGACGCCCGTTGCCTGTCCCGTGGCGAAGGCGGTGCCCATGACGCGCAGGCTGGCGCCGGCCTGGCGATCGGCGTCGACGACGCGGCCAGCGGCGAACAGGTTCGCGGTGTCCCGGCTCATCAGGCAGCGCAGCGGGATCTCGTAGGCCAGCTTGTCGGGCAGGTGGGCGAAGCTGCTCTGCAAGCTTGCGCGATCGTGCCACTCCATCGCCCAGGCGCCGAGCGCGACCCCGTCGGGCACCGCGCGGCGCTCGATCACCTCTTGCCAGGTGAGCCGATGAACGGCCTCGATGTGGCGGGACTCGCGCGTGCCGAACTCGCCGGTCGAAGCGAGATAGGCATTGGCACAGCCGGGCAGGCTTCTGATCGCGTCGAGATAGGCCCAGGCCTGCTGCCGGCCGCGTCGCTCGGCCGCGCTGTGGCTTCGCACGTCGCGCGGATCGTAGTCCTCGGAGGCGAGATTGCAGACGATGTCGCCCGACAATGGCAGGCGCGTGACCACGCTGCTCTCCTTGCTGAACGGGCCGCGTCCCGCCGACCGCGCGGCCTGCACGGCCGCGGTGATCTCGGCCGCCGACACCGTGACGTCCTTGGGGATACCGCCGAACCGCGTGGCCAGCGTGCCGAGGTTCACCGCGCCGTCGTTGCCGTAGCGCGTCGCCGCTCCCGCGAGCTCGGCGAGATCGCCCTCGCCGCTGGCATCGACGAAGGCGCGGGCACGGATGGTGTGCTCGCCGCCATGGTCCTGCCAGCGCAGGTCGACGATGCGGCCGTCGGCACGTGTGGCGCCGCAGACGAAGGAATTGAACATCACTTGCACGCCGGCCTCGGCGCAGAGCTGATCGAGCACGAGCTTGACGGCCTCAGGATCGAACACGACGAAGACGCCGCGATGGCGCTGCGGGTCCGTCACGGCATTCAGCCGGCGCAATCCCTTCATCACCTCCTCGGCGACGCCCATCACGGCCTGGCGTGGACGGTCTTCAAGCGTGTACAGCCCGCAATAGGTCAGAACGTTGCGCAGCGTCGCCGCGCCGCCGAGGCAGGGCCCCTTCTCGATCAGCGCCGTCCGCGCCCCGCAGCGTGCTGCCGCGATGGCCGCCGCCGTGCCCGCGCTGCCGCCGCCGACGACGGCGACGTCGTATTGCTCACCCGTCATGTTCTTCCTCTTTGCCGGGAGCGCGCCACTCCAGTGGCGCGTCTTTGTCGATGACACAGCCCATGGGCGCCACTGGAGTGGCGCGCTCCCGGCAATGATCAGATCGCCGCCACGACCATGATCTCGATCATCATCTTCGGGTCATTCAGCTTGGCCTCGACGGTGGCGCGGGCGGGCGTCTGGCCGGGCACGACCCAGGCGTCCCACACCGCGTTCATGGCGGCGAAGTCGGCGATGTCGCGCAGCCAGATCACGGCCGACAGGATCCTGGTCTTGTCGCTGCCGCCCTTCTTCAGGAGCGCGTCGATCTCGGCCAGCGCCTGCTTCACCTGGCCGGTGATGTCGAGCGAGGTGTCCTCGGGGATCATGCCCGAGAGGTACATGCGGTCGCCGAAGACGCTGGCCTCGCTCATGCGCAGGCCGGGATCGATGCGAACGACGTTGCTCATGCGGTGGGTCTCCGGTCGATGGCAATGATGTGGATGGGTGCATGGCCGACGATGGGCTGCAAGCCAAGGTCGCGGCAGCGCGCCTTGAGATCGGCGGGCAGCGGACTGGAGCGCTCGGCCGCCACCAGGGTCTCCTGGCTGAGCAGGATGCCGGCATCGAACTGGCGAGTCATGCTTTCCAGGCGGCTCGCCACGTTGACGGTGTCGCCCAGGGTCGTGAACTCCAGCCGGTCGGCGATACCGACATTGCCCTGGATGACGGGCCCGAAATGGATGCCGATGCCGACGGTGCTCGCGATCTTGCCGACGGCGATGCGCTGGTCGCGCTCCTGGTCGATCGTGTCGAGGATTTCCATGGCGCAGAGCAGCGCGTCGCGCGCTTCGTAAGGGGCCGTCTCCGGCGCACCGAACACCGCCATCAGCCCGTCGCCCAGGAACTTGTCGACCGAGCCGTTGTGGCGGAAGACGATGGGCACGATGCGGCGATGGAAGGCGCGGATGAGGGTGATCACCTCCTCCGGCGTAATCGCCTCCATGCGCCGCGACGAGCCGATGACGTCGACGAACATCACCGCGGCGTCCTGGGCGCGGCCGGCCTCCAGGCCGCGCACGTCGGAGGCCAGCCGCTCGACGACATTGGGCGAGAAATAGCGGCCGAGATTGGCGCGCTCGGTCTCGGCGAGGACCGCGCGCTCGACATGGCGGCGCGCGCGCCAGATCGCGCCCGCGATCAGGCCGGTGGTGATGGCCAGCAGCACGAGCTGGTTCGCCATGAACACCACGGGATCGATGCCCTGGACCTCGATGAGCTGGCGCAGCAGGTCGAGTGCGTTCGGCGCCGTGAAGCCGCGGAACGAATCGACGTGCTCGGCCGAATGGAGCACGAAAGCGAAGGAGGCGAGCTGGCCCACGAAGGCCGCCGCGCCACTCACCAGCACGATCTTGACGGAAAAGGTGAGCGCGCTCGCCGCCACGTAGGCCACCAGATAGAGGAAGGCCGACCGGCGCAGCCAGGACTGCAGCGCCCATTCGTACCAATCATGCTCGGGGTAGTGGCTGGCCAGCACGATGATCGCCACGTCGACCAAGGCGCACAGCGCCTGAATCACGAGCATGTAGCGGCTCTTGGCTGTGGCGTAGCCGATCCAGCCGACCACGAAGAAGACCGCCATCGCCGCGATCAGGACCGGCAGGCGCGTCCACGACGAGGAGAACACCACCCACATGAAGACGACGCCGAGCGCGATGGCGCGCGCCTTGAAGGCGAAGGCAAAGCCCGACAGCTCCTCCTCGTGCAGGCGCTGAAGCCAGCCGGGCGGCGTGTCGCGGTCCGAGCGGATCGAATCGTCTGCCACGGGCGAACCCTAAAGGACGCTCGCGGAGTGTGGCAATCGTCACAGCCCCGCGGCTGTTGCGCCCATAACGTGCTAGGGTCATTCCTTGTGTTTTGGGGGACTTACATGGCGAAAACTGGATTCTGGAGAACGCTGGTTCTCCTGCTCGGACTGTCGCTGTTCGCGACGGTGCAGGCGCAGGCCCAGAACGGGCTGCAGCGCTTCGAGAAAGACATCAAGCCGCAGCTCGAATTCAAGTCGTTGACCTACGACAAGGCCGCGCCACTGGGCGACAAGGGCTTTACGCTCAGCAATGTCGTTGGCGTCGTGCCGGCGTCGGCGACGGGCGGCAAGGAGAGCACGATCAAGATCGAGAAGGTCACCGTCGAGGAGGCCGACTTCGATCGCATGAAGGATACCGGCAAGAAGGACGAGGTCCCTCTCTTCGCCAAGATCAAGATCGAGGGCATGACGGGCGACGATGATCTCAGCGGCATGCTCGAGAGCTTCGGGATCCCCAAGGCGCCGGTCGACCTGGCGCTGGATTACCGGCTCAACCCGGCCGACAAGGTGCTGACCGTGTCCAAGCTCGAGGTCGCCCTGCAGGGCCAGGGCAGCCTGTCGCTCAGCCTCATTCTCGACGGCGTGAGCGACAAGGCGAGCGAAGCGGCCGGCGCCAAGGATACCGCCAGCCTGCGCTCGGCGTCGCTGGTCTACACCGATGTCGGGCTGCTGTCGCAGCTCCTGCCCGCCGTCGCCAAGCAGCAGGGCATGGCGGCCGACGCGATGATCGCCATGGCGGTGGCGCCGATCGGCGCCTTCGCCGTCGGCAAGGGGCCGGGCACGGTGAAGGCGCTGGACGGCCTCGCCTCCTTCATCGGCGACTGGAAGAAGCCGAAGGGCCCGATCACCATCTCGGTCGCCCCGGCCAAGAGCGCCTCGCTGGCCGATCTCGACAAGATCGAGCAACCCAACGCGCTCACCGACATCTTCGGCCTGAAGGTCGAGTATGCCGGCACGCGGGCCGGCGCGGCCGGCGGCGTCGGCGCCCAGAGTGGCGGCCAGGCTGCCGCGGCGGCCCCGCCGGCGGCCGACAAGACGATGACCGGCGCCGAGGCCTGGCTGACGCTGATCGGCAACACGGTGACCGGCAAGGTCGATGGCAAGGTGATCTTCGAGCACTACCGCAAGGACGGCACGCTGGGCCTGATGGAAGACAGCGAGATCAGCAAGGGCAAGTGGTCGCTCGAGGGCGAGCGGGTCTGCTTCAAGTATCCCGACGAGGACAAGGACTGCCAGACGATCACCCGCACCGGCGACGAAGTCACCTTCAAGCGCAAGGACAAGAGCGGCTACAAGCTCAAGGTCCTCGAGGGCAACCCGAAGAACCTCTGAGGTTCATATTCCTCTCCCCCTTGGGGGAGAGGAGCATGAGCGAAGAGCATCAGCGAAGATCATGAGCGGGCCTGGAGGCCCGCGGTCCGGAAGACATGATCGCAGGACGGTTCGAGCGTCGCTTCGACCACCCACGCCCTCCCGGTTCGCGCTACAGTCGCGGCCGGGAGGTGACGCATGACCGATGAAGAGGCCGGCCGCGTCCGCGATTTCGTGGGCTACGGACGCCATGCGCCCGATCCCAAGTGGCCGGGCGGCGCGCATGTCGCGGTCAATTTCGTCATCAACTACGAGGAAGGCGGCGAGCGCTCGGTGCCCGATGGCGACCCGGCGAGCGAAACCGCGCTGACCGAGGGCTCGACCGCGAGCTTCACCGGCCGCGACCTCGGCGCCGAGAGCATGTTCGAGTATGGCAGCCGCGCCGGCTTCTGGCGGCTCCACCGCATGTTCACCCGGCGCAAGCTTCCCTGCACGGTGTTCGCCATCGCCCGCGCCCTCGAGCGCAATCCCGAGGCCTGCGCCGCCATGCGCGAAGCCGGCTGGGACGTGGCCGGCCACGGCTACAAGTGGGAAATGCACGCCATCATGACGCCGGATTACGAGAAGAAGCAGATCGAGCTCGCGACCGAGAGCATCGCCCGCACCATCGGCACGCGGCCGGCCGGCTGGTACAGCCGCTACGCGCCCTCGATGCAGACGCGGAACCTTCTGCTCGACGCCGGCTACGAGTACGACAGCGACACCTATGACGACGAGCTGCCGTACTGGCTGAAGGTCGGTCCGCGCACCCAGCTGATCGTGCCCTACTCCATCACCCACAACGACGTGCGCTTCCAGCGCCAGGGCATGACGTCGGGCGACGAGTACCTCGCCTACATCAGGAACGCCGTGCAATGCGTGCTGGAGGAGGATCCGCCGCGCATGCTGAGCTTCGGCCTGCACAACCGCATCATCGGCCATCCCGGCCGCGCGCTCGGCCTCGCACGGGTGCTCGACTGGCTGGCCGCCCAGCCGCGCGTCTGGCTCACGCGACGCATCGACATCGCGCGGCACTGGAAGCAGGTGCATCCTGCGCCTGGGAAGTAGATGAGAAAGAGGAAGCACCCATGACCATCCGCCGCCCGCTCGACGGCATGCTCGTCCTCGATCTGGGGCAGATCTACAACGGCCCCTATTGCGGCGTGCAGCTCGGCTTCATGGGCGCCCGCGTGCTCAAGATCGAGCCGCCGGAAGGCGACGTCGTGCGCCGGCGCAAGCGCGAAGTCGAGCCGTGGCCGCTGGTCATGCTGAACTCCAACAAGGAGTCGGTGGTGCTTGACCTCAAGCAGCCGCGCGGCAAGGCGATCTTCCTCGACCTGGTGAAGCAGGCGGACGTGCTGATCGAGAACTTCGCTGCCGGCGTCATGGATCGCCTCGGTATCGGTTGGGAGGTACTGCACAAGCTCAATCCCCGTCTGGTCTATGGCGGCAGCTCGGGCTTCGGGCTCGACGGGCCCTATCGCGATCTCGCCGCCATGGACGTGACCATCCAGGCGATGAGTGGCATCACCAACGCGACTGGCGACGCCGATGGGCCGCCGACCAAGGCCGGCGCTGCGGTCTGCGACTTCCTCGCCGGCATTCACCTCTGTGCCGGCATCCTGGGCGCGCTCGTCCAGCGCGAGCGCACCGGCCAGGGCCAGAGGGTCGAAGTCGCCATGCATGAAGCGGCCGTCACTGCGCTCGCCTCGGCGATGGGCGCGGTGATGGACGGCGACACCGGCGTTCCCGACCGTACCGGCAACCGCCATCCCGCGCTCGCCATGGCGCCGTACAACACCTACCTCTGCAGCGACGGCTACGTCGCGATTTTCACCGCGGCCGAACGGCACTGGCAGTCGATGTGCGAGCTGCTGAGGCGGCCCGACCTCGCCACCAATCCCGACTATGCGAGCACGGTGGCGCGGGCGAAGAACATGTCAGAGATCGACGACGTCGTCGGCGCCTGGACGATCGGCCGTTCGAAGGAAGAGGTACTGAAGCTCCTGAACGAGGCGCATGTGCCGTGTGCGCCGGTGAAGACGGCGCGCGAGGTTGCCACCGACCCCCATCTCGAAGCGCGCGGCTTCTGGGTCGACATCGACCATCCGCGTCGCGGCCGCACGCGCGTGCCGATCTCGGCCATCCGCCTGCATACCGGCGGCAAGCCGGAGATCAGGAGTCCCGCCCCGACCTTGGGAGAGCACACCGAGAAGGTGCTGGCCGAGCTTTTGGGCCTGAAGGCGGCCGAGCTTGCCGAGCTGCGCGCTCAGCACGTCACCGAGCCGGTGACGGAACGGAAGGGCTAGCTCCTTGCCAGGGCGCGGACCTCCAGGTCCAACTCGGTCATCCTGAGCGAAGCGAAGGATCTCATGCCGATTGCAAGCGGCGATGAGGTCCTTCGCTTCGCTCAGGACGACAGAAAAGAGCGGGCCTGGAGGGCCGCGCCTCCAACTGAGCCGCGATCCTAGGGCTGGCGGGCGGCGAAATAGGCGAGATCGAGGATGTCGGCGTCGGTAACCGGCTGCATGACATCGCCCATCGAGGCGTCGTAGCCGGGCCGGATGTTGGCCTTGTACTCGCGCATGGTCTTGACGAGGAAATCCTCGCGCTGGCCGGCGATGCGCGGGACGTTGTCGCGGCCGGCCAGGTCCGGCAGGTGGCAGATGTTGCAGCGATGCTGTTGGACCAGGGTCCGCCCGCGATCCAGGCGCGCCGGATCGGCCGGGCCAGTTGCAGCCGGCGGCGGCGGCAGCTTGGCCAGCGTGTCGGCAAAGGCGCGCAGGTCGTCGTCGGTAAAGCCCTTCACGGCCGCGTTCATGAGCTCGACGTTGCGCAGCTTCTCGCGGAACATGTAGAGCTGGATGAGGAGATAGGGCGACGGTTGTGCGCCCAGTGACGGCGTGTCCGGGTTGAACGATTGCCCCTGGTCGCCGTGACACGAGTAGCACGGCGCGAGGCGCTCGGTGATCGATTGCGCCCAGGCAAGCGGCGCCCAACCACAGAGCAGGATCAGGACGGCGAGGCGCCGCCGCGCTGGCTTCATTTCCGACTGACGCGATAGACGGCACCGTTGAAGTCGTCGGAGACGAGCAGCGCGCCGTCCGGCATCGGCAGGATGTCCACTGGCCGGCCGACATAGTTGTTGTTCTGGATGAAGCCGGTGATGAAAGGCTCCATCGACTTGAACGTGCCGTCGTCGTTCAACCTGATGGTGACGACGTCGCCGCCGATCTTCACGCTGCGGTTCCACGAGCCGTGACGCGCCATGAAGAGCACGTTGCGGTATTCGTTGCCGAGCCCGTCGCCGGTGTAGAACTTGATGCCCAGCGCGGCCGAATGGGGGCCGACGAGGGCGACCGGCTTGGTGAACTCCTCGCACGAGCGGCCCCAGCCGAGTTCCGGATCGGTGAAGTTGCCCTGGTGGCAGTAGGGATAGCCGAAATGATCCTTGCCGGGCTGGGTGACGCGATTGAGCTTGTCCTCCGGTATGTCCTCCGACAGCCAGTCGCGGGCGTTCTCGGAGAAATAGAGCTGCTTCAGCGTCGGATGCCAGTCCATGCCGACGATCTGGCGGATGCCGTAGGCGTAGACTTCGAGGCCCTTGCCATCGATGCCAACGCGATAGATGCGGCCATGCCGGTCCGACGGCAGGCAGATGTTGCAGGGCGCGCCGACCTGGAAGTAGAGCTTCTCGTCGGGGCCGACGGTGAGGTACTTCCAGCCGTGCGGCTCGTCCTTCGGCAGATCGGCGAGGATGACGGTAGGCTTCGGCGGGTTGTCGAGATTGTCCTCGATGTTGTCGATCTTCGAGATCTGGCTGAGCTCGGCGATGTAGAGCGTGCCCTTGTGCAGGGCGATGCCGTTGGGCCGATGCAGGCCGGAGGCGACGACCTTCATTTCGCGCTTGCCGTCCTTGGTGACGAGCGCGTGCACCTTGTCCTGCACGCGGCTCGAGACGAAGACCGTCCCCTTGTCGCCGAGCCGGAGCGTCCGGGCGTTGGGAACGCCGGCCGCATAGACCTCCAGCTTGAGACCTTGTGCGACCTTGAGCTTGTCGAGCGGCAGCTTGTCGGCTGCTGTCGGCAGCGGCGGCGGCGCGACGGGCGCCAGGGTGGAACTCCCGGCAGCCGCCGCCATGCCCTGCTTTCCACGGCGGCGGGTCCGCCGCCTGCTGGGCCTGCAGCCGGACGGTGGCCGCGGCGATGAGAAGCCCGGCCAGGCCGATCGAGGTCGCGAAAGTCGTGAGAGAAGTGCCTGCCTTTTGCATCACGGCGTCTCCCTTTGGGTTGCTTCCGTAGAGGACCGTACGCACGCCGACGCTGTTGCCGGAGCTTACGCTCGGGGCAGGGCGCCGGCCAAGGGGAAGGCTAGTCTCGCCGGACCGCAGGCCGCGAGGCGCGCCACTCCGTGGCGCTTTCCTCCCCAACGAAGTTGGGGAGGTGTCGGCGTCTTACGCCGACGGTGGGGTCATGGGCCGCAGCGTTGTTGTTCGCCATGACCCCGCCGTCCGCTTCGCGGACACCTCCCCATGCGCTGCATGGGGAGGAAGCGCCTCGGAGTGGCGCGCTCCCAGCTAGGAACGTTCGCGGATGTCGGAGAACTTTATCTTCGGCGACTTCTCGGCGATGTAGCCCAGTTCCCAGGCGTTGCGCGCCAGGAAGACCGGCGAGCCGTCGCGGTCCTCGGACATGCCGCCGCGATTGGCGGCCATGAACGCCTCGAGGTCGGCCTTGCTCTCGGCCGAAATCCAACGGGCGGTCTCGAAGGGTGCGGGCTCGAGGTCGATCTTGACCTGATACTCGGCCTCGACGCGGGTCTTCAGCACGTCGAGCTGCAGCTCGCCGACCACGCCCACGATGTGATCGCCGCCGATGACGCGGCGGAACACCTGGGTCACGCCCTCCTCGGCAAGATCCTCCAGCGCGCGCTTGAGCTGCTTGGACTTCATCGGATCCTCCAGCCGCACGCGGCGCAGGATCTCGGGCGCGAAGTTGGGAATGCCGACGATCCTGATGGTCTCACCCTCAGTCAGGGTGTCGCCGACCCGCAGCACGCCATGGTTGGGCACGCCGATGATATCGCCCGGCCAGGCCTCGTCGACGATCTCGCGCTCGCGGGCGAAGAACAGGATCGGCGAATTCACCGACAGCGTCTTGCCCGTACCCATCTGCGTCAGCTTCATGCCGCGGCGGAACTTGCCGCTGCACAGCCGCAGGAAGGCGATGCGGTCGCGATGGTTGGGGTCCATGTTGGCTTGGACCTTGAAGACGAAGCCCGCGACCTTGGGCTCGGTCGGCTCGATGGCGCGCGGCTCGGCCGGCTGCGGCCTGGGCGGCGGCGCCCAGGTGGCGAGGGCGTCCAACAGCTCACGGACGCCGAAATTGTTGTAGGCGCTGCCGAAGAACACCGGCGTCAGATGGCCGGCGCGATAGGACTCCATGTCGAAGGCGGGATAGCCGGCGCGCACCAGCTCGACCTCCTCGGCCAGCCGGGCATCGTCGATGGTGTAGTTCTCGATCACCTCGCCGATGCGGCTGCGGTCGCTGGAATCGAACACCAGCATGCGATTGCGCGCGAGGTCGTAGGTGCCCTTGAAGGCCTGGCCCGAGCCGGTGGGCCAGGTCATGGGCGCCACGTCCAGCGCCAGGGTCGACGCGATCTCGTCCAGAAGCTCGATCGGGTCCTTGGCCTCGCGGTCGAGCTTGTTGATGAAGGTCACGATCGGCACGTCGCGCAGGCGGCAGATCTCGAACAGCTTGCGGGTGCGCGCCTCGATGCCCTTGGCGGCGTCGATCACCATCACCGCCGAATCGACGGCGGTCAGCGTGCGGTAGGTGTCCTCGCTGAAATCTTCGTGGCCTGGCGTGTCCAGAAGGTTGAATACCGCGCCGCCGTACTCGAAATGCATCACCGACGTGGTGACCGAGATGCCGCGCTGCTGCTCGATCTTCATCCAGTCCGAGCGCGCGCGCCTGGCCTCGCCGCGCGCCTTCACGGCACCCGCGACATGGATGGCGCCGCCGAACAGCAGCAGCTTCTCGGTCAGAGTCGTCTTGCCGGCGTCGGGATGGGAGATGATCGCGAACGTGCGCCGGAGGCCGGCCGGGTGGCCGGCCAAGCGGGAGTCGAGATCGGAGACGACGGCGGACTCGGGGGCGGAATCGGGCACTTTCTGCGGACCTTCGAGGGGTGCGAGGGGGTAGCGGACCCGACCTGCGGCGTCAACCCGGGCCGAGGTTGCCAGATCGCATCGATGTCACAACGGCGCCGAGTCGCGCGTGCTAGCGGTCTTGCCGGGTGAACGGTGGGACAGGGTGTATGGCAATTCCCTCGGCGGAATCGGCCTTTGCACCGGGTGCAAGCGCCCGGCGCCGGCTCGCCGCGTCCCTGCGCCAGGCCCCATCGCCGCTGCTGCTTCTGCTGGTGCTGAGTGGATTGCCGGTGCTGGCCGCAGCCTGGGCGGTGCTGTCGCCGCCGGTGATGCTGTCGAAGGCGATGACGCAGGACCTGCTGTTCAACCTGTCGGGCGCCTGGCACGTCTATTCCGGACACCTCGCCCATGTCGATTTCCACGACGCCTCGGGCCGGCTGAGCTTCCTGCTGACGGCGCTCGGCTTCCATCTTCTGGGACCCACGCCGTTCGCCTTCCTGGTCAACGTCGGGATCATGGGCGCCGTCCTGTTCGCGGCGTCCTTCCTGGCCGCGATGCGGCGCCTGCCCTTGCTGCCGGCCGTCCTCTTCGTGATTTTCGCGAGCCTGCTCGCCCTGATGCCGGCGAATGTCGGCGACCGGCCCGAGCAATACACCTTTGCGATGTCCTACAATCGCTACGGCTGGAGCGCCTACAGCATTCTGGCGCTGATCCTGTTCGTGCCGCCGCGCGAAGAACGCGATCGCACCTGGATCGACATCGCCGTCGCCGGCGGCCTTCTGGCGGCGATGTTCTACCTCAAGATCACCTACTTCGCCGCGGGCCTCGCCACGCTGGGCTTTGCCGTGCTGTTCCATCCTCATGTCGGCCGCTACTGGCGGGCGTGGCTCGTGGTCGGCGCCCTGCTGGTCCTCAATGCGCTGGCGCCGCACAATCAGGCGTACCTCGCCGACATCCTGAGCTGGGCGACCAGCGGCGCCGTGCGCAAGGCGGCGACCCTGCACTTCAACAACTTCGTCGCCGCGATCGACCGGTATGGACCCTATCTCGCCGCCGTCGCCGTGGGCCTGTGGATGTGGTGGTCGGGACGGGCGACGTTCCGCCTGCCGCTGACGCTCGTCTTCCTGCTGGTCATGTCGCTGCTGCTGCTGTCGCAGAACTCGCAGGCCGCGGGCATGCCGTCGGCCATCGTCGTGCTGTTCGCGCTCTACGACCGGCTGCGCACCGCCTTCGCTTCGCTCGGCAATCGCGATGTCGCACCCTGGCTGCTGACGCTGCTGCTGTTCCCGCTGTTCGCGGTCGGCGGCTACGCCACCAGCATCGCGGGCTACCATGCCAACGCCCGCGACGGACGCGGCGTGCACGTCGTCGAGCGCACCAATCTTCGTGGCCTTGCCGTGCCGGAGGGTCCGCGGGGCACGTTCTTGAGCTTCTCGCACAGCTTCGACTACCCGTCGCGCCCCAAGGACGCGCCGGCCCAGCCGCTCTACCAGCTTTCGGATTACGAGTACGTCCTGGTGCTCATGGAGGGCGCCGATCTGCTGATGGACCGACCGATCGGCGGCATCGCTCTCCTGGACAGTGTCAATCCTCTGTCCTTCATGCTGGGCGTCGAGCCGGTGCGCGGGGCAAATCTCTGGTCGACGTGGAGCGCGCCGAAGCGGTCGGCGGGTGAATTCCTGGGCGGCGCGCGCTACGTCCTGGTGCCGAAGTTCGCGACCAGCCCGCAATGGACCGACGACATGATGCGGCTCTATGGCGGCTATCTGGAGCAGCACTTCCGTTGGGCGGCGGAGACCCGGTGCTGGACCCTGTTCGTCCGCTCCGATCCCGAACTACCGACCAGCACCAGCCAGGGGCATATTTAGCGGCAGAAGGAGCGCCCCATGGCCGCAGCCGATGCCCGCTATCTCAATCCGACAGGCCTGATGGAGGCCCGCCGGTTCTTCAGCCAAGTGGTGGTGGCGCCACGGGGCACGACGGTGTACGTCGCCGGCCAGACCGGGTTTCGCGCCGACCGGTCGATCGCGCCCACCAAGGAAGGCCAGATGGTCCGGGCCTTCGAGAACGTGAAGATCGCGCTCGAAGCCGCCGGGGCGCGCATGGACCAGGTGGTGTCGATGACCGTGTACATCGTCGGCTACAGCGAAGCCGACCTCGAACCGCTGGCGCGGCTGACGGCGGAATACTTCCCGCCAGATCGGCGGCCGGCGAGCACGCTCGTGCCGGTGCCCCGGCTGGCGCGCGCCGAGCTCCTGTTCGAGGT
This sequence comes from Rhodospirillales bacterium URHD0017, assembly GCA_900110395.1. Taxonomy (GTDB): domain Bacteria; phylum Pseudomonadota; class Alphaproteobacteria; order Reyranellales; family Reyranellaceae; genus Reyranella. The sequence continues at coordinate 457,516 of FODP01000003.1, forward strand.
CACCATGACGGCGGCGATTCCGGACTCGTGACCCTAGGGTTTCCTGGTCATCGCCAGGATTTCGCGGAGACGCGGCAGATGCTCGCGTCCCCAGTACAGGTCGCCCTCGGGAAAAAGGAAGCTCGGCACGCCGAACACGCCCTTGGCCTCGGCTGCGTTCTGCACCGCCGTAAGCTCGTGCGGGCCGTCGCCTTCCGCGAAGGCAGCGAAGCTGCCCGCGTCGGCGCCAGCGCGCTTCAGCACGTCGGCGAGCGCCGCAGGACTCTCAATGTCGAGGTCGTGCTTCCAGAACCGCTCGAAGACCTCGTCGTTGTAGGCGCGGAAGACGCCGTGCCGCTTGGCGTACAGCAGCCCGATGCCGGCCAGCGAGGAGTTCCAGATCTTGCGCGTGCCGCGGATGGTGAGCCCGACGCGGTTGGCTTCGCGCCGCACGTCCATGTAGCTGTACTTCACCCGGCGCCACTGGTGGGCGTTGCGGTCCTGCTCCAGGACGCGGCCCTCGGAGTCGACCTTGGCGCTGCCGAGATAGGCGGGAATGTCGAGGATGTAGGGCAGCCAGTCGATCGCGACCCCGGTCTCCTGCTCCAGCCGATAAGCCGGCGCCTTCGCCAGATAGGCGTAGGGGCTCTTGTAGTCGATGTAGAGCGTCAGGGTTTTGGCCGGCATGGTGGGCAGCCTAAGGATCGCGCGTTTCTTTCGCCAGAGTGGTAGACACGTCGTTCATGCTCCTCTCCCCCGCTAGGGGGAGAGGTTGGGTGAGGGGGCTACAGACAGCCTTCGAAGCCCCCCCACCCAGCCTCTCCCCCCAACGGGGGAGAGGAATATGAGTGGTGGGGAGGAATTACTTGAAGCGCTTCTTCGCGTCCTCGCGCAGCTCGGCTTTGCGGATCTTGCCCGACTCGGTCATCGGGAAGGCCTCGATGAACACCACGTGGCGCGGCAGCTTGAAGCTCGCGACCTTGCCGCGGCAGTAGTCCAGCACCTCGTCGGCAACGATCGCGGCATCCGCCCGGCATTGGACATAGGCCACCGCGACCTCGCCGAGGCGCTCGTCGGGCAGGCCGACGACGGCGACCTGCTGCACGGCGGGATGTTCCAGCAGCAGCCCCTCGGTCTCCATCGGATCGACGTTCTCGCCGCCGACCTTGAGCATGTCCTTGTAGCGGCCGAGGAAGCGCAGGCAGCCGTCGGCCAGCCACATGGCAGCGTCGCCGGTGCGGAACCAGCCGTCAGCGGTGAAGGCGGCCGCGGTCTCGGCGGGCTTGCGGTAGTACTCCGTCATCACCGTCCGGCCGCGCACCTGCAGCTCGCCGGCGACGCCCGGCCCCAGCACCGCGCCGCTGCCGTCATCGACGATGCGCAGCTCGAAGCCCGGCCCCGGCCAGCCCGACGCCTCGCTGCGATGCGCCTCGTCATCGTCGAGCGAGGACAACGACACACCCAGCCAGGTTTCGGTCATGCCGAAGCCCGAGAGGTTCGTGAGTGGCGCCAGCGCCCGCATGCCGCGACGCACGACCGGCGTGGCGCTCAGCATGCCGGCGGCGAAGATCCCCGTGCGCAGGCTCTTGAGATCGCGCGGCCGCGCCTCCTGCGCCTCGGCGAGGCCCTTCATGTGCGCCTCGAAGCCGTGAATGATGGTGACGCGCTCGCGCTCGACCAGGTCGAGGCTCTCGGCGGGATCGAAGCCCAGGGTCACGATCTGCCGGGCACCGGTGACCAGCGACATCCACGCCCCCTCCGACAGGCCGAAGGCGTGGAACAGCGGCAGGTAGTTCAGGATCGTGTCGTCGGCCGTGATGGCCATCAGACGGCTGCGTTCCTCGACGTTGGCGATCAGCTCGTGCGTGCGCACCACGCCCTTGGGAAAGCCGGTCGTGCCCGAGGTGTACATGATGAAGGCCGTGGCGGCAGGGTCGACGGCGCGGGCGCGCGCCGCCAGAGCGTCGGCCGGGACCTTGGCCGCCGGCCCGGCGAGCGCCGCCCAGTCGACGGTTCCTGCTTGCCGCTCGGCGCCCAGCAGGATCACGCGCCGCAGCATCGGGAAGCGCGGGTCGCGCACGTCCGCACCGGCCGCCGGCAGCGTCACGGCCTCGCGCACCAGGGCGGCATAGTCGACAGGGCCGGAACGATCATGCGTGATCAGGAAGGCGCTGTCGGATTGCGCCAGCACATAGGCGAGATCGCGCGAGCGGAACCGGGTGTTGATCGGCACCAGCACCGCGCCGATCTTCTGGACGGCGAAGGCGATGAAGATCCAGTCGTCGCAGTTGTTGAGCCACAAGGCGACGTGCTCGCCGTGGCCGACGCCGGCCGCGATCAGGCGGCGTGCCGCCTCGTCGATGCGCGCCGCGACCTCGCGAAAGGTGTAGCGCGAGGCGCCGAACACGAGGCCCTCGCGGTCCGGCAGCCGGGCCGCGATGTCGTCCGCGAGATCACCGAAGCGGCGCCCCATCACGGCCACCGCAACGGGATCGGCCGCCGTTCGGCCAGCGCACGCTCGATCTCAAGGCACACGATCTGGCTCGGCAACGCCTCGCGGGCCGAGACCAGGGGAGTGAGGTCGACCAGCAGGCGGCGCAGCTGCTCCTCCAGTTCGAAAACCTCCCCCGATTTCTCGATGGCGACGATCTCGGCGGCCGCGGCGCCGGCGCGCTGCAGCTTGAGCTCGAAGTCGGGCGTCTCCGTGCGGTCCATGGCGCCCGACCACCAGGTGCGGATCGCGCCCTGGTCGCCCGCCAGCTCGAGCACCAGCGAATGCTCGAAACCCGCCAGGCACTGCGAGAACACCGCGTAGCTGCCGTCGGCAAAGGTCATGGTGGCAGTGAAGGCGTCGGACAGGCCGGGCCCCTGCGGCGAGGCGAGGCCGGCGGCCGACACCTCGACCGGCAGGCCGCGCTCGCGGAAGTACCACAGCAGCAGGTCGATGTAGTGGATCGGCTCCTCGAGGATCCACGAGCCGACGGTGTCGCGGGTGCGCCGCCAGTTGCCCGCCCCGCCGCCAAAGGGCCGGCGGAACAGCGTCAGGTTGGCAAAGCGCATGCGGCCCAGCGCGCCCTCGGCGATCAGCTCGCGGACCCTTGCCCACTGCCGGGAGACGCGCAGTTGCAGGACGATGCCGCAATGGCGGCCCGATCGCTCGGCCGTCGCGACCAGGCGCTCGCTGTCGGCGAGCGTGGTCGCCATCGGCTTCTCGAGCAGGACGTGCTTGCCGGCCTCGAGCGCCTGCACGGCCATGCCGGCATGCAGATGATTGGGCCCGACGATGTCGACGAGATCGACGCCGGCATCTGCCAGCAACGCATCGAGGGTGCGATGGACCGGCACGCCGGGCAGGTCGTGCGCCGCTTGCTCAGCCGAGGCGTCGTCGCCCGCGACCACGCCGCCAAGCGAAAGTCCCGCGACGCGCCCGATCGCGCTCGCATGCACGCGACCCCAGCCGCCGTATCCCACCAAACCGATGCGCATCCGCTTTCCCGCCGACCCACGAGCGGTCAGTATGTTACCGTTTCGCCCGAGGGGGAATGAAGACGTGGCGGGCCTCAGCCTTCGCAGCGTGAAAAAGTCGTTCGGCGACGTTGAGGTCGTGCACGGCGTCGACCTCGAGATCGTCGACCGCGAGTTCGTCGTCTTCGTCGGCCCCTCCGGCTGCGGCAAGAGCACGCTGCTCCGCATGATCGCCGGGCTGGAGGACATCACCGCGGGCGAGATCGCCATCGACGGGCGTGTCGTCAACGAGCTCGATCCCAAGGACCGGGACATCGCCATGGTGTTCCAGGACTACGCGCTCTACCCGCACATGACGGTGTTCGAGAACATGGCGTTCTCGCTGCGCTACCGCGGCATCGAACGCGGCGAGATCCGCCGCCGGGTCGACGAGGCGGCGCGCATCCTCGACATCGAGCCCTACATCGCCCGCATGCCGCGCCAGCTCTCGGGCGGACAGCGCCAGCGCGTCGCCATGGGCCGCGCCATCGTGCGCGATCCCAAGGTCTTCCTGTTCGACGAGCCGCTTTCCAACCTCGACGCCAAGCTCAGGGTGCAGATGCGCACCGAGATCAAGCGCCTGCGCGAGCGCGTGGCCACGACCACGATCTACGTCACGCACGACCAGGTCGAGGCGATGACGCTTGCCGACCGCATCGTCATCCTCAATCACGGTCGCATCGAGCAGATCGGCACGCCCGAGGATGTCTACGACCGCCCGGCCTCGACGTTCGTTGCGGGCTTCATCGGCGCGCCGCCGATGAACCTGCTGCCCGCGACGGCGCTGCCTGCCGAACGGCTGTCCGGTGCGCGTCGGCCGCCGCAGGACCTGCTGGTCGGCGTGCGACCCGAGCACCTGGTGTGGGCCGCCGGCGAGACGCCGCTGATCGAAGGCAACGCCAGCGTGGTCGAGCCGCTCGGCTCCGACACGCTGGTCTCGCTCGACGTCGCGGGCCAGGCCCTGGTCGTGCGGCTGCCGCCACGCATCGTGCGCCGCCGCGGCGAGGCGGTGCGGCTCACCGCCGATCCGGCCAACCTGCATTTCTTCGACAGGACCACGGGGATTCGCCAGACGCAGTAACGGGAGGAAAGACATGAAACGCAGGCAGCTTCTCAAGTCCACGGCAGCTCTATCGGCGGTGTCCGCGCTCGGCGCGCCGGCCATCGCCCAGGCGCCCAAGAAGATCACCTACCTCACCTGGAACCTGGTGCATCTCGAGGCGCCGCTGAAGGGCTGGTTCGAGGGCTTCAAGAAGGCGCGGCCCGGCGTCGAGATCGAATGGGTCGACAAGAAAGGCCCCGAGCTGCCGGCCTACTACCAGACCCAGCTGGCCGCCAGCACGCCACCCGACGTCATCGACATCCAGGGCGCGCTCGGCCTGGAATATGCCGCGCAAGGCGCCCTGCTCGACCTGACGCCGCGGCTCGCCGCCGAAGCCGCCGTCAAGGCGCGCTACGAGCCGAGCTACCTCTCGAACTGGGTGTTCGAGGACAAGAACTACATGGTGCCCTACTACGTCTCCAAGACGCTCCTGTTCTGGAACAAGACGCGCTTCAAGCAGGCCGGCCTCGACAAGCCGCCGGCGAGCTTCGACGACATCCTGAGTGCGGCCGACAAGATCAAGGGAGCCGAGAAGACCGGCCTGCTGACCCTCAACTTCGACTGGCTGTACTGGCCGTTGATGCAGATGAACGGCGTCGACCTGCTCTCGCCTGACCTCAAGAAGGCGACGTTCAACACGCCCAAGGCCGCCGAGGTCATGACCCGGCTCGCCGAGGCGACCAAGAGCGGCGCCATCAACCCGATCTCCTGGACCGGTCGCTGGGTCGAGCCCAACGATGCCTTCGCCGCCGGCAATGTCGGCATGCTGCATGCCCACGCGCCGGCGTACTTCTGGATCAAGGGCAAGGGCCCGTGGATCAACGGCGACACGCTGGGCGCCGCGCAGATGCCGGGCAACTGGGCGACGCCCAACAGCCATGGCCTCGGCATCTCCAAGGGCTCCAAGAACCCCGACCTCGCCTGGGATTTCGTGAAGTACCTGACCGACATGGAGGTCGCGAGCGCGTTCGCCCGCACCGCCAGCGTGCTGACCGGCTCCAGGGAGGTCGACAAGGCGAGCCTGGCGCGCTTCCAGAAGGACGACCCGGTCGCCTTCCAGGTGTTGAGCACCCAGCTCGAGAACACCGACAAGATGTGCGGCAACTGGCGACTCGGCAACGACAGCCGCGTCAAGGACGGCTTCTGGCCCGAGTTCCAGAGCGCCATGCTCGGCCGCAAGGACGCCAAGACGGCGCTGGGCGACGCCGAGCGGCGGGTGAGCCGCGAGCTGCGCCGGGCGTGAGTATCTTTGCTGGGAGCGCGCCACTCCATGGCGCTCATGCTCCTGACTTTTCATGTTCCTCTCCCCCTTGGGGGAGAGGAATATGACTCATGAGCGCCACGAAGTGGCGCGCTCCCAGCCATGACCTGGTTCCGGCGCAAACGGACGCGCGAGCTGGCGCTGGTCGTCTGCTTCCTGCTGCCGTCGCTTGCGATCTTCTTCCTTTACCGCCTGCTGCCGCTCGGCTGGAACGCCTGGCTGTCGGTCCATGCCTGGTCGCCGCTCAAGGCCGCGCAATTCATCGGCGTCGAGCACTACGAGGAGATGCTTCTGGACGACGACATGTTCTGGCAGGCGCTGGTCAACACGCTGGTCTTCATCGCCTGCTCGCCGCTCGCCATCGCCGCGGCACTCGGGATCGCCCTGCTGGTCAACAGCGACCTGCGCGGCGCCGCCGTCTACCGCACCATCGTTTTCCTGTCGTACCCGCTGATGACCGTCGCGGTCGGCATCATCTGGCGCTGGCTCTATGACGAGCGCGGCGGCTTCTTCAACTACGTGCTGCGCTCGTCGGGCATCGTCGACCAGCCGGTGAAATTCCTGCAGAGCTTCGACTGGGCCCTGCCCTGCGTGATCCTGGCCGACTTCTGGCAGGTGCTGGGCTTCTACATGATCATCCTGCTGACCGGCCTGCAGAGCATCCCGCAGCATCTGTACGAGGCGGCGCGCGTCGACGGCGTGCCCGCTTCCGCCCGCTTCTTCCGCATCACGCTCCCCCTGCTTCGCCCGTCGATCTTCCTCTGCATCGTGGTCGGCATCCTGAACTCCTTCACCAGCTTCGACCTGGTCTATGTCATGACCAACGGCGGCCCTGGCCACGCCACCGAGCTCCTGATCACCTACATCTACAAGGCGGGCTTCGGGCAGACGCGGTTCGACTACGCCGCCGCGCTGACGGTCGTGCAGTTCCTCCTGCTGGTCGTGCTGACGGTGATCGCCAACAAGCTCAGCGGCGGCAATGCCGGCAGTCTGGAGCGCCAGTGATGCGCCGCTCCCCTGGCTCTCCAGCGCACTGGCCGCGCCACGTCATCATGATCGTGGTCTGCTTCCTGATGCTGGTGCCGTTCTACTGGGTGATCAAAACCTCGCTCACCGGCGAGAACATCTACGCCTGGCCGCCGCGCATCATCCCGGTCGACCCGCATCTCTTCAACTATGTCGACGTCTGGTACATGATCCCGTTCGCGCGCTACCTGCTGAACAGCGTCATCGTGACGGCCATGGCGATCGCCGGGAGCCTGCTGTTCAACGTCGCCGCCGGTTACGCGCTCACCAGGCACTTCCCCGGCCGGCGCTGGATCGTCGTCCTGCTGCTCTCCTGCATGCTGATCCCCTTCCAGGCGACCATCATCCCGGCCTACCTGGTCACCTCGTGGCTCGGCGTGCTCGACACCTGGCTGGGCGTCGCCCTGCCGCTGCTCTCGACCATCATCTGCATCTTCATTTTCAAGGCGAGCTTCGAGGCCGTGCCGCCCTCGCTGATCGACGCCGCGCGCGTCGATGGCCTCGGCGAATGGCGCATCGTCACCCGCATCCTGCTGCCGCTCTCGAAGTCGGCGATCGCCACCAACGTCATCCTCACCTTCATCTGGTCGTGGAACTCCTTCCTGTGGCCGTTGATTGCCATCCGCTCGCCCGACATGCAGACCCTGCCGCTCGGCCTGGCGCGCTTCCTGTCGGTGATGGAGGACACGACCGGCGCGCTCTTCGCTTTCGTCGTTCTGGTGCTGATCCCGGGCCTCGCCATCTTCCTGATGGCGCAGAAGGAGTTCATCCGCGGCCTCACCTCGGGAGCAACCAAGGGATGAGGTGGCGCGCGCTGGCCCACCGCTTCGTCGCCGTGCCGCTGGCGCTGCTCGCCATCGCCGTGGCGTGGAACATCTACATCGCCTTCAACGACCACGGCATCATCGAAGGTGAAGTGCGCGACAAGGCGGGCGCGCCGGTGGTGGGCGCCACGGTCATCTTCTTCGAGCGCAACTTCATCTATTATGAGGAGAAGCAGCGCGCCACGACCGACGCCCAGGGCATCTACCGCTTCACCGACATGAAGACCCACATCGGCCAGCTCGAGGCGCGCACCGCCGACGGCCGGAAGTCCGAACGGCGCCAGCTTCGCCTGTGGTTCCGCTCGCAGGATACCGAGGTTGCACCGCTGATCGTCGAGACCCCACGCGCCTGAGGGGCCGCCCAGGTTCCGCCCCATTTCAGCCGCGAAGCGCGCACAACCGGGCGACAAAGCCTCAATCCGGTCGAAAAAACCGCCAACGATGCATCCGATAATTCGCTCAGTAGCTTACGACGCAACGCTCATCTTCGAGCTGCGTTGGCAGGCTGAGGGCGTTGAAATGCCCGACAATGCGAACCGACTGGAGCGTGTGTCATGGATCGTTTTGCCCTTACGAGCAGTTTGCGCGCCGCGAACGCGCGCGTGGCGGCCGGGCAGTGGGCCTTGCTGGAGCAACGTATCCAGATCCGCGAACTCGAGCAGTGCGGCCTCGATGCATCGTTGGCCCGGGCATTGCTGCGGATCTACGAGGAGTCGCAAGCGATGAGCATCCTCGATCGCAACCGCCTGAACCAGGCGCTGACGGGCCCGGCGGCGGCCGAGCGGTCGCCCGTCGACTATGACGATCGCGGACTTTTCGACGCCGACGACGGCATCCACTTTCAGCAGGCGGCGTAGCCGTCAGGGATTGCTGCGGCGCTTCAGGGCGCGCAGATCGATGACATCCGGCAGCCCGCGGGGATCGGTACCGGCGGGGTAGATGTTGTGCTTCTGGATCTTCTGCGTGCCTGTCGTCGGCAGGCTCGGCACGATGTGGATCCAGCCCGGCGCCTTGTAATAGGCGAGACGTTCGTTGCAGTGCTGGAACAGCGCCGACGCCGCCTCCTTCTCCGCCTGCGCGCGCTTCAGCACCACGCAGGCCAGCACCTCCTCGTCGCGCAACTCGTCCTGCACCGCCATGACCGCCGCCTGCTGTACGTCGGGATGCGTCAGCAGGATCGCCTCGATCTCGGCGGCCGCGATGTTCTCGCCCGAGCGGCGGATGATGTTCTTCTTGCGCTCGACGAAATGCAGCATGCCGTCGGCGCCGCGCCACACCACGTCGCCGGTGTGGAACCAGCCGCCCTGCCAGGCGGCTTCGGTGGCCGCGTCGTCCTTGAGGTAGCCTGAGAAGCAGCCGCGGCGTGGCGTCTCCGCCGAGTGGCGCACGAGCAACTCCCCGGGCCGCTCGCCTTCGACGTCGTGCCCCTCGTCGTCAACGACGCGCACATCGACTCCCGGCACGGCGCGGCCGAAGGCGCGGGTCCCGACCTGCCGCGGCTCGACGGTGTCGCCCAGCACGCGCACCATCTCGGTCATGCCCCACAGCTCGATCATGGGAAAGCCGAAGCGCTTCTCGAACGCCGCATGCAGCTCGGGCTCGATGCCGGCGCCGATGCCGAAGCGGACCTTGTGTTGCCGTTCGTCCTCGCCGGGCGGCAGCTTCAGCAGCACAGGCGCGATGACGCCGAGATAGTGGACGACGGTGGCGCCGGTTTCGGCCACCTCGCGCCACCAGTGCTGCGCATGGAAGCGGTCGGGCTGGATCTGGCAGTTGCCCGTCAGGATGGCGCCCATCAGCGAAACGACGCCGGCATTGGCGTGATAGAGCGGCAGCGGATTGTAGATGCGGTCCTGCCCCCGGCGCAGGCCGGCTGCGCCGCCGAGCGCGGCGTACCAGGCGCCGGACGCCACTTCGTAGCCGTGCGACAGCACGCAGCCCTTGGGCCGCCCGGTCGTGCCCGAGGTGTAGAGGATGCTGGCCGGCGTGCCGGGCAGCGGCTTGAAGTTGCGCGCCGGTCGTGACGCCGGCGCCAGGGTGTCGGCGAAGCGCTCCGCCACGGAAACGGAGGGCCGATGACCGCTCTCGGCCAGCGCCGCCTCGATCGACGGCCGCCGGCTGTCGAGCGTCAGGACGAGATCAGGCTCGCTGTGATCGACCAGATAGGCAATCTCGGCAGCGCGGTAGTCGGGATTTATAGGCACGCAGCAGACGCCAAGGCTGTTGAGGGCGAGCGTGTGCAGCACATGCTCGGGCCGGTTCTCCAGAAGCGTCGCGACGCGATGGCCGACGCCGTAGCCTGCCTGCCGGTAGAGCGCCGCCAGCGCCGCGATCTGCCGGTTCGCCTCGCCATAGGTGATCTCGAAGCCGGCCGGCAGGTAGGCGCGGCCTTGATGGGCGGGCACGGCCAGGAACGGGCGGTCGGCGTGCCCGGCAACGGCCGCCGCGAAGGCTTCAGCGATGGTCGTGCCGTCCATGATCTCGCTCATGGCACCGATATTGGCTGGTGAAGGCCGTCAGGGCTAGCCGAGTTGCTCGCGCAGGAGCTCAAGCTCAAGCCACTGGGTCTCCGCCGCTTCGATTTCGGCTTGGGCGGCGGCAAGGCGTGCCGTCTTGGTCGCGAAGGATGCCGCATCGCGGCGATAAAGGCCGGGATCGGCCAGCGCCTGCTGCAACGCTGCGATCTCGGCCTGCAGAGCTTCGATCGTCCTCGGCAGCTCGGCCAGCGCGCGCTCACGCTTGTAGCCGAGCCGCGCCCTCGGGGCGCTTTCGCGGACCGGCGCCTTGTCCTTGCGCGGCTGCGGCGTCGACGGTGTCTCGCGCGGGCCGCGCTGCACCACGTAGTCGCTGTAGCCGCCGGCATATTCGATTGCTGTGCCGTCGCCCTCCATCGCGATGGTCGAGGTCACCAAGCGGTCGAGGAAATCACGGTCGTGACTCACCAGCAGGACCGTCCCGTCATAGTCGCTCAGCGCTTCCTGCAGGAGGTCGAGCGTATCGGCATCGAGGTCGTTGGTCGGCTCGTCGAGAACAAGCAGGTTGGAGGGCGCGGCCAGCGCCTTGGCGAGCAGCAGACGGTTGCGCTCGCCGCCCGACAGCGTGCGCACGGGCTGGCGCGCCTGCTCGTCGCGGAACAGGTATTCGCGCAGGTAGCTCATCACGTGCATCTGCCGGCCACGCACCAGCAGATGGTCGTTGCGGTCGGCCAGGATCTCCCACGGGGTCTTGTCGGGATCGAGCGCGGCGCGGCGCTGGTCGATCACCACGGGCACCAGGTTGGCGCCGAGCTTCACCGAGCCAGTGTCCGGTTCCAGCTCGCCGATCAGCATGCGCAGCAGCGTCGTCTTGCCGGCGCCATTGGGACCGATCAGGCCGATGCGGTCGCGGCGAAAGATGCGGGTCGAGAAGTTCTCGACGATGGTGCGTTCGCCGAAACGCTTGGAGATGTTGCGCGCGGTGATGGCGAGCGCGCCCGACTGTTCGGCCGTGCCGGCCTCGATGGTGGCGCGGCCGGTCGGACCGATCTGCTGGCGGCGCTGCTTGCGCAGCTCACCCAGGGCACGCAGGCGGCCCTCGTTGCGCGTGCGCCGGGCGCGGATGCTCTTGCCCGCCCATTCGGTCTCGCGCTCGATCAGGCGATCGAGCTTGTGCCGCTCGGTCGCCTCGCGTTCGAGGATGGCGGTCGACCAGTCATCGAACTCGGCATAACCCTTGTCGAGGCGGCGCACGATGCCGCGGTCGAGCCACAGCACGGCGCGGGAGAGGTTGGCGAGGAAGCGCCGGTCGTGGCTCACCAGCACGTAGGCGCCCTTCCATGCAGACAGCTTCTCTTCGAGCCATTCGATGGTCGGCAGGTCGAGATGGTTGGTGGGCTCGTCGAGCAGCAGCACGTCGGGCTCGGCCACCAGGGCGCGGGCGAGCGCGGTGCGACGCGCCTCGCCGCCCGACAGCTCGGCCGGATTCTTGGCGCCGTCGAGCGTCACCTCCGCCAGGAGGGCGGCGACGCGGTAGTCGCCGGGTCCGAGCGAATCCGCCAGGCCTGCCGCGACATAGTGGGCGACGCTGGCGTGGCCGGTGAAATCCGGCTCCTGCGGCAGGGTCGCCACGGTGGCGCCGGGCTGGGCGAAGCGCGTGCCCGCATCGGCAATCGGCTCGCCCGCCAGGATCTTCAGCAGGGTCGATTTGCCGGCGCCGTTGCGGCCGACCAAGCTCAGGCGCTCGCCCGGTGCGATGCCGAGCTCGACGCCGTCGAGGATGGTCTGGTCGCCCAGGTGGTAGCGGATGCCGGCAAGGGCCAGGAGGGGTGGATCTGCCATTTTCATGAAAAGCGGGTGAGCCGGGCTACATGGCCGAAGCTGTCCACATCGGCAAGGATAACTCACAGGGGTAGGATTGCCCATGTTACGGGCCGTGGGGGAGCCAAGGCGGATCGAGCGCGCCATCAAGCGCCTGCAGGGCGCGTTGAAGGGGATTCCCTCACGCGGCGTGCGGCTCACCTGGCGCGGCGGCGAACTGCGCACCACCATCCACTGGGCGCGCGACGATGCCATCTGGTGGGCCTTCGAGCCGCGGCCGGCGCGCGACGCGCTGCTGCTCGGCCACGCCCCCGATGCACCGACCAAGCGCGAGAGCATCACCTGCGAGATCAACCTGCCGCGCGCCGGCGCCGACCGAAAGGTCGCGGGCATCGTCGCGGCCGACGACCGCGGCGCGCTCTATCTCTGCCATTCCGGTCGCATGGGCGGCTCGCGGCCGGGCCAGCGCAAGTCGGGCTTCCGCGAGTTTCTGGCCGACGGCGTGTGGCGCAAGCTCGCCTGGCCGGACGGCGAGGAGACCGAGGCGCTGGTCATCGCCCCGCTCGACAGCCCGCGGCTCACGCGCCTGCTCGGACAGTTCGTCGACGCGGTGCGCCGCTTCAAGGCGGGCGAGCCGCCGACGGCACGCACCGGCTTGTGCGTCGAACCCGCGATCGTCGATTCGGCGATGGCGGCGTGCGACCGGCGCCTGGTCGATGTGGCGCTGCACGAGGAGCTTGCCAAGCGCGGCCTGTTCGGCGGCACAGAGGATCTCTTCTCGCTGCGCGGCGAGCGTCCGCAACCCCTGTTCGCCCTGGTGGCCGACGGCGGGCCCGAGGAACTCGCCATGGCGGTGGGCTCGCTGTCGCTCGCGTCGGCGCGCGGCGGGCCGGACGTGCGGCCGATCCTGGTGGCGCCGGCGGCGCTCGCCGATCCCGATTCCGACGCCCTGCAGGCCCTGCCCTTCGCCTTCGTGCGCTTCCGCTGGCGCGGCGCGCGCGCCGTCTTCGATGGACTGGACGACGCGCTGGAATGACGTCTTCTTCTTCGCGAGCTTCGTGCTCCTCTCCCCCGCTAGGGGGAGAGGTTGGGTGAGGGGGTTGCACGAGCTTTCGATGCCCCCTCCCCTAGCCTCTCCCCCTGGCGGGGGGAGAGGAACACGAGCGTGAGTGAGGGAAGCGTCGATGGTAATGGGCCTGACGACCGGACTATGGGTGAGCGCGCAGGTGCGCATCTGCGACCGCGCCTTCATTCCGGCCACCGTGGTGCGGCGCGGCGATCCCGATGCCGGCACGGTGCTGCTGAAGATCAACCGTTTCGAGGCGGGAGTAACGGTCTACACCCAGGCGAGCTCGATGGGTGACGGCCCGGCGTGGAGCCGCGGCACGGGACCAAGCCCGGTTCCCGAAACCGAGGCCGACGCCTACATCGCCCGCCAGGTCGCGCGCGATCCCGACGTGTGGGTTCTCGAGATCGAGGACCGCAAGGGGCAGTACCAGCTCGACGGCAAGGTGGTCTGACGCAAAGGCCCCTCGCTACGCTCGGGGTGACAACCATCTCTGATGCCCTGCAATCCAAGGTGGTCTTTGCCACAGATCGGCGCGCGATGCGCGTGTAGGTCTGTAGGGCGCGACAATGCGGCAACGACGGGGCTTGCAGCATTGAGAGATGCAGCCGGCAGTGTGGTTGTCACTTGGCAGAGCGTGGGCGCTACCGTTGCGATCGCTTCGGTGGAATGCCCGTTTGTTGCACAGACGTCCGCCAACCAACGGAGTGTCACATGTCCAAGGACAAGATTGCCGAGATCCAGCTGGTTCGTGACAGCACGCAGCCGTTCCTCAAGGTCACCGTCCCGAAGGGCACCAAGCTCTCCGATACGCTGAAGCTCCAGCCTCAGCTGTCGGACATCCTCGGCAAGCTCAAGGGCTGCCTGCCGTGCAATTCCGGCGTGCCGATCTGGTTCCACGAGCGCGAGGAGATCGAGAACCTCGTCAAGATCGACCTCGGCACCATGAAGCGCATCTGAGGCAAGACCCATGCATCCCGAGCTCACCCATCCGGAGATCGGGCATGCCGGGATCGGACGCCCGGGAGCCGGTCAGGCCGGCGTTGGACTGCTGTTCAACGGCGCGCTGATCGACCTCCTGGGCGCCGAGCCCGATGCGGTCGAGTTCCTGTCGGTCATACCGGAGAGGTTCTGGCAGGATTTCGGCCGCGATCGCGCCCAGCGCTTCGCCCCGCTGCCCGACGACGTCGCGATCCTCGACGAGCTCGCTGAGCGCCACACTCTGGTCGCGCACGGCGTGGGCCTCTCGATCGCCAGCGGCTCGACCTTCGACATCGACCATGTGCGCCAGCTCGCCGAATGGCACCGGCGCTACCGCTTTGCCTGGATCGGCGAGCATCTCTCGGCGGTGCGCGTGCAGACCGAGGTGACGCCCGACCACCACGCGGGCCTCGCGCTGCCGCTCGCCTGGGACCGCGACCTGCTCGACATGCTGTGCGAGCGCGTGGCGCGGGCGCAGGACATCCTGGGCGCGCGGTTGCTGCTGGAGAACGGCGTGGTGCACACGCCGGTGCCGGGCTCGGACATGAGCGAGGAGGATTTCATGAATGCGCTGGTCCGGCGGACCGGCTGCGGCCTCCTGCTCGACCTGCACAACTTGCATGTCAACGCCGTCAATCTCGGCCTCGACGCCGACCGCTTCATCAACGGGCTCGACCTCGACGCCATCGGCGAGATCCATGTCGCCGGCGGCAACAGCCTGTTCGGCGCCTATCTCGATTCGCACGCCGGGCCCTGCCCGTCTGCGGTCTTCGGCCTGCTCGAGCGTACCGCGCCGCGCTGCCGCAACCTTCTCGGGGTGACCTTCGAGTTCCATGAGACCTACTTCCCGGGGCTGGGCGATGCGGGGGTGCTCGGCCAATTGCAACAGATGCGTGCCGCCGTCGGCGGCTAAGAGGGGGACGCCATGTCGATCGCGGAATTCCAACGGGCCCTTGCCGACCTGATCGCCTCGCCCGAGCGTTGCGTCGCGCTGCGCGAAGGCAATGCCGACGTGCTCGCCGACTACGGCATGACGCTGCGTGAAAGGAAGCGGCTCGAGACGATGGTTCATCACGAGGCGATGTCGGTTAACTGCTCGCTCTATCGCGTCAACCGGCTGATCCCGGTCTACTCGGTGCTGCCGCATTCCTGCCGGCTGCTGGGCGACCGGCTGATGGACGAGCTCGACGCCTTCTGGGCGGCCTCGCGCCACGCCACTCTGCAGTATCGCTGGGAATCGTGGCGTTTCGGCCTGTGGCTCGAGGAACGCATCGCCGCCCGCCGACTGCCGGCCGGGCCGGTCGAGGATGCCATCCGGCTTGAGATGGCGATGTTCGACGTCCAGGCCGCCCAGCGCGGCGGCAACGGCGGCAGCCGGCGGCGGGTCGTGCTGCTGCGCTACGATCCCGACGAGCTTCTGGACCCCACGATCGCGGCCGAAGACCTGCAGCCTCTGGCGAGCGGCGTCACCGTGGTGATCGACGCGACCGGCTCGCAGCTCTCGGTCCGCCGCGTCGACGATACGTTGACCGGCAAGGTGGCTTAGCGCTGGGGGCGCGCCACTAGAGACGGAGCGGAGCTCCGTCTCTAGTGGCGTGCCCCCAGCGGTCACTGCGCCGGCAGCACCATCATCGGATCAATCGTCCTGCTGCCGCCGCGCCTGACCTCGAAGTGCACGCGCGGGCTCGCCGCGCCGCCGGAGTTGCCGGCCTTGGCGATGGTCTGGCCCTTCTTCACGGCGTCGCCCTTCTTGACCAGCAGCGCCTCGTTGTTGCCGTAGGCGGTGATGTAGCCGCCCGGGTGCTGGACCAGCAGCAGGTTGCCGAGATGGGCGACGTCGCTGCCGGCATAGATGACGGTGCCGCCGTCGGCTGCCTTCACAGGGTCCCCGGTGGCGGCCTGGATGTCGATGCCGTCGTTCTTCTGGCCGCCCTGGGTGCCGTAGGGCACCAGGACCTTGCCTTGCAGCGGCCAGGCCATGCGCGGCGGTGGCGGCGTGGCCGCGACCGAGGCCTCCGTCTTGCTCGCTTCGTGGGCGGCCGGGCTGAGCGGTGTGGGCTGGCCCGCGGCGGCCATCTTGGGCTCGGCGGAATCGCTTTTGGCGCCGGGTGGCGGCGGCAGGTTATCGCGCTTCACCGGGCCGGGCGCCGTGCTCGCGGCAGCCTGGGTGGCGCCGCCGGTGTTGTCGGCGACGAACCTGGCGCCGGGCAGCTCGATATACTGGCCGGCCTTCAGGGTGTAGGGCGCCTTCAGCTTGTTGCGGTCGATGATGGTCTGCGAGGACACGCCATAGCGCTGCGAGATGCTATCGACCGTGTCCTTTTCGTTGACGACATAGACGGCAACGGCGTTGGGACCAGCGCCGGAGCCGGGATATTCCATGGTTCCGCCCTTGGGGCCGAACACGTTCGCACAGGCGCCGAGCGCGACCGACAGCGCCGCTGTTGTACCCAGCGTGCGCATCCAGCCGGCCCATCGCGAGGGGTAGCGAGGGGCTCTTTTCATGGACCCATTGTACTGCATCCCAATTCCGGCGGGAATCGGGTTCATCCCGAGCGAAGCCGCCCGAAAGGCGGCGTAGCCGGGGGATCTTTTCTTGCCGATGCACCGCCAAAAGAGGTCCCTCCACTGTGCCGCGCTACGCTCGGCTCCGGTCGGGATGACGGTGATGGATCAGTCCTTCAACAGGATCGCCTGGGCCTGCTGGTAGGCGACTTCCGCCCGTTCCTTGAGCTCGGGAAGGGTGCAGGAGCCGATCGGGTGCTGGACCCTGGTGAAGGGGTAGTCAGGAATGCCCAGGACCCGGGCGATGTTCCTGGCCGTCACCTCGAAAGGTGTCGTGCAGATCACCACAGCCCGCTTGCCGAGCTGCTCGAAGGAGATGCCGTCGTGCAGACTGCACGTCGAGCAGGACCCTCAATCCCCCAGGCCGGTTATCAGGAAGTCGACCTCCGGCGCGACCTGCGTGAGGGTGTTGGCGGGCGCCGGCGCACTGGCGTTCTTCTTGGAGGCGAGCTTCACGACCGTGCAGCCGTGGCGCTGGACGAAGAGGTCAGCCACCTCCTTCAGCATCTCCTCGGCATTGAGCTTGCCGTTCTCCAGGATGCCGATGCGCGCACCGTCGAGCTTGGCGAGTGCGGACGCGCGCGTACGCTTGCGCGTGGCCGTGGTCGAGGTGGGGGCGTAGAGCTGCATAAGGCCTCCTCTTATTTCTTCGCCAGCGGCCGGATGGCGGCGTGCTGCATGATCGAGCCGCGGCCGCGGCTCCACGAGGGAAGAAAGCACGAATGGCCGCCGGCGTCGCCGCCGCCCACGGTGACCAGGATATCGTCGGGAGTGAGCCCGCGATGCATAAAACCCTTCTCGGCCAGGGCGTGGGCGCCCGCGCCGTGCTGGGTATCGTATTCGCGGTCGCGGTACTTGCCCACGCCCTCCATGCCCTCGACCGAGCGCTTGGCGTGGCGGAACAGGAACGCCTGCACCTGCTGCCGCGTCCAGCCGCCGCCGGCCACGATCTGCATGTGCTCGGGCGCCAGGATCACCACGCTCTGGCCGAGCGTGATGCAGCCGTAGTTGGCCATGGCGTCGGCCACCGAACCCAGGACCTGCTCGGGCGTGTTGCCGCCGTGGTTCTCGACGTTGCAGAAGCCGCCCGCCGCATAGACGGTGACGCTCGAGGCGCCGGCCGGGTAGCCCTGCTCCTGGCAGAGCGGCGGCCAGGGGTTGCCGCGCATGCGCTCGGCGATGCACAGGCTATATTTGCCCGGATTGCCTTGCGTCGACTTGTCGGAGATGCCCGGCAGCATCTGGAAGACGTTGCGCAGGATCAGCCGTGTCGCCCGGCCGATGGTGGCGTTGGGCCGGTTGCCCGGGCCGAACAGGTTCACGTCGGCGTTCATGCCGATCTCGTCGCCGATGGGACCGCTCACGATCAGCAGCGGCGCCGACCCGCCGGTGCTGGCGGTCGAGCCATGGAAGTTGAAAGGCTCGCGGTCCATGGCCTCGAAGGCCGCTACCAGCACGGGGAAGTACGACGGCAGGCAGCCCGCCATGACGGCGTTGACCGCGGCGGCGTGCAGGGAGAGTTCGAGGCCGGTCGCCGGATGCTTGGCGATGACGGTGTCGGCCGGGCGATGGTCGGCAGCCAGCATGGCGTGCACGCGGTCGACCTGCGGCGGCACGACCGGCAGGCCGTCGGTCCAGCCCTGGTCGTAGCAATAGTCGATGGCGGCGAGCAGGTCGTCCGGCGCCTCATGGATGCGCGGTGATGCCGCTGGCATCGCGTGGTCTCCCCGTTGGTTCGGTGAAATCCTAAGCCCCGCGACGCGTAACACAAGCTCCTGTCGTCCTGAGCGCAGCGAAGGACCTCATCGCCGCTTGCAATCGGCATGAGATCCTTTGCTTCGCTCAGGATGACAGGAGGCGGACCTTCGGGTCCGCCTCCTGTCACCCCTGCCCCAACACCGGCAGCGCGCCGGCCACCAGGGGCACGAAGCGGACCGGCATCAGCGTGTCGCGCTGCAGACCGCTCTCGCTTTTCACGATGCGCTCGACGACCTGTGCCGTGGGATCGCGGCCGACTGGCACGATCAGGATGCCGCCGACGGCGAGCTGGTCGATCAGCGCCTGCGGGCGCTCCTCGGCGGCGGCTGTCACGATGATGCGGTCGAACGGTGCCTGGCCCGCCCAGCCCTTGCTGCCGTCACCGACGTCGAACACGACGTTGAAGATGCCGAGATTGATCAAGAGCTTCTCGGCTTCCTTGGACAAGGGCTTGAAGCGCTCGACCGTGTAGACGCGGCGCGCCAGCTTGGCGAGCACGGCCGCCTGGTAGCCCGATCCGGTGCCGATCTCGAGCACCTTCATGCGAGGGCCGACGGCGAGCGCCTCGGTCATGGCCGCGACCACCAGCGGCTGGCTGATGGTCTGGCCGAAGGCGATAGGGAGCGCGGTGTTCTCCCAGGCGCGCTCGGCGAAGGCCGGCGTCACGAAGCGCTCGCGGTCGACGCTGGCGATGGCGCCCAAGACTCTTTCGTCGGCGATGCCCGACTGCCGCAACTCGGCGATCAGGCGTTGCATGGCCGGGGTATTCACGGCCGGGCCCCGCCTCAATCCGCCTTGGGAGTGGCGGCGAACTGCGCGGCAAGCTTGCGGCGCGTCGCCTCGTGGGTGAGGTCGAGATGCAGCGGCGTCACCGAGACGTAGCCCGAGCGCACCGAGGTGAGATCGCTCTCATCGTCGTGCTCATGCTCGCCCGGCGCGTAGGCGATCCAATAGTAGGTGCCGCCGCGCGGGTCGGTACGCTCGACGATGTGGCCGCCGAAACCGCGCACGCCTTGGCGCGTCACGCGCACGCCTTTCACGTTGGCGGCGGCCACGTCGGGGAAGTTGACGTTGACGAGAACGTTGCGCGGCATCTCCATCGCCAGCACCCGGCGCGCCACGTCGGCGCCGAACTGGGTGGCGGTATCCCACTTCACCGGATGGGGATGGCTGTAGGTCTGGCTGAAGGCGATCGAGGGGATGCCGAGCAGGCAGCCTTCCATGGCGCCGGCGATGGTGCCCGAGTAGGTCACGTCGTCGGACATGTTGCCGCCGCGATTGACCCCCGACAGCACGATGTCGGGCTTGTGGTCCTTGAGCATGTGCTTGACGGCGAACAGCACGCAGTCGGTCGGCGTGCCCTCGACGGCAAACTTGGTCTCGGTGAGCTGGCGGGCGCGCACCGGATGGGTGAGCGACAGCGAGTGGCCGGCGCCGCTCTGGTTGTACTCCGGCGCCACCACCCAGACGTCCTGGGAGAGCTGGGTGGCGATGTCGATCATCGCCTCCAGGCCGGGCGCGTTGATGCCGTCGTCGTTGGTGACGAGGATGCGCTTGCGCGAGATGTCGGAGGGGGTCATTTGCGCTTGCCCGCAATTGCCGAGCTGTGGGGCGCCGGCAGCGCCGTCAGCCCGGCCATGTAGGGCCGCAGCGCCTCGGGAATGGTCACCGAGCCGTCCTCGTTCTGGTAGTTCTCCAGCACCGCGATCAAGGTGCGGCCGATCGCCAGGCCCGAGCCGTTCAGCGTGTGCAGGAAACGCGTCCCCTTGCCCTGATTGGGCCGAAAGCGCGCGTTCATGCGGCGCGCCTGGTACTCGCCGCAGTTCGAGCAGCTCGAAATCTCGCGATAGGCATTCTGGCCGGGCAGCCAGACTTCGATATCGAAGGTCTTGCGCGAGGCCGGCCCCATGTCGCCGCCGCACAGCATGATGGTGCGGAACGGCAACCCAAGACGCTTCAGAACTTCCTCGGCGCGGCTGGTCATGCGCTGGTGCTCGGCGTCGGACTGCTCGGGTGTCGTGATGCTGACGAGCTCGACCTTGGGGAACTGGTGCTGGCGGATCATGCCGCGCGTGTCCTTGCCGGCCGCCCCCGCCTCGGAGCGGAAGCAGGGCGTGAAGGCAGTGAAGCGCAGCGGCAGGTCCTTCTCCTCGACGATGGTGTCGTTCACCAGGTTGGTGAGCGGCACCTCGGCGGTCGGCACCAGCCAGAAGCCGTTGTCGGTGTGGAACATGTCCTCGGCGAACTTGGGCAGCTGGCCGACGCCATAGGCGGCGTTGTCGCGCACCAGCAGCGGCGGGTTGACCTCGGTGTAGCCGCCCTCTTCCGACGTGTGCAGGTCGAGCATGAACTGCGCGAGGGCGCGCTCCAGGCGCGCGAGGTGCTTCTTCAGGAACACGAAGCGCGCGCCGGAGATCCTGGCGGCCGACGCGAAATCCATCTCGCCGGTCGCCTCGCCCAGGGCGACGTGATCCTTTGGCGGGAAGGCGAAGTTGCGCTGGCTGCCGACGCGGCGGATCTCCACGTTTCCGGTCTCGTCGGTGCCGTCGGGCACGTCGTCGAACGGCAGGTTGGGCAGCACCTCCAGGCGATGCGTCAGCTCCTCATCGAGGCGCGCCGCCTCGGCCTCGCCCTTCTTCAGGGTCGCCTCGAGGGCCGCGACCTCGGCCATCAGTGCCTCGGCCGGCTCACCCTTGCCCTTGGCGATGCCGATCTGGCGGCTCAGCGCCTTGCGTTGGGCCTGCGCCGCCTCGCTCTCTGAGATGGCAGCGCGGCGGCGCTTGTCGATCTCCAGGAGCTCGGCCGACAGCGGCGCCAGGTTGCGCTTCTTCAGGCCAGCGTCGAACGCAGCGGGGTTCTCCCGGATGAAACGGATGTCATGCATGGTCAGCTACTGGCTTGATCGGCCTTGTTCTCTTCTTCCTCGGCCTTCTTGTCCTCTGCCTCGCGCTTCTTCTCGATCCAGCGGCCGATCAGGATGCTGATCTCGTAGAAGGCGAGCAGCGGCGCGGCGAGGGCCAGCTGGCTCACGACGTCGGGCGGCGTCAGCACGGCGGCAACGACGAAAGCGATGACGATGGCGTAGCGCCGCTTGGCGCGCAGCGACTCGGTGCTGACGATGCCGACGCGGACCAGCAAGGTCAGCAGCACCGGCACCTCGAAGGCGAAGCCGAAGGCGAAGACCAGCTGCAGCACGCGTTCGAGGTAGTCGGACGAACGCAGGGTCTTCTCGATGTCGGGCGGCACGTACTGCGTCAGCATGAAATTGATCACGTACGGCATGACGACATAGTACATGGCCGCGCAGCCGGCATAGAACATGAACGGCGTGGCGATCAGGAACGGCAGGAAGGCCTTCTTCTCGTGGCGATAGAGGCCGGGCGCCACGAACAGCCAGATCTGCACCGCGATCAGCGGGAAGCCGACGATCAGCGACACCATGGCCGAGAGCTTCACGGTGACGAAGAAGAACTCGAAGATGTCGAGGACGACGACCTTGTAGCCGTCACTGGTCGCCGGCTGGATCAGGAACGAGAAGATCGGCTTGGCGAAGTAAAAGGTGACGAAGAAGACCAGGAAGAAGCCCAGCAGGGCATAGATCAGCCGCTTGCGCAGCTCGATCAGGTGATCGAGCAGCGGCATCGGCTTGTCGTCTTCGGGTCCGTCGTGAGCTTGGGTCAAGGGAGGTCTTCGCGGCCTGGGTGGCGCGTTATGCCGCCCTTTGCAGGGCAATTCAAAGCGCTAATTGGCGCCGTCAGCCGGCGGCCACGGCCTTGGCCGGCTTCTCATCGGCTGCAGCCGGCGAGGATTCGGCGACCGGTGCCGGCTCAGGCAGCGGCTCGCTCGCGATCGAAGACGGCGCCTCCGCTTCTGCGACCGCAGGCTGCGGCTCGGCCGCGATCTGCGGCGCCGATTCCGGTTCGGCCAGCGGATTGTCGAAGGTGCCCTTGGCCTCGTTGAAGGCCTTCTCGCCCTCGGCCATGCCTTCCTGGATGGCGCTCTTGATCTGCTTGGTGGGATCGAGCGACTGCAGGTCGAGCCCTGATGATCCTTCGAGCTGCTTCTTGACCTCGTCGAGCTCGGACTGGCGCACCATCTCATCGACATGGCCGCGGAACTCCGAGGCCATGCCGCGCATCTGGGCCATCCACTTGCCCCAGCTGCGCAACAAGCCCGGCAGCTCCTTGGGGCCGATCACGACCAGTGCAACGATCGCGATGACCAGAAGCTCGGGACTGTCGATACCAAACATCGCTTAGACCGCAGACCGACGAGGCCAGCCGTCAGACCTTGGCGGCGCTGTCCTGGTGGACCTGCTGGCCGCCCGGCGGGGTGGTGGTGGCCTGGGCCGAAATCGGCTTGGCCGTGTCACCCGGCTGGCCGGCGGCCTGCGCCGGCGGGGTCTCTTCCGATGTGCCGCCCACGCCCTTCTTGAAGGCCGAGAGGCCCTTGCCGAAGTCGCCCATGAGCGACGAGATCTTGCCGCGACCGCCAAACAGCAGCAGCACGACGGCCAGCACGATTAGCCAGTGCCATACGCTGAGGCTACCCATATTCCAATGCTCCCAAAACGTTTGCGATCGGCGTGATACCGATTATGGCACCCCGCCGGAAGGCCCGGCAACCAGTCGAATAAGGCCCTTTGTGGGCCCCCGCGGCCCGCTAGCGTCCCGTTTCGTCGACGGCCAGCGGCTCGACCGCCTCGTCCTCGCTCGGCTCGAGCGGCAGGTCGGGCTCTTCGGCCCGGAATATGGGCGGTTGCGACCGCGGGTCCAAGAGGCCTGCGGCTTTAAGCTCCTCCTGGCCCGGCAGGTCGTCGAGGCTGGGCAGGCCGAAATGCTCCAGGAAGAAGTCGCTAGTGCCCCAGGTCACGGGCTTGCCCGGCGCGCGGCGGCGGCCCATCGGGCGAATCCAGTTCTGCTCGAACAACAGATCGAGCGTGCCCTTGCTGAGGCCGACGCCACGCACCTGCTCGATCTCGGCGCGCGTCACCGGCTGGTGATAGGCGATGATGGCCAAGGTCTCGACGGCGGCGCGCGACAGCTTGCGCGTCACCGGGCGCTCGATCTTGAGCTTCTCCGACAGATCGGGCGCGGTGCGGAAAGCGTAGCCGCCCGCGACCTGCACCAGGTTGACGCCGCGGCCAGCATACATCTCGGTGAGATCGACGATCAGGCGCTTCACGTCGGCGTCGTTGGGCAGGCGGTCGGCCAGCTCCTTTTCGTCGAGCGCCTGGGTGCCGGCGAAGACCAATGCTTCCAGAAGCCGCAGATGCTGGGCGTGGTCGCGCGAGACGACGTCGGTGACGTTCTCGTGGGTCACTTTTTCTTCTGTTTCTGATTCTGACATGAGGAGCACCGTCATCGTTGCTCGGTACGTTTACGCAAATAGATCGGGCCGAAGCGCTCGGTCTGGCGCAGCTCGAGCTGGCCGTCCTTCGCAAGCTGCAGGCCCGCGACGAAGGTCGAGGCCAGCGCCGAACGCCGCCGCGATGGATCGGTGAGGCCGGCTGGCAGGAAGGCTTCGAGCGTCTGCCAGTCGATGGCGATGCCCAGCATGCGGCCCAGCCGCTCAGCCGCTTCCTCGACCGAGAAGAACTGCATGGGCTCGATCTGGTAGGTGTCGGCGTCTTTCGGCCGCACCTGATGACCGTAGGCCGACAGCAGATCGTAGAGCTTCACGTCCCACACCGCGCGGCGCACGACGACCACACCTTCGGGCTGCCCTCGGGAAAAGATGTCCTTGCCGAGCTGCGGGCGGGCCATCAGGCGAACGCCCGCCTCCTGCATGGCTTCGAGGCGGCGCAACTGCCATTGCAGGGCGTCGGCCATCTCCTGGCCCGACGGTTCCTCGCCGGCCGGCGGCTCGGGCAGCAACAGGCGCGACTTCAGGTAGGCGAGCCAGGCCGCCATGACGAGATAGTCGGCGGCGAGCTCGAGCCTGAGGCGGCGCGCCTGGGCCACATGGGCCAGGTACTGGTCCACCAGGGCCACCATGGAGATGCGGCGCAGGTCGACCTTCTGGTCACGAGCAAGCGTCAGCAGCAGGTCGAGCGGGCCCTCGAAACCCTCGAGATTGACGATCAGCTCGCCTTCACCCGGCGCGATCACGTCGGGACCGGCGTCGGCGAAGTTGTCGTTGGGCGGGCGTTGAGCGTCACTCATGCAGTCCCCGTTTAGGGCATCGGTGGCCTGCACCGCCACTGGATTAAGGTGAGCCTTATCCCCATTCCGGCAGCAACTCGGCCAGCCGCCGCCTGGCCTCGGCCGGGCCCACCGCGCCGGCCGCGGCGCGCCGGCCGGCAAGGTAGGCGCGGCCGGCCTCGAAGCGCCGCATGGCGGCCTCGCTCATGGGGCCGGTATGGGAGGCGATTTCCTTCATCTCGGCCATGTTGCCGTTGCAGTGCAGGGCGATGTCGCAGCCGGCCGCGATCGCGCGCTGGGCGCGCTCGCCCAGCGTGCCGCCCAGCGCCTCCATGGAGAGATCGTCGCTGAGCAGCAGGCCGTCGAAGCCGATGTGGCCGCGGATCACGTCCTTCACGCCCCGTGCCGATACCGTGATCGGCAGGTCGGCATCGACGGCATCGAACAACAGATGGCCGGTCATCCCCCACGGCAGGTCAGCCAGGAGCTTGAAGGGCAAAAAGTCGGTGCGCTCCAGCTCCTCGCGCGAGGTCTTGATGTGCGGCAGGTCAAGGTGGCTGTCGACGGTAGCGCGGCCGTGGCCGGGAATGTGCTTCAGCACCGGCATGACGCCCTCGTCCAGGAGACCGTCGGCGGCGGCGCGGCCCAGCGCCGCCACGGGCTCGGGCCGATCGCCATAGACGCGCTCGCCGATGATCGAATGCGTCTCGGGAAAGTCGATGTCGACCATCGGCAGGCAATCGACGTCGGCCCCGATCGAGGCGCAGTCGGCCGCGAGCAGGCGCGAGTTCAACCGCATGGCTTCGAGTCCGCGCTCGGGATCGCGCCTGTAGAGTTCGCCGATCACGGTTGCGGGTGGCGCCTTGCGCCAGAACGGCGGCCGCAAGCGCACGACCCGGCCGCCTTCCTGGTCAATCAGCACCGGCGCCTCGGCGCGCCCGACAGCGGCGCGCATGTCGTCGACCAGCCGGCGGGTGCGCTCGGGCGTGCTGACGTTGCGCGTGAAGATGATGAAGCCGAGCGGATCGACCTCGCGAAAGAACGCACGCTCGTTCACCGTGAGATCGAGACCGGCGGGAGCGAAGATGACAGCGCGGGGATTCATTGAAAGCTTTTCACTTCTAGCCTCTCCCCCAAGGGGAGAGGAACATGACGAAGAGGTCGAGCGGTGCGGCGTAGTGTCAGCGTGCCGGCGGGACCAGCACGCAGTCGGCCTTGCGGGTCTTCAGCGTGTTGCAGACGTTCTGTGCCTGCTTCTCGTCGAGCGGTCCGCCCTGGACGCGATACCACACGCCCTTGTCGCCGAGATCGACGCGCACGGCCTGCATGCGCAAGTTGGCCATCACGTCGCCATGGGCGCTCTGCAGACGCGCCCAGGTCGACTTGGCGACATCCTCGTTCTTCACCGAAGCGACCTGCACGCGCCAGCCGCCGACCGGGCCCGAGATATTGTCGATCAGGCTGGCGATGCTGGGCCCGCTCTCGGTCGCCGCAGGCTTGGTCTCGGTCACCGCCGGCGCGGGCGTCGGAGCGCCCGGTGTCACCGCGGCCGGAGTCGCAGCCTGCAGCGGCGTCGGGGTCTTGCTCGCGACCTCGGTATCGGGCGGCTTGGGCGCGGCCGGGGTGGGCAGTATCCCGCCGGCCGGCAGCTTGGGATTGGTCGCACCGGGCAGCAGCTTCTCGGGCTGGGCAGGCACCGTGTTGGGCTGCAGGCGATTGAAGACTTCCTTGTCCTGGTTCGGGACCGTGAGCCCGCCGGCATTCTCGGGCTTCACCCGCGACGGGGTCGCCGGGGCCTGAACGACCAGGGGTTCGAGGCCGCGGCCGCCGGCCTTCACATCCTGGTTGTGCGCCCACCACACGACCGAGCCGAAGCTCGCGATGGCGGCGATCGAGACCATGACGGTGAGGATCTGGCCACGCCGTCGGTTCACCCGCATGAGCAGGGAATCGCGCGGCGGCGGCGGAATGGAATCAGGTTCGTGCGCGACGGGCCTGGCCGGTGGATCGAGCCGTACAGACGTTACCGACTCAGCTGGCCGGTAGATGGTTGGACCGTCGCCGGAGGGGGACCGGCGGATGTGCATTTTTCCTTATCTCATCTCTTCGACGGGTGTTACGCCGAAGACCATTAATCCCGATCCTATCACAAAACCGATTCCCTGTACCAACGCCAGACGCGCCCGCGTCAGCTCGGCGTCGCCCTCCATCACGAAGCGCAGGCCGGGCTCCTCCCGGCCCCGCGTCCAATGGGCATGGAAGGCGGCGGCCAGCTCATAGAGATAGAAAGCAATTCGATGGGACTCGTGGGCGGCGGCGGCGGCTTCGACCTGGCGCGGCCACTGGGCGATCAGTCGGATGAGGGCCAGCTCGCCGGCGTCGCCCAGACGATCCAATGGAGCGCTGTCCAGTCCATCGATCGCGACGCCGGCGGCGGCTGCCTGCCGCAACACGGAGCGAGTCCGTGCGTGCCCATATTGGACGTACCAGACCATGTTATCGCGTGACTGTTCTGTGGCCTTTGCCACATCGAAGTCGAACGGCGCGTCGTTCTTGCGCGTCAGCATGGTGAAGCGCACGACATCTGGCCCGACCTCGTCGAGCAGGTCGCGCAATGTAACAAATGTACCGGCGCGCTTGGACATGCGGACCAGCTCGCCGTTCTTCATCACGCGCACGATCTGGCAGAGTTTTACGTCGAGCTCGCCCTTGCCGTCGGTGACGGCGCTGACCGCCGCCTTCTGACGCTTGACGTAGCCGCCGTGGTCGGCGCCCCACACGTCGATCATGTCGGCGAAGCCGCGCCGGAACTTGTCGAAGTGATAGGCGATGTCGTTGGCGAAGTAGGTCCAGGTGCCGTCCGACTTTTTCAGCGGCCGATCCACTTCATCACCGAACTTGGTGGCGCGGAACAGCACCTGCTCGCGATCCTCCCAGTCGTCGGGCTTCTGGCCCTTCGGCGGATCGAGGCGGCCGGTGTAGATCAGGCCCTGGCGACTCAGCTCCTGGAAGACGCGATCGACCATGCCGGCATCGACCAGCGCGCGTTCCGATGAATAGACGTCCATGCGGACGCCCATCGTCTCGAGATCGGTCTTGATGTCGGCCATCAGCGTGGCGATGGCGAAGTCGCGCATCACCGGCAGCCAGTCGGACTGCGGCTTGTCGATCCAGCGTGCGCCGTCGCGTTTGGCGATCGCGGCACCCACGTCCTTGAGATACTCGCCGGGATAGAAGCCTTCGGGGATGTCGCCGATCTGATCGCCCAGCGCCTCCTTGTAGCGCAGGAAGGTCGACTGCCCGAGCTTGTCGACCTGCGCGCCGGCGTCGTTGATGTAGTACTCCTTGGTGACGGCGTAGCCCGCCTTGGCCAGCAGGTTGGCGAGCGCATCGCCCACGACCGCGCCGCGCGCGTGCCCCACGGTCAGCGGGCCGGTCGGGTTGGCCGAGACGTACTCGACATTGACCTTGGCGCCCTTCCCCATCGGCGAATCGCCGTAGGAAGTGCCGGCTTTCAGGCAGTCGCGCAGCCGGTCACGCCAGAAGGTGTCGGCGATCTTGAGGTTGATGAAGCCCGGTCCCGCGACCGTGCCGTCGACCACGTCAGGGTTGGCCTTCAGGCGCGCCAGCAGCGGCTCGGCGATGTCGCGCGGCTTCTTCCTGGCGGCCTTGGCCAGCACCATGGCGGCATTGGTGGCGATGTCGCCATGCGCGGCATCGCGCGGCGGCTCGGCCGTGATGGCGGAGAAATCGAGGTCTGGCGGCAATTCGCCGGCCGCCTGCATGGCCTTCAGCGCGGCTTCGATCTCGCCGATGAAATGGCGGTAGGGGGTCATGGGGCGGGGGATTGCCGAAATGGCAACGTTTGTCATCCCGAGCGTAGCGAGGGACCTTTCCTGCGGCCTTAAAGGTCCCTCGCTGCGCTCGCGATGACAGGTCGGTTAGTTATAGAGGTCGAATAGCCGCCGGTGCTCGTCCAGCGCGTACCGATCCGTCATGCCGGCGATGTAGTCGGCGACGATGCGGGCGCGGGCGGCGCGTTCGGCGGCCTCGGCGCGCTCGCGCCAGGGCGGCGGCAGGCAGTTGGGCTCGGCGAACAGCAGGCCGAACAGGTCCATCACGACGCGGCGGGCCTTGGAGTGCGAGCGGTTGAGGTGCCAGTGCTCGTACATGCGGCCGTACAAGAATTTCTTCACCGTGCGGTCGGTCTCGGCCATGCGCTCGGAGAAAGCCACCACTGGCCGCCCGAGCGCGCGGATATCGGTGACCGACTTCGGCGCCGCGTCAGCCAGCCGCCGGCGCGTCTCGGCCATCACATCCTCGACCATGGCATTGATCACGCGCCGCACCGCCTCGTGGACCAGGCGGCTCTCGCCCAGCCCGGGATACTTCTTCGACACCAGCGCGAACATCTCGCCGACCAGCGGCAGGTCCAAAAGGTCGGCGACACCGAACAGGCCGGCGCGCAGGCCGTCGTCTATGTCGTGGTTGTTGTAGGCGATGTCGTCGCTCAGGGCGGCGACCTGCGCCTCCGGACCGGCATGGCCGCCAAGTTCGAGATCGTGGTCCTGGCAATACTCGACGATGGCAGCCGGCAGATCTTCCAGCGTGCGCCCGTCCTTGAGCAACGGGCCGTTGTGCTTGACCGCGCCTTCGAGCGTCTCCCAGGTGAGGTTGAGGCCGTTGAATTCGGCGTAGCGCTCTTCGAGCTTGGTCAGGATGCGCAAGGTCTGGGCGTTGTGGTCGAAGCCACCGAACGGCTTCATCGCCGCGTGCAGCGCTTCCTCGCCGGCATGGCCGAACGGCGTGTGGCCGAGATCGTGGGCGAGCGCCACGGCCTCGCCGAGATCCTCGTCGAGGTGCAGCGTGCGGCAGATGGTGCGGGCGATCTGCGCCACCTCCAGCGAATGCGTCAGCCGCGTCCGGTAGTGGTCGCCCTCGTGATAGACGAAGACCTGCGTCTTGTGCTTCAGCCGGCGGAACGCCGTCGAATGGATGATACGGTCGCGGTCGCGCTGGAACGGGCTACGCGAGGGATCCTCGCCCTCGGCATTGAGCCGGCCGCGGCTCTGCCACGGCAGGGTGGCGTACGGCGCCAGGGCCTCGCGTCGCCACAACTGCTCCGCCACTCGACCTCCTGAAAGCGTGCGGCGCGGTTTTACGCCTTCCAGGACGAAGCAACAACCGAGGCTTATTTCACCAGTGTTACCGGTACCTTCGCGTGGGCGATCACGTCCTGGGCCACCGAGCCCAGCAGAACGCCGGCGAAGCCGGTATGGCCGCGCGTGCCGATCACGACGAGGCTCGCGCCCAGCTTGGTGACGAAATCGCTCGCGACCTCGCCCTGGCGGCCGACGCCGATATGGATCTTGGCCGCGACCCCGGCCTGCTTGGTGATCTCGACCGCCGTGGCCAGGGCCTTATGGCCCTCCTCACGATGATGCGTGTCGATCTGCTCCCTGGACACGAAGGACGAGATGGCGCCGCCGAGGTTGGGCTGGACGTTGAGCAGGTGCAGCTCGGCGGCGAGGCCCGCCTCGATCAGGTTGAGCGCATGGCGGACCGCGCGGTCGGAGGTGCCCGAGCCGTCGACGGCGACCAGGATTGCCTTCATCTTGGCCATGGCGGCTACTCCTTGCGTCCTTCGGCGGCGAGATCGACCGGCTCTTCGTGCTTCTTCGCCCTGGCACGGCGTTGCAGCCAGTAGCCCAGCGCGACAGTGAGGACGGCGCCGCCGATCTCGAACCACATCTTGTGATTGGGGATCCTGGCCGCGAGCCACTCGACGTAAGCGGGATCGGTCGCCAGGACCTCGCCCGCGATGTAGCCCAGGAGGCCGCCGCCGGCGATGACGATGATCGGGAAGCGGTTGAGCAGCAGCATGATCAGGGTGGCGCCGAAGATGATCAGCGGGATGCTGATCAAGAGGCCGAGCACGATCAAGGTGGTGTTGCCGTGTGCCGCAGCGGCGATGGCGATGGCATTGTCGAGGCTCATCACCGCGTCGGCGATGATGATGGTGCGGATGGCGCCCCACAGCGAGCCCGAGG
Source organism: Rhodospirillales bacterium URHD0017 (assembly GCA_900110395.1). GTDB lineage: Bacteria > Pseudomonadota > Alphaproteobacteria > Reyranellales > Reyranellaceae > Reyranella. The sequence goes on from FODP01000003.1 coordinate 488,070, forward strand.
CCTTCACGCCGTCGCCGCCCTCGTCCTCGCCCTGGACCAGCTTGACGCCGATCCACAGCAGCAGCAGGCCGCCGATCAGCTTGAGGTAGCCGATCTTGAGCAGCTGATCGACGATCAGCACGAAGATGATACGCAGCACGATGGCGCCAGCGCTGCCGATCAGGATGGCGGGCTTCTGGTGCTTTTTCTGCAGGTTGCGGCAGGCCAGCGCGATGACCAACGCGTTGTCGCCGGAGAGCACGATATTGACGATGATGATCTGAAGCAGGCCGCTCCAGAAGGCGGGGGTCAGCTCGATTCCCATGTTTCCGCGCACTCCGTCCCTGTTATTCCCGTGCGGCCGATCTTCATTGCGTCGGTCGAAGGTGTTAGTTCAGCGTCTGCCGGGGGGCAAGGCAAACCGGACAAACAGGAGGCGAAATCGCATGGCGAGCGGCACGGGATACAACAAGATGTTTCCCGTCTCGTGGACGGAACTGCATCGCGACGCGCGGGCCCTGGCCTGGCGGCTGGCCGATCTCGGGCCGTTCAAGGGGCTGGTGGCGATCACCCGCGGCGGGCTGGTGCCGGCGGCCATCGTCGCGCGTGAGCTGAATCTGCGGCTGATCGACACCGTCTGCTGCTCGACCTACGACCGCATGGAGCGCGGCGCCAAGGTCGAGCTGCTGAAGGGAACCTCGGCCGAGAAGGACCAGGGCGAAGGCTGGCTGATCGTCGACGACCTGGTCGACACCGGCGTCACCGCGCGGGCCGTGCGCGCGCTCCTGCCGAAAGCGCACTTCGCCTCGGTCTACGCCAAGCCGGCCGGCCGGCCCACGGTCGACAGCTTCATCACCGAGGTGAGCCAGGACACCTGGATCCTGTTCCCGTGGGACCAGGAAGCGGTCATGGCCAAGACCATCATCGAGCTGAAGGGCGGCAAGTAATGAGGTGCTTCGTCATCCCCTCGCCCAAGGGCATCGATTCGCTGACGCTGGCCGAACGGCCGGATCCGACGCCCGGTCCGCGCCGGGTGCTGGTGCGCGTGCGCGCGACGTCGCTCAACTACCGCGACCTGATCACCGTCGAAGGCAGTTCGGCGCGCGCCGCGCCAAAGGCAGATCTGGTCCCGCTGTCCGATGGCGCCGGCGAGGTCGTCGCGGTCGGTCCTGGCGTGACGCGGGTGAAGGCCGGTGACCGGGTGGCGGGCTGCTTCATGCAGAAATGGGTCGGCGGCGCGATCGACGAGACCGCGCAAGCCTCGGCCATGGGCGGCGCCATCGACGGCATGCTGACCGAGCTTGCGGTGCTCGAGGAGGACGGCGTGGTGCGCCTGCCCCGCCATCTCAGCTTCGAGGAAGGTGCGACGCTGCCCTGTGCCGGCGTCACGGCGTGGCATGCGCTGGTCGAGATCGGCGAGATCAAGGCGGGCGACACGGTGCTGGTGCTGGGCTCGGGCGGCGTGTCGGTCTTCGCGCTGCAGTTCGCGCGGATGTTCGGTGCGCGTGTGATCGCGACCTCGGGCACGAAGGCCAAGGCAGAGCGGCTGAAGCAGATGGGCGCCGAGGCGGTGATCGACTACCGCGCCACGCCGGACTGGGACAAGGAAGTCGCGAAGCTGACCGGCGGCCGCGGCGTCGACATCACGGTCGAGGTCGGCGGCGCCGGCACCCTGCCGCGTTCCTTCATGGCCACGCGCGTTGCCGGACGCATCTCGGTGATCGGGTTGCTGACGGGCGCCGGCGCCGAGGTCGACCCGATGCCGATCCTGCGCCGCAATCTCAGGGTCCAGGGCCTCTATGTCGGCAACAGGCAGATGTTCGAGGCGATGAACCGCGCGATCGATGCGGACGGTCTCAAACCCGTCATAGACAAGGTGTTTCCTTTTGCGCAGGCGAAGGACGCCTATCGGCATCTCAAAAGCCAGAATCACTTCGGCAAGGTCGTTATTTCTCATGGCTAGAGCTACACCAAGGCCTCACCGTGAGGAGCAGCCCAACGGGCTGCGTCTCGGAGGGTGGGCAACAAACACGGTGCGTGTTCCCACCCTTCGAAACGCGCGCTTCGCGCGCTCCTCAGGGTGAGGCCGTACCGATCGAAGGAGCATCAATGCAGAACCTCTGGTCCGACAGCGACGCCAAGGCCGCGATCGCCCAGCATGCCGCCAAGGGTATCGGCGAGGATCTGGCGCTGCGCGTCTATACGACCCGTCTGCTGGGTGGCGAGCCGCGGCTGGTGCTGCATGGCGGCGGCAACACCTCGGTGAAGACCAAGGTCGCCGACATCACCGGCGCTTCCGTCGATGTGCTGTGCGTAAAGGGCAGCGGCTGGGACATGGGCACGATCGAGGCACCCGGGCTGCCGGCGGTGCGGCTGGAGCCGTTGCGCGAGCTGGTCGGGCTGCAGGCGCTGTCCGACGAGGACATGGTCAATGTCCAGCGCTGCAATCTTCTCGACAGCAAGTCGCCCAATCCGTCGGTCGAGACGCTGCTGCATGCCTTCCTGCCGCACAAGTTCATCGACCACACCCATTCCAACGCCGTGCTGGCGTTGACCGACCAGCCTGACGGCGAGGCGCTGGCGGCCGATGTCTACGGCAAGCGCGCTGCCCTGGTGCCCTACGTCATGCCGGGCTTCGCACTGGCCAAGAAAACCACCGAAGTCGCGCGGAAGAATCCCGACGTCGAAGGGCTGATCCTGCTCAAGCACGGCATCTTCTCGATGGGCGCCACGGCGGAAGAAGCCTATGTGCGCATGATCGACCTGGTCACTCTGGCAGAGAAGCGGCTGGCCAAGGCGACGCGCAAGATCTTCCCCGGCGTGTCGTTGCCCGGGCAGATCGCGACGGCCGCCGCGGTTGCGCCGATCCTGCGTGGACTGATCTCGCTGCCCGGCAAGGACGGCGGCCGCGAGGCGGCGCAACGCTTCGTGTTCGAGTTCCGCACCAATCCCGGCATTCTTTCTTACGTCGGCGGCAAGGAGATTGCCCGCTACAGCCAGCAGGGACCGGTGACTCCCGACCATGCCATCCGCACCAAGGGCGTGCCGCTGGTCGTGCCGGCGCCCGAAGCGGACAAGCTCGATGCGTTCACGAAGGACGCCAAGGCGGCCCTCGACAAGTACGTCGCCGACTATCACGCCTACTTCGCGCGTCACAACGTGCGCCAGATGCCGAGCAAGACCGAGCTCGACCCGATGCCGCGCGTCGTGCTGGTGCCCGGGCTCGGCCTGTTCGGCATCGGCAACACATCGAAGGACGCCAAGATCGCGGCCGACCTCGCTGAGACCACGGTCGAGGTGGTGGCCGACGCCGAGAGGCTCGGCACCTATGAATGCATCCCCGAGCCCGATATCTTCGACATCGAGTACTGGTCGCTGGAACAGGCCAAGCTCGGCGCGACGGCGGAGAAGCCGCTGGCGCGGCGTATCGCCGTGGTCACCGGCGGCGCCTCCGGCATCGGCGCGGCAACGGCGGCCGCCTTCGCCAAGGAAGGCGCGGAGGTCGTCGTGCTCGACCGCGACGTGAGCAAGGTCAAGGGCATGGCCATCGCCTGCGACGTCACCAACCCGGCTGACGTTCGCGCCGCCTTCGACAAGATCGCGGCGACCTATGGCGGCGTCGACATCGTCGTCTCCAACGCCGGCGCCGCCTGGCAGGGCCGCATCGGGGACGTTTCGGACAAGGTCCTGCGCGAGAGCTTCGAGCTGAACTTCTGGGCGCATCAGAGCGTGGCGCAGAACGCCGTGCGCATCATGCGCGCCCAGGGCCTGGGCGGCTGCCTCCTGTTCAACGCCTCCAAGCAGGCGGTGAACCCGGGGCCCGACTTCGGTCCCTACGGATTGCCCAAGGCGGCGACGATGTTCCTCAGCCGGCAGTACGCGCTGGACCACGGTGGCGACGGCATCCGCTCAAACGCCGTCAATGCCGACCGCATCCGCTCCAATCTGCTGACGGACGACATGATTGCCCAGCGATCGAAGGCGCGCGGGCTGAACGAGGCCCAGTACATGGGCGGCAATCTCCTGGGCCTGGAGGTTACGGCGGCCGACGTGGCGCAAACCTTCGTTTCGCTGGCCAAGGCGAGCAAGACGACGGGCGCGGTGGTCACGGTCGATGGCGGCAACATCGCGGCAGCGCTGCGTTGAGAAATCTGCGGCTCCCGCCGGCCACGGGAGCGGTCTAAGATCGGTTCATGCCGATCGAGATCACTCCCCTCACGCCCCACATTGGCGCGCGCCTGAGCGGCATCGATGTGCGCCGGCCGCTCACCGCCGCCGAGGTCGAGGCCATCGACGCCGGCATGAACCGCCATGCCGTGCTCGTCTTGCCGGACCAGGACATCAGCGACGAGCAGCAGCTCGCCTTTACGCGCAATTTCGGGCCGCTCGAAGAAGGCGCCAACTCGACGGTGCGCAGTTCGGAGCTGCGGCTCGACCCTGCCTTCGCCGACGTCTCCAACCTCGACAAGGACGGCCACAAGCTCGCACGCGACAACAAGCGGCGCATGGCGGCGCTCGGCAACCGGCTATGGCATTCAGACGCCTCGTTCCGCGTCGTGCCCGCCAAGTACTCGATCCTGAGTGGCCGCATCGTCACGACCGCGGGCGGCAACACCGAGTTCGCCGACATGCGCGCGGCCTATGACGCGCTCGATGCCGCGACCAAGGCCGAGATCGAGGACCTCGTCTGCGAACACTCGCTGATCTATTCGCGCGGCCAGCTCGGCTTCACCGAGTTCCTGCCCGACGAGCGCGTGGCGATGAAGCCGGTACGCCACCGGCTGGTGCGCACCCATCCCGGCTCGGGCCGCAAGTCACTGTTCCTGTCGGCCCACATCGGCACCATCATCGGCTGGCCGCAGCCCGAGGCCATGGCCTTCATCCGCGACCTGATGGAACACGCCACCCAGCCGCAGTTCGTCTATTCGCATCGCTGGACGCAGCACGACCTGGTGATCTGGGACAACCGCGCCACCATGCACCGCGTGCGCCGCTTCGACGATCTCAACATCGTGCGCGACGTGCGCCGAACCACCACCAGAAGCGACGGGCCCACGGTGGCGCAGGAGGCCGCTTGAACTTGCTCAGGGCGGAATCGAGACGCCGGGCTGCGCCACCTGCTTCAGGGCGGCATTGTCGAGAATGCAATCGAAGTCCGCACCGACATAGCCGAGAAGCATGCCGAATCCGACGCCCGCCCCGCGATCGGCGAATGTCCAGTTCGACGAGCGCTTCAGCGTGGAATGGAACAGGCGCACCGTCTTGTCGACGGACGGCGCGACAGGGCCGCGCACCGGCGGATTGCTCGGGTCGCCTTCGAAGTCGCGGTCGGAAAATGGCCGCTCCATCGGATAGTCCTGCTTGAACAGATTGCCCTGCCCATCGAGAGGGCCCGGCAATGCCGCGAACTGTCGCCAGCATTCGTTCGCGACCGCAGGCAGGCTGACCAGGGTCTGGGGCGACACGAGCATCCCGCTCGCAGCATCGATGTTGATCGATCCGCCGGCGGACATTCCATGGGCACCGCAGCACAGCCATCGACTGTAGGCGGCAGAGATCAGTCGCCTGGAGCGGTAGAGCGACTCGAGGATGAGCACATCATCGATCTTTTCGTTCGCTGACAAGGCGATGGGACGATCGAAGTCCATTGTCGCGACCACACCGCCGATCCATTCGTTGTAGCGCTTCTCGGCTGCGTCCCGGGGATCATCGAACTCCAGGTAGGTCGCAGAGACATTGACGTTTCCTCTTGCATCGTCCCGTACCCGGGCCCGGGAGACGAGCCGGCCACAGGTCGCCCTGGTGTCGACATCTCCGATTGGCGAGACGGACACGACCTCACGCCCGCGTCTGTCCCAATCGCTGGTCACGGCCAGGCAGTCCATGGCGCGACCTTGACGAGATGCTACGAGCAGCCCGACGCCAAGAACCGTCGCCCAAACGACGTGCCTAAACCTCATGGCGAAAACGATGACGAACAAGGCGGCCGATGTCGATAGCGTCAGCCGCGAGCCGGGCGCTAGACTTCTCGGAAACCCAAGCCGCCATGATTCGAGGAAACGCATGACAATCCTACCCAAACGCAGAGTCGGCAAGACCAAGCTCGAAGTCACGACGCTGGGCCTGGGCGGTGCACCGATGGGCGGCTTCCGCGCCACCATCTCCGACGCCGAGGCGGTGGCGCTGAGCGACGCCGCCTACGAGGGCGGCGTGCGCTACTTCGACACCTCGCCGTTCTACGGCTACGGCCGCAGCGAGCTGCGCATGGGCGCGGCGCTGCGCAACAAGCCGCGCGAGGACTTCGTGCTGTCGACCAAGGTCGGCCGCATCCTGCATGCCATGAAGCCCGGCGAGCAGAAGCCGGCCGACTTCCGCGACAACGGCCTGCCGGGCTTCGCGCCGGTGTTCGACTACACCTATGACGGCGTCATGCGCTCCCTGGAGCACTCGCATCTCAGGCTCGGGCTCGCCAGGATCGACATCGCCCTGATCCATGACGTCGACTTCTGGACCATCAAGGACCGCAAGATCCTCGACGAGCGCTTCAAGACGGTCATGGACGGAGGCTTCAAGGCGCTCGATGAGTTGCGCAAGGCCGGGGTCATCGGCGCGATCGGCGTCGGCATCAACGAATCGGATACCAGCCTTCGATTCATCAAAGCCGGCGACTTCGACTGCATGCTGCTGGCCGGCCGCTACACCCTGCTCGAGCAGGGCGGACTGGAGGAGTTCCTGCCCGAGTGCGTCAAACGCAGCGTCTCCGTCATCCTGGGCGGACCGTACAACTCCGGCATCCTGACCGGCGGCGTGAAGCCCGGCGCGACGCACGACTACGCGGCCGCACCGGCACAGCTGATCGAAAAGGCGCAGAAGATCGAGGCCGTGTGCCAGCGCCACGGTGTCGAGCTGGGCGCCGCCGCCATGCAGTTCCCGCTGTTCCACCCGGCGCTCTGCTCGGTGATCCCGGGCGCGCTCAGCAGCGCCGAGGTGAAGCAGAACATCGCGCGGCTGTCGGCCAGGATCCCGGTCGAGTTGTGGAGCGAGCTCAAGCGCGAGAAGCTGATCGACGCGAACGCGCCGACCCCGAACTAGAAGACGAGAAGCCGCCGCCCTTCACACCGCAGCGAAGACGGCGGCGAGCACGGTCGTGGCGACGACAGTAGCCGCCGCCGACATCAGCGCCTGGCGCGTGTCGATATGGGCTTCGCGATACAGGAAGCCGACAAGGGCGAGGGGAAAAAGGGCCACAAATGCCAGGATGGTCAGCAACATGATCGCCAGCCGTTATTGTTCGCAGTTAAAATGCGATTATTTTCTAGCGTACACTTCTTGCGTCTTCACTGCGACAATTTGATCCGCTTTCACGATTCAAGGAGCAACAGGGTGACGCCGACGGCCATGACGGACGCGAACGTAGCCGCCCAGAGCAAGGCCTGACGCGTGTCGAGTTGGGCTTCTCGATAGAGGAAACCCACCAACGCAAAGGGAAGAAGGGCTACGAGCGCCGCGATGCCGAACGTCATAAGAAGGGCCAGTCTTCGCAGTTGAAGTGCGATAACACTTAACCCAAACTAATCGCTCCCAAACTGCGACAAATTTACGCCAGTCAGCGTGTCAGGGCGCGAGGGCGCTCACCACGATGGCCCGAATCCGGCCGTCGACGGCGCCTGAGCCGAACCGGGCGGCCACGGCGTCAGCAGCCCGATCGGTCGCCTCCTCCAGCCGCGCCGCATCGCGCGTCTCGATCTCGTTGCGCAGCGGCGTGCCTTGGCAAAAGGCGACCGCGACATGGCGGGCCGAGGGGGCCCGGCTGCGGGCGTCGACGGCATCGACCATCACCTCGGCGAAGCCCGCGGCCTTAAGGTCCTGGCGGATGGGCTCGACGTCATGATGGCCGTGCGGCGTGCGCGCCATGAAGCGCGGCGGATCGTCGGGAAAGAGCCCGGCCAGCGCATCGGTCACGACGTCGGCGAACTCGTTGTCGGCGATCCGGTCCCATACGTTGAACAGGAAGCGCCCAGCCGGCCGCAGGACGCGGCCTGCCTCCTTGTATCCCTGCACCTTGTCGGGAAAGAACATCGCACCGAACTGGCAGGCGACGACGTCGAAGCTGCGATCGCCGAACGGCAGTGCGAGCGCGTCGGCCTGCTTCCACTCGACGATACCGCCCTGCTGCCGCCGCGCCGCCTGGTCGAGCATCGGCTGGTTGAGGTCGCTCGCCACGATGCGTGTCGACGGCGCGAGCCGCGCTGAGAGGGCGCGCGTGAGCACGCCGGTTCCGGCTGCCGTCTCCAGCACGTCACGCGGGGCAAGCGCTGCGACGCGGCCGGCGAGATCGACGGCATAAGGCTCGAAGATCAGCGGGACCAGGAAGCGGTCGTAGATTTCGGGGATCGATCCGACGAACAGCTTGTCTGTGGCAACCATTGGCGCTCCGCGGCTCCGATGCCTCATAGTATCGCCCACCGGAGGAACGCCATGAAGATCATCGACGCCCAGATCCACATCTGGTCACAGACCGTGACGCCGCCCAGCGGGCTGCATCGCAAGGTCGAGAAGTTCACCGCCGAGGAGGCACTGAAGGAGATGGACGAGGCCGGCGTCGACGCGGCGCTGATCCATCCGCCCTATAGCTGGGATCCGACCTCCAACCAGCTGGCACTCGCCGCCGCGGAGAAATATCCCGACCGCTTCGCCGTCATGGGCCAGTTCGAGCTCGACAATCCGGAGAGCAGGGAGCGCATCGTCGGCTGGCGCGATCAGCCTGGCATGATGGGCCTGCGCTGGGCGCTGCTCTATCCCGACCAGCAGAAGGCGCTGCACGAGGGCAAGCTCGACTGGGTCTGGCCCGCTGCCGAGAAGGAAGGCATTCCCATCGCCACCATGGCCGGCCTCTTTCTCAAGCCGTTCCGCAAGATCGCCGAGGCGCATCCGCGACTGAAGCTGATCATCGACCATTGTGGTCTGCTGCGTCTGGAGAAAGACGACAAGGCCTTCGGCAATCTCGACGAGCTGTGTGCACTGGCGAAACTGCCGAATGTTGCAGTCAAGGCGACCGGAGCGCCGGGTTACTCGACGCATCCCTATCCGTTCAAGAATTTGCATGACGGTCTGCATCGAATCTTCGACGCCTACGGTCCCGATCGCTTCTTCTGGGGAACCGACATCACCCGCATGCCCTGCAGCTACCGGCAGTGCGTGACCATGTTCACCGAAGAGCTGCCGTGGCTGAAAGGCCAGGACCTCGGGAAGGTGATGGGTCGCGGGCTCGCCAAGTGGATCGGTTGGAACTACAAGTTCGACTGATGTTCGCATTTGCATTTCCGCATAGCTGAACAAACTGCAGCAGCGGATACAAAACAGTAATTTGAGCAGTGGTCGGCCTCCGATACTCTTCGTGTCGGGGGCGAGATGGACACAGGCAAGTCAGGTTCGGCTCAACCCAGTTCTCTGTTCAGGGGCTCCGCCCTTGAGCGGCTGCGCTCGTCCGATCACATCGATCACCGCGCCCGCCTGATCCCCGCTGCGATGCGCGTGATGACGCTGGCCGCCGCCGTTGTCCTGGCCGCCGTGCTTGCCTGGTCCGTCCTGGGGTCGGTGCCGACCCGGGTGACCGGCCAGGGCATCATGGTCGACGACGGCGAGGGCGCCTACGCGGTGCAGCCGGTGACGTCCGGCCCGATCCTCGAGATTCTCGTCAAGCGCGGCGCCCAGGTGGCGGCCGGCGCGATGATCGCCCGGATCGAGCAGGCGTCGCTCGAGGCCCAACTCGGCGGCGCGGCGGCGCGTGCCGCCATCCTGCAGGACCATCTCGCGCGCCTGAAAGCGGCGCACGCTGCCGATATCGAGAAAACCGACGATACCGCCGGCCGCCAGCAGGCCGCGATCGACCAGCAGATCGCCGCGGGCAAGGCCCGTGCCGTTCGACTGACCCAGGTCGTGGCCGATGACGACGCGATGCTGACCAAGGGTCTGGTCAACCGCACCCAGGCCCTGAACAACCGCCAGCAGCTCGACCAGACGCTGCTCGACATCGCCAATGCCGAAGTGAGGAAGGTCGAGGTCGAGGCCAGCCTGGCGCAGAAGCGCGACGAGCTGGCGCGCCGCGAGCGCGAGAAGCAGGCCGAGATCGAGGCGATCCAGGCCGACATCGCGCGCCTGCGCACCGAGCTTGCCGTCGGCTCGGCGGTGAAGGCGCCGATCGGCGGCATCATCGAGGATATCCGTGTCGGCCGCGGCGACGTGGTTTCGTCGGGCATGGTTATCGCCACCATCGGCCAGACCGGCGAACGCAGGTACGAGATCGTCGCCATGATCGGCCACGACATGGCCAAGCGCGTGCAGCCCGGCATGGACGTCCAGGTGCGGCCGGCAACGGTCAAGAAGGAGCAGTATGGATCGATGCGTGGCCGGGTCGCGTCGATCACCGACCGCGGCGTGTCCACAGAGGAGCTGCAGGCGGTGCTGCGCAATCTCGAGCTGACGAAGAGCCTGATGGGAAACGGCTCGCCGCTGCTCGCCCGCATCGAGCTTTTCGGCGATCCCAACACCGCCAGCGGCTTCGCCTGGTGGACGGGCGATGGTCCGCCGTTCCGCATAACGCGCGGCACGCGCGTCACCGTCGACGTCATCGTCGACGAGACGCGACCGCTCGCCCTGATCATGCCGGCGCTGCGCAAGCTGCTCGGCGTTGACGCATGATCGGTCGGCCACGCCGTCGCTCCAGCCGGCGCGTTCGCACTCCCACGATCCTCCAGATGGAGACCACCGAATGCGGAGCCGCCTCGCTCGGCATCGTGCTCGGCTGGTTCGGCCGACACGTGCCGCTCAAGGAACTCAGGGTCACCTGCGGAGTCTCGCGCGACGGCAGCAAGGCCGCCAATGTCATCCAGGCCGCGCAGGCGTACGGCCTGAGGGCGAAAGGCTGGCGACGCGAGGTCGAGACCGTGCTGGCCGGTACGTTCCCCGTGATCGTGTTCTGGGGGTTCAACCACTTCCTGGTGGTCGAGGGCGTCTCCGGCGACAAGGTCCACCTCAACGACCCGGCGGTCGGGCCGCGCACCGTCACGCTCGACGAGTTCGGCGACAAGTTCACCGGCGTCGTTCTCGAATTCGATCCCGGCCCGGCTTTCGTGACGGGTGGTCACGGTTCGATGCTGTTCTCCCAGCTGCGCAGGCGATTTGCCGGCCTGGAACTGGCGATCGCCTTCGTCGTCTGGATCGGCCTGATGCTGGTGATCCCGGGGCTGGTCCTGCCGGGGATGACGCAGGTCTTCGTCGACAACATCCTGGTCCAGCGCTTCGACGACTGGCTGGGTCCCCTGCTGATCGGGCTCGGCGCCACCTTCGTCATTCAGTTCCTGCTGCTGTCGATCCAGGAGCTGGCGTTGCTGCGCATCGAGCTCAGGTTGGCGATCGAGCAGTCGGCCCTGTTCACCTGGCACGTGCTGCGTTTGCCCATCGAATTCTTCAACCAGCGCCACACGGGCGACCTCGTCAGCCGTGTCGAGGCCAACGACCGCATCGCCACCCTCGTCGCACGCGATCTCGGCGGCATCGGCGCCAGCTGCCTCACAGCGCTGTTCCTCGGCATTGTCATGGTGTTCTACAACGCCACCCTGGCGGCCATCGTGATCGGCGGCGCCGCCGTGAACGTCGTCGTGTTGTGGCTCGCCCGTCGCGGCCTGAAGGATACGACATTGCGCCTCGAGACCGAGCGCGGCCGGCTGTTCGCGGCATCCGTGATCGGCCTGCAGTCGATCGAGACGCTGAAGGCCACCGGCACGGAGAACGACTTCTTCGCCCGCTGGACGGGCTACCACACGCGGGCGACGAATGCCGAGCAGCAGAGCGCTGTCCTGCAGCATGCCACCAGCCTGGTGCCGCCGCTCGTCTTCAATCTGACCTCGGCTGCCGTCCTCTGGGTCGGCGCCCTCGACGTCATCTCCGGGAACCTGACCGTCGGCACGCTGGTAGCGTTCCAGGTCCTGCTGATGAATTTCTCCGCGCCGATCCAGCGGTTGGTCGGCGCTGCCAGCATGGCCCAACAGGCATCGGCCGACCTCGCGCGTCTCGACGACGTCCTGAACCACCGTCACGACTGGCGTTTTGCACAGGTGCCGGCCGACGTGCCGGAGGGCCAGGGAGCGGGCCATGTGACGGTGCGAGACGTGAGCTTTCGCTACGACCCCATGGGACCGCCGCTGACCGAGAACTTCTCGCTCGACGTGGCGCCGGGGCAGTGGGTGGCGCTGGTCGGCGCATCCGGCAGCGGAAAGTCGACCGTGGGCCGCCTCATCACCGGCCTTTATCAGGCCGAAAGCGGCGAGATTCGCATCGATGGTCACACGCTCGGCGAATGGGGACGCGACCGCCTGGTGCATCTCGTGGGCGTCGTCGACCAGGATATCCATCTCTTCCATGGGTCGATTCGCGAAAACGTCACGCTATGGGACGACACGGTCCCGCATCAGCGGCTGATGGCGGCCATTGACGACGCGGGCCTCACCGCGACGGTGGAAGCCATGGCCGGCAGCCGGGACGTCGCCGTCGACGAAGGCGGACGCAACCTCAATGCCGGCCAACGTCAGCGGATCGAGATCGCCCGCGCCCTCGTCCAGGAGCCCGCCGTGCTGGTGCTCGACGAGGCGACCTGTGCCCTCGATCCGGTGAGCGAGAGCGCCATCCTCGATGCCGTCCGACGGCGAGGTATGACGTGCATACTTGTCGCCCACCGGCTGAGCACCGTGCGCGACTGCGACGAGATCATCGTGCTGGATCGCGGCAAGGTGGTGGAACGCGGCGATCACGCTGCGTTGATCGGCCGGGATGGCGCCTATGCCCGCCTGATCGGCGCCGAGACGCCGCCATGAGCGCGCTCGATCTCGCGGGCCTTGCTTCGCCGTCCGTGCTGGCCGAACCAGCGCGCCTCTACGCCACCCTGTGTGACGATACCGGCAAGACCGGCCCGTGGCGCTTCCTGGCCGAGCTGCCGGCGGGCAGCGCGGTCTTTGCGCTGGCCGCACCGGGCGCCGGCTTCCTCCTGACGGGGCGCGCCTCGACGATCGCGCCGCGACTCGAACCCGGAATGCCCGATGGCATCGCCATCGACCTGTGGTACGCGGCCCTGCTGTCCTGTCCCGGCATCCCGCATGGCGATGGCGAGGCCTTGCCGCTCGAACCGGGCGAGCGGCGGAACCTGACGGGCGGCGCCAGGGTCACCGCGCGCCAGGTCGTCTGGCTGCAAAGCGAAGCGCCGGTCCTGCGATATCGGGAGACAGATGAACCGCGCTGCCTCCTGGTCCTGGCCGATCAGGTGACGGTGGAAGTCGCCGTCGACAGCGCGATCGTGACGTACGACAGCGGCTCGCTCGCCGCCCGGTCCATGTCGGCCGCCGGTGCAGCATCGGAAATGCCGGCGGCCCTGATTGCCGCTGCCCTGCGAACGGGCGACGCGGCAGAGCGGAAGCGTCGGCGAGACGTGCCGCTGCTCGACGAGGCGCGCGCATCACATGCCCTGCAGGAATTACGCGATATCGCGGGCTTCCAGGCGCCGGCCGCGGCGGCCTCTCTGCACGTCGGGCAGGATGCCCTGGCCGATGCGCTCGCCATCATCGGCGCGGTCGAGGACTTCGACCTACGAGCGCCTGCCGCGGACGACCGTGACGCACCCCTGTTCGAGCGGCTGGAGCGGTTCGCTGATGTCAGCGGCTTCCGGTTCCGCGAGATCGCCCTCGACGGCGACTGGTGGGGCGAAGAAGGGCCGCCATTCCTGGCCGTCGAAGCGGCGAACGGCCGTCCGCTCGCCGTCGTCTGGCGCCGCCAGGGCTGGCACGCTGTCGATCCCGCGAGCCGGGCCGAAACCAGGATCGACGCGCGCATGGCGGCGGGCCTGCTGCCGCGCGGTTACATGTTCTACGCATCGCTGCCCGAGCGCGTGACCATGGGCGTGCTGCGACGGTTCGCTCTCGTCGGCTCGCGCCGCGACCTCGCACGCGTGCTGATCGCCACGGCGGCCGTCACGCTGGCGGGCCTGCTGACGCCGGTGGCGACCGGCGCAATCCTGGGCATCGCCGTGCCTGACGGACGGTTGTCGCTCCTGAACGACATGCTGCTGCTTTTGCTCGCCGCGGCAATCGGCACCACGGGATTCCAGATCGCGCTGGCGACGGCGCTCATCCGCTTCCGCACCACGGTCAATCGTCGGCTGCAGGCCGCGGTATGGGATCGCGTGATACGGCTGCGCACGGGGTTCTTCCGACGGTATCTGGTGGGAGACCTGGCCCAGCGCATCGTCGGCATCGACACCATCCGCCGCCTCCTTTCCACCCTCACGGTGAACAGCGTGATCGCCGGTGTCTTCTCCCTGGCGGGGCTGGCGGTCATGGCGGCCTACGACCTGGCGTTGACCGGATTCGCATTGGTCTACGCCATCGTCGTCGCTGTCGTTCTTTTCGTGCTCGGCCGTGCGCAGATGCGGCTGGAACGCAACGTCACCGAGCGGCGCGGCGCCGTCACCAGCCTGCTGGTCGAGACGTTGGGCGGCATCGCCAAGCTCAGGATCGCCGCCGCCGAGCTACGCGCCTTCTCGCGGTGGTCGCATGGATTCGCCCGGCAACGCATCAATTCCGCACACGCCGGGCGGCTCGCTGCCTTCCAGACGATCGCCGCGACCTGCCTGCCGACCTTGGGAGCGCTTGGTGTCTTCGCGATCGCCGCCGGCGGCGAACATCCTCTCGATGTCGCCTCGTTCGCCGCCTTCAACAGCGCCTTCAGCCAGTTCACCGCCGCCATCCTCAGTCTCGCCATCGCGCTCAGCAACTCGATCGAGGTGGTGCCGCTGTTCGACCGACTGCGTCCCGTGCTCGAGGCCAAGCTGGAAGTCGAGTCCAGCCGCGTCGATCCCGGCCGTCTCGAAGGCGGGCTCACCGTGCGCAACCTCGCCTTCCGCTACGACGACGATGCCCCCTGGGTCCTCCAGGATGTCGAATTCGAGGTTCGCCCGGGCGAGAATTTCGCCATCGTCGGTGGGTCGGGCTCGGGCAAGTCGACGCTGCTGCGCCTGCTCCTCGGCTTCGAGGCTCCGGTGCGCGGCGGCGTGTTCTACGACGGCAAGGATCTCGAACGGCTCGACCTGCGCATGGTGCGCCGCCAGATCGGCACGGTGCTCGAGACGTCACGCCTCGTGCCGGGCTCCGTCTACGACAACATCGCCGGCAGCGCACCGCTGCCGCGCGAGCGCGTGATGGAAGCCGCGCGGCTCGCGGGGCTCGAGGCCGACGTGGCAGCCATGCCGATGGGGCTGGAGACTCTCGTCATGGAAGGCGGCGCCCAGCTCTCGGGCGGTCAGCGTCAGCGCCTGATGATCGCGCGTGCCCTGGTGCGCCATCCGCGCCTGATCTTCCTCGACGAGGCGACCAGCGCGCTCGACAACCGCACCCAGGCGATCGTGGGCCAGAGCATCGCGGCGATGAATGCCACACGCATCGTCATCGCCCATCGCCTCAGCACGGTGCGCGACGCCGACCGCATCCTGGTGCTCGACCGCGGGCGGATCGCCGAGATCGGAACGTACGACGAATTGATCGAACGCGGTGGTGCATTCCACCGCCTGGCGCAGCGTCAGTTGCTGTGACGGTAGCGGGTCCACCCGGGCCCACGCCGCTTAGCCTTACTTCTTCTTAAACGGCGACGTACCGCTGTCGTTCGAGGTGCCCTTGAGCGGGTCATCGCCGGCAGCAGCGATGCTCTCGAGCTCGGTGTCGGAAAGCTCGCGATCGATCGGCGCGGTCCGGCCTTCCGGCTGCTTCGTCGTGCGTTTTTCGGATTGGCTCATGATGCGCCCCTATACCGAATTGGCCGGTGGCGGCGGCGGCTTGTCATTCGGATTGCCTTTGCCGCCGTCACCAGCGCCGGCAACGGTCTCGAGCTCGGCATCGGAAAGCTCGCGATCTTCGGCAGCCTTCGCCGCCGCGTCGTTCTCATTGACGGGTTTCTTTGGCACCGGCTTGTCTTTCAACTGCCGGACGAAACGCTCGACTCTGGATTGGCTCATGGCGATTGGCCCCCCATCGCACGTACCGCAAAACGCTACGACGCATGGCGAGGGGAGTCGAGGATGGCGCGATGCATATCTCGCAAGCGTCGTTCGGGTTGCTCGTGTGTTCCGTCCGCAACCGCACGCCAAACAAGTTTCAGCGGCGCTTCGCTGTTATTTCTTCAGCGGCAGGATCTGCCCGCGGATTTCTCCGTCAGGATATTGCAGTGTCATCACGTTGACATACCACTGGCCAGCCAGCACCTGGGCCGCCTGCTCCTCGGTCAGCGTGACGCCATCCCAGATCGTGTAGTCGTAGATCGGGATGTTGATGGGCGCGACCTGCTGGACGTTTTCGCCCGGCCCCGCCGGTCCATGCAGGTAGCCCATGGTGATCGGGCCGCTCAGGCCCTGCAGGTTGAGGCGATATTCCAGCACCTTGGTCGAGGGCCGGTACACCGCCTCGAAATAGCCGCTGCCGGGGCTTTGCGTCGGCGGCACCTCGTAGGCGCCCGCCAGCGCGGCGCGCAAGTCGGTCTTCGGCACGCGTGGCTCGCTGAGATAGAACGAGCACGACGATGCCAGCAGCAAGGCCAGCACCAGGCTCGTGCGAACAACGGCGATCATGCAGGCAGTCCCCCTTCTGGCGTCATACGCAGCAAGACCGGTCGATCTCCCCTACCCATTGTGGCGATTTCCTTCACGGCACTCTAGCCGCAGTCGGACTGACTGTCGCACGGCGCCGGGCGCCCATTTTGCTACACGACCACCCGCCAAGAGCAACGCCACCATCCTTTTACTCGTTGGGAGCCGCATGACGTCCGGAAAGCCTCGTATCACCGCCAAGATCGCCGGGCGCGCCCTGCATCCCCTGCTCCGTCCCTTCGCTGTCGGCTACTTCCTCACCGCCTGCGCCGCCGACCTGGTCTACACCCAGGCCAGCGTCTTCGTGCGCCACAGCGTGCCGGAGTTCGCCGACATCACCGAGTGGCTGCTGATCGCGGGCCTGGTGATGGCCGTCCTGGCCGCGGTCGTGGCCGTCATCGACCTGTTGGGCGAGCGGCAGTTCCGCGCCCTTCCCGACCTCCGCATGTACGCCGCAGGCAGCGCGCTGGTGATGGCGCTGGAAATCTACAACCTGCACCTCCGCCTCTCGATCGGCGCCGACGCCATCACCTCCACCGGAGTGATCCTGTCGTTGGCCGCGACACTGGTCCTGCTGGTGATGCCGTCGCAGAACTGGGCGCGGATGTATCGCTAAGCAAGCCGAGGGGACTGGCATGGCGCGTTCCGTGGGAGGATGATCGCTCCCGGAGGATCGCGCTCATGAAATACGACGTCATCTCCGCCGACGGCCATGTCGACCTGATCTGGCTGCCCCCTGACCTTTTCACCAAGAACGCCTCTGCGGCCTTCAAGGACCGCATGCCCCATGTCGTCGACGGACCGAAGGGACCCGAATGGGTCAGCGCCAAAGGCGCCAAGTTCGGCCTGGTGAACGGCATGGGCTCGGCCGGCCGTGAATACGTGCCGGGCGTCATCCACCGCTCCGACCGCATGGCCTCGACCGGCCTCTATGACGACGGCAAGAAGGGCATCCGTCGCCTGACCGAGCCCGAGATGCGCCTGAAGGACCAGGACCGCGACGGCGTGCAGGCCGAGATCCTCTACGGCGTGCTGGGCTCGAGCGGCCGGCTCAACGATCCGGAAGCGGCGCTGGAGATGCTGCGCATCTACAACGACTGGCTCCACGACTTCTGCAGCGCCGCACCCGACCGTCTGATCGGCCTTTCCAACATCCCGAACTACAACATGGAAGAATCGGTCGCCGAGGCGATGCGCAACGCCAAGCGCGGCGCGCGCGGCTTCGACATCGCCAACCGGCCCGACATGACGCCGCTGTGGGACGAGCACTGGGAGCCGTTGTGGAAGTTCGGCCACGAGACCGGCATTCCGCTCCACTTCCACACCATCGGCGGCCGCTCGCCCGACTACAGCAAGATGAAGCCTCACATCGTGCGCCGCGTGCAGGCCGTGCACATCACCAACTTCCAGATGCACATGAGCTACATGCTGATGTCGCTGATCTACTCCGGCGCGCCCGAGCGCTATCCCAACCTCAAGATCGTGATCGGCGAGGCCGGCCTGGGCTGGATCCCCTACGTGCTGCAGCACATGGACCTCGAATGGGAGGACCAGTTCCAGGATCTCGAGCTCAAGATGAAGCCCAGCGAATACTGGTACCGGCAGTTCTACGCCACCTACCAGACCGACCCGATCGGCATCCGTCTGCTCGACGTCTTGGGCGAGGACAACGTGATGTGGGGCTCGGACTATCCGCACCCCGACGGCATCTGGCCGGATTCGCAGGAGTTCCTGACCCGCGAGCTTTCCGACATCAGCGCGGAGACGCGCCGCAAGATCACGCGCGACAACGCGATGAAGCTCTATCGGCTGAGCAATTGATCTTGCCTTTCATGCTCCTCTCCCCCTAGCGGGGGAGAGGAACATGAGTCATGACGGTACGTGCCCGTCATGAGCCCAAGTCTGCGCGTCCCTCTTCTCGTCGTCTTCGCCATGCTGGCCTTCGCCAGCAATTCGCTGCTCTGCCGCGTCGCCCTGCGCGACACCGAGATCGACGCGGCGAGCTTCACGGCCATCCGGCTGGCCTCGGGCGCACTCATGCTGATTGTCCTCTTGCGCGCGCGCGGCGTGCGGCCGTCGAGCGGCGGCAGCTGGCCGATGGCCCTGATGCTGTTCGCCTACGCCGCCTTCTTCTCCTTCGCCTATCGCGACCTCACGGCGGCGACCGGGGCGCTGCTGCTGTTCGGCGCCGTGCAGTTCACCATGATGGCCTGGGGCCTGTGGCAGGGCGAACGCGTCGTCGGCATCCGGCTGGCAGGGCTGGCGATCGCGGTCGGCGGGCTGGTGGTCCTGCTGCTGCCGGGCCTGGCCGCACCGCCGCCGTTGGCCGCCGCGCTGATGCTGGGCGCGGGAGCGGCCTGGGGCGTCTATTCGCTGCTCGGAAGAGGCGCCGGCGAGCCGATCGCGGCGACCGGCGGCAACTTCCTGCGCGCGGTGCCCTTTGCCGCCGCGCTGATCCTGACCGCCTTCGGCCACGAAACCGTCGATTACACGGGCCTTGGCTATGCCGTGGCCTCGGGCGCCATCACCTCGGGCCTGGGCTATGTGCTGTGGTATGCGGCCCTGCCGGCGCTCTCGGCAACCTCCGCCGCCACAATCCAGCTCAGCGTTCCGGCCATTGCGGCCATCGGCGGGGCAGTGCTGCTCGCGGAGCCGATCACCCCCAGGCTGCTCCTGGCCTCGGCGGCGATCCTGGGCGGCATCGCGCTCACCATACGGCGTACCTCTTGAGTCGACCCCGGTTACTTCTTGACCGTCCAGTAAGCCGACGGAGGCACACCCGTCTGACTAAGTGTAGTGATGCGCTGCGCTGCCCGCCAACCATTGTGCAGGATGCCGGAGATGTCGGAGAGAACAGGGCGAACCGAGCCATAGTATGAATGCCCAAGGAAACTCGCATCGACGCCCGTTGCGTCGACCGTCTCCACTCCCGGCATCACGACCAGGTTCTGTCCGCCAGCACCCAATCGGGGATAGCCGTGGAATGTCATCGACATCTGGAGCGCGAAGTCGTCTGCAGAGGCGTACAGGGTGATCGGGCAACCGCTGGTGACCAGTGCCGGAGCAATTTCCCGCTTGAAGGTATCGGCGTCGATGTCGGGCGCCGCCAGAATGATCTCTTTGACCTTCGACTTGAAATCCAGCTTTTCCGTAAGTAATGCGCCTAGTGATTTGGTCAGGGCTCGATTGCCCATGCTGTGGGCGACTATATAGACGTTCCTTGCCTCCGGCCGCCGCAGGATGTCGTCGAGAAACCGCTTCAGGTCGCCCTGGGCCCAATCGATTTCAGTTTCGTCGTATGGATAGAGGCTCGTCTCGCCCTTCGATGGCCAGCTGAAGAAGACCGGAGCGCCGTCAAACTTCAGATCGTAGGTCATCTGCGCCGTTCTGCGCGCCGCATCCTCGAAAGTCACATTGTACCCGTGGACGAACAGCAGGACGCTGCCACTCGTAGCGTTCAAGCGAGCGGCCATGTCGGAGAAATACTGCTCCTTGGGCAGGACGGTCGATCGGAGGAGCACGACGTGTTGCTCAGGATTCTGTGAAAACTCCAATCTCCACAGCGAGGGACTTTCCAGCTCTCCCGGCCGGTGCCTCGCAGGAATACTTACCTCCGAGAAGCCGTAATGCATGGAGGATGATCGATCGACGCCGAACATAGATGAAGGCGCCGGGCTAACCGTAAGGTTTCGATCGGTACCGAAGAAGACCCGGACGATCGCATAGCGCGCGGACGGCGCCACGACGGCGCGTTCGGTGACGCTCGCAGCTACCGTCGGGACCGCGACGACCATCGCACTGGCGGATTGGGCCACCACTGCGCGCGAAGCCGCCGAAACATGGATCGGGGCAGGGCTGTCGGCAACCACGACCGACCTCGTCGGTGGTTGCGGTGGCGGTGGCGGTGGCGGCATCACTGCTTGCGGGGCCTGGGTGCAGGCCGACGCCATCGCGAGCACGGCCATCACGAAAAGGCTTCGTATCGTGGTCACGGCTTCTCCCCCGAAGAGCTACACCATTCTGACTATTAACTCATAAGTTGTATAGCATCATCATATTGCACGTAACATCTCTTTCGCAAATCGGCCTCGTCGCCTTGTCCCCCGCGCCATTGTCGCTCTAATGTCCGCCTGCTGTTTGAAAGGAAGTCATGTTCGAAGTCGCCGAGCGCCTGCGCAACATCAAGGTATCCGCCTCCGCCGCCATGACTCGCAAGGTGCGCGAGCTGCGCGCTCAGGGCGTGAAGATCGTGGGCCTGTCGTCGGGCGAGCCCGACTTCCCAACGCCGACGCACGCCATCGAGGCGGCGAACAAGGCAGCGCTGGCCGGCGAGACCAAGTATCCGCCGCAGGATGGCATCAAGCCGCTGAAGGAGGCGATCCAGCGCAAGTTCAAGCGCGACAACAATCTCGACTATGCGCTGGAGGAGATCATGGTCTCCAACGGCAGCAAGCAGATCATGTACGACGCGCTGATGGCGAGCGTGAACCCGGGCGACGAGGTGATCATCCCCGCGCCGGGCTGGATCTCCTATGCCGACCAGGCGACGCTTGCGGGCGCCAAGCCGGTGCCCGTGTCATGCCCGGAGAACAACCACTTCAAGCTGCGCGCCGCCGACCTTGAGGCCGCGATCACGGCGAAGACCAAGTGGGTGGTGCTGAATTTCCCCAACAATCCGACCGGCGCGGTGTGCTCGCGCGCCGAGATGCGCGAGATCACCGACGTGCTTTTGGCCCATCCGCACGTCTTCGCCATGGCCGACGATGTCTACGAGCACCTGACCTATGACGGCTTCGGCTTCTGCACCGTGGCCGAGGTCGAGCCCAAGCTGAAGGAGCGCACGCTGACGGTGAACGGCGCCTCGAAGGCCTATGCCATGACCGGCTGGCGCGTCGGCTTCGCCGGCGGGCCGCGGCCAATGATCGCCGCCATGACCAACATGCAGGGCCAGATCGGCTCGGGGATCTCGACCATCAGCCAGGCCGCCGCCGTGGCGGCGTTGAACGGGCCGCAGGATCTCCTGAAGGAGCGCGCCGCCGACTATCAGAAGCGCCGTGACGAGGTCGTGGGCATGCTGCGCCAGGCCAAGGGGCTGACCTGCCACAAGCCCGAGGGCGCGTTCTACGTGTTCCCCAACATGGCGGGCTGTATCGGCAAGACCACGCCGGGCGGCCGCAAGATCGCCAACGACACCGACTTCGTGACGGCGCTCCTGGAAGAGAAGCACGTCGCCACCGTGCAGGGTGCGGCCTACGGCATGAGCCCCTACTTCCGCATCTCCTACGCCACCGACATGGCGAGCCTGCGCGAGGGCTGCAAGCGCATCCAGGAGTTCTGCGGCGAGCTCAAGTAGCCCCGTTCAAGTAGCAGCGCGCAACCAAGCCGCAAAGGGCGGCGTTCGTCCGATGCGGGGGCTCACGACGCATCGGAGGACGTCATGCCCAAGATCAGCAGGTCCAGGGCCAGCAAAGCCCAATATACCGACAAGCAGGACCGCAAGGCCGATCACATCGCCAAGGGTTATGAGGCGAGCGGCGTGTCGCACAAGGAGGCCGAGCGGCGCGCCTGGGCGACCGTCAACAAGGAGAGCGGTGGTGGCAAGAAGAGCGGCTCGGGCCGCGGCAAGAAGGAAAGCCACGCTTCGGCGCGCAAGGGCGGACGGATCGGCGGACGCGCTGCAGCGTCGCGGCCCAAGGCTGCGCGGTCGGCATCGGCGCGCAAGGCAGCGGCGACGCGCAGGCGCCGCGCCGCGTAACGAGCTTAAAAGCTCACCACGCCGCCATGGCCTGGTTCGACATTTCCTTGATGGCAGCCATCTGACTGCGCAGACCGATCTTGCGGGCGCACAGTGGCCAGTGATGCGGCTCTTCGAGATCGAAGATCATGTACTTGGCGAGCGACGCTGCACGATCGTAGTCGTGCGCCGCATCAATCGCCTCCTGGCGCGAGAGCTGCGTGCCGTCGCGCCTTTTCTGATAGGCGATGAAGGTGCCGACGGTGAATTGCAGCCGGCCGAGATAGGCGCCGCGGCCGCCATGGATCGGGCGGTCCGACGGCCCCCAACCGCCGCTCTCGCAATGGGCAAGCTGGCGGATGATCTCTTCCTTGCGCTCATCGATCTCCTTCTGACGCAGATCGACCGGCGGCTCGAACCCCGATGTTTTGGGCGGAGTCCCTCCGAGCTGACATCCGGAGATGAGGAAAGCGCTGGCGAGAAGGCCGGCGCAGGCGATGGTGGCGCGCAAAGAAGTCACAACCCGTCCTTGCTGCCACGATTCATGTGACGAGGTAAACCCTGCAAGATCGAGATTCACACAGCGCGTGGATAATGTTTGGGGTGCGAACAGTCGGCGAACATCCACATCATCGAACGCTGATACATTCGAAACGAAACGGAATAAATGTTTGTATTATGGTGAGATAGCGGTCGCTCTTGTCACACGGAGCGAAGCGCTTCATCGCATCAGCAACACGCATCACATCGCTGCATCAGCGATGTCTCTCTGCGGCAATGCGCCCATCATCAACAACGATTTGATGTCGCGATGGCAGGGCGCGCGAAGATTCATCCCACCTGTCGCGAGCGCCCTTCCCAATATTTCGCACGCAGAACCTTCTTGTCGACCTTGCCGACGGCGGTGAGCGGCAGGCTGTCGACGAACTCGACCTGCTTGGGTGCGTGTGTGCTGCCCTTGCGATCCTTCACGAGCTGCATCAGTGCCTCGGCCGCGGGCCGCGTGCCGGGTTTCGCGACGATCAACGCGGCAACCGCCTCGCCCCACTTCTCGTGCGGCACGCCGATCACCGCGGCCATGGCAACATCGGGATGCGACGACAGCACATCCTCGACCTCGCGCGGAAAAATGTTGAAGCCGCCGGACACGATCATGTCCTTCTTGCGATCGACGATATAGAGGTAGCCGCGATCGTCGGCGCGGGCGATGTCGCCGGTGTGCAGCCACCCGCCCTTGAAGGTCTCGGCGGTCTGCTCGGGCCGCTTCCAGTATTTCTCCATGGCGTGCGCTGCGCGCACGCAGATCTCGCCGGCCTCGCCTGGCTTCACTTCGTTGTTGTCCTCATCGCGCAGGGTCACCGCGCAGGAGGCGATGGGAAAGCCGCAGGACGCGAACAGCTCCGGGCGCTTGGCATCGTGGTCCGCCTTGCGCAAGACGCTCACCGGATAGCATTCGGTCTGGCCATAGAGCTGGCTGAACACCGGGCCGATGCGCTCCAGTCCTTCCACCAGCCGCGTCGGCGACATCGGCGAGGCGCCGTACAGGATCAGCTCCAGCGACGAGAGATCGGTCTTGGCGAGCTGTGGATGGTCGAGCATCACATAGATCATCGTCGGGACCATGAGCGTGCAGTTGATCTTCTCGCGCTCGATGGTGGCCAGAAACTTCTCCGGCTCAAATCCCTTCAGGAGCCGCACCGTGCCGCCCTTGAGCAGCGTGGGCGTCACCTTGGTGCCGGCGACGTGGGTGATGGGCGCGGCCGCGAGATAGTGCGGTACCGCGGGCAGCTCGAAGTCGGCGGCGACGGCCAGCGACATGGCTGTCGTCGAGCGATGGCGGCGGATCGCTCCCTTGGACTTGCCCGTCGTGCCGCCGGTGTAGCTGATGATCGCGTAGTCGTTCGCGTCGGTGAGGTCGACGGGTGTGGCCGAGCCGATCTGTTCGGCCGCCTGCATAAGGTCGCGGCCGAAGTCGGACGGCCCGAGGCTCAGCACCGCGGCAAGCCTGTTGGCGGCACGCGCGGCAAGCTCGCCGCCACGGGTCGCGTGGGTGGCGGGGTCGACGATCAGCACCGTGGCCTCGGCGTCCTCGATGACATCGAGATGATCGCGGAGAGCGCCCACCGGATGCAGCCAGGTCGTGATCAACCCGAGAGCGCCCGCCGCCACGCCGGCACACCACATAGAAGCGCTGTTGGCGCTGAGGAAGGCCGCGGTCTGGCCCTTCTTGAGGCCGGCCGCCGTCATCGCCGCCTGGAAGCGGCCGATCAGCTCCAGCGTGGCGCGATAGGTGAGCCGGCCATCGTCCCACACGAACGCCGGCCGGTCGGCATGGCGCGCGAGGGCACGGAGCAACATCGTCGTGCCGGTCGGTGCCTGTGCGATCAGCTCATCCATGACCTTCGTCCTCCCGCGACGCGATAGTGCAACGCCGTCGCGCCTGCTGCATTGTTAACAGACCAGCACCGAGGGCCCGCCATGAGTGAAACCCTGATCGTCGCCTGCCCGGCTTGCAATACCCTGAACCGCGCGCCACGCGAAAAGCTCGCCGACGGCGGCGGCAAGTGCGGCAGCTGCGGCGCGGCCCTGTTCGGGGGCCATCCCGTGGCGCTGAGCGCGCAGAGCTTCGAGACCCACGCCGCCAAGAGCGACATCCCGCTGCTGGTCGACTTCTGGGCGCCATGGTGCGGACCCTGCAAGGCGATGGCGCCACAGTTCGAGAAGGCAGCGGGCCAGCTCGAACCCCGGGTGCGCTTTGCCAAGGTCAATACCGACGAAGAGCAGCAGCTCGCCGGCCGCTTCGGCATCCAGGGCATCCCGACCATGATCCTGTTCCATCACGGCCGCGAGATCGCCCGCCAGTCCGGCCTGATGAACGCGGCCGGCATCGAACAGTGGGTCGAGCAGTCGCTTAGCTGATCAGCCCCCGCCATTCGCCGGATGCACCTTCATCCAGTGCCGCGCGATCTCTTCGCGCGTGGCCACCCAGACTTTGGGCTTTGAGGCGACGTAGTCCATGAAACGCGCCAGCGTGGCGGCACGGCTCGGCCGCCCGACCAGGCGGCAGTGCAGGCCGATCGACATCATCTTCGGGCTGCGCGCGCCCTCGGCGTAGAGGACGTCGAAGCTGTCCTTCATCGCCTGCAACCAGCCATCGCCCATCGAGTAGCCGGGCGCCACAGCGAACTTCATGTCGTTCACTTCGAGTGTGTAGGGAATGATGAGATGCGGCGTGCCGTCGACTTTCACCCAGTAGGGCAGGTCGTCGTTGTAGGAATCGCTCGAATAGAGGAAGCCGCCGTGCTTGATGACGGCGGAGAGCGTGTGCGTGCCGAAGCGGCCGGTGTACCAGCCGACCGGCGGCTTGCCCGCGGTGTCGGCGATGGCCTTCACCGCCTTCGTCATGTGGTCGAGCTCCTGCTCGAGTGTGAAATCCTTGTAGTTGATCCAGCGATAGCCGTGGCTCGCCACCTCGTGGCCGCCCTCGGCCATCGCCTGGCCGGCGGCGGGATTCAGTTCCAGCGCGCGGCCGACCGCCCATGACGTGAAGCGCATGTTGCGCTCGGAGAACAGCCGCAGGATGCGCCAGAAGCCGGCGCGGCTGCCGTACTCGTACATCGATTCGGTCGACAGGTCGCGGCCGCCCACGATCGGCGTGCCGCCCGGCGTCTCGGTCAAGAAGACCTCGGAGGCGGCGTCGCCGTTCAAGATGGTGTTCTCGCCGCCCTCTTCGTAGTTCAGCACGAAACTTACGGCCACGCGGGCCTCATTGGGCCATTGCGGATCGGGCGGGTTGGCGCCGTAGCCGATGAGATTGCGCTCGAGGTGATTGTGCAAGGGGACCTCCCGATTGATGCGCGACTATGGGGCCGCTATAGACCGGCCAACAACTGGAGAGAATGCATGAGCGGTGCCAATGCCGTTCGCGAGGATCGCCTGTGGCAGCGCCACGCCGACATGGCCCGCCTGGGCGGCACGCCCAAGGGCGGGGTCAACCGCCAGGCGCTGTCGGGCGAGGACGCGGCCGCGCGCAACCTGCTCGCCTCGTGGGCCAAGGCGCGCGGCTTTTCGATCTTCACTGACGCCATCGGCAATCTGTTCGTGCGCCGCGAGGGCAGCGATGCCAAAGCGCTGCCGGTGATGAGCGGCTCGCACATGGACAGCCAGCCGACCGGCGGCCGCTTCGACGGCATGTACGGCGTCCTGGCCGCCTTCGAAGCGCTCGAAGCACTCGAAGATGCGGGTGTAAAGACCAAGCGGCCGGTCGTGGCCGTGGCCTGGACCAACGAGGAAGGCTCGCGTTTCCAGCCGGGCGCCATGGGCTCGGCCGTGTTCGCAGGCCAGTACACGCTCGACGACATGCTTTTGGCCAAGGACTGGGACGGCATCGTGCTCAAGGATGCGTTGGCGAGCACGCTCAAGGCCGCGCCCGCGCCGCTCATCGACGGCAAGCCCGGCTTCGCGCTCGATGGTTATGTCGAAGCGCATATCGAGCAAGGCCCGCGGCTCGAGAACGAGCGCAAGACCATCGGCGTGGTCACCGGCATCCAGGGCAGCCGGCGCTATATCGTCGAGACCGCAGGCGAGGAAGCGCATGCCGGCACGACACCGCGCGCCGCCCGCAAGGATGCCTTCGCGGCGACGACGCGCATCGCGGCGGCCATGTACGAGGCCACGACCGACGAGGGCGACACGCTGCGCTTCACCATTGGCCGTGTCGACGTGCAGCCCGGCTCGCCCAACACCGTGCCGGGCAAGGCAAGCTTCACCATCGACATGCGCCATCCGTCGAATGACGTGCTGGAAGCGCACGAGAAAAAACTCAAGGAGATCGTGGCCAGCCGGGCTGCGCCCTGCGGCGCCAAGATCGAGCGCGTGACCAACGTGGCTCCCACCGACTTCGATCCAAAAGTGATCGACCTGGTACGCGCCAAAGCCACGGCCTTGAACCTCACCAACATGGACATGCCGTCGGGCGCGGGCCATGACGCCATGCACATCGCAAGGCTCTGCCCGGCCGGCATGATCTTCGTGCCCTGCGAGCGCGGCATCAGCCACAACGAGGCGGAGAACGCCACGCCCGCCGACCTCGCCGCCGGCACACGCGTGCTGGTCGAGGTGCTGGAAGCGTTGGCCAACCGATAAGCCCGCCGTCGCCCGAAGCGACCACTGTCACCCCGAGCGTAGCGAGGGGCCTTTCAGGCAACAGGAAAGGTCCCTCGCTACGCTCGGGATGACAGCGGGGCTTTTCGGCCTGACGGCGGCACTGTAAGGAGCGTCATGCCAAAGAAAATCGAATCCGACCTCGTTGCCATCCTGACCGACCTGATTGCGCTGCCGAGCCCCTACCCGCCCGGCACCTCGGTCGAGATCTGCGCCTACGCAGGCCAGCGGCTGAAGAAGGCGGGCTACAAGGTGGAGATCGCGACCAAGACCAAGGGCGTCGACAACGTCGTGGCGCGACTGAAGGGCAAGGGCAAAGGGCCGGTGATCGCCTTCAACGCCCATGTCGACACCGTGGGCGTCGGCGAGCGCGCCAGCTGGAAGAGCGATCCCTACAAGGCGCTGGTCAAAGGCGGGCTGGTTCATGGCTTGGGCGCCGGCAACTGCAAGGGCAGCATGGCCGTGCAGATCTGGCTCGCCGAGGAGATCGCCCGCCGCGGCGGCCCACAAAAGGGCGAGCTCATCTTCACCTTTGTGGCCGACGAGGAGAACCTCGGACCCGACGGCATGGACTTCCTGCGCAAGAGCGGCCGCGTGCGGCCCGACGCGCTGATCCTGGGCGCGCAGACCGAGAACAACCTGATCGTGGCCGAGCGCGGCGTGATGTGGGCCAAGATCACGGCCAAGGGCAAGGCCGCCCACGCCGGCAATCCCGCGGGCGGCGACAACGCCATCCTGCGCATGATGCGCCTGGTCGGCGCCCTGCAGGCCCACTACGACAAGGTCCTGCCCAAGCGCGTGAAGGGCGCCATGAAGTCGACGGTCAATGTCGGCATGTTCCACGGCGGCCACAACACCAACGTCGTGCCCTCGGCCTGCACTGTCGAGATCGACCGCCGCCTGCTGCCCAACGAGAAGGTGAAGGATGCCTTCAAGGAGCTGAAGGCCGTCATCGACAAGGTCGGCGAACTTAAGAGCATGTACTCGGTCGAGTTCCTGACCGGCACCAACGGCTTCTTCGCACCGGAGAACGGCCAAGCGGTCAGCGCGTTCGAAGCCGTCGTGAAGCAGCAGACCGGCCGCAGGGTGAAATTCCTCAACGCCACCGGCGTGAGCGACGGTCGCTACTACGCCGACGACGGTTTAGAAATTATCAACTTCGGGCCGGGCTCGGGCGTGCAGGGCCACGCCGCCAACGAATCGGTGCCGATCGCCGAGATGGTCGAGGCGGCCGACATCCAGCTCGAGGTCGTGCAGCGGCTGATGGGCGTGCCGAATCAGTCGCTATGAATCAGGACTGAGATTCCAGGTGGAGCCTGCGCCGGTCGGGCGCTACGTTCCATGGTCGCAAGTGCGTAAGGGGGGGAGACAGGTCCATGACGACGGTTGCGCGTCTCGCCTTGGCCGCCCTTTGCATTGTCAGCCTTCCGGCCATGAACGCCATGGCGCATGTTCGAACTCCGGACTTCAGCCGCCTCGATCGCAGTCTTGGCAGCATCCTGCCGGAGCCCGACAGCGGCAGCCGCCTGGAACACCGAGGCGAGCCAAAGGACGTTCCTGCCGTGGCTCGCCAGGTCTGCGGCTTCTCACGCAATGCAAGTCGGCCGCCGATCTCCGAGGTGGGCCTGCACAACATGCGTCCGGCCGGCGCGGCCAGCGAGGAGATACTTTCTTTTCTCGACCCAACCGCGTCGGACGTCATTCGCGTCGCCCAAGGCGCGATGCCCGACGGTGCTCCCTGTCCCCTCTACGTTTCCATCGGCACAGAAGGCGCTGCCCGCCAGACGTTCTGGCGATTTGCGCCGGATGACGAGCCCGAGGGCTGGTTCGACGAGGACGGCCGGCGCCTCGGCGCCGCCGCCCTGGCACCGCCGAGGCCGGGCTCGCGCCTGTCGTCGCCGTTCGGACCGCGCCGATACTACGGGCGCCTGCAGGGCGGCGGCTTCCACAATGGCATCGATTACGAATCGCGCGTGGGACAGCCGATCCTCGCGGCAGCGGACGGCATTGTCGAGCTCCAGGGCCCTCACTTCGAATACGGCCTCACCGTGAAGATCCGCCACGCCCCGCAATTCACGACGCTCTACGCTCACATGTCGCACTTCGCCGCCGGCAGCGCCGTGGACAGGAGCGTCCGCAAGGGCGAGGTCATCGGCTATGTCGGCATGACCGGACGATCGACCGGCGCCCACCTGCACTTCTCGGCGATCATCAACGGCAAGTTCGCCGATCCCGCACCGTACCTGTCGGACGACGGCGAACGCGCCCTGAAGCCTCACGCGCTCGTTGGCTTTCGCCAGTGGCAGGATGACGTCCGGGGTGCCGTGAAGCAGATGCAGGACCGCCAGCGTCGCACACCCGTTCAGGATGACGACTGGACGAGCCGGATGTGAGGCTCATACTGGCCTGAAACGGCCCCCAAGGAGGAAGCGCCATGCCGACCTATGAACGCGGCAAAGTCCGCATCCACTACGAACAGATGGGTTCAGGCTATCCGCTGCTGGTGATCCCGGGCGGCGGGCTCAACTCGACGATCGCCGGGCTCGACACCAGCCATCCCTTCAACGCCATGAAGGAGTTCGCCAAGGACGGCTTCCGCTGCATCGGCGCCGACCTGCGCAATGCCAATGCCGGCCAGTCGTCGGGACCGCTCGAGATCGACCGGCCATGGGACTCCTATACCGACGACCATATCGGCCTGATGGACCATCTCGGCATCGATAAGTTCATGGTGCTGGGCTACTGCATCGGCCAGCCGTTCATCTGGAACCTGATCAAGCGTGCGCCCAACCGCGTCGTCGCCGCCGTGCTGACCCAGCCCAGCGGCCATCGGCCCGAGCTGCCCGACCAGTTCTACCAGAACAACATGAACAACTGGGGCCCGGCCTTCGCCGCGCGGCGGCCCGACGTCACCATGGACCAGCTGAGCCAGTTCCTCGCCAAGATGTACCGCGCCAAGCCCGACTTCGTGTTCACCGTGAGCCGCGATTTCGTGCGCCAGTGCCAGATCCCGATCCTGGTATTGCCCGACGACGTCCCGCCGCATCCCTACGCGGTGGCGATGGAGGTGGCGATGCTGGCGCCCAACTCGCAGGTCAGCATGTATCCGTGGAAGGACACGCCGGAGAAGATCCCGCTCGCGGTGCGGCACATCAGGACGTTCCTGAAGGCCAACCGGCCGGCGACGGCAGCGATGGAGCAGCGCGCGGCGGCCGACTGAATCCTAGGGCGGTTCAGTCTTGATGCGACCGCCCTTGTCGACCGTAACGTCGACGGTTTCCGCTCAGCGCTTCGCCTTCGCCCGCCAGACGCCCAAGCTGTCGCGCGACAGGCCGCTCACGTCGGTATAGCCCATCCGCTCGATCTTCGAGCGGATCATGTCGGTGTCGGTCGTGCTCGCTTCGGCGGTGATGGGCTTGACGGCAAGCGGATCGTTCGCCGGTCTTTGACCGGTCTGCGCGATCGCCATGCCCGTCGCCATCATAAATGCTGCAGAGAGTGGAAGCGCCTTCATGGGAGCTCCTGCGATATCTCCCAACAACGCTCGGATGCGGGCGGTTGTTGCATCCGGCCTTTTGGGGGCACGAAGAATGCATGCTTCGGTTGCTTACGACGCAGTCATGCTCGTGCTACAAAAATTGCATGGTCGATCGTCCGGAAAATCTGGTGCTGACGCAGCTTCGTGCCATTCGCGGAGATATTTCCGACGTCCAAGGTTCGCTTACGGAGATCAAGCGGCGCCTGACAAACCTTGAGAGCGGTCAGGCATCGATCATTCAGCATCTCGGCAATCTGGCAACAGCTGATGCTCATCAGCAACTCGCCGCCGATGGCATGACCAAACGGCTGGTCCGCATAGAGCGCCGTCTCGAGTTGCGCGACGCGTGAACCCGACGTAGGTCAAGTCGGCTCGCTAAGCCTTCTCTATGGCTCTAGACGCAGTCATCCGACGTGGCGACCGGCAACCTCTCGGCAGCCTCGAACAGGTAGAGGCGCAAATCGAAAGAGTGTTTCCTGGCACTCAATTCAAGTTTGTCCGCGACGACGGTATCCCTTCATGGCTCAATCCCGCATTGCCGCTCCTTGAGTTGCTTGAATCTCGGCATCCGTATTGGAAGGCACCTTCGAAGCCGATATGTTGATTGCAATCTTCGACCTAGGCGCGAGCCCGATCGTCGAAGCCGTCCGAGTCACCCTATATGGGCAAGGGACGACAAATGCTGACCCACACTTCGCTATCCTCTCCGAAGAGACAGGCTGGGAGACGGAAGATCCTGAGTTCTAGGGTAGCTCGCGAATGCTCCGATCCTCGGCCTCGCCGAATGCGCAGGGAGGCGGCCCAAGCCGTCAACTCCAGACTCTCCATTCTGAACTCTCAAGCGACTTCACGGAAGGTTTAGCCTCCCTGCCCGCCATTCGCGCAAGACCATCATTGCACCGAATTCCAACTGACTCTGCGGCCCTGACGCGAGATCTTCGAGAACTTGGGTGGCACGGTCCGCTCGCAACGGCAGCAGGTCTGTGGCTGCCGCCAGCCTCACCCATCCATTTGGGTGGTTCAGCAATTCAATCAGTACCGATTCACCTCGATCGGCGCGCTCTCGCAATTCCGCAAGGGCCGCGATGACCCGATCAAAGGCCGCATTTCCCTTTTTGTAATCACCGGTTTCCGTGCAACGACCGTGCTCTGTGGCGGCAGAAATGAAACGGTCTTTAGAATCCACCATGACCCTCTCCAATCCCTAATACCCTAGTACACGCTTGAGTTGTTCCATTCCGTATTTGTGCTGCGCTCCAAAGGATTGCCCTCGTAGCCATTCGCGTACTGTGTTGGGTTCTGAGAAATATTGCTTGGACGAGTAGAACGCATTTAGCTTTTGATGCGCTTCAATCGGAATGGCCACGATATTCTCAACACTTTGTATAGGCCGCTGACCGAACTGAGCCACCTGGGATTGCTTTATGATGTGATGCCATTGCATGCCCTCCGGCGCCCGCCCTAAATACCTCCATAACTGTGAGCGCGAGTCGAAGGCGCGTCGAAAAAGAGCAGCTCCTTCGCCCGCTGCGGCCCGGATTCCTGCGCCTAGCCTCGTACTTAGGCCGAATGTCGCTGCACCGAGCGCTGCATCCAGGAACGCCGCTCCTTGATACACTCCGGCACCGACGTAATTTCCCGCCCGAGCTGTTCGCGAGCCAGCTTTTGGTAGTAGGCACCTGGAACGATTGTATCGACACTGCTTTGCGCAAGCCTTTGCCCCAGGGAAGGGCCGTCGCTACCCGGCGCCACAGTACCGAGTGAAGACGATAATTGAGTCTGCTGATGCTGCTGCAACGGCGTCTGTCGCTGCACCTGGTGCCCACCTGCAACAGGTGCATTCGTAAGAATGAAGGTCGAGCCTCCGATTGGCCTGGGCTCGACGATCGGTGGAAGGCGTATTGGCTGACCCGTAGAGTCGGCG
Organism: Rhodospirillales bacterium URHD0017; assembly: GCA_900110395.1. Taxonomy (GTDB): domain Bacteria; phylum Pseudomonadota; class Alphaproteobacteria; order Reyranellales; family Reyranellaceae; genus Reyranella. The sequence continues at coordinate 521,089 of FODP01000003.1, forward strand.
CTCCATGGATTATGGAGCCTGGCCGGCTGGCTGTACGGCCAACGATCATTCCGTGGCTGCGGCCAAGCTGTCGACATTGCGCTCTGATCTACCGGTTGCGGACTGGTGCTCTGCGTAGTGGCACCGCGGGAGCCAATGTTCATGTCCGCGAACCGCTGGCGCACCTCCGAGGAGGGCCACTGTCTGGGAACGGGCGGTTCGGTCGAGGGTAGGCCCATCGGCGAGTTGACAGCGACGTGCCGCCCCGGAAACGGACCGGATGGCGCCAAGACCTGAGGCAGCATGGTTACGAGCTTGTAGATCCAGTTGGGAAACTGCGGCGGAGCAGGCTGGACTGCTTCTTCTGCGTCCGGCGACGGTGTTTGCGAAGGCGAATTTGTTTCCTGCTCCTCAACATCGTCGTCGAGATCGAAGTCAGGTACGTCATCCGTCGGCCTGAAGTTGAAGCCAGGGACGTTGTCCTGCGCACTTACGCGAAACCCAGCCAGGCCGATCGACGGAGCCGACTGGACCAGCCCCTCTCGTCCTGCCGTGGGAACGCTCATGCCGTATGGCATCTCAGTCTGCGCGGCGGCGGGATACTGTTGCGTCACCGTATCCGGGAGCATTGCATCGGACCAAGCACTTGCGCGCCGCGGCAGGCCGTTCTGGTCGATGTTGAAACCCGGTGCGTCGTCGTGCGGTCTGACGCGAAACCCGGGCACATAGGGGCGCCAAAAGAGATTGAACACAGGGGCAACTCCGGTTGGCTACACAGGTGGGCTGCGCAGACAACGGAGCCGTTCAACGACGAGCGCTTATTGCTTCTCCACCTGCCGCCCCCGAAGCCTGCGGTTGGAAGGATCCACGATCGAAACCTGATCGCGAAACATGGAGTTGCCACGTTTCAGTGTGCCAGGTTTGGAGGCTTGTTCGGCCTCTGTCTTTTGGCGACGCGCCTTTCACTACCCGGTTTTCGTTTTCCTCGGTCGACCACCTTTGCGGTCACGGGGCTCGCTGTTCCAGATGGCGAGAACCACTTTTTGGGGCAAGCCGAAGTGGTTCATGGCCGCCCTCAGCAGCACGTCGCGGCCTGCCTTCTTGCGTTCCGCTCTGAATTCTTTCCGCTTCTGTTCAATCAGCGCGAGCACTTCACGATCCGTAGGACGACGGGCGGCCGTCAATCGTCGCGAAGTCCGAGGTGTCTGATTGACAGGCGGGGGCCAACAGCGCCTGCAGTCATCGGCTCGCACCGACAGGTTCGACCAGAACCGGCGCGTATCAAAGTACAGGCTTCTATCACCGAGACATACCTCGCCGTGGTGGTCACGAAGGCAAAGGTCGCCGCGCCTAGGGATTGATCGCGATGGTCCTTTGCCCCACTCGCGGCCATAAAGAGCAATACGTCGAGCTTGCCAGGCTTGAGCCAGCTCGTCGGGCGCTGCCGCAAGTGTCACGGGCACCTCCTCCGGAACTGAAAGGGACCTGATCCCAGTCAATCGACGAAGGCTAGCGGTCGTTCGGCGGCTGGCGGCTCGAACTACCTGTGATTCGCTCCGCGTCACGATCCAGACGAACGCCTGTGGGACCGACCACCACGGCCATGGCGAGCCATCCTCCGTCATGGCCCAGTATCGCGCGACCGTCTTCTCGGCATGTTAAGCCGTCTTCTCCGCTTTCAACCCCAGCTTCTTGATCGTCTGCTCGCGCATGACGAACTTCTGGATCTTGCCGGTGATGGTCATCGGGAACTCGGGCACGAACTCGATGTAGCGCGGGATCTTGTAGTGGGCGATCTCGCCTTTGCAGAACTCGCGGATCTCCTCGGCGGTTGCCGTCTTGCCGTCGTGCAGCTTGATCCAGGCGCAGATCTCCTCGCCGTAGCGCGGGTCGGGCACGCCGATCACCTGCACATCCTGGATCTTCGGGTGCCGGTACAGGAACTCCTCGATCTCGCGCGGATAAACGTTCTCGCCGCCCCTGATCACCATGTCCTTCAGCCGCCCGACGATGTTGACGTAGCCCTGCTCGTCCATCGTCGCCAGGTCACCAGTGTGCATCCAGCCGGCCTCGTCGATCGCCTCGGCGGTCTTCTCCGCGTCGTTCCAGTAGCCCTTCATCACCGAGTAGCCGCGGGTGCAGAACTCGCCGGTCTCGCCGCGCGGCACCGCCTTGCCCTCGGTGTCGACGATCTTGATCTCGATGTGCGGCAGCACCTGGCCCACCGTCGAGACGCGCCGCTCGACCGGATCGTCGGTGGCGCATTGCGTCGACACGGGCGAGGTCTCGGTCATGCCGTAGGCGATGGTGACCTCGCTCATGTTCATCTGGCTCTGCACCTTCTTCATCACCTCGATCGGGCATGGCGAGCCCGCCATGATGCCGGTGCGCAGGCTCTTGAGGTCGAACTTCGCGAACTCCGGATGGTCGAGCTGGGCGATGAACATCGTGGGCACGCCATAGAGCGCCGTGCAGCGCTCCTCGGACACCGCCTGCAGGGTCGCCAGCGGATCGAACGCCTCGGCCGGATAGACCATGGTCGAGCCGTGCGTCAGGCAGCCGAGATTGCCCATCACCATGCCGAAGCAGTGATAGAGCGGCACGGGAATGCACAGCCGATCGTCCGGCGTGAGGTTCAGCCCCTCGCCCACGAAGTAGCCGTTGTTCAGGATGTTGTGGTGGCTGAGCGTCGCGCCCTTGGGATGCCCCGTCGTGCCCGAGGTGAACTGGATGTTGATGGCGTCGTCGAACTGCAGCTTCGCGCCGATCTCGGCGAGCTTCATCTTCTCCGCGTTGCCTCCGGCCCCTGCGACATCGTCGAAGTTCAGCATGCCCGGCGTCTTCTCCGCGCCCAGCCGCACGACGTGCTTGAGATGCGGCAGTTTCCCCGCCCTCACCAGGTCCGACGCGATTTCCAGATAGTTCGAGGTCTTGAGCGCCGGTGCCAGGATCAGCGCCTTGCACTCGACCTTGTTCATGGCGTACTCGAGCTCGGCGCGCCGGTAGGCCGGGTTGACGTTGACCAGCACCAGCCCTGCCTTGGCCGTGGCGAACTGCGCCAGGGTCCATTCGTAGCGGTTGGGCGACCAGATACCGATGCGATCGCCGCGCGCCAGCCCGAGCGACAGCAGCCCGGCCGCGAGATCGTCGACCCGCCGGCCGAGCTCGCCCCACGTCCAGCGCACGTTCTGATGGCGCACCACCAGCGCCTCGCGGTCGCGATGGCTTTCGACGGTGCGGTCGAAGAAGGCGCCGATGGTCTCGCCGATCAGCTTCTTGGCCGATACGCCGTGGTCGTAAGAGATTTTGGGGGCATCTTGAGCAATCGTCATGCGGCGAGCTTAGCCCGACGTGGCAGATTTGAAATCATGAAACTCGCTTTCGTCACCGTGGACGTCTTCACGGACCGCAAGTTCGGCGGCAATCCGCTGGCCGTTTTCAGCGAGGCGCGCGGCCTCTCGACCGAGCAGATGCAGTCGATCGCGGCCGAATTCAACCTCGCCGAGACGACCTTCGTGCTGCCGCCCAGGGACCCCGCCCACACGGCCGAAGTCCGCATCTTCACGCCCAAGGCCGAGATGCCGTTCGCCGGCCATCCTAACGTCGGCACCGCCTTCGTGCTGGCACGCGCCGGTGAGTGCCATGGCCGCAAGATCACCGGCGACCGGCTGGTGTTCGAGGAGAAAGCCGGCCTGGTCCCGCTCGACCTCACGCGCGAACAAGGTACCGTCGTCGCCGCGCGCCTGGCGGCGCCACAGAAGCTCGCGCTGGGCGACGAGCTCGCGCCCGAGCTCGTGCCCGAGATTTGCAGCCTCGACGCCGGCGACATCGAGACAGGCACCCATCGGCCGGTCATCGCCTCGTGCGGCAACAACTTCGTCTTCGCCGAGGTAAAGTCGCGCGCCATCCTCGCCAAGGCGGCCGTGCGCACCGACGTGCTGGCCAGGCACGTACCGATGGCGCGCGCCGTCGGCGTCCATCTCTACTGCCATGCCAAGGAGCACGGCGTGGAAATCCAGTCGCGCATGTTCGCACCGCTCTACGGCGTGCCCGAGGATCCCGCCACCGGCAGCGCCAACGTCGTGCTGATCGGCCTTTTGGCGCATTTCAGGCCCGAAGCGGACCTCACCTTCTCACGGACCATCGGGCAGGGCTTCGACATGGGGCGGCCGAGCATCCTTGAAGGAACCGCCGAGAAGAAGGCCGGTCGCGTGGTCGATACCTACATCGGCGGGCGTTGCGTACCGATGCTGCGCGGCACGATCGACCTCACTTGACGCGGGCGAGGGCATCAATTGTGTCGGCGAAGCCGGTCATGCGCGAGGAATCCGCGACGGCGCGCACGTTGCCTGCCAGCAGGCCGAGCGGCTGACCGAGGTCGCAGCGGTTGGCAATGAGCCACCTGATGTTCGGAAGCTGGCCTTCGAGATCGAGGGCGACGCCGAGATAGTTCGATTGGGTTTTGCTGACCTTGCCTGCCGCGCCGGCTAGAGCCGCGCCATAGGCCTGGCAAAGATCGGCCGTGGGCGAAAGGTCGAGCTCGCGCAGGTCCCACAGGTCGAGCAGCCTGCCCTTCGCCAGCATGGCGATGGCATCGGCCTGGCGGTTCGTGAGCCGGCCGATGCCGGCCCGGGCACGGGCGCCATAGGTCTCGGCGTGCAGATAGACCAGGTAGCTCTCGAGCGGCGAGTCCGGCCCCAGTTTTGCGAACTCGGCCTCGTCGCGGTCGCGCGCGGCCTGTCGCTCCTTCGCCTGCTCCTGCTCCTGCACCTTGGCGGCCTCGGCCAGCCGGGCATCGCGCGCCGGATCGGGCAGCGCGGCGCGCGTCATGGCGACAAACGGCGCGGCGGTGAGGAGCACGATGGCGGCGCCGATCACCGCGCTCACGACGCCGGCGCGCAACCTGGCGTGCAGTGCCGGCAGGCGCGCCCACAGCGCATAGAGCGCGAACAGCGGCGGCAACAGAGCGGGCACCAGGAGCGCCGACGAATCGCCGCGACCCACGGCGTCACCCGCCATCCACACGGCGATACAGGACAGCGGCAGCAGCGCGACGAGGCCGATTGCGGCCCATACGGGCATGCGGCCCTTCACGGCAGCAATGACCAACGCCGCCGCCAGCACGAACCACAGCACCGCGCCGAGAATCGCGGCGTAGGCGAGCGCAAGCCCGCGACCGAAGGCATCGCCGCCCGGCGCATCGGCAAGGCAGCTCATCATGGCGGCGTAGAGCACGGCCGCCAGCGACAGCAGGACGATGGTTCCAACCGGCGCGCGCATGCGGTCATCCTAACATGAGTACATGCCAGGTAGTTGAGACGCCGCCGGCGGTTGGGGCAATTGGGCGGCATGAACGGATTGCTGGGACCGCTGGTGCTGTTTGCAGCCGCTGTGACGCTGACGCCTGGACCGAACGTCGTGCTGGTCACGGCCTCGGCGGCGAACTTCGGCTTTCGTCGCACCGTGCCGCAGATGCTGGGCATCACCTTCGGCTTCGGCACCATGGTGCTGGCGACGGGGCTCGGTCTGGCCGGCGTGGTCCACGCCGAGCCGCGTCTGCACGCGACGCTGAAGTACGCCGGCGCGGCCTATCTGCTGTATCTCGCCTGGCGCATTGCCCGCGCTGACGCCGGCGGTGCATCGTCGCGGGCACGGCCGATCGGCTTCGTCGAGGCGACGCTCTTCACCTGGATGAACCCCAAGGCCTGGGTATCGGCGCTGGGCGCGGCGGCGGCCTTCACCACCGTGGGCGGCAATCTCCTGCTCGAAAGTGCGCTGATTGCCGGCGTGCTGGCGGCCTTCTGCCTGTTGTCGGCGGCGGTCTGGGCGGGCTTCGGCACCGTGATCGGCCGCTATCTCGCCAACCCGGGCGTCCGTCGCATTTTCAACTGGTCGATGGCGGGTCTGCTGGCGCTGTCGCTCATCCCGGTGTTCTGGCTTTAGTCAGCCTTCGCCGCGATGGTTTCGATCTCGACCTGGACACCCGGACGAGGAAACGCTGCGACGATCAGAAGCGTGGCCGGCGGATTGTGATCGCCCATGATCTGCCCGCGTACGCGGAGATAGTCGGGCAGGATGGATTTGTCCGTGACGTAGACGGTGAATTTCACGACATCTCCGAATGTCATCCTGGCTGCGGCGAGAATGATGCCGATGCGCTCGAAGATCACTTCGATTTGCTGGCGCGGATCTTCCGGTACCGTGCCATCAAGACGCGCACCGACCTGTCCATTGCAGAACAGGATCCTGGCATTCGCGGGAATTTCCAGGCCGTGCGCAGCACTGTTGGAATGGGCGCAAATGCGGTCGTTGAGCGTGTGGACTGTCAACATCCTCGTACCCCTCCTCATCCCGGCGTCTTGGTGACCCCGAGGGGCAGCGCCGCGCCCTGCTTGACGGTGCGCAGCGCGAAGGAGCTCCTGATCTGGGCGATGCCCGCGATCTTGGTGAAGTCCATGACGAAGCGTTCGTAGGCTTCGAGGTCGGGCACGACGATGCGCAGCAGGTAGTCGCTGTCGCCGGTCATCAGGTAGCACTCCATCACCTCGGGCCGCGCCGCCGCGGCGCGCTCGAAGGCCTGCAACGCCTTCTCGACCTGGGTCGAGAGCGACACGCTCATGAAGACATTGACCGAAAGCCCGACCGCCTTGGCGTCGACCTGCGCGGCATAGCCTTTGATGACGCCCGCCTCCTCCAGCGCCTTCACGCGCCGCCAGCACGGCGACGACGAGAGCCCCACCTGACCGGCGAGGTCGGCGTTGCTGACCCGGCCGTTCTTCTGCAGATGGTCGAGGATGCGGCGGTCTATGGCATCGAGGGAGATCATTGCTCAAATTTCCTACTTTTGGCGAAATTCTACCCTATACAGAGCCGTAAAGGGTCCGAACGCAAGGATTTTCCCCGCCTTCAGGCGTATGCCGTGCCGATGACCACGCTTGCCCCAATTCGAGAGTTACAGGCGCAACGTCTCAGGCTCCTGCGCGAGCTCGAGCGCAAGGTCCTGTGGCTGAGCGCCTGGACCGTTCACAACGCCAATCACCTGCGCCCCAACCGCGACGGGCTGAAGGTCGGTGGCCACCAGGCGTCGTGCGCCTCGCTCGCCACGGTGATGACGGCGCTCTATTTCTCGGTGTTGAAACCCGAGGATCGCGTCGCCGTGAAGCCGCACGCCTCGCCAGTGTTCCACGCCATCCAGTACCTGTTCGGCCATCAGACGCAGAAGAAGCTCGAGGATTTTCGCGGCCTGGGCGGCGCGCAGTCCTATCCCTCGCGCACCAAGGACGTCGACGACGTCGATTTCTCGACCGGCTCGGTGGGCTTGGGCGTGGCGATGACGCTCTTCTCTTCCCTGGTGCAGGACTATGTGCGCCTGAAGGAGCTGGGCGACGGCAAGCGGCCGACCGGTCGCATGGTGGCGCTGGTCGGCGACGCCGAGCTCGATGAGGGCAACATCTTCGAGGCGCTGCTCGAAGGCTGGAAGCACGACGTCCGGAACCTGTGGTGGGTGATCGACTACAATCGCCAGAGCCTCGACGGCGTGGTCAACGACCGCCTGTTCGGCCGCATCGGCGAGATGTTCGAGCTGGTCGGCTGGCGCGTCGTCACGCTCAAGTACGGCAAGCTTCTGGAAGCAGCCTTCGCCCAACCCGACGGCGGGCATCTGCAGCAATGGATCGACGATTGCCCCAACTCGCTCTATTCGGCGCTGGTCTACATGGGCGGCGCGGGCTGGCGCGAGGCGCTGACGCGCGATCTCAACCAATATCCCGGCGTCCGGCGCATCCTCGACCAACACGACGATGCCGCGCTGCATCGGCTGATGACCAACCTGGCCGGCAACGACATGCAGGCCGTGCTCGACGCCTTCGAGGGCGTCGAGGGCGACCAGCCGACCTGCTTCATCGCCTACACCATCAAGGGCCAGGGCCTGCCTTTCGCCGGCCACAAGGACAACCATTCCGGCCTGATGACGCTGGACCAGATGGCGGGCTTCAAGAAGGGCATGGGCATCGCCGACGGCCAGGAGTGGGACAGGTTCGCGGGCCTCTCCGCCACGCCGCCCGAGCTGCAGGACTTCCTGGCCACCGCCCCCTTCAACGCCGAAGGCCGCCGCCGCACCGAGGCGCCTGTCGTGGCGATCCCGGCGGCGCTGCCGCGGCCCAACGACAAGAAGTCGAGCACCCAGGAAGGCTTCGGCAAGATCCTGAACGCCATCGCCGCCGAGGACAGTGAGCTCTCCAAGCGCATCGTCACGACCTCGCCCGACGTCACGGTCTCGACCAACCTCGGCGCCTGGGTGAACCGGCGCGGCCTGTGGGCACACACCGAGGCCGAAGACGTCTTCCGCGAGCTGAAGGTCGTGTCGGCCCAGCTCTGGCGCAAGACGCCGCGCGGCCAGCATATCGAGCTCGGCATCGCCGAGAACAATCTGTTCATCCAGCTCGCCGCGATGGGCCTCAGCCACCAGCTGTTCGGCGCGCGCCTGCTGCCGATCGGCACGCTCTACGATCCCTTCATCGCCCGCGGTCTCGATGCCTTGAACTACGCCTGCTACCAGGATGCACGGTTCATGATCGTGGCCACGCCCTCGGGCGTGACCCTGGCGCCGGAAGGCGGCGCGCACCAGAGCATCCACACGCCGCTGATCGGCATCGGCCAGCCCGGCCTGCTCTCCTACGAGCCTGCCTATGTCGACGAGCTCGCGGTGCTGATGCGCCACGGGCTCGACTACATGCAGCAGGACAAGGGCGGCTCGGTCTATCTCCGGCTTTCGACCCGCAGCCTGCCACAGCCGTCGCGCACGCTGACGCCCGACCAGGAAGCCGACATCGTGGCCGGCGGCTACTGGTACGCGCCGCCGGATGGCGGCAGCGACGTCGCCATCGTCTGCATGGGCGCCGTCACACCCGAGGCGATCGCCGCGCACGAGAGCGTGGCGCGCGATTTCGCCGGCGCCGGCCTGCTGGTCCTGACCTCGCCCGACCGACTGCACGCCGACTGGCTTTCGGCACAGCGCAATCGCGGCCGCACCGCAGGCATGGTCGATCGAAGTGCCGCGCCTGTCGAACGCTTGCTGGCGCCCCTGTCGCGCGACGCCCGTCTGGTCACCGTCCTCGATGGCCACCCCTTGGCGCTTTCCTGGCTGGGCTCGGTGCGCGGCCAGCGGGTCGTGCCGCTGGGCATCGAGGCCTTTGGTCAATCCGGTGACATTCCCGACCTCTATCGGGCCTACAAGCTCGATGCGGCCGCGATCATCGACGCGGTGGCCCGCTCCATCGCTTGACCTCGCCGGCCCGACGCCCCTATCTCCGGGCCCATGAAGGTCGACGGTACCCCCTATCGCACCATCTGGCTCGGCGCCGACGGCACGACCGTCCAGGTGATCGACCAGACCCTGCTGCCGCATCAGTTCGTGGTGCGGGACTGGCGCAGCATGGAGGATGCCGAGCGCGGCATCCGCACCATGATCGTGCGCGGCGCGCCCCTGATCGGCGCGGCCGCGGCTTATGGCATGGCGCTTGCGATGGCCAGGGATGCCTCCGATGCCATGCTGACCCAGGCCTACACCACCCTGATGGCGTCGCGCCCGACCGCGGTGAACCTGCGCTGGGCGCTCGACGACCTGCGCAATCTTCTGGCCCCCCTGGCGCCGGCCAAGCGGGCCGATGCGGCCTACCGGCGCGCCGCCGAGATCTGCGACGAGGACGCCGAGATCTGCCGGCGCATCGGCGAGAACGGCCTCGGCTTGATCAGGAAGATCAAGCCCAAGGGCGAGCGCATCAATGCCCTCACCCACTGCAACGCAGGCTGGCTCGCCACCGTCGACTGGGGCACGGCGCTGGCGCCGATCTACCAGGCGCACAATGCCGGGATCCCGATCCATGTCTGGGTCGACGAGACGCGGCCGCGTAACCAGGGCGCCAGCCTGACGGCGTGGGAGCTCGCCAAGCACGGCGTGCCGCACACCGTGATCGCCGACAATGCCGGCGGCCATCTGATGCAGCGCGGCCAGGTCGACTTCTGCATCACCGGCACCGACCGCACGACGCGCCGCGGCGACGTCTGCAACAAGATCGGCACTTATCTGAAGGCGTTGGCAGCGCACGACAACGGCATCCCGTTCTATGTCGGCCTGCCCTATCCCAGCATCGACTGGACGCTCGAGAACGGCGCCGACATCCCGATCGAGGAGCGCCACGCCGCCGAGGTCTCGCGCATCGCCGGCCGCACGGCCTCGGGTGAGGTCGTCACGGTCGACGTGCTGCCCGAGGGCAGCCCGGCCGCCAATCCCGCCTTCGACGTCACGCCGGCCCGCCTGGTGACGGCGCTGATCACCGAACGCGGCGTCTGCCCCGCCAGCGAAGCGGGCCTCTTGTCGCTCTATCCCGAACAGTCCCGGGCGGCGTGATCCTCTCGCCCGCAGCCCGGGCGACAGCGGGCCTCGGCTTCACGCAGATCGTGGGCTGGGGCACCACCTTCCTGATGCCCGCGGTGCTGGGCCGACATATTCAGGAGTCGCTCGGCCTCGCGAGCGAAGTCGTGTTCGCCGGCATCACGGTGATGTTCGGCGTCGGCGCGCTGCTGGCACCGCAGGTCGGCCGACTGATCGACCGCACCGGCGCGCGCACCCTCATGGCGTCGGGCTCCGTGCTCTACGCCGTCTCGCTTGCCGCACTCGCCTTCAGCCAGGGGGTGGTGAGCTACCTCTTGTGTTGGGCGGCGATGGGCATCGCCTCGACCTTGGCGCTCAGCACGCCGTCCAGCATCGCCATCGCCCAGGTCGCTGGCCCCGGGGCGCGGCGCGCCATCGCCATGCTGGCGATCATCGGCGGCTTCGCCTCGACCGTGTTCTGGCCGCTGTCGGGCGCGCTCGACGTGGCGGTGGGCTGGCGCGGCACGATCCTGGTCTATGCCGCGATCCACCTCTTCGCCTGCCTGCCCGTCCATCTGCTGGTGCTGCCAGGCCAGCCGCCGGCGCACCACCTCGCCGCCGGGGCCAATCCGGCAGCGAGCGGCGTGCCGTCCGAGGTGCGCTCCCGCGCCTTCCTGTTGCTGTCGATCACGCTCTCCAGCGGCGCCTTCGTGTTCACCGGCGCCATGGTGCACATGATCGAGCTGATGCGCGGGCTCGGCCATCCCGCCGCCTCGGCGGTGTTCCTGGCCTCGCTGATCGGCCCCTCGCAGGTGACGGTGCGCCTGTTCGAGCTGCTGTTCGGCCATCGCTATTCGATCATGAACTCGGCGGTGTTCGGCTCGGCCATGCTGGTGCTGGGGCTGGCCGTGGCGCTGATCGACGGCGGCAACTTCGTCGTGGCGCTGGTTTGCATCATGTCCTACGGCATCGCCAACGGGCTGAAGGCCGTGCAGCGGGCCACCCTGCCGCTTGCCCTGTTCGGCCGCGGCCAGTTCGGCGCTTACATGGGCCGCCTCGCCCTGCCGCAGGGCATCGTCTCGGCCTCGGCACCGCCGGTCATCGCCGCCGTGCTCAGCAACTGGGGCACAGCCGGCGCGCTGTGGCTGATCTTCGCCGCAGCGACCCTGTCGCTCGTCAGCATGATCCTGCTGGCAAGGTTGGCGCGAAACGTTCGTTGAGCTTTACCGGCCGGCGTCCGTCCTCACCGCACCCCACGACTTCTTCTTAGCGGACGTCGCGAAGCTGTCCGGATCGACCGTTACAATACGCGAGCAGCCGGGCAGGCCGTCGCCATAAAAGTCTTTCAGGGTGGCCTGTCGCGCTTCGGCATCGAGGATCGCCGTCGCGAGGTCCGTCGCGGCGACGAGGACGCGGTGATCGCCACAGAGGATACCGAGTGTCCAGCCCTGCCTGACGGCCGTGACCTCGGCGCCGCAATCACTTTGCTCCTTGGACATGGCGTTGCATTTGCGCAACGCCGAGGCCAATGCCGGACCGTAGTGCTCGGAGGTTCCAACACCCCACGATCCGTCGAGTGCCAGCGTCACCACCGTCCATTCCGATACGTGTTGAGCGGCCAGGGGAACCGGCAACAGCAGGGCCAACAGAAACGCGAGGATCGCCTTCATGAGACCTCCGGCGAGCCCTATCACATTCGGGGATTCCGCCGCCGCCGTCGGTGGCAATTCGCACAGTGCGCGATACGCTGAGGCTATGAGCCAGACCGCCTTCATCCGCTCCACCGTCGACCGCCATGTCGGCTGGCTGGAGTTCAACCGCCCGCCCGTCAACGCCTTCACCCGCGAGATGGTGGACGAGACCCACGACGCCATCGCCGCGGCGCTGGCCGATCGCGAGGTACGCGTGCTGGTGCTGGCGAGCGCCATCCCGCGCTACTTCAGTGCCGGCGCCGACCTGCACGTCTTCAAGGGCATCGGCCAGGACGGCATGCGTCGCTGGGCCGAGCGCTGCCACGGGATCGTGCGCCTGCTGCGCGGGTCGTCCAAGCCGCTGCTGGCGGCGATCAACGGCACCGCCGTCGGCGGCGGGCTGGAGATGACGCTGCATTGCGACCTGCGCTTCGCCGCGACCGATGCGAGGCTCGGCCAGCCCGAGATCAACATCGGCTTCATCCCGCCGATCGCCACCACCCAGGCGCTGGCCCGCCTGATCGGCCGGCCGCGCGCCATCCGCTATCTCTATGAGGGCGGCCTGGTACAGGCGACCGAAGCGCTGCAGTGGGGCCTGGTCGACGAGTTGGTCGAGCCGGGGACATTGCGTGCCCGTGTCCAGACCTATGGCGAGGAGCTGGCCACCAAGTCGCCGACCGCCCTCGCCGCCATTCGCCGCACCGTGACCCTGGGCGGCGGCATGACTTTCGAGGACGGCATGGCCTTCGAGCTCGAGACGGTCGCCGGGCTGGCAACCACACCGGACTTCGCCGAAGGTGTCGATGCCTTTCTCGCCAAGCGCCAGCCGAAGTGGAAAACCTCATGACATCGCTTGCCGCCGTCGATTCGCTCGATATCCAGGTCATCGTCGACAACGTCACCGATTCGCTGTCGTCCGTCCCCTCTTTCATCGAAACCGAACTGGGCGGCCTGGGACGCCGCCGTGGCGGCGCCTGGGTGCTAGGCGGCAACTGCCTGTGTTGCGCCGCGCACGGCCTCTCCTGCCTGCTCACGGTCAAGGCCAGCGGCCGCAGCCATTCAGTGCTGTTCGACACCGGACCGGAGGATCGCGTGTTCGAGCAGAACGTCTCGCGGCTCGGCCTCGATCTCGGACCCGTCGAGGCCATGGTGCTGAGCCACGGACATTGGGATCATGCCGGCGCCATGCTGCGCGCGCTCCAGCTCGTGCTCGACCGCAACGGCGGCAAGCGCGTTGGCTGCTACGTCCATCCCGACATGTTCCGCAGCCGCGCCGTCAAGATGCCGGACGGCTCCTTCCGGCCGATGGAGGACGTTCCCTCCATCGCCGACCTCGACGCCCAGGGCGGCAACGTCGTCTGCACGCGCGAGGCGCAGGTCATCGCCGGCAGCGTGTTCGTGAGCGGCGAGATCCCGCGCCGCACGCCGTTTGAGACCGGCCTGCCCGGGCAGCATCGCCGCACCGAGGACGGCAAGGGCTGGGAACCGGACGAGCTTCTAATCGACGAGCGCTTCGTGGCGGTGAACGTGCGCGGCAAGGGGCTGGTCGTGCTGACGGCCTGCAGTCATGCCGGCGTGGTCAACGTCCTCAACCACGCGCGCGAAAGCTTCCCCGGCGTGAAGCTGCACTGCGTGCTGGGCGGCCTGCACCTCTCGGGCATCAACGAGCGCGTGATCCCCCAGACGGTCGAGGCCCTGAAAGGCTTCGACCTCGGTGTCATCGCCGCCGGCCATTGCACCGGCTGGCGCGCCCTGTCGGCGCTCAACAACGCCTTCGGCGACACGAAGCTCGCACCGCTCGCTGTCGGCAAGCGGCTCAGCTTCTAGCCGCGGAAGATGTCCTTGCGCGCGACGGCGCGTTCCGTTGTAGAGGATTCCCCTTCACAACCGGGTGAGTGACACGCTATCGTCATGACGGTGCCGGAGTCTTCCTCGTGCAGACCAGCCTTGCACCGGAGAAGCGGGGACCCATGGCGCTCGGCAAATTGCTCGAAAAATACCCGTTCCCCAACATCCTGATCATCATCACCGACCAGGAACGCGCGCTCGGCGAATGGCCGAAGGCCTACCGGGCGACCCTGGGCAAGCAGCTCAAGGCCATGACGGCGCTCAAGCGCCATGGCCTGAGCTTCGAGCACGCCTACACGGCGAGCTGCATGTGCTCGGCCAGTCGCGCGACCTTCCAGACCAGCCAGTATCCCATCGTCACCGGCTGCACGACCACGGGCGTGTCGGTCCTGCCGACGCCGGACCTCTTTCCCAACATCGCATCGATCGTTGCCGCGGCCAATGCCAACTATGGCTGCTACTGGATCGGCAAGTGGCACCTGTTCGGGATGGACGAGCCTGGAGGCCAGGCGGCCGCCCTCACGCCTTGGGGTTACAGCGTCTACACGACGTTGGGCGGCCAGACGCTTGCGTGGGATTTTCCCGACGCCGGCATCAATCTCAGCGATACCTATCTCGGCGGCGGCACCCAGGGACCGACGCCGACTAACCAGAACGACCAGCGCTACGTCAGCGATGCGGTCAGTTTCCTCGAGAGCATGGAGAACGCGACGGATCCCTGGTGCCTGGTTGTCTCGCTGGTCAATCCCCACGATGTCCATATCGGATTCATGGCGCCGGGCGACCAACCGCTCGATGCCGTCTACTACAATTCGGATTGTTGGAGCGGCGGGACCGCGCCGGTGCCCGACGATTCCATCCAGTCGCCGACCACGATGCCGCGTGGCCAGGCGTTCTATAGCTGGGCGACGCGGGCGTCTCAAAACGCCAACAAGAACGACTTCGTCAATTTCTACGCCTATCTCACGACCTACGTGGACGGCCAGGTCGGCACCATCCTGTCGGCCATGACCGACCAGCAGAAGGAACAGACGCTGATCATCCGCTTCTCCGATCACGGCGAGATGGGGCTGGCGCACGGCCTGATCGAGAAGTTCGTCAATGCCTACGGCCAGTGCACGCACGTGCCGCTGGTCTTCTCCAACAAGCTCGCCTGGCCCGAAGCTCGGACGACCCATCAAATCGCAAGCCTCGCCGACCTTGCGCCGACACTGGCAAACATTCTCGGCGTGACCGAGTTCAACGGCCGGTTCGTCGGCACGAACCTCTATGACGTCCTGCTCGACTCGCCCAATCGCGGCTCGCTGCAGACGTTCGTCCATTTCACCTACGACGACATGGCCGGCAACGGCGGGCCCAGCATCATCCGGACGATCCGATCGACGGACTGGGTCTATTCCGTCTATCTCGACAGCGTCTGCAGCGCGTCGGCCGGCTACTCCGACGCCGACTGGGAGATGTACGATCTCCAGAACGATCCGACCGAAATCAATAATCTCGCCGGCCAGGGCCTCGCCGAGCAGACGACGCTCGACCAGGAACTGCAGGCGCAGATGGTGGCGAAAGGCACCGCGCCGGCTTGGTATCCCGCGCACTGGCCGCCGCAGGCGACGGCCAACAGTCGCGGCGGGCCACCGCCCGGCGGCGGCACCGTGGTGCCGACCATCGCCGGGCTTCCCGGCATCACGGCCCAGCAGGTCGACGACCTGCGCTATGTCGGCGTGCGCACCGTCGCCGAGTTGCTGAAGCGAGGCGCGGCGGCCGAAGGGCGCAAGTCCCTCGCGAGCCTGGTGCCGGTCGACGAGGCGCTGCTCGACCGCTGGCTCGCGGCGGTCCGGCCGACGCCGCCGGGCTGACAACGACGTCTCGCGTCAGCCCGCAAAGATGTCCTTGCGCACGATCGCGTGAACGCCCCAGTTGCCGTCGACCACCTGGGTGATGCCGAAATCGACGGCGATCGACATCAGGCTGATCGCCTCGTCCTCGGTGAGGTTCTTGGCCGTCATCAGGAAGCGCCGCATCTTGCGGAAGGCATCGCGCATGGCGAGGTCGACCGAAGACTTCCTGAAGATCTCGCTTTGTGCGTCGGCGCCGAGGTCGGCCAGGTAGTTGGGATAGCTGAAACCCTGCAGCACCCATTCGTCGCGCGTCTCGATCATCGGGAAGTCGAGACCCTCGATCGGCGTGCCGCCGAGCTCGGCTGCCTTATGCAGGATGAGCTGGAAGGTGCCGGTCAGGGAACACTCGATCGCAGTGCCGCAGAGCTCTGAATCGCCCTGCGAGGCGTGCGGATCGCCGACCGACAACAGCGCGCCCGGCACCGCCACCGGATAGAAGGTCGAGGCGCCCTTGCCGATGCGCCAGTTGTCGATGTTGCCGCCGGTATAGCTCGGCGGCACCGAGTTCACGTCGTCGGCTTCCTTGGGCGCCAGGCCCATGACGCCGAAATGCGGCCGCACGGGGATGCGCACGCCTTTCAGCACATCCCAGTTGCGCGTCGTCAGCGCATGGTCGACCGGCAGGCCGGGATAGTCGATGGTCGCGTGCGTGGCGCCGAATGGATCGACAATCTCGGGCCAGCGGAAATTGTAGATCGCCCGCGCCCAGTCGCGCCCGCCGGTGGCGTCGAGCTCGTAGATGGTGACGACTTCACGCGTGTCGCCGTCCAGGAAGTCCTTGTAGTGGTAACCCCAGTTGGCCGCCGCATTGCTGCCGAAGGCGAGCCCGCGGAACCTCGGATTGGCGCTGGGCCGCAAGGTCACGTCGAGGATGCGCACTTCCAGCACGTCGCCGGGCTCGGCGCCGCGCACCAGCACGGGGCCGGTGCAGATGTGCACGCCCAGCCCCTTGCCGTCGCCCTCGCCGGCGCCGCGACGCGCCACGCCCTTCTTGTCCCTGGTCCAGAGGTAAACGCTCTCGGCTCCGGGATCGCCCTCGATCATGCGCTCGTGGTCGTCGCTCGCCTGGTGGGTCAGGGTCTCGATGGTAATGAAGTCGCCGGACTCGACCTCGAGCTGCGGCTTGAGGTTTCTGCTGAAGAAGCCCCAATGGACCGTATCGGCGTTGGCCGGCAGGCAATGATGCCGTGTCGCCGGCGAGACCCTTCGGGGCAGCGCGATGCCGCCCGCCGTCAGCGTCGCGACACCACCCTTGGCGGCGAATCGGCTGGCAAGGAAGGCGCGCCGCTCGCGCGCCATGTCCTCGACGAACTGACGGTGGTGCAGCTCGAACTCGGCGCAGGTCGGATCGTCGCCCTTGCACATGGGGCTACCGCTTGGCCAAAAGGTCGATCTCGACCATGGCGCCGCGCGCCAGGCCGGTGACACCGATGCAGGTCCGCGCCGGCCGGCGGTCGCCCGGGAAGTAGCTGGCATAGACCGCGTTCATGCGCGGGTAATTGGCCTCGAAGTCGGTGATGTAGACGCGCGCGCAGATCACGTGCTCCAGCCCGAGTTTGAGACCTCCCAGCACGATCTTGAGGTTCTCCATCACGCGCTTCGTCTGACCTTCTATGTCGGGCGGCAGCGGTTTGGCGTCATCGTCGGGCCAGGTCGGCATCTGACCGGTGATGAAGCACCAGCCGTCGACCTCGACGGCGTGGCTGAACGGCGCGACCGGGGTCGGCGCGCCGGGAGCCATGAAGAACAGCGGTGCGCTCATCGTTCCTGCCTCGATTGTTGTCCTGAAAGAGCAAGACACATGCCACGCGCGGGACGCTCAGGCCTCGTTGGTCGTGCCGGGCGGACGCATTGCCGCCCTGCGCACGCGGCGCTGGCGGCCGATCTCCAGCAGCTCCTCGCGCTTGGCAGGATCGACGCGCCCGTAGCGCCCGCGCCAATCGGGATCCTCCCAGATGAACGGCGCGGTGATGGTGGTGCGCGGCCCGCTCGCGGAAGAGAGCAGGTCGAGGGCCATCGCCACGACGCTGCGCTGGATGTCGCGGCGGTACGGCGGGCCACAGGGATTGCCGAGCGGGAAATCGGTGAAGACGAAGCGCGGCACGCCGCAATGTTCGACGATGTCGCGCGCCGAGCCGATGATCACGGTGGGCAGGCCGTTGGCCTCGAGGTGACGGGCGACCAAACTCACGGTTTGGTGGCAGACGGGTCAAAGCGGACAGAGGAGCGCGGCATCGGCGCCGTCGGCGCGCAGGCGCGACAGGACTTGCGGCGCATCGACCGCGAGTGTCTTGCGCTGGCTGTATTCCGTCGGAATGCCATGGAAGTGTGCGGCGAGGCCGGCGAAGACGCCCTCGCCCGCCAGCTCCGTCGCGACCTCGATCGGCAGGTAGCTGCCGCGGTCACGCGTGTGGGTGGATTCCTTGTCCCAAGCGACATTGTCCGTGAAGGGACGCTCCGGCGGGTCGGCGACCAGGCCCGACCAGACATGGCGGACGCCGAGGCTGTCGACATTGCCGCGATCAGGTGGGCTCGCCGTCGTCAACAGGGCGATCGTCGACTGGGCGAGCGGCTCTTGTAGACGCGCAAATGGCACGTCGGCGAACGTCGCCCACACATAGTCGCTCTCGTAGCCGAGCGCGCGATAGTAAAGGCGCGTGCGCTCCATGTACGGGACGGGCTGATCGGCCACCAACGCACTCCTTCTGATGCCCAATGTTACCCCAGCCGCGACGCGCCCCTCAACCTCAGGCGGAGCCTTCAGCGCGTGACGCCCGCAACGGCGACGGGGATAATGGGCAATGCCTAACGTGCACCCCCTGGTCGTCGGCTTCCTGGTGGCGCTGGGCGTCGGCCTGCTGGTCGGCATCGACCGAGAGCGCAACAAGGGCGACGGCCCGGCGCACCAGGCAGCGGGCCTGCGCACCTTCACGCTGGCGTCCTTGTCGGGCGCCACGGCGATGGCGGTTGGCGACGAGATCGTCCTCGCCGCCGTGGCCCTGGGCATGGTGGCCTTCGCCGGCCTGTCCTACTGGCGGGCGCGCGATGGCGATCCCGGACTCACCACCGAGACGGCGCTGGTGCTGACCACGCTCCTGGGCGGGCTCGCCATCAAGCAGCCGGAATTCGCCGCCGCCCTCGGCGTCGTGGTCGCCGTCCTGCTGGCCGCCCGGTCGGCCCTGCACCGCTTCGTGCGCTCCGTGCTGACCGACGACGAGTTGCGCGACCTCCTGATCTTCGCCGCCGCCGCGCTGGTCGTGCTGCCGTTGCTGCCGGACAAGCCGATCGGTCCCTACGGCGCGCTCAACCTGCGCACGGTATGGACCATCGTCATCCTGGTGATGGCCGTGGGGGCGCTGGGCTACGTCGCGGTCCGTGTCGTCGGCCCGCGCTACGGCCTGCCGCTGGCCGGACTCGCTTCAGGCTTCGTCTCCAGCAGCGCCACCATCGCCGCCATGGGCACGCGGGTGAAGGCCGAACCGGAACTGATGAAGCCCGCGGTCGCCGGCGCCGTGCTGTCGTCGGTCGCCACCGTCGTGCAGCTCGCCATCCTGATCGCCGCCACCAACATGCCGACACTGCAAGCACTGTGGGTGCCGCTGGTACTCTCGGGCGCCGCCGCGGTGCTCTATGGCGGCGCTTTCACCTTATGGGCGCTGAAGCGAGACACCCAGAAGCATGAAGCGCAAGGCAATGCCTTCAGCCTGACCACGGCGCTGACATTCGCCGCCATCCTGGCCGTCGTCCTTTTGGCCGCTGCCGCGGCGCAGGACCGGTTCGGCGAGGCTGGCGTGCTTGTCGCGGCCTCGGTCGCGGGCTTCGCCGACACGCACTCGGCCGCCGTCTCGGTTGCGTCATTGGTCAGCGACGGCCGGATCAAGCCGCCGCAGACGATCATCCCGGTGCTGGCGGCCTTCACCACCAACACCGTGACCAAAATGGTCTTCGCCGTGACGACCGGCGGCCGGCTCTTCGCGTTCTATGTCATTCCCAGTTTGCTGCTGATGCTTGCAGCAGCATGGGCCGGTGCCTTCTTCGCCTGAACGTCAGGACGGCTGGACTTCGATCTGCCGCGCGCGCTCGGGCCGGCCCGCGGTTTTGCCGATCTGCAGGCTGAGCACGCCCTTGGCGAAGTTGGCCGAGATGTCGGTGCGGTCGGCGTCGGACGGCAAGGTGAAGGCGCGGGTGAAGCCGCCGTAGCTGCGCTCCGAATAGTGGGTCTTCTCTTCGGTGCGCTCGACGTGCTTCTCGCCCGAGATGGTCAAGACATCGTCCTCGACAAGGACCTTCACGTCCTTCTGCTCGACGCCCGGCAACTCGACAGTGATTGTGTAGGTCTTGCCGTTCTCCTGCACCTCGACCTTGGGCGCGTGCTCGGCGGAGTGGAGCGCCCGCAAGTGTCCGTTGCCGGCGGGCTCGAGGAAACCGAACGACCAGGCGCGCACCATGCGATTGAAGAGCTGGTCGAACTCGCCGCCGAACGGCGTGAAAGCGCTGGGCGTCATGGCCTTGGGCACGTTCTCTGCCATCGCAATCCTCCTGGGTGAACTCGATTCGGATTTAGGACCCGGAGATGACAATGCAATCACAGTCGGAACGGATGCCGCGACATTCACGCAATCTTCATGGCGAGCGCCATCAGTGACTCGTCTTCGCCGTGACCAGCGACGATCGACAGGCCGAGCGGACAGTCCTGCAGCGTTGCGACCGGCAGGCTCACCGCCGGCAGGCCGGCGTGGCCTGCGATCGATCCCAAGGTGAGCGCGGCGTCATAGAAGCGGCCTGCGGCTTCGTCGCGCAGGAAGCGCAATGGCGCGATCGACGGCGCCGTGGGCAGCACGACAAACGTTCCCGAGGGCAACAGTTGCCGCAAGCGAACTGTCGTCTCCGCGCGCCAGGCATTCCATCGCGCGCCGATGGCTGGATCGAGCGCACGCACGCTGTCGAAACGCGGCTGGATGGTCGGGCCGAAGATCGGATCGCTGCTCAAAAAGTCGCTGTGCTCGCGCATGATGTCGAGGCCCTGCAGCGTCACGTATGCCTCGAGGAAGTCGGCAGGCCCGCCCGCGAAGATCTGCACTTCTTCGAGAACGCCCAACGACCTTGCCGTGTCCTTCAGTGCGACTGCCGCCTGGGACTCGGCCAACGCAAAGGCGTCGGTGGCCAACAGCAACCGCGCAGGCGGTGGGGATGCCGCCGGTGTTCCGAGCAGGCACTGTGCACCAAGCTGCAGGTGCGCAGCGTTGCCAGCCAGCAGGCCGACCGCGTCGTAACTCGGCGCGAAGCGGACGACGCCGTCCAGGGGGACACGGCCATGGCTTGGGCGCCAGCCGAACAAGCCGCAAAAGCTCGCGGGAACACGCACCGAGCCGCCGGTGTCGGTGCCGAGGCCGAGATCGGCGAGGCCCGCCGCGACCGCGACGGCCGAGCCGCTCGACGAGCCACCCGGCAGGCGATCGGGCGCGCGGGGATTGACAGGCGTGCCATGATGCTCGTTCTCGCCCTCCAGGCTGAAGGCCAGCTCATCGGTGATGGTCTTGCCGACCAAGGTGGCGCCGGTGCGCAGCAGGCGATCGACAACGGCCGCCGACCTCGCCGCCGGTTTCTGTCGGCTCTCCCAGTGCGGGTTGCCGCCGCCGGTGACGAATCCCGCGACGTCCAAAAGGTCCTTGGCGACGAAGGTGAGGCCGTCGAGCGGGCCCGATCCGAGCGGCGCCAAGCGTGCCCGGGGACCGGGAACGAAGGCGCCGTAGTCGTTCACTTGAGCGCTTTGACGATGGTGTCGGTCGGCGCGGTCCAGCCGACGATGCCGCCCTGGGCGCGGATCATGGCGAGGGTCGCGGCCTTGAATTCGGGGAAATAGCTTTCGGTCGCGTCGTCGGCCAGCAGGCATTCGTAGCCGCGGTCGTTGGCCTCGCGCATGGTGGTCTGCACGCAGACCTCGGTGGTGACGCCGGCGAACACCAGATGGCCGATGCCGTCGCGCTTCAGGATGTCGTCGAGGTGGGTGGCATAGAACGCGCCCTTGCCCGGTTTCACGATCACCGCCTCGCCCGGCCGGGCCGCCAGTTCGGGCACGAGATCGTTGCCGGATTCGCCGTCGACCAGGATGCGCCCCATCGGGCCCTCGTCGCCGATGGTGAGCTTGCCGCCGCCGCGCGCACGCTTGGACGGCGGGCAGTCCGAGAGATCGGGCCTGTGGCCTTCGCGGGTATGGATGATGGGCAGCCGTGCGGCGCGGAAGCCGTCGATCAGGCGGCGCACGGTGGGCACGATCTTGGCGAGCGGCCGCACGTCGTTGCCCAGCACCGAGCCGAAGCCGCCCTCCTCGACGAAGTCGCGCTGCATGTCTATGACGATCAGCGCCAGCCGACCGGCAGGAAAGCTGTACGCGTAAGGCTGGGCGGCGATGGTGGGCATGCGTTACTTCCCGCGCTGGAACGGCAGGGTCAAAGAGGTGGGCGGCTCGAGCCGGCCGACGACGCCGGCCACCGCCAGCAATGCCAGCAGATATGGCAGCATCAGCAGGAAAGCAGTGGGCACGTTGATGCCCATGGCGGGCAGCTGGAACTGCAGCGCCGTGGCGGCGCCGAACAGCAGGCAGGCGGCGATGGTGCGGCCGACGTTCCAGCCGCCGAAGATCACCGCAGCGAGCGCGAGATAGCCCGCGCCGTTGGTCATGTTCTCGGTGAAGGTGTGGATGTCGGCGATGGAGATGAAGGCGCCGGCGAAACCCGCCATGAAGCCGGTGATCAGCACCGCCTTCCAGCGCGTGGCGTTGACGGGGATGCCGGCTTTGTCGGCGCTGCGCGGCTCGTCGCCGACGGCGCGCACCGCGAGGCCGAACGAGGTGTGGTTCAGCATCGCCCAGATCAGCACGATCAGGCCCAGGCCGACATAGACGATGACCGACTGCTGGAAGAAGGCGGTGCCGGCGAACGGCAGGTCGCTCAGGCCCTTCACCGCGAGCTTGGGCAAACCAGGGATCTCCTCGCGCGACAGGCCACCGAAGATGATGCGGTAGAGCAAGGTGGTGGCGCCGAGCGCCAGGATATTGAAGCCGATACCGACTACCAGCTGGTTGGCGCGGAGGTTGACGCTGAGCCAGGCCTGCACCGCCGAGACGACGACGGACGCCAGGATGGCGCAGGCGACGCCGAGATAGGGATTGCCCGACGCCCACGAGCCCAGCGCACCGAAGAAAGCGGCCGTCAGCATCATGCCTTCCAGGCTGAGGTTCAGCACACCGGCGCGCTCGGAGACCAGCTCGCCGCTCGCCGCCAGCATCAGCGGCATGGCAAGCCGCAAGGTCGAGGCGATGAAGATGGCGAGCATCTCTTCCATCAGCGGCCTCCCTGCAGCTTCTCGACCAGGATCACCGAGCCGGCGACGGCAATGACGATCAGGCCCTGGATGACCAGGGTCAGCGCCGCCGGCACCTGGGCCATGATCTCCATGGAGATGCCGCCCGAGCGCAGGAAGCCGAAGAACAGCGCGCCGGCCAGCACACCGACCGTCGAGCCGCGCGACAGCAGGCCCACGACAAGCCCGTCGAAGCCGTAGCCTGAGGAGAAGCCGGCCTTCAGGTAGTACTGCTCGCCCTGCAGCATGATCGCGCCGGCGAGGCCACCGAACGCGCCGGCCATGGCCAGCGCCGCGACCAGCAGGATGCCGCCCGGCATGCCGGCGCGGCGCGCGGCCAGCTCGTTGAGGCCGATGGCGCGCAGACGCAGGCCGAAGGTCGAGCGCTGCAGGACGATCGCGGTGGCAATAGCCAGCAGCAGGCAGATCACGAGGCCGATATGCAGGGGCGATTCGGAATTGCCGGTCAGGCTGGGCAGCTTGGCCGCATCGGCGATCGGCAGGGATTCCGGCAAGGTCGCGGACGAGGTCTGCGGCTGGCGCAAGAGTGCGGTCGACTGGACGCACCAATAGACCGACAGCAGGGCGACGAAGCCCAGCAGCAAGGTGCTGATCACCTCGTTGGTGCCGAAGCGCACCTTCATGAAGCCGGCAATGCCGCCCCAGAAGGCGCCGGCCAGGATGCCGCCCAACAGCGGGATGATCACGGCCAATCCGAGCGGCAGGCCGGCAATCGGCGGCCAGAGGCCCAGCGCCGTCGCGGCGATTCCGCCGACCGCGATCTGGCCCTCGCCGCCGACGTTGGTGAGGTTGGCGCGGAAGGCCAGGATGAAGCCCAGCCCGACCAGCGACAGCGCGACCGCACGGTTGATCGAGGCGCCGATCGCGAAGGCCGAGCCGAAGGCGCCGTCCATGAAGGCTTCGATGGCATCCGGCACGTCCTTGCCGCTCAGGGCGATCAGCAGGAGGCCCGCGATCATCGAACCGACGACGGCAATGAACGGCACGGCCATGCCGAGCAGGCGGCGACGATCCGTCATGCGACCTGGCCCGACACGATTTGCCCAGACATGAGGGCGCCGATGGCGCCGCGCTCGCTCATCTCGGCGGGGCGCTCGCCGACCAGCCGGCCGCGATAGAGCACGGCGACGCGGTCGGCGACGGCCAGAAGCTCGTCGAGCTCGCTGGAGATCAGCAGCACGCCGACGCCGCGCCGCGCTGCAGCCCTGATCTGGCGATAGACCGCTTCGACGGCGCTGACATCCAAACCACGTGTCGGTTGGGCGGCGACCAGCGCCACCAGGGGATCAAGCGTCAGCTCGCGCGCCAGCACCGCCTTCTGCTGGTTGCCGCCCGAGAGGCCCGAGAAAGCGACCTCGGGGCCCGTGGCGCGCACGTCGAACTCCTTCATCTGCTTCTGGGCCGCCGCGTTCATCGCACCACGCTGCAGCAGGCCGAAGCGCGTGAAGCGCTCGAGCTTGTTCAGAAACACGTTCTCGGCGACCGACATGCCGGTGACGCAGGCCACGGCGTGGCGGTCCTCGGGCACGATGCCGCCGCCGGCCGCCGTCACCGCCGCGGCGCCGGCGTGGGTGAGGTCGCTGCCGCCGATATAGAAGTGTCCCTCGGTCGGCCGCAGCAGGCCGGCCAGGACCATGCCGAGCTCGCTCTGGCCATTGCCCTCGACGCCAGCGAGGCCAACGATCTCGCCGGGGCGTATTTCCAGGGTGAAGTTGTCGAGCCGTACGGCGCCGTGGCGGTCGTGCACGGTGAGGCCATCGCACACCAGGGCGAAGCCCCTTGCTGCTTCAGGTGTCTCGACGTCCTCGTCGGTCTCGGCGAGGGCCACATCGAGTGGGCGCAGTTCTCGGCCGACCATGGCATGGACCAGCGCGCCCATGTCGGCCTCGGCCATGCTCTCGTCGGCGACCAGCCGTCCGGTGCGCAGGACGACCACGCGATCGGCAACCTTGGCGATCTCGGCGAGCTTGTGCGTGACGAGGATGACGGCGCGCCCGGAATCGGCGACGCGGCGGCAGATATCCAGAAGCGCACCGATCTCGCCCGGCGGCAGCACGGCCGTCGGCTCGTCGAGCACCAGGAGCTTGGGGTCGCGCATCAGGCACTTCACGATCTCGGCGCGTTGGCGCTCGCCGACCGAGAGCTCGCCGACCACGGCGTCGGGATCGAGGCTGAAGCCGAAGCTCTCGGCGATGTCGCGGATCCGGGCACCGAATTCGTGGCGTTTCAGCACGCCCCTGACCTGGCCCAGCATCAGGTTCTCGACCACGGTCATGCGCGGCACCAGGCTGAAATGCTGGTGCACCATGGCGATGCCCTTCTCCAACGCCACGGCCGGGCTTTCCGGCGCCCAGGCCGCGCCGTCGAAAGCCATGTCGCCCGCCGACGGCTCGTAGACGCCGAAGATCAGGTTGCAGAGCGTCGACTTGCCGGCACCGTTCTCGCCCAAAAGGCACTGCACGGTGCCGGCGCGCACGTCGAGGCTGACGCCTTCGAGCGCCTGCAGGCTGCCAAAGCGCTTACCGAGATTCTTGAGCGAGAGCAGCGATCCGGTGGGCTGACTCATCATACGCACTCACTGTCATCCTGAGCGCAGCGAACGATCTCATGCCCCTGGCAAGCGGCGATGAGGTCCTTCGCTACGCTCAGGACGACCGAGTTAGGCGTCCAACACCTTGATCTTGCCCGACAGCAGGTCCTTCTTGATCTCCTCGATCTTGGCCTTCTGCTCGGCCGTGGCCTTGCAGATCACCATGTCGGAGGCCTTCGGACCCATCGCCAGGCCGAACGGCTTGAACTCCGGCTTCCAGGTGCCGGCCGCGGCCTGCTCCATGGCGTACTCGACCTGGAAGCCGACGCCGGTGATCGAGTAGGCGACGTAGAGCGGGTCGGTGCCGCAGCGGTCGGTGTAGCTGCCGATGATGTGCGTGCCCTTCTCGCGCGCCGCCTGTTCCATGCCGCGCAGGCCGAGGTTGAGGATGTGGTAGTGGATGTCGGCGCCCTGGGCGATCGCGGCCAGCGTCGCCTCCTTGGCCTTGGCGACGTCATCGAAGTCGCCGGTGTAGCTCTCGAAATACTTGATGTTGGGATTGATGTACTTGGCGCCCTTGCCGAACTCGATGCCGGCATTCTTGATCGCCGGGATCTCCAGGCCGCCGACATAGGAGACGCCGCCGGTCTTGGACAGCATGGCCGCCGACGCGCCGGCCACGAAGGCGATCTCGGCCTGGCGCACGTCGTAGCCCGAGACGTTGTCGGGCTTCTTCGGGTCCGCGTTGCCGCCGATGATGGCGAACTTCACCTTGGGGAAGCGCGGCGCCACCTTGAAGACCGAGGCCTGGGTCTGGCCGCCGATGCCGATCACCAGCTCGTTCTTGCCGGCCAGCGTCACCAGCACCTGCTCCATGTCGCCGAACTTCACGTTCTCGATGAACTTCACCGAGGCCTTGTTGCCGAGCTTCTTCTCGGCTGCCTTCATGCCGTCGTAGCCCGATTCCATCCAGCCCTTGTCGGACTTGGAGCCCGGGATCAGTACGCCGACATTGAGCGGGCCACCTTGGGCGCGCGCCGGCGCCCCCAGGCCACCCAGCATCACAAGGCCTGCAATACCGGTCGTACCGGCCAGGAATACGCGACGATCGAACTTGTTCATGGCTATCTTCCCCCGCTCGTTGGGCATTTGATCCCGCCGAAGCAGAGGCAATCGGCGTGCCAACTGGCAGGGAACTTGCAACCAACCGGGCAATCACAAAGCCCTTTGGGGGAGATCGATGGCCAACAAACTGCATCCTTTGAGCGCCCCGCGCGCCGGCTTCGCCTGGGGCGCCAATGCCCGTGAAATAGACATGGCGACGCCGCCGGCGAAGCCCGTTCCGCTCAAGATTGCGGCAGCGCCGCAGAACGTCACGATCGACCTCAAGCGCACGGCCATGATCGTGATCGACATGCAGAACGACTTCTGCGCCAAGGGCGGCTGGGTCGATCATCTCGGCGCCGACTACGCGCCCGACCGCAAGCCCATCAAGCCGTTGCAGAAGCTCCTGCCGGCGCTGCGCAAGGCGGGCGTGCCGGTGATCTGGGTGAACTGGGGCAACCGGCCGGACCTCGCCAACATGCCGCCCAACCAGATCCATCTCTACAAGCCCGCCGGCACCGGTGTCGGCCTCGGCGATCCGCTGCCCGGCAGCGGCGCACCGGTGCTGCAGAAGGATTCGTGGGCCGCGGCGATCGTCGACGAACTCGAGCAGGAGCCGCACGACATCAAAGTCGACAAGTATCGCATCTCGGGATTCTGGGACACGCCGCTTGACTCCATCCTGCGCAATCTCGGCACGCGCACGGTGCTGTTCTCGGGCGTCAACACCGACCAGTGCGTGCTGCATTCGCTGACCGACGCCAACTTCCTGGGCTATGGCTGCGTGCTGGTCGAGGATTGCTGCGCCACCACCTCGCCCGACTTCTGCACCGAAGCGACGGTGTGGAACGTCAAGAAGTGCTTCGGCTTCGTCACCGATTCGGGGAAGATATTGAAGGCTCTGAAGAAGTAACCAAGCGTTTGCGCCACATCGTCCTGCTGCCCGGCTTCATGTGCGACCAGGACCTGTGGACCGACATGGTCCCGGGTCTGGCGGCGCTCGGCACGATCCACCACGGCAACGTCTACGAGGACTCCACGCTCGAAGACATGGCGCGCCGCGTCCTCGACGGCTCGCCCGAGCGCTTCGTGCTGGTCGGCTTCTCGATGGGCGGCTTCGTTTCCCGCGTGCTGACCTTGATGGCGCCGGAGCGTGTCACTGGCGTCGCCTTCATCGCCTCGTCCGCGCGCGGCTACTCGAAAGAGGAGATCGAGCGGCGCAAGGCGGGCTACCGGCCGGGGGACCGACCGCCGCGAGCGGCGGGTGAGGTCACGACGGCGCGCGGCCTGCATCCCGACCGCGAGAACGATCCCGTGCTGCTCGAGCGCCTGCGCAGCATGCAGCGCCGGCTGGGTCGCGAGGTGCGCAAGCGGCAGGCCGCTCTGGTCCGCCACGATGGCTACGCCGATCTCGAACGCATCGCCTGCCCGTCCCTGGTCGTGGCCTGCCGCCAGGATCGGCTCCGCAGCTTTGCGGAGACCGAACGCATGGCGCAGCACCTGCCCCATGCGCGATTCGCCATCCTGGAGGATTGCGGCCACATGGCGCCGCTGGAACGGCCAGGCGAGCTGACGGCGGTGCTGGCAGACTGGATTGAGGAAGCACGCCTCTGATGCATGAGGTAATTTGTCGGGTCCGCTGGCTTGAACCGGACCCGTCCCACGCCATCTCAGGGCGAGGCATCCAACCATGAGCGAAGCACAATCACTGTTTGCAGTTCTACGGCAATCGGCTGACACCGATTGCGTGGTCGCGCTTGAACGATTGGTGCGCGATGCGCCCGACCGAAGGCTCGCGCGCATCAACGCGGTCGAATTCGCCGGGCGCGAGGGCCTCGAGGAAGAACGGACGATCGCCACGTTCCTGCAGGCCGCCCAGATCGGCCTTCTGGACATGTCGTGGAACGTGCTCTGCCCGAGCTGCAGCGGCGTGCTGGACGCCAACACGTCGCTGAAGAGCGTACGCTCGCAGGAGTACTACTGCGCCTTCTGCAACCTCAACAACGAGCCGACGCTCGACGACATGGTCGAGGTGAGCTTCACGGTGAACCCGCGCGTGCGACGCATCGCGGCTCACGATCCCGATCAGCTTCCGCTCTGGGAGTATTACCGCCAGGTCTTCTGGGGCCGCGGCGTCGACCTGCCCGAGGAAGGCCTCGAGGCGGCGATGCAGCAGATCACGCTCGATGCCGTCGAACTGCCGGCGGGCGAGAAGGCGTTCCTGTCGCTGCAGCTGCCGGCCGGCTTTGTCATCGTGCTCGAGCCGGTGAGCCACGCCGCGCAGTTCATCAACGTGACCGGCGAGCCGACGCAGGACCGGCAGAACGTGACGCTGGTCTACAACAACCTGCGGGCGCCGACGGGCGAGATCACCCTGCGACCCGGGACAATCCGGCTGTCGCTGGAGAACCGCACGGCCGTGCGTACGCTGCCCACCGTCTGGATCGTCGACGACAAATTCGCCGCCACGGTCGGCAAGCGCCGGCCGTTCCTCACGGCCAAGCGCCTGCTGTCCAACCAGACCTTCCGCGACATCTATCGCACCGACACGCTCGACGTCGACCAGCGGCTGAAGATCACCAGCCTCACTTTCCTGTTCACCGACCTGAAGGGCTCGACCAAGCTCTACGAACGGGTCGGCGACCTGGTGGCCTTCGACCTGGTGCGCGAGCACTTCCGCACCCTGAACGAGATCGTCGCCGCCGAGGGCGGCGCCGTGGTCAAGACCATCGGCGATGCCGTGATGGCGACCTTCCTCACGCCCGACCACGCGCTCTCGGCGGCACTGCGCATGCGCGAGGCCATGCGCAGGCTGAACGACACGCACGGCCGCGAGGACCTGCTGCTCAAGATCGGCATCCACGAGGGGCCTTGCCTGGCGGTAAACCTGAACGAGCGGCAGGACTATTTTGGCCAGACCGTGAACATCGCCTCGCGCGTGCAGGGCCTCGCCCAGACCCGCTCGATCCTGGCGACAGCGCCGGTGATCGACAATCCGAGGAGCGCCGAGGTGCTCGGCAACAACGGCCAGAAGCCGCTGGCGCAGAGCCATCCCCTGCGCGGCGTCGCGGCCGAGATGGCGGTCTACGAAATTCCCTGACTTGCTGGGGGCGCGCCACTCCAGAGGTTGTGAAGAAACCACTGGCAAGGGGGCGGAAGTTTTGATTCGCTGATCTGTAGGACAGTTCAGCGAGGTCATGATGGCAAGGGCAGACCGGCCGGCTTGCGTCTGGAGACGGCGGTGCGGACGCAGATCGAGTTCCAACAGAGCAGTCTGGACGATCTTCTGTCGTTCGAACATCGGGCACGCCAGGTGTGGGACTACGTCGAGGAGTTGGACCTGTCGGAGCTGTACGGCCGGGTGCAGACGACGGTGTCGTCGAGCGGCCGTCCGGCGATCGATCCGGCGATCCTGGTGTCGCTGTGGCTGTATGCGACGCT
>FODP01000017.1 GCA_900110395.1 Rhodospirillales bacterium URHD0017
GGCGTGATCACCGAGGCCGGCATGAAGTCGTAGTACAGGTTGGCCATGATGCCGAGCTGGCCGACCTGGTTGTTGAGCGCCGTTCCGGGGATGCCGACGTTCGTCGTGTTGTTGCGATAGATGCCTTCCAACTCAACGCGCGGGCCAACGAAGTCGTAGCCGATCACGCCGCCAGCCATCCAGCCGGTATTCGGGTTGACGCTGACCACCGGCGGCAGCGTCGGATTGTTAGGGCTGGCGTTGAAGTTCAGAAGCCAGTTGAGACCGCCTTCCGCACCGATATACACGCCCGGCGACGGAGACTGCGCCTGAGCCATGACCGGCAGCGCGACGAGTGCAGCGGCGGCTATAAAAGCCTTCTTCATCAAATTCTCCATGATACGTAGGGCCGTCCCACTGACATCGGCGGAAGCTGGCCACGGGCTGAAAACCGAGCGGACTGTACCTGAGAGCACTGAACCGACGCTACCAAGGACAACGAACTGCACGCCGATGTGCTGTCAGGTGTGGCACACTGGACACAGCCGGCAGCAGTGGCTGTGCAGTTTCTGAGCGCCTCAGCGGTCGTGCTTCACCGACATGACCCGCCAGCCGAACAGCCTCAAATAAGGCCGATGTTTGCCGTAGTCCTCGGAATAGAGCGGCGGGCACCACGGTGGCTTGATGGTGAGTCCGTTGGTCGCGTTGCGATGCTTGCGGTCGAGCCACCATGCGGCGCAAAGCTCGCTGTCGCGCCGAAAGCCGTACCACCACAGCACGAACCGGCCGACGCGCACGTAGCGGCCTTCCTTGCGTCCGACACTGAAAAACGCGCGCTTCCGGGCCAACAATAATCTCCGCACCATGGGCGTGAGGTAGACACCCGGTCGCAACGGACGCCCTCATAGAGGAAGGGTGTCGTGCGAAGCCATAGGCAGCCGATGCAATTAGACGATGCAAAAAACCAACGGGAAACCGGCACTGAAAAAAGTGACTGCGAAAAGTTTCGCCGATGGAACAAGCACCTGACGCGACGGTCGAGACATTTGTCGCCGATGGCACGGCATCGTGAAGCGAGCGCGCTCACGATCGTTTGATGACAGCCAGCTTGCCACACCGTTCTCGACGGATGGCGGATCCGGACGGCACGTGCGCTTCGAAGCGCGCGCGAATACAACTTATGATTGCCACCCTGCCAGCGCTACCCGCGAGCACGAAGGCCTCGCCCCGATCGACGTCCTCGCCAGGTTAAGCTCGCGGCAAGCAACTGCCGCCGATGCGGCGGGCCAGGATCAATCCGCGTCGCAACTGCAGCCTATTCTCCTTGATCGTGCACGATGCGACCGATATCGACACTGCCTCAGAATGTTCGTGCCGGCTTTGGGGGCCAGCCGTCGATGCACTGCTCGGCGATTCCACACGCAATCTGTGCGATATTGGGCTCGGACGCGTTAGACGAGGGTCATCACGCGCGCGCTGTCGTGCCGATGTGACTCTAGGGCCCAATCTCCTCCACCTGGTGCTGCTGGTGTTTGCGCTGCCTTGCGCCCGCTTCACCCTGAGCGAGATGCGGCACCGTCCGTTGCCGCGCGGCCGCCTGGCAGCGCCTGCCCTGCTGGCCATGGGCTGCGCCTTGGTGTTCCTGTTCATCTACCTCGGCTCGCAGCGGCCGCCTTGGATGTTCGCGGCCGCCCTGGCCGCTGGCCTTGCGATCGGCGCGTTGCGCGGCTTCACGCTGCAGCTCCAGGTCGACCATATGTTCGACAAGATCCGCCTGCCTCGGGCGCGCGGCTCCTTCCTGGTCGCCCTCGGCCTGGTGGCCGCCGTACTGCTCGAAGTCGGCGGCTCTTTCGCCGGGCCGAACGGCGTGCCCTTTCGTCTTATCGCGCCTGAGATTGCCGCCGCCTGCGCCGGCATGTTGACCGGGCGGGCGGTGGCCATTGCGATGCGTTGGCGGGGGGCGCCGCATGTCGACCTTCATCGCCTCTGAGCGCACCGTCGTGAGCCAGTGCTGAATCTTCTTCACCTGCTGGCCGCTCTGGCGACAGCGGCGTGTCTCTATGCCCTTTGGCGGGAGGCGCGTGGCGTCTCCCAGTCGCGCGGCTATCTGATGGTGCCGCCGCCGCTGGCCTTCGGTTGCGCCCTGGTGATGATCGGCCTGACCGAGCCCGACCTGCGGCGGCCCGACGAGTTGCGCATCGCCATCGCGGCAGGAATCCTGCTGGGTGCCGCCCGCGGCTGGTTCATGGCCGTCGACATCGACCCGCTGTGGTCGACCGTGCGCCTGCCGAGCGGCAGCGACGGCTTCTGGATGGCGATGCTGCTGGCCCTCGCGGTCGCCATGGCCGCCGCCGCGCCGCTTGTCTCGACGCAGGGTCAGTCATACGTCCCCTACGCCGCGATCGCCGTGGCGTTCGGTGCCGGCTTCCTGGCGGCCCGGGCCGTGACGGTCTATCTGCGCACGCGGAGCTGACGTTCCCGGTATCGCTGGGTCTGCTACACTGATCCCCGTGTGCGGGGGAATCATGGTCGTGGTCAGGATCGCGCTGCTGCTGTTGCTTGCGCTCGCCGGATCGGCAGCGGCGCAAGGCACACGGCCGGTGCCGAGCCTGCCGCCCACTCCGGCGCCCGGCAGCGGTACCGGCAGCGGTCCTGGCAGCGCTCCTGGCAGCGTCGCCAGCGACGAACTCGCCGACCCTACGACCGGCTGCAAGATCGTACGGGCCGACAACGAGCCCAACATGGGCATCACCTGGTCGGGCGAGTGCTATCACGGCCTGGCTCACGGTCAGGGCGTCCTGCAATGGTCTCAAGGCGGCAAGCCGATCGCGCGCTACGAGGGCGAGATGAAGGACGGCATGGCCAACGGCTCGGGCAAAATGACCTACGGCAACGGCACCCGTTACGAGGGCGAATGGCAGAACGGCGAGCGCTACGGGCGCGGCGTCTTCACCTTCGCCAACGGCGCGCGCTACACCGGCGACTTCCGCGACAACAAGCCCAACGGGCGCGGCACCTACATCTGGACCAATGGCAACCGTTACGTCGGCGACTTCCGCGACAACCAGCGTAGCGGACGCGGCACGCTCTACTATGCCAATGGCGACCGCTATGAGGGCGACTTCGTCGACGGCAAGGCGCAAGGCCGCGGCATGCGCACCTATGCCGACGGCGGCCGCTATGACGGCGAATGGCGCAACGACCTGCCCAACGGCTACGGCACGCGCTATGCGGCCAACGGCCAGAGCTACGCCGGGCACTGGCAGAACGGCTGTTTCCGCGAAGGCCAGCGATGGGCCACCGTCGGCGTCACTGCCCAGCAGTGCGGTTTTCAATGACATTGGTCTCCAATGTCTATGTCACCCATGGCGTGATGCTGTTGTGCGCCGTCGGTGCAGCCTACAGCGCGCTGCCCGACAGCACGGGTCGCGTCGTTGCAGAATGGCGGCCCGCGGTGACCGCACTGCTTGCCGCGGTGTCCGCCCTCGCGCTGATCGCCTATCCGACATGGGGCGAGCTCAAGAACCCCGGCCTGTGGATGTTCGCCATCCTTGCCGCCGTCGCCGGCGCCGCGCGCGGCTACTGGCTGCGGATCTATGTCGACCACAGCTGGCGTCTGATACGGCTGCGCAAAGCACATGATGGCCTCATCGCCACCGCTGGGCTGGTCGGCCTGGCGCTGGTCGAGATTACCCTGGCCGCCGTTGGCCCCGCCGAGCAGCCGACGATGGAGCTCGGCCTGACCGTCGTCGCCTCTTTCGTGGTCGGCCGCTCGGCGGCTGTGCTTGTGCGCTCCCGGCAGGAGCCTCAGTCGGACCTGCACGACAGACGGTCGCCGCCGGGCGAAGGATAGGGGTCATGCAGCCGGCCGATTGTTCGCCGCCGACAGGCCGTGTAGGTCTGTGGGGAGACCATCGTGTGCAGGCGCGTACCCCCCGTCGATGACTTATCCTCTTAGCCTCGTAAACATCCTGACAGTGATCGCCGCCTCGGCCTGCCTGTGGGCGGCAGTGCCGGAAGCGCAGGGCAAGCCGCAGAAGCTATGGCGCATTGCCGTGCCGCCGTTCCTTGCGACGCTGGTTGCCCTGGTGTTGCTGGCCGGCGCGGTGACGAGCTTCGCGCATGACGCGACCTGGGCCGCCACCGCCCTGGTGGGCGCCGTCGCCGGGATGATCCGCGGCCGCTCGATCGGCGTGCAGACCGACCAGGTATGGGGTGTGGTGCGGCCGCGGCCGGTGCTTGACGGCGCCGTGATCGCGGTCGGCGTTATCGCGGCAGCCCTGCTCGATGCCGTCGCCGGCTTCCTGCCTCCGGGGACCTTGCCCCGCCAGGCCCATATCGCCGCTGCAAGTTCGCTGTTCGCGGGGTATCTTGCCGGACGCGCCTGGAGCATGGGCACACGCGCTGCCCGCTCGCCGCACGTCGACCTGGAGCATCCGTGACATGCCGACCGAGCCCAGCCTGATCATGATCCAGTTCCTGCAATGGGTGGCCGACCGGCCGCGCAGCCGCGAGGACGTGATGGACGCCTGGCGCAGCTCCTGCCCGCGCTTTCCGGTGTGGGAGGATGCGCGCGCAGACGGGCTCATCCGCCAATGCGGCGGCGAGCGCGGCGAGCACCGGGTCGAGCTGACCGAACGCGGCCGGGCGGCGCTGCGCCGCGCCGCTATGCGGCCGCGCTCAACGCGCAATCAGATGACGGCCAGCGGATCGGGACCGTAGGCGTTCGGGCCGGGCGTGCCACGCAGGAAGCCGCACTCGATGAAGTACCACAGCCCGCCGATGACCGGCACGAAGACGATCAGCACCCACCATCCGCTCTTGTTGCGGTCGTGATAGCGCTTCACCGCGATGGCGATGTGGATCCAGGTCGCGAGCACCACCATGACGAAGATCACGATGCCGGCAATCGGGCCGACGGCCGCCGCGATCGCTTCTGGATCGCCTGACATTGCCGCGGTGCCGAAGATCGCGGCAAAGACGATCACTTCCACGACGAAGATTGCCAGCGCGACGAGCCACCACTTGGCGCGGTTGGCCCGTCCCTGAAAGCCGAACAACAGATCTACCATGTGTCATCTCCCCCGTTTACGGAGTGGGCGGATTCGTCGCCGCGCATCATTTCTTGAAGCAGCGCGACCGCGCCTCAGGATACTATAGGCGCGCATGACCCTCCAGCGCGCCGCCCTCTGGGCCATCGTTGTTGCGGCCACGATGTATCTTCTCGTGGCGGGGCGCGGCCTGCTTCTGCCTTTCGTACTGGGTATCGTGCTCTGGTACATGATCGACGCCCTGGCCGACGCCTTCGAGCATCCGCGCTTCGGCAGCCTTCGCCTGCCGCGGCCATTCGCACTCGCAGCGGCGGTGTGCATCATGGGCGGCCTGCTGTGGGTGGTCGGCCGCACCATCGGGCGCAATGTCAGTGCCGTGATCGACGCCGCGCCCAACTACGAGCGCCGTCTGCAGACCCTGATCAACGAGGGCGCACGGCTGGTCAGCGCCGAGCAGGCGCCGACCATCGGCGAGCTGTTCGATCGCATCAGCCTCGCCGACACGCTGAGCAGCATTGCCACCGCGGCCGCCTCGGTGGTGAGCGTGGCCGGCATCGTCGTGATCTATGCCGGCTTCCTGTTCGTCGAGCAGGTGCGCTTCCGCCGCAAGCTTGCCATTGTCCTGGGCTCGGTTGGAAACCAGGAACGCGTGCACGCCGTGCTCGACCAGATCGACCACGACATCCGCGTCTATATTCGCATCAAGACCACGCTCGCCGTAATTACGTCGGCATTGGCCTATAGCGTGATGGCTTCGGTCGGCGTCGACTTCGCGGCCTTCTGGGCGGTCATGGTGTTCTTCTTCTACTTCATCCCCACCGTCGGCTCGATCCTCGCCATCGTGGCGCCGGCCATCCTGACACTGGTGCAGTTCGACCACCTGACGCCCTTCCTGATCGTGTTGCTGGTGTTCGGCACCATCCAGGTCGTGACGGCGAACGTGGTCGAGCCCGCCATCATGGGCAGCACGCTCAACCTCTCGCCGCTGGTGGTGATCGTCTCGCTGATGGTGTGGGGCACGATTTGGGGCGTGGTGGGCATGTTCCTGTGCGTGCCGATCACCGTGGTCAGCCTGATCGTGCTGGCCCAGTTCGAGACGACGCGGCCGATTGCCGTGCTGCTGTCCGCCGACGGCAGGATTCCCGAGGCACGCCGATGAGGAAGCTTGCTCTTCTTGCGATGCTCGCCGCTACCGCGGCGCAGGCCCAGTCCCAGGCGCCGCCGGCCGAACCCGCCGCCCAGGCCCAGCCGCCCGGAGCGCAGGTGATGTATGCCTGTCCCGGCGGCAGCGACTTTGCCGCGGCCTTTTCCAAGGAGGGCGACCTCGCGACGATCAGCGTGCCTGGTCAGCCTGAAGTCGAGTTGCCGCGTCAGCCGTCGGGCTCGGGCTTCGCCTTCGGCGATTCCTACTACGAGCTGTCCGGCCGTGGCCGCGAAGCCACCCTGACGGCCGGCGGCCGCTCGATGCGCTGCCATGCCATCGGACGGCCCGGCGAGCCGCCACGCACCTATCAGGGCGGCGGGCTCACCATCACGCTGTTCCCCGACGGCATCTTTCGCCTGCGCGACCGCAGCGGCGCCAACGAGAGCGTCGATATCGGCCAATGGGCGCAGGAGGTCGATGGCGGCGTGCGCATGGTGCTGCGCGGCGGCACGGTTGCCCGGCGCGTCTTCCGCGAAGACGATGGCGACAAGCTGGTCGCCGAGAACGGCAGCGTGCTCGAGCGCGCCAGCGCCGATCCGATCGACGATCGCTTTCGGCTGACCGGTCTTTACCGCGACAGCCAGAACGGCGGGCTGTTCACCGAGTGCCTGACGGGCCGCACCTTCGAGGTGGCGCCGAGCGGAGCGGAGCCCGATCTCGAACGCGCCTGGACCGAAGCGACGCCGTCCAAGGAAGCGCAGCTCTATGTCGAGATCATGGGCCGCGTCGTCTCCGGCGAGGTCCGGGCCGAACGGCTCCTCAGCCTCAAGCGCGACGGCGCGTGTCCGGCGCTGGCGCCGCGCAGCTCGGCATTGCGCGAAACCGAATGGCGGGTGATCGAGGTCGACGGCGAACGGCCGGCCTATGACGACTGGCGGCAACGGCCGCGCCTGCGGCTCGACGACCACGGCAAGTTCAGCGGCTCGACCGGCTGCAATTCGATGTCCGGCAGCTACCAGCTCGACCCCGAGGGGCTGCGCTTCGAGCCGGTTGCGGTCACCCTGATCGGCTGCCCGCCCGCCCTCGCCGCCGGCGAAAAGCGTTTCATCGATGCGCTGTCGGCGGTCCGCCAGGCGCAGCTCGTCGGCACGACCCTCGACCTGCTCGACGCCACCGGCAAGCGCCGCCTCCGCCTCGACGCACGCGGGCGGTAGCTGGAAGCGCGGGCCTCCGGCCCGCTCATATTCTTCCGGACCGCGCGCCGGGTCGCGTCTGACGCGACCTGGCGCGCGGTCCGGAAGACCATGATCATGAGCGGACCTGGAGGTCCGCGCTCCGACTAAGGCTCCGCTGTCGGGTCGGCGCGCAGGATGAGCGCTCGGCCGCCGTCTTCCAGGCCGATGCGCAGGAAGGGCATGCTGACGCGCGGCAGGCCGGCGTCGGCATCGCCTGAGAACTCGCGGTCGATGTCGTCGAACAGCCGCACGTAGAGCTTCCACTCGACCAGCCCAGGCTCGACCGGCACGCGCACGGCCTCGCGCCAGTCCAGCGCGCGGACGCCGCTCTTGGCCACCGATTCGCTCGGGCGGTCGCGCACCAGGGTCGCCTCGAAGCGACCGATCGTGGCCGTCCGCGCGCTGCGCATGACCGGGCGGGCGATCACCGCGATGCAGACCTGTCCGGGCTCCTCGGCCGGAACGAACTCGACCGAGCCCGCATTCAGCGTCGGATCGCTGGCGTCGTCCTGCCAGCCCAGCCGTTCGACGATGACCACGCGCTGACGCTCCTTGTCGAAGCGCCAGCCGGCCGGCGGATCGAAGCAGCGCCGTACCGTGCGGGTCTCGCCCGCAGGCGCACGCGACAGGATCTCGGGCGAAACCAGGGTGTTGGATTCGAGCGTCGTCGTGCGCATCCGCTGGTCGAAGGCGAACGAGCCCGGGCGATCGGGTAGCACCGTGAACAGGAGATGGAACAGCACCGTGCGCGAGCCGCGCCGCACCGACAGCGCCGCCGCCGCGAAGCTCGTGCGCCGCGCGTCGGTCGCGAAGGCCGCGCGCGGCACCGAGAAGCTCAGGCGTTCGGGCGCCACCGTCGCCTGCCCGCGCCACGCGCCGATCGACAGCACCGGCGGCGGGCCGCCGGCAGGCGTCAGATGAGGCCCGACGATCTCGATCTGCAGCGGTGGATCGTCGTCGCTGGCCGCGGCAAATTCCGGCGCGTAGCGCGGCACGGCTTGCGTCGCCGGGTTGGCCGCCGGTCTGCCCGGCGGGTCGAGCCGCAGCGCTCCCGGCGGCTCGGGTCCCGATGCGGTCGTCGGCGCGGCAGTCGGCGCATTGGGCGCCAGCGTCAGTTCGCCGGTGGCGCGGCGCGGCGGCACGAAATGCGGCGTATAGGACAGGACGAGCGGCGCATCGTCGCCCGCCAGCCGGTCGAGCTGTGCCGCCGCGCCGGCGGCAGCCTTGAGCGCCGCAAGCCGTGCGCCGTCCGTCGGGGTGTCCAGCGCGTCCTTGAGGGCGCCGTTCAGCGCATCGAGTTCGCCGAAGGCGTGGCGCCGGAAGTCCGGCAGGAGATCGAAGGCGCGATTGCCGTCGAAGTCCGAACGCAGCGCCAGGGCATCGAGCAGCAGGCCGGCCGTGCGGAAGGCAGGCAGCAGGCCTATGCGCACCTCGCTGTTGGCACGCGCCTGCAGGCTGGCACGCTCGGCCCGCAGGACCGCGATCTTCTCATCGACCGTCGGTCCGTTCGCGGGCGCTTCCTCGCGCAGCATCGCGAAGATCGTGGCTGCCACCACGATGCCGATGACGGCGACCATGGCCAACACGCGGCGCACGCGTCGCGCATCGTCGGTCGAAGGGGAAGCCGCGGCCATGCCGGGGTTCTAGCATGGTCTGTCGGGAGCGCGGGCCTCCGGCCCGCGCTCCTGTCAGTACGAGAACAGCACCGGCAGGGTCGAATTGAGGATGAGATGGCGCGTCATGCCACCGAAGATCATCTGGCGAAGGCGGCTTTGCGTGTAGGCGCCTTTGACGATCAGGTCGGCGCCGCCGGCGATCGCGGTGTCGACGATCGTTTGGCCGGCCGAGCGGTTGCCCGGCTTGACGTGCTGGCTGGTCACGTTGAGGCCGTGGCTCCTGAGCGATTCGGCGATCTCGGCGGCGCTCGGTCCGGGCACCAACGCACCATCGACGCTCAGCACATCGATCGTTTCGGCGCCGCTCAGCACCGGCATGGCGAGCGAGATGGCGCGCGCGCTCTCGGTCGAGCCGTTCCAGGCGAACAGGATCCGCTTGCCGACCATGCCGCTGAAGCCCTGCGGTACGACCAGGACCGGCCGGCCGGAATCGAACAGCGCGGTCTCGAACACGCTCTCCGGCATCTTGGGGAGCGCGCCGGGCTGCGGCATGACGATCAGGTCGTAGGCCCGCCCGATGGTGCCGATGGCGGTCGGGCCGCTGTCATCGGCCGAGCGCCATTCCGAAGTGAGCCCGGCCGCGCGCTGATCGAAGGCCTGCTTCACGGCCGCGACGCGCTGGCGTTCCTCGGCGTCCTCGGCCAGACCGCCGCCGATCGGCGCGCCCATGCCGGCATCGGCCCAAGCCATGCTCATGACGCCATAGGAGGGCGGTTCCAGCCCTACCAACTTGGCGTCGAAGGTCCGCGCGAGCTTCGCGGCGAGATCGAATGCGGACGGGTCTTCTGCCGTCCAGGCCATTGTCAGAATTGACTTCATGACATGCCACCCCTGTTGATGAACGATACCACGTGCCTCGGTCGCATCGAGCCTGCAAAAGCGCAACAGCCCAAAGGTTCAGCGCCGATGATGACATTGATACAATTATAGCGTTGAGGGCCTATTCGTTATCAATATGTTAGTGCTTAGACCTCAACCATTTAATGAGGTCAGGGACGCATACACGTCCCAGCGTTCGGGTCGGTCGCATCATTTGGTCCCCAGAACCGTGGGGCGACAGGCAGGAACGCCGGTCAAGGTCAGAAGAACGTTCTTTTTCTTTGGAGATACCCAATGCTGTCCATTTTCCGTCGTCTGATGAAGAGTGAACATGGCGCCACCGCCATCGAGTACACGCTTATCGCCTCCCTGATCGCCGTCGCTGCGATCGCCGCCATGAACTCCGTCGGCGGCAAGATCCAGGGCGTGCTCACCAACGTCTCCACTGCGATGGGCACCTGATTGCCCAGACATCGATCAAGAGAGGGGCGGTCTGGCGACGGACCGCCCCTTTCTTTTGGGGGCGTGAGGGCCGGGCGCATAACCTTTCGGCTACATTCCTTACCAAAGTTACACGCTGCACGTTGTGCCGGTGGGGCAAGCCGATAGGGTTGACCGCCAGATGCCATCTCGTTCGCCCTCCACCTTCAGTCGCCTCGTCCGCAACCAGGACGGCGTCACGATGGTAGAATATGCGCTGCTGGTCGCGTTGCTTTCGGTGGCGGCCGTGACGGCGCTGAACACTCTCGGGCAGCAAATGCAGAACGTCCTGAACGCCGCCGCCAGCGCGATGAACTGATGGCCCGGTCCATCCGCTCCTGCATCCGCGCGCTCGCCTGCCGGCGGGGCTCGACCATGGTCGGCTACAGCTCGTTGGCGCTGCTGGTGGCGATAGCGGCCATCACACTGCTCAGCCATGCCAACACCGAAACCGACGTACCGCACCAGCGCGGCGTCGGCACCACTTCCTTGAACTGAACGAGCGCGCTCAGCGGATCTCAGCGAATCTGGGCCGCCTTGGGAACGATCCAGGCAAACCGGTCGGACAGCGCTGCCAGCGTGATGCGGTTGATGTCGGCCGCGCTGACAGTGGCGCCGCCGGTCGCATCCGGCAGGTCGCGCGTCGCCACCGTGTCGGCGGCAATCGTGCTCATGAAGCCGTTGTCGGTGGCGCAGCGCACCGTCGCCGACACGCACATGTGGGTCATGAAGCCGCCGACGATCAGGTTCTTGCGGCCGCTGGCGGTCAGGTGCTTGGCGAGGTCGGTCCCGGCGAAGGCATTGGGCATGCCCTTGTCGACGATCGTCTCGCCAGCGCGCGGCGCGAGAGGCGCCACGATCTCGTAGCCGCTCGACGAAGGATTGAACGCCTTGCCACCGGACTTGTGCCGTACATGGACGATGGGCGCTCCCGCCTTGCGCGCCTTGTCGAGCAGCCCTGCCAGCGCCTCGATCGCCGGCTGCACGCCGGGCAGGGGCAGCAGACCGTCGGTGTATTCCCTCTGGGCATCGATGATCAGCAGAACTCCGTCGGCCATCGTCGCCGGTGTCGGCGTCGCTCCCGCCATCTGCAGCATCGTCATCGCCATGGTCGTTCCCTTCAACTACGCTGCGGTTGTGTAAGCCTTGGTCCCATCAACGCCTAAGGCGATGCATTTTGCAAGACCCTCGGGCGCATGACACAAGCATGACGTAACGATCATGTCATCGGCGGCAACAGCCGTGATGCATTGCGTGGCCGCACCCCCAACGATGCTATCCGCATGTTGGCTGTAAGAAGCATAGGAAAAGTCGATCGCCCAATCGTACAATTCATCGTAGACCGTTCCGATCACCGCTGGCAGGATGGCGATCGCCATGGATGCTCCCCGCAAGCTTCTGGTCGATACCCTGGCGCGGCGGCCCGATCTCGACCTCAAGAACCTGTCGCTGGCGATCGGGCGCAATCATGCCTACCTGCAGCAGTACCTGATGCGCGGCTCGCCGCGCGAGTTGCCGGAATCGGTGCGCCATGGGCTTGCCCCGCTGCTCGGCGTCTCGCCCGACGACCTGCGCTCGACGGCGCCGCCCGCGGGCGGCGCGCCGGGCGCCGAGCCACGCGGCGCGGCGCTGCGCACCGAGCGCGCCGACCTGCCGGTCTACGCCTCGGCAGAAGGCGGTGGCGGCGCAATTATCATCACCAACGAGCCGATCGACTACGTGCGCCGACCCGAGCCCTTGCTGTCGGTTCGCGACGGTTATGGCTGCTACGTGATCGGCGACAGCATGAGCCCGGCCTATGAACAGGGCGACCTGCTGCTCATCCATCCCGGCCGGCCGGTGCGACCGGGTGACGACTGCGTGTTCGTGCGCGATCCGGGCGACGGCGCCCAGCACGCCCTGGTCAAGCGCCTGCTGCGCATCACGCCGGAGAAATGGCGGGTCCGCCAGTTCAACCCGGCGAAGGACTTCGATCTCGATCGCGGGCAGTGGCAGAAGGCCCAGCTGATCGTCGGCAAGTTTGCCCGCTAGTGCCAAACTATAGGAAATATTCCTATCTCGCCCGATCACGGCGCCGCGGGCGGCGGCCATGAAGGCCATCGTCGTGGGCGGCGGGATCATGGGGCTCGCGACCGCGTGGGCCGTGGCGCGCGAGGGTCACGCCGTCGCGTTGTTCGAACAGGGTGCGCTGCCCAATCCCCTGGCCTCGTCGATGGACGAACATCGGCTGATCCGCCATCCCTACGGCGATCATGCGGGCTACGCGCGCATGGTCGACCAGGCCTATGCCGCCTGGGACCTGCTGTGGAACGATCTCGGTCAGCGCCTCTACGCCGCCACCGGGACGCTGGCGCTCACCGGCAACGGCGAGACCTGGGCAGAGCGTTCGGCCGCCGTATTGGCCGGCCTCGGCAAATCGATGATGGAGATGCCGGTCGACGAACTGCCGCGGCGCTTCCCGCAGCTCGATGCGCGCGGCGTCGAACGCGCCTTCTGGATGGCCAGCGGCGGCGTGCTGTTCGCCCAGGACATCGTCGCGGCGCTGGCGCAGCATCTCGGCACGCTGCCGAACGTGGCCCTGCATGCAAGGACGCCCGTCCGAACGGTCGATCTGGAGCATGGACGCATCGTCACCGATGCCGGCGCCAGGCACGAAGCCGATGTGGTCGTGGTGGCGGCGGGCGCGTGGGTCGGCCGCCTGCTGTCGGAGAGCAGCCGCCTCGTCCCGTCACGCCAGGTCGTGATCTATTTCGACCTGCCCGTCGACCAGCGCGCGATCTGGGCGAAGCACCCGATGGTCATCGACAAGACCGGCGACGTCGGCCTCTACCTTGTGCCGCCGGCCGAGGGCCGCGGCCTGAAGATCGGCGACCATGTCTTCAGCCGGACCGGCGATCCCTCGGCGGAGCGCGAGGCTCGTGAACAGGAGATGCAGCCCCTGCT
The DNA here is from genome assembly GCA_900110395.1 of Rhodospirillales bacterium URHD0017. Taxonomy (GTDB): domain Bacteria; phylum Pseudomonadota; class Alphaproteobacteria; order Reyranellales; family Reyranellaceae; genus Reyranella. The sequence goes on from FODP01000017.1 coordinate 13,328, forward strand.
GCGCCGTTGCAGCACCCTGATCAAGGACTTCGCGCGCTGGCGCGTCGATCAGCTGAAAGTCTGCTTCTATACGGTGACCGAGGACGAGCGTTTCGTCGTCGAGAAGCAGGGCGACAAGGGCTGGCTGATGTCGCCCTGCTCGGGCCACGGCTTCAAGTTCGGCGCGGTGATGGGGCTGGAACTGGCGCGCACCATCGCGACGGGACGCGATCCTGCGGCGCATGCGCGCTGGGCGGCCGGCCTGGAAGGCGATAAACCCTCCTGACACAATAACGCTCTGGGTTAGGGAGAAGAGACGCCATGGCTTCCCGCAAGCGACGCGCCAACGGCACCCCAAAGGCAACCGGAATGCGTCAGGGCCTCGCCACCTACGGCGACGCGGGCTTCTCGCTGTTCCTGCGCAAGGCCTTCATCAAGGCCGGCGGCTATTCCGACGACGCGCTCGACCGGCCGATCGTCGGCATCACCAACACCTTCAGCGACTACAATCCCTGCCACGGCAACGTCCCGGACCTGATCGAGGCGGTGAAGCGCGGCGTCATGCTGGCGGGCGCGCTTCCCATGGTCTTCCCGACCATCTCGATCCACGAGAGCTTCTCCCATCCCACCAGCATGTTCCTGCGCAACCTCATGTCGATGGACACCGAGGAGATGATCCGCGCCCAGCCGATGGACTCGGTGGTGCTGATCGGCGGCTGCGACAAGACCCTGCCGGCCCAGCTCATGGCGGCGGCCAGCGCCGACCGGCCGGCGGTGGTGCTGCCGGTCGGGCCGATGCTGGTCGGCCATTTCAAGGGCGAAGTCCTGGGCGCCTGCACCGACTGCCGCCGGCTGTGGGGCCAGTATCGCGCCGGCACCTTCTCGGAGACCGACATCGAGAAGGTGAGCGAGCGACTGGCGCCGACCAAAGGCACCTGCATGGTGATGGGCACCGCCAGCACCATGGGCTGCATCGTCGAGACCCTGGGCATGGGCCTGCCGGGCAGCGGCTCGATCCCGGCGACGCACTCCGATCGCCTGCGTGTCGCCGAGGCGAGCGGCCGGCTTGCCGCCGAGATGGCGAAGAAGCAGGGCCCGCGCCCCAGCGAGATCATGACGGCGGCCGCCTTCCGCAACGCCCTGACGGTGCTGCAGGCAATAGGCGGCTCGACCAACGCGCTGGTCCACCTCACCGCCGTGGCGCGTCGGTTGGGTGTCGGCATCGAGCTCGACGAGTTCGACCAGATCGGTCGCAAGGTGCCGGTCCTGGTCGACCTCAAGCCCTCGGGCGACCATTACATGGAGCACTTCCATTGGGCCGGCGGCAACTCGCGGCTGATGCGCGAGATCCGCACGCATCTCGATGAGAAATGCCTGACCGTTTCCGGCCGCACGTTGAAGCAGGTGATCGACGCCGCCGAGATCGTGCCCAACCAGACCGTGATCCGCACGCCCAAGAACCCGATCAAGCCGACCGGCGGCATGGCCGTGCTGCGCGGCAACCTCGCGCCGCGCGGTGCGGTCATCAAGCATGCCGCCGCCTCGCCTGCCCTGATGACCCACACCGGTCGCGCCGTCGTCTTCGATTCACTCGAGGACCTCGCGGCGCGCGGCGACGATCCCGCGCTCGACGTGAAGGCCGAGGATATCCTCGTGCTGCGCAACGCCGGGCCGAAGGGCGCACCCGGCATGCCGGAAGCAGGCTCCTTTCCCATCCCCATGAAGCTCGCGCGCGCCGGTGTGAAGGACATGATCCGCATCTCCGACGCGCGCATGAGCGGCACGGCCTTCGGCACCATCGTGCTGCACGTGGCGCCGGAAGCGGCGGTCGGCGGGCCGCTCGCCCTGGTGAAGACGGGGGATCGCATCACCCTCGATGTCCCCAAGCGCGTCCTCAAGCTGCATGTCGACACCAAGGAGCTGGCGGCACGGCGCAAGACCTGGAGGGCCCCGGCGCCCGGCAACGGCAGCGACCGCGGCTACACCGGGCTGTTCCACAAGGAAGTGCTGCAGGCCGATGAAGGCGTCGACTTCGGATTCCTGGGTCCCGCCAAATCGTGACCGACGCGGCACTCCCGGGCATCTCGGTCGTCGTCACCTGCTACAACTGTCGTGACTATATCGGCGATGCCATCCGTTCGGTGGCGCGCCAGACGCTCCGCGACTTCGAATGCGTGATCGTCGACGATGCGTCGACCGATGACTCGGCCGAGGTCGTGCAGCGCACGCTCGACGAGCTCGCCGATCGACGCTTCTCGTTGATCCGACTGGACAAGAACGTCGGCCAGACCGGCGCCACGCGGCGCGGGTTGGCGGCGACGCGCGCGACCTTCGTCTGCTTCCTCGATTCCGACGATCTGTGGAACCCGGACTTCCTGGAACGCCATCTCGCTGCGCATCTCAACGAGTCGTATGCGGTGGGTTTCACCGCCTGCAATGCGCGGCTGATCGACGGGCAGGGCAAGCTGATTGCGGGCTGCGTCTACTGGTTTGGCAAGGACCGCGCCAGCGCCGACCGCGATCGGGCCTTCGCGCCGATCGATCCCGCGCGCGTGCCCAAGCTCGATGCCGCGGCCAACACGGCGCACTGGCAGACGCAGACGCCCTATCGGCTCTACACCAGGCGCGTGGTGCACTGGGTGTGGGTCAGCACCTCGTCGATGATGTTCCGCCGCTCGCTGATCGACCTCGTCTTCCCCGACGACGACGAGACCTACCGCCTGCACATGGACTTCTATGTCGTGGTCATGGCCCAGATGGTGGCGGGCTCGCTGCTGATCGACGAGGCGCTCTACGCCTACCGCCTGCATGGCCGCAACGGAGCGGCCGACAATCCGGTGCTGGGCGGCCGCCTGCATTTGTCCAGTCGCAATTGGGGAAACACTTACACGGTGATGCTGGACCGCATGCTTGCCGCCATGCAGGGCGACCGCGAACGATTCGTAACTTCACTGGGCGAGCGGCAGTACCGGCGCATGCTGCTGCGCATGCAAGCCGCTCGGGCAGCCTGGCCGATGTCGTGGCTATTGGTGGCACGAAGCTGGCTCGTCTGAGCGGTCTGAGTTACAATAAGCAACGCGGTAGGCCGCACAAAGAAACTGTGCCGGGGGAGAGTTGGGCACTGTCGGTCGTCTGAAGCAGCTCGTCTGCGCCTTGGTCGTTTGGGGATGTCTCTTCGGCACAGCCGTCGCGCAGGGCCCGGTGAACGCGTCCGCGGAACAGGAACGCGAGTATGACGCCGCGTTCCAGGAGATGCTGCGCAAGCCCGCCGACCTCGATGTCCTGTTCAAGTTCGCCACGATCGCGACCAAGACCGGCGACTATGAGGGCGCGATCTCTGCGCTGGAGCGCATGTTGCTGGTCAACCCCGACCTGCCGCGCGTGCGCCTCGAACTCGCCGTGCTGTATTACCGCCTGGGCTCCTTCGAGGTGTCGCGGACCTATCTCGAAACCGTGGTGGCCTCGCCGAACATCACACCTGAAGTCCGCGCCCGCGCCCAGCAATACCTGGCCGAGGTCGAGAAGCGCAACAGCCGCTCGCGCTTCGTCGGCGAGGTCTTCGCCGGCGTGCGCTATCAGTCGAACGCCAACCTCGGTCCGCCGACCTCGAGCGTCCGCCTGTTCGGCCAGACCGCCAACCTCAATCAATCGGCGGTCGGGACCGCCGACTGGGGTGTCGTGGGCTCAGGCTATGTCCGCCACATCTACGACCTCGGCGGCCAGGACAGGGGCGCGCTCGAGACGCAGCTTACCGGCTACGCCAACCGCCAGTTCCAGCAGACGCAGGCCAACGTCTCGCTTCTCGACCTGACGTCGGGACCGCGCTTCCAGGCGTTCCAGGGCATCTTCGAGGACGTGACGGTGAAGCCGCTGATGTCGCTCGGCTACATCTGGGTGAACGACGTCCCCTACTACGGCAGCTACGGTTCGGGCGTCGAGGTCGGTTCCCTGTTGAGCGACAAGCTGCGCAACACGTCGAACGCCGTCTATCGCCGCCTGATGTACCAGGACAGCTGGTACCTGCCGTTCAACAGCCTCTATACCGGCAACGAGTACTCGGCCAACACGACCTTCCAGTACGCCCTGACCGACGTCGTGGCGATCTTCGCCAACGGCAACATCCAGCGCTACATGACCGACAACTCGCCGCAGTACAGCTACGTGCTGCTGGGCGCCGGCGGCGGCATGCAGTTCCGCTTCAGCGATCCGCTGTTCAAGAGCCAACTGCCCTGGAGCATCGCGCTCTCGGCCAATCTGCAGTGGTGGAACTACGACCAGCCCGACCCAATCGTCGACCCCTTCGCGAGCCGCCAGCAGAACGACGTAATTCTGAACATCACTCTGTCAGTGCCTTTCGATGAACGTACGACCATGACCGTTTCAGGTGGTCGCTTCGTCCGTAGTTCGAACATTCCCAACTACGACTTCACCAACAACAGCTTCCTGATGGGGGTAAGCTGGCGTTTCTAGGACCGGCCGCAATCGGTGCCACGGAGAGGTCAATGACAAACTCGGCTTGTGCTCGGGCCCGAGGCGTGCGCACCGCACTTCTCGGCGCGACGGTGCTTGGCCTGCTGGCGGCCCCTCTCGCCATCCGCGACGCCGCGGCAAAGGTCGGCGTCACCTCGGCCACCGATGGCGATCCGCTCGGCAAGCCGCCGCAGGAGGCCGAGCGCGTGCTGCGCATCGGCGTCGACGTGCAGGCCAACGAGCTGATCACCACCAACGCCAACGACCGCGCCCATCTCCTCTTCCTCGACGGTTCGTCGCTGACGGTCGGCCTCAACGCCCAGCTCACCATCGACAAGTTCGTGTTCGACCCAGCAGCAAGACCGGCGAGCTCGCAATCAACGCTAGCAAGGGCGTGCTGCGCCTGGTCGGCGGCAAGATCAGCAAGAACGGACCGATCGTCATCACCACGCCCGCCAGCACGGTCGGCATCCGCGGCGGCATCAGCATCCTCGACGTAAAAACCAACCAGACCGATTCGACCTTCGTGTTCGGCAAGGACATGACGGTGCGGGCGGCCGGGCAGACCCAGGTCGCGATTCGGCCGGGCTCGATGATCGTCACCAACCTCGGCGGCCCGCCGAGCCTGCCGACGATCCTGGCCCAAGGCGCCCTCAACGCGCAGCTCGCCGCTCTCGAGGGTGGCAGACGCAATTCCCAGAGCAGCGGCGGCAGCGGCAGCGGTGGACGCAATCCCGATCAGGTCGCCCAATCCTCCGGCCTCTCGGGCGTCAACTCCAGCCAGTCGGTGCGCATCGCGGCGCCCGGCGTGCCCGACAACTTCGGTTCCGGCCCGGGCCCGCGCAACCGCAATGCCAACGACACGATTGTGACGGCGCTCAGCAACGCCAACCAGCTCAGCCAGGCCAACCCCTCGACGCAGCCACAGACGACGAAGCCGACGACGGCGCCGACGACAACGCCGAGGGACTCGTTCGCCGACTTGTTCCTGAGCGGCCAGTTCCCATTGGGCAGCTTCGACCTCAGCCAGCTCAACATCCGGCCCAACAGCGTCATTTCGTCGGTCAACGAGCTCAGCACCCTCAACCAGCAGCGGGCGACCGCGACCTACAATGGGCCGGTGCTCGCCATCATCAACGGCAGTCCGGTCGGCGGCGTCTATCAGAACGCCTGGAACTTCGGCCAGCGAGCCGGTGACACGACCATCAAGATCGACAACACGGCCTATGGCGGCAGGACAGGCCTTGTCGGCAATGGACCGGTCTTCGGCGGCACTCTGAAAAGCGGCCCGAGCGGTCGCAATGCGGATGTGGGCGGTGTCTTCCTGTCCAACCCGGGCAATCCCGCTGGCCAGCAAGTTGGTGGCGTCGTCTTCACCGGTCCGAACAACTACAACGGGATCGGCGTGTTTTCGGGCACGAAATAGCAGTACCGGCATCTGCCCCTTCAGTCGGCATGTAGTGGCAGATTTGCAACTATTGGTGCCAATCGCCGGGTCGGCGGCGGCCGCCAGCAAATCGACATTATTTCCAACGCATCATTGGTCGTACCTTCTTTTGAGGGTACGATCAGGACTGCCGGGGGGCAGGGTGACCCAACGGTGATCCGTAGCGTTTGTGCCGGGTGGTAGGGCATTGGGGTTGGCCGCTGGAGCGGCCACGGAGAAAGCATCCATGGCAAAGACTGTGCTTGTGCGGGTTTCGCTCGTGCGCGCGGCGCTGCTTGGCGCGTCGGCGCTCGCACTCTTCGGCGCGCCGTTCACCATCGGCGATGCCGCGGCCAAGGTCGGCGTCACTTCCGCCACCGACGGCGATCCGCTCGGAAAGCCGCCGCAGGAGGCCGAACGTGTCCTGCGCATCGGCATCGACGTGCAGGCCAATGAGCTGATCACCACCAACGCCAACGATCGCGCGCACCTCGTCTTCCTCGACGGCTCGTCGCTGACGGTCGGGCCCAGCGCCCAGCTCACCATCGACAAGTTCGTGTTCGATCCCAGCACCAAGACCGGCGAGCTCGCGATCAACGCCAGCAAGGGCGTGCTGCGCCTGGTCGGCGGCAAGATCAGCAAGAACAACGCGATCACCATCACGACGCCGTCGAGCACCATCGGCATTCGCGGCGGCATCACCATCATGGACGTCGGCCTCAGACGGACCGATTCGACCTTCGTGTTCGGCAAGGACATGACGGTGCGGGCAGCCGGCGTGACCCAGACGGCCGTCCGGCCGGGCTCGATGATCGTCACCAACCTCGGCAGCCCGCCGGGCCTGCCGACCCTCCTGGCCCAGGGCGCGCTCAACGCGCAGCTCAGCGCTCTCGAAGGCCGGCGCGCGCCTCAGGGCAATAGCAGCAGCGGCGGCGGCGGTGGCAGCGGACGCAATGCAGATCAAGCCGCCCAGAGCTCGGGGCTGTCCACGGTAAACTCCGGACAATCGGTGCGCATCGTGGCGCCCGGCGGGACGGACAATTTCGGTTCCGGTCCGGGCCCGCGTGGCCGCAACCCCAACGACACGGTCGTCACCGCACTTTCCAATGCGAATTTTGGCGTTCAGCAAAACATCGCACTGCAGGACCAGAAGCAGCAGCAGGCGATAGTGATACAGCAGCAAGTGGATACCCCGGCACCCCCGTTGCCGCCGCCGCCGACATCGTTCCCCACGGGCGGCGCCGGTGGACCGCCGTCGTCCCCCGGGCAACCGGCCCCTCTGCCAGTCACCAACCTGCCGCAGACGGGAACCGTGACCTACGTCGGCGAAATGTTCGGTGCCGCGAACGGTCGTTTCGCCGGCGGCAGCTATCAGAATGCGTGGAACTTCACTTCGCGAAGCGGCGCGTTCACGGCGACATTCGACAACGCACGATTCCAGGGCACGACCTTCGCCAACGGCAACAGCAATACTTTCAACACCCGCGGCCCTGTGGCGTCGAGCAACGCGAATCGGCAGATGGAACTCAATGGCGCGTTCTTTGGACGTGGCAGCCAGCCCGACCTTCAGATCGGCTCCTTCAATGTGCAGGGGCCTCGATACAATGGTTTCGGCGTATACTACGGCGAGAAGCGCTAGCTTCGCGGCACCAGGCTGACAACAAAGTCCGCCATACCCGCGATGTCGTCGCGACGAAACCACGGCAGCCGCTCTTCTCGCGAGGGCGGCTCGTCGCAAGCGATGGCGATGACGGTAGCATCGCGCGGGGCCATGGGCTCGCCGCCGGCCCGCACCTCGATCTTGCGGTGCGGCTCGCGCTTGTAACCCTCGATCAACACCAGGTCGGCCGGCGCCAGCCGCGCCAGCACCTCGGCCAGTGTCGGCTCCTCCTGCTCGCGCATGATGGCGTAGCGATGCCCACCGACGACCGCCACCTCGGTCGCGCCGGCGGCGCGGTGCCGGTAGGAATCGCGGCCGGGCTGATCGACGTCCAGGTCGTGATGGCCGTGCTTGATGGTGTTGACCCGAAGGCCGCGGCGCACGAGTTCGGCAACCAGCCTTTCCACCAGGGTCGTCTTGCCGGCATTCTTCCAGCCGACGACGCCGATGACGCGTGGGGCACTCAAGCCGAGATCCGATCCTCGTTGGCATAGACGGTGAGCCGGCCCTCGCGGACGAAAGCCGCGAGCGCGATCCCGGCCTGCTCGGCGGTCTCGATGGCAAGCGAGGTCGGCGCCGAGACCGCGGCGATCGCCGCCGCCCCGAGGGCCGCCGCCTTGTGCACCATCTCGTACGAACAGCGGCTGGTCACCACGACGAAGCCGCCGGGCTGCAGCGTACCGGACTTCGCCAGGGCGCCGCCGAGCTTGTCGAGCGCATTGTGCCGGCCGACATCCTCGCGGACGGCGACCAGCGACCCATCCAGACGCGCCCAGCCGGCCGCATGGGTGGCGCCGTTCACGCGATTGATGCGCTGCTCGAGCGGTAGGGCAGCCATCGCCTTGGCGATGGCCACCCGCGACACTGGCTGCGCGGCGCCGACGACGGTCACCGGCCGCATTGCTGCAGCGATGCTGTCGACGCCGCACAGGCCACAACCGGTGCGCCCGGCCAGGGTGCGCCGCTGCTGCTGCAGCCGCGCCATGCGCTGGGCGGCAATGTCGAGGCGCACCTCGATGCCATGCTCGACCGGCTCGACCTCGATGTCATAGATCTCCGACGGCTTGTCGACGATATGCTCGGTCAGCGAAAAGCCGCGGGCGAAATCCTCGAGATCGCAGGGCGTGGCCATCATGACGGCATGGCTGATGCCGTTGTAGACCAGGGCGACGGCCACCTCCTCGGCGACGATCTCGTCCAGGGACTCAGCGCCGGCCGCCGTCAGCCGCCGCGCCGCACGATGGACCGAGCCGTCGGTCATCGCGCGACCTCGTCGATGCGAAGATGCCGCCCTTTGCGGTCGAAGAAGCGGCCGCGGTTCAGCACCAGCGGCTCAGCCTTAACATCGGCCTCGACTTCGCCGAGTTTGCGCGCCGCCGCGGCGTCGGGCAGCGGCCCTCCGGCGTGGCCGAGTCCGACGAAGAACGCCACGCCGTCCCAGGGCGCACCGGCGCGGTCGAGAAGCCCGCGCATCTCGCGCCAGTCCATGTCGTCGCCGATCAGATGGGCGTAGCTCGACTTCAGGGGAACGACCTCGTCGCCGGCAATGCGCACCAGCACGATGAACAGCGTGAACGGCCCGGTATCGGCGAACTGGGTGGACAGCCAGTGCTCGAAATCGGTCTTCATCCTAGAACTCGACGACCGGCGTCGGCGGCATATAACGTTCGAACACCTGCAGGAAAGGTTGGCCGCGCTCAGCTTCGTACCAGGCCTCGAAGGCGTGGAACGCCGCGATCGGATCGGCGACCGGCGCTTCCTTCGCCTCGCCGTTCCCGTCCTCGGCAGCCGGATACGCCCCGGCATGCAGCGCCTCGGCGATCGGTCGCAGCCAGTCGAGCAGCGGACGGGCCCCCTCGCCCAGTTCATCGAGGCCGCCATCGATCCAGCCGATGTCGCGGAACAGCGCCACGAGCTGACGTTCGACCGCGACCTCGCGGTCAGGCTCGAGGGCTGCGATGCGCGCCATGTCGCCGAGCGCGCTCAGCCGCCGCCACGCGAAGGCGCGGACGCGCTCGGCCTCCTTGAGCTGGGCCTCGACCTCGGCGCGGACAGCGCGCTCGGCGGTCTCGGCAGCCGTGCAATCGGCCTGCAGGCGGGCAATCAGGGTATCGGCGGCGGAGGGCATCGCCGGCCAAGTTGAACCGGCCGGCGGCCCCCCGCAAGCGTCGGGACGTGCGCTACGGGGCCTTCTTGAGCTCGACCGCACCGATGCCGGCGGCGACGTTTAGGCCGACGCTGCCTTCGACGCTGACCGGCTGCAGGGTGACCTGGCCGCTGCCGCCGCCCAGCAGGACATTGGCGCCGGCGCCGACACCGACAGTGGCCGACGCCGTCCCGCCGACATAGTTGCCGGCAAGGGCGCCCGGACCGATGTTGCCCGGCGCGAAGACCAGCCAGACCATCTGCGCTTCCTTGGTGAAGCCGAGATCGACGCCGTACTTCTTGATGGTGCCGGTATAACGCTCGCCAACGCCGTCGGTCCGCCAGAACAGGCAGCTCAGGTCCTTGGACGAGCCGAACACGAAGCCGAGGCCGCCGGCGACGTTGCAGGTCAACGAGCCGACATTGGCGCCGCTCCGGCCGGCCGCCTGCGGCGTGCCGGGCGTCGCCGGGGTCTGGGCGTAGGCCGCAATTCCAACGACCAGCGACGCAGCACCTGCCGCCGTCAATATCGATCGCAGCATGGAAATTCTCCTGTTGTGGGCAGAGCGCGCTCGGGGTGACGCGAGCACCCTGCAACAACGCGGTTGGAGGCCCAAGGCTGCATGGCGGAGGAACCCGCGTCCTGTGGGTTACTTTACGCCAGTCGGTAAGGTGCCCGTAAGCCGCCGCGGCGAGAGTCTCAGGAAGGACCGGGGAACCCTCTTCTCCCGGTTCGACCGCCCTCCTCCCTGAAGCAACCTGAGGCGGTCGTGAACGGCGCGGGATTTCGGTCCCGCGCCGTTTGCGTTGGGAGAACTATTCGCCAGACTGGCCGCGGGCTTTCAGCACGTAACCCATGGCCCGAAACTCCGAATCCCGACGGATGCGGTTGGCGACGGCGGGGTCGCCGTCGCGATTGGAGATCTCGATCAGCTTGTCGGTTTCGGCCGTGCAGGCCAGTGCCGCAGCCTGCGCGACAGAGGCGGCGTCCAGGCTCATGGTGCCGTCGGCGGCGGCGTTCTTGGCGAGGCAAGCATCGCGCGCCTTGTACGAATCGTCGATCCGCGTCTGCAGTCTGCCGTCGCTGGAGGTGTGATAGGCGCCCGCGCAACCACCGAGCAGCAACACAACCAGAACAAGAGCGATTCGCATGAAACAAGGCCTCGAGTCACGCCGGCAGGCGCCGGCCAAGCCATAGATACAACGCCGTCATCCGTCCGTCAGCCCGTGACGTACTGCTATCTTGACGTCGTTGTGCATGTATTGAATTTAAGGGCGGGGTCAGCGGGGGGCTGTATGCGATACGTTCTCGTCCTTGTCGTCTTGTTGCTCGCCGCGTGCGAGGGAAGTTTCGTGCGGTCAGGCGACCTGGGACGCAAGGTCAATATCGACAGAAGCTACGAAGCCCGCGACGCCTGCCTTTCACGGAACGCGGCGGCAGATGGCGTCAGCACGGAGGACCCGACGACGCTTGCCCACGCCGTGGCGCTGGCCTGCAGCGCCGAAACCGACAAGCTGATTGCCGCCTCGGACCTCACCGGCGATACCAAGGTCGCCCAACAGATCCGCAAGGACAGCGAGTTCAGGGCCCTGGGCTTCGTCATGAAGGCGCGCGGCCAGGCGATCTTCTAGGATGCTGGCGGAAGAGAGTGGGAGTCGAACCCACTAAGAACCGGCTAACGGCCCTCTCTGGCTTTGAAGGCCAGCCGCCCCACCGGGAGCGCTTCCCCTCCGTCGTCGATCATTCCCCAGAACGCAGGCGCTGTCACCTCTCAGCAGCCACGACTGCAGGGCCGAACTGTTCGAGCTTCTGCGGCACGGTACGACGCAGGTCGCCGCGACGGATGGTGATGCCGTGACGGTCGAAGAATTCGAGGATCAGGATCGCGACCTTGCGGCCGTTGTCGAGCTTGTCGCGGAACTCGGCGGCAGTGAAGTCGCGGCCGAAGGCGTGGGCAATGGCGATCATCTCGGCCACCACGGGGCGCAGGAAATACTGGTCGGGCGCCACCTCGACGACGCGGCCGACCTTGGCCAGCCGTTGCAGGAGCTTGCGCATCTCGGGTTCGGGCACCGAATAGGCGCTGGCGAAGTCGCGCACGCGCGGCGGCTTGTAGCGCTCGCGGATCAGGTCGGCCGAGATCTTGCGCCACAGGCCCTCATCGCGCGCGCCGAGCGTCAGCGAATGGCCCGGCAGGCGCAGGAAGGCGCCGTCGACCATCACCGCCTTGGCCTTGATCTCCTGGTCGAGCAGCGCCTTGAACACGGCAGGCGGCCAGCGCTTCTTCAGGGCGAGACGCAGGCGCCCGGGCTGCAGGCCGGGCGCGTCGGGCTTGGCCTCGTGATGGCCTTTCAGCGTGTCGACGATATCCTTGCGCGCCGCCGCCAGGCTCTCTGACAGGAAGCCGAAGCTCTCGAGCTTGGTGCCGTCCGCTGCCTGCAGGAGCTTGTCGACATCGACCGGCCGCAGATTGCGCGCCAGGCCGAAGCGGCCGGCCTCGACGAAGCCCGCTTCCAGGCGCAGGAGCTTGGGCAGCACGTCGGAATCGGGCTCGGCAAGAGCTTCGAGCTCGGCCAGCCGGCGCTCCGAGCGACGGTTGCGCGGCGGGCCGAAGGGATCGATCACCGCGGCGCCCGCCATCGTGCGGATGGCCGAGGGATCGCGCAGGATGACGCGGTCGCCCGCGAGCGCGCCGACCTTCTCGTCGAGCACGAGCTGGGCCAGCGCCGTGTCGCCGGGCGCGAGCTTGTCGCCCTCCAGCAGTGCCACGCGGCCCATGACGTGGGCCGCGCCGAGATGGATGTGCACGGGAGACCAGTGCTTCATCGGCTGGCCTTCCGACGAAAGCAGGCTGAGCCGCACGTCGAGCCGGTCGGTCGGCGCATGCAGCTCGGGACTGACCACCCAGTCGCCGCGGCGGATGGCATCCTTCGACAGCCGCGAACCGGCGAGATTGAGGGCGCAGCGCTCGCCCGCGCGGCCGATCTCGGCCGGCCGGTTCTGGGCATGCAGCGAACGCACGCGCGCCTCGAGGCCCGACGGCGTCAGCAGCAGGCGGTCGTCGACCTTGATCTCGCCGGCATGGACCGTACCCGTCACCACCACGCCGGCGCCGGACAGCACGAAGCAGCGATCGACCGCGAGCCGGGCGAAGCCTGTGGCGCCCTTGCTGCTCTCGCCCAAGGCCAGAAGCCTGGCCTTCAGCTCCTCGACGCCGCGGCCGCTCAGCGCCGATACCGGCACGATCTCCGCGCCCTTGAGCGAGGTCGCGGCGAGCAGCGTCTCGACCTCGGCCATGCGCTCCAGAAGCTGGTCGTCGCTAGCCAGGTCGGCCTTGGTCAGCGCCACGACGCCGCGATCGAGGCCGAGCAGATCCATGATCTGCAGGTGCTCCACGGTCTGCGGCTTGATGCCCTCGGCCGCCGAGACGATCAGCAGCGCGGCATCGATGCCGGTGGCGCCGGCCAGCATGTTGTGCACGAAGCGCTCGTGGCCCGGCACGTCGACGAAGCCGAGCTGCCGGCCGTCGCCCAGATCCGAGTAGGCGTAGCCGAGATCGATGGTGATGCCGCGTGCCTTCTCCTCCTTGAGGCGGTCGGCGTCGACTCCGGTCAGCGCCTTCACCAGCGCCGTCTTGCCGTGATCGATATGGCCTGCAGTACCGACAATCATGGCGGCGTCCTCGCAAGCTTCAGGAAGCCCGCCGCGAGCTCGCCCGCGCCGTTGGCCTCGGCCTGCTCCAGCCAGCGCAGCGCCTGCGCGCGATCGCGCGCCACACCCTTGCCGGCGAGGTAGGCCGCACCCAGCATCGCCTGCGCTTCGGGATGATCGAGCCTGGCCGCGCGCTCCCACCACTCGGCGGCCAGCACCGCATCGCGCGGCACGCCGAGCGCGTTGTGATGGATGTCGCCCAGTCGCGCCATGGCGCCGGCGCGGCCCTGCGCCGCCGCCTTCTCCGCCCACTGACGCGCGCCGACGTAATCCTGCGCGCAGCCGCCGCCTAAAAGCTTCATCCACGAAAGCATATCCTGGGCGTCGGCGTCGCCCTGCTCGGCCGCCTTCTCGTACCAGCGCGCGGCTTTTTCCTGGTCCTGCTCGACGCCCCAGCCCTCGTAGTAGCAGAGCGCGAGATTGCGCTGGCCGCCGACGTCGCCCTGCTCGGCGGCGCGGCTCAGCCACTCGGCCGCCTTGGCCGGATCGCGCTCGACGCCGCGGCCCTCGAGGAACGCCGCCCCCATGTTGCTCTGCGCGCGCGCATGGCCGCGATGCGCGAGCGGCGCCCACAGATCGAGGGCGACTCCAAAGTTGCCGGCATTCCAGGCGCCAAGCGCTTGGTCGAGGCGGCGCTCGGCGCCGAACATCCTACCCAGCCACGACATGAAGCTTGTCCAGTTGCGCGGCGAATGCCGCCTCGTCGTCGAGCGTGCGCAAGTCGAAGTAAAGCGTGCCGTCGCTGATGCGGCCGATCACGGGAATCGGCAGGCCGCGAAAGGCAGCGGCCAGGCGATCGAGGCCCTTGCCGCGCACCGCGATGGCGAACGACGGCAGCAGGTCGACCGGCAGGGCGCCCGAGCCGATCTGGCCTCGCACCGGTTGGATGCCAACCGCGGCATCACCGCCGATCGCCCCGGCGACGACGGGCAGCAGGCGCTCGGCCAAGGCCTTGATCTCGTCCGCCGGCCGGGCGAGCGCCCGCACCGTCGGCAGCCGCTCGGCGAGCCGCGTCGGGTCGGCGTAGAGCCTGAGCGTCGCCTCCAGGGCGGCGAGCCGCACCTTGTCGAGACGCAGCGCGCGCTTCATCGGATTGCGCGCGATGCGCTCGATGAGATTGCGGCGGCCGACGATCAGCCCGGCCTGCGGGCCGCCCAAAAGCTTGTCGCCGGAGAACGTCACGACGTCGATGCCGGCTTCGATCGCCTCGCGCGCCGTGGGTTCGTGCGGCAAGCCCCAGGTCTCGAGATCGACCAAGGTGCCGCTGCCGAGATCCTCGATCAGCGGCAGGCCCTTTTCGCGGGCGAGCGGCACCAGCTCGGCGGCCGACACCGACTTGGTGAAGCCGGACACCGCGTAGTTCGAGGGATGGACCTTCATGATCGCCGCCGTGTCGGGCCCGATCGCGGCGGCATAGTCCTTCAGGTGCGTGCGGTTGGTGGTGCCAACCTCGACCAGCTTGCAGCCGGCGCGGGCCATGATGTCGGGAATGCGGAAGGCGCCGCCGATCTCTATCAGTTCGCCGCGCGAGACGATGACCTCGCGGCCGGCAGCCAGCGCCGCCAGCACCAGCAGCACGGCGGCGGCGTTGTTGTTGACCGCGGTCGCGGCCTCGGCGCCGGTCAGGCGATGCAGCCACGGGGCGATGTGGTCGTCGCGCTCGCCGCGGCCGCCGTTCGAAAGATCGTATTCGAGCGTGGTCGGCGAGCGCATGGCGGCGATCGCGGCCTCGATCGCCTCTTCGGCCAAAAGCGCGCGGCCGAGATTGGTGTGCAGCACGGTGCCGGTGAGATTGAAGACCCGCCGCTGCGAGGGCTGCACCAGCCCTGCCAGCCGTCGTTCGCACCAGCGGGCGCAGGCGGCCTCGTCGGCCACTTCGGCGCTGCCACGCTTGGCCTCGGCCCAGGCGCGCAGGGCCTCGATCGCCAGCGGCCGGCCGGCGCGCGCGATCAGCGGCGCCAGTGCGGCCCAATTGGCCATACGGTCGATGGATGGCGGGCGCTGTGATGAGCGGGCGTCGGCAGGGTCGGCACGCGACACGGGTCGTTTCCCCAGGACATTTCAGCCGGACGGACCGCCCGGCCGGGGAAGATTGGCCTTATTGGCCGGCGGCGGCAACGCCTATGCGGACCAGGACCAGAATGGCCGACGACGACAGGCCGATCATCAGCGCCATCCTGGTCGACGAAACGCCAGCCTTGTCCTTGAGCAGCGAAACGATGGTCGTCATGTGAATCCCCAACTTCTAGAACCCTGCCGGCCGGGCGAACCCCTCCGCCCGTCTTGGCCGACACCCTTGCCCCCTGGTCCGACTGGACGGGAGCCATTTCCACACAGAGAGATCTACTTCCCAACTCGGCGACACCCGGGGACCCCTCCCGTGCGCCGCGCGGCTCTTATATCCGGCCTGGACGTAACGTGCGTGTCGGCACCGCCGGACATTGGTATCAATTGTTTCCGTCGGGCTCGGCCATCACTCCCAGCACGAACGGGTTGGCGACGCGGGCAAAGCCCTCCTCGCCCACCAGCACGTCGAGCCCGAGCGAGCCAAGATCGTCGGCCAGCGGCTCCAGCGTGCGCACGCTCTCGATATAGAACACCTTCGAGTAGCCCTGGCAGGCCTCGCAGCACTCGGCCCGGAGATACGACGTGCCGGCCAACTGGCGGAACGAGATCTTGTCGGTGCTGCCGCAATGCACGCAGCGCGTCCGCACGTAGCGCCAGGACGTGGCGCAGAGCGAGCAGTGCAGATGGCGGTGGCCGAACTTGGTGCCGCCCGGCGCCACCATGCCGGCGACCGACGGCGAGCCGCAGGCCGGGCACTGACCGGAATCGGCCGGGTCGAGCCCGCCGGCATCGAGGAGTACGACCATGCGCGTCCAGGCGACCTGCAACGCGGCCGCCACGAACACCATCTCGGCGGCCTCGGCGGCCTTCACGTCGCCTTGCAGGAAGCGGTCGGCCAGCGTCTCGAGGTCGTCGCCTGAGGCCGTGGCGAGCGTCGTACGCGCCTTCAGGGCGGCCTCGGGCAGGCCGGTGACGTCGATGCGTTCGAGGATGCGCGCCAGTGCCACGCGCCAGCTGTCGTCGCGCTCGAGGGACACCGGATCGAGCGGCGCACCCTTGGTCGGGCCGGGCAACGTTCCTGGCGGCAGATCGCCCAACGCCTCGTGCTGGGCTGCGACCAGGGCCGCCAGCATGCGCAAGAAACCTTCGAGCTCGTGGCCCGGTGCAAGCGCCCGCAGTCGCTCCGCACGCCTGGCGAAGACGGTGACGAGATCGGGCAGCTTGACGGGGTCGCTCTCGGCGAACGACCCGACGGTATTGTCGGGATTGCTCAGGGCTTGCCGACTTCCTGGCGGAACCACTTGCGATGATGCTTCCAGCTCCAGCCGCGGGTGACCGAGCCGCGGGTCATGGCGCGCAAGGTGCCCTTGACCCAGATCGCGGCATAGACGTGCACGATCCAGATCAGGATGGCGCCGATCGCGCACAGGGCATGGACGACCGCCGACAGCCGCTTCTGGTCGATCGAAGTGAAGGCCTCGAAATAGACATCCCACAGCACCAGCCCGCTGCCGAACAGCAGCAGGATCAGGATCGACTGGCCCCAGAAGACGAGCTTCTGGCCGGCATTGTACTTGCCGAGCTCGGGCAGCCCCTCCTCGCGGTCGTTGATCACCGCGCCGAGGTTCTTCATCCACACCGTGTCGTCACGGTTCCACAGGTTGAGCGTGAAGAAGCGGAAGAAGAGACCAAGGAAGCTGAAGAACAGCACCACGCCGATCCACGGATGGACCGCCCGGGTCATCTGGCCACCGCCGAACAGGTTGGTGAGGAAGTAGAGCGAGGGATGGAACAAGGCCATCCCGCTCAACGCCAGCAGGATCAGCGAGACGGCGGTGATCCAGTGGTTGATGCGGGCAGCCGTGGTGTAGCGCGAGACGACGTTGTTCTCGCTCATGAATGCTTCCCTCCAGCCAGCTCGTCGCCCTTGCGTTGGTCGGCTTCGCTGACCTCGTTGGGGCCCTTGGTGATGTAGTGCAGGAAGCCGAACACGCCGGCGAAGGCGATCGCCGCCAGCGAGATCGGCTTCAGGATGCCCTTCCACAGCCCGACCATCGGGCTGATCTTGGGATCGTCCGGCAGGCCGGCGTAGAGCGACGGCTTGTCGGCATGGTGCAGCACGTACATGACGTGCGTGCCGCCGACACCCGGCGGATTGTACAGCCCGGCATTCTTGAAGCCGCGCGACTTCAGGTCGGTGATCCGGTGCTCGGCATGGACGATCATGTCCTGCTTGGAGCCGAAGTAGATCGCCTGGGTCGGGCAGGCCTTGGCGCAGGCCGGCGCCTGGCCGACCGAGACGCGGTCGGAGCACAGCGTGCACTTGTAGGCCTTGCGGTCGACCTTGGAGATGCGCGGCACGTTGAAGGGGCAGCCCTTCACGCAGTAGCCGCAGCCGATGCAGTTCTCCGACACGAAGTCGACGATGCCGTTGGTGTACTGCACGATCGCCCCCGGCGCCGGGCAGGCTTTCAGGCAGCCCGGGTCGTCGCAGTGCATGCAGCCGTCCTTGCGGATCAGCCACTCCAGGTCATCGCCGTGCTCGTACTCCGTGAAGCGCATCACGGTCCACGAGGCCGGCGTCAGGTCGGTCGGGTTGTTGTAGGTGCCGTCGGTGTAGCCGATCTCCTGCTTGAGATCGTTCCACTCCAGGCACGCCGCCTGGCACGCCTTGCAGCCGATGCACTTGGAGACATCGATCAGCTTGGCGACTTCCATCGCGTTCTGGCGGATCTGCGGCGGCGCCTCGTTGGAAGCGGAGCGGCGGCGGATGTCGAGCGATTGCAATGTAGCCATGATGCCCTCCTCCGCCTATGCGACCGCCGGCTGAGCCGGTGGCGTGGTTTTCTTCACGTCGACCAGGAACGCCTTGTACTCGGGCGTATTCACGCTGGCGTCACCGACCGACGGGGTGAGGATGTTCATCGGATGCGCCTTGCGGGCGAAGCCGATGAAGCCGTAGTGGATCGGCAGGCCGACGACGTCGCATGGCTTGCCGTCGACCATGATCGGCCGGATGCGCTTGGTGACGCAGGCCTTGGCCTTGATCGCGCCGCGCTGGCTCGAGACCTCGATCCAGTCGCCGTTCTGGATGCCCTTGGCCTTGGCCAGCCGCTCGCCTATCTCGACGAACAGCTCGGGCTGCAGCACGGCGTTGTCGTGCACGTTCTTGGTCCAGTAGTGGAAGTGCTCGGCCAGCCGATAGCTGGTCGCCACGAGCGGGAACTTGTCCGGCGTGCCGAACGACTTGGCGTCGGCTGCGAACACCCGCACCACCGGGTTGGTGCTGACCTTGGGGTGCAGCGGGTTGGCGATGTAGGCGTCCATCGGCTCGTAGTGCTCGGGGAACGGCCCGTCGGGCATCGCCGCGCGGGCGAACAGCCGGGCGGTGCCCTCCTGGTTCATGATGAACGGACCGACCGCCTTGTCGGGCGCGATGGTCGGCGCGTAGTCGGGCACATCGCCGCCGGTCCAGCGGCTGCCGTTCCACCACACGTACTTCTTGCGCTCGCTCCACGGCTTGCCGTCGGGATCGGCCGAGGCGCGATTGTAGAGCACGCGCCGGTTGGCCGGCCACGAGAAGCCCCAGTTGGGATGGATGCCGAGCCCGGTCGGGTCGGCCGCGTCGCGGCGCATCGCCATGTTGCCGGCCTCGGTATAGACGCCGGTGTAGATCCAGATGCCGCCGGCCGTCTTGCCGTCGGCGCGCATCAGACCGAAGGTCGGCAGGAGCTGGCCGGCGCGCAGCAGGACCTTCGACGGATCGGCGGGATCCGGCAGGTCCTCGAGAGCATAGCCGTTCATCTCCTTCAGCACTTCCGCCGGATCCGGATTGTGCGGCCGCGTGTAGTTCCACGTCAGCTTGGCGATCGGATCGGGGAAGGCGCCGCCGTCCTTGGCATAGAGAGCGCGCAGCCGCAGGTGCAGCTCCGAGACGATCTCGATGTCGCTCTTGGATTCGCCCGGGCCGTCCGCCGCCTTCCAGTGCCACATGATGACACGGCTGGAGTTGGTGGCGCTGCCCTCCTCCTCGGCATAGGCCGACGCCGGCAGCTGGATGACCTCGGTCTGGATCGACTTGGGGTCGACGTTGTTGAACTCGCCGTGGTTCTCCCAGAACCGCGCCGTCTCGGTCTCGAGCGGATCGATCACGACCATCCACTTGAGCTTGGCGAGGCCGGTCACGACCTTGTTCTTGTCGGGCGAGGCCAACATGATGTTGAGGCCCTGGCAGAACAGGCCGTTCATCTGGCCCGCCGCCATCATGTCGACCATCTTCAGCACGTCGTACGACGTGTCGAATTTGGGCAGGTAATCGTAGGCCCAGTCGTTGTCCTTGGTCGCCGCCGCGCCGAAGAAGCTCTTCTGCTGGCTGACGAAGAACTTCTCGTAGTTCTGCCAGAAGCTGGTCTGGCCCGGCCGCAGCGGCTTGAAGGCGCGCGACTTCATGTAGTCGGCGTAGGTCGTCTCGCGGTCGGTCGGCAGGACGAGATAGCCCGGCGTCGAGGTACTAAGCAGCGCCAGGTCGGTGATGCCCTGCACGTTGGAATGGCCGCGCAGCGCGTTCACGCCGCCGCCCGGCATGCCCATGTTGCCCAGCAGGAGCTGGATCATGGCCATCGAGCGGATGTTCTGCGCACCCGTCGTGTGCTGGGTCCAGCCCAGCGCGTACATCGACGTCATGGTGCGGTCGGGCACCGACGTCGTCGCCATCATCTCGCAGATCTGCAGGAACTTCGCCTTGGGCGTGCCGGTGATGCGCTCGACCATCTCGGGCGTGTAGCGCTCGACATGGGCCTTGAGCAGGTTGATGGCGCAGCGCGGGTTCTGCAGCGTCTCGTCGACCTTGGCCATGCCCTGGTCGTCGAGCTCGTAATCCCAGCTCGAGCGGTCGACATAGGCCTTGCGGCCGGCGTCGAAGCCGGTGAACAGGCCGTCGTTGAAGGCGAAGCCTTCCTTAACGATGTACGAGGCGTTGGTGTAGGCCTTGACGTACTCCTGGTGGATCTTGTTGTTGGCCAGCAGGTAGCGCATCACGCCCGACAGGAACGCGATGTCGGTGCCCGGCCGAATCGGCGCATAGACGTCGGCCACCGCGGCCGAGCGCGTGAAGCGCGGATCGACAACGATCAGCTTGGCGCCGTTGTTGGCCTTGGCTTCGGTGACCCACTTGAAGCCGCAGGGGTGTGCCTCGGCGGCATTGCCGCCCATGATCAGAACGAGATCAGTGTTCTTGATGTCGTTCCACGAGTTCGTCATCGCGCCGCGTCCGAATGTGGGGCCAAGACTGGCCACCGTCGGACCGTGTCAAATTCGTGCCTGGTCTTCGAACCCCAGTATCCCGGTCGCACGCACGAACTTGTAGGTGAGGTATCCCGCCTCGTTGCTGAGCGAGGAGCCGCCGAAGAAGCCCGTGCTCAGCCAGCGGTTGACCGTGACGCCATCGCGGTTCTTGGCGATGAAGTTCTTGTCGCGGTCTTCCTTCATCAGCTTGGTGATGCGGTCGAGCGCGAAGTCCCAGCTCACGCGCTCGAATTTGTCGGTGCCCGGCTTGCGGTGCATCGGATATTTCAGGCGGTTGGCGCTGTGGATGTAGCCAAGCGATGCGGCGCCGCGCGCGCACAGCGTGCCGCGGTTGACCGGATGATCGGGATCGCCCTCGACATGGATGATCGAGGACTTGGCGTTCTTCGACTTGTCGCCCAGCGAGTAGATCAGCACCCCGCAGGCGACGGCGCAGTACGGGCAGGCGTTGCGCGTCTCGGTCGCGCGCTCGAGCTTGAAGGGCCTGACACCGGCAGCGAGCGCATCGCCCGCACCCGTGAATCCCAAGGCGCCAACGGAAGAAGCGGCGAGGCCGGCAGCGCTCACCTTCATGAATTGCCGACGTGTGACGGCCATGTTCGTCTCCATCCCAATGCGACGCTTTATCGTCCGGCCTTTCCGGCCATGACTTTGTTTATGTCGCGTCTCGCGCAGTGAAACCTTGCTAAGTCCCTGAATCAATAGAAATCCGCGCACATTTTGGTGAATCCCGACTACCCCTGGTTGCCTGACGCCGCACCCGGCTGGTAACCCATTGGTGACCGTGGCAGTTCCTCGGGAACCGCCCGCCGCGCCCGCTCGCCGGCGGCATCCAGGGCGGCGATCAGGTCGGCCGGGTCTTCCTCCGGCGCCTTGGCGCGGCCGCCCCAGAGCTGCGGCTGGCGGTTGCGCAGCCAGAAGATGCAGGCGCGGACATCGGGCGGATAGTACAGGGTGTCGCTGACCGGCCGCTCCTTGCCGAGGTGCCAGACGGTGCGTTCGACCTTGTGCTCATGGCCGACGGCACGTGCATAAAGGCCGCGCGCCACCCGGGCATCGGCGAGCACCCTCGCCTCGCGCACCGCCGTCGCGAACGCGGGGTGGACGGCGATCCAGTTGTCGATGGTGCGCGAGGTGACGTCGAAGAAGCCGCCGAGGTCTTCGTTGGTGGCGCCGAGCAGGCAGTAGTTGCGGGCAAGCTCGCAATAGTCGGGACGGTACAGGGTGGGCCGGCCGGGATCGCTCATGACGTGAATATAACTCAGATTATCAAATAGTCAATACCTGGGTAATTTTTTCGTGCCGAAGGCGGGCTTTGTCCCCCTACTGCTGGTAGGCGTCTTGGTTCAAGGGCAGACGCATGCAGGCAGTGCCGTCACGCCCTCACCTCCTTCAGCAGATGGCGCCAAGCATCGACCTCCCGCCGGGGATCGAACAAGGTGGCACGGGCGCGGATGGCCTTGCGCAGGCGGCGAACGAAGCGCGGATCACGTTCCACGCGCCGCATCAGGCGTGCCAGGGCTTGCGTGTCGCCGACCGGAAAGTAACCCGGATAGTCGCCGCCCAGCAGGCCGACATTGCCGTCCATGCGCGACGCCAGGATCGGCACGCCGGCGACGGCCGCTTCGGAGATCACGTTCGCGCCGCCTTCGCTCAGCGAGGAGATCACCATGGCGTGGCTGCGCGCCAGCAGGCGGCGGACCTCGGCGCGGGACACGTCGCCGCGCCAGCGATAGCGGGGATTGGCTTTCATTTCGGCGCGGGCGCGCTCGGCCCATTGCGCCGTGTAGGCGCCGCCGACCTGCTCGACACGCACCTTGCTGGTGCCCGGCAACAGGCGCACCGCTTCGGCGGCGCGCAGAGGATCCTTCACGTCGCGCAAGTGGCCGATCACGCTCATGACCACGCGGCGCGTGCTCGGACGCCACGGCTGCGATGGTGGGTCGGCGGACTGGTGAATGACTTTCAGGCGGGAGCGCAGGCGCCTGGGCACCGCGCGCCAGGCCAGATCATTGAGAGCGACTAGCCGGTCGGCCAGTTCCATCGATCGCAACGTCGGTGCGGGATCGGCGGTGAGGTAGTGATAGATGTCGGTACCGCTGAGCTGCAGCACCACCGGCCGGTCGGGATGGCACTGCTTGAAGCGGGCGATCGCGGCGGCGCTGCGCCAGGCATGGACCGCCACCATCAGGTCGGCGGGCGTGCCGTCATAATCGGCTGCGATGCGCACGCGATGGCCGAGCCGGCGCAGGATGCCCGCCCAACGCGAGGCTGCGATACGGTTGCCGGTGCGTGCCGTCGGGCCAGCCGGCGTGATAAGGACGATCTTCATGGACCAGGCCGCACGCGACCATCGCCCGACCAGTGGAGCCTCCACCGGCGAACTTGTGGCGCAACTGCGCGAGGCCCGTCATCGCACCGAGCGCTTGACGGAAGATCTGTCATCCGCGGAATTGATGGGACCCTATCTCAACATCGTCAATCCCGTGCTGTGGGAGATCGGCCATGTCGCCTGGTTCCACGAATACTGGACGCTGCGCCACGCAGCGGGCCGCGCGCCGCTGATCGAGCGCTGCGACAGGCTGTGGGATTCGAGCGCCGTCGCCCATGCCACGCGCTGGCATCTCGACCTTCCCGACCGCGCCGGCACTTTTGGCTACATGGCCGACGTGCTGGCCCAGCAGGAGGACAGGCTGGCGCACGGCGTCGACGACCAGGCGCGCTATTTCTACGACCTCGCCATCCGCCACGAGGACATGCATGTCGAGGCGCTGACCTACGTGCGCCAGACCCTGTCCTACGCACCGCCGCAGGGACTCGGCGCCGGCCAACGGCTGCGCGCCGGCGCCTTGCCGGGCGACGTCGCCGTGCCGGGCGGCCGCTGGCGGCTCGGCTCGAGCGCGGAAGAAGGCTTTGTCTTCGACAACGAGAAATGGGCGCACGACGCCGTGCTGGCGCCGTTCCGCATCACCCGTGGCGCGGTGACCAACGAAGCGTTCGCAGCCTTCATCGACGCGGGTGGATACCGCACCCGCGAATTCTGGAGTGACGCCGGCTGGACCTGGCGCGAACAGCGCGGCGCCGAGCGGCCGGTCTACTGGCAGGGCAAGCGCGACGGGGTATGGACAACACGCCGCTATCGCGTCGACGAAGAACTGGCGCCGCACGCGCCCGTCGTGTTCGTGAGCTGGTTCGAGGCCGATGCCTGGTGCCGCTGGGCCAAGCGGCGGCTGCCGACCGAAGCCGAATGGGAAGCCGCGGCGATCGGCCGGTCGACCGCCGACGGCAACCGACTGGCCGACGGGCGCCGGCGCTGGCCGTGGGGCGAGGAGCCGCCGACACCGGACAGGGCCAACCTCGATTTCGCCTTCGACGGCCCGGTCGATGTCGCGGCGTTGCCCGAAAGCGACAGCGCCTTCGGCTGCCGGCAGATGATCGGCAATGTCTGGGAATGGACGGCATCGGACTTCCTGCCCTTCGCAGGCTTCGTGGCCGATCCCTACAAGGACTACTCCCAGCCCTGGTTCGGCACGAGGAAGGTGCTGCGCGGCGGCTGCTGGGCGAGCAGCGCCCGCATCGCCCGCCCGGCCTATCGCAACTTCTTCACGCCCGACCGCAACGACGTGCTCGCCGGCTTCCGGACCTGCGCGCTCTGACATTCATGCGGAGCGCGGACCTTCAGGTCGCTCACGATCATGTTCTGCCGGACCGCGCGCATCCTGCGCGCCTCATGATCATGAGCGCGCAGGATGCGCGCGGTCCGGAAGAGCATGAGCGCAGCGCCGGCTCACTGCTTCTTCTGCAGCCCCCACGTCTCCGCGAGCTGCGCCGCAATGCGCGCCGCCATCATGCGGTTGCCGGGGCTTTCGGCCTTGTCGTCGCGCCAGTAGTGGATGTGGTCGGCGTAGATCGTGCCCTTCTCGTTGGCGAAGATGTCGCCCAGGTCGTAGATCGCGAGCCCGCGCTCGCGCAGCGTCAGCAGGCCGGCCACCATCTTGCGATAGATGTCCCGGTAGGAGAGATCGCCGACGATGCGCTTCTCGTCGTCCGTCAGCGTCTTGCCGTAGGCCGGCGCGGGCTGGATGAAGAACGCCGATTTCAGATTGTATTCCTTGGCCAGCACCTCGGTGGCGCGCAGGTACTTCTGGTAGAGGCCGAGCTGGACGGCGAACTCGCGCTCGGGGTCGCGGCGGATCTCGTCGGGCATGTGGAAGATGCCGTTGAGCGTGGTCTTCTTGGCCGACTTGAAGACGTCCTGCCCCTTGGCCGCCTGCTCGATGCCGCGCACGACCATGTAGGCGGCGTGCGAATGGCCGAGAATCGGATTGGCCGCCAGCGAGCCCGCCAGCCGTCCCATCACCCAGCCGATGGCGGCGTCGCCGAAATTCTCGTCGGCGACAAAGGGATTGACCTCGATGAAGTTGCTGAGCGGCCGCTCCAGCCGTTCCTCGGCGCCCGGCCAGAAGAAATAGTGCTCGTTGAAGCCGCCGAGATTGACCACGGCGTCGACCGAGCTCGCATACAGCGCGAACAGGATGAAGGGCTGCGGCTCCTTCCAGGCGCCGTCGCCGCCGTTCAGCACCAGCCATGGCTTGCCGTTGGGGCTGACGTATTTCTTGTTGAGCTCCTCCTCGAGATAGCGCGGCGCCGGCGGCGCCGAGTTCTGCGCGAGCTGCGACGCCACCGAGCCGCCGCTCAGGATGACGGTGAAGCGCTCGGGGTTGCGCACCGTTGGATAGTCGGGCCCGTAGAGGCCGATATTGTTGACCCACGGCTGCCCGCACGGCGGGTTGGCGTGGTGCACGAAGCCGACATAGGGGTGCGGATAGAGCGTGTCGACGTAGCGGCACGTCGTGCCCTTGGTGGCGTCGCGCAGATAGGTGTTCTGCGTACGCTCGAACAGCTGGGCCGCGGGCGTATAGCGGCCATCCTCCAGATACATCCAGGCGATGGCCGCGATTTCGATCACGGCTAGGGCCAGAACGATACCGAAAAGGGCCGAGATCCAGCCGAAGATACGCTGCTTCATTACCTAGGGGTCCGCCCGAACGAGTCGGGCGGACTATACCGGCGGAGGGCCTGCCGACAAGGCGGCGCGATGCCCTAGTTGGTGGCTATTTGGCGGCGGCGGCGCCGGCCATGGCGACTTCCGCATCCTGGTTGGCCATCACGCCCGAGGCACCGATGGCGCCGATGATCTTGCCGTCGACGATGATCGGCACGCCGCCTTCCAGCGGGGTGGCGCCCTTGACGGCGAGCAGGCGCAGGTTGGCGCCGCCCTGGGCGATGGCGTCCTGCAGGGCCTTGGTCGGGCGCTTGAAGTTGTTGGCCGTCACCGCCTTGCCGATGGCGATGTCGATACTTGCAATCTGCGTGTTGTCGATCTTGGAGAAGGCGGCGAGCTGGCCGGCGCTGTCGACGATGGCGATGGCCACCGGCCAGTTGTTCTTCTTGGCCTCGGCCTCGGCGGCGGCCAGCGCCTTCTTGGCGGCATCGAAGGTGATCGGCGGGCCATAGGCCGGCGGCGGGGCCGGCGTCTGCGCGGCAAGCGGTGACACGATGAAGCTGGCCGCAATGGCGGCCGTGAGCATGAGCCTGTGCATGGTCGTTATCTCCCTTGTTACCGTCTCTTGTCTGATCGGCCCGGGCAATATGAACGACGCTGCGTCAACCGACAGGTGTGGTGCCGGTCACATTCAAGTGACCCTGCTGCCGAGGCACCATCATGTTCCTCTCCCCCGCTTGGGGGAGAGGTTAGGTGAGGGGGGAATCGACATGCGTAGCCCCCTCACCCAGCCTCTCCCCCTAGCGGGGGAGAGGAGCTTGATGGGCGGTGCCCTCGCTTAAATCTCTCAGTGCTTCAAGTTCGGCATCTCGGTCAGCGGCACGATGCGGATGCCGGCGGACTCGAGGCCCTCGCGCACCGCCTTGGACACCGTGACCGCGGTCGGTCCGTCGCCGTGCACACAGATCGAATCGACCTGGCAGGGAATGCGCTTGCCCGAGGTCGAGTAGATCGCCTGCTCGTCGACCATGCGGCGGACGTGCGCCACTGCCTGCGCGGCGTCCTTGATCATCGAGTTGGGCTCCTTGCGCGGCGTCAGCAGGCCGCTGTCGCCGTAGGTGCGGTCGGCGAACACCTCCTCGGCGACGCGCAGGCCGTGCTTGCGCGCCGACTTGCCCTGCTCGGTGTTGGCCTGGGCGAGGAAGATCAGGTCGCGGTCGGCCGCCTTGGTGGCGCGGCAGATCGCGTCGCACATCTCGGCGCTCTCGGCCGACATGTTGGCCATCATGCCGTGCGGCTTCATGTGCGTGACCTTGGCGCCATGAAGGGCTGCGATCGCCTGCAGTGCGCCGATCTGGTAGGCGATGTTGGCCTCGAGCTCCTTGATCGTGAGGTTGATCACGCGGCGGCCGAAGCCCTGCAGGTCGGCGAAGCCGGGATGGGCGCCGATCGAGACGCCGTTGTCCTTGCAGAGCTTCACCGTGTCGACCATCACCACGGGGTCGCTGGCATGGAAGCCGCAGGCGACGTTGGCCGACTTCACGATCTTCAGCACCTCGACATCGTTGCCCATCACCCACGGGCCGAAGCTCTCACCCAGGTCGGAGTTGATGTTGACGAAACCGGCGTTGGTCGCGGCCATGAGAAAACTCCTTAGACGACCACAGGAAAGGTCCCTCGCACCGCTCGGGACGACAAGCTATCCTAGCAGATGTGAGCGTACGGTACCTGTCCTGCGGCGACACCGCCTTCTCCGTCGAATTCGGCAACGAGATCTCCCCTGAAATCAACGGCCGGGTGATGGCCCTGCACGCGGCCATCGGCCAAGCCAAGATCGCCGGCGTGGTCGAGACCGTGCCGTCCATGCGCGCGCTGATGGTCTGCTATGACCCGATGACGACGTCGCGCGCCAAGCTCGAGCCCGAGATCGAGGGCCTGGTCGCACGCGGCCTGCCGTCCGGCGTGAAGAGCCGCCAGGTCGCTATTCCTTGCTGCTACGACGATGGCGAATTCGCGCCCGACCTCGCCGAGGTCGCCGAGCGCACCAAGAAGAAGAAAGAAGAGGTGATCGCGCTCCACCTCGCCTCGCGGTTCAAGGTCTATGTGCTGGGCTTCATGCCCGGCCTGGCCTACATCGCGGGACTGGAGAAGTCGCTCTATCTCCCGCGCCGCTCGCAGCCGCGCGTACGCGTTCCGCGCTCCACGGTCGCCATCGCCATGGACATGACGACCATCTATCCCTTCGAGAGCCCGGGCGGCTGGCACCTGATCGGCCGCACGCCGCTCTGGATGTTCGACCAGCGCCGCGAGCAGCCGGTCTTCCTGGCGCCGGGCGATTCGCTCACCTTCCAGCGCATCGATCGCAAGACCTACGACCGCGTCGCCCGCGAGGTCGAGGCCGGCACCTTCGACTGGGCGAAGCTGGTGCGCGCGTGAGCGCCGCGCTGAAGGTCGTGCGGCCGGGCCTGTTCGACACGCTGCAGGATCTCGGCCGCATCGGCTACATGGCGCTCGGCATGCCGACCGCGGGCGCCATGGACCGCATCGCGCTCACCCTGGCCAACGCCTTGTGCGGCAATCCCGCCAACACGGCGGGGCTCGAGATTGGCGTCATTGGCCCCGACCTGCTGGTCGAGGCCGACAGCGTGCGGGTCGCGTTGGTCGGTCCCTTGTCGCCGTCGCTGATCGAAGGATCCCATAGCTCACCCGACGGGCCGCCCAAGCCGCTCGACTCCGACCGCACGCATCTCCTGAAGCGCGGCCAGGTGCTGCGCGTCGGCATGGTCGAAGGATCGAGCACCGCCTATCTCGCGGTCGCTGGCGGCTTTGGCCTGCATCCCTTCATGGGCAGCCTGTCGACCTACGTGCGTGCCGGCGTCGGCGGCTACCAGGGCCGCAAGCTCGCGGCCGGCGATGCCCTGCCGCTGGCTCGCGAGCAAGCGCCGCCGGGCGACGAGAAGAAGCTCGGCCAGCCGTTCGACTACGGCAGCGGGCCGGTGCGCGTCGTCTGGGGGCCGCAGGACGACTATTTCAGCAGCAAGGGCCGCCGCACCTTCGTCGAGGCGGACTACCGCGTCTCCAAGGAAGCCGATCGCATGGGCATCCGCTTCGAAGGCCCGACCATCGAGCATTCCAAGGGCGCCGACATCATCTCCGACGGCATCGGTCCCGGCGCTATCCAGGTGCCCGGCGCCGGCCTGCCGATCGTGCTTTTGGGCGACCGCCAGACCGTGGGCGGCTACTCGAAGATCGCGACCGTGGCGTCGGTGGACCTGCCGCGGCTGGGACGCCTGCTGCCGGGCCAGGTCGTTCGGTTCGCGCCGGTGACCGTCGAGGAAGCCGAGAAATTGCGACGCGACCAGGAGGCCCGCGTTCAGCGCGCCATCGCCGATTTCAAGACGGCGCGTCCACCGGGCGGGATCGATCTCGTGCGGCTCTACGAGGAGAACCTGATCGACGGAGTTGTCTACTAGGCGCCGCTGACGCCGCGATCTCCGCGATGTGGAGTTCGGCGAAGGCATAGGGGCCGTGGCGATGGATCGTCCGGCCTTCCTCGGCCGCGAGGACGCCCGGCGTCATGCGGGCAAGCTTCTCGTCGTGCAGGTTCACGAGCGTGGTCAACACGACCTCGAGTGTGAAACCGGCGCGCGCCAGCATCCGGCGCGAGCGATCGAGACCGACGAAACCGTTGTGGGTGATGTAGGCACGGCCTCCCGGCGCGAGATGGCGGCCGAGGCCTTCGAGGAACGGATCGAGCAGGCGACGCCCATCGGCACCGGCTTCGCTCCAGGTCGCCCGGCGACCCGGGACGTGGGCATCGACCAGGGCGCTGTGCGGCAGGTTGGCGACGATCAGGTCGAAACGACGTCCGGCGACCGGCCGCCACATATCGCCCTGGTGGAACTCCGCCCTCTCGCCGTGACCGAGTTCATCGAGAAGCAGGGTGCCGGAGGCAACGGCATCCTCCTCGATGTCGATGCCGCACAACGAGGCGGCGCCGAGATCGGCCAATGCGGCGAGCACCACACCGCTGCCCGATCCGATTTCGAGCACGTACGCGTCGCGGACCACGGTTCGCCTGGCCCGCAGCGCCTGAATGAGGGCGGCCGTGTATTCGCTCGGCCGCAGGGCCGCGAGCGGAACGCCTGCACGGTTGTCCAGCGTGGGTCCCGGCCTGGACAGCACGACACTCCCAAGTTCTTGCGGTCCGCACTGCATTTTTGACCTCGGACTCCCTCCGCCACGGTGGCGCGCCGATCGCGCAGGCGTGCTCTTTGCGCAAGAAATTCCCGGCATCATCGTGCACACTTGTCGTGAAGTTTTGTCTGAGTTGTGACGAGAGTGAAAAGGCAGGAGGTACAGGCTCCGTGACCAGTCCGGCGCACGCGAGGAAGGGATCGGTGGCCGCCGAGACAGGACACGGCTGGGCCTTTGCCGGCTGGCGCTTCGCGCCCGATCATGGCGGGCTGAGCGCGCCTGACGGGCGAACCGTCGAGCTGACGCGTCAGGAGATGCGCCTGCTCACCATCTTCCTGCGCGCGCCCGGGCGGACGCTCAGCCGCGACTTCCTTTTGGAGTCCCTGGAGGAGACTGGCCGGGACTCCTACGATCGCGCAATCGACACTCTGGTGAGCCGGTTGCGCCAGAAACTGGGGGATGATGAGCGGCGGCCGCATTTCATCGTCACCCCGGCACGGCCTCGGTTACAGTTTCTCGTCACCCGTCGGCAAGCTGCCGGACAGCGGCGGAGCGCATGCCGACACGTACACCGAGGTCGAGCCACCGACGATCGCGGTCTGGCCGTTTCGCAATCTCAGCGGCGAACCCCAGCTCGATCATCTGGCAGCCGGCCTCACTGACGAGGTCATCGTGACGCTCGCCCGCTCGCAGAGCTTCACCGTCGTCGGCCGCAGCGCAGCCTATGCCTACGGCGCCGGCGAGGCGACCGACCTCGAGCGAGCGAAACGCGAACTCGCCGCGCGTTATCTGGTCGAAGGCAGCCTGCGCAAACGCGGCGACACCATGCGCGTTACCGTTCGCCTGGCCGAGCACGAGAGCGGCCGCCATCTTTGGGCGGAGAACTTCGACCGTCCCCTGCAACAGCTGCTCGACGTGCCGGAGGACGTGACCGACAGCATAATCACGACCCTGCAGCCGCGCCTGAACCGCGCCGAGGCGGCGCGTGCGCGATCGACGCCGCGCGAGCAGCTCGACGCCTGGTCGCTCTACGTGCGCGGCACGATTGCCTTCTATTCGATGCGGCGCAGCGGCCTGCAGGAGGCGGCAGAACTCGCCCGCGCGGCCATTGCCAGGGCGCCGGACTATGCGCGCGCCCACAGCCTCCTGTCGGTCTCCGTCCGTGCCCTTGCCGCCAACGGCGGCGAAGGCGATGCGGCCGTGCTCAATGCCCAGGCGCTGGCCGCCGCCCGCCGCGCGGTCGAGCTCGACCCCGACAGCACCATCGCACTGGCCGCACTCGGCTCGGCATTGGCCTTCACCGGCCAGGCACGCGACGCCGTCCCCTATCTCGAGCGTGCCACCGAGATCGACCCGACCCATTGTCCCACGGTAGCCGTGCTGGCTTTGGCGCTGGTCTATCGCGGCCGGCCGGACGAAGCAGCAATCTGCGCGGAGCGGGCCGTCGGGCTCAGCCGCAACGACCCCGTCGGCGGCTACATCAGCCTGTTCGCCTTGGCGCATGCCGAACTGCTGCGCGACCACGACGATGCAGCGGAAACGGCGATCCGTCGCGCCATCTCACTCAATCCGGCCTATGTCTGGAGTCGGGTGCTACTCGCCAACCTGCTCGGCCTGCAAGGCGACAAGACGGGAGCGCTGGCGGCGTTCGTCGACGCGACACAGACCTTCGGCAGCGCGAAGAGGCTCGTCGAGGTGTATCGGACGCTGCATCTGCCGCGCTTCGAGCGAAGCGCTGATGCCGACAGGATGGCCGCGGGCCTGAAGGCCATCGGCGTCGAGATCTGAGCAGGCTTCCCCGGCCCTTGTCCGTTTGGCTATAGAAGAGGCGATGAACCGTCGGACCTTCGTCATCGCCGGATTGGTCGGCAGCTCTCTGCAATTCCCGGCGCGGGCCGCGCCCGCCCTCCAGGTGATCTATGTCGGCGGCTGGGACTGCCAGCCGTGCACGGCATGGAAGGCCAAGTACAAGGCGGGCTGGCTCGCCTCGCCGGAGTACAAGCAGGTCACCTGGATCGAGGTCGAGGCGCCCAGGCTCAAGGAAGCCTACCAGGAGCGCTTCTGGCCCGGCGACCTCAAGCCGATCCTCGACCAGCTGCCGCGCAAGAGCGGCACACCGCGCTTCCTGATCGTCAGGGACGACAAGGTCATCGCCAACGAGTTCGGCGGCAACCGATGGCCGAAGATCCTCGCCGAGCTCGGCAGGCAGCTGGCATAGCCGCCCGTTTCGTCCATCGACTTCGGACGCATTCTCTGTAGCCGGTCAGGCGCCCGGTTGGTACGAGACAGCATCAACCGTACCGGGGAAACACCGCGATGACCTGGCAACCCGAAATGGACGAGCTGCGCCGCCGTCAGGAGATGACCAGGCGCATGGGCGGCGCCGACAAGGTCAAGCGCCAGCACGACGGTGGCCGGCTCACCGTGCGCGAGCGCATCGACCGGCTGGTCGACCAGGGTTCGTTCCGCGAGATCGGCAGCATTGCCGGCAAGGCCGAGTATGACGGCAAGAACGACCTGGTCGACCTGATGCCGGCCAATGCCGTGATGGGGCGCGGCAAGATCGATGGCCGGCATGTCGCGGTGACCGGCGACGACTTCACCGTGCGCGGCGGCTCGGCCGACGCCACCATCAAGGAAAAGGACATCTTCATCGAGCGCTACGCCAACCAGTACCGCGTGCCGCTAATCCGCATGATCGAGGGTTCGGGCGGCGGCGGCTCGGTGAAGACCATCGAGACCACCGGACGCGCCAACGTCCCGGGCGTGCGCGGCTGGGAGTGGGTGGTGCAGAACATGGGCGTGGTGCCGACGGTCGGGCTGGGCCTGGGTTCGGTCGCCGGTCTCGGCGCGGCGCGGCTGGCGGCCACGCACTACTCGGTGATGGTGAAGGAAGTGTCGGCGATGTTCGTCGCCGGCCCGCCGGTGGTGAACCGGCTCAGCCCCAAGCAGTATGACAAGCAGGAGCTCGGCGGCTGGGAGATCCAGCTGCGCGCCGGCGCGATCGACGAGGCGGTCGACAGCGAGGACGAGGCGTTCGCCGCCACCCGCCGCTTCCTTTCCTACCTGCCCTCTTCCGTCTACGAGGCGCCGCCGCGCGGGCCGGTGACCGACGATCCGGGGCG
Source organism: Rhodospirillales bacterium URHD0017 (assembly GCA_900110395.1). Taxonomy (GTDB): domain Bacteria; phylum Pseudomonadota; class Alphaproteobacteria; order Reyranellales; family Reyranellaceae; genus Reyranella. The sequence continues at coordinate 46,418 of FODP01000017.1, forward strand.
CCGCGAGGAGCAGCTGTTCGAGGCGATCCCGCGCGACATCCGCAAGGTCTATCGCATCCGGCCGATCATCGAGAAGATCGTCGACAAGGGCTCCTTCTTCGAGATGGGCAGGCTCTACGGCCGCTCGGTGGTGACGGGCTTCGCCCGCATCGACGGCTGGCCGGTCGCGGTGATGGCCTCCGACCCGATGTTCTATGGCGGCGGCTGGACGGCCGACGCCTGCCAGAAGGTGGCGCGCTTCGTCGACATGGCCGAAACCTTCCATCTGCCGGCGGTCTACTTCTGCGACTGCCCCGGGTTCCTGATCGGGCTCGAGGCCGAGAAGAGCGGCGTCATCCGGCAAGGCGTGCGCGCCATGTCGGCGATGTTCCAGACCACGATCCCGTGGTGCACCTTCATCATCCGCAGCGCCTTCGGCGTGGCGGGTGCCGCCCACCAGAACGGCGCGCGCCTCAACTGGCGCTATGCCTGGCCGTCGGGCCGCTGGGGCTCGCTGCCGCTGGAGGGCGGCATCGAGGCGGCCTATCGCGCCGACATCGCCGCCGCCGCCGATCCCAAGGCCAAGATGGCCGAGATCGAAGACCGCCTGAACAAGCTGCGCTCACCTTTTCGAAGCGCCGAGACCTTCTGGATCGAGGAAATCATCGACCCCCGCGATACCCGGAAGATCCTGTGCGAGTTCGTCGAGATGGCGGCGCCGGTGCGCGGCAGCGGGCCGAGCCGCCACTGGATGCGGCCTTAACCATTGATGCTCCTCTCCCCTTGGGGGAGAGGTTGGGTGAGGGGGTGATGCAGGAGGCACCTTCGCGTTGCACCCCCTCACCTAGCCTCTCCCCCAAGGGGGAGAGGAACGTGATTCCTTACTTCCCCCAGCCATACCCCGGCAGATGCGGCAGCGTCCCGCAGGCCGGATCGAACGGCGGGTTGCTGAGGTAGTCCTTGTCGGCCAGCACGTAGGCGCGGCCGGGCGTGCGGCTGATGAGGGCGCTCATCGCCGGCAGCGACCAGTCCTGGGCGAAGAGCTTGTCGGGCCATTCGAGCAGCGGCAGCTCGCGCGCGCGGATGGCGCCTTCGCGGCCGTCGACCAGGGTGCGCATGCGCGTGAGGTAGTCCGACCACAGACCGGTCAGCACCACGTCGGGCACGGCGGCGGCGAGCAGCAACGCCGTCATGGTCAGCACCAGGCGCCGCGATACCACGGGCAGGCGCAGGATGGTGAAGACCTCGGGCGGCCGGTGCTGCCAGGCGACGTGCAGCCACATGCAGCCCAGCAGCACCGCCAGCACCACGCCCGCCGCCTGTCGCGCGAGATAGTGCGCCGGCGGATAGAGGATGGAGTGCTCGTAGACCAGGCGGTACCAGGGCGAAAGCACGAGGGCGGTGGCGGCGATGGCGATGACCAGCGGCGGCCCGCTGCTCCGCAGCCACGACGGCCGCAGCAGGGCGATCGTCGCCGAGAGCGCGAGCGCGATCAGCGGGATGACGAACTGCTGGTTCTGCCAGAAGTCGAACGTCATCGCCCGCACCTTGAGGAAGTGCGGATGATGCCAATAGTCGATGATGGCGACGAGCGCGACGAAGGTCGCTGCGACGAACGCCACCGCGGCGACGACCATCAGGCCCCTCACCCACGGGTCGTCATCCTTGCGCATCGACCAGACAATGGCGGCAGCGACGAGCGGGCCCAAATAGACCATCGTCTCGTACGAGCGCACGCACAACAGGCCGAGCAGGCAAAGCAGCACGGCGTCGCTGAGCCGCCTTGGTCCCGGCGTCAGCGTCACCGCCATGGCGACGACCACGGCGGCGTAGGTGATGTTGTATTCGCCGATGATGAAGAAGTTGGTCGGCAGATAGACCGCGGCGATCACGGCGATGACGATGCCGAGCAGCACCGCGTCGCCCTTCACGCGCGCCAGGGCGAAGTGATAGAGGGCGGTCGGCAGGCCGAACAGCGCCGCCGAATAGACCATCGCCAGCAGCCTCGTATCGCGCACGCCGAGCTCGCTCAGCAGCAGGAGCGGAAGCTGCGTCACCCAGTCGACGTGGGCGCGGGCGGTGTAAAAGTCGTGGACCTGTCCGAGGTCGAGGATGTTCGCCATGAACGGCGAGCCGTCCCAGAACAGGCCGCGGCAGGCGATCGCGGCATTGATCGCCAGCGCCCACAGCAGCAGGACCACGCTCCGATAGGCAGCCGGCGGCGGCGCGGTCGGCACGTCAGTCACGCCAGGTATACTTGCCGAGCGGATAGGGGGCCGTCGGCGGGAAGGGTTGCCAGGATTTGAAATCCCTGGGCGGCGCGATGATGCCGTCGCCGCGCTTGGCTCGCAGCGCCAGGCTCTGGCTGGGCAGGATCCAGGCCTCGACCAGCAGATCGTAGGGATGGCGCGACAGCCGTGACTCCTCGAAGGCGATCACGCCGTCCTTGTCCAGCACCTCGGCGCGCACGACGTCGAGATACGACGACCAGGTCCTGGTCAGGTAGATGTCGGACGGCAGGATCGCCAACACGACCACGACGGCGAAGGTAAGGAACCGGCGGGCCGCCTCGGGCGTGCGCAGCACGGCAAAGACCGCGACCTTGTCGCGCAGCAGGGAGCCGTAGAGCCAGATGAACAGGACGATGGTGACGATGACCATGCCGGCAGCCTGCCGCGCCACGTACTGCGACTTAGCGAGCGGCCGGACGAGCGTGTCGCTGAGCGCCATCAGGGGCGACAGTGCGAGGATCACCAAGAGGATGCCCGCCCAGCGATAAGGCTTGTTGCTCAAGAGGTCGCGCGGCCGGGCGAGGCCCCAGACGACGACGACCAGCGCGGCGGCCATCGCCAGGTCAAACTGCAGGTTCTGCCAGAAGTTGGTCGCGGTCAGGATCGTCTCGTCGAGGTGCTCCGCCGACCACGGCTTCACCAGGGAGCGGATGGCGACGGCCATGCCGCCGATGAAGCCGACGATGGAGACGAGGTAGAGCGTCGTGGCCGCCCACGGGCGCGACGGCATGCGCCACAGCGTGTGCAGCACCATCAGCGACAGCAGCGGCCCGAGATAGATCATCGACTCGTAGGTCCGCGCGGCGAGCAGGCTGATCACCGCGAGAAACAGGCCGTCGAGCAGGGTGAGCCGCTCGGCCGTCACCAGCCGGACCGCGACCACGATGGCGATGGCAAAGGCGGTGTTGTATTCGCCGACGATGAAGAAGGACGTGGTCATGAACACCAGGCCGATGGCGCCGATCACGGCGGCGAGTAGCACCGGGTCGTCCTTCACGCGGACCAGGGCAAGCGTGTAGAGCGCGGTCGGCAGCGCGAACAGGCCGATCGACAGCAGGCGTGCAAGCAGGTGCAGGTCGGTGATGCCGAGGAAGATGGCGGTCATGATCGGCGCCTGGCCGACGACCATGGCGTAGAGGCGCGGGGCGTAAAAGTCGAAGAACCACTCTCGCCGGGCGATCTGGACGAGGAAGGCGGAGCCGTCGACGAAAAGGCCGCGGCTCTCCCAGCTATGCCACAGGGCCAGCCCCCAGATCAGGCCAAGCGTCGTGCGGTAAGCGACTGTTGTTGTTGGCATTTGCACGCATTCGGCGTCTACCCGAGGCCCGCCGCCTGTGCAAGCGCTCCCGGCTTGCAGCGTCGAAAGAGCGCTGTTAGCAAGGCCCGCGAATGCAAGGATCAGAGATGCTCAGTTGGGAAAAGATCGACGCCATTCCGGGCTGGTTCATGTTCCAGTCCTACTGCGTCTGGCGCGCCCTGCTCGACCAGCAGGCCCGGATCACCGGCGACCTGTTCGAGATCGGCGTGTGGCGCGGCCGCTCGGCGTCGGTGCTCGCCTCCTATCGCAAGGGTGGCGAGAAGCTCTATTTGTGCGACCTCCGGCTCGACGAGGAGGCGGTGCATCGCGCCATCCGCTCGGTCGGCGTGGAGCCTGCCAACATCGTGCCGCTGTCGGGGCCGTCGGCCGACCTGCCCGCCAAGCTCGACCTGCAGGCCATGCACCAGACGGTGCGCTGGTTCCACATCGACGGCGAGCACACCGGCACCGCGGTCTATCGCGAGCTCGAGCTCGCCAACCGCATCGTCAACGCCGACGGCATCGTGGTGATCGACGACTTCTTCTCGCCGCGCTACCCGGCCAACACGACCGAGGTGATCCGCTACCTCGAGAAGAACCCGTTCCATTTCCGCCTGCTCGCCGTCGGCTTCAACAAGGGCTATCTCTGCCGCCCCGAGAGCCTGCCGCGCTACATGGACTTCATGGCCTCGGGCATGAGCCGCACGCTCACGAGCTACGGCGCCAAGACGACGATCTTCAAGACCACCGGGCCGTGGGACACCGATGCCGTCGGCATCACCGACTTCGTCGACGACGCGGGCCCCATCGCCGGGCCGGACAACGAGCCGCAACGCTGGCACATGATGCGCACGCGGCATGTCTGGGGGCCGGTGCGGCACCTGCAGAACGGCTGGCGGATGTTGCGCGGGCGGTAGCTTCTTTGCTGCGAGCGCGCCACGCGACCTCACAGCTCAGGTGGCCAGCCCGATCGCTCGGCTCGACGCAAGGAGGACTTTACGATCAAGCGATGGAAAGGCGCGATTCCCGCGATATAGGCCCGCCCTCCCAAATGATTGAAGGTCACGACCGTTGTGGCGACAAGTCGGCGGCACAAAGCGGACTCTTCAACCAAAACGGACAAACGGAAATCGAGATGGCGATCGTCCTCGCCAAGAATGATCTCATGACGACGCCGATCGTAGACCCGAAAGAAATCGATCCTGTCGGTCGCAACGTCATCGCGCAACTCAGACGATGTCTTGAGACCAAACCCCGCAACCAAAGTGTCCCTTAGAGCTATTAGCCAGCCAACCCACCGCGGCTGACCCATCAGCATATGGGCGGCGAGGCGCTCGGCGTCGCCCGTCGCATTGCTCGGCAGGTCGATCGCGAATGCGTCAGCGAAGCCGGCCTTGGCGTAGAGCGGCTTGAGCACCGAACGTTGCGGCAGATCGACTCGAGCAACGCGCGCCATAGATGTCCTGCCCGGACTGAATGGAAGCGAAGAGGTGATGGAGACCACTAGCACGAGCGGCGCTCTTCATAAAGCCGCGAGGCAACCGGGCATGCCCGCCCTTCGAGACGCGCCCTTCGGCACTTCTCGAGGTGAGGCCATTGGATCGTTCGGCTGAGCATGACGCGCCACGGAGTGGCGCGCTCCCAGCACAGAACTAAGCTGCCTTCGCGATCTTGAGCTGATCGTCGAGATCGTCGGCGATGAAATTGCGCACGACCTCGTCGAGGTCCTTGTCGGTCTCGAAGCCGAGCGAGCGGGCGCGCCTGGAATCGATGCCCTGGGGCCAGCCGTCGCAGATCTTCTGGATCGCGGAATCGTGCTGCCAGCTCACCTTGCCGACCTTGCGGTTGCCGGCGTGGCGACCGACCGCCTGCTCGAGCTGCTTGGCCGTGACGTTGATGCCGTTCAGCAGCAAGGTGCGACCGGGGCCGAAGGCGTCGGGCGGCAGGTCGTGCAGGCGCAGGAAGGCGTCGACCGTCTTGCGCGGGCTCAGCACCACCATGATGGTCTCGGGCGTCACCGGGCAGACGACGTCGATGCCGGTCAGCGGCTCGCGCACCACCGAGGAGGCCCAGGTCGAGGCCGCCTTGTTGGGCAGGCCGGTGCGCACGCAGATCGTCGGCAGCCGCACCGAGGTGCCGCGCAAGAATCCCTTGCGGGTGTAGTCGCGGATCAGGAATTCGCCGATCGACTTCTGCGCGCCGTAGGAGGTCTGCGGCGTCAGCGCCGTGTCGTCGGTCACCGCCGGCGGCAGGTCGCCGCCGAACGCCGCCAACGAGCTGGTGAAGATGACGCGCGGGTTGGTGCCGAGCGCACGGCAGGCCTCCAGCACGTTGCGCGTGCCGTCGAGGTTGACGCGATAGCCGAGATCGAAATCCGCCTCGGCGCCGGCGCTGACCACGGCGGCGAAATGGAACACCGTGGCGGCGGCCTGCACGATCGACTGCACGGTGGCGAAGTTGGCGATGTCGCCGGCCAGGGCCTTCACCCGGGGATCGTCGAGGCCGGGGCCGCTCGGCTTGCCGACGTCGAACAGCACGAGTTCGCTCACTCGCTCGGGGCTACCCGAGGGTCCGGCGATGCCATCCTGCAGCAGGCGCCGCGCCAGCTTCTTGCCCAGAAATCCCGCGCCGCCGGTGATCACCACCTTCATGTCGTTCCCGTCCCTTGGTCCAATGGTTCGCTGTGAACGAAAGTGTGCACAGATCGGCCTTCACAGTCTATGTTGCCGGCAATGGCGGGAAGCAGCGAGATCTTCGTCTTCAAGGATGCCCTCATCATCCTGGGCACCGCCGCCGTCGTGGCCCCCGTGGTCCATCGCCTCAAAATCAGCCCCGTTTTGGGCTTCTTCGCCGTCGGCGCCGCCCTGGGCCCGCATGGGCTCGGCCGCCTGGCCGACTACTCGCGGGCGATCGACTGGCTCACCGTCACCGGCGAGAAGCAGATCGCCTTCATCGCCGACCTGGGCATCGTCTTCCTGCTGTTCTTCATCGGCCTGGAACTGTCGATGCGGCGCCTGCTCACCATGCGCCGCCTGGTGTTCGGGCTGGGCGGGCTACAGGCGCTGGTCACCACGGTGGTGATCAGCTTCGGCGCCCTGTGGTTCGGCCAGCCGGCGGCGGCGGCGCTGATCATCGGCGCCTGCCTGGCGCTCTCCTCGACGGCCCTGGTCATGGAGGTGCTGTCGGGCCAGCGCCGCATGATGTCGACGACGGGCCGGACCAGCTTCGCCATCCTGCTCGCCCAGGACCTCGCCGTGGTGCCGCTGTTGTTCCTGATCGGGGCGTTGGGCCGCGCCGCCGACACGACGTCGGTGGCCCAGGGCGTTGCCATCGCCCTGGTCGAGGCCGCGATCGCCATCGCCGTGATCGCCGTGGTCGGCCGGCTGGTCCTGAAGCCGCTGTTCCGGCTGGCCGCCGGCACCGACAATCCGGAATTCTTCATGGCCGCCACGCTGCTGATCGCCGTCGGCTCGGGGGTGATCGCGGCCTATGCCGGCCTATCGATGGCGCTCGGCGCGTTCATCGCCGGGCTGCTGCTGGCCGAGACCGAGTATCGCCGCGCTGTCGAGGCCATGATCGATCCCTTTCGCGGCCTGCTGCTTGGCGTGTTCTTCTTCTCGGTCGGCATGCATATCGACCTCGGCTTCATCTGGCGCGAACCGCTGCTGGTGCTGGGCGGGTTCCTGGCGATGATGGCGATCAAGTCGGTGCTGCTGGCGCCGCTCTGCCGCCTGTTCGGCGTGCCATTGGGCGCCAGCGTCGAGACCGGGCTGCTGCTGGCGCCGGGCGGCGAGTTCGCCTTCATCGGCATCGGGCTTGCCGTGCAGTTCGGCCTGATCGCCGCCGACGTGTCGGCGGGCATCCTCGCGGTGGTGTCGCTCAGCATGGCCACGGTGCCCTTCGTCGCCCTGGCAGCGCGGCGGGTCGGCCGTCATTTTGCCCGCGAAGCGTCATCGGATCCCCTGTTCACCGTGCTACCACCCGAGGACCATGCCAAGCGCGTCATCGTCGTCGGCCACGGCCGGGTCGGCCAGCTCGTCTGCGGCCTGCTCGAGGAGCACCAGATCCCCTACATCGCCGCCGACCGCGACACCGTGCTGGTCGAGCGCTGGCGCAAGCTCGGCCGGCCGATCTACTACGGCGATGCCTCCAATCCGCTGTTCCTGCGGCGCTGCGGAATCGACGAGGCGACGGGCGTGATCGTCACCCTCGACACCTCGGCGGTCGACGACGTGGTGCGGGCGGTGCGCGCGCGCCGGCCCGACGTCATGATCGTCGCCCGCGCGCACGATGCGCAGCATGCGCGCCATCTCTATACCCTCAAGGTCACCGACACGGTGCCCGAGACCATCGAGGCGAGCCTGCAACTCGCCGAATCGGCGCTCGTTGGTCTGGGCGTACCGATGGGGCTGGTGATCGCCTCGATCCATGAGCGGCGCGAGACGGTGCGGCACGAGTTGCAGACGGCCGCCGGCACCACCTCGTCGATCACCGACCAGATCCGCCAGGCCCGGCGCGACCGGGCGTCGAAGTCGTAAGAAGAACCATGAGGAAGCGTTGAAGATCATCAGCTGGAATCTGCTGCGGCTCACCGGGGCCGCTGTCGAGGATGTGGTCACCCTGGCCCGGCACGAGAAGCCCGACGTGCTGCTGATGCAGGAAGCGACCAAGGAGATGGAGGAGCTGCCGGCGCTGCTCGGCGGACACTTCCATCGGCTGTCGTGGCTCGGCCGCATCCATGGACTGGCGGTGTGGAGTCCGCATCGCTTCGCGGCGCCGCGGGCGCTGTCGCTGCCGGCTTCGCGCCTGCCCGGCCGCCTGCCGCGGCGGCGGGCGCAGATCGTGCAGATCGGCGAGATGACCTTCGCCAACGTCCATCTCAGCCACGGCCAGCTGCTCAATCGCCGGCAGCTCGCGCGCATCGCCGGGGCGCTGCGCGGCAAGCCGTCGGCCATCATTGGCGACTACAATATCGTCGGGCCGGTCATCCTGCCGGGCTTTCACGACGTCGGCCCGCGCGAGCCGACGCACTATGCCAGCGACGTCGTGCCCTTCCGGCTCGACCGCTGTCTGGTGCACGGGCTCACCTGCCGCACCGCCCATGCGCTGGCCTTCGGACCATCCGACCACCGGCCGATCCGGCTGGAACTCGGCTTCGTCGAAGGCTGGGGCCTGGACGCCGGCCTGCGGGCCCGGCCCGAGCACCGCTGGGTCCGGCGCGACCGGCTGGGCAGGCTCTATCGGTAAGGCCGCAATAGCGAATCGAGTTCCTCCCCCCCGCTAGGGGGAGAGGCTGGGTGAGGGGGATGCGCACAGCCTTCCGGACCTCACCTAACCTCTCCCCCTAGCGGGGGAGAGGAACATGAGGGCAATGAACGAAGAAGAGATTGCGCCTCAAAGATACGGCTGCAGCAGTCTTGCCGCGCTGTTGCGCAGACGGATCGGCAATGGATCACCGTCGAGCTCGGCCAGCATAAGCCGGCGCGCATTGGGGGCGATCGCGGCGACCTTGATGGCGAAGTCGGGGTCGTGCAGTTCGACATTGAGCTCGAAGTTGAGGCGAAAGCTGCGGGTGTCCCAATTGGCGCTGCCGACCATCGCCCAGGCATCGTCGATCACCATCAGCTTGGAATGATCGAACGGCGGCGCCGTCAGCCAGACGCGGCAGCCGGCCTCGATCAGCGGCCGAAGCGGGATGCGCCGCGCCCAGTCGAGCAGCGCATGGTTGGAATGATCGGGCAGGACGATGTCGACCTTCACGCCGCGCAAGGCGGCCAGCCCCAGCGCCATGGTCAGCGGATCGGGCGGCAGGAAATAGGGTGTGACCACGCGCACCGACTTCTGGGCGCAGGAGATGGCGTGGAGCGCCACGAACTCGATCTGCTCCATGTCCTCGTCGGGACCCGACGTCACGACACGCGCCGTCGCCTCGCCCGCCTTCTCGAGCGGCGGAAACCAGTTCTCGGTGAGCAGCTTCTCGCCGGTCGTGTACAGCCAGTCGTCGGCGAAGGCGTCGGTGAGCTGCTCGACGATCGGGCCCTCGAGCTGGAAGTGCGTGTCGAGCACGACGAAGGGCGGCTTGTCGGCGCTGATGTTCTCGGCGCCGATATTGAGCCCGCCGGTGAAGCCGATGCGGCCGTCGACCACCATCACCTTGCGATGATTGCGTAGGTTCACGAACGGCATGCGCCACGGGAAGTACGAATGCAGGAAGCGCGCGACGGGAACGCCGGCGCGGGCGAGATGATTGTAGGTGCCCGAATAGAAATAGCCGCTACCAACGCCGTCGATCAGCACCCGCACCTCAACGCCGCGGCGCTGCGCTTGGATCAGCGCCTGGTGGAAGGCCTCGCCCGCCTTGTCGGCGCGGAAGATGTAGCTCACCAGGCCGACGCTCTTCTCGGCGGCCGCGATCGCCGCCAGCATGCGCTGATAGGCTTGATCGCCGCTGTGCAGGACCTCGATCCGGTTGCCGGGTTCGCTGGGCAGGCCGGTCAGCCGGCCGATCGCGAACTGGAGCGGCGTCAGCGGATCCTTGGCGGCGGCGTCGGAGAGGGTCTCGTCGGCGATGGCCATCGGCAGGCGCTGGCGGCGCAGGCGCTGGGCGCGGCGCTTGACCCGGTTGATGCCCATGGTGACGTAGAGCAGCGCGCCGAGGAACGGCGACAGCCAAGCGATGCCGATCCACGACACCGAGGCCGCGACGTTGCGCTTGTAGAGCAGGACGTGGACCGTCACGAGAGCCGCGATGGCGAGATGCGCCATCACGGCCACCGGGCCGATCAGGGTGGGCAGACCGAGGTCGAGAAACACGCCGTGGGTATAGCAGGAAAAAGGACTTCCTCCCCACGAAGTGGGAGGTGTCGGCGTCTTACGCCGACGGAGGGGTCATGAGCATCATCCTTGACTCATGACCCCTCCGCCCTCGTTTGACGAGGGCACCTCCCCTTCGCGCACTCCGCGAAGGGGAGGCATTAGTTGATCAGGCCGTCGCCTTGATGGCCTTGCCGGCGAGATCGATGATCTCGTCGATCTGATTCCTCTCGATCACCAGCGGCGGCGACATGGCGATGGTGTCGGCGGCCTGGCGCACCATCAGGCCGAGCTCGAAGGCCTTGATGAAGGTGTCGAAGCCGCGCGCGCCGATGGCGTCCTTGCGGCCTTCCATGTCGATGCCGCCGGCCAGACCGAGGTTGCGGATGTCGATGACGCCCGGCAGGCCCTTCAGCGAATGCAGGCCGTCCTCCCAGTACTTGGAAAGCTCGGCGGAGCGCTGGAACAGGCCCTCGTCCTTGTAGATATCGAGCACGGCCGAGGCCGCGGCGCAGGCCAGCGGATGGGCCGAGTAGGTGTAGCCGTGGAACAGTTCCACGACGTTCTCCGGCCCGTTCATCAGGCCGTCGTAGATGTGCTTGCGCACGAACACGCCGCCCATCGGCACCGTGGCGTTGCTGATGCCCTTGGCCACCGTCATCAGGTCGGGGATGACGTTGAAGAACTCGGCGGCGAAGCCGGTGCCGAGACGGCCGAAGCCGGTGATGACCTCGTCGAAGATCAGCAGGATGCCGTGCTTGTCGCAGATCTGGCGCAGGCGCTGCAGGTAGCCCTTGGGCGGCGGCAGGTAGCCGGTCGAGCCGGCGCAGGGCTCGACGATCACGGCGGCGATGGTCGAGGCGTCGTGCAGGGCGACGATGCGCTCGAGCTCATCGGCGAGCTCGACGCCGCCATGCTCGGGCAGGCCGCGTGAGAAGGCGTTCTTGGCCGGCAAGTGAGTGTGCGGCATGTGGTCGACGCCGGGCAGCAGGACGCCCCACTGCTTGCGGTTGTTGACCATGCCGCCGACCGAGATGCCGCCGAAGCCGACGCCGTGATAGCCGCGCTCGCGGCCGATCAGGCGGGTGCGCGTGCCCTGGCCGCGGGCGCGCTGCCAGGCGAGCGCGATCTTGAGCGCGGAGTCGACGGCCTCGGAGCCGGAGTTGCAGTAGAAGGCATGGTCGAGGTCGCCCGGCAGCATGGCGGCGTGGCGCGCGGCCAGCTCGAACGACTTCGGGTGGCCCATCTGGAAGGACGGCGCGTAGTCCATCTCCTCGAGCTGCTGGGCGATCGCCTGTTTGATCTCCTCGCGGCCGTGGCCGGCATTGACGCACCACAGGCCCGCCGTGCCGTCGATCACCTTGCGGCCTTCCGGCGTCCAATAGTGGACGCCCTTGGCGCGGGCGAGCAGCCGCGGGTTCTTCTTGAACTGCCGGTTCGCCGTGAACGGCATGAAGAAGGCTTCGAGATTGTTGGCGGCGGGCGCGGTGGCGGGCGGGGTCATGGCGAACTCTCTGAATTGATATGCGAAGGCTGTCAGCCCGAGCGAAGCGAGGGGCCTTTACGGCAACCGGGAAGGTCCCTCGCTGCGCTCGGGATGACAGCGGAACGGCGACCCTATCATTTGCTCACATCGACCACCACGCGGCCCCGTATTTCTCCTTTGAGGATTTTTGGGGCCAACGTCATCAGGTCCGACAGCCCCGCCTCGCTCACCGTGCTGTCGAGCTTGTCGAGCGGCAGGTCGGTGCCGAGGCGCCGCCAGGCCTCCTCTCGCGGCGCCTTGGGCAGCATCACCGAATCGATGCCGTAGACGCTCACGCCACGCAGGATGAAGGGCAGGATCGAGCCGGGGAATGCAGGTCCGCCGGCCAGGCCGCAGACGGCGGCGGCGCCGCCGTACTTCACCTGGGCCAGCGCCCGCGCGAACATCACGCCGGACACCGTGTCGACCACGCCGGCGAAGCGCTCCGACAGGAGCGGCCGGTCGGGCGCCTCGCTGAGCTCCTTGCGGTCCATGATGGTCGCGGCGCCCAGCGCCTTCAGGTAGTCGCCCTCCTGCGGCCGGCCGGTGGCGGCGACCACGCTGAAGCCAAGCCTGGCCAGGATGGCGACCGCGACCGAGCCGACGCCGCCCGCGGCGCCGGTGACCAGAACCTCCCCGGCCGATGGCTTGATGCCGTGCTTCTCCAGGGCCATGACGCAGAGCATGGAGGTGTAGCCCGCCGTGCCGATCGCCATGGCGCGCCGGGTCGAGAGCGCGGCCGGCAACTTGACCAGCCAGTCACCTTTGACCCGCGCCTTGGTGGCGTAGCCGCCCCAGTGCAGTTCGCCGACCCGCCAGCCGTTCAGCACGACCTTGTCGCCGGGCTTGAAGGCGGGGTTGTCGGACGCCTCTACGGTGCCGCTGAAGTCGATGCCGCCGACATGCGGCCAGGTCTTGACCAGGCCGCCGCCTGTGGTGAGGACCAGGCCGTCCTTGTAGTTCAGCGTCGAATAGTCGACCGCGACCGTGACGTCGCCCGCCGGCAGCCTGTCCACAGGCAGGGTCTCGATGGCGCCGCTCACCTTGCGGTCGGCACCCTGGCTCAGAACGAGCGCGCGCAATGACATGAAAGCTCCCATCGGGTAACATCGGATCGACGTTCCTAGCAAGCTTGCACGGTTATCGAGAGTGCAATTTGTCCTTACGCAAACGGCGAACCACCGACTTCATGCACCCGCAAATGGCGAATCAGCCACTTCATGCACGACCTCATGCACGGTTGCATAGCAGCCGCGTAACTCCCTTGAAGACTATCAACAAAAATCTGCCGCACTTTAGCTATGAAATTGCCAACACCCGGGGACGACAGAGGGCTCCCCCAACGTACTAGGCTCTATGTTGCGTGTTTCCAGCCCGCCTATCCTGTCCACGGTCCCTCGCTCGGGGACTTGGTTCTTACGTTATGCAATCTCCTTCCTGTGCCATCTCGACCGCGGCGGCCGCATCGATGACCGCCTGACCGAGCGCACGTTTGGCAATCCGTCGGGACCGGGCTTCGATTTCCACAGTTTCAGGGGCGGGCCGCTGTTCCATGTGCGGGGCACCCTGCCGGACGACCATCTGTTCATCGGCCACACCGTGTGTCCCGGCTTCGCCGCCTCGGACATCGATTGGTGGAACACAACGCCCTTCCATGTGCCGGGCTACGACTACTTCCATGAGGGGATGAACTACCGCTACACGCCGATCGATCTCGCGCCATACCGCTATACCCCGGTCCGCGTGCGCGCCCTCGACCGCGCCGCCAGCCGGGGCCGCGGCCGGCCGATCGTCCTCGTCTACCGCAATCCACTCGCCCAAGCGGTGTCGTACTTCCGCTACGGCCAGAATCACAAGGATGCGACGTACAATTCGCTCAAAGGCCGCCCGCTGGCTGCCGTGGCCTTGCGCGACTACCTGTTCGAAAGTGCCCTGCTCTCGTACGCCAAGCAGTTCATCTCTTACCAGGCGCTGGCCGAACGGCATCCCGGGCAGGTCCGTCTGGTGCCCTACGAGCGGCTGATGGCCGATCCGGTCAATGTGCTGGCCCTCATCCTCGATCACCTCGCGGGCAAGGCCCTTCATCGGCCCTGGCTGCCCGACGCCGTGTCTCTGGCGCGGCCCGAGCACATGAAGGCGATCGAGAAGGAGCTTGGCCGCTCGCTCGACGGCACACGCATCAATCGCGGCAGCCATATCCAGGTCAGCCCGGGTCGGTCCGAGGCGCGCATCGACGACCGCACGCGCGACGAGGCGATCGCGTTCCTGAACCGCCTCGGACTCGATATCGGGCTGTTCGAATGGCCGCCGCTTCCCAAGCAGCGGGCGGCGATCGCCGCCGCATAGCCATCCCCTCCTCGCCACTGGAAGAGCAGCCCACTTGCCAGTCTCAAGTTCTCACCTGCAGGCCCTCGAAGCCGAGGCGATCCACGCGCTGCGCGAAGCGGCCGCGGTGTTCCGAAAGCCGGTCATCCTCTATTCGATCGGCAAGGACTCCTCGGTCCTGATTCACCTCGCGCTGAAGGCGTTCTATCCGGCCAAGCCGCCTTTCGCGCTGCTGCACGTCGACACGACCTGGAAGTTCCGCGAGATGATCGCCTTCCGCGACCGGCGCATGAAGGAGCTCGGCCTGTCGCTGGTCGTCCACGTCAACCAGGACGGCCTGGCGGGTGGCATCGGCCCGCTCAGTCACGGTGCGTCGGTCCACACCGACATCATGAAGACCGAGGCGCTGAAGCAGGCGCTCGACCTCCACGGCTTCGATGCCGCGATCGGCGGGGCGCGCCGCGACGAAGAGCCGTCGCGGGCGAAGGAGCGCATCTTCTCACTGCGCAGCGCCGCCCATCGCTGGGATCCGCGCCGCCAGCGGCCCGAGCTCTGGCACCTCTACAACGGCCGGCTCAATCCGGGCGAAAGCATTCGCGTCTTCCCGCTGTCGAACTGGACCGAGCTCGACATCTGGACCTACATCGCGCGCGAGAACATTCCTGTCGTGCCGCTCTACTTCGCAGCCAGCCGCATGGTGGTCCAGCGCGGCGGCATGCTGATCCTGCGCGACGACGAGCGGCTCACGCTGCTGCCCAAGGAGGTGCCCGAGCTGCGCTGGGTGCGCTTCCGCACGCTCGGCTGCTATCCGCTGACCGGCGCCATCGATTCGCGCGCCGACACCGTCGCCGCGATCATCGACGAGCTTGCCCGCTCGCGCACCTCCGAGCGCCAGGGCCGCGCCATCGACCACGGCGAGGCCTCGATGGAGCGAAAGAAAGTCGAAGGCTACTTCTGATGGATGCCATTCCTGAGGGGGACCTGCTGCGTTTCATCGCCTGCGGCAGCGTCGACGATGGCAAGAGCACGCTGATCGGCCGGCTCCTCGTCGATGCCGACGTCGTGCCGGACGATCGGCGCGCCGCCGCCCCCGATCTCGCCGGGCTGGTCGACGGCCTGCAGGCCGAACGCGAGCAGGGCATCACCATCGACGTCGGTTATCGCTATTTTTCGACGCCGCGGCGGCGCTTCATCGTCGCCGACACGCCGGGCCACGAGCAGTACACGCGCAACATGGCGACGGGCGCCTCGACCGCCGACCTCGCGGTGATCCTGGTCGACGCGACCAAGGGCCTGCTGCCGCAGACCCTTCGGCACAGCGCCATCGTGGCGCTCATGGGCATCCGCCGTATCGTCCTCGCCGTCAACAAGATGGACCTGGTCGGCTACCGCAAAGACCGCTTCGCCGAGATCGTCGACGGCTACGCCACGATGGCCGGAGAGCTCGGGCTCAGGGACGTGACGGCCATTCCGGTCTCGGCGCTCCACGGCGACAACGTCATCCGGCCGAGTGCGGCGATGCCGTGGTACCGCGGCCCGACGCTGCTCGGCCATCTCGAGACCGTCCCCGCCGCGCCGGCTGCGGACCAGCCGTTCCGGCTCGCCGTGCAGTGGATCAACCGCGACGAAGGCTTCCGCGGCTATGCCGGCACCGTGCTGGGCGGCAGCCTTTGTCCCGGCGACGAGGTCGTCGTCCTGCCGTCGGGCGCGCAGGCGCGCGTCGCCCGCATCGTCACCTACGAGGGCGATCTCGACCGGGCGATGGCAGGCCAGGCCGTCACCTTGACGCTCGATCCCGAAGTCGATGTCGGCCGCGGCGACGTCATCGCTGCCGCCGGCGCGCCGCCGCACCTTTCAGACCAGTTCGCCGCGCACCTCGTGTGGCTCGGCGATGCGCCGATGCTGCCGGGCCGGCCCTATGTGCTGCGGCTCGGCACGGCAACGACGACGGCGACGGTGAGCGAGCTGAAGCACCGGCTCGATATCGCCAGCGGAGCGCAGCGCCCCGCCAAGCAGCTCGAGCCGAACGACATCGGCCTCGCCAACCTGTCGCTCGACCGGGCGCTCGCCTTCGACACCTACGACGACAATCGCGAGACCGGCGGCTTCATCCTGATCGATCGGCTGAGCAACGCCACGGTCGGCGCCGGCATGATCCGCTTCCCGCTGCGGCGCGCGGCCAACCTCGCCTGGCAGGACTTCACCGTCGACAAGAAGACGCGCGCGGCGATCAAGCGCCACCGCCCCGCCGTGCTGTGGTTCACCGGCCTGTCGGGCTCGGGCAAGTCGACCATCGCCGACGGCGTCGAAAAGCGGCTGACGTCGCTCGGCCACCACACCTATGTGCTGGACGGCGACAATGTCCGCCACGGCCTCAACCGCGACCTGGGCTTCACCGATGCCGACCGGGTCGAGAACATCCGGCGCGTGATCGAGACCGCCCGCCTGATGGCCGACGCCGGCCTGATCGTTCTGGTGTCGTTCATCTCGCCGTTCCGCGCCGAGCGGCGGCTGGCGCGCGAGCGCCTGGCGGACGATGCGTTCCTGGAGATCTTCGTCGACACGCCGATCGCCGAATGCGAGCGCCGTGATCCCAAAGGCCTCTATCACAAGGCGCGCGTCGGCGAACTCCGGAACTTCACCGGCATCGACTCGGCCTACGAGCCACCGGAAGGATCCGACCTGCACCTGCGCACGCTCGAGATGACGATCGACGGCGAAGTCGAGCGCGTCATCGAAGCGTTGCGGCAGCGCGGCGTTTTCGACTGAGCTTCTAACGCTCGCGCAGCGCCTGACGCGCCATCGCTTCGCGGCGCTTGGCGCGTTCGGCCGACACTTCCATCGCCTGGGCGACGTCCTGTAGCTCGGTCAACATGCTGCTGGGCAGCGGCACGGCATGGCCGCTGGCAAAGGCAGCGGAGGCCATGCCGAGCTGCTGCACGGCCCGCGAGATGCGGCCGGCGACCAGGGATCCGAGGAACAGGCTGAGCAGAGTGAGGGCCAGACCGACCGCCGCCATCGAGAGCGCGGTGCGGTACAGCGGTGCGTTGACGACCGACGCAGGCACCGCGACCGCCGCCGTCCAGCCCGAGACGGCCGAGCGCTGGAAGGAGTTCTTCACGTCGACGCCGTCGCGCGACACGATATCGAACAGGCCGGTCGTCCGTTTGCCATGCACGACCTCGACCATGGCCTTCTGCGCGAAACCGCCGACATAGAGCTCGGGCCTGAGGGTCCGCGCCAGGATGATGCCCTGGCGGTCGACAATACCCGCCGTCCAGCCTTGGTGCAGGCCGGCCTCGGCGAACAGCGTCTGCAGGCGCTGCGGCATCATCCCGCCGCTCAGGACATAGGCCACCTGGCCATCGACCAGCACCGGCACCGACACGAAGAACAGGCCGGGCTTGAGCGAACCGCTACCGGCAACGAAACCGGAGACCACGGTCCCTCGGCCGGCGATCACCTCGTCGACGCCCAGCGCGGCGGCCGGGGGAGCAACATCGGCTTCGGCAGGCGCGGCGAAAGCCTGGCGGCCCGCGCGGTCGTGCACGACCAGCACGCTGAAGCCACTGGCCATCGCGCTGCTGATCACCGCCTCGGAGATGCGCGGCCCGGCGAGAGACGCCGCGACACCGGCCAGGAAGCCTTCGTTGGCCCGGATATCGCGGTCCATCAGATGCGTCAGGTTGTGGGCGACATCGAGCCTTTCGGCCTCGATGGTCCGCCGGCCGGCGGCGCCATAGTTCCAAGCCAGGATCGCCACCAGCGTCATCATTGGCACGATGATGGCGGCGATCATCAGCATCAGGTAGGAGCGGATGGTGAAAAGGCCCGACATGGCGCGCACTATAACGCAGCGGCGCGGCGTGTTCGACTGAACCACAACCAGGCCGATGCCACGATCAGCAGCGCGAAGGCGATCGGCCCGTGCGGCGCGGCATGGGCGGTTTGCAGCTCCCAGCCGAAGGCAACCAGCACCGCCATGTTGGCCCAGCCGGCGCGGCGCGCCAGCAGCAGGGAAGCGGCGATGAACAGCGAGGCGGCGAACGCCGCCCACGACGCGGTCTCGCTGACGAAGGAGCCGACGCCGCCGACCAGGGGATCGACCCACAGGGTGTTGAGCAGCAGCGCCGCCCCTTCGACCTGCTGCGGGCTGAGCTTGCCTGCCGCGGCCAGGCTCTGGACGGTGAGGATGCTGCGGCCGAGCCCGATGCCGCCGATCGCATCGAGCACCGTGAAATAGATGACCATGAGGAAGATCGCCGCGCGCGCCAACCAGGCGGCCGCCACGGCCGCCGCTCCGTCCTCATCGCCAATGCCATCGATCATCAGCAGCAGGCCGACCGCGACCAGGCCGACCATCGGCGTCTGGGTCATGTGCAGCACCACCCACCATCGCGGGCCGAAATAGTCGAGCGCCTGGTGGGCGGCCGAATGGGGCTCGGCCTGCGACAGGTACTGGTACATGCCAGGATGGGCCGTGAAATTGGCCGGATGGAACAGTTCCAGACCGATCAGCACGGCCGGTGCCAGCAAGAGACAGACCCACCACAGTATGCGCTTCATGCCCCGCCCCCGACGTTGCGGCTGGACGATGGCTACTCCTGAGGCGCTTGCCAAGAAGCCTGTTCGGTCCCACATGTCAGTCAATGTCCGCGCGTCAGTTCAGCCTTAGTCCGCATCGCAGCGTGATCGCCGTCGGCGGTCCCGACCGCGTGGAATTCCTGCAGGGCCTGATTTCCAACGACACGACCAAGGTGGCAGCGGACCGCGCCGTCTGGGCGGCGTTGCTGACGCCGCAGGGCCGCTTCCTCAACGACATGTTCGTGATCGACGGCGGCGACGGGACGTTGCTGCTCGAGACCGAGCGCGAGCGCGCCGCCGCGCTCGCCAAGAAGCTCTCGCTGTACAAGCTGCGCTCCAAGGTGACGGTCGAGGATCGCGGTGAGACTCTGGAGGTCGCCGTCGCTTACGGCCCCGATGCGGCGACGACGTTGCCGATCGAGGGCGCCATTGCCTTCGTCGATCCGCGGCTCGGCGAGCTCGGCCTCCGCGTGATCGCACCTGCGGGCGGCGCCGCCACGCTGCTGCAGGCGCGCGGCTTCTCGGCGGCGCCCTTGCAATCCTACGACGAACTGCGCGTCAGCCTGGGCGTGCCTGACGGCAGCCGCGACCTCGTGGTCGACAAGGCGCTCTTGCTCGAGAACGGCTTCGACGAGCTGAACGGCGTCGACTGGCAGAAGGGCTGTTACATGGGCCAGGAGCTGACGGCCCGCACCAAGTACCGTGCGCTGATCAGGAAGCGCCTGTTCCCGGTGAAAGTGGAGGGCACCCTGCCCGAGCCCGGCGCGCCGGTGCATCTCGGCGGTCAGGAGGTCGGCGAGCTGCGCTCCGGCGTCGGCGACCGTGCACTTGCCATGCTGAAGGTCGACGCGGTGCGCAGCGGCCAGACGCTTTCGGCGGGCGATACGCGGCTGGTCGCGGAAATTCCAGGCTGGATGCGACTTCCCGAGACAACCGACCCCTAGCCGTCCCGGTCACCGGGGCTTAAGGTCTCGGCCTTCCAGCGTCGCTAGCAGCGTCCTCAGGAGGCCAGCCCGTGAAACTCATAAATCCCAACCCGTTCACCACGCGTCCCGAGATCGTCGGCACGTTCGGCGTGGTCGCGTCCACCCACTGGATCGCCACCGCGGTCGGCATGGGCATCCTGGAGCGCGGCGGCAATGCCTTCGACGCGGCCGTCGCCACGGCCTTCGCCCTGCAGGTGGTGGAGCCGCACCTCAACGGCCCGGGCGGCGACGTGCCGCTGATCTTCCATTCGGTGAAGAAGGGCAAGACCGAGGTGATGTGCGGCCAGGGCGTGATGCCGGCCAAGGCCAACATCGCCCACTTCAAGGGCCTGGGCCTCGACCTCATTCCCGGCACCGGGCTTCTGCCCGCCGCCGTGCCCGGGACCTTCGACGCCTATATGCTGATGCTGCGCGACTACGGCACGATGAAGCTCGGCGAGGTGCTGACGCCCGCCATCGGCTACTTCCTCAACGGCCATCCGATGGTCGAGCGCGCGTCGGCCACCATCGCCACCGTGAAGGACAATTTCCGCGACAACTGGCCGACATCGGCCGCGGTCTACCTGCCGGGCAACAAGGTGCCGAAGCCCGCCGAGTTGTTCCGCAACCAGGCCGTGGGCAACACCTATCTCCGCATCATCAAGGAAGCCGAGGCCGCCGGCGGCGGCCGCGAGGCGGTGATCGAGCGGGCGCGCAAGGTGTGGTGCCAGGGCTTCGTCGCCGAGGCGATCGACCGCTTCTACACGCACGAAGAGCTGTTGGACGTGTCGGGCCAGCGCAACAAGGGACTGCTGCGCGGCGAGGACATGGCGAAGTGGCAGGCCACCGTCGAGGATCCGCTCACCTACGACTACGGCCGCTACACGGTATGCAAGGCAGGCCCATGGGCGCAGAGCCCGGTCACCCTGCAGAAGCTGGCACTGCTGAAGGGCTACAACCTCGACGGCGCCGATCCGACCTCGCCCGACTTCATCCATACCGTGGTCGAGGCAAGCAAGCTCGCTTTCGCCGACCGCGAGGCCTTCTACGGCGACCCCGACTTCGTCGACGTTCCCATGCAGACCTTGCTGTCCGACGCCTACAACGCTGACCGGCGCAAGCTGATCGATCCAGCCAAGGCCTCGTTCGACCAGCGGCCGGGCAAGGTCGAGGGCTATGGCGGCGTGATCCGCCTGCGCAAGGCCGACGGCTCGCGCGCTGCCGTCGCGGCGAGCGGCGCCGGCGAGCCGACCGTCGGCCGCATGGGCCAGATGAGCGGCGACACGGTGCATTTCGACATCGTCGACAAGGACGGCAACATGGTCTCGGCGACGCCCTCGGGCGGCTGGCTGCATGGCTCGCCGGTCGTGCCCGAGCTCGGCTTCCCGATCGGCACGCGCGGCCAGATCATGTGGCTCGAGGAGGGCCAGCCCTCGTCGCTGGCGCCCGGCAAGCGGCCGCGCACCACGCTCACCCCCACGCTCGCCCATCGTGACGGCGAGCCGTACATGGTCTGGGGGTCGCCCGGTGGCGACCAGCAGGAGCAATGGATCACCCAGATGTTCCTGCGCCACGTCCATTGCGGCATGAACCTGCAGGAGGCGATCGACGCGCCGGCCTGGCACAGCGAGCACTTCCCCTCCTCCTTCTGGCCGCGCACCGCCCGGCCGGGCGTGCTGGTTCTGGAAGGCCGCATCCCTGCCGAAACGGTCCAGGAATTGCGTAAGCGCGGCCATGAGGTCGAGATGAACGACGACTGGTCGGAAGGCCGGCTGACGGCGGCCAGCCGCCAGGATCCCTGGCGCAAGGCCGCCGCCAACCCGCGCGGCATGCAGGGTTACGCGGCGGGGCGGTGAGGATGAGGATTCATTGCTGGGAGCGCGCCGCTCCGTGGCGCTCATGTGCTGTTGATGCAGAAGATGCGCCACAGAGTGGCGCGCTCCCAGCAATGACGATCCAATGACTTGGTCGATCATCTTTCACGAAAAGGACAGCGGCCGCATCGCCATCGCGGTCGCCACCAAGTTCTTTGCTGTCGGCGCGCGGGTGCCTCATATCGAGCCGAAGAGGGGGGCGGTCTGCACGCAGGCGCTCATGAATCCGCTCTATGGCCCGCATGGGCTGCGCCTGATCCGTGAAGGCGTGGGCGCTACCGACGTGGTGCGTATCCTGACCACACCCGATGCCGGCCGCGAGCATCGCCAGGTCCACGTCATGGGCGCCGACGGCAAGTTCGCCGCCCACACCGGCGCCGAATGCGTGCCGTGGTGCGGCCACTGGATCGGCGAGGACATGTCGGTCGCGGGCAACACGCTGGCCGGACCGCAGGTCGTCGCCGAGACCGTGCGCTTCTTCCGCGAGAACGCTTCGATGCCCCTGCCGCGGCGGCTGATCGGCGCCATGAAGGCCGGCGAGAAGGCCGGCGGCGACAAGCGCGGCAAGCAGTCGGCGGCACTGGTGGTCTACGGCAACCAGGACTATTCCGAGCTCGACCTCAGGGTCGACGACCATGTCGAGCCCCTGCTCGAGCTGGCGCGGCTCGAATCGGTCAGCCGCGAGCACTGGACGCTTTTCCGCGACTTCATTCCGACGCGTGAAAATCCGGCCGGCATCTTCGATCGTGCCGCCATCAACGCGGCCGTCGAAAGGAGCCAAGCGGCGGAGCGTCGATGAGCGTTCTGCTGGAGCTGCGCCAACTCGCCGTGTCCTTCGCCACCGACGACGGCACCGTGCGCGCCGTCGACGGCATCGACCTGTCGCTGGAGCGCGGCCGTACCTTGGGGCTGGTCGGCGAATCGGGCTGCGGCAAGAGCGTGACGTCGCTCGCCGTCATGGGCCTGCTGCCGCCGGAGAACTCCACGGTCAAGGGCGAGGTCCGCTTCGAGGGCCGCAATCTTCTGACCCTCGACGCCAACACCATCCGCGACATGCGCGGCGCCAGGCTCGCCATGATCTTCCAGGAGCCGATGACCTCGCTCAACCCCGCCTACACGGTGGGCGACCAGATCATCGAAGCGATCCAGCGCCACCAGGGCCTGTCGGCGGCCGACGCGCGCGCGCGCGCCATCGAAATGCTGCGCACCGTACGCATCCCCTCGCCCGAGAAGCGCGTCGACGATTATCCGCACAAGCTGTCGGGCGGCATGCGCCAGCGCGCCATGATCGCCATGGCGCTGGCCTGCGGCCCCGAGCTTCTGATCGCCGACGAGCCGACGACGGCGCTCGACGTCACCATCCAGGCGCAGATCCTCGACCTGATGCGCGGCCTGCGCCGCGACACCGGCACCTCCATCATCCTGATCACCCACGATCTCGGCGTGGTGGCCGAGATGGCCGACGACGTCGCCGTCATGTATGCCGGCCAGATCGTCGAACGCGCAGCCGTCCGCGATCTCTTCGCCCGGCCGGAGCATCCCTACACCGTCGGCCTTTTGGGCTCGATCCCGCGGCTCGATGAGAAACGCGAGCGCCTGCCCTCGATCGAGGGCCGCGTGCCCGACATGAGCCGGCCGCCCGACGGCTGCCGCTTCGCTGCGCGCTGCCCGTTCGTCGAACCGGCTTGCCGCACCCAAACACCGCCGCTGGTCGAGGTGGCACCCGGCCATCTGACGCGCTGCCGCCGCGCGCCGCTGGCGCAAGTGATCCAATGAGCGCGCTGCTCGACATCTCGGGGTTGGCCAAGCACTTCCCGGTGCGGCGCGGGGCCTTCGGGCTGGTGTCGGGGCATGTCCGGGCCGTCGACGGCGTCGACTTCACCCTCAATGCCGGCGAGACGCTGGCCATCGTCGGCGAATCGGGCTGCGGCAAGTCGACGGTTGGCCGTCTGGTGCTGCGCCTGATCGAGCCCACGGCCGGCCAGGTGCGCTTCGAGGGCGAGGACCTGCTGGCGCTCAGCGATGGCGCCATGCGCGCGCGCCGCCAGCGCATGCAGGTGATCTTCCAGGACCCCTACGCCTCGCTCAATCCGCGCATGACGGTGGGCGCCATGCTGGGCGAGCCGCTGATGCTGCACGGGCTGGCGAAGAGCGAGGCCGCGCGCAAGGCCCGTGTCGGCGAGCTTTTGGACCTGGTCGGCCTCAGGCCCGACCATGCGCGGCGCTATCCTCACGAGTTCTCGGGCGGCCAACGCCAGCGCCTCGCGATCGCGCGGGCGCTCGCCGTCGAGCCCAAGCTGATCGTGGCCGATGAGCCGGTGTCGGCGCTGGATGTGTCGATCCAGGCGCAGGTCATCAACCTGATGCGTTCCCTGCAGCAGCGCTTCGGCCTCGCCTACATCTTCATCAGCCACGATCTCGCGGTTGTGAAACACATCGCCGATCGCATCGCCGTAATGTACCTCGGCAAGATCGTGGAGACGGCGACGACCGACGAGCTCTTCCGCAATCCGCGCCATCCCTACACGCGCGCCCTGCTGGCCGCCGTGCCACTGCCCGACCCGACGGCGGCGCGCGAGCGGGCCCTGCTCGAGGGCGACATTCCGAGCGCGATGAATCCGCCGCCGGGCTGCCGCTTCCACACGCGCTGCACCTTCGCCCGCGAGGCCTGCCGGCGCGACGAGCCCGTCTTGGCCGACGACGGCCGCAGCCACGCCACGGCCTGTCCTTACTGGCCGGAATTTCCACCGCCCGCCGTCCTTGCCGAGACGGCCGGCCAAGATGCCGATCGGAGGCGGCTCGCCCGCCTGCAGGCGGCCTTCGTCACAGATCAAAGGGAGGCTTCATGAAAAACACGCTCAAGCGTATTGCGCTTTCGCTGGCCTTCGCCGCCGTCGCAGGCGGCAGCGCCATGGCCCAGTCGCACCTGCGCATCGGGCTCGCCGAGGATCCCGACGTGCTCGATCCTTCACTGGCGCGTACCTATGTCGGCCGCATCGTCTTCTCGTCGATCTGCGACAAGCTGTTCGACATCGACGAGAAGCTGAATGTGGTGCCACAGCTCGCCACCAGCCACGAGACCTCGCCCGACGGCCTCACAGTGACCATCAAGCTGCGCTCGGGCGTGAAGTTCCACGACGGCGAGGTCTTTGACGCCAACGCGGCCAAGTACAGCCTCGAGCGTCACCTCAGCATGAAGGGCTCGTTCCGCAAGCCCGAGATCGCGTCGATCAATTCCGTCGAGGTGGTCGATCCGTCGACGATCAAGCTCATCCTCAAGACGCCGTTCTCGCCATTGCTCGCCCAGCTTACCGACCGCGCCGGCATGATGGTCTCGCCCAAGGCGGCCGAGGCTGCCGGCGACAAGTTCGGCCTGAAGCCGGTGTGCGCCGGTCCCTACAAGTTCGTCGAGCGCGTCCAGCAGGACCGCATCGTGGTCGAGAAGTTCGCCGACTACTGGAACAAGGATCAGGTCTTCATCGACAAGATCACCTACCTGCCGATCGTCGATTCGACGGTGCGGCTGGCCAACCTGCGCTCGGGCGGCCTCGACATGATCGAGCGCCTGCTGGCGACCGACATCAAGACGGTGCGTGACAATCCCAAGCTCAAGCTGATCAGCGCCGTCGAGCTCGGCTACCAGGGCCTCACCATCAACCTGTCGAACGGCCCCAAGGCCGCCTCGCCCCTCGCCAAGGATGCGCGCGTGCGCCAGGCCCTCGAGCTCTCGATCGACCGCGACGCGCTGAACCAGGTCGTGTTCAACGGCGAGTTCGTGGTCGGCAACCAGTGGATCAACCCGACCAATTCCTACTATCAGCAGTCGCTGCCGGTGCCCAAGCGCGACCTCGCCAAGGCCAAGGCGCTCCTCAAGGAGGCGGGCGTGAGCGGCCGGATGTCGCTCGACATGATGGTGCCCAACAGCCCCGAGACGCGACAAGTCGCGGAGGTGCTGCAGTCGATGGTGGCCGAAGCCGGCTTCGACCTGAAGATCAGGGTCACCGAGTTCGCGACCTCGCTGAAGGCGGCCGAGGACGGCGACTACGAGCTGTACCTGATCGGCTGGTCGGGCCGCAGCGATCCCGACGGCAATTCCTTTTCCTTCCAGACCTGCGGCTCACCGCAGAACAACTCGGGCTACTGCGACAAGGAGGTCGACGAGTGGCACAAGCAGGCGCGCATCAAGAGCGATCCCGCCGAGCGCAAGAAGATCTACGAGAACATCGCCAAGCGCTACCTGGCCGACGGCTCGATCAAGTACCTCTACCATCGCCGCGTGCTGATGGCGCTGAGCGACAAGATCGACGGCTATAAGCAGATGCCTGACGGCCTGATCCGCGTCGTCGGCGTCAAGCTCAAGTAGGACGATGCTCGCCTTCCTCACCCAGCGGCTGCTGCAGATCATCCCGACGCTGATCCTGGTGTCGATGCTGATCTTCGGCCTGCAGCAGCTGCTGCCGGGCGACCCGGCGCTGATCATGGCGGGCGAGGAACGCGATCCGGCGGTGCTCGAGGAAATCCGCCAGCAGTATCGGCTGAACGAGCCGATCCCCATCCAGTACTTCTACTGGATCAAGGGCGTGCTGTCGGGGAACCTGGGCGAATCCATGCGCCTCAAGGCCCCGGTCGCTTCGCTGGTGGCCGAGAAGCTGCCGGTCACCCTGCAGCTCGCCGCCATGGCGATCATCGTGGCGCTGGGCATCGGCATTCCGGCCGGCATCGTCTCGGCGGTGAAGAAGGACACGGCCTGGGACTACGGCGCCAATATCTTCGCCCTGTGGGGTATCAGCACACCCAACTTCTGGCTGGGCATCCTGATGATCTTCCTGTTCTCGGTGACCCTCGGCTGGCTGCCTGCCTCGGGCTACGTGCGGCTGGGCGAGGACTGGCACGCGAGCCTCGCCACCACGGTGATGCCGGCCTTCGTGCTGGGCAACGCCATCGCCGCCGTCCTGATGCGCCATACACGCAGCGCCATGCTGCAGGCGATGGGTGCCGATTACGTGCGGACGGCGCGCGCCAAGGGTCTCTATGAACGCCGCGTCGTGCTGAAGCATGCGCTGCGCAACGCCATGACGCCGGTGATCACGCTGGGCGCGCTGGAATTCGGCACGCTCTTGTCGGGTGCGGTGCTGACCGAACAGATCTTCACCATCCCGGGCTTCGGCAAGCTGATCGTCGATGCCGTGTTCAATCGCGACTACGCCGTGGTGCAGGGCGTCGTGCTGGTGACGGCCACGACCTACATCGTGCTCAACCTGCTGGCCGACGTGGCTTACGTGCTGGTCAATCCGAGGCTGCGCGGATGACGGCCACCGCCCTTCCCGACGTCACCGTCGCCGATGCCACCGAGGAGAACCCCTGGGCGCGCGCCTGGCGTCGCCTGAAGCGCCGCAAGGGCGCCATGGTCGGCCTCGTGATCGTGGCCCTGCTCGTGCTGGTGGCAGTCTTCGCCCCCTGGGTGGCGCCCTACGATCCCATCGCCACGAGCTGGAGCCTGGTGCGCAAGCCGCCGTCGTGGGCGCATTGGCTGGGCACCGACGAGGTCGGCCGCGACGTGCTCTCCCGTATCATCTGGGGTGCACGCGCCTCGCTCAGCGCCGGCCTGGTCTCGGTCGGCATTGCGCTCGGCGTCGGCGTGCCGCTCGGCCTGCTGGCGGGCTATGCCGGCGGCTGGATCGACTCGGTGCTGTCACGCATCGTCGATGCGATGCTGGCCGTGCCGTTCCTGATCCTGGCGATTGCGCTGGCGGCCTTCCTCGGCCCCAGCCTGACCAATGCCATGATCGCCATCGGCGTCACCGCAACGCCGATCTTCGTGCGGCTGACGCGCGGCCAGACCTTGGCCGCCAAGGTCGAGGACTATGTCGAGGCCGCCCGCGCCGTCGGCAATCCGCATTGGCGCATCGCCTTGCGCCATGTCCTGCCCAACATCGTGCCGCCGCTCCTGGTCCAGGCCTCGCTCGCCATCGCCGGCGCCATCATCGCCGAGGCGGCGCTCTCGTTCCTGGGGCTCGGCCAGCAGCCGCCATCGCCGTCGTGGGGCAGCATGCTGAACTCGGCCCAGCGCTTCATCGCCCAGGCGCCGTGGATGGCCTTCTGGCCGGGCTTCGCGATCTTCTTCGCCGTGCTGTCGTTCAACCTTCTGGGCGACGGCCTGCGCGACGCGCTGGATCCGCGGCACAAGTAAGAGTCATGTTCCTCTCCCCCTTGGGGGGGAGGCCAAGTGAGGGGTGCAACGCGAAGGTTGCCTCCTGCACCCCCTCACCCAACCTCTCCCCCAAGGGGGAGAGGAGCATGAAAGGATGATCAGTTCGGCAAGCTCGTATCGACGTGCTCGAACGCCGCCACCCCCGACGTCAGCGTCGTCGCCCGCTCCTCGACCAGGAGCTGGGTCACGGCGAGGAAATGGACGAGCTCGCTGTCGCCCAGCCGTTCGGCCTGTTCGATCAGCTCACGTACGCCGTGCCATACGCGGAACAGCGCCGCCGCCTTCTTCTTCCCGGACAACGGCTGGCGGCCGCGACGCCGCCGAACATTGGGTTCAAGGACGATCTCGACCAACTCAATCCCCCCTGTTTACGCCGCCGCACCCGTCCGCCGGCCTTGACCGGCGGACGGGTGGGCGCGAAGGCATCGTGCCACCCAACTGGACCGCCGGCCGGCCGTTCTCCCCCGAGTAACGGCATGACAGTCCGACGATCCTACACGACACCCAGCGGAGGTGTCCCCTGGCCTTTAGGCGGCCGGAGGATTTTGCTTACCCTGGACGCATTACGTCCGGTCCATTACCGACCGGACGAAACGCGCCTGGGATCAGTTGGAAACCGTTCCCAGCGGCAGGCCCGACGCGTCGAGCTGGGCTTCACGGCGCAGCACGACCGATTCCGGCGCTTCGACCTGCGGCAGAGGCTTGCTGGGATCGACCGCCCGTACGACGGCGACGATGCGCTTGTCGCCCGAGCTCGCATCCTCGGCGACCAGCCGGCGCCAGCCCTGCTTCTCCCAGTACTTGACGTCGGCCGGCAGGACCTGGGCGTAGAGCATGTTGCAGCCCCGGCTCTCGGCCAGCTTGCGGGCGCGTTCGAGCAGGAGCTGCCCGATATTGTGGCCGCGGAAACGCTGGATGACGGCCAGCCGCTCGGGCATGGCGAAGGACTGGAACCAGCGCACCCGGAGCGTGCCCACCGGCTCGTCGCCGACATAGGCGATGATGTGGGTGGCGCCGAAGTCGTGGCCGTCGAACTCCTCCGAGTACGGCACGTCGAGCTCGCCGATGAAGCAGGCAGCGCGCACGGCGAAGGCCTGCAGCGAGTCTTCCATGCGGATGGCGAGCTTGGTGGTGACCGCTTCGCCACCGATGGATTGTGTAGTGCTCATTGTCTGTGTCCCCCTCAATTCGCGCGACGTTCGGTCCATTCCGCGTGCGGATTGGAAGCCCCCCGATCCATCGACTGCTCCAGGATCCCCGGCGCGTCGAGACCGTCTTCAGGCCGGTTCAGCACCATGGGATCGGTGACAACGGTCGGCCGGGTCTTTTCGTCGACCTCGATGTCGCAAGCGTAGGCTCCGTACTCGTGATCGGAGAAATGGAAGGTCTTCACATCGACCTTGTGGAAGCCGCCACGCTCGAATATCGGCCACAGCCGGCGCTGGCCGTGCAGGTACGCCTTGGTGTAGCCCTTCTTGCGCCCGAGCTCCACGGCCCAGCGCAGGAGCGGCAGGAAGAGACCCATCGAGCGGTAGCGCTTGAGAACGACGGCGCGTTCGAGCTTGATGAAGGTCGCGAACCAGCGCACCCGCAGCGACGCCGCAGGCTCGCCGTCAACGTAAACGATGATGTGGCTCGCGCTGTAGTCGTTGCCGTCGTACTCCTCATGGTACGGGCAGTGCTGCTCGCCCATATAGACGGCAGCGCGCAGCATGTAGCACTGCATGAGTTCATCGGATGTCGATGCGAGCTTCATGGTCACGACAGGATGATTCGACATAGCCATCCCGGCGCTCTGAGATTCAGTCATGCTAGGCCCCCTCGGTCAGTACTCCGTTGTCGTTCCGAAAGCGCCGGCCCCCAGCCGTCACAACCGGACGATTTTCTGTCAGTTGCTCGAGAACGTCGGTCACCACCCCCGACGTCATGCCCTTCGCACCTTTGCGGATCGCGGTCGCCGAAACGCCGTCACGGCGCAGGATTCGCCACGGATAGATCCATCCACTTTCATCGCACATCTGCCGTATGTACATGCCGCCCCAGTCGGTGCCGTGGAGGCAGTGCAACCGCACACCGGGATATCGTCGCTTGATCTCGGCGATCACGCCCTGGAACCCCTTCTTGTCGTAGATCTCGCGATAGAACGCGAGTTCGACCTTGTCGCCCAGCCCCGCCTCGGCGACCGCCAGCTCGATCAGCGCCTGGCGGGTCTCGGGTGGCAGGAACATGTTGCCGGTCGGGAGGTAGTCGACATTGACGTCGGCCTTGTCCGTGGTCTCGTAGATCTGGAAGCCGTTCTCCAGCCGCCCGACGCGGAGCTGGCCTTTGCGAAACGCGTCGGCGTGCAACCTCGGAATGAGCGTCGGATGAATGATCACTTTCTCCAGGCCGCGCTCGGCGACGGCACGCCGGATGATCGCCAGATGGGTGTTGTGGAAGGGATTGAACGTGCCGAAGAACATGCCGATGCCGCCCTTCGGCGCCGCCTTCGAGCGGATGTCCGACAAAAGACCAATTCCGAACAGCAGCGTGCCGAGCCCGAGGCCCAGTACCAGGAAGGCCTCGCGCACGAAGGGCAGGCCCGCCGTGCCGAGGGCGGTCAGCACGATGACGAACGACAGCCCGATCTGGACGTTGCGGTTGGTATCGCCCACGCCGCGCGCGAACAGGTAGAGGGCAAGATACTGGATACCCTGCGAGGCCAGCGTCGTGACGAGCGCGGCGGACGCGAAGCCACCCACCGACGCGATGCCGTCGCGGTTCAGAGCCCCTCCCCATGTCATGATCGCGAATGCCGCCAGGTTGAACGCGTACTGGGGGATGAACCTCCCCAGCCGGCCAGCGGTAACGAAGCCGAACCGGTTGTTGGCCCACAGTTCGGCCTTGTTGCTGAGCTTGGCGTAGCTCGGGATGAAGACCCCGATAAAGACTGACACGCCGATCAGGGCAGCGTTACTCCCACTGCCATGCGCGTACGCATAGCTTAAATAGAAAAGCAGACCAGTAAACGCCGCCATGCGCGTCGACGGACTGCGCACGTAGCGACCCAGCTTGCCGGCCAATGCCGACAGCGTCGTCGATTTCCTGTCCGAGTCGATGGCGGCCACTCAACACCCCAGCCCCGTTACCACGCGTCAATCGGCCCACAAATCAGGGGCAAATCACGGATTGATTGACTAACGAATACGAGGGCTAGATACGCACTGGTCTTCTATAGCGAAGTGGCGAAAAAACTGCCTAATGCCCTATAATCGAGACAGAAACCGACATTTCCTCAAGAATGGTGTAAGATAAACCACGCGGTATCTTTCAAGTAAACTTCAGGCCGACAACCATATTGTATCGATTGTTACGATGGTCACGACACCCCCGCGCAAGAACAAGGTCCCGAATATTCTCGGTGACTGGGACGATGTACGTTTTTTCCTAGCGGTTGCAAAAACCGGCAGTTTTAGCGCTGCCGCAACGCAACTTAACACCAAACAGACCACGGTCGGCCGGCGCATCCAGGCGCTTGAGCGGCGGCTGGGCGCCAAGCTGTTCGACCGCCATCGCCACGGCATGGAAGTGACGCCGGCAGCCCGCGGGGTCCTGGTGCAGGCCGAGTCGATGATGACGAACGCCACGTCGATTGAGCGTCATCTGGCCGGCTTGGACCGCGAGATGGCCGGCATCGTGCGCATTGCCGCCACGGAAGGCATTGCGGCAAATTGGCTGGTGGCCCGGCTCGGCCAGCTGCGCCGCATCCATCCCGACATCGTCGTGCAGGTGATCGCAAGCGACCAGGTGCTCGACTTGGCCACGCGCCAGGCCGATATCGCCATCCGCTTCTTCCGGCCGACGTCCAACCAGCTCGTCGCGGCGCGCGTCGGTCAGGTCAACTTCTCGATCTTCGCCGCGCCGTCCTACATCGAGCGTCACGGCCTGCCGCAGACCACTGACGATCTGCGGGACCATCACATCGTCGACCACACGACGCTGCACAGCCTGGCGGCGATGAAACCTTGGAGCGAGATGGTCGAGCGCAGCACGTCGGTCGTGCTGCGCACCAACTCGTCCTACGCCGCCGTCGAAGCGGTCAAGGTCGGCTACGGCGTCTCGGTGTTTCCCGACTACGTCACCAAATCGTCGAACCTCATCGCCGCCCCGATCGACCTCAAGATCGTGCGCGACATCTGGCTGGTGAGCCACGAGGAAACGAACAAGGGCGCACGCATCCGCACGGTGATCGACTACGTGCGCGAGCAGTTCCGCCAGGACGAGCGCGAGTGGTTCTCGACCACGGTGCGCGGCAACTCGATGGCGGCGGCCTGACCAACCAAGACGTGCATTGTGCCTAGGACAATGCCGCTTTCAGCCGCTTGTAGATCGCCTCGATCTCAGCCTTGTCGCCGGGCTTGTATTCCCAGTTGAGGGCGACGCCGTCGTTGGGTCGGCGTGGCATGATGTGGAAATGAAGGTGCGGCACGCTCTGGCCGGCGCCGGGGCCGTTGGCCTGCAGCAGGTTCACGCCATGCGGTTTCAGCTCGCTCATCACCGCTCTGGCAACCTTCTGCGCGGTCGCTGCCACGGCGCCCAGCACATCGGTGGGAATCGTATCGACCATCGGCCAGTGGCCCTTGGCGACCGAAAGCGAATGGCCGGGGTTCACCGGGTTGATGTCCATGAAGGCGATGGTCTTGTCGTCCTCCAGGAGCTTGTAGCTCGGGATCTGGCCGGCGACGATCTTGCAGAAGATGCAGTTGGCGTCGGTCGGATGGCTCATCGTTTCTCTCTCCCCTTACCCCTTGGCAAGTACGGCGCCGAGCTCGCGCAGTCGCAGGAATGGCTGAGCACCGGCCGGCAAGGCGAGATCGAAGCCCAGTCTCGCGAGACTGGCAATGCCCTCACGACCGAAACGCTCGCGCAAGGATTCGGCGACCCAGCCTTCACTCTGGCGATGACGGGCGATCAGCAACCGGCTGTCAGCCGACAGGTGCGCGCGATGAGCCTCCAGCGCTGTCGTCAGCGCATCGATGCCGGTGCCACTGCGCGACGAGACAGCCAACGTCCTGACCGGCCATTCGTCGCCTGCCGTGGCAAGCGACAGCGCTCCCGCCACATCGGCGCGCGCCCGTTCGGCCGCTGCGCCGAGATCGGCCTTGGTGACGACGATCAGGTGCGGAATCTCGACGATGCCCGCCTTCATGAACTGCAGCGAATCTCCCGAGCCCGGCTGGACGCAGAACACCACCGTATCGGCGACTCCAGCAACGTCGGTTTCCGACTGGCCGACGCCGACCGTCTCGATCAGCACGCGGTCGAACAGGGCGCGCATCACCACCATGGCGGCCAGCGTCTGGTCGGCCAGCCCACCCAGCCGGTCGCGCGCCGCCATCGAGCGCACGAACGAGCCCTCGTCGGTCGAATCGTGAACGATGCGCACCCGATCGCCCAGCAACGCGCCGCCGCTCGACTTGGACGACGGATCGACGGCGATCACGCCCACCGTCTTGCCGGCCTTGCGCCAGGCCGCGACCAGCGCGGCGCACAGCGAGGATTTGCCGACGCCCGGCGGGCCGGTCACGCCGACGACATGGGCTTTGGGCTCGCGCCAGGCGGCATCGAGCAGCGCCTGCGCTTGCTCGCCTTCGGGATCGCGCTCCAGGCCGGCGAGCGCAGCGGCGAGCGCGCGCTTGCCGCCCTCACGAAGCGCCAGAAGCGTCATTCCGTCTTGAGCGGGCCGCCGAGTGCCGCCTGGGCGGCGGCCAGCCGGGCGATCGGCACGCGAAAGGGCGAGCACGAGACGTAGTCGAGGCCCGCCTTGTGGCAGAAGAACACCGAGGCCGGATCGCCGCCATGCTCGCCGCAGATGCCGAGCTTCAGGCCGTTGCGCACCTTGCGGCCGCGCTCGCAGGCGATCTCGATCAGCTCGCCGACCCCCTCGATATCGAGCG
The DNA here is from genome assembly GCA_900110395.1 of Rhodospirillales bacterium URHD0017. GTDB lineage: Bacteria > Pseudomonadota > Alphaproteobacteria > Reyranellales > Reyranellaceae > Reyranella. The sequence continues at coordinate 80,218 of FODP01000017.1, forward strand.
AGGCGAAGGGATCGTGCTCGAGAATGCCGCGCTGCTGGTACTTCTCGAGGAACGAGGCCGAGTCGTCGCGGCTGAGGCCGAAGGTGGTCTGCGTCAGGTCGTTGGTGCCGAAGCTGAAGAAGTCGGCCGATTCGGCGATCTCGCCGGCCCGCAGGGCGGCGCGCGGCAGTTCGATCATGGTACCGACCAGGTAGTCGAGCTTCTCGCCCGAAAGCTGGCTCACCTCGGCCGCGACCTGGTCCACCACGACCTTCATGAGGTCGAGTTCCTTACGGGTGGCGACCAGCGGGATCATGATCTCCGGGATCACCGACTTGCCGTTCTTCTTCTGGACCTCGGCCACGGCCTCGAAGATGGCGCGCGCCTGCATCTCATAGATCTCCGGATAGGAGATGCCGAGCCGCACGCCGCGATGGCCAAGCATGGGATTGAACTCGTGCAGCTTGTGCGCGCGCGCCTCGATCTCGGCGACGTCGACGCCGAGGTCCCTGGCGACGACCTCCATGTCGGCATGCGTCTTGGGCAGGAACTCGTGCAACGGCGGATCAAGGAGCCGGATGGTGACCGGCAGGCCCGCCATGATCTCGAACAGCTCGACGAAATCCTCGCGCTGCATGGGCTGGATCTTGGCCAGCGCCGTGCGGCGCGTCTTCTCGTCGTCGGCCAGGATCATCTGGCGCACCGCCACGATGCGGTCGCCCTCGAAGAACATGTGCTCGGTGCGGCACAGGCCGATGCCCTCGGCGCCGAACTTGCGCGCCGTGGCGGCGTCGGTCGGCGTCTCGGCGTTGGCGCGCACGCCGAGCCGGCGGACCTCGTCGGCCCACACCATCAGCTCGGCGAAGTCGCCGGAAAGCTCGGGCTGCACCGTCGGCACGACACCCAGCATGATCTCGCCGGTGCTGCCATCGAGGGTGATGACCTCGCCCGTCTTCACGGTCGTGCCGCGCACGGTGAGCGTGCCAGCCTTGCCATCGATACGCACGTCGCCAGCGCCCGCCACGCAGGGCTTGCCCATGCCACGTGCCACCACGGCAGCATGGCTGGTCATGCCGCCGGTCGAGGTCAGGATGCCCTCGGCGGCATGCATGCCGTGGATGTCCTCGGGGCTGGTCTCGCGGCGCACCAGGATCACCTTCTCGCCGGCGCGCGCCTGCCTCTCCGCGGCGTCGGCCGTGAACACGACCTTGCCCGACGCCGCACCGGGCGACGCCGGCAGGCCCTTGGCGATCACCTTGCGCTCGGCCTTGGGATCGAGCGTGGGATGCAGCAGCTGGTCGAGCGAGGACGGCACGATGCGCGCCACCGCTTCCTTCTTGTCGATCAGGCCCTCGCGCACCATGTCGACGGCGATCTTGAGCGCGGCCTTGGCGGTGCGCTTGCCGTTGCGCGTCTGCAGCATGTAGAGCTTGCCGCGCTGCACGGTGAACTCGATGTCCTGCATGTCGCTGTAGTGCATCTCGAGCTTGCGGCGCACCGCATCGAGCTGCTTGAAGACCTCGGGCATCACCTCTTCCATGGCCGGCGCATCGGACTTCTGCGCCTCCTTGCCCTGCACGGTGAGATGCTGCGGCGTGCGGATGCCCGCCACCACGTCCTCGCCCTGGGCGTTCACCAGGTACTCGCCATAGAAGAGATTGGCGCCGGTCGAGGGATCGCGCGTGAAGGCGACGCCGGTGGCGCAATCCTCGCCCATGTTGCCGAACACCATGGCCTGCACGTTGACCGCGGTGCCCCAGCTCTCGGGGATCGAGTGCAGGCGACGGTAGGTGATGGCGCGCTGGTTCATCCATGAGCCGAACACCGCGCCGATGGCGCCCCACAGCTGCTCCCGCGGTTCCTGCGGGAACGGCTTGCCGATGCGCTTCTCGACGATCTTCTTGTATTCATTCACGACCGAACGCCAGTCGTCGGCCTTGAGGTCGGTGTCCATCTGGACGCCGAGATCCTCCTTCTTGAGCTCCAGCGCCTCCTCGAAATAGTGATGCCCGACATCGAGCACGACGTTGGAGTACATCTGGATGAAGCGGCGGTAGCTGTCCCAGGCGAAGCGCTCGTCGCCTGACGACTGGCCCAGGCCCAGCACGGTACGGTCGTTGAGGCCGAGATTGAGCACGGTATCCATCATGCCGGGCATCGAGGCGCGGGCGCCGGAGCGAACCGAAACCAGCAATGGATTGTTGGCGTCACCGAAGCCCGCGCCAGCGGTCTTCTCGACCGCAGCCAGCGCCTTCTCGACCTCGTCCTTCAGCTCGGCCGGATAGGCGTTGCCGTTGGCGTAGTACCAGGTGCAGACCTCGGTGGTGATGGTGAAGCCCGGCGGCACGGGCAGGCCGAGGCTCGACATCTCCGCCAGGTTGGCGCCTTTGCCGCCCAGCAGATTGCGCATGTCGGCGCGGCCCTCGGCCTTGCCATCACCGAAACTGTAGACCCACTTGGCCATTCTCAGCCCTCGATCCTGGAGAAATCCGCCACCGAATCCATGGTGACCCGTATCTGGTTGAGCAATTTCAATCTGTTCAGTCGCAAATCGGGTTTCTCGGCGACATTAACTGTGACTTTTTCGAAGAAAGAGTCGATGGGCTGCCGCAAATCGGCGAAGGCCGCCATCGCGCCGGCGAAATCCTCGCGCTGTAGCGCGGGCTTCACAAGACACTCGATGTCGGCCAAGGCACCAGCAACGGTCTTCTCTTCCGTTTGTTCCATCCGTGCGGCATCGGGTGCGCCGGCGATTTTCGCGGTCAGTGACTTGTCTTTCTTCTCTTCAGCGCGAACGATATTGGCGGCGCGACCGTAGGCGGTGAGCAGATTCTTGCCCGCTTCCGTGGCCAGGAACGATTGCACCGCCTCGACCCGCGCCAGCAGGCGAACGAGATCATCCTCGCCGCCCAAGGCAAACACCGCATCGACGACGTCGTGGCGCACGCCCTTCTCGCGCATCTGCACCTTCAGGCGATCGGCGAAGAAGGCCATAAGATCGTCGGCGTCGAAGAATTTCCTCAGCGGCAGGCGAATGTTGTTCTCGACGATGATGCGAATGATGCCGAGCGCCGCACGACGCAGCGCGAATGGATCGCGTGAGCCGGTCGGTTTCTCGCCGATCGCCCAGAAGCTGACGAGCGTGTCGAGCTTGTCGGCCAAGGCAACCACCACGGAGACCGGCGCGCTCGGGCAACGGTCGTTCGGACCGGCCGGCGCATAGTGATCGCCAATGGCGTCGGCGATAGCGGCCGGAAACTTCTCTTCCAGCGCGTAGTAGCGGCCCATGACGCCTTGCAGCTCGGGGAACTCGCCCACCATGCCGCTGCGCAGGTCGGCCTTGCAGAGATGCGCCGCCAGGATTGCCTGGGCACGGTCGGCGCCCTCGACGTAGGGCGCGATCTTGTCGGCCAGGATCTCGATCCGTCCGACGCGATCGGCCTGGGTGCCGAGCTTGGCATGGAAGACCATGTCCTTGAGGGCCGGCAGCCGCTCCTCCAGCCGGACCTTGCGGTCCTGGTCCCAGAAGAACTTGGCGTCGGAGAGGCGCGAGCGCAGCACCCGCTCATTACCGTCGACGATCGTCTTGCCGCCGTCACGCGCCACGTTGTTGGCGACGACGACGAAGCGGTTGGCGAGCGCGCCGTCCTTCCGGGTGGTGACGAAGTAGCGCTGATGCGTCCTCATGGAGACAGTCAGCACTTCGGGCGGCACGTCCATGAACTGGCCATCGATTGTGCCGAGCAGCGGCACCGGCCATTCGACCAGGCCCGCCACCTCGTCGAGCAGGCCGTTATCGGCCCGCAACGCCACTTGCGCATCGGCACAGAGCTTCTCCGCGCCCTCCAACACGATCTTCTTGCGCTCGGCCGGGTCCAGCATCACGTGCGCAGCCCGGAGCTTGGCGACGTAGTCAGCGAAGCCCGTGACCTGGATGGTGCCCTTGCTGAGGAAGCGATGGCCACGCGTAGCGTCGCCGAACCTGATCGGCGCCATCTTGCCGCCTGGCACCACTTCGCCTGCCAGCACCTTGCCGTCGAACAGCGCCACGATGGATTGCAGCGGGCGCACCCAGGTCATGGCGCCGCTGCCCCATTTCATCGACTTGGGCCAGGGCAGTGCCTTCATGGCGGCGTCGATGATGCCGGGCAGCGCCTCGGTGGTCGGCCCGCCCTTCCTGGCAATCACGGCGAACCAGAACTCGCCCTTGCCGGTGTCGCGCTTCTCCGCCTGGTCGAGGGAGGCGAGGCCCGTGGCCTTGAGGAAACCCTGCATAGCCTGCTCGGGCGCACCAACCCGTGGGCCGCGCCGCTCTTCGCTGACATCGGCCCGCGCTGTCGGCAGGCCGTCGACGACCAGCGCCAGCCGGCGCGGCGTCGCGAAGGCGCGCGCGTCCTTGAACTCCAGGCCAGCGGCCTTCAGCCCGTCGCTTACCAATCGCTTGAGATCGTCGGCGGCGCGCGCCTGCATGCGCGCCGGGATCTCTTCGCTCAGGAGCTCGAGAAGCAGCTCGGCCATATCAAGCAGCTTCCTTTTTCTGGGTGACGAGCCACGCCTCGCAGCACGCCTTGGCGAGATCGCGCACGCGCAGGATGTAGCTCTGCCGCTCGGTGACACTGATCACGCCGCGCGCGTCCAGGAGGTTGAAGCAGTGCGAAGCCTTGATGCACTGCTCATAAGCGGGCAGCGGCAGCTTGCGCTCGATCAGCCGGCCGCACTCCTTCTCGGCATCGGCGAAGTGGCGGAACAGCATATCGGTGTCGGCATGCTCGAAATTGTAGGCCGACTGCTCACGCTCGTTCTGCAGGAAGACGTCGCCGTAAGTAAGCGGCACTTCCGAGTCGGCGCGATTGAACGGCAGGTCGTAGATCGACTTCTTGTCGAACAGGTACATGGCCAGCCGTTCCAGACCGTAGGTGATCTCGCCCGAGACCAGGTCGACATCGATGCCGCCGACCTGCTGGAAGTAGGTGAACTGGCTGATCTCCGACCCGTCGCACCACACTTCCCAGCCCAGGCCCCAGGCGCCAAGCGTCGGGCTTTCCCAGTCGTCCTCGACGAAACGGAGGTCATGCAGGGAGGCGTCGATGCCGATCGCCTCCAGCGAGCCGAGGTAGCGCTCGAGGATGTCGGGCGGCGACGGCTTCAGGATGGCCTGGAACTGATAGTAGTGCTGGAGCCGCATCGGGTTGTCGCCGTAGCGGCCGTCCGTCGGCCGCCGCGACGGCTGCACGTATGCCGCGTACCACGGCTTCGGGCCCAGCGCGCGCAAGGTCGTGGCGGTGTGAAACGTGCCCGCGCCCATCTCCATGTCGAACGGCTGCAGGATCAGGCAGCCCTGTCGCGCCCAATAATCCTGCAGGGTCAGAATGAGTTCCTGGAAGCACGTCGGCTTGAGGCGTGCTGAGGGCTCGGACACCGGTATACCCCGAAGCTCAGAAGGCCTTTTGTTTCTACGACTTAAGGCCGTTGTTGCGGTGCGGCAAAATAGGTGCCACCCCCACCCCGGTCAACCACGCAACCGGGTCAATTCGGGCTGCGGCCCTATGACTGTGCCCTATGACTGGGGACGTGGCTGGGGACGGCCACACTGGCCGCATTTTTCGGCAGTGGCGGGAATATAAGCACCGCAGCCGGCGCACTGGACGGTTTCCTGGATCGCCGCCTTGCGGGCCGAGAGCGGCTCCGACGGCGCAGGTGGGGGTGGCGGCGCAGGCCGTGCAGGTTCATCGGGCTTGCCGACGAACTTGTCGAACAGGCCCTTCCAGCGGGAAAAGGTCTTCCACGCGCCGTAAATCACGACGCCGAACAGGATGATTTTCAGCAGAAGCCCCATGCGGCCATTTGAGGGCCCTGCATCGGTGGGTCAAGCGCGCTATAGAACCCGTCATGAATGGAAATGGAGAAGCGCCGCTCGATCTTTTCGTGGTGGGCGGCGGGATAAACGGTGCGGGCATTGCGTGCGATGCGGTGGGACGGGCGCTCAAGGTCGGGCTGTGCGAGATGCACGACTTTGCCAGCGCCACCTCGTCGGCTTCGACCAAGCTGATCCATGGCGGCCTGCGCTATCTCGAGCATTACGAGTTCCGGCTGGTGCGCGAGGCCTTGCAGGAGCGCGAGGTGCTTCTGGCCAAGGCCCCGCACCTGTCCTTTCCGCTGCGCTTCGTGCTGCCGCATGAGCCGCATCTCAGGCCGCGCTGGATGCTGCGGCTCGGGCTCTTCCTCTACGACCATCTCGACTGGCACATGACCCTGCCCAAGTCGATCGCGGTCAACCTGCCGAGCTCCAGGTTTGGCGCCGGCCTGAAACCGTCGTTCAAGAATGGCTTCGTCTACTCCGACGCCTGGGTCGACGATGCGCGCCTGGTGATCTCCAACCTGAAGTCGGCGCGCCAGATGGGCGCCAGCATCTTCGCCCGTCATCGCTGCGTGTCGGCGCGACGCAGCGACGACGGCAGGCTGTGGAACATCGAGCTGGCCGGTCCCGACGGCGCCCCGGTGAAATTACAGGCGCGCGGCTTGGTCAATGCCACCGGGCCGTGGGTGAAACGCTTCCTCGACGAGCAGACGCACATCAAGACCGGCAAGCGGGTGCGCCTGATCAAGGGCAGCCACATCGTCGTGCCGCGGCTGTACGAAGGCGATCATGCCTTCATCCTGCAGAACAGCGACCAGCGCATCGTGTTCATCATTCCCTACGAACGCTCGTTCTCGGTGATCGGTACGACCGACATCCCGGCCCACGAGGGCGAGAAGCCGGTCTGCACCCAGGAGGAGATCGACTATCTCTGCGAGATCGCCAGCCACTACATGGTGAAGCCGGTGCGGTCGTCGGACGTGGTGTGGACCTATTCGGGTGTGCGCCCCTTATTCGACGACGGCGACGACGATCCCTCGGCGGTGACGCGCGACTATCACCTGGAAGTCGACGGCGCGGTGGGCACGGCGCCGCTCTTGTCGGTGTTCGGCGGCAAGATCACGACCTACCGGCGCCTGGCCGAGCACGCGCTGCGCGATCTCGCGCCGCACTACCCGCACATGGGCGTCGAATGGACCGCGACACGGGCGGTCGCCGACGGCGAGCTGGCCGATGCGCCGACCTTCGAGGAAGCGTTCGACACCTTCGTGAACGCTGCGGCCGTCGTGAAGCCCGGACTGCCGAAGGAGTTGCTGCGCGTGCTGGCGCGGCGGCATGGCGTCGGCATCGACGACCTGCTGGAAGGCGTCAAGACGGTGGCCGACCTCGGGCAGCATTTCGGCGGCTCTCTCTACGAGGTCGAGGTGCGCTACCTGGTACGCGACGAATGGGCGGTCGAAACCGAGGATGTGTTGTGGCGGCGGACCAAGGAAGGCCTGCACATGACCCAGGCCGAGCGCGAAGCGTTCGCGCGCTGGCTTGCCGAACTTCGGCCAAACTTCACATAGGTTGAAGATCGGAGCTTGAAATAGGGCACTTTCCGGGCTGGTGGGAAAGGCCACATTCGCAACTTGGGTGATCAACCTATCTTCGATCGGCGGGGCGAAACGAAGAGGTTGAGCCATGAGCACTGACGGTTTCCCCGGGGCGATCTGGATCCCCGCCCACCCCGATCGTTACGCCCGCAAAGACTCCCGCGTCATCGATGAGATCGTCCTTCACATCACCGAAGGCGGAACGGACAAGGCCGAGGTAACCGCCCACAATGCCTTCGGCGGCCCGAAATACCTCCAGGGCGGTATATGGAAGCGGCAGGCAGCCCATTACATCGTCGGGCGGGACGGAACCGTCGTCCAGTGCGTGCGCCACAAGGACATCGCCTTTCACGCCGGACCCGCCAATGACTGGACGATCGGCATCGAGCACAATACGCGCTCAGGCAAGTTCACCAAGGATACGAAGCTCACCGCCGCGCAGTATATGAAGTCGGCGGAGCTGGTCCTGTGGCTGTGCAACATGCTGGGCTTTTCTGCGGACAGGTATCATATCTCCGGGCATTCGGAGGCCGATCCCTCCGCGGATCACTCGAGCTGCCCGCAGCGCGTGCTCAACTGGGACCTTTATATGGCGGCCATCTCCGATCGCCAGGAGATCGCGCAGGGAAGGACGCCAATGCGATTGTGGAACGACGACGAGATCTGAGCGGCAAGACGGCGCCGCCGCCCAGCTTTACATAACTTAACACGATAGGTGGGCACGCCGGCCGCGGACTGAGCGTATCATCGCTGCAGCCCGTGTATTCCGGTGAGGTCCAACGATGTCGTTCCGCCCTCTGCTTCTCGCAGCCCCTGCCGCCCTGATGGCCGGGCTCATGCTGGCGACGCCTGCTTCGGCGGCCGTCGGCAGCGTTTTAGACGATGACCTGCTCGAGCTGGCCCAGGCCACGCCGCCGACGCCCCCCGCGGCCGGCGCCACCGATCGCCGCGATCGGATGGCCAACTTCAATCCCAAGGCCTTCTGCCTCGACCGTGTCGCCCGCCGCGCCGGCAACCGCACCTACCTCAAGATCAAGCTCGACCTGAAGACCGATCAGGTGGCCGCCTGGGATGCCTTCGCCAAGGCCTCCGATGCCGCCGACGTCAAGGACACGGCGCGCTGCAACGCGCTGCCGGCGGACATGAAGGAGCGGCCGAACTACGTCGACCGGCTGACCATGGAAGAGACTTACATGAAGGCCCGCGTCGAGCGCATCGAGGCGGTGAAGCCCAGCCTGACCGCCTTCTACAACACGCTGTCGCCCGAGCAGAAGGCAGTGCTCGACCGCCCGCGTCCCATGGGCGGCATGATGGGCCGCCATCACGGCGGGCCGCGGTAACTCTTTGCTGGGGGCGAGCCACTGGAGTGGCGCGCCCCCAGCCCTAATCCTCAAAATCCTGCGCTCGATCTCCCAACAGGAAACGCGGCCCGGCGCCCGCCCGGGCTGCGCGGTCGTTCGGGTTGTAGAGACGGCATTTGTCGAGCGACAGGCAACCGCAGCCGATGCAGCCGTCCAAAAGGTCGCGCGTCTTCTCCAGCATCTGGATCCGCGCCTGCAGGGCGCCGCGGATGCGCGCACTGATCGCCTGCCAATCCTGATGGGTCGGCCCCCGCCCCTGCGGCAGGAGCGACAGCTCGGCCTCGATTTCTGACAGCGTCAGCCCCAGCTGCTGGGCGATCAGGGCAAACGACAGGCGCCGGATATCCGAGCGCAGGAAACGCCGCTGGTTGCCCGACGTGCGCACCGCCCGCAGCAGCCCACGCGATTCATAGAAGCGGATCGCCGATACCGACATGCCGGTGCGCCGGGCGAGTTCGCCAATCGTAAGGTGTGCGGACGGGGCCAGAAAAATCCCCTCGTAAAGCTTGACCTAAAGTTAACTTGAGGTCGTAGCCTAGGCAAGTCCAAGGAGGTCCCGTCCATGTCCACACCCCGCATCGAGCACGTGAACGTCACGGTCTCGAACCCCGAACGCGCCGCCAGGCTGATGGAGGAGCTGTTCGACTGGCAGGTGCGCTGGAAGGGGCCGGCGCGCGATGGCGGCCGCACGATCCATATCGGATCGAAGGAGCACTACATCGCCCTCTACACCGGACGCGACGTCGCCTACACCGCTGACGACTTCGCCAAGGGCCAGCCGCTCAACCACATCGGCATCGAGGTCGACGACATCGACGCCACGGAAGCCCGCGTCGTCGCCGCCGGCCTGAAACCCTTCAACCACGACAATTACGATCCGGGCCGGCGCTTCTACTTCCTCGATCCCGACGGCATCGAATACGAAATCATTAGCTATCGCTGATCACTGGTCACCAGTCGCTCGAGCGCACGATCTTCATCAGGTCATCGGCCATGGTGAGCGCGGTCAGCACGCCGGTCTTGGGATTGTCCGGCATGGCAAGGCCCAGCCGCTCCATCTTGAGCTCGCCCGAATCGCTCACGACCTCCAGGCGGCTGGCGTTGGTGCCGGCCGGCAGGGTCGGATCGGCCACCAGCTCGATGTCGGTGTGCTGCAGCCCCGCGCCACACAGCGCCACGGTGACCGCGAGGTTGGCGTTCTTCGGGTAGAGCCGGCCGGCTTCGGCGGGCTTGCCGCGGAAGATCACGGTCGGCTCCTTGATCGACGGCAGGTCGAACTCGGTCTCGGCCGGCGTGCCGCTCCAGGCATGCGGCGGCTTGATCGACACGTACTTCACGCGCTCGAGCTTGCCGAGCCGCATGGCCAGAAGCCCGTCGAGGCCGGCGATGGCGCCCGACGGCAGGCGCAGCCGCGCCCCGCTCTTCTCGGCGGCCTTGATGTGCTTCTTGTAGAGCTTGGGATCGCCGTAGGCGCCGGTGGCGATCACCATCAGGTCGATGCCCTTCTTCAGGATGGTCTCGCCCCAGTCGCGCACCGCCTGCTGGCTTGCCGCCTCGACGACAACATCGGGCTTGAGCTTGAGCAGCGCCTTCAGCGTCTCGACCACCGGCACCTTGCGGCCGACCTTCTTCTGGGTCTCCTTGGCGCGGCCCGGCCGCACCAGGACGCCGACAATGTCGATGTCGGGCTTCTTCTCACGGAAGAGGTCGAACAGGGTCTGGCTGATGGCGCCATAGCCGATCAAGGCGATCTTGAGCCGCTTCTTCCTGGCCATGCAGTTCCCCCGCGAATTCCCGAAAGCGGCGCACTATAGCGAGCGCCCGCGGGCCTTGCGACCATGAGGGGGCACGGTTATAACCCCGCCTCCCGTGCGGGGGTGCCTCCGTTTCTGACGGAGTGTAGCTCAGCCTGGTAGAGCACTAGCTTCGGGAGCTAGGGGCCGGAGGTTCGAATCCTCTCACTCCGACCAATCGGGACAAGGCTTTTGTGCCTGTGTGTGCCGCACTGACCATCTAGGTTGGTGCGGCACATTTCTTCCGAAACACTCCAATTTCCGCGAAAGCATGGCACACCAGCGGCACAGTGAGTTGCGCGGATGTTCTTAGGCGCCTTTACGCCCGCGGCTTGGCCGGCGTGGGTCAGAGTTGGAAGAATCGGCCAAACGCTAGTCAAAAGCTGTCAGTTTTGGCACGATTAGCGAACGACTATGCTTTGGTCCACCATTTGATGGTATCGACTTGGGGTGGGGAATGGTCACAAAGAACATTTCCGAGGAAATTAACCAAAGTCGCACGGACAACGTCGGTGCTCGGACGGTAACCACAGCGACGCTAGGTTCGGTCGAGCCAGCCGAAAGCCGTCTTCAAACATCGCAAAAGAGAACGGCGAGGAAGTCGATCTTGACGCCAAGCTGCGACGAAGCCTTCAGGATAGCCTATTGAAGTTGGGCATCGCTGATCCCGATACAGACACCATCGTGATGCTTGACTACGCGGCTCGTCTTTCGCCGGATGATGGTGAGCCACCAATTTCTACGACACGCTTGCTAGTTGGTGCAGTTGAAGCTGGGCGATCGACTACCAGAGCAAACTCATATCCTTCAGCTCTCGCAAGGGCGATTGAGGCGGAATCCGATCTTGCCCGGAGCTATCAAAACATTCTCGGACTCTTCAATAAGGAGCCAGTAGCCGAGGTTCTCGCTCGTCTGCAGAACCAAGGGTTCTCCCGAAACGTTGAGAATATTTTGCAGATCGCGACCCAGGAAAGCTCAACGGGTCTCCTGAGCGACGATATCGTTCACTCTCTTGTCAACTACAACGCCGGGCTTGCTCGAAGCCGAATCGATTTGGGGCGTTTGGCGGCAAGTGTCGATTCTCTAGTAACGAATTCGCCTAATCTCATTCTTCAAACTTCAGCGGAGGAACCGAAAGTCAAAAACGGAACGCTGACAGTCGAATATGAACTCGATTCTGTCCTGGCCACCCTCGATATCCCAGTGATCCACTCAGCTCGTCGGCGGCTCTTGCGCGCCGCTGCCTCTCGAGGAACCGACGAAATGAGGGTCGATCACATCCTTTCCGCTATGATCGAAATTGACCCTGAGGGCCTGAACATTCCGACCGATGCCACGACGCTGCTCGGCGAAGCTTATGGCCAGCGTCGACTCGTGCTGTCAGCGCCAGCGATTGGAACGTCCCACGATCCTCTGAATTTCCTCACCATAGGGGCAACCGCCAGATCCTTCCTCGAGCGCGCCCTGCGCATACAACAGGAAATATTCCTTAACCCCGCCCTCGGCACTAAGGGACTGGTCGCTGCAATCCTCACGATGACGTTCGGTGAGAAACAGGAAGCGCTCAGTGACGGGCCGAACATCTTCGAAGATACTGCAGATCGTTTCCGAGATTTGGTGCGAGCGAGGCTACCCTCGGATGAGGTGCAGAGATGGAACCGTGCTCTCGAACGTGAGCCTTTAAATCTACCCAAGCTAAATTCGGATCAGCCCGGTACCGGCGCTCTACGTGACAAGCTCGGTATAACTATGGACGCTCTGGCCATAGCCAATGTAGCGGCCGCAAAGAGCACGAGTTTGCCCCTCGCCTTCGGCATTTTTGGCGATTGGGGCGCCGGCAAGTCATTTTTCATGAGGCTGATCCAGGAACAAATTTCTGGTTTCGTGAAGTCGACCGCCATCGACGACGGGTTCGAGCACGCCATTGTTCAGATCCAGTTCAATGCTTGGCACTACGCGGAGACCAACCTCTGGGCAAGCCTAGTGGGACACATCTTCGAGGAGCTGGATAGATGGATGACGCGGGACCAAGCCAGTTCAGACGCGAAGAAGGCCAGATCGGACACGAAGACAGCCGACCAATTGCTTCAGCGGTTATCGACATCACGCCAATTAACATTCGAGGCCGCAGTCGAGCTTGTACAGCGCCGAAAGGACCATGATAGGGCCGGCAAGGCGCTGGCGGTGGCTCAGGAGAGACTTGCAACGGCAGAGCAACTGGCAGCCGAAGCGCCAAGCACCATCTGGCAAACTGTATTAAGCGTCGCTCGCGCGGAAATCGAAAAAGATGATGAGCTTCAAAAGCAACTTTCCAATATCAAGACGGCACTGGCCCTCCCGGAGTTAAGCCAGAACAAAGCTGCATACTTGGCAGCCCTCGATCAGTTGAATCTCGCCACCTCAGCAGGAAGTGCCACTTTAGGAGCCTTGCGGTCGACAATAGGTAGTAGGCGCACGATCGTCTTGGGCATTGCCGCTCTGGTGGGCATTCCATTGGTTTTGTTCATCTTGAACCGACTTATTGCCAGACTGACGGATTTCCCTGAGTGGGCCGATTTTGGTCGCGGCTTCGAGGCATTGGTAGGCCTCTTGGGCATGCTGTCCGTGTTAGTTGGGGATTTTGGAAAGCGACTGCAGGGGTTGGCGAACAAATTCGCGCACCTGAAGGAGGTCGTCGCCCTGCAGATTTCAAGGGCCACGGAAGACGAGCGCAATAAATCACAACAAGCAGTTGCTAACGTCGCAAAGACCGCCGCCGAAGTGGAAAAGGCGAAAACGCTTGTTCAAGCGACCAGCCAGCAGGTTGCTCTTGCGCTCAAAGATTATGCCGAGGAAACGGGGGCACTTCGAATTAGTCGATTCGTACGGGCGCGCGCTGGCACGGAAGGTTATGGTCGGCATCTCGGATTGGTTTCGACGATTCGTAAGGATTTTGAGCAACTTGAATCGCTGATGCTCAAAAGTGGTGAGGCGCCCCCGGAGCACCTGGAAGAGGCGCGCAAGCACTACAAGGCGCGCGTCGACGCCCTCATTGAGGATGCAGGAGGAGCTCTCGAACCAGATGAGGCGGACCAAATTAGGGAAACGACGAAGAGCCTGCGTGACTTAGAGATGACGCAAACCATGCAGTTCCATCGTGTCGTCCTATACATCGACGACCTTGACCGCTGCGATCCCAATAAGGTGGTGGAGGTCCTTCAGGCGGTCAATATGCTGTTGAGTTTCCAGCTTTTCGTGGTGATGGTTGCAGTCGACGCCCGCTGGCTGTCGCGCTCTCTGGAGACGCAGTATCCCCAGTTCTTCGGCATCACGGGCACCGCTAATGGTGCGAAGAAGCAGAGAAATAGCGACGAAGACGAAGACATTCGACCTGACGATGCCGGGTCGCATAAGACCGGGGTGAAGAAACAAAAAGATACTAACGAGAAATCCAAAAAGGGTAAGCCCCAATTAGACACGAATGCACCTGAGGGCGAAGATGGCATCGGGAAAGCAACAGCAGCAGATTACCTGGAAAAGATCTTCCAGATCCCGTATTGGGTGGTGCCAATGACGGCGGCGACCAGCAAGGCGCTCGTCGGCGACCTCGTGGCCGTTGACCGGGTCCGGGACGCTGATGTCGTAACTGCCCAAGCAGGCCAGATCAGGCGGCCATCAAACTCAAGGACTTTCGAAAGGCCTCAGACACCGGAGGACGAGCAACCTCGCAGTATGGTGCCCCCGCCCCAGTCTCTCCGGCTCACCGAGGACGAAATCAACTCCCTCATTATGCTTTCCCCGTACTTGGGTGGATCGCCGCGCCGAGCGCGCCGTTTCGTTAACGTGTATCGCGTTGCCAAGGCGAGCTTAACGCCTGACGAAGTTAAGAAGCTGGAGGATGGGGAGCATCTGGCCTTGGCCACTCAGCTTGCGATCGCCACTGGCGCGCCGAACGCTTTTCGACGTTGGGTTCACCTCTGCAATAACGGTGATGAGCGTTCGCTTAAAGAAGGCATACAGCAGTTGAATGCAAGCGACGAGGAGCGCAGGAACATCGAGAATGCATTTGCGGAGTTCTGCAGAGTGTCGGTCCAGAACACTGGTGCTCTGAAGCGGCTTGCCCATCAGTCGGTGCGCGCGGGACGGTTCAGCTTCGCTATGCCGCACAAAGTTCGCACGAGCAGCCCCCTCCCCCAATGAAGTCAAAGGCCGTATGACCGCTCAGGCGGTGAGTTGCCTATCCACCAACACCACCAGTGAGTGCTAAGCCCCGCATAGTTTGCCCTGTAGGCGCTATGCGGGGCCGCCGACTGCGGCGCTCTCAGAGGGAGACCATGCCTGGAGTGTTCGCACTGGCTAGTTTCGGTCTGCTAGCCGTCACCGCTCTGTACATTATTGCCCTGGCATTTCTTTGTAGGCGGCTAACGCCTCCAGCTAGAATCGCCGCTAGGGCCGGTTTTTGACTCGTACAGCGATTTTGGGCGCTGGCTGGACTCCGGGGGACTCACCGAGCCGACAAAACGCTCCAGTGAGTCAGGTTTTGACTCTGGCGGGGGCATTGGCTGGCCGCAATAGCACGCTATTGTCAAAGACCCGCCGACGTGCCCCCCGGGGAGACGCATGGACAGGTGGCTGGAGGCGCTCGCAGCGCTCGGTGGATTCGCGGCTGTGGCGCTACCCCGTTCCCTGCTTCGCGCAGGCGCTCGACGTCAGTGCGCGTCTGCTAAAGGGGGAATTACTGATGATTTTAGGCCGCGCTTCTCTCAATCTGGGACGTGCACGGATTTCCCACTTCCCCAAGAAAGAAGGGGCCGCTTTCGCGGCCCCTTCTGAATGTCACTCATCCGACTCTGGATGGTAAACCATAGGTGCCTCCGGGAAATTTCCTGGACGTATGAGTGCATCTTAGTAACCGGGATGCAACGGGCAATGTTGTGGCGGGTTCCGCAAAATCGCTTGATTTTTAGTGGTAGTTCCTCCGGATTTCTTCAAAGAAGGCAGGAACCAATGCCTCCCCGGAGGACGCCTTGGTTTCCATTTCCGTCAGATCTTTGTGCATCTCCTGTGGGGGGACGTTGAGATAGCGCCAACAACTGAAGACCGTTTCTTGCTTCCAGTTAATATTGTGAGTTGCCAGGGCAAGGGCTTCCAGGGTCTTGGCCTTATTTCCGATCACCGAATAGCTTAGCGCAAGGCACTGCTGCTCATTTGCGTCAGGCTCGGCGGGCTTAAACTGCTCCGTAACCCTTACGAACACATTCTTGGAAGGATTTCCAGTCTGCCCCCACTGAGCAACAGCGTAGTTGAATACGTCTACTACGGTTGAGTCCGTCGCTGGAAATGGACGTCCACGTTCAATCAATCGCATAGCGCGTTCGTAATGCCCGAAACCGATCAGTGAAAGGACCGCAGCGTTGTGCGCCTGCTTTTTCTCGATTTCATCGAGCGATCGGCTTTCGAGACACTGTTCCATTCGAGTCGCGACCGCCTCGAGCGCGGCTCGATCGGTGCTGGCAATCTGCGATAGGACGAAGAGCGTCTTAAAATCTCTGCCCTCTGAATCAAGCGCGGGCCGTACAAAATCGACCCAATCGAGATCAACTTGCTGTAGAAGCCTCAATGCGGGTGCCAACTCAAATACCGTCGCCGTAGGTGAAGTTAGCAGTTTGCGTAGCTCAGCAATGGCGTCAGTGCGCCGTTGTGATGCCGAATACAAGAATGCTCGCCCGAGTCTTGCCCGATTAACTTCGTACGAGGCATCGATAGCCGTGCTCAAGGCGTCTAGCTCAAGTGTTTCCTCGCCAATCTTGCTAAAAGCCTGGGCGGCCAAGTACGCAACCCGTCCATCATCTGGATGATGTTCTCGTATTCGTATGATATGGCCGAGCAGTCTTGCTCTTGTCTTGGCGTCGCGCTGGCGTCGAGCGCGGTCCAGCTTCGAAGGCATCTTCTCTAAAGCAATCAGGGCGCCGTCAGCGTCTGAAAAGTTGGACGACAAAATCGCAGTCTCCAGCGCCATATATTCCTTAGAAAGGCGTGACTTAGGCCGCGACACTACAAATGTGGCTTGCTTCAGAAGATCGAGACTTCCGTAGTGATGTACGATTGATAAAGCATTGTCTGTGTAGTCAAGTTTAACTTTTGCTTCGTCAAGCATGCCTTGCAACAATGATTCCTCATCATCGAGATCAGGGACATTCGACGCGCAGAATAGCAATTCTATCCTCTTCTTCTGCCCCTTCGATCTTTCGGACCGAATGCTGCTCACAATGGGCGACAAGCCATTGATATTCTGGTCATTCGGCAGAAACATAATCACCACGGCGTCGGGCAACTGCCGAGTACAAATTCCGCCTACATCAGTATGGCCAGTACGACTATCTACCAAGACATAATCAAAGCCGTGGCCGTCGTACGCTGCCCACTGTTGCTTGAGATCCTCAAACATGAGGTAGCCGGACTGCTCCTCATATAGCTCTTGCCAATCTATGGAGTTGAGCTGATCCGTATATCCTGCCTCGGTGTATCGCCCTGCTGGCATAATCCAGATTTTATGACCGTTGCTACCACATTCGAAGATGTAGTCATTAACATTGGGCGCTACGCCGCTTGCCCTATAGGAGGTCACGTAATCAACGACCCCAAGTCCCATTGTAGGTCGGCAGAACAATTCATAGCTAGGAAGTCCGGGCGCTTCCAAATCGAAATCCACCACCAGAACGCGGCGCCCCCTTTTCGCGAGCAATGCCGCGACGTTCACCAATGCCATTGTTCGTCCGACGCCACCCTTAAACGAGTAAAAGGTAACGACGAACATCAATTGACCTCCACATAACTAAAGGTACTCAGACGCAATATGAAACGCTCTGCCGCTTCGTATGCTTCTGGATGCATCTGCGTGCGGAATTTAGGTTGCCATTTACGCTTTTCTGCAACCGGCTTCTCCAACACAGAGCGAAGCTGTCTATCCATAGACGCATTCTGAATTACGGTCCCGGACTCCCACCTTTTGATTGATGCAATTCCAGCATCAAGAAGATTTGCTAGCTCAGCCTGAGTTAATCCTCGCTCTTTACGAAGTGTCTTAATCTGCGCGGGGGTGAGCCTGCCCAAATGTTCGCAGACCGCATTGTTGTGTGCTTCTTCCGCGCCTTCAGCCGCATAGCTTTCATTGCACGACGAACACGTAAGCACCGGAATAAGCGCCGTAAGTTCGACCTCGCGTCCCTTGTCCACGTAGCCGAACGTTTGAGCTTCTCGCGAATGAACGGCAGCCTCCGCTCCACAGAAAACGCAAGCCACCGTGCTAATGGGATATGGTGTGAAGCTCTTCATGTCGCGGACCTGTTACTCAGATGGAAGCTTCGGCAAACAACATGTTCGCTTAGAAGCTGCAGCTTGATGTAAACCGTACCGTTGTGAGCTTCCGCCAGCATGACGTAGCCTCTCTTTCCGGCTGGTTTATCAAGCTCGATCTGTTCAATTTCGATGCCACTGGCCAGGTGCTTGCAGATAAACTCGTAAGCTCCGGCCGGCGTAAAAGCCTCTTGTGTAACCGGGCAAATCACCTCGCCTGGAGCGAAGTGAGTAGGGCGGTTGGCGGAAAACTGGTGGGTACGAGTCCGAGGCGACTGGCAGCGGCGCAACAGCAGGTTCCGTATCTCATTTGATACCACCTTGACCGCCCTCGAGGATTATAAAGCTTATTACTGGAGCGCTTCCCGCCATAAAGGTATCATATGATACCATTGGTGCCGGATGTCAAGGCCATTAAACAACATTCTGACGCTCTTGAGATTCCAGTTCGCCCCAACCGCTGGAGTAGGCCCCAACTCAGGTCCATTTGACTGACTCCGATGTTTGTGTAAGGTATCGAAACGTTCGTTTCGAGCTATTACACATGCTCAAATTCGTTACCTACCTGCGCGTTTCCACCGCCCGCCAAGGTCGGTCGGGCCTCGGCCTGGAAGCGCAACGCGAGGCAGTTCGGGCCTTCGTCGAGGGTAGGAGTGGCACGATCATCGCCCCTGAGTTTGTCGAGACAGAAAGCGGAAAGCGGAACGACCGGCCCCAGTTGCAAGCTGCCCTGACCCGCTGCAAGGCGACCGGCGCCACTCTTGTCGTCGCAAAATTGGACCGCCTTTCGCGAAATGCCGCCTTCCTACTGACCCTGCGGGACAGCGGTGTGCCCTTTGTCGCGGCGGATATGCCGGAAGCCAATACGCTCACCATCGGTATCCTGGCCGTGGTCGCCCAGGCCGAGCGGGAGGCGATCAGCGCACGCACTAAGGCTGCGCTGGCGGCTGCTAAGGCCCGCGGGGTGATGCTGGGCAACCCGTTGGGTGGCACCAACCTAAAGCCAGGGTATGGCAGCGCAGCGGCATCGGTAGCAGCGCGGTCGTTTGCCCAAGGCTTGCTGCCCATGGTCAGCGAGTTGGAGGCCCATGGCCTCTCCCTGAACGCCATCGCACGCCGCTTCAATGAGGATGGCATCCGATCCCGCCAAGGCGGTATTTGGACCGCTAAGGCTATCTCTAATCTCAAAGCCGCTGCGGTATGATGGCGGGACCTGTTGTTCAAACCCGGAGCGCAGGGCCACCTGTCCGCCCGGGTGGCGCGCGACATCAAGGCGAGCGGCGTCACCACTCTCAAGGGCATTGCCGCTGCCCTGCAGGCCCGCGGAGTCCGCACACCTCGCGGCCATGGCGAATGGAAGCTCGCCCCCATAGCCCGGTTCTTGTCCTAAGGCCCCTGTCGGCTTCCAACGCTCAAGTTGCGCGGGCTTGCGACACTGAACGGCGGTTCAACTATGATGCTAGGCCGGGCCCAGCCCTAACGCCTTGTGTGTCAGACAAATTAAGTGGCCTGGTCGGCCGGGCATTGCTTGGCATTGTTCTCAATGGCCTGGGCCGCTCGATAGGCTGCCCACCGGGCGCGAGCTGCAGCGGCTATGCGCGCCTTCCCCTCGGGGGACCGTGGGCCGGTCGACAGGCCACCATGCAGCGGGCAGCGCCAGGCGCCGCGCACGGTCTTAACCGCGGTCGCCGTGCAGTACATTCCGTTGCCCATCCTTCGGACGTTCCGGCCGTCGCGCAGCATCGCCGCCAGGATGCGGAAGCCGCGCCCAAGGTCCGCCCCGCAGACATGTTTAGGCATCGAAATACCCCGTATTACAGTTCATAAGCCATTGAAATCGCGGCATGAAAGTATGCCGCCGGGTATCACTCTTAAATCACGCCGGGCCAGGCCTATCCGATCGGGCTGCTACAGTTGCGACTCTTGCCTGTTTCTCCCGCGTCGCTTGGGGGTCATCTGGGCGAACCGCCATTTCAAGGCGTCGATCCTTCGCCGTGCATCCTTCACCGCATCGGGACCGGTGAGGGGACCGTCGGCGATGGCCAGCACGTCGTGCCCTATCGTTTCCCTGCCCATGTCACGGGCGAAGTCGTACTGATCTCGAAAGTCTGGCCGCGTTGCCGCCCAGCCCAGCACGGCGCGCTCGGATGGCATGCCAGAGGAGCGCCATATCGCTTTCAAGGATTCGCCATCGGCCAGACGATCGCAAATCCTGTCGACCGTCTCGGGCGTGTAGAGACTTGGGCGGCCCCTTCTTTTCGGGACGGGCAGGGCGGCCAGCTCGATCCGCTCGCAGTCAGGTGGGCCATTGTGGTGCCGGTCGACGGCAACTGGCTCGCCCATCGTGATACCCCATGTTGCGCGCGCGTCCGCGCGTACTGGCGCGGATATTCCCTGTACAGTCTCACGCGCCTAGCCGGGCTTGGCCCTTGTCGACCAGGGAGGCCGCGAGGTCGGCCGGTGCCATCAAGGCGCGGTCACGCGTGACCTTGCTAGTGATCGCATCCGCCGCCTGCCAGTCGTGCCGTACGTCCCCTGCAGCATTGAGAGGCAGAAACGTGTGGTCGGCGGTGACGATGATGCTTACCAAAGGGTTGCCTCGGGCTCGGGCATGGCGGGCGCGAGCTGCCGCAGCGATTCGGGCTCGACCCTCTTCCGATGTCGGTCCCGTCGACTTCCCGCCATGTAGCTTGCAGCGCCAGGCGCCGCGCTTCGTCTCGATCGCCTTGCACTGGCAGGGCGTGCCCCGCCTGGTCGTGGCGCCACAATGTCGTTTCTGCCGCATCCGGTTAGGCTCCATTGGCTGCGCTACAGAAATTGTAGCGCATTGTCCTGACGGCAGCCAGTGAAACCCCATGGACGCGCGCGAGGCTCGCCATCGCCTGCGGGACGTTGCGACAGTTGCGACACTTGAACGCCGGTTCAAGTATGATGCTAGGCCAGATGATAAGAGGCGGGCCTAACCCCTAACGCCTTGTGTGGTCAGACAAATTAAGTGGCTTGGTCGGCCGGGCATTGCTTGGCATTGTTCTCAATGGCCTGGGCCGCTCGATAGGCTGCCCACCGGGCGCGAGCTGCAGCGGCTATGCGCGTCTTCCCCTCGGGGGACCGTGGGCCGGTCGACAGGCCACCATGCAGCGGGCAGCGCCAGGCGCCGCGCACGGTCTTAACTGCGGTCGCCGTGGAGCGCATCCCCGCGCCGATCCTCCGGAGGTTCTGGCCGTCACGTAGCAGCGTCGACAGGATCAGGAAATCGCGCCCAAGGTCGGCGCCGCAAATGTGTCGTGGCATTTTAGGCCCTCGAAAACCCCATATACCAACTCCTAACCCATTGATCTAACGGGCGCGTATCGAGCTGGCAGGTATCACTTTCTCGCCCTGTTACGGGCCTGTTTTTAACAGGGGGGGGGTCAGGCGACCCCTGTGCTACTGCTATTTTTGCTGCGTTTGCTATCGGTGGCCGAGCACCCCGCCGCTTGGGGGTCATCTGGCCCAGC
The DNA here is from genome assembly GCA_900110395.1 of Rhodospirillales bacterium URHD0017. Lineage (GTDB taxonomy): Bacteria > Pseudomonadota > Alphaproteobacteria > Reyranellales > Reyranellaceae > Reyranella. The sequence continues at coordinate 101,635 of FODP01000017.1, forward strand.
TTCCATTTCAGCGCGTCGATCTCGCGTCGGGCATCCTGCAGAGCCGTGGGCGAGTTGCGCTGCCAGAAGCTGTTGAGGATGTCCAAGACTTCATCGCAAATGGCGTGTCGGCCCATCTCTCGGGCGAGGTCGTAGTGCCGTCGAAACTCGGGCCGGGTGGCGGCCCATGACAACACGGTGCGCACCGATGGCATGCCAGGATCACGGCATGTCGCTCGCAGCGAATCAGCATCGGCCAGACGATCGCAAATCCTGTCAACCGTCTCGGGCGTGTAGAGGGAAGGGCGGCCCCGCTGTTTCTTCGTTGTTACCAGCGGGCCGGTGTCCTCGATCTGCTCCGCGGCCGGCGGCCCGTTGTGGTGACGGTCGATCGAGGTTTCAGCGGCCATCGTGATAGTCCATGACGCGCGCGCGCCTCCGCGCGTACTGGTGCAGATATTCCAATCGCCACCCAACCCCGCCTTCCCCTTGCAACCGCATCGGAATCAGAAGGGCACAATCAGGGCCTGCGGTGAGGCCTGCTCGATGCGAGTCTTGAGCCAACGGTGCTGCCGTTGGTTACGGTCACGGGCATTCTCCAGCGTCGCCTCCAGTTCCACATCGCGCATCGCCATTGCCGCCTGGTGCAGCACCGTCATCGAGACAAGGCCCTCGTTTACAAGCAGAAACAGGTCGTGCAAATCGCGCACCAGATAGAAGCCAGAGCGCGTCTGCCGCCGCTTGACAAGCACCCGCTCCAGACGCTTTGGCTCGCCGGCCTGATGTTTGCCGTAGCGCTTGACGAATGGCAACAGCTCGTCGAAAACCTGCCGCGACCATTGGGCAAACATCGTGCATTCGGTCTCGATGTCGGGCACGTCAGGATGGTTTGCCTTCACCGTCTCGAAGGCTTCGGCCAGTATCTTCTCGCTTTCCCGCAGGAGTCCGATGTAGTCGGCGACGTGGGCCCGTGGTGGCGCGACTACCTCTTCCACAGCTTTCACAGCCGCATGTGTCGCCTGCCCGATCGTTTCGGCGAGGTTTTGGCGGTTCCGCGTAGCCTCCATGTTCTCCGGTTGGTCCTTCGACGGAGACGGGATCTTCCCGATCTTGACTGCCGCGGCCTTGAAGTGCGGCTGCTTGCTGACAGGGTCCCACCCGAACTTAGTCAGTTCGTTGGCTGCCCGTGCCGTGCCGGGGTCGTCCCAGTACCCGTAGTGGAATGGTACAAACACAGTGCCGGGATCAATTTCGCCTAACCGGACCGGCGCCTCGATCGCGCCACGGCGCGAACTGAGCCTGACCCAGTCGTGCTCGGCCACGCCCAGCCGAGTGGCATCTGATGCCGCCATCTCGACAAACACCTGCGGCGCAGCCGCGTCCAGGGCCCCTGACCTCGCGGTCTTGGTGCGGGTGTGGAAATGATGCACCAGCCGGCCCGTGGTGACGGTGAAGGGATAGGCCTCGTCCGGTGCCTCCTCTGGCGGAACGAATTGCGCTGCCTTGAGGAACGCCCGCCCGGCGGGCTGTTGCGCGCGATACTCGGTCGGCGTGACGACGCCGCCGGTCGCCAGATCGTGACCGTACTCCTCGCAATAGTCTGGATCGGTCGGGAACACGTGATCGGTATAGAGTCGATGCGTCCCGTCCGGTCGGTCGGTCGTGCAGGGCCACTGGATTCCCGAGCCGGCGGATAGCTTTTCGTAGGAAAGCCCGCTGTAGTCGCAGGGGCGGCCGCGCGAGCACTCCTTCCACGCCTCGAAACACTGCTCGGCTGTCTGCCATTTGATCAGCGACGCGCCGTCTTTATCGCGGAAGTCCATGCGACGAGCAAAATCAAGGAAAATGTCGAGGTCGGCCCGAGCCTCGCCCGGTGGCTCAACTGCCTTATGGCTTATATGCACCGTGCGGTCGGTATTCGTAAAAGTGCCCGTTTTCTCCCCCCACAACGCCGCGGGCAGTACCACGTCGGCGAGGCGTGCGGTCTCCGTCAGGAAGGCATCCTGCACCACCACGAACAGGTCGGACCGTTCGAGAATTGCGCGAACGCGCGCCAGCTCTGGCAGCGACACCGCTGGATTAGTCGCCTGGATCCACAACATGCGGATCGACCCGGTTTCTGCGAGGTGGAAAATCTCCATCGCATGCGTCGGCGGCGCCCAGTGCGGAATTATGTGCCGGTCGACGTTCCACAACCGGGCCAGCTCGTCGACATGGCGCGGGTTGTCCCAGTTGCGAAAGCCCGGCAGGTCGCCGTCGGCGCCCGCCTCCCGGGTATTCTGCGACGTCGGCTGGCCGTTCATCTGCATGAGGCCGCAGCCCGGCCGGCCGATCATCCCGCGCAGGAGGTTGATGTTGTTGACCTGGCAGGCCGCTGCCGTCGCCTGGTGCGATTGATAGACGCCTTGCAGGCAGGTCGATAGCAGGCTTGGCGCCTCGCCGATCAGTCGCGCCGCGCGTTCCAGCAACGCCGGCTCAACGCCGGTGAGCTGATGCACCCGCGCCGGCGGATATCCGGCGGTGGTCGCATTGAGCTTCTCGAAGCCAAGGGTATGCCGGTCGATGAACCCGCGGTCGACATGGTCGTTCCGAATCAGGAGATGCAGCAGGCCGTTGAGCAAAGCGACATTGGTGCCAACCTTCGGTGCCAGCCACACATCCGCTCGTGCAGCAGTGTCGGTGCGTCGCGGATCGATCACCACCAACCTGGGTGGTCGCGTGCCCGCCATGCGGTCGAGTATGCGCATCCACATCACCGTATCTGTCGCGGCGATGTTGTGCCCGACCAGCAGTAGGCAGTCCGTCACATCGATGTCCGCCAAAGTGCCTGGCTGTCCGTCGCATCCGAACGTCTCCTTCAGCGCTGCGGCCGCCGTTGCGGTGCAAAGCCTGGTGTTTCCGTCCATGTGGGGTGTGCCAAGCCCGGCCTTTCCGAGCACGCCCAAGGTGTAATACTCCTCGAGGAACAGCTGGCCGCTGGTGTAAAACCCGATCGCGCTTGCCGTGTAGGCGTCGCGGATCTTCTGAGTTCGCTGGACGAGCAGCGTCATTGCCTCATCCCAGCTCGCCGCCCTCATCTGACCACCGTCCCGGATCATTGGGCGCTGTAGTCGATCGTCGCTGCCGTTGGCCTCCCAGCCGTACAGGCCCTTGGGACCAAGCCGCCCTCGATTGGCAATGTCGATGCCGCGGCCGCGCACCCCGACGAGGCGGCCACCCTTGACGCCGATATCGAGGCCGCAACCATTGGAGCAGAGCACACAAGCTGATTGCACCCAACGATCCGGCGCTTCGACGGTCCGCTCGTCCACTCTCGCCGGCCACAGGCCTTCACCCGCAAATGGCGTGCGGTCGCCCCAAATGTCGGTGATCCGGTGGTCTGCAGCCATCTCGGCCTCCGTTACTCAAGCCAGAGAACGGGGGCTATCAGAGAGGAGTTGCTTCCGTCCCGGAACTAACGCGGCAACAGCCCCAAGCGGTTACAGGCGCACTCAGAAGTCATCTCGCCGTTAACTCGGGCGCTTAGAAAGGTTTAACCCCGTTTCTCATTGGGCAGGTGCGCCCGCCTCGATGGCTGCAGGCCTGCCCATGCGAGCGGTGTCCCGTTGCCACCAATTGCCGATCCCGAGCGGCTGGAATTTGCATCTCATTGACCGTCCAGCAATAGAGGAAAAGCACGGTCTCGTCGTCAAGTGCGGACATGATATTCGTCCTCTATATCGCTGTTCCCGCCCCGCCTTGATCGGCGAGAAGGCCCGCCTTGGCAAAGGCTCCGACGCCAAGACGGGCCACGGACCGCCTTTGGGGAAGCTCAAAGACACTCCAGAGAAACAACCCCGCAGGTCGCCGCGTGGATGCAGTTGGACGACGAAATGCTGGAAGACTGCCAAGGCAACCGATGAGAACGCGGCCGCACCACGCTTAACTACGCGGTACCTGAGGCCCGGGTTTGCGAAGCGCTCCTCGGTTTCCGTGGCAACCTCGTCTGGGCAACGCCGAAGAGGTTTTAAGTCTTCTGACACATCGGCGCGCTGCTGCTCGGGCGCCGCTGCAGGTGCCGAATATGCCGCTGGCCGAAGCGCCGCCGCGCGATAGCCGTTTCGGTGCACCGTTGAAGCTGTCGCGGGTTCACTGCGTACGCCCTGACAAGCCGGCGCATCAGGTCATGCGGTTGGTTCCGCATCCGACGAGGAGGCCCTAACTGACGTTCGAGGCCTGGCTGAGGCAAAGCGGTGAACGGGAAACTATTCGATCCCCAGGCCGTTGGTCGACGTCGTGGAAAACGCCGTGGAAAACAAGGAGGAACCGAAATGTTGAGGCTCTTTCCGAGATTGATGCTCATTGCCGGCATCGGCATGACCGGGGCAGCGTGCCAAGACAGCGGCTACTATCAGCCAGCACCGACGGGCAACCCCTACTACAACAGCGGCTACTACAGTCCGGCACCTGCCCAGTATGGTTATGCGCAGCCCGCGCCGTACTACAACTATGCCAATCAGCAGGGCTATCGGGGCTTGTACAACCAGGCTGACGGCCGTCGCTACACCTCGGTGACTGTGACTAACCGTGGCCAGAACGGGTATCGTGACGACGTCGTTCAGCAGCAGGTCGTCTGCGGCAGCCAGTACTACGATGGATACCGTACCCGCACCGCACCTCGGTGTTGATCTAGTCTACGCCGCAAGGCACAACGTCGACTCTCGGCCAGCTGACAGTTAGCGTCAGCGGCAAAGATCGAGCGGCAGTTTCTGGCTGTACGCTGCCGTGAGGCAGTCCGCGGTGCTTTTGAACTGGTCGCGCTGGAAGTACACGGGACGCAATTGGTAGGCGCGCGGCTTCTCCTCGAGAGGAGCGGCCGCCATGAAGTCGCCCCACGACCAACCCCCGGCCCCTGCCGACGAGCCGTCCGCCCCCGAGGCAGCCCCATTCGCCGCTGCGCCATTGGATGCGCCACTGCCTGTTGCAATGCCCAGGCTCGGAGGGCCGGCAAGGGGACCGACCGCACTCGGGGCGCCAACGCTGCCGACGGCGCCGTTACCACCGCTGCTCCCGCCGACACCGATACCCGTTGCTCCACTGCCGACGCTGGCGCCAGCGGTCCCACTTGCGCCGCCGCCCACGCCTGTTGCTCCTGCACTAGCTGCGGCACCCCCTGCCGTTCCGCCCGCGCCTGCGGCTGCGCCACTGGCGGCGCCTCCGCCAGCAGCAGCTCCACTACTGGCTCCGCCTGCACTCGCGCCACCGCCAGCAGCTCCACTGGCTCCGCTGGCACTTGCACCGCCGCCCGACCCACCACCTGCGCCGCCTGAGCCACCGGAACCACTTGCTCCGGCTCCTCCGGCGGCGCCCGCACCACTTGCTCCGGCTCCGCCAGCCCCGCCTCCGGCACTGGCTCCGCCAGCACCGGAACCTCCAGCGCCAGCACCTCCGGCTCCGCCAGCACCGGCTCCGGCACCTCCCCCAGCACCGGCTCCGGCTCCGCCACCGCCGGCACCACTGGCTCCGGCACCACCGGCGCCGCTTCCGGCACCACCACCTCCGGCACCGCCACCTCCGGCGCCACCGCTTCCGGCGCCACCGCTTCCGGCACCGCCGCCGCCGGCACCGCCATTGCCACCGCCGTTGCCACCGCCATTGCCGCCGCCATTGCCGCCGCCATTCCCGCCACCGTTGCCACCGCCGTTCCCGCCACCGTTGCCGCCAGCGCACTCATCTATTCCGCCGCCCAAATCCCCCACGGCGAATGTTGTGCTGTCGCCGGCACGCTGAACGATCGGCTTTGCATGGCTCGCAACACCCAAACCGAGCAAAAGAGCAGTGATCGAAAGTCCGACAAAGACAGAGTATGACGAGAATTGAGTTCGCACGAGTATCGCGCCTCCGGTACCCGCCGTCGATCACCGCGGCTGCTAGGACGAGGTTTGATGCACAAACGGCAAACCGTCGTCCGAAGTTGTCCTTCAAGCGGCAAAAATTTCAGAGGGCAGGAATGGCGCTAATGCCTTTCGGGACTGCAAAGGCATTCCACTAGTTTGTTGTCGGCGCGGATGCATCGCGCGTACATTCGCCGACGTGGGCGTCTGGTCGTTCAAGCGCCCGCCGGGAAGATTGGGCGCACGAGATCAAGTGCTGACAGCTACCGCACGCCGGCCTGCATCGATTGCGGCACGTCAAGTTATTGTGCGCGGAGACTCTTACCGGAGGCTCTTGAGGGCCAGGCGCCGCCCATCGCCGCGCTCCATCTGAAGCCAATGCACAAGCCCAAGCCGTACAGATGCTCGATCTGCGGACGGAGGTTCCCAACCTGCCCATGCCGGTGTTCAAGCACCAGATGTCCTCATGTCGGACGGCGTCCGTGGGCACGCGATCGAGCGCAATCTTCTCAGGTGGCAAGGACACAGGATGAAACCCGCGAAATGATGCCGATCGAGCATGACCGAGCCCAGATGTGGCAACTCAACGCCGATCGGCGCAGCGTGCAAATGCAATTTGGCCTGCCAGTCCAGGGTACGCCCGAACCGCTGATGGTGAAGATCGACTTCGACGCCGGGGCCATTGAGCAGATCATCGAGCGTCTGACGGTGCTGCGAGCCCAGATGCTGCCCGCGCAGCCAACGCCCGGCAAGATGACCTAAGCGCTCGCCATCTGCCCGGCTGAAGTCGAGCCCTTCCAGATGGCGCCACGCCCGATCGAAACCGGGCTTGATAGTCTGCCAACAGCAAAGCCAGGATTTCAAATAGCGCCGGCAACCTCGCGCATTCCATCGGCATTTCAGACCGTGCGAGCGCATGAAGACCTCTGGCCTAGATGGCCCGGTCTTGCGCCGTAGGCCCATCCGTCCCGCAGGCGGATGGGCTTTCCGTGGGGATGTGCGCGGAAAGTCGGTCCGGCGTGGCGGCATGCTGGCTCGGCCTTTCGCAAGTTAAGTTGGCAGCGATGATGGGCGGCATGAAAGGGAGCAGTAGCAGCCGCTGGTACGTGTCAGTCCTCACAGCATTTGCTGCCGTGGCCATGATCTGGATCATCTCTGAGGCGGCGGGTTCAAGGCCAAAGCCACCAGTGTTGGTAACCACTGAACACTAGCCACGTCGTGACAATCTGTGAGATCATTATCATCTGGGCGTTAGGCGCCAGCGTCGCCGTGACGTTCGCAATCCTTGTCGTCCTTGCCGCCATATTCTGGGTAAGCCGCAGGCTGGACTGAGCGGCTAGCTGTCGATGAAATTCCCGGCCGCCAGGCTGGCCCAAGCGCCGCTTAGCGCGATCAAAGCATGCACTCGGCTACTGGTCAGGCATCGGCTCCAGTGCTGTGTTGCCGGACCAACGTTGCGCCGGAAGGCGAGGTTGCTGCCCAGCAACCGCAGTGCAGCACCGCATGCGGAACCAAGAGCGATCGGGCGACTTAACTCCGAAAATTAGGCATTATAGGTGCGCGGGTGCAGAAGCGGCGGAAATGCAGCCTCATCTCAAGAATCCTAAGCTTGGGCCTTCTCATGGTCGCATCGACGGCGTGGGCGGATTCTACAAATGACGATACTGCCCGGCTTCCGATTGAGGGCCTTAAGGACAGCGTAGTGGAGCGGCTTGCAAACTGCGAGACAAAGGGTCGGCCCGATGCCAGCAGTGTCGTTATCATCGACACAAACAATAAACCCTCGATTGGTAAGCTTCAGTTTCAGGCCGAGACAGTAGTGAATTACACAAAGCTGATTGAAGGCCGAACTATTGATAAAAAGGAAGCGATGCAAATCGCGCTTGATGGCGAACGGGCAGCGACTCTCGCGAAGAGGATCATCTTTGAGAAAGACGGCCTCCATCACTGGCACTTGTGTTCTAAGCAGTTGCGTTTGGCACCAGAAGTTAAGTTTATCCGGTCGCTGATGAAATAGGCATAGCGTCCGCTTCCCGCCTTAAGAGCGCATAGCGCAATTCGCGATTTAGCCCACTAGCCTTTGCCGGTGATGGAAGGGGCGGCGATTTGCGCTGCAGCGGCGTGAGTCACTGCGACGAAGGCGACGGATGCGCTTCCTAGTGGCGGGCCTGGGCGCGGGATTGGAGCTGGGCCAAGCAGACACGCTTTCCTTCATCGGTGTTGTCATCGCTCTTCACCTCGTAGGCAAGCGTTCCGAACTGTTTTGTCTGAATGTCCGGGTAGAGCTGGACGTCCAGGGTGCATTGTCCGTCTCGATAGCGCCACCGCTTACCAGGCGGGCGGTCCTCCTCGCTGGTTGGCGCGCCGAGCATGGCACGCAGCTCCGTTTCGCTCTTGCCGATAAGTGAGAGCGCGGGACTGCCCGTAGCGGCAAGGCGTGCCGGCGGTTCGTCCGGAGTCGCCGTCGCTGCGGGGACTGACTTCGATTCGTCCGAAGTCACGCTCGCGGGGACCGCGGCTGCATCGATGGTCGCTGCCGGGGGCGCCGTACGTGGCCGCGTGACGCTCTTTGCAGGCTGAGACTTCTGCGCTGTTGCCTGGGAAGAGGTCAGTCTTAACAAATCGTCGCGCATGTTTCGTGACGCCTCGCAGCCGGTCAGGAGCAACAAGCCAACCCCAACGGTTTGTGTAATTAAACTCCTGATCGTCATCCTACACCCCAGAGATCAAGCTTCATCCGGCGACCCGAAGTCGGTCAAGCTCAACCGGACCGCCCAGTTTGATTGACGCCGATCTGCGTCGACGGCGCATGCACTTCCTGCCGTGCTGCGCGGTAGGACGCCTGCATCTGTCGCGCGTTGCTGGGATCTGCATCTCGTTGAAGGTCCAGCAATAGAGGAACAACACAGTCTCGTCCTCAAGTGCGAACATGCGGTAACCTCAAACTGGGGTGGTTATACGGGGTCCTCGTTTTCCAGTTCGCGCTCAAGCGCTCGTTCCACGTTGTAAATCGCGTCGCTGAGCATGTCGTCGGCATAGCCCTCGACGGCATAGTCAACGTCCTTGCGCGGAATGCCGTGACGAGTCGCCAGTTCGTCAAGCGCGCTGCGGATGACAGCCTTTGTTGTAAGCACGTCTCGCCGCAGGCCGTCCAGGCGTTCGCGCGCGTCGCTGCGTCGGCTTTCAAGCCGCGCCCAATGCACCGGGAATGGAAGCTGGATGGCCATCTACGCCACCCGCTTTCGAGACCGGGCCTTTGGTTTCGTGGGCTTATTTCGGTTTGCCGCAGGTGGTCGCTTCTGCAGGCCGTCCTTGCCGTCGTTCCCCAGGCTTCGCCGCAGCGCGTCCATGAGGTTGACGACGTTGGTCTCCTGAACCTCGTCAGCCGCCACTGCGACTGGCATCCCCTCGCGCTTGCGGTCGATGACCTCGCGCAGTGCCTGCTCGTAGCGGTCGACGAATAAGGAGGGATCGAAGTCGCCGCGCTGCTGGTCGATAATCTTCTCCGCAATATCTAGCATGCGTGGATCGGCCTTCGGCAGATCGATCGGGCCAACCTCCGCCACGTCACGAACCTCCTCATGAGTGCGAAGCGTCGTTAGCAGGATTTCGTCGCGTCCTGGCTCAAGGGCGCAGATCCGCTCGCGCGTGCTCATTACCAATCGTCCGATCGCAATCATGCGCTTCTTGTCCATCGCCTCGCGGATTACGGCAAAGGCTTCGATGCCCGTCTTGCCTGAAGGTACAAGGTGATAAGGCGTGTCCCAGTACAGCCGGTCTATGGAGGCGGCAGGCACGAATGACTCAATGTCGATGATGCGCGTCGATTCCAGCTTCACCGACTCGAAGTCCTCCTTGTCGAGCAGCACATACTGATTTTTGGCAACGGCGAACCCTTTGACCAAGTCGGACCGGGACACCTCATCGCCGGTGCCCGCGTCGACAGTCTTCATTCTGATGCGGTTATTGGTTTCGGGATTGATGAGATTGAAGCGGACCGTGTCCGCCTCAGACGTTGCCGGATAAAGCGCCACCGGGCAGGTTACAAGCGACAGGCGCAAATGCCCCTGCCACGACGGACGTGCGGCCATACGAACCCCTCAAACAATCCCTTCCCACTGCGACAACACCCTAGGGACAGCAGCCGTTGCACGGTCCAGTGAAGTCAAGATGCTGCGCCCCGTTCTCTTTTCAGTCTCGAAGATGTGGCCCGTCCTCGGATTATTTCCCGGCGGGAGGCGCAACGCGCGCTTGCGGAATCTGAGTTTTGTGAAGGCTCCTCGCAGGCTCGTCTTCTCCACTTTCGCTACGACATCCCCCACATTTCTACTGGCCGCCCCGAATGCAATGCACTCGCATCCGTAACCGGCGAGCCAGGACGGACATTTCGTTTACATGGATGACGAGGAAGGCACCATCTTCCAGCGGATTGCGCGACTGGAAGCCAAGGCGAACACCATACGCGGCCTCATCAAGAAAGAGCGTCTGGGTCTGCTGAGGAAGCCGGACATCGAAAGCGCGATGAAGATGGCCGCCCTCCAAGATTTGTTGAAGAGCACCCTAGCGAGGGCCGAATGGCTGAGGAGGAAGGGTCAATCGGATCGCTAATGAGGTGAAGCTCCAGCCCGCCGCGTGGACGCGGCTAGTCTTGCCCGCCCTCTCCGGACTGTGAAACGCCATGCCGAGAGAGCAAGACGGAGTAGCGCGGACTTGCAAAGACCACGCCTAATCAGACGACGGAACTAAATCAAAAACCAGTCCGGCAGGTGCGACACACCAACTGGTGACATGTGGTCGATTGCAGCGTCTGGCAGCTAATGGACGACTGCTTAACCAGCGCAGGCGTGAAGTAGAGCATCGCGACCAATGAGGAGCGACCAGGAGGCAGTCCTGCAGTCAGTGCCGCCTGCAGCATGGTCGTTGCCAAGCTTCCTGCCGGCCAGCCATCGGGACACACCTGCTTGGCGTCGGGCGCGTCGATGCCCCATAGCCGATACGTGACGCCGCCCTGTTTGAGCGTGTCGCCGTCTGTGACTTGTGCAACTCCTGGCGAGCAAAGGAATGCCGACGCTGCGATTGCTAGCCAAGCACGGCCCAACGTCATGGCTTGCGTCGTTCTGCTGCCATCCGCAGCGCACGGTCAATCCTGTTCTCCCCGCTGTCTTCGCCTAAGTCACTGAATGCATCATCGAGCCTAAGGCGGTCCCAGAGGGTGCGCTTGCCGACACGCTTTGCTTGGGCATCCGGCCTTCCGCAATGAGGCGGTCGAACGTGGTGGCGCCGACGCCTACCGCGCGGCTTCCTCGCGGCTCATTCCCCGGGGCGGGTATGCGGTCGAATCCGGCTTCATTCTATTACCTACCAACAATGTGGCGCCGCAAATCCGGCAGAGGCTTCCCACTGGGCCACGGGGACGGCAATAGCGGCAGATCATCGTCCATCAAGGCGCGGCGAAAGCTATAGTGGCGGATGCCGGCCTCTCTTCTGGACATCTGTTCCCCTTCAAGGCTGACATAGTGATAGCGATCGGCTGTCAGGACCGCCGAGACCGGCGCCAACATATCGGCTGGCATCGGAAATATTGCTTCCAGATCTTTTCCCCGCCCCGCACGCCAAAGAGTACCGAGCCAGTCGGGCGTCTCGATGTAGTATCTAGCTCCGTGGCGTTCTGGAATGAATGTGAGTTCAATTTGCCTTCCGGCCACGTTATCGGGGCTGATCACCGTCCCATACACGTTCAAGTGAGCGTAATCCTTAACCTCGTAAGTCTGATGAACGGACCAGTGCACGCCGAAGTCGTAATCCCACTTCCAACGCTGGATCTCGAGAACATAGTGGACGAGGTCGTACCTGTGGCGTGACGCCTCGCGGCTGGAGCGCTCGTCGGGGCGCGCCGCTTTTGTTGACGGTCGGGCGTCTCTGTCCGCGCCTTCGTAGCGCCAGGCGATGACGACTTGTCGGGAGCCTTTGGCGCTGCTTGTGGGGCGCGGGAAGCGGCGGACAACGTGGCTCTGGGAGAGACAGCAGGCGGCGGCAACTGGGGCTTTTTTGGCATACGATGCCCCGCCCTCACTCTGTTCCAATAGCCCCGTGGTGGGACCGGTACGCCTTCGCGGCGGCACCACTTCTTAAGCCCGACGTCCGACATGGGGATGGTCTTCGCCGCACCACGCATCGGCATGGACCAAACTAACTCAAAGAGTTGTTGCCGGCTCAGGTGTCGCTCTGTCATGTCCAACCGCCTGCCTGTCAGAGCAGTGAGAACGCGGCATCGAGCTGGAGCCGCGGCAAAAGCATCCCTACCAGATCCGCCATTCTTTAGCGTCACGACTTACGGCCATGGCCCCGCAGTTTTCGCGTAGCTCAGCAACGTAGGCATCACACCACTTGAGGATGTCTGGCAGCACAGGCGACGACCCATCGTCAGTCTCGCGCAAGTGAACGGCCAATCTCGCGAGCTTCGCTGCCTGGTCCAGATCGTCGGCCCGTTCCACGAGAAGAGACACCCGCTTGCGACGGTGCATGTGTTCCGTTTCTTCCGTGCGTCGTGTCTCAATCGCTTCCTTTCGACGCTCGCGGCGGGCCCTGACTGCTTTCGCGTGGACCTTTGCCTCACAAATTACGTCAGCGATTCGGCTCTCCACGAGATGGAAGGGTCTATCCGTCCAAAGTCGATGGCCGCCGCTATACATCTCCCCCAGCACAATCGTTAGCCGCCCATCGGGCTTGCCCGTTCTCCGCCTGATCTCCTCGAGGATGCTGAACGGCACACGTTCGCCTTCAACAACGAGTGCAGCCGAACCCTCAGTGGTCGATACGGAATAGGCAGCCTGGTCGGCAGCAAGAAGCAGCAGATCCAACACCGCCAAGGCACGCGCGAGCATCGGCGGTGACACCCTTATGTGGGCAATGCCGTCACCGACTGCCTCGACCGCGCCTCGGGCATTTGGCCTTGCACCGTCGAGTACCGCGGCGGTCCGCCTTGCGCACTGGTGCTGAAAGCCGCCAGGCTCGCCAGTGACCTCCACTGCTGGAGGCGACTGCGCGGCCAAGGTCCGATGGTTCGGCGCCCTCCGTCGCAGAAACCTCCTTATCCAGATGCGCTGCTGCCCAAGGTGGCCGTTACGCAAGGAAATCTGGTCCTGTCGCTGTCGATCAGCGCCCTTTAGCCAGTGCCCTTGCGGAGGAACTGGGATCTGATGGCGCTGGCACAGTCGCTTCAGGGCCAGATGCGACATCGGAAAGGTGGCGGCGGCCTTGTGGAGCGGCAGCGACCAAACCAAGTCATACAGTTCCTGCCGGGTCATCTCGGTTCGAGTGGTCATGCTGCCCCTCCCGCTAGCGCGTTCACTGAGTCCGTTTTTTGAGTCACTGGACTCGGTCTGGAGGTCGGGGGCCACCTCCCTACCAGCCGGAGGCTAATTCGATTCCACGGGCAGAAAAACAGGGCTAGCGGTAAGGTTGACAAGAGAACCCCAGCATATCTTGCAGATGACCCGGAGGCTTCAGTGAGTGAAGAGAGTTCGGAGGCCCGCGCCATGCGTTTCCGAGAGCTGGCTGCCGAAGCCAGGCAAATGGCGGAACAGGCTTCAACGCCCGGAGCGCTTACCGCAATGACCGAGGTGGCCGAAACATGGGACCGTCTCGCCCATCTGGAAGAAACCGATCTTGAGCGGAAAACGGGCTATTCGTCGGGCTAACCACGAGTACTTGCAGAAAGGCCCGCCCAGCCAGAAGCGGATGGCTGAGCGGGCGGCCTGTAGCAGTCAGGCCGGGAGCGCGAGCGGGGAAGCCTGCTCCCAATGGTCTAATCCCGCGGTCGCGCGGTCTGTTGCAACGCAGAGTCGATTGTTTTCGCCGCGAGTAAAGGAAGGCCTCCACATAGATAGCGCGCGCATCGCAGGCAGCCCGTAGCCTGTTCGCCAGAGGCCCGCCCAGGCTGTGTGCCAAACTGGGCGGGCGACCTGGGGGCTGCAGGCCGGAGCGCACGCGGCGGAATGAGTGCCTGCTCCCAAGTCACCAAACCCCGCAGCGGGGAGCCTGTTACAAGTCCGGGGCGAATTTTCGGCTGGTCGCTCCGCCGGGTGACAAAGAAAAGCCCCGCCGGTTAAGAGCGGGGCCGAGGTGCTTAGATGGAGAACTCAAGGTCCGAGTGCTTCACGCTCGGACCTCGGTCTTGTCGCAGGTTTAGCTGGGGAAGCTCAAGGAACGAATCCGCATAAAGGCCGCTACGCGAAGTGCCCGCGGATCTCCGGCACGGGCGAGGCGATTGGCAAAGCGCCCCAGCGACAGCGACCCCTTGGCAGTGTTGCAGGGCGCACAGACGATTGCCCGGTTATCGGCCGTGAGCCAGTGCCCCTTCGATCGGGGCGTGATGCGGTCGCGGGTGGGCCAGCGGCCGGGGCCTGCCGTCGGCTCCCACAGAGGGGAACAAGAGGACCGATGGCAGCCCACCAGCACCGCACGGCGCGGTACTTGGGACATCGCTACGGCGGCCCTCGATCGAGCGGCCCGCTGTCAGTGCCTGCAGCCTCGTCGTAGCTAAGCTTCGCTGGCCATCCATCGGGCCAGACCTGCTTCGCCTCCGGCGCGTCGATGCCCCACAGGCGATAGATGACGCCGTTCTGCTTGAGCGTGTCGCCGTCGGTGATGGTCTGGGCCGCGGCGGGTACAGCCAACGCAACTGCCGCCGCAACCAAGCACCCGCGACCGGAACGCCACGTCGAGATTCACCTAGCCCCCACCGAGTTAGGTGGTAAGATTATCACACTATACGACCTTACGGCGGATGCCATGCGGGGGCTGGCTTTGGTCGTTGCGATGCTCAGCGTTCCTGCGTTTGCCGCCGACTACTCGCCATGGCTTGGCCGAGAGCCGCCGCCGATCGCCAGCGAGTGGACAGAGCTAGCGCAACAAGGGGACCGATGCTGCAAGCGCTGCACAAGGGGACAGCCCTGCGGGAACACCTGCATCAGCACCAAGAACAAGTGCAAGAGCCCGCCGGGGTGCGCATGTTGAGGCAGCTTTGGAAGAGGGCCCTAAGGACGACGCTTGCCGTGAGTGCCACGGTCGCAGTTACGATTGCCGCCAAAGTGACTCTTGCTCGCCATCGCCGCGAGAGAACTGGCAGTGACCTTACCTGGACTGGAAATCTCGCCATCAAAGGATGGCCCCTCCCGTTACATCATGAAAACGTGGCGTGCTCCCGAATTGGAGATCGGTCAGTCGGGATTTGCGCTCACAATGTACTGGAACGGATTGGACGATGAGACATGGCCTTTTACGCGCATTCTGGATTCCTTGCTCCGCAGGGCCTGCGGAGGTGTGCGACAGGGTTGGACGGAAGCACTGCGAACGCGGCTTTACGCAGCGCCGTCTCTCGAGCCCGAGCGCGAGACGGGCGGCAACAATGGTGTATCATTTAAGAAGTCGATTTCGGGTGTGGCTGGTCAGTGTCGTGTGAGTCTCAATGCCCAAGGTGCGCGTTGGCACACAATCACCGCCGCAGTTACGTCGAGGCAAGCCAGTTCTATCGGGGGCGTGTTCCAATACCGATGGGCTGCACCCCCTCAGTGACATAACGATTGCCGACATTCAGAACGCATTGATTTGGACGCGCCATTACGGCGCCATGGTCGATGGAGACTATGGTGACTTCACGAAGCGAGCTGCGAAGTCTTGGCAGAGTTCGCGAGGCTATCCGGCAGCGGAGGCACTTTCCAGCGAACAAATGATCCAGCTCGTTTCGGAGGGTCTCAAGGAACGCGACAAGTATGGTTGGGCAATGCTGACGGACAGCGCAGTGGGCTTCTCTGTCGGCTTTCCCACGTCATTCGCAACGAGTACGGGCCCACCACGCGAGGAGAATGGAGTTCTTTGGTACAGATCCAACGGCGTAATTGGGCATCGTGTGATAGTTGATGCTACGAACTGCACGGAAGCGGGCCAGTACATGTCTGCACTGGTATCTCAGTTCAAAAGTGTCAACTATCACGCGCGCAAGGACGATTGGTTTGTGATATCTGGCGCCACCCCGACTCATCAATTCTACATTCGCTCGGTTTGTCGTCCAACTGGCACGGTGACAGCATTGATGAGTATGCCGTTTGCAGAACTCGACACCCACGGCTTCTTGTTTGTCGCGATGACAAACAATCTAGTGGTGCAGTCATTCTTGAATCCAACTGGCTCGCCTAGTCTGCGCTTGATTGCTCCCCCACTTAGTCCGACCTACAAGTCTGAACAGACGCCGCCTACCGGGATGGCAGGTGCGTCATCAACTACAAGTCCGGCAGCGCCGGCCGACGTGGAGCGGTCCGGTAAGACCAACTCTATACGCTTGGTCCTGTCGGACGGCGCCGAACAGCGACCTCGCGATGTTTTCGACGAAAATTGATCGGCACTACTCACGGCGATGGCCGCGTCGTGCCGCTGCCGTTACGGCCGCCTTAATGGCCACGATGCGCTTGTTGGCCAGCCGGATTGCCCCCGCGCGCATCGCCGGCATCGTCCACTCCGTTTGGGCCCAGCACATGACGGTGCGGCGGTGGACGCCAAGGTCGTTGGCCAAATAGGTCTTCCAGCGCCGGCCGTACAGCAGCTCGCCCAAGGTCTTCAGTCTGACGTGGGGGTCATGGCTTGGGCTATGCGCCCTATACTTGGCATGATCCAGTGCGTTTTGTGGCTAAGCTCGATGGACCAGCTTGGCGACCCGCCCCAGCTTTCACGCCACAGGCTCTCGCTGGCGCAGCCGGGCGACACCCAGCGGGCGACCAGCTTGATCCCGTGGGCATGGCACGCGGCGGGCTGCCTTAAGGCTTGCCCTGCCGCGCGTGACGACAGGGGCAGCGCGGTCGGATCGCCATAGGTGGCCAGCGTCAGCGGGCATAGAGTGCGCGTGGGGAAGGGCCGGCACATGACCATCGAGAACGACGGACTTCGAAGTTCAGCCTATTGGCGCGCGCGCGCCGAGGAAACCCGTGCCAAGGCCGGGGAGATGCGCAGCGGTGAAGCTGAAGCCGCGATGCTCGACATCGCCGCCATGTATGATCGGATGGCGAAGCGGGCGGCCGAACGGGAAGCCAAGCACAAGCTGGCCTGAAGCAACGTTCGAGCAGGCGACGAACGTCACGATCATCTATGCCGTCGGTTATCGAGCCAGATGTCGAGCAGATGTATGGCGGCCATGCCAGCGACGCCAACGACTCCACCCACCACCAGCCCGACCGACGGAAGGCAGTAGCCAGCGACCGCCATGGCAACGAAGAAGCAAACAACGGCCGTGTCGAAGTCGATCATGGCCGGCCGGGTGTCTTCGGTGCGACCGGGATGGAGATGCTGAGCAGGCGCTGGCTGTGAAACGGTTCCGTCGTCATGGGCCGAACGGATATCTGCGATGAACTGGGCGATCCAAACGGCAGCGGAGATGACGCCCAGCACCAGCACGCCGAAGCCCCCGAAGACGCGGTAGACACCGGCCACCACCAGCACGGCTAGGACCAGGATGGCCCAGTCTGGAATGATATCGACATTCCTCATGTTGATTTCCCTTCGGCGACGGTTCCGGCTCGATTACTCGCGCGCGTCCCACCGACTGTCGTCTGTCATCTGCGTGACATGCTTCGAGCGAGATGCCGAGCCATTGGCCGTTCGGGGGGGCGTTGGGCGGGCCGCCGCTGGCGCTGTACGCTCCGAAGGCGTCACCGCACGCGTCAGCGTGGCGGGAATAGGGATGCGGCGACACGCGCGGAGCTTCCAGCCGTCCCGTGGGCCGGCGCGTGCCGCGCCTCCATAGTCCTGGGGCACGCCTCGACCGTTGGCGTACATCAGGCCGAGGTTACCCTGGGCGCGCGCATAACCCTGGTCGGCACCCTTACGATACCATTTGATTGCCTCAGCGTAGTCCTGCGGTACGCCCAGCCCTCGGGAGTACATGTCGCCCAGATTGTCCTGCGCCACGGCCACGCCTTGGTCAGCGGCCCTTCGGAACCAAGACACTGCTGTTGCATAGTTCTGGGGTACGCCTTTGCCCGTGTGATACATGGTGCCGAGGTTGTTCTGGGCGTCCGCATCGCCGGCGGCAGCCAGCGGGCGCAAGAGACGCAGAGCCGTGGCGTAGTCGCCTCTATCATAGGCGGCAACTGACTCCTCAAAAGGCCCGGCGACCGCCGGCACGGCGACAGCGCACGCGAGCAAGACCAGCAGCAGCTTCAGCAGGCGCATTGTCGTCCCTCTTGGTAGCCTGCCACGTCCGCGTCCGACCTGCCAGCAACCTCAACACCTGCGGCGCGGCATGCGCTGCAGCCGCTGGAAGTGCGGCTTTGGACAGCCGGGCAGTGTGAACGATCCGGCACGGGAGCAAGAACGATGGGTCGAGTGCCCGCGCGACCACTGCCCGATGTGCCGCAAACCTATGATGGCGGCGTCGGGTATGGCGCGCATTGACCCCCCGGCGGGGGTGACCACCTCGGGCCGCGCTTCCGATTCATCGCCATTGCCACCACCGGCGGCGTTCCGTCGCTCGCTGGGTTTCGGTCAACTCCCGCTTCAGCCGCGTCACCAAGTCTTCGGTGGTCTGCAGCCGCGCCTGCTGCTCCCGCACGCTGACGTGAGCTTGAGCGACGCGCTCCTGCGCGGCTTGATGTTCCCGGCGGCTATGATCCGCCTGCTGCTGCACGGCGCGACGGTCCGTTACTTCACGCTCCAGCGCAGCCTCGTTGGCGGCGGACCTGCCCCGCAGTTCGGCTGCCTCGGACTGGGAAGCAGCAAGTTGATCGCGTAGCGCCTCGTTTGCGGTGCGGGCGGCTGCCAGCTCGGCGGACAGGCGTTCGATCACCGCCTGCAGCGGCGCGACGGCAGCCGATACGGCGTCGCCAAGCGCACCTGCATCTGCAGCAGAACCAGCCGCCTCCCGTCGCTCACGTGGCTTCTGCGGGCCGGCTTCAAGCACTTCAGCCGGGACGCAGACTTCGGCCTCAAGGGTGTCGTTCTTGATGCGCCGTGGCCACTTCCCGCGCCTGGCTCTGGACGCTGCCGCGCTGGCACTGCGCAGGCCCAACCGTTCGGCGACCTGCTGATAGGTCAGCCACACCGGAAAACGAGGCGACACGACATCAGACATACCCCCACAATGCCAATGGCGTGGGAGATCGACAAGCGGTCGCCTGACATCTCCGTACCCGCCGATCACTTGGGCTGCGCGACGACAATAGCTGGTGGTGGAGACGCTGTCGGCAATGATCGCGGCTAGTGCCACTGGCTGCTGGGGGCCTTTGGACGTACAGGCATCGCAGGAGTCAAAATCAGACTCGCTGGCGAGTTTTGATGGCGGGCGTGTCCCCCGACGGCCAACCAAGATCAAATCGATTCCACGGGCGGAAAACCGGCCCTGCCGGCGAGGTGCGCCTGGCGTGCCGCTGGCCAAGTGAAGCCAGGCGACGGATGCACGTTGGCGGAGCATGCCGCCATGGACACGCTCCGAGTGCCTGTCGCTCCGCAGTCACCGAAGGTGGGCCTTGGCGTAGTGGCTGCCGGGAAACAACTGCAGGGCTTTGTCATGCAGCCACTGGGCGACTTCCTCTTCCGGCCATTTCCTGCCCGCTCGCTGGAGTGTCGTCTCAACGATTGCCGCGTTCATCTCATCCCCGAGCCAAACGCGCATCCCGCCGTCGTACAAGGTCTGGATGCCAGCCATGATCTCGCTGTCATGAAGATCGCGCAGTACGGTTTCCAGGTGCGGCATAGAGCGAGACTACCGACGTCGTCATCCTCGGCGCAAGCTTCGAGCAGACGGCACATGTGAAGGTTGCAGGTTAGTGCGGGATGGGTAGTGTTACCGGGCCTGCTTCGCGAATGGCGCGGTTGCCTCGATGGCCAGCGTGCAGATCATAAGGGCAGCCGAGCCGTGGCGGCTGCAGACGACGCTTCCCGCTCGACGCGCGACGACATCCCCCTCGACTGTCTGATCTGAAACCAGTTCCATTTCGGTGAACAGCGCCAGCGCTGGTTGCCCCTGGCATGCGTAAACAACAGCGGCAGGATTGTCGACGTCGAGCATCTGCGGCCGCGGATGGGTCAACGCCCACGTCATACAACTCGTCAGCGCAGCCTTAAGCTTGCTGTCCTGCCCGCTTGCCGGCGGGATCAGCGCAATGAAGCCAGCGACGGCGGCGACTATGCCCTTCATTTCGGCTTTATCGCCTGAGCCGGCCCCCTTCACAACGGCACAGCGAGTCCCCTGCCTGCCGGCGAGCAACGCGGAGCGGAATTGTGGCTGCGCTATAACCATCGCGAGGCGCCCGAAGGTTTTGCGCAGCGCGCCGAAGCTGAAGGGCTTGCCGGGGAAGCGGTCGACCATCGCGCGACGGTAATCGGACGCTGCCGCCCGAGTCTCGATTGCAGCCCTGATAGCAGGTGCGACGTGCGAGCGCGCTGCAGTGCATGCAAATCGCGTTGCCGTGGCCGCAAAGCGTTGCCCCGGCAAAAAGGTACGCCGGCATCACCGGTGAGCGCGCCGCCTACTCCGTCGGTATGGCTTCGCGCAGCGCTGCCCTGTCGGCCATCCTGTCGTAGACGCGGGCCATCTCCAGCATCGATTGTTTGGCGTCAACGTCCCGCATTGCGTCAGCCTTTGTCCGCACCTCTCCCGCGCGGTCCCGCCAATACGCTGAATTATGCATTCCGTCCGTTTCGCCCATGGCTGCCTCCGGCAGGGTGCGCGACATCGCGGTCGTCGCCACAGCGAGGTAGCATGGCATGTCGGGCGGTCCGGCCGACGCGTCATCGACGCGGGGTCAGCCATGACGAAGATGCCGAGGGACGGCGTCGCGTTCCACCCCGGCCGTCGTACCGCTGTCCACCGATGTGGGGCCAGAAACCCTCGCTATACTTGCGCCATGTCTGACCGAACCCCCGGCGGCCACTTTCTTCCCGGCAACTCCGGTAACCCTGGAGGTCGTCCCGGCCTGCCGGTCGAAGTCCGCGCCAAGCTGTCGAAGCTATCGCCGCCAGCGATCCAGGCGCTGTCCGACGCTCTGCAGGACGACGATGCGCGCCTGCGCGTGGTCGCCGCCGCGCATGTCCTGGACCGCCTTTACGGCCGCCCGGCACAGGCGACTGACCTGACGCTCAAGGCCGAGGCCATCGACGCTAGCGCCTTGCACCTCGCCGCTCAGGCGGTGAGCTGCAGCCAGCTCATGGGCCAGCATCCTTTCGAGGCTGTTCTTGGCCCCGATGCTCTCGGCCGCGTCCACCGCCATCGGAAGCGAGTTGCCTGTAAGCTCCAGGCGTTGCCGACTGGCAGTTGCCGTCAGCATGTCGGGGGTATCGCGCACGGTGCAAATGACACCGGGAATGCTCTGCCAGGCCTCTTTGGTCGGCACTACAAACTCGCCGCCGTTGCCCACTGTGACAGGGCCCGTCGCGTGGCTGGCAAGATCGAAGTAGGCTTGCGCCTGCTTCTCCATAGCAGCGGCCTCGGCCCGCTCGAAGACGCCGCCGCCCGTTGTGTCGCCAGGCTCTTGCGCCAAGCCATCAGCGATGGCCCGTTTCTGTATCGCCCTTGACTGCAGGTCGATTGCTTCTGCCACGGTCCTCGGCGCTGTCGTGTGTCGCGGGCTCCAATCGGGCCGCAGCGGGCTCAGCGGAGATACCTGGCTGGCCTCCTCGCGCCGCTCTACCGCGTCTTTGCCGCTTGCCGATTGCTTCAGCTTTATGCCGGTCACGGTTTATCGCCCTCTGCCGCCTCGATAGTGAGCCCGATGCCCGGCGCGTAGGCTGCCGCGCGCTCAGGTCGGTCGATGTCGAACAGGGCCGTTTGTTCGCCAGGGTCGAGCGAGTTTCGGTAATGGGCTTGCCAGCGCAGTTGATCCTTACGCCAGCCCCTAGGCCGCTTCTGCTTACGGGCATCCCATTTGGTCCCGACGGATGCAGGCTGCTCTCCCCTAAGATTCTTCCGGGGAGAGAGGGAGGGGGGTGTCTGATTAAGATTGGGTTCCATTAGCGAACCCTAAGAGTGGTCGGGCATCGATACAGGGACGGGTCGCGCTTGCCCTTGCCGCCCATGTGGACCAGCACCAGCAGGCCTAGGTCGATGGCCTCCCGAATGGCGTATCGGTATCGATTCGCGCCCCGTCCTCGGATCTTGTTGGCTTCGGCCAGCGCGACGGGCGACAGCGCAAACAACTTGCCGGGCTCGCTGTGGTACTTGCGGACCATCATCATCAGACCGGCCACGTCGAGATTGCCGGTTGCCATCGCATGCTCTGCAATTGATGCAGGCAAGATCAGGCTGCTCTCCACAACGCCACGGACCATCAAGCTTCCTCGTTCGCGGTACCGCCACGCACTGTCGACAGCTCTCTGCAGTTCCTCATCGGGCAAGGGCGCCGACTGCGCCGAGTTAGCCATCCGCACCTGGTCGAGAAGTGCGTCACGGTCCTCCGCAGTCTGCGCTAGCGCACACGCCAGCCGAAACATGGTGTTGTTGCGCTGACCGATCTCCGCGACGACATCGGCTGTCCCACTGGCGGATTTTCTCGTCTGTGGGACAGTGACGGGCTCGACCACGGCGCCGCGCTTGATCGTAGGCAGGTGTCGAAGGTCATCAAGGCCACCCCGTAGAAACCGATAGTGGCCACCTGCAGGACGTTTGGAAGGCGGGGCGACCGCGAGGCCGCCCTCTCCCAAGATGTCGATGGGGTGGCCCTTGTCGGGCCGTATGCGCCGACGCTCGCCAGCATGGCGATAGTAGGCGTGATGCTTACCGCTCGCGGTCTGCACGAGGACCGGCGTGGGGCCGTAGGCGTCTAGTGCGTGTTGCAGTTCGGCGTCGGCCGGACTGTCGATGTCGACAATGGTTAAGCCGTTGCGCACGCCGCACCAGAAGCCCAGGCCGGGAGCATCTGCAAACTGGGGCCGACTGGCGATGTCCAGTGCCGCACGCCTGCCGAGCTTGGCGGGATGGCTCACAAGGGGCCGTTTGCCGTCCACACCGCCGAGCGGCAGGGGGACGACACCAGCGGCAATCCATGTCACCGCTGCGTCTGTGAACGCGGCCATAGTCATGCTCGCCCGCCGTGCGCGTCGCCGATGCATCCGGGGTCGCCGTACAGGCGATTCCCTGGCCGATGGGCCTTGGGAGCCACCAAGGGCTCGGAACGCGTCTCTTGGTCGGACCAGATGTCAGCAAACCGCATCCATCGCCGATATAGTGGTCGCTGATCGGGCTCCTTGTAGGTCCAGAGCGCCCACGCGGTGATCGGCAACGGGCGGAAGCTGTCGAAGGCCTGCCCGGCATGGCGCATCGTGACTGGCGTGGTCGGATCAAGACCACGCTCCAGAAGCACGCGAGCGCCATCGACCAATGGCTGTCGCGTGCCTTGCACGATCGGCTCATCAGAACTCTCAAGACGGGCCACGAACCGGCCCGGCCCTGCATCGGGGGTGATGAACAGGCGAAGCAGCTCAGCCATGGGCCGCCCCCTTCTATCCGGCCGAAGCGGTCGCGGTCCTTCTCCTGGCAGACGAACGAGCGACCTGCCGTCAATGCCTGCAGCCTGGTCGCGGCCAAGCTGCCGGCGGGCCACCCATCGGGGCACACTTGTTTTGCTCCGGAGCGTCGATGCCCCTTAGGCGATAAGTGACGCCGCCCTGCTTGAGTGTGTCGCCGTCGGTGATTGTCTGAGCGCCCGCTTCGAGTCGCTGCAGCAACGATTGCAAGGAATGCACCGACTTTCACTTGCTCATCAGGTACGTAACGGTGGTAAGATTAACGTATTCTACGACCTAACGGGGGATGCCATGCGGGGGATGGCTTTGGTCGTTTGTGCTGCTCAGCGTGCCAGCATTTGCAGCCGATCACACGACCGCACCAACGGCAAGAGGGGCCCATTTGAGTTCAACGGCGTGGGCCCACGCGGCAGCGGTTTCGGAAGGCTTGGCGACCAAAACTTTGTGTTCCATTACGGCTGACGCAGCGGGCGGCAGTACGATCACAAACAGGGCACGAGCTGGGACAAGGAACCCGGCGCCCGGGGGAGGAAAAATGGGTTCGGTGCTTCAGGTGAATTGCAGGCGCAAGAAGACCAATTCCGGCGCCAGATTGAGAGCCTGGCCTGGCAAAAAGCTCCCGGTGTCGGCAGCATCGGCTCTGTCGCTCATATCAAGCTCGACAATACGCTGCGTCTCCTGGGTGCTGCAGATAGCAGCAAATTCATTGAGCTGAACGGGAATCCACCGAGATCAAACAACTATGTCCTCGCTCCGTGGCCGCTCCAGTGGTTTGCAGTGTTTGCATTCGACGCATCTGGATACATCCGCGATGACGAGAAGCTAGATGCATCGGATCTGTTCAATACCCTGAAACAGCAAAACGAACAGGGGATGGCCGAGCGGAGGCGACTCGGGCTTCGGGTCCTACGTTTAACCGGCTGGGCAGTTGATCCTCACTACGACTTAAGTACCAAAAGGCTCGAGTGGGGAACACGCTACGCTATCGAGGGCACTGGAGAAGAAACTGTAAATTATACAATTCGAGTTTTGGGACGAACGGGGGTCATGAGCGTCGTGCTCGTTTCAGACCCTACTTCGCTCGCTAATGACGTACAGGCTATGCGCGTGGCACTACGCGGTTTTGAGTTTGTCCCTGGCGAGCGCTACAGCGAATTTCGCGAAGGGGACAAGGTCGCGGAGTATGGACTTGCCGCGTTAATTGTCGGTGGCGCCGCAGCCGCTGCTGCAAAGTCTGGGATTCTGAAAGGGCTAGGAAAGTTTATTGGCATAGGCGCCATCGCTGTCTTAGCAGCTATCGGCGCGTTTCTCCGAAGCCTGTTCAAGAAGAAGAACTAACGGTCCGACTGAATGCACCTGCTCTATTCCGACCACGCAATTTGGTTGCTCTGCGCAGTATTCTATCTGTCCGATCAGGTGCGATATGCGGGTGCTAATGCACTGCTCGTTGGGGAGGGTCGCAAAGGATGGGCACCTATCATCCCTCATTATCGATTTCTCATACTAAATCGTGCCTTCACTGTTCTAAATCCGCTCACGCCATGGGCAACGGCCATAACCTTGCCATGGCTCTCTACTGGCGAAGCAATGCCTCGCGACATTCACCGTCAACAACGGCGTGTTAAGGTTGTGACGGCCCGACTGGCCAACATTCGGGCTGCAGCCTCGGTCGTTTGTGTTTCTTTGTTCGTTATTGGACCAGTTGCAACGGAAAGTAGCGGGCTCAGCTTCGCCATTCTCATAGTAGCGCCGGTTTTGATTGCCATGTGGGTAGGTGTTGCCATTCCTCTGATATTGTACCGCGGTTGTCTAGGGCTTCCGCTCGGGTCGCTTATTTGGATATTGATAGAATGTGCCATTTGTCCCGGTTATTTCGCGAACCTCTGGAGGAGGCTTCTGGTTCGCCGTCTTAGTTCCTCAACGGATGCGGTGATCTTCTGTTCTGCAACAATGAATGAGCGACAACAGGCTAAATTACTCGTCCAACTAGAACTCTACTTTGACGATTTAAGTGAACGCGATTTGTTGACAGATGCCGATGAAGTATCCTTTACGAAATATGGCCATGCACTGAAACGCTCTTCTCTTCTATGAGAGTTGCTGTCCGGCCAAACGTTCCAAGACCGCTCGAGCATCCACCCAAGACGCCGGTAGCCGAACCGTCGACGCAGTCCCGCCAAGGTCCGCAGACGCTCGCGCAACGCTCCATCATCGGGCCGCCGCGATCGATACCGACAACTGCTCACGTCCATCCCGATCAGCCCGCAGGCCCGGCGCTGGCTCAACCCGTGCACACATCGCGCCTGGTCCACTGCCCGACGCCTGGCCGCAGGACGGAAGCAAGCAGGTCTGCTCAGATGGATGGCCAGCG
Source organism: Rhodospirillales bacterium URHD0017 (assembly GCA_900110395.1). Lineage (GTDB taxonomy): Bacteria > Pseudomonadota > Alphaproteobacteria > Reyranellales > Reyranellaceae > Reyranella. The sequence goes on from FODP01000017.1 coordinate 127,366, forward strand.
GGGAGTTTGGCAACGACCAGACTGAAGCAACTGACTGCGGGCCGATCGATCATCTGCCAGGAGAAGGACCGCGTCGTTCATTTCACTGCGCTAAGATTTGATTGCTACACAAATTGTAGCACAGGATATAGCCCAACGCGCGCTTTGACGCGTCATCGTGGCCATTCGGGCTCTGCTCTATGAGAAGCGCGCGCTCGCGACGGCCTTGACCTGAAAAGCTCTTCGCTCATCGCCTGACACCTGGCAGCTTATCTGTGTCCGCTCTGACGGACGCTGGGTCGCCCACACGGCCAGTGAACGTCCGTCACGCCGGACACTTGCCGCCAGAATCGGCCAGAGTGTCCGCTGGTACGGACAGCGCGTCCGCATTAGGGCACAGCGCGTCCGTCCCCGCGGACCGCGAATTTCGTTCCACGAAGGTCATGCCCTCCTTCCAGCGCATAAACTCTCGCGTTCCAATCCCTTTCTCTGCGCCAAGAGGGAACTCGGTCAGAATCCAAGCTGTCGCATCCCCTCTTTGTGCGCCAACCTTCCAGGAGAAGCCGCCAGTCCGGGAAGGACGGATAAAGCCTTTCTCCCGTAACTCCCAAAGCGCCTCCCACGCTTTGGTTCTTCCGACCCCCACACGTCTTCCCGCCTCGCGCGCGCTCAAGAAAAGCGAGCCGTTGTTTGTGCCGTTGTAGAAGGCCTTCAGCTCCAGCAGGACACAACGCGCCACCGGCGATAGCGATCGATATGCCGTCGCTTCCAGCTCCCATCGATAGAAGCGGACATGTGGCGTTCCGCCTTCGCTGCGCCCGGTCACGCTCGGTCGTCTCTTGTAACCTGGGTTTGGCGCCATCAATACACATTCCTTGGGCGTCCCGACAGGATCGCTTAGAGGCAAGGTAGAAACCTGCTCAGCCGAGCGCAAGTATTATCTTGCGCAGCACCGCGCAGGTTTGTAAGGTCGAGACATGGGCAAATCAACAATCCCCACTTCTCCCGCGCTCTACACCGATGAGCAGGTGATTGCTGCGACCGGAATGCCAGTCGATAGCTTGCGACGGCTAATCACATGGGGTGCCGTCCGGCCAGCGCAGGCAGGAGGCGGCCGTGGCCGCGTGCGCCTTTGGACCACGCGGCAAGCACTCCGGATCAGCAGCACTGCGCAATTCGTCGCCACGGGCCTTAGCCTTCAGATGGCACATACCCTTACCTACTGCATACCGCTCGATAGCCTATTGACGCTCTATGACCCAGAGAGATTGCAAAAGGCACTTGGGCAAGCAGAGTCGAATGCGCTGACGGCTTTCGACGAAAACCTGCTGCTGAACGCCATGACTACCGAACCGCAACCGACGATATGGCCCCTTCCCGGCATTTACCTTGGCAGTTCGACGCTAATTGTGGACGGGCGGTTTCTATATGCGGACGTTCATGGTGACGGCGCGGAACTAATTGCGGAGATCGATTCTGATCGCCAGCGAGTTGCTCCCTACTCTGACGATCCGGAGTCGACAACCTTCTACGATCATTTTTTCAATAAGGGGATGAAGTCGGATGTGACTCGGATCGATAAGCGAACTCTCCTGATCGATCGCAAGTATTTCACACAAAAAGGGCGAGCGTCATTGTTGCGCAAGAAAACGTTCGCTCCCACCCAAGTCGACGGTCCCGTTCTCTGCAAGTCCCTTCTCGCGATCAATTTGGCATTGGGCTTTCTGCTATGCGTTCGAGCGCTGCGCGGCCTTCCGATCGCCTACGGGCCTAAGAAAATCTCAGGCCGAGAGCCGCAGCACAAATGACGGCTATTTCACGTGATATTCGGTCCAGATCCCAGCCTCGCCGCGGTTTGCGAAGGGGCGAGGCGGGGGCTTTCATTGGCGTCAGCCCGACTAAGTTCGACGGGTGGGTTACCAAGGGCATCATGCCCAAGCCCAAACGGCGGGATGGCATCGTGGTTGGGATATGATGGCACTGGATACGGCGTTCGATGCGCGTGCGGCGCCTGCAGGGCTTCGAGACCCGCTTCACAGCGGGTTATATCGAACCGGAGACCGAGGAATGACACCCTGCGCGACCCAAAGATCGAGTACCCAACCGAAGCGGCGCCGCCGATGACGCCTGCCCCGCTTCTCCTGACTCCTGAGGCCGCACGGCTGCATCTCGGCGTCTCGGAGCGCGGCCTGCGGGACCTCTTGAAGCGAGGGCTGCCGTTCATCAAGGTCGGCAAGCGGCGCATGTTCCCTGCCACCGACATCGCGACCTGGATCAGCGAGCAAGTGAAATGCAACGTTCCCGCAAGCGCACACCGTATCGAATCTACAAGCGACCGGGCTCGCCGTACTGGTGGGTCCGCTGGACCATCGACGGTGATCGCGTTCGACGAAGCCTTGGAACGAACGATGAAGCGACCGCCGAGATTCTAGCAGCCGATCAGCACCGCAAGGCCCTGATCGGCGATATTGTCGGCCACAAGGAAAGCATCAGCCTCGACTACGCGCTTGGCCGGTACGTCATGGAGCACGGCCGGCATCTTCCCAGCCTGCAGACCATCGCGTTCCAGGCCAAATCGCTGCGCCGGTTGATTGGTAAAACGACGCCGCTTTCCGCGATCGACGACGGCGCGGTGGCCTCTTTCGTCGCCCGGCGCCGAGGGGAAAAGGCTCGGCGGGGCAAGTCTTCCAGGAAGAATCGCGGCTCCGTCGCTATGGATCGACTGATCAGCAACTCGACAGTCAACAAGGAAGTGTCTCTGCTACGGGCTCTCATGAACATGGCCCGCACTGAGTGGAAACTGGCGGTGGGCGAGGTCGATTGGAAGAGGCGAAGGCTGCGCGAGCGCGACAGCGATACGCGCTGGTTGACGGAGGCCCAGGTCAGGGCGGTGATCGCCGCCGGCGCCCCTCACCTACGCGCGCCCATGATTTGCGCCCTGTCGACTGGCCTGCGGTCCGCTAACGTGATGCGTCTTGACTGGTCGCAGATCGACATGCGCCAGCGCATGATCACGGTCCGGATCAAGAGCCGAAAGCCAGGCGGCAAGCTGCTCAAGTTGCCGATCGTTGAGCCCCTGTTCATCGCGCTCGCCAACATTGGGCCGAAGGACGAAGGCCGGGTGTTTCTGTATCGCGGGCGGCCGATCAAAACCGATATGCGTCGGGCCTTTCTGACGGCCTTGCGCAAGGCCAAAGTCGGACTGTTCACATGGCACCACCTTCGCCATACCGCGGCGAGCTGGATGGTCCAAAAGGGCAAGCCGCTGGCCGCCGTGCGAGACGTACTTGGGCACTCCGACATCACCTTGACGCAGCGGTACGCACACATGGCGCCGGCCCAGATCGACGACGCCATGGCCGTGCTCGGAGAGGCGCTGACCGACACACCACTGGCACAGCAGAAATTGAAGCAATCCGCAAACGATTGACTGGCAATGCTATTTCCCGAGACTGCCTATAGCTTCGGGAGCTAGGGGCCGGAGGTTCGAATCCTCTCACTCCGACCAATCGGGACAAACGGCGCGCAGCGATGCGCGCCGTTTTGCTTTGCGGCGCTCTAGATGTGGAGTCTCAACAGGTTGTCCTTGGTCAGGCCGAGTCTGATGATGGGCGGCAGTCGTCCGATGCTGGCATGAGGTCGATGCCAGTTGTAGCGGTGCATGAAGAAGGGCAGCTGGTGGGCACGCTGTCTGGAGTTCAGATAGGCTCGAGCGTAGGCCCATTCTCGTAGCGATGTCTGGATGAAGCGTTCGGCCTTGCCGTTGGTGCGCGGGGTATAGGGCTTTGTGCGGATGTGCTTGAGCTTGAGGCGACGGCAGGCTGTGGCGAAGGCCCGGGATCTGTAGCAGGAGCCGTTGTCGGTCATGACGCGCAGGACGGTGATGCCGA
>FODP01000031.1 GCA_900110395.1 Rhodospirillales bacterium URHD0017
AAAGCCTCGGCATCACCGTCCTGCGCGTCATGACCGACAACGGCTCCTGCTACAGATCCCGGGCCTTCGCCACAGCCTGCCGTCGCCTCAAGCTCAAGCACATCCGCACAAAGCCCTATACCCCGCGCACCAACGGCAAGGCCGAACGCTTCATCCAGACATCGCTACGAGAATGGGCCTACGCTCGAGCCTATCTGAACTCCAGACAGCGTGCCCACCAGCTGCCCTTCTTCATGCACCGCTACAACTGGCATCGACCTCATGCCAGCATCGGACGACTGCCGCCCATCATCAGACTCGGCCTGACCAAGGACAACCTGTTGAGACTCCACATCTAGGCTATTCGAGCTTGATCCCGGCCTCGCGGATCACCTTCGCCCAGCGCTCGGTATCGGTCGCGATCCAGGCGCCGAGCTCAGCCGGCGAGCCCAGCACCAGGACGACGCCGCGAGGTTCGAGCTTGTCGCGCACATCGGGCGCGGTGAACGCCTCGCGGCCCGCCTTGTTCAGAAGGTCGATGACGGCGGGCGGCGTGCCGGCCGGCGCGAACAGCGCGAACCACGCGCCGCCCTGGACGCCGGGATAGCCGGCCTCGGCCATGGTCGGGATGTCGGGCAGCACGGGCACCCGCTGCGGCGCGGCAACGGCCAGGCCGCGCACGCTGCCGTCGCGGATGTGCTGGAGCGCGAACGGCACGATGTCGAACATCATCGCCACGCGGCCGGCGATGAGGTCCTGCAGCGCCGGCGCCGCGCCCTTGTAGGGCACGTGCACGATGTCGGTCCTGGTCAGGAGACGGAACTGCTCGCCGGCGATGTGGCCGCTCGAGCCGATGCCCTGCGAGGCATAGCTCAAGGCGCCGGGCTTCGCGCGGGCCAGCTCGACCAGCTCCTTGACCGACTTCGCCTCGACCTTGGAATTGACCACCAGCACGTTCGGCAGGTTGGCGATGTGCAGGATCGGCGCGAAATCCTTGGCCGCGTTGTAGGGCAGCTTGGGATCGAGCGTCGGCAGGATCGCGTTGGTCGCGTGGAAGCCGACATAGAGCGTGTAGCCGTCGGGGGCTGCCTTGGCGACGTAGTCGGCGGCGATGACGCCGCCCGCGCCGGTCTTGTTCTCGACGATGATCGGCTGGTTCGTCTTCTCGCCGAACTTCTGGGCGAAGTAGCGGGCGAGGATGTCGGCCATGCCGCCGGGCGCCGTCGGCACGATCACGCGGATGGGTTTGGCGGGATAGTCCTGGGCCAATACGGGGGCTGCGGCGACAACGACGGCCACCAGCGCCGCCAGGCAACGTGCAATCCACATGGGCCTCTCCCTGTCGATGTCATTCGTTACGCTGTACGCAGGATCGGGATGGTCTTGCCGCCAAACAACTCGTGCGCCGCCGTGACCTCGTCGATCGGCGCGCCCCAATGCAGGACCGCCAGGAAATGGCCGGCGCCGACGGCCCGGCACTGCTCGACGATCTGCTCGGCGACCTCGGCCGGCGTGCCGGTGATGAACTCCTCGTCGCTGACCGTGAAACCGCCGGCCGGTGGCGGCGCATCGGGGACATTCTGCTGCACCCGCTTGTCCTGCGCCACGAAGCTCTTGAGCCGCTGGGACACGGCGGCGGCGTAGGCGCGCGCTTCGTCCGCGGTCGGCGCCACGCTGATGCGGCGGCGCAAGGCGAGGCAATCCGGGCCCGCCGCGACGCCGGCCGCATCGGCTTCGGCCCGGTAGGCGTCGAAGATCGTCTTGATCGTCTTCGTCGGGTTGAAGCCGGTCGAGATCTTCAGGCCGCGGCGCGCTGCCTTGCGCGCCGACTCGGCACTCACCACCGCGGTCCAGCGCGGCGGCGGCCGCTGCAACGTTCTCGGCAAGGGCCGCAGCTCATCGAACGAGAAATGTTTCCCCTTGTGGCAGACGACCCGCCCAGCCAGCGCGGCGTCGATCACGTCGATGATCTCGTCGCTGCGCTCGCGCGCCTCCTCCATCGTCAGGCCAAGTCGCGCCAGCTCCTGTGGCACGCCGATGGCGGTGCCTACTTCCAGCCGTCCGCCCGTCAGATGGTCCAGAAGCCCGATCTCCTCGACGACGCGCACGGGATGGTAATAGGGCAGCACCACGCCCATCACGCCGAGCCGGAGCTGGCGCGTGCGCTGCGCCACGGCGGCGATCAGAAGGTTCGGCGAGGCGGAGAACGAGCCGCCGAAGTGATGCTCGCTGAAGAAGATGCCCTCGAAGCCCAGCGCCTCGTCGCGCGTCCACAGGTCGAGGTAGCGCGCGACGTAGTTGCCGACATCGCGTGGCGCGGGATCGCACGCCGCATCGCCCAGCTCGGGGAAGAACTCGAACAGCCAGGGCTTGATCATTCCTCGAGTCCGGCGATGACGCGCTTCAGGGTGCGGATGAGGTCCGAGCGATTGCCGCGGCCGACCAGGCGGTCGAGCTCGCGCTCGTGGGCCACGGCGCTCGCCATCAGCTCGGCCATCACGGCCTGTCCCGCCGGCGTCAGCGTCAACGTGTAGGCCCGGCGGTCGCTCACCAGGCGTTCGCGGACGACATAGCCGAGGCGGCACAGGTCATCGAGGACAGGGGTGAGGCTCGACGTGTTGCGCCGGATGGCGGCCGCCAGGTCGCCCTGCGTCAGGCCGGGATTGGCGTCGATAAGGTAGAGGACGGCAAACCGCCAGGGGCTGGCGTCGATGCCGGTCGTGCGGCGGGCATAGGCCTGGAACGCCGCCTCCTGCGCCAGCCGCAGATGCAGGCCGACGGTGCCGCCCAGCCAGCCGAAGTCGATGTCCCTCGCGAGCGCCGGCTCGGGCGGCGTCACGGTCTTGAGCCTTGCTGCGGAACGGCGGGCCATCGTCGCCGCACGTTGTTCGCCAATTAGTCGGGAGTCAAACTATTTGGGGCCAAACTAATCCCGACCCGCCGTCCGCCTGACCGGGTTCTCGGCGTCGACTTGGCGAACCAGCTTGCGGAAGCTTTCGAGATCGGCGCCGGCGAGCTTCGTCCGCTTGGCCTTGGTGAAGGCCATGGGGTCGGTCGCCTGGCCCTGGGTGATGACCTCGAAATGGAGATGCGCGCCGGTCGAGCGGCCGGTGTTGCCGACGAACCCGATGAGTTGCCCGCGCTCGACCTTGGTGCCGGGGCTGATGCCCGGCGCGAACGCCGACAGATGACCGTAGACCGTCGCAACGTTGCCGGCGTGGTTGAGGCGGATCCAGTTGCCGTATCCGGCGTTGGGCGCGGCGCCGACCACCGTTCCGCCCGCCGCCGCCAGCACCGGCGTGCCGGTCGACGCCAGCAGGTCGACGCCGTTGTGCATCATGAACGTGGCGCCGCCCTTGGCCACGGTCTTGCCGGGAGCGGGCGCCAGGCCGAGCGCAATGCCGCGCGCCGTCGCCGTGTTGATGGTGGCGCCGACGGCGCCGAGCTTGCTCGGCGCGCCGAGGCCGTGCTGCGGCTGCTCGAAGGGATCGGCGCGCACGCCGAAGCCCGACGTCACGCTGACGGTTTCCAGCGGCAGCCGCATCGCGGGCGCGGCCAGCGCCTCGCCGCTCGCGAGCCACAGCTGCTCGGCGCCGCGGGTCGGGCGAAAGCCGTACAAGGCAATCCTGCCCTTGGCGGCCGTCGTGACCTCGGCCGACACGATGCGGCCGACGCCGATCGCGCGGCCGTCGCCGGCAAAGCTCTGCTCGTAGCGAACCGAAAACCTGTCGCCGCTGTCGAGATGGCGGTGATCGAGCGCCGACGACAGGGCGTCGGCGAGCTTGAGGCTCAAGTCCGCGGGCGCACCGGCCCGGACCAGCGAGGCTTCGAACGATTCCTCGACGAAGCCGCCGAGCGCAATCTCGCGCCTGACGAGCGGATCGTCGGGCGCCAGGGCGATCTCCGTCGCTCCGCCCAGCAGCTGTGCATCGGCGCCGGCAAGATCGCCGTCGAAGGCGAAGACCGGCGCGCAGAACAACGAGCAGGCTGAGGCCGTGACCAGCAGAACCCGGAGCATGATTGCCTTTGCGACGTCCAAACCCGCGAGGCCAGTGCCATTCTTGTGACGCGACGCGACCCGTCAGCCGAAGGTCAGCCGATTGTCACAGTGTCGGACAAATTTCAGCCGCGCTTTCATGGCGGGCGGAAAGAAGGTCGTTCCTCAGAGGCTGGTCGTGATGCCGCCGTCGACGTAGAGCGTGTGGCCGTTGACGAACGACGATGCGTTGCCGGCGAGGAACACCGCGGCGCCGATCAGTTCGTCGACCTTGCCCCAGCGTCCGGCCGGCGTGCGCTTCTCGAGCCAGGCGGAGAATTCCGGGTCGTCGACCAGCGCCTGGTTCAGCGGCGTCTTGAAGTAGCCCGGCGCGATGGCGTTGATCTGCAGGCCGTGCCTGGCCCAGTCGGTGGCCATGCCGCGGGTCAGGTTGCGGACAGCGCCCTTGGTCGCCGTGTAGGGTGCGATGTTCGGGCGTGCGAGCTCGCTCTGCACGGAGGCGATGTTGATGATCTTGCCCCTGCCGCGCGGGATCATGTGCCGGGCGACGGCCTGGGCGACGTAGAAGACGCTGGAGACGTTGGTGGCGAGCAGCTGCTCCCAGCGCTCGATCGGGAAGTCTTCCAGCGGCGAGCGGAACTGCATGCCGGCGTTGTTGACCAGGATGTCGATGGCGCCGGTCTTTTCGACCGCAGCGACGCCTTCGGCGACGGCGGTGGCCGAGGTGACGTCGAAGCGGAAGGTCGAGACCTTGTGGCCGCCGGCCGCGATCTTCGCCGCTGCGGCCGAAAGCTTGTCGCCGTCGCGGCCGTTCAGGACGACCTCGGCGCCGTGGTCCGCGAGACCTTGGGCAATCGCAAATCCGATGCCCTGGGAAGAGCCCGTGACGAGCGCGCGCCTGGCCCTGAGATCGAACAGTTCGAATGCCACGTGACCCCCGCTATCCGGCACGGAGCTTAGTTCGATGGCGCAATTTCGCCAGTGCTTGGGACGACGGCGTTTGGTGATATCGTGGCCCAGGCATGACGCGCATCGCCCTCATCCACGCCACGCCCGCCGCCGTCGGTCCCATCAAGGACGCCTTCGCCGAGGCATGGCCCGAACCCGACCTCGTCAACCTGCTCGACGATTCGCTGAGCCGCGACCGTGCCCTCACAGCAGAGCTGACCGACGGCATCTTCAGCCGCTTCGATGCACTCGGCCGCTATGCGCTGTCGTTCGGCGCCGAGGCGATCCTGTTCACCTGCTCGGCCTTCGGCCCCGCCATCGAGCGCGTGGCGCGGTCGGTCGAGATTCCAGTCCTGAAGCCCAACGAGGCGATGTTCGCCGAGGCCATCGCCATCGGCGGCACGATCGGCATGCTGGCGACCTTCGAACCTTCGATTGCCAGCATGGCCGAGGAATTCGAGGAACAGGCGAGCCGGGCCGCTGCGCCAGCGAAGCTCGAGAGCGTGCTGGTCCCGCGGGCCATGGCGGCCCTGATGGCCGGACGGCGCGACGAACACGACGCCCTGGTCGCCGAAGCCGCCGCCCGGCTCACCGGTTGCGACGCGATCATGCTCGCCCAGTTTTCGATGGCTCCTGCGGCGTCGCGACTGCGCCGTCAGACACGCATTCCCGTGCTCACCAGCCCGGAGTCTGCCGTCGCTGCCCTGAAGAAGAAGCTCGCTTCGGCTGCAGCCTGACGTCAGGACGGGCCCGGTGCCCGTCCCGCCACGCAGGTCTGCCCGCCCGCCCACAGCCATGCGGAGCCGTGCCGGCGAAACACGCAAAACGACCGATAGGTCTCGGATACGTTCTGGCCTGCGCTCTCGAACCGATCGTGCAGGATCAAGGTCGCGATGGCGACGTCGCCGAAATCGGCGACGTCCAGGCCCTCGATCTCCTGGCTTTGAAAGCGCAGCCCGTGCGGCCCGGTGCCGTTCTCGACATAGGCGTCACGGCGGAGCCGGCGGCCGGATGCCGTCACATAGACGAACTCCGCCTCGAGCAACTCCAGGAGTTTCGCCGCCGATCGTTCCTTCAGCGCAGTGGCCTTGCGCTCCAGCACGGCCCTCACTTCACCCGTCGTCGCGTCTGCCATGGCAGACGCGGTCCTACTCGGCCGCCTGCCGCCGTCGCGCCACCGCGTCGAACCGGCGCTCGCGCATGGCCGTGCGCGGGTCGTCCATCTCCGGCTCCATCGGCTCGGCCACCCAGGCGTCGCGGCCCGGCACGTAGTTGCGGTTGGTCTGGGCCGGGTTGCGGTTGACCAATGGCCGCGCATAGAGCGGATGGGTCATGCAGCGCACCTCATGCTCGATCTGGAACAGAGGCTTGCCGGTCTCGAGGTCGGTGATGTCGACGAAGCGGTACTGGTACTGATTGCTCTCCTCGGTGATCAGATTGCGCTCGAGCAGGCGCTTGTGCGGCCTGGAGAAGTTCGCGACGTAGACCTGGATGTGATGGCCGTCATAGGCGGGGAGCTTCGACTTGGTCTCGCGGAACACCAGCTCCTGCGAGGGACCGACCGAAACACGCGCCGCCGGCATGCCGCCGGTCTCGTCGACGCTGGCCGACGTCTCGAAGACCTTGCGGTAGAAGTCGGCGATCGCCTTGGCCGAGCCTGACGGCACGTCGAACTCGACATAGGGCATGCCGAGCTGCATGCGGCCGAAACTGCCGGCCTCGTGGATCAGGAGCTTGTTGCCCCACGGGCACGTGGTCTCGACATGGTCCTCGTGCTCCTTGAAGGCGAAGCGCGTGCCCTCGAGCGGCTTCTTCATCTTCTCCAGGCGGGCCAGCAGTGCCTCGCGACCGGGGATGACGAGGCCAGTGCGGCCGCGCAGATGCTGCGGCTTGCTGGTGATCAGGTGGAACTGGCTGTGGCCGACATTGACCCACATGTTGTCGATACTGGTCATCAGGTAGGGATCGCGCGTCAATCCCAGGCCGCTGATATAGAACAGCGTGGTCAGGCCCTGGTCCTCGACCTGCAGGTTGACGTGCTCCAGACCGACGATGTTGCCGAGGTCCTCGGCGCTGCGGTCATACTGCTTGCCGTCCTTTGGCATATGTCGCCTCCATCAGGGGAAGGGGAGCTTTGCACGATTCTTCATTGGCAGCCCCTGCAAAAAATGCGGAACTGCCTACAAATTAAGGCCCGGGAGGAACAGGCCATGATCAGCAAATTCGACAGTTCGTATGTCGGCTCGGTCGACCTGGAAAAGGCCGGCTATCTCGGCACGCCGATCAACGACCGTTGGTATTCCAACGAGGAGCTGGCCGACGTCATGCACAAGACGGTGGCCTATGCCAAGCAGATGGACCGGCTGGGCTACGACACCTTCTGGATGGCCGAGCACCATTTCCAGCCGGAGGGGACGGAGTGCATCCCCAACCTCCTGATGATGGCCACGCACCTCTGCGGCGTGACCAGGAACCTCAAGGTCGGCTGCGGCTTCAACATCGTGCCGATGTGGCATCCACTGCGCCTGGCCGAGGACTACGCCATGGCCGACATCCTGACCGGCGGGCGCGTGATCTTCGGCATCGGCCGCGGCTATCACACCCGCGAGGTCGAGACCTTCGGCTCGCCGCTGATCGACCAGGATGCCAACCGCGAGCTGTTCGAGGAAGGCGTCGATGTCATCTTCAAGTCCTTCAACGAGGAACGCTTCAGCCACAAGGGCAAGTACTTCACCCTGCCGCCGGAAGTGCCCTATCGCGGCTACACGTTGAAGGAACTGACGCTGGTGCCGCGGCCGTTGCGCCGGCCGGTCGAATGCTGGCAGCCGATCCAGAGCGGCTCGCAGCGCGCCTTCGACTTCATGGCCAAGTACGGCATCTCGGGCGTGATCGGCGGCGGTTCGGCCGAAGGCGGCGCCGTCGACCGGCACATGACCGAGTTCCGCGCCGCCTACCAGCGCCGCGGCATCGAGCTCAAGCCGGGCGAGCGCCTGGCGCTGGGCTACCAGTTCTGCATCGCCGAAAGCCGCGAGGCGGCGATGCGCAAGGCCGCCAACTTCTACGAAGAGAACATGAAGATGTTCGGCGAGCTGCGCCTGGTGCGCGCCATCACCGAGCAGCAGATCGCCGCCATGCGCGATCCCAGCCTGGTGCCCAACACGAAGCTGCCGCGCATCGAGGATGCGGTGAAGGCGGGCGGCTTTCTGGCCGGCACGCCGGCCGACATCATCGAGGAGCTGAAGAGGGTCGAGCAGCGCTATCCCGGCCTCGAGCGGGTCATCTGCACCATGCCGCTCGGCACGCATCTCAGCGACACGCTCGAGCAGCTCGACCGTTTCGCCAAGGAAGTGATGCCGGCGTTCCGGCCCGCGCGGGCCGCGGCGGCGGCGGATTAGTCTCATTGCTGGGAGCGCGGCACTCCGTGCCGCTCATGCTTTCAGCGCAAGGGGAAGATGCGCCACGGAGTGGCGCGCTCCCAGCAAAGAGGAGAAGTCGATGATCTTTGAAATGCGGACCTATCTCATGAAGCCGGGCAGCATCCCCAAGGTGGAGGAGCTGTTCGGCGCGGGCATGCCGGCGCGTACCAAGCTGTCGCGCTTCGGCGGCTTCTGGCGCACCGAGGTCGGCACGCTGAACCAGATCATCCATGTCTGGCCCTACAAGGACCTCAACGAGCGCGACCATACCCGCGCCGAAGCCGTCCGGACCGGCGTGTGGCCGCCCAAGATCGCCGACAATGTCCTCGAGATGGAGAGCAAGATCCTCCATGCCGCACCGTTCTCGCCGCACTTCGAGCCGGGCGAGCATGGCGGCATCTACGAGTTCCGGACCTACACCTACGGTCCGGGCAACATCCCCAAGGTGATCGAGGCGTGGACGCCGCTGATCAAGGCGCGCGCCGCCATCTCGCCGCTGGTCTTCGCCGGCTTCACCGACATCGGCGCGCTCAACCAGTGGGTCCATGTCTGGGCCTACAAGAACATGGCCGACCGCGAGGCGCGCCGCGCCCAGGCGATGAAGCCCGGTGTCTGGCCGCCGCCGCGGCACGAGAGCGTGACCCTGCTCAAGCAGGAGAACAAGTTCGCGGTACCGGCGAGCTGGTCGCCGTTGCGCTAGCAAGGCGGTCATCCTCGTGCTCCTCTCCCCGCTAGGGGAGAGGCTGGGTGAGGGGGTTACAGAGAACCTTCGAAGCCCCCTCACCTAACCTCTCCCCCTAGCGGGGGAGAGGAACTTGAAAAGAAGAAAGAGTAGCGAAAGCGACGAAGCAAAGAGGAAACGCGTCATGACCATCTCCATCCGCCAGGTCGGGCCGTGCTTTGCGGGCGAGGTCGAGGGCATCGACATGCGGCGTCCGCTCACCAGGGACGAAGTCGCGGCGGTCCACGCCGGCATGGACCGGTACGCCGTGCTGGTGTTCCGCGACCAGAAGATCGACGACGCCCAGCAGCTCGCCTTCACGCGGAGCCTGGGCGAGATCGAGCATGCGATCGGGACCAGCCTGCGCGCGGCCAGCGAAACCCGCCTGCCCACGACCTTCGCCGACGTCTCCAACCTCGACAAGAACAACACGCCGTATCCGCGCGACGACCGCCGTCGGCTGTTCGCCATCGGCAACCGGCTTTGGCATTCGGACTCGTCGTTCAAGGTCGTGCCGGCCAAATACTCGCTGCTGCACGGCATCAGCATCCCGTCCAAGGGCGGCAACACCCAGTTCGCCGACATGCGAGCGGCCTACGATGCGCTGGACGACGAGACCAAGGCCGAGGTCGAGACCATGGTCTGCGAGCATTCGCAGATGTTCTCGCGCCAGATCATCGGCTTCACCGACTTCACCGACGAGGAGCGCGAGCGCTTCCGCCCAGTGCTCCAGTGCATGGTGCGCACCCACCCGGTCACGGGCCGCAAGTCGCTCTACCTGTCGTCACATGCCGGCGGCATCGTCGGCTGGCCGATGCCCGAGGCGCGCGGTTACCTGCGCGATCTGATCGAGCACGCCACCCAGCGCGAGTTCGTCTACACCCACAAATGGCGGATCGGCGACCTGGTGATGTGGGACAATCGCCAGACCATGCACCGCGCCCGCCCCTTCCCGGCCAACGAGCCGCGCGACATGCGCCGCACGACGCTCGCGGGAGACGGACCGACGGCCGTGCAGGCGGCGGCCTGAGGCACTGATCAGGGTTTGCCGGGGCAGGCCGTGGTCTTCTTCGCCATGCACTTGGCGTTGGGACCGCGGACCATGCACCCGTCGCCGCACGGGATTTCGGTGGGACGGCAGTGACGCGTGCAATAGTCGCCCGGATGGCGCTGGGGCGCGCTCTGTTGCTGGCTACCCTGGGATTGTGACGCAGACTGCGCCAACAATACGATGCCGGCTGGCTCCGCGTCGGCATCCGGCCATGGCGAGTAATCGGCGGCGAGGACCGGCATGCTGAGCAAGGCAGCCAACAAGACCAGCACGCGCATCATCCAATCCCACTCCTTTTCGTCGTCCGGGCGGCGGCGAAGATAGCAGCCGCCCGTCAGGTTTTCAGCAACGCCGCCATGATGCGGTCGCGGGTCAGCGGCATATCATGAATGCGCACACCAAGCGCATGATTTACGGCATTTCCAATGGCGGCGGCGGTCGGCCCGACCGTGCATTCGCCCACGCCCAGGGTGGAATTTCCCGCGCCGTCGACGAACTCGACCTGCATTTCGGGCACCTCGCTGAAGCGCAGGATCGGATAGCTCTCCCAATCGCGCGAGGCGATGCCCTCGCCATCGAGCTTGACCTGCTCCTTCAGCGTCCAGCTCACGGCCTGAACAATGCCGCCCTCGAGCTGGTTGCGGGCGCCGTCGGGATTGACCACCAGGCCGGCGTCGGCGACGCACCAGACGCGATCGACCTTCACTGTCTCCTGCACCGTGACGGCGGCAACGACGGCGGCGTAGGCGGCGCGGTTCTTGTAGCGGGCGACGGCCAACCCGAGACCCGTGCCGGTGCCGGACGGGCCGCGCGAGGTCCAGCCGGCGCGCCCGGCCACCAATTCGACCAGTCGCCGCGCCCGCGGCTCGGACAGGATCGAGAGCCGGTAGGCTACGGGATCCTCGCCGGCCCGCGCGGCCAGATCGTCGATCAGAGATTCGATGGCGAACACGTTGGGCAGCGCGCCCAGCCCGCGCAGCGCCGACGTGCGCACCGGCGGACGCATCACGAGATGATGCAGGATGCGATGAGCGGGGACGTCGTAGAGCGGCACGGCGTTGCGCGTGCCGCCGCCGCCGCGTTCTTCCGACGGATCGAACGGGGCGACCTCCGACGGCGGATTGGCGAGCGCTTCCGAGGCCAGCAGGTAACCGCTGCCGCTGCCCGGCCGCTGGACATGGGTGGGACTCCAGATTTCCGTCGTCCAGTCGGCGGGGCGGCCGCGCTCGTCGAGATCGACATGCAGGGTCACCAGCATGGCGGGACCGACCGGCTCGAAGCCGAACTCCTCCTCGCGGCGCCATTGCAGGCGGATCCAGCGGCCGGGAATGCGCATGGCGACCAGCGCGGCATCGAGGGCCGCATCGTCGGCGCCATTGTGGCCATAGCAGCCGGCGCCGTGCAGGTGCTGCGCGGTGATCGCCTCGATCGGCAGGCCGAGCACGGGCGCGAGATTCTTGCGCAACGGATGCATGCCCTGGCCATGCGAGCGCACCGTCAGATGTCCGTCGCGGAACTCGGCCAGCGCGCACGAGGGCGACATCGAGGCGTGCGCAATGTAGGGCCGCGAGACGGTTATCTGGGCGAGGCGCTTTGGCGGCGTCGCCGGTGCGGGCCAGGCGCCGATGCGACGATCGTCGCTCGGCTGGCCCTTCAGCCAGGCCGCTTCCTGCTGTGCCGGTTCGAGGCGACGCGCGTTGTCCCACCTGGCGTGCGCCGGCGCCACCGCGGCGGCCGCCTGCGCAACGCTCTCGACCGGGCTGACGAAGGCCACGAAGTTGGCCTCGCGGATGATCTGCAGGTCGCCCCCTGTCTTCTGATGGGCGGCGGCACGACGGATCGCAGCCTCGTCGAGCGCCGCCAAGGTGGCACCGCGGTTGGGCTGGCGCAGCGTGCGGGCGTGCAGGACATCCTTCGGCAGGACGTCGTGCACGTAGGCGGCGCCACTCAGCTTCGCCGGCAGGTCGAGGCGCGGCACGCTGTGGCCGACCACGCGATACGACGACACCGGTTTGACGGGCGCTGTCCCGGTCACGGCCTGGGTGAGGTCGATCTCGCCGGCGACGGTCCAGTAATCCTGGCCGGTCGCCGCACCGTTCTGGAGGAACTGGCCATCGGCCACCGTGAGATCGTCGCGGCTGCAGTTGAGGCGGAGCGCCGCGCGCTCCAGCGCCTTGGCCCGTACCTCGGCGCAGACCAGGCGCACCGAGCCGCCCGACACTTCGACCGACAGCGACGACGTGGTGTAGAGCTCGTCCGGTCCGTTGGTCGTATCGCCCGACAGCACGACCACGCGATCGAGCGGCAGGTCGAGCTCCTCGGCGGCGATCTGGCCGATGGCGGTGACGACGCCCTGCCCCATCTCGACCTTGCCGGTGGCGATGCGCACGGTGCGGTCGGGCTGGAAATGGATCCAGCGGTCGAGCCGCGGATTGTCGACCAGGCTTGCCGGCAGTGGACGCGCGTTCATGCCCGGCCTCCGTTGCGCAGAGTGGCTGCCGCGCGCTCGACGGCGCGCAGGATGCGCTGATGCGCGCCGCAGCGGCAGAGATGCTTGTCGAGGGCGGCGACGATGTCGACACGGCTGGGCGTGGGATTGCGGTCGAGCAGCGCCTTGGCCGACATGACGATGCCGCTCAGGCAGTAGCCGCACTGCCCCGCCTGCTCATCGAGGAAGGCCTGCTGAAGGGGATGCGGTTTGGCCGGCGTGCCCAGGCCTTCGATGGTGGTGACCTTGCGGTCGGCCACCATGCCGATCTCGCGGGTGCAGGCGTAGACGGGCTGGCCGTCGACCAGCACCATGCAGCTGCCGCACTGTTCCAGCCCGCAGCCGTAGCGCGTGCCCATCAGGCCGAGATGATTGCGCAGGACGTCGAGCAAGGTCGCCGTCTCCGGCGCCTCGACGCGCTTGGCCTCACCGTTGACCGTGAACGCAATGGCCATCCTCTCCTCCCCTCTTGCCTCTTCATGCTCCTCTCCCCCGCCAGGGGGAGAGGCTGGGTGAGGGGGTTGCGGACGATCGTCGAAAGCCCCTCGCCTAACCTCTCCCCCTAGCGGGGGAGAGGAACATGAGGAAGACGTTATAAAAGGTCGGCGACGGCCTTGCGATAGCGCGTGATCGCGTCGAGGTGCTCGGCATAGCTCTTGCCGGCGATGCGCTTGTGATGGCCGCTGACGTAAGTGGTGTGGACGGTGGCGTGGGTGACGCCCGCCTTCTTCCAGAAGCCGATCTCGCGCCGCCAGTCGTCTTCCTGGCCGATGCCGGGCGACACCCAGACCTCCAGGCCGACCGAGGCGGGATCGCGGCCGGCGGCGCGGATGAGCCCGCGCAGCTTGTCGAAGGCCTTCAGCGCCTCGTCACCTGCCGGATAGGCGAGCGGCATGAAGCCGTCGCCGTATTTGGCGGCGCGCCGGAAGGTCGCCTCGGCATGGCCACCGAACCAGATCGGCACGCGGCCCGACTTCGGCCGTGGGTTGATGCCGCCGTCGTCGAGTTGGTGAAACTCGCCCTTGAACTTGACGTGCGGCTCGGCCCACAGCGCCTGCATGAAGCGCACTTGCTCCTCGGAGCGCTTGCCGCGGGTATGGAAATCCATGCCGAGCGCCTGGAACTCGATCTCGTTCCAGCCGACGCCGATGCCGAGGCGGAACTCGCGACCTTCGCACAGCGCATCGAGGCAGGCCGCCTGCTTGGCGACCAGGGCGGCCTGGCGCTGCGCCAGGATGACGACGCCGGAGGCGAAGCCGACCTTCTTGGTGACGCCCGCCAGGAAGGCGAACAGCACGAAGGGATCGTGATAAGCGGTCGCCGTGGTGCCGACGCGCTTGCCGCCGTAGTCGACACTGGGATTGCCGCCCAGCACATGGTCGGGGCCGAGCAGGTAGGTGAAGCCCAGGCCCTCGGCGGCTTGCGCATAGTCGCGCAGGACGGTGGCGCCGGTGCCGATGTCACCGACCGGTAGTGAAGCGCCGAGTTGCATGTTTGGTCTCCCCTCTAGTTCCTCTCCCCCGCCCCCTCACCCAGCCTCTCCCCCCTAGCGGGAGAGAGGAGCATGATTCATGAGCGGGCCTGGAGGCCCGCGCTCCCAGCAAAGACTACTCCGCCGCGGCCGCCTTGGCAGGCTTCAAGTCGGTCGAATACTTCAGATGCACCGGCGCGTTGGCTTCGAACGGGCTCTTGAGGTCGAGACTCTTGGCGATCTCGCGGATTGCTGGGAAGACCTCCTGGCCCATCAGGCGCACGCAGGTGAGCGAATCTTCCTGGCTGACGCGGCCATCGTTGCCCCACAGCGCCAGGATCCCGGGCCGCGTCTGCTCGAGGATGCGCTTCAGCTTGGCCACCACCGTCTTGGGCGTGCCGTAGATGATGCGCAGATCCTCGACCTGCTGCTCGAAGCTGGTGTTGCCGCGCGGGTTGATGGCGCGGCCGGCAGCGAACTCGACGAAGGCGCGGCGGTTGGTGGGCGAGCCGTAGCCCGACGGCGTGCTCCACACCGGATGGGCGAGCCCGGTGAACTCGCCCTGCATCCAGCGGAACTGCCTGGCGTTCTCGCGCGCCTTGTCCTCGTTGTCGGAGATGTGGACCTGGATCAGGTAGCCGCGATTCTCCGGCCCGCCGACATAGCCCGACTGCAGCGCCACCTGGTCGTAGAGCTCCCAGATCTTCTTGGTCTGCTCGATCGAGGTGTTCAGCGCGATGTAGGGATAGCGCTGCTGCGCCGCCCACACGATCGTCTCCTTGCTGATCACGCCGGGGATCCAGACGCGCGGATAGGGCTTCTGCAGCGGCACCGCCCACGGGTTCACGACGCGGTGCTGGTAATGCGTGCCCTCGTAGCGAAACGGGCCGGGCCGTGTCCAGGCCTGCACGACCAGATCGTGCGCCTCCTCGAAGCGCTCGCGGTTGAAGGCGGGATTGACGCCGGTGGCGAGCTGCTCCTGCCCGCCGCCGCGCACGAAGCCCGAGACCAGCCGGCCCTTGGAGATCATGTCGATCATGGCGAGCTCTTCGGCGAGCCGGATCGGGTTCTCCGCCAGAGGCAGCGGATTGCCCAGCATGACGATCTTCGTCTTCTTGGTCATGCCGGCGAGGATGGCGGCGAAGATGTTGGCCTTGGCCTGCATGCAGAACGGCGCGTTGTGGTGCTCGTTCAGCATGATGCCGTCGATGCCGACCTCCTCGGCCAGCATGTACTGCTCGATGTAGTTGTTGTAGAGCCGCGATCCCGCGACCGGGTCGAAATGCTTGTTGGGGAACATCAGCGCGGTGGCGCCGAAGTCGCGGCCGGCCTGCTCGTCGTAGGCCGACATGGGCTGTTCGGTGAAATACATCAGGTGCATGGCGTCTACTCCCGACCGATGAAATTGGTGACCAGCTTGGCGAGCGCCTCGGGCTGCTCCATGTCGACGGCATGCCCGCACGACCTGACGATCTCCAGGTGGGCATCGGGCAGCGATTCAAGATAGCGCTTGCCGGCGCTGATCGGCACCACCTTGTCGTCGTCGCCCCACACGATCAGGGCCGGCGCACGCATGGACTTGAGCAGATGGGGCAGGGTCTGGCTGTACATGTAGGGCTTCCAGGCGATGCGGAAGCTCATCTCGCGGCAGATGTCCCACATTTCCAGCTGATCGACCGAAGGCTCGGCGCCGTAGACCCGGTCGAACGCCTTCTGGTCGTGGAAGGCCGCGCGCGCATAATCCATGTAGCCGGTGACGGCGAGGTCGAGGATGTCGCCCTGCGGCGGCTTGATGCCCATGGCGCCGACCAGCACCAGATGCGAGAGGTCGGCCGGCGCCATGGTCGCCATCTCGGCCGCGATCCAGCCGCCGAAGCCAAGCCCGACCAGGGCGGCGCGGGCGACCTTCAATTCGCTCAAGAGGCCACGATAGACCACGGCGATGTCGCGCACGCTGCGCATCCAGTCGGGCCGTTCGGAGCGGCTGTAGCCGGGATGGTGCGGGACGATCACCGCGTGGTTCGCCGCGAGCGCGTCGTAGAACGGCAGATCGTCGAGCGTGCCGGTCTCGTGATGCAGGACCAGCACCGGGCGTCCCCGGCCGGCGCGCTTCACGTGGAGCTTGGTCCCGCCGGCCTCGATGGTGGAGCTCGCCCAGTCGACCGCCATACCCGATTTCCTCCGCCTATTGCGAGGATCGTTGCAACCGGACCTAGACGAGTCAAACTTGCGGTCCCGCAGGGCAGTATTTCGCCGGGCTTTTACGCTTCGCCGCCCAACGCCTCGCGCAGCCGCGCCGATGCGGCGCGGCCCAGGGTCAGCGCTTCTTCCATGCCCTGCAGCATGATGCGCGCGCTCTCGCGCGACGGAGTCTCGACCCGGCGCAGCCGGTCGCGGTTTACGATCAGCGAGCGTCCCAGCCGCAGGAAGGGCGGCGACGGCAGCAGGCTCTCGAAATGGGCCAGGGTGCGCCAGATCATCAGTGCCGGCTGGTCGGCGACGAAGACGTGCGTGAAATCGCCGTCGGCGCGCACGGCCACGATCTCGTCGGTTTGGGCAAGCAGTGTGCGCTTGGGCGTGCGCAGCGCGATCACGCCGCGACCGCCGATTGCCGGCTCCGCGCCACGGGCGAGCTGACGCTCGACGCGCGTCAGCGATTCGGCCAGTCGCTCCGGCGCAACCGGCTTCAGCAGATAGTCGACCGCGTTGACGGCGAAGGCATCGACCGCGTGCTCGGCATAGGCCGTAACGAACACCACGACCGGCGGCCTGTCCAACGCCGCCAGTACGTCGAACCCATCGCCGCCGCCCAGCTCGATGTCGAGGAAAATCATCTGCGGCCGGGTCCGCTCGATCTCCTGCAAGGCCTGCGCCACGCCCTCCGCTTCACCGACGATCTCGACCTCGGGATGCTCGGCCAGCAGCCGGCGCATGGCCTGGCGAGCCAGATGCTCGTCATCGACGATCAGGACGCGGAGCACGGTTCGCCCTCCAGCGCGAGCTTGGCCACTACCCTGTCTTCGCTGTCGCCCAGCGTGAACGTGTGGCGGCCGGGATAGTGCAGGTCGAGCCGGCGCTTGACGTTCTCCAGGCCAATGCCCGACCGGCGCCGGCGCGAGCCGACGCTGTCTTCGAGCGAGCCGGTGTTCTCGATCTGGATGCGCAGGACGTCGCCCTCGGCGCGAATGTCGATATGGACGTCGAGGCCTTCCTCGCGCCGGCCATACTTGACGGCGTTCTCGACAAGCGGCTGCAGCAGGAAGCTTGCGATGCGCCGCCCACCGGCGGCGTGCTCGACATGGATGTGCGTCCGGAGACGATCCCCGAAGCGTGCCTTCTGCACGCCGAGGTAGGCCGACAGCCCTTCGACCTCGGTGTCGATCGTCACGATCGGCTGGTGGATACTGTCGAGCGAGTTGCGCAGGTAGGCCGTGAGATTGCGCAGCATGGCAAGCGCCGCCGCGGGACGCTCGGGGATTTCCTCGGCCACGCCGTTCAGCGCGTTGAACAGGAAATGCGGATCGAGCTGCAGGCGCAGCTCCTCGAGCTCGAGACGCAGAGCCTCGGCCTCGGCCCGTACCGCATGCCGGTGCTCGGCCTGCTCGGCCATCTCGGCATGGATCCAGAAATAGCAGAGGCTCCAGCCGGCCAATGTCAGCGTGTAGTGGATCCATGGCACCACGACGGCCTCGACCGGCCCCCAATAGGGCATGTCCCAATCGAGGGCCTGGCGAACGGCGAAGACGATGGCGACGGTGATGGCCGCGGCACCGGCCGACAGCACGCCGATCAGCGCGATGGCATGCGGCGTGAGGCGATTGTTGAAGGCTTGCGAGGTGTAGACCGAGCGCATGCCCGCCGAAACCACGACCAGGCAGGGCGTGACCAGGAGCGTGATGACAAGCGCGATATGGAAACTGCGATAGGTCAGTACGCGGTTGACCAGATCGACCAGGAAGAACAGGCCCCAGCCGACGATCTGCGCCCGCCAGAACACCGACAGGCGGCCCGTCCACCAGGCGCCGACCGACCCGGCAGCCATGCTGAGCACGTTTTCGCGCAATGTCGCGGTTCCGCTGGTCCCCAAAGGCCGCCCGACAGGCGACAGACCGCATGAAAAGCCATTTGTCGGCGGCGGGCAAGCCAGCGGTCACAGCTCGGTTACCAATTGACCACTTGGTTCACCGACTAATCTGCCCGCTTCGCCGAGAGTCAGGCCGCACCCCAATGCCGTCCTGCGATCGACATGACATACGCCGTGACACGGCGACGCAGCAGGAGGGGCAGGGATGGCTATCAACTACACCGTTGGTGACAACTGGGGTTCGGGGTTCGTTGGCAACGTCAAGGTGCCGGGTGGGACCAGCGGGCTGCACGGCTGGACCCTGGAATTCGACGCCACCTTCGACATTTCCAACATCTGGGGCGCCGAGATCGTCTCCCATGTCGGCAACCACTATGTGATCCGAAACGCCGCCTGGACCGCCGACGTCGCCGCCGGCGGCGAGGCAAGCTTCGGCTTCGAAGCCAAGCCGGGCTCGGGCGGCACGACGGCCACCGGCTTCGCGCTGAACGGCGCGGCCGGCACGCCGACGCCGCCGCCGGTCGTCGTTCCGACCATTTCCATCGACGACGCCTCGATCACCGAGGGCGACAGCGGCAGCAGCCAGCTCACCTTCACGGTCAAGCTCTCGCAGGCCGCCAGCGGTCCGGTCACGGTCAACTACTCGACCGCCAACGGCACGGCCACCGCCGGCTCCGACTACACGGCGCGCACCGGCACGATCACCTTCGCTGCCGGCGAGACCACCAAGACCATCACCATCCCCGTCACCGGCGACACCACGGTCGAGGCCAACGAGACCTTCACCGTCAACCTCGCGAGCCCGTCCGGCGCCACGATCGCTGACGGCGCGGCAACCGGCACCATCGTCAACAACGACGTGGCGCCGCCGCCCGCGACCGGCGGCCTGTCGCTCGACTATGACGTCGTCAGCAACTGGGGTTCGGGCTTCACCGCCTCGATGGCGGTCGGCGCCGGCAGCGCCGCGCTCAACGGCTGGACCGTCGCCTTCGACGCCTCGTTCAACATCACCAGCATCTGGAATGCCACGATCGTCAGCCACGTCGGCAACCACTATGTGGTGAAGAACGTCGACTGGAACGGCAGCGTCGCCGGCGGCAAGGAGACGGCATTCGGCTTCCAGGCGACGCCGGGCAGCGGGGGTACGGCCGCCTCGGCCTTCACCATCAACGGCACGGCCGTGGGCACCGACCCGGTGCCGACACCGACGCCGACGCTGTCGGTGGCCGACGCCACGGTGGCGGAAGGGAACAGCGGCACGCACGAACTCACCTTCACCGTGACGCTGTCGGCCGCGGCAGCGGGCCCCGTGACGGTGGCCTACGCCACCAGCAACGGCACGGCGACCGCTGGCAGCGACTACACCGCTCTCAGCGGTACGCTCACCTTTGCCGCCGGCGAGACCTCCAAGCTCGTCCGGGTGCAAGTGTCGGGCGACACGGCTGTCGAGGCCAACGAGACGGTGACCCTCACCCTGTCGTCGCCCAACGGCGCCACCATTGCCGACGGCACGGCCGTCGGCACCATCACCAACGACGATGTCGCGCCGACACCGACGCTGGCCGTCGCCGACGCCACGGTGACGGAGGGCAACAGCGGCACGCGCAACCTCGCTTTCACCGTCAGCCTGTCGGCGGCGGCGGCGGGCCCCGTCACCGTGGCCTATGCCACCAGCAACGGCACGGCGAGCGCGGGCAGCGACTACACCGCCGCCAGCGGCGTCGTCACCTTCGCCGCGGGCGAGACGTCCAAGGTCGTCAACGTGCAGGTGTCGGGTGACACCGCCGTCGAGACCAATGAGACCCTGACGCTCACGCTCTCCTCGCCGAGCGGCGCCACCATCGCCGACGGCACCGCCATCGGCACCATCACCAACGACGACGCCGCACCGCTGCCGACCCTTGCCGTTGCCGATGCGACGGCGAGCGAAGGCAACAGCGGCGCGAAGGACCTCGCTTTCACCGTCTCCCTGTCCAGCGCAGCGACGGGCCCGATCACCGTGGCCTACGCCACCAGCAATGGCACGGCGACAGCGGGCAGCGACTACACGGCGGCCAGCGGCACCTTGACCTTCGCCGCCGGCGAGACGTCCAAAGTGGTGCATGTGCAGGTGAGCGGCGACACGGCGGTCGAGGCCAACGAGACCCTGACGCTCACCCTCTCCGCGCCGAGCGGCGCCACCATCGCCGACGGCACGGCGCTCGGCACCATCACCAACGACGATACCGCGCCGCTGCCGACGATCAGCATCTCCGACGCCTCGGTGGCCGAGGGCAATCCCGGCCAGGGCAGCGGTGGTGGCGGCGGCGCCGCACCGGGCTGGTTCAGCACCTCGGGCAACCAGATCGTCGATTCGGCCGGCCACTCGGTGCAGATCGCCGGCGTGAACTGGTTCGGCTTCGAATCGTCGAACCTGGCGCCGCACGGCCTGTGGACGCGCGGCTACCAGGACATGATGAACCAGATGAAGGATCTCGGGTTCAACACGATCCGCCTGCCCTTCTCCAACGACACGATCCACAGCAGCGGCACACCCAACGGCATCGACTTCTCCAAGAATGCCGACCTACAGGGCCTCACGGCCATGCAGATCATGGACAAGATCGTGGCCTATGCCGGCGAGATCGGGCTGAAGATCATCCTCGATCATCATCGCAACGATTCAGGCCCCGGCCCCTCGTCCAACGGCCTGTGGTACGACGCCCAGCACCCCGAATCGCAGTGGATCTCCGACTGGCAGATGCTGGCGACGCGCTATGCCGGCAATTCGACGGTGATCGGCGCGGACCTGCACAACGAGCCCTACAACGGCACATGGGGCGGCGGCGGGGCGACCGACTGGGCGGCCGCGGCCGAGCGCGCCGGCAACGCCATCGGCTCGGTCAATCCCAACTGGCTGATCTTCGTCGAAGGCGTCGCCAACTATCAGGGCCAGCCCTACTGGTGGGGCGGCAACCTGATGGGCGTACGCGACCGGCCGATCGACCTCACCCTCGACAACAAGCTGGTCTATTCGGCGCACGACTATCCGAACTCGGTGTGGGCGCAGCCGTGGTTCCAGGGCAGCGACTTCCCGGCGAACTTGCCGGCCAAGTTCGACCAGATGTGGGGCTACATCTACAAGGAGGGAATCGCGCCGGTGTACATCGGCGAGTTCGGCACCAACCTCACCGATCCCAAGGACGCACCCTGGCTCGACGCCATCACCTCCTACATGGCGGGCGACCTCGACAACAACGGCACGACCGACATCGCGGCCGGGACCAAGGGCGTGAGCTGGACCTTCTGGTCGTGGAACCCCAACTCGGGCGACACCGGCGGCATCCTGGCCAACGACTGGCGCACGGTTAACCAGAACAAGATGGCGTACCTGACGCCGATCGAGTTCGACCTCGACAGCGACGTATCGAGCGGCGGGCCGCACGCGACCTTCGTGATCACGCTGTCGGCGGCGGCGACCGAGGCGGTGACGGTGGACTATCACACCGTCGCCGGCACGGCGGGCAGCGCGGACTTCACCGGCGCCAGCGGCACGGTGACCTTCGCGCCCGGCGAGACGAGCAAGACCATCACCATCGCCGTCACGCCGGATGTGCTGGTCGAGAGCAGCGAGCAGTTCACGGTGGTGCTGAGCAACCCGCACAGCGCCACCATCGCCGACGGCACCGGCGTCGCCACCATCGTCGACGACGACACCGCGCCGCCTCCGGTCGTGCCGACCCTCGCCGTCAACGATGCCTCGATCACCGAAGGCGACAGCGGCACCAGCCAGCTCTCCTTCACGGTCAAGCTCTCGCAGGCCGCCTCTGGACCAGTGACGGTCAACTATTCGACCGCCAACGGCACGGCGACGGCGGGCAGCGACTACTCCGCGATCACCGGAACCCTGACCTTCGCCGCCGGCGAGACCACCAAGACCATCACCGTGCCGATCACGGGCGACACGACGGTCGAGGCCAACGAGACCTTCACCGTCACCCTGGCGGCCGCCTCTGGCGCCACCATCGCCGACGGCTCGGCGACCGGCACCATCGTCAACAACGATACCGCGCCACCGACGTCGGGCAATCTCGAGGTTCACCTCAGCCTGGCCGATTCGTGGAACAGCGGCTTCAATGCCAATGTCGTCGTGCACAACGACGGCAGCTCGATGTCGGGCTGGCAGATCGTGGTCGATATGCCGAACCAGATCACCGACATCTGGAACGCCAAGATCCTGTCGCACGACGCCAATGGCTACGTGATCGGACCGGCCTCGTGGAACGGCACGCTTGGCCATGATGGCGAGACCAGTTTCGGCTTCGTGGCGTCGGGCGGCTACAACGCCTCGGCCGTCCATGTCCATGGTCTCGGCCAGGACGACGTGCCGGACGCGGTCCCCACCGTGCCGACGGCGCTGGTTTCCAGCGCCGTGTCGAGCAGCTCGACCATGCTGAACTGGCAGGCGTCCAGCGTGCCGGGCGGCGGCTTCGTCACCGGCTATTCGATCTTCGTCGATGGGCACGAGGTCGGCACGACCACGAGCACCAGCTATCGCGTGACCGGCCTTTCGGCCGACACCGACTACCACTTCTCGGTGACGGCGATCGATGCCGCGGGATCGTCGGCGCAGACCGGCGCCATCGCCGTGCACACCACGATCGCGCCGCCGCCGGGCGATGACGGACACGTGTTCTCGCCCTACATCGACATGGCGATGTCGAACGCCGCCGACCTCGCGGGCATTTCCGCAGCGTCAGGCATCACCAACTTCACCCTGGCGTTCGTGCTCGCCTCCAACCAGGGCATCGGCTGGCAGGGCGCGGGATCGATCAGCGACGACACGCTGTTCAACGGCACGACCATCCTCGAGCACGTGCAGGACATCCAGGCGGCCGGCGGCAACGTCACCATCTCCTTCGGTGGCGCTGCCGGGACGGAGGCGGCGCTGGCCGCGACCAGCGCCTCGCAATTGCAGGCCCAGTACCAGTCGGTGATCGACCGCTATCACATCGATTCGATCGATTTCGACATCGAAGGTGCCGCGGTAGCGAACCAGAACTCGCTCGTCCTGCGCGACCATGCGATCGCAGGGCTGCAGGCCGCCAACCCCGACCTGAAGGTCTCGTTCACCCTGCCGGTGCTGCCGACCGGCCTCACCGCCGACGGCCTGCACGTCCTGCAGCAGGCGAAGGCCGACGGCGTGCACGTCGACATGGTCAACATCATGACCATGGATTACGGCGCCTCGGTCGACAACCACGGCCAGATGGGGCTGTCAGCCATCCAGGCCTCCGAGGCGACGCAGCAGCAGCTCGCCTCGATCGGCATGACCGCCAAGATCGGCATCACGCCGATGATCGGCGTCAACGACATCGCCTCGGAAGTCTTCAAGCTCTCGGACGCGCAGATGCTGGTCGACTACGCCAAGAACGATCCCGATGTCGCCATGCTGTCGATGTGGTCGGTGGCGCGCGACAACGGCAACTCGGCCGGCGCCCACTTCGCCTCGCCGGACAGCAGCGGGATCGCGCAGAACCCGTACCAGTTCGCGAGCATCTTCCACCAGTATGACATTTTGTGATGTCGTGCCTCCCCAGCGAAGCTGGGGAGGTGGCCCGCAGGGCCGGAATGGGGAGGACGCGACTAGGAAACCAGCCAGCCGTGTCCCGCGCTGCTGGTGAAATCGAGCTGCACGAGCAGGTCGTTGTAATCGTGGTCGCCGCCGCCGTGCTGGTCCTCCCAGCCCCAGGTGTTCAGACCGTAGTTCCACAGATGGCCGACGGCGCGGCCGTCCACCTGCTCGTTGGCGTGGGCGAAGGCCCAGTAGTGGGCGCCGGTGGTCGCGTTCACCAGCTTCATGGCGATGATGTCGCCGGCATCGACCTTGAGGATGCCGGTCTGGCCATAGTTGCCGTAGCCGGGGCCGTTGACCTCGGTGCCACCGCTCGAGAGCTGGTAGGAGTGCCTAGCCGCCGCCGCCTCGTAGCCGACTTCGCCGGGGTGCTTGCCGTCGACCGTGCCGGCGAGGTCGTCGACCTTGTAGAAGGAGAGCTTCAGGTTGTTCTCGCCGTTCTGGCGCAGGCGCACGATGGCGGTGACGTCGTTGGCGCCGCCCGCCGTGTCGGCAACGGCCACCGGCCGCGCCACCCGCACTGCGGCGGTGTCGTTCACGAAATCGGCGAAGCCGAAGTCGCTGGTGAGCAGACCCTGGATCGCCTTGGCCGACGCGCCGTCGACCGACACCGAGACACTCTCGCCCGACGCCACCACCGTCTGGCCGACCCAGCCGTGGGCGTACTTGTCGAACATGCGCACCAGGTTGGGATCGAAGTCGGATTGCAGCGACTGCTGCGCCAGCCGCATGGTCCAGGCGAAAGTTCCCGAGGCGCCGCTGGTGAAGTCCAGGCCGCCGCTGCCGAGTCCGAGATGCACCGAGGCGTCCGACCGCGACATGGTCTGGAACATCAGGCTCTGGTCGGCGCCGCTGTCCCAGCCCGAGCCGTCGTCATCGAGCATCGCCGGGCTGGTGCCGTACATCTGCGTATGAGCGATCGCCGACACTGCACGCGCCACCAGCGTGCCGTTGGGTGTGCCGAGGCCGGTCACCAGGTCGTAGCCCGGCCCCGCATGATAGCCGTAGCCCGTCGGCGTTATCGGGTCGCCGTCGCTGGTGTATATGCCGCCCTTCACGAAAGACGAAGTGTTGCTGCCCAAGGTCACGTCGTTGAAGGCGCCCGGCGCGATGGCGGCGGCGATGTAGAAGAGATCGTTGGCGTAGCCGAGATTGGGCAGGCCCTGGTCATGGAAGATGGTGTCGATCTGCGAGGCGAGTGCGGCCCACAAAGGCGTCGACGCGCTGGTGCCACCGTCGGCGCCGAGCGTTTCCATGGTGGGCCCCGGCACCAGGTATTTCATGTTGCCGCCGGCATCGGCCGAGACGTCCGGTACACCGCGTCCGGGCAGCGCCGAGGGATCCGAGGTCCTGGGGTCCAGGCCGAACGCCGTCTGATACCAGGGCGCAGGCCGGCTGGGGTCGACACCGCCGGAACCCGTGTTGTTGTGCTGGTAGCCGGTCTGGTTGCCCAGCGTCGCGATGGTCGTGCCGGTGACGTAGTAGTTGTTCCACACCGCCTCGACCAGGAACGCGGTGAGGTTGGACGGGTTGGGCATGTCCGTCAGGCCTCCGGCCATGAGCTGCCACACCGTCGCGCGATCGTGCGCCATCGCCTGGGAGACGATGTCGGTCAGCGTCGAGTCGGCCAGCGCCGATTCGACGGTGCTGTAGGTCGTGCCGCCCACCATGAAGGCGTAGGGGCTGGCCCGACTGGTGGCGACGTTGGTCAGGCCGTTGCCGTACTGGTTGCTCGAGCCGCCGTCGCCGGCGTCGTTGAACACCGTGATGTTGCGCAGCGCCGCATCGACGAAGAGCTCGCGCGCGGCAAAGTAGAAGGGCGAGCCCGGCGCCACTTGCGATGTAAAACCGAACGAGGAGGTGATGACCGATGGGTTGTTGGCATGATCCCAGAAGGCGGACTGGTAGGCGGTGAAGCCGTTGGACTGCGCCCCGGCCGCGTAGCCCGAGCCGGCATACAGCACGAGCGGACTCTGCGGATTGATCGCCGTGACCACGCCGACGTCGAGCGAGCGTTCGCCGGCCGGATTGAAGGCCGGCGGCGTGATGTTGGTGGGATACTGTTCGCCGCCGGGAGAGACCGCCGTCCACTGCGCCGAGGTGTTGATGCCGAGTTCGGCGCGATAATGGTCGAGCAGCGCGCCGAACGAGCCCTTGGGGACGGCCGCGCCGACGCCCGGCTCGACCAGGCCGATGGTGCCGGTTTGCGGCGCGATGCCCGAGGCGGGATTCCACAGATCGCCGGAGAGCGGGAAATTGTAGTAATTGTCGGCGATCTGCTGCGGCGGGATGTTGGTCGGGCTGGTGCTGGCGTTGCCCAGGCTCTGCCAGCCTTGCTGGAGCGGCACCAGCGTGCTGTTGCCGTGGGTCGGCAGCGACGGATTGAAGTTGACGGAATTGGCGGCGTTGGAGGTGTCGAACCACACTCCCTTGACACCGAGCGCGCTTGCCCATCCGTCGGGCAGGGAGAGATTGCCGTCCCAATGCGCGCTCGTGGCGTCGCCATGCAAGGCGAAGCCCGGCCCGAACAGCTTGTCGATATTGGTCTGGTCGACCTGCACCCAGATGGTGCGCGATTCAGCCGACGAGATATAGCCGCTCGACACGTGCTGTTCGGCCGCGACCTGCGCTACCGTCTTGATATGCAATCCCGCGAGATCAGACAGAACCTGGTTGTACTTCGCCGGGTCGGCGCCGTAGGTCGACCACAGCGTGCCGTTGTCGTTCAGGGTATCGAGTTGTTTGTGGCGCGATGCCCAGTTGGCGTCGAGCAGGGTCGACGGATCGTTCGCCCGGTCGAGGATGAGGGCGACGTTGAGGGTGTAGCCGGTAAGCAACGGGCCGCCGGACGGCCCGCTGGCGCCGCTGCGCCAGCTCGTGAAATCCATGAACGAAGAGTTCAGCAGCTCGGTATACGGCATTTACACGCCTCCACTAGCCGACCTATCGCATCAATGGCGTCTCGCTCTCAAGTACCGATCGTGAGCAGCAGCCAGGTCCCCGCCCCCAGCCAGGACAGCAGGCCGAGCCAGCACAGCGACCAGAAGGCCACGATCACCCGCTTGCCGTTCTTGTTCCAGTAGGTGTTGGGATAGAAGATCGCCAGCAGCTCGGCGGCGATCCACAGCGGGAAGAACGCCAGCGTGATCGGGAATTCGCGGCGGATCGAGCGGCGGATGCCGTCCGACCGTTCGTAGCCGGCGAGCGAGACCTCGGACCAGTCGCTCGAGGCGAAAGGCGCCTGGGCCGGCGGAGGCAGGTCGATCACATCCGACCAGCTCATGCCGTTCTGCTTCAGCATCTGATTCGATTTCCGGATGGCGATCAGGGCTTCCGCGTCCCGGTCGCTTTCGGTCATCCGCAGCAGCCGGATCAGCCGCTCCCTGTCGATCGTCACACCACGCCCCGCCGCATCGGTTGCACTGTATCACGGCACTACGGCTGCACGAGACCTGCGGATGGGTTTCCTCACTCAGATTTGTTGCGAAAGTTTCAACGAGGCGGGCGCGCTGAAACAAGACCACCTCACCCCGAGGAGCCACGCGAAGTGTGGCGTCTCGAATGCGCGCGGTAAACCGCGCGTGGGTGGGCAATCTGCCTTGCGGTGGCCGCCCTTCGAGACGGGCGCTGAGCGCCCTCCTCAGGGTGAGGCAATTGC
Source organism: Rhodospirillales bacterium URHD0017 (assembly GCA_900110395.1). Classification (GTDB taxonomy): domain Bacteria; phylum Pseudomonadota; class Alphaproteobacteria; order Reyranellales; family Reyranellaceae; genus Reyranella. Next base: position 27,428 of record FODP01000031.1, read on the forward strand.
CGAATTCGCCGACTTGCCGCACAGTCGTCGTCGCATGGAAACTTTCGACTATGTCATCGTCGGCGCGGGATCGGCCGGCAGCATCCTGGCTTCGCGGCTGAGCGAGGATGAGAACGTCACGGTCTGCGTCCTCGAGGCGGGCCCCTGGGATTGGCATCCCTTCATCCATATCCCCGCCGGCTTCATGTACACCCTGGTCAATCCCAAGGTGAACTGGCTCTACAAGTCCGAACCCAGCGAATGGACCGGCGGCCGGGCCATCGCCGCCCCGCGCGGCAAGACCCTGGGCGGATCGAGCTCGATCAACGGCCATATCTACAATCGCGGCCAGCGACTCGACTTCGACGGCTGGGCCCAGCGCGGCAACCGCGGCTGGGGCTATGCCGACGTCCTGCCCTACTTCCGCCGCAGCGAACGGCGCATGGGCGGCGAAGAGCTGTTTCGCGGCCGCGACGGCAACCTGCCCATCACCGACCTCGATTGGCGCGATCCCCTGTGCGAGGCCTTCATCGAAGGCGCGGTGCAGATGGGCATCCCGCGGAACCAGGATTACAACGGCGCGCAGCAGGCCGGCGTGAGCTACGTGCAGCGCATCATCGAGAACGGCCGCCGCAAGAGCGCGGCGCGCGGCTATCTGCATCCGGCGATGAAGCGCTCCAATCTGACGGTTCGCACCAACGCCCACGCGACGGAGATCGTGCTCGAGGGCAGGCGGGCTGTCGGCATCCGCTACAACAAGGGCGGCCGCAACGGCACGCCGGTCGAGGTGCGTGCCGCCAAGGAAGTCATCCTGAGCGGCGGCACGGTGAACTCGCCGCAGCTCCTGCAGGTCTCGGGCGTCGGGCCGGCGCCGCTTCTGAAGTCGCTGGGCATCGCGGTCAAGCATGACCTGCACGGCGTCGGCGAGAACCTGCGCGACCACTACGCGCCGCGCTTCGTCGCCCGCGTCAAGAACGCCACCACGATCAACGAGCGGTCCAAGGGACTGCGGCTGGTTGGCGAAGTGCTGAAATACGCAACGGCGCGCAAGGGCATCCTGGCGCTCAATCCGACGCTGATCTACGTGTTCTGGAAGTCGGACGAGAACGTCGACAACTACGACCTGCAGTTCACCTTCACGCCGGCCTCGTACAAGGAGGGGGTGCAGTCGACGCTCGACGACTTCCCGGGCATGACCATCGCTTCCTGGCAGCAACGGCCCGACAGCCTTGGCTACGTGCGGGCCCGCTCGGCCGATCCATTCGAGCATCCGACCATCCAGCCCAACTACCTGGTGGCCGAAAGCGACCGCCGCGTGCTGCTGGCCGGCATGAAGCTCGCCCGTCGCCTGCTTTGCTCGCCGGCGCTCAGCAAGTACTACGATCGCGAGGAATTCCCCGGCCCGCAGGCGCAATCGGACGACGATCTTTTGACCGCCGCCAAGCAGCGCGGCACGACCACCTTCCATCTCATGGGCACCTGCCGCATGGCGCCGGACAACGATCCGACGGCGGTGGTCGACGACCAGCTCCGGGTGCGCGGCATCGAGGGGCTGCGCGTGGTCGACGCCTCGATCATGCCGACCATGCCGTCGGCCAATCTCAACGCCTCCGTCCTGATGATCGCCGAGAAGGCGGCCGACATGATCCGTGGCAAGTCGCCTCTCGAGGCGGCGGTGCTGAAGGACTGAGCGCATGACCGACGCCGCCGACGAACCCGCGGTCGGCGCCGTCAGCCAGCTCGTGCCGGCCACGCTGAAGGCGATGCATGCGCTGGAATTCGCCGGACGGCATATCTCGCCGGTCACGCTGCCGCAGATCATCGAGGCCATGGCCGGCCGCGACGACGAGGTGGAGGCAGCGCTTGCGCTCTCGCGCACGCTTGACTGGCCGGAGCGACTGAAGCCGGTGCGGGCCTGCCTGGAGCCGGCCGCCGAGGCCGCGGCGCGTGGCATTGCCGCCCTGCGCTCGGCCGGCGAGGCCCCACAGCCGATCGTCGGCGCCTACCGCGCGCTGCGCAATTACGCCGAGGCCGCCCAGGCGATCTATCCCATGGCGGCATTCCTGAAGCCGGTCAGCCAGTTCTTCCTCGAGCAGTCGGCGCGCGGCGATGCCGATCTGGCTGCCCGCCTCGCCGCGATCGATCCGGCGCGCGAGAAGGTGGGCGTGATCCATGCCGGCGGACCGCCCGGCACACGCGGCGCCTTTTCGCTCTACGTGCCGGAGACCTACGACGAAGGCCGCGCCTGTCCGCTGGTCGTCGCCTTGCACGGCGGCAGCGGCAATGGCGGGGCCTTCCTGTGGAGCTGGGTCCGCGAAGCGCGCACGCGCGGCTTCGTCGTGCTGGCGCCGACGGCGATCGGCACGACGTGGTCGCTGATGGATCCCGACACCGATGGCCCCAGCATCGACGCCATGGTCGAGCATGTAGCCGGGCAGTGGAACATCGACGCCAGCCATCAGCTGCTGACGGGCATGAGCGACGGCGGCACGTTCAGCTATGTGCTGGGCCTGCGCGGCGGCTGCCGATTCACCCATATCGCTCCGGTGGCGGCCGCCTTCCACCCCATGATGCTGACCTTCGCCGACGAGGCCCGCCTGCGCGACCTGCCGGTCTACATCGTGCACGGCGTCAAAGACTGGATGTTCCCGCCGCAGCTCGCGCGCCAGGCCGAGCAGACCTTGTCCCAGGCCGGCGCCAAGGTGACCTACCGCGAGATCGCCGACCTGTCGCACACCTACCCGCGCGACGAGAACGCCGCGATGCTGGATTGGTTTATGTCTTAACAGAGCGCGGACCTCCAGGTCCGCATCATGATCATGAGCGGACCTGGAGGTCCGCGCTCCGGAAGATTAAGACGGCTCGCGCTCGTTCGTCCGGTTGGTGAAGCGGGCGTTGCCGAGACCGGTGCCGATGGTGAGCACGCCCCAGTGGCGGACGTCGGTCATGTTGGGCACTTCACTCAGGCCCTGGACCACCGCGTCGTTGTGCATGACGACCACCGGCTCATGGCCTTCGAGTTGCGGCAGGCGGCGCGTCAGCTCGTGGGCGAGATTGAAATCCTCGCCTTCCCAGTTGCCCGGCAGGTTCTGGCCGCCGGTGACGATCACGCCACGCTCGTCGATCAGGCCGGGGCAGCCGACGCCGACGAAGGGCGCGAGCTTGAGCTTCTCGGCGGCCGCCAGCTCGATCAGTTCCCTGGCCATCTTGGCCATCCGCGCGACGGCCTCCTCGCGCGTCGGCTCGTCGTCGCGATGGCGCCAATGCAAATGCTTCCAGACGGCGGCCTTCGAGATGTCGCCCTTCTTCTTCATCTTGAGGTCGACCACGCCGATGCGCAGGTTGGTGCCGCCGATATCGGCCGCGAGGATGGCGTCATGGCCGGCCAGCACCCAGCTCGGCGCCAGCTGCACGGCGCCGATCAAGCCGGCCTTGTCAGGATGGCTAGTGATCGTACGCAACTCGACCGCGACGTTTTCGCCGGCCAGCAGGACGGCGGCGCGGCCCATCGCCAGCTCGCCGATGTGGCTGGCGCTCAAGCCGCCGCCGATCACGATACGCTCCGTGCCGTGCCACTTCTTCAGGCGCAGGAAGCGACCCACCACGGTGGCAAGCTCGACGGCATATTCCTCGACCGCGGTGTGGACCAGGCCGGCCGCCAGCGGATCGCCTTCGGCCAGCATCTTGTCGAGCTTGGACTTGGAGATCTCGCGGGTCGGGGTGTCGCCGAACGGGTCCTCGCCCTGGGCGCGCAACTTGTCGCGCCAGTCTTCCAGGATGGCGCGGAAAGCGCGGCCGCTGGCGCGATCGCCGACGAAGCCCTCCTCGTCGCGCAGCTCCTCGTTGTAGGTATCGACCGTCACTGCCGGCAAAACGCGTCCGCCGTGGCTCAGCACCGATGACGGCAGAGCAGGTTCGGTGCTGTCGTGTATTACGCTATTGTCAGGAATCGCCCGCCTCCCACCCACGCACATGCATGGTCACGGGATGTCAACGGAACGGCGGGGCCGCGGTTGCCGGTTGGGGCGGTTTCGGACCAAGAGGAATCGCTTGCAACTCCCGCTATCGTCTAACGAACGCTCATGACCTTGCGGGCCTGGCGCACCCGCTCGCGGTCGATCGGCGCGGTGCCGAGTTCGGTCCTGCGCGCCGCCATGCGCTCGCCCGTCCCCAAGAGGTCGAGGCGTGAATGGCGCAGTCGCGGAAAGAGTTGCTCCTCTTCCTGCTTCATCAGGCGGGATGCCTGCTCGGCGAGCACCGTCACGGTGGCGTCGAAGGACGGATCGTCCGCCGGCGTGTCCTCGATCTTCTCGATCAGGGCCTGGATGCCGTCATGCTTCACCTGTGCCTTGCCCAGCAGTTCCTTGTCCTCGCCCTCCAGAACCGCGATGGCGGCCGGATAGAAGACCTCGTGCTTGATCGCCGCATAGCGCTCGAGCGCATGGCAGAGCCTGAGCGCCGCCTTGCCCTTGTCGACGGGATCGGCCGCCTTGCGCAGGCGCTCGAACTCGCGGGCGAGCTTGTCGATCTCGTTGTGCTCGGCTGTGAGAAGGACCAGCGCATCGTGCGGGTTCAGCTCCGCCTTGCCCCGCTGGGCGTGCGCGGCCTTCCTGCGCGCAACTGTCATCGTTCCCTCCGCTGGCTGCCGCCGCCCGGAATCAACGGGGTGGCAGAGCGAAAGGTTGCCGCGATGCCGGGCGGCCCTAGGCCTTTTCGGGCGCCGCGGGCTCGCCCAGGGACAGCATCAGCCGGTTCGCCCAGTTGAAGAACGAAGCGGCGTTGATGACGTCGACGATCGATGCCTCGTCCAGGCCGACCTTGCGCAGGGCGTCGACATGCTCTGGCCCGAAGGTGATCGGTGTCGCGGTGAGCGCGATGGAGGCCGCGACGATGGCATTCCAGCGGGCGTCGAGGTTGGTATCCACGCCCTTGTCGAGCAGGCGGTCGACATCTTCCGCACGCTTTGAATAGGTCGCCGCGAACCGGGCATGCACGGAGGCGCAATAGATGCAGCCATTGAAGCGCGAGGTCGCGGCGGCGGCGAGCTCGCGCTCGGCGCGCGGCAGGCCAGCCTCGGGATTGTAGAAGATGTCCTTGTCGGTCTTGGTACGATGCTCCAGCACTTCGGGATCGCGCACCAGCAAGCGGAAGTAGGCCGACTTGGCGCGCGCCGCGTCGACCAAGCCCGCCATGTGGCGCGCCGTCAGGTCCTGCTCGGCCATCGGCTCGAGCCACGGCAGCCAGTCGAGCATGTCGCGCGTGAAGACCACGGGCTCGACGTGTGGCGGCGTCGAAAGGATCTTGTCGGTCATGCGGGCCTCGCCTTCAGGACGCGCAGACCGGCGACGACCCTGATCTGATAGGACAGGAAGGCGACCAGCTGGGAGATCACCACGATGCCCGTAGCCGACCAGCCGGCATCGACCAGCGCCTGCAGGTACGGCGGCGCAGCGTCGCGCGGATGGAACACCAGCATGTGCGTATGCTCGAACGCGGCGGCGAGCCGTGCGCTGAGGGCGTCGCGCTCGGCGGCGCCGATCTTGAACACCGGCCCGGCCTTGTCCTCGGCGCTGAGCGGTCCCTTGGGATAGTGACCGTACGGCCCCTGCCCCTTGGCCGCCTTCACGGCAGCGGCGATCGCACCCTTCCAGGCCGCCGGCGCGCCGGCTTCGGCCAACGCCGTGCCATAAAAGGCTTCCATCTCGGGCCGGCCATGCAGGCCCGCGACGAAGCAGGCGATGGCGATGCGCTCGAGTCTGCTCGCGTCGGCTTCGCTCAATGGCTTGAACAGCGAATCGTAGCTCGCCTGGGCGTGCGTGCGCGCCTGCAGGCGCCCGTTGCGGATCGCGTCGAGCGGCGATCCCGGCTCAATGCCGGCCAGCGTGTCGATGACGTCGGACATCGTTTCCTTCCGCAGAATCGTTGCGCACCCAGCCCAGCGCCGGCGCCACCTGCTCAGCCATCAGCTCGATCGAGCGCAGGATGAACGGATGCGGTGGATCGATCGAATGGACCTGCATGATGAGATCGGTGGCCCGCCGCAGCGTCTCGTCAGCCTGCAGCGAGGCGACCACCTGCTCGGGCGTGCCGAGATGCACGTCGAAGGCGGCAATGAGATCGCCGACTAGGCTGCCCGACGACAGGTTGCCGGTGGCGGCAAGCCGGTGGCGCATCCTGGTCGCGCCGATCTCGGCGAGCCGCATCGCCTCCTGGGTATCGTCGGCGACGAACACCGTGCGCGAGGCGAGGATGCGCGGTTCGCGACCCCTGGGCAGCGCCTCGAGATAGGCGTCGATCATGGGATTCTGGATGTCCGACAGCAGCGCCTTCGGCGCATCGGGGGAACGCGGCTGGGTGCGCGACAACATCAGGCCATCGCCGGCGAGGCCGGCCCGGCGGGCGCCCTCGACGCTGAAGGTCGCCTGCCAGATGCGATCGACCAGGGTCGGGCTCGCCGGATAGAGCTTGTCGCCGCCCGGCAATGCGCCGCCGCCCCAGGCCGTGCGCATCAGCTCGAGATTGCCGTTCATCAGCTTGTGACGATCGTTGGCATCGAGGCCGAAGGCGGTGAAGGCGGTCAGGTTGCCGCCCGGGCCGACGCCGACTTCAAGTCGGCCGCCGGAGATCAGGTCGGTGACGGCGGCGTCCTCGGCGACGCGCACCGGCAGCTCGAGCGGCAGCGTGACGATGCCGGTGCCCAGCCGAATGCGCGAGGTCTGCACGGCCGCTTGCGCCAGGAACACGAACGGCGCCGGCAGGCCACCTTCGCCTTCGTGGAAATGATGCTGGGCGATCCAGGCCGAATCGAAGCCGCAGCGCTCGGCATGCACGATCTGCTCGGTGGCCAGCCGATAGCGCTCGGCCGCCGTGGTTTCGTCGAGCAAACGGGTGAAAAAGCCCAGCTTCTTGGGCGACATCGTCGTCATCGGCCCACCCTATCAGGCAGACCGGGGGCCAATGCAAGCCGGTCGATCAGGGACCAGTGGACGCACGCAACAGCCAGCCGTCGGGTGTTTTCAGGCGGTCAAACCGCACGGAAAAGGCCTCGTCGATGCGCCGATCGTCGATCAGGCTTTTCGCCGGCCCGTCGGCCACGACCTTGCCGCGGTCGATCACGACCACGCGCTCGAAGAAAGTGAACGCAAGGTCGAGATCGTGCACGACGACCACCGACAGTCGGTCCGGCCGTCGGAGGGTGAGCGCACGGATCACGTCGAGGCGATGGCGGATGTCGAGGCTGGCCGCGGGCTCGTCGGCAAGCAGCACCGGCGGATCGACCACCAGCACGGCCGCGAGCAGCACGCGCGCACGCTCGCCGCCCGACAAGGTCGACCAGCGACGCCGAGCGAGATGCATAAGTTCGAACTTTTCCGTCGCCGCCTCGATCGCGCCTGCAGCCAATCGGTCGCTGCGGTCCGCCCCCAGCCGCACCAGCTCGGCGACGCTGAGATCCCAGTGCGGCTCGAAATACTGCGGCAGGTAACCGATCGTGTTGGCGCGCTGGGCATTGCTGAGCGACGCGAGATCGCGATCGCCGACATGCACCGAGCCCGCCGTCGGCTTGTCGATGCCGGTCAGCACCTTCAACAGGGTGGACTTGCCAGCGCCGTTGGGGCCGATGACCGCGATCGACCCGATCGGCCCGAGCGACAGCGACAGGCCGTCGAGCAACGTCGCGCCGTTGCGCCTGACCGAAAGGTCCTTGGCCGCGATGCTCATCATGTGCGCAGCCTGCGGGCGAGCAGAAGGATGAAGAATGGTCCGCCGGCCACTGCCGTGACCAGGCCGAGCGGAATCTCCGCGGGCGGCACCGCCGAGCGCGCGATGGCATCGGCCAGGGTGACGACGATGGCGCCGACCAGTGCCGACGCCGGCAGCAACGGCCGATGCAACGGTCCGACCAGCCAGCGCGCGATGTGCGGCGAAGCGAGGCCGACGAAGGCCACCAGCCCGCCGAAGGCGACGGCAGCGGCGACGACGACCGAGCCCGCCAGCACGGCGAACGCGATGAACCGATTGACGTTGAGGCCGAAGGCAATCGCCATGGTCTCGCCCAGGCCCAGCACGTCGAGCCGGCCGGCCAGCAGCAGGGTGAGCACGAGGCAGGCGATCGAGATCGCGGCCAGCAGGCCGAGGATCGGCCAGGTCGGCGTCTGCACGCCGCCCAGCACCCAGCTCAGCACGATTTGCAGGCTCACCGTCTCATCGGATAGCGCCAGCATCAGGAACGAACGCAGCGCGCCCAGCACCGCGGCCACCGCGACGCCGGCCAGAAGCATGCCCGCGGCATCGACGGCGCCGGCAACGCGTGAGATGCCGATCACCAGCATGGTGGCGCCCCAGGCGCCGGCGAAGGCCAGCACGGGCAACACGAACGACTGTGGCGCGGCGAGCGGCACCAGCAGGGCCACCGTGGCGCCGAGTGCCGCGCCGCCGGCCGATCCCAACAGGTAAGGCTCGGCCAGGGGATTGCGGAACACGCCTTGGAAGACCGTGCCGCCCAGGCCGAGCAAGGCGCCGACACACGCCGCGGCCAGTACGCGCGGCAGGCGCCAGTCGATCAGCAGCCGGCTGCGCAGGTCAGTGTCGCCTGCCAGCGCCCGCACAAGGTCGGCGGGGCTCATCCAGTCGTGACCGGCGGCGGCACCGATCACGATGGACAGAAGCAGCGCCAGGATGAGGAGCAGCCAGACCCTCATTGCGTGGCCGTCGGCGGATGGAAGATGTTGGCCAGGCGCTCGATGCCGTCGATGGTGCGCGGGCCGGGGATCAGGAGCTCGGCGCGATTGACGGCGTGGACGCGCCCGGTCTTCACGGCGCGCATGTCGGCCCAGCCGGGCCGGCCGATAAATTCCTTCATGTCCTTGGCATTGCCGGCGAACAGCAGCAGGTCGGGATCGGCCTTGAACACCGCCTCAGGCGAGACCTGGGCGATGGTGCCGGCGTCGAAGGCGAGATGGCCGCCGGCGCGGACGATGGCGTCGCCGGTGTAGGTGCCCGGCCGCGTCACCAGCAGCAGGCCGTTGCCCAGCCGGCCGGTGATCATGATCACGCTCGGCTTCTTGCGGCCGGCGACACGCTGCTCGACCTTGTCGAGGCGGGCCTGCAGCCCGGCGGCCAACTGCTCGCCGCGCTCGGCCACGCCGGTCAGGCGGCCCAGCAGGCGGATGTTCGACAGGATCTCCGCCACGTCGCGCTGCAGCAGCACGACGATGGGAATTCCCAGCCGCTGCATGGGATCGACGAGCTGGTTGGCGGCTTGGCGCGAGGGCGTGACGACGACCAGGTCGGGCCGCTGCGCCACCACCTCGTCGACCGAGAAGCCCAGCCGACCGCCGACCAGCGGCTTGTTCAACACTTCAGGCGGATAGCGCGTATAGGCTTCGATGCCGACGATGCGATCGGCGAGGCCCAGCGCCGCCACCATCTCGGTGTTCGACGCGAAGATCGTGACGATGCGTTGCGGCGCCTCGGGCACGGTCACGCTGCGATCGAACGCGTCGCGCACCGTGACGGGCTCGGCCCACACTGGCGCCGCCCACACTGGCGCGGTAAGCGCCAGTGTCGCGAGGAAGGCGGCCGTCCTGATCAAAACCTGAACTGGAAGCCGGCGATGACTTCCCGCCCCGGCATGGAGTTGCCACAGGCGCCGTTCTGGTTCACCTGGAAGGCGGTGCACGGCGTCGAGTCCTGGGCGATGAAGATCGGATGGTTGTTCACGTCGAAGATGTTGTTGACCGCCGCGAACAGTTTCAGGTCCTTGATCACTTCCAGCTCGAAGCGCGAGTTCCACACCCAGAACGCCCCCTTCTCGTAGACGCTTACCGTGCGGTTCTGCCCGGGGAAGAACACCGGCGAGAGACTTTCCTCGGTGTTGTACCACATCGGTCCGCGCAGGATTCCCAGTAGCTGAAAGCTCCACGGATACTGCGTGCCGACCTGGCCGAACAGCGTGCCGATCGATGCGCCGTACTTGTTGATGCGCAGCGCCAGGTCGGTGCCCGACAGCGGATTGGCGCCATAGTCGGTCATCTTCCAATTGTAGTAGCCGTTGCCGAACACGTTCCAGAACAGTCCCTCGACGGGAGGGCGCCAGCTGAACGACTGGAAGAGGTCGGCCTGCAGCTGGAACTCGATGCCCTGCACAATGAGGTTGGCCGGGCTGTTGGTCTGGATCTGCACGACGCGGCCGCCGGTCGAGGACACGGTGAGCGGCGTGATGCGGTTGGAGATGTTGTTCTGGAATACCACCGTATCGAAACGGCCGCCCTTCCAGTTTGCCGTGGCGCCGACCTCCCATTGCTGGCTGGTCTCCGGTCCCAGGCCCGGATTGCCGAAGATGGTGGTGCCGATCGGCGTCGTGGTGAAGTTGGCGCCGATCTCGGTGGCGGTCGGCGCGCGAAAGCCGCTCGAGGCGCCGGCGCGACCGGCCAGCCAGTCGGTGAAGGCGTAGGTCAGGCCCGCCGAGTAGGTCGTGGCCTGATAGGGATTGGTGCCGGTGACCAGGGTCGGCGCATAAGGCGTCCAGTCGAGCGCCGTGGCGCCCCAGGTCTGGCGCACGCCACCACGCACGATCAGCTTGTCGTCGAACAGGCTCTGCGAATCCTCCAGGTAGACGGCAAAGAAATTGTCGGTCTGATTGTTGTCCTGCGGCGAAAGCTGGGTCACCGCCGAGCCGCCGGCGCGATAGCGGTCGGAACGCAGCCAGCTGCGCTCCCAGTCCAGGCCGAACAACAGCTCGTTGCCGGAGAACGGCTTGTAGCGCGGCTGAAAGCGCGCACCGAGGATGTCGAGCTGGCGGCGGTTGTGATCCGTCGTCGTGCGCGCCGTCACCGCGTTGAGCGCGCTGAGCGGCGAGGGATTGTTGAGATCGTCGACGTCGGTGACGAAGTAGGCCTGGAAGTAGAAGTTGCCCTGGCCGTCGCGCGTCTTGGCGAGGTAGCTCGAGTCGAACGAGTAGTTGTAGCGCGTGTCGAAGGCGAACAGGTTGGCGCTCGAGCCGCGGAAGCCGGCATTGTAGATGCCGTCCGAGCGCACCGTGCCCTCGACGCGGCTGGTCTCGTCGATCTGGTAGCCGAAGGCGCCGGTGGCGCCATAGCGCGTCCACGCCGTGTTGAGCTCGGGCGCGCCGCCCGAGATGGCGTAGTTGTCGCGCGTGCTGGCGGCCCCGCCGACGTACCAGTCGAAGCCCTTGTAGAGGCCACCGCTCGCAGCCTTGGCCTCGAGCAGGTTCCACGAGCCGGCATCGGCCTGCACGACATTGCCCGGCGCGGTGAGACCGGTCTTCAGGATGACGTTGATGACGCCGCCCATGTTCTGGCTGCCGTAGATCACCGAGGAGGGCCCACGCACGATCTCGATGCGCTCGATGTCGGCAGTCGACAGCTTGGAGACGTTGGCGGTGCCGGCGCGATGGCCGTTGATCAGCACCAGCACCTGGCTCTTGAAGTCGCGGCCCTGGCCCTCGGTCGCCGCACCGCGGATGTTGATCGAGGTCTGGCCGGGCGTCCATTCGCTCATGAAGCCGACGGCGTTCTCGTTCAGAAGCTCGGTGACCGAACGCGCGGTCGATTTGGCGATGCGGTCCTGGTGGATCACCTGCACCGTGCCGACCAGGCGGCTGATCGGCTCGGGACGGCCGGTCGCGGTGATGAAGCCTTCGGGCAGGAAATATTGCTGCTGGCCCGGCTGGTCCATCGGCTTCAGCGGCGACGGCTGTTGCGATTGATCCTGCGCCACGACTGTCGATACGAAAGCGAGTGGCATCAGGCTGGCGATTGCCAAAGTGCGTTTGTTCATTGTTGTCCCCACACAAGAACGGCAGATCTTCTCGGGATGTCGAGGCGATAGCCCGACCCCGTGCGCTTCGCCTGCCGGGCGAGATGCGCTGTCATTTGTTCGCGGCGGTCATCCGACGGGCTCCAGCCCAGGCGACCGGCGAGGAAAGCAGAAAGCCGAAAAATATCGGGCACGACGCCGGTGAAGGTCCAATTGGTGAAGGCGACGTGCGGCGGATACGACGCGGGCAAGAGGCCACGCATGGTGATGTCGATGCCGGGCGTCTCGTCCTCGCGATGCCATTCGCGCAGCAGGCAACCGGCGAAGCACAGCCCCTTGGGTCCGGCATGCGCCGGCACGACCCAGACGACGGTGCGTGCCCAGTCGCGGCAGCGCGCGAGGAAGGCTTCGGGATGATCGAAGAAGGCCGGCATGGTCGCCGCCAGGACGGTGTCGTGACCTTGCGTGACCTCGGCTCGCTCCCAGCCGGCGGCGATGACATGTGGCGGCTGGGCGAGCTTCACCAGGCGTGACCGCATGGTCGGCGAGGGTTCGATGGCGGTCCACGATCGCGCCGGGTCGTGGATCGCCATGCCGAGCTGGCCGCCGCCGGCGCCGACATCGAGCAGGCGCCCGACTTCGGGCACTGCCTGGCGGATCAACGGCGCCAGCACGGCGACATAGTCCGACGTATCGATGGCCGAGGCATAGAGCTCGAGCGGATCGATGTCGCGCTGGCCAGGATCGCTGAGAGGAACCGACAAGACAGACTCGCGGCAGACGTCACCCGTCACCGCGAACCTGTAGCTGGCCCATGCCGCGGCGCTTGCCGCGGAACACGGGTCAGTTTCTACATCAGGACACCCCGCCCAATGCGTTCGCGCGTGACCGCTGCTGGTGGCAGGTCTCCTGGCTTGCGGGTCCTCGCTTTCGACCGCCTTCCCAGGTGCCTTTCGGCGCCCAGTGGCATTTTAGGTCGCAAGCTCGCCGCTCACAGTTGCGGGGGCAGCCGCGGGGTTATGTGCAAGCACATGCACCGCGTTCCCTTTTGATCCCTTGCGGGAACCACCGCGGGCAAACTGGCAGCCGACGTGAAAAGCGTCAAGCCTGGAAGACATGAGCGGCACTGGAGTGCCGCGCTCCCGGCAAAGACGCTAGCGCGTGAAGACGACGTCCTTCAAATCAGTGCGCTGTTCCCAGTGATTCCGCTCGAGCTCGGGATCGAGATGCTCCTCGGCGGGAAGCCCGAGGCAGAGGTAGGCGACGAGGCTCCACGACTTCGGTACGTCGAGCGCCTTTGTGACCGCAGCGGGATCGAGGATCGATACCCAGCCCATGCCGACGCCGTCGGCGCGCGCCGCCAGCCACAGGGTCTGAATCGCCGCGACGACCGAGTAGTGCAGCGTCTCGGGCATGGTCTGCTGTCCCAGCCCGCTGCCGCTGTGCGTGCCGTCGTCGGAAAGGACCGCGAGGTGAACCGGCGCCTCCTTGAGGCCTGCGAGCTTCAACCCGGCATAGGTCGCCTGCTTCTCACCGGAATAGCCTTCGAGGGCCCGCTGGTTGGCGTCGGTGAAGCTCCTGATGACGGCGAGCCGCCGTTCGGGCGAATCGACATGCACGAAGCGCCATGGCTGGCTGAGCCCGACCGACGGTGCGTGGGTGGCGATCTCGATCAGCGCGTCGATCCGCTCGCGCGCCACGGGATCGCGGCGAAAGCGCCGGACATCGCGCCGCCACAACACGAGGTCGCGGAACTGCGCGCGGAAAGCCGGATCGAACGACGGTTTCATGTCTTCAGTCCATCAATGGCATGGAAGAACGTGCCGCTCACCGAGCCGTTGCGCGCACCGGCCTCCGGCACGACCGCTCCTGTGGCATCGCGGCAGTCGACCAACGGCTCATCACCGACTTGCAGCACACTGGCATAGTGAAATTCATGTCCCATGATCGTCTCGCCAGACGATCCCAGCGGCCCGTCGGCCAGGAGCCGGGCGCGCCGATAACCGATATGAAGCCGGCGCTTGGCAAACGAGGTCTCGACCTGAAGCAGCCCGGCCATGGAATGGCGCCGTCCCTCGGCGTCTTCGATGCCCTGCCCCAGCACCATGTAGCCGCCGCACTCGCCGTGGATCGGCACCGACCGCGCCGCCAGAAGGTGCAAGCCGTCCTGGAAACGGCGCGCCGCCGCCAGCACGCCGCCATGCAGCTCGGGATAGCCGCCGGGCAGCCAGACGACGTCGGCCTGCTGATCGGGCGCCTCGTCGGCCAACGGCGAAAAAGGAAGGACCTCCGCGCCCGCCAACCGCCAGGCTTCCAGCAGGTGGGGATACATGAAGGAGAACGCCCGATCGCGCGCGAGCGCGATGCGCTGACCGGGCGGCCGCCGCGACACACTCCCGGTCGCGAGTTTCGCGGGGACCGCCGCTCGCCGTATCGCCGCAAGATCGACGGCGCCCTCAATGGCGTCACCCAGCGCGTCGAGGCGCCGGTCGATATCGTCCGTCTCGTCCGCCTGCACCAGCCCGAGATGACGCTCCGGCAGCTCGAACCGCGCATCATGGCCAAGCGCGCCGAACACTCTTAGTCCGACACGCTCGAAGCCCGGCGTGATCAGGGCGAGATGGCGCGGGCTCGCAACGCGATTGAGGATCACGCCGGCGACGGCGACATCGTCGCGATAATGCGCCAGCCCGGCAGCGACAGCCGCCGCCGTCTCGGTCTGGCCGGAGACATCGAGCACCAGCAGCACCGGCCAGCCGAGCAATGCAGCAAGGTCGGCCGTGGCCCCGCGTGCCGTCTGACCAGCGGCGGCAACGCCGTCGAACAGGCCCATGACGCCTTCGGTGACGGCGATGTCGGCGGGATGGCTTGCCACGAGGTCGCCAATCGTCGTCGCGGCCATTGCCCAGGTGTCGAGATTGAAGCTCGGCCGGCCCGTCGCCGCGGCGTGAAAGGCGGGATCGATGTAGTCGGGCCCGCACTTGAAGGCCTGCACCGCCATGCCCTGCCGGCTCAGCGCGCGCATCAGCCCGATCGTCAGCGTGGTCTTGCCGGCGCCCGAGTGCGGTGCCGCGACGATGAGCCCGGCTGTCATCGCCAGCCGACCAGCGAGCCTAGAAGATGGCGACGCAGGCCCGCCGTGGCGCCAATGACGACGATCGAGGGCGAGCCGACTCCATGGCGCGCCGCGTCATCGACCAGGTTGCCCAATTTGCTTTCGACCACTCGCTCCTGGTCCGTAGCGGCGGACTGGATCAGCGCGGCCGGCGTGTCGGGCGACATCCCGCCCTGCTGCAACGATACCGTGATCTCGGCGAGCTGCGACATCGGCATGTAGAGCACGATCGGCTGGCCGAGCCTGGCCAATGCCGCCCAGTCGGCGGCCGAACCACCGTCCTCCGCGCGATGGCCGGCGGCCAGCACGACGGCATGGTTGGTGTCGCGCGAGGTCGCGGGGATGCCGGCCAGCGCCGCGCCGGCCAAGCCCGCCGTCAGGCCGGGGATGATGCGAAAGCGGATGCCGGCCTGGGTCAGCGCGGAGGCCTCGTCCCAGCCGCGGCCGAACACGAAGGGATCGCCGCCCTTCAGCCGCAGCACGCGGCGGCCGGCGCGGGCGCGCTCGATCAGCACGTCATTGATGTCGCGTTGCTGCGACGAGGGCCGTCCACCACGCTTGCCGGCCGAGATCAGCTCAGCGCCGTCACGACGCAGATCGAGCACGCGGCGATCGACCAGCGCGTCATAGACGATGTCGTCGGCCTGGCCGATGGCGTGCAGCGCCAGAACGGTGAGCAGCCGCGGATCGCCGGGTCCCGCGCCCGCCAGCCAGACCTCGCCGGCCGGGAAGTCGGGCAGCGCCGGAAAGTTTTTAGGGATCACGTGCCGCTTCCTTGGCCGCGGCCCCGGAAGCGTCGTTGATAGGAGGCGTCGTAGAGGGCGCTGTCGCGGAAGTCGTGGGCCTGCAGCACCTTGCCGACCAGGATCAGCGCCGTCCGCTCGATCGGCGTTTTAGCCACCTCCGCCGCAAGCGTGCCCAAAGTGGCGCGAATCACGCGCTCCTCGGGCCAGCTCGCGCGATAGACCACGGCGGCCGGGCAGTCGGCGCCGTAGTGCGGCAGCAGCCTCGCCACGACCTTGTCGATGGTGTGGATCGACAAATGAATGGCAAGCGTGGCGCCGGTGGCAGCGAAGGTCTCGAGCTTCTCGGCCGGCGGCATCGCCGAGGCGCGGCCCGAGGTGCGCGTCAGCACCACCGACTGGGCGACTTCGGGCAAGGTCAGCTCCTGGCCGAGCGCCGCGGCGGCAGCGGCAAAGGACGGCACGCCCGGCGTCACGGTGTAGGCGATGCCTGCCTCGCGCAGGCGGCGAAGCTGCTCGCCCATGGCGCTCCACATCGAAAGATCGCCCGAGTGCAGGCGCGCCACGTCGTGGCCCTCGGCCGTGGCGCGCTTGCACGCCTCGACGATCTCATCGAGCGACAGGGGCGCGGTGTCGACGATGCGAGCGCCCGCCGGGCAGTGTTCCAGCAACGCCCTGGGCACCAGCGAGCCGGCATAGAGGCAAACCGGGCAGCGCGCGATCAGGTCGCGGCCGCGCACCGTGATCAGGTCGGGCGCGCCCGGACCGGCGCCGATGAAATGCACCGTCATCGGCCCTCTCCCGTGGCGATGGCGCAGGTCGCGCGCTCGGTGGCGACGCGGGCGCCCAGCAGGCGGGCGTTGCGGCCGGCCACGACGATAGCCGAGGCCTCGGCGATCGACGGCAGGCCCTTGGCCTGCAGCACGAACTTGGACGGGGTCAGGACCTGGCCGGCGACTCGATCGAGATCCAGCACGGTGCAGGCGACCAGAGCGACCGACAGGCGGCGCGCAACCTCGGGGAAGGCGGGCTCGGTCGCCTTTTCCGATTCGGTGGCGAGCGCGTGCAGGCGTTCGGCCGGCAGCTCGTGCATGCCGAGCGCCAGGCGCACCACGCGCTCGATCTCGTCGGCCGAGGTGCCGCGACGACAGCCCACGCCTGCCACGATCATGGCTTCCTCGCCCGCCATTGCACGATCGGCGCGGCGGCACGCCAGACGAAGACGCCGCCGGTGCCGGCCTTGCCGGCTTTCGACACGTCGAGCCGCACCAGTTCGCCGCCGTGACGCTGGAAGTAGTCGATCAAACGCGCCTCCGACTGGAGGGACACGGCGTTGGCGACCAGGCGGCCGCCCGGCTTCAGTGCCGCCCATGCCGCTTCCAGCATATTCGGATTGGAAAGACCGCCGCCCAGAAAGATCGCATCGGGTGCCGGTAATCCGGTGAATGCCTCGGGCGCGCGCTGCTGCACGATCTGCAGATCGGGTGTGCCCAGCACGGCTGCGTTGCGCGCCGCACGCGCTGCACGCTCGGGCTCCGATTCGATGCCGATCGCCTTGAGCGAAGGATGACGCAGCAGCCATTCGATGGCGATCGAGCCCGCACCCAAACCGACATCCCACAGAAGCTCGCCCTGGCGCGGCGCCAGTGCCGACACGGTGACGGCGCGGACCTCGCGCTTGGTGAGCTGGCCGTCATGCTCGAACAGCGCGTCGTCGAGACCCGGTGCGAGCGGCAGCACCGTTGCATCGGCAGCGGCCGCGACCTGCAGCGCGATGGTATTGAGGGGGCCGACATCAGCGATATCAAAGCCGGTGGGAGCAGCCGAGCGCACGCGCTCGCGCGGACCTCCCATGGCTTCCAGGACAGTGAGCGTAGAATTGCCCATGCCACGCTCGACGAGGAACTTCGCGAGCCTGGCCGGCGTCGCGCCGTCCCACGACAGCGCCAGGATGCGCGCGCCGGGCTGCAGGTGGCGCACGATGCCTTCCAGGGCACGGCCATGCAGGCTGACCAGCGCCACGTCCTGCAGCGACCAGCCGAGCCGCGCCGCGGCCAGGCTGAAGGCCGATGCGTTGGGCAGGCAGAGCGTCTCGCTGGCGGGAATTGAGCGCAGCAGCAGGTCGCCGACGCCGTAGTGGAAGGGATCGCCGCTCGCCAGCACGACGACCGGCCGGCCGCGATGCTTCTCGATCTCCGGCACGGCGTCACCGATCGGACTGGGCCAGGCAAGCGTGCGGCCACGGATCAGCGCTTCCGCCAAGCCAAGGTGGCGTTTGCCACCGACCACGAGCTCGGCCGACGCTAAAAGCTTCTGCGCCACAGGAGACAACCCAGCGATGCCGTCTTCGCCGATGCCGACGATGGACAGCCAGCGCGCGGCCGTGCAGCTTGCTGCGTCAGACATGCGCGTTCTCATTCTCGGCGGCACCACGGAAGCCTCGGCATTGGCCAAGCTCCTCGCGGGCGATCCGCGCTACGAGGCGACCCTGTCCTTCGCCGGACGCACCACTGCGCCCCAGCCGCAGCCCATCGCGACACGCGTCGGCGGCTTCGGCGGCGCCGACGGCCTTGCGAGATACATCCAGGAGCAGACGATCGTTGCCGTGATCGACGCCACCCATCCCTACGCCCCGCGCATCTCCGTCAACGCCGTCGTCGCCTGCCAACGCGCCGGCGTCGCGCTGGCCACGCTCGTGCGTCCCGCCTGGAAGCCCGAGGCCGGCGACAAATGGGAAACGGCACCCACCGCCGTCGCGGCTGCGCTCGCCATCGGCAAGGAACCGCGCCGCGTGTTCCTGGCGCTTGGCCGACAGGAACTGCACTCCTTTGCCGCCATCGCGCAGCATCACTACGTTGCCCGTCTCATCGATCCGCCGGTGGGCGCACGGCCGCCCAAGCTCATCCTGCTGCAGCAGCGGGGACCGTTCGATTTCGATGCCGAGCTGCGCCTCTTGAAGCAGCACAAGATCGACGTGATCGTTTCGCGCAACTCGGGCGGCAGTGCGACATACGCCAAGATCGAGGCAGCGCGCATGCTCCGACTGCCCGTGATCTTGATCACACGGCCCGTGAAACCCACCGGCCACATCGTGCGCGGCGTCGAGGAAGCGGTGGCGTGGCTGGCTCATGAGCGCCCTGCCCGCTCGCTGCGTGGCGTGTAGACCCAACGCCCGACCTGACGCGTCGTGCTGGCGCCGACGATCACCAGCGTGCGCATGTCGGCGCGCGACGGATCGGCGGCGGCGAGCGTCGTCGTTATCACCTGGGCATCGGCCGTTCCGGCGGCGCGCACGAACAGCACCGGTGTGTCGGCGGCCTTGAGGGTGCGCAAAAGATCGAACGCCTTGCCGAGCTGGGTCGGTCGCGCTCTGGAGGCGGGATTGTAGAGGGCGATCACGAAGTCGCCTTCGGCGGCGGCCTTAAGGCGGCGCTCGACCGTGCTCCAGGCTTTTAGATTGTCCGACAGCGAGAGGGCGCAGAAGTCGCCGCCCAGCGGCGCGCCGACCTCGGCTGCAGCGGCCAGCATGGCGGTGACGCCGGGCTCGACTCGGACATCGAGCTGACGCCACTCGGGGGCGCCGGTCTCGATGGCTTCGAACACCGCCGCCGCCATGGCGAACACGCCGGGGTCGCCACCGGAGACGACGACGACCTGGCGACCGGCGGCTGCGAGCGACAGGGCATGCCGCGCGCGGTCGAGCTCGACGCGGTTGTCGGAAGCATGACGACACTGGCCGGACCGTTCCGGCAGGCGCTCGAGATAGGGGCCGTAACCCACGAGGTCGGTGGCGCGGGCGAGCGCCGCCGTCGTCGCCGGCGTCATGAGCTCGGCCTTGCCCGGACCGGTGCCGACCACCACGAGAGAGCCGGTCACAGCCGTCTCCCTTCGCCCGGGATCAGCACCATGGCGAAATAGGCGCCCACGGCACCGCAGTCGGCGAGCGGCATGATGCGCTCGTCCTTCATCGTGCCGCGCTCGACATAGACGGCGCGCGACAGCAGGCCCGCCGTCTCGACGGCGCGCCGGACCTTCGCAAGATTGCGGCCGACCTTCATGATCACCGCCGCATCGGCGAGCCGCAGGCGCTCGACAAGCGCTCCCTCGTCCAAGGTACCGGGCAGGACGGCAAGCGCGTCGTTGCCCCAGGTCATGGGCAGGTTGGCGCGCGTCCAGCATCCCGACATGCCGGTCACGCCGGGCACGACCTCGACCGGGAAATCAGCGCTGAGGCGGCGCCACATATGCATGAAGGAGCCATAGAAGAAGGGATCGCCCTCGGCCAGCAGGCCGACCGACTTACCTTGTCGCAGCAGGGCGGCCAGTGTTTCCGCCGTCTGGCGATAGAACGCGCCGATCTTCTGCTGGTACTCCAGGCTGTCGGCCGGGACCTCGTCGGTGACCGGGTATTCCAGGCGCATTTCCGCGCGGCCTTCAGCCAGAAGCGGCGCCACGATGCGCCGCGCATTGCCGGGAGAGCCGATCTTGGCGAAGTAGGCGACAACATCGACCACCTGCACCAGGCCTGCAGCCCGCAGGGTGAGATAGCGCGCGTCGCCGGGCCCGACGCCGATGCCGTAGAGCGTGCCTGCAGTTGCCGTTCCGGCCAGGGAGTCGAGCACGCTCATTCCCGCTCACTCGCCAGGGCGTTGATCGCCGCCGCGGCCATGGCGCTGCCGCCCTTGCGGCCGCGCACGATCAGGAACGGCACGTCGCCATGCGCCGCCAGCGCTTCCTTGGATTCCATTGCGCCCACGAAGCCGACGGGCAGTCCGATCACGGCAGCCGGCGGCGGTGCGCCCTGGTCGAGCATGTCCAGCAACCGGAACAAGGCGGTCGGCGCATTGCCGATCGCGACGACCGAGCCGGCCAGCCGGTCGCGCCACAATTCGAGCGCCGCCGCACTGCGCGTATTGTCGAGGCGCCTGGCGATGGCCGGCACCGAGGGATCGTCCAGGGTACACAAGACTTCGTTGCCGGCCGGAAGGCGTGCGCGGGTGACGCCGTTCGCCACCATCTTGGAATCGCAGAAGATCGGCGCGCCGTCCTTCAGCGCCTGGCGTGCCCGTTCAGCGAAGCTCTTGGACATGACGATGTCGCGGGCAATCTCGGGCATGCCGCAGGCATGGATGATGCGCACCGCGACCGGCTCCTCGACCGCATTGAAGCGCGCCAGGTCGGACTCGGCGCGGATGATGGCGAAGGACCGGCGATAGATCTCCGCTCCGTCGCGCACATAGGCACGCTCAGTCATGTTGGAACAAAGCCTCGAACTCATCGGCGTCGACCATGCGCTCGACCGGACCGCGCGTCGTGGCCTTGCGGATCAGGCGATAGGCGCCGGCCTTGCCGGCCAGCACCAGGTCCGACGGCAGCGACCGCGCACAACCCTTGCCGCAGCCCGAGACATGGATGCTGCCCCGATAGCCGTGGGCCGCGGCGATGGCCGCAAGCCGCCGCGCATCGCCGCGGGCATCGACGCTACTCGACTTGCAATCGGGCGCGCCGGGGCAGGCTTCGACCTGCAGCACGGGATCGTTCTCTTCGACGATCAGCCCGGCGCCGCGCGCCTCTTCGAGCACCAACACGCCTGCGTCCTTACGCACGCCGAAATAGACCGCGCGCCAGGGCGACAGACGCAGATCGATCGCTCCGGCATCGGCCGCCAGCTTCACGAGCTGGCGAAGCTGGTCCGCTTCCAGACGACCGAACGGTGCGGCGATGCCGACGGCGCTGCCCAGCAGGCCGAGCCGGCGTCCGCCGGCAGCCGGCACTCCCGTCATCGGCGACAGACGCACCGCGGCCGCGACTTGCGCGAACGCCGCCTCGTCGAGACCGCGCATGCGGCCGCGCGTGGCGACGGCAAGATAGCCATGGGCCGCCGCGATGGCGGCCTCGGCCGCTTGCGCTGGTGGAACCATACCCAGCCACCGCGTTCCCCTGGCCGTATCCAGACCGAAGGCAAACGCATCGCCGACCGCGGCGAGGCCGACATCGGTGCGCTCGCAGGCAATCGAGATCGCGCCGCCACCGTCGACCAGCAGGCCGAACTTGCCCGGCAACGCGTGCAATCGCTTGTCCGACGTCAAGGCATCGTCGATCGCTCGCGCCACCGGCCGGACATCGAACGCCTGGCTGGGATCGAGTCCGGCCAGCGGCGCCACCATGACATTGCGTACCGCTTCGGTCACGGTGTCAGGATCGAGCAAGCCGAGCGTCGCCAGTTCCGCTCTCAGCTCGGGCAAACGATCCTCGGTCAGGCCGCGCAGCTGCAGGTTGGCGCGGCGCGTCAGGTCGATATGGCCATTGCCCAGCCGCGCGGCGAGATCGGCCAGTGTCGCCGCTGTCTCGAGGCTGAAGGCGCCGCCACGGGGGCGGACGCGCACGATCAGGCCATCGCCGCTCGCCATCGGCCGCAGGATGCCGGGGCACCAACCCTTCACGTCGGTCACGGCGTTCATCGGCCGGCCTCGCCGATCAGGCGTTGCAGCTCGTGAGCGACGGCGTTGCGTCGGGTGATCCAAAGTCCGCGCGCCAGAGCATCGTGCAGCCGTGCAGCGATGGCGGCGGCCGCTGCCGGATTTTTTTGCAGCATGGCCGTGCGCACCGCATCGTCGGCGATCAGTGAGGCGTGCGTGGCGTCGAACAGATGACCGGGCACGCCGGCGGTCGCGGCAAAGGCGTAGAGCGCATCGACCGTCTGGGCGATCTCGGCCACGCCGCGATGGCCGTGCTCCAGCATGCCGGAAAGCCAGCGCGGATTGGTCAGGCGGCCGCGCACCACGCGGGCGATCTCCTCGGCAATGCGCCGTGCCTTGGGCTCGCCGGTCCGGCTCGTGTCGAGATGGTAGAGCTCGGGCTCGTTGCCGAGCAGTGCCGCAGCCGCCGCGAACCCGCCAGCAAAGTCGGCGACGCCGTCGCCGTCCAGGATATCGCGTTCGCGATCGTCCTGGGGATGGACCAGCACGTCGGCCTCGGAGACGCGGCTGCGGAAGCCTTCGCTTGGCTGCACCGCTTCGGGGCCGCCATAGGCGTGCGTGACGGCCGCAAGATAGACCTCGCCCAGCTCGGCGCGATCGCGCCATTGGCCGTCGAGGGCGGTGTCGGCCGCCTGCGCGCCGTAGCTGCCGGGCGCGCCGCCGAAGACGCGGGCGAGATCGGCGCCCATGCGACGGGCCTCGGCCAGCGGATTGTCCTCGGCCGGCTCGTCGAGGGCCGCGATGCGGCGCACTGCCATGTCGAACAGGGCGATCTGCGCCTCGAAGATGTCGCGGAACAGGCCGGAGATGCGCAGCGTCACGTCGATGCGCGGCCGGTCGAGCGCGGCCAGCGGCATGATCTCGATGCCGGTGACGCGGCTGGAAGCCTTGTCCCACACGGGCTTCACGCCGAGGTACCACAGCGCCTGGGCGAGATCGTCGCCGCCAGTGCGCAACGATGCCGACGCCCAGAGATCGATCACCAGCGCGCGCGGCGGCTCGCCGTGATCCTGCAGGTAGCGCCGCACCACCTCGTCAGCCGCGCGCACGCCGATCGCGGCCGCGGTGCGCGTCGGGATGGCGCGCGGATCGATCGAGGCGAGGTTGCGGCCGGTCGGCAGCACGTCGGCGCGGCCGCGGCTCGGCGCGCCGGCCGGTCCCGGCGCCACGCGGCGCGCATCGAGCGCGGCAAGCAAAGCGGCGCGCTCGCACTCGGCCGAGGCACGCACCGCCGCCTCGGCGCCGGTCGCGGCGGTGAGCAGGCGCATCGTCTCCTCGTCGGGCGATTGGCCGAAGATATGCAGGCCATCACGGATGCTGAGCTCCTTGATGTCGCAGAGCTGGGCGTCGAGCTTGGCGATGGCCTGGCGGTTGGGCTCGCCCTTCTCCAGACCGCAATCGGCGGCGAGCCCGTTGGTCCAGGCGCGCTCGACGATCTCTTCTTCGAGGTAGACGAGACGCCGGCGATCGAGGCCGTCGGCCGCGGCATATTCCTCGATGATGCCTTCCAGCTCAGCGAGCGGCCCATGCAGGCCGGCCGCGCTGAGCGGCGGCGTCAGATGGCCGATGGTGACGGCAGCGATCCGGCGCTTGGCCTGCACCGCCTCGCCCGGATTGTTGACGATGAAAGGATAGATCACGGGCAATGGGCCCAGCACGACCTCGGGCCAGCACTCGTTCGACAGCGCCAATGCCTTGCCGGGCAGCCATTCCAGGGTGCCGTGCGTGCCGAGATGGACCAGGGCATCGATCCGCTCCCGCAACCAGGCATAGACGGCAACGTAGGCGGGGCTCGGCGGGCAGCTCGTGTCGTGATAGCCCGACTTGCGATCAGCGGTCTTGTGACTGCCGAAATGGCCGCGGTCGGGCTGCAGCAGCACCAGCACCTTGCCGCAGCGGAGCACGGGCGTATTGCCTGCCGATGGAACGTCGATGTGCTCGACATCGCCCATCAGCAGGCGCTCGATGTCGGCCGCTTGCCAGTCGCGTCCGCCGGTGTCGTAACCTTCGGCCTTCAGCAAAGCCAGGATCCCGGCGGCACTGGCGGCGGTGTCGAGACCGACGGCATAGCCCGTGCGGCCGCCGCGCGCCGGATAGTCCGACAGCACGAGCGCCAGGCGCCTTTCAGCACGTGGCGTACCGCGCAACTTCGCCCACGCAGCCGCCAGACGCGCGGCGTACGTCACGCGATCGGTGGCCGGCTCGTGATGCATGCCGGCGAATTCCAGGCGCGGATCGGCCGGCGCCTCTGCCTTGAAGGAAATGGCGCGCGTCAGCAGCCGGCCGTCGAGCTCGGGCAGCACGACGTTCATGGCAAGGTCGGCCGGCGAGAGTCCGCGTTGAGAGTCTTCCCAGGCGGCGCGCGGGCTGCCCGACAGCACGACCTGCAGCACGGGTACATCGGCGTCGTCGAGCACCGTGGTGCCGTCTTCGGCCATGGCGGAGAAGGCCGTCGTGTTGAGGATGATCGCGGGCCTGTGTTCCGCGATCAGTGCCTTCAACTCAGGCTTGGCCAGCGGGTCTTTCAGGCTGTTCACGGCGACGGCGAGCGGCGACAGGCCCTGGCGATCGAGCGCTTCCATCAGCGCGGTGATGGGCGCGGTGTCTGCCGCCATCAGGTTGGCGCGATAGAAGACGATCAACGCCACCGCGCGGCCCGGCGCGGCGCGGCCGAGCACGGTGACCGGGCCGACCGGCACCGGCGACGTCCAGGCCAGATCGTGGCCGAGCAAGGTGCCGGCATAGCGCAGCGCCTGTCGCAGATTGTCGGTGCCGCCCTCGCGGAAGAAGCGGTCGAGAGTCGCCAGCGGCCCGGCAGCGAGCGTCGAGACCGAGGCGAGCCGCGGATCGGCGCGGTCGTCGCCCGGCAGGGCGGCGAACAGGATGCCGCGCTCGCGTGCGGTGTCGGCGATGTGCTCCAGGCCGTAGCGCCAGTAGTCGAGGCCGCCCAGGCAGCGCACGATCACCAGTCGCGCATGGGCCACCACGCTGTCGACATAGAGATCGACCGACATCGGATGTTTCAGCCGCTTGAGACTCGCGAGCCGCATCGTCGGCAGCAGATCGGCCTCCTGCCGCCAGGCGGCGGCAAGGGCTGAAAGATCGCTGTCGGAGAAGGAAAGCACGACGATGTCGGCCGGCGACTGGCCGAGGTCGACGGCGACATCGGCCTCCTCCAGTGTCGCGAGCTCGGTCGCCAGGACATGCATGGACTATCCCCGGATGAGCTCCGAGATGACGTCGCGATCAAAGCCCTTTTCCGCGATCACCACCAGCCGGCCACGGCGCTCTGCCGTGGGCCACTTGCGATCGTAGTGGTGCTGGACGCGGCTGCCGACGGCCTGCACCAAAAGCCGCATCGGCTTGCCGGCAATGTCGACGAAACCCTTCATGCGCAGGATGTCGTGCGCGTCGGCCACCTTGACCAGGCGATCGACCAGTTGCTGCGGCGAATCGAAGACCGGCAGGTCGACGATGAAAGTGTCGAAATCCTCGTGGTCGTGCTCGCCCTCGAGATCGTGGTGCGAGGGACGGCTGGCGAGGTCGGATTCGGCCTCGGCGCCGAGTCCGAGCAGAACCTTGATCGGCACCTTGCCGTTCTGGGTCTCCACGACCTTGACCGCACGCGGCAGCGTCTTGGCGATCTCGCTGGCGACGGTGCGGCGTTCGTCCTGTGAGATCAGGTCGGCCTTGTTCAGGATCACCAGGTCGGCGCAGAGGAGTTGGTCCTCGAACACTTCCTCCAGCGGATTGTCGTGGTCGAGCGAGGAATCCTCGGCGCGCTGCCTGGCGATCGCTTCCGGATCGTCGGCGAAACGGCCGGCGGCGACCGCCGCGCCGTCGACCACGGCGATCACGCCATCGACCGTCACGCGCGAGGCGATCTCGGGCCAGTTGAAAGCCTTCACCAGCGGCTTGGGCAGCGCCAGGCCCGACGTCTCGATGACGATGTGCTCGGGCGGTGACGGGCGGTCCAAAAGGCTCTTCAGTGCCGGCACGAAATCGTCGGCGACGGTGCAGCACAGGCAGCCATTGGCCAGCTCGACGATGGCGTCCTCGGGGCAGCTCTCGACTCCGCAGTTCTTCAGGATCTCGCCGTCGATGCCGACATCGCCGAATTCGTTGACGATCACGGCGAGACGGCGGCCGTCGGCATTCTCCAGCACGTGGCGCACCAGCGTCGTCTTGCCGGCTCCCAGGAAGCCGGTGACGATCGTGCAGGGGACCTTGGCGACGCTCATGACTGCTCCTGAGAAGGTGCGGAGGGGGCTGGTGCGGCGGGTTTCACCGGCGGCACGCGGGCGATGGTATGCTTGCGGACATGCTCAGGCCGGTCGCGCCACTCCGGCACGCCCTCGGCATGCGCCCGGTGCTGGCGGGCAAAATCGATGACGTCGCCGGCGTGCCGATCGGGATCGAGATCGCCGATAACATAAGTCCACTTGCCGGACGCCGACACGGCCGCACTGCAGCCGCGCGGGCAGTTCGACAGGCAGTTGGCCGGCACGACTGCGATCCCTTTATCGCTATCAGCGCTGAGCCGCTGCTCGACCGCCGCCAGCAATCGTGCGCCGGGACGCGGAGCGTCATCTGCCGCGGCCGGATTGCCGCGACAGGTTACGCAGACATAGAGAATGGTGGTGGTCACGTCAGGCGAGGCCTGCCGCCGCCGCCGTGGCGACGCCGCCCGCCAATGCCACCAGCACGCCCACGACCGTGAGGCCGGCCGTGCGCGCCGGCCAGCGCGCCAGGCTGCGCACGGCGGCGTAGACGGAAATGCCGATCGCGGTCTGAATGACCAACAGGCCGAGAAGATAGGCGATCAGCGGCGAGGCCTCGGCGCCGACGATCGATTCACCCAGCGCATAGCCGTGCACCAGGCCGGCGATGGCGAACAACAGCGCCGCGACGCCCGCGCCCATCGACTGGCGCGCGATCACCAGCGCGCCGATCAGCAGCGTCGTCAATCCGACGAACAACTCGCTCGCCGGCAGATCGATCCTGGCGAGGTGCAGGCCGACGCCGGCGATGACCGCGACGCTGAAGGCCAGCACGACGGCAGCGCTGCGGCCGGCCAGTGCAGCGAGGATGCCGACGCCGACGATGGCGGCGAGATGATCGATGCCGATCACCGGATGACCAAAGCCCGACAGCAGGCCCTGCAGGAAAGTCTGCGGCAGCTTGCCGCCCATGACGTGATGCGCCCATGCCGGCTCGGCGATCACCATCATGATCGCGAGCACGCCAAGCCGTCGATATGCAGCCATCGCTTCCCTCCGTCGTCGCGGGTCGACCGGGTGGCCGATCCGAATGGATGCCGTCTCCGACGGAGCACCTTCATCCGGCCAGCGACCGGACGAAAAGCGTTGCCTCGACCCTCGCTGCGCCCCGCGCGACGGTTCGGATGCGGCGTTTGACGGCAGGTTTCCTGGCTCTCGGGTCCTCGCCTTTGGCCACCTTCCCGGTTTCCCAGTGGTATCCTGGCCATCGGCTTGCCGACTACAGTTGCGGGGGCAGCCGCGGAATGAGGCCAAGGCCCTACCGCGTTCCCTTTTGATCCCCGTGAGGGGCACCGTCGCCCGCTTGATACGGTTGGCATGGAAGGCCCGTCAACGGGATTTCGGTCGCCTCCAGGCCTGCAGTATTGTGGGGACATGACCACCGAAACCGACGAAACCGCCCGCCACAAGGCGAAAATGGCCAATCGCAAGGCCGCGCAGGATGCCGAGGTCGCCGCCAAGACCGTCGAGAAAGGCCTGCTGATCGTCCATACCGGCAAGGGCAAGGGCAAATCGACCGCCGCCTGGGGCCTCCTGGTGCGCGCGTTGGGTCGCGGCTTCAAGTGCGGCGTCGTGCAGTTCGGCAAGGGCGCCTGGGAGACCGGCGAGCGCACCGCGCTCGAACGTTTCGGCGAGCAGGTCGAATGGCACACGCTGGGCGAAGGTTTTACCTGGGAGACGCAGGACCGCGCGCGCGATGTCGCCGCGGCCGAGCGCGCCTGGGCCAAGGCGCGCGAGCTGATGGCGAACCCCGACATCCGCCTGGTCGTGCTCGACGAGCTCAACATCACGCTGCGCTACGATCATCTTGCCATCGATGACGTCGTGGCAGCGCTGAAGGCGCGCCGCGCCGACCAGCACGTCGTGGTGACCGGCCGCAACGCCAAGCCCGAGCTGATCGAGGCGGCCGATCTCGTGACCGAGATGACGCTGGTGAAGCACCACTTCGCCGCCGGGGTGAAGGCGCAGGAGGGCATAGAATTCTGATGACCGCGCGAATGGCAGCTCGGGCCATCATGATCCAGGGCACGGGGTCGGACGTCGGCAAGTCGTTGCTGGTCGCGGGGCTGGCGCGCGCTTTTACGCGCCGTGGTCTTCGCGTACGGCCGTTCAAGCCGCAGAACATGTCGAACAATGCCGCGGTCACCGCCGACGGCGGCGAGATCGGCCGCGCCCAGGCGCTGCAGGCGCGGGCGGCCCGTGCTCCGCTCAGCGTCCACATGAACCCGGTGCTGCTGAAGCCCCAGAGCGACGTCGGTGCGCAGGTCGTGGTCCAGGGCAAGATGATGGGCAACGCCAAGGCGCGCGAATATCAAGGGCTGAAGCCCAAGCTGCTGGGTGCGGTGCTCGACAGCTTCGGGCGGCTCGCAGCCGAGTGCGATCTCGTGCTGGTCGAAGGTGCCGGCTCGGCCTCCGAGGTCAACCTGCGCAAGAACGACATCGCCAACATGGGATTTGCGCGGGCAGCTGACGTTCCCGTCGTGCTGGTGGGCGATATCGACCGCGGCGGCGTGATCGCGAGCCTGGTCGGCACCAAGACCGTGATCGAGGCCGCCGACGCCGACATGATCGTGGGCTTCATCGTCAATCGCTTCCGCGGCGATCCCACCCTGTTCGACGACGGCATGAAGACGGTGAGCGAGCGCACCGGGTGGCCGGCGCTCGGCCTGGTGCCGTACTTCAACGACGCGCATCGCCTGCCGGCTGAGGATGCGGTCGTCCTGCAGGACAAGAAGATGGGCGATGCCGACGGGCGTGTTCGTATCGCCGTGCTCGTCTATCCCCGCATCGCCAACTTCGACGATTTCGATCCGCTGCGCCTCGATCCTGGCGTCGACCTGGTCTTCGTCGGCCCGCACCAGCCGGTGCCGGGCGATACCAAGTTGATCGTCCTGCCCGGCTCGAAGTCGACCATCGCCGATCTCGCCTCGCTGCGAGCGTTCGGCTGGGACATCGACCTGAAAGCGCATCTGCGGCGCGGCGGCTTCGTGCTGGGTATCTGCGGCGGCTACCAGATGCTCGGCCGCACCATCGCCGATCCGCACGGCATCGAAGGACCGCCGCAGAAGGTCGAGGGGCTCGGACTGTTCGAGGTCGACACGGTGCTCGAAGGCGACAAGGTCCTGGTCGAGGTGAGCGGCGAGACCACCGACGGGGCCGTGCCGTTCAAGGGCTACGAGATGCATGTCGGCCGCACCACGAGTTCGCTGCGGCCGTTGCTCAGCCTGGGCAACGGCAAGACCGACGGTGCGGTAAGCGGCGATGGCCGCGTGGCCGGCTGCTACATCCACGGCCTGCTGGCCGACGACCGGCAGCGGCGGCACTGGCTGCAGCTGATCGGGGGACGCGCTGCCGGCTTCGACTATGAAGCCGATATCGACATCACGCTCGACTTGCTGGCCGATCATCTCGAGAAGCACATCGATTGCGATCGGCTGCTCGCGCTGGCCCGCGAACCGAGGCTCGGCGCATGACAAGAGCAATGCGCTGGCGAGAGTTCCAGCCGTTCCCCCGGAGACCGTCTTGCGATCCGGAGAAGCCGAGGCCCATCAGTTGGGCCATCCCGCTCGGCGCGACGCAGCCGGACGGGATGACCGGCTCGAGGGCGGGAGCGGCCTGGCAGATGATCGGATAAACGATGCATAGAGCGACAGTCGCCCGGGATCCTACTCAAAACCACCGTGCTTGTCAATAACTACAGTTAATAACGCCATCGCAGCGACCACGCAGCGAGGCCGGGTTCTTTTATTCCGACTTTTGGCGCTCCAGAAAGGGGCATATCTGGCAGCCGCCGCGCCTTTCACACCATACCTTGCGTCGCTCGACCGGTTGCAAGCAGTGCTATCAACCCTGTCGGATCGAGTTGATATCAAGCCGTCAAACCTCTGTTACGAGCTCCTAGAGGCGGATGCCCAGCACGATCACGACAAGCACTGCGATCTGCAAGCCGCACGCCGTACGGTAGAGTTTCAGCGCCCCACGGATGTCCTTTGCGGTGAGTTCGCTGCGACCCTCGCCCACCCAGCGCTCGTCGACCGGCGCGCCATCGTAGATGCGTGGGCCCGACAGCCGGATGCCGAGCGCGCCCGCCATCGCCGCCTCCGGCCAGCCGGCATTGGGCGAGCGGTGGTGGCTCGCATCGTTGCGGATCGTCCGGAGCGCACCAGCTGGTGACAGGCCAAGCGGAATGGCCGCCAGCATCAGCCACAGCGCCGACAGGCGCGACGCCGGCAGGTTCACCAGGTCGTCGAAGCGCGCCGAGGCCCAGCCGAAGGCTTCGTGGCGCTCCGTCCTGTGACCGATCATGCTGTCGGCGGTGTTGACCGCCTTGTAGGCGAGCGCGCCGGGCAGGCCCAGCACCACCATCCAGAGCAACGGCGCTACCACGCCGTCGGAAAAATTCTCGGCCAGGCTCTCGATGGCCGCGCGGCAGATGGCCGCCTCGTCGAGGCTTTGCGTCTCGCGGCCGACAATGTGCGCCACAGCCCTGCGACCGCCGGATACGCCTTCGGTCTCGAGACCCTTGGCCACGGCGAGCACATGCTGGTCGAGGCTGCGCTGTGCCAGCAGCGTGCTCGCGAGCACGCCGCATAGGATCAGCGACAGGAGGCCTGGAAAGAGTCGGTCGAGAACGCCGACGATGGCGAAACCGCTCAGCAGTGCCGCAACCAACAGCACCATCAGCGTAAGAACGCCGTAGCGACGGCGCGACGATTGGCTGCCTGAATTCCAGGCGTCGTCACACCATGTTATGAGCTTGCCGATCCAGGTGACGGGATGGCCGATCAGGCGATAGACGGCGTTCGGATACCCGACCATCGCTTCGGTCGCGATGGCAACGAGGGCGAGGTCGGCGAACATGCAGGATGTGCCTAACATAGGCGTGCCGGGCGGCAAAACCGTCGCCCATGGCGGCGACCTCGGCGAGGTGCGCCGCCGTCATCCCGACGCGCCGCAGCCCTGGATCGACCTGTCGACCGGCATCAATCCCCTACCCTATCCCGTCGCCGGCCTGCCGGCCGACAGCTGGTCGCGCCTGCCTTCACATGACGCCGACCAGGCGCTGATCGCCGCTGCAGCCCGGCGTTATCGCTGCGAGGCCAACCAGCTCGTTGCCGCTCCCGGCACGCAGGCGCTGATCCAGGTGCTGCCGCGGCTGGTGTCGCGCTCACGGGTCGCCATCGTCGGGCCGACCTATGCCGAGCATGAGCTCAACTGGCGCCGGCATGGCCACGACGTTGCCGTCGTGGCCAACCTTGAAGCGGCGGATGTCGTGGTCGTGGTCAATCCTGACAATCCGACCGGCCGGCTGCTGCCGACGCAGGCGTTGCGCCGCATCTCGGCCCGGCTGCTGGTCGTCGACGAGGCCTTCATCGACCTGCTGCCCAACGAGGCAAGTCTTGCCGGCGAGCTGCCGGACAACGCCATCGTCCTGCGCTCCTTCGGCAAGGTCTATGGCCTGGCCGGCGTACGACTAGGCTTCGCCATTGCGCCGGCGCCATTCGCTCAGCGCCTGCGCGAGGAGCTCGGCCCGTGGGCGGTCTCCGGTCCGGCGCTCTCGATCGGCGCGACCGCGTTGGCTGACGATGCGTGGCTGCAGGAGAACGCAACGCGCCTCGCCGGCGATCTCCGCAAGCTCGATGCGCTGCTGGTCTCGGCCGGATTCACCGTCTTGGGCGGCACGCTGCTGTTCAGGCTGGCGAGCCATCCCGAAGCGCCGGAGAAGGTCGAAGACCTTGCGCGACAGGGAATCCATGTCCGCGCCTTCGGGCATCAGCCGACCTGGCTGCGCTTCGGCCTGCCGGCCGGCGACGAGGAATTCCGCCGCCTGTCAGCAGCGCTTCAGGTGCCGCAGAAGGTGCGGTAGACGCACTGATCGGCCGGCGCCGGCTCGGCATAGTCGGCGAATTCGGCACGCTCCTCGAAGGGTCGCGCAAGCACCTTCAGGAATTCCTCGAACGGGCCATAGTCGTCGCGCTCGATCGCCGCGGCCAGCACCGCCTCGACGCGATGATTGCGCGGGATGTAGACCGGATTGACCGACCGCATCGCCGCGCGGCAAGCCGCGGCATCCTGCGGCTCGCGCGCCAGACGCTCGCGCCAGCGCACGGCCCAGGCGTCGTATTTGGCGGGCTCGGCAAAGAGCGGCCGCACCTTGTCGTCGCTTTCCGGGTCGAGCGCCCGGAACGTCTTGGTGAAGTCGGCTTCGGCCTCGGCCATCGCGTTCAGGAGATCCTGCGCGAGCGCCGCGTCGCCTTCGTCCTCGGTTGAAAGGCCGAGCTTGCGCCGCATGCCGGCCATCAGCGCCTGGCCATAGCGGCCCTGGAAGGTGGCGAGCGTTTCGTTGGCGATCGCCAGCGCCTTGTCGGAATCGTCGTTGAACAGCGGCAGCAAGGTCTCGCCGAAACGCGCCAGGTTCCAATGGGCAATGCGCGGCTGGTTGACGTAGGCATAGCGCCCGCCATGGTCGATCGAGCTGAACACCGTGTCGGGCTTGTAGGTATCCATGAAGGCGCAGGGGCCGTAGTCGATGGTCTCGCCGGCGATCGAGCAGTTGTCGGTGTTCATGACGCCATGGATGAAACCCACCAGCATCCATTTGGCCACCAGGTCGGCCTGACGGGCGATCACGCGATCGAGCAAGGCGCGATACGGGTTCTCCTCGTCGCGCACATCGGGATAGTGCCGCGCGATGACATGGTCGGCGAGCAGGCGCAGCGCCTCGCCGTCGCCGCGCGCGGCGAAGAACTGGAAGGTGCCGACGCGGATGTGGCTTGTAGCGACGCGCGTCAGCACCGCGCCAGGCAGCACCGTCTCGCGCATCACGGGCTCGCCGGTGGCAACCGCCGACAGCGAGCGGGTGGTGGGAATGCCGAGTGCCGCCATCGCCTCGCTGACGATGTATTCGCGCAGCACCGGACCCAGCGCCGCCCGGCCATCGCCGCGGCGCGAGAACGGCGTGGGGCCTGAGCCCTTGAGCTGGATGTCGCGGCGCACGCCCGCGCGATCGACGACCTCGCCCAGGAGGACGGCGCGGCCATCGCCGAGCTGCGGCACGAAGTTGCCGAACTGGTGGCCGGCATAGGCGAGCGCGATCGGCTGGGAGCCGGCGGCGAGGCGGTTGCCGGCCAGGACCTCGACGGCCGGCGGCGTCGCCAGCATCACGGGATCGAGGCCGAGCTCGCGGGCCAGCCCCTCGTTGATCTTGATCAGGCGCGGCTGGGTGACCGGCGTCGGATCGAGCCGGGCATAGAAGCGCTCGGGCAGCCTGGCGTAGCTGTTGTCGAAGCCGAAGGCTGGCGCCTCGCTGAGGAAACTGAGACCTGTATCGTTCGCCATGGTCAACTTACCGTTGCTAGTCGTCGTAGCTCGCGGTCGTCATGCCGGTCATGCGGTCGTAGACCAGCTTGATCTTGCTCAGCGTGCAGAGATTGAGGTTGCGCCACACCGCCGGCTGGCCGCCGTCGGCGAAGCCGACCTGCAGGTCGGCCTGGCAATAGGTCGTCGGCGCATTGAACGTCACCTGGCGGCGCTCGCCTGCCTTGATCGGCGGCGGACGCAGCACATTCGGCGTCCAGAAGTTGAAGTCGCTCTCGGATACCGCCAGCTGGCTGATCGGATAGGCCGTCCCGTTGATCAGCAGGAAACTGGTCTCCTGCGCCGCCACCTCGCCTGCGGCAAGGGAAAGAACGACGGCCAACAATCTACGCATCATGAAAGCACTTCTCCGGCAGCTGTATCGCATCTTATCGTCGCTTTGCACGGCCGCTCAAGGTAGAGGTGGGATCGATGACGAGCTTTGCAAGGACGGCGCAGAGCCTCGCGATCGCCACCCTGATCGCGGCAGTGCAACCAGTTCGGCCGGCCGAGGCGCAAACCGACGAAAACCGCCGCAGCGGCGGCTCCTTCTATGCCGGCGCCCATGTCGGCTTCATGTTCGGCACGGCCAGCGCGACGCTCGCCGACCCGATCGGCACCAGCGCGCAGAGCGCCACCAACCCCTACAGCGCGCTGTTCGGCGGCGTGCAGGCCGGCTGGGAATATGTCTTCCCCTCGCGCCTGATGCTGGGCATCGAAGCCGACTTCTCGTTCCCCAACTACGAGGACGCCTCGAAGGTCCTGTCCTACCGGGCAACCCCGACCGGCTACGCCAGCGAGGAGTACGAATGGCTGGCCTCGCTGCGCGGTCGCGTCGGCTACGACTTCGGCGCCTGGACGCCCTACGTCACCGGCGGCATCGCCTGGATGAGCACGCGCTATTCGCGCATCGACCTCACGACCGGCAACGAGGACGCCAACCCGGCCAACATCCGCCTCGGCTGGACGGCGGGCGCGGGCCTCGATTACCGGTTCGATTCGCGCTGGTCGGCGCGCGCCGAGTACCTCTACACCAACTTCAACCTCTCCGGCTTCGCCTTCGCCTCGGCGCCATCGCGCTACGACACGCAGTACGACCTGCACCGCGTGCGCTTCGGCCTCAACTACCGCTTCGGCGAGGTCGAGGAGAAGAAGACCAAGGCCGATCGCGGGCCGGGCAGCTTCGAGCTGCGCGGCCAGACCGTGTTCGTCTATCAGGGCTATCCGCCGATCAGCGCGCCGTATGACGGGACCAACAGCCTGCCGGCCGTCGGCCAGAGCCGCGAGACCTGGGGAACGTCGGCCTTCCTCGGCATCCGCCTGTGGGAAGGCGGCGAGCTCTACTACAACCCCGAACTGCTGCAGGGCTACGGCGTCGCGCTGACCACCGGCGCCGGCGGCTTCCCCAACGGCGAGGCGCAGCGGGCCTTCCCCTATCCGCGCTACAACACCTCGCGGCTGTTCCTGCGCCAGACCTTCGGGCTGGGCGGCGAGCGCGAGACGGTCGAGAGCGACCTGGGCCAGCTCGGCGGCGAGCGCGACATCTCGCGCATCACCGTCCAGGCCGGCAAGTACGCCGTGCAGGACCTCTTCGACAACAACAAGTACGCCAACGACCCGCGAGTCGATTTCCTGAACTGGTCGCTGTGGTCGGCCGCGGCCTTCGACTATCCGGCCGACAGCGTCGGCTTCAGCTGGGGCATCACCGCCGAGCTCAACCAGCCCGACTGGGCGGTGCGCGCCGGGGTGTTTCTGGTCGCCAACCAGCCCGACAACACCGTCTATGACCTTGCCGTGCTGTCGCGCAACGGCATCGCCGGCGAACTGGAGATGCGCTACCGCCCGTTCGACCGCCCCGGCACGACCCGGTTCGGCGTGTGGGCGACCAGCGCCTATGCCGGCGGCTACGCCGACGCCGTGGCGCTGGCCAATCTCAATCCCAGCCTCACCGCCAACGATACCATCGCCTCGACACGGCAGACCCGGACCAAGTACGGCCTCTATTTCAGCATCGACCAGGAGATCACCGATTCGATCGGCGCCTTCGCGCGTTTCAGCTGGAACGACGGGCGCAGCGAAATCCTGGCCTTCACCGATATCGACGGCAGCATCTCGGGCGGCGTCAGCATCAAGGGCGATCTGTGGAACCGGCCCGGCGACACGGTGGGCATCGGCGGTGCGGTCAACTCGATCTCGACCAGCCATTCCGCCTACCTGGCGGCCGGCGGGCTGGGCATGACGGTGGGCGACGGTGCGCTCACATACGCCCCGGAATACGTGGCCGAGGCTTATTATTCATTGCGCGTCGCCAAGGGGGTTTTCGTCACGGCCGACTACCAGTACCTCGGCAACCCTGCCTACAATGCGGTCCGCGGCCCGGCGCATTTCTTCAGCGGCCGACTGATGGCCAAATTCTAGAGGCGCCCACATGACGACTCTCCTGGTCAGCCATCCGTCCTTCCTCGAGCACGATACCGGCCCCTACCATCCCGAGCGCGCCGACCGCCTGCGTGCCGTGCTGGCGGCACTCGACGATCCCGCCTTCGCCGAACTGGCGCGCGTGCCGGCCCCCGCCGCCTCGATCGAAGAACTGACGCGGGTGCATCCGCAGGATTATGTCGAGGCGATCCTCGGCGTCCGGCCCGGCCCCGGCGAGCACGTCCACATCGACGGCGACACGGTGATGAGCCAGGGCAGCGCCGAGGCCGTGCAGCGCGCGGCGGGCGCTGCCGTGACCTGCGTCGACGCCGTGATGCAGGGCCAGGCGCGCACCGCCTTCGCCGCGGTGCGGCCGCCCGGCCATCACGCCTCGCCTGCCGTCCCCGGCGGCTTCTGCCTGTTCAACAACGTCGCGGTGGCGGCGCGGCATGCCCAGGCTCGCTACGGCATCGAGCGCGTCGCCATCCTCGACTTCGACGTCCATCACGGTCAGGGCACGCAGGCCGTGGTCGAGCCCGACCGCAATCTCTTCTACGCCTCGACGCACCAGTATCCGCTCTATCCCGGCACCGGCTCGCCGCGCGAGCATGGCGTCGCCAACAATGTAATCAACGTGCCGCTGCCGGCCGGCGCGGGCAGCAAGGAGTTCCGCGCCGCCTGGGCCGAGCGCATCCTGCCCACGCTCAACCGCTTCGCGCCGGAGCTGGTCATCATCTCGGCCGGCTTCGACGCCCATGCCGCCGATCCGCTGGCCCAGCTCGAGGTCGAGACCGAGGACTTCATCTGGCTGACCGAGGAGTTCCTCGCCATCGCCGACCATCACAGCAAAGGTCGCGTGGTGTCCGTTCTCGAAGGCGGCTACGACCTCGATGCGTTGGCGGAGTCAGTCTCCACGCACGTGCAGACGCTGATGTTGGACTAAGGGCGTGTACTCTTAAGTCCCGGACCGTTCGCTCTGGATGGTAAAGCGGACATGCGGCGACGGCCCCGGAGTGTCGCCTCTTGACCGAGGCTGTGTGAAAACGCCGGCTGAGTTAGAATCTGGACGACACGGCTTCGGAGTTGGAGATGAAGCGCTTCGTCGAAGGTGAGGACCGCCGGCAGGGCGTTCTGCTTCCCGAGTTCCTGGACGACTACGTGTCGGAGGAGAACGCGGTCCGAGTGATCGACGTATTCATCGAGGAACTGGACCTGGTGGCGCTTGGGTTCGAGGGGGTGGTTCCCGAGGCGACCGGGCGGCCAGCCTATCATCCGGGCCTACTGCTGAAGATCTATGTTTACGGCTACATCAACCAGATCGCCTCCAGCCGCCGGTTGGAGCGGGAGGCCCAGCGCAACGTCGAGCTGATGTGGCTGAC
>FODP01000004.1:0-154940 GCA_900110395.1 Rhodospirillales bacterium URHD0017
TCGATGAGACGACAGGCAACGGGTCTAGGCTACAACCGGGTCCGGTCGCGAGAGGAAAACTTCGACTACGTATCCGGCCTGCCGAAGCCCCGCCGGGTCGTGTCCCCGGTGGTGGTGTAGCTCAGTAGAGCAAGGCCGCGAGCGAGCGCGCCCATAGGGTGCGCTGTAGCGAGGGAGCGGCCGTGCGGTGGTCATCGGCGATCTTCGGATTAGGGTCGGGTTGTGAGGTCCAACCTGCAACCGAGGAACCACCGATGACCGAAGAGATGATGACGCTGCGCTCGCTTGTCGAGAAGACCCCCGATGCCGATATTTTGCGCGAGATGATCGGGTTCGCCGCCGAGCGGCTGATGGAGATCGAAGTAGGGGCGCTGACCGGAGCTGGCCACGGCGAGAAGAGTGCCGCCCGTGTGGCCCAGCGCAACGGCTACCGTGACCGCGACTGGGAGACGCGGGCCGGTACGGTGGAGTTGCGCATTCCCAAGCTGCGCAAGGGCAGCTACTTCCCGGGCTTCCTCGAGCCGCGGCGCATGGCCGAGAAGGCCCTGACGGCGGTGATCCAGGAGGCCTACATCCAGGGCATCTCGACCCGCTCGGTCGACGATCTGGTCAAGGCCATGGGCATGAGCGGCGTCTCGAAGAGCCAGGTGAGCCGCCTGTGCGAGGAGATCGATGTTCGCGTGAAGGCCTTCCTCGATCGGCCGATCGAGGGCGACTGGCCGTATCTGTGGGTCGACGCGACCTACGTGAAGGTCCGCCAGGCTGGCCGCATCGTGTCCGTCGCCGTCATTGTCGCCGTCGGGGTCAATGCCGATGGCCGGCGCGAAGTGCTCGGCATGGATATCGGTCCGTCCGAAGCCGAGACCTTCTGGACCGGCTTCCTCAGGAAGCTTGCCCGGCGCGGCCTGCG
This sequence comes from Rhodospirillales bacterium URHD0017, assembly GCA_900110395.1. Classification (GTDB taxonomy): domain Bacteria; phylum Pseudomonadota; class Alphaproteobacteria; order Reyranellales; family Reyranellaceae; genus Reyranella. Next base: position 911 of record FODP01000004.1, read on the forward strand.
CGGGGTGAAGCTGGTCGTCTCCGACGCTCACGAGGGCATCAAGGCGGCGGTCTCGAAGATCTTCACCGCGACCTGGCAACGCTGCAGGGTCCACTTCATGCGCAACGCCCTGGCCCATGCCGGCAGGAGCGGACGGCGCGTCGTCTCGGCCTTCATCGCCACCGCCTTTGCCCAGGACGATTCCGAGCAGGCCCGCGCGCAATGGCGTCGCGTCGCCGATCAGCTCAGGCCCAAGGTCCCCAAGCTCGCCGTCCTGATGGACCAGGCCGAGCCAGACGTGCTGGCCTACATGAGCTTCCCCGCTCAGCACCGCGCAAGCTCCACTCGACAAACCCGTTGGAACGTCTCAATGGCGAGATCAAGCGGCGTACCGAGGTCGTCGGCATCTTCCCAAACGAAGCCGCCATTACCCGGCTCATCGGCGCCATCCTGCTCGAACAGAATGATGAGTGGGCGGTCCAACGTGCCCGCTACGTCACGCTGGAAAGCATCGCCCCGGTAAGCGATGATCCCACTGTCAGCTTGCCTGTCATGGCGGGCTGATCGATCCGGCTTGGCCGAAGATCGCCGTCATGACCGACGATGAGTTACACCACGCCTCGGGGCACGATCCCAGGAATAGCCGGGCGCACCACTCAAGGTTCTTTCCTCTTAAGCCACTCCATCCTCGCCAAGGTGCTCTTCAACAAATCTTCGAGGGCGGTTATCTGCATCGCCCTTTCCCTGGAATTGGCCAGCAGACCCAAGCGCGCTTTCTTAAGCAGATTTCGTATGTCGTCCGCCTCGGCTTCCAGGCGCGCAAGCCGTTGAGGAATGGTGCCTTCCTCATCATCCATGTGAGCTGAACGTTAGTCCGGCATCCCGGGTTACTTATTAGGGGCAGCGCGGGTCTGCCGCGCAGTCAGCGAACATGCCGACCCTATTGGGGTAAGCCATATGCCAAGGCTTTCACAGCCCCAATGAAAGCTTCATGTAAGCGCATTCAGATAGCAAGATGATCGGGGCGCAACAGAGGGTTGCTCGCTAAACGCGACGCAGCAGCAAGAGAATGACCCTAACGCGCAGAGTCTCGGTTATCGTTCCGACCTTCGATCGATTGGCGATGTTGCGCGAGGCTCTCGCCTGCATTCGAGACGTCGAGGGCTCGGGCATCCAGGCCGACTTCGAGATCTTGGTTGGCGACAATGGCCTGAAGGAAAAGACGCAGCTCCTCTGTTTGGAATACGGCGCGATCTACGTGCCTGCTCATGTCCGGGGCCCGTCCTCCGCGCGCAACGCCGCGATGGGTGCGGCAAGCGGCGACTTCCTTGCCTTTTTGGACGATGACGACGCCTGGGTGCGTGGACACATCGAGCCGCACCTCGCGTATCTGGACGCGCATCCCGAGCACGACGCCGTCTTCGGCCAAGCCATCTACACCGATCCCGATCTTAACCCGGTCAGCGCCCCTTGGCCGGCGGCCCCGGGCAGCGGGGACGACCTGATGCGCAATATGCTCAGCGGCGTTTTCGCGCAGATTGGCACCGTCGTCGCGCGCCGGTCCGTGATCGATAGCATCGGCTATTTCGATACCCGGGACATGGGCGCAGAGGACGTGGATTGGCTACTGCGGCTCGCCACGAAGAAAAAGCTCGGCTTCGTAGCAACGCCCTGCGTCTTGTTCCGCGGCCGGGCGCCCACGGACGCTCAAGAACGCCTGCGCATTCGCTTCGCGCGCCAAGTCTTCCTGAGGCACGCCCTGCCGAATGCATTGCGGCTCTGGAAGTCGCCGTTCGACATGATGCGCTCCTATCACAAGCAGCTTTTTCATTTTTATCAGCACTTTACGCAAAAGGCGATCCGATGCGCGGAGAATGGGTCACCGGGCGACGTCGTCGAGGCGCTCAAGGTTCCCGCTCTCTACCTGCCCCTCCTTCTCGCGTCCGAGTTCGTTCAGCCACGGCCGCTTCGCACGGCGTTGCTCGCGGCCGGTCGTCGCTGGCTCAATGGCGGCGCCGGCTCACCTGGATGGATCGTACGCTGGCGAAGTGATCGATGAAGCGGACTACGGGACGGAGGCGCGAGCATCGAGTGCATAAGGGGATCTTGAGCGAGTTGCCCCAAGTTGCTCGACTGCAACCGATCGACAAGAATCTGCCGGCTGCACGCGCCGGAGGCCGGTGATGAGCAGCAGCATTCGCCGTTCAATCGCCTTCTCGGTCGCGGATCGTTACGCTTCCATCGCCATCGGCTTCGTCACGACGATCATCCTTTCGCGCCTTCTCACGCCGAAGGATTTCGGGATTTTCTCCATTGCGATGTCGTTCGTCGTCTTGGCGGACATCTTCCGCGACTTCGGCACCGGTAACTACCTCGTTCAAGTCAAGCAGCTCACCGACCAGCAACTGCGGACGGCGTTTACCACTTTCCTCGCCACCTCGGCACTCGGCGGGCTGGTGCTGCTTCTGGGAGCGCCGGTCCTGGTCGCTTTCTACGGCGATGCGTTGTTCTGGCAACTCATGCCGATCTTCGCCTTCAATCTGATGCTTGGCCCTTTCTCGGTCCCCGGCATGAGCCTCCTGCGGCGGAACCTCGGCTTCGATACGCTGGCGGGCATCAACCTGCTGGGAATTGCGGTGAACTTCGTCGTCGTCGTGGTGCTGGCCTGGCGCGGGCATGGAGTGATGAGCCTGGCCTGGGCGACCCTTGCGGCAAGCGTCGTCCGTGTCGGTACGGTCTGGATTGTGCATCCCTGCTTCACGGCGTTCCGCATCTCCCTGCGCGGTTGGAAAGCTCCGTTCGAGTTCGGCATCGTCAGCACGGCCACCTCGATCCTTAACGTCTCCTGCGAGTACCTGCCACAGCTCATCATAGGGAGGAGCCTCGGCCTGGCCGCCGCCGGCCTTTTCGGGCGCGCCACGTCGGTCTGCCAGCTACCGGACCGGCTGGTGATCGGCGCGCTCAGCCCCGTTCTCCTCCCTGCGCTGTCGCGGCAGACCCAGGCCGGCGTCCATCTGAAGCCCGCTTACCTTGTCGCCCTCTCCCACATGTCGGCCTTGCAATGGCCGATCCTGCTGTGCCTCGCTCTGCTCGCGGAGCCTGCGGTGCTTATCCTGTATGGGGATCAGTGGAAAGAGGTCGCCCCCCTGGTCCGCATCATGGCGCTCGCCGCGCTCGTGATGTTTCCCGCCTTCATGACCTACCCGACCGTAGTCGCGCTTGGCGGTGTCCGGGACATGCTCTGGATGAGCCTGCTATCGCAGCCGCTATCCGTGTTTCTGATTTTTCTGGCATCGCCCTTCGGCCTGGAAGCGATTGCCGCGACACAGGTCATCAGCGCACCCGTCCATATATTCATCGCTATCAAATTTATCGGGCGGCGGATCGGCGTCTCCTGGGCCGAGATTGCGCGGGCGGTTGGACGCAGCGCCGTCGTCGCACTTTGCTCTGCTGCCGTGCCGGCACTGGTTGTGGTGCTCCAGGGCGGCTTCAGCTTTGGCATGTCATACACGACCCTCGCCTACGTCCTGGCTGGCGCTGCTGCGGGGTGGCTGGTGGGCCTCATTCTGTCGGGACACCCGTTGCTGGACGAATTGGCGAACGGGATGAAGCTCGTCAGCCGCCGCCTCCGCCGGTCCGCCTTCTAGGATTGTCTCCGGCCGGGCTACCGTGGCGACGTCGGCGAGAACCCTGCGACCCAGGCGATGACCGATCTCGCCGAGCGCGCCTCGCTCGGCGTCTGTCAGCTTCAGCCGGCCCGTCAGCTGGGCCTTGATGGTGCGGTTTTCGGCGGCCAGATACTCGTTCCGAGCCAGCAGCTCCTGGTCCACCGTTCCGGTCGCGTAGGCCAGCATGCGCGCCCAATCCATAACTGCCTCCTCTGCCGAACTTCGGCGCCAGCATCATGGACGGACCACAAACAATTGCACTGAGGCACCCCGGAAACTGCCACGGACATCGCCGATCACAGGGCTGCTTTCTCAGCCGCTTCAGTTTTTTGACCCAACGAGAGGCCGTTACCATCGGCGACCAGACGTTCGGACTTGCCCTTGCCGGGCTTCAACGTGCGCAGTCGAGTATCTGTCAGAGCCATCGCACCAAGCCTATAGCAGAGTTTGGGTAACCTTTGGGTAACCCTTCGCTGTGGCTGTGGGCAAAGGCTCGCGGACAGGCAAGGACGACGGGTCCAATTGAATCGGCACTTCCTGTTCGTGGACGGTCAGCCACGGACAGACAGTGCATCACAGGGCAAGATGTAACCCTTCCGCCCCACAACACGGAAGGCGCCGCCCGGTCGGGTCGGCGCCTTTCTTTTGTCTCGCGTCAGTTGCGCCGCGATTTCATCTCGCCCATCGCCTTGACGAAGGCGTCCGGCCCGATGGCCGAGCCGGCATTGGTGACAGCGCCCAGCTTGAGCAGGCCGTGCGTGATGCGATGGCGGCAGGCCTGGTTGATCTCCAGGTCGACAGCGACCTTGTCATCCCGACGGATGAGGGGACGCGGGTTGCGGCCCTGCCGCTGCCGGCGACGCGGCGCTAGAAGTCATTGCAGGAAAGTGTCGGCCCGACATGGCGGCATGTCGTGATGCCCAGCGGCGCCGCCGCCGGCCGGTAAAGGGACGCCGCCGCCTACGAGAGAACTGCGATTAATACATAGCGGGGAGAGCAATGCTTTTCTCCCCGTCCAAATCGCCCCAATACGGCGCCGTTGGTAGGTAAACCAGAATGCGATCTACGTCCGCCGGGTGAAGGTACGGCATCTTACCCAACATTGTGTTGGTGCTAGTGGTCGGGCCCAGTAATCCGTTCACCACGGCTCGAATCAACAGGTGTTCCGCTGTCCCCATGCCGCCTGTTAGGAGGGGAAGGGGATAGGGCGTATACCCTGCCCTACTTTTACCTAGACCCACACCGAACATGGGAGTGCAGCATGCACATAAAACGTTGTCCGCGTAGGCTTTTGCAATTCCCATACAATGGAACGCTTCCGTTCGTTCCCCCCATCGGTGGTACGGGTTTTTTGCGTAGCCTACATACGTTTGGTGCGTGTTCGAGTTGTGAATGATGTATATCGCCGGCGCGCCAGGGGGTGCCGGATTTATCGAAGGTTCCGTGTCGGTGCCGCACGCAGGCGCCATCGTCCAGTGAGTGCCATGTGGTGGCCTAAACGAAAATGCAAGATTTGGCATGATATTGGGCCCCCGCCCGCCAGGAAGCGTTTACCGTAGCGCAGGCACCGTGCATGGTCAAAGCCAGCTCTCGCATTAGTTGCGGCGCGCCTTCATCTCGCTCATCGCCTTGACGAAGGCGTCCGGGCCGATGGCCGACTCGCCGTGGAACGGATGGTCGGTGATGAACAGGATGCCGATGAAGGCGCCCAGCACCGACATCTGGGTGGCGAGCGCGAGGTTGCGGAAGGGCGTGCGCTCGATGACACAGCTGGCCAGCACCAGCACGCCCATGGCGAAGATCACCACGCCCCAATAGATGCTGGGCAGCGCGATGTGCACTGCCTCGAGCTGAAGCGAGCGCGCTTCCATGATCTGGTCGATCGACTTCATCATCTCGGTATAGAGCGTCGCCTGGCGGGCATTCGTGGGATTGACGGCGGTGATGGCCCGCGCCACGGGAGCGAAGGCCTGCATCGTGGCCTCGTGCTCCTTGTCATGGTGCATGGCTTCCCATTCCAGCGTCGCCACCAAGTTGGCGTACGTCATCAGGTCCGGCCGGATCGCGGCGACCGACGGCTCGCCATAGCGCGTCAGGATGCGATCGAGGTTGTTGATGTGCGCCGCTTCGGCCGCCACCAGGGCATCGACGTGACGGACGTTCGCCTGCGCCTGGGCGAGCGTGAAGGCGAGCGCAAAGCCCGACATGACGAACAACGTACCCTGGATGCGCATGACGAATTCGGTGTTCTCGGGCGTCGGCGCCACGATCGGCAGGGATCGCATGATGAGCGGGATGACGACGATCAGGCCGGCCATCAGCACCGCGAATCCGATGACGATGACGGCGTCCGGCAACGAGTTGAGCCAATCGAGCATGGCGAAGCCTTTGCGATCCCAAAGTGAAGCCACCGGCGGCGAACCCTGGGTTGCGGGTGCACCACCGCAGGAACTTGCGGTGAGACGACATGCTTCGCCGGCGCCCAATCACCATCGCGATCGACACCAGCGTCGAGTGGGATGGAAGACTCCCGAAGTGCCCCCGCGAAAAACCTAACGCGCGCCGGCTGAGCGATCAATTGACCGGCGACGCAAAGAGGTCTCGGTGCACACGCGCTGCACTGCAGATTTCACCAGCGCCACTTCGAGACCTGATGTCTCGCGTCTGCTGGCTCCGCATCGTGATCGGCGAATCGCCCCACGATCATCGGGCCCGCCGCAACAACGTGGCGGGCCGTTTTCGTCGAGCTCTAGTGCCGACGTGCCACTGCCCGACGACGCATCGAGGAACACCGCGGTGCGGCGACGAGGTAGAGCTGGAGCGAACGGCTGTGGATCGGCAGCCACTCCTGCCCGGCAAATTGTTCATCCAGGTAGGCTGCGGTGATCTGGCCGCGGCTGCTGCGAACGACGAACATCTCAATCCCCTTTCGCGCTACAAATGGACGATAGCGCGAGCGATACCGTGGACCGTTCTTGGCTTTGCAAATGTGACTTACCGCACACCGACTTGGGCAACATTGTGTCCATGGTTGACTGTCGATAGCTGTCGCCTCAGGAAGAACCAATGCCATCGGAACAGCGTGGCGCGGCGACTCATTGCCGGCTCTATCTCATCTCGCCGGAGCGTATCGAGCATCCGGTGATCTTTGCCGACGACCTGAGGGCGGCGCTCGACGGCGGCGACGTTGCGGCTTTCCAGCTGCGCCTGAAGGATGTTTCCGACGACGCCATCGTGCGCGTCGCCGACACGCTGCGGCCGGTCTGCCAGCAGCGCGACGTCGCCTTCATCATGAACGACCGGCCCGACCTCGCGGTGAAGCTCGACTGCGACGGCGTGCATATCGGACAGGAGGACATGCCTTACGCCGAAGCGCGACGCATCGTCGGACCCGACCGGCAGGTCGGCGTCACCTGCAAGGCCTCGCGGCATCTGGCGATGGAAGCGGCCGAAGCCGGCGCCGACTACGTGGCGTTCGGCGCGTTCTTTCCGTCAGGGACCAAGGCGGTGACCACGCCGGCCGAGCTCGACATCCTCGAATGGTGGAGCGGGCTTATGGAGGTGCCGTGCGTGGCGATCGGCGGCATCACCGTCGAGAACTGTCGCCCGGTGATCGCCGCGGGCGCCGATTTCCTGGCCGTCGCCGGCAGCGTCTGGAATCACAAGGACGGGCCCGAAGCGGCGGTGCGCGCCTTCAACGCGATCTTTTCGGCGCACCGCTAGCGCCCTCGGCGCCGAGCAATCCCTCGCGCTGCACGTACTTGGCGATCTCCGCCGCGATCAGCGCGTGACCGGCCACGCCCGGGTGGCCATCGCCGACGATGTACGGATTGGGGCCGCCCTCCTTCCGATTGCGCTCGAAGGCCGGAGTGAGATCGAGGTAGCGGATGCCGTTGCCGACCTTGTCGATGATGCCGGGCAGCGCGGCAGGCGGGCCGTAATAGTTCGTCGGCAGGAACACCACGAGAAGCTGCGCGCCGCTGGCCGTCGCCGCCCGGTTCATCCGCTCCAGCAGGAACTGCACCGCCTCGGCCTTCTTCGCATCGTCCGGTTCGCGCGAGCGGCTCCAGGCGTAGTACGCGCGGCCGAAGATCACGTCGGCGCCATGCGTCAGCCAGCTGACCGGCGAGAGATAGGCGCCGCTCTGGTGCACCTGCAGGCGCCGCACGCCATCGCTGAACGGCAGGGCGATGTAGGGCTGGCGGGCGTCGTCCCAGGAGACGTGCGACATGTCGAGGCAGAACTCGTAGTAGGACGGCGCGCAGGGCCAGACGTTGCGCTCGAAGTGATGGGCGATGATGCCGTAGACCACCAGCCGTGGCCGGAGATCGAGATTGCGCTCGAGGATCTGCAGCGACTGGGTCGTGCCGTAGCTCGCCAGCGCGAAGTTGGTGACGCTGGCGCCGAGCTCGCGCCCCAGCCGGGCGGCATAGGAGTCCTGGTTCGCCAGTGCATAGGCCCAGGTGAAGGAGTCGCCGACCGTCACGATGTCGTAGCGCGCGGCACTCTGCTGCCCCGGACCGTCGACCCTGGCGCCGCGATCGTTGGTGTAGATGTCGAATTGGAAGGCAGCGCGGTCAGCAATGGCCGGATAGATGTGCCGCGTATGGGCGCTGGGACGCGCGACCGAGCCGATTTCCGGATCGTAGATCACGATGCCGTCGCCGACGGCGCTCATGGCCGGCGGCCAGACCGTCAGGTAGGCCGTCACCCACATGCCGATCACAAGCGCGACCGTCGTCGAGGCCAACGCCAGGACAAGGCTCTTCACGCGGGTCCCTCGCGCCTTCAACGCACCGGCAGCCACAGCACGTCCTCGATATGCCTGGCGCCGGTGGCAAGCATCACCAGGCGATCGAATCCCAGGGCGATGCCTGCGCAGTCGGGCAGGCCGTGATCGAGCGCTGCCAGAAAATCCTCGTCGACCGGCCAGCGCACGCCGTAGAGCCGCTCCTTTTCGTCCATGTCGGCAGCCAAGCGGGCGCGCTGGATGTCGGGGTCGGTGAGCTCGCCGAAGGCATTGGCAAGCTCGACGCCGCAGACATAGAGCTCGAAGCGCTCGGCCACCCGCGGATCGCCGGGCTTGGCGCGGGCGAGCGCTGCCATCGCAATCGGATACTCGCAGAGGATGGTCGGCCGACCGATGCCGAGCTTGCTCTCGATCCGGTCGAACATGATGCGGAAGAAGACGTCATCCCAGCTGTCGCCATCGTGCATGGCGATGCCACCGGCACGCGCCAGCTTTTCGGCGTAGCCGACTGTGGCGAACAGGTCGACGCCGGCGTGGCGCTGGAAGGCCTCCGCCACCGTCAGCCGCTCAGGCTCCGCCCGTGGATCGCAGCGATGCTCGCCCCACCGCAGCTCACTCACGGCAGTCAGCGCCAGCAACCTCTGGCAATCCTGCATGATCCTCTCGTAGCCCACGCCGGCGCGATACCATTCCAGCATGGTGAATTCCGGGTGATGCAGCGCCGAGCCCTCGGCGTTGCGGAACACCCGGGCGAACTGGAACAGTTTTGGAACGCCGCCGGCCAGAATCTTCTTCATGGCGAACTCGGGCGAGCTGTGCAGCCAGCGCTCGCGCTCCTCGCCGTCGGGCAGTTCCCAGTCGGTGACGAACCCCGAGAGGTGCACTTCGGCGCCGGGCGCTGCCTGCAGGATCGGCGTCTCGACCTCGACGAAGCCCTCGTCCGCAAACCATTGGCGCATCGCCGCTTGCAGGCGCGCGCGTGCCTGCAGTGCAGGCAAACGCCGCTCGAGCTTGTCGGGACGCCACTCGGTCATGGCCGACCATCGCATGCCCCGATTGTCGCGTGTAGGGTGGCCGTATGACGCCCAAACAGATCGATGCCTTCTGCGGCAAGCTGCCCGCCGCCACCCGGACCGTGCAGTGGGAGGGCGTCATCGTCTTCAAGGTCGGCGGCAAGATGTTCTGCCTGATCGCGCCCGAGGACCATTCGGTCGGCCGCATCTCCTTCAAGTCGGCGCCCGAGCACTACGACGCGCTCAGCCGCTCGCCGGGCTTCCGGCCGGCGCCCTATCTCGCGCGCGCCAAGTGGGTGTCGGTCGACGATCCCAAGGCGCTGACCGAGCGCGAGATGAAGGCCTACATCAAGCGGGCGCATGCCGTCATCGCCGGGGCCCTGCCCAAGAAAAAGCAGGCTGAATTGGACCTGTGAGGGCCCGGTTGCGGCCTCCGCCTGCCTTTGATACAAGCCCGCGCCGGCCTCGCACCGCTTTCGCGGACGAGGCCGAATTCCATTCATTCGACCTGCGGTAAGCTCATGAAAGTGCCTGTCAATTCCATCCGCGCCGGCAACGTCATCGAATACAACGGCAAGCTCTGGGTGGCCGCCAAGGTGCAGCATATCAGCCCCGGCAAGGGCGGCGCCTTCGTCGCCATCGAGGCCAAGGCCCTGCGCGAGGGCAACAAGCTGCAGGAGCGCTTCCGTTCGGGCGAGACCATCGAGCACGTCCATATCGACGAGCGCGAGTGCACTTACCTCTTCAAGGACGACAACGGCTTCACCTTCATGGACAAGGAGAACTACGAGCAGCTCACCGTGGGCGCCGACGTTCTCGACCCCGAGCAGTCGCGCTGGCTGCAGGACGGCATGGAAGTGACCGTGTCGCTCTACGAGGGCTCGCCGGTCGGCGTCGAGCTGCCCAAGAGCGTCGTGCTCGCCGTCACCGAAGCCGACGCCGTGGTGAAGGGCCAGACCGCCTCCTCGTCCTACAAGCCCGCCATGGTCGAAGGCGGCATCCGCGTGATGGTGCCGCCGCACATCGCCGTCGGCACCAGGCTGGTGATCAACACCGAAGACGGCAGCTACATGGAACGCGCCAAGGACTGAGCACATGACACCACCGACCGACCGCCCTGTCGCCCGCGTCGGTCGTGCCCCGATGGCGCCGGGCCGCGAGCGTTCCGGCCCGCCCGAGCGCCGCTCGCTGGCGCCCCGCTCGGCCACCATCACGGTGATGATCCGCGCCGCCTTCGCCGCCGCCAGGAACCTGAAGCGCGACTTCGGCGAGGTCGAGCACCTGCAGATCTCCGAGAAGGGCCCGGGCGACTTCGTCAGCCACGCCGACATCAAGGCCGAGCGCACGCTGCGCGCCGAGCTGGCGCGCACCCGCCCCGAGTACGGCTTCCTCGGCGAGGAAGGCGGCGAGACCAAGGGCGACGGTCGCAACCGCTGGATCGTCGACCCGCTCGACGGCACGACCAATTTCCTGCACGGCGTACCTCACTTCGCCATCTCGATCGGCCTCGAGCGCGAGGGCGAGATCATCGCCGGCGTCATCTACCAGCCGGTCTCCGACGAGCTGTTCTGGGCCGAGAAGGGCAACGGCTCCTTCGTCGACACGCCCAACGCCCGCTCGCGACGCCTGCGCGTGTCGGGCCGCAAGGATCCGGCGCGCGCCCTGGTCGCCACCGGCATCCCCCACATCGGCAAGGGCGACCATCCCGACTATCACCGCCGGCTCGAGGCCGTGACCCGGCAGACCGCCGGCGTGCGGCGCTGGGGCGCCGCCTCGCTCGACTTCGCCTTCCTCGCCGCCGGCCGCTACGACGCCTTCTTCGAGTATGGCCTGGCGCCGTGGGACGTCGCCGCCGGCCTGCTGCTGGTGCGCGAGGCAGGCGGCATCGTGAGCGATGTCACCGGCAAGCCCTACGAGCTCGGCGGTCCGTCCGTGCTCGCCAGCAACTTCGGCCTGCACGAGCCGATGATCGGGATCCTGGGCGGCGCTTAGTGGAGCGCGGACCTCCAGGTCCGCATCATGAATCTTGAGCGGATAGGGTCGCGGTTTACCGCGACCTAGGAGGTCCGCGCTCCGGCAACGCCATACAACGGCCAAACTCTCCACAGGATATGCTTTCCAACGATTTGCGACGGGCGCCCGCTTGTTGAGCAGGCGTCTGCCAACGGCTATTCTCGAACCGAATTTTCGTTGAGGGGCAATTGGTTATGCCGTCGTCCTCGGTTGCCGTGCGCGGCCTCGTGCTTGCGGCGCTGGCCATCGGCACTGCACCCGCCTTCGCGCAGGACATCGTCGTGCAGCCCGCACGGGTGCCCGTGGCCGGTGCGCCGGGGACATACGAGCGCAGCCTGCCGCCGCCACCGCCCGGCCCGATCGAAAGCCGCTTGGTAAGCGTGCCCGCCGGCCCGGCCGCGCCTTCCGTGACGGTCCCGGCCACACCGCCTCCCGCCGCGGTATTCGCGTCAACCACGCCGACGGTCGTTACGTCGACACAGCCCAGCGGCCCCTTCGGCACTGTCACCTTCATTGGCCGGTCGGCCGCGCTCACCCCCGCCACCAAAGCCGAGCTCGACCAGATCGCCAGGCGCATCGCCGACCAGAAGCTGCGTCACATCGAGCTGCGCGCCTTCGCCCCCGACACCGGGCCCGACAGCCGCAAGATCGCGCTCGCGCGCGCGCTGGTCGTGCGCAGCTACCTGATAGACAAGGGCGTCAAGTCGCGCATCGAGGTCGGCAGCTTCTCGGGCGATGGCGACGCCGTCGAAATCCTGGTGCCCAACACGTGACCGGCCCCGCGCCGTCCGGCCGTCCCCGTCTGACCGCATGAGCAGTCCGCTCCCCTATCTCGTCCGCATGCTGTTGTTCCTGGTGGCCGTCGCCGGGCTCGCCTACGTGCTGCACGAGGACCTGCTGCGCGTATTCATGAACACGCCGATCCTGAACGGCGTCATCGTGGCGGTGCTGGTGATCGGTATCTTCTTCGTCATGCGCCAGGTCATCTCGCTGTGGCCCGAGGTGAAATGGCTGCGCCGCTTCCAGCATCGCGAGGAAGGCTCGCCGCCGCTCGACACCCATCCGCTTAACCTGCTGGCGCCGCTCGCGACCATGCTGGGCGAACGCCAGGACCGGCTCAGGCTGTCGCCGACAGCCACGCGCGCGGTGCTCGACGGCATCGCCACGCGCCTCGACGAGCGGCGCGATCTCACGCGCTACCTGATCGGCCTGCTGATCTTCCTCGGCCTGCTCGGCACCTTCTGGGGCCTGCTCGAGACCATCAGCGCGGTGGCCGACGCCATCGGCCGGCTGCAGGTCACGGGCGGCGACGCCATCACCATGTTCGCCAAGCTCAAGGAAAGCATCGAGGGGCCGCTCAAGGGCATGGCGACGGCGTTCGGCGCCTCGCTGTTCGGCCTGTCGGGCTCGCTGGTGCTGGGCTTCCTCGAATTGTCGGCGAGCCAGGCGCAGGGCCGCTTCCACATCGAGCTCGAGGAATGGCTGGCGACCGCCACGCGGCTGTCGAGCGGCGCCCAGATCGACGGCGAGCAGGGCGTGTCGGCCTATGTCGAGGCGCTGCTCGAGCGCACCGCCGACGGCCTCGACGACCTCACCCGCACGCTGCGCCGCGCCGAGGAAGGCCGCGAAGCCACTGTCGCCGCGAGCGCCACCCTGGTCGAGCGCCTGGCGGCGTTGGCCGAGGCGATGCGCGGCCAGCAGACGCTGCTTGCCCGCATGGGCGAGCAGTCGATCGAGTTGCGCTCGGCAATCAATCGCCTCAGCGAGCGCGGTTCGTCCGACAACGACCGCGACGCGCTGGCCCAGCACCAGCGCGCCATCGAGAGCCATCTCGGCCGGCTGGTCGAGGAGAATGCGCGCAGCCGGACCGCGCTCAGCGACGAGCTGCGGGTCATGGTCGAGCGGCTGGCCGAACGCAGCTCGGACGACGAGCGCGAGGCCCTGCTGGCACATCAGCGCGCCATCGAGGGCCATCTCGCCCGCCTGGTCGACGAGAACGTGCGCGGCCGCACCGCGCTCGCCGACGAATTGCGCGGCGAGTTCCGCCTGCTGGCCCGCACCGTCGCCTCGGCGACACGCGGCGCGGTGCATCCGCCTGGCGACGGCTAGGCGATGGCCGCCGCCTCCCGCCGCCGCGGCGGCCCCCCCGACTACACCTGGCCAGGCTATGTCGATGCGCTGACGACGCTGCTGATGGTGCTGATCTTCCTGCTGTCGCTGTTCAGCGTGGCGCAGTTCACGCTGTCCAATGCGCTCAGCAGCCGCGACAGCGCCATCGACCAGCTCAGCCGGCAGATCGGCGATCTCGCCAACCAGCTGTCGATCGAGAAGCGTGCCGGCCAGAGCCTGCAGAAGGATCTCGAGCAGCTCACCCTGCAGCTCGGCCAGATGCGCGCCGAGCGTGACAAGCTCGGCGGCGAGCTGGCGGCCGAGCGGCGCTCGTCGGACGCGCTCAAGGTCGAGCGTGACCAGCTCACCGAGCGGCTGACCTCGATGCTGGCCGAGCGCGACAAGCTCGCCGCCGCCGTCCAGAGCGCCGCCAAGGAGTCCGAGGCCAAGGCCGCCGACCTGCAGAAGGAGATCGAGCGCCAGCGGCTGGAGCTGACGCGGCTCGCCGCCTCGCTGGCCGCCGCCAACAACGAGAAGGGCAAGCTCTTCACCGACCTCACCGAGGAGCAGAAGCTGTCGGCCGAGCAGAAGGCCGCCGTGGTGCGCATGACCGCCGAGCTGGCCGGGCTGAAGTCCGAGCTCGGCCGCCTCAACGCCGCGCTCGATGCCTCGGACGCCAAGTCCAAGGAGCAGCAGGCGCAGATCGTCGATCTCGGCCAGAAACTCAATCGTGCGCTCGCCAGCAAGGTCGAGGAGCTGGCGCGCTACCGTTCGGAGTTCTTCGGCAAGCTGCGCGAGGCCCTGTCGGGCCAGCGCGACGTGCAGATCGTCGGCGACCGCTTCGTCTTCCAGTCCGAGGTGCTGTTCCCGTCGGGCTCGGCGCAGCTGCAGCCGGCCGGCGAGAAGCAGCTCGCCGAGGTCGCCCAGCGGCTGATCGAGATCTCTGCGCGCATTCCCAAGGACATCAACTGGGTGCTGCAGGTCGACGGCCACACCGACGACAAGCCGATCCGCAACGTGGTCTTCCCGTCGAACTGGGAACTGTCGGCCGGGCGCGCCATCGCCGTCGTGAAATTCCTGCACAGCCAGGGCATTCCCAACGAGCGGCTGGTGGCGGCGGGCTACGGCGAATACCAGCCCCTGTCGGCCATCGACAGCGCCCGCAACCGGCGCATCGAGTTGAAACTCACCAGCCGCTAGAGCGGAATGCGATCAGATGGAACCGCATGCGGTTCCATCTGATCGCATTCGCGCGCGCGGGTGGTGCTTGTTTCAAAGGGCACGATGCGTCCAGGTGATTTCACCTGGACGCATCGTGTTCTAGGCCGCAGCCTCGCCCCGTGCGATGGCAGCGGCCTGCTCCACGCTCACGCCCCTGCCGAGGGGATCGGCGTGGCGGTGCGCCAACCGCCACTCCGCTCCGACGCGGCGATAGACCAGCGTGACGCGCAGCGCCCAGTCCTGAAGCGGCACATCGCCGACCTCGACACGGCAGCGCTCGATGACCGCCAGCACGACCATGTCGGCCGTGGCCCAGGATTGGATGAGCTCCTGCTCCAGCGACCCGTTCCTGAAGAACCGCTTCATCGCTTGCCAGCGCGCCTCCGCTATCTGGCCGTGCGTCGGCGCGCCGCCGAACGGCGACATCAGCGTGAAATCATCGGTGAGCGGCACCGACGCACGGTACTGGTCGACGTCCCCGCGCAACAGCGCCGCGTTGGCGTCCGCCGACCGCTGGACGAGCGCCGCCACCTCCCTGTCGGAGACCGTCACGGCTTCACCAGGCTGTGCAGGGGCTGGAAGGAAAGTTTTGGCCGGATGCCGTCCGGCAGATGCGGCGCGACGTGGTTGGCAAAGAACTGCGTCGCGTCCTCCCGGGAGGCCCACAGTTCGACGATCCGCCAGCCGGCGTCCACCCGATGCGAAGCATGCATGATGAAGCCGGGCGCCTGCCGCAGCGCATCGCCCACGGTCGCCAGCATGCCGTCGTAGCCTTGGGCCGACTGCCCGGCCACCTCGGAAACGATCATCACCGTCATCTCTGCCTCCATTGAAGGTCCATGCGCGGACACCCGGAATCGCAGGTGCGGAGTGATGAATACAGTGACATGATTTCAGCGACATGCTGAACAAAATTGACCTTTCACGTGCCGACCTCAACCTCCTCGCGCTGTTCGAGGTCGTGCTGGAGGAGCGTCACGTGGGCCGCGCCGCGGACAGGTTGAGCCTGACGCCGTCGGCGGTCAGCCACGGGCTCGGCAGGCTCCGCCGCATGCTCAACGATCCCCTGTTCCTGCGAACGCCCAAGGGCGTGGTGCCGACAGCCCGGGCAACCGAGCTGGCCGGGCCGATCGCCGAAGTGCTGGCGCGCGTGCGCAGCGTCATTGCCACCGCCGCACCGTTCGACCCGTCGACCTCGACCCGCCGGTTCGCGATCGGCGCGCCCGACGGCATCTCGGCCGTCGTTCTGCACCCGCTCCTCGTCGCCCTCGGCCGGGTTGCGCCGCGCATCGACATCAGCGTGCGCCAGATCCTGCCGTCGCCGGCCCGCGTCTGGGAGATGGCGTTGGCCGATCTCGAGGCACGCGCCATGGATATCGCGATCATCCCGTCGGACGACTTCCCGCCACGCTTCGAGAAGCGCTTCCTCTACGAGGAGGATTTCGTCATCGCCATGCGCCGGGGCCACGCGTTTGCCGCCGATCCCACCCTGAAGCGGTTCTGCGACATGCAGCACCTCGTGGTCTCCCACACCGGCGATCCTTACGGCTTCGTCGACCAAGCGCTGGCGAGCCGCGGCCTGACCCGGCGGATCGGGCTCACCGTCCCAAACTTCATGCTTGCCCTCGCCACCCTCGCCGAGACCAGCCTGATCTCCGCCTTGCCGCGACGCCTGGTTGCCTTGAATGCCGGGCGTTTCGGACTCGTGGCGGTGGACGCCCCGCTGTCCCTGCCGACCTTCCGCTTGAACGTCGTCGCCCCCAAGGTGGCGATGATGGATGAGGGCCTGACGTGGCTTTTCAAGCTGCTGGCGCGGGCGGAGACCGCCGTCCCACCGAACCGCAAGCGTCCGGGTCCCCGGAAACGCCGCTCTCGTACCGCCAGATCGTCGTAGAGCGCTACAGCAACCCCAGCCGCTTCAGCTCCGCTGCCATTTCCGGCGGCATGTCGGCCGTGTCGCCCTCGGCCAGGTCGGGCGGCGCCCGGTCCGGCTCGAGGTAGCGCCAGCCCTGGAAGGCCTGGCAGGCCCGCGGCGAGGTCGGGATGATCGTTCGCTTGACCTTGATCCGGCAGTATTTCTTGCCCTCGTCCTGGTCGATGTCCTCCTCGAAGCCGACCAGCTCCTGGCGGCAGCGGATGACGCCGCGCACCACCCAGTAGAGCGAACCGCCGGCCAAAAGCTCCTCGGAGCGCCGCGGCGTGTTGCGGGTATAGACCCAGTGCGGCGAGCGCGGCTTCTGCCGACGCTGCTTGCGCCGCGCCGCCTGGACTTTCTTCATGTGTGCAAGGTCGTCGACGCCGACGGCCAGCTTGATCAGATGCAACGACATCGTTCGCGCTTAGTACGCATTGCCCGGTCCACTCAAGCGTCGCCTTTCCACAGCGCCCTCAAAAACCGTGATATGCGCGCCACACGCTGGAAGATTCGCGAGCACAGGTCCAGACTCCACAGTGTTTGCACAATCTGCGGATTAGAGTTCGGTCGCTTTTGCGGGGGTTCTCATGAATCGGTCGACGCTGGCTGCTCTGGTCGTGGCTCTCATGCTGGGATCGGGGGTCGCAGGCTACTTGATCGGGAGGCCCGCCGACCGGGTCGACACACCCCCTCGAACCGCCACCGTCACACCGCCGACACCGGCCGCGCCCGCCGCCCCGGCCACGCCGGCCACTCGCGTGGTGGCACCGACCGCGACGGCAGCGCCTGCTGCTCCTACCTCGACCGCGCCCGTTCCCCTGCCCCAGCCCGCCGCCGCGCCGGACGAGGCGTTCGCCTATCGCCGCTTCGCGCTCGACACCAGCCGCGCCGAGGGTGAGGCCTGCCTTGGCTTCAACAAGCCGCTGGCGACGACCAACGTCAACTATGCCGACTATGTGACGATCTCCCCCGAGGCCAAGACCGCCCTGCGCGTGATCGACGACAAGCTCTGCATCAGCGGTTTGGCCTACGGCGAGAACTACCAGGTCGGCCTGCGCACGGGCTTCCCAGGCCGTGACGGCGTCAAGCTTTCCGAGGAGAAGAACGTCGACGTGGCGCTGGGCGCCCGTCCCGCCGTCGTCACCCTGCCCGGCAAGGGTTTCATCCTGCCGCGCGGCAGCGCCGCCGGTCTGCCGGTCACCACCATCAACGTCTCCAAGGTCGGCCTCGCCGTCTATCGCGTGAACGAGCGCGCCATCATGGGTTTCGCCCGCGACCGCTATGACGCCACCTACCCCGGCAGCCAGCCGGTGACCGAGACCTATTCGCTCTACAACTGGCTGAACGGCCGCAACGGCGCCCTGCAATGGAAGGGCACGATGGAGGTGCGCAACATCACCAACCAGCCGGTGACGACCGCCTTCCCGGTGCGCGAGACGGTGCAGGACTGGAAGCCCGGCACCTACTTCGTCGTCGCCTGGAACGCCGCCCAGCCGCCGGCCAGCAGCTACGAGGAGGAAGAGAATCAGGGCGGCAACGGGTCGGCGACCGGCATGTGGGTGATGGATACCGACATCGCGCTCACGACCTTCTCGGGCGATGACGGCCTCAACGTGTTCGTCCGCTCGCTGCAGACCGCCATGCCGTTGGCCAACCTCGAAGTCGTCCTGCTGTCGCGCGGCAACGAGCCGATGGCCAAGCTGATGACCGACGAAGCCGGTCGCGTCCTGTTCGCCGCCGGCCTGCTGAAGGGCAAGGGCGCGGCGCGCGCCGGCGCCGTGATGGCGTCGAATGCCACCAACCAGGACTTCAATCGCCTCGAGCTCGGCAAGACGCCGTTCGACTTCTCCGACCGCGGTGTCACGGGCCGCGACCAGCCCGGGCCGGTCGACGCCTTCCTCTACACCGAGCGCGGCGTCTATCGCCCCGGCGAGACCGTGCAGCTCATGGCGATGCTGCGCGACGCCTCGGCGGTGGCGCTCGCCAACATGCCGATCACGCTGATCGTCAAGCGCCCGGACGGCAGCGAGTTCACGCGCTTCACCCAGCCGGTCGCGGCGGGCGGCGTGTACCAGCCGATCACCCTGCCGAAGTCGTCGCGCCGCGGCCGCTGGACGGTCGCAGCCCACGTCGACCCCAAGGCGCCACCGGTCGGCACCGCGGAGTTCTCGGTCGAGGACTTCGTGCCCGAGAAGCTCAAGGTCGAGCTCAGCACCAGCCAGCCGTTCGTGAAGCCGGGCCAGGTCAACAACTTCGACATCCAGGCCGACTTCCTGTACGGCGCGCCGGGCAGTGGCCTCACCGTCGAGGCCGACATGCGCATCACCGTCGATGCGCAGCCCTTCGCCAATTTCACCCGCTACAGCTTCGGCTCGCATGAAGAGCGCAAGGCGTTCGAGCCACCCTTCCTGACGCTCAAGGCGCCGGACACCGACGCCACGGGCAAGTCGCGCCTCGAATGGGGTGGCGACATCAAGGACACATCCTTGCCGCTGCGCGCGCAGGTCCAGGTCCGTGTCTTCGAGCCGGGAGGCGGCCGCGCCACCAAGACAGACAAGACGCTGCCGATGCGCACCCGCAACGCCTATATCGGCATCCGCCCGACCTTCGAGGGCCGCTACGCCCGCGAGGGCACCGAGACCCAGTTCGACGTCGTGGCGGTCGACGCCGCCGGCAAGCAGGTCGCGCGGCGGGGCATCGAGTACAAGGTCGAGCGCACCGACTGGGTCTACCAGTGGTACGAGGTCGACGGCCGCTGGCGCTGGCAGTCGATCGCCAACCCGCGGCTGGTGGCGGCCGACACCGTGGCGCTGCCGGGCGACCAGCCGACGCGGCTCAGCTTTACGCTGAGCTGGGGCGCCCACAGGCTCACGGTCATCGACCGCGAGAACAACACCACCAGCACGACGCAGTTCTATCTCGGCTGGTACGGCGGCTCGGACAGCGACGAGGAGACGCCCGACACGCTGCGCGTTGCCAGCGACAAGGAAAATTACACGCCGGGCGAGACGGCGCGCGTGCGCATCGACGCGCCGTTCGCCGGCCAGGCGATGCTGGCCATCGCCACCGACCGCGTCATCAGCACGCGCAACATCGAGGTGCCGGCGGGCGGCACGACCATCGAGGTGCCGGTCTCGGCCGACTGGGGCCCCGGCGCCTACGCCCTGGTGACGGCGTGGCGGCCGCTCGACAAGCCGGCCGACCGCACGCCGACGCGCGCCATCGGCCTCACCTGGCTGGGACTGGAGCCGAAGCTGCGCACGCTCGCGGTAGAGATCGGCACGCCCGAGAAGATCACGCCACGCCAGCGCATCGAGGTGCCGATCAAGGTCGGCAATCTCCAGGGCGAGGAAGCCTTCGTGACCCTGGCGGCGGTCGATGAGGGCATCCTGCAGCTCACCCGCTTCAAGACGCCCAATCCCGCCGACTACTACTTCGGCAAGCGTCGGCTCGGTATCGCCATGCGCGACGACTACGGCCGCCTGCTCGAAACCCGCGCCGACGATCTCGGCCGCATCCGGGTCGGCGGCGATGCCGGCGACATCGGCGGCCTCGATATCGTGCCGACACGCACCGTCGCGCTGTTCAGCGGGCCGGTGAAGCTCGACGCCCAGGGTGAGGCCAAGATCGCGTTCGAGGTGCCCGACTTCATCGGCCAGCTCAGGCTGATGGCGGTGGCCTACGCCAAGAGCCGCACAGGGTCGGCCGACCAGCGCCTCTACGTGCGCGATGCGGTCAGCGCCGACGTGGTCCTGCCGCGCTTCCTGGCGCCCAACGACCGCGGGCGGCTCGCCCTGTCGCTGCACAACATCGACGGCCAGGCCGGCGACTACCGACTGGTCGTCCAGGCGACGGGGTCGGTGTCGCTCGACCGGCCGGTCGCCGAGACGCGGCGGCTGGCTGCCGGCCAGCGCGAGCTCCTGACCTGGCCGCTGGTCGCGGGCAACGAGGCCGGCTTCGGCAAGGTCGCCGTCGAGGTCTCAGGCCCCGGCAACTTCGCAGTGCGCCGTGAATGGGACATCCAGGTGCGCGCGGCGCAGACGCCGAGCGCCGTCGACACGGTGTCCCAGCTCGGCCCGGGTCGCGAACTCACCCTCGACCGCAACGTCACGGCAACCTTCGCGCCCGGCACCGCGCAGGTCGGCGTGTCGCTGACGCGTACTCCCGGCATCGACGTCGCGGCCCTGCTGCGGGCGCTCGACAAGTATCCGTACGGCTGCATCGAGCAGACGACCAGCCGCGCCCTGCCGTTGCTCTACTACAACGACGTGGCGCTGCTGGGTTACGGGCCAGCCGATCCGCGCATCCCGGACCGCGTACAGGAGGCGGTATACCGCATCGTCGACATGCAGCTGCCCGACGGCTCGTTCGGCATGTGGGGCCCCTTCTCGCCCGCCGCCGAATGGCTGCAGGGCTATGCCCTCGACTTCCTGCTGCGCGCCCGCGACCAGCAGATGGCCGTGCCGTCTGCCTCGCTGCAACGCGGCCTGACGTGGCTCAACCGCACGGCGGACAAGTTCACGCCCAACGCCCAGGCCTATGCCTGGTACGTGCTGGCCAAGGCGGGCCTCGCAGATCCCGGGCGCATCCGCTACTTCCAGGACACGGACGCCGGCAAGATCAGCGACGGCCTGGCCTGGGCGCAGCTCGCGGCCGCGCTCAACCACGTGGCCGAGCCCGGCCGTGCGCGACTCGCCTTCGCCAAGGCACGCGACACGGTGAACGACTACGACCGCCGTGAGTATTACGGCTCGCCGCTGCGCAACCGCGCCGCCCTGCTGGCGCTGGCCGCCGAAGCCGGCGGCCGCGAAGGCTTCACCCAGGTCGCGGCCCTGGTCGGCGCACGGCTCACAGCCAATGCCGACTACACGACGACCCAGGAACAGGCCTGGCTGGTCATGGCGGCGCACGCCATGGCCGCCGGGGGCGAGCTCGCCTACTCGCTCGACGGCGAGCAGAAGAAGGCGACGCGCGATCCGGTGGTCATCAACCCTGACCGCGCCGCCATCCAGCGTGGCGTGCGGCTGAAGAACGAGGGCGACAACCCGGTGTGGATGCAGGTCACCGCGCGCGGCGTGCCGATCGAGCCGCAGCCCGCCGCCAGCCAGGGTCTCAGCGTGCAGCGCGAGTTCCTGACGCTCGACGGGCGGCCGGCCAATCTCCGGGCGCTGCGCCAGAACGACCGGGTGATCGTGTCGATCAGCGGCCGCAACCTCGATGGCAACTACCATGAGGTGGCGCTGCTCGACCTGCTGCCCGCCGGCTTCGAGATCGAAACGGTGATGACCGAGGAAAAGGCCAAGTCGTTCGGCTTCCTGGGCAAGCTCAGCGACACCCGCATCGCCGAGGGCCGTGACGACCGCTTCTTCGCCTCGCTCAATCTCGGCCGGCGGACCTACCGCTCGTGGTGGGATTCCGACGACGACGTGAAGCAGGCGCTCGGCTCGTTCCACGTCGCCTACATCGTGCGCGCCGTCACGCCGGGCACCTTCGCCCTGCCGGCGGTGAACGTCTCGGACATGTACGCGCCGCGCATCTTTGCCCGCAGCACGATGGGCCGCGTCGAGATCGCGCCGCGCTAGGATGATGAGAAAGTCCTACTACACCTTCGGATTCCTCTCCCCCGCTAGGGGGAGAGGCTAGGTGAGGGGGAATCGACGTGCGTAGCCCCCTCACCCATCCTCTCCCCCTAGTGGGGGAGAGGAGCATGAGTCGATTTGCTCGACTCCTCGTTTGTCTTGCATTCATCGCCACCTCGGTCGCGGCGGGCGCGCTCACGCTCGACCGGCTCTTCCCGCCCGATCTCTCGCGCTATCACGACAGGTCGACGGAGATCGTCGACTCGGCCGGCCGCCTGCTGCGCGCCTTCACCACCAACGACGGCAAGTGGCGCCTCAGGACCACGATCGACGACGTCGACCCGGTCTATGTCGCGTTGCTCAAGGCCTACGAGGATCGCCGCTTCGACGACCATTGGGGCGTCGATCCCCTCGCCGCCGGGCGCGCGGCCGAGCAATGGATCACCCGCGGCCGCATCGTGTCGGGCGCATCGACGCTCTCCATGCAGGCTGTCCGCCTGCTGGAGCCCGATCTCTTCCGCATCGGACCGCGGCGCACGCTCGGCACCAAGCTGCTGCAGTCGGCGCGCGCCCTGCAGCTCGAATGGCGCTACTCCAAGCGCGAGGTGCTGGGCATTTACCTGACCTTGGCGCCGATGGGCGGCAACCTCGAAGGCGTGCGCGCGGCCTCCTTCGCCTACTTCGGCAAGGAACCGAAGCATCTCAATGCCGCCGAGGCGGCATTGCTGGTCGCCGTCCCGCAATCGCCCGAGCGCCGCCGGCCCGACCGGTCGCCGGCCGCCGCCCAGGCCGCGCGCGAGCGCGTGCTGGAGCGCGGCCTGCAGCATGAGGTGATCGACGCCTCGCTGCGCGACCTGGCATCGAGCCGGCCGGTGCCCAACCGGCGGCTCGCCATGCCGTTGCACGCGCCGCATCTCTCGGCCTGGCTTGCCGGCCAGTCGCCGGGCGCCGTGGTGCCGACGACCATCCGCTTCGAGCTTCAGTCGGCCCTGCTGCAATTGGCCCGCGAGGAGCGCGGCCGCATCGCCGACCGGCCCGACATCGCCATCGTGGCGGTCGACAACCGCACCGGCACCGTCGTCGCCTGGCAGGGCGGCTCGGACTATTTCGGCCGCGCCGGCCAGGTCGACCTGGTGCGCGCGCACCGTTCGCCCGGTTCGGCGCTGAAGCCGCTGATCTACGCCATGGCGTTCGACGATCGCACCCTGCATCCCGAATCGCTGATCGAGGACGTGCCGGTGCGCTTCCGCGATTGGCTGCCGCGCAACTTCGACCGCGACCACCAGGGCGCCGTCACCGTGCGCCGGGCGCTGCAGCAGTCGTTGAACGTGCCGGCCGTGCTGGCGCTGGAGAAGGTCGGGCCGCAGCGCTTCCTGTCGACGCTGCGCACCGCCGGCGCCGCGCCCGGCCTGCCGCCGGGCGACACCGGCGCGTCGCTGGGCATTGCGCTCGGCAGCGCTACGGTCTCGCCGCTGGAGATGGCCGGGCTCTATGCCGGGCTGGCCCGCGGTGGCGAGTTCGCCCCGCCCGTGATCCGCCGCGATCGCGCCGCTCGCGATCCCGTGCGCCTGATCGGCCCGGCGGCGGTCTGGTATGTCGGCGACGTTCTCGCCGACGCGCCGTTGCCCGACGGCTTCGCCAACCTGCCGGTCGCCTTGCGCGAGCGTCGTATTGCCTACAAGACCGGCACGTCGGCCGGCTTCCGCGATGCCTGGGCTGCCGGCTACACCACCAACTGGACGGTGGTCGTGTGGGTCGGCCACGCCGACGGCACGTCGCGGCCGGGCCAGCTCGGCCGCCACGCCGCGCTCCCCATCCTGTTCAAGGCTTTTGGCCGCCTGCCGGCCGAGGACAACATCGCCAAGCCGCCGCCGGCCGACGTCCTGCGCGTCGCTTCCTGGCGCGACCTGCCGGTGCGCATGCGCTCGCTGGGACCGACCGCCGAGCCGGGCAGCCTGCGCATCGCCTACCCGCCGGCCGACGCTCGCATCGAGCTCGCCAGGAGCGAGGCCGTCCCGCTCACCGCCAAGGGCGGCAACGGCAGCCTGCGCTGGCTGATCGACGGCCGGCCGCTGGACGGCACGAAGTGGGTGCCCGACGGGCCGGGCGTGGTCCGCGTCGCGGTGGTCGACGAGGCGGGCCACTCCAGCGCCGTCACCGTGCGTATCATCGAGCGGCGCTGACTACAGGAAAGCGAGCGCCACCGAGGCGATCAGCAGGACGGCGAAGGCGACGTTGATCAGCCGGTTGCTGCGCGGGTCGCGGAAGAAGCGCGTGAGGCCGACGCCCGCCAACAGCCAGGCGACATTGACCGCGACGATGATCAGCGTCAGCACCGACATCTTGACGGCGATGTCCGCGCCCAGCCGGTCGGGGACCAGCACGAAGCCCGAATAGAGTGCCGCCATGGCGGCGTAACCCTTGGGATTGACCAGCGATAGAGCGAAGCCGGCGATGAAGGTCGGCGCGCGACGCTGGCCGTCGTCTTCGGCCAGAGGCGGCGCCATGGCGATGCGCCAGGCGAGATAGAGGAAATAGGCCGCCGCCAGAACCGTGACGACCGGGGTCGCGCCAGGCACCGCCATCAGCAGCCCGATCAGGCCGGCAGCCACTGTGGCCATGACCGCCACCATGCCGAAGACGATGCCGGCGAGGTAGGCAATGCCGCGCCCGGCGCCGAACGCCGCCCCCGTCGCCGTGAGGCTGAGGGTCGCCGGACCGGGACTGCCGGCCAGGGCCAGGGCGGCGAGAAGGAAGCCGGACAGACCATCCATGGCCCCGATATGGCCGGGCCGGCGTCATCGGTCTTGAACGTTCGTGCGTTATGTCACAGACGATTCAAACCGGCTGTGGGACGAGTGCCGGACCCTTGGGGAGGGTAAGACGACATGCCGAGCTTCATTGGCTTGGTCGTCCTGTCGGCGGGCCTGTGCGGCGCCGCCTGGGGATGGCGTATTGGGACAAAGCGGCTTTACCGCCGATCGGTCTTCAGGGACGACGATGACCATCGCGGGGCGCGCGGCTGGCGCCGCCGCATTCGGCAGCGCTATGTGACGACCATCGGCTACGCCTTGGTGAGCGCGCTCGCTGCATTCATCGTCATGATGGCAATCCGGCGCTGACGTTGGCGTCAGTCAGCACCTTTGGAGTCAGCCCTGGGGCGTCAGCCCTCGACCCAGCATCTCGCCGGCGAGCACGCTCCACTCGTCCTCCAAGGACAGGTCGGAGACCGGTTTGCCGGCGCGGCGATACCAGCCGCCGGCATTGCTCATGTCCCCTTCCTGCCGATGCAGGTGGGCGTGCACCCAATCGCAGTCGGGCTCACCCTCGTGCTGCTGCACGCATTGATGCGCGCGGTCCCAATCGCCGCGCCGCACCCACCACAGCGCCTGCAGGGCAGGTCCGACATCGGCCGGCGGTGCTGCCGCCGATACGCTGGAACGAAATGTCTCGATCGTCGTCATGTCGCGCCGACCCCTTGTTCGAACGTCCGCGTTATATCAAACGAGCCGCTACCTGCGAAGCGCCGCAGCCGGAAGGCCAAGATGCTTTAGCGCATCACGCCGCTTTGGCCTTCAGCGCCTGCGCCACCTTCGAGGCCGGCTCACGGCCGAGCGCCACGCAGATCTCGCGGCCGGCCTTGGCGATGGCGTCGAGATCGACGCCGTGCTCGATGCCGAGTCCGTTCATCAGATAGATCACGTCCTCGGTGCCGACATTGCCCGATGCACCCCTGGCGTAAGGACAGCCGCCCAGGCCGGCGACGGCGGTATCGAACACCGCGATGCCGCGCTCCATCACGGCCAGAATGTTGGCCAGCGACTGGCCATAGGTGTCGTGGAAGTGCGCGGCGAGCTTTTCCCGCGGCACCTTCTCGGCAACGGCGTCGATCATGGCGACGCACTCGCCCGGCGTGCCGACGCCGATCGTGTCGCCCAGCGAGACCTCGTAGCAGCCCATCCGGAACAGCCGCTCGGAGACTTCGGCGACCTTGGCGGGTGCAACTTTTCCGTCATACGGACAGGCGATCACGGTCGAGACGTAGCCCCTGACCTTCATGCCGTGCTTTTGCGCAGCCTCCATCACCGGCTCGAAACGGGAGAAGCTTTCATCGATGGAGCAATTTGTATTCTTTCGGCAGAAGGCTTCGGAGGCCGCTGTGAAAATGGCGATCTCATCGCATTTTGCTTCGATGGCGCCGTTCATGCCCTGCTTGTTGGGCACCAGCACGGGATAGCCGACGCCAGGTTTTCGCGTAATGAGTGACATCACTTCGTCGGTATTGGCCATTTGCGGCACCCACTTGGGCGAAACGAAGCTGCCGGCCTCGACAGCCGCGTGTCCGGCCGTCGACAGCGCATCGATCAGCGCGACCTTGGCGGCGACCGGCACGGGCTTGGCTTCGTTCTGCAGGCCGTCGCGCGGACCTACTTCAACGAGTCGCACGCGCTTCGGATGATTCATCGTTGCCTCCGAAAAAATACCAACATACTTCTAGCAGCCGGGATGGGTGCTTGGGGGGAGACGTGACGCTAGTCCAGGGACTGGTGCTGCTCATATTCATGTCATTCGGCGCAGCATTTGGCTGGTATTTGGGGACAAAAAGGGTGCGGCGCCGCTCGATCTTCGGCGACGACTTCGTAGGAAGTCCTAATCATCGTCGCATCATGGCGAGGCGCCACCTCATGCGCCTGCTCAGTACGTTCCTCTATGGCCTCGGCGGAATCCTGGTCGGCTTCGCATTTCTCGTGGTGACCCGGCGGCGCTGACTAGCGCTCGACGAGCGTCTGCCCGAGCTTGCCGGCGCGGCCGAGCACGAGCGTGACGGCGGCCAACGCCAGCACCGTCACCGCGATCAGCAGGGTGGCGACGGCGGTGATCGTCGGGTTCACCTCGAGGATCAGCTCGTTGAACATCTTCTTCGGGACGGTCTCGTACTTGCCGGCGATGAAGGAGGTGACGATCACCTCGTCGAAGCTGCCGATGAAGGCGAAGATCCAGGCGGCGAAGACGCTGGGCGCCAGGTTGGGCAGCATGACCTTGATCACGGTGTAGCTCCACGACGCACCGAGGCTCCACGCCACCTGCTCGATGCGCAGGTCGAAGTCGCGCACGGCGACGCCCATCACCATCATGACCAGCGGGACGTTGAGCACGGTGTGGGCCGCGACCAGCCCGACGAACGAGCCGAGCAGCCCGACCTTGGCCAGGCTGAGATAGAGCGCGATGGCCACGATGATGGTGGGCACGATCAGCGGCGACATGAAGTTGCCCTCGGCCCAGTCGCGGCCGGCGAAGCTGCCGCGACGCAGCCCGTAGGCCGCCAGGCTGCCCAGCACCAGCGCGGCAACCGAGGACAGCACCGCCACGATCGTCGAGGTCGACATCGCCTCCATCCAGCGCGGGTCGCCGAACAACGCCTGGTACCAGCGCAGCGAAAAGCCGGGCGGCGGAAAGGTGAGCGCCCGCGCCGGCGAGAACGACATCGGGATCACGATCAAAAGCGGCACGGTCAGGAACACCAGGCCGAAGATGCCGGCGGCCGCGAGCAGGCGGCGGCTCCAGGGCGTGCTGGTCATGCGCCCGTCCTCACGCCGAGGCCTTGCGGTCGAGCCGGCGGTAGCCGGCGAAGATCACCAGGGCCACGATCAGCAGGATGGTCGAGATCGCCGAGGCCTGCTCCCAGCGCGGTATCTGGTTGATCAGCGTGTCCAGAAGGTTGGAGATCATCGGCACACGCCCGCCGCCCAGCACCGCCGGCGTGACATAGAAGCCGAGGCACAGGATGAAGACCAGCAAGGTGCCGGCCGCCAGCGCCGGCAGGGTCAGCGGGAAGTAGACTTTCCAGAAGATCGTGCGCGGCGGCGCGCCCAGCGAGGCTGCGGCCTGCAGCAGTCGGTCGTCGATGCGGATCATGGCGGCGAACAGCGGCAGCACCAGGAACGGCAGCAGCACGTTGGCCATGCCGATGGTGACGCCGAGCTCGTTGTAGAGGAACTGGACCGGCGCGTCGGTTAGGCCGAGCCACTGCAGGCTGCGGTTGACCAGGCCGCCATTGCCCAGCACGACGATCCAGGCGTAGGTGCGGACCAGGATGCTGACCCAGAACGGCAGCACGACCAGGGCGATCGCGATCAGCCGCGCGCGACGGCCGAGACCGCGCATCCAATGGGCCAGCGGATAGCCGATCGCCACGTTGGCAATGGTGGCGATCAGCGAGATGCGCAGCGTGTTGCCCAGCACCCGCAAGTAGACGGGCGCCTCGAGCAGGCCTTCGTAGTGTTCGAGCGTGAAGCCCCGCCCCTTGTCCCAGAAGGCGAGGCCCAGCATGTAGATGATGGGCAGGTTGAAGGCGACGACCATCAGCACCAGGAGCGGTGCGATGAAGGCGAATCCGGTGGAGCGGTTCACGACCTACGTCCCTCCCCACGCCGTTCATGCGCCTCTCCCCCGCTAGGGGGAGAGGTTGGGTGAGGGGGTTGCACGAGCTGTTGAAGCCCCCTCACCTAGCCTCTCCCCCTAGCGGGGGAGAGGAACATGAGTCGTGCCAGGCAACGTGGCTGCAACGCGACCATCCTCACAGGCTGAGCTTGAAGGCTTCCCATTTCTTGTTCACGGCCTCGCCGTTCTCCGCCCACCATTCGGCGTTCTCGAAGTACTGCACATCCTTGTTCTGCTTGCTGGTCGGGTACTGCCAGAGCTTGTCCTTGGGCAGCAGAGCGTCGAGATCGGGGCTCGGTCCTGTGTAGGAGATGACCTGCGCCGCCTTGGCCTGGTTCTCGGCCAGCGACATCTCGTGATAGAGCTTCCAGGCGGCCAGCTTGTCGTCGGGCTTGGAGCCTTTGACGACGGCGATGTAGGAGAGGTCGGCCTTGCCGCCGGCGAAGTTCAGCCCGAACGCCGGATCGCCGACGACGCGGCCCGACCAGCAGATCGAATACTGCACCTCGTTGTCCTTCATGAGCTGCGGCGGCTGGGCGCCGGCCTTCCACCATACCGCGACGTCCTTCTTGATCTCATTCAGCCTCTTGAAGGCGGCGTCGACGTCGAGCGGGAACAGCTTGTCGATCGGCACGCCGGTCGACTGAAGTGCGAATGGCAGGCAGTAGTGCGGGAAATCGGGCAGGCAGCGCTTGCCCGGAAAAGCCTTGGAGTCGAAGAACTCGATGAAGTTCTTCGGTTCCTTCACGCCTTTGCGCCAGGCCATGATGGTCGAGAAATACTGGTAGCCGAAGCCATACTCGTTTTTGGCCTCGGGGAACATCGGCGCGGGATTGATCGCCGCCCAGTCGAGCTTCTCGATCAGGCCGAGCTTCTTGGCCTGC
Source organism: Rhodospirillales bacterium URHD0017 (assembly GCA_900110395.1). Lineage (GTDB taxonomy): Bacteria > Pseudomonadota > Alphaproteobacteria > Reyranellales > Reyranellaceae > Reyranella. The sequence continues at coordinate 30,483 of FODP01000004.1, forward strand.
TGGACGATGCCCGAGCCGAGCTCGAAAAGCGTCGTGCCGCCCTGGCCGCTCTCGACCAGCGCCCTGAGCTTGCCGAGCGAGCTCGGGCTCTCGCGCACGACGGTGATGCCGGTCTTGGCCTTCAATGGATCGATGTAGCCGACCTGGATCGAATCGCCGCTGAGGCCACCCGATTCGATCATGCGGATCTCCTTCGACTGCGCCTGCGCCGCCGACAGGATGCCGAACGACGGCAGGCTCGCCGCCGCCGCCTTTACGAATGTACGCCTTCTCATCTTCGCCTCCTCTATTGTCCTTCCCACCCTCAAGGCACCGGCCAGATATCGGCCGTGTCCCACGACACCGCGACCTCGTCGCCCGCGGCAAAAGCCTTGCCGACGAACGGCAATGCCGCCACCACCGGCGAATCCTCGCCGCCTTGCAGCGCCAGGTGATAGCGCACCATCTGGCCGAGATAGATCGTCTCAACCACGCGCGCCGGCCGGCCGCCATTGATGCCCGTCGGCCCAACGCGCACCCGCTCCGGCCGCACCAAGCCGGTGCGGCCGTCGGCCAGGCCGACGAAGTTGGCGATGCCTAAAAACTCCGCGACGAAACGATTGGCCGGCCGCAGATAGGCTTCGGCCGGTGCAGCGACCTGCTGGGTGCGACCCTTGTCCAGCACCATGATGCGGTCGGAGAGCGACAGCGCCTCCTCCTGGTCGTGCGTCACCAGCAAGGTGGTGACGCCGAGCGAACGCTGGAGCTGCTTCAGCTCGACCTGCAGCTCCTCGCGCAGCTTGCGGTCGAGCGCGCCCAAGGGCTCGTCGAGCAGCAGGATGTCGGGCTTGAAGACGATGGAGCGGGCCAGCGCCACGCGCTGCTGCTGGCCGCCGGAGAGCTGCGACGGCCGACGGTCCTGCAGGCCGTCGAGGCGCACCAGCTTCAGCGCATCGAGCGCCTGGGTGCGCGCCGCCGCACCGCCGATCCCGCGCACGCCCAGAGGGAACAGCACGTTCTCCAGCACCGTCATGTGCGGGAAGAGGGCGTAGGACTGGAAGACCAGGCCGATGTTGCGCTGCTGGGCCGGCGCATCGGTGACGTCGCGGCCGCCGATGAAGATGCGGCCCGCCGTTGGCCGGTTGAGGCCGGCAATCAGCGACAAGAGCGTCGTCTTGCCCGAGCCGCTCGGCCCCAGGATGGTGACGAACTCGCCCTGCGCGACCGCAAGGTCCACCTCATCAGCCGCGGCGACAGCGCCGTAGCGTTTGCTCACGCCTTCGAGGCGGATGTCGCTCATCTCAGCGATGCCATGGCGCGATCGGCGGCTGCAAGCGTCTGGTCGATGATCGCATCGTCATGCGCCGTCGACAGGAACCACTTGCCGACAGGGTTGATGCGGATCCCCTCCTCCTGCAGCGCGCGATGGAAGGCGAGCACGCCGTCGCGGTCGCAGGCGTCCGCCTCGCGATAGTTGCGCGGCGCCGGGCCGCTGGTGAAGAAGACCTGGAAGATCGCCGGCAGGCCCTGCACGCGCATCGGCAGGCGATGTTTGCTTGCCAGTGCCGCAAGCCCCTGCATGAGGCGTGTGCCGCGCCGCTCGAGATCGCGGTAGACGGCCCCGTCGTCGCGCTCGAGCTCATCGAGGGCGGCAATGGCCGCTGCCATGCTCTGGACGTTGCCGTTGTAGGTGCCGCCGTGCATCACGCCCTTGTCCAGAAGCGTATCCATGACATCGCGCCGGCCGGCGACCATGGCAAGCGGGAAGCCCGCCGCGACCGCCTTGGCGTAGATCGCAAGATCGGCCGTCACGCCGAACCGTCCCTGCGCGCCGCGCAAGCCGACGCGAAAGCCGGTGATAACCTCGTCGCAGATGAACAGGGCACCCTTGGCGCGGCAGAGATCGCGCACGCCGGCAAGATAGCCCGGCTCGGGCACGGCGGCACCGCCATTCACCATCACGGGTTCCATGATGACGGCGGCGATCTCGCCCTCATGGCGATCGAAGGCGGCCTCGAGCGCCGAAAGATCGTTCCAGCCGGCGACCACCACGTCCTGCAGTACGCTGGCCGGAATGCCGGGCGAGCCCGCGACCGGCACCGGCTCGTCGGCCGGGCCCGCCTCGTTCAGCGACGGCCGCGCGCTGATGTAGGCCTGATCGCTCCAGCCGTGATAGTGGCCCTCGAATTTCAGGATCTTGTCGCGGCCGGTGAAGGCGCGGGCGAGCCGCATCGCCATCAGCACGGCCTCGGTGCCCGAGGTGGCGAAGCGCACGACCTCGGCGCCGGGCAGCAGGCGGCAGAGCCGCTCGGCGAGCTTGGTCTCGCGTGGATGCTGGGCGGCATAGACCTGGCCGTCGGCCAGGCTCTGCGCCACCGCGTCGATGACCGGCTTGGGCGCGTGGCCCAGGATCGCCGGCCCATTGCCCAGGACGTAGTCGATATGGACGTTGCCATCGACGTCATAGAGCCGTGCGCCCTCGCCGCGGGCGAAGAACAACGGCACCGGGGTGCTGGCGTAGCGCACGTTGCTGCTGACGCCGCCGGCCAGATGCCGCTTGGTGCGTTCGTAAAGCGCGATAGACTTGTCGTAGCGGCGCATGTCCCACGGGCCTAATCTGTGATCACAAAGGACTGTAGGGCCCGAAACTGTGGGCATCAATGAATTTTGTGATCACAAACCAGGTGTCTTGGGCTATGGTACCGCCATGTCCGACACCTCGCTGCGCACGCAAGTCTACGATTCGCTGCGCCAGGCACTGACGACGGGGCGCTTTGCGCCGGGCCAGAAGCTCACCTTCCGCTTCATCGCCGGGGCGCTCGGCGTCAGCCTGACGCCGGTGCGCGAAGCGCTCGGCCGCCTGGTCGCCGAGGGCGCCTTCGAAACGCAGCCCAACCGGTCCGTGCGGGTGCCGCTGATGACCCGGGCGCGGATCATGGAACTGCGCGACATCCGGATGGCTCTCGAGGGACTGGCTGCGGCCAAGGCGGCGCTGGCCGCCGACCGTCGACAGGTCGCCGAGCTGCGCCGCATCGCGCTCGCCATCGTTGCGGCGCGCCGCCAGGCCGACACCACGGCCGACCGCCGGAACATCCGCGAATTCCATTTCACGCTCTACGGCATGGCGGACCAGCCGACCTTGCTGCGGGTCATCGAAGGGCTGTGGCTGCAGACCGGCCCCTACATGAACCTGCTCTACCCCGACTTCATCAGCCGGCCGCACGGCCCGCAGGGCCGGGCGAACATCATCCGCGCCCTGCAGGCCCGCGATGCGGCGGCTGCACGCCGGGAAATCGAGAACGACATAGATCGGGCCCTGTCCTACGTCGCCGATCTCGCCGATGATGACGGCAACATCGCGCTGGCCAAGTCGACGGCCGCCGTCGGGCGGCGACGCGGCGCGGCGACCGCGGCCCAGCAGTTCAACTACGCCCCGTAACGAAGGAAGCAACGGAGAACGGTATGGCCCAACAGCTCAGCAATCAGCGGATCGCCTGGTTCAACGGCAACTTCATGCCGGAAGGCCAGGTCATGATCCCGTTCCGCGACCGCAGCTGGAAGTACGGCGACGGCGCCTTCGACATGACGCGCACCTTCGAGGGCAAGCCGTTCCGGCTGAAGGAGCATATCGACCGCTTCTACCGCTCGCTGCGCTACCTGCAGATCGATCCCGGCATCGGGCCCAAGGAGATGGTGACGCACAGCGAGGAGGTCGTGGCGCGCAACGAGCACCTGCGGCCGGCCGTCGGCGACTGGTGGGTCGGCCAGCGCGTCAGCCGCGGCGTCGATGCCGTTGGCGACGAGGGCTGGGACCATACCGGGCCCAACGTGGTGATCGAGGTGCTGCCGCTGCCGCTCAAGGCGCGCGCGCCGCTTTACCGCGACGGCGCCGAGGTCATCACCACCACGATGCGGCGCACCGCGCCGTCGATGCTGTCGCCGCGCGCCAAGACGCACAACTACCTCAACATGATCATGGCCGAGAAGCCGGTGAAGGCGCTCAATCCCAACGCTTGGGCGATCCTGCTCGACGAGCACGGCAACCTGGCCGAAGGCCTGGGCAGCAACATCTTCATCGTGCGCGAGGGCGAGCTGTTCACGCCCTCCGAGCGCTACGTTCTGCCAGGCGTCAGCCGCCAGATGACCATCGACATGGCCAAGGGCCTCGGCATCAAGTGCACGGCAGGCGACATCGACCTGTTCGACGCAGCCAACGCCGAGGAGATGTTCCTGACCTCGACCAGCCTCTGCATCCTGCCGGTCAAGAGCTTCAACGGCGGGCCGGTGGCCGACGGCAAGACGCCGGGGCCGATCACCAAGAAGTTGATCGAGGCCTACTCGAAGGATGTCGGCTGCGACTTCGTCGGGCAGTATTTGAAGTTCCTGAACTAGCCGCCTCGCGTCATCCCGAGCGGAGCCGGCCGAAGGCCGGCGTAGTCGAGGGACCTGTTCTCGAGCCGTCGCCACAAGAACAGGTCCCTCCGCTCCGCGCTTCGCGCTCCGGTCGGGATGACGGTTAGGCCTTACTTCCGCCGCCAATAGGCGTAGACTAACCGCGTGGCGGATCGCGGCTCTTGGTGGCCGACGACTCGGGACTCATGTCAGTGCCACTGGACGCCACACTTGGGCCGCGACCTTCCAACGATTGTTAGGAAGGAGACAAACATGGCCGTGCAGCCCCACGTGAGGAACCCCATGGAATGGGGTTGGGATCGCCTCAAGGAAACCGGACAGGCCATCGGCTCGGCCGCCAGCACCATGGACGGCGCCTGGGAGGCGCGCGAAATGGCGCCGCCGGTCGTGCGCAAGATCGGGCTCGAGGACCTGCGCCAGGCGCTGCGCGAGGGCGCCCGTGACTTCGGCGCCTGCCGCACCGACGTGGTCTTCCTGTGCATGATCTACCCCATCGCCGGCCTGATCATCTCGCGCTACGCCTTCGACTACGGGATGCTGCCGCTGATCTTCCCGCTGGTCTCGGGATTCGCCCTGATCGCGCCGCTGTTCGGCGTCGGCCTCTACGAGATGAGCCGCCGGCGCGAGCTCGGCACCGCCACCGGCTGGGCCGACGCCTTTGCCGTCGTGCGCTCGCCCGCGATCGGCTCGGTGATGGCGCTGGGACTGGTGCTGATCGGCCTGTTCGGCCTGTGGCTTGCCGCCGCCAACTTCATCTACACGGTGACGCTCGGTCCCGATCAGCCGGTTTCGGCCATCGCCTTCGCGCGCGACGCGGTCACCACGCCGCAGGGCTGGACAATGGTCGTCGCCGGTATCGGCGTCGGATTCCTGTTCGCGCTGCTGGTGCTGGCGATCAGCGTCGTCTCCTTCCCGCTGCTGCTCGACCGCAATGTCGGCGTGCGCCAGGCGGTGGCGACCTCGTTCCGCGCGGTGCGCGAGAACCCCGGGCCGATGGCGGCGTGGGGCCTGATCATCGCCGCCGGCCTGGTGATCGGCGCGATCCCGCTGCTGGTCGGGCTCGCCATCATCCTGCCCATCCTCGGGCACGCGACGTGGCACCTCTATCGCAAGGTGGTCACGAGCTGAGCGAGCTACGCGCTCCCTCATGTTCCTCTCCTCCGCTAGGGGGAGAGGTTAGCGGGGGAGAGGAGGATGAGAAAAGGAGACCGTCGCCGTGTCGTAATCGCCTGAGCCCATGCGGCCGTCGGCGAAGATCTCGTGGCGGGCGATCCAGTCGAACGACTGCTCGTAGGCCTGCCGCGAGTAAGGCTCGAAAACGATGCGCTCGCCCGAACCCCAGCGCCGCGGGTCCATCATGGCGTGCCAGCGCTCGGGGAATTCGTTCTTGTAGTAGTGGGTGTAGAGCTCTGGCCTGAGATCGATGTCGCGCTGCGCCCGCTTCAGCGCAGCGAAGTAGCGGCGGACGTCCTCGGGATCGGGCGAGCCGTTGATCATGGCGGCGATCATGAACGTCGTGTCGATCACCTTGCGGAAGCCCTGCTGCTCGGCGAGGTAGTACGGGCCGCTGAACAGTGCCGCCGCCCGGCTCTTGCCGTCGATCAAGAGTTCGAGACGGCGGAACAGCATGCCGTCCTCGAATGTCAGGTTGATCTGGTCGCGCTTGAGGTACTGCTCCAGCGCCTGGATCGTCGAATAGTGACTGCCCGACTGGAAGCCCACCGAGATCGGCACGCCGGACAGGTCCTCGGGTGTGCGGATGGGTGAATCGGCCGGCACGAAGATGCCGGCCGGCGCGACCGAATAGGCATCGGCATAAAGTCGGGCATGGCCGTTGGACGCCGCCACGGCCACGGTCCAGTGACAGGCGCAGCTCACGTCGGCCTCGCGGCCCTTCTCGATGCTCTGGAAGGCGCCCGAGGCACCCTTGTTGTGATGCTGGCCGGCGGTCGAGCGGATCAGCTCGCGGAACTCGTAGTCGAGTCCCTCGGCGCGGAAGTAGCCCTTCTCTTCGGCCACCCACTCCTGCAGGCGAAAGTGCGGTTCGACGATGAACTTGCCCATGGCGTTCCTCTCGCGCGGCTCGCCTGTCTCTTATCAGCCGCCCTCGAACTCCACCAGTTCGGCCCCCTCGGTGACCTGCTCGCCGACCGCATAGCGTACGGTCTTGACCGTACCGTCCGCCGGCGCGGCAAGCGTGTGCTCCATCTTCATCGCTTCCAGCACCAGGAGCGGCTGACCCTTGCTGACCTTGTCGCCGGCCTTCACGCGCAGGTCGATGATCTTGCCCGGCAACGGCGCCTTCACCGCGCCCTCGCCCGAGGACACGGCTTCGTACTGCGTGACGTCGAGCGGGTCGACCAGCCGCAGGCTCCGGCTGGCGCCGTCGGCGAACACGACATAGTCGACGCCGTCCGATGTCGGCCGGCGCGCCACGGTCGCCGCAAAGGTGTCGCTGCCCAGCCGGATCGCCAGCCGCCCACCAGTGCGGCGCTCGACACGGGCTTCAAGCGGTCCGCCCGGCAGCTCCAGGCCAATGCTGCCATCGCGCCGCCGGCGGACGATCACGGTCACCTCGCGCTCGCCATCCTTCCAGCGGACCTCGTCATGGCCCTCCTCGAGCAATCGGAAACCGCTCTTGAGGTCCCACGGATCATTCGAGTGCGCGGCCGGCTCGAACTCCATCAGCCGCGCCAGGGCCGCCGTCGCGAGCACGCGATCGTCGGCCGGTCCGGGCTTGGCGAACAGCGTGTCGTGATGGCGCTCGATGAAGCCCGTGTCGACCTCGCCGCCAACGAATGCCGGATGCGAGCACAGCGCCTTCAGGAGCGCCGCGTTGGTCGTGACGCCCACGACTTCGGTCTCGCCCATCAACGACGCCATGCGCCGCATCGCCGAAGTGCGGTCGCGGTCATGGACGATCACCTTGGCGATCATGGGGTCGTAGAATGGCGTCACGGTATCGCCCTGGCGCACGCCGGTATCGACTCGCACCTCCGGGCTCTCCTCCGGCAGGCGCAGATGCACCAGCGTGCCGGTTGACGGCAGGAAGTTGCGGTTGGGATCCTCGGCGTAGAGACGTACCTCGACGGCGTGACCATCGATGCGCAGCTGGTCCTGCGTGAGCGGCAGCTTTCCACCTGCCGCCACCACGAGCTGCCATTCGACCAGGTCCTGGCCGGTGATCATCTCGGTGACCGGGTGCTCGACCTGCAGGCGGGTATTCATCTCCATGAAGTAGAACGTGCCGTCCTGGTTGGCGATGAACTCGACGGTGCCTGCGCCCTGGTAGCCGATCGCCCTGGCGGCAGCGACGGCCGCCTCGCCCATCGCCTTGCGCCGCGCCGGATCCATGTTGGGCGCCGGCGCCTCCTCGATCACCTTCTGATGGCGACGCTGGATCGAGCAGTCGCGCTCGAACAGGTACAGGCAGTTGCCGTGGCCGTCGGCAAAGACCTGGATCTCGATGTGGCGCGGCCGCGTCAGGTACTTCTCGATCAGCACGTGATCGTCGGCGAACGAGGCCTTGGCCTCGCGCTTGGCGCCGGCCAGCGCGTCGGCGAACTTCGCCGCCTCCTCGACCACGCGCATGCCCTTGCCGCCGCCACCCGCCGAAGCCTTGATCAGCACGGGAAAGCCGATGCGTACGGCTTCCTTGGCCAGCAAATCGGGCGACTGGTCATCGCCGTGATAGCCCGGCACCAGCGGCACCTTGGCCTTTTCCATGATCTTCTTGGCTTCGCTCTTGGAGCCCATGGCATGGATGGCCGAAGGCGGCGGGCCGATGAACACAATCCCCGCCTTGGCGCAGGCCTCGGCAAAACCGGCGTTCTCCGACAGGAAGCCGTAGCCGGGATGGATCGCCTCAGCGCCGGTGTGCCTGGCCGCCGCGATGATCTTGTCAGCCACCAGGTAGCTCTCGCGCGCCGGCGACGGGCCGATATGGACCGCCTCGTCGGCCAGGGCGACGTGGCGGGCGTCGCGATCGGCGTCGGAGTAGACGGCGACCGTCTTGATGCCGAGACGCCGCGCGGTCTTGATGACCCGGCAGGCGATCTCGCCACGATTGGCGATCAGGATCTTGGAAAACATCAGCTCGCCCACCTTGGCTTGCGCTTGTCCAGAAACGCCTGCATGCCCTCGAGCGCCTCCTCCGTCGTGCACTGTGTGGCGACGTGCTCGCCGATCAGATCGGCTGCCTCGTCGTCGTGCGGCCGTGCGTCGAGCTCGCGGATCAGCTCCTTTATCAGCCGCTGAACCGAGGGTGCTCCCAGAGTCAGCTCGTGGGCGAGTGTCGCCACCGTCTCGTCGAGCTTGTCGCCCCGCACCACCTGGTCGACCAGGCCGATGCGCAGCGCCGTCTCGGCATCGAACATGCCGCCATGCATCAGGAGCTGGCGCGCCAGGCGCGGCCCCACGGCCTCGATCAGCACCGGGATGGCGATGCCGGCCAGCAGGCCGTTGCGCACCGAGGTCAAACCGAAGCGCGCCGACGAGGAAGCGACGGCGAAGTCGCAGGCCAACATCAGGCCGACGCCGCCGCCTACGGCCGACCCATGGACGCGGGCGATCGACGGCTTGGGAAAATCATAGATCGCCTGGACCGCTCCCATCATGGCGTCGGCGCCGACCCGCCGGGTGATGGCGTCGAGCCCGGGCCAGGTCAGCACCCAGTCGAAGTCGCCGCCGGCCGAGAAGGCACGGCCCTCGCTGCCGACGACAAGGACGCGTACCGCGTCGTCGGCGGCAAACGCCTCGACGGCGTCGACGATGGCACGCGCGGTGTCACCGTCGAAGGAGTTCATCCGCTCGTCCCGGTTCAGCGTGAGCCGCGCCACGTTGCCTGCTACCGCGGTCTTTACAGGGGGAACGATCATGCTCACATCCGGAAGACGCCGAACTTCGTCGGGCCGATCGGCTGGTTCATCGCCGCTGACAGGCCGAGTGCCAGCGCCATGCGCGTGTCGACCGGGTCGAGGATGCCGTCGTCCCAGATCCGAGCCGTGGCGTAATACGGATGGCCCTCGCGATCGTACTGCTCGCGGATCGGCTGCTTGAAGGCTTCTTCCTCTTCCTTGGGCCAGGTGCCGCCGCGCGCCTCGATGTTGTCGCGGCGCACCGTGGCCAGCACGCTCGCCGCCTGCTCGCCGCCCATCACCGAGATGCGCGAGGATGGCCACATCCACAGGAAGCGCGGACTGTAGGCGCGACCGCACATGCCGTAGTTGCCCGCGCCATAGCTGCCGCCGACGATCACCGTGAATTTCGGCACGGAAACGGTCGAGACCGCCGTCACCATCTTGGCGCCGTCGCGGGCAATGCCGCCCGCCTCATACTTGCGGCCGACCATGAAGCCGGTGATGTTCTGCAGGAACAGCAGCGGGATGCCGCGCTGGCCGCACAGCTCGATGAAATGCGCCGCCTTCAGCGCCGATTCGTTGAACAGGATGCCGTTGTTGGCGACCACGCCGACCGGATGGCCCCAGATGCGGGCGAAGCCGGTGACGATGGTGGTGCCGTAGAGATGCTTGAACTCGTCGAGCTCGCTGCCGTCGACCAGGCGGGCGATGACCTCGCGCATGTCGTAAGGCGTGCGGCTGTCGGGCGGCACGACGCCGTAGAGTTCCTCGGCGGCATACTTCGGCTCGCGCGGTGCGATCAGCGAGGCCGACGGGTTCTTCTTCCAATTGAGGCTGGCCACGATGCGCCGAACGATGCCGAGCGCGTGGCTGTCGTTGTGGGCGTAGTGGTCGGCGACGCCCGATGTCCGGGCATGGACGTCGGCGCCGCCCAGATCCTCGGCGCTCACGATCTCGCCGATCGCGGCCTTCACCAGCGGGGGCCCGGCGAGGAAGATCGTGCCTTGCTTGCGCACGATCACGGTCTCGTCGCTCATCGCCGGCACATAGGCGCCGCCCGCCGTGCACGAGCCCATCACCGAGGCGATCTGCGGGATGCCCTGCGCCGACATGTTGGCCTGGTTGTAGAAGATGCGGCCGAAATGGGTCTTGTCGGGGAAGACTTCCGGCCATTGCGGCAGGTTCGCGCCGCCTGAATCCACGAGGTAGATGCAGGGCAGACGGTTCTCCATCGCCACTTCCTGCGCGCGGAGATGCTTCTTCACCGTCATCGGATAGTAGGTGCCGCCCTTCACCGTGGCGTCGTTGCAGACGATCACGCATTCGACGCCGCTGACGCGGCCGACGCCGGTGATGACACCCGAGCCCGGCGCCTCGTTGTCATACATGTCCATCGCCGCGAGAGGCGACAACTCGAGGAACGGCGAGCCCGGATCGATCAGCGCCCGCACACGCTCACGCGGCAGAAGCTTGCCGCGCGCAACATGGCGCTTGCGCGATTCCTCGCCGCCGCCGAGCCGGATCTTGTCGGTGCGGACCTTGAGGTCGGCGACCAGGGCGCGCATCGCCTCGGCGTTGCGCTTGAAAGTGTCGGAGCGGGTATCGACCTGCGAGGAAAGGATCGTCATGCCGGGCCAAACTGCCCGGACGGTGGACGGGGTGCAAGGGGCCCCAAAGGCCCCTCGCTACGCTCGGGGTGACAGGCTCACGGCAGCCGCGACATCTTCCGCCAGTCGATGCTCTGGCTGATGAAGGCGCGCTGGTTGGCGAGTGCGGCGGCAAAATCGGGATCGCGCTCGGCCTGTTCCTTTAGGACAATTTCGGACTTGGCGCGGAACACCTTCAGGAGGTCGGGCGACCATTCCTTGATGACCACGCCCGAGGCCTTGAGCTTCTCCATGGCCGTGCCCTGCAAGTGCGGCGAGCGGGACAGCATCCAGGCGATGTTGGCGCGGCACGCCGTCTCGACCTGGATGCGCAGCATGGGCGACAGCGTCTCCCACTTGTCCTTGCGCATCAGGAAGTCGAGCACCGCCGAGGGCTGCTGCCAGCCCGGCATGTAGTAGGGCAGGCCGAGCTTGTCGAAGCCGAGCGCGGCATCGATGGCGGGCGTCGACATCTCGCCGCCGTCGACCTGGCCTTGCTGCAGCTTGTAGAAGAACTCGCCCGGCGGCAGCGGCACCTGGGTGGCCCCCAGCCTGGCCACGACCTCGCCGGCATAGCGGCCGAAGCGCAGGCGCTGGCCCTTGAGGTCGGCCACGGTGTTGAGCTCGGTGCGGAACCAGCCGCCGCCCTTGGCGCCCTGGATACCGCAGGGAATGCCGACCACACCCAGCTTCTCGTAGGCTTCGCGATGGATGCGGCTGCCGTCGCCTTCGAGCATCCATGACGTCATGTCTTCGGGCCCCGGCCCGAACGGCACGGTGGCGAACACGCCGAACACCGGCGCCTTGGCCGCGGCATAGCCTGACCAGGTGAAGGCGGCTTCGAGGTCGCCGGCGATCACCGCGTCGAGCATGTCGGCGGTCGGCGTGATGCGGCCGGGCTCGACGATCTTGATCGCCAAGGTGCCACCGGACATATGCTTTACAGTGCGTGTGAAGATCCGCACGCCCTCGCCCGATCCCGGAAGGGCTGGATTGAAGGCGGTCTGCATCTGGATGATGCGCGAGGGGATGGGGCCAAAATCCCCAGGCTTGCCGGCCGGTTTGTCCTTGTCTCCGGCGACAGCGAGGCCTGTCACCGACAGCAACGCTGCGGCGATGGCAACGACAACTACAGAATTACGGCGCACGACCGACCATCCGTCGCCCGGCTCCCCCTGCCCCAAAACCGCTTTTCGCGGCCTTCTTGCCTTCACACCCGCTGATTTTCGCACGGGGAAGGCCCGGGAACAAGGGATCCGGGCAGTTACAAAGCTGACAAGCCTCGGCCGATCAGGATGCGTTGGACGTCGCTGGTCCCTTCGTAGATCTGGCACACGCGAACATCCCGCCAGATCTTCTCCACCAGGTAGTCCGAAACGTAGCCGTACCCGCCGTGGATCTGAATCGCGGCCGAGCACACCTCCTCGGCCATCTCGGATGCATATAGCTTCGCCATTGCGGCTTCGGTGAGGCATGGACGCCCGGCGTCGCGCAACGTTGCCGCATGCAGCACCATCTGCCGCGCCACGGTGACCTTGGTGGCCATGTCGGCAAGGCGGAACTGCACCGCCTGATGGTTGACGATCTTGGTGCCGAAGGCTTCGCGTTCGTTGGCGTACGCCCGCGCGGCCTCGAAGGCGGCGCGCGCCATGCCGGTGGCTTGCGCAGCAATACCGATGCGGCCGGCTTCGAGGTTTGCGAGTGCGATGCGATAGCCCTCGCCTTCCTGGCCGAGCATGGCGTCGGCGCCGACGGCGCAATCCTCGAAGGCGATCTGGCAGGTGTCGGACGATTTCTGCCCCAATTTCTTCTCGATCGAGGCGACGCGATAGCCCTGTGTCTTTGTCGGCACGATGAAGCAGGAGATGCCGCGCTTGGGAGCCGTCGGATCGGTCACCGCGAAAACCAGCGCCATGTCTGCGGTGTGGCCCGAGGTGATGAACTGTTTTACGCCGTTCAGCACCCACCCATTGCCGCGCCGCTCGGCGCGGGTTTTCAGGTTGGAGGCGTCCGAGCCCGCCTGTGGCTCGGTGAGGCAGAACGCGCCCAGCATCTCGCCGCGCGCCAACGGTTTCAGCCAGCGCTCCTTCTGCTCGGGCGAACCGTAGGCGAGCAGCGCCGCGCAATCGGGCGAGTTGTTGACGCTCATCACCGTGGCAAGACCGCCGTCGGCCGCCGCGATCTCCTCCAGCGCCAGCACGTAGGACACCATGCCGGCTTCGGCGCCGCCCCATTCGGCCGGCACGCACATGCCCATGAAGCCGAGCTGGCCCATCTCGGCGAGCAGCGCGCGCGGGATCTCGCCCGCGGCCTCCCACGCCCGGACGTGCGGCGCCACCTTCTCCTGCGCAAAGGCGCGCGCGGTGTCGCGAATGAGGGTCTGTTCTTCGGTGAGCAGCATCGTCCGGGCATTCTGGCTTGGGCGGAGGAGTAACCAAGCACGGAAAACGAGATCGACGCAAAGACCTTCTGGAAGGTGCCGCGAAGGGCCGATCAGCCAAGAAACCGCCGGAACTGCTGAAGCACGAACTCCGGCTGTTCGCGGACCGACGCATGGCCGGCCATGGGGACTTCGACGATGCCGGCGCTGCCGGGAATGTTGTCGTTCATCCAGCGCGCGGCATCCTTGAAGGGCTGGCCTTCGTTCGCGCCGAGGAGGACCAGCGTCGGCATCGTCATGCATTTGGCCTGCGCTCGAGCGTCGAGCATCGCCAGCCACTCGCAGCCCAGCGCATAGCCCTCGCCGTCGCAGGTTGCCCACTTTTCCTTCACGTGGCGAACGTTGGGGCCGTTCTCGTCGAGCGACGCCTGGGTGAAGAATACCTTCTCCAGCATCGGAATGAGGCTTGCGACGCCATGCTTGCGGGCGAGCGCGGCGCGCACCGGCCAGTTCATCCGCATCTCGTCGTTGTAGCGCGGCGTGCAGTCGCACAGGATGACTCGATCGACCATCGCCGGATAGGTGCCGGCGAAATGCTGGGCCAACGACCCGCCCATCGAGATGCCGGCGATATGCGCCTTCGCCAAACCCTCGCGTTCCATCAGCGCCCTGAGCTGTTCGCCGAGCTCGGCTTCGCCATACTGCCCGTTGGGCAGCCTGGTGTCGTGATGGCCGGGAAAGCTGTAGGCGATCAGCTCGAACTGATCGGCGAGCGGATCGAGCACATCCCAGAAATGCCAGTCCATCCCCAGGCAGTGCAGCAACACCAGCGGCTTGCCGCGCCCGCGACGATGCACGGTGATGTCGGCGGGATCGAGCGGTTTGGGATGCCAGTCCATGTCGTCGTCCTCCTCGCCTATCCCGACAAGCAGTCGGAAAGCGCATGGAGCTCGAAGCCGGCGCGACGGCCGGTCTGTGAAGCGCTGGCGGCTGGCGCAATATCCGTGCGCCAGGTGTTGGCGTCGAAACGGTAGCCGTTCACCCGGTCGGCTTCACGCGACACCACGAAGAGGAGCGGCGCCACCATCTCTTGCGGCTCGACCAGCTTGGGCGCCTTTCCTGTGGCCGACCATTCGCGCATTTCCTTCGCCATCCCCGGGGTGTTGGCGCCGGCGCCCGGATTGACGACGTTCGCCGTCACTCCCGTGCCCACCAGCTCCTTGGCCCAGATCTCGGTGGCCATTTCCAGCGCGGCCTTGGACGGACCGTAGGGCACGCTGCCGGCGCGGTTCATCGTGTCGAGCTTGGTGGTCACGTTGACGATGCGTCCCCAGCCGCGCTCGATGAGGCCCGGCGTCACCCGGCGGGTCATCTGGTCGGCAACGACATAGTTGGTGTCCATGGTGTCCTGCACGATCTCATCGCTCAGCTCCCAGAACTTGCGCGGCCCTTTGGTGAAGCGCTCCGGATCGGTGTAGGTGAAGGTGAGTCCGGCGTTGTTGACCAGGATGTCGACGGCACCGAAACGCTGCCGCGTCATGGCGATTGCCTCCGTGCAGGCCGATGGGCGGCGCAGATCGAGCGCCAGGCAATGGAGACCGGCCGCGAGCTCGCCCGCCTCCTCCTGCATCGGGACGATGTCCCCCGCGATGTGGCCGACGGCCACGACCTTGCGACCGCTGCGCAGCAGGCCCAACGCCATCGCCTTGCCGAGCCCTCGCAGCCCGCCGGTGACGATCGCAATCTGCCCGCTCATTGCCTGGCCGGCCCCATCGGATAGCGCAGTTCGCCGGTGCGATATTCGGTCGGATGAAGGACGACCTCCGCCGCGGGATTGGCGAACTGGTCCATGCCCTGTCCCTTCAGTCCGCGGAACTGCACCCACAAGAGGCGCTGGCGGTCCCATTCGCCGTCAGGTCCGAACTTGATGTCGCCGACAATGGTCTTGAACGTCGTGCTGTGCATGTACCGGGCGAGCTTGTCCTGATCGAGACCACCCGAGCCGGTGACCGCCTGCTGGAGGATCTGCATCGTGGCGTAGGTGAAGGGCGGCACGTAGTAGCCTTGCGGATCGATGGCCTTGTCCTTGGCGAGCGGCTGGTAGCGCGCGAGCAGCGACGCGACCTCCGGGAACTTGCCGGCAACAGCGGGGCAATAAAGCTCGTAGCTCACCACGTCGTTCAGCAGCTCGCCGAGGTCGCCCTTGAGGGTGGCCGCCTGGGTGCCCACCATCCCGCCGCCGAACAGCTTGGGACGGAAGTTGATCTCGCGCGCCGCCTTCACGATGCCCGAGGTGTCGATCGGGTAGCTGCCGACATAGAGAATGTCGGGATTGAGGTTGGCGATGCCGCGGATCACCGGAGCGAATTCGACGGTCTGCGGCGGATAGGTGCGATCGTAGACGATCTTGAGACCATGCTTGTGCGCCTGTTCACGCGCCCCATCGAGTGCGCTCTTGGAGAATTCGGCGTCGGCCCCGACCAGCGCCACGGTGGTCGGCTTGGGGGTCATGCCCATGGCCACCTCGAAGAAGCCTTCGCTGATCGCGGCCGGTCCATGCGGGCCGTAGGGCATGGTTTGAAAGTAACGCGGGTACTTGAATTTGTCGTTCACCGCGAGCGCCAGCATCGTCAGCACCACCTTGTCGTGCTGCATGGCGATCGGCATTGCCGGCACGGTCAGGTTCGTGCCGTTGGTGACGATGAGATCGACTTTGTCGACCTCGAGCAGCTTGGTGTAGATCGGCGGCACGTTGGCCGGGTTGGATTGATCGTCGTAGGTGACGAGTTGCACGGGACGCCCGAGCATGCCGCCCTTGGCGTTCACGTCATCCGCCCAGATCTGCATGGTCAGATGCGTCTGCTTGCCGATGGATGCCAGCCCGCCGGTCTGCGCTATGGAGAAGCCGATCTTGATCGGATCGGCCGCCCAGGCGGGCCACTGCTGCACGACCGCGGCGCCACCCAACGCCCCGGCGATAACGCCACGCCGACCGATTGAACTCCGTGTCATTGGCTTCCTCCCTTGGAACTCCGCACAGAATCCTTGCTGTGGAGGATGCGCCAAGGCGGCTGTCCGTGGCAGCGGCCGCCAGCAAAAGAGCTATTCCCAATTGTCCGAAATGCGGCCGATGAAAACGCTTAGCATCGACGACGAAAGCCGCGGGAGCGCGACATGCAGTTCGGACTATTCGGCGGCGCGCGGACCAAGCGCAGCGTCGGCATCGAGGACAGCCAAGGCTACGAGAACTTCATCGAGTACGTGGTCGAAGCCGACCGGCTGGGCTTCAAGCAGCTGTTCATGGTGGAGCATCACTTCACCGGCCAGGGTCAGGTCTCGGCGTCGATGGCCGTGCTGGCTTACCTTGCCGCCCAGACCAAGAAGATCCGGCTGGGCACGGCCGTCGTGGTGCTGCCCTGGCACAATCCAGTCCTGGTGGCCGAGCAGGCCGCCACGCTCGACCTGCTGAGCGGTGGCCGCGTCGACTTCGGGGTCGGCAAGGGCTACCGCCAGGCCGAGTTCGACGGCTTCTGCATTCCCATCGACGAGGCCACCGAACGCTTCGACGAGGCGATGGACATCATCCGCAAGGCGTGGACCACGCAAGGCCGGTTCAGCCACCACGGCAAGCGCTGGCACTACGACAACATCGTGGTCGAGCCCGAGCCGTTGCAGCGTCCGCATCCGCCGCTGTGGCTGGCCGCAGGAAGCCCCGACAGCGTCCGGCGGGCGGCACGGGAAGGCTACAACCTCCTGCTCGACCAGCTCGCGCAGACTGACCAGATCGTCCGGCGCATCGCCTTGTTCCGCGAGGAATGCGCGCGCGTCGGCCGGGCTTACGATTCGAACATGGTGGCGACATCGCGCGCGCTGCAGATGATCCACAGCGAAGACGAGCGCCAGCAGGCCTACGAGACACGCAAGCGGGTCATCAACACGATCGGCGACCTGGCGCGCGACAAGCTTGCCGAGCGCGTGGAGGAAGACACCGCACCGCTGCTGGGAACGCCGGACGAAGTCATCACCCGGCTCAAGGAGCTCGAGGCGGGAGGCGCCACCAACATTCTGCTCGTCGATCCCAACGCCTCGGTCGGCAATCTTCGCGCCTTCGCGCGCGAGGTGATGCCGGCCTTCAAGCCAGCCCGCGCCGTCGCCGCCGCCGACTGAGCCGCAGTCGCGCGCGGTGATCCTCAAGCGTTGCGTGTGATCTGCGCGAGAAAATCGATGAAGACCCGGAGCTTGGCCGGAAGATGCCGCTGCGGCGGGTAGAGGACCGAGACCGGCGCGCCTTCGCGCTCGTAGTCCTTCAGAATGGCGCGGACATCGCGGCGCGCGAGATCCTTGCGGTATAACCACCAGGTGCCCTGGGCAATACCGGTGCCCGCCACAACCGCCTCGCGCAGGACATCGCCGCTGTTGATCGTGGCGTTGCCGCGAACCCGCACCACGACCGGCTTGCCGTCCCTCCCCTTGAAACTCCATTCGGGGCCGAACCGGCTGATCAGGCAATTGTGCTGCAGCAGGTCCTGCGGCGTCTTGGGCTCGCCGTGGCGCTTGAGATAGGCCGGCGCCGCCACCGTGACCTGCGGGCCGCGCGTGAGAAGCCGAACGGTCAGCCTGGAATCGGTCGGATGCCCCGTTCGCACGGCCAGCTCGAAGCCCTCGGCGATCAGATCGACGGCGCTGTCGTTGAAGTGCAGCTCCAGGCTGATCTCCGGGTAGCGTTCGAAAAATCGCGGGAGCTCCGGCGCCAGGGTCACGCGTCCGAAGGACAGCGGCAGCACCGCCCGTATGCTGCCGCGTGGAACGCCGCTGCCCTGCTTGATCGCGGCTTCGGCATCTTCCAGTTCCGCCAGGATGCGGACGCACCGCTCATGGAACTCCTGGCCGAAATCCGTCGTGCGCAGGCGGCGGGTCGAGCGGTTGAACAGTTGTGCACCCAGCTCGTCTTCCAGCCGCGAGATTGTCTTGGTCACGGCGGAGGGAGACTGGCCAAGTCTTGCCGCCGCCGCTGTGAAGCTGCCATGGGCGACGACCCGGGTGAAGACACGCAACGCGGTGAACTTGTCCATCCACGCCCTCCCCGCCCGGCCTGGCACTATCGTCGATGGCTCAACAATCGAGACCTTTGCCGCTGCCAGTCGCGGTCCTTGATGGACTGGCGCTTGTCGTGCGCCTGCTTGCCGGTGACCAGCGCGATCTCGATCTTGGCGCGGCCGCGCGGATTGAAATAGACCTGCAAGGGCACGACGGTGCGGCCCTCGCGCTGGATGGCGCCGATCAGCTTGTTGATCTGGGCGCGATGCAGCAGCAGCTTGCGCGGTCGGCGCGGCTCGTGATTGAAGCGGTTGCCCGAGGCGTAGATCGGGATGTTGGCGTTGACCAGCCAGGCCTCGCCGCCCTCTTCCGTCACGTAGGACTCGGCGATCGTGCTGCGCCCGCCGCGCAGCGACTTGACCTCGGTGCCGGTCAGCGAAAGCCCGGCCTCGAAGGTCTCCTCGATGAAGTAGTTGTGCCGCGCTTTGCGGTTCTGGGCCACTACCGTGCGGTCCAGCTCCGGTTTCTTTGCCAAGGTGAGAATGCCTTGTGGTTACAGCCTCGATGTCGTCCCGAGCGAAGCGAGGGACCTTTCCTGCGGCCGGAAGGCCCCTCGCTACGCTCGGGGTGACAGCATTGCTTAGTTGATCAGGCCCGCATGGACCATGGCGTCGCGCACCTGCTTCTTGGTGGCGTCGGTGCATTCGACCAGTGGCAGGCGGAGCTTGGCGCTGCACTGACCGATGAGCTCGGCGCCGTACTTCACCGGCGCGGGGCTGGTCTCGACGAACAGCGCCTTGTGCAGCGGCATCAGCCGGTCCTGGATCTCGAACACCTTGTCAAGGTCGCGCTTCTTCCAGGCGTCGTGCATGTCGCCGCAGAGCCGCGGCGCGATGTTGGCGGTCACCGAGATGCAGCCATCGCCGCCCTGGGCCATGAAGCCCATGGCGCTCGCATCCTCGCCCGAGAGCTGCAGGAAGCCCTTCTTGGCCCGGAGCTTGGTCAAGGTCGGGCGCGCCATGTCGTAGCTCGCATCCTTGATGCCGATGATGTTCTTGACCTGCGACAGCCGCACCACGGTGTCGACCTGCATGTCGCCGCCGGTGCGCGGCGGCACGTTGTACAGCAGGATCGGGATGTCGACGGCCTCGGCCACCGTCTTGAAATGCTGGAACAGGCCTTCCTGGGTCGGCTTGTTGTAGTAGGGCACGACCAGCATGGCGGCGTCGGCGCCGGCCTTCTTGGCGTGCTTGGTGAGCTCGATCGCCTCGTCGGTCGAGTTCGACCCGGTGCCGGCGATCACCGGCACGCCAGTGCCCTTGGCGGCGGCGATGCAGATGTCGATCACCCGCTTGTGCTCTTCCATGGAAAGCGTCGGCGACTCGCCGGTCGTGCCGCAGGGCACAAGTCCGTCGGTGCCTTCCTTGATCTGCCAGGCCACGAACTTCTCGAAGCCTTTCTCATCGACCGATCCGTTCTTGAACGGGGTAATCAGCGCGACGAGCGACCCGGTGAACATGGCTTTCCCCTCCGATTCTTCTTGGACCGGCCACTCTAGGCCTCACCCCTTGTCCCGGCAAGGTGAGCAAGTTGCCGGTCGCGTCTGAATTTGGGCTTCCGAACCACTAACGCCACCGGCCAATTGCCCGGTGCGTTGGCGCCGCGCCGCCCTTGACGGCGTCAATTGCCGGTCAAGCCGCCGCAAAGCACGTCCGGGATTTGACATATAAGTTGATATCAACATAATGACGGCGGAGGAGAAGCAAATGCCTCATCTGGCAAAACTGTCCGCGATCGCCGCCGCCCTAGCTGGGTCGCTACTCTCGCTTTCACCCCCTGCCGGCGCACAGACGACCCTCACCATGTCATCGTGGGTTCCACCCAGTCATCACCTGACGAGGGTCGTGCTGGAAGGCTTTGCCGAGGAGGTGGAGAAGGCAAGCGGGGGCCGCGTGAAATTCCAGATGCTGCAGAAGCATCCGGTTGCGGCGTCCGCTACTTTCGACGCGGTGCGTGACGGTTTGGTGGATATCTCATTCATAACGGCGAGCTACACGCCGGACCGACTCCTGCTGCCGCTGGTCGCCGAGTTTCCCGGCGCGGGGGAAACGGCGGAAGTCACCTCGGTTGCTTATAGCCGCCTCCACCGGCGGTACCTTCACGACGCCGGCGAATACAAGGGCGTTCACCTGCTCGCCGTGTTCACCCACGGCCCTGGACAGTTGTTCAACACCAGGCGTCCCATCGAGAGGCTGTCCGACTTGCAAGGGATGAAGCTTCGCACCGGCGGAAGCATTGCCGAGGCCATGGCGCGAGCGCTAGGTGCGTCCGTTGTCGTCAACCCGGTGAATCCGAATGCCCGGACGGACAATCGAGAACTCCTGAGTGCCGGCCTCGCGGACGGCGTGCTCTTTCCGCAAGATGCGATCGTCTCGTTCGGACTCGACGGAGTGGTGAAGTATGCGACCCTCTTCCCCGGCGGCTTGTTCAACTTCTCCTTCGGCCTCGTCATGAACCAGGACAAGTGGGACAAGCTCGCCAAGCAGGACCAGGAGTTGCTTACCCGTTTCGGCGGCGAGCTTTTCGCGCGCCGCGCCGGCAAGTCCTGGGACAATGCCGACCGCCTGGGGAACGAGGGCATGAAGAAGGCTGGCGTGCGTTTTGACGCGGCGAATCAGGCCTTCATCAAGGAGGTCGAGGTAAAGGCGTGGCCCGTCATCCAGAATTGGATCAACGAGGTGAAGGAAAAGCACAATATGGACGGTGCGATGTTGCTGCGGGAGTTCCACGATGAACTCAGACGCGTCGCGGCCGGTGAATAACGGTGTACTCTCCCGGTACGCCAGGACTATGAGCAGGAAGACGATGTCCAAGCGCGACAAACTGCCGGTCGAGTTCACGCATCGAGTTCGCGACGCCTGCCTGTGCCTGCATGCGCAGCGGGCGGCTCGTGCACTGGCGCGGCGCTTCGATGACGCGCTGCGGCCCACGGAATTGACCAATGGCCAGTTCTCGCTGCTGATTTCGCTCAATCGCGTCGAACCGGCGACCATCGGGAAAGTTTCGGCCTTGCTGGCCATGGATCGCACCACGCTCACGGCCAACCTGAAGCCGCTAGAGCGTCGTGGCTTGGTGAAAGTGGCGGTCGACCCAGCAGACAAGCGCAGCCGCCATCTCACGCTGACCCAGGCGGGTCACGCTCTGCTCATCGAGGCGGCACCGTTATGGAAACGAGCGCACGCTGCGACGGAGCGCCTGGTCAGCTCCGATTCCGATGTCCTCCGCGCCACACTGCGCAGGCTTTCCTAGAGTCGGTGCGGGCATCCGCTCCGAACAGGGGATGTTATCCAGGGCAAGACCCACGAACTTGCCATTGTGATGCCGCAAGGACCTGCCTACGATTCCTAGCGTGAAAAGCCCTTTCTATCCCCTCCTCGTGCTCGCTGCGTTGAGTGCCGGACAATCCGCCCATGCCCAACAGGGCGGCGTCACCATTCTGCGCGGCCAGAGCAGCGATCAGCCCGCCAGCGGCACGCCCGACACCGGCGTGCGGCGTGTCCCAAATGGCGGGGCGACCGCGCCCGCGCCCAAGCCTGCGGTGCCACCGGCCGCCACCGCCCAGCCGATCGGCGAGGGCACGGGCATCATCCCGCCGACGGCGCCCAGCGAGACGGCGCAGGCACTGAGCGGCTCGGCCAAGCCGCTCACCCCGGCTGAGGCGGCCGCGCTTGCCGCCGCCCTCAAGGCCGTCGACGAGAGCCGCTGGGCCGACGCCCGCGCCGCCGTCGCCAACTTCCGCCACACCCTGCTCGACCGCTACGTCGAATGGAGCATCCTGCGGGTCGGACCGAAGACCGAGGCCTCCTTCACCAACACCTGGCGCTTCCTGCGCGAGAGCCCCGACTGGCCCGAGCCCGAGGTGCTGCGCCGCCAAGCCGAGGATCGCATCGGGCCGGAGACGGCGAAGCCGGAGGTCTTCCGCTACTTCGCCGCCTTTCCGCCGCTCACCAGCAGCGGCCACATGCGCCGCATGGAAGCGACGCAGGCGGCGGACCCCAACGACCTCAAGAAGTTCGCGAGCGACAGCTGGCGCAACGCCACCTTCCGCAACGCCGACGAGAGCGAGTTTTTGAACCGTTACGGGCACCTGCTGAGCGGCGAGGACCAGGTCGCCCGCTTCGACCGCCTGATGCTCGAGGGCAAGGTACCGGTCGCGCGCGACCTCGTGGCCAAGTTGCCGCCCGACTACCAGCCGCTCGCCAATGCGCGGCTGGCGATGGCGACCAAAGCAGCCGATGCCGTGACCGTGCTGCGCGGCGTGCCGGCGGCCAAGCTCGACGAGCCCGCGATCAAGCTCGAGCGCGCGCAGTGGATGCGCCGCACCGGCAGTCTCGACAATGCGCGAGCGCTTTTAGCCAAGCCGATTGCCAACCAGAACGACGCGTGGTGGAACGAGCGCAACCAGGTCGCGCGCGACCTTCTGGCCGCCGGCCGCGCCGCCGATGCCTATGCCCTGGTCGTGCCGCACGGCCTCACCAAGGGCGTGTCCTTCGCCGAGGCGGAGTTCCTGGCCGGCTGGATCGCGCTCCGGCACCTCAAGAAGACCGCCGAGGCGCAGAAGCATTTCCAGACGCTGCACGACGGCGTGACGACCGACGTCTCCAAGAGCCGCGCCGCCTACTGGCTGGGTCGCACGCACGAGGCCGCGAGCCGCGCCAAGGAGGCGACCGACTGGTACGGCCGTGCCGCGCGCTACGGCCAGACGTTCTACGGCCAGCTCGCCGCGCGCAAGCTGCCGGGCACGGCGGCGAGCCTGCCGAGCGACCCGGTCGCCACCGACGCCGACCGCCAGACGTTGGGCGGCCGCGAGCTCGTCACCATGGCGCGCTATCTCGGCCAGGCCGGCGACTACGAGCGCACGCGGCCCTTCCTGCTGAGACTTGCGCGCATGGTGACCGCCCCCGGCGAGACCGCGCTGCTCGGCCAACTCGCCGTCGAGCTGAAGCGCCCCGACGTGGCGCTGACCGTGGCGGCGCGCGCGACACAGAGTGGCGTGGTGCTGTTCGACACCGCCTTCCCCGTCGTCGATCTCGGCGGCACGGTCGCCGTCGAGCGCGCGCTGGCGCTGGCCATCACGAAGCAGGAAAGCGCGTTCAACGCCGCCGCGATCTCGTCATCCGGCGCGCTCGGGCTGATGCAGCTCCTGCCCAGCACGGCGCGGGACGTCGCGACCAAGCTCGGCGTCCCCTTCATCGAGGACAAGCTCACGCGCGATCCCGCATACAACGTCCAGCTCGGCAGCCAGTATCTGACGGACATGCTGCGCCGCTTCGGCGGCTCCTACGAACTCGCGGCCGCCGCCTACAACGCCGGTCCCAACCGCGTGGCGCGCTGGCTGGAGACCATGGGCGATCCGCGCAACGGCAAGATCGACATGGTCGACTGGATCGAGATGATCCCCTTCCGCGAGACGCGCAACTACGTGCAGCGCATCATGGAAGGCGTCGTCGTCTATCGCGATCGGCTGAACGGGCCGTTCAAGACGGTACCGCCGGCGGTGGGACGCTCCTAAGCGATCTTCGCCAACACGGCGTCGGCGAGCGGTCCCTTGTTGACCGCGGCGATCGCTGCCTCGAGGTGATCGAGCGTCGAATAGCCTACCAGCATGGTCGACACAGCGGGATGGGCGATCACGAAGCGCTCGGCGAGCTCGGTCAGGTTCGCCGACCCGCTGTCGCGCACCAGCGGCTCAAGTTGCTTGGCGCGAGCGACGTCACCCGAGAAGTTGGGCGCCGAGCCAATGGGATCGACCGACTGCATGGCCAGCGGATGGCGCTGCTCGGTGCCGGAGAGTGCGCCGCCGGCCAGCGCGCGGATGATGATGGTGCCCATGTCGGCGGCCTTGGCCTTTTCCAGCAGCCGGCCGTAATCCTGGCCCGGCGCGCCCTTGGGCATAGGACCGCCGGCGCTGGGATTGAGGGCGTTGTAGACGACCTGGACGGTGTCGAAGAGCTTCGAATCGATGGCCTGGTGCAGCGCCGCCGTCTCGCCGACGCCGCTGAAGCCGATGAAGCGGGTCTTGCCCGCCTTCTTGAGCTTCTCCAGCGCCGGGGCCACCTCGTTCAGTGCGATGTCGATGGCCAGATTGTCGCCGCCGTCCTTGGCGACCAGCGGATTGTGCAGCTGGAAAAGATCGACATGGTCGCGGCCCATGCGCGCGAGGCTGTCGTTCATGCCCTGCTCGATCGCCTTGCCGGCATTGGCGCGATGCTCGGCCGACAACCGAACCTTGGTGCCGACGACGACGTTGGCCTTCAATGCCTTCAGCACGCGGCCGAGATTCTTCTCGGACTCGCCGTTGCCGTAGAGCGCGGCCGTGTCGAAATAGTTGATGCCAGCCTCGATAGCGCGTGCGATCGCGCGTTCCTGGTCGGCCGCGGCGCCCTTGGTGAACAGCCCGCCAACGGCGCCCGCGCCGTAGCCCAGCACCGAAACTTCCAGGCCCGTGCGGCCCAGCCTGCGCTTTTGCATGTGCACTTCCCTTCAATGGCGATTGCGCAGCCGATGCTACTCTTCACCGATGCCGTGATCGACTGAAATGGCGCGAGGAAACATCGAGCGCCGCGCGGCCGAAGCCATGCCTGTCCGCGCTCCGGGGCAAACATGGCGCCCTTGATGGCTGGCTACTAGCGGAGTGCCGCGTCGGCGGCAGCGTCGAACTCTGCCACGGCGCGCTTCATGCTCTTGAGCTGCGTGGCGAGCGCGCAGTCGATCGGGATGCAATAGTAGCTTTCGTGCCCGAAACCTTTGAGCGTGCCGATGCGCTGCAGCGCGGAGTTCAGGATATCGACCTTGAGGTCGTACTGGTAGTAGTACCTGAACTCGCGCGGCATCTCGACGGCAAGGTCGATCAGCGCCACATAGTCCACCTTGCTCGCGGCTACGCCACGGAAATCCTGCAGGATCTCGGTGCGGCCGAAATGCTGCTTCAGCTTGTTGACGATCGAGGTGATGATGAATTGCGGCTGCGATGCCTCCTCGTAATCGGCCCGATAGACGTACATCGGGTTCGCCTTGATCTGCTTCACGAGCTTGTCGAGGAATTCCATCTGCTTCTCGGTCGAGACCGACAGCACGATGCCCACCGACTTGCCCTTGGCCGCGATCGGAAAGCCCTGCGGCGCGGCCGTCACCGTCTGGCCAGCGGGCAGCAGCCCAAGATAGGGATCGACCGGCGGTGGCGCGGTCTGCAGGCAGGCCCCGAGCGACAGCAAAACGGCGGCGAGCGTCGCGATCGACGCGGCGCGAACAAACATCGTCATGCTTTTTATCTTCCTGTTCCGGTGATTGTGCTGGGCCTCTGGGTCGGCGCGGGGCGAGCCGGCGCGCCTTGACCATAGGTGCCGGTCACGGACCGGTTGACCGTGCTGAAGGCCCCGCCGGCGCTGGGCGAAAAGCCGACGGCGGCACTGACGCCGAAGCTGAACAAGGCCAAGCCGAAAGCGAAAATCTCGCCGTTGTCGAAAGATTCGGGTGCGCGGTCGCCGAGCCTCTGCGCCGTGTCGCCCAGATCGCCCCTGTCGGCACGCTCCAGCGCCGATCGGCCGCGCGCCGTCATCCTGCGTTCGGGCAAGCCGACATTGGCCGCGCCTGCGAGCGCGCGGACCTGGGCGTCGCATTCGACGGCACGCAGGCTGCCGTAGGCTGCCTGGGCTTTGCTGTTGTCGCCGGCATCGGCGCCTTCCAGCATCCGGCCGAGCTGTGCCTTGCAGTTGGGCGACAGCGCCGCCGCGGCCGGAGGGATGATGCTCGGCGGTGCGGCATTCGTCGGCGGACTCGAGCTGCCGGTTCTGTTCGTCGGCTGTTGCTGCGGTCCGGGAGGCGGCGGCGGTGATTTTGGCAGCGGCGGCGGCAGGGGTGCGCTGGCAGCGCCGGTAATGCGGCACATGCCGTAGACGTCGCGATAGAGGGCATAGCAATCGCCGAAGGCGCCGGCCTGTCCGGTTCTCGTTGCGTTGTCCCGCGACCCACCCGGCCCGATGCCGTTCCACCTCGCCCGGCAAGTGTCCATCTTGTTCTGGACTTCGCGGCAGAACGCCAGTGGCAGGCCGCCCGGCTGGCCAGGGGCGAGGCTCGGCGCCCCGGCGGCAGGAAACCCGGCACTCACGAGCTGCGACAAGGCTGGCCAAAAAGTAGCGGGGGCCTGCTGCGGATCGGCGCCGAGCCGGCGCACCATCGCCGACAGAAAGTCCGGACAGGACTCGCTCAGGCGCTCGAAGCGCAGCCTATCCCTTATCGAGTTCGCCAGACGTTTATGGGGGTTCAGACGCTCCGTCGGGTTGTCGGAGCTGACGGCGGCGAGAACGTTGTAGCAATCGGCATCAAGTGGAAACGTCCGCCCGTCGACGCTGACGCTGACTTTGGGCAACGGCGGTGCGGCGATATCGGGGGCCGGGTCGTCCGATGTTGGGTAGGCACCCAGCAGGTCGCATCCGCTCCTGGTTTCCGGATCGGGCGGTGCCTTGCACATCGCGAAGGCTCCACGCTCGAGCGCACACACGCTGGGATGGGCGGCGGCGGCGCAGGCCCGGCCGATCTCGGCCGTTGTCGCGTAGGCTGCGGCCGTGGGACGAGGGTTCTCGGTCGACCCCAGGTTCTTGCCGTCAAGGCTGAACCAATATTCGGCGGCGCGAGCGCCGGCGTTGCCGGCGCAGAGCTTGCCGTAGAGCGAACTGAGACGCGCGCGCATCGGCAGATATCCCGGCAGCTTGCCGGACTTCGCGTCCATGTCGACGATGTTCTTGCGGAACTCATCGCAACTCGCCTGGTCGGCCCGAAGCGTGCCGGACGGCATCGCTACGGCGGCGGCTGCGGCCGCCAAACCGAGCAGGCCCCAAAACGGCCTATGACGCATATTCCCCCAAGACTTGTCCCCGCAGGCACTCTGCACGGTCTTGCGGTCATTGCAAGGGACGCCCTAGGGCCAGCCGTGATCGAGGTCGTCAGGTGTCCTGGCCGTCGACGCGGACCTTGCCCGCTTCGTTATCGACCACGACATGGTTGTCGTAGTAGGTCACGGTCGGGGTGGCGCCGAACGCGGCTTCCATGCGCTTCGCCCAGCCCGGCGTGTACCAGGCGCGGGCAGCGGTCTCGGATTCCCAGAGGTAGATTCCGCCGCCGCCTGCGTCGCCGTTGAGATAGTACTTCTTCAGCAATCCTCTTGCGCCCAACGCGGTGTAAGTTGGCGCCGACTTGGCGGCCGCCTCGACCGCCGCGTCGCGCGGCCGCTTGGCCATGGGAATCTGGACGATGGCGATAAACATGCGTGCTAGCCTAGTTTCATCGCCTGACAGGAGCAATTCATGACCGCGGCCCTTGCCGCCACCGAGATATGCGTCTTCGACGCCTACGGCACGCTGTTCGATTTCAACTCGGCCGTCGCCCGCCATCGCGCCTCGATCGGCCCGAAGGCCGACGCCCTGGCCGACCTGTGGCGCGCCAAGCAGATCCAGTACACCTGGCTGCGCAACGGCATGGGTATCTACGACAGGTTCTGGCAGGTGACCGGCGAGGCGCTCGACCATTGCCTCGCCGTCCACGGCATCGCCGATGCCGGCGTGCGCGACAAGCTGATGCGCGCCTATCTCGCGCTCGATCCCTTCCCCGAGGTGCCCGCCATGCTCGACAGGCTGGCGCGCGCCGGCAAGCGGCTCGCCATCCTGTCGAACGGCAATCCCGAGATGCTCGATCCCATGGTGAAGGCGTCCGGCCTGGCCGACCGCTTCGAGGCGGTGCTGAGCGTCGACGACGCCAAAGTGTTCAAGCCCGATGCGCGCGTCTATCGCCTGGTCGAGCAGCGCTGCGGCGTGACGCCGGACAAGGTATGCTTCCTGTCGTCCAACTGCTGGGACGCGCATGGCGCGGCGCACTTCGGCTTCGCCACCGTGTGGGTCAACCGCGCCCGCGCGCCCGACGACAACCTGCCCGGCAAGACCGTGGCGGAAGTCAACGACCTCTCCCAACTCCCTTCCCTGCTCGGTGTTCCCTGATGTCCGCGTCCCCGACTTTCGACGATGTTCTAGCCGCCGCCCGCCGCCTCGAGGGCGTGGCCATCCGCACGCCGCTCTTGGAGAACGCGCGCGTCAACGCCCGACTGGGCGGGCGGCTCTTCGTCAAGGCCGAGTGCCTGCAGCGCACCGGCTCGTTCAAGCTGCGCGGCGCCTACAATTTCCTCAGCCAGATGAGCCAGGCCGACCGCAAGAAGGGCGTCGTCGGCTGGTCGTCGGGCAACCACGCGCAGGGCCTCGCCGAGGCGGCGCGCCTGATGGGCATGAAGGCCACCATCGTCATGCCGGCCGACGCGCCCGCGCTCAAGATCGCCAACACCAAGGCGTCCGGCGCCGAGGTCGTGCTGCACGATCGCATCAAGCAAAGCCGCGAGGATATCGGCATGGGCATCGCGGCCAAGACCGGCGCCACGGTCGTGCCGCCTTACGATCATCCCTGGATCCTGACCGGCCAGGGCACGGCCGGGCTGGAGATCGTCGAGCAGGCCAAGGCGCTTGGCGTCACGCTCGATGCCGTGGCCGCGCCCTGCTCCGGCGGCGGCCTGTCGACCGGCATCGCGCTCGCCGTGAAAGGTCTCAGCCCGAACACCAGCATGCATGCCGGCGAACCCGCCGGCTTCGACGACCTCGCGCGCTCGCTCGCTGTCGGCACCAAGCAGAAGAACGACAAGCTCTCGGGCTCCATCTGCGATGCGCTGCTGGCGCCAACGCCGGGCGACGTCACCTTTCCCATCGCCAAGGCCCTGCTGGGGCCGGGCGTCGTCGTCACCGACGACGAGGTGCTGGACGCGATGGAACTTGCCTTCCGCGAGTTCAAGCTGGTGGTCGAACCCGGCGGCGCCGTGGCGCTCGCTGCCGCCCTCACCGGCAAGCTGCCGGTCAAGGGCCGCGCGGTCGCCGTCGTCTGCTCGGGCGGCAATGTCGACCACGCGACGTTCGCGCGGGCCCTCGCGCGCCGCGCCACATGAGGATGTCGAAGCGGTCGTGGAGTCGCTGGAAGATCTTCTTCTGGCTCAGCATCGGATTCATGGCGGTCAGCGGGTTCTACGGCGCGCGCATCGGCGAGGAGCCGCTGACCGGCATGGCGACGGGGATCGCGAGCTCGCTGTTCATCGCCACGCCCATCCTGCTGCTCGAGGTCAACGGCCGCCGCCTCCGGCTCGTGCGACGCCTTCAGCGGCTGCCGCTCGTGCTCTATTTCGCCATCCGCGTCGTCTTCTACACGATTGTCATCATCGTCGGCCTGGTGGCCGCCCGTCTCGTGGTTACCGGGGACGCCGATTTCGCGGTGATCCTCAGCGACGGCTTCACCTTCTCGGTGGCCATGTCAGTGCTGGCCAACGCCCTCTTCACCATAGGCAGCCTGGTCGGCTTCCGCATGGTCGTCAGGCTGCTGACCGGCCGCTATGTCCGGCCGCGCCGCGAGCTCCGGGCCTTCCTGCTGATCGACATGAAGAACTCGACGGGTCTTGCGGAGCGGCTTGGAGCCGTGCGCTTCCATGAGCTGTTGTACGACTTCTTCCGCGACATCGCGGAAGCCGCCCTGGAATGCGGTGCGGAGATCCACAAGTACGTCGGCGACGAAGCCATCCTGACCTGGCCCGCCAACCGCGCCACGCTCGACGACGACGTGCTCGCCTGTCCCTTCGTCCTGCACGACTTCATCGCCGCCAACAGCGCACAGTATCTCCGGCGGTTTGGCGCGGTGCCGGAATTCCGCGCCACCATGCATTGCGGCGAGGTCGTCGCCGGCCAGATCGGCGACGTCCGCGCCGAGCTCGCCTATGTCGGCGACACGCTGAACGTGGCGGCGCGGCTGCTCGACGCCGCCAAGGAAGTCGGCCGCGACGTGCTGGTCTCGGCCGATGTGCTGGCCAAGACGACTCTGCCCGCCGGGATCGTCGCCGAGGCCCTGCCGACGCTCACCGTGCGCGGCCGCGCCGCGCCGCTCGGCATCGCGGCTCTGTCGCGGGCGGCCGCCTAAGTTCCGGTCTAGGCCGGCTTTTTCGCCACCGTCTGCCGCACCGGGACGCCCTTCAGGCGGTCGAGGATGCTGCCCAGGATGCCCTTGGGCAGGAAGATGATGAACAGCACCAGCAGCACGCCGTAGACCAGGTTGTCATAACCGACCGCCTTGGTGCCGAAGAAGATGCGCAGGAACTCGGCCAGCAGCAGCGTGATGATGGCGCCCACGGTCGGGCCCAACGCCACGTAGATGCCGCCGACCACGACGGCGAACACCATCTGCAGGGATACAGCGATGCCGCTCACCGTGTCGGGCGAGATGAACATCTGGTACTGGCAATAGAGCGCGCCGGCGAGCGCCGTCATCAGGGCGCTGATCACGGTGATCCGGAGCTTCTCGAAGGTGACGTTGACGCCGGCGGCGGCCGCTGCGTCCTCGTCCTCCGAGATCGCCTCCATGGCGTAGCGCGCCATGCTGCGGTCGATCAGGTGCCAGATCAGCAGGCCGGCCAGCCACACGGCGAGGGCGATCAGGTACCACACCGTCTTGTCGTCGAACTGCAGCGCCACGATGTGGCTGCCCTTGGTGCGTTCCGGCGTGTAGCCCAGTGAGCCGCCGGTCCAGTCGCGTGTCGCCGTGATGACCTGCAGCACGATGCCGGAGAGCGCCAGGGTCACCAGCGCGAAATAGTGGCCGGTGATGCGGAAGCGAAAGCAGGGATAGGCGACCAGCAGCGCCAGTGTCCCGGCGCAGAGCAGCGCGATCGGAATGCCGATCCAGGGCGAGAGGCCGAGATGGTTCCACAGCAGCGCGGTCACATAGGCGCCGACGCCCATGAAACCGCCATGACCCAGCGAGACCAGACCGAAACGGCCCATCATCGACCACGAGGTGTAGGCGAATGACCAGATCAGGATGAGGATCAGGATGTGCAGGTGATAGGGATCGCGATAGACGAACGGCAGCGCGATCAGCAGCGCGACGCCGATCGGCCAGGCGTAACGCGGGCTCATGATCATTGGCGCCTCGCCAGGAGCCCGCCGGGCCGCACGAACATCATGATGATGAAGAACACGAAGGCGAGCACGTAGCCCCATTCGAGGTCGGAGAAGAGTCCGCCCAGCGAGATGATCTCGGCGAACACGAAGGCCGCGACGAAGCCGCCGACGAAGTTGCCGAGGCCGCCCAGCACGCAGATCAGGAAGGTGATCGGCCCGAACGACAGGCCGACGAAAGGATGGACGTCGTACTGCAGCACCAGGAGGCACGCCGCCAGGCCGGCCAGCGCGCCGCCGACGGCCGAGGTGATGAGGTAGATCTTCTTCGTGTCGACACCCATCAACGCCATGATCTGACGATCCTGGGCGATCGCGCGGATGGCCGTGCCGGTGTAGGTGCGCGTCATGAAGAGATAGACCACCACCATGCCGATCAGCGCCGCGCCGAAGGCGAGCAGGCGCGCGTAGCTGAAATGCATCTCGGCGAAGGCCAGCACCGGCAGGCGGATGCCGAGATTGCGGAAATCGATGCCGAAGGCGACGGTGGCAAAGCTCTGCAGCACGAACAGCACGCCGCCGGTGGCCAGCAGCTGGTTGATCGGCGGCCCCGAGAGCAGCGGCGCGATCACCAGGAAGTGCAGCAGCGCACCGAGGATCGCCACCAGGGCGATGGCGACGGGTGCCGCCAGGAAGTACGAGATGCCGTAGTACTGGACGAGGAAGTACATGCCGTACATGCCGATCATCACCAGCTCGGCGTAGCAGATCCAGGTGACGTCGATGACGCCGAAGATCAGGTTCAGCCCCAGCGCCAGCAGGGCGAGCAGGCCGCCCAGCAGGATGCCGTTCACGACCGCTTCGAGGAGGTAGATGTCGAAGATCTCGAGGAATGATTCCATCGCTACCCTTCTTCTCTTCCTCCCCTCCCCCTAGCGGGGAGAGGAACATGACGCCTACACACCGAGATACGCCTGCTTGACCGTATCGCTCTCGCGCATCTCCACTGCCGTTCCCGAGGCGCGGATGGTGCCGGCCTCCAGGAGATAGGCGCGGTCGACGACCTTCAGCACCTGCTGCACGTTCTGCTCGACGATCAGCACGGTGAGCCCGCCGGAGCGGATGCGCTTCACCAGCTCGAAGACCTGCTGGACCACCACCGGCGCGAGACCGGCCGACGGCTCATCGAGCAGCAGCAGCTTGGGATCGCTCATCAGCGCGCGGCCGATGGCGCACATCTGCTGCTCGCCGCCCGACATCGTCCCGGCCATCTGATTGCGCCGTTCCTTCATGCGCGGGAAGAGGTCGAACACGAACTCCAGACGATCG
Organism: Rhodospirillales bacterium URHD0017; assembly: GCA_900110395.1. GTDB lineage: Bacteria > Pseudomonadota > Alphaproteobacteria > Reyranellales > Reyranellaceae > Reyranella. The sequence goes on from FODP01000004.1 coordinate 63,154, forward strand.
GCGAACTTGGCGCGCGCCTGGGGCATGAAGGCGCCCATCTTGAGGTTGTCCTGGACGGTGAGCCGCGGGAACAGCCTGCGGTTCTCGGGCACGTGGGCGATGCCGAGACCGACGATGAGATGCGCCGGCGTCGCCACGACGTCCGTGCCTTCCATGGCAATGGTGCCGCGTGTCGGCCGGATCAGGCCCGAGATCACGCGCATCAGGGTGGTCTTGCCGGCGCCATTGGGGCCGATCACGCCCACCGCCTCGCCTGCCTTCACATCGAGGTTGATGCCGAACAGCGCCTGGAAGCTGCCGTAGCCGGCGTCGACGGATTTCAGCTCGAGCATGGTCAGCGCCGCTGCTCGGCCGCGGCTGCCTGGGTCGCGTCCGCGTCGGTGCCGAGATAGACCTCGATCACCTTGGGATCGCTCGAGACGGCGCTCGGCAACCCCTCGCTGATCTTCTCGCCGTGGTCGAGCACCATGACGCGATCGACCACCCGCATCAGCACACCCATGATGTGCTCGACCCAGATGATGGTGATGCCGAGCTCGTCGCGGATCTTGCGCAGCATGTCGGCGGCCTGGTCCATCTCGTGCTCATCCAGCCCGCCGAGACTTTCGTCGGCCAGCAGCAGCTTGGGTCCGGTGGCGAGCGCCTTGGCGAGCTCGAGCTTCTTCAGGCCCGCCGCACCCAGCCCGTCGACCGGCGCTTGCCGATCGGTCGGCAAGCCGACCATGGCGAGCGCTTTTTCCGCCGCCTCGTCGGCCTTGGCGCGGCTGTGGCTACCCCTGTTACCTCCCTGGCCATAGAAGCCCGCGAGCTCGACGTTCTCGAAGATGGTGAGGCGTCGGAACGGCCGCGGGATCTGGAAGGTGCGGCCGATGCCCCGATTGATGATGCGATGCGGGGCGAGCCCCGCGATCTCATGGCCTTCGAACGTGATCGATCCCGCCGACGGTGGGAACGTGCCCGAGAGCATGTTGAAGATCGTGCTCTTGCCAGAGCCATTCGGGCCGATCAGGCCGAGAATCTCGCCCTGATCGACCTTGAAGGACACGTTGTTGACGGCCGTGAAACCGCCGAAACGCTTGACCAACCCCTCGACAACAAGCACGGCGGTTTCTTCCGCTCCGCCTTACTTGTTGCTGTAGGTCGTGCCGGCCGGCAGCGGCAGCACGGCTTCGCGCATGGCCTGGCTCTTGGGCCACACCACGTACGACTTGTCGTCGACGTACTGGATGATCACCGGGAAGCCGCGGTCGTTCTGGCCGGCCATCGGCTGGCCCTCGCCCTCGAACTTCACGCCGAAGCCCAGCATGGTGCCGCCTTCGGGGATGTCGGTATCCAGCGCGGCCTTGCGCAGCGCCTCCGAATCGATGCCGCCATACTTCTTGATGGCGCGCGGCAGGACGTCGGTCAGGAACAGGTAGGTGTTCGAGGCGGCCATGCCGACATGGGCCGAGCGGATGGCCACACCGGGCTTCACCTTGTCGAACTCCTCGCCGACGAACTTGATCTCGGGCGGCAGCTTGGGATCGAGCGTCTTCTCGTTGGTCAGCCAGATCGAGATCGGGTCGGTGTTGAAGAAGTAGTTGACGTCCTTGCCGAGGCCCTCCTTGAGCTTCTCGTAGACGCCATAGCCCGCGCCGTGGCCGACCAGCGCCTGGAACTTCAGCCCCTGCTCGCGCGCCTGGCGCAGCAGCAAGGTGATGTCCGGATTGTAGCCGGTGTGGAAGACCACGTCCGGACGGGCGCGCTTCAGCTTGGTGACCAGCGCCGACAGATCAGGCGCCGTCGCCGAATAGCCCTCCTTGAGCACGACGTTGAAGCCCGCCTTCTTGGCCCCGGCCTCGTTGCCCTTGGAGACGTCGACGCCGTAGGCGCCGTCCTCGTGGATGATGGCGACGCGCAGGTCCTTGGGCTCCTTGCCGAGCTTGGCCTTGGCGTTCTGGTTGATGAAGTCCATGGTCATCAGGCCGAACTGCGAGCCGCTCGGCTGGGCGCGGAACACGTATTTCAGGTTCCGGCCTTCGAGCACCGCCGAGGAGATGCAGGTCGTGATCCACATGAATTTCTTCAGCTGCTCGACGCGGGCGGCCACCGGCACGCATTGCGCCGAGGAGTAGAAGCCCAGCAGCATGTCGACCTTTTCCTGCTCGACCAGGCGGACCGCCTCGTTGATGGCGACGTCCGGCTTGCTCTGCGCGTCGGCGTAGATCGCCTCGATCTTGTAGCCCTCGACGCCGGTCTTGGTGAACTGGTCGAGCACGATCTTGGCGCCGATGTACTGCAGCTCCGAGCCACCACCGGCCAGCGGGCCGGTGAGGTCGTAGACGACGCCGATCTTGAGCTTCTTCTCCTGGGCCGACGCCGAAGCTGCCAGGCCCAAAGCTGCAACCGCAGCCACCATTCCGCCCATGAAGCGGGCGATCCTTCCCATGGACATCAAGTCCTCCCTAACGTCTCTCTTGTTTTGCGTTTCTCCCTCGCCGCATCACACGGGGCGGGCCGGCGTATGTCAAGCTCTTGCCGGACCGCGGGCCTCCAGGCCCGCTCATGGCTGGGAGCGCGGCACTAGAGGCGCAGTTTACTGCACCGTAAGTGCCGCTCATGCGGTGTTGCGACAGTGAAGACGCGCCACTGGAATGGCGCGCTCCCAGCCATGAGCATGAGCGGGCCTGGAGGCCCGCGGTCCGGCAAGACAACTCAGGGCCTGCCCTCGCCCGGCGTCAGGATGTCGAACATCAGCGGGTTTGGCGTCATCTCGACGGCGTTGAACAGCAGGGCGAGCCGCGAGGCATCGCCTTCGACCCTGAGCTTGCCCGCCTGCATCGCCTGCGGCGCCGTGAGCTTGCCGAGCACGATCGCATCGAGCGTGTCGCGCGTGGTGACGACAGAGGCCGTGGCCTTGTCCGACCAGTCGCCCAAGCGATGCGTCAGCGTCGAGTGTCGCAGAGTGAGCGCCAGCTTCTCGTTGCGGTCGGTGAACTGCCAGTTGATCACCATCGACTGCCCGGCCGCCTTCGCCGGGTCCAGCCGGATCGCCATCAGGTCGAAGAAGATGTCGGAGGAGAGGCCGGCCAAGGTGTCGGCGCCGATGACGATGCGGACCGGCAGCTGGAAGACGCCATGGCGCAATTCCTGCGCGCCGTAAAGGAAGGCGTTGCGCCAGGTCGCCGATTCGGCCTGGTAACCCATCTGCTCCAGCGCATCGGCGCAGAGCGCACGCGCCGCGATGTTCGAAGGCTCGGCGTAGACCACTTCCTTCATGACCTGCGCCACCCAGCGATACTCGCCCTTGGCGTAGTCGGCTTTCGCACGAGCGATGACGGCCGCCGCGCCGCCCATGTACTCGACGACCTTGGCAGCGGCCCGCGCCGGCGGCAGCGGGTGGAGATTGCAGGGGTTGCCGTCGTACCAGGAGAGATAGCGCTGGTAGACCGCCTTCACGTTGTGGCTGACCGATCCGTAGTAACCGCGCGCCGTCCAGCGCTCGGCCAGCCCGGGCGGCAGGTCGATCGCCTCGGCGATCTCGGCCGGCCGCCAGCCCTTGTTCATCAGGCGCAAGGTCTGGTCGTGGATGTGCTTGTACAGGTCGCGCTGCGATTCGAGATGGTCGAGCACGGCCGCGCGCCCCCACACCGGCCAGTGATGCTGGCCGATCATGACGTCGGTCTGCGGCCCATACATCGCGATGGCGTCGCCGATGTACTTGGCCCAGATGCGTGGATCGCGCGCCACGGCGCCGCGCAGCGGGATGAAGTTGTGCAGCAAAGGGCAGGCGTTCTCCGCCATGTTGAGCACGCCAAGCTGCGGATAGAACATGTGCATCTCGGCCGGCGCCTCGGTCTCGGGCGCGAGCTGGAAGACGATCCGGATGCCGTCGATCGTGTGCTCCTCGACCGGCTGCACGATGCTCATGGTCGGTGCGATCAGGCCGGTCGAGCCGCGGGCGATGCCCTTGCCCAGGCCGGCATCGACCTGGCCGCGCGGACCACGCGGCAGCAGGGTGCCGAACTGGAATTGCGCGCGGCGCGCCATCGGCATGCCGGCCAGCACGTTCTCGCCCGATACCGCTTCCATGAATCCGTCGGGCGCGATGACGGCAACCTTGCCCGACTTCACATCGGCCTCGTCGATCACGCCGCGTACGCCGCCGTAATGATCGACGTGGCTGTGGGTGTAGATCACCGCGACGATCGGCTTCTTGGGGCGATGCGCGTAGTAGTGCGCCAGTCCGGCGCGGGCGACTTCGGCAGTGGTCAGCGGATCGATCAGGATCAAACCCGTGTCGCCCTCGATCACGGTCATGTTGGCGATGTCGAAGCCGCGCAGCTGGTAGAGCCGGTCGGTGACCTTGAACAGGCCGTTGGCCAGGTTGAGCCGCGCCATGCGCCACAGGCTGGGATTGACCGTGGCGGGCGCCAGCTCGCCGTCGATGAAGGCGTACTCCCCGAGGTTCCACAACACGCTGCCGCTCTTGGAGCGCACCATGCCCTCGGGCACCGGCGCGATCAGGCCGCGCGTGGATGCCTCGAAGTCGCCCTGCTCGCCGAACGGCAGCCGGGCCGCCATCGCCGCATTGGCCGCCCGGGTCGCGGGCTCGGCATCGCGCGCGACGTCGAGATGCGACGCCGGAACTGGTACGGCGGACGGTGTGGCCATGTCCCTTCCCCTTTTTCCCTGCCAGGCACTCTGCGGTTCAGGCATGGCCAAGCGCAAGCTCTCGCTCCCATCGAGCGCAGCCGCGGTTGATGCGAACGTCGATCGCGTATTCTACCGATCCCTTCGCGGGCGGCGGCCGGCGGCGGATGGCTGGGTCAATGCGCGTCGTTCCTGCTCAAGCTGCGTTTCTGCCGGGCCTCACAATGCAGCGAAAACCGACATGGCTGGTCGTGGTGTCGACTGCCTCGGCATGGCGCGCCGCCGGTCGGTAGCGCCGGCAGTAGCTCGGCGCGCAGAGATGCGAGCCGCCTTTCAGCACTTTGCGTAGAATGCGGACGTGGGGTTCACGTGGATCGTAACTCGCCTCGGGCGGTCCGCCGCGCGGGTTCTCCGGCACGCAACACGCCTTCGCAGCGTCGGGCTCATGCCGCGCCGAGTACCAGTCGGTCGTCCATTCCCAGACATTGCCGATCATGTCGTGCACGCCGTAGCCGTTCGGCGGAAAGGCACGGACCGGCGAGGTGCGCGCCCAGCCGTCGTCGCGCGAGTTCTCGTGCGGAAAGGCGCCTTGCCAAGTGTTGGCCATGTGCCTGCCATCCGGCATGAACGCCTTTCCCCAGGCGAAGTCGGCGCCGTCGAGCCCGCCGCGCGCGGCGAACTCCCATTCGGCCTCGGTCGGCAGCTCCTTGCCGGCCCACTTGGCATAGGCCTCGGCGTCATTGAACGCGACCTGCACCACGGGATGCTCGTCGAGCCCGCCGATATGGCTGCCACGTCCGTAGGGCCGCCGCCAGGTGGCGCCAAAGGTGAAGCGCCACCATTGGCTCCAGTCGGCAAGATCGACCGGCTTCGACGGCGGCGTGAACACGAGCCCGCCCGCCTTCAGCATCGCGGCGCGCGCGCCGGGATAGTCAGCGGGGTCCGGGTCGATCTCGGCCCAGGTGACGTGGCCCGTCGCCTGCACGAAGGCGCGGAACTGGGCGTTGGTGACCGGCGTCGCGTCGATCCAGAAGCTGTCGACGGCGACGCTGTGCACCGGCGCTTCCTCGGGATAGTGCCGGTCCGAGCCCATTTGGAACGTACCGCCGGGAATGCGGATCATGTCGGTATGTAGCGGCAAGCTGGGAGCAGGCTGGTCGGCCATGACACTCCTTAACGTCGCTCTGCGTGGGCGTGCCAAGCGCCGTCAGGCGCCGTGCCCGCGCGCCTCGCAGACCGCGGCGCGAAGGCGCGCCCGGGTCAGTTCGATATGCGACCTGAGTGCGAAGAACAGGTCCGAGTGCCTCATGGGCAGCACGGTCGAGGCGCGGTCGATTTTATCCAGGTCGCGCTGGCAGGCGTCGAGTTGCGAGGACGCGAGGCCGGGCCGCAGTCCGTGCTCGACGGTCCGGAGCTCACGGTAGAGCTGCAGGATGCGCCGGCGGAGGAACCACAGGTACAGCTTGGGGCGTAGCTGAAGACCGGAACGAGAATCGCCACGGCCGTCACCATGATGGCAAGTGCGCGACGGGCATAGTTCGCCAACCAGAACGGCAGGTAGCGGTGGAGGAATGTGGGACCATTCTTGTAGAAATCGCGGGCGCTCTCGGCCATCGGATATTCCGGGTCGGTCTGGGTCGGAAACTCACCGAACTGCTGGAAGACGCCGGGCTCGCCGTTCACCTCGACCAACGCCCTCGCCAGCAAGCCGATGATTTCCGGATGGAGGTCGCCGCGGACCAGCAGCGAGCTGGTGGTTCCAATCAGGGTCACGTCCCCGGCCGGAATGTTCCTTTCGAGGTCGATCACGCCGCTCGGCAATTCCAGGCGCGTCAGGACGGGAAACTTCCGGGTCAACGCCTTGACCCGGGGAAGGCTCACGAGCCGGACCCCGGGATCGCGCAGCAGGTTCTCGATCAACGGCGTCTCCAGCACGCTGCCCATGATCAGCACGTCGGCCTTGCCGGCATCGAGCGCGTCGACGGCGGCGCGCCCACCGAGCGGCAGGAACGTCGCGTTCTGCGGCGTGATGCCGTTCGTCCTGAGTATCTTGGTGGCGACCGCGTTGGTGCCGCTCGACGCCGGTCCGATCGCGATCCGCTTGCCCTTGAGCTCGGTCAGGTCGGCGAACGGATCGCCGGCACGGCAGAAGACGAAGAAGGCGAGGTAGTTGATGCGGCCCAGCGACTCGACGCTGGGCGCGTGGTTGCTGTTGGAGACGCCGCCCTGCACGAAACCGGCATCGACGCCCGATGCCGGACCCTCGAGCAGCTTCAGATTCTCGATCGTCCCCTCCGTCGTGCGGATATCGAGGGTGATGTGATGGCGGGCGAGAATATCGCGGTACTTGTGGGCGTAGAACTCGTAGGCGCCGCCCTTCGAGCCGGCGGCAATGGTGATCCGCTTCGGTGGCGCCGGGACGAAATGGTCGAGCGCCAGCCAGGCCGCCGTCACGGCGCACAGGACCGCCGCGACGATGGCGAACAGGTGACGGCGGCTCATGCGGGGCATCGAAGCGTCCTCAGGTCGGCCGTTCGCGGCGGCCTACGGCGCCACGGCGTTCCAGTGGCAGCCGCGCTGCGCCTCCGCGACCGCCAGCGTCCGCGGCGACTTCGAGGCATCGGCCACAACGTCGAGCCTGACGCCACCCATGTTGAACACCGTCTTGTAGATGTTCGGCGAGGTCTGCTTCAGCGTGTCGTTGATGCCGCCGGAAGACTTGAGCAGGGCCTTGACCCATGAGGGTGACGGCGTGCACGCGCGACATCGAGGCGTCGAGGCTGGCGCAGCCCGCCACGTTGGCCTTGTCGGACACCAGTCGGAACTCGATCGGAGCATTCTGGGCATGGGCGCCAAGGCCGGCGATGGCTGTGAGGGCGCCGATCGGGGCAGCTGTGGTCGCGATGGCGTTCATGTCGCTTCTCCCGTCCCGCTTTGCGGTTAGTTCACGCCCTGCGGCGGAGACATCAGCTTCTCGAGCACGCCTTGCAGGTTGAACGAGCCCGGCTTCTGGCGCGGCGGGAACTCGGCCAGGGTCTGGAGGTACCGGGTGACGAAGGTCTGCGCCGGCACCAGCAGGAAAATGCGATCGATGCGCCAGCGGGCATAACCCATGCCTTCATGGTCGGCGCGCTCGAACGGATCGGCCTTGAGGTCGAACAGCTTGGGCACGCGGAGCGTCACCATCGGGTCCTGCCAGACGTCGAAGCCGTGGCTGCGCTGCTCCATGAAGGCGAGCTTCCACTTGTCGTAACGCAGGCCGGCCAGGCCACCGTCGTCGGTCCAGTAGAAGAACTCCTTGCGGGCGCCGCCCGTGCCATTCCTCAAGAGCTCGCGCTGGTCGTAGCCGTCGAGATGGACCTTGAAGCTCTTGCCGCCGACGTCGATGCCGCGCATGAGTTTGGCCTGGAGGTCGGTATCGCCGATCGCGGCAAGCAGGGTCTGCATCCAGTCCTCGGCCGAGAAGATCTCGTTGATCTCGCTGCCCGGCTTCACCAGGCCGGGCCAGCGCACCATCGCCGGCACGCGATAGCCGCCTTCCCAGTTGGTGTTCTTCTCGCCGCGGAACGGCGTGGTGCCGCCATCGGGCCAGCTCATGACCTCCGCGCCGTTGTCGGTCGTGTAGATCACGATGGTGTTGTCGGCGATCCCGAGGTCGTCGAGCTTCTTCAGGAGCTGGCCGACCTGGCCGTCATGCTCGACCATGCCGTCAGCCACGACGCCGAGACCGGTCTTGCCTTCGGACGCGGGCTTGAGGTGGGTCCAGATATGCATGCGCGTCGAATTCACCCAGGCGAAGAACGGCTTTTTGTCGCGATTGGCGCGATCGATGAAGTCGAGCGAGGCGCCGAGGAACTCCTCGTCCACCGTTTCCATGCGCTTCTTGGTGAGCGGGCCGGTGTCCTCACATTTCTGCTTGCCCCACTTGCCGAAGCGCGGATCCTCGCCCGGGGTCTCGCCGGGCGTGGCGACACACTTCAGGACGCCACGCGGGCCGAACTTGGCCTTGAAGGTCGGATCCTTGGGGTAGTCGATGTTCTCCGGTTCTTCCTCGGCGTTGAGGTGGTAGAGGTTGCCGAAGAATTCGTCGAAGCCGTGCACCGTCGGCAGGAACTCGTTGCGGTCGCCGAGATGGTTCTTGCCGAACTGGCCCGTGGTGTAGCCTTGCGCCTTCAGCAGGTCGGCGATGGTCGGGTCTTTCTCCGACAGGCCTTCGGGGGCGCCAGGCAGGCCGACCTTCAGCAGTCCGGTGCGGATCGGTGACTGGCCGGTGATGAAGGCCGCACGCCCGGCCGTGCACGATTGCTGGCCGTAATAGTCGGTGAAAATGGCGCCTTCGCGGGCGACGCGGTCGATATTGGGTGTGCGGTAACCCATCATGCCGCGATTGTAGGCGCTGATGTTCCAGTAGCCGATGTCGTCGCCGAAAACGACGAGGATGTTCGGCCGGCCGCCGGTCTGGGCATTGGCCGGCATGACACCGCCCGACAGGCCGACCAGCAATGCGGCCGCCGACAGCATCCGGCCGAGTTTTCCTTTGGTCATTGGTCTTTCCTCCCGATCGTTCGATGGCAGGCGACATTCCTGCAGGGATCGATGCACTACAACCGAAGGAACGATACAGTTCGAGTATGGAGATCGATCTCAAGCTGCTGCAGTACGCTGTCGTCCTGGCCCGGCACCGTCATTTCGGTCGGGCCGCCGCGGCGTTGCGGATCAGCCAGCCTACGCTCAGCCGCAACATCGCGACACTGGAAAGGCAGATCGGCATGCGCGTCTTCGAAAGGTCGCATCGCGACGTCGTGGCGACGCCCGCGGGCGACGATGTGCTCAAGATGGCCGATGAGCTGATCGCCCGTGCCGAGGCGCTCTCCAACCGCCTGCAGCTCGTGCGCGACGGCCGCGGTGGCCGGCTGCGCGTCGCTGCCGGCGCCTATATCCACGATATCGCGGTCCAGCCGGCGGCTATCGACCTGATCAAAGCCAATCCGTCGATCCGCCTGGAGCTGCTGGAGCGCGAGTGGACCGCCGTCGCAGCGATGCTGATGACGGACCGCATCGACTTCGCCGTGTTCGACATCGCCTCCCTGCGCGGCATGCCGGCGCTTCGTATCGAGAGCCTGGGTTCGCTCCAGGGCGTCTATTTCTGCCGGGCTGGCCATCCCTTGCTGGAGAAAGCGTCGTTGCAGCCGGCCGACATGCGCGACTATCCGTTCGTCCTGCCCAGCCTGTCTAACCTGCAGGCCGGCTTGATCGACGGCCTCGATGCCGGCATGACCCTCGATCCGGCGACGGGCGACGTCCTGTCGTCGGTTGCCGTGTCGTCGTTTCGCATCAGCCGCGACATCGTCGCCGGAACCGATGCCATCGGCATCGGCCATCCAAGCCAGGTCAAGGAAGGCCTTGCAGCGGGGCGTCTGGCGCTTCTGCATCTACCGTGGAGAAGCAAGTTGCCCGCGGCGGAGATGGGCATCGCCTACAAGCGCGAACGGACCTTGCCGCCTTCGGCACGCACTTTCATCAACCTGATCCGCAAGCGCGTGCGCACGGTCGAGACCTCTCGCCGGGGCTCAGGCCGTTCGACCTGACCAATCTCACGATGGGAGGGAGACGACTCGTCAGCGGAAGCTGTTTACAGCCGGTCAGCTTTGGTCGGATTGGCGGACGAAAGAACCCGGTCAGCTTTCGACCTTGATGTCGTTGTCCTTGACCACCTTGGTCCAGCGCGCGGTCTCGAACTTCAGCTTCTCGAGGTAGGCCTCGGGCGTGCTGCCGGTCATGAAGAAGCCGAGATCGCCGAACTTCTTCTTCACCTCGGCGTCCTTGATGATCTCATGGCAGAGCGCGTTCAGCCGCTCGACGACAGGGCGCGGCGTGCCGGCCGGCGCCACCAGGCCGTAGAACACCGCACTCACCATGTCGGGCATGCCGAGCTCGACGACGGTCGCAACATCGGGGCACATCGGCGAGCGCTCGGCGGAGGCGACGACCACGCCCTTCAGGCGCCCTGCCTTGACGTGATTGCCGGTCGGCAGCACGACGTCGCAGAGCATCGGCACGTGGCCGGCCAGGACGTCGCGAATCGCTTCGGCCGAACCCTTGTAGGCCACGACCTCCATGTTGAGCTTGTTCCGTGTCTTGAACAGCTCCATCCAGAGATGCGGCTGGTTGCCGATGCCCGAGGTGGCGAAGCGCACCTTCTGCGGCTGCTTGTTCACCCATTCGGCGAACTCCGCCCAGTTCTTCGCCGGCACGTCGTTGTTGTAGGCGATCAGGTCGGGAATGTCGGCCAAGGTCGAGATCGGCTGGAAATCTTTCAGCGGGTCGTAGGGCTGCTTCAGCCCCAGCGCGGCGTTGGTCGCCAGCGTCGTCGTGCCGAGCAGCAAGGTCTGGCCGTCGGGCTTGGACTTGGCCACCAGCTCCATGCCGATGATGGTGTTGCCGCCGCCGCGGTTCTCGACGATCACCTGCTGGCCGAGCAGCGCCGTCATCTTCTCGGCGACCAGGCGCCCCGCCGTGTCGGTAGCGCCGCCGGGAATGTAGGGCACCACGATCTTGACCTGGCCGTTCGGCCACGCCTGCGCGCGTACCGCCGAGGCACCAACGATTGTCCAGCCGGCGGTGCCCGCCAGCATGCTGCGTCGCTTGAGCATTGTTCCCACCCTATCCTTGTTCGGCAGACTATCGGTTTGACGCCAATTCTCAACATAGCGCACTCGGACCTGCGACCTGACGCAGGACCATTTCGCGATCAACGCGGACTATCGCAGCTGAGGCCGGCTTCCACGCGCTGCGAGGTGATAGTCGAGGTACTTGCGCTGGGTGGCGATTTGATCGGCCAAATACTTGGCATCGTGCCACACGCCCCAGATGAACGAGGAGCCACGCCGCGACTGCCAGGGCAGGCCGAGGAAATACAGGCCCGGCTCAGTCGAGACGCCACGCTGATGCTTCGGCCTGCCGTCCTCGTTGAAGATATCAAGCTCTATCCAGCTGTAGTCAGCGACAAACCCCGTCGCCCAGATGATGGTGGTGATTCCCGTTTTCACCAGATCGAGCACCGAGAGGGGATTGGCTATGCAGTCGGAGTCTGGCCCGATGGCCCTGGCCTCCACCTCTTCCGGGAGGTCGAGACCGTTGCGGACGACATAGGTGTCCGCTTCATCCAGCAGAGAGCGAAGGTTCAGGTCGCCCCGTTCGAGATTGTCGACGAGGTCCGACGCGAAGCTGATCGCGCCATCGGCGTAGGCTTCCGTCCGCCCGACCAGAATTATTCCCCTCGTGGCAAGACGCCGAAAGTCGATCGTATGGCCGCCGTGCACGCCGCTCACGGCGATCGTCACGTGTTCCCTGCCCGGCTCTCGAGCGACAGCGTCCCATTTGCCCAGAACACCGAGCCACCAGCAGTAATCGCGACCGCGATAGGCCCGCGGCGGACGGTCGTGCGGGCCCATCGAGAGGTAGACGCGCCGTCCAGACTCGAGCAGTTCTTCCGCGATCTGGGTGCCTGAGGAACCAGATCCCACGACGAGGATCGCTCCGTCGGCCAACTGGGCTGGATTGCGGTAAGCTGTGGAGTGCATTTGCTCGATCGGGGCTTGCCGGGGAACCAGCTCAGGAACAACGGGACGCTGGAAGGAGCCGGTAGCCGCGACGACGCTGTTGGCCTCGATCACGCCTGTGGAGGTTTCGACACGAAAGCCGGGATGACCGCGCCTTCTTTCGACCTTCAAGACGTCGACACCGCAACGGATCGGGGCCGCGATCTTCTTGGCATACGCGACGAAATAGTCCGCCACCGTTTCCTTGGGGGCGAAGTCGTCGGAACCGACATTCCGGTCAACATCGGAAAACGCCAGGCCAGGAAAGCGATCGTGCCAAGCCGGGCCGTTCGCGACCAGCGAGTCCCATCGTTCCGAGCGCCAGCGTTCGGCGATCCGATGCCGCTCGACGACGATATGAGGCACGCCCGCCTGGCTCAGATGCTCGCTCATGGCCAGCCCCGCCTGGCCCCCACCCACGACGAGCGTGTCTATCTCTTCAACTGACATTGTCGCGATACCGAGAATGTGTGCGTACCGATGTACTACCAACATACCTTTGTTCTCGGCAGGGCGATTCTCGGGCAATCTGGGGCTTCCACCAAACAACGGTCCCCCTCAAAAGAAAAACCCAGCAACCTATGGAGATTGCTGGGGTTCTAGTGCCGATGGCAGCTTTGAAGTCGCAGTGGGTCAGTTACTCCGCGGGTTTCAGCGTCACCTGGCTCATATCGCGCTCATATCGCGCTCGCCGCGCAGCATCGAGATGGCGCAGAATCGAGGAACGCGCAGCCCGCCAGCGCGGGAACTGGGCGCTAGCCTAGCGCTTAAAGCTTTTCGTGGCTCGATCGTACTCGCTTGAATCTCCAAGCGCGCTGGCGACAACTAGTGCACCAATAATAGTGGACAGAAATTCTGTGGCCTTGTTTGGCGATAGTCCCTGCGAGACAAGCTTGTCCTGGCACATCCTAAAAAACCGCGTCACCTCAACACCAACCTGCTTTGGCAGATCATGCGAGGCCGCACCGAGGACTGTGCAGGGGCACATGTGTGCCTTGGAAAATGCGGTTCCGCGAAAAGCCTTGGTCCAAACGCGGACGGGATCAGGATCTTTCTCGAGCGCTTCATCGATACGCGCTGATGTTCTTTCCGACCACCGCCGAACGACCGCCGCTGCCAAATCTTCCTTCGTCGGAAAGTGATAGTGGACGCTCGAGCTCTTGACGCCCACGTCCTCCGCGATCTCGCGAAAGCTGAAACCACCGAGGCCGCCAGCCTGAATGCGGCGCTCCGCAGCATTCATGATTGCTGTTTTCATATCGGTCACGACGTCTCTCCTTGCCCAGCCTTGGCAAACCGCATCTACTCATAGATAGTGCAATTTGTCGAATATTCAAGGCAGGCCTTTTAATGCTGCCGTGGAAGCCACGAACAACAACCCGGACGTCCTCGGGACCTAGCGGCAGGTCTCAACCCAATGGCCGACTAACGCACCGTCTGCCGCGCCATTTTGTGCGACGATTCTAGCTGGACCAACGCGCAACCAGATAACCACGATCGCGACGATCTCGAGCGTCATGCAGGCGATCGGCACAGCGTATCGGCCTTCGATCATCGTGTGTTATCGCGCCGTGCCGACCAGAAACGTGGCAACAGAACGATGCCGGTAGCCACGACATTCAGGATGGCGCAGAAGAGCAAGGGCACCTGATAGCCTCCGCTGATATCTCGGATCAGACCAAGTGACCCAGGGCCCAGGGCATACACAAACTGGGTTATCGCAGTCGAGAAGGCGACAAGCATCGGGAATGAGGCCGCATCGAACTCACGATGAATTATCAACGAAGGCAGAGTGACGACATTGCCAACACACAGGCCATACACCGCGCACGTTACGAAGAGTGCCGTCTCATCGCTCGTCGACGCCATCACAAAAAGGGCGACCGTCTGCGCCACGAAGCAAACGGCACTGGCCATACGCTGATCGAGTCGATCAACCACCACACCAAGCCCCAATCGTCCAACCACCGCCATAATGGCCGTGATCGCGACGACGAATCCTGCGCGCCTGCGGTCCATGCTCGCTGCCAGGAAATTGATTTGATGAACGAGGAATCCGACCTGAACAAACAGCGCAACGGCGAATGCGGCGGAAACGGTCAGAAACTTGGAACTGCCTAATGCCCGTCGCCTGGTCCATCGCTCAGACCCTGATTTTTCCAAAGTCGCATTGCTGACGCCATGAGGGCCCAACTGCAGTGGCGGCTTCCCCATCCAGGCGATGGTCATTGGCACGAGGATAGCGGCCATGATTGCCGCACCGGTGAGTAGCGCCCTCGCGAACCCTACCCGTTCGATGGCGGCAACGAGAACAGGTGTCACAACGATCCCGCCAACAGCCGCTCCATTGAATGCGAGGCTGATGGCCAGTCCGAGACGGGCCCTGAACCATAGGCCGAGAATAGTCGTGATCGCGGCAGCACTCATCGCTGCCCAGCCGAACGACATTAGGAGATAGGCGACGTAGAGCTGCCACGGTGCCGTGACCCTGCCCACAAGCGCGGTCGAAACGCCGAGGCATGCGGTTCCGGCGAGAACAACGCGCTTCGGCCCAAAGCGCGAAATTGCGTCACTTACGAAGACGACGAGAACGGCGCTGAACAGGTAGTAGGACGTGCTCGCCGCGGAGACGAGCGATGCTGGCCACCCCTCCAGATCCCGCAATTCTGCCAAATACACGCCCTGGCCGTAGAAACCGAATCCCCAGGAGAAAATCGCCACCGCGAAGCACGTAAGCGCGATTCGCCAACCCGGATAGCGCAGCGAAGACTCATTGATCGGTTGACGCCCAAGCTCTGAACTCAGCGACATCTACAACCTACAAAGCATGGTCGGCTCATGCTCATTCTACTAAAGACCGCTGGGTGGGACGGGAACGCGCCGCCCACGCTAAGCGGCAAGCCTGCCCACTAGGGTGTCCCCATGCCGCCGGCCTACGGAGCGTCTGTCGAAGGGGTTCCTTCCCTCGCTCTCCTGGCTTCGTAAGTCTTCAAATGTAGATACGCGATCCGCAATAGCGACGGAGAGGTGATATCCAAGCCTGACTCGCGCTGCAGCAGGTCGCCGAAGACATGATCGGCTTCAGTCCTAGCGCCGCGCTCAATATCGCGCAGCATGGAGGCGGCAGCCGTCGAATTGGCCTGTGTCAGTATCCCACGGATGCGCTGTAGCGTATCTGGCCGGATCGTCTGACTCTGCGATGCCGCGATACGACGACATTCGTCCAACAAGGCTTCTGTCAACCCTGTTGCCCCCGCCGCCACTATGTCACCTACAGCACCACGCATCAGGCACGTCATGCCGGCGAAAGTCGCGAGCAGCACCCATTTTTCCCACATCTCAAGCAAGATCATATTGCTCACCTGCACGGTGAAGCTCGCGTCCTGCATCGCCGCCGCGATGGCATCTGTGCGCTTCGAAGGGGTACCGTTCAGCTCGCCGAACGTCAGCACCTGCATAGGTCCGAGAAGCACGGCATGACCCCGCTCATCCAGGCGTGCACTAATAACGCACTGACCACCCAGCAGCCGCGATGCACCAAACCGCTCAGACAAAATGTCGAGGTGACGCAAGCCATTGAGAAACGGCAAGATTGCTGTCTCCGGACCAACCGCCGGAGCAAATCCATCCATGGCGCTCTCAAGATCGTAAGCTTTGCATGTTACCAACACCAAATCATACGGGGCCTCGATCTGCTCGCTGACGATGGCGCGTACGGCAAGCTCGTCAGGGCGCTGATCCAAGGCGCGAACAGCAAAACCATTCTTCCTAATTTGTTCGGCGCGTCCCGGACGCACCAAGAAAGTTACGTCACGTCCTGCCTGCAACAGGCGACCACCGAAATAACCGCCGATGGCGCCCGCACCAACTACGAGTACTCGCATCTGAGATTCTCCTGCATTTCCGCTCCTCCCGATCGCCCTCAGCTACCACTTCGATTCAAACAATGGCTCGCGGGAAACGGACGCCATAGTCTCGCAGCGATGTGCCCTGGCCCAATTCAGGTACTCCTTCGCCAGCTTCTCAGCCGCGCGCGAAGCTCACGTCGGCTTACCTATCTATCGATAGCTCACATGCAGTTAAGCGAGGTGGACCGTCAATATCTATCTATCGATAGGGCGTGGTTTTAAGAGGAAGGATCGATTTCGAACGCCCCGTTGCCCGGTTCGGCTCTATGACGGGATTGGAACTTCCGCACACTAGCCCTGGGGGCAGTCTCTGCAGGTGAGTGACCGCCGAGCCCGGCATCCTGTCAGCTCATGCAAGGCGGGATTGTCGAGCGCCTCTGTCATGACTGCGCCTCGATACCGAGAAACTCGACCACGGCGCGCGCCACGGCTTCGGGCTGTTCCAGCACCATGAAGTGTCCAGCATGAGGCAGGTCGACCACTCGCACCCGCTCGCCAAACTGCTCCCGCAACGCATAACCGTTGCCAGGCACAGCGGCCTGATCATCGAGCCCCTGGACGACCAGAAGGGGAGCCCTCCCTCCGCTCCACCACTCGTCGAGCGGTACATTTCGGGATGTCCCGAGATGGGCAAGAAAAACCGCAGGCCAGCATTCGACCGCCGAGAGTATGCGAGGATCGGAAGCAGGCGAGAGCCAACGCGCGCCCAGCTTCGTGACGCAATCGCTTCCGTTCATCTTGACTTCGCTGGCCTTGCGAAAGTCGGCGCCGAGAGGCGGCGAGGGTGCGATAAGACCGCCAGCCGCGAGCACGACGACTTTGCGGACCAGAGATGGACAGTCGGCCGCCAGGCATCGAGCGATCCGGTTGCCGAATGCGTGACCGATGAGATGTGCCGGGCCGCAACCCAGTACTTCGACGGCCTCAGCTACATCGGCTGCCAGATCGTGAAGCGTGGCGCCTTCCAGCGAACCACTACTCTCTCCGACCCCGCGCATATTGATGCAGATAGCCTGGAACCTGCCGGCAGCGAGCGTGCCTGCCAGATCGTCGAAGTAACCGACGCTGCAGCCGGCGTTCGCGAGAAGCACGACTGGATCGCCTGACCCGTAGATGGCACACTCAAGTTTGGCGCCGCTCACTTCGATGATTCGATTCTGTCGCAATTTCATCTCCGTGTTCTCGCCGAACCAACCACCAGCCTTTGCGTCTCTAGGGCAGTGAGCGGAAGCGCAAACTCCGCTTGCAGCTCGACGACAAAGTTAGCGTGAGCGAGCAGCCCTTGCTCGCCAGATCCGGACTCCATCCCCTGATGCGAGCGGGTACCGTCATCCAACCCAAAGCCGAGCCGGCGGCCGAGCGATATCCGCCGTACAACTGCGCTCACTGGCTGAGGCGAAGCTGCCACTAGGAGTTTGCCGCAGCCGCGGCGACGCCGACGGCGCGACTTGACGCCTGGTCAATCGCCGCTTCGAGAGGATACGACGGAAGAAAGCGAATATGCCGGGCTTCCGCGGCGCAGGTTGTTGCAACCAATGGCGCTCGTACCAAGACGGGTCGACTTGAAAAAGCATTGGAAATTCCATAGTCCGCCTCCCATCCCTTCCGCTTTGACGTATCTATCTATCGATAGATCGTAAGGATATGTAGGCAGGACGGAATTCTCGTCAAATCCTATCTATCGGTAGGGCGTCCCCAAGCAGCGAGATCGAACAAACTTATCTCATGGGCTGATTGGAACCCTCGAGGAAGCTATCTGGCGCCTCATGTCCCGAAACGGCAGTCGTTCGGTTACTCCGCGGGCTTCAGCGTCGCCCGGCTCATATCCCGCTCGCCGGGCAGCATCGAGATGGCGCAGAAGCCCAGGAACGCGCAGCCCGCCAGCACCATCAGCATCACCGGGAAACCGGCCTCCTTCACCATCGGGCCGAGCAGGGCGACCACGACCGAGCTCACGCCGAAGCCGATCGCGAGCCGCGCGCCGGTGACGCGGCTGCGCATGCGGTCGTCGATGTACTTCACGATCATGGCGTCGGTGAACGGGATGGCGCCGAACACCAGCAGCATGAAGCCGATCGCCGTTATGAACAGCGCCCAGTCCGTGACCTGGGAGGCGATCAGGAACAACGGCACCTGCAGGAGCACGATCGGCACGTAGATGTTCTTCAGCGGATAGCGGTCGATCAGCTTGCCGACCACGAGCTGGGCCAGCGAGGCGAGCGAGAAGATTACGAACAGCATCATGGCGAGCTCGGCCGGATCCTGGACGGCCCCCTTGACGCGCTCGCGCAGAAGCTCGCCGTTACCGTTGGTCGTGAAGTTGAAGACGATGCTGCCGGTCACCGCGGTGAAGGTCATGATGGCGAACACGCGCGCCATCACCGCCGGCGGCAGGTCGATCATCTTCTGCTTGCGCTTGGCCGGCGCCTCCTCTTCGCGCGGCACCAGGGCCACGAAGGCGACGGCGCAGATCAGGCAGATGATGCCGGGAATGACGAAGGCCATCTGCCAGCCGAAGCGCTGGGCGATGTAGACCGAGACACCGGCAGCGATGGCGATGCCCATGTTGCCGGCGAGCCCGTTCACGCCGATGGTGAAGCCGAAGTTCTTGGCCTTCTGCACCAGCATCGGGATGCCGACCGGATGGTAGATCGAGGCGAAGGCGCCCATCAGGGTGAGCGCGATGCCGATCTGCCACTTGTTGCTGCACAGCGCGATGACCAGCGCCGACACGCCCATGCCGGCGAAGAAGATCACCATCATGATCCAGCGGCCCCAATGGTCGCCCAGCCGCCCGCTCACGATCGAGCCCATGCCGAACATGAAGAGGGCGCCGTAGTTGAACGGCGTCAGCTCGGTCCATTCGACGCCCCACACACCGGCGATGACGCCCCAGGTGTAGGCGAAGACCACGATCAGCCAGTGATCCATGGCGTGGCCGATGTTGAGCAGGATCGCGGTCGGACTTGAGTGACTCATACGCATTTCCTCCGACCGTCAGACTAGGCATGGCGGGCTTGTCTGTCTTGCGCTAGGCTGCCAACTTATGTCGCGAAAGAGACAAAGCGAACCCAACCGGTCCACCGACCCGCTCGACTATCAGCGCGTGCCGCGGGCCGTCGCGGCCATGCCCAAGGACTTCGCCTCGGGCTTCGAGGTGCTGCCGCACGTCCATGAGCGCGCCCAGCTGATCTACGCCACCGTCGGCGCAATGCGCGTCTCGACCGCCGACGGCATGTGGATGGTGCCGCCGCAGCGCGCGCTGTGGATGCCGGCCGGCGTGCGCCACAGCATCGTCATGCTGAGCGACCTCACCATGCGCACACTGTACCTGCGCGAAGACGCCGCGGAGTTCATGCCCGAGGTCTGCCGCGTGCTGCCGGTGTCGCCGCTGCTGCGCGAGCTGATCGTGCGCGCCACCGAGCTGCCCTTGGACTACGACGAGCATGGGCCCGCTGGCCTTGTCGTGGCCCTGATCATCGCCGAACTGCGCGGCCTGCAGTCCCTGCCCCTGCAACTGCCGATGCCGAGCGATCCCAGGCTGCGCGCCCTCTGCCAGGCGCTGCTCGATGCGCCGGGCGATCAGCGCACGCTGGATGAATGGGCGGCGCAGCACAATGCCAGCGCCCGTACCGTGGCGCGGCATTTCCAGAGCGAGACCGGCCTTTCCTTCGGTGCCTGGCGCCAGCAGGCGCGCGTGCTCGAGGCGATGGGACGCCTGGGAAATGGCGCCCCAGTGACGCAGGTGGCTCTCGATCTGGGCTACGACAGCGTTAGTGCCTTTAGCGCGATGTTCCGGCGCGCCGCCGGCGCTTCCCCCAGCGCGTATCGCCATCGCCCTTGAAAAGCCATTCGAAAGCTGTGGTTTTGTTGTTTCGTCCCAAGCGGTTAGCGCACAAGGTTCTTGACGTGACCATCTCGAATCTACCCAATGCGCGACCCTTTTGGGCTATGCTCTGAACTGTCATTTACCCGGCACCCCGGCCACTATCGGTGATGGCCGCCTGGAGTTTCTGTTGAAGCCGACCGACATCAAGAATCCCGACTACTTTCACAAGGTCGTCGACTGCCAGTGGGCCTGCCCCGCCCATACCCCGGTCCCCGAGTACATCCGTCTGATCGCCCACGGGCGCTACTCCGACGCGTACATGATCAACTGGAAGTCCAACGTTTTTCCCGGAATCCTGGGACGGACGTGCGACAGGCCGTGTGAGCCCGCTTGCCGGCGCAGCCGCGTCGAGGACGAGCATCTCGTAAAGGGCAAGAAGGAGCCGGTCGCGATCTGCCGCCTGAAGCGCGTCGCCGCCGACTACAAGGACGACGAGGGCATCAAGGCCGCGATGCCCAAGGCGCCGGCCAAGAACGGCAAGCGCATCGCCTGCATCGGCGGCGGCCCCGCCTCGCTCACCGTGGCGCGCGATCTCGCCGTGCTGGGCTATGAGATCGTGATCTACGACCAGGATCCCAAGCTCGGCGGCTTCATCCGCACCCAGATCCCGCACTTCCGTCTGCCGGAGTCGGTGATCGACGAGGAAGTCGGCTATATCACCGGCATCGGCAACATCGAGTTCCGCCACAAGAAGATCGAGTCGATGAAGGCGGTTCTGGCCGAAGGCCACGACGCGGTGTTCGTGGGCTCGGGCGCGCCGCGCGGCCGCGACCTCGACGTGCCGGGCCGCAAGGAAGCGTCCGCCAACATCCATATCGGCCTCGACTGGCTGTCGTCGGTCTCGTTCGGCCACATCAGCAAGATCGGCAAGCGCGTGATCGTGCTGGGCGGCGGCAACACGGCGATGGACTGCTGCCGCACCGCGCGGCGCCTCGGCGGCGAGGACGTCAAGGTGATCGTCCGCTCCGGCTTCGACGAGATGAAGGCGTCTCCCTGGGAGAAGGAAGACGCGATGGGCGAGGACATCCCCATCCTCAACATGCTGGTGCCGAAGGAAGTCACCCACAAGGACGGCAAGATCACCGGCGTCCTGTTCGAGAAGGTGAAGGCCGAATACGACGCCAAGGGCCGCCGCTCGCTGATCCCGTCGGGCGAGCCCGACGAGCACCATGAATGCGACGACGTGCTGGTGGCGATCGGCCAGGAGAACGCCTTCCCCTGGATCGAGAACGACGCCGGCATCGAGTTCGACCGCTGGGGCCTGCCCAAGCTCAATGAGAAGAGCTTCCAGAGCACGAACCTCAAGGTGTTCTTCGGCGGCGATGCCGCGTTCGGCCCCAAGAACATCATCTGGGCTGCCGCGCACGGCCACGACGCGGCGATCTCCATCCACAAGATGTTCTGCGGCGAGGATCTCGACGATCGGCCGGCGCCGGGCGTCAACATCGTCAGCCAGAAGATGGGCATCCACGAGTGGAGCTACGACAACGCTCCCACCATCGACCACCGCTTCAAGGTCCCGCACCGCGCCAAGGCCGAGGCGCTGAAGGACATCATGGCCGAGGTCGAATTGGGCTTCGACCCCAAGCTCGCCTTCGAGGAGGCCCAGCGCTGCCTGAACTGCGACGTGCAGACGGTCTTCGCCGGCACGCTCTGCATCGAGTGCGATGCCTGCGTCGACATCTGTCCGATGGACTGCATCACCTTCACCGACAACGGTGAGGAGAAGGAGCTCCGGCTGCGTCTCAGTGCGCCAGCGGTCAATCCGACCCAGGACCTCTACATCGGCAACGATCTCAAGACCGGCCGCGTCATGGTCAAGGACGAGGACGTCTGCCTGCATTGTGGGTTGTGCGCCGAGCGCTGCCCGACCGGCGCGTGGGACATGCGCAAGTACTACATGGAAATGGCACAAGCGGAGCAGGTATGCCGCAAGCACTAACCGCCGTTAACGACTTCGTCGTCAAGTTCGCGAACGTCAACGGCTCCGGATCGGCTTCCGCCAACGAACTGTTCGCGCGCGCCATCCTGCGCATGGGCGTCCCGGTCAGCCCGCGCAACATCTTCCCGTCGAACATCCAGGGCCTGCCGACCTGGTACGAGGTGCGCGTCACCGAGAAGAGTTACCTGGGGCGGCGCGGCGGCGTCGACATGATGGTCGCGATGAACCCGCAGACCTGGGCCGAGGACGTCAAGGAGATCGAGCCCGGCGGCTACCTGTTCTACGACAGCACCAAGCCGATGCCGGCATCGGCGTTCCGCGAGGACATCAACATCGTCGGCGTGCCGCTGACGGCCATCACCAACGCCACCTACACCGACGCCCGCCAGCGCCAGCTGTTCAAGAACATCATCTACGTCGGCGCGCTGTCGATCCTGCTCGATATCGACCCCGAGGAGATCAAGAAGCTCTTCGGCGAGCAGTTCAAGGGCAAGGAGAAGCTCCTCGATTCCAACGTCAAGGCGCTGAACCTCGGGCGCGACTGGGCCACCCAGCATATCGAGCCCGGCACCGTGAAGCTGAAGGTCAAGCGCGCCAACAACGTCGGCAACCGCATCTTCGTCGAAGGCAACAATGCCGCCGCCCTGGGTGCGGTCTATGGCGGCGCCACGGTGTGCGCCTGGTATCCCATCACGCCCTCCTCCTCGCTCGCCGAGGCCTTCCAGTCGCACTGCAAGCGGCTGCGCCACGACAAGGAGAGCGGCAAGGCCAAGTACGCCATCGTCCAGGCCGAGGACGAACTCGCCTCGATCGGCATCGTGATCGGCGCCGGCTGGAACGGCTCGCGCGCCTTCACCAGCACCTCGGGTCCGGGCATCTCGCTGATGACCGAGTTCATCGGTCTCGCCTCCTTCGCCGAAGTCCCGGCGGTCCTGGTGAACGTGCAGCGTGGCGGTCCGTCTACCGGCATGCCGACGCGCACCCAGCAGTCCGACCTGCTTTCCTGCGCCTACGCCTCGAACGGCGATACCAAGCACGTGCTGCTGTTCCCCGAGGATCCCAAGGAGTGCTTCGACTTCACCGCCGACGCGCTCGACCTCGCCGATCGCCTGCAGACGCCGGTGTTCGTCATGACCGACCTCGACATCGGCATGAACCACCGCCTGTGCGAGCCCTTCGTGTGGGACGAGAAGCGCGTTTATGACCGCGGCAAGGTCATCACGGCGGACGACCTCGACGCCGGCAAGACCTTCGGCCGCTATCTCGACGTCGACGGCGACGGCATCCCCTTCCGCACCTATCCCGGCACGCACCCGAGCAAGGGCTCGTACTTCACCCGCGGCACGACCAAGGACGAGTTCGCGCGCTACTCCGAGGAAGGCGCTGTCTACGTGCGCAACATGGAGCGGCTGCAGAAGAAGTTCCATACGGCCGCCAGGATCGCGCCGCAGCCGCTGCGTTACTCCTCGCCCAAGGCGACGCGCTTCGGCGTGATCTATTTCGGCTCGACCAGCCCGGCCATGGCCGAGGCGCTGGATCATCTCGAGGAGGCCGGCAACCACGTCAATGCGCTGCGCGTGCGGGCCTTCCCGTTCGCCCAGGCGGTCGAGGACTTCATCCACGAGCACGACCGCGTGTTCGTGGTCGAGCAGAACCGCGACGGCCAGCTGCGCTCGATGATCATGAACGACTTCACGCTCGATGCGCGCAAGCTCGTTCCCGTGCTGCACTATGACGGCACCCCCATCACCGCGCGCTTCATCGCGACCGACATCGCCAAGAAGCTCGCCCAGTTCAAGGTCGTTCCGTTCGAGAAGGCGGCGTCATGACGTATATCGCCAAGCCCAAGCTGCACCATCCCTCGCTGGTCAAGAACAAGGCCGGCTATACCCGCCGCGACTATGAGGGCGCGGTCTCGACCTTGTGCGCCGGCTGCGGCCACGACTCGATCAGCGCCGCAATCATCCAGGCCTGCTACGAGCTCGACATCCTGCCGCACCAGGTCGCCAAGCTCTCGGGCATCGGCTGCTCGTCCAAGGCGCCGACCTACTTCGTCGGCGCGAGCCACGGCTTCAACACCGTGCACGGCCGCATGCCGTCGGTGATGACCGGCGCCAACCTCGCCAACCGCGACCTGATCTACATGGGCGTGTCGGGCGATGGAGACTCCGCTTCGATCGGGCTCGGCCAGTTCGCCCACATCATGCGCCGCGGCGTGAACATGACCTACATCGTCATGAACAACGGCGTTTACGGCCTGACCAAGGGCCAGTTCTCGGCCACCGCCGACAAGGGCTCGATCAGCAAGAAGGGCGTCGCCAATTCCGACGAATCGATCGACCTGGTATCGCTCGCCATCCTGATGGGCGCCACCTTCGTTGGCCGCTCCTTCTCGGGCGACAAGCATCAGCTCGTGCCGCTGATCAAGGCGGCGATGGCGCACAAGGGTGCGGCCTTCCTCGACGTCGTCAGCCCCTGCGTGGCCTTCAACAACCACGCCGGCTCGACCAAGAGCTACGACTATGTGCGCGAGCACAACGAGGCCCTGAACCGTATCGACTTCATCGAGGGCCGCGAGGAGATCACCACCCAGTACGCTCCCGGCACCATGACGACGGTGCAGCAGCACGACGGCTCGTGGCTGCGCCTGCGCAAGCTCGGCGAGGAGTATGACCCGGCCGACAAGATCGCCGCGATGAAGCGCGTGCAGGAAGGCCTGCAGGCCGGCGAGGTCGTGACCGGCCTTCTCTACGTCGATCCGACGCCGAAGGACCTGCACCACCACCTGAACACGGTCGAGGCGCCGCTCAACACGCTCAGCACGCCCGACCTCTGCCCCGGCCCGGCGGCGCTCGACAAGATCAACGCCAGCCTGCGCTAAGCCACCATCCAACTTTTTGGGTGCCTACTAGCCGCTATCTGCTCGTACGCCAGAGCGAGCCACGCCGGAAGCCTGAGGAACGGCCCACCAAGGCTCGCGAGCGCCTTAGGTCTCGGCGAACGGCGGAGCTGTCGCAC
This sequence comes from Rhodospirillales bacterium URHD0017, assembly GCA_900110395.1. Taxonomy (GTDB): domain Bacteria; phylum Pseudomonadota; class Alphaproteobacteria; order Reyranellales; family Reyranellaceae; genus Reyranella. The sequence goes on from FODP01000004.1 coordinate 88,144, forward strand.
GCCATGCCTCGCTCATTGCGGCATAATCGAATCCCCCTCGGATAAGCTGCGGGACGCCCGGAATCACGGCCCAGGGAATGGCGCTACTGACATAGGCTTGTGCAATGGGGATCGCCCAGCTCGCATCATCAAGCGTTCCTGCGCGCAGGCTGGTGTAGTCGGGCGCCGCCACCGCATGGGCCAACATAAAGGTGCCACAGACTGGGCAAGTGTTCTCCTCGACCTCACGGCCTTTGGGTGTCGTGCGCCGCGCCGCGTTCACGGAGCCGGAGACGGTCAGGTCAGCAGTCTGGATAAGAATATTGAGGCTGAATGCCGAGCCGGAGCGAGTCTGACAATCGTGGCAATGGCATACGTAAACAAGCAGGGGCGCGCCATTCAATCGGTAATTAATGGCACCGCAGAGGCAGCGCCCGTGTAGCGGAAGCCGGACTGTTGGCCGATCCATGGAGACCTCTTTACGTCGAGTAGCCAAGGGCAATCTACCCGCTTTGGGCACTGCTCTACATCCGCGAAGCAGCGCCCCCGGCCGATGCGCGACCGAGCTACGGTGGCGAAGGGGTTTTCAAAACACCCGACCACTGGGCCGGTACAGCGGCGCTCGACAAGATCAATCCCAGCCTGCGCTGAAGTCTCTCACCAGACCGCCTGTCTCCAGACCCGCTCATTGATCGGGGCGGTACCGTCGCATCACCTCCTGCAGGAGGTCGAGCGGCAGCGCGTGAATGGTGCGACTGTCCCGGCCGGACATGGTTTCGGCCATGCACATCGCGTTGAGGATCGCCTCCTCAGTTGCCTCGGCAGCGGCTTGGAAGAGGCTGGTCATCGCGTCAGGCGCGATCATCTTCACGGTGCTGATCCTGTCGTTCTGGCCGACATGATTACCCGTCGAAAACGCGATGAAGATATCGCCACTTCCATTCGCGCCGATGCCGCCCACCCACGAGAGCCCGGTCGTGGCCCGGCGGGCCAGCCGCTGGCATTGGAGCGGAAGGAGAGGCGCGTCGGTCGCCAGGACAACGATGATGGAACCTTCCGTCGTCTGCGGCGCGACGGCGCTTCTACCCGAGCGATGTGCCGGCACCACGTCGGGTCCGATCTCGCGACCGACCGGCACGCCATCGACGCGCAACAGATCACGCGCGCCATAATTCGCCTGCACCAACGCACCGACCGTGTAACGCTCTCCGTGCTCGACGACGACGCGTGATGCCGTGCCCGTCCCGCCTTTGAATTCGTGGCAGATCATGCCGGTGCCGCCGCCGACATTGCCTTCGGCAATGGCACAGCCGCCGACCGCGCTGTCGAACGCAGCAAAGGCGTGCTCCTGAGTCAACGTGAAAGCCTGGATGTCGCTCAGCCAGCCATCGTATGTCTCGGCGACGACTGGCAGATGGAAGGCCTGGGAAGCGCCATCGCGAACCGCAATGGCCGTGATGGCGTCACGGACGATACCGACCTGGTAGGTGTTGGTGATGCCGATTGGCGCGCCGAGCAGGCCCTGCTCCGCGAGCCACGGCAGGCCGGTCATCTCTCCGTTGCCATTGAATGAGAACGTCCCGGCGAAGACGTAGTCGGTCCAGATTTCCGGCCCGCGTGGCCAGATGGCGGTGACACCCGTCCGGGCAACCCGCGGACTGTCCTGGATGACGGTCGAGTAGCCCACCTTGACGCCCGGCACATCGGTGATGGCGTTGAATGGTCCGGGCGGCAGACTTCCGACTGTAAGGCCGAGATCGCGCAGGCGTGCACGAGACATTGCTTCACTCTTGGGTCTAAAGCGCTGGCGGCACGAAGCCGCCGTACGCCTGCTCCAGGAGCTGCGCGAACTGGATCGGCGTCAGGTCCTCGAGATAGGGGCCGACGATCTGCACGCCGATCGGCAGCCCGCTGTCCGTGCGCCCGATCGGCGCCACGGTCGCCGGCAGTCCGGCAGCGGTGGCGGGAGCCGCCCAGACGAAGTTGTTGCTGTAGGGCAGGAGTTGGCCGTCGACATCAAGGCGGCGGGCGCTCGCCTCGACATGATCGTGCTTGAAAGCCGGCGTCGGCATCGTCGGGCAGAGCACGACGTCCCATTCCTTGAACAGCATCGCCCACTGGTGTTGCAGCCTGGTGCGAACGTTGTTCGCTGCTTCCCACTCGCGCCAGCCCATGTTGGCGCTGCGTACGTAGATCGCATCGAGACTCTGGTCGTCGGGCCCGAGCGCCGTCGCGAGCTTGCGCATCTGTTCGTAGAACTCGGGCGGACGGCCGTTGGTCATCACCGGGCCGAGCAGGTGCATGTAGTTGCGGGCCACCTCGGCGAGATCGGGCAGCAGCGGACTTTGTCGCGCCACCGTAGCGCCTTCCTTGCCCAACCGATCGGCCAGTCGGGCCAGCGCCGTGCGGATCGACTCGGCCGTGGGGCAAAGAGGATGCGTGTCGATCACCAGCACGCGGAAGTCACGCAGCGCACGATGGCGCGGCTGTGGCAGCGCCAGGCGCCAGCCGATGCCGTCGCGCTGCTCGTCGGGCCCGGCGATCACCTCGAACTCGAGGGCAATATCCTTTGCGCTGCGCGCCATCGGCCCCACCACCGCCAAACCGTCGCCGGCCGACGGCAATGCCGGCTGTCTCGGGAAGTTGTGGCCGCGCCTTGCGACGACGCCGTAGGTCGGCTTGTGGGCGAACACGCCGCAATAGTGCGCCGGCGTGCGCAGCGAGCCGCCGATGTCCGAGCCGAGCTCGAGCGCCACATAGCCCGCCGCCAGCGCGGCGGCCGAGCCGCCCGACGACCCGCCCGGCGTGCGCTCGATATCGTAGGGATTGTTGGTCGTGCCATAGATCGGATTCGTCGTCTGCCAGTCGGCGAGCGCCACCGGCGCGTTGGTCTTGCCGATGATCACGGCGCCGGCGGCCTTCAGCCGTTGGACCGGGACGGCATCCTCAGGCGGCCGCCAGTCCTTGAAGGCGGGAATGCCCCAGGTCGTCGGCAGCCCCGCGACGTTGAACGACTCCTTCACGGTCATCGGCAGGCCGAGCAATGGCCGCCGCTCGCCCCGCGCCAGCGCCTGGTCGGCGGCGCTCGCCGCCTGGCGTGCCCGGTCGAAGTCGCGCACCACCAAGGCGTTGATGGGTTTGTCGAGCGCCTCGATGCGCGCGATCGCCTGGTCGAGCAGCTCGACCGACGAGACGCGGCGGGCCGCGAGGTCGGCCACCTGCTCGCCAGCCGTGCGATACGGCGCGGGTGTGGCCGTCTGGCCGAAGCCGCGCGTCGCTGTCGCGGCGCACGCCGCGGTGACGCCTGCCAGCAAAGCGCGGCGGCTGACCGCGCCGCCCTCCGGCTTATTCGAAGATCCCGTCATTGGAGCCCCTCCCCCGCCTGCATCGACGCGCTATGATGCACCGAGGCGGTTTGCCATCCAAGCCGGAGGCGCACCATGGCTGAGCGCGAGGCGCGCATCGACCGGCTGTTGCTCAGCCAGGAGATCGCGGATTTCCTCTATCGGGAGGCGGAGCTGCTCGACGAGCGGCGCTATCGCGAATGGCTCGACCTGCTCGCCGACGACGTCCGCTACTGGATGCCGATACGGCGCAACGTCAAGCTTGGCGACGACGAGGGCGAGTTCACCCGCGCCCAGAGCGACATCAACTGGTTCGACGAGGGCAAGGACACGCTCAGCCGGCGCGTGAAGCAGATCGAGACCGGCATTCATTGGGCCGAAGAGCCGCGCTCGCGCCTCTCCCATCTCGTCACCAACGTGCAGGTGCAGGGTGCGGAACCTTCCTTTGCCGCACCGCAGGAGGTGTCGGTCACCTCCCGCTTCCTGATCTATCGCAACCGCGTCGAGACCGAGACCGACATCCTGGTCGGACGGCGCGAGGATCAGCTCAGGCGCAACGGCGCGGGCTGGCTTCTCGCGCGACGCAAGATTATCCTCGATCAGAACGTACTGCTGTCGAAAAACCTGACGTTCTTCATCTGAGGGGACGGCCATGGCGATGAACGACAAGCGTGGCTATCGCTCCGGCCTGGTCGATCTGCGGGCAGGCGAGGTCAGCCGCGAGATCTTCGTCAACGAGCACATCTACGCCGAGGAGCAGGAGCGCATCTTCGCCCGCGCCTGGCTGCATGTCGGACATGAAAGCCAGATCCCCAGGCCCGGCGACTATTTCGTCTCGTCGATGGGCGAAGAGTCGGTGATCCTGTGCCGCGACCGGACCGACAAGATCCACGTCTTCCTCAATTCCTGCCGCCATCGCGGCATGAAGGTGTGCCGTTACGACCAGGGTTCGACGCCCGTTTTCACCTGTCCCTATCACGGCTGGAGCTACGGCACCGACGGGCGGCTGGTCGGCGTGCCGTATTTCCGCGAGGCCTACCATTCGCGGCTCGACAAGGAGAAGTGGGGCCTGGTCGAGGTCGCACAGATGCACAACTACAAGGGCTCGATCTGGGCGACCTGGGATGCGGCCGCTCCGGGCTTCACCGAATATCTCGGCGACTTCACCCGCTACCTCGACCTGCAGCTCGACGGCTGGGACGGACGCGAGGGCCAGGCCGAAGTGCTGGGCGGCATCCAGAAGTGGCTGGTGCCGTGCAACTGGAAATTCCCGGCCGAGAATTTCAGCGGCGACACCTATCACAATATCAGCCACCGCTCGGTCGATCTCGCCGGCATCGGGCCGTCGGGCGCCGGCCGTCGCGACATGGGCGAGCGCGACGTCAGCCGCAAGCTGCATGTCTGCATTCCCGATCGCGGCCACCAGACGATCCACTACGTCCTGCCCGCCGGCCAATTGCCGCCGCCCGCCTATCAGAATGCGCCGATCGTCGCCGAGTATTTCCGCCACTGCGAGGAGGAGAAGCGACGCCGTCGCGGCGAGGAGGCGCGGCTGGTCGGCGCGCCCGGCGAGATCTTCCCCAACACCGCCCTGCTCTCGCGCCAGCCCCGGACGATGGCGGTGTGGCACCCGCGCAGCGCGCACCAGACCGAATGCTGGCGCTGGTTCTTCGTCGATCGCGAGGCGCCGACCGAGGTCAAGCACTTCCTGCGCGATTACTACATCCGCTACTCCGGCCCCGCCGGCATGACCGAGCAGGACGACATGGAGAACTGGAACTACGCCCATGCGGCGAGCCGCGGCACGATCGCCCGGCGTTATCCCTACAACTACGACCAGGGAAGCGGCACCGCCGTCACGGACTACGAATACCAGGGCCTGCGCGTGCCCGGCGAGGTGATCGACCTCACCGAGACGCAGTCGAGCGAGCAGCCGATGCGCAATTTCTATCGGCGATGGGCGGAGTTCATGGAAGCCGATGACTGGTCGCGGCTCGCGACCTGGCGCGGCAGCGAGCGCAAGGCCGCGGAATGAGCGCGATCAATGTCCGCGAGCTCACGCCCGGCACGTCGATCGTGCTCGCCGACGGTGCCGAGGCCGAGATCGTCACCAACCCGGGCGACGGGATGTGGCTGTTCGCGCGCTATCTCTCCTCACCGCGCGACCCGACGCTCGTCGGGCAGGAAGAAATGATCTTCGCCCCGGATGTCGTCGCCTTGCGGCGCTGATCCGCGGCGCTCAACGCCTCGGGATACGTCCGCGAATCCGGTTGAAACCCTCCTTGATTGCAGCAAAGCGTGCGTCGACGTAGGGCTCGTGCTCGTTGTCGGTGAAGATGTAGGGCCAGTCGTTCTCGATGCCTTCGCGGACCAGCTCGCCGACATAGAGCGGATCGAGGCCCTGGGCGACTTGGTCGCGGATGGATTTGATGCGCTCGGCTATCGGGCCGGTGGCCGGCGGCCGGCTGAGCTTGCCGGCGAAGCGCTGCGGCAGATTGCGGCCCGAATCGACGATCTGGGTGCGGATGAAGCCCGGGCACAGCACCGAGACGCCGATGCCGCGCGGCGCCAGGTCGAGCCGCAGGCCTTCCGACAGCCCGACCACGCCATACTTGGAGACGTTGTAGGCAGTGCTGCCGCCGGAGATCAGGCCGGCGATCGAGGCGGTCGAGACGATGTGTCCACCCTCGCCGTGCCGCTCGATCAGCGGGCCGAAGATTTCTATGCCCCAGATCACGGCCCGCAGGTTCACGCCCAAGGTCCAGTCCCACGCGGCTTCGCTCCACGTGCCGTAGGGCCCGCCGCCGCCGACGCCGGCATTGTTGACCAGGATATGGACCTTGTCGTAGCGCGCGACAGTGGCTTCGGCCGCCGACGCGAGCTCGCCCTTGAGCGAGACGTCGGCCCGCACGCCGTCGACGTCGGCGTTGGTCGCCTTCAGCTTCTCGAGCGCCGCCGCCAGAGCGGCCTCCTCGATGTCGCAGAGCATGACCTTCACGCCAGCCTGGGCCAGGGCGGAGGCAATCCCGAACCCGATGCCCGAGGCAGCGCCCGTTACGAACGCCGTCTTTCCCGCCAGATCCTTCATGTGCATCCCCCAAGGTCGCCCGTTCGGTTCGCCAGTCGGCCCGCGACGCCTAAGTCGCACCCTTCTGTCAGGTCGACGTAAGTAACCGCCGTTACGCCAGTGTCAAAGTGGAATGTGCGGAGGCGGACGCCGTGAGCCGATTTCTCAGCAAGGACTTTCTCGCCGGACTGATGTTCGTCGCCTTCGGCCTGGTGGCGCTCTATTTCGGCCACCACCTCGCCGTCGGCACCGGGGTGCGCATGGGGCCGGGCTACGTGCCGCGCGCGCTCTCCTACATCCTCATGGGGCTGGGCGGCATCATCTGCGTGTTCGCCCTGGTGAGCGGCAGCGAGCCGGTCGAGGCGCCGAAATGGAAGCCGATCACCCTGGTCACCATCGGCATCGTCTGCTTTGCCCTCCTGTTCGAGCGCGCCGGCATGCTGCCCGCCCTGATCGCCCTGGTCGGGATCTCCTCCTTCGCCAACGAGGAGTTCAAGGTCGTAGAAGTGCTGGGCAACATGGTCGTGCTGACGATCCTCTGCGTCATCGTCTTCAAGCTCGGCCTGGGGATGAACATCTCCGTCATCCAGGGCGTGTGGTAGGGCCCGACACGCTCGCGAGTTTCTTGCCGCCGATGATGTGGACGTGGAGATGGTAAACCTCCTGGTTCGCATCGGCGGCATGGTTGGCGACTAGCCGATAACCCGGCCCGTCGAGGCCGAGCTTGCTCGCCACGCGGCCAACGGCGCGCCAGAAGCCGACGACCAGCTCGGCCGGCGCCGAAGCGGCGAAGTCGGCCGCCGACACATACTCGCCCTTCGGCACCACCAGCACATGGACGGGCGCGGCCGGCCGATTGTTCTCGAAGGCAAACGCGAACTCGTCCTCGTAGACCTTCGTGCACGGCGCCTCGCCGCGCAGGATTTTCGCAAAGACGTTGTTCCGGTCGTACGCAACCCCCATTGCGCCCTCCCTCAGATGTGAAGCGCCTCGCCCAGCGCCCTGAGACTGGCTTCGTGAAACGCCTCGCCCAGGGTCGGATGGGCATGGATGGTGCCGCCGATATCTTCCAGCCGCGCGCCCATTTCGAGGGCGAGGCCGAAGGCGCCGGCCAGTTCCGACACGCCGGCGCCGACGGCGGCGATGCCCAGCACCAGGTGATTGTCGGCGCGCGCCGTCACGCGCACGAAGCCGTCCTCCGCCGCCATCGACAACGCCCGGCCGTTGGCCTGGAAGGGGAACTGCGCGGTCAGCACCTCGCGGCCGGCCTTGCGCGCCTCCTCGGGCGAGAGGCCGACGGTGACGATCTCGGGATCGGTGAAGCACACCGCCGGGATGACCCCGCCATCGAACGCGCGGCGGTGGCCGGCAATGATCTCGGCGACCACCACGCCCTGCGCCATGGCACGATGGGCCAGCATCGGCTCGCCTGTAAGATCGCCCACCGCCCAAACGTTGCGCATCGACGTGGCGCAACGCTCATCGACCTGCACGAAGCGGCCGTTCAGGCTGAGATCGAGGCGTTCCAGGCCGAAGCCTTCCAGCCGCGCGCGTCGGCCGGTGGCGACCAGGATCTTGTCGGCAGCGATCGTGCGTCCGCCCTCGAGCGTCAGCCCGTCATCGGAAAGCCGGCAGCGCGCGTGCTTACAAGCACGTCGACGCCCAGCGCCTTCAGGCGGCGCGCCACGGGTCGCACCAGCTCGGCATCGTAGATCGGCAGGATGCGGCCCAGCGCCTCGATCACCGTGACCTTCGAGCCGAGCTTGGCATAGGCCATGCCGAGCTCGAGCCCGATATAGCCCGCACCGACGACCGCCAGCCGGTCCGGCACCTTGCCAAGCGACAGCGCCTCGGTCGAGGAGATGACCTTGCCGCCGAACGGCAGGTTGGGCAGGGCTGCCGGCACCGAGCCGGTCGCCAGCACGACATGCTCGGCGCGCACCATCTGCGGGCCGGTGTCGGTCTCGATGCGGCAGGACTTGCCGTCGACCATCTCGGCCCGGCCCTGCAGGATTTTTACCCGGTGGCGCTTCAGCAGCACGCCGACGCCACTGGTCAGGCGGCCGACGACGCCGTCCTTCCATTCGATGGTGCGCGGGAAATCGACGGTCGGACGCTCGACCTTGATGCCGAGCGGTGCGGCGCGCGATTGCTCGACGGCATGATGGAAGGCGTCGGCGGCGTGGATCAGCGCCTTGGAAGGGATGCAGCCGACATTGAGGCAGGTGCCGCCCAGCCCGCCTTCCTTGTTGCCTCCCTGGCCACCCTGCTCGACCAGCACCGTGTCGAGCCCGAGTTGGCCGGCGCGGATCGCCGTGACGTAGCCGCCGGGGCCGCCGCCCACGACCAAGACCTTGGCATTGATGTCGGCCATCTCACGCCTCTATGAAAATCGTCGCCGGCGCCTCGAGCAGGCCTTTTATGCGCTGCACGAACTGGGCGGCGTTGTAGCCGTCGATCACCCGGTGATCGAACGACGAGGAGAGGTTCATCATGGTGCGCGGCACGAACTCCGCGCCCTGCCAGACCGGGCGCACGACCTGCCGGTTGACGCCGATGATGGCCACCTCGGGCCGGTTGAGCACCGGCGTGGTGACGATGCCGCCGAGCGGGCCCAGGCTGGTGATGGTGATGGTCGAGCCTGAAAGCTCGGCGCGCGTTGCTTGCCCGTTGCGCGCTGCTTCGGCCAGCCTGCGCACCTCGGCCGCGCAATCCCACAGGCCACGCGCCTCGCAGTGGCGCGCCACGGGGACCATGAGGCCCTGCGGCGTTTGCGTCGCGATGCCGATATGCACGCCGGCATGGCGCTCGATGGTCTCGGCCTCGTCGTCGTAGAGCGCGTTCATCTCCGGAAAGTCGGCGACCGCGCGCACCAGCGCCTGCATCAGGAACGGCATCAAGGTCAGCCGCGGCCGATCGGGGTTCTCGGCATTGAGTTTTCCGCGCAGGTCTTCCAACGCGGTGACGTCGACCTCCTCGACATAGGAGAAGTGCGCGGCGCGGCGCTTGGACTCGGCCATCTTCTGGGCGATGCGCCGGCGCATGCCGATGACCTTGACGGTCTCGACCTCGGTGCGCGCGACGCGACCGCCGCCCGATGCCGCTGCCTGCGGACCGCTCTTCAGGAAGGCGTCGAGATCGTCGTGACTGATGCGTCCCGCCGGGCCACTGCCGCGCACCTGGCGCAAATCGATGCCGGCCTCGCGCGCACGACGCCGCACCGCGGGTGACGCGATCGGCTTTTCGCCGGCCGGCCGCGGCGGGCCGAGAGATCCGCGGGCGACCGGCGTTGCCGCCTCGACCGGCGTCGGCGCCGGCGCTTTGGCTGCCGGCGGCGGCGTCGGCAGCCGCGCGGGCGGTGGTGCCGCTTCGCGTGGCGCTGCGGCCACCTCCGCATTGCCCTCGCCCGCGACCTCGAGGCGGACCAGCTCGGCGCCGACGGCGAGCGTCTGACCAACCTCGCCGCCCAGTGCCAATACCTTGCCGGCGACAGGTGACGGGATTTCCACGGTCGCCTTGTCGGTCATGACGGCGGCGAGGATCTGGTCCTCCAGGACCGACTGGCCGACCTCGACGTGCCATTCGACGATCTCGGCCTCGGCCACGCCTTCGCCGACGTCGGGCATCTTGATGATCCGCGTCCCCATGTCAGGCCTCCATCACGGCCTTGAGCGCGCGACCGACGCGCGCGGGCCCGGGGAAGTAGTCCCATTCCTGGGCATGCGGATAGGGCGTGTCCCAGCCGGTGACGCGCATCACCGGCGCCTCGAGATTGTAGAAGCAGTTCTCCTGCACGAGCGCGCTCAACTCCGCGCCGTAGCCCGAGGTCAGCGTCGCCTCGTGGACCACGACGCAGCGCCCGGTCTTCTTCACCGACGCCACGATGGTGTCGAGGTCGTACGGCAGGAGTGTGCGCAGGTCGATGATCTCCGCATCGATGCTGGTCTCCTCGGCCGCCGCCTCGGCGACATAGACCATGGTGCCGTAGGCCAGCACGGTGACCGCCGATCCCTCGCGCCGGATCGCGGCCTTGCCCAACGGCACCGTGTAGTGGCCGTCCGGCACCTCGCCCAGCGCATGGCGTGCCCACGGCGTCACCGGCCGCTCGTGATGGCCGTCGAACGGACCGTTATAGAGCCGCTTGGGTTCGAGGAAGATCACCGGATCGTTGTCCTCGATGGCGGAGATCAGCAGGCCCTTGGCGTCGTAGGGGTTGGACGGCACGACGGTCTTCAGGCCCGAGACGTGGGTGAACAGCGCTTCGGGACTCTGGCTGTGCGTCTGGCCGCCGAAGATGCCGCCGCCGGTCGGCATGCGCACGACGATGGGCGCGATGAACTGGCCGTTCGAGCGATAGCGCAGGCGCGCCGCCTCCGACACGATCTGGTCGTAGGCCGGATACATGTAGTCGGCGAACTGGATTTCCACGCACGGCCGCAGCCCGTAGGCGGCCATGCCCACGGCCGCGCCGACGATGCCCGATTCGTTGATCGGCGTGTCGAAGACGCGGTTGGAGCCGTATTTCTGCTGCAGGCCCTGGGTGCAGCGGAAGACGCCGCCGAAGTAGCCGACGTCCTCGCCGAACACGACGACGTTGTCGTCGCGCTTCATGCAGACGTCCATGGCGTCGCGAATCGCCTCGACCATCGTCTTACGAGGCATTGTTCGACCTCATGGGACCGCGGGCCTCCAGGCCCGCATCATGATCATGAGCGGGCCTGGAGGCCCGCGGTCCAGTGAAAGACATCACACCCCTCCCTGCTGGCGCTGGCGGCGCAGGTGCGGCGGCATCTCCTCGAAGACGCCCTCGAACATGTCGCGTGCCGAGGGATGCGGGCCGGTATGCAGGGTGCCGTGCGTCTCGGCTTCCTTCTGGACGGCGATGACCTCCGACATGATTTCGGCCTCGGCCTGCTTGTGGCGTTCCTCCGACCAGACGCCGCGCAGGATCAGGTGGTTTTTCAGGCGCAGCACCGGATCGCCGAGCGGCCAGCCATCGGATTCGGTCTTCGGCCGGTAGGCCGACGGATCGTCCGACGTCGAATGGGCGCCGACGCGATAGGTGACATACTCGACGAGGGTCGGCCCGAGGTTGCGGCGCGCCCGCTCGACCGCCCACTTCGCCACGGCATGCACCGCCGGATAGTCGTTGCCGTCGACCCTGAGGGCCGGGATGCCGAAGCCCAGGCCGCGCGCGGCGAAGGTGCCCGAGCCGCCGCGGGCAATGCCCTGGAAGGTCGAGATCGCCCACTGGTTGTTGACGATGTTCAGCACGACGGGCGCCTTGTAGGTCGAGGCGAAGACCAGCGCGGCATGGAAATCGGATTCGGCCGTGGAACCGTCGCCGATCCAGCCGGCGGCGATCCTGCTGTCGCCCTTGATCGCCGAGGCCATCGCCCAGCCCACCGCCTGGATGTACTGGGTCGCGAGGTTGCCCGAGATCGAGAAGAAGCCGTGCTCGCGCGAGGAGTACATGACCGGGAGCTGCCGGCCCTTCATCGGATCGAGCTCGTTGGAATAGATCTGGTTCATCATGTCGAGCATGGGATAGCCGTCGGCGATCAGCAGTCCGGCCTGGCGATAGGTCGGGAAGTTCATGTCGCCCTTCTCGAGCGCCTTGCGGAAGGCGCAGCTCACCGCCTCCTCGCCCATGTGCTGCATGTAGAAAGAGGTCTTGCCCTGGCGCTGGGCCATCTGCATGCGCGCATCGAAGGCGCGCAAGGTCATCATGTGGCGCAGGCCCTCGAGAAGCTCGGCGTCGCTCAAAAGGCCGGCCCAGGGTCCGACCGCCTGGCTGTTGCGGTCGAGCACACGAATGATCTTGAACGCATGCTCCCTGATCTTTTCGGGCGCCACGTCGACCGGCGGCCGCTCGACCTCGCCGGCGCTGCTGATCTTCACATCGCTGAAGTCCGGCGTGCCGCCGGGCCGGACGGCGGGTGCCGGCACGTGGAACGACAGCGCTTTCGATTCGGACATGACGGGCTCCTCCGCGTCAGAGGGAACACCAAGCCGCGCGCGCTATCAACGGCGCAACCAAACAAGCAAGATCGTTGAAGCTGCCGCCGCGGCGTTGGAAACAATGAGCATTCAGGAGACGCACACGTCGACACCAAGTTGCTTCAGGATTTCCGACTGTTCGCTGTCGCTGATCCTGACCCCGGCATAATCGGCAAGCACCGCCAGGTTCAGGCCCGAAAGATTGGAGCCGCGAAGGTCGGCCTGCCGGAGCTTGGCGCGATCCCACTCGGCCCGGTCGAGCGCGCAGGCCAGCATCGTGGCGTGGCTGAGATCGGTGTCGATGAACGACGCCTCGGTGAACTTGCAGGACCGGAATTCGCAGTTCTCCAGGCTGAGGCCGGACAGATCGGCGAAGCTCAGGTTGCACCCGTCGAAGACGGCCTTGCTCAGCACCGACCGCCGCGAGAGCGCCTTGGTGAAGGTCGATTGCCGGAAATTCACGCCCCGAAAGCTCGAATCCGCGGCGTTGAAATCATAGAGGTCGCAGCGCTCGAACGTGCCGGTGGCAAAGTTGCACTTGATGACCTCGGCGCCGTGCATGTCGCAGAACGCGAACGTGCAGCCCTTCCTCTTGCCGGCATCGAAGGCCGAGCAGCCGCTGAGCCGTGCCTTGGCCAGCTTGCAGCTCGCGAGACGCATCGGCTCGAACGTGCAGTCGCTGAACGCGGCCCCCGAGAAGTCCGCACCGCGGATGGTCGGCGCCTGGAAAACGCAGCGCTCGAAGCGGGCCTCCGTGAAATCGAGGTCGTCCAGGGAGAGGTCCGCGGCGAAGCGCAGGTCGCTGAACGCGCGATCGCCTGCCAGCCGTGCCGAAATGTCACTCTGTTCCATCGTCGACCTTACGCCCGGTGAAGGGACAGGATAGCATCAGGCCGTACCGTGCGGAGGAACACATGCCTGTGCGCATCATCGGCATGATTGGCGTGGCGCCGCCCAGCGGCGAGGCCACCGTCCATATCATCAAGGGCGGCATCTCGGCGCCCTACCTGAGATCCTACGCCCAGGCCCACGACCAGGCGGGCTTCGACCTGGCGCTGGTCGGCTACACGGCCTCGTCGGCCGAAGGTTTCCTGGTAGCCCAGTACGCCGCCCATCACACCGAGCGGCTGGGCTTCCTGATCGCCCATCGCCCGGGCTTCGTGGCGCCGACCTTGGCCGCCCGCAAGATCGCCACCTTCGATCACCTGACCGAGGGCCGCATCGCCCTCCACATCATCGCCGGCGCCAGCGACGCCGAGCAGGAAGGCGACGGCGACTTCGCCCCCAAGGAAGCGCGCTATCGCCGCGCCGCCGAGTACATCGAGGTGATGAAACTGGCGTGGACTGCGCCGAAGCGCTTCGACTACAGCGGCACCTTCTACAAGGTGCGCGGCGCCAAGTCGGACATCCAGCCGTTCCAGAAGCCGCATCCGCTCCTGTTCTTCGGCGGCTCGTCGGACGGCGCGCTGGCCATGGGCTCGAAGCACTGCGACGTGTTCGCCATGTTCGGCGAGCCGCTGGCGCCGACCAGGCAGCGCATCGCCGAATTCCGCGCCCAAGCCGCCGCTCATGGCCGCACGCCCACCTTCAACATGTCGTTCCGGCCGATCCTCGGCGCCACCGAGGGCGCCGCCTGGGATCGCGCCCGGCGCATCCTGGCGTCGGTCCAGCAGCCCGGCGATCCGACGGGATTCGGCAACGCCAAGAAGCCGCTCGATCACTCGGCGCGGCGACTGCTCGATTTCGCCGCCGCCGGCGAGACCCACGACGAGCGGCTGTGGATGCCGATCGCCGAGGCGACCGGCGCCATGGGCAACACCTCCTGCCTGGTCGGCACGCCCGAGCAGGTCGCCCTCGCCCTGCTCGAATACTACAAGCTCGGCATCCACTCGTTCCTGATCAGGGGTTTTGATCCCTACGAGGACACAATCGACTTCGGCCGCGAGCTGATCCCGCGCCTGCGCGCCCGCGCGGCCGAGCTCGATCGCGCGCAGGCGGCGTAGCGCCAACGCGGCGCCTGCAGTGCTGGCATTTTTTCGACTTTCCGGCATTCCCGGTATTTCCGACAGAGAGCGAAGTGTGACGTGGAATTCGGACCCCCTAGGGATTGGGCTCCTTCGGATCGCGAGCCTGAAAATCGTAGCACAAACTCCAGTACCGTTCAATAACTATAGTTCTTAAGCGAGAAAGACGATGAAGCGTGGAATCTATGCGGGATCGTTCGACCCGCCGACGCGCGGGCATCTCGATGTCATGCGTCGTGCCAGCCTCATCGTCGATGAGCTGCACGTCATGATCGGCGTCAATCCCAAGAAGAGCGGCGGCTTCTTTGCGGTCGCCAAGCGCCTGCAACTGATCGAAGGATCGTTGGCCCACATGGAATGGTTCGGCCGCGACAGGAGCGCCTTCCAGATCGGGCAATTCACCGGCCTGCTGGTCGACTACTGCCGGCAGCACGACATCCGCTTCAACATCCGCGGCCTGCGGGCCGCGCAGGACTTCAACTACGAATTCGAGATGCACGGCATCAACCACGACATCGCGCCGGAGATCAACACCGTCTTCCTGATCGCCCCGCCCGAATTCCAGTTCATCAGCAGTAGCACCATCCGGGAGCTCGCCAGCTACCGCTCGCCCGCCGTCGGCAAGTACGTCACTCCCGGTGTGGCGGCCGCCCTGCTCGACGCGAACTAGGGCCGGCGGCGGGCATGGAAATCCACGCCTCCCACAGCGGCCTCGACCGTGACTCGCGCCTCACACCGCGCGGCGCGCGAGCCTTCGATCTCATCCTGCAGTACCGCATGGAGCTCGTGCGCTGCGAACCGACCACGCACTTCAACGCGTCCGCGGCATCGCGCGTCTTCGGCACGGGCGATGGGCTGCTGCACGATGGCGCCCGGCGGTTCCACCTTGAGCGATGGGAGAATGACGAATGGCTAGCCTACCGTGAGAATTTTGCCCGGGTCATCCTGCGCTACTGGGATCGCACGCTCGAACTGGCGCCAAACCGGCCCTGGTACCAGCGGCCCGGCACGCAGGACGCACCTGAAGCGGCCAGGATCACCTGCGGTCTCGCCCTCACCCTGGTCGACACGGCCGCGCAGGCGCATCAGCGTTATTTCATCATCAAGCCGCGCGAGACGAACTTCCGTCCCTTCGCCAACGCCCAGCGAAGAGTGGGGCTGTTCACCCACCGCGACCTCGCGATGCGGCGACAGATCTGGCTCACCCCCATCGACGGCGCGGTGCACAACGTCCTGTTCATGCAGAGCCCGGTCCTGCATGAGTTCGGCCATACGCTGGGCCTCGGCCACATCGGCGGCCATGGCAGCGGCGAATGGGCCTACGGCGCTTCCTTGGCCGAGCAGCAGGACATCATGGGCCTCGGCAACCGACTCTCCGCCGGAGCGGCCCGGCCGTGGATCGCGCAACTCAGCCACCACGTGATCCGCGCCCGCGCCGAACCGCCCTTGAGCTTCTCAGCGCGGGTGATTGCGCCTCAGCTGGTCAGCTACTGGGACTACGACTGGGTCCCCGAATGGCGACGGCGGCCGGCGACGGCCTCCGGGCCCTGACGATCACAGGGCCTCTACCAGCCGCCCGACAGGACCTTCTTATCCTGGAATTCCCGCCTTCCGCCATGGCGGGTCAGCAGTGGCTCAAGACGTCGGACACGATGGTCCCCCAGTCGAGAAACAGTGCCACTCTCACTCATCCCGACCCTTCAGGCGGGAATATCCGACCACGTCCGCGTCCAGGATCGCCGCCAAACGGCGCTGCTCTCGGACCATGGCACGCCCTCGCCCTACCGCAACACAACTGTACGACGCATTGTGTCAGGAGCAATTTGTAGCCGCTCAGCCGCGCCAAAGCCGCGCAAGGCCAAATCTGGCGGACCTAGCTCGCGGCATCCTTGAGATTGCCACGCTGCTCGACCTGACGGTTGTTGTAGATGTCGGGATGCAAGACGACCTGACCGTGCTCGTCCGGGAACCGTGTGAAGTAGACGAGTGCAACTGGAATGATTTCAGGGAGCGGGACGGAATACGTCTTGCCCTGGGTGATCATGCTATCGATTTCTCGTTCCGAAACGCCAAGCGACCACGCTGCCAGCGCGCGCGCCTGCTCCACGCGCACGCAGCCGTGGCTCAAGGCACGTCGTCCGCGATTGAAGAGCGCTTTCTCATTCGTGTCGTGCAGGTAGATGAACTCTTCATTGTCGAGCGCAAACATCATCCTGCCGAGAGGGTTCTGGGGGCCCGGCGGCATGTAGTGCAGCCCTTCGTTGCGAATCATCGACGGCGTTGGCGTCCAGGAGGGGTTGAACTGGACGGCAAACATCGAGGACAGCATTTCGGGGGTGGCCGCCGCCGGCTTGCCGACGACCACGCGACTGCGCAGGACAGGCACGCCGTCCTGCAGGGCGACCAGCTCGAAAGATGGGATGTTCACCAGAACGAATTTGCCCTGCGAGGGAATATCCACGCCGACGCCCTGGCTTCGCAGCATGCTGACATAGCCGCTCAGCGGCGTTTCGGGGCGAACGGCAGGCCCGATGGCGGGCGGCACCCGTTGCTCTGTCGTGGCGCACGCGGCCAGCGCCGAAGCGACGGACAACAGCCTCAGGATGGCACGGATTGGGCGAACACTTGGCCCCATATGGGGTCAAACGCCTCACCGTGGTCTCTCGTTGCGCTCCTCCACGACGGATGCGATCGCACGCGTTGAAGGCGCGAAGGCCACCTTCTCCTTGGGGGCGGCCGTAACGCCGACACTACCATTAGGGGATGGAGGCGCTGGCTTCTTCAAGCCGTTGCCTCGACCAGCTGCCCGACCTCACCCGGCGCACGCCTGAGCTCGACCTGGCGGTCGTGCCATTTGCGCAGCGACGGCCGATGGCCGATCGACACCATGGTCGTCGCGGGCAGTCGCTGCTTCAGGGCCTCGTAGATCGCCGCTTCCATCGCCTCGTCGAGCGAGGCCGTGGCCTCGTCGAGGAACAGCCAGTCGGGCTTGAAGACAAGGGCGCGGGCCGCCGCGACACGCTGCTGCTCGCCGCCCGACAGGATGTTGGTCCAGTGCGCGACCTCGTCCAGCCGGCCCGTGAGATGGCCGAGCTTCACCGCCTCCAGCGCCGCCACGATCTCGGCGTCGGTCGCCGTCGACTGCTCGTCGGGATACTTCACCGCGTCGCGCAAGGTTCCGATCGGGATGTAGGGCTTCTGCGGCAGGAACAGCACGCGCGCCCCGGCCGGCACGCGCACCTGCCCCTTGCCGAACGGCCAGATGCCGGCGAGCGCGCGGAACAGCGTGCTCTTGCCCGAGCCGCTTGCCCCCGTGATCAGGGTCGAGCGGCCGCGCGGCAGCGCGAAGGTCGCGTCCGCGAGCAGCGCCTGGCCGTTGGGCAGACCGAGCGTCAGGGCCGCCGCGCCGACGTCGCCGCGGTCGGGCTCCGGCATCACCTCGATGGCGGTCTCGGGCTTGGCGTCCGACGCCGCCTGCAGGCCCATCAGACGGTCCATCACGGCGCGCAGCTCAGCGACATAGGTGTAGTTCTCGATGAAGAACGACAGCGCCTGCTGCACCTGGCCGAAGGCCGAGGCCGTCTGCATCATCGCCCCGAGCGTGATGGTGCCGGCAAAGAAGCCGGGCGCCGTCACGACGAAGGGGAAGATGATGGCGAGCTGGTTGTAGGACACCTGATAGAGGGCGAGCTGGGCCTGGGTGAACAGGACTTGCCAGCCGTTGGCGAAGACGTCGGCGAAGCGCGCGTTCAGGGTTTCCGCTTCGCGTTCTTCGCCGCGGTACAAGGCGATGCCCTCGGCGTTCTCGCGCACGCGCACCAGCGAAAAGCGGAAGTTGGCCTCGTAGCGCTGCTTCTGGAAGTTGAGCGGGATCAGCCGCCGGCCGACCAGATTGGCGAAGAACGTGCCGACCACGGCGTAGATCAGGCAAACCCAGGCCATGTAGCCCGGAACCGTGATGTCGAGGCCGATCGGCGCTAGCGACAGCGGTCCCGACAGATTCCACAGGATGAACAGGAACGAGATCAGCGTGGTGATCGCCGCCAGGATGCCCAGCAGCAAGGTCATGGTGAACTCGCCGAGCTGGCGGATGTCCTCGGCGATGCGCTGGTCGGCGTTGTCGACGGTACGCTGCAGCTCGATGCGATAATAGCCGCGCCCGTCCAGCCAATGGGCGAGATAGCGGCGCGTCAGCCAGCGGCGCCAGCGCAGGCGCAGGTAGGGGCTGACGATGGCGCGCGAAACGCCGACCGCGATGAAACCGAACGCCAACACCGTGAAGACGGTGATCTCCCGCCAGAAAACGGCTTCCTGCTTGTTCTGCAGGCTGTCGTAGAAGC
This sequence comes from Rhodospirillales bacterium URHD0017, assembly GCA_900110395.1. Taxonomy (GTDB): domain Bacteria; phylum Pseudomonadota; class Alphaproteobacteria; order Reyranellales; family Reyranellaceae; genus Reyranella. Next base: position 106,898 of record FODP01000004.1, read on the forward strand.
GCCGGTTCCAGTCGTTGAACAGCACTTCCAGGCCGACAGCCGCGAACGTCAGCGAGATCGCGCCGACCAGCAGCGGGATGGCGATCCAGCGCTCCTCCGACTTGAAATAGGGGATGACCAGCCGCCACCAGTCGCCGATGAACGAGCCTACTCGCTTCATGCAGAATTCCTTTCAGGGGGCGCACCCTACTCTCACCCCCGTGGCGAAACATCGTCCGAGATGTCGCTGGGCTTACATCTGGTTGGGCAACCAGAGGGCGATGATCGGGAAGGCGATCAGGATCACCAGCCGCAGGATGTCGGTGGCGATGAAGGGCAGCACACCCTTGAAGATCGACGAAAATGTGACGTCCTGGACCACGCTCTTGATCACGAAAACGTTCATGCCGACCGGCGGGTGGATCAGGCCGAGCTCGACGGTCATGACGATGATGACGCCGAACCAGATCGGGTCGAAGCCGAGCGCCGTCACGACCGGGAAAATGATGGGCACCGTCAGGATGATCATCGCCATGGCGTCCATCAGGCAGCCCAGGATCAGGTACATGACCATGATGATCGCGAGCACGCCGTAGGGACCGATGCCGAGCCCGGTCAGGAACTCGGTCACCTTCTGGGGCACCTGGGTGATGGTGAGGAAATAGCCGAACAGCAGCGCGCCGATCAGGACGGTGAACACGGCCGCCGCCGTGCGCGTGGCCTGCAGCAGCGAGGCGCGGATGCCGGCGCGGTCGAGGCGGCCCCGCAGCACGCCCAGCAGGAAGGCGCCGCTCGCGCCCACGCCTCCCGCCTCGGTCGGCGTGAAGACGCCGCCATAGAGGCCGCCGATCACCAGCACGAACAGCAGGACCGGCGCCCAGACATCGCGCATCCCGCCGACACGCTCGGACCAGCTCGCCTTGGCCACCGTTGGCAGGAAGTTGGGCCTGACGCGACAGATCACGGCAATGGTCGCCATGTACATCAGCATGGCGAGGATGCCGGGGCCGATGCCGGCGCGGAACAGCTTGCCGACATCCTGCTGGGTGATCAGGCCGTAGACGGCGAGCACGGTCGACGGCGGCAGCATGGCGCCCAGCGTCCCGCCGGCGGCGATGACGCCCGTCGAAAAACTCTGCGGATAGCCGTAGCGGCGCATCTCGGGGTAGGCGACCGTCGAGAAGGTGGCGGCGGTGGCGACCGACGAGCCGGAGATGGCCGCGAAGCCGCCACAGGCGAACACGGTGGCGATGCCCAGGCCGCCCTTCCAGTGGCCGACCAGCGTGTTGGCGGCGCGGAAAAGTTCGCGGCTCACGCCGGAGTGCGAGACGAAGGCGCCCATCAGCAGGAACATGGGGATGACGCCGAACTGATAGTCGGTGACGGTGCGCATCGACACCTGGCCGATCAGTTTCAGCGCCGGCGCGCCGCCGGTCAGGTAGGCATAACCGCTGACGCCGACCAGCCCCATCGCCATGCCGACCGGCACGCGCAGCAGCATCAGCGCGAACAGCACCACGAAACCGAGGATGGCGACGGTATCGGCGCTCATCGGTCAGCGGCGCTCTCGACAGCACTCTCTTCGTGCAGGTCCTCGGGATGGAAGATCAGCCGATAGGTACGGATGGCAATGAGCACCACGGCCGACACGTCGCCCGCCCAGGCGATGGCGAAGAACGGCCAGGTCGGCAGGCCGAGATCGTAGGTGAGGACGTTGTCGTTGTAGGTCGCGCGCACCTTGTCGAACAGCGTGTAGGTCTGGACGGTGACGACGAACAGCAGCACCAGTGTGGCGAAGACGTCGATCACCCGCTTCCAGCGTTTGCTGGCCGATGCCCACACCAGGTCGACCGTGATATGGCCGCCGCGATAGGAGGTGGCGGCGATGCCCCAGAAGATCAGGATGCCCAGAAGCATCCGCCCGAAATCGTAGGAATCGGGGATCTGCACGCTGAAGAAGCGGCGCAGCAGAACCGAGAGGAAGATGTCGGCTGCCACCAGCCCCACGAACACCGCCGCGATCGCCTCGATCGTGTCGATGATGCGATCCATGAATTTGCGATTCATCTTAGCCGTCATCCCGAGCGAAGCCGCCCAGGGGGCGGCGTAGTCGAGGGACCTCCTCTTGGCGACGCAGCAACAAAACAGGTCCCTCCACTACGCTCGCTTCGCTCGCTCCGGTCGGGATGACGGGGAGACTAGAACCCCGCCCCGTACTTCGCGACGGTCGCCTGAAAGTCCTTGTAGATCGCCTCCGGATCGCCGCCCGCCTTCTTGACCGCCTCGGCCCAGGCCTTCTGCAGCGGCGCCACCGCTGCCTGCCACTGCTTGAGCTGGTCGGGCGTCAGCGCATAGACCTCGTGGTCCGGCAAAGCCTTCATCTTGGCCTTGCCCGCCGCCTCGAAGTCGTGCCACGGCGAGCTGAGCTTCACCGCCCATTCGGTGGTGCAATGATCGTCGATCACCTTCTTCTGGGCGGGCGACATCGCGTCGTACTTGGCCTTGTTCATCGAGTAGGTGAACGTCGTCGAATAGAGCGGCGCGTCGATATGGTACTTGGTGACCTTGTCGAGGCCGAACAGGAACATCGAGCCCCACGGGAAGAAGATGCCGTCGGCGACACCGCGCTCCAGCACCTCGCGCGCCTCGGGCGCCGAAGCCTGCACGTTGGTGCCGCCCATCATGGTCACCATCTGGCCGATCGTGCTCTGCGCCGGGCGGATCTTCATGCCCTTGATGTCCTCCGGCACCACGACCTTCTTGCGCCCGTGGTAGGTCGCGGGATCGTGGATGAAGGCGAGGCAGAAGTGCGTGTCCTTCATCTCGGTCGCGGCGTACTTGCGATACCACGCGTCGAGCGCGGCCGTGCCCTTCTTGGCGTCGGCGAAGGTAAAGGGGATCTGGCCGACGGCGATCACCGGAAAGCGGCCGGGCTGGTAGCCCGGGTTGACGTAGGTCAGGTCGGCGATGCCGTCGCGCGCCATGTCGTAATGGTCGAACGCCTTGCCGAGCTGCTCGGACGGGAAGATCGCCGTCTTGATGGTGCCGTTGGAGGCCTTGCCGATCGACTCGGCCCATTCCTTGGTCGCCGGCACCAGCGCATGGGCAGGCGGCAGCCAGATGGAGATCTTGAGGTCGACCGGCTTGTCCTGAGCCATCGCGGGAAGTCCGGCAAAGCCCAGGGCCGCTGCCAGAGCGAGCTTCTTCATCGCCGTTTCCTCCAAATTTGTTTGCTCCCCCAACTATAGGCGAAGCGACCCGCCCTCGTCATCCCGAGCGGAGCCGCCGCCGCAGGGGGCGGCGCAGTCGAGGGACCTGTTTTGGTGGCGCAGCGACAAAAAAGGTCCCTCGGCTGCGCCACCCTGCGGGTGGCTTCGCTCGGGATGATGGTCTATCACCCCGCGCAATGGATATTGTTCACTCGCGGCGCGTCGCGCTCGACATCCTGGTGGCGTGCCTCGACAAGGGCCAGCCGCTCGACGATGCGCTGGCCCGCCATCAGGGGTTCGCCGGGCTCGATCCGCGCGACCGCGCCTTCGTGCGCCTGCTGCTGGCCACCACCGTGCGCCGCCTGGGCGAGATCGACGAGGTGCTGGGCTTCCTGGTCGAACGGCCTCTCGAGGGCGCCAACGCCGCCGGCCGGCAGGTGTTGCGCCTGGGCGCGGCCCAGCTGCTGTTCCTGGGCACGCCGCCGCATGCCGCGGTCGACACCTCGGTGCGGCTGGTGGTCGATGCCGGCCTGCCGCATCTCAAGGGGCTGGCCAATGCCGTCCTGCGCCGCGTTTCGCGCGACGGGCCTGCCCTGCTGGGCGATCGCGATCCGGCACGGCTCAACACGCCGCAATGGCTGTGGAACAGCTGGACCCAGAGCTACGGCGAGGAGGCGACGCGCGCCATCGCCGCCGCCCACCTGGTCGAGGCGCCGCTCGACCTCACGCCGCGCTCCAACGCCGAGTTCTGGGCCGGCCGGCTCGAGGGCGAGGTGCTGCCGACGGGCTCGATCCGCCGCGAGGGCGGCGGCAACGTCACCGAGCTGCCGGGATTCGCCGAAGGCGCATGGTGGGTGCAGGACGCCGCCGCGACGCTCCCGGTCCGCCTGCTGGACGACATTTCGGGCAAGCGCGTTGCCGATCTCTGCGCGGCGCCGGGCGGCAAGACCCTGCAGCTCGCCGCGGCCGGCGCGCAGGTTACCGCCGTCGACATCTCGGCGCGGCGCATGGCGCGGGTGGGCGAGAACCTCGCGCGCGCCGGTCTCGCCGCCGACCTGGTGACGGCGGATGTCGGCAAGTGGGTCACGTCCGCTACCTTCGACGCCATCCTGCTCGATGCGCCGTGCTCGGGCACCGGCACCTTGCGCCGCCATCCCGACATCGCCTGGCTGAAGGACGAAGAGGACATCGCCCGCCTGACCCTGACACAGGACCGGCTGCTGGTGCGCGCCGCCGACCTGTTGAAGCCCGGCGGCACTCTTGTCTATGCGGTGTGCTCGCTGCAGGAGGATGAAGGCGTGGCCCGGCTGGAGGCCCTGCTGGCACGCGACAGCCGCTTGCAGCGGGTGCCCATACAGGCGGCCGAGGTGCCGGGACTTGCCAACGCCGTCACGCCGGCGGGTGACGTCCGCACTCTCCCCTCGATGTGGGCCGAGCGCGGCGGCATGGACGGCTTCTACATCGCGCGCGTCCAGAAGGATCAGGCTGGACCGTGAAGCACCCCATGAGGCAGGCCGACAAGGCAACGCCCGCCTTCATGAAAATCGAAGGCCGGATTGCCCGTCCCCTGCCTTCCGAGGCGACCAACGTAACCACGAGGAAATTCTGGTTGGTTCAGCCATGGGTGATCGTGACCCTTTGTCTGATCATCATGGCCGCGTTGTCGGTTCCTGGCCTCTTGATGGATTTGTATCGTGGCTTCTGAGTGCATTCGGCCCAACCTCAGGTGACGCATTTGAAAGCACCAGTTGCCGCGGGTAGGTTGGCCGTTCGCTCGGGATGAAGGAGCCACGGTGCCCGCAGACGACGGCAAGGCCGATCGGCGCATCGCCTCTTGGTTGCGTGTCTATCGCGCGGCCGACCTGCGTCCCGACATCATCGCCGGCCTGTCGCTCGCGGCCTTCGTCATTCCGGAATCGCTGGCCTACGCGACGCTCGCGGGCCTGCAGCCTGTGGCAGGTCTCTATTGCTACCTGGTCGCCGGTCTCGCCTATGCCCTGTTCGGCACAAGCTGCCAGCTCGCCGTCGGCCCCACCTCGGCGCTGGCTCTCGCCGTCGCGGCCGGCGTTGCGACCCTGTCGTCCGGCGATCCTTCCCGCGCCGCCGGGCTGGCGGCGGCCGTCGCCCTGCTGGTCGGGCTGATCTCGATCGGCGGCAGGTACGTCGGCCTCGCGAACCTCGCCTACTTCCTGTCCAACCCGGTGGTGACGGGCTTTAAGACCGGCGCGGCGATCTACATCGCCTCGACGCAGCTACCGAAGGTCCTCGGCCTGCACCCCGGCGCCGGCAACTTCTTCGAGCGGATCGCGCACGTTGTCATGTCTCTCGAAGAGGCATCGCTGCCCGCGACCGTCGTCGGCGTTGCTGCCGTCGCCCTCTTCCTCGGTCTTGAGCGCGCTTTCCCCGGCCGGCCGACGACTCTCGTCGTCGTCGCCTTGTCGATCGTGCTCGCCTCGCTGCTCGATGCGTCGCGTTTCGGCATATTGCTGGTCGGCGATCTGCCGCGCGGATTGCCGCTGCCATCGTTGCCTGACGTCAAGGCGAGCGAACTCGGCCTCCTGATACCGACGGCGTTCGCCTGCTTTCTCCTCGCTTACAGCGAGGCGATCTCGGTGGCCCGCAGCTTCGCCCAGAAGAACGGCTACGAGATCGACCCGGAGCGTGAGCTCACGGCGCTGGGCGCGGCCAACGTCGCCACTTCGCTGGTGCGCGGCTTCCCGGTTTCCGGCGGCATGTCGCAGACGGCGGTCAACGACATGGGCGGCGCGCGCTCGCCGCTGTCGCTCGTCGTCACCTCGGGCGCCGTCGCCCTGACGCTGCTGTTCCTGTCCGGCCTGTTCCGCAACCTGCCCGAACCGGTGCTGGGCGCCATCATCCTCATGGCGGCGAAGCACCTGGTGAAGATCGACGAGCTGCGCGAGCTGTGGCGCGCCGCGCGGGCGGAGTTCGGGATCGCCATTATCGCCCTGCTCGGCGTGCTTGCGGCCGGGCTGCTGAACGGCCTGCTGCTGGCGGCCATGGGTTCGCTGATCCTGCTGCTGGCCCGCGCCTCGCGGCCGTCCATCGTCGTCCTCGCCCGTGATCCGGCCAGTGGCCGATACATCAATCGCGACCGACTGGAGGTGCCGCAGGCGACGCCGGGTATCGTCGTATTGCGCAGCGCGGGCGCCTGGGTCTACTTCAATGCCGAGCAGATCCGCCGTCACTTGCTGGAACTCGTCGAGCAGGCGGCGCAGCCGGTCGTCACCGTCGTCGTCGATTTCTCACAGGTGCCGGCCGTCGACATCACGGCCGCAGCGAGCCTGCGCACGCTGAGTCGAACGCTCGCTGCGCGCGGGATTTCTCTCAGGCTCGCAGAAGTGCGCGACGATGTCGCCGAGCAGCTGATCGCCGACGGCGTCGAAGCCGAGACCGGGCCCATCCTGGCGCACCTTTCCGTCGAGCAATGCACGGTAACGGGGCGACTGCCTCCTCCCAGCCCGCATCGTGATCGCACGCGCATCTGAATGCGCTCTGCCGGCTGGAAGCCGGCGGTCCGGCGGACCATGATAGGGTTCGGAAGCCGACGCAGCCCAGAAGAGGTCCCGAAATGAGTACGACGACGCTTGCCGCTCGACGCGACCGGGCGCTGGGAACCGGAGCGCCGCTGTTCTACGACAAGCCCCTGCACATCGTCCGCGGCGAGGGCACGTACCTGTTCGACGACACCGGCCGGCGCTACGTCGACATGTACAACAACGTGCCGTGCGTCGGGCATGCCAACCCGCACGTCGTCGAAGCGATGGCGCGCCAGCAGGCGACGCTGAACGTGCACAGCCGCTACCTGCACGAAGGCATCGTCGCCCTGGCCGAACGCATCGCGGCGCTGCATGGGCCCGCGATCGAGAGCGTCGTGTTCAGCTGCTCGGGCACCGAGGCCAACGAGGTGGCGCTGCGCATCGCGCGTGGGGAGAGCGGCAAGCAGGGTATCGTCTGCACCAACGCCACCTATCATGGCAACAGCGAGGCGGTCGGCAAGATGACCCGCATCGGAGCCGGCCAGAACACCAGCGGCGACGTGCGCGCCATCCCCTTCCCCGAGATGTTCCGGCCGATCGTGCCGGGCGCCAGCGAATCCGACCTTCTGGAGGCTTATCTCGAGCGCCTGCGCGGGGTGATCCGCGGCTTCGAGGAGGACGGCACGGGCTTCGCCGGCCTGATCGTCTGCCCGATCTTCGCCAATGAGGGCCTGCCCGACGTGCCGCGCGGCTTCATGGCGCGCGCCGCCGAAGTGGTGCGCGCGGCCGGCGGGTACATGATCGCCGACGAGGTCCAGGCGGGCTACTGCCGCACCGGGCGCTGGTGGGGCTACGAAGGCACGGGCTTCACGCCCGACATCGTCGTCACCGGCAAGCCGATGGGCAACGGCCTGCCGCTCGCCGCCACCGCCGCCAGCAAGGCGCTGGTCGACGGCTTCCGGGCGCGCACGCGCTATTTCAACACCTTTGCCTCGAGTCCCCTGCAGGCGGCGGTCGGCATGGCGGTGATCGACGTCATCGAGCGCGACAAGCTCAAGGAGAACGTCGCGCGCGTCGGCGCCAGCCTCAAGGCGGCCCTCGGCGAGCGCAAGAAGACGTGCGCCGCCATCGGCGACGTGCGCGGGCAGGGGCTGTTCATCGGCGTCGAGATGGTGAAGGGCAAGGCGCTCGAACCCGACTCCGATCGGGCGATCGAGGTCGTCAACAAGCTGAAGGACCGTGGCTTCCTCACCAGCAACGCCGGCGCCTTCCGGAATGTCGTAAAGATTCGACCGCCGCTGGTCTTCAGCCAGGGCGACGCCGACGAGTTCCTTACCGCCTTCGACACGACGATTGCCGAGATAAATGGCTGAAGACACTTTTGCGCCTGCGGCACGCGAGGCGCTCGAGGCGTTTCCCATCGAGCCGGACAGTCTCGATCTCGTGTCGCTGGCGGAGAACGTCACCTACCGCGTTGTCGACCGCCGCGACGGCGCAGCCTACGCCTTGCGGCTGCACCGGCCCTGGTATCACACCCACGACGAGCTGGTCTCGGAGCGCGCCTGGATCCGCGCGCTGGCCGACGCGGGCATCGCGGTGCAGATGCCGATGCGCACGCGCGACGGGCAGGACTACGCGGCCGTGACGATTGCGGCCACCGGCGAACGGCGGTTCGCGGGACTGGCCCGCTGGTCGACGGGGCGCGTGCTCGCCGATGTTCTGCGCGAGACGACCGACACCAGGATTGCCGAACGGCACTTCACCGAGCTCGGTGCTGTCACCGCAGCGCTGCACAACCAGGCCGCGGCCTGGCGGCCGCCGGCTGCGTTCATACGGAATGATCTGGACGCGGACGGCTTCATGGGCGACGCGCCGCATTGGGGACCGTTCTGGGATCACAAGGGGCTGTCCCGCGCCGAGCGCCGGCTGGTGCTCGACATGCGCTCGCGCCTGCATGCGGCGCTCAGCCGGCTGGAGCGACAACCCGCCGTCTACAGCATGATCCACGCCGACATGCATCCGGGCAACGTGCTGATCGATGACAGCGGGCTTACCGTCATCGACTTCGACGACGCGGCCTGGGGCTGGCATGCCTACGACATCGCGGTGGCCCTGGTGCATCAGCAGGGGCCGGAGCTGGCCGCCTTCGAGCAGGCCTACATCGCGGGCTACCGCTCCGTGCGGCCGATCTCGGACCAGGTGCTGGCGCTGGTGCCGATGTTCCGCCTGGTCCGCGGCCTGGCCCAGATCGGCTGGTACCACCAGCGCCCCGAGCTCAAGAAGTCACCGGCGCGCTTCGAGGAGGTGAAGGCCGTCGTGCTCGAGCAATGTTTGACGATCGGGCGGGAGATTTGATGGGAGCGCGCCACTCCGTGGCGCTCATCTCATGCTCATGTTCCTCTCCCCCGCTAGGGGGAGAGGGTAGGTGAGGGGGAACCGACGTGCGTCGCCCCCCCACCCACCCCCCCCCCCTAGCGGGGGAGAGGAGCATGAATAATGAATATGAGCGCCACGGAGTGGCGCGCTCCCAGCAGCTACTCAGCCGCCTGCGGCACCCTCTTCCCGCGCATCGCAGCGTACTTCGCGTAGGCGCGCGAGCGGCGGTCGTCGAACTTCGCCAGCCGGCGCTGCGGGTTGCCATGGGCGACGTTATCTGCCGCCCCCGGCTCCTTCTGCGAACCGGCCCAGCCGTGCGCGGCGATGTCGAAGATGATGCCGTTCAAGTCGGTGTGCTTCACCTCGTAGCCGTCGGGATTGTCCGGATCGCCCATGATCCAGGTCGCGCCGACGTTGCGCGCGATCTTGCCCTGCTCGACCACGTCATCGACCCAGAAGCCGATATGGTGGATGCCGACCCAGTCCACGCCGGTGCCCTGCGAGGCCTCGTCGGTCTTGAAGTGGAGGATGGCGAGGTTGACCACGCCGTCGGTCAGGAAAACGCCTTCGGCCAGCGGCCCGTCGAGTTCCATGACCTCCTGCAGGCCCACGGCCTGCTTGTAGAATTCGGCAGTCTCCCAGGGATCCTTTACGCTGAGGGCGACGTGACGGATGCGACCTCTGGTCTGCGCAGTCATCGGCTGGCTCCTTCCATCAGCTGGCAGCCGGGAAGTGTAACCGGAATCCGGGCGGCAACCTAGGCCACCCTCGGGGGCTCATTTGAAGGTCGGCTGGCCCGAGACGTAGCCGTAGAAATTGCGCGAGAACTCCTCCACCGACAGGGTGCCGACGCTGGGGATCCGCGTGAACCCGCCGTAGGTGTAGACCTTGAGGCTGATCCGGCCGTTCCTGACTTCCGGCGGCTCTTCGACGACGACGCAGTGGTTCCAGACGTGCGAGTTATGCTTGTTCGTCGTGTCGTAGAGCAGGTTGGTGTGGACGAACAGGCAGACGTCTCGCCAGGCGCGGGCGTCCCGCTCGAACGCCTCGATCTCCTTGCGGCCCTTGGAGACGAAGATGTTCGAATCCTCGCGCACGCCGGCGTAGCCGACCTGGCGGAACCACTTGGAGACCTCGCCCTGGCGGCTCCTCGCCGCCGTGTCGTCGTCGATCGAGGCCACGTCGAGGATGGCGTTGTAGGAATCGCGCAGGCTCGCCAGCGCCACCCAGTCGACGCCGGCGATCTTGCCCTTCGGCGGCTGATAGACACGGCACGCCATCCCCGGCTTGACCTCGAGCGAGCCGATGCGCGCCTTGCCGGTGGTGAAGAGATCGATCCCGTACTGGACGTAGAGCTCGGGCTTGTAGTTCAGCACGCAGTAGAAGAAGGACGCGGGGCAGCACAGGCTGGCCGCGCCCTGGTCCTGTGTGACGGGGTCCTTGACGCGCTTGCGCAGGTCGGCGATCAGCTCCGCCGGATCGATGCGGGGAAACGGGCGACCCTTGGGGAGCGGCGGAAACCTGTCGATCAGCGACAAGGCGTAGTCCTTGCGCATCGGACCTGCGAACATGGCGCCTCCTGCCTGACCGCCCATGATGCAACCGGACCGCGCCGGATGACTGTGGGGGAAATCACAAATCGCGGATAAGAGGGTCTGATGCCGACAAGGACTGGCGGATGCCTGTGCCGGGCGGTGCGCTACGAAAGCACCGGCGAGCCGCAGTTTTCCCTGCAATGCCATTGCCGGGACTGCCAGCTGCAGAGCGGCGCACCCCACGTCGCGGCGGTGCGCCTGCCGTCGGCCGGGTTCCGCATCACCCACGGTTCGCCGAAGCGCTACGTCGCCAAAGCCGATTCCGGCAACGAGATCACGCGTGTCTTTTGCGGCGAGTGCGGCACGCCGCTCTACGTGCAGGTGTCGACGCGGCCCGACATCGTCGGTGTCCGGGCCTGCACGTTCGACGATGCGAGCTGGTTCCGGCCGGAAGCCAACATCTTCGTCAAGAGCGCACAGCCGTGGGATCACCAGGATCCGGCCGTGCCGGCGTTCGCGACCTATCCGACGGGCAAGGCGTACTGAGCGCCAATGCGGGCGTGAGCCAACCGGCGCAACACAGACGACACAATTCACCCGCCCGGCAACACCGGGACGATAAGGACCATCGATAGCGTCATCGTGCCGGGCGGGGGCCGTCCTTTCACTGCCGAGATCGCCGGGCTGCTTAGCGTGAGTTGTGTAGCGTTGACGCACAATGAGCATAGCAACCCATGGAGAACAGAATGCTCAAGAGCTTCTCAGCCCTGTTCGCAATTGCCCTTCTCGTTACGGCATGCGGTGAGTCGACACAAAACATGTCCTTGCAGAAGCCGCCTCCGGCGTCGCCGCCGCCGACCAAGTCCTGGATGGTCTTCTTCGACACCAACAGCACGACCCTGTCGCAGCAAGGTTCGATGACGGTGACCGAGGCCGCCAACACCGCCAAGTCGATGGCCAACTCGCGGGTGGGCGTCACCGGCTTTACCGATACCGATGGCTCTCCCGCCTACAATCAGCAGCTGTCGATACGGCGTGCCGATGCGGTGAAGAAGGCGTTGGTGAGCAACGGCATTGCGCCCCAGGCCATCACCGTCAATGGCTCCGGCGAAGCCGGTCTGCTGATCGAGACGCCGGACCAGACGAAGAACGAGAAGAACCGCCGCGTTCAGATCCTCGTTCAGTAATCACGGATAGGCAGTCGTATCATCCCTCCCCAGCGAAGCTGGGGAGGTGTCCGCGGAGCGGACGGAGGGGTCATGGTCACCACACGGTGGCCTATGACCCCTCCGGCCCTTCGGGCCACCTCCCCATCGTAAGAACGATGGGGAGGAAGTGCATTAGGAAGACAACAGCTTGCGGAAATGGGCCAGCGTCCGCGCCCGTGCCTCAGCCGCCGCCTTCTCGTTGTAGGGCGGATATCCCTTTCGATTGAAACCGTGCTCGGTGACCGGATAGACGTGGATGTCGACACCCGGCGATCCGGCCATGCGCTTCTGGATCGCCGCCACGGTCTCCGGCGGCACGTGCGGATCGTCGCTGGCGAAATGCATCAGCAGCGGGCAGGTGCGTCGGCCGGCCTCGTCGAGGTGCTGGTCGATCTGCACGCCGTAGTAGCTGACCGCGCCTTCGATCGGCAGGCGCGTGCTGGCGAGATAGGCAAACTTCCCGCCCAGACAAAAACCCATCACGCCGACCTTGCCGGTGCAGTCCGGACGCGCCCGAAGCGCTGAAACCATGTCGCCAAGGTCGCGCGCGAACTGGTCGGTGTCGAGCCGCGCCCACAGCGCCCGCGCCTTGGCGCGGCCTTCGTCGGTGTAGGGCAGGTAGTTCGCGGCCTCCTGCCGCCAGAAGACGTCGGGCGAGAGCGCGATGAAGCCGTCCGCCGCGTAGCCGTCGGCGACGGAGCGGATGTGCGGGTTGCTGTTGAACACTTCGGGCAGCACGACCAGGGCGGGCGCGGGCAGCCGCGCCGGCAGCGCGAGATACGCCGCAAAGCGGCCGCCGTCCGATGCCGCGAGCGTGATTTCCTGGCCCATGCGTGTCTCTCCTCTTCGTCGTCATCGTAACGCGGCCGGCAAAGAGCGGACAATCGAACGGCTCGTGCTAGGCTCCGCCAGTCAGAATGGGAGAAGAACATCATGCCCATCGAACGCTTCATGGTTCCCCGTGAGCTCGAGCCCGTCAGCCACTACTGCCACGTCGTCCGCGCCGGCGACTTCATCTATCTCTCGGGCATGGTCGGGATGACGGCGGATGGCACCATCCCGCCGGACACCGTCCGCCAATTCGAGATCGCGCTGAAGTCGATCGACACCTGCCTGCGCCACGCCGGCGGCCGGTCCGACCAGGTGGTCAAGGTGCTGGTCTTCATGACCGACATCACCGAGCGCGCGAGCATCAACCCGATCCGGCAACGCTATTTCGGAGAGCACAGGCCGGCATCGACCCTGGTCGAGGTCACGGCGCTCGTCGATCCACGGATGAAGGTGGAGATCGAGGCGGTGGCTTACGTCGGCAAATAGCCGTCATCCCGACCGGAGCCGAGCGTAGCGAGGCGTAGTGGAGGGACCTGTTTTGAGGATGCATCGACAAAAAGAGGTCCCTCGGCTACGCCGCCCTTCGGACGGATTCGCTCGGGATGACGGTGTGGTCTACTCCACCGTCATCCCGGCATCGCGCACGATCGTCTCGTAGCGCTTGCGCTCGGCCACGATGAACTCGGCGAAGGCGGCCGGCGTGCTCGCCACCATGTCGCCGCCCTGCTGGGCGACGATCAGCTTCGCGCCCGCGGTCTCGGTGGCACGCACGGTCTCGTCGGCGATCTTCCTCACCAGGTCGTACGGCATGTCCTTCGGCCCGACCAGGCCGTACCAGGCGACCGACTGGTAGCCCTTCACGCCCGCCTCATCGACCGTCGGCAGCTCGGGATAGAAGGCGCTGCGCTGGATCGAGCTCACGGCCAGCGCCCGCATCTTGCCGGTGGTGATCAGGTCCTTCGAGTTGGGCTGGGTGATCATCATGTCGACATTGCCCGCCATCAGGTCGAGCTGCGCCGGGTTGCCGCCCTTGTAGGCGACATGGGTCAGGGGCACGCCGGCCATGTGCGCCAGCAGCGCGCCCGCGAGATGCTGCGAGGAGCCGTTGCCGCCCGAGGCGTAGGTGATCGGCGGCGTCGCGCTCCTGGCCAGCGCCAGAAGCTCGCCTAGCGTGTTGGCCTTGAGCGCGGGCTTCACCAGCACGAGCTGCGGGAAGGTCGCGATCAGGCTGATGGGCGTGAAATCCTTGTCCCCGTCGTAGGGCAGCTTCTTGTAGAGCAGCGGGTTGATGGCGTGCCCCATGGCCACGACCGAGAGCGTGTAGCCGTCGCCGGGTGACTTGGCGACGATCTCGCCCGCCACCACGCCGTTGGCGCCGGCGCGATTGTCGGCCACCACCGGCTGGCCCCAGGTCTGGGAGAAGTGCTGCGCCACGGCGCGCGCGAGAAGATCAGTCGTCCCGCCGGGGGCAAAAGGGATGACCATGCGGATCTGCTTGTCGGGATAGGCCCCCTGCCCGCGCGCGATCGCGGGCGCGGCAACGGCCAGCGCGGCGGCGCCGCGGAGGAACGTGGAGCGTTTCATTGGGCGCGCTTCATTGCAGGTAGTAGCCCGAGGGCGTGCCCTTCACCGTGGTTCGCTCGAGATGGCGGGTCTCGCCTTCGTCGTAGTCGCCGAGCGCGACGTGCATGGTGCAGCGGTTGTCCCACAGCACGATGTCGTCCTGCCGCCACTGGTGGCGGTAGACGAACTGCGGCCGCGTGGCGCGCTTCACCAGGTAGTCGATCAAGGGCTTGCTCTCCTCCTCGGTCATGCCGACCAGGCAGGAGACCTTGTCGCCGATATAGAGCGCCTTGCGGCCGGTCTCGGGATGGACGCGTACGACCGGCTGGGCGATCGGCGGATTGATCCGCGTCTGCTCCTGCTCGCGCTCGGTGTTGGTGTCCAGAACCTTGCGGCGGCCGGTATGGATGGCGCGCAGCGGCTCGATCATGGCCTTCATGCCGTCCGACAGCGTCTCGTAGGCGCGATACATGTTGGCGAACATGGTGTCGCCGCCCACGGGAGGGATCGTGATGCCGCGCAGCAGCGAGCCCAGCGACGGCACCGGCGTGAACGACATGTCCGAGTGCCATTGCTGGCCGGTGTATTTCGAGGCCGAGGGCTTGCCGTCCTTCTCCGGGATGTTGGTCACCAGCAGCAGCTCGGGATAGTCCGGGTGCCGGTCGCGCGGCAGGCTGTCATGGCGGTCGAGCTCGCCGAAGCGGCGGCTGAAGGCGATGTGCTGCTCGCGCGTGATCTTCTGGTCGCGGAACAACAGGATACCGCGCTCGAGGAAGGTGCGGTGGATCTGGTCGAACTCGGAATTGCTGAGCGGCTGGGCGAGATCGACGCCCTGGACCTCGGCGCCCAGGGCATGGCTCAGCGGACGGAACGATAGCGGCATGGAACCCCGTGCAGACGGCGGAAGCCGCCATCATGCACTCTACGACAGCAGGCCGAAAGTCCGCGCGAGCGAGATCAGATTCCGAAAGGCGAGATCGGTCAGATCAGGGAGCTCGGCCGACGGAGCAGCTGACAACCGGCCAAGGCTTTGTCGGATCAGCGAGCAGGACGGCTACAGGACAGGTGACGATCCTGCTGCCGCGCCCAAGTCTTTCAATGCGGACGCTGATCTCGCCGTCATCGACCTCGACCGATCGCACCTCGGCCAAGGCGACACCTTCGGCCTCGCAGAGCCGCGACAACGCTTGCGCAAACGCGGGAGCGAGTTCGCCGGCGGGATGCGAAGAGAAGCTCCGGTCGTCCATGACGACCGGCCTCACGCAGCCGGTCGTTGGCCCATATCGGTGACGAGGCTTTCGTAGCGCCGCCGGCCGACGGCGGTCAGCCGCCAGCGATGGCCGGCCCATTCGATGAGCTCGAGCTGCAGCAGACGGCGAACATGTGCAGGGTCGAACGGATCGGCACTGCCAAAGCCGATCTTGCGAAGCGTCGTTTCTTCGTGGGTGCTGAGCGGTGCGAGCAGGCTTCTCATGGATGCCCTCCCATGGCTCGCGCCAAGATTAGGCACTGCCGCCCGCGTCCGGCAAGGGCCACTCGCGCTCGGCTCTTTCGATCCTCTCGGCCTCGGCCTCGAGCGCCGCGGCCTGCGCCAGCAGCGCTTCCCGGTCAACCTTCAAGGACATCGTCGCGGCCACCCGCCGGACGAAGGCGGCCAGCTCCCGCTTGTCGTGCGCCTCCGTCCGAGGTCGTTCCTTGTCTGCCATACCGCACGCCAACTGAAGCCTTGCGCATGCAATGCGCACCGGCGACCCGCCGTTGCACCATTGCCGCAGGAATCGACCGGCCAAGCCGCAGGTGCCCCCTCGCGGGGCGCGCCCCGTGCTAGAGTTGCCGCCAACGGAGGGAGGAAGACCGCGTGTGGAGGCTCGGCGGGGGCGAGGAGCGCGTTGAACCGGTGCGCGAGACGGCGGTTGCCGACGGACGCGACAGCCCGACCAAAAGCGGCTTCAGCATTGCCCTGCTGCTCTTCCTGTTCGGCGCCAGCCTGGTGGTGCCGGCGCTCGCCTTCACCGCCGTCCTGCTCGATCGCAGCGCCCAGGAGCAGGAAGCCGACGTCCGGCGTCGCCTGGAACAGGTGGTCGGCGACCTGGCGGGCGATGTCGATCGCGAGCTGACCCTCCTGCTCGCCCATCTAAGCGCCCTCGCCGCCTCGCCCGATGTCGCCAACGGCGACTGGGCGGCAGTGCATGCCAACGCCAGCGCCAGCCTGAAGGCGCTCGGCATCGAAGTCCTGTTCCGCGACCCCACCGGGCAGCAGGTGATGAACACGCGCGTGCCCTGGGGCACCCCACTGCCGCGATCGGAGCAGCCGGCGATCGACGAGGCGGTGCGGTCAACCCTGAGGCCTCATGTGTCGGACCTGGTCACCGGCCGCATCGCCGGACGACAGGTCATCACCCTGACGGTCCCGGTGACCGGCGGCGAAGGCAGGCTCGAGGGCTTCCTGCACATGTCGCTCGAGCCCGAGCGGTTCCTGGAGACGATGGAGAGCCAGAACCTGCCGGCCGAGTGGAACACCGGCATCAGCGACCGCACGGGAACCATCATCGCCCGGCTGCGCCGCCACCACGACTTCGTCGGCCGCAGGCTGCCCGACGAGCTGCGCGCGCAGAGCCTCGAGCGCACCGAGGCCTTCAGCACCGTCAACATCGAAGGCGTCCACACCCTGCGCGCCGCCAGGCGCTCGCCGCTCACCGGCTGGCTGTTCTCGGCCAGCATACCAATGTCGGTCGTCCAGGCCGCCTCCACCAAGGACAGCCAATGGATCGTCGGGCTGGGCGGCGCGCTGCTGCTGCTGGCCCTGGTGCTGGCGGCCATCGTCGGCCGGCTGGTGGCCCGGCCGATCGCGGCGATCGCCGAGCACGCGGCCATCGTCGCCCACGAGGGCATGCCACCGCCGCTGCAGTCGCCGGTGCGCGAGGCCAACGAGGTCGCCGCGGTCCTGCGTTATGCCGCCCGGCAGCTGCAGGAGCGATCGCAGGAGCTGCGCGGCGCCCTCGACCGGTTCGGCGTCGCCTTGCGCGGCGCCGACATTGTGGTCTACGCCCAGGATCGCGAGCGGCGCGTGACCTGGATCAGCGAGACCGCGGGCCATGGCGCAAGGTTCATCGGCCGGCGCGCCGACGAGCTGCTGCCGGCCGATTCGTTTGCCGGGGCCACGGCGCTGGAGGAACGGGCCCTGGCCAGCGGCGAGCCGCAGGAAGGCGAGGTCCAGCACGGCACGGGCGACGGAGCGCGCCATTTCCGGCTGCACATCGAGCCGGTGCGCGATGCCGACGGACAGGTGAGCGGCCTTTTGGGCGTGTCGTCGGAGATCACCGCACTCAAGCAATCGGAACGGCGCAACGCCCTCCTGGCGCGCGAGCTTGCGCATCGCGCCAAGAACCTGCTGGCGGTAGTGCACGCGATCGCGTCGGAGACGGGACGCACGGCCGCGAGCGTGGCCGACTTCAACGAGCGCTTCACCGCGCGCGTCCAGGCGCTGGCCAGGCTGCAGGATCTCACGATGGGCGTGGCCGGCGCCGGCGCGTCCTTGCGCGAGCTGGTGCGTTCGCAGCTCGAGCCGTTCGTCGACACGGCGAGCGAGAGGGTGCAGCTCGACGGGCCGGACGTGCGCCTGACGGGGGAAGCCGCGAACAGCCTGGCGATGGCGCTGCATGAGCTCTCTACCAACGCGGCGAAATACGGGGCGCTGTCCAACGCACAGGGACAGGTGGCGATCCGCTGGAGCCATGAGGATGAAGGCCCAGGGCGGCGCTTCCGCCTGGAATGGCAGGAATCGGGCGGGCCGCCGGTGATCGAACCGCAGCGCCGCGGCTTCGGCCGCAAGGTGCTGGGCCGCCTCGCACCGGGGACCCTCGACGGCGAGGCGACACTGGACTATCGCACGCAGGGCGTCGTCTGGACGCTCGTCGCACCGTGGCAGCGCGTCGTGGCGGTCACGGACGGAACTGGCAGGGGCCAGACGCCGGGGAACGACGCGGGCCGCTAGGACGGCATATTCGATATTGAACGTTCCATCTTGAACAGTCCCGACCGGCCTCCTAGGCTCGGGCATCGCCGGTTCAGCCTCTACCGAGCGCCGGTGACTGGAAGATTAGATGCGCTTCCGCTCGCCAGTCGAGCGTTTGGCGCTCCTGGCCAACCTTCAAGCCAACCGACAGGCCCTGCTGGCCTCCGCTGAGATGTGACGCAAGCTGGCAGCCGATGCCGAAGGTGACGGCGCGGGCCCGATTCCAAGCGTGGGACATCGTCCGTAGGCAAGAGGAACTTAGACCATCGAACTCGGCCGGTAGAACGGCTGGTGCTTGGCTGTGTCGATATAGTTCTCGTAGAACTTGCGGGCGTAAGGCAGGAGCGCGACCGAGAGCTT
The DNA here is from genome assembly GCA_900110395.1 of Rhodospirillales bacterium URHD0017. Classification (GTDB taxonomy): domain Bacteria; phylum Pseudomonadota; class Alphaproteobacteria; order Reyranellales; family Reyranellaceae; genus Reyranella. The sequence continues at coordinate 125,471 of FODP01000004.1, forward strand.
GCGGCGCTCGAGCTCGTCGTCGGCCAGGGCCTTGCTCAGGTCGTCGTGCAGCGCCTTCAGCGCCGCCGTTTTGTCGACCTTGGTGAACTTGCCGTCCTGGTAGATCACCTCGCCGTCGCACATGGTCATGGTGACGGCCTGGTTCTTGGCGCGCTGGATCACGGCGTCGAGGGTCGGCGTCAGCTCGTCGAGGTAGGGATAAGCGACCTGGTCCCAGTCGATCAGCACCATGTCGGCGCCCTTGCCGACTTCCAGTGAGCCGATCGTATCGCCGTAGGGCGTGGTCTTCGCCCCGCCGACGGTTGCCATTCTGAGGACCTGTGACATCGTCGGCACGTCGGCCTCGACCATGCCGGGGACGCGATGGGCGCGCAGGACCAGCTTCAGCTCCTGCAGCATGTCGCGGTCGTCGTTGATGCCGGCCTCGTCGAGGCCGATCGCGGTGTTGATGCCCTTCTTCTCGAAGTGGTTCAGCGCCGCCACGCCCGAGCGCAGGCGGAAGTTGGAGGAGCAGTTGTGGCAGACGCAGGCCCCCGCGGCGGCCATGCGGTCGATGTCCTTCTCGTTCAGCCACACGCCGTGGCCCAAGGTCAGCCGCTTGGTCACCAGGCCGAAGCGGTCGATGTATTCCAGGGCCGTGCAGTCGCCGCGCCGCTTCGCGTATTCCTTCTGGTAGGCAGTCTCCACCAGGTGCATGTGCATGGGCGCGTCGTACTGGGTCGAGGCGTCGCTCAAGAGCGTCAGCGCCTTGTCGGAGCACCAGTGCAGGTTGGCGGGCGCCAGCTGGATCTTCACCCGGCGCTTGTTGTGGTGCTGGGCATGGAACGACTTGAACATGTCCATGGCATCGTCGAGGCTCATCTTGAAGCGGTCGAACCAGCGCTGCATGGGGCCCTGCAGCTCCCTGGGCAGGCTGCTGACGAATTCCTCGTCGGCCTGGTAGACGAGCCTGTTCTGGTCGCGCACGGCGTAGCAGTAGCTGACGCGCATGCCGACATCCTCGTAGGCGCGGATGGTCTCAGCAGCGCGCTTCTCGACGTCCGACAGCACGCCCGGCATCCAGCCCTGGATGTGCTGCACCGTGGTGATGCCGGAGCCGATCATCTCGAAGGCCGAGTAGAGCGTGTCGAGGTAGAGGTCGAGGTTGCGGATCACCATGCGGGTGATGAACCAGAGCTCGAGCGGCATGTCGGGCGAGCCGAGCTGGACGGGCGTCAGGCCGACATGGTGGTGGCCGTTGACGAAGCCCGGCAGCAGGATCTCCTTGCCGGTGCCGATGACGGGGACGGTCGGATGCTTGCGGTGGAGGTCGTCGTAGGTGCCGACGGCCATGATGACGCCGTCCTCCTGCAGCACGGCGCCGTCCTTGATCTCGTTCCAGGCGAAGCGGTCCTTTACGCCTGTGATGGCGGCGCGGCTGCGGATGAGACTCGTGGCCAATGCTTCCTCCTTAAACTCGTCGTCGTTCGGACGTTACGCCTCTCTCAAACTCCCTCTCCCCTTCTTATTCCTCTCCCCCCCGCTTGGGGGAGAGGTTAGGAGAGGGGGTTACAGGCGATCTTCACAACCCCCTCTCCTAGCCTTTCCCCCTAGCGGGGGAGAGGAACATGAGGGTGAAGTGGGTGACATCGTTTACGCTGTCGCCCCCATGGCCTCCTGCTCGGCGAAGGCGCGATCAACCTCGTCGCGCAGCAGCTCGGTGAGCTGGATGCGCAGCGCCTCGGCCTCCCGTGAGAACAGATTGCGCGGGCGCGGCAAAGTGATGGGCACGATGGTCTTGATGCGGCCGGGGCGCGAGGTGAAGACGACGACGCGGCCAGCGAGCGCCACCGCCTCGTCGATGTGATGGGTGACGAACAGGACGGAGGCCCCGGAGTCGCGCCAGACGTCGAGCAGGAAATCCTGCATGCGGGCGCGGGTCTGCACGTCGAGCGCGGCGAAGGGCTCGTCCATCAGCAGGACCTTGGGGCGCATGGCGAGCGCCCGGGCCACGGCGACGCGCTGGCGCATGCCGCCGGAAAGCTCGTCGGGGCGCTTGTCCATCGCGGCCTTCAGGCCGACGCGCTGCAGCGCCTCGGCCGCGACGGCACGGCGCTCCTGCTGGGAGGCGCCACGGATCGCCAAGCCGAAGCTCACGTTCTGCCACACCGTCAGCCAGGGGAAGAGCGAGGTCTCCTGGAAGATCAGGCTGCGTTGGGGCGACGGCGTCTCGACCAGGTCGCCGAACGACCACACCAGGCCCTCGGTCGCCTCCTCCAGCCCGGCGATGAGGTAGAGCAAGGTGCTCTTGCCGCAGCCCGAGGGGCCGAGGAAGACCACGAACTCGCCCGGCGCGATGTCGAGGTCGACGTCGCGCAGCGCCTCGTGGGCGCGCTTCGTGCCGGCCGCCCAGGTCTTGCCGATCCCGCGGCAGACCACGGCGTCGCGCGACGAGAAATGCGGGGCTTCAAAGGACACGCAGCTTCTCCTGGGTGTCGGGGAGCCAGTAGAGGATACGGCGCTGGACCAGCCGCAGCAGCCAGTCGAAGCCGAAGCCCAGCACGCCGATCACGGCGATGGTGAAGAACACCAGCGAGGGGTTGAAGGTGTTGCGCGCCAGCATGATGACCTGGCCCATGCCATAGCCGACGCCGGTCGATTCGGCGACCAGCACCACCATCCAGGCGCCGAACAGGTTCATCCGCAGCACCTGCAGCATGCCGGGCAGGATGGCCGGCACGATGACCCGGCCGTAGATCTGCCCCTTGGAGGCGCCCATGGTGCGCGCGACGTTGATCAGGTTGTGGCTGACGCCGTCGATCTGGGCGATGGTCGCCAGCACCATGTGGAAGAACAGCGCCACCACCACCATGAAGATGGCGGGCGCATTGCCGATGCCGAACAGGAAGATCGCCACCGGCAGCCAGGCGATCGGCGACACCGGCGAGAGCAGCGTGACGGTGGGCAGCACCAGCTTGTCGAAGACGTGCCAGTAGCGCACGGCGACGCCCACGCCGATCGCCAGCACCGAGGCCAGCACCAAACCCACGAACACGCGCATGGTGGTGGCGGCGACGGTAATCATCACCGATTCGAAGGCCGACGGGCCTTCCATGGAGTTGCCGACCTGCCACCTTGTCGCGGTGTTGAAGAACTTGCCCTGCTCGCCGAAGTTCGAGAGGAAGATGTGCGGCGGCGGCAGCAGCTGGGGATCGGCCCAGCCCACCGCCCAGAGCAGCTCCCAGATGCCGGCAAACAGCCCGACCGACAGGCAGGTCCACGCTGCCTTGCCCAGCCAGTCCATGCCGGCGATGGCCGTGAACACACGGCTGACCGCCGCCGGGCGGGACGTCCCGGCGGCAACAGCCTCGTCGGCGCCGCGTTCGACCACCGCCATCGTTTCAGGCCGAAGCCGACTTGTACTTGAGCTTGCTGTAGAGGTCGGGGTTCTCCTTGATCACCGCCTCGAGGAGGGTCCAGTCGATGGCGTCGCGGCCGGGCTTCTTCTTGATGTAGCCCATCTCCATCACGCTGTCGGTGCGCTGCAGGATGAAGTCGGTCTGGCTGCGCGCATCGACCACCGCCGGCTGCTTGCCCTGGGCGATCTTGGCGTTCTCCATCGAGGTCTTGTAGTACTTGCCGACCAGCTCCTTCAGCACGGCCTCGGTCTGGGTCTCGGCATCGAACTGGGCCTGCATCATGCCCTTGATGATGGCCTTCAGGCCCGCGGGGTTGTCCTTCATCAGGCTGGCGCGCGCGGCCAGCACGCAGTCGGTATAGCCCTTGCCGTAGAGGTCGATGCCGTCGGTCAGCATCACCGCGCCCTTCACATCGTTCACCAGGGCCGAGGCATAGGGCTCGATGGTGCAGATCCAGTCGATGGCGCCCGCCTTGAAGGCCTCGACCGCCTCGGGCGTGTTGCCCATGTAGCGGACCTTCACGTCCTTGAAGGCGATGCCGTGCTTCTTCAAGTAGTCGTAGGGCATGACTTCCAGCGTATCCATCTGGAAGGTGCCGAGCGTCTTGCCCTTGAGCTTCTGCGGCGAATCGAGGCCGGGCCGGGCGACGATGGCGCAGCCCTCGACGCCGCCGCCGGCCACGATCTTGACCGGCGCGCCCTTGTCGTAGAGCGCCATGAAGGAGGTGTAGGGCATCAGGCCAACGTCGACCTGGCCCATGCCGAGGAAGGTCACCATTTCGGCCGAGGTCGGCGTGTTGATGAACACCAGCTCGGTGCCCGCCGCCTTGGAATATTGCCGCGAATGGGCAAGGAAGATGTTGAGGTTGCAGAAGCCCGAGCCGTGGGTCGACTTCACCGGGGCGCCGGCGTGGGCGGTGCCGGCCATGAAGCCCATGCTGATGGTGCTCACGGCGGCGGCGCCCTTCAGGAAGCCGCGGCGTGACGGTTGGGCGGCAGCGCCCGAGAAATCCATCTCCGAAAGCGTGGGGAAATGCGTACAGCCAATGCGATCACACATGACGGGGCCTCCTCGTCGAGCGGGTTTTTTGAAGGAGCTTGGCTATGTCGGTGTCTGGCTCCTGACGAACTCCCTGCCGGCTGCCCTTAACGGACAGCCGTCATTGAACTTGTCGGCACGCCAACCGAAGAGAACCGCTGATGCGGCCTGCGCTGCGGAGATTCGTGCAAGCGCTGTGCCATGCCACACTGTCATCCCGAGCGCCGCGGGGGACCTTTAAGGCAACAGGAAGGGTCCCTCGCGGCGCTCGGGATGACAGCGAGGCCGTATCAGGCCGCCGCCCAAAACTTGGTCAGATGATCATTTCTTGTTCGGCGTAGGCCCGCTGCTTCAGCGGCCGATGGAACCCGGCGGTCTCGCTGCCGTTACACGCGTACGGGAGACTCCATGTACAAGCTGTTCGTGATCGCCGCCGGCAGCCTGCGGCCCCGCGTCCCATGACGGCCGGGACCGACCCCGACCTGCTGTTCCGGCAGGTCGTCGAGGGGCTGGGCCAACCGTTCTACGCCGTCGACCGCGACTGGCGCGTGATCCTCTACAACGACGAGGCGGCGCGGCACTTCGGCCGGCCCGCGGCGGACGTGCTGGGGCGTCGGCTGTGGGACATCTTTGCCGGCGAAGCCGACCACGAGCGCGGCCGCCTGCTGCGCGAGGCGATGGCGACGCGGCGCGTCGTGCGGGGCGAGACCCAGTCCATGATGGCGGCGCGCCTGATCTCCTACTGCCTGTTTCCGCTGGGCGATGGCCTGGGCGTGGTGCTGAGCGACGTCTCGGACAGGCGCGACGCCCAGCAGGCGCTGGGCGAGCGCAGCGCCGAGCTGGAGGCCGTGCTCGATACCATCCCGACCGCCGTCTGGTTCACCTACGATCGTGAAGCCCGCGAGATAGTCCGTAACCGTCGTGCCGTCGAGCTGCTGCGCCTGCCCCAGGATACGACGATGCGGCTCGCCGCCGCGCCCCACCGGACGTTCCGCGTCCAGCGCAACGGCCAGGACCTCGGCCCGGACGAGACGCCGCTGCGCCGGGCGGTCCGCGGCGAGACGGTCGAAAACGAGCTGCTGGACCTGGTGCATGACGACGGCGACCGGCGGATCCTGCTGGTGCGGGCGGCTCCGCTCCGCGGGCCGGACGGCAGCGTGATCGGTGCGGTGTGCGCCGCGGCCGACGTGACCGAGCGGCACAAATACGAAGCCCGGCTTCGCCTGCTGGTCGACGAGCTCAATCACCGGGCCAAGAACACGCTGGCCGTGGTCCAGTCCCTGGCCAAGCTCACCCTGAAGAACCTCGATACCCCGTCGCGCCAGAGCTTCGAGGAGCGCCTGTTCAACCTGGCCCAGGTGCATGACCTGCTGACGCAGGATCACTGGACCGGCGCCGAGCTCGGCGCCGTGCTCGCGAGCGCGGTCCGGGCGGTGTTTCCGGCGGACAACCGGGTCAACCTCGCCGGCGACAGCATTCGCCTGAACCCGCATATCGCCATCTCGCTGTCGATGGCGGCGCATGAGCTCGCGACCAACGCCATCAAGTATGGCGCGCTCTCTTCGGTGAGCGGCCGCGTTTCGGTGCGCTGGTCGACCGACGGCGGCCGGTTCGTGCTGACCTGGGAGGAAAGCAACGGCCCGGCGCCGACGCCACCGACCAGGAGAGGGTTCGGCACGCGCATGATCGGCGACGTCGTGGCCAAGGAGCTCGACGGCAAGGTCCGCTTCGACTATCGCGCCGCCGGGTTGCTGTGCACGATCGAGGGATCGCTGGGCGCGCTGCAGGCGTCGCCGGGCGCCGGATGATCATTTTTTGTTCGGCGCCTGTTGCGACAGGCGATGCCGGATGCGCTCGCGATGGCCGATATAGAGGCCGGAGCAGACGATCACCCCTGCCCCCACCCAGCTCCAGGCATCGGGAACGTCGCCGAACACCAGGTAGCCCAGCAGCGCCGCACCGACGAGCTGCACGTAGTTGAACGGCGCCACCACGGCGGCCGGCGCCTGGCTGTAAGCGATGGTCAGGAAATAGTGGCCGATGCCCGCCATCACGCCCATGCCGACGAACAAGGTCCAGTGCCAGGAGCCGGCGGGCGACATCCATTCGAACGGCAGGAAGGGCGTCGCCGCCACGGTGCCGACAATGGTCGCCATGGTGGCCGACGCGTCGGCCCGCTCAGCAGGACCGTAGCGCCGCGAGTAGAGCTGGTAGAGCGCGCTGCACAAAGTGCTGCCGACGATCCAGAGCGCGTGAAAGTCGAAGTTGGCCTGGCCCGGCCGCACGACGATCAGCGCGCCCACGAAGCCGACACAGACGGCGGCCCAGCGGCGGCGTCCGACCGGCTCCTGCAGAAAGCGCGCGGACATGGCCGTCACGATCAGCGGGCTGGTCAGCGAGATCGCGGCCGCGGTGGCGAGCGGCAGGTAAACGATGCCGTGGAAGTAGAGATACGACGACAGGAACAGCAGCAGGCCACGCACCACCTGGCTGCCGAGGTTGCGGAAGCGGAACAGGTTGAGCCGGCTGCGCGGCAGGAACAGCGCCAGCATCAGCAGGAAGGCGAAGAAGTAGCGTGCCCAGATGACTTCGATGACCGGATAGGTCTGACTCAACGTCTTGGACATGGCGTTGAGGACCGAAAAGCAGGCCACGGAGAGCAGGATCGCCAGGATGGCGCGCAGAATCCGGTCCGTCGGCAGCGAGGCCGCCGGCGGTGGCGTGCTTGCACTCATGTGCCGAAGCTAACCGCTCGCTCGCGGAGAGCAAGGACAACAGAGTCCTAGCGCTTGCCGTTCAAAATCCTTTCGTGGTGATTGAGCAGGCGCTTCAGCTCGGCATGGTTCTGGCACGGGTCGTCGAAGGCGGATTGGGCCGTCGGCGTGGGCGGTGCAAGCTTTGTCCACTCGACGAAGCTGAGCTTGGGCGAGCGCTTCGCCGGATCGGGCATGTTCACGCTGGGCAGCAGCTCATCCATGAAGCGCTGCGATATCGGCGAGACGTACCACGTCATCGATGCCGGCCGCAGGTTGCCGTTCATGCATTGACGGAAGTGGAAGAAGTTCTCGTCGAAGAAGCCGAGCTGCGACAGCTGCTCGCGCAGGCCAAGGATGGCGCTCTCACCGCGGCCGGACCGCGTCCGATAGAGCGCCGCCGGATCACCCAGCACTTCGTTGGCGCTGCGCATCAAGGTTGCGCCGCACAGCGGGACGCCGTCCCGCCCCGCCTCGGGCGTCGCCTTGCAGCCGAGCTTCATCGCCCGCTCCTTCGGCGGAAGGCGATCGCCGTCGGCCATGTCGCCGGCGCGGTCGTCGGTGCCGCCATAGGCGGCGGCGACCTGGCGCACGCCGTCGAGCTCGTGGTCGGTGCTGACCAGCACGACCAGCGGACGGACGCCTTTCTTCGGGTCGCTGTCCCTGAGCTCGCGGGCGATCAGCACGAAATGCAGCAGGTCCTTGACGGTCTGCGCGCCGAAATTCTCGTAGATGCCGCCGTCGACGACGTGATAGGCGCGCTTGCCCTTGGCGTCGACGATACCCCCGGCCGGCTCGACGATCGGAAAGCGCGCGCTCATGTTCATGGCGGTGCTCACGGGCATGTCGGCGACCAGCGTGTCGTACGGATCGTGCACCGCCGGCGCCTCCCAGATGCGGCATTCCTCGGCGCGCTTCTTGCGGACGCTGGCGTCGTCGCGGCCGTAGGCCGTGAGGATCGCGACGCAAGGCAGCGTCACGGTCGCCGGCTGGCCATCCTTGCGGGTCGTCGTCGAGAAGGCCGGAGTCAACGTCTCGACGTTCGACGTGATCACCCGCCGGCCGGTCTCGACGGCGGTGCCGTTGAGCAGCAGGACCGGCCACGGCTTGATCGCCTCCTCGCCGCCCAACGCCTTGGCGCCCTTGCCCCAGGTCCCGGCAAAACCCCTGGCGAACAGGCCTGTCGCCTTCTTCTGCAGGGCTTTCAGGCGCTCGGCATCGGCGCCCTTGGGCGCCTTCAGGCTGGCGACCATCTCATCCCACGAGCTTTCCCAGCTGCGCTCGAGGGTTTCCGCGCGATCGGGGAAAGTCCCCCAGGCCGCCGGCCAGACGCGCTGCATCAGATCGGTGAAGAACATCCCGGAGAAGGCGGCCGCCAGGAAGTCGCGGCGCATGAACACGCGCAGGCAGCTGAGATAGGGCTGCGGCGCCGTCTCGCCGCTGTCGCAGACGACGCGGTCGTCGGGGTTCTTCCAGCCAAGCTCGGCTTCCTGCACGCGATCGAGGTCGATCAGCGCCCTCATCAACACCGCACCGACGCTGCCGCCCGACACCGAGCTTATGGCGAAGATCGAATCGCGGACGCTCGGGTCCTGGCGCACCATTTCGCCCAGGGCCAGCACGGTCCAGTAGCCGGCGCGGCTCGCGCCGCCCTCGGCGGCGACGACGATGAAGGGCGGACGCTCCTTCACCGGGCTGGCGGGGCGACGCTCGTCGAGCCAGGCTTGCAGCGCTTCGTCGATGGTCCAGCGCGCCGGCACGGGCTTGCCGCCCTCGGCCGCGCGGATATCGTGATTGTCGATGCGATCGGAAAGGCAGCCGTTGAGGGTCGGCAGGAAGACGACGAACACGGCTGCCACGCCGAACCAGGGGAAGCGCGTGGTCGCCGTCCAGATGGTCAGCAGGGTGAACAAGGGAATCGCCACGGCGCCGGCGAGCAGAGCGACCGCCAGGCCGCCGAAGAAATCACCAAGCGTCACCGGGCTGGTCCAGGCCCAGGCCATCAGGCCGACCGTGAGCACGATCGTGAGGAACAGGAATACGTTGCCGACGACCCGCGCCAGGGCGACGGACGGGCTCGCCCAGATATCGGGGACGCTGAGGAACGGTGCGCGCGGGTCGGCGGCTCCGTTCAGCGCCCACGGCATGTTGAACCTCGCGCGGCCGCCGGCGAGAAGGCGTCGCCGCCCCACCAGGAAGGCGAGAAAGGCGACGCCCAGGGCAAAGACCACCCATCCCGCCCACACGAGCTGGTCGGCATTCGCTCCGAGGTCGCGATACTGACCGGAAACCGTTTTCAAGCCCCAGGCGCAGCCGACGAACACCAGCCAGCCGATGACCCGCGGCCACCACAGCACGATGTGCGGGCGCCAAGCGGCGCGGTACGCTCCTTCCGTGTTGCCTGCGAGGTCGGGCATCGCCCGATGGAACATCAGGACGACACGCGCCCAGTACCATGCCGTGAAGGCGAGGACGGCGAGCGACGCGAGGATGGCGACCGAGCGCATCCGCCAGAAGCTCTCGGGCATCTTGCCGTCGGGCGCCGTTCCCAGGGTGAGCTTGAAGGCGTCGGTCACCGCTTCCGCCAGCATATCCTGGGCAGGCTCGGTGCGAGCCACGAGGAAGACGATGAGGGCGACGACCAGGGTCGGAACGCGCGTGGCATAGGCGACGGCGCCGAACTCCTTGATGACCAGCCAGAATTTCTGAAACCGGTTCATGACGACGCCCCCCGCGCAGGCTTCACCACAAGTCTCGAAGGTCTACAGGCCGGTTATGGCTCCATCTGTGGCAATACACACAGTGCGTGTATTACCGACCTTCTATTCGCGTCCTGCAGCCTTCTGCTCGGCAATCTCCTCGTCGCTCGGCCACAGGACCATCGAGACGACCATCAGGATGGCAAGCCCACCGACGATGCCGGCGAAGCGGTCGACGCCCGGCAAGATGCTGTCGGGCGGCGCCTCGCCCTGGATCAGGGTGACGATGAAGGCGAAGGCGGCCTGGGTCCCGACATAGCCGACGCCGTGCGGGCCGATCTGGATATGCATGCCGATCCACACGGCGACGCCGATCATGCCGAGCCACCAGACGAACGATTCCACATTCAGCGCCAGGCAGGCGAGCGCCACGGCGCCGCCCAGCAGGCAGCCCAGCAGGCGGTGCAGGGAGCGGATGGCGACGGCGTGGCGCGTGCCGAGCCCGCCATCGGCGACCACCGGGGCCGCCATCACCACGGCGACGGTAATGGCCATCTCGACGACCTGGCTGATCTCGAGCGCCATCCAGATCGACATCACGGCGACGACGGCGATCGCCGAGCGCGCGCCATGCAGGACGACCGGCCATTGCGCCCCCAGAAGATGGCGCCAGCCCGGCGCGGTGGGCGGTGGCTCGCGATGCCAGTCCTGCAGGATGTTGGCGACGATGATGGCCGACAGCACGCCGATGCCGACCTCGAACATGCGGTAGTAGGCGATCGAGGCCGCCTGCAACGGGTTGTTGATGGCCTCCAGCAGCACCAGGATCGAGGTGATGGAGAGGAACATCCAGGCGAGCCCGTGCGGGCTCACCTGCATGGCGACCACGCCCAGCATGGTGACGCCGGCGATGAACAGGTACATCGCGAAGTGGTCGTAGGGCAGCCAGCGCGCCATAATGAAGCCGAGCAGCGCACCGGCGGCCGTCCCGGCCATCCGCAGCAGGCCACGCCGCAACGACCCGCCGCCGGTCGCGGTCAGCGACATGAAGGCGCTGATCGCCGCCCACCACGGCGATTGGATTTCCAGCAGCAGCGCCAGGTAGGTCGCGAGCATCACGGAGCAGGCGGCGACCAGGCCCTGGCGCGTGCGGTCCGGCGACTCGCCCAGCTCCAGAAGCTCGCGGCCGAACCCCGCCAGGGTGTCGTAGGCGATGTCGAAGGTCTCGACGGAGACGTCGCGGACCTCGCGGACGAAATGGTGGAGATGCCGCATCATCGCGGGAACACGAAGGTGCGCGCGTCCGCTCCCATGTAGAGCTTGCCGCCGGGCGGCGGCTCCTCGAGCACGATGGTCACCGGGATGCGGCGCTGCAGGCGGATCCAGTCGGTGGTCGGCGCGACGTAGGGCAGCAACATGGGCGCCTGCGGATCGCGGCTGATGCCGCGGGCGATGCCGGTGATGCGGGCCTTGTGCAGCTTCCACGGCGCGCTGTCGAGCCACACCCAGGCAGTGCCGCCGATCTCGAAGGGGCGGATGTAATATTCCTTGTAGTTGGCGATGATGCGCCAGGCGTGGGCGTCGACGATGCCGATGTTGGGGATGCTGACGGTCCCGGTGTCGCCGATGCGGACCGTCAGGTTGTTGATCCAGCCGTCGGCCGGGGCGTTGACGTCGGTCTTGCTGAGCTTCCACTCGGCGGTGGCCTTGTCCGCCACGGCGACGTCGAGGGCGGCCTTGTGCACACCGATGCTGGTCTGCGCCTTGGCGATGGCGATCTCGGCGATGGTCTTCTCGGCCGAGGTGCGGCGCAGCTCGTTGTTGGCGCGGTCGAGCTCGGCGCGCGGCGCGTTGTTTTCGGCGGCCAGCACGGCGTAGCGCGCCTGTTGTTCCGTCGCGTAGGTGTGCGCCGACTTGGCCGATTCGAGCGCCGCCTGGGCAGTCGCCAGCTCCTCCTCCGCCACCTTGACCAGCGCCGTCTGCTCCTCGATCTGCGCCTGGCGCTGGTTGACCTCGAGCTGGAAGGGCGTGGGATCGATCTTGTAGAGCCTGTCGCCCTTCTTGATCTGCTGGTTGTCGACGACAGAGAGCGAGATGATCGGGCCGGTCACTTCCGGCGCCACGCCGATCAGGTCGGAGCGGACATAGGCATCGTCGGTATAGGCGATGTAGTAGGTCGCGACCTCCCAGGCCACGAACAGGATCAGGATGGTGCCAACGACGGCCACCAGGCGCCGCACACGGCTGGCGATGCGGCTGGCCGACGGCGCGGCCGGCGCCGGTGGGGCTGGTGGTGGGGCGGGTGACGGCGCGGGGGCAACGGGTGGCGCGACCGGGGCCTCGGGAGGCTTCGGTGCATCCTCTGCCTTGGACTCGGCCGCCTTGGGCGCCGTGACCGGTGCGTCAGGCGGCGGCGCCCCGGGCTTGGAAGGCTCCGGGCGCGGCGGCGCCGGTGGGGACGCGGTATCGCTCATCGCCGCACAGGATAACCGATTTGGCGGCGCCGATCAGGCCTTGCCGACGAGGGACGCCACGAACCGGGAGAGGTCTTCGACGCTGTACGGCTTGGGGAAGACGTGGATCCGCGGGCTGCGCAGCGCCGAGGGCGCGTTGTTGCCCGAGCAGCGGATGATGGGCACATCCGGTCGGTGCTGGAGGGCGGCTTCGATCACCTTCTCGCCCGACATGTCGGGCAGGCCGATATCGACGATGATGGCTGAAAGGGCCGCCTTGCCGGTCAGCACGTCGAGCGCCGCCTGGCCGGTCGCCGCCTCGATGCAGTTGAGGCCGATGGCGCCCAGCGCGTCGACAACGACGGCGCGAATGAGAAACTCATCCTCGGCCAGAAGTACGCTCGACATGAAGCATCCCTAGTCGGCCGCGCGGGCCATTTGGGGCTGAGGCTTGAACGGCAGGAGAGTTGTGGCCCGAACGGCCGGCAGCGGCAAGGGCGAGGTTTTCACACCGAGGGCGCGGGCGGCATTCCAGGCCCAGCGCGGGTCGAGCAGGAAGGCGCGCGCATGGGCCGTGCAGTCGGCTTGGCCCGAGGCGATGATGCCTTCGGCCTGCTCGGGCTCGGTGATGACGCCGACCGCCCAGGTCTTGATGCCGGCTTCCTTGCGGATGCGGGCCGCAAACTCGACGTGGTAGCCCGGCTTGACCGGGATCTTCTGGGCCGCGGCGTTGCCGCCCGAGCTGGCATCGATGAAGTCGCAGCCCAGCGCCTTGAGCTGGCGCGCGGTCTCGATCGTGTCCTCGACGGTGACGCCGCCCTCGACCCATTCGACGCAGGACAGACGCATGCCCAGCGCCTTGCCGACCGGCCAGACGCGACGGCAGGCCTCGAACACCTCCAGCGGGAAGCGCCGGCGCTTGTCGGCGGTGCCGCCGTACTCGTCGCTGCGCCAGTTGCTGATCGGCGACAGGAACTGGCTCAGCAGGTAGCCGTGCGCGCCGTGCAGCTCGACGACGTCGAAGCCCAGCCGGGCGCTGCGCAGCGTCGCGTCGACAAAGGCCTGCTTGACGCGCTTCAGGCCGACCGCGTCGAGGGCGACCGGCGTGTGCCACTTGGCATCGAAGGGGATGGCCGAGGCCGAGACCGTGGTCCATGGCAGGTCGGGCGCGTCGGCTTGCGTCAGCGGGCCACCGCCCTTCCACGGGCGCTGGGCCGAAGCCTTGCGGCCGGCATGGGCGAGCTGGATGCCGAGCTTGACCGTAGGCATCCAGGCGCGCGCCCAGTCGACGAGCGACTTGATGGCCGCTTCGTTCTCGTCGCTGTAGAGGCCGAGGCAGCCCTGGGTGATGCGGCCGTCGCGCTCGACGTGGGTCGCCTCCAGGCAGAGCAGGCCGGCGCCGGACATCGCCAGCATGCCGTAGTGGACCTGGTGCCAGGCTTGCGCGCTGCCGTCGATCGCCGCGTACTGGCACATCGGCGAGACGACGATGCGATTGGGGAGCGTCACGCCGCCAAGCTCGACGGGTGTGAAGAGTTGGGCGGTCATTAGTTTTCCTTCTTCCGGACCGCGGGCCTCCAGGCCCGCTCATGATTCATGAGGCGGGCCTGGAGGCCCGCGGTCCAATGATCAACCACTGATCGACGGGCCGGCCTCGTGGCCGAGCCATTCCTCGATCAGGCGACGGGCGATGGAATCGCGGCGCGGCATGAAGAACGAGCCGTCCTTCGGCAGATTCTCGGGCTTGAGCTCCTCGCGCGAGAGCCAGCGCGCGGCCTCGAGCTCGGACTTGTTCACATCGTAGTCGAGCGATTCAGCCTCGGCGTGGAACCCAATCATCACCGAAGCGGGGAACGGCCAGGGCTGCGAGGAGCGGTAGGTGACGTTCTTCACGCGCACCCTCACCTCCTCGTAGACCTCGCGCGCCACGGCGTCCTCGAAGCTCTCGCCGGGCTCGACGAAGCCCGCCAGGGTCGAATGCATGCCGCGCGGGAAATGCGGGCTGCGGCCCAGCAGGCACTTGTCGCCGTGATGGACCAGCATGATCACCGCGGGATCGGTGCGCGGGAAGCTCTCGGTCTTGCAGCTCTCGTTGGTGCAGACGCGCACGTGGCCGCCGCGCGTCACCTTGGTGCTGGCGCCGCACACGCCGCAATAGCGGTGGCGGCGATGCCAGTAGGTCATGGCGCGGGCATAGGCCAGGATCGAGCCCTCGCGCGCGAACAGGAGCGCGCCGACCTGGCGCAGGTCGACGAACTCGCCGAGTTCCTTCAGCGGCACATCCTTGCCGGTGACGTCGACGGCGAAATAGGGCGTGCCCTCGACATAGCCCAGGAAGATGTGATGGTCGGCCTGGTTGACGACGGCGCGCGCCATCATGCCCTGCAGGAACACCGCCTCGGGATTGCCGCCGCTCTTCACCAGGTTCTTCTCGGTGTCGATCGGAACGAAGCGAGCGGCACCCGACGAGGCGAGCTCGATCATGCGCTCCTCGTTCTCGCGCTCATGGCTGGCGCGGTCGATTTCGGCGCTGGAATAAGGATTTCTGGGACGTTGCTGCATAGGCCGCGGACCGTGCCACAGCGGCCCGATAGCTGCAATTCCACACTTCGTCATCCCGAGCGGAGCGAAGCGAAGCCGAGGGACCTCTTTTGGCCACGCTAGCCACTGGTGTGAATTTCGCCAGACAAGTCGCGCCACGTCGGATTGGCGCGGTTGATCAAGGCGATCTTCTTGCCTCGTCGCCAACCCTTCAATTGCTTCTCCCGAGCAATGGCATCAGGTGCGGTGTCAAAGGTCTCGACGTATATCAGCCGATCGATCCTGTACTTCGCCGTATGAGTAACCCGGCCCGACCGATGCTCGATCAGTCGACGGCTAAGGTCGGTCGTGATGCCGATGTAGAGCGCCCGGCCCGTCGCACTGGCCATGATGTAAACGACGGGATGCCGCATGCCGCCACCGCGAAAAGAGGTCCCTCGGCTTCGCTTCGCTCCGCTCGGGATGACGGTAGCGGCTCTGACACAAGCATACGGCGTTAGTGTGTCGGGGACGCAACCATCGGTTACTTTATCGCGGACGCCAGCACTTCAGCCACATGCACCGCCTGCCGGCCGCTGCCGTCGGCGATCTGGTGGCGGCAGGAGGTGCCGTCGGCCACGATCAGGGCGTCGGCCGGCGCCTTGCGCACCGCCGGCATCAGCGACAGCTCGGCCATGGCGATCGAGGTGTCGTAGTGCTCGGCCTCGTAACCGAAGCTGCCGGCCATGCCGCAGCAGCTCGACTCGATCAGGTTGACGGCGAGCTCGGGCACCATCGCCAGCGCCTCCTGCACCGCACTCATGGCGCCGAATGCCTTCTGGTGACAATGGCCGTGGAGAAACGCCGCCTTCTGCGGCAGCGGCTTCAGCGCAAGCGTGAGCCGGCCCGCCTTCTTCTCGCGCGCCAGGAATTCTTCGAACAGGAAAGCGTTGTCGCAAACCGCCTGCGCATCCGCGCCAAGGCCCATGGCCAGGATCTCGTCGCGCAGGGTGAACAGG
The DNA here is from genome assembly GCA_900110395.1 of Rhodospirillales bacterium URHD0017. GTDB lineage: Bacteria > Pseudomonadota > Alphaproteobacteria > Reyranellales > Reyranellaceae > Reyranella. The sequence goes on from FODP01000004.1 coordinate 141,351, forward strand.
CACGAGGGCTCGAGACCCACGATCGGCACGCCCCTGGCGACAAAGGGCAGCAGCGCCCGCAACAGCCGTTGCGCTTCGGCCTTGGCTTTATCGACCTGGCCGGTCGCGAGATAGGTGCGGCCGCAGCACAACGCCGGCGAGCCGAGGTCGGGCCAGGCGACGGCGACGCGATGGCCGGCGGCCTGCAGCACGCGCCGCGCGGCATGCAGGACGTGCGGTTCGAAGTTGTTGGAGAAGGTGTCGGCGAAGATCACGACCGTGGCGTCGCTCTGGTCGACGTCGGTGGTGGCGAGGAAGGTGTCGCGGCGCCATTGCGGCAGGCGGCGCTGCTTGGCGAAGCCGATATAGGACTGGAAGAACCACGCCATGTTGAACAGCCACGGCACGCGCCGTGCCCACGGTGCGATCTCGGGCAGGTTGCCGATCAGGCGGTCGCGCCAGCTGAGGCCCTTGGCCATGCGCCGGGCCGAGCGCACCTCGATCTTCATGCGCGCCATGTCGACGCCGGTCGGGCAGTCGCGCTTGCAGCCCTTGCAGCTGACGCAGAGGTCCATCGCGGCGGCGACGGCGTCCGACGTAAGCGCGCCGTCGAGCTGGCCGGAGAGGGCGAGCCTCAGTGTATTGGCGCGGCCGCGCGTGAGATGCTTCTCGTCGCGGGTGACGCGGAAGGACGGGCACATCGTGCCGGCGTCGAACTTGCGGCAGTGCCCGTTGTTGTTGCACATCTCGGCGGCCTTGGCGAAGCCGCCGGTCGTGTCGCCGCCCGTGCCGGGCGCCGTCAGCGCCTCGGTCATCGGGTCGTTCTGGACGTTCCACGCCGACCAGTCGAGCGCGGGCTTGTAGGTGACGTTCTTGTAGCCCGGCTTGAAGCGGAACAGCGAGCGGTCGTCCATCCTGGTCGGCCGCACGATCTTGCCGGGGTTCAACATGCCCGTCGGATCGAACAGGTCCTTGACCTCGCCCATCGCCTTGGTGAGCCGCGGCCCGTACTGCCAAGCCACCCACTCCGAGCGCACCAGCCCGTCGCCGTGCTCGCCCGAGAAGGCACCTTTATATTCGCGCACCATCGCCGAGGCTTCCTCGGCAATCGCCCGCATCTTCTCCGCCCCCTCGCGGCGCATGTCGAGGATCGGCCGCACATGCAGGGTGCCGACCGAGGCGTGGGCATACCACGTGCCCTTGGTGCCGTGCCTGGTGAAGACGTCGGTGAGGCGCTGCGTGTAATCCGCGAGATGCTCGAGCGGCACGGCGCAATCCTCGATGAAGGACACGGGTTTTCCGTCGCCCTTCATGGACATCATGATGTTGAGGCCGGCCTTGCGCACTTCCCACAGCGCGGACTGCGGCCCGGGCTCGGGCATCTCGACGACGCTTTTGGGCAAACCGAGATCGCCCATCAGCTCGACGAGACGTTGCAGGTCGCGCAATTGCGCCTCGCGCTCCTCGCCCGCGAATTCGACCAGCAGGATGGCCTCGGGCTGGCCGATCAGGGCGCGCTCGATGACCGGCCGGAAGGCGGGATTGGCGCGCGCCAGTTCGATCATGGTGCGGTCGACAAGCTCGACGGCGGTCGGCTTCAGCTTGACGATGTGCTGGGCGCTTTCCATCGCCTTGTAGAAGCTCTGGAAGTTCACGACACCCAGGGTCTTGTGCCTGGGCAATGGCGCCAGCTTCAAGGTCAGGCGCTCGGTGACGGCGAGCGTGCCCTCGCTGCCCACCAGCAGGTGCGAGAGGTTTACCGAGTTGTCGAGCGTGTAGGGCCGCTCCGACTGCGGGAAGAAGATGTCGAGATTGTAGCCGCCGACCCGCCGCAGCACCTTGGGATACAGGCGCTCGATCTCGTCGCGCTCGGCGAAGGCGAGTGACGCCACCTTGTCGGCGATGGCGCGCACCTCGGCCGGCATGTCCTCGGGCCGCGCCGAGCCGAAACGGGCGCGCTCGCCGCCCGCCAAGATCGCGTCGATCGAGGCGACGTTGTGCACCATGTTGCCGTAGCGAATCGACCGGCTGCCGCAGGAATTGTTGCCGGCCATGCCACCCAGGGTGCACTGCGCCGACGTGGAGACGTCGACCGGATACCAGAGGCCGTGCGGTTTTAGCCAGGCATTGAGCTGGTCGAGCACGACACCCGGCTGCACCGTGACTTCGGCGCGGTTCTTGTCGAAGCCCACGACCTCGCGCATGTACTTCGAGACGTCGACGACCAGCGCCTGTCCTACCGTCTGGCCGCACTGCGAGGTGCCGGCGCCGCGCGGCAGGATCGCAGCCTTCGCATCGCGCGCCACGTCCATGACCAGCGCAAGATCGGTCTCGTCGCGCGGCAGCACGACGCCCACCGGCTCGACCTGGTAGATCGAGGCGTCGGTCGAATAGCGCCCGCGCGAGGCGGCGTCGAAAAGGACGTCGCCCTTGATGGTGCGGCGCAGGGTGGTCTCAAGCGTCATTGCAAACATCCACCCGTCATCCCGACCGGAGCCGCCCGCAGGGCGGCGCAGCGGAGGGATCTGTTTTGGGTCGCCTGTAACAAAAAAGAGGTCCCTCCACTACGCCTCGCTTCGCTCGGCTCCGGTCGGGATGACGGAGCGTCAGTCGAGCTTCACTCCGGCCGCGTCAACGACCTTCTGCCATTTCTCGATCTCGGCGCGGATGCGCTTGGCGAGCTCCTGGGGAGTCTCGCCACCGAGCTGCGCCGTCTGTTCCTTCCAGATGGCCTGCAGCTTGGGCGACTGCAGCGCCTTCACGATCTCCTGGTACATGCGATCGACGATCGGCTGCGGCGTGCCCTTGATGGCCCACAGGCCGTACCACGTCGAGACGATCCAGTTGGGCACGCCGATCTCGGCGCCCGTCGGCATGTCGGGAAACTCCGCCGTGCGCTTGGGCGTGGCGACGGCGAGGCCCAGAAGCTTGCCGGCCTTGATCTGCTGCGCCGAGGTGCCCATGCCGTCGAACATCATGTCGGCGTTGCCGGCCAGCAGGTCCTGCATCGCCGGGCCCGCGCCGCGATAGGGAACGTGGACGATGTCGGTCTTGGTCTCGAGCTTGAATAGCTCGCCCGCCAGATGGTGGGCTGTGCCGGCGCCGGCCGAGGCGTAGTTCACCGTGCCCGGGTTCTTCTTCACGTATTCGATCAGCTCGGCCGCGGTCTTCACCGGGATACGGTTGGGATTGATCGAGATCACCTGCGGCACCAGCGCGATCATGGTGATCGGCTCGAAATTCTTCTCTAGGTCGTAGTCGAGGGTCTTGTAGATCGACGGCGCGATGGTGTGATGCACGGCGCCGACCAGGAAGGTCTGGCCGTCGGGCTTCATCTTGGCCGCCTGCGAAGCGCCCACCGTGCCGCCGGCGCCGCCCTTGTTGTCGATCAGGATCTGCACGCCGAGTTGGTCGCCGACCTGCGCCGCCAGCGGACGGGCGAACACGTCGGTGCCGCCGCCGGCCGGGAAAGGGTTGATCCAGGTGATCGGGCTGGCGGGCCAGCCCTGTTGCGCTCGCGAAATTGCCGGCGCCGCCAGCGAGGCGGCGAGGCCCAGTTGCAGCGCGCGGCGCCGCGAAGTCCGGTACGGCATCGAAAAACTCCTCCCAACTACTCTTTGTCTTGCCCCTTCATCGTGTCCAGCACCGCCTGAAGCTTGGCGTGCAGATGCCGGACGAGGAGGTCACGTAGCCCGGCGCCATCGCGCGCCGCAAGGGTTGTAAGCATGGAACGATGTTCCGCGACGGCCCGATCCCACTTGGCGCCGTTCAGATTGGAGCGGAAGCGCAGCGCATGCAGGCGTGCATTGAGCGCGCGGTAAGTCTGCGCCAGTACCGGATTGGCAGCGATGGCGTTGAGGCGGTCGTGGATGGCGCGGTTGACGCGATAATACGCCGGCAGGTCGCGCCGCTTGTGGGCCTTCTCCAGGTCGGCCTGCAGCGCCTTGAGGTCGTCGAGGTCGGCATCGGTCACGCGAGCCGCGGCCAGCTCGCCGGCCAGACCTTCCAGCGAGGCCATGACCTCGAAGGCATGGCACACGTCCTCGCGCGACAGGGCCACGACCTGGACGCCGCGGTTGGGCAACTGCAGCAACAGCCCCTCGGCCGCCAGCAGGCGGAACGCCTCGCGCAACGGCGTGCGCGACAGGCCGAGCTGCTCGCTGAGCTCGCGCTCGTTCAGCCGTGCGCCCGGCGCGAGGATGCCCTCGATGATCAAGGCGCGAAGGCGCTCCGCCGCGACTTGCGGCAGGGTCGAGCGCGGGATTGCTATGTTGAAGCCGTCCATCAGGAGCCTGTGGACTCAATTTGGCATGTTGTATACAAAATGCAAGATATCATCGGAAAGGTCCAGCGCATGCGCCTGAACTCACATCCCAGCGGCCGTCATTTCCTGCAGATCCCCGGGCCGACCAACGTGCCCGATCGCATCCTGCGCGCGATGGACCATCCGACCATCGATCACCGCGGACCCGAGTTCAATGCGCTCGCCAAGAAGGTCCTGCGCAGCGTGCGCCAGGTCTTCCAGACCAAGCAGCCGGTGATCGTCTACCCGGCGTCGGGCACCGGCGCGTGGGAAGCCGCTCTCGTCAACACGCTGTCGTCGGGCGACCTGGTGCTGATGTGGGAGACCGGCCACTTCGCCTCGCTGTGGAAGAAGATGGCCGACAAGCTCGGCATCAAGTCCGAGTTCATGGGTGGCGACTGGCGCAAGCCCGCCGATCCCGCCGCCATCGAGAAGCGCCTGAAGGACGACAAGGACCACACGATCAAGGCGGTCTGCATCGTGCACAACGAAACCTCGACCGGCGTGGTGAGCGACGTCGGCGCCGTGCGCCGCGCCATCGATTCAGCCCGCCATCCTGCCCTGCTGCTCGTCGACACGATCTCGTCGCTGGGATCGATCGACTATCGCCACGACGCCTGGGGTGTCGACGTGACGGTGGCGGGCTCGCAGAAGGGCCTGATGCTGCCGCCCGGCCTCTCCTTCAATGCCGTCAGCGAGAAGGCGGTCGCGGCGTCCAAAAGCTCGAAGATGCCCAAGGCGTTCTGGAATTGGGAGGAGATGCTGGCGGCCAATGCCAACGGCTGGTTCCCCTACACGCCCGCCACCAACCTGCTCTACGGCCTCAACGAGGCCTGCGACATGCTTCTCGAGGAAGGGCTCGACGCGGTGTTCGCGCGGCACGCACGCCACGCCGAGGCGACGCGCACGGCCGTCGACGCCTGGGGTCTCGAGATCCTATGCAGCGACCCTCAGGCCTATTCGGGTTCGTTGACGGCGATCGTCATGCCCGAAGGCCACGACGCCGACGCATTCCGCAGGGTCGCACTGGAGAACTTCAATCTGTCGTTGGGTCAGGGATTGTCCAAGGTCGCGGGCAAGGTCTTCCGCATCGGCCATCTCGGCGACTTCAACGACCTCATGCTTCTGGGCGCGCTGTCGGGCGTCGAGATGGCGCTGGGCCTCGCCAAGGTGCCGCACAAGACCGGTGGTGCGCAGGCCGCCCTCACCTATCTGCGCGACACCGCGCCGGGCGCGCGCCGTTAAGCGCGCTGCGGCACCCGCCCGTTCGACGCGCGAATCTCCGCGGCGGCGCGGTCCCAGGCGGCGAGCCGTTCCGGCCCGGCCGGATGCGTGTCGAGAAACGTGGTCTCCATGCGGCCCGAGCCGCTTGCCATGGTGACCAGCAGGCCGCGCGCCTTGTCGAGATCGAGGCCGGCCCGGTAGAGGATCAGCGCGGCCATGTAATCGGCCTCGCGCTCCTGCTCCTTGGAATAGGAAAGGCCGCCGATGGTGGCACCGAGTTGGGCTGCCGAGTCCACAATGTCGCGGCCGGGATCGCTGCCGGTCGCCACGGCGACCACGCCCACCACGGCGACGCCGATCAGGGCGCCGATCATCCGGCTGGCCGTGCCCCGGGCGATATGGTTGGCCGCGTGGTGGCCGATCTCGTGCGCTACAACCAGGCAGACCTCTTCTTCGTTGTTGGCATACTCGACGATGCCGCGGTTGAGCACGATCTGGCCGTAGCCCATGGCGCCGGCGTTGAGGTCCCTGGCACGTGACATCCGGAACTTCCAGTCGCACACGCCGACATTCATCTGGTGGCAGAGGTTTATCGCCGGCATTCTGACCAGCTGGATCGCCGTGCGCAGGGTCTGCGCCGCCTCGTCGTCGGAGACCCAGCGGCGCTGCGGCGGCGACGCCGTGCGCACCTCGGCCTGCGCCATGGCGATGTTGCCGTCGCTGACCACGGGCAGCTGATGGACCGCCCCGCACCCGCAAACAAGACCGCTGCCCGCCAGAGCCATGAAAGATCGCCGCTGCATGATCGCGCCCTCCCTGTCCTGGAGGACGAGACGATGGCGGCAAGTGTTACAGGGGGATTTGCTGGGCGCGCGCCACTGGAGTGGCGAGCCCCCAGCGAAGACTAACCGGAAACGGAAAGAGGTTGCGGCCCCCCGCCGACGGGCCGGCGCAGGCAGGCCACATGGTGGCCGGGCGCGACCTCGATCAGGGGCGGCGCCGTGACCTTGCACTCCGCTATCGCGTAAGGGCAGCGGGTGTGGAAATGGCAGCCAGGCGGCGGCCGGGCCGGGCTCGGCACGTCGCCCTGCACGATCCGCTTGCGCGTGCGCCGCCGCCTGGGATCGGGCGCGGTCGCCGCCGACAGCAGCGCCTCGGTGTAGGGGTGCAGCGGCTGGGTGAACAGGGTGCGCTTGGTCGCGAGCTCGACGATGCGGCCGAGATACATCACCGCGATGCGATGGCTGATATGGCGCATCACGGCGAGGTCGTGGCTGATGAAGAGATAGGCGAGCCCGTATTCCTCCTGCAGGTCGATCAGGAGGTTCAGCACCTGCGCCTGCACCGATACGTCGAGCGCCGACACCGGCTCGTCGGCCACGATCAGCTCGGGATTGACCGACAAGGCCTTGGCGATGCCGAGCCGCTGGCGCTGGCCGCCGGAGAACTCGTGGGCGTACTTGCGCATGGCGTCGGGCCGGAGGCCGACGCGCTGGAAGAGCTGCGCGACGCGCTCGCTGGTCTCGCCGCCGCGCGTGATGCCGTAATTCTCCAGCGGCTCGCCGACGATGGTCCCGGCGGCCAGACGCGGGTTCATCGACGAGTACGGATCCTGGAAGATCGTCTGGATGTGCCGACGGTGTTGCCACATGGCGCCGGGCTTGAGCTTGGTGACGTCCTCTCCACCCAGCAGGATGCGTCCGGCGGTGGGCTCGATCAGCTTCAGCACGGTCTTGCCGATCGTGGACTTGCCGCAGCCTGATTCGCCGACCAGGCCGAGTGTTTCTCCCTTGGCGATGGCAAAACTGACGCCGTCGACCGCCCTCACCTCGCCGACCCGCCGCTGCAGCAGGCCACCCAGGATCGGGAAATGTTTTACCAACCCATCGACCTGAAGAACCGGCGCGCTCACAGCGTCACCTCCCAGCAAGCGACGGTGTGGCCGCCACCGGCATCGACGAAGGGCGGCGGCGTGGCGCGGCAGCGATCGGTCGCGAGCTCGCAGCGCGCGGCGAAGGCGCAGCCGACGATCGGCCTGGTCAGGATCGGCACCAGGCCGGGGATCTCCTGCAGGCGCGGCCGCGTGCCCGCCGCGTCGGCCTCGACGTCGAGCCGCGGGATCGCCCGCATCAGGCCGCGCGTGTAGGGGTGCAACGGGTTGTCGAACAGCGCCTCGACCGGCGCCTCCTCGACCTTGCGGCCGGCATACATCACCACGACCCGCTCGGTGGTCTCGGCGACGACGCCGAGATCGTGGGTGATCAACACGATCGCCGTGCCCGTCTTCTCCTTGAGCTCGATCATCAGATCGAGAATCTGTGCCTGGATGGTGACGTCGAGCGCCGTCGTCGGCTCGTCGGCGATCAGCACCTGCGGATCGCAGCTGAGTGCCATGGCGATCATGACACGCTGGCGCATGCCGCCCGAAAGCTGGTGCGGATACTCGTCGAGGCGCCGTCTGGCATCGGCGATGCGCACCAGGTCGAGCATCTCGCGCGCCCGCTCGCGCGCCGCCGACCATGGCACGCCCATATGGCGCACCACGTTCTCGGCGATCTGCGTGCCGACGGTCAGCACCGGGTTCAGGCTGGTCATCGGCTCCTGGAAGATCATGGAGATGCGATGCCCGCGCAGGCCCTTCATCTCCTCCTCGCCGAGCGCGGTCAGTTCCGTGCCTTCGAAGCGGATCGAACCCTGGGCGATGCGGCCGGTCTCGGGCGGGATCAGGCGCAGGATGGAGAGCGCCGTCACCGACTTGCCGCAGCCTGATTCGCCCACGATGCCCAGCGTCTCGCCACGCGCCACGTCGAACGACACGCCGTCGACGGCGCGCACGACACCATCGAGGGTGTCGAATTGCGTATGGAGGTCGCGGACCTCGAGGATGGCGCTCACAGGCGCCTCGCCAGCCGCGGATCGAGCCGGTCGCGCAGGCCGTCGCCCAAAAGGTTCACCGCCAGCACCGTGACGGCGAGGAAGGCGCCGGGGATCAGGATGGTCCACGGCGCGATCTGGAAGAAGGTCTTGCCCTGGGAGATGATATTCCCCCAGCTCGGCACTTCCAGCGGCACACCGGCGCCAAGGAAACTCAAGCTGGCCTCGATCAGCATGCCGGAGGCGCAGACATAGGTCGATTGCACGATCAGCGGCGCCAGCGTGTTGGGCAACACGTGGCGCAGCAGCAACTTCAGGTTCTTCGTGCCGCCGGCAATGGCGCTTTCGATGTAGGGTTGCCCTCGGATCGACAGGACGACGGCGCGCACGACTCGCACCACGCGGGGCACCTCGGGCACGATGATGGCGACGATGACGATGCCGAGGCCGGGACGCGCCAGGGTGATCAGGGCAATAGCGAGCAGGATCGACGGGATCGCCATCAGCCCGTCCATGATGCGCATGACGATGCTGTCGATGCGCTTGAAGTAGCCGCAGGCCAGCCCCAGCGCCAGGCCGAGCACGCTCGAGATGATGGCGACCGAGAGGCCCACGATCAGCGACACCCGCGCGCCGTAGATGGTGCGCGAAAAGACGTCGCGGCCGAACTGGTCGCTGCCGAACCACCAGCGCTCCGAGGGCGGGCGCAGGCGATTGACCGGCGAGAGCTTGAACGGGTCGTGGGTGGCGAACAGGGGTGCAAAGACCGCCATCACGATCAGGAGGGCAAGCAGCACGCCGCCGAAGGCGATGGTCGGGTTGCGCCGGATGGCGGTCGCCAACGAGAAGCGGCGGCCGGGCGATGGGGCGAGATCGTCGGTGATGACGGCCATGTCAGTACCGGATCCTGGGATCGAGGAAGGCGTAGGAGATGTCGATGATCAGGTTCACGATCACCTTGGCGGCGGCGAACACCAGGATCAGGCCCTGCACGATGGGATAGTCGCGCTTCAGCACGGCATCGACGGTGAGCCGGCCGAGGCCCGGGATGTTGAACACGGTCTCGGTGATGACGACACCCGAAATCAGGAGCGCAATGCCGATGCCGATCACGGTGACGATGGGCACAGACGCGTTCTTGAGCGCGTGCAGCAGCAGGACGCGGTCGGTCGCCAGGCCCTTGGCGTTGGCGGTGCGGATATAGTCCTGTTGCAGCACCTCGAGCATGGAAGCGCGCGTGATGCGGGCGATCAGCGCCATGTAGGTCACGCCCAGCGCCACCGAGGGCAGGATCAGGCTTTCAGCGAACGGCCAGAGGCCGGCGCTCAGCGGCTGGTAGCCTTGCACCGGCAGGAGTTGCCATTGCACGGCGAAGAAGTAGATCAGGACATAGGCCAGCACGAACACCGGCATGGCGAAGCCCAGCACGGCGAAGCCCATGACCAGGCGGTCGACCAGCTTGCGCGCCTTCCACGCCGCCACCACGCCGATGGGGATGGCGAGCGAAACGGCGACGAACAGCGTCGACAGGGTGAGTGCGATGGTGGGCTCGACGCGCTGGGCCATCAGCCGCGTGACCGGCAGGTTGGAAAAGATCGATACGCCCATGTCGCCCTGCAGCAGCGCCCACAGCCAGACGACGAACTGCTCGACCAGCGGCCGATCGAGCCCGAGCTTGGCGCGCACGGCGGCGATGGCTTCGCTGGTGGCGTCTTCGCCGGCGATGATCGCCGCCGGATCGCCCGGCGCGAGGCGCAGCAGGAAGAAGACGAACAGCGCAACCACGGCCATCACCGGCAGGGTGGCGAAAAGGCGACGGACGATATACGCGGTCAAGATGCCTCATTCGGCCATCGTCCGCGCGCGTCGCGCGCGGACGAGGCCTGCGTGATCATTTCTTGGTAATGCCCCACAGCACCGCCAGGCCGGTGTTGGGCACGATGCCGTCGATGCGGTCGGCGCGGTAGGCGAGCGGCGTATCCCACTGGCCGAACGGGATGTAGACGACCTGCTCCATCGCCTTGGTCTGCAGCTCCTTGGCGATCTTCTTGCGCTCATCCTCGCTCGAGGCCATGCCGAAAGCGTTGCGCAGCTTCTCGATCTCCGGATCGCACGGCCAGCCGAACAGACCCTTGTCGCAGGCCGCACCGATCCAGGTGTGCAGGACGGGATTGGCCGTTCCGACACCGCCCGAGGTGGTGATGAAGATGTTCCAGCCACCTTGAGCCGGCGGCTCCTTCTTGGCGCGCCGCGACACGACTGAGCCCCAATCCATCGACTGGACGTCAACGTTGATGCCGGCCTCGCGCATCGCTTGGATCAGCACCTGGGTGGCCGGCGTGATGGTGTTGTGGTCGGTGGTGGCGAGGATGGTGATCGGCTCGCCGTTGTAGCCCGCCTCCTTCAGGAGCTGCAGCGCCTTCTTGGGATTGTATTCCTTGAAGAAGGCGGTGCCGCCGTCGTTCTCGTACGGCCCGCCGCAGGTCAGCAGGCCCGGGCAGACGCGGTAGTACTTCGGATCGCCGACGATGGCGCGCAGGAAGTCCTCCTGGTTGACCAGGTAGTACATCGCCTGGCGCGCCTTAACGTTGTTGAAGGGCGGATGCAGGTGGTTGAGCCGGATCATGCCCTGCGTGCTGTCGATGACCCCCGTCTTCATCAGCTTCACGCCCTTGGCCTTGGCGAGCAGAGGCAGGAAGTCGGTGTTGGGGTTCTCGTAGAAGTCGATCTCGCCGTTGACCAGGGCCGACATCGCCGTCTGCGGATCGGAGATCCAGATCAGCTCGATGCGGTCGACGCCCGGGATCTTGGCGCCGGCGAACGACGACGGCGCCTCGGTGCGCGGCACATAATCCTTGTTCTTGAGATAGACCGCCTTGCTGCCCGGAACCCACTGGTCCTTGGCGAAGATGTAGGGGCCCGAGCCGATCGACTCCTTGACCTGCTGCTGCGGGTCGGTCTGCGCATCCTTCTCGCGCATGATGGCGGCGATCGAGCTGCCGGTCTTGCCGAGCGATTCCAGCACCATGCCGTAAGGCTCGCGCAGCACCATCTTGAAGGTCTTGTCGTCGACCGCGTCGAGGGCGGTCACGAAGCCCATCAGGCGCTGGCCAACGCCGTCCTTGGCGCCCCAGCGCTTGATCGAGGCGATGGCGTCCTTCGAGGTCACCGGCGAGCCGTCATGGAACTTCAGCCCGTCGCGCAGGGTGAAGGTATAGGTGAGCCGATCGGGGCTGATCTCGTACTTGCCGACCATCTGCGGCTGCGGCTTCTGGTCGGCGTCGTTGCCGAACAGCGTGTCGTAGACCAGGGCGCCGTGGATGTTGGCGATGGTCTGCGTCGTCCAGATCGGATCGATGACGCGCACGTCGGCGTGCATCACCGCCTTCAGCACCTTCTCCTGCGCCATTGCCGAAAAAGGCAAAGCAAACGCAGCGAGGCCGGCCATTATCCGGAATATCATTTGAGTCCCTCTAAAGCTCCCCGATCCCATGCACAAACTATGCAAAGCGCGCGCCTTTGTCATCCGAGCGCAGCGAAGGATCTTTCAGGCAGCAGGAAAGGTCCCTCGCTTCGCTCGGGATGAAAGTGTGCGTGTGCGAACGGCGCGCAAACTCAAAATATCAATCCGCGCGGTTTCGCATCCTGATCGAGCGGCCAGATCGGACGCTCGACCTTCGTATACGGCACCTTGCGATGATCGCGCCGCAGCGGGCCGCTCGATTCGACGTAAACGACTTTCTTGGCGATCGGCCCATAGGCCGCCATGAAGTGGTTGGTCGACTTCACCACCACGATCTTCTTCTGCTGCGGATCGATGCCCAGGTTGGTGAACAGCTCCAGCCCCGTCGCTTGTGTCCGCTTGGTGATCAGCACGACATCGACGCCGCCGACGCGCGCGGCGGCGCAATCGCCCACCGGAACCTGCGTCGGGCCGAAGCGCTGCCAGGCGTCGCGCTTGAGGCCGATGATCTCGACCTCGGCATCGACCGGCTGGCCGGAGCTGGGCGCGATCTTGCCGCCCATCCGGAGGCCGATCCTGGCGCCCAGCCCCGCATCGAAGCAGATGCGCACGGCGATCGGGTCCCAGATCGGGCCCAAACAGGCATTCTCGACCTTGCTGTCGATCAGATGGCGCAGGATGTCGGTGTTGTCCGACGGCGCGCCGCCGCCGGCATTGTCGGCCGGATCGGCGATCACCACCGGCAGGTCGTTGAAGGCCACACCCTCGGCGACGCCACCCGCCACGTCGAACGACGGCGGCGCCGTCTTGCCGCGCAGCGACACGAGCTCCTCGCCGAGCCGGGTCGCCAGCGCATCGGCCTTCTTCTTGTCGCCGTCGGCGATCACCAGCACGCGCGTGCCGATCTCGGCCACGTCGCCATAGGGGAAGCAGTGAGCAATCGACACCGACAAGATGCCGTCCTTGCCTTCCATCGCCTTGATGCGGTCGACCAGGCCGCGCATCGGCTGGATGGTGGTCGGATAGCTCTGGATCTGGCGGCAGTCGTAGACCGACATCACCGGCTTCACCTCGCCGCGCAGGGTCGCCAGCACGAGATCGAGCACGTCCTCGGCGCGCTCGACGACGTCGGTATGCGGGAATTCCTTGTAGAGCACGATGATGTCGGCGCCCGCCACGCGCTTCATGGTGAGATGGCAGTGCGGATCGAGCTCGACGCCGATCACGCATTTCGGCCCGACGATCGCCCGCGCCCGCTCGATGATGTCGCCTTCCACGTCGTCGTAGCCGTGCGCCACCATGGCGCCGTGCAGGCCGAGCAGCAGGCCGTCGACTGGCAGCGCCGCCTTGAGCTGGTCAAGAATTTCGTCGCGCATGGTCTCGTAGTCGGCGCGGTTGGTCGTGCCGGCGGGGCTGGCGGCAAAGCAGCTGCCCTCGATCAGCTCGAAGCCTTCCTGCTCGGCGCGTTTGCGACCGACGAACAACGGCGCGGTGCACATGCGCGGCGCGTCAGCCGGATGCTCGCCCGGCCGCAGGAACACCGATTCGCGATAGTTCTCGATGCTGGTCGGCAATGGCGAGAAGGTGTTGGTCTCGGTCGCGAGCGTGGCGGTGAACAGGCGCATTTCGATGTCCTTTGCGTTCATGCTCCTCTCCCCCGCTAGGGGGAGAGGCTGGGTGAGGGGGTTAAAGCGAGCCTTCGAGGGCCCCCCCCCTAACCTCTCCCCCTAGCGGGGGAGAGGAACAT
>FODP01000004.1:154950-517169 GCA_900110395.1 Rhodospirillales bacterium URHD0017
GGCGCATTTCGATGTCCTTTGCGTTCATGCTCCTCCCCCCCGGGGGGGGGAGGGGGGGGGGGGGGGGGTTAAAGCGAGCCTTCGAGGCCCCCTCACCTAACCTCTCCCCCTAGCGGGGGAGAGGAACATGAGTCGAGAGAAACATGAGTCGAGGATCAATTGATCTCTACGGAACAACGCCCGTCGGCAACGCCATGCAATGCCGCGCAATCGCGCCCGGCGTCGTGAGCCAGATGCGATCGCGGTGTTTCGCGATGTGACGCAGCGCGCGCTTCAGGTGCCGCAGGCGATGCGGCTGGCCCACCAGATAGGCGTGCAGCGCCACGCCCATCACCAGCGGCCGCGTCTGCGACAGCTCCAGCATCTCGTCGAACTGGTCGATGATGATATCGGCGAAGGCGGCACCGCCGATCTTGCGGCCGACGATCTGCGGAATGTCGTTCACTTCCTGTGGATAGGGCACGGCGAGGATGCGCTTGCCGTCGCGGCAGCCGAACCACACGGGCTGGTCATCCATCGACCAGTCGAGCAGGTAGCGATAGCCCGCTTCAGCCAGCAGGTCCGGCGTCACGTGGCTGTGGGAAATCCACGGGCCCAGCCAGCCTTCGGGAGACCGGCCTTCGGCTTCCGTCAGGCGCCGGGTCGCCTCGCCGATCAGCGCGCGTTCGGCCGTCTCATCGAGCTCACCCTGACGCTCGGCATTGGTGCGGCCGTGGCCCACGATCTCGTCGCCGCGCGCGCGGCAAGCCGCGACCAGGTTGGGCGCATAGTCGTACATCGCGCTGTTGACCAGCGCGGCCAGCGGCAGGCCGAGCGCGTCGAAGGCGTCGAGCATGTACCAGGCGCCGACGCGATTGCCATAATCGCGCCACGAGAAGTTGAGAATGTCGGGCTGTGGTCCACCCGGCGCCAGTTCCGCACCGAGCCCCTCGCCGTAGGCAAAATGCTCGAGATTGAGGGCGAAATAGACGGCGAGCCGTCGGCCATTCGGCCAAGTGTAGTCGGCGCGGCCGCGCAGAGGCACGTAGCCATAGCGGTTGTGTGTTCTCAGTCGCATCTCGAGATCAGCCCCACAAAACGAAAGAAGTTTTAGACCATGCTCGCGCGCCTGCTGTCCGCGGCCCTCGCCGGCTGCCTGCTTCTCCTCACCGGGTCCCCGGCCTTCGCCTACTACTCGAAAGACTCCTACGAAGGCGAGGTGACCTTCACCAGCATGGTCGAGATCGCCGACGATACGCCCGACTTCCTGCTCGAGCCCTCATACATCAGCCGGCAGCTCCTGTACCTCGCCGGCCCTCTTCAGGCCGCCCCCAGGAAGGCCGCTGCCAAGAACGACGCGAAAGTCGAGGTTCTCGGAAAGCATCGCGACAGCAAGACCGGCAAGCTCTACGTGCGCTACCGCTACACCGGCACGTTCGTTCTCGACAACGGGCTTCAGGATGTCGTCAAGATCCGCCTGCCCCTCAACCTGGACGAGGTGTGGGAGCGTTCGACCGACAGCTGCTTCAGCTGGGGCGACAAGTATCGCATGGCCTACTTCTGGGCTCCGCTGAACAAAGGGTGCCCGCTGGTCGACGGTGTCGACTATTCCACCGCGGACGGTACGATCGTCGCAAAGCACGCCAACACCACCAACACCGCGCCCGCCTACGAGCGACTGGCCAACGGCACCGGCGAGATCCGCGTCGTGCTGACCTACGGCGCCGACGATGACAAGAACGGCAAGTCCGCTCCCGACAAGAACACCGACTACAACGCCGCGAACTACCGGGATATACGCAAGTTCCTTGTGAATCAGGGCTTCTCGGTTCGCACCCTCCCCGTCGACGAGCGCGAGCGTGAATGCGGAAACACGAAGCCTCTGGCCGACTCTCCGGGCCACGTCGAGGAATTCGCGCGCAAGGATGGCGGGCGCAAGATCGTCGTCCGCCTGTTCTGGGGCGTCACCAACATCGGCGAGGACAGCGTCGCTTTCTTCTGCATGGCGAAGGAGGCTGCGGAACGCGGTTCCGTCTTCCTCTATGCCGGCCATTCCCGCGTCGGCTTGCTGGATCTCAAGTACATGGGCGATCAGATCGGTGCGCCCATCAAGATGAACAACGACCAGTACCAGATCTATGGATTCTTCGGCTGCTCGAGCTACAGCTACTACAATCTTTCCTATTTTGCCGCGAAGGCCTCGAAGACCGATCCCGAGGGCTCGAAGAACGCCGACATCATCACCAACGGCATTACGGGCTCGTTCGGGTCGATGACGGATTTCACCATCAAGACCCTGACTCCCATTTTCAACTGGTCGGCACGCGGCACCAGGACGACCTGGCAGCAGATCATGAACTCCTACTCGGAGAGATTCCTGACCGGGGTCAACGGCGACGAGTAGCCGGGCTGCACGCACCGGGCGACAACTCCCACGCCTGGCCGTCAGCAAAACGTAGCGCCCACAAAGCCGATGGGCTACGGTTACACAGGGAATGAAGCTGGCTCGTCAGCAGCCGGCTTTTGGGAGGAGTAGTCTGCGTTGACGGCAACGAGTGCTGAAGCCCTGCCGGCTGCCCGCCAAATGACGCAGGCGCCGAGGCGATGGGGCGCCCCGCTATGGGTCGGCGCGCTGCTGATCGTGCTGGCGTTCCTGGTGATCTATCCCCTGCTGATGCTGATGTTCGGCGCGTTGAGCGATTCCAACCCGATCGTCGACGGGTTCGGCGCTTTCCGGCCGTCGGCCAAGCACTTCTTTGACGTGCTGGCCAACGAGAACGTCCACCTCGCCTTCTTCAACGCGTTGGCCGCCTGCGGTGGTGGCACCATCCTGGCGGTGGTGATCGGGCTCGCCTTTTCGTGGATCGTCGTGCGCACCAACACGCCGTTCAAGGGCTTCATCGCCGGCGCCAGCATGATCCCGCTGTTCGTGCCGCCGCTGGTCGCCGGCGTCGCCTGGGGCATTTTAGGCTCGCCCAAGACCGGCCTGCTCAACACGGCACTCAAGTGGGTAGGGATCGACTTCCGCTTCAACTTCTACTCGATGTCCGGCCTCATCATCGTCTTCGGCATCTACTACGCGCCCTATGTCTACATGTTCACCGCCTCGGCGCTCAGGAACATGGACCCGAGCCTGGAAGAAGCGTCGGAAGTATCAGGCGCCTCGGCCTTCACAACGATCTTCACCATCACCTTCCCGCTGATCGCGCCCGCAATCCTCGCCGGCTCGCTGCTGTCCTTCGTGGTGATGCTTGGGATCTACGGCGTGCCGGCAGCGCTCGGCGCGCCGGCCAACATCAACGTGCTCACCACGTACATCTTCAAGCTCACTGCCTGGAGCCCGCCGCTCTACAACACCGCCGCCGCCGTCGCGATCCTGCTGATGGTCGTCACCGCGATCCTGGTATGGGCGCAGCAGAAGGTGCTTTCGGGCAAAAGCTACGCCACGGTCGCCGGCAAGGCGTTCCGGCCGCGCAGCCTCAATCTCGGGCCGTGGCGCTGGTTCACCTTCGCCCTGGCGCTGGTCTACCTGTTCGTCGTCGTGGTGCTGCCGACGCTCGCGCTGGTCATCGCCGCGTTCCGCAAGTTCCTGTTCTTCAAGGACTTCAACGCGCTGTTCGACTGGAACCAGTACAGCTGGGTGCACTTCAACAGCGTGTTCGACAATCCGCTGACCATGCTGTCGATCTGGAACACGCTGAAGGTTGGCGTCATCACCGCCGTGGCGGGCGGCGCTCTCGCCTTCGCCATCGGCTACACGGTGAACCGCACCACCGTCTCGGGCCGCCGCTCGATCGACCTTTTGGCCACGCTTCCCGTGGCCATCCCGGGCCTGGTCGTCGGCGTCGCCTACCTGTGGGCCTGGATCGGCCTGCCCGGCGGCCTCTACGGCACGATCTGGATCCTGGCGCTGGCCTTCGTCGCGCGCTTCATGCCCGACACCGTGAAAGCGCTGTCGACCTCGTTCCTGCAGATCCACAAGGAGCTCGAGGAGGCTGCGTGGATCTGCGGTCGCGGGCTTTTGGGCACCATCCGCACCGTCGTGCTGCCGCTCGCCAAGCCCGGCGTCGTGGCGTCGATGACACTCCTGTTCGTGCTGGCAATCCGCGAGCTCGGCTCCTCGCTGTTCCTCTACACCAGCGACACCACCGTGATGGCCGTCCTGCTGCTCGATTACTACGAGGGCGGCAACACCGGGAAGACTGCCGCGTTCAGCCTGGTGCAGACGGCGATCCTCGGCGTACTGCTCGGGCTCACGACCTGGATCTCGCGCGAGACGACCCAGAACACGCGATTCAACTGAAATCAGATCAGGAGGAATACGACCGATGAAGAGACGCACCTTCACCAAGACCGCCGTGCTCGGAACAGCGGGCATCCTCACCGGTGGGCTGCCCGCATGGGCGCAGCAGGAGAAGTTCGGCACCAAGGAAGAGATCGCCGCTGCCGAGAAGGAGGGCGGCCTCACCTACTACACCGCGAACTTCGCCGAGACCGAGCAGGAGGTCATCAAGGAGTTCAACAAGACCTTCCCCAAGATCAAGGTGGCGATGGTGCGCGCGCCCGGCGGCCAGCTCATCACTCGCATCAAGACCGAGGCGGCCGCTGGCAAGCTCGGCGCCGACGTGGTCAACCACTCTGACCGCGGCCTGATGCTGGAATTGCAGGACCTGTTCCAGGACTACAAGCCGCCCAACGCCGCCGACTACCGGCCCGATGCGATGGTGTCGCCCAAGCTGTGGCCGGGCGTCACCCTGGGCTGGGCGATCGCCTACAACACCCAGCTCGTGAAGAACGCGCCCAAGACCTGGATGGATCTCACCAAGCCCGAATACAAGGACAAGCAGATCGGCCAAGTGGTGGGGCCGTCGGGCGGCACGACCTGGACCCGCATCATGTTCGAGAAGCAGGTGCTGGGCGACGACTACTGGGCCAAGCAGGCCGCGCTCGGCATCTCGCTGTTCCCGTCGGGCGCGCCGACCTCCGACTCGCTGGTGCGCGGCGAAATCTCGATCGCGCCGCTGCTCTACAACATCATCTACACCAAGATCGTCGAGGGGGCGCCGGCCGAAGCGATCTTCGCGCCCGAGGGTGTGCCGATCATTCCCTACGCCGACGGCATCACCAAGACGGCGAAGAGCCCGAATGCCTCCAAGCTCTTCATGAACTGGCGCCTCAGCAAGGAAGGCCAGTCCTTCCAGATCGCCAAGCTCGGCAACATCACCTCGCTGAAGGAGCCGCCCGCCTTCCCCAAGGGCTGGGACCCCAAGGTGATCAAGGTATGGGTGCCGAACTTCGAGCAGTTCGAGAAGCTGCGCGAGCCCTGGCTCGCCGAGTGGAACAAGACCTACGGCTACCGGCAGTGAGCAGCGCGCTTCTCATCGAGGATCTGGTCAAGCAGTTCGCGACGGGCAAGCCCGCCGTTGACGGCGTCAGCTTCGACGTCCCGGCGGGCGAGATCGTGGTGTTGCTGGGCCCCTCGGGCTGCGGCAAGACCACGACCTTGCGCTGCGTGGCCGGTCTGGAACATCCGACGGGCGGTCGCATCTCGATCGGCGACCGCGTCGTCTCCGAGCCCGAGCGCGGCCTGCTGGTGAGCCCGCGCGAGCGCGATATCGGCATGGTTTTCCAGTCCTACGCCGTGTGGCCGCACATGACGGTGCGCCAGAACGTGGCTTACCCGCTGAAGCATCGGCGCAGGAACGGCGTGGGCAGCAACATCAACGCCCAGGTCAACGAGACGCTGGAGCTGGTCGGACTGGCCGACTACGCCGAACGGCCGGTGACCTCGCTGTCGGGCGGCCAGATGCAGCGCGTGGCGCTGGCGCGAAGCCTGGTCTATCGCCCGCAGCTCCTGCTGCTCGATGAGCCGCTCAGCAACCTCGACGCCAAGCTGCGCATCCGGCTGCGCGATGAATTGCGCCGGATCCTGAAGCAGACGGGCATGACCGGGCTCTACGTCACGCATGACCAGTCCGAGGCCGTGGTGCTGGGCGATCGCATCGGCGTGATGAAGGACGGCAAGCTTCTGCAGATGGCCCCGCCGGCCGAGATCTACAATCGCCCGGCCGATTCCTTCGTCGCCAACTTCACCGGCGCCTCGAACATCCTGTTGGGCAAGGTACTGGCGCGCAGCGGCGACAAGGCGACCATCGATCTCGGCGCCGCCGGCCGCATCGAAGCCTGGACGCCGCAGCCGCTCGCCGTCGGCGACAAGGCGCGCGTGGCGCTGCGGGCCGAGAACGTGCGCCTGGGCGAAAAGGGTCCGGCCAACGCCTTCTCCGGCCGCGTGGTCGAGCGCCGCTATCAGGGCATGCAGACGGTGTATGACGTCGAGCTGGGGGGCCAGCGCCTCGAAGCGCTCGAACTGGGCACAGCAGCGCGCCACAACGACGGCGAGGTCGCTGTCACCCTGCCGCCCGACACGTGCTGGGCCTATCGCGACGAGGGCGTGATCGCGGACTGAGTCATTGCTGGGAGCGCGCCACTCCGTGGCGCATCTTCGTGGATCGCACCGCCCATGAGCGCCACGGAGTGGCGCGCTCCCAGCAAAGATCCAATTCCAATCAGCAGGCGGATAACGCTGCCAGCGCACGGAGTCCTACGGTCGAGGTGCCTAAAACACCAACCCGAAGGATCCCATCATGTCCAAGGAACAGGAAAACAAGGAAATCGTCGGACGCTGGTTCACGGAGTTCTGGGGCAAGAGCTGCAATCTCGCCGTCGTCGACGAGCTCGCCGCCCCCGACATGCTGCTGCAGTACTCGCTGCATGCCCCGCGCCGTGGCCGCGACGACATCAAGCGCTTCATGACCGACTTCCGCGCAGCCTTCCCCGACCTCGAATTCGGCGGCACCGCCGACCTCATTGCCGAGGGCGACTACGTCGTCGGCCGCTGGGAAGGCGGCGGCACGCACAGTGGGCCGGCTTTCAGTGACTTCCTGATCGGCTCGCTGCCGGCCAAATCCGGCCGCAAGATGCACTTCACGGGCACGACCGTGCTGCGCATCGAGAACGGCAAGGTCAAGGAAGAGATCGGTTTGGACGACGGCGTGACCGCGCTGCAGCAGCTCGGCCTGCTGAAAGCGGCCTAAAGCACGGCACGCAACGCCGCGGCGAGCGGCGCATCGTGCTCGGGCAGCAATACCTGCGGATCGAGGGTGAGCACGCCGCGCGCGGCGTGCCGCTCCGACAGATGCACCGGCGGATCGCCGCGCTGCAGGCGCGCGCTCACGGCAAGCGCCTCCGACACGGCGATCTCCAGCACCGGCACGCGGCCGGTGATCGAGGCCGGCACCAAGGTGACCTTGTGCCCGTCCAGTTCGGCGGCAATCGTTTTCAGCCGCGCTTCGAGCCGCGCATTGTCGGCCGTATCGTCGGCCTTCACGAACCGATCGAGCGCCATCAGCAAGCCGACGATCTCCTCCTTGCCCGCCTTGAAGCCGCGGCCGATGCCATGGTGCGGCAGGCCACGCAGGTTGGCGCGATCGACCAGTTTGGGCGGCGACCACGTCTCGGGCGCCACGTCCATGTCGAGCTGCTGCAGCAGCGCCGAGGCCACGAGATCGCGTTTGCCCGCCAGGATGCCCGATGCCTGCGGCCCGCCCAACGCCTTGCCGCCGGAGAAGGCCACCAGATCGGCGCCCAGGGCGGTGAAGCGTTTCAGGTTCTCCTTGGGCGGCAGCTGTGCCGCGGCATCGACGATCAACGGGATGCCGGCGGCGCGGCAGGCGGCGATGGCCGTCGGCAGGTCGGCCAGACTCGTCGCGTTGACCGAGAAGGCCATGGCGACCACGGCAGGCGACAGCGCCGCCTCGATCTCCCAGGCTTCCAGCCCGCGCACGCCGGCGCCGGTGCCGCGGTCGTTGTGGCCGATGTCGACCAGCCGCGCGCCGGACGCGGCCAGCGCATGGGCATAGCCGGTGCGATGCGTGCGCGGGATCAGGATGTCGCGCGGGAAATCGCCGTGCGGCAGCGCCGCCATCCTGGCGACATCCCACCGCGCGATCGACGCGGCGGCTGCGAGGGTCAGAGCCGCCGCGGCTCCGGTCGTGACCAGCCCGGCCTCGGCGCCGGTCGCCTCGGCGATGCGCGTACTTGCGGCGTCCTGCAACTCGCCGATATCGACCGAGGCGCGCGACGCGGCGGCCATGGCCTCGACGACTTCCGGCGCCATGACGGCGCCGCCCAGCCGCGTCAGCGCGCCGGCGGCGTTGATGCGGCGGCGGACGCCGAGGGCAGCATAGGGATCGTTCATCATTGGACAAGCTTATCCCAGGCTGCGCCAACAGCAGCGGAAAAGAGACGGCGAATGAGCGGCCCTGAAGGCCCGCGGTCCTATGAAACCTTCGCGATGATCGCCACTGGCCCACCACCCGGCGGGCCCTGGTGCTCGGCGCCGCCCGACACGTAGAGCAACGTATCGCCGATCACGCCGGCCAGCACGCCGCCGACCAGGGCGCGGGCGTGGCGTGTCGAATGGAT
Organism: Rhodospirillales bacterium URHD0017; assembly: GCA_900110395.1. Lineage (GTDB taxonomy): Bacteria > Pseudomonadota > Alphaproteobacteria > Reyranellales > Reyranellaceae > Reyranella. The sequence goes on from FODP01000004.1 coordinate 163,414, forward strand.
GTCGCTGTCGTCGAGCATGGTGTGGCGCCGGCCACGGATCTCGCCCGTGGGCGAGGCCTCGGCCTTGGCCAGCACGGCCACCGTCTCGCCGCCCAGCCGGGCGAGCACGCGGCGGGCAGCGTCGGCGTCGATGGCATCCTTCATCACGTCGTGATCGATCACCAGCTCGCCTGCCCACGCCGTCGAATTGCCGAGCACGACGATCTCGTTGCGCAGGAGCTCCACGCCGGCCGAGGTGCTGGCGACCTTGGAGTAGAGCGACCAGTCGTGGCAGACGGCGGCTTGGGGCGCGTCCTTGATCTCGCCGAGCGCCAGGGCGACGCCCAGTGCCGAGGCGCCGCGTGACAAGGCCATCGAATAATAAGTGTCGTCGGTCGCCACGGCGGCGCCGCGGCGCTCGGCCTCCTCGATACGCTCCTTGGTGAGCAGCGGACACTTGATCTGTACGAAGTGCACGTCGGCGGCGGTGGCGATGCCGGCGTCCTTCATGGCGCCGGTCACGGCCTCGGCGGTCGCCGCGATCTGCGCGGTGCGGCCGATGTCCTCGGGCTTGAAGGCGCGCGTCAGGCCGATGCCGATGGCGAGCCGCGACCCGGACGCGGTGACCGTCGCGGATTCGCGGCAGAAGACCACCAGGTGCGGCGACAGCCCGCCTTCGGTGCCGCCCGACATGACGATGGCGACACGCGACTCGACCTCGGCCATCGGGCACTTCAGGCGCTCGGCCAGCAGCAGCTTTAGCGCCAGGGTGGCGTAGCCCCGGGTGAAATCGTTGACGCAGCCGTTGCCTTCGGTCTTGCCGATGATGGCGACAATGGTCGCGGGATCGACCTCGCCGCTGTCGATCGCGTTGGCGAGCGGCGCGGTGTCCTGTGGGCCGGCGGTGGGCAGGCGCAGCACGCGGGCGCGGCGCATCCTCATGCCGCCTTGCCGGCGTCGCTGCCGTGGCGCTGGCGACGGCGGCGCACCCAGGTGAACGAGACCAGCGCCAGCGCGATCACCAGGAACGACACCCCCGTGGTCACGGTGCCCAGCGCATAGAGCACCGGCGTGGTGACATTGGTGGTCATGCCGTAGATCTCGAGCGGCAGGGTGTTGAAGGTGCCCGAGGTGTAGAGGCTTCGCGCAAACTCGTCGTAGGAGAGCGTGAAGCCGAACAGGCCGACGCCGATCAGGCTCGGCAGCAGGATCGGGATGACGATGAAGCGGATGGTCTGCCACGAGGTGGCGCCGAGGTCGCGCGCTGCTTCCTCGTAGCGCCGGTCGAAGCGGTTGAAGACGGCGAACATGATCAGGAGCCCGAACGGCAGGGTCCAGGTGAGATGGGCGCCGAAGGCCGAGCTGAACCAGGCGGCATCCCAGCCGAGCACGCGGAACAGCAGGCCGATGCCCAGGCTGATCAGGATCGAGGGCACGATCAGGCTGGCGACGGCAAGATAGAAGATGAAGGCCGCCCCCTTGAAGCGGCTGCGGAAGGCGAGGCCCGCAGAGAACGAGGCGGCGACGGTCACCAGCATCACGGCCACGCCCAGGATCATCGAGCGCTGCAGCGAGCCGGCGAAATCGCCGACCATCTGCTTCTCGAACAGGTTCTTGAACCAGTGCACCGACACGCCGTTCATCGGGAAGGTGAGCCCGCCCTGCGGTCCCTGGAAGCTCAGCACAAGGATGGTGAGCGTCGGGCCGTAGAGAAACAGCACGAACAGGGCGAAGAAGCCGGCGAGCAGCCAGTAGGCGGGACCGCGGCGACCGTTCACCTCACAGCTCCTTCCGGATGTCGACCAGCCGCATCATGGCAGCGACAGTGAACAGCACCAGCAGCAGCAACACCACGGCGTTGGCGGCGGCTGCGGGATACTGCAGCAGCGACATGGCGTTCATCATCATCAGCGAGACCGAGGCGCTCTGGCCGCCGCTCATCATGCGCACGGTGACGAAGTCGCCCATGACGATGGTGACGATGAAGATCGAGCCGATGGCGATGCCGGGCTTGCACAGGGGCACGATGACGGTCCACAGCGTCTGCCAGCCCGAGGCGCCGGCGTCGCGCGCCGCCTCGAGCAGGCTGCGGTCGATGCGCATCATCGAGTTGAAGATCGGCACCACCATGAACAGCGTATAGAGGTGCACATAGGTCAGCACGACGGCGAAGTTGGAGAACAGCAGGAACTCGAGCGGCTCCTTGATCAGGCCGAGCTGGATCAAGGTCATGTTGGCGAGCCCGTTGCGGCCGAGGAACGGGATCCACGAGATCATGCGGATGACGTTGGAGGTCCAGAACGGGATGGTGCAGACCAGGAACAGCACCATCTGCCAGGTCGCCGACCGGACGTGGAAGGCGAGGAAGTAGGAGACGGTGAAGCCGATCACCAGGGTGATCGCCCAGGTGACGACGGAGAACTGGATGGTCTGGCCGTAGGTCCGCCAGGTGACCGGCGAGAGCAGCAGCTCCTCGTAGTTCTGTAGCAGGAAGGCCGGGATGATCTGGGTGGTGTTGTAGTCGAAGAAGCTCACCACGATGATCGTGGCGATCGGCACGACGAGGAACAGCAGGAAGACCAGGGCGAGTGGCGAGACCTGCAGGTAGGTGGCCCAGGCGTTAGCGCGTTTCATTGGCCTCATGCTCCTCTCCCCCGCTAGGGGGAGAGGCTGGGAGAGGGGGTTGCAGACAGTCTTCGAAGCCCCCTCTCCTGACCTCTCCCCCTAACGGGGGAGAGGAATATGAGGGGATACGACGAATCAGCGTGTGTCGATGGCTTACGCTGCGATGAACGAGTTCCACTTCTGGACCATGTAGCGGTCCTCATCCATCACCGCGTTCCAGCAGGCGACTGCGCCCATGCGGTCGTAGAACGAGCCGCCGTCGCGCACGGCGCCGGCCTTCTCGACCACCTGGCCTTGCGGGTTCTTGATGTCGCCCTGGGCGGGCTTGCCTTCCATCCAGAAGCCCCATTCGTCGGGCGTCATGTTGGCCTTGGCCGTCTCGAGCACCGCCGAGTAGTAGCCCTGGCGATTGAGGAACGCGCCGACCCAGCCCGACAGGTACCAGTTGATGTAGTCGTAGGCCGCGTCGAGCTGAGGCCCTTGCAAGTGCTTGGCGAGCGACAGTCCGCCGCCCCAGGCGCGATAGCCTTCCTTGAGCGGCTGGTAGGTGCAGGGGATGCCCTTGCCACGCACCGCCGAGACCGCCGGGGACCACATCGACTGGATCACGACCTCGCCCGAGGCCATGAGATTCACCGATTCGTCGAAGGTCTTCCAGAAGGCGCGGAACTGGCCATCCTTCTTGGTCTTGATCAGGAAATCGATGGTCTTGTCGATCTCCGCCTTGGTCATGTTGCCCTTGTCGCCGTACTTCACGATGCCGGCCGATTCGCAGATCATCGCGGCATCCATGATGCCGATCGACGGGATGTTGAGGATCGAGGTCTTGCCCTTGAACTTCGGGTCGAGGATGTCCTTCCAGTTCTCGATCTTGCGGCCGACCAGGTCGGGCCGGATGCCGAGCGTGTCGGCGTTGTAGATCGTGGGGATCATGGTGAACCAGTCGGTCTGGCCCTTGGCGAACTTGGTCGAGCCGGCGCCTTCGACGAAGCTCACCGTGTTGGGCGCCGTGCCCTGGGCGATCACCGAATCGGGCTTGAGCTTGCCGGTGGTGAAGATCGGCACGATCTTGTCGAAGTACTTGATCTTCTTGACGTTCATCGCCTGCAGCGTGTTCGCCGGGAAGACCTTCTTGCACATCCAGTATTCGATATCGCCGATGTCGAACGAGTTCGGCTGGGTCACCACGCGCTGCACGACGGCGTCGGAATCGAGCGCCGTCATCTGCAGGGTGATGCCGAGATCGGCCTTGCACTTCTCGGCGATCTCGTTGATCGCCGACACGCCGGTGCCGCACTGGCGCAGCACGATGTTCTTGTTGTTCTGCGCCCAGATCACCGGGAAACCGGTAATTGCGCCGCTGCCGATCGCAGCACCCGCGAAGCCTGCAGTGCCCTTCAGGACGCTGCGGCGTCCAAGATTCCGTTTACGAGCCATCTGACGTACCTCCTTCTCTCTACCGCCCGAGGACATGAACGTCCTTGGGCGCCCACGACAAAACAACTGGCTGGCCGGGGGCCACCGGATTGGCGTCGAAGCGCGCTTCCGGGACGACAGCCGACAAAGTCTCCAGCCCCATGACATCGACGCCGACCTGCACGGTCGAGCCGAGATATTCGACCGAGCGCGTGACGCCGGCGAGCGAGGTGGCATCGACCGGCGCGTTGCCGGGCTGCACAGTGATGCGGTCGGCGCGGATCGCGACGAAGCTGCCCTCGCCCTTGGCGCGCGCCACGGCGGCCGGCAGCACATTGTGGCCACCGATGAAGCGGGCCACGAAGGCCGACGCGGGCTTGTTGAAGATCTCGCGCGCCGTCGCCGCCTGCTCGATCCTGCCCTGGTTCATCACCACCACGAGGTCGGCCAACGCCATCGCCTCGTCCTGGCTGTGCGTCACATGGATGAAGCTGATGCCGAGCCGCGTCTGCAGCGCCTTCAGCTCCTCGCGCATCTTTACCCGCAGGAAGGGATCGAGGGCGGACAGCGGCTCGTCGAGCAGCAGGACCTGCGGATCGGTGATCAGGGCGCGCGCCAGCGCCACGCGCTGCTGCTGGCCGCCGGAGAGCTGCGCCGGCAGGCGGCCGGCGAAGGGCTCCATCTGCACGCGCTTCAGCATGTCGAGCGCCTGGGCCCGGCGTTTCTCCTTGTCGACGCCGCGCATGCGCAGGCTGAAGGCGACGTTGTCGGTGCAATCGAGATGCGGAAACAGGGCGTAGCTCTGGAACATCATCGCCGTGCCGCGCGCCGCCGGGGCCGCGTAGGTGATGTTCTCCGAACCCAGGATGATGTCGCCCTCGCTCGCCTCCTCGTGGCCCGCGATCATGCGCAAGGTCGTGGTCTTGCCGCAGCCGCTCGGACCCAGGAGGCAGCAGTAGGATCCCGCCGGAATGCGCAGGCTGACCGTATCCACCGCCACGGTATCGCCAAAGCGCTTGGTCACGGCCACCAGTTCAACGTCGGGCTTCGTTGCCATCGTGCCTCCGGGAAGCAAGCCCCATGCCATTACTGTAAAATGGTCGAGGGAGGAAATCGCCAGTCCATGGCGCAACTCTTGCCTCCGACTGCCTGCCTCCCCTTCACAGGGGGTGTGTCGGGCGGAAAACTGCGCGACACTCGAATGTCGGTAGAGGGAGCAACGGCATGCGGCTGATCGGCGTCGACGTGGGCGGCACCTTCACGGACCTGGTCTATGCCGACACCGAGGCCGGCGAGACGGCTGTCCACAAGGTGTCCACAACCCCGGACGATCCCTCGCGCGGCGTGGTCGCGGGCCTGATGGCGCTTTGCGACAAGTACGGCATCCCGCGCGAGACCATCGACGTGGTGTTCCACGGCACCACCATCGCCACCAACGCCATCCTCGAGCACGACGGCGCCCTCACCGGCATGATCACGACCGGCGGCTATCGCGACATCCTGCATATCGGCCGCCATCAGCGGCCGCAGCACTACTCGATCATGCAGGACATCCCCTGGCAGGATCGGCCGCTGGTCAAGCGCCGCCATCGCAAGACGGTGAAGGAGCGGCTGGTGCCGCCCAAGGGCGAGGTGCTGGAGCCGCTCGACGAAGCCGGTGTCCGCCAGGCGGTGCGCGAGCTGAAGGAGGCGGGCGTGCAGGCGATCGCCATCTGCTTCCTGTTCTCCTACCTCGATGCCGCGCATGAGGCGCGGGCGCTGGAGATCGTGCGCGAGGAATACCCCGAGTGCTTCGCCACGACCTCCTCGTCGGTGTCGCCGCAGTTCCGCGAGTTCGAGCGCTTCACCACGACGGCGATGAACGCCTTCGTCGGCCCCAAGGTGCGCAACTACGTGACGCGGCTGGAATCGGAGATCGGCGCCTCGGGCTTCAAGGCCGACCTGCGCATCATGGCGTCCAACGGCGGCGTCGCCACGCCCAGCATGGTGGCCGAGCGGCCGGTGCTCACCCTGCTCTCGGGTCCGGCGGCCGGCGTGATCGGCGGCGATTGGGCGGGCGGCCTGTCCGGGCGACGCAATCTCATCACCTTCGACATCGGCGGCACCTCGGCCGACATCGGCATCGTGACGCAAGGCAGCTTCGGCGAGGCCACCGCGCGCGACACCTGGATCGCAGGCTTCCCCGTGCTGGTGCCCATGATCGACGTGCACACGATCGGCGCCGGCGGCGGCTCGATCGCCTTCGTCGACCAGGCCGGCGCCTTCAAGGTCGGGCCGCGCTCGGCCGGCGCGGTGCCGGGACCGGCCGCGTACGGCCGCGGCGGCAACCGCGCCACCGTGACCGACGCCAACGTCGTGCTGGGCCGCCTCGACCGCGGCAACTTCCTGGGCGGCGGCATGTCGCTCGACGAAGTGGCGGCACGCCGCGTGATCGGCGAGCTGGCGCGCGAGCTCGGCATGACCGATCGCGAAGCGGCCGAGGGCGTGATCACCGTGATCAACGCCAACATGGCCAACGCCATCCGGTCGCGCACTGTCCGGAAAGGCATCGACCCGCGCGACTACGCCCTGGTGGCGTTCGGCGGCGCCGGGCCACTGCATGGCGCCGAGGTGGCCGACATGCTGGGCATCCCCGAGGTGATCGTGCCGCCGCATCCCGGCATTACCTCGGCCGTGGGCCTCCTGATCAGCGACCTGCGCTACGATGCCATCCGCACCTCGTTCCAGGTATCGGGCGCTGCAGACCTCGCCCGTATCAACGCCGACTTCGCCGCCATGGCGAAGGAGCTTGCCGAGCGCTTCACCGCCGACGGCATCGACCTCAAGGACGTCACGTTCGAGCGCCGCGGCGACCTGCGCTATGTCGGCCAGGGCTATGAGCTGAAGGTGCCGATCCCCGACGGGCCGATCGACGACAAGGTGCTGGCCAAGGTGTTCGAGGCCTTCCACGAGATACATCGCCGCGAGTACGGCCATCACTTCGCCGAGTCCGGCATCGAGATCGTGAACCTGCGCCTGGTCGGCGCCGCCAGCGCGGCCAAGATCGCGAGGCCGGCGGCCGGCACCGCCAAGTCGCTCGACGCGGCGCGCGTGCGCCAAGGTACCGGCACCTTCCGTGTCGACGGCAAGCTCGCCGACTATCCGACCGACTTCTACCGCCGTGACCTTCTGCCGGTCGGCGAGCGCATCGCCGGCCCGGCCATCGTCCTGCAGATGGATTCGACCACCGTCGTGCCGCCGCGGCACAATTTCGAGACCGATGCCGCGGGCAACCTGATCATCCGGAGAAACTCATGAGCACCGCCCCTCTCCGCCAACCCGCCGCCAAGCCCGACCGCATCGACCCGATCACCACCTCGGTGATCCAGGGCGCGCTGGAGAACATCGCCGTCGAGATGGGCTATAAGCTCATGCGCATGAGCTACTCCTCGATCATCCGCGAGTCGGAGGATTTCGGGGCGGCTCTGGTCGACGCCGAGGGCCGCGGCCTCGCCGAATCGGCGCAGTCGACGCCGCTGCAGTCGGGGCCCATTCCCGGCTACGTTCGCGGCGTCCTGAAAATCCTCGGCCAGCGCGGCGACCAGTTCCGGCCGGGCGACGTGATCATGCACAACGACGCCTATTCAGGCGCGAGCCATGGTCCCGACGTCGCCTTCATCGTGCCGGTGTTCGTCCAGGGCAAGCTCATAGGCTTCGCCGCCACTACCGCGCACCATCTCGACATCGGCGCGCTGTCGCCGGGCTCATGCGGCATCGTCGAGGCGATCGACGCCTACGCCGAGGGCCTGCAGTTCAAGGCGATCAAGGTCTACGACCGTGGCGTGAAGAACGACATGGTCTGGCAGATCGTGCGCGACAACATCCGCGCCTCCGATCTCGTGGTCGGCGACATGGATGCCCAGGTCGCCGCCGCGCGTATTGGCGCCGAGCGCATGGCCGAGTTGGTCGAGCGCTATGGGCTGGACACCTTCGACCTCGCCTGCGCCGCCCTGATGGACCATGCCGAGCGGCTGATGCGTCAGGCGATCAAGAAGCTGCCCGACGGCGTCTACCGCGCCGAGACGGCGATTGACGGCTATCTCGACAGCGACGATCCTTCGAAGAAGGAGCTGCCGATCGTCGTCACCATCACCAAGAAGGACGACTCGCTCGTGGTCGACCTCACCGGCACCGCGCCGCAGGTGCCCGACCGGCCGATCAACATGCCACTCGAAGGCACGGCCGACATCGCGATCTGGCTCACCATCCGCTCGATACTGCTCGACACCGAGATCCACGGGCACATCCCGGTCAATGCCGGGCTCATACGGCCCATCACCATCGTCGCGCCCAAGGGATGCCTCGCCAACCCGACCTTCCCTGCCCCGACCATCGCGCGCTTCTGCCCGGGCAACCAGCTCGCCGACACGGTGATGAAGGCGCTGTCGGCAGCCATGCCCGGTAATGTCTCGGCTGGCATCGGCAATCTCAAGGTCATCGCGTTCTCGGGACTGAAGGACGAGACCCACTGGGTGCACATGGAGATCTTCGAGGGCTCCTATGGCGGCCGGCTGGGCAAGGACGGCATGGACGCCGTCGACACGCTCTACGCCAACACCCGCAACAACCCGATCGAGGACATCGAGACCCACCTGCCCTTGCGCGTGCTGCGCTACGAGCTGCGCGAGGACGTGGCCGGCGCGGGCAAATGGCGCGGCGGCCTGGGCTCGGTGCGCGAGTTCACTTTCCTGAGCGACGGCGGCGCCTCGGTCGAAGGCGAAGGCCATCGCTACCGCCCGTGGGGCTTTTTGGGCGGCGGCGAAGGCATGCCGGCCAAGCTCGACCTCTTCGTGCCCGGCAGCAACGACGCCAGGGCGCTGCCCTCCAAGGTGCCCTACATGGGCATCGGCAAGGACGGCCGTTTCGTCTGCTACGGCCCAGCCGGCGGCGGCTACGGCAATCCGCTGGAGCGCGACCCCGCCAAAGTCGCCGCCGACGTGCTGGACGGCGTCATCTCGACCGAGACCGCGCTCGAGGACTATGGCGTCGTTGTTTCAGCCAAGGGCGTCGTCGATCCGTCGGCGACCGGCAAGGCACGCAGCGCCCGGGCCTCGAAGTAGCGAGGGCACTCACTCTGGCTTGGCGCCGGAGGCCTTGACGACCTTGGCCCACTTCTCGGTCTCGGCGGCCAGGAACGCACCAAACGCCGAGGGGCCGAGCGGCAACAGCGTGCAGCCGAGATCGGCGATCCGCGCGCTGGTCTCCGGATCGGCCAGTCCGAGAGCGACTTCGCGGCTCAGCGTTCCGACAATCCTGGCCGGCACGCCCTTCGGAGCGCCGACCCCGAACCAGCCGCTCGCCTCGTAGCCCGGCACGGTGTCGGCGACGGGCGGCACGTCGGGCAGCACCGCGATCCGCTCGGCTGTCGTCACGGCAAGCGCCCGCAAGGCACCGGACCGCAGGTGCGCGATCGAAGCGGCGACAGCGCTGAACATCACCTCCACGCTTCCCGCGATCATGTCCGCCAGCGCCGGAGGTTCGCCGCGATAGGGAACGTGGGCCATTTCGATGCCCGTCATCGCCTTGAACATCTCGCCTGCCAGGTGAGGCGCGGTGCCGATGCCCGCCGACCCCATGTTGATCTTGCCGGGATTGGCTTTGGCATAGGCGACGAACTCGGCGACACTCGTCGACGGCACTGAGCGGCTCACCACCATCACCAGCGGGAATCTGACCAGGCCGGCGACCGGCGCGATGTCCTGCAGGAAGGTGAAGCGCAGTTTCTCGTAGAGCGTCGCATTGATGGCGCTGGCCGTGCTCGCCACAAGCAGCGTGTAGCCGTCAGGCGGCGCGTTGACCACGGCCTGCACGCCGACATTGGTGCCGGCGCCGGGCTTGTTGTCGACGATCACCGGCTGGCCGAGCCGCTCCAGCTGGCGGCCGATCAGGCGGGCAACGATGTCCGCCGCGCCTCCGGCCGGCAGCGGCACGACGAGGCGGATCGGCCGCTCGGGGTAGGCTTGCGCGCGCGCCGAAACGACCGCGGAGGCCATCGCCGCAGCGCCAAGCTGCAGCCATCGACGGCGAAGGGTCGTCATCTCGGGAGTCAGCTCGCTCCGCCTTCGTTCTCCAGCGCGTCGACCACGGCCCAGGTCCTCGGTCCGACGACGCCGTCAACCGCGAGATGCGAGCGCTGCTGCAAGTCCTTCACGGCCGCCTCCGTCTTCGGGCTGAAGCGGCCGTCGACGCCACCGGTATCGAAGCCGACGGCAGTCATGCGGCTCTGCAGCCGGCGCACCGGCAGTCCGCTGGAGCCGACCCGCAGCACGGGCTCGCTCTGATCGGCTTCATCGATGTTGATCCAGGTCACGCGGCCGACAATCCCGTCCACGGCGATCTCCCGGACCTGCTGGAAGGCTTTGACCGCGCTCGTGGTTCTTGCGCCGAAGGCGCCGTCGATCGGGCCGGGATCGTGACCCAGCGCCTTGAGGGCCTGCTGAAGATCGCGAACGTCGGGGCCGCTCGACCCCTGCTTCAAGACGGGTTCAGCCATGGTCATGTCCTCCGCTATACCGTCGTCAGGCCGGCAAGCGACGCCAGGGTCGCTCCAGCAGCGCCCGCCGGCACCCACCACGTCCGCGGACCGACCACGCCGTCATTCGCGAGCGCATGCTGGGCCTGGTAGGCCTTGACCGCCGCTTCGGTGCGCGGCCCGAAATCACCGTCGGCCGGTCCCGCATCGGTCGGCGACCCAGGCCCGCCGATCTTGACCAAGCCCTTCTGCAGGCTGCTGACCGCGCCGCCCGTCGAGCCGCGTTTGAGAGCGGGTGTGTCGGGGTCCGCGGGCAGCCGCTGCCAGGTGCTGTCGCCCACCACGCCGTCGGCGGCAAGGCCCTCGCCTTCCTGGAAGGCGACGACGGCATTCCGGGTCAGTGGCCCGAACACGCCGTCGATTTGGTCGAAGCCAAGCGTCTTCATCATCACGAAAATGGTCTGAACGCGCTGAACGTCTCGTCCGCGCGCGCCGACCGCAAGCTGCGGGCCACGGTTCATTGCTTCCCTCCAGGGAGCAGGCTGCAGCCATCATAGCCGGACGCCGGCGCCGCGAATGTGAGTCTCCGCACGCTGGCGCGGGTCGTGCAAGGCCCGCGTTGTTTCGGTTACAAGTTATGCAACTTTCTCGCCTTGCCTGTTGCGTGCAAATCCAACATGGTTTTCGCGCACGGTTCCGAGCCGTAGCAACTGGCCGAATACCAAGGAGAGTCCCGATGAATACCGATGAAGATCGCAAGGACGCCGAAGTTGTCGCCACGCACGCAATGCCGACCGAACCGAAGCAGCCGGAGCAGAAGAAGGATGACGAGATCGATCTCCTTCCGGCCTGACGAGGCCGGCCGTGCTTGCCGCCGAGCGCGTGACCGACACCGAGCGTCACGTCGCGGAAATCACTGAGCGTGGGTACACCGTCGTGGACGGTGTCCTCGCTCAGGAAGAGGTGGAGGAGTTTCTCGGCGACACGCGCCGACTCCAGCGCGAGCTGCCGACCGTGATCGCCAACTCCACCACGGTCGTGAAGGGGTTCCGGCGCAAAGGCCAGACAGCTCCGGAGGTTGTCGATCACGACTGGGTTCGGATCGACAATTTGCTGCTGCATGGCGAACGCTATGAGCGACTACCGGTGCATCCCCGTCTCCTGCCTGTCGTCGAGGGCGTGCTGGGCCGCGATTGCCTGCTGTCGTGGTGCATGACCAGCAACCAGCTGCCGGGCGCGGTCGCGCAGCGCATGCACTGCGACGATGAGATGTATCCGCTGCCGCGGCCCCACCAGCCCCTGCTGTGCAACGCGCTGATCGCCCTGTGCGACTTCACCGACGAAAACGGCGGGACGCGCGTCGTGCCCGGCTCGCATCGCTGGCGTGAGATGCCCGAGGCGCCCTATCCGGACGGCGAGCCGATCGAAATGCCCGCAGGCTCCGCTCTCGTCTGGAACGGGGCCCTGTGGCACACCGCCGGCGCGAACCGGTCGTCACAAGAGCGCCCTGCTCTCACGGTCAACTTTTGCGCCGGCTTCCTGCGGCAGCAGGTCAATCAGCAACTCAGCATCCCGCGCGCCCTGGTGCGTCGTTTCCCCGCGCGGCTTCAGGAGCTGATCGGCTACGGGTTGTTCGCGAAGAAGATGGGACGGATCGATTGGCGCCCGCCAGGCGCCTACCTGGACAGCGAGGAGCATCCCTTCCTCGAGATGTTACGGCCTTCCGGTCGGCTACCGGGATAATTCTAAACAGCCGGCCTTGTACGCATCTCCTCCGCCACCTTGCGCTTGAGGAACTGCCCGTGCTTGAGGTCGCCGTGGAAGGCGCCGTCCTCCACGACAACGTTGCCGCGCAGGATGGTCGTGGTCGGCCAGGCCGTCACGACGTGGCCTTCCCAGGGCGTGTAGTCGGTCTCGTGCAGGTCGGCGGCGGTGATCGTCTTCTCGATCCCGGTCTGCATCAGCACGATGTCGGCGTCGGAGCCCGCGGCCAGCGCACCCTTGCGCGGATAGAGGCCCATGATGCGCGCGGCGTTGCTCGAGATCATGTCGACGAAGTGCTCGGCCGAGTAGCCGCGCTTGGTGACCATGTTGGTGTACATCAGGCCGACGCGCGGCTCGACGCCCGAGTTGCCGCCCGTGGTGTCGTCGATCCGGCTGCCCTGCAGCTTGACCCGAAGCGGACAGCACAGCTCGTCGGTGGCGATGACCTGGATGGCGCCACGGTTGGTTGCTTCCCACAGCCGCTTCTGGTCCTCGGGGTATTTCAGCGACGGGTAGGTATGGAACATCTGCCCGCCCGGCCGCTTGTAATCCTCGGCGTTGTACATGAGGTACTGATGCAGCGTCTCGCCGTACATCGGGAAGCCGCGGGCGCGTGAGGACTCGAGCGCGGCGACGCCGGTGGCGGCCGAGACATGCACCATGTAGAGCGCCGCACCCTCGACATTCTCGGCGAGCCGGATCACGCGGTTGAAGGAGAGTTCCTCCGACAGCGCATTGTGGACCTCGGCCATGTGCTCGAAGCTGACGCGGTTCTCGCGCATCAGCTTCTCGTACATGAACATCACGATATCGTTGTCCTCGGCATGGATGCAGGCGATGCCGCCCGCCCCTGCCACGACCTTCAACGCCTCCCAGATATGGCCATGCGGCACCATGCGGCCGAGATTCCCCGGCCGGATGTTGGTGGTGAATATCTTTATGCTGGCATGGCCGTCCTGCATCGCATCGGCGAGCTGGCCGAAATGCGGCTGCGGCACCTCGCCCATCAGCGTCAGGTGATAGCCGTAGTCGCAGTAGCAGTCACCTTTCCAGTGCGCCTGCGTCGCTTCGATCGACTGCTGGATGGTGCGGTCGTGCACGCATTGCACGAAGTCGATCAGCGTGGTCGTGCCGCCGTGCAGCGCGGCCTTGCTGACCTGCGACGGCGGATCGGTCAACACGTCGGGGCGGCCCGGGGCCTTCACCGGCATCGAGCAATGGATGTGCGGGTCGATGCCGCCGGGGATGACCAGCCGGTCGTTGGCCGACACGGTGCGCGTTGCCGCCGGCAGCGAGCCCGGCGCGCCGACCAGGGCAATGCGTCCGTCCTTGACACCGATATCCGCGGCCTGGGTTCCGGTGGGCAGCACGCAGGTGCCGCCGGTGATGGCGAGGTCGAGCATCAGGTGACTCCTTCCGGAGAGCCGTCACAAAAGCGGCGCAGGATCTCGTCCGGCTCGAGATCGCGCACGATGAAAACGAGCCGGCTGTTGTGGTCGGCAGTGGGCCAGGCGTCGAGCCAGCGCGGCGGATAGAGAGTGTGCTGCACGGCGTGGATCGCCGCCGGCCCACCCGGCCGGTCGGAGAACTCGACCAGGCCCTTCACGCGCAGCAGCTTCTCGCCGTGGTCGCGCGCCAGGCCGCCCAGCGCCATGGCAAAGCCAAGGCGAGTCATCGGCTGGCGCAGGCGGACCGACAGGGCGCGAATGCCATGGGCGTGCACCGCGGTCGCATGGGGTCGCGGCCGCGGCAGCGCCCGGGGCGAGCCGCCGAACAGCAGGTCGCTCGCTTCCGCGTCGCGGGCATCGACGATAGGCGCCATGGGATTGAGCGACGCCAGCCGTTGCAGCAGGTTGTCGGGCGCGGCGGTCATGTCCGTCTTGGTCAGAAGCAAAAGATCGGCCACGGCGGCCTGCGCGACGGCTTCGGGATAGCGATCGAACGTACCCTCGGCCAGCACCGCATCGACCGTCGTCACGACGCGGTCGAGGCGCAGCGAGGCTTCGAGGAAAGAATCGGCGGAAAGCGTGTAGAGCGTGGGCCCCGGATCGGCGAGGCCGCTGGTCTCGAGCGCGATGCGGCGGAACGGCGGCCGGCCGGCTTCCTGGCGCGATCGCAGCAGGCGGTAGAAAGCGTCGGCCAGGCCCTGGCGAACGGCGCAGCAGGTGCAGCCGTTGGGCAATTCGACGACATCGTCGGCTGCCGCCTCCAGGAGCTGATGGTCGAGCGCAATCGCGCCGAACTCGCTGATCAGCACGGCGGTGTCGCGCAGGTCCGGGACGTTCAGCACCCGGGAAAGAAGCGTGGTCTTGCCGCTGCCGAGGAAGCCCGTCAGCACCGATAGCGGAATCGGCTCCGACGGCACCTCGGTCAGCCTGGCAAGACCCGCGCTCACCGGATCAACGCCGCGCCCTTGTCGAGCACGGGCAGAACCTTGTCGTTCGCCTCGGGCGGAACGCCGAACACGACGCGGTCGACGCCGGCATCCTCGGCGCGCTTCAGCGCATCGGCGTTCATGCCGACGCCGAACAGCGTCACCGGCACGTCGCTCTCCTTGCGGCCGGCCACCTTCAGCATCTCGCGGAACTCGGGCAGCATGGCGAGCGTGTCGCCGCCGCGGCCGCCGATCGGCATCCAGCCGTCGCCGTAGGCCACGGCGCGGCGCGCGCCGTGCGGCAGGCCGCCGCCGACGATGATCGGCGGATGCGGCTTCTGCACCGGCTTGGGCCACTGCATCATCTCGTCAAACCTCACCAGATCGCCGGCGTATTTCGGCTTCGACTTGGCCCAGATCTCCTTCATCGCCTCGACGCGTTCGCGCATCAGCTTGAAGCGCGTGCCGAACGCCGTGCCATGGTCAGCCATCTCCTCGGCATTCCAGCCGCCGCCGATACCGAACAGCAGCCGGCCGTTGCTCAGCCGGTCGACGGTGGCGACCTCCTTGGCGGTGTGGATGGGATCGCGCTGCACCACCAGGCAGACGCCGGTGCCGAGCTTGATGGTCTTGGTGACGACGGCGGCGGCGGCCATGGCGAGGAACGGATCGTAGGTGTCGTAGTACCATTTCGGCAGCTCGGGGCCGCCGGGCCATGGCGATTTGCGGCTGGTCGGGATATGGCTGTGCTCGGGGAACCACACCGATTCGAAGCCGCGCTTCTCGGCTTCGACCGCGAGCTCGTGCGGCGGGATTGCATAGTCCGTTGCAAACATCGTGACGCCGAACCGCATGTTTCGTCCCCTTGTTAGCGTTGGCGGAGCGTAGCCTACAGATTGCCCAAGGTCGAACGCCGGAGGTTCCGATGCTGGATGGCGTGATGCTCCTTTGGTTCGTGCTTGCCGCGGTGTCCCTGCTGTTCGTCTCGATCGACATCAGGACGACGCCCGAGTCCCCGGTGATGAAATGGGCTTTGTGCTGCTGACCTCCTACACCGGTGTGGTCGGCGCGTTCCTCTACGTGCTGGGCTGCCGCGAGCCGCTGCCCGGCCTGCACGAGCGCTATGTCGCGGTCCAGTGGCGGCAGGCGCTGGGCTCGACCATGCATTGCGTGGCGGGCGACGGCATCGGCATCCTGGCCGGCGCGGTGCTGGCGACCACGCTCGGCATCGCCGGCCTCGCCGAGGCGGCCCTCGAATACGTCCTGGGCTTCGCCTTCGGCTGGACGATCTTCCAGGCGCTGTTCATGCGCGACATGGCCGGCGGCTCTACCTCGGCGCCCTGAGGGGCACGTTCCTGTCCGAACTGCTGTCGATGAAGCTGCTGATGGCCGGGATGATACCCACCGTGATGCATTTGCGGCGCCACATCGCCAACGCCGACAACCCGACGACGCCAACCTTCTGGTTCGTGACGTCGATGGGGCTGCTGGTCGGTTTCATCATCGCCTACCCGATGAACTGGTGGCTGGTGGCGAACAAGCTCAAGCACGGCATGATGACGGTACGACCCGCATCCGCGCACGCGAATGAGGCCGCATCGCACGACCACATGTCCCACATGTCCATGGCGATGGACGGAGCAACGCCGCCCCGGCCCTCACTGCTGGTGATGACGCTGCTGTCGTTTCTTGCTTTGGCGGCTCGCCATCGGCCGCTTTGCCTGACCGAACCGCTTCCACGAGCTTCCTGGGCGCCAACAGGCAGTAGCTTGCCGTCACGAGCTTCGCGATATCGCTCCAGTCGTCCCGTCCTTCAAGGATGCGGCCGACGATGTCGGGCCGCCAGCGTGGACGAAAGTACGGCGCTCGCGAAAAGGTCTCGGGGTCGACGGGGACCTGGGGATGGCGGCGACTGGTCAAACCTGGACGCGTTGGCCGAACGGCGAATTCACGGTATCATAGCAGTCCCTGACGACGAGCCAGAAAGGCACAAAGCGTACGTACTAGGGAGGAACTCGCGATGCACCGTAAAACGGCGTTGCTGGCGTTCGTTGCTTACGCGTTGGTCGCCCTGCCCGCGGCGGCCCAGAAACAGACATTGAGGATGGCGTACTGGGCGGGGCCCAGCCATCACATGGTGCAGACCCAGGAGGCCTGGGCGAAGACCGTCCTCGAGGCGTCGGACGGCAACCTCGTCATCGAGGTCGACAAGGCGCCGCTCGCCAAGCCGGACGGGCAATACGACATCGTCAAGAACGGCGTGCGCGACCTGGCGTGGCACGTGCCCGGCTACACCGCCGGCCGCTTCGACCTGTTCCAGGCCTCCGAGCTTCCCTTCCTGTGCCCGAGCTCGACCGTATGCAGCACCGCGCTGTGGAAGTGGTACAACAAGCACGGCTTGGTCGCGAAGGAGTTCACCGATGCGACGCTGGTGACGGCTTTCACGACCGGGCCGTTCAGCATCCATCTCACCAAGCCCGCCCGGACTCTGGACGAGATCCGCGCGCTCAAGATCCGCGTTGCCGGCGCCAGTGTGCCGGTGGCCAAGGCGCTCAACTGGTCGGTGGCGGTGCTGCCGGCGACCGACGCCTACGAGACGCTGCAGCGCGGCGTGGTCGACGGCACGGTGTTTCCCTGGGAGGCCGTCAACAGCTTCCGCCTCAACGAGCTGGTCAAGTTCCACCTGGAGATTCCCGGCGGCCTGCTCAGCTCGGCCTTCATGATCGTCGGCAACACCAAGGCGATCGACAAGCTCACGCCCGCCAACAAGGCCGCCCTCATGAAGGCGAGCGGCGAGGCCGGCTCGGCCCTGTTCGGCAAGTACTGGGATGCCGCCGACGAGAAAGGCCGCGCCGACGCCAAGCAGCGCAACCACACCATCGATACCATCGCACCCGCCGAGCTCGACAAGTGGCGGCCACTCCTGCAGGCGACCACCGACGAATGGCTTAAGAAGGCCAACGCCAAGGGCGTCGACGGGCAGAAGCTGCTCGACGATCTCCGGCAGATGATCAAAGCGGCGACGAACTGAGCCGGCCATGAAGGACGTGCTGACCAGCAGCGTCGGGCGGCTGAACGGAGTCGTCGCGCTGTGGCTCGCCCGCATCGCCACGGTGGCGCTGGCGCTGATCGCCGTCGTCACCCTGTGCGACGTGGTGGCGCGCAAGGTCTTCCACAGTGGCTTCACCTTCACGGTCGAGTTGACCGAGATGGCGATGGCGCTGATCGTGTTCCTGGGCGTCGGCCTGGTCACCCATCAGCGCGGCCACATCGTGGTCGACGTCTTGACGCTGCGCCTGTCCGAGCGCGCCCGCGTCTGGCTCGGCCTCGTCACCAACATCCTGTCGCTGGGCTTCGTGCTGCTCATGGTCTGGCGTCTGTGGCTGCAGGCGGGCTTCATCGCGTCGAAGGGCGACACCACGCCGATCCTGAACTTCCCCCTGTGGCCGATCGCCTACCTGATCGCTGCGGGCAGCATTTTCCTGGTCACGGGCCTGGCCCTGCACGTGCTCGACTCGGTCGACCGTGCGACGAACCGCGAAAAGTCGGCACCCGAGGCGGCCGAACGACCCTTCCAAGACTAGCGCCGCCGTCGATGCCCCCCTCGATCATCGCCATCGTGATCCTCGGCCTGCTGTTCGTGTTGCTGGCCGGCGGCATGCCGCTCGGTTTCGCCATGGGCCTGAGCGGCTTTCTCGGCACATTGCTGCTGATCGACGTCAATGCGTCGCTCGCGCTGCTCGGCCAGACAGCATACGAGACCGGCCTCGCCTACAACCTGTCGGTCATCCCGATGTTCGTGCTGATGGGCTACATCGCGGGCGAGGCGGGATTGAACGAATCGCTCTACCGCGCCTGCAATGCCTGGCTCGGCCATCGCCGCGGCGGGTTGGCGCTGGCCACGATCGGCGCCTGTGGGGCGTTCGCCGCGATCTGCGGCTCCAGTCTCGCGACGGCGGCGACGATGGCGCAGATCGCGCTGCCGGAAATGCGCAAGTACAAGTACGACGACAGGCTCGCCACCGGCTCGGTGGCGGCGGGCGGCACCATCGGCATCCTGATCCCGCCCAGCGTCGTCATGGTGATCTACGGTCTGCTCACCGAGACCAGCATCTCGCAGCTGTTCCTGGCAGGCTTCGTTCCGGGAATCCTGACGGTGCTGGGCTTCATGGCCACGATCTCGATCGCCTGCCGCATCGATCCCACGCTCGGTCCGCCCGCGGCGCGCACGGCGATGCCGGAGCGCTTCAAGGCGCTGGGCAGCGTGTGGGGCAGCGCGCTGCTGTTCCTGGTGGTTATCGGCGGCCTCTATGTCGGCTGGTTCTCGCCGACCGAAGCGGCCAGCGTCGGCACCTGCGGCGCGTTCGTGCTCGGGCTGGTCAACCGCAAGACGCCGCGCCAGCTGCTCGGCACGACGCTGATCGACACGGTGAAGACCACGGCGATGATCTTCACGGTGCTGATCGGCGCCATCCTGTTCAACAACTTCCTGATCCTGGCCTCGGTGCCGAGCCTGGTCAGCGACTGGATCTCCGGGCTGCCGCTCGGCAAGACGGCGGTGCTGCTGGTCATCGTCCTGATGTATTTCGTGCTGGGCTGCCTGCTCGATTCGCTGGCGATGATCCTGCTCACCATTCCCATCGTGTTCCCGATCGTGAAAGCGCTGGGCTACGACCCGGTGTGGTTCGGCATCATCATCGTGATGGTGGTCGAGCTCGGCCTGATCACGCCGCCGATCGGCATGAACGTGTTCGTGATCAAGGGCATGGTCAAGGACGTGCCGCTGGAGACGATCTTCCGCGGCGTCACGCCGTTCATCATCGCTCAGATCATCCTGATCGGCGCGTTGATCGCGTTTCCCGACATCGCCTTGTGGCTGCCGTCGACGATGGCTCAGTAGCGGCGGCTCTACTCAGGCTCTTCAGGGAGCTGCTCGCGCTCCTGTCTCAGGCGCCGCAACCTTTCCTCCTGCTCGGCAATGCGCTGCGACAGCAGTTCCTCGTTGGCCGCGCCTGCCGATGATGCCGCCTGATCGACGAGCTCGCGCAGATTGGCGCGCACGATCGCGATGCGATTGTCTAGTTCTGTGACTGCCACGGGCGCTGCGGCGGGAACAGGTGATGGCGTTGGTGCGGGCGGCGCCATAGCCGGCCTCGGGACCGCCACCGGCTTCTTGGTGGCCACGCGCTTCTTGGCGGCGCGAACGGGCTTCTTGGTGGCCACGCGCTTCTTGCCGGCGCGAACGGGCTTCTTTGCCGCCACCCGGCGCTTGGGCGCCTTTGCGGCTTTCTTCTTCGCCACCACCCGGGACTTGCGGGTCTTCGCCGCCTTCTTCTTGGCAGCGGCGGGTCTCCTGGAGCCGGACTTCTTCCTAGCAGCCATGGGCATCTCCCTGCGGTTGCGAAACTCTATCGCGCCTGGCGGTCCCGACAAAGCTCAACCCGTCGCCGGCTGTTGGCAAGTCGCGGTCGCTCGTCCATCAAGGGCCGATGGACTTCGAGCTCAAGGACCGGACCTGCCTGGTCACGGGCGCCAGCGCCGGCATCGGCGCGGGCATCGCCCACCTTCTGGCCGAACAGGGTGCGCGGGTCGCCGCCACGGCCCGGCGGGTCGACAGGATCGAGCGGCACCGCAACGTCATGCCGATCGGGGCCGACATCACCTCGGCCGATGACCTCGTCCGCCTCGCCCGGGAGGCCACCGCGGCCCTGGGCCAGGTCGACATCCTGGTCAACTGCGCCGGCGGCTCGCGGCCGACCACGGTCGATGCCGGCGAGGACTTCTGGGAGGAGGCGTTCGCGCTCAACTTCACCTCGGCGCGGCGTCTGACCACGGCTCTGCTGCCCGGCATGCGCCAGCGCCGCTGGGGCCGTATCGTCAACATCAGCGGCACCATGGAGCCGCGCGGCATCAACGCCGCCGTGGCCGCCAAGGCAGCCCTCCACCTGTGGGCCAAAGGCCTGGCCTGCGAGGTCGCGGCCGAGGGCGTGACCGTCAACACCATCCAGCCCGGACGCATCAACAGCGAGCAGATCCTCGAGAAGCTGCATCCCACCGAGGAAGGCCGCCGCGCCTTCATCGAGCGCAACATCCCTATCGGCTACTTCGGCGAGCCCGAGGACATTGCCCATCTGGTGGCCTTCCTCGCGTCGCCGCGAGCACGCTACATCACCGGCACCGTCATCCCGGTCGATGGTGGCATGCGCCACGCCACGCATTGAGATGGATGCCGATCGAAAGCAGATGCGCCTCGGCGTCTTCGTGCAGACGCCGGGCCATCATGTCGGCGGCTGGCGGCATCCGGATGCCGTTGTCGATGGCTGGCCCAACCTCGCGCTGATGCAGCACATCGCCGCCACCGCCGAGCGCGGCAAGTTCGACATGTTCTTCCTGGGCGACGGCTTTGCCACCGGCTACGGCGAGCATCCCTCGACCATCGGCAAGTTCGAGCCGCTGACGCTGTTGTCGGCGCTGGCCATGGGCACCAGCCGGCTCGGGCTCGCCGCCACGGGCTCGACGACCTACGCCGAGCCCTATCAGATCGCCCGCTCCTTCGCCTCGCTCGATCATCTGTCGGGCGGCCGCGCGGCCTGGAACGTCGTGACCACCGCCTACGCCAAGTCCGCCGCCGTGTTCGGCCGCCAGCATCCGCCGCATGCCGAGCGCTACGCCATGGCCGAGGAATTCGTCGTGGCCTGCCGTATCCTGTGGGACAGCTGGGCCGACGATGCCTTCATTGCCGACAAGAAGGCGGGCGTCTTCGTGCGGCCGGGCAGCCTGCAGGTGCCCGCCTTCAAGGGGAAGTACTTTACCGTCGAAGGCGGTCTGAACGTGCCGCGCTCGCCGCAGGGCCATCCGGTGCTGATCCAGGCTGGCTCCTCGGGGCCCGGCCAGGCGCTGGCGTCGCGCATCGCCGACGTCGTGTTCACCGCGCAGAACGACCTCGCCGGGGCGCAGGGCTTCTATCGCGCGGTGAAGGAGCAGGTTGCCGGGTTCGGCCGCCGGGCCGACGAAGTCCTGGTCATGCCCGGCGTGTTCCCCGTGATCGGCCGTACGGCGGCCGAGGCGCAGGAGATCTTTGCCGAGCTCAACCGCAACATCGACACGGCGCAGGCCTTCACCGTGCTGTCGGAGCGGCTGGGCGCCGACATGTCGGTCCATCCGCTCGACGGGCCGGTACCCGAGGTGCCCGAGACCGAACATCTCAAGAGCCGCGCCGCGCTCCTGATCGAGATGGCGCGGCGTGAGAAGCTGACGCTGCGCCAGCTCTACCATCGCGTGGCCGCGGCGCGCGGCCATCTGCTGCTGATCGGGACCGGCGCCGAGATCGCCAACGTGCTGGAGGCGTGGTTCCGCGCCGGTGCCGCCGACGGCTTCAATGTCATGCCGCCGTTCTTTCCGGGGCAATTCGATGCCTTTGTCGCCGAGGTTGTCCCGCGTCTGCAGGAACGCGACCTGTTCCGCGCCGACTACACCGGCACGACGCTGCGCGACCACCTCGGGCTGAAGCGTCCAGTCCGGCATACCTAGCTAGAACGTCACCTCATCCGCCGCGACGACATCGGCGAAGCCGCTGGCGAGCAGGCGGTTGTGATGGGCGATGATGCGTTCGGCATCGATCACCGGCGTGTCCCAGGTCGTGTGGCCGTCGGCCACCAGGACCACGCGATAACCCAGCGCCGCCGCGCCGCGGCAGGCCGAGTCCACGCACATCTCGGTCTGCATGCCGGCGATCACCAGAGTGTCGATGGTCCGAGAGGCGTCGATGCAGATCGGTGTCGTGGAAGGAACTGCTGTGCCGCTTCTCGACCACGATCTCGCCGGGCCGCGGCGCGACCAGCGGATGGTGCGGCCAGCCCGCTGATCCCTTGGCGAGGAGATCGCCCGGACCGCCATCGTGCTGCACATGGACGACCGGCCGCCCTTCGGCGCGGGCACGGGCCAGCAGCCCGGCGATGCGCCGGACGATCTCTTCACCGCGATGGGCCGGCGGCGAAACAGCGAACATGCCCTGCTGGACATCGACGATCATCAACGCGCTCGTCATCGCACGACTGTAGCGGAATCGAGCGGATATCGCGCTGACAAGGCACTATTTGCGAATAATTATCAATAGCATACCTCAGAGGAGCAAACGATGGACTTTCACGCAAAGACAGCCTCCGGCCCGGACGGACCTGTCGTCGACTTCCCCGTGACCGAGAGCACGGCCCTGCTGAACGGTCATCGCGAGCTGCGCATCCGGCACGGCAGCGACACTTACCGCCTGAGGCTCACCCCGTCAGGAAAGCTGATCCTGACCAAGTAGCGTCGCAGTCGGATTTCCGCCCGGAAATCAAGGCATTGGCGGGCGCGCGCAAAGGTCCACAAAGGGCCACGTTCCGCCCTTGCGCCACACCGTCCGACTCCTGATATAACCGCCTCGAGGGGCCGGTGTGGGCGGAGCAGTCGCCAACCCGGTCAGATCCGGAAGGAAGCAGCCGTAACGAATTCGCTTCGGGTCATGCCGGTCTCTCACCTGTCGCTCGGCGCGCGCCGCCGCCGGCGCAGGCGGCCGGGCGCGACGACCGCCGGGCCTCATGGGGCCACGGCGCCTTTCGGGTAGGACACCTCGCCATGCCGGAAGCCAAGGAACAGCTTCCCTATCGGGTCCTCGCCCGCAAATACCGCCCTGTCGATTTCACCACCCTGGTGGGCCAGGAGGCGATGGTGCGCACCCTGCGCAACGCCATTGCCACCGGCCGCATTGCGCACGCCTTCATGCTCACCGGCGTCCGCGGCGTCGGCAAGACCACGACCGCCCGCATCATCGCCCGGGCGCTCAACTGCATCGGCAAGGACGGCAAGGGTGGTGCCACCGTCGATCCCTGCGGCGTCTGCGACAACTGCAAGGCGATCACCGAAGACCGCCATGTCGACGTGATCGAGATGGACGCGGCGTCCCGCACCGGCATCGATGATGTGCGCGAGCTGATCGAGGGCGTACGCTACCGCCCGGTGTCGGCGCGCTACAAGGTCTACATCATCGACGAAGTGCACATGCTGTCGGAGAAGGCGTTCAACGCCCTGCTCAAGACGCTGGAAGAGCCGCCACCGCATGTGAAGTTCCTGTTTGCCACCACCGAGATCCGCAAGGTGCCGGTGACGGTGCTGAGCCGCTGCCAGCGCTTTGACCTCAAGCGCGTGCCGCAGCAGGCGCTGATCGACCATTTCAGCAAGATCGCCGGCGCCGAGAAGGTCGAGATCTCGCCCGAGGCGCTGACCTTGCTCGCGCGCGCCGCCGACGGCTCGGTGCGTGACGGTCTTTCCATGCTCGACCAGGCGATCGCCCATGGCGGCGGCGTGGTCGATGCGGCGCAGGTCCGCGACATGCTGGGCCTGGCCGACCGCAGCCGGGTGCTGGAGCTGTTCGAGAAGACGATGCGCGGCGACGCGCCGTCGGTCGTGGCGGCGCTGGCCGAGATGCACGATTCGGGCGCCGACCCGGTCGTGATCCTGCAGGACCTGCTCGAGCTCACGCACTGGGTGACCCGGCTCAAGGTGGCGCCCGACGCTGCGGCGGCCTCGGCCGACAGCGAGCGCGCCCAGGGCCAGGCCATGGCGGCCAAGCTCTCGATGGCGTCGCTGACGCGCGCCTGGACGCTCTTGATGAAGGGCCTGCAGGAGACGCTGTCGGCGCCCTCGCCGTTGCGCGCCGCCGAGATGGCCCTGATCCGACTGTGCTACGCCGCCGACCTGCCGTCGCCGTCCGACGCCATCAAGGCGCTGCAGAACGGCGCGGCGCCAGCTCCTGCCGCGGGTGTATCGGCGCCCGCACCGCGTGGCGGCGGAGGCGGCGGTGCCGCGGCCCGCCTCGCGACCCAGCCGGTCGTCGCCACAGCGAGCCAGCCGGCTGTCGCTCAACCCAACCCTAAAAGCTTCACCGAGATCGTGGCCCTGTTCGAGGCCCGCCGCGAAGCGCGACTGGTGCACCACCTCATCCATCACGTGCACGAGGTGCGCTGCGAACCGGGCCTGATCGAGTTCCGCACTCAGCCCAAGGCGCCGCCCGACCTGGCACCCCGCCTGAGCGAGCTTTTGAGCCAGTGGACCGGCCGGCGCTGGATCGCGACGGTGTCGTCGGCCGGCGGCAAGCCCACGCTCAACGAGCAGAAGGCGACCAAGGGCGACGAGCTGCGCAACCAGGCCGAAAACAATCCGTTGGTCCAGGCCATCCTGAAGACCTTCCCCGGCGCCAAGCTCGACGCCGTGCGACGCAAGGGCGCGCAGACCTCGCTGGTGGCAGGCCTGGTCGAGAGCGGCGAGGAGCCGCCGGCCGGCGAGGAGTATCCTGCCGACGACGACATCCCGGAGAGTGAGTACTGATGTTCGACAAGCTGAAGGATCTCGGCGGCCTGATGCAGCAGGCCCAGGCCATGCAGCAGAAGATGCAGGAGCTGCAGGCGACGCTGGAGCGCCTGGAGATCGTGGGCTCCTCGGGGGCCGGCCTGGTCAAGGTGACCGTCAACGGCAAGAACGAGACGCGCAAGGTCGAGATCGACGCCTCGCTGTTCGTGCCCGCCGACAAGGGCGTGGTCGAGGACCTGATCGTGGCCGCCGCCAACGACGCGCGCATGAAGGTCGAGCAGACCGTGCAGGAGCAGATGCGCAGCATCACCGGCGGGCTTCCGCTGCCGCCGGGCTTCAAGCTGTGACCTCTTTGCCGGGGGCGCGCCACTCCAGTGGCGCGTCTTTGTCTGCAGCGAGAGAAGATCGCGCCACTGGAGTGGCGCGCCCCCAGCCATGAACGGCCCAGAAATCGAACGCTTGATCCAATTGCTCGGCCGACTGCCCGGGCTTGGACCGCGCTCGGCGCGGCGGGTGGCGCTGCATCTCCTGAAGAAGCGCGAGACGCTGATGCAGCCGCTCGGCACCGCGCTGGCCGACGCGGCACGCTCGATCCGTGCCTGCTCGACTTGCGGCAACCTCGACACCATCGACCCGTGCTCGATCTGCGCCGACGCCAACCGCGACCAGGGCCTGATCTGCGTCGTCGAGGATGTCGGCGACCTGTGGGCCATGGAGCGCGGCAAGATCTTCCGCGGCCTCTACCACGTGCTGGGCGGCTCGCTGTCGGCGCTCGACGGCATCGGCCCCGACGAGCTCAACATCGCGGGCCTGGTGAAGCGGGTGGCCGCGGCCGGCATACGCGAGGTGATCGTCGCCACCAACGCCACGGTCGACGGCCAGACCACCGCCCACTATCTCGCCGAGCGCCTGGGCGAGCTCGACGTGCCCCTCACCCGTCTCGCTCATGGCGTGCCGGTGGGCGGCGAACTCGACTGGCTGGACGACGGCACGCTCGCCACGGCGTTCAAGGCGCGGCGCGCGCTGTGAGCGCGTCATGAGCACCGACGTCATCGCCGCCATCGCCATCGCCTTGGGCGCCGGCTGGGCGAGCGGGCTCAACACCTATGCCGCCGTCCTGGTGCTGGGGGCGGCCCAGCGGTTCGGCCTGGTCGCCCTGCCGCACGACCTGCAGGTGCTTGGATCGCCCTGGGTGATGGGCGTGGCGGCACTCCTGTTCGCGCTCAACTTCTTCGCCGACAAGATTCCCTACGTCGACAGCATCAACGACATGCTGCAGACCTTCGTGCGCGTGCCGGCCGGCGCCCTGCTGGCCTACGGTGCGGCCGGCGGCCTCAGCCCCGAAGTCGCGGTCGTCGCCGGCCTGCTGGGCGGCACCCTGGCCGCCGGCACGCACGTCGCCAAGACGGGCACGCGGGCGCTGATCAACACCTCGCCCGAACCGTTCAGCAACATTGCCGCCTCCTTCGCCGAGGATATTGGCGTGATCGGCGGGCTGGCTCTCGCCATCGCCCACCCGATCACGTTCCTGTGCCTGCTCGCCCTGTTCGTGGCCCTGCTCATCTGGCTGCTGCCCAAGCTGGTGCGGCTGGCCCTCGTGCCGTTTCGCCGGCTGGCTGGAATCCGACAAAAACCTTGACTCTGCGGCCCTCTATCGGCCGTCGTCGGTCCGACTAGCGCTTTCCTTCGCAGGCCGCTGCGGTACACTGTCCTCAGTTAAATGTTCATCCGTCAGAATATCCAGACCCTGCGGTTCTTCCGCACCACACCGGCGATGCGCTGCCCGTATCTGCCGCACCGGCTGGAGACCAAGCTCGTCACCGAGCTCAGCGGACCTGACGCCATCTCCCAGCACGACACGCTCACCGACGCGGGCTTCAGGCGCTCGCACCATTTCGTCTACAAGCCCCTGTGCGAGGGTTGCCGCGCCTGCGTGCCGGTGCGTATCCGCGTGCGCGACTTCGAGCCCAGCCGGGCGCAGAAGCGCATCCTGCGGCGCAATGAACACGTTCACGCCGTGGAAACCCAGGCGCTTGCGACGGGCGAGCAGTACTCGCTATTTTCACGCTATGTGATGGCCCGCCATCGCGATGGCGACATGGCCGACATGGATTTCGACGACTACCGTGCCATGGTCGAAGAGAGCCCGGTCGAAACCGCCATCGTCGAGTTCCGCGACGATTCGGCCGAGGGCCGCCTGGTCGGCGCCTGCCTGGTCGACTGGCTGTCGAGCGGGGTGTCGGCTGTCTACAGCTTCTTCGATCCCCAGGACCCGCGACGGGGTCTCGGCACGCACATGATCCTGTGGCTGGCCGACGCCGCCGCCAAGCGCGGGCTGCCTTATGTCTATCTGGGCTACTGGATCGCCGACTCCAGCAAGATGGCCTACAAGCGCGCCTTCCGGCCGCTCGAATTCTTCGGCCCCGAGGGGTGGATGGAGCTGCCCACGGTCTAGGCAGCCCGAAGCCGGTGGAGCGACTTGACGCACCCCCGGCACGCGCCGAAAAGTCCCGGGCGCTAGCGTGGTCGTTCGCGCCACGTTATGAGAAGGCCCCCGGCGGCGAGAACGGGGGACGAAAAGCAAGAACTCGCGCAGGGGAGGTGGGATGCGCGCTTTGCTGGGCCTCAGCACGGTCATCGACGTAATCAACGAGAAGATCGGTGTTGTCTGTAACTGGCTGGTGCTGCTGGCCTGTATCGTAAGCGGCGGCAACGCGATGATCCGTTACGCCTACGACCAGAGCTCCAACGCCTGGCTCGAAGTGCAGTGGTACATGTTCGCGGTGATCGTCATGTTCGGCGCCGCCTACACGCTGAAGCGCAACGAGCATGTCCGGGTCGACCTCTTCTACATGACGCTGGGCCGCCGCGGGCAGCTCTGGATCGACATCCTGGGCACATTGGTCTTCCTGCTGCCGACCTGCATCATCCTGGCCTGGCTGAGCTGGCCCTTCTTCATGCAGGCCTTTGTGGTCGGCGAGCACTCCTCTAACGCAGGCGGCCTGCTGCGCTGGCCGATCAAGCTGGTCCTGCCGATCGGCTTCCTGCTGGTGGCTCTGCAGGGCGTATCAGAACTCATCAAGCGTGTGGCATTCCTCAACGGCGTGCCCGTCGAGAGCCTCGAAGCGCACTACGAGAGGCCGACGCAATGATCTCCTTGGAATGGATGCCACCGCTGATGTTCGCGGGGCTGGTGGTCTTCATGATCATCGGCTACCCGGTGGCGTTCTCGCTGGCGGCGGTCGGTTTCTTCTTCGGCTTCCTGTCGATCGAGATGGGCTACTTCACGATGGCCTTCATGCAGGCCATCCCGGGCCGCGTGTTCGGCAGCATCCTGTCGAACGAGCTCCTGCTCGCCATCCCGTTCTTCACCTTCATGGGGGCCATCCTCGAGAAATGCGGATTGGCCGAGGACATGTTGGAGTCGATGGGCCAGCTGTTCGGGCCGATCAAGGGCGGGCTGGGCTACTCGACCATCATCGTCGGATTCATCCTGGGCGCCATCACCGGCACGGTCGCGGCGCAGGTGATCGCCATGGCGCTGATCACGCTGCCGGTGATGATGCGCTACAAGTACGACATGCGCTACGCGACCGGCGTGCTGGCCGCGTCGGGCACGATCACCCAGCTCGTGCCGCCGTCGCTGGTGCTGGTCGTGCTGGCCGACCAGCTCGGCCGCTCGGTCGGCGACATGTATCTCGGCGCCTGGGGTCCCTCGCTGCTGCAGATCGCCATCTTCGCGGCCTATACCTATTACGTCACGCTGGTGAAGCCGGATGCCCTGCCGCCGGTGGCGCGCACGCTGTTCGGCAAGGCGCTGCTGATCAAGTGCGCCTGGGGCATCATCCCGGCGGCAGTACTGATCTTCCTGGTGCTCGGCACCATCATGATGGGGCTGGCGACGCCGACCGAAGCCGGCGCCATGGGCACCATCGGCGCGATCGTGCTGGCCGTGGTGCGCAACGCGCCGCTCACCAAGTTCGATCGCCTCACCTTCGGCGCCGGCTGCGCCGCCGCCATCATTGGCACGATGATCGGCATGGTTGCCTTCAAGTCGGTCCCCTTCAAGATCGCCTTCACCATCATGTTCGCTTCCATCGTCTGGCTGTGCTGGCGCGCCTGGCAGGTCCGCGAGCTGCGCGAGCTCATCGTGCAGGCCTTCCAGGCGACGATGCGCATCACCGCCATGGTCGCCTTCATCCTGGTCGGCGCGACCTGCTTCTCGATCACCTTCCAGGGTGTCGACGGCAACCAGTGGGTCGAGCATCTGATGTCCGGCCTGCCGGGCGGCGTCTGGGGCTTCCTGGTCGTCGTCAACCTGTTCGTGTTCTTCCTGGCCTTCTTCCTCGACTTCTTCGAGATCGCCTTCATCATCATCCCGATGCTGGCGCCGGTGGCGCAGAAGCTGCTGACGCCCGTCGTCGGCGCCGACGCCGCGCTGATCTGGTTCGGTGTTATGATCTGCGTCAACGTGCAGACCTCGTTCATGCATCCGCCGTTCGGCTTCGCCCTGTTCTACCTGCGCAGCGTGGCGCCCAAGGAAGTGAAGAGCTCGGATATCTACTGGGGCTCGGTGCCCTGGGTGTTTCTCCAGCTCATCATGGTGGCGATCGTGATCTTCGTACCGCAGACCGTGACCATCTTCCTCGACAAGCCGAGCGGCATCGATCCCAGCAAGATCAAGATCGAGATTCAGGCGCCACCCAGCGACGACGCCCCACCACCGGTCTTCGGCGCGCCACCGAAGAACTGACCTTCTTCACCTCCCCCGTATGACAGGGGAGGAAATGAGGAAGACAACGAAAAAGCCCCGCCGTTTCCGGCGGGGCTTCTTTTTGTCGAGGTCGATAGGGCTTAGCGGCCCTGGGCCGACATCGAGAAGTTGAAGTTGTCGAAGGTGTTCTCGGCGACGCGGAACCACAGGTTCTCGTCGGCGCGGAAGGCCTTCATGTTGTCGTAGATCTTCTTGAACTTCGGATCCTTGGCCGAGAGCTCATCGTAGTACTTGTAGGCCTCGAGGAAGCAGGGCTCGAGGACCGCGCGCGGGAACGGCCGGAGTTCCGTGCCGGCCGCCACCAGCCGACGCAGCGCCGCCGGGTTGCCGGCGTCGTACTTCGGAACCATCCACGACGTGACGCGGCCGGCGGCTGCCTCGATCATCGCCTGATAGGTCTTCGGCAGCGAGTCCCACGCCTTGTTGTTGATGTAGAGCGAGCCAACCGACGCGCCTTCCCACCAGCCGGGGTAGTAGTAGTACTTCGCGACCTTGTTGAAGCCGAGCTTCTCGTCGTCGTACGGACCGACCCATTCGCAGGCGTCGATCGTGCCCTTCTCGAGCGCCGGATAGATGTCGCCGCCGGCGATCTGCTGCGGCACCACGCCGAGACGCTCGAGGATCAGGCCCGCGAAGCCGCCGACGCGGAACTTCAGGCCCTTCATGTCGTCCATCGACTTGATTTCCTTGCGGAACCAGCCGCCCATCTGGCAGCCCGTGCCGCCGAACGTCAGCGAGCGGAAATTGTACTCCTTGTAGAAGTCGTTGATCAGCTCATGGCCGCCGCCGAACTCGAGCCAGGCATAGTACTGGCGCTGGTTCATGGAGAACGGCAGGCCGGTCTCGAACACGAAGTTCGGATGCTTGCCGAAGTAGTAGTAGGCGGCGGTCTGGCCGGCCTCGACGGTGCCGTTCTGCACGGCGTCGGCAACCTGCAGGCCCGGAACGATTTCGCCGGCGGCGAAGACGCGGACCTGGAACTTGTTGTCGGACATCTCGCCGATCAGCTTGGCGAACAGCTCCGACCCGCCGTACAGCGTGTCGAGAGACTTGGGGAAGCTCGACGTCAGACGCCACTTCACTTCCGGCATGCTCTGCGCGATGGCCGGCGCGGCGACAGTCGACGCGACAGCTACGCCCGCGGCGCCGACGCCCGCGGTCCTGATGAACTTTCTACGCTGCATTGATCTTTACCCTCCCTACAGGTAGCCCACATGGCCCCCTTGGCGGCCGAACACTGGCACGCGGAATTCCCTTTGAAAAGCCGACTTCAGTCGTAGCGAGGCGAAAGAAAACCCCGCCAGAGCGGGGTTTTCCTCGATTCTACAGCGTTATCCGATCAAACCTTACCGGCTCCATACATCCGTGCCATGAAGCCGTCGAAACCGCCTTCCGCGATGCGCGACCACAGAACCTGCTCGGACCGGTAGGGTTTCCAGATGTCCCACACCTTCTTGAACTTGGGGTTCTTGGCGATGATCTCGTTGCAGACCTCGTTGGTCGCGTTGAAGGAGGCCTCGAGCACCGCCGTCGGGAAGGGCTGCAACTTGACGCCGGCCGCCACCAGACGCCGGAGCGCCGCCGGGTTGCCGTTGTCGTACTTGCCCAGCATCCACAGCGTGATCTCGTCGGCCGTCGTCTCTATGACCTTCTGGTAGGCTGGCGGCAGGGCGTCCCACGACTTCTGGTTGATGTAGGCGGTGCCCATGCCGGTGCCTTCCCACCAGCCTGGGTAGTAATAGTACGGCGCGACTTTGTAGAAGCCGAGCTTCTCGTCATCATACGGCCCGACCCACTCGGCGGCGTCGATCGTGCCCTTCTCCAGCGCGGGATAGATCTCACCGCCGGGAATCTGCTGGGCGATCACACCGAGCTTGCCCAGGATCTGGCCGGCAAAGCCGCCGACGCGGAATTTCAGGCCCTTGAGGTCATCGACGGTCTTGATCTCCTTGCGGAACCAGCGCCCATCTGGGCGCCGGTGCCGCCCATCATGTGACCGACGACGCCATAGTCCTTGTAGAACTCGGCCATCGCTTCGCGGCCGCCGCCATGCATCCACCACGCCACATGCTGGCGGCTGTTCATGCCGAACGGCACGGCGGTGTCGAAGGTGAAGGTGATGTCCTTGCCGATGTAGTAGTAGCCGCGGTCTGGCCGATCTCGACGGTGCCGTTCTGCACGGCGTCGAACACCTGGAAGCCCGGCACGATCTCGCCCGAGGCAAAGGGCAGGATCTTGAACTTGCCGTCGGTCAGCTCGCCGACGCGCCGGCAGAACAGCTCGGCGCCACCCCACAGCGTGTCGAGCGATTTGGGAAAGCTCGACGCAAGACGCCACTTCAACTCCGGCTGGCCCTGCGCCAGGGCCGGTGCCGCCACCGTCGTGGCGACCGCTGCCCCCACGCCGGCAGTCTTCAGGAATTTGCGACGCTGCATGTGATCCCTCCCCGGGTCGTTTCTTTGGGTACGCTACTGCCTCCTTTCACTTCACCGTCTGGCTGGCGGTGAAGGCGAAGTTCTCATAGGTCAGCTCGGCGACACGGAACCACAGGAACTGTTCGTCGCGGAACGCCTTCCAGTGGTCGTAGATCTTCTTGAACTTGGCGTTCTTGGACGAGAACTCGTCATAAAGCTCGTGCGTCGCCTTCCACGCCGCCGTCAGCACGTCGCGCGGGTAGGGCTTGAGCTGCGTGCCGGCCGCCACCAGCCGGCGCAGCGCCTGCGGGTTGAGGTTGTCGTAGCGCGCCATCATCTCGCCGTTGACGTCGCCACATACCGTCTCGACCGCGAGCTTGTACGCTGCCGGCAGGGCATCCCAATGTTGTTTGCCGACCATCAGCGTGATCTGCGTGCCGGCCTCCCAGAAGCCCGGGTAGTAGTAGAAGGGCGCCACCTTGTAGAAGCCGAGCTTCTCGTCGTCGTAGGGCCCGACCCACTCCGCGCCGTCGATCGCGCCGCGCTCGAGCGCAGGATAGATGTCGCCGCCCGCGATCTGCTGCGGTACGGCGCCGAGCTTGGCCCAGATCTGGCCGCCGATGCCGGGAATGCGCATCTTCAGGCCCTTCATGTCGTCGAGCGTCTTGATCTCCTTGCGGAACCAGCCGCCCATCTGGCAACCGGTGTTGCCGGCCGGGAACGGCACGGCGTTGTAGTCGGCCATGAATTCGCGCATCAGCTGGAGCCCGCCGCCCATCGACATCCAGGCATTCTGCTGTCGCGCGGTCAGACCGAACGGCACGCCGGAATCGAACCCCATCGTCAGGTCCTTGCCGACGAAGTAGTAGGACGCGGTGTGGCACATCTCGACGGTGTTGTTCTGCACCGCATCGAGCGCCTGCAGCGCCGGCACGATCTCGCCCGGCGCGAACACGCGGATCTGGAACTTGTTGTCGGTCAGCCCGGCAACCTTCTTGGCGATCGATTCGGCGGCGCCGTAGAGCGTGTCGAGCGACTTGGGAAAACTCGACGTCAGACGCCACTTCAATTCCGGCATCGACTGCGCAATGGCCGGCGCCGCGAGCGTGCTCGCGGCGCCGCCGATGCCGGCGGTCGTCAGAAACTTCCGCCGTCTCATGCTGTCCTCCTTCTTATCCGAGCTTGTTGGCGGCCGACTGGCGCGCCATGAAGCTGTCGAAGGTGAACTCGGCAACGCGGAACCACAGGATCTCCTCGTTGCGGAACGGCTTCCAGTTTTCGTAGACCTTCTTGAACTTCGGGTTCTTCGCCGAGAGCTCGGCATAGAGCTCGTTGGAGGCGGCGAAGGCGGCTTCCATCACCGACTGCGGGAACGGCAGCAGCTTGGTGCCGCCCGCCATCAGCTCGCGCAGCGCCTTGGGATTTTCCGCATCGTACTTGGAGACCATCAGGGTCTGCGCCCGCGCGCAGCCCGCCTGGATGACGGACTGATAGGCCTTGGGCAGCTCGTTCCACTTGGCGATGTTGATGTAGGCCGAGGACTGCGGGCCGCCTTCCCACCAGCCGGGATAGTAGTAGTAGGGCGCGATCTTGTTGAAGCCGAGCTTCTGGTCGTCGTACGGACCGACCCATTCGGCGGCATCGATGGTGCCCTTCTCCAGTGCGGGATAGATGTCGCCGCCGGCGATCTGCTGCGGCACTGAGCCGAGCTTGGCGCAGACCATGCCGGCGATGCCGGCGATGCGGAACTTCAGGCCCTTCATGTCCTCGGGGCTCTTGATCTCCTTTCGGAACCACCCGCCCATCTGCGCGCCGGTGTTGCCGCAGGGGATCGCGACGGTGTTGTAGTCTTTGTAGACCTCGGCCAGCAGCTCCTTGCCGCCGCCCCAGTTCATCCACGCGTCCTGCTGGCGCGCGTTCATGCCGAACGGCAGCGTGGTGTCAAAGGCGAGCGTCGGATCCTTGCCGATGTAGTAGGTGCCGGCGGAATGACCCATCTCGACAGTGCCGTTCTGCACGGCGTCGAGGACCTGCAGGCCGGGCACGATCTCGCCCGCGGCGAAGATGCGGACCTGGAACTTGTTGTCCGTCATCTCGGCGATGAACTTGGTGAGGTTCTCGCCGGCGCCGAACAGCGTGTCGAGCGACTTGGGGAAGCTCGATGCGAGCCGCCACTTGAGCTCGGGCATCGATTGGGCGATGGCGGGTGCCGCGACGGTGCTCGCGACAACAGCGGCGGCACCGCCAATACCGGCGGTGCGCAGGAATTTGCGACGTTGCATGCGTTTCACTCCCAGGAACGTATTTTTGTTTGCCGAGATTCCACCCGGCGGAATCGAGCCTGCCATGTCCGCACGGCGCGCGCAAAAGAAAAAGCCCCGCCGAAGCGGGGCTTTCAGAGCTCTTTCCTCCCAGCAAAGCTGGGAGGTGGCGCCGTCATACGGCGACGGAAGGGTCACGCTACGCGGCCACCTCCCCTTCGCGGGATCTGCGAATGGGAGGCAGAATCACTAAAGCTTATTGGCCGCCGACTGGCGCGCCATGAAGTTGTCGAAGGTGTTCTCGGCCACCCGGAACCACAGGACCTCTTCGTTGCGGAAGGGCTTCCAGGACTCGTAGACCTTCTTGAACCTGGGGTTCTTGGCGACGGTCTCGGCATAGAGCTCGTTGCGGCGTTGAAGCAGGCCTCCATCACCGACTGCGGGAACGGCAGGAACTTGGTGCCGGCCGCCACCAGCTCGCGCAGCGCCCGGGGGTTCTGGGCGTCGTACTTGGCGACCGACCAGCTCACCGTGTCGCCGGCGGCGGCAGCGATCGCTTCCTTGTACACCGGCGGCAGCGCTGCGAAGGCCTTGTCGCCGCAATAGAGCGACAGGGCCGCCGCCCCTTCCCACCAGCCGGGGTAGTAGTAGTACGGCGCCACCTTGTTGAAGCCGAGCTTCTGATCATCGTAGGGGCCGACCCATTCGGCAGCGTCGATCGTGCCCTTCTCCAGCGCCGGATAGATGTCGCCGCCGGCGAGCTGCTGCGGCACCACGCCGAGCTTGGCCATCACCTGGCCGGCAAAGCCGCCGATGCGCATCTTCATGCCCTTCATGTCCTCAGGGCTCTTGATCTCCCTGCGCCACCAGCCGCCCATCTGGGCTCCGGTGTGGCTCATCAGGAAGGAGGTCATCTTGTATTCCTTGTAGAACTCGCGCATCAGCTCGAGTCCGCCACCGAAATACACCCAGGCATTGTGCTGGCGCGTGTTGAGGCCAAACGGCACGGCTGTGTCGAAGGCGAAGGTCGGGTCCTTGCCGACGTAGTAGTAGGAGGCGGTGTGACCGCACTCGACCGTCTCGTTCTGCACGGCATCGACGACCTGCAGGCCGGGGACGATCTCGCCGGCGGCGAAGACGCGGATCTGGAACTTGTTGTCGGTGAGAGCGGCGACGCGCTTGGCGAAGAACTCGCCCGCGCCAAAGATCGTGTCGAGTGACTTGGGGAAGCTCGAGGCCAGACGCCACTTCACCTCGGGCATCGACTGGGCGACGGCTGGCGCCGCGAGCGTGCCGGCGACGGCTGCGGCACCACCGCCCACACCGGCGGTCCGCAGGAACTTGCGGCGTTGCATTGGGAATTCTCCTGGAAGACTTAGGCGCCGCCCTCCCGGCGGCGGGCGTTTATGACACTTCCTCTGAACCGGCAAAAGCGGCCAACGCCAGCGGCCAGACGCCGCCTCTCGCACGGTCAATGCACGAAGATCAGGACAAGCGCCAGGGTGCCGACGGCAATGCGGTACCACGCGAAGACGCCAAAGCCGTGCTTGCTGATGAAGCGCACGAACGGTCGCACCACGAGCAGCGCACAAACGAAGGCGGTGATGAAGCCGATGGCGATCGTGCCGCTGCCGTGCCAGTCGAGCGACGACCAGTTCTTGTAGAGGTCGTAGACCGAGGCGCCGATCATGGTCGGCATGGCGAGGAAGAAGGAGAACTCCGCCGCCGTCGCCCGATCCACACGGAAGACCCGCGCGCCCATGATGGTGGAGCCGGCGCGGCTCACGCCCGGGATCATGGCCAGGCACTGGCACAGCCCGATGTAGAGCGCCGTCTTGAGATCGACCTCGTCGACCGTCTTGATGCGCGGCCGCTGGGCGTAGCGTTCGATGATCAGGATGGCAATACCGCCCACGATCAGCGCCACTGCCACCACCTTGGGATCGAACAGCACCGACTTGATGTACTTGTGCGCGGCCACGCCGATCACGGCGGCCGGCAGGAAGGCGACGATGATCGCGCCGGCAAAGCGCAGCGACACCGGTTCACGCTTCAGCACACCCTGCACCGTCGTCCAGATCTTTTGCCGATAGAGGAAGCAGACGGCGAGGATCGCGCCGAGCTGGATCACGATCTCGAACACCTTACCGGGCGGTCCCTGGAAGTGCAGGATCTCCTCGGCGAGGATGATGTGTCCGGTCGAGGACACCGGCAGGAACTCGGTCAGGCCCTCGACGACGCCGATCAGCACCGTCTTCCAGATCAGCGTCAGATCCATCCGGTCAATCCTTGAAGCGCTTGGCGCGAGGCCATCCTTTTTCGGGCATGCGCCCGGCCTGGGCGCGCTCGCCGCGCCAGAACTTCAGTTCGCCCGCCGGGATGACGCGGTTGGCCCACGGCAGACCGTCCGCGATCCGGAAGGCCTGCGCGTCCGACAGCCGATCGTTCTTGGACTTCTGCAAGGTCACGCCGCGGCCACGGCCCATCTCCGGCACCTGCTCCATCGGGAAGATCAGGAGCTTGCGGCCTTCGCTCAACGCGGCGATCGAATCGGCGCCTTCCGGCACGACGGCGAAGGCCTGCGCCTTCTCCTTGTCGGCGAGGTTCAGCACCTGCCTGCCGTTCTTGGTCTGGGCCACGACCTCGTCCTCGGGGACGATGAAGCCGCGGCCGGCATCCGAGGCGACCAGAAACTTGCGGCCGCCCTTCAGCACCTCGAGCGTCACGATATCCTGCTCGTTGCCGAGCTCGATCATCAGGCGGATCGGCTCGCCATGGCCGCGCGCGCTCGGCAGCTTGTCGCAGCCCAAGGTGTAGAAGCGGCCGTTGGTGCCGAACACCAGGATCTTGTCGGTCGACTGGGCGTGGACCGCGAAGCGCGGGCCGTCGCCTTCCTTGTACTTGAGCTCGCCGGCCGCCCTGTCGTCGAGATGGCCCTTTGCGGCACGGATCCAGCCCTTGTCGGAGCACACGATGGTGACGGGCTCGCGCTCGACGAAGTCCTCAACCGCATGCTCGACCTCGGCCGGAGCGTCGGCGAGCTCGGTGCGGCGGCGGCCGAGGGGAGTCTTGCCGCCGAACTTGCGCTTGGTCTCCTGCACCTCGTCGCCGATCTTGCCCCACTGCAGCTTCTCGTCCTTCAAGAGCGCCTTGAGGTCGCGGCGCTCGGCCGTGAGCTTCTTGTGCTCGCCCTTGATCTCGAACTCTTCCAGCCGGCGCAGCGCGCGCAGCCGCATGTTGAGGATGGCCTCGGCCTGCAGGTCGGTGAGCTTGAAGGCCTTGATCATCTTGGGCTTGGGCTCGTCCTCCTCGCGGATGATCTTGATCAGCTTGTCGAGGTTGAGATAGGCGATCAGGTAGCCGTCGAGGATTTCCAGGCGCCGCTCGATCTCGGCCAGCCGGAAGGTCGAGCGCCGCACCAGCACTTCGCGGCGATGGTCGAGGAAGGCCTGCAGCGCCTCGCGCAGGTCCATGACGCGCGGCGTGTTGTCCTTGTCGAGGACATTGAGGTTGAGTGGAAAGCGGATCTCGAGGTCGGTTTGCCGGAAGAGCTGCTCCATCAGCAGCTCGGCCGGCACCTGGCCGGTCCGGGGCTCGAGCACGATGCGCACGTCGTCGGCCGATTCGTCGCGCACGTCCTCGAGGATCGGCAACTTCTTGGCATTGATGATCTCGGCGATGCGCTCGATCAGCTTGCCCTTCTGCACCTGGTAGGGGATCTCGGTGACGATGATGCGGTACTGGCCGCGCGGCAGCTCTTCCTTCTCCCACTTGGCGCGCAGGCGGAAGGCGCCACGGCCGGTCTTGTAGGCCTCGACGATGGCGTCGCGCGGCTCCACCAGAATGCCGCCGGTCGGGAAGTCCGGTCCCTTGACCAGGTCGACCAGCGTGTCGATGCGGGCGTTGGGTGTCTTGATCAGGTGGAGCAGCGCATCGCAGAGCTCGCCGGCATTGTGCGGCGGGATCGAGCACGCCATGCCGACGGCAATGCCCGCCGCGCCGTTGGCCAAAAGGTTGGGGAAGCCGCCGGGCAGCACGATCGGCTCCTCGGTCGAGCCGTCGTAGTTGGGGCGGAAGTCGACGGCGTTCTCGTCGATGCCGGCGAGCAGGGCCTCGGCGACCTCGGTCAGGCGGGCCTCGGTGTAGCGCATGGCGGCCGGGTTATCGCCGTCGATATTGCCGAAGTTGCCCTGCCCCTCGATCAGCGGGTAACGGGCGGCGAATTCCTGGGCAAGACGCACCAGGGCGTCATAGATCGACTGGTCGCCGTGCGGGTGATACTGGCCGATGACGTCGCCGACCACGCGCGCGCTCTTCTTGAAGGCGCTGTTGGGGTCGAGCCGCAGCTGGCGCATGGCGTAGAGCAGCCGGCGATGGACCGGCTTCAAGCCGTCGCGCACATCGGGCAGCGAGCGCGCCATGATCGTGCTGAGCGCATAGGAGAGGTAGCGCTCGCTCAGCGCATCTCCGAACTGCACCGGCTTGATCGCTGCCAGCGGAACGACGTTGGTGCTGCGTTTTGCCATCTACGGGTACTGAGGGGACCGACTGTGGTTCATGCCACAGCCATTTGTGATTAGCGTTGCAGGGTTTCCATAAATCTCGCCCGCGCGGCAGGCAAGGGCTTGTTGTGTGGCCAAAACACGTGCCGCTCCAGGAAATAGCCCGTCAAATCGAGGCCTTTGCGCAGCTCTTCGTTGTCGGCCGGCAGGCCGCCGGTGGACAAAAAGGCCGGCAATTCGACCAGCTTGTCCTTGTAGGGCTCGGCGGCGGCCCGGCTCACCGCGCGTCCGGTCTTGGGTGAGACATACCCCAGATCCTCGGTGGCGCCGGTTGCCGCACACTTGGTGAGATCGAGACCGAAGCCCAGCTCCTGCAGAAGCCCGAGCTCCAGCCGCACATAGATCGCCGGCCAGCCGGGATGGTCGAGCGCACCCAGCAGGGCGGAGAAACCATCGAACATCGCCGGATGCGGCTCCCGCTCGGGCAAGGCGGCGTCGAGCAAGGCACAGGCGGCACTGAGGCCCGCGAGCTGGGCGGCATCGTCCAGCGCGCGCGCCGCGTGCGGCTCGCGCAGCTCGCCCGCATAGTTGCCGAGCTGCTCGGACAGCCGCGCCCGCCAGCTCACCTCGACGAGATTGCCGGGCAGCCAGACCGGCCGCGCGCGCCGCGAGCCACCGCCCGGCACGAAGCCGGCGTGGCGGCCATGGTCATGCGTCAGCAACGCCACGACCATCCCGCCCTCACCGTGCGGCCGCGCCGACAGCACGATGCCCTGGTCGGTCCACTCCATGGCTCGTGTATGACGGCTTTGGCGGTGACGCGCCAGACGGCGACCGGCGCCAAGCTTCATGCGCGCGGTCCGGAAGAGGAAGACTAAGGCTCGTAGTCCAATCCGATGGCCCGATAGTGCGCCGGGTCATCGGCCCAGCGCTCGCTCACCTTCACGTGCAGGAAGAGATGCACCGGCCGCTCCAGCATCTGGGAAAGCTCGTGCCGGGCGCGGGCGCCGATCTGCTTGATCTTCGTGCCGCCCTTGCCGAGCACGATGGCGCGCTGGCCCTCGCGCTGGACGTGGATGATCTGCTCGATGCGCGTGCTGCCGTCGGGCCGGTCTTCCCACTTCTCGGTCTCGACCGCGGCCTCGTAGGGCAGTTCCTGGTGGAGCTGCAGGAAGACCTGCTCGCGCGTGACCTCGGCGGCGAGCAGGCGCAGCGGCAGGTCGGCGGCCTGGTCCTCGGGATAGAGGAACGGGCTCTCCGGCAACGCCGCCGCCAGGGTGGCGAGGATATCCTTGATGCCGTCCTGCTTCAGCGCGCTCACCATGAAGGTGCGCTCGAAGGGCAGCCGGGCGTTCAGGTCGGCCGTCAGCGTGAGCAGCTTCTCGCGCTCCACCAGGTCGATCTTGTTCAGGATCAGGTAGCGCGGGGCACGCTGCTCCTTCAGCCGCTCGATGATCGCCTGCGTCTCCTGTCCAACGCCGCGTTCGGCATCGACGACCAGGGCCACGACGTCGGCGTCCTCGGCGCCCTGCCAGGCCGCCGCGACCATGGCGCGCTCGAGCCGGCGCTTGGCGATGCGGAAGATGCCCGGCGTGTCGACCAGCACGACCTGCGCGCGGCCGCCATCGTCCGGGAGGTCGGTCATGGCGATGCCGATCACGCGCATGCGCGTGGTCTGCACCTTGGGCGACACGATCGAGACCTTCGAGCCGACCAGCGCATTGACCAGTGTCGACTTGCCGGCGTTGGGCGCGCCGACGATGGCGGCAAAGCCCGCGCGTGTGCGTTCGCCTGTCATGACTTGCTCAACTGCTCGAGCATAAAGGTCGCCGCCGCGCTCTCCGCTTCGCGCTTGGTGAGCCCGCGCCCTTGCGCCGGCGGCAGCTTGCCGACCGTGACCTCGACCAGGAACACCGGCTCGTGCTCGCTGCCCTCGCGGCCGATCTGCTTATAGGAGGGCAGCGCCAGTCCCCGGCCCTGCGCCCATTCCTGCAGCTGGGTCTTGGGCGGACGCGGCGCGGGATGCTGGCTGCCCAGCCGCTCGCCCCACAGGCGCTCGACGACGGCACCGGCCGCCTCGAAGCCGGCATCGACGAAGACGGCCCCTAGAAGCGCCTCCAGCATGTCGGCCAGGATGGTGGGCGTGGCCTTGGGCGCGCCACGATAGGCGATGCGATGGTCTTTCAGGCCGATCGCTTCGGCGATCTCGCCCAGGGTGCGCGCGCTGACCAGCGCGGCATGGCGGCGGGCGAGCTGGCCCTCTCGCTCGTGGGGGAAGCGCCGCAGCAGGAGATCGGCCATGGCCAGCGACAGCACCCGGTCGCCGAGAAATTCCAGCCGTTCGTTGCCGTGCGGGAAGGCGGCCTTCAGGTCGGGGCGTTTGTCGAGGGTGCCGCGGTGGGTCAGCGCCTCGACGGCGAGCTCGGCGCGCTTGAAGGAATGGCCGAGCCTGTCGCTCAGCGACGCGAGATCGACGTCGCCCGGAGTCACGGGGGCCGCCTTCAGTGGATGGCCTGGAAGAAGCGGCTGAAGCGGATCGCTGTTGGCCATTTCCACGGCTCCAGCCAACCGGCAGCCGACGGATCGTGCGAGAAGAAGATGAACTCGGCGCGCCCGACCAGGTTCTCGGCCGGCACGTACCAGCCGAGCTGGTCGCGATCGCGTGTCGAGCCCGAGAAGTCACGCAACATCAGTCGCGTTCGGCTGTCGAGAGAATCGTCGCGATTGTCGCCCATGACGAAGTAGTTGCCCGCCGGCACCAGGAACTCCGGCGTGTTGTCGGCCATGCCGTTGTCGGTGTACTCGAGCACGGTGAAGCTGCGGCCGTTGGGCAGGGTCTCCTTGTAGAGCGTGCCCTTCTGGTAGTGGCCGTTGGTGCCCTTCACGTAGTCGCCGATGCGGAGCCGGTCGACCGCCTGGCCGTTGATGTGCAGCACGCCGTTGGTCACCTGGATGCGGTCGCCCGGCATGCCGACGATGCGCTTGATGTAGTCGGTCCGGTTCAGCCCCTGCCCCTGGTCACCGGGATACTTGAACACCGCGACGTCGCCGCGCTCGGGCGGCGAGCCGAAGATACGGCCCGGAAACATGCCCATCGAGAACGGGAAGGAGTGCTTGCTGTAGCCGTAGGAATACTTCGAGACGAACAGGTAGTCGCCGACCAGCAGCGTCGGGATCATCGAGCCCGAGGGGATGTTGAAGGGTTCGATGGCGAAAGTCCGCACCACGAGCGCAATCAAAACGGCATAGACCACCGTGCGGATGGTCTCGCCCCATCCGCCCGCCTTCTCCTGTCCGCGCTTGCGCCGTTCAGCCACGTCCGTCATCGCCGTAACCAGTCCAAACGAGCCGCTCCTGTAGCAGGGCACGGGGCGGCTGTCTCTCCCACCCCCGCCGCGACATGGAAGCGCTGCAGAATCAAGTATTTAGGAGGAATCATGCGCGGGTAACCGCCGAAATGATCACGATCGCCTGCGCCATGGGATATTCGTCGGTCAAAGTCAGGTCGATTTGCGGCGACATTCCGGCCGGCGTGATCTCCTGCAGGCGGGCCAGCGCGCCCCCGCTGAGCGCCATGGTCGGCTTGCCGCCCCGCTGGTTGATCACGCCCATGTCGCGCCAGAACACGCCGCGGCGCAGGCCGGTGCCAAGCGCCTTGGCGCAGGCCTCCTTGGCGGCGAAGCGCTTGGCGTAGCTCGCCGCCCGCGTCGCCCGGCCCTCGGAGCGCTTCTGTTCGATCTCGGTGAAGATGCGCTGCACGAAGCGGTCGCCGAAGCGTTCCAGCGACTTCTCGATCCGCCTGATGTCGCAAAGATCGTTGCCGAGGCCGATGATCACGCCTGACCTCGTGCGACGTCCATCAGGCGGCGCATCTCGCGGATCGCAGGTTCCAGGCCGACGAAGATCGCCTCGCCGATCAGGAAGTGGCCGATATTGAGCTCACGCACGTTGGCGATGGCGGCGATCGGCCCGACGTTCTCGTAGTTGAGGCCGTGGCCGGCATGGCATTCGAGGCCGAGCTGCTGGCAGAACGCGGCGGCCTTCTGGATGCGCAGAAGTTCGGCGTGGCGTTCGGCGCCTTCGATTTCGCAGTAACGGCCGGTATGGAGCTCGACCACCGGCGCGCCGAGCTGCACCGCCATCTCGAGCTGGCGCGGGTCGGCCTCGATGAACAGCGAGACGCGGATGCCGGCATCGCTCAGCCGCGCCACCAGCGGCTTCAGATGATTGTGCTGGCCCACGGCGTCGAGCCCGCCTTCGGTGGTCCGCTCTTCGCGCTTCTCGGGCACGATGCAGGCGGCATGCGGGCGGTGACGCAGGGCGATCGCCACCATCTCCTCGGTCGCCGCCATCTCGAAGTTGAGCGGCAGTTCGATCGCATCCATCAGACGGGCGATGTCGTCGTCGATGATGTGGCGGCGATCCTCGCGCAGGTGCGCGGTGATGCCGTCGGCGCCGGCCTTGGCCGCGAGCTGGGCGGCGCGCAGCGGATCGGGCGTGGGCGTGCCGCGTGCGTTGCGCACGGTGGCGACGTGGTCGATGTTCACGCCGAGACGCTGACGGGGAAGCGGAGGCATTTACTCACTCCTCTGCTGGGGGCGCGCCACTCCAGTGGCGCGTCCATGTCGGCGTCGACGAAGACGCGGCACTGGAGTGGCGCGCCCCCAGCGCACGACCATATGGGCGAGGAGGATCAATTCCGTGCGCGCTCGACCGCATTGATGGCCGGTGTCGCGCGCAGCGCCGCGGTGATGTTGGCGAGGTGCTTCACGTCGTTGACCTCGACGTCGATCACCATGTCGAAGAAATCCATCGACCGGTTGACGATGCGCAGGTTGGAGATGTTGCCCTCGTGGCGGGCGATCACCGTCGAGAGCTTGGACAGGCTGCCCGGCTGGTTGGCCACCGTGACTTTCAGGCGGCCGGTATAGATGCCGGGGGCGCCCTCGCTCACCGAATCCCAGCCGACATCGATCCAGCGCTCGGGCGCTTCCGAGAAGCTCTCGAGCGTGGCGCAGTCGATGGTGTGGATCGTGACGCCCTTGCCGGTGGTGATGATGCCGACGATGCGGTCGCCCGGCAGCGGATGGCAGCAGCGCGCGAAGTGCACCGCCATGCCGGGGATCAAACCGCGAATGGCGATCTGGCCGCCGGCGGCATCCTTCTTGGCCTTGGCGGCATCGGCCGCGGCCTTGTTGCGTGCGCGCGAGATCGGCACGACATCGGCGCCGCCGTCCTTGCGCTGCGGCTGCTTCAGGCCCGGATAGACCGCCGTGATGACCTCGCGCGAGGTGAAGAGGCCGGCGCCGACGGCGGCGATCAGGTCGTCGGTCGTGGCCTGCTTGAAGTTGGCACGCACGCCGTCGAGGCCTTTCTCAGTGACCTCGTAGCCCTCCTCGTGGAAGGTCTTGTCGAGCAGCGACTTGCCGAGCTGCAGATACTGCTCGCGCTGGCGCGTGCGGATGAAGCGGCGGATCGCGGCCTTGGCCTTGCCGGTGACGACGAAGCGTTCCCAGGTCGGCGACGGCGTCTGCGCCTTCGACGTGATGATCTCGACCTGGTCGCCGTTGGAGAGCTGCGTCCGTAGCGGCAGCATGCGGCCGTTGATCTTGGAGCCGACACAGGTGTCGCCGACCTGGCTGTGCACGGCGTAGGCGAAGTCGATCGGTGTCGCGCCCTTGGGCAGGGCGATCAGCTTGCCCTTGGGCGTGAAGCAGAACACCTGGTCGTGGAACATCTCGAGCTTGGTGTGCTCGAGGAATTCCTCAGCGTTGGGCGCCTTGTCGAGGATCTCGATCAGGCTGCGCAGCCAGGCGTACTGCGGCGCGTCGGTCGACGGGCCACCCTGCTTGTAGATCCAGTGGGCGGCGACGCCGCGCTCGGCCTGGTCCTGCATCTCCTCGGTGCGGATCTGCAGCTCGATGCGCTGGCCCAGCGGGCCGATCACGCCGGTATGCAGCGAGCGGTAGCCGTTGGGCTTGGGCACCGAGATGTAGTCCTTGAAGCGG
Source organism: Rhodospirillales bacterium URHD0017 (assembly GCA_900110395.1). Taxonomy (GTDB): domain Bacteria; phylum Pseudomonadota; class Alphaproteobacteria; order Reyranellales; family Reyranellaceae; genus Reyranella. The sequence continues at coordinate 208,389 of FODP01000004.1, forward strand.
CCGGGGATCACCTGATAGCGGCCGTGGATCAGCCCGAGCGCCTGGTAGCACTGCGCGACGTCGGCCACGATGATGCGGAACGCCATGATGTCGGCAAGCTGCTCGAACGAGACGTTCTTGTTCTGCATCTTGCGCCAGATCGAATAGGGCGTCTTCTCGCGGCCGGAGACCTGCGCCTTGAGCCCGCCCTCCTTGAAGGTCTTGATCAGCTCGGCCTCGATCTCGGGCACCAGCCGCTCGCCGCGCTCGCGCAGATAATCCTGGCGCGCCAGCACCGAGGCGCGGCCGTCGGGGTTGAGCTCGGCGAAGGCGAGCTCCTCGAGCTCGCGCTTGACCCTCTCCATGCCGATGCGCGAGGCGAGCGGCGCGTAGAGGTCCATGGTCTCGTGCGCGATGCGGCGGCGCCGCGCCGGATCCTTGATGTGGTGCAGCGTGCGCATGTTGTGCAGGCGGTCGGCGAGCTTCACCAGGAGCACGCGGATGTCGGACGACATCGCCAACACGAGCTTGCGCAGGTTCTCGGCTTCCTTGGTGCTCTCGGACTGCACTTCCAGGCGGCTGAGCTTGGTGACGCCGTCGACCAGGCGGGCGACGTTCTCGCCGAACAGGCGGGCGATCTCCTCGCGCGTGGCGTCGGTGTCCTCGATCGTGTCGTGCAGCAGGCCGGTCACGATGGAAGCCGTGTCGAGCCTCATCTCGGCCAGGATGCCGGCGACCTCGACGGGATGGGAGAAATACGGGTCGCCCGAAGCGCGCAGCTGGGTGCCGTGCTTCTTCAGGCCATAGACGTAGGCGCGGTTCAGCATGTCCTCGTCCGCATCGGGATCGTAGGACTGCACGCGCTCAACGAGTTCGAACTGGCGAATCATGGCAATCGTCCATTATATGGGGACGATTGCGCTCACTCCATGCTGTTTGCGCGAATAGCTGGACCGAACCCAGCTAATGGCGCGACGCCGCCGACTACTCGACGATGTCGTCTTCCTCGGCCATCGGCAGGGCCTTGGGCTGCGCGGCTTCGGCGCCGCCCTGGGCCAGCGCGGCGGCGAGCTCCTGCTCGAGCTCGGCCATCTCGTTGACCTCTTCGGGCTTGTCGATATCGGCGTGCTTCTGCATGCCCGAGATCAGCGCGTCCTTGAGCACGGCCTGGTCGAGCTTGACCTCGGCGATCTCGCGCAGCGCCACGACCGGGTTCTTGTCGCGGTCGCGATCGACGGTGATCTGCGCGCCAGCCGACACGTCGCGCGCACGCTGGGCGGCGAACATGACGAGCTCAAAACGGTTGGGCACCTGCACGATGCAGTCTTCGACGGTGACGCGGGCCATACGGACCTCTGATTTCCAGGGAGCGGGCGGTTATACGCGCCTACCCCCAAAAGACAAGGGATTTTGCCACTCCAAAGTCAACTCGGATTCCTCTCCCCCTGTTAGGGAAGAGGCTAGGGGAGGGGGATCGACGGGCGTAACCCCCTCACCCAACCTCTCCCCCTCGCGGGGGAGAGGAGCCTGACTACAGGCGGGCTAGAGCCTTTCAATGACCTGGTCGGCCGGCAGAGCGGCCAGCAGAACAGATATGGTGACTCCGGTCCGCGGATGCTGCCAGTCCGGTGCCAGGTCGGCCAGCGGCCTCAGGACGAAGGCTCTGTTTTCCATCCGCGGATGAGGCAGCGTCGCCTTCCCGGGCCCGCCGGCGCTAATTTCTCCAGAAAAATCAAGTAGATCGAGGTCGATCAGGCGCGCGGCGTTGGGCACGGTTCGGACGCGCCCGAAGGCATCTTCGACGTCGTGCAGGCGCGCCAACAGGGCGTCAGGTCCCAGGTCCGTCGCGATCTCGGCCACGGCGTTGACGAACCAGGGCTGGTCCGAGGCCGGTACAGGGGCCGTCCGGTACCAGGGTGAGACCCGCCGGATGACGACGCCCCGGCGGCCCAATTCCTCCAGCGCAGCCTCCAAAACCCGCCGGGGAGGCCCATATTCGGGATGTTCGAGGTTCGCCCCGAGAGCGATGAAGATCGGTGACCGTCCGGTGTTTTCCACCAGCAAATGGCTCCAAGCCCTTGTGATTTATAGGATAATAGCTTAGACTTAAGACGCTGTAGGAGGGGTGTGGGTTACGTAGCTCCTGCAGCTAAATAAATTTTTCGCTCCCTCTGCGCATATTCTGAAAAAGGATTAACCGCCATGAAAGGCAATTTCTACGAGAACGAGCGTGTCGCGCTCTTCATCGACGGCGCCAACCTCTACTCGGCCGCCCGGGCTCTGGGCTTCGACATCGACTACCGCCGCCTGCTCAAGGTCTTCCGCGAGAAGGGTCATCTGGTTCGCGCCTACTACTACACGGCCCTGGTCGAGGATCAGGAGTATTCGCCGATCCGGCCGCTGATCGATTGGCTGGACTACAACGGCTACACGATGGTGACCAAGCCGACCAAGGAATTCACCGACGCCATGGGCCGCCGCAAGATCAAGGGCAACATGGACATCGAGCTGGCCATCGACGTGCTGGAGATGGCCGAGCACCTGGACCACGTGATCCTGTTCTCCGGCGACGGCGACTTCCGCCGGCTGGTCGAGGCCGTGCAGCGCAAGGGTCTGCGCGTCTCGGTGGTCAGCACCATAAAATCCTCGCCGCCGATGGTGGCCGACGAGCTGCGCCGCCAGGCCGACGACTTCATCGAGCTCTCGGAGCTGGCGCCGCTGATCGCGCGCAATCCGTCGGAGCGCCCGCAACGGCCGGCCGTCGCCAACGGCGATCTCGGCGAGGACCATGCGCCCGAGCACCTGATGCGGTCGGCTTAACGGTACGTGGCTGCGTCGCCTTTCGAAGAGCCGCCGCTCGACTGTCCGCGTTGCCCCAGGCTCGTCGCCTTCCGGCACGAGCTGCAGGGCCAATATCCTGACTGGAAGAATGCGCCGGTCCGTTCGTTCGGCGCCATCGACGCGCGCCTGCTGATCGTCGGCCTCGCGCCCGGCATGCGCGGCGCCAACCGCACGGGCCGGCCGTTCACCGGCGATTATGCCGGCGATCTTCTGTACTCGACGCTGCTGAAGTACGGCTTCGCGCAAGGCGTCTACAAGGCCGATCCCAACGACGGACTGCGCCTGGTCGATGCGCGCATCGCCAACGCCGTGCGCTGCCTGCCGCCGGAGAACAAGCCGCTGCCGGTCGAGTTCACGCAGTGCCGGCCGTTCTTGCAGGCCGAGATCGCGGTGATGCCGGGGCTGAAGGTGATCGTGGCGCTGGGCAAGGGTGCCCACGACCAAGTGTTGCGCGCGCTGACGGTGCGGCCGGCGGGCAGCTATCCCTTCATCCACGGCCGGCTGCATGCACTGCCCACCGGCCTCACGCTCGCCGACAGCTACCACTGCTCCCGCTACAACACGAACACCGGCCGGCTGACGACCGAGATGTTCCACGACGTGTTCGAGAGCGTGCGCAAGGCACTCAAGTAGCGAAGCGCGGACCGCGGGCCTCCGGCCCGCTCAAGTGGAGCGCGGACCTCCAGGTCCGCTCACGAGCATGATGCGGACCTGGAGGTCCGCGCTCCGAAGAGCATGAGCGCGCGAGGACGCGCGCAGTCCGCGTATGACTAAAGCGCCTTCTCGATCGCGCCGGTGATCTCGCTCGAGCCCGGCCGCACGCGGCTCGGCCAGGCGCCCTGCAGGCTGCCGTCCTTGCCGATCAGGTACTTGTGGAAGTTCCACTTGGGCGCCGCCCCCTCGCCCGCTTCCTGGGCGATCCATTGATAGAGCGCGTGGGCATCCGGCCCGATCACCTTCTGCTTCGACGTGAGCGGGAACTTCACGCCGTACATGCTCTCGCAGAACTTGGCGATCTCCGGCTCGGTGCGCGGCTCCTGGGCACCGAAGTCGTTGGACGGCACGCCCAGCACCACCAGGCCCTTGGGTCCGTAGGTCTCGTGCAGCTTCTCGAGGTCGGTGTATTGCGGCGTGAACCCGCAATACGACGCGACATTCACCACCAGCACCGGCTTGCCGGCCAGGCTCTTCATGTCGAGCGGCTTGTTGTCGATGGTGGTGAAGGTGAAGTCGTGTGCCGATGCCATGTCAGCCCTCCTCGTTGTATCTCTGTTCCAGCCACGGATCGCCGCAATTGTGATAGCCGCGCACTTCCCAGAAGCCCGGCTTGTCGTGCACCGAGAATTCGATGCGCTTGATCCACTTGGCGCTCTTCCAGAAATAGAGTTTTGGGATCACCACGCGCAAGGGTCCGCCATGCTCGCGGCTGATCGCCTCGCCGTTCCAGCTCCAGGCCAGCATCACGTCGTCGGCCGAAAAATCGGCCAGCGGCACGTTGGTCGTATACGTGTCGTAGGAGTGGAAGATCACGTGCTGCGCGGACGCCTTCGGCTTCACGAGCTTCAGGAGATCGCGCGCGCTCACGCCCTCCCACTTGTTGTCATAGCGCGACCAGGCAGTGACGCAGTGGATGTCGGTTACCAGCGTGGTCTTGGGCAGGTCGGTGAACTCGCCCCATTTCCAAGTCGTGGGAGCCTCGACCTCGCCATCGACGAACAGGCGCCAGGCGTGGGTCGGGATCTCCGGCTGGATGCCGAGATCGAGCACCGGCCAGTTCTCGACCTGGCGCTGGCCGGGCGGCAGACGTTGTGAGTGGGCCGCCGTCTTGCCCGTCAGCAAGCGGCCACTCTCGGCCCACTTCTGCTTGCTGTCCAAAAGCTTGGTCTTGAGCTTGCCGAACAGGGTGACGTCGTCGTCTGACATGACTTCCTTCAGATGCTGCGGCCCGCCTTCTCCCAATATGGGTTGCGCAGCTTGCGTTTGAAGATCTTGCCCGAATCCTCGCGCGGCAGGGCCGCGCTGAACTCGACGACCTTCGGCACCTTGTAGCGCGCCAGGTGTTGGCCGAGGTAGCCCCTGACGGCTGCCGCATCAATCGCCGAGCCGACCTGCGGCTCGACATGGGCGCAGATCTGCTCGCCGAACTCCTCGTCGGGAATGCCGAACACCGCGCAATCGCGCACGCCCGGCATCTGGATCAGCACCGCCTCGATCTCGGCCGGGTAGATGTTGACGCCGCCCGAGATGATCATGTCGCGCTTGCGGTCGCACAGGAACACGTAGCCGTCGGCGTCCTGGTAGCCGACGTCGCCCACCGTCACGAGATCGCCCAGCGCGATCTCGCGGCGCTTGGCATCGTCGTTGTTGTAGGTGAACTCGGCGAGGTGCGGCCCGCGCAGGTAGATCTCGCCGACCTCGCCCTGCTTCACGTCACGGCCCTGCTCGTCGATAATGCGCATCACCGCACCCTCGACGACGCGGCCCACGGTGCCGGGCTTGGCGAGCGCCTGCTCGGAATTATGCCAGACCACGATGCCGGTCTCGGTAGCCCCGTAGTACTCGTTGATGACCGGTCCCCACCAGTCGATCATCTGGCGCTTCACCGCCGGTGCGCAGGGTGCGGCGCCATGAGTGATGAAGCGCAGTGACGAGAGATCGTATTGCCGCTTCACCTCGTCGGGCAGGCGCAGCAGGCGCACGAACATGGTGGGCACGATGTGCATGTGGCTGACCTTGTGCCGGTCGATCAGCCGCAGCATGTCCTCGGCGTCGAAGCGGGGCTGCAGCACCATGTGCAAGCCGAGCCGCGCGCTGCCCATGCCGTAGGCCGCTGGCGCCGAATGGTACATCGGTCCGTTCATCATCACGACGATCGAGGGATCGGCCTTGACGCCCCAGTACTTGGCGGCCTCGCCCGCCGCCAGCGCCTGTAGTTCGGGCGAAGCGGGCTTGCGGCGCACGCCCTTGGGCCGGCCGGTCGTGCCGGAGGTATAGATCATGCTGCCGCGCGCCGCCTTGGGCGGCTCGGCATTCGGCGCATGGCGCGCGACGAACGCATCCCAGGTCTCGATGCCTTCGGGTGCGCGCCGCTTCTCGGTTGGCACGTTGTAGGCGGCGGCGATCTCCTCCGGCGTCGGCACCACGAGCACCTTCACGTTTGCCGGCACGCCGGCCGCGATCTGGGCGAACAGATCGCTGTGCGCCACCAGCACCTTGGCGGCACTGTCGGCCAGGATGTAGCCCGCCTCCTCCGGCGTGAAATGCCAGTTGATCGGCACGCCATAGATACCGAGCTGGCCCGCCGCCATGTTGACCTCGAAGGTCGGGAAGTCGTTGCGCAGCATCAGGGCGACGCTGTCGTCCTCGCCGAGGCCGAGGGCGGCGAATCCGCTGGCGCCGCGCGCAGCGTTGGCCTGGATGTCTGCCCAGCTCCGGAAGCGCTCGCCTGCCGTCACGCCCGCTGTCATCGCTTCTTCCCTGGCTTCTTGGCCGGTCTCGCCGGCGCTGCGCCCTTCAACATCAGCGCGCCATGGAAGTTCGCCAGCGTCCGGTAGTCCGGAGCATGTACCAGCATGCCGGCCTGCTGCAACATCACCAGCCCGTGCGTGGCCGCCCACATCGCATAGCCGAACATCGTTGGATCGACATCGATCACGCCGGCCTTGACCAGGCTCTCGGCGGTGCGGGTGATGTACGTGGCCGCACGGTCGGCTTGCGGGCCGAGATCGGGATGGCTGTCGTCGATCGGCGCGTTGATGTCGAACATGATGCGATAGGCATGCGGGTTCTTCATGGCGAAGCGGTAGTACGCCTCGCCGGTGCGCTGCGCCCGTACCGCCGGATCGTCGGGCGCATCGACCAACGCCGCTTCCAGCGCGTCGGCGAACTTCGCAAAGGCCTGGCCGCGCACCGTCGCCAGGATGTCGGCCTTGTCCTTGAAGTAGCGGTACGGCGTCTTGGGGCTGCAGCCCAGCGCCTCGGCAAGCTGGCGCATGGTGACGCCCTCGTAGCCGTGGCGGGCGAAGCGTTCGGTCGCGACCTTGCACAGCTCGGCGCGGAAGTCGGCGATGTCCTGTTCGGTGAGATAGCGCGGCATGGTTTACGTACACAGTGTGTACGTAAACGCCCCGTCGGTCAAATTCCCCTATGCGGTCTCGGCGAACAGCTCGCGGCCGATCAGCATGCGGCGGATCTCGCTGGTGCCGGCGCCGATCTCGTAGAGCTTGGCGTCGCGCAGCAGGCGGCCTGTCGGATAGTCGTTGATGTAGCCGTTGCCGCCCAGAAGCTGGATGGCGTCGAGCGCGACCAGCGTCGCCTTCTCGGCGGCGTAGAGGATGGCGCCGGCCGAATCCTTGCGCGTGGTCTGGCCGCGGTCGCACGCCTTGGCAACGGCGTACACATAGGCCTTGCAGGCGTTCATGGTGGTATACATGTCGGCGAGCTTGCCCTGCACCAGCTGGAACTCGCCGATCGCCTGGCCGAACTGCTTGCGCTCGTGGACGTAGGGCACCACGACGTCCATCGCCGCCTGCATGATGCCGAGCGGTCCCGCCGCCAGCACGGCACGCTCGTAGTCGAGCCCGCTCATCAGTACGTTGACGCCCTTGCCGACCTGGCCCAGCACGTTCTCGGCCGGGATCTCGCAATCCTCGAATACCAGCTCGCCGGTCGAGGAGCCGCGCATGCCCATCTTGTCGAGCTTCTGGGCGACCTTGAAGCCTTTGCGGTCGGTCTCGACGATGAAGGTGGTGATGCCGCGCGACCCGGCGGCGGGATCGGTCTTGGCGTAGACCACGACCACCTGGGCGTCGGGGCTGTTGGTGATCCACATCTTGGTGCCGTTCAGCACGTAGCGGTCGCCCTTCTTGTCGGCGCGCAGCTTCATGGAGACGACGTCGGAGCCCGCGCCCGATTCGCTCATGGCCAGGCTGCCGACATGCTCGCCGGAGATGAGCTTCGGGAGAAAGCGCTTCTTCTGCTCGTCGGTGCCGTTGCGGCGGATCTGGTTGACGCAAAGGTTGGAATGGGCGCCGTAGCTGAGGCCGACGGCGGCCGAGGCGCGGCTCACCTCCTCGACGGCGATGACGTGCTCGAGATAGCCCAGCCCCGAGCCGCCATACTCCTCCTCCACGGTGATGCCGTGCAGGCCGAGCTCGCCCATCCTGGGCCACAGCTCGCGCGGGAAGCGGTCGGTCTTGTCGAGCTCGGCGGCGATCGGCGCCACCTGGTCGGCGGAGAAGCGCTGGACCTGCTCGCGCAGGGCGTCGGCGGTCTCGCCCAGACCGAAATCGAACGGCGGCATTGCGTTGGGGATCATGATTTTCCTCTACAAACTCCGCCTCACGTCGTCACTTCGGGTCTTCGATCTTGACGTTGATGCCGATCAGCTTCCATTCGCCGTCGGACGGGATGAAGGCGAGATCGAAATTGATCCGCAGCGGCTCGGTTGGGAAGTGTCCTTTCACCTGCAGCCTGCCCTCGTCGTCAACCTTGGGCGCCGGGTCGTAGGCGGGCTTCAGGGCGGCGATGACGTCGAAGTCGACGTGCTTCTTGTTGAACTCCTGGAACCGCCGCGCCAACCGCTCGACCGGGAACTGCTCGCGGAACGGCTTGGAGAGCTTGGCGTGGAAGACCTCGTAGTTGCCGGTGACGTTGGCATAAGCGCCATCACGGCCAGCATGCGCACGATCGTCGTCATCGGGCCTCCTCCCCGGCCGGACGATAGCCCGCTGGAGGCGCCCTGCGAAGCCGCTCACGCCGCGCCGCGCAGAACGGCCGACGACGCGCGCAGCACGGCGGCCGAGGCGCGTCGCATCTCATCGCCGAACCAGGCCGCAAGCCGCGGCTCGCCGTGGCCTGCGCGCGCCGCGTCGATGCGTTCGAGCTCGGCGGCGCGCAATTCCCGCTTGGTGGTAGCGAAGGCTTGCGGCGGCAGCGTGGCGTGGCGCTCGGCCTGGGCGATGGCGCGCGCCAGCAGGACCTCGGCCGGCACACGCTCGTCGACGATGGCGAGCGCCTCGGCTGACGCGGCGTCGATCGTCTCGCCAAGCAGGACCAGCCGGCGCGCCGCCGACGGCGAGAGTTCGGCGCGCGCGATCGCCAGCGGCGCCACGGGATAGGTCACGCCCACGCGGACTTCCGCGAGGCTGATCTGCAGCGGCACGTCCGCCACGATCCGCCAATCGGCGCACAACGCCAGGATCAGCCCGCCGGCGATGGCATGGCCATTGACCGCCGCCACCAGGGGCTTCGGCCAGCCGTAGAGCGTGCCGAAGCCGTCGTTCAGCGCATCGACCAGCCGCCGCTGGCCGAGGCGATCGAGGCTGGGCGTCGTCTTGAGATTGAGGCCGGCAGAGAAAGCCGGGCCGTCGGCCGCGATCACCGCGGTACGGACGGCGCGATCGGCTGCCAGACCTTCGAACAAGGTGGCAAGCTTCTCGAGCAACGCCGCATCCATGGCGTTGATGGGCGGGTCAGTGAGGGTGACGACGGCAATGCCGGCGCCCGCGACGGTGAGGTTGAGGCTGGACATGTCGCCAGCCTACGCGTCGCAGCGGCATAGATGAAATCGATTGTTTCTTTCTCAACTATTGTCATCATCTATCGATGAATCTGGCGTTCATCCGCTATTTCCTGGCCGTGACGGAGACCGGCAACTTCACCGAAGCCGCCGAGCGCTGCCATGTCACCCAGCCGACCCTGTCGGCCGGCATCGCCCGCCTCGAGGAGGAGATCGGCAGCCGCCTGTTCGACCGCGGCCGCCGCACGACGCTGTCCGGCGCGGGGCAGCGCCTGCTGCCGCATGCCCGCGCCATGGTGGAAGCCTGGCGACTGGCGCGCGCCGAGCAGCGGTCGAGCCGGCGCGCGCGCCTGGTGCGGATCGCGCTAGCCTCCACCGTGCCAGTGGCGTCGGCCATCCAGTGGCTGGCCCTGGCGCAGGCCCAGGTCGCGTTCGATCTCGAAATTTCCGAAGGCACGGCCGAGGCAGTGGCCGAGCGCTGGCGGCGCGGCCGCTGCGATGTCGCCCTCTTCCCCGCGCGCGTGGCCGTGACCGCGGCCAACGCAGCATCGCTGTGGCGGGAGCCCTATGTACTCGCCGCCGCGTCGAACCACCTCGTCGCGACACGCGACCGCTGGTCGGTGACGGATCTAGCCGACACGCCGTTCATCCTGCGCGCCGCCTGCGAGGCGCACGACGAAGCCATCCGCATGGTCGCGGCCGAAGGCGTGCGTCCACGCGCCGTGCTGCGCTCGGCCGACGAGGAACGTTGCGCCGCTGCCGTGCTGGTTGGTCTCGGCGTCAGCCTGATGCCGCGCTCGCTCCTGCGGCCGGGCATGGCATCGGCCGAGATCCGCGAGGTCATGCTGGAACGGCGTGTGATGCTGGCATGGCGCGCGGACCTGGACAGCGAGCTCGTCGTGGCGCTGCGCGATACCGCGACGGTTCATCCGTGGCCCGGTCGAACCGGCATGCGTGACATGCGATTGGATTTTGCCCGCTGATCCTGTCGTCCTGAGCGCAGCGAAGGACCTCATCGCCGGTTGCAACCGGCATGAGATCCTTCGCTGCGCTCAGGATGACAGAGAGTGCGGCTGGGATTCTGCAGGCTAGAGCAGAAAGACCGTTGCCAGCCCCAGGAACGCCAGGAAGCCGATCACATCGGTCACCGTCGTCAGGAACACCGTCGACGACACCGCCGGATCGACGCCGAACTTCTGCAGGCCGAGCGGGATCAGCGTGCCGGCAAGGGCGGCGGCGATCAGGTTGCAGATCATGGCGGCACCGATCACGGCGCCGAGCCGCCAGTCGTGGTACCAGGCGACCACGGCCGCGCCCATGACCAGGGCGAAGATCATGCCGTTCAGGCCACCCACCGCCGCCTCCTTGGCGATGAAACGCAGCGCATTGGCCGCCGTGAGCTGGCCGGTGGCGAGCGCGCGCACTGCCACGGTCACGGTCTGGGTGCCGGCATTGCCGCCCATCGAGGCGACGATCGGCATCAGCACGGCGAGCGCCACGATCTTCTCGATCGCCCCTTCGAACTGGCCGATCACCAGCGAGGCCAGGATCGCCGTCGCGAGGTTCACCGTCAGCCAGACGGCGCGCAGGCGGGCGGTACGCACCGGCGGGGCGTGCATGTCGTCGATGCCGACGCCACCCATTCTCAGGATGTCCTCCTCGGCTTCCTCGTCGATCACGTCGACCACGTCGTCGACCATGATCACGCCTTCCAGCCGCCCGCGCGCGTCGACCACCGGACACGACACCAGGTTCTTGTCGCGGAACAGGTGGGCCACCTCGACCTGGTCGGCGCTGGCCGGCACCGAGGGGATGTCGGGATCGACGAGCTCGGCGATTGGCACCGGTCGCTTGGTGCGCAACATGCGGCCCAGGGGCACCGAGCCGCGCAGCCGGCCCACCGAATCAACGACGAAGATGTCGTAGACGTCGTCGGGCAGGTCGGTTGCCTCGCGGCAATGGTCGATCACCTCGCCGACCGTCCAGCCGTCGGGGATCTTGACCAGCGAGCGCTGCATCAGACGCCCGGCCGTGCCCTCGGGATAGGCCAGCGCGCTTTCGATCTCGGCGCGCTCCGCAGCCGGCAGCTCGGCCAGGACCTCCTGGCGCTCCTGCTCCGGCAGCTCCTCGAGGATGCTCGCCGCGTCGTCGGTCTCGAGCTCACGGGCGGCCGCGGCGATGTCCTTGCTGTCGAGCTGGTCGAGAACGTCCTCGAGGACCTCCTCGTCGAGCTCGATCAGGGTCTCGGGATCGAGGTCACGCTTGAGGATGCCGACCAGCTTGTCGCGCTCGGCCTCGGCGACCTGCTCGAGGATCGAGGCCTGGCCGGTGGCGCTGAGACCCGCCAGCAGGCTCCTGACGTCTTCGGTCTGATCTTCGGCAAGCGCGGCCTCGACCCGCCGGACCAGCTCCGGCGGCACTTCGTCCAGGACGTCGGGCTCGCTCATCCCCGAGCCGCCCCGGCCAGACGCTCGGCCTCGACGACGGAAAGCGCCGTCATGTTGAGGATGCCGCGGGCAGTGACCGACGAGGTGAGCACATGCGCCGGCTGCGCGGTGCCGAGCAGCATCGGCCCGATATGCAGGCCGTCGACGGCGTTCTTCAAGAGGTTGAAGGCGATGTTGGCCGCGTCGAGTGACGGGCAGATCACCAGGTTGGCCGAGTCCTTCAGCCGCGAGCGCGGGAAGGCGTTGTTGCGGATCTCGGGGTCGAGCGCAGCATCGCCGTGCATCTCGCCGTCGACCTCGAGGTTGGGCGCGCGCTGCTGCAGCATCTTCACCGCCGCCGCCATCTTGCGCGCCGACGGGTGATCGGAACTGCCGAAGCTCGAATGCGAGATCAGCGCCACCTTGGGCTGGATGCCGAAGCGCAGCACGGCGTCGGCGGCCAGCAGGGTGATGTCGACCAGGGTGTCGGCGTCGGGCTCGTCGTTGACGTAGGTGTCGGCGATGAACAGCGAGCGCGTCGGCATGACCACGAGGCTCAGCGCCGCCATCTGGTGCACGCCCTCGCGCGTGCCGATGACGTCGCGCACATGGGCGAAGTGCGTGCGGAAGCGGCCATAGGTGCCGGCGATCATGGCGTCGGCGTCGCCGAGCCGGACTGCAAGCGCGGCGATCAGGGTCGGGCTGGTGCGCACCAGGTTGCGCGCTGTGGGCTCGGTGACGCCGCGACGCTCCATGAGCTGGTGATAGGCGCCCCAGTAGCGGTCGTAGCGCGGGTCGTTGGAGGGATCGATCAGCTCGGCGTCGACACCGGGACGGAAGCGCAGGCCCAAACGCTCGGCGCGCCGGCGCACGATCTCGGGGCGGCCGATCAGGATCGGCACCGCCACGCCTTCGTCGAGGATGATCTGCACGGCGCGCAGGACGCGATCGTCCTCCCCGGCGCTGAAGATCACGCGCTTCGGATTGGCCCGGGCCTGCTCGAACACCGGCCGCATGACCAGGCCGGACTTGAAGACGAACTGGTTGAGCTGCTGGCGGTAGGCCTCGAAGTCAGCGATGGGCCGCGTCGCCACGCCCGAGTCCATGGCGGCCCGCGCGACGGCCGGCGCCAGCTCGACGATCAGGCGTGGATCGAACGGCTTGGGGATGATCTGGTTGGCGCCGAAGCCGCCACCCGCCTGCTCGCCGAAGGCGCGCGCCACGACCTCGGACGGCTCCTTGCGGGCGAGCGACGCGAGCGCCCGGACGCAGGCGATCTTCATGTCGTCGTTGACGGTCTTGGCCCCGACATCCAGTGCGCCGCGGAAGATGTAGGGGAAGCAGAGGACGTTGTTCACCTGGTTGGGATAGTCGCTGCGCCCGGTGGCGACGATGGCGTCGTCGCGGACCGCGGCGACGTCCTCGGGCGTGATCTCCGGGTTGGGATTGGCGAGCGCCAGGATCAGCGGCTTGGCCGCCATCTTGGCGACCATCTCCTTCTTGAGCACGCCGCCCGCCGACAGGCCGAGGAAGATGTCGGCCCCTCCGATCACCTCGGCCAGGCTGCGCGCCGGAGTCTCACGCGCATAGCGCTCCTTCCATGGATCCATCAGCTCGTTGCGGCCTTTCCAGACCACGCCCTTGATGTCGGTGACCCAGATGTTCTCCTGGGGCAGGCCGAGCTTCTCGAGCAGGCCGAGGCACGACAGCGCCGCGGCGCCGGCGCCCGAGGCGACCAGCTTCACCTTGGCGATGTCCTTGCCGACGAGGGCGAGCCCGTTCTGGACGGCGGCGCCGACGATGATCGCCGTGCCGTGCTGGTCGTCGTGGAACACCGGGATCGAAAGCCGCTCGCGCAGCTTCTGCTCGACGTAGAAGCACTCCGGCGCCTTGATGTCTTCCAGGTTGATGCCGCCGAAGGTCGGCTCGAGCGCCGCCACGACCTCGACCAGCCGTTCCTGGTCCTTCTCGGCCAGCTCGATGTCGAAGACGTCGATGCCGGCGAACTTCTTGAACAGGACGGCCTTGCCTTCCATGACCGGCTTGGCGGCGAGCGGCCCGATGTCGCCCAGGCCGAGGACAGCGGTGCCGTTGGTGACCACGGCCACCAGGTTGGCCCGGCCGGTCAGCTCGGCTGCGGTCCCGGGGTCGCGCACGATCTCGTTGCAGGCGGCGGCGACGCCGGGCGAATAGGCGAGCGACAGGTCGCGCTGGGTGGCCAGCGGCTTGGTCGGGACGACCTCGATCTTCCCGGGTCGGGGTATGCGATGGTAGCGAAGCGCGCTTTCGGTCAGTTCATCCGCCAAGCTCGCCTCCAGTCGCCAACTCGTCAGCCCCTCAACAAAAAGGGCCGCCAATTGGGGATCCCCCAATAGGCGGCAATATCACCTTTTCGATCGAACCGGCGAGTTTGGTGCGGCCAAGAAGACTCGAACTTCCACGCCTCGCGGCACTAGCACCTCAAGCTAGCGCGTCTACCAATTCCGCCATGGCCGCGCCGGTCGATGCGGCGGGGGATACCAAATAGACCTCGCAGTGGCAAGGCAACTCGGCGGGGCCAATACGTGGGCGAATGCGCCCTATTGCACTTGGCCGCCGAAGCACCGATTTTGCCATAATGGACAAGCCGGAATGGCGCATTTCCGACGGCCTGGTGCCCTACGAGGAGGCGCTCGCCGTCATGGACGAGCGCGTCGCCGATATCCGGGCGGGCCGCGCGCGCGAGCTCGTCTGGCTGCTCGAACACCCGCCGCTCTACACGGCGGGCACCAGCGCCAAGCCGCAGGACCTCCTGCAGCCCACGCGCTTTGCCGTTCATGTCGCGGGCCGCGGCGGCCAATACACCTATCACGGGCCCGGACAGCGCGTGGTCTATGCCATGCTCGACCTGCGCGCCCGCCGGCAGGATGTACGGCGCTTCGTGTCCGACCTCGAGGACTGGACCATCCGCACCCTGGCCCGCTTCAGCGTCACTGCCGAACGCCGCGCCGGCCGGGTCGGCGTCTGGGTGGTACGGCCCGACAAGCCTGCCCGGCCCGACGGCACTCCGCGTGAAGACAAGATCGCCGCCATTGGCGTCCGCATCCGCCACTGGGTGTCGTTCCATGGCCTGTCGATCAACGTCGAGCCCGACTTGTCGCACTATGCGGGAATCGTGCCCTGCGGCATCGCCGACCATGGGGTGACCTCGCTGGTCGATCTCGGGCTGCCGGTGACACTCGCCGATCTCGACACGGCGCTGGCCGAGACGTTCGAAGAAGTGTTCGGCGAAGGCGTCAGGCCGTCGGTTGCCGCTTAAGGACGTTCCTCCCCATCGCTACAGCGATGGGGAGGTGCCCGCGAAGCGGGCGGAGGGGTCATGAGCATCAGCACTGCTGCTCAAGACCCCTCCGGCCCTTCGGGCCACCTCCCCGCGCTTCGCGCAGGGAGGAAAGACTTCACGCTGTCGGAAGCTGCGTAAAACCCTGGGGCAGCACATCAAGATCGACCGGCTCGATGTCGACATTGTCGACCCGGGCCATGGTCGGGCCGCGGCGGCAGGCGTCGATCATCTCGCCCACCGCGTTGTCGTCGCCGACAATCAGGGCCTCGACCGCGCCATCGGTGCGATTGCGCACCCAGCCGCTGAGCCCGAGGCGACGCGCCATCGTCATCACCCAGTCGCGATAGCCCACGCCCTGCACCCGGCCGGTGATGGTGAGGCGGGCCTGCAATGCCATCGGCTCAGGCGAACTCGATGATCTTCTGGTCGACGCGCAGGCTGTCGCCGGCCTTGGCGTGCAGCGTCTTGACCGTGCCGTCGCGCACCGCGCGCAGCACGTTCTCCATCTTCATCGCCTCGACCACAGCCAGCGCCTCACCGGCCTTGACCTCCTGACCCTCGCTCACCGCCACGGAGGCGAGCAGGCCCGGCATGGGCGACAGCAGGAACTTCGACGTGTCGGGCGCGGCCTTGACCGGCATCTTGGCGTAGAGCTCGGCCTGGCGCGGCGTCAGCACCAGCGCCTCGGCCTGGCCGCCCTCGTTGATCAGGCGCCAGCCCGAGGCCAGCGCGTCGATCTGGACGACGACATACTGCTTGTCGATCGTGGCATGCATCAGCGGCTCGCCCGGTGACCACTCGGTCTGGACGATGATCTGGCGGCCGTCGGCCTCGACGGTGAAGTGAGGATTGGCACCGGTCACGTCGACCGCCATCGGCTGGCGATTGAGCGTCACCACGCGGCTGCCCTCGGCACTACCCAGCCGCGCGCTCTTGATGCGGTCAGCAACGGCGGCAACGGCCGCCAGCATCGCCGGGTCCTTGGGCGGCAGGTGCGCCGTGGTAAATCCGCCCTTGAATTCCTCGGCGATGAAGTTGGTGGTGAGCTTGCCGGCGCGGAAGCGCGGATGGGCCATCAGGGCGGCCAGGAACGGCACGTTGTGCGACACGCCGCGGACATAGAACTCGTCGAGCGCACGGCGCATGCGCTCGATGGCGTCGATGCGCGTCTTCCCGTAGCTGCAGAGCTTGGCGATCATCGGATCGTAGAACATCGAGATCTCGCCGCCCTCATAGACGCCGGTATCGACGCGTACATCGGGGCCAGGCGCGGGCTCGCGGTACTTCACCAGGCGGCCGGTCGAGGGCAGGAAGTTGCGGAACGGGTCCTCGGCGTAAAGCCGCGCCTCGACGGCCCAGCCGTTCAGCTTCACGTCCTTCTGCTCAAGCGGCAGCTGCTCGCCGGCGGCGACGCGGATCATCAGCTCGACCAGGTCGAGGCCGGTGATCAGCTCGGTGACGGGATGCTCGACCTGCAGGCGGGTGTTCATCTCGAGGAAGTAGAACTTGCGGTTCTTGTCGACGATGAACTCGACGGTGCCGGCGCTCTTGTATTTGACTGCCTTGGCCAAGGCGACAGCCTGCTCGCCCATCGCCTTGCGGGTCTTGGCGTCGAGGAAGGGACTCGGCGCCTCCTCGATCACCTTCTGATGACGGCGCTGGATGGAGCACTCACGCTCCCACAGGTAGAGGCAGTTGCCCTTGCCGTCGGCGATCAGCTGGATTTCGATGTGGCGCGGCTCCTCGACGTACTTCTCGATGAATACGCGGTCGTCGGCGAACGAGGCCTTGGCCTCGTTGGTCGCGGAGACGAAGCCCTCGCGCGCCTCGGCGTCGTTGTAGGCGATGCGCATGCCCTTGCCGCCGCCGCCGGCCGAGGCCTTGATCATCACCGGATAGCCGACCTGCCTGGCGATCTTCACCGCCTCCTCGGCATCCTTGAGCGCATGCAGCCAGCCCGGCACCGTGCTGACGCCGGCCTTCTGGGCGAGCTTCTTGCTCTCGATCTTGTCGCCCATGGCGTGGATGGCGAAGGCGTCGGGGCCGATGAACACGATACCGGCCTTGACCAGCGCCTTCTGGAACTCCTGCTTCTCCGACAGGAAGCCGTAGCCGGGGTGGACCGCCTGAGCGCCGGTCTTCTTGCAGGCCTCGACGATCTTGTCGACCAGCAAGTAGGACTGGGTCGACGGCGGCGGACCGATCAGCACCTTCTCGTCAGCTTCGCGCACATGCAGCGCATCGGCGTCGGCCTCGGAGTAGACCGCCACGGTCTTGATGCCGAGCCGCTTGCAGGTGCGGATGACGCGGCAGGCGATCTCACCGCGGTTGGCGATCAGGATCTTGTCGAACAGCGGATGGCTCTTCGCCGCGGGCTTCGCCGGCGATTTGGCGGCCGTCTTGGTCGCGACCTTCTTCTTCGCGGCCTTCTTCTTGGCGGCCATTCTTACGGTTCCTTTCCAGCGCGGTCGAGCTTGCTACGATCAAAGAGGCCCATGGCCCAGGCGGTATGGCCGGCAATCAGCGGTATCCACGCCGTCAGCACCCACAGCCACCACGGATAGCGGCTGCTGAACAGGGCGTTGACGGCGATCAGCACGAGAAGTGTGAGCAACGCGACAATGACGTGCAGGCGGACCTTGCGGCCCCGCCTCATGCGCTCTTCCGGCTTGAGATGCACGGCCATCGACGTCACAGAGGGATGTTACCGTGCTTGCGCCACGGGTTCTCGAGCTTCTTGTTCTCGAGGGTGGCGAGAGCCTTGCAGACGCGGCGCCGCGTGCCGTGCGGCATGATTACGTCGTCGATGAAGCCGCGGTTGGCCGCCACGAACGGGTTGGCGAACTTCTCGCGGTATTCCTCGGTGCGCTTGGCGATCTTGGCGGCATCGCCGATGTCGGAGCGGAAGATGATCTCGACCGCGCCCTTGGCGCCCATCACGGCGATCTCCGCGCCCGGCCAGGCGTAGTTCACGTCGCCGCGCAGGTGCTTGGAGGCCATCACGTCGTAGGCGCCGCCATAGGCCTTGCGGGTGATCACCGTGACCTTGGGCACCGTCGCCTCGGCATAGGCGTACAGAAGCTTGGCGCCGTGCTTGATGATGCCGCCGAACTCCTGGGTGGTGCCCGGCAGGAAGCCCGGCACGTCGACGAAGGTGACGATCGGGATGTTGAAGGCGTCGCAGAAGCGCACGAAGCGGGCTCCCTTGCGCGAGCTGTCGATGTCGAGGCAGCCCGCCAGCACCATCGGCTGGTTGGCGACGAAGCCCACCGTGCGGCCGGCCATGCGGCCGAATCCGACCACCATGTTGGCGGCCCATTCGGGCGACAGCTCGAAGAAGTCGCCCTCGTCGGCGACCTTCAGGATCAGTTCCTTGATGTCGTAGGGCTTGTTGGGATTGTCCGGCACCAGCGTGTCGAGCGAGAGATCGTCGCGGTCGACGGGATCATGGGTCGGCCTGAGCGGCGGCTTCTCCCGGTTGTTCGACGGCAGGAAATCGACCAAGCGGCGGAGCTGCAGCAGCGCCTCGACGTCGTTCTCGAAGGCGAGATCGGAGACGCCCGACTTCTGCGTATGGGTCAGCGCGCCACCCAGCTCCTCCTGGGTCACCGTCTCGTGCGTCACGGTCTTCACCACGTCGGGACCGGTGACGAACATGTAGGAGCTGTCCTTCACCATGAAGATGAAGTCCGTCATGGCCGGCGAATAGACCGCGCCACCGGCGCACGGGCCCATGACCATGGAGATCTGCGGGATCACGCCCGAGGCGAGCACATTGCGCTGGAAGACGTCGGCGTAGCCCGCCAGCGAATCGACGCCCTCCTGGATGCGCGCCCCGCCCGAGTCGTTCAGGCCGAGCACCGGCGCGCCGACCTTCATGGCCATGTCCATGACCTTGCAGATCTTGGCGGCGTGCATGCCCGACAGCGCGCCACCGAACACGGTGAAGTCCTGGCTGAAGACGTAGACCAGCCGGCCGTTGATCGTGCCGTGGCCGGTGACCACGCCGTCGCCCGGGACCTTCTGGTTCTCCATGCCGAAGTCGATCGAGCGATGCTCGACGAACATGTCGTATTCCTCGAACGAGCCGGAATCGAGCAGGGCATCGATGCGCTCGCGCGCCGTCAGCTTGCCCTTGGCGTGCTGCGCCTCGACGCGGCGCTGGCCGCCGCCCAGGCGTGCCGCGGCGCGACGACGCTCAAGCTCTTCCAACATCTGCTGCATTCATGAACTCCGGCTCATTGCGCCTGTTTTCGGCCAAAACAGAAGGAAGGTCTAGACCTGAGGCCGCTCCCGGGCGGGGCAAACATCGTCCATCTGTCCGTCAGGCGAAGCCTGAGTCCGGCGGGTTCTCTCGAGGCGGAACAGGTCGCCTTCCTTGCCGATGCCGTCGATATTGAAGCAGCTCAAGGCGCTTTCGCTCTGCACGGTGCAGTAGAAGTGATCGATGCTGTAGCCCCGGCCGCTTTTGACCGACGTGAAGACGATCTCGACCTTGCCGCCCGCCGCGACGACGTGGCCGCATTGGAAATAGTCCTGCAGCGGGCTGCGGCCTCGCTGCCTGACCTGGCCATCCTTGTCGATGACGAGCGTGCCCGTGTGGTAGCCCTCGCGCGCCTTCCGCTTGAACTGCCATTCGCCGCTGAGATCCTGGGCGAACGACGGTGCGGCCATCGTTGCGACAGCCGCGAGCACGATCGCGAGAGCCGAGGTCCGGCGCTTCACCGCAGGAACCGCTTCTCGTCGTCCTTGACCTTGCCCATGCCCTGCAGGTCGAACACGTCCTCGACCGAGGCGATGCTGCCTTCCACGCCGTGGATGCCGCCGTCCTTGCGGATCTGGGCAAAGGTCTTGCGCATGGCGCCGACCGAGGCGCGGACTGCGTGATTGCCCCAGATCAAGAGGCCGATCTTCTTGAGCTCGCGCACCCGCGCCACCGTCATCTGCGGATAGGCCGTGGGGACCAAGGCGATCGGCGCCTTGCCGTCCCACGCCTTCACGAAGGCCTCGATCTCGTCGGGCGTCTTCTGCTTGGAATGGACCAGGATCATGTCGGCGCCGGCGGCCTCATAGGCGCGCGCCCGCTTCAGCGCCTCGTCCTGGCCGAGTCCCGCGATCAGCGCCTCGGTGCGCGCGACCAGCACGAGATCCTTGTCCTTGCGCGCGGCGCGCGCCGCATCGATCTTGCCCTGGAACTCCTCGATGCGGACCATCTCCTGGCGGCCGCCGGCGATCAGGCTGGTGACCTTGGGGAAGCTCTTGTCCTCCATGACGATCGCCGCCACGCCGGCGCGCTCGTACTGCTCGATGACGTAGAGCACGTTGATGGCGTTGCCGAAGCCGGTGTCGATGTCGGCCACCACCGGCAGGCCCGAGCGGTCGACCATGGCACGCGTCATGTCGAGGTGCTGGGTCATCGACACGACGCTGACGTCGGGTACGCCGTACATTGCCGAGAGCTCGAAGCCCGACGCCCAGATCGCGTCGAAGCCCGCCTCGGCCACCAGCATGGCCGACAACGGGCTGTGCGCCGCCATCGCCTCGACGAGGCCCTTCCTGGCCAGGACTTCCCGGAATTTCGCGCCCGCTGTCATGATCATCCTTTCAACCGCTCCTGCTCGAGGAGCGCGAGGAAACGCGCGCCGGCCTCGATGTCGTGCCTGATGCCTTCGTGCCGCTTGGCGGCGATCGGATCTTCGCCCCAGCGCTCGATCTGGTAGAGCTCGTCGAGCTGGGCCACGGCGAATGCATCGGCCGCCGAAAGATGCCCCTCGGCGACGGCGAGCGCCACGACCAGCGAGCCCGAAATATGCGTAAGATTGTAAAGCGCCGACAGTGCGAGGTCGCTGTGCGTCGCCACCACCTCGTGAAGCCGAGCCACCGCGTCGGCCGGCTGTTCGACGAACGCCAGACCTTCGACGACGATCAGCCGCGCGCCGTATCGCGTGGCCGCCCAGGCGAGCAGCGGCTGCCAGATCTCCTGCTGGCGCTTCACCAGTGTATCGGGCTCGCTGGCGCGATAGCACAGCATGTCGGAACCGGCGTACTTGGCGGTGTCCTCGATCACTCGCGCGCGCTGGGTCGTCACGCGGTCAATCCCGGTCGCCGCGAGCCGCGTCAGCGGCAAGTGCGAGACGTTGATGTCGGCCTTGTCCGGCACCTCGCCCCATTCGGCCGCGATCGCCTCGGCGAGCGCCCGCGTCGGCACGACCAGCACGGCCTTGGCCGGCGTGCGCATGGGCCTGCCGTCGAGCAGGACGCGATGGCCGCCGTCGCCCCGGTCGACGGCCGTCTCCTTGTAAAAACGCTTCATCGAGCCGAGGGCTTACACGCCCGGCTGGCCCCGCGACAAGTGCGTCTCAACGCTGGCTGCGCTGCGGTCCTGCCGTCTGCGCCTGCGGCCGGCCGCCACGCTGGCGCATGTCGGCGGCCGACGGTACCGGCATCTGTGCCCGCAACCCCGGGCGCAGGCCTTCGACGCGCGGCGCCACGATCGCACAGGGATTGGCGCCGGCCGGCGCCTGCTTGGCCGCCTGGTTGATCTGACCGCTCATGCTCTGCACTGCGCCCGCCGGAATGATAAGGCGCGCGAGATTGGGCTCGAGCGCGCTCGCTGTCTCGCGGCCGCTGCCGCCCTTGATGCGCAGGGTCGAGGCGAGGCCGGCGTTCTGGTTGTCGCGCGCCTCGGGCGCCAGGATGAACTCGAAGCCTTCCGACCTGAGGCTGAGATAGCCGCCGCCCACCATAGTGGTGCGCGGCGTGTCGACCACCAGCCGGCGCAGCGAGGCGACACCGCCGCTGACATCGAAGCGGCCGGCGATGCAGTTGAACGGCACGCCAGTGTCGCCGCCGCCCAGCAGACGCTGCGTCTCGCCCGGCCAGCTGGCGAGTGGGCTGCGCGGCCACAGGCCCTTGGTGACCGCGACCTCGATCGAGCCGCTGGCCGAATTGAGCGCATCGCGCGTGTTGCGCCCGCCGCCCCGCAGGCGCAGGTCGATGTCGCCCACGGCATCGCGCAGGCCGAGATCGAAGCCCAGCAACGTCGTGAGGTCGGCGAGCGACACGCGGCTCGCCGAAGCCGTCAGCGTCGCCTGGCCGATGCGCCCGGTGGGATCGTAGACGAGGTCGAAACCGGCAGAGCCGCCGCCGACCGTAGCGGCGGCGCGGAAGGCAAAGCGCGTATCGCTCGAGGTCAGCGTGACCGAGGCGTTCTGCACCTTGCTCCCCAACCCCACGATCTCGCTCAGCCGCACCGTCACCGACAGAGCCGAGCGGCCGAGCCAGCTCGCCGAGAACGGCATGGTCGGCACCAGCCGCGCCGGCCCCTGCGGCGCATTCGCAGCCGAGGCGGTCGAGGGTGCGGCCTTGAGATCACCGAGATCGAGGCGGCTCACGTCGGCATTGACGGTGACGGTCGGCGTGCCCTTGCGGTCGACGCGGAACACCGCCTCCCCGGCAAGTTCGCTGGAGCCGACCTTCAGCGACGTCACCTCGACCTTGAAGGTGCTGCGCAACGTGCCGGCCTTGGCGTTGAGCGCATAGGGACCGCCGGACGGCACCGGCAAGCGCACATAGGGGCCGAACACCGAGACGTCCGGACCCTCCGACGTGATTGCCAAGGTGGTGCCCTTGGCGTTGACGCCGCCCTTGATCGCGATCTTGCCGCCGCCGAAGCCGCCCTGCACATCGATGTTGCCGGGCAGTCCCCTCATCCAGCCGTCGAAGGAGCCGGCCGTGCCGGTGAGCTCGAGTGGCGTGGCCTGCGGCGCCGTCAACTTGGCCTCGAGCTGAAGCGGCTGGTTGGGTGCCTGCGACTTGAAGGTCGCAGCGGGGATCTCCAGCACCACTGGCGGCCGCCCCTGTCCTTCAGCGATCGTGAGTACCGAGTCGCGCACCTCGATCGTGGTGATCCAGGGGAAGGCGGGCGAGGTTCGCAGCCTGAGCGAGCGGTTCTCGCCGGGATGCGGGCCCGAGCCGTCGGGCGGCGGCAGCATGTCGAGGTTGGTGTCGCCGACATCGTTGCGCTCGACCACGATGTCGGCGCCTTCGAGCAGGACCCGGCCGACCTTGACCTCGCCGAGGAACAGCGATGCGGGATCGAGGAACAGGGTGAGCTTGCGCACCCGCGCGAGGTCCGGGCGCGAGCCCCAGCTTGCGTTGGTGAGAGTGACGCCCTCGGCCACCATGGCGGGCTGGGTGCCGAGCTTGATGGTGAGCGGCACGCGGGCGGCGAGCTCGCGGCCGGTCACCTTGCGCACCTGCTCGGTCATCCGGCTCTGGAAGCGGGACAGATCGCGCGTGCCGACCCAAATGATCCCGGCCACCGCGGCGACGGGCACTGCCGCCGCGAGAATCCAGGTCAATCGCTTCCAGGGAACGCGCATTACCCGCTGATTCTCGCTCAAACGCCGTCGAACGAGAAGCCGAATGCTTCAACGGTACGGCGGAAGTGAGGCGGCGGCTGTGCATCGATTGCCAGCTCTCCCTTGCCCGACGGGTGCGGCAGCACCAGGCGCCGGGCATGCAGGTGCAGGCGACGCGCATCGGCGACGGCCGACAGCAGGGCCTCCTCGCCGCCATACTTGCCATCGCCCAGGATGGGGCAGCCGATCTCCGCGCAGTGGACGCGCAGCTGGTGCGTCCGGCCGGTGCGCGGCCACAGCGCCAGCAGGGCGGCGCGCTTGCCGGCATGGTCGAGCACCCTGAAGTGGGTCAGCGCCTTCTGGCCATTCTCTTCGTCGACCTGCATCAGCTCGCGATCGCCGCGCGCGCCCGGCCGCTTGGCGAGCGGCAGGTCGATGGCCCCTTCCGGCCGCGGTGGCATGCCGACGACGACCGCCCAGTAGAGCTTTTCGGTCTCGCGATCGCGGAATGAATCGCCAAGTCGCCGGGCCGCCAGGCCGGTGCGCGCGATCAGCAGCAGGCCGGACGTGTCCTTGTCCAGGCGGTGGACCAGCCGCGGCCGCTCCTCGTAGCCGAAGCGCAAGGCGTCGAGCATGCCGTCGACATGCCGCTCGGTCCCGGTCCCGCCCTGGACCGCCAGCCCTGGTGGCTTGTTCAGCACGATGACCTGGTCGTCCTTGTGAATGACCAGGCCGCGCATCTCCTGGGCGTCGCGGTCCGAGACGGTCGGGATCTCGCGCGGCTTGGGCGGCGGCGCGGCGGTCACGCCGGGCGGCAGGCGGATGGTCTGGCCAGGCTCGACCCGGTCCTTGCCCTCGGCGCGCTTGCCGTCGATGCGGACCTGACCGGTGCGCAAGAGCTTCTGCAGGGCGCCGTGGCCCAGCTCGGGGAAATGGCGCTGGAACCAGCGGTCGAGCCTGAGGCCGGCCTCGTCGGCGGCGACGGCTCTAGTCTGAACTCGACCGGTCATCGCACAGTCCGGTCAGCTTCCTCCCCCGTCATACGGGGGAGGTGGCCCGCGGGGCCGGAGGGGGAAAGCCCCACTGGTGGTTTCTGAACGGCGATGATCATGATCTGCCCCCGTATGACGGGGGAGGAAGGGGTGTGTAAACAGGGTCCATGGAATCCCTGGCGTTCGACACGCTGACCTTCGAACATCCAGCCGCCTGCCGGCCCGCCCGGCTGACGGCGAGCCTGCACCTGCCCGAGGCCGCTCAGCCAGTGCCCTGCATGGTGATCCTGACCTCGAGCGCGGGCGTCCAGCGCCACCGCGAGCACTTCTATGCCCAGGCGCTGAACCAGGCCGGCATCGCCGCCCTGATCGTCGACAGCTTCACCGGCCGCGGGGTGCGCCGCACCGTCGCGGACCAGACCCTGGTGTCGGCCGCCCAGATGGAGGGCGATGCCTTCGCAGCTCTCGGGCTGCTGCGGGCCGACCACCGCATCGATCCCCAGCGCATCGGCGTCATGGGCGTCTCCAAGGGCGGCGGTGCCGTCCTCAACGCCGCCATCGCGGTGCGCCAGCGCTGGCGCAACGGCTGTCCCCACCTGTTCGACCTGCATGTCGCGATCTGCCCGGGCGCCACCACCCAGCACCGCGATCCCACGACCCACGGCAAGCCGATGTTCTTCATGCTGGCGGCGCGCGACGACTACACGCCGGCACCGCTCGCCATCGAATATGCCGAGCGCATGCGGGCGGCCGGCAACCAGCGCATCAAGGTCAAGATTTACGGCAATGCCCACCACGGCTGGGAATCGGTCGGGCCGGTGTTCGACATCAAGGACGCCGAGAACTGGTCGTGCTGCAAAAACTTCATAGAGGACGACGGACGCCACTTCGTGGTGGCGTCGGGCCGGGCGATGAGCGAGCCGCAATACCAGGCCTGGGCGCGCCGCCACTGCGTCACCAGGGGCGCCCGCGCGGGCGGCGGTACAGCCGAGCTGAAACAGCGCGCGACGGCGGATTTACTGGCCTTTTTGCAGGCCCATGGCTTCGCCTCTCCGTGGACGAATCGGACGTTTCCTGTTATACACGCGGCGTGATTCGACTCCGCTTTATCGCCGCGTTGCTGGCGTTCTTGATCCCCCTTTCGGGATCCTTCCCCTCCCTTGCCAACGAGACCCTTTGGACCGGTTCAAGCGCCAGCCGCGCGCGGGCCGATGCGCTCCTCAAGGCGATTCGCAGGGCGGCAGACCATGGGCTCGATCCCAAGTGGTATGGACTCGCCGAGGTCGAAAAGGCGGTGGAGGCCGGCGCCGATCCCGCCACCGAGACCCTGCTCACGGCAGCCTTCGTCGCTTATGCCAGCGACCTGTCGACCGGGCGCGTGCGCGCCAATCGCGTCGACAAGGACATCGACATCATCCAGCGCAAGGTCGAGCGTGCCGACCTCTTGAAGGCGGCGGCTGACACCGGCGACTTCGCCGCCTGGCTCGCCGACCTCGCTCCCAAAGGCGACTATCCGGCCTTGCAGAAAGTGCTCGCCGTCTGGCGCGACAAGCGCGGCAAGGCAGTCTTCACCCAGCTGCCCGACGGCAATCTTCTGAAGCCCGGCATGACCGATCCCCGCGTGCCGATCCTGCGCAAGCGGCTCAGCGAGCTCGACCTCACCGTGCCCGAGCCGACGGCCGGCGCGTCGCCCGAACTCTACGACGAGCCGCTGGCTGCCATCGTCAAATCCTACCAGGAGACCAAGGGGCTCACGGTCGACGGCATCATCGGCGCCAAGACCACGCAGTCGCTCAACACCACGATCGACGATCGCATCGAGCAGATCATCGCCAACCTCGAGCGGCGGCGCTGGCTGCCGGCCGATCTCGGGAGCCGCTACGTCTTCGTCAATGCCGGCGACTATTCGATGCTGTTCGTCGACGCGGGCAAGGTCGCGTTCCAGAGCCTGGTGATCGTCGGCACGCCCAAGGACCCGACGCCTGAGATCCAGTCGACCATGCGCGGCTTCCAGACCAACCCCTACTGGACGGTGCCGCAGTCGATCTCGGGCGAGGAATACCTGCCGATCCTGCGGCGCAATCCCAACGCGCTGCCCGCCGGCTTCAAGATCTTTGAGAACTGGAGCGACGACACCGAGGTCGATCCCGGCTCGGTCGACTGGAGCGCGATCCATCCGAAAGCCTTCCCCTACCGCATTCGCCAGGAACCCGGCGCCGGCAATGCGCTGGGCTACATTTTCTTCCCGTTCCCCAACAGGTACGGGATCTACATGCACGACACGGCCAACCGCTGGCTGTTCACCGAGGGCAGCCGCAACTTCAGCCACGGCTGCATCCGCCTGCAGAACCCGCTCGACTTCGCCGAGAAGGCGTTCAACGGCCGCAACGGCTTCAACAAGGAGCGCGTGCGCCAGGTGATCGATGCCGGCCAGCAGGCGCACTACAGCTTCCCCGAGCCGATCACGCTCTACGTGACGTACCGCACGGTGACGGCCGACGCCGCCGGCGTCCCGACCTTCCGTGACGACGTCTACGGCCGCGACCGCCGAGTCGTCCGCGCGATGGTGAAGCCTTAGCTGGGGGCACGCCACTCCGGTCGCGCGTCTTCGTTGGCCGCAAAGCAGATCGCGCCACTGGAGTGGCGCGCCCCCAGCGTCAGCGCTTCCTGGCCCTGAGCTTCTTCCAGTATTCCAAGCGCTTCAGGATCTCGCGTTCGAAGCCGCGTTCGACGGGCTGATAGAACTCCTCGCGCGCCATGCCGTCGGGGAAATAGTTCTGGCCGGAGAAGCCGTCCTCGGCGTTGTGGTCGTATTCGTAGCCCTTGGCGTAGCCGAGGTCCTTCATGAGCTTGGTCGGCGCATTCAGGATGTGCATGGGCGGCGTCAGCGAGCCATGCTCCTTGGCTGATCGTTTGGCGGCGCTGAAGGCGGTGTAGCCCGAATTCGATTTGGGCGCGGTGCCGAGATAGATCACCGCCTGGGCGATCGCGAGCTCGCCTTCGGGCGAGCCCAGCCGGTCGTAGGTGTCCCATGCCGCCAGGGTCTGGGTGAGCGCGCTGGGATCGGCCATGCCGATATCCTCGACGGCGAAGCGCACCAGGCGGCGGGCGATGTATTTCGGGTCCTCGCCGCCATCGAGCATGCGGGCGAACCAGTAGAGCGCCGCGTCGACATCCGAGCCGCGCAGGGATTTGTGCAGGGCGCTGATCAGGTTGTAGTGGGCTTCCTGCGCCTTGTCGTAGAGCGGCGCGCGCTTCTGCAGGAGCGTCGCCAGACGCGCCGGCGGCACAGGCCCCTTCTCCTTGAGCCCGGCGAGTTGCTCGGCGAGCGTGATCAGATAGCGGCCATCGCCGTCGGCCATGGCGAAGATCGCCTGCCGGCCCTGCTCGTCGATCGGCAGCTTCCGGCCAAGAGCGGCCTCGGCGCGCTCCAGCAACTGGCCAAGCGCGGCATCGTCGAGCCGCTTCAGCACCAGCACCTGGCAGCGCGACAGGAGCGCGGCGTTGAGCTCGAACGACGGGTTCTCGGTCGTGGCGCCGACCAGGGTCACCGTACCGTCCTCGACATACGGCAGAAAGCCGTCCTGCTGGGCGCGGTTGAAGCGGTGTATCTCGTCGACGAACAGAAGCGTGCCCTTGCCGTCGCGGCGGCGCTGGCGCGCGGCCTCGAAGATGCGGCGCAGGTCGGCGACGCCGGAGAACACCGCCGACAAGGGCTCGAAATGCAGGTCGGTCTGCTCGGCCAGCAGGCGCGCGATCGTCGTCTTGCCGCAGCCCGGCGGCCCCCACAGGATCGCCGAACTGAGCTTGCGCGCCGCCAGCATGCGGCCCAACGGACCCTCGGGGCCTAAAAGGTGCTCCTGGCCCAGAATGTCGCCCAGCGTCTTGGGCCGCAGGCGTTCGGCAAGCGGTGTCGGCGCGAGCGCGGCGAAAAGTTCAGCCGGCACGGGTCAGCGGAACTGGACGGTGTTCACCATGCCCTCGCGGCTGATGGTGACGCTCGAGACGCCGCCGGCGATCTTCTTCTTGAGATCGGCGACGTTCTTCACGTCCTGGCCGTTGACCGCGACGATCATGTCGCCTTGCCGCACGAAGCGGCCGGCATAGGCGCCCGGCTTGACCTCGACGACGATGACGCCGTTGCGGTACTCGACCAGGCCGAGCTCGTCGGCGACGGCGGGCGACATGTTGACGACGCCGGCGCCGGAGAGCGGCTGGCGGCCTTCCAGCAGAGAGCGGTCGCGCGGCGGATCCTCGGGCGGTGCCGCGAGCTTGAGGTCGACCACCACTTCCTTGCCGCCACGGATGACTTTCACCGGCACGATGCTGTCGACGGTGAGCGTCGCGAGGCGGAAGCGAAGGCTCGCTTCGTCGTCGATCGGCAGATCGCGGATCGCCACGATGACGTCATTGCGCTTCAGTCCGGCCTTGTAGCCCGGGCCGCCCGGATGAACCTCCTTGACGACGAGGCCGGCCGGCCGCGCCAGGCCGAAGCCGGCTGCGAGGTCGGGTGTGACGCGCTGCATGTTGATGCCGAGCCAGGGCCGCACGATCTTGCCGCCCGCCTCACCCAGCGACACCATGCGGGTCACGATGTTGGATGGCGTGGCGAAGCCGATGCCGACCGAGCCGCCGGTCTGCGAGTAGATCGCGGTGTTGATGCCGATCAGGCGCCCGTCGAGGCTGACCAGCGCGCCGCCAGAGTTGCCCGGGTTGATGGCGGCGTCGGTCTGGATGAAGAAGTTGGAATCGTTGACGCCCCCCGCCGAACGCGCCACCGCCGAGATGATGCCGCTGGTGACGGTCTGGTTCAGGCCGAACGGATTGCCGATCGCCAGCACGATGTCGCCGACCTCGACCGAATCGGAATCGCGCATTTCCAGGAACGGGAACTTCTCGCCGCTGGTGTCGATGCGCAGCAGGGCGAGGTCATAGCGCTCGTCCTGGGTCAAGAGCTTGGCCTCGAGCTCGCGCCGATCCGCCAGCACGACGCGGATCTCCTCGGCGCCCTTCACGACATGGGCGTTGGTCACGATCAGCCCGTCGGGCCGCACGATCACGCCCGAGCCCAGCGAGTTCTGCACCCGCTCTCCGGCCTGCGGCGGCAGCGGCATGCCGGGGAACGGGAACGGCAGGCGGCGCTGCACGCGGGCTGTCGTGGTCGTGTAGATGTTGACCACGGCCGGCGACACGCGCTTGACCAGCGGGGCGTAGGAATAGGCGAGGTCGCTGCGATCTGTCGGCAAGGGCTGCGCCAGGACAGCCGGGCCGGCCGCCATTGCCCCTGTTATTGCCAACGTCGCTACCAGGATCGCCCGCCGGGTCATTCGTCCTCCAGTGTTGGGCCGGATTTGCGGTCACTCTTATGTCAAATCAAGGGCCGAATCACCTGTGCTGGCACACCCATTGCTGCGTTTTGGCGCACAAACAGGAGCGCCCCATGAAACTCACCCGCCGTACCGTCCTCGCCGCCTCGATGGCAACGCTTGCCGCCCCCGCCGTCAAGGCGAGCCCGGGCTGGCCGACCAGGCAGCCGATCAAGCTTATCGCCACCTTCCCACCCGGCGGTACGGCCGACACGATCTCCCGCATCCTGGCGCCCAGGCTCAGCGCCGCCCTCGGCCAGCAGGTCGTGGTCGACAACAAGCCCGGCGCCGGCGGCACCATCGGCTCCGACCTCGCCGCCAAGGCCGTGCCCGACGGCTATACGCTCGTGATCTCGCATGCCTCGCCGCTCGGCATCGCGCCCGGCATCTATCCCAAGTTGCCGTACAACGTGGTCACCGACTTCAGCCACGTCACCCTGATCGGCCACACACCCAACGTCCTGATCGTGCCGGCCGAGTCGCCCTATAAGACGCTGGCCGACTACATCGCCGACGCCAAGGCCAAGCCCGACCAGATCGCCTTCGGCAGCTCGGGCATCGGCTCGAACACCCATCTCATGGGCGAGCTGCTGTCGAACGAGGCCGGTATCAAGCTGAAGCACGTGCCCTATCGCGGCTCGGCGCCGTC
Organism: Rhodospirillales bacterium URHD0017; assembly: GCA_900110395.1. GTDB lineage: Bacteria > Pseudomonadota > Alphaproteobacteria > Reyranellales > Reyranellaceae > Reyranella. The sequence goes on from FODP01000004.1 coordinate 238,847, forward strand.
GCTGCAGGACATGCTGGCCGGCGCCATCCCCTCGATGTTCGACCCGATCACCACCAACGTGCCGCACATCAACTCGGGCAAGGTGAAGCTTTTGGCGGTGAGCTCGGAGAAGCGCATCGACATGTATCCCAACGCGCCGACCTTCGCCGAGCAGGGTTTCCCCAAGCTCACGACCTCGACCTGGGTCGGCGTCTCGGGCCCCAAGGGCATGGCGCCCGAAGTCACCGCGCGGCTCTACGAGGAACTGCACAAGGCCTACAAGACGCCCGAGGTCGTCGAGCGCTTCAAGGAAGTCGTGCTGCTGCCCGGCGACAAGCCGATGACGCCGGCCGAGTACACCAATTTCATTGGCGATTTCGCCACCCTGTGGGCCGGCGTCAGCAAAGCGGCGGGAGTCCAACTCGAGCTCGGCTGATCAGCCGCAGCGTGAATAGCCGCAGTTCAGGCAGACGTCGCAGCCCTCCTGGTGCGTGAGGGCGGCGGCGCCGCAGTTCGGACACTGGCCCAGCGCAGCCGCGACCGGTCCATCGCCACCGGGCTCGCGCGCGCCGGCGGCGAGGCGCAGGCGCTGTTCAGCAGCCTCGGTGATGCGCGGCTGGTCGGCCGGCGCCAGAAAGCCGATCTCGACCAGGTGGCGCTCGATCACGCCGCCGATCGCGGCCAGCAGCGAGGGCACGTAGCGGCCCTCCATCCACTGCCCGCCGCGCGGATCGAACACCGCCTTCAGCTCCTCGACCACGAACGAGACGTCGCCGCCGCGGCGAAACACCGCCGAGATCATGCGGGTCAGCGCCACGGTCCAGGCGTAGTGCTCCATGTTCTTGGAGTTGATGAAGATCTCGAACGGCCGGCGGCGGCCGTCCTGCATGACGTCGTTGATGGTGATGTAGATCGCGTGGTCGCTGCCCGGCCATTTGATCTTGTAGGTGCGGCCCGGCAGCTCCTCGGGCCGGTCGAGCGGCTGGGCGATGTAGACGACGCCGCTCTCGCGGGCGGCTGGGACCAGCGACACGGCCTTCGACTCGGCCGGCTTCACCTCGAGCACCGCACCGGTCACGTCGTTGGGCCGGTAGGTCGTGCAGCCCTTGCAGCCCGTCGCATAGGCCTCCTCGTAGACGCCCTTGAAGGCCTCGAAGGAGATGTCGCGCGGCAGGTTGATGGTCTTGGAGATCGAGCTGTCGACGTAATCCTGCGCCGCGGCCTGCATCGCCAGGTGATCGGCCGGCGTGAGAGTCTGGGCATCGACGAAGATGTCGGCTGCCGGCGGCTCGGCGCCTTTCAGCGAACGCCACACGTGCACGGCATGGTCCTCGACGCTCTCCTCGCGCTTGCTGCCGTCGGGCTGCAGCACATGGCGCACGAAGGAGAAGGCGAAGACCGGCTCGATGCCAGAGGAGACATTATCGGCCAGCAGCGAGATCGTGCCGGTGGGCGCAATCGAGTTCAGCAGCGCATTGCGGATGCCATAGCGTCCGATCGCCGAGCGCACGTCGTCGGGCAGCGCCTTCACCGTCTCGCCGGCGAGATAGCGTGCCCGGTCGTAGAGCGGGAAGCTCCCTTTCTCCGCGGCGATGTCGGCCGAGGCGAGGTAGGACAGGCGCTGCACGGCACCCAGCCATTCGCGGGTCAGCTCCACGGCCTCGGGCGAGCCGTAGCGAACGCCGCAGAAGATCAGCGCATCGGCGAGGCCGGTCACGCCAAGACCGATGCGGCGCTTGGCCTTGGCCTCGCGCTCCTGCTGCGGCAGCGGAAAGCGCGAGACGTCGATCACGTTGTCGAGCATGCGCACGGCAAGCGGCACCAGTCGCTCCAGCGCCTCAGCGTCGAGCCGCGCACGCGGCGTGAACGGATCCTTGATCAGCGCGCCGAGATTGATCGAGCCCAGCAGGCAGGCGCCGTATGGCGGCAACGGCTGCTCGCCGCACGGATTGGTCGCCTGGATGCTCTCGCAATAGTGCAGGTTGTTCCGCCGGTTGACGCGATCGATGAAGATCACGCCGGGCTCGGCGACTTCGTAGGTGGCGCGCATGATGCGCTCCCACAGGGCGCGCGCCTTCAGCGTGCGGAAGACCTTGCCGCCGAACACGAGGTCCCAGTCGGCGTCTTCCTTGACCGCCTTCATGAAGGCATCGGTGACCAGCACCGAGACGTTGAACATGCGCAGTCGCTTGGGCTCGCGCTTGGCGTCGACGAAGTCTTCTATGTCGGGATGGTCGCAACGCAGCGTCGCCATCATGGCGCCGCGCCGGCTGCCCGCGCTCATGATGGTGCGGCACATCGAATCCCAGACGTCCATGAAGGACAGCGGCCCCGAGGCATCGGCGCCGACGCCCTTCACCGGCGCGCCGCGCGGACGCAGGGTCGAGAAATCGTGCCCGATGCCGCCGCCCTGCTGCATGGTGAGTGCCGCTTCGCGCAAGTTCTCGAAGATGCCCGACATGTCGTCGGGGATGGCGCCCATGACGAAGCAGTTGAACAGCGTGACGCTGCGGCCGGTGCCGGCGCCGGCGATCACCCGCCCGGCCGGCAGGAACTTGAAACCCTGCAGCGCTTCATGGAAGCGGCCCGCCCACAGCTCGGGATCGCGCTCCGGTGCCGCGAGGGCGCGCGCGACCCGCCACCAGGTGGCGTCGAGATCGGCGTCCGCAGCCCCTGAGGCATCACGGAAGCGGTATTTCATGTCCCAGATACGCTGGGAGACCGGAGCCCAATCCATCGTCCGAACCTTTGCTTACTCTGTGGCGGCGGATTTCCGCATTTTCCGCAGTTTCCGCTACCCCCTCCGACCACTCGCTTCCAGGCAGTAGGACATGGGTCGGCCCCGCCCTTCCGAACAGAGCATCATATCAGAACATACAGTGAACAACAATAGCGCTGTCCAAAACTATGGCTGCTGCCGCTTCGCGCCAGCGACGAGCCGCTGGGTCGCTCCTTCGATGCGCTCGCGCAGGGTCGCCATGAAGGTCTCGCGGTCGAGGCCCGGCGGGATCGCCGGCAAAACCTCGACCTCGATGACGCCGGGCCACTTGATGAACTTGCGACGTCCCCAGAACACGCCGGAATTGAGCGCCACCGGCACAACCGGCACGCCGAGCTGGCGATAGAGCGCCGCGGTGCCCGCATGATAGGGCAGCGACGAGCCGACCGGCGTCCGCGTGCCTTCCGGATAGATCAGGATCGAACGGCCCTCGGCCACCGCCGCCTTGGCCTGGCGCAACAGGCTGCGCAAGGCCTTGGGCCCATCGCCACGCTCGACCGCGATGTTGCCCGCGCGCGCCATCGCCCAGCCGACGACGGGAATGTACAGCAGCTCGCGCTTCAGCACCGTCGCGGCGTTGGGGAACAGGCGATGGAAGGCAAGCGTCTCCCACGACGATTGATGCTTGCAGGCGAGGATGACCGGCCCTGCCGGCCTGTTCTCAAAGCCCTGCACCCGATGGGTGATGCGGCAGGTGACCTTGACCCACCACAGGCAGAAATCGATCCAGACATTCGCCCAGGCGATGTTGGCCGACCGCGACAACAGCAGGGTCGGCATGCCGACGATGGCAATGATCGTCGAGCCGACATACCAACCGACATTGAAGAAGAGCGAACGCAGCCGGAGACCGAGCATTGTAAGCCCACTTTTAGTGGCCTAAGGTCCGGCCGCAAGCACCCCTAGTGCGGAATTCCTCGCCACGTCATGCAGGTCACCTGTCCCAATTGCGGCGCGCGCTATGCTGTCGATCCGTTGGCGATTGGCCCGACCGGCCGCACCGTCCAGTGCGCCCGCTGCAGCCATCGCTGGCGCGAGCGGCCGATCGCACCCGCGGCGGTGGTACCGCCCCCGCTGCGCCCCATCCCGGACTTCGTGATCAGGCCGCCGACCTACAATTCCGGGCTGCCTGCCCTCACCACGCCGCCCGCCAAGACCCGCTGGGGCCTCTGGTTGTCGATCGCTGCGGCAACCGTCGTCGTGCTCGGCCTCGCCGCCTATGCCTTCCGTGGCGAGCTCCTGGCCCTCCTGCCGGCTGAATGGCGAGACTTTCTTCATATCGACGCCTTACGCGAGCTTTTCAGGCAATAATGGCGTCGTCCTAACCGCGACCAGCGAGCGCTCCATGCCCGGCCGTCCCAACGTCACTGTCCGTTTTTCCGCTTCCGAGATCGCCGCCCGCGTCGATGTCATGGCGGGCGAGCTCTCCGCCAAGCTGCCGGCCGACACGCTGGTGGTTTCGGTGCTGAAGGGCAGCTTCGTGTTCGCTGCCGACCTGATCCGGGCGCTGAGCCGGGCCGGCGCCGACTGGTCGATGGATTTCCTCACCCTCTCCAGCTACGGCACCAAGACCGAGACCAGCGGGCGCGTGAAGGTGGTGCGCGACATCGTGGACGACGTGCGCCAGCGCGAGGTGCTGCTGGTCGACGACATCCTGGAATCGGGCCTGACGCTCAGCTTCGCCAAGAAGCTCCTGCTCGAGCGCGGCGCCAAGCACGTGTCGATCTGCACCCTGCTCGACAAACCGGGCAAGCGGCTAACCCAGCTCGAAGCCGACTTCGTGGGCTTCCAGTGTGGCGACGAGTTTCTGGTCGGCTATGGGCTCGACTGGGCGCACCGCTTCCGCGGCCTGCCGTATATCGGCGTGGTGGAGAAGACGGCCTAGTCTTCCGGACATGCTTTTCGGAGCGCGGACGTCCACGTCCGCTCAAGCTCATGATGCGGACCGGGAGGTCCGCGCTCCCATGAGCCGGCCGGAAGCCGGCGGTCCGGAAGATCAATAAGTCTTGAGCAGGCGGTCGATGTAGTCGAGCTCGTCCTTCGGCCGCTGCTCGCCGGCGCGGCGGCGGAGCTCGTCGAGGATCTCGCGGCTCTTCTGGCGCTCGAGCTCGAGCGGCACCTTGTCGACGCCGGTGTCGACCGCATCGCCGTAGTTGCCGTCGGAGCGGCCGAGCGGATCGCGATCTTCGCTGCGGCGCTCGCGCTCCTCGATCTCGGCGATGTCCTGGTTGTTGCCGGGCCCGCGCTGGCGCATCTGCTCGGCCATGTCGGTCATGCCCTGCTGCAGGTTGTCGAGCGCCCGGCGCTGGGAGCGCGAGGCCTCGCGCGGATCGCCGCGGCGCAGCGCATCCTCGGCCTCGCGCATCTGGCGCTCGGCCCGGCCCAGCGATTCCGGCATGCCCATGCCGTTCTCATCGAGCTTGTTCATGAAGTCGCCGAGCTGGCGGCGCAGGCCTTCCTGCTGGCCGCGCTGCTGCTCGCCCCACTGGCCGTCGCCGGGCTGCTGGCCCTGGCCGCGCTGGCCCTGTTGGCCTTGCTGCCCCTGCTGGCCCTGCTGGCCTTGCTGACCCTGCTGCCCTTGCTGGCCCTGTTGTCCCTGCTGGCGCTGGCCCTGCTGGCCCTGGCGACCCTGCTGCTGACGGCCCTCGCGCTCGCTCTCGCCCAGAAGCTGGTTCTGGCGGCGCGACAGGCGGTCGAGCTGGTTCATCATCTCGCGGCCCTGCTGATTGCCCTGGCCCTGCTGGCCACGCTGCCCCTGCTGACGCTGCTGGCCGGGCTGGGCCATCATCGGGGTGGCGTTCTCCATCATCTTGCGCAGCTCTTCCAGGAGACGCTTGGCTTCCTCGCGCTGGCCGTTCTTGGCCATCTCGCGGATCTTATCCAGCATCTTCTGCAGGTCGTCGCCGGTGATGGTGTTGTTGGGATCCATCTTCTCCGCCTGCTCCATCATGCGGCGGCGTTCCTCGGGATCCTGCATGCGCTCGGCGAGCTCCTTCTGCCACTTCGACATGGCGTCATAGAGCTGCTGGATCAGGCGCTCGATCTCCTCGTCGCCGGCGTTGCGCTGCATGGCGTCGCGCAGCTCCTGGCGCGCCTGCTCGAGCGCGCGCTCGGCGTCGGTCTGCGAGCCATTCTCCAGGCGCATCGCGAGATCCCACAGGAGCTTCTGGGTGTCGGTGATGTTGGCCTTGTCGTCGTTCTGGGCCAGCCGCGCCGCGCCGATGCGCAGGCCGAGCTGGACCACGGTGTCGTTGCGGTAGCTCTCGGGCTTGGCCTGGATCAGCAGCATGCCGTCGGCGACGTCGAGGCGGAAGGCCTTGGGATCGCGCGTCAGCGCCTTGCGCAACACGATCAGCGCACGCGCCGTCGGGTCGTTGAACACGCGCTCGGGCAGCAGGAAGGTTTCCACGGCGCTGCGGCCCTTCTGGCCGAGCGCATCGGTGGCGAACAGCATCACCGTGACCTTGAGCCCGGCCCACGGATGGCTGGTGAGGTCGCGCACGAAGGTGTCGGCGACCTTCTTGGTGTTGCCGGCGACCGGCAGGTCGAGGCGGATGACTTCCGGCTCCTCGTCCTCGCTCAGCATGTCGGCGCCCAACACCGAGCCGTGGAGCCGGATCTGCAATTGCACGCCGGTCACGCCGAAATCGTCGCCGGCGATGTACTCGATCTTGGTCGACCACTTGTCGACGCCGATCGGCTTGGCGAACTCGATGGTCGGCGCGAGGTCGGGAATGACATGCAGCTTCCAGCGCGCCTGCTCGTCGCCGCGCGCCTGCAAGACGATCTGCTTGCCTTCGGTGATGACCTGCTCGACCTGGTACTTGCCCTTGCCGACGGTCGAGAACTCGGTGCCATTGCCGTCGATCTTGAGCTGCGGCGGCTTGCGGCCGCGCACATCGTCGACGAAGCCCGCGAGCTTGCTGCCGATGGGCACGCGCAGCAGCTTGTCCTTGTCGGCCATGTCCAGATAGATCGGCGGCTTGCCGGTATAGGCCGGCGGGGCGATCCACAGGTTGGCGACGACCGGCGGCGGCGGCGGGAAGGCCGGCGTGAAGGCCGCGCCCATGCGATCATTGCGCCAGCCGCCGGCGACGGCGATGGCCACGATCAGGGCGAGCAGCGGCACGAAGCGCAGCGCCCAGGTGTCGAGCACGGCGAGGCCGGGATGGGCCGGCTTGTTGCTGAGGCCGGCCAGGCGCTCGGCCTCGCGGCGGCGATGGGCCTCCCACAGGGCCGACGACATCGGATCGGCGGACCCGGCCGCCAGGGTGTCCTGCACGGCAACCAGCGGCCGGTGCGGCACGCCGCTGTCGCGCTCCAGGCGCCGGATGGCCGCTTCCTGCGTGGGCAGCGCGAAATTACGCAGCCGCCACCAGCCCAGCCCGATCAGGGCCAGCGCCAGGGCAGCCAGGATGCCGGTGTGAACCCAGGGATCAAGGCCGGCGAACAGGTCGAGATGGGCGGCGGCAATGAACAGCGCAACGAACGACAGGACCGGCACCAGCCGCGGCCACAGCCCTTCCCAGGCCAGCGCCAACCACGCCAAGCTGATCTTCCGGCTGAGGCCGGGGGCTTGGAAGGTGGTGGTCTGGCTGGCGTCCATCGCCGTCCTTTCGCTTACGCTTAAGACTTTACCGGCTCCTGCCAGGGCGGAAACCGCTCGGCAGCGAGCAACTCGTCGATCGAGGGCCTTGGCCGGGTGACCGCAAATCGCGTGCCATCGACCATGACCTCCGGCGCCAGGGGCCGGGTATTGTAGGTCGAGGCCATGACGGCCCCATAGGCGCCGGCCGAGCGTATCATGATCAAGTCTCCGGCAGCCAGCGGCGCCATATCACGGTCTTGTGCCAGGTAGTCCCCCGATTCACAGATCGGCCCGACAATGTCACAGCGGATCGTGGCGGCTTGGGGGCGTTCACGCACCGGCACGATATCGTGCCACGCCTCATAAAGAGTAGGCCGGATCAGGTCGTTCATGGCCGCGTCGACGATGACGAAAGTCTTTGCAGCGCCGGGCTTCACGAGGATCACCTCGCTCACCAGCACGCCCGCCTCACCGACCAGGCGACGCCCGGGCTCGAAGGTCAACGCACAACCCAGCCCTGCAGTTTCGCGGGCCACCATGGCCAGGAAGTCGGCGATCGCGGGGGGCCTCTCCTGGGCGTAAACGATCCCCAGGCCGCCGCCGATGTCGAAGCGGTCGATCTTGTGACCGTCGGCCCGCAGCTGGGTGATCAGCTCGCGCACCCGCACGATCGAGTCGCGATAGGGATCGAGCGAGGTGAGCTGCGATCCGATATGCATGGCCACGCCGACCACGTTGAGGTTCGGCAGCTTGCCGGCGAGCGCATAGGCCTCGCGGGCAAGGTCGATGTCGATGCCGAACTTGTTCCCCTTGCGGCCGGTCGTGATCTTGGCGTGGGTCTTGGCATCGACGTCGGGATTCACCCGGATGGTGATGTCGGCCTTGACGCCGAGCTGGCCGGCCACGGCGTTCAGGGTCTCGAGCTCGTACGAGCTCTCGACGTTGATCTGGCCGACGCCGGCCTCCAGCGCCGCCATCAGCTCCGAGGGCTTCTTGCCGACGCCGGAATAGATGATGCGCCGGGCCGGTATGCCGGCCGCGAGCGCGCGACGCATCTCGCCGATCGACACGATGTCGGATCCGGCGCCCAGCTCTCCCAACAGACGAACCACCGCGAGATTGCTGTTCGCCTTCATGGCGTAGCAGACCTCGGCGTTCATGCCCTTGATGCCGTCGGCGAACTCCTTCCACGTCGCGCGCAGGGCGCCGGCCGAGTAGCAGTAGAACGGCGTGCCGACCTGGGCCGCGATGGTGGCGAGCGCCACGCCTTCGGCGTGCATCTCGCCCTTCTTGTAGGCGAAGAAAGTCATCGCCGCGCCCTCTTGCCCCGTCCCAGGAAACGGCGCCTGGCCTCGGCCACGGCGCGCACGACGTTGGCGGGCGCGGTGCCGCCCAGGCTCTTGCGCGCATTGACCGACGCCTCGACGGTCAGCACGCGATAGACGCCGCGATCGATCCTGGGCTCGACCGCCTGCATCTCGGCCAATGTCAGCTTGTCGAGATCGACGCCCTTGTCGGCGGCGATGCCGACCAGCCGGCCGGTGACGTGGTGGGCCTGGCGAAACGGCAGCCCGACCTTGCGCACCAGCCAGTCGGCGAGATCGGTCGCCACCGAGTAGTCGGCCGAAGCGACGGCGCGCATGCGCTCGGGGTTGGCCTTGAGGTCGCGCACCATGCCGGTCATCGCCGCGATGCCGAGTTCCAGCGAATCGGCAGCGTCGAACAGCGGCTCCTTGTCCTCCTGCATGTCCTTGCCGTAGGTGAGCGGCAGGCCCTTCAGGATGATGCAGAGTGCCGTGAAGGCGCCGACGATGCGGCCGACCTTGGCGCGCGTCAGCTCGGCCGCGTCGGGGTTGCGCTTCTGCGGCATGATCGAGCTGCCGGTGGTGAAGGCATCCGACAAGGAGATGAAGCGGAACGGTGCGGAGCACCAGATCACGATCTCCTCCGACAGGCGCGACAGGTGCACCGCCGCGAGCGATGCCGCGGCGATGAACTCCACGACGTAGTCGCGGTCGGACACGGCATCGAGCGAGTTGGCCATCGGCCGGTCGAAGCCCAGCGCCTTGGCCGTCTTCCGCGGATCGATCGGATGCGGCGACCCGGCGAGCGCGGCCGCCCCCAGCGGCGACTCGTTCAGCCGTGCGCGACAATCGGTGATGCGGCTGCGGTCGCGGCCGAACATCTCGACATAGGCCATCAGGTGATGGCCGAAGGTGATCGGCTGCGCCGTCTGCAGGTGGGTGAAGCCCGGCATGATCGTCGCGGCGTATTCGTCGGCGCGGTCGATCAGCGCGGCCTGCAGGTCGGCCAGCATCGGCTCCAGGCGATCGATCGTGTCGCGCACCCACAGCCGGACATCGAGGGCGATCTGGTCATTGCGCGAGCGCGCCGTATGCAGGCGCCCGCCGGCCGGGCCTATGAGGTCGGTCAGCCGGCCCTCGACGTTGAAATGGATGTCCTCGAGCTTGGTCGAGAACTTGAAGCGCCCCGCTTCGATCTCCTCGCGCACCTTCACCAGCCCGCGCTTGATGGCGCGGCCGTCCTTGGCCGAGAGGATGCCCTGGGCGACCAACATGTCGCAGTGGGCGAGCGAGCCCGCGATGTCCTGCGCGTAGAGTCGGCGGTCAAAACCGATGGAGGCGTTGATCTTCTCCATGATTTCCGCCGGGCCGAGCTTGTAGCGTCCGCCCCACATCGTGTTGGATTGCCGCTTCGGCGCTCGCGCAGTCGTGTTCTTCCGTGCCATGAATATGAGCCAGTAGTCCTTTAGGAACGCGGCTTATGGCATATCCTGTTCGAGATTTCCTCCCTGGTCGTCGTCTTGTCCTGGCCAGTGCTGCGGCCACATTCATTAGCGCAGCAACGGCCCGGGCTGAGATTTCCTCAGCCCTGATCAAGGGCTCGATGAAGCGCTTCAAGCTCACCACGCCGCCCAGGCCCGTGCCGGATCTCGAGTTCCTCGACGTCAACGACCAGCCGATAAGCTTGGCCGAACTCAACGGCCAGGCGCGATTGATCAACCTGTGGGCGACCTGGTGTGCGCCGTGCGTGAAGGAAATGCCCAGCCTCGACCGGCTGCAGGCCGAGATGCCGCGGGACAGGTTCCTGGTGATCCCGATCTCGCTCGACGGGCCCTCCAAGCCCAAGGTCGCGCCCTTCTACAAAGAGCAGAACCTGCTCAGTCTCCGCATCTTCTACGACAAGGGCCGCAAGGCGATGTCGACACTCGGGGTGACGCTGCTGCCGACATCCATACTGGTCGATCCCGCCGGTCGCGAGCTGGGACGCCTGGAAGGCGACGCCGACTGGGACACGCCGGAAGGGCTCGCGTTGATGCGGGCGGCGATGAGCTGAGGTCGAGGCCCCATCATGACCGGTCCACTTGTCGTCGTTACAGGAGCGAGCTCCGGCATCGGCCTCGCCATCGCCCGCGCCTTCGCCAAGGAAGGCAACGCTCTGCTGCTGATCGCCCGTCACATGAAGCCGATCGGCGGGCTGCCGGCGGATCGCACCGTCTACGCGCAGGCTGATGTCGCCGATTACGCTCAGCTGGAGCGTGCCATCCGCGACGCCGAGGCGAAGTTCGGCAAGACAGCCTGCCTGATCAACAACGCCGGCATGGCCGATGCGCGCGCCTTCACCGACGTCGAGCCCGCAGCCTTCAGCCACGAGATCGACGTCAACCTGAAGGGCACGCTCAACGCCACCAAGGTCGTGCTCGGCGACATGACCGCCGCCAAGTCCGGCACCATCATCAACATCAGCTCGGTCAGCGACCGCAAGACCAGCCCGGTAGCGGTGGGCTACACGGCCTCGAAGTACGCCGTCCGGGCCACCTCCGAATCGTTGCGCGAGGCGGTGGGCATGCAGGGCGTGCGCGTGATCAACGTGGCGCCGGCCTACATCAAGACCAACATCCATCAGGGCATGGGCATCAGCTTCGAGGAGTATTGCCGCCTGCTCGGCAATCCCGACTTCCTCTCGGCCGAAGAACTGGCCGGGGTCGTGCTCTACTGCTGGAAGCTGCCGCCCTCGATCTGCATCCGCGACATCGTAGTAGCGCCGACGCGTTCGGGTTTCTGATCTTGCCGGAGCGCGGACCTCCAGGTCCGCTCATGATCATTGCTGAGCGCGCGCACTCCAGTGGCGCTCATGGGCTGTTCGATCCCAAAGACGCGCCACAGAGTGGCGCGCTCGCGGCAAAGACGAAGACCATGAGCGGACCTGGAGGTCCGCGCTGCGGCAAGACTACGGAAACTTCGGGTCGCCGTAGGGATAGAACTTCTTCAGGTCGACATTCTGATACGGCAGTCCCTCGAGCCGTACCGTACCGAGGAACGGTTCGACCGGCTCGACCAGCAGGATCGTCCCGGCGAAGCCGCTGTCGTCGAAGCCGCGGCGGAAGTGCACGCGCGACTTGATGGCGAAGGCCTTGAAGGCCGACACGTCGAGACCGAGGGCGCTCAACGAGCCGGGCTCCATGACCTGCACGAGGTAGCGACTGAGAACCAGCACGTTGCCGCGGCCGAACTTCACGATGACCCAGAGCTGGCCCCTGCCTTCGACGGCGTTCACCACGGTGCCCTGAACACGAACCGGCGCCCCGGCCGATTCGTCGACCAGTCCGCCCACCTCCATGTCGAACGCATCGCCCGCCTTCACGCCCCGTGCGTTGAGCACGTCGATCGCCGCGGCATCGGCGATCGTCGCTATCAGCACGTCCGACAGGTCCTGCTCGATGACCTCCTTCAGGATCCAAGTCGCCGAGCCCGAGCGGTCGCTGTGGTCAGCCAGCACCACCGGCGTGGCGCCGCTCGCCATGGCCTGCTTGGCGAGCGCCACGCCTTCGGGAATCGTATGCACCTTGGTCGAGCCGATCAGAGCCTTGCGTTGCCGCCAGGCGGCCCCTGCCATGTCGTCAGCGACGCGACGCGCCAGGCCGGGATCGCCATTGGTCATGACCTGGAAGGTCATGCCGACATCCGGCACGTCGGCGAAGGGAAAGCCGAAGAAGAAGTTCACATAGACGTCGGGCTCACGCGCCTCCCACGTCAAGGCGCGCTGCACCAGGTCCATCCACGGCGACGCGCCGGTCCATTGCAGCACGGTCGGCGAGATGATGGGCACGCGCTGGGTGACGGTGGCGGGCTTGTAGTCGCCACGGATCGCCCGCACCAGCATGCGCGCCGCACGCTCACCCTGCAGGTGGCTGTCGTAATGCGGGAAGTATTTCACCGTGAAGGCCATGTCGGCCTGGCGCAGGAACTCCTCGTCCTCATTACCGTGCGGATCGAAGGTGCCGACAATGAAGGCCTTGCTGCCGACCACCGCGCGCACACGCCGCGCGATGTCCGCCTCGGGCCGCGGCACGTCGCGCACGCCCATGGCGCCGTGCAGGCTGAGATAGACGCCGTCGTAGGGTCCCGTCGCCGTGATCTGGTCGATCATCCGACCGACGAAGGTCTCGTAGGCCTCGCGGGTTATCCAGCCCGAGCCCGTACCGGTCTTGGGGAACAGCGGCGATTCGATGCCGACCAGTTCCACACCGTCGAACTCGCGCGCCACCTTCACGAAGCCGCCCATGTAGGACTTTGGCTCGTGCGCCAGCAGTGCCTCGCCCTTGGCAGGCGAGCCGTCGTAGACGAAGTCGTCGAAGGTGGTGTCGTTGCGCAGGAACGTCACCGTCTCATGGACGAAATACAGGACGGCAATGCGGATTGGCCGGCGGGCCATGGATTCTTCCTTACGCCAATGTAACTCGGCGAAGTCTCGCAGGGCGTCGGACGGAAACAAATGGCCAAAGAGTCACGTCGGGCATACCAGCTCAGCGGCAGTATTCGCGGATCGACGGCGCCAGCAAGGTCGCGAACAACTTCGATCCTGTCGGAGTGAAATGGCCCTGGTCACGAAAGCCGTCGTTCGCGAAACCGTCGACCGGCAGGGCAACGTAGGGATCTCCGAGCGCCGCCGCCTCGCGCCGTGTGATCCCGTTCAGGTGCTGGATCAGCGGATAGACGTCCTTCTCCTTCAGAAGCGGCAGGTGTCCGGTGGTGTAGTCGCCCGTCAGCACGGCCTGGTTCATGAGCTGGCCGACCCACACCGTACGGATATTGCGCTGGCGATTGATGGCGGAGATGGTGGCGAGGTTTCGGGCGAAGATCGCGTCGGAGGCGGGATCGGGATCGGGGCTTACCGTTCCCTTCGGGTTCGTCGGTCGTATGGTATCGAAGGCCCGGCCCAACCAGCGGCTGACAAACGTCGCCAGTGGCGAAATCGAATCATCGATATCGGTACGCCTTGCCCTGAAGGCATCGACCTGGTTGGGCATGTGGAAGTCGGCGTATCCGGGATCGAGATTCTCCATGTGGGCGTTCCGGAGGTCGTTCCAGCCGACATAGTAGACTGAACAGGTCGGCGACACGCCGGCGGCACGCTCGTAGAAGGCGGTCTGGATGACGTGCTCCGCTGTCGTATAAGCCCCCATGCCGTGATTGATCACGACGTAGCCGCCTCCCAGGCTTTCCTGCAGCCGGTCCGGCCAAGACTCACCGTCGTGCTGACCGCCATCGAAGGTCGTCGATCCGCCGAACAGAGCGACGACGATCTTGCCGCGAAGCTGCTCGGCCGTGCGCTCCGGTCCGCGCATCCGCTCCGAGTTGATGGGAGCCGTATGCCTGGCGTCTTCCTCGGAATTGGCGACCGGCAGCCCTTGCAGCAAGGGATGCCATGCGATCCGCAGCACGCCCCGGTGGTTGGCGGGGGCAAGCGTCTCGTAGGGCAGCAGACCGAACTTGGAAAGCACGAGGGAACCGAAGCCGATGCCCGCTTCAAGTGTGGCGAGCACCAACACGATGGAGGCAAGGCGCGGCAGCGGGGCAAGAACGATCACAACGGCGAGCAGCCCGACAACGTAGGCAACGTACCAGCTTCGCGGTGTTCCCGCCGCGATATGGCCACGCAAGGCGAGATACAGGGAGGCGATCGCGACGAAGACAAGGAGTGCGAGAGCCGCCAGAACCAGCAATGTCCGCTCGAACCGATAGGGCCGCACCAGCCCGAGGTGTTGCAGTAGTCGACGCCGCATCTCACGGGCACGCTAGAGAGTCTGCTCCGGCGAGGCAAGATTTGAGCGCAGGCATCGCCTATCGCGGGCAAGCCGCGAAGCGCGACGGATCGGCCATCCCAGCGATGATCGTCGACGCCAACAACCGGTTCAGTTGCGCCGTCGGATGGCCGTCTCCGGCAATATAGAAGTGGTCGATCGGTCCGGACGACACTTGCGGGAGCGAGCTGACGTCGATGAAGGACACGTTTGCCCGGCACAGCAGCGGCACCATCACATCCCTCGCTCCCGCGAGGTCGCCGCGCCACGTCTGGCCGGAAAAGTAGAGCACCAGGAGCTTCGCGCCATACTCGGCGGCCAGCTTCGACTTGATCTCGCGCAGTATCCGCACGAACCGATGGCGGTCGCCCTCCGAATCGGCAGAGATCGCATTCCACGCCAAGGCAACCAGCCGCGATCCCGCGAGAAGATTTCGCACGAATTTTGACGGGTGTTCGAATGTGCCTCGAAGCACGAGCCGGTCTCCCGTCTCCACTTCGTAGCGCGGACTGTGTCGCAGCCAGGACACCCGCCCGTTTGCACGCGACACATGGTCATCGACGATGGACAGGAGAGCCAGGGCGAATTTCTTGTGACCGCTGCGAGCGGGCTCACCGATTTCGAGCTGTCGCAGCACCTGGTGAATACCCAAACCCGGTATGGCCAGGTTGACCGGCTGAAGCCTGCCCGCCGAGAGGTCTCTCAGGTAGAAGGCCAGCGTCTGATCATCGTTTATGCCGACACCGAAGTTGAACGAGTCGCCGAGCATGAGCACCGGCGTTTCTCCGGCCGGGCCTGGAGGCAGGGTTCGAAAGCCATTGGCGTCCGTGGTGTAGAAGGCGTCGTAGATGGGCCGACCATCCTTCGTCAGCGACTGTCGGGAACGCCGGTTCGGGATCAGACGAACGCCGACTGTTTCATCGCGCGCGAACAGCGGCGGATCGGTCGTGCCGCCCTGCCCCGCCTGCATATCGGCAGCGTCGCGGCCAACGATGACACCTGCCATCAGGCTCGTCCGGAGCAGCATTTCGAGGGCGCCCCAGGCGAGAGAAATCGACAGCAGCGCGAGCGATGCGTTCTGCACCTTCAAGGACGGCAGACAGGCGAGCCCCGCAAACCAGGCCGCAACGACCGCAATCCCCAGCATGACCGACGAGGCCAGGTCTACGGAGGCCCAGAAGGCTGCCGCCGGAATCGCAAGCAGTAGACAAACTTTGAGAATGGCGACCCGGATGCGAGACATCTCACTTCATACCAGCAATGCCCGGCGGGCACCGCTGGTCAGAGATCAGCCACCGAGCTCGCAGTGCTTGCCCATCTCCTTGCACACCCGCAGCACGGCCTGCACCACACGGGAGGCGGTCGAGCCCTCGGCGGGGCTGGCGGCATGGCCGGCGATGAGGAGTTGCGAGACGTCGTCGCTGAAGGGCACGACGTTCAAGGTCGCGGTGCGATCGCCCTCGGCGATCTGGAGCCGGCGCTGGCCGGGATCCTGCATGATGACGCGGACCGAGTGGTTCTTGCGCGCAAGCTCGAGCGCCGTCGCGAACACCTTGTCGGCGGGTGCGTCGAGCAGCACGGTGGCGAAGTCGTAGCCCGGCCGGCCACCCTGCTGCTGGGCTTCCGCCATGTGCTGGATGCGGCCGATGGCCTTGCGGGCGACGAACACCCACTGCGCCTCGGCAGGGGCAACCGGCAAGACCGTTGCAGCGAGACCGACCAGCACGGCCAAGAGGACGGACAGATGCATTGCCTTCGACTTCATGTTGCCCCGCCTTCGACGAAATTGATGCGGCCATTGTAACCGACGAGGCCATTGTGCCGTGCTCGCATTCAGCGCGCTCGCACGGCGCTCGATGATTTGGGCCTTCATCGCACGGGTGCTGGCGCGGCAATGTCGTCATGCTCAGATTCGACAGGGTACTTCTATCGGTCCGCCCGGCGCCTGAAGATCAGCACGCGCCGCGTGAGCGCTTCATCGGCGATCCTGACCTCTTCATAGTCGCGTCTGATGATGTCGTTGAAGAGCCCGGTGATCCTGGTCGCCTGCTCCTCGAGGTAGTCGCGCTGTGCGACGATCAGAACAGGCTTCGGCGCGAAGGTCCTTCGGATCTCCTCGGCGACATCGATTCCGAAGGGAACGAAGCGTTCCTCCGAGATCTGCCATGAAAAAGCGAACCGGCCGGTCGGCGCGGTGTCGGAGAGAATGTAGATCTCGGGCGTGAGGTTCAGGACGTAGATCGGCGACCCTGCCGGCACCAGCCGCCTGACCTCCGCGGCGATTGCCCAGGCGGGATTGAGGATCGGCTGACGCAGTCGCTTCGAGAGGCTCCAGACATCGAGGAAAACGGGGAACGCGACCAGCGCCGCAACCACTCCGACACGCAACAACCGTCCGATGGCGTCGCTGCCGAGCCGATCGATGCCCAGCGCGGCCAGCAGGCTGAGGGGTGCCGCCAGCACGATGAAATAGTGGTCGAAGAAGTTCCCTGTATAGGTGGAGCTGAACACCACTCCCAGCAACCAGGCCAGCAGCAGCCAGTAAGGCACCGCGGCGCGAGCCGGCAAGCGCGCGATGGCGAGCCCGACCACGGCGACCAGCGAAATCGCGGCCGCCAGAATCAAGGGCGCCTGACCGTAGGCCGCCCGCACGATCTCCTTCAGCGAGCCGATCGGGTCGGCCAGCCCGAAGGCGCTCTTGGCGTAGTAGGCGGGTGAGATGAAGTTCGCGAGCACCATCTCGTGGATGGCGCCGATGCGCCAGAACCAGGCGAAGACGAGCAGGGTCGGCAACAGGAAGGCGGCGATGAAGGCGGCGAACAGCTGCACGCCGTCGAGCAGGCGACGGCGCTCCGAGAGGACGACGAGGCCGAAGACCAGACCGAGGAAGGCCGTCTCCGGCGCCGTCAGGAACTTGATCTGCAGCGCCGCGCCCTGGATCAGGCCGAAGAGGAAGGCCACCTTGCGATGCTGCGCCATCTCGCCGGGCTGGCGGAGGTGGCTGCCCAGAAGCAGCATCGACCCGGTGCCGAAGACGATGAAGAAGTTCTCGGCGTTGGCGCCGTAGCCCTCGGCGACCAGCATGTAGGCCGGGAAGAGGATGGCGGCATAGAGGCCGGCCCGCGGCCTGCCGAACACCCACCCGCCGATCTTCGCCAGCAGCAAGGTGGTGGCGAGCACGGCCAGTGCGCTGGCAACGACGACGGCCGACACGCTGTTGCCCGACACCAGCATGATGGCGGCATAGATCAGGAAGATGCCGACGGGCTTGTAGTCCCAGATGTCGACGTAGAGATGCTGGCCTTTCAGCAGCTCAGCGCCGGCAATCATGTAGAAGCCTTCGTCCCAGCCGAACGGATCGACGAACAGGAAAGGTGCGCGCAGCAGCGCCACCCACAGCACCACGCCGAACACGGTCCGACCGGTCAGGCGGAAGGCCTTGGCGTCAGCGGCAGGCATCACGCACCGCGGGCGCCAACGCCTCGGCAAAGCGCTGCGCGCCCTGCGGCGAGAAATGCCCGTTGTCGACGAAGTCGCTGTCCTTGAACGAGGCGCCGGGCACGTCGATGTAGACGTCGCCCAGGCTGCGGGCGGTGGCGGCCAGCGCCCGATTGAACGTCTGCAGCAACGGCCAGACGTCCTTGTCGCGCACCAGCGGCACCCAGCCATAGAAGCCCTCGCCCGTCAGGCGGTCGGGGTTCACGAGCTGGCTGACCCAGATCGTCTTGACGCCGCGCTGGCGGTTGATGGCGGAGATCGACCGCACATTGCGCTCGAACAGGGCGATCAGGGCGGGATCGTCGCCGCTCTTGGGCTGGCTCCGGCGCCGCGGGTCCTCGTAGCGGACGGTGTCGCCGATCGCGCTGCCGAGTCGCATCAGCACGCTGAGCAGCGGCGAGAAGGTGAGGTCGGTGTCGTTCCACCGCCTGACCAGCAGGCCGTCGACCTGGCTCGGCAGATGGAAATCGGCATAGGCGGGATCGAGGTTGGGGATGTGGGCGTTGCGCAGGTCGTTCCAGCCGACATAGTAGATTGCGCAGCGCGGCGCCTTGCCAAACTTGTCCTGGTAGAACGCCGTCTGGATCAAGTGCTCGACCGTGGTGTAACCGGGCACGCCGTGATTGACGACGAAGAAGCGATCGCCGAGCGCCGCCGCCAAGCGGTCGGACCACGTATCGCCTTCGCTCACGCCGATATCGTAGGTCGTCGAGCCTCCGACAGTGGCCACGACGCTGCGCCCGTCGAGCTCTCCCGGCTTGGGATCGCGGCCGCGCGTACCTTGCGAGGAATGGTTGATCTTGACGCCCTTCAGGCTCGTCATGCTGAGCGAGGGGATCGGCACCGCCTGCAGCAGCGGATGCCATTGGAAGCGGTGCGGCTCGGTCTCGTCCGGCGGCAGCAGCAGCAGCACGGTGCTGATGCCGACCCGGTTCAGCGCATAGGTGCCGAAGCCCCAGGTGAGCTCGATCAGCATGAGGACCAGGACCGTGACCGCGAGCCGCGGCCAGCGCGCCAGCACGATCACCAGGGCAATGAGTGCAAAAAGATAGGCGAAATAGGCGCCGCGCGGGCTGGCGAGCACAAGCACGCCGCTCGCGACAAACCTGGCGGCGATCAGTGCGACGACGACGGCCGACAGGAGTGCAAGAAGTACCGGGACCGCACGCTCGAACCGGAAGGGTCGCCGCAGGCCGACATGGTCGAGAAGGCGTTGCATGTCGGGAGAGTCTGTTTTCCTTCGATCCGTCGTTGGCGGCTTTTCTACATGAGACACGCTCTGATGTCAGGGTTGCAAATTGCCGACGCTTGTCTCTACTAGAGCACATTCCGTTCGGCTGGAATCAGTCGAACGGAATGTGCCCGTTGAAGCAGGCATCACCGGCGCGCGATTTTCCGATAGGGTGGAACCGCGAGCGGTTCCACCCTATCGGAAAACGCTCTAGTCCGACGGCGGCGCGACACACAGGCAGGCGATGACCGGGGAGTTCCTGAGGTTTCTCGTGACCAGCGGCATCGCTGCCGTCGTCAATCTCGCCAGTCGCTATGCATTGAACCGGTTGATGCCGTTCGAGGTCGCTGTCGTGATCGCCTATCTGATCGGCATGACCACCGCCTACGTGCTGGCGCGCCTGTTCGTCTTCGAGGTCTCCGGCCGGTCCGTTGCTTCCGAGTTCCGCCGCTTCACCATCGTCAATCTCGTGGCCCTGGCGATCGTCTGGCTGGTCAGCGTCGGCCTCGCCCGCCTGCTGTTTCCCGCGATCGGCTTCACCTGGCATGCCGACGACGTCGCCCATGTGATCGGCGTGCTGTCGCCGGCGATCACGAGCTATTTTGGCCACCGCCTCTACACTTTCGCCCGGCGTCCGACATGAAGACCGATCTGATCGCTCTCCTGGCCGCCCTGCTGGCCTACGTGGCCCTGCACTGGAGCGGCATCGCCCTCGATCCCGACAGCTGGGCCGCCTGGCAAGGCGCCGTTTCGATCGTGGCCGGCAAGGGCTACACCTACTTTTCCGGCAATCCGATCCACTCCTGGCCGCCGCTCTATTCGCTCTATCTCGCCGGCTGGATCGCCGCGATCGGTCCCGCCGCACTCACGCTGATGATCGCCAATGCCGTGCTGGTGGTCGTGCAGGCCGTGCTGTGGCAGGGCCTTTGGCGGACGCTGACGCGCGATTCGGGATTGGTCGTGGCAACGCTGCCGTCCGCCCTGCTCGCCTTGTTCATCGGCCTGTTCCTGGCGGTCCATGAGCAATCGGCGTTCTCGCACTATCTGATATTCACGCTCCTGCCGGTCTTCCTGCTTCAGGTCTGGCGTCTGGTCGCGCCGCAGCCGCAACCCATCGGGCTGATGAACGGCGGCATCCTGGTCCTGCTGGCCTCGGCGCTGCTGCTGACCCACACCTCCGCCATCGCCTTCCTGGTCGCCGGCTCAGGCGTGCTCGTGATCAATCGGCGCGGCGCCAAGGACTCCCTGCTCCTCGCCGTCCTGATCGGCGCCGTGCCGATCGCGCTTTGGCTCGCCGTGCGTCACGTGCTCGACCAGGGCGACAGCCACCACATCGGCCTCGGTGCCGGGCGGTACGATGTGCTCGCCTATGCCATTCAGGTCTTCGACGGTCCCGGCTCGCTGCTGATGCCGGGCAAGCTCGGCGCCCAGTTCGTCGCCATCCTGCTGTTGTGGGCGGCCGCCTTGTCACTGGCTGCGAGCCCCATGGCGAGCGGCCTGCGCTTCGGCATCCTGGTCACGGCGATCTCGCTGGTGGTGCTGTTCGCGCTGTTCAACCTCACCTGGATCCACGCCTCGCTGGCCGGCCGGTTCGTCCTGTTCGTCCCGTTGATCCTGGTTCCGCTCACGGTCGCGACGGCGTGGCCGCACCTGCCGCGCGTCACGACCGCGCTGACCGCGCTGGCGATCGTGCCGCTGATCTACTGGCTGGGCTCCTGGGGCACGCGACAGTTCACCCAAAGCCTCGCCGAGCTCAGCTTCCCGGCGAATTTCGTGCCGGCCAACGTCTACATAGCGCGCGACTATGTGGCCGGGCCGAACGTCACGACCAGGCAGGGGCTTCTGATTGCGCCCGATCCGGCGGAAGAGCCGCGCGCGCGCCGGAAGTGAACGCGGCCTAGCGGCCTTCCGCCTCCCACACCGCGGGCTCCGTGACGGCCCGGGCCATCAGCTGGCCGTAGCGCACGCTTTCGGAGATGCCGCGATCCTCCGGATAGTAGAAGCAGGTGTCG
The DNA here is from genome assembly GCA_900110395.1 of Rhodospirillales bacterium URHD0017. Lineage (GTDB taxonomy): Bacteria > Pseudomonadota > Alphaproteobacteria > Reyranellales > Reyranellaceae > Reyranella. Next base: position 260,039 of record FODP01000004.1, read on the forward strand.
GCAATCTGCAGGCCGGCAATTTCCGTCTGCACCTTGGGAAGCTTGGCCAGGAAGCCCGGCGGGCAGACGGGTTGCGCGTAGCGCAGCCGGCCGACCTGGCTCGCCTTGAGATCCTGCGGCTGCAGTGCCGGGTTGAGCTTGCGCAGGTAGCCATAGGCTTCGGCCACGAACGCCTCGTTCGATCGAGTGAACTTGGGATGCGTCTGCGGCATGTAGTACGGGACGTAGACCACCGTGTCGGGCAGCTTGCGCAAATTCGAGAACTCCACGATGCCCGGGATGTCGATGCCGGCGTCGTTCACGTTCAGCCAGAAATGCTGCGTGACCGGCTTGGCGAGCTTGAGCAGCACACAGACCACGCCGATGTTGCGTATGGCGTCGTAGCGGGCCTTTGCCGCATCCGACAATCCAGGCACCAGCGCCGAGACGAAGGGCGTCGGCACGGTCGAGATCACGGCGTCGAAGGCGAGCCGTTCGCCGTCGACGACGAGGCCGGTCACCCGCCCGGCTTCGCTGGTGATCTGGCTGACGCGCGCCCCGAGGCGCACTTTGCCGCCGCGACCTTCGACGGCACCCACCAGCGCCTCGATCAGGACCTCCGAACCGCCATCGATACAGCCGAGCTGCTCCTGGAACACGGACCGTCGCGAGGTGCCGACGCGCTTGATGCGTGTCCAGATCCAGGCCGCCGAGATGTCGTCGGCATACTCGAAGAACTTCAGATCGAACAGGCGCCGCCACAACACCTCATAGGCGCGTCGGCCATGCCACTTCACGAACCAGTCCCTGGCGTTCACGTGCTCGAGCGCCGACCAGTCGCGGCGTCTGGTCGACAGGAACATGTGCAGCCCGTAGCGCAGCTTGTCTAAAAGGCCGAGCTTGGGGAAGGCGAGCAGCGCCAGCGGGTCGCCCCAGCGGTAGTGCCGGCCATCGACGTAGTAGCCCATCGACGTATCGCGCCAGATGAGCTTGTCGGAAATGCCGAGCTCGGCCATCAGATCGAAGGTCGCCCGATCGGCCTTGCAGATGAAATGGTAGAAGCGCTCGATCGACAGGCCGTCGAAGTCGAAATGCGCCGCCATGCCGCCGGCGACACGATCGCCTTCGAACACCGTCACCTGATGGCCGAGCTTCAGCGCATGGTAGGCGGCTGCCAGTCCCATGGCCCCTGCTCCGACGACCGCGACGCGCGCCATGATCAGAACTCCAGGACCACTTTGGAATAGACGGGATGCTGGAAGGTCTCGCGCAGCGCCTCGGCGATCGGCGTCGAGCGCACGCCGAAGATCGCCGGCCAGTCGATCACCTCGAAGGTCTCGGGGATGACGAGCGCCGCGAGCTGGCTTGTCGTGAAGGGCGGATCACGGTCGATCAGGGCGTAGACCTTCAGCAGGGCCCAGAAGACACCATAGGGAATCCGGACGATGGCGGTGTGCGCCCCCGTAGCCGCCCGGATCGCACGGATCAAGTCGATGTAGTCGATCCTTTCCTGGCCGGAGATGTTGTAGGCCTGACCGGGACGAGGCTTGTCGAGGCAGGCCGCGATCAGGTCGCAAAAATCCCCGACATAGAGTGGCTGGCGCAGGTAGCGACCGTGGCCGGGGACCGGAAACAGCGGCGTGCGGGCCATGAACCGCGCCAGCCAGCCGAGATGCTTGCGGTCGAACCAGCCGTACATCAGGGTCGGCCGCAGGATGCAGGCCGGGATCGCGCTTTCGACGACCAGCGCCTCCTGCTCCCGCTTCGTCTCCGTATAGAAGTCGCGCGCCGCCGAGTTCAGCACCGACGAGCTCACATGAACGATGTATCCGATGCCGCCGGCCTTGGCGGCGGCCAGCACGTTGCGCGTGGCGGTGACGTTGTTGGCGATGAAGGGCGTCTCGGTGAGGGCGCCAATCTGCGCATGATTGAGGACCAGCGCCCGCGCTCCGGTGAAAGCCTCCTGCCATGCCCCATCCACGGCGAGGTCGGCCTCGATCACACGGATTTCAGGATGCAGCCGCGCCAGAATCCTGGTGTTGGCCGGATGCTTGTCGATCGCGATCAGCGGGCCGGCATGACGGGCTTTCAGACGGGGGATGAGGTTCTGCCCCACCAGCCCCGCGGCTCCGGTGATCACGATAGGCCGACGATCCGGTTCCATCGCGCGCCCGCTCACAGCCTGGTCTTATGGAAGACGAATGCCGGCACGTTGCGGACGACCAGCATGATGAAGCGCCAGAACCACGGCGTGTAGACGATCGGCCGGCCCGGCCGCTCGGCGGCGGCCCTGATGTCGCGCGCGACAGTCGCGGGCTTGGCCCACAGCGGGCCACCGCGCTTCAGGTGCGCCGTCATCGGCGTATCGACGAAGCCCGCCTTGATGGTGACGGCGTGCGCTCCACTGCGGGCCAGACGGTGGGCGATGCCCTCGACCAGCACGCCGAGGCCAGCCTTGGCTGCACCGTAGACATAGTTGGACTGGCGGCCGCGGTCGGCGGCGACGGAACTCACGACGACCAGCGCGCCTGCCTTCTGGCGCTCCAGCAGAGCCGCCGCGGCCAGGCACCACGGAACCGCGGCGGTGAAGTTCACGTCGATGATCCTGGCAGCCTCGCCAGGATCGCGTTCGGCCAACGCCTGGTCGCCGAGGGCGCCGAAGAACAGGAGGATCGCGTCGACCGGTCCCTCGAGATGGGCCGCCATGCGCTCGAGCTCGCCGGCGGGATCGGCGCAGGCTGCGAAGTCGACCTGCCAGCTCCTGGCCGCGGCCGCACCGCGTGCGATGAGATCGCTGCCGACCTGCTCCAGCCGCTCAATGTTGCGGCCGGCCAGGACCAGTCGCGCGCTGTCGGCGGCATAGAGACGAGCCGTCGCCTCGCCGATCGCCGACAGCGCGCCGAGCACGATGACCCTGCTCACCTCGCGACTCTCCGCCAGAAGTTGGAACTGAACCGCGGATCGACGTGAGCCGCGAAGCTGGTCCATTCGGGGTATCCGGCACGGAACATGTCGGCCGGCATGCGGCCATCCTTGGCGGGATAGAGCCGCCCGCCGGCCTGGCGGACGATGTCGTCCAACCGGCCGAGCAGGGCCAGCGTCGGCGCCCCCCGGTTGGCAAAGTCGAGCGCCAGCGTGGCGCCTTCGCGCGCGAAGGAGAGCATGCCGGGCGAGCGCGACGGACCCAGCGTCTTGAGAACGGAAAGCGCGGACGCAGCACCCGACGCCTCGATTTCGCGCATCAGCTCCTCAATCGCCGCTTCGGCGGCCGATGGCGGCACCAGGCACTGGTACTGATAGAAGCCGGGCCGGCCATACAGCCGGTTCCAATGGCTCACCTTATCAAGCGGAAAGAAGAACGGCGCGTAGTGCATCCGTTGGCGGGCCCTTCCCGACTTCTGCAGGCGCCAATAGAGACCGTTGAACGCGCGGATCACGACAGAGTTGAGCAAGGCGCTCGGCGCCTCGAACGGCACCGACAAGGCGCTCTCGGCGTGCGGGACGAGGTCGCCATCGTCGAGCCAGTTCGCGCGCTGGAAGATGCCGCGGCCCAGCTCGCTTCCCCGGGCGGTGCAATCGATCCACGCCACCGTGTGCTCGTGGCTGCCGGCGCTCTCGGCCGCCAATCGGAAGAAGTCGCGGACATGCCCGAAGGCGATGCGTTCGACGTCGAGCCAGGCGCTGCGGATCGGCGTCAGCTCGAGCTCGACCGAGGTAATGATGCCGGTGAGGCCGAGGCCGCCGATCGTGGCGGCAAACAGGTCGCTGCCTTCGCCGGAAGCGAGATCGATCTGTCCCTGATCGGAGCGCAGCAGGCTGAGCCGCCTGACGCCGCGGCCGAAGCTGCCGGCACGATGATTGTTCTTGCCGTGCACGTCGTTGGCCAAAAGGCCGCCCAGCGTGGCATGGCGCGTGCCCGGCACGGTCGTCGTGAACCATCCCTTGGGAACGATACGGCGCAGCAGGTCGCCGAGCGCGAGGCCCGCCTCCGCCTGCACGATGCCCCCTGTCGAATCGAGGGCGATCAGGCGATCCAGCCGCGTCATGTCGATCAGACGCTGGCCACCGTTCAGGCAACTGTCGCCATAGGAGCGGCCGAGACCGACCGCGAGCAGCGAGCGATTGTCCGGCTGGGCCAGCAGGCCCTTCAGCTCGTCGCGGAAGGCGGGGGCGGCGACGTCCTGGTGGACACGCTCGACCCGACCCCACGAGAGGAACTGATCCTGCCCGACGAAGCCCGTCACAGGACCGCCATGACGAACGTGCCGGCGATGAGGAGGCCCAGCACATAGCTCAGGGGATCGCGGACGGCGAACAGCACCGGATCGTCGTTGAGCTCGCCGCGGTGGGTCAGCAGCCAGATGCGGGCGAACCAGAGAAAGACCCAGACCGCGATCAGCCACAGCCAGTGAGGATGGGCATAAAGGTTGGTCGAGTAGGCATCGTTGGTGACGTAGAAGAACAGGATGAGGATGGCGCACAGGCTGGACGACACGCCGAAGGACAGGGTCAGGGGCGCATCGCTCTCGACGTAGCCGCGGCCCGCGATCTTGCCGCCGACCCTGGCGGCCTCCGGCGCACGCACGATCTCGAGATGACGCTTGGCCATCGACAGCGAGAAGAACGAGAACATGGTGAACGACAACAGCCACGGCGAATTCGTGACATGGATCAGTACGCTGCCCATGAGGACGCGCAGCGTGTAGAGGCTGCCCAGGATGAAGGCGTCGAATATCGGCACCGTCTTGAGGTGCAGCGAGTAGGCGAGAGTCATCGCCACGTAGAAGACAAGCAGGCCACCGAAAGCCAGCCCGAGGGCGGCGCCGCCGATCAGGCCGCCCGCGATCAACGCCAGCGCCAGCAGCAACGCCGGCATCGCCCCGAGATCGCCGCGCGCGACCAGCCGGAAGCGCTTGGTGGGATGGGCGCGATCGGCCTTGAGATCGCTGAGATCGTTGATCAGGTAGGTGCCCGAGGCGACGCAGCCAAAGGCGATGAAACCGGCCACGACCTGCTCGAAGGCCGCCAGGTCGTTGTACTTGTGGGCGAGCAGCAGCGGCACGAAGAGCAGCAGGTTCTTCGACCACTGGTGCAGGCGGAGCGCCCTGATCCAGTCCCGCAAGGAACGCCTTGGCGCGGGAAACTCGCGCTCGATCGGCGGACCCAGGCGCTCGGCGGTTCGCTGGGTTGCCGGCGAAGCCCCGACCACGACGATCGATGTCGCTCCGCGCCAGACGGGAATGTCGTCCGCGCCGCCGCCGGCATAGGAGAAGCCGTCGGGAAAACGTTGCTGCAGATGGTGCAGCTTGGCGTCGCCGCGCAACTCGACGCCGTTCTCCGAGCCGCGGGCCGAGCCGAAGATGCCGAGCCTGGCCGCCATGGCGTCGGCGACCGGCTGCATCGCCGAGGTGGCGAGATGCAGCTCGCGCCCGTTGGCCCGCTCGCGTTCCAGGTAGTCGAGGAAATCCCGCCTGATGGGCAGCGCCTCGGCGTCGACGTAGCCCAGTCGCGTCAGCTGCTCGGCCACGCCCCGGCGGCCCTTGGCGAACGCGGCAAGAATGCCGAGGAAATCGGATGGCCGGCGCAGCAGCATCGTGACGATGCCCTCCGCGATGCTGTCGGCCTTGCTGAGGGTCCCGTCCAGTTCGACGACCAGCGGGCACGACCAGCGTTCGCTCAACCTCAGTCCTCCGCACGGCGCCATCGCGTTGCCCGCGAGGCTGCACTCTTCATGCGGAATACTAGTTCAAACGACGATCGGATACCACGAAGTCTGCGAGACTCTATCGAGTCGGGACCGGACGCTCGCCTGAATAGTCGTAGAAGCCGCGCTTGACCTTGCGGCCGACCCAGCCGGCCTCGACGTACTTCACCAGCAGCGGGCACGGACGGTACTTGGAATCGGCCAGGCCCTCGTGCAGCACCTGCATCACCGAGAGACAGGTATCCAGCCCGATGAAGTCGGCGAGCTCGAGCGGACCCATCGGATGGTTGGCGCCGAGCTTCATGCCGGTGTCGATCGCCTCGACGTTGCCGACGCCCTCGTAGAGCGCGTAGACCGCCTCGTTGATCATCGGCAGCAGGATGCGGTTGACGATGAAGGCCGGGAAGTCCTCGGCATTGACCGGCTTCTTGTCGAGCTTGACCACCACGTCGCGCACGGTGCGGAAGGTCTCTTCCTCCGTGGCGATGCCGCGGATCAGCTCGACCAGGCCCATCATCGGCACCGGGTTCATGAAGTGCATGCCCATGAACTTGCCGGGCCGGTCGGTCACCGAGGCCAGACGCGTCACCGAGATCGACGAGGTGTTGGTGGCCAGCAGCACGTTGGCCGGCAGGTCGACGCACACCTTCTTGAAGATCTCGCGCTTGACCTGCTCGTTCTCGGTCGCCGCCTCGACGATCAGGTCGCAGTCGGCGAACTGCTTGAAGTCGGTGCCGGTGGTGATGCGCCGGATCGCGGCATCCTTGTCCTCGGGGCGGATCATGCCGCGGCCGATCTGGCGATCCATGTTGCGACCGATGGCGTCGATGCCCTTGTCGAGATGCGCCTGGTCGACGTCCGCCATACGGATGTCGTAGCCCTTGAGGGCACAGACATGGGCGATGCCGCTGCCCATCTGGCCGGCACCAATGACGCCGATGCGTTTGATCATGACGCGATACTCCGCGTTACTTCTTTTCCACCGCGGCAGTCAGCTCGGGCACGATCTGGAAGAGATCGCCCACGATGCCGTAGTCGGCAACCTGGAAGATCGGGGCTTCCTCGTCCTTGTTGATCGCAACGATGGTCTTGCTGTCCTTCATGCCGGCGAGATGCTGGATCGCGCCGGAGATGCCGATGGCGATGTAGAGGTCGGGCGCCACCACCTTGCCGGTCTGGCCGACCTGGTAGTCGTTGGGCACGTATCCCGCGTCGACCGCCGCACGGCTGGCGCCGAGGCCGGCGCCAAGCTTGTCGGCCAGGGCCTCGAGCATCTTGAAGTTCTCGCCGCTCGCCAGGCCACGGCCGCCCGAGACGACGATCTTGGCGCTGGTGAGCTCGGGCCGCTCGCTCTTGGAAAGCTCGGCGCCGACGTAAGAGGCAAGCCCGCCTGCGCCGGTGCCGCCGATCTGCTCGACCGGCGCGGAGCCGCCGGTGGCGGCCGCCTTGAAGTTGGTCGGTCGGACGGTGACGACCTTGATCTTGTCGGCGGTCTGCACGGTCGCCATGGCGTTGCCGGCGTAGATCGGGCGCACGAAGGTATCGGGCGCCTCGACCTTGATGGCCTCGGAGACCTGGGCGACGTCGAGCAGGGCGGCGACGCGCGGCGCGACGTTCTTGCCGACCGAATCGGCCGCCATCACGATGTGGCTGTAGTTGGGGGCGAGCTTGACCACCAGCGGGGCGACGTCCTCGGCGAGCCAGTTGGCGTAGGCCGCATCCTCGGCATTGAGGACCTTGGCGACCCCCTGGATGGCGGCGGCCGACTTGGCGGCCTCGCCGGCGTTGGAGCCGGCGACCAGCACATGAACCTCGGGACCCATCTGCGAAGCGGCGGTCACGGCGTTCGCGACGTTGCTGCGAACGGTCTTGCCATCGTGGGCGGCGACAACCAGGACGGCCATGTCAGATCACTCCCGCTTCGTTCTTCAGCTTGTCGACCAGCTCGGCGACGGTCTTCACCTTGATGCCGGACTTGCGCTTGGGCGGCTCCTCGACCTTGAGCACTTTCAGGCGCGGCGCGATGTCGACGCCGAGCGCATCCGGCGCCAGGACCTCGATCGGCTTCTTCTTGGCCTTCATGATGTTGGGCAGCGAGGCGTAGCGCGGCTCGTTGAGGCGCAGGTCGGTGGTGATCACGGCCGGCAGCTTGATCTTGATGTTCTCGAGGCCACCGTCGACCTCGCGCTTCACCTCGGCCGAGCCGTCGGCAACGTTGAGCTTGTTGGCGAAGGTGCCCTGCGACCAGCCGAGCAACGCGGCCAGCATCTGGCCGGTCTGGTTGGAATCGTCGTCGATCGCCTGCTTGCCGACGATCACCAGGCCGGGCTGCTCCTTGTCGACCACGGCCTTCATCAGCTTGGCGACGGCGAGCGGCTGCAGCTCGGCATCGGTCTGCACCAGCACGCCGCGGTCGGCGCCCATGGCGAGGGCGGTGCGGATCGTCTCCTGGCACTGCGCGGGACCTGCGGAAAAGGCGATGATCTCGGTCGCTTGGCCCTTCTCTTTCATCCGGATCGCCTCTTCCACGGCGATCTCATCGAAGGGGTTCATGGACATCTTGACGTTCGCCGTCTCGACGCCCGTGTTGTCGGCCTTGACGCGGATCTTGACGTTGTAGTCGATGACCCGCTTGACCGCGACCAGCACTTTCATCGCGTTGCGCCTATAGGTGAGTTGCCGCCGGACCAACCGTCCAGCGAAGGGGATTTCGTGTAGGGGTGTTCAGCCGAACATGTCAAGGCTATGGCGCACTGCACAAAATCGCAGGGCGGGACGTTTTCTACCGATTTTTCAACAGCTTGAGAGTTCGGGCGCGCACCAACGCACAACCCAGGACTGAAGCAGAGTGCGCCGCGGCAGATCAACGACCGCCGCCCGGCACCCAGAGCACGTCGTTGGCGCCGTTGTCGTTCAGCCGGCGCGCCAGCACGAACAGATGGTCGGACAGGCGGTTGATGTACTTGATCGCCTCGGGATTGATCGGCTGCTCGGCCGCGAGCTGCGTCATGCGCCGCTCGGCGCGGCGGGCGATGGTGCGGGCGAGGTGCAGCCAAGCCGCGGCCTCGCTGCCGCCGGGCAGGATGAAGGACTTCAACGGCTCGAGTTCGGCATTCATGGCGTCGATCTCGTGCTCCAGCCGCTCGACCTGCGAGGCGACGATGCGCAGCGCCTGCTCGCCGCGCTTGGCCTCGCCCTCGGGCGTGCAGAGATCGGCGCCGAGATCGAACAGGTCATTCTGGATGCGCGCCAGCATGGCGTCGGCTTCGTGATAGGGCGGGCCGCCGAGCGGCGTGCGCTCGATGGCGCTGCGCGCCAGGCCGAGCACCGAGTTGGCCTCGTCGACGGTGCCGTAGGCTTCGACCCGCGGATCGTGCTTGGCCACGCGTTCGCCGCGGCCGAGCGAGGTCTGGCCGCCGTCGCCGCCGCGCGTGTAGATGCGGGTCAAGGTGACCATCGGTTCAGCTCCGGCTGGCAAGATACCAGAGAACGATCAGGACGATGGTCAGGAACTGCAAGCGCACGCGCCACCACATGAAGCGGTTGCTGCGCTTGCCGCCTTCGACGGTGTTCTCGGTGTTGCGCGCCATGTTGAACAGGCCGACGAACAGCATGCCGAGCGTCGCCAGGCCCGACACGATCACCAGGACGAACAGGATGTTGGCGAGGGTCATGGTTCAGAGTCCTTCGTTGTGCCGTCCGGCGCCCGTGCGCGCGCCCGACCACGGCCGTGCATCCGTCTTTGCGTCCGTCCCAGTCGCGACCCGGAAGATCGCTTCCGCCGCCTGCTCGCCCGACCACAGGGCCGCGTGCACCGTACCGTACTCGACCGGCTCGGTCGCCTCGCCGGCAAAGAACACCCGGCGGCCGAGCGGCCGGGCATGCGCCTCGCGATCCTCGGGCGCGCTGCCGACGCCCGGGTAGGAATAGCCGCCGCGCGACCAGGGATCGCTCAGCCAGCGCGGGTAGACCATGGCTTCCGGCTCGACGACGGCGTCGCCGAACATCTTGCGCAGCGAGGCCATCGCCACGTCTTTTACTTCGGCATCGCTTGCCGTCCGGTCAAGCCGGGCGGCGGTCGCGCCGTTGCTGAAGCTCAGCAGGATCGGTCGCCCGGTTTCCTGCTCGTGACTCACCCAGGTATTGAAGGTGCCGCGCTTGTCGGGCGCGTCGGGCAGCCGGCCGAACCACTTCGGATGGTCGGGCCAGAAGCGCTTGGGAAAGCGCAGGTAGATCTTGCCCAGGGTGCCGGCCCCGTAGCCCACCCGGCCAATCGCCTTCTGCTGGTCCTCCGGCGGCAGCGGATCGAGCGCCGGCTGGCCGGCCCTCAGCAGGGCAAGCGGCACGGTGATCAAGGCGCGCTCGGCCTCGATCTTCTCGCCGCTTTGCAGGATCGCGGTCACGCCGGCATCGCTCCAGACGATGCGCTGCACGGCGGCGTCGAAACGCACCGCCATGTTCTGGGCGGCGTCCTCGAGCAGGGTGCGAAAGCCGCCGCGCGGCTGGGCGTTGCGCTCCAGTCCTTCGGTCGGGAACCACTCCTCCGCCGACACCGACTCCCATGGCGCGCCCATCACCCCTTCGCTCATCTCGATGAACGTGCCGATCACCAGCTTGTCGACCTCGGGCAGCCACGACGCGCGCAGCAGAGGCTCGACCGCCTGCTTGACCGAGATCGAGCGCGGGCCGCGGACCCGCGCCATCGCCTTGCTGCGCCAGCTCGCCCATTCGATGGCGGCCTTGAACGCCATGCGACCGGTGATCGCCCGCTTGCGCTGGCCCTCGCGCGTCGGCGCCGTGGCGCGATCGTCGATCAGGAGCCGGTCACCCTGCGATTCGACGAGGCCGACGCCGAGCTTGTCGCACCACAGCGCCAGCGGATTGCCGTCGACGCCATGCACCCACGAGCCGCCGAGATCGAGCGGCGCGCCCAGCGAGTCATCAGTCCAGGTGCGCCCGCCGATACGCTTGCGCGCCTCGAGCACGGTGACGGCGAAGCCGGAATCGTGAAGCAGCCGGGCCGCGACCAGGCCCGCCATGCCGGCGCCAACCACGATCACGCGCTCGGCCTTGGCCGCGCCCATGGACCATGTCCCGGTCATGTCAGCACCAGACCGGGCAACTGCTTCATGTCGTCGAACACCTGGCCGCCTGCCTGTCGCAGGGCATCGCGGTTGGCGTAGGGCTCGCCGGCATAGGCGAGAGCCTTCATGCCGGCGGATCGCGCGGCCTGCACGCCAGGAACGGAATCCTCGATCACAACGCAGTCGAAGGGCTGCACATTCATCGAGAGGGCGGCGTGCAGGAAAAGGTCGGGGAACGGTTTTCCACGCGGCACCTGGCTCGCACTGAAGATGCGCCCATCGAACAGGTCCCACAGGCCGGTGAGGCCGAGCGTGAAACGCATCTTCTCGGGCGAACCCGAGCTTGCCACGCAGGTGTCGCGACCGGCCTGCTGGACGGTCAGGATCGCCTCCTTCACGCCGGCGATGGCCTGCAACGGCGCATCGCGGAAGCTCTGGTAGGTGTAGGCCTGCATCGTCTCGAGGAAATCGTCGGGCAGCTTGCGGCCAAGCTCGGCTTCACAGATCTCCACGCACGATTTCAGCGACAGGCCCATCAGGCGGCGGGTCGTTTCCTCCGGCGACCAATCGAGGCCCTGCGCCCGGAGCGCCCGCGACAGGCTGGCGTTGGCGAGCGGCTCGGTGTCGACCAGCACGCCGTCGCAATCGAAGATGACGAGCACGCGTGGATCAGTACGGCTTGTCGCCGGCGACGGTCACGCGGTTGCCGCTGCGCGTGTGGGGCCAGTAGTCCCACATGGCGCGATGCTGCACACAGCGATTGTCCCAGAAGGCAATGGAGTTCTCGCGCCAGCGGAAGCGGCACTGGAACAGCGGGTTCTCCATGTGCTGGTAGAGATAGTTCAGGATGCCGTCGCTCTCGTCGCGCGGCACGCCGACCAGCCCGCGGGTGAAGCCGCGATTGACGTACAGCGCCTTCTTGCCCGTCACCGGATGGGTGCGGACCACCGGATGCTCGGCGCGCGGATACTGCGGCTTGTCGGCGACGCCGAAATTCTTGTAGAGGCCGCGATAGACGGACTCGCCATCGTGGATCGCCGTCATGCCCTCGAGGTAGGCCTTCATGCGATCCGACAGCGCCTCGTAGGCGGCATACATGCTGGCGAAAAGCGTGTCGCCGCCCTTGGGCGGGCAGGTCTTGATGTAGAGGATACTGCCCATCGGCGGCTCGAGGTCGCAGCTCACATCGGTGTGCCAGCCCTCGCCGTTGGCACGCGGAGACTCCTTGTCGGCGTGGATGATCATCAGCTCGGGCTTGCCCTGCTCGTGCGGCGCCGCCGGATGGACATGCAGCTCGCCGAACAGGCGGCCGAACGCCAGATGCTGGTCGGGCGTGATGTGCTGGTCGCGGAAGAAGATGACGCAGTTCTCGGCCAGCGCCCGGTGCAGCTCGTCGTGCTGGCGGTTCGACAGCGGCTGGCTGAGGTCGATGCCGTCGATCTCCGCGCCGATGATCGGCGTCAGCTTGTTGACGGTGATGGTCTCGTACGGCGCGCTTTCGTCGGCCGTGTGCCGGTAGCGGGGGCCGGCGTTGCCGCGCAGCGATCCTTGCATGGCTCTCTCCTACTCCAGCCTGATGTTGCCGCGCCGGATGATGCCGCCCCAGCGCTCGATCTCGGCGCGGGTGAAGGCGGCGAACTCCTCCGGCGTGGACGTTGACGGCGTCGATCCCATCGTGTCCAGGCGCGCCAGGACCTGGGAATCCCGGCAGGCCTCGACGATATCGCGATTGAGTCGGGCGACCAACTCCTTCGGCGTGCCCTTTGGCGCGTAGAACCCGGTCCACGTCCAGATCAGGAAGTCGGCCAGGCCGGCCTCGGCCGCGCTCGGCACCTGCGGGAGGCGCTCGTCGCGCTTGGGCAGGGTGACGGCAAGGCCGCGCATGGTGCCCCGGTCGATCTGCAATTTACCGTTGATGGTGTCGATCACCATGAAGGTGAGCTGGCCGTTCAGGAGGTCGGGGAAGGCCTGCGGGTTGCTTTTGTAGCCGATATAGACGGCGTCGACTCCGGCGAGCTGGCGATAGAGTTCCGATGCGACGCGCGCCGGCAGCGCGCCGGCGCCAAAATTGTGCTTGCCCGGCTCGCGCTTCAGCAGCGCGGTGAGGTCGGCCAGCGACTTGATCGGGGAATCGGCACTCACCAGCACGACGAAGGGCGAGGTGCCGAAGCGCGTGACCGGCTCGAAGTCGGCCACCGGATCGTAGGGCAGCTTGTCGTAGAGCGCCGGGTTGACTGCCTGGGTCATCGCCGAGGTCAGGAACAACGTCGTGCCGTCGGGCTTGGCCTTGGCCGCCGCTTCAGCGGCCGGCAGGCCATTGCCGCCGCCCTTGTGGTCGATGGTGACGGCCTGGTCCCACATCTGGCCGAGCTTGTCGGCGACGACGCGGCCCGTGATGTCGGTCGCGGCACCGGCGGGAAACGGCACGATGATGTTGACGCGACCGGGCGGCCAGGACTGGGCGCGCGCTGACGGGGCGGCCAGGGCCGGTGCAGCAAGCAGGAGATGGCGGCGCAGCATCTTTCCGAGAGCCATTGTGCCGACTATAGCGCACGATGGTCCTTCGCCGCGCTCAGGACGACGCTGTCAGTTCCGTCCCTCGATCAGGCCGCGACAGACGACCTGCGCCTGGATCTCGGCGGCGCCCTCGAAGATGTTGAGGATACGGGCGTCGCACAGCACGCGGCTCACCGGGTACTCCATGGCGTAGCCGTTGCCGCCGTGGATCTGCAGCGCGTTGTCGGCGTTGCTCCAGGCGACGCGCGCGGCGAGCAGCTTGGCCATGCCGGCCTCGATGTCGCAGCGCCGGTCGCTGTCCTTCTCGCGGGCAGCGAAATAGGTCAGCTGGCGGGCGATCATGGTCTCGACCGCCATCCAGGCGATCTTGCCGGCGACTCTTGGGAAGGCATAGAGCGGCTTGGCGAACTGGACGCGCTCCCTGGCGTAGCGCAGGCCGAGCTCGAGCGCGTTCTGCGCCACGCCGACGGCGCGCGCTGCCGTCTGGATGCGCGCGCTCTCGAAGGTCGCCATGAGCTGCTTGAAGCCCTGGCCTTCCTTCTCGCCCAAAAGGTTGGCGGCGGGCACCTCGAAGCCGTCGAAGCCGATCTCGTATTCCTTCATGCCGCGGTAGCCGAGCACGCGGATCTCGCCGCCGCTCATGCCCTGGGCGGGGAACGGGTCGGTCTCGGTGCCGCGCGGCTTCTCGGCCAGAAACATCGACAGGCCCTGGTAGCCGGGCTTGGACGCATCGCTGCGCGCCAGCAAGGTCATGATGTCGGCGCGCGCAGCATGGGTGATCCAGGTCTTGTTGCCCTGGATCTTGTAGACGTCGCCCTCCAGCACGGCGCGCGTCCTGAGGCTTGCGAGATCCGAGCCGGTGTTGGGCTCGGTGAACACCGCGGTCGGCAGCAGCTCGCCCGAGGCGATACGTGACAAATACTTTTTCTTCTGCGCCTCGGTGCCGCCGGCCCGGATGAGCTCGGCGGCGATCTCCGAGCGCGTGCCGAGCGAGCCGACACCGATATAGCCGCGCGACAGCTCCTCGGTGACGACGCACATGGCGAGCTTGCCCATGCCCAGCCCGCCCCACTCCTCGGGCACGGTCAGGCCGAACACGCCGAGCTCGGCCATCTTCTCGACGACCGGCAGCGGGATCAGTTCGTCCTTCAGATGCCAGTCGTGTGCATGGGGTGACACTTCGCCGTCGACGAAGCGGCGGAACTGGCGACGCACCTCTTCCAGCGCGTCGTCGCCCAGCTCCAGGGCGCCGAAGTTGCCGGTGTCGAGGCCATCGGCGATCAGCTCGGCGATGCGCATGCGGACGGCAGCGGTGTTCGCGGCGATCAGCTTGCGCACAACCGGCGTGTTGAGGCTCGCTGCATCCAGGCCAAGATCACCCGGCCGCACGATTTCGACCTGGCTGATGGCGATCCCACCGGAAAGCTGGGCGAGGTATTCGCCGAACGCCGACTGCAGCATCAGCAGTTCGAGCTCACCCCCCTTGCCAGATTGGACCCCCTGCTCCGCCCAGCGCCGCATCTGGCGCAGCGCCGCGACGTAAGTCGCTATCCAGGCGAAGCCGTGCGCCGCAAACTGCTCGCGCTCGAGGATCGCGGGCTCGACCTTGCCCGCAGGCGCCACCAGGCCGCGCACCGCCTCGCGCGCGGCGACCTCGTACGCCTCGGCGTCGCGCTCCGCTTGGGAGGCGAGGCCGAGCAGATTGTCTAAAAGCATCAGTCGTCCAGGGTGTCTTCGAGGGTGCGCAGGCCCGGCCGCTTGGCCGAGACCAGGACGGCCATGTTTCCGGGCTTGTGCTGGTTCTTCCACATCTTGGTGTGGGCCTTGGGAATGTCGGCCCACTCGAAGACCTCGCTCATGCAAGGGTCGATGCGGCGCTCGATGACGAGCTGGTTGGCCTGGCTCGCCTGCAGCAGGTTGGCGAAGTGGCTGCCCTGGATGCGCTTCTGGCGCATCCACACGAAGCGGGCGTCCATGGTGAGGTTGTAGCCGGTGGTGCCGGCGCAGAAGACCACCATGCCGCCGCGCTTCACGATGTTGCACGACACCGGGAAGGTCTGCTCGCCGGGATGCTCGAACACGAAGTCGACGTCGTTGCCCTTGCCGGTGATCCCCCAGATGGCCGCGCCGAACTTGCGCACCTTCTTCATGTACTCGGCGTAGTTCTTCTGGTCGTCGACATCGGGCAGCTGGCCCCAGCAGTCGAAGTCGTTGCGGTTGATGACGCCCTTGGCGCCGAGCTGCATGACGAAGTCGGTCTTCGACGGATCGGAGATCACGCCGATTGCATTGGCGCCGGCCGTGGCGATGAGCTGCACGGCCATCGAGCCGATGCCGCCCGCTGCGCCCCACACCAGCACGTTGTGGCCGGGCCGCAGGATGTGCGGGCGATGGCCGAACAGCATGCGATAGGCGGTGGCGAGGGTGAGCGTGTACGACGCGCTCTCCTCCCAGGTGAGATGCTGCGCGCGCTTCATCAGCTGGCGCGCCTGCACCTTGCAGAACTGGGCGAACGATCCGTCCGGCGTCTCGTAGCCCCAAATGCGCTGGCTGGTGGAGAACATCGGATCGCCGCCGTTGCACTCCTCGTCGTCGCCGTCGTCCTGGTTACAGTGGATGACGACCTCGTCGCCGACCTTCCAGCGCTTCACCTTGGCGCCGATCGCCCAGACGATGCCCGAGGCATCCGAGCCCGCGATGTGGAACGGCTGCTTGTGCACGTCGAAGGGCGAGATCGGCAGGCCGAGGCCGGCCCACACGCCGTTGTAGTTGACGCCAGCCGCCATCACGAGGACCAGAACCTCGTCCTCGCCGATCGTATGCGTGGGCACGACCTCGAGCTGCATGGACTGCTCGGGCGGGCCGTGACGGTCACGACGGATCACCCAGGCGTACATGTTCTTCGGCACGTGGCCGAGCGGCGGGATCTCGCCGATCTCGTAGAGATCCTTCTTCGGCTGATTGGCCGTCGGATGCTCGCGCACCGGGAAGGCGACAACGGACATGGAAGCGACTCCTCTTGCAGTGCGGCAAAGCTATTGCTGCGCCAGCGAGAGTGCAACGCACAAATTACGGAAGGTTCCAAAAGGTCGCGGCGAAAAACAATAAAATTACTCCCACCCTGCGGAAGTCACACATTGCGCCTGTCCACTGGCAGGGCCACTTTGGCTCAGGTAAACGATCGTTTACCTGCAAGCGGTCCGAGTCCAGGGAGGACACGAATGAAGCTCATGTGGTTCCACCTGATGCCGTACACGGAGCTTCCCGACGACTTCAACAAGAAGCATCCCTCGGTGTGGGTCGACATCCATTCGTCGCTGTTCGACCCACGCCGGGCGCACCACATGTACAACGACTTCATGGACGAGCTCGAGTACGCGGCCGAAGTGGGCTTCGACGCCGTCTGCGTGAACGAGCACCATTCCAACGGCTACGGGCTGATGCCCTCGCCCAACCTGATCGCAAGCTCATTGGCGCGCCGCACCACCGACACCGCGTTGTGCGTCATGGGCAACTCGCTGGCGCTCTACAATCCGCCGACGCGGGTCGCCGAAGAGTTCGCGATGATCGACTGCATCTCGGGCGGCCGGCTGATCGCGGGCTTCCCGGTCGGCTCGCCGATGGACACTTGCTACGCCTATGGCCAGAACCCCAGCCTTCTGCGCGAGCGCTACTACGAGGCCCACGACCTGGTGAAGAAGGCGTGGACCGAGAAGGAGACCTTCTCCTTCTCCGGCCGCTACAACCAGCAGCGCTACGTCAACATCTGGCCGCGGCCGATCCAGAACGATCCGCATCCGCCGATCTGGATCCCGGGCGGCGGCTCGATCGAGACATGGCGCTGGTGCGCGGAGATGGACTACGTCTACTGCTATCTTTCGTACTACGGCTACAAGGCCGGGCTCACGACCATGCAGGGCTTCTGGAACGAGATGGCCAAGCTCGGCAAGGACCGCAATCCCTACCGCGCGGGCTTCCTGCAGTTCGTCGGCGTCGCCGAGAGCCGCCAGCAGGCGCTCGATCTCTATTCAGAGCCGGCCGAGTATTTTTACGGGCGCTGCCTGCACGTCGATCCGCGCTTCGCGCTGCCGCCGGGCTACACGACCGAGGCCACGCAGCGCGCCGGCATCGAAGGCATGATGACCAAGGCCGCCAACCTCGCCAATCCATCGACCAAGGCGGCGCTGAAGGCGACCAACATGAAGGACATCGTCGACGGCGGCTATGTGCTGATCGGCTCGCCCGACGAAGTCGTCGAGCAGATCCGCCACGTCGGCACCAGCCTCAACGTCGGCCATCTCATGCTGCTCCTGCAGTACGGCAACATGAGCAAGGACGTCACCAAGTACAACACGCGCCTGTTCGCCGAGAAGGTGATGCCCAAGGTCAAGGACCTGTTCAGCGACTGGGAAGACAAGTGGTGGCCCAAGCCGATGGCGAAGGGCCAGCGCGCCGCCGTGCCTGCCTTCCGCCCGCAGCTCGCCGCCGCGGAGTAGTCCCGTGTCGGAACCGAAGACGAGCACCGTCGAGGTCAACGGCTTCCCCTGCCGCGTCTGGGCCAAGGGCAGCGGACCCAAGCTTGGTTTCCTTGCGGGACTGGGCGGCCTGCCGCGCTGGCTGCCCTTCCTCGACCGGCTGGCCGAGACGCGCACCGTGATCGCGCCGTCGCTGCCGGGCTACCCCGGCGCCACCGGCCACACCGAGCTCGACACCCATCTCGACTGGGTGCTGGCGGTGCGCCAGCTGATCGACAAGACCGGCCTGGCCGGCGCCGACCTGTTGGGCGCCTCGGTGGGTGGCGCGTTCGCCGCCGAGATGGCGGCGATCTTCCCGGCGCATGTGCGCAAGCTCTGCCTGATCGCGCCGTTCGGCCTGTTCGACGACAAGGAGCCCGCCGCCGATCCATGGGCGCAGCGCCGCGACAACCTGCCCGGCCTGATGTGCGCCGACGGTGCGAAATGGACGGAGCTGGTGGCGCCGCCCGACGGCGCCAACTCGGTCGAATGGCCGATCGAGATGACGCGCGCCTCGGAAGCCGCCGCGCGGGCCTTCTGGCCGCTCGGCAACACGCGGCTGGACAAGCGCCTCGGCCTGATCGCGGCGCCGACCCTGATCCTGTGGGGCGAGCGCGACGCGGTGTTGCCGCCGACCTATGCAAAAAAGTTTGCGGCCGGCATCAACGGCTCGACCAAGGTGCAGACAGTGGCCGATGCCGGCCATCTCGCCTACCTCGACCAGCCCGACGCCGTCGCCCGCGCGGTTCTTGCACATTTTGCCTGATCACGTTCGTTTTGGACCGCGGCTTCGTGGTTGCGTCGGCGGTTCGGATCGCTATTGTCCGGCCCGTTAGGGTTTTGCGAGGTAGAGGGCGATGACAATCCGTTCGATGAGCGTTTCGCTGGTTGCGGCGGTGCTGGCGGTGGGCACGATCCTGCCGGCGTCGGCCCAGGTGACGGCCGTGCCGCGCGAGGGCGTGGCCTTCAACGACTCCGTCACGGCGCGGGTCAAGATCGAAACGGTCGATCCCGACGATCGGACGGTGGCCTTCACCCTGGCCGACGGCCAGGTCCTGGTCCTGCCGGTGAGCTCGAACGCTGGCAACCTCGCGGCGATCGCCGACGGCTCGACGGCCAACGTGACCTACAGCCAGGTCGTGACCCTGCTGAACCTGCGCCAGAAGGGCCCGGGCTCCCAGCAGGCGCGTCGCGACCAGATGAACGTCAAGCCCAACAAGACCGACATCGAAGCCGGCCGCTTCACGCTGACGGTCACGGCGGTCGACCTGCCCAACAACACCGTGTCGGTGATCGAAGGCCCGGGCGGCCCGGTGCGGACCTACAAGGCCAACACCATCGCCAAGCAGGACATGCTGAAGAAGATCAAGGTCGGCGACGTCGTGATCGGCCTCACGACGCCGCTCATGGTCACCGCGATCTCGCCGGTTAATTAGGCTTCCTGAGTCGTTTGTCGTTCATGCTCCTCTCCCCCGCTAGGGGGAGAGGTTGGGTGAGGGGGTTACGGACAATCGTTCTTCGAAGCCCCCTCACCTAGCCTCTCCCCCTAGCGGGGGAGAGGGACATGAGCATTCAAAGTGACAGCGGCGACTCCAGCCGCTCGCTGTACATCATGTCCCGATGCTCGAGCAGCATCGGGTCGAGCGCGGCCTCGGTCGCCGCGTCGAGCGTCTCCATGGCGGCTCGTGAACCTGCGTCCATTGCGCACTGCGCCTGCGGCAGCGGGCTCAGCAGTGCCATGAAGGTCGCACTGTAGATGTCGACCATCGACAAGGCGTTGCCGACATAGAAACGGCTTCCGGCCGCGCGCTGCGCCTTGAGGCGCGCCGCCAGCATGCCGAGCAGTGCCGTCACCCGCCCACCTGCGGCGCTGCCCGTTTCGGGGCTGTAGCCGTATTTCTTGGCGAGATATGTCGCGACTCGCGGCGCGAACCCGCCGGCATTCTGCAAGCCGGCGTGGATCAACTGCAGGCGCCGCGCCCAGCCGAGGCCGTCCTCGCCGCAGATCTCGTGGGCGAGACCGAAGGCAAGCGCGCGCTCGCCGGCATCCTGAGGCAACAGCGACGGTGTCGGCGCCAGGCGCTCGGCCAGCAGCAGGATCTCGGCCCAGCCGGGCCGGGGCCGCTCGTCGTCATAGATCGCAACGGGACCGGATCGTTGGCCGGCCCACGCCCGCAGCGGCTCGCTGTCATAGACGAGCCGCACCGCGACCCAGTCTATGCCCTTGATGTGGAAGATGCCCTTGGCCGCCTCGCCCCAGGGGCTTGGCACGCTGCCGACCACGACCATGCGCAGCCCGCGGCGCGCGATCGCCTCGTCGATGCTTACATATTCAAACGGCATCTAGCGGACGTCGACGTCTTCCCAGAAGCCGATCCAGTGGTCGACCGGCTTCATCTTTTCCTGCGGCGCCTCGTAGGACCACGCCGCGCGCGGGCTCTTCGCATCGCCTTCGGCGACGTCATAGAACTGCACGCCGTGGGGACATTTCAGATCGTTCTCCGTCTTCGACGTGCTCTTGAGCAGGTCCATGCGCACCGTGTCGCGCGGGAAGTAGACGTAGCCGCCTACTTCCAGGGTGCGATCGCTCTCGGCGATGGTCTTGCCGCGCCAGGTTGCCTTCGTCATCGGCCGCGTCCTCTGATGGTGAGATTTCCCATCATTAGGTGAGGACGCGGGCCGGGCTTTCAAGCGGAAATCACGCCGCCCGGGCAGCGATCGGCTCCGGCGCCGTGGCCTGCATGCTCGGCCGGGCGCTCATCTCGCGCATCCAGCGGCCGATGTTGGGCGACGCCTCGCCGATCTCCTTCAGCCCGGGAACGGCCGGGAAATTGAACGCGATCGGCGCCAGGAACAGGTCGGCCGCGGTCACGCCGTCGCCGACCAGGAAGCGGCTCTCGCCGAGCCGGCGGTCGAACACCGGTACGACCTCTTTCGCCTTGGCGAGGTACTTGTCGGCCATCTCCTGCGGCACCGGCAGGAAGCCGAAATGGTTGGCGAGGTAGAGCAGCGCCGAGCGGACCAGGGAATCGCAGACCGCGCTCACATACTGGTCGCACAGGGCGGCCTGCCGCGAATCGGCCGGCCACAGCTTGGGGCCGGGGAAGGTGCGATCGAAGTAGCGCAGGATCGCCGTCGATTCGTAGAGTGTGAGATCGCCATGCGTGATCGCCGGGATTTTCTGGAACGGGTTGAGTGCACCCATCTGGCCCGGGAACATCGGCACCAGCTCGTAGTCGATGCCCTTCTCGTGGCAGGCGAGCCGCACCGTTCGGGTGAAGCTGCTGGGCGGTACGCCGTAGATCTTGATGTCAGCCATAGTCCCCTCCTTCTTCCTCAGTACTGGTCGTGACGTCGAACCCAGGCCATCGGCCAGGGCAGCCCGCTCTCGTCCCGCCCCTTCGAGGTGAGATCGAGCATGTGATAGGTGCCGTTCACCATCTCGAGGCCGCGGCCGTAGGTCGAATAGGTGTGAAAGATCGCCCCGTCGACGCCGCGGCGAAACACGCTGACGCCCGGCGCTTCCTCGCCGCCGAACGCCGAGGTGCCGAAATTGTAGTTGGACGCGCCCTCGACCCGCTTCGCCGGATCGAACGATACGGCGTAGTCATGGTTGAAGTCGCTGCCGAGCGACGACACCCAGCGGAACGTCCAGCCCATGCGCTTGCGGTAGGCTTCGATCTGGCTGACCGGCGCGCGCGAGACCGCGACCAACGCCGTGTCGCGATGGGCGAGA
This sequence comes from Rhodospirillales bacterium URHD0017, assembly GCA_900110395.1. Taxonomy (GTDB): domain Bacteria; phylum Pseudomonadota; class Alphaproteobacteria; order Reyranellales; family Reyranellaceae; genus Reyranella. The sequence goes on from FODP01000004.1 coordinate 281,573, forward strand.
TGGACGTCGACACCGTTGTAGTTGTCCGCCCAGAATGAACAGCTCGGGCAGCCTTCCTTCCAGTCGGGTCCGAGCATGAAGTGATAGATCACGAGCTGGCCGAGCCCGCCGAACAGATCGCCCAAGTCGAGACGGCCTTCCGGTCCCTCGAAGCTGTAGGCCTTCTCGACGCGCTCCCAGGGCAGCGCGCGACGCTCGGCGGCGAGCTGGTCGCGCAGACGCGTCAGCTCCTTCTCGCGCGCGAGATGGGTCCGCTGGGCCTTCAGCCATTCCTCGTGGGAGACGATGCGCGGATCGGACATGGCACTCCTCCTCTCAGGCGGCGCGGGACAGGAAGGCGTCGAGCTTCTCGAACGATCCGGTCCAGCCCCAGTGATGACGCCCAGTGCCGGCGGCGTCGCCGAAGCGGGTCTGGGTGAGCGTGAGCTCCGTGCGCTTGCCGAACGCCCGGAACTGCAGCGTCACCGTCGTCTCGTGCTCGCGCGGCGTGTCCAGCGAGCCGGTCTCGTGCCAGGCCCAGGTGAAGGACAGCAGCCGCGGCGGGTCGATGGCGAGATACTTGCCGGAGACCGCGCGCGTGGTGCCGAGCCCCTCGCCTGTCAGCTCCCAGCGGCCGCCGACGCGCAGGTCGAAGCGGCAGTGCGTGTTGGTCATGCCGTGCGGGCCGAACCACTGCATGAACTGATCGGGATCGGTCCACGCCGCGAACAGCCGCTCGGGCGTCGCCTCGAACGTGTGGACCATGAGGAGCGTGCGATCGTCAGGAACGGCGCTTGCGGCCATCGCTCTTCCCCTTCGGTGCTGTGCGTTTGAGGTAGGCCTCGAGCCTGTCGAACTGCTGCTCCCAGAAGCGGCGGTATTCCTCGATCCAGTCGGCGGCGGCGCGCAGGCCCTCGCCGCGCAGCTCGCAGCGCCGCCACTGCGCCTCGGTATGGCGCTCGATCAGGCCGGCGTCGGTCAGCACCCTGAGATGCCGCGAGACCGCCGGCAGCGACATGTCGAACGGCTCGGCGATCTCGCCCACCGTGGCCGCGCCCGTGGCCAGCCGGGCCAGGATGGCGCGGCGGGTGGGATCGGCGAGCGCCGAGAAGATCTGGGAGAGCGTATCCATATTTAACACACTTGTTAAATACAAAATCACCCCGCGTCAAGTCCACTACCGGCGATGTCATTGCCGGCCGCCGCCCGGCCCCCTATGAAAGCGCCCCGCTTGTACGGAGTTGAGTGAATGGAGCCGATCTACCGCGTCGAAGGCGCGACCGCCGAGACCAGCGCCTTCGCCGGCGGGCCGTGGGACCCCAGGCTGCAGCACGGAGCGGCGCCCTCCTCGCTGATCTGCTGGGCGGTCGAGCGCCTGCCCTCGCCCGCGCCGATGCGGGTGGCGCGGCTCACCGTCGACCTGATGCGGCCGGTGCCGGTGGCGCCGCTCACCATCGAGACCGAGCTGCTGCGCGAGGGCCGCAAGATCCAGCTCGTGTCGGTGCGGCTGCTGGCCTCCGGCACCGAAGTGGTGCGCGCCACCGTGCTGCGCGTGCGGCGGCTGGAGCAGGTGCTGCCCGTCGAGGCGCCGTGGCCGCCGATCGACATCAAGAGCCCCGAGGACAGCCACGATCCGACGGAGAACGGGCTGTCGCAGACGCCTTTCCTGTCCGGCCTGGAGATGCGGGTGGCCAAGGGCTCGTTCCGCACGCCCGGCCCGGCGGCGGTGTGGTATCGCGCGACGCGGCCGATCGTCGACGGCGCGCCGCTGTCGCCCTTGATGCGCGCCGCCATTGCCGCCGACTTCTGCAACGGCACGTCGGCTGTGCTCGACTTCACCAAGTGGACATTCATCAACGGCGATCTCACGCTCAGCCTGGCGCGCGAGCCGATGGGCGACTGGGTGCTGCTCGATGCCGAGACCTGGGCGGGGCCCGATTCGATCGGCATCGCCGCGGCGCGGCTCGCCGACCGCGACGGCTATTTCGGCCGCGCCGTGCAGAGCGTGCTGTTCGAGAAGCGCTGAAGGAGGCTGCCATGCTGGTCGTGCTCGCCGAGGCAAGGTTCGATGCCGCGCAGATGGACAAGGTTCGCGCCGTGGCACGGCCGATGATCGAGGCCTCGCGCGCCGAACCGGGCTGCGGCGGCTACGACTACGCCGTCGACATGCTCGAGCCCGACCTGATGCGCGTGCGCGAGCTGTGGCGCGACGAGCAGGCGCTGAAGGATCATTTCGCCACGCCGCACATGGCGGCGTTCCTGAAAGGCCTGCGCGAGCTCAGGCCCGTGTCCGTCACCGTGAAGTGCCACGAGCTCGGCCCCGAGCGGAAGATGCCGAACGCGTCGTAGCGCAGCCCGGGGTGACCGTCGTGACCTAACCGCGCTTCCAGGTCGTGCCCTTCGGGCCATCCTCGAGGATCACGCCCTTGGCCTTGAGCTCATCGCGGATGCGGTCGGACTCCTTGAAGTCCCTGGCCTTGCGCGCGGCCTGGCGGGCGGCGATCGCCGCGTCGATCTCGGCGTCGGTCGGACCGGACGAGCCGGCCGGCGTCCAGCGGAACCACGCCTCGGCGTCGTGCTGCAGCAGGCCGAGCGCGTTGGCGCCGGCCACCAACTCGGCAGGATCGCCGAGCTGATGGATGGCGCTGATGGCGAGCGGCGTGTTGAGGTCGTCGGACAAGGCGTCCTCGACCGATTGCGGCACGGCATCCGCCGCAGCCACGTCCTTGCCGCGCAGCATGCCGTACCAGCGATCGAGGGTCGCCTTGGTCTGCAGCAGGGCCTCGTGCGTGAAGTCGAGCGGCTGGCGGTAATGCGCCGACAGCAGCAGCAGGCGGATCGCTTCGGCCGGGTACTGGTCCAGCAGTTCGTGCACGGTGAAGAAGTTGCCGAGCGACTTGCTCATCTTCTCGCCGGAGATGTTCAAGAACCCGTTGTGCATCCAGTACCTCGCCATGATGGCGTGACCGAAGGCGCTGCGGCTCTGCGCGATCTCGTTCTCGTGGTGCGGGAAGATGAGGTCGAGGCCGCCGGCATGGATGTCGAAGGTCTCGCCCAAAAGCTTGCCGCTCATCGCCGAGCACTCGATGTGCCATCCCGGCCGGCCGCGGCCCCACGGGCTGTCCCAGCCCGGCTGCTGCGCCGTCGACGGTTTCCACAGCACGAAGTCGGCGGGGTCCTTCTTGTAGGGCGCCACGTCGACCCGGGCGCCCGCCACCAGCTCGTCGCGCGTGTGGCGCGACAGGCGGCCGTAGTCGCCCATGCTCGGCACGCTGAACAACACATGGCCTTCGGCGGCATAGGCATGCCCCTTGGCGACCAGCTGCTCGATCATGGCGATCATCGGTCCGACATACTCGGTGGCGCGCGGCTCGAAGTCGGGCGCGAGCGCGCCCAGCCGGCGCATGTCGCTCTTGTAGGCGTTGCCGGTGCGCGTGGTCAGCGCCTCGATGGTCTCCTTGTTGTCGGCCGCCCGCACCATGATGCGGTCGTCGATATCGGTGATGTTGCGCACGTAGGTGACGCGCGGGTAGCGCCGCTTCAGCAGGCGATACAGCACGTCGAACGCCACGACGGGCCGCGCATTGCCGATATGGACGTAGTCGTAGACCGTCGGGCCGCAGACATACATCCGCACATGCCCTGCATCGATGGGTGCGAACGGCTCTTTTTCGCGCGACAGCGTGTTGTAGATGACGAGGGACATGGTCCCTACTCCCCGATCAAGTGTGTACGAAGCCTCAAGCGGCCGCACCCTCTATGAGAGGATGGGGCGAGACTTCAGATACATCGCGCTGAGACCGCGCCGGGGAAGAGAAACAGCGACATTACGGTAGTTTATCCGACCCGTTCTTTCTGTGCAAATGCGCGCCCATGGAAGCGTTTTTCGTCTCCACCGCCATCGTTGCCGTCGCCGAGATCGGCGACAAGACGCAACTTCTCGCCCTTATGCTGGCGGCGCGCTATCGCAAGCCGCTGCCGATCATCCTCGGCATCCTGTGCGCCACGCTCGCGAACCATGCGATCGCGGCCTGGGTCGGCGCCGAGGTGGCAGCCTGGGTCGGTGCGGAAACGATGCGCTGGATCCTCGGGGCGACCTTCATCGTCATGGCCGGGTGGTGCCTGATCCCCGACAAGGCCGAAGACGGGCCTCAGGCGGGGCGAAAGGCCGGCGCGTTTCTGGCCACCCTGGTTGCCTTCTTCATCGTCGAGATCGGCGACAAGACCCAGATCGCCACGGTGGCGCTGGCCGCGCGCTTCCATTCGCTGGTCGCCGTCACCGCCGGCACCACGCTCGGCATGCTGCTGGCCAACGCGCCTGTCGTGCTGTTCGGCGACGCCATCGCCAAGCGCCTGCCGCTCAGGATCGTGCGCGTCGTGGCGGCGTTGCTGTTCGTGGCGTTGGGGCTGGCGGCGATCCTCATTCCCGCTGCCCGCTGAGCCGGGCCGATGCCTTGGCGCGAAACGGACAACGGGATTTGATGCCATGCGGGCCGACTTGTGGCGATGGGGCGTTGGCGGGTCAAGCGGCCCCGGTTAGGTTCGCAACCGGGGACGGAGGAAACGACGGGATGCGCACCCAGGACATCGAGTACCGGGCGGACGGCGTTCGCATGGTCGGCCAGTACGTGGTCGACGACGGTTCGAGCGCGCGCCGTCCCGGCGTGCTGGTCATCCACGAAGGTCCAGGCCTTACCGAGCACACCAGGAAGATCGCCGCGCGGCTGGCCGGCATGGGCTATGCCGCCTTCGCCATGGACTATCACGGCGAGGGCAAGCCGCATCCCAACATGGCCGAGGTCCGGCCGCAGATCGCCGCCTGGATCGCCAACCCCGCCGGCATCATGGCGCGTGCCACGGCGGCGCTGGACGTGCTCAAGGCGCAGAAGGAAGTCGACACGGCGCGAATCGCCGCCGTCGGCTACTGCTTCGGTGGCACGACGGCGCTCGAGCTCGGGCGCGAGGGCTGCGACCTCAAGGCCATCGTCGGCTTCCATTCCGGCCTGGCGACCTCGCGTCCGCAGGCGGCGAAGAACATCAAGGCCAAGGTGCTGGTCAACATCGGCGCCGAGGACCCCATCATCCCGCCCGAGCAGCGCACGGCCTTCGAGGCCGAGATGAAGGCTGCTGGCCTCGACTGGCGCTTGCTGCTTTATGGCGGCGCCGGCCACAGTTTCACCAACCCAGCGGCCGATTCTCGCGGCATGCAGGGGTTCTACTACCACGAGGCCACCGACCGGCGGTCATGGAGCGCCATGGTCGAACTGTTCAATGAAACGCTGAAATAAACGCTTCAGGGAGGAAACGAGAAATGAGACGTCGCCATCTGTTGGCCGTGGGCGCTGGCGCGCTCGCGGCGCCGTCGCTCGCACGCGCCCAGGACAAGTATCCCGAGCGCACCGTGCGGCTGGTCGTGCCGTTCGCGCCGGCCGGCCCGACCGACATCATCGGCCGCATGATCGCCGACAAGATGACCGCCACGCTCGGCCAGACGATGATCGTCGAGAACAAGGCCGGCGGCGCGGGCGTCATCGGCGCCAACGAGATCAAGAGCGCAAAGCCCGACGGCTACAGCCTGCTGTTCGCGACGTCGTCGACCCACGCCATCCTGCCCACGGCGATGACCAAGGTGCCGTACGATCCCATCAAGGACTTCACGCCGATCTCGTCGATCTGCGTCAATCCGCTGGTGCTGGTCGTCCATCCGTCGATGCCCGACACGGTCCAGGGCCTGGTCGAGCTGATGAAGAAGAATCCCGGCAAATACTCCTACGCGACGTCGGGCACCGGCAGCATCCTTCATCTCACCTCCGAGTACTTCAAACGCGAGGTCGGCGGCATGGATGTCGTGCACGTGCCCTATCGCGGCTCCGGGCCGGCGATCCAGGACCTGCTTCCCGGCAACGTCGCGTGGATGTTCGAGACCTTCAGCACCATGCTGCAGCACCACAAGGCCGGGAAGCTGCGCATCCTGGCCTTCGCCCACCAGAAGCGTGCGTCGATCGCACCGGAAATCCCGACCATGATCGAGGCCGGCGTGCCGGGCTTCGAGGCCTACACCTTCAACCTGTTCCTCGGGCCGGCCGGGACGCCGAAGAACGTTGTCGACACGGTCGACCAGGCCACGCGCAAGGTCATGGCCGACCCGGCCACCATCAAGTTCCTGGAAGACATCGCCGCCGTCCCGACGCCGGACACCACGCCTCAGCGCACCGCCAAGTTCATCGAGGACGAGCTGGCCAAGTGGGCGCCGATCATCAAGGCGGCGGGGATCAAGCTCGAATAGTTTTCGGAACTCATGGCCGGGAGCGCGCCACTCCGTGGCGCTCATGCTTTGTGATCAACAAAGATGCGCCACGGAGTGGCGCGCTCCCAGCAAAGTCGCTGCCAATCAGCGATAGCCCGGCGGCGGCGGTACGTTGCCGGGCGACGGCGTGATCGGCACCTGCTGCGGCATCTGGCTGGGAAGCGGCAGGTTCGACGGGTTGGGCATCGCCGTGACGTCGCTCGTGGAGGCGACGCGGCCCGGCGCCACGGCGCCCGTGGTGCTGATGTAGTAGCCGGCGACGGCGTTGGAGCTCTCGCCCTCGGTCTTGGCCGGCACGTCGATCATGCCGAGACGCTCGCCGTCGCGGTTGATGCGGTAGCCCTGGTTGTCCATCTTGTAGTCGGCGTTGTCGACCCGGGTCCCGTCCGGCTCCGTGCGATACGAAGCCGGCTGTTTCACGTCGACGTAGTCGGGCCGCGGCAGCGGATCACATCCTGCAAGCGCCATCCCCAGCGTTGCACCCATCAACCATCTCGCAGCCATCGCGCCCCCTGTTCAGGGACGGGTCGACTGCGGGCTGATGATGTTGCCGCGGGCGTCGACCCGGTTCCCCTGGCCATCATAGCGGAAACCGTATTCGTCGCGGAAGGCCTGAACACCGGCCGGCGGGGTCGTCGCAGCCGGCACCACGGTGGTCGTCGAGACCGGCGCCGTGGTCGTGTAGACCGTCGTGCCGGGGGTCGGCGCGTAGTAGGTCGTCGTCGGGGCCGGCGCATAGGTGGTCACCGTCGCCTCCTGGCGATAGCGCCGGGCGTCGATTTCGCGGCTGACGCAGCGGTCGTAGCTCATGCTGCCCCGTGACAGGCCGTAGGACGAACAGGCCATCGAGGCATCAGAGGCGAGGTTCGCCTGGCTATAGGCCATCGAGACGCGGCCGCGGGCGCGGGCGTCGGCTTCCAGCCGCATGCAGCGATCGTACGACGCCGTGCCCGGCGTGAAGCCGTAGTCGACGCAGGCCTGTTGCGAGCTCGTGTTGGCCACGACCACGGTACCGGCAGGCGCCACCACCGCTGGCGGCGGAGCGGTCGCTGTGGTGGTATTCGAATAACTGCAGGCGGCAGCCGACAGCCCGACAGCGGCCACGGCCAATAGCTTGGTTGGCGTCATCGCACCCTCCTGGGAAGAACGCCCCCGTGAAACGAGGCGAGACACCTGAGGTTGCAGGCACCCTGCCGGAATCAGGCCGCTTTCTTCAGCGTGCTGTCGCGGAGCTCGCGGCGCAAAATCTTGCCGACATTGGTCTTGGGCAGCTCATCGCGGAACTCGATGTACTTGGGCCGCTTGTAGCCGGTGAACTGCTGGGCGCACCACGCCTGAAGCGCCTCCTTGGTGAGCGCGGGATCCTTCTTCACCACGAACAGCATGACGGCCTCGCCGGAGCCCGCATCGGGCACGCCGATGGCGGCGCATTCCAGGACGCCGGGATGGCTCGCGACCACGCCTTCGATCTCGTTGGGGAAGACCTTGAAGCCCGAGACGACGATCATGTCCTTCTTGCGATCGACGATCTTGATGTAGCCCTTCGCATCCATCTCGCCGACGTCGCCCGACTTGAAGAAGCCGTCGGGCGTCATGACCAGCGCCGTCTCGTCCGGCCGCTGCCAGTAGCCCGCCATGACCTGCGGGCCCTTGATGGCGATCTCGCCGGCCTCGCCCAACGCCACCTCCTTGCCCTGGTCGTCGAGGATCTTGATCTCGACGTTGGGCAGCGGCAGGCCGATCGTTCCGGTGTACTCCGCCGAATCGGTGGGATTGCAGGTGACGCCAGCCGAGGTCTCGCTGAGGCCATAGCCTTCGACGATCGGGCAACCGGTGATGGCGAGCCATTTCTTCGCCACCGCTTCCTGCACCGCCATGCCGCCGCCGTTGGAAATGGCGAGCTGCGAAAAATCGAGCTTGGCGAAGTCGGGCTGATTGGCGAGGCCATTGAACAGCGTGTTCACGCCCGGGAAGATGTTGATGCGGTACTTGGCGAGTTCGGCGATCGTGCCCTTCATGTCGCGCGGGTTGGGGATCAGGATGTTGAGCGCGCCGGTGCGCATGCCCAGAAGCCCGCAGGCGATGAAGGCGAAGACGTGATAGAGCGGCAGGGCGCAGACGATGGTGAACTGGCCGGTGAGGTTCTTGCGCTTGAGCCCCGGCTGCATCCACGCCTCGGACGCGAGCAGGTTGGCGACGATCGTGTGATGCAGCAGCGTCGCGCCCTTGGCGATGCCCGTCGTGCCGCCGGTGTATTGCAACACCGCGACGTCCCCCGGTCCGATGTCGGGGCGGGCGAAGGCCATCGAACGGCCGGCCGATACGGCGTCGTTGAACCTGGTGTGGCCGGGTAGCGAGAAGGCCGGCACCATCTTGCGCATGGTGCGCACGACGAAGTTCACGATCAGGCCCTTGGGGAAGCCCAAAAGATCGCCCATCGAGGCGACGGCAACGTGCTTCACGGCCGTGCCCGCCAACGCCTGCTCGAGCGTGGCGGCGAAATTCTCCAGCACGATCACGGCCTCGGCGCCAGAATCCTTCAGCTGGTGGGCAAGCTCGCGCGGGGTGTAGAGCGGATTGACGTTGACCGCGATCAGGCCGGCACGCAGCACCGCGGCCAGCGCCACCGGATACTGCAGCACATTGGGCATCATGATCGCCACGCGCGTGCCCTTGGCGAGGCCCTTGCCCTGCAGCCAGGCGGCCAGCGCCGTGGACAGCGTGTCGATGTCGCCGAAGGTGATGGCCTTGTCCATGCAGACATAGGCGCGCTGGTCGCGAAACCTGGTGAAGCTCTCTTCGAGCAGCGCCACGACGCTGGGATAGACCGACGGATCGATATCCGACGGCACTCCTGGCGGATAGCTCTTCAACCAGAACCGGTCCATGCGTTCCCCTGCGATGTCGTTGAGCGGACTATAGCGCATGAAAAAGGATGCCCCTCGAGTTCCTCTCCCCCTAGCGGGGGAGAGGAGCATGATCGTGAGACGACGGCGCATGAAAAAAGCCCGTCCTGTTAGACGGGCCTCTTCTCATCTCTCGAGTTCCTCTCCCCCGCTAGGGGGAGAGGTTAGGTGAGGGGGTTGCACGAGCTGTCGAAGCCCCCTCACCCAGCCTCTCCCCCCTAGCGGGGGAGAGGAGCATGAAGCGACAAGACGCTTAGGCGGCCTTGGTGAACTTCTCGATGCGCTCCTGCACGGGGCGGACGGCGTCGTCCGCGACCTTGCGGGCGAAGGCGCCGAGGTCCTGGGCCTGCGCGATGCGGGTCTCCAGGCGGCCGCGCCAGTACTTGGCGCTGATGTCGAAAGCCTCGACCGGCGACTTGGCCGACAGGAGGTCGCGCCAGGCGGCGAAGCCGGCGTCGGCATCTTCCTTGGCGACCTCGAGCAGCTTCAGGCTGGCCTTGGTGGCGCCGTCGCGCGCCTGGACGAGCTGGGTGTTCAGCTCGGCCGAAGCGGTCTGCGCGGCCTTGCTGATCTGCTCAAAACCCTCGGCGGCCTTGCGCACGCCGATCTGGGCGAACTCGCGGACGCGCTCGTTGGCGGCCTTGGTGGTCTCGGTGGCGTGCTCGATGACGTTGTCGAGCGGGGTGCTGGTGGTCATGGGACGGGTCCTCAGATGGGTTGTGCTTGGGAAACTGTTGCTCGGTGACGGAGCGTATATGGGAGCTCTATGGTGCGTTGCAACATAAATTGTTGCGCTGCGAGAAGGAAAGTTAAAAATCTATATATTTCAATTGATTAGACCGGCAATCCGCGGGACTAATGGGGTCAACGAACCGCTGTGCCAACGGGAGGACGCCATGGAACAGCAGCAGCTGTCGGGCATCGACGCGTCATTCCTCTACCTGGAGACGCCCGAGACGCCCATGCACGTGGCGGGACTGACCTACTTCGAATTGCCGCCGGGTTTCGAGGGCAGCTTCTACCAGCACTTCCGCCGCTTCTTCGAAAGCCGGCTGCACACCATCCCCATCTTCTCCAAACGGCTCGCGCCCTCGCTCTACGACCTCGATCATCCGGGCTGGGTCGAAGCCGACGAGCTCGACCTCGACTACCACCTGCGCGAGACGGCGCTGCCCTCGCCCGGCACCGAGGAGCAGCTCGAGGAGGTGATCGGCCGCCTGCACGCCAACACCCTCGATCGCAGCCGGCCGCTCTGGCAGTTCTACATCATCACCGGCCTGGAGAACGGCCAGGGCGTGCTCTACTCCAAGGTCCACCACGCCGCGGTCGATGGCGGCGCCGGCATGGCGATCAACAAGGCGCTCTACGACGTAACCGCGACGCCGCGCGACGTGCCGCCGCCGGAGCCGAAGTCGTCTCAACCGGGAGCCGCGCCCAGCTCGCCTACGGCCGTCGATCCGGTGAAGGGCATCTCCGACATCATGGGCAACATGATGCGCCAGCAGCTCAAGATGTGGCAGACCGCGTCGGAGATCGGCACCGCCATGACCAATGCCTTCCTCGCCAAGCCCGGCGAGGCCGGGCCCAAGGCGTTGTCGACACTGCAGAACCTGGTCAGCCAGCTGCCGACGCTCAACGCGCCCAGGACGCCATTCAACGCCACGATCACGCGCGAGCGCAGCTATGCCGCGCGTACCGTGTCGCTCTCCGACGCCAAGGCGATCGGCAAGGCGAGCGGCACCAAGCTCAACGACGTGGTGATGGCGATCTGCGCCGGGGCCTTGCGCCGTTACCTGCAGGAGAAGGGCCAGCTGCCCGACAAGCCGTTGATCGCCGGCGTTCCCATCAGCCTGCGCGAGCCAGGCGACACGCGGCAGAACAACCAGGTCTCGGGCATGCTGTGCTCGATCGCCACCGACATCGCCGATCCGGTGGAGCGGCTCAAGGCCATCCTGAAGTCGTCGTCGGAGTCCAAGCAGATCGCCGGCACGTTCCGCGACGCCGTCCCGCAGGACTTCGCCTTCGTCGGCGCGCCGATCCTGCTGCAGCTCATCATGCTGGTCTATGGCCGCAGCGGCCTGGCCGACAAGCTGCCGATGCCGATGAATGTCACGATCTCGAACGTGCCCGGTCCGCCGATGCCGCTCTATTGCGCCGGCGCCAAGGTGACGGCGTTGCACCCGGTGTCGATCCCCGCGCATGGCGCGGCGCTCAATATCACGGTGCAGAGCTACATGGATGCGCTGAACTTCGGCCTGACCGCCGACCGGCGCGCGGTTCCCGATGTCGGCAAGCTTGGTGACTACATGGTTGCCGCGGCAAAGGAGCTCAAGGCGGCGGTTGTCCCGGGTTGAAACCCTTTTGTCCCCTCCCGATATGTGAGACTCTTGCACCAACGATGAAGGACCCCCGATGACGGTTGCCCAGGCGTTGCGTCCCCCCTCTCGAACGCTGCTGCTGCTCGAAGGCCGCGCCGTTCAGGAACTGGGCGCATTCATGCTCTTGCGGCCGTGGTTGTCTGCGGCGCCGCGCGGCGATGGGCATCCGGTATTGGTGTTGCCCGGCCTGCTGGCCAGCGATCTGTCGACACAGCCGTTGCGCGGGTTCTTGAAGCAGCACGGTTATGCCGCGCATGGCTGGAAACAGGGCCGCAACCTCGGCCTGCGCGCGGGCGTCGAGGCCGACATGCTCGACCGCATCGAGGAACTCTACGTGCGCCACGGCAGACGCAAGCTCAGCCTGGTCGGCTGGAGCCTGGGCGGCATCTACGCCCGCCAGCTCGCCAAGCGCGTGCCCGACAAGGTGCGGTCGGTGATCAGCCTCGGCAGTCCGTTCACCGGCAGCCCCAAGGCGACCAATGCCTGGAAGGTCTACGAGTTCGCCTCGGGCCAGCGCGTCGACGATCGCGATCACCACATCGCGGGGCCGGTGTCGGATCCGCCGCCGGTGCCGACCACCTCGATCTTCAGCCGCTCCGACGGCATCTGCGCCTGGCAGACCTGCCTCAACGAGGAAGGCCCGCTGGTCGAGAACATCGAGGTCTACGGCAGCCACTGCGGGCTCGGCCATCATCCGGCCGCGGTGTATGCAGTGGCCGACCGGCTGGCGCAGCCCGAAGGCCAGTGGACGAAGTTCGACCGCTCCGGCTGGAAGAGCCTGGTCTATCCCGACTGGCGCCGGACTTAGCGGCTCATGTTCCTCTCCCCCGCTAGGGGGAGAGGTTAGGTGAGCCGGAGGCCCGCGCTCCCGGACTACTTCTTCTCCACGCTCGCCTTGATCTCCTCGTAGGACTCCTTCATGCGGTCCTGGACGATCTTGAAGGCGTCGCTGCTCGACTTCTGAACCAGCTCGGCAATGTCGCGCGTGTTGGCGATGGCCGCTTCCATTGCCTTCTTCGCGAACTCGGTCTGCTTGGCCATGATCTCCTGCGGGCTGCCACCGGGCTTGTATTCCTTGGCCATCGCGGTGACGTCCTTGACCGCCTCCTCGAAGACGGCGCGCTGCTTCTGGGCGACCTCGCTGGCGCCGCTCGCCATCGCCTGCCAGGACCGCGCCATGGCATCGAGATTCTTCTGGTGATGCTGCATGATCTTCGACACGTCGACCTGCGGCAGTTTCAGCTGCTCGCCCAGATTCTTGAACATGTCGGTGAAGCTCAGGGGTGCTTGGGCCATGTGAACCTCCGTCCAGTCAGGCAACAAGCTTCAACCCCTGCTCCAGCGCATGCAAGGCCAAACCGGCCAGCCCGCCGATCATGGCACCGTTGAAGCGGATGTATTGCAGGTCGCGGCCGACCGTGAGCTCGATGCGCCCGATCAGCATGTCGATGTCCCACGACTTCACCTGATCGGCGATGAAGCGGCCGACGCCGCTCTTCTGGCTCTCCACGAAATCGGCAAGGACCCGCACCATGCCGCGATTGATCTCAGCGCGGATTGACGGATCGCGCGCGAGCTGGCCGCCGATCTCGACCAGCATGGCTTCGAGCTGGCGGCGCACCTGGCTGTCGGGCGCCTTGGCATCCTGCTCGAGGAAGCTTCTGAGGCTGTCCCAGGCGCCCTCGGCAACGGTGACGATCTCCGGCCGCGCCAACAGGTCACGCTTCAGGCTCTCGGCCCGCCGGGCGAACGACTCCGAGCTGCGCAGGCGCTCGATGAAGCCTGTCACGAAACCGTCGAACTCCTGGCGCAGCGGATGGTTGGGATCGGTGCGCGCATCCTGGATGAAGGCGCTGGTCGAGGCGACGATCTTGCGCAACAGGTAGGCGTCGGCGCGATAGAGGTTGAACAGCGCCGGCAGCTCCTTGCGGATCTTCTCGCGCAAGGCCGCCAGCGTCTCCTCGTTGGTCAGCACTTTTTCGAGGGCGGCCAGAAGCTCGTCGAGCAGGCGCTGGTGACGGCCCTTCTCGGTGACGGCGCTGAGCAGGCCCGCAGCCAGCGGCGCCAGCTCGACCCGCTCCAGCTCGGTCATGATCCGCTTGCCGATGAAGTCCTTCAGGCCCGACTGCTCGATGGCGCCGAGCGATTGCGGCAACAGGCGCAGCACGAAACCCGCGAGGGCGGCGCTGCGCTCGCGATCGGACAGCCAGTCGGCGACAAGGGCGGCAAAGTCGACCTCTCCCAGCCGTGCCTCGACCGGCTCGGGCGCCAGGAAGTTGGTCTCGATGAATTCGCCCAACGTATCGGCGATGCGCAGATGATTGCGCGGGATGATGGCGGTGTGCGGAATCGGCAGGCCGAGCGGCCGCCGGAACAGGGCGACGACGGCGTACCAGTCAGCCAGGGCGCCCACCGTCGCCGCGGCAGCGAAGGCGGCGACGTAGCCCCAGGCCCAATGCCTCGGTTCGAAATGACGGGCCACGATGAACAGTGCCGCCGTGAAGACCAGCAGCGCGGTCGCCGCAAGTTTTATGCGGCGCAGGTCGCGGGCGCGTTCCTGGTCGCGGTTCAGCTGCTCGCCCACACGTCGAGCACGTAGCGATTGTCGGCGGCGAGCCTCGCGACGAAGGCGTCGTCGTACATCGCCGCCAACGTGCGCTTGACGTCGGGCTCCATGCGCCCGCCATCGCCACAGACATAGACGATGGCGCCCTGGTCGATCAGGGCGCGCACGCGGTCGGCCTCGGCCTTCAGGAGGTCCTGCACGTAGGTCTTCTTTCCGTCGTGACGTGAGAAGGCGACATGCAGGTCAACGATACCGGCCGAGGCCTGTTCCTTGAGCTCGTCGGCATAGATGAAGTCGTGCTCGGGATGGCGGCAGCCGAAGAACAGCATCGCCGGACCCAAGGTGCGCCCCTGCGCCTTGAGCGCAGCCCGCTCGCGCAAGAAGCCGCGGAACGGCGCGAGCCCCGTGCCTGGGCCGATCATGACGATCGGCGCCGCCGGATCGACGGGCAGGCGGAAGCCCACCTTGGTCTCCTTGACGAACGCCTGGACCGTGGCGCCGCCGGCCTGGCGCAGCAGATGGTTGGAGCAGACACCGTGATAGACGCCGGTACCCGCGCGCGCCGGCCCCTCGACCACCGCCACGGTGACCGAACAGCGATTGCCGTCGGCCATGGGCGAGGACGAGATCGAGTAGTAGCGCGGCGTCATCAGCGGCAGCATTTCCAGGAAGGCCGCAAAGGGCAGCTCGCAGGCCGGATGCTCTTCCAGAAGGTCGAGCACGGATTTGCGCTTGGCCAGGATCTCGGCGCGGAAGCGCTCCTCGTCGAGCAGCGCCTCGAGCTTGGGTCGCGTGAAGGGGCAGCGCGTGTGCTGCGCCATGGTCTGGATCTGCTTGCGCGTCGCCGGATGCTGCAGCTCGACGAAGTCCGACAGCAGGCGATGAACGGCGATCGCCTCGCCCACCGGCAGGTTGGCGCGCCGGCCCTCGGCCGCGGCCAGCATGACATGCGCGCCGGGCGCGAATGCGAAGCGGCGCAGCGCGCGTTCGACCAGGGCGGCGGCGTTCTGCGGCACGATGCTGAGGTGATCGCCGGCGCGGTAGCTCACGCCATCAGGCAGCAGCACTTCTATGTGCCGTGTGCTGCGCCCGGAAGCGTCGGGCTTCTGCAGCTCACGATTGGCCAGCACGCGCATGGGCAACGCACCGGTGCCGCCGATGATGGGATTGACCGGCGGCTTGTCGACCGCCTGGACCTGGTAGAGCGGCTCCTGCGCCGCGCCGGCATCGGCCTCCAACGTTACACCAAGCTTCTCGGCAAGCGCCGGCAACAGGGGGTCGTTCCAGGCCTGGAAGTGGCCGTCGAGGTCTTCCTTGGCGTCGCCCTCGCCACGACAATAGATCCGCTCTGCCCCCTTGGCGGCCAGAAGCTCGTCGATCTGGCGCGGGATCGCCTGGTAGGTCGAGGCCCAGTCGCGGTTGCCGCAACCGAACACGGTGTAGCGCACACCCGACAACGCGCCGGGCGCGGCATCGCGCAAGCTCTTGATGAAGGCACCGGCATTGTCCGGCGGCCCGCCATTGTAGGAGGCGCAGACGATGGCGACGGCGCCCTCGGTCGGCAGCTTGCCGGCGTGGTCGTCGAGACCCGCCAGTGTCGTCTCGAAGCCTTGCGCCTCGCCCGAGTCGGCGATCGAGCGCGCCAGTTCCTCGGCGGTGCCCATGTTGGAGCCGAACAGCACGGTGAGCCGGGTGCCGTGGCTCTTGGCAGCCTTCTTTGGCGTCGCCTTCCTGGCCGCCGGCCGCACGGCAGCACTTACGCCCGATCCGCGCACGACGTCGGGCCGCAGCTTCACGCGCATCATCAGGCCTTCCGGCTTGATGGTGAGCGACTCCTTGATTTTCAGCTGGTAGCGCGTGTGGTCGACCAGACGGAAGCGTTGCAGGATGAGCCCCAGCACCAGGGTCGCCTCGGTCATGGCGAACTGCCGGCCGATGCAGGCGCGCTGGCCGTTGCCGAACGGCTTGAAGGCATGCCCCGGCATCTTGGACTCGCGGTCGGGCGCGAAGTTCTCGGGATCGAACACTTCAGCGCGCGGGCCCCAGACCGACTGGTCGCGATGCAGCATCGCCGTCAGCACGGTGACGAAGGTGCGTTTGCGCAGCTTGTATTTCCCGCCGATCGTCTCGTTCTGATAGGGGTAGAGGCCGAACGCCGGCGCGGTCGGCCACAGGCGAAGCGATTCCTTCAGGATCTGGCCGATATAGACGAGCTGGTTGACCTGCTGTGCGGTGGGCTTCGCATTGATGTCGCGGCCCAGCACGCGATCGACCTCCTCATAGGCCTTCTGGATCACGTGCGGGTTGTTGAGCAGGAAGTAGATGGCAAAGGACAGCATCCCGCTCGTGGTCTCGTGGCCCGCGATCAGGAAGGTGTTCATCTGGTAGCGGATGTTGACGTCGTCCAGCCGCTCGCCGCTGTGGCGGTCGACGCCGCTCAGCATGTAGCCGAGAAGATCGGGCTTGGTCGTATCATCGGCCGGCACCTCGCGGCGCTCGCGGATGATGCGGTCGGCGATGCCGTTCATGTAGCCGACATCCTGCTCGAGCTTCTTGCGGCTCTTGCGCTGGGTGATGTCCTCCAATGGCAAGCCACGCATCTTCATCACCGCTTCGAGCGCGCGCACCAGCGATTCGACGTAGGGATGGTTGTCGCTGCGGTAGAACGAATTGAAGCGGTAGTTGAAGCCGCACAGGCCGATCGTGTCGAGGGTGAGCGCGGTCATGTCGCGCACCACGTCGATCTCCTCGTCGGCGTTCAGCCGCTCCCACTTGGTCACGAGCTGGTCGGCAATGTCGAGCATGCCCTCGTGATAGGTCTGCATCATGCGGTGCGCGAAGGTCGGCAGCAGGATGCTGTGCGCCTTCTGCCAGTTGGGCTCCTGCGTCTCGGCGGTGAACAGCGCGTCGCCACCGAGCATGCGCACGCGGCGCAGCGAGCCGCGCACCGCCTTGTCGAAGCGCTTCTCGTCGCACAGCTCGGCGACCAGGTCGGCGCCCGACACCACGACCAGCGGCGTGCCCATCATGTCGAGCCAGAAGATCGGCCCCTGCTCGCGGCTGATCCGCATCAGGTCCTGGATCGGCGCGTCGCCGTCGACGGTGAGCATGTTGCCCAGCACCGGCGTGCGCGGCGGATGGGGAATCGGATGCAGCTTGTTGCGGGCCATTGGCCGGTCGGTCCTTCCGTGCTTGCCTGCCATATTGCCCCGCCGCGTTGCGAGGCGAAACACTCCCGTTGGCATTCTGGCGTATAGTTCACTGTCGCGTCTTTGCAGGAGGAAACAGTGAAGGTCGGATTCATCGGCGTCGGCAACATGGGCGGTCCCATGTGCCGCAATATCGTCAAGCGCAGCAACCACCAGGTGACGGTGTTCGACCTGAATGCCGCCGCGGTGAAGACCTGCACCGATCTCGGCGCGACCGCCGCCAAATCGATCGCCGAGGTCACCAAGGGCGCCGACGTGGTCATGACCTCGCTGCCCATGCCCAAGGATGTCGAGGCCGTCACCCTGGGCGACGGCGGCATCCTGGCCACGATCAGCAAGGGCCAGACCTACATCGATCTCAGCACCAACGCGCCGTCGATGGTGAAGAAGGTCGGCGCGGCGATGGCGGCCAAGGGCATCGCCATGCTCGACGCGCCGGTCAGCGGCGGCACCGTGGGCGCCGAGGCGGCGACCATCGCCATCATGGTGGGCGGCGACAAGAAGGTGTTCGACGATGCCCTGCCGGTGCTGCAGTCGTTCAGCGCCAACGTGATCCACATGGGCGAGCTCGGCACCGGCACGGTGGCCAAGCTGGTGAACAACATGCTCGCCTTTTGCAACGCCGCGGCGGCGGCCGAGGGCCTGATGCTCGGCGTCACCGCCGGCCTCGATCCGAAGAAGCTGATCCAGGTCGTGTCCAGCTCGAGCGGCAACTCCAACGCCTTCAAGAGCCTGTCGGAGCGGTCGCTGAGCGGTGACTTCAAGGCGAGCTTCGCGCTCGACCTCGCCTACAAGGACCTGCATCTCGCCCTCGAGCTCGGCGACGAGCTGGGCGTGCCGCTGCCGCAGGGCTCCTCGACCCACAACCTCCAGCGCCTGGCCCGCGGCATGAAGCTCGGATCGAGCGACAGCTCGTCGATCCTGCGCGTCTACGAGACGGCGCTGGGGCGGACTGTCAAGCCGTGATCGAGGTCGCCCTCGAACGCTCGCGCGGTTCGGTACTCGACCGGATCGCGCAGGCGTTCCGGCAGCGCGACCCCTACTACGATGCGCGCTGGATGCCGTTGAATGCCCGGCGAAAGGACCTCAACGACATCCTCGCCGATCTGCTGAAGAAGGGCCATCCGATGGAATGCGCCCTCCAGCACTTCTACGAAGCCAAGTGGCTGATCAACTACAGCGACGATTGGGCTCGCGCCTCTGCGGCGCTGGATGAGTGCGAAAAGAGCCTGCAGGACATCGAGCAGCCGCGCATCAAGCAAGGCGCCGACGGCTCCTGGGGAGCCTGCTGCCGCGAATGGTATCGCAAGCTCGAGCCGACCATCGATGCCCTGCAGGAAAGGGAGGCGGCGACCGACCGGCTGGAGCCCCTGGCCTTCATGAGCTTCCTGCAGAAGCCGGCGAATGTCGTTGGGCTGCTCCGGGCCCTCAGCATCAGCGACATCGTTGCGACCGGACGCAACCTGCGCGACGAGCAGAACGCCCTGTTGACGGCGCTCGGCCAGCTCATCTTCAAGGACGGACTGCGCAAGCTGCTGGTCTGCCGGCCACAGCTGAAGTTCACGGTCTCGCAGGAGCTCGAGGAAACTTTCATCGACTACCTCTGGGGCCTTCAGCAGAAGCAGACCGGCTATTGGGGACCGTCCTACAAGTTCGATGATGGCATCGTTACCGTGCCGGACATCTCGTTCACCTTCCACGTCGTCCACTACTACATGGACAACACAGCCAGGATCGCGCCCAACCTCGACAAGATGGTGGCGACCACGCTCGCCATAAAACACGAGACCTATCCGAACGGCTGGCTCGAAAAGGACGGCAACTTCTCCGACCACAACAACTACGACATCGTGACCCTGCTCGATTGCGGCTGGAAGGCAGCGTCGTGGAAGCAGCGCGAGGTGATTCGGCACGAAATACAGGCCCTGCTCGACTGGTGCCTCACACGATCGCTGCGGGATGATCACTTCGGCAAGGAAAAGACGATCGACGGCTACTACTACGGCGTCCGCTTCCTGGACCGCATCGGCTTCTGGGACAACGCCAAACGTTTCTGGCTGAGCGACGACATCTCCTTGCCCAATGGTTGCCCGTCACCCGAGAAGATCCGCGAGCGGCTGCTGCAGGGCTTCAAGGCTGTCGACGATGGTTCGGAGTACTGCGAGACCATCAGGCAGATCCTGACCGGCGAGCCACCAGTCCCCGACGCCTGCGGGCGGCTATGAGCGGCCGGAGCCCAGGCTTCCCGTTGACGCGGCGTTCGCTCGGCGCATTCGTCGGGATGCCGCTTGCCTTCGCTTCCGCGCGCTCCGCAGATCCATGGTCGGCCTTGCGCGGCGCGGGACACGTCGCGCTGATCCGGCACGCCTCCGCGCCCGGCGTGCTCGATCCGCCGGACTTCAAGCTCGACGACTGCTCGACCCAGCGCAACCTCTCGGCTGAAGGCCGCGCCCAGGCGATCCGTATGGGCGACCTCTTGCGCGCCAACGGCATCGCGGCCGCGCGCATCCATTCGAGCCAATGGTGCCGCTGCCTCGATACCGCGACGCTGATGAAGCTGGGCGAGGTCACCCAGCAGCCGCTGCTCAACTACTTCGGTCAGGACCAGGCGCGCCGATCACCGCAGCTCGAAGCCCTGCGCGCCTGGATCGCGCGGCTGGAGCTTGCGCAACCGACGCTGCTGGTGACGCATCAGGTCGTGATTTCAGACATCACCCAGTCGGCCGCGCAGGACGGAGAGATCTTCGTGCTGCGTCGCGAGGCCGACGGACGGCTCGTCGTCGTCGGCCGCCAGTCGACCATGTGATCAGGCGAGGTGCCGCTCGATCAGCGGCGCCAGCTCGGCAGCGTGTGTCTGGGCGACGTCGTGGTCGCCGCCCGACACGACGTGCAGTCGCGCGCCGGGAATGCGCTCCGCGAGATGACGACCGACGGCCGCCGGGCTGATGGCATCGGCATCGCCCCACAACAGCAGCGTCGGCGCGGTGATCTTCTCGACGGGCAGGAACATCGATACCGACCGGTCGGTGACCCATGGGGCGGCATTGGGGAAGAGCTCGCGGTATTCGGGCCGCCAGTCGATGGCGCCGAACTTGGCCATGTCCACGCCACCGGACGTCACGGTGAGCACCAGCCGGCGCACGAGCTGCGGATGCTTGATCGCCAAAGTGGAGGCGATCACGCCACCCATCGATTGCGCGACCAGGTCGACCGGCCCATCCATCCTAGCCTCGACCATGCGCACAAGATCGTCCCAGCCACGCACGTTCGGATCGTGCGGCTGTTTGCCGAGCCCGGGCCAGCCGAAATATTCCTTCGGCCAGGACGAGGGCAGCAGCGTACCGGCCGGTTTCCAGAAATCCGGCGAAGCGCCCGAGCCGGGCAAAAACAGGATTTTCGTCATGCCGCAAGCCTCTCCAGGAACGCCGGCAGTTTGCGGCCTTGGCTGACCAGATAGCGGCCCATGGCGCCCGCCACCTGGCGCACCGCAGGTCGTGCGCTCATGCGATCGCGCCAGGCCTGCAGCCTGGGATGGGCGTCGGTCATCGGCGCGCCCATGCGATCGCCGAAGATCTGCGCCATGTAGAAGGCGATGTCGGCATAGGAGTAGCTGCCGGCCAACCACTCCTTGTCGCCCATGGCCTTCTCCGTGCGATCATAGAAGGCAAGCGCGGCGGCGCGTGCCTCGATGGCGGCGGGATCGTCGGGCGTGCCCTGCAGGCCCATCAGGCGGACGATCGGCGGGAAATAGACCTCGTCGGACTTGTGCTCGAGCAGGCGGGCACGGGCGCGCGCCTTGGGCTCGGCGGGCCACAGCGCGGGATCCGGCTTGATCGTCTCGAAGTACTCGAAGATCTGCGTCGAATCGAAGATTTCCAGATCGCCCCCAGGGCCGTCATCGATCAAAACGGGCACCTGGCGCTTGGGATTGATGCGCAGCACCTCGGGATGCTTGGGCTGGTACAGTGTCTTCATCTCGAAGGGCACCATGACGAGCTCGAAGGCGAGCCCCTTCTCATGGGCTGCAATCTCGGCCTTGGCGCCGAACATGCTGAGCGGTCCGGAAAAAAGCTTCATGGGAAAACGCTAACACGCGCTTGTCGGCACTCGCACACGACGTAAGCTAGGTCTGGATGACAAAGTCTCTCATGCTGTTCCTGGCGCTGCTCGCGCTCAGCCTGCCGGCGTCGGCACAGGACACCAAGGTCTGCGGTGCGCCGGTATCGTTGAACGACGGCTGGACCATCGCCGGCCAGGCCGAGGTCGGCCTCGACCCGGCAAAGCTCTGCCAGCTCGATGATTTCATCGCGCAATGGCCGAAGGCCAACATCCATGCCGTCGTCGTGGTGCGCAACGGCAAGCTCGTCATGGAGCGCTACTTCGCGGGTGAGGACGAGCGCTGGGGCGACAAGCTCGGCCACGTCACCTACGGCCCCGAGATGAAGCACGACCTGCGCTCGATCTCCAAGAGCGTCACCTCCCTGCTGGTCGGCATCGCCTTGAGCGAAGGCAAGTTCCCCGCCCTGGATTCCTCGGTGTTCGACGCCTTCCCCGACTACGCCGACCTCAAGACGCCCGAGAAGGCGCGCATCACCTTCCGCGATCTCCTGACGATGTCGGCGGGACTGGCGTGGGAAGAGAACCTGCCGTGGAACGATCCGCGCAACAACGAGCGCGAGTTGATCATGGCGGCTGACCCCTTCCGTTACACTCTCTCCCAGCCGGCCGCCTTTCCCCCGGGCACGGTCTACGCCTATTCGGGCGGCGGCACGTCGCTGCTCGGCGAGACGCTGATCCGGTCGACCGGCCGGCCGCTGCGCGACTACGCCCGCGAAAAACTCTTCCAGCCCATCGACGCACCCGATTTTGAATGGCTCGATGCCGGCGTCAGCGGCAAGCTCGGCGCTTTCGGCAGCCTGCGCATGCGGCCGCGCGATGCCGCCAAGCTTGGCCGCCTGCTGCTGACCGACGGCCAGTGGAACGGCAAGCAGGTGATACCGGCGGGTTGGGCTGCCGAGTCGACCAAGCCGCGCCTCAACGGCGAAAGCCTGTTCTTCTACGGTTATCAATGGTGGCTCGGCCGTTCCTTCCGCAATGGCGGCGAACTCACCTGGACGGCCGGCGTCGGTCTCGGCGGCCAACGCCTCTATGTCGTGCCCGCGCTCGATCTCGTGGTCATGATCAATGCCGGCCACTATCGCGATGGCCTGCAGGGCACCATCCCGTCCGGCATCTTCAACCGGGTCGTGCTGCCGGCTGTGAAAGACTAGTTCCTGGCCCCAGGCTGCGGATCAGCTCCAGCAGCGCACGGGGTGTGTTTCACGTGAAACAACCCCAGTTATTGACAAGCACTGGAGTACTGTCTACCCTTGGACCCGCTGCCGCTCTATGCATCGTTCATCCGAGACGTTGGAAGTGGGAATCTCCAGGGATCCCGTGCCGCGCGTGCACGGGCTCCTCGGGGGCCCCGCCGCGACGTCGCGCGTGTGTCCGCCGCGGGTGCTCCTGCTTCAATCCATAGGGGCTCCGCCTTCCGCGCCACACCACGCTCTCTGTCGGAAATACCGGAAATGCCGGAAAGTCCGATTTCCGCTGGCAGTGCATGCATCGCGGACGATCGCTACATCGTCGCGAACATCGCAACCGCGGCCGCCGTCATCACCGCCGTTGCCGCCCAGCCCAGCACGACCTGCCAGCGCGCGGCGACGAAGCGGCCCATGAGCCTGCGGCGGCTCGCCATGATCATCATCGCCACCATGATCGGCACGACGATGACGCCGTTCACCACCGCACTCCATAGCAGCGCCTTGATAGGGTCGAGCGGCGTGAAGCCAACGCCGACACCCAGCAGGATGGCGAGCGCGATCACGATGTAGAACGGCCGCGCCTCGTTGAGCGGTCGCTCCAGGCCGATGTGCCAGCCGCGCGCCTCACCCACGGCATAGGCGACCGAGCCCGCCAGCACCGGCACCGCGAGGAGGCCGGTGCCGATCAGGCCGAGGCTGAACAGCAGGAAGGCGGCATCGCCGGCGATCGGCCGCAGCGCCTCGGCCGCCTGCTCGGCGGTCTGGATGTCGGTCTGGCCGTTGGCATGCAGCGTCACGGCCGTCGTCAGGATGATGAAGAAGGCGATCAGGTTGGACATCGCCATGCCGACCCAGGTCTCCCAGCCGATGCGGTTCAGCTCGCGGCGGGCCTGCTCGGGATGCTCCTTCAGCGGGCCGGCGTCCGGATCGGCTTCCTCTTCCTCGACCTCCTGCGAGCTCTGCCAGAAGAAGAGATAGGGGCTGATGGTGGTGCCGAAGATCGCGACGATCAGCGTCAGCGCATCGCCGGACAGCGCGACCTTGGGGACGAAGGCGCCGGCCGCCACCGCAGCCCAGTCGATCTTCACGGTGAAGACCACGCCGACATAGGCCAGCAGCGAGAAGGTGAACCACTTCAGCAGCCCGACATAGCGATGGTAGGGCACGAACACGATCGCCAGCAGGGAGAAGATCGCAAAGGCAACCGTGTACAGGTGTGCGTTGCCGCCCAGCACCAGCTTGGCGGCGGCTCCCATGGCGGCGAGGTCGGCGCCGAGGTTGATCGTGTTGGCCACGAACAGCAGCAGCACCAGCAGCATGACGATGCTGCGCGGAAAGACCTTCACCATGTTGCCGGCAAGGCCGCGGCCGGTGACGCGACCGATGCGGGCGCTGACCGATTGCACCGCCACCATCAAGGGCCAGGTCAGCACCACGGTCCACAGGAGGCCCAACCCGGCCTGGGCGCCCGCCTGCGAATAGGTGGCGATACCGCTCGGATCGTCGTCCGCCGCGCCGGTGATCACGCCCGGTCCCAGCCTCTGGAACAGAGCCTCCAGGCTCCACCGCGAGCCGGACTGGGTTTGGGCGACTGTCATTGCAGCGTTCGGAACGGCTCCGGGCCCTTGTAGGTTCCGACGTAGCTCACGTGCGTCACCAAGCCGGGGCCTGGCCGCCACAGGTGCAGGGCCAGGCCCGGCGGTTCCATCATCAGCGAATGGGGCATCTTCTCACGAAGGTCCAGTGTCGCCTGGTGTGCCGTCGAGGGGGCGATCGAGCCCATGGTGCCGGCCCAGCGCACCTGGATCGGACGGTGGACATGGCCGCACATGACGCGCTCGACCTGGCTGTGTTGGCGCACGATCGCCGCCAAGCGCTCGCCGCCCTCGTTGAGTTTCATGCCGTCGAAGGCGTCGATGCCGCAGTCGAACGGCGGATGGTGCATGAACAGCGCCGTCGGCCGGTTGCTTTCGCCGAGCCGCGCCTCCAGCCAGTCGAGACGCTCGTGGCACAGCGCGCCGTGACCCTTGCCCGGCACCAGCGTGTCGAGGGCGATCAGGCGCACCGGCAGGTCCTCGACCACGTATTGCAGGAAGCCGCTCCTGGGCAGGTAGGCGTGATCGGGAAAGGCCTCGCGCATGGCATCCCGCGCATCGTGGTTGCCCGGGATCAGGTAGACCGGCATCGACAGGGGCGCCAGCAGCCGGCGCAGCAGCGCGTATTCCTCGGGCTTGCCGCCATCGACCAGGTCGCCCGTGGCGAGGACGACGTCGGGTCTGGGGTCGAGCGCCATGACGTGAGCCACCGCGCGGTCGAGGAAGCCCGTCGTGTCGATGCGCTTGTAAAGAAGCTCGCCCGGCGGCTTGACGTGCATGTCGGAGATTTGCGCGATCAGCATGACTTGCCCTCATGGTCTTCCGGACCGCGCGCATCATGCGCGCTCATATCTGCCTTATGCTCCTCTCCGCTAGGGGGAGAGGCTGGGTGAGGGGGCTTCGAAGGTCGTGCATGACCCCTCACCTAAGCTCTCCCCCCTAGCGGGGGAGAGGAACATGAGCGTGAGCGAGCCGGAGGTTCGCGGTCCGCAAGAGATCAACCCCTGAACCCGTTCACGATCGGATAGCGTCGCTCGCGGCTGATGATGCGCGAGGTGATCTTCACGCCGGGCGGTGCCTGACGCCGTTTGTACTCCGCCCCCTCGAGCAGACGCCACACCTTGTTGACCGTGGCGCGGTCATGGCCTTCGGCCGCCAGCTCCTCGGCCGACAGGTCGCGCTCGATCAGGCCCTTCAGGATCGCGTCGAGCACCGGGTAAGGCGGCAGCGAGTCGGAATCCTTCTGGTCGGGCCTGAGCTCGGCCGACGGCGGCTTGGTGATGATGCGCTCGGGGATCACCTGGCTCCGGCGGCCGAGCGCACCCTCGGGCAGATGCGCATTGCGCCAGTGGCAGAGCTCGAACACGGTCGTCTTGTAGACGTCCTTCAGGACGTTGTAGCCGCCGCACATGTCGCCGTAGAGCGTGGCATAGCCCACCGCCATCTCCGACTTGTTGCCGGTCGTCACCACCATGCCGCCGAGCTTGTTGGACACCGCCATCAGCACGACGGCGCGGGCGCGGCTCTGGATGTTCTCCTCGGTGACGTCCTCCGGGGCGTTGCCGAACAACGGCACAGTCATCGCGCGGAACGCTTCCATGGCGGGCTCGATGCCGACGATGTCGTAGCGCACGCCGATCGCCTCGGCGCAGGACTTGGCGTCCTCCAGCGAATGCGCGCTGGTGTAGGGCGAGGGCATCATCAGCGTGTGCACACGCTCGGGCCCCAGGGCATCGGCGGCGACGGCGGCAGTCAACGCCGAATCGACGCCACCCGACAACCCGATCACGACCGACGGGAAGCCCGTCTTGTTCACGTAGTCGCGCAGACCCAGCATCATCGCCTGGTAGATCGATTCGATGTCGCTGAGCTCGGGTGCGATCGGGCCGGGCTGGCATTCCCAGCCGCTGCCGTTGCGACGAAACTCGATGGTCGCCACCTGCTCGCGGAACGAGGCGAGCTTGGCCTTCAGCGACCGGTCGGCGCCCAGCGCGAACGAGCCGCCGTCATAGATCACCTCGTCCTGGCCGCCGACCTGGTTGAGATAAACCAGCGGCAGGCCGCTTTCGACCACGCGACTGACGGCGAGCTGCACGCGCACGTCGGTCTTGCCGACCTCGTAGGGCGAGGCGTTGGGCACCAGCAGGATCTCGCCGCCGGTCTCCGAGATGCATTCGACGACGTCGGGCGTCCACACATCCTCGCAGATCGGCACGCCGATGCGCACGCCGCGCACCACCAACGGCCCCGGCATCGGGCCGGGCGCGAAGACGCGCTTGTCGTCGAACACGCCGTAGTTCGGCAGGTCGACCTTGTAGCGCTTGCCGACGATCTCGCCTTTGTCGAGGCAGATGATGGCGTTGTAGAGCTTGCCGTCCTCGTGCCACGGCGTGGCGACGAACAGCGCCGGCCCGCCGTCCTTCGTGTCGGCGCGCAATTCCTCGACCGCCTCGTGGCAGCGCTTCACGAACGACGGCTTCAGCACCAGGTCCTCCGGGAAGTATCCCGCGAGGACCAGCTCCGCCGTCAGCACCAGGTCGGCGCTCTGCTTCGTCGCCTCGGCGCGCGCGGCCCGCACCTTGGCGAGATTGCCCGCAACGTCGCCGACCTTGGGATTGAGCTGGGCGAGCGCGATCTTGAGAGACTGCGTCATCCTATTATGCTATTTTTGAGCATAATTGGTGTCAAGATGCGGACGTCACTTCGCGGCAGTGAAGAACTGGTAGAGCGCGTAGTAGCGGACGCGCGCCTGCTCGCCCTTGTGCGCAGCATCGCAGCCCGCCGTCGGCGCCGACCCGCCCTTGGTGTCGATGCGGCGGATGAAGGCCGTGTTCGCCAGCATGCCGGAGCCTTCGTGGCTCTTGGCCTTGAGCAGCAGCCAGGGAATGGCGCCGCTTGCCGGCGCATCGGCGCGCCCGGCGACGTCGGCGACCACGCTGCCGTCGGCGAACTTCCAGGTGGGTCCCGCGAAGTGAGTCCCGATCTGGCGGCCCTGCTTGTCGAACAGATTGGCCTCGGGCGCCTTGAACACCCAGGCAAAGCCCTGGTCCTTGGCCTCGCAAGTGTAGATCTGCACGCCGTCGGCATCGACCGCCAGCAGCAGCGGCGCCCCCTTGGGCGCCGGCACCAGCTCGTCGGCCGCGTAGGCGACGTTCGACGCTAAAAAGGTTGCGATCAGACAGCAGGCAATCCTTCGCATGGCATTCTCCTTATTTTGCAGCGACCACCTCGACTTCGACCAGCATGCCGGGATCGGCCAGACCCTGCACGATCAACAGGGTCGAGGCGGGGAACGGCGCGTTGGGAAAGTAGCGATCGCGGGTCGCGCGATAGGGCGGGATGAAGCGGCCGTCGGTCAGGAAGACGTTGACCTTGACGATGTCGCCCAGGCCCATGCCGGCGCTCTTCAGCACCTGGATGATGTTCTTCCAGACCTGGTCGACCTGCTTCTCGATGCCCGCCTGCAGCTTGCCCTTGGAATCGGTGCCGACCTGGCCCGAGACATAGAACAGGCGCGCGCCCTGCGGCACCTCGGCGCCAAGGCTGTAGTTGCCCGCCAGCGAGACGGACTTGGGATTGTGAAACTTGATGGCCATGTGCGGCTCCCCCATGTATGGAGGCGCACGGTTTCAGGTCGAGTGGGATGACGTCAAGCGCCAAGCCAATACATATCGTCGGGGGCGGCCTCGCGGGCTCCGAGGCGGCGTGGCAGATCGCGTCGGCCGGCGTGCGCGTGGTGCTGCACGAGATGCGGCCGGTGCGCAGCACCGATGCGCATCTCACCGACAACCTGGCCGAGCTCGTCTGCTCCAACTCCTTCCGCTCCGACGACGCGGTCAACAACGCGGTCGGTCTGCTGCACGAGGAGATGCGGCGTGCGGGCTCGCTGATCATGCGCGCGGCCGACGCCCACAAGCTGCCGGCCGGCGGCGCTCTCGCCGTCGATCGCCACGGCTTCTCCGCCGCCGTGCAGCAGGCGCTGCTCGCCCATCCGCTGGTCGAGCTCAGGCGCGAGGAGGTGGCGGGCCTGCCGCCCGCCGACTGGGACAGCGTGATCGTCGCCACCGGCCCGCTCACCTCGCCGGCGCTGGCCGAGGCGATCCGCACGCTGAGCGGCGAGGAAGCGCTCGCCTTCTTCGACGCCATCGCGCCCATCGTGCACCACGAGAGCATCGACCTGTCGATCGCCTGGAAGCAGTCGCGCTACGACAAGGGCGGCCCGGCCGGCGACGGCGCCGACTATCTCAACTGTCCGCTCAGCAAGCCGGAGTACGAAGCCTTCGTCGCCGCCCTGCTGGGGGGCGACAAGACCGAGTTCAAGGAGTGGGAGGCGAGCACGCCCTACTTCAACGGCTGCCAGCCGATCGAGGTGATCGCCGCCAGCGGACCGCAGACGCTTCGCTTCGGGCCGATGAAGCCGGTTGGCCTGCGCGACCCGCGGACCGGCCGTCGCCCGTGGGCCGTCGTGCAGCTTCGCCAGGACAATGCGTTGGGCACGCTGTGGAACATCGTGGGCTTCCAGACCAAGCTGAAGCACGGCGAGCAGACCCGGCTGTTCCGCACCATCCCCGGCCTGCAGGGCGCCGAGTTCGCGCGGCTGGGCGGGCTGCACCGCAATACCTTCCTCAACAGCCCTCGCCTGCTCGATGCGACACTGCGGCTGAAAGCCATGCCGCGCCTGCGCTTCGCCGGCCAGATCACCGGCTGTGAGGGCTACGTCGAAAGCGCCGCCGTCGGCTTGATGACAGGCCGCTTCGCCGCCGCCGAGCGACTCGGTCTGGCGTCGGCCGCACCGCCCGCGACGACGGCGATGGGCGCCCTGCTCAGCCACATCACCGGCGGTGCAGACGCCACGACCTTCCAGCCGATGAACGTCAACTTCGGCCTGTTCCCGCCGATCGAGGGGACCTTGCGCGGCAAGGAGCGCAAGCAGGCCCTCAGTGCACGCGCCCTGCGCGATTTCGATCGCTGGCTGGCGCCGACGCCGCTGGCAGCCGAATAGGCCTTCGCAACGTTTGGTAACCAAACGTTATTTCCCTCGAACTGCCGATTGATGTCTCATGTCATCGGCGTCATTCGGCGGAGAGTGGTTTGCAAAGCACAGTTGCCTTGGTTGCCGACAAAGCGGAGCGCGTGTCCCTGCAGCTGGACGTGATGCGCGAGATCCGCCAGCAGCTTCTGCCCTACCAGGTCGGCGACAGACCGATCACGGGCACCACGGTCATTTCCGATGGTTCGACCATCGATTCGCTGACGCTCATGGACATGATCATGGCGCTCGAGGACCGGTTCGACGTCTCCCTCCCCATCAATCTCATCGCCGAAGTCCGCACCGTGGACCAGCTGGCCGACACGGTCCTGACGCTGTGCGCCCGGGCCTGATGGCCTCATGAGATAAGCTCGCGCGTCAACCGCGGCGCGCGTTGCTACCTGACTTCACATGAGTCCCGCCGACCGCCGGCAGATGATGCTGGCCGGGCCGATCGTGCCCACCATTCTCGCCCTCGCCATGCCCAATGTGCTGAACGTGGCCATGCAGAGCCTGGTCAGCATTTCCGACGGCTGGTTCGTGGGCACGCTCGGCATCGTCGATCTCGCCGCCCTGGCGCTGGTTTTTCCGACACAGATGA
Source organism: Rhodospirillales bacterium URHD0017 (assembly GCA_900110395.1). Lineage (GTDB taxonomy): Bacteria > Pseudomonadota > Alphaproteobacteria > Reyranellales > Reyranellaceae > Reyranella. The sequence continues at coordinate 311,449 of FODP01000004.1, forward strand.
CGCTCGGCATGATGTCGGCCGGCGCCATGGGTGGCGGCATCTCCTCCTCGGTGGCGCGCGCTCTCGGCGCCGGCAACCGCGCCGCGGCCGAGGCAGCGGCCGTCCATGCCCTCGCCATCGCGCTCGGCATGTCGGTGCTGTTCGCCGTCGTCTTCGTGGGCTTCGGCCGCACGATCTTTGGTGCGCTGGGCGGCAGCGGCGCCGCTCTCGATCGCGCCGAAGCCTTCGCCACCGTCCTCTTCCTGGGCTGCGGCGCCCACTGGGTCGCCAACTCGATGGCCTCGGTGCTGCGCGGCACCGGTGACATGAAGACTCCCGGCTACGCCCTGGTCGCCACCGCGGCGCTGCAAATCCCGCTGACCGGCGCGCTGACACTTGGCTGGTTTGGCCTGCCTGCGCTTGGCATCCGCGGGCCTGCACTCGCCGCCGTCATCTCGTTCGCCATCGCCGCGGTGTGGATGCTGAGCAAACTCGTCGGGCCCACGGCAGCGCTGCGCCTCCACTGGCCGCAAGGCGGCTTCAAGTGGGTGGCCTTCCGCGACATCCTGAAGGTCGGCCTGATCGCCTGCCTGGTCGTGATCCTGACCAACGGCACCGTGCTGGTCGTCACCGGCCTGATCGGCCGCGAAGGCGACAGCGCCATCGCCGGTTACGGCATCGGCAGCCGCCTGGAATACATGCTGATCCCCATCAGCTTCGGCATCGGCGCCACGCTGACGGCCCTGGTCGGCACCAACATCGGCGCCCGCCAGTACGCCCGCGCCCAGCGGCTCGCCTGGACGGGTGCGGCGATGGCGGGCGGCATCGCCGCCGTGATCGGCATCGTCGTGGCGGTGTGGCCTGACCTTTGGCTCGGCCTGTTCACGGCCGACCCCAAGGCGCTGGCCTCGGGCCGCCACTATCTCAGCATCGTCGGCCCGGCCTACGGCTTCTTCGGCGTCGCCATGGCGCTCTACTTCGCCTCGCAGGGCACCGGCGAGATGGTCTGGCCGGTGGCGGCCAATCTCACCCGCATCACCATCGCCGCCGGCGGCAGCCTGCTCGCCCTCGACCAGTTCGGCTGGGGCGTCTCTGGCCTCTATGCCTGCGTCGCCGTCGGCATCGTTGCCTTCTCCGCCCTGCTCGCCTTCTCGACCACGCGGCGGGCCTGGACGGGCGCTTGAATCGGGGCGACAAGGCCCGCATGAAGACGATCCTCGTCATCGGCATCGGCGTCGGCGATCCCGACCAGCTCACGGTCCAGGCCGTGCAGGCGCTGAACCGCGTCGACGTCTTCTTCGTCATGGACAAGGGCCCGGCCAAGACCAAGCTGCGGGCGCTGCGCGAAGAAATCCTGCGGCGCCACGTCAAGAACCGGACATATCGTGTCGCCGAGGCGCCGAGCCCGCCGCGCGATGCCGCTCCTGCCGACTACCGCGCCTGCGTCGATGACCTGAACCAGGCCAAGCAGGCGGTGTTCGAAAAGCTGCTCGCCGACGTGAAGGACGGCGAAACCGGCGCCTTCCTCGTCTGGGGCGATCCCATGCTCTACGACAGCACCATCCGCAATCTCGATGCGCTGAAGGACGCGGGCCTTGCCTTCGACTACGACGTGATCCCCGGTATCACTGCCATCCAGGCGTTGGCGGCGGCACACAAGATCCCGCTCAACCGCATCGCCGAGGCCGTCACGATCACGACAGGCCGCAAGCTCGCAAACGGCTTCCCGCCGGGCGTCGACAGCGTCGTCGTGCTGCTCGACGGCGAGGACACATTCCGGCGCTTCATCGACTCCCACGTGCATGGGGACGTCGACATCTACTGGGGCGCCTATCTCAGCACGCCCGACCAGATCCTGATCGCCGGCAAGGTCAAGGACGTGGCCGACGAGATCCATCGCCGGCGCAGCGAGGCGCGCCGCGCCAACGGCTGGATCATGGACACCTATCTGCTGCGCCGGGCGACTACGCCATCTTCGCGATGATCGCCTTCATGTCGTCGGCCGAGAACAACCGCAGAGTCTGGGTGCGGATGTTGCCCAGCGCACCGGCGCTCAAGGCCAGCGACGTCACGGCAAGATCGTCCGACGCCTCGAGAATGCTGACGACGTCATACTGGCCTTGCGCCCAGTAGACCTCCTTGACCGTCACGCCACACTTCTTGGCCATCTCCTTGAAGGCCTCGACCCGATTGGGCGAGTCCTTGGCGTTGCGGACTCCTTGTTCGGTGAAGCTTCCCAGCACGCAATAGGTCGCCATCGTTATCCTCCCTCGTTGATTGGGAACGGACTGAACGCACGACACGCGCTCGCGACTGCCTGGGCCGTCGCATCGCCATTATCTGCCGATCGGTCGGGGTGCTCTACACCTAACGGCCCTTTTGGGCAGCGCTTACCTCGGGATCGCTGCCGTGGGCGCGCAGGCAGCCGCGCACGATCGGCGCGCAGACACCCTCCTTGCCGACGAAGTCGTCGTTGTCGCCGGTGTAGTTCAGCTCGGCGACCTTGCCGTCGACGACGCGGACGACCGCATGACAGTAGGAGCCGCTGCGTCCGACCTTGAAGCCACCACCGACAATCGGAACGCTGACCTCGACGCCGCCGACATTCTCGTTCTTGAGCTCGTAGGAGAAGAGTTCGGTACGCTCGTCGAGGCGCTTGGTGCGGGTCGGAATGCCGGCACAGGACTGGAAAGTATCGGCGTTCATGCCGAGGACGGCGCGGCGACCGTCCGTCGCGACACTATGGCCGGTGGCGCAGGCGCCAACCAGGAACGCGACGAGCAACAAAACCATCACGCTACGCGACATGACAACTCCATCAGCGCCTGAAGGGGCGTGGAAGTCCGAAAAATAGGAAATGCGTTCGGCCCGTCGAGGGGAAGGCCTGTGACCAATCACCCGAGGCGCAGCAGAGGGATTGCGGTCGCCGCCAGCAACACGGCCAGGATGCGCGTGCGCGTAAAAGGTTCCTTCAGCCAGACGACGGCGATCAGGATAGCGAACACGGCACTGGTGTCGCGCAAGGCGGCAGCCGGCGCGATCGGCGCGTGGCCCCAGACCCAGAGGATCAGCAGGTACGAAGCCACCGACGCCATCGCTGCCGGCACGGCCACCGACCACTGACCCTGCAGCTGCCGCCACGGTGCGCCGTTGCGGCGCTGACGCCAGCACATCGCCGCGGCATTGGTGATCGAGACGACGAAGCCGTAGGCCCACGGCGAGCCTGAGGCACGCACACCTTGTGCGTCACAGAGGATGTAGCCGGCCGCGCCGACGCCCGCGGCAAAGATCCAGGCCAATGCCTGCAACGGCATGTCGCGGTCGCGCGCGGTGTCCCAGGCGATCAAGGCGAGTGACAGGGCGATGATGGCGATGCCGCCGAGCGCCGCGGGACCGGGCCAGCCGCCGGCGAACACGGCCACCAATGGCACGACCAGCACGACCGCGATGGCACGGGCGACGGGATAGACCAAGCCGAAACCGCCGAGTTCGTAGCCGCGTAGCAACGCCGAGACGGTGACGACGCTCATCAGGGTCGATCCGCCGATCCACGGCCAGGCCGCCAATGGCGGCAAGCCGGACCACAGGAGGCCCGGCAGCACGAACAGGGCGCTCAAGAGCATCTGCGCGGTCATGGCGCGCGCCGGTTCGCGGCTCCCCTTCACCGCGGCGTTCCAGCCGGCGTGCAGGACGGCGCTCATGAGCGCGGCGGCGACGTCGACGGCGTCCATCACGGCCGATGGTCGATGATCACGGCATAGCGGACGGGCTTGGCCGTCCGGTTGCGGAAGGTGATCGGCTGGTCGAGCACCATGGCGAGACAGTCGCCGGCGCCGAGCCCGTGGCGCGTCTTGCCCAGTGTCACCTCGAGCGTGCCCTGCAGCACCCAGATCTGCTGATGCGTCACGCCCGGCCGCGCGCCGGTCTCGTAGGCCACGCGCGCGCCGGCGGGAAAGAGGACCTCGACGATCTGCAAAGGCGACGGGAAGCCGGGTGGCGAGACGTTGCGCCGGACGTAACCGGAGGCAGGATCGCGCCATTCGACCTGGTCCTTGCGGCGCGACACCGGCTCGGCCGCAGCCGCGGGCGCATCGAACAGCGAGGCCAGGGGCACGCCGAGCCCGGTCGCGAGCTTCTCCAACACCACCGCGGTCGGGCTGCTCTCGCCGCGCTCGATCAGCGAGATCATCGAGCGGCTGACGCCCGAGCTTTCCGCCAAGGCTTCGAGCGACAGACCGCGTTCGGCGCGGATCTCGCGGGCGCGCGAGGCAATCCGGTCGTTGATGTCCATATATTGGATAATCATCCAATATATTGGACAGATCAAGGGGCTGCTATCTGGCCGTCCTCAGACATTGTCGGCTTCGGTTGAGCCGCCGCCAACGGACGCCTCGTCCTGCCCCCATTTCCAGCCGCTTATCTCCGGCATGTCGTCGCCATGGCGGGCGATGTATTGACGATGCTCGATGAGCTTGTCGCGGATCGCCTGCTTGGCATAGGCCGCTCGCGCACCGAGGCCCGGCAGGCGGTCGATCACGGCGCTCACCAGATGAAACCGGTCGAGACCGTTCAGCACGCACATGTCGAACGGCGTCGTCGTGGTGCCTTCCTCCCTGTAGCCATGCACGTGCAGATTGGCGTGGCTGTGGCGCCGATAGGTCAGCCGGTGGATGAGCCACGGATAGCCGTGGAAGGCGAAGATGATCGGCTTGTCGGTGGTGAACAGGGCATCGAAATCGGCATCGTTCAGCCCATGCGGATGCTCGCTGGGCGTCTGCAAGGTCATCAGGTTCACGACGTTGACGACGCGCACCTTCACCTCCGGCGCGTGCCGGCGAATGAGCGCGACCGCAGCCAGCGTCTCCAAGGTCGGCACGTCGCCGCAGCAGGCCATCACGACGTCGGGCTCGCCACCACGGTCGTTGCTCGCCCACTCCCAGATGCCGAGGCCGGCCTGGCAGTGCCTGATGGCCTGGTCCATCGTCAGCCATTGCGGCGCCGGTTGCTTGCCGGCGACGACGACGTTGACGTAATTGCGGCTGCGCAGGCAGTGGTTGGTGACCGACAGCAGACAGTTGGCGTCGGGTGGCAGGTAGACGCGCACGACCTCGGCCTTCTTGTTCACGACGTGGTCGATGAAGCCGGGATCCTGGTGGCTGAAGCCATTGTGGTCCTGCCGCCAGACATGGCTCGACAGCAGATAATTCAGCGATGCGATCGGCCGTCGCCACTCGATGTGATTGCAGACCTTCAACCATTTGGCATGCTGGTTGACCATCGAATCGACGATGTGAACGAACGCCTCGTAGCATGAGAAGAAGCCGTGTCGGCCTGTCAGGAGGTAGCCCTCCAGCCATCCCTGGCATTGATGCTCGCTCAACACCTCCATGACCCGACCGTCGGGCGCCAGGTGGTCGTCCCACGGCTCGATCTCGGCGGCCCAGGCGCGGTTCGTGACGTCGAGCACGTCCTGCCAGCGATTGGAGTTGTTCTCGTCGGGACTGAAAAGCCTGAAATTCCTCTGGTCGCTGTTGAGCTTCATCACATCGCGAAGGAATCCGCCCATGACCCGCGTCGCCTCGGCCGTGGCGGCGCCCGGCTGCGATACCTCGACCGCATAGTCGCGGAAATCGGGCAGCCGAAGGTCGCGCAGCACGATGCCGCCGTTGGTGCGGGGATTGTCGCTCATACGCCGAGTGCCTTTGGGAGGAAGCTCGGCAAGCTCGCGCCGCAGGCGGCCGCCCTCGTCGAAAAGCTCCCCTGGCCGATAGCTTTTCATCCATTGCTCGAGGAGGCGCACGTGCTCCGGATTCGTGTGCATCTCGCCCATCGGCACCTGATGGGCGCGCCAGTAACCCTCGGTGCGCTTGCCGTCGATCTCCTTCGGGCAGGTCCAGCCCTTGGGCGTCCGCAGCACAATCATCGGCCAGCGGGGACGCTCGGCCGAACCTTGCTGCGCCCTTGCCTTGATGTCCCGGATCTCGCCGATGACCGCGTCCAGAGTGGCGGCCATGAGCTGGTGCATCTTGTCCGGGTCGTCTCCCTCCACGACATGTGGCGTGTAGCCATAGCCGCGGAAGAGCTGCTCCAGCTCCTCGTGGCTGATGCGGGCCAGAATCGTCGGATTGGCGATCTTGTAGCCGTTGAGATGCAGGATCGGCAGGACAGCGCCGTCGGTCGCCGCGTTCAGGAACTTGTTCGAATGCCAGCTCGTCGCCAATGGCCCGGTCTCGGCCTCCCCGTCACCGACGACGCAGGCAACGACCAGGTCGGGATTGTCGAAAGCCGCGCCATAGGCATGCGACAGGGCGTAGCCCAACTCACCGCCTTCGTGGATCGAACCGGGCGTTTCGGGTGCAACGTGGCTCGGTATGCCGCCGGGGAACGAGAACTGGGTGAACAGCCGCTTCATCCCCGCCTCGTCGGCGGAGACGTTCGGATAGACCTCGCTGTAGGTTCCTTCGAGGTAGGCGTTCGCCACCATGGCCGGGCCGCCGTGGCCAGGGCCCGCGACATAGATCATGTCGAGATCATACTTCCTGATGATGCGGTTGAGGTGGACGTAGACGAAATTCAGTCCGGGCGTCGTGCCCCAGTGGCCGAGCAGCCGTGGCTTGATGTGATCCTTGGACAGCGGCTGCTTCAGCAGCGGATTGTCATAGAGGTAGATCTGCCCGACGGACAGATAGTTGGCCGCGCGCCAGTATGCGTCGATCGACGTCCGTTCCTTGTCCGACAAGGCGTTCGCCATGACTCGTCTCCCCTTTTTACCGAGCGAACATTAGGCGAAGCGCCCGGCGAGTCGAGAGCTCGCCAAGGGTTGTCACAAGGCGGCGAGCACGCGGCCGTCGTTCAGAATTTTGGCGGTCCGGAATCCTGATTCCAGTCGGGATCGCTCGACGGACTGAGCGGCTTGTCGCCGACGAGCAGCCCCTTGCCGGGAATGAAGTTCACCTCCAGGCGGATGCCGTCGGGATCCTCGAACACGATATAGTAATAGCCGGGCGCCCAGTCGCCCGCCATCGGACCACGATCGATGTGGGCCCCCATGGCGCGCAGCTTGGCGGCGACGGCATCGACATCCTCGCGCGTGCGGGCCCGTATGCACAAATGATGCAGACCGATGCGATTGGCGACAAAACGCTCGCCTTCGTGCTCCGGCGCGCAGCGCTGGATGCCGACCGCCGTGCGGCCGCCGACGTGATAGAGGAAGTTGTTGCCGTCATAGACCTTGGTGAGGCCGAGGAAGGGCAGCAGCTCGCCATAGAAGGCGTGCGCCTTGTCCCATTGGCTGACCGTCAGGATGACGTGCGCCATGCCGTTGACTTCAATCATCGTCTCTCCTCCTGCCTCCCCACGCAGTGGGGAGGTGGCCCGCAGGGCCGAAGACAGTTGCTCCGTCCGCTTCGCGGACACCTCCCCAGCTTCGCGGGGAGGAAGCTCAATCTATGACCCAGAATTCGTGTGGCAGCTCGACTGTGACGTCGAAGCTCGCTTCGTGCTCCTGCGCCCTGTGCAGGTGGTAGCGCTTCTGATTGACCTCGACGATCGCGCGGTTCTCGTGGCGCTCGATCACCGTGCCGCCGAACGGATCGCCGTCGGGCAGGCTGCCGTAGAACGTGTCGCCGCCATGCAAGGTCGGAACCTCGCTCTTGTCCGTCTTGTCGCGCTGCAGAACCAGCACCGATCCGGTGCTGAGGGTCTGCATGAGAAGCGACGCCTGCCAGTTCGCCATCCGGACCTCCGCCCGATCTCCGCTGAATGAGGGCCGAGCATAGCGTCCCCGCGGGCGGGATGTGCTAACAAAGGTCTCATGCACGGATTAGCGGGAGGACGACCATGAGCGCAACGACGGGACTGCAACTTCGCTCCCTCATCACGAAGAGCGGCGAGCTCGAGCTGTCGCTGGTGGAAATGCCGATTCCCGAGCCTGCTGCTGACCAGGTCGTGGTCAAGGTCGAGGCGACGCCGATCAACCCGTCGGATCTCGGCCTGCTGATCGGGCCGGCCGACATGAGCACGGCCAAGGCCTCGGGCAGCGGTGCCGACATCAAGGTGAAGGCCAAGGTGCCAGCGCATGCCCTGCCCTTCATTGCCGCGCGGCTCGACCTCGCCATGCCGGTCGGCAACGAGGGCGCGGGAACCGTGATCAAGGCGGGCTCGTCGGAAGCTGCCCAAGCGCTGCTGGGCAAGACGGTGTCGGCCGTCGGCGGCTCGATGTACTCCCAGTACCGGCTCCTGAAGGCGACCGACTGCCAGCCCCTGCCCGCCGGCACGACCGCAGCCGAGGGCGCTTCGTGGTTCGTCAATCCGCTGACCGCGCTCGGCATGACCGAGACCATGAAGCGCGAAGGCCACAAGGCGCTGGTCCACACTGCGGCAGCCTCCAACCTCGGCCAGATGCTGAACAAGATCTGCCTGGAGGATGGCATTCCCCTGGTGAACATCGTGCGCAGCGCCGAGCAGGCGAAACTCCTGCGTGGCATCGGCGCCAAGCACGTCGTCGATTCGACGTCGGCCAGCTTCACCGAGGAGCTGACGCAGGCGCTGGTCGAGACCGGCGCCACCATCGCCTTCGATGCGATCGGCGGCGGTAAGCTTGCCAGCCAGATCCTGACCGCCATGGAGTTGGCGATCAACAAGACCGCCAAGGAGTACAGCCGCTACGGCTCGACCACGCACAAGCAGGTTTACATCTACGGCAGCCTCAACACCGGCCCCGTCGAGCTGACGCGCAACTACGGTACGGCCTGGGGTGTCGGCGGCTGGCTGCTGACGCCGTTCCTGCAGAAGATCGGCCGGCCCGGCCAGGCGCCGCTGCGCGAGCGCGTGGTCAAGAGCCTGAAGACCACCTTCGCCAGCCACTACACCAAGGTGGTGTCCCTGCCCGAGGTGCTCGACCTCAAGAACATTGCCGTCTACGGCAAGCGCGCGACGGGCGAGAAGTTCCTGATCAATCCGAACAAGTAGAGCTTTGCCGGGATCGTCTGTTATGCAATCGGTAGATGAACAATCTATGGATGAATTGTTGAAGGGAATTTAGTAGGCGCGCGCCCGCTCGGCCAGCACACTCAAGGAGCCAACGAGCGGGAGGCAAGACGATGAACGACAATTCCTTTGCAACCATCAACGTGCCGAGTGTGCAGGAAGGCCCCAAGCTGGTCGGCAGCGGAGCCTGGGGGGACGCCAACCAAGGATGGGGCGTTGCCGTTTCCGCCGATGGCAATACAGCGGTTGTCGGCGGCCCAAACGACAATGCCGGCACCGGTGCCTTGTGGGTCTTTACGAGATCGCAAGGGAAGTGGAGCCAGCAGGGGAGCAAGCTCGTAGGCTACGACTGCGTCGGAGCCTCGGGGCTGGGCACGTCGGTGGCCATTTCCGGCGACGGCAACACCATCGTCGCCGGCGGGTCCGGCGACAACAACATCGTCGGCGCGGCCTGGATCTTCACGCGGTCCGGAGGCGTATGGTCCCAGCAAGGCGGCAAGCTGGTCGGCAACGACTACTCTCCCAACGGCTACCCGATGCAGGGAGTGGCGGTTGCAATGTCGCGCGACGGCAATGTCGCCATCGTCGGGGGAAACGGTGACAATTTCGGCACCGGCGGTACCTGGGTCTACACGCGCTCGGGCGGCGTATGGACCCAGTTCGGAAGCAAGCTGATCGGCAGCGGATACAGCGGCAACGCAGGCCAGGGCTTTTCGCTGGCCTTGTCGGCCGACCGCATGACGATGATCGTCGGAAGCGGCTTCGAAGGCTCCGGGAACCCGCCGGTGTGGGTTTTCGTCAAGGCGGTCCATGGCTGGGTGCAGCAGGGAAGCTATTTGACCGCCAGCGACGCGGTCATCACTCAGCCGGCACAAAATACGGCGGTCGCCGCCTCGGCGGACGGCAACACATTCATCCTGGGAGAGAACTGCGACAACGGCTTGACCGGAGCCATCTAGTTCTTCTCACGAACCGGCGGGGTGTGGAAACAGCAAGGAAACAAGCTGGTGGCCAGCGGAGCCACCGGTAGCCCGGGATTGGGGGTTTCCGTTTCCATCTCCGCCGCTGGAAACGTGGCCATCGCCGGCGGCGACAACGACAACAACCTGGTCGGAGCGATGTGGGTGTTCACCAACGACAGCGGCTCGTGGGCGCAGGATGGCAACAAGCTGGTGGGAACTGGAGGAAGCGGACAGACCCTCCAGGGAGAGGTGAGCCTGTCGGCCGACGGCTACACCGCCGTCTCGGGCGGATGCGGTGATACCGGCATGGACGGCGCCACCTGGATATTCGTCGCCGCAGTGCCTGAGAGGGCCTAGAGCGCATGCCGTAGGGCTGGAATCAGCCGAACGGCATGCGCCTGTTGCAACAGCGATAACCGGTGCGCAATTTCCGATTTAGTGGAAACCGCAGGCGGCTCGAACAGATCGGAATCGTTCCCACCGAATGGCGGCATGATTTGGGCAAAGGCAACTTCCGCGCGGCTCCCCCGTTGTCAGGCCAACAACGCGAGGAGACTTTCATGTTGCGCGTCAAATCCCTTGTCCTCATCGGCGCGCTCGCGCTGGCCACTGCTGCCTGCGGCGACCGCCCGGTCGACCGTGCCCTCACTGGCGGCGCGATCGGCGCCGGCGGCGGCGCCTTGATCGGTGCTGCAGCGGGCAATCCGTGGGCCGGTGCGGCGGTCGGCGCCGTCGGCGGCGCGGCGATCGGTGCGGCCACGACTCCGCGTCAGTACAACTACTAAGTCACAGCCCCTCAGGCGATCGCCGACGCATCGTGCAGGTAGAGCCAGCCGATGTTGGCAATCGAGCGATCGCCTGAGGCCGCCATCGCTTCGTCGCGCTTCTGCTGTTCAGGCCCGTCCGGGAGATGGAAGCGCGCACGATTGGCAGAGCTTGCCTCCTGCAAGCGCGTCGCCCGCGGCTTGCGCAGTTCCTCGTAGGATTTGAGCGCGCCTGGCACGTCCCCAGGCGTTTTCGCGAGCAGCGCCGCCAGCGTCGCGCCGTCCTCGATCGATTGCGCGGCACCCTGTGCCATGAACGGCAGCATGGGATGACAGGCATCACCCAGCAACGTCACCCGCCCGTCGCTCCAGCGCGGCAGGGGCAGGCGATCGTGCAGCGCCCAGACGAAGGTCTCGGGGAAGGCCTCGATCAGCCCGCGCACGGTGGGATGCCAGCCCTCGTAGCGCTCCAGCGCGTCCGAGACCTTGCCCTTGGTCGTCCAGGATTCGTCCGTCCAGGTGCCGTGCTCGGTGACGCAGACCACGTTCATGAAGCGCCTGGAGGCGACCCAGTAGTGCACGACATGCCCGTCGGGGCCCATCCAGTTGTGCGAGGCGACCTCGATGCCGAGGCCAGCGACACGCTCGGCCGGCACCAGGCCGCGCCAGGCGACGCAGCCGGTGAAGCGCGGCTTCTCGGGACCGAAGACGAGATGGCGCACGCGCGAGTGGATGCCGTCGGCGCCGACGAGAAGGTCGACTTCGTCGGTGACGCCGTTCTCGAAGCGCGCAACCACGCGCTCGCCCTTCTGCTCCAGCCCGACGAGCTTGTGGCCGACATGCAACCGGTCCGCCGGCACCGCCGCGCCCAAAAGCTCGGCGAGGTCGCCGCGATGGAAGTGATAGTAGGGTGCGCCGAACGTCGTCTCGACCTCCGCGCCGACCGGAGCGCGTTGCAACGTGCGGCCGTCGTCCCAGCGGCGCTGATGCACCGCCGCAGGACGAACGCCGACGCGGTCCATCGCGCCTTTCAGTCCCAGACGGATAAGGAGGCGCGAGGCGTTGGGGCTGATCTGGATGCCGGCGCCGATCTCGCCGATGCGCGGCGATTGCTCGTAGACCTGGACGTCGTGCCCGGCCTTCAGGAGATGAAGCGCGGCCGACAGGCCGCCGAGGCCGCCGCCGATGACCGCGACCCTCATGCCTGCTCCTCCGGTTGGCGCTGGGCGTAGACTGCCAGAAGCTCCTTCACGCCGACACCGGCGATCCGCATGCCGTTGAAGTTGCAGTTCGACGTGATCACGGTGTTGCTGAAATCGATGTCGTCGAACCTGGCTCCCGCCAGGCTGACATTCTCGAACGACGCGTTGGCCAGCCTGACGTCCTTGAACAGGGCGTTGTCGAGCGCCGTGCCGATGAACACCTTGCCTTGGCCTTCGGGCTTCACGATCACACGACGGCCGGGATCGAACGGCTTGGCGGTGCCGCCGAGCTGTCCCGTCAACGCGTCCAGCCCAAGTGGCCGTCCTCTCACCCAGCTGCCAAGGTCGATGCTGGCGGGCGTGGCGTCACCGCCGACGCCGATCTGCAGTCGCCGTTCAGGTGGCATACAGACAATGGTGTGCATCGTGCCGGAGCCGGTGGTGTAGCGGTGATCGAATACCGGCGACAGCGAGTCGTTGAGCGCCTTGAACAGGCGGTCGGCCGCCAGTCGCTCACGGGCAAATTTCTCGAGCGCCGGCAGGTGCCGATACGAGCCGGGATTGCGCCGGTTGAAGGCCTGTTGCGACGGCGACAGGAAGTGATTGCTGCAGCCCAGCTGCTCGCCTTCGCGCACGACGACCGCCGCCGGCGAGGCCTCGACCACGGCGGCGCTGCCGCCGGCATCCATCAGCGAATAGTTGAAGGAAAGGCCGTGCGGGATCCGCCGCAACAGGGCGACGGCTTCGCGCGTCGTGGCGCATTGATCGAGCACCATGCGCACGATCAGGATGCAGACGAGGCCCGGCCGCCATGTCCGCTGGCTCACCTGGTGCAGGCCGACGCAGAGCCCGTGCTCGTTCATGCCGTCGACCCGGCCGGTGAAGCGGTCGGAGAAGCCGATGCTGGCATGGACGCCCTTGGGCTGCACGGCGACCAGGATCCGGTCGTAGTGGTGGACGTCGTAGTCGTAGTTGCGTCCGTAAAGGCCCGCGCTCATCACCGCCGAGCAGCCGCGCGGCGGATAGCGCAGCCGGCCGTTGGAATACTCCGCGACCGCGCGCTCGAGCGGAATCTTCAGGCCGTCGGCAAGGCCGTGCAGCTCTTCCCAGACATTGGGCGCCCAAGTCTTGAGGGCGGCCTCGGCGTTCCGGAGGCTGAAGGCAAAGCGCCGGCGCTCCTTGCGGCGCGCATAGGCGCGACCGCGCGTCGTCCTGAGAAAGGCTTCGGCGAACTGCTTGCCGACGTCATAGGAACTTCCCCGGCACTCCAGCACATCGACAGTCCACGCCTTGGCCATTCGTTCACGCTCCGCCCGTTCGCCCAAGCATGCTGTTGCCGCCGGCGGTGGATCGTCAATCGGGCGGCCGGCATAACCGGCCCGCTGCGACAGCGCTTTATTGGCGGAGTGGCCAGCGCTACACTCCTTGAATTGCAATTTCAATTTCGGGCCAGGACCTGACGCCAGACAGCGCGGCCGTCGGCGCAGGCATTGCCCCGCCAGGCGACATGAGTGTCGGGCCGCACCAGCACCAGCTTGGCCTCGTAGATCGGCGCCACGGGATCGTCGACCAACACGGTGTCGAGCGGCGCCGGGGCGGAATCGATCAAGGGCGACGGATCGGCGTTGCCGAAGACCAGCAGCGTGAACCACGGGCCGAGCCGGTCGTAGAGCGCGCTGCCGTCGCGCAGGAAGGTGCTGGGGAGCCGCGCGCCGGGTGCGGTGGTCGGCTCGTACTTCACGGGATCGGGCTCGACGCCGTCGTAGCGATAGCCGAACTCGATGCCCCAGCTTTCGTTCTCGGCATTGCCCAGTGTCGCGATCTCGCGCGCCAGTACGTCGGGATCAGTGATTCGTTCGTAGAGCTCGCCGATCTTGATGCGCACGCCGGTATGGCGCTCCGAGGCCAGCCGATTGCGATAGCCGACCGGCCGGCGCTCGGCTTCGTAGGAGGAGAGCAGGCCGGGACCGGCATGGCCCTTGAGCGTGGCGGCAAGTTTCCAGCCGAGATCGATGGCATCGCCGATGCCGGTGTTCATGCCATAGCCGCCGGTCGGTATGTATTGATGCGCGGAGTCACCGGCCAGGAAGACGCGCCCGCCTTGATAGCGTTCGGCCAGCAGGAGATGCGTGAACCACGGATTGGCGACCAGGATCTCACACGCGACGGCCGGCCGACCCAGGTCTCGAGCACGGCGTCGGGATCGAGGTTGGGCACGTCGACGCCGGGCGGCGGGCGCGTCTGCAGGGTCCAGGTGTCCTTGTCGTCCTGCGCGATCAGGGTGCCGCGCGCGGTCTGGTAGTGCCAGGCGATGCCGAAGGCCTGCAGGATGTCGCGCGCATCGGAGCGGAAGTGGATCATGTAGCGATGGGCGACAGCGGCGCGGCCTTCCAGGCCGATGCCGAGCTTGTCGCGCACGATGCTCGAGCCCCCGTCGCAGCCGGCAAGGAAGTCGCAGCGCACTTGCTCGGTGACGCCGGTCTCGACGGTGCGCAGCGTCGCCGTCACGCCGTCGGCGTCCTGCTGGAAATCCTCAAAGGCCACGCCCCAGCGCGCATCGACCAGGGGATGGTTCAGGATGGCCGTCTGCAGCACCGGCTCGATCATGACCTGGCTGACGCGCATGGCGGGCTCGCGCGGCTGGGTGCCGTCGTTCCTGGCCAAAATCTCGTCGCGCTTCTCGACGACGCTGGGATAAGTGGAAGCGGTGCAGCTCGCGGCCCGTCAGCGACGTGATCCAGGAGACGTCGAAGTTGTTCTCCTCGGGCACGCCGACAGCGCGCAGTTTTTCCGCAAGGCCAATCCGCCGGAACAGCTCCATCGAGCGGCCGTTGGTGATGTCCATCTTGGGATGCCGCGTGGTCGAGGCGTTGCGCTCGACCAGCAGGCAGCGGATGCCGAACGACGCCAGGGTGCGGGCAAGCGTCATGCCGACCGGCCCGCCGCCGGCGATCAATACCTGTGTGTCATGCTGAGCGGAGCGAAGCATCTCATCGCCGCCGCTGCAGGGCTCGTTGAAGCGCCATGAGATCCTTCGCTTCGCTCAGGATGACTTGGCGGCCGCCGCTTCCTTCTCGGCCATCTTCTGCTTGAGCTGCTCGGGCGTGAGGCGGACGATGTGTTCGTTCTGGTGGCTGTAGATGTCGTATTTCTGGACGTCGAGGTCTTCCAGCACGATCTCTCGCGCCATCACCTTGCGTTTCCACTCGGCATGCTCGGCCTCGGCGGCGTGGAACTCGGGCATGACTTCCTTCGCGAACAATTCCAGCGAATCGCAGATGTCCTGATGGCTGGTCTTGCCGGCCTGGTTGAGCAGGATCACCTGGTCGACGCGGCTCTGCTGGAACTGGCGCAGCTTCTTGCGGATGGTCTCGGGCGAGCCGATCAGGCCGGAGTCGAGCGCCTTGCGCTCCTCGGGTCCGCCCTTCCAGCTCTGATACTCCTTCCACAGATCCGACGTGCCCGGCGCGTCGACGCCCTTCCGGCCGTAGTAGGAGAGCGCGAAGATGAAGAAGGTCCAGCCGGCGGCCTTGGCCTCGGCCTCTTCGTCGGTGGCCGCGCACATGAAGCCGGAGACCATCGCGACATTGGGATTGCTCGGATAGTCCGTGAGCTTCTGGGCGTTGTTCAGGAGGTTGTTGTAGTACTTGTGCACCCAGGCGCGCGCCGCCTCGGGCGTGACGAAGGTGAAGCCGAGGGCGCCCATGCCCCATTCGCCGGCCTTGCCGATGGTCTGGATGTTCGAGCAGGCGACCCACAGCGGCGGATGCGGCTTCTGGTAGGGTTTCGGAATGACGTTGCGCGCCTCGAAGTCGTAGTACTGGCCGTGGAACTCCCAGCTCTCCTTGGTGAACATCGGCACGATCGCCTTGACCGCCTCCTCCCAACGCTCGCGCTTGTCGCGCACGCGGATGTTGAAGGGGTGGAGCTCGGCCGGGCCCGCCGCCTCGCCCATGCCGAGATCAACGCGGCCGCCCGACAAGAGGTCGAGCGTAGCGATACGCTCGGCAACGCGATGCGGCTGGTTGGTGGTGAGCTGGACGACACCGTGGCCGAGCCGGATGCGCTTGGTGCGCTGGCTGGCGGCGCCGAGGAAGACCTCGGGTGCCGAGGAGTGCGAGTACTCTTCCAGGAAGTGGTGCTCGACCTCCCAGGCGTAGTCGTAGCCCAGCCGGTCGGCGAGCTCGATCTGGGCGAGCGAATCCTGCAGGAGCTGGTACTCGCTGTTGGGGCCCCACGGCCGCGGCAGCTGATGTTCGTAGAAGATGCCGAATTTCATGATCCCTCCGTCACCCCGAGCGTAGCGCAGCGAAGCCGAGGGGCCTCGTCTTCTTTCGCTGCCACATGAACAGGTCCCTCCACTCCGCTTCGCTGCGGTCGGGATGACGGCATTACTTGCCGTCACAGAACCCGGCGATGCGATCGACCAGCGTCGGGATCAGCTGGCTGGGGAAATCGTGGCCCCAGCCTGGATAGGTCTGGATCTCCGCACCCGGTATCAGGCGCGCGACGTCGCGGCCGCACTCGACGGGCAGCAGCGGGTCTTCCTCGCCATGCAGCACCAGGGTCGGCGTCTTGATCGTCTTCAGGAGCTCGACGCGGTCTCCCGAGGCGATGATCGACAGGTACTGCCGCGCTCCGCCCTCGGGATACCAGCGCCGGTCGACGTTCTTCTCGACGAAGGCACGCAGAACGGCGGGGTCTGCCGGGTAGCCGGGGCTGCCGATCACGGTACGCAGCTTCATGCCGTGTTTGACGCGCTGCTCGCGCGAGGGCCCCTCGGGCTGCGCCGTCAGCATCGCCAGTGCCTCGGGCTTGCCCGGCGGCAGGCCGGGGCGGCCGCTGGTCGAGTAGATCGACACCAGCGAGCGGGTGCGCCCAGGCCACAGGCCGGCGATGGTCTGGGCGATCATGCCACCCATCGAGGCGCCCACCATGTGCGCCTTGTCGATGCCGAGCACGTCGAGCAGGCCGATGCCGTCGCCCGCCATGTCCTTCACGAGATAGGGCGCGTCGACTGTCTTGCCCGTCATCACCTTGCCGATGGCCTCGACGATGTTGGGCACGCCCCATGAGTCGAAGTCGGTCGTGAGCCCGGTGTCGCGGTTGTCGTAGCGAATGACGAAGAAGCCCTTCTTCGCCAGCCCCTCGACCAGCGCGTCCGGCCAGATGGTGAGCTGGGCGCCCAGCCCCATGATCAGCAGCAGGGCGGGATCGCTCCTGTTGCCCGCCGTCTCGTACTCGATCTCGATGCCATTGGCCTTTGCGCGCGCCACGTTGCCTCCGTCGTCCTTATCTCTCTTCAACGCCCCGCCCAGCCACGCCACGACTTTGACGGCGGCGCTCAAGGCATCGTCCATCGAGGAATAGGCGGCGCCCGAGTGGTACGCAACCGGCGTCCAGGCGCCGGCATCCTCGACGTCGCGGCGGAACTCGTCGAAGCCGAAACTGCCGTCGGGCCGACGGAACAGGTCGACACAGCGGTCATGCTCGCCGTTCTCGATGCTGCGCAACACGACCCACGACTTGTCGATGCGCAGGGACATGGCGATCAGTATCGGCCGCGCCGGGCCGCCCACCAATAGGCGAGCGGCTTGCGCCAGGCGCCGATGTCGCCGAGCGAGAGGGCCGGCAGCAGGATCGGCAAGGCTGCCGGATCGATCTCGCGGCACAGCGCACGCGCGTCGGCCAGCATCGCGTCGCGCTCGGGCCCTTCGCCCATCAACCACGCCGCCGCCACCGCACGCGCGGCGCGCCGGCTCGCCTCGTCGCCGACGCCCAGCACGGCGAGCTCGAGGTCAGCCAGGGCATGGCCGGCGCGCAGGACATCGAGCGGCCCATCGATCTCCTCCTCGCGGGCATCGACAAGGGCGACGAGATCCGGCGGCCGCAGACGGTGCCGCCGCACGGTTTCGCTCAGCGATTCGACGACGGGCTGCGCGCGCGGCTTGCCCGCACCCGCGGCTTCGCCCACCGCCTCGCGCCACCATTCCAATCGAATGCGCGCCAGCATCGGTTCGCGCGTGACAGAGCGTGTGCGGGCAAGCTCGTGATTGAAGGCCAACAGCGCCAACAGATCGGTGCGCGCGGGCTCGGGCGCGAACAGCGCCCCGAGGAAGCGATCGCGATCGCTGTTGCGCACGAGGTTGAGCACATAGCGATGCGATGCTGCAGGCGCGAGGTAGGCGTCGCTCATCCAGCGGAAAACTCCAGCGGGCAGCCGTTGAACGCAGAGGCATCTGCGCGTACAATGCGCAATTGGAGATTCACCAAGCCCATCAACAAGATAAAAGGGATACCTAACATGGGTGCCATCTTCACATCGCCCGGACGCACCGTCACTGCCGGGGTCGTGCTGATCATAGCCATCGTCATCATTGTCGGCCTGGTCACCGGTCAGATGACCAAGGTCGACCACGCCTATGCCACCTTCATCATGCGCTGGCTGCACGTGATCAGCGGCGTGCTGTGGATTGGATTGCTGTGGTACCTCAACTTCGTGCAGGTGCCGACCATGCCGACCATCCAGCCGGTCGAGCATCGCGCGGCGATCAGCAAGTTCCTCGCGCCCAACGTCCTGTTCTATTTCCGCTATGGCGCGCTCGCCACGGTGATCACCGGACTGCTGCTGGCCTGGATGCAGGGCTACATCGTTCAGGCGCTGACGCTGCGTCCGGGCTTCGTGATGATCGGCATCGGCATGTGGATGGCCTTGGTCATGGCCTTCAACGTGTGGTTCATCATCTGGCCGAACCAGCAGAAGATCCTGGGCCTGGTCGAAGCGACCGCCGAGCAGAAGGCGGCCGCCGCCAAGCCCGCGCTCTACGCCAGCCGCTTCAACACCATGTTCTCGATCGGCATGCTCTACTGCATGGTGGCGCAGCAGAACGCGCCCATCTGATCGGTCCTAAAGCAATCAAGGAAGCGGGGCCCGATCGGGCCCCGTTTTCTTTTGAACGAGCGTTTTGCGCATATCTGGTGCGCCTCCCGACCCCCTCCCCCAACATATTGCTAATTTCAGGTAATAATATTACAATGCACCCGTGGGCATTTGCCCTGGCCACGATCTGGCCGTCGCGTGTCCCACGCGTCCCCCTCGCGTAGTCGCGCATGCTTCCGCGTTCAATCGTCGACGATTGAGTGAAGCGGGACCTCTCCGCTCCCGCTGCAACGGAGGAACAACAAGTGATGGAGATGTTCGACAAGGCCAAAACCTGGATCCTCAAGATCACGGAGTTGGGCCTTTTGCTGGTGGCGCTGGCCATCGTGCTGCAAATGCTGTTCGGCACCGCCGTGCCTTTCCTGGGCGGCGATGTCGTCGGCAACCTGCTCAAGCTCCTCGCGGCGCTGGGCAGCAACGGCGTCGTGGGATTGGTGGCGATCGCCATCATTCTCTACCTGTTCAACCGCAAGTAACCACGCGTACCCCCTCAGAAAAAGAAACGACAAGGAGATGGACATGGAATGGTTCGATCGCGGCAAGATGGTGGTCCTGCGCCTCACCGATATCGGCATCGCCCTGCTGGCGCTGGGCATCATCCTGCAGCTTCTGTTCGGCAATGCGATGCCTTTCCTCGGCAACGACATCGCCGGCAACATCATGACCTTCATCAAGGGTCTCGGTGGACAAGGCCTGGTCGGCCTGGTCGCTATCGCCGTGGTTTTCTACATCCTGAACCGTCGGTAATCAGGCGCGGTCCTGCCTGGAGGAAGCCCCGCCGTCCGCGGCGGGGCTTTTTCTTTGCTGGGAGCGCGCCACTCCGTGGCGCTCATGGGCTGCGTGATCCCTAAGATGCGCCACGGAGTGGCGCGCTCCCAGCAATGAGCCGCGCTCCGCTAGATTGGAATGAGCGCGGCCGCGACACGCCGCCCTTCGGCAAGCAGCACGTTGTAGATACGGCACGCCGAGCCGGTGTCGACCACCTCGAGCGACAGGCCGGCCGACTTCAGCGCGGCGCGCAGCGCCGGCGGCAGGAAGACGGCGCGTGGCCCGCAGCCCACGACCAGAAGCTCGGTCGGCGTCGGCGCCTCCTTGAGGGCCGCGAGATTGTCGAGGGCGAGGTCTTCGGCGCGGGTAACGTCCCACGCCGTCGTCCGCGTCGGCGTCACCAGCACCGGCGCGCGCCATTCGCGTTCGCCGATCTTGAAATGGCCGGGCCCGTAGCTGCGGATGAGCTGGACCTGCGCGGGGTCCGGCGTCGGCAGGGTCTTGTCGGCCGGACCCTGCGTTGGCGGCCTCACGCCTTGGCCTTCTCGGCCTTCTCCTCGTCGATCCTGAGCTGCTCGGGCCTGAGCTTCAGGTAGACCAGGCAGGCCGAGGCAACCCAGATCGACGAGTAGGTGCCGACGATGACGCCCCAGAGCATGGCGATCGAGAAGCTGTAGAGCACTGGCCCGCCGAACAGAACCAGCGCCGCCACCGCCACGAACACCGTGCCCGAGGTCATGAGCGTGCGGGCCAGCGTCTCGTTGATCGAGAAGTTCAGGAGCTCGATCAGGCCCATCTTCTTGTAGCGCCGCATGTTCTCGCGCACGCGATCGAAGATCACCACCGTGTCGTTGATCGAGTAGCCGGCAATGGTCAGCAGGGCGGCCAGCGCCGTCAGGCTGAAGTCGAGCTGCAGCAGCACGAACAGGCCCACGGTGCACAGCACGTCGTGCAGCAGGGCGATCAGGGCGCCGACGCCGAACTGCCATTCGAAGCGGAACCACACGTAGATCGCAATGGCAGCCAGCGTCGCCACCACGGCGAGGATGCCGTTGCGCATCAGCTCTTCGCCGATCTTGGGGCCGACCGATTCGGTGCCGCGCAGCTCGTAGTTGCTGCCGATCGTGTCCTCGACCAGCTTGATCGCCACCTGCTGGCACCATTCGGCGCGCTGGTCGGGCGTCATGTCGATCTTGGCGGAGTTGACCGTGCCGCGCGGCAGCTGCCGCTCCTGGACAGTGAGACCGACGCGGCTCACGGCATCGCGCCAGTTGACGGCATCGAGCGCCTGAGGCGCGGTGAACACGACGTCGCCGGTGCTCGCCGGCCCGGGCCTCACGACCCAGCCGTCACCGGCGCGCCGCTTCATGACGCGTTCGGCGTTGACCACGCACTGGTTGCTGCCTTCCTGGCGCTGAACGCGAATGAGCGCGGTGCTGGCGTCGCCGAACTCCTGCAGCGACACCTCGCCGACGCCGAGATGGCCCAGGGTCGAGCGCAATTCCTCGAGCTGAACGTTGCCCTGCTTGGCCTTCACCTGGATGGCGATGCCGCCCTCGAAGTCGATGCCGAAGTTGAGGCCGAAGACGAAGACGCCGACCAGCGAGGCGACGTTGATCACCGTCGACAGGACCAGCGCGATCTTGCGCTTGCCCAGGAAGTCGAAGTTGGTGCGGGCGCGGATGAGGTGGTGCGGTCTCCACAACATGATGACGCCTCAGATCGGCAATGCGGTCGGCCGCCGCCAGCGCACCCACAAGGACAGCAGCATGCGGGTGAAGATGGTGGCCGTGAACAGATGGGTGAGCAGGCCCAAGGTCAGCGAGGTGGCGAACCCCCTGATCGGGCCAGAGCCGAAGCCGAACAGCAGGACGCCGGCGATCAGCGCCGTCAGGTTGGAATCGATCACCGCCGTCAGCGCGCGTTCGTAGCCCGTGGCCAGCGCGCTGAAGGGCGAGCGGCCGTTGGCGCTCTCCTCGCGCACGCGCTCGTAGATCAGCACGTTGGAATCGACCGACATGCCGACGGTCAGCACGAGGCCGGCGATGCCGGGCAGGGTGAGCGAGGCGCCGAGGACCGACATGCCGGCGAACACCAGCAGCATGTTGACCATCATGGCGAGGCTGGCGAAGCCGCCGAACACCGGCCCGTAGACGATCAGCATCAGCAGGATGACCAGCGCCGTGCCGACCAGGGCCGCGACCGTGCCGTCGCGGATGGCATCGGCGCCGAGATCGGCGCCCACCGTGCGCTCTTCGATGATGGTGAGGGTCGCCGGCAGCGCGCCCGAACGCAGCAGCAGCGCCTGCTCCTGGGTCTGCTGCGTGGTGAAGGTGCCGGTGATGATGCCGCTGCCGCCGCAGATCGCGCTCTGCACGACGGGCGCGCTGATGATCTCGTTGTCGAGCTGGATCGCCAGCCGCTTGCCGATGTTGGCGCGCGTGGCGGCGCAGAAGGCGCGGCCGCCGGCGGCGTTGAAGGTGAAACTGATGATCGGCCGGCCGCCCTGCTGCTGCTCGAAGGTGGACTTGGCGTCGTCAAGATCCTCGCCGCCGACAATGACGCGCTTCAAAACCGGCAGGCACTGCGGCTGGTAACGCCGGCAGATCTGCTCGGGACTCATGCGCGGGTTGGCAGCCTGGATCTCCTCCCACGCCTTGGGATTGCTGCGCCTGAGCTCCTGCATGCCCTCGCGCGTCGGCACCATCATGGTGGTGGGCGGCACGGCGCCGGCCGGCCCAGCCGCGGCCGCGTCCTCGTTGACCAGATGGAAGGTGAGCTTGGCGGTCTGGTTGATCTTGCGCTTGAGGTCGGTGGTGTCCTTGATGCCCGGCACCTGCAGGAGGATGCGGTCGTCGCCCTGGCGCACGATGGTGGGCTCGATGGTGCCGGTCTCGTCGACGCGGCGGCGCAGGATCTCGATCGACTGGTCGATCACTTCCTTCTTGCGGCGGAACAGGTCCTGTTCGGAATAGGCCAACCGGATCGTGTCGCCGCTGCCCGATACGCCGAGCGACGGGTCGACATTGCGGATCGCCTCGATCGCCTTGGCGCGCTGGGTCTCGTCGCGCAGCACGACGTTCACGGCGCGTCCCTGCTCGACCGTGATGTCCTTGAACGGCACCTGCTGCTTGCGCAGCTCGCCGCGCACCGAATCGCTCAGGTTGGTGAGACGCTCGTTCAGCACCGAGCGCAGGTCGGCTTCCAGCAGGAAGTGGGCGCCGCCGCGCAGGTCGAGGCCGAGATTGATGCGGCTCTGCTGGTACCAGCCCGGCAGATGGTCGAGCACGACGGCCGGCAGGACGTTCGGCAGGGCGAACAGCACGGCGAGCGCCGTGAAGGCAATCACGGCGATCGTCTGCCAGCGCTGAAGATTGAGCATTCCGACCTTCTACTTGGTCCTTACGACTACTTTTTGCCACCGCCGAACAGGCTGCCCAGCAGGCTCTTGCGCTCGGCGGCCGGCGCCGCCGCCGGCAGCATCGGCTTGTCGTCGTCCTCGGTATCCTTGGCGCCGCGCACCGATTCGCCGCGGGCGACGATGTCGGTGATGGTCTGCTTGATGATGCGCACCCGCACGCCTTCTGCGAGTTCCACCTGGAGCTCGTTGTCGGAGATCACCTTGGTGACCAGGCCGATGATGCCGCCGCCGGTGACGACGCGGTCGCCGCGCTTTACACCGCCCAGCATCTCGCGCTGCGCCTTGACCTTGGCCTGTTGCGGCCGGATCAGCAGGAAATAGAAGACGACGAAGATCAGGATCAGCGGGAAGAGCTGGACGAGGAAATCGCTGCCGCCCGCGCCGCCGCCCGCCTGGGCCCATGCTTCCGATATCAACATCTTGCGCTCCGATCTTCATTCTTCCGGCCGCGTCCTGCCCGGCCGAAAAGCGCGCGGACTATAGCGGTCCCGCCCCGCTTTGCAACGCAACTGCGGGAGCGTATGGTCGCCCCCTTTCACGCCGCCGGCAACGATGGATCAAGACCTTAAAGCCACGCTTTCACGCATTGCCGAAGCACTCGACCGGCTCGCCCCGCCTGCTCCCGCCACCGCCGACATCGCCGCCACCGAAGCCTATGTCTGGCATGCCGCCGGCCATCGCCTGGAGGCCGTGCCCAAGGTCAACCGGGTCGACCTCGACCTGCTGATGGGCGTCGACCGCCAGAAGGAGATCCTGCTCGACAACACGCGGCGCTTCGCCAAGGGGCTGCCGGCCAACAACGCCCTGCTGTGGGGCTCGCGTGGCGCCGGCAAGAGCTCGATCGTCAAGGCCGTGCACGCCCACGTGAATCGTGAGATGGGCGGACCGCCGGGCCCCCTGGCGCTGGTCGAGATCCATCGCGAGGACATCCCTTCGCTGCCGACGCTCCTGTCAATGATCCGCATTTCGCCGCGCCACTTCGTGGTGTTCTGCGACGATCTCTCGTTCGACGGGCAGGACGCCGCCTACAAGTCGTTGAAGGCGGTGCTGGAGGGCGGCATCGAAGGCCGGCCGGACAACGTGGTGTTCTATGCCACCTCGAACCGCCGTCATCTGATGCCGCGCGACATGATAGAGAACGAGCGCTCGACGGCGATCAACCCGTCGGAGGCGGTCGAGGAGAAGGTGTCGCTCAGCGACCGCTTCGGCCTGTGGCTGGGCTTCCACAACGCCGACCAGGACACCTTCTTTGCCATGATCGAAGGCTACGCCAATCATTATAAGCTCGGTGTGCCGGTCGAGAACCTGCGCAAGCAGGCGATCGAATGGTCGGTGACGCGCGGCGCGCGCTCGGGCCGTGTGGCTTGGCAGTTCATCCAGGAAGTAGCGGGCCAGCTCGGCAAGAAATTGGAGTAGCGATGAGGATCCTCGGATGACTGGCCCTGAAGATGTGATGTTCTCGCCCGCGGTCAAGGCGGAGCAGATGCGTCTCGGGTCGCGACTCCAGTTCGAGGACCGCGACTGGAAGACCGAGATCACCGACGACCTGCGGCAGTTCCTGGGCGCCATCGACACCTTCTTCTTTGCCACGGCAAGCGCCGACGGCCAGCCCTACATCCAGCATCGCGGCGGGCCGCCGGGATTCCTGAAAACCATCGGCAGCCAGACGCTGGCCTTCGCCGACTTTGCCGGCAACCGGCAGTACATAACGCTCGGTCATCTCAAGGAGAACGACCGCGCCCACATCTTCCTCCTGCATTTCGCGACCCGGCAGCGGGTAAAGCTATGGGGCCGCGCGCGGGTGGTCGAAGGCGACCTCGAACTGATGGAGCGCCTGGTCGACCCGCGCTACAAGGCCAAACCCCAGCGCGCGATCGTGTTCACGCTCGACGTGTGGGACGTGAACTGCCAGCAGCACATCATCCCGCGCTACAGCGAGGCCGAGATCGCGCCGGCCGTCGACCGGCTGGGACAGCGAATCAAGGAATTGGAAGAAGAGGTCGCCCGGCTGAAGGGCAAGTAGGGCGTACGGAAGACCATGATGCTTTATTAGGCACGCTCCTTGCTTCGTTGGGCTCCAAAAGGGGAACCCGACATGACGAAGCCTAGAGCCATCGCCTTGAACCGCCGCACGATTCTCGCCGCAGCCGGTGCGGCCACCGCCGCTCTCGCCGCGCCGCGCATCCTGCTCGCCCAGGCCAAGGAGCTCGTGGTCGGCGGCGCGGCCAGCCACAAGAACTTCGTCGAGACCATCATCGCGCCGGTGGTCGAGAAGAAGTACGGCTGCAAGATCGTCTATGAGGGCACGCGGTCGCTGGTCAATCTCGAGAAGATGCAGAAGAACAAGGACAAACAGTATCTCTCGGTCGTCCAGATGGACGATCCCGTCATGATCCCCGCGGTGGCCGAGGGCCTGCTGGAAGCGATAACCCCTGGCAAGGTCCCGAACATCGCCGCGCTCAAGCCGGGCACGATCCACATGGACGGCATGTGGGTGAACTACCTGCAGCCCTGGCTCGGCATCGCCTACAATCCCAAAGCCATGAAAACGGCCCCAACCTCGTGGGCCGACGCCTACGATCCCAAGTACAAAGGCCGCGTGATCCTGCCCTCGCTGCAGAATACCGAGGGGCTGGCCAACCTGTTCATGGCGGCCTTCCTCGCCACCGGCAAGCCGATGCCCGAGGCGCAGAAGGATATCGACGCCGCCTTCAAGAAGCTTGTCACCATCAAGCCCAACCTGCTGACGGCCTACACGCAGATGCCGCAGGCCTACAATCTTCTCGAGCAAGGCGAAGGCTTCATGATCTCCAGCGCGATCTCGCAGGTGGCGCTCGAACGCAAGCAAGCCGGCGCGCCGGTCGACATCGCTGTCCCGAAGGAGGGCATCTTCGCCATGCCGTCAGGTGTGGCGCTGGTGAAGGGCGGCCCGCAACCCGAGCTCGCCGCCGCCTACATCAACGAGATGATCGGACCTGAGGTGCAGGCCAAGCTCTCGTCGGTCACCTTCTCGCTGCCCACCAACAAGGACACGCCGGTGCCGGCGGGCATGCCGACCAACGCCACCATGTTCGGCGTCGACTGGAAGTTCGTCGCCGACAACCGTCCCGACTGGGTGAAGCGCTGGGATCGCGACATGGCGATGTAGTCGCCCGTCGTGGCCTCCGACTCATTTCTGGACGTCGCTGGTGCCGAAAAGTCCTTTGGCGTCGCCACGGTGTTGGGCGGCGTCGATCTCAAAGTCGCCGCCGGCGAGTTCGTCTCCCTGCTGGGGCCTTCGGGCTGCGGCAAGACCACCCTGCTGCGCATCATTGCCGGCCTTCTGTCGGCCGATCGCGGCAGCGTGCAGCTCGACGGCGAAGACATCACCGCCCGACCGCCGCACCGGCGCGACGTCGGCGTGGTGTTCCAGAACTACGCCCTGTTTCCCCATCTCAGCGTCGCCGAGAACGTCGCCTTTGGCCTGAAGGCGCAGCGGCGCGCGGCCGGCGACATCGAGTCTACGGTCAGGCGCTTCCTCGAGCTGGTGCATCTCACCGACTTTGCCAGCCGGTCGGTGCGCGCGCTGTCGGGCGGCCAGCAGCAGCGCGTCGCGGTGGCCCGCGCGCTTGCCGTGCGCCCCAAGCTGCTGCTGCTCGACGAGCCCTTTTCCGCCCTCGACCGCAAGCTGCGCGAGACCATGCAGATCGAGCTGCGCCGGCTGCTGCGCGAGCTCGGCACCACGGCGGTGTTCGTGACCCACGACCAGGACGAGGCGCTGACCATGTCCGACCGCATCGCGGTGATGAACCGCGGCGCCATCGAGCAGCTCGCCGCGCCGGAGACGATCTACCGCTCGCCCGAGACGGCCTTCGTGCTGGAGTTCGTCGGTCTTTCCTCGCGGCTGGCCGGCAAGGTCGTCGGGCCCGCCGCCGACGGCGTGATCGCGGTCGACACGTCGGTCGGGACGCTGTTCGGCCGCGGCAGCTTCGTTGCCGGCAGCGACGTCGTGGTGGCGGTGCGGCCCGAACGCATCGCGATCGACAAGCCCGGTGACAACCTGGTGCGCGCCGAGCTGCGCGACGCGGTCTTCCAGGGTTCGAAAGTCCAGCTGCATTTCGCCAGCGCCGAGGCCGACAGGCTGCTGGTCGAGACCGCCGATTTGCCGGGCGGCCTGCCCGTACCGGGAACGGCCATGCAGCTCGCGTGGTCGCGCGGCGACACCCTGATCTACCCGGCGTCATGAAATTGCGAGCCCCTTCGGCGTGGCGCGATCCGGTGGCCCTGCTCGCACTGCCGGCGGTGGTCTATCTGCTGGTCGTCTACGCCTATCCGTTGCTGTGGCTGCTGATGAAGAGTTTTAGCGGCCCGGCCGGCCTGACGCTGCAGCCATACGTCGCTTTCATGAGCGATCCGTTCAATTGGCGCGTCATCGGTAACACGCTGCGCGTCGCCGCCTGGGTCACCGTCGTCTGCTTCCTGATCGGCTATCCCGCCGCCTTCGCGCTCGCCCGCGCCGGCACGGTCATGCAGATCGTCATGCTGGTGTCGATCATCCTGCCGTTGTCGATCGGCGCGGTGGTCAAGGCCTTCGCCTGGCAGATCGTGCTGCGCCGCGACGGCATCGTCACCCAGATCATGATGGGGCTTGGCCTGTGGGACGAGCCGCAGCGCCTCCTGTTCACCGAGACCGGCCTGGTGCTGGGTGCCGCCAACATCTTCCTGCCCTTCATGATCCTGCCGATCTACTCGGTGGTGAAGCTGATCGATCCGCGGTTGAGCGAGGCCGGCGCCACCCGGGGCGCCACGCCACTTTACTGCTTCACTCATGTCACCCTGCCGCTCACCCTGCCGGGCGTGGTCTCCGGTATCGCTTTCGTCTTCTCGCTCAGCGTGTCGATGTTCGTCATCCCCTCGCTGCTGATCGGCGATCGCTTCCAGACGCTGTCGACCTTGACCGGACGCTCCTTCCTGCTGATGCGCAACGAACAGCTCGGCTCGACCACGGCGGTGATCCTGCTGGCGCTGGCCGTCGCCATCGTCGTCGGCTCGACCTGGCTCGCCGGCCGGCTCGGGGGCAAGACATGACGGCGATCGAACGGCTGACCAAGTACGCCACGTGGTTCATCGCGGCCTTCACCGTGGTCTTCCTGATGACGCCGCTGGCCGTCACCATCGCGGTGTCCTTCGGCTCCTCGACCGTCTTCACCCTGCCCCCGCCCGACTGGTCGCTGCGCTGGTACGAGCGGCTGGCCAGCACGCGCGGCCTGCTGCCGGCCCTGGTGACCTCGTTGCAGGTCGCGGCGATCTCGACCGGCATTGCCATGGCGCTGGGCACACTCTGCGCCATCGCCCTGGTGCGCGGCCGCTTCCCCGGGCGCGAAGCCATCTCGACCTTCCTGGTGTCGCCACTGATGCTGCCCGGGCTGGTGATCGGCATCGCCATGCTGCAGGGCTTCAAGGCCATGGGCCTGCGCGACGTCTACGCCAGCCTGTTGGTGGCACACGTGGTGATCACGCTGCCTTACGTCGTGCGCACCGTCGTGGGCTCGCTCACGTTGTTCGACTTCTCGCTGATCGACGCCGCGCGCACGCTCGGTTGCAACTACCCGCAGGCGCTATTGCGCGTGCTGGTGCCGGCGCTGGCGCCTGCCTTCCTGACGTCCGGCATGTTCGCCTTTCTGGCCTCGATGGATAACTACCCGATCTCGATCTTCTTCACCGACGCCTGGACCAAGACTCTGCCCATCCAGATGCTGCAGTATGTCGAGGAGCGGCCCGATCCCACCATCGCCGCCATCTCCGCTGGCCTGGTGCTGCTTGCTGTCCTGGCGCTGGTGATCGGCGATCGCCTGGTCGGCCTGCGCAAGCTCGCAGACTTCTAGTTATGCGATAGACTTCGGCCATGAAAATCCTGGTCGCCAATCCGAATACCTCGCCCGGCGTCACCGAGCGCCTCGTCGCCGCGGGCAAGCTGGTCGCGAGTCCCGGCACCGAGCTCGTGCCGATGACGGCATCCTACGGCGTACCCTATATCGCCACCCGCGCCGAGGCCGCGATCGGCTCGGCTGCCGCGCTCGACATGCTGGCCGAGCGGCGCGGCACGATGGACGCAGCCATCATCGCCGCGTTCGGCGATCCGGGCCTGGGCGGCGCACGCGAGCTGTTCGACTTTCCAGTGGTAGGTATGGCCGAGGCCGCAATGTTGATGGCCTGCACGCTGGGCCGGCGCTTCGGCATCGTGAGCTTCTCGCGCTCGCTCGAACCGTGGTTCGCCGAGATCGTCGCCTGGCACGGCATGAGCGGCCGATGCGCCGCGATCCGCACGCTCGACGAAGGCTTCAAGTCGATCGATGAGGTGCAGGAAGAGAAGGAAGCCGTATTGGTCGACCTCGCCCTGCGTACCGTCTCCGACGACGCCGCCGACGTCGTCATCCTTGCCGGCGCGCCGCTCGCCGGACTCGCCAACAAGATCCGCGATCGCGTCCCGGTGCCGCTGGTCGACGGCATCCAGGCCGCCGTCGTCATGGCCGAGGGGCTGGTGCGCATGAACCCGCGCAAGGCGACCGCCGGCACTTACCGGCGTCCCGGGCCAAAGGACTCCAAGGGCCTGTCGACGGCGCTCGCCAACGTGATCGCTCATCGTGACTCGTGATCTGAAGGGCTACGGCCGCACGCCGCCCCACGCACAATGGCCGGACGGCGCGCGTGTCGCCGTTTCGTTCGTCGTCAACTTCGAGGAAGGCGCGGAGATGTCGCTCTCCGCCGGAGATGCCTTCAACGAGAAGGTCTACGAGGTCACCGACGAGATCTCGGGCGTCGCCGACCGCTGCATGGAATCCCACTTCGAGTACGGCACGAAGGCCGCTTGGTGGCGGATCGCCGATACGCTGGAGCGCCTGGACGTGCACAGCACCGTCAGCACCAGCGGCAAGGCCGCCGAGCTGTCGCCCTGGCTGATCGACGATGCGGTGAAGCGCGGCCACGAGATCGCCTGCCACGGCTGGCGCTGGGAACGGCACGCGCACATGGCCGAGGCGGACGAGCGCGAGGCGATCGCCCGTACCGTGAAAGTGTTGACCGACATCGCGGGCACACGGCCGGTCGGCTGGCACACGCGCTCGACGCCCTCGCCCAATACGCGCCGCCTGCTGGTCGAGGAAGGCGGCTTCCTCTACGACAGCGACGACTATTCCGACGACCTGCCGTTCTTCGTCGAGATCTCGGGCAAGCGCCATCTCGTGCTGCCCTACAGCTTCGACACCAACGACATGCACTATCACCAGGGCTTCCATCGCTTCGTCACGGCGCGCGACTTCGCCGACTACACGACCGACGCCTTCGACACGCTATGGGCCGAAGGCGAGCGAGTGCCCAGGATGATGTCGATCGGCCTGCATCTGCGCATGATCGGCCGGCCTGGCCGCATCGCCGCGCTCGACCGCATCGTGTCGCACGTGAAGAGCAAGGGCGGTGCCTGGTTCGCCACCCGCCGCGAGATCGCCGAGCATTGGATCGGCCGGTTCGGCCGCTGAGCGCTACTCGCGCGGCCGCACGATCTTGATCGTCGATGTCGCGTGCACCACGAGGCGGCCCTGGTCGTCCTTGATGTCGCCGTCGAGGAAGCCGACCGAGCCGCCCCAGCGCAGCACGCGGCCCTCGGCGATCACGAAGCCCGGCCCGGCCGCTTCCAAAAAGCTGATCTTGAGTTCCAGCGTCGGAACGGCGAAGGCGAAGTTGGATTTGGCCATTGCGGCATGGGCCATGGCGGTATCGACCATGCCGGTGAGGAAACCGCCCTGGCAGATACGGCCCTGCGAATGGCAGAAGGCCGGCACGATCTCGAAGCGGAAACGGCAGAAGCCGCGCTTGGAATCGAGTTCGGTGACCTCGCCGTTCAGGACCTTGACCGGCTCGTTGAGGTTGGCGTTGAGGACATTCAGCGCCTGGGCGTCGCTCAGTGCGGCGATGTCGGTGCCGGCAAAATCCGGATGGGTCGAGTTCATGCGGCGCGGACTATAGCGAACGCGCTCCGCTGTGCACCTTCTCAAGAAGGTCGATCAGGACCCGGATTTCGGCGGCCGAAAGGTGGGACGCGATGCGCTTCTCGTGGGCGCGCACCAGCCGGGCGAAGCGCGCCAGCGCCTTCTCGCCGGCCGGCGTCAGCGCCAGGGCATGCGTGCGGCCGTCGGTCGGCGAGCGATGGCGCATCAAAAGGCCGCGCTCCTGCAGGCGGTCGAGGATCGGCACCAGGGTCGAGCGGTCGATGCCGATCGCCCGCGCCAGCGCCATCTGGCTCAGGCCCGCATTGCGGTCGACCAGCACGAGCAGGCCGAACTCGCCCGGTGTCAGCGCCTCGCCGGCCTTGGCGAAGGTGTTGGCGAAATCGTCGAACACCGCCGACTGGGCGCGGCGCAGCATGTAACCCAGCAAAGATGGTAAAAGACCGCGATCGAGCGATGCCAGCGGTTTGGCGGGTGGACGGCCCATGCCGGGAGTGGTAAACGGAGATTGTTTGGGGATCAAACAAATTCTCGCGTTTGCCCGATGAGCTTCAAAGTCCGTATCGTCCAGGTCGAGCGTAGCATCGAGGTTCCGACCGGAGCTACCATCTTGTCGGCCGCGCTCGACGCCGGCGTCGCCTATCCGTTCGGCTGCCAGTCCGGCAATTGCGGCGCCTGCAAGTCACACCTCGTGAAGGGCGAGGTGATGATGGAAGGTTATTCGGAATTCGCACTCTCCGACGAGGAGAAGGAGCGTGGCCTGATCCTCGCCTGCCGCGCCGTGCCGTGGGCGGACAGCGAGGTCGCCTGGCTGGACGAGGACGACTTGATCGTCCATCCGCGCCGCCTGCTCGACTGCGAGGTCATTGGCCTCGACGACGCCACGCACGACATCAAGCGCATCCGACTGAAGATCGTGTCGGGTGGACCGTTCGACTTCTCCGCCGGCCAGTTCGGCTCGGTGACCTTCCAAGGCTGCCCGCCGCGCGACTATTCGATGGCCAACGTGCCGGGCGATCCGATCCTGGAATTCCACGTCCGCACGACGGGCGGCGCCACCTCCACGCACGTCGCCGAGAGGCTCAAGGTCGGCGACCATGTGCGTGTCGAAGGCCCGTTCGGTCCCTCCTATTTGCGCGAAACCCATCGCGGGCCGATCATCGCCGTCGCCGGCGGCTCGGGCATGGCGCCGCTCAAGTCGGTGGTCGAGCGGGCGCTGCAGAAGGCGCTGCCGCAGCACATCTACTTCTATTTCGGCGTCCGCTCCGAGCGCGACCTCTACCTGCACGACCATTTCGCCAGGCTGGCCGAGACCCACAAGAACCTGCACTTCATCCCGGTGTTGAGCGAAGGCGACAGCGAGGCGCGCCGCCTGGGGCTGGTGCACGAGGCCGTCGCCCAGGACTTCGACGAGTTCGACGGCTGCAAGGCCTACCTCGCCGGGCCGCCGGTCATGGTCGAGGCGGCGACCAAGCTGTTCGAGCAGCGCGGCATGCGACGTATCGATATCCATGCCGACGCGTTCTACACCGCGGCGGAAATGGCCAGTGCGGGCAAGAAGACGGGAGCAGAACTATGACGGGCCTTCTCGAAGTACGCGCGGCCATCGTCACCGGCGCCGGCCGTGGCATCGGCCGCGCCATCGCGGAGTCACTCGTGGCCGAAGGCGCGAGCGTGATCGTCGCCGACAACGGCGCCTCGATCGGCGGCGAGGACGGCGATCCAAAGGTCGCGAACGAGACCGCCGCGGCGCTCGGCAAGAAGGCGATCGCCTTCGCCGACAGCGTCGCCTCGCCCGGTGCAGCCAAGGCGCTGGTCGAGCTGGCGATCAAGAATTTCGGCGGCATCGACATCGTGGTGAACAACGCCGCCATCCTGCGCGACGCCTTCGTCTTCCGCGCCGATCCGCGCGACTGGGACGCGGTGATCCGCAACAACCTGTCGGCCGCCTTCTACCTCATCAACGCCGCCTCGGCGGTGATGCGCGACCAGGGCAAGACGGGCCGCGGCGGCGCCGGTGGTTACGACTGGGGTCGCATCGTCAATATCGTGTCGTCAGCCGGTCTCTATGGAAACCTCGGCCAGGCGGCCTACGCCAGCGCCAAGGCCGGCCTGTTCGGTCTCACGCGCGTGACGGCGATGGACCTCGCGCGAGCCCAGATCACCGCCAACGCCGTGGCGCCGTTCGCGCGCACGCGCGTCACCGACATCATCCAGCCGGCCAACGATGCCCAGAAATCCTACAAGGAGCGCGCGCTCAGGATCGGCGCGCACCATGTCGCCAACCTGGTGACGGCGCTGTGCTCGCCGGCCGGCAAGGCCATCACCGGCCAGCTGCTGGGCGTGCGCGGCCGCGAGGTCTTCCTGTTCGGCCAGCCACGGCCTGTGGCGCGCATCGAAGCCGGTGCGTCGCTCGCGCAGGATCTCAGCGCCAAGCTCTCGGACAAGTTCACCGACCTCACGACCGATCTCGAAGCCTTCAACACCGAACCTCTCGTCTGAGGAGCCCACCGTGAGCGACCCCATCGTCGTCAGGACCGTCGAGGAGCTGAAGAACGCTCCCGAAGAGTATCGGGAGGCCGTCGGCAAGCTCGTGATCAGCCATGCCGTGAACGAGCTCTATGGCGCACAGGTGTTCGACGAGCCCGCCATCGCCTACGCGCCGACGCCCTATGCCAAGTGGCTGACCTGCCGCGTCGCCATGGAGGAGTACGGCCATCATGTGCGCTTCAAGCAGCTTGGGGTGCAGATGGGCATCCCCGAGGAGCGCATGATCCCGGGTACCGGCAAGCGGCCCTTGTCGATCTTCGAGTTCCCGCTCAAGACCTGGCAGGAGTTCGTCGCCATCAAGCTGTTGGCCGACCTGGCCGAGATCCTGCAGGTCGAGGACCTGCTGCACTGCACCTTCCACCCGCTGCGCAATCTCGCCCGCGCCACCATGCCGGAGGAGCGCTTCCACGCGCAGTTCGGCGAGGACTTCACCGCCGAGCTGATCAGGACACCGGAGGGCAAGGCCACCTTGCAGGCGGCGATCGACGAATACTTCCCCTACCTGCCCTCGTTCTTCGGCGGATCGAAGTCGAAGAACAACGAGGTCTTCCGCAAGTGGAACATCAAGCAGCGCACCAACGACGAGATGCGCGCCGATTTCATGAAGCGCGCCACCGAGGTCGCCAACAAGTACGAGCTCACCCTGCCGGAGGTCCGGCAAGCGGCCTGATGGACATGAAGCGACCGCAGCAGGACCGGCCGCGACGCGGCGAGGCCACGGCGCGGCCGGCGCCGAAGCCAAGTCAGGTGAGGCAAGTCGTGGCGCTGCCCATTGCGCTGCTGCGCGGCGTGATGGACGAGGTAAAAGCCGCGGCCTGGTTCGCCGCTCTGGGCGAGCCGCTGACGGATGGCGATCGCAACGACGCGACTGCATACGCCACGGCCCTCGGAGTCGGCCCGCTGCGCGTCGTCCAAGCCCATGACTGGCCGGAGGCCGAGCGCGTCTTGAAGGCGCCCGATTGGTCTCCCGTATGGTGGGATCGCGAGGAAGAGTTGCGCCGGCGCCTGCTGGCCGCAGCCGACGCGCGCTATCCCGAACGTGAACTCTGGACGGCACTCACCGAACTCACCACCGACGCGGGCGAGATCGTGCACGGCAAGGCCGCTACTGCGGCCTCGCGCATGGGCAGCGCGGCCAAGGCTTCCATCCATGTCGCGGCAGGCGCCGCCGCGCAGGCCGTCTATCAACTGGCGTTGGCACGGTTCGCCGAAGACGCCGCCTCGCCTTTCGAAAGCAAGTTTCGTCTGTTCGCCGCGGGCCGCTGGCCGTTGGGCGTCGTGGGCTCTACCCTTGTCGTCTTCTGAGAGGACACTTATTCCATGAGCTACAAGGCGCCAGCGCGCAGCGTCGGCCGGTTGAAGCGCCCGTTCGGCGACCTCTATTACGAAGTATCGGGCAGCGGACCGGCGCTGATGTTCGCCCACGGCCTGGGCGGCAATCACCTGAGCTGGTGGCAGCAGGTCGCCCACTTCGCTCCACGCTACACATGTGTGAGCTTCGCCCATCGCGGCTTCGCGCCGTCGAGTGCCATCGACGGCGGCCCTGATCCGGCCGACTACGCCGCCGACCTCGCGGCGCTGATCGATCATCTGAAGTTCGCCGATGTGCGCCTCGTCGGCCAGTCGATGGGCGGCTGGACGATGCTCGAATATGCCATCGCCCATCCGGCGAAGGTGAAGGCGCTGGTGCTGAGTTCGACCTCCGGCACGCTCGATCGCCGCGGCTGCGATCCGTCGGGTGGCGCCACTTACGATGCGTGGATGAAGGACGCCGAAGCGAAGACCGCGGCGGGCCTCGCCAACGGTGTCCATCCGGCGATGGGCATGGGCGCCGCGGCGCGCTCGCCTGCCCTCCACCTTCTTTATGCCAGCATCGACACCATGGCGGGCGCGCTCGACAAGGCGAAGGTGCGCGAGGGCCTGCGCCGCACCGCCCATCGGACCGTCACGGAGCTGAAGGATTTCCGCGTGCCGACGCTGCTGATCGCCGGCGGCGCGGACGTCGTCTTCCCGGCCTTCCTGGCAAGCGCCATCGCAGCAGCCTTGCCATGCGGCGAAGCACATCTGATCCCCCATGCCGGCCACTCGCCATATTTCGAGGAGGCCGCTACTTTCAATGGGCTGGTCGAGGCGTTTCTGACGCGCCAGCGCTAAGGAGCAGACGTGTCGCAGGACAATCCGCGGATTGCCGTTCTGAGCTTCGCCATCGAGTGCAACCGGTTCTCGCCCGTCAGCACGGCGGCGGACTTCCAGACGGACGTCGACATCCGCGGCAACCAGATCGTCAGCGAAGCGCGGTCGGGTGCGTCGATCACGCTGCCCGACCTGCCCGGCTTCTTCACCGAGATGGATCGCACCGGGCAGTGGACGCCGGTGCCGCTGCGCGTCTCGCAGGCCCAGCCCGGCGGTCCGGTCGAAGAGAACTTCTTCAGGGAATTCCTGGCCGAGATCGAGACGGGGTTGCGTGGTGCCCTGCCGCTCGACGCCGTCTTCGTCGCCGCGCACGGCGCTGCCCTGGCCGAGGGCACCGACGACCCCGAGGGCGATCTGTTCGAGGTCATTCGCCGCGTCGTCGGGGCGGACATCCCGGTCGTCTCGACCTTCGACCTGCATGCCAACGTCTCGCGCAGGATGACCGACAATCTTTCGGTGTTCGTCGGCTACCTCGAGAACCCGCACACCGACATCTACGAACGTGGCGTGGAGGCGGCCAAGCACATGCGCGAATGCCTGGCCGGCGCGCGCACCGCGGTCACCATGGTCAAGGTGCCGCTGGTGCCGCCGCAGATCTCGCTGCTCACCGCCAAGGGCCCCTACGCCGACCTGATCAAGTACGGCCAGACCAAGGTCGGCGGCGACATCCTGAACGTCTCGGTGATGGCGGGCTTCGCCTACAGCGACAGCCCCAAGAACGGCCTGACCGCCGTGGTGACGGCGCGCAACGGCAATCGCCAGGCGGCGGCCGACCTGTCGCTCGACATCGCCAGGCGCGCCTGGGGCATGAAGGAGCGCTTCAAGCGGCAGATGACGGCGATGGCCGACGCCGTGCAGCTTGCCACCTCGGTCGGCCGCGACCGGCGCCGCAAGGCCATCATCCTGGCGGACGTCGCCGACAATCCCGGAGGCGGCGGCCGCGGCAACACCACCTGGCTCCTGCGCGCGCTGAAAGCCGCCGGCGCCCAGCACGTGATCTTCGGCGTGTTCAACGATGGCGCCGTTGCCGCCAAGGCGCACGAGCTGGGCGAAGGCGCGATCTTCACCGCCTCGTTCAACTCCCAGGAACACCAGGAATTCTCCCTGCCCTTCGACTGCGAGGCCAAGGTCGTAAGACTGTCGGACGGCAAGTATGTCGGCCGCCGCGGCGTGCTCAGGAACGTGTCGTCGGACATGGGCCCCTCGGCCCTGCTCGACCTCGGCGGCATCCAGCTCGTGGTCATCACCAACCGCTGCCAGTGCATGGACCCGATGCAGTTCGAGATGTTCGGCCTCGACATCGCCCAGGCGCGGGTGGTGGTGGTCAAGAGCCGCGGCCACTTCCGCGGCGGGTTCGACGAGTTCTTCAATACCGGCCAGATCTACGAAGTCGACTGTCCGGGCTTGACGTCACCGATCCTGGCGAACTTCACTTGGACCAAGTTGCCGCGGCCGGTTTACCCGCTCGACGAAGAAACGAGCTGGACGCCCCCCACTGGCGTCTAGAATGCCGCCGCCCAAAGGGAGGCTGTCATGCTGCGTCGTTCCTTGATCGCGCTCGCGGGCGCGGTGTTGCTCTCCGTACCGGCTTCGGCGCAGTCGCCCAAGACGCTGCGCGTGGTCATGCATTCGGATCTCAAGATCGTCGATCCGGTGTGGACCACGGCCTATATCGTGCGCAACCATGGCTACCTGATCTACGACACGCTGTTTGCGATCGACGGCAAGTTCGAGTCCCAGCCGCAGATGGTCGAGAGCTGGACCACGAGCGACGACAAGCTCACCTGGACCTTCAAGCTGCGCGACGGGCTCAAGTGGCATGACGGCACGCCGGTGACCTCGGCCGACGTCATCCCCTCGATCAAGCGCTGGACCGACAAGGACGCGCTGGGCGGCCTGCTCGCCAAGTCGACGCAGGAGATGAAGGCGGTCGACGACCGCACCTTCCGGATCGTGCTCAAGGAGCCGTTCGGCATGATGACGAAGGCGCTCGCCAAGTCAGCCTCGGTGCCGTTGTTCGTCATGCCCAAGCGGGTCGCCGAGACTCCGGTGGCGCAGCAGATCTCCGACACCACGGGGTCCGGGCCCTTCATCTTCAAGAAGGACGAATGGAAGGCGGGCGAGAAGGTCGTCTATGTCCGCAATCCCGACTACAAGCCGCGCGCCGAGCCGCCGTCGGGCCTCGCCGGCGGCAAGGTCGCCAAGCTCGACCGCGTCGAATGGCGGTCGATCCCCGATCCGCAGACCGCGGTCAACGCGCTGCTGTCGGGCGAGATCGACATGATCGAGACGGTGGCGCACGACCTCCTGCCGGTGCTGGAGAAGGACAAGGATGTCAAAGTGGTCGTCCTCGATCCGTTGGGACTGACCTACGTGCTGCGCTACAACTGGAAGCAGCCGCCGTTCAACGACGTGCGCTACCGTCGCGCCGCGACGCTCTCGCTCAACCAGAAGGATTTCATGCAGGCGACGATCGGCGATCCCCGCTACTTCAAGGAATGCAAGGCGATGTTCGGCTGCGGCACGCCGCTCGAGAGCTCGGCCGGCATGCAGGGCCTGCTGGAATCGCGCTTCGAGGAATCGCGCAAGCTCCTGAAGGAGCTGGGCTACGACGGCACGCCGATCGTGGTGTTGCAGACCAGCGACAACCCGACACTCACCAACCTCGCCCCGGTCACCAAGACCCTGCTCGAGCGCGGCGGCTTCAAGGTCGACGTGCAGTCGATGGACTGGCAGACCCTGGTGACGCGGCGCGCCAAGAAGGATCCCGTGGCGCAGGGCGGCTGGAACATCGCCCAGACCGCGGCGGCGGCCGTGCTGCTGCTCGATCCGGTCAACAACCACTACGCCGAGGCGAGCGGCGATCGCGCGCAGTTCGGCTGGCCGCTGGACGAGGAGATCGAGAAGCTCCGCATGCAGTTCATTCGCGAAGGCGATCCCAAGAAGCAGCGCGAGATCGCCGACAAGGTCCAGACGCGCATCCTGAGCGAAGGCGTCACCGTCCCGCTCGGCCAGTTCCAGCAGCCGATGGCGCGGCGCACCACCGTGAGCGGCAACGTCGTCTCGCCGGTGACGGTGTTCTGGAACGTCGAGAAGAAGTAGCCGAGCGCGATAGGAGTTGTCTGACAACCTGCCGAATGCCAGTCTGGCCGGGCAAAACGGGGAGGCAGGCCAATCGCCCGCCCACGCCACGACCGGCCACGGTCGGGTGATTTGAAGGGAGAAAACGATGTCCAAGATGCTCGCGCGGCGTGCCGCGCTGTCCGCGTCCGTGCTTTCCGTCGCCGTGCTGCTGGCAGGCCAGGCAATGGCCCAAAACCGGCAGTTCAGCTTTGCCTACGACCAGCCGACCACCACGGCCTACGGCATCGCGGCCAACATCTTCGATGCCAAGCTGAAGGAAGTGAGCGGCGGCAAGTTCAGCATCAACCAGTTCCCCGGCGCCCAGCTCGGCCAGGAGCCGCAGGCGCTGCAGAAGATGCGGGCGGGTGACATCGATTTCGTCATCACGGCCACCGCCAATGCCGCGACGCTGGCGCCCGAGGCCGGCGTGTTCTCGCTGCATTTCATCTTCCGCGACCAGGGTCATCTCACGCGCGTGATCGCCGATCCGGCCGTCTCGGCAGCGTTCCGAAAGATGATCTCCGAGAGGGTGCAGGGTGCCCAGGTGCTCGGCCTGATGACGATGGGCATGCGCAACATGTACTCCAAGAAGGAGATCAAGTCGGTCGCCGACGTGAAAGGCCAGAAGGTCCGCGTCCAGGCGACCAAGACTGAAGATACCCACTTCCCGGCCTACGGCGCGCAGACCGTGCACATGCCGTTCGGCGAGGTCTACACCTCGCTGCAGACCGGCGTGGTCAACATCGCCGAGAACGGCGTCAACGTGTACCTCGCCAACAAGCACTACGAAGTCGCGCCGATCATGTCGATGACCGAGCACGAAGCCAACAACAACTGCATCTGGGTCAGCCAGAAGACCTGGGACAGCCTGACCGACGAGCAGAAGAAGTGGGTCCAGGCGGCGGCCGACGAGGTGAGCAAGCAGGAGCCTGCCAAGGCGCTGCAGCTCGAGAAGGACTCGGCCGAGAAGCTGAAGAAGATGGGCGTGAAGATCGTCGACAATGTCGACAAGACCGGCTTCATGGCCGACGCCAAGCCGATCCAGGACAGCCTCGCCAAGGAACTCGGGCCAAATGCGGTCGCGATCCTGGAACTCGTGCGCAACGTGAAGTGATCGCAACTGCTGCAACGCGAGCGCCATCGTGAGTAGTCGTTCGCTCGTTCTGCAGCGCCATCGCCACCTCAAATGGACGGCGCTCGACCCACTCGAGGCCGTCCTGATGGTGCTGTGCGGCGCGTCGATCATCGGCTTCACGAGCTCGGTGTTCCTCGACGTCGTGACTCGCGAGATCGGCGCGCCGTGGCTGTGGCTGCAGCAGGTGACCACCGGCTTCTTCGCCTGGGGTGTGTTCATCGGCATGGCGGCCGCGGCGCGACGCAACGATCATCTCTACCTGGTCGAGATCACCAAGCGTCTGACGGGTCCCAAGCGGACCTTCATGGAGAGCTTCAACCGCCTGGTCGTGCTGGGCGTCGCGCTGGCCATGGTGTGGTTCGGCTACAAGAACGCCCTCCTCGACCTCGGCAGCTTCCGCATGCCCTCGCTGATCCCGCTCACCTACTATACGGCGAGCGTGCCGCTGTCGGGCGCGTTGATCGCGCTGTTCGCCGTAGAGCAACTCATAAATGGCTGGAAGAACGGGTTCGAAGGGCCCGAGGACACCGCCGACCTGCGCGAGCTCGTCGAATGAGCAACGGCTATGTCCTCTTTCTGATGGCCTTCCTGTTCCTCGGCCTCGGCTACATGGGCGTGCCGGTGGCCTTCGCCCTGATGGCGGGCGTGATGGTGGCCACGGCCTTCACCCAGATCAGCCTGCAGTCGATGGTCGGGCAGATGTTCCACGGCATCGACTCCGAGACGCTGCTCGCCGTACCGTTCTTCCTGCTGGTCGGCGAGCTCATGACCTCGGCCAACGTCACGCAGCGCATGGTGCGCCTGGCGCAGACCATGGTCGGTCACCTGCGCGGCGGGCTGGCCCAGGTGGTGACGCTGTTCAGCATGTTCTTCGCCGGCATTTCCGGTTCCTCGACAGCCGACGTCGCCGTGCTGAGCCGCACCGTGGCGCCGGAGATGGACCGCGAGGGCTACGACCGCGCCTTCACGGCCGCCCTGATCGCCTGCGCCTCGACCATGGCCAACCTGATCCCGCCCAGCATCATGGCGGTGGTCTATGGCGCCACCGGCAACGTCTCGATCGGCGGCCTTTTTCTCGGCGGCATCGTGCCCGGCGTGCTGATCGGCATCGGCTTGATGATCTACTCCTATTTCTTCGGACCGGTCGGCATCAAGAAAAGGAGGGCGACGTTTGGCGAGTTCGCCGACGCACTGAGAGGCTCGTCGCTGCCCCTGATGATCCCGCTGATCATCATGGGCGGCATCCTGACCGGCTGGTTCACGCCGACCGAGGCCGGCATGATCGCCTCGGTTTATATCCTGGTCGTGCTGATCCCGGCGCTGAACCGCGGCCACCTGCGCCTGTTGCTGTGGGATTTCGTCTACACCGGCATGCTCTATGCTATCCCGCTGGCCGCCGTGGCCGGCGCCTCGACCTTCGGCTGGATGCTGGGCTACCTGCGCGGGCCGGACATCGTGGCGACCTGGATCGCCAACTTCGCCGGCACCGACGCCGGCCTGATCCTGCTGCTGCTTGTTCTGCTGTTCGTGATCATCGGCGATTTCGTCGACGCCATTCCCGCCATCATCATCTTCATGCCGATCATCAACAAGCTGACCGAACTCGGGAACATCAATCCTGTGCACATGGGTGTCGTCATCATCACCACCCTGGTGTTCGGCCTGATCACGCCGCCCTACGGCCTGTCGTTGCTGGTCGCCTCGAAATTCGTCGGCGTCAGCTTTGCACGCGCGATGGTCGCTTCGTTGCCGATTTACGTCGTCTTCTTCATCACCATCGCGTTCACGGTGCTGTTCCCCGACGTGGTGCTCTACCTGCCCAAGCTGCTGCTGCCCGAGTCGGTCGGCTGCTTCAAGAATCCGAGCGGCACGGGCTATATCTGTCCTACCTGAGCGTCATCGTTCAGGCAGCGGGATGAACTCCGGGTCGCCCGGCACCTTGGCGAAGCGGCCGTCGCGCCAGTCGGCCTTGGCCTGCTCGATGCGCTCCTTGGACGACGACACGAAGTTCCACCAGATGTGGCGCGGCCCGTCCATCGTGGCGCCGCCCAGCAGCATCAGCTTGGCGCCATCGGCGCCGGCCATCATCTCGACCGGCTGGCCGGCCTGCAGCACCGCCAAGTCGCCGACCGTCAGCAGCCGGTCACCGATGGTCGCACTGCCCTCGGCGACATAGACCGCGCGCTCGACATGCTCGGGCGAGATCGCGATCTTGGCCGCCGCCGGCATCTCGGCCGCGACATAGAAGATCGGCGAGAAGTGCGTGGTCGGCGCCGTGTGGCCACCGTAAGTGCCGACGATCAGCCGGAATGCCGCGCCACCGTCCGTCCAGGCCGGCAGCTTGCCCTTCTCGACATGCTCGAACGACGGCGCCGTCTCCTCATGGCTCCTGGGCAGCGCCACCCAGGTCTGGACGCCATGCATGCGAAAGCCCGTGCGCTTCATCTCGGGCTCGGTGCGCTCGCTGTGGGCGATGCCGCTGCCCGCCGTCATCCAGTTGACGTCGCCCGGGCGGATCGCCTGGGTGTAGCCCAGGCTGTCGCGATGGAAGATGCCGCCGTCGAACAGGTAGGAGACGGTGGCGAGCCCGATATGCGGATGCGGCCGAACCTCCATGCCGTCGCCACCCGGCGGCACGACCATTGGCCCGAAATGGTCGAGGAAGATGAAAGGCCCGACCATGCGCCGCCGGGCACTGGGCAGCACGCGGCGCACCGGAAAGCCCGGTCCCAGCTCGTGCGCGCGCGCCTGGATGAGAAGCTCGATCGGGTCGGCCATCTTGTTCTCCTACTCCGCCTGTGCTGCATGAGCTCGCCCGCTATCCGCGGATGCGCGATGGTTCCCGTCGTGACAACTTGTCCAACGACGTGCGATTTCGCGACCGTCGAGGCGCTTAAATGCCGGCGCATATGACTTAACACGCCATTTTCACGGGTGTTGCATTTTTGCAACTTTTTGTTGGACTTGTGGATTATCCGTGGCCACACTTGGCCTTAGCAGGGCAAAAGCGTGGGGCTCCGATCGGGGGATCGGTGAATTCGCTGTTGGCCTTAGAGACTTCAGTTCGCGTTTCAATGGATC
Source organism: Rhodospirillales bacterium URHD0017 (assembly GCA_900110395.1). GTDB lineage: Bacteria > Pseudomonadota > Alphaproteobacteria > Reyranellales > Reyranellaceae > Reyranella. The sequence goes on from FODP01000004.1 coordinate 354,537, forward strand.
GGGAGAAGGCTGATGGCGTTCAAGACGACGCGAGATCAACGCGCCCAGCGCTGGCGAATCGTCCCAAGCCTAATCGCAGCAACCTTTGCTTTTTCCGCCTGTCAGTTCGTTTCGGCCTCCGGGTCGATGGCCCAGGTCAAGGCGCCCAACAAGAACCATCTCAAAGCCCCCACCAAGTCGACATCGACGGTCCCCTCGGAAGACGTCCAGCCCTTCGCAATCGGCACGGACGGCTCGGTGGCCGACCAGCTCGTGGCCCTGAAGATCGACCCGGCTGACGCCCAGGCGGCCGCCGACGCCGTCACCAAGGCCCTGGAGCAGCTCGACAGGAAGACCACCAACTCTGGCCGCGCGGTCATGGAATCGCAGGGTGCCAACAATCCCAAGCGCCTGATCGCCCTGCAGCTCTATTCCGCCAAGTCCATGGCCGTGGAGCTGCATCGCGGCGCCGACGGCAGCTACGGCTTCAAGCTGGCACCCAACGCCACCGAGAAGGACGACGAGCGCGTCTCGAGCCTTCCGAGCACGAGCCAGGCGGCGAGCCCAGGCTCCCGGTCGGTGGTCGCGGGCTCGGTCGCGCTGGTCAAGGTCAGCGCCAGCTCCGGCCTCGCCACCAGCCTCGCCTCGACCGGCGCCAGCAGCGCCACCCTCAAGGAGCTCAGCGAGGCGCTGGCAGGCTTCACCAACGCCAAGGTCGAGGTCTGGAAGGGCCGCACAGTCGACGGTGCGCCGCGTCTCCTCGCCGCCAGCATCAGCAACGGTGGTAACAAGCAGTCGTTCTGGTGGTTCGCGCCGCCCAACCAGCCGGAAGGCTGGTTCGACGAAAGCGGCCGCCGGCTCGGCGGCACGGCGCTGGCCGAACCGAGTGGCGGTGCGCGCGTCTCCTCGCCGTTCGGCACCCGCCACTACTACGGCCGCTCGAGCGGCGGCGGCTTTCACAACGGCATCGATTTTGAGGGCAAGACCGGCATGCCGATCTACGCGGCAGCCGACGGCGTCCTCAATCACCAGGGCTGGTACTTCAACTACGGCCGCACGATTAAGATCAGCCACGCCGACAACTTCGAGACCCTGTACGCCCACATGTCCCGCTTCGCCGACGGCATGGGCCCGGGCAGCCGCGTCAAGAAGGGCGACCTGATCGGCTATGTCGGCTCGACCGGCCGCTCGACGGGACCGCACCTGCACTTCTCGGTGATCGTGAACGGCCAGTTCGTCGATCCCGCGCCTTATATCTCCGAGAAGGGCGGCAACAGCGTCCTCGTCAACGAGAGCCTGGTCGCCTACCGCCAGTGGCAGCAGGAGATCCGCAAGGCCGCCGGCGCCAAGGACGACAGCAACAACCGCTTCCGCGGCCTGCAGGGCGCGGAGCCGTGGAGCCACAATCCGTTCTCCTCGCGCAACGTGGATCGCCTGTAATCTGGCGGCCGCCGCGAGGCCATAGTTGAACTGCGCTTGCCGTTGCGCGCCCTGGTTTGATCGCCTAGGAATTGCGCCATCGTCGTCCGCGCCCGGCTGAGGGCCGTCAGGACGGCAGAAGCAACCACGAAGGGAAGGATGAAATGCTGAAGAAGTATATGGCCGCCGGCGTTGTCGCGGCCGCGCTGGTCGGCGCCGCGGGTACGGCGCATGCCGGCAAGGATCTCGATGCCGTCAAGGCGCGTGGATCGCTGATCTGCGGCGTCAGCACCGGCGTCGCCGGCTTCGCCGCCGCCGACAGCCAGGGCAAGTGGACGGGTCTCGACGTCGACACCTGCCGCGCCATCGCCGCCGCGATCTTCGGCGACGCCGACAAGGTCAAGTACGTGCCGACCACCGCCCAACAGCGCTTCACCGCCCTGCAGTCGGGTGAAGTCGACCTGCTGGTCCGCACCACGACCTGGACGCTGACGCGCGACACCGCGCTCGGCTTCGACTTCACCGGCGTCAACTACTACGACGGCCAGGGCTTCATGGTGAACAAGAAGCTCGGCGTGAAGAGCGCCAAGGAGCTGAACGGCGCCACGGTCTGCGTCCAGCCCGGCACCACGACCGAGCTCAACCTCGCCGACTACTTCCGCGCCAACAAGATGACCTTCAAGCCGGTCGTCATCGAGAAGGTCGAGGAAGTGCGCGCCGCCTTCTTCGCCGGCCGCTGCGACGTATTCACGACGGACGCCTCGGGCCTCTACTCGACCCGTGCGGCCAATGCGCCGAACCCGGACGACTACGTCATCCTGCCTGAGATCATCTCCAAGGAGCCGTTGGGCCCGCTCGTGCGCCATGGCGACAACCAGTTCGCCGACATCGTGCGCTGGAGCCTGTTCGCCCAGATCGAGGCCGAGGAGTACGGCATCACCTCGAAGAACGTCGACGAGATGCTGAAGAGCGACAATCCCACCATCAAGCGCATCCTCGGCGTCACCCCGGGCATGGGCAAGGCGCTCGGCGTCGACGAGAAGTGGGTCTACAACATCATCAAGCAGGTCGGTAACTACGGCGAGATGTTCGAGCGCAACGTCGGCATGGGCTCACCGCTCAAGATCGCCCGCGGCCAGAACGCGCTGTGGACCCAAGGCGGCCTGCAGTACGCGCCCCCGATTCGCTGAGCGCCATCCGCTAACACTTCATCGAACCGAAACGAAGCCGCCGCCCGCAAGGGCGGCGGTTTTCATTTGGACTGTTGCGTGCCGGCACTCGGCAGTCGACACTCGCGATTCAGGGAGACTGAAAAACTGGGAGTTCCAATGCGCAACACCATCGTAGCGATGGCGGCCGGTCTGGCTGCCATCACGGCCTCGGGCACCGCCATGGCGGGCAAGGATCTCGATGCCATCAAGGGGCGCGGCGCGGTCAATTGCGGCGTCGGCATCGGTACGGCGGGCTTCATGCTGGCCGACAGCCAGGGCAAGTGGCGCGGCCTGTCGGTCGATGTCTGTCGTGCCGTGGCCGCGGCGCTGTTCGGCGACGCCGAGAAGGTCAAGTACGTGCCACTGACCTCGCAGCAGCGATTCACCGCCGTGCAGTCGGGCGAAGTCGACATGGTGATGGGCAACGCCACCTATACGCTGACCCGCGACACCGCACTCGGCCTCGATTTCACCGGCGTCTTCTACTACGACGGCCAGAGCTTCCTGGTACCCAAGAAGCTCGGCGTGAAGAGCGCCAAGGAGCTCAGCGGCGCCACGATCTGCGTCGCGCCCGGCACCACCACCGAGCTCAACCTCGCCGACTACTTCCGGGCCAACAAGATGAGCTTCAAGCCGGTCGTCATCGAGAAGGTCGACGAGATCCGCGCCGCCTTCTTCGCGGGGCGTTGCGACGTCTACACCACGGACGCTTCCGCCCTGGCGGCGACGCGCGCCGCCAATGTGCCGCCGCCGCGCACCTTCGACGATTTCCTGATCCTGCCGGAGATCATCTCCAAGGAGCCGCTGGGGCCCGTCGTGCGCCACGGCGACAACCAGTGGGCCGACATCGTGCGCTGGGCGCTCTATGCCATGCTCGAGGCCGAGGAATATGGCATCAATTCCAAGAACGTCGACGAGATGCTGAAGAGCGAGAACCCCGCCATCAAGCGCATCCTCGGCGTCACGCCGGGCATGGGCAAGGCGTTGGGGGTCGACGAGAAGTGGGTCTACAACATCGTCAAGCAGGTCGGTAACTACGGCGAGAGCTTCGACCGCAACCTCGGCCCCGATTCGCCGCTCAAGATCGACCGTGGGCTGAACAAGCTGTGGACCCAGGGCGGCCTGCAGTACGCCCCGCCGATTCGCTAGGGCCGGGCGCCTATCCTTCCTTCTGCTCCTCATGTTCCTCTCCCCCGCTAGGGGGGAGAGGTTAGGTGAGGGGCATCGACGTGCGTCACCCCTCACCCAGCCTCTCCCCCTAGCGGGGGAGAGGAGACTTGAAGGAGTGATTCCGCCATTTGGCCTGTTGCTTGCAGGCGCTGGAGGGCTGACACTTGGTCAGGGAGAAAACGTAGAGGGGGCTTCAATGCGCAAAGTGCTATTGGTGGCGACGGCTGGGTTCGTCGCGACCGTGTTTTCGACCGGCGCCATGGCCGGCAAGGATCTCGACGCGATCAAGGCCCGCGGCTCGTTGGTCTGCGGCGTTGGCACCGGCACGGCAGGCTTCATGCTGCAGGACAGCCAGGGCAAATGGGTCGGCCTCGACGTCGATGTCTGCCGTGCCGTGGCGGCGGCGATCTTCGGCGAGGCTGAGAAGGTCAAGTACGTGGGACTGACCTCGCAGCAGCGCTTTACTGCCCTGCAATCCGGCGAAGTCGACATCCTGTCCAACAACACGACCGAGACGCTGACACGCGACACCGCGCTCGGCCTCGATTTCACCGCCGTCACCTACTATGACGGCCAGGGCTTCCTGGTGAACAAGAAGCTCGGCGTGAAGAGCGCCAAGGAGCTGAACGGCGCCACGGTCTGCGTCGCGCCCGGCACCACCACCGAGCTCAACCTCGCCGACTACTTCCGCGCCAACAAGATGACCTTCAAGCCAGTCGTCATCGAGAAGGTCGAGGAAGTGCGCGCCGCCTTCTTCTCGGGCCGTTGCGACGTCTACACCAACGACGCCTCGAGCCTCTATGCCACCCGGGCGGCCAACGTACCGCCGCCGGCCAAGGCCGAGGACTTCGTCATCCTGCCCGAGATCATCTCCAAGGAGCCGCTGGCCCCGGCGGTGCGCCATGGCGACAACCAGTTCGCCGACATCGTGCGCTGGACGCAGTACGCCATGGTCGAGGCCGAAGAATACGGCATCGATTCCAAGAACGTCGACGAGATGCTGAAGAGCGAGAATCCGACGATCAAGCGCATCCTCGGCACGACGCCGGGCATGGGCAAGGCGCTCGGCGTCGACGAGAAGTGGGTCTACAACATCGTCAAGCAGGTCGGTAACTACGGCGAGAGCTTCGACCGCAACGTCGGCATGGGCTCGCTCCTCAAGATCGACCGCGGGCTGAACAATCTCTGGACGAAGGGTGGGCTGCAGTACGCTCCGCCGATTCGTTAGTCCGCATAGGCCGCGTAGGCATTGGCCGGAGAAAAGCTGTCATCCCGAGCGTGACGAGGGACTTTCCTGCTGCCTGGAAGGTCCCTCGCTGCATCCCACGATCAAAAACATCCTCGGCGTCCCCCGGACTTGGGTGACGGCTCGCTGACGGGCAGCAGAACCGGCCGACAGAGCGAGCAAGAACCAGACCATCGCCGCCCGACTTTTGGCCGGTTGCAAGTGCGGAATTCCCTCTTACACTGCCGCCAATAGCAGTCGTCGGAAGGCCGGGGAACAACCGCGGTCGGCAGGGGGAAAGAGCGGATGGCAGTCGAGGCATTGAGCTCCGCGCCGCGTGTGAAAGTGGCGCCGTGGAACGACCCCGTCATCCGCGGCTGGGTCTTCCAGGTCGTCGTCGTCGGCCTTGTCGGCCTGCTCGCCTGGTACCTCGTCTCCAACACCATCACCAATCTGGAGCGGCAGAAGATCGCCAGCGGTTTCCATTACCTGGATCGCGAAGCGGGCTTCGAGATCGGCGACACGATGATCGCCTATTCGCCGGCCAGCACTTATGCCCGCGCCATCCTTGTCGGCCTGTTGAACACGCTGAAGGTGTCGGTGCTGGGCGTCATCATGGCGACCTTCCTCGGCACGGCGATCGGCGTCGGCAAGCTGTCGAACAACTGGCTGCTCGCCAAGATCTGCGAATGGTACGTCGAGGCTTTCCGCAACGTGCCGCTGCTGCTCTGGCTGTTCCTGTTCTACAAGCTGATCAGCGAGGCGTTCCCGGGGCCGCGACAGGCGATCGGCGCATTCTGGAACACCGTCTACCTGTCCAACCGTGGTCTCTACTTTCCGGTGCCGGTTGCCGACCCGATCTACAAATGGATGGGCGTGGCGCTGCTGGTCGGCATTGCCGGCGCCTGGGCCCTGCATCGCTGGGCGAAGAAACGCCAGGAGTTGACCGGCCAGCCCTTCCCGTCGATCTCGGCAGGCTTCGGCGTGGCGCTCGGCCTGCCGATCATCGTGTGGCTGCTGGGCGGCGCGCCGCATCACATGAGCTGGCCGGAGCTGAAGGGCTTCAACTTCGACGGCGGCACCGTGATCCAGCCGGAGTTCACCGCGCTGCTGCTCGGCCTGGTGCTCTACACCTCGGCCTTCGTCGCCGAGATCGTACGCTCGGGCATCCTGGCGCTGCACAAGGGCCAGAGCGAGGCAGCCATGGCGCTTGGCCTCAGCCGCGGCCAGGTGATGCGGCTGGTGCTGCTGCCCCAGGCGCTGCGCGTGATCGTGCCGCCGATGACCAGCCAGTATCTCAACATCACCAAGAACAGCTCGCTGGCGATCGCCATCGGCTATCCCGACCTGGTCGCCTCGATCAACGTCACCATCAACCAGACCGGCCAGGCGATCGAGAACGTGCTGATCATCATGGCGGCCTATCTCTCGATCAGCCTGTCGATCTCGGCGTTCATGAATTGGTACAATAAACGCATCGCCCTGAGGGAGCGCTGAGCATGACCGACATGCCCGTCGGCGAGCGCAAGCAGCTCGCTCCTCCGGTAGACGACAGCGGCCCGTTCGGCTGGACGCGCAAGCACCTGTTCTCGAGCTGGGGCAACGGCATCACCACGCTGGTGCTGATCGTGGCCGTGGCCTGGATCCTGTCGTGGTTCCTCGAATGGGCGGTCTTCACCGCCAACTTCACGGCCTCGACCGGTAGCGAATGCCGCGGCGGGGGCGCCTGCTGGGCGCTGATCCGCGAGAAGGCCCGCCTGATCTTCTTCGGCACCTTCCCCTTTGAGCAGCAATGGCGGCCGTTCTTCGCCGTCATCATCATGCTGGCGATGCTGATCACGACGTCCGACCGGCGCATGTGGCGGCCGTGGCGACTGCTGGCGATCTGGAGCATCGGCTCGTTCTTCACCTTCCTGCTGATGTTCGGCCAGCTCCACATCCCGCTCAGCCTGTTCCTGGTCGTTGCCTTGGTGATCGGCGGCGTCGGCATGTTCTTCCGCAAGGCCATCGCCCAGGCCGGCGAGATGAACACCTATCGCGCGCTCGCCGCCATCGGGTTGGTCGGCCTGGTGCTGCTCGTCCTGGGTATCCTGCCGAACTGGAAGCTGCCGATCGCGCCCTTCAGCTATGTCGAGACCGGCCTGTGGGGTGGCATCCCGGTGACGCTGATCCTCGCCACCTACGGCCTGCTGTTCGCCTTCCCCTACGGCATCCTGCTGGCGCTCGGCCGGCGCTCCAACCTGCCGCTGATCAAGGGCCTGTGCGTGGGCTTCATCGAGCTGATCCGCGGCGTGCCGCTGATCAGCCTGCTGATCATGGCCTCGGTCATGCTGCCCTTGTTCCTGCCGACCGGCGTCACCTTCGACAAGTTCCTGCGCGCCCAGGTCGCCATCATCCTGTTCGCCGGCGCTTACATCGCCGAGATCATCCGCGGCGGCCTGCAGTCGCTGCCCAAGGGCCAGTTCGAGGCGGCCGACGCGATGGGCCTGAACTACGTGCAGAAGACCACGCTGATCATCCTGCCGCAGGCGCTGCGCGTGGTGATCCCGCCGCTGATCAACACCTTCATCGGCTTCTTCAAGGACACCTCGCTGGTGCTGATCATCGGCATCTTCGACTTCCTCAACACCGCCAACCAGGCGCTGGTCGATCCGGCCTGGGCGGGCTATCCCGGCGAGGTCTATCTCTTCGCCGCCTTCGTCTACTTCTGCTTCTGCTATTCGATGTCGCGGTACTCCAAGTACCTCGAGGTCGAGCTCAACAAGGGAACCCGCCGCTAGGCGGCCAAGGAGAACCGGTCATGGCCGCCACGGCACGCGATCTCAGCAAAGTCCCCTCGGTGATCACGCTCCGGGGCGTGAACAAGTGGTTCGGGCAGTTCCATGTGCTCTCCGACATCAATCTCGACGTCAAGGAGGGCGAGAAGATCGTCGTCTGCGGGCCCTCAGGCTCGGGCAAGTCGACGCTGATCCGCTGCATCAACCGCCTGGAGGAGCATCAGGCCGGCGACCTCGTGGTGCACGGCGTGCCGCTCACCAACGACGTCAAGAACATCGAGATGATCCGCCGCGAAGTCGGCATGGTGTTCCAGTCGTTCAACCTCTTCCCGCACCTCACCATCCTCGACAACCTGACCTTGGCGCCGATCTGGGTGAAGAAGATGCCCAAGAAGGAGGCCGAGGAGATCGCCATGAGCCTGCTGACGCGCGTGCGCATCCCCGAGCAGGCGCTGAAGTACCCCGGCCAGCTCTCGGGCGGCCAGCAGCAACGTGTGGCGATCGCCCGCGCGCTCTGCATGCGGCCCAAGATCATGCTGTTCGACGAGCCGACGTCGGCGCTCGATCCGGAGATGGTGAAGGAAGTGCTCGACGTCATGGTCGAGCTCGCCCGCGAGGGCATGACCATGCTGGTGGTGACCCACGAGATGGGCTTCGCCCGCGCCGTGGCCGACCGCGTGATCTTCATGGACCGCGGCGAAATCGTCGAGCAGAACGAGCCCGAGGAATTCTTCGCCCACCCGCGGAATGAGCGCACCAAGCTCTTCCTCGGCCAGATCCTGCGGCATGGCTGAGCCGAATGGCGGCGCCTTGGCGCCGCCTTGATCGCGGACTAGTCACCCGGCCATGAAGATCCTGGTCACCGGCGGTGCGGGGTTCATCGGCTCGGCGGTCGTGCGCCACATCATCGGCGACACCGACTGGACGGTGGCCAACGTCGACAAGCTCACCTATGCAGGCAATCTCGAATCGCTGGCCGAGGCGCGCGACAGCAACCGGCATACGCATTTCAAGGTCGATATCGTCGATCGCGCCGCGGTCGACGGCGTCTTCGCGAACTTCCAGCCCGATGCCGTGCTGCACCTCGCCGCGGAAAGCCACGTCGACCGCTCAATCGACGGCGCCGCTCCCTTCATCGAGACCAATGTCGGGGGCACGTACACCCTGCTGGAAGCCGCTCTCGCCTACTGGCGCAAGCTCGACACCGCGACCCGCGCACGCTTCCGCTTCCAGCACATCTCGACCGACGAGGTGTTCGGCTCGCTGGGCGCTACCGGCAAGTTCAGCGAGACCACGCCCTACGCGCCCAACTCGCCCTATGCCGCCAGCAAGGCTGCATCGGACCACCTGGTGCGCGCCTGGCATCATACACACGGCCTGCCGACGCTCGCCACCAACTGCTCCAACAACTACGGGCCCTATCACTTCCCCGAGAAGCTGATCCCCCTCACCATCATTCGTGCATTGCGCGGCCAGGGCCTGCCGGTTTACGGCAAGGGCGAGAACGTGCGCGACTGGCTGCATGTCGAGGACCATGCCGAGGCGCTGACGCTGGTGCTGCGCAAGGGCCAGCCCGGCGAGACCTACAACGTCGGCGGCGACAGCGAGCGCAAGAACATCGACGTCGTCCGCACGATCTGCCGCCTGCTCGACGAGATGGTGCCCGACAGCGCGCATCGGCCGCACGAACGACTGATCGAGTTCGTCACCGACCGGCCGGGCCACGATGCGCGCTACGCCATCGACGCTTCAAAGATCACGACAGAGCTCGGCTGGCGGCCGCGCCATGGCTTCGAGGACGGCCTGCGCCAGACCGTGCGCTGGTATCTCGACCACAAAGGCTGGTGGGAGCGGGTCATGAGCGGGGCATATCGCGGGGAACGACTCGGGCTCGGCTGAGTTATGTCGGCATGAGGTACGTCGCCCTCATCATGGTCGCGGCGCTGCTCGCAGCCTGCGCACGCGACCCCTACATGGCGCGCAAGGGTGGTTACTTGCCGGGCGAGGCATACCACCACCAGAGCGGGCTTTATCCCGGTATGAAGGTCAGCCGAGTCGAAGGCTGAGCTCGGCCCAGCGGTCGAGGATGGGCATGATCTTGTCGTCCTTGCCGGCCGGCAGGGAGAAGACCACGCGATCGATGCCGAGGTCGCGATAGCGCTTCAGGCGCTCGAGGTCGTCGGGCACGCGGAAGGTGCTGATCGACAGGCTGGCCGGGTCGCGGCCGGCCTCCTTGGCCATGGCGCGGAACTTGTCGAGCACCTCGATGCCGTCGCGGTCGAGCCAGTCGTCACGCGGGATCCAGCCGTCGCCGTAGCGGACGGCGCGCCGCGCCGCGTAGGGGAAGGCGCCGCCGACGATGATCGGCGGATGCGGCTTCTGGAAGGGTTTTGGCCACTGCTTCATCTTGCCGAAGTCCACGAACTCGCCGTGATATTCGGGCTCCTCCTCGGTCCAGATCGCCTTCATCGCCTCGACGCGCTCGCGCGCGAGCTTGTGGCGGCTGGCGAAGGCGGTGCCGTGGTTCTCGATCTCGTCCTGGTTCCAGCCGTTGCCCACGCCGAACAGGAAGCGGCCGCCCGAGAGCTGGTCGATGGAGGAGACCATCTTGGCGGTGACGATGGGGTCGCGCTGGGTGATGAGCGCGATGCCGGTTCCGACCTTGAGCTTGGTCGTCACAGTCGCCGCCGTGTTGAGCGCCAGGAACGGGTCCATCAGCTCGTAGTAGGCGCGGACGAGACCGCCCGACGCGGGATAGGCCGAGTTAAGTGAGGACGGGATGTGCGTGTGCTCGGGAACCCACATGGACTCGAAACCCCGCTCCTCCAGCGCGCGCGCCAATGGCGCGGGTTGCATGGAATCCGTGGTGAAGAACATGACCGCGCCGATTTTCATGGTTCCCGAGCTCCGCATTCACTTGTCGATGGCCGGATTGTGGCGATTTTTCAGGCCTTGGGAACCGTCGAGCGGCAAGCGGGTTGTCGTGACAATCGAATATCGAATGAGGAGATCGCCATGAAAGCCGCCAGCTCGATCGTCATCCTTGCCACACTAGCCGCCTCCGTCGCTGCCTGCTCGGTGCAGGATCGCACCTACTATCCGCGCCAGCAGTACGCCTACGCGCCGGCAACCACGACCTACTACAGCGCGCCGGGCGCCACCGTTGTGGCCACCACGCCGGCGCCGGCCTACTACACCTACGACCAGCCGAGCTACCAGAAGTCGAACGTCTACTCGTCGCGTGCGGACTACTACCGCAACTACCAGGGCATCCACGACGGCCCGGAGCGCACGGGCTGGTAGTTCACGCCTTGAGCGCGGCCCGCACGACGGCCGCGACTTCGTCGACGGCCGTCTCGGGCATGTGGGCGCCCATGGGCAGGCTTAAAACCGTCTCGGCCAATTTCTCGGCAAGGGGAAATGCCCCCTTGCCGAGGCCGAGGTCGGCGTATGCCGCCTGAAGATGCGGCGGTATCGGATAATGGATCAGCGAGCCGATGCCTGCCTTGTCGAGGGCCGCGATCAGTTCGGCCCGGCGCTCCGTGCGCACGACATAGAGATGCCAGACCGGCTCGGCCCATTGCGGCACGCGCGGCAGGCCCAGTCCCGCGATCCCGGCGAGTTGGTCGTCATAGCGCGCGGCGAGCCGCTGCCGGCGCTCGTTCCAGGCATCGAGCCTCGGCAGCTTCACCCGCAATAGCGCTGCCTGCATCTCGTCGAGGCGCGAGTTGAAGCCGCGCTCCAGGTTCACGTACTTCACCTTGCTGCCGTAGTTGCGCAGCACGCGCAGCCGATCGGCCAGCTTGGCGTCGTCCGTGGTGACGGCGCCGGCATCGCCGAAGGCACCGAAATTCTTGGTCGGGAAGAAGGAGTGCGCGCCGGCATCGCCCAGCGCGCCGGTGCGCCGGCCGCGCAACTTGGCGCCTTGCGCCTGCGCCACGTCCTCGACCACCTTGATTCCATGCTGGCCCGCCAGCGCCATGATGGCGTCCATATCGGCCGGCTCGCCATAGAGATGCACCGGCATGATCGCCTTGGTGCGCGGGGTGATGGCGGCGGCGATGCGCTCGGGATCGATGTTGGGGCCGTCGGGCGTCGGCTCGACCGGCACGACCTTGGCGCCGACCGCCGTTACCGCGAGCCAGGTCGCGATGTAGGTGTTCGACGGCACGATCACCTCGTCGCCGGCGCCGAGGTCCCAGCCACGCAGCACCAGCTCGAGCGCCTCGAGCCCATTGCCCAGGCCAACGCAGTGCCTGGTGCCGCAGAAGGCCGCGTACTCGGCCTCGAAGGCCTCGACTTCCTTGCCGAGCACGAACCAGCCCGATTCCATGACGCGGGCGAAGGCCGCGTCGAGCTCGGGCTTGAGCTCGGCGTAGACCGATTTCATGTCAAGGAAGGGGATCATGGCCTGCTCGCCGCCTCGCGCAGGAAGACATCGTAGTCGCGCAGGTACTCGGCGTCCTCGTAGAGCGTCGAGGCGATCACCATGATCGCCGCGTCGGCGGCAAAATCCGTGAGCTCGTGCCAGACCCAGGTGCCGACGAAGAGCGCGCGCGCCGGATCGTCCAGAATCACCGTCTCTTTTGTCCGGCCGTCATCGAGATGGACGTGGCAGCCGCCATGCAGCGGCACGAACACCAGCTCGGATCGGCGATGGCCGTGCCGGCCACGCCATTGGCCCGACGCGATGTGGTGCAGCCAGAACAGGCGCTTGGGCTGGAACGGCAGGTCGCGGCCGGCCTCGAGGAAGTTGAGACGGCCGCGCTCGTCGACGGCGCCGCGCACGTCGATCCACCGGCAGTTTCTTGTCTGCAGTCCAACAATCATGGTCGAACGGTACCCAGCTTGCGCCATTGCATATAGACCACGCCGCTCAAGGCCACGAGGCCGCCCACGATCTGGTAGGCATTGGGTACGAAACCATAGGCCATTGACCACAATACGGCGAAAAACGGCACCAGATTGACCCACAACGACGCCACCGCCACGCCGAGCCGGCTGGCGCCGATGTTCCAGAAATAGCTTCCGAGCGAGCTTGCCAGCAAGGCGATGCCGACGAGCTGGATCCACGCCCAACCGTCCGTCACCGCCAACGGCGAGCGCGACCAGCCGAATGCGACCAACACCACGCTCAGCAGCGTCGTCCAGCCGAAGGCCGACAGCGAGGCCACGTAGGCGCGATGGAGCTGGCTCGCACGATCGAACCAGGCCTGCGCCTTGATGCTGTAGAGCGTCCAGATCGAGTTCGACAGCAGGACGACGATTTCGCCGCCACCGAAGGTCACCGAGCCGCTGCCCACCAGCGTCGAGGAGACGAGGATGCCGCCGCCGAGAAGCGTCAACGCCAGCGCAACAGGGAAGCCGGGGTCGAACCGGAGCCCCGTCACCAGCCGCACGGTCACCGCCGACACCAGCGGGCCCGCGACCGCCACCGTAGCGGCGGTGATCGGATTGCTGAACTGCAGGCCGAGCGTATAGACGGCGAAGAAGCCGCCCACCATCAGCCCGAGCAGGGCGAAGCGGCGGAAATCCAGATCGATGCGCAAGGCCTTCGTGCCCTCGACCAGGAGCAGCAGCAGGCCCAGCGCCACGCCCGCCACCGCCGTGCGGATGGCCGACATCGGGATCAGATCGAAATGCGCCAGCATCACCTTGCTGACGGGCACGTTCGCGCCCCAGCTCGCGCCGACGAAAATCATCGCCGGGAAGGCGACCAGCGTGTGACCGCGGCTGTGCATCAGCGGCGTCGCACGGCCTCGTAGCCGACGCGGCAATCCTTGTAGACGTCGGGCTTCTCAGTCGAGACGCGCGCCTCGATCACGCCGGGCTGGGCGAGGCAGAGCTTGAGGATGGCATCGACCAGCGTTTCCTGCAGGTTGAAGTGCCGGCTGCCGGCCAGTTTTGTGATGCCGTCATGCACCGTGTCGTAGTTCAGCACGTTGGCGATGCGATCATTATGCGCCTTGTCGGCTGGTTCCAGCAGCAGGTCGACGTTGACGACCACCGTCTGCGGCCCCTCCTTCTCGAAGTCGTGGATGCCGATCGAGACCTTCAGGCGGAAATCGCGGATGAAGATGCGGCGGTCGAGGTCGGGGGCCATGTCACGCCTTTCCCTTGCGCTCGAAGGCGACGTCGCGCGGCCGGCCGGTCAGATGCTCGCCACTGTCGACGATCAGCGTGTCGCCGGTGAAGGATGGCGTCTGCAGAATGAAGCGCAGGGCCCGCACCAGGTCGTCGACCGTGACGCCGACGCGCAGCGGATTGTCGGCATGCTGCTCGGCGAACCGCGCATCGGTCTGGCTGCCACTGCGCAGCGTCAGGCCGGGGGCGATGCCGGCCACCCTGAGCCGTGGCGCGAAGGACTGCGCGAGCAACGTCGTCAGCCCCTGCAGGCCGACCTTCGACAGCGTGTAGGTCAGGAAATCGGGGTTGAGATTGTAGAGCTTCTGGTCGAGCAGGTTCACGATCACGCCGGTCTGGCCCTCGGGCAGCTGCCGCGCCAGGGCCTGCGACAGGAGCATGGGCGCCCGCAGGTTGATGGCCATGTGGCGGTCGAAATCGTCCGCCTTGGCGGTGGGCGCCCGGTCGAGCTTGAACAGCGAGGCGCAGTTGACCAGGCAGGTCAATTGCACGCCCCGCGCATGGCACTTTCCGACCAGGGCCTCGGCCTGCCGGGCCGAAGCGAGGTCGGCCCGCACCGCCTTGGCCTTGCCGCCCGCCGCGGCAATGTCAGCCACGGTCTGGCGGGCCTCGCCGGCCGAGCGGTTATGATGGATGAAAACAAAATAGCCGTCGGCCGCCAGCGCCAGCGCCATTGCGCGACCGACCCGCACCGCGGATCCGGTGACGAGTGCGCCTTTCATTCGGAGCGCGGACGTCCAGGTCCGCTCATGATCATGAAGCGGACCTGGAGGTCCGCGCTCCGGTGCATACTGCTTGCTAGCCCAACCACGCCAATCTACTAGCATGCGCCCATGACTTCGTCCTCGTTCGAAACCGTCGACTGCGTTGTGATCGGCGCAGGTGTCGTCGGCCTTGCCGTCGCCCGCGCCCTTGCCCTTGCCGGCCGCGAGGTCATCGTCGTCGAGGCGGCCGAAGGCATCGGCACCGAGACCAGCTCGCGAAATTCCGAAGTCATCCACGCCGGCATCTACTATCCCAAGGGCAGCCTGATGGCTGAGACCTGTGTCGCCGGCCGGCGGCTGCTCTATGCCTATTGCAAGGAGCACGGCGTGCCGCACCAGAATTGCGGCAAGCTGATCGTGGCTACCAACGACATCGAAGGCGCCAAGCTCGCCGAGATCAAGGGCCGCGCCGAGGCCAACGGCGTCGAGGGCATGCGGTTGCTGAGCGCTGCCGAGGCGATCGCCATGGAGCCGAACCTGCAATGCACGGCGGCACTGCTGTCCCCCAGCACCGGCATCATCGACAGCCACTCCTACATGTTGGCGCTGCAGGGCGACGCCGAGGCCTGCGGCACCATGTACGCCTTCCATAGCCCCGTGCAGGCGGCCCGCGTCGCCAATGCCGGCATCGACCTCGAAGTCGGCGGCGCCGAACCGATGAAGCTGCGCTGCCGGCTGGTCGTGAACTCGGCCGGGCTGCATGCGCCGACGCTGGCAAAAAAAATCGTCGGCCTGCCATCCGACCGCGTGCCCCAGGCGTATTACGCCAAAGGAAACTACTTCACCTTGACCGGACGCTCGCCCTTCTCGCGCCTGATCTATCCCGTCCCCGTGCCGGGCGGGCTCGGCGTGCACATCACCGTCGACATGGGCGGCCAGGCCAAGTTCGGCCCCGACGTCGAATGGATCGACGGCATCGACTACACCGTCGATCCGCACCGCGCCGACAAATTCTATGCCGCCGTGCGCCGCTACTGGCCCGGCCTCAAGGACGGCGCGCTGCAGCCGGGCTATGCCGGCATCCGACCCAAGACCGTGCCGCAGGGTGCGCCGGCGCAGGATTTCGTCGTGCAGGGACCGGCCGATCATGGCGTGCCCGGCCTCATCAACCTCTTCGGCATCGAATCGCCCGGCCTCACGGCCTCACTGGCGCTGGCCGAGCAGGTGCGCGACATCGCCCTCCTATGAGCCTTGGGACATGACCTTGGCCCGGCGCGGCCTCTTCGCCGGCCTCGCGGGTCTGCTCGGCGGCTGCTCTCCAGCCAGGCTGCTCAACGCCACCGTCTCGCGCCAGGGTTTTGCCCGCGAAGCCGACATCGCCTACGGAACCGATCCGCGCCAGAAGCTCGATCTCTACCGGCCCGACAAGCCGGGTGCCGACGGCAAGACGGTGATCTTCTTCTACGGCGGCTCGTGGGACACCGGCAGCAAGAACGACTACCTGTTCGTCGCCCAGGCGTTGGCAGCCAACAGTTACACCGTCGTCATTCCCGACTATCGCCTCTATCCCGCGGTGCGCTTCCCTGCGTTCATCGACGATGGCGCACGGGTGGTGCGCTGGACAACCGATCGTGTCGGGACCGACAAGGTCTTCGTCATGGGCCATTCGGCCGGTGCCCATATCGCGCTGATGCTTGCCGCCAACACGCCCTACCTCGCGGCGGCCGGCGTCGACCGCACGAAGCTCGGCGGTGCGATCGGGCTCGCCGGTCCTTATGACTTCCTGCCATTGACGTCGGCCAAGCTGATCGAGATCTTCGGCGGCGCCAACAACCCACAGATCGAAGCCATCACCTTCGCCAAGGCGCCATTGCCGCCCACGCTGCTGATCCATGGCACGGCCGACACGACGGTCTATCCACGCAACAGTATAAACCTCGCCGCCGCCTGGCGTGCTGCCGGCGGTCCCGTCGAATTGAAGCTCTATCCCGACGTCGGCCATATCGACGTGGTCGCTGCCTTCTCAGGTCTGCTGGGCGGTCGGGCGCCAAGCCGTGGCGATGTACTGGCCTGGCTCGACGCTCATTAACCCGACACGTCCACAAAATCGCCGGAATGACGACGGACTGTCCGACCACACCATGAGCGTGCGAAGCATCACATGATCGGGCGGCGTGGCGCCATCATCGGCGGCCTGGCGACATTGACGAGCGGTTGCTCGCCCGCCGCCCTGCTCAACGCGACGGTGCCGCCTACCGGCTACACGCTCGAGGCCGACCTGCCCTACGGCAAGCTGCCCCGCCAGAGACTGGACTACTACGCGCCCATCTCGCCGCGTGCCGATGGCAAGACGGTCGTGTTCTTCTATGGCGGCGCCTGGCGGCAGGGCGACAAGACAGACTACCTGTTTCTCGGCCAGGCGCTGGCCTCGCGCGGCATCGGCGTCGTGGTTGCCGACTACCGGCTGTTCCCCAGCGTTCGCTACCCGGCCTTTATCCAGGACGGCGCGCTGGCGGTCGGCTGGGCGGCCAGGCGCTTCGGCAGCGGCAAGCTCTTCCTGATGGGCCACTCGGCCGGCGCCTACATCGCCAGCATGCTGGCCGCCAACACCGCTTACCTGCGGGCCGTCACGGTCGATCGCCTGACGCTCGGCGGCCTGGTCGGCATCGCCGGCCCCTACGACTTCCAGCCGCGAAACTATCGCTGGCTGCGCGACATCTTCGACAATGCCGACGATGCCGCGATCCAGCCCATCACCCACGCCACGTCGCCGCTGCCATCGGCGCTGCTGCTGCACGGCGCCGACGATCACCTGGTGGCGCCGCGCAACAGCGAGCGGCTGGCAGCCGCCTGGCAGGCTGCCCGCGCACCTGTCGAACTCAAGCTCTATGAGAAAGTCGATCACCTCACCATCGTCGGCGCCTTCGCCGACGTCCTGCAGGGTCGCGCGCCGACTCGCGCCGATGTGCTGGCCTGGCTTGACGCCCATTAAGTCGTAGTCCGCGCTGCGGAAGGCCGTTCCGGGGCTAGTGCGCACCGACCAGGTTCGCTAATGCTGGCCGCACAAAAGATCCCGTGGGAGAGACGGCCAGATGATCAAGACGCGCTTCACCGAGATGTTCGGCATAAAACACCCGATCGTGCAGGGCGGCATGCAGTGGGTCGGCCGCGCCGAGCTCGCCTCGGCGGTGTCCAATGCCGGCGGACTCGGTATCCTGACCGGCCTGACCCAGCCGACGCCCGACGATCTGCGCAAGGAGATCAAGCGCTGCCGCGAGATGACCGACAAGCCGTTCGGCGTGAACCTCACCATCCTGCCGACCCTGGTGCCACGGCCCTACGGTGAATACATCGACGCCATCGTCGAATCGGGCGTCAAGATCGTCGAGACCGCGGGCAACAATCCCAAGCCATTCCTGCCCAAGTTCAAGGACGCCGGCATCAAGGTGATTCACAAGTGCACCTCGGTGCGCCACGGCGTGTCGGCCGAGAAGGTCGGCGTCGATGCGATCTCGATGGACGGCTTCGAATGCGCCGGCCACCCCGGCGAGGACGACATCCCCAACCTGGTGCTGCTGCCGGCGGCCGCCAACGTCATCAAGATCCCGATGCTGGCCTCGGGCGGCTTCGGCGATGCGCGCGGCCTCGTGGCGGCGCTGGCGCTGGGCTGCGAGGGCATCAACATGGGCACGCGCTTCATGGCGACCAAGGAAGCGCCGATCCACGACAAGGTGAAGCAGGCGCTGGTCGACAGCGACGAGCGTTCGACCTCGCTGATCTTCCGCACCATGCGCAACACCAGCCGCGTCTTCGGCAACTCGGTGGCCAAGAAGGCGATCGAGATGGAGCATGAGGGCAAGACGATCCAGGAGATCGGCCCCCTCGTCGCCGGCACGCGCGGCAAGGTGGTCTACGAGACCGGCGACATGGAACACGGCATCTGGTCGGCCGGCACGGTGATGGGCCTCATCCAGGACGTGCCGACCTGCAAGGAGCTGATCGAGCGCATCGTCGGCGAGGCCGAGGAGATGATCCGCGGAAAGCTGGCTCGCGCGATCGCGGCTTAGAGCCGCGACGCGTTGGCGATCGCGGCCTAACGCGCGGGCCGGCGCTTCCACCACCGCCAGGCGAGGCCGCCAAGCGGCAGCAGCACGCCCATGGCGATCAGCCAGTAGGCCACGCCGATGATGGCGCACGTCCCCGCGGCGCCTGAAGTCAGCATGCAGCGCCACTCTATGGACGTCTCGACGAGGGCCAGCAGCACCACCGGATTGGCCATGACGGCGACGGCGAGCAGCGTCCAGCCGTTCGCGTCGAACCCGGGACGCCAGCGGCAGATCAGGCAGCTGATCAACGCGCCGAGAAGCGGCGGGATCATGACGATGGTACCGAAGGAGGCATCCCAGACCAGGCCCGCCATATAGGCGATCAGGCCGAGACTGACCGTGCCGGCAACGAACGGATGGAGCCGGTGCATCGATCTTCCCTACGCCTGCCTTGTCGCGCGGGGATCGGCGAGGATGGCGGCCGGGATCAGCAGCCAGCCCGGCGCTTCGAAGCGCGGCTTCCACCAGCAGACGATCGAGCTCGCCATCGCGCCGGCCATCAGCGCCCCCGCGCCCATGGCGGCAGCCTCTGCGCCGAGCATGGCGCCGGCCACCACGCCGACGATCAGCGCGGCGACGACGTGGCCGTAGACGAAGGGATGGATACGCCTCATCAGCTCCTAGAGCGGCATGATACCACGACGCGGTGCTGCGCCGGCGTACGTCTCGGCACTGATCGGCGCACCCATCGCCTTGAGCGCAGTGCGCTGCTCGGCGATCGGCACGCGCAGGACGGCGTCCTCGATCCTGGCCAGCTTGGCGAAGGCCGGTGACGCCAGCGTGCGGCCGATCCAGCCCGCCGTCCTGGGCCAGCGCGTAGCGTCGATCTGGAAGCGCACCCACCCGGCATTGCGGAAAAAGGCGGCGATGGCGATGTCGGCGACCGAGAGCGTCGCGCCGAAGCGGAAGCCATCGGCAGGAGCCTCGGCCTCCAGATAGTCGAGCACCGTGGGGATCTCCTCCTTCAGCGTGCGGTCGACCATCTCGCGGTCGCCCTTCTCGCCCCACACCGAGGGACGTATGGCGATCTGGTTGAAGAAGCGCCAGATGAAGACGTCGCCCATGCGCGTGTCGGCGAATTCCTCCAGCCAGCGGGCGTGCGCCCGCTCGGCGATGTCCCCGGGGAAGAGCGCTGGATCGGGCTGCTTGTCCTCGAGGTACTGGCAGATCACCGAGGAATCCGACAGCACGAGGTCGCCGTCGACCATCACGGGGATGCGCCGCAACGGGCTCAGCTTCGAGAACCGGTCATCGCCGAAGAACGGCACGATATGGTCGACCTCGTAAGCCATGCCCTTTACTTCGAGGCAGGCCAGGACCTTGCGCACATAGGGCGACAGATAGCTGCCGACGATGAGGATTGGTTTCATGGCTCTTCCCATGTATCTACAACTTATGTATATGCATACATCAATGAGCAAGCCCAGACAATCCCCCAAGACGCTACGATCCGACGCCCGGTCGGCGCTGGAAACCTGCGCCGGCTGGAACCTGCGGCTGGCCGCCCGGCGGGCCACACAGTTCTTGGAAGAGCGGATGGCCGAGGCCGGCGTCTCCTTCTCCCAGTTCGGCCTGATGGCCGAGATCGCCTCGGCCGACGACGACACGGTGAGCGTGCTGGCCGAGCGCATGGGCCTCGACCAGTCGACCCTGTCACGCACGCTGCGCACGCTGGAGGCCGACGGCCTGGTCGAGATCGCCATTGTCGAAAGCGATCAGCGCAAACGCATGGTGTGGCTGACCGAGAAAGGCGCGCGGCGGCTCGAGACCGCCCTCGCCGCCTGGCGGCAGGCCCACACCGCTCTCGCCAGGCAGGTCTCGGTCGACGCTGTCCGCCGCCTGACGCGCGAGGTCGGCGCACTATGAAGACCTTGCTCGACACCGGCGCCGCCTGGATCACGGCGAGCGCGGCGCTGGCCATCATGACCATCGCCTACGGCGCGCCGCTGGTGGTGGTGGTGGCGATGAAGCAGATCGCGGCCGAGCTGCAGACCAGCCGGGCGGCGCCCGCTGGCGCCAGCTCGCTGAGCTATGTCGGTGCGGCCTTCGGCGGCATCGTCGCCGGCTGGCTGGCCGGGCGGCTGGGCATCCGGCCCATCGTGATCTTCGGCTCGGCCATGGTGGCGCTGGGCCTGATGCTGTCATCCCTGGGCGGGATGGTCGAACTCTATGCCGGCCACGGCATCTTCATGGGCCTGTTCGGCACCTCCTGCATGTTCTCGCCGTTGCTCACCTATGTGAGCCTGTGGTTCGAGCGGCGTCGCGGCCAAGCCGTGGCCCTGATCGCTTCCGGCCAGGCGGTCGCCGGCGCGATCTGGCCGCCGCTGCTGCAGTTCGGCATCGACCATGTCGGCTGGCGCCATACCATGCTGTGGTTCAGCGCCTTCGTCCTGGTGTCGAGCGTGGCCGTGACCATGATCTTCCTGCATACCGCGCCGATGGCCACCTCGGCGACGGCCGGTGGCGCCGCCAACGCACAGCGGCGCGACAGCACGCTCGGCCTGCCGCCCAACCTGCTGATGATCGCGGTCTATTGCTGCTGCGTGCCCATGGCCATGCCCATGCAGCACGTCGTGGCGTTCTGCGGCGATCTCGGCTTCGCCTCGCAATACGGTGCGGCCATGCTGTCGGTGCTGCTGGGCACCGCGTTCCTGGCGCGCCAGTTCTGGGGCTGGCTGAGCGACAGGATCGGCGGCTTCCAGACCCTGCTGTTCAGCTCGCTGGTCCAGGCGACGGCATTGGCGGGTTTTCTCGTGACCAAGGACATGGCCGCGCTGTTCGCCGTCTCCGCCATCTTCGGGCTCGGCTTGTCGGGCCTGCTGCCGGCCTACGTGATCGTGATTCGCGACTGCTTCTCCGTCCACGAAGCGAACTGGCGCATCCCGACCGTCATGTTCGCCGGCCTTTTAGGCATGGCGAGCGGCGGCTGGGGGGCCGGCCTGCTCTACGACCGGTTCGGCGACTACCTGCCGGCCTTCTCGACCGGCATGGCCTTCAATCTCGTGAACCTCGCGGTGCTGCTGTTCCTGTTGTCGCGACCTCACACCAGGTTGATGCGGCAGCCGCAAACCTCGACCTGAGCGGGTCCGCGGTCTCTGCCGCGCTTCTTGGCGGCAGCCAGCACGCGCTCACGATCGACCACCTTGACGTCGTAGGCCGACACGCCCGGCCCGCGCCCGTCGACGATCGGCGTGAAGCGGATCTGGCCGCCGTCGTCGAGGCGAATGATGTCGTCCTGCGCCGGACGGTTGAGCAGCTGCGACCAATGAGCGGCGACCTTGTCAGGCTCCTCGGCCTGGATCTCGACGCCGGCCAAGCCGTTGGTGACGTCCGAACGCGCATGCTTCAGCCAGTCCTTCTCCGCCGGCGGCCACCACAGCGCAGGCTCGACGCCCGACGGTGCAAACGTCGTGTCGAGCGACAGCAGCACGCCCGACGTGTCGGACGGATGGAAGTGGGTGTAGTTGTATTCCGGCAGGTCCTTCTGGGCGACGGCGCGCACGCCGAGCCCGGTGACGCGCGCCCGCTCGGCCTTGGCGTCGGGCACCTGGATGATCACCATGTAGCCGCCATCGCCCTTGCGCCGCTCGATGTAGCGACCGGCCGAGGTGCCGGGCTGTTCGGGCGTGACGATCTCGAGGAAGTCGTGGCCGATCGGGCAGACGACGTTGACCAAGCCCCACTTGGCGACGCCGGGATCGCGATAGGCGACCTCGATGCCCAGGATGTCGCACAGTTCCTCACGCGAGCTTTCGAGATCCTTGGCTACGAAGACGCATTGCCTGAGCTTCATCGTTCCACTCCCTAAGCTTCTGTTTGTCGCCTATGGTAGCGCCATGCGGACCGTGTGGACCATGGGCTTCGTGGCGGCGGCCGCCCTGTCATTCTGCTTCCCGGATTTCATCGTCTTCCGCTTTACCCAGGCCGTGATCTGGTCGATCGCGCTCATGGGCCTGGTGATCCTGTGCGGCGTCAGCGGCCAGTTCTCCTTCGCCCAGGCCGCGCTGTTCGGTCTGGGCGGCTACAGCGCCGCCATCGTCGGCGCCCACACGCCGTTGTCCTTGTATTTCGGCCTGCCGCTCGCCGTGCTGGCAGGCTACGTCGCGGGCTGGAGCCTCGGCCGCATCGCCGGCGGCCACAGCCTGTGGACCCAGGCATTGGTAACGTACGCCTTCGCCATTGCGTTCCCCCAGTTGCTGCGCTGGCGGCTGATCGAGCGCTGGACCGGCGGCGTCAGCGGCCTCTATCTCGACTTCCCGGCGCCGCCGATCGCCTGGCTGGGCAACGACCGCTGGAACTTCCTGATGGCGCTGGCACTGCTGGGCTTCGGCGCGTTGTTCGCCGCCAACCTGATCGCCAGCCGCTCGGGCCGCGCCCTGCTGGCGGCGCGCGACGACGATCTTGCCGCGGCGGCGCAGGGCATCCCGGTTGTACAGGTGCGTGCGGTGGCGTCGGGTATCGCCGGCGCCTACCTGGCGATCGCGGGCTGCCTCTCGTCCTGGCAGTTCGGCTATGTCGGGCCCGGCTCCTACACCTTCGCGCTGTCGGTGCAGATGCTGTTCGGCATGGTGATCGGCGGCATGCACTCGCCGGTGGGCGCGATCGTCGGCGGGCTGTTCCTGCAGTTCTTCCCCGACCTCATCGCCGGCCTAGGCAAGGGCCTATCGGGGCTGCTCTACGCCGTGCTGCTGATCGCCGCGATGGTGGCGATGCCCCGAGGCATCGTGGGCGCGCTCGCCACCATCGGCCGACGGACCTGACCACTACCGGAACTGGTCCTCAACCGTCGTCGCAGCACCGCCCTGCTCTCCGGTCAGCCACTCCAGCGCCGTCTCCACGCTGGTGGCCGCAGGCCGTGTTCCTTCCGTCGTGCCGAAGAACTCATCCGAAGCAGCCATCGGTGTCTGCTCGCCGCCGCCGTTGGCCGCCGGGCCCAGCATCGGAGCGCCCATTTCAACGCGCGGCGCCCCTGCACTGGGGACCTGGCCGGGCGTTATGGTGAGCTGCAGCGGCAGCGTCCAGCCACCACCGCCCGCTTCTGTCGTGAACTCGTCGGACCCCGCCAGTTCGGAGGTCGACTTGCCGGCGACAAAGCCTTTCTGGCTGCTGAGCAACTGCTTCAGCAGGGTGCCCTGCGAACCGGAGAGCGTCAGCCCGCTGAGATGCTTGAGCAGCCGGCTGACCCGAATGCCCTCGTTGGCAATCCAGTCGATCTTTTGCTCTCCCATGCTCTGGTTCCACAGCTTGCCGTCCTTGGTCAGGAGCCGGCCCTGCGAATCCTTCCGCGGCACGCCCGAGTGATGCAGCGCGACCATCTCCCACTGGTCGTTGAATACCGGAGAGCCCGAGGAGCCCGGCGCCGTATCCGTGCGGTAGTGCAGGAAATCGGTGAGCACATCGACGAGCTGGTTCTCGCGGAGCGCGATCTGCTTCCGCTCCCCGCCCGGGTGCTGAATGATGGTTACGTATTCGCCAACGATGACCTTACCTTCGGCGGCCGACAGGCCGTTCCAGCCGAACTTGCCGACGTCGCCCTTGAGCGCCACCAGGCTGAAATCGAGCGCCTTGTCGGTGAGGAAGAAGGCCGCGGAGTCGAAGTCCACGAAAACCGATTTGAGCAGCTTGCTGTCGGTGCCTTCCTGGAAATTGAACTCGACGCGACTGGCGCCGGCGCTGCCGGAGTTCTCCAGCACATGGTTGTTCGTCATCAGCAGGCGGGGTGAAACCAGGAACCCGGTGCCGTACCCGGCGAGCGAGCCGTCCGGATTGCGGATGTGGACTCTGCCCACCGTCCTTGCCACCCGCGCCCCGATGTCGAGGTAGTTGATGCTCATCAGATCGTTCTTCAGGAGAATGCGCTCGATCACCGAGACGGTGGGGGCCGACGGCTGTCCGGGCGCGGCCAGGCTCACGCCTTCGGTTTCGACCGCTCGGCTGGCAATGTGTTGGATCCGTTCCCTGACCCGTTCGGGGGTGTCGGCGATTTGGCCGGCACGGATCTTGGCCTCGCGTTCCTGGCGGATATCCTGCCGTTGTGAGAAGCGCGCTTCGGTCTGCTGGACGATTTCTGGGGTGAGCATGATTGCCTCCGCCGCTCATTTCGATTCGGCCGTTGGTGGTGGGAAAATCGTTGCCTGGACCTCCTCCGGGAGGCCGTTGAAGAGATTTTGCAGCGCCGGGAATGTCGGCAAGGTCGCCGCCGTCACACCCGCCTTGACGGCGTCTCGCATCACCTCGGTGTCCGTGGTCGCCTGACGTGCCAGTTGCCGCTCGGCGCTGATGGCAGCGAACGTCAGGCGCAGTGAGTTCGAACCGGGCAAGACGACCGGGATCAGCTGTTCGGTCAGTGCCGCGCGTTGCGATCGCGGGGCACTGGCGATCACGAAGGCTGGTATCAACCATTCCATCGCGTGGTCCTCCTCTGGACGATCACTGGAAGATGTCTTTGAACAGGATCAGCATCAGGATCGGTGACATGCCCATGAAGCTGTCCTGGCTTCCCGTCGCCGACGCATTGCCCTGGTTGCCGCCGAAAATGCCCGGCTGCAGGAAAAGCAACGGCAGCAGTGACGAGAACGAGCTCTTGCCGGCGGAAGACGCAGGCGGGTTGCTGGTAGCGGTGGCTGAACCGGCCGTGATGCCGGGTACGCCGTGAGTGTGGGCCTCGAAGTCCTTCCTGAACTGGCTCTGGCTGAGCAGCATGAACAGCAGCGGGAACATTCCCTGGCCCTGCTGATCGCGACGCCGGACAGCGAGCTCGCGCCGGACGCGGACGAGATCCGCCTGGACCAGGTTCATGCGCCGCGTGTTCGCGTTAACGGCGTTCTCGATCGTCTTGAGCTGCGTCACCGTGGCCACCGCCGCAGGCAGGTTCAGCTTGGCGGGTCCCCGCGGGGTCTGCAGCGTCGCGCTGGCAAAGCCGCCGCGCACGAACACCGGCCGGCCCGGCCGTCTCGCGGCTTCGTCGCTATACGCCGCCTCGTCGAGGAACTCGCTGGACTCGACGTCGTACTCATAGCTCTCGTAGCTTTCTGCATCTGGTGTCATCGCTCGTCTCCTCGTCCATGGTTGTTCTCCGGCCGCTCACGCAACACGCTCAAGCACAGGTCGACGCGCCGGAGCGAAGGCCTGATCCATCTCAGCAGGGCCTCCCGATCGGGGGCGCGAGACCCCGGACGTCCGACGCCGCCGCATTCGAGACACGCCGGCTCTTCTCCCAGGCAAAGCGAACAGGCGCCGACCATGACGGCGACGCGGGCGAGCCGCTCACCTGCGCTGTCGCCGCCGGGTGCAGCGGCCCGGGGTTGGCCGGCGATCGACAGGGCAACGAACGCCGCCATCGGATCGTCGCCGACGGCCGTGTCGAGCTCGCCGACATCGATGCCGAGCTGGCGCGCGAGCAGTTCGGTGACCATGCGCTGCGCTGCCGGGATCATGGGACGGTCCACTCGCGAGCGCTCTCCACCCAGGCCCACTCGTCGGCCGCGGCACTTTCGGTGGCAAATGCCGACTCGCCGTCGGCATCGGCCCCCTCCGCGCGTTTGCTTCCCGAGGCCCCCGCCACGATCTGAATCAGCGATGGCACCGCGGCCGCGAACTGCTGCAGCGCCTGGATGACCGCGGTGTTGGACGATCCGGGCGTCGGCGTGCCCTTCGGCGCGGCAGGCTTTGGCGCATCGCTCTTCGGCGGCGGCTTTGCCGTCCCGGCGGTAATGCCGCCTATTGCGGCGCCGGCCACGCCACCGATCAGCGCGCCGTAGGGACCCGCCACCAGGCCGGTCGAGGCGCCGGCCGCCGCACCCTGCAGCGCCCCGGAGGCCCACTTGGGCAGGCTGAACTCACCGCCACTGTCCTCGTAGTCGAGGGTCGCGGCGACGGTTCCTTCCGCGGTCGTCCACACGCCGATTTCCTGCATGGTCAGCCTCCAGTTCGTGGCTGCGATTCGGCAACCGCTTCGCGGATCAGCCCGATCAAGCCCGCCAATCCGTAACCGCGCGTGATCGAATGGCTGTAGATCTCGATGCTGGTGCCATCGACGCCGATCGCCACGATCGGGATCGACCGGTGGCCGAACAGCGCGGCGCGGAACGGAAGCGCGAGTTCCTCGCCCTTCCTCGCCGTGATGATCACGTCGACGCGGTCGGTCAGTGCATCGGCAAGCCCGCTCGACGATTCGACTTCCGCAACGATCGCCATGTCCCTCTCGGCCTCCACTGCCTGTCGCACCACCGACGCCAACAACTGCGGCACCGCGGCGAGCGCGACTTTGATCCCATGTCCGTTGGTGGGAGGTGCTGCGCTCATCGCACGGACTATCGATGCCGCCGGTATCCCTCACAATGGATCGGAGGATTTCGAATTGGATGCAGGGAGGATCTGGGTCCGAAGCCGCGATGGACCCGTGGCGCGCTGAACCCTTGGGTCTAGATCCTCGAGGCTATGCCGGATTGTCGAGCAACTGCGTCCGACGGAATTGGGCGGCGGCCTGCCCCCGGCGCAGAACGTGAAGCTTCTCGAGGATGCTGTGCACGTGGTTCTTCACGGTCGCCAGCGAAATCCCGAGGCGACGCGCGATTTCCTTGTTCGAGAGCCCTTCGCCGATCAGGGCGACGATCCGCCGTTCGCGCGGCGTCAGGCGCTCGTGCCGGTGGTCCTCACGCACACCCTGGGCCAGGGCGGAGACACGTTGCAGCAGCATCGCCGCCGTCCGCGGCGGGCAACGGAACTCTCCTTGCGAGAGGCCGAGGATCGCGCCGGCAAGCTCCTGACCCGTTGCCTCGCCCATGACGAAAGCCGCCACGCCGGCTTCGGCGCAGCGCAAGGCCTGCTGCTCCTCGTCCTGCACGCCGTACGCCACGATCTTGGTGTTCGGGCTCAATCGCGCCAGGTCGTGAACAATCGACGAGCTGCAGGCCACTGCCGCTTCCAGCAGCACGACGTCGGGCTGTGCGGACACGACCCAGGCGATCGTTTCATGGTTTGGCGGACCACTGCCGACCAGCTCGATGCACGTCTCGGCCGCCAGGATTTTCGCCAAGCCCTCGCGATACAACCGGACATCGGTCAGGACCATCACCCGGACCGGCGTTGCGATGACCGGAAGCCCTATCGCAGGGATCGAGATGGCACCATGTGACACGGGCCGGTTCTTCTTGCGGAGGCGGGATACGGCCGAACTCGGTTATCGAGCCGGAACAGGAACGCCCCAGTGTCCGAGGCATTCGACGACGATGTCCAAATTTCAGGAGGCGGGGGAACTTCCACGTTGCAACTTCACCCCGGGTTGGGTCAATGCGCGCCTGCGCATACCTAGTGCAGAGGCGAGCGAGGCTGTGAAAATCCTGTGAGATCGACGCCGCGGCCTTGACGCTAGCGCTTGATGTTGGTCGGCGTGGCGAGCAGCGAGGGCCGCGTGCGGCAGCGGTCGAACAAGGCATCGAGCTTTCGCCGGCCGCGCCACGGCATGATCTCGCGCGCTTCGCAGAACGCCACTGGACAGAGGAAGGCGATGTCCATGATCGAGAACCAGCCGGGCGCGAAGCCTTCGTCGGTTACGCGCTCCTCCAGCCAGTCGAGGCAGCGCTCGATGCGCGTCTTCTGGCGCGCGAGGTAGGCCGAGTTCTCCGGCGTGAGGTCGTCGTTCCGCATCAGGCGCAGGTTGACGATGCTGCCGGCACAGCTTGCCAGCGTGGCGAGCGTCGTCATGTCGTCCCAGTGCCGATCCGGGCGCGCCATCCAGGGCGACAGCGGCGGCGCGACAGCCGCGTCGGGCCTGGAATCGGGATAGGTCTTCAGCAGGTAGTCGATGATGAGGTCGGACTCCCACAGCCGGCGCCCGCCATCGTCGAGCACGGGAATCGCCAGAGTCGGTCCCAGCGCCTCCTCGACCGGGCGCACGCGATCCTGGATGTCGGCCTCGTACGCCAGCCCCTTCTCCGCAAGGACGATGCGGACCTTGCGGGCGAAAGGAGAGCCGTTTGAGCAGTAGAGCTTCATCAGCGCGCCGTTGCCGCTCATCCCCTCCCTCTCAGGTTCCCTTGAACACCGCGGCGCGCTTCTCGACGAAGGCGCGGGCGGCTTCCTTGTGGTCCTCGGTCTCGCCGGTGCGGATCATGCGGGCGGCCTCGCTGTCGAGCGCCTCGGAGAGCGAGCCCTCCTCGGCGATCTTCATGTTCTTCTTGACGTGCCACCAGGCAACCCGGGGTCCGGCGGCGAGCTTCCTGGCGAAGGCCATGGTCTCGGCATCGAGGTTGGCGTCGTCGACCACGCGGTTGGCAAGCCCCAGCTTCTCGATCTGCTCGGCGTTCAGGATCTCTGCGGTGAAGTAGAGCTCGCGCGCCTTGGCGGTGCCGACGAGCTTGTGCAGGAAATAGTGCGAACCGAAGTCGCCGGAGAAGCCTACCTTGGCGAAGGCCGTCGTCATGCGCGCGCTCTTGCCGGCGAAGCGCATGTCGGCCGCGAGCGCGAGCGACAGGCCGGCGCCCGCCGCCACGCCGTTCACCATGGCGATGGTCGGCTTGCCCATCTCGTGCAGCAGCTCCGAGACCTGCATGCGGATGCGGATGTCGTGGACCTTGTCCTCGTATGTCTTGTCCTGGTCGCGGCCGGCCGCCATCGACTTCACGTCGCCGCCGGCACAGAAAGCCTTGTCGCCGGCGCCGCGCACCACCACGCAGCCGATGTCGCGCGAACCCGCCGCTTCGTTCAGGGCGTCGGTCAGGCCCTGCATCATGTCGCGCGACAGCGCATTCATCGCCTCCGGCCGGTTGAGCGTGATCTTCATGATGCCGTCTTCGACGGATTTCAGCAGGTGAGACATCGACTTCCTCCGGGATTGCGAACCAGCTGCGTTGCGGCGAATGTTTCGCAAACCACGCGGTCGCGCAACGGCATTCGGTCTTGCGCAGCGGAACGAAAAGGTGAGGAAAAATCCATGGCCTACGAGACCCTGCTTACCAGCCTCGAGGACGGCGTCATGACCGTGACCTTGAACCGGCCCGACAAGCTCAACGCGTTCAACACCGTGATGAGCAGGGAATTGATCGACTTCTTCCAGGGCGTGAATGCGATGGATGAAGTGCGGGCGATCGCCGTCACCGGTGCCGGCCGCGCCTTCTGCGCCGGCGCCGACATTTCCGGCGGCAGCGGCGCCTTCCAGGTGTGGAACGACGGCAACAAGCCGCAGAAGCGCGAGGCCGGCGATTCGATCACCTTGGCGATCTTCAACTGCCTGAAGCCGATCGTGGCAGCGATCAACGGCGCCGCCGTCGGCGTCGGCATCACCATGTGCCTGCCGATGGATGTCCGCCTGATGTCGACGGCGGGCCGCATCGGCTTCGTCTTCAACAAGCGCGGCATGGCGATGGAGGCGGGCTCGTGCTGGTTCCTGCCCCGGCTGGTCGGCATGCAGCGGGCGCAGGAATGGGTGATGACGGCCGAGCTGTTCGGCGCCGAGGAAGCGCTGAAGGGCGGGCTGGTGCGTTCGGTGCACGCGCCGGACGAGCTCCTGCCGGCGGCGCAGGCGCTGGCCAAGAAGTTCGCGGCCAGCACGTCCTCGGCGGTGGCGGCGGCCGTCAACCGCCGGCTGATGTGGAGCATGCTGGGCGCGCAGGATCCGCTCGATGCCGTGACCCTCGACCTGCAGTGCGTCGGCTACCTCGCCGCCGGCGCCGATGCGCAGGAAGGCATAAAATCCTTCTTCGAGAAGCGCGCACCCGCCTTCCCCCTCAAGCCCAGCAAGGACATGCCGCCGTTCGGGCCGTGGTCGAAGTAGGTCGTATCACGTCATGCTCCTCTCCCCCGCTAGGGGGAGAGCATGAGCGCTTCGCTAAAGATTCTCCGTAACCAGATCCCAGACGTCGCCGGCGCGGCCGCCCAGCATGGCCTTGGCCGAATAGAGGGCCGTGCCGAACACCTGCTCGGCGCCGACAAAGGGCGGCATCACCAGCTCCATGCGGCTGGTGACGACGTCGAGTAACGCCGGGCCGGGCTGGGCGAGCCAGTCCTGTACCGCGGCCTCGAGGTCGTTGGCGTTCTCGACCCGCCGGGCATGGAAGCCGATCGCTTCGGCGACGCGCGAGAAGTCGGGGTTCACGAGGTCGGTGTAGGCGTTGAGCAGGCCCTCGACCTTCATCTCCAGCTCTACGAAGCCCAGCGCGCCGTTGTTGAACACGACGATCTTGAGCGGGATCTTCTCCTGGATGGCGGTCAGCAGGTCGCCCATCATCATCGCGAGGCCGCCGTCGCCGCTCATCGAGATCACCTGGCGGTCGGGAAACGCGCGCTTGGCCCCCAGCGCCTGCGGCATGGCATTGGCCATGGTGCCGTGGGTCAGGCTGATCAGGGTGCGGCGCTTGCCGTTCGCCTTGACGTGGCGCAGCAGCCAGACCGTGGGCGAGCCGCCGTCGGCGGTGAAGATCGCATCCTCAGCGGCGTGCCTGTCGATCAGGTGGGCAAGATACTGCGGATGGATCTTGCCCTCGTGCGCCGTCGCGCGCTTCTCCAAGCTCGCCAGCGCCTTGTCGTGACGCGCCACGCAGTCGTCCAGGAAGCCGCGATCGCTGCGCGCCTTCACCTTCGGCAGCAGCGCGGCGACCGTCGCCTTGATGTCGCCGACGACGCCCAGCTCCACCGGATGGCGCCGGCCGAGATGCGTGGGGTCGATGTCGACCTGAACGATGCGCGCCTTGTCGGGATAGAACTGGCGCCAGGCGAAGTCGCAGCCCAGCAGCAGCAGCGTGTCGCAGGTCTTGATCGTGTGATAGCCGCCGGCGGTGCCCAGCATCCCGGTCATGCCGACGTTGCAGGGGTTGTCGTATTCGATGAAGTCCTTGGCGCGCGAGGTGTGGGCGACCGGCGCCTTGAGCTTCTCGGCCAGCGCCACGATCTCGTCGTGCGCGCCCTGGCAACCCGAGCCGCCGTAGATCGCGATGTTCTTTCCCTCCTGCAGGATCCAGGCGATGCGGTCGAGCTCGGCATCCGACGGCCGCACCAGCGGCTCGGCCTTGTGCACGGCGAAGGGCGGTTCGGCCGGCGCCGCCGCCTTGGAGATGTCGACCGGCACGATCAGCACCGCCACGCCGCGCTTGGCGAGGGCGGCCTGGCAGGCCATCGCCACCTTGCGCCGGGCCTGGGCGGGAGACCGGATCTCGCTGCAGAAGACGCTGCAGGCGCGATAGACCTGCTCGAAGTCAACCTCCTGCGGGAAGTCGAAGTCGCGCTCCTCCGACGTGATCTGGCTCGCGATCAGAACCACCGGCGCGCGGTTGCGATGCGATTCGAACAGTCCGTTGATGAAATGCAGGCTGCCCGGCCCGCACGAGCCGGCGCAGGCCGTGAGATCGCCTGTCAGCAATGCCTCTGCGCCTGCCGCAAAGCCGCCCGCCTCCTCATGGCGCACATGCACCCATTCGATGCCGCTGCGGCGGATCGCGTCGGTGACGTAGTTCAGCGTATCGCCCGGCACGCCCCAGCAGTGCTTTACGCCCGCAGCCTGTAGGGTCTCGACGATGACTTCGGCGACGGTCTGGCTCATGGGTTCCCTCTCCTGACATGGCCACTCTGCCACGATGTGGGGACTTCTGCGAAATTGTCCGCTTGGAAGGCCCCGCCGACGGGGGTCTAATGGTCGCCTGTCGGAGGTGTCCTGATGTCGCCTGACTCTGTCACCGCAACGCGTACCACCGATCCCCGCTACGCCGCGCTGGAAGAGCGCGTCATGGCCCGCGACCAGAAGGGCGCGAGCGAGGTCTATTACGGCCTGGTGCGCGACGGCCGTCCGATCACCGAGATGCTGCGCGAGGCCGTGCGCATCCACGCCCCGTACACCCATGTGCCCTATCACGAGCGCATGGACGACGGGTACGTGAACTTCGTGAACAACGATCATTGCCTGCTGAGCGCACGCGCTGCGCTCAACCTCTCGAAGATGCTGCCGGGCGCGGTGTCGGGCCTGCCGTTGGCACAGACCATCTGGTACATGCCGACCGGGCTCGACATCTGGAACCAGAAGATCGCCAAGGCGCCCGGTCACTATTCGCGCGGCTTCCAGATGCCCGACGGCCCGCCGCCCACCCCCGTCGTGCACTGGCCCGACCAGACGCCGCTTTCGCTCGACGGACCGCTGAAGCAGCGGCTCGGGCAATGGATGACCCTGGTCCATCGCGGCAACGTCATCGACGCCTACCGCGTGTTCCTCGGCCTGATGCAGAACCCGGCCGAGCGCCGCGCCGCCCTGGCCGAGCTCTGCTTCGCCGGGCTGATAGACGTGCAGGATCGCTCCTTCCAGAACCGCTCCTACACCACCGGCCACAAGTCCTTCCGCGCCCGCGCCACCGTCGAGCTGGGTGAGGCGATCGGCTGGGATGACGCGCACGACGTGCTCTATGCCGGCGCCCTCGACATCGCCGTCGGCCCGCGCTGGTATTCGCTGTACGAAGTCGCGTGCAACGCCGTCACCGTCTATCTCGAAGGCCATACCCTGCACGCCGTGCCCTACAGCGGCACCACCGAACAGGAGCGCGCGCTCCTGGCCAACAGCAAGGCGCCGCTCGACGCCCGCGAGACCGAGGCGCTGATCGAGGTGATCGTCCGCGAACCCGAGCCCGCCTACCTGCCCCACCTCACCGCGCTCCTGAAGGCCGGCAAGAGCCCGCGCGCGCTGCTCGACGCCATCCAGGTCGGCGCCGCAACGGTCGCCCTGGAAACCCACGACGAGCTCAACTTCTCCCTGCCGCAGCACTGCTACGAGTACGTCAACACGCAGGGCTGGTTCTGGGACACGTTCGAGCATCCGCAGCGGCTGAAACTGCTCTATCTCGCGGCCGCCTACCTCAACCAGAATGCCTGGCACCAGAAGCTGACCGGCGACCTTACGCCGCCGCGCATCGAGACGCAGACGATCCGCGGGCTCGATGCCGAGGCGGTCGGCAGCCGCGTCGAAGCGGCCTGCGTGGCGCTCGACTCGCCGAAGGCGCTGGGCTGGATCCAGGCCGCACTGGATTCGGGCCTCGATACGGCGCCGCTGGTGCGCGCCATCGCAATGGCCTGCTCGCGGCTCGGCAATGACCCGCACAACCAGGAAATCGCGCTCTGCATGCTGGAGGATTTCGGCAAGAACCGGAATCCGCTGAAGGGCCGCCTGCTGCTGGCGGCCGCGCATCACACGGCGCGCCATCGCAAGTACGGCGACGCGCTGGACTGCAGCCGCCGCTTCGGCAAGGCGCTGGGCGTCGAGGCGCTGAGTTAGGACGCGATCACCGAAGCTCGCTTTCGGCAAACTCGAACAGGTCGGGCTTCAGGTGAGGCCGACCCGTGTTCAGCAGCCACTGTTCCAACCGGCGTTGTTCATCGGCGGCATGGATGGTCGGCCCTCGTGCGATGTGAGCCGTGCCGTTTTGCACGTGAACAGACCACGCGTCGGTCCCCTCGGTGCATTGGACGATGAACCCGCGATAGCCGAGCCTGCCCGAGAGTTGCCGGGGCGCGGCCCGCTGCAACGCCGCCAGTTGCTTCACGAAGCTGTCCGACTCGGCGTCGGTCAGGCTCCACGTCGGATTCGGCGCGCCGGAGTAGATGTCGAGCTCGACTTCACAATGCACGGGCATCGATTCGTCTCTTACCGTTGTGGCCGGAGCTCTTACCGTTGTGGCCGGAGCCGCTGTACCCATGGTCGCGCACAGCGGCATCAGGAGGGCGCATGATACGCCAACAGCGAGCCAATCACGCCACGTAAGCCGTGTTGTTGTTCTGATAGAAGTAGCCGCAGAAATCGGTGTAGGGCGCCCGGCAGATGTTGTTCGGCGCATACCCCTTGCCCTGATACTGATAGATGCCGTGGCCGCAATCGTCGGTATAGCGCGCTGGCGTGCCGCCGGGCTTGTGCCCCCACCACCAGTACGGCCCGCCGGTGACCAGCCGATAGAAATGGTAGTCGTTGCCCGGCCACATGACCATGACGATGGTCAATGCGTTGGGCTCGCAGCCTTCCTTCCAGCCGTCGGCGTGCAGGCCGTCGATGCAGGCGCCGCAGGTCAACGCCGTCGCCGGATGGCCGCCGCGCCGGCCCGGCCGGGCAAAGCGGATGTCGGGCATGTGATTGCTGGCGAAGCAGTAGCAGTTGTTGTGCGTCACATGGGCCGGATCGTTGAAGTAGGAGGCGTTGGCGCTGAACAGGTTGGAGCCGCAGGCCCACCAGGTCTCATGGTGTTCCGCGTCGAGCGCGTAGGGCGCATCCACCGCGACCTTGTCTTCCGGAACCCGCTTGCGATCGACCCTTTCCTTGGGATCGTGGGGACCACGCAAGCGGGGCACCCACATGACGCCGCGCGACACGACTTTCCGCACCTCGTCGTTCAACTCGACGCCCTGACGGCCTGCGGACCTGACCAGCCAGTCGGCGGCCGAACCCGCTTTCGACTGCCCGAGGCCGAGACGAAATTCGTTGGCAAACGGCGTGCGCCGCGAAGCCAGCGCCCTGTCCCACGGACCGTCGTCGGTCTTGACGCGTCTGACGATGAGCCCACGATAGCCCAGGCCCAGTCGCGGACTGAGCTTGGTTGCGGAGGAAATCTGCCGCGAATCGGCTCTCAGCCGTTCGTACAGGCCAGCTTCCTGCCGCGACGACAACGTCCAGGTGGGATTCGGCACGCCCGAAAAGACGTCCAGCTCGACTTCCAACATGATGTTTCTCCTTGCTGGTACAACGGCAACTTCGCCAAACGGCGTCCGCGCAGGGGCAAGGTCGGAGGCGTGTCAACGTCGTGCGTTACACAACCTGTCATTGTGTCGAATGGTGTGCCTCGAAAAGCGCCGAGTCAATCTGACTGCGCGCATATCTTCCTCGACGTTTTGCGCAAACGTTGACAGCGCGCGCCGCTGCGGCGCATCCTTGCCGCGCTGCTGTAGGGCGCATCGGCTGCGGCCGAAGGGGCCATGCCCACCTACGTGACGTGAACCGTAGCTGCGCCCATGCCCAATCTCGAAAACCTCCGCAAGCAGGCCAAGCTCTATCTGCGCTGGCACCGCGACGGCCACTACCCCGTCGCGGCACAGATCAGGGCCGTCCTGCCGCGCTTCCGTGACCTCAACGACCACGAGGTCCTGCAACAGAGCTTCAAGCTCGCCGATGCGCAGGAGCTGGTGGCCCGCCAGGCCGGGTTCGAGAGCTGGCAGGCGCTCAAGACAGGAGTGCAAGTCATGACTGACACCAAAGCCCCCGTAACTGCGACGCCTGCGCTGAATGCGTCCGAGCCCGAGTTGTTCGTTACCGACTTCGAGGCGGCGTGCGCCTTCTTCACCGGCAAGCTCGGTTTCGAAATCGTCTTCACCTACGGCGAACCGCCCTTCTACGGTCAGGTGCGGCGCGGCAAGGCGCTGTTGAACCTGCGCCTGATCTGCGAGCCGGTCTTCGTCGGCGACATCCGCGAGCGCGAAGAGCTCCTGTCGGCCGCGATCACCGTCAACAGCGCTGCCGAGATCCGCGCGCTGTTCGCGGAGTTCGAGGCGGCCGGCGTCGATTTCTTCCGCACGCTGAAGCAGGAGCCGTGGGGCGCCCGCACCTTCATCGTGCGCGATCCCGACGGCAACCTGCTGCAGTTCGCCGGAACGGCGACCTAGAGCTTGTAGACGTACATCACAACCGACTCGGCCCGCGCGCCGCGCGATTCGTAGAGACCGCGCGCCGGCAGGTTGTCCGGCTCGGTGGCGACCCAGATCTCGGGACAGCCGAGCTCGCGGGCCAGGGCGAAGGCGGCATCGACCAGGCGCCGGGCGATGCCCTGGCGCTGAAACCGCGGCGCCACGCCCAGCTCGTCGACATAGAGCTTGGCTGGCCTGAGGTCGGGATGACGGTGCACCATGGCGGCGAGCTGGCCGATCATCACGCCGTCGGCGAAGGCGCCGATGAAATGATGGCCGGGGGTCGAGAGATAGGCCACGAGGCGTGCGCGATCGATCGCATGATCGAACACGCCGTCGGCGACACGCTCGAACGCGGCGGCGTCGGCGACGCCGAGACGCCTGACCTCGATGGTCATTCCATCGTCTCGTCGGCGGTGAACAGCAGGTTCGACGGTATCTCCAGGCCAAGCGCCTTCGCGACCGGCAGCTCCGCCGGCTTCTCGCCCCTGAGGATGCGGGCGACGGAGCCGCCGGCCTGGCCCCAGGCGCTCGGCAGATCGGTGTCGCCCAGGCCCTTGAGGAAGCCCTGGAGCCGGCGGGCCGTCTGCGCCGCGGTTCCGGAATGCAGGAAGCCGATCGTCAGCAGCGCCTTCTGCGCATGCGCGAAGGGCGAAGCGGTAGCGATCGCGCCACCGACGCCCGCAGAAAAAGCCCTTCGCCTCATGAGACTCCCGACAGGACCAACGTAACGACCGACGCTACCATCCTATTGGGGTTGCGTATCGCCAAGTTGAGGCCCTAGCTTCGCGCCATGGCTTATGTCTTCGACCTCGGCAATCCGGCAACCAATGCCAATCCCTTCCCGGAATTCGCGCGCCTGCGCAACGAAGACCCGGTGCACTGGTCGCCGGCGATGAAGGCGTGGATCATCACGCGCTACGCCGATGTGAAGCAGGTGGCGCTGAACAACCGGCAGATATCGGCCGACCGGCTGACGCCCTTCTTCAAGGCCAATCCCGAATACCAGAAAGGCTCGATCGAGAGCCTGGTGCGCTACCTCAATCACTGGATGGTATTCCGCGATCCGCCCGACCACACCCGCCTGCGCCGGCTGTTCACCAAGGCGTTCACGCCGACCGCGGTCTCGAATCTCACGTCCAACATCGAGGATATCATTGGCCACTTGCTCGATGGCATGCAGTCCAAGGCAAGGCGCGGCGAGCCGATCGATTTCATCGCCGACTTCGCCTATCCCCTGCCCGCCTCGGTGATCATGGACCTCTTAGGGGTGCCGCGCGCCGATCTCGAACGGGTAAAGGTCTGGTCGGACGACATCGCGCTGTTCATCGGCACGGCCCAGGTCGCGGGCAACAAGTACCTGCGCGCCGAGACCGGCGCCAAGGCGATGTCGGACTATTTCCGTGGCCTGGTCGAGGCGCGAACCGCGGTGCCCACCGGCGACATGATCAGCCAGCTCGTACTGGCGCGTGACGACCGCGATGCGCTGTCGACCGACGAGATCATCGGCACCTGCATCCTGCTGCTGTTCGCCGGCCACGAGACCACGACCAACCTGATCGGCAACGGCTTCCTCTATTCGATGAAGAACCGCGAGCAGTGGGAGCGCCTGGTCGCCGAGCCGGCAATGGCCGGCAGCGCCATCGAGGAATGGCTGCGCTACGACGGCCCCTCAGGCGCCTTCGCGCGCGTCGCCGCCGCCGATCTCAAGATGGGCGGCCGGACGATCCGAGAGGGCCAGCGCGTCTTTGCCTTCATGAACTCGGCCAATCGCGACCCCGAGGCGTTCGACGATCCCGAGCGCTTCGACATCGGCCGTACGCAGAACCCGCACATGACCTTCGGTCACGGCATCCATTTCTGCCTTGGCGCGCCGTTGGCGAGGCTGGAATCGGAGATCGCCGCGACGCGTCTGGCCGAGCGCCTGCCGCAGATTCGACTGCAAGGCGGCGAGCCCGAATGGCACGATTCGCTGATCCTGCGCGGCGTGAAGAGCCTGCCGGTGACGCTGTGAAAGCGATGATCTGCCGCCAATGGGGCGGCCCCGAGGACCTGAAGCTCGAGGACGTCGAACCTGCCGCGCTCAAGTCCGGCCAAGTCCGCATCAAGGTCAAAGCAGCCGGCGTCAGCTTCGCCACGACCCTGGTGATCGCGGGCAAGTACCAGCGCCGGCCGCCCTTCCCGTTCGCGCCGGGCACCGAAGTCTCGGGCGTCGTGACCGAGGTGTCGCCGGCCTGCCAGCGGCTGAAAGTCGGCGATGAGGTCGTGGCGGTGCTCGACTGGGGCGGCCTCGCCGAGGAGGCGGTGGCGCACGAGGTCAATGTCTTCGCCAAGCCGAAGACCGTGGGCTTCGCCGAGGCGATCCAACTCGCCATCTCCTACCCGACGTCGGCCGGTGCGCTGACTTGGCCGATGGCGCTCGACGTACAGAGGGGCCAGACGCTGCTGGTGCACGCCGCGGCGGGCGGCGTCGGCATGGCGGCGGTCGAGATCGGCAAGATCCTCGACGCTACGGTGATCGCGACCGCAGGCGGCTCGCGCAAGACGGCCTTCGTCAAGGAGCGCGGCGCCGATCACGTCATCGACTACGCCACCCAGGACTTCCGCGAGGAGGTGCTGAAGCTTACCAACGGCCGCGGCGTCGATCGGGTCTACGACCCGGTGGGCGGCGACGTCTTCGCCCAGTCGCTGCGCTGCATGGCGATCGAGAGCCGCATCTGCCCCATTGGGTTCGCCGGCGGCACCATTCCGCAGATTCCGGCCAACATCCTTCTGATCAAGACCATCGCCGTGACCGGCTTCAACTATGGCTACTATGTCGGCTGGAGCCCGCACGACGCGCGCTTCGAACAGGCCGACCGCACCTTCGCCCTGATGGAGCGTATCCGCGGCTGGTGCGAGGCAGGGCTTTGCCGGCCGCATGTCGACCGCACCTTCCGGCTC
This sequence comes from Rhodospirillales bacterium URHD0017, assembly GCA_900110395.1. GTDB lineage: Bacteria > Pseudomonadota > Alphaproteobacteria > Reyranellales > Reyranellaceae > Reyranella. Next base: position 393,852 of record FODP01000004.1, read on the forward strand.
GACCAGGCGGCGGAGGCGATGCGCGCGCTGCTGGAACGCTCGGTGACCGGGCGGGTGGCGATCGCGCTATAGCCTCCGAAGCTCCGCAGGAGCGAAGCAGGCTAGCTCTGGCGCTGCTTCAGGAAGGCGGCTCGTTCGGCGGGCGATTCGATATGAGTTGAAAGGGCCTGCCAGAGAACCTCGACGGACGAGGTACTGGCCGCCGCGCGCCGCACCAGCACTCGGGCGATCGGCCCCACGAACTGCGTCAGCGCCGCCTGTGCCCGCTCGAGCTCCTGTTCGGGCAGGGTCACGCGGCCACTACCGCGGCCACTGCTGTCGCTGAGCGGAGGGCCGCCCGTTGGCGGCGTGGGCGGACGAAGCCGCACCAGCGAGGCTGTCTCGCGCAGGAACCGCTCGCGATCGGCCTGGTCGGGCACCGACAGCGAGACCTCCGCAACAAGGTCGGCGGCGGAGCGGCCGCGCGCGGCGCCTGTCTGCACCAGGACCCGCGCGACTGGACCGACATAGTCGCGGAGCTTCTCCTCCAGCGTCTTCAGCAGCGTGGGATCGAGCGGTGGGTGCGGCCTGCGCCCGGCCGAGTCCTCGCGCGGCGCACGCGGCGTCACCACCACCGTTGTGACTCTGGCCTCGGGCGCAATGCGCGTGCTGTCGGGCGACGCCTCCTTCAGCACCTGGCGGAGGGCATCGGCCATGTCGGCGCCGGTGTCGAAGCGATCCGCCGGATGCTTGCCCATGGCGCGCTCGAGGACCAGCTGCAGGCGAGGCGCCGCGTTGCGCACATGGGCCGGCAGCAGCGGCAGGCTGTCGTTCTGGATGCGGTGACTGACCTCGGTCACGTTGCGGCCCTGGAAGGCGCGTTCGCCGGCGACCATCTCGTACAGCATGGCGCCGGCGGAAAAGATATCGGATCGGCCGTCGACGATTTCGTCGCCGCGGCACTGCTCGGGTGACATGTAGGACGGCGTGCCGATCGTCGAGAAGATGGTCGTGGTCTCGACGTTCATCAGCTTCGAGATGCCGAAATCGCCCACCTTCACGCGATGATCGGCGGTCAGCATGATGTTGCCGGGCTTGATGTCCTGGTGGATCACGCCCTGCTCGTGCGCGCTGGTCAGCGCATCGAGGACCTGTTCCATGATGCCGATCGCGTCCGGAACGGCCATGACCGGCTCGTCGTCGAGAAGCTGGCGCAGGCTTTGCCCGGCGACGAACTCCATCGCCAGGTAAGGCTGCTCCTCGTGCAGGGCGAAGTCATAGACCGCGACGATGTTGGGATGCGCGCAACGCGCGGCCGCCTCGGCCTCGCGGCGGAAGCGCTTGATGTAATCGGCGCGGTCGGCGCCACTCATCAGCTTGGTCGAGATCAGCTTGATGGCGACGGTCCGGCGCAGGACGGGATCCTGCGCCCTGTAGATCTGGCCCATGCCGCCAACGCCGACCAGCTCCTCGACGACGTAGCGGCCGATGTTGGGCGGGAGCGGCTGCATGGCTACCGTTCCCGCGGAACTCCGCTCATGTACCCTCCAGCATCCTCATGGCGTTCTGCAGGCTGCGATGCATCAGGTTGAACGAGCGGCCCAGCGACGAGATCTCGTCGCCCCCCTTGACCGGATATTCCGGCACGTCGGTCTTGCCGGCGCTGACATCGCGCGCCAGCGCGGTGATCTGCTGTATCGGCTTCAGGATGAAGAAGTGCATCAGCACGTTCAGCACCACCAGCATCGCCACGAACACCGCGCTCAGCGACCCCGCGAAAGCGAGCAACGACCGGTTGGCGCGATTGAGCGCGACGCTCATCGGCACCGAAACGATCTGCGCCCCGATCACGTCGTTCAGCTGCCAGCCGAAGCCGTTGCTGTTGCCGTAGAGGTCGACCATGGTCGCCGGCGCCGCCGCAGGCGTCGAATGACAGGCAAGACAGGCCTTGTCAGTCAGGCGAAACGGCCGGGCAAAGGTCAGGAACGGACCGGTCGCCGTCTCGCGCAGGCCGACGAACTCGGCAAGCTTGGGATCGTTCTTGAAGGCGTGGATGACGTCCGACTCCCAGTTCGTGGCACGGTCGGCCGGATTGGTCGGGTTGAGGGCCGCTTCCTTGTACGAATAGTCGGGGAAGTCCTTCTGCAGCTGATGCAGCACGGTCTGCGCCGAATAGGACGGGACCGAATGGGGCAGAAAGCGCACCGCGAGCTGGTCGACGATCAGCGGCCTGATCTCGTTCTGGGTGTAACCGCGGACCGCAGTGCCGCTGCGCATGATCAGCGTCGCTTCGTTCAACATCTGGCGCCTGGCTTCCTCGATCGTGATCTCTCTGGCGAGGAAGGTGGCGATCGCAAGCCCGATCAGGAAAGCGCTGACCATGACCAGATTGAATTTCGTCCGGAGCCCCACGGCATAACCTCTTGTGTCGATGCTCAGCGCACGGTGTTGACGAGCTTTGTCGCTTGTTCGGCGGTGAGACGACCGGTCATTTCCGCTTTGATCTCGAACTGATAGCGACGAATGGCAGCGCGAGTTTCCGGCCCAAAGGTGGCGTCTATGCGGCCGGAATAGTATCCCAGGGTGGCCAGCACCAGCTGAACCTGCCGCCGGTCCTGATCGGACATGCGATCCTCGTCCACCATCGCCTGTTGCGGCGCTGCCGGCGCGGCTGCGGCCGGCGGTGCACTGGCGGCTGGCGGCGGCGTCGGAGCCGGGGCCGGCGGCGGTGCGGCGGCGACCGGCGTGGGCGGCGGCTTGCCGCCGACGAGGAACGACGGGCGACCGGTCGCGGCAACGAAGAAGGCGGTGCCGGCGGCGCCCTTGGCGAGCTCGGCCCGCATGCCGCCGACGAACTTCTCGAGGCTGACCTCGTCGCCCGCCAGCTGGCCGCGCAAGGCCTGCGCGGCAGCGGTCGGCCCCTGGGCGGCGGCATCGTTGTTGACGCCGATGACGGCAAAGCTGCCCGGCTGGATCTGCTCACCCAGCCGAGCGAAGCCGGTCGCGGGAGCGCCCGGCGGCTGGAACCCGTCGAGGAGGACCACGCCACTGCTGTCGCCGACGCGCGCCAGACTGTCGACCAGGCTCTTGGAGATCAGGCCCTGGGTCAGAACGTCGTTTTCGCGCTTGACGTCCGCGGCGGCCGGCAGAAGGAACGAGCGGCCGTTGAATTCCTGCGCGTAGCCGCAGTAGTAGACGACGGCGACCGACGGCGGCGACGCCGTCGTGCGCTTTGCCAGGGCGCCGATGGCGGCGTCGAACTCGCCCCGTCGCACGTCGCTTCGCTCGACGACCTCGAAGCCCCTGGCCTTCAAGGCGTCGCGTGCGGCAGCGGCCGAGGCGGTGCATCGCGCCAGCGGCGGCAGGTTGGCATACTGGGCATTGGAAATGATCAGGGCCGTCCGTAGCGGCTGGGACTGCGCCGGGCTGATATTCCAACAGAGACCGGCGAAGCCGAGCAGAACGGTAACGAGACAAGCGCGCATCAGGAGTAACCCATCAGTCCGTCGGGAGATTTCCGACATCGCACAACTTGTGCAGTCAAGTGTCACCCGTTCCCGGCGCCAAGGCAATAGAGAGCGGGGGGACGGCTCGCAAGGTGGCAGATTTTTTCCCACGACAATGTGACTTTGCGCACCGCCGCGAAGACCGACCGCCTCGCCGGATGCGGCCGGTGCGCCAGCCGGACGACGTGTGCGCTAGGCGATGTCACTCGCCTGGATGCGCTTCACGCCAGCGTCGGTCATCTGTTTCCACGCCGCGGCCAGCGAGCCGTTGAGGTCGATGGCGCGCGTGGCGTCCTCGATGACGTAGGCCGTGAAGCCGAGCTTGCGCGCATCCATCGCCGTCCAGGCGACGCAGAAGTCGGTGGCGAGCCCGGTGACGAACACCGTGTCGACGCCACGCTCCTTCAGGTAGCCCGCCAGCCCGGTCATGGTTTTGCCGTCGGCCTCGACGAAGGCCGAGTAGCTGTCGACGTCCTTGCGGAAACCCTTGCGGATGATCAGCCCCGCAGTCGGCAGCTTGAGATCCTTGTGCAGGGCCGCGTCATCCGAGCCTTGCACGCAGTGGTCGGGCCACAGGACCTGCGTACCGTAGGGCATCGACGTGGTCTCGAACGGCTTCTTGCCGGCATGGGTGCTGGCGAACGAGGCGTGGCCCGGCGTGTGCCAGTCCTGCGTCACCACGATGTTCTGGAACGAGGCCGCGAGCTTGTTGATCACCGGCACGACGGCGGCGCCACCCTTCACCGGCAAGGTGCCGCCATCGATGAAGCAGTTCTGGACGTCGACCACGATCAGCGCCGATTTGGCGTCGGGCTTGATGCTGCCGGCGGCTCGCGCCGCGCCGAAGCCGGCGACGAGACAGGCAGCGGCGGTCGACCCCAGGAAAAGACGGCGTGAGAATTCGGCTGAGGCATTGGCGGGCATGGCAACCTCCATCGAGATAGCAGCCTGGAAGTCTAAAGCATAATCCGCTCGGCTGTAATCAGCCGAGTGGATTGTGCCTGCTGAAACAGGCAACACTCGTGCGCGCATTTGGCGGGCCGACGGCCATTCATGGATCGCGCTTTACACCCCGCATGAAGGCCGCCAGCGGCATTGCCGCCAGGGCGGCGAAGGCCATCAGGTAGAAGGCGTTGAGATAGCCGATCATCGCCGCCTGCCGCAGGATCTCGTTCGACAGGGTCTGCAGGCTGGCGGTGCCGTCGAGGCTCCATTGCGGCGGCAGGCCGGGCTCGGTCAGCGTCTTGTTGTAGGGCGTGATGTACTCGGTCATGCGCGAATAGTTCGAGGCGGTCGACCGGCTGACGATCAGCACGGCCACCGAGATGAACAGGCTGGAGCCGAAGTTGCGCATCAGGGTGAACACGGCCGAGCCTTCCGTCACCTGGCGCGGCGGCAGGGTCGAGAAGGCCATCACCGTCATCGGCGTGAAGGAGATCGACTGGCCGAGCCCGAGCATGAAATTGCCCCAGAACACGTCGCTGTCGGTCAGGTTGATGTTCCACTGCGCCATCCAGAAGCCCGCCATCGCCTGGATGCCCATGCCGCAGACGATGGCGAAGCGCGGCGCGATGCGGGTGAGCTGGACGATGAACAGGAATGCCGCCCAGTTGCCCATGCCGCGCGCGGCGATCAGCGTGGCGATGGCGTTGTCGGGGTAGCCACGCAGGTCGTGCAGCAGGGTCGGGAACAGCACGATGCTGGTGAAGTTCAGCATGCCCATCACCAGGGCGAGCAGGATGCCGATGGTGAAGTTGCGATCGAGCAGCAGACGCGGATTGACGAACGGCTCGGGCACGGTCAGGCAATGCACGACGAAGATCCAGAGCGCGAGCGCGCCGGTGAAGGCGTAGAGGACCATCTCCGTCGATTCGAACCAGTCCAGACGATGGCCGCGGTCGAAGATCAACTGGGCGCAGGTGATCGCGACGGAGAGCGCGATGAAACCGGTCCAGTCGAACTTCACGGGACTGCGCGCCGTGTAGTCGCGCAAGGCGAACCAGATGCAGATCAGGGCGCAGAGGCCGGGCGGCACGATGATGAAGAAGGCGGCGCGCCAGTCATAGGCTTCGCTCGCCATGCTGCCGACGATCGGACCGAGCACAGGCCCGAACACCGCGCCGACGCCCCACATCACGATCGCCATGGGCTGCAGATGCTTGGGAAAGGTCGCGAGCAGGATGGCCTGGCCAAGCGGCATGATCGCCGCGCCGAAGGCACCCTGTCCCACCCGCGCCAGGATCAGGGTCTCCAGGCTGCCGGCGAAACCGCACAGCAGCGAAGTGATGGTGAAACCGAGCACGGTGAAGAACATCAGGTTGCGCCAGCCCAGCCGGCTCGCCAGCCAACCGGTCATCGGCGTGGCGACGGCGGTGGCCACCAGGTTCAGCGTGATCACCCAGGAGATCTCCTCCTGCGTCGCCGACAGGTTGCCGCGCATCTGCGGCAGCACCAGGTTGGCGATGGTGATGGTCATGCCGAACAGCATGTTCGCGAGCTGGACCATCAACAGGATGAGCCACTGCCGCCCGCTGATCGTGAACAGGCCGCCCTTGTCCTCAGCGACGACTGTCGTCATTCCCCCGGATCATCGTTGTTCTTGCCGCGATGATTCGGCAGGACGCCGACGAATGACAGGACAAACGCGTGCTGCGTTGCACCAATTCGTCCCTGTCTTGCCGGAGCGCGGACCTCCTAGGTCGCAGTCCGGCAAGACGCTTACACGCCGAGGCGGTAGACCTTCGACGCCGTGGCGCTGAACAGGCTCCTCTTCTCGCCGGCACTGGCCCCCGCGGCAAGCCGCTTGCAGGCGTTCCAGAACACGCCGTAGCCGTACGAGCCCTTGTCGACGGGGAAATTGCTCTCGAACATGGCGCGGTCGGCGCCGAAAGCCTCGATGCAGGTCTGGACGTAAGGTCTCCATAGCGCGGCAAGCTGCTCGGAGCCGGGCGCGACCTCGCCCTCGTGCACGTCGAAACCGAGCAGCCGCATGCCGAGACCGCCCAGCTTCACGTTGACATTGGGACAAGCCGCGAGCGTGCGGATGCTCTTGCTCCACTCGGCAAATACCTCGTCGCGCTTGCCCTTGTAGCGGCCGAGCCCGATCGGGCCACCGACATGGTTGAGCACGATCGTCGTGCCCGGGAAGGCGCGCGCGAGGTCGATCACATCGGCAAGCTGCGTGTGGTAGACCCAGGCATCGAAGCTCAGTCCCAGCGGGGCGAGCTGGGCGAATCCCTCGCGGACCTGTCTGTCGACCAGCAGCCCTTCCGGCCGCATGGCGGTCGCGCCCCATTGAGTCTGGTCCGGATGGACCGAGGCGATGAAGCGGATGCCGCGGAAGCGACCGCCGCCCGCCACGATCATCGCCTCCAGCACCTCGCGCACGCGCGCGCCCAACGGCAGATCGGCGTGGCCGACGATACCGGCGCAGACACGCGGCCTGCCATAACCGCCGCTGGCGCTCATGGCGGCCACGCCATTGGCGAACTCGATCTCGCCGACGGGCCGCATCTCGGCCGCTCCGTCGGCGCGGTACATCGACAGCCATTCGAGATAGACGGTGGCAATGACGTTGTGCCCGCCTTCGGAAATGTCCTTCAGCAGATCGGGCAACAGGTAGGTGCCGCTCTCGGGCCGGTCGATCAGGTGATGGTGCGGATCGACGATCGGCAGGTCGGGCTCGAGCGCCGCTTCGCGGCGCTTGGCAAGCCAGTCGTGCCGCACCGCAAGATGAGAGCTGATCGCCGTTGGCGACGGTGTCGACATCCTGTCCTCCTGCTAGCGCGCGAACTTGCCGGTCAGCGTCGCCTTCTCGATGGTATTGAAGTGGAGCTGGAAGCCGATGATGGCGGCCGAGGTGTCGGCGTTGACCTGCAAGGCATCCTGCTTCACGGCGAACACGGTGAAGATGTAGCGGTGCGGGCCATGGCCTTCCGGTGGGCATGGGCCGCCGTAGCCCGGCGCGCCGAAGTCGGTCCGTGTTTGCAGTGCGCCCTGAGGCAGCAGGCCGGCCTTGGGGTTGCCGGCATCGAGCTTGAGCTCGGTCGTGCCGGCCGGGATGTTCACCACCACCCAGTGCCAGAAGCCGCTCCCCGTCGGGGCGTCGGGATCGAAGCACGTAACCGCAAAGCTCTTGGTCCCTGCCGGCGCCCCCGCCCACGAAAGCTGCGGCGACTTGTTGCCGCCACCGCAGCCGAAGCCGTAATCGGCCGACAGGATGTGGTCCATCTTGAGGGCCTCGCCCTCCTTGAAGCTGCTGCTGCTGAGCGTGAGCGCCACGGTTCCCCCCGGCATCGTTCAAAAGGCCGAGCGAAGAGTGGACCAGCCGCCGCAGGTCCCGCAACCCGATGGCCTCACTCTGCGGACGACTAAGCGGGCGTATGCACGAACTGGAGCTTCAGCCCATCGGGATCGGCGAAGAACAAGGCGTAGCAGCCGTCGCGATACTGCGGATAGTCGGCCGGCGCATCGAGAACGGTAACGCCGATCGCGACGAGTCGCTCGTGCAGTCGATCGACGTCGGCGCGCGACTGGGCGACCCAGGCCAGGTGATGGAGGCCACAGGAGTATCGGTCGTGCGCGCGATCGCTGGTCGCCAGCCTGATGGCGAGGGAGGAAGCGCAATGCGGCGCTCCCATGTCCCAGTCGATCCAGGTCGCGCCGCTGTGACCGCGGCGATAGCCGAGGAAGCCCAGGACGGCATCGTAGAATGGACCGGAACGGTCGAGATCGGAGACGCTGAGATCGATGTGGTGAACCCAGGCCCCGCAGGCCCGCTACAACCCCTGCCCGCCGGCCACCGAGATGGCCTGGCCGGTGACCCACGACGCCAGCGGCGAGGCGAGGAACAGCGCCACGTTGGCGATCTCCTCGGCGTGGCCCATGCGGCCGAACGGGATCGAGGCAAGGGTGGCGTTGTAGAGCTTGGGATCGGCGGTCTTGCGCCGGTCCCACACGCCGCCGGGGAACTCGATCGAGCCGGGGGCGATGCAGTTCACGCGCACGCGGTCCTTGGCGTAGAGCGCGGCCTGCGTGGTGGTGTAGTGGACCACCGCGGCCTTGATGGCGCCGTAGGGCGGCTGGCGCGCCGCGGGATGGAAGGCCGCGATCGAGGAGATGTTGACCACGCTGCCTTGAACCTGCTTCAGCGCCGGATAGGCCTCCTGCGTCGCATGCACGATCGCCATCATGTCGACGGCGAGGTTGGTGCCCCAACCCTTGTCGTCATCCGACGCACCGAAGGCTGAAGCGTTGTTGACCAGGAAATCGACGCCGCCCAGCTCGGCAACGGCGTTGCGCACGTAGCCGCGCACCTTGTCGCCATTCGCAAGATCGGCGCTGGCGGCATGGGCCTTGCGGCCGAGCTTGGCGATCTCGGCGCGGGTCTCCTCCAGGGCCTTGGGATCACGGGCGCAGATCGAGACGTCGCCGCCGCAGGCCGCGAAGCCCAGGGCGATCGCCTTGCCGATGCCGCGGCTGCCGCCGCAGACGATGGCCTTCTTGCCTGTGAAATCGATATTCATCACGCCTCGCTCCTCAACGCTGATTGACACAGATTGCCGACAGGACGGGCGCGGGCGAGCCATCGCTCCGGATCGCGCCGCCGGCTGTCGGCACGCCGGCCGGGGTGCGCACCGTATCCCCGAAAGCACCGAGCCGGCGCGCGTCGTTGCGCAATTCGGCCAAGGCGATCTCGCAGGCCTGCCGCGAGCCGAAAGCGACTTGGTAGCTCGTGGTCGAATTCCCGCCCAGGAACCACGTCACCAACAACAAGTATTCCATTCGTTCCCCCCGCCGATGGCCCGATTCCCTTTACGGCAATTAACCACGCCGCCTGGGCTTGTGCTAGGATCGGGCAAAAGAACTACGTTTGGGAGGAAATGATGCGATACGTGCAGGCCGCCGCGGCGGCAGCGATTGCGTGCGTCCTGTTCAGCGTTTCCGCCGTCGCCCAGAACGGCGCCGTGAAGATCGGCGTGCTCGACGACATGTCCGGCCCCTATGCCGAGAACACCGGGCCGGGCGACGTCGCCGCGGTGCGCTTCGCCATCGCCGATTTCGGCGGCTCCGTGCTCGGCAAGCCGATCGAGCTGGTGACCGCCGACTTCCAGAGCAAGGTCGATGTCGGCGTCGGCATCGCCAAGCGCTGGTACGACGACGAGAACGTCGACATGATCCTCGGCATCCCCAACTCGGCGATCGCGCTCGCCCTGGTGCGCATCGCCCAGGAAAAGAACCGCATCGTCATGCCGACGGCGGCGGCGACGTCGGAGCTCACCGGCAAGGCGTGCACGTCGCATTCCATTCACTGGATCTACGACACCTACGGCCAGACCAAGACCATCGTGAACGCCATCAGCAAGATGGGCGGCGACAATTCGTGGTTCTTCGTCACGGTCGACTACGCCTTCGGCCTCGCGGTCGAGAACGACGCCACCAGCTTCATCAAGGCGGCGGGCGGCAAGGTGGTGGGCTCGGTACGCCATCCGCTCAACACCGCGGACTTCTCCTCGTACCTCCTGCAGGCGCAGGCCTCCAAGGCCCAGGGCCTGATGTTCGCCAACGGCGGCAATGACATCATCACCGGCGTCAAGCAGGCGGCCGAGTTCGGCCTCGCCAACCAGGGCATGAAGATCAGCGCCCCGCTGGCGCAATTCCCCGACGTGAAGGGCGTCGGCCTGAAGGTGGCGCAGGGACTTCTGATCTCGAGCCCGTTCTACTGGGACATGACGCCGGAGGCGCGCGCCTTCACCGACCGCTTCACCAAGGTGATCGGCCGGCCGCCCTCCTTCATCCAGGCCGGCACCTACGGCGCGGTGCTGCACTACCTCAAGGCCGTGCAAGCCGCCGGCACCGACGAGGCCAAGGCCGTGATGGCCAAGATGAAGGAGCTGCCGATCAACGACTTCATGACCAAGAACGGCAAGGTCCGCGAGGACGGCCGCGTAATCCGCGACATGTACCTCATGCAGGCCAAGACGCCCGAGGAATCGAAGAGCGAATGGGACCTGGTGAAGATGGTCGCGACGGTGCCGGGCAACGAGGCGTTCCGGCCGCTGAGCGAAGGCGGATGTCCGCTGGTGACGAAGAACTAGCGCCAACTATCGCCGAAGAGTGACGCGCGACTGACACGCCGAGCGTGGCGAGGTGCCTTTGAGGCCGCGTAAAGGCCCCTCGCTGCGCTTGGGATGACAAAGTAGGCGCGCACCAGCCATTGGGCACGGACAAGAATAAAGACGAGTTTCGCTGGATTAAGACAGGCGGCAAGCGACGCGCTAGATGGCTGATTTTCCAATGCTTTTGAATTTAAACAGTTTCGCTGGCGGTTTTGCGTTGGGATGCCCGCCAGCGGCAAGATCAATGGGGCGCGCGGCGTCACACTCGCGCTGCCTGCCATGTGCGCACCAAGGTGTCAGATGAACGATACATAGAACGGACGACGCCCTGCAGCGCCGGCAGCACAAATAATAACTGAAGTGCTTTATCCCGTCAACAACTGCGGTGCAGTCGGACAAATCTCTTGCTGAGTTTTTTCGCACCGTAGAGGACCCGGAGAGAGCGAAGACCGTGGCAATGACCAGTTTTCGTTTTCGCGACTTTGGCGCTCCGTAGAGGCCCACATCTAGCGACGTCAGCCGGCGGTCACGCCATTCATTGCGTCGCTGGCCCCAAGTGCTAGCAATGCTTTCACGACGATACTTCGTCTCCGCGGGCGTCCAGCAGGTCGTGCACGAGTATCGTACGCCAGCGTCCAGAACCTACGCCTGCCGCAAGTCGTCCAGCAACGCCCTGGCCTTCTGCAGGTCGGGCGTATCGAAGCCCTGAGTGAACCAGCCGAATATCGGCGCGAACAGATCGTACGCCTCCTGTCGCCGTCCCTGACGTTGCCAATGTTGCGCCAAGACCATAGCGGCCCGCAGCTCCAGGGATTTCGCCTTCTGGTGGCGAGCGATCTCCATGGAGCGACGAAGACAAGCCTCCGCCTCCAACGGCGCCTCCCGCCCGAGCAGCAGTTCGCCGCGTATCCGATGGAGCTCGGCCTCGAGGAAACATTCCTGGAACGTGCGGGCATGCTCCTCGGCGACCTCGAGCCAGTCGAGGCCCGCCGCAATGCGCGCCGTTTTCGCGCACGCCTCGGCCAACCGGACAGTGGCGTGAACCGTCGCGAGCTGGGAGCCTAGCGCCTGCCAGGCGGCCCATCCTTGCTCCATCTCGGCGCTGCCGGCATCGGCTTCGCCGAGCGCCACACGCGCCCAGCCCCTGCACATCTGGGCGTACGCGGTCCATTGGGGGAAACCGTGCCTGGTGCTGAGAGTCCACGATGCATCGGCGCGCTCCAATGCCTGCAGGACTTCGCCACGATGAACGTGCAGCGCCGATGCGAGCCCTAGCGTCATGGCAGAGATGAAGGGCTGGGCCAGCGCCTGGGCATCGGCCAACGCCCGGCCGATCCACGTATCCGACTCCTCGGGATAGCCGAGGAACCACAAGAGCCACGATCCGTAGGCACGGCAGAGCACGCTCGAATCCTCGCCATAGACGAGGAACTCCGCGCGCGCCTTGCCGAAGGGCCAGAGATCGACGGCCTCGCGAAAGCGTTGCCAGGCCAATGCGAATTCGCCGCGAAAGAACAGGCTGCAGCCGTGCGCCCGGCAGGCGAGCGCCCGACGCGTGTCGTCATCTTGGGCATTCGCGAGCGCCAGCAGCTCGGCGCCGAGATTCTGCGATAGCGCCAGCGGCTTTCGCATGAACGCGCTGTTCCACTGGCCGCGCAGGACGGTAAAGCGGTGCGGTGTATCGGTCACGTCATCACACAAGCCGCGCGCACGCTCGTAGATACGCTCGACGTCGGCCGACATGTAGCCACGCGCCGCGAACGTCGGCACACCGAGGGCAACGAGCAGCTCCAGCTCCTGCCGATCCCGTTCAGTCCCCGCCGGCTTGGTGCCCAGGAGCTCCAGCGCCCTGGTGCAATGCGTGATCGCCTCCTCATTCGCGGAACGCCTGGCCGCGCTCCGTCCTGCCTTCAGACCAAAGGCGACGGCGTCATCGACGAGCCCGGCCTGCCCATAATGATAGGCGAGGAGCTCGGGCTGGGTCTCGGCGATCTGGGGCGTCAGCTGGGTGATCGCCCGGGCGATACGACCGTGGAGCTGGCGACGCGTCGAACGCAGCAGGCTTTCGTAGGCGGCATCCTGCACGAGCGCATGCTTGAAAACATAGGTCGTCTTGGGCGGAGCGCCCCGGGCAAGGATCAGCCCCGCCCTGGCGAGCTGGGCTAGCCCGTCGCCGAGCGCCGCGCCGTGCATTGGGGCCACGGCATCCAATAGCTCGAAGGAGAATTCCCTGCCGATGACCGCCGAAAGCTGGGCGATCTCCCTCGCGAGACCGAGGTGATCGAGCCGGGCCAGCAGGCTGTCGTGCAGGGTTTCTGGAATCGCCAGGGGCGCCTGCGGGCCGCGCAGGACGTAGCGATTAGCCGCTTCCTCGACCAGGCCCGATCCGAGGACTGCCTTGGTGAGCTCCTCCACGAACAGCGGCACCCCGTCGGTCTTTGCGACGATCTCGTCCCGAACGTTGGCCGGCAGCGCCTTGCCGCCGGTCAAACTGTCGATCATGGCCACGACATCGCCTTGCTCCAGCCGATCCAGGGTGAGCGCGGTCAAATGGGATGGCGTCGCGTCGGGAAAGAGATCGAACCCGGGACGCAACGTGACGATCAGCAAAACCGGCCAGCGCTGCAGCTGGTCGATGGTGCGCGCGAACAGTTCGTGCGTCGTTGGATCGATCCAGTGCGCATCTTCCAGGACGAACAGCACGGGACGCTGCTTGGCAAGCCCGACCAGGTGGTCGATGAGCGCCGACAGGGTGCGCTGCTTCTGATCGCTGGACGTAAGCTCGAGTGCCGGGTAGCGACCGTCAAAGGGCAGCGACAGGAGCGTCGCTAACAACGGGGCTGCAAGATCGAGGTCCGAAGACGACTGCCTGAGGAGCCGTTCCAGCTTGTCGAGCTTGATATCGGCAGTGTCGTCGTGGGCAAACCCGGCCGCGCGCTCGACCTGGGCGATCACGGGATAGAGCGGGCTGTTCGCATGATGGGGTGAGCATTGGCACTGGATGCGCGTATGGGGCGCGTCGCCGATCTTCTGGCGCAGCGCTTCGACGACCCGCGACTTGCCGATCCCGGCCTCGCCGGACAGGAGGACGGTCCGGCCTCCGTCACTCAGCGTCCTGGCCCAGCAGTCCATCAACAGGTCGACCTCACGGTCGCGGCCGAACAACCGGGTCGCACGCCGGGCCTGCCTCGCCTCGAAGCGACTTTCAGAGGCATGCTCCCCAAGCACCCGCCAGCATGGAACCGGACTGGCCATTCCCTTCAGGAACTGCCGACCGAGATCCTCTAGATCGAAACGCCCGCCCAGCAGCCGCCTCGTGCTCTCGGCGATCACGACCGCGTTCATTTCGGCGATGCCCTGCAGGCGAGCGGCCAGGTTCGGCGTCTCGCCGATCACGACCTGCTCGCCTTCCCCCACCGTCTCGCCCACCACGACAAGCCCCGTGGCGATACCGACCCGGACGTCGAGGCGCACGGAGCCTTGCAGCGTCAGCCCGGCGACCTCTTCGACCACCGTGAGCCCCGCTCTGACGGCACGTTCGGCGTCGTCCTCATGGGCACGCGGATAGCCGAAATGGGCCAGCACCCCGTCGCCCATGAACTTCGCGGCAGATCCGTCGAACCGCGCGATCGCCCGGATGCACGCATCCTGAAACGCACGGATGACCTCCCTGAGATCCTCGGGGTCAAGACGCTCGGCGAACGCCGACGACCCGGCCATGTCACTGAACATGACGGTCAAGTGGCGGCGTTCCGCGCTCCGCAGGGACGGCCTGAGGTTCGTCGACCCTTCCCACGGAAGGACATCCGCCTGACCCTCGCTCACGAGAGCCGCACCGCATTGGCCGCAGAATCTGGCGCCGGGCTCGGTCGCTGCGCCACAGGCAGCGCATGTCAGCGACGGCGGACGGCCGGGCATCCTGGCCATGTTGTCCCTCCCCGCATACCCCGAAGGATCAATCTGGCGCTGTCGACATGGCCGGGCCGAGCAGAAAGTGCCCAGACTTTCAAGCGGTCTTGCCACGATTGGCGAATCTACGACAAGACCGGCGGCCAGTATGTGCCCTTGCCCACACTCATCGACTCAACTCAGACCAACCAAAAGCGTCTTCGCCTCTTGCAAATCTGCCGTCGCAAGGCCCGCGCTGAACGAGCCATAGACCGGCAAGAGCAGCTCCCGAGCCACGACGCGCCGCCCCTGCTCACGCCACAGGCGGGCGAGGCTCACAACGGCGCGCAGCTCGAGCAATCCCGACCCCTGTTCGCTGGCGATTCGTCTTGCGGTGAGCAAGTCCTTCTCGACGAGCCCATCGTCGAAAGAGGTGCCACACCGGGCGAGAGTGCCGCGTAACCGGTACAGCTCGGCCTCATACCAGCGCTCACCCGTCGCCTCGACGGCCTCCAGCCCTTCCTGCACCATCGCCATGGCTTCATCCGGGCTCCGGCATGCGAAGTCGGCAAAATTTGCCAGCCAGAACGGCAGTCCCCACTTCGATCCAGTTCGCCGGTACAAAGCCAACCCGTCGCGCATCGCCTGTTCGCCGTCGGCATGGCCGAGGTTCAATCTGGAGATTCCCCGGAAGATTCGACCCCAGGCCAACAGGAACGGGAAGTCGAGCTCGGTGGCGAGAGCGCAGACGTTGTCGGCACGATGCTGCAGCTCCTCGAATTCTCTAAGCAGGCAGCTCACCAGCGTCGCATGCGCCAGGCCAAAAACGCGACTGTGCAACGACGTAGAGGCGTTGGACTCCCTGACCGACCGATCGCGCATCTGCACGGCCTGATCGAGATGTCCCTGGAAGGCCAGGACGGAGGAGAGCCACGCGGGAATTGTCACGCCTGCATCGCCGCGATGAAACATCTGGTGCTTTTGCGACTGCTCGAGCAGGCCGGCGGCCGTCTCCAGTTGAGTCCTAGCGGCCGGGAACTTTCCAAGCTCGTACAGGCTGAGGCCGAGCGTCCTGTGACCAAGGAGGCGCGCCTCATCGCTCCCCGATTTCTCGGCAAAGGACAGGATCTCGTTGGCGACCTGAAGACATTGCGCGGTCTCGGCGCGAATGAAATGGTACAGATACTGACCGTAGCCGACGCGCACCAACGTCGCCGTGTCACCGAGATCCTCGCAGAGGTACCTCGCCCGAGCGTAGGCCTCTCCTGTCTCCGGCGCTGCATAACCCTTAGTGATCATCAAGGCTCGACCGAGTTCGGTCTGCAGATCGAGCTCCTGTCTTTCGCGTTCCAGGTTCTCCGGCAGCTCCGATATGAGGACCAGCGCCTTCGTCAGCTGCGATGCCGCTTCGACCATGGCGGATCGATCGAGGGCCCGGCGTCCCGCCCGCGTAAGATAGGATATGGCCTGGTTGGCCAATCCGGCCTGCGTGTAGTGATGCGCCAGGATTTCCGGCTCTCCCTCGACCAGCTCGGGAAATTGTTGTTCGATCGAGCGGGCGATCCGCGCATGCAGCTCCTGGCGCTGGCCGCGCAACAGGGTGCTGTAGGCAGCATCCTGGACAAGGGCGTGCTTGAAGACGAACGAAGCGTGCGGCGGTACACCACGGCGGAACACCAGACTGGCGTCGACCAGCTGGTCCAGCGCGCCGCGCAGGCCTTCATCGGTGCGGCACGCAACGGCGGCGAGCAGTTCATACGAAAACTCGCGGCCGAGCGCGGCGCCGATCTGCGCCACTTCCTTCACCGGCGCCAGCCGGTCGAGGCGCGCCATCAATGAAGCCCGCAGGCTCGACGGGATCGCGAGCGGTGGCAACGGGCCGGCGAGGACGTAAGCGTCCTCCTCTTCCCGCAGCAAGCCGCCCTCGAGCAAGGTCTTGGTCAGCTCCTCGATGAACAGGGGAATGCCGTCGGCGTGATCGACGATGCGGTTGACGATCTCGGCCGGCAGGCTCTTGCCGCCGGCGACCGCGCCCACCAGTGCCTTCGTCTCGCGTTCGGCGAGCCGCCTCATCGACAACGAGGATACGTGTGCCTGACCGACCCAGGGCGCCTGAAACTCGGGGCGAAAGGTGATCAGCGCCAGCACCGGCACCTGCGCCGCACCCTCGACGAGGCGGTCAAGCAGTTCGAGCGACGTCGAGTCTGCCCATTGCGCGTCCTCGAACGTCAGCAGAACCGGGCACCGGGCGGTGAGTATCCCGAGCTGCCGGGCAAGTGTGGCCAGGGTGAGCTCGCGCCGGCGCTGCGGATCCGGCGGTGGCGTCGGATAGAAGGCGTCAGTCGGCAAGCCCAGCAGATCGGCGACCAGAGCAATGGAGGTCGCGTCCTTCTCGCCCGACTGCTCCATCAGCGCTTCGAGCTTGGCGAACTTCGCTTCGGCGCTGTCGCCGTGAGCGAACCCCGCCGCATATTCGAGCTGGGCGATGAAAGGATGGAGTGTACTGTCGCGATGGTGTGGCGAGCAGAAATAGCGCACGCGCGTATGCGGCTCGGCTTCGATCCGACTGCGCAGCGTCGCTGCGACGTGCGACTTGCCGATGCCGGGCTCACCGCAGACGAGCACGACCTGGCCCTCACCCACCTTGGCGCGACCCCAACGCCGCAGCAACAGGTCCATTTCCTCCTCGCGCCCGACGAGCGGCGTGAGTTCGCTCGATCGCATGGCTTCGAACCGGCTTTCCACGTCGCTCGGCCGCAGAACCCGATAGGCCCGCGCGGGTTCGGCAAAGCCCTTGAGCCCGATCGTACCGAGATCGCTGCATTCGAACAGGCCGCCGAGAAGGCGCCGCGTCGCCGGCCCGATCACTACCGTATTCGGCTCGGCGATGGCCTGCAGTCGCGCGGCGAGGTGCGGCGTCTCGCCAACGACTTCCTGCTCCTGCGCCGGGCCGGACCCGACAAGGTCGCCAACGACGACAATTCCCGTCGCGATGCCTACCCGCACCGAGAGCTTCCTGTTCGCTCCCTCGATCGCGCCAACCGCATCGACCAGGGCCAGGCCCGCTCGAACCGCCTGCTCGGCATCCTCCTCATGCGCCTGCGGGTAGCCGAAGTAGGTCAGCACCCCATCGCCCATGTACTTCGCCACAAACCCGTCATGGCTGCGGACCATGGAGGCAACGCATGCGTGGAAGTCACTGATTACCTCCCGCAGATCCTCGGGGTCGAGCAGCGAGGCCAGCGCCGTCGAGTCGGCGAGATCGCAGAACATCACCGTTATCTGTCGGCGCTCGGCTTGCGCCGCGGCTCCACCGGGCTGTATGCCCGATGGCGATGGGCCCGTGTCGGGCGGCGCTTGCATGTCGAAAAGCGCCGCACCGCAGTTGCCGCAGAACTTCGTGCCCGAGGGATTCTGTGCGCCGCACGCGGCGCAGGAGGGCAGCAGCGACGCTCCGCAATCGCCGCAAAATTTCTTGCCAGTCGGATTAGAGGTTCCACAACTCGGGCAATCCATGGTCGCCTCCGTCCGGACGCCAGCGGCGCAACTCGACGGTCGCGCACCCGCCCGTCGGTCTGGCCTAATGTTCGCTGCCAAGTAATGCCATGCGCGCACCTTGCGAGGCACAAGGCAGAGCGCATGAAGGTCGCTTCAACCCTGTTCGTTCACGCGCGTGCCACCGCGGTCGAAACCGCCATCTCCGCACGCCACACCTTCGTACGCACAATCATACGCCGCCCGACAAGGGTTTGAAAGATCAGCATCATCACTGCCCGCTGCAAGAAGTCGGCGATTCAGCCGCGATGGTTCAACATCTCGCAGTTGGTACGCCCTTGCAGACTTTACTGGGCGCTTGGCGCAATCGACACTCATCAGTCGCCGTTAGATGACACTGCCTTCGCACACCTTTTGCCGCTGCGCGAAAAGCGAAGCTGATGCGGACGCTGCTGTCTTTGCAATCCAGGCATGGACAAGAGGTGCCCTGCTACTTGTCATCGAAAGCCAAGTGACTTCGACAAGCTCGATGGCTGAGGCAGACACCTCAGTCTGAATGTGCCCTGAGGAGATCTTGCACGAGCGACTCGCACTCCCTGGTGATCCCACTCCGGAACCAGCGCTGGGCGTTGATCTCGGGATCACCGGAGTAGAGCCGCTCATAAAGCCCGGCGCGCGAACCGAATTCGCTGCCAGTCATGTCCCAGGCGAGTTTCATCAGCTCGAGCCGCCGCTTGGCGTCGATGTTGGGGCCGACCAGCCACTGGTCCATCAGCGGGCCGATCTCGGGATTGGCATAGTCGGCGCCGCTCATGGCGAGCACGCCCGAGCCGGCGGCGATGCGCAGCACGTCGGCCGCCTTGGTGTTGGCGTAGGGGAAGAAGAAGTTGATGGCCGCCCCGCCGGCGACGCCGACCGTCCTGGGTTCTGTGAGGCCATCGCCCTCGATCCGGGTCTCGCCACGGGCGAAGGCTTCGGCGCGGCGGAGGCCCTCCTCCACCGCGCCGGCGCGGATGCCCTCGGCGACGCTCACCAGCGCTATGAGTTCGCCGATGGCGGCCTGGAAGCGCGGCAGCTTGTCCCGGCCGTTGGCGCGCGCGATTGCCGTCGCCATGCCGGCCAGGAAGCGCAGCTTCATGGTCGAGCGGATGGTCGCCTGGATCGGCGTATAGCCCGGCCGCGACGACAGCATGCCGTTGTAGGCCTCGAGGTCGCCGTCGATGATCATGCGCTCGTGCGGCACCAGCACCCGGTCGAACATCAGGATGGCGTCGCCCTCGTCGAAGCGGCTCGAGAGCGGCCGGTCGAACGCGCTCTGCCCATGATGGAAGCTCTCGCGGCACAGGGTCGAGAGGCCGGGCGCGTTCATCGGCACCACGAAGGCCAGCACGAACTTCTCCTCGCCCGCCTTGCGCGGATAGTAGGGGCCGACGTAGCACTCGTTGGCGACCGGCGCCAAGGTCGAGAGCATGCGGCAGCCGCTGACGACGACGCCCTCGGCCGTGCGTTCCACGACTTGCACCGCCTGGGATGGCGCATCGAGGGTCGAGCGATCGGACTGCGGATCGATCAGCGCATGGGTGACCTGGGAGTCGTTCTCGCGGCAGAGCTCGACCATGCCCTGGGCACGGGCCGCCGCCTCGTTCTTGCCCAGCGCCCGCAGCGCCACCGCCTGGTCGACCAGGAAGGCCGACATGAAGTCGGTCAGGCGCCCCATCAGGCCGAAGGTCCGCTTGGCGCGCAGGTGGAAGCAGCCGGCGAGTGCTTTGAACTCCTCGCGCGTGCGCGCCTCGAGATAGGTCGTGCTCACCGCCTCGCCGGTCTTGGGCGACTTGTAGGCCAGCAGATGATGCAGAGCCGGATCGTGCTGGTCGTCGTTGAGAGCGGCGATGGTGCCGATGACGCCCTGCAAGGGCGGGTAATCGGTCACGTCGGTCACGACCTTGCCGTCGATGAAAAGCCTGCGGCCGTCGCGCAGTGAGTCGATGTATTGCCGGCCGGTCTTGATGGGCATGATGGTTCCTCTCCGGCCGGCATCCTTGGCCGGGCACGGCTTGGCTTCCATGCCGGAATCTGGAATGTTCGCGGCGCGAACATGACCATCCATCGTTCCGTCCGAGCCCTCTCGCGCGGCCTGGCGCTGATCGGCGAGCTCAACACCAGCGGTCCGTCGAGCGCCCAGCAGCTCGCGCGCAAGAGCGGGCTCAACCGCACGACCTGCTACCGGCTGCTGCAGACCCTGCAGCAGGAAGGCTACGTGACGTTCGACGACAAGAGCGCACTGTTCGGCCTGACCCCGCAGGTGCGGCGGCTCAGCGAGGGGCTGTCGTCGCAGGACCTGTCGCGGCAGGCCGCCCTGCCGCCCATGTTCGGCCTGCTCGAGCAGGTGTCATGGCCGAGCGACTTCGCCGTCTTCGAGCTGGGACGGATGATGATCCGCGAGAGCACGCATTCCTTCAGCCCGTTCTCGGTCCATCGCTCGATGGTCGGCCTCAGCCGTTCGCTGGTGCGCAGCGCCCTCGGCCGCGCCGTGCTGACGGCCGCGTCGGCCGCGCAGCGGCGCGAAATGCTGGAGATCTGCGCCTCGCTGGTGCCCGAGGATGCCGCACTCACGCGCGACCGCCGCTACGTCAGCCGCTTCGTCGCGCGCACCAGAAGCGATGGTTACGCCTCGTCGGTGGGCGAGACCGAGCAAGGCATCAGCGCCATCGCCGTGCCGATCGGCGGTGTGGGCCCGGTGATCGGCAGCCTCAACATCGTGTTCTTCACCTCGGCGATGACGCCCGAGGTCGCGGCCAGGCGCTACGTGGCGAGCCTGAGGCAGGCCGCCCACGACATCGAACGTCGCTGGCGGGCAGCTCAGGCCTAGGTCAGGAACCGGCCGAGGCGACGTCGGGCAGGGCGGCCAGCTCCGCAGCGAGAGACGAGCCGTGTCGCGTGCCGCGCACCAGGGCCTTGCGGGCAAACCACTCGGTCGCGGCGTCGAGAGGCTCGATGAAGCGGATCTCGCCGCCCGCCAAGGTCGCGGCCGGCACGCCGCCGCGATAGAGCAGGCGATTGCCGGCGAGCGCCGCGAGCCGCGGTCCCGGCGTCAGGATGCCGGCGAGATTGAGCGGATCGGCGCCCGACACCGCCGTCCATTCACCCGATGCCGGCCGCCGGCGCACCTCGCGCAAGGTGCCGATCGCCTCGGGCAGGGCGAACTGCTCGCCGGTGAAGCCTGCCACGAAACGGCCGCCGCGGATCTCGCCGCTGCCCTCGAGCCGGCGGTAGACCCTCAGCAGCTCGCGCCACGGCGGCAGCCACGACGCCTCGCGCTCCAGCATGCGCCAGAACACGACGCCGTAGCGGCGCAACAGCGCGCGGGCGACATGCTCGACAGCGCTGGCATCGAACGTGCGATCGGCGGCGACCGGCGCGCGGACCAACGACCAGCGTCCTGAATCCTCCATGGCCGAGGCGGCAGCCCGGCGGCGGCGCGTGCCCCCCGGCTTGCGCTCGGCAAACGGCACCAGCAGCGCGCGCAGGCCGGCAAAGCTGTCCGAGGTGACGAGGCCCAGCGCCACCAGCTCGGCCAGCGCCTCCTCGAGCTGGGAGCGCAGCAGGCCGCACTGCTGCAGCAGCTCGTCGAAGAACGAGGCGCCATTGGCGGCAATGAAAGCGATGACAGCCTGCGCCTGGGCACTGGGCTGCGAGGTGGAGTCGGCCGGCAGCGCCATCGCCCGCCATAGCGCGGCGTGGCGACGCAGCAGCAGGGTAACCGAGGTCGTGCGCACCGTCGTCGGCCTCCCCGTCGCGGCGCGCGCGCCCAGTCGCAGCCAGGTGGCATGGCCCGCCAGGCAGCGGGCGTCGAGCCACGATGGGCGATAGTCCTTGAGGCGCGCCGGCAGGATGTCGCTTTCCCAGGCGGCGGCCGGCGCCCCGAAGCCTTCGAGCTGGCCGATAACGGTATCGAGCGACGCTGCACCCTCGACCTGGCTATCGGGCGCGATCCGCTGCCAGCGGAACAGGAAGCGCAGGAAGTCGCGGGCCGACACGGGTTCGATCTCCGCCCGCAGCCGCTTGATCGTGTAACGATGGATGCGCGCCAGCAGGCGGCGCTCGCACCATTCGTCGACCGGCGCCTCCGGCGTGAAGCGGCCGCGCAAGACGAAGCCCTCGGCCTCGAGCGCCGCCAGTGTCGCGGCGAGCGCCTCGGGCGGCAGGCCAAGCGGCGCGGCAAGCGCGGCCTCGGTCACCGGTCCCAGGCCTTCGAGCCGGCCGCGCAGGATCTCGACCAGCGCCTCGTCGCGCGACCATTCCTTGTCATAGGCAGCCGGCGCGGTGATGGCGGGCTCGGTCACGAGCCCCGGCCACAGCGCGCGGAAGTGCGGCAGACGCTCGGCCGCGATCCACACTCTGATGCCCGCGGCATCGACCACGGCCGCCCGCCTGCACGCCGCGAGCTCGTCGAGCCAGCCGCGCCACGGGGCGGCGGTCCGCACCTCGTCCTCGGTGAGGAAGCCCAGCCACACCAGGCCATCGTGCAGCTCGTCGGCGTTCACCGCGTCGGGCCACGCCTCTCCCCTCACCCGCTCGATCGCCTCGGCGTCGAGGCGGCCGAGCTCCGATGCCTGCTGGGGTGCCAGCCAGCGCCGGGCCATCACCGCCTGCGTGCGGCGTTCCTCCAGCGGCGCGTCGTCGAGATAGGCGTAGGGCCGCGCGGTCAGCACTTCGAGGGCGAGCGGCGACGGCTGCGTGAGATCGCGCGTCACCACGCGGACGGCACCCGATTCGATTCTTTTCAGCAGGCGCTCGAGGCCGTCGGCATCCATCGCCTCGCCCAGGCAATCGCCGAGCGCCTGGCGTACCAGCGGATGGTCGGGGATCTCGCGCTCGCCGGGCAGGTTCTCGGCGCAGGCGATCTGGTCGGGAAAGACTGAGCCGATCAGGTCCTCGGCGGCCATGCGCGCGAGCTGAGGCGGCACCTTGCGGCCGCCACGGAAGCGCGGCAGGGCGAGCGACACGCCACTCACCCAGCGCCAGCGCGTGGTGAACATCGGCGAATCGAGCACCGCCTGGATGAGCACGTCGCGCGCCGAGGCCGAATGGAGGTAGCGCGGCACGTCGTCGAGCACGAAGCTGTGCGCCTCGGTCAGCGAGATGACGATGTTGTCCTCGGTGGCGGCGGCTTGGATCTCGAAGTTGAACTTGCCGCAGAAGCGCTTGCGCAGCGCCAGGCCCCAGGCGCGATTGAGCCGGCTGCCATAAGGCGAATGCACGACGAGCTGCGCCCCACCCGCCTCGTCGAAGAAGCGTTCGAGCACGATGGTCTCGCGCGTCGGCAGGCAGCCCAGCGCGGCGTGGCCGGCGCGCAGATAGTCGGCGAGCTGCTCGGCCGCCGCGGCATCGAGGCCGAGCTCATCGGTCAGCCAACCGAGCAGGCCGGCGCCTGTCGGATCGGCGGCGAGGCGGGCCGCGACCTGCTCGCGCAGGCGCGACACCGAGATCGAGAGCTCATCGCTGCGGCCGGGCGCCTCGCCCAGCCAGAACGGGATATTGGGCGCCTGGCCGTGAGCGTCCTCGACGCGCACCACGCCGCGCTCGACGCGCTGGATCTTGTAACTGCGATTGCCGAGCTGAAAGACGTCGCCGGCCAGGCTCTCGACCGCGAAATCCTCATTCACCGAGCCGATGACGTTGTTCTCCGGCTCGAGCAGCACCTGGTAGTCGGCGTTGTCGGGAATCGTTCCGCCCGCCGTCAGCGCCGTCAGCCGCGCCCCGCGCCGGCCCCGCAGCTCGTGATTGACCGCGTCATGGTGGATCAACGCGCCGCGCCGGCCGCGCCGGGTGTGGAAGCCCTCGGCCAGCATGGTGACGATCGAGTCGAAGTCGGCACGCGGCAGCTCGCGGTAGGGCCAGGCGCGGCGCATCCGGTCGAACAGGGCCGCCTCGCTCCAGTCGTGCGCCGCGACCTCGGCCACGACCTGCTGGGCCAGCACGTCGAGCGGCTGGCGAAGGATCGACAGGCGGTCGAGCTCGCCCCGGCGCACGCTGTCGAGCAAGGCCGTGCATTCGACCAGCTCGTCGCGCGACGAGGGAAACAGACGGCCCTTGGGCGTGCCGTCGACGGCGTGACCCGAGCGGCCGACGCGCTGCAGGAAGCTTGCGATCGAGCGCGGCGAGCCGAGCTGGCAGACGAGGTCGACGTCGCCAATATCGATGCCGAGCTCGAGCGATGCGGTGGCGACCAAAGCGCGGAGCCGGCCGCCTTTCAGGCGCTGCTCGGCATCGAGCCGCTGCTCCTTGGCGAGGCTGCCGTGATGGGCCGCGACATCGGCCTCGCCCAGAAGCTCGGACAGCCGGCGGGTGGCCCGCTCAGCCATGCGGCGGGTGTTGACGAAAATCAGTGTGGTGCGGTGCTCGCCGACCAGCGCCGCCAGGCGGCGATAGACCTGCTCCCATACGTCCATCGACATCACCGCCTCGAGCGGCGAGTCGGGCACTTCGAGGGCGAGGTCGCGCTGGCGGCGGTGGCCGGAATCGACAATGGCGCAGTCGGCGCCGCCGGTGAGGAAGCGCGCCACCTCCTCGATCGGATTCTGGGTCGCCGACAGGCCGATGCGCAGCAGGCGATCGCCACAGAGCGCCGACAGGCGCTCGAGCGAGAGGGCGAGATGGCTGCCGCGCTTGTTGGCGGCGATGGCATGAATTTCGTCGACGATCACGGTGCGGGTGGTCGCCAGCATCTTGCGGCCGGATTCAGAACCCAGGAGCACGTAGAGCGATTCCGGCGTGGTGACGACGATGTGCGGCGGCTTGCGACTCATGCGCTGGCGCTCACCCGGCGCAGTGTCGCCGGTACGCACCCAGGCGCGAATGTCGACGTCGGGCAGGCCGCGCCGCGCGAGTTCGGCCCGGATGCCGGCGAGCGGCGCCTCGAGGTTGCGCTGGATGTCGTTGGACAGGGCCTTGAGCGGCGAGACATAGACGACCTGCGTCTCGTCGCCGAGCCCGCCCGCGATGCCCTGGCGCACCAGATCGTCGATTGCCGCCATGAACGCCGCCAGCGTCTTGCCGGAGCCGGTCGGGGCGGCGATCAGCGTATGGCGGCCGGCCTTGATCAGCGGCCAAGCGTCAGCCTGCGCCGCCGTCGCGGCGGCGAAGCTGGTCTCGAACCACGCGGCGACGGCCGGATGAAAGAGCGATGCGGCAGGCATGGGGATCCTGTGAAATATGGGCTGCGCACACTCTGAATCAACCGACCGAGCCGTCACCAGACTCTCTGCTTGCCCCCTGCCAATTCCTTGTCTCGGCGGGACAGAGCGACATCAACAGCAGCAGCACGAGGACGGGGAAAACCCACCAGTTCAGCGCCTCGCCCGGGGCGTGCCCATCGCCGTGACGGGCTTGAGATGCCCGGACAGGCCGCGCAGGCAGGCTCTATGGCGAACACCAGGAGCACCAGGGGCGTGAGGCCGCGCCAGCGCAGCAAAAGGACCCACAGCAATCCTGCCAGCAGGAGCTGCATGGCGCCCCACTGGCCGAACATCGCCACGATGTTGGAGCCGCCGACGACGTGGACATCGATGGAGGCGATCGACTGCGCGCCGCCGTCGGGCAGCAGCAGGTGGATCAGGCTGCGCACAGTGATGAAGGTCAGGTAGGCCATCGCCGCCCAGGTCGCGAGACGGGGGCCGTCGTAGATCGCGGGATTGGCCGGCAGCAGCGCCGCCGGCGCGGGCCGCCAGGACGTCGGAAAAAGCGAGGTGCTCATGCCTTCCCCACTCTAGCACCCCTTGCCCGGGCGCCTTCGACGCCTTAGGAAATCGTTGCGGGGGACAAACAATGAATCGTAGCGAGTCGCGCATTGCGGCGCGTATCTACTTCCTCGAGCGGGAGCTCGAGCGCATGAGCTGTGCGGCCGATAATGCGGAGGACGAGCTTCGGGCGAAGCCGATGGACGCCGCCTCGGTCCGGCGACTGGAAGCGCTCTACTCGCTGGCCGACGAGACCTGGGAGCGCATCCAGACGTTGCGCGCGCGGCTGAGCGGCGGACCGTCGGTCATATACTTCAACCGGCGTCACACCGAACCCGCGGCGAAGGCCTGGCGGCAGGCGCTGGTCTAGACGTCCATCCCTGTCGTCAGCCGCCGCCGGTGAAGGCTTCGATGCGCGCGGCGGCGAAAGCCGGCCGCGCTTGTATCGCGGCCCACCACGCCGCGACCTTGGGATGGCGCGCCCGGCTCATCTCGTCGGGCGCGATCTCCTCGTCGATGCGCTTGACGAAGGGCACTGCGCCGATATCGGCCAGCGAATAGCGGTCGCCGACCAGCCAGCCGGCCGGGCCGATCACGTCCTCCATGCGATCGAGCAGCGCGGTCTTGAGCTTGTTGCGCGCCTCGGCCCGCTCCTCTTCGGTATAGGGCTTGCGCGCCGTCCGCAGCCAGGCCTCGCGCCGCTCCTTGCTGGGCACGCGGGCGAGCCGCTCGGCGAGCTCTGCATCGCTCCACTTCTGGGCGACCTGCGCCATGCCGTGCGCCCAGTTGAAGATGATCAGGTTGCCGATCAGCCCGTCGACATGGCGGATCCAGTTGCGCATCTCGGCCCGCCCATAGGCGTCGGCCGGCCGGAGCGGCGGCTCGGGCCAGGTCTCGTCGACGTATTCGCAGATCGTGCCGCTTTCGTAGAGCGCGCGACCGTCCGGCAGGATCAAGAGCGGAATGACGCCGTTGGGATTGAGCTTGAGGAATTCCGGCGAATGATGCTCGCCCTTCACCAGGTCGACCACCTTGCTGTCGAAGGCCAGCCCCTTCTCGGCCAGGCACAGGCGCACGCGGCGCGACGCCGACGATCTCCAGCCATGAAAAAGCGTAAGCGATGCCAAATCTTCGTCTCCCCCGTCGTCGCGGCGGACTGTACCCTTGGCGCGGCGGCTTCGGCACTGTTTTCGCTTAAGCTGGTCGGGCAGCAGAGGAGCAACGGGATGGATAGCGAAATCGACGCAAAGACCTTCTGGAAGGCGATTGGCTGCCGGGCGATCGGCGTCGCGGTGGTCACCGCCCAGGGCACCGACGGGCCGGCCGGGTTCCTGGCGCTGTCGGCTACCCATCTGACGGCCAGCCCGCCCTTGATGATGGTGTCGATCGGACTCACCACGTCGGCGCTCGGCGCCGTGAGGCAAGGCAACCATTTCGCCATCAACTACGTGCCCAAGGGCCGCGACGATCTCGCCGCCGAGTTCGGCGGCCGCGGCACGCTGAAGGGTGCCGACCGGTTCAAGGCCGGCGACTGGGCGACGCTGAGGACCGGCGCGCCGACCCTGGTGGACTCCGTGGGCGTAATCGACTGCCAGCTCGAGGAGATGATCGAACGCCACGGCACGGTGATCGCGCTTGGCCGGATCATGGCCTACACCGCCGGGACCAAGGACCCGCTGATCAGCTTCCGTGGCGGCTATCTGTAAGGAGACTTGGTTAAAATCCCCGTGATCGCATGCAACCAAATCAGGCCCGCTGGTCATTGATGGATGTTACGAGAGGAGCATCCGATGACCTACCTGGACCTTGCTCCGGCCATCACGGCCCTTCGTGCACGACCGGAGGAGTTTGAATTCAGCAACGACACGCTTCACCATCCGCGCAGTCGCCACAGGTTCCGCTTCGACAGCGAGGGCGATGTGCAGATCGATGCCCTCTGCGATTGCTCCCTGCTGCGGGCGCGGCCCGAGCAGGCCAAGGCGTTCCACACGGCCTATCGCGAGTGGCACGCTTCCTACTGGCGGCCGCTGCAGATCAACCGCGAGTTCGCCTCACACTTCGGACCGCCGCCGCTGTGGCGCCGGCTGGCCGTGTGGTTGCTGAACCGGCTGCTGTCGGGGCCAAGAGAGACCAAGCCGGTCGTGATGCCCACAGGCACACCACTGCAGCCGGCGGAGTGAGCCTCCGCACATCCGTCGTCGCAACGTCGACGGCGCCCGCTTCGTCAGCGGGCGCCGGGGCTTGAACGCGATCAGCGCGTATAGACGGTGGTCGTCGCGGCAGGCGCCGCCGGCGTGGTGACCGTCGTGGTGCTGGCCGTGGCCGGCGAGCTGTAGGTGGTGGTGGTCGCGGCAGCCGGCGTGGGCTGCACCGTGGTGCGCTCCTGGACGGTGCAAGCCGCGGTAGCGATGGCAATCGTCAATCCGATGATCAAGAACTTCATAGGGGCTCCTTGTGCCTGGACGGCACAGGTCGCAACGTGACGGTCGTCCAACGGTTGCCGGGAGTTACCATGACGCTGCTGCTCAATATCGACGTGCCCGACGTCGAAACGGCCCTGCGTTTCTACACCAAGGCTTTCGACCTCAAGGTCGGCCGCCGATTTGGTACCGATTTCGTCGAGCTTCTGGGCTGGCCGGCGCCCGTCTATCTGCTGACCAAGGCAGCCGGCACGATCGGGGCCGGCGGCGATCCGCGGCGCTACAGCCGGCACTGGACTCCTGTCCATCCTGACATCGTCGTCGACGACGTCGATGCCGCCGTCGAACGCGCGGTCGCGGCCGGTGCCAGGCTCGAAGCCCCCGCCAAGGACGCTGCCTATGGCCGAATCGCCATGCTCGCCGATCCTTTCGGCCACGGCTTCTGCCTGCTGCAGTTCAACAAGCGCGGCTACGATGCGTTGCTTTAGCTACAGTCGGAGCAGACTGCCGTAGCCGTCGACCTTCGCCTGCACGCTGGCCGAGCGCAGGCAGTGCCAGAGGCTCGCCTGATTGGCCGAGATCACCGGCCGCTTCAGATCCTGCTCCAGCGCCTCGAGGATGCCGACGCAGCGAAAGCCGGTGCCGGCGATCAGCACGCCGTCGGCATCGGCCGGGCAGGCCATCCTGATCTGGGCATAGAGCGGCTCGATCTCCTGCTCGAAGCCCGCTCCCTTGCCGACCAGCTCGCCGGGCGCGAGGTCACGCCACTTGCGGCCCGGGTCGTAGCGCAGATGGCCAGCGAGCTCGAAGCCGTGATCGGCGTAGTAGCGCCGGCCTGCCGCCACCGTCTCGTCGTTGAACCAGGGCGGCAGCACCAGGAAGGGCCGCTTGCACCCCGACGCGCGCAGCGCCGCGCAGGTGTCGATGCCGTTGGTGGTGACGATCGGTCCATCGCCCAGGAGCGGCAGGAGGCTCACCACCGCTGCCTCGTCCCACCCCTTGCCGCCCAGAAGGCTGCTCGAGCTGTGGGCGATCACGACGGCCGACAGCCGCATGTTGGCGAACTGGCGGCAGCCGCGCACCAGGTCTTCCTCCGGTTCGACGTCGCGGCGGTCCTCGCGCCAGCGCAGCCAGGGCGCGCGCGCCGTCACGCGGGCGGCATGGACCGATACGCCCGACGGCGCCATCGCCCACCATTCGGCTTCCGGCACGGCTTCGTTGCCGACGATGAACAGACCGATGCGGGCCCGCCAGCCCCAGTTGTCGTTGGTCACGGGAAGAATGTCTCCAAGGATCTATGCCGGCGCCGCCAGGCCGTCGATCCAGCGACGCGCCTGGCCAAGGTTGAGGAAAAGCCGCATCGGCCGATCAGCCGAGGCGAGCACGCCCAGCATGCGCGCCACCGGCTCGGCCTTGTCGTGCGGCAGCACGACGGCGAGCGCACCGACCGGGCGATGATGGTAGCTCCTGAACCGGGCCGCGATCGCCATGATCTCGTCGTGGTTCATCACGACGTTGCCGTCCCTGCCGTCGTACAGCTTGCGATAGGCAACGGCGCCACCGCCCTCGATGGCATCGAGATACTCCTCGGCGTCGGTCTGGGTGACGTCGCCCTCGGCCGTCACCACGACGAGCTGCTGCCTGGAGTCAATCGTCCAGTAGACCGGCATTCTCAGGCGGCCCCGATCACTTGAAATGCCATCGGCTGCCCTGCTCCGGAATGACGAAGCGTACCCCGAGGTCGTTGGCCGCCTCCAGCTCCTGCAGGAGCTGGCGCTGCGGCTGTTCCTTGGTCAGCGAATACTTGATGTGGCTCACGACCACCGGCAGGTCCTTCAGCGCCTTGCCGCCGGCCAGGCCATCGAGCTTGCGCAGCTCCTCGATCAGCCAACGCGGTGTCAGATGGCCGAACAGCAGGTTGTCGGGCCGGTCGCTGGTGTAGGACACTTCGATGACAATGGCTTTCAGCCGCTTCTGTTTCGCCCGCTCCGCCACCGCGGCCCAGACGTCGTTGAGCCGCGTGCCCTTCTCGACCGTATCGGGGCCGGTGTCGCCGAAGCACAGGATGCCGTCGCCGCCGCTTTCGAGCAGGAAGGCGGTCGATTCGACGCCGCCATGGGACAGCGGAAAGGCGGTCACGGTCATGGCGGTGTCGGCGACCGGCGTCGCCACGCCGGGCGCCAGCTCGGCGATGGCGTACTTCTTGAGCTGCGGGGCCTTGCCGCGATCGCTGAAGTTCGGCCAGGCGCGCCAGTTGAAATAGGTCTCGACGAGGTCGTTGCCGACCGATGGCAGGGTGTAGATCGGCTTCTTGCTGTCGTCGGGCGAGGCGACGATCAGGCCGGCGACATGGTCGAGATGGGCGTGGCTGATCAGGTAGCCCTTGATCACGGTGGTCAGCATGTAGCCGACGCGGCTCTGCGGTGAATCGGCCGGCACGGTGACGTTGGCGAAGGCGCCCTTCTCCTCGGCAACGCGCAGCCCGTTCACAAGGGTGCCGGCATCACAGGCGACGCCGCGGTTGTCGCCATGCGGATGGATCAGCGAGGCGCTGAGGTTGCCGTCCTGGATGCCGCCCAGCGCACCCAGCACCACGAGGTCGAAGCCGTCCGCGGCAAACGCTTTTGGCCCGCCGGGAAGCAACGCTGCCACGGCAATGGCGGCAGCGGCAAACTTTGCGGATCTCATCTCAGCTCCCCCGACGGCGTCTCAACGAGCCGGAGGTTAGCCTTCCCGCGCGCCGCCGCCTACCCGAGATCACGAACGCGGCGGAACCGGCGGTCGACCGGTGCCGCTCGGCAGATCGCTGAAATCCATGCAGGTGCTGTTGAACAGGAGGTGCCGCGGGCGTTTGCTGACATAGAGGTCGTAGGGAATGGCCTCGGCCAGGACCGCGGCGGCCTGGTCGATCTGGGCACGCAGGGCAGCGCCGTTGTTGGCCGCCATCTGGACGAAATGATAGCGCTCGCCGCAATAGGCCCACGTCGCCTGGTGCACGTCCCGATGGGCATCGCGGACCTTCGCCCGCACCAACACGATGATGCCGACCTTGGGATTCACCATATGCTCGCGCTGCAAGCCCAACCGGTACTCGATTGTGAGGAAGTGATCCGGCACCCGCGCACCCTCGGGGACAGCCGACAGAGGCGTCGCCTGCGACGTCACGTTGACGATCTCGACGTCGCCAGCGCCCTTCGACGTCGCCAGCCGCGCGCGCAACAGCTCGGTGAAGTCGGTATCCTCGATCGCGGTTCGCAGGAAGACACGCGTCTGATCGACGACATCCTCGCGCTGCGCCTCGTTGGCCCCTTTTACGCCGCCGACGATCGCGCCAACCCCCATGACGGCAAGGCCCAGGATGCCGCCGCCGCCCGGCAGGATCGACGCGCCCTGCTGCGCGCCGAGTTGAGCCCCTTCCGAGCTGCCGCGCGCGCCGAGCCTGGACGTATCGGCATGCTTGAGTCCGGCGACGTCGCCGGCGATGGACGTGACATTGCGTCGAGCCGCTTCGGGTATGGGCGCCACCGGAGCCGGCGCACAGCCGACCGCC
Organism: Rhodospirillales bacterium URHD0017; assembly: GCA_900110395.1. Taxonomy (GTDB): domain Bacteria; phylum Pseudomonadota; class Alphaproteobacteria; order Reyranellales; family Reyranellaceae; genus Reyranella. The sequence goes on from FODP01000004.1 coordinate 425,547, forward strand.
ATCAACGCGGCGGCAACAACCAAGGCGACGGCACGTTCGCTGGACATCGTCCAACCCCTGCATTCACATCGACAAGGGCTGAACTGACGACACCCGGACCTTACGATGGCCGGTCCGCACTTCTACAGCAATCGGTTCGCGGCAGGCTGGATCAGCTGCCCGGCTTCTTCTTGGTCAGCGGCCCTTCGAACTCGCAGTAGCCGTAGAGCTTGATCTTGGAGTCCCCTTCCTTGATCTGGCCGGTGACGTCCATCATGCCGCCGCCGCCGACCATGGCAGCCGTCTTGATGGCGCCGTCCTTGCCGAGCGTCGTCTCGAAGCCGCGCTCCGGCCGGCCCTCCTGCTGGAACCGGCCTTTGACAGCAGTGCCGTCGACCGTGACGTCGATCACCATCTTGTAGTCCTTGCACTTGGAGCTGCCGAGCACGTTCTTGCCCATGCCGGTCCAGCTATAGACGACCGGTTCGGCCTGCGCAGCGCCGACCACCAGCAGGCTTGCAACCACTCCGAAAAATGCACCCTTGAGCATCGTTCTCGTCTCCCGTCAGAAGAATTCCCGGATCGCCTTGAGCACGGCGGCTGGCTTCTCCTGCCCCACAGCATGCCCGGCCTTCGCGATCCGAATCAATTTCGATTTGGAAATCGCCTTTTTGAAGGCATGGCCATAGACCGGCGGGATCAGGACGTCCTGCGTACCCCACAGTATCAACGTCCTGGCCGTTATACGTTGCAGGCGCTGGCCGAGACCGCGGTCGGGGATGGGGAAAAGGATCTTGCCCGCCATGCCCAGCCGGCGGGCGTTCATGACCAGGAACTGTTTCAGGAATTCCGGGTCGTTCATGTCGCCGCCCGAGGCCAGGAGCCGGACGCCGGCTTCGGCGTCATGGAACAGCAACCCGGGCAGCTCGTAGGGCAGCTTGGAAAAGATATCGGCGATCGGATGGTCGTCGAGCCACAATCCCGCCGGCGCCAGCAGGCAGAGATTGGCGACCTCGGTATGGGCGATCGCCGCCATCTCGGCCGCGATCATGCCGCCCATGGAATGGCCGACGACGATCGGCTTCTTGAGCTTGAGCGCCTCCAGCACGTCCAGGCCGTGCAAGGTGATGTCGAGCATGTCGCGCAGCCCGTCCTCGCCCGTCGACTGGCCGTAGCCCGGCAGCAACGGGGCGACGACGCGGTACTTGGTGGCCAGCGCCGCGATCAGCGGATCGGCCGGCATGTGGCCGCCCGCACCGTGGAGATAGAGGAGGTCCCTGCCCTTTCCGGCTTCGACGACCTGGATACGCGTGCCCGAGGGTTTGAGGGTGAGAAAGCGGGACTTCATGGAGCGCGGACCTCCAGGTCCGCATCAGAGCCATGAGCGGACCTGGAGGTCCGCGCTCCGAAAGACAAGGAAGTCATTCGGCGGCGACGTTCAAAGGAACGGGCTCGTTCATCGGATGCATCCAGAAGCGGTCGTCGTGGTTCTTCCAGTCGGGCCACAGGTTGCGCAGATGCGGCATCACCTTCTCGGCGAACAGGCGCGTGGAGTGGCGGACCTTGTCGTTGGGCATGTTGCCGACATGCATGAGGCAGAAGATGTTGCCGACGCGCAGGGTCTTGATCAGCTCCTCCATCTGCTGGCGCACCGTCTCGGGCGAGCCCGCGACGACATAGCGGCCGTCCAACAGGTCCTTCCAGGCCATGTTGGGATAGTCGCGTGCGGCAGCCTGGGTGAATTGCGACAGCGCGCCGGTCTGGATGGTCTTGATGGTGCGGTAGCCCGGCGCGTCGGCGAAGCCCGGATAGACGTGCAGGCAGCGATTGTAGAAATAGTTCACATGCGGCCAATACAGCCGCTCGGCCTCGGCATCGGTATCGGCCACGCAGATCACCTGGGCGAACCCTGCGCGGTAGGGCGATTCGTCGGCCTTGCGCTCGGCGACGCGCTTCCAGTAGCCCTCCATCAGGAGCTTGGCGCGCAGGTAGCCCGAGTAGCTGAGGTAAGAATACGAATAGGTGTTGTCGAGGCAGAAGTCGTAGGTTTCGACCGAGCCGCCGCCGGGAATGAAGATCGGCGGTGCCGGCCGCTGGATGGGCTTGGGCCAGCAATTGACGTAGCGCAGCTTGGTGTAGCGGCCGTTGAAGGCAAACGGCTCGTCGGCCGCCCACGCCTTGCGGATGAGCTCATGCGCCTCGGCGTATTTCTCGCGGGTCAGCGCCGGGATCGTGCCGTAAGCGTAGTTGGTGTCCATCGAGGTGCCGACCGGGAAGCCCGCGACCAGCCGGCCGCCCGACAGCACGTCGAGCATGGCGAACTCCTCGGCCACGCGCAGCGGTGGATTGTAGAGCGCGATCGAGTTGCCCAGCACGACCAGCGCCGCCTTGGACGTCCGGCGCGTCAATGTCGCCGCCATGATGTTGGGCGACGGCATCAGCCCGTAGGCATTGGCGTGGTGCTCGTTGACGCCGATGCCGTCGAAACCCACCTGCTCGGCATATTCGAGCTGGTCGAGATACTGGTGATAGGCGATGTGGCCGAGCTCGGGCTCGTACATGCGGCTGGGCAGGTCGACCCAGACCGAGCGGTGCTTCTGCCGGAAGTCGTCCGGCATGTGCGGCCAGGGCATCAGATGGAACCAGGTGAATTTCATCGGCGTGCTCCGTTGCCACCATTGTACGGCACCGGCGCTGGCCGTCGAGGTGCGCGCCCGATATCGTAGTGCGAACCAGCGGGGAAAAAATGACTGCCGGCCAACGCCGCCTGTTCGACGGCCATTGCCACATCATCGACCATCGTTTCCCGATCGTCGCCAACCAGGGCTACGTGCCGCCGGCGTTTCCGCTGGAGGCCTATCTTGCCGAAGCAAAGCCGCTCGGCGTCGCGGCGGGCGCGATCGTCTCGGGCTCGTTCCAGGCCAACGACCAGACCTACCTGATGGATGTGCTGCCGAGGCTGGGCCCGGGCTGGGTGGGCGTGACGCAGATCCCGCATGACCATCCCGATGCGGAGATCGCCAAGCTCGGCGCGATCGGGGTGCGCGCCGTGCGCTTCAACATGTTCCGCGGCCGCATCGACAGCGTCGACGACATCGTGGCGCTCGCCACACGCTGCCATGCGGTCGCGGGCTGGCATGCCGAGATCTATGCCGATGCCGCGGCCCTCGCGCCGCATGTGGCCGCGCTCACGAAGCTGCCGCAGCTCAGCATCGACCATCTCGGCATGACCGAGGCGGGACTGCCGGTGCTGCTCGAGCTGGTGGCCGCCGGCTGCAAGGTGAAGGCGACCGGCTTCGGCCGTGTGCAGATGGATGTCGCCAAGGCGCTGGAGCGGATCGCGGCGGCCAATCCGGATGCTCTGGTGTTCGGCACCGACCGCCCCTCGACGCGCGCCAAGCGGCCCTTCACGCCGGGCGACATCGATCTCGTGGAGAACACGCTGGGCGCGGAGCTCGCGCACAAGGCGTTCTGGACCAATCCGCTGGCGCTCTACCGCGTCAGCGGCCTGTGAACGTGGGCGTGCGCTTCTCCAGGAAGGCTTCTATGCCTTCCTTCATGTCCTCGGTCTGCATCAGCGGCAGGAGCTGCAGGAAGACATGATGGACATGCTCGTTGAAGGGCTCGTTCCACGCCATGCGCATCATGCGCTTGGCGGCCTGGATGGCGAGCGGCGCATTGGCCGCGATCTCGAGCGCCAGTTCTCGCGCCGCGCCCATCACTTCGGCGTCGGGGATAACCTTGTTCACCAGGCCTATCTCCAGTGACTGCGCCGCGCTGAGCGTGCGGCCGGTGAAGATCAGCTCGGCCGCCTTCGCCCAGCCGAGCATGCGCGGCAAATACCAGGTGCCGCCCGACTCCGGCAGCACGCCGCGCTTGGCATAGGAAGCGGCAAGCTTCGCCGACTGCGCCATGACGCGAATGTCGGCGCCCAGCGCCAGGTCGAGCCCATAGCCCGCCGCCGAGCCGTTCAGCGCGGCGATCACCGGCTTGTCCATGGCATGCAACACCGGCGGCGGCGTGTTGCGCAGGTCGATGTTGGTCGGCGTGGCGCCCGAGCCGACGCTGAGATTGTCGGTACCCTTGCTCTGCGCCTCGAGATTGAGGCCGGCGCAGAAGGCGCGGCCCGTGCCGGTCAGGATGACGACCCGCACGTCGCTATTCTCGTTGGCTCGCACCAGCGCATCGGTCAGCTGCCTGAGCATCGGGCCGGAAATCGTGTTCATGCGCTGCGGCGCGTTCAGCGTGATGGTGGCGATGGCGCCGTCGACGCCGTACAGCAACTCCTCCGGCATTACCGAAGCTGCGGGCTGGGCCGCAAACTGGCTCATGTTTCCTCCACCTGCCGATTGCGTCTATGGTGGCGCAGGAGAACCCGACACGCCATGCAAAACCGTTTCATCGATCTCTACAGCGACACCAAGACCAAGCCCTCGCCCGGCATGCGGAAGGCCATGGCCGACGCCGAAGTCGGCGACGAACAAAAGATGGAAGACCCCACGGTCAACCGGTTGCGCGAGCGCGTCAGCGAGCTTTTGGGCAAGGAAGACTCGCTCTTCCTGCCGAGCGGCACCATGGCCAACCAGATCGCCATCCGCGTCCACTGCCGGCTGGGCGACGAGGTGATCGCCGACCGCACCGCCCACATCATCAATGCCGAGACCGGCGGCCCGGCCGCCAATTCCGGCGTCATGATCCGCGCGATCGAAGGCCCCAACGGCGTGTTCACCGGCGAGCAGGTCAAGGCCGCGTTGCGCGATCCCAACAGCCGCAACGCCCCGCGCTCGCGCCTGGTGTCGATCGAGAACACGTCCAACGGCGGCTTCGGCACGGTATGGCCGCTCGCCACCATGCAGGGTGTGGCCAAGGTGGCGCGCGACGCCGGCGTCGCCCTGCACATGGACGGTGCGCGTCTCTGCAACGCGTCTGTGAAATCCGGCGTCAAGGCCAGCGACTACGCAGCCAGCGTCGATTCGCTGTGGCTCGACTACACCAAGGGCCTGGGCGCACCGGTCGGCGCCAGCATCGCGGGCTCCAAGGAGTTCATCAAGGAAGCCTGGCGCCAGAAGCAGATGCTGGGCGGCTCGATGCGCCAGTCGGGCGTCATCGCCGCCGCCGCACTCTACGCGCTCGACAACAACTGGGACCGGCTCGCCGAGGACCACGACAATGCGCGCCACCTCTCCCAGGGGCTGGCCAACATCAAGGGCATCCAGATCGACGTGCCGCGCATGGAGACCAACCTGGTGTTTTTCGAGATCACCAAGCCCGGCTGGACGTCGGCCAAGCTGGTCGATGCCTGCCGCGAGCGCGGCGTCGGCATCGGCGCCAACACGGCGACCCGCATCCGCGCCGTGACGCATCTCGACGTCAATCGTCAGGACATCGACAGCGCGCTGAAGGTGATCAGCGACGCGCTGGCCGCATAGCGATCAGGCCGCCCGGGGTTTCTTTTTCGGCGAGGGTTTCGCCTGGCTCTTGCCCGGCGCGCTGCTGGGCTGCGGCCGTCGGGCAAGCAACCGTCGGAGGACGGCTTGGAAGGCGGGATTGCGGTTCGGCGGCGGCTCGGACATGGCGGATGACCCCTCGTCCCGTGGAAAGCCCAGCTCTAGCAACGCAATACTACGATATCGGTCTCCCGGCGTCGGCCAAAACCTTGCCGCCGAGGCCGATGAAGCAGACGCCTGCTGCCCGCTCGATCCAGTGCCTCGCCCGCTGGAAGCGGCGCATCACCGGACCGGAGGACATGAACAGGCTGACACAGGAATACCAGACCAGGGACGATGCCGTCACGAGCCCGATCATCAGGACCATCAGCCAGGTCGGCGTCGAGGCCGTGACCGCCGTGGCAAAGACGCTGGCAAACAGCACGATCGCCTTGGGGTTGGTCAGCGTCACCAGGAAGCCGAACAGGATCGCACGCCTGCCGGCCGGCCGGCTCGGTTGCTGGTCGAGGTCGATCGTCTGGGGCTTGGCCCGCAGAAGTTTTATGCCGAGGTAGGCGAGATAGCAGCCGCCCAGGACACGCACCGTCCAGGTAAGCCACTGGTACTCCGCCAGGATGGCCGACAAGCCAAGCAGGCTGAGAGTGGCGTACATGCAGAGGCCGGTCGACACGCCGAGCGTCGTCAGCAGGCCGGCGCGCGTTCCATGCGTCATCGACGAGCGCACGACGGCGACGAAATCCGGGCCCGGCAGGATGAGGGCCGGAATGAAGACGGCGAAGACGCTGATCAGGACCAGGGCATAATCCATGGCGACTGAGTTGCCATGTCCTCGGCTCGGCTGCAAGGCGGCGAATGCCAAGAACAGGAGTAATCCGAACCCAAGATTTCATCGTCACGGCTCGCCGGCAAAAGCCGGTATACCCGACGTCATGAATGCTCCAGTTCAGCTCGGCCAGCCGCTGTTGCGCCGCGAGGACCACCGGCTTCTGACCGGCCGCGGCCGATACGCCGACAACACGGCGCCGGCCGGTGCGCTTGCCGTCCTGTTCGTGCGCTCCCCGCACGCTCACGCGCGGCTCGCCGGCATCGACAAGACGGCGGCACTGGCCTCCCCCGGAGTCGCGGCGGTTTACACCGCCCAGGACCTCTTGGCCGACAAGGTCGGCCATCTGCCGGCGATCAGCGAGATCAAGGACGCGGCCGGCAACCGCCATCGCGAACCCGACCATCTGCCGATGCCGCCCGGCAAGGTGCGCCATGTCGGCGACATCGTCGCCATGATCGCGGCCAGCACGCTCGACCAGGCACGCGACGCGGCGGAAGCGCTGGAGATCGACTACGAGACCCTGCCTGCCGTCGTCACGGCGGCGCAGGCCCTCGCCCCCGGTGCGGCGCTGGTCCACGACGACGTGCCGGACAACCTGATGTGCCGCTGGGGCAAGGGCGATGCGGTGGCGACCGATGCCGCCTTTGCGCGCGCCGCGCACATCTCGACGCTCAGCATCCGCTCGCCGCGGCAGATCGTGCACTACATGGAGACGCGCGCGGCGTGGTCGGCCTATGACGCGGCGGACGACCTCGTCACCGTCACCTTCTCATCGCAGGGCGTGCAGATCCCGCATCGCCTGATGTGCGACCGCGTGCTGAACGTCGCCAAGGACAAGCTCCGGCTGGTGACCGAGGATGTCGGCGGCGGCTTCGGCCCGAAATATCCGATCTATGCCGAATCGACCCTGGTTGCATGGGCCACCCGAAAGCTCAAGCGCGGCCTGCGCTGGACCTGCGAGCGCGCCGAGCTGGCGCAGAGCGACAGCCACGCCCGCGACCTTCTAGCCAGCGCCGATCTTGCCCTCGATGCCGACGGCAAGTTCCTGGCGCTGCGCGTAAAAGCCCAGGCAAACTATGGCGCCTACGTCTCGATGTTCGCGCCGACCATCCCGACCACCGGCCTCGCCAAGGTGATCTCGGGCCTCTATCGCATCCCGGCGATCCGCATCGACTTCGACTGCGCTTTCACCAACACCGTGCCGGTCGATGCCATCCGCGGCGCCGGAAAGCCCGAGGCGCTGTTCCTGCTCGAGCGGCTGGTCGACCTCGCCGCTCACGAGACCGGCCGCACGCCGGCCGAGCTGCGGCGCTTGAACCTGCTCAAGGCCGACGAGATGCCGTACGCAGCGGCGAGCGGCTACACCTACGACGCCGCCGACTGCGTGCGGCTGTTCGAGGCTGCGTTGAAGGCCGCCGACGAGGCGGGTTTCGCCGCGCGTCGTGCCGCGAGCGAGATTTTGGGCAAGCGCCGCGGACTCGGGCTCGCCTGCCATCTGCACGGCACCGGCGGAATTGCCGACGAACATGCCGTCGTCCAGGTCCAGCACGACCGGCTGGTGGCGAGCGTGGGCACGCAAAGCCAGGGACAGGGCCACGAGACGGTGTTCGCCCAGATCCTGGCGGCCTCGCTCGGCGTGGCGATGGACCGCATCGAAGTCCGCCAGGGCGATACGCGGAGCATCCCGCACGGCGGCGGCACCGGCGGCTCGTCCTCGACCATCATCAGCGGCACGACGCTGAAGCGCGCCGCTGACGTCGTGATCCAGCGCGGCCGCGACCTCGCCGCCGAGCGGCTGGAGACCGCGCCGGCCGACATCGCCTATCGCGACGGCAGCTTCGAGGTGGTCGGCACCGACCGGCGCATCGGCCTGTTCGAGCTGGCGGCTAAAAAGCCGTTCTCGGGCGACGCCCTGTTCGGCGACAAGATCGAATCCTTTCCCACCGGCGTCATGGTCTGCGAGGTCGAGATCGATCCCGAAACCGGCGAGGTGCGCGTCGACCGCCTGACCGAGGTCGCCGACTGCGGCACCGTGGTGAATCCGCGGCTGCTCGTGGGCCAGGTCCATGGCGGCATCGTCCATGGGTTGGGCAACGCGCTCATGGAAGAGGCGATCTATGACGAGGAAAGCGGCCAGTTGCTGAGCGGCACCCTGATGGACTACGCCCTGCCGCGCGCCGACGACACCCCGTCCCTGCAGGTCGAAACCATCGCCACGGCCTCGCCCAACAACTTCATGGGCTTGAAGGGCGTCGGCGAGCTGCCGACCAATGGCGCACCGGCGGCGATCGCCAACGCCGTGCTCGATGCCTTGCGGCCGTTCGGCGTGCGCCATCTCGACATGCCGATCACCTCGCACAAGGTGTGGCGGACGCTAAACGGGCGATAGCTCTCTTGCCGGACTACGGGCCTCCAGGCCCGCGGTCCGGCAAGACCACGCTTCGTGAAAAGCACCGCCAATTCGCGAAAGGACAATGGATCGCGAACGTCAGCGGCCGATAGTGGCCGCATGATTCGCCGTATCCTCATCCCCGCCGGCCTGCTCGTCCTGCTCGTCGTTGGCGCCTTCGCCGCCGTCATCGCCTTCAGCGCGCCCACCGCACCGCCGGTGCTGGCCGCCGGCAACACCATTCCCGGTATCGCGCAATGGAACTTCGCCGAGCTGCCCAAGCCGCAGAGCGTCAAGGCGCGCGACGGAGCACCCATCAACTATCGCCTCTATCCCGGCCGGCCGGATCGCGTGGTCGTGCTGGTGCACGGCTCATCGGGCACCGACGCCTCGATGCTCAAGCTTGCCCAGGCACTGCAGGCCGTCGGCGCCAGCGTCTATGCGATCAGCCTGCGCGGCCATGGCGGCAGCGGCACCGCCAACGGTGATGTCTCCTACATCGGCCAGCTCGACGACGACCTTGCCGACCTCGTGAAAGGCCTGGGCCTCGACAAAGCCGGCGTGCATCGCACGCTCGTCGGCTTCTCATCGGGCGGAGGCCTGGTGTTGCGCATTGCCGGCGGCAAACAGGCCGGCTTGTTCGACGACTACCTCGCGATCTCGCCCTTCATCGCGCAGGACTCGCCCACCAACAAACCGAACGCCGGCGGCTGGGCCGGTGTCGCGGTGCCGCGCGTCATGGCGCTGACGCTGGTCAACAGCGTCGGCTTGTCCTGGTTCCAGGATCTGCCGGCCATCCACTTCGCCACCGACGCCAAGGCCAGCAACAGCCGCACGCCGGTCTACTCCTTCCGGCTGGCGGCGAGCCTGCAGCTTGGCCGCGACTGGCGTGCCGTGCTGGAGCGCATCGCAGCGCCCACCGAGATCGTGGTCGGCGCCAACGACCAGCTGTTCAACGCCGATCAATTCAAGCCGATGCTGCAGACGATCAATCCGCGCGTCGGCGTCACCATCGTGCCGAACGAGACTCATCTCGGCATGATCGCCGACCCTCCAGCCACGACCGCCATCGCCGCCGCGTGGCGAAAGTTGGCGGGCGACTGATCTCCGGGCCGGTTCTCCGGTCAGGACCCGCCGGGACCCTTGTCGTCGTCGGGGACCAGGAAACCGTCGCGCAGCAGGCGTCGCACCAGCTTGAGCTTGGCGTGGCCGCTCAAGCGGCCGGGCAGATCGTCGGGGCAGAACGAGCGATGGACGGCGACGAATTCGAGGGTTGAGGCGAGGCTGCTCGGCAGGTCGAGCGAGCGATCGCTGAATTCAAGCGCCGACGTCTGTCCGTTGCGTGACAGCGAGCACTGGATCCCTGGCCGGCGGCGCACGACGGTACGGCCGTCGATCTTTTCCAGCCGGTCGATGGCGGCGAAGCGCCCGCCGGGAACCGGCACGGATTGCGTGGCCAACTCCTTGCGATAGGTCGCGATTGCCGCGGCATCGATGTCGCTGGCAGTCGCCATCCGCCCGAGAAGCTTGCGGACCTGGCGCGCCAGCGACGCGTCTGTCGCGGCAGGCGGCACCGTGCCCCGGAGCGAGGAGTCCTGCTCCGCCAGGGCATCCACCGCGCGATGAAGAAGGTCGACCCAGCGCCACGACTGGACGCCGATGGTGAGATGGAGCGAGCTGGCCCCGGTGGTATGGGCGCGATGGATGAAGCCGCGCGGAATATAGAGCAGGTCCCCGGCCTCCAGCTCGGGCGACAGGACCGCCTTGCCGAGCGCACCGTCGGCGAGCCGGGACTCCAGCGGCAGCCGATAGTTTGGCTTGAAGACCTCCCAACGCTTGGGACCGTCGAGTTGCAGGACAAAGACCTCGTGGCCGTCCATGTGGGCCTCGAAACCCTGCGCGCCGGCGGGCGTGAGGTAGAGGTTCATGTTGATCGCGTGACCTAGGTCGTCGCTGAGCGCGGCACGCAGCGCGGCCACGGCGGGCCAGCGGCGGTGCAGGCTGTTCAGGACCACCGTGTAGCCATCGGCATAGGCCTGACTGATCGCGGCAACGTTCGGCGCGCCGTCCGCTCCCCGCGGCACGTCGGCGTGCACGGATTTCCCACCCTCGGTCTTTACCAGATTGACGTCGTTTGCCGCCGTCTTGCCTGTCGCGAGGATGACATCGACGTCGTGCACGCTGGCGAGCCGGGCGGCCCAGGCCGGCAGCGAACGCTTCACATGAAGCGGCTTCTTTTCCCAATGCCGCGCCATGAAATCCCGCGCCGGGAGTGGACTGATAAGCTGTGCAAGTGCCGCGCCCGGCGAGCCGGGCTGACGGGACCCCGTGATCATTCCCCCGCATCTGTCACGCCGGCAGCGTGACACGGGACCGGCCAGGGAGAAAGGGTTCAGCGCTCGCGCAGATCCTTCAGGGCAACGGCGATCGATTCGCGCGTCGTGGTCGGTTGCTGGCCGATTGCCACGCCAAGCTGATGGAGCTGACGGCGCAGCGTATGCACCTGGTCGAGCAGATCGACCACCGTCTCGACCGCCTCGTCGTCGAAGCCCAACTGGTCCGTCAGGTCGGCAAGGAGATGGGCGCGCGCCACGTCGACCGGCTCGAAGACCCAGTTCTCGCCGTCGGCCGAAGGGCGCAGCAGGCCGCGTGCGACCCAGCGCTCGACATGGACGATGGTGAGACGGTGATGCACCTGCAGCAGTTCCTCGAGCGTCGTCACGTGAACTGCTCCATCGACTTGCGCGGATCGTAAGCGCGACCCGCCTCCCATTTCTCCAGGAACTCCTTCAGGGCGTCGTCCGGCGCCTCGGGCATCACGACCTTGAGCTTGACGTACTGATCGCCGTGCTGGCCCGACTTGCGGTCGAGCAGGCCGCGGCCCTTGAGCCGCAGCGACGTGCCGGTGTTGGAGCCCGCCGGCACAGCCAGCATGACCGCCCCGCCAATCGTCGGCACGCGGATGCGGCCGCCCAGTACGGCCTCGGTCGGCGTCACCGGCAGCTCGACATGGATGTCGTTGTCGCGTGGCTCGAAGAAGGCGTGTGGATCGACATGGATCTCGACGTAGGCATCGCCCGCCGGACCGCCCTTGGCGCCGGGCATGCCCTGCCCTTTCAGGCGCAGCGTCTGGCCGTCGGTCGTGCCCTCGGGGACATCGATGTCGAGCGTCTTGCCATCCGGCAGGTTGACCCGCTGCTTGCCGCCGCGGGCGGCCACCAGGAAGGGCACGCGCAGGCTGTAGGTCACCGGCATGCCGCCCATGTCGAACCCGTCGCCGCCGGGGCGGAACGAAAAGCCGCCCGGGCCGGCCCGGCCGCCTCTCGCGCGGCCGAACATGTCGGAGAAGATGTCGCCCATGTCGACAAAGGCCTCCTCGCCACCCGACCGTTCGTACTTGGCGCCGCCGAAGCCGCCGGCATGGTCGCGATAAAAGCCGCGCGGCGGCATCTCCTGGCCGGTGGCGTCGATCTCGCCGGCATCGAAGCGGCGGCGTTTCTCGGCGTCGGACAGGATCTCGTTGGCCTGCGAGATCTCCTTGAACTTGGCCTCGGCCGCCTTGTCGCCGGGATTGAGGTCGGGATGGTGTTTCTTGGCGAGCTTGCGGAACGCCTTGCGGATGTCGTTGTCCGAGGCGGTCCTGGCTACGCCAAGGACGGAATAGGGATCAGCCATAACCCGCTAAATGTGATGATGATTCAGGCTGTTGCAAGTCCCCGCCGGCCGACCGCGTCGACGAAAAGCCGGTACTTCACGCTGTCGACCGAGAGTTCGCGAGCCCAGCTCACCAGGTCGCCCCACGGATCCTTGAGCTTGCCCAGCCCCGACACCACGGCCACCACGGTGCCGACGTCGATGCGGCCGGTGACGGCGAACCAGCCGCCGGCACCCAGCGCCACCGCCACGGCAAAGGCGTACATCAGGTTCATCCCGAGGTTCATGCCGAACTTCAGCTTGTAGATGCCCATGTTGAGGGAGAACACGCGCTCGATGCGCTCCTCGTCGGGCGTGCCGCTCTCGACGATGTCGCCGCTGACGCGGCGCAGGGTCTTGATGCGATCGGCGGCCCGCCGGTTGATCGCCTGCTGCATCGGCGGCACGAACAGCGCCTGCGGCAGCAGGTAGCCAACGCTGAGCATCAACGTCCACGGCTCTAGCCATGCCATGTAGCCGATCACGCTCAAGAGGATGCCGGCCTGCAACAGCGGCTCGGAGATCGCCATGCCGACGAAGCCGCCGATCGGCTCGGCTTCGGCCACGGCCATGGCGGTGCGTGTGCCGGTCGCGTCGCCTTCACAGTGCTCGGTAGCCTCGACGTCCTCCAGGGTCTTGCGCAGCGTGCGCACGGCGTCTTCGCTCACCCAACTGCGATAGACGTTCAGCACCATCTTGAGGATCTGCTCGATCAAGGCGACGCCGGCATAGGCGACGGCGAGCCAGAAGATGGTTTCGGTGGCGCCGTTCTTGATGGCGTCGTTGACGACGCGGCGCTGCAATTCGAGGGGAATGCTGCTCAAGCCGAACACGCCAGCCGACAGGATGGCCAGGGCGATCTGATGACGGCCCGAACTGCGGACCACGTACCCCATCATTGTCCGTGGCAACGCGCGGCGGTCCATGCGCGAGGCAACGCCAAGCGACGACGCGCGTTCCTGAGATGCCTACGAACAATCCGAAAACATTGCGTGTTGGAATGCAATATCGTCGTGGAGGAGTTGCATGACGGCCCATTGCGAGTGCAAGAACTTTGGGAAAAAGAGGGCGGAAGCGCCTGAAGACATTGATTTTTGAAAAAGTTTTGTTAGCGTCAATGCGGGAAGTGGGGGACGGTGAAGCTCTTGCGCGAGGAAGCTCGCACGTGAGCTGGCGCGTCTGAAGTCGAACTGTTGTCATGGTCAGTCAAATGCCTGGGTCACAACCTGGAGCAGCGCGGCCCGCTTTTGATGAGTGGGGTGGCTTCGATTCCAAGGTTCCCGGCGAGGGGATAACCAGCCGATTCGCCGCCATGGTGCGGGCCGCCGGCACGGCCGTCGCCGCCGTCGAGGGCGGCACGAGCGTGACCTACGACGAACTCGACCGGCGCTCCAATCAGCTTGCCCGCTTCCTGCTGCGACAGGGCGCCGGGCCAGGCAGCCTGGTCGGCCTGCATGCCGGCCGGTCACTGGCGTCGCTTCTTGCCATCGTGGCGACACTGAAGATCCGGGCCGGCTACGTTCCGCTCGATCCGACGACGCCCTACGCCTACCTCGACTCCATCGCGCGAGACTGCCGGGCCGACCTGGTATTGTCGGCCAACCGCGACGGCGGCGTCTTCGCAGCCCCGACGATAAACCTCTCCGATGCGCTCACCCTCGCCCGGGCCGAATCGAACCTTGCCCACGAGGAAGACGCTCGACCCGACGACATCGCCTACGTGATGTACACATCGGGCTCGACCGGCCGACCAAAGGGCGTTCGCATCCCCCATCGCGCCGTCGTTCGCCTGGTCACCGGCCAGAGCTACGCCCATTTCGGCGCCGACGAGGTCGTCCTTCACAACTCGCCGCTGTCCTTCGACGCCAGCACGTTCGAGATCTGGGGAACCCTGCTGCACGGCGCCCGCTGCGTGTTGATCACCGACGACCATCCCTCCCTGAGGACCATCGCCAACACGATCCGGCGTGAAGGCGTCACCACGGCATGGTTCACCGCCGGCCTCTTCCGCGCGCTGGTCGATCAGGAGCTCGAGGCGCTGTCGGGGCTCCGCCAGCTTCTCGCCGGCGGCGACGTCCTGTCGCCCAGCCACGTCATGCGCGCGCTGGCGGCCCTACCCGGCTGTCAGCTCATCAACGGCTACGGGCCCACGGAAAACACCACCTTCACCTGCTGCTACCGCATCCCCCGCGAGGGCTGGGGCGGCGGGCCGGTGCCGATCGGCGTGCCGATCGGCGGCACCTACGTGCGCCTGCTCGATGACGACATGAGGCCCGCGCGCGATGGCGAGATCGGCATGCTCTACGCCGGCGGCCTCGGCCTCGCCGTGGACTATGCCGGCGATCCTGCCCGCTCGGCCGAGCAGTTCGTGCCCGATCCGCAGCGCCCGGGCGCCAGGCTCTGCCGCACCGGCGATCTCGTGCGCCGCCGGCCGGACGGCAATCTCGACTTCGTCGGCCGCCAGGACCGCCAGGTGAAGGTCGACGGCAAGCGTGTCGAGCTTGGCGAGATCGAGGAGATGGTCCGGCACTGCGCCGGCGTGAGCGACGCCGTGGTGACCGCCACGAAGGGCGACGCCGGCGCCCTGATCCTGACCGCCTACGTGAAGCCTGCCCCTGCCCGGCCAGGATCTTCAGTCGTGGCGGCAGTGCACACGCAGGCCATGCACTCCCTGCCGCCGCACATGCAGCCGTCGCGGATCGTGGCGCTCGACGAATTTCCCCTCACCGCCAACGGCAAGATCGACCAAAGCCTCCTGGCCGAGCGCGCGGCCGCCGCGCCGTTGCCGCTCGCATCGGCAAGCAGCGAGACCGAGCGACGGCTGAGCGAGATCTTCGTTCGCGTGCTCGGCGCGCGCTGCATCGGCGTCGACACCAATTTCTTCGAGCTCGGCGCCACCTCCCTGAAACTCGTGGAAGCGCACGCCTCGATCGCGCGGATCTGGCCGCAGGTGGAGGTGCTGGCCCTCTTCCGGCATCCCAACATCCGCGATCTGGCGCGCACTCTCGACGGCGGACACGAATCGATCGCGAGCGAGGCGCAGCGGCGCGCCCGCGGCCAGGCCGCCGCCCTGCAGCGCCTGAACAACGCCCGGCCGCGGCGATGACGCTGCCGGAAAATGCCATCGCCATCGTCGGCATCTCCGGCCGGTTTCCGGGCGCCGACACTGTCGGGCAGTTCTGGAACAACACGAGACACGGCGTCACCTCGATCACGCGCTTCTCGAACGGCGAGCTCGAAGACAGCTTTCCAGCCGAGGTGCGCAACGCCCCCAACTTCGTTCGCGCGCGCGCCATCCTTCCCGACGTCGACCGGTTCGATGCCGACTTCTTCGGCATCCTGCCCAGGGTCGCCGCCCTCACCGATCCGCAGCACCGGCTGCTGCTCGAATGCGCGTGGTCGGCGCTCGAAGACGCCGGTTGCGATCCTGCGCACCATCCTGGACCGATCGGCGTGTTCGCCGGTTGCAGCCTGTCCACCTATCTGCTGACGAACGTGCTGGCGGGGCAGCTCGACCCCGCACGGTTCGCCAGCGAGTACCAGGTCGGCTCATACGATGCCCTGCTGGGCGCCCTGCCGGACACGCTGGCGACGCGCATCGCCTACCGGCTGAACCTGCGCGGTCCGGCCGTGACCGTGCAAAGCGCCTGCTCGACGTCGCTGCTGGCGATCGCCCAGGCCTGCCAGAGCCTGCTGCTCGGCCAGTCGGACATGGCGCTGGCCGGCGGTGTGTCGATCACCTTCCCGCAGAAGCGCGGCTACCTCCACCAGGAAGGCGGCATGGTGTCGGCGGACGGGACCTGCCGGCCGTTCGACGACGAGGCGACGGGCACGGTGTTCGGCGACGGCGTGGCGGTTGTCGCCCTGAAGCGCCTGGCCGACGCCGTCGACGACTGCGACCACATCTACGCCGTCATCCGCGGCACCGCCGTCAACAACGACGGCAGCGGCAAGGTTGGCTTCACCGCGCCGAGCGTGCAGGGCCAGGCCGAGGTCATCGCGACGGCGCTCGCGGTCGCGGGCGTCGATGCCGGATCGATCGGCTATGTCGAGTGCCACGGCACGGCGACGCCGCTCGGCGATCCGATCGAGCTCGCCGGCCTTCAGCAGGGCTTCGGCATGCGCCAGGCCGAGCGGCCGTTCTGCGCCATCGGCTCGGCCAAGGCCAATGTCGGCCATCTCGACGCCGCGGCGGGCGCCGTCGGCCTGATCCGGGCCGTGCTGGCGCTGCAGCATCGCGAGATCCCGCCGCTCGCCAATTTCCGCCGACTCAATCGGCACATCGACGCCGCCGGCAGCCCCTTCTATTTCCCGACGACGGCGCGGCCGTGGTTGGCCGGCGACAGCCCGCGACGGGCAGGCGTCAGCTCCTTCGGGGTGGGTGGCACCAATGTCCATGCCGTGCTCGAGGAAACGCCGGTAATCGCCCGCGCCGGCGGGACGGCGCGACGCCACCACGTGCTGCCGCTGTCCGCCCGCAACGACACGGCACTTCGCGCCGCGGCAACCGCGCTCGCCGACGATCTCGCCGAGCGTCCCGATGTCGCCCTGGACGATGTCGCCTTCACCCTTCAGGCCGGCCGGCGCGCCTTCGGGCAGCGCGCCGCCATTGCCTGCACGTCGCGCGGGCAGGCGATCGAGGCATTGAGAAAACTGCAGGCGACGACCCGCGCATCGGACGACAGGTCCCCTGTGGTCTTCATGTTTCCCGGCCAGGGTGCGCAGTTTCCCGGCATGGCTGGCGAGCTCTACGAAGCGCATGCCGTCTTCCGCGCGCTGATCGATCAGGGCATCGAGGTCGCGGGACCCATCGTCGGCGACGACCTGCGCAGCCAGCTGCTCGACCGCAACGCGGCCGGCGGCGACGCCACCCGCCTCACTCAACCGACGCTGTTCATCTTCGAATACGCGCAGGCCAGACTCTGGATGGATTGGGGCCTGCAGCCCACCTCCATGGTCGGCCACAGCGTGGGCGAGTTCGTGGCGGCCTGTCTCGCCGGCGTCTTCTCCTTCGAAGAAGGCTGCCGGCTGGTCGCCAACCGCGCCCTCATCATGCAGGCGATGCCAACCGGCGCCATGCTTGCGGTGCGCCTGCCCGAACGGGAGCTTCAGGCGGAATTGGGCGCCGGTCTCGACCTCGCGGCTGTCAATGCGCCCTCGCTTTGCGTGGCCGCCGGACCGGTCCATGAGATCGACGCGCTCGAGGCGCGGCTCGCCGCCCGGGACGTGCCGTGCCGCCGGCTCGCCGTCTCCCATGCTTTCCATTCTCGCGCCGTCGACGCGGCCCTGGCGACGTTCGCCGGTAGCGTCCCGGCGGTGCGGCTGCAGCCCCCGCGGATTCCCTTTGCCTCGACCATCACAGGCGACTGGATCACCGCGGCGCAGGCCGTCGACCCCGCCTACTGGGTCCGGCATGTGCGGGCGCCCGTGCGCTTCGCCGATGCGCTCACCACGGTGGCGCGCGAAGGCAGGCCGTACCTGCTGGAAGTTGGACCGGGGCGCACCTTGTCGTCGCTGGCGCCGCAGATCGTGGAGCGAGGCGCGCTCCGCGGCGTGACGGCGAGCATGCCAGATGCCGATGCCGGCGACCTGTCGGACGCGACGGCCGCCGTATGGAGCGCAGGCCTTCCCCTCGACTGGAACGCCGCCGGCGCGCGCGGCCGGAAGATCTCGCTGCCGACCTACCCGTTCCAGCGGGTCCGCTGCTGGATCGATCCCACCAACCGGGGCGAAATCCCGCCGCCGCGGCTGGTGTCGCCGGTGCCCTCGACGCCTGGCGTGCCGCCGGTGGCCGCACCACAGACGCCCGCGTCGGCGCTGCACGCTGAGCTCATCGACATCTTCCGCGAGTTGTCGGGCGTCACCGACATCGAGCCTGAGGCGGAGTTCGTCGCGCAAGGCTTCGACTCCCTGCTGCTGGGACAAGCCGCCCGCGCCATCGAAAAGAAGTTCCGGACGAAGATCACCTTCCGGCAATTGCTGAACGAGACGACGTCGGTGGCAGCGCTGGCGGCGTATCTCGAGCAGGCCCTGCCGCAACCGGCCGGGGGCTCCACACTGGCCACGGAACTGGCCACGGAACCCTCCGGTGACGCGACCGCCGCTCTCTTTCGCGCCCAGTTCGAAGCCATGCAGGCGCTGTTCGCCGAACAGTTGCGCGCGCTGCACGGCCAGTCGCCGGCTGCGGATGCGGAACCGGCGGCAACCGACGGGCTGGTCGGCGAACTGGCCGGCGGACCGCCGATGCCTGTCCCTCGCCTCGCCAGGGGCAGGAGCGATCCTCTCACGCCGCGGCAGCGGGATTACATCAGGACCTTGGCTGAGCGCATCAATGCGCGCACGCCGCTTGCCAAGGCGCGCACGCAGCGCGACCGCGACGTGCTGGCCGATCCGCGCACGGCGGCGGGCTTCCGGCGCGAATGGAAGGAGCTCGTCTATCCGATCGTCGCCGAACGGGCCAAGGGCTCGAAGATCCGGGACATCGACGGCAACGAGTATGTCGACCTGGTGAACGGCTTCGGCCAGACGATGTTCGGGCACTCACCCGACTTCGTCACCGAGGCCCTTGCCGCCCAGATCGAGGCAGGCTTCCCGATCGGCCCGCAAACCCCGCTGGCGGGCGAAGTCGCGGCACTCATCCGCGACATGACCGCAAGCGAGCGCGTGACGTTCTGCAACACCGGCTCCGAAGCCGTCATGGCGGCAATGCGCGTGGCCCGCACGGTCACCGGTCGCGAGCGCGTGGTGGTGTTCAACAACGACTATCATGGCCAGTTCGACGAGGCGCTGGTCAAGGCGAGCGGTGGCACCGGCCCGCGCGCCCTGCCGGTGGCGCCGGGCATTCCGCCGGGCTCGATCGCCAATATGACGGTGCTGCCCTACGGCCAGCAGTGGAGCCTCGACTGGATCGCTGCCAACGGCAGCGACATCGCCGCCGTGCTGGTCGAACCGGTGCAGAGCCGCCATCCTTCGCTGCAGCCGGTCGAGTTCCTGAAGCGGCTGCGCACGCTCTGCGACACAAGCGGCGCCGCCCTTGTGTTCGACGAGATCGTCACCGGCTTCCGTGTCCACGCCGGCGGCATGCAGGCAGTGTTCGGCATCACCGCCGACCTCGCGACCTACGGCAAGGTCGTGGGCGGCGGCATGCCGATCGGCATCCTGGCCGGCAAGGCGCAGTTCATGGATGCGCTGGACGGCGGCACCTGGCGCTACGGCGACGACTCCGTGCCTGAGGCGGCCGCCACCTTCGTCGCCGGCACGTTCGTGCGTCATCCCCTGGCGCTTGCCGCCGCCAAGGCCGTGCTGCTCCATCTCAAGGCCGAAGGGCCCGCGCTGCAGGAACGTCTCGCCGGCCGCATGAACGGGCTGGTGGCCTCCCTCAACCGCACCCTCGAACGGCGGGGCCTGACGACGCGCGCCGAGGGCTATTCGAGCTGGTTCCACATCAACTTCGCCGCAGAGGGGCCGCTTGCCGCGCTGTTCTGGCCACAGATGCGACTGCTTGGTGTCCATGTGCAGGAAGGCTTTCCCTGCTTCCTCACCACGGCGCACAGCGACGCCGATATCGCGGCGATCGAGAATGCCTTCGCGGCATCGCTCGATGCGCTCGAGGCTGGTGGCATCCTGGGCGCCGAACGCCGCGCCAGCGGACCGCTGCCCATCATCACCACGCCGGCTGACGTTGCCTCGGCTCCGCTCACCGAGCCGCAGCTGGAAATTCTGACGGCAGCGCAGATGGGCGAGGACGCCTCCTGCACCTTCAACGAATCGGTCAGCATCGCGCTCGATGGCGCGCTCGACCCGGCCGCGCTCGAGGCCGCGTTGAACACGGTGATCGCGCGGCATGACGCGCTGCGCGGCCACGTCGGCCGGAGCGACGAGCGCATGCATTTTGCCGCGCGGCTGGAGCTCGACCTTCAGGTCCATGACTGCAGCGACGAGCCCGATCCCGACGTCGCCCGTGCCGCCTTCGTCGCGGCCGACGCGCGCATGCCGTTCGACCTGTGGAGCGGGCCGCTGGTGCGCGCGGCGCTGATCAAGCTCGCGGCGCAATGCCATGTGCTGGTGCTCACCGCCCATCACATCGTTTGCGACGGCTGGTCGACCAATATCATCCTGCAGGAGCTGGCCGCCGCCTATCGAGCGCGCCCCGCGCTGCCGGCGGCGCCGTCGTTTGCGCAATATGCGACAGACGAGGCGGCATCGACACCGGAGAAGGCGGCCGATCTCGCCTATTGGACGCAGCTCTACCGCGACATCCCGCCCTTGCCGGAACTGCCGACGGATCGGCCGCGGCCCTAGCAGCGGTCCTATGCCGGCGCGACCTATACCACGTCGTTCGACGCGACGCTTCTCGCGTCCGTGCGCAAGACCGCGGCGGCGAACGGCGCGACGCTTTTTGCGACGCTGTTCACGGCGCTGCAGGTGGTGATCGGCCGGCTGACGGGCACCAGCGATGTCGTGATCGGCGTCCCGGTCGCGGCACAGGCCTCGGACGGGCGGCCCGATCTTGTCGGCCATTGCGTGCGCATGCTGCCCTTCCGCTCGCCGCTCGACTGGGACAGTCCGTTCTCATCGGCCGTGCGGACGGCGGCAGGCCGTCTGGCCGATGGCTTCGACCACGCCGGCTGCACCTACGGCACGCTAGTGCGCGCCCTGCCGCTGCAACGCGTCGCCGATCGCCTGCCGCTTACCGAGATACAGTTCAACCTCGAGCGCCTGTCGACGGCGACCGGCTTCGGCGATCTTTCAGTCGAGGTCACACCCAACGCCAAGGCTGCGGTCACCTTCGATCTTTGCGTCAACACAATCGAGTCCGCGGCGGGCCTCAGGATCGATTGCGACTACAGCACGGCCCTGTTCGACGAGGCGACGATCGCCCGCTGGATGCAGCACTACCGGCTGGCACTGGAAAGCATCGTCGCCGCCCCCGGGACGCCGCTCGGGGCGTTGGACCTCCTGTCGACCGAGCAGACGCGTTTCGCACTCGATGCGGTCAACCACACTGAAGCGGCCTATCCCGGCGAAAGCTGCATCCACGACCTGTTCGCCGCCCAGGCCGCCCGGACACCCGAGCGCTTGGCTTGCGTCGACGGCACGGGATCGTTGACCTACGCCGAGCTCGACCGCCGATCGGCCGCACTCGCCCGCGCCCTGCTGCAGGCGAGTCCCATGCGGCAGGGCCGGATCGCCCTCGCCGTCGACCGGTCCTCCGCGCAGCTGGTCGGCCTGCTGGGCATCATGAAGGCAGGCCACGCCTATGTGCCCCTCGACCTCCGCCAGCCCATCGAAAGGCTGCGTCAGATCGCGGCGAGCGCCCGCATCGACGGCATCGTCTGCCAGGACGCGACGGTCGCGGCGATCGCGCCCGGCGCCGCCGCGCTTCGCCTCGACGAGCTCGATGACGAGGCCAGCGGCCCCGACCTGCCGCACGTGCCATCGGACGCCTCGGCCTATGTGCTCTTCACATCGGGGTCGACAGGCACACCGAAGGGCGTCGAGACCGGCCACCGGGCGCTGACCAACACATTGAGCGCCATGGCGCGCCTGTGGGAGATCACCGCCGACGACGACGTCGTCGCGTCGAGCGCCGTCACCGTCGATGCCTCGATCCCTGAGCTCTTCATTCCCCTGATGACCGGCGCCCGCGTCGTCCTGGCCGACAGCGAGACCGTACTCACCGGCTTCGAGCTGGTGGCGCTGGCCGACCGGACGAAGGCCACGGCGATGCTGGCGACGCCGACCCTGTGGCGCATCCTGCTCGAAGCGGGCTTCGCCTCGCGGCCTGGCCTGAAAATGGTCGCTGCGGGCGAGCCGCTGCCGCGCGACCTCGCCGACCGCCTGCTGGCCGGCGGTGGTCGGCTGTGGAACCTCTATGGGCCGACGGAAACGGCGGTGTGTGCATCGGGCTCCGAGCTCGCCATCGATGGCGCCGACATCACGATCGGCCGGCCGATCGCCAACGTGCAGCTCTACGTGCTCGACGAAGGCGACCGCCTCCCTCCGCCAGGCGCCTTCGGGACGCTGTTCATCGGCGGCGACGGCCTCGCCAAGGGCTACTTCGACCGGCCGGACCTGACGGCGCGGGCTTTCCGGGAAATCGCGCTGGCGGGCCGGCCGCCGCGGCGCCTTTACTGCACCGGCGACCGCGCCCGGCTGCTGCCCTCGGGCGCCTTCGAGCTGCGTGGCCGCAACGACCGCCAGGTCAAGCTGCGCGGCTTTCGCATCGAGCTCGAGGAGATCGAGAGCGCGCTGCGCGAGGTGGCGGGCGTGCGCGACTGTGCGGTGCTGTTGCGCCACGACATCGGTCCGCAACCCGCGCTCGTGGCCTACGTCATGCCGGCCGGTGGCGATGTGGCCGCGTTGAAAGCCGACCTGTCGCGGCGCCTGCCCGACTATATGGTGCCCACCCGCTGGGTCGGGCTCGATGCCCTGCCGCTGACGCCTGGCGGCAAGCTCGACCGCAACGCCCTGCCGAGGCCCGCCGAAGCACCGCGGCCGGCCGAACCGCCCGGCGAGCGCACCGAGACGCCGCTCGAGGCCACGATCGCCGCCGTGTGGGCCGAGGTGCTCGGCCGCACCGGCTTCGGCGTAGAAGATCCGCTGTTCTCGGTCGGCGCCGATTCGCTCCATGTCTTCCGCATCGCCGCGCGCCTGCAGCGCCAGGGCATTGCCGTCGACGCACGCGACCTCATGAAGAACCCCACCGTCGCCGCCCTGGCGCGCAAGGCCCAGGACAAGAGCCGCGGCCCGCGCACCGAAAGCGGCAGAACGGCGCCGGCGCTCTCCGACTTCCGGCGCGGCGCGCGCCGGCGTAGCGTGTCCTCATGATGGCCGGCCGACCGGACGACCAGCAGATGCCGCGCCCCGAGGGCAAGGGCGGTGTGTTCCCCTGCACGCTGATGCAGGAGCGGCTGTGGGCGCAGGCCCGCTCCGGGCGTCCCTATGGCCTGAACGTCGCCATGCGCTGGCTGGTGAGTGGACGGCTGACACAGGACGTCGCCCAACGGGCGCTGCAGGCCCTGGTCGATCGCCACGAGATCCTGCGCACCTGTCTGCGCGAGGTCGACGGCGTCCCCAAGCAGGTGATCCTGCCCGCCTGCCCGATCAAACTGCGCAGCATCGACCTCACGGCGCTCGATGCCGGTGCCGCCTTGGCGCGCGCCGAGGAGATCGCCCGCGAGGAAGCGGGTGGGCTGATGGACCTCGGCGAGGCGCCGCTGTTTCGCGCCGGCCTGCTGCGTCTCGGACCCGAGCGCAGCATCCTGCTGCTGACCTTCCATGCGACCGTGGCCGACGGCTGGTCGATCGGCCTGCTGATCTCGGAGTTTCAGGCAGCTGTGAGGGCACTCGAGGCCGGCTCCCCTGCCGATACGAGCGAGCCCGAACTGCAGGTCGCGGACTTTGCGCTGTGGGAACGTGAGCTGGTGGCGAGCGGCGCGCTCGAAGAGCAGCATCAGTACTGGCAGCGCAAGCTCAGGGGCCTCACCGGTACGACCGTGCCCGGCGACCATGAACCGGCCGAGCGCCGCG
Organism: Rhodospirillales bacterium URHD0017; assembly: GCA_900110395.1. Classification (GTDB taxonomy): domain Bacteria; phylum Pseudomonadota; class Alphaproteobacteria; order Reyranellales; family Reyranellaceae; genus Reyranella. Next base: position 449,413 of record FODP01000004.1, read on the forward strand.
GCAGCCGCGGCGAGGTCGTCTCGACCTTGTTGCCGTCGGGCCTCAGCGCCGCCATCGACGGCTTCGCCAGTCGGCACGGCTTCACGCTGTACGGCCTCGCCGTCTCCGCTTTGGCGTTGCTGCTGCATCGCGTGACCGGCGCGGCGAAGATCGTCGTCGGCTCGCAGGTCGCCCACCGCGAGGAGCCGGTCGCCGAGACACTGGCGGGACCCACGGTCAACTCGATCACGCTCTGCCTGCCGGTCGACGATCACGCCGCCCTGCTCACCTTGGCGCGCATGACGGCTGATGAAGTGCAGGAGGCGCTGCACTACCAGGAACTGCCCTTCGAGGTCGCAGTCCCCGCCGGCACGGCCACGCGGCTGCACGCCGTCAACGTGATCGTCCAACGCTCGTACTCCAGCATGCTGAATGCCGAGCCTGCCGACGGCAAGATCGGGCTGCGGCCCCTGCCGTCCTTCTCTGCAGGCGCGCAGTGGGACCTCAACTTCTTCCTGGTCTGGCGCGACGAAGGCTGGCGCATGTCGTGCGATGCCGACATCGACCTCTACGACGAAGCGACCGTGAAGCAACTGCTGGACGGCTGGCGGACGTGCCTCGAGGCCCTGGTGACCTCGCCCGACCAGCGGCTGGCCGACTGCCCGGCGATCGCCGGCATTTCTAGGCGCGCGAAAACCAGGCCGGCCGAGGCGCCATCGAGCCAGGCGAGCGCACCCGTCGGACATCGCGAGCCCATCGCCCTGCATGATCCCGCGCAACAGGTCGTGCGCTTCCACGAGAACGGCAGCCGGACGCCGATGATCGCGATGAACAATCGCTCGGTGTACTACCAGCTGGCGCAGGCGATGGGCGCCGATCGTCCCTTCATCGACATCCAGACCTATCACCCCGACGGCCCGATCGATCTCTCGGGCTACAGCTTCGAGGAATTCGCGACCTACGCCGTTCGCCTCATCCGCTGGGCGCAGCCCAACGGGCCCTATCTTCTCGGCGGCCATTGCGTCTATGGCGCGCTCGCCTTCGAGGCGGCGCGGCAGCTCCAGCGCATGGGCGAGGAGATCGAGCTCGTCTGCCTGTTCGACACCTGGGCGCCCGGCTACCGCGAAGCCATGTCGCGCAAGAACCAGGAGCGCCGCCAGCGCCAGCTTCGGATGCGCTACCGGCTCAACCGGATCGAGAAGTACCGCAAGGGCGAGATCGGCCTGAAAGATCTCGTCTGGCGGCCGATCGCCCACCGCCTCGGCTTCCCGCTGGCGGAGGACGCCGAGCCTACCGAAGCGAACCTGTTCACCGGTCGCTGGTTCGACGACCACATCCGCGCGGCGGCGGCGCGTCATCGGCCGGCGCCGGCCAACATCGATGCCGTGCTCTTCCGCAGCGCCGAGCCTCTGCGCGGTGCCTTGTTCGAAGAGCGCATGGGCTGGGGATCGATCGTGGCCGGCAAGCTCTACCAGGCCAACGTCGACAGCGCCCATCTCGACATGTTCCAGGAGAAGCCGGCCGCGGCCATCGCCTCGTTCCTCGGCCCGCTGCTGGCCGGGATCGAAGGCCGCCGCAACGGATGACCGTCCTGCGCTTCCTCGTGCTGGCCGGGCTGGTCGCGGTCCTCGCCGTCTGGCTCGTGTTCGTGCCGCGCCGCCCGTCGCCGACGGGCCTGCAGGCCGTCGGCCGCATGGAAGTCGTGCTGCGTGACAGCGCTGGGCGAGCCCTGCCGGTCACCGTGTGGTACCCGGAAGGAATGCGCACGCCGGCGCCTGTCATCCTCTACTCGCCAGGCTGGGGCGGCACGCGCGACCAGAGCAGCATCCAGGTCGAAAACCTGGCGAGCCACGGCTTTGTCGTCGTCGGCTGCGACGATGTCGCGAGCGACCCCGCCACCGATCCCGACCGCGGCCAGTCGATCGACCTCGGCTCCGGTGCGGCGCTGAAGGCGACGATCGAGCGCGCCGGCCGGCACGTCGTCGCGCAGGCCAAGCGGATCAGCGATGTCCTGAGTGCCCTCGAAAGCGGGAATGCTCCTGCCCTCAATGGCCGGCTCGACCTCATGCGCGTCGGCGCCATGGGCTACTCGGTGGGTGGCACTGCGGCGATACAGGCCGGCCTGATGGACCATCGCATCCGCGCCATTCTCAACATCGACGGCGGGTTGTTCGGGCCGCCCGCCGACCAGATCGGCCCGCAAGCCTACTTCCTGCTGTCGAGCCGCGAGGCCTTCCCCACGGAGGCCGAGCAGAACTCTCCCGATCCGACGGTGCGCAACTATGCCCATCTCAGCGCCATCGACATACCGCGCAACAGGCGGCGCATGGAGCGGGCGCTCAACTACTGGGTCGTGATCGAGCCGGCCGACCACGACGACCTGTCGGATGGACTGTTCGCCCTGCGACGCAGCACGCTGTTTCGCAGCAACTTCCAGCGTGCCGCCATGAACGAGTCGATCGAGCGGCTGGAGGTGGCGTTTTTCCGCAGCGCACTCCTGGACGACTACAGCGCGCTAGCCGACCTTTTGGGCAAAGACAGTCAGACCGTGCGCTGGATCAACCCGACCTCGCCGACGCCGGGAACCGCCAAGGCACACCAGTAGTCATCGGCCATCGCCGCGTGCAGCCACCAAGTCTGCGGCGCGCCCTCGGGCGCAACCGCGAGCCGCGGCTTGGATGCCGCGATCGCGACCTCGAAGGAGTCGAGCGGTGTGGAAAGCCCCGTCCCCAGCGCCTTCACGACCGCTTCCTTCAGCGTCCAGACGAGAAAGAACGCGCGACGCTGCTCCGCCTCGTCGTGTGGTGCCGTGATTGTCGCCACCTCGTTGGGATGGAAGTAGCGTTTTGCCAGGTCGACATGCTCGATCGGCCTTTCGCGCTCGAGATCGATGCCGACCTCCACGTCGCTGATGGCGAGAACGGCCCGCTCCTCGCTGTGGCTGAGGTTGAAGTGGATCTGGTCGGCGCCGGCCAGCCGGGGCTTGCCGAACTCGCCGGTCGCGAAGGCGAGGCTCCGCGGATCGCGATCGAGGTGCCGCCCCAGCAGCATCCGCAGGCCAGCGCGCGCCGCCAGGAAGCGGCGTCGCAGCTCCTCCGAGACGAAGCGTTGCTGGCGCGCCCTCTCGTCGTCCGACAACAGCGCTTGGGCGTCGTCACCGACAAACGGCCCGCCCTGCAGCCGCCATGACCAGACGATCACCTGCCGGCGGGCGGGCATGATGCGCTAGAGGCCAAGGACCGCCTTGGCGATGATGTTGCGCTGGATCTCGTTCGAGCCGGCATAGATCGTCGAGGCGCGGTTGTTGAGATAAAGCGGCATGGCGGTGATGCCCCACTCCGGAGTCACCGTCGGCTGGTTGTGACCGAGCGTGCGGGCTTCGGGCTCGTGCGGCGCGGCATACCAGGCGAGCGCCTCGACGCCGAGATGGTCGAGCTTCTGCAGGGTCTCGCTGCCGCGGATCTTCATGGCCGAGGAGACCGCGCCCGGGTTCTTGCCGCGGCTGAGGTCGGACAGGACCTGCATCTCGATCATTTCCAGAGCCTGGATCTCCATCTCGGTCTCGGCCAGGCGCTCGGCGAAGGTGCGCTCCGCGATCAGACGACCCGTGCCGTCGGACGCCTCCTCGCGGGCAATGCGCCTGATGTCCTCGATGCGGGCATAGAGGTTTGGCGTGTAGGCATCGCCACCGCGCTCGAACTCCAGCAGATATTTGGCGACCGTCCAGCCGGCATTCTCCGGGCCGATGCGATTGGCGAGCGGCGTGCGCACGTTGTCGAAGAACACCTGGTTGACCTCGTGGTCGCCGGCCAGGGTGACGATCGGCTTCACCGTGAGGCCGGGCGTCTTCATCGAATCGATCAGCACGAAGGAGATGCCGTCCTGCGGCTTGCCCTCGGTCGCGGTGCGCACCAGGCAGAACATGTGGTCGGCGACATGCGCACCGGTCGTCCAGATCTTGGTGCCGTTGATCACGTAGTCGTCGCCGTCGCGCACGGCGCGCGTCTTGAGGCTGGCGAGGTCGGAGCCCGAGCCCGGCTCGGAATAGCCCTGGCAGAACAGTATGTCGCCCGACACGATCCTGGGCAGGTACTTGGCCTTCTGCTCGGCCGTGCCGAACTTCATGATCACCGGTCCCACCATGCGGAGGCCCATGGCGAAAATGCGCGGCGCATCGACGGCGACGCATTCGCGGGCGAAGATGTAGCGCTGGGTGGCGTTCCAGCCGGTGCCGCCATGCTCCGTGGGCCAGCTCGGCGCCGACCAGCCCTTGGTGGCCAAGACCTTGTGCCAGCGCAAGCCGGCGTCGACGTCGGCGAAGACGCCGCCGGTCTTGCGCCCGGCCTCGCGTAAGTCCTCCGTAAGGTTCTCGTCGAGAAAGCGGCGAACCTCGTCGCGGAAGGCTTCGTCCTGCGGGCTGAGGGCCAGGTCCATGCGTTTCCTCCGGCTATCTTTCCACAAAGGCTACTGGCGCACGCACAACCAAGTCCAGCGCGCGGCTGGCCGGGGCTTCCGACGGGCGGTATGGTTATTGCCTGATCGTCCGCACCCGACCGCGGAGTCGCCCAATGGCCAAGCTGCTGCGTCTCGTTGCACTAAGTCTGCTCTTCGCCTTCTCGGCCAGTGCTCAGGACAAGAAGGAGGTCGACCTGGCGCTGGCGCTGGCGATCGACATCTCGGGCAGTATCGATCCGGACGAGGCCAAGCTGCAACGCGAAGGCTACGTCCAGGCCTTCCGCGACCCGGTGGTCGTCAAGGCAATCCTGGGCGGTAGCCACGGCCGCATCGCCGTCGCCTACTACGAATGGTCGGATGCCTGGGTGCAGCGCCTGCTGATCGACTGGACGCTGCTCGATTCGGAAGCGGCCGTCGAGGCCTTTGCGACCCGGCTCGCCAACGCGCCGATCTCGATCGCGCGGCGCACCTCGATCAGCGGCGCCATCCGCTACGCCATCCCGCTGTTCGGCCGCAGCCCCTACGAGGCCGAGCGCAAGGTCCTGGACGTCTCGGGCGACGGCTCGAACAACGACGGCGGCCTGGTGACCGACATGCGCTACGAGGCGCTGAAGGAGCGCATCGTCATCAACGGCTTGCCGATCATGAACGACCGGCCCAACCCGTTCGGCTTCCCGAGCGAGGCCGACCTCGACAAGTACTACCTGCACTGCGTCACCGGCGGGCCGCGCTCCTTCGTCGAGGTCGCCACGAACTTCGACGACTTCCCCCGCGCCGTGCGCAAGAAGCTCCTGCAGGAGGTAGCTGATGTCGGACCGCGTCGTGACTTCGACATCGGCCTCGGCTCCCTGCCTGACGGCACGCAACTCGCGCAAGGCAGCCGCCGGCCGGTGCGCAGCGAGGCCGACTATACGAGCTTCGTGCGGCCCGAGTACGAACTGGGCTGCGATATCGGCGAGCGGCGCAGCCGCGAGTTCTGGCAGCGCCGATTCGGAGTCACGCCGGACTGAGACGCGATGATCTCTGCAGTTCGCGAGTGACCGGCCAGCAGGACGGCGCATAAACAATTTGCGGCGATACGCCGTGAAATGTTGTGCTGGAATTTCGACGCGAGTAGTTTCGACACGAGCGCCGGCAGCGCGGCGCCGCGCGAGATTGCCTGGAGGGAGATCCCGATGCGAGCAGATATCGGCCTGGATGTCGCCAAGGCGGTGGAGCCCGATCGCGTTCACCGCAGCGTCTATTCCGATCCGGCGATTTTCGAGCTCGAGATGGAGCATATCTTCAACAAGGTATGGACCTACGTCGGGCACGAGAGCCAGGTGCCGGCTGTCGGCGACTACTGGACGGTGCAGATCGGCCGCCAGCCGATGATCATGGTCCGCCATTCCGACCGCTCGGTGCGCGTCCTCTACAATCGCTGCCCGCATCGCGGCACCATGCTCTACGGCGACCGCTGCGGTAACGTCGGCAAGGGCATCATCTGCTCCTATCATTCCTGGCAGTTCGACACCGACGGCAAGTGCAAGGCGATCCCGCTCGACAAGGGCTACCAAGGCACGCGCCTCACGCCGGGCGACCCCAGCTGCAACGTGAAGACGGCGGCGCGCGTCGATTCCTACCGCGGCTTCGTGTTTGCGAGCCTGGCAGCCGACGGCCCGTCGCTGGTCGAGTGGCTCGGGCCGGCCAGGATCGCCTTCGACGACATGTGCGATCGCGCGCCGGAGGGCGAGGTCGAGGTGGTGCCCACCTGCTTCCGCGTGGTCCAGCAATCCAACTGGAAGATCTTCCTGGAGAACCAGCTCGATGCGCTGCACCCGGCGGTGACGCACGAATCGACCGGGCGCGCGGCCGGCGAGGTCGAGGCGGCGATCAAGAAGAAAGGCGGCAGCGCTCCGCTCAGCTATCACTTCCTCTCGGCCTTTGCGACGCCGATCAGCAAATGGGACCAGTTCCAGACCATCGGCTACCGCCACGGCCATTGCATCCTCACCGGCTACATGGGGCTGCGACCGCGCGACCCCGACACGCTGGCTTACGAGAAGGTGATGCAGAAGGCCTATGGCAAGCAGCGCATGGAGGAGATCCTCGGCGTCAATATCCACCATGTGCTGCTCTATCCCGGCCTCTCGGTACAGTCGCCGCTGCAGCAGCTGCGCGCCGTGCGGCCGCTCGGCGTCGACAAGACGCTGACCGAGATCTGGCATTTCCGTCTCAAGGGCGCACCCGAGGCGATCTACCGCCGCGCGCTCGGCTACTACAACCTCGTCAACTCGCCGTCGACGCTGGTCAATGCCGACGACCTGTGGAACTTCTGGAAGTCGCACAAGGGCCTCGAATCGCAGGGCGGCGACTGGGTCAGCTTCCACCGCAACGCCGGGCAGGACCTCGAGACCGACGACGTGACGACCTCGGTCATCGGCACCTCCGAGCAGCCGATGCGCAACCAGTTCAAGGCCTGGACCCAGTACATGAGCGGGGCGAACTGATGGCGAAGAAGACCAAGCCGAAGGCCAGGAGCGTCGTCAGGAAGAGCATGGCCAGGAAGAGCAACGGTCACGATACGCTGCGTGACGTCGAGCAGCTCCTCTACCGCCAGGCCGAATGCCTCGACGCCAAGCACTGGCAGGATTTCATCGACCTGTTCACCGAGGACGGCACTTACTGGATGCCGGCGGCACCCGAGCAGACCACCGGGGACGGCGTGCCGTCGATCTTCTGGGAAGACCGCGACCTGATGGCCGTACGACTGAAGCGGCTCACCCACCCGCGCGCCTGGTCGCAGAAGACGGCGTGGGGCACCAATCACGTCATCGGCAACGTGACCATCGAGAAGGAGGACGCAAGAAGCGGCGATCTCGTCGTCCGCTCGCGCTTCCATATGATGGAGTTTCGCAACGACGCGACCCGTCATTTCGCCGGCTCGTACATCCATCATCTCAAGAAGACGAAGCACGGCCATCGCATCAAGCTCCAGCGTGTCGACATGGTGAACGCGCAGGGGCCTTACGAATACGTGCTGCAGGCCTGGGTTTGAGCAGTTTTTCGTCATCCCGACCGGAGCCGAGCGCAGCGAGGCGTAGCGGAGGGAGCTGTTTTGTTGATGCGCGGACATGAGGAGGTCCCTCGACTGCGCCGCCCTTCGGGCGGCTCCGCTCGGGATGACGGGAATTTGAAAGAGGAGGCCATCATGAGGAGACTGATATCGGCGCTGCTGTTGTCGGCGATGGCGCTGCTGCCGGCGCTGACGACGGCCTGGGCGGCCGACAAGGTCAAGGTCGGGTTCCTGAGCACATTGTCGGGTCCTGGCGGGGCGCTCGGCATCGACATGCGCGACGCCTTCCTGCTGGCGGTGAAGCTGAATGGCGGCAAGCTCGGCGGATTGCCGGCCGACGTGAACGTCGTCGACGATCAGCAGAAGCCCGATGTCGCGCGCGAGGCGATCGAGCGCTTCACCAAACGCGACAACGTCGACCTGATCACCGGCATGGTGTTCTCCAACGTGCTGCTGCCGGTGATGCCCACGGTCCTCAACACCGGCACGATCTATCTCAGCACCAACACCGGTCCCGAGGACTACGCGGGCGACAAGTGCAATCCCAACTTCTTCGCCGTGGCCTGGCAGAACGAGGACATTCCCGGCGCCATGGGCGAGGTGATGAACCAGCGTGGCCTGAAGAACGTCTACCTGATCGCCCCCAACTATCCCGGCGGGCGCGAGACGCTGGCGGGCTTCAAGCGCTTCTACAAGGGCAAGATCGCCGACGAAGTCTACGTCAAGCTGGGCCAGCTCGACTTCGCGGCGGAAATCGCCAACATCCGCGCCGCCAAGCCCGACGCGGTGTTCTTCTTCCTGCCAGGCGGGATGGGCATCAACTTCGTCAAGCAGTACGTCGCGGCCGGCGCCGACAAGGACGCCAAGCTCTTCACGCCCGGCTTCTCCGCCGACGAGGACACGATCAAGGCGGTCGGCGAGCCGATGATCGGCATCCTCAACACCTCGCAATGGGCGGCCGATCTCGACAATCCGGCCAACAAGAAGTTCGTGGCCGAATTCCAGAAGGAATACGGGCGGCTGCCCACCATGTACGCCTCACAAGCCTACGACGTGGCGCTGCTGGTCGACGCCGCGGTCAAGCAGATCGGCGGCAAGGTCGAGGACAAGGAGGCGCTGCGCAAGGCGCTGACCGAGGCCAAGTTCGACGCCACGCGCGGCAAGTTCCGCTTCAACAAGAACAACTTCCCGATCCAGGACTACTACCTGCGTGAGGTCTACAAGGATGCCGGCGGCCGCATCACCAACAAGACCATCGGCAAGGTGTTCAGCGACTTCCACGACGTCCACGCCGAAAAGTGCAAGATGAAGTAAGGCGCTGACCCTTCTGTCATCCTGAGCGCAGCGAAGGATCTCATGCCGATTGCGACCGACATGCTTGTTCAAATGCCATGAGGTCCTTCGCTGCGCTCAGGACGACAGTATGCCTCTCTCCCTGATCGCCGAGCAGCTGCTGAACGGCCTGCAGCTCGGCCTGATGCTGTTCCTGCTGGCGGCAGGCCTCACGCTCGTGTTCGGCATCATGGACACGATCAACCTGGCGCACGGCTCGCTCTACATGATCGGTGCCTATATCGCGGCGTCGGTGATCGAAGCGTCGGGCTCGTTCCTGCTCGGCATCGCGGCGGCGATCGCCGGCACGGCGCTGGTGGGCGTGGCGCTCGAGATGGCGCTGTTGCGCCGGCTTTACCAGCGCTCGCATCTCTCGCAGGTGCTGGCGACTTTCGCCGTCATCCTGATCGCCAACGAGATCGTGCGCATGATCTGGGGCAGCCAGCCGATCCTGCTCAACATGCCATCCGCCCTGTCGGGCCCGGTCGAGCTTTTGGGCCTGCGCTATCCCGCCTATCGTCTGGTGGTGATCGGCGTCGGCCTCATGACGGCGATACTGCTTTACCTGCTGGTGAACAGGACGCGCGCCGGCATGTGGGTACGCGCCGGCGCCTCGGATCGCGAGATGGCCGAAGTGATGGGCGTCGACACGCGCCGGCTGTTCACCCTGGTGTTTGCGATCGGTGCGGCGCTCGCGGCCGTGGCAGGCGCATTGCTGGGGCCCTTGCTCGCGGTCCAGGTCGGCATGGGCGATAACATCCTGATCCTCGCCTTCGTCGTCATCACCATCGGCGGCATCGGTTCGATCCGCGGCGCGCTGCTGGCCTCGCTGCTGGTCGGGCTTTTGGACACCGCCGGTCGCGCCTTCTTGCCGTATCTCTTTCGCCAGATGTTCCCCGCCGTAATCGCGGCCGAGGCGGGGCCGGCCGTGGCCTCGATGCTGATCTATGTGCTGATGGCGGCGGTGCTCTATTTCCGGCCCACCGGGCTCTTTCCGGCGCGCGGCTGATGCGCAACACGCTTTACATCCCCTTGCAGCCCTGGCCGACGCTCGGTGTCGTCGCCGTGCTCGCGCTGCTGCCGCTCGCCGCAGCCACGCTCGGCCAACCGTTCTACGTGGTGTTCGCCACGCGCGTGCTGATCTATGCCCTGATCGCTACCAGCCTCAATCTCCTGATCGGCTATGGCGGCATGGTGAGCTTCGGCCATGCCGCGTTCGTCGGCGCCGGCGCTTACACGGTCGCGATGCTGATGCCGGCCGGCGTCGCCTCGGCGTGGCTGCTGTGGCCCGCGGCGCTGTTGGCTGGCGCGGGTTTCGCCTTCCTGGTTGGCGCGGTGAGCCTGCGCACCCGGGGTGTCTACTTCATCATGATCACGCTCGCCTTCGCGCAGATGGCCTACTACCTGGTGCTGTCGCTGCGCGTCCTGGGCAGCGACGACGGCTTGACCCTGGGCAACCGCCCATCGCTCGGCCTTGTCGATCTCAATCGCGACACGACCTTCTATTACGCGGCGCTTGCGGTCCTGCTGGCAGCGCTCGCCGGCATGCGCGCCTTGCTCAACGCGCCGTTGGGGCGTGCCCTGCACGGCATTCGCGACAACGAGACGCGCATGGAGGCGATCGGCTTTGCCACCTATCGCCTGAAGCTGCTCGTCTTCGTGATCGCCGGCGCTGCCGCGGGCCTGGGCGGCGGACTCCTGGTCAGCCTCAACGGCCTGGTCGGGCCCAACCTGCTGAACTGGACGCAGTCCGGCGTGCTGATGATCATGGTAATCCTGGGCGGCGCCGGCCGGCTGCTGGGCGGGGCGCTGGGCGCCGTCCTCTTGCTGGTTGTCGAGGAGGCGATCGCCGAGCACACGATCCATTGGCCGCTCGTCATCGGCGTGGTGCTGCTGGCCGTTGTGCTGTTCGCGCCGCAAGGATTGTCCGGCCTGATGCGGCGGCGGGCATGACGATGCTCAGCGTCAGGGGGCTGCACAAGCATTTCGGCGGCGTGCTGGCGGTCGACGATGTCGGCCTGGAGCTGGCCGAGGGCGAGCTGCATGCCGTCATCGGACCGAACGGTGCCGGAAAGACGACGCTGGTCCATCTGCTGTCCGGTGCGCTCAAGCCCGACGCCGGCGTGATTGTGCTCGATGGACGCGACGTCACCCGCCTTGCCATGCATCGACGCGTGCGGCTGGGGCTTGCGCGCTCCTATCAGATCACCAGCGTGTTCCCGCACTTCACGGTGCTGGAGAACCTGGCCCTCGCCGTCCAGGGAGCGACCGGTCACGACGACCGCGACCGCGCGCGCGCCGAGCTCGGTGCCGTCGGGCTCGGCGCGCGCGCCGACGACCTTGCCGGCGCGCTGGCGCATGGCGAGCGGCGGCGGCTCGAGCTTGGCCTCGCGCTGTCGACCGGCGCACCCCTCCTGCTGCTCGACGAACCGATGGCGGGCATGGGGCCTGAGGAAACGGCCCGCATCGTGGATCTGCTCTCGGCGCTCAAGCGCAAGCGGACCATCCTGCTGGTCGAGCACGACATGGATGCCGTGTTCCGGCTCGCCGACCGCATCACGACCCTGGTCGACGGGCGCGTCATCGCCAGCGGAACGCCCGACGAGATCCGCCGTCATCCCGAGGTGCGCAGGGCGTACCTCGGCGAGGACGGGCCGCGGTGACGGCGCTGCTCGAGATCGAGGGCGTGCAGGCAGGCTACGGCACGCTGCCGGTCCTGTTCGGCGTCGACCTCGCGATCAAGCCGGGCGAGGCGGTGACGCTGCTCGGCCGCAACGGCATGGGCAAGACCACGACCGTGCGCTGCATCGTCGGGCTGTTGAAGCCGACCTCCGGCATGATCCGCTTCGAGGGCCGGCGCATCGATGGATGGACGGCGGACCGCATCGGCCGTGCCGGCATCGCGCTCGTTCCCGAAGGCGGGCGCATCTTCCCCAATCTCAGCGTGCGCGAGAATCTGATCGCCTTCGCCGCCAACCGCGGCGCCGCCACGCCGTGGACGCTCGAGCGCATCTACACCCTGTTTCCGCGTCTCGCGGAGCGCGCCGACAACATGGGCTCGCAGCTTTCCGGGGGCGAGCAGCAGATGCTGGCGATCGGCCGTGCCCTGATGACCAACCCAAAGCTCCTCATCCTCGATGAGGCGACGGAAGGCCTGGCGCCGCTGCTGCGCGAAGAGATCTGGCGCGTGCTCGCCGAGCTGCGCCGCACCGGTCTCGCCATTCTGGCGATCGACAAGTATGTCGACCGTCTGGTGACGCTGGCCGAGCACCACACCATCCTGGAGCGCGGGCGGGTGGCCTGGACCGGCGCCTCGGCCGAACTCGCCGCCGACCGCAGCCTGTGGGAGCGCTATGTCGGCGTCTAGGGAACGACTACCCCATCGGATAGTCGTAGCGGATGAAGCCCGCGAAGCGCGCGACCTTGTCGTAGAGGCCGCGGGCGCGGACATTGTGCTGCTGTGTCAGCCAGTAGTAGCGCGGGTAGCCATGCGCCCGCGCCTCGGCCGCGACTGCCTCGATCAACAGCCGGGCAGCGCCCTGCCCGCGCACCGCCTCGTCGACGAACAGGTCGGCCAGGTAGCAGACCCGGTCGACCCAGACGCTGGTGTGGAAGAGATAGTGGGCGATGCCGACGACGCGGCCGTCGAGGCGCGCCGCGAGGCCATGCAGCTCCTTCGCCTCCATCAGGCGCCGCCAGACGTGATCGTACGTCGCGTCGGGCATCACCCGCTCGTAGAAGGTGTTGTAGCCGACCGCGAGCGGCTGCCAGGCCTGGCGGTCATTTTCGCGAAGGGGCGTGATCTCGATCATGCCCCGCATGTAACGCGGCCGGTCAGAACTCCACCAGCGTCTTGAAGCCGCCATAGGCCATGCGCTTCATGTCGAACGGCATCTCCTTGGGCATGCCCTCGAACAGGCGCTTGTCCTTCATCACCTTGGCATTGACCTTGTCGCGATGGGCACGCGACTTGTAGACGATGTAGGAGAACACCACCGTCTCGCCGGCCTTGGTCCTGGCGAGCTTGGGGAACGGCAGGCCCATCTTCACCTTGAGGTCGTCGCCCACGCATTCGCGGTAGTCGAGCGCGCCGTGATCCTTCCACACCGTGGCGGCACGGGTCGCCATCTTCTTGTAGATCGCGAGCTTCTTCTTCGGCACGACCAGGACGAAGCCATCGACATAGGACACGGTGCTGCTCCTAACGCTTAACCCGATAGTTAAGCGATACGGAATCGCACATCATGTGTCAATCGGCGAGGGCTACTTCGACCCGCCCGGCGGAGCGATCCAGCTCGTCATGCCCTGACGCTTCGGCCTGCGCCGCAACGATGGGCATCGGCGGCATTGCATGATCGGCCGATGAACGCATCGACCGATTTCTTCGGATGGCGGGTCGTCGGCGGCGCCTTCGTGCTCGCCGTCTTCGGCTGGGGCATGGGCTTCTACGGCCCGCCGGTCTACCTCCATGCCGTGCAGGAGGCGCGGCAATGGTCGGTCGTGCTGGTCTCCGCCGCCGTCACCTTGCATTTCCTGGTCGGCGCCGTCGTGGTCGCCAACCTGCCCGCGCTCTACCGGCGGTTCGGCCTGCCCGCCGTCACCAAGACCGGAGCGCTGCTGCTGGGCGTCGGCGTGATCGGCTGGGCGGTGGCGCGAGAGCCGTGGCAGCTCCTGCTGGCGACGCTGCCGAGCGGCGCGGGCTGGGTGGCCATGGGGGCCGCCGCCGTCAACGCCATCATCGCGCCGTGGTTCATCCACAAGCGGCCGGCAGCGCTCTCGCTGGCCTACAACGGCGCCAGCATCGGCGGCGTGGTCTTCTCGCCCCTCTGGGTCGCCGCCATCGCTGGCTCGATTTCCCCGTCGCCGCGACGATCATCGGCGCCGCCATGCTGGTGGCGGTGTGGCTGCTGTCCGACCTCGTCTTCTCGCGCACACCAGGCAGCATGGGCCAGACGCCCGACGGCGAGCCCGCAAGCGCGGCGCCCGCGACGACCGCGTCGGCACGGTCTTTGCCAGGAGGCCTGCTCTGGCGCGACCATGCCTTCCTGACGCTGGCGGCGGCGATGGCCCTCGGGCTGTTTGCCCAGATCGGCCTGATCGCCCATCTCTTCTCCCTGCTGGTGCCGGCGCTCGGCGAACAGACCGCGGGCATCGTCATGGGGCTGGCGACGGCAAGCGCGATCGCCGGCCGCACCGCCGTCGGATGGCTGATGCCGGCCGGCAGCGACCGCCGCCTGTTCGCCTGTGCCAGCCATGTCGTACAGATCGCGGGCTCGCTCGCCCTGATCTTCGCCGGCAGCGGGAACGTTGTCCTGCTGGTCGCGGGCGTGCTGCTGTTCGGCGCCGGCATCGGCAATACGACGTCGCTGCCGCCGCTGATCGCCCAGGTCGAGTTCACCCGCACCGATGCCCAGCGCGTGGTGCCGCTGATCGTCGCCATCGGCCAGGGCACCTACGCCTTCGCACCGGCCGCCTTCGGTGCCTTGCGCTCGCTCTCGATCCACGAGACGGCAGCCGTGGCCGTCGCAGCGGCGATCATCCAGGGGCTGGCGGTCGCGGCCTTCCTCGCCGGACGGCGCCGGATGGCATCGCTAGCCGCGCGTGTCGCCCCCTAGCACCGGCAAGGCCTTGAGCCGCTTGGCCGCGAAGTCGACGAAGGCATCGATCTTGGGGGCACGATGGGCGCGGCCCTTGGTGACGAGGTGCACTGGCAGCGGCGGCGCCTCCCAGGCCTGCAGCAGGCGCACCAGCTTGCCCGAGGCCAGCTCGTCAGCCACCTGGTAGGACAGGAGCTGGGCCACGCCGCGACCGTCGCGCGCGGCGCGCAGGCGGGTTTCCACGTCGTCGACGCGCAGCCGTCCCATCAGGCGCGGCGCGGTACGGAGGCCCGCGAAGCTCCACTCCCTGTTGCCGCGCAGGGTCCCCAGGATCGCCTCGTGACGCACCAGGTCGCCCGGCGTGCGCGGCAGGCCGCGGCGCTTGAGATAGGCCGGGCTCGCCACCCACAGCCGCCGCACATGGCCGACCAGGCGTGCCGACAGAGTCGAATCGGCCAGCGGGCCGATGCGCAGGGCGACGTCGATGCCCTCGTCTATCAGGTCGATGTTGCGGTCGTTCAGCAGCAGCTCGACTTCGACGCCGGCTTGGGCATCGAGGAAGCGCGCCACGACCGGTGCAACGTGTCGTCGGCCGAACTGCACCGGCGCGGTGATCCTGAGGAGGCCGCGCACCGGCGCCTCGCGCGCCCCGGCGGTCGCCGCCTCGTAGTCGGCCGTGAGGCTGCGCGCCCGGTCGTAGAAGGCGCGGCCGGCCTCGGTCGGCGCCAGCCGGCGCGTCGTGCGGTCGACCAGCCGCACGCCGAGGCGATCTTCCAGGGCCGCCAAGGCACGCGTGACCGCCGGCGGCGAACGGCGCAATCGCGCGGCGGCGCGCGCCAGGCTGCCCTCCTCGACGATGCGCACGAAGATCGCCAGCTCGTCCAGTCGGTCCATTGCATTATTCCATAAATGGAAAGAGTGATTTCTACATTGATGATGTTCCCGAGACAATCGATGCGGCCTACCTTGAAAGCGACGGAGGACATCATGCTGACCGGAAGCTGCCTGTGCGGCGCCGTGGCCTACGAGGCCGACGCCGCTGTCGATCGCATCGTCCATTGCCACTGCCAGACCTGCCGCAAGACCCACGGCACGGCCTTCTCATCGGTCACGGCGGTGCCGCGCGAAAAATTCCGCTGGACCCGCGGCGCGGATCGCCTCGGCGCCATCGAATCCTCGCCCGGCAAGTTCCGCCGTTTCTGCACCAACTGCGGCTCGCACATCATGGCCGAGCGCGTGGCCCAGCCCGTGGTGCTGCTGCGGCTGGGCTGCCTCGACACGCCGGTCAGCGATCGCCCGCAGGTCCATATCTGGCGATCCGACGCCGCTCCCTGGTACGACCCCAAGCAGTCGTTTCCCGAGAAGCCCGAGGGACTCACATGACCTTCCTCGCCTTCCACGAGGACGAGCTCCGGGCGCAGGCGCAGGCCGGCCACCAGCGCGCCGGGCGCGCCGCCATCCGGCCGTTCATGCCCGACCAGCACCGCGAGTTCTTCACGCGGCTGTCCTACCTGTTCGTCGCCACGCCCGACGCCGACGGCTGGCCCATGGCCTCGGTGCTGACCGGCGAGCCGGGGTTCATGCAGTCGCCCGATGCCGCGACACTCAGAATCGGCGTCCTGCCGACGGCCGATGATCCCGCCGCGCCGACCTTCATCGCCGGCGCCGAGATCGGCCTTTTGGGCCTCGACTTCACCACGCGGCGACGCAATCGCGCCAACGGCCGGCTGGTCGCCGTCGACGACGGCCTCACGGTCGCCATCGCCCAGAGCTTCGGCAATTGCCCGCAATACATCCAGACGCGCACGCCCTCGCCGCGTGCCGTGGCCAGCGCGCCTGTCGAGCACCTCGCTCACCTCGACGAGGCCGCGCGTGCCCTGATCGCCCGGTCCGACACCTTCTTCGTCGCCAGCCGGTCGCGTGCCGGGATCGGCGATGGCGGTCTCGACCTGTCGCACCGCGGCGGCAAGCCGGGCTTTGTCGGCATTGCGGGCGATACGCTCGCCATTCCCGACTTCCGCGGCAACCGCTTCTACAACACCCTCGGCAACCTCTTGGGCGACCCGCGCGCCGGCCTGCTGTTCATCGACTTCGCCTCGGGCGACGTCCTGCAGCTGCAGGGCCGGGTCGCGATCGACTGGCATCCCGAAGGCACGGGCCCGGCCGGCACGGAACGGCTGTGGCGGCTCGCGGTCGGGCGCGTTTGGCGCCGGCGCGCTGCCTTCCCTCTCGCCTGGACCTTCGACAGCTACGCGCCGACCACCCTGGCGACCGGCACCTGGTGAGGCTGAACGCCGCGCACCGATTGTCCGTGGACGATTCGGCCGCCGTTGCCTTCCGTCTGCCAATGGGGACCGCTGCACTGCGCCGGCGTCTGGGCCGCGCCGTCAGGATGGCCATCGGGCGCTATCGCGCCCTCAAGCCCGACACCATACGCTTTCGCGGCGCCTTCCGGTCGCACGCAGAGGCCCTGCAGCACGTGCGCCCCGGCAAGCTCAAGGGCTATGACAACGACGGCGTGTCCGAGATCTCCAAGGCGCTGATGCAGGAAGTGCCGCTGTGGGACTATCCGGTGCTGTACTGGCTGAAACGCCTGGCGCCCGAGATCGAGCGCGTCATCGACGCCGGCGGCCACATCGGCGTGAAGTACCGCGCCTTCGCGCGCTACCTCGAGCTCGATCGGATCGACTGGGTCGTCTACGACCTGCCAGCGCAGGTGCGCGCCGGACGGGCCGAGGCGCGGCCGCAGGACAAGACACTGTCTTTCGTCGAGCGCCTCGAGGACGCGCCGCCGGCCGACGTCCTGCTCGGCTCGGGCCTGTTGCCCTACCTCGACCAGCCGCTGGCCGATCTCATAGGCCGCCTCAGCCGCCGGCCGCGCCACATCCTGTTGAACAAGGTCGCAACGCGCGACGGCCCCTCGGTGGTGACCTTGGAGAATTTCCGCCTGGCCGAAGTGCCCTACCACATCCGCAATGCCCGCGAGGTGCCCGACGCGCTGGACGCGCTGGGCTACGACATCGTCGACAGCTGGATCATCGAGTCGATCGCCCACCGCATCGACACCCATCCGGAGCTGGGCGCCGTCGTCTCGCGCGGCTATGCGGCGAGATTGCGCGAAACGGGCTAGGTCAACCCCCGGGCTGGCGCAGCCGCGTCGCCATGGCTTCCAGCGCCAGCAGGTAGGAATCGACGCCGAAGCCCGCGATCATGCCGACTGCGGCTTCGGAGGTGACCGATCCGTAGCCGCGCTTTTCGATGTTGGTCATGTGGATCTCGATCGCGGGCGCGTTGATCGACTTCAGGCAGTCGCGCAGCGAGTGGCCAGCATGCAGGAAACCCGCCGGGTTGAACAGGATGCCGTCGATATTGGCCCGGTCGGCGCGGTAGATCGCCGACACCGCCTCGCCTTCGGTGTTGGTGTAGAGGATCTCCAGGTCGACATCGAGCTCGCGCGCCCGCCTTCGCAGGATGGCGTCGAGTTCCCTGGCCGAAGTCGTTCCATAGAGCTCAGGTTGGCGGCGGCCCAGATACTCCATGTTGGCGCCCTGGATCAGCAGCAGCTTCATCGACACCCCAATAAGACGCGGCAGACCTCCCCACGACGCCTGCCACCGACGCTGGATGAAGTGTAGAGCAATTCCCGCTGAAACTGAAAGCGCCGAGATGCGCGCTGCTAGCGCGGCAGGGTCGTGGAACCCATCAGGCTCTCGTCGATCGAGCGGGCGCACTGGCGGCCCTCGCGGATCGCCCAGACGACCAGCGACTGGCCGCGCCGCATGTCGCCCGCGGCAAACAGCTTGGGGACGCTGGTCTTGTAGTCCTGGACGTTGGCCAGGATGTTGCCGCGCGGGTCGAGCGTCACGCCCGACTGCTCGACCATGCCGGGCCGGCGCGGGCCCAGGAAGCCCATGGCGAGCAGCACCAGGTCGGCCTTGAGGTCGAACTTGCTGCCCTCGACCTCTTTCATCGCCATGCGGCCATCGGCGCCCTTCACCCAGTCGATGCGCACGCACTCGAGCGCCGCGAGCTTGCCGTCCTTGCCGACGGCGCGCTTGGTCAGCACGGCGAAGTCGCGGCCGACACCCTCCTCGTGCGAGGAGGAGGTGCGCATCTTGAGCGGCCAGTCGGGCCAGGTCAGCGCCTTGTTCTCGTGCTCGGGCGGCTGCGGCATGACCTCGAGCTGGGTCACCGACGCCGCGCCCTGGCGGTTCGAGGTGCCGACGCAGTCCGAGCCGGTGTCGCCGCCGCCGATGACGACGACGTGCTTGCCCTTGGCCGTCAGCGTGCCCCTGGGCGCCGCCCGCGCCTCGTCGTCACCGGCCACCCGCTTGTTCTGCTGGGTAAGGAAATCCATGGCGAAGTGGATGCCTGAAAGCTCGCGGCCGGGGACTTCGAGGTCACGCGGCCATTCGGCGCCGCCGGTCAGCGCCACCGCGTCGTAGCCTTCGAGCAGCGACTTGATGGAGAGCGTGGCGCCGACCTCGACGCCGGTGCGGAATTCCACGCCCTCGGCCTCCATCTGGCGCATGCGCCGGTCGATATGCCGCTTCTCCATCTTGAAGTCGGGGATGCCGTAGCGCAGCAGGCCGCCGATGCGGTCGGCCTTGTCGAACAGCGTGACCGCATGGCCGGCGCGGGCGAGCTGCTGGGCACAGGCCATGCCGGCCGGCCCCGAGCCCACGACCGCGACGCGCTTGCCGGTCTTCCTTGCCGGCACCAGCGGCGCGATCCAGCCCTCGTCCCAGCCGCGATCGACGATGGAGCATTCGATCGACTTTATGGTCACCGGATTGTCGTCGATGTTCAGCGTGCACGAGGCTTCGCAGGGCGCGGGGCAAATGCGGCCGGTGAATTCCGGGAAGTTGTTGGTCGAGTGCAGGACCTCGAGGGCGTCCTGCCAGCGGTCGCGCCGCACCAGCTCGTTCCAGTCGGGGATCAGGTTATTGACCGGGCAGCCGTTGTGACAGAACGGGATGCCGCAATCCATGCAGCGCGCGCCCTGCCTGGACACTTCGGCAGGCGGCAGCGGCAGCACGAACTCGCGCCAATGTTTCAGGCGCGCCTCGACCTTCTCGTAAGGCCGGTCCTTGCGCTCAATCTCCAGGAAGCCGGTGGGCTGGCCCATTGGCTTGCTAACTCCCCTCTCGTTGTCCGCCGCTATTCGGCAGCGACCGCTTTCGCCGCCGCGCGTTCGCGCGCCTGCACCAGGGCGCGCTTGTAGTCCCTGGGCATCACCTTGATGAAACTCTTGAGCGCCTCGTCCCAGTCCTCGAGCAGGGTGCGGGCGCGGGCGCTGCCGGTGTGCAGGTGATGGCGCTCGACCAGGATGCGCAGGCGCTCGGCGTCGAAGCCGAGCGCATCACCCATGCCGTTGTCGTCGGCATTTATGGCCCGTTGATGCGGCCGGCCCTGCGCCTCCTTGTCGGCGGACGCAACGCCCACCGGCTCGAGCTCGACCATCGCCATGTTGCAGAGCTCGCCGAAGCGCGCCTTGGGGTCGTAGACATAGGCGATGCCGCCCGACATTCCGGCCGCGAAGTTGCGGCCGGTGTCGCCCAGCACGACCACGACGCCGCCGGTCATGTATTCGCAACCATGGTCGCCGGTACCCTCGACGACCGAGACCGCGCCTGAGTTGCGCACGGCGAAGCGCTCGCCGGCCACGCCCTCGAAATAGGCCTCGCCGCCGATCGCGCCGTACAGCACGGTGTTGCCGACGATGATGTTCTGCAAGGGATCGCGCCTGGACCCCATGGGCTGGCGCACCACGACGCGGCCGCCGGACAGGCCCTTGCCGACATAGTCGTTGGCGTCGCCCGTCAGCTCGAGCGAGACGCCGTGCGCCAGGAAGGCGCCGAAGCTCTGCCCGGCGGTGCCGGCGAGCCGTACCGAGATCGTGTCCTCGCTGAGACCGCCGTGGCCGTAGCGCTGGGCGACCTCGCCCGACAGCATGGCGCCGACGGTGCGGTTGACGTTGCTGATGGTCTGCTCGATCAGCACCGGTTCACGCTTCTCGAGCGCCGGCTGGGCCGCCTCGATCAGCTTGTGGTCCAGTGCCTTGTCGAGGCCGTGGTTCTGCTTCTCGCAGTTCCAGATCGCCACGCCTTCCTTGGCCGGCGCCACGTAGAGCAGCTTCGAAAGATCGACGCCGCCTGCCTTCCAGTGATCGACGGCGCGCTTCATGTCGAGCTTGTCGACCCGGCCGGTCATCTCGCTCAGCGTGCGGAAGCCCAGCCGCGCCATGATCTCGCGCAGCTCTTCGGCGACGAAGAAGAAGTAGTTGATGACGTGCTCGGGCTGGCCGGTGAAGCGCTTGCGCAGCACCGGATCCTGGGTGGCGACGCCGACCGGGCAGGTGTTGAGATGGCACTTGCGCATCATGATGCAGCCCGCGGCGATCAGCGGCGCGGTGGCGAAGCCGAACTCGTCGGCGCCCAGAAGCGCGCCGATGGCGACGTCGCGGCCGGTGCGCAGGCCGCCGTCGACCTGCACGGCAATGCGGCCGCGCAGGCCGTTCAGCACCAACGTCTGCTGCGTCTCGGCCAGACCGATCTCCCATGGCGAGCCGGCATGCGTCAGCGAGGTCAGCGGCGAGGCGCCGGTGCCGCCCTCGAAGCCCGAGATCGTCACATGGTCGGCGCGCGCCTTGCTGACGCCGGCCGCGACCGTGCCGACGCCGACCTCGGAGACGAGCTTCACCGAGACGCGCGCCCTCGGGTTGACGTTCTTGAGGTCGTGGATGAGCTGCGCCAGGTCCTCGATGGAATAGATGTCGTGATGCGGCGGCGGCGAGATCAGGCCGACGCCGGGCGTCGAGCGGCGCACCCGCGCAATGTTCTCGTCGACCTTGTGGCCCGGCAGCTGGCCGCCTTCGCCGGGCTTGGCGCCCTGCGCCATCTTGATCTGCAGGTCGTCGGCATTGACCAGGTATTCGGCCGTCACGCCGAAGCGGCCCGATGCCACCTGCTTGATCGCCGAGCGCATGGAATCGCCGTTGGGCAGCGGCTTGAAGCGGTCGGTCTCCTCGCCGCCCTCGCCGGTGTTCGACTTGCCACCGATGCGGTTCATGGCAATGGCGAGCGTGGTGTGGGCCTCGCGGCTGATCGAGCCGAAGCTCATGGCGCCGGTGGCGAAGCGGCGCACGATGTTGACCGCGGGCTCGACCTCCTCGAGCGGGATCGCCTGCTCGGCCCACTTGAACTGCATCAGGCCGCGGATGGTCAGCAGCCGTTCGCTCTGCTCGTTGATCGAGGCGGCGAAGGCCTTGTACTCATCCGACGAGTTGCCGCGCACCGCGTGCTGCAGCCTGCCGACGTTGTCGGGCGTCCAGGCGTGGTCTTCGCCGCGCAGGCGGAAAGCATAGTCGCCGCCCGGATCGAGCATGTTGCGGTAGATCGCCTTGTCGCCGTAGGCGTCGGCGTGGCGGCGCACCGTCTCCTCGGCGATCTCCTGCCAGCCCGCGCCCTCGATGGTGGTCGCGGTGCCCGTGAAGTACTTCTCGACGAAGCCAGAATGCAGGCCGACCGCATCGAAGATCTGCGCGCCGCAATAGGACTGGTAGGTCGAGATGCCCATCTTGGACATCACCTTCAGCAGCCCCTTGCCGATCGCCTTGATGTAGTTCTTCTGCACCTCGTAGGCCTTCTGCGGCAGGCCGTTCACGACGCGCAGCTGCTCGAGGGTCTCGAAGGCGAGATAGGGGTTCACCGCCTCCGCGCCGTATCCCGCCAGGCAGCAGAAGTGATGGACCTCACGGACTTCGCCCGATTCGACCACCAGGCCGGTCTGGGTGCGGAGCCCGCGACGGATCAGGTAGTGGTGCACCGCGGCAGTCGCGAGCAGCGCCGGGATGGGCACGCGCTCGGCCGACACGTTGCGGTCGGACAGGATCAGGATGTTGCGATCGGCCAGCACGCAGTCGGTGGCCTCGGAACAGATGCGGTCGAGCGCCTCCTCCAGACCGGCCGCGCCCTCGGCTGCCGGCCACGTCGTGTCGATGGTGGCGGTGCGGAACGAGCCGTCCAAAAGGTCTTCGATCGAGCGGATCTTCTCCAGCTCGGCGTTGGTCAGCACGGGCTGCGAGACTTCCAGCCGCTTGTGCGTGCCAGCGTGGCGGCCGAGCAGGTTGGGCCTGGGGCCGATCATCGACACCAGCGACATCACCAGCTCCTCGCGGATCGGATCGATCGGCGGGTTGGTGACCTGCGCGAAGTTCTGCTTGAAATAGTTGTACAGAAGCTTGGGCTTCCTGGAGAGCACGGCGATGGGCGTGTCGGTGCCCATCGAGCCCACGGGATCGTCGGGCTCCTTGCTCATCGGCTCCAGGAAGAACTGGACGTCTTCCTGCGTGTAGCCGAAGGCCTGCTGGCGATCGAGCAAGGTCGTCGGGTCGTTGGACGGCGCGGGCGCCGGCGCGTCGGGGATCTCCGACAGCTCCTCCAGCTTGTGTTGCGTCTCCTTCAGCCACTCCTCGTAGGGCTCGGCTTCGGCGAGCGTACGCTTCAGCTCCTCGTCCTCGACGATGCGGCCCTGCTCGAGGTCGATCAGCAGCATCTTGCCGGGCTGCAGGCGCCACTTGCGGACGATCTTCTCGTCGGGGATCGGCAGCACGCCCGCTTCGGAGGCCATCACGACCTTGTCGTCGTCGGTCACCAGGAAGCGCGCGGGACGGAGCCCGTTGCGGTCGAGCGTGGCACCGATCTGGCGGCCGTCGGTGAAGGCGATGCAGGCCGGGCCGTCCCACGGCTCCATCAGGGCGGCGTGATACTCGTAGAAGGCCCTGCGCTTGGCATCCATCAGCGGATTGCCGGCCCACGCCTCGGGGATCAGCATCATCATGGCGTGCGACAGCGAGTAGCCGCCGTTGACCAGGAGCTCGAGCGCGTTGTCGACGCAGGCGGTGTCGGACTGGCCGTGCGGGATGATCGGCCACATCTTGTCGAGGTCGGCGCCGATCAGGTCGGATTCCATCGTGCGCCGGCGGGCGTACATCCAGTTGACGTTGCCGCGCACCGTGTTGATCTCGCCGTTGTGGGCGATGTAGCGGTAGGGGTGCGCCAGCCGCCACGACGGGAAGGTGTTGGTCGAGAAGCGCTGGTGGACGAGGCAGAGCGCCGACTGGGTCAGCGGATTGCGCAGGTCCTCGTAGAAGCTCTCGACCTGCGGCGCCAGCAGCAGGCCCTTGTAGACCACGGTGCGCGAGGAGAAGGATGGCATGTAGAGCTGCGACAGGCCCGGCAGCTTGTGCTTCTTCTCGAGGTCGACCAGCGGGTTCTGGGTCTGCTTGCGGATCGCCAGGATCTTGCGCTCGAAGGCGTCCTGGTCGGCGAGCTTGGGGCCGCGGCCGACGATCGCCATCTTGATCACCGGCATCCGCTCGATCACGGCCTTGCCCAAGCCCGTGATGTCGGTCGGCACGTCGCGCCAGCCCAGGAGCTTCTGCTTCTCGACCTTGACGAAGTGTTCCAGCCGCTTGATGGCGAAGGCGCGCGCCTTCTCGTCCTGCGGCAGGAAGCACATGGCGACGGCGTAGTGGCCGGGCTGCGGCAGGTCGACGCCTGTCTTCTTGGCCCAGTCGCGCAGCAGGCCGTCGGGGATCTGGATCAGGCAGCCGGCGCCATCGCCCACCAGCGGGTCGGCGCCGACGGCGCCGCGGTGGTCGAGATTGACCAGGATGGACAACCCGTCGCGCACGATGGCGTGGCTCTTCCGGCCCTTGATGTCGGCCACGAAGCCGACGCCGCACGAGTCGTGCTCGTTGCGCGGGTCGTAAAGCCCCTGTTTCTCAGGCAAATCCATCAAATTCTGTCCTGCAGCCCCCCGGCGCTGTCCCCCCGGGAACATGTCGTTATCGGGCATTATTAGCGCGGCGGCTACGCCGGACGAAAGCAATTGTTGCGACGCAAAAGCCGCTGTAATTTCAAGCGGCCTGCCTCGGGGGAGTTGCCAGAGATATGACGTTTCCGTTGCTTTGCCGCCCGGCGATCTGCCTTGCGGCCGTCGCCCTGGCCGGACTTTCCGCTGCCGGCTGCTCGCCGACGCCCAGCGTCTCGATGGCCTGGACGGGCCCGGGCTGGTACCTGCAGAAAAACAACATGACCCAGCTCTCGGGCAACTCGTATTTCGGCGGCCCCTGGACCTACGACAAATGCGAGGAAGAGCGCATCAAGCTGCCGCCGGAGACGGCGACTCAGATGCTGTGCGTCCGCGAGAACCGCAAGCCGGACATCCTCGGGCGGTCGTAACCAGCTCGTCGTCCTGAGCGAAGCGAAGAACCTCATCGCCGCTTGCAATCGGCATGAGATCCTTCGCTCCGCTCAGGATGACAGAGGGGCCACGTCCAACCGGACGGCAATCCCCTCCAGCGCCGTCGACGCCGCGGGATAGCGCTTCATCACCAGCGGATCATGTCCCGGGATGATGTGCGCGGGTGACTCGGCCAGCGCCCGCAGCTTGTCGTAGCCCTCGATCGTGTCGCCGACATGGAAGGTTGTCGGGAAGACGCGCCCGGTCTCCATGTGCTCGTAGTAGTGGCTGCAGTCCGACGCCAGCACCAGCCAGCCGCGCGCCGTGGCCACGCGCACGCATTGCAGGCCCATCGTGTGGCCGCCGATATGGTGCACGCTGATACCGGGTGCGAGCTCGGCCGAGCCGGCATGGAAGCGCACGCGATCGCCGAACACCAGCCGCACCATGCCGACGACATCCTCGACCTCGTAGCCGTGGCTGAAGCGGCCATGGCGCATGTAGCGGCCGGTGGCGAAGTTCATTTCCAGGTCCTGCAGATGGAGCCGGGCGGCGGGAAAGTCGAAGAACGTCCCGACGTGGTCGTAGTGCATGTGGGTGATAACGACGTCCTTCACCGCCTTGGCATCGACACCCATCAGCGCCAGCCCCTCGGTGGGCGTGCGCAGGAAGGCGCGCTTGCGCTTCTTCGCCATGTCCGCGCTGAAGCCGGTGTCGACGACGAAGGTGCGATCGGCGTTGCGCACCAGCCAGACGAAGTAGTCCATCGGCATGGGTCCGTCGTGCGGATCGCCGCCGATGAAATGGCTGCTGCGCTGCGCATCGCGCGTGGCGTATCGAATGGCGAAGACTTCGTAGGTTTCCATGCCCCCGACCGGCAGTTCGTGCTTGAAAGCCAGTCTTCCGGCGGACATCGTCGGCAACAAGCAAAAAGGGCGCGGCAGCGACCGCGGACCGATGGGAGGAACGACAATGCTCACGCGACGCCGGGGCTTTTTCGGGTCCCTTGCCGTGACGGCCGCTTGGCCGGCGGCCGCCCAGCCCTATCCCGCCAGACCGATCCGCATCGTCCACGGCTACGGGCCGGGCTCGAATCCCGACATCATCGCCCGCGTGATCTCGCCCAGCCTGATGACCACCCTCGGCCAGAGCGTGATCGTCGAGCCCAAGCCAGGCGCGGGCGAGCGTATCGCCGCGCAGTACCTCACCACGCAGCCGCCGGACGGCTACACGCTCTATCTCATCACCGGCGGCGCCAACGTGATCAGCGCGACCGATCCGCAGGTGACGTTCAGCACGCTAAAAGACTTCTCCTACATCTCGACCATCACGCTGTTTCCTTTCGCGCTGTTCGTGGCGGCGAACGCACCCTACAAGACGCTGAAGGATTTCATCGCCGCCGCCCGCGAGCGCCCCGGCAAGCTCAACTACGGCCATGCCGGCACCGGCAACACCCTGCACCTCGCCGTCGAGCTCCTGAAGTCGCGCACCGGCATCCAGATCGAGCCGGTCGCCTACAAGGACCAGGCGCAGCTGATCAGCGACGTGATCGTGGGCCGTCTCGACGCCTCGATCAGCACCTTCACCAATTTCCACAGTGCGCTCAGCAGCGGCCAGGCGCGGGCGCTGTGCGTGACCTCGGAGCAGCGCTGGCCGCTCAATCCCGACGTCCGGACCGTGGCCGAGGACGTGCCGGGCTATGAGGTCGTGTCGTGGTTGGGCCTCGCCGCTCCAGCCGGCCTGCCGGCCGACATCGCGACGCGGCTGTCCGAAGCGGTGAAGGTCGCCGTCGCCGTGCCCGAGCTGCAGAGCCGTCTGCGCGACATGGGCAACGAGGCCCGCGCCAGCACGCCCGCCGAGTTCCGCGCGCGCGTGGTGGCCGACTACGACAAGTGGAAGCCGCTCGCGAAGATCGTCTATCCGTAAGCGCGCCGAACGCTGTCACCCCGAGCGAAGCGAGGGGCCTTTAAGGCGACAGGAAAGGTCCCTCGCTTCGCTCGGGATGACAGCGGAGCCTGTATCCGGCGTTCTTAAGTCCCTACCCGATCGTCATCAGGCTGGCGTTGCCGCCGGCGGCCGCGGTGTTGACGCTGAGGGAGACCTCCGCGCCCAGGAACTCGACAGGATAGGGCTCGACATAGACCGGCACGATCGGCCCGTCGCGCGCCGCCAGGCGTTGGTTCAGCGCCACAAGCTCGTCGCCGCCGCCGGCGAACAGCGCCGCGGCGATGCCGACATCGGCCGGATCTTCGGTGGCCCGGTTGCCGCTCGCCTTCACGAGATCGACCTGCACCGCCCGCTTCGCCGCATCACGGGCAACGCAAAGGATCGTGCCCTTCGGCCGCTGGCCGTAGCTGTTGCGTTCACCGACCGGCCCCGCGAGCTCGCCACCCGGCGACGTGACCAGAGGACGCTGCGACAGCAGCCGCAGCACATAGAGCGGCCCGCCGGCCTTGGGGCCGGTGCCCGACAGGCCGTGGCCGCCGAACGGCTGCACGCCGACCACGGCGCCGATCATGTTGCGGTTGACGTACTGGTTGCCGGCGGCGCTGGCCGCGGTGGCGCGCTCGATGGTCTCGTCGATGCGGCTATGCACGCCGAAGGTCAGTCCGAAGCCGGTGGCGTTAACCGCGCGCACCACGGCCTCCATGTCTTCCCGCCGGTAGCGCAGCACGTGCAGGACCGGGCCGAACACCTCGCCCGGCAGGTCGGCGACGGCATCGATCTCGATCAAGGTCGGCGGTACGAAGGTGCCGTGCGTCTCCTTCGGCAGGGCGACCTGGTGCACGTCATGGCCCGCCCTGCGCATGCGCTCGATGTGATCGTCGAGGCCCTTCTGCGCGCCTGCGGAGATCACCGGTCCGACATCGACCGACAGCCGGTCGGGATTGCCGAGCCCGAGCTCGGCCATCGCCCCCTTGAGCATGGGCATGACCCGGTCGGCGATGTCGTCCTGCAGGCAGAGCACGCGCAACGCCGAGCAGCGCTGGCCCGCCGAATCGAACGCCGAGGTGACGGCATCGAGCACGAGCTGTTCAGGCAAAGCCGAGGAATCGGCGACCATGGCGTTCTGCCCCCCGGTCTCGGCGATCAGCGCTGGCGGCCGACCGTCGGCCGTGAGCCGCTGGGCGAGCTGCCGGTTGATCGACTGCGCCACGTCGGTCGAGCCCGTGAACACCACGCCGGCGACCGCCGGATCGGCGACCAGCCGTGCGCCGACCTTGCCGTCGCCCGGCAGGAGCTGCAGCGCGGCGCGCGGCACGCCCGCCTCGTGCATCAGCGCCACGGCGAGCGAAGCGATCAGCGGCGTCTCCTCGGCCGGCTTGGCAATCACCGCGTTGCCCGCCGCCAGTGCGCCCGCGACCTGGCCGGTGAAGATCGACAGCGGGAAGTTCCACGGGCTGATGCAGGCGACCACGCCCAGCGGCCGATGCGTCTCGTTGGAGAATGCTTCGACGCAGCCTGCGTAGTAGCGCAGGAAGTCGACGGCTTCCCTCACCTCGCCCACGGCATTGGCGAAAGTCTTGCCGGCCTCGCGCACGATCGGCCCCAGCAGCGGTTTTAGCCGCGCCTCCATCAGGTCGGCGGCCCGCCGCAGGGTCGCGGCGCGCTCTGCCGGCGGCTCCTGCCACGGCCTCGCCTGCTTACAGGCCGCGTCGACCAGGTCAGGTGTCGCCTCGACGACCGAGCCCACCACGTCACGGCGATCGGCCGGATTGGTCACCGGCTGCGGCTCGCCCTCATGTGGTCCATCGGCCAGCACGGGCACCGCGGCGACCGGCTCGCCCTGCTGCAACGTCCCCGCAAGCGCGGCCAGCACCTGCTCGTTGGCGAGATCGAGTCCTTGCGAGTTCGGGCGCCCACCGAACATGTCGCGCGGCAAGGCGATGCGCGGATGCGACGCGCCGACCGGCTGCAAGGCCAGCGCCTGCTCGCCAGGATCGCGCAGCAGGGTGTCGAGCGTCACCTCGGGATTGGCGATCTGGTTGACGAACGAGGTGTTGGCGCCGTTCTCCAGCAGGCGGCGCACCAGATAGGCCAGAAGCGTCTCGTGCGTGCCGACCGGAGCATAGATGCGGCATGGCCGGTTGAGCTTGTCGCGTCCGACGACTTCCTCGTACAGCGGCTCGCCCATGCCGTGCAGGCACTGGAACTCGTACTGGCCGACATAAAAGTTCTCGCCGGCCATGGCGTGGATGGTGGCGAGGGTGAGCGCATTGTGCGTGGCGAACTGGGGGAACGCCGCGTCGGGCGCCGCCAGCAGCCGGCGCGCGCAGGCGAGGTAGGACACGTCGGTATGGATGCGCCGCGTGAACACCGGATAGCCTTCCAACCCATCGAGCTGGGCGCGCTTGATCTCGCCGTCCCAGTAGGCGCCCTTGACCAGCCGCACCATCAGCCTCCGGTGCGAGCGGCGCGCCAGGTCGATCAGCCAGTCGATCGTGAACACCGCGCGCTTCTGATAGGCCTGCACCACGAAGCCGACGCCATTCCAGCCTTCGAGCTCGGGCTCGAAGCAGAGCCGCTCCAGGAGATCGAGCGAGATCTCCAGCCGGTCGGCTTCCTCGGCATCGATGTTGAGCCCGATGTCGTAGTGGCGAGCCAGCACGGCCAGTTCCTTCAGCCGCGGATAGAGCTCGCCCTGCACCCGTTCGATCTGGGCGCGGCTGTAGCGCGGATGCAGCGCCGACAGTTTTATGGAGATGCCTGGGCCTTCGTAGATGCCGCGGCCCCGGGCGGCGCGGCCGATGGCGTGGATGGCACGGCGGTAGGCCTGCATGTAGTCGAAGGCCTGGGCTGCGGTGACCGCAGCCTCGCCCAGCATGTCGTAAGAGTGGCGGAAGCCTTCGGCCTCGCGATCGCGGCCGTTGTCGAGCGCCTCCTCGATGGTCTGGCCGGCGACGAACTGCTCGCCCATCAGGCGCATGGCGACGTTGACGCCGGTGCGGATCAACGGCTCGCCGCCCTTGCCGATCAGGCGCGTCAGCGCGGCTGACAGGCTTCGCTCGCTGCTGGTCGCCGTCAGCCGTCCGGTCAGCAGCAGGCCCCAGGTCGCGGCGTTGACGAACAGCGACGGGCTGTGGCCGAGATGGGCGCGCCAGTCGCCGCCGCCGATCTTGTCGCGGATCAGCGCATCGCGCGTGTCGTCGTCGGGAATGCGCAGCAGCGCCTCGGCCAGGCACATCAGGGCGACGCCCTCCTGGCTCGACAGCGCATATTCGTGGATCAGCCCCTCGACGCCGCCGGACGGCGTCTTCTTGCGCAAGGCCTCGACCAGCCGCGTCGCCAGCGTGCGGGCGCGGATCGTGCGCGCCGGTGCGAGCTTCGCCTGCTCGATCAGCGGCGGCAGGCATTCGGGCTCGGGCCGCCGCCAGGCGGCGGTGATCGCGGCCCGCAATGGCGTTTGCGGAGGGATCGATTGTGCAAAAGCGCGGAACGGGCCGGACATGTGGTTGCCCCTCAGATGAGGTAACATGGCCGGAAAGACAAGCGCCCTCGGGAGGGTGACGCCGATGATGCTTCTGTTGCGTGCCGCCGCCGCATTGTTGCTGCTGGTCGCGCCCGCCTTCGCCCAGGCACCTTATCCAAACAAGCAGGTCCGCATCGTCGTGCCCTTCCCGGCCGGCGGCTCGGCCGACATTTTATGCCGCCTGGTCGGCGAGAAGCTCTCCGCGGCCTGGGGACAGACGGTGATCATCGACAACCGCGCCGGCGCGGGCGGCAATGTCGGGGCCGAGATCGTCTATCGCGCCGAGCCCGACGGCTACACCCTGCTGTGCAGCCCGCCCGGCCCGCTTTCCATCAACCACAACCTCTACAAGGCGCTGCCCTACGACTGGACGAAGTTCGTTCCGATCGGCGTGCTGGCGCTGGTGCCCAACGTCATCACGGCGCGCGCCGACTTGCCGGCCAATTCGCTGCAGGAGTTCATTGCCTGGGCCAAGGCCAATCCCGGCAAGGCGACCTACGCTTCGCAAGGCAACGGCTCGACCTCGCACCTCTCGGCCAGCAACCTCGCGACCCTGGCCGGCATCGAGCTGGTGCACGTCCCCTATAAAGGCGAAGGCCCGGCCTTGGTCGACATCAGCGCCGGCCGGGTCGACATCTTCATCGGCAACATCTCGGCGTCGCTGCGCTTCGAGAAGCAGAAGCAGGTGAAATTTCTGGGCCTGGCCAGCCGCACCCGCAGCCCCGTGGCGCCCGACGTGCCGACCACGGCCGAGCTCGGCCTGCCCGACCTCGTTGCCAGCGCCTGGTTTGCGCTGGTGGCGCCGCCCGGCACGCCCGACGCCATCGCCCAGAAGGTGAGTGCTGACATGGTGTCGGCCCTGAAGCTGCCGGAGATGCGGACACGGTTCCTGGAACTCGGCGCCGAGCCGCAAGGCGGCACCCCGGCCGAGACCGCCGCCTTCATCAAGGGCGAAGAAGCGCGCTGGCGCGGCGTCATCAAGTCGGCCAATGTAACGCTGGAGTGACAGGAGGTTCGCATGGACATCCGACACGACGAAGGGCTCAAGGAGCCCGTCTCGAACGGCATCTGGCCGGAAGAGTCCCTGGCCCGCGTGCCCTACTGGGTCTACCAGGACGAAGCCAACTACAAGCGCGAGATGGAGCGCCTGTTCGAGGCGGCGACCTGGAACTTCGTCTGCCTGGAAGCGGACATCCCCAACAAGGGCGACTATCGCACCAACCATGTCGGCATCATGCCGGTGATCGCGGTGCGCGCCGCGGACGGGTCGATCAACTGCTTCGAGAACCGCTGCTCGCATCGCGGCGCGCTGATCGCCTTCGACGACGGCGGCAATGTCGGCAACCAGTTCCGCTGCGTCTATCACTCGTGGAGCTACGACCTTTCCGGCAACCTGCGCGGCATCGCCTTCGAGCGCGGCATCAACGGCGTCGGCGGCATG
Source organism: Rhodospirillales bacterium URHD0017 (assembly GCA_900110395.1). GTDB lineage: Bacteria > Pseudomonadota > Alphaproteobacteria > Reyranellales > Reyranellaceae > Reyranella. The sequence continues at coordinate 480,990 of FODP01000004.1, forward strand.
CCCAAGGATTTCTGCCGCGACGATTTCAGCCCGAGGAAGCTGCGCACCACGACGCTCGCCGGCCTGGTGTTCGCCACGCTGTCGCCCGACACGCCGCCGATCGAGGAATATATCGGCGCCGAAGTGCTGGGCCGGCTGAAGCGCGTGCTCAACCGGCCAATCCGCGTCATGGGCCGCTTCGTGCAGCCCCTGCCCAACAACTGGAAGCTCTATGTCGAGAACGTGAAGGACACCTATCACGCCTCGATCCTGCACACCTTCCTCACGACCTTCCGCATCTCGCGCCTGACCCAGGGCGGCGGCGTGCTGGTGAGCGCCGACGGCGGCAGCCATTCGAGCTACACCATCGCCGTGCCCGAAGGCGCCAACGCCAATGCCTACAAGGAGCAGCAGATCCGCTCCGACCAGGATGGCAAGTTCGAGCTGGCCGATCCCAGCGTGCTCGACTCGGTCGAGGAGTTCGGCGATCACATCCAGCTACAAATCCTGTCGGTGTTCCCGGGTTTCATCCTGCAGCAGATCCACAATTGCCTGGCCGTGCGCCACGTCGTGCCGCGCGGCGTCGGCAAGATGGACCTGGTGTGGACCTACTTCGGCTTCGCGGACGACACACCGGAGATGAACCGGCGGCGGCTGAAGCAGCAGAACCTGGTCGGCCCGGCCGGCTTCATCTCGATGGAGGACGGCTGCATCGGCGGCTTCGTGCAGCGCGGCACGGCGGCGGCGGCCGACGAGGTCTCTGTGATCGAGATGGGCGGCAGCACCACCGAGAGCCAGGCGACCCGCGCCACCGAGGCCTCGGTGCGCGGCTTCTGGAAGGCGTATCGGCGGTACATGGGGTACTAGAGCGCTTGCCTCCCCAGCGAAGCTGGGGAGGTGTCGCCGTCATACGGCGACGGAGGGGTCATGGGCATCATCACTGTTGCCCATGACCCCTCCGTCCGCTTCGCGGACACCTCCCCACGCGGAGCGTGGGGAGGAAGGGGAGAAGAATGGACATTGCCCGCCTCGTCGAACTCAACGCTGCCTACGCGCGCGTCATCGACACCGAGCAGTTCGAGGAATGGCCAAAACTGTTCCACGATCCCTGCCTCTACAAGCTGACGACGGCGGAGAACGTGGAGCGCGGCCTGGAAGGCGGCCTGATCTATGCCGACACGCGCGGCATGCTGGAGGACCGCGTTTCCTCGCTGCGCAAGGTCAACATCTACGAGCGCCAGCGTTACCGCCACATCGTCGGCCTGCCGGTCGTGCTCGGCCAGCAGAACGGCACGGCCGAGGTCGAGACGCCGTTCCTGATCGTGCGCATCATGCGCGAGGGCGACATGGATGTGTTCGCGACCGGCTGCTACCGCGACAAGGTCAAGCCGGATGCGTCCGGCGCCCTGCGCTTTAGCGAGCGCATCGTGATCTGCGACGGCCGCCGCTTCGACACGCTGGTCGCGATTCCGTTTTGATCATTGCTGGGAGCGCGCCACTCCGTGGCGCTTTTTCTTGTCGTACTCCTCTCCTCCTTGGGGGAGAGGCTGAGTGAGGGGGTGATGCAGGAAACAGCCTTCGCGGTTTACCCCCTCACCTAACCTCTCCCCCAAGGGGGAGAGGAACTCGATTCATGAGCGGCACGGAGTGGCGCGCTCCCAGCAAAGACGGTGGCATTCCTCACAGACGCGCACGGGCATTGGCCGTATTGGCAGCGGGATCATTCGGGGACAGGAGGCTTCCATGCCGGCAACGGTTCATTTCGCGACAAACCGTGTCCTGAACGGTCCGCCGGACCAGGTGGGGAGCTACAGCACAAGCGTCGTGGCGCCGTCCAATCCCAACGAGGTCACCTACGGCACGGCGTTCGTCAACGACGCCAACCTGACCGCCGACACGATCGGCGCCATCACCTCGATCCAGACCATCGGCCAGGGCCAGTTCTCGCAGAGCGCGATCGACGATCTCAGCGATCCCGGCCGCAACCTGCTGGTCTTCATCCACGGTTTCGACAACAGTTTCGAGAACGCCATCACCCGCGCCGCCTTCAACCAGCAATGGTTTACCCAGTCGGGCTTGGCGGCAGCCGACACCAGCGTCGTGGCGTTCAGCTGGCCGTCGCGCGGCAAGCTGATCAGCCTGCCCTTCCCTTCCGCCGCCTATCGGCGCGACCAGACCGTGGCCGGCCAGTCGGGCCTGCACATCATGACCTTCTTCGCCAACCTCGAGCCGATCATCGCCAGCGCGCGCGCCAAGGGCAATCGCGTCTTCCTGCTGACGCACAGCATGGGCAACTGGGCTCTGCAGGCCGCCGTCGAGAGCTGGTTCGCCCACGGCAACGGCGATGCCTTCCTGTTCGACGAGGTCTTCCTCGCGGCCGCCGACGAGATCCACAGCAGCTTCGATTTCCTGCCCAACGGCCGGCTGAGCGCGCTCGACCGGCTCGGCCAGCGCATCTCGACCTATGCCAGCGACAAGGACGTCGTCCTGGACATCAGTATGAAGATCAACTTCGCCAAGCGCCTGGGCCAGGACGGGGCGCACGACCGCTCCAACCAGGAGCGCTTTCCAGCCGATAAGTATCGCACCGTGATGTGCGGCGGCTTCACCGACTACCACATCGATCTCGGCAGCTCGCACCAGTATTATCGGCGCTCGCCGGGTGTGCGGATGGACATCGCCAATACGATGGCGGGCAACGTCTGAGCGGCTGCCTCACGCGATCGGCAGCAAGGTATAGCCAGAACCTTCTTCGACCACTCTGCCTATGCCCGGTTTGGCCATGTGCGCGCCTGCCAGCCAAGCCCGTGTGTTCGAAGCCTCGCGCAGCAGGTTGATCCGCGTCGCACAGGCGATGGACTGATCGAGGTCGTAGGCCCAGGTGAGTTCTGGCCGGGCAAACTGTGCGGCAGGAACGTGAAACACGTCGCCGCAAAACAGGATCCGGTCCTCGCCCGAGTCGAGAACGTAGGCCATGTGGCCCGGAGCGTGCCCCGGTATCGAAAGCGCCGCCAAGTGATCAGCCAACTGGTCTCCATCCCTGACCGGGGCGAGCAGATGGCGAAAACGCTCCAGGTGCGGCTGGTCGACAAAACCGGCAACGGCATCGTGCGCGATCACGATCCTGCTCAAATTCGCAAACGCCACTCGACCGTCACGCGTTATCAGCCCGTTCAAATGGTCGAGATGCGTATGGGTCAGAGCGACCACACCGATCGAAGACGGATCGATGCCTGCCTCGGCCATCGCACTGTCAAGGTGGCCCAGTGATGGCTCCCACTGTCCCCCTGCACCACAATCGATCAGCACGCCGCTGTTGCCGGCGCCCTCCAACAGAAAGCAATTGACCGACAGCCGAACGAGCGATGGCTCCTGTCGCGAGGACTCCGGCAGTGTGTACTTTCCAAGACCAGGCCCGCGGCGGAGAAGGTCGGCGGGCATGTCGACATGCCCGTCGCTGAGCGACCAGATCTTCCACGATCCCGAGGTGCAGCTCAGGGCATTTGCGCTTTGCGACGCGACGATCATGACGTTCTATTTGTAGACGAACGCCTTGTCGTCAAGATCGATTGCCGGAAACTCGTTCTTCTCGTGCCAGTAATCCTGCGTGTGCTGCCATTCGCGCTTGTCGCCGCGCTTGGGCAGCAGGTGCATGCCGCGCGTGACGTAGCCCGGATTGAAGTTCTCGGTGTCGATCCAGGGCAGCAGCGGCATGTCCTTGTCCTCCGGCCGCAACGCCACCTCGACCCGACGCGCCTGCTTGTCCTTCATGTGACCGAGCAAGCGGCAGACGAAGTCGGCGACCAGGTCAGAGCGAAGGGTCCAGCTGGCGCGGAAATAGCCGAACACCCAGGCCATGTTGGGGATGCCGGTGAACATCATGCCGCGGTAGGTCACGGTCTGCGAGAAATCGAGCGGCTTGTCGTCGATCGCGAAGGCGATGTCGCCCAGCACGTTGAGATGGAAGCCGGTGGCCGTGACGATGATGTCTGCTAAAAGCTCCTTGCCCGACTTGAGCAGGATGCCCTTCTCGGTGAAGCGCTCGATCTCGTCGGTGACGACCGAGGCCTTGCCGCTCCTGATGCCGCGGAACAGGTCGCCGTCCGGTACGAAGGCGATGCGCTGGCGCCACGGCCGGTAGCCCGGCGTGAAGTGCGTGTCGATGTCGTAGTCGGGGCCGAGATAGGCACGCACGCCGCCCAGCAGCTCGGCCTTCACCTTTTCGGGCTCCTCGAACGAGCGGCGGGTGAACTCCGCCTGATCGTGCAGGATGCGCCGGCGCACGATCTCATGGATCCACGTTTCGTCGACCTCGAGCTTGCGAAGCTGGTCGGCGAGGTCATTGGCGTTGCGCGCCGGGATGAAATAGGTCGGCGAGCGCTGCAGCATGGTGACGTGCGCGCAGTCGTCGGCGATGTTGGGCACCAGCGTCGCCGCCGTGGCGCCCGAACCGATGACGATCACCTGCTTGTCCTTGAGCTCGATGTCCTTGGGCCAGGTCTGCGGATGGACGATGCGGCCCTTGTAGTCGGCCATGCCCTTCCACTCGGGCGTATACCCCTCGGAATGGCGGTAGTAGCCCTGGCACATCCATAAAAAGCCCGCGGTGATGCGAAAGGCCTCGCCGGTGTCGAGACGCTCGCCCTCGATGGTCCAGCGGTTGTCGGCGCTCGACCAGGTCGCCGAGGCGATGCGATGGCGATAGCGGATGTGGCGTGACAGGTCGTTCTCGTCGATCACCTCGCCCATGTACTCCAGGATCTCGGCCGCCGTGGCGATCGGCTTGCCGGTCCACGGCTTGAAACGATAGCCGAAGGTGTAGAGATCGCTGTCGGAGCGGATGCCGGGATAGCGGTGCGTGATCCACGTCCCGCCGAAGCTCTCCTGCGATTCCAGCACGACGAAGCTGGTGCCGGGGCACTGCTTGGTCAGATGATAGGCGCCGCCCACGCCGGAGATGCCGGCGCCGACGACCAGAACGTCGAAATGCTCGGTGGTCCTGGCAGACGACTGCGCGAGGACGGTCGCGGTATCGGGCATGAACGTGCCTTTCGTGGCGGAGGTCGGGGGAGCTTCGCCCCACTATCAAGGGCAATGCCCTCAGAGATCAACCTGCGGTCCAACGTTTTCGACCTGCGAACCCGCATCCCGTCATCCCGACCGGAGCCTCGCGACGCGAGGCGTAGCGGAGGGACCTGTTTTGTTGCCGCATCGACAAAAAAGGTCCCTCGACTATGCCGCCCTGCGGGCGGCTTCGCTCGGGATGACGTCCGTCAGATCTTCGTCACCTTCGCATGCAGCACCGCCGCGCGGCCCGAGCGCACGGCCGCAAGGCAGCGCTCGATCGCGCCGTCGACGTCTGCCGGCTCGGACAGGAACTCGCCGTGGGCGCCGGCGGCCTCGGCGATCTTGCCGAAGTCCATGTTCATGCCGAAGTTGGCGCCGTAGTCGTCGCCGGCCTTGGCCTCGCCGGCCGGATAGACGCGCAAGGTCGCCTCCTTCACCGCTCCCCAGCCCGAATTGTCGAGCACGACCATGAACACCGGCAGGCCGTAATTCTGCGACACCGCCAGCACCGACTGCGGATTGGAGAAGTAGAAGGTGCCGTCGCCCATGATCGGCATGACGATGCGGTCGGGCATGGCGAGCTTCAGGCCCAGCGCCACGCTGGCGGAGAAGCCGAGTCCCGCGCCGGCGAGGCCGACCAGGGTGCCGGGCTCGGTGCGCGGCATCTGGGCCAGCACGGTCGGGATGTTGCGGATCGCCTCGTTGATCACCACGCCGGAGGGCCCAAGCGCCTTGACCAGCTTGGCGCAAAGATGGTGCGGGTTGATCTCGCCCGCGACGCCGGGCTCGGCCGCGAGCTTCGCCGCCTGCTCGCGGCGCGCCACGCCTTCGGCCGCGATCTCCTTCACGCGCGCCGCCGCGCGCGCCTTGAAGCCGGTATCGGCCCGGGCCTTCAGCACAGCAAGCAGCTCGGCGTAGAAAAGGCAGCTGTCACCCCGCAGGCGCAGGTTCGCCGGGAAGGTCCACATCGGGATCGCCCGCTTCTCCGGGTCGACATCGACATGCGCCCACCAAGTGGAGGGATTCTCCGGCATGTCCTTGGGGATCCACGGCACATCGACATCGACCTGCAGGCCGACGTCGGCGTCGGCCAGCGCCTTGGTCGGCACGAAACCGCCATGGCAGGGCGAATCGTGCGGCAGGTTGAGATGGACGGGACTGAATTCGACGACGCGGATGCCCGCGAACTGGGCCAGCTCGTCGAGCAATGCGACCGCGTCGGGATTGCGGCCCGAATAGGCCGTGATCAGGAGCGGATGCTCAGCGGTCAGCAGCCTGGTCGCGATGGCGTCGACCGACTGGCGATCGACGGCGCCCGCGGGGGCCGCGCGAAAACGCTCCTCGGGATAGGAGCGGATCTGGCCCTCGGACCACAGCTCGGTCAGGGTCTCGCGCGCGAAGGTCATGTAGACCGGCCCCTTGGGGTCGCTCATCATCACGGTGTGGGCGCGACGCAGCGCCTCCTTGGCGACGACGCCCGAGGGCAGATTGTATTCCCACTTGGTGTAGGGCCGGACCAGCGCGGCCTGGTCGAACGGCTCCTGGATGAAGTGCACGTAGGTGTCGCGCGTCCCCAGAAGCTCGCCGCGCGTGGTGTAGGGCGCGCGGCCGGCCATCAGCAGCACCGGGATGCGGGCGCGGCAGATGTTGTGTAGCGCCATCGCCGAATTGGCGGTGCCGGAATCGACATGCACCATCACGCCCTGGCCGCGGCCGGTGGCGAGAAAATAGCCCGCCGCCATGTGCGCCGCCGTGATCTCGTGCGGGCAGATCACGGTCTTGGGCGCCTTGCGTCCATCGCGCTTGAAGGCGGCCATCGCCTCGATGATCGGCGCGTGGTCGGTGCCGAAGTTGCAGAAGATGTAGTCGCAGCCGATCTCGGTCAGGCCTTCGAGGAAATAGTGGGCGGCCGAGCGGCGGGCCTCGTTGATGCTGTCCATCGCGTCCTCACTCAAGGGGTCGTACGGATGTCGAAGCGCTTGATCAGTCCATCCTCCAGGAGGAAGACGTGGCCGACTTTCTTTTCGGCTAAAACCTTGCCGGAAGGATCGCGCACAGTCTGGCGGATTGCGACCACGATCTCACCGCCGGATGTGACGGAAAAGTCCATGGGCTCGACATGGGGATCGATCATTGTCCATTGCCGGGTCCAGTAGCGGCGCACACCGTCGTGGCCGTGCACGTAACCGCCATCCTGGCCGTTGGCCCATTGCACGTCGGGATGCAGGCAGGCCAGCACGCCATCGATGTCCCGGGCGTTGAAGCGCTCGTAGACACGCCGCAGGAACGCCAGCTTCTCCAGCATCGCGCCGGGTCACTCGACCTTGATGTTGGCCGCCGTCGCCACTGTCTTCCAACGCGCGGCATCGCGGGCGATCAGGACGCGATACTGCTCGGGCGTGGTGCTGCGCGGCGTGACCGCGATCTTGTCCAGGGCGGTGCGCACTTCAGCCATGGCCAGGGTTTCCACGACGGCCCTGTTCAGCCGGGCCACGATCTCAGGCGGCGTGCCGGCCGGCGCCACCAGCCCGGTCCACAACGAGATCGCCATGTTGGGCACGCCCGCTTCGGCGAGGGTCGGCACGTCGGGGAAGGCCGGATCGCGCTTCTCTGTCGTGATGGCGAGCGCGCGCAGCTTGCCGGCGCTGAGCAGGCCCGCGATCGGGCCGGTATCGGCGATGGTCATCAGCACCTGGCCCGAGGCGACGGCCTGCGCGGCGTCGCCGCTGCCCTTGTAGGGGATGTGCTGGAACTTCGAGCCGGTGCGCTGGTTGAACAGCTCCGCGGCGAGCTGGAAGGGCGTGGCGCTCGAGGCGTAGTTGGCCTTGTCGGGATGGGCGCGGCCATAGTCGATCAGCTCGCGCACCGACTTGATCGGCTGCTCGGCGCCGACCACCAGAAGCAGCGGGAACTCGGCGAGCAGCGAAATCGGCGCAAAGTCCTTCGCGGGGTCGTAGGGCAGCTTGGCGTAGACGGCGGGATTGATGGTCATCGGCCCGCTCGGCGCCACCAGCAAGGTGTAGCCGTCGGGTTGGGCCTTGGCGACCAGCTCGGCCGCCACGATCGACTGCGCACCGGGCTTGTTGTCGACGACGATGGGCTGGCCGAGCTTCTCCTGCAGCCTGGCCGCGACGATGCGCGCGATCAGGTCGTTTCCGCCGCCGGCCGAGTAGCCCACGACCAGGCGGATGGGCTTGTTGGGCCAGGTCTCGGCGACGGCGGGCGCGCCCAGCAGCAGCGCCGCGCCGAGGCCCAGGATCGCTCGCCGCATCATCATGACGGCTTCACCAGCTCGCCATAGATCATCTCCTCGCGATTGAGCCACAGCGGCGAATTCGGAAGATCGATGAACTTCGCCTCGTCCTCGAGCAGCAGACGGTTGGCCTCGCGCGCCATGGGATTGAGGCTGGCCGAACGCCAAGTCCCTTCGCTGCGCCACCACAGCTCGGCCACGCCGTCGTAGGGCTCAGGCGCGCCGCGCACGCGCCGCATGCCGTCGGCGAGGTCGCCCGGCATCCGGTGAAGCTGCACATAGCGCACCATGCCCAGAACGGGCTGCAGCGTCCTGACCAGCGGCGCATGCTTGTTCAGCCAGTAGTCCTGGAATTCTTCCAGGCTCAGCGACGGCAAGCGCCGCAGACAGAAGGTCAGTTTCAGCACGGGGTTTCCTCAATTTCGCGCGGATCATAGAATGCTTCCCCGAAGCGGCGCTATGCCTTGCGTCGGGGTATTGGGGCCCCATAAATATGAACTATATGGATGGCTCCCATGAAGACGACAGTCGAGATCACCGATTCGCTTCTGCGTGAAGCTCGAAAAACGGCAGTCCGCGAGGGCGTGACCCTGAGCACGCTAATCGAGCGAGGCCTGCAACGTGTGATCGCAGAGACCAAGCCCGGTACTCCCTTCAACCTGCGCCGGGCTAGCTTCAACGGCAAGGGCCTTCGCCGTGGGCTTCGCGATGCTTCGTGGGCACATATCCGTGACCTCGCCTACGAAGGTCATGGCAGCTGATCGCGGTCGATCCGACCTCCGACCCCGTCTCTCACATAGCCATCGCGAGTACTCGCAGTTGCCTGGCCGTGCCTCGATGAGTTCCTCGCATCGTCACACATCCTTCGCATCTATGCGCCGGCATCCAGATCGCGCGAGCGATTGATCAAGTAGACGCATGGGTTGAATCCCCGACACAGGTGCTTCTCGCGAAGGCGACCGGGCACTGGTCGACATTGCGCACACTGCTCCAGGCCGGCCGCACCGTCGGTCCGCGCGTTCACGATGCGCGCATCGTGGCACTGTGCCGGCAACACGGCGTCCGCGAACTACCGCTTCGCCGGCCTTTCGGTGGTCAACCCCCCTTCGTCACCACTTGATCGACCTTGTCCGCCGCCACGGCTATAAGCCGCCGCGATGGACTCCCTTCCCGTCGACGAAGCCTTGCCGCGCCTGAAGGAGGCGCTGTCGGTGCGCAATGCGGCCGTGCTGGTGGCGCCACCTGGCGCCGGCAAGACGACGCGCGTGCCATTGGCCCTGCTCGACGCGCCATGGCTCGGCAACGCCAAGATCGTCATGCAGGAGCCGCGGCGGCTGGCGGCGCGCGCGGCGGCACGCCGCATGGCCGCGACCTTGGGCGAGCCGGTCGGCGAGACCGTGGGCTATCGCGTGCGCCTCGATACCAAAGTGGGACCGCGCACCCGCATCGAAGTGGTGACCGACGGACTGTTTCTCCGGATCCTGCAGGACGACCCGTCGCTCGACGGCATCGGCTGCGTGATCTTCGACGAGTTGCACGAGCGCGGCCTGGAGACCGATCTGTCCTTCGCCCTTGTGCGCGAGGCGCAGACGGCGTTGCGCGACGACCTGCGTATGATCGCCATGTCGGCGACGCTCGATCCCGGCCCGGTAGCCGATCGCCTGGGCGGCGCGCCGGTGATCTCCTCGGCCGGCCGCATGTTTCCGGTCAGCACGCGCTATCTCGACCGCGAGGCCCAGGGCCGCGTCGAGGACAGTGTCGCCTCGACGGTGCGCCGCGCGCTCGCCGAGGAGAGCGGCAGCGCATTGGTCTTCCTGCCGGGCGTCGGCGAGATCCGCCGCGTCGAGGAGCGCCTGGATTTCGGCGGCAACGTCGATGTGGCGCCGCTCTATGGCGACCTCTCGCCGGCCGACCAGGATCGCGCCATCGCCCCCTCGCCGACCGGCCGGCGCAAGGTCGTGCTGGCGACCTCGATCGCCGAGACCAGCCTCACCATCGAGGGCGTGCGCATCGTGATCGATTCGGGCCTGATGCGCGTGCCGCGCTTTTCGCCGCGCTCGGGCATGACACGGCTGGAAACCGTCCGCGTCAGCCAGGCCTCGGCCGACCAGCGGCGCGGCCGCGCCGGCCGCCTCGAGCCGGGCGTGTGTTATCGCCTGTGGCCCGAGGAACAGCAGCGCGGCCTGCTGCCCTTCACGCCGCCCGAGATTCTCGACGCCGATCTCGCCCCGCTCGCCCTCGAGCTGGCCCTGTGGGGCGCCGACGACGCCACCCTGCCCTGGCTGACGCCACCGCCGGCCGCGTCGCTCGTTACGGCACGCGCGTTGCTCGTCGATCTCGGCGCCTTGGACAAATCGGCTGCGATCACGCCGCACGGCCGCGCGATGGCGCGGCTTGGCCAGCATCCGCGGCTGGCGCATCTGGTGCTCAAGGGCCGCGAGCTCGGCCAAGGCCGTATCGCCGCCCTGCTCGCCGCGATCCTAAGCGAGCGCGACTTCCTGCGCCTGCCGCCGGGGCAGCGCGACGTCGACCTGCGCCACCGCGTCGACATCGCGCTGAGCGGCAAGCGCGACGGTGCGCTGCGGCTGATCCAGGAGCAGGCCCGCCGGCTGATGCCGCGCGGCGGCAACGACGAGAGACCCGACGTATCGACGACCGGCGCCCTCCTGGCCCTCGCCTATCCCGACCGCATCGGCCAGCGGCGCCCGGGCACCAATCGCTATCTCCTGTCGGGCGGCCGCGGCGCCGCGCTGCCGGACGGCGATCCGATGGCCAACGAGGAGTTTCTCGTGGTCGCCGACCTCGACGGCTCATCCCAGGATTCGCGCATCTTCCTCGCGGCGCCGATCGGGCTCGACGACATCGAAGAGCTGTTCGCCGGGCAGATCGTCGACGAGGAAGCGCTGCAGTGGAGCGAACGCGAAGGCGTCGTGCTGGCGCGGCGCCGGCGGCGCCTGGGCGCATTGCTGCTCGAGGACAAGCCGCTGGCCAATCCCGATGCCGACAAGCTCAAGGCGGCGATGATCGAGGGCATCCGCCAGCTCGGCCTCGGCGCACTGCCCTGGTCGGACGATCTTTCAAAGTGGCGCGAGCGCGTCGCCTTCCTGCGCAGCCAGGACGACGGCTGGCCCGACCTGTCGGGCCAGGCGTTGCTCGGGTCGCTCGACACATGGCTGGCGCCTTTTCTCGACGGCGTGTCGCGACGCAGCCATCTGGCGCGGATCGACCTCGCGGCTGCACTGAAAACGTTGGTGCCGTGGGACAAGCAGCGCGAGCTCGATCGCCTGGCTCCGACGCACGTCGAGGTGCCGAGCGGCTCGCGCGTGTCGATCGACTACGCCAATCCGTCGGAGCCGACTTTGTCGGTGCGCCTGCAGGAGATGTTCGGCCTTTTGGACACGCCGCGCATCGCCGGCGGCAAGGTGCCGTTAACCATCCATCTGCTGTCGCCGGCCCGCCGGCCGGTGCAGGTGACGCGCGACCTCGCGAGCTTCTGGGCCAATGGCTACAAGGCGGTGAAGGCCGAGCTCAAGGGCCGCTATCCTCGCCACTACTGGCCCGACGATCCGCTGATCGCCGAGCCGACGGCGCGCGTGCGGCCACGACCTAGGTAGTTTGTCGATGCACCGCGAGCCACACCGTCGGCGGATCGGCTTGCGTGATCTCGACACGATGGCGGACGTGCGCGGGGATCTCGACCCAATCGCCGGCCTTCATGTCGAGCGTCGCGTCGCCCTCTTCGAAGCGCAGTCGGGCGGCGCCGGTCAACAGGACGACGAACTCGTCGTCGGGCTGGTCGTACCAGAAGCCAGGCGGACTCGCCTGGCCGGTCGAGACGATACGCTCGATGCGCACACCGCCCTTCTCGACCAGAAGGTCGAGCTGCTCCTCGGCCTTGCGCTCGGGCAGCGCCGCTAGAAGATTGCCGCGGCGCAGGCGACGCCTCAGTCCTTGAAGCCGGCCGGAGCCTCGCAGGGTTTGGTGCCGAGCTCGCCCGGCACCGAGACTTCCAGGATCTCCATCTCGTCGGAGGTGCGGGTCTCGTTGTGGCGCAGGTAGCCCGGGATGAAGAGCGAATCGCCCTGTTCGACCTTGATCGTCTTGCCGTCCTCGAACTGCAGTTCGACCCAGCCCTTGAGGATGTAGATGAACTGGCCGTCGCACTCGTGATAGTGCCAGCCTGTCGGACGGCTGAGCCCCTGGCTCGCCGTCATGAGCTGGGCCCGCATGTTGCCGCCGCTCGCCTCGGCGACGCCGAGGTCGCGGTAGGTGAAGAACTCGCGCCGGCCCTTGACCAGCACGGGCTCGGCAATGCGGGCGTGCGCGACCTTCTGGGCCGGCGTCTTGGCGGGCTTCTTGGCGGCAGCGGATGGCATTTGTTTCTCCCTGGCGATGGCGGGGTGTGCGGACAGTGTGGGCAGGCCCCGCCCCGTCGGCAATAGCGCAGCCCCGCCTATTTATCCTCGATGATATGCAACAGCATGCGGCGCACCATGGGCATCATGAAGAACATCGTGGGGGCGGCAATCGCCCAGGCGATCATCCAGGAGCTGAACCACATCTTGAACATGGCCCGGTCCCAGCCCAGGACCCGCCAGGTGGCGACGCCGGTCACCAGGAAGGTCATGACGAAGCTGGTGCCGAGGGGCAGGGCGTATTTGTGATAGCGGCTGGAGAGTTTCTTCACGGCAGCGGGGACAATATGGTACGGGCCTTGTCGCCGTCCATTGCGCCGAAAGACCCACCCGATGTCCCTTGCCCTGCCGTTCCAGACCGCCAAGCAGCTCGCCGCCGCGGTCCGCAAGAAGAAGATCGGCTGCCTCGAGCTGCTCGACCTCTATCTCAAGCGCGTCGAAGCCTATAATCCCGAGCTCAACGCCATCATCGCCACCGATATCGAGGGCGCGCGCAAGCGGGCCAAGGCGGCCGACAAGGCCGTGAAGGCCGGCAGGAAGCTCGGGCCGCTGCACGGCGTGCCGATGACCATCAAGGAGTCCTACGACGTCGCGGGCCTGCCGACGACCTGGGGCCATCCCATCTTCAAGGACACCATCGTCAAGACCAACGCCCTGGTGACTGAGCGCATGATCGATGCCGGCGTCACCCTGTTTGGCAAGACCAACGTGCCGCTGAACCTCGCCGACTGGCAGAGCTACAACGAGGTCTACGGCTCGACCAACAATCCGTGGGACCTCTCACGCACGCCGGGCGGCTCGTCGGGCGGATCCGGTGCGGCACTCGCCGCCGGACTGACCGGCATCGAAGCGGGCAGCGACATCGGCGGCTCGATCCGCAATCCCGCTTCCTACAACGGCGTGTGGGGCCACAAGCCGTCCTGGGGCGTGGTCTCGCCGCGCGGCCACGCGTTGAACGGCAGGGTCGCCCAGGCCGACATCAGCGTGTGCGGGCCGCTGGCGCGCGGCGCCGAGGATCTCGAGATCGCCATGGACGTGATGGCGGGACCCGACGCCATCGACGCCCGCGGCTGGACGCTCACCCTGCCGAGGTCGAAGAAAAAGAACCTGCGCGACTTCAAGGTGGGCGTGGTGCTCTCCGACCGCAACGCCGAGGTCGACCATTCGGTGCAGGCGGAAATCCAGAAGCTCGCCGACTTCCTGGCCAAGAAGAAGGTCAAGGTAAGCGACAAGGCCAGGCCCACCATCGACACCGCGGAGCTGGCCGACGTCTATGTCCGCATGTTGCGGGCGACGACGTCGGGCCGCATGAGCGACGCCGAGTTCCAGGAAGCGCAGCGCGACGTCGCCGCCCTGCCCGACGACGACCTGAGCTACTTCGCCCAGATGCAGCGCGGCAACACGCTGTCGCATCGCACCTGGACGCAGCTCAACGAGAAGCGCCATCGCATGCGGCTGGCCTGGGACGCCTTCTTCCAGGACTACGACCTGATGATCGCGCCGGTGGCGCAGACCGCGGCCTTCCCGCACGACCAGAAGACCGTGCGCCACGAGCGCACCATCGTGGTGAACAACAAGAAGCTGCCGGTGGTCGACCAGATCTTCTGGGCGGGCTACGCCAGCATCACGCTGTTGCCGGCGACGGCGGCCCCCGTCGGCGAGACCAAGGAAGGCTTGCCGATCGGCGTGCAGATCATCGGGCCGCAGTACGGCGACTATTCGACCATCGCCTTCGCCAAGCTGCTGGAGAAGGAATACCGCAGCTTCGTACCGCCGCCGGCCTACGGCTGAGGGGGAACAGGAAAGAGAATGTCCGACACCATCGATCTCAAGAACCACATCCGCTCGATCCCGGATTTTCCCAAGCCGGGCATCCTGTTCTACGACATCTCGACCCTGCTGGCGCACCCCCAGGCGTGGCACGCGACCATCGAACGGCTGGCCGATCGGCTGCGGCCCTACAAGCCCGACGTGCTGGCCGGCATCGAATCGCGCGGCTTCCTGCTCGCGGCGCCGCTCGCGCTGGCGCTGGGCACGGGCTTCGTGATGCTGCGCAAGCAGGGCAAGCTGCCGGGCACTACCGTGCGTCACACCTACGCGCTGGAGTACGGCACCGACACGATCGAGATCCAGCAGGACGCCATCACCAAGGGCACGCGCGTCGCCCTGGTCGACGATCTTCTCGCGACCGGCGGCACCATGGCAGCGGCGGTGACCCTGCTGGAGAGCGTCGGCGGCGTCGTGCCGGCGGCGGCCGGCATCATCGAGCTTACGTTCCTCGAGGGCCGCAAGAAACTGAAGGTCCCGGTCGAGACGTTGCTGCAGTACGACAGTTAGCGCTGATCCGCCCGGTTGAACGCACCCACGCCGTCGGGCAACACGGCGAAGGTCGACAGAGCCTGGGCAATCGGGTCGTCCGAGCCGTCGACGAAGAAGTCGACCTCGCCGAAGGCGGTGGTGCGGCCGAGCTTCCTCACGCGTCCCACGGCGATGACGTCTTGCCGCACTGCAGCACGCAGGAAATTCGTAGTCAGTGAAATCGTGGCCAAAGTAGCGAAGCGGCCAAGTCTCTCGCAGATCGCCAGCACCATGACGGTGTCACCCATGGCCATCATCGCCTGGCCCATCACGACGCCGCCACCGGGACGCGCGATATGGTCGCCGTAAGGCAGGCGCAGCCGCACGCAGTCGTCCGAACAGTGCTCGGCCAGAAGCTTCAGGTCCCAGATCCAGGGTCCGAAATCGCCGCCCGGGGAGAGTTGCGCCTGCGCCGTCTCTAACGTGAGGAATCCCATATACCGGCCATGCTACCATGGCAGGGGGAGGATTTTGATGGTTGCGATATCCGAGTGCTTTTCCGAGAGCTACGCCGAGGCGCGGCCCAAATTCTGCGCTGCCGCGGCGGCCGGCGGCGGGGAGATCCGCTCGTGGCTCAATCCCTGCGGGCGTGGTCCGACCGGCGAGGCGCTCTATCTCGACACGGCCCGGTTCGGCCCGCGCGATGCCAAGAACATGCTGGTGCTGATCGCCGGCACGCACGGCGTCGAGGGCCATTGCGGCTCGGGCGCCGAGATCGCCTGGCTGCGTAGCGGCGGGCCGGACAAGCTGGCCAAGGACACCGGGGCGCTCCTGATCCATGCCATCAACCCGCATGGCTTCGCCTGGACGCGGCGCGTCACCGAAGACAACGTCGACCTCAACCGTAACTTCGTCGATCACGACAAGGCCTATCCCAAGAACGAGGGCTACCTCGCGCTGGCCGACGCCGTGCTGCCCCGTGAATGGACCGACGCCTCGCGCGCCGAGACCGAACGGGTATTCGCGAGCTACGCCCAGAGCCACGGCGCCTTCGGCCTGCAAGGCGCCCTTACCGGCGGCCAGTACACCCATGCCGACGGCATCTTCTTCGGCGGCAACAAGCCGACCTGGAGCAACCGCACCCTGCGCGCCATCGCCCGCGCCGAGCTTGCCGAGGCGCATCAGGTCGCGGTCATCGATTTCCATACCGGCCTCGGTCCGTTCGGCCACGGCGAACTGATCTGCGCCGTGCCGCCGACGTCGAAATCGTTCCCGCGGGCAAAGGCCTGGTACGGCGACGAGATGACCTCGCCCGAGGGCGGCACGTCGACTTCCGCGATCGTAGTCGGCATCATGACCGACGCCTTCCCGCAGGAACTGCCCGACGCCCTGGTGACGCCGATCGCCATCGAGTACGGCACCTACGCCGTGCCCGAGGTGCTGGGTGCGGTGCGCGCCGACAACTGGCTGCATCATCGCGGCGACCTCGCCTCGGCGCAGGGACGCGCGCTCAAGGCCGACATGAAGGAACGCTTCTTCCCGTCGGGCGACAAATGGCGGGAGATGGTATGGGCGCGCGCCGACCAGACGATCGGCTGGGCGCTGAAGGGCATGCGAGGCGCATGAGGAGGTTCGTGAGCGTGGGATGAGCATCGTCACGCCTGGCGAGAACCCGGCACGGCTGCGGCTGCGCAAGGCCCTGCAGCGGGCGCCGCTGTTCGCCGACCTCGAGGCGCACAGCATGTCGGCGATCGAGCGCGAGCTGACCTTGCTGGTGCTGCCGGGCGGCGCGCCGCTGTTCCGCCAGGGCGAGCCCGCCGACGCCGTCTATGTCGTGGCCAGCGGCTGCCTCGGTGTGTTCCGTCACGAGGACGACGGCAGTGCCGACGAGCCCTCCCTGATGGCCGAGATCCCGCCCGGCAATATCGTCGGCGAGATGTCCCTCCTGTCGCACGGCCAGCGTACGCGCAGCGTCGCCGCATTGCGCGACAGTGAGGTCTGGCGGCTGGCGCGCGGCAGCTTCGACAAGCTGACCGCGCGGCATCCCGAGGTGCTGCCGACCCTGATGCGCAGCGTCGCCGTGCGCAACGCCATGGGGCCGACCAAGCGCCGCCGCCAGCCGCGCACCTTCGCCATCCTGCCGACCGGCGTCTCGACGCCGGTGGCGCGCTTCACCGTCATGCTGGCGGCGGCGCTGGGCCGCATCGGCAGCCAGGTGCAGATGCTGGGCCCCGAATCGATGGACCGCGATCCCGAATGGTTCGCCCGCGCCGAGACCGAGTCCTCCTTCGTGCTCTATCGCGCCGACCCGACGGCGACCGAATGGACCGAGCTCTGCCTGCGCCAGGCCGACTGCCTGGTCGTGGTCCGCGCGGCCGACGACGAGCTGCCGACCCGGCTGCCCTTCGAGATCGAGACCGCGCAGTCGGGAGCGGTGTTCCACCGCCGCCGCGAGCTGGTCCTGCTGCACGAGGGCCACGATCCGAAGCCCACGTCGACGGCGCCGCAGCTCGCGGGCGGGATGTACGGCCAGCACCATCACGTGCGGCTCGACATCCACGCCGACATCGACCGGCTGGCGCGGCTGCTGACCGGCCATGCGGTCGGCGTCGTCATGGCGGGCGGCGGGGCCCGCGCCTTCACCCATATTGGCGTCGTCAAGGCGCTGCGCGTCGCCGGCGTGCCGATCGACCAGGTCGGCGGCACCAGCATGGGCGCCATCGTGGCGGCAAGCGTCGCCTCGCGCTGGCCCGACGATGAGATCGCCCGGCACTTCCGCGCCGCCTTCGTCGACAGCAATCCGCTCAGCGACTACACGCTGCCGCTGATCTCGCTCTACGCCGGACGGCGCGTCACGCGGCTGCTGCGCACCTCGTTCGGCGAGAAGGAGATCGAGGACCTGATCCTGCCGTTCTTCTGCATCACCGCGAACCTCACGACCTCGAACGCCGACATCCATACGGTCGGCCGACTGTGGCGCTGGCTGCGCGCCTCGGTGGCGATTCCGGGCGTCATCCCGCCGTTCAACGAGGCGGGCGAGGTCCATGTCGATGGCGGCGTCATCGACAACTTCCCGGTGCGCGCCATGCGGCGCACCGGACGCGGCGCCACCATCGGCGTCGACATCGACACCGGCGGCGCGCTGGCGGCGGGCGCCGGTGTCATGGAGCCGTGGTCGGCCTGGCAGTTCTTCCGCCGCCTGATCTGGAAGCGCAACGAGACCCTGCCGATCCCGTCGATCGTTGCCATCCTGCTGCGCTCCGCCCTGGTCGCGAGCGCCGCGCGGGCCGCCGAGGACCGCCAGGTCGCCGACCTCCTGATCGTGCCGCCGATGACCCACATCGACCTCCTCGACTGGACGAGTTTCGATGCCGCCATCGAGGTCGGGTATCGCACGACGATGGAAGCGCTCGACAAGGCCAAGGCCACGCCGGTGGGAGCCCGTCTCTTCCTCGCTTGAAGGTTGAACCTCAAGTTCCTCTCCCCCGCTAGGGGGAGAGGCTAGGTGAGGGGGAATCGACGTGCGTAGCCGCCTCACCCAACCTCTCCCCTAGCGGGGGAGAGGAGCATGAGTCGGTACGCTTGACTTCTCCGTTCGAGACGCATCTTATTTCACCGAATGGTTAATAAAGACTTCGACCGGCTGAGCACGACGCTCCATGCCTTGAGCGACCCGACGCGGCGCGCCATCCTGGCGCGGCTGGCCCTGGGCGAGAGCGCGGTGGGCGAGCTGGCGGAGCCGTTCGACATGACCCTGCCCGCGATCTCCAAGCACCTGAAGGTGCTGGAGCGCGCCGGCCTGATCGCGCGCGGCCGCGATGCCCAGCGCCGGCCTTGCCGGCTCGCGGCCGAGCCGCTGCGCGAGGTGCTGGAATGGGTGGCGGACTACCGCCATTTCTGGGATCAGCGGCTTGATAGGCTCCAGGCGTATCTGGAGAAAGGAAAGAAGCGTGCACGCAAACGCAGATGACGCGCTGTTGGTCCGCGACTTCACCCTGACGCGCCATCTCAACGCGCCGCGGCCAGAAGTCTTCCGCGCCTTCGTCGAGCCCGAGCACATGCAGCATTGGTGGGCGCCACGCGGCTTCACCATGCTCTCCTGCGCGCTCGACCTGCGCGAGGGCGGCGCCTGGCGCATGCGCATCCGCTCGGACGAGACCGGCGCCATCCAGACCGAGGTCGGCGTCTATCGCGAGATCCGCGAGCCCGAACGGCTGTCCTTCACCCACGCCTGGGTGCGCGCCAACGGCACGCTGACCCCGGCCACGCTGGTCACCGTGCGCTTCACCGCGCGCCACAGCGGTAGCCGGCGCGGCACCGAGGTGAGCTTTCACCAGGAGGATTTCGCCACCGCGGCGGCCTGCCAGTCGCACGCCGACGGCTGGTCGACCTCGCTCGACAAGCTCACCGCCTATTTCGGGGAAGGAAAGCCATGACCCAGTCATCGCATCTCGCCACCTTGAGCGACCTCAACCACAACTACGTGCGCTCGGTCGACCAGGCCGACGTCAAGTGGTTCGACCAGCACCTCGCCCAGGACTTCATGAACATCAACCCCGACGGCTCGCGGCTCGACCGCGCCGCCTTCCTGGCGCAGATCGGCCGCGGCTCGGTGGTCAAGGAGATCCGCGAGCACGACGTGAAGATCCGCGTGCTGGGCGACTACGCCGTCATCCATGCCCGGACCTCGTACAAGAAGCCCGACGGCAGCGCGGGCGCGGGCTGGTACACCGACGACTGGCAGCTCCGGCCGGAGGGCTGGCGTTGCGTTTCCGCACACGTCAGCCGCTCGTAAACAAAGCCGGTGTCCAGGAACGCCGCCGGCTGGCGGGTCGTCTTCGCCTGCTTCCTGTCGGCCGTGTTCGCCTGGGGCTTCGGCTTCTATGCGCACGGC
Organism: Rhodospirillales bacterium URHD0017; assembly: GCA_900110395.1. Lineage (GTDB taxonomy): Bacteria > Pseudomonadota > Alphaproteobacteria > Reyranellales > Reyranellaceae > Reyranella. The sequence goes on from FODP01000004.1 coordinate 500,896, forward strand.
ATCTATCTGGTCGAGCTGCAGAAGGCGCGCGGCTGGTCGACCGGGCTGATCTCGTCGATCGTCACCGGCCACTACGTGCTGGGCGCCCTGCTGCTGCCGCGCATCGCCTGGGCGATCGGCCGCTTCGGCCCGCGCGTGGTCTTCCTTTCCGGCCTTGCCGTCACCGCCGTTGCGCTGCTGCTGCTGCCATCGGTCGACGCGCCGTGGCAGCTCGCCGTCCTCTATGCGCTGATGGCGCCCGGCTGGAACGCGACCAGCCTGGCGCCGATCGCCGCCACCGTCGGCCAGTGGTTCGATCACAATCGCGGCCTGGCGCTCAATCTGGCGCTGAGCGGCGCCACGGTCGCGGGCCTGGTGGTGGCGCCCGCGCTGCTCGCCATGATTCCCCGGCTCGGTTTCGCCGACGCCCAACGGTTGCTGGTGGTGATCGGCATTATCGTTGCCGGCACCGCGGTGGCGCTGTTCGTGCGCCGCGGGCCGTTCTCGCCCAAGCCGGCCGCGATGAGCCGGGCCACGCTGGCGCCGCTCAAGGACTGGCACTTCTGGAGCATCTCGGCGCCCTTCGCCTTCGTGCTGACCAGCCAGGTCGGCTTCCTGACGCATCTCGTGCCGCTGATCGCCGACCGCAGCAACGTCGATCCCGGGCTCGCCGTCGGCATCAACGCTTTCACGGCGCTGGTCGGCCGCGTCGTGCTGGGCTTCGTCATCGACCGGCTCGAGCCGCGACGGGCGTCGGCCATCTCCTTCCTGGTGCAGGTCGCAGCCATCGCCGTGCTGGCGCGCGCCGAAGGAGCCGCCGTGATCTACGGCGCCTGCGCGGTCTATGGCTTCTCCGTCGGCAACAACATCACGCTGTCGCCGCTGATCATCCAGCGCGAGTATGCCGCATCCGACTTCCCCGCCATCGTCGCCCTGTCGACGGCGGTCGTGCAGATCCTCTACGCCTTCGGCCCCGGCCTGCTCGGCGTGCTGCGCGATGCCTTCGGCGGCTATGGCGTGCCACTCGCGGTGTGCCTGGGCCTCAATCTTGCCGCCTCCGTCGTCGTCCTCATGCGCCGAAGAACTTGAGCTTGTTGATCACCTTGTCGATCACCTTGCGCGGGCCGTGTATGCCGATGCCGACGAAGTCGAGCGCTTCGGCGTCGGCGGCTTCGACTGCGGCGCGGTTGTCGGCGTCGTTGGTGGTCTTGAACATCGCGTCGATGTAGATCGCGGGCCTCAAGTCCCGTGACAGGGCGCGCTGGTGGGTGCGGCGCAGCTCGTCCAGCGAGGCGCCGTAGACGAACACCGGCTCGCGCACCAGGGCGCTGTAGAAGCGGCCGGCGGCATCGCGGTAGGGCTCGCCTGCCATCTCGGGATTGGCGGCCATCAATCCGCCGGTCAGGAAGGCTGCGACATTGGCGACCTGCCAGGCGGCAAGGTCGGTGCGCAGGATCAACGCGGTCTTGGTGTCGTAGATCATGCGCCCCATATCAGGCATGCTCTCGGGGGACGTCTTGAACGTTTGTGCACCATGACCGCCGACCAGATCCGCTTCGACGAGCCGCGCTCGGGCGTGCAGCGCCTGGCGGCGCGCTTCGGCGGCCACGCCTACGACACCCATCGCCATGAGACCTACGGCGTCGGCCTGACCCTGTGGGGCGCCCAGTCCTTCCATTATCGTGGCGCCCTGCGGACCAGCCGCGGCGGCCAGGTCATGGTGCTGCACCCCGACGAGGCCCATGACGGCCACGCCGCAAACAACCAAGAAGAGGGCGATGCCGGCTTCGCCTACCGCATGCTCTATGTCGATCCGGCCGCCGTCTCGGCCGCGATCGGCGGCCAGCCGCCCTTCGTGCCCGAGGTCGTGGCCGACGACCCGGTGCTGGCCGGCCTGCTGCGCGAGGCCTTCGCCGATTTCCCCCAGGCGCTGGAGCCGCTCGCCGTCGACGCCGTGGTCGAGCGCTTGGCCGGCCGCTTGGCGGCGCGCAGCGACGACCGGCCCCGCGCCCGCGGCACCGCCATCAGCCATCGCGCGGTGGCCCGCGCCCGCGACTTCCTGGCGGCCGAGGCGCACCGCACCGTCGCCTCGGAGGAGCTCGAGACGGTGACCGGCCTCGACCGCTTCGCCCTGTCCCGCCATTTCCGGACCGCCATCGGCACCTCGCCGCACCGCTATCAGGTCGGCCGCCGGCTGGCCCGGGCGCAGAAGATGATCGCCGAGGGCGCGGCCCTGTCCGATGCCGCGGCGGCCACTGGTTTTGCCGACCAGAGCCATCTCACCCGGCATTTCGCCGCCCGTTTCGGCCTCACTCCCGGCCGCTGGGCGACTTTGGCGCGACAAAGCTGAGGGAACCACCCGCACCCCCCACCGTTGGCCTTCAAACGGAGAGTGGAGGCTGCGATGACCAATCCGCGTTCCACGGCCAGCATTGCCGGACATCCCATCCATCCGATGCTGGTGGCTTTCCCGATAGCGTTCTTCGTGGCCACCCTGGCGTGCGACATCACCTTCTGGCGGACCCACGATCCGTACTGGGCGACGACGGCCCAGTGGGTGCTGGGCGCCGGCCTGGTGATGGCCGCCCTGGCAGCGCTTGCCGGCGCGGTCGACGTGCTGGGCGAGCCGCGCATTCGTGCCCTGCGCGATGTGTGGTGGCACGCCGGCGGCAACGTCCTGATGGTGGTGATCCAGCTCGTCAGCTGGTACCTGCGCTTCACCGAAGGCCCTGCGGCGATCGTGCCGACCGGCCTGATCCTGTCGGTTGTCGCGGTCGGCATCATGCTGTTCACCGGCTGGAAGGGCTGGCAGATGGTCTATCGCCATCATGTCGGCGTGTCCGACGAGCATGAGGACGTTCCGGCATACCGCGAACCGCGTCGCACGACCTGAATACGATCGCCGACTACGCCCTGATCGGCGATTGCCGGACGGCGGCCCTCGTCTCGCGCGCGGGCTCGATCGACTGGCTGTGCCTGCCCGACTTCTCCAGCCCGTCGATTTTCGCGGGCCTGCTCGATCCGGCGCGCGGCGGCACCTGCTCGCTCCGGCCGCGCGACCCCTTCTTCACCGCCAGCCGGCGCTACGTCGAGCGCACGGCCGTGCTCGAGACAGACTTCACGACCGACAGCGGCAGCGCCCGCCTGCTCGACCTCATGCCGATCGACGACGGCGGGCACGCGCTGCGGCCCATGCGCGAGGTGCTGCGCGCCGTCGAAGGCATGGTCGGCACGGTCGAGGTCGAGCTGAGGCTCGAGGTTCGGCCCGACTATGCCCGCCGTAACCTGCGGCCGCGCCGGCGCGGTCCCCTCGGCTGGTGCTATGTCTGGGGCAACGAGGTCCTTGTCGTGCACACCGACATCGAGCTGCGGCTGGAGGGCGACGCCCTGGTCGGCACGGTCACGCTTGGCGCGGGCGAGCGGCGCTACGTCAGCCTCGCCTACACCAAGGGTGATCCGGCGATCCTGCCGCCGCTCGGCCGCGACGCCGAGGAACGCATCGCGCGCACGATCGCCTGGTGGCGCGACTGGACACAGCGCTGCTGCTACGACGGGCCGTGGCGCGAAGAGGTGCTGCGCAGCGTCGTCACCCTGAAGCTTCTGACCTATGCGCTGTCGGGCGCCATCGTCGCGGCGCCGACGACGTCGCTGCCCGAGGCGATCGGCAAGGGCCGCAACTGGGACTACCGCTATTGCTGGCTGCGCGACGCCGGCCTCACCACGCAGGCCCTGCTGACGACCGGCTATCACGAGGAAGCGCACGCCTTCCTGGACTGGATGCTGCATGCCACGCGGCTCACCTGGCCCGAGTTGCAGGTCATGTACGACGTGTTTGGCCGCACCCGGCTCCACGAGTACGAGCTCGTGCACCTCGCGGGCTATGCGGCGTCTCGGCCGGTGCGCATCGGCAACGCCGCCTACCGCCAGCGCCAGCTCGACATCTACGGCGAGGTGGTAACTGCCGCGCATGCCGCCGTGGCCGGCAACGGCCGGCTCGACAGCGAATCGGCGCGCATGCTCACGGGCCTGGGCGACGTGGTGTGCCGCCAGTGGCGCGAATCCGATTCCAGCATCTGGGAAGTGCGCGGACCTCTGCGGCACTACACCTTCTCCAAGGTGATGTGCTGGGCCGCCCTCGACGGGCTGCTGAAGCTGCACGATGACGGCGCCCTCGTCCTGTCGTCGGCCAAGGTCGACGGGTTCGGCCGCGAGCGCGCGGCGATCGAGCAGGCGATCGAGCAGCGCGGCTTCAATGCGGTGCTGGGCAGCTACACCAGCGTGCTGGACGGCGACAAGGTCGACGCCTCGCTGCTCTTGATGGCCTGCATCGGCTACAAGGACGCGGGCGATCCGCGCATGCGCGCCACCTACGACCGCATCCACCAGCGGCTTGGCCACAACGGCCTGCTCCATCGCTACGAGCGCTTCGACGGCATGGACGGCGTCGAGGGCGCGTTCGGCATCTGCGGCTTCTGGGCGATCGACAACCTCGCCAAGCGCGGCGATCTCGATGCCGCCGAGCGGCGCTTCCGCCACATGCTCTCCTTCGCCAACGATCTCGGCCTTTTCGCCGAGGAGATCGACATCGCCTCGGGTGCCGCCCTCGGCAACTTCCCGCAGGCCTTCACCCATGTCGGCCTGATCAACGCCGCCGTCGCCATCGAGCGGGCGCGCGGATGAGCCACGTCTATCTGGTGCTGTGGGGGCTCTTGGCCACCGTGGCGATGACGGCGGTGCTGCGGGCGAGCCAGGGCTTTGGCTGGTCACGGCTCAGCCTGCCGCTGCTGGTCGGTACCTTTTTCACCGGCAAGCGCGATCGCGCGGTGGTGTGGGGTTACGTGGTCTATGTCATCGGCGGCTGGCTGTTCGCCTTCCTCTACTTCCTTCTGTTCGACAGCATCGGCCTCCACACCTGGTGGTTCGGCGCGCTGGCCGGGCTGGTGCATGGCCTGTTCCTGCTGGTCTGCGTCCTGCCCTTGCTGCCGTTCGTCCATCCGCGCATGGCGTCGGAGTATCACGGCGTCACAGCACAACGGCAGCTCGAGCCGCCGGGCTTCATGGCCGTGAACTACGGTTACGGCACGCCGCTCATCACACTGGCGGCCCAGGCCCTCTACGGCGCGGTGCTGGGCGGGTTCGTGCAGCTCGCGCGCTAGGGATCGAGCGGGAAACATCCGTCGTCGTCGAGCTTGGTGGCCGACAGCCAGCCGCGCCGCGTGCCGGCGAGCGTCGACCCCATCATCGTCCGCAGGCCCGGCACGTGGTGCGCCGGCCCCATGAAGGCGTCGCGCAGCCAGCCGAGCGGCGCCAACCGGGACTGGAAGAACGGTGTCAAAAGATGGCTGGCACGGCGGTAGTAGCGCACCGCCGGATTGCGGCGGCGCTCGAAGCGCAGGAAGGCGGAGAGAAGCTCGGGCGCGTCGTCGAGCGTCTTCGCCAGTGCCAAGGCATCCATCAGACCGAGATTGGCACCTTGGCCGAGTTGTGGGCTGGTACCGTGCGCGGCGTCGCCGATGAACAGCACCGGCCCCGCGTTCCAGTGGCTGAGCGCCACGTGGCGGTAGGTCGCGCGGGCAAAATCGCCGACCGCGGCGGCATGGTCGATGATCGGCGCCGCCTCGGGCCACAGCGCCGTCGCGGTCTCGCGCCAGGCCAAAAGGTCGATCGTCCTGCTGCGGCCGAGCGCGCGGATGGGCAAACTCCAGTAGATCGTCACTTCACTGCGGCCAACCGGCAGCAGCCCCATCATGTGCTTCGTGCCATGCACGCGCTGGCGCAGCAGGCCTGCCGCGCCGATGCCTGAAGGGTCGGGCACGGTGGCCCACAGGCAACCCCATGGGTAGATCGGCGCACGCGCGTGCGGCATCAGCCGTGTGCGCAGCGCGGAGTGCGCACCGTCGGCGGCAACGATGAGATCGAACGGGCCGTGGCGTGCGCCGCTCTCCTCGACGAGATGCGTCTGGTCGACGTCGACGATCTCCGCACCGGTGACCAGCTTGGCCGGCGACTTGCGCAGCCGGTCGTGCAGCAACTCGAACAGGGTGGCGCGATGGATGCCGACGCCGTGCGCCAGGGGATGCAGATGGGCATAGCGCAGGTCGAGGATGGCGCGGCCGCGATGAGTGCGCGCCTCGAGGCCGACGACGCGCGCGCCACGGGCGATGGCGGCATCGGCAAGGCCGAGCTCGCGCAGCACGGCGAGGCCGGTCGGCTGCAGCAGCAATCCGGCGCCGACCGGCTGCGGCTCGGTGAATCGCTCATAGACCGTAACGCGATGGCCTCTCTCCGCCAGCAGCGTCGCGGCGGCCTGGCCCGCTACGCCGCAGCCGACGACCGCGATGTCGAGGGGGCCGAGAAACCTGCTCACCGATGATATATAACCCAAGTTATCATCATTTGCAAGAAAGAAGCGGCACAAAGGCCGCTTCTTATCGGAGCGCGGACCTCCAGGTCCGCCTCATGATCATGAGCGGACCTGGAGGTCCGCGCTTCGGAAAACTACAGCCCGCCGTTCACCACCAGGCACTGGCCCGAGACATAGTCGCTGTCGGGGCTGCAGAAGAGATAGACCGAGCCGGCGGCCTCTTCCGGCAGGCCGCCGCGGCCGAGCGGGATCATCTGGTTCATGGCGGCGATGCGGCCGCCCTGCACGCCGATCTTGACCTTGCGGCCCTGCACCTCGATCTCGCCGTCCTCGCCCTGGTTCAAGGGCTTGGTGAGGCGCGTCTGGATGTAGCCGAAGGCCACGGCGTTCACCGTGACGTCGTAGCGGCCGAACTCCTTGGCCAGCGTCTTGGTGAGGCCGACGATGCCCGCCTTGCCGGCCGAGTAGTTCGACTGGCCGGCATTGCCGTTGACGCCCGAGGTCGACGAGATGTTCACGACCTTGCGCACGATGCGCTTGCCGGCGGCGCGCTCCTTCTCGACCTGCTGGCGGAAATGCTGCTGGAAGGCGCGCAGGACGCGGAACGGCGCGGTCAGGTGGACATCGAGGATGGCGTACCACTGCTCGTCGCTCATCTTCTGGATGACCGAATCCCAGGTGTAGCCGGCGTTGTTGACCACGACATGGCAGTCGCCGAAGGCATCGACCGCGGTCTTGACGATGCGGTCGCCGAAGTCGGGCTTGGCGACGTCGCCGTTGCAGGCCACCGCCTTGCCGCCCAACTTGGTGATCTCGGCGATGGTCTCCTTGGCCGGTCCCTCGTCGATGTCGTTGATCACCACGCTGGCGCCGTCGCGCACCAGGCGCAGCGCGATCTCCTTGCCGATGCCGCGTCCCGATCCGGTGACGATCGCCACCTTGCCGTCCATCTGACCCATGTCGTTCTCCTTGCTGGGAGCGCGCCACTCCGTGGCGCTCTTGCGTTTTGCTGGCAATCCATGAGCGCCACGGAGTGGCGCGCTCCCAGCGATGATTAGTTCGCAGCCACCGTGGCGTGGCCCTGCAGCGTGTCCTGGCCGTTCTGGTTGGTGCACTTGACCTCGAGGTCGATCAGCTTCTCGCCGCCTTCCTCGCGCTTGCCCGTGACCTTGCCCGAGAGCGTGATGACGTCACCCGGCCAGGTGATCGAGGTGAAGCGCGTGCCGAGCCTGCGGATGCGATCACGCGGCGCATAGCTGGTGACCAGCCGGCCAAGGAAGCCCATCGACAGCATGCCGTGGGCGAACACGTCCTTGAAGCCGAACTTCTTGGCGAAGTCGAGATCGACGTGGATCGGATTGTGGTCGCCCGAGCCGCCGCAGTAGAGCGCGAGCTGGTGGCGCGAGATCGGCGGCAGGACGATCGGTTTGATCGGATCGCCCACCTTGACCTGGTCGAAGATCGGCGCCTTTGGGGTCGCTGCTACCATTTTCTCCTCCCTCACTTCTTGGTGGCGTCGGGATTGCGCACGACGGTGATGCCCGTGCCCTTGGCCACGAGCTTGCCCGCCTGGTCCTTCATCGAGGTCTCGGAGACCACGAACCACAGCGCGCCGCCCTTCTTGTCGTACATGTCGGTCACCTTCTGCTGGCAGGTGATCTTGTCGCCGACGAAGACCGGCGCGTAGTAGTCGTAGTGCTGCTCGCCGTGCAGGATCAGGCCGATATCGACGTTGAGCAGGCGCAACAGGCCGCCCTTGCCCGGATCGTCGTTGGTGATGGCCTGCAGGAACGTCGGCGGCACCGGCACGGCGCGGTAGCCGGCTTTCTTGGCGGCGGCCTCGTCGCTGTAGATCGGGTCTTCCTCGCCGATGGCCTTGCAGAACAGCTTCACCTTGCCGGCTTCGACCGTGGTGCTGAACGCCTCGAATTCGTGGCCGATCACTTTCTTGTCGAGCTGCATTGCTCGTTCCTCCTCCGAAAGTCTGAAAGAAACGCCCTCACCCGTTTCAGGGAGAGGGCGCCACGATTTCCCTGTCATCCCGAGGGCGAAGCCCGAGGGACCTTTGCTGTTGCCTTAAAGGTCCCTCGCTACGCTCGGGATGACGCCGTCGGCGTCATTACTCGAAGCGGCCGACGATGGCCACGCTCGACACGTTCTCGCGCGGCGCGCCGCCCAGGTTATGCGTCATGCCGATGCGCGGGTCTTTCAGCTGGCGCGCGCCGGCGCGGCCCTGGAACTGCAGGTACATCTCGTAGAGCATGCGCAGGCCCGAGGCGCCGATCGGATGACCGAAGCACTTCAGCCCGCCGTCGATCTGGCAGGGGATCTTGCCGTCGGCGTCGTAGAAGCCGTCGAGCACGTCCTTCCAGCCCTTGCCGGTCTCGGAGATGTGCAGGTCTTCCATGGTCACCAGCTCGGTGACCGAGAAGCAGTCGTGCACCTCGAACATCGAGACCTCGTTGCGCGGGTTCTTGATGCCGGCCTCTTCATAGGCCTTCTTCGAGGCGATGCGCGTGGTGTGGAAGTAGCTGCCGTCCCACGAGTTGTGGCCCGACTCCGAGCCGTTCGAGACCGAGAGCTGCAGCGCCTTGACCGACACGATGTTGTGCTTGCCCATCGACTTGGCGATCTCGGGCGTGGTCACGATGGCCGCGGCAGCACCGTCCGACACGCCGCAGCAGTCGAACAGGCCGAGCGGCGAGGCGATCATCGGCGCGTTCAGGATGGTGTCCATCTCGACGGCCTTCTGCAGATGCGCCTTGGGGTTCTTGGCGCCGTTCTGATGGCTCTTCCACGAGACGTGGCCGATCGCCTTCTTGAGGTCCTCGCCCGAGACGCCGTGCGCGGTCATGTAGGCGGTGGCGAGCTGGGCGAAGTTGCCCGGCGCCGTGCCGTTGGCGCTCCACAGCGCCTGCAAGGGGCCGCCGCGGCCGCCGGGAAGGCCGCCGTAGCCTGTGTCCTTCAGCTTCTCGACGCCCAGCGCCAGCGCGAAGTCAGCCGCGCCCGAGGCAACGGCGTAGCAGGCACCACGGAAGGCTTCGGTGCCCGAGGCGCACATGTTCTCGACGTGCGTCACGGGGATGTTCGGCAGACGCAGCGTGGTCGACAGCGGAATGCCCGACTTGCCGACATGGACCTCGTCGATCGCGGTCGAGAACCAGGCGGCGTTGAGCTGCTTGGCGTCGATGCCGGCGTCGGCCAGGCACTCCTTGTAGGATTCGAGCATCAGCTCTTCGGCGCCCGAGTCCCAGCGTTCGCCGAACTTCGAGCAGCCCATGCCGAGAATCGCGACCTTGTCCTTGATACCCCGTGCCATGATTGGTCTCCTTCGTGGGGTGGAAATTCTACGCTCTTAGCCGGTGGAAGGCGATCAGACCGGAGCCGCCTTCCAGAAGTAACGCTTGAAGCCGCCGCGCATGGTGTCGTTGTCGCGGATGCGGAAGGTCATGCGCATCTTGGCGCCGACCTTCACCTGTTCCTTGTCGCTGTCGGTGAAGTCGGCCATGAAGCGGCCGCCCTCGGGGAAGGTGATCATGCCGTAATAGGCCGGCGGATCCGGCGAGTAGGTGAGCGAGTCGGCGGTGAACGACATCACGTTCGCCTCCAGCCCGGCCATGCGATAGGGCTCCTGGCTGTCGATGGCATGGCAGTTCGGGTTCACGCAGACCTGGCTGCGCGGGAACTGCACGGTGCCGCAGACCTTGCACTTGCCGCCGACCAGGCCGTAAATCATGTCGCGCTTGCGCCACAGGACCGACAGCGCGGTCTTCTTGTCGAACTCCGCGCGCATGCCCTTCTCGATCGGCAGCATCTCGTTGAAGGCGAGGAACTTCATGTAGTTCTTCTCTTCCTTGCGCCGCGCCAGCCAGCCCGAGACGCCCTTGCGCTTGGGCAGCTTCGCGTTCTCGGCCGTGACCTCGAACACCAGCGTGTCGACGCCCTGGCCGAAGGCGACGACCATGATCTTGTCGCCTTCCTTGGCACCCTCGAGCGCGTCGACCAGCATGACCAGAGCGTGGGCGGCGCCGGTGTCGCCGAGATTGGCGCCGAGAAGATCGCGCACGGCGCCCTCACCGATGCCGCACATCTTGGCCATCTGCTTGGGGACGGCCGGCATCAGGCTCGGCATGATGAAGTGGGTGATGTCGGCGCCTTTCAGCTTGCAGGCGGCGAGTGCGGCCTTGATCGCCGGCGGCACGATCTTCGAGTAGCCCTCGTCGCGGATCCAGCGCTCTTCCCAGCCATAGTCGAAGTCGGTCTCGTCGCCGCGGAAATGGTCGACGAAGTCCATCGACACCGAATGATGGCCGACGAGCTTGGCGATCACGTTCTCGGTGCCGCACAGCAGCGCCGCCGCGCCGTCGCCGTAGTTCATCTCGCCGGTGGACGCCACGCGCGCCATCCGCTTGTCGGCCGCGGCCACCAGCGCGGGGCCACCGCCGTTCTGCGAGGCATTGAGCCCCGCGATCAGCGCCGAGGTGCCGGCTTTCAGCGAGCCGCCGACGTCGGAGGCGAGAAGGTTCTGCTCGATCGACAGCGCCGTGCCGATGACGCCGGCGTTCTGGCGATCCTTGAAGGGATGGGTGGTCGAGGCGAAGTAGAGGCTGCGCACGTCCTCGGGCTTGTGGCTGGTCAGGCAATCGCGCGAGGCCTCGACGGCCATGGTGACCGAATCCTCGTCCCAGTTGGCCATCGAGCGCTCGCCCTTGGCGAGGCCACGCAGGCCCGCGGCGAACCACTTGTTGGCGTCGTAGACCGCCTGACGCTGCAGGCGCAGGCGTGGGACGTAGGCACCATAGGCCACGATTCCGACCATTCGCTTTCCTCCCACTATGAACGGGCGTTTATGTCTGCCGCTTTAGCGCGCCCCGCCGGGACGCGCGAGGTGCATTTGATCATGGCTGCCAAGAACGTGGAATGGGGTTCCGGGCGGCGAAATAAAGAGCCTTTCTCCCCAACGAAGTTGGGGAGGTGTCGGCGTCTACGCCGACGGAGGGGTCAGGGGCATCAGTAACGTTGCTCATGACCCCTCCGCCCGCTGCGCGGGCACCTCCCCTTCGCGGACTCCGCGAAGGGGAGGAATTTCAACGCCCAGCTGTCGGCGGTAGCTCGCGGAACAGATTGCGGTACCCCGCATCGGGCGGAATGTGCAGGTAGCGCTTGCCGTCGCGCGTCTCGACCCAGGGCTGGACGGTGACCACTTTGCGGCCTGAGGCGGCGGCGATCGCGCCGGCGACGGTCTTTTCCTCGGCCAGCAATTCGAGATTCTTCAAGGTCGCGTGCACCAGGGTGCGCTTGCCGGCGGTGGCCTCATCGATCGCTTCCTGCGCGCCGATCCACACCGAGTCGACCGATTCCGAGCCGTCATGCAGGGCGATCTGGTCCTCGGGCGCTTCCGCCAAAAAGAACCAGGTGTCGAAACGCTTGGGCGCGAAGGTGGGCGTGATCCAGTGGGCGTAGGGCACCATCATGTCGGTGGCGAGCTCGAGATCCTCCGCCTCGACCAGGTCGACGATACTGGCCTCGTCCTTGGCGAGCTTCGTCCGCCAGCGCTCCTCGATGCCCTTCAAGTCGGCGGCGGCGATCACGGCGCGCTCGCCGCGCTTGCGGGCGAGAAGGATGCCGCACTCCTCGAAGGCCTCGCGCACGCCGGCGACACGGAACTTCAGCTCCTCGGGCTCGATCTTGTCGGCGTGGCCGCAGCGCGCGCGCAAGCGCGCATCGCCGTCGGCGTCCTCGAGTTTGCCGCCGGGGAAGACCAGCGCGCCGGAAAAGGAATCGATCGCCTGGTGGCGCACCACCATGAAGACTTCGAGCGGTGAGGTGTTTTCGCCCGGCACCGAGGGGCGCAGCAGCAGGACGGTCGTCGCCGGACGCGCTACGGGCGCGGTTTTCTGTTGTTCAGTCATGCACCGATTGTCCCATAGCCTCAGCGACACTGCCAACGGCCGGGTGTATCCTGCGGGATACCCATTTCGCAGATGGGCATTCCGCAGGGAGAAGGAAACGATGTCTGTGACCAGCAACAGCCCGGCCCCCAACAGCCTGGGCGAAGGTCTGAAGGCGCTGCACGCCAAGTGGGGTTGGATCGTGGCGCTGGGCATCATCTTCATGATCGCGGGCGTGATCGCGCTCGGCAGCGTCGTGATGGCCACCGTCTCGGCGATCTACGTGATCGGCATCATGATGATCATGGCCGGAGCCACCGAGATCGCGACTGCCTTCAGCGTCAAGGAATGGGGCCGCTTCACGCTGTGGCTGCTGCTCGGGCTGCTCTATGTCGCGGCCGGCGTCATCTGCTTCTTCCGGCCGTTCGAGGCCGCCGCCATCGTCACCCTGATGCTGGGCATCGCGCTGATGATCGGCGGCGTGGTGCGCGGCTTCCTGGCGTGGAGCGTGCGCGAGGCCGGCAAGCCGTGGGGCTGGGTCGCCGTCTCGGCCCTGATCACCCTGCTGCTGGGCATCATCATCATCGCCAAGTGGCCCTACTCCAGCGCCTACACGCTCGGCATCTTCCTCGGCATCGACCTGATATTCATCGGCTCGAGCTGGCTCGGCATCGGGCTCGCCCTCAAGAAGCGCGCCGCCTGAGCCGAAGGCAGCGTCGGCCAGAAGGTCGGCGCGGCGCCGTTCGGGCGGGAGTTCTGCCAGCACCTTCTGGCGGGCCCGCTCGCCCGCGGTATCGAGCAGCAGGATGTCCGGACCGGACGAGCCGTCCGGCGCCGCCCCTTTCTCCGACCAGGCAGCGCGCTGGCGGTTGCGCAGCCAGAAGATGCAGGCGCGCGTGTCGGGCGGATAGTGCACGACGTTCTTGAGCTTCCGCTCCTCGCCGCCGTGCAGCACCGTGCGTTCGACCATGCAGCTCCAGCCCACGGCGCGCTCGTAAAGGCAGCGCGCCACACGGCCATCGGCCACGACGCGGCCCTCGTGCACCGCCTCGGCGAAGGCGGGATGGCTCGCGATCCAGTTGTCGATGGTCCGCGGCGCGACATCGAAGAAGCCCGCCAACTCGTCGTTGGTGGCGCCGAGCAAGCAGTAGTTGTGGGCGAGCTCGCAGAACTCACGGCGATAGGCGGTGGGACGGCCGGCGGTGGTCATAACTGAATATTACTACAGTAACGATCAAATCAAGGGCAGAATATTTGCGCGCCGTAAAAGGGCCGCCCCGGTGCCAGCAGTGCTGTCACTTCTCCGGGAACCCTGGCGCCTGTCGTGCGTTGGAAAACGTCATGCCTGACGCCCGCCCCCTGAAGGTCCTCGTCGTCGAAGACGAATCGCTGGTGGCGCTCGATATCGAGACCATGCTGGAGGAGATGGGCTGCAAGGTGGTGGCGAGCGTGCCGCGTCTGGTTCGGGCGCTCGATCTCGCCTCCCGGCTCGACTTCGATCTCGCCGTGCTCGACATCAATCTCGCCGGCGAAGTCGTCTATCCCCTCGCCTTCCGGCTGGCCGATCGCGGCATTCCGTTCGTGTTCAGCACGGGCTACAGCACGGCGGCCCTGCCGCCGGAACTGCGCGACCGGCCGATTCTCAGGAAGCCCGTCATGCTCGCCAACCTCAAGCGCGCGGTGGCGATGGCGCGGACGGGGATCAGGAGCATCAACTAGGGCCGTGCTTCGCCGGACAAGCAAGCAAGCTAGAACAGGCTGAAATACTGGCGGGGGATGTAGATCACCTCGTAGGCCAGCGCGGCGGCGGCGAACAAGCCATGGAATTTCAGATTGCGGGTTCGTGCCGCAACCAGGCACAAGGCCACGAAGACGCCGTTGCGCACGAGATACTCCGGTTCCAGGGAGCGCAGGTGCTCGGTGCCCTTGATCAGGGTGTCGATCACGTCCATCGCTTCGGTCAGCGCGAAAATGCCGAAGAACAAGGCGCGTCGGGCGATGAAATAGTCGCCGTAACTGTCATAGCCCTCGATGTCGTCGGGAAACAGCAGCGCCGCCTGGAGGAAGAACATCGAGGCGTAGACGATGACGAACAAATAGAGCGCGAACGTCCAATGCGTGATCTGGCTGAGGCGGAACTCCCACCACCAGAAGGCAATGACGTTGAAGAAGACCCAGGCCACCCAGCCGAGATGGATCCACGAAAAGAGGCGGTGGTCCGACTGACGCATGAACTGGGCAAGGCCGCTGAGCAGGCGGGTCACGCTCAAGCCGAGGATGATGGCGATCAGCACGCGTACGTGGAGATAGAGATCGACCTCGATCTGAATGGTTGGCGGATTGTTGAGTCCCGGCATCGTCGCCCTTCTCCCCCTGACACCGCATTCGTCATTGCTTGACAGCGCAAAAGGTGTCTCGCAAGGTTGCCGCTGTCTACCGGGGTGCCTGCCCTCGAACTGAGCCAAGATGGCGGGCTGAGATCACACCCGTTGAACCTGCCTGGGTCATGCCAGCGAAGGGAGTGTTTCATGCCTGAGATCGTCGTCGTTCTGTGCCGGGGCCGAGTTAGCCGGGGCCGTTGAGCCCTCGACCCGCCTTCCCCACACTCACTCTCTCAGGAATTCTTCCCATGCGATTTGGATTGTTCGGCGGCGCCGCGGCGCCGCGCCTGCCCGATGCCGCGGCCTCCGCCGATGGCTTCTTCGATTTCATCGAGACCAACGTCGAGGCCGAGGCGCTGGGCTTCCATTCGAGCTTCGTGACCGAGCATCACTTCACGAAGATCGGCCAGCTCTCCGCCCCGCTCACGCTGCTGACCTACCTTGCGGCGCGCACGACGCGGCTGCGACTCGGCACCGCGATCCTGGTGCTGCCATGGCACAATCCGGTGCTGCTGGCCGAGCAGGTCGCCACGCTCGATCTCCTGTCGCGCGGGCGCCTCGATCTCGGCATCGGCAAGGGCTATCGCCACAACGAGTTCGCGGGCTTCGCCCTCCCGCCTGCCGACGCCGAGACGCGCTTCGAGGAGGTGCTCGACGTGATGGTCCGTGCGCTCGGCTCCGACGCGCCGTTCTCCCACCGCGGCCAGTTCTTCCGTTTCGACGAGGTCGTGGTCGAACCGCCGCCCTACCAGCGGCCGCATCCGCCGCTGTGGCTGGCGGCCGGAAGCGCCGCCTCGATCACGGCCTGCGCGCGGCGCGGCTTCAATCTGCTGCTCGACCAGTTCGCCTCGCCGCTGCAGATCAAGGAGCGCATCACGCTGTACCGGCACGAGCTCGAGGCGGCGGGCCACGCCTTCGACCCGATGCGTGTCGCCGTCGCGCGCAACATCTTCGTGGCCGAGGACGCCAGCGAGGCGGCCGAAGCGAGGAAGCGGCAGGAGCGCGTGCACGAGCGCCTGCTGTCGCTGTCGCGCGGCTCGCAAAGCCGGCCGGGCTCGCACATCCTGGGCTACACCGAGACGCTGGAACGCGATGCGCTGGCGATGATCGGCCCGGCCAAGGAGATCGCCGACAAGCTCGCCGCGCTCGCGGAGGTTGGCGTCGCCTACGTGCTGCTGTCGGGCCAGGGTTCTCGGCCCAACCTGCGGCGGTTCGCCGAGAAGGTCATGCCTAAGTTCGGCGCGCCGTGATCGCGAGGTGTCTTCCTCCCCAAGCGACGCTTGGGGAGGAATCGGCGCCATACGCCGACGGAGGGGTCATGGGCTTCGAGTGAGGTCTCATGACCCCTTGTGTCTTTGAGATGGTCCAGAATGCGCAAACGGGCGGCTGCAGCAACAGCCGCCCGTCGCTGGACCTGAGCCCGCTGACCCCTGAGGCGTAAGCCTGCGACGGAGCAAGGGACAAGCCCGGTGTCTTCGCAAACCCGAACAGTTGCGAGGGTCGACCCCGCACCACAAGGAAGGGCTGGAAGATGGCGCAGATGGTAGCCACGGTGGGCATCGATGTCTCGAAGGATCGACTGGATGTCGCCGTGCATCCAACCGACGAGGAGTTCAGTGTGACTAACGACGCCGTGGGCTGGCGCCTGCTGGTTCGACG
>FODP01000058.1 GCA_900110395.1 Rhodospirillales bacterium URHD0017
ACCGCCGAGACCGGTGGCCGAGCGGCCGGCAAGGCGATCACCGAACGGGATGCAGCCTCATGGATCAGGATCTTGAGATCCCCATCGAGAATCTGCCCCGCTCGACCTGCAGTGTGAGTTACTCCAATGCACCAGCGAGGAACTGCTCTCAATAACGTACCCTGGTGGGAACGCTGCGTGACTGTGTTGGTGAGCATGCCCGACCAACAGAGCCGCAGCGTCAGAGACCAAAGCCGGATCACCCCACACAGCCCCACGATCCGGTTTTGGTCTCGCCGAACTCGACCGTTCGGCGCTTTCTGCTGACACGTCCAGCGTTGGCGGATGAGGTGCAAGTCTCGGCGCCGGTGCTGGACCCCACGGAACCAGTGACGATCAACGACTTTGGCGCGCCGCAGGCCGCACTAGCTGCACCACTTGCCCCGCTGGAGATGGGCGGCCATGACGTCGGATACCACTCTCCCAGCGCCCGCGTGGCTGCCTAATTCACACATCGGAACACAGCTGTCGATTTGCAATGTCAGCGGGTTCTGAAAACCGCCAAGTTCGAGCGGGGATACTGGCGACGCCGACGCCCGGCATGCTCTGACGGCGTACTCATTCTGCATCGCTCAAGGCTACTGCTGTACCAGTAGCGGACAAGTTATCAATCGAGTGATGCGCTCTCTCCGGAATGGCCGCCAGGGTCGCATGTTCGCTTCTACGGAATGGTAACAATGCCCTCACGCTGCCTGACAAGGTCACCGACTGAAAATCGACGAACCTCGGCTCCTGGTGCGGTTTGTCGGACACCTGCCGCTGCTCGAACGAGGCAAGAGCCATGGTCGGCAAGTGTTGGGCCAGACGCAAGGAGGAACCCGCAGGATAGGTTCGACCAGGCGTTCTACGGCATCAGCCTGCGCATCGCTTTTGCCGACGGCAAATGATCAAGCAAACTTGCACGACGCTTGCCGCAGCTCTCTGTTGCTTTGCAGCTGAGGCCGCGTCGCCAGATGAGGTGCAGGTCGCGACCAAACGGCTGCTGACCAACGACTCCGATCAGGAGCAGACGAGCCGTCTGCCCTTTACCCGCAAGCTGCATGCCTGGGGCGTCGTCGTCGGATCGCTCCCTGCATCCATGGAGGCAGCGGGCGTACCGCCGGCGGCGATGACTGAAGCGCTGCAAGCGCTGGCCACGGCCATCGACTCAGAACGCGACGTCAAAGGCGGTGATCTTTTCTGGGTGCAGTACGAACAAGAATACACGGTCGAGGGTGACCCGATCGGCATCGGCCGCGTTCTGTGGGCCGAGCTGCGCACCGCCGCCAAAGGCGCGGTGGCCATCCATCGCTTCCGCATCGGCAAGTCCAACGTCGAGCCGTTCTGGCTGGCG
This sequence comes from Rhodospirillales bacterium URHD0017, assembly GCA_900110395.1. GTDB lineage: Bacteria > Pseudomonadota > Alphaproteobacteria > Reyranellales > Reyranellaceae > Reyranella. The sequence continues at coordinate 1,373 of FODP01000058.1, forward strand.
ACGGGTCATAGCACCGAGACGGCCTCGGTTCACATGCCGCTCGACCGGAGCCGCATTACCTCAGGCTTCGGTTTGCGCGCCGATCCGTTCGACCAGCGGATCTCGGCCGCTCGGACGAATGAAGCCGTCCGCGTCACTCCATCCGGGAAGCCGAAGCCCACCAACTCGCTTGACAAGGGTAGCTCGGTGGCGGCCGTTGAGGCCCGGGCAATGAAAATGCGCGCAGGAGCCGGCCCGACACCGCTCGGTCTCTCAATGGGCTTGTCGGCAGTTCCATCACGTGGCGCAACGGCTCAGTCGGGCGCCGCAGCCCGCGCGATCCCCCGGCGCGGAACGCTCGTCATGCACCACGGCATCGACTTCGCCGCCGAACTCGGAACGGCCGTTCATGCAGCAGCCGACGGTGTCGTTACCGGCGTGGCACCCAACGCTGGCTATGGCAACTGGATCGAGATAGAGCACGAGGAAAAACTGTCGACCCGCTACGGCCATCTCCTGTCGTTCGCGCCCGGTATCGAGCCCGGCCTGCGCGTGCGGAAGGGCGACCTGATCGGCTTCGTCGGCAATACCGGCCGCTCGACCGGCCCGCACCTGCATTTCGAATTGTGGAGTAACGGCAAGCCGATCAATCCCGTCACCCATCCGTCGATGAACCCGCCGCACCTGAGTGGCGGCGAACTCGAGCGCTTCCGCGAGGTCGTGGGGCGCAACCTCGCCGAAGCGCAGCGCGAAGGGAAGCCGAAATAGCCACATCTATCAGGCTAAGTACAGCGCCAACCAGCAGGCGCAGCGCCAGAGCTCTCTTCAAGCGCCAGCATCCCGCCGTCGACTCCGCTCGTTCACATAAGGGGCGGGCGTGCCGGCGGCGACGCCCGTGTCAGGCGGACGAGATCGCCTTGCATGCTCCGGGCTGAACCCATGCCCTCTGATCGGGAAGATCCTTGCATCTCTGTTGTCGAGTTGGCGCGGGGCGATGCGATCATCGACCCATCAATCGCGCGATCCAAATTTTCGTGACGTCGCCACCTGCGGCTCGGCACAGAGACACCGAGCGCCGTCGGTTCGTACCGACTTAAGGGGTGACCGCAATCGTCGCATTTGAACGTCTGACAACTTACGCCGAGTACACCGAACAAGGGATGTGGCCACTCCTCAATCAACTCGAGCATACCCTTCCCACAACTCTGACATCGCGTTTCCGGATCGTCTGATCGCTGAAGCAAAATGTCGGGCGAGGCCTGTTCTGCCATTGGTCAATCTCACTAGAGCGTGATGGTTTGAGGTCGGGCATATTCCGGCCTCGACGAAGTAGTTTGAGCATTCTGTCGCGAAAGTGTGAGGCAGGATATCGGCGATGGCGTGGTAGACGGCATCGACGGTGCGTCTGGCGGCCTTGTGCAGCCAGCGCTTCAGCTTGGCGAAGAACTTTTCGATCGGATTGAGATCGGGAGAGTACTTGGTCAGGAAGAAGAGCTTGGCGCCAGCCGCCCGGATGGCGTTGCGACCAGCCTTGCCCTTGTGAGAGCCCAGATTGTCGAAGATGACGATATCGCCCGGCTTGAGCGTGGGCACGAGGACCTCTTCGACGTACTGG
>FODP01000010.1 GCA_900110395.1 Rhodospirillales bacterium URHD0017
GTTCAACGCCGACCCCAACATCGGCGCGGTCTACGGCTACGTCGCCGCCGACCTCGCGGTGCAGGGCCTGAAGAACGCCGGCAAGGACCTGACGCTCGACGGCTTCATCAAGGGCATGGAAGCGATCAAGAACCACAAGGACATCTTCAACGGACCGGCGGTCACTTTCGGCCCCAACATCCGCCAGGGTGCGAACTCCTCGTTCCTGGCAGAGGTCAAGGGAGGCAAGTGGGTTCGTGTGACCGAGCCGCTGGCCTTCTGATCCTCTGAAACGAAGACGACAGAAACCCGGGTGGGCGACCACCCGGGTTTTTCTTTGGCCGGGCATTTATTTGGGTGGTGCGATCAGCCGGCCGGCGGCGGCGGCACCGTGACCTTGGCGTCGCGCAGTTTCTGCTGCAGCACCGGGATGCCGGCGGCGTAGTTGCCGTCCTGGCAGTTGGCGATGGCCACACGGGCGTCGAGATCGGCCGCCTCGCCGCCCCGCGAATCGCCGCCTAGATAGCCGCCGAACGTGCCGACATATTCGCCGTAGGTCTGGGAGAGCTTCGAGCAATAGGCGGCGCCCTGGGCTGCCGTCATGCCAGGCGGTGCCGCCTGCACACTCGCCGCTCCTCCGCCCTGCCCTGTCTGGCATGCCGACAGACCGAGCGCTGCAAGTGCCGACAGAACCAATCCCCCGAGCTTCGCCATGCGATCCTCCGTTCGCCGCCGAGGCTACTGCAGATGAACGCGGCCCGCTATGGTCCCGTCCGCATGAGCGGGGAACTTTCCGGACAGGTGGCGATCGTCACCGGCGGCGCGTCGGGCATCGGCGCGGCAACGGCCGCGTTGCTGGCCGAGGCCGGCGCGGCGGTGGTCGTGGCCGATCTCAACGCCGCCAAGGACGGTGTCGGCCGCTTCGTGCAACACGACGTCACCAATGAGCACTCCTGGCAGGCGCTGCTGGCCGACGTGCTGAAGGGCGAAGGCCGGCTCGACATCATGGTCAACAATGCCGGCATCACGGGCGGCGCGGGCAACGTCGAGAGCACCGACGTCGCGACCTGGCAGCGCGTGCAGGCGGTCAATTCCGAGGGCGTGTTCCTGGGCTGCAAGTACGCCATCCAGGGCATGAAGCGGACCGGGCCGAACAAGGCGAGATCGAAGGGCTCGATCGTCAATCTCTCGTCGGTCGCCGGCCTGCAGGCCGGCGCCGGCGCGATCGCCTACACGGCGAGCAAGGGCGCCGTGCGACTCCTGAGCAAGAGCGTGGCGCTCTATTGCGCCGAGCAGAAGTACGACATCCGCGGCAACTCGGTGCATCCGGGCGGCGTCGACACGCCGATCTTCGATCCGCTGTGGCAGATGGTCGGCCGCGAGCCCGGCAAGGCCTTCCTCGATGCCCGCCATCCCATCGGCCACATGGCGGCGCCGACCGAAATCGGCGAGGTCATCCTGTGGCTCGCCTCCGACCGCTCGGGCTTCGTGACCGGCGCGGAGATCGCCGCCGACGGCGGCCTCACCACCGGCCTGATGAGGAGGCAGCCCTTTGTCGCGCCTCGCTGACAAGGTCGTGCTCATCAGCGGCGGCGCCTCCGGTATCGGCGCGGCGACCGCGCGCCTGGTCGTGCGCGAGGGCGGCAAGGCGGTGCTGGCCGACCGCGACGGGGCCAAGGGCCGCGCGCTCGCGCGCGAGCTCGGCGATGCCGTCCTCTTCGCGCCGCTCGACGTCACCGACGAGACGGCATGGAACAAAGCCGTCGCGGCAACGGTCGAGACGTTCGGCAGCCTGCATGGTCTCCTGAACGCGGCCGGCGTCGGCGTGCGCAACTCGATCGAGGACTGCAGCCTCGCCGAATACCGTCGCGTCAACGACATCAACGGGCTCGGCACCTTCCTCGGCTGCCAGGCTGCGATCCCGGCGATGAAGCAAGCGGGCGGCGGCTCGATCGTCAACATCTCCTCGGTGCTCGGCCTGCGCGGCGCCTCCTATGCCATGGCCTACTGCGCCAGCAAGGGCGCGGTGCGGCTGCTCACCAAGCACGTGGCGCTGCACTGTGCGCAGATGAAGTACGGCATCCGCTGCAACTCGGTGCATCCGGGCTACATCGACACCCCGATGATCGCGCCGCGGCTCGACCAGCCGGTCGGCAACATGAGCGGCCGCCAGTGGCTCGAGGAGCTGCATCCGCTGGGCCGCCTCGGCCGCGCCGAGGAAGTCGCGGCCATGATCCTGTTCCTGCTGTCGGACGAGAGCTCGTTCTCGACCGGCTCGGAATTCGTCTGCGACGGCGGGCTGACGGCCTAGCGCATCCCCGTGATCGAGGCGCTGAGCGCGCGGGGATCGCGCTTGGGCCAGCGGCCGGCCTCGACCTGGACGATGAAGTCGCCGACCAGGCGGTTGAACTGGTCGGGGTCCTCGATGTTGATGGTGTGGCCGCAGTTCGGCATCACCGCCAGCGCCGCCGACGGGATCTCGCGCTTCATCAGCACCGAGGGTGCGAGGCAGGGCCAGTCCTCGTCGCCAGTCAGGATCAAGGTCGGGATGGTCAGCGCGCGCATCTTGTCCAGAAGGTCGTAGAGCGAGGGCCGCTGGCCCTGCACGCCGACCTGGGTGTTGGCCGAGCCCAGGGCCGAATGCTCGCCGAGCTCCTTCTTGAACTGGGCGAAGCCGCGCGGGTCCTTGTTCTCGAACTGCACGCGCGTCGGACCATAGGCGTACTTCTCGGCGAACTTGGCCATGCCCTCGTCCTTGAGGGACTTGGCGACGACCTCGACCTCGGCGCGGAACTTGGCCTGCTGCTCCTTCTCCGCGCCGTAGCCGCAGCCGGCAACGACCAGCGACAGCGCCCGCGACGGGTGGCGGAAGCCGAAATGCAGGGTGGCGAAGCCGCCCATCGACAGGCCGACGACGTGCGCCTTGTCGATCTTGAGATGGTCCATGACCGAAGCGATGTCGTCGGTGGCGCGGTTCTGGGAATAGCTGTCGGGCTTTTCCGGCACGTCGGACGGCGGATAGCCCCGCGCGCTGAAAGTGACGCAGCGGTAGCGCTGGCCGAAGTGGCGCATCTGCGGTTCCCACGAACGGTGGTCGGCCGCGAACTCGTGGACGAACACGATGGGCTGGCCGGCGCCGGTCTCCTCGTACCAGAGCTTCACGCGGTCGTCGGTGGTGGCGTATGGCATCGTTTTCTCCGGGTCGGCCCTGACTTTAGATCATATGCCGGCGTTGTACCGGGGTGGTAGCTTTGCACCCATGAGCGAGATCGGAACCGGCCTGCAGAACGCCACGGGCATCCGCGACGGCCTTGCCCGCGCCGGCTATGCCTTCGTCGAAGCCTCCGACATGCGCAATGCGCTCAGCCGCTTCGGCACCCTGGCCGACTGGCCGGCCTTCGCCGGGAGCTGGGACGACCTCGAGGTCGACACCTACATGGCCGATGGCGGCCGCTACCGGCGGCGCCGCTTCGGCGTATGGTTGGCCGGACGCCTGGGCCCGATCCTGCGCGGGCCGCACCAGCCGCACTATCAGACCCTCGACTACAACCGCCTGAACGGCGGCGTCGAGCGCTGGTTCAAGCCGATCACCGACGAGACCGGCGACGGCGCCAGCATGCGCACCATTCTGGAGTACTGCCGCGCCCTGTTCGGGCGCCTCGCGCCGGAGACCACGCGCTGGCACGTCGAGGCCCACCAGTTCCGCATCGAGGCGCGCCAGGGCGAGCATGGCAAGCCCACGCCCGAGGGCATGCACCGCGACGGCGTCGACTACGTGCTGGTGCTGCTAGTCAACCGCCGCAACATCCAGAGCGGCACAACGACGGTGCACGACCTCGACAAGCGTGCGCTGGGCAGCTTCACGCTCACCGACCCTCTCGACTCCGCTTTGGTCGATGACGCGCGCTGCTATCACGGCGTCACGCCGGTCGAGCCCGAGAATCCGGCGCAGCACGCGTATCGCGACGTGCTGGTCGTGACCTTCCGCAAGACCGCCTAACCTCCGATCGTGACGCCGGCATCGGCGATGATGGTCTGGCCGGTGATGAAGGCGCCGGCCTTGCCGGCCAGCATGACGGCGATGCCGCCGATGTCGTCGGGCTCGCCGATGCGGCGCAGCGGCGCCGTCTGCAGGCGCTTGTCGAGATACTTCGGATCCTCCCACAGCGCGCGGGCGAAGTCGGTGCGCACCAGGCCGGGCGCGATGGTGTTGACGCGGATGTTGTCGGGCCCGAGCTCGGCCGCGAGGTTGCGCGCCAGCTGCATGTCGGCGGCCTTGGAGATGCAGTAGGCGCCGATCACCGTGCTCGCCCGCACCCCGCCGATCGACGACACGATGATCACCGAGCCGTCCTTCTTGGCCTTCATGTCGGGGGCGCAGAGATTGATCAGCCAGATGTTGGAGAGGATGTTGTTCTGCATGATCTTGGTGAAGACCTCGTCCGGCATCTTGTCGGTCGGGCCGTAGTAGGGATTGCTGGCCGCGTTCAGGACCAGCACGTCGACCGGGCCGAGCTGCTTCCTGGTCTCGGCGATCAGGTTCTCGCACTGCGCCTTGTCGGAGATGTTGCACGGGATGACGATCGCCTCGCCGCCCGCCTTGCGGATCTCGGCGGCGGCGTCGTCGCAGGCCGGCTTCTTGCGCGACGACACCACGACCTTGGCGCCCTGCAGGGCAAGATGCAGGGCGATCGACTTGCCGATGCCCTTGCTCGAGCCGGTGACGACGGCGACCTTGCCGGTGAGATCGAAGAGCGGCGATGCCATGAAAAACGTCCTCCAGAAGTGACTCGCCTTGTGTCGCATGAAACGCGGCCGCCGGAAAACGGATCGTGTTCGAGCCGCATGACGACATCGGCGCGCAAGCCCTTGAGCTTGCTCGCCGAAAGCGCTCCGGGGCGCCCGATCGCGTGTCCCCTGAATGGGGACGCGCGCGACAATCATTCTTCCTCCCGCTCGCTCGGGATGTCCTGATGCCGCGCACGCTCGCTGGCTGCGTCGAGCAAGGCGATATCGTCGATGTCGTCTTGCCCGCCACCAGAGAGCGCGCGCGCCTGCAGCGCCTCGCGCTCGCGCAGGCGGTCGAAGCGCGCAAGCAGGCGCATCAGCATGACGTCGTTGTGCCGCTCGACCGACGCGATCTGCTTGCCGCGATGGAAGACCGGCCGGCGGTCGGCGCCCAGCGCCCGGCGCATGGCCAGGTCCTCCAGGATCTCCAGGCGGCCTCCCAGCGTCTCCTCGTAGCGGCGGGCGAAGGCGACATTGGCGGCGCGCCAGCGCCGCACGGTGCGCGGCGTGGTGCCCGCCTGCGCCGCGGCCTCGGCAACCGAACCCGATATCGCCAGCCGGCGCAGGAAGTAGGTCTGCAGGCGGGCGGGGGTCGCCCGACGCGGCGGGCGGGCGTCGCCGGGCGACCAGGCCGGCGGCGCGGCCGGAATGACGGGAAGGCTGTCGGTGGCAGGTCGCTTGCGAGAGCTGGTCATGGCTGTTCCGTAAGAGTGGCCGCAGACTATACCATAGTTATTGATAAATAACTATGGTATATTTCAGGCCATACGGCCCGCCATGCGCGTCAATCCCGATGCGACGGAAAGAAGGTCCGAGCCCGAGGCGAGGTGCGCGGCAGGCGCGGCCTCCGCGATCGCGGCTCGCACCGCCGGCACGCGGCTCGAACCGCCGGTGAGGAAGATGGTGTCGATCGCTGCACCGCCGAGGCCCGCCGCAGCGATGCAGTCGCGCGCCGTCCGATACAGCCGATCCGTCCTGCTGTGAATCGCCCGTTGGAAACCGCAGCGCGTCGCCGCCGCGGCGAGGTCCTGCTCGACGAAGTCGAGGGCGACGGTGGCATCGCTGTCGGCGCTGAGCGCGATCTTGGCGTCCTCGACCGCGAAGGCGACGCGGTGGCCGAGCCGCTTGGCGATCACGGCCAGCAGCCGGCCGACCTTATTCGGCTCGGCCGCCTCGAGGGCCAGCGCGCCGACCTCGCGCTCGTTCTTGTGAGTGTAGGCGAAATTGATCGTCGCCCAGGTCGCGAGCTCATGATAAAGCGCGTTCGGCATGGGCAGGTCCTTCTCGACCAGCCTCGTGCCGAGGCCCAGCAGCGGCATCACCGCGGCGAGGCTGAGCGCGCTGTCGAAGTCCGTGCCGCCGACACGCAGACCCGCCGTCGCCAGAATGTCCTCGGTGCGATCGATGCGCCCGCGCCGCTGCGGGCCGATACGGACGACCGAGAAGTCGCTGGTGCCACCGCCGATGTCGGCGATCAACACCAGCTCCTCGGCCTGCACCGTCTGTTCGTAGTGCCAGGCGGCGGCGATCGGCTCGGGGACGAAGGCGATGTGACGAAACCCCGCCTGCCGGGCGATGGTCTCGAGCACGGTCTGCGCCCGCGCATCGGCCTCATCGTCGCCGTCGACGAAACGCACCGGACGGCCGTGCACGACCGCCGTGATCTCCTGCCCGGCGAAGGCCTCGGCCTTCTGCTTCAGATGGCGCACGAACAGGCCGACGACCTCGGCGAGCGGCACCATGCGACCGCCCAGGCTGGTCTTCTCATCGATCAGGGGCGAGCCCAGGATCGTCTTCAGGGCCCGCATCAGCCGGCCCTCGGTCTGGCCGACATAGGCGGTGATGGCATCGCTGCCGAAGCGGGCCCGATGCGCTTCGTAGTCGAAGAACACCGCGCTCGGCATCAGCGTCTTGTCGTCCTCGAGCGGCGCCAGCGCGATCCCATCGCCACGGGCGATGCCGATTGCCGAGTTCGACGTTCCGAAATCCAGTCCGCAGGCGATCATCCGGTTCCCCTTCCATGGGCGAAGGGGTTCTCATTTATTGGGATATTCGCGACGTTGCCAGACTGTTTCTTTTCGCTTAGGCTATCTCCCGATAGTGGGATGTCCGGCAGCGCCGGACATCCCTTCTTCTTTCGCGCCGCTCTGTCGTCTCAGCCTCTCGCGGCACTGTCGCTCACGCTCTTCACCACCTTGTCGGCAAGGTCACCGACCTTGGCACCCAGATCGGCCTGCGCCACTTCATTGCGCAGCACGCCGGCGGCACTCGACAGCGCGTCACGGCCGGCACCGACGGCGGTTGCCCCGACGCCGCCCAGCAGTTCCTTCTCCTGGCGCGACAACGGTAGCGCCGCGCCGACGGCGGCGCCGAGAGCGGCTCCCAGCGCGGCCATCAGGATCGGCTGTTCCTCCAGCAGTCGCTTGAGACTCTGGGTCGTCTCATCGGCCATCGACTGAGCCTTGTTCCGGGCGTCCTGCGCGAGCGCGTAGGCCTGGTCCTGTCGGTCGTGCAGCGTGCGGCGGCCTTGATCGGCAGCATCCTGCACCTTGTCACGCATCTCCGCATAGCGGCCGCTCACGGCGTCACCCGCCGCCTCGACTTCGCCGCTCACCCGCCCTCGCCAGGCGCCAGCCGCCTCGCTGACGGATGTTGCGGCACGCCCGGCCACGTCGCGCACCCCGTCGCTCGCAGCCGCGGCCGCCGAAGAAGCGGCACCAGCAGCGGCCGAGGCCGCGCCCTTCATGGTCTGGCCGGCGGCGCTGGCGGCTTGCCGCGCAGCGTCGGCCCCGGTCGATGCCGCGCTCTTGAGCACCGTCCCCGCCGCACTGGCGACATCACCGCCCGTCGTGCGGGTGAGCAGCATCGCCAGTCCCGCGCCGATCAGCAAAGCCGGCACCGGATTGGCGCGGGCCTGCTCGCTCAGCGACTTGACTAGCGAAAGGCCCGTGTCCTTGGCGAGCGCAAGCGCCTCGCTGGACAGCGCCGACGGTGCCATGCCGCTTCGCAGCTGGCCTAGCGTGTCGGCCAGGCCGACGCGGGCCGCATCGGCCTCGCGCTGAAGGTGGGCAGATGAGGTCATGACAATGTCTCCTTGACCATGCGGCTATCGGCCGACAGTGAATCGATCGTGCGATCGGGAGCGAGCGTGGTCGGTTCGAGGCGCTTCTGGCCCATGAGGAACACGACCAGGCCGATCACCGCCGTGCCGCCGGCGACCAGCAGGATGGCGACGGGCGGCGACACGCCGGCGGCAATCAGGGCGCTGACCAGCGCCTGCAGCAGCATGCCGAGCGACACGATCAGCAGGATTGCGCCCACGGCCATCATCACCAGGCCATGGCGCAGCTTGGCAAGTTTCTCGGCCAGTTCGACGCGTGCCAGCCGGAATTCCGCCTGCAGCAGGTCGGCGGACTGCGCCAGGGCCGCGGTCATCAAGGTGATGACGCCAGGCCGGCGGAGGGGAGATTCGGCGATCATGACAGGTCCTTCATCGGTTCGTATTCGGGGTCGGCTTCCTTGGTCGCAGCGGGTGCGGCAACGCCCACCTTGATGACGCGGGAAAGCGCGAAGCCGACCAGAGCAGCGCCGGCCAGCATGGCGACGGGCTGAGAGCGGCCGAAATCGGCCGCCGAGGACAAGAGCTCACCCACCTTCTTATCGCGCAGGTCGCCCGCCAACCGGTCGATCTTTGCAGCGGCGCCACGGACATATTCCGCCACTGCCGGTGCTTCGCCCGCGACGGCGTCGGCGACCGCCGTGGCTGTCTGCGCGGCGCGAGCCACGCCTTCGGCGCCGGCCTGTCGTGATCGATCGGCGACCTCTTCGGCCTTGTGACCGACGGCTTCGCCAACGGCACGGGCCGCACTCGACGTCTGTTGCTTGATGTCTCCCATGAGATGTCTCCCGAAAGGGTTTGCCATCTGGGAACGAGGCGGCGGGTTGGCGGTTGCAACGGGGGCGCAATAAGGCGGAAGCGAGATGACACCGCGCGCCCGCCCTGCCACTCTTGCCCCTGGGATGTCCGGGGGTCATGCGTCCATACGGGCTTATCGCAATCGTCATTGGCGCGGCGTTGTTCGCCTACCTGGCATGGCGCCGGACGACTTCCACGATGTATTACCGCTCGGCGAATTCCTCGATCCGGCCGCCGCACGTCCGGCCCGAGGACTACGAAGAGTGGGTGATGGCGCGCCGCAAGCGTTGGCGCCTGATCAAGACGGCCGGCGCCGCCGCCCTGGGTGCCATCGTCGGCGGCATGCTGTTCGCCATGATCGACAGCGGCCTGTCGCAGCGCTGAGCGAACCGTGAACTGGCTCATCGGCACGCTATTGGTCTTGTTCTCGGTCGCCGGCAGCAGCCTGGGATGGTGGAAGGGCTCACGCGATCTCGCCCGGCCACCGGATCGTTATGACCGTCCGATCGGGTCGGCCGGCGCGAGCACGAACGCGATATACAGAGGCGCTATCGGCTGCGACGAACGGTGCTGACAGTTGCCGGCATCCTCGGCGGCGCCACCGGCGGCTTCGCCCTGCTCATGCTTGCCGCCATCCGCCGCTGGTTCGGCTGAGCCCATCGTCGGCGTGGCGCTGCGGCGAGGCCGTCAGAGGTCGATCGCCAGCCTGATCTTGAAGGTGTGCCGTTCGAAGACCGCGAGATCGAGCCCAGCCCGGTGGTTTGGCCCCATGCCTGGATGTTCCAGGCGCCGGACAGCGAGGCGCCGCGCCCCAAGGCGATATAGAAGGTCGGCCCGACGAAGACCGCCTGACCCGACCAGGTTTCCGAAGGCCATGCTGTCGAACGCACGCAGGTAACGCACTTCGCCGCCGAGATAGACGCCGTCCGCCACCCTGGCGGTGGCCGCCGCCGCCATGCCCATCTCCGAGCGTCGACGATCAGGCCGGTGGCGTAGTCGCGCGCCCGCCCGAAGTCGTAGAAGAGGTTGAGCGCGGCGAACAGGCGGTCGGGAATCAGCGCACGATCGGCGGCGGCGATGAAGGTTCCACCTCAGCTGTTCCCGGCAGCACCGGTCAACTCATTGATGAAGCCGACGAAGGGCGTTGCCACGAAGGTCAGCCCGACAGGGACGTCTCGCGGTCGAATGGCCGCCAGCGGAACTCGAGGGCCACGCGCTCCAGACCGATCACGTTGCGATCCTCGAAGTCGGGAACGCCCGAGACGTCGAAGCGCGTGAAGGTGACCGCCGGGGCAACGCGAAAGGATTCGCTCAGCGGATACTTCAGCGCCGCGGTCAGGGACGTGGCGCTGCAGTTGCCGGCGGCGCGGCCAAGACGTCCGAGCAGCTCGACCTCCGCCTCAGGCTGGAAGGGCGTGCCGATGTCGGTACCTTCGGTGAAGCCGAACAAGTGTTCGCTGTCGACGTCGGCACTTGCCGGCATTGCCGTAGCGAGCAGTGGAAGCGCGAGGGCGGCGGCTATCCCGCGCATGCAGAAGCAGCTCAATGGACGTTCCCCTGGTCGCCGCAGGTTATTCCGGCAAGCGACCGCACGCCAACACGGCGACCGCCGTCGCAAATGTTGCTATGCTTGCCTCGACACAAGCGAAGGTCGACCCGATGCTTCAGCAATCCGCCCACAGTACCGCCGCCGATGCGCCGCCGATCCTGATCGGCGGCGAGATTCCGCTTATCGATGTGTCGGGCTTCCTGGCAGGGGAGTCCGGCGCCGCCGAGCGTGCTGCTCAGCAGCTGCGCTTCGCCTTCGAGAATGTCGGCTTCTACTATCTTGCCGGCCACGGCGTGCCGCAGGCGCTGATCGACACCGCCTATGCCGAGGCTGCGCGCTTTCATGCGCTGCCTATCGAGACCAAGCTCGCGGTCAAGGTCGACGAGCACAATATCGGCTACATGCCGATCGCACGGAAGCCGCCACCCAACGCCGCCGCGCAGGGCAAGAAGCCGAGCCAGAACGAGGCCTACTTCCTGCGCCGCGAGAAGACGCCCGATCATCCCGACGTGCTCTCCAACCGGCGCTTCCACGCCATGAACAAATGGCCGGACGAAGCCGCCATCCCGGGCTTCCGCGCCAACATGCTGGCCTACATGGGGACGATGGAGGGGCTGTGCCGCAAGCTGGTGCGGCTCTATGCGCTGGCGCTCGGCCTGCCGGAAACCTTCTTCGACGCCTGCTTCGCCGAGCCGCACGTCATCCAGCGCATGTCGCGCTATCCGGCGATCGACGGGGCCGACGTCTCGGTCAACAGCCTGGTGGCGCACACCGATTCGGGGTTCATGACGCTCCTGCCGCCCAACAAGGTGCAGGGGCTGGAGATCAACCTGCCCGACGGCCGCTGGCTCGAAGCGCCGGGCGTGCCGGACGCCTTCGTGGTCAACGGCGGCGACATGCTGCACCGCTGGACCAACGAACGCTTCCTGTCGACGCCGCACCGCGTGCGCAACCTGTCGGGGCAACTGCGCTACGCCGTGCCGTTCTTCTGCGATCCCAACCACGACACCGTGATCGAGTGCCTGCCGTCCTGCGAGTCGGCCGACATGCCGGCGAAGTATCCGCCGATCAAGATGGGCGACTACGCGTTGTGGTTCGCCGCCCAGCGCTACGAGCACATGGCCAAGGTGCAGGCCCCCAGCGAAGCCGATATCGCGCCGGGCGCGCGCGCCACCTCCCGCTGGCAGAGCTGAGCTCATGTTTCTCTTCCCCGCCAGGGGGAAAAGGTTGGGTGAGGGGGTTGCACGAGCTGTCGAAGCCCCCTCCCAGCCTCTCCCCCTAGCCACCTACGCTGCGGTGCAGCTTCGGTGGCTTTAGCGGCAAGCCCGATCCAGATCCTCCGAAGCTCCGCAGGAGCGAAGGGGGACTAGCGGGGCAGAGGAGCATGAAGCCATAGTCGGTGCGATGAGTATACGCACCGTCCGACGGCGCAGCTTCGCTGCCGGCGCCGCAGCACTCACAATCGCGCCGGCGGCGCGTGCCGCCGAACCGGCCTGGATCGACGCCCACACCCATGTCCTGATGCGCAGCCTGCCAATGGCGATCGATGCGCGCTACCGGCCGGATTACGACGCCTCGTGGGAAACGCTGCTGGCGCTGGCGGAAAAGAACGGCGTCGGCCGCGCCGTGATCCTGCAGCCGTCCTTCCTGGGTTTCGACAATTCCTACCTGTTCGAGGCGCTGCGTGCCCAACCCAACCGCTTTCGCGGCGTGCCCTGGATATCGCCGTCGGTCAGCGTGACCGCGGACGATTGGGAGAGCCTGGCAAAGATCGGCGCGCGCGGCCTGCGCTTTCCGATCTACGGCCTGCCGACGCCGCAATGGTCCTTCTACAAGGACATGCTGGCGGAGGCGAGGAAACGCGACTGGCCGATCCACCTCTATGTCGAGAGCAAGCGTCTGCCCGAGATCCTGCCCGTGCTGCTCGATGGCGGGAACAAGGTGGTGATCCCGCACTACGGCATGTTCGATCGCACGCTGGGGCCGGCGCGTGATCCGGGCTTCAAGGTCCTGCTGGAAAGCGCGCCGAGCCGCAGTGTCTGGGTCGTGATGTGCGGCGCCTACCGCGTCGGTCCCGAGCGCGCCCGCTCAGCCACGCCGATGCTGCTTGACGCCTTCGGTCCGGATCGCCTGATGTGGGCCAGCGACTGGCCGCATACCGACACGGGGCTAGACCGCGTCACGACCTATCCCCAGACCCTGCGCTGGTTCGAGGAATGGGTGCCTGACAAGGCGACGCGGCAGACGATTCTGGTCGATACGCCGGCCAAGCTGTACGGATTCTGAAGGAGCAACCGATGCGTCGTGTTGGCGTCCTCGCCGTGATCCTCGTGCTCGCGATGCCAATCGCGGCTTTCGGTCAGCAAGCCGAGATGGAGCCCAAGGCTCGTTGCGCGCAATTGCTGGCGTACTGGGACCAGCGCTCGGCAAGCAAGGGCGAAGGTGCGAGCGGGTCGGACATGGCGCGCAAGTCGGCGGGACTCGATTGCGACAATCGCCGCTATGGCGACGGCATCAAAAGGATGGAGGATCTGCTGCGGCAGAACCGATATCCGGTGCCGCCGCCGCAGCCTTAGTTCTTGCCGGAGCGCGGACCTCCAGGTCCGCTCCTGGTCCGGAAGAGCATGAGCATGAGCGGACCTGGAGGTCCGCGCTCCGTCAAGATGAACCACCCTCCACGCCGCGGCCTTCGGCGCGCCAGCGCAGCATGCCGCCGGGCAGGTTGGCGATGTCGGCGAAGCCCGCCTTCTGCAGGATCGCGGTGGCGTGGGCCGAGCGGCTGCCGGCGCGGCACACCGCGACGATCGGCTTGTCGCTGGGCAGTTCCTTGGCGCGCTGGGCGAGCTCGCCCAGCGGGACCAGCGTGGCGCCGCGGATGTGACCCAAGGGTCCGCTGAACTCGTTGGGCTCGCGCACGTCGAGCACCTGCACCTTGGCGAGGTTCTCCTCCAGCCAGTGCGGCTCGACCTCCCAGACGCCACCGAAGGTGAAGCGCAGCGGCGCCCAGTGCGGATCGGGTGGCGCGGCGCTCTCGTTGCCCGGCTGGCCGCAGCGCAGGTTGGCTGGCACCGCCTCGTCGATCTTCTTGGGATGCGGCAGGTCGAGGTTCTTCATGTAGCCGACGTAGTCGCCCTCGCCGACCTCGCCACCAAGCCGCGGATTGAACTTCTTCTCCTCGGCGACGCTGGTGGCGGTGAGCCCGCGATAGTCGTGCGCGGGATAGAGCAGGCAGGTCTCGGGCAGCGAGAAGATGCGCGACCGCACCGAGCGGTAGAGCGCGCGCGGATCGCCCTGCTGGAAGTCGGTGCGGCCCGAGCCGCGGATCATGATGCAGTCGCCGGTGAAGGCCATGCTCTCGTCGTCGAGCACGTAGGTGACGCAGCCGCTGGTGTGGCCGGGCGTGGCGCGGACTTCGAGCGAGCGGCGGCCGAATTCGATGCGATCGCCGTCGGCCAGCAGCCGGTCGGCGCCCGATGCGCCGGCCGCCGCCGAGAGGGCGATATCGCTGCCGAGCTTCTGCTTCAGGAGCCAGGCGCCGGTCACGTGGTCGGCATGAACGTGGGTGTCGAGCGTCCATTTGAGTTGCAGGCCGAGCTCACCGATCAGCGCCGCGTCGCGGCGGACCTGCTCGAACACCGGATCGATCAGGACGGCTTCGCGGGTCGACGAGCAGCCCAGCAGATAGGTGTAGGTCGAGGAGGTCGGATCGAAGAGCTGGCGGAAGACGAGCATTCGGAGAGTGTAGCACCGCGGGCTGTGACTTTTGCCACTCTCTCGATGTTCTTCTTCCTCTCCCCGCCAGGGGGAGAGGTTGGGTGAGGGGTTACAGACAGTCTTCGAAGCCCCCTCACCTGACCTCTCCCCCTGGCGGGGGAGAGGAACATGAGGCGTGGAGGACCTTTAGTCAGCCCGGGGCGCTCGCCTTGTCGATGGCGGCCACCGACTCGGGGTCGAGCTTGATCCGGGGCGCGGCAATCAGGTCCTTGAGCTGGTCGAGGCTGGTGGCGCTGACGATCGGGGCAGTGATGGCCTTGCGCTGCATCAGCCAGGCGAGCGCCACCTGGGTCGAGTTGGCGTTGTGCTTCTTGGCCGCCGCGTCGAGCGCCTTCAGGACGCCAAAGCCCTTGTCGTTGATGTACTTCTTCACACCCGCGCCGCGCGCCTTGTCGGCGGCGTCGGCCTCCGAGCGGTATTTGCCGCTCAAAAAGCCGCTGGCCAGAGAGTAGTACGGGATCACGCCGATCCCCTCCTTCAGGCACTCGTCCTCGAGCGCACCCTCGAACAGGCCGCGCTCCATCAGATTGTAATGCGGCTGCAGGCTCTCATAGCGCGGCAGGCCCTTCTCCTTGGCGATCTTCGCCGCCTCGGCGAGCCGCGGCGCCTCGAAGTTGGAGGCGCCGATGAAGCGCAGCTTGCCCGCCTTCACGAGCTCGCCATAGGTCGCGAGCGTCTCCTCTTGCGGCGTGGTCTTGTCGTCGCGGTGCGACTGGAAGAGGTCGATGCGGTCGGTGTTGAGCCGCTTCAGGGAGTCCTCGACCGAGCGCTTGATGTGCGCTGACGACAGGCCTTGGCCGACATTGGGCATGTCCATGCCGCACTTGGTGGCGATCAGCACCTTGTCGCGCTTGGCCGGGCTCTTCTTCAGCCAGCTGCCGATCACGGTCTCCGATTCGCCGCCCTTGTTGCCGGGCTTCCAGCGCGAATAGACGTCGGCGGTGTCGACGAAGGAGAAGCCGGCATCGACAAAGGCGTCGAGGATCCTGTGCGAGGTGGCCTCGTCGGCCGTCCAACCGAAGACGTTGCCGCCGAAGGCGATGGGGGCGAATTCGAGGTTCGAATGGCCGAGCTTGCGCTTCTCCATGATCGTTCTCCCATGAGCGAGTAAAAAGGAGCCCACCCCCTCGAGGCCCGAGGGGGGAGCTTGCCTCCCGATCATAGCCGCTGGGGCGTGTCCCGCCTACTCCGCGGCTTTTGCCGGCGCCGGCGGTGCTTCCGGGGCCGTGGCGGCGGGCGGTGGCGCAACGGCCGTCGTGGACACGGCGCTGGGCATGGGCATGGGCATGGCAAACGGGTAGGTCGGCGTGGCGAACTGGATACCGAGCTTGGGCAGCTGTTCGTACATGCGGCGGACGCCCATGCGCTGGATGGCGCTGGGGTTCTTGGGCCGCGCCATGAACTTGAAGCGCACGATCAGCGAGGAGTCCTTGATATCGACCACGCCCTGCATCTTGAGCGGCTGCATCAGGATCGGCTTGAAGGCCGGCTCCTCCATCATGTCGGTGCCGATCTTCTTCACCGCCTTGCGCAGAAGCTCGACGTCGGTGCCCGGCGCGAAGGCGAGGTTGAACTTCACCACCGTCCAGTCGCGGCTGAAGTTGGTGATGTGCATGACCTGGCCGAACGGCACGATATGGAGCTGGCCGTTCTGGTGGCGCAGCTTCAGGCAGCGCACGCTGAAACCCTCGACCGTGCCCTTGACCTTGCTGCAGTCGACATACTCGCCGATGCGGAACGCGTCCTCGGCCAGGAAGAAGATGCCGGAGACGACGTCGCGCACCAGGGACTGGCTGCCGAACGACACGGCGAGGCCGAACACCGAGGCGCCGGCTATCAGCGGCGTGATGTTGACGCCGAGCTCCGACAGCACCAGCAGGCCGCCGACCACCAGGATGATCGAGCCGGCCATGGCGCGCAGCAGGGGCATCAGCGTGCGCAGCCGCGACGCCGCGACCTTGACGTCATCCTCGGAGTCGGCCGCGGCATCGGCTGACGGCAACGGGTTGGCGGCGATGTAGGAATCCATGCGGAAGCGCAGGAAGCGCCAGAAGGCGTAGATCGCCACCAGGGAGATCGCCGCGATCTTGGCGCCGCGGTCGTGCACGACCCACTCCTCGGCGGTCATGGCGCCCAGCGTCCTCACCATCAGGGCATCGGCGATCAGGATGACGGCGTAGAGCCGGGCTATCAGGCGCAGGCAGTCGGCGACGACGTCGCCCGCCATCGGCAGTTCCGAGACGATATGACGGGTGATGCGATGCATCAGCGTCTCGAACAGCAGCAGCACCAGCAAGGTCGTTTCGATCGTCGCCAGGCCGCGCGCGGCGGTGCCGCTCTCGGTCAGGGCGGCGTAGACGGCCGCCACGCCCATCGCGGCGTAGAAGGCGAGACCGAACATCCACCAGCGGCGCGCCGCGTCGAGCTTGAGCTGGCGGCCGACCTTGCGGTCCGACACCATCGCCGACAGCCAGGCCGCCATCTCCTTGTGCCAGTGCCAGACCACCCACAACAGGGCGGCCGCGATCAGCGGCGCATAGAGGATAATGGCGGCGCTCACGATGTCCTTGGTGGCGCCGGTGTTCAGCAGGGCGCGGCCGAGATGACTGGCGATCAGCGGCAGCACGACCACCCAGTTGAGCGCAATCAGGAGGCTACGTGCCGTCGCATCGTCAACCGGGGCGATGCGGCCTTCCGGCGTGGCCGGCCGCAGGAAGGCGCGGAACAGAAGATTGAAGGAGCGCCAGACGAGCAGCGCCTGGAAGACCTGCTGGCCGAGCACATGGCCGACGCTTTGGGCCTCGCCGAGGCGGGCCAACACAACGCGACCGGCGATGAACAACGCCACCAGGGCGACGATGTCGAGCAGCAGGGCCGCCCCGAAGGCACGAAGCGGCGAATGGCCGACCAGGCGGTCGATGGTGCGGACCCGCAGCCGGCTCAACAACAGCCGGGCGATGAGCTCCGCCGCCAGACCCGCGACCACGATGCCCAGCAGCAGCAGGGCCGGGCGGCCGTCGACGATGTTGGGCAGCTGCCATAGGTGCCGGCCCAGGGCGGGGATCTGGTTGACGGTGAAATCGACCCGCTCGGTCAGGACTTTCAGGAAGGCGCTGTCGGCGGCGTAGGCCGACTGGGCGGCGGCCGAGCACGCCCATTCGCCGACGAAGCCGCCGATCATTGCCGCGAAGCCAAATCTAGACCGTTTCATGCGCTTTGCCCCCATTAGACGGCCGGCAAAGCCTAAGCGAAATAGCCAGCCGCCGCCACGCCAGCCTAGCGGGCTGCGACCACCGCCCAGAAGAAGAGTGCCGTCGCCACCACGCCGAGCGCCGTGCGCCCGGCATGCAGGCGACCCCAGCGCTCGATCAGGGCCCGGCTCTCGGTGCCGGCGCGCTCCGGGGTCATGGCCTTCAGCCGGTCGTTGACCGGCTTGATGACCAGCAGTGTCCAGGGCCACGGCGCCAGCATGACAAGAGCCCCCACCAGCCACGTCGCGTCCCGCCCTTGCCACCACCAGGCGGCCAGGCCGAGGAAGAAGCCGACCATCGCCAGGCTGGCCTGCATCAGGGCCGCGCGCTCGTAGGAGCGCTGCCATTGCAGCAGGGCGGCGCGATCGTCGGTGGCGAGCCGCGCCGGCTGCTCGGCAAAATTCACGTAGAAAGCGGCACTGGCGAACAACGCTGCCGCGACCAACGCCAGATACCCGAGGATCATGCCTGCCTCCTCCGCTACGCACTGGACCGTCCTGCCGACGCAGCATTATCGTCGACGTTTACAGGAGTAACCATGGCCACCGAGACCATTCCCGTCATCGACCTTGGACCCTTCCTCGCGGGTGAGCCGGGGGCACTGGACCGCACGGCCAAAGAGTTGAAGTTCGCGCTGACGGAGATCGGCTTCTATTTCATCGTCAATCACGGCGTGCCGCGGGAAAAGATCCAACGCACCTTCGCCGAGGTGAAGCGCTTCCACGCGCTGCCGGTCGACAAGAAGCTCGACCTCAAGATCGACCTGCACAGCACGGGCTACATGCCGATGCGCGGCAATACGTTGCGCACCTCGACGGTGCAGGCGGGCACCAAGCCCAACCTCAACGAGGCGTTCTTCGTGAAGCGCGAGATGGCGGCCGACCATCCCGACGTTGTGGCCGACCGCCGCTTCCGCGGCCGCAACCGCTGGCCCGAAGGCCTGCCCGGCTTCCGCGAGACCGTGGTCGACTACTGCAACACCATGGAAGCACTGGTGCTCAAGATGGTGCGGCTCTACGCCCGCGCGCTCGACCTGCCGGCCGAGTATTTCGACGGGCCGTTCCGCGACTGCCAGTATTCGCTGCGCATGACGCACTATCCGCACCAGGACGGCCCGATCGAGGACGAATTCGGCCTCGCTCCTCACACCGACACCAGTTTCCTCACGCTACTCGCGCCCAACGACGTGCCGGGCCTCTCCATCCGCACTCAGAGCGGCAAGTGGATCGATGCGCCAGCGATCCCGGACGCCTATGTCGTGAACGGCGGGCAGATGCTGCAGCGTTGGACCAACGACGTCTTCCTGGCGACACCGCATCGTGCGGTCAACAGGAGCGGCGGCGAGCGCTACGCCATCCCGTTCTTCTGCGACAGCAACATCGACTGGCCCGTCGCCGCCGTCCCCACCACGGTGGGCCCGGACAAGCCGCCCAAGTACCCGACGACCTACTACAGCGACTACATGGTCTGGTACCAGAAGCGGAACTACGACGTGCTCAACGACGCCAACCGGCAAGCAGCCGAGTGAGCGACACCAGAACCATTCCCATCGTCGACCTGGGTCCCTACCTGGCAGGGGAACCCGGCGCGCTCGAACGCACGGCGCGCGAGCTGCGCTTTGCGCTGACCGAGATCGGATTCTATTTCATCGTCAATCACGGCGTGCCCGAGGCGCTGATCCGCGGCGCCTTCGAGCAGGCCGCGCGGTTCCATGGCCAGCCGCTCGACAAGAAGATGGAGGTCAGGGTCGACAAGCACAATGTCGGCTACCTGCCGATGCGCGGCGACACCCTGCGCACCTCGACCGTGCAGCCCGTCACCAAGGCCAACCTCAACGAAGCCTTCTTCATGGCGCGCGACCTGCCGGACGATCATCCGGAGGTCTTGGCCGACCGACGCTTCCGCAGCGCCAACCGCTGGCCGAAGGACCTGCCCGGCTTCCGCGAGGGCGTCGTCGGCTATTGCGATGCGCTGGAGCAGCTGGTGATGAAGCTGGTGCGGCTCTACGCCGTCGCCCTCGAGCTGCCGGCCGCGTACTTCGACGATCCGTTCCGCCAGTTCCAGTACAAGCTGCGCATGACGCACTATCCCTACCAGGAGGCTTTGGCCGACGATGAATTCGGTATCGCCCCGCACACGGACACCAGCTTTTTGACGCTGCTCGCGCCCAACGACGTGCCCGGCCTCTCGATCCGCACGCAGGGTGGCCAATGGATCGACGCCCCGGTCGTTCCCGGCGCCTTTGTCGTGAATGGCGGGCAGATGCTGCAGCGTTGGACCAACGATTTCTTCCTGGCAACGCCGCACCGGGCGGTGAACAGGAGCGGCGGCGAACGCTATGCGCTCGCCTTCTTCTGCGACAGCCACATCGACTGGCCGGTCGCCTCGGTGCCGACCACGGTGGGGCCCGACCGGCCGCCGAAATACCCGACGACCTGGTACACCGACTACATGATCCAGTACCAGAAGCGAACCTACGACCTGTTGGCCGACGCCAACCGGCAGGCGGCCGAGTAGGCGCCTCCTACCAGGCGAAGCGCCACGAGAGCGCGGCACCCGCCACGAACTGATTGGGCGAACCCGCCGGCCCGCTCACGAGCGGCGAGTTGGCGGCGACGTCGGCCAGGCGGTTGTAGGCGCCGAACGCCACGAAGTTCAACTTGTCGGTGACGCGCCACAGCGCGCTCGCGCCCACACCGTAGCTGCGCAGACCGGCACCCGGATAGTACTGGGCGTAACCCGAATTGAACGACTGCGTGGCGTCGATTCCGAAATAGGCCTGGTTGAAGGTAGCGTCGGTCACCGACAGCCGTGGCCCGCCCGACAGGAAGACACTGTCGCCGAGCCTGAGCTTGCCGTCGAGCAGCGCGTCGAACACCAGCCCGTTGCTGCCGCCCAGGCCGCGCCGCAGCTCCACCTTGGCGGCGAGGAACGGCAGGTCGTAGCGTACGAAGCCGCCACCCTCGACGGTGAAGGGCACGAAGCCCGTCCCGTAGAGTCCGGGCCCGTTCCAGTCGTTGCGCGCGAAGCGGTAGCGCAGAATGGGACCCGCCTTGAAGCCCTCGAGATCGAGCAGCGTGGCGCCAACGCCATCGCGCGCCGAGACGAAGAACTTGTCGCGCTGATAGCGCAAATCGAGATTGGGGACGGGTAGCGCTCGATAGTAGGCGCCGCCCTCGAACCAGGGCGCGACCACCACGCCAGGCCCGACATCGAAGGTCCAGTCCCTGGGCGGCGGGCCACTGGGCTCGCTGCCGATGCTCGAGGGCTGGGCCAACGCCGTTCCGGCGACAGAGGCCAAGAGGACGGCACACAAAACGAACAACTGACGCAAACGCACGGCCAACTCCCCTTCCGGACGATCAACTACGCGAGGGGCGCGCCGGCGGATCACTGAGGTCACGCGGGCAGCGTTTCCGGAAGGTCAGGCGTTGCACATCCACCCGATGCGTCGGGGCGTAAGTGAAGCAAAAGTGGACGAAGAGGTGTCAAATGGCCGACGTGGCGTTGAAGCGAGGCAACATCGGCGGACTGATCGCCTTCATAGCGCTGGCCCTGGGCGGCGGCATCGCAATCGGCGCGGCGACCGGCCCGGATGCCTGGTTCGCCGCGCTCGCCAAGCCGTCGTTCAACCCGCCCAACTGGGTGTTCGCACCGGTCTGGTCCACCCTCTACGTCATGATCGGCGTCGCCGGCTGGCTGGTGTGGACGCATGCCCGCTCCTCGCTGGCAATGAAGCTGTGGTGGCTGCAGCTCGTGCTGAACTTTTCCTGGTCCCCTACCTTCTTCTCCCTGCACCGGCCCGGGCTCGCGCTGGCGATCATCGTGGTCCTGTTGGGCACCATCTGGGCGTTCGTCGCGGCCACCGCCCGCCGGCTGCCGGTCGCCGCACTGCTGTTCGTCCCCTACGGGCTGTGGGTGCTGTTCGCTACGGCCCTCAATGCCGCGTTGTTCATACTGAATCGCGCCGGCTGAACGACTTCCCGGCAGGTCGCTGCAGAAAGATCGTTCCGCACGTCGGCGGGGATCGCCGACGCTTTGCGCGCCCAGTGCCTGTTCCGCTATAGAGAGCGGCAACAACCAACCAACACGGGAACGCCATGCTCGGCCTGATGCAAGACCGTCCGCTGCTGATTTCGCAGATCATCGACTTTGCCGGAAGGTACTACCCCGACGTCGAGATCGTGACCCGCACGGTCGAGGGGCCGATCCACCGCTACGGCTACGGGGCCGCCCTGAAGCGCTCCAAGCAGCTGGCCGAGGCCCTGCAGGCGCTGGACATCAAGCTCGGTGACCGGGTGGGCACCATCGCCTGGAACACCTATCGCCACTTCGAGCTCTATTTCGGCATCTCGGGCATCGGCGCCGTGCTGCACACGATCAACCCGCGGCTGGCGCCCGAGCACGTCGCCTACATCGCCAACCACGCCGAGGACAAGGCGATCTTCGTCGACCTCAACCTGCTGCCGATCGTCGAGGGCGTGTACCCGCACCTCAAGACCGTGAAGCATGTCGTGGTCATGACCGACCGCGCCCACATGCCGGCCTCGTCCAAGATCCCCAACCTGCTGTGCTACGAGGAGCTGGTCGCCAAGCAACCGGGCACGCTCAAGTGGGCCGACTTCGACGAGAAGACGGCATCCTCGCTCTGCTACACCTCGGGCACGACGGGGAATCCGAAGGGCGTGCTCTATTCGCACCGCTCGACGATGATCCATTCGATCATGGCGTCGAACGGCTCGACGATCCCGATGAATCCGGACACCACCCTGCTGCCGGTGGTGCCGATGTTCCACGCCAATGCCTGGGGCCTGGTCTATGCCGCGCCGATGTGCGGCGGCAAGCTGGTGTTCCCCGGCCCCAAGCTCGACGGTGCCAGCATCTACGAGCTTCTCGACAAGGAGCAGGTCACGATCAGCGCCGGCGTGCCGACGGTGTGGCTGGCCCTGCTCGACTACTGCGCCCAGAACAAGCTCAAGATGTCGTCGGTCAAGCGCACCCTGATCGGCGGCTCGGCCGTGCCGCTCGCCATGATCGAGCGGTTCTGGAAGGACCACGGCGTCGAAGTCATCCAGGGCTGGGGCATGACGGAGATGAGCCCGCTCGGCACGGTGACCCGCTTCAACAGGGGCGAGCGCGAGCTGCCCGACGCCGAGCGCTTCGCCATCACCGCCAAGGCCGGCCGGCCGGTGTTCGGCTGCGAGATGAAGATCATCGACGATGCCGGCAACGACCTGCCGCAGGACGGCAGCGTGTCGGGCAATCTCGTGGTGCGCGGCCCGTGGATCGTGAAGGGCTACATGAAGGGCGACGGCAAGGGCCAGTTCCTCGAGGACGACTGGTTCATGACCGGCGACGTCTGCAAGATCGAAGCCGACGGCTCGGTGGTGATCACCGACCGCTCGAAGGACGTGATAAAGTCGGGCGGCGAATGGATCAGCTCGATCGACCTCGAGAACGCCGCCATGGGCTGCCCCGGCGTCGCCGAGGCCGCCGTGATCGGCGTGGCGCATCCGAAGTGGGACGAGCGGCCATTGATGGTCGTGGTCAAGCGGCCCGACGCCGACGTCACCAAGGCCGACATCCTCAAGTTCCTGGAAGGCAAGATCGCCAAGTGGTGGATGCCCGACGACGTGCAGTTCATCGACGCCATCCCGCACGGCGCCACCGGCAAGATCCTGAAGACCGCGCTGCGCAAGCAGTTCGAGGACTACAAGCTGCCGACCGCCTAGGGCGCCACGACGGCGGTCACGGTGGCGTGGCCGGGCACAGGACCAGCTTGCCGTCGAGACCACCCGCCTCCAGGCGGCGGTGGGCGTCGGCAACCCCGTTGAAGGAGATCCGCTCGGCGACGCGAGGGCGGATGGCGCCTGTCGTCAGCATTCCGAGGAGCTTCTCCAGGTCTTGGCGGAACCAGACGGGGTGTCGCGCCCGCATTGCATTGATGGAATAGAGCCGCAGCCGCTTGCCCCCCGGCAGCCAGCTCTGCAGTTGCCGTCGGAGATAGACGCGCGCCATTCCCATCAAGAGGGCCGGCAAGCGACTCCCGCCGTGCACATTTGCCGAGTAGCCGTAGGCGCAGAGCAAGCCACCGCTCTTGAGCGCCGCGAACGAGCGGCGATAGTCGTCTTCGCCCACTCCGTCGAAGATGACGTCGAACCCGCCCGGCAACACCCGCGTGAAGTCTTCCCGTTGATAGTCGATCGGCGTGGCGCCGAGGGCGCGAACCAGCGCCGCATCGGCGCCACGCGCGGTGCCCCAGACCTCGAGCCCGGCCATCCGGCCGAGGACGACCAGCGCCTGGCCGACAGCGCCGGCGGCGCCCTGCACGAGTACCCGCTGGCCTTGCCGCACCCGTGCCGTGCGGTGAAGGAGCTGCCAAGCGGTCGTCCAGCTCAGGATCAGCGCCGCCGCCTCCGCCGCATCGACGCCCGGCGGCACGCGGGCCACCTGGTTGGCGCGGAGCGTACGGTAGGCGGCGTTGGACCCGACCACCGTCATGTCAGCGACACGGTCGCCGATCCGAAATCCGCTCACGCCCTCGCCAAGCTGGTCGATTTCTCCCACGACATCGTAGCCCATCGTGAAGGGCGGCCGGAGCATCATGGTTTGCGGGTAGAGGTGGCGGCGGATCACGACATCGGTGAATTCCAAGCCCGAGGCCAGCACGCGGACCCGTACCTCGCCGGGACCGGCCGTCGGCAAGGGAGCGTCCGCCACCTCCAGCCCGTCGGGATCACCGAAGCGCCTGACCTGGACGACCTGATTGCGCAGCTCTGTCATGGGCGAATGGATTCGCAGCTAAGACCAACCGCTACCCATCGCACCTAAAACAACTCCCGACGTTGCGATGGATCAAAGCGTCAACATAGGTGTCCCACTCTGCCGGCCATGCGCTCAGCCGGCTGGAACCGGCGATCTGCCTGAGGCTATTCCGCCGGCGCCGCTGCCCTGGTGTGTGCGAGTTCGGCCAGCGCGTGGCGCGTCACCTGGACGGCGCCGGTCAGGGCGAGGCCCGACATGATCGCGGCAACGATGTAGTCGGGCCAGCCGGTGCCTGAGCCGAACACACCCGCGGCCGCCACCAGCACCGCGAGGTTGCCGATCGCGTCGTTGCGCGTGCAGATCCACACCGAGCGCATGTTGCTGTCGCCGTCGCGCCAGCGGTAGAGCAGCGCGGCAACGCCGAGGTTGGCGAGCAGGGCCAGCACGCCGACCACGCCCATGACGGGGGCCGCGGGCACGGTACCGGCGAGCGCATGCTGGATGGTGGTGCCGGCGACCCACAGGCCGAAGAGGCCCATGCTGGCGGCCTTGATCAGTGCGGCCCGGGCGCGCCACTGCAGCGCCATGCCCAGCACGAACAGGGCCAGGCCGTAGTTGGCGGCGTCGCCCAGAAAGTCGAGCGAGTCGGCCAGTAGCGATACCGACTGCGCCGTGAGGCCGGCACCGATCTCGACGGCGAACATGGCGAGGTTTACCGCGAGCGCGATCCACAGGATGCGGCGATAGACCGGCGATGCCGCCCCGTGATCGTGGCCGTGACCGCAGCAATGCGCACTCATCTCAATGCTCCGCGACGTGGCTAACCATGTCCTCGACCATGCGCCGCACGTGGGCGTCGTCGGCTTCGTAGTAGACCTGCTTGCCCTGCCGGTCGGCCCGCACCAAGCGTGCGCCTTTCAGCAGACGCAGGTGGTGGCTTACCAATGATACCGAGAGGCCGAGCCGGTCTGCGATATCGGACACCGCGAGCGGGGTGCGCAGGCAGGAGACGACGATGCGCAGCCGCGTCGGGTCGCCCAGCAGGCGGAACAGGTCGGCCAGCGCCGTGGCGTGGTCGTCGGACAGCAGGGTCTTCTTGGCTTTGGACATTTGAACAACTGTTCAAGTGTATGCGGCCACCCGGAGGCCCGTCAAGGCGGTTCTTCCGGGCCTGCCATGCAGTGTTATAATGTCCGTCGTCTCGCCGTCCCCCGTCCTCCGCGCTAGGCTCCGTGCCATGACCGTCAGCATCAAACCCATCGATCCCGCCAATCGCGCCTTCTTTGCCGGCGAAGTGTCAGGCCTCGACCTGCGCAAGCCGCTTACGAAGGAGGAAGTTGCCGCCGTCCATGCCGGCATGGATGAGTTCGGCGTGCTGGTGTTTCACGACCAGAAGATCGACGACGACCAGCAGCTCGTTTTCAGCCGCAGCCTGGGGCCGCTCGAGCAGGCCACCGGCGACATCGCCGCGCCGCAGGACCGGCGCATGAGCATGGACCTGAACGACATCTCCAACCTCGACAAGAACAACAAGATCCTGGCGCGCGACGACCGCCGACGGCTGTTCGGTCTGGGCAACCAGCTCTGGCACTCGGACAGCTCGTTCAAGGATGTGCCGGCCAAGTATTCGCTCCTGTCGGCGCGGACCATCCCGGAGGCCGGCGGCAACACCGAGTTCGCCGACATGCGTGCGGCCTACGATGCGCTCGACGAGGCGGCCAAGCGCGAGGTGCACGACCTCGTCTGCCGGCACAGCCAGATCTTCTCCCGCGGCATCCTGGGCTTCACCGACTTCACCGCCGAGGAGCGCGTGAAGTGGGCGCCGGTGCGCCAGCGCCTGGTGCGCCGCCATCCGACGACGGGCCGGCTATCACTCTATCTCGCGAGCCACGCCGGCGAGATCGAAGGCTGGCCGGTGCCCGAGGCGCGGGCCTTCCTGCGCGACCTCAACGAGCACGCGACGCAGCGCAAGTTCGTCTACGCCCATGTCTGGCGCCTGCATGACCTCGTGATGTGGGACAACCGCGTCACCATGCACCGCGCCCGGCGCTACGACCACACCGAGGTGCGCGACATGCGGCGCACCACGCTCACCAACGAAGTGTCGAGTTTAGAACAGGCGCCGTGATCAACGCCGCTGTCGGGGTGACAGAGTCGTCTGATGCGTCTTCAATTCCTCGGCTCCGGCGATGCCTTCGGCAGCGGCGGGCGCTTCAATACCTGCTTTCACCTGGAGCGCGCCGCGCACGGCAACGTGCTGATCGATTGCGGTGCTTCCTCGATGGTGGCGATCCGCAAATGGCAGGTCGATCCCAGCGCCGTCTCGACGGTGCTGGTAAGCCATCTGCATGGCGACCATTTCGCCGGCCTGCCCTTCTTCCTGCTCGACGCCCAACTCGTCAGCCGCCGCACCGCGCCGCTCGTGCTGGCAGGACCCCCGGGCTTCCGCGAGCGGCTGGACATGGTCATGGAGGCGATGTTCGCGGGCTCGACCAAGGTCGAGCGCCGGTTTGCGCTCGAGGTGCGCGAGCTCGCCCTGCACGAGCGCGTCGAGCTGAACGGGCTCGCCGTGACGCCTTACCTCATGAAGCACTATAGCGGCGCACCGTCCTATGCCCTGCGCATCGAGACCGAGGGCAAGGTGCTCACCTACTCCGGAGACACCGAATGGGTCGACGAGCTGATCCCGGCGGGGCGCGGCGCCGACCTCTTCATCTGCGAGGCCTACTTCTTCGACAAGGTGATGAAGTACCACATCGACTATTCGACGCTCGCCCGCCATCTGCCCGACATCGGCGCCAAGCGCACCATCGTCACCCACATGAGCGCCGAGCTTCTGGCCCGCCAGAGCGAAATCGCGCTGGAGGCGGCACACGACGGGCTCGTGGTCGAATTCTGATCGGAGAGTGGACCTGGAGGTTCGCGCTCCGATGAGCTGTTACCCCGTCTTCCCGTGGCTGGTGAGCAGCCGGATGATCTGCACCGACTTCGGCAACTCGATGAGGAACTCCGGGTCGCGGTCGAGATGGTGGATGTCGGTGGGATCGCGGCCGGTGAAGCGCGCCATCGCCGGGATGTCCTCCCAGTAGGAGATGGTCATGAACTCGCTCTCGTGCTCGCGGTCCTCGCGGAAGGTCTGTACGCCCAGCGCCTTCTCGATCAGGGGCGCTATGCCGACGTCGTAATTGTACTTCTCGTACTCGTCGGCGCGCTCGCGCCGTACGCGGCCACGCCAGATGCGGGCGATGGTCGGGCGCTTCGCATCGCTCACTTCGGACCCCATTCCTGGACCACCGTCTCGCTCACCGGATCGAGCATGCGCGTCTCCTTCAGCACCAGCCCGTGCTGCTTCAACGGCTCCTCGGCCGCCACGCCGTTGCCGACGCCGGGAAAGACCGGCCGGCCGCGCGGTACGCTGGCCAACGCGCGCGAGAGGAAGAAGGCGTCGTAGCCGATCGACAGGAACAGCCCGAACACATCGGTGCCGCCCACCACCGCCAGGATGCCGTCGTCGGCGCCGAGCTTCTGCCAGGCCTCGTCGAACGGCGCGGTCGCGGGATTCCACAGGATCATGTTGGGATTGTCGGCATCGTGCACGATGCGCTGCACGCGGCGCGTCACCAGGATGCGCTTGCGGCCCTTCTCCTTGGGCCCGCCTTCGGCCGAGTGCCGGCCATTGGCGACCGCCGCGGCCCGGTCGAGCGACCCCTGATAGAACTGCTGGTCGGCCGGGATCTTCAGTTCCTCGGGGAAGGAGCCGTCGGACTTGGCGATCATGCCTTCGCGGCTGACGATGGCGTAGCCTACGATACGGGGACGGTTGCTCATCAGATCACACACCCCAATTCATACTCCGAGGGCGCCGACGATAGCGCCCTGGATAACGAGCACGCCCAGCCAATGGATGCCATCGATAATTGTCAGCGAGGCCTTGCGCTGACCGAACGCGTTGTTGACGGCCATGGTGGTGACGACGAAGCCCAGCCACATGAAGAGCGCGCTGATGATGCCGTTCCGGAGCGTCACCTGGCCGGGACCGAGATGGGCGATGCCGCCCGCCAGCACCCAGGCCATGACGGCGAGCGCCACGATCGAGACGATGAAGGGCACGGGCGTGCCCCCGCCCTCGGCCACGATCTGCTCCTTGGTCTTGCCGATCGCGGCGAGCCACGGCTTGGACAGCGACATGTAATAGGCCGCGCCGAAGGCGAAGCCCGCGATGGTCGCGATCGGGATCGCGAGATAGTTGATGCCGGCGAAAGTCATGGCTCCTCCCTCTCGGGCTGAGCTTAGCGCGGACCGTCACTCAGGATCGAGATGCTCCGTGAGAAAAGCGATCTGGTCGGCGACGATGCGCTCGACGAACGGCGGGTGATAGACCTGGAAGTGGTCCGTCGGATAGCGGATCGCGCGGCCCAGTGGCGCCTCGGCTGCGACCCTGAGCGCGATCTCAGGCTTCGTCAGGTTCTCCCGGTCGCTGACGCAGACCAGCAGCGGACAGCGGACCTGCCGCGCCTTTGCCGAGGCGTCATAGAGGAGCATGGACAGGCCCGCGCCCGCGGTGATGCGTCCGTCGAACATCACACCCGGCGGCACGACCGACATCCAGCCTTCGTAGGCGCCCGCGACGTTGACGAAGGCCAGCTCGCCCGGCCGGCCAACGATCTGTACATAGCGCCGCCCCAGGCCCAGGGCCGCGCACAAGAGGTCGGAGACGATCGGGCCGGTGAAGCGCAGCAGATGGCCAAAGCCACCGCTCAGCGCCGGCGCCCGGCCCTGCAGGATCGGGCACTGGATGACGGCGGCGGCGATGCCGTCACGCCGTGCGGCGGTCGCCACGACGTGGCTCGCGCCGAATGATGTGCCCCACAGCGCCACACGCGCGGCATCGAGCTCGGGCCTGGTGCGGATGAAGGCGAGCGCCGCATCGATGTCCTGGAAATAGCGGCTGAGGCTCATGAGCTGGCGCGGCTCGCCATCCGATTCGCCGAGATGGCGGAAATCGAAGGCGAGCACGGCGAAGCCCGCCGCCGAGAACCAGCGCTCGTATTGGTCGAGCATCATGGCGTGGGTGGCGCCGCCGCCGTGGATCAGCAGCACGACAGGATGCGGCGCCGCGGCCTGCGGCAGCGTGAGCCACGCGGCGCAGCGTTCGCCGCCGGAGGGGAACGTCAAACGGGTGGTCATCCCAGTCTCCTTTCAGTACAGTGTACGTTATTGAGGCGATTTATTACGTACATTGTACGTTGTCAAGGAGCAGGAAGATGGCGCCCAAGGCGAAATTCACGCGCGCACAGCTCCAGGAAGCGGCGCTCGCCCTGGTCGACAAACCGGGCCTGGCGGCGCTGTCCATGCGCACGCTGGCCGGTGCGCTCGGCACCGGGCCGATGACGCTCTACAACTACGTCAAGGATCGCGGCGAACTCGACGCGCTCGTGGTCGAGGCCGTGCTGTCCGAGGTCAAGCCGGCTGGCTCGCGCGGCGAGTGGCAGGCCGACGTGCGCGCCATCGTCGAGGCGACGTGGCGCACCGTGCGGCGCCATCCCGGCGTCATCCCGCTGCTCCTGACGCGGCGCACCCTGCACGATACGACGCTGCGCTGGGCCGAGGGCCTGCTGGAAGCTTTGGCGCGAAGCGGACGGCGCGACAGAGAGCTGCTGATCGCCTTCCGCACCGTGTCGGGCTTCGTCATGGGCCTGGCGCAGGCGCAGCTTTCCGGGCCCACCGTCGACAACCCGGACGTCGCGCGCGCTGAGGTGCTGCCGGCCGACCGCTATCCGCGATTGATCGAGATCGCCAAGGCCGCGCGCGGGCTCGGCCCGGATCGCGAATTCCGGGCCGGACTCGACATCGTGATGGCGGGCCTTGCGGCCGGTCGGCTCAGGAAGTCCTGAAAGCCTGTCGCGCCAGAAGCTTCCAGGCGCCGCCGTCCTTCACCCAGACCTGCATGACGCCGATCTTGGCCGAGCCCGGCTTGCCCTCGGATTCGAATTCGACGGCGTAGGTGTGGCGGGCGACGGCGTTGTTGCCGGTCACCTGGACCTTGGGGTCGCTGATGGTGATCGACTTGTAGGTCGTCTTCTTGCCGGCGACGACGTCGACGAACTCCTTCTTGGTCTCGACACGGCCGGCGGAATGGCCGTAGCTCAACTGGTCGGCGACCAGCGCCTCGAGCTTGGCCTTGTCGGCGGCGATCATCGCCTTGTTGAGATCGTCGACGGCCTTGGCGACGGCCGCCTCGTCGGCGGATTCGGCGCGGGCAATCGTTGGCAAGGTCGCGAGCGCCAGCGCGCCGGCGGCGGCCAGGTGACGACGAGTGATACGCATGATGGTTCACTCCCTAGGAGATTGTTTTTGGGCGTTGCGGCCGGCGACGCTACGCGGCCGGCCGCCCAAAGCCTACTCCGGTGTGATGCCGAGCGCCACGATGCGCGGGATGACGGTGGCCTTGAGGACCTCATAGTCCTTCATGACCTCCTCGTGGTTCAGCGGCTTCTCGGTGAGGCCGAAGCTCTCCATCATCTTGCGGCCGGGCTCGGAATCGGCGGCGGCGACCCAGAGATCCGACATCTTCTGCACGATCGGCTTGGGTGTGGCCGCCGGCGCCGCCAGCGCCAGCCAGCCGCGCACGGTGAACATGTCGTCGGTGAACCCCTGCTCGGCCGAGGTCGGCAGGTCGGGGAACTTACCGGCGCGCACGCGCGAGGGCGCCACGATCGGCTTGATCTCGCCTTTGACCAGCAGCGCATTGAAGGCCTGCGGGCTGCCCATGGCGGCCTGCAGCTGGCCGGCACCCATGTCCTGCCACATCGGCGCTTCGCCCTTGTAGGTCACGACCTCGATCTGCAGCCCGAACTTCTCGTTCAGGCCCTGGGCGAAGATGTGCGCCGAGGAACCGAGCGCCCACGAGCCGAAGTTCACCTTGTTCTTCTTGGCGTACTCGACGAACTCCTTGAGGTTGGAGACCGGCACCGACTTGTGCACCACGACCGGCAGCACGCCCGACGAGGTGCCGGAGACAATGGTGAGGTCCTTGTCCGGATCGAAGCCCATCGACTTGAACATCACGCGGTTCTGCACCAGCGTGCTCGAAACCGAGTGCAGGAAGGTGTAGCCGTCGGCCGGCGCGCGGGCGACCAGGGCGGCGCCGATGTTGCCGCTGGCGCCGGGCTTGTTGTCGATGATGACCTGCTGTCCGGTCGCCTGCTGCACGCTCTGGGCGAATGCGCGGGCGATGCCGTCGGTCAGGCCGCCCGCTGGGAAGTTCACCACGATGGTGATCGGCTTGGCCGGCCAGGCCGGCTGGGCCCTCAATATCTCAGGACGGAGGATGGCGGGGCTTGCGACGGCGAAGCCTGCGGTGGCGCGAAGAAGGGTGCGTCTCGTCGTCATTCCAGTCACTGCCTCTTGAGTTCTTTTTGCGCGGCGATGCATAGCGACTGCGTGCCGGGAGTGCTAGCGTGATCGCTCATCGCACGGCGGAACCGTTCGCCACGACGAGGCCACGATGCGTCTAGCCCCCTTGCTGCTTGCGCTTGTCGTGTTTTCAGCGCCCGCCCTCGCCGAAGACGCGGCAACCTCCGTCGTCATCCTGCGCGGCAGCAGCGCGCCGCCGACGCCCTGGTACGAGCCGCCCCCGGAGCCCACGGTCATCGTTCAGCCGGTTTACGTGCCCGTCTACTACCCGATGCCGGGCTATGGCGGCTTCATTCATCGTCACGGCCATGCGCCCAGCGCGCGGCGGAGTCGCTGATGCTCCAGACCTCTTCCCTCCTGGCCGATTCCATGGCCGAGCGCCTCGTCAGGACGTTCGTGCGCAGCTACGGGCAGTCGGTATCGCCACAGGCCGAGCTCCTGGGAGAAGCGGCGCGGCTGGTGATCGAACGGCTGTCGCTCAGCGACGCGCTTTATCACACAGCCGAGCACACCGCCCTGGTGACGCTGGTGGCGCAGGACATCCTGCGCGGGCGGCGCCTGCGCACCGACGTGCCGCCCGACATGTGGCTGCATGTCGTCCTGGCGGCCCTGACGCACGATATCGGCTACCTGCGCGGCATCTGCCAGGCCGACACCGAGCACCGCTTCGTGGCCAACGAACAGGGCGACATGATCGAGTTGCCGCGCGGCGCCTCCGACGCTGCCCTCGCGCCCTACCACGTCGACCGCTCCAAGATCTGCGTGCGCGAGCGCTTCGTCTTCAATCCGCTGATCGAGCCCGACCGGCTGGCGCACAACATCGAGCTGACGCGTTTCCCGGTGCCGGACGACGACGACCACGCCGAGACCGACACCGAGGCGGCGTTCGTGCGCGCCGCCGACCTCATCGGTCAGCTCGGCGATCCGCTTTATCCCCGCAAGCTCAACGCCCTGTTCCACGAATTCGAGGAAATCGGCGTCAACAAGCTCCTGGGCTACGCCACGCCGGCGGACGTCGCGGATCACTATCCGCGCTTCTTCTGGTCCAAGGTCGAGCCGTTCCTGGGCGCCGCCGTCGAGGCCCTCAACATGACCGCGGAAGGCCGGCTGTGGCTGGCAAACCTTTATTCTCATGTCTGCGTGATCGAGCACGGCCGCCGCGCGATGGGGCCGAACCCGGCGCGCGAGGCGGCCAACAAGGGTCTCGTCGTTCGGGACATCACGACCTCCGCACCGCGGAACCGTTGACCGCTGGGCGGCGTGCCCGCGTGTTGCTATGAGAGGCCAACGCCAACGGCTCCGATTTCAGGGAAGAACGCCATGACCGACGCAGTGCTTCGCTCCACCGAGGGGCGGATCGGCATCCTCACCGTCAACAACCCGCCGGTGAACGCGCTGGCCGCCGCCGTCCGCAACGGCATCAAGGAAGGCGTCGAAGCCTTCGGCCAGGATCCCAACATCGACGCCATCGTGCTGATCGGCGGCGGCCGCACCTTCATCGCCGGCGCCGACATCCGCGAGTTCGGCAAGCCGCCGTCCGGCGCCAACCTCAACGACGTCATCGCGACCATGGAGAACTGCCCCAAGATCGTCGTGGCGGCGCTGCACGGCACGCCGCTGGGCGGCGGCCTCGAGACGGCGCTCGGCGCGCACTATCGCGTCTCGCTGCCGACCACGCGGGTCGGCCTGCCCGAGGTCCATCTCGGCCTGCTGCCGGGCGCCGGCGGCACGCAGCGCCTGCCGCGTCTCACCGGCGTCAAGTACGCGCTCGATGCCATCCTCTCGGGCCGCCACATCCCCGCCGCCGAGGCCAAGAGCAAGGGCATCGTCGACGCCATCGTCGAGGGCGACCTGCTGAAGGGCGCGGTCGCTCACGCCCAGATGCTGGTGGCGCAGAACGCGCCGCGCCGGCGCGTGCGCGACCTGACGGCGACGCTCGAATCGCCCGACCTGTTCAAGGAAACCGAGAAGGCGATCGCCCGCCGCGCCCGCGGCTTCAAGGCGCCGTGGAACATCATCAAGTGCGTGCAGGCCGCCGTCGAGCTGCCGTTCGACGAGGGCCTGAAGCGCGAGCGCGAGCTGTTCGTAGAGCTGCTGACCTCGCAGGAGTCGGCGGCGCAGCGCTATTACTTCTTCGCCGAACGCGAGGCCGCCAAGGTGCTCGACGTGCCGTCCGACACGCCGCAGCGCGAGATCAAGACGGCCGGCATCATCGGCGCCGGCACCATGGGCGGCGGCATCGCCATGAACTTCGCCAATGCCGGCATCCCCGTGACGCTGCTCGAGGTGAAGCAGGAAGCCCTCGACCGCGGCCTGAAGACCATCCGCACCAACTACGAGAACACCGCCAAGCGCGGCGGCATGAAGGCCGAGGACGTCGACAAGCGCATGGCGCTGATCACGCCCACGCTCTCCTACGACGGCCTCAAGGACGCCGACGTCATCATCGAGGCCGTGTTCGAGACCATGGAAGTGAAGGAAGGCGTCTTCAAGCAGCTCGACGCCGTCGCCAAGCCGGGTGCGGTGCTGGCCACCAACACCTCGGGCCTGAACGTCAACCAGATCGCCAACTACACCAAGCGGCCGGGCGACGTCATCGGCATGCACTTCTTCTCGCCGGCCAACGTCATGAAGCTCCTCGAGAACGTGCGCGGCGAGGCCACGCAAAAGGACGTCATCGCCACGGTGATGTCGCTCTCCAAGAAGATCGGCAAGATCCCGGTGCTGGTCGGCGTCTGCGAGGGCTTCGTCGGCAACCGCATGCTGCGCCAGCGCGGCATCCAGTCGGCCTACATGCTGGAGGAAGGAGCCCTGCCGCATCAGGTCGACAAGGTGGTCTTCGACTACGGCTTCCCGATGGGCCCGTTCGCCATGAGCGACCTTGCCGGCAACGACGTCGGCTGGCGCATCCGCCAGGGCAAGAAGGAGAAGGAGCAGCGCAACGTCCGCTACACGGGCTACATCGCCGACGCGATCTGCGAACTCGGCCGCTTCGGCCAGAAGACCGGCGCGGGCTATTACAAGTACAACCTGCCCGACCGCACGCCGATCCCCGATCCCGAGGTCGAGAAGATCATCGAGGAGACGTCTAGGAAGCTCGGCATCACGCGACGCGCCATCTCCGACCAAGAGATCCTCGAGCGCTGCTTCTATCCCATGGTCAACGAGGGCGCCAAGATCCTGGCCGAGGGCATGGCCCAGCGCTCGCTCGACATCGACGTGATCTGGGTCAACGGCTACGGCTGGCCGGTCTATCGCGGCGGTCCGATGTGGTGGGCCGACAACGTGGTCGGCCTGAAGACCATCCACGACGCGCTGCTGAAATACCGCGACGCCTCCGGCGACCCGTTCTGGGAGCCGGCACCGCTCCTGAAGAAGCTGGTGCAGGAAGGCAAGAAGTTCTCTACCGTCTGATCAAATTTCGAACCGGAGGAAATCCAATGGCTGATGCCGTCATCGTCTCAACCGCCCGCACGCCGATCGGCCGTGCCTTCCGCGGCGCCTTCAACGACACCCACGGCGCCGACCTGGGCGCCCACGTCATCAAGCACGCCGCCGAGCGCGCCAAGGTCGAGCTGGGCGAGGTCGAGGACGTGATCCTGGGCTGCGCCGCGCCCGAAGGCACGACGGGCTCCAACGTCGCCCGTGTCTCGGCGATGCGCGCCGGCGCGCCGGTCAGCGTCTCGGGCGTCACGGTGAACCGCTTCTGCTCGTCGGGCCTGCAGACCATCTCGATGGCTGCCCAGCGCGTGCTGGTCGACAAGGTGCCGGTGATGGTCGCGGGTGGCCTCGAGTCGGTGTCGCTGGTGCAGGGTCCGCCGGGCGGCAACAAGAACCGCCTGGTCAATCCCTGGGTGCAGGAGCACGTGCCCGGCATCTACCATGCCATGATCACCACCGCCGACACCGTGGCGGCACGCTACAAGATCAGCCGCGAGTACCAGGACGAGTATTCGCTGCAGAGCCAGCTGCGCACCGCGGCGGCCCAGCAGGCCGGCAAGTTCGACGACGAGATCGTGCCGATGGAAACCACCATGCTGGTCACCGACAAGAACACAAACGAGGTGTCGAAGAAGACGGTGAAGCTCACCAAGGACGAAGGCAACCGCCCCGACACGAACAAGGAAGGCCTCGCCAAGCTGCAGCCGGTGATGGGGCCCGACAAGTGGATCACCGCCGGCAATGCGAGCCAACTCTCCGACGGCGCCTCGGCCGCGGTCATCATGAGTGATGCCGAAGCTGCCAAGCGTGGGCTGAAGCCGCTCGGCATCTACAAGGGCCTGGTCGTCGCTGGTTGCGAGCCCGACGAAATGGGCATCGGCCCGGTCTACGCCATCCCCAAGCTGCTGAAGCGCTTCGGGCTCAAGATGGACGACATCGACCTGTGGGAGCTGAACGAGGCCTTCGCGGTGCAAGTGCTGTACTGCCGCGACAAGCTCGGCATCCCCAACGAGAAGCTCAACGTCAACGGCGGCTCGATCTCGATCGGCCATCCCTTCGGCATGACCGGCGCGCGCTGCACCGGCCACGCCCTGATCGAGGGCCGCCGCCGCAAGGCCAAGAACGTCGTCGTCACCATGTGCATCGGCGGCGGCATGGGCGCGGCCGGCCTGTTCGAGGTCGTGCAGTAGGCACGGGTTGCCGAACGGCTCCCCGACACCAAATGCTCAACCCGGCATCCCCGCGGATGCCGGGCCCGCCCTTGATGAGCCCGCGCTCGAAGCGGCGCTTCGGGCCGCCGAACAGAAAGCGGAGGCGGCCGAGCGAGGACGGCGCAACTGGAGCTGGGTGAACCGCCCGATCACGCTGTGGCTCCTCAGCACGGTTGCCGTCGGGATCCTGACCTTCACCTACGGCCAATACTCGGCCTGTCGCGCCAGCCTGGCGGTCGACTCGTCACGCTTCGCCCGGCTGTCCGAAGAGCTGGTGTTCCGCGTCGGCGGCATCTATGGCCTCACCCTCGTGAACAACGTACAGGCCAGCAGCTACCTTCTCGTCCTCGATCCTGATCGCCATTTCCTGTTCAGCGAATTCAAGGGCCGGGTACCGAACGAGTTGGTGGCTGAAGTCAAACAGCTGTTGCGCAAGTGGCATCCCTCCGGTGTTGCCGAAATCACGGCAGCGGACCGCCGGGGCGTGTCCAATCCAGAGAGCAAAGCCGTGCCTTCAACTGTTCCGCTGAATGAGCCCGGCCTTACGACGCCCAGGACCATCGCTGAATTTGTGCAGCAGTTGCAGACCGAACCTGACGACATCTTCGGCTTGGTCGATGGCTGGATCGTCATGCATCGCACCCTGCCGCTGGCGAGCACTCCGGAAAGCGTCGCGGCCATCACCACCTGGGGCCGGGCCCTGGGAAAGACAGCGCTGCCCTATTTCGACAATAGTCGAGAGAGGCTCGGATCGACGTCGACCTGCTTCAAGCGCGCCTTCTGGCCGTTCGCTTGAAGCGGGATCGCCACGGCATCACCGGCCACGCCCTGATCGAGGGCCGCCGCCGCAAGGCCAAGAACGTCGTCGTCACGATGTGCATCGGCGGCGGCATGGGCGCGGCCGGCCTGTTCGAGGTCGTGAACTAGGTCTTCGGCTGGCTGCCGCTGCGGGCGCGCAGCCAGCCGCTCTCCTTTTCGCGTCCCTTCGCATTCAGGCCGTGGGCGATCCAGCGCAGCTCTGCTTCGGTGAGCCCGCTCTGCTGCATCTCGGGCCACGTCGCTTCCACGCCATCGAGAAGTGCCGCCCTGAACAGGCGCCGCACAGGCGCGTCGTTGGCTACATAGCCGAGCAACTTCAACGAGGGCCGCTCTCCCGCGAACAGGCTCGCCATCAGCTCCGGCATGATCGACATGCCCGAATTGGCGTTGGTGAACACCACGATCGCCTTTCGTAGCGTCGCCGAGCCCAGGGTGAACGCGGTGAAAGGCCCGTTGTCGCCCCACTGGAAGAACGTGCCGGCGCTTGGCTCCAGTCCCCAGCCCAGCCCCCACGCCACGCCGGTGACGACGTCCTCGGCACTCGGTTCGAGCCGTTGGGCGCCCGCGTGCCTCACCTCGACCTGCGGCGACAACCACAGGCGTGACGTCTCCGTCTTGAGCCCCCCGCCCGCCAGCACGGCCCGCAGGAAGCGGGCGAAGTCCGCAGCGCAGGTCTGCAGCGACCACGCGGCATTGGCCTCGGCGGGCTTGTTGCCCAGCGCCGGCATGCCGAAGGCATCGTGCGGCCAGGCTCGGTTGTCGTTGAAGCGCGATTGCCAGACGAAGCTCGAACGTTCCATGCCAAGCGGCTGAAACACCAGGCGTGTCGCCAGGTCGTCGAGCGTCACGCCCGTGACGGCCTCGACGGCACGCTGAAGATAGAGGTAGCCCTCGCCGGAGTAGCTGAAGCGCTCACCCGGCTCGAACCAGGGGCGCAGTGGATAGTCGGCATTTCGCCAGTTCGGCAGGCCGCCGCTGTGGCTGAGCAGATGGCGAACCGTGATCGACGCCGATCTTCCGTCCTGCTGAAGATAACCCGGAAGATACTTCTCGATCCGGGCGTCGAGCGCGAGATCGCCGCGATCGACCAGTTGCAGGACGACGTGGGCGAAGACCGGCTTGCTGAGCGACGCTGCATCGAAGATCGTGAGCTCGTCCACCGGCGCCTCGGTCCGGCCGCCGCGCACGCCGCCATTCACGAAACTGGCCTTGTCTGCCTCGACGAGCGCGATGGCCGCGCCCGGCACGGCGGCTTCGTTCAGCAGGCGCAGGAACGCCGGTTCCCATGAATGCATTGTCGTCACCTGCCGCGGGGTCGCCACGGCGCGACGAGTAGCAGTCCCGCCATCAGGCCGCCATAGACGGCCATGCCGACGGCGATCGCCGCGAACACGCCTTCCAGCCCCAGATCGAGCTCCTCGACGGCGATCCAGCCGCCGACGACGGTCGCGGCCATGCGCAGGGCGGCGGCGAACACCGGCGCGGCCATGCGGCCCGCGCCCTGGCTTGCGAAGTAGAGCGTGAGGCCGAGCCCGAACAGGCAATAGAACGGCGCGACGCGCGTGATGTAGGAGACACTGGCATGGATGACCGCCGGGTCGCTGGCGAACAGGCCGGCCCAAGCCTCCGGCACCACCGCGACTGTCCAGCCGATCAGGCCCATCGAGGCGAACGACACCAGCCCGCCCAGCCATGCTGCCCGGACCGCGCGTTGCCAGGCGCCGGCGCCCACGGCGACACCGACCATTGTCGTGAGCCCGATGCCGATGCCGAAGGCGATCGGCGTCGCCATGAACTCCAGCCGCACGCCGATGCCGTAACCCGCGAGCGCCGCGACGCCGAAGCGGCCGACCAGGCCCGCCATCACCATGGCGGTGGCGTTGGACATCAGCGTCGTCAGCGAGCTGAGCAGGCCGACGCGCAGGATCTCGGCAAACAGCCGGCGCTGCAGCCGGACGCCGGCGAAGGCGGGCACGAAGCCCAGCCCGCTGCGCCACAGCACGCGGCCGAGCAGCAGCACGTTCGTTCCCGTGGTTATAATTCCTGCCAGCGCCAGTCCCACCAGCCCAAGTCCCGGCCAGGAGCCGATGCCGAGCGCCAGCACGCCGGCCAGCGGCATGTAGACCAGCGACCCGCCGACGCCGTAAAGGCCCGGCGTCACGGCATCGCCCGCACCGCGCAGCAGTGACGACTGCACGGCGATAATCCAGAGCAGCACGGCGCCGGCGAACCACAGGTTGCTGTAGACGACAGCCTGCCGCAGCGCGCCGCCGACGCCGCCCATCAGGCGGTAGAGCCAGGGCGCCATCGTCCAGGCAAAGGTCGTGAAGGCGAGCGCAAGCACCACGGCGATGACGCCGGCGTGCAGCACCAGGGCGCGGGCGTCGTCATGGCGGCCCGACCCCAGAGCACGTGCCAACGACGAGGCAACGCCGCCGCCCATGCCGCCGAAAGCGATGTTCATCATCAGCATCTGCAACGGGAAGACCAGCGCGATGGCGGCAAGCGCATCGGTGCCGAGGCGACTGATGAAGTAGACGTCGATCGCCGCGACCAGGATCTGGATCGCCATGAGCCCGGTGGTGGGACCGGCCAGCCGCAACAGAGTCCGGCCGATTGGTGCGGTGACGAGTGGATGAGACAAAGGGACTCCGGAGAACAGCGGCTGCACGGCTTCGCCGTGCCTTGTCCCGTCCGGCGACGGGACGTCGAAAAGAGTGACTAGCGCTGACTCACGTGAGGATTCCTTCCCCGGTCACGGCACTGTGCCGGATCACGCCGGCCGCGGCAAGGCAGGCGGCGCGCTACAGATTGGCGGTGGTGAAGCCGCCATCGGCCGCCACCGTCTGGCCGGTCAAGAAGCCGCTCTCGTCGCCTGCCAGGAAGCAGATGACGCGAGCGATATCGTCGACCGTACCAAGCCGACCCAACGGTGTGCGCGCAATGCGACCAGCATCGCGCTCGGCGTTACGGTTGCGTTGCGTACCCTCCGTCGGCACAGCCCCCGGCGCCACGGCGTTGACGCGGATCCTGCGGGCGCCAAGCTCGGCCGCCGCCGCGCGCGTGATGCCCATGACGCCGGCCTTGATGCCGCTATAGACGATGCTGTTGCGCTGCGAGACGATGCCGGCAACGGAAGCCAGGTTGACGATGGCGCCGCCGCGCTCGGGATGCATCACGTCGGCGGCGGCCTGAATGCCCCAGATCACCGCCTTGAAACCGATCTCGACCATGCGGTCCACCGTTGCGGGCGCCACGTCCGGGATCGCCTGGTAGCGCACCCAGGCGGCGTTGTTGACCAGGACATCGAGGCGGCCCGCGCGCTCCGCCAGGCCGAGGACAGCCTTGCGCATGCCGTCACGGCTAGAGACGTTCTCGGTGATGGCAATCGCCTTGCCGCCGGCCGCACCTACTTCACTCACGACCCTGTCGACGAACTCCGGCTTGAGATCGTTGATACCCACGGTGGCGCCGAGCGAGGCGAGTCTCAGCGCCGTGGCGCGGCCGATGCCGTGGCCCGATCCCGTGATCAGCGCCACCCGGCCGGCAAAGAGCTGAGACATCGGTTTCCCCCTTCGTCGGTTCAAGCCGCCAACGCCGCCTCGAGCAGCACGAGGCGGTCGTTGCCCCAGAACATCCGATCGCCGAGGAAGAACGTCGGCACGCCAAAGGCGCCGCGTGCGCGCGCCTCGTCCAGCAGGCCGTCATGCCGCGTCCGCGTCTGCGATGCCGCGAGGTCGCGGCGGAATGTCTGCTCATCCAGGCCGAGGTGCTTGGGCAACCGTGAGATCGCCTCATCGTCAATCGCCACGCCATCGACGAAGATCAACTTCTGCATCAGCCGACAGCATGGCACCAGTGCACCCTGCCCGTCGGCCGCGAGGCAGGCGAGCGCCAGCCTGTCAGGATCGACCCGGAATGCGATGGGCTCGCGGAACGGGATGCCGTAGTAGTCTGCCCAACACTTGGCGTCGTATTCGCGGTAGCCCCAGTCGTACTGGCCGGAGAGCGGTTCGCCGCGGAACGGGTTGCCGCCGCGACGGTCCATCAGCGCGCCGCTGGCGATCGGCTTCCAGACGAAGCGGCAGTCGTGCGTCTTCTCGATGCGCTCGACCTGGCTCGCCGCCAGGTAAGAGTAGCGGCTGCCCAACCCGAGATAGAAATCGACGGCAACGGATTCGGCCGCCCACTCTACGGGCATGTCGGGGTCTTGCAATGAGGTGGCGCGGGAAAGTCGGACCGATCCGCCGTCTGTTCGCGCAAGGCTCCCAGCAGCTTCCGGCCGGCAGTGGTGAGCGCGCCACCCGCGGTGCCGCCGCTGGTGTTGCCCAGCAACACGAGTCCCCAGGTAGAAGTCGGATCGAACGCCATATACGATTCGTAGCCGGCGAGGCCGCCGTTCTTGTCGAAGTAGCCGTTGCCGATCTGCCAGCCGAGACCCATCGACAAGTTGTCGCCATGAGGCTGCTGTGTCTGGGTGATCGCTTCGCCGAGCCAGCCCGGCGGCGGCGCGATCTGATTCACCAGGAACGTCAGCATGTCGGTTAGCGTCGACGACATGGCGCCGGCGGCGAGGCCGGCGGAGTCCATCCCCCAGGTCGGCGGGTCGGCCAACTGGTAGGTCGACTCACCCTCCTGGTAGGCGTATCCCTGGGCCACTTGGTTGGCGACGCCGGAATAATCGACCTGCGTCGCCGGCATATTAAGGCGTGGCGTTATGTATTTCGTGATCAAGCCAGGCCAGCCCCAGTACGTCAAATCCCAGGTCGAACTGGTGCCGCTGGTGTAGGTGTATGCGTGCGAGAGCAGCACCCCTAGCAGGGCGTATGCCTGGTTGCTGTAGACCCAGTACTCGTTGGGTCCGTACTTCGGATGGAATGCCTCCAGGAAGACCTGCATTGCCGTGAAGGGATAGTCGCCGAACGTGTGCGTGCCGCAGACGCCCTCGGGAAAACCGGAGCTGTGGGTCGCCAGGTGCCACAGTTTGATGACGTAGTCCGGGTCGTTCTCGTAGTAGTGGATCTTGGCACAGCTGGGCAGCAGATCGGCAACCGCCGTGTTGCCCGAGATCGGGATCGCGGTCTTCTCGAAGTCGGCGAGCGCCAGAAGCGTTGCCGTAAACACCTTGGTGTTCGAGCCGATGAAGGACACGATGTTTTCGGGCTGGACGCCGCTGCCGGTGTGCAGCCCGACCGATCCGAACGAGTAGTAGGCGCGGGCGCCGACGAACGTCAGGCCGACCAGGATGCCGACCGACTTGTCGGGCTCGGACGTACTGCCGGCAATCAGCGGCTGGATATACTGGGAGACGGTGCTGGCGAACGATTGAATGTCGGTCATGTCACCCCCGTGACGAGCCTAGCGCCGGTTGCGGCGCAGATCCTCCTCGTCCTTCCACATCAGGAACTGCGGTCCGAGGTCGGAGATCTTGGGAGCGCCCATCTGCGCCATGCTGAGGTCGATCTCGCGGCGGAAGATGTTGAGCGCCATCTTGGCGCCCGGGATTCCTCCCGCGGTCACGCCGTAGAGCGTCGGCCGGCCGACGAACACGAACTTGGCGCCCATGCAGATCGCGATCAGCGCATCGAGCCCGCGGCGCACGCCGCCGTCGAGCATCAGGGTCATCTTGTCGCCGACCGCCGAGTTGATCGCCGGCAGCACTTCCAGCGGCGATGGCGCATTGTCGAGCTGCCGCGCGCCATGGTTCGACACCATGAGGCCGTCGACGCCCAGCGAATGGGCGCGCATCGCATCGTCGGGATGCATGATGCCCTTCA
The DNA here is from genome assembly GCA_900110395.1 of Rhodospirillales bacterium URHD0017. Classification (GTDB taxonomy): domain Bacteria; phylum Pseudomonadota; class Alphaproteobacteria; order Reyranellales; family Reyranellaceae; genus Reyranella. The sequence continues at coordinate 42,687 of FODP01000010.1, forward strand.
GCACGAAGTTGCCCTTCCACAGCTCGCGGAAGCGCTCGACGTGTTTCCAGGTCATCGGCGCGCGGTTCTGGTAGGCGACGAGGTCGGCGATCTTCTCGGCCGAGGCGCCGGGCTCGACATACTTCGCCCAGTTGTTGAAGTACGGCGTCCCGTGCTTCATCCATTCCATCATCCAGGCCGGATGCCTCAGCGCCTCGAACTTGGTCTTCCAGGTGAGCTTGAGCGGCCGGCCCCAGCCATTACGGACGTTGCGCTCGCGGTTGGAGCCTTCCGGCACGTCCACGGTGAAGACCAGGGTCTTGAGCCCGGCATCGCCCGCCCGCTTGATCATGTCCTCCGACACGGCCTGGTCCTTGGCGGAATAGAGCTGGTACCAGCCGTGGTCAGGGGCGAGCTTGCCGAGTTCCTCGATCGAACCGGTGGCGGAGCCCGACATGATGAAGGGCACGTTGGCGTCGCGCGCCGCCTCGGCCAGCATCAGGTCGGCGCCGCGCCGGAACAGGCCCGCGAGACCGGTCGGGGCAATGCCGATCACACTCGAATAGGTGCGCCCGAACAGCGTCGTCGACTGGTCGCGTACCGACACGTCGACCAGGTAGCGCGGCACGATGCGCGCCTTGCGGAAGGCCTGCTCGTTGGTGACCAGCCCGACCTCGTCGTCGGTGCCACCTTCGATGAAGTCGTATGCGATCTTGGGCAGCCGCTTCTTGGCGAGCTTGCGCAGGTCTTCGATGTTCACCACGCCATCCATCTGTCGTCCGCTCCTACTCGGGCTTCATCGCTTTTCGTTTCCACAGTTCCCACGGCCGCATCACCTGGCCGTCGTTGGTCTTGGCGGCCGCCGCGGCCTCCTCGGCCGTGAGGTAGGTCACCTCGCCGAGCCTCATCGCCTCGGACTGCAGCCTCGCATTCATCTCGGTATAGTAGGCACGGAACACCACCTGCGGGATCGAGGTGCCCACCGTCACCGAACCGTGGCCGCGCATCAGCGCCACCGTGTTGTCCGACAGCACCTTGGCGAGGTCCGCCCCCAGGCCTGCGTTGCGCACCAGAAGGTCGCTCGCCGGGCCCGCGACGTCGCGGATCTCGAATACCGGAACGTCGACACCCAGGAACGAGCTCATGTGGTAGATCGTCTTGAGCCGCGTCTTCGAGACGCCGAAGGGGATCACCGACGGCGAATGGCTGTGCACCACCGCCTTCACATCGGGCCGCGCCTTGTAGATCTCGCCATGGATGAAACGCTCGAGGAAGACGGCCTGGCCCTTGGCGTCGACCGCCGCGTTGTCGAGGTCGAACTCCAGGATGTCGTCGGCCTTTACCAGCGCCGGCGCCATGCTGCGCGACATCAGATAGCGGCTGGCGTCCTTGTCGTGACGCACCGAGACATGGCCGAAGCCGTCGAGCACGCCGAGCTCAACCAGCACGCGGTTGGCAGCGACCAGGTCCTCGACCAGGCTGGGATCGGGCGTGCCGGCCGACTTCGGCTGCGCCAGGGCAGCCGTGCTGCCCAGAGCCAATCCGATCGCCAGCACCACGAAGGCGCGCATCTTCCTCCTGCTTGTTCGTTGCCCGGATTTTGCCGGGCTTTGCCGCTGCCTGCCAGCGGTGTTAGACGAGCCGCCATGCAAATCAGGCACGCAAAACCGGGTGACGAAGCACAGCTCGCGGCCCTCCTGGAGGACAACCAGCGCCACTACGGCCATGCGGTGGAGGACGGCGACGGCGCGGCCGATGCGGCTCTTCTCGTCGAGCCACCGCCTGGCAGCACCGCGTGCCTGGTTGCTGACGATGGCGGCAAGCTGGCGGGATTCGCCGTTCTTCATCCCTATTTCCCGGGCCCCCGGTTCACACACGGGCTCTACCTCAAGGAGCTCTACGTCACATCCGCCACCCGTTCGGCCGGCGTGGGCGAGAAACTGATCGAGGCTATACGGGCGCTCGCCAGGAAGCGCGGCGACACGCGCGTGCTATGGACGACCACCGAAGACAATGTCGGCGCGCAACGCTTCTATGACCGGTTGGGCATGCGTCGCGAGAAAAAGGTCTACTACGTGACGGACGTGTAAGTTAGCCTCGCCATGACGTGAGGAGGAAGCGTCATGGAATTGAGCACCCAACAGCTCGAACAGTTCGATCGCGACGGTTTCCTGGTCTTTCCAGACCTCTTTTCGCGCAACGAGGTCGCGGTGCTGCGCCGCGAGGTGGCGCGACTGAGCCAAGTCACGAGCGAAGAGGTCGTACGCGAGCATAGCGGTGGCGTGCGCACGATCTTCCGGGTGCACGAGAATGACGGATCGACGCGCTCGCGGCCATTCCGCGCCCTGGTCCGCACGCCACGGCTGTTGCGGCCTGTGCAGCAGGTCCTGAAGGACGATGCCGTCTACGTCTATCACACCAAGATCAACACCAAGCCCGCGATTGAGGGCACGGTGTGGCAGTGGCACCAGGACTACGGCTCGTGGATGCGCGACGGCTGTGCACGGCCCGACATGGCCACCTTCAACGTGATGATGACCGACACTACCGAGATGGGCGGCGCGCTCTACCTGATCCCGGGCAGCCACAAGCTCGGGCGCATCGAACCGGTCTGGGACGAATCGACTTCGTACAAGTTCTGGGCGATGCCCAAGCAGCGCATGATCGAGATCCTCAAGAGCTCGCCCGAGCCGGTCGCCGTCACCGGCCGCGCCGGCACCTGCGTGCTGTTCCATTGCAACGCGCTGCACGCCTCCGGCCACAATCTCTCAGCCGAGGACCGTTGGCACATCTACGTGTCGTGCAACACGGTCGCCAACAAGCCGCAGCTCGGCGACAAGCCGCGTCCCGACTGGGTGGTCTCGCGCAATTGGCACGCCCTGCCACTCGAAGCCGACGACGGCGTGCTGAAGGCCGCGTGAGCGCCGTCACCGCCCGCCACGCTGGCGCCGCCGACCGGGTCGTGCTGGCGCGCCTTCTGTCCGACATGCAGACGCATTATCGATCGCCCGATCCGCCGGGCGGCGCGTCGGAAATGGCGGGCGACGACCTCGAGATGCTCGCGGCAGGATGAGCGATCTCATCCTGCATCACTACGACTTCTCGAACTTCGCCGAGAAGGCACGGCTGATGCTGGGCTTCAAGCGTCTGGCGTGGCGGAGCGTCGAGCAGCCGCCGATCCTGCCCAAGCCCAACCTGACGCCGCTGACCGGCGGCTATCGCCGCATTCCCGTGCTGCAGGACGGCGCCGACCTGTGGTGCGACACGCGCCTGATCGCCCGCGAGCTCGAGCGGCGCGTGCCCTCGCCCAGCCTGTTTCAGCAAAGGACACGCGGGTTCGCCGACGCCATCGCCTGGTGGGCCGAGCACCAGTTCATGCGGCCGGTGGCGCTGTTCGTGTCGGGCATCAACGCCGACCACATGCCGGCCGGGCTGCACGAGGACCGCGCCCGCCTGCACGGCCTGCCGCCGCCCTCGATCGAGGCGGTGCGCAGGGCGGCCACGCGCAACCTCCATCTCGTGCGTCCGCAGATTGCCTGGCTCAGCGACATGCTGCAGGACGGCCGGCCGTTCCTGTTGGGCGGCACGCCCTGCATCGCCGATTTTGCCGCCTATCACGTTGTATGGTTCTTCAAGGGCCGACACATCGACTGCCGGCAGGAGCTCGCGCCCTACCCGCGGCTGCTCGCCTGGCGCGACCGTATGGCGGCGATCGGCCACGGCCAGCGCATCGACATCGACCCTGCGGAAGCGCTCGACAAGGCGCGCAATGCCGAGCCGGCAAAGCCGCGGCCATCACAGCCGCAGGATGGCGACCCGCAGCCCGGCGAGCTGGCCCGTGTGCGCTCGTCGGATAATGCCAAGGACTGGGTCGAAGGCGAGGTGAGTTTCATCGACGCCGGCGAGATCGCGCTGATACGCAACGACGGCCAAGTCGGCAACGTCGCCGTGCATTTTCCGCGGCTGGGCTACGACTGGCGGCGCGCCTGAGCGTTCAACGGCAGGCGGCAGCGACGGCCGGCGCCAGTAGCGCGGCAAACTTGAGCGATCCTGCCGGCGTGAAGTGGCCGTGGTCGGCGAAATCGTCGGATGTGAAGTCCTGCGGCGTGACGTCGATGTAGACGTCACCGAGCGCTTCGGCTTCGCGTTTCAACAAGCCGTTGAGGCGCAGGATGAGGGGCGAGATGTCCTGCGGACGCAAGAACGGCACCCAGGCCCAGGGTTCGCCCGCCAGCAGCCGCCGATGGTCCATGACTTGCCCCACCCATAGGGTCTTGATGCCGCGTTGCCGGTTGATGGCCGAGACGGTGCGCACATTGCGCAGGTAGATTTCCTCCATCGCCGGATCGGGTGCCGCGTCGGTGCGGTCGGAGGGTCTGCCGACGGGGCGCGCGGTGTCGACACCCTGCACCAGGAGGTATCTCGCGAGCATCAGCAGCGGCGAGAACGAGACGTACGACTCGCGCAGGCGACGCACCTGCAGATTGTCGATCTGGCCCGGTAGATGAAAATCTGCATAGCCCGGGTCGAGATTGCGGACGTGGCTGTTCCTGAGGTCATTCCAGCCGATGTAGTAGATCGAGCAGCGCGGCGGCACGCCGTGGGTGCGCTCGTAGAAGGCGGTCTGGATCACGTGCTCTGCCGTCGAGTAGCCCAGCACGCCGTGATTGATGACGGCCACGCGGTCGGAGCCCAGCATCTCCTCCAGGCGATCGCCCCAGGTCTCGCCCTCGCCGCCGGCCACGTCGTACGTGGTCGAGCCGCCGAACAGGGCGATCGTCGTCTTGCCCTTGAGCGACTGCGGCGTGCGCTCGCGCCCGCGTTGGCCGAGCGCATTGTGGTGGATGTCGTCGGCGTCGGACGGGATCGGAACGCCCTGCAGCAGCGGGTGCCAGCGGAAACGGTGCTCGGCCTTTTCCACGCTCGGGAACACCGTCTGATCGAGCAGGCCGACCTTGTACAGATAGGCCGTGCCGAAACCGAAGGCCGCCTCAAGGGTGGCGAGCGACAGCACGACCGCGGCAAGCCGCGGCCACGGCACCAGCAGCAACGCCAGCACGACAAGGGCGGCCGTGTAGATGAAGTACCAATAGCGCGGCGAATCGGTTGGCAGCTTGCCCGCGACATAGAAGTGAACGGCCGCGGCAGCGATCACGACCGCCAGAGAGAAGGCGACTAGAACGGCAAGTGTGCGCTCGAAACGATACGGTCGTGCCAGCCCGGCGTAGGCAAGCAGCCGACGCTTCAAGTGCTGAACCTTTCGATCCCGAGCCCATCGATCGGCAGGTTGGTGTTGCCCGTCGCAACCAGCTCCGCCATCACCGCGCCGGTGGCGGGACCGAGCTGGAAGCCGTGCGCCGAGAAGCCGAACTGATGGAACACGCCCTCTGACGTGCGGCTGGGACCAACGACCGGGATCTCGTCGGGCATGCGCGCCTCGATGCCGGCCCAGGCGCGCACGATGGTGGCCTCGCGCATCGCCGGGAACAGCTCCCACACCGTGCGGGCGCTGGTCGCGAGCTTGGCCCAGTCGAGCACCGTGCGGTTCTCATCGCGATAGGGCACGGCGAGATGACCGCCGCCGATCACCACCGTGCCGTTGGCGAGCTGCTTGAAGGAGAGTTTGCGGCCGCGCAGGATCACCACCGGGTCGATGAAGGCCGGCACGCGGCTGCTGACCATCAACATGGGCGCGATCACTTCCAGCGGTACCGGCTCGCCGAGTTGCGCGGCGATGCGGTCAGCCCAGGCACCGGCGGCGTTCACCACCTTGGGCGCCTCGATCGGCCCGTCGCTGGTTTCCACCTTCCACACCGAGCCGTTGCGCGCGAGGCCGGTCACCCGCACGCCCTCGATAACCTCGGCGCCGCGCTCTACGGCGCGCCGGCGGAAAGCCTGGGTGGTGCGGAACGGGTCGGCGGCGCCGTCACGGCGCGAGACCAAGCCGCCCGGGCAGTGGTCGGACACCGCGGGCACCAAGCGCTTCAGCTCGGTGTGGTCGATCAGCTCTTCGTGGCTAAAGCCCCTTAGCCGCAGATCGTCGACGCGGGCGCGAAAACCCGCCAACTCCTGCTCGCTCTCCGCCACCAGCACCGTGCCGTGGCTGGAGAATCCGCAATCGTCGCCGACCAGCTCTTCGACGTTTTCCCAGATCGCCATCGAAGCGATCGACAACGGGATCTCGGCGATATGGCGCGCCAGCTGGCGTACGCCGCCGGCATTGACGCCCGAGGCATGGCGGCCAGCGTAGTCCTTCTCGACCAGGATCGGCTTCAGGCCGCGCAGCGCCAGATGCAGCGCCGTCGAGCAGCCGTGCAGGCCCCCGCCGATAACAACGACGTCGGCGGTCCGCGCGCTCATTGCTGGGAGCGCGCCACTCCGTGGCGCTCATGTTCATCCTCTTGCGGACCGCGAGCCTCCGGCTCGCTCATGATCATGAGCGCGCAAGGAGGGCGCGTCAGACGCGACCCAGCGCGCAGTCCGGAAGAATATGAGCGCCACGGAATGGCGCGCTCCCGGCAATGAGTCATCCTATCGCTCCACCGCCTTGCGCTCGGCTTCGCTGATCGGCAGCGAGGCGAGCTCGGCGAGCGTGATGGGCTTCACCGGCGGACGCAGGCGGTAGTAGCCGACCGCGGCCGGCGTCGACTTGCGCTGGGTCGCGATCAGTTCTGTGACGGTGAGGCCGCACAGCCGGCCCTGGCATGGCCCCATGCCGCAACGCAGGAAGGCCTTCATCTGGTTCGGTCCCTCGCAGCCCATGTCGGCCGTGGCACGGACCTGGGCTGCCGTGACCTCTTCGCAGCGGCAGACCAGCGTCTCGCCCTCGGGCTGGCGGAAGGAATCGGCCGGACGGTTCAGCCAGTCAAGGAAGGCGCGGCCCATCTCCTCGCGCTGCAGGCGCTGGCGCACGCTCTGCGGATCGGGCAGGCGCGCCTCGGGCCTGAGCGCGCGCACCGCAGCGATGGCGGCGAGGCGTCCGCGTTCGGCCGCCGCCGTGCCGCCGGCGATGCCCGCGCCGTCGCCCGCCACCGCGATGCCGGGCACCGAGCTGCTAAAGTCCTGGTCGAGCACGGGCTGGAAGCAGAGCTGGCGCTCGTTCCATTCATGCGTCGCGCCGGCAGCGAGGGCGAGGTTGACGTTGGGCACCACGCCCTGATGCAGCAGCAGCAGATCGGCCGGCATGCGGCCGCGATCGGAGACGACTTCGCTCAGCTTGCCGTCGCCCGCGGCCGCGACGCTCGCGACACGACGGACCGGCACCTTGGCCTTGACCTCGCGCAGCAGCGCCAGGCCCTTGGCGAAGTACGGCGACAGCATGAAGTCGGGCAGATGCGGCGCGGCACGCAGCAGATTGCGACGCGGCGTGGTGTCGAGGATCGCCTCGAGCCTGCCGCCGGCGCGCAGGATCTGCGCCGCCAGCAGCCACATCAGCGGGCCGGTGCCAGCCATGACCGTGCGGCCATCAGGCAGCAGGCCCTGCGCCTTCAGCACCGTCTGCGCCGCGCCGGCCGTCATCACGCCCGGCAAGGTCCAACCGGGGATCGGGAACGGCCGTTCCTGCGAGCCGGTGGCGATGATGACGCGCCTGGCCTCGATCATGCGCGCCTTGCCGGCAATCGAGACGCCGACGATGCGCTCAGGGTCGAGGCTCCACACCGTGGCGCCATTGACGATCAGGGCGCCGCTCGCCTTGGCCTCGTTGGCAAGCGCCTCGCCCGCCCAATAGTCCTCGCCCAGGATCGAGCGGTTGATGACGGGCGTGGATGTAATGCCGCGGTAGATCTGGCCACCAACGCCGGGATTCTCGTCGAACAGGACAGTTGTAACGCCGGCGCGTGCCGCCAGCGACGCGGCGGCAAGACCGGCAGGCCCGCCGCCGATGACGACGAGGTCGTAGGAGGGAGCCAGGTCGACGGCATTCATTTGACCACACTCCTGTCACCCCGAGCGAAGCGAGGGGCCTTTATGCAGCGGGCAAGGTCCCTCGCTACGCTCGGGATGACAGTGGTGGCGTCTCGGGCAGTGTGCATCATCGTCCGGCCTCTCGCCTGCCCTGCTGTGTCTCCACCGTCATCCCCTCGTGCACCGGCACCAGGCAGGCCTGGCGGCTGCCGACGCCGTCGATGGTGACCAGGCAGTCGAAGCAGACGCCCATCAGGCAATAAGGAAGACGCGGCGCGCCTGTTACCGGCGTGGTGCGGCAACGATCGATGCCAGCGGCCAGCAGGGCCGCGGCGACCGTATCGCAGCTCCTGGCCTGCACGGGCTTGCCGTCGACCGTCAGAGCGACGACCGCGCCGGCGTCAGCCAGCCTCTTGAACATGGAACCTCCGCGCACTGAAGGGAGCGACCAGCGACTTGTCGAGGGCACCGCGCGCAATCATGGGCGCGATGGTGAGGGCATGATTGGCCGCGAGCGTCACGCCGGAATGACAACACACCGTGAAGGCGCCGGGATGGCTCTCCGATTCATCGTAGATCGGGAAGCCGTCCTGGGTCATCACGCGGATGGCGCTCCAGGTCCGCACGACATTGGCGCTGCCGAGCACAGGAAACATGCGCACCGCGCGCTCGGCTTCGGTGGCGCTGACGCCCAAGGTCAGGCCGGCCGGATCGGTGCGCTCCTCCTTGGAATCGCCGATCATCACCGTGCCCTCGTCGGTCTGGCGAAGGGTGACGACGGGATGGCGCAGGAATGGCCGCAGCCGCTCGGTGACGACGATCTGGCCGCGCTCGGGCCGCATCGGGCATTCCAGGCCGACCATCGGCGCCAGATGCATGTTGGCGTTGCCGGCTGCCAGCGCGACGCGGTTGGCGCGGATCTCGCGATGAGCCGTCGTGAGCCGGAACTCGCCACCTTCGCGCGTGATGTTCTCGACGCGATGGCTCGGGAGGTAGGTGACGCCGCGGGCCTTGATGGCGGTGTGCAGCGTCCGAAACAAGCGCAGCGAGTTCACATGGCCGTCGAGCGGGCAGTAGCTGCCGCCCACCACCTCGAGCCCGATGTCGGGCAGCATCCTGGCGACCTGGGCGTGGTCCATGATCTCGGTCTTGTAGTCGACGATGCCGGGCTGGTTGTGCAGGCGCTTCAGGCTGTTGGCGCGCGCCTCGAGCTCGCGCTCCGACAGCGACAGGTGGAAGCCGCCCGGCCGCTGGAAGCAGACGTCGAGACCGGTCTCCTCCTTCAGCGTCTGGGCGAAACCTTCCCACGCGTTCGACGAGCGGATGGTCCAGCCGGCATAGGGCGCCAGGCCCAGGCCCTTGCTCTGCACCCACACCAAAGCGAAGTTGCCACGGCTGGCGCGCACGGCGCGGTCGCCCTCATCGAGCACGACGACGCGGCAGCCCTCGCGCGCCAGGCCCCAGGCGGTGGCGACGCCGACCAGCCCGCCGCCGACAACGGCGACGTCGAACTCGCTAGCCCCCCTTCGCTCCTGCGGAGCTTCGGAGGGCATGCGTCGAGCGCCTTGCACAGGTCCTCCGAAGCTGCTCTGCAGCGTAGGGGGGCTAGCGGCCATCGGCGCTCCTTCCGACCAGAAGGCGCTCCAGGCCATAGGCACGATCGAGCGCGATCAGCGCCAGCACGGTGACGGCGATGACGACGGCCGAGACCGACGTCACCAGCGGATCGATATTGTCCTGGATGTAGAGGAACATGCGCACCGGCAGGGTCTCGGTGCCGGGCGCGGCGATGAACACCGTCATGGTCACTTCGTCGAACGAGTTGATGAAGGCGAGCGCCGAGCCGCTGATGAGGCCGGGCAACACCAGGGGCAGCGTGATGCGCCGCAGCACCGTGCGGTCCGAGGCGCCGAGCGAGATGGCGGCGTGCTCGATCGAGCGGTCGAGGCCGACCGCCGAAGCCAGCGTCAGGCGCAAGGCGAAGGGCAGCACGACCACAATGTGCGCCAGGACCAGGCCGACGAAGGTGCCGCCCAGCCCAAGCTCGGTGAAGAAGCGCAGGAAGGCGATGCCCAGCACCACGTGCGGGATCATGAGCGGCGACATGAACAGCGCCGTCATGGCGTCGCGGCCGCGGAAGCGATGGCGGCCGATGGCGAGGGCGGCCGGCACCGAGAAGGCGACGGCAATGGCCGAGCTCAGCGCGCCGAGCCACAGGCTGCGCCAGAAGGCCGAGATGAACTCGGGATAGCGGCCGATGGCATAGAACCAGCGCAGCGACCAGCGGTCGGTCGGGAACGAGAGATAGCCTTCGGGCGTGAAGGCGACGAAGCAGACGACCAGGATGGGTGCCAGCATGAAGATGACGAACAGCGTGTGGTAGACGAGCGCGACCGGTCCATTCTTGCTCATGACGTGCGGCTCATCCGAACACCTGTGCGTAGCGGCGTTCGACCAGGCGGCTGGCGCCGACCACGATCGCCACCAGGGCGACCAGCAGCAGCACGGCGACCGCAGCGCCCAGCGGCCAGTTGAGCGTGTTGAGGAATTCGTCGTAGGCCAGCGTCGAGGCGACTTTCAGCCGACGGCCGCCGATGATGGCGGGCGTGGCGAAGGCGCTGGCCGCCAGGGCGAAGACGATGATGGCGCCCGACAGGATGCCGGGCATGACCTGCGGCAGCACGATGCGGCGCACAACCGTGAACGGACTGGCGCCCAGCGCCACCGCCGCGTTCTCGACCTGCGGGTCGAGGCGCTGCAGCGCCGCCCACACCGCCAGCACCATGTAGGGCATCAGCACATGCGTCAGCGCCACGATGACGCCGGTCTCGGTGAACATGAACGGCAATGGGGCGGAGATCACGCCCATCGACACCAGCGCCTTGTTGATGAGCCCCGAGTTCCCGCCGAACAGCAGAGCCCAGCCCAGGGTGCGCGCGACCACCGAGATCAGCAGCGGGCCCAGGATCACCAGCAGGAAGAGGCCGCGCCACGGGCTCTTCATGCGATTGAGGATGTAGGCCTCGGGCGCGCCCAGCAGGGCGGCGAACAGCGTGACGAAGAAGGCGATGCGGAAGGTCCGCCAGAACATCTCCAGGAAGTAGGAGTCGGTAAAGACCTCGCGCCAGTTCTTAAGGGTGAACACCGGCTCGATGCCCTTGTACTGGCCCCAGTCGTGGAACGACAGCAGCACGGTCATGACCAGCGGGATGATCACGATGGCGCCGAACAGCAGCAGCGCCGGGAGGCTGAGGAGGTAGGGCGTCGATTTCATGTCGCGGCCCACGCGAGGTGTACCGCCTCACCCTCGCCCGGCATCGCCTCGCCGGTGTTCTGGCGGATGACCGTCACCAGGCCGCCAGCCGTCTCGACCTGATAGAGCCAATGGTTGCCCTGGAAGATGCGCGTGCGCACCTTGCCGGCGAGGCCCGACGTCGCGAACCAGATCTTCTCCGGCCGCACCGTCGTGCCGTTCACGAGATTGGTGCGGCCCAGGAAGTTCGCGACGAACGGCGTCGCCGGCCGCTCATAGGCCTCGTGCGGCGGGCCGATCTGCTCGGCGCGGCCGTGGTTCATCACCACCACGCGGTCCGACAGCGCCATCGCCTCGGCCTGGTCGTGGGTCACCAGGATGGTCGTGGTGCCGACCGTGCGCTGGATCTGGCGCAGCTCGATCTGCATCTCCTCGCGCAGCTTGGCGTCGAGGTTCGAGAGCGGCTCATCGAGCAGCAGGATCTGCGGCCGGATGACCAGCGCGCGAGCGAGCGCCACGCGCTGCTGCTGGCCGCCCGACATCTGGCGCGGGTAGCGGCCGGTAAAGGCGCCGAGGCCGACCAGCTCCAACGTCTCGCCGACGCGCCGGGTGCGCTCGGCGGCGGCGACGCCCTGCATCTCGAGCCCGAACGCCACGTTCTCCACCACCGTCATGTGCGGGAAGAGCGCATAGCTCTGGAACACGATGCCGAGCCCGCGCTTGGCCGGCTTCACCGCCAGAAGGTCGCGGCCTTCCAGCCGGATCGCGCCGCCGCTCGGCTCGACGAAGCCCGCGATCATCTGCAGGGTCGTGGTCTTGCCGCAGCCCGACGGCCCCAGCAGGGAGACGAACTCACCTTTCTCGACGGACAAGGTCAGGCCGTCGACGGCGGTGTGGGTGCCGAAGCGCTTGCTCAGCCCTTCCAGCGACAGGAAGCTCATCGCACCGCTCGCTCGTGCTCCTCTCCCCCCGCCAGGGGGAGAGGTTGGGTGAGGGGATTGCACGAGCTGTCGAAGCCCCCTCACCTAGCCTCTCCCCCTGGCGGGGGAGAGGAACATGAGTCGAGGCAAGCAAGAATCACCGCTCCACCTCGCGGTTCCAGCGCTTGGTCCAGTCCTCGCGCTGGGCGTTGATGACATCCCAGTCGGGTGAGATGATCAGCTTGGCGCGCTCGCCGACCGGCGCCATCTTCAGCTCCGGCATGTTGACGTCGACCTTGGTGTTGACCGGGCCGTTGCCCATGTCCTTGGCCAGCGCGGTCTGCACCGGCGCTGAGATCAGCGTCTTGATGAACTCGTGCGCCAGCGGATTGACGTTGGCCTTGGCGACCGGGCAGGCCGAGGCGAGCAGGATCGGGGCGCCTTCCTTGGGATAGATGAAGTCGACCGGGAAGCCCGTGTTGGCGAAGGCTTGTACGCGGCCGGTGCCCCACACGGCGATCTGCGCCTGGTTGGACTGGAACAGCTCGGTCATCTTGCCCGGTGAGGGCTCGTAGACCAGCACGTTGGGATTGACGTCGGCCTTCATCACCTTGAAGCCCGGCTCGATGTTCTTCTCGCCGCCGCCGTTCATGCGGGCGAACATCATCAGCGTATAGAGGCCGTAAGTGTTGTTGATCGGCGGGATGACCAGCAGCTTCTTGAACTTGGGATCCTTGAGGTCGTTCCACGAGGTCGGCGTCGCCCAGCCCTTGTCCTTGAAGGTCTTGGTGTTGATCATGAAGCCGGTGCCGGTCTGGCCGACGGCGACCGCCTTGTCGTCCTTGAACAGGGCGGCGGGATAGAGCTGGCCCTTGTCGAGGCCGTCGATCTTGGCACAGAAGCCGAGCTGGATCGCCTGATACATTGGGCCGTCATCGACGATCGCCACGTCGATCACCTGGTTGCCCTTCTGCGCCTGCAGCTTGGCCAGCGTGTCGGTCGAGTTGCCGGCGACGTACTCGACCTTGACGCCGTGCTTCTGCTCGAAGGCCGGGATCATCTCCTTACGCAGCGTCTGCTCCCACGAGCCGCCATAGGAAGCGACCGTGAGCGTCTTGGATTGCGCGAATGCCGAAGTCGCCGCCAGCAGCGCGACCGTGCCCGCGACCGTGGCAGTAGTAATCGAACGCCCCATGTCCCCTCCTCCGGCGGCACCCTGCTGCCGCAGCCGGCATGGTTTCGGTCCGTCATCGTGGCGTCAAATTCGATTTTTCCGGCCGTTTCATAACAAGATGTTATAAAGGGGTATGCGCGGCCTCAATCCCCGCCAGATCGAGGCGTTCCGGGCCGTCGTCCTCACCGGCGGCGTGGGGGCGGCGGCGTCGCTGATCAATGTCACCCAACCTGCGGTCAGCCGCCTGATTCGCGACCTGCAGAACCACCTCGGCCTGGTGCTGTTCGAGCGCCGCGGCACCGGGCTGGTGCCGACCAGCGAGGCGTTGTCGCTTTACGCCGAGGTCGAGCGGGCGTTCGTCGGGTTGGAGCGCATCCAGCAGATGGCGACCGAGCTGCGCACGCGCCGCGCCGGCTTCCTGCGCATCGCGGCCCTGCCGGCGCTGGCCAATGGCTTCCTGCCGCGCTTCGTCGGGCAGTTCCTGCAGGACCGGCCGAAGCTCGACATCGTGCTGTCGGGGCTGGTGTCGCATGCCGTGGTGGCGTCGGTCGCCCAGGGCCAGTGCGACCTCGGCTTCGCCGAGGCCTCGATGGAACACGCTGCGGTCGAGCGCGAACCCATGCCGCCGGCGCCCTTCGTCGCGGTGCTGCCGGAGCGTCATCGCCTGGCGCGCAAGAAGAAGCTCAGGCCGCGCGACTTCGAGGGCGAGAACTTCATCTCGCTCGGGCCCTCGACGCTGTCGCGCTTCCGCATCGACCGCCTGTTCGCCGAGCACGGCATCACCCGCATCCTGCGCATCGAGACGCCCTTGTCGGAGATCGCCTGCGCGCTCGCGGGCTCGGGCGCCGGCGTAGTGCTGTGCGAGCCCTTCACCGCCACCGAGTACGCCACGCGCGGCATCGCGGTGCGCCCGTTCGAGCCGCAGATCGACTTCGAGTTCGCCGCGCTGTTCCCCGCCCATCGCAGCGTGCCGCCGGTGGCGCGCGAGTTCATCGACGGCTTCAAGGCCCACGTCGCGCAGTTCCTCCGGCGTGGGCCGTGGCGCTAGTCTTGTGGAGCTAGCCGAAGCTCACGCCGTATTCGGCGGCGATGGCAGCGATGTCGGGCGGCGCCAGCGGACCGGACTTCGCGGCGCGGTCGAAGTGGCGGAACATCTCGGCCGCCTGCACGCCCGGCTTGGCGATCACCATGAGCATCACCGTGCCGCCGCTATCGTTGCGGAAGCCGTGCAGATGGCCGGCCGCGAAGTGCAGGCAGGATCCCGCGGCGGCCCGGCTCTCGCCCGTCTCGTCGATCAGGGTGAGCTCGCCTTCCATGACGTAGAGCATCTCCTCGTCGTCGGCATGGCGGTGCGGCGGCACGAAATAGCCCGGCGGAATCGGCTGCTCGGCGAGGAACAGGCCAGCGTCCCGCATCACGGTCATCGGCGCACCCAACACATCCAGGATCTCAGTCATGTCCATCTCCTCAAGTTGCGAGAGGACCGGGATACGGCAGGCATTGGACGAAGCAGAGAGGCTGGTTCTGGACAGATCGTTCGCCCTGGCGAACAATCGCCGGATGGACAGCTTTGCCGGCATCGAAGCCTTCACCGCCGTCGTCGAGCGCGGCAGCTTCACCGCCGCCGCGACGGCGCTGCAGACCGCCAAGTCGTCGGTCAGCGAGACGGTGCGCGCCCTCGAGGAACGGATGGGCGTGCGCCTGCTCGAGCGCACGACGCGCCGCGTGCGCCCGACCGAAGCGGGCGCCGCGTTCTACCGCCACTGCCGGCGTCTGCTCGACGATGTGGCAAGCGCGTGCAACGAGGCGCAGGTCGCACACAAGCAGCCCGCGGGCCGGCTTCGCATCGCCGCACCCGACGCCTTCGCCGAGCGCTACATCATCCCGGGGCTCGGACTCTTTCTGCTGCAGTATCCGACCGTCGAGATCGAGCTGGTCGAGGCCGCCGCGGCCGCCAACCTGGTGGAACAGGGTCTCGACCTCGCCATTCGCATCGTCGAGAAGCCCGAGCCCACCCTGGTCGTGCGCCGGATCGCGACCTCGCGGACCGTCATTGTCGCGTCACCGATCTACATCGCGTCGATGGGTATGCCCCGCAAGCCGAGCGACATCCAGAAACATCACCTGATCGGCTTCACGCCGATCACCTGGCGCGACACGTGGCGGATCGGCAAGGAGACGATTGCCGTGCGGCCGCGCGTGCTCACCGACAACACCGAATCGGTGCGCGCCGCCGCTCTGGCGGGACTGGGACTCGCCGCCGCCCCCGAGTGGCTGGTCGCCGATGCCATGGTCGCCGGCCAGCTCACGCGCGTACTCGGCGAGCACGCGACGCCGTCGAGCGGCATTTACGCCGTCTATCCGACAAACCGGCTGCTCGCCTCGCGCGTCCGCCTGTTCGTCGACCATCTCGCGCGCGATCTCAGGCAGCGCGGCCTACCGCGCTGAGGCAAGCAGGAACGTCAGCTCGTGCTTGTTGTGATGCAGGTGCAGTACCCGCGCGCCGGGGATCGCGGCGAACGCGGCCGCTGACTCGTGATCTGTCTCGCCTTGGAACTTGAGCGTGCAGACGAAATTGCCGACAAGGCCGGACGACCGCCACGTCTCGACGAGCCGCAACAGGCGAGCCGGATAGCAGACAATGTCGGAGAAGAGCCAGTCAACGGCGCCCACGCTCTCCGGCGCGAGCGCAAAGGCGCTTTCGCCACGCCAGGCGACGCCCGGCATCGCCGCCACCTTGGGATCGAGCGGCGCCTTGTCGACGGCGATCACCGACGCGCCGAGACCGGCCAGCACCCAGGTCCAGCCGCCCGGCGACGCCCCGAGATCGAGACAGCGTTCGCCCGGACCCGGCCAGCGGCCGAGGCGGACCAGGGCTTCCCAAAGTTTTAGATAGGCACGGTTGGGCGGGCCGGTCT
The DNA here is from genome assembly GCA_900110395.1 of Rhodospirillales bacterium URHD0017. Lineage (GTDB taxonomy): Bacteria > Pseudomonadota > Alphaproteobacteria > Reyranellales > Reyranellaceae > Reyranella. Next base: position 58,836 of record FODP01000010.1, read on the forward strand.
TGTCCTCGACGAAGGCCACCTCGCCGTTGGCGAAAGGCGAGCTGCAGTACGCTGCGGCCAACATGCGGTCAGGTGACAACAGGGTCCATGAACCCAGCGGCGCCGAGGGCGCCTTCGCCGGGAACACGATGGGCTTGGCCGAGACGTGCGGCAGGCGCTCCTGGATCAGCGCCGCACGGCGGTGATGCAGCGGCGCATACATTGCCCAATTGCGCTGGATGTCGCGCAACGTCTTGGCCGCGCTGCCGATCGAGCCGACGGGAAGCTCCTGGCAATCGTGCCAGATGTTGGCGGCCCAGGCTGCCGCGACCGCCGCGCCGTCGCACACGAACAGGCGTTCGTGACGATGATTTACGGCGACGCCGGCGCGCCGCAGCTCTTCCTGCAGCTGGTCCGTAAAGCCATCGGCGGCGAGGTAGGCGGTGGTCATGCCGGCAACCTAAACCATCGCCCGTCGTTCGCAGGCAAGGAATTCCGGAGGATCATCATGGCCAAGACATCGATGTCCCAGCGCAAGACCATGGGCCGCGTCATGCACGAATACGCGCACGGCGAGCTGAAGAGTGGGCCGCGTGGCAAGGGCGGCAAGGTGAGGAGCCGGCGCCAGGCGATCGCCATCGCGCTCGAGGAAGCCGGTGCTTCCAAGTACGAAAGCAAGGCCAAGAACCGCCGCAACCTCGCGCGCAGCAAGGCCAAGGAAGCGACCGGCCGCACCGCCCAGCAGGAGACCGAGGGCAAGGCCCGCGTGGGTGCCCGCGGCAAGCGCGAGAGCTCGCGCGCGATGGGCGGCCAGAACGCCAAAACCAACGCCAAGACCAATGCCAAGACCACGACGCGGCGCTCGCCGCGCCGGCGGACTGCGCGGCGGGCGTCGCGATGAGCGGGCCGCAGCGCATCGTCAACATCGCCGAGCTGGTGATGGAGGACGGCGGCAACGGCAAGGCCTTTCAGGCCAGGCTCGGCCGGGCTGGGCCCATGCTCGGGCTGAAGAAGCTGGGCTGCTCGCTGACCGTCGTGCCGCCGGGCAAGCGCGCCTGGCCGTTCCATCGCCATCACGTGATGGACGAGCTCTTCTACATCGTGTCGGGCAGCGGCGAGGTACGGTTGGACGACCGCACCCAGCCGGTGCGCGCCGGCGATCTCATCGCGAGCCCCGCCGGAGGCGAAGCCCACCAGATCATCAATACCGGTGCGAGCGAGCTCCGCTATCTCGCGATCTCCGACATCGCCACGGTCGACATCATCGAGTATCCGGATTCAAAAAAGGTCGGCATGGCGGCCGGTGTGAAGGATGGCGACTTGAAGAGCGCGACCTACAAGGCGATGGGCCGGGTCACCTCTGCCGATTATTTCGACGGCGAGACCGGCGGCTCCTGAAGTATTTTCAACTGTCCGCAAGGGACAGGCCATGGCTCGGCTGGCAAAGCTTGTGGTACCGTTTTTCCGAAGCAGGAGGAGGTACACCATGCTTACCAGAAGAATTCTGATCGCCGCTTCGATGGCGGGCTCGATGCTCGCGGCCGGCTCGGCCTTCGCGCAAGGCCAGCCGGTCGTCGGCATCTCGACCGTCACCACCTATTCGGCCGATGCGCGCATCACCGCTGTCGATCCCAATGCCCGCACCGTGTCGCTCGCCTTCACCAACGGCGCCACCGCCGTGCGCCAGGTGAGCCCGTCGGTCGCCAACTTCGCGCAGACCAAGGTGGGCGACATGGTCTCGCTTGCTTTCGAAGACAGGCTGACCTTCGTGCTGTCCGGCCCGAACACCAGGACGCCTGGCGATCGCGACACGAGCGTGACGGTCGCCACGGGCGGGGGCGGCAGCGTCGCCGGCGCCTCGGCCGGCCAAGCGGTCGCCAACTGGTGGGTGACCGGCGTCAATCCGTCAGCCGGCACGATCTCGCTGATCAATCCAGGCGGCGGCGAGGTCCGCACTTACAATGTCACCACGCCGGAAGGCCGCGCACAGCTGCCGCGCGTCAAGCCGGGCGACTCCGTGACGGCGATCAACAGCAGCGTGGCCGTCATAGCGATTACGCCGAAGTCCTAAGCGCCGATTTAGGGCATGTCGGTGCGCATGCCCGGAGGCCGCGCTGTATTTCCCGACGGCTGCGCACCGTGCGACGACAGCGTGCCGCGGAAGCTGACATCGGCGCCGCGCAGGTTGAGCGTCAGCGTGCCGCCCGACAGGCGGCCGCTTGCCGAAGCGGCGTTGGTCGTGCAGCCCGCCGCCTCGGGCAGACGCAGGCCGCCGCTCACCGTGCCGGCGGCATCGACCGCCAGCGAAACCGGCAGGCTGCCGCAAACGGGATGAACGATGCGGCCGCTGAGCTGGCCGCCAGCCAGGCGCAAGTCCGCTTCCATGGGCGCCAGCGGTGCGGCGCCGCCTCCTGTCGCCGATCCCGACAGCGACCCGACAAAGAAGCCGCTGCCCACCGGCGCTGCGGCCGGCCGGTCGGCCGCCGGTCGTGGCGAGGGCGGACTGGCGTCGCGCAGCGCCTGGCTTTCCGCCGCGGTCAGGTAGCCCGTCGCCGGATGCTTCTGCGCCTGCTGCCAGGCCGCGATCATCTCGCGCGACCGCGGACCGAAGGTGCCATCCGAGCCGCGCGTGTCGAAGCCCTGCGCTGTCAGCGCGAGCTGGATGCGCCGACGGTCCGCGGTCGAGAGGTTCAACGCGGTTTCCGTCGCTTCCGCCGACGATGGCTGGTTCGCGCCGGCCGATGGAGACGTAGCCGGCTCCCCCTGGGGCGTCGGCGCGGGTGCAAAGGTGACGTAGGCACCGGCCATCGCTGCCAGGACAACGCCGACGCCGAGCGCCAGCCAACCGCGCCGCGCGGCGGAGCGGTGCGAGACGGCGTGCACGGCCGCGCTCGGGGCCGGTGGCATCACCAGCGTCGGCGCGCTGTCGGCGGGCACGTCGTGCGGCGCCCACCAGGCCGCGATGCTCGACGGCCGCTTTTCCAAGGCGAGCGACAGGCCGGCATCGATGCCACGCAGGACCCGGTCGTCGAATTCCCGCGGCGCCGAGCCGGCGAGCGGCACATAGGTATCCTCCATCAGGCGGTCGAAGGCGCTGGGCGGCGCCCGGCCGGTGATGGCGTAGTGAAGCGTGGCCGACAGGCCGTAGATGTCGGTCCACGGCCCCTGCTTGGCCGAGGTGAACTGCTCGGGCGCGGCGTAGCCCGGGGTGAAGATCGCCGTCATGGTCTTGGTGCGGTCGGCCATCGCGGCGCGCGCGGCGCCGAAATCGATCAGGGTCGGCTTGCCGTCGGTACCGAGCATGATGTTGGCGGGCTTGATGTCGCGATGCAGGAAGCCTGTCTCGTGCACCTTGTGCAGGCCGGCGAGCAGCGGGCCCAGGATCGCCTGCAGCGCGACCGGCGGCAGCGGCCCTTCGGCCTTGACCCGGTCCTCCAGGGTGCGGCCGCGTAACAGTTCCATGACGATGTAGGCCGTGCCGTTGGCTTCGAGGAAGTCGAACACCCGTACGATCGACGGCGCCTCGTGCAGGTTGGCGAGCGTGCGGCCTTCCTCGATGAACCGGCTGCGGCCCCAGCCGAAATCATCGGCCACCTCGGTCGACCGCGGCAGCACCGAGCTGCCGTCGGGCCGGACCGCGAGCGCGGCGGGCAGGTATTCCTTGATCGCGACCTCGCGCCCGAGCTGCGTGTCGCGTACAAGATAAGTGATGCCGAAACCGCCCTGACCCAGAACGCTTGCAACCTGGTAGCGCCCGATCAGGGCGCCCGCCGGCAAGGCCACGTAATCGACCTTCGTCGGGGTGTCGATCGGTCGAGGGGCGGCAGTGGACATGTGATGGAGGGTTTCCGGCAGGGCAACGCCACCGCCTCGTCCGGCGTTGCAACAGTGCCGGTGTCGTCATCCAGAGGTTTTGCATGAAGGCCTCCGACCTCGAAAAGGAACCACCGCCTGCAGAAATGCCAACCGCCCGCGAATGGCTGCGCGCGGCCGGTGCGGCCGTCGCCATCATTGCAATCTGCGCCCTGTGGACCTTCTGGGCCTGATGGCACAGTTGAGCGCACCTTGCTAACCTCCGGCCCGAACGGAGGGAATTCATGGCGAAGTTCGGTATCGGTCAATCGGTGCGTAGGCTCGAGGATCCCCGGCTGCTGACGGGCGGCGGGCGTTATACGGACGACACGAAGCTGAATGCCCCGACGGCCCGCATGTCCGTGCTGCGCTCGCCGCATGCCCATGCCGACATAAGGAAGATCGACACCACGGCCGCCGCCAAGGCACCGGGCGTGCTGCTGGTGCTGACCGGCCACGACGTCAAGAAGGCCGATTTCGGCGACGTGCCCTGCCTGGTGCCGCTGGAGAACCGCGATGGCACCCAGCGCGGCGAGACCCCGCGGCCGATGCTGATCGTCGACCGCGTGCGCCATGTCGGCGATCCGGTGGCGCTGGTCGTGGCCGAGACGCTGGAGCAGGCCAAGGATGCCGCCGAGCTGATCGAGGTTGACTACGCGGCGCGGCCGCACGTCGTCGGCACCTTCGAAGCGGCTCAGCCCGGCGCGCCCCTGGTCCACGACCACATCAAGAACAACATCGTGTTCGACTGGCACATGGGCGACCAGGCCAAGACCGACGCCGCCTTCGCCAAGGCCGACAAGGTGGTCAAGCTGCAGCTCGTCAACCAGCGGCTGGTCGCCAATCCCATGGAGCCGCGCGGCGCGATCTGCGAGTACGACGCCAAGGACGACCGCTCGACCTTGTGGCTCTCGTCGCAGGGCGTGCACATGATCCGGCCGGTGGTGGCCGACATGATCCTCAAGATCGGCTCGCCCAAGCTCCGCGTGCGCACGGGCGACGTCGGCGGCGGCTTCGGCATGAAGATCTTCGTGCATCCGGAATATCCCATGATCGTGTGGGCCTCGCGCCTGCTGAAGCGCACGGTGAAGTGGATTCCCGACCGCCAGGAGGCCTTCCAGTCCGATGTGCAGGGCCGCGACCATGTCTCGATCGCCGAGATGGCGCTCGACAAGGATTGCCGCTTCATCGGCAGCCGCATCACGACCTATGCGGCGCTGGGCGCCTATCTCAGCCATTTCAGCGCCTTCATCCCCACCCTGGCGGGCAGCCAGATGCTGGTCGGCCTCTACACGACGCCGACGTGCTACGTGAACGTCAAGGGCGTCATGACCAACACCGTGCCGACCGACGCCTATCGCGGCGCCGGCCGTCCGGAAGCGGCCTACCTGCTGGAACGCTTCGTCGATCACATTGCGCGCGAAGTAGGACTCACGCCCGACGAGATCCGGGCACGCAACTTCATCAAGCCCAACCAGATCCCGTACGCGACGGCGCTCGGCGACACTTACGACTCGGGCAACTTCGAAGCGGTGATGCGCAAGGGCATGGAGAAGGCCGACTGGAAGGGCTTTTCCGCCCGGCGGGCCGCCGCACTGGCCAAGGGCAAGTGGCGCGGGCTCGGCATGGCGACCTACGTCGAGAAGTGCGGCGGCGGGCCGCCGGAGACCGCCATCGCCAAGTTCAACGACGACAACACGGTCACGATCTTCGTCGGCAACCAGACCAACGGCCAGGGCCAGGAAACCGCGATCCGGCAAATTGCCTCGGCGCGGCTCGGCATCGATGCCGACCAGATCCATTTCGTGCAGGGCGATTCCGACGTCGTGCCCGAGGGCATGACCGGCGGCAGCCGCATGGTCTCGGTGGCCGGCACCGCGACCATCGGCGTGGCCGACAAGATCATCGCCAAGGGCAAGCTCGTCGCGGCGAGCGCCATGGAGGCCTCGGCGGCCGACATCGAGTATGGCGACGGCGCCTACAAGATCGTCGGCACCGACCGCAGCATGAGCCTGTTCGACGTCGCCAAGGCGGCGAAGGATCCCAAGCACGTACCGGCGGGCGAGACGCCCGGGCTGGATGACGAGTTCACACGCACGCCGACGGCCGACACCTTCCCCAACGGCTGCCACATCTGCGAGCTCGAGATCGATCCCGACACCGGGGTGCTGGAGATCGTGAACTACAGCGTGGTCGATGATTTCGGCGCCGCGCTCAATCCAATGCTGCTGCAGGGCCAGGTCCATGGCGGCATCGGCCAGGGCGTCGGCCAGGCGCTGACCGAGAAGACGGTCTACGACAAGGACTCAGGGCAGCTCCTGAGCGGCAGCTTCCAGGACTACGCGCTGCCACGCGCCGACGTCGTGCCCCATGTGCACTTCGACCTGCACAACAGCCCGTGCACGACCAATCCGCTGGGCGTGAAGGGCGCCGGCGAGGCCGGCGCCATCGGTGCGCCGCCGGCGGTGATCAATGCCATCGTCGACGCGATCCACCCGCACACCGGGGTGAAGCATGTCGACATGCCGGCGACGGCGGCGAGCCTGTGGGCGGTGATCGCCGCCAACCGGCAGAAGAAAGCGGCGTAGGCCGTCATGACAACCGAGCGCAAGGATCTCATCACCGCCTTGGGGCACTCCATCAAGGCGATCGACGACGACTACAGGGAGGAGATGCGCGAATTGCGCGCGCTCTTCGAAGAGGCCCGGAAGGAAGCGGCGAAGGACGAGCCTGACGGCGTCAAGCTCAAGGCGCTGCTGGCCGACGCCCGCGAGATGGTCAAGACCTTCGCCCGCCTCGACCCGGTGTGGCAGGGCGTCCAGCGCGTGGCCCGCCTGTTCGGACTGGACTAGGAGGTTCCGCTATGCCCGCTCCCGACCTCGTCGCCCTGTGGGAAGCCCATTGCCGCCACGAGTTCGAGACGCGCGACGTCGATGCCACCATGGCGACCATGGTCGAGCGGCCCTATGTGAACCACGTGCCGACCATGACCGGCGGCGTCGGCCACGACCAGCTGAAGCGCTTCTACAAGTACCATTTCATCGGCGGCAATCCGCCCGACACCGAGCTGAAGCCGATCAGCCGCACGGTCGGCGCCGACCAGATCGTCGACGAGCTGATCTTCAGCTTTACCCATACCAGCGAGATCGACTGGATGCTGCCCGGCATCGCCCCGACCGGAAAGCGCGTCGAAGTCCCGCTCGTCGCCATCGTGCGCTTCGAGGGCGACAAGGTCGCGCACGAGCACATCTACTGGGACCAGGCCGCGGTGCTGGTGCAGGTCGGGCTGCTCGATCCTGAGGGGCTGCCGGTCGCCGGCATCGAGACGGCGCGCAAGGTCGCGGACAATGCGCTGCCCAGCAACGGGCTGATGACGCGCTGGAGCACGAGCGCAGGCAAGCCGATCTAGGTCCTCGGCGCGGGGCTGCGCATGCACTGCCGTCAGTGGTGCGGAGGCCCCGGCGAGGGGTTTCCGCAGTTTGCGCAGTTTGCGCTACCCCCCTCCGCGATGTGCACGCAGAAATTCGGACGGGGCCGACGCCCGGCCCGTCCGGATGCACGCAACCGGTCGGGACGGCCGCCGCGCGGGCGCACCAGTCTCGGATCAACGATGCATAGAGCAGGAGCGCGGGGAGGCCACGCAACGAGCCTGCAATATATAACTGAAGTACCAGTAACGTCAATAACTTAAGTTGCTATTGGTCGTTCCTGGCGCGTTTGGCGGATATGTCATTCGTTGTGTCGGTGGGCTCGACTGCCGGCAAAGCTTTCACACGCTGCGGGCCTTCTTTGAATGAAGCGCATAAAGGCATGTACACTCTGATCCTTTCAGGGGATCCGACATGCCCTCCACGCGCCCCACCCTCTACGGCAGCCGGCATGCCGTGTCTGCCGGCCATTACCTCGCCGCCGCCGCAGGCTTCGCGATCCTCGAGGCCGGCGGCAATGCCATCGATGCCGGCTGCGCCGCGGGCATTGCCCTCGCCGTGCTGCATCCGGACGAGGTGAACGCGGCCGGCGTCGCGCCTATCATGATCCGCACCGGGCAGGGAAAAGTCGTCACCATCGCGGGCCTCGGTCATTGGCCCAAGCGCTTCCCGGCCGATCTCTTCATGCGCGAGCATGATGGGAAGATGCCGTTGGGCATTTTGCGCACCGTGGTGCCTGCCGCACCTGACGCCTGGATCACAGCGCTCACCGATTACGGCACCATGTCGTTCGGCGACGTCGCGGGAGCAGCCGTGCGCTACGCCCGCGAAGGCTTCGCGGTGTTCGAGTACATGGCGACCATGATCAAGCAGTACGAGGACGGCTATCGCTCCTGGCCGTCCAATGCCGCGATCTTCCTGCCCGGCGGCAAGCTGCCCCAGGTCGGCGACCGGTTCGTGCAGAGCGATCTCGCCGGCACGCTGCAATACATGATCGACCAGGAGCGCGCGGCGTCGAAGCGCGGACGGCTGGCCGGCCTCGCGGCGGCGCGCGCCGCCTTCTATTGCGGCGACATCGCCGAGACCATCGTGCGCTATCACGAGGAGAACGGCGGCTACCTCGCGCGCGACGACCTCGCCAATTTCCACAGCCGCTACGAGGAGCCGGTCAGCGTGCGCTGGCGCGACTTCGAGGTCTTCACCTGCGGGCCGTGGTGCCAGGGCCCGATGCTGGCCCAGGCGCTGCGCATGATCGAGGCGGCCGGTGGGCTGAAGGGCCTCGCGCACAACAGCGCCGACTACATCCATCTCGTCACCGAGATCCTGAAGGCAGCCTGCGCCGACCGCGAATACCGCTACGGCGATCCTCTGTTCGTCGATGTCGGCATGGACGAGCTTCTGTCCGACGCCCACGTCTCGGCGCGCGTCGGTGCGATTGACCGCGAGCGCGCCATGCCCGACATGCCGCCGCCCATCGGCCGCTATCCCGGCAACATGCCGCCGCCCGTTGCCTCGGTCGCTGCCTCGCGCGCCAGGAGCGACGCCGTCGTCGAGCCCGACACTTCTTACTGCTGCGCCGTCGATCGCTGGGGCAACGCCATGTCGGCCACGCCGTCCGACGGCTCGTGGCGCTCGCCGGTGATCCCGGGGCTCGGCATCGTGCCGTCGGGTCGCGGCACACAATCGCGACCCGATCCCAGCCATCCTTCGGGTGTGGCGCCGGGCAAGCGGCCGCGGCTCACGCCCAACCCCGCCATCGCGGTGCGCGACGACGGCAGCGTCATCCCGTTCGGCGCTCCGGGCGGCGACGTACAGGTGCAGGCGATGCTGCAGGTGTTCCTGAACACCTTCCACTTCGGCATGGATATCCAGGAGGCGATCGAGCAGCCGCGCTTCGCCACCTTCAGCTTCCCCAACTCCTTCGCGCCCTACACCCACCTGCCCGGCCGCCTGAACATCGAGGCCCGGCTGCCCGACGCCACGATCGACGACCTGCGCCGGCGCGGCCACGACGTCGAGATGTGGCCGGCGCTGACCCGGCGCGCCTGCTCGGTCGAGGCCATCCTGCTCGACAGCCGCAGCGGCTTCCTGCGCGCCGGCGCGGATTTTCGCCAACCCGCCTATGCCATGGTCAGCTGAGCGGTGAGCTGAGCCGGAACGCCAATCGGGGCCCCGTCGTTGTCCGTCGTGCGCCTCGCCAAGCTCCTGCCCGCCCTGATGTTGGCCGGCTGCGCCGCCAGCGGCACGATCGGCGGCGCCTACTACGACCCGGCCTACGACTATTCCGAGTTCTTCGCCGTCACCGACGGCCGCAACTTCCAGGTCGTCATGGCGGGCATCCCCTTCCCCAACCTGCCACCCGCCGCGGTGCAGCGCGCCCTGCTGCCGGTGATGCAGGCAGCCAAGCCCCGGCCCAACCTCACCTTCACCTATGCCGACCCGCCGGAGCTGCCCCGTCCCTACTACCGCATGGTGCTGGTTTTCGACGCGGCCAACGACCTGACAGCCATGAGCGTTTGCGCCGGCACAATCCGCCATAAACCACCGGTTGTGGGTCGATCGTTCAACGTCTTCGCCATCTATTGCCGCAACGATCTTGCCCTGTCGCAGACCACCGCCTGGACGAACGCGTCAGGTCCAGATGATCCGCAAGTGCAGGCGTTGTTCGCCCAGCTCTTCCTCGTGCTGTTCGACGATTCGCCGCGCCGACGTTTCCCCTTCGGTCCGTTCGGCCCGTTCGGCCGCTGGTAGAGCGGTTCCCCAAGGGATGGAACCGCTTGCGGTTCCATCCCTTGGGGAACGCGCGCACTGGAGGCATTGGGTTCACAGGCACATTTCGTCCGGCTGATTACAGCTGGACGAAATGTGCTCTAGCGATGGACGGCCCGACTTTCCCGGCGCAATCTATGCGGGAGAGGCCATGGTGTTTCAGCTCCTCCACGACCAGCGCCACAACGTCCTGCTGACAAGGTTCTCCGGCACCTACGTGGCGACGGACATCTCGTTGCGCGACAAGGCGGTCGGCCGCTTCGTCGCGCGCAACGGGCTGGCGCGCGGCATCATGGATTATTCCGCCGTCGAGGCGGTCGACATTCCCATCGAGGTCGTCGTCGAACGCTCGTCCCAGCCGCCGCTCCTGCCGGGACAGGCGCGGGTGATCGTGTCGCCGAGCGAGCCCTTGTGGGCGATGAACCGCATCTTCGCCGCGCACCGGCTCTTCCGGCAGGGCGAGGAGCCGATCCTGGTGCGCAGAATCGAGGAGGCCTACGAGGCGCTGTCGATGGTCGATCCGGTGTTCGAACCGGTGGCTGTCGATCCGGTGAGTCGGATGGAAGGCGTTGCGCACGACGTGCTCGCCGGCATCGAATCGTCGCGCGGCGCGACCGATGCCAAGGAGCGCGAACGCCTGCGCCGCAAGATGCTGCGCATGCTGGATACCGTGCTTGAGCGCGGGCCGGCGGCGCGCAAGGTCACCGCCATCACGCTGAGCGACGTGCTGAACGCCATGCTGAGCCGCGCCACGGTGAGCGACGCCGATCTCAAGGCGACCTGCACCACCTGCAACAGCCGCCTGCCGCTCTCGAGCTACACGATCTCGGCCGGGCGGGAGACGACCTATGCCTGCCCAGGGTGCGGCCAGGTCATGGTCGTGCTGGCCGCGGTCGACGCGGACACCGGGCCATCCCCGCTGGGCTACGAGATGGGCCGTTTCATCGTCCGGACGGCAGGCGACATCGAATGCCCGGGGGCCATGCTGCCAAAATGCGAGCCATGACCCCCCGACCTCGCCTATAGTCGGAGGGCGGAGGGGAGATGCCATGAGCCAGAAGACGAAGGACAAGGTCAAGGAAGTCGCCAAGCCGGCGGACAAGCCTGCCATCCGGGTGCGCCATCTGCCGTCGATCAAGCCCGGCAAGTATGCCGACGGCCTGCCGTACGATGAGATCCGCTATCTCGAGTGCAAGCTGATCCTCAAGCCCAATCATTTCACCTCGCGACAGAGCCTGTTCGACTTTGCCAAGGTGCTGCGGCGGCCGGCCAAGGCAACCGGCGTGATCTTCGATCCGCTGACCTTCACCGAGCGGCCACTCGCCATCCGCGAGGTGCTGTTCGTCGATACCCACGACTTCCGGCTTTACAACAACGCCTTCATCCTGCGCCGCCGCATCCCCTACCAGGACGGCTTCCCGATCGGCACGCCGGAGATCGTCTTCAAGTTCCGCCACACCGACCCGCAGAAGACCGCCGAGCTCGACATGCGGCCGCACATCGCCGGCGACTACCGCATCAAATTCAAGGCCGAAGCCCTGCCGCTCAAGGACGGGCTGGGCGGCATGCGCATGCTCTATTCGCACAACGTCGAGTTCCACATGGAAAGCGCGATCATGAGCGATCGCATGTCCATGGAGCGCATCGCCCAGGCCCTGCCGGCGCTGCAATCGATCCCGTGGGAGAAGAACGAACGCGCCGAGCTGGTCGGCGGCACCATCGTCGAAGAGGTGCTGCAGGACATCGGCGTCCTGGATTTCGGCAACCGCGTGTCGGCGATGTGCAACGTCGCGCTGTGGCGCAATCGTGGCGATCATGCGCCGCTGATCGGCGAATTCGCCTTCCAGCTGAAATTCCGCCGCCGTGAGGATCTGACGGACGAGGCGCTGGGACGCTGCGAGGCCTTCTTCTTCGCCCTGCAGGCCGAGGCGCGCGACTGGATCCAGCTCGGCGCCACCAAGACCGGCGTCGTCTATCGGCTCAAGGGCAACCCGCCGCACGCCCACGAGTGAACGCATCCTCCGTGGCCGGGCCGCGTTGCCCGGAAGAACTTCCACGGAGGAACCATGGCCAGATACTCACGCAGTGCCGGCAAGGACGTGAAGCGTGCCATGAGCCGGCGCAAGAAGGGCAAGCTCAAGAGCGGCAAAGGCGGCAAGGGCGGCACGGTCAAGAGCCGCAAGCAGGCGATCGCCATCGGCCTGTCCGAAGCGCGCAAGAAGGGCAAGAAGGTGCCCAAGCGCCGGACCGCGCGGAAGAAGAAGTCATGAAGCCGACGCGCCCGATCGATCACAAGCAGGCGCTCGAGGAAGAGCGCCTCCACCCCGGCAGCGAGCCGCAGCGCGTCCCGCAGCCACAACCGCCGCGCACGCGCCGCCGTCACAAGGCGGCGCTGGCCGGAAGCCAGAACGCCGACCTCGAAGGACCGAAGCCCAAGCGAGGTCCGCGCGGGATGAGCACCTGACCCTCATGCTCCTCTCCCCCGCTAGGGGGAGAGGTTGGGTGAGGGGGTGCCCGAGCTTTCGGAGCCCCCACCTGGCCTCTCCCGCGAGCGGGCGGAGAGGGACGTGGGTCTACGGGTAGGTGATCGTCACCGGCCAGGTCGTGTTGCCGCCGGCGTAGCTGTAGGCCGCCGAATTGAAGGACGGCGGCCCCATGCCGATCGTGGCGTTGCGCGAGAACCCGTAGGGATCCTGCGGCATGCCGAACATGCCGGTGTTCATCTTGGTCTGGCCGGGTGCCGCCTTGAAATAGGCGACGGCATAGGTGCCGGGCGGCACGTTGTTGAAGGCGCAGGTCGCCTGTCCGTTGGCGATCGGTGCCTCGACGCCTTGGAACCTCTGGTCGTCTTTCGGGAAACTCGCCGCCGAATTGAACAGGCCGCAACGGATGCTGCCGACGTTGTCCCTTATCCCCGACACCACGACATTGATCGTGTTGCCCTGCTGCGCTTCTGCAGCAAACGCAGCGAACCCTGCAGCGATCACGATCGCTGCCGCCAAAATCCGTGGACGCATGTCATTCCCCCTTTTTGTCGTCTGCCCCGAGAGGGTTACTGTACCACAGACGGGGCCTTGGACTTGCGGAGCACATGCGTATCTTTTCTGTCACGCTAATTGCAGCCCTTGTGGGCCTGGCCTCGCATCATGCGCAAGCGCAGGACCCGTCGGCGCAGTATCGCGGGCTGCAGACGCTCGACATCCCGTTCGCCAACGGCCCGATTGCGATGGATCGCGTGCCGCATGTCTGGCTGAAACTTCGCGGCAGCCGGCCCGTCCGCTTCGGCATGGATACCGGCTCGACCGGCATCGTCGTCGCCGCCGAGCACTTCACTCCCGGACCCAGCGACATCGCCGAAGGTCCCGGACGGCTGATCTACAACTCGAGCGGCCGCATCCTGAACGGCGAGCGCTACACCACCGAGGTCGTGATCCAGCGCGATGAGGCGACGCCCGTCGCCACCGCGCGCGTGCAGGTGCTGCGCGTCTCGTCCATCACCTGCCTGGAGCGGGCGCGCGACTGCCGGCCCGAGAGCAATCCGCGCGGCGTCGCCTTCATGGGCGTGGGCTTCGACCGCACCGGCGCAGAGAGCATCGGTACAGGGGGAACCGAGCCCGGCGTGCCGCGCAATCCCTTCGTCAGCCTGGTCTCGCTCGCTTCAGGCGCGCCGCTTTCGTTGGTGCGGCCGGGCTACATCGTCACGCGCGAAGGCGTGCATCTCGGCATGTCGGCCGAACGCACGCGCGGCTTCGCCTTCATCAAGCTCGCCGCCAACGCGGCGTCGCGCCCCGGCGTGCCGGAATGGAGCGCCACGCCGATGGCGGTCTCGGTCGACGGCGTGACGGGCAATGGCACCGTCCTGGTCGATACGGGCATCAACTACATGTTCCTGTCACCGCCCGAGGGCGCGCGGCTGGAGCGCGGCCGGCGCGCGCCGGAGGGCAGCCGGATCACCGTGTTCCTGCCCGACCAGCGCAACCCGCAGCCGGCCTATTATGGCTTCACCGTCGGCGGCCGCGGCAACCCCATGCATCCGGAACGGGTGGAAGTCGTGCACGACCGCGGCGTGTTCGTGAACACCGGCCGCATGTTCCTCGAAGGCTTCGACTACCTCTACGACGCGGCTGGCGGCTATGTCGGCTTCGGCTGGAACGGCCGACTGGGCAGCGGCTATGGCGGCGTCACACCGGGCCTCTCTTACGCACCCTGACAGAATTGCATATCACATAGTGATCGCCGCGCCGTCCGTTTCGGGACGGCCGCTGGCGGCCTAGACTCCCTTCCTCCCCAACGAAGTTGGGGAGGTGTCGCCGTCATACGGCGACGGAGGGGTCGGAGGCCTTAGCGTGACTCATGACCCCTCCGTCGGCGAAGACGCCGACACCTCCCCCGCTTCGCTGGGGAGGAAAAAAATCGGAGGGACGCCATGACCACGCGCCGAAACTTCCTCAAGGGCGGCACCGCTGCCGCGACCGGAATCGTCTTCTGCAGCTGCGGCCTGCTCGAGAGCGCGCACGCCCAGGGCACGCCACGCACCCTGCCCGTCGCCGTCAACGGCAGGAAGGTCAAGACCATCGACGTGCATGCCCATTGCCACTTCCGCGAAGCCGGCGCCTTGCTGGGCGCCGACGGCGCTGCAGTGCAGCTGCCGCCGGTCAACGGCGCAGCCGAAGCCTTCATCGAGATCGACAAGCGACTGAAGGCGATGGACGGGCAGGCCGTCGACATGGAGGTCCTGTCGATCAACCCCTTCTGGTACGGCCGCGACCGCGAGCTCGCGGGCCAGATCGTGAAGCTGCAGAACGAGAAGCTGGCCGAGCTCTGTGCTTCCAAGCCCGACCGCTTCGCCGCCTTCGCCTCGCTCACCCTGCAGGCGCCCGACCTCGCCGTGACGGAACTCGAGACCGCGGTGAAGAAGCAGGGGCTGAAGGGTGCGGCGATCGGCGGCGCGGTCGCCGGCGTCGACTTCTCCGACCCCAAGTTCCATCCAGTCTGGGCCAAGGCCGAGGAGCTCGGCGTCCCCTTGTTCATTCATCCGCAGGGCGTGCCGGAGGTGGCCAAGCGACTGGGCGGCAACGGCTGGCTCGGCAACACCATCGGCAATCCGCTGGAGACCACGATCGCGCTGTCGCACCTGATCTTCGAGGGCACGCTCGACAAGTTCCCCGGCCTGAAAGTGATCGCCGCCCACGGCGGCGGCTACCTGCCCTCCTACGCCGACCGCTCCGACCATGCCTGCATGGTCGGCCCGGCCGGCTGCAAGGCCGACACCAAGCTCGCGAAGAAGCCTTCGGAGTATCTCAAGCAGCTCTACTTCGATTCGCTGATCTTCTCGCCCGAGGCCATCCGCCATCTCGCGGCCCAGGTTGGCGCCAGCCAGATCGTGCTGGGCAGCGACTATCCCTATCCCTGGCAGCTCAAGCCTGTGGACCACATCTTCGCCTGCGATTCGCTCAGCGACGAGCAGAAGGTGGCGGTGCTGGGTGGCACGGCGGCGAAGCTGTTCAACATCAACGGCTGAGGTATTTGCTCACCGTCTCCTTCAGGCGAGCGGCGCCGCGTTCGAGCCCCTGCCGCTCGCTGTCGGACATCCCGGGCTCCAGGACCTCGATCACGCCCTGGTGCCCGACAATGCTCGGCAGGGACACCGTCGTGCCGAAGCGCGGATTGTAGGAGCCGACCGGAATGACGGCGTGCTCGTCGCCCAGGATCACCTCGGCGATGCGCGCGCAGACCATGCCGATGCCGTACTGGCTGGCGCCGATGCCTTCGATGATGGTGATGTTGGCGAAGCGCACGTCCTGCTCGACGTCTTTGCGGAAGGTCTCGAACTCGATCTTGCGGCGGGCCGCCAGCTCGCGCACCGGCATGCCGCCGACCCGGGCGGACGACCACAGGAACACGCTGGACGTGCCGTGCTCGCCCACGACGTTGGCCTCGACGCTGTCCGGCCCAACGCCCAGCCGCTCACCGATGTGCAGGCGAAAGCGCAGGCTGTCGAGATAGGTGCCGGCATCGACGATGCGGTCGTGGCCGGCGAGCTGGCGGGCGACGTCGGCCAACGGTTCGGGCGGATCGGTGGCGACCACGATCACTGCCCGAGGCGCTGCCTTCACGAGCTTCGGCACGATGTCCTGGAACACGGCGACGTTGGCGTCGAGCAGGCGCAGGCGGCCGGCCGGATCGCCGCGGTCGGTGGCGCCGCCCGCCTTTTCGTTGATGCCCGCGGTGATGATGGCAAGGGCCGCATCGGCCAGGTCGGGATAGTCGCCGTCGCGGATCGTGACCAGGGGCGAGAGCGCGGCACCATAGTGCATGTCGGTCGCCACGGCCTTGGAGCGGGCACGGTTGCGGTCGACCAGAACGATCTCGCGCACCCGGGCGCGCGAGGCGGCCGCCATGGCGATCGCCGAACCGACCGAGCCGACGCCGATGATGCCCATTTTCATGATCTAGCCTCCGCGCCGAGCATGTCCCGGGGCCTGTTGATGTGCAACAAAGCTGTCCCGGCCTGGGGTATATTAGGTGTCCGACGGGCGCCCGGGAGACCTTTGATGCATCGTCGTACACTGCTCGCCGCTACCGCCGGTCTCGCCACCGACTTGATCGCCGGCCCCTCGGCGCAAAGCATCGCCCAGACGGCCGGCCGCAAGACGATTCGCCTCGCCAACCGCGTCATCGAAGTCAACGGCAAGCCCGCGACGCGTTACGGCGCCTTCCAGCCTTCCGGTACGTGGGGCATCACGCTGAATGAAGGCGAGACCTTCGATGTGCGGCTGGAGAACGGGCTCGACGTGCTGTCGGGCCTGCACTGGCATGGCCTGAACCCGCCGTGGCGCCAGGACGGCGTGCCCTACATTTCCGGGCCGCCGGTCGCGCCGGGCAAGTTCGCCGACTACAGCTTCCCGGCCCAGCCCGCGGGCACGCGCTGGATGCATTCGCACTTCGGCCTGCAGGAGCAGAACCTGCTGGCCGCACCGCTGATCGTGCGCGAGCAGAGCGCCATCCGCAGCGGCCTGCAGGAGGTCGTGGTCCTGCTGGAAGACTTTTCATGGACCAAGCCCAGCCTGATCTTCGCGGAGCTGCGCAAGCCAAAGCCGATGACGGCCATGGGCAACACGACGGGGGGCAACATGTCGGGCGGCATGTCGAACATGTCGCGCGGCGGCATGAACATGCCGGGGATGAACATGCCCTCCGGCGGCGGCATGGACCTGAACGACGTGACCTACGACGCCTTCCTGGCCAACGACCGCACGCTCGCCGACCCGCAGGTGTTCGACGTCGAGAAAGGCGCGGAGGTCCGGTTGCGCATCATCAATGCGGCCGCCTCGACCAACTTCATGATCGACCTTGGCAATGTCGAAGGCACCGTGCTGACCGTCGACGGCAATCCGGTGGTGCCGCTGAAAGTCCGGCAGTTCCCGCTCGCCATCGCCCAGCGTGTCGACATCGCCGTGCGCCTGCCGGCCGACGGCTCGGCCCTGCCGGTGCTGGCGCGCGGCGAAGGTCTCACCAAGCAGACCGGCGTGGTCCTGCGCCCGCGTGGCGCGCCGATCGCCAAGATCGCCGAGACGGCGGAGATGGCAGCACCCGCGCTCGGCCTGGTGGATGAGATGAAGCTGCGCGCAGCCACGCCGCTCACATCACGGCCGATCGATCGCTCCGTGCCCGTCGATCTCACGGGCAACATGTCGAGCTATGTCTGGGGCATGGCGGTGCACGGCATGGAAGGCGTGCCGGTCACTGTAGAAAAAGGCGAACGCGTCGAGCTGGTGATGCGCAACACCACCATGATGGCCCATCCCATGCACCTGCACGGCCCTTCCTTCCAGGTCACGGAGATCAATGGCCAGGCCTTTCCGGGCGCGGTGCGCGACGTGGTCCTGGTGCCGCCACGAACGACCGTGAAGGTCGTGTTCGATGCCGACAATCCCGGCCTATGGGCTTTTCACTGCCACAACCTTTATCACATGGCAGCGGGCATGTTCGCGACGGTGGTGTATCGCGGATTCAATTGAGTCAGGCTCCTCTCCCCTTGGGGGAGAGGAATATGAGGAGCTACTTCCACAGCTCCATCAATGGCCCTGCCTTGCCATGCACCGGATCCATCTCGGGCAGCGGCACGTTTGCAACGTTGGTGACCGCTTTGCGATGTTCGATCTCGCCCGGCCGTTTCTGGTCGAGCGAGCCGTTCAGCGGATAGGCGCCGACCACCAGCAGGTCACCGCTCGCATCGATGCGACGATGGCCAGTGCCTGCCGGCAGGACGACGACGTCGCCGGCTTCCACGCCAAGCCTGCGGCCCTTGGCTCCGCCGAACTCCACGGTCGCGCGGCCGCGGGCGATGCCCAGCACCTCGTGCGTGCCGGTATGGAAGTGCAGGAAGGGATAGATGCCGTTGCGCCAGCCATCGCCCCAACCATGCGCAGCAAAAGCACGCTCGAACGGCACGGCGGGATCCTTTTCGCGCTCCAGCGCAAAGGCTGCGCGATAAACGAGCAGCGGCAGGCGCGGATTGTTCGGCGTCTCGCCGTCATCCTCGAAACGAAGGACTTGTACCTCGGTCATCGGTCACTCCTTCCGTGATCCCAATTCCGCAACCGCCTGGCGCGACCGGCGTTGGGGTCAGAAGTGTCCTCCCAAGGAAGACCGATGGTCCACCGTCGATTCATCCTGGCTGGCGGCTTGGCGGCCCTGTCGACCAGCCTGGTTCGCGCCCAGACACCACCGGCGCCGGAACAGGCATTGGCGGCGGCGGGCAAGCGGCCGAGCTTCCGGCTCGAGGAAGTGGCCCATTTCGAGCACCAGGCGACCGGCGTCGCGGTGTCGGCGGACGGTCGTGTTTTCGTCAACTTCCCGCGCTGGACGGAAGACAGTCCGATCTCGGTCGCCGAGGTGGGCCGCGACGGCATGCTGAAGCCCTACCCCGACGCGGCCTGGAATTCGTGGCGCAATGCCGGCGGTCCGGCGCCCTCGCCGCGTGACCACTTCGTGTGTGTGCAGTCTGTGGTCGCCGACAATCGCGGCAATCTCTGGGTGCTCGATCCGGCCTCGCCGGGAATCGACAAGGTCATTCCCGGCGGACCGAAGCTCGTGCGCATCGAGCTCGCGACCAACAAGGTCGCTCAGGTCATCCATTTCGGCGAAGACGTGGCATTGCAGGGCAGCTATCTGAACGATGTCCGTTTCCATCCCAATGGTGACTCAGCCTTCATCACCGATTCCGGCGCGCGCGGAGCCATCGTCGTTGTCGATCTCGAATCGGGCAGCGCGCATGCCCGGCTCGACGGTCACCCCAGCACGCAGCCCGAGAAGGGCGTCGAGGTCACGGTAAAAGGCGAAAAGCTCAAACGGCCGGACGGCCGGCCATTCCAGGTCGCGGCCGATGGCATCGCGCTGTCGATGGACGGCGGCATGCTCTATTGGCAGGCGCTCACCGGCCGCACGCTTTACCGCGTCGATACCGCCGCGCTGATGTCGGACAATCCGGAGGATGCGGCGCGCAAGATCGAGAAGGTCGGCGTCAGCCATGTCGCCGACGGCCTGCTGATGAGCCGCGACGGCCTCCTCTATCTCACCGCGCCCGAAGACAACGAGGTGCGACTATGGACGGGCGAACGGTCGGAGACCGTGATCTCCGATGACAGGCTGAGCTGGCCCGACAGCCTGGCGGAAGGGGCGGACGGCTCCATCTACGTCACTGCCTCGCACTTGCATGAGATGCCCTGGTTCAGGCAAGGCGCCCCCAACGTGCTGCCCACACATTTGTTCCGCTTGGTCCGCAGCTAGAAATCGCAGCTCGTCGGGAACATTCGACCCGCAAAAATAGTTGTACGACCATGCGCTACCAGATCCAGCTCGCCACTTCGGTAGACGTGGCCTTTCTCGCCGCCGTAATGGACGAGGACCACGAGCCGTGGAGCGGCGGCAACGCAGCCGTGCCGATCGATCGCCTGCTGCAGACCTGCGCCTGCAGCACCCAGGTCTGGGCCGCCCGCGACAGCAACGGAACGCCGACTGCCTTGTGGGGCGTCACTCCGGTTTCCGACGATCCCGAGGTCGGCCATCTCTGGATGCTGGCGTGCGAGGCCTTCGACAACAACGCTGCCGAGCTTGGATCTCTGTCGCGCCTGGTGTTCGGTGAGATGCTGAGCCAGTTTCCGCGATTGGAGAATTATGTCGATTCGCGAAAGGTACGGGCGATCGAGCTCCTGCGCTCGATTGGCTTCACCGTCGAGCCGGCCATCCCGCG
Organism: Rhodospirillales bacterium URHD0017; assembly: GCA_900110395.1. GTDB lineage: Bacteria > Pseudomonadota > Alphaproteobacteria > Reyranellales > Reyranellaceae > Reyranella. The sequence goes on from FODP01000010.1 coordinate 79,119, forward strand.
GCCCGCTGCCGATGCAGATTTCCATCGCGTCTGGATCGATTCGGATCGTCTCATGATCGGCGGCCGGGCCTGCAGCTTGCCGAACTGACGTCCTCTTTTCATTTGCGAGCGGATCGCATGTCTGGGTAACGTGGGCCTCCGGTAAAGGGGAGGTTGCATGGCCCAGGATCGTCGTTCCGCCCGCGCATTGGCGGCATTGTTGCCTGCGGGCGCTTTCGGCCTCTCGGTCAGTCTCGCCTCCGCAGATGCAGCGGCCACGGCCTCGCCCAACACTGGGGCACAGTCGAAGAAGCCCGGCGAGGTCGCCGAGCGCCTGCAATCCATCCGGCTGTCGGTCTCCGATGCACTGCAACAATACGCCAAGGACGGCGAGCCATTCGTGGCGGTCGATCCCGAGAAGCAGCTCGCCTGGTGGGGCAACGGTTGGCACAACGGCGGCTGGGGCTGGCACAATGGCGGTTGGCACAATGGCGGCTGGGGCAACGGCTGGCACAACGGCGGCTGGGGCAATGGCTGGCACAATGGCGGCTGGGGCAACGGCTGGCATAACTGGTAGCCGTCAATGACGGGTGAGCCCATGTGCGCTCAGCCAACGGGCGCTCAGCCGCTGATCAACGGGGCTCCACGCCCCGAGATCGGCATGGTGGTGCTGCAACCGACGGCGTTCTGCAACATCAATTGCAGCTACTGTTACCTGCCCGACCGCAGCAACAAGCATGTGATGGCGCAGACGACGGTGACGCGCCTGTTCAGCGAGGTCTTCGCCTCGGGCTGGTGCTCGCACGAGATCATCGTGCTGTGGCATGCCGGCGAGCCGATGGCGGCACCCCTCTCCTTCTATCGCGACGCCTTCGCCACCATCGAGCGGCTGCGCCCTTCGTCGGTCAGCGTAAAGCACTCCTTCCAGACCAACGGCACGCTGGTGAACGACGATTGGTGCCGGCTGTTCCTGGAATGGAACGTCGGCATCGGCGTCAGCATCGACGGGACGCGCGAGATCCACGACCGCAACCGCAAGACGCGCAGCGGCAAGGGCACGTTCGACAAGACGGTGGCAGGCATTCGCTGCCTGCAGAAGAACGGCGTGCCGTTTCATGTCCTGTCGGTGCTGTCGAACGACAGCCTGGCTGATCCTGACGGCATGCTGGCCTTCTATATCGGCGAGAACATCGACAAGGTCTGCTTCAACGTCGAGGAATCGGAAGGCACCTACGTCTCCGAGCTGTTCGACACGCCGCGCGCCGAGCTGCGCGGCCGCTTTGCCGCCTTCCTGCGCCAATTCTGGCACCAGGCCCGGGCGAGCGGGAAGGTGAAGTTCGTGCGCGAGATCGACCAGACGGTGCCGCGCATGTTCCGCCCCGAAGGCATGCCGACGCGCAACATCCAGTGCGAGCCGCTGGCCATGCTGAACGTCGACAGCCGCGGCAACGTCTCGAGCTTCTCGCCCGAGCTTCTGGGCATGAAGAACAAGGACTACGGCGACTTCCTGCTCGGCAACATCACCATCAACTCGCTGGCCGAGATCTACACGACCTGCCTCGGCTCGGCGCTCTATCGCGACATCCGCGCCGGTACCCGCGCCTGCGAAACCGCATGCGACTACTATTCGGTCTGCGGCGGGGGCTCGCCGGTCAACAAGCTGTTCGAGAACGGATCGTTCACCGGCACCACGACGTCGTTCTGCACGCTCACTCAAATGGTGCCGACCGACGTGATCCTCGAGGCCTACGACCGCCTCGAGCAAACCTGGATCGACAACGATCCGGCCACCATCGTCCCCGCCAATTCCCAAACGACGGCCGAGGCGGCCGCGCTGTCACCGAGGATGCCATGACCCAATCGAAACTCTTCGCGCTCGCTTCCCTGATCGCCGCTGGCCTGCTCGGCTCGGCGGCGGCCCAGCAGCAGCCACCGGCGGCCGGCGGGCCACCGCAAGGTCAACAGCAAGGCCAACAGCAGGGCTATTCCGGCCCCGGCCAGCCCGGGGGCACGGTGGGCGGGCCGCCGGCGCCGGTGGTCTTCGTCACCAGCGTCGAGGTGCTGCGTTCCGACCGCAGCGGCGGTCTCGATGTCGTGCGCGTGCGCGGCCTCGTGACGGGGCAGAGCTGGAGCCAGCCGCACCTGATCCCGATCACCCAGGGTTCTCCGCGCGACGGCATGCTCGATCTGATCTTCCAGGCGAGCGCGCCGGCGGGCGCCGCCGCGCTTGGCCCGTTCATGCCGGTCGAGGCGATCCTGCCGGTCGAGACCGGCCATCCCTACAAGGGCGTGCGCGTGCGCGGTGGCAACAATGCCATCTCGCTCAAGACGATCCCCGGGTTTGCCGAGGTGCCGGCGCCGAAGGAGGACTGCGCCAAGTGCATCGGCAAGTTCTTCGTCGCCAAGGGCGGCAACCCGCCGGCCGGCGCCACCGCCGACAACACGGTGCGCGAGGCCGACCTGCCCTACATGCTGCGCGTCATCAAGCCGGCTGACGGCATTCCAAGCTACACGCTGGAGCCCAACCGGCTGACGCTGCTGCTGTCGGAGGACGGCCGCATCGTCGACGGCGCCTGGGACTGATCAACGGGGACTGATCAACGCGGATCGATCAGGTCAAAGGCCGCAGCGCGTGACGTAGCGCGCTGTTCGACAGCTGCAGCAGTCCGTCGAAAGGCTGGCCAAGCTCGAGGATGAGATAGACCGCCGTCGAGGCCGTGAAGCCGCAGATCAGCAAGACCATGACCAGGGTCGGATTGGCCTTGGACGACATGCTGAAGCTCGCGAAGATGAAGCAGAGCCACAGCACCAGCACGGTGATGAAGGGCCGCGACAAGGTGTCGGCCGGCTGCGACAGCAAAGTGAGTCGCGTCTGCTCGATGTCGTTGCTGACCACGAGCGCGCGCGTCTTTATCGCGCTCTGAACCGGCGTCTTGGGCTCGAGCTGGCGCAGCTTGTAGAGCACGGTCTCTTCCTGCGTCATCGGCCGCAGCAATGCCGCGGTCACCGGAGCATCGTCGCGCCAGATCGCCGACACCATCGAGGAGACATCACTGCGCAAGGCGCCACGCAGCACGTTGCTTTCCTGGCCGCCATATTCCTTCAGGAGCTCATCGAGCTCGACGACGCCGGCTGTCAGGCGGGCGACGCTGCTGTTGGTCGCCTCGTAGCTGCTGCGGGTCGAGGCGAAGAGCAGCGCCACCACCACGGCCGCCATCGTGCCGATCAGCGCCGTCGCCAAGCGGATCACCTCCTTGGAATCGCCGCTGAGATGGGAGTCCGGCAGCTTTTCACGCAGGAAAAGACCGCCGCCGATGCTGACCAGGATCAGCCCGAACGACGACAACGCGATGATGACGGCCAACTTCTGCTCCCCCTTTGCCGGTAGCGCATTATAGACTAGCCGCCGCGCGATGCCGGCCGAACAACAATCCTATGACAGTGTCTCCGCAGATTACTTTGCCAGGCGCGGCCTGCGCCGATATGCCGGCGTCGCCTCGCTGTGGGCGCTCGGCGTCGGCGCCATCATCTCCGGCCACTATTCGGGTTGGAATCTCGGCCTGATGACCGGCGGCTGGGGCGGCCTGGCCCTCGCCACCGTCGTCATTGCCGCCATGTATCTTGGCCTCGTCTTCTGCATCGCTGAAATGGGCGCGGCGCTGCCGCATACCGGCGGCGCATATTCCTTCGCCCGCGCCTCGATGGGGCCGTGGGGCGGCTTCATCACCGGCCTCTGCGAGAACGTCGAGTACGTGCTGACGCCTGCCGTCGTCGTGTCCTTCCTCGCGACCTATCTCGCCGCTGTGTTCGATACGCCAGCGGCCTGGCTGCCCGCCTACTGGGTCGGCGGCTACGTCGTGTTCGTCGCCCTGAATGTCTTCGGTGTAGAACTTTCCTTTCGCGTCACCGTGATCGTCACGCTGGCCGCCTTGGCCTGCCTCGCCGTGTTCTGGATCGCGGCCGTGCCGGTGGCCCAGTTCAGCCGGTATGCGCTCAACATCGGCGCCGGGCCGGATGGCGCGGCCGTCGAGCTGCCGCAGGGCGGCGGCCCCTGGCCGTTCGGCCTGAAGGGCGCGTTCATGGCCCTGCCCTTCGCCGTCTGGCTGTTCCTCGCCATCGAGCCGCTGCCGCTGGCGGCGGAGGAATCGATCGATCCCGGTCGCGACATGCCGCGCGGCATCATCGCAGGCCTGCTGACGCTGTTCGTCTCGGCCGGACTGATCCTGTGGCTGAACCCGTCGGTGGCGCCGGGCGCCTACAAGCTCGCGGTGTCGGGCGAGCCGTTGCTCGACGGCTTTCGCGCGACTTCCGGCGAGGGCCTGGCCAAGCTTCTGGCATTGGTCGCCTGCGTCGGCCTGATCGCCTCCTTCCACACCATTCTGTTCGCCAAGGGACGGCAGATCTATTCGCTGTCGCGCGCCGGCTACTTGCCGCGCTTCCTGTCGATCACCCATGCGCGGCACAAGACGCCCTACGTCGCGCTGATCGCAGGCTCGGCGTTGGCGCTCGTCATCATGTTCGTGCTGTGGTTCGGCATGGGCGCCGAGAAAGGCGCCGCCGCCATCCAGGGCATGCCGCTCAACATGGCGGTGGCGGGCGCCATGCTCTCCTATCTCCTGCAGGCGGTGAGCTTCATCGTGCTGCGCCGCCGCCTGCCCGGCCTCGAGCGGCCCTCTCGCTCACCGCTCGGCATCGCGGGCGCCGCGGTCACGCTGGTGATCGCGACCGTGACGCTGGTGTTCCAGCTCCTCGACCCGTTCTTCGCCGCCGGGGTCTTCTGGGTCGGCGTGTGGTTCGTGCTGGGCATCATCTGGTTCGCCCTGGTCGGCCAGACCCGCCTGGTCAAGGCGCCGGAAGAGGCTTTCGCGATCGAGGCTTCCCGCCGGTGAGCTGCATGATGGTCCTGGCGCTAGTGGCGCGCCCCCGGCAAAGATCTAAAGCCCGGCCGAGGGGACCTTGTTTTCGCGGGTGCGCTCGTCGAGAGAGCGGGCGACCTGCTTCTTGAAGCGGTCCATGTCGAGGCCGCGCAGCTGCAGGGCCTTGAGCTCGGGATGATTGATCGGATTGACGGGCTTGCCGTTGTCCAGAACCTCGAAGTGCAGGTGGGCGCCGGTCGAGCGGCCGGTGCTGCCGACGAAGCCTATCAGCTCGCCGCGCGCCACGGATTCGCCGGGTTCGATCCCGGGCGCGAAGGCCATGAGATGCCCGTAGACCGTGGCGAGCTTGCCGCCGTGCTCGATGCGGATCCAGTTGCCGTAACGACCATTGGGCGCCGCGCCGACCACCACGCCATCGGCCGCGGCATGGACCGGCGTGCCGGCCGGGGCAACGAGATCCATGCCTTCATGCATGAACAGGGCGGCGCGTGGGGCGGCCCTGGCCTTGGGCGCCGACGGCCCGAACCCGCCGTAGGGCGCGAGGCCGAGCGAGGCGCCGAGCGGTGTGGCCATGTTGATCGACCCGCCATTGCCGCTCGTGCCGCCGGTCGGCAGTCCCGGCGGCAGCGGCTTGCTGCGCATGGGGCCACCCATCGGCGCGTATTTGCCGGTCGCGGCAAGCGGCGGCGGCTGGTCGAAGGGATCGGCCCGCAGCCCGAAGCCTGACGAAACCGAGATGGTGTCGAGCGGCATGCGCAGCGACGGCGGTGTCGCCGACAGGCCGTTGGTGAACCACAGGCGCTCGACCTTCTCGCGCGTGCGGAAGCGGTGAATGGCGACGGGGCCGCGCGATGCCAGCGTGAGCTCGGCCCACAGCACGCGGCCAATGCCGATCGGCGCGCCTTCGGCCGTGAAGGCCTGCTCGTAGCGCACATGCAGGCGATCGCCCGGCTTGATGTCACGTTGCAGGTTCACCGTCGCCGTGAAGGCACGCAGTGCCTCGAGCATGGTGGCGGGCGGGATGCCAAGATCGCCCAAGGCCTGGTCAAGCGACGTCTTGATCACGACGCTGGCTGCAATCTCGCGCGTGAAGGGCTGAAGGGCGAGGAAGCGCGCCTCCTCGTCTGCTGCGCCAAGAAGCTGCTCCTCGGCGATGCGCGCCTCGTCGGCCGGCCCACCTTCGGCGGCCAGACAGAGCGAAACGGGATTCAGGCAAAGCGAAGCGGCGAACGCCGCGGCAAGCGAGGCCTTCTTCATGGGTTGCCTGTGTGCGACGAAAACACTCCGGACGCAATGGCCATAGGTGACAAGGCGGTGACTGCGCGACTGTGGCACAATCAGGGGGTCGGCTTGAAGGCCTTTGCGCGCCTTTCGGCCTCGGCAATTTGCGCAGGGCTCATGCGCTTGGTGAGCGTGGCCAGGTCTTGGCGGGCCTGGACCAGCCGGTCCTGGTTCTTGTCGGTGTAGCCCTTGATGGCGAGCGACAGCCACTTGTGGGCCTCGACGTCGTCCGGTGGCGGGATGCCCTCGCCGAAGCCCAGCATGAAGCCGATGTCGTTCTGCGCCCGGGCATAGCCCTGGTTCGCCGCCAGCAGATAGAGTCTCGCCGCTTCCTTGTGATCGCGCGCCACACCCTCGCCGCTCCAGTACATGGCGCCCAGGAGAGTGCGCGCTTCGGCGTTGCCCTTGCCGGCCCACGTCTTCCAGAGCCGCGCGGCCGTCGCCATGTCCTTGCGCTCGTAAGCGCCGGCCGCCTGCTTCATGTCGGCTTCGAGGGTTTGGGCGGCGAGCGGAGAAGAGGCAAGGAGGAGTGCCACGAGGGCCGAGACGATCGATTTCATCGGCCATGATATTGCCTGGCCGTGGCGCTGGCGCAACCGCCGCCGCTGTCCGACGTTTCCAGAAAATCCACAGAGGAAATCGTCATGGCCGACATCGTCCAGGACCCACGGCTCTCCGACCAGGATCTGCCCGCCCATCTGCAGACCTTCAATGGTTTCAGCAAGCTGATCCTGTTTGCCATCCTCCATATCGCGCTGGTGCTGGGCTGCCTGGCGCTGGCCTTTCTCGGCAACGCGCCTGTGGTGGCCACGCTGCTGGGCGTCGGCGGGACTGTGGTCCTTCTCGCCGTCTTTGCCATCACGAACTGACGGTCAGTCGAGCGTCACTTTGTAGCGGCTGATCGCGAGCGTCGACACGACCAGCAGGATCGCGACCAGGGCGAGCAGCTCGGCAGAGATACTGCCGAAGCCGGCTCCTTTCAGCATCAGGCCGCGCACGATGCGCATGAAGTGCGTCGCCGGCAGCACCTCGCCGATCCACTGCGCCCATACCGGCATGCCGCGGAACGGGAACATGAAGCCCGACAGCAGGATCGAGGGCAGCAGCAGGAACACCGAGGCCTGCATCGCCTGGAGCTGGTTCTGGGTCATCGTCGAGATGGTGAAGCCCAGCGCCAGGTTGGTGGTGATGAACAGCGCGGTGCCCAGGCTGAACAGCATGAAGCTGCCCTGCACGCCGACGCCGAACAGCAGCCACGACACCAGCAGGATCACCGTCACCTGGACCGCACCGATGGCGATGTAGGGCGTGATCTTGCCGATCATGACCTCGAGCGGCCGCACCGGCATGGCCAGAAGGTTCTCCATGGTGCCACGTTCGCGCTCGCGGGTGACGGCAAGCGCCGTCATCATCACCATGGTCTGGGTCAGGATCACGGCCAGCAAACCCGGCACCACGTTCAGGTTCGACTTGCCTTCGGGGTTGTAGCGGCGCTGCAGCACGACATCGATGGAATCGGCGGGGTTGCGCCGCCCGCTGAGCGGACCGACCAGATCGCGCGCCAGCGCCTGCTCGATGGCGGGCTTGGCGGCCGCCAGCGGGTTGGCCGCCGCCATGGGATCGGTGGCGTCGGCGTCTATGAGGATCTGGGCGCGTTCGCCGCGCACCAGCCGGCGCGTGAAGTCGGACGGGATGGTGACGACGAACTGCACCTCGCCGCTCTCCAGGAGCTCATTGGCCTCGGCCTCACTCCTGGGCCGGTGGGTGAAGCGCATGTAGCCGGTATTGGCCAGCGCCGACAGGATGGTGCGGGTGATCTGGCTCTGGTCGGCCGCGACCACGGCCGTCGGCAGGCGATGCGGATCGGTGTCGATGGCGTAGCCGAACAGCAGGAGCTGCATGATCGGCAGGCCGAACATCATGGCGAAGGTCAGCCGGTCGCGGGCGAGCTGGCGCACTTCCTTGGTGATGATGGCGCCGAGCCGGCGCAGGAAGCCCGTGGGCTCAAGCATCGAGCGCATTGTCGCGTGCCTTTCCCATGAGATGGATGAAGATGTCTTCCAGCGTTGGCTCGGCTTCCTCCCACTTGATTGCAGGATCGGCGCGCCAGGGCTCTATGGCCTTGAGCAGCGCCTCGCGATCGGGACCGCAGACATGCAGCGTCGTGCCGAAGGCCGCGGCGGCGGTGACGCCCGGCGCGTCGCGCAGCTTCACCGCCAGCCGGTCGGCGCCTGGGCCTGACGCGACGAAGGCGATCAGGCCGGAGGCCTTGATGATCTCATGGGCCGTCCCGCGCGCCATCAGCTCGCCGTAGGCGATATAGGCGATCTCGTGACAGCGCTCGGCCTCGTCCATGTAGTGCGTCGACACCAGCACCGTGATGCCCTGCGCGGCGTAGGAATGGATCTCGTCCCAGAAGGCGCGGCGCGCCTTGGGGTCGACGCCGGCCGTCGGCTCGTCGAGCAGCAGCAGCTTGGGCTCGTGCAGCACGCAGGCCGCCAGCGCCAGCCGCTGCTTCCACCCACCCGACAGCGCGCCGGCAAGCTGGTTCTGCCGCGTCGTCAATTCCAGCCGCTCCAGCGACGAATCGACCCTTTGCTTCAATCGGTCGAGCCCGTAGACGCGGCCGACGAATTCGAGGTTCTCGCGGATGGTGAGATCCTCGTAGAGGCCGAAACGCTGGGTCATGTAGCCGGTCTGGCGCTTGATGGCTTCGCGCTCGCGCACCAGGTCGTAGCCGAGGCACGTGCCGCCGCCGCCGTCGGGCGTGAGCAGGCCGCAGATCATGCGCAGCGTCGTGGTCTTGCCCGAGCCGTTGGGCCCCAGGAAGCCGCAGATGCGGCCCTGCTCGACCGCGAGGTTGACGTGGTCGACGACGGTGCGCGGACCGTAGCGCTTCACCAGGTCGTGGACGTCGATTGCCAGAGTCACGACCCGTCCTCCGCAAAGGGCGCAACGCTGACCGGCAGGCCGGGCGCCAGCGCGATGTTGTCGGGCACGCTGTCAGGTCGCGCCTCGATCAGGAACACCAGCTTGGCGCGGGCGCTCTGCGAGTAGATCACCGGCGGCGTGAACTCGGCGCGCGGCGAGACGTAGATGATGGTGGCCTTGAGGTCCGGCGGGCAGCCGTCACAGGTAAAGCTCACCTTGCGGCCCATGCGCGCCCTCGCGACATCCTCCTCGGGCACGAAGAAGCGCAGCTTGACGCGCGAGGCCGGCAGCAGCGACACCACGGGGGTGCCCGCCGGCACCCATTCGCCGACATTGAAGAAAGTGTTCTCGACCAGCGCATCCTCGGGCGCCACCGGCATCAGGTCGGCCAGCCGCTTCCTGGCCTGCGCGAGATTGGCCTCGTTCTGGACGATCAGCGCCGCGGCCGCCGCAATCTCGGCCTGGCGCGCGGCGAGGTCGCCAGCACGCTCTTGCGCCGCCAACGAAGCAAGCCTGGCGCGCAACTGCCGGGTCTGCGATTCGGCCTGGTCATAGGCTTGCCGGGTCGTGAAGCCCTTCGGGAGCAGTTCCGACTGCCGCTTCAGCTCGGTCTCGGCCATCGCGAGACTGGCTTCGACCTCATTGCGCTGGGCGCGGATGACGTCCTGCTCCTCCGGGCGCTTGCCGGTCAGCAGGTTCTCATGCCGCGCCTTGACCTCGGCCAAAGCCGCCTCGGCGCGCGCCACTTCCGACTTCGCCACCGTCGGATCGATGACGAACAGCCGGTCGCCCTTCTTGACGTGGCCGCCACGATCGACCGGCCGCTCGAGGAGCTGCCCCGCGACCGGCGGCGCGATCAGGCTAGTCTCGCCTTCGACATAGCCGAGATAGCGGCCGTCATCGCCCTCGATGCCGAGCAGGCCAAGCAACGGCGGCTGCCAGTAGCCGCGGGTCACCAGGCCGGCCGCGAGCAGCACGACCAGGGCGATGAAGATCGCGCGTTTTGGCGGGGCTTTCATGACGCACCGGCTTTCTCCTGGCCCGTCTCGGGCCGTAACGCGTGCAACATCAGGTCGGCGTGATGGCGGGCGAGCGCCTTGACGTCGAGCTTCTCGGCGCCGATCGGCTCGAACACCGTGCGCCACAGGCCGGCCAGAAGCATGGCGCCCATGATCGAGCGCACCGTCATGCCGGGATCGACGCGGCGGAACTCGCCCTGGGCGATGCCGCGCACGATCAGGCCTTCGAGCAAGGGGATGCCGCGGCCGATCACTTCTTTCAGGTAGAAGCGGCCGATCTCGGGGAAGGCGCGCGATTCGGCGATCACCAGCTTGGCGACCGAGGCCATCGGCGTCTCCTCGATGCGGCTTGCCATGAATTCCAGGATGCGCGGCAGGAGCGGCGCGACCGGACCGCGATGCGCGCTCACCATGGCCGCCACCGTGCCGAGATTGACGGCGACCGCTTGGCGCACGACGCCCTGGAACAGCGCAGTCTTGTCTTCGAAGTAGAGATAGATCGCAGCCTTCGACAAGCCGGCGTGTTCCGCCACGTCATCCAGGCGCGTCGCGGCAAAGCCCTTCTCGACGAACAGCGCCAGCGCCGCGTCGAGGATTTCTCCCGGGCGCTGGGCGGGGGCTCGACGCTGTTTGACGGCTCTCATACAACTAACTTACTGGTCAGTTAGTTGTGAATCAAGAGCCCGGACGCCTTATTTTCGGGGGTTTTGCCCGGGCCAGCGGAGACACGATCGGCGGTGTCTCCGCTGGGTCCGGAGGGCCGGCTCAGCCCGGCATCTTGTCGATGAAGCCCACGATCGAGGCGAGCTTGCCGTCGCCCGACAGCGTGGCGAAGTCGACGCCCTCGACCACCGACGGGCCTGCCGAGGGTCCCAGCGACCAGGCGAAGCGCACGGCGTTGTTGTGGCTGTCGACCTTGGAGATGCGCTTCAGCACGAAGCCCGGGAACTTGGCCTGCACGCCCGCAAGCATGGCATCGAGGCCTGCATGGCCATCGCTCACCATCACCGGATCGCGGTAGCTGGCATTTGCAGCGCAGGATGCCGCCAAGGCGGACTTGCGGCGGCCGGGATCGGTCTCGTTCCAGCTCGCGACGTAGCTTTCGACGACGGATTCGATGTTGGACATGATTGTCTCCTTCTTGCGTTGACGCCTGAAGAAGAGCGCGAAACCGACGGGCAGGCGATTTCGTCCGAGGTAATCACGGGCCATAATGCCGGCATGCCCGTGAAACGCCGTTCCCTGCTGGCGGCAGCATTTGCTGCATCCGCCCTGCTCCCGCCTGTGGCCGCGCCGCGCGCCCAATCCGAAGACAAGCCGAGAAGGTCGAGATCCTGCTCGATTGGAAGGCGCTGCCGACCTACGCCGGCTTCTATCTCGCCCGCCAGATGGGGGCCTTCGAGCGCCGTGGCCTGGACGTGAAGTTTGCCGAGACGCAAGGAGCGCTCAGCGCCGCGGCGATGGTTGGCGAGGCCAAGCAGTACTGGATCGGCTCGTCGAGTGGCATCGCCACGGCGATCGGCCGCTCCAACGGGCAACCCATCAAGAGCCTTGCCGTCTACTACCAGAAGACGCCGACGGTGATCTTCACGCGCACCGAGGACCGCATCGCCCATCCGCGCGATCTCTACGGCAAGACGCTGGGGCTGGTGCCCGGCAGCATCACCAACGAGGAGCTACGGGCTCTCGTGGCGGCCAACACGCTCGACCGCAGCAAGATCAAGGAAGCCACCGTCGAGTGGAACGCCTACGCCCTGGTCGAAAAGAAGGTCGACGCCCTGATGGACTACGACGAGATGGCGCCGGCGGAGCTTCTGGCCGAAGGCCGCCGCATCACCATGATCCGGCTGAGCGACTTCGGCGTGCGTGCCTACAGCCTGAACCTGATCGTCAACGACGCGGCGTGGGCTGACCCCGCCAAACGGCTGGCGCCGCGCTTCGTCGACCGCAGCATGGTGACAGTGGCCCAGCAGCTGTCCGGGCCGCCGACCGGCGTCCAGACACGCGCCGGCTGGGAGGCGACGATCAAGACCCTGGAAACGCTTGATCTGCTGGCCAAGCCGATCACGGTCGACGAGGTCGCCATCTTCAATTAGGCGCGGTCGCGACCTCGGACCAGCGGCTGAGCGCCAGGGCGGCGCCGACGATGGCGACGACGCGCAGGCCGATGTGGACGGCGAGGACGGGGCGCAGCTCGTCGACGCCCATCCAGGCGATGGCGTTGAAGACGATGCTCACGACCTCGTAGGCGATCAGGACGCCAAGCGCCGGCCTTGAACGGCTGATGCAGCCCCACGCCACGATGGCGGCGACGATCAAGGTCTCGAGGCCGACCTCAATCAGGGTCTCGGCGCTGCCGCCGATCGCCAGCGTCATGATCATGCCGACGAAGAACCAGATCCCGTGACCGCCGGCGAAGGCGAGCGGCAGGACGAGACGACGATGCAGGCCGAGCCTGGTGAAGGCCCACCAGCAGGCTGCCACGGACAGGGCCGGGATCACGGCATTCAACCCGAGATACCGCACGGCAACGATGCCAATGACGGCCCCGACAATGGCGGCAACGATCTGCCAGGGTCTTCCGCTCATGGCCGCGCTCCCTACCCGGCCGTCCGCGCATGCAGACGGCCGGCTTCGCGGCCGCCGCCGAACCGATTGGCGACCGCCACGACGACGGTGGTGATGCCGACCATGGTGAGGCTGAGCACGGCGATGGCGCCGACGTCGCCGCTTTCCTTGAGGTCGAAGATCAGGACCGACAGCACCTTGGTCTCCGAGGTGAACAGGATAACCGCCGCCGACAGCTCGCGGATCACCGCCACGAAGACGAAGCACCAGGTGGCGATCACCGCCGAGCGCAGCAGCGGCGCCGTGATGTCGGCCAGGGTGCGCAGCCGCGAAGCGCCCAGCATGCGGCCGGCCTCCTCCAGCTCGGGATGCACGGCATGGAAGGCCGAGGAGAGCTGCTGGTAGGCCGCCGGCAGCTCGATGGTGATGAAGGCGATCAGCAGGATCCACAGCGTGCCGTAAAGCGTGAGCGGCGGACGCGTGTAGGCGAGGAACAGGCCGACGCCCAGCACGATGCCCGGAATGGCAAGCGGCGCGGTGGCGAGGAAGGCGAGCACGCGATGCCCGGGCACAGCGCGCCGCGCGACGATGTAGGCGATCAGGAGCGCCAGCACCGCGCCCAAGGTCGCCGACAGCGTGGCGAGCAGGAAGGTGTTCTTGAGCGCCGGCATGGTCGAGCTGAGCTCGAGGAAGGTGAAGCGCACATTGTGCAGCGTGATGGTGTCGAGCGTGACCAGGCGCGAGGCGACGCGCGAGAAGGCCGAGTTGAACAGCGCCGCGTAAGGCAGGAACAGCGGCATGGCAAGGACCAGCAGCGCCAGCGCCGCCGCCGGAAGCCGCCAGGCGCCCAGCCGCACCAGGCGCGGCTCGCCGTACTTGCCGCCCAGCACGGCATAGCCGCGCCGGCCGAGCGCCAGCGCCTGGCCGCGCAGCAGCAGGATGGTCAGCAGCAGCAAGGGCAGCGAGGCGGCAGCGGCGAGCTCGGGCTTGGGCGGGAACTGGAACAGGCTCCAGATCCGGGTGGTGAGCGTGTGGAAGCCCGCCGGGATGGCTAGGATGGCGGGCGAGCCGAACAGGTTCAGCGCCTGCAGGAAAGCGACCAGGGCGCCGGCCAGCAAGGTCGGCAGCGCCAGCGGCATCGTGATGCGCCGCGCCGTCTGCCAGGTCTTGGCGCCCAGCATCGACGAGGCGTCCTCGAGCTCGCCCGGCATGCGGTCGAGCGCGTTGGCCACCAGGATGAAGACGTAGGGAAAGGTGTAGCAGGCGATGACGAAGATCAGGCCGGTGAGACTGTAGATGTCGAACAGCGCCTCGTCCGACGGCATGCCGGTGAGGCTGCGCCAGAGCTGGTTCAACAGGCCCGAGTTGGGCGCCGCCAGCATCTCCCACGCGATGGCGCCGACGAACGGGGGCGTGACCAGGCTCGCCATCACCAGCGTGCGCACGATACGGCGGATCGGCATGTCGGTGCGCGCCACCAGCCAGCCGAGCGGCGCCGCGACGATGCAGCAGATCGCGCTCACCGAGACGGCGATGATCAGCGTGGTGATCAGCGGATCGACGAAGCTTGGATCGGTGAACAGGGTGACGAAGTTGCCGAGCGTCGCCGTCCCCTGCTTGTCCGACAGGCTGTAGACGATCAGCCACCCCATCGGCAGGGCGATCATCACCACGAGCAGCGCGGTGACGGCGATCAGGATGGGACGCGACAGGTCGAGCTGCAGCGATGAGCGGACCGGAAGGTCCGCGGTTGCCGCCTCAGACCTTGAAGATGCGGGCATACTTCGCCTTGATCTCGTCGGCCGTCTTCTCGACCTCGACAGGGTCCTCGCGCAGGGTCTTGATGGAGCTGAGCGGCGGGCGGCCGGCCTTGGCCTTGACCTTGAGGTTGGCCGGATACTGGCCGCTCAGGTTGACGATGAACTCCTGGCCCTCGCCCGACATGATCCAGGCGAACAACAGCCGCGCGGCGCTGGGATTGGGTGCGGCCTTGAACACCGCCATCGGGTTGGAGATCAACGGCGTGCCCTCGACCGGATAGACGACCTCGATCGGCACGCCGCGCTCGCGGCCCATCCAGAACAGGTAATCGCTGCCGTCGACGGCGACAGCGCGTTCGCCCGCCTCGAGCTTCTTGGGCGGTTCGGTGGCCGACTGGACCTGCATCACCTTCTGCTTGGCGAGCTTCTCGAAGTAGCCCCAGCCCAGCTCGCGCGCGATCTGATGGGTCGCCGTCATGATGGTGCCGGAGTAGCCGGGATGACCCTTCACCAGCTTGCCGGCGTATTTCGGATCGAGCAGGTCGTTGAAACCTTTTGGCGCATCCCCGGGCTTCACCAGGCCAATGTGGTAGGCCATGGCCGACAGGTGCGTGCGCTGGTTGACGAAGGCGCCCTCGGGATCGCGCATCTCGGGCGCGACGTTCTCGGTGATGTCGACCGTCACGTAAGGCTGCAGCCAGCCTTCGCGCTTCCAGGTGATGAAGTGCGCGGCGTCGGAGCTGTTCACCACGTCGCAGCGCTTGATGTTGCTGGCCGTCTCCTGGGCGAGGCGGTTGAACAGCCGCTCGGCGCCGGTACGCTCGACCGCGACCTTGATGCCGGGGAACTTGGCCTCGAAGGCCTTGGCCATCGGCTCGGCGACGGAGAGGTCCATCGCCGTATAGTAGGAAACCTTGCCTTCCTTCCTGGCGGCCTCGATCAGGGCCGGCGTGATCGTCTCGGCCGGCGGCGCGGCCGAGACGACCCGCGCACCGAAGGGCAGAAGGGCGGCGGCTCCGAGCAGCGTCCGACGATGCATGATCACACCTTGAACAGCTTGAGATACCGCGCCTTGATGTCGTCGGCCTGGTCGGCGACGGCGGCGGCGTCCTCGCGCAGGGTCTTGATGTCCGACAGCTTCTTGCGCTCGGGCCGGTCCTTGACCAGCGGATGCACCGAGCGCAGTGCGCCGATCTCGACATTGAGCTGCTGCGCCTCGGCCGTCATCGACCAGGCGTAGAACAAACGCGCCGCGTTGGGGTTGGCTGCACGCGCCAGCACGGCCGACGGGCCGGTGATCAGCGGCGTGCCCTCGACGGCATAGACCTCCTCGATCGGCTCGCCGCGCGACTGCAGCAGGTTCACCATGTACTCGGTGCCGTCGGCCATCACCGCGCGCTCGCCGCCCGACACCTTCTTCGGCGGATCGGCAGCCGACTGGACCTGCATCACCTTCTGCTTGGCGAGCTTCTCGAAATAGGCCCAGCCGAGATCGCGGCTGAGCTGCTGGGTCGCGGTCATGATGGTGCCCGAATAGCCCGGATGCGCCTTGACGATCTTGCCTGCCCATTTGGGGTCGAGAAGGTCGTTGAAACCCTTGGGTGCGTCCTCCGCCTTCACCTGGCTGGTGTTGTAGGCGATCGGCGAAAGAGTGACGCGCCACGAGGCATACATGCCGTCGGCGTCCCAGTGCTCCTTAGGAAAATGCTTCGCGACATCCTCCGGCAGGAACGAGGCCAGCATCGAGGCGCGCTTCCAGATGATGAGGTGCGCTGCATCGGAGCTGTTCACCACGTCGCAATTGTAGATCTTGCTCTGATACTCCTGGCCGATGCGCTGGAAGATGCGTTCGGCGCCCGAGCGCTCGACCTTCATGCTGACGCCGGGATAGGCCGCCTCGAAGGCCTTGGCGATCTTCTCGGCCACCGGCAGGTCGACCGAGGTATACCAGGAGAGCTTGCCCTCCTTCTTCGCCGCCTCGATCAGCGTCGGCGTGATCTTCTGCGGTTCGGGAGCAGCGCGCACCTGCACGGCATACGAACCAGCGGCGATCGCAGCCGAACCCGCCAGCACGCTCCGTCGCGTCAACCTCGTCATGTCATTCCTCCGCCAGCGCCCGGCATTGTTCCGCCGGAAGGTGCAGCCACACCGCTTGGCCCGGCGCGATGTTGCGGCCGGGCGGCGCCGTCACGCGCAATTCGGTCTTGTCGTCGAGCGCCACCGTGTAGTCGCGCACCGAGCCCAGGAAGACCTGCCGCGTCACGACGGCGGGCAGATGATTGTCGGCCGATTGCGGCTTCTCGTTGGCGATGGCGATCTCGTGCTGGCGCACCGACAGCGCGACCGGCCGCCCCGCCTGCAAGGGCCGCCCGGTCGTCCGCAACGGTGCGCCGGCGACCGTCACCCGCGCATCGTCGATCGCCGAGCCGCGCAGGATGTTGGAACCGCCGATGAAGCGGGCGACGAACTCCGAGCGCGGCCGGCCGTAGATCTCCTCCGGCGGTCCGATCTGCTCGACCTTGCCGTGGTTCATGACGGCGATGAGATCGGCCGTGGTCATGGCCTCGGCCTGGTCGTGCGTGACGTAGACCGTCGTGTAGCGGTACCGGTCGTGCAGGCGGCGGATCTCGAAGCGCATCTCCTCGCGCAGGTTGGCGTCGAGGTTGCTGAGCGGCTCGTCGAGCAGCAGGGTTTCGGGCTCGACCACCAGCGCCCGCGCGAGCGACACGCGCTGCTGCTGGCCGCCGGACAATTCGCCGGGATAACGGTCGGCCAGCGCCTCGAGGTGGGCCGTCGACAGGATGGCCTTGAGCTTGCCCTCGATGGTCGCCTTGTCGAGCTTCCGGATCCTGAGCCCATAGGCCACGTTCTCGGCCACCGTCATGTGCGGCCACAGCGCATAGCTCTGGAAGATCATCGACATGTTGCGGCCTTCCGGCGGCACCGTGCGCTGGGGCGAGGACAGGACCTTGCCGCCGACCACGATTTCGCCTGCCGAGGGCTCGATGAAGCCCGCGATCAGCCGCAGCGTCGTGGTCTTGCCGCAGCCCGACGGGCCCAGCAGGCAGACGAGCTGGCCGTGCTCGATGCGCAGCGACACCTCGGCCACCGCAGTGGTCTCGCCATAGCGTTTGGTGAGGCCTTTCAGCTCGACTGCGGCCACGTTTCCTCCCTGCCTCGCACCTTATTCAAATCGCGCCGCTCGCGCTATATTGCCGGCCACATTGGAAGGATTTGTGCATGCAGGAGCAGAAAATCTACGGCCGCCGCGAGGGCGCGGTGGGCCACCTCGTGTTCAACAACCCGGCCAAGCTGAACGCCGTGTCGCTCGACATGTGGGACGGCTTCGTCGGCATCCTGGCGGACTATGCCAAGGACCCCGAGATCCGCTGCGTCGTGGTGAGCGGCGCCGGCGGCAAGGCCTTCGTGTCGGGCGCCGACATCTCCAAGTTCGAGAGCGAGCGGGCCAACGCCGAGGCGCAGGAGCGCTACGACGCCATCTCCAAGAAGGGCTACGAGGCGCTGTACGAGTTTCCCAAGCCGACCATCGCCAAGATCACGGGCTACTGCATCGGCGGCGGCATGAACCTCGCCGCCTGCTGCGACATGCGCTACTGCAACGAGGGCGCACGCTTCGGCGTGCCGGCGGCCAGGCTTGGGCTCGGCTACGGCTTCATGCGCATCGAACGGCTGTCGCGCATCGTCGGCCTGCCGCGCGCCATGGAGTTCCTGTTCACCGCCAAGCAGTATTCCTCCAAGGAAGCCTACGAGATGGGTTTGGTCCAGAGCGTGGCGCCCGACGCCGAGCTCGACGCCATGATCGCCGGCATCACCGGCGCGATCGCCCAGAATGCGCCGCTGACGATCTCGCTCGCCAAGGCCGCGGCTCGTGAGATCGCCAAGGCCGAAGCGGACCGCGATCTCGCCCGCCTCGAGCCGATGGCCAAGGCCTGCTTCGACAGCGAGGATTTCAAGGAAGGCCGCCGCGCCTTCATGGAGAAGCGGAAGCCGGCCTTCCGTGGAAAATAGAAAAAAGAGTCGTCGCCCCGAGCGTAGCGAAGCGAAGTCGAGAGGCCTTGCCTGATACAGACAAGATCCCTCCGCTCCGCTTCGCTCCGGTCGGGATGACGGAAATACTGAACGAAAGTTAGAGGAAACGCCCATGACCGCCCTGCCCCTGTCCCACATCTCCGTACTCGACCTCACAGCGCATCGCGCCGGCCCGACCGCGGTTCGCCAGCTCGCCGACTGGGGCGCGCACGTGATCAAGATCGAGCCACCGAGCGACGGCGGGACCGACGCCATGGGCGGCAGCCGTCACGGCTTCGACTTCCAGAACCTGCATCGCAACAAGAAGTCGATGACGCTCAACCTCAAGAGCCCGGAAGGCCACGCGATCTTCATGAAGCTCGCCGCCAAGGCCGACGTCATCGTCGAGAATTACCGGTCGGACGTTAAGCATCGCCTCAAGGTCGACTACGACACCGTGGCCAAGATCAACCCGCGCATCGTCTACGGTTCGATCGCGGGCTTCGGCCAGACCGGCCCCGATGCCGCGCGTCCCGGCGTCGACCAGATCGCCCAGGGCATGGGCGGGCTGATGTCGATCACCGGCGAGCCCGGCCGCGGGCCGATGCGCGTTGGCATCCCCATTGCCGACCTGACCTCGGGCCTGCTGCTGGCGCAGGGCATGATCCTCGCCCTCTACGATCGCGAGCGCACCGGCAAGGGTCAGTGGGTCCATACGTCGCTCATCGAGGCGCAGATCTTCATGCTCGACTTCCAGGCCTCGCGCTGGCTGATGAAGGGCGAAGTGCCCAAGCAGGCCGGCAACGACCATCCCACCGGTACGCCGACCGGCGTGTTCCCCACCGCCGACGGCCACATCAACATCGCTGCTTCCGGCGACAATCTGTGGAAGCGCTGCTGCAAGGCGCTGGGCAAGCCCGAGATGGCCGACCATCCCGATCACGTCACGGCACCGCTGCGCACCAAGAACCGCGCGCTCGTGAACGAACGGATCGGCGAGATCACCAAGACCAAGCCGTCGGCCTATTGGCTGGAAGCGATGAACAAGGCGGGCGTGCCCTGTGGCCCGATCAACTCGATCGACCAGACCTTCGCCGAGCCGCAAGTCCAGCATCTCGGCATCGCGCGGCCGGTCAAGCACCCCAAGCTCGGCGACATCAAGGTGGTCGGCCAGCCAATCAACCTCTCCGACGCGCCACAGCCCAAGGAGCTCAAGCCCACGCCCGACCTCGGGCAGCACACCGAGGAGGTGCTGGCGGGCCTCGGCTACGACAAGAAGGCGATCGAGGGCCTCAAGGCCGCGGGCGCCATCTGATGGCAAAGAGCAAACGGGCCGCGCTGGTCACCGGCGGCGGCCGCAACATCGGCCGCGCCTGCGTTCTCGGCCTGGCCGAGGACGGCTTCAACGTCGCCATCAACGGCTCGAGCGATCGCGCCGCCTGCGAGGCGGTCGCCAGGGAGGCCGCGAAGTTCGGCGTCGAGGCGATCGTCATCATGGGCGACGTCGGCAACGCCGAGGACTGCCAGCGCATCGCGGGCGAGGCGATCAAGAAGTTCGGCACCGTCGATGCGCTGCTGAACAACGCGGCGCTTCGCCCCAACAAGCCGTTCCTCGAGATGACCGAGGCCGAATGGCGGCGCGTGATCTCGGTCGACCTCGACGCCGCGGTCTGGCTCGCCCGCGCCTGCCTGCCGGGCATGGTGCAGAAGGGCTGGGGCCGCATCGTCAACTTCGCCGGCATGAACGCCATCCACGGCCATGCCGGCCGCACGCCGGTGTCGGTCGCCAAGCATGGCGTGTGGGGCCTCACCAAGGCATTGGCGATGGAATTCGGGCCGAAGAACATCACCATCAACGCCATCTCGCCCGGCCCGATCGCACCGGACAGCGAGGAGAAGAACGCCTCGGCCCAGGCGCGGGCGCAGACCGTGGCCCGCGTCCCGCTCGGCCGCATGGGCAAGCCGATCGAGGTCGCCGCCGCGGCGCGGCTGCTGGTGTCGGAGACCGGCGGCTACATCAACGGTCAGATGATCCAGGTGAACGGCGGCGGCGCGACCTGACGATCGCTGTCACTCCATCGGCAAGCCGACCGTCCGCGCAATGCGGCTCCAGCGCTCGACCTCGCGGCCGACGAAATCGGTGAAAGCCTGACGGCTCTGCAGGTCGGGCTGCGCACCCTGGTCGCTCCAGATGTGCCTGATGCCAGGATCGGCGAGCGCCGCCTGGATGACTCCGTGCAGCGTGTCGAGGATCGCGGCCGGCGTCGCCTTGGGCGCGAACAGGCCGTACCAGGTGCTGACGTTGAAATCGGCGACGCCAGCCTCGGCGAAGGTCGGCACGTCGGGCAGCACGGCTTCTCGCTTGGGTGCGGCGACGGCCAGCGCGCGCAGGCGACCCGACTTCACGTAGGACGACACCGTGCTGAGCGGCGCAAAGCTGGCGTCGATCTGGCCCGCCATCATGTCCTGCAGCGCCGGTCCGCCGCCGCGATACGGCACATGCGTCAGCTGGATGCCCGTCCGCTGCTGCAGGAGCACGATGGCCAGATGCGGGATGGTGCCGAGGCCCGACGAGCCGATGTTGATCGCCCCCGGCGACTTCCGCGCCAGCGCCAGGAAGCCCGCGAGATCCTTGGCGTCGATCTTCGTGGGATTGATGACCAGCGCCACCGGCACCTGGGCAAGCCCTGACACGGGCGCGAAGTCGCGCATCAGGTCGAAGCCCGATTCGGCATAGACGATCGAGGCAAAGGTCAGGCTGGGATTGACCACCAACAAGGTGCTGCCGTCGGGCTTCGAGCGTGCCGCCGTCATGCCGCCGATCGTGCCGCCGGCGCCGCCGCGGTTCTCGACCACGACGGGCTGGCCCAGGCGTTCGCCGACGAAGGCCGCGACCGGCCGCGTGAAGATATCGTTCGAGCCGCCGGGCGGGAACGGCACGATCCAGTTCATCGGCCGCGACGGGAAGTCGGCGGCGCGGGCAAGACCGGCCGTGCCGGCGGCAAGAAGTCCGGCCAGGGTGGTTCGGCGGAGAAGGGTCACGCGTCACTCCATCTTGATGTTGGCGGCCTTGGCGATGCGGCTCCAGCGCCCGCCGTCGGCGGCGACGAAGCGGGCGAACTCGGCGCGGCTCTCCGGCTCGACGCGCGCCCCCTGCTCGATCCACATCGCCTTGATCTTCTCTTCGTCCAGCGCGCCCTGCGCCGCCGAGTGCAGGCGGTCGAGGATGGCATCGGGAGTCTTTTTCGGCGCGAACAGGCCGAACCAGATGGTGGCCCGGAAATCCGGCAGGCCCGCCTCGTCCATCGTCGGCACCTCGGGCAGCAAGGGCTCGCGGCGGCGGTTGGCGACGGCAAGCGCGCGCAGCTTGCCCGCCTTCACATGCGGGGCGAGGGCGCCCGGCACGACGAAGGCGGCAGCAACCTGGCCCGCCAAAAGGTCCTGCAGCATCGGCGCGCCGCCGCGATAGGGCACGTGGTTCAGCCTGGTGCCCGTCTTCTCCTCGAACAGCCCGATGGCGAGATGCGTCACGGTGCCGAGGCCGGCCGAGCCGACGTCGATGCTGCCGGGCGCCTTCCTCGCCGCCGCGATGAAGGCCGCGAGCGTCGTCACGTCGAGCTTCGCGGGATTGATCACCAGCACGTAGGGCACACGCGCGACCGCGCTGATCGGTGCGAAGTCGCGCGTAAAGTCAAAGTCCGCATTGGGGTAGATGTCCGGCGCGTAGGTGAGCCCGTTGTCGCCCAGCAGCAGCGTGTAGCCGTCGGCCGGCGCGCGGGCCGCCACGGCGGTGCCCACCGTACCGCCGGCGCCGCTCTTGTTGTCGATCACGATCGATTGATTCAAGCGATCGGCCATCGCCGCGGCGACGGGGCGCGCGAAGGTGTCGGAGCCGCCACCGGCCGGATAAGGGACGATCATGGCGATGGTCTTGTCCGGCCAGTCCGCGGCCCGCGCGCCGCCGGCCGCGCCGGCCGCCATCAAACCCGCGATCATCGTGCGCCGTGAAAGATCGCTCATGCCTTCCCCCAACTTGCAGCAGCTTAGCGGCGCGTTTTGATCGTGGCCACCGTTCGCGCGCCCGTGCGGGTTACGGTAAGGTTGCGGTCAACGGCCGACAAAAGGCCGAGACAACGACAAGGGTGTCGGGAGGAAATCAGAGGCATTCAAAAAGAAGATCGCAAGGGCGCCGATCAGGTTCATGACGTCTTCGAGGCGCGTCCAAACACGATGCGCCGCCGGTTCGACCGCGGTCTTCGATGCCGCTGACTTGACGACAGCTAGCCCCGGGGGCGGTCCGGTGCCACAGCTTTCGAACGCCGCCACAGCACGACCAGCACGATGGCGCCGGCGATGCCGAGGCCCGCGAAGGCGATCGCCATGGTGCCGAAGATCAGGCTGAACATCTCGCCCAGCATGCCCTGCTCAACGGCCAGAACCGCCTTGGGCTCGCTGCGGCCGTCGGCCAGGTCGGCAGTCAGCCGGTAGCGGCCGGGTCGCTCGATCGCGAAGGCATAGATCGACGTGCCGCTCTTGTTGCCGATCGTGTAGTTGGCGGCCATGGCGGGCTCGGTGAGCGTCACCGGCGCGCCGGTCGCCTCGTCGATGAGCCGCAGCCGCAAGCCGTTCACGGTCTCGGATGCATAATAGCGACCATCCACCGTGCTGTTCTTCTCATGGTAGATCGTGTGGCGGCCAGCCTTGTCGAGCGTGAGCGCGACATTGCCCGGCACCACGACGCGGATCATCCGTGAATCGGCCGCGCCCAGGCGCGGCATCAGGTAGAACAGCGCACCGGCAAAACCCGCCAGCGCGATCAAGCCGGCAACAACGAACCACAACGGGCTGCGCATCGCTGGCCTCCCTTGTCATCCGTCGGTTGGCAGTTCGAGGCAGGTCGCCTTGTCGGCGCCGCTCATCACGGTCAGCAGCGGCGGCCGGCCGTGCGGCGTCTGCACGAAATGATCGGCGTCGCCGCCTGCGATCGAGAGCCGGATGCGGCTGCCGGCGGCGAAGCGCCAGGCCGTCGGCAACAGCGCGAAGCGCAGGAGCTGCGGCTCGCCAATGGGCATTGGCCTGGCATCCTTGCGTGCAAAGGTACGCCACGGCCAGGTCGTCCGGTAGTTTTTCGGCGCCGGCGCTTCGGCGCGATGGATGGCACGCAGCAGGCCTTCGGTGACGTAACGCGCCGTGCCGTCCGCCTCGACTTCCGAAAGATAGACGAACACGGCGGCATCCGGCTCGCTGGAAGCGATCCACAGCGATACCACCGGGTGGCCGGCGATCTCGAGCGGCGCCGCCAGCGGCTCGGTAGTAAAGGAAAGCAGCCCGCGCTCGCGCTCGGTCCAATCGGCGTAATAGGCCGTGGCGTCGATGCCGGCGATGCGCTCGTAACGCGTCTGCGCACCGCTGCCGATCGAGAAGTCGGCCTGATAGGACGACGAGGTCGTCGCATCCGACGGCGACTTCGCCAGCCGATGGTCGGGCGCGGTGAAGAGCTGCCGACTGCCCTTGACCGGCGGCCAGCTCGCGGCGGCCCGCCATTCCTCGGCATGCATGGCGAAGTAGTGGATGGGCTGTTCGTCGGCCAGGCCTGTGTCACGGCCGGCGAGATGCTGGTCGAAGAAGCGCAGCACCTCGCCCAGCACCGGCAGCTCGGGCTCGACGCGGCCGCGCCACGGCGAGGCGTTGACGCGCGCGCCGTGGTCCCACGGCCCCAGCATGACGCGGCGCTCGGCATTGGGCAGCGTCAGGTAACGCGACAACGTGCCGTTGGCGTAGCCGGCGCCGTCCATCCAGCCCGAGATGGCGTAGACCGCGACGTCCTTGGGCATCTCGTCGAGATAGTTGTAGGGACCGAACGCGGCGCTGGTGAAGCTGGGATCGTAAGGCAGCGCATCGTCGCGGAATTTGAACTCGCCCATGAAGTCGGGCATGCGAAAGTTCGCGAGATGGCCCTTCACCGCCTCGCGGGCCAGCGCGCCGTCCTTGTCGTCGTCGACCGGCATCGGCCCCTGCAGCGCGGGATCGGCGAAGTAGCTGAACTTCTTGCGCAGATCGCGGCGGTCGTGATCGAGCGCCACCATCAGCTCGTCGTAGGTCAGCGCCAGCTTCTTGATCAGCATGCCGCCGGGATAATAGTTGTCGGCCCAGGTGTCCCACACCGCGAACAGCGGCGCGATCGCCTTGACCGCCTTGTGCCCGGTGCTTGCGAGAAAATCGCAGGCCGCGCCGAGATAGGAGATGCCGGTGGCGCCGATGCGCCCGTCGCTCCATGGCTGGGCGACGATCCAGTCGGCGATCTCCTTGTAGTCGGCGCGCTCGCGCGGGCTGCGGAAGGAATCGCGCGTGCCGAAGCTCGCTCCGGTACCACGCGCATCGACCACGACGACCGCATAACCGCGCGGCACGAACATGTCGCGATACTTGTAGCTGTTGGGCGAAGGCTCGACGTTGCTGCCGGTCGTGAGCTGGAAGCGACGGACATAGGGCGTGAGGATCAGCACCGTCGGCCAGCGTTTGGAGGCATCACCGTCGGGCAGGATGACATCGACCGCGAGCCGGCAGCCGTCGGCCATCCCCACGTAGACCGAGCTCGGCGCACCCACGCGATGCTCGGCCGGACGACTGGCCAGGTAGCGGCTGGGCGGCACTTTCCAGGCAGAGCCTAGGTCGTCACGATCCGGCATCGTCGTTCCTTTCTTTCCGGGGCATTCGCAGTATAGGATAGCGCCAATCAAAAAATATCAGGGAGGTTGGGTATGGTTCGCGTACTGTTGCCTCGTCGTCGCGTACTCGCCGCCACAGGTGGCGTTCTTGCGTCCCCGATGCTCGCCTCGGGCATTGCCCGGGCGAATGCCGACTGGCCCACCAAATCGGTGCGCTACGTCAACCTGTTCCCGGCCGGCGCCACCACCGACGTGCTGTCGCGTATCGTCTGCCAGGAACTGGCCGAGCTCACCGGCCAGCAATTCATCGTCGAGAACAAGAGCGGTTCGGGCGGCAATGTCGGCGCCGATGTCATCGCCAAGTCGGCGCCCGACGGCTACACGGTCGGCCTCTACAGCATCGCCAGCCACGCGATCTCGCCGACGCTCTACGCCAGGCTGCCGTTCGATGCCGAGAGGGATTTTACCCCGATCAGCATGCTGTGGGCGGTGCCCAACATCCTGGTCGCCAAGCTCGCCTTTCAGGCGAATTGGTTGCCCGAGCTGGTCACGCTGGTGAAGGCCAATCCAGGCAAGTACTTCTTCGGTTCCGGCGGCTCCGGCACCAGCCCGCATCTCTGCGGCGAGATGCTGAAGCAGCGCGCCGGCCTCGACGTCCAGCATGTGCCCTATCGTGGCGGCGCGCCCGCCATGCAGGACATGCTCGCGGGGCAGCTCGACTACATGTACGACAACATCTCCACGCCGCTCGTGCAGTACAAGGCCGGCAAGGTGAAGGCGTTCGCCGTCACCTCGCCCGAACGTCATCCCGCGGCGCCCGAGCTGCCGGCCATGGCGGAGTTCTATCCAGGCTTCAACATCACCTCATGGGGCGGCCTGTGCGGCCCGGCCGGCCTGCCGCCGGCCATGGTCGAGAAGGCCGCGGCGCTGACCAAGAAGGCGCTGGAGAGTGAGAACCTGAAGAAGACGTTCCTCCAGCAAGCTGCGACGCCGAACTGGATGAGCCCGGCCGACACCGCTGCGTTCCGGCGCAAGCAGGAGCAGGACCTGGCGCCAATCATCAAGGCATCCGGGGCGAAGGTGGATTGACCGATCGGCGCGCGATAGCGTGGGGTCCACCTCGACGGAGCTGCCATGTTTCGCTCGCCGCTCGCCTTGTTTCTTGTCGTCCTCGGCAGCCTCGCTTCAGCGAGCGCCCAGAGTTGGGTCGAATACAAATCGCAGGGCGCGGGCTACCGCGTGGAATTTCCCCAGGCGCCCAAAGTCGTAAGCGAGGACGTAAAGACCAGTTCCGGCGTGCGCCGCATGGAGGTCGCTACCTTCGAAGCCCGGCGTGAGGGCGCGTCGCTCACTTTCATGACCACCCTTCCTGAACGCCAAGCAGTCGTTGCCGGCGGCGATCCGCAGGCGCCGTTCGACAAGGTCCGCGACGACACCGTGTCGTGGGTGAACGGCAAATTGCGCGAAGAGAAGCAGATCAGTATCGGCGGCCAGCCGGCGCGCCGCTCGGTGATCGACATGCCGCAGGACCAGCAGGTGTGTGTTCTGCTGCAAGTGATGCGCGGCGATCAACTGTACAAGGCGATCGCAGTCGTGTCGGCCGGACAGGAGAATGGTACCGATACGCAGCGCTTCATCAATTCCTTCGCGCTGCTGCCGCGTTGAACAACCCCTGAAAGCAATCGAGGGCCCATCGGGCCCTCGACGCATTCGAACGGTCGTACCGTCGGTCACATGCCGAGCTGGCTGACGAACTTGGTGTTGAGATAGGCCTCGAGCGCCTCGAGACCGCCTTCCGAGCCGTAGCCCGAATCCTTCACGCCGCCGAACGGCACTTCCGGCAGCGCCAGGCCATGGTGGTTGATCGACACCATGCCACTCTCGAACGCCGCGCCGATCGCCGCCGCGGTCTTGGTGTTCCTGGTGTAGGCGTAGGCCGCCAGGCCCCACGGCAGGCGGTTGGCTTCCTTCACCAGGCCGTCGAAATCCTTGAACGGCGTGATCGGCGCCAGCGGGCCGAAAGGCTCGTCGTTCATGATCTTGGCATTGAGCGGCACGTCGGTGATTACCGTGGGCTCGTAGAAATAGCCCTTGTTGCCCTTGCGCTGGCCGCCGGTCTGGATCTTGGCGCCCTTGGCGATGGCGTCGCTGACGAAGCTGTCCATGGCATGCAGGCGGCGCTCGGCGACCAGCGGACCCATCTTGGTGTCGGCCTCGAGCCCGTTACCCACCTTCATGTTCTTGGCGTAGGCGGTGAAGCGCTCGACGAACTCCGGATAGACCTTCTCGTGGACCAGGAAGCGCGTCGGCGCGACGCAGACCTGCCCGGCATTGCGGAACTTGTTGGCGCCCAGCACATTCACCGCCTGCTCGAGGTCGGCATCCTCGAACACCACGGCCGGCGCATGGCCACCCAGCTCCATGGTGACGCGCTTCATGTGCGCGCCGGCGAGTGCGGCGAGCTGCTTGCCGACCGGAGTCGAGCCCGTGAAGGTCACCTTCTTGATGACGGGATGCGGGATCAGGTACTCGCTGATCTCCGACGGCACGCCGTAGACGAGCTGGATCACGCCCGCCGGCACGCCGGCATCGACGAAGGCCTTGATGAGCTGGGCGCACGAGCCTGGCGTGTCCTCCGGCCCCTTGATGATGATCGAGCAGCCGGTGGCGAGCGCCGCCGAGGCCTTGCGCACCACCTGGTTGATCGGGAAGTTCCACGGCGTGAAGGCCGCGACCGGGCCGACCGGCTCCTTCATCACGAGCTGGTACACATTCTCGGCGCGCGCCGGCACGATGCGGCCGTAGGTGCGCCGGCCTTCCTCGGCCATCCAGTCGATGATGTCGGCGGCAAGGTTGGTCTCGACCTTCGCCTCGAACAACGGCTTGCCCTGTTCGGTGGTCATGATGGTGGCGATCTCATCGAGGCGCTGGCGCATCAGGTCGGCGGCCTTGCGCATGATCTTGTAGCGCTCGTAAGCCGAGACCTTGCGCCACTGCTTGAATCCCTTGTCGGCAGCGGCGAGCGCGCGATCGAGATCGCTCTTCTCGGCGTGCGCCACCTGGCCGATCACTTCCTCGGTCGCGGGATTGATCACCGGAATCGTCCGGCCATTGGCGCCCTTGGTCCAAGCGCCGTCGATCATCAGGGAGACATCAGCGTAGGTCATACTTTCCTCCTTAACTTCCGCGATAGGTCGAGTAGCTCCAGGGCGTGCAGAGCAATGGGACGTGATAATGCCCCTCCGGCTCGGCGATGGAAAAGCGCAAAGGCACGATGTCGAGGAACGGCGGATCGCCGCTTGCGATACCCCTGCTGCGAAAGTGGTTGCCGATGGCGAAGCGCAGTTCGTAGCGCCCGATCGGCAGCGGCCGGCCGCCAATCAGCGGCTGGTCGGTGCGGCCGTCGGCATTCGTTATAGCCGACTGAATATAATGGACTTTTTCGCCGGTGAACTCGTAGAGCTCGATTACCACGCCGATGGCCGGGCGGCCGGCATGGGTGTCGAGCACATGAGTGCTGAGCCGGCCGTTGACCGCCGGCATGCCCTCCCCCCTCACCTTGCCTGCGATCCTAAGTCGCGTGATGAAGAACACTTCCTGCAGCGCCGCGGCGAACTCCGTCGCGGCGTCGTGCCCCAGCCGGCGCTCGAACTGCGCCAGGATCGAATCGCGCGTGTGCCGGCGCACACAGACGATAAAGGGAAAGCCGAACTTCGCCTTGTAGGCGTCGTTCAGCCGGTGGAAGCGCGCGAACTCCTGCTCGTCGAGGCTATCCAGGCCGACGCTCGCCTGCTCGCGCTTGGAATCGTGTGTAATGGCGCCCACCCGGGCGGCCTTGCCGGCGAGGTCAGGATGGCCGCGCAGGAACTCGACCTGACGCTCGCGCGGGGCGGCCCGCACCGCGCCCATCATGGTCTCGTGCAGGGTGGTTACCGTCTGGAAAGGACGCCGTGCCGCCGCGCTTTCAGCGACCCATGGCGCCAGCTCGAATGTATCGCCGACGGCGGAGGCGAAATCCCCCGGGCTCATCCGGTTCAGCGCGTCGAGCATGAGCGTCATGCCGGCCACCTAGCATGGCCCGGCGGCGGTCTCTATAGTCCGGCCATGAAATAAGGGAGGGCTTCGATGACAAGCCGCAAGACATTCACCCGCCGCTATCTGGGACAGACGGCACTGGCCGGCGCCACGCTGATCGGCGCGCCGCTGCCGTTGCGTTATGCCGCCGCGCAAACGACCGGCAACCTCAAGGTCGCGCTGCTGCTGCCGACCTCCGGCATCCAGGCCCAGATCGGCCAGGCCTGCCGGCGCGGCGCCGACATCGCCAACGACGTGTTCACCGACATGAAGCTGCCGGTGAAGCTCGAGATCGTGAACTACGACACCGAGTCCAAGCCCGACGTGGCGCGCACCCAGGCCGAGAAGGCGATCGACGCCGGCTGCCAAATGCTGGTCGGCGCCTTCGACTCCGGCCAGACCATCGCCATCGCCCAGGTCGCCGAGCAGCGCGGCGTGCCGCTGGTGGTGAACATCGCTGCCGCGCCGCAGATCACCGAGCAGGGCTACAAGTTCGTCGTGCGCAATTTCCCGACGGCGCCGATGCTGATCACCGGTGCGCTCTCCCTGCACAAGGAGATCTTCAAGGTCTCGGGCAAGACGCCGAAGACCGCGGTGCTGATGGGCGTCAACGACACGTTCGGCACTTCGATGGTGAACGGCATCAAGGCGCTCTTCCCCAAGCTCGACATGCCTTACGAGATCGTCGACACCATCACCTACGATCCCGCCGCCAAGGATCTGTCGGTCGAGGTCGGCCGCGCCAAGGCGACCAAGGCCGAGCTGCTGATCCCGGTCAACCGCCTCAACGACGCCAAGCTGATGATCCAGGAGATGGTGAAGCAGCGCTGGGAGCCGATGGGCGTCATGAACCCGGGCGCGCCGGGCCTGTACGAGCAGGACTTCTTCAAGACCATGGGCAAGTACAGCGACTTTTTGATCTCGAACGTGCCGTGGCTCGATCCGAAGTCGGCGATGACCCAGTCGCTGGAAAAGCGTCATGCCGCGAAGTTCCCCAACGACCAGCTCGACATCAACGCCGGCTTCACCTTCGAAGGCCTGCTGGTCGCCGCGCAAGCCTGGATCACCGCCAAGTCGACCAAGGCCGACGCGCTGATGGATGCGCTGCGCAAGACCAAGATCGACCAGCACGTCATCATCGGCGGGCCGATCCAGTTCGACGCCAAGGGCCAGAACGTCAACATCAAGGCCGCCGCCGTCGAGAACCTCAAGCGCAAGCCGACCGTGGTGATGCCGGTCGAATCGGCGGCCGCGCCGCTGGTCTTCCCGATGCCGGGGTGGAACGACAAGCGGCGGACGTGACGGAGCTTTCCTCCCCTCGCAAAGCGAGGGGAGGTGCCCGCGCAGCGGGCGGAGGGGTCATGAGCATCAGTACTGTTGCTCATGACCCCTCCGCCCCGGCGGGCCACCTCCCCAGCGAAGCTCGGGAGGGATGAGCGCATGACCGCCGACTTTCTCCTCAATCTCGCCCAGGCCATCGTCAATGGCCTGCTCACCGGCATGGTCTACGGGCTGATGGCGCTCGGACTGTCGGTGATCTTCGGCGTCATGCGCATCGTCAATTTCGCGCACGGCGAGATGATGGTGGTCGGCATGTACCTTGCCTGGATGGGCTTCGAGTACCTCCAGGTCTCGCCCCTGCTCAGCCTGCCGGTGATCGCCCTCCTCTTCTTCGGGGCGGGCTACCTCCTGCAGCGCAGCCTGATCTCGCCCTTCATCGGCCGGCCCGAGCACCAGCAGTTCCTGCTGTTGCTGGCCGTCGCCATCCTGCTGGTCAACGCGTCGCTCGCCATCGCCGGCCCCGATTCGCGTGGCGTCCAGATGGAATCGCAGTTCGACTCCTACGAGGTCGGCCCGCTGGTGTTCGACGCCGTGCGCCTGCACGCCGCCCTCGCCGCCGTTGCCATCGCCTTGCTGCTGTGGCTCTTCTTCACGCGCACCCGCACCGGCAAGTCGATCCGCGCCGCCGCCGACAACAACCTCGCGGCCCTGGTGGTCGGCCTCGACGTGCGCCGCCTCTATGCCTTCACCTTCGGCATCGGTGCGGCCTGCGTGGGTGCCGCCGGCGCGCTCATGATCACCATCATCCCGGTGTCGCCTTTCCTCGCCGTCGAATACACCCTGCTCGCCTTCGTCATCGTGATCGTGGGCGGGCTCGGCAGCATGACCGGCGCGCTTCTGGGCGGCCTGCTGATCGGCGTCAGCGAGGCGGTGGCCGGCCTGCTGCTGCAGCCGTCGCTGAAAAGCATGTTCAGCTTCGGACTCCTTATCCTGGTCCTGCTGCTGCGCCCCCAGGGCCTGCTCGGCAAAGGCTCGCAGTGAGTTTTGTCCGCCGCCTCGCCGGCAACGCGCCGCCGCGCATCCTGTGGAGCCTGGCGATCCTGCTGGCGCTGCTGCTCGTCGCCCCGGCCGTACTCGGCAAGTACTGGCTATCCGTCCTGATCCTGATTCTCTACTTCGCCTTTGTCGGCCAGGCCTGGAACATCATGATGGGTTTCGCGGGCCAGCTTTCGCTCGGCCACGCGCTCTATGCCGGGCTGGGTGGCTACATCGCCGCCGGCCTCTATTTCCACTACGGCATCGGCCCATGGGCCGGCCTGTTCGCCGGCGTCGCCGTCGCCGTCCTGGCCGGCGCCATTGTCGGATATCTCGGCTTCCGCTTCTCGCTGGCCGGCGTCTACTTCGCCCTGCTGACCATCGCCTTCGCCGAGTTCACGCGCCTTGCCTTCGATCATTGGCAGTGGGCCGGTGGCTCGGGTGGCCTGTTCCTCAAGGTCGAGCACGCGACCGATATCGTGAACCTGCGCGGCGGACCGGTGCTCTTCTATTACGTGATCCTGGCACTCGCCGCCGGCGCCTTCATCCTCTGCCGCGCCCTGCTGCGCAGCAGGCTCGGCCAGTACTGGCTCGCCATCCGCGAGGATGCCGAGGCGGCGCAGGCCGTGGGGGTTCCGGTCCTGCGCTGCAAGATGATCGCCATCGTGATCTCGGCGGCGCTGACGGCGCTGGCCGGCGTCTGGAACGCCTTCTACTACAACAACCTCTTTCCCGAGACGGCCTTCGCCATGGGCCGCTCGATCGAGATCACCTTGGCGCCCATCATCGGCGGCCTGGGAACGCTGTTCGGCCCGATCGTCGGCGCAGTGGTGCTGACCGGCCTTGGCGAGGCTTTCACCGACCTGGGCGACGTGCTGCGCATTCCCGGCATCAAGCAGATTTTCTACGGCTTGGCGCTGCTGGTGATCGTGATGTACCGGCCGGCCGGCGTATGGCCGTGGCTCGCCAACAAGCTCGGCCTCACGGAGCGCCAATCATGAGCGGCGCGCGTCTCGACCTCGAGGGCGTGACCAAGCACTTCCGCGGCCTGCGCGCGGTGCATGACGTCAGCTTCACCGTGCCGGCGGGCGCCATCCATGCCCTGATCGGCCCCAACGGCGCGGGCAAGACCACGATCTTCAACATGATCGCCGGCGTCTTCGCCCCCAACGGCGGCGTCGTGCGGCTCGATGGCAAGGCCATCTCGGGGCTCCGGCCCGATCTCATCTGCGATGCCGGCGTCGGCCGCACCTTCCAGCTCGTCAAGCCGTTCAAGGGGCTGAGCGTGCTGGAGAACGTCACTGTGGGCGCCCTGCACCGCAAGCCGCGCCTTGCCGAAGCGCAGGACAGCGCCGCCGCGATCCTGTCGCGGCTCGGCCTCTACGACCGCCGCCATCAACTTGCCGAAAGCCTGACCCTGCCCGACCGCAAGCGCCTGGAAGTGGCCCGCGCGCTTGCCACCGAGCCCAAGCTGCTGCTGCTCGACGAGGTGATGGCGGGGCTCAGGCCCACCGAGGTCGACGTCATGGTGGGCTTCCTGCGCGAGCTCAACCAGCGCACGGGACTCACCATCCTCCTGATCGAGCACGTCATGCGCGCGGTCATGGCGCTCGCCGCCGAGGTCGTGGTGGTGAGCTACGGCGAGAAGATCGCCGAGGGCACGCCGCTGGAGATCACGCGGCACCAGGGCGTGCTCGATGTCTATCTCGGCGAGCAGGAGGAGCTGTGAGCACGCTCCTCGCAGTCGATAAGGTCGACCTGTTCTACGGCGATGCCCAGGCGCTCGACAGCGTGTCGCTGGAGATCGCCGCCGGCGAGATCGTGGCCATCGTCGGCGCCAATGGCGCCGGCAAGAGCTCGCTGATCCGCACCATTCACGGCATCGAGAAGCCGGCCCATGGCGGCATCCGCTTCGACGGCGTCGACATCGCCGGCTGGCCGTCGTTCCGCGTCTGCGAGGCGGGCATTGGTCACGTCGCGGAAGGCCGCCAGGTCTTTCCCAACCTCTCGGTGCTGGAGAACCTGGAGATGGGCGCCACGCCGCGCCGTGCGCGCGCGCTCGAGAAGCAGACCCTGGAGCGCGTATTCGCTCTCTTCCCGCGCCTGTCCGAGCGGCGGCGGCAGGCGGCCGGCACGCTGTCGGGCGGCGAACAGCAGATGCTGGCGATCGGCCGCTGCCTGATGGGCCAGCCGCGGCTCATCATGTTCGACGAACCGTCGCTGGGGCTGGCCCCCGCCATCGTGCAGGAGGTGTTCCGCATCGTCCGCCGGCTGAACGAGGAGGGCCTGACCATCCTGCTGGTCGAGCAGAACGTCATGGCCTCGCTCAAGATCGCCCATCGCGGCTACGTGCTGGAGAACGGCCGGATCGAGCTTTCGGGCACCGGCAATGACTTGCTGAACGACGACCGCGTCCGCCAGGCTTACCTCGGGCTCTGATCTTCCGGAGCGCGGACCTCCAGGTCCGCTCATGATCATGATGCGGACCTGGAGGTCCGCGCTCCGGCGTTGACGGCAGCCGCCCCGCCCTGCAATCCTCCACCCATCCGGTACAGAACCGCTATCGCGTGCGATGCCGATCGGTCCGGGATGGCTCGGACAGTCCCGCCGACGGGACGCCCACCCTCCCCGGCAGCTTTGGCCATTGGGGAGGGGAATCCAGATGAACCGTCGTGACATCCTGAAAGCCGGCGTCGCCGCCGGCGCCATCGGCCTTGCGCCGCGCCTTGCCTCGGCACAGGCGGCCTACACGCCCGTGCCCAAGGGCTGGCGCTCCTATGTGCTCACTATGCGCGTCGAGCCGACAGGCGGCGCCACCAAGGCGTGGATCCCGTTGCCGACCTTCGAGGCGGCCGACTGGCAGCGCCCAGGCAACGTCACCTGGACAGGAAATGCGAAGGTCACCGAGCGTGTGCGCGATCCCAAGTACGGCGCCGAGATGCTGCGCGTCGAATGGGCCGCCGACCAGCAATCGCCGCTGGTCGAGGTCACCGCCCAGGTCCAGGCGCAGGACCGCGCCCTGGTGCCGGGCCAGGGCAACGCCGCGCCGCTGAGCGACGCCGAGCGCAAGCTCAACCTTGCCGCCACCGAGCTGCTGCCCACCGACGGCCTGGTGCGCGACACCGCGCAGGACATCGTCAAGGGCAAGCAGGGCGACGTCGCCAAGGCGCGCGCGCTCTACGAATGGGTGGTCGAGAACACCTTCCGCAACCCGAAGACCCTGGGCTGCGGCGTCGGCGACATCACCACCATGATCCGCACCGGCAACCTCAACGGCAAGTGTGCCGACCTCAACGCGCTGTATGTCGGCCTGGCTCGCTCAGTCG
The DNA here is from genome assembly GCA_900110395.1 of Rhodospirillales bacterium URHD0017. GTDB lineage: Bacteria > Pseudomonadota > Alphaproteobacteria > Reyranellales > Reyranellaceae > Reyranella. Next base: position 113,947 of record FODP01000010.1, read on the forward strand.
GCCTGCCGGCGCGCGACGTCTACGGCATTCGCGTCGTGCCCTCGCAGTTCGGCTTCAAGGCGCTGGGCGCGGGCTCGGAGAACATCACCAAGGCGCAGCACTGCCGCGCCGAGGTCTGGCTGCCGGGCAGCGGCTGGACGCCGGTCGACCCGGCCGACGTACGCAAGGTCGTGCTCGAGGAGCCGCCGGGCAACCTCGCCATGGCTGATCCCAAGGTGCTGGCCGCACGCAAGGCGCTGTTCGGCTCGTGGGAAGGCAACTGGGTCGCCTTCAACACGGCACACGACATGAAGCTGCCGGGCTCGCAGGAGCCGGCCATCCCGTTCCTGATGTACCCGCAGGCCGAGAACAAGGCCGGGTTCCTCGACTCGCTCGATCCCGACAAGTTCAAGTACCGCATCACTGGGCGTGAACTGAGCGCCTGACCCCTCCGTCGCCGTATGACGGCACCATCTCCCCTTCGCGGCATCCGCGAAGGGGAGGCGCATGACGAACGCCCCGATCCGCTATATACCCGCGGACATGACCGCATCGACCGACGCGGCGCCGCGCACGGCCACCCAGGCCGTCATCGGCCGCTACTACCTGGCGATGGCCGTGCCGTTCGCGATCGACGCAATTACGCTGCTCGTCTTCGGGGCGATGCACCGGGAGTTGCACCTCCTGCCGGCGAACGTGGCGATGTCGGCAGCTTTCCTGCTGGGCGGAGTCGGTATCGGCGCCTATTTCCTGATCCGGCCCGTCAGCAAGTTCATCGCCGGCGAAATCTCCTTCGCCGACATCGAGGATACCCTGACCAGCCTGCCGCGCCGGTCGGCCATGGTCATGGCGATCTCTTACGTCCCGATGGTGGCGCTCAGGATGCTGTCGCGCCGGTTCGGCATAGAGCTCGACGCCATGCAGGAAGATCCGGGTGCGCCCGATCTCATCGCCTCGTTCATCGTCGGCACGGGGTTCAACGTCCTGCTGATCTTCTTCGTCGTCAGCGCCTATCTCGACCAGCTTTGCGAGCACCTGTTCCGCACCCGCGACGTGAACCTCCACGTCTTCCACGGCCGCTTCCGCCGCAAGGTCACCGTCGCCCTGCTGTTCATGTCCTTTGCCGGCGTGATCCTGCTGTCGGCAGATATCGCAAGCTACAGCGGCGCGCGGCTCGACCGCGAGGCGACGATGGACGTGGTCGCCACCATCGTCGGCACCCTGTTCATGGTGTTCTGGATCAACCATGCGCTCAGCCGTCCGGTCGCCCGCCTCGACCTCGGCATGCGGCAGGTCGCCAAAGGCGACTACCAGGTGCGCCTGCCGGTGACCTCCGACGACGAGATGGGCCACGCCGCCGGCCGCTTCAACGAAATGGTCGAGGGCCTGTCGGAGCGCGAATACCTGCGCGACACGTTCGGCAAGTATGTCAGCAAGAGTGTCGCCACGGCGATCCTCGACAACCGCGATCGCGCCGGCCGCATCGCCGACACCACCGCCGAGGCCACCCTGATGTTCACCGACATCGAAGGCTTCACCGGCCTCTCCGAGCGCCTGGCGCCGGCCGAGGTCGCCAGCATCCTCAATGCCTATCTTGGCGCCGTGGTGCCGGTGATCCAGCGCCACGGCGGCGTCGTCAACAGCTTCATCGGCGATGGCCTGTTCGCGAGCTTCAATCTTCCCCTGCCCTGTGACAACCACGCTGCCGCCGCGATCGCCGCGGCGATGGAAATCCAGCAAGTCCTCGACGCAGGACCGTTCGCGGGCCACGCCGCGCTGCGCACCCGCATCGGCATCAACACCGGTGCGGTGATTGGTGTCACCATCGGCACCGAGAATCGGCTGAATTACACGCTACTGGGTGACGCCGTGAACGTCGCCTCACGCGTCGAACAGCTCAACAAGCAGTTCGCCACCCGCATCCTCGCCACCGAAAGCACGGTGCGCTCTGCACGCGCGACCGACTGCGAGCGGCTGGGTACGACCGACGTGCGTGGCCATGAGGACGATGTCGTGGTCTACCGCGTCGGGCCGGCATGACGCCCAACGACATCACTGGCGACGAGATCGCCGGCCTGCGCCGCCGCTATCTCCTGATGACGGTGTCGACGCTCGCCGTCGACGTCGCCTTCACCCTGGTCTTCATTGTCATGACCGGCGCCTGGAGCTTCGTACCGCGTTCGCTCGGCGCCAGCGTCGTGCTGCTGGGGTTCGTGAACTGGTTTCTGGCAAGCCGCCGGTTCGCCCCGATCGAGCGCTATTTGCGAGACGAGGCGAGCTTCGAGGACACACAGCGGCGCATCACCCAGCTGCCGCTCCTGACGGCCCGGCACGTGGCGCTCCTCGACCTGGTGCTGACCGTGTTCAGGCTCACGGCCACCTACATCTTCACCGACCCCAGCCTGACCAACGTACCGCAGCCCACCATCGCGCAGGTCGTCACCCTTTGCCTGGTCCTGCCGGTCTTCTTCTTCACGTACACCTACTTCGTCATCAGCGACTACCTGGCCGGGCTGTGCACCTTCATCTTCCAGCATCGCGGCCGCAATCTCGCGCTGTTCTTCGGCAGCTACACCCTCAAGCTGATCGTGGCCCTGATGGTGATCTCGATCGCGCCGCTGGCGGCCACCGTCGTCGCCTTGTTCTCCTACGAGGGCGACCGGCTGAAATTCGAGATCGGCAACGTCGTGGTCGTGGCCGCGATGGGCTTGGGGATCTCCGCCTACTTCGTCGCCCGCACGCTGCTGGGCCCCATCCGCAACCTGTCGCAGGCCATGGGCAAGGTCGCCGAGGGCGACCTCAGCCAGCGCATCCCGGTCACCTCCAACGACGAAGTCGGTGAGCTCACCGGTCAGTTCAACAACATGGTCGAGGGTCTGCGCGAGCGCGAGCGCTTCCGCGAGACCTTCGGCCGCTATGTCGACGAGAACGTCGCGGCCACCATCCTGAAGCGCGAGGGCGAGGGCGTGCTGGCCGGCGAGACGCGCGAGGCCACCATCCTGTTCACCGACATCGTGGGCTTCACCACCATCGCCGAGTACATGTCACCGGACGCCCTGGTCACGGCGCTGAACGAGTATCTCGAAACGGTGCTGGAGCCGATCCGCGCCCATGGCGGCGTGGTCAACACCTTCATCGGCGACGGCCTGTTCGCGTCCTTCAACATGCCACTGGCCTGCCCGGGCCATGCCTGCGCCGCGGTGCGCGCCGCCATCGACATCCAGCGCGCCGTCGGCAGCCGCACCTTTGGCGACCTGGGCGTGGCGCTCAACACCCGCATCGGCATCAGCACAGGCCGTGTGATCGGCGGCTCGGTCGGCGCCGGCCGGCGGCTCACCTTCACCCTGCTGGGCGACACGGTCAATCTCGCGGCGCGGCTGGAACAGTTGAACAAGGACTACGGCACGCGCATTCTTGTCTCGAAGAGCACGCGCGACGCCTGCGGCGAGGAGTTCCTCTTCACCGATCTCGGCACTGTCGCGGTGCGCGGCCGTCACGATGCCGCCATCGTCTTCAGCGTCAACCATCTGGCTCAGGGATAGAAAGTGATGAACGCGTCCGGACTGTCGCCCGATCAACTGAAGCTGCAGGCGCGCGTGCGCGAGCTGGCGGCGGGACCGGTGGCCGGGCGCGCCGCCGAGGTCGATCGCACCGAGCAATACCCTTGGGACAATGTCGAGCTGCTGAAGGACGCCAAGCTCTTGGGCATGACCATCCCGCAGCAATATGGCGGCCAGGGCAAGAACTGGCTCGACGCCGTGCTGGTGATCGAGGCGCTGTCGGCCGCCTGCTCTGTCACCGGCCGCATTGCCGTCGAGACCAACATGGGCGCGATCAGCGCGGTGATGGCCTATGGCTCGGATGAGCAGAAGAAACTCGCGGCCGACATGGTGCTCTCAGGCGACAAGCCCGCCATCTGCATCACCGAGCCCGAGGCGGGGTCGGACGCCAACGGCATGACCACGCGCGCCGACAAGAAGGGCAACCGCTATGTCGTCAACGGCCGCAAGCACTGGATCACCGGCGGCGGCGTCTCGCGGCTCCACCTGATCTTCGCCAAGGTCTACGACGAGAAGGGCAACGAGGAGGGCATCGGCGGCTTTCTGGCGATTCGCGACGAGACGACCGGCCTGAAGATCACCAAGCGCGAGCCGACCATGGGCCTGCGCGGCATCCCCGAGGCGGTGATCGACTTCGAGGACATGGAACTGCCACCCTCGGCCCTGGTGATGCCGCCGCGCGGCCTGAAGAAGGGCTTCGCCGACCTGATGAACGCCTACAACAGCCAGCGCGTCGGCGCCGCCACGGTGGCGCTGGGCATCGCCGAGGGCGCCTACCAGCTAGCGCTCGACTGGTCGGAAGAGCGCCATCAGTTCGGCCGGCCGATCAACGAGTTCCAGGGCCTTCAATGGAAGCTCGCCGACATGTCGATCAAGCTCAGGGCGGCCCAGGCGCTGGTCTACGACGCCGCCCGCTCGGGCGAAGGCGGCTTCCCCGACATGCTGCTGGCGGCGCAGGCCAAGGTCTTCACCTCGGAGAGCGCCATCCAGGTTGTGAACGACGCCCTGCAATTCTTCGGCGCGCGCGGCTACTCGCGCGAGCTGCCGCTCGAGCGCATGGCGCGCGACGTGCGCATGTTCACCATCGGCGGCGGCACCGCGGAGGTATTGCGCAACGTCGTTGCGGGCGCGCTCCTGAAGAAGAAGCTGCCGCAGACGCGCGACGGCTGGGGCAAGGCTTGATCGGAGCGCGGACCTCCAGGTCCGCTCATGCTCCGTCGTCCTGAGCGCAGCGAAGGACCTCATCGCCACTTGCAACCGGCATGAGATCCTTCGCTTCGCTCAGGATGACAAGAGCGGACCTGGAGTCCGCGCTCCAGTTCAACGACCGAACCTGTTCCAGGTGCCGTTGCTGCCGCGCATCAGCACGAACTCCTTGCCCTTCTTGCCGCTGGCGTCGCGCGGCACGCAGGTGACCGAGATCCACGACTGGTGGTCCCAGCGCGCCGAGCAGCTTTCGGTGTCACAAGGCAGCTCGAATTCGGCCTCCATCGCCAGCGCCTCGCCGGCCGGCGCGTGGATAATGAGCGCGTTGCGCGGCGGCTGAAGCGAGCAGCCGATGGTCAGGAACTTCGACTTCTCCGAGGTCCAGACCGGCGCGCCGTAGGTGGTGTAAAGCCGGCCGGTCGCCATCATCACCAGGACATAGGAGAAGTCGTCATGCGCCGACTTGCGCACGACGTAGAAACGGCCGGCCTGATCGTAGCGCTCGTAAAGGAAGTGGTAGGCATCGTCGCCGTAGGGGCAGTCGACCAGCTCGATCGACCTGCCGCCGTCCAGCGACAGCCGCAGGCGATCGCGTTGCCTCGACACCAGCTCGCCATTGTTCTTGAAGCGCTGCGCCTCCTGCGGCCATTCGGCGAAGGTGTCGTTCTCGTAGTAGGGATCGATTGGGCGGCCATCCGGCGCGCAATTCGTCTGGGCGCCCGCCGTTGCCGTCAGCAGGCTGCCAACGATCGCCAACCAGAGCCCGAGGATGCGCATTACCGCCTCGGCTTGAGCATGGTCTCCAGGCTGATGGATCGCAAGGTCGCCTCGGCGATCTCGTCGACCTCCAGGAGCACGCGCTGCAGGGTGGTGCCGATGTCGGTGTCCTCGCCCGGCTCCTTGGCACGCTGGCCCGGCGCGGGCTCAAACAGGGCGACGATGTCCATGAGCGTGGTGCGTCGGCGGTTGCCCGTGAAGCGATAGCCGCCCGCCGCACCGCGGCCGCCGCGCACCAGGCCGGCGCCCGAGAGGGTGCGCAGCACCTTGGCGAGGTGGTGGCTCGACACGCCGAAGCGCTCGGCAAGGTCGGCGGCCGACAGCGTTCGGTCAGGCTCGCGCGCCAGCTCGAGCACGGCATAGAGGCCAAGTCGCGTGCCCGTCTGGAGCTTCATGCCCACCGCCTCATTGGACATCCATGTCGAGCTGCAGCGACGGGCCCGCCACCATCCCCTGGGCGCGGAAGAAGGAGAGGATCAGATGGTCCTTGCGATCGACCAGCGTGCGCACCCGGGTCACGCCCTTGGCCTTGAAGCGCGCGACCAGGGCGTCGAACAGCGCACTGCCGACACCGCGCTGACGTTGCTTGGGCTCGATCTGGATGGCGAACACCCAGCCCGCCGCCGGCTGGCCGAATTCCCAGGCGCGGACCTCGCCCGCGATGAAGCCCAGGAGGCCGCCCGCCTCGGTCTCGGCGACCAGGAAATGGCGATCAGGCGCCAGCATGTCTCGCCAATAGTCCGGCTTGTCCAAGCCGGTCAGCCGGGCGTCCAGCGCCGAAATCGCAGGGAGATCAGAGGCTTGAGCAGGACGGATCGCGACCATATCTGGGGAGAGAATGCGCTTGCCGTGGAGAAAGTAAATAGGTATTTCAGTACCGAATTACGCAAATAGGGAACGCCAATGGCTGACGCCCCCATCGACTTCCGCACCGCGCCCGACCGCTACCGGCATTGGAAGCTCAGCGCCGAGAACGGCGTGGCCTACCTGACGATGGACGTGAACGAGGATGGCGGGCTCAGGCCCGGCTACAAGCTGAAGCTCAATTCCTACGACCTCGGCGTCGACATCGAGCTGGCCGATGCCGTGCAGCGCCTGCGCTTCGAGCATCCCGAGGTCGGCGCCGTGGTCATCCGCTCCCAGCGCGACCGCATCTTCTGCTCGGGTGCCAACATCAACATGCTTGGCCTCAGCACCCACGATCACAAGGTGAACTTCTGCAAGTTCACCAACGAGACGCGGCTCGCCATCGAGGACGCCAGCGAGCACTCCGACCAGACTTATATCTGCTCGATCAACGGCATCGCCGCCGGCGGCGGCTACGAGCTGGCGCTGGCCTGCGAGCAGATCCTGCTGGCCGACGACGGTTCCAGCGCGGTGTCGCTGCCCGAACTGCCGTTGCTCGCGGTGCTGCCTGGCACCGGCGGCCTGACGCGGCTGGTCGACAAGCGGATGGTGCGGCGCGACCACGCCGACTTCTTCTGCACCACCGCCGAGGGCGTGCGCGGCAAGCGGGCGCGCGACTGGCGGCTGGTCGACAAGCTGATCCCGCCCAGCAAGCTTGCCGACGAAACGAAGAAGATTGCCGAGGACGTCGCCGCGCGATCGAAGCGGCCCAAGGCCGGCAAGGGCATCGCCCTGCCCGCGGTCGAACGCTCGATCGAGGGCGACGCGATCCGCTATGACTCTCTCACCATCGAGATCGACCGCGAGCGCCGCGCGGCGAAGTTCCGCGTAAAAGGACCGGCCGCCGCGCCGCCGGCCGATGCGGCTGCGGTCCATGCCCAGGGTGCTGCGTTCTGGCCGCTGGCGCTGGCGCGCGAACTCGACGACGCCATGATGCATCTCAGGCTCAACGAGACCGAGATCGGCACCTGGGTGCTCTCGAGTCAGGGCGATGCCGACCTGGTCGAGGCCTACGACGCCCTGCTGGCCAAGGAGGCGTCGAACTGGCTGGTGCGCGAGATCGTTCTTTACTGGAAGCGCACCCTGAAGCGGCTCGACGTCAGCTCGCGGAGCCTGATTGCGCTGGTCGAGCCGGGCTCGTGCTTCACCGGCACGCTGTTCGAGATCGTGCTGGCGGCCGACCGCTCCTACATGCTGGACGGCGCCTTCGAGGGATCCAACCAGGAGCCCGCCACGGTGCGCCTGACGGCGATGAACTTCGGCCCCTACCCCATGGGCAACGGCCTGACACGGCTCGGCACGCGCTTCCTTGCCGAGCCGAGCCGCGTCAACGAGCTCAAGGACGAGATCGGCGAGGCGCTCGATGCCGAGACGGCCGACGAGCTCGGCCTGGTCACCTTCACGCCCGACGACATCGACTGGGAAGACGAGGTGCGGTTGGTCCTCGAGGAGCGCGCCGGCTTCTCACCCGACGGCCTTATCGGCATGGAAGCCAACCTGCGCTTCGCCGGGCCCGAAACCATGGAGACCAAGATCTTCGCCCGCCTGTCGGCCTGGCAGAACTGGATCTTCCAGCGACCCAACGCAACGGGGCCGGAGGGCGCGCTGAAACTCTACGGCACCGGCAAGCAATCCAAGTACGACCGCAAGCGGGCGTAAGGGAGCCAAACATGTCCATCGACTATACCCAGCGCATCCCCAACAACGTCGACCTCTCGAGCGACCGCCGCCTGCAGCGCGCACTGGAGAACTGGCAGCCGCGCTTCCTCGACTGGTGGAAGGACATGGGGCCGGACGGCACGCTCAACTTCGACGTCTACCTGCGCACCGCCATCTCGGCCGAGGCCAACGGCTGGGCCAATTTCGGCTACGTGAAGATGCCCGACTACCGCTGGGGCATCTTCCTCGCCGGCCAGGATCCCAACCGCGTGATCGCCTACGGCGACAACAAGGGTAAGCCGGTGTGGCAGGAAGTGCCGGGCGAGCTGCGCTCGACCTTGCGCCGCCTGATCGTGACCCAGGGCGACACCGAGCCCGCGTCGGTCGAGCAGCAGCGCCTTTTAGGCAAGACCGCGCCCTCGCTCTACGACCTGCGCAACCTCTTCCAGATCAATTGCGAGGAAGGCCGGCATCTGTGGGCCATGGTCTACCTGCTGCACGCCTATTTCGGCCGCGACGGCCGCGAGGAGGCGGAGATGCTGCTGGAGCGCCATTCGGGCGACCCCGACAAGCCGCGCATCCTCGGCGCCTTCAACGAGAAGACGCCGGACTGGCTCTCCTTCTTCATGTTCACCTACTTCACCGACCGTGACGGCAAGTACCAGCTCGCGTCGCTGGCCGAATCGGGCTTCGACCCGCTGGCGCGCTCCTGTCGCTTCATGCTGATCGAGGAAGCCCACCACATGTTCGTGGGCGAGTCGGGCGTGCAACGCATCGTTCAGCGCACCTGCGACCTCATGAAGGAGCACAAGACCGACGACGTGCGCAGCCTGGGCGCGATCGACCTGGCGACCATCCAGCGCTACCTCAACTTCCACTTCTCGGTGTCGCTCGACCTGTTCGGCCAGGAGGCCTCCACCAACGCCGCCAACTACTACACGATGGGCGTGAAGGGCCGTTACCTCGAGACGCGCATCGACGACGACCACGTGCTCACCGACTCGACCTTCGACATGGACACGGCCGAGGGCGGCCGCATCGTGCGCAAGACCGTGCCGGCGCTGTCGGCGCTGAACGAGCGCCTGCGCAACGACTACATAGAAGATTGCGCCCGCGGCCTGATCCGCTGGAACCGCGTGATCGAGCAGGCTGGCATCGCCTTCGAGCTGAAGTTGCCGCACCGCGCCTTCAACCGCCGCATCGGCGCCTTCAACGAGCTCACCGTCTCGCCCGAGGGCACGGTGATGAGCGAGGCCGAGTGGAAAGCCAACGAGCACAAGTGGCTGCCGACCGACGAGGACCGCGCCTACGTCACCTCGCTGATGGGGCCGGCGGTGATCGAGCCCGGCAAGTTCGCCAACTGGATCGCCCCGCCCCAGCGCGGCATCAACAACCAGCCGGGCAACTTCGAGTACGTGCGTTTCAACTGATGGCCGGCGGCGGCATTTCCATCCACGTCTACGACGTCTCCCGCGGCATACCGGCCGCGGGATTGCGGGTGGAACTGCGCGGCCCTGACGGCAAGCCGCTGGTCGATGCTCAAACGGCCAAGCCCGGCACGCTCGACGCTTCGACGCCACTCGTCGGCACTTACGAAGCCATCTTTCATATCGGCGACTGGTACCGCGCGCAGGGCGTCGCCGTGCCGACGCCGGCCTTCCTCGAAACGGTGCCTTACCGCTTCGGCGTTGCCGACCTTGCGCAGCACTATCATCTGCCGCTCAAGATGACGCCCTGGGGCTTTTCACTTTTCCGTGGCGGGGCCTGACGCGCGGCACGCTCGTTGCTACTCAGGCAGCGGACGCCGCTTGGGGGGAACGATGATCGCACGTAGACAGCTTCTTGGAATGACCGCTGGCCTCGCCGTTGCCGGCACCGCCGCCGCACAAGCGCCGTGGCCCAATCGGCCCGTCAAGCTGATCGTCACCTTCCCGCCGGGCGGCGCGTCGGATGCGGCGGCACGCGTCGTCGCGGGGCCGTTGTCGGACAAGCTCGGCCAGACCGTGATCGTCGACAACAAGCCGGGCGGCGGCACGACCATCGGCGCCAACTTCGTGCTGGCGGCCAAGGATGACCATCACACGCTGATGCTGTCGAACTCGGCGCCACTCTCGATCGCGCCCTACCTGTTCGACAAGCCGCCCTACGATCCGATCAAGGACTTTGCCCACGTCGTCTACATCGGCTCGGTCGCCAACGCCTTCGTCGTGCGGCCTGCGGTGCCGGCCAAGACCATGCCGGAGCTGGTTGCCTGGATCAAAGGCCAGGGCAAGGCGGTGCCGTTCGGCTCGGGCGGCCAGGGCTCGATCGGCCACATCATCGGCGAGATGTTCAAGGCCGAGCTCGGCCTGAACATGGAGCACATCGGCTATCGCGGCGCCGCGCCGATGTTCCAGGACATGATGGCGGGACAACTCGACTTCGCCGTGGTCACGCTGACCGAGGTGCTGCCGCTCGCCAAGGACGGCAAGCTGCGCATGATCGCGCTCACCTCGACGCAGAAGGCGCCGAGCGCGCCCGACGTGCCGCTGGTCACCGAGCTCGGCTACCCGAAGCTCGTTGCCGAGAACTTCGTCGGCATCTCCGCCCCCGCCGGCATGCCGGCCGACGCGCAGGCCAAGCTGCACAAGGCCGCCGCCGAAGTTCTGACCGATCCCAGGATCGTCGAACGCCTGGGCGATCTTGGCTTCGTCACCAAGCCGATGAGCCCGGCCGAGTTCACCGCCTTCGTCGCCAATCAGGTGCAGAGCTTCCAGGCGCCGGTGAAGGCATCGGGCGCGAAGCTCTGATGTTCAGGTGACGGCGGGCGGCGCGCCTTCGAGATAGGTGCTCTTGCCCGGCGCGAACGGCTCGGGCGAGTTCCAGACGAACAGCACGCGCAGGACCTCCGGTCCGTCGTTGCCCCAGGCATGCGCCTTGTCGGCGGGAATGATCACGCACTGCCCGGGCGTCGCCGTGGTGCGGACCTTGTCCATCTCGACCCAGATCTTGCCGGCCTCGATGAGGATGATCTCCTCGTATTCGTGACGGTGGAGCGGCGCGCCGCAACCGGGCTGTATGGTGTTGGCGAGGACACCGACGTCCGCCGCCCCGCGTTCGCGGCTGGCGATCCACTTGCCGGTGATGCCCGGCCGCATGGGGAATTCCGGCAGCGCTCCGTAGTCGACGACCGGCATCGCACATCTCCTGAAAGACATCCCTGCCGAAAAGCCTACACGATCAGAGGTCGCCCGCCACTTTTTTGACGCGCTGAGCCACCACCATGGCCGGTGATGATGCTTGAACCGGCGAGCCCTGGCCCACAACCGGCGAAGCCCTCGGGCTGGCCGATCACGCGCCTGCTGCCGGTGGTGCTGGTCGGCCTGATCTTCCTCGCCATGCTGCCGGTGATCGGCATCGCCTACTTCGCCGCCCAGAGCAACTACGAGACCTCGGCGCGCCAGATCAACGAACTCACCGTCGACATGATCGACCAGCGCCTGCAGGCCCATGTCGGGCCGGTGCGCGACCAACTTGCCTATATCAGCGAGGCCGTGGCCAAGGGCGAGATCGATTTCGACGACCACGAGCAATGGCGCGCCTTCGCCCTCGGCGCGCTGGCCGCGGCACCGCAGGCCGTGGGCTTCGTCGTCATCCCCGTCAACGGCGAGCCGATGCGCTTCACGCGCACCGACCGCAGCATGCATCCCGAGCGGCGAGAGAACCTGCCCTTCACCGACCAGCTGTTCGCCCAGGCCCGCACCCTCAGCGGGCCGCAATGGGCCGAGCCGCAGTGGTCGCTCATTGTCGGCGAGCCGATCCTGCCGGTCATCGTGCCAATCCGCGTGCACGGGCAGTTCCGCGGCGTCATCGGTGCGGCGATCGGCACATCGGACCTGTCCCGCTTCCTCAAGACCCTCGAGCTCGCGGGCGAACGCAAGCCGTTCATCCTGGCCGGGCGCGACAAGGTGTTGGCCCATCCCTGGCTCGGCAAGGAGCAGGGCAGCGCCGAGCAGCGCGTCCGCGGGCGGCTGTCGAAGCTGGACGAGGTCAACGATCCGGTGCTGGCGGCAATGTGGGCGCCCGAACCGAATGAGATCTCCTGGCTGAACGGCCGCACCACCGTCTCGGGTCATTGGAACTGGGTCGGCGAGAGCAGCCATGGCTGGATCTATCGCAAGATCGACGACTACCGGCCGGCCTCGCTGATCATCGGCTATCACTTGGCCGGCCGTGAATCGGCGTGGGCGCGCTGGATCGTGCGCGGCATCCTGATCGCCGGCGGCGTGCTGATGCTCCTGACGGCGATCATTGCGATCGTCGTCGGCCGCCGCCTGTCGCAGCCCATCCTGGCGCTCGCCGATGCCGCGCGTTCTGTCGAGCGGCTGGAGCTCGAGAAGGTGCCGCACCTCGGCGACAGCAGGGTCCGCGAGCTCAACCTCGCGAACCGCGCCTTCGAACGCATGGCGCGCGGGCTGCGGCTTGCCGCCACCTACCTGCCGCGCGCCCTGGTCGAGCGCCTGGTCGCCCAGCAGGGCGCCCTGCCGCCCAGCGAAGATCGCGCCATCACCATCCTGTTCTCCGACCTCGAAGGCTATGCCGCCTATACCCGCGGCCGCCCGGCGGCCGAGACGGCGACCTACCTCAACGACCTGCTGTCGCGCGTGGGTCCGGCGATCGAGGCGACCGGCGGCACCATCGACAAGTACATCGGCGACGGGTTGATGGCGTTCTGGGGTGCGCCGGAACCCAATGCCGATCACGCGCGCGCCGCCTGCCTCGGCGCCCTGGCGATGGCGCGCGAGGTCGAGATGTTCAACCGCGAGCGCCGCGCCGCCGGCCTCGACGCCTGCCGCATGCGGGTCGGGCTGCATACCGGCACCGTGCTGGTGGGCAATGTCGGCTTCGCTGGCCGCGTCGACTACACGGCGATCGGCGAAGCAGTGAACGTCGCCTCGCGCCTGGAACAGTTCGGCCGGGCGGCGCCGCGGCACGGCGAGGTCACGATCGTGGCCAGTGCCAGCTGCCGGACCGCGGCGCTCGACGGCTTCTTATGGCTGCCGATCGATGGCGGGCCGGCAGATGTTGCGGCCGATGCCGTGCCCCTGTCGTTGCTGCAAGGCCGCGCCGACGGAGTAATAAGGGGCTTGCGAGGGGAAGCCTAAATAGGTATTTCAGTACCAAATTGCGCAATAAGAAACGCAGCGACCGAAAATGGGAGGGATGGCATCGGCATGATGAAGGGCATTGAATTCGGGTCGGACCTCAAAGTGAGGCTGCCAGCCCGCTTCAACGTCGCCGTGCCGTTCGTCGACCGGCACCTGGCCGAGGGCCGCGGCGCCAAGGTCGCCATCCGCACGGCCAGCGAGACGGTCACTTACGCCCAACTCGCCGAGCGCGTGAACCGCGCCGGCAACGCCTTGTTGGCCACAGGCCTGAAGCCTGGCGACCGCCTGCTGATGGTGGTCAAGGACTGCCCGGCCTTCTTCTATCTCTTCTGGGGAGCCATCAAGGCGGGCATCGTGCCGGCGCCGCTCAACACGATGCTGCGCGCCGCCGACTACGCCTACCTGTTCGAGGATTCGGGCTGCGGTCTCGTCGTATACTCGAGCGAGTTCGCCCCGGAAGTCGAAGCGGGGCTGAAGCAGATCTCGGTCAAGAGCCGTACGGTCGACGACTTCCTCGCCGAGTTGCCGAAAGCCTCCGACAAGCTCGAGGCACGGCTCGCTTCGCCGACCGACGACTGCTTCTGGCTCTATTCCTCGGGCTCGACGGGCCGGCCCAAGGGGGCCGTGCACCTGCAGCGCGACATGGTGGTGACCAGCGAGTGCTACGGCGTGCGCGCGCTCGGCGTGCGCGAGGACGACGTCAGCTACTCGGCCGGCAAGCTCTTCTTCGCCTACGGTCTCGGCAACTCGATGACCTTTCCGCTGTGGACCGGCAGCACCGCCGTGCTCGACGACCGGCGGCCGACACCCGACACGACCTTCGAGACCATCGAGACCTTCAAGCCCACGCTCTACTACGGCGCGCCGACGCTCTACGCCGCGCAGCTCGCCGCGCTGGAGAAGAAGCCGCGCGACTTCTCCAGCATCCGCGCCTGCGTCTCGGCGGCCGAGGCGCTGCCCGCCGACATCTTTCGCCGCTGGAAGGAGCGGACCGGCACGGTGATCCTGGACGGCATCGGTTCGACCGAGTGCCTGCACATCTTCATCGGCAACCGGCTCGACGACTATCGCCCGGGCACCAGCGGCAGGCCGGTGCCGGGTTACGAGGTCAAGATCGTCGACGAGCACGGCAAGCCCGTGCCGCACGGCGAGGCTGGCCGGCTGTGGATCCGCTCCGAGTCGGCCGCCAAGTACTACTGGAACAAGCCGGAGAAGACCGCCGAGACCATGGTCGACGGCTGGCTCAACACCGGCGACACCTATCGCCAGGACGAGGACGGCTACTTCATCTATGACGGCCGCAGCGACGACATGCTGAAGGTGGGCGGCATCTGGTGCTCGCCGGTCGAGGTCGAGAGCTGCCTGATCGCCCATCCCGCCGTGCTTGAGGCTGCCGTGGTCGGCCACGCCGACGAGCACAGCCTGATCAAGCCGAAGGCCTTCGTGGTGCTGAAGCAGGGGGGCGGCGGCGGGCCAGGCCTCACAGACGAGCTGATGGCGCTCTGCAAGACCACGCTGGCGCCCTACAAGTACCCGCGCTGGGTCGAGTACGTGACCGAGCTGCCCAAGACGGCGACCGGCAAGATTCAGCGCTACAAATTGCGTGGCTAGGCGTTTTCGGCTTTTATGCCGTCATCAGGGGACGGGGACACTCAGGGAGCGAGAATCCATGAAAACCAGATTGTTTGGCACCGCAACAATCGCGGCGCTGGCCTTCGGCCTGCCGGCGATGGCCCAGACGCCGATCAAGATCGGCTTCGTCAGCACCTTCTCCGGCCCCCAGGCCGCGATCGGTGAGGACATGCGCCGCTCGGTCGAGCTCGCCAAGGAGCACCTCGGCGGCAAGATGGGTGGCGTGCCGTTCGAGATCATCTACGAGGACGACCAGTTCAAGCCCGACGTCGGCAAGCAGAGGTCCGAGAAGCTGGTCCAGCAGGACAAGGTGAACGTCGTCGCCGGCTATATCTGGTCGAACGTCCTGCTCGCCTCGCTGAAGAGCGTGACCGACGAGGGCGACACCATCCTGATCTCGTCCAACGCCGGGCCGTCGCAGATCGCGGGCGAGCTCTGCAACAAGAACTTCTTCTCGACCTCGTGGCAGAACGACCAGACGCCGATGGCGATGGGCCAGTACCTGCAGGAAAAGGGCGTCAAGAGCCTCTACCTGATGGCCGGCAACTACGCCGCCGGCAAGGACATGCTCGCGGGCGTCAAGCGCACCTTCAAGGGCGAGATCAAGGGCGAGGACCTCACCAAGTGGCCCGACCAGCTCGACTTCTCGGCCGAGCTCGCCAAGATCCGCGCCGCCAAGCCCGACGGCATCTTCATCTTCTATCCCGGCGCGCACGGCGTGCAGTTCCTGCAGCAGTACGTCCAGGCCGGCCTCAAGGGCCTGATCCCGCTCTACCAGGTGTTCTCGATCGACGCGATCACCCTGCCGCAGCAGAAGGAGCTGGCGCTCGGCACCCTCGGGGCCCAGGAGTGGGTGAACGACCTGCCCAACGAGCAGAACAAGAAGTACGTCGCCGACTTCAAGAAGAAGCACGGTGTCTATCCGTCCTACTACGGCGCGCAGAGCTACGATTCGATCATGCTGATCGCCTCGGCAGCCGAGGCGCTGAAGGGCGACCTTTCCAACAAGGACAAGGTCCGCGCCGAGATGAAGAAGGCCAACTTCAAGTCGCTGCGCGGCGGCTTCAAGTACAACACCAACCAGTTCCCGATCCAGAACTTCTACATCCAGGAAGCGGTCAAGGATCCCGAAGGCATGATGACGGTGAAGACCATCGCCACCGCGGTGAAGGATGGCAAGGATCCGTACTACGAGAAGTGCCCGATGAAGTGAGCCGCAAGGCTCGCGATGACGGGAGCGCGGCAACGCGCTCCCGTTTCGTTTCCGGGGTGTGACGGGGGATGGATTACCTACTGCTTCAGGTGCTGAACGGCGTGCAGCTCGGCCTGCTGATGTTCCTGCTCGCCGCCGGATTGACCCTGACCTTCGGCATCATGGATCTGGTGAACCTGGCGCACGGGTCGCTCTACATGATGGGCGCCTACATCGCCTGGATGCTGATCGGCTGGACCGATTCGTTCGTGCTGGGCGCCCTGCTGGCGCTGCCCGCCACCTTCCTGCTGGGCGTCGTCGTCGAAGCCATCGTGATGCGAAGGCTCTACGTCCGTGACCATCTCGAGCAGGTGCTGGCGACCTTCGGGCTGATCCTGTTCTTCAACGAGCTGGTGCGCGTCATTTGGGGTCCGGCCGGCAAGAGCATCGCCGTGCCGGCCTTCCTCAACCGCACCGTCGAGATCCTGCCCGGCGTGCCCTACCCTGCCTACCGCTTCGCCATCATCGTCGTCGGCGCCCTGGTCGCGATCCTGCTGGCCTGGCTGGTTGCGAGGACGCGCATCGGCATGCTCATACGCGCCGGCGCCTCCAACCGGCGCATGATCGGGGCGCTGGGCGTCAACATAGAGCTGCTTTTCACCTTGGTGTTCGGGCTGGGTGCGGTGTTCGCCGGCCTCGCCGGCCTGATGGCGGCGCCCATCACCTCGGTGAAGATCGGCATGGGCGACGACATCCTGATCCTGGCCTTCGTCATCATCGTCATCGGCGGCATCGGCTCGATCAAGGGCGCATTCGTCGCCGCCATGGTGGTGGGCCAGATCGACATCGTCGGTCGCGCCTTCTTGCCCGACTTCCTGAAGACCTTCCTCAGCGCCTCGGCCGCCTCGAGTGCGGCGCCCGCGATCTCGCAGGTGCTGATCTACATCGTCATGGCGGGCGTGCTGGTGTGGCGGCCGACCGGCCTGTTCGGGCAGCGCACGTGATCCGTCCGGAAGAACGATGAGCTTGATCGCGTCCCTCCGCACGCCGCGCGGGCTGATCACCGCCCTGCTGCTGCTGGTGCTCGCGGTCCTGCCCTTGCTGACCCAGGCCTTCGATCAGCGTTACCTGTTGTCGATCGGCACACGCATCGTCATCTGGGCCATCGCCGCCATAAGCCTCAACATGATCCTGGGCTATGGCGGCATGGTGAGCTTCGGCCATGCCGTGTTCTTCGGCATCGGCGGCTATGCCGTCGGCATCCTGTCGCATCACGGAGTCGCCAGCGGTTTTGTCCAATGGCCGGTCGCCATCGTCGCGGCGACGCTGTGGGCCGCCCTGGTCGGCGCGCTGTCGCTGCGCACGCGCGGGCTCTATTTCATCATGATCACCTTGGCCTTCGCCCAGCTCGTCTTCTATGTCGGCGGCGGGCTGGAAGCCTACGGCGCCGACGACGGGCTGAACATCAGCCGCAGCCGCTTCCCGGGCTTGATCGACATGCGCGACAAGGCCTCGTTCTACTGGCTGTGCTTTGCGCTGCTCTGCGGCACCCTGTGGTTCTGCAGCCGCTTCGCCAACGCGCGATTCGGCCTGGTGATCCGCGGCGCCAAGTCGAACGAGCTGCGCATGATGGCGCTGGGCTTCCCCGTGTTCCGCTATCGCCTCGCTGCCTTCACCCTGTCCGGCGCCTTCGGCGGCCTGGCAGGAATTCTGCTCGCCAACGAAGGCGCCTACATCTCGCCCGCCATGATGTCCTGGGTGAAGTCGGGCGACCTGATCGTCATCGTCGTGCTGGGCGGCATGGGCACCTTGTTCGGCCCGCTCTACGGCACCATCGCCTTCTTCGTGCTGGAGGAATCGCTAAAACCCTTGCTCGACCTTTTGCGCAAGGGCTGGGGCGAATACTGGCAGATCGTGTTCGGCCCCATGCTGGTGCTGATCGCGCTCTACGCCAGGGGCGGCATCGATTCGCTGTTCGGTCGTCGTCATGGCTGAACCGATGCTCGCCGCCAGCGGCCTGATCAAGCGCTTCGGCGGCCTGATCGCGACCGACAACGTCTCGATCGACGTACGGCCCGGCGAGATCCATGCCCTGATCGGCCCCAACGGCGCCGGCAAGACCACTCTGGTGAGCCAGCTCACCGGCAACATGCAGCCCGACACCGGCACCATCCATTTCGCCGGCCGTGACATCACCCACCTGCCCATGCATGCCCGGGTGCGGCTCGGCCTCGCGCGCTCCTTCCAGATCACCTCGGTGCTGCGCGAGTTCACCGCCCTCGACAACGTGGCGCTGGCCGTGCAGGCCCATGCCGGCCATTCCTTCCGCTTCCTGGCCGATGTGCGCCGCGACGAGAGCCTGCGCGGGCCCGCGCGCCGTGGCCTCGAAGAGGTCGGCCTCGCCGCCCGCGCCGACACGCCGGCCGCCAACCTCAGCCACGGCGAGCAGCGTCAGCTCGAGATCGCCATGGCGCTGGCCGGCGATCCACGGATGCTCCTGCTCGACGAGCCGATGGCCGGCATGGGCGTCGAGGAATCGCAGCGCATGATCGGCTTCCTGCAGGGACTGAAGGACCGCCGCGGCATGCTGCTGATCGAGCACGACATGGACGCCGTCTTCCAGCTCGCCGACCGCATCACCGTGCTGGTCTATGGCCGCGCCATCGCTTCCGGTACGCCGGCCGAGATCCGCGCCAACGCCGAGGTGCGCCAGGCCTATCTCGGCGAGGGAGACGCCTGATGCTGGCCAATCTGCCATGTTGAGAGTCCGGGAGCTCGAGGCCTTCTATGGCGCCAGCCAGGCGCTGTTCGGCATGGAGCTCGGCATCGATGCCGGCGAGGTCGTGACCCTGATGGGCCGCAACGGCATGGGCAAGACCACGACGGTGAGCGCCATCATGGGCCTGCTGCCAGCTCGCCGCGGCATGGTCGAGTTCTTGGGCCGCCGCGTCGAGCGCCTGCCCTCCTTCCGCATCGCCCGTCTTGGCCTCGGTCTCGTGCCCGAGGGCCGCCAGATCTTCCCCAACCTCTCGGTGCGCGAGAACCTGGTCGCGGCCGCGGCCAACCGCCTCGGCAACGCCGAGCCCTGGACGCTGGCCCGCACCTTCGACTTCCTGCCGCGGCTCGCCGAGCGCCAGCGCAACATGGGCAACCAGCTCTCGGGCGGCGAGCAGCAGATGCTGGCGATCGGCCGGGCGCTGATGACCAACCCCAGGCTCCTGATCCTCGACGAGGCGACCGAGGGCCTCTCGCCGCTCCTGCGCCAGGAGATCTGGACCTGCCTGGCGCGGCTGAAGCGCGAGGGCCAGGCCATCCTGGTGATCGACAAGAACGTCGGCGCCCTGATCAAGCTCGCCGACCGTCATCACATCGTGGAAAAAGGCCGCGTCGTGTGGAGCGGCACGTCGGACGCCCTGGCGCGCGACAGCAACCTGCAGCATAGGTATCTCGGCGTCTAATCAAGCGGCCCTCAGCCTGATCCTGAAGGCGGCGCTTCTTCACGACGGCGCGCGAGACCGGCGGCACCGGCCTTGGCCTGGCGATCGTGCGGCAGAGGATTGCGGCCTTCGGTGGCGACGTCAGCCTTTTGCCGGCCAAACACGGCGCGCTCGAACACCCGCCCGACGTTGGCCGGCGATATGCCGCGCCCGTCGTCGGATACGTCGATGATGATGCTACTGGCCTCGCCGCGCGCGGCGATGCGCACCGAGGCCGCCGGCCCGCCATGCTGGAAGGCGTTCTCGACCAAGTTGGAAAGCGCGATATCGAGCGATTCGCAGTCGATTGCAGCCGGCAGTGTCGCCGACGCGCATTCGACGGAAAGCTCGCAGCCCTTGCCCGCCGCCATTGCCCTCGCCGCCTGCACGACATCGCACGGCTCCTCGCCGCTCGGCAGGAGCGCGTCGGCGCGCGCCAGTTCGAGGATACGGCGCACCAGCCGTTCGAGCCGCGCGGTGTCGCCCAGGATGTTCGACAGGAACCAGGCGCGCTCTTCCGCCGACATCTCCTCGAGATGATCGCGCAGAAGCTCGGTGCTGCCGCGGATGCCGGTGAGCGGCGTCTTGAGCTCGTGGCTGATGCTGAGCGCCAGCTCGCGCACATAGTCGGCGCGCATCTGCAGGGTACGCGCCAGCACGACGATGGATTCCGACAGCGACCGCGCCTCGCGCGTCATCGGCGCAGCGAGCGGCTCGACGGCGCGCACGTCGCCCGCCGCCACCCGCCGCGCCATCGCGGCAAGCTGGCGCGTCGGCCGCACCACGGTGTAGCCCGCGAACCAGGCCAGCGCCGCCACGGAAGCGACCAGCACGAGCGCCAGCGCCAGCAGCGCATGGCGTTTGCTGTACAGCGTCTGCACGATGTTGCGCGGGGTGCGCGACACCAGCACCGCGCCCAGCACGCGGCCGTCGGCCACCACCGGCACGGCGACGAACACACGCAGCTGCGTGGTACGGCTGATCGATTCCCAGCTCACCTCGCCGCTGAGCGGCGCGCGTTCGCGCAGCATCGCCACCGGCGCGCCCTGCAGGGCCTCGGCCACCTCCTCCTGCCTCACCATATCGAGGCCGAGGTCGGCATTCGCCGTCGAGGCGACGACGATGCCGTGCGCGTCGACGATGCGGATGCCGGCCAGCGTCATCTCGCGCACGTTGGTCAGCACCGGCGCCAGCGTTCTGGCCACGCCGAGCGCGATCGGGTCGGCGGGGCGTGCGGCCGGCACGGGATCGGGCGCCCGCGGCAGGATCGGTGACTCGGCGAGATCGAGCTGGGGCAACAGCGCGCGCCAGCGCTCCGACGAGGCGGGCGCGGGCGCCACGCCCCAATCGAACTTCGCCACCGGCATGGCGGCAAGCGCCTCGGGCGAGGCACGGTCGAGCCAGGCCGCGCGATAGGCGGCCGACAGCACGGCGGCCTGCGCCAGCAGCTCCGCCTCGGTCTGGCGGATCAGCGCGCTTTCGTAGAGTCGCAGGAAGCCGATCCCGCCCACCGGCAGCAGCAGCACCGCGAGGTACGTGGCGAGCAGCAGCGTGCGCACGCCCGGCAGGCGGCGGCGCGGACCCTCAGGTCGCTGGCCCTCAGGTCGCTGCAAGCCGGTAGCCGACGCCATGGACCGTCTCGATCGGATCACCGCCCACCGACTGGAACTTGGCGCGGATGTGGCGGACGTGGCTGTCAATGGTGCGGTCGCTGACGAAGCGCGCGCCAACGTAGGAGGCCGTCATCAGGTTCTCGCGCGTGAACACGCGGCGCGGCTGGGCGGCGATGGCTTTCAGCAAGGCGAACTCGGTGGCGGTCAGCGATACCGCCGCACCATCCCAGGAGGCCGCGATCGCCTCGAGGTCGACGACCAGCCGGCCGCGCACCAGCCGTTGCTCGGCGGTGACTGTCGGGCCCTTGCGGCGCAGCACGGTCTTCACCCGCGCCACCAGCTCGCGCGGGCTGAACGGCTTTACGACATAGTCGTCGGCGCCGAGTTCCAGCCCCAGGATGCGGTCCATCTCCTCGTCCTTGGAGGTGAGGAAGATGATCGGCACGTCGCTGCTTTTGCGCAGTCGCTTGCACACCTCGGCGCCATCGAGCTCGGGCATGAGGATGTCCAGGACCACCAGCGCCGGCCCCTCGCGCGCCGCCAGCTCCAACGCGGCGAGCCCGTTGTCGGCCGGCAGCGGCTGATACCCCGCGCGGCGCAGCGCAAAGCACACGACGTCGCGGATGTGCGGATCGTCATCGACGACCAGGACCTTCTGCATGGGCCCGAGTCTAGCGTCCGCTCCGCCCCTGTCGACGGCTCGGGCGGCATTTGCACCAAATCTCCACAAGCGCTGCACCGCCCTTGCACGCCGCCGCCGCACCGTCGGCACGGTCCATTCCTGGAGGTATCGATGACCGACATCGCGGCGCCACCGCCGGCAGCCAACCCACCCCCGCAACCCCGCCGGCAGCTCGCCTCGCTCCTCGCCAGCGACAACCTGCTGGCCCGCGCCACGGTGCTCGGCCTGCTGACCCTGGTCCTGCTCATCCCGCTCAGCATGATCGGCGGCGTCATCGCCGACCGACGCACCTACGAGGCCGAGGCAACCAAGGGCGTCAGCGAGGCCTGGAGTGGCCCGCAGGTCTTTGCCGGCCCGATGATCATCTTGCCCTACCGCCGCGCCGAGGGGCACTCGATCTCCATGCTGACGCTCTTGCCGGAGAAACTCACGATCGACGGCCGCATCGTACCCGAGCAGCGACGCCGCGGCCTGTTCGCGGTCAATGTCTACAACGCCACACTCGACGTCGTGGCGGAGTTCCAGACCGCAGAGCTGCGCTCGCTGACCGCCGATGGCCGCCTCGCCGACTGGCCCGCAGCCCGCCTTGAGGTCGGGTTGAGCGACATCCGTTCGATCGATAGCGCCACGGTCGAGGTTGACGGGCAGAAGTTCGACTGGGGGCCAGGCGAGGGCAGCAGCGTACTTTCCGCCCTCAGCGCGAAGCTCGGCACGCTGGCACTGGATGGCCGCGAGACGGTTTCGGTCCGCTTCAGCCTCAGCCTGGCCGGCAGCGGCAAGCTCAGCCTGGTACCGCTCGGCCGCCGCACCGAGGTGACGCTTGCCGCGCCCTGGCCAGCCCCCAGCTTCACCGGGCGGCTACCCTTGAGCCAGACCGTCGACCGCGACGGCTTTCGCGCCCGCTGGTCCGTCTCTCATCTCGGCCGGCCGTTCGGCCAGCTCTCGGATGGCGCCAGCCTGCGCTACGAGTGGTGGGCCAAGACCATTCTCGAATCCGCCTTCGGCGTGACACTGCTGACGCCGGTCGACGCCTATCGCGAGACCGATCGGGCGATCAAGTACGGCATCATGTTCATCGGCCTCACCTTCGTGGCCTGCCTGCTGTTCGAAATAGCGACCGGCACGCGGCCGCACGCGGCGCAGTACGGTTTGATCGGCCTCGCGCTCTGCGTCTTCTACCTGCTACTTCTGTCGATCGCCGAGCAGGTCGGTTTCGCGCTCGCCTACGTCATTAGTGCCGCGGCCGTTGTCGTCCAGGCCACGATGTACAACTGGGCCCTGAGGCGCCGGGCCGGCCCGGCGCTGGTTTTCGGCGCCATCCTCGCCGGCCTCTATGCCGGGCTCTATGTCCTGTTGCAGCTGGAAGACGTCGCCCTGCTCACCGGCTCGGTGCTGCTGTTCGCGGTCCTGTCGGTGGCGATGTGGCTCACCCGCAACATCCATCGTCCGCAGACTGCATAGAAGGACGAAAAGGCGCGGCCGTTCGACCGGACGGCCGCTTGCCTTTCACAGGGCCCGCCGGAATGATGCCGCGTCGTTCCGGAGAACTTTATGCGCCTGCCCCTTCTCGTCTCCCTGCTCGCCCTCGCGGTCACACCCGCGTTCGGCCAGGGGCAGGTCAATGTCTACAACTGGTCCGACTATATCGCCGAGGACCAGCTGAAGGCCTTCGCCAAGGACAGCGGCATCAAGGTCAACTACACGACCTACGATTCCAACGAGATCCTCGAAGCCAAGCTGCGCGCCGGCCGCTCGGGCTACGACGTCGTGGTGCCGACGGCCTCGCCGTTCTTCGTGCGCCAGCTCGCCGCCGGCCTCTACAAGCCACTCGACAAGGCCAGGCTCAAAAACCTCAGGAACCTCGATCCCGAGATCATGGCGGCGCTGGCCAAGTACGATCCCGGTAACGCCCATGGCATCCCCTGGATGTGGGGCACCACGGGCATCGGCTACAACGTCGCCGCCATCAAGAAGCGCATGGCCGATGCGCCGGTCGATTCGCTCAGGATGATCTTCGATCCCGCGATCGTGTCGAAGTTCGCCGACTGTGGCGTCATGGTCCTCGACAGCGCCACCGACGTCTTCCCGGCGGCGCTGAAGTACCTCGGTCTCGACCCCGATTCCAAGAAGCCCGAGGACCTCGTCAAGGCGGCCGACGTCGTGAAGGCGGTGCGGCCCTTCATCCGCAAGTTCCACTCCTCGGAGTACATCAATGCGCTGGCCGGCGGCGACATCTGCCTCGCCTTCGGCTACTCCGGCGACATCTTCCAGGCACGCGACCGCGCCGCCAAGGCGAAGGACAAGCAGGACATAGCCTACGCCATCCCGCGCGAGGGCTCGCTGCTCTGGATCGACGTCGCGGCGATCCCCAAGGACGCCCCCAACGCCGATAACGCACTGCGCTTCCTCGACTTCATGCTGGAGCCCAAGGTCGCGGCGGCATCGAGCGAGCTCACGGGCTACGCCAACGCCAACCTGCCGGCGACGGCGCTGCTGCCCAAGGACATTTCTGGCAACCCATTGATCTATCCGCCGGCCAACGTGCGCGCCACGTTCTACACCATCACCGCCGGCAACGCCGAGCAGACGCGCGAGCGCACCCGGCTATGGACCACGGTGAAGACGGGACGATGACTTGAACGCCCAGCCGATCGTCAGCATCGCCGGGGTCAGCAAGCGCTTCGGCGCGATCGTCGCGGTCGACGGCGTCGATCTCGACATTCGGCGTGGCGAGCTGTTCGCGCTGCTGGGCGGTTCGGGCTGCGGCAAGACCACCCTGCTGCGCATGATCGCGGGGTTCGAGACGCCCGACACCGGCCGCATCCTGATCGACGGCCAGGATATGGCCGGCGTGCCGCCGCATCGCCGGCCGGTCAACATGATGTTCCAGTCCTACGCCCTCTTCCCGCACATGGACGTGGCGGAGAACGTGGCCTATGGCCTGCGCCGCGAGGGCCTGCCGGCAGGCGAGATCGCGCGGCGCGTCGGCGAGGCGCTGGACCAAGTGCGGTTGGCCGACCACGGCAAGCGCCGGCCAGCACAGCTTTCGGGCGGCCAGCGCCAGCGCGTGGCGCTCGCCCGCGCGCTGATCAAGCGGCCCAAGCTCCTGCTGCTCGACGAGCCGCTGGCCGCGCTCGACCGCAAGCTGCGCGAGGGCACGCGCTTTGAGCTGGTGCGTCTGCAGGAGCAGCTCGGTCTCACCTTCGTCATGGTGACGCACGACCAGGAGGAGGCGATGTCCATGGCCGGTCGGCTGGCCGTCATGAACGAGGGCCGCATCGTCCAGGTCGGCACGCCGCACGAGGTCTACGAGCACCCGCGCTCGCGCTTCGTCGCCGACTTCATCGGCATCGCCAATATCCTGCCGGTCGAAGGCGGCCGCGCCTGGCTGGCGCTGCGGCCCGAGAAGATCGCCCTGTTCGCTGCCCGGCCCAACACCGACCGCGCCGAGCAGGGCCGCATCGTCGACGTCGCCTACGAAGGCGACCGCTCGCTCTACCGCGTCGGGCTTGTGGACGGCAGCATGATCCTGGTCTCCACCGCCAACGTCGCCCGCGAACCACGTGAGCCCTGGCCGCGCGGCCAAGAGGTATGGCTGGGCTGGGCGAATGATGCGGGGCAGAGGCTCAATGAGTAGTTTGCTGGGGGCGCGCCACTCCAGTGGCGCGATCTTCTCTCACCTCAACAAAGACGCGCCACTGGAGTGGCGCGCCCCCAGCTAAGACCATGCGCCTCGTCATCGCGCTGCCCTACGTCTGGCTCGCCACCTTCTTCCTGCTGCCGTTCGCGCTGGTGCTGGCGATTGCCTTCGGCACCAACAATCCCGACGCCGTGCCGCCGATCGATCTCGGCGTCTCGCTGAAGAACTTCACCCTGCTCTTCACCGACGATCTCTACCTCGCAGCCTGGCTGGGCTCGCTGCGCATCGCCGCAACCTCGACGCTGGTCACCCTGCTGCTGGGCTATCCCATGGCCTACGCCATCACCCGCGCGCGGCCCTCGCTCCGGCCGCTGCTGCTGATGGCCGTCATCCTGCCGTTCTGGACGTCGTTCCTGATCCGCGTCTACGCCTGGATGGGCCTGCTCTCCAGCAACGGCATCCTCAACCAGTTCCTGCGCAACACCGGCCTGGTCGCCGATCCCGGCACCATCCTGGGCACCGAATGGGCGGTCCATCTCGGCATCGTCTACGCCTACCTGCCCTTCATGGTGCTGCCGCTCTACGCCTCGCTGGAGAAGCTCGACACCAGCCTCCTGGAAGCCGCGGCCGACCTCGGCGCCAGCCCGATCACAGCCTTCTTCACCGTCACCCTGCCGCAGTCCCTGCCCGGCGTCGTCGCCGGCTGCCTGCTGGTGTTCATCCCGGCCGTCGGCGAGTTCGTCATCCCCGACCTTCTGGGTGGCACCGACACGTTGATGATCGGCAAGGTGCTGTGGGACGAGTTCTTCCTCAACTCCGACTGGCCGCTCGCCTCGGCGGTGGCGATCTGCCTGCTGGTTCTGCTGGTGGGACCGATCGCCCTCTTCCAGCGCCAGCAGGCTAAAAGCCTGGAGCGGCAGTGATGGTTGGGCGCGCCCGCTTCGCCTTGACTGTGCTGGCTTTCGGCTACGCCTTCCTCTACCTGCCGATCGCGTTGGTGATCCTCTATTCGTTTAACGAATCGCGCCTGGTGACCGTGTGGGCGGGCTTCTCCACCAAATGGTGGAGTGCGCTTTTCGCCAACGAGGCGATGCTGCGCGCCGCCTGGCTGTCGCTGCGCATCGCGCTGGTCAGCGCCACCGTGGCCGCCGTCATCGGCCTCGCCGCAGGCTACGTGCTGGCCCGCGTGCCACGCTTCTTCGGCCGCACCCTGTTCGGCAGCCTGGTGATCGCGCCCATGGTCATGCCCGAGGTGGTGATGGGCATCTCCATGCTGCTGCTGTTCGTGGTCTCCGACCAGCTCGTGAGCTGGCCCAACCGCGGCTTCCTCACCATCGCCATCGCCCACATCACCTTCTCGATCGCCTTCGTGGCCGTCGTCGTGCAGGCCCGCCTCGCCGACTTCGACCGCTCGCTGGAAGAAGCGGCAATGGATCTCGGCGCCACGCCGTGGACCACCTTCCGCACCATCACCCTGCCGCTGATCGCGCCGGCGGTCGGCTCGGGCTGGCTGCTTGCCTTCACGCTGTCGCTCGACGACCTGATCCTGACCCAGTTCGTCGCCGGCGCGCAGTCCGAGACGCTGCCGATGCGCGTCTATTCCAGCGTGCGGCTGGGCGTCGATCCGCAGATCAATGCGCTCGCCACCATCATCGTGGCCGTCGCCGCCTGTGCGCTAATTTTTTCCGGCTGGCTGACGCGCCGGAAAGCCTGAGCTAAGCTCGCCGCCACGGGAAGAAGAATTTGCTGTTGGGAGGGAACCGGGATGGCATCGCGACGTAATGTGCTGAAGGGGGTAGGAATGGCGACTGTTGCCGCATCTCTGCCGCTTGGCGGCACATCAGCCCAGAACGCTCCGGCGGCCGCTCCGGCCGCCAAAGGCCCCAAGCTCCTCGAGATGGACGGCAAGGCCAAGCTCGCCGTGCTGGGCGACCGGCCGCTGGTCGCCGAAACGCCCAACGTGATGCTCGATGACGACATCACGCCGACCGACAAACTCTTCGTGCGCAACAACGGCCAGGTGCCCGAGGCGACGCGCGATCCCAAGGCGTGGAAGATCAAGGTCGACGGCGAGGTCAACACGCCGCTCGAGCTCACGCTCGGCGACCTGATGGGCCGCTTCCCCAGCGTCACCTACCAGCTCGTGCTGGAATGCGGCGGCAACGGCCGCTCCTTCTTCGAGCCCGAGGCGCGCGGCAACCAGTGGACCAACGGCGGCGCAGGCTGCCCGCAATGGACCGGCGTGCGGCTGGCCGACGTGTTGAAGGCTGCCGGCCTGAAGTCGAGCGCGGTCTTCACCGGACACTACGGCGCCGATCCGACCTTGGCCGGCGAGACCGACAAGCCCACCATCTCGCGCGGCATGCCGATTAAGAAGGCGATGGACGAGCACACGCTGATCGCCTTCAAGCTGAACGGCCAGGACCTGCCGCTGATCCACGGCGCGCCGGTGCGCCTGATCGTGCCGGGCTGGGCGGGCTCGCTGTCGACCAAGTGGCTGACCCGCATCTGGGTGCGCGACAAGGAGCATGATGGCCCCGGCATGGGCGGCTTCTCCTACCGCACGCCTAAAAAGCCGATCGTGCCGGGAAGCAAGGGCGACGAGAAGGACATGGCGATCCTGGAATCGATGCCCGTGCGCTCGGTCATCACCTTCCCCGCCGACGGCGCGCGGCTCGCTGCCGGCACGAAGAAGCTCGACCTGCGCGGCCACGCCTGGGCCGGCGACTGGGATATCAAGACCGTCGACATCTCGATCGACGCCGGCAAGACCTGGAAGAGCGCCAAGGTGAACCCGCCGGCCAACAAGTTCGCCTGGCAGCGCTTCACCGCGTCGGTCGACCTGCCGAGCTCGGGCTACTACGAGGTCCTGTCGCGCGCGACCGACAGCAACGGCATCACCCAGCCCCTCACGGCCACCAACTGGAACCCGCAGGGCTACGGCTCCAACCCGATCAACCGCATCCGCGTCCTCGTCGACTCTTGAGAGAAGTCACGATCACCCACGTCGTCGTCATCACCCTGACGGCGACGTTCGTGCTGTTGGGCCTCGACCGTGCGGGTGAATTGCGCCCGGATCGGCCGGCCTACACGGCCCCGACCAGGCCCGCGGCTGTCGCGGCGCCCGAGCACGATCCCGACAAGGGCAAGCCGCCGCCGCACAACGACAAGCCCGAAGACCTGCCCGACGGCAAGGGCCGCGACGTCACCTTCTACACCTGCACGGCCTGCCACGGCGTGGCGCTGATCAAGGCGCAGGGCCTGACGCGCGATCTCTGGGATTCGACCTTCGACCTGATGCTGGAGAAGCACCGCATGCCGCCGGTGAAGGCGGCCGAGCGCGCCGAGATTCTCGACTATCTCGCCGAGCAGTTCCCACCGCGCCGCCGCGGCCGCGGCGCGGACAACCCGTTCAGATAGATCTCGCCCATTTCTCCGACCAGACATGCAGCGGCAACAACAGCCGCAGCAGCTCCTCGCCCAGTGTCGTGAGGCGGTAGCCCGCGTCCTCGTCGAGCTGCACCAGTTTCGCCTCCCTGAGCTCCGCCAGCCGCGTGTTGATGATGGTCGGGCTGGCGCCGATCAGATCCTGCAGCTCGCGGAAGCGCTTGGCCTCCTCGCGCAGCTCCCAGACGATGCGCAAGGTCCAGCGCCGCCCCAGCAGGTCGAGCAGCACCATGATCGGCCGGCCCGTGCGTGAGCCGCGGACGCGCTTCACCATCTATTACACTCCGTTACTACAATTTCTGTAGCAGTGTTGCTACAGGAAGTGTAGCACAAAGCGTCCTGTCATCCCGAGCGCTCATGTTCCTCTCCCCGCTAGGGGAGAGGCTAGGTGAGGGGGTTACAGAGAGCCTTCGAAGCCCCCTCACCTAACCTCTCCCCCTAGCGGGGGAGAGGAACATGCATCGGAGTTTGTCCATGCCCCGCATCGCCCCCGCCGAGCCGCCGTATGAGCCGCGGATCGCCGAAGCGCTGGAGCGCATCATGCCACCCGGCGTGCCGCCCCTGGTCCTGTTCCGCACCATGGCCCGCAGCCCGCGCGTCTTCGAGAAGGTGTTCGCCGGCGGCCTCTTGGACAAAGGCCCGCTCAGCCTGCGCCAGCGCGAGATCGTGATCGACCGCACGACGGCGCGGCTCGGCTGCGAGTATGAATGGGGTGTGCACATCGCCTTCTTCGCCGAGCGCGTCGGCCTCTCGCTGGAGCAGGCGGCCGCGACGGTCGCGGCGCCAAGCACCGCAGCCTGCTGGTCGGCCGACGAACAGGCGCTGATTGCCCTGGTAGACGACCTGGTCGACAGGCGCATCATCACGGAGACGACCTGGACTGCGCTTTCCGCCCATTTCGCCGAAGCCGAGATCCTCGAAGCGATCGCGCTGGTGGGCTACTATCACACGATCAGCTTCCTCTGCCGCGGCCTCGAGCTGCCGCCGGAGAGCTACGCAGCACGCTTTCCGCCGGGCCGATCCTGATCGGGCCGCGAGGCCCCTGGACGGCTTCAAGCGAAAGCCGTTGTCGGCGACGGTCGATCGTCATTGTCTTCCCTGCAGCACCGATACTCGCGCGCAATGGGGGAGAGACATGCGCACATCGAGCCGTCGCGTTGCGTATTCCTGCCTGCTTGCGCTGTTCTCGCTTCTGGCGATGGCGGGCGTCCAGGCGCAGCCGGTGCCGCCCCCGACGCCGCCGCCGGATGAGTCGACCTTCGGCTCTGCCGGAATGCCGGAGAACGTGGTCCCCGGCACGGACATCGCCTTCTACGCCAAGTGGCTCGTCGAGAACGTGCAAACCGCCCTCTACTGGGCCCGGGAGGGAATCCGCACCTGCGATCGCAAGCTGTTCGACGATGCGCGGAAAGTGACGGAAGAGATGATCGATCGGCTGCGCAAGCAGATGGGGTCCGCGGATCCCAATGGCCCCACCGGGCGCCGCTACCGGCATGACATCGACCAGCTCCAGCGCCTGATCGAGCGCATGGGCGACTTCGACAAGGAGTGCCCGCAGGCCAAGACGATCGAGGCGCTGATGGAGTTCTTCCTGCACGGCGGATTTTCGCTGCCGTTCTTCCTCGCCAGCAACATCACCTCGCTCGATTTCCTGAGCCACGAGCAGCGCAGCGTGTTCGGCGGTGGCGGCCGCAACACCGGCCTGTTCGGCGGTGGCTTTCGCGTGAATGTCTACAAGGTCAATCCCACGGTCTTCCTGGAGGCGCGCTTCCAGACCGCCTTCGGCGCGCCGTCCTTCCAGCAGACCTTCGGTCTCAGCGGCTTCGGCGCACCGGCCCAGGCGCCGTTCGGCGAGAGCCTGGTGCGCGAGAACTGGGGCATCCCGATCCTGCTCGGCACCACCTGGTCGCTGGGCACGCTCGGCGCCCGCGGGCCTGCGCTCGGCCTCGACATCTATGGCGGCATCACCATCGCCAACTGGACGCAGAGCCTCAACGGCGCCGAAGCCGGCACGCCCGGAACGCCGTCGTTCGCGGCGCAGCAGACCCGCACGTCTATCGATCCGACCTTCGGGCTCGGTCTGCGCCTGCCGACCGTCGACCTCAACGGCGATGGCCGGTCCGACCTGATCGTCGGGCTCTACGGCGAAGTGGCCTTCCGGCAGGGAAGCTCGGTCACCGTGGTGTCTCCCAACACCGGCGGGCTCACCTACACCGGCTGGGTCGACACCCGGCCAACCGCGTCGATCACGCTGCGCGTTTCCGTGCCGTTCGGCCGGGGCGCCTTGTTCAGGGCCGATTGAGTGCCGGCGCAGCTTGCCCGGTGCTTCCCTTACAACGTCGCGGCAATCTCGCTGATCTTGCCGACGATGCGCTGCCAGCCGGAGCTCATGGCCCCGTAGGCGAAGTCGTTCTGTGGCGAGCGGAAGCCGGCATGGACCATGCGCAGCCGCGTGCCCTTGCCCTCGGGTTGCAATGTCCAGGTCACGACGCTGTCGAGCCGCGAACCGTAATTGTCCTTGCCGTTGTCGGCATCGGCGCCGCCCTTCCAGGAATAGACCAGCCGGCGGAGCGGCACGACCTCCAGCACCTCGCACTGCACGACGCCGTCCCAGGCGCCGATCGGCCGCGTCGTGAAGGTGAAGCGCTTGCCGACGATCGGCTCGAAGTCGTTGGGCATCAGCCAGCGGCCGATCAGCTCGGCCGTCGTCAGCGCCGCCCACACCTTCTCCGGCGGATGGGGCAACACGTCCTCGACGACGATGTCGCGCGTCGCCGTCCTATTTGCGCCTTGCTCGGGATTTTTGGCGAGGTTGGTCATCGTCCATCTCCTTCAACACGCTCCTGAGGTTGGCGAAGCGCTCACGCCAGAAGGCGCCGTAGTAGCCAAGCCAGTCGACCAGAGGGGCCAGCCCGCGTGGCTCGCAGCGATAATGGATGAGCCGGCCGTCGCGCCGCTCGCCCAGCAGGCCCGCCTCCTTGAGCGCGCGCACGTGCTGGGAGATCGCCGGCTGCGAGACATCGTTGCGCTCGGTCAACGCGCCGACCGTGAGCTCGCCCGCCTCGACGATCTGCTCGAACACCGCACGGCGGGTCGGGTCGGCCAGCACGCGCAGAACCGGACCGATTTCTGAGGCCTCTACCATGAACTATATATAAGTCTTCACTTATATATCGTCAAGTGGCCCCCGGCTTCTAGCGCCTGACGTAGCGATCGATGTCGAGCACGATGAGGCCGAAGACCAGGCCCCAGAACGCCGAGCCCACGCCCATCGGCGTGACGTCCGACGACGCGCAGATCCTTGAGGGGATCGCCTCAAGGCTCGATAAGGGTCGTCAATTGTGCGCCTTCGTCAGCAACGAAGACGGCGATCAATTCGGCCCAGTCGGTGCTGCTCGCGTTGGCGGATACTCGATGTATCGTGCCCAGCGGTTCGAAGAACGACTGACCGACATCGAATATCTCCACCGGGCCGTCGTTCAGTTGCGACCTGATCTTGCCCTTGGTGATATAGGCCGTGACGATGCCGCCATGACGGTGCGCCGGCGTGAAGCCGCCCGGCCCGTAGGTCACCCGGACAACCGTCACTCTCTTGCCGGGCATGTCCGGTATCGCGTACGAATTGACCAGCTCCACCTTGTTGCCGGGCGCGGCATCGGCGGCACAGAGCGGGAGCGGAAACTCCGAGATCGCGTCCATGTTCATGTGCAGGGCTTTCGCGCCCAGGGCCGCGCAAACGACGGCCGTGGCGACAAAGAGCGATAGCCGGAGCGCTCGATCCGAGAGCGGCGTCGTCGTGTCCAGTGCGATGCTCATGGCGATCTCCTGGTGAAAGCTTACGCCTGCACCGGCTCCGGTCAACGCCGCAGCATCCGCTCCACCGCCATCACCAGCAGGCCGAAGGCGAGCCCCCAGAACGCCGAGCCGACACCCATCAGCGTCACGCCCGACACGGTGACGGCGAGCGTGCCGGCGGCGGCGAACCGCTCCTTCTCGGCCGCGACGGCGGCGCCCATGGCGCTCGCCATCGAGCCCAGCAGGGCCAGGCCCGCGACGGTGACCAGCAGCGCCGGCGGCAGGGCGGCGAACAGGCCGACCAGCGAGGCGCCGAACAGCGCGATCAGGCCCCACCACAGCGCGTAGAAGACGCCGGCCTTCCAGCGCTCGGCGGGATCGGGATGCGCTTCCGGCCCGGTGCACAACGCCGCCGAGATCGCCGCCAGGTTCGAGGTGTGCGCGCCCATGAAGGCGGTGACGAGCGAGGCCGCTCCCGTCACGGCGAGCGCGGGCTGGGTCGGCGGCTGGTAGCCCGAGGCGCGCAGCACGGCAAAGCCCGGCAGGTTCTGCGACGCCATGGTGACGAGATAGAGCGGCACGCCGAGCCCGACCAGCGTCGCGAGATCCCAGGCCGGTAGCACCAGCTCGGGATGGGAGAGACCGATCGGCGGCAGCGGCTTCACCAGGCCGAGCGCCGTCGCGAGCAGGGCACCCGCCACCAGCACGACCAGCGAGGCCAGCGTCGGCACCACGAGCCGCGCCACCAGGAACAGGGCGACCAGCGACAGCACCAGCAGCGGCGCCGAAGGGACATGCTCGAACATCGCCACGACCAGGCGCAGCAGGATGCCCGCCAGCATGGCCGAGGCGATGCTGGCGGGAATGCGCTCGATCAGCCGGCCCAACGGCCGCACGGCGGCCGTCAGCAGGATGAGGAGAGCGGCCAGCACGAAGGCGCCGACGGCCGCATGGATGCTTGGCATGCCCGAGGTCGAGGCGATCAGCGCCGCGCCCGGCGTCGACCAGGCGGTGATCATCGGCATGCGGTAGCGCACACTGAGGATCAGCGCCGAGACGGCGGTGGCGATGCCGAGGCCCGAGACCCACGAGCTCGCCTGCGCCGGCGTGGCGCCGACGGCATCGGCCGCCGCCAGAACGACCGGCAAGGTGCCGCCGACACCGGCCACCGTCGCGACCAGGGCGGCGGTGGCGGTCGAGACCAGTCCCGATTTCACGAATTTGCCCTCAGCTATCGGCTCTTTCGACCATCGCCCGCAGGAGGACCTGCGCGCCCGCGCCGATGTCGGCCTTGTCGGCGTCCTCGATCTCGTTGTGGCTGATGCCGTCCTTGCACGGCACGAAGATCATGGCCGTCGGCGCCACGCGGCTGACGTAGCAGGCGTCGTGGCCGGCGCCGCTCACGATGTCCATGTGCGCATAGCCCGCCTGCTCCGCCCCGCGGCGCACCGACTCGACCAGCTCCCGGGCGAAAGGCGACGGCGGGAAGTACCAGATCTGCTCAAGCTTCACGTCGAGGCGATGGCGCCTGGCGATGTCGGCGGCCGCCGCGCGCATCTCGGCGTCCATCTTCGTCAGCTCGTCGTTGTCGGGATGACGGAAATCGATCGTCATGAACACCCGGCCCGGGATGGTGTTGCGCGACTGCGGCTGGCTTTCGATCACACCGATGGTCGAGCGGCCGTTGGGCCGGTTGCCGATGCGCCGGCATTTGACGATCAGCTCGGCCG
Source organism: Rhodospirillales bacterium URHD0017 (assembly GCA_900110395.1). GTDB lineage: Bacteria > Pseudomonadota > Alphaproteobacteria > Reyranellales > Reyranellaceae > Reyranella. The sequence continues at coordinate 148,388 of FODP01000010.1, forward strand.
CGCCGACCAGCGCATCGCGCCGTCCTTCCATCGGCGTGGTGCCGGCATGGCTCTCCATGCCGGTCCACGAGACCTCGTACCAGCGCTGGCCTTGCGCGCCGGTGACGACGCCGATCGTCTTCTGCTGCCGCTCGAGGATCGGGCCTTGCTCGATATGCGCTTCGAAGAAGGCACCGACCGGCCGGCCGCCGACCGGCTCCTTGCCGTCGTAGCCGATCTTCTTCAACGCCTCGCCGAAGCTCACGCCGTCGCGATCCTTGATGCCGAGCGCATGCTCGAGCGTGAAGGCGCCGCCGAACACGCCCGAGGCCACCATGGCCGGTGCGAAGCGGCAGCCCTCTTCGTTGGTCCACACCGCGACCTCGATCGGCGCCTCAGTGACGTAGCCCGAATCGTGCAGCACGCGCAGCACCTCGAGCCCCGCCATCACGCCATAGGCGCCGTCGAACTTGCCGCCGGTCGGCTGGGTGTCGAGATGCGAGCCGGTCATCACCGGCGGTTTCTTGGGATTGCGGCCCTCGCGGCGGGCGAAGATGCTGCCGACCTGATCGACCTTGATGGTGCAGCCCGCCGCCTTGGCCCAGCGCACGAAGAGATCGCGGCCCTGACGATCGAGATCGGTGAGCGCGATGCGGCAGACGCCGCCCTTTTCGGTGCCGCCGATCTCGGCCAGCTCCATCAGGCTCGACCACAGCCGGTCGGAGTCGATGTGCAGATTGGGGCGGTCGGCGGTCTTCATACGAACTCCGTTGTGAGCGATCGGCGATCAGATAAGTTGGGCGTCCAACGACGGGACCCTAGCATGCTCCGTGCCTCCCGGATCAAATCGGTCGGTGACTTCAAAACCAGCACACCGGGAGGAAGGTCATGAAGAGTCAGCGACTTCTCATCGCCCTCACTGTTCTCAATCTCGGGCTCCTGGTGTTTCTGCTGGCCGAGGTGAATGGCGCCGGATCGGTGCTGCGAGGGCGCGCGCTCGAGATCACCGACGACGAGGGAAGAACGCGAGCAAGCATCAAGGTCTACCCGGCATCCGTCTTGCCGGACGGCACGACTTACCCCGAGACGGTGCTGCTTCGCCTGATCAACTCCCAAGGGACGCCCAACGTAAAGCTCGCTGCCACGGAGGATGGTTCGGCACTGGTTCTCTCCGGTGAGGCCAACCCGACCCATGTTCAGATCTTGGCGCGAGGCACGACCTCTTCCTTGAAGTTGACCAACAAGGACGGACAGCAACACTCCATCGCCCCGTAAGGCTATGCGGATTCCGCTTCCAGCCTTCAAGCCCGCAGCGCCGGCCTGGCATTGTCTTGGGTCGTCGGTTCCGAATGGAACAGGGCACTGACGGATTCGCCGGTGTTGATCCGGCGCATGGCTTCAGCCAGGGCCGGCGCGATCGACAATACCGTCAGCTTCGGCACCCGCTTCTCCGCGGGAATGGGCACGGTGTCCGTGCAGACGATTTCGAGCACGTCCGGCTCCGCGGCAAGGCGCTGGGTGGCGGAGCCCCCGAAAATCCCGTGCGTGCAGGCGATCCGAATGGAGCGGGCCTTGTGCTCGCGTAAATGCCGAAGCAATTCCAGGATCGATCCGCCGCTGACGATCTCATCGTCGAGAACGATGACGTCGCGGTCGCGGACATCGCCGATCAACATCGAAATCCTGACCTGCGTGTCGCTCAGCCGTTCCTTCGCCCCCGCGGCCATCGGCACTCCTAGCCGCTTGGCGAAGGCCGCGGCGCTCTTGGCATTCCCGAGATCGGGCGACACCACGACTCCGTTGGCCAGATCGTAACGCTGGAAATGTCGCGCGAGTTCGCCGAGCGCATGCAGATGATCGACGGGGACGCTGAAGAAGCCGTGAACCTGCGGGGAATGAAGCGTCATCGTCAGGACCCGATTGGCGCCCGCGGTCGCCAGCAGGTCGGCGACCAGGCGGCCACCGATCGAAATACGCGGCGCATCCTTCTTGTCGGACCGCGCATAGGCGTAGTGCGGGATCACGGCCGTGATCCGCGAGGCCGAGGCGCCTCGGGCGGCATCGAGCATCAACAGGAGTTCGACCAGATGATCCTGCACGGGCGAGCTCAGCGGCTGAATGAGAAAGACATCCTGCTCGCGGCAATTGGCCTGCAGCTGCACCTCGATGCAGTCGTTCGAAAATCGCCTCAGCCTGGTCGGCAGCAACGGAACGTGAAGCTTCGCGCAGATCTCTTCAGCCAATGCGGGATGGGCACTACCACTGAAGATGGCGATCGGACTCAAAACAGGGTCCCCCTCGCGCCGGTTTGGGCGGCTTCGCGCGCAGCTTATGGCAGACCGGCCACCGCCGATCAACGCCCGAGCGCTATGCGGACTCAAAGGCTGGCCGGATGCCTCCACTGCGGCTATGGGTCGAGCCTCGCAGCAGGGATCTCACCCGAAAGATGCTTCCGCTCTCCGACACCTTCGTCCTCGACCTCACACAAGTCATCGCCGGCCCCACCGCCGGCCAGATCCTGGGCGACATGGGCGCCGACGTGATCAAGGTAGAGCCGCTCCACGGCGAGCATTTCCGGCCGCACTTCGGCGGCGCCTGGGTGCCGTCGATGAACCGCAACAAGCGCGGGCTGGCCGTCGACCTGCGCACCGAGGGCGGGCGCGAGGTCCTGATGCGGCTGGCGCGCAAGGCCGACGTCTTCATGGAGGCCTTCACGCCAGGCGTGATCGATAAGCTGGGCTTCGGCTGGGACAAGCTCAGCCAGGAGAATCCGCGGCTGATCTACGCCTCGATCTCGGGCTACGGCCAGACCGGCCCCTACTCCAGCCGCGCCGGCTACGATCCCTGCATTCAGGCCGAGATCGGCCTGATGGATGCGACCGGCCCCGACGGCGGCGAGATGTGCCGCGTCGGCACCGCGGCGATCGACTACTCGACCGGTTCGTTCTGCGCCGCCGGCATCGCCTTCGCCCTGCTGGCGCGTCACAAGACCGGCCGCGGCCAGCGGCTCGACCTGTCGCTGTTCGATGTCGGCATGCACCTGATGAGCCACTGGATCACCAACCACGGGCTGACCGGCGAGGATCCCATCCGCATGGGCACCTCGAACTCGATCATCTGCCCCTTGCGCGTGTTCCCCACCAAGACCCAGCCGATCTTCGTCGCCGGCACCAACGACGCCTTCTGGAAGATTTTCTGCACCGCGCTCGGCAAGCAGGACTGGCTGGCCGACACGCGCTTTGCCAGCAATGCCGATCGCGTCGCCAACCGCGCCATCCTCGAGCCGCTGATTGAGGCGTATTTCCTGAAACATACCTGCGAGGAGCTCTTGGACAAGCTGATCCCCGCCGGCATGGCCTGCTCGGCTGCCTACCGGATCAGCGAAGCCATGGTGAGCCCGCACGCCAAGGCGCGCGGCAGCGTGCTGGAGATCGACTATCCCGGCGTCGGGCCGGTGAAGTCGGCCAACAATCCCATAAAGCTGTCCGAGGCGCCGGTCGAGACGCGACGCAAGTCGCCGATGCTGGGCGAGCATACGGTCGAGATCATGCGTGAAGTGGGCTATAGCGACAGCGAGATCGCCAACCTCAAGAAAGCCAAGGCCATCGCCACGCCATGAAGATCGTCTATTCCGACAAGCACGCCCAGCATGACCCGCAAACCTTCTTCGTGCGCGGCGTCAAGCAGCGCAGCGCCGAGCAGCCCGAGCGCGCCGAGCGCCTGCTGGCCGCAGCGAAGGACGCGGGTCACCAGGTCGTGGCGCCCGATGGGCACGGCTCGAAGCCGGCGGAAAGCGTGCACACGCCCGAATATCTCGAGTTCCTCAAGACCATCGCGCGCGACTGGGCGAAGCTGCCCAACACCTCGGCCGAGGTCGTGCCCAATGTCCATCCGGCGCGCTATCCCGCGACGTATCCCAAGGCGCTGGCCGGCCGCGCCGGCTGGCATCAGGTCGACCTCGCCTGCCCGATCGGACCGCACACCTGGGATGCCGCGCTTGCCGCCAGCGAAGCGGCGGCGACCGCCGCCGACCTGGTGCTCGGCGGCGCGCGCGAGGCCTATGCCCTCTGCCGGCCGCCCGGCCATCACGCTTATGCCGACATGGCGGGTGGCTTCTGTTTCCTGAACAACACCGCCATCGCCGCCCAGCGCCTGCGCGAGAAGCATCAGCGCGTGGCCGTGCTCGATGTCGACGTCCATCACGGCAACGGCACGCAAGGCATCTTCTTCGAGCGCGACGACGTGCTGACGGTCTCGATCCATGCCGATCCCGACAACTACTATCCCTACTTCTGGGGACACGCCCACGAGACCGGAGTCGGCAAGGGCCACGGCTTCAACCTGAACTTGCCGTTGCCGCTCGGATCGGGCGACGCGCCATGGCTCGCCGCGGGCGACAAGGCGCTGGCGCGGATCCAAGAGTTCGCCCCGACGGCGCTGGTCGTCGCCCTGGGCCTCGACGCCAGCGAAAGCGATCCGCTGCAAGGCCTGAAAGTGACCGGCGGCGGCTTCCGCGCCATGGCCGCGAAGATCGCCAGCCTCGGCCTGCCGACGGTGCTGGTGCAGGAAGGCGGCTATCTCAGCGACGATCTGGGGCGAAATCTCGTGCAGTTCCTGAGCGGCTTCGAGAAGGGCCGCTCATAACGGGAGCGCGGGCCTCCGGCCCGCTCATGACCATGAGCGGACCAGAGGTCCGCGCTCCCAGCATGACTTCGCTCTCCTTGCAGCGCGTGGCATAGTCCACGCCACATCACCAACCGCGGAGCCGTGCATGCCGACCGTTGCCGATCTGATGGCCCAAACGCTGACCGTTGCTGGTGTGAAGCGGATCTACGGCGTGGTCGGCGATTCGCTGAACGGCTTCACCGATTCCCTGCGCAAGCAGAAGAAGATCGACTGGGTCCACATGCGCCACGAGGAGGCCGCAGCCTTCGCCGCCGGCGCCGAGGCCCATCTCACCGGCGAGCTCGCAGTCTGTGCCGGCAGCTGCGGGCCGGGCAACCTGCACCTGATCAACGGCCTGTTCGACTGCCAGCGCAGCCGCGTGCCGGTTGTCGCCATCGCGGCCCACATCCCCAGTGCGGAGATCGGCGGCTCCTACTTCCAGGAGACGCATCCCGAGCAGCTCTTCGCCGAGTGCGCGCACTATGTCGAGCTGGTCTCCCAGGTCGAGCAGATGCCGCGCATCCTCGAGAAGGCGATCCGCATCGCCGTCGCCCGGCGCGGCGTGGCCGTCATCGTGATCCCGGGCGACGTCGCGCTGCAGTCGACCGACGCCAAGGCCGCCACGTGGCTGGCGCCCAAGCCGCCGGTGGTGATGCCGCCGGAGGCCGACATCGATGCGCTGGCCAAGATCCTGAACGACGGCGAACGCATCACCCTGATGTGCGGCGCAGGCTGTGCCGGCGCCCATGCCGAGATCGTCAAGCTCGCGGGCGTCCTCAATGCACCGATCGTGCATTCCCTGCGCGGCAAGGAGCATGTCGAGTACGACAATCCGTTCGACGTCGGCATGACCGGCCTGATCGGTTTCTCCTCGGGCTATGCCGCCATGAAGGCGTGCGACACGCTGCTGCTGCTGGGCTGCGACTTCCCCTACCGGCAATTCTATCCCGAGGGCGCCACGGTGGCGCAGGTCGACATTCGCGCCGAGAGCCTGGGCAACCGCTGCCACCTATCGCTGGGCGTGGTGGGCGACGTTCTGGCGACGGTGATCGCGCTGTTGCCCAGGCTCAAGAAGAAATCGGACTCGAAGTTTCTCGACGCGGCGCGCGCCCACTACGCCAAGGCGCGCGAGGATCTCGACAAGCTGGCCGAGGGCAAGCCGGGCGGCAAGGTCATCCATCCGCAGTATGTCGCGCGGTTGCTGAGCGAGCTTGCCAGCGACGACGCCGTCTTCACCTGCGACGTCGGCACTCAGACGGTGTGGGCGGCGCGCTACCTGAAAATGAACGGCAAGCGCCGCCTGATCGGTTCGTTCAACCACGGCTCGATGGCCAATGCGCTGCTGCAGGCGATCGGCGCCCAGGCGACCTTTCCCAAGCGACAGGTCGTGTCGATGTCGGGCGACGGCGGCTTCTCGATGATGATGGGCGACTTCATCAGCCTCTCCCAGCTCGGCCTGCCGGTGAAGGTGGTGGTGCTGAACAACGGCACCCTTGGCTTCGTCGAGATGGAGATGAAGGCGAGCGGCTTTCTCGACGTGGGCTGCGAGCTGAAGAACCCCAACTTCGCCGCCATGGCGGAGGCGATGGGCATCAAGGGCGTGCGCGTCGAGGCGCCGGGAGATCTCGAAGGCGCGTTGCGTACTGCGCTGGCGCACGACGGGCCGGCGCTGGTCGACGTGGTGAGCGCACGCCAGGAGCTCGCCATGCCGCCCAAGGCCACGCTCGGGCAGGCCCTGAACTTCAACCTGTTCCTGCTTAAGGCGGTGATGGACGGCCGCGCCGCCCAGGTGGTCGACCTGGCGCGCGTCAATCTCAGGATCTGAAGGTCAAATCAGGAAGACGCCTTTGCCGTCGGGGCGTAATGCTGTCCCGAGATAAGGTCATCTTCCGCCCTTATCGTGACCGACAAGGCCAGTTCGGTCCTGCTGCGGAGATGTAGTTTTTCGTAGATGTGATGCAAGTGCATCTTCACGGTACCCTCGGACACATGAAGCTCGCGGGCGATTTGTTTGTTGTGCAAGCCTCGAGAGATGAGGTTGGCGATGTCAGCTTCTCGCCTCGTCAGCCTGCTTGCAATCTGCGCAGTTCGCTCTGCCAACGCCAGATGCCGCAACAGGTTGGGATCCACCCACCTCCGTCCATCGCATACGCTTTCGACACACTGGAGCAAGCTGGAAGCGCATGCTGCCCCCAACAGGATCCCTTCCACGTCAAGCTCTAGCAGAGACGCTGCCGTGATCGCGTCGCGTTCATCCAGCATAAGGATGATCGACATGGAACGATGGTCGGCGCGTAGTTGGGAGATCAGTCCGGCGGCCTCGCGCCTAACCAAGTTGAGCAGGAGAGTATCCGGCCGATTTGACGTCAAGGAGAGCAGCAAGTCATCCCAGCATGTGCAACGGGCGAGAACGCGATGACCGCCCGCCAGCAAGAGAGCTTCTATTCCCGCGGCTGTAAATTCCTGCTGCGTGGCGATGACGAGCTTGGCTGGCCCCACCCACTTGGCGCCGGATTTGGAGCCTACCCGGGCCCCGTTGAGACGAGTCGTGCCAGCGATCCCCGTGCTCATGTCCACCTCCCCAGGATGGCCCATCGCTCGTCTTGACCAAGATGCAGACCATCTTGTCGTGGAATTGCATTCGAGCGGGATTTGGCTTGCCTAGCCGTCCTCCCATCTCACGCTCCTATTCACAACCCACGAAGCGAATTTCACATTAGTAACAAAAATTTTCACTCGGCATCACAAAATCGCCGCTTTCGTTCCCTCCGCCACAGCTTTGCCACAAGAGCCAACGGAACGCTTGTGTGCGAAGGCGACGACGACTCCCTTGGGTCGCCACAGCAGGTCCTCAGGTGGCAACGCCCGGGCGTTGCATGTGCTGCCAGACAATCAACCGGCGGCCCTTGGCCGCTCGCTTGGCCTCTATCCAACGATAGCTATCGAGCTATCCAACGATAACTATCGAAGGAAACTTCGATCCCTATCGAAGGGCAAATAGACGCGCGCGCGTGTCAGGCCGAAACAGGAAGCCTTCTGCGGCTTTTGGATCGCAGCGCCAGGAAGGCCGTAAAGACGGCTGCCGCCGCGGCCACGCTCTCCGCAGGAAACTCTAGACAACAGTCCCATTGGTGACTGGGGAGAATGATCCATGGCACTCGACATCCAGACGCAAGACATCATCATCGATGAGTCCACCGGCCTGCAGGACGATGACGTCAACCCGTCCCTTCCGCCGTTCGATACCAACACCACGGTGCAATATCTCCTGGGCCTCGACGATTCGGGCGGGCTGACCTCGCCGGAGGTCGCCTTCCAGTCCGACTTCGTGCAGGTCACGGCGAGCGCAGGGGAAACCATCACCTCGGTCGTTCTCTCCCAGAACCTCAATGGAACTCCGTTTTCCACCACCGTCGGCGTGAACAGCGGCATCCAGACGGTCGACGGCAACTTTGTCTGGCTGTTCCAAGATACAACCCACGCCAACGTCGTGATCGGCGTCATCGGCACTTCCGACGCGGCCACTATGCCCGCCCCAACCGATCCGCTCGCCTACTCGTTCGCGCTGATCAACACCAGCGCTACCCATGCGGACCTGTACACGGTGCAATATGTGCCGTTGCTCCATCCGGATGCGACCAACCCGGACGACCGCATCGATCTGGCCAATAAGGTGTTCGCCTCGGCCGCGGGGACCACCACGGTCAGTTTCTCGGGCCAGAACGCCGCGCCCGGCAATCATGATTTCTACGTGATCAATTCGACCACTGACGCTTCCAAGCAGGTCCTGGTGACAGGCTTCCTGGGGGCGAACAATGCCACCGCCAACGTGAGCACACAGGGCTTCGGCATCAACAACCAGAGCATTAATCCGACCGAAACGCTCCAGGTCGATTTTGTGACCGGCGGTACCCTGCCCGCAGGTAGTGGCTCGCAAATCCAGTACGGCAGCCATCTCGACAATGTCATGCAGGCCGGGTTCACGATCAACCAGATCACGCCTTCCAACCCGAATTTGCGGGTGGACATCACGATCAGAGCCCTCGACGTTACGGGCAACGAGCAAGGCTCGGACTTCTTTAACGGCAGCCCGACCACTGCCGCGCCCATTACCAGCCTCAAGTTGACCGGCCAATCGGGGCTTGCGTCCCCCATCATTGCCGATGGTACCTATGATGTAGCGGGGAACGTTGACATCACCGTCAGCGGGATGGGGACCGGTGTCGTCACCATCACCGGGCTCGATAACATCACCACCGTCGATGTCACCACCAGCAGCCAAATGGATCGGCTGACGGTTACGGGGGTCGATTCAAACGAAGGGCTCGACATCACCGAGGTCCATTTCACGTCGCAAACCCCCAACGCCCTCACCGAAGAGGTCGGCTCCTTCATCAACTTTGACGATGACGGTCCGAGCATTTCGACGACCGGCACGGAGCCGACGCTCATCGTCGACGAGACCGTGCTGGCGACCGACGCCAGCGCCAGCTTCGCCGCCAACTTCAGCTCGGCCTTCGGCGCCGACGGTGCCGGCACGCTGACCTACGCGCTGAGCGTGGTTGCGGGTCCCTCGGGTCTGGTCGACACCGCCACCAATCAGGCGGTCAACCTGTCGCTCAACGGTTCGGTCGTTGAAGGCCGCACCGCGGTCAGCAACGACCTGGTCTTCACGGTCAGCGTCGACGCTTCCGGCAATGTCACGCTTGATCAGCAGCGGGCGGTCGTGCATGCCGACCCGGACAATCCGGACGATGCCGCGACGCTGGCATCGGACGATCTGGTCAAGCTGACCGCGACCATCACCGACAAGGACGGCGACCATCAGTCGGCCAGTCTCAACATCGGCCAAAACCTCGTCTTCGAGGACGACGGGCCGACGATCACCATCACCGGCGCGGAGCCGACGCTCACCGTCGACGAGACCGTGCTGGGGACCGACGCCACGCAGAGCTTTGTGGCCAACTTCAGCTCGGCCTTCGGCGCCGACGGGGCCGGCACCATCACCTATGCGCTGAGCGTGGTTGCGGGTGCGTCGGGCCTGGTCGACACCTTGACCAACGAGGTGGTCAATCTGTCAGTGAACGGTACGGTTGTCGAAGGCCGCACCGCTGTCACCAACGCCTTGGTCTTCACGGTCAGCGTCGACGCTTCCGGCAATGTCACGCTCGACCAGCAGCGGGCGGTCGTGCATGACCCCAATAACGGGCCGAACGACACCGAGACGTTGACGTCGGACGATCTTATCAAGTTGACGGCAACCATCACCGACAAGGACGGCGACCATCAGTCGGCTACCCTCAACATCGGCCAGAACCTCGTCTTCACGGACGACGCCCCGACGATCACGGCACCTTTCGACGCTGACCCTAGTCTTGCGGGTGTTCAATCGCCCGAGCAGCTGGGTAACGCGGTGGGCCAGACGGCCAGCGGGATCTTTGGCTACGACATCGGCTCTGACGCCCACTTGGCTGCGTTCTATGCGGGTGGGGGCTCTGACTTTGTCGATACCAACGGTGCCCTCGCAGGAGTGCAGATCAACCTGACGGGCACAGTTGACAACGCCCAGAACCCGAACATCACCAACGCCGTGGCGACGCTCGCGTCAGAGAGCCTTGCCTCCGCGTCCTTCGACTTCTCGTTCCATTACGACAAGGACCCGATCACAGCTGGTGTGCAGGACGCTACGGCGGGCGGCACTCTTGTCTTCGACAAGGCTGCCGACACCTATACGTTCACTTTGAATGACGTGATTGACGGGTTCAGCTTCAACGTGCTGCACACCAACGAGTTGATTGCCAAGGCACCTGCTGGCAACACGGGTCATCCCGAGATTGTCGCGGAGCAGCTGACTCCGAACAGCGATCCGAATCCGTTCTTCGTGCAGTTCACTGCAAACTCGACAACCAACTCCATCGGGTTCGGCTTCAACTCGACCGGCGACGGAGCGCCCAATGGACCACCGACGGACACTGCGTTCACGCAGGGTGCTCACGACATGGTCACCAACGTCAACGAAGACTGGGTGTCTGCAACCCAGGCCACAAACGGGGTCGCTGGTGATACAATCCAGAAGGGTGAAGTTCTGACCTTGCGGTTCTTCAGCGAGAACATCTTGGGCGATGTGGCCCCGAATGCTCCCGGTGGCGGAACTGAACGTCTCGATCCGACCACATCAGCAAGTGGTGTCGTCATCAAGTTCGACGGCGTCGGCAACAGTGAAGACCTGGTCCTGATCCTCGACCTGAAGGATGCCAACGGGAACGAGGTGACGAGGGCGGTCAACGTGCAGAACTCGGACCTGATCAAGGGGAACGCCAATGTCCCCTTCCCGTACAACACCGAGTTCACGCTCGATAACAACGATGCCTTGCTCATCCTCGAACAGAACGACTACACGGTCGCTGGCGAGACGTTCCAGATACAGGGCGTCCAGATCATGCAGAGCGCCAATGGGTTGACGGGGGACGCCATCAACCTGAACGGGGCTACCGGGGCCAATGGCGGCAGCAGTGCCACCAGCAACCTGACGGCTTGGGACCCGACCGATAACGATGTCTTGAAGATCGTGGACATCGGGTTTGTGCAGCAGACCAGTGGGACAATCGACGCCAACCTCGACTTCAGCTTCGCGCTGGTAGACGCGGACGGCGATACGACTGCAACGCAGCATCTGCTCGTCAACGTCAGCAACGGCTTCATCGTGTGAACCAGGCGGGGAGGCGGGTAACACCGCCTCCCTGTTCTTGTCGCCGGCATCGTACCTGGCGTCGAGCGCGAGCCGTTGAAGAAGCTCGCGATCGACGAGAACGCATTGCTGAAGCTGCTGCATCGATGGCGAGAGGAAGCACAGAAGCGGCGCGCTAGCTCAGGGCGCCATCGAGGTCCATGTCATCCACGCATCGAACGTAGCCGTCTCGCGTGAGCATCGGCAACCGCTGTGTATCAAGGATATGGGACAGGTCGCTGAATGACGCCGGCAAGATCCCCCGCGCCGCCCTCGGAGTTGGCTGCGGCGCTCGCCGGCTATCGCCATGCCTTCATCGGCATCGCAGTGTTCACGGCCGGCATCAATCTGCTGCAGCTCACCGGATCGCTGTTTATGCTGGAGATCTACGACCGCGTTCTACCCGGCCGCAGCGTGCCGACCCTGGTGGCCATCAGCATCCTGGCGCTGGTGATGTTCGGCTTCCTGGGTCTGCTCGACTTCGTGCGCAGCCGCGTGCTGGTGCGCATCGCCGGGTCGGTCGACCAGGCGATGAGCCCTCGTGTGTTCGATCTCGCCGCCAAGCTGCCGCTCAAGGCCATCGCCCCGGCGTCCTTGCAGCCGGTCCATGATCTCGACCGCATCCGCTCCTTCATGTCGACCGTCGGGCCGGCGGCCTTCTTCGACCTGCCGTGGATGCCGCTCTATCTCGCCATCTGCTTCATCTTCCATCCACTGATCGGCTGGGCGGCAACCGTCGGCGGCGTGATCCTGATCGGCATCACGATCGCCACCGAATTCCTGAGCCGCAAGCCGGCGCGCGATGCCGTCGGCGTGGCCGACCGCCGCATGGCGCTGGCCGAGGCGAGCCGGCGCAACGCCGAGGCCGTGCAGGCCATGGGCATGGGCGGCCGGCTGGGCAAGCTGTGGAACGATCTCAACCAGCGCCACCTCGCCGCCCAGCAGCGCGTGGCCGACATCACCGGCGGCCTGTCGGCGCTCTCCAGGATCCTGCGCATGGTCCTGCAGTCCGCCGTGCTGGGGATCGGCGCCTGGCTGGTGATCAACCAGCAGGCCACCGCTGGCATCATCATCGCAGGCTCGATCCTGACCGCGCGCGCTCTGGCGCCGGTCGAGGTGGCCCTTTCCCAGTGGCGCGGCTTCATCGCCGCGCGCCAGAGCTGGCGCCGCCTCAATGGCCTGCTCGCGACGATTCCCGCCGAGCAGGCGCGCATGAAGCTGCCGAGGCCCAGCGCCACGCTGACGCTCGAAGCGGTCGGCATCAACCCGCCGAGCACCAACCGCATCGTCGTCCAGGGCGTCGCCTTCCAGCTCAAGGCGGGCCAGGGTCTGGGTATGATCGGACCCAGCGCCTCCGGCAAGTCGTCGCTGGTGCGGGCGATCGTCGGCGTGTGGCCGGCCATCCAGGGCAAGATCCGCATCGATGGCGCCGCCATCGACCAGTGGTCGGCCGAGGCGCTCGGCCCGCACATCGGCTATCTGCCGCAGGACATGGAGCTGTTTGACGGCACCGTCGCCGAGAACATCGCCCGCTTCGCGTCTGACGCCTCGTCGGAGAAGGTGATCGCCGCCGCCAGGGCGGCCGCCGTCCACGAGCTGATCCTGGGGCTGCCCAACGGCTACGAAACCCAGGTCGGCGAAGGCGGCAATGCCCTGGCGGCGGGCCAGCGCCAGCGCATCGGGCTCGCCCGCGCGCTCTACGGCAATCCCTTCCTGGTGGTGCTCGACGAGCCCAATTCCAACGTCGACCGCGAGGGCGACGAGGCACTGACCAAGGCCATCCTCGGCGTTCGCGCGCGCGGCGGCATCGTCGTCGTCGTCTGCCACCGTCCCTCCGCCCTGGCCGGCGTCGACAGCGTGCTGGTCATGCTGAACGGCCGCCAGCAATCCTTCGGGCCGAAGGAGCAGGTCCTCCAGCCGCCGCAGCAGGCGCAGGCACAACAGGCACCGTCCGCGCGCCTGCTCACGCCGATGACGGTGCACGCCGGCGGCCGTTCGCAGGAGAACGCATCTTGACCATCCAGCAGTCGCTGCGGGGCTATCTGCTGCTCGGCTTCACCGCCATCCTCATGCTTGCCGGCATCACCTTGGGTTGGGGCGCGTTGACCGAAATCTCGGGCTCGGTCATCGCGCCGGGCAAGCTGGTGGTCGACAGCAACGTCAAGAAGGTGCAGCACCCGACGGGCGGCGTGGTCGGCGATCTCCGGGTCAAGGACGGCGACCGCGTCAAGAAGGGCGACATCGTGGTGCGTCTCGACGAGACGCAGGCCCGCGCCAGCTTCGCCATCGTCACCAAGGCGCTCGACGAGATGGAGGCGCGGCAGGCCCGCCTCGAGGCCGAGCGCGACGGCGCCGACAAGGTGACCTTCCCGGCCGATCTCCTCGCCCGCCGCAACGAGCCCGAGGTGGCCCAGGCAACGGCAAGCGAGCAGCGCCTGTTCGAGTTGCGGCGCTCGGCGCGCGAAGGCCAGAAGGCGCAGCTCCTCGAGCAGATCGACCAGCTGCGCCAGCAGATCGTCGGCAACGACGAGCAGGTGGCGGCCAAGACCACGGAGATCGACTGGAACCAGCAGGAGCTGGGCGGCATCCGCGGCCTGTGGAAGCAGAACCTGGTGCCGTTCAACCGCGTGACCACCCTGGAGCGCGACTCGGCGCGCCTGCACGGCGAGCGCGGCGCGCTGACCGCCTCGATCGCCCAGGCCAAGGGCCGCATCGCCGAGATCCGGCTCAAGATCCTGCAGATCGACGAGGATCTGCGCACCGAGACCGGCAAGGAGCTGGCCGAGATCCGCGGCAAGCGATCGGAGATGATCGAGCGGCGCGTGGCGGCCGAGGACCAACTCAAGCGCATCGACCTGGTGGCGCCGCAGGACGGCAGGGTCTTCCAGCAGGCCGTCCACACGATCGGCGGCGTGATCCAGGCCGGCGAAGTGCTAATGCTGGTCGTGCCCGATGCCGACGAGCTCATCATCGAGGCCAAGGTGGCGCCGCAGGACGTCGATCAGATCCATGTCGGCCAGCCGGCGGTCGTGCAGTTCGCCGCCTTCAACCGGCGCACCACGCCGGAGCTGAACGGCGAAGTGATCGGCATCGGCGCCGACATCACCCAGGACGACAAGCGCAACGAGGCCTATTACGCCGTGCGCATCCGCATCTCCGACAAGGAGATGGCGCGGCTCGACGGGCTGCAGCCGATGGCCGGCATGCCGGTCGAGGTCTTCATCAAGACCTCGCCGCGCACCGTGGCGTCCTACCTCACCAAGCCGCTGCGCGAGCAGTTCGACCGGGCATTTCGCGGACGCTGATCGTCACGGCTGTTTGCCCTTCGTCCGCGTCAGCAACCTGAAGAACAGCGGCACGAACAGGATGGCGACGAAGGTCGCCGCCAGCATGCCGCCGATCACGGCCGGTGCCGATCGAATGGCGGCGGGACTCAACTCAAATTTGACGCAAGCGCAAGTTGGATGACTCAAAGCGCCCAAGGCGACGCTCGCCTCAAATTAGAAAAACGCCTTTGCCGTCCGCCTGCTTGTCGAACAGCTTATAAGCTTCGTCCGCCTGGTCGAACGTCCAGCGGTGCGTGAACAGCCTGTCGACGTCGATCTTGCGTTCGACGCAAAACGCCGCGCACTCGGCCTGGATGACGGTGGAGAACGTCCAGGAGGCGATCAGCGTCATCTGGCGGCGGAGCAGATGCGGGCTGACATCGATCGTGACGTCGCCGCCTTCGCCGACGAAACACATGGTGCCCCAGACCTTCGTGCTGCGGATGGCGTTGAGGCGCGCGTCGCGGTTGCTCGACGTATCGAGCGTCAGGTCGGCGTATTTGCCACCCGTCAGCTCCTTGATCGCGGCGACGGGATCGTTGGAGCCCGGATTGACCAGTTCGTCAGCGCCGAACTCGCGAGCGCGCTCCAAGCGTTGAGTATTGGTGTCAAGCGCGATCACCCTGGCACCCATCGCCTTGGCGAATTGCGTGCCGGCGAGGCCGACCGGACCCTGGCCGAAGATGGCGATCGTGTCGCGGCCCGAGACGTTCATGCGCCGCAACGCGCCATAGGCGGTGCCGGAGCCGCAGGAGATCGCGGCGCCGGCCGTGAAGCTCAGCGCATCGTGCAGCGGCACCATGGTGTTGGCCGGCACCTTCAGGTATTTGGCGTGGCCGCCGTGGGCGTTGTTGCCGTAGACCTTCACCGGCACTTCCTGGCAAAGCTGCTGCCAGCCCGAGCGGCAATGGCTGCACTGGGTGCAGCCTTGGTAGTGGTGCACCATCATGCGGTCGCCGACCTTGGCTTCGGCGGCAGCGACTCCCGGCCCGACCGCCACGACGACACCGCACGGCTCGTGCCCGGCGATGACGGGCTCAGCGCTCGGCGGGATGCCGGTACCGGCGCGCGGTTGGTTCTTCGGCCGGCGATACTGGTGCAAGTCGGACCCGCACATGCCCGACGCCTTCATCTCGAGCACCACTTCGCCCGGCCCCGGCGTGGGGTCGGGAAAGGTCATGGTCTCGACAGAGCGTTCGCCGGGAAAGGTGACACCACGCATCGCTTCCTCCTTTTGTCGTCATGCGGCCGCGAGAGCGGCAATCGCGAAGTCGAGATCGGCCGGCGTACCTTCGGCCAGATGCCACGACGCTGACAAGCCGGCGAAGGCCAGCGTCCAGTCGAGCAGGCGCCGCCGATCGACGGATGCAGCGGCAGCCAGCACCGCCACCTGATGGTCGAAGCGGCCTGGCGCCAGCGCCACCGCGGCATCAGGATTGCGCAGGATGTTGACGAAGTCGAATGTCCGCTCGCCCAAAAGACCCTTGGGATCGATGGCGAGCCAGCCGCGCTCGCCGCCGTCGAGGACGTTGCCGTGGTGGATATCGCCATGCAGCACCACGACGTCGCGCGGATCGGCCAGCAGCGCCCCCACCATCGAGTCCGCCTGAGCGAGCAGGTCGCCATATGTCCGAGCGGCCGGCGCCAGGGCCTCGAACCAGCGCGCCAGAGGGACGAGTTCCGGCAGGGGTGCGACGCGCGGCACATGCAGGCGCATCGCCACGTCGCAAAGGATGCGGCTTGCCTCGTCGTCCTGACCGTCGGCGACCATTGCCGCAAGCGAACGCGGTCCGGTGGCGCGCTCGAGCAGCAACGCCGGTCCATGCTGCGCCAAGACCTTGGTGGCACTATCGCCGTCCCACCACGCCATCAGCGCACCGCCGCGGCGCTCCTCTTCCCCCCGCGTGATCTTCAGCATGGCGGGCACGCCGTTGTGGCGCACCGCCAGCAGCAGAGATGAGGGTGTCGTGATCGGCTCGCCGTCGGGAACGAGGTCCCAGCGGGCGAGATGGACGCCGAGACTCAATCGCCGCCGTTGCCGCCGACCACCATCACGGTCAGCTTCTCGGGCAGCTCCTCGCGCGCGACCTCGATGGTGCGCCGGTCGGGCCAGACGAACTCCGCGTCGAGCTCGCCCATCAGGCTCTCGAAGCGGTTGACCTGGGCGCGGCCCCAGTAGTGCATGGGCAGCACGATCTTGGGCTGGATCTGCTTGATGACGTCGACCATCAGCGGCATGCCCATGGTGTAGGCGCCGTCGATCGGCACCATCAGCACGTCGATGCGGCCGAGCTCGTCGAGGTGCTCCTTGGTCAGGCGATGGTGCAGATGGCCGAGATGGCCGATGCAGAGATCGGCGATGGCGTAGATGAAGATCGAGTTGCCGTTGATGCGCGCTGCGTTGCCGCCCCAGTCGCGGGCGTTGGTCGGCACGTTCCACACCTTCATGTCCTTGAGCTGGACGTCGTGCTTGGCCTCGGTCTCGCCGGGCTTCGACGGCCAGCCACGCAGCACGTAGGTGATGCCCTCCTCCGGATCGTCGGTGAAGTGCGTGGAGTGCGCGTTGTTCATGGTGACGATGTCGGGCTTGCGGCCGAAACCGTTGACGCCGTTGTAGTCGGTGATGGCGCGCACGCCCTGTGGCGTGTCGATCTGATAGCTCGAATGGCCGAGGAAGGTGATGATGGCGCGGCTCGGCGAATCGCCCGCCGCGAACGACAGGCCCTCGAGCGAGGCAACCTGGATGCCGAGCCGTTCCAGTCCGGACACGTTCTGCGAGCAGCGCGCCCAGGCAGAGCCCGCGACAAGAGTGAAGGCGGTGGCAAGCAGGGCCAGGAACGGAAGTCGATGGCTCATCAAGCCCTCCTTCGCCGAACATGATGCGGTCTGCGTTCGTCGCTTCGCAAGCAACGTGCCGGTGAAGACCGGGGACGATGCCAGCACTGCTGTCAGTTTTTGGTAGTTCGTCAGGCTAAGCAGCCCCCACTAATGGGGGGAGGGGTCGCCGCCATGGTGCGAAAGAATTGAATTCAAACAACCGTAGCAAGTCTCGTTGACTCTGCGTTTTGAGAGGCCTAGAACAAAACAAGAACAATCTATCCCCGCCGCGTTTCACCCGACCTTTCGAGGGGGCGATGCCCGTCATTTCCCCAAATGCTTTTGCTCCCTCTCCCGCCAACGATATGGCGGTCCCGGTCGCGGCGGCCCTGCGTGAGAAGGTGCGCCGCCTGGAGCGCGCGCACAGTGCCCAGCGGGCGGGCCAGGAGGCCGTGCCGCTCGGCGTGCCGGCGATCGATGCCCTGCTCCCCAATGGGTTGCTGACCGGCGCCCTGCACGAGATCGAGGCGGGTCCCACACCTTCTGGCCGTGTCGCCGCGCATGATGGCGTGGCCACGGGGTTTGCCGCTCATCTGCTCGGCCGCTTCGGCTCGCTCCGGCCCAACGGCACCCTGCTGTGGTGCCGCCGTCCCTTCGGCGCTTCCGATGCGCCGCCTTATGCACCCGCCCTCGCCGCCTGGTTCGATCCGGCGCGGTTGCTGATGGTCACGGTGCGGCGCGACGAGGATCTGTTCTGGGCGATGGAAGAAGGCCTGCGTTCCGGCATGGCGGCCGTGCTGGGCGAGACGCGCGCAACCGATCTCGTTGCCGGCCGCCGCCTGTCGCTCGCCGCCGAGAAGAGCGGCGTGCCCGCGCTGCTGCTGCGCAGTCAGCCCGCGCCGGCACAAAGCGTGTGCACGACGCGCTGGCGCGTCGCCTCCGCGGCCACGCATTCGACACCCGGCCTCAACGACGTCGGCGCCTCGCGCTGGCGCATTGAGCTCAGAAGAAACCGTTTCGGCGTCCCCTCTGTCACCGAAACACCCACCTGGCTTCTGGAGTGGAACGATGAAACGCATTGTCTCTCTGTGGTTCCCCAAGCTTTCCACGGATCGACTCGCGAGAGCGACGCCCGACTGGTCGGTTAGATCTGCGGCCACCGTCGTCTGGCTGGAAGGCTGTCCGCGTCTGATCGCGC
Source organism: Rhodospirillales bacterium URHD0017 (assembly GCA_900110395.1). Classification (GTDB taxonomy): domain Bacteria; phylum Pseudomonadota; class Alphaproteobacteria; order Reyranellales; family Reyranellaceae; genus Reyranella. The sequence goes on from FODP01000010.1 coordinate 167,100, forward strand.
TCAACCCGCACGCCCGCACCGCGGGCCTGCGCCCGCACATGCGGCTCGCCGATGCGCGCGCCCTGCTGCCTGACCTGGTCACGACGCCTGGCGAACCGCAGGCCGACCAACGCCTGATCGAGACCATCGCCAACTGGTGCGACCGCTACACGCCCTGGGTGGCCATCGATCCGTTGGGCGGCGCCCTCGCCGAGGAAGGCATCGAAGCCTGCAGCACCGGGGGCTTCGGCGGCGATGCCGGCCTGCTGCTCGACGTCAGCGGTTGCGCCCATCTCTTCGGCCAGGGCGAGGCGGGCGAACGCGCGCTGCTGGCCGACCTCACCCAGCGGCTGGCGCGCCACGACCTCACTTGCCGCGCGGCCATGGCCGACACCGCGGGCGCGGCCTGGGCGCTGGCGCGCTTCGCCGAACGCCAGGCCGCTCTCTACTGCCCGCCGCGCGGCCATCGCGAAGCGCTTGCCTCGCTGCCGGTCGAAGGCCTGCGCCTCGACGCGCCGATCGTGGAAACTTTCCTGAAGCTCGGTCTGCGCCGTATCGGCGATCTCTATCCCCTGCCGCGTGCCCCGTTGGCGCGGCGCTTCGGCGACCAGCCGCTCACCCGGCTCGACCAGGCCTTGGGAACGATCGTCGAACCCATCGAGCCGCGCCGCACGCCGCCTGCCTTCCGCACGCGGCTCGCCTTCGTCGAACCGATCGGGCGGCCCGAGGACATCGCCGCCGCGACCAGCCGACTGCTCGCGGCTCTTTGCCGGCAGTTCGAGCAGGCGGGCGTCGGCGCACGCCGGCTGGAGATCGCGCTCTATCGCGTCGACGGCTCGGTCGACCGCACCGCCATCGGCACCAGCCGTCCCAACCGCGACAATCCCAAGCTGATGAAGCTGTTCGAGGAGAAGCTGGGCGAACTCGATCCCGGCTTCGGCGTCGAGCTGATGATCCTGGCCGCCCCCGAGGTCGAGGCCTGGGAGGGCACGCAGGATGCGCTGCCCGACGCCGGTACGATCGCCGCGTCGCTGGGCGAGGACGGGACGATCGATCTCGCCGACCGGCTGGCGTTGCGGTTGGGTGCAGAGAACATCGTGCGCCTGCTGCCGCGCGACAGCCACCTGCCGGAGCGCGTGCAGACCGCCGGCGCCGCGGCTGAGCCTGCTGCCGCCGGCGCCTGGAAGCGCGTGGCAGGAATGAAGGGGGCGCGACCGACGCGCCTCCTGCAGCGGCCCGAGCCGGTCGACGTCATGGCCCACGTCCCTGACGATCCGCCCTCGGTCTTCCATTGGCGTCAGCATGCCCATCGCATCGTGCGCGCCGAAGGGCCCGAGCGCGTGGCCGACGAATGGTGGCGGCCGCGCCCCGACGGCAGCCGGCCGCCGGCCAACATCGTGCCGCCCTACCGCGACTACTACCGGGTCGAGGACGACGACGGTGGTCGCTTCTGGCTGTTCCGCGACGGGCCTTACCGGATGGCGGCCAACGGCCGGCAGACGGCCCGCTGGTTCCTCCATGGATTCTGCGCATGAAAAAGAACACGCTGACCATACGCGGGCTCGACGACAAGGTCGTCGAAAACCTGAAGGCGCGCGCCCGCACGCGCCGCCATTCCCTCGAAGCCGAGCTGCGCGAGATCCTGAGCCAGGCGTCGCGCCAGCCGCTGGTCCTCGACCCGCTGGCCGAGGCCGATCGCATCGCCGCCATGACGCCGCTCGCCCGGTCGCCGATGGCCGAGGAGCGGCCGCTCCTGTGCGCGGGAGGCGAGCCATGATCGTGGTGATCGATCCCGGCGTCGCCATCAAATGGTTCGTCGAGGAGCCGCTCAGGCCGCAGGCGCGCTCGCTGCTGGTGCACGGCCACGAGGTGGTGGCGCCCGATATCCTGATCGCGGGCGTGGCCGAACTCGCCTGGAAGAAGGCCGTGGCCGGCGAGATCGCGCCCGACCAGGCCGAGCCCATCGTGCGCAACATCGGCCTGCCCGCCTTCGTCTCGGCCTTCGTCGAATCGACGCGCCTGCGCAACCGCGCGCTGGCGCTCGCCCTGCAATGCGGCCGGCCGGTGCACGACTGCTTCTATGCCGCCTGCGCCGAGGCGATGGGCGCGCCGCTGGTCAGCAGCGACGAGACCTTCCTGCAGGCGCTGAAGCTCGAGGGCATCGCGCTGCGCGGCGTGCCGCTGGCGCGCATCCACGAGCTCGCCGACGCGTGAACCATGCATGCCGAGCTGCCCTACTCGGAGCTGCAGGTCACGACCAACTACAGCTTCCTGCGCAGCGGCTCGCATCCCGGTGAGCTGGCGCTGCAGGCGGTCGACCTCGGCCATACCGCCATCGGCATCGCCGACCGCAATACGCTGGCCGGCGTGGTGCGGGCCTATGCCGCCCTCAAGGAATACTATGAGGAGCATCCGACTCCGCCGGAGCAGCAGACCAGGCTTCTGGTCGGCGCCCGCCTCGAGACGCGCGACGGCTATTCCCTGCTCGCCTACCCCACCGACCTCGACGCCTACAAACGACTGTCGCGCCTGCTGACGGTCGGCAACCGTCGCGCCGCCAAGGGTCAGTGCGACCTCACCTTCGACGATCTTTCAACCTACGCCGAGGGCATTCTGGCGATCGTCCTGCCGCCGCGCCGGCCTGACGATCCCGCCTTCCGCGAGCGGTTGCGGGCGCTGGCCCGCCTGTTCGGGGACCGCTGCTACCTCGCCGGCACCATGCTGTTCCGCGGCGACGATGCGCGCCGCCTCGCCCAGCTCGACAATCTCGCGGCCGAGATGGGCGTGGCCCTCGTCGCCACCAACGACGTGCATTATCACGCCCCCGAACGGCGGGCGTTGCAGGACGTGGTGACGGCGATCCGGGTCGGCTGCACCGTCGACGCGCTGGGCTTCCGCCGTTTCGCCAGCGCCGAGCGGCATCTGAAGTATCCCAAGGAGATGGCGCGCCTGTTCCGCCGCCATCCGCGCGCGATCGAACGCACGCAGGAGATCGTGAGCCGCTGCCGCTTCACGCTCGACCAACTCACCTACCAGTATCCCGTGATGTACGAGGGCGGCGAGACGCCCATGGACAAGCTGATGCGGCTGACCTGGGAAGGAGCGGCCCGTCGCTATCCCAAGGGTGTCCCTGAGAAGATCGCCAACACGATCCGGCACGAGTTCGATCTCATAGACCGCAAGCAGATCGCCCCCTACTTCCTGACAGTGCACGAGATCGTCGTGCAGGCCCGCAAGATGGGCATCCTGTGCCAGGGCCGCGGCTCGGCCGCCAATTCCGCCGTGTGCTATTGCCTGGAAGTCACCTCCGTCGATCCGGACAAGACCGACGTGCTGTTCGAGCGCTTCCTGTCCAACGAGCGCAATGAACCACCCGACATCGACGTCGATTTCGAGCACGAGCGGCGCGAGGAGATCATCCAGTGGATCTACAAGGAGAAAGGCCGTTCGCGCGCCGCCCTGGCCGCCACGGTGATCTCTTACAGGAGCCGCAGCGCCATCCGTGAGGTCGGCAAGGCGCTCGGTCTGTCGCCCGACACGGTGGGCGCCATGGCCGACACGGTGTGGGGCATCGGATCGGGCGGCGTCGATAAAGATCATGTGCGCGAGGCCGGCCTCGATCCCACCGATGCCCGCCTGATGCTGGCGCTCGAACTGTCGGCCGCGCTGTGCGGCTTCCCGCGCCACCTCTCGCAGCATGTCGGCGGCTTCGTGCTCACCGAGGATCGACTCGACGAGCTGATCCCCATCCAGAACGCGGCCATGGACGACCGAACCGTCATCGAATGGGACAAGGACGATCTCGACACGCTCGGGATCTACAAGGTCGACGTGCTGGGACTCGGCATGCTGACCTGCCTGAGCAAGAGTTTTAACCTGATCGAAAAGCACTATGGCGAGAAGCGCACCATCGGCATGGAGGCCAAGGACTCCGCCGTCTTCGACATGCTGTGCAAGGCCGATTCGGTCGGCGTGTTCCAGGTCGAAAGCCGGGCGCAGATGTCGATGCTGCCCAGACTCAAGCCGCGCACCTATTACGACCTCGTCGTCGAGGTGGCGATCGTGCGGCCCGGTCCCATTCAGGGTGGCATGGTGCACCCCTATCTGAAGAACCGGGCGGCTCCCGAGAAGGTCACCTATCCCAAGCCCGAACTGAAAAACATCCTCAAGCGCACCCTGGGTGTGCCGCTGTTCCAGGAACAGGCGATGCAGATTGCCATCGATGCCGCGGGGTTCGAGCCCGCCAAGGCCGACAAGCTGCGCCGCGCCATGGCGACGTTCCGGCGGGCCGGCACGATCCACAAGCTCAAGAGCGACTTCATCGAAGGCATGGTCGGCAACGGCTACGAACGAGCCTTCGCCGAGCGCTGTTTCAAGCAGATCGAAGGTTTTGGCGAATACGGCTTCCCTGAGAGCCACGCGGCGAGCTTCGCCATCCTGGTCTATGATTCTTCGTGGGTGAAACACTACTACCCGGAAGTCTTCGCCGCCGCCCTGCTCAACTCCCAGCCGATGGGCTTCTATGCCCCGGCCCAGCTCGTGCGCGACGCCAAGGAACATGGCGTCGAGGTACGGCCGCCGGATGTGAATGCCAGCGACTGGGACTGCACGCTCGAACCCAGCCAGAACAATCGCTGCGCGCTGCGGCTCGGCCTGCGTCAGGTCACCGGTCTCGCCGAGGACGACGTCAAGCGCATGGTCGAGCGCCGCACCGAACCCTATCGCGATCCGGCCGATCTGTGGCGGCGCTCCGGCCTCACCAGGCGCCAGATCGTGGCGCTGGCCCGCGCCGACGCCTTCGCTTCGCTGGGCCTGTCACGCCGCGATGTCCTGTGGGCGGTGCGCGGCTTCTCCGACGCCAGGCTGCCGCTGCTCGACGGCCCGGAAGCGCGCGACCTCGAGCCCAAAGTCGCGCTGCCTGCGCTCACGCTCGGTGAGCAGGTAGTGGACGACTACGGCTCGTTTTCGATGTCGCTGCGCTCCCATCCGCTGAAGCTGTTGCGTCCGCGTCTCAGCGAGCGCGGCGTGTCACCGACCGAAGTGCTGAAGGATTCCAGGAACGAGGATGAATTCGTCCTGGCCGGCCTCGTCCTGGTGCGCCAGCGGCCGGGCACCGCCTCGGGCGTGGTGTTCGTGACCATCGAGGACGAGCACGGCATCGCCAACCTCGTGGTCTGGCCAAGAGTCTTCGAAGACCATCGCCGCATCGTCATGGGCTCGCGCCTCCTGGGCGTGCGCGGCCACGTGCAGCGCGAGGGGCTGGTGATCCATCTCGTCGCCGAGGAGCTGTGGGACTGGTCGGCCGAGCTCGATTCAATCGGCGAGATCGACGAGGACTTCCGCCTGACCCACGGCCGCGGCGACCAGGTGCGCACCGACCGCTCCGATCCACGCGCGCATCTGCCGGTCCCCGAAGCCAACGCCACGCGGCATCGCGTCAAGAAGCCTCCGCCGGCCAAGGGCTACGACCGCAGCCGCATCCATCTCGACCGGCCCAAGATCAAGATCGCCTCGCGCGATTTCCACTAGTGGCACGGCGCGTTGATCGTGTGGCGGGCCGCCGTCTATGCTCTGACGGCAAACCGAGAGGAGACGACAGCATGGCTTTCTACGAACTTCGCCAGTACTTCGTGCGGCCCGGCAAGATGGACGAGTGGGTGAAGATCATGGAGGAGGAGATCATCCCGTTCCAGATCTCCAAGGGCATGGTGATCTGCGGCAGCTTCCGCGGTGAGACGGACGACTCCGCCTATATCTGGATCCGCCGCTTCCACAGCGAGGCTGAACGCGAGGCGCAGTACAAGGCCGTGTACGAGACGGACCACTGGAAGACCAAGATTGCGCCGCGCGTGCCCGATTGCCTGGACCGCGAAAAGATGAAGATCCAGCGCATCGTGTCGACATCGCGGTCAACGATGCAATAGCCCCGGCCCCCCGGCGCTGGATGATCGAGCGCCGCGCTCAATGATAATCCATCAGATCGACAGGGACCGCATCGTGGAGAGCCGCGAGCTTTGCCTGACGGCCTCTCAGAGCCGCGTCGCCTCGTCGATCAGTTCTTGCGCGGCAATGTCCAGCAGCTCGTCCTCGGCGGTGCCGTCGAGCACGCGCTCCTTGCCGATCTCGAGCAGCACCGGCACGGCGAGCGGCGAGATGCGGTCGAGGCGGCGGTAGTCGATGCGCCCCTTGGCGCGGCGCAGCAGCTCGCCCAGGCGGCGCAGGTCGGCGAGCTGCCACGCGGCGTCCTGGCGGGTGGCGCGCAGGAGGATGTGGTCGGGCTCATGCTTGCGCAGCGCGTCGTAGATCAGGTCGGAGCTGAAGGTGACCTGGCGGCGCGACTTCTCCTCGCCCGGGAAGCGGCGCTCGATCAGGCCTGCGATCACCGCGACGTTGCGGAACGAGCGGCGCAGCATGGTCGATTCGTCCATCCACGCCTCGAGGTCGTCGCCCAGCATGTCCTCGTCGAACAGCTGGTCGAGCTGTTGCTTGGTCGGCGGGCGCAGGCCCCAGATGCCGAGCACATAGTCGGTGGCGACGAAGCCCAGCGGTTTCAGCCCCATGCGCTCCATGCGCCGCGTCAGCAGCATGCCCAGCGTCTGGTGCGCATTCCTGCCCTCGAAGCAGTAGGCGACGATGAACTGCTTGGCGCCGCGGGGAAAGCCCTCGATCAGCAGGCGGTTGCCGGCGGGCAAAGTCGAGCGGATGCGCTGCACGCGCAGCCATTCACGCACCTCGGGCGGCAGCTTGGGATGGCGCGACGGGTCCTGCAGGATGCCGCGGACCCGCTCGGCCAAAAACGTCGAGAGCGGCAGGCGGCCGCCGCCATAGGCCGGCACCTTGGGATCGCCGCCGGTCGCGGGCGAGCACTGGGCGATAAGCTCCTTCACGCCCTCGAAGCGCAGCATGCGGCCGCCGAAGACGAAGGTGTCGCCCGGCACCAGGCCCTGGATGAAGGACTCCTCGACCTCGCCCAGGATGGGCCCGCGCCGGAGCTTCACCTTGATCAGCGGCAGCTCGACGATGGTGCCGACATTCATGCGGAACTGCCGCGCCACCAGCGGCGAGGCCAGCATCCAGCGGCCGTCGGGCAGCTGCTTCAGGCGATGCCAGCGCTCGTAGGCGGCCAGCGCATAGCCTCCGGTGGCGACGAAGTCGAACGTGTCGTCGAAATCCTTGCGCGGCAGTTCGCGGTAGGGCTGCGTCGTCAGCACCTCCTCGTAGAGCTGGTCGCGGTCGATCGGCTGGGCGCAGGCGCAGCCGACGATGTGCTGGGCCAGCACGTCGAGGCAGGGCGGCCGCGGCGGGTCGCCGTCGAGCTCGCGTGCTTCGACGGCTTCGAGGGCGGCCAGCGATTCCAGCACCTCGAAGCGGTTGGCCGGCGCGATCATGGCGCGGCTGGGCTCGTCGAGCCGGTGGTTGGCGCGGCCGATCCTCTGCATCAGGCGGCTGACGCCCTTGGGCGCCCCCATCTGGATGACGAGATCGACGTCGCCCCAGTCGATGCCGAGGTCGAGCGAGGACGTCGCGACCACCGCGCGCAGCTTGCCGGCCGCCATCGCCGCCTCGACCTTGCGGCGCTGCTCGACGGCCAGCGAGCCGTGATGCAGGCCGATCGCCAGGTTCTCCTCGTTGATGCGCCACAGCCGGTCGAACACCAGCTCGGCCTGCGCCCGGGTGTTCACGAACACGATCGAGGTCTTGTGCTGGCGGATGATGTTGTAGACCTCGGGCACCGCGTGATGGCCCATGTGGCCACCCCACGGCAGGCGCTCCTGGGCATCGATGATGCTGACGACCGGCTGCGCACCGGGCTCGCCCTGGACGATCTCGACCTCGTCCTTGAGGGCAAGGAATTCCGCCATGCCCGGCGGATCGGCGACCGTGGCGGAAAGGCCGACGAAGCGCACGTGCGGCGCCAGGGTGGCGACGCGGGCGAGGCAAAGGGCGAGGTGATGGCCACGCTTGCTGGTGGCGAAGGAATGCAGCTCGTCGATGATCACGCACTTCAGGCTGGCGAAGAACTGCATGGCGTCGGGATACGACAGCAGCAGCGCCAGCGATTCCGGCGTGGTCATCAGGAGATCGGGCGGCCGTTCGCGCTGGCGGAGCCGTCGGCTCTGCGGCGTGTCGCCGGTGCGGCTTTCAGCGCGCACGGGCAGGGCCATCTCGGCGATCGGCATCTCGAGGTTGCGGCGTATGTCGGTGGCCAATGCCTTCAGGGGCGAGATGTAGAGCGTGTGCAGCTCGCCCTTGCCCTTCTTGTGGGCGAGGTCGCGGCCGGCCATCCGCCGCTCGGTGAGCTCGATCAATGACGGCAGAAAGCCCGCCAGGGTCTTGCCGCCGCCGGTCGGCGCGATCAGCAGCGCGCTCTTGTCCTGCCGGGCAAGGTCGATCAGGGCAAGCTGGTGCGGCCGCGGCGCCCATCCGCGGCTTTCGAACCAGCGTGAAAACAGGTCGGGAAGACCTATATCTCGCCGGTAGGATGCATCAGCTTCAATGACCGACACAATCGATCCTCGCTCCTGGCTCTATCCGACGCCGCGCGGCCTCTACTGCAAGCCGGGAGACTTTTACATCGATCCGGCGGTGGCGGTCCCGCGCGCCGTGGTCACCCACGGCCATGGCGATCATGCACGGCCCGGGCATCGCGCCGCGCTCGCCACGCCCGAGACGCTGGCGATCATGCGCACCCGCTTCGAAGGCATGCCCGATACCAGCCAGCAGCCCCTGAAATATGGCGAAAGCGTGCGAATCGGCGGCGTCGATGTCGAGCTGGCGCCGGCCGGCCACATCCTGGGCTCGGCGCAGGCAGTGCTGGCATACAAGGGCCAACGCATTGTCGTGTCGGGCGATTTCAAGCGCCGGCCCGACCCGACCTGCCCGCCCTTCGAGCCGATCCCCTGCGACGTCTTCATCACCGAGGCCACCTTCGCCTTGCCCGTGTTCCACCATCCCTCCGACATGGGCGAGATCGGCAAGCTTCTGCGCTCGGTCGCGACCTTCCCCGAACGTACGCACTTGGTGGGCGTCTACGCCCTCGGCAAGTGCCAGCGCGTCATCAGGCTTTTGCGCGCTGCCGGCTGGGACAAGCGGATCTGGCTGCATGGCAGCCTTCTGGCGCTCTGCAAGCTCTACCAGGAACAGGGCGTCGATCTCGGCGACATCGCCCACGTCTCCGACGCCATCCTGGAGACCTTCCGCGGCGCCATCGTGCTCTGCCCACCTTCGGCCATTGCCGACCGCTGGTCGCGCCGCTTCGCCGATCCGGTGCCCGCGGTGTGCTCGGGCTGGATGCGCGTGCGCGCGCGCGCCCGCCAGAGCGGCGCGGAACTGCCGCTGATCATCTCCGACCATGCCGACTGGTCCGAGCTCTGCCAGACGCTGAAGGACGTCGGCGCGCCCAAGGTGTGGGTGACGCACGGCCGCGAGGAGGCGCTCGTCCATATGGCGCGTTCGCTCGGCATCGACGCCGAGGCACTGCATCTCGCCGGCCGCGAGGAGGAAGGCACCTGATGCAGGCCTTCGCCGCCCTGCTCGATGCGCTCTCCTACCAGCCGGCACGCAACGCCAAGCTCCGGCTGATCGAGGCGTACCTGAAGGAGACGCCCGATCCCGACCGCGGCTGGGCACTGGCGGCGCTGACCAGCGGCCTCGACTTCCCGGCCGCCAAGCCCGCACTGCTGCGCGGCTTCGGCGAGGACAAGATCGGCGCCGAGCTGTTCCACTGGTCCTACGACTATGTCGGCGATCTTGCCGAGACGCTGTCGCTGATCTGGCAGGCCGACGCAGCGGCCGGACCGCCGCCCACGTTGGGCGAAGTCGTCGACACGCTGCAGACCGCCACCAGGATGCAGACGCCGGCGATCCTCCAGCGCTGGCTCGACTCGCTCGATGCGACGGGCCGATGGGCCTTGCTGAAGCTGCTGACCGGCGAGTTGCGCGTCGGCGTCTCGGCGCCGCTCGCCAAGCAGGCCGCCGCTAACATCGGCAACCAGCCAGTCAATGCTGTGGAAGAGATCTGGCATGGGCTGACGCCGCCCTATCGCCCACTCTTTGATTGGCTGCTGCAGGGCGCGCCCCGACCCAGCAGCAATGCCGGCGGCGCCTTCCTGCCGGCGATGCTGGCCAATCCCATCGAGCGCGCCGAGCTCGAGGTGCTCGACCCGACGCACTTCCGCGCCGAATGGAAATGGGACGGCATCCGCGTGCAGGTCGCCGCGTCAGGCGGCGTGAAACGACTGTACAGTCGCGCCGGCGAGGACGTGTCGGCCGCCTTCCCCGACATCATCGAGGCCATCGACTTCGAGGGCGTGTTCGACGGCGAGCTTCTGGTCCGGCGCGACGAGACCGTGGCCTCGTTCAACGACCTGCAGCAGCGGCTGAACCGCAAGGTCGTGACGCCCAAGATGCTGAAGGATCATCCCGCGCACGTGCGGCTGTATGACGTGCTGTGGCTGGAGGGCGAGGACCTGCGGGCGCTGAGCTTCGACCAGCGCCGCGCCCGGCTGGAAGCCTGGAACGCCGAGAAGCCCAGGGCTCGCTTCGACGTCTCGCCGTTGGTGATCTTCACCGACTGGGCCCATCTCGCCGAGCTGCGCGAGCAGATGACCAGCGACGGCATCGAGGGCCTGATGCTGAAGCGCGGCGACAGCGCCTATCTCGCCGGCCGGCCCAAGGGGCCGTGGTTCAAGTGGAAGCGCGATCCCATGCTGGTCGACTGCGTGCTGATGTATGCCCAGCGCGGCCACGGCAAGAGGAGCTCCTTCTACTCCGACTTCACCTTCGGCTGCTGGCGCGAGGCGGCGGGCAAGCGCGAGCTGGCGCCGGTCGGCAAGGCCTATTTCGGCTTCACCGACGAGGAGCTGCGCTGGCTCGACAAATGGGTGCGCGACCATACGACCAACCGGTTCGGGCCGGTCCGGGAAGTGGCCCCCGAGCTGGTGCTGGAGATCGCCTTCGACGGCATCGCCCGCTCGACCCGCCATAAATCCGGACTGGCAATGAGGTTTCCCCGCATCAACCGCATCCGGACCGACAAGCCGGCCGCCGAGGCCGACACAATAGATAATCTCCTCAAGCTCCTAGGCACGGCGGGGGTCGAAAAACCTGCCGAAAGTGCCTATGTTACGGCACCATGATTGACCCGTTCGGCCGGCATATCTCCTACCTGCGCGTCTCGGTGACGGACCGCTGCGATTTCCGCTGCGTCTATTGCATGGCCGAGGACATGACCTTCCTGCCCAAGGCGGAGGTGCTGTCGCTCGAGGAGCTGGAGCGGCTGTGCTCGGCCTTCGTGCGCCGCGGCGTGAAGAAGCTGAGACTGACCGGCGGCGAGCCGCTGGTGCGGAAGAACGTGATGTCGCTGATCAAGGGCCTGGGCCGCCATCTCGACAGCGGCGCCCTCGAGGAGCTGACCCTCACCACCAACGGCAGCCAGCTCGCCAAGTACGCCAAGGAACTGGCGGCGGTCGGCGTCAAGCGGCTCAACGTGTCGATGGACACGCTGGACAGGGACAAGTTCCGCGAGCTGACGCGCTGGGGCGATCTCGACCAGGTGATGCGCGGCATCGATGCCGCCCAGGATGCCGGCCTGCACATCAAGATCAACGCGGTGGCGCTGCGCGGCGTCAACGACATGGAGTTCGACGAGCTGATCCGCTGGAGCCACGCCCGCGGCATGGACCTCACCCTGATCGAGGTCATGCCGATGGGCGAGATCGGCGATGCGGCACGGCTCGACCAGTACATGCCGCTGTCGCTGGCCCGGGCCGAAATCGCCAAGCACTTCACCCTCACCGAGACCGACTATCGCACCGGCGGACCGGCCCGCTACTTCAAGGTCGAGGAGACCGGCGGACGGCTGGGCTTCATCACGCCGCTCACCCACAATTTCTGCGAAAGCTGCAATCGCGTGCGGCTCACCTGCACCGGCACGCTCTACATGTGCCTCGGCCAGGAGGACGCGGCCGACCTGCGCGCGCCCTTGCGGGCCTCGGAAAGCGACGAGCTTTTGGACCAGGCGATCACCGAGGCGATCGCGCGCAAGCCCAAGGGCCATGACTTCATCATCGACCGCCGTCACTCGGGCCCGGCCGTCCCGCGCCACATGAGTGTAACGGGCGGTTAAGAGTATTCCCTCCCCACGCTTCGCGTGGGGAGGTGTCCGCGTGTGACGGCGACACCTCCCCAGCTCCGCTGGGGAGGAAGAAGTTTTAAGCCTCCGGTCCCGCCTTGGTATCCGCCGTCTTGATCTGCGCCCGCCGCACCGCCTCGCGGTGCGAGATGTACATGGCGCTGGCGAAGATCACCGCCGCGCCGACGAAGGTCCAGACGTCGGGTGACTGGAAGAACAGGAAGTAGCCCAACAGCGTATTCCAGATCAGCGACAGGAAGCCGATCGGCTGCAGCAGCGTGATGTCGGCGAGCTGATAGCCGCGCTGCTGGCAGATATGGCCCATCGTGCCGCAGGCGCCGGCGGCCAGGAACCACAGGAGGTCGACCCAGCTCGGCGTCTGCCAGAACCAGATGGCCAGCGGCGCGGCGCAGACCACGATCACGATGTTCTGCCAGATGACGATGGTGCTGGCCGAATCGGTCCTGGCCAGTGCCTTGGAGATCAGGTTGGAGGCCGAGAAGATCGGCGTCGAGACCAGGATGCAGATGACGCCGAGGTGAAGCGCCGAAAAGCCGGGCCGGATGATGATCATGGCGCCGATGAAGCCCACGATGACGGCAAGCCAGCGCCTGAGCCGCACCTCCTCGCCCAGGAACAGCGCCGCACCGATGGTGACGAAGATCGGGCCGGTGAAACCGAGCGCCGTGATCTCGGCCAGGGTGGTGAGTGGCAAGGCCACGAACCACAGCATCATGCCCACGGTATGGATGGCGCCGCGCGAGATGTGCAGGCCCATCCGGTTGGTGTGCAGCGAGCGGTAGGGGCCCAGCCGGATCACCAGCGGCAGCAGGAACATGGCGCCGAACAGGTAGCGCAGGAACGCCATGACGTAGGGATTGAGGTGCTGCGAGGGGATCAGCGTGAAGACGTTGAGCAGGGCGAACACTACCCCGGAGAGGCCGACCCACAGGATTCCACGAAGATTCGGCGGCAGCGCCAACCAGCGAGCGACGAGACGAGACACGCCGCGACTATGTCACGACGTGTGAATTGCCGCACGCTCAGCGATGTTCTTGTTCCGCTGCTCTAAGCCTCGCCGACCGCCTCGCCGTCAGTCTGCACCGTCGGGATGACGTAGGCGCCGTCGCGCAGCTCGGAGACACGCTCGACCAGCTCCTCGATGTAGGGATCGTGGATATGCAGGGCGCGTGCGTGAGCGGCGGTGTTGGCAAGATAGTCGCGGCAGGCGCCGCGGCGGCCCTCGGCGAAGGCGATGTGATGTGCCGCCCGTTCGATCGGCAGGTCGCCGCAATACTGGCAGTGCGCGGTGTCGACGACGAAGGTCATGGCGGTGACAGTGCGGCCGTCGCGCAGCGTCGTGGGGATCCAGGTGGGCTGGTAGATGCCGGCCAGCATCTCGCGATTCCACAGCAGCCCAAGCTCGCTCTCGACCTGCTGCGGCGCCAGGCGATAGGCGATTCCCTCGCACGCCCCGCCGTGCTCGAGCGCCAGCATCAGGCCGGGCAGCTCGGGCGTGCCGCGACCCATCGGCATCCAGAAGCAGAAGGACCGGTGCCAGCCGTCGACGCGACAGGGCTGCTGCTCGGTGAACTCGATGGCCGGATTCCACATCAGCGAGCCATAGGCGAAGACCCAGAACTCCTCGCCGGGCTGGTAGCGCTCCATCGCCGTCTTGAAGCGCGCCTCGCGCTCCGCCGACGACAGGAAGAAGTGGTAGCCGGCCTTGTGGGCGTCGGCGACCATCTGGTCGACGCTCTCTGATGTCAGGTCTTCGCGCTTCAACACGACCGGGTCCTCAGACGCCGTACACGACGGACATGGTCTCGGCGACGCAGGCCGGACGCTCCTGTCCTTCGATTTCGACGGTGACCTGGTTGGTCAACCGCACACCACCCTTGTCCATCGGGTCGGCGGCGAGAAGCTTGGCGCGGGCGCGCACCCGCGAGCCTGCCGGCACCGGACTGGTGAAGCGCACCTTGTTGCAGCCGTAGTTGATGCCGTTGCGCACGTTGTTGATGTGCGAGATCTGGTGATTGAGCATCGGAATGAGCGACAGCGTCAGGAAGCCGTGGGCAATGGTCTTGCCGCCCGGCATGTCCTTCTTGGCCCGCTCGACATCGACGTGAATCCACTGGTGATCACCCGTCGCCTCGGCGAATTGGTTGATCCTGTCCTGCGAAACCTCGACCCAGTCGCTAACCCCAATTTCCTGGCCCACGTATTTGTGCATTTCGTTCGGGTGGGCGAATTCCCTTTTTGCCATTTTGCCTAACCTCGGCGGTTTTTTTTTGCCTTGTCCCTGCAAGATACCATGAAAGCGTCGCGTACGGACAACTCTCTGTGGCGAGCACCCACTGCTCACGCGGCGGATCATGGTTCAGTGGTCAGCGGCACCGCCCTCGATTCGGGTGCCATTTGTAGCGATAGGGTCCCATTTGTATCGTCGCTCCGTTTTGCCCATCATGCACTCCACAAGATTGCACATGAGGGAGCCCCCGGGATGGCGTACGACACGGTTTTATACGATGTGGCCGATCGTATTTGCACGATTGCACTCAACCGCCCCGAGAAATTGAATGCGTGGACACGCCAGATGCATTTCGACCTCAAGGACGCCATGCACAGGGCCGGCGCCGATCCCGAGGTCCGGGCGATCATCCTCACAGGCAGCGGCCGTGGTTTCTGCGCCGGCGCCGACATGGGCGGCCTTCAAGCAATTGGTGCCGGCGCCAGCGCAGATCGGTCGAGCAAGACCTCACCCTCACTGCAAGGGGGCAGCACCCTGCCCGAGTTCAGGATGGCGTACTCCTACTTTCCCGCGATCCCGAAATTCATCATCGCTGCGATCAACGGACCGGCGGCGGGTCTGGGCTTCGTCATCGCGCTCTATGCCGACCTGCGGTTCGCAGCCGAGTCGGCCGTGTTCACGACGTCGTTCGCCCAGCGTGGCCTCATCGCCGAACACGGCGTGAGCTGGCTGCTGCCGCGCCTGGTCGGCCTGCCGGCCGCCATGGATCTGCTCTGCTCGGCGCGCAAGGTCCGCGCGCCGGAAGCGCTGGCGATGGGCCTGGTGAGCCGCGTGATCCCCGACGACAAGCTGATGGCCGAGACCCGCGCCTACGCCACGCTGCTCGCCAACACCGTCTCGCCGCGCTCGGTGGCGGTGATGAAGCGCCAGATCTGGGAGGCCGAATTCCAGACCCTGGCCGAGGCCACGACCCAGGCCAACCACGAGATGGAGCTCTCCTTCCAGACCGCCGACTTCAAGGAAGGCGTCGCCCACTTCCTCGAGAAGCGCGCGGCGCGCTTCACAGGCCAGTGACCGTCGTCGGCGTCTGTGGATAGTCCGGGCGGGCGCGCGCCGCACGCTCGACAGCGGCCATGGCCGCGAGCGCGACATGCTCCTGCCAAGGCCGCGCAATCAGCTGGACGCCGACCGGTAGTCCCGCACTTCCCTGCTCGGCCCGTCGCGCCGTCCGCTCGACACGGTCCCTGGTCTGCGGACGATCGGTCTCCTCGCCTGCCCGCACCCGCGTGACAGGCAGGACTCCGGCGGGAAATCCGAGGACGGGCGCGAGCAGACTGTAGGCACCGGCGACCGGCAGGTCGGCAGAGGCGCCGTGATGCACCGCGGGCACGCCGTAGGCTGGGCAAAGCAGGAGGTCGACGCCGCTGCCTTGCATGGCGTCATGAAAGGCGTGCCGGTAGTCGACGGCCGCTTCGGCCGTGCGCCAATAGCGGCCGGCGTCACCCGGCGTGAACAGGCGCAGCGTGCCGCCCAGCCGCGGCTGCCCGAAGAATTCGAGCAGCGGCGCCACGATCGACCGAAGCGCCTGCGGCATCCGCGACAGGCTGAGGAACAAGGCGGCCCGCTTGTCGACCTTCTCGCCGCGCACAAGCCGTTGCATGCCGCGCCCGCCATCGGCGGACATGCAGCCCAGCCAGATCGCCAGGGCGGTCGCGACCGGCGGCGGCTGCCAGGGAACAATCGTGGCGCCGGCCGCCGCCAGCATGCTCGCAGCCTCTTCCACGGCGCGCCGGCAGGCCGGCGCCGGCGTCATCACGCCGTCGTCGATGAACATGCCAATGCGAAGCTTCCTCAGGTCGACAGACCAGTCCTTGAGCGGCACCGGCGGCGCCAGCGTCGGCCCGCCGTCATGATCCGACAGGACATCGAGGCCAAGCGCCAGATCCTCGACGCATCGCGCCAGCAGCCCGACCTGGCTCGCGATCGCAGCCTGGCCGATCGGCACGCTGAGCCGTCCCATGTCGGGCAATCGGCCCGCGGTGGGACGAAGCCCGGCGATGCCGCAGAAGACTGCGGGAATGCGGACGCTGCCGCCGATGTCGGTCCCCAGTCCCAATGCCGAGCCGCCGGCCGCGACGATCGCCCCTTCGCCGCCGCTGCTGCCGCCGGCCGACCGTTCGACATCCCAGGGATTGTTGGTGCGGCCATAGAGCGGATTGTCGGTCTCGGTGAAGATCAGCAGCTGAGCGGCATTGGTCTTGCCCAGCACGATCGCGCCCGCGTCGCGCAGGCGTCGGACGTAGAGATCGTCGGTGACAGCGTTCACGCCCGCGCGCCCGACGATGCCGCAGGTCGACGGCGTACCTTCGAGATCGAGGCATTCCTTGACCGTCACCGGCACGCCGGCCAGCGGCGGCAGCACCTCGCCGCCACGACGGCGCGCATCGACGGCGCGTGCCTCGGCACGGGCTGCGTCGTAACGCTTGACGACGACAGCGTTGAGGCTCGCGTTCACCTTCTCGATGCGGGCGATGTGGGCTTCGACCGCCTCCACGGCCGAGATCTCGCCGCCGGCAATGCAGCGGGCGAGCGCCGCAGCGCCGAGCGTGCAGATGTCGGTGGGTTCGCTGCGAGCCGTGTGCTGCGCCATGTCGGGCATCGTTTGCCTCCTCCGTGATGGAGGAAGGCTAGCCACGCCACGGCTGCCGCGCCTGAGGAAGATTCCCTAGGCCGACGCCATGTCGACAAGGCCATGCTCGATGGCAAACAACGTGGCGCCGCCACGCGTTTTCACGCCGATCTTGCCGTAGAGATTCTGCAGGTGGTTATCGACCGTCTTTGGCGAGATGCCGAGCTGCCGGCCGATCTCCTTCATCGACAGGCCGCGCGCCACGGCGCGCAGCACGTCCATCTCGCGCTCCGTCAATCCGGCGACCATGGTTCGCCGCGGCGAGCCGCGATGGCCCGCGGCGGCGAGCACGGCGGCGACCGCCTCTGCGTCGAGACGGCCGGCGCGGGCTTCGCGCTTCAGCGCCTCGGCGGCGTCCTCGGCCGACAGCGCCCGGCGATGGGCGCGCGCTTCGACCTTGCCGCAATAGGCATCGGCCGCGGCGAGCACGCGGACCTGGGGGGACGTGACACGCGCGCCACGATGATAGCCCGAACCATCCTGCCGCTCGTGATGCTGGGCGACGATCGCACCCAGCCGCGCCAGCGCCGGTGATCGCGAAAGCACCCGCTCGCCATAGTACGAATGAAGCCGCACTTGCTCGCGCTCTCTGTCGGTTAGGCGACCGGCCTTCAGCCAGATGCGGGTCGAGATGCCGACGCGTCCGATATCGTGCAGCAGCCCGGCCCGCCGGACGTCGGCCACGTCGGCTGCAGACAGGCCCGCGCGCGCCGCCGCGTCGGCGGCCAGCCGCGACACGTTGCGCGAATGTCCGACCGTATAGGGCGACTTGAGGTCGGCGAAATCGGCCATCGCCAGGCAGGCCTCGTCGAACTCCGCTTCCGACAGTGGCCGGTGTGGCAGCGGCTCGAGGGCGAGCGCGGCGTCCCATGACGAGTCCTCGTCGAGTGCGGCAACGAACCGTTCCTGGTCCGCCAGGAAGCAGTCGACGATGCGCGGATCGCAGATCCTGCCGCGCCGCTTTTTCAGCAGGTCGGACACGCGCATCGGTCCGTAAGCGGCGCGCAGTACGACCACGTCGTGGGCGAACACGACCACCCGCACGGCCGGGGCGATGGCCTCGCCCTTGAGGTGGCTGGGCAGGCCGCGCCCGTCCCAGCGTTCGTAGATCTGCCCGAGGTTGCGGCGTACTGCCGGACCGAGCGAGAGCCGCTCGGCCAGCCGGCCGGCGGCCTCGCAATGGGCGGCAATGTTGTCGGCACTGACCCTCTGGGCGACAAGAAAGCCCTTGGCGATGGCGAACGCGGCTTCCAGCGCGCCGCCATCGGCGCTGGCGCCGCGCAGGTGACGCAGCACCATGTTGGCCATCTCGCCCGCCTTGGCAGTGTCGACCAAGGCAAAGTCCCGCCGCAACGAGAGCTCGTCGCCGAACAGGGCGACCAGCGAATAGGTCTCGGCGTTGCAGCCGATGTAGCGCAGCAGCGCCTGGTAGTAGATCTCCGCCAGCTCCTCGGCGCTGAGCCGCAGCGCCTCGCCCAGGCGCATGCCGAGCAGGCATGATCTGAGTGCGAACTCGATCGGCTGGCCCATCGCAAGATCGGTGGCCATCGACAGGGCGGCGATGATCTCGCCGCGCCGCACGCCGGAAATGGAGGATGGAGCCGACATCACAGACTATACGGCGCAGCCGGCCAATCGGTTCAGCTGGATCTTTTCAGAGGAGCGCGGACCTCCAGGTCCGCATCATGCTCATGAGCGGACCTGGAGGTCCGCGCTCCGCATGAGCCTCAAACCTTCTCGGTCTCGCTGGCGCGCGGCTGCCAGGTCATCAGGCGGCGCTCGACCGAGCCGACGGCGGCGTCGAGGGCGAGCGCAAAGGCCGTCAGCACCAGGATGCCGGCGAACACCGTGTTGATGTCGAAAGTGCCCTCGGCCTGCAGGATCAGGTAGCCGACGCCGCGCGAGGAGCCGAGATACTCGCCGACCACGGCGCCGACGAAGGCGAGACCGACGGCGTTGTGCAGGCTGGCAAACACCCAGCTCATGGCCGACGGCAGGTAGATCGAGCGCAGCAGCTGGCGCCGCGAGGCGCCCAGCATGCGGGCGTTGGCGATCAGGTTGGGACTGACCTCGCGCACGCCCTGGTAGACGTTGAAGAATACCACGAAGAAGACCAGCGTGACGCCCAGCGCCACCTTCGACCAGATGCCGAGCCCGAACCACACCGCGAAGATCGGCGCCAGCACGACGCGCGGCATGGAATTGAAGCCCTTGATGTAGGGATCCATCACCGCCGAGGCCGTCGGCGACAGTGCCAGCCACAGGCCGATCGCCAGGCCGAACACCGAACCGATCAGGAAGCCCAGCGCCGTCTCGAGCAGGGTCACGCCGAGATGGCCGAATATCTCGCCGGTCGCGAACCATTCGACGATGACCCAGAAGACCTTCTGCGGCTCGCCGAAGAAGAAAGCGGCGCGGTTGGCCTTGTCGAAATAGAAGGGCGGGATCAGGCCGGGCGCCGTCATGACGTACCAGAAGGCCACGACCAGGCAGACGACCAGGATCTGAAGCGTGCGCAGTCTCACGTCATGCCGCCTTCTGCGCTGCGTAGGCCTTCAAAACCTCTTCCTTCATGGCCGCCCAGATCTCGCGATGCAGCGCCAGGAACCCTGGCGTCATGCGGATCTCCGACACGTCGCGCGGCCGCGGCAGGTCGACCTTGAAGTCGCCGATCGGCCGTGTCGCGGGACCCGCCGACAGCACCACCACACGGTCGGAGAGTGCGATCGCCTCCTCGAGATCGTGGGTGATGAAAAGGACCGACTTCCTGTCCTCGGCCCACAAAGCCAACAGCTCGTTCTCCATGAGCTGGCGCGTCTGCACGTCGAGCGCCGAGAACGGCTCATCCATCAGCAGGATATCGGGGCTCAGGATCAGCGTCTGGGCGAGCGCGAGGCGCTTCCTCATGCCGCCCGACATCTGGTGCGGATAACGATCGCCGAAGCCCGCCAGGCCGACGCGGCGCAGCCACGCCTCGCCCTGCGCGAGAGCCTCGGCGCGCGGCACGCCCCTGAACTCCAGGCCAGCGACAACGTTGTCGATGCCGGTGCGCCACGGCATCAGCGCATCGGCCTGGAACATGTAGCCGGCGCGGCGGTTCACACCGTCGGCCGCGATCAGCGGCTGGCCGAACACCGAGACCGAGCCTTGGCTGGGTGCGAGCAGGCCAGCCGCGACGTTGAGCAAGGTGGACTTGCCGCAGCCGGTCGGCCCCACGACCGAGACGAACTCACCCGCGGCGATGGTGAGCGAGGTGTTCGCCACCGCGGTATAGGCTCCGCCGCCGTCACGGGCGGCGAAGCGGCAGGTGATGTCCTCCAGCCTGAGCGCCGGAACGCCGGCGCTCATCAGCTACGCTTGCCGGCGCGCGCCGCGAACTCGTTGGTCCAGGTGTCGGCGAGCTTGATGCTGGCGGGCTTGATGGCGGGATCGCCCTCGGTCAGGAACTTCAGGCAGTTGGCCGGACCGTCGGCCGGCATCTGGCCGTCGGGCGAGATGGTGTCGCGCACCGCCGCGAAAGCCTTCTCGTAGAGGGCGCGATCGCCCAGCAGGTAGGCCTCGGGCACCGCTTTGGCGACGTCGGCGGGTGCCGCCGTCTGCAGCCACTGGTCGGCGCGCACGATTGCCGTCGCCAGCGCCTGCGCGGTGTTCGGCGTCTTCTTCAGGAGCTCGGGCTGGGCATAGAGGCAGGCGGCCGGGAACGAGCCGCCGAACAGCTCCTGGTTTCCCTTCATGGTGCGCGTGTCGACCATGATCTTGATCAGTTTCTTGTCCTCGAGAATGGTCACCGCCGGGTCGGCCTGCGAGATGCCGTCGACCTCGCCCTTCTCGATCGCCGCCACCACCGAGGCGCCGGCGCCGACACCGATCGCCACGATGTCGGTCGGTTTCAGCCCGCCCTTGGCGGCCCAGTTGTTGACCAGCATGTGGGTCTGTGAGCCGGGCGCGGTGACGCCGAACTTCATGCCCTTGATGTCGGCCGGTTCCTTGACCTTGGCCGCCACGTCGTTGCGCAGGCCGATGGCGAGTTGCATGCCGCGGCCGATCAGGGCGAAGCCCACGATGTCCTGGCCGCGCTGCTGCATGCGGATGGTATGCTCGTAGGCGCCGGCGACGACGTCGGCGCTGCCTCCCATCAGGGCCTGCAGCGACTTGGCGCCGCCTTGGAAGTCGTTGATCTCGACGTCGAGGCCGGCCTCCTTGAAGTAGCCCTTGGTCTCGGCGACGGTGAGCGACAGGTAGTACAGCGCCGACTTGCCGCCGACGGCCAGCACCACCTTGGTCTTCTCCGGCTTGCCGGTCTGTGCCCGCGCGACCCAGGGCGCAGCCACCAGGGCCGGCGCCGCGGCCAATATCGTCCGGCGCCGCATCTGCAGCTTGGTCATGTTTCCTCCTGAATGGGCTTGTTGGCGGCGAGATTGCCGCATGCTCGGTTGGGCAGCAACCCTACTTGAATGGCCGTTCCTGCCACCACGGGAAATAGGACGGCATGTCGCTGGTCACCTTCATGGGAAATTTCGCCGGCCGCTTTTCCAGGAACGCCGTCACGCCCTCCTTCACGTCGGCCGACTTGCCGCGGGCGTAGATGCCCTTGGAATCGACCTTGTGCGCCTCCATGGGATGATCGGCGCCCAGCATCTTCCAGATCATCTGGCGGTTCAGCGCCACCGAGACCGGCGCGGTGTTGTCGGCGATCTCGCGGGCGAGCGCATAGGCCGCCGGGAGAAGCTCGTCGGCCTTGTGGACCGAGCGCACCAGACGGCCGTTGAGCGCCTCCTCGGCGGAGAAGACGCGGCCGGTCATCACCCATTCCAGCGCCTGCTGCGGGCCGACCAGGCGCGGCAGGAACCAGCTCGAGCAGGCCTCCATGACGATGGCGCGGCGGGTGAAGACGAAGCCATAGCGCGCCGCTTCCGAGGCGAGCCGCACATCCATGGCGAGCTGCATGGTGACGCCGACGCCGACGGCGGCGCCGTTGCAGGCGGCGATGGTGGGCTTCAGGAGATCGAACAGGCGCAGGGTGAACAGGCCGCCGCCGTCGCGATGGCCGTCGAGCCCGGGATCGACCGGCCCGCGATTCTCGGCGTTGAAAGTGTTGGCGCCGCCCGACAGGTCGGCGCCGGCGCAGAAGCCGCGGCCTGCGCCCGTGAACACCACGGCGCGCACGTCGTCGTCGCGATCGGCGCGGTCCATGGCATCGAGCAGTTCGGACAGCATCTTGCCGGTGAAGGCGTTGAGCTTGTCCGGTCGGTTCAGCGTGATGGTGAGGACGCCGTTCTTGGCTTCGTACTTGATCTGCTCGTAGTCCATTCGTTCCTCTGTGACGGCGGCGCCGTCAGGTCTGGTTGATCAGCACGACGCCGCCCATGATGAGGACGATGCCGCCGATCTGCTTGATGCCGAACGGCTCGCCGAAAAGGAAGTGCCCGAGCACCGCCACGATCGCATAGGAGAGCGACACGCTGGGAAAGGCGACCGACACGGGGATCTTCCGCAGCGCGATGATGTAGAGAAAGGCCGCCGAGCCATAGAGCGCGAGCCCGGCCAACGTCGAGGGCCGCAGCAGCTGGCTGAAAATGTCCGGGGCGTCGGCACCGGCCTTGAGCAGCAGCTGTCCGGCGATGCCAGCCAGGATGCCGATGCCCAGCGCCACGTAGTAGACGGTCATCGTCAGGACTCCCCTCGAGAAGGTTCGCGGTGCGGCTGCCCCGCGGCGCGCGTGTCGACCTTGGGTCGCTCGATCTGCAAGCCGCTGTCGCCGCGACGAAAGACCTCGCGCACGAGATACTGCGGCTTGCGGTTGACCGCGAGGAACATGCGGCCGAGATACTCGCCGATCAGCCCGACCACGACGAGCTGGACGCCCGCCAGCACCAGCACCGCCACCATCAGCGACGCCCAGCCCTGCGGCGGCTTGTCGGAGATGATCGCCTCGACGACGACGATGACGGCGGCCAACGCCCCCAGGGCGCCGAAGCCCAGGCCGAACAGCGTGGCGAGGCGGAGCGGCATCACCGAGAAATTGAGGAACATCGACAGCCACAGCCGGATCAGGCGGCGGAGCGTGTAGTTCGAGCGACCTTCGACACGCGGCAGATGGTCGACCTGCAGGCGTCCGACATTCTGGGTGACCTGGAAGACCAGCCCGTCAACATAGGGATAGGGCCCCTCGTAGCTCGCCGTGATGCGCTCGCGCACGAAGGCGGAGATGCAGCGGAAGCTCGAGAGATAGAGGCCGGGCGGTTTGTCGATCAGCCGGTCGGCGCACCAGTTGGTGAAGCGGCTGCCGAGGTTGCGCCACGCTGCATGCTGCTTCTCGGCGTAATAGGTATAGACGGCGTCGTAGTTGCCGTCGCGCGCGTGCTCGAAGAGGCGCTTCACCTCGCCCGGCGGATTCTGCAGGTCGTCGTCCATGGTGATGGCGAAGGTGCCCTTCGCCCGCACCAGACCCGCCATGACCGCGTTGTGCTCGCCGAAATTGCGGCTGAGGCTCAGCACCGTGACCGGCGCACCGGGCTCGGCGGCGAGCTGCTTGCAGACATCGAGGCTGTTGTCGGGACTGCAATCGACCACCAGGACGATCTCCAGCCCGCCCTCGATGTCGAGGCTGCGCAGGGCGCCGACAAGCTCGCCGACGGTGCCGGCGCCGTTGTAGACGGGAACGACCACGGAAAGCGCGGGTGTAGTTTCAGTCATTGCGCGCAGCGACCACGATCAGGGAGCCGCCGAACGGCAGGTTGATGCCAGCTGCGATCAGCCGTCGCTCGACGGCGAGCGCCGTCGAGAACAGCGCATCGAGCCAGCGGGGAAAGTCGCGCACGTCGCTTTCGGCGTCGTCACGCTCGAGCAGTCGGTGGATCAGCATCAGGGGAAACAGCAGGGTGTTCCAGTAGCTGGACCTCAGCACGCGAAAGCCGTTGCCCGCGAGCAAGGCCCGCGCCTGGCGGCCGGTGAAGCGGCGGACATTGTGCACGCGCCGGTCATGCGCCGACAACAACCAGCCATAGGCCGGCAGATTGAAAACGGCGATCGCGCCCGGCCGGAGGCAGCGATGTGCCTCCTTGAGGGCAAGGACCGGCTCGACGCCGCCGTGGCAGAGGACATCGATCGAGAGGTAACCGGCCAATGCGCCGCTGCCCAAGGGCATTTCGGTGACTGACCCCGCAGCTACCGGCCGCCGGGCCTTGGCCGCAGCGAAGGACGCCGCCATCTGGTCATACTCCAGTCCGAACGTGGGATTACCGGCCACCGCAGGCCCGAGCTTCAGCAACATGCCGCCGGTGCCGCAGCCGGCGTCGAGCACCGGCCCGGCGCTCCGCGAGCGCGCCAGCGCGCGTATGAACAGCTCTGCGACAAGCGTACGCAGGCCGCGATACCACCACATGCGGTCCTCGACTGCGTGCATGCGCTCGTATTCGACCCGTTCCACGCCCCTGTCCGTCCTCGCGAGTGTCTTCTTATCGCCCTGCTTATGATATCTTCGTCCTGCCTTGCCAACCGCCGCGACCAAGCCCCCGACAGTCCCGCCGAGCATCGAACGGCTGCTGTACCTGCCACTGATCGCGCTGCCGATCCTCTGGCTGGCCGGCTACTTCTTCCCCCCCATCAACCACGACGTCGCCGCCATCCTCGACGTGTCGACGCGCTGGGTGAACGGCGAGCGGCTCTATGTCGAGGTGATCGACGAGAACCTGCCGCTTACCTTCGTCGTGCACGCCCTGCCGGTGCTGACCTCCAAGATCCTGCCGGGCGATCCCTCGTTCTGGTTCACCGCCTGGGTGGTGGCCGGCATCTTCGCCTCGTTCTGGGCCTGCCGGCGGCTAGTGAAGCTGGTGCCCTCGGCCGACCATGCGCTCACCGAGGCGCTGCTGCCGCCGGTCCTGCTGTTTCTGTTCACCGTGCTGCCCAACGAGCATTTCGGTCAGCGCGAGCACATCCTGTTCGTCGCCTGCGCGCCCTACATGATCGCCTCGATGGCCCGCGCCGAGGGCATCACGCTGGGCCGCGGCTCGTCGATCGCCATCGGCCTGGTCGCCGGCGTGGCGCTGGCGATGAAGCCGCACTATCTCGCCATCCCGGCCGCCCTGGAACTCTATCTGCTGATCCGCCGCGGCTGGCGCACCACGCTCCGCGATCCCATCCCATGGGCGATCGGGCTGGTCGCGGTGGCGCACTTCGTGTCGATGTACACGATCTTCCGCGAATACGGCGAGTTCGTCATGCCGCTCGCGGTCGAGGCCTACGCGCCGATCGGCGACGCGGGCTGGCGCGGTGTGCTCACCAGCAACGTGCTGGGTCCGACCCTGATCGCGCTGGTGATCTTTGGTCTGATCGCGGTGATCTTCACCAAGACCGTGGCGGCGCGCGTGCTGGTCGTGTTCGGCATCGGGGCGGCGATCTCGGCCATCGCCCAGGCCAAGGGCTGGCCCTATCACGTGCTGCCCGCGTTGTCGGCGGCGATCCTGCTGGCGGCGCTCACCGTATCGCAGACGGTCGACCGTTACCTGCCGATCAGCCGCAGCGGCCATCACCTGCCGGTGGCGGTGATCTCCGCCACCCTCATGGTGCTGCTCTACTTTCAGGCGGCGCTCTACACGCCGCCCTTCTACAAGCAGCGCCAGTTCGAGGATTCGATCGGCGGGCGCCTGCAGCACATCATCGAGCAGAACGCGCCCAATCGCACGATCATGGCGCTGTCGCCCGGCATCTATCCGCTGTGGCCGATGATCAACTACATCAAGGGCCGCATGACCATGCGGTTCCTCAGCATGTGGGTGCTGCAGGGCGTCTACGCGACCTGCGACGACTTCCCGGCGCTCTACAATCCGCCCGACACGATGGGCGATTCGGAGAAGCTGGTGTTCGACCAGGTGAGCGAGGATTTCGCCCGCGAGCAGCCCGACCTGCTGATCGTCGACAGCATCGCCGGCATCCCGCGCTGCCAGGGCAAGGAGTTCGATTACCTCGAATACTTCCTGCAGAACCGCGTGTTCGCCGATGCGTTCGAAAACTACGAACACCTGATGGATTTCGACCGGTATCGGATTTATCGGCGGAAGAAGAAGTGAATCCGTCTTTCACGGACACAACTCAAGTTCCTCTCCCCCGTTAGGGGGAGAGGCTAGGTGAGGGGGCATCGACAGCTCGTGCGGGCCCCCCCCCCCCCCCCCCCCCCCCCCCCGGGGGGGGGGGGGGGGGGGGGGGGGGGGCATCGACAGCTCGTGCGGCCCCCTCACCCAACCTCTCCCCCTATCGGGGGAGAGGAGCCTGAATCGCCGTGATGCAGTTCACTCCCACTTCCCCATCGCCTTCGCCCGCATCGCCTCGGGGATCTTCTCGACGTCCGGCACCTTGAAGACGCCCGACGCGACCAGGACGATCTCGCCGCCGCAGACCAGGTCGCAGCTGCAGAAGCAGAAGTTGATGGTGCGCCGGGCGATGCGGGCGGTGCCTTCGAGCCACTGGCCGAGCCTGGCGCCGCGCACGAACTCCGTGCTGAGCGATACCGTGGGATGCGGCCAGTGGATGCCGGTGGCGTGGCCCGAACCCACGCCCATCACCATGTCAGCCACGGTCACCAGCAGGCCGCCATGCGCCCAGCCCATTGGATTGCCATGGCGCGGCTCGAGCGGCAGGCCGATCCTGATCTTCTCGCCCTCGACCTTGTACCAGAGCGGTCCGATCAGGCCGACGAAGTCGTCGGGCACACCGAGCTTGCGAAAGCCTTCGGGGATCAATGCATCGGTCATGAGCCCAGTCCATCCTTGGAAGCGGCATATGTTTCGAGCGCGACGCGCACCGCGGGCTCGAACGGCATGCTGCGATGGGTCTCCTCGTTCAGCGAGACCATGATCGCCTTGAGCACGGCGGTGCAGTTGCCCTCGCCGTCGAACAGCCCATGGCCGATCACGCACTTGCGCTGGTGCACCTCGAGCAGCCGGGCGCAGGCCGTGGCGCGGCCGGGAAAGAACATCTGGCGCTTGAAGTCGATCTCCAGCCGGCCGACGACGACGCGAAAACGCGGCAGCCCGGCCTCCTTCAAGGATTGGCGGACGATGGCCCGCATGTAGGAGACGCGCGCATTCTCGAGCAGCTGCAGGAAAGCGCCGTTGTTGATGTGGCCGTTGGCGTCGACATCGGCGAAACGCAGATGCTCCTCGGTGGCGAATCCGTAGACCCGCCGGTCCGTCAGGTCGAAACTCACGCGATCAATTCTCCCTGAATTCCAGCGTGAGATCGGCTGCCTCGGAAGGCGGCACAAGCAGCCGGCCCGAATCGGGCTCGCTCACCTTGACACCGTTCTTCCTCAGAAGCGCCCCGCAGGCCGCGAGATTCTCGACCCTGATGCTGAGCAGCGCCGGATGATCGGCCGCGCGGACCGGCGTGATGCCCGGATAGCGCCGCAGATAGTCCTGGCGGTTCATGTAGTGGATGGGCTGCGTGCCGGTGTCGGCGACGATTCCGCCGCCCTCGCCGCGCACCGCGTCCTTGCCGAAATACTTCTCGAGCTCGGCCGCCCACTTCGCCGGCTGCTCGGCGGTCACCGTGACGCCCAGGATGCCGCGCGCGCCGTTGGGATGCTGCGCCCATTCGCTGCGATAGACGAACTGCGGGGTGAGATGCTCGCAGACGAAGAAGCCGACCACCGGCATGTGCGTCTTGGGGACGCGCACGGTGCGGAACTGCGCCTGCTCGGTCTTGTCGGCGATCTCGACCGCACGATCGAAGAACAACGGCGCGTCGGGCTGCAGGCCCGCCGCCTTGAAATCGTCGAAGGCGAGGTCGGCGCCGTCGGTCGCCAGCGCAACGTTGGCGAGCCCGCCGCCGCCCTTCAGCCATTCGCGCCGCTCGGCGTTGAATTCCGTATCCTCGACGATGCCCAGAATCTCGAAGTAGTCGGTATCGAAGATCATCAGGTGGTTGGCGGTGCCGAGCTTCCTGTGGAAGCCGCGCGGCTGGACCTGGAAGCCAAGCTTGCGGTACGCCGCCTCGGCCGCATCGATGCCGTCGACCATGACTACGACATGATCGAGCCCCCGCACGGCGCGCTTCATGACGGCCTCCGTCGCACCATGTTGATTCCCTTGAGCGTCATCACCAGCTCGCCCTTCTGGTTGGTGGCGCGCCACTGTTCGTGGATGATCCCCATCTCCGGGCGGCTTTTGGACGGCACCTTGCCGGCGCATTCGACCAAGGCGTTGAGCGTGTCGCCCGGCCGCACCGGTTTCAGCCAGCGGACTTCGTCGACGCCCGGCGAGCCCAGCGCCGTGCGCTGGTCGACGTAGTTGTCGACGAACAGCCGCATCAGCTTGGCGGTGACGTGCCAGCCCGAGGCGATCAGTCCGCCGAACATCGATAGGCGGGCGGCAGCGGCATCGACATGGAAGCTTTGCGGGTCGTACTGGCGGGCGAAGTCGACGATTTCGTCGGCTGTGAAGCTGGTCGAACCGAGATCGAATGTCTGGCCGACCTCATAGTCGTCCCAGTAACGCGGGGCCTTGGAGTCCATGCAGACCGGTCTTCGCAGAGGGTGGCCGACGAGGCAAGGACCTCCTATGGCCTGCCTCACGGCGGTCGGCTAGCCTGTCCGCCATGACTGCTCCCGACCTCGTCCGGCGCCTGACCACGATCATGGACATCGACGTCGTCGGTTTCAGCACCATGTCGGCCCGCGACGAGGAGCATGCGCTCGCCCTGCTCGGCAACCGCATGGCCACCGCCCAGGATATGGTGAAGCACCATCGCGGCCGTGTCTTCAAGCTGACGGGGGACGGACTTCTGGCGGAATTCGCCAGTCCGGTCGAAGCGGTCCGCGCCGCCCTGGAAATCCAGGAAGCCATGCGCGCGGCCAACGACCAGGCCGGGCCGAACGACCAGCTCGTCCTGCGCATCGGCGTCAATCTCGGCGACGTCGTGGAAAGCGGCGACGACCTGATGGGCGATGCCGTCAACGTCGCGGCGCGACTGGAGTCGATCGCCAAGCCCGGCGGCATCTGCGTCTCGGCCGCCGTCTACGAGCAGATCGAGGGCAAGCTGACCTTGGGGGCGGAGGATCTCGGCGAACAGCACGTCAAGAACATCCCGCGTGCCATCCACGCCTACCGGCTGACGCTCGGCGGAGCGCCGGTTGTCGCCGCACCGCCGGCGAACCGCCGCAAGGCGACGCGGCTGGCCATCATCCTCGGCGCCGCAGCCGTCGTGGCCGTCCTGGCGATTGCTGGCGTCTGGCTGCTGCACGAGCGATCGCAGGTGCCGGCTTCGGCTCGCGTGGCCCAGGCTTCTGCAGCTGCTCCTGTTGCATCGGCGACACCACCAACGCCGGCTCCACCTGCCGCGCCGCCCGCGACCGCTGCGCCGGCCGCCGCTCCGCCGCCGCCCGTCGCCTCTCCGCCAGCCGCCATACCGACTCCGGCCGCGGCGCCGCCGGTGTCGACGCCTCAGCCCTACGTCGCCTCCGAGGTTCCGTTCGTGCCGCAGTGGCGCGAGCGACGGCTCGAGGACTACGGCAAGGCCGAGAACGACAAGGCCCTGGCGATCAATGTGCGCGGCTGGTTCGCCATGGCGACGCGCATGCTCGACGAGACGGCGGCCCGACGCCGCGCTCTCGAGGACTGCAATGCGCTGGTCGAGCGCGAGGTGCAGGTCAGTCGCGAGTTCGATCGCTGCGTGATCTACGCCGTCGGCAACAAGGTGGTGTGGCCGTATCGCTTGCCGCCCATGCCGCCGCCGCCCTACCTGCCCGCAACCAGGCCGTCACCGCCCATCCGGTTCGATGCCGCCGCCGTGCCCCTGGTGACCGAGCGCGGCCGCCAGAACCTCCAGGAATACTACATGAGGCAGACGCGACATCGCGCCCTCGTGCTGGGGCACGGTCCTCTGGAATGGTGGTCGCCGAGCGAGAACGATGCCGACGCCATCCGCCGCAACCTGCAGACCTGCGGCCAGATCAGCGGCCGGCCGTGCGTCGTCTATGCGGTCGACGACCAGGTCGTGGTGCGTGTGCCGCAGCTCCATCGCGTGACCGGCATCTTCACGCCCGAGCATGCTCCTTCGGCCGACGCCGGCCGGCGGGCCGCCATCGAGCGCTACCTGATCGACAACGATTGGCGCGCCCTGGCGCTCGCCGACAATGGCCCCGTGGGCATGGTGTCCGGTCGGGCAAGCGAGACGGCGGCGGTGGCCGACGCGCTCGCCGAGTGCAGCAAGGCCGGTGGCGTGGACTGCAAGCTGCAGGCCATCGGGCCGTTCCTGGTGGGGCCAAAGTAGCGCCCTCACGCGCACGCCGTCATGTCCTCTCCCCCGCTAGGGGGAGAGGAGCTTGAGTCGCAGATGGTGAGCTAATCCGCCAGCACCATACCAAACCGCTTGGCGATCTCCTCGAGCATGACCTCCGACGCGCCGCCGCCGATCGACTGGACGCGGGCATCGCGCGCCATGCGTTCGACCGCGGTCTCGCGCATGAAACCCATGCCGCCGTGGAACTGCACGCAGTCGTAGAGGACCTGGTTCACGAGGTCGCCGGCCAGCGCCTTCACCATCGAGACCTGGGCGACGCAGTCCTGGCCCTGGGCATCGAGCCAGGCGGTGTGGTGCACCAGCTGTCGAGCCGCCTCGACCTCGGCCAGGCGGCGCGACAGTCTTTGCCGGATCGCCTGCTTGTCCCACAACGGCTTGCCGAAGGCGCTGCGCTGGCTGACGTGATCGTAGGTGAGTCGGATCGCCTCCCGCGCCTCGGCCATCGCCATGGCACCGATCACCAGACGCTCGGTCTGGAAGTTGGCCATGATCGAGTAGAAGCCGCGGTTGGGCTCGCCCAGGACGTTCTCGGCCGGCACGTGGCAATCCTCGAAGATCAGCTCGGCGGTGTCCGACGAGCGCCAGCCGGTCTTGTCGAGGGCGCGGCCGACCCTGAATCCCGGCGTGCCCTTCTCGACGATGAACATGGTGATGGCGCGACTGCCTTTGGCGTCGGGATCGCTGCGGGCGGCAATGAAATAGAGATCCCCATGCACGCCGTTGGTAATGAACATCTTGGTGCCGTTCAGCACCCAGTCGTTGCCGTCGCGCAGCGCGCGGGTGCGGATGCCGGCGACGTCCGAGCCGGCGGCGGGTTCGGTGACGCCGACCGCGGTGATGATCTTTCCCGCCATGACACCCGGCAGGTACTTCTCGAGCTGGCGCTTGGTGCCGAAGCGCACGAGATGCGGGCTCGCCATGTCGGTATGGACCAGCACGGTGATGGCGAAGCCGCCATGCGTCGAGCGGCCGACTTCCTCGGCGAGCACGACCGAGGCGCGGGCGTCGAGTCCCGTGCCGCCCAGCGCCTCGGGCACGCGCAGGGAGAAGAAGCCGAGCTCGCCCATCTCGCGCAGCACCTCGCGCGGGACGAAA
Organism: Rhodospirillales bacterium URHD0017; assembly: GCA_900110395.1. Lineage (GTDB taxonomy): Bacteria > Pseudomonadota > Alphaproteobacteria > Reyranellales > Reyranellaceae > Reyranella. The sequence continues at coordinate 198,543 of FODP01000010.1, forward strand.
CCTGCTTCCTCCCATTTCGGCCCGTGCGGCTTCACCTTCTCCTCGACGAAGCGGCGGAGCTGGGCGCGGATGAGGTCGTGTTCTTCGGTGAAGATGGGATGTGCCATGGCGACGGGATGCTACACTCGCGCCATGTCACGCGACAAACGACTGCAAGATCGCTCGATCTACCCGCACTGGTGCACCGACACCGTACGCTTCTCCGACCAGGACGCCGCCGGCCACGTCAACAACGTGGCGATCTGCGCCTATCTCGAAACCGCGCGCCTCACCTTCATGCGCGACATGGGCCTGACGAAGAACACGGACGGCATCCGCGGCATCTCTGCCGGCATGACGGTGAGCTTCCTCGCCGAATCGCACTGGCCGGGCCAGGTCGAGCTCGGCACCGGCGTGATGAAGATCGGCACCAGCTCGATCACCGTGGGCTCGGGGGCCTTCAAGGACGGCACCTGCATCGCCGCAGCCGAGATGACGGTCGTCCGGCTCAAGGGCAAGACGCCCCATCCAATCGACGGCGCGCTGCGGGCAAAGCTGGAAAAGTATTTGTTGCCAGGGCTTTAGCTGCCGCTTGACCGGGCCTCGGCCGGCCACTATCTTTGCGCCTGCGAGTAAGTCGCATCTGCATAGGAAACGCGGCGCAAGGGTATGTTCATCTGTATCTGCCAAGCCATTCGGGAACGCGAAGTCGACGCCGCCATCCGGGCGGGCGCTTGCCGTCCCGCCGATGTGTTCCGCGCCTGCGGCAAGAGCCCTCGATGCGGCAGCTGCGCCTGCGACATGCGCCAGCGTATCGCGCAGACCCGGGCCCACGAGCAAGCCGCAGCGCCCAATCTCCTCGCAGCTGACTAGCGGAGCGCGGACCTCCAGGTCCGCATCATGACTCTGAGCGGACCTGGAGGTCCGCGCTCCACCTAGCTCGACTCCTTGCCCTCGCCGATCTGCGTCTGCAGGTAGTTCTGCTCGCCGACCTTGTCGACCAGCGACAGCTCAGTCTCGAGGAAGTCGATGTGCTCCTCGGCATCCTCCAGGATGTCGACGACGATCTCGCGGCTGACATAGTCCTTGGTCGACTCGCAGAGCGTGACCGCAGCGACCAGCGCGGTGCGCGCCTCGGTCTCCAGCCGAAGGTCGGCCCGCAGGCATTCGACGACGGTCTCGCCGACGCCCAGCCGGCCGAGATCCTGAAGATTGGGAAGGCCGTCGAGCACGAGGATGCGCTTCATCAGCTTGTCGGCGTGCTTCATCTCGCCGATCGATTCCTCGTAGATCTTCTTGGCCATCCGCTCGAAGCCCCAGTGCCCCATCATGCGGGCATGCAGGAAATACTGGTTGATCGCGGTGAGCTCGTTCTTCAGGAGCTTGTTGAGCTCGGCAATGATTTGTGGATTGCCCTGCATGGCAGCCTCCTCGGATACGCGTTCGCCTAGAGAGATACTCCGTGATTCTTGCGATGCAACCACTGAGTGCGCGAGTAAGAACCGTTCGCTGAAAAATCCAGGCGGCAGCGCTTCGCGACGAGCGACTGGTTATCACTTGCTCGCCCTTCAGAAAACTTCTGACGGCGCCTGCCCTTCTCTCGCGATGCAAAGGCCGAAGACGCCTTGCGCGCCGAGACGCCGCAGGCGGCAGTGTCACCGTTCTGCCAAGGTCCCCGTGGCAACCTGCCATCGTCCGGGAACGTCGCAACGTCGGCGTCCACCGGACGTTCATCCACCATCCACAGCCCGCCCGACCTGTTCGTCGGGCTAGGAGTACGCGTCATGCCTTTGGACAAAGGAAAGCCCCCCTTCACCCTCCCCAAGCTCCCTTACGCCGAGGACGCACTCGCGCCCGTCGTTTCCGCCAAGACCATCTCGTTCCACTACGGCAAGCATCACAAGGCCTACGTCGACAAGCTGAACGAGCTCATCGAGGGCACCCCCTACGCTGCCCTGACCATCGAGGAGATCGTCAAGAAGTCGGCCAAGGACGAAAAGGCCAAGGCGGTCTTCAACAACGCGGCCCAGGCCTGGAACCACGATTTCTACTGGCACAGCATGGCGCCCAAGGGCGGCGCGCCGGCCGGCAAGATCAAGAAGGCCCTCGAGGATGGCTTCGGCAGCGTCGAGGACTTCAACAAGGCTTTCAAGGCGGCGGCCGTCGGCCAGTTTGGCAGCGGCTGGGCGTGGTTGGTCGCCAAGGGCGGCAAGCTCGCCATTGAAACGACGTCGAACGCCGACACGCCGATCGCCCACGGCGGCAAGCCGCTGCTGGTCGCCGACGTGTGGGAGCACGCCTACTACCTCGATTACCAGAACCGCCGGCCGGACCACGTCCAGGCTTGGCTGGACAAGCTCGCGAACTGGTCGTTCGCCGAGCAGAACCTCGGCTAGAGCCGAACACTCGGTTAGGAAGGAACAAACATGCTGGGCACCATTCTTCTGATCATCCTCATCCTGATCCTGATCGGTGCCCTGCCGACATGGCCATACAGCAGCGGCTGGGGATACTTCCCGAGCGGCGGCGCCGGCCTGATCCTGATCATCGTGATCATCTTGCTGCTGATGGGACGTCTCTGACGTCCCATTGGCGACCGGCAATCAGTATCTGAACGTGACGTTGAACGAGCCGAACTGCGTCCAGCGGTTCTGCTCAAAGAAATCCGGCGTGCGCAGCACCTGCGTGTAGGTGAGGCGCACGCCGTGATAGGTGACGGCGAGGCCGGCCTGGGCCTCGGCGACGAACGGCCGGTGCGAGACGCGCAGGCTGTAGCCGTCGGTATTGCCGTCGAGGAAGATATTGCGGCCGACCACCTGGCCGTCGATCCCGGCAAACAGGTACCAGCCGAAACTGCCGTCGCCGATGAAGGCTTCCGAGCCCGGCAGCGCCGGACGGGGCCGCGGCGGCCCGAAATCGTCGCGCAGGTTCTTGCCGATACGGGCCGTGCCGCCGACGTCGCCGTAGATCGCCACGTTTCCCAGCGCCGCGCCGATGCGCGGGATGAAGTCGACCTCGAGCTTGGGATCGTCGAACACGACAGCGCGGGCGGTGCGCCAGCGCCGCTCGAAGCCGAGTCCGATCGTGGGCTCGTTGTGCAGCTGGTTCGCCCAACCGTTGGCCGTGGCGACGCCGATCAGCCTGTGAAAATTGTTCTGTACAAACTCGCCGCCCGCCGCCGGCCCGATCACGCCAAGGTCGAGTTGCAGCGTGTCGAGCCGCACCGGATCCTGCATGCCGGTCTTCTCGTCACGCCGCTTGTACGTGTATTGCAGCGCGAAGCTGGCATAGAGCCAGGCAGCGTACGGCCGGTCGTTGTAGATGGGCTGCGAGGTGAAGGTGTCGTTGGGCGTGTAGATGTTCTGGCCGAACGAGACGCCGACGCGGCGCACCACCGAGTCCGACTGCGGCTCGCCAAAGAAGGTCGGGATGGTGGTCAGCGCCACGATCCCCGGCGGCATGGCGGTGATCGCCGGCGACAGCCAGCCGATGCGCACACCATTGGTGTAGTCACGGTCGGTCGGGCTGAACCGGTTGAAGACGTCGTTCTCGACCTGGAAGGTGAAGATGCTGCGGCTTTCGCTTTCGGTCGCCGAAGGCGGCGGTGGCGGGTCGTCGGCCCGCACCTCAGCAGCGGAAAGGGTCGCCGCGACTGTTGTCGCAACGATGGCGGCCTTGACGATGCTGTCCTGCATCGACTGCCAACGCCGCCGAGGCTCGAGGGTTCCGTCTAGCGCGCGTTCGCGTCGGCGGCGATGTCCCAGAGATGGCGGCGCCAGTACACGCCTACCGCCACCGTGAAGACGATACCGACGAGGCTGAAGATCGTGCCGGTCACGGCAAAATTGGTGTGCTCGACCAACGGTCCGGCTGCCAGCAGCCCGATCGCCATGCCGTAGACCGCCAGCATGCGCACGCCCATGACCCGGCCACGGAAGGCCGGGTTGGCGACGCGCAGCAGCAGCACCGCCATCGGGATCATGCAGAAGCTTTGTACGAAACCGGACACGAACAGCACGATCTGGCCCAGGAGCGGCGTCTCGATCCACGAGAAGGCAAGGTTGAGGAAGAACCAAAGGACCGCGCAAACCAGCGTGGTGCGGGCAGGCCGGATGTGGGCGCCGTGCGTGGAGATCACGATCGAGCCCGTGAGCGCGCCTCCCGCGAAGCAGGCGATCAGCCAGCCGAGGCCGGTCTGGCCAAGCCCGTAGATGTCCCGGGCGACATAGGCCAGCAGCGAGCCGATCAGTGGATAGGCGGCAAGGTTCACGAGGAAGGCCAGCAGCATCACCGCGCGCATGTCGGGCGTCGACCAGACGTAGGCGAAACCTTCGCGCAGGGCGCGCAACGGCGAGGCATGCGCCCGCTCCTCGCCGACCACGCGCAGCCGTCTGACGCCGACATTGAACGTCAACGCCAGGCTGGCTGCATAGAAGAGGCAGACCCCGAGATACGCCATGCCCGAGCCCAGCAGCGCCACCAGCCCCGCCCCTGACAGCGCGCCGACGATGCGTGCCGAATCCGCCGTTGTGCGCGACACGCCCATGGCCCGCATCAGGTAGTCGGACGGCATGGTCTCGCCGACCAGGAGGTTGCGCAGCGTGATGTCGGAAGGCCTGACCAGGCCCATGATCGTGGCCAGCACGAAGACCGACCACGGCGCGGCATGGCCGCTCAGGAACAGCGCCGCCAGGGACGCCGCCACGGCGAGATAGGTGGCGCGCATGGCCAGGAGCACCTTGCGGTTGCCGACGCGGTCGCCGGCCATGCCGAACAGGGGCGAGATCAGGGTGCCGAGGAACTGCAGGGAGCCGAAGACCGCCAGCGCCAGGACCGAGCCGGTGGAGACCAGCACGAACCAGCCCAGGATCACGCCTTCCATCTCGAAGGACCACGAGGCCAGCAGGTCGGCCGGCCATTGATAGCGGAAGCTCCGGATCTGGAACGGCGCCAGTGCCGGTACACGCGCGGTAAGACTCACGTCTTGTTCGGTCCCTCCCCCGCCGGCGTCTTGCTTTGCGCCTCGAGGCGATGGCACGGTGCGCTTTCGGGCCGCGGACTGCAATTAACGCGTTTTCATGGGGCATTCTCGCCAATCGCGGGGCTCGATCCTCCAAAGCCCTATATATTGTAGTTCTATTTCCCTCGTTTCAGGGGGGATTATTCAGTGCCTGCAGTTGCGTTGCAGGCGAGCGCAGAGCATTGTGGGAAGGGGATGCCGTTAAGCGGTGGCAGACGCTCGATAGAGCCGCACGCGGATGTGCCTTGGACAAATTCCGCGAAGGGCGGTGCCGTGAAGCGTACGATTTTTCACCTGATTCTGATCAAGCCGACGCACTACGACGACGACGGCTATCCGATCACGTGGCTGCGGTCCCATATCCCGTCAAACACGCTGGCCGCGCTTTACGGCTTGGGAGAGGACTGCCGGCAGCGCCAGGTGCTGGGGCCCGACGTCGACGTCCTGATCAAGCCGTTCGACGAGACCAACACCCGGGTGCGGCCCGATCGCATCGTGGCCGACATCCGACGCACCGGCGGCAAGGCCTTGATCTGCCTGGTCGGCGTGCAGTCCAACCAGTTCCCGCATGCGGTCGACCTCGCCCGCCACTTCCTCAAGGCCGGTCTGCCGGTGGCGATGGGCGGCTTCCATGCCGCCGGCTGCCTGTCGATGCTGCCGGTCGTGCCGCCCGAGATCCAGGCGGCCATGGACATGGGCATCTCGATCTTCGCCGGCGAGGCCGAGGAAGGCCGCCTCGACATCGTCCTGAAGGACGCCTGGAACGGCACGCTGAAGCCGCTCTACAACTACATGGACGACCTGCCGGGCATCGAGGGCGCACCGACGCCACGCTTGCCGCCGGCCGCACTGGCGCGCAACGAGGGCAAGAAGTCGAGCTTCGACCTTGGCCGCGGCTGCCCGTTCCAGTGCTCGTTCTGCACCATCATCAACGTGCAGGGCCGCAAGAGCCGCTTCCGCAATCCCGACGATCTCGAAGCGATCGTCCGTGAGAACTACAAGCAGGGCATCACGTCGTTCTTCATCACCGACGACAACATGGCCCGCAACAAGCACTGGGAAGACTTCTTCGACCGGCTGATCGAGCTCAAGGAGAACGAAGGCATCGAAGTGTCCCTGATCATCCAGGTCGACACGCAGTGCCATCGCATCCCGAATTTCATCCAGAAGGCGCGCTGGGCCGGCGTCTACCGCGTGTTCATCGGGCTCGAGAACGTCAACCCGGACAACCTGCTGGCCGCCAAGAAGCGCCAGAACAAGATCACCGAATACCGCAAGATGCTGCAGGCGTGGCACACCAGCGGCGCCTCGACCTGGGCGGGCTATATCCTGGGCTTCCCCGGCGACACGCGCGAATCGATCCTGCGCGACCTCGACATCATCAAGAAGGAACTGCCGCTCGATATCCTCGAGTTCTTCATGCTGACGCCCCTGCCGGGCTCGGAAGACCACCAGACGCTGTGGAAGCAGGGCGTGTGGATGGATCCGGATCTCAACAAGTACGACCTCAATCATCGCGTCGTCCATCACCCCAGGATGAGCGATGCGGAATACGAGCAGACCTATCGCGATGCCTGGCGGACCTACTACACGCCGGAGCACATCGAGACGGTGGCGCGCCGCCACGGCGCCATTCCGGGCCGCAACCCGGCCGAGCCGGCCCAGTTCATGACCATGTTCAAGATCATGTTCGAGGCGGAGAACATCCATCCGCTGGAAGGCGGCGTGATACGCCTGAAGTACCGGCGCGACCGCCGCTATGGCATGCCGATCGAGCCGGTCGGCGTGTTCCACTTCAAGCTGGCAATCGAGACCGTCAAGAAGCTCAAGATCTACGCCAAGCTCGCCTGGCAGGGCTGGCGCATCGGCCAGCGGGTCAAGAACGACCCCAAGCGCCACGAGTACATGGACCTCGCGCTGTCGCCGGTGGTCGAGGAGGACCTCGACAAGCTCGCCCTGTTCGCCGAGACGGCGGGCGGTGGCGCGGCACTCAGCAAGCGGCGCGGCGAGGATCTCGCGCGCGCCAAGGTAGCGGCCAAGCAGAACCAGCAGCGGCTGGAAGCGGCGGAGTAACCGCCGCCTCTCTTCTCAGCGGACCATCCAGTCGTCGACGTTGGCCATGTGGAGGACCGGCACCTCTTCGTGATTCGCCGCGCCTCCGTCCAGGGCAGGTTGTAGGTGTTGGTGCCGACAATGTCGCTGAGCGAGGTGCTGCCAAACGACTCGCTCATGACTCTTGCCGCCCGCCTTGCCGACACAAGGCAACGGCTTCAACGCAATGCTCGACCAAGCCTACCCCTCCCTCGCAACCACAATCACGGCCCGGCTCGTATTCTTCTTTCGGCGTCAGAGCGCCCGCCAGCCTGCTGCGATCGTCAGGTCGCATATTTCGGCTTGCACAATAATGGTCGGCACAACTGCTGGGGAGATGATCAGCAATATTTTAATTGCTCGACCCGTGCGAAGCGCAAGCCGCGGATGCGCGCGCCGAGAACTCTTCATCGCAATGCGAATAGATCGGGAAATTATCTCTCGCGCAGGCTCTCGTGCCGGTAACGAACCAGCGGCGACAGCAGGTAGCTGATGATGCTGCGCGAGCCGGTCTTGATCTCGACGGTGACGGCCATGCCCGGCGACAGGTTCACCATCTTGTCCTCGATCTGGATGCGGGTGCGGTCGAGCGACACGCGAACGGCGTAGACCAGCTCCTGGCCCTTGGGCTCGCTGGTGGCGGCGTCGGCGCCCTGCTGCTTGTCCGCCCCGGCGCGCTCCTGCAACGGCTTGTCGCGGGTGATGGCGTCGTTCGAGACGCTCAGCACCTTGCCTTTCAACAGGCCGTAGCGCGTGAAGTTGAAGGCGTCGACCTTGATCGCCGCATCCTGGCCGGCCTCGACGAAGCCGATGTCGCGGTTGGAGATCATGGCCTCGATCTCGAGCTGGCTGTCGGCCGGAACGATGACCATCAGCGCCTGCGCCGGCTGGACGACGCCGCCGATCGTGGTGACGGCGAGCTGCTGGATCACGCCGTCGACCGGCGCGGTGAGCCGCTGCAGGCTTGAGCGCTGCTCGGCCTTGATGATGTCCTGGGCGAGCCCCGACGCTTTCCCTTCGGCCTTGGCGAGCTCGTCGAGCACGCCACGCTCGTATTCGGCCACGGTGCGGCTGCGCGTCTGGGCGAGGCCCGTGATGGCGGCCTCGGTCTCGGCCAGCCGGCTCTCCTGGACCAGCACCTCCTGGCGCTGTCCGATCAGCTCCTGCTGGTCCTGCAGGTAGACCAGGCGCGATCCCAGCTCCTTGCTGGCCAGGTGCCTGCGGATCTCGACGCGCTCCTCCAGCGGCGGGATCAACGCCCTGAGCTTGGCGACGGAGGCCTTGATGGTGGCGAGCTCGGCCTCCTTCTGCAGCACCTGGCCCTCGATCGCGGAGAGCTTGGCCTTCTGCTCGGAAATCTGGCTCAGCAGCAGGCGGCGATGCATGTCGGCGACCGCCGCCGAGGCCTCCTTCGGCGGCTTGAAGTCGGCCTGCGGATCGCCCGTGCTGAGCGCGGCGCCGAGCCGGGTGGTGTCGAGCCGGGCCGCCAGCAGGTCGCTCTTCAGGCGACCGAGCTCGGCGCCTGTGATCGTGGGGTCAAGCTCGATCAGGAGGTCACCCGCCTTGACGTTCTGGCCGTCGCGCACGGCGATGGCGCGGACCACGCCGGTCTCGAACGGCTGGATGGTCTTGGTGCGGCTGCTCGGGATGATCTTGCCCATGGCGACCGCCACGATGTCGACCGTGCCCAGGGTCGCCCAGGCGAGCGCCGCGATGAACACGACGACGATCGTCCAGATGACGGTGCGGCCGATCGGCGAGGGCGGCGTCTCGGCGATCTCCAGCGCCGCCGGCAGGAAGGCGATCTCCTCGCGCCGGCGGTCGGGTTTGCGATCCGGCCGGCGCCGCGGGAAGGACAGGATGTTCCTAGCGGATTTCATGCAGGCCCGCCTGGAGACGGTAGAGCGTGGCGTAGCGGCCGCCGGTCTTGATCAGCTCCTCGTGGGTGCCCTCCTCGACCACGCGTCCGCGCTCGATGGTGACGATGCGGTCGGCGATGCGCAGGGCCGAGAGGCGGTGGGCGATGATGAACACGGTGCGGCCGCGCACGATCTGCGCCATGTTCTGCTGCACCACGCGCTCGCTTTCGTAGTCGAGCGCGCTCGTCGCCTCGTCGAACACCAGGATGCGCGGGTCGGCGGTCAACGCGCGGGCGATCGCGATGCGCTGGCGCTGGCCGCCCGACAGGGTGCCGCCGCGCTCGCTCACGACGGTGTCGTAGCCTTCCGGCAGCTCGAGGATGAATTCGTGGGCGCCGGCGAGCTTGGCCGACGTGACGACGCGCTCGATCGGCATGGCGGGATCGGCGAGCGCGATATTGTCCCGGATGGTGCGGTTGAACAGCACGCTCTCCTGCGGCACGACGCCGATCTGGCGGCGCAGCCAGGCCGGGTCGACTTGCGCCAGGTCGACGCCGTCGACCAGCACGCGGCCGCTCTCGGGGACATAGAGGCGCTGGATCAGCTTGGCGAGCGTGCTCTTGCCCGAGCCCGACGGACCGGCGATGCCGACGACCTGGCCGGCCGGCACCGTGAGGCTGACGTCGTGCAGGATCTCCGGCCCGTCGACGCGGTAGCGGAAAACCACATGCTCGAAGGTGATGTCGCCCTTGATCGCCGGCAGCGTGGTGCGGCTCGTGCCGTAGACCGGCTCGGCCGGGGTGTTGAGGATGTCGCCGAGCCGCGCGACCGACAGGCGCACCTGGTGGAAGTCCTGCCACATCTGGGCAAGCCGCAGCACCGGCGAGCTCACTCGCCCGGCCAGCATGTTGAAAGCGACCAGCTCGCCCACGGTGAGGTCGCCGTCGATCACCAGCCTGGCGCCGAAGTAGAGCGTCGCCGCCGTCACCACCTTGCTGACGAGCTGCACGGTCTGGCTGGTGGTGTTGCCGAGGTTGGCGGCGCGGAAGGACGACGCGACGTAGCCCGCGAGCTGCTCCTCCCAGCGGCGCTGCATCTGCGGCTCGACCGCCATCGACTTCAGCGTCTCGGCGCCCGCCACGGTCTCGACCAGGAAGGCCTGGTTCTCGGCGCCGCGCCGGAACTTCTCGTCGAGCCGCTGGCGGAACAGCGGCGCGGCGATAGCCGAGATCGCCACATAAATTGGCAGCGAGCCCACGACGATCCAGCTGAGCAGCGGCGAATAGAAGAACATCACCGCGATGAACACGAAGGTGAAGAACAGGTCGATCACCAGCGTCAGCGCCGAGCCGGTGATGAAGTTGCGGATGTTCTCCAGCTCGCGCACGCGCGCCACCGAATCGCCGACGCGGCGGGCCTGGAAGTAGGCCAGCGGCAGGGCCATCAGATGGCGGAACAGGCGGGCGCCCAGCTCGACGTCGATGCGGTTGGTGGTGTGGGAGAAGAGATAGGTGCGCAGGATGCCGAGCACGGTCTCGAACACGGCGATCGCCACCAGGCCGATCACCAGCACGTCGAGGGTGCTCATGCTGCGATGGACCAGCACCTTGTCGATGACGACCTGGAAGAAGAGCGGCGAGATCAGCGAGAAGATCTGCAGGAAGAACGAGGCGACGAGCACCTCGCCGAGCAGGCCGCGATACTTGTGGACGGCCCCCATGAACCAGGTGATGTCGAAGCGCCGCGCGAGGTCGGTCAGCCGGGCGCGCCGGGCCATCAGAACGAGCCGGCCGTCCCACACGGCCTCGAGCTCGGCCCGCGTCATCATCGCGGGTCGCGGCGAGTCCGGCGCCTGGACCAGGATCTTGTCCTCGCCGGCCTTGCCCAGCAGCAGGAAGCCGCCGTCGCGCAGCACCGCGATGCCGGGCAGCGGCGTGCGCTCCAGGCGTTCCCAGTGCGTCCGCGTCTCGCGGGCCTTGAGGCCGAGCTGCTGGGCGCAGCGCAGCATCTCGGGCACGCCGATCATGTCGGTGCCGAACTGATGGCGGATCTGGGCGGCATCGACGCTCTGGCCGTTGAAGCGCAGCAGCATAACCAGGGCGGCAAGTCCCTGGTGGCTCGTATTCCCGTCGCCGGTCTGGCCTGTCATGTCCTGTTCACGCCGGCACACGCCGGGCCACATGGCTGGTGGTCGAGATTACGACATTTTGCCCGCGAACCCGAGTGGGTCGCCAATGGGATCAGGCGGCCGGCCTGGTCAGGGTGTCTTCCTGGGCCGACTGGCTGACGACGGTGCCAGCGCCCTCGCCGGGCGATGTCACGAAGGAACTGGCGATATAGCTCGTCAGGAGCGACATGTTCACCAGCCCGGCACCGCCGTTGATGTTCGCGTCCTCCGTCACCGGAATCCCGCCGGCCGAGGCGAGCGTGGCGCTGCCGCCGGTCATGTCGCCGTCCACGAAGTCCGTGAGGATGCCCTCCTGGCTGGCCAGGCCGCGGTCGTCGACCACGGGCAGTCCGGCGACGGCATCGTTCACGGCCAGCGTGCCGCTGCCGCCAGCCAGCGGCGAAAACTCTGACAGGATGCCGCTCTGGCTTGCCGCCCCGCTGTCGTCGACGACGTCAGAGCCGAGACCGGCCGTGAGGTGGCCGGGCAGGCCGTAGGCGTCCGCCCTGCTGTAATCCACCGTGTAGCCGAGGTCCTGCAGGCCGCCGATGGTGACGATGCTGAGCGGCATCGGAGGCGCGGTCTCGGAAAATCCGGTCATCAGCTCGCGGTCGAACGCGGCCTCCGACCAGTGCACGAAGGCCGTGCCCGAGCCGCCCGTGGTCTCGAGCGGCACGAAGCCCGACCCGCCGAGCTGGTGGTAGGCGTTGTTGGCATTTGTGCCGGTATAGCTGGAGCCGCCGCGCAGGCCGAACGTGTCCCACAGGGTGCCGAGACCCAACACGTGTCCCATCTCGTGCATGACCACGTAGAGGAACGTCCCGTTGTTGACCATGGTGTTGATGTCGGCGGAATCGAACTTCATGACGCCATGGTATGGCAGGCCGCCGTCGCTCGTGGAGCGGCGCAGGTCCCATCCCGCCTGGGCCAGAATGCCGTTGGTGCCGTCGATCGCTGCCACGCTGGCGTCGATCCTGAGGTCGTCGATCAGGCCGTAGGTCGAGCTGTTCACGGCCGGCAGGTCGGCGCGGATGATGCTCTCCCAGCGGTGGGCCGCCTGCTCGAAGTAGGTCTGGTACTGCGAGGCGCCGGAGAAGACGATCTGGATGTTGAACGGGCTGTTGTTGACGCCGATGACGCCGTCGCCGTTGAGGTCCTGGTTGAAGGTCGGCTCGTAGGCCTGCATCTGGGCGCTCGAGCCGGAGAGACTGCCGGTCTGCGAGGCGTAGCGGCCCGTGGCATCGGTGGTCCAGAAATTGTACGTATCGTTGGCGACCTTCCAGGCGACGGTGTAGCCGTTGCCCGTCCACTCCGCGCCCAGGGCCGTGCCGAACTGACTCGCCGTCACATAGTTGGCGCCGTAGGCCAGCAGCGGGCCGGTGTACGGCCCCCTCACCATCTGCAGGTAGCCCGAGGCACTGTAGAGAGCCGTCGACCCGGAGCCTTCGATCGCCGTCTTGCCGCTTACGCCACCGCCGTTGAAGTCCTGACCGAATGCCGTTTCGATGGCCTGGAAAGGTGCCGAGCCCACGCCGTATTCGGAGCTGTTCCAAAGATAGTTGCCGCTGCCATCGAGATTCCAGACGGTGTAATTGCCGCTCGCTGAGTTCCTCCAAGCGACCATGTAGCTGCCCACGGTCTGTTCGGCGCCGACCGCCGACCAGTTGGGGAACTGGTTGGAGCCGGCGTAGGCACCGCCGTACAGCACCTGGATGTTGGAGCCGCCCCAGTTAATGAAATACGAATCGGCGGCCTTGGTGAGGGTCGTGTTGCCGGTGTTTTCGATGGCCGACACGATCGGCCCGACCTGGCCGTCGCTGTTGAGGTCGCGGCCGACCACGCTCTCGTACGACTGCAGGTACCAGGTGCTGCCGGCAACGACGGGACCTTGCGAGGCAAAGTTGCCGCCGCTGTCGACGTTCCAGGCGAGGTACTGGTCGTTGCCTCCGTTCTTCCACGCCATGCGGTACATGCCGGCGGAGAATTCCACGGCGAGCGGCGCCCATCCCCCAAACTGGCCCACCGCCGCATAGCCGCCGCCATAGCGCAGCTGGATGTTCGACGAGCCGTAGTTGAAGAACCAGGAGTCGGCGACCCTGGTGAGTGTCGTGTTGCCACTCCCCTCGATCGCCGCCGTGGTCGGGCCGACGATGCCGTCGCTGTTGAGGTCGCGGCCCACCGTGGTTTCGTAGGACTGCACGTACCAGGTGCTGCCGGTGACGCCCGCGCCCTGCGAGATGAAGTTGCCGCTGCTGTCGACGTTCCAGGCGACATAGAGGTCGTTGCCGCCGTTCTTCCACGCCATGCGGTACATGCCGCCGGAGAACTCCACGGCGAGCGGTACCCAGGTGCTGAACTGCCCGACCTGGGCATAGCTGGCGCCGTAGCGCAGCTGGATCTGGCTGCCGGTGCCGTAATTGAAGAAATAGGAGTCGGCGACCTGCGTCAGCGTGGTGTTGCCGCTGCCTTCGATCGCGGCGGTGGTCGCGCCAACAGTGCCGTCACCGTTGACGTCGAACTGGACGGTGGTCTCGTAGGCTTCCGCAAAGTACGTCGATGCACCAACGATGGCGCCTTGCGAGAGGAAGTTGCCGTCGCCGTCGACGTTCCAGGCGACGACGCTGCTGCCGTTCTTCCACACCATGCGGTACTGGCCGCCAGAAAGTTCTGCGGCGATCGGCGACCAGCCGGCGAACTGACCGACCGTGACCTGCGCGCCGCCGTACTTCAGGACCTGCCCGAGAGAGCTGGCCGTGGGCGACAGCGTGTAATAGGTGCTCGCGACCGTCGCCAGCGTCGTCGATCCGCTGGCCTCGATAACGGCGCGGGCGGCGACGCCACCGCCGTTGATGTCCTGGCTGAAGCCCGGTTCGTAGGCGGCGACCTGCGTCGAGTTCAACGCGGCGCTCTGCGACAGGAAGTTGCCGTTGCTGTCGACGTTCCACACCACCCACTGCGGGGTGCCGCCGTTCTGCCAAAGGACTTCGTAGATGCTGCCGTTGAACTCGGCGCCGCGGATCGTCCAGCCGGCGCCGAACTGGCCGGTCAGCACCGCCGAGCCGCCGGACCTCAGCACCGGGCCGCGGGAGGTGCCGGTCGCCGCAAGGACGTAGGCGCCGGCGACGCTCAGCGTCGTCGTCGATCCGGAGGCCTCGACCGTGCTCGACACCGCTTCGATGCCGGAAGTGCCATTCAGGTCCTGGGCGAAGCCGGGCTCGAGGGCGCGCAGGTCGGCGCTGGTGCCGTTCAGCACGTTGCCCATCGACTGGAAGGCGCCGTTGGAAGCGACCAACCAGATCACGTACTGGTTGGCGGTGCTCTTCCACACGACCTGGTAGACGCCGTTGATCAGCTCAGCGCCGATCGCAGCCCATCCGGAAAAAGAGGTCGTGGTGACGGCAACGCCGCCGTACGTCAGGATGGTCGCCCCGGCGCCCAGCGTATATCGGTTGCTACCGTCGTAATCGAGTCTGGTTGACCCCGACGTTTCAATGTTCGGCAACTGCTACCCTACCCCGCCCGAGCCCACACTCGGGTTCCTACCGACCGAGATTACGCCATTTCACTGCAGTTGTGTAGGCCACCGGAACGTCGCGGGAAGGGCGAAACGATAAAATTTTTGCGCAAAGCCTGCGAATCAAGAGGGCGCCGCCAGTTAGTCTCAGGATCGCCGCAAAGCGTTAAGTCTGGCGTAAGCCCGGGAAACCCTCCAAGGGGCCGATAATTGCAGTCCCGCCCCATCTGGCTAGTGCACCACCGGCGGTTTCACCTCGGCCAGCCCGTCGGCGTCGGTCGCCGAGATGGTGGTGCGGATCATCGACCGCTCCTTCTTGTAGTCCCACGGGCGGCCGCGGTGGAGCATGGCACGGTTGTCCCACATCACCGCGTCGCCCTGGCGCCACTTGTGGACATAGACGAACTCGCGGCGCGTCGCGTCGTCGAGCAGCTGGGCGAGCAGCTGCCGCGCGTCACGGTCGTCCATGCCGTCGATCGCGTAGGCGTGGCTCGCCACGTAGAGCGCGCGCCGGTCGTTGCTCGGGTTGCGCCAGTTCATCCGCCAGCGCACCGGCGGCAGCGCCTTGCGCTCTTCGGCGTTGGCGAGGTCGGGGTGAATCTGGTCGCGGCTGTTGGCGTAGGAGTGGGTGGCGATGGCATCCCTGAGCTTACCCTGCAGGTCGGCCGAAAGGCGCTTCCAGGCAAGGCGCGTGGAGGTGAACTCGGTGTCGCCGTCCTGCCCCGGCAGCACGCGCGCGGTCAGCACCGAGGCGAGCGCCGGCGTCGTCTTGAAGGAGGAGTCGGTGTGCCAGAGGGCGTTGGCCTTGGCGACCAGTACCTGGCGATGGTCGGGCGGCAGGATCTCGCCCTTCTCGCCGATGTTGGTGAGCCTGGAGTAGAAGCCGCCGGCGCCCAGCGAGGCCACCTTGGTGAGCTCGAGCGGCCCGAAGGCGCGGCTGAAGGCGACCTGGATGTCGTCGGCGATCGCCTGGTCGCGGAAGACCAGAAGCGAGTGCTCCTCGAAGGCGGCGCGCACGGCCTTGTAGGCGTCGGCGTCGCTGGCGACGTCGAGCATGGTGACGCCCCTGACCTCGACTCCGAATCCAGGCCCCAGCGGAACCAGCTCCATGGCGTCCTCCTCCTTCGCGCCTCTTGGGCGAGGCGATTTTAGCGCAGGCCGGCCGCAGCCGGCTACAGGAGCACGCCGTTCGACTGGCGGTCGGGCGACCCGGTCAACGATGGATGATGAAGCGATGGCCGACCGTGGCGTAGGGCCCCCAGTCGGTGAACTGGGGCTTGTGCTTGGCGATGCAGTCGGTCCATGCCCGCTGCTCGCCCCACTTGGGATTGCCGCGGTTGCAGTACCAGTCGTCGAAGTAGATGGCGCAGCCGTCGGCGAAGGCGTCGATGCTGAACAGCTGATCGAGCACGATCATCGTGCTTTCGTAGAAGTCGCAGTCGATATGGACGAAGGCGAGCTTCAGGCCGGGGGCGATCCTGGGGATCGTCTCGCTGAACCACCCGGCATGGATCTCGATGCGGTCCTTGTCGAAGACGGTGGAGCACATGTTCATCAGCACTTCGGGCGTGGCGTCCTTGGTGACGCCCGGTCCCCAGACGCCGGAGACGATGTGCGGCGCTTCGCGGTCGATCGGATGCATCGCCTCGGGAAAGCCCTCGAAGCCGTCGAACAGCAGCAGCTTGCGGGTCATCAGCGCAGCGAGCTTCTCGTCGCGCGCGAAGTGGTTGCCGAAATCGGCCATCGCCTTGGCGAGCGTCATGGCGGTGCGCCCCGACGAGGTGCCGAACTCGGCGACGTGACCGTCGACCGCCGCCGATATGGCGTAGGCGATGCCGTTGTGCAGGGCGCGATAGATGGCGTCGTATGCGTCCTGGTGCGACAGGGCATCGATGGCGGGGACCGAACGGGGATGAGGCATGGCGGGCGGATGTTGCCCCAGCGTCGGAACGGACACAACGCGGATCGCCCCGCCTACTGCGGGGGAATCGTCGCATCGCGCTGGACGGGAAAAGGCCTATGTGAAAGTCGGCCGGCAATATAGTACGAAACTTGCATCGACCGCATTGCAGACACCCTGATGGCATCCCCCTCCAATTCCGCTCCCCGCCTCGCCTTCGTCGCGGGACCGACTGCCGCCGCCCGCAACGCCCGTGCGCGGCTCGCGAAGCGCTATGGCGCGGTGCCGCCCGCCCAGGCCGACATCGTCGTGGCCCTGGGCGGCGACGGGCTGATGCTGCAGACGCTCCATCGCAACATCCATCGCGGCACGCCGATCTACGGCATGAACCTCGGCACCATCGGCTTCCTGATGAACACCTTCAAGGAAGCGGGCCTGCTGCAGCGCCTGCGCCGGGCGCGGCAGGTCAGCCTGGCGCCGTTGCGCATGCTGGCGATCAACACGCGCGGCAGCCGGCACGAGGTCATCGCCATCAACGAGGTGTCGCTGCTGCGCTCCAGCCGGCAGACCGCCCGCGTCGCCGTCTCGGTCGACGGCCGCAAGCGCCTGCCCGACCTCTATTGCGACGGCGTGCTGGTGGCGACGCCGGCCGGCTCGACGGCCTACAACCTCTC
Organism: Rhodospirillales bacterium URHD0017; assembly: GCA_900110395.1. Classification (GTDB taxonomy): domain Bacteria; phylum Pseudomonadota; class Alphaproteobacteria; order Reyranellales; family Reyranellaceae; genus Reyranella. Next base: position 215,747 of record FODP01000010.1, read on the forward strand.
CGCTCACGGCCCGATCCTGCCGCTGGGCGCGGGCCTGCTGGCGCTGACGCCGATAAACGCCTTCCGGCCGCGGCGCTGGCGCGGCGCCCTGCTGTCGCGCCATTCCAAGGTCGAGCTCACCGTGCTCGACCCGCGCAAGCGGCCCGTCGCCGCCGCCGCCGATTCCGTCGAGATCGCCAATGTCGCCAAGGTCACGGTGACCGAGGCGATCGACATCGACCTCACCCTGCTGTTCGATCCCGAGCACGATCTCGAGGAACGCATCCTCAAGGAGCAGTTCGACCCTTGAGCAAGGCGCTCCCTGTCAAGCCGGAGAAGGGCAAGCCCGAGAAGAAACACATCATCGGCCATGAGGGCCTGAAGCCGCTCGTGCTCGCGATCGTGATCGGCACGGCAGGCGGCTTCGTCTTCAACTGGCTGAAAATGCCGCTCGCCTGGATGCTGGGCGCCTGCGTCTTCTCCACCGTTGCCGCCTTTGCCGGCCTGCGCATCGGCATGAACGTGCGCCTGCGCCAGGGCATGGTCATCATCATGGGCGTGCTGCTGGGCTCGGGCTTCTCGCCCGACCTCATCCAGCAGCTCGGCAAATGGGCGGTGAGCCTCGGCGTGCTGAGCGGCATGACCATGACCGGCGCGACGCTCTCCTACTTCTGGTTCCGCCGCTTCACCATGTGGGACAAGGTCACCTGCTACTTCGCCGCCATGCCGGGCGGGCTGAACGACATGACCATCATGGGCGGCGCCATGGGCGGTTCGGAGCGCTCCATCGCGCTCGCCCATGCGCTGCGCATCCTCACCGTCGTGCTGACGATCCCGGTCTGGTACCGGCTGGTGAACGGCGCGACGACCAGCGTGCTCGCCATGCCGCATCCCGGCCACAACGACTGGCGCGACTGGGCGATCCTGATCGCCTGCGGCCTGATCGGCGCCGTCGTCGGCCGCGTGCTCCGCCTGCCGGCCGGCTTCATGATGGGACCGATGCTGGTGAGCGCCATCGCCCACCTCGCGGGCTTCACCGATTCCAAGCCGCCCGGCGAGCTGGTGGCCGCGGCGCAGGTCGTCGTCGGCTGCGGCATCGGCTGCCGTTTCGTCGGCACCGCCATCGACCAGCTGCACAAGGAGATCGGCGTGTCGGTCGGCGCGGCTGTGCTGCTGATCGGCTGCGCCGTGGCCTTCGCCGAGATCACCCATGCGCTGACCGGCCTCAACATCGATGCGACGGTGCTCTCTTATGCGCCCGGCGGCTTCGCCGAGATGAGCCTGATCGGGCTGGCGCTCGGCGTCGAGGTGGCGATGGTGGCCACTCATCATCTCTTCCGCCTGTTCCTGATCATCCTGACCAGCCCGTTCGTCTCGCGCTTCGTGCTCACGCGCGGACGGTGATGCCGCCGTCGACCACCAGCAGGTGGCCGTTGACGTAGGCCGCCTCGTCAGACGCGAGGAACAGCGCGGCATTGGCGGTGTCCCAGCCGGTGCCCATCTTGCCGGTCGGCGAGGCGCGGTTGCGGATGGCGATCATCTTGTCGTAGGCCTGATTGTGGTCTTTCTCTCCCTTGGCGTACTGCTCGGCCAGGAAGTCGATCATCGGCGTGTGCATCAAGCCGGGCAGGATGGCGTTGCAGCGGATGCCCTTGTCGGCGTACTGCGAGGCGATCGCGAGGGTCAGCGAATTCACCGCGCCCTTGCTCGCATTGTAGGCGATGTAGGCGACGCCCTTCGGCGAGCGGATCGAGGCGATCGAGCTCACGTTGACGATCGCACCCTTGCCCTGCTTCTCCATCACCGGAATGACGTGCTTGGCCGTCAGGAAGAAGCTCTTCACGTTGACGTCGAACACCTGGTCCCACTCATCTTCGCTGAGCTCGATCGGACCGCCGGTCGAGCCGATGCCGACGTTGTTGTCCAGAACGTCGATGCGGCCCCACTTCGCCACGCAGGCGTCGACCATCGCCTTCACGTCGACGTTCTTCGCCGAGTTCGCCTCGAACGCAAAGGCCTCGCCGCCTTCCTTCTCGATCAAGCCGACCGTCTCTTCGGCCGCGGCGCGCTTGAGGTCGACGCACATCACCCTGGCGCCTTCGCGGGCGAAGGTGACGGCGGTGCACTTGCCGTTGCCCCAGCCGGGGCCGCTCGAGCCCGCGCCCACCACGATCGCCACCTTGTCCTTCAGGCGTCCCGCCATCTCACCCTCCGCGTTTGCCCTTCTTTCGTAGATGATGGGTCAAGGCGAGCGCAACGCAGTGGCGAAGCTCGCGGACCGGCAGGCGATCTTTTACGGCAAAATGCATCGCCCGTTCGCCTTCGTAGGTGAAGGTGAAGGGATAGAGCTCGCGGAACTGCCCGACGAGACCGCTCTGGCAATGGAAGTAGATGGCGTAGCCGTCGCCCGCCTTCAGGCGATCGATGCGCACCGTCGTGCCGCTGCCCGTCTCCTCCGTGAGATAGCTCGGCTGGCCCCACTTCAGGGTTTCCGTGAGTGGGCCCACACCGGCCGTCCGGGCTGCGGTGTCGAGCACCAGCTCGCGCAGCGCCATCAGCTTGCTGCGCACGGCGGACGGATAGGCCTTGAACAGCGACGCCACCCGCGGGTCGGAGAACCGATTCATGCGCGCCTGCACTGCCAGCATGAAAAGGACTTTCCGGCATTCCCGGTATTTCCGGCAGAGAGCCTGGTGTGGCTGCCGGAACGGACCCGCAAGGGCTTGGGGGTGAGACGAGACCGAAAATCGATCATGACTGAATAATACTACAGTTATTTTCATTGACAAGCGAAATCTGCGGCGGGTCATGTGCTGCCCGTCTGGCCGCCCGACATCGCGCGTGGGATGCTCGTGGCAAGAATGAATGGAGGAAACGATGCGTCGTCGTGCTTTCACTGCTACCGGCCTGGCCGCCCTCGCCGCCCCCGCGATCGCGCCAGCCAACGCCCAGGACTGGCCGAGCAAGCCCCTGCGCATGGTCATCCCCTACCCGCCCGGCGGGCCGTCCGACGTCTCGACCCGCATCGTCATGGATCGCGCGGCGCAGAGCCTCGGCCAGCCCATCGTGTTCGACAACAAGGCCGGCGCCTCGGGCATGATCGGCGGGGAGTTCGTGAAGAACCAGGCGGTCGACAACCACACCTTCCTGACCACGACGACGGCGATGGTCTGCATCACGCGCCACCTGCAGCCGATCCCGTTCGACCCCGACAAGGACTTCGTCACCGTTTCGCGCATGTGCACCTCGTGGGGCATCTTCGCCATCCATCCATCGGTACCGGCGCGCACCGTCGCGGAGTTCGTGGCCTACGCCAAGGCCAACCCGGGCAAGATCAACTTCGGCTCATCGGGGCTCGCCACCATCACCCACCTGTTCGGCGAGATGTTGCAGCTCGAGGCCGGCATCAAGATGACCCATGTGCCCTATCGCGGTAGCGCGCCCGCCACCAACGCCCTGGTCGCCGGCGAGGTCCAGGCGCAGTTCGACCAGACCTGCCTGCCGCACGTGAAGGCGGGCAAGCTGATAGGCCTCGCCATGCTGTCGAACGTCCGCCATCCCGACTTCCCCGATGTGCCGACCCTGCGCGAGGCAGGCTATCGCAAGGAGGAAGGCGATTCGTGGTTCGGCATCCTCGCCCCCACCGGCACGTCGCCGGCGGTGATCGCCAAGCTCGAGAAGGCGATCGGCGATGCCGTGCGCGCGCCCGACATCGTCGAGAAGCTGCATCTCGGCGGCTGCTACGTCACCTACCTGAACGCACCGGACTTCCGCAGCCGCATCACCGACGAGAGCAAGATGTTCGGCAACATCATCCAGAAGGGCAACATCAAGCTGACGTGATCATTGCCGGGAGCGGCAAAGACTTATCCTCTTCTCGACCAAGCACGCGGAATGGCGAGCGACAGCACCAGCGCCAGCAACAGGCCGCCGCCTACCGTCAGGAAGGCGTAGCGATAGCCCGCGAGGAAGCCGTCGACTCCCGACACTCCCGCTGCACCGGCCGCCTGCAACGCCGTCAGCAGCGCGGCGGCGCTCACGGTGCCGAGCGTGCGCGTGAGCTGGGCGAGGCTGCCGCCGACGCCACGGTCGCGCACCTCGAGCGTGGCCGTCACGATGTCGGTGTAGGCGACGGCGAGCAGGCCGTGGCCGACGCCCTGGAAGAGCAGCAGCACCGCGACCAGCGTCACCGGCGTGCCGACGCCGGTCAGGCCGAGCGGCAGGAGACCGAGCCCGACCACCGCGACGCCGGCAAGCGCCGTCGGCCGCTGGCCGATGCGCGCGACCAGCCGGGCCGACAAGGGTGCTCCGATCAGGCTGCCGACGAAGGACAGCGCCAGTACCAGGCCGCTCGCCACCGCCGACAGTTTCAGCACATTCACCAGGTAGTACGGCGTGAGCAGCAGGATGGAGAAGCCCGCCAGGCTCGCCAGCACGTTCAGGATGTTGGGAACGGCGAAGGCGGGATCGGCGAACAGCCCGGGACGGATGATCGGCTCGGCGACATGGCGGGCGCGCCGCACGTAGACGACGAGGACGGCGACGGACGTGGCGAGCAGTGCCAGCGCCCAGAGCGCCGGCGCTTCGCGGCGTTGCGACAGCACGATCGACAGCAGGAATGTGCTCATGAAGCCGGCGAGCAGGCCCGCGCCCATCGCATCGAAGGGCCGCGGGCTGGGTTTGGGTGAGGGCAACAGCCCTGACAGGCCGAGCGTGGTGAGCGCGATGGGTACGCGCACCCAGTAGACCGCGGGCCAACCCCACAGCTCGACCAGGATCCCTCCGAGAAAGGGGCCGATCACCGATGCGAGCGACATCGCGATGCCGAGGCCCGCCAGGGCGCGCGTGCGCGCGCTTTCCGGATACAGCGAGGTGGCAAGCGCAGGTGTGCAAGAGATTGCCAGCGCCGTGCCGACGCCCTGGCTGGCGCGCGCCGCCAGGAAGAGCGGCCAGTCGGGTGCCGCGGCGCAGGCGGCACAGGCCGCCGCGGAGATCAGCATGCCGACGCGGAAGATCAGGCGATGGCCGAACAGGTCGCCCAGCTTGCCGCACACCAGCATCAGCGAGCCGTAGACCAGCACGTAGCAGATGATGAGCCACTGCACGTCGCTCAGCGCCAGCTGGAAGTGAGCGGTGATCGCCGGTAGCGCCACGTTGACGGCGATGTCGAGCGGCGCCAGCGAGGCGCCCAGCCCGACGATCGCGAGGCCGATGAGGGGGTGCTTTGTCATGTGGAGCGCGGACCTCCAGGTCCGCTCAGATCCTCTTGTTGCTCCTCTCCCCGCTAGGGGGAGAGGATGGGTGAGGGGGATACAGACAATCTTCGGAGCCCCCTCACCTAACCTCTCCCCCTAGCGGGGAGAGGAATATGACTCATGAGCGGGCTGGAGGCCCGCGCTCCACATGATCAAAGGTGCTTGCCCAGGAACGCCATCGTCCGTTCCCACGACGCCTTGGCCGAGGGTGCGTCGTAGGCCGGGCTCTTCTCGTTGGCGAAGGCGTGCTGGGCGTCGTAGCGGAAAACCTCGGGCTTGGTCCCGCCCGACGCCATCTTCTTCTCGAACGCGTTCACCACCTCGGGCGTGCACCAGTCGTCCTTGTTGGCGAAGTGGCCCTGCATCGGGATCTTGATCTTGGCGGGATCGGCCAGCTGCTCGGGCGGCACACCATAATACGGCACACCGCAGGCGATGCCGGACACGCGCGCCGCGGCGGCGATGGTGAGCGCCCCGCCCATGCAGTAGCCCATCACGCCAACCTTGCGGCTCATGCCGGCGAGATGCTTGACCGCGCCGGCGATGTCCTGGTCCGACGCGCCGACGAAGTCGAGGCCGCTCATCATGTGGTTGGCCTCGTCCGGCTTCTGCGTCACGCGGCCCTTGTAGAGGTCGGGCGCCAACGCGTTGTAGCCCGCGGCAGCGAAGCGGTCGGCGACGCCCTTGATCTGGTCGTTCAGTCCCCACCATTCCTGGAGGACGACGATCCCCGGCTTGCCGCTGCCGGCTTCGGCCAGGTAGCCCTTGCAGGCCGATCCATCGGGACGCTTGAAGTCGATCATGCTGCCCATGTCGTTTCCCTCCTCTTTATGGAGCGCGGGCCTCCGGCCCGCTCATCCTCATGCTCCTCTCCCCCGTTAGGGGGAGAGGCTGGGTGAGGGGGTTAAAGACCTTCGGAGCCCCCCCCCCCCCCCCCCCCCCCCCCGGGGGGGGGGGGGGGGGGGGGGGGGGGGTTAAAGACCTTCGGAGCCCCCTCACCTAACCTCTCCCCCTAGCGGGGGAGAGGAATATGACTCATGAGCGGGCCGGAGGCCCGCGCTCCATGAGCCTAGAGCAGTTTCCTGAGCTCCGTCTTGAGAATCTTGCCGTAGTTGTTCTTGGGCAGCGCCTCGATGAACTTGTACTCCTTCGGCCGCTTGAAGCGGGCGATGTTGTCGAGGCAGAGCTGGTCGAGCTCGGCCGGCTTCAGCGCCTTGCCCTCGCGCGCCACGACGAAGGCCACGACCTCCTCGCCCCATTCCGGATGCGGGCGGCCGACCACCGAGCACTCGGCGACGCCAGGATGCAGGTTCAGGACGTCCTCGATCTCGCGCGGATAGATGTTGGAGCCGCCCGAGATGATCATGTCCTTGGAGCGGTCCTTCAGGGTCAGCAGGCCTTCCTCGTCGAAGGCGCCGACGTCGCCGGTCCACAGCCAGCCGTCGCGCAGCGACCTCGCGGTCGCTTCGGGATTGTTCCAATAGCCCGACATCACCGTGTCGCCCTTGACGATGATCTCGCCGACCTCGCCCACGGGCAGCGACCGGCCGTCCTCGTCGACCACCTTCACCGCGACGCAGGAGTCGGGCCGGCCGGCCGAGGCCAGCCGCTGCTCCCAGCGCGGATGGTTGCGGTCGGCATGCATCTCGCAGCTGAGATGGGTGATGGTCATCGGGCTCTCGCCCTGGCCGTAGAGTTGGCTGAGCTTGTTGCCCAGAAGGTCGAGGGCGCGCTTGAGGTCGGAGACGTACATCGGCGCGCCGCCGTAGGTGACCAGGCGCAGCGCCTCCGGCTTCAGGTCGGCCACGCTGCCATGCTCGATCAGCCGCTTCACCATGGTCGGCGCAAGAAAGATGCTGCACTGGGGCCAGCGGTTCATCAGCTCGACCGTCTCGGGCACCTCGTACTTGCCGCTCTCGGGAAAGACCTGGACCGAGCCGCGCGCCAGCATGGCGAAGTTCCACAGGCCAGAGCCATGGCTGATCGGCGCGGCATGCACGATCGAGCCGCCGACCGGCGGGCGGTCGACATCGGCAAAGTAGTTGAGCGTCATGGCCAGCAGGTTGCGATGGGTGAGCGTGGCGCCCTTGGGCCGGCCGGTGGTGCCGGACGTGTAGAACAGCCACGCCGGATCCGTGGCCTCGGCCTCGGCCATGGCGACCGGATCGCCGACCTCCATGAAGCTGTAGGAGCGCGTCGTCACGTCGACGATCTCCTTGAGCTCGGGCGCCTCCTTCGCCGCCTCGGCAATCGTGCCGGCGAGGTCGGGCGTGACGAAGCAGAGCTTCGCGCCGGAATTCTCCAGGATGAAGGCGAACTCCTTGGCATGCAGCTTGGCATTCATCGGCACGGCGCACAGGCCGGCGTGCCAGACGGCATACATGACCTCGATTGCCTCCACGCAATTGGTCATGGCGAAGGCCACGCGATCGCCGCGCTCGAGCTTGAAGCGCGTCGTGAGATGCATGCTCATCACCGAGACCTTGCGCCACAGGTCACGGTAGCTCGCATGCGTGGCGCTGCCGCGGGCCAGCGCCGGCAGGTCGCGGAATTCGCGGGACGATCCCAGCAGGAGATGAGCAATATTCATGGCGGTAACCGGGCCCGACTATTGCAGGCCGCATGACGGCCTTGCAATGTGGGTGCCGTGCAGGATTTCGATTTCGCCATCATCGGCGCCGGCATCGCCGGGGTTTCCGTCGCTTATCACCTCGCGCCGAAGGCGAGCGTGGTCATTCTCGAGGGCGAGCACGTGCCGGCCTACCACACGACCGGCCGTTCGGCGGCGCTGCATTCGGAGACCTACGGAAGCCCGGAGATCCGCGCCATCACGGTGGCCTCCGGCCGCTTCTACCGCAAGCCGCCCACCGGCTTCGCCGACCATCCGCTGCTGACGCCGCGCGGCGCAATCATCGCGGGCCGCGCCGAGCAGCAGGCCGACATGCAGAGGAACGCCGCCGACTTCGCCCGCCTGGTGCCGAGCGTGCGCTGGCTGGAGCCGGCCGAGGTGCTGCGCCGCCAGCCCCTGCTCAAGCCGGAGGCCGCGGCGGGCGGCGCCATCTTCGAGCCGGAAGCCGACGACATGGATGTCGCGGCGATCCATGGCGGCTTCCTCAAGGGCGCGCGCGCCGCCGGCGCCGTGCTGCGCCTCGACGCGGAGGTCACGGGTCTCGAGGCAGGCGACGGGCTGTGGACCATCGAGCTGCGCGACGGCGAGAGGCTTCGTGCCGCCAACATCGTCAACGCCTCGGGCGCGTGGGCGGACGTGGTGGCGGCGATGGCGGGCGCCGAACCGGTCGGGCTCGTGCCGAAGCGGCGCACGGCCTTCACCTTCGATTCGCCGGCTGGCCTCGACCTTACCCACATGCCGATGGTGATCGACTTCGACGAGAGCTGGTACATCAAGCCCGAGGTCGGACAGTTCATGGGCTCGCTGGCCGACGAGACCCCCTCGCCGCCTTGCGACGCCCAACCCGAGGAGATCGACGTCGCCACCGCCGTCGAGCGCATCGAGACGGCGACGACGCTCTCCATCCGGCGCATCAAGAACAAGTGGGCGGGGCTGCGCAGCTTCGTCGCCGACAAGAACCTGGTCGTCGGCTACGACCCCAAGGTCGAAGGCTTCTTCTGGCTGGCGGGCCAGGGCGGCTACGGCATCCAGACCGGCGAAGCGGCGGGCCGCCTGGCCGCCAGCCTTGCGCTGGGCAAGGGCCTGCCATCCGACATCGCTGCATTGGGAGTGAGCGACGCTGCACTTTCACCGGCGCGCTTCATGCGGCTCACATGACAGTGATCGAAAAATCACGCATCGTCGCCGAGGCCTGACTTCACCTGGGGATATGCTGGAGTCATGGTTGGTTCGCAGTTTTAGTTAGGGAGAGAAACATGACCAGGAAGACCCTCGCCGCCACGGCGACCGCGATCTTCGCCGCCGGCGCCTTCGTGGCGGCCGCGCAGGCGCAGCATGGCGGCGGCGTGAAGTGCACCGGCGTGAACTCGTGCAAGGGCACCAGCGCCTGCAAGACCGCCAACTCGGCCTGCAAGGGCCAGAACGCCTGCAAGGGCCAGGGCTGGACACAGACGAGCGACGTGGTGAGCTGCACTTCCCGCGGCGGCAAGGTCGTGGAGTAGGTTCTTGCTCCTCTCCCCCTTGGGGGAGAGGAACATGATTCATGAGCGCCACGGAGCTGCCTGCGCGAAGCCGAAGCGGCTTCGCTTCGGCGAAGGCAGGGTGGCGCTCACCCGGCAATGCTTTCACCAAAGCGTGAAACCCGCCGGGTGATCGACCCCGACAGGCCGACCGTAGATCGGCATGCAGGCACGCCTGCCGCAACGGCACATCGCCGCTCGCGTCTTCCAGGGAGTCTCCCCATCATGACCAAGCGTACTCTCGTGGCGACTGCCGCCGCTCTTTTCGCCGCCGGCACGCTCGCCACGGCGGCCCACGCCCAGACCACCAAGTGCAGCGGCGCCAACGCCTGCAAGGGCACGAGCGCCTGCAAGTCCGCCAACTCCGCCTGCAAGGGCCAGAACGCCTGCAAGGGCCAGGGCTGGACGGAAGCCGCCAATGCCGGCGAGTGCACCGCCAAGGGCGGCAAGGTGATGTAACAGTCCGCCTGAGGCGGAACGTGGAACGTGGAAGGGGGGCGCCGCGAGCGATCGCGGCGCCCCCTTGTTTTCACCAAAGCGTGACTTCCGGCGCTGATCGGTCCCTTGGGCGCATGCGTAGACGGGGAGCAACGCCATTGAGCGCGTTGCTTCGCCACTGAGGGAGACTGTCATGGCCAAGCGCACACTGGCTGCGACCGCGGCCACCATCTTCGCCGTCAGCACCTTTGCGGCCGCCGCCCAGGCCCAGGTCGCCTGCGCGGGCGCCAACGCCTGCAAAGGTCAGAGCGCCTGCAAGAGCGCGTCGTCGGCCTGCAAGGGCCAGAACGCCTGCAAGGGCCAGGGCTTCGTGATGACCGGCTCGTCCATCGAGTGCACGGCTATCAAGAGCAAGTAGGTTCGCACGGCGGTTGTGGCCGGCGCCCCCGCAGGATGCCGGCCATCCCCCGTCATTCACGGATTGTGTGATTCCACGCTGCGGTACATACTTCTTCCGCCTGTCGGCAACGACCCCACAGGCCCAACCACAGGGAGAAGTAGATGAACGCCAAGACACTTGTTGCCACTGCTGCCACTGCGTTCGCGGTCGCCACTTTCGCGACGGCCGCTTCCGCCCAGGTCCCGTGCACCGGCGTCAATGCGTGCAAGGGCCAAAGCGCGTGCAAGTCCGCCAGCAACGCCTGCAAGGGCCAGAACGCCTGCAAGGGCAAGGGCTTCGTCAACGCGGGCAGCTCCATCGAGTGCACCGTGCTCAAGTCGAAGTAACTGTCCAAAAGTCCTCCAGGCGAGGACAGGCGGGCGTCCGGTTCAGTCGCGGACGCCCGCACTTTTTTGGGAGTAGACTCGCTCAATGTGCGCCGTCGATATCGATTTCGGCCTCGGGCTTCGGCCCGAGCACTATGAAGAGATCGCCGCCAACCCCGGACACGTGAGCTGGTTCGAGGCGCTGTCGGAGAACTACATGGTGGCGGGGGGCAGCCCGTTGCGCTGGCTCGATCGCCTGCGCCGCGACTATCCGATGGCGCTGCACGGCGTGGCATTGTCGATCGGCTCTATCGATCCGCTCGACCGGCGCTATCTCGACGAGCTCAAGGCGCTGGCCGATCGCGTGCAGCCGCTGTGGGTCTCCGACCACCTCTGCTTCACCGGCCTGCGCGGCCAGAACATGCACGACCTGCTGCCCCTGCCCTACACCGAGGAAGCGCTGAACCACGTCGCCGAGCGCGTGATGCAGGTGCAGGACCATCTCGGCCGCCGGCTGATGCTGGAGAACGTGTCGAGCTACGTGACCTACGCCGCCTCGGAGCTCAGCGAATGGGAGTTCATCGCCGAGCTGGCCAGGCGCGCCGACTGCGAGATCCTGCTCGACGTCAACAACGTCTACGTCAGCGCCTTCAACCACGAGTTCGACGCCAGGACCTTTCTGCGCGCCATGCCGCGCGAGCGCGTGCGCCAGTTCCATCTCGCCGGCCACACCCACAAGGGCAGCCACATCATCGACACCCACGACGAGCCGATCGTGCCCGACGTGTGGTCGCTCTACGCCGAGGCGGTAAAACTCTTTCCCGGCGTGCCGACCATGATCGAGCGCGACGCCAACATCCCGCCCTATGCCGAGCTTTTGGCCGAGCTCGACGAGGCGCGGCGCATTGCGGGCACCGTCACGAAACGAGCCGCGTGACGAGGGCGGCATGAGCAGCAACGCGGGCTCCCTGGGTGATCTGCAGCGCGCCTTCCAGGATTACCTGCTGGCGAGCAGCGACACCTTCCAGTCGGCGGTGCGCGATAGCAGCAAGGCCGATCGCATCACCCTGCTCGACGTCTATCGCGACGGCTATGCGCTGCGCCTGATCGAGGCGCTGACGACCGACTATCCCGGCGTGATGGCGATGGCCGGTCCGGCCGACTTCGACCACATGGCGCGCGCCTACATCGCCGCGCACCCGTCGCGCCATCCTTCGGTGCGCTGGTACGGAAGCGGCCTCGCCGACTTCCTCAGCCTCACCGAGCCCTACAGCCGCACGCCGGCTGCCGCCGAGATGGCGCGCTTCGAATGGGCGCTGGGGGAGGCCTTCGATTCGCCCGACGTGACGCCGATCACCGCCGATGCGCTGATGGCCCTGCCGCAGGAGGCGTGGGAGTCGCTCGCCTTCACCACCCTGCCCTCGCTACGCCGACTGGTCCTGGCCTTCGAGGCGCCCCAGGCCTGGCAGCGCCGCGAGGAGGTCGAAGCCGGCGACCTTTTGGTCGAGCGCGCGCCCGAGCCGCTGGCCTGGGCGATCTGGCGGCCCGACCTCGTGTCCAATTTCCGCTCGCTGGAGGCCGACGAAGCGGCCATGCTCGACGCGCTGATCGAGGGCCGCTCCTTCCCTGAGCTGTGCGAGTCGGTGGCGCCGTTCACCGGAGACGACCAGGCGCCGGCCCGCGCCGCCGGCCTGTTACGGGCCATGGTCGAAGGCGGCATGATCGCGGGCTTCCGCTACTGACCGCGGCACTCAAGTGACGCGTCATGACCTCCGGAGCGCGGACCTCCAGGTCCGCTCATGATCATGATGCGGACCTGGAGGTCCGCGCTCCGAAGACGCGCCACTGGAGTGGCGTGCCCCCAGCCATTATAGAAAACCCGCCGCCCGCTTGATGGAATGGTAGACATACGAGACTTAAAAACAGGTTTCTTTGAGCTGTGCCATCCTGCCGCAATCGGTAGAATTGCGCGTGGGTAGAGGGAGTTAGATAGAGAATTGCATTTGTCGCTCGGTTCGTGCGTGGCCAGTCAGGGGCCAACTAGGAGCCGGGAGGATTTAGGGATAGGTGCCTTCGCGTTCGCACGACGGGGTGCGCCGTAGCACGACGAAGGAGACCAGAGCAAATTGCGGACGTGGCGAAATCGGTAGACGCAGCAGACTTCAATTGGAGTGCCCACCGGGAAACCCGTGGAGCAGAACCGCTCAAAGTCGGGGAAAGCTAAGGGTTCAAACCTAAGCCAATCCCGAGCCAAGCCCCTCAAGGGAAGGTGTAGAGACTAGACGGGTGGCGCCTACGGTCGGAAGGCCTTGGCGAAGGGATAGTCCAGACCACGAACGCCGATGAGGCGGCGGCGAAAGCCGAGGTGGTACGAAAATCTGCTTCTCGAAAGGGAATGCGGGTTCGAGTCCCGCCGTCCGCACCATTCGATTCTCGACATCTGGGTGAACAGCTACCGAAGTAGGTTAAAGGCAGGGCCCGCAACGACCGAAATTGACATTCGCTGCTCGTCGTCATTTGAGCGATCAGAGGCTCTGGTCATGACTTTGGCGAAAGCCGCCCGGTACCCGCCCCGTTTATGCATGGCTGCACGTGTTCAGCACCCGGTCTCCGCGTCCAACGGCGGGCAGACGATCGTCCATAAGCTCAGGACGCGGCCCTCTCAAGGCTGAAACACGGGTTCGAATCCCGTAGGGAGCGCCAGTCAAAACAATGGCTTAGCGATTTGTCGCCGCCGGCTTCTCAAACATCTCTCAAACGCAGATCGCTACCAGCGGCGACGGGGGCAGAACTTCAAAGAAACCTGGGTCATCTGTCGCGTGGCGCTTCGATATGGACAGCGCGTTATGCCGCCATGGGCCTTTCGTTGGCCGCGTCGGTCATCGTCGTCCAGAGTAGAATGTAGGCGCTCGCCCAGGCGTCTTTGACCTCTGATGTGAATGTGTGGGCCAGGGCTATTTCCAAGGTCCACAGCAGCGCAGATCCAACCAGCACGTAGTGCTGGGCCTTGACGCCGTAGCCAGCATGTCTGCGGCCTAGGGCGCTCGCCGCCGGTACCAGCGTGTCGAGGTTGTCCAAACCGGTGACGGCGGCGCGGAGCATCCCCATCAGCTGCTCCTTTTGCTCAGTCCGGTCTTTGGGGAACATCGGGCGCACATGCGGCGCGATCTCGAACAGGCGGCCGTAAAATAGGTCGGCGACGGTGGTGGCGATCGGAACGAGCTGAGCAAAAGTAGCCTGGACGAGCTGGATCTGGTTTGGTGTCACGGCATCCTCCTTTTCGCTGTGGCTTTTTCTTGCGCGGGTCTACCCCCCCTCTGTTTCGAGGTCATGTCGCGCCAACAGCGTTTTGTATCGTGCGTGTCGCTCGCGACGCTGCCGCTTGCTGACCTCGAAGCACCGTTTACAATTGGCTGGAGCAGCTGGCGGCGTTCGGCTTTCCGCTTACCGCCAACGTCATTGTCAGCCACATCCGTTGGTGAACAGAAGGCCGCGGAGTGGTCGTCGCGTATGCGAAGCGGGCTATCCCGCGTTGGAAGCTGTCGTGTGGCTCGGCATCCTGGCTCCCGGCGCCCGCCGACATCGTGGCTGTTCTTAACGTCACCGTTCGCCGCTCCTTGAAAGCGACGCCACCAACGCCGGTCTTTGCCCGCCAGGCGTTTGGGGCGCCGGGGTGTTCACTCAGCGGATTCACCGGAACCGTGAAGGCCGACACGCGACGCTGGTGATCTTGTGAAGGAGTGCGATTTTACGGCGATTATTGACGGTGTCCAACGTTCCCGGCCATCTCGATTAGCGCGCTCCCTCGTGGCGACCTCCTCAGAAGCGGGCGTTGCCCGGATCGAGGCCGAGGCCGAGGCGACCGGCGACGATGTAGGTGTTCGGGGTCATGGCCACATGCTTAACGGCGGCGTGGACGTCACGGACAGCGCGCTCCAATGCGCTGGCTTCGAAGATGGCGGCCGTTCCCGCCTCCGCAGCCAAGGAGTCGACAATGCGCAGCGCGCTTTCCGCGGCATGAGCACAGGCGATGCGGAACTCGACGCGCGCCCGCACCAGCTGGTCGTCCCCGGCGTCCATCGCTGCCATCAATTCGCTCATGGACTCGGCGAGGAAGGCTCTTGCCGCGCGGTGGGCGGCGATGGCCCGACCCACCGTCGCCTGGACGATCTCGCGCTCGCATAGGAGCGCCCCGGTTCCCTGACGGGATTTGCGGCTCGCCAGGTTTGCAAAGGTGTCGATCGCGCCGCGAGCAATGCCCAGCGGCACGGCCGAGATCGACGCGGGAAAAATCGACAGCGACGGTATGCGGTACAGCAAGCCAGGCTGCGTCGGCTGGTGGCCGAGAAACAGGTGCGTCCGGTCAGCAGGCACGAAGACCCCTTCCGCCTCGAAGTCCCAGCTTGCCGTCCCACGCAGTCCCGACACATGCCACGTGTCGTGAAGCCGGACCTGATCGCGGGTGAGGTAGCAGCAGATGGGTGGTTGGTCTCGTCCATCCTCGCCCTCGACACTGGCGAGCCCCATGAAGTGCGTTGCGTGCGGCGCGCCGCTGCCGAATGGCCAACGTCCACTGACGCGGTAGCCGCCCTTCACAGGCACCGCCGTGCCGACGGCTCCGGTGGCGCTGACCATGAAGGTTCGAGGATCCGAGAACCATCGACTGGTGACCGAGGCCGGGAGATAGCCGCCGACGCGGCTCATGCCGGCTCCGTTGCCGATAAGCCATCCGACCGTACCATCGAGCGCGGACGCTGCTTCGATGACCGTCATGAACCTCAGCGGTGACAGCTCGGGACCACCCAGTCCCTTCGGCAGCCACAGCCGGAACAGGCCTGCGTCCGCCAGCGCTTCGAAGACCGTATCCGGTATGCGCCGTTGCCGGTCGAAGGCGTCGCGATGTTGGCCGATCAGAGGCGTCAGGGTTCGCAGGGCTGCCAGATAAACGGCGGTGCGGTCGTCAGACGAGTTGTCCGCGTCCCGGGCGATCGTCTCGAAAGACCTGCGCGACTGCTGATGCATGCGGAACTATCCGCCGTAGGTCGCCGCCTGCGCAAACTCGAAGAATTCACGTGCAGCTGAAATGCATTCATCTAAGCTGGCAAACATGCGGATGCTGCCGCCGTTGACCGAGCTTCGTGCCTTCGAAGCCGCCGCACGCAATTTGAGCTTCAAGCTCGCCGCGGCCGAACTGGGCGTGACGCCGACCGCAATCAGCCATCAGATTAAGCAGCTTGAGCGCTATTGTGGCCAGCCCCTGTTCCGGCGTCGTCCGCGTCCCGTCGCCCTCACCTGGGCAGGCGATCAGCTGTTTCCTGTCGTCCGCGACGGGCTTGACACCTTCGGCGAAGCTCTGACGACGGTGCGCGCCGGCGCGGCCAGCGGACGACTGCGCATCACGGCTACCAACGCGTTCGCGGCGCGCTGGCTGGTGCCGCGACTGCCGCGCTGGCGCGAGGCCCATCCCCGCCTGAAACTCGACATTGTCGGCACCGACGCCGTCCTTGATCTGAAATCCGGCGAGACGGACGTTGCCATTCGCTATGCGTTAACGCCTCCGCGCGACGGGCCGTACATCGAATTGGTCCGCGACACCTTTCTGGTCGTCGGCAGTCCCAAACTGATCGGCGAGGCCGGGAAGCCGATCGATCCGGCCGCGCTTGGGACGTTTCCACTGATCGAGGCCGAATGGCCGCCGGGTGACAAGCATGCTCCCAACTGGCGTCGATGGCGTGCAGCCGCGCTTCGTCGGCACAAATCGGTCCCCGATCTTTCGTCGTTAGCGGCCTTCAGCTTTCGCGAAGAGCTGCACGCCATCGAAGCTGCCATCGCCGGGCAAGGCCTGGCAATCTGCAGCGACGTATTGGTCGGGCCGGAACTGGCGAACGGCGCGCTCACGGCGCTGTCTCCCATCAGACTGTCGGGTTACGGCTTCTACATCGTCCATCGAGCTGGGCACCCGAAGGAGGCGTCAATCAGAGCCTTCATTGCCTGGGCGAGCGCTATGGTTTGATACGGGTCAATCCGTCTGACGAGTGTGTAACGGCATTCACTCCACCTTTGTCCAGACGCGCACGGGCGTGCTGCGCCCGCGAAGCGTCTGTTCACCCTGGTCCCGCAACTGACCGATTAGTGTTGCAGCCTCTTGCGTTCCGCCACCGTCAAGCTTGGCGATCAGGGCATGGCCGACCACCAGCTGTGTCTGCAAGGTGCGGGTCAGGACTTGCAGGCGGTGGGCCGTGTTGACCGTATCGCCGATCACCGTAAATGACAGGCCCTGGTCGCTGCCCACGTCGCCGAGTACGGCCGGTCCGTAGTTCAAGCCGATGCCAATGGCCAGGGCCTGCTCGCCACGAGCACTACGCTCGGCGTTCCACCGCTCGAGCGCCGTCAGCATGCGGCTGGCACAGCAAAGCGCGTTGGACGCATCGTCGGGACCGGACGTCGGTAGCCCGAATACGGCAAGAATCGCGTCACCGATGTACTTGTCGATGGTTCCTCCACAGGCAAAGATTTCCGCCGCCATGTACTCGTGGAACTGTCGCAGCAGGCCGACCACGTCGTCAGGCTCCATGCATTCCGACATCTGGGTGAAGCCCACGATATCCGCGAACAATACCGCCACCGTTTCGCGACGCACCGGACCCAGCGGCCTGTCCTGTTCGGCGAGCAGGCTCACGAGATTGGGCGAGAAATAGCGCGCCAGGTTGCTGCGCGCCCGCTCTGCCGCCGCCCGGCGGCGGTCGAGATCGCGGACACGGGCAACGTCGTCCAGGGTCTTGCGCACGGTTATCTCGAGGTCGTTGAGATCCACCGGCTTGGTCACGAAGTCAAACGCCCCGCGGTTCATGGCCGTCCGGATGTTGGCCATGTCGCCATAGGCCGAGACGATGATCGCCCGCACCGCCATCTGGCGTTGCTGTAGCACAGACAGCAGCGTCAGCCCGTCCATCACCGGCATATTGATGTCGAGCAGCAGTAGCTCGATGTCAGGGTCCTCCGCCAATACGGTCAGAGCCTCCTCACCTTGGCGGGCGAAGCGAAAGGCATAATCGCCGGAGCGGATTTGCCGGCGAAATCGCTGTTTCAGCAATGCCTCGAAGTCAGGCTCGTCATCGACCGCGAGGATTTTCGCCGCCATCATCGATCTCGCAAGGCGTCAGGTAGCTCCAGCAACTGCTGTTTCAGGAACTCGAAATCCACCGGTTTGGCCAAAAAATCAGCCGCGCCTCGTTCCCCCGCTACCCGGCGCCGCTCGTCGTCGCCATAAGCCGTTACCATGATGACACGCAGCTGCGGCCAGCGACGCTTGATCTCGCCCAACAACGTGAGGCCGTCCATGCCAGGCATGTTGATATCGGACAGGATCACGATCAACTCCGGGCGAATCCCATCGCCAAGCATTGCTAGAGCAGCGTCTCCAGAATGTGCGAAGTGCAGAACGTACAGCCCTTGGCGTACTTCCCGGCGAAAATGCTGGCGGAACAGTTCAGCCACGTCCGGCTCATCATCGACGACCAGGATGCTGACGCTCATCACGCACCTCGTGACTGGAAAGTGCGTCGGCTGCGCGGGAGCCGTACAGTGAACTCGGTGAAGGACCCTGGCTCGCTTTCAACCTCGATCGTGCCGCCATGCTGCTGCGTGACGATGTCGTAGCTGATTGACAGGCCGAGCCCCGTCCCTTCACCGGTTGGCTTGGTTGTGAAAAAAGGTTGGAACAGCTTGGCGCGCACCTCTGGCTGAATACCCGCCCCGTTGTCGCGCACCCTGACCTCGACCGCCTCGCCGAGATCGCGCGTGGAGACCCTGAGCGTCGGCCGATAGCCGGCATCGGCCCCGTCCAGATGGCGCTTCCTGGTGGCGTAAAAGCCGTTGCCAAACAGATTGAGGAAGACACGGGTGACGTCCTGCGGCACGACCTCGATCAACTTGGTCTCCGGTGTGAAGTCGCGCTCCAGCGTGACGTTGAAGTCCTTATCCTGCGCGCGGGCGCCGTGATAGGCGAGGTTAAGCGCCTCCTCCACCAGCGCATTGATGTTGGCCTCCTGCCAGTCGCCGCTGCCACCGCGTGAATGCGACAGCATGCTCTTGACGATGCCGTCGGCCCGCTTTCCATGCTCGACGATCCTCGTGAGGTTGCCGGTCAGGAGGTCCATCGTTTCCTGCAGCTCCGCCCGTTTCTCGTCGTCGGGCTCGACCAGCAAGGCGGCCACGGCCTGCTTCAGCTCGTCGAGCAGCTCGTTCGACAGACCGGCAAAGTTATTGATGAAGTTCAGCGGGTTCTTGATCTCATGCGCAATGCCCGCGGTGAGTTGGCCGAGCGACGCCATCTTCTCGGCCTGAATCAGGTTCGCTTGGGCCGCCTTGAGACGCTCCAGCGACTCGCGCAGCTCGGTGAATAGCCGGACATTCTCGATGGCGATGACGGCCTGCGAGGCGAACGTTTCCAATAACTCGATCTGACGTGCCTCGAAGGCTCCCGCAGTGGCGCGCCGCAGCAGGAGGCAGCCTATGGCCTCCCCGTCACGCAACATCGGCGCAGCGAGAACTGACCGAACATTGGTGCGCCGCGACAGGTCGATGGTCGTGCCGAACTCGCTGGGATCGAGCGCATGGACGTCGGCCACGTGGAACGTTCGTCGATCGACAACTGCGCGGCCAGACGCCGTCGAACGATCAAGCGGGAGGCGAATGCCGAGCAGCTGATTAAGATTACCGTCGTGGTTGGTCTGCGTCAGCTCGGTGCCTTCCCGCAGAATCACAGTGGCGTCGGCGGCGCCGCAGAACTGCCGCGCCGCGGCCACCACGGCGTCGAGCACCGGCTTGACGTCTGTCGGCGAACGCGACATCACCCGCAGTATGTCGGCCGTCGCCGTCTGCTGTTCCAGCGCTTGACGCAGCTCGGTGAACAGGCGGACGTTCTCGATCGCGATCACAGCTTGCGCGGCGAACGTGTCAAGCAATTGAATTTGACGCGGCGCGAATGGCCCCCTGTCTGATTTCCGCAGCAGAATGCTTCCTACGGCCACGCTGTCGCGCAGCATCGGCGCAGCAAGTGAGGAGTGGAAACCCTGCTGGCGCGCCAGTTCGTGCGTCGTCGAAAATTCAGTTGGGTCCAGCTGGTCGACATCCGGCACGTGGATGGTCTTGGATTGCAGAATGCATCGCCCAGAGAGGCGCGTCTGATCGAGCGGCCCGACCTCGCCCACTCTTGCGGGAAGCGGCCCTGCATGGGTAGCCACCCGCATGTTTCCACCCTCGCGCAGCGTCACTATAGCGTCGCTAGCGCCGCAGTAGCGCCGCGCGGCCGAGCCCACTGCTTCGAGCACTGGTTCCACGTCGGTCGGCGACTGGGAGATAACGCGCAGGATCTCGGCGGTCGCGGTCTGCTGCTCTAAGGTCTCCCGAAGTTCGTTGATCAAGCGCGCATTCTCCATCGCTATTACCGCTTGAGCAGCAAACGCTTTGACCAGCACGATCTCCTTCTGGTTGAAGGGCCGGACCTCTTGGCGGTAGATCGCGATCATGCCGAGAAGCTGGCGGTCCTTGCGCAGCGCCACGTTAAGGATGGTGCGGGCTCCACCTAGGTCCACGAGAGCACGTCGGGTAGGGTCGCCGCTCCTGTACAGTTCGCTGTTCTTGGTATCGTCGATAGGGACGACGTCCTCACCGGCTATCAGGCGCCCCGGCCCAGTGTCCCGCCTATAGTCTGGCGGATTCGCGCGCCGGAACTCAGCGTAATCCTCCGGGATGCCCCGAGTTGCCACAGAATGAAACCGTTCACCGTCGAAGGTATTGAACAGCCCTGAGGAGGAGTCGCAGAGCGACATTGCCTTGTCGACTATGGCGTCGAACACCGGCTGCAGGTTCCCTGGAGAGGCGTTGATGGTCTGCAACACTTCCGTGGTGGCTGTCTGCTGCTCCAGCGACTCGCGCAGCTCTGTGAATAGGCGAACGTTTTCGATGGCTATCACCGCCTGGTCGGCGAAGGTCTTTAGCAACTCGACGTCTTCGCGGCGGAAGACGCCCGGCTCTCGCCGTGTCACGTTGACGAAGCCGATCGATTGGCCGTCCACCGCCAGAGACGCGGCAAGGCAGGCGCGAAAGCCGCGCAAGCGTGCGATCTCGCGCATGAAGGCCGGGCCGCTCTCGGTATCAGGGATTTCCGTGATGCTTTTCCCGGCTGCCGCCGGGGCAAGGGTGTCGCCCTGTTCCTTTGGAAGGGCACTCATCTGGCGCAAGGCTAGGTCGGCCTCTTCGGTGGTCGGCGTGAAGGCCTCCAGACGGTAGACATCGCCTTCCAGCCGCCATACCGTGGTCGACAGGCCGCCGAGTAGCCGCTTGGCACTCTCGGCGATGGCGTCGAATGCGGGCTTCATGTCAGCCGGCGAACGCGCGATTACCTTCAAGATTTCTGCGGTGGCCGTTTGCCGTTCCAGTGATTCCCTGAGCTCCGTGAACAGCCGCACGTTCTCTATAGCGATCACTGCCTGATCGGCGAAAGTTTGCACCAGCGCTTTCTGGCCGCTGGTGAAAGCACCCGGTTCACGTCGCCAAATGTTGATCACGCCCACGAGTATGCCTTCGCGCACCATAGGGACCGCCAGGATGCTGCGAGCGCCTTCGAGCCGGTATATCGGCACCTCCTCGGGCACAAATCGCGGATCAGCGAGGACATCCTCAACGTGAACGACGGTCTGCTCCAGGACGGCGAGCCCCAGCGGAGTGTGTCGGTTCGGTCGTGGGCGCGCCTTCACGATGAACTCAGCGAGCTTCGAAGATACATCCACGTGCTCGTGCGCGACCGCCCTCAGCGTCTCACCTTCCCAAAGCCAAAGCAGCGAGAAGCTGGCATCACACAGCGTGTTCGCATTTGCCAGAATCGTCTTGAAGACCGGCTCCACATTGGTTGGCGATCCGCTGATTACACGCAAAATCTCGCTGGTCGCCATCTGCTTATCCAGCGCCTCCTTGAGACCGTCGTTGCTGGACTGCAATTCCTTGAACAACCGCACGTTCTCGATGGCGATGACCGCCTGGGCAGCGAACACTTCGAGCAATTCTATCTGGCGCGGTGTGAACGCTCCAGGTGTCGGTCTGCGGAGCAGGACGCAGCCGATGGCATGTCCCTCTCGAAGCATTGGCGCAGCCAGCAGGGCGCGAACGCCTGTCCTCCGAGTGAGTTCAATCGTCAGGGCGTGCTCGGCGGGGTCCAGCGAAGCAACGTCAGGGATATGAAAGGTCTGCCCATCAATGGTGGCGCGACCTGTGGCGGAACTGCGGTCGAGCGGAAAGCGGGAGCCTACAAGTGACTGCAGCGAGCCTTCATGGGTAGCCAACAACTGCTCAGTTTCTTCGCGTAGGACGACCATTGCATCGTCAGCGCCGCAGAAGCGCCGGGCCGCGCTGACCACCGCCTTCAGAACGGGCTGCACGTCGGTCGGCGACTGCGAAATCACCCGCAGAATGTCAGCTGTTGCCGTCTGCTGTTCCAAAGCTTCGCGCTGCTCTGTTAGCAGCCGCGCGTTCTCCATCGCAATGACCGCCTGCTGGGCGAAGTTCTGAAGAAGTGAAGTCTCCTTGTCCGTGAACGGCCGGACTTCGTCCCTAGTCGCCACGATCTGCCCCAGCAGCAGGCCGTCCTTGCGCAACGCTACGAAGAGCGCCGTCCCCAAGCCGCTTGACCGGAGGGCGCTGGAGGCGCCACCCAATCCCGCCATGTCGGGTACCTGCAGAGAATCTTCGCCCGCGAGCAGCGGCCGGACGGGGTGAGTTGGGCCTGGTACGTAACCGGCCCTCAACTCGTCCGCCAGGGCTTGCGGCAACCCATGCACGGCCACCGCCCGGAACTTCTCACCGTCGTACAGCTGAAGGCTGCCATAGGCCACTCCGCAAAGCGCGTGGGCCTTTTGCAGAATGGTCTCGAATACCGGAATGATATCGCCGGGCGATGAATTGATGACCTGCAGTACCTCGGTGGTGGCCGTCTGCTGTTCGAGGGCTTCGCGCTGTTCCTCGAGCAGGCGAGCATTCTCCATGGCGATCACGGCCTGCGCGGCAAACCCTTGCAGGAGCTCGATCTGTTTCTGTGAAAACGGCCGCACTTCCTGACGGTAGGCAGTCAGCGTACCCAGCAGGATGCCGTCCTTGCGCAGGGCGACGGCCAGCAAGCTTCGCGCCCCCGCCAGCTCGACCATGCCGCGTGACCGCAGGTCGCCCTCCCGGTAGCTCGACGACTGGCGCAGATCCTCGATATGGACGACATCCTCGCCATTCATTAGCCTTGTCAGGGCATTGTTCGGACCGGGGGTCGGAAGCGACGGTTCCTGCTCGATCAGGGCGGCAGGAACGCCCCGCAAAGCCACTCTCCTGAAGCGGTTGTCCTCGTAGACGTTCATCATGCCGAACGCCGACTCGCTGAGGCGCACCGCCCGCTCCAGCATGGTGTCGAACACGGGCGCAAGGTCGCCTGGCGAGGAGTTGATGACCTTCAATACCTCTGAGGTTGCCGTCTGGCGCTCCAGGGCATCGCGGGTCTCGTTCATCAGCCTCGCATTTTCGATAGCAATGACGGCTTGAGCCGCGAAATTCCGCATGAGCCCGATCTCCTTATCGGAGAACGGCCGGACCTCCTTGCGATAGATGGTGAGCGCGCCCAGCACCTCTCCGTCCTTACGGAGCGCGACAACCAGCGCGCTGCGCGCCCCGCCAAGATCGACGACCGCCCGGCGAAGCGGCAAGCCGGCCTGGTATGCTGCCTCCTCTTTCTGGTCGGAATTGTGGATCACGTCCTCACCCTGCAGGATTCGGTAGTGCGCCTCGCCAGGTTGCGGCTGGTCCATGCCTCGAGCAAAGTAATCCGTCAGCGACGGAGGAACACCGCGCATCGCAACCGGGCTGAAGCGCTGTCCGTCATAGCTGGTCAAGAACCCGAACGCGGCAGCGCACAGGGCCATGGCCTTTTCGAGCATTACGTCGAAGACAGGTTCAAGCTGGCCAGGCGAGGCGTTGATGACCTGGAGGACTTCCGCGGTCGCTGTCTGCTGCTCAAGCGCCTCGCGTTGCTCGGTAAGCAGCCGCGCATTCTCCATCGCGATCACAGCCTGCGCAGCGAAGTTCTGCAGCAATGCGCCCTGCTTCTCCGTGAACGGGCGAACCTCGTGCCGAAACAGGTTGATGAAACCGAGGAACGTCCCATCCTTGCGCAGCGCCACTTGTATGGCAGAGCGCGCGCCACCGAGGTCGACCAACGCTCGCCGGTTGGGCTCCCCGCTGCGGTAGATCTCCTCGTCCTTGAGATCGAGGTGATAGAGAATGCGTTCTCCAGCCAACAGGCGCGCCGGACCCGTACCTGGGCCATAACTGTTCGGATGCCGATTGCGATACTCCGCGAACCGCGCCGGCACACCGCGAACCGCGACCGTATGAAAATCTTTTCCATCGAACGTATCGAGCTGGCCGAAAGCTGCTTCGCAGAGCTGCATCGCCTTCTCGAGCATTGTGTTGAACACCGGCAAAATATCACCGGGGGACGAATTGATGCCTTCCAATACCTCTGTCGTGGCGACCTGCTGCGCTATGGTTTCCTCGAGGGCCGCTGTGCGCTGGCGAAGCTCGGACAGCAGGCGAGCGTTCTCTATCGCGATCACGGCCTGGGCCGCGAAATTCTCCAGGAGCGCGATCTGCTTGTTGGAAAAGAGTCGGACCTCTTGGCGGTATATCGTGATGGCGCCGAGCAGCGCTTCCTCCTTGCGCAGCGCTACGCCCAGAACGGTACGGAAGCCCCCGAGCTCAACAGCGTGCCGGATCAGTGGACTGCGCTCGTAACTCCGGTCGACGGCCATATCAGCGATGTGCGCCAGGGGCTCACCCGCGGCGATGCGGCCGAGAGGGGTTTCAGGGCTAGCCGGCGGCGGATTGCGCAGGTAATCGGCATAGGCTTGCGGCACGCTGCGGAACGCTGCGGCGTGAAATTGCTTACCGTCGTAGGTCCACAGAATTCCGAAGGCCGCTTTGCATAGATTGGTCGCCTTTTCCAACATCGCATCGAGCACCGGTGCGAGGTTCCTAGGTGATGCATTAATCACCTGCAGCACTTCGGAGGTAGCTGTTTGCTGTGCTACGGCCTCGTCGCGTTCGGCGGTGCGCGCACGCAGTTCCGCTTCCAGCAGCTCGATCCGTTGCTGGGGGTCAGGTACGCTCGGTGAAGAGGCTGCGGCATCAGCAGACATGCCCCCTCCGGTATCGCTTGGCCACGACCGAAAGCTAACCCAGAAGGCCTCCGGCGAGGAAGGAGCGGTTTCGCGACGGACGGCAATGTGGCCAGAGCATTCGGGGTATGGACCCACCGGCCCACTAAGAACTATTCGCAAGCCCGCTTGCGGGACCGCGACCAATACGGCCGCAACGTCGCCCTGTGCCGGGCCGATGGCCGTGACCTTGGCGCTGAGATGGTCCGTGCCGGTATGGCTCGGGCGTTCCTGCGCTACAGCAGCGACTACGTCCAAGACGACGTGCAGGCCAAGGCCAAGCGCCTCGACCTTCATGCCCATGACTGCATGCCGCCGTGGGACTGGCGGGCGCAGCGTCGCTACTTCGTCCGCCAACGCGGACGTTTTCAAGGCAGCTTGTAGGTGCCGGTAAGTTTTGCGCTCCCAACCCCTTCACCCGCTCCTGGCGAACGGTGTGTTGGCGACGTACCACATCCCACGCCCCGGTGATGCCCAAGTATTTACCCGTGTCGCCGACAATCGTTTGCTTGGCAGCGGAGGTAGGCACCGACGCCGACCTCGTGTTGCAGGCGTAGGAGCAATTTAAGAATCATGGCGGTGCGGAGAGGTATGACGGCTTCGAGGTGTGGGCTGGCAGCCGATTTGTCTATCGCCTTGCGGCGCAAAAGCAGGACCAGCCAACGGAGCAGTGACCTACTCGATAGCGGCATGCAGGGACGCGGGATGTATACCTACGCCGTGCTTTGCCGCGGCGTTACCTCGTCTGCAGAGCACGTCAGCAGGTAACCTCATCAGCAATGCAGTGAGAAGCGAAAAAGAAGGGTTCGCGCATAGCAATTTGCAACGCCGCATCGCTTTACTATAAGGGCGCCTGCAAAAGCAAAACGGGTGAACGATGGTAAATGTGAAGTCGATGACCTTTGATAAGCTTCTAGTGGCGAAGGGTAAGATCGACGCTGAAATTGAGCTGCGGTCCGCTAAGGAACGTTCACGACTCATTGAAGCAATCGGCGAGCTCCGGACCATTTCGTCCGCGAAATCGCGTACGCGCCTGCATGCACGGCCCCACGCTCTTAAAGGGAGGAAACTTCCTGCGCTCTATCGCAATCCCAAAAACCGCAAGGAAACGTGGGCGGGAAGGGGCAATCGGCCAAGGTGGCTCGTCGCGGCGCTCAAAGGCGGCAAGAAACTGGAGGCGTTCGCGATCAGATAGAAACTGGTTGCGTTAAACAGCCGGAAACTGCGACAACGGTCAGGGGCCGACCTGTGAAGCCAGATCGTCCTTTTTCATATCTCCTTATGACCTTCGCCTCGCCCCAACCGGCGGGGCTTTTTCTTTCGTCGAACGTTGGCCACGCGCTGCCGCTAATTGCGGTCCACAGCAGTGACGCATTCGTGCTTTACCGGAGGCTCCTGCGGGCCATGCGCCGGCCCTCGTCAGTAAGGGACGCGCTCCGAACCCTGGTCTTTCCCTTTCTGTCGTCTCGCAGAATAGCCCATCCGCGTTCAACCGCCCGCGTGACAGTCGCCTGTGTTTGTTCGGTGTCGCGCAGAACCTTCCACGCCCCTACATGACCGCCCGTTGCATCATAAAGCTCGTAGACGAAGTAGCGGGCGGCCACATCCACAGCCTCACCAGTTCTTCGGGGCTCGGTTTTGTTTGTTGAGAGGAAGAAAGGCGTGTTGGACATCGTCTGGCGCTAGCATAGCCTTCCACGGGCCGAAAGCGATCGTGGGCACTGCACGGATCGACGTGCGACCTCACCCGTGTAACGGGTGTGCTCTCCCGCTGAGCCAAGCGCCCAGGGCGGGGTATCGCCGAGAACTTTTTCCGTCGCCCGAACCCTTCAGGAGTAACCTGCGCGGGCATTTAACGCCTCAACCGCGTGAGCTTGCGCGGCTGCGCCCGTTGCGCTGCAATGCATGCATCGCGGCATCAGATCCGACCATGGGTCGAGAGTCCAAGGTTTACACTGCACGATCTGCGGCTGGCACTGCAGCACCCGATGAGCCCCGTCCGGGGGCGACCTCACGCCAAGTCCTTGTGCGGTTCTTTTTGGAGCGCTCGGCCTGAGAATCGTTGCGCTTGAGGAAATTGGCGGAGGAATGGAAACTGAAATCCAACGTTCTCCGTTTTCTGCCCAGCTCTGCCCCCGAGGCGGGCAGCTGGGTTTAATAAACCGCCGATACTGTGATTTTCGGGCGGGCGCCTAGTCAACCGAATCAAGGCCTTTGGCTCGCTGCAGGATGTCTAACTGCCTTGGCCCACGGGCATTTGTCCAATGACAGCCAGGACACGACCATCAAGGCATCGGCGTGGGTAGCCTCAAAAACTCGACCAGCCGTTGAGCGTGTGCGGGTAGAGACTTAAAGCTTCTCACGCAAATCCTTAGGTGGCGAAGAGCCCAAGTGTCCGTAAGAGGAATGACGCGGATAGCCATTGACTGCTGGGATCGCCGAGCTGCTGTTTCAGGCAGGATGGCGAGACCAATGCCCTTTTCTACCATTTGACACATCAAGTCGGTCCCGTTGAGGCGGATGCGCAGCTTGAACCGGCGACCGGCACGGAAGGCATGATAGTTCAACAAGTCCTGCATCGGGCTGCCGCCGGCTGCAACGTTAACGCCATCCCCGTGGAGGTCATCACCTTCCACGATCAGATCGCCAAGGTGCAGGCCGATCCGGAACATAATGCGCGTCTCTTGGGGCTGATCGTGGTTGGCTTCGGCCACAGCCTGCTGGAATGCAATAGCGGCGCTGAGTGCGTCCACGGCGCTTGGAAACTCGACCAGCGCACCGTCGCCCGTTAGCTTGACTAGCCGGCCCGTGTGTCGAGCCAGAATCGGCTCTAGGCGCTCGGTGCGATGGGCCTTTAACTTCGCCAGCGTGCCGTTCTCGTCGCGTCCCATCAGGCGCGAATAGCCCACGACGTCCGCCGCCAGGATCGCCGCCAGTCGCCGTACAACCCGCTCAGCCGTCACGGAGCCTCCTCAGGGTCGCCCTGCAACGCTATGGCTCGGTAGCCCAGCCTATTTTAGGCGCTGAAGGCAGCGATGTCGTCCCAGTTCCAGCGATACACTAGCGTCCAGTGCAGTCGTGCCAGCGGGCGCGCGCTGGCGGCCTTAACTGGTTCATGCGGATTTTCTATTTTTCCGCGCGTCCACCTGCAGGCAAGGGTGCCCCGGTGGGGGGCCTGTCGAGCGACACCCTGCTCGATACCGAACGGCGGCCCGAGGTGGTCACCCCCGCCGGGGGGTCAATGCGCGCCATACCGAACGCCCCGTTGTAGGTGCGCGGCACCACCGGGCAGTAATCGCGAGAAAACTCATCCCACCGTTCTCGTTCTCGTGCCGCATCGCGCGACAGCCATTGCGCGATAGCCGCCTCGATTCTCCGGACAGCGGTCGCAGTCTGGCATATCGCTCATGCCGCACGTTAGCGGCTTGCGATTTTCCGGCTGTCCAACAGCGCGCTGTTTAGGCTGCTGCGGCGCATGATCCGCCGCAGATGTTGAGATTGCTGGCGCCGTACCCGTCGTCTAACTCTTTTGACCAAGGTAATAGCCAGGCGCCACAAAACAGGGCACGGTGTTCCTCGACAGCGGAGCGCCATATGAAGCGGACAGCACGCACCCTCACCCTCCTCCTCGTTTTGGCAGGCTTGGCCAGCGGCTGCGAGAACATGACGACCCCACAGAAGGGCGGCTTGACGGGGGCGGCGCTGGGAAGCGGCATCGGCATGGTAGCCGGCGGGTCGTTCGGCCAGGTGGTTGGCGCCGGTCTGATCGGCGGCGCCGTCGGCTATCTTGGCGGCAGCGCGATAGATTCCAAGTAAAGGGAGCACCATGAACTTGCGGCTCGCAATACTCGCCTTTTCTCCTCTGGCGATCCTTCCATCCTTGGCCCTGGCGCAGTCCTCCCTCACCTTCGACCAAGCGGCCTACATCACCTGCCGGGAAGCGCAGGCCATGGCGCCCGACGCACGCCGCGCGGTGGCGATTTTACTCGCCGAACACGCCGCACGGCGACGCGGTGCAAGAATTCCCGAAGGAGAAGCAGGCGCCCAGCTCGCCCTTCTCGTTCGCGGCGGCTGCTCTTTATATCCTGATGCCTATCTCCTGACCGTCGTCGACAGGGCCATCACGGCGGAGCTGCCGAAGTTGCCCAAGCGATGACAGAACCCGAGCCGGTAGAAGTTACAGTTCAGCGTTCGTGACGAAGTCGTGAGATTCGGCATGCATGCTGCAGGCTTTCTTGCCAACGGCAGCCGATCAAGAGCAGGTTCCGGTTGGTCGGCAGTGACTGCCGACAAGGGGGCTCCAATGGGTGTAACAGCTTCGTTGCTCAGTGCGGTGGATGAGGTCGCGAAGTCATTCAACGGCCAACTAATCAAGCCAAATGACCCGGATTACGAGACCGCGCGAAAAGTGCACAACGGGCTCATCGACAAACGGCCTGTCGTCATCGCCCGCTGTCGCGGCGTGGCCGATGTCGTCGACGCCGTCAGGCTGGCCCGCGACCAAGGCTTGGGCGTTGCCGTGCGCGGCGGTGGCCACAACGTGGCGGGCCGGTGCACGATCGACGGCGGCATGATGATCGACCTGTCGCAGATGAAGGGCGTCCATGTCGATCCCCGCGCGCGCTCTACCCGCGCCCAGGGCGGCTCGACATGGAACGTGTTCAACCGCGAGACTCAGCTTCACGGCCTTGCTTCGACAGGCGGCGTCGTGTCTTCGACGGGCATCGCCGGCCTCACTTTGGGGGGCGGGTTGGGCTGGCTCATGGGTAAGCATGCGCTCGCCCTCGACAACCTTCTCGCCGTCGAGCTCGTGCTCGCCGACGGCCGTATCGTGAAGGCAAGCGAGAGCGAGAATCCCGACCTGTTCTGGGCGCTGCGCGGCGGCGGCGGCAATTTCGGCATCGCTACGACGTTGGAGTACCGCCTGCACCAGGTTGGTCCCATGATCACCGGCGGCCTGATCGCCTGGCCGTTCCAAGATGCCTGGGATGTGCTTCGCCACTTCCGTGATGTCACGGCCAGGCTGCCCGACGAATTCACGGTCTTTGGCGGCCTGGTGCATGCGCCGGACGGCTCGGGCACGAAGCTCGCCGCCATCGTGCTCTGCCATTGCGGATCGCTCGCCGACGGCGAGAAGGCGGTGCAGCCGATCAAGGTTTTCGGCAAGCCTGTCCTGGATGCGATCGGCCCGATGCCGTATGCGGCGATGAACGCCATGCTCGACGCGGCCTACCCCCACGGAGCCCTGAACTATTGGAAGTCCAACTTTCTCGGCGCGCTGACGGACGACGCCATCCGCACCATGATTGAGTGCTTCGCCAAGTGCCCGACGCCGATGGGCCAATTGCTGCTCGAAAACTTCCACGGCGCCGTCACTCGTGTCGATCCGACCGCCACCGCGTTCCCGCATCGCACACCCGGCTACAACCTACTGGTGCTGGGCGAATGGATGGACCACGCGCAGAACGACATTTGCATCGAATGGGTGCGCGATTCCTATGTGGCCATGCAGCCATTCATGGGAACCGGCCGATACGTCAACTACATCGGCGAGGATGAACAGGACGACGCGGTCATGACGGCCTATGGGCCGAACTATCACCGGCTGCAGCAGGTCAAGGCGGCGTACGATCCCGAGAATTTCTTCCGAATGAACCAGAACATCCCGCCGCGTTCATGAGCGCGCCTGACCGATAGTCATGGCGACAGCCCGCCGGGACGCCTCGATCAGTGGAGGTCCGCCGGGCAAGCAGCCATTTCAAGGGGCGGCCGGGAGGTTAAGGCGGACCCACGGGAACAATAGTCATGCTTGGATCGATCTTGCGATACCCCGACCATCGATAGTCCAGGCTGTTCGCGATACGGCGGCAACTCATCCGCTGCCGTCCTAGGGAGCAACACGGGCTCCGAACCCGAACTGCGGCTACCTGCGCATGCGGGGAGCGCAGCAAATTGGTCGATACGGCCGCTTCGATGCTGCGGCTCGGCCTCGCTACACCGGACCCTCCTTTTCCTCCCCAGACAATTAGCCGCCCCTTTCGTGCGGGCTCGGGCGACCACTCAGAGCCGCGCGAGCAGTGAGGGGAAGTACTGAGGGTGCTGTCCTTCCAATGTGCCACCCCGTGCACAGGTTCATCGAAGCTGGTCGACGAGGTACGCCAAAGAAGCGGGTACACTGGTTAATCTGCCAGATGCAGCGCGGACAGGTCAGTAATGCGAGCGTCATCCTACTGTTGGCCCTAATCTACGGTGACTGGGTCGACGTCTCCTCCTCCGCCTCATCGCTGACCTGCTCGTCGACGGCCGGCGCCGCGCTGGCCGCGGCATGGCGGATGCGTGCTTCCTCGAGATCGAACTCACGCTCGATGCGCCGGCGCGCCTCGTCGGTCAGCCGGCCTTCGGTGTAGGCCCGGTCGATCGCCTCGCGCTCGATGTCGACCAGCTGCAGCTCGAGAATACTGGTGTCGCCCACCGGGTCCTCGTCAGTGCGTTCGTCGGCGCTCACCCCGAGGTGACGGCGGCGATCGCTGTGGCGCCGCCGCAACGCCGCGACGGAGGCCTTGGGCGCCCCCTCTGCCGCAGCCCGATCCAGGCCTGCCAGCACTGCCTCGATGCCCTCGATCCGTGCCGCGAGCTCGGTGCGCTTGTGCTCTTCGGCTTCGGCGAGACCGTCGCGGGCGAGTCCGAGCCCACGCACGACGCGCGCCAGCGTCGCGCCAAGGCCGAGGAGCGTGAAGGTGATGACGCAGAAGGTCACGAACAGGATCAGGTCGCGGTCGGGAAAGGCCCGTCCGCCCAGCATGAAAGGGATCGACAGCGCGGCGGCGAGGCTTACGACCCCGCGCAGGCCGACAAAGGACAGGAGGAAGGCAGACCGCCAGTTCGGCGCCGGCTCGCGGCGGCGCACCGCGCCGGACAGCATGTGCGGCAGGTAGGTGGCCGGGAACACCCAAATGAAGCGCACGGCGATCACGGTCGCGCAGACCAGGGCGGCGGCCGTCAGCGGTCGCCGCCATCCCTCGCCGGCCAAGCCTTCGACTACCGAGTGCGCCTGAAGCCCGGTGAGAACGAAGGTCAGCGCTTCGACGCCCCAAGTGACGAGGTCCCAGATGAAATAGCCCTGCAGGCGCGTCGCCGGCCTGATAAGACGCCGCCCGTTCCACGACACCCATAGGCCGGCCGCGACGCACGCGACCACGCCAGACCCGCCCAGGAGATGGGGGGGCCAGAAGGCGACAAAGGGGATGACCAGCGCCAGCAGCACCTCGGCGCGCGGATCGTCGGCGAGGTGGCGCAGCCGCAGCATCACCCAGCCAACGGCCACGCCGAAGGCGATCTCGCCCGAAGCGATCGCGGCGAACTGCAGCGCCGCCGTCGCCGGCGAGAAGCCGCCCGTGGCCACGGCGGCCAGCGCAAAGCTGAAGGTCACCAGGGCCGTCGCGTCGTTCACGAGGCTCTCGCCCTCGAGCACCAAAATCAGCCGTCGCGGCAGGCGCAGGGCGCGCAGCACCGCCATGGGCGCCACCGAATCGGGCGGTGACACGATGGCACCCAGCACGAACGCCACTGCCCACGGCAGACCGACGGCATAGTGAACAACCACGGCGACCGCCGTGGTGGTGAACAGCACGCAGCCGACGGCCAGCAGCAGGATCGGCCGCAGGTTGTTGCGGAAGCCGCGCCAGCTCATGCCGACGCCGGAACCGTAGAGAATCGGCGGCAGTAGGACCATCAACGTCACATCGGGATCGAGCGGTACACGCGGCAGGCCGGGTAGAAAACCCACGGTCATGCCGGCGACCAGCAACACGATAGGCGCTGCGATACGCAGGCGCTTGGCCGCCACGCTGGCGGCGGCGATCAGGCAGGCGAGCGCCAGGACAAAAGCGAGATCGCGAGGGTCTTCCATCGCGCCGGAGTGTGCCATCGCCGCTGAGGGTCGGGCTACGCCCGCGGCAGGAGAGCGTCGGGCAACGCGAAAGTCCGCTGGCCCCTAGAAAAGCGCTTTGCCTGCCAGGGCCCGGCCAAACGACGATCACGCTGGCCGGGTTCCATAGCTCCCGTCCCATTTGTCCCGCAGACCTCGCAGCTCAATTTACCCTACCAATTCCTTATCGAGGTGTTGAACCGAGGCAACTGGTCAAGCCAGCACAACGGTGTCGGTGCACCGTCGGGTTGGAAACAGGAACTCCGCAAGGTCTACGGGCGTTTCCTCGGCCGCCGAGGTCGTTAGATGAGGATAGCGTAGGTTGCCCCGCTGATGGAAAACGTACCCCTCGCCTCTACGGGGGACCGAGCGGGTAGTTTCCCACCTCAGCGAAGAGCTTGTTCATCAGGGCCACGACGTTCACCCTTTTTGCCAGAGGCGATTCGAGGACTTCGGCGAAGCTAGTCAGTTGCTCCGAGATGGCTTTGCGACTTAACCCCGCCGTCAAGGACGCGCTGTCTTATCATCTGATGATGCTGAACGAAGTATGCCGACAGGATTTCGAAGTGATTCATTTCCATACTGATCTGCTTCACTTCCCACTTATAGGCGATTTCGCCCTCCGCACACTGACGACTCTGCACGGACGCCTCGACCTTCCGGATCTCAAGCGCTTCTACGCCGCCTTTCCTAACGTTCCGGGCGCACCGGGGGGGCTGCAGATCACCTTGCCGATCATCGGCGGCGGCGTCGCGGCGGGCGGCAGTGGCTCGTACTGTCATGCCCTGGTCCGCATCGTCGACGGCAGGGTGGCGGGTGTCACCTATGCCGGCGACAACGACGACTTCCTCGGGAAAGACGGCGTTTGCGCCCCGATCTTCCGCGGCTCCCTGCGCGAGCAACAGCAATCGCGCGACGCGCGCTAAAGACCGCGTGCCGGCTGCCTGCTTTAACGAGAGCCCCTGAGGTGCCCGGTCGGTGACCGCCGAACACCTCATCCGGAACCGTGCGAGGTCCGGTGCGGCAAGGGCCACAAGCGCCGCCCCACCCAGCAGGCGAAGTCGGCTCATATCGCTTTCCGAAACGGCTCCGGCGCGAACGCCTCCGGGCGATCTGGATCAGCGCCATTGCCTCCTGCGGGCTCGACTCGACGACTAGGCTGCGTTCCACCTGCGCCCGCCCTCCGGTTTCCCGATGAGGCTCACGCCGCAGGCCGCCGTCCGAAAGTGTCAACGCGGTGTCATGCTCGTAGACCTGCATCGGGAGAAGAGACGGACGCTCGCGGGAAACTTCGCTGCCCCGTGGACACTCGCCTCCCTGTGACTCCGGCCAGTTCGGTTACGCGGACTCCGGCCAGTTCGGTTACGCGAGGCGCGCTAAAACGCCGCTCAGGTCAGCAGGTCGCCGCTGGCGCTGACGATTATCGGCCAGCCTTGCCTTCAATTCCTCGATCATTTTCGACGCATGTGCCTTGGTCAGCGCGCTTTCGGGCGGCTTGACCTTGGCCTCCTCGCAGAGCGTGGTGAGATAGGAGGCCTGAGCGCCTGTCATAGGCTCATCGCCCGACACCCACTGCTCGGGCGGC
Organism: Rhodospirillales bacterium URHD0017; assembly: GCA_900110395.1. Taxonomy (GTDB): domain Bacteria; phylum Pseudomonadota; class Alphaproteobacteria; order Reyranellales; family Reyranellaceae; genus Reyranella. The sequence goes on from FODP01000010.1 coordinate 250,097, forward strand.
TTCTCGGTATTCGACCCCGGCTGCGGATCGAGCTTGGGATTCTTTTCGGCCATCAGTCGCTTCGATCCCTAACTGCTCGTAAACGCGATCAGTCCTGCGACGTTGCGATTGCGGGCGCGGTGCAACGCATCCCCAGGCCAATACTTCGGAGTTCCGCCGTCGCTCAGCATCGCCAGGATTCGGAAGTCGCGCCCGAGGTCGGCGCCGCAGATGTGTCTAGGCATCGCTGGGGCCGGTCGATCGGCATAGCGTTCGGGCCAAAGTCAGGCTCTCCCTTCTCCTACCCTGTCCGCCTTCATGGGCGTGGGGGGCTTCTGAAGGCATTGGCGGGGCATGCCAATGCGTCTCGCACTCGGCGGATGGGTTCCGGCATGCACCGCCAAGCCGGCAGTTCGAGATTTTTCGCGGCGGACCTTGGACTGCCGCTAACGTCGCCAAGCCGGAGTTAGCGGAGGCACCCAGATCCTCCGCTCAGTTGGGGGTTCGATTGCAGCGGGACATGCAGCGCAACGTCCTCGCAACAGTTGTTGCTCAGGCAGCCGACAGCGTTGCCGTCGTCCCCCTCGGGGGAGCGCTATTCTGCTGATCAGCCGGTCAGCCGAGAAGGCCGCGCAGCAACTCCATCGTCACGCCTCACGTTCCAACCCGCAAACAAGAGGGCTGCGATGGAGCGCGCGACCAGCAACGATGGCCAATTCACCCCTGCCTACTGGCGAGAGCGAGCCGAAGAAGCTCGCGTTCTGGCAGAGGAAATGAAGGATCGTGACACTCGAGCCATGATGACGATGATTGCCGAGACTTACGAGCGGATGGCGACGCTCGCCGAATTGCGAGAGGACAGGGAACCAGGGCTCACCAGCCGCCGCTGAGGCCCTTGTGCTTCTTCCCTTCGCTCAGACCTACCAGCCGCTTTTTTCCCAGTTCTGTCAGTCGCATCCCTACTAGGTCCTGCTCAATCAGGGCCAGCGTAACCAGTCGCTTACAGTAGACGTCGGGAACCACGGTGGACCCCGGAGAAATCCGCCGCAACGCCAGTTCCTCGTTAGGGCTGAGAGGGGCGAGTAATCCACGTTCCATGGACCCCTCGCCGTCAAATCGGGCAAGGCCGCAACTGCGGCCATCCGTCGGTGCGCATGCATCCTCCCACGAGCGATGTTCGCAATGGCCCCTCTTCGAGGCAGCCAATAGTAGGTGTGTCCGACGTGGGCGGATTTAGGAACATCCGTTGTCGCGTCAAGGGAGCTGAATGCGTCACCTATGTTGCAGGCCTGGCCCTCCACGACCGCGGCGCCGATCGATGGTCGTCCTCAATGCTCTACCCCGGCGGCACGTAGCGCTCGGCACGCCAGGGGCCTGTTAACCCGATCACGGTGCGCACCGACCCATATCCGCCGCGGCCTCTCACAGAAGGCCCGCAGAAATCCAGCGCGTCGATTGCGACGAGTTACGGCGCGGTCTGATCTCGATGCGCGAAGACCGGTGTCTCGAGCCGGCACACCTGACGTGCAGATTTTGGCCCAGCCTCGCGTTGGCCGGCGATCGGACTTCGACCTCGCGGGTCCCGAGGTCAACCGGGAACAACGGCGTGGCGGAGCTGGCGGCAGCGGACGGCCACGATCTCCTCAATTTTGCACCATAGACCCACCGCTGATGATCGCTCGCCCAGCGACCGCTCGATGGTGCGCTGTCGCGCCGGCTCAGGGGCGGGTTCGCCGACCTCCTAGCGCGGAAGGCCGAGCGGGTACGCATCAGGGACGTTTAGCGACGTCGGCCGACACGACGGCGGCAGAGATGGCGCCGCCAGGTCAGTCAGGCATGCCAGCAAGCCGCAGCGCTTCTCGATACTTCAGGACACTCGAAGCGGACAAATGGGGCGGGTTGTAGTTAGAGACCCGATCCTTCGGCTGGATCGCCCGATACCCGATCATGACTTCCCTAGCCATTTCGATGTGGCCCCCCAACGTGTTGGCGACGATCTGTTCAATCACGGTATGCGGAAAATTCGGCCGCATACGCAGCGCTGCCGCTCCGAAGGCCAGAGCCTCTTGGTGCTTCCCGCTGAGATTGTGAGCGCGAGCCATAAGTGTCAGCTGATACCATTTGCCCGTATCGATGGGGCTGAGCCTCATGGCGCGCTCAAGGTCGTCAATTGCTGCCTCTGGCTCGTTGTGCGCAATTCGGACGGCTGCGCGAAAAGTCCAGGCAGCTGACAGGTTGGGATCGAGTCTAACGGCGTGCGTGAGATGCGCAGCGGCCTCCGCACCTCGTCTCAAGACAACGAACAGCGTTTGCCCACAAAAGGCGAGGACGCGCGGATCGTGGTCATCCAGGGCAAGTGCCCGCAGGATTGCATGTTCAGCTTCTGCGGCCTCGGCAGCATGATCAACGGTCCACCTGAACGACCAGCGGGTGTTGATCGCAAACGCGATCATGGTGTGGCCCAACGCGAACTCTGGGTCGAGTTCAACACTTTTTCGAGCATTGGCCAGCCCTTCCATGCTGGCCTCAGGCGTAAGTGAGCGCCTCACGGCTGCCACGCTGCGGAGATAGTAGTCGTAGGCCTTGAGGTTCTCTGTTTTACGTTTGGCCCGCTCCATTTCCGCCAAATCGAGCGAAGGGAGAATTCCTCCTATGACACTGCTCGTCATTTGGTCCTGAAGCTCGAAAATGTTCTCAAGGTCGCCGTCGAACCGGTCAGCCCAAATATGCCCACTCGTCGCCGCGTCGATGAGCTGTCCTGAGATCCGCACGCGACTCCCGGACTTGCGCACTGAACCTTCCAACACGTAGCGGACGCCTAATTCGCGGCCAACCTGGCGGATGTCTGGCGTCCTCCCCTTGTAGGCGAAGCTCGAATTGCGGGCGATGACGAACAGGTACTTGCTCCGCGAGAGGCCGGTGATGATGTCCTCGACCATCCCATCTGTAAAATATTCCTGTTCGGGATCTCCGCTCATATTCTCGAACGGCAGCACGGCGATTGACGGCTTGTCGGGTAGCGGGAGGGCTGTCGGCGCAGGTGTTGGCTCGGGCAATACCGTCAGACCGGGCTGCCAGCACCAAAGCTGAACTGGTCGAGCGATATTCTTGAGCGTCTGCATGCCGCCGTCGTCGAACGCGGTGTCGAGACGGTCACGCACATGGTCATGCACACGGCTCGATATGCAAATCCCCCCAGGTGGCGCGATCTCCTGTAGGCGGGCGGCAATGTTGACGCCGTCGCCGAAGATGTCGTCGCCCTCGACGATGATGTCGCCGAGGTTGATGCCGATACGGAAGGTGATGCGCCGGTCTTCGGCCATACCAGCAGTGCGGTCGGCCATCGCCGTCTGCACCTCGATCGCGCAGCGCACCGCGTTTACCACGCTCGAGAACTCCAGCAGCAGACCATCGCCCGTGGTTTTAACGATGCGGCCGCCGTGCGCAGCAATGGCTGGATCGACCACCTCCTGCCGCACCGCCTTGAGCGCCGCCAGAGTGCCGCTCTCGTCCCGGCCCATCAGCCGCGAGTAGCCTGCGACGTCGGCGGACACGATGGCGGCAAGGCGGCGCTGCTCTCTCATTCGGGCAGTCCGGCCAAGCGCAGGCCCTGGGCGTATTTATCTACGAAGTCGGGCCTTTGGTAGGGCCCTAGATATTCCCCGAGGCGAGAGACCCGCATCGCGGGATCGATGACCTGTAGGCGAGCCGCCAACCGATGCGCGTCGCCGCAGCGATCGGCAAAGGCGGCACTGGCAGCTCCGATGCGCAGGCCGGGGTGGCTGTCAGGGATGTACTGGAGCATCTGTTCAGCCCAAGCCAACGCGTCCTCGTGCCGGCCCAAGTAAAAGCAGGCGTGAGCCATCACCGATCGCTTTACGGCCATACTAATACTGGCCGGGCTGGGATCCAGCCGCCCGGCTCGATCAACGTGTTGCATCGCTATATCCGGATGTCCCATCCAGAGATTGATAAATCCACTGCTTGCCCACGCACTGGCAAGATTGGGATTTCGTTCCAAGGCCCGGTCGATCAGTTCCTTTGCCGATGGCAGATTGTGGAGTACGCGGGCCACAGCCCAAGCGGTGTGGCTGAGCGCTACGCTGTCGTCCTGACCTACACGGCTGACCATCCGCCAAAGGCGTGTGACTTCATTTTTTTCCTGCTCGCGGTCCTGGGCTAGGCCGTGGTCGAGGCGGAACACATGACAGGTCAGCGCCATCGCATAGGCGGACGCATAGTCTGGATCTAGAGCGCTTGCCTCTTCGAACAAACGCAGTGCTTGCGCACGACCTTCTATGGTCACGGGAGAAAGACAGGCCAAGCCCCGCAGGTAGCAATCATAGGCATCGGTGTTATCCGGTGGCGCGCGCTTGGCGCGCGCGATTTCGGCCTGCTCCACCAGTGGCGCGATGGCCACAACCACTTTTTCCGTCACCTCATCCTGAAGCGCGAAAACATCCGCCACTTTGCCTTCGAAGCGGTCGGCCCATGTATGCGTCCCATTCTCTGCATCTATTAGCTGCGCCGTAATCCGCAACCGCCTTCCAGCCCTCCGAACGCCCCCTTCAAGTACATATCGAACCCCGAGATCGCGCCCGACCTGCCGGATGTCAGGCGACTTACCCTTGTAGGCAAAACTGGAATTGCGTGCGATCACGAACAACGACTTGAAGCGCGACAGGCTGGTGATGATGTCCTCAACCAGGCCGTCGACAAAATACTCCTGCTCTGGATCGCCGCTTATGTTCTGGAATGGGAGGACGGCGATTGAGGGCTTGTCGGGGAGAGGCAGAGCCTGCAGCGTCGGCGGTGCCGATTGGCCAGGCTGCCAGCGCCAGACCTGAACAGTTCGAGCGATGTTCTTGAGCGTCTGCGTACCGCCGTCGTCGAACACGGTGTCGAGGCGGTCGCGCACGTCTTCATACACGCGGCTCGAGATACAAATGCCTCCAGGCGGCGCAATCTCCTCGAGTCGCGCGGCAACGTTGACACCGTCGCCGAAGATGTCGTCGTCGTCGACGATGATGTCGCCGAGGTTGATGCCGATGCGGAAAGCAATGCGCCGATCCTCGGCAACCTCGGCGCTACGGTCAGCCATCGCCATCTGCACCTCGACCGCGCAGCGCACCGCATTGACCACACTCGGGAACTCCAGCAGCAATCCGTCGCCCGTGGTCTTCACGATGCGACCGCCATGACTGGCGATCGCCGGGTCGACGACCTCTTGCCGAATGGCCTTTAACGCCACCAGTGTGCCGGTTTCGTCCCGGCCCATAAGCAGCGAGTAGCCCGCGACATCGGCCGACACGATCGCGGCAAGGCGGCGATGCTCGGTCATTCTGGGAGCCCGGCCAATCGCAGCCCTTGATAAAGAGCTTCCGTTACGCCGGGCATCTTGAAGGGACTGTTCATGTCGAACTCGTGGTGCCGACGAACGTCGGAGATCGTGTAGTTCGGTGTCTGCTCAAGAATGCGCGCAGCGACTTGCCGAGCCTCCTCCACACGCCCCATAAGCGCGAGACTTGCAGCTCGGTAGCGCAAGGCGGGGCCGAAGTTGGCCGTTCCCGAAGAATTCTCGCCGACCATTCGAGAACTTCTTGATGCGCTCCGACACCGAAATACGCGATGAGGTACCCGACACTTCCATTCCAGCCAGCGTACAGGGGGTTAAGCCGATCGGCGCGCTGCTGGTAGTCGACTGCTCTCTCTGCCTGACCGAGAAATCCATACAGGACCCCTCCAATACGGAAGGCCTCCGCATTATTCGGATTGAGCGCAATGGCCTGTTCGACCAAAGAAGTGCCTGTGTGCATGTCCCCGCCGGGCACGCCAAGACTGGAGGCGGCTATAGCCACCACTTCCGAGTCCCTCGCATCCAGGCCGAGTGCCTTCTGCGCCAACTGCGCCACGTCAGAAACGCGGGGGTCATCCCGGTGAGCGAACCCCTGAGCAATGAATATCCAGCAGCACAGCGACAAGTTCGCAATCGCCCGCGCGTAGCCTGGGTCTATCTGAACTGCTTGCCGAAGGAGATGGAGGGCTTGTTCAATATCATCCCGGCTCCGTGCCCGCATTAGCGGTTGTGCCCGGAGCAGTAAGTCGTAGGCCTTCAGGTTAGTCGTGGTTGTGCTGCGAGCCCTTTCAATCTCGGCCAGTTCGACTCGTGGTGCTATCACCCCGACGACATTAGTCGTCACGCGGTCCTGAAGCTCGAATACGTCCTCGAGCGTACCCTCGAACCGATCTGCCCAAAGGTGTGTGCCGTCGCCTGCGTCAATAAGCTGACCAGTGATGCGCAGACGATTGCTCGCCTTGCGGGCGCTGCCTTCAAGCACATAACGCACCCCAAGGTCTCTGCCGACCTGGCGGATGTCAGGCGAACGGCCTTTGTAGGCGAAGCTCGAATTGCGGGCGATCACGAACAGCGATTTGAAGCGCGACAAGCCCGTGATGATGTCTTCTACCAGGCCATCGACGAAATACTCCTGCTCGGGGTCGCCGCTCATGTTCTGGAACGGCAAAACGGCAATCGAGGGCTTGTCGGGCAACGGCAACGACGTCTGCGACGCCCCAGCGGCTGGGACCGCCACATCCGATGTCACCTGGCGCTGCCAATCCGACGGATCCCACCTCACGCTAAAGGCCTGAACCGGACGTTCGATGTGCTTCAGCGACAGGCTACCCAAATCCTCGAACGTCGCTTTCAATCGGCCGGCAACGGCATCGCGGACGTTGCCCGAAATCAATATGCCGCCAGCAACGGCTTCGCCTTCCAGCCGCGCCGCCACGTTGACACCGTCGCCATAAAGGTCGTCGCCATCGACAATGAGGTCTCCGAGGTGCAACCCCATACGGAACACAAGTGCAGCATCTGCAACTGTGTCGCCGTTGGCCTCGGCCATGGCCTGCTGGAACTCGATGGCTGCGCTCAGCGCATCGACCGCACTCGCGAATTCAATTAGGGCCCCGTCGCCGGTCAACTTGACTAGACGACCCCCGTATCTGACCAGTACGGGCTCGAGGTATTCGGATCGGTTCTTGCGCAGGCGCGCCAACGTCCCGCTCTCGTCACGCCCCATCAGGCGGGAGTAGCCGACAACGTCCGCAGCAATGATTGCCGCCAGTTTGCGCTGCTCACGCGCCAACGGCATCCCCCTAGGTAAGTACAGAAACCGTAGGGCTACTGGGGGAGCAGGGCAACAGATCGACTTTGGCGAGTTTTGGCTTCCCGCCGGGATGCGTATGCCGCCGAGCAGGCCCTCATGGAGGCCTTACGTCAGTGTCGGAGGTTGGCCTGGAGATGCTGCTCAGATGCCGCTCCGCCCTGAGCCATCGCCAGCATATGCGCCAAGACTTCCTTCATCTCAGTCGGCTCGAAGGGCTTGGTGACCAAACCAGCCCACCGGTATTCGGCTGGAATTTTCGCCTCTGGGTACCCGGTCAGGAACACGAACGGGATGCGTCGTGCCGACAGGATGGCGCAGACCGGAAAACACGGTCTGCCGGCGAGGTTTATGTCGAGGATCGCGCCGTCGAGCGCCCGCTCGCGGGCGACGTGCAAGACGGTCTCCAACCGGCCGACAGGCCCTATGGGCCTGAGGCCGCACTCGCGCAAGAACTCGGCCACGACCTCGGCCATCAGCAGGTTGTCGTCGCATACGAGTACCCGGCCCCCATGCCAAGGACGCCCCTCGCTTCGCATCCGCGAACTCCCATCCCTTTCCCCTCGAAGGGTATCAGAAACGCATTACACCCGCCTTTCAGCCCCAAGCTGGATGTGTTGCACTAGGCGTCGTGGGAAGGACCGACCGGCCGCCAAAATGGATCAAGCCGCAGCTGACGCGCCTGGTTGAAGAAGCGCCTGCCGGAGCGGCTTGGTGTCACGAAATCAAATATGACGGCTATCGCATGCACGCCCGCATCGACGGCCGTGACATTAAGCTGCTCACCCGCACCGGCCTAGAGTGGTCGCATCGATACCGGCGCACGATCGAGGCGTTGGGAGAGCTGAAGGTGAAGTCGGCCTATATCGACGGCGAGCTGTGCGCGCTGAATGCTGACGGCGTCCCGGTCTTCAGCCGGCTGCAGGCGGCGATGGACGAAGGTCGCACAGACCGGCTCGTCTTCTTCGCCTTCGATCTCCTGTTCCTCAATGGACAAAGCACGGCTCAGTTGCCGCTCACCCAGCGCAAGGAAAAGCTCAGGCGCTTCTTCAACGGGGAGATTGGCGGGCTTCGATACAGCGAGCATGTCGTCGGTGACGGTCCCCGCTTTCGGGCGCAGGCCTGCAAGCTCGGTCTCGAGGGTGCCATCTCGAAGCTCACCGATCGCCCCTACGTACCTGGCGACCGCGGGCTCTGGGTGAAGTCGAAGTGCCTGAACCGAGAGGAGTTCGTGGTCGTGGGCTGGACAGACCCCGAGGGCAGCCGATCACACATCGGCGCGCTGCTGCTCGGCTACTACACCGAGGATGGCCGCCTGCAGTACGCCGGCCGTGCAGGCACCGGCATGACCGAGAAAGAGCTGAAGCGCCTCGCGGGCCTGCTGGCGCCGCTGCAGGTGCCGAAGATGCCGCTGGCCGAGCCGCCGCCACGCCATAGCCGTTTCGGGTCGCCGCTGAAGTTGTCGCGAGTTCACTGGGTGCGGCCCGAGGCGGTCGTCGAGGTGACCTACCTGACCTGGACGGGAGACAACCCTGTTCCCCCAGCCTTTGTCACTCCCGGCAAGCTGCGGAGATCAGGTTATTTCTTCCAGCTCCATGGCTTCCTCTGTCTTGACGCCGACTTCGTCGAGTTTCTTGAGGATCCGGTCGCGCTGCTGCCCCACGGTTTCGCGTGCCTTCATCATGTCGTTCTTGCTGTTGAAGCGCACGACCACCATCTGCTGATTGGCATGCGGACCTTCGACGATGCGATAGCGCTGCATGCTGTGGAAGCCCTGCTGCCCGCTCCACATGGGCTTGGCCTGCTCGTAGAGCTTGGCCCCTTCTGCCTCCGCATTGGAACCGTTGAACGAATAGCGAGTGACGCGCGTGTACATTCTTCTCCTCCATCGTTTCTGGTCTTGTTGATCCGGTTCGCGCTTCGCTGACGCTACACTACTTGGCCGGCGGCGGCTTGGGCGCGGCGGTCAGCATCCGCAGCTTCCATTTGTCGCCGTCCAGAACGTAGGTCGCCGACCACCACCCTTCCGATTCGACGGCGGTGCCATCGGCCTTCTTCCCTGTCTGGTGGTACGTGCCAATGCCGAGCGCGACCTTCGAATCGATCATGATGACTTGTTCGACTTTGGGCGGATCCAGGTGGTTGAGCCCGCCGTTCTTGAACATTCCCTCGAACAGGGCCGGCGTCACTTTGTTCATCCCTGCCGGGTTTACCAGGATGCCATCGGCGGTATAGAGCGAGACCAGCCCAGCAGCGTCGCCCTTGTTGAAGTGCTCCATGTAGGCCGCGCCGATGGCGTCGACCTGCTTTTTGAGATCCGCCTCGTCGGCCCGCGCGGCCAGTGTCATCCCGACGAACATGGCAAATGCCAACATCAATCTGACCATTGTCTCCTCCGCTGGTTATTCTTGCTACGCTTGCCACGCGCAGCGACATGGAGCGTGACACATTTTCCTCTGGCCCATTGTGACATCTGTCACCGTGCGGGCCGCGAAAGCAGCATGTTAATTTACGCTAGGCAGCATTGTTTGCTAGCTAGCTGCAATGATTTCCCAAAGCACCTAGCAAAGTTGGGTTAACTTGCAGTTCTCCAGACGCCCGAATATCTCGATCTGCCAAAACGCAGAGTCGTGAAACTTGCAAACCCGCGTCGGCTCAGCGCACAGGCCGATGGCAATGCTCACGGCATATGGGCTTTTCGCACAGGTCTAGATTTGCTGCACTGGCCCGCTGGGAAGACTGATCGGCCGCCAATATGGATCAAGCCGCAGCTGACGCGCCTCGTCGACGAAGCGCCTGCGGGCGATGCCTGAGTCCATGAGGTCAAGTACGACGGCTACCGGATGCACGCGCGCATTGACGGCCACGACATCAAGCTGCTCACCCGCGCGGGCCTGGACTGGTCGCATCGATACCGTCGCACGATCGAAGCGCTGCGAGAGCTTAGGGTGAAGTCGGCCTATATCGACGGCGAGCTGCACGCGCTAAATGCTGACGGCGTGCCTGTGTGCAGTCGGCTCCAGGCAGCGATGGATGAGGGCCGGACAGATCGCGGCTGCCCACTTGAAGGTTGAGATCGATGGAGGCGGGCGAATTGACCCTTCGAGCTCGCCTCTTTAGTTCATGTCGGCGTCAGTGACCGCATGAACTTAGCAAACCCATAGCCCTTAGTATTTCGATAGCAGCGCCTAGTTAGGGCCACGGCTGAGGAGGATCGGGCTTTCGTTGCTTGGATTCGGGCCGGTATATATTTCCGGATGTGACACGTAGTTCTGGCGATCCCACCTGTACAGCTCGCGGCTGAGTGGGTGCACAAATGCGATTTCATCCTCAAGCCAGAACAAGGCCCATTCGCTCATGTCTTGGCAAGTTGCAACCTCCCCCATATCTCCAGGGCTTCCTACTTTCAGGACAAACAGGCAGGGTACACCGTGACGCTGCAGGAACTTGTGAGCGACGTCATTTAATTCTTGCGAATAAGTGCTGCGTGAAAGAAAGAGCGCCCCGAGCGCGACGCACGTCCACCAGATTGTAAGAGTACGACGCACGTCCTGCCTCAACCTCCGGATTCCCAGATCGCCCTTGCACGCGGATCGAGCCGCGTCGCCTCGAGCGAGTCCGATCCGCAACTTGTCCTGGCGGCATGAATCGCGACGACAGCGGCGATCTGCACGAGAAGGAACGCCGCGAACACCAGGCATCCCAGTAAAGTCGCCATTGTGCTTTGCCCCCAAGGTGCTGCAGCAGGAACCGCTGTAGCCTGTGAAACGCAGAAACGCACCAAAGCTTGAACGCGATCCGTGCGGTGTACTCCGCTCGCGCATACGCCACAGTGAGAAATGCCACATGTGGGAGGAGCAGGGGCGCGCTCGACCGGCATTGAAGCTTGTCGGCGTAGGCCGCAGCGTCAGTGTGGCGTGACATGTGCGTGAAAACTGTTGCGTTAACCCTGCGCAGGGGGCTTCCTGCACTTAATCAGATAGGTCAGACGCTACTGCCCGATTCTCGTGCGCTGCTGCGCCCGCCATTCCCATGGCGGCACACACCGATGGCCGTGCACGCCCGCCTTTTGGCCCGCCGGCCTCCCTCTCCTCCGGTGCATATCGATCGCTGTAGCGCCCCAGGCCCACCCAGCAGTCACCATTGACAAGCCGGCACGGCAGGTCGAGCGCGCCATTCCATATCCGGCGAAGCGCGTCACCAGTTGACGGTTTGCCGAGGATTCTACTCGCTTTGGCGAGTTTCCAGGTCAGTGTGACAAACCTGCTCGTACGCGCTCGCATCTACTGTATAGCGCTGGCTTGGTGGGCAGGAAGGCACTGGCTGGTCGGGTGGGCGACTAGTTGACAGGCCTCAATTGGGATGGAGCGGTGCGGTTGGGGCTGCACCGCTCCCTATCCAGAAATATCTCCAATGCTCAAAAAGAACCTCGCCGTTGTCGGCCGGGCTTCTATTTCTTCCTACGGCCGCCCAGCCGGCCCGGTCATCACATCATGGGCCGTCCGCCAATCCTACTGCGTCACCTCTGGAACACCTACCGAAGCCGCCTAATTGACTGGCTTCTCGATGGGTTCATTTTTGGCCATATGGGGTACAAACGTCGATTTCACGCTGGAGTCACGCTTGCGCCCAGGGCGGTGTCACGGCTCAGCGGGATGTTCCCTTGGGACTCACCACGGGGCAGGTCATGGCCGCAGGCGACCGCCGTTTCGACCGAAGGATTTCAAACCTCGCGATCTTCGCCGTGTCCGCCGCCGTAGCGGTCGCAGTCGCGGTCGTTACCTACCAGCCGTTCCTCGATAGCGGGATCACCGCCCGCGAGGCGCGGACCGCCGAACCGTTCCGCCTGTCCCCGCGCTGCCAGGAAGCCGACCGGGCGAACGTCGCTCAGCTCGTCGACCTTCTCCAACGCAATCATCCGGGCGATGCGCCGATCCTCGAGCGCGCCATTCACGCTCTGAACACGGCCCGGCGGCACTGCCTCTACGACTGGGAGGGGCGGGGATTTGAAGACTACGAGTGGCTACGACGCTGGCTGAACGAGCACGGCTGAGAAGCTCTTCCGGTCGCCAACTCTCAGGGGAGAATACGATGGAAACGTTGCTGGGCATTCTGGCATTCGCGGCCTTCCTCGTCGCGCAGATCGCAGCCGTCATAGCGGTTTCCGCCCAACGGCAAGGCCACTCATCGGAAACGTCCGACGCGCGCCTCGACCATCTCGCAAGGCTGATCCGGAACTCCGGGGGTTGAGGTCGCCGAGTTTTCCTGACGCACCCGTCGCCATGGAGGTAGCACATTGCTCGTTCAGAACGTCGCTCAGCTCACGTTGGCCGGAGGAGTCGCCCTTCTCCTGGCGTTGGTGGCGGCCGGCGCCGCCAAGGGTCTGATCGGCGTCGGCATGCCGATCGTGGCGATGCCTCTCGTCAGCCACATCATCGACCTGCCTGCAGCAGTCGCCCTGCTTTCCATTCCGCTCGTGCTGAGCAATCTGCGGCAAGCGGTCGAGGGCGGTGGCACGGTGGCGGCGCTGCGCCAGCTAGCTCCGTTGCTGCTTGGCTTCTGTGTCGGGATCGTTGTCGGCGTGAAGCTGCTGATGTCGCTCGACGATGCCTGGCTGAAGCCCCTGGTCGGCTGCGCCCTGCTGCTCGCCGGGCTCACCGTGGTGGCCAAGCCCGATCTGACGCTGTCGCCCACGGGAGAAAGGGTGGTCGGCCCGATCGCGGGCGGGCTGGGTGGCCTGTTCGGCGGGCTTGCCGCGCTCTCTGGGCCGATCGTGTTCGTCTATCTCCTCGCGACCTCTCGCGACAAGAACCTCTTCGTCAAGCATGCCTCGCTCTACCTCGTCTTCGCCTCGGCGGTGCTGCTGCTGGTGATGAGCAGTTACGCCCATATCACTCTCGCCGATGCCGGCATCTCCCTCGTCTCGGTGCTGCCCGTCATGATCGGCATGGCACTGGGCGCCAGGGTCCGCCCGCACGTCCCGATCAAGCTCTTTCGTCTCCTGATCCTGGTGACGGTGTTCGCGAGCGCGGTCGACCTCATCGTCGCGCCTCTTCTGCGGTCGCTCGCATGAGATCATCCGTGCGCCTCGGCCTGACCATGATCCTTGCCGTCATCCTTGCCGGATTGGCGAGCGGGCAGGCCGCCCTGGCCGAGTCTCCTCCTGCGCGGCCCGCCGTGACCGTCGAGGCCGTGCTGCCGGGATGCCGTTCCCTCGTTGCAAGTGAGGGCGTGCCCGCCTCCAGCGAGGCCGGGTTCTGCAGTGGCCTGATCGACGGCCTGCTGTATCTCGGTGCGATGATCCCGGAGGACTTCTGCTTCGTGGTGCCCCCACGCGTTCCACACCATCAGATCGTTGCGACGATCGTGGAGGAAATCGAGCCGATCTATGCGTCGGTCAAGCAGCAGCATTTCAGGGCGCTGGCCATCGACGTCCTCGAGTACAGGTGGCCTTGCCACGTGCAACCGAAAATCCTGACCCGCGAGTAGTGCCCCGGATTTGACTGGCTGTCACGCGGCCACAAGGTCCTTCAGGCGTGCTTGACCTGCCGCGGGGGCTGGTCATGACTAAATGGACCTGATGGATTGCGATCCGGGCTGGGACGATTGCCTCACCCTGCTCCTGCTGCTCAGCAAAGGCTTCGGCAACCCTAACATGGCCGGCGTCAGCCTGGGGGAACACCGACATTTACACAACCACCATGAACGCACGCCTCATGACCGGCTATTGCGGATGGGGTCGTTCTATCTACGTCTTCGGAGGCCTCGACGGACCGCTAGGGCCAAGCGGACCAGCATCCGTGGCCAAGCCGATTACCTGGAAGAACCTGACGGCCCATCCGTCACCAGGATGGTTGGCCACCTACGACGCGGTTGCGTTCCTGCTAGAAAGGGTAAATTTCTTCGGGCGGGACTTGACCATCCTGGCCACGGGCCCGCTGACGAACCTCGCCACCGCCATCAAGCTTGACACAGCCGCCACGCAGCAAGTGGGCTCTCTTGTCATCATTGGCGGGGCATTGGCCAACAAGAACACCGATGAGTTCAACCTTTCCGCCGATCAGGAGGCTACCGAGATCGTGCTCAAGGCGGGATTGAATACGGTGCTGATTCCGTTCGAGGCACTGCAGAAAATGAACAATCCGCTGGTCTGGTTCAAAATACAAGGCATGACGACGGACCACGCAAAGTTTTACGCGAGCGTGATCGACGACCAGCGGGCGCAGGGGAACGGTGAAGCAGCCGACGGTCTCTTTGACCAGCTCGGCGCCCTCTATGTGCTCAACCCCGGACTGTTCCGGACGGAACAGAGGAAGGTTCACGTCAATTTTTCCCAGAACTGTATGGGCAGAATCGTCCAGGACCCAGCGGGCAGCCCCGTCACCGTCGTGACAGATCTCGACGTGGACGGAGTCAACAATCTGCTCTTGGAGCGACTCTCCTAGCGGCGACGCTTCAGCGGCGGCGCCGTCGGCACGGCTAGGGACGCCTTTGCCTCAGCCCACTCGAGCCAGAACGGCATGCCGAGCTCGCGGTACATCACCGCCGCGGTCATGAAGTGCTCGGCGGCCTGCTGATGCGCGCCCGCGCGCTGGTGGAGGTTGCCGAGACCGTGCTGGCAGTGGGCGATCAGCAGACATGCCGCTGACCATTAACGCGATCAACGACAGCAATATGGTTAAGCACTGTCTTGTACGCTGATCCGTCGCGGTGAATTTGTCACCGGCCTTCGATCCCCAGTCTTTGAACTGCATCTGACAGGTCGCCATTGACGATCTGAGCCCCAACACCACCCAAACATTCTTGAATACCTGCGAGCGCGTGTCCAGACGGCGGCAAGTCGCGCGCTCATGTCAGCCGCTCCTGCGCCTGCGCCTGCCAGAAGCGCATGTCCATATCGCGGTACAACGATATTGCGGTGGTAAGGTGCTCGCGGACTTGCTCTTGCTTTTGTGTACGCTGATAGAGCTTGCCAAGACCGAAGTGGCAGTGGGCGATGAGGGGGCTCATGCCGCGCGGCTCGGCGAGCTCCAGCGCTTGGCGATAGTAGGCCTCGCCGCTCTCGGCATCGAATCGGTCGGGATGGGTCGCGATGTCGCCGAGCAGGTGCAGCATATGGGCCCGCCACCCGTGGTGATGGGAGTAGAGTTCGATGGCGCGCTCACCGATGCGCTCCGCCGCGTCTAGTCTGCCGAGTACAAGCCCGCCATGTCCCAAGGCATGTAATATTCCGAATTCGGTGAAGTATTTGCCCGTGGCATGACGCTCAAAAAGTCGCTCGCCCTCCCGCAGTCGGCTCAGGGCTTCGCTCACCTCGCCGAGCTGCGCCAAGACCCAGGCGGAGTAGGCGATCGATGTGGGAAGCATATTAGCGACGTTCCCCGCCCTCCACACCGCAGTCGCATGCTCGATGGATTGGTGCGCCTGTGTCCAGTTTCCCCTAAGAAGGTCGACCCAGCCTGCGACGAAGTGGACTAGGCCGATGGCGTACACTTGCTGCGTCGCTTCCGCGAGCCGGATCGCGTCGGCTTGGGGGTCGGCTGCCTTAGCAAATCGGCCGAGCTGGGCAAGGCTCAGCATCAAGTAGCAGCGGTCCCAGACCGCCGGCGGAATGGCCATTCCAAAGCTTTCATCGGCCCAAGCGGCGGGCAGCACCGCGAGGTTGTCGGTGGCAAGAGCAACCACTGGCTTATACTCGCCCCGGTAGTAGTGCGCCTGCTCGAGATAACTTGTGGCAGGGATGCGAAGTCTCAAATCCCCGAGGCGCCCGGCGATCTCGAGCGCGCGGGTCCCGGAGGTCTGTGCGTCGTCCAGTTCTCGTACCAGTGAGTGGACGTTCGTCATGAGGGCACAGATCCAGCCTCGCCGACGGTCGTCACACAGCCTCTCGGCGAGCGTCTCGGCTTCCCGCAGGCGCTCCAGCGCCAGCTGGGGCTCGCCGAGTTGGATCAGTACCGGCCGCTGCTCGAGAATGATGTCAAAGGCCCGCTCCTGCATTGGCGGGCCCTCCGGCAGCGCCTTGAGGGCATGCAGCGCCTGCTCGAAGAATTCGACAGCCTCGCGGTTGGCCCATCGCGCGTGCGCAAGCCGGCCCGCCTTGACCCAATAGCCGATCGACTCGCTGGCAAGCCCGGCCTCAGTGAAATGCCGCGCGACGACTTCGGGCTGGCTTTCGGCCAACGCTGGGAACTGCTCGACCAGCACTTTGGCGACGCTCGCATGCAACTGCCGCCGCCGGCTCCTGAGCATCACGGCATAGGCGGCGTCCTGCACAAGCGCGTGCTTGAACAAGTAGGTCGTGTCTGGCGGCATGCCGCGCCGATAGACAAGGCCGGACGCCACCAGCCGCTCGAGCGCTGCATCGAGGTCTTCCGGGGCCAACGGCGACACGGCGGCGACCAGCTCGTGGGAGAACTCCCGACCGATCGCAGCCCCGATCACCGCCACATCCTTGCCCGGACCAAGCCGATCGAGGCGGGCCGACAGCGAGGCCTGCAGCGTCGTCGGTACGGCAAGCGGCGACCGTGCTCCGGCGAGCACGTAGCTGTCGGACGTCTCGCGCAACGACCCACTCTCCAACAGCGTCGTGGTGAGTTCCTCGATGAACAGAGGCACGCCGTCCGCCTGCGCCAGCACCTGCTCGACGACAGTGTCGGGCATCACCTTTTTCCTGGCGACACCGCCGATGATGCTGGCGCTGTCGCGCCGGCCGAGGCGGCTCAAGGGCAGCGTCGTCACGTGGGGCTGGCCGATCCAGGTCGGCTCGAGTTCCGGCCGGAAGGTGATGACCAGCAGCACCGGCAGGTCGGCGGCGCGGGCGACCATGCGATCGAGCAATTCGAGCGACGTCGGATCGATCCAGTGGGCGTCTTCAAATACGATCAGCACAGGGCATTGCGCCGCCAGGCCGTCGAGCCGATCTCGAAGCGCGGTGAGGATCATCTCCCGCTTCTGCTGCGGGCTCGCAGCAAATACCGGATAGCGCGCGTCCGCCGTCACGCCCAACAGCTCGGCGAGCAGCGACACGTCGCGCGATACATTCTTCGAGGTCGGCCTGAGCACGGCCTCCAGCCTGTCGAGCCTGGTCCTGGCATCGCTGCCCGGCTCGAAGCCCGCAGCCTGCTCAAGTTGGGCAATGAACGGGTGCAGAGGGCTGTGGATGTGGTGGGGAGAGCAGAAATAGCGGAGCAGCGTCGGCGGCTCGGCCTCCAGCCTTGCCAGCAGGCTTTCGGCGATGCGCGACTTGCCGATGCCAGGCTCGCCAGAGAGCAGCACGACCCGCCCCTCGCCCGACTTGGCCTGACCCCAGCGGCGCTGCAGCAGCTCGATCTCCTCCAGCCGGCCGACGAACGTGGACAACCCGGCGGAGCGCCGCGCCTCGAACCGGCTGACCCCTGGCGCCTCTCCGCTCACCTGCCACGCTTCCGCAGGTTGCGGCAGGCCCCTCACCTCGCCGGCACCGAGCGCCCGGCAGTCGAACGTCCTGCCCACCAGCCGATACGTGCTGGCGGCGATCAGCACGGCGCCGGGCGGCGCCGCAGCCTGCAGCCGCGCGGCGATGTCCGGCGTCTCGCCGATCGCCACCCGGTGGTCCGCATCGTCGGGGCCCAGTTGCTCGCCGACAACGACCAGTCCCGTGGCGATGCCGACGCGCGCCTGAAGGACCACGCCTGAAGCAGCCCTCAGCTTGCCGATCGCGTCGCAGATGGCGAGGCCTGCGCGCACGGCTTGTTCGGTGTCATGCTCTCTAGCCGCCGGATAGCCGAAATAAACGCGGACGCTGTCGTTGAGATACTGGGCGACGAATCCATCGAAGCGCGACACGGCATCCGCGACCACCTTATGGAAGATGGCGATCAGGTCGCGCATGTCCTCGGGATCGAGAAGAGCCGAAAAGGCGACCGTATTGACCATATTGCAGGCGATGATCGTGAGCTGCCGCCGCTCGGAAGGTGTTTCATGGCTTCCAGATGCGGGCTGAGCGATCTTGGCGGCGGGAGACCCACTCGGTGGCTGCGGGCGGCCCAGCTCGGCGACGAGCGACCGGGTTGCCGCATCGGGCTCCGCGTTCAGCTCGCGCTTAAGCAGTGACGCGAGGTCCTGATAGTGCTTGAGCGCCTCGGCCTTGCGCCCCGCGGCAACTAGCGCCTGCACGACCAGGCGATGCGCGTCCTCCCGCATGTTGTTGAGCGCGATCGCGCGCCGGCCAGCCTTCAAGGCATGCTCGGCGCGACCGGCAGCCAGCTCCTGTTCGCCGAGCTGCACCAAGGCGCCGAGGGCGAGGTCCAACAGCCGCTCTCGCTCAGCCACCAGCCATTCACTCCAGCCCTCCTGGCGGACCGCAACGTCGTCGACCAGCGGGCCGCGATAGAGATCGGCTGCCGCACTCAACGCATCGCGGCTGCCCTCGCGGATCAGGGCCTCGAACCGACTGACGTCGCTCTCGATGGTCGCCGCATTGAGCCATACGACCTCGCCGTCGCCCTGAAGGGCATCCTGGCCGAGCACCCGGCGCAGCCGGGCGAGGGCCTGGCGCAGGTTCTGCTTGGCCTGCGCGTCGAAGTGTGAGCCCCACAACAGAGCCGATAGCTTCTCGCGCGACTGTGGCCGGGGCGCATTGCAGGCCAGATAGGCCAACAAGCCCGCAAGCTTTCCACTTGCCAGGTTGATGGCGCCATCCGGCCCCGTCAGTTCGAAGCGTCCCAGCAACGCAAGACCAAATCTTGCGGATGGCACGCCATCCACCATTTGCGCTCGGGTGAGCTGCACGATGATGCCCCCTCAAAGGGCATCGTACTCTTCGCAACCCTCTCCGAAGAGAAGAATGTCTATCACGCTGGGCCGACGCGGTCGCTGCCGGCGGCAGGCTGCGTGCTGACGCGCAGTCGGAATAATCACGAACAGGCCATCAACGACCGCCCCAAGCCTCATCGAGATCGTAAGGTCGAAAAACAAGCCGGATCAACGGCGTAAGTCCGGCGATGCGTTCCTCCATAACCATCCCTCCGGTGATCCCAAGCTGTCACATGAGGACATCGACATGACGCGCGAGTTCAAGGCAGAAGCCGAGGCGCTGCACATCGCCATCCGCGACCATCTGGTGATCTGCCGCAAACGCTATGCGGGCTCCCGGAGCCTCGGGTTGCTTACATGCCGCTTACACAAAAGGCAGGATCGGCTGCTATCGAGCATATCGGCCTAGCCGCCTGTCGATTTCACATCTGAGTCACGCCTGCGCATAGGGCGAAGTCACGAGCTTGTGGGATTACGACCATCGGATCAGATCAGGGGATGAGTCATGCCCGCAGGCGACCGCCGATTCGACCGCAGTTCTTCAAATCTGGTGATTTTCGGCGTCGCGGTCGCCGTCGCCGTTCTGGCGTACCAGCCAACCCTTGATGTTCCGAGCGCCGATCGTGCAGCCCGGATCGTCGAGGTGGCCCCCGTGAAGAGCGGGCGACGGCGAAGGCGGAAAACCATCATTGTAGACGGCATGCAAAGCCGTGAGGCAAAGATCTGCGGCCGGCGTGTTCTCACCCAGAGCACCGCGCCGTATGAGAACCGGCAGATTCGACTCGCCAACTCACCAGCGCAACCGTCGCGAGTACTCCGCGGCTTGTATCAGTAGTCCGTAAGCGGCCGTTCAGCCACCAGAGCAACTGGTCCATCACGGCGATGCCAAGCGACAATATGAGAAATGTTTGGGCAGGGAGAAGATGGTCTGACCAGCCCTTGTGCTGAAGAACAAAAGCGACAAACGCGCCAATGCCACCAACTAGTAAAACTAGCGCCTGTGAATTGCCTCGCGCCCTCCAAGTTAGAGCAGCAGCGAGACCTGCCAACGCAAATGTGGTCGGTTGATAAATCAAACGCCATGTGCTCGCATATCCTTCGCTTCTTAGCCTGGATCAAGCCTTTCCCCCGCGTTCTCTGAAGCGATCCTAAGCCACACAACTCCGATGGTCACGGGACCTTCTCCGTTTGAATTGCTCGCCAGAGTCAAACGCCGGGCGTCTGAGGCGGCCGGGTGAAGCTGAGGCCAGGCGTCGCGTGCCCTTGAAAGACGGTAACGATTAGCGCCCCGATCCTCACCACGAGGGTTCGGCAGGTAGCGACGATCCGGCCAAGTGAGCTTTCTGATCCCCTTTCCTCGCATTCTGCTGCAGCATCACCCAGGTCATCCCGTTGAGCGCCGCATCCTCCGTGAATGTTCGTCAGAATCAAAATTAGACTCTGGGCGTTGTGTGAGGCTTGAGCCGGGGAGCCCAACCGCGAGCCAATCGGGTGAAGGCAGAAAAGCTTGTGCTGGCGCAACGCCCTGGAGGCTGACCATGGCACGCACCCCGAACCTCAAGCCCTGCGCGATTGGAGCGGGGGTGGCGCTCTGAAGGGCTTCAGATTAATTGGGAGACATGCCCGCGACCGGAGAGGCAGGAGATACTTCTTCTCGTTATGCTGAGCGGATAGACCGGCCCCTATCTGCAGCTGATGCCGTCACAGTCGGGACAACGCTGGCTGAGTGGCGCCTTTGTAGTGCAACTCACCTCGTCGAGCGGACCGCGACGTACTGGTTTTTTCCATTCCGTTCGACTGTAATCTCCCGGCTCCCATCGGGCTGAATCGTAAGCGCCTGTAGGACTGGCTTGGCGCTCTCTTGCTCCGAACGCCGGATCTGCACCTTCATGCCCAAACCGATCGGCAGACGCTTCAGACTGGCATGGCGCGCAAGTGCAGAAACGGCATCAGCGACGGCCTCAGCTTCGAAGCCGAGCTTTAGTAAAGCACCTCCGATCGTATCGCCCTTCCCGAGGTGCACTAAGGCTTCATATGAGTCCGGTTGCGCCGCGTTGCCTACGTGGGTGGCTATGTCGGTCGCATTAGTTATGTCGCTTGGGTTGGCATCAGCGCGCGGCCCGCGATCGGGCACTGACGGATCGAAAGGCGAAATCCGATCCATCAGTGTCTGCTGGCTCCACACCGGCGCGGAAACGGCGGCGTTGGTCCTGTGCTTGACCAGTTCGGGATACGGGTCCGTTTGTACCGGTTGCGGCGGCGGCGTCTCGCTCCCCATTGCTGGAGGCTGCGGCACTGTCGGTGCAACTTCCCGCACACTAAACCGGTGAGCCGCCCAGCCCATGAGCGCCACAAAGGTAATCCCAACGCCCACCAACCCGAGCACCATCCTGCGCGTAGCGGTAGTCTCCGCTGGCGGACGAATCTGAACAAAGGTTGGCACTCGCTGCGGCTCATCGAACGTGACAGATTCAGGGCCGTAAGAAGGGGGATCAGCCATCGCTACATTGCCTCGATTTGTATTGATAAAGAATCTCCTCCTCTAACTTTCCGGATACAATTGCTCAACTCATCTAGACTCACTGAGCGCTATTTTCATCAACAGCGCGATGATTTGCGTTGCATATAGGTGAGGCGCTACTGCCCGTTTCTCGTGCGCTGCTGAGCCCGCCACTCCCAAGGCGGTACGCACCGATGGCCGTGCACCCCTAGCTTTCCGACAACCGCCTCCCGCTCCTCCGGAGCATACCGCTCGCTGTACCTTCCGAATGACCAGGCCCACCCGGCCGACACCATCATTGCCTGCAGGTCATCGTCGCCGGCAAAGCACTGGGCCACTGGACGGTTGTTGCGAGCGTCGTAGTCGACCTGCTTACAGGTGACGGGCCTGCCGGCGATGAATCCCTCCAGCGCCTTTTTGGCAAGCGGCCCGGGATGCCATTGCCCATCATCACAGGTCTGACCCTTCTCCGGAGCGTCGATGCCGAACAGCCTCACGAGCTGAGGGCCAAACTTCACGGTACCGCCGTCGACAATTTGGAAGCGCGGCTTACGTGGCCTGACGACAGTATCGTCGTCTGTCTCCGCCCTCGCGGGCAGGGCCACAATCATTGCTAGCACACAAAAGCGGATCAGCCGTTTCGTGGAGTTCTCTCGCATCAGCGGACATCCCAGTGACACTGCATTGTCGGCCCACAACTCGCGCCAAGCAGCTTGCCTGTCCGGTCGGGGCAAGAGACCGGGCGTGCGCTATCAATAATTCCGCTGCTTCTGTCGCTCTCGCTTGGCCAGCATCGTCCGATCGGGCGTCAGCGCATTGCGATCAGCTCGAGTGCAGACGAGCCACCGCTGATTGCCATTCCAATGCCGCCCAAGAGAAGGGCAGCCACCGCGAGCAGACGAAGGAAGTGTCCTAATTCCGAGCGGCTGATGGTTGGACGCATGGTTCCCCTCCAACAGTGCTCCAATTTCGGGTGGACGCAGGCGAACGCTTGTCGACTTTATTTCAACGCCTCTACGGGTTCACGGCAAGCCGAACGCGCAGGGCCTGTGGACAAAAGCTTGCCGGCCGCCCACCATTTCGATGCATCGAAGAAGCCATACGGAATGACCGTTGGGAGGACTGCGATGGCCGAGGACGCCGCAAGCACGACCGATCTGTTCGAGATAATTAGGACAACGCGCTCGATGAGGCGGCTGAAGCAGGACCCGGTGCCGGATGCGCTGATAAGGAAGGTGTTAGAGGCCGGCGTGTGTGCCCCGAGCGGCGGCAATATGCAGCGGTGGCGCTTTCTCGTTATCCGGGACGCGACGATCAAGCAGACTGTCGGGGCGTATTACAAACGGGCCTGGGACGAAGTGGTCGGCCCGCATTACAGGACGAGCGAACCCGCCCCCGGAATGGACCGGGATCGATTTCAGCGGCTGGTCGCCGCCGCGGACCATCTGGCCGCGCACTTCCACGAGGCGCCGGTCTGGATTGTTCCCTGCTTGCAAGGCGACGCGCTGACCCGGACAACAGGGTCTTCCATCTACCCTGCCGTGCAAAATATGCTTCTGGCGGCGCGTGTGCCTGCTCAAAACTCCAAAGGGCCGCGCAAGCGTAGCGTTTCCGGCGCTGCAATCATACCGTCATCGGCATGCTCACCGTTCTGTCGGCCCTCACTTCCCTGCTCTCGTTCCGGCTGCGCAGCCGCGCCTCGCTGGAACTCGAGCTCGTTGCTCTGCGACACCAGGTGACCGTCCTGCGCCGGCAACGCCCTGGCCGGCCTCAGCTCTTCGCCGCCGACCGGCTGCTCTGGGTTTGGCTCTACCGGATCTGGCCGAAGGTCCTCGACGCCATGGTGCTGGTCAAGCCGGCAACCGTGATCGACTGGCATCGTAAAGGCTTCCGACTCTACTGGCGGCGGCGATCACGCCGCCTGGGACGGCCCGGCATCGACCACGAGGTCCGTGGCCTGATCCGCAAGATCAGCACGGCGAACCCGCGGTGGGGCGCTCCCCGTATCCACGGCGAGTTGCTCAAGCTCGGCATCGAGGTCAGCCAGGCTACGGTCGGAAGGTACCTGCCGTGGCGGCCCAAGGCCCCCTCATCGACCTGGCACTCGTTCCTGCGCAATCACATGCATGACACTGTCGCCGTCGACATGTTCGTCGTCGTGACGGCCAGGTTTCGGCTTCTCTACGCCTTGGTCGTCCTCGGCCATGAGCGAAGAAACGTCATCCATTTCAATGTCAGCCCCCATCCCACGCAAGCCTGGCTGGCGCACCAGATCACCGAGGCCTTCCCCTGGGACACTGCACCTCGCTTTCTGCTGCGAGACCGCGACGCTTCATATGGGCCGACCTTCCTCAATCGTGTCCAGGCGATGGCCATCGAGCAAGTCGTCACCGCGCCACGATCGCCGTGGCAGAACGCCTATGTCGAACGCATCATTGGCTCGATCCGCCGCGAATGCCTCGATCACATTGTCATCCTCAATGAGCGTCACCTGCGCCATGTGCTGGCGGCGTACTTCGACTACCACCACCGAAGCCGCACACATCTCTCGCTCCGCAAGGATTGCCCGGAGCCTCGGCCTGTACAGCCGCCGTCTGCAGGTTCCGTTATTGCCTTCCCACAGGTCGGCGGCCTGCACCATCGCTACGAGCGGCGCGCAGCCTGAACAGTTGTCGGCGACCGAACCTGTGCAGCCGTCTCGGTGCCGCGCCGTTGTCGCCCGTTCGCCATCGCATCGCTCGGAGTCAGCGCCCGATGCACGAAGCCCGCGCCGCAAGAGAGCGGCGCTCTGGTCAATGTCGAATATCGTTCGTCGCGCTCCTCACCGCCAAGCGCTTCCATCGCCTGATGGCTTTTTGCGCAGGGACAGGCGAAATGCACGTCGTCACAACGCGCTGGAACTGGAATAGATGGGCAACTCTCGGCACCACGGCGTTTCTCGGCGCCGTCGGCTGGTCGCATGTTGCTGGGGCGGATGCAGTCACCGACTGGCATCAGATCGCCACGGACACACTCTGCTCGGGTCCGACGACCCCACCCCGGTTTGGACCGGTGTCTGGTATGCTCGATCTGGCGATAGTCCAAATCGCCGTGCATGACGCGGTGCAATCCATCAGCGGCAAGTACAAGCCCTACGTGGGCGCCATCCCCGATGCCAAGGGTTCACCCGAGGCTGCCACGGCCAAGGCCGCGCATGACGTGTTGGTCGCATTTTATGGACCCAAGGCTGGGGAGATCGGCACCATTTACAAGGCTTACCTGACCTCGAAAGGGTTGAAGGAAGACGACCCCGGCGTGGCGGTCGGTGCCAAGGCGGCGGCCGCAGCCATTGCCTTGCGCGCTGACGATGGGCGAATCGTGGCGGCCGCACCTGTTTCCTATGTCGGTGGGACCGGCATGGGGGCGTGGCGTCCGACGGATCCTCACAAGGAGATGGCTGGGCCGCATTCAGGCAAGTTCAAAGGTTTCGTCATCAAGGACGGCACCCAATTTAGGCCCGGCCCGCCGCCGGACTTGAAGAGCGAGCAGTACGCCAAGGACTACAACGAAGTGAAGGCGGTGGGTGCCAAGGACAACAGCACCCGCACGCCGGAGCAGACCGAATTGGCCAACTTCTGGCGCTCGGACTATCTGTGCCGCACCTTCCAGCAGGTGCCGCAGAATGTAGTGAAGGCCCACTCCAAGAGCCTCGATGACAGCGCGCGAGCCATGGCACTGGCCTACATGGCCGTGTCCGACACGCTCATCACGGCTTGGGAAAGCAAGGTTCACTACAACTTCTGGCGGCCGATCACCGCCATCCACAACGGTGAGAACGACGGTAATCCAGCGACGGCCGGTGACCCCAACTGGCAGCCGTTCCTGGTCACGCCGCCCTATTCCGATTACCTCTCGGGGGCCAACTCGTTTGGCGGTGCCTTCTCACGCACGTTGTCGCTGGCCCTTGGCAAGGACGACCTGCCCTTTACGGTCACGACCACAGCGCCGGAGGCCCAGCAGAAGACGCGCAACTACAACAAGCTGTCGGACTGGGCCACTGACATCGTCAACGTGCGGATCTACCAAGGCATTCACTTCCGCACCGCTGACCAGACCACGCGAGAAGTGGGCGAGAAGATCGCCGACTTGGTCTTCAAGGAAGTTGCCACTCCGAAGTGATTTGGCCGCGCACCTGGGCGAGCGCACTTTTCTGCTTGGGGCGGCTTGCTTACGGAAGCCGCCTCTTGGTGTCAGTGGAACAGTTTCAGCACTGCATCCGAGCGACGCGGCGGCGCTCAATCGATGCAGAGGCCCGGCTATCGCTCTGCCGATAGGCCGAGATCATCTCTGAGCGTTGATCAGTCCCTCAATGGACGTCCGCATAGGGTCAGTCTCGGAAGTGCGAGCCAGTCCCTGCCATGTCCGCTTTCTCTCGATAAGCGGACAAGCCTTATTTGTTGGCAAGAACCTTAGTGCATTGTGATGTCGGCGAGAGATGGTAGCTGGTCTAGCACTAAGCTCATTAGGTCAGCGTAGTTCCCGCGGCCATCCAGCTCGAATTTCATCTCAGCTTCCAGTAGCACGGTGGTGAGGATGACAAGTGCATTTGGGCTCATACGTAGCTGAACGATGACGTCAAGGTCGGCGGCCATGGCAGAGGTCCTCCGTGGAGCTTCACCCGCCATAGCCTACGCCTTCCCTGGCTTGCTTTGGGTTGCATTACTGCATACCCAGAGCGGTCGCCGATCAGCTGGGCAGGCGAGTGATTGCCTCTTCGCCGAACGTGAGTCGTTGTCTGTACACGATCTCGTCGGCGCGTAACGTCGCGGGCTTCATCGAGCCTTCCCGCCAGCGCGAGGCTTGCGGCTAGCAGGCGGTGAGCCGAGCCGAAGCTCGGATGGCGCTGCACCGCGCTTCGCGCCGAGGTGACTGCGTCCTCGTAACGCCTGAGCGCAAAGTGGGCCCCTGCCAGGCCGGTCATCCACCAGTAGAGAAAAGTGTCCGAAGGACTGAGACGAATAGCATGCTTGAAGCTAGCGATGGCAGCTTCGAAGTCGCCGGAAAGATTGCCGACAAATCCTATCGCCGACCAAGCGAACGCCGAACTGGGATTGAGGCGTACTGCCTCTTCCGCGTGAAGCCGCCCCTGAGCACAGTCGCCCACGGTCAGTGTCAGCGAACGGCCGTAGATCGCATGTGCGAAAGCATCGTCGCCGTCCTGCTCGACCGCGCGGCGCGCCAATTCGAGGGCCTCTCCCGCCGCGCTGCCTGAAGCGTCCGCACCCACGGCGGGAGCCATAATCAGGCACCAAGCGAGTGCGGCCAGCGCCGGCGCACTTCGCGCCTGGACACTGACCGATTGTTGCAGCAATTCGATTGCTTTCGGCAACTCATGGCGCGTTGCCATCCACATATGCGGCAGGGCGCGCAGGTAAAGGTTTGCCCCAACGACGTTCAATGTCAGCTGGTCTTGGACCTCGAAGACATCCGCTAGTGATGCGTCGTAGCGGTTAGCCCACAGATGTGCGCCTGTCTTGCTGTCGATGAGCTGGCCAGTGATCCTGACCTTTCCGCCCGATTTGCGGACGCTGCCTTCGAGAACATACCGCACACCAAGCTCTCGGCCGACCTGCTTAACGTCTATGGCTTTGCCTTTGTAGGTAAAGGTCGAATTACGGGCGATTACGAATAGCGACTTTAATCGCGACAGCGCCGTGATGATGTCCTCCACGATCCCATCAGCAAAATACTCCTGCTCAGGATCGCCTGACATATTCTGGAAGGGCAGCACGGCTATCGACGGCTTGTCGGGTAGCGGTAGCGCTGTCGGCGCGGACGCTGGCCGCGGCGCTATCGCCGTTACAGGCGGCCAGCGCCAGACCTGAACCGGTCGAGTAATGTTCTTAAGTGTCTGCACGCCACCGTCGTCGAACGCAGTATCTAGACGGGCGCGCACATCCTCATGCACGCGGCTCGATATGCAAATGCCTCCAGGTGGGGCGATCTCCTGTAAGCGGGCGGCGACGTTGACGCCGTCCCCGAAGATGTCGTCCCCCATCGACGATGATGTCGCCGAGGTTGATGCCAATGCGGAAGGTAATGCGCCGGTCCTCGGCTATGTCGGCGGTGCGGCCGGCCATCGCCGTCTGCACCTCGAGCGCGGAGCGCACGGCATTGACCACGCTCGGGAACTCGAGCAGCAGGCCGTCGCCGGTGGTTTTGACAATGCGCCCGCCCTGCTTGGCGATTTCCGGGTCGACGACGTCTTGCCGAATGGCCTTCAGCGCTGCCAGCGTGCCGCTTTCATCGCGCCCCATCAGCCGCGAATAGCCTGCGACGTCGGCGGACACGATTGCGGCAAGGCGGCGCTGCTCTCTCATTCGGGTAGTCCGGCGAGACGAAGGCCGTCGACCAGTGGCTTCATAACCTCCGGCCCCTTGGTCGGGAGCCGCTCAAGGAGTCCACTGATCGAGAATTTTGGATCGAGCGCAACGAGGCGGTCGACCGCATCCTTCGTCTTCGCCTTTTCTCCGAGGATCCCTTCGCTTGCCGCAAGCACGTACCAGCCCGGCGCGTAGTTGGCATTGTGCTGCACTGCCCGTAGCGCCCATTCCCTGGCCTCCTGCGTCCTTTCAGCGAGTAGGTCGATGAGCGCCATCGCCTGGAAATAGGCATAGCCGCGCACATCGCGTGGGCTCAACCGTAGGGCGCGTTCAAGATGCTCGCGGGCCTTCTCAAGTTGGCCGGCACGGGTGCGAACTACGCCGCTTTGCAGGAAGCCATGTGCGTTGTTTGGGTTGATCTCCAACGCTTCGTCGATATAGGCCAGGCCCTTGCCGATATCGTGCCCGAACCAGGCGAAGCAGTGGCCCGCCGTCCCGAGCATCAAAGGATCATGCCGATCTGCCTGCAGCCCGCGCTCGACGAGGTCCAGCGTTTCCGTGCGCTCTCTTTGGAGGTCGACGACCCAACCCTGGATGAGGCGCTGGATATGGGCACGCGCCGCGATCATGTAGGCTGGCGCAAAAAGCGGGTCGAGCGAGATGGCGCGGCGAGTGTGTCGCAGCATGCCCTCGACGGACGTCTGCGTAAAGGAATTGAACAGCGCAAGTGCGCGAAGATAGTGGTCATACGCACCGAGATTGCCACCTCGTCGACGCAGCCTGCGCGAGATTTCTACCTCCTGTATGGTGGGCTCGATGGTGCCCGCGACGCTCGAAGTGATCCTGTCCTGCAAATCGAAGATGTCCTGCAGTTCTCCGTCATATCTTTCGGACCATACGTGCGTGCTGGTGTCAGCTTCGATCAGCTGGGCAGTGATGCGCAGGCGTGTGCCCGCCTTGCGCACGCCGCCTTCCAAGACGTAGCGCACCCCGAGCTCCTGACCAACCCGCTTGATGTCGACGGCCTTACCTTTGTAGATGAAGCTCGAATTGCGTGCGATGACAAAAAGCGACTTGAAGCGCGATAGCGCGGTGGTGATCTCTTCGACAAGCCCGTCGACAAAGTATTCCTGTTCTGGATCGCCACTCATGTTCTGGAACGGCAGCACGGCAATCGACGGCTTGTCCGGCAACGGCAGCGCGGTCGCCTGACTGCCGACCTTCGCCCCTGCAATCACGAAAACCTGCACTGGCCGTTGAATGTTCTTTAGCTCGATCTCGCCCTTGTCCAAGAAACCAAGATCGAGCTTGTCTCGCACCTGCTCATGCACCGCCCGTGTGATGGCGATGCCACCGGGTTCCGCGATGCCCTCGACCCGAGCCGCAACATTCACGCCGTCGCCCATCAGGTCGTCGCCCTGGACCACGACGTCGCCGACATGAATGCCGATGCGCATCGGCAGGTGGCCCCGGCTGTTGGCGTCCTGTATCGCCTTGGCGCAGCTCACGGCCTGAACAGCGCTGGAGAACTCGATGAGGAAGCCGTCACCGACCGACTTGAATAGCCGTCCTGCGTGCTTAACGATCTGCGGCTCGATCAAATCGGTTCGTAGTGCCTGGAGCTGAGCCAGCGTTCCCGCCTCGTCGCTGCCGACCAACTTCGAGTAGCCGACCACATCGGCTACCAGGATCGCGGCAAGGCGGCGCTGCTCGGTCATTCGGGCAGACCTGCCAAGCGGAGGCCCTCTCGATATTTTTCAACGTATTCAGAGAGTCGATAAGGTCCGAGAACACTTTCGAGCGACGAAACGCGAAATTCTGGATGAATTGCCTGAAGTCGCTCTCGAAAATCTCGAGCTAGATCGGTTTGCTTGGCGAAGGCTGCGCTGGCAGCGCTTATTCGCAAAGCGGCATGCATTTCTGGAGTTTCGCGTAGAGCCGTCTCAGCCCATCTCAACGCATCATCGTAGCTGTCGAGAAAAAAGTACGCATGGGCTATCGCCACCGCTCGGACGGTTAATGCAAGTGGATCATGCCTTATTGCACGATGCAAATGTTCGACTGACCTGGCTGGTTCACAAGCCCACAAGTTGATCCACCCGCTATTTGTCCAAGCGGCGGCAAGATTTGGGTTCAACTCCAGGGCGCGCTCGACATACCCTGTCGCAGCGGGAAGATCTCGGAGTATCAGGGCAGCGGCATATGCAGTATGGGCAAGAGCTTGCGCATCGTCGTGACCCACACGCACAGCGGTACGAACAAGCTCAGCGATCTCCGGCAGGTTTTCCTTGTAAACGGCTCCAACCAAACCTACGCCCCTCCGACTGCCCAACGAGGCCAGCAACATGCCTATTGCCGAAGAGTGCAGCGGGTCATGTGCTAAGGCTTGCCTGAATAAACCGACTGCGTCGTTAATGCTCTCCCTTGTAATTAATTGATAGGCCGATAACCCTCTCAGGTAGAAATCGTGAGCGCTGAGGTTGGTAGAGGCCTTTTTTCTAGAACGATCAATTTCTGCGCGCTCAACTCTCGGTGCAAGTGCCACAACTACTTTTTCAGTGATCGCATCCTGTAGCTCGAACACGTCCTCTTGTGCGCCATCGAAGCGGTCGGCCCACAAATGTACCCCCGTCTCCGCCTCGAGGAGCTGGCCAGTTATACGCACCCGGCCCCCCGCCTTGCGTACAGACCCCTCGAGGACGTAGCGCACACCGAGCGTCCGCCCGACCTCCTTGATGTCCACGGCTCGGCCTCTGAAGCTGAAGCTCGAGTTGCGAGCAATGACGAATAGCGATGTAAACCGCGAAAGCGCAGTGATGATCTCTTCGACAAGTCCATCGACGAAATACTCCTGCTCGGGATCGCCGCTCATGTTCTGGAACGGAAGCACGGCAATCGACGGCTTATCGGGCAGTGGCAGCGCGGCGACCTGACTGTCGACCTTCACCCCTCCGATCACGAAAACCTGCACAGGCCGCTGGATGTTCTTCAACTCGATCTCGCCCTTGTCGATGAAACCAAGATCGAGCTTGTCTCGCACCTGCTCATGCACCGCGCGAGTGATGGCGATGCCACCGGGGTCCGCGATACCCTCGACACGCGCCGCGACATTCACGCCGTCGCCCATTAGGTCGTCGCCCTGGACCACAACGTCGCCCACATGAATGCCGATCCGCAGCGTCAAGCGGTCTTGCCTGGTGGCCTCCTGTATCGCCTTGGCGCAACTCACCGCCTGCACGGCGCTGGCGAACTCGATCAGGAAGCCGTCGCCCACTGACTTGAACAGCCGACCAGCGTGCTTGGCGATCTGGAGCTCGATGATCTCCCGACGCAGTGCTTCGAGCCGTGCCAGCGTTCCGGCCTCGTCGCCGCCCATGAGCTTCGAGTAGCCGACCACATCGGCTACCAGGATCGCGGCAAGGCGGCGCTGTTCGGTCATTCGGGTAGCCCTGCGAGGCGCAGCCCTTCGGCATACTTCTCCAGCAACACGGTCTTCTGGTAAGGGCCTAGGTAGTCACTCAGTCGGCTCACAGAAAATGCTGGATCGATAACTTTCAGGCGGGCGGCCAGCCGATGCGCCGTATCGGCGCGTCCGGCGAATGCCGCACTGGCAGCCCCGATGCGTAGGCCGGTATGGTTGTCCGGACTGTAATGGAGCAGCTGCTCGGCAGTCGCCAGACCCTCCTCGTGCTGGCCAAGGAAAAAGTGGGCGTGCGCCAGGCCCGACCACCTGAACCACCTGGGGCCAACAGCGGACGATGCGCCCGGATCGAGCCGCTGGGACCGCTGAAGGTGCTCCATCGCAGTGTCTGGATGCCCCATCCACATGTTGATCCAGCCGCTGGCCACCCAAGCGCTCGCCAAATTGGGGTTGAGCGCGAGAGCCCGCTCCACTAGGTCCTTGGCCGAAGGGAGGTCGCGCAGCACATGGGCCACCGCCCACGCTGCTTGGCCCAGCGCTACGTCGTCCTCCTGGCCCACCAGCTCAACCAACCCCCTAAGACGCATCACTTCACTTTTTCCATGGGCACTGTCCGCAAGCACACCCAAACCGATGCGGTTGACATAACACCACATCGCCATCCCGTAGGCGGGTGCAAAGTCGGGATCGAGGTCCGTCGCCTGCGTGAAAAGGTGCAATGCCCGCTCCAAGTTCTCAGCCGTCAGGACTGAAAGGCAGGCGAGACCTCGCAAGTAGCAATCGTAGGCATCGGTATTGCCAGATGGCCTGCGGCGGGCGCGGGCGACCTCGGCCTGCTCGACCCGAGGTGCAATGGCCGTAACCACCTTCTCGGTCACGTCGTCCTGCAATTCGAACACATCTTTCAGCGCGCCCTCAAACCGGTCCGCCCAGGCGTGGGCACCGCTGGTGGCATCGATTAGCTGAGCCGTAATGCGGAGCCGGCCGCTGGCCTTGCGCACGCTACCCTCCAACACGTAGCGCACGCCGAGATCACGGCCAACTTGGCGTAAGTCCGGCGACTTTCCTTTGTAGGCAAAACTCGAATTGCGCGCGATCACGAACAGCGAGCGGAAGCGCGACAGGGCGGTGATAATCTCGTCGACTAGGCCATCGATGAAATACTCCTGCTCTGGATCGTCGCTCATGTTTTGGAACGGCAGCACAGCGATGGATGGCTTGTCCGGAAGCGTCAGTGCTGGCGCAAGCTCCATCGGAGACGCTGGTGAACCCGACGTAGGCCAATCGTCGGCGGTCCATTCAACTCGAAAGGCGCGTATGGGTCGGTCAATATTCTTGAGGGCGAGCTCGCCCATTGCGTGGAGATTGGCTTTGAGCCGTCCATGGACCGCCTCGCGCACGGCGCGCGAAATGACGATCCCGCCCGGCGGTGCTTCCGTCTCAAGCCGCGCAGCCACATTTACATCGTCGCCATAGATGTCGTCGCCGTCAACGATGACATCGCCGAGGTGAAGCCCGATCCTGAACACGATGGCTTTGTCGTCCGGTTGGCCGCGATTGGCCTCCACCATGACTTGCTGGAACTCGATCGCCGCAGCCAGCGCATCAACGGCGCTTGCGAACTCGATCAGGCCCCCATCGCCCTTCAGCCTGATCACTCGCCCGCCACGACGCGCGACCGCCGGGGCAAGCCGCAAGTTCAGATGTTCCAGTAGCCGCGCAACGGTGCCGCTCTCATCTCGGCCCATCAGCCGGGATGAACCAACCGCGTCTGCAAAGAGGATCGTGGCGAGCCTGCGCTGTTCGTGCGCCAACGGCACCCCCTAGATCAGCTACCTAAACCGTAGGGCTACGGCAGCAGCCCCGCAACAAACCTGCTGTGGCGAGTTGAGGTCCCGGCCTGGGTCACGCCCTCGTGGGCGCCCATCAGTGCAGGAGGCTGGACTGGCGCTGCTCGGGGAACTGCAAGCCCTCAGGCAGGTCCAGCATATGGGCGAGGACCTCCTTCATCTCTGCCGGTTCGAAGGGCTTGGCGATCAAAGGAGCGCCCCGGTATTCAACTGGAATTGTCGCCTGCGGGTACCCAGTGAGGAACATGAAGGGAATGCGCCGCGCCGACAGGATCGCGCAGATCGGAAAACAGGGCCGGCCATTGAGGTTGATGTCCAGGATCGCGCCGTCGAGCGCGCGCTCGCGAGCCATCTGCACGGCGCTTTCCAACCGGGCAACAGGACCCATCTGCTTAAGGCCGCACTCACGCAGAAACTCAGCCACGACGTCGGCCATCAGCAGGTTATCGTCGCAGACAAGTACGCGGCCCCCGTGCCATGCACGACCGTCGCTTCGCATTGGCTCACCCCGCACCTTCCAGGAGGTAGCACAAAGATATTACCGGCGCCTTTCAGTGGCCGCCTAAATCTGCCGCACTGGCCTTCGTGGGAAGAACAGATCGGCCGCCGAAATGAATCAAGCCGCAGCTGACGCGCCTGGTGGACGAGGCGCTAACGGGCACGGCTGGGTCCACGAAATCAAGTACGACGGCTACCGCATGCATGCCCGCATCGACGGCCGAGACATGAAGCTGCTGACTCGGACAGGCCTCCATGTCGACGATGCAATTCTGACGCAATTCATCCAGACCCGGAGCGGAGCCTTCGACTTCGGTGGGGAAAGATGGTTTGTGCCGTGCTGCGTCAGAGGATCAGGATGTCGTCGTGCGTCGCCCGGACGCCGATCACGACATCCTGAAAATCGTTATCACCGGAGACGGTGGAGACGTCCTCGAAACCGATCTGCAGCTCGCGGCCGCCGGGTGCAACGCCCGACAGGACCTGAACGACACCCAAGCCGGTGGGCGGATTGAAAGTCGGGTTGGCGGAATGGAAGACCGGTGCGGCGACGAGGTCGCCGAGCGTCGCGCTGTGCAGGGTGACCGCGGTGTCGGCCGAGATGTTCCCTGGCACAGTTGTTCCGGACTTCACGAACGAGAGATCATTCGGCAGGCGGCCGTAGGCATCGAAACCATCCTGGACCAGGAAGAAGGTCAGCCTCGCGCCCGCCTCCGGCGTGCCAAGATCCGCGGTCCGCGCCGCGTCAGCAACGTTCAGCGTGTCGGCGAATAGGATTCGCACGTCGCTGATCGTGCCGTCGGGGCCGACTTTGTAGACACCGAGCGCGTTGTGGAATGCCGACACCGCCGACTTGAGTTCGAGTGTGAACTTTACCGAGCCGTCGCCGAACAGGAACGGCTCGTTGGCGATGCCGTTGATCGACGCGGTGTCCACGCGCATGCCTTCCGAAAGATTGGGCAGGTAGGGGACGAAGGTCACGTTGGTATGCGCATCCACACCTGTACCGCGCGCCACCGACATGAACTCACCGCCGGAGAAGTCTCC
Source organism: Rhodospirillales bacterium URHD0017 (assembly GCA_900110395.1). GTDB lineage: Bacteria > Pseudomonadota > Alphaproteobacteria > Reyranellales > Reyranellaceae > Reyranella. Next base: position 284,713 of record FODP01000010.1, read on the forward strand.
CGTCATCTTGAAGGTCGAGCCGCCGGCAGAGACAGTGGCGGTATCGTTGCTCGTGGCGATGTTCAAGGCCGCGCGCCCGATCAATGCGCCCTGGATGTCCAATCCATCGTCCTTGCCGAAGTCGGCAATAAAATCGCCGTTCAGATCTGCAAGCGTATCGTGCAGGGCGTTGGCGCCGGCCCTGAAGGCGAACCGGTCGTTGCCCGCCCCGCCAGAAACGCTGTTGGTGCCGGCGCCGCCGTCTATGATGTCGTTGCCGTCACCGCCCAGCAGGGTGTCGTTGCCGCCTCCTCCCATGAGAGTGTCATCGCCGCCGACGGAGTCGAAGGCGTCATCATCGGCCGTGCCAACCATCGTATTGTTGGCGCCGTCGCCCATTCGATAGACGTTGTCGGCGAAGCCCAGGAACTCGACGTTGCTTACGGTGTCGACGCCGTCCCTGTTGAGATGATCCGTGACTGTCAGGACCGCGCCGACCGACGCGACAGTGTAGCGATTGCGAGCGCCGCTATACAGCGCCGTGTTCGACCCGGCGCCCCCGTCGATCACGTCGTTGCCGGCACCACCCATGATGGTGTCGTCGCCGCCGCCGCCGTTCAGCGTGTCCCCGCCGCCGCCGCCGTCGATGGCGTCGTTCGTCGCGCCGCCCACCAGCGCGTCGGCCGCGACGCCGCCGAGCTGGGTCGACAGCCTGTCGACTTTCACCGCCTGAAAGTCAGCGTAGAAGGTCTTGGCCTGAGCAGCGTTCTGTGCGGGCCCGAGCGAGGGATCGCCAACATTGTTCCCGGCCCAGTCGCCGTTGGCAGGACCCACGTTCGTGCTCTGGCCCCAGATGTTGAGGTGAAGTCGCTGCTCCCTGTTCGGATCCGGAAGCGACTCGGGGCTGGTTACCGTCCGGATCAGCTTGTCGTCGATGTAGAACTTGATCCAGTTGGGGAACCACTCGAACTTGTAGGTATGGTACTCGGCATTCGGCAGCGGGTTGTTCGGATAGGACAACGGATCGTAGGCGATCGTGACATCCGTGTTGTGCACCGGGTCGTGGATCTTGAGGAGGTGCGAACCGTTGAAGACATTGGTTGAGATCTGGTTCTTCGTGGGGTCTCTCAGGTTGCTGGTGAAGACCTCGTAGTCGATCTCGGTGTGGAAGTCGCTCGAGGGCGCATTCTTTTCATATGTGAAGAACCCGAGAATCATGCCACCCTGGGTCAAGGCATTCGGGTTTCCTGTGCCGTCTCCGGAGAACTTGAACTTGCCTTCGAACGCAAGGCCGCCGGCCAGCGGAGTCCAACTCTCCTTGGTGATTGCTTCCGTGCCGATGAACGCATGGTCCGCGTTCTTTCCGTCCCAGGTCTGTAGCGCAAAACGGGCCGTATTGTTGCTTACCGTCGGAAAGCCGCCGCCGGCCGTCGTGTAGGGATTTGTACTTGAGAAGGTCCACGTCTGGCCCTTGAAGTTCGCCCCTGGCGCTAAGGGTTCCCACAGCGCTGTTCTGAGGGCCGAGCCGGGAAAGTCGTCCGTGAATAGGTTTGCTACAACAGTGGCCGCGGACGTCATCTGTGCTTCACCTGTTGTTTTCTGGACGGCTACCATCACTAGGATAAGTCACGTGACGCTCACGAGAAGATAGCGTCTGCAAGCACTTCGTGCAAGGAAGTGGAACGTTGGTGCCAGTCACCGCCCACCAATATGCCTGGCAGTTGACCGCGGAACAGTGTCGTCATCGGTCTCGGCATGGACCGGCATCCTCGCGGAATGCGGACACGCTTGCTTTCGGCGGAGGACCGCCACAGGCTCATGGGGCCACGATCGGCGCTCCAGCGGCTTCAACTGGATCAAGGCGTCTCCATCAGGGTGGGGAGCTGTGAACCCTCCGGGGTGCCGTCGACTTTCGTCGAGTGCATCAAGCGTTGAGCCCGCAATGAAGACGCCCGCGCAATCCATTCTGGGTGGTTGGCCGAGAATCAAGCGCGCTTCAGCGAGTTGCCAGAGGCGCCTGCCCCTTTGATACACAAAAGGGCTTGCCGGCTTTGTCCGCTTTGATACACATCCGGGCGTGGGAAGGGAGGCGCGGCTGATTGCTTGGGGCGACCGGCCGGTCTGAGTGCCTCTCGTTGGGTGTGGGACGGTACGGCGAATCCGTACCTCCTACTCATCAGCGCCATTTCGATCGCAAGCCGCCCAAGGTAATCTCACCAACCGATCGCCCGACATCCCAGAGCCGTGCGGCCAGTGCATTGTGTTGGAATGAGCTTCCGACGGGGAGAGCATCGATGATGAAAACGACAATGACTCCGCGCGCTTCGCTGGTTTGGGCGAAGAGCTAACAAAGGTCATTTTCGCTTCGAAGCCACGGATGCGGGACCTCGTTGCAGAAATGCCGGCAACGGAGGTCGCAGTTGCAAGTCCTTCCACTGGCCGGCGGTCGTTAAAAGGGTGCCCGACGTGCCCGACGTAGTCCTGGTCGACGACGATGACATTTTTCGGGAAGTCCTGTCGGCAGACCTGGCCGATCGGGGCTTTACGGTCGCGTCCTTTGCCGATGGTCCTTCCTTCCTCGAAGCCATGAGCAAGGGGGTCGAGGCACAAGTCGCGCTGTTTGATTGGGTCTTGCCTGAGATGTCGGGTTTCGAGCTGCTAGGGGCCCTTCGACAGCGGCGGATCGAGCTGCCCGTTGTCTTCCTGACCGGATACTCGCTCGCCGAGCGCGAACTGCAGGCGCTGGATCACGGCGCCGTCGACTTTGTCGACAGGCCCGAGGAGTGGAGGTACTGGCACACCGGTTACGCGTCATTATCGAGGGCCAGCGGGCACGCACGGAGGAAGCGACGCCGGAGATGGAGCGCAATGGCGACCTAACCTTGTACCCTGTCACGGCACGCGCCCTTTGGCGGCAGCAGGATGTCGGGTTGCCGCTTATGGAATACAAAATCGTGGTGCTTTTGGTGGCCCACAAAGGCGAGCTGCAAACCTACCGCGCCCTCTACAATACGGCTCATTACGACGGCTTCATCGCCGGCAGCGGCGAAAAAGGGTTTGAACCGCCCCGGGTTTGTCGGAGGCTCCAACTCTTGAGAAGGTGGAGCCATGACGAGCAAAACAACGAACAAGTTTTCGCCTGAGGTCCGTGCGCGTGCGGTGCGGCTGGTGGTTGATCACGAGCACGAGCATGCGTCGCGATGGTCAGCGGTCGTCTCGATAGCAAGCAAGATAGGCTGCACGTCGCAGACGCTGAATGAGTGGGTGAAGAAGGCCGAGCGCGACAGCGGGCACAAGCCGGGCCTGACGAGCGATATGGCAACCAGGCTCAAGGCCCTCGAGCGGGAGAACCGGGAGCTTCGCCAAGCCAATGAGATCCTGCGCAAGGCGAGCGCGTATTTTGCCCGGGCGGAGCTCGACCGCCGACACAAGCCATGATCGCCTTCATCGACGATCACCGCGGGGCGTATGGGGTCGAGCCGATCTGCAGGGTGCTGCCGATCGCCCCATCGACCTACCATGCACATGCCGCCAGGCGGGCCGATCCGGCCCGGTTGTCGACGCGAGCGAGACGGGATGACGCCTTGAAGCCAGAAGTTCAGCGGGTGTTCGAGGAGAACTTCGGCGTCTATGGCGTGCGCAAGGTCTGGCGGCAGTTGAAGCGTGAGGGCCACGATGTCGCCCGCTGCACCGTGGCACGGCTGATGCAAACCCTCGGTTTGCAGGGCGTGATCCGTGGCAAGCCGGTCAGGACCACGATCAGCGACAAGGCGACGCCCTGCCCGTTGGACCACGTCAATCGTCTGTTCAAGGCCGCGCACCCAAATGCGCTGTGGCTCTCTGACCTCACCTATGTGGCGACCTGGGCGGGCTTCGTCTACGTCGCATTCGTCATCGATGCATACGCTCGGCGGATCGTTGGCTGGCGCGTGTCACGCACGGCGCACGCGGGCTTCGTGCTCGACGCGCTGGAACAGGCTCTGCATGACCGGCGGCCTCTGCATCGCGGCGGGCCCGTGCATCATAGCGATCGCGGTAGCCAATACGTCTCGATCAAATATACCGAGCGCCTGGCCGAAGCCGGCATCGAACCTTCGGTGGGCAGCGTAGGCGACAGCTACGACAATGCTCTGGCCGAGACCATCAACGGTCTCTACAAAGCCGAGGTCATCCATCGGCGCGGGCCGTGGCGGTCGTTCGACGCCGTCGAGTTCGCAACGTTGGAATGGGTCGATTGGTTCAACAATCGCCGGCTGCTGGAGCCCATCGGCAACATCCCGCCGGCCGAGGCCGAGGAGCACTACTACGCCACGCTGGACCAACCAGCTATGGCGGCGTGACTCAAACGAAACAGCCTCCGGAAAACCCGGGGCGGTTCATTTGACGACGCAGTGATCATCGGTCTCATCGTCACTCAGGCTCAACAAGAGCATCGAGTTATCGGTCCGCTTTCGAGGATCGAGGACGCGGTTCCCGACGAGAGGCTCGACTCCCTACTCGACAAGCTGGTCCGTGAGATTGCAGCCTTGGGTGATCGTCGCAACCGCCCAGGTAACAATGAGCTAACCGACTTCGGCTACAAATTCATTGCGCGCCGTCTCGCGGCGGGGCCGGTCGATGCTGTGCAGCTATGGACTTGGATGCGTCCCTTCGATGCCGAGAGCGGCTACCATCGCAAGGCGCGCACAGAGGTGCATAAGCTGATCAGCGAAGACGAGCGGCTCCGACGAGCTGGTCAACGGCTGGTGCTGCTCGACGACCCAGGAGACAAGACGATATGGCAGCGCGCCTGGCGGCTAACACGCCGCTCGAGCGGCTTTGCGCCTACTCCAGACGACATCATCGTCCTGCTCAATGCGCTCGATCCGACTGACCAAGACGACGAAAAGTGGCGCGACCTTCTCCGCCTAACGGCGCACTCGGCAACCGCTGGAGCCGAGGTCCGCGTAGCCGCCAAGCGCCTGCTAGCTAGCCGGCCCGATATGTTGGCCTGGATCGACAAGCTCGCCGAGCCACGAGCACCCAAGTGGCAACTCAAGCAGCAGGAGAAGGAACGTCAGCGGGCAGCCAAACGCGCGATGGAGTGGGAGGCGCACCGTAAGTCGTTCTCGAAACAGATCGACGCGATGCACCGCGGGGAGTTCACTGCTCTAGTTGCTCCAGCAAGGGCTTATCTTGGTTTGTTTAACGACCTGAACAGCGAAGCTGAGCCACAGGATAGGCTGGCCGAATGGCTTGGCACTGAAGTCGCAACTGCCGCAATCCAGGGCTTCGAGGTCTTTCTCCATTCCACCGCGCAGCCAACGGCGCAGCAAATCGCGGCGAGCAACGCTGAGTCGCAAAGCTGGAATGCGACCCCAATCATCGTGGCTGCGCTGGCCGAGCGTGAGCGAAAAAAGGCGGGTTTTGAGGGCGTGAATGACGACCGCCTTACCGCCGCCTTCTACGAACTTCGCCGCGGATTGATCGCTGACCAAGCGAAGTCAAAAGCACTAAGGCCAGCCGTTGAGTTGGAAATGCAGGCGCGTGGCCTTGTTGAAACCGCAGTTCGAGCGTGGATTGATGCCCAACTAGAGCATCGGCTGGAGTATATCGACCAGCTCTATGTCTTGATGCGAACCGATGTGGACGCGGAGCGTGCGGCTGACATTGCGGCCGACTGGCTAGCTCGCTTCCCCAACATTGCAGTCGACCCCGAAGCGGAAATGATTGACCGATTGATCGAATTGGGGCGGCTCGACATCTTGCGGCCGTTGGCGATGGTGCGCCTCGGGCAATCACTGTCCGAAAACCGGCTCGCGAACTGGAATGCGGTGGCATTCCTCACCGATTTTGAACCGCAGCGCGATCGCCTCACCAAGGTCGCAGTTGCCGATCCTTCCTGGATGTGGGCGGTGCGGCGGCGGGTCGCAAGCGGCCGTGGCAGAACGGTTTCAGTGCCGCTGTCGGTCGACCAGCTCGTCTGGCTCATGACAACATTTCGAGGCGCGTTCCCGAACGTCTATCACCCGACTGGTACAACGAGCGGGGACACAAATCCCTGGGATGCAGCCGAGTTCTTGGGATCGGCTGCCAGTCGGATAGCAGACACGACGACAGACGAGGCCATCGCTGGGTTAGTGGCGCTACGCGACGCGCCAACAGACAGCTATTCGACGTTCCTCCGCGTAGTGGCGGCCGAGCAGCAGCGCAAGCACACGGAGCGGCGATACCGGCCACCGCTGCTCGCTGACGTCCGCGCGATCGTCGAAGCACAGCCGCCTCGGACGGTAGCCGACCTCCAAGCAGTACTTCTCGTGCTGTTCGATCAGGTACAGAAACGGATTTACGCCGCTTCAGCCGATCCATGGCGCGACTTCTTCACGGACGCAGGCGAGCCGCGCGACGAAGAGCGGTGCCGCAATCATCTTCTGACGATGCTGGGCAACCGTCCCGAGTCGATTGACCTCATACCCGAGGGCCGTTTAGCGGACGGCAATCGCGCCGACATTATAGCCCTTCGCACCGGGATGCGCGCGCCAGTTGAGATAAAAGGGCAGTGGCATGCTGCACTTTGGCATGCTGCCGACACTCAGCTCGATCGACTCTATGCGACCGACTACGCTGCAGAGCGGCGCGGCATCTACCTCGTTCTGTGGTTCGGTCGGAACGTCCGAAAGTCCAAGAAGGTAAAGGCGAAGGGCCGCGGCCAGAAGCCGCCCGCGACGGCGGAGGAACTGCGGCTGGGCCTTATCGCTGCGAGCAAAGCTGCACAGGACGGGCGGGTCGCTGTGGTGGTACTCGATCTCGAGCGCCCGCCCCATGTCGTTCCATGAAGCAAGCGACCTATCGCCGGTCTGTTCGAGAGGGACGCGGTCCGACCAAGTGCAACAAGGCATTTGAGCGCCCGATAACTATGCTGGCGATACGCCTGCAGCTGCCATCGGTTGGTTGAGCGTCCAGGCCCATCAGCTGGCCGCCGCTGCGTCATCGAGAGTCGCGTCCTTGCCGATGCTCTTATCCACGGTCGCAATTAGCGGCTCGACGATGGCTCGAAAGCGGTCCCCATCGATCATTTTCACCGCAGCTAGCTCATTCGCCGTAGCACAGATTGCTGCCCATAGGGCAGGATCGCTCAGCAGTTGGTCGAGCTTCCGGTCGGCACTTCGTTCGATCTCTTGACCCTCGAAAGGCGAGCGGCGTCGACCATACCGGTCGATAAAAATACCTTCGAGGTATCGATCCGCGTGCCTCATGTCGTCCGCCCAATCGCGATGATGCCGTCCTCGTTCGCGGGCGCTGGGAACGATCTTGATCTGCGCCGCAGCGCCGGCGAGCGTGATTAGGAGCTTTCCTTCGCGCGTTGCTGACGCACCTCGAAGGTCGGCTTGAAATTCGCCGTCCGCGACATCGGTGCCCAATCGCACCATTGTTACGTGTCCACCGTAGTAGTGAGCGATCACCGCGTGGGCAGCTTCATGTATCGCAGTTTCGCGATCGTCTCGAGGCATTCCACACTGTAACAGCGCGTGGCAAATCAGCCAGCCGCTACATCTCGAAGTGCGCCAACCTCACCAAAAGATGCTGTGCTGATGGAACGTAGATTGCATTGTTCCCAAGTCGCGATCGAGCCAGGAACGCCCTGGGATGCCAACCGCCCGCGGGCGCCTGGCCTGTCGCCAGCGCCGCGAGAGGCGTCGAGCAACGCGCGTTGTTGTGGACTTGGTGTAAAAAAAATTTTTGCGATCGACGCGCGCACATCCGCCAAATCGCCACCTCTGCCCTGCCTTTTCACCTCCCGGCGAGCAAGGCGGCACACGCTCGGGCGGGCTCCACGGTACCGGCAATGACCGGGACGCGCGTTTCGGCCTCCCCCCGGCGGCCTGGCGTTTCCTGAATGCCATGACCACCCCCGCGCTGTGCAGCGTTACCAGGCGGGTAAGCAGGTGCGGTCGGCCGACAAGCCGGATACCGGTCGTGTGGGAAGCGACAGCGCGCCCTCAATGTCCCGCCTCGAGCAGAGCGATGCAGCCAGACGCCCCTGATCTGGATGCTGAAGTTCGCCCCGCCCCCTTCTCCGGCATCCCGCGACGAGGCAGCAGCGCTAGGACGTGTACTCACAAATCTGGTGCTGTAATCCACTGAGTGATGTCCGCTTCCCTCACAAAGCGACCGAATTGCTGCAGGGCAGCAAATGACGCGATGGGCCACATCCGGACTTCGGGCACCATTGATGCGCTTCGTGGCCGATCGCCGTGCTGCGTTGCTCAGCTTGTTGATTGATGTCTATCAGTCGTTTGTCCTCGATGTGGCGATCAAGAAGTATCGCGTTCCGGCTCCAGGAGCACCGACCCTAGTGTTGTCCCCAAAATGATCGAAAGCCTTCGCGCTCTGCTGGTGAGCGACGCAACCATCTGAGGTCATCAAGCCGGAAGTCCACTCGACTCGAGAGCATTGGCTGTCTGGATGATTTTCTTGAAAGCGACAGCCGTTTACGAGGTCGTATCCCTCGCCATTTATCCATCGATTACTATCAAAAGTTAGTTCAACGACTATCCAAATACTAATGGACGCGCACGGCTATCGGTCCGACACAAAAAGGGCCTCACCTGCGGCTATTGGATTGCGACGGATCTCACCAATGGAGCGGGACGATCAAATAAAACAAGGGAGGAAACCATGCCGGTCCTTCTCGACGGACTCGATCAATTCAAGCACAACGCCTTCAAGAACGATTTGCCGATCCCTGATGTCATCGATACGAGTAAGCACAAAACGGTCACTTTGCAGGTGCAGCAGTTCGAACAGTTCCTTGGCCTCTACGACCAGAACGGGCTGCCCCTCAATACCACCGTGTGGGGCTACGGCACGGGGCAGCACTCCAGCTATCCAGGCCCCACAATCCTCGCCTATGAGGGACAGCCGGTCACTGTAAACTGGCAGAACAAACTGCCGGTCGATGGGCATCTATTGCCGATCGATATGTCGATCGACATCGCGGAGCCGGTGCGACGCCCACTGGAGGCAGGATTCATTCCGATCGTCACGCACCTACACGGCGGTCACACCAAGTCGGCCTTCGACGGCTTGCCAACTCAATGGTTCACGCAGAGCAAGAGCGGCCCAGGCGGCATCGGACCACGCGAGGTCGGACCGGACTTCGTTTCCTCCACGGCCACCTATGACAATGACCAGCAGGCGGCCACGCTCTGGTATCACGATCACGCTCTCGGCATGACGCGGCTCAACGTCTACGCAGGGCTCGCCGGTTTCTACATCCTTCAAGACGACAACCGGCTCGACCTCGTGAAGACCGGCATTCTCCCCAGCGGACCCTACGATCTCGGCATGGCTATTCAGGACCGCGCTTTCACCAGCGACGGACAGCTTTACTATCCGGCCTTCAAGGGCGACCCGCTGCCGGGGACGGAAATGACTGTCGGCGATGTCGTCCCAGAGACGTTCTACGAAGCAAAGGGCGATGGAGCGGCATCCATCGTACCGGAGTTCTTTGGCGACACGATCCTCGTCAATGGCATGGCCTGGCCGAAGCTCGACGTAGCAGCAGGGGATTATGAATTCCGGCTGCTCAATGGCTCCGACTCACGTTTTTACGTCCTCAAAATCAGCGATCCGAATGTGGCCGTCCACCTCGTCGGAACAGACGGCGGATTGCTCCCCGACGCCAAGACTGTGATCGATGGTGACGGCATTCAGGAGGATAATGAGTACATCCTGATCGCACCTGGCGACCGTCTGGAGCTGGTGTTCGACTTCAGCAAACTCGACGGCGGCGATACGGTCCGGTTGGAAAACGTCGGCCCGCTATTTGACCCCTTCAAGGGCCTCTCGGACGACGGTCACCTGCTGGGGGGTGTGGATTCGGCTGGCTCAAACGATCCGGTCGGCAACATTATGCAGTTCAATGTCGACACGTCTCTGAAAGCTTTCGATGCGAAGGTGGAAAACGGCACAATACTGGTCAAGGATTTCGTGGATCTAACGACGGACGCCAATCAGGATGGCGTGGCCGATTCGGCGAATTACGTTCGCAATCTCGGCTTGTTCGAAGGCACGGATGAATTTGATCGCGTCACGCCACGTCTAGGCAAGGCCGAAGCCGGCATCGTCAGCACAGATACTACAGGGGAGTCGGGCGGCGATTTCGGGCCGCTGTCGTTTACCGCGCCCGTGACCGAGAAGCCACTATTGGGATCGACCGAGCAGTGGAACCTTTTCAACTTCACCGAGGACAGCCATCCGATTCACCTGCACCTGCCGCAGTTTCAGGTCTTCGAGAAGCGGCACATCGATTTCCTAGATACCAACGAGGACGGGATACCCGATGATACGAATGACGACGGGCTGATCAGCTACGGTGCAGGGTCAACGCCAGACTATACACAGGCTGACATCTGGATCGGAGACAAAGTGACCCTGCGACCCGAGGAAACCGGCTTGCAAGATACAATTCACGTCGATCCCCACGAAATGGCCGCGGTCGTCTCGACGTTTGACAGGCTTGGCGATTACGTGTGGCATTGCCACATCCTCTCCCACGAGGATAACGAGATGATGCGCCCATACACCGTGGTCGATCCTGATCTCCTCGTCTGACGAGAAGTGGCTATGTGATCTATGGTCGTGCCTCGCCGGCCTCTAGGTAGGCGGCCGCCGCATGCAGCCCGATCAATCCCAGGCCACTGGTGATCAAGATCATCACTGCCTCCGCCGGTATTGCTTGGGGGCATTTTGCGAGGACCGATAGCGTCCGGACAACTGTTGCTTTATGTATTCCATTCCATTCTGGAGCAAGGCAGATGGCCAACGCGGTTGGCATGTCCGCTCCGGGTCATTTTCAGCCATGGGTGCACCTTCGGGTGAGTTCCGCTTCGCTCTCGAAGCCGGACCTCTTTTCGCAGCCGGCGAACGTCGCTTTGGCCAACAGGCGACGTCGGGTGGCCGGCATTGCGGGGGCAGTCGGCATCACCGGAACACTGTTCTTACTTGCTTCTTGATGGACGGGAGGCCCCGGGATTGCGCGGCCGCGTGATCGGGAACACTTCCTTCATATATGCGGCCAGCATGTCGCGAAACGCCACGGCGTAGCGAGGCAGCGGTCGCCGCTTGTCCCACAACAGCGCCAGCGGCTCGCGTAAAGAGCGCCCCTGGAATGTGAGCGAGACGATGCGCAATCGATAGCGCGCGGTGTGGAACTGCGAAGGAATCACGGCAACCCCATGGCCAGTTTCTGCCAAAGCCAAAAGCGTGTGCGGCGTGCGGCTTTCGAGGCGAATTTGCGGTTTCAGCCCGGCCAAGCGGCAGGCCGCGTCAAAGGTTCGGCGGACCATGAAGTCCGAGTGGAGCAGCAACAACGGATGGTCGGCGAGTGCGCGAATGTCCATGGCATGCCCGTTGCCCAACTTTGTTTTGGGATGACATGCGGCCAGCAGTTCTACCCATTCGAGCATCCGATTGCCGAATCGCTGCTCGCCTGGTTCGAGCGCGCGGAGCAGGTTTTGTGAAAGGTGGATTTCACCCTGCTCCAAAAGCTGCAGGCTATCGCCACCGGATGCCTCACGAATTTCGACCTGCACTTTCGGAAAGGCCGCTGCATACCGATGCAGGAAATGGCAAAGTACGCTTTCGATGTGCTGTGGCGACGCAGCGACCTTCAGTACCCCCGCATCTCCACGACCGATCAGCTGTGCGCGCTCTTCGACGGCACTCGCGTGGTTCACCAGTCCACGGCACTCGCTCACAAGCTGCTCGCCCGCGCTTGTGAGCAGCAGGCGGCGGCCAACACGGTCAAAAAGATCGAAGCCGAGCTCACGTTCGAGGTCGCGAATCTGCCGCGACAGGGCCGGCTGGGCGACGCGCAGCTGCAGCGCCGCTGCCGAGACCGTCCCAAGGTCTGCCACCGCTACAAAAACACGGGCGTGCCGTAGATCCATTTAACCCTTTATGCTTGCCAGGCATCATGAAGTAGAAGTTTTATATATTGGACCGACGGAGGTCGCCGCGACACCCTTTCCTTAGCGTGTGTTTGAAGGGAGGGATGCATGAAGGCGATCCGTATTCTGCTCTTTGTGGGCGTCCTTCTTGGAGGGGGTCCGGTCGTCGCGGAGCCTTGGCCACAAAAGCCGGTGCGGGCGGTGGTTCCCTATGCTGCCGGAAGCACGACCGATATCGTGCCGCGCGTCGTGTTCGAGCGGCTCTCGGCGCAGCTCGGCCAGCCGATCATCGTCGACAACCGGGCGGGAGCCGGTGGCACGATCGGCGCCGCTGTCGTCGCCAAGGCGGAGGCTGACGGCTACACCATCCTGGTGAATTCATCGGCCCATGCCATTGCACCCTCATTATACCCGGCCCTGGAATACGACCCTGCTGGCGCGTTCGCGGCGGTGATCCCGATCGGCGTTTCGCCTGCCGTGCTTGTGGTGTCGCCGTCCAGCGGCTTCAAGACGGCCGCGGAGTTCGTCGCGGCGGCAAGAGCGAAACCGGGAGCATTCAACTTTTCCTCGGTCGGCGTTGGTTCTGCTACGCATCTCAGCGCCGAGCGATTTCGCCTGAGCGCGGGCATCGATGCCGTCCACGTCCCCTTCAAGGGTGGAGCGGAGGCCATGAACGAAGTCGTTGCTGGCCGCATAGAGTTCTTCTTCGGACCGCTCGGCCTCGTCCTCCCGCACGTGCGCGACGGCAAGCTGACGGCGCTGGTCGTCAACGGCACGTCCCGCGTCGCCGCTCTGCCCGAGGTGCCCACCACGCAGGAAGCCGGCTTCCCCGACGCCGAGTATCCAATCTGGTTCGGGATCTTCACGCCGGCCGCCACGCCGCGCGGTATCGTGGACAAGCTCCATCGCGAGTCCGCGAGGGCGCTGCAGGAGCCTGCCCTTCGGGACAAGCTCACGGCGCTCGGTGTCGAGCCCTTGCCGATGGCCCCCGCCGCATTCGACGCCTTCGTGAAGCGTGAGATCGCGGTGAACGGCGCCCTGGTGAAGGCAATCGGCCTCAAACCCAATTGAGGGACAGTCATGGTCAAGACGGAACCGCGCTTCGGCGAGGTCGAGGCCTACGAGCGGTTCATGGGGCGCTGGAGCCGCGCGGTGGCGACACCGTTCCTACGTTGGCTGCGCGCGGCGGCCAACGCCGAATGGCTCGATGTGGGCTGCGGTACTGGCATCCTTAGCGAGCTGGTCCTCGCCGCCTGCGTGCCGGCAACCATCGTCGGTATCGACGCCACACCGGAACAGGTCGGGCGAGCGGCTAATCGCATGGTCGACTCGCGAGCCTGCTTCGCAATTGCTGATGCGCAAGCACTGCCGTTCGACAATGCGTCATTTGACATCGTCGCAGCGGCGCTAGTGCTAAATTTCATTCCCGACCCGCCGCGCGCCCTGCGGGAAATGCGCCGGGTCGTCAGGCCAGGCGGCATGGTCTGCGTCTTTGTGTGGGATTTCGAGCCTGAGCTTTCTCCGAGCGGCCCGTTACGCAAAGCCCTCAGGAGTTTGGGAATCGAGGTGCTACCCCTCCCAGGGACGCCGGCTTCGCCCCTGCCCGCACTCGCCGCACTGTTCGGACAGGCAGGACTCGAAAGTGTGGAGGCCACGACGATCGAGGTCGCCGTATCGTTCGCGAACTTCGACGATTTCTGGGAATCACAGACAACGCTTTATAGCCCGACGACAAAGATCATCAATTCCCTCGGCCAGGACGAACGGAAATCGCTGTATGCGGCCCTGCGGACAACCCTCTCTGAGCAAGGCGACGGCGAGGTAAGGTATTCAGCGCGCGCAAATGCCATCAAATCGACATGTGCGAAAAGCGGGGCTCGCGTGTCCGGCTGAGCCGATAGCCCGAAGGTCCGCTTTGGGTCAATTTCGACCGATTTCAGGCGCTTTGCCAATCGGTCTCTTCCGCTTCGGCTCAAGAAGCAGACATTTCGCCAGAGCCCGCGTTTGTGAGTACACGCCCTAGCGCAGACTCAAGATATAGGCGACCAAGGCGTCGCGCTCTTGAGAGCTTAGCAAGAAGTCCGGCATGAGGGTGTGCCCCGTGGAGAGGTAACGGTCGAGCGCGGCGGCCGTCGTTCCAGGCCGCGCGGCGATTGCCGGGAAGCTCGGCGCATTGTCGGTGGCCATGCTCTGGTTGGGCTCGACAAGGTGGCACGCCGTACACCAGCGTATGGCTAGGCTGCGTCCGACCGACAGATCCTGCGCGGCTGCCGGCATCGCCAGCAATACCAAGGCCATTACCAGCGCCATCGATCCTCGCATCTCGTCCCCGTGGTTATGCGCCTTACCGTGAGGCCGATCCCCCCGTCAGCGGCGGGACAAGCGAGGTTGACGAGACCTAATCCGCCCGACGCCAAAATGCGTCAGGCCCATCCTAGCTCCTTGAGCGCCCAGCCTGCGTTCCAGATCTTGGTCATGTGGCGGATCTTGTCGCCGTCGAAGCTCATGCAATAGACGTAGTCCGAGCGCGTGCTTTTGCCGGTAGGCGGCGGACCGCCGGGCCCGGTATGCGTGGCGATAAAGGTCGCGTAGGCGATGACGTTGTTGCGATCTGCATCGGTTGCCCAGCATTTCAGGTCATAGTGGCCGTCCGGCATCATCTTCATCAGGCCCTGCATCCAGTCGGCGTAGCCCTGAAGGGTCTTCACGTCGGCCAGCGGCTCTGCCTGGGACGAGAAGCTCGCGTCGGGCTTACAGTACGCCTGGCAGGCGGCCCATCCCTTGCCGGCTTCGCAGGCCTCGAAAAACTGGCGGGCGACATCCTGGATTGCTGCCATGGCGATCTCTCCCTTGTACGTTGGGAACATATGATCGGCGGTCGGTGATGAGCCCACAAGACAAAACCATGAGGTGGACGATGGCCGAAGGGCGAGACGACAGCGCGACCGTGCAGGCGCACTATTCGACCGACGACATCGCCAGCCGCATCGTGGCGGCGCTGCGGAAGGTGATGGGCGACGAAGCTCCGCTCACGCCCGACGTGCTGGCGCAAATGGACCATTTTCACGGCGGCGGCATCGCCTCTACGCGTGACCTGGTGGCGGCGTTGCAGCCGGAGGCAGGTGAGCGCATCCTCGATATTGGCAGCGGCATCGGCGGGCCGGCCCGTTGGATCGCCAGCACCTTCAGGTGTCATGTGACGGGCATCGACCTGACGCCGGCGTTCTGCCGTGCCGCCGAGCAGCTCAACGAGGTGACGGGCCTCGTCGATCAGGTTCGCATCGTTGAAGGATCGGCGCTTGCGATGCCCTTCGACGACGGCTGTTTTGATCGAGCCTATTCGCAGAACGTCGTCATGAACATCGCCGACAAGCCCGGCTTCTATCGCGAGGCCTCGAGAGTGTTGAAGCCGGGCGGGCTGCTGGCGCTTTCCAACGTGGCGGCCGGTCCCAACGGTCCGCCTCGCTTTCCCGTCCCGTGGGCGACGTCGCCGGAAGCGAGCTTCCTGTCCTCACCCGCCGAGACGCGGGACGATCTCGTGCGCGCCGGATTTGAAATCCTCCGTTTCGAGGATACCTCGACCAAAACAGCTGCCGTCCGCCAGGCATTGAGGGAGCGGCTCGAGCGCGAAGGGTTGCCGCCGCTGGGTTTCCACGTTTTCATGGGCGAGCGCATCAAGGCGGCCCAGATCAACGGCGCTCGAAATGCCGAGGAGGGTCGCACCTCCAGCGTCGAGATCCTGGTTCGCAAACCGCCTAACTGACCGGATTGGTCAACTAGTGAAGCCGCGAGAGGCAACCGCCCTGCCGGCCACGCGGCAGCGCCGCGGAGAGGGCTTCGCTGTGCCTCGAGATGGCTCCGACCACCGCGAAGTGCCGGCGTGCTGCAATTCGGTATGATGATTAATGCCGGAGATTTCTCACACAAAAAATTTTTGGCCGAGATCGCGGTCGCCTTCCACGGGACCGTTCGCTGTGGGAACGCGCGTTTTGGCCTCCCCCGCCGGCCCGGCGTTTCCTGACCGGCCTGACCACCCTGTGCGGAGTGTCAGTAGTTTAGGCATCACTTCGGATCGAGGCGATACCAGCAGAGCGCCGTCTTGTTGTGCATCAATGCCCATCGATCCTTGGCATTGCCGGTGACCTCGGCCTCAAAGGGCGTGCCGCGCCAGCTTCCGGTGAACGTCGCCTTGTACGATCCGCCCTCGCCGACAAGAGCCGTCCATCGCGCGCCCTCGGGGCCAGATGCGCTCACCTGCGAGCCATCAAAGGTGAAATCCCAAAAGCGATCCGGCAAGCTCGCTGTGCATGTGAAAATGGACCATTGGTCGACCAGGTCGACTCCGGTCCGCCAACTATCGGCCTGAACTGTGCTGACCACGCCCGCAACGCATACCGACGCGATGATGATCTTCCGCATGGGTAGCTCCCGTCGCTAGCTTGCGGATAATAGCCGCAACGCGCCGCCCGGCCAAATGACGACTGGCCCAGCGCGCGTCGGTGCTACGGTCCTCGCCAGCTGAGTCAGTCGGTCGCAGGTTAGCGCAGTGCTTACTGTTCGTTTTTCAAAGCACTATACGAACAGAGTTCGCACAGGAGGCCTCGTTTTCCATGACCAAATCGACCTTACGCCTGGTGTCCTCAACCAACGGGAAACGAACAGTTATAACGCCGAAGCGGCTGGCCAACGCGGAATACCGGCGCCGCGAGTACCTGACTCCGACCGAAGTCGAGAAGCTGGTGAAGTCCGCCGGCAAGAACAGGCATGGCCACCGCGACGCAACGATGGTCCTGGTCTGCTACCGCCACGGCCTGCGCGTCAGCGAACTGGTTGGCCTGGAGTGGAGCCAGATCGACTTCAACGCCGCCAACGTCCACGTTCGCCGGCTCAAGGGCAGCACCGACGCCGTCCATCCCGTACGGGGCGATGAACTCCGCGCCCTGCGGCGGCTCCAGCGCGAGCAGGACCCGAAGTCGACCTACGTCTTCACCAGCGAGCGCGGCGCGCCCTTCAGCACAGCGGGCTTCCTGCGCATGGTCCAGCGAGCCGGTGAAACGGCCGGGTTGGGCTTTCCCATTCATCCCCACATGCTGCGCCACGCCACCGGCTTCAAGCTGGCCAACGACGGCCTCGACACCCGCACTCTGCAGGCCTATCTGGGCCACAAGTCGATCGGCAACACAGTGCGCTACACGGAGTTGTCGCCGACGCGGTTCAGGGACCTCTGGCGCTGAACGTGACGCTCGCCTTCAGGCCCAGGCCCGAGCGGTCCTAGCGGGCGCTGGAGACGCGGTATCTGGGTGACGAAGCGGCCGCTTGCCCAATATCGCACCTCGCTCGGTACGACCTCTGGGCCGCGGATCCTTCACTATGCAAAGGCTGATCGTCTCAATTGACGTTGCCAATCATTCGGCGGCTCCAGTTCCCGCAGCGTTTGGCGAGCACAACGGCGTGGCAGCGCGCGCACCCCTTCAGACACTCACTATGAGAGGTTGGCCTAGAGCGTTTTGATGCCGAGCGCTTTTGCCGACAGCAAGATCTCGCGCAGTTGCTCACGCTGCTCGGGCTCGAGTGCCTCGATGTCGATTTTGTGCGCTGGCTCGACCTGGAGAGCGCCGCCCTCGGGACCGGAGTGTTCAAGCTTGACCGTGTCGTTATTCCAGCCTGAAGCCGCTCGACTACGGTTACGAAGCCCTAGCATCACAATTTGGGTATTACCCGCCTCACCATTGGCCATGGCAAGGGCGCGCTCTTCCCACCACAGCTGAGACCTTTGCCGCCCTTCCTGAATGGCCTGCAAGAACTCAGGATGCTCTTTCTGCCAGTAGAATAGAGATCGAGCGGAAACGCCGATCCTGGCCGCCGCCGCCTCAGCGGACAGGGACGCCGCGCACAGCCAAATTACGCCCTATGCCGAACTGACCAAGTCAAACTATTGGCGAGTTCGCGCCGAGGAACGCGAGCCAAGCGGCATAGAGACGAGTAACTAGTGTCCTTGGTAGCGTAAGAGACCGTTCGCCTATCGACCCTTAGCCAGCGCTCCCTATGCCGGCGACGACATGTCCGACACAAAACGATTCGGTCTGTTGCAATGACCAAGGCCTCGAACTCTTGCTACCTGTGCTTCAGCCGCGCGATCGTCCGGATACCAATCGCCGTGAGGCCGATGGATATCCCTCTCTGTTCCACAAGGCCCAGCATATGCAGGCGGTCCAGTTCCTTTTCTGAAACGGTGTCCACCCATACTCCTGCATCGGCAATCCCGATCAACGCCATTGTTTCCTGCGGGCTCAATTCGATGAGCGGGCCGCGTTCCAATTCTGGCCTCCAGGTTTCCCAGTCACGGTCACACGGCGACGGGACAAGAGACGGAGGCGCGGGGCAAGTGTGTGCGCCTCCGTCTCCCACTCTCGCCTCCCTGTGACTCGGGCCAGAGCGACGGACGCCATCGCGCCGTGCCGCCAACGGTGGGCTGCCGTTGCTGGCGTTCCAATGATGCGAGCGGGAATCTGCTCACGCGGTCGAGTTACCCCGGATGAGGGCGATGCCGCCCCCGCTTGACCATTGGAAGTCCGCACCACCGCGGTGTTCCTGAGGCAGAAAACGGGGGCGCCCTTGCATCGACTGTTGGACACGCCGCTTTCCACTCTCGGGAAGGCGGTACTGGCTAGTTGCATCATTGCTCTGGCGATCCTCGCTTGGACGCCGGCGCACAGCATGCCACGGACTGCGCTTGGCGGCGCCGCTGAACACTTTGTGGCCTGGCTTGGCACAGTGACAATCGTCGGCCTGGCGTCGCGAGCGACGGCGCTGCTCGCCCCGCAGGTCCTTCTTCTGGCGTTCTATGCCGCCATCCTGGAATGCGGCCAGTTTTATGCCCCAGGCCGTCAGGCCTCCTTGCAGGACTTCGCGTTCATTGTCGGCGGCGTGCTGCTTGGCAATACCTTGGCTTGCATGGCGCGCCGATGTTGGTTGAGGCGCGGAAGTCGCCCGGCACGTTGATCGCCCGGAACGCACCTCGGCCAAACCACCGCCTTGGGAGAAGCGTTCGCTTGCCGGCGAACCTCCTCCCGAGGCGGACCAACTCCACGCCAATTGCTGGCGGACAAGGACCCTTCGCAGCCGCAATACTACCTTTTTGCTACACGACAGGATCGGAGGTCCAACTAAGCTCCTCTGAGGGGTCGGGAGGGGACGATGGCAAGGCTCCAAGGTGAGCTACAGTCAGTGCAGTTCAAGCCTGCACGCTGGCAGGCCGTATTGGGACCAGCAATTGCCGGCGTTGGTTTGCTGCTGCTCATCGGCTTGGCATTGTCGATGTAGTTTCTTGCGCCTGACGTACCGGCCCTTGACCAGATCCGCGCCGCCCGAGATGTGCCCTTCGCGCCGAGCTGGCGAGCCGGCTCAGTGCCACGCCGTCCATTGATACGCCCAAGGTGTGGCTGGTCCGCTTATCCTAGCGGGTTATCCTGTGCTAACAGAGCGTCCAGCATCGCCGACGGTACTCCCTTCGCCGAAGCAGCTTGCTGGAATAGACGAAGGTCCTTTATAGCAACAGGTACCTTGTCTCCGGATGCTTCCACCCACTTCCAAGCCTGGACCACAAAACTGTTAGCTGAGCCAGCGCGCATAACGGTCATAAGCATGTCCATATCCATGCCGTAGCCGGCGGCCATCGCTCGCGCTTCCCTAACCAAAGGAATTGTCATCAGGCTAACGACGTTGTTGGCGAGCTTTGCCACCATTCCCATTCCAACCGGTCCGCAATGATAGATCGTGCCCATCGTCTCCAAGGCGGAGCGGCAGCGTTCGAGCGCGGATTTCTCTCCACCTGCAATCAAAGCTAACGTTCCCTTTTGCGCGCCCATGGGGGCACCGCTCACCGGGCAATCCAACAGGTCGATTTGTCGCCTGAGCAATTCATCCGCAAGCGTCTGACAGTAGGTCGGAGCAAGAGTGCTCATCAGGATCTTTCACCGTCGTGCTGATGGGGCTCGCGTCCGTCACGTGCAAACGGCCGCCGGCGAACGTGGCTAATCTGGTGCTCCAGGACCGGCATCGGGAGGTCGGGAACCTCTGCGCCGCAGACGGAACACTTGTAGAGCTTGCGCTTGTACATGGGCAGCAAACTTGGCGACGGTTCTGGTGTTTTGCTATGGGCGCGGAAGGTTTGCCGCAGGGACCTTCCCTCTCTGGTAGTCCAGCCAAATGACGGCCTGCCGCAGGCCGGAAAACATCTTGATGGGCCGCTCGGCAGCAGCCAGTGCACCCAACAGGCGGGCAAACGTTACGGTCTGTTCGGCGGTGCAGACTATCGCAAGGGCACCGACAGGCCCTTGCTCGTGATAGCTCCGGATTGTCGCACACAGCGTAAGCAGCTCTTCTGCAGTCATGGAAGACTGTACTGCACGGCCGTCGAACAGCTTCCGATAAGACAGCGCCTTCGCGCCCGCTAGTGCATCCAACAGTGCCATCGCGTCGGCGAAGGTGACATCACCTTCACCACTCCCCGTGAACAGACGCTCCTTGGAATCGATCGTCCAGTACAACGGCATGAACCCACCCGAGGATCAGCCTAGTGCCTTTCCACCAAGTCTTGGCCGTGAGAGCCGATCGCAATTTCGCGAGCCAAACTGATGGCCAGCTACTCTTCCTGACCAGTCCAGACCGCGACTATAAGCGCGAGCGCAACGCCCGCCAGCATTGCCTGCATCAGCATGCCGAGAAGGTCAGTGTCGAATTTCAGATCGATCAAAGAGCACGGCAGGATTAGTGCCGCAGCACTGATACCTGCCAGTTGGCACACGGCCACTAGCGTTTGATCTGCACGGATACACCCAGTTGTCGGTGGCAGAAACCGCACGGACCCCTCCGCCCGGCTCCTTCCCACACCCAACGCAACGCGACACACCTGCCAAAGGAATGTTCGTCGGCCATTTAGGTTTCACTTTGTAACTTTTCTAAGAGAGCGAACGAGAAACACTAACCTGTCACGACTCCGAGGTAACTTTTGCCCAGAGGTGCCGTTAGTTGAGTGCTTCCCATCTCCCCCAGAGTGAAGCAACACTGCCAGCGCCGCCCGTGCCCCAAGCCGGGCGGCGTTTCCGTTGCCTTAGCGAGAGCGCCGAGGCGGATGCGGCACCGCTCGCACCACCTGTCTCGCCGGCTTGTCTTCCCGCTGCCCCTGATACGAGACCTGACGTAGCAAGTTGTCCTCCGTCCAGGTGAGGTAGGTTACTTCTACGACCACCTCCGGCCGCACCCAGTGCACGCGCGAGAGCTTGAGCGGTGAGCCAAAGCGGCTGTCCCGCGGCGGCGGCTCGGCCAGCGGCATCTTCAGCACCTTGAGCGCTACGTCCCCGACTGAGCCGGCAAGCTCGAGTGCCTTGGACGCGGCTACGAATGACCCAATCGGACATGACAGACCAAAGGGGTAACTCCAAGGAGGCAAGGGAGCTACCTACAAAGCACGGGCGCGTCACTCATCTGAGCTTTTCAAAGAGGCGCATGCCAAGCTACCGCAGGACCATGTCTTGAAGAACAGACTGGGTTCCCCGGCCTAAGAGTCAAACCCATGAACAAGGCCACGTCCCTTTATTTGGATGCCGTTCGGTTTCTCGCCGCACTTGTCGTGATGGCGAGCCATGCCAAAGGATACGTGGGCGGCTTTCTGTGGCGATTTGATGAGGCGTACGGCGATGAGGCTGTGACGGTTTTTTTCGTGTTGTCCGGCTTCGTCATTGCCCACGCCACTGCTACTAGGGAAACGACAATGCGAGACTATGCCATCGCGCGGGTCTCGCGGATCTACTCCGTCGCACTCCCTGCGCTTGTGCTGACTGCGCTTGCCGATCAAATCGGCCACTTGATCAGCCCGAAATTATACGATCCAGCGTTGTGCGCTTGTACGGTCTGCTCCCAGACCCCGGCGGGCGAGAATGTCCAGGTTTTCGACGCCGATCATTTCATCGCCTCGGCCTTGTTCGTGAATGAGCTTTGGGGGTTGAGACTTCAGCCCGGTTCCGACGGGCCTTATTGGTCACTTGGCTTCGAGGTCTGGTACTACGTTATGTTTGCGGTGCTGACGTTTTGCTCTGGTCAGCGGCGCATCTTGCTGGTGCTGGCGGTCACGGCGGTTGTCGGTCCTGGCATCTTGGCCATGTGGCCGCTTTGGCTTCTCGGCGTCTGGGCGTATCGCCGGGCGCCCCTCAGCCGTGGCAAAGGGATCGCGCTGTTTGGTGTCTCTTTGCTCGCCTGGGGCGCCTACGAGGCAGTAGCTTGGCGCTTTGGCCGGCCGGACCTGCCCATCCACTTTCTCAAGCGCCCCTCACTGCTGCAGGACTACATCGTTGGCGTCTGCTTCATCGGCAGCGTGATTGGATTCCGCAGCGTGTCGGAGGGTATGCAGATCAGGCACCAATGGCGGCCGGTTCGCTGGCTCGCTGGTGCCACTTTTTCCCTCTATCTGTTTCATATGCCGCTTATGCTGCTGTTCGCGGCAGTCAATCCCTGGGCGCCAACAAGCTGGTCAGGGCGCGCGTTTGTGTTGGGCGTTACGCTGCTTTCGGTATTCGCTTTGGCAGAGGTGACTGAGCGGCGAAAAGCCGACTGGCGCCGGTTGGTGAGTTGGTTGTTTGGAATCGCAGCAATTGCGACAACGAAGCCCCAGCCGCCAGTGCGGCATGACGAAACCAGCGGCGCCGACGGGCGCCCAACAATCATGCAACGACTCAAATCATGAAGAACCGTGCCCCTTTAACGCATTAAGTGAGGAGTTCGCAGCGGCGCACAACTCGCCGTCCAAGTAGCCGAGTTCATCCTAGGTTGAACGCCTCGATCGTGCACCCGTAGGGGACCAGTCGAGGCGCTGACCGATGTTGCGCCCGTCTTATTCGTGCGTGCACGGTAGCCGTCGCATTTGATCTCATGCAGCCAGCCGGCGCCCGCTGGCGCCTCGTCGACCAGGCGCGTGAGCTGCGGCTTGATCCATTTTGGCGCCCGAGATGTCGTCCCACGCTTGAGTGGAGCAGATTTGGCTAATCTATTGCAGCACCCCAAAAGAGCACGAGCTATGCGCCGTTGATTGCACCAAGTTAGCCCTGCCGGGATTAGTCTATTTCAGGCGACTGCTACTGTGCGGGCGCATCATGCTGACCGAAAAAACGCTGTCTTTGCGGCATGTGAGCGACAAGCGGGAACGCGCGGCTTTCCTGCGGCGAGCGGCTGAACTGCTTTCCTTGCACGACGATCGAAAGCGGTCCCTGTCAGATGCCGCCGCTCTCGAAGCCGAAGCTGACAGGATCGAGGGCCGGCCATAGGGCGCTAATGCTGCGTGCGCTTGGTGAGTGCGTAGGATCGGTACGGATTCGCCGTACCGTCCCACACCCAATTTCGGAGACGGTCCGCTAGCGAAGGCCAGCAAACCGCCTCCCCCACACGGCGCAAACATGACTCGGCGACCCGTGCTGCGACAAGACTAAAGTGTTTCCACACGTTTAAGTGTATGCCCGAAGTCGGCGCGCCTTTTGCTTCACCAACTGATTCTCTCAGCGTCACACAAAAAGCGCGCTCAGCGGCCTGCTGCGTTTGCTAATGACTAGTGCCCTGCTCCCAGGGCAGGCGGGTGGTTGAACTCCTTGGGGAACGACCGCAATGTCCCACACCATTGTCCGCGCGGTCGGAGACCGCGCGGACCCGCTTCCAATAGCGACGGATCGGCAGATGGCGCGCGATGCATCGGCTTTGACGCAAGCGGGCTCGTTTGTGCCGGCGGTAATCCGGCCGGGCTCTTGGAGCTGGTCATGTGGGCGGACAATCCAGATTGGCCCTTTGCCACCCTGACGAAGCTGATCGGGATGCACCGCCTGTGACAACAGTCTCGCGGCGCCATTTACCTCATGGCTCTGGAGTCAGCCCCTGTGGCTGTTGGTTGGCTGTATCGGTCTTGCGTTGATGCTCCTCGGAATGGCGGCCCGCCGGGAAGAGTAGAACAGCGTTCGCCAAGTTAGCCCTTCGGCAAGTTGGGAGCCGGCGCTCCATGTGCGCGTTAGGGCTTGACGGTTTCAGGGAGGAACCAATGAGAAAGATGCTCGTGGCGCTAGGCCTCAGCCTCGCCGCGTGTGACGGCAGCCTACACGGCGATCGGCGTTTGCAACGTGGGATGACCGAGCAGGAAGTGACGCAGCTAGAGGGGAAGCAGGTGCCGGACCGGATCATTATGCGGACCTGCGGCACCGAAACGCGCCAACCGTTTCCCTGCAAGGTTCACGTTTACCGCAGGGGACTGTGGCTGGGTCGCTTCGGTTCAGAGGTCGCCGTCGTCTTTGAGGATGTTCGAGGACAATGGGTGGTGAGCCAGTGGCTTTGAGTTAACGCTGAGCGAGTCCAAAAGAAAACGGAGGCGGCAGGGGTGCTACCTCCGTTTCCCGCTCCAGCTTGGACTTGCAAGAGCGTAGCCGACGGGGAAGTCGACTTTCATAACGTGTGCGATCTAGGCGAGGGCGTCTACAACGACGGGGTTGTACCCCCAAAGGTCACACTGCATCCGCCACAGCCGATTTCTTCACACCATGCCCGGCGACATCACGCTTGGTAAGTTTGTAGGCGGACAACGTAGCGCTAACCCAAGAGGGCCGGCGATGGTAGGAGCGGTACGGATTCGCCGTACCGTCCCACACCCAAGCCGCGGTCAGCTAGCCCCAAGCCAACCAACCGCTTCTGCCCACACCCAGAAAAGATCACGCACAGATTGCGCTTTGGCAAGACTTGGTGCGCTTTGGTACGGCTGCAGTGAATCGACATCCCAACTAAACCTATGACATTGGCGTCACTGAAAAGGGTCGTTAAAGGTCCGCTGCCCTGGTCCCAAGCAAGGGCAGGCGGGTGGTTGTTGTCTTTCGGATAGCCGCAGTGCCTCACACCACTGTCCGTGCGGCCGGGGCCCGCGCGGGCCCGCCTTTTTCTTATCCCGGCCTGGTTTGCGGACTTGCCGACGCCAGCTCGGAAGGTCCCGAGCTTTTGCTCCAAACTCTGTTGGCGCACTGCCGCTACCGGGCTCGGGCGCCGGGCGTTCGCGACGTGGGAGCAACCGGCTGTATGAGAGCGCCGATCCTGGAACGGGGCGACGCCCAGGTTCTCGACACTTACCGTTAGCCTTGGTCACTGCTGCGCGCCCGCATGCCGCAGCCTGCTGTCACTGCTGACATAGGGACTCTTAGCCAGCGTCGGCGTTATCGTCCGTCGTGACCGAAGCTTGGCCCCATAAGCCCCCACACCTTCCGCGCACTGCGCAAGACGTTCGGCGCCATGTGGGTGCGCTACGACGTGTGCCGCCGGTATGTGCGCTTCCGCATGGGGCAACCTGGGCGAAGTGGACTACCGCACCAAGACTTTTAGCTGCTCGCAGCGGTTTGCGAGTGCCGGGATGTGACGCTGTTCGCCTCGAGAACCAGGCGTCAATGGCGGATCATGCTGCCAGTAGCCGCGAAATCCGCACGGGCTGCGGCCGGCCGGGGTCCGCACGCCACGGGCCTCGAAAGGCTTCCCCGCGCCCCCGCCCCGATGTTAGCGTTCCGGCAGCGAGGAGGATCGCGGATGAGAGTCGGCCGGCCAGGTATCACCATGGATGCCATGCTGTGGATCTCGACGACCTTTGCGGTGCTCGTGGCGTCTCGCCTACTGTCGCTGGCGATCCCGTCCGAATACTATTTCAGCTTCCAGTCGCTGTTCAGCGACCGGCCCTCGCAGAAGATTGTGCTGGCCGTGCTCGGCAAGATGCTGGCGCCGTTCTTAGTCGGAATGGCGGCCGGCTGGCTGCTCGACTCGATGGCGCGCCAGCCGGGCCGCATCAACCGCCACGCCACGCTGGCCCGCCGCCTGCGCCAGCGCTGGTCGCCCAGCGTCTTCATCGGCGCCTTCTCGGCCGCCTTCATCGCGGCTTGGCCCATGATCGTTTACTGGGACTTGCTGGCCAACCCGGAGGTGTCGAACCTCAAGGCCATCTTCTTCGTACTCTACCTTGTTTACATGCTGGCCTATGGCTACGTCGCGCTGCTCGGCATGCTGACCGCCATCTTCCTGCGCGAGCAGATGGAGGCCGGCGTCGAGGGACGCAAGACCGTGTCGATCGGCGAGCTGTCGCGCGTCGGCGCGATGTGGCTTCTCCATTCCGGGGTCGCCTCGGTCGCCCTCGATGCGATTACTAAATGAGGGCCGGGTCGCAAGCGATGGCCGCCTGGTTAAGGGCCCGGTCGCAAGCGTTAGCCGCCTGGCTACGCGGCGATGGCGACGGGCCGGTGCCGCTGCGGCTGTGGGTTGGCCTGGTCGCGTGGCCGCTGTCGCTGTTCGCCTTCTTCGTGATCCCCGAGTCGAGCTACCTGAACGCGCCGCCTCTGTTTGCGGCCCCGGCGGCCTCGCCGAGCCGGATTGAGCCGGTTGTGCCACAGCCGCAGGTCAAGAAGATCGCGGTCCTGACACTCAAGATGGAAGGCGAGACGCCGGAGGAGGGGGATCCGGCTCGCGACCGCCGCACGCGCGAGCTGCGCGAGCGGGTCGGCACCAACATCCTGCACTTATCCGGCTACCTCGCCGATGCCTCGCTGGTCGTCGATTCAACCCAGTACCCGCCACAGAGCTACTACGTCCTGGCGCCGGACAGCCGCGCCCTGGGCTGCGCCAGCACGATCGATGCGCCGGTCCGCGACCCGACGAAGACAACGCGCGCCGCCCAGCTCGCCGTGGCGATCGTCGCCGTCGAGAAGTTCAACAGGAACGCCGTGCAGCGCTGGGCCGAGTGGACCTACGCGCGGCTGCACCGCGCGGTCCTCGGCCAAGTGCCGGACCTGTCTTACGGCCCGGCGCAGGTGCGGCCGTCGCTGCTGCGGCACCTGGCCAAGGAGCGGCCCGACTGGCCGCAGGCGGCTGGCTGGACCGCGCTGTCCGACGACAAGCTGCTCGAGCTGCTGTTCCAGGAATGCAAGGCTCTCGGCATCGCCGCGACCTTCGCCCTCGACCGCATCGACCGTGGCGAGGCCGACACCGACATCGCCGCCGCCTATGCCGGCCAGCGCCGGCGCTCGGCCGCGCCGATCGATTACGCCGGCATCGTCCAGACGATGGTTGAGATGATGGGACAGTCCCTCCCGGAGCCCCCGGCGCCGACGGTCGAACCTCCCGCCTTTCCGTCCGCGCCTATCGCGCCGTCGTTACAGCCGCACCCGGAGGAGAGCTTCACGGCGCCTGCCGCGCCGTCGTTCAAGTAGGTCGACCGATCAGTCTTCAGCCAAGGCACTGGCGCGGGAGCGCCAGCGTGCGGGTGCCCGCCTTGCCGGCCGGCTGAAATCAGGCCGGCTCCCGGTACCGGACGAAGACCTGATTCACAATACGATGGCTTCGAGGTCTGGAGCGGCAAGCTGTTCGTTCGATTTCCTGAATCTCGGTTGCCGTCAGACCGAGGCCGATCGCCATCACCTCGCGCGAGGCGCCAATGCGGCGGCGGCGATCTGGAAAATCCGGCGGATCGAAACGGTTGGTGGGCATGCGGTATCCTCGCGCTAAACCAGGTCTTTCAAGCTCGCCATCCCAGACAGCCGCTAGGCCGGTAAATTTGACTCAGGAATCGAATTAGCCTGCGGCTGGTAGGCGGGGACTCACCGACCGCTAAAACGCCCCAGTGAGTCAGATTTTACTCTTTCGGCCCATCGGACGTGGCGAAAATCACATCGGCCGAGCCTCTGCAGGCCTACACCCGTCTCGCCGGCAACGATTTGCGCGAAGGGTAGGTCCCTATGAATGCATATTCCGTACTGGCCAATCTGCTCCGTTCCAAAAGCGAGGGAGTGGACGCAAATCAGAGTCACCAGCCAGTCTTGCTGCCCAGGACGGCAGCGGACGAATTGCCTCCGTACCGTGAGCAGCCGTGGGACATCGACAGGGGCGGGTATCGCAAGGTCGATCCGTTCATGACCTTTGTCCCCGTAAGCAGGCTGTAGTTCCGGCGGGAAGCAAACTGGACTGTCGGGGGCTGCTCAGTCGGTGGTCCTCCGTGGAACGAATTCATGTTGGAGGCGATCATGCGACGCGTGCTCTTGGCGATAGCGGCTGCTGCGTCGGGGATATTCTCACTAGAGCGTGATGGGTTTAGGTTGAACGTATCCTGCTTGAGCGAAGAAGTTTGAGCATTCGCGAGGTGTAGTGAGAGGCAGGATATCGGCGATGGCGTGGTAGACGGCATCGACGGTGCGTTTGGCGGCCTTGCGCAGCCAGTGCTTCAGCTTGGCGAAGAACTTTTCGATCGGATTGAGATCGGGAGAGTACTTGGGCAGGAAGAAGAGCTTGGCGCCAGCCGCACGGATGGCGCTGCGAACAGCCTTGCCCTTGTGAGAGCCCAGATTGTCGAAGATGACGATATCGCCCGGCTTGAGCGTGGGCACGAGGACCTCTTCGACGTACTGGAGGAAGCTCTGGCCATCGATGGGACCGTCGATCAGCCACGGTGCGGTGAGCCGATCG
>FODP01000019.1 GCA_900110395.1 Rhodospirillales bacterium URHD0017
AACACAATCCTGTCGTCCGTCAGTATCTGCTCCAGCACCGTGATGCCCGCGTCGTAATTTCCGGCATCGCACTGGGCGATCGCCTGCGGCGCCGGACCCTGTGCGCCCGTCCGGGAATACGAGCGCCACTTCCTGGCAAGCGCGGCGCAATAGTCCTTGTCGCTCATGACCGGCCGCCCAATGACCGTGATGTGAACACTGCGGTTAAGCCGGTCGGGGACCTGGTCGGCGGTGGGGACCGGCAGGCTTTCCTCACCCAGGCTGCCCGACCGGATCGCAGACTCCGGCACGCCGGCGCGCATCAGCGCGGCCTTCACGGCCGCCGTGCGCGCCATGGAAAGCCGCAGGTTCATCCCCTGATCGCCGACGCGGTCGGCATGGCCTTTCACGAGCACGTTGGTGCCGCCCTGCTTGAAGGTTGCGGAGGCCTGGGCAATCGTCGCCTGCCCATCAGGCAATATGTCCGATTGACCGGTGTTGAAGTACACGACGTACAACTGTCTCACCTGCGAGGCAGGCGGCGGGCTGGCCATCTGCGGCTGCTGTTGGCACGCCGCCAGCAGCAGTCCGACTGCCGACGCGATCAGGAACTTCTTCAACATGTATTTCTCCCCTCTAGTGTCGACCCGGTATCCGGGTTGTTCCGGACGTAGGAAGCCACGTCGCCCCCGACGCCCGTGCTCTGACGGTACGATAACGCACGATGGAGGGCAAACTGGCATCTACGTCGGAGGCTGGGGCCGGTGATGCGGAGCGCCTGTTGCCCGGTCGTGCACCCGTCTAGAACGGCGCATCGTCCTTCGAGAAGTCTTCATCGAAGTACGGTACCGCCCACTTCTTGAGATGGCGCGCTTGATACCGCTCCCTGACCGACATGCCACAGAACGGGAACCGGCTTTCGTAGGAGTAGCCGTGCTCCCGGTCCTTGGCGCTGAAATCGCCGACGCCTTCTTCCTTGAAGATGTTGAGGCTGGTGGTGCCCACACCGCTGGCCAATGAGGCTGCGTGGGCCTGCTTCAGGGCGGACCTTATCGAGCGGTCCTGATCGAAGAACGTAAAGAGCAGGCGGCCTAGGTAGCCCGTGTCCTTGGTGCCAAAGACCTCGTACATCCACATGCCAATCGTCGGCGGCTTCGGCGGCGCATGCTCCCTTATTGGCTCGTCCGCGAATGTGATCATGACCAAGCTGCGGGGCCAGTCCGTGAAGCCATGTACTTCCTGCGAATTTTCCGGTGCGGAGTAGCTTGCGAACCGCCCAGCGCACCTCTCGTCAATGAAGCTGCTGAGATTGATTTGTATCGTCGTGCCCTTCGCTATGGTCGCGACCTTGTCTTGGTCCCAGAACGATGCGGCGGTTGGATACTTGAGCGGCTTCTTGTCGTCTTTCTTCTTGAAGAACACGGTCACCTCCCCGCGACAGCCTGCGAGCGCTCTAGTCCCAATGCGTGTAGCTATCGTCCACGCCATCGACGATAGGCAAGGTCTGTTCCATTAGTCGTAAGATGAAGCGGAACGTGTGCTCCCGCTTCAACCAGTCCCGGTAGTAGAAGGCACCGTAGGCGACTTCTGCCCCTTCAGGGATGGGAACGGCGGCAATTGGCTTTGCAATGTTGTCGGCGGCAATTCGATCATCGTAGACCCACAGAGGCTCTACCGGTCTCGGTCCTGCGTTCACTTGGGCAAGCGTGGCGAATTTGATATCGAAGTGATGAAGGAATGCCGGTGTCTTGCCGTAGTTGGCGACCTCGACGCGAAAACAGCGTTGACCATTCCTCACTTCAATAGGACCGCCACCCGTCAGGTAAGCCCGCTCTACGAGAGGAATATAGCGCGGAAACGGAAGCGGCCTCTGCGGACGCCTGCGCTGCGTTGGCTGCCTTCTCGGCTACGATGATTTGGCGCTCGCCTGCTTCCCATAGCTTGTTGGTCGATTGGACGAGCCTATAGGTGATGAAGGCTAGGAGACCCGTGAAGGCGGCAACAAACCAATCCGGCGCGTGCTCAGTGAAGATGTCGTACCAGTGGTGGCCCGGTGCTTGGGGTTGGAAGGACCAAACGAACGATCCTCCCAGAGCAAAGCCCAAGATCAGACCCAAGCCGAGAAGCTCGGCGGTTGTGCGCGGCAGCATGAACACATGATGCCAGAACGCGGGATGGTTGTGGCTGTGAATGGTTTGCTATCGCGGCCGGCCGCGCGTCGGGATCATGAAGTACACTCCGTCCGCATACCTACCCATCGAAATGATGGGAGCAATCGGGGGACAACTGCATCGAAGTACCGATGAAATCGGCATTTTGACTTCCGCCGCATCCGCGAGCGCTTCGAGGACGGCTTCCAGTCGCTGCCCGTCGACTGGACGATCTCGTCGGCCCGCAAGCGCGCGTTCTTCGGGCTGCTGAAGGAAATCACCGGCGCCTGATCGGCCTCACCAGCTGGCGCGGATGCCGAGATTGAGGGCGTGGTTGTCGGTGCCCGAGCCGATGTCGCCGTCGTAGCGCAGGTAGAGCTGCACCTGCTCGGCGATGCGGGTGCTGGCGCGCAGGCTCACCACCGCGCTGTCGGGCTGCGGCGTCGCGCCGTAGACCGTGAAGGCCGCGAACGGCGCGCCGCCCAGCGCCGCCGTGATCGGCCGGCCGGTATAGGCATATTCGTGCTGCCAGCCGAGCCGCAAGCCAAGATCGAGCGTGCGCTTGCTGCCGAGCGGCAGCGCGCCCGCGAGATCGATGCCGAACAGCGAGCGCAGCGAGTTGGTCGTCTGCTGCGCCACGTTGAGACTGAGCGACTGCGCGCCCCACTCCGAGAACGCGCTCTGCGTCGTGCTCGAACCTTGCAGCCGCGCGAACGGTGCGACTGTCGCGCTGGCCGGTTGATAGACCGGCATCCGGTAGCCTGTCTCGACCTGGCCCAGCGCCTGGTTGGCGCCCGTGCTGCCCGACGAGGTCCTGGTCGGCAGGCCCGAGATCACGATCTGGCGCTGCAGCTGGTTGTTGAAGTAGGCGTAGCCGCCCAGCAGGTCGGCATAGAAGCCGTCCAGCGCGAACGACCCATACGCCGCCACGCCGACATTGTTGCTCCAGCCCTTGCCCGGGAAGCTGTTCACCCAGAGGTTGCCCGCCGTGTAGGTCGACGCCAGCCCGACCAGGAAGCGGGGGTCGAGGCGATAGTCGATGCCCACCGCCGCGCCGCCGAAGTTGTAGGTCGCGGTCGACGCGTTGGTGTCGCCGCTGGCCGAGCCCACGCCGCCCAGCACGCTGCCCCACACGCTGAACGGGCTCACCCCGTCGCACGCCGAGACGTCGCACGCCTGCGCCAGGGAAGCGCGCTGGCCGCTCGCCGCTATGGTGCCGCGCGCCAGCGCCATCTGCTGGCCCATCGCATTCATGAACAGCGCGCTGTTGTTGAGGTTCATCGTGCCGAAATCGGCGTATTGCTCGCCGCTGATCGCATTGAGGGCCGCCGGACCCTGGGAGGCGCTGAGGCCGGCCAGTGCACCGATTACCGTGGCGTAGTCGCCGCTCGCCGTCGCGAACGACTGGTTGAGCGCCGACCCCACCGCTTTCTGATTGGGCGTGAAGGCGCTCATCAGGAAACCACCGCCGCTACCGGGGTTGCCATTCGTCAACAGCGCCAGCGTCAGGTACGCGTTGTTGGCGTCGTAGGTCAGCGACGGCGTGAGGAAGGCGAAGTTGGCGCTCACGCCGGCATAGGTGCCGGTGCGCCCGCCATTGGCCGTCAGGATGGTGTAGGTCGTGCTCGGGCCGTAGCTGCCCGGCTGCGCCAGCACCTGCACCGTGCCGCCGTTGATCGTGGCCGTGCCGGCGACGTTGATCCGGTCGCTCTGCCCCTGGCCATTGGTCTCGACGACGTAGGTGCCGCCGGTCTGGCTGAAGTTGCCGTTGACGTTGAGCGTACCGATCGAATTGCCGGGCGCGAGCGTAGCGCCGTTGGCGAAAAGCCCGCCGATCGTGCCGCTGCCGCCCAGCGTGCTGCCGCCGTTCAGGGTGACGACGCTCGCCAGGCTGCCGTTCACGACAAGGTTGCTCGCGTTGACGGCGGTGGCGCCGGTGTAGGTGCTGGCGCCGGTCATGGCGAGCGTGCCGCCGCCCTGCAGGGTCAGGCCGCCGGTGCCTGACATGGCGCCGGCATAGGTGCCGCTGCCCGACTGGTTGAAAGTCACCGAACCGTTGTTGGCGATGTTGCCCTGTAGGCTCGCCGTGTTGCCGATCAGCGCACCGCCGAGCAGCGCCGTGCCGCCGGTGTAGCTGTTGGTGCCGCCGAGCATCAGCGTGCCGCCGCCCTGCACGGTGAGCGATCCGGTACCCGACATGTTGCCGGCATAGGTGCCGGCGGTGCCCTGGTGGAACGTCACGTTGGCGTTGTTCGCGATGTTGCCCTGCAGGCTGGCGGTCGTGCCCTGCAGGGTGCCGCCCGATACCGTCGTTCCGCCGGCATAGGTGTTGTTGCCGCCAAGAATCAGCGTGCCCGCCCCGGCCTTGGTCAACCCGCCGTTGCCGCCGATGGCGTTTACCAACGTGACGGTGTTGCCGTTGGTGTCGAGCGTGCCGCCGGCTGCGCCCAGCGGCGCCAGCCGCGAGGAGACGTCGGTGGTGCTGCCGCCCGCCCACTGCAGGCCGCCGCCATTCAGCGTGATCGTGCCGGTGCCGAAGTTGCCGAGCGTCGAGAAGTTTACAAGGCCGCCCAGGATGATCGTACCGCCCGAGTAGGCGTTGTTGCTCGTGAGCGTCAGCACGCCGCCGCCCTGCTTCACCAGCCCGCCGGTGCCGGTGATGGTCGTGGCCAGCGTCGTGCTGGCCGAGCTGCTGGTGGTGAGCGTGTTGGTGCCCAGCGAGATCACGCCGCCGATGCCGGCCAATGCCCCCACCGTTTGCCCGGTCGCGATCTGCGACATGTCGAACAGTCCGCCATTGACCGTCAGTGCGCCGCCCACCGGCAGCGAGCCGCCGACCGTGTCGAGCACCAGCGTGCCGGCATTGACGGTCGTGCCGCCGCCATAGGTGCCGGCCGCCTGCAGGCGCAGTTCCCCCGCGCCGTTCTTGGTGAGCCCGCCCACGCCGGAGATCGCGCTCGAGACGGTCACGTTGTTGCCGTTGGAGTCGATCGTGCCGCCGCCGGCGTTGATCGCGATTGGGTTGGTCAACGACAGCGTGGCCGTCGCCTGCAGCATGCCGCCGTTGAAGGTCAGCGAGCCGCCACCAAGGCTCGCGGCGTTGGCCACCGCCAGCGCGCCCTGGGTGATCGTCCACGACGTCGTCTGGCCAGGCGCATTGGTCAGCGCCCAGGTGCCCGATCCGGTCTTTTCGAAGATGCCGAAGTTCTGGAACTGCCCGGCCGGCCCGATCAGGCTGGTGTCGAAGCTGGCGTTCACGGCTCCGCCCAGCCGCAGCGTGTCGGCCGTGCTGAAGGCAGACACGTTGCCGATGATCGTCGAGCCGGATTGCAGTTCCAGCACGTTGATGCCGCCCGTGAAAGCGATCGGACTGGCCGCGCCGCCGAAGCCCAGGCCGCCCGATATGGTGCCGCTGTTGATGATCGTGAGGTTCGCGCCCGTGATACCGGCCCCGCCCGACAACCCGGCCGTGCCGCCAAGGCCATTGGCGCCGTCGTCGGCGATCCCTTGGAACGCAAATGCGTCCCCGCCGAGACCACCAGCGCCACCGCCGCCGCTGGTACCACCGCTGATGGTCCCGCTGTTGATGACCGTGACGTTGGAGCCGGAGATGCCGGCTCCACCATTGCCGCCGTTGCCGCCACCACCGCCGAACCCGCCGTTGGCCCTGCTGAGGACCCCGCCGCCCGCGACGGCGTCGCCGCCTCTGCCGCCTGTGCCGCCCACGCCGCCTGCGCCGCCGCTGATCGTCCCGGTGTTGATGACGGTGGCGCCACCGGAGGCGGTGATGCCCGACCCGCCCGCGCCGCCGACACCACCGTTGCCACCGAAAGCGCCGCTACCGGTGCCGCTGGTCAAGGCGGACCCATCGCCCCCCTCACCACCGACACCACCGCTGCCGCCGGTGCCGCCGCTGATGGTCGTGCTGTTGGTGATGGTGCTACTGACGCTGGCGGCCGGTCCGCCCTGGCCGCCGACGCCGCCGGTTCCACCGAGCCCGCCGGTGGCGTTACCGGTGGTCGTGGTGACGACAAAGCCGCCTTTGCCGCCGGTGCCGCCCGCGCCACCCGTTTCGCTGCCGGCGGCGCCGGTGGATCCGGCGCCGCCGACGCCACCCGTGTTGCCGTCGAGAGGGCCGCTCACGACCGACTGATCGATGCCATCGATGCCGGGCGAGCCATCGGGAGCAGCGCCCCACGTCGCGCTTGGGATCAACCCGGTGCCCAGCAACAACCCAGGCACAAACACACGCGCGAATAGCGCCGGCCGACGTGTCATTGTTTCCCCGCTTCTGAAACAAACTCAACTTTCGCGGCCAACCGCGCGATTCACTCTAGCAATGCGCGAGTGGATCGCATCCGAAACATGGCGCTGACGCGGTCACAAAAAATTCAGTATGTTCATCTCGTGACCGCCATGACGGCGGAACTTCGCGCTAGCTGAAGGAAACTACCAGGGAGCCCGGCGTCAGGGCGTCAGCAGTCCCGTTACGGTGTCGCATCGCAAGCATCGGCGAGCCGCGCGATATCGCGCCACACGATGCGGCTTTGCGCGACCTCCACACCGTCGATCTCGTCGAAGCCGCCTTCGACGATCTCGCCGCCCAGGCGGCGATAGAAATCGATGGCGCGGACGTTGCCGTCAAACACCCAGAGATACGCGCCCGTTTCGCCCCGGCCTGCGACCCGGCGCATCGCCTCGCGCAACAGGCGACGTCCGAGGCCGGCGCTGCGCCGTTCGGGGTGAACATGCAGGTTGTCGATGTAGGCGCCGAAGCCGGGATCACCGTCGCCCCAAACCGCGATGAAGCCGGTGTCGCTCGCGATCAGCACCATGTCATGTGGCGCCATCGTCGCAAGCTTGCTGCGCCAATGAGTGCGCCGCTCGCCATCGAGCGCGCGACCGAGCGTGTCCTCGCTGAGGATGCCGCGATAGGCCGAACGCCAGCTCGCGGCATGAAGAGCGGCGATGGTATCGGCATCGGCGACGCTCGCCAGCCGAGTCGAGACATCGCTCACTGCCCGTCAGGTCGCGTCGTTTGATAGGCCGGCAGGCCGTCCGCGACCGTCACCCAGGAAAGCTTCGAACGCACGAAGGTGTGATCCTTGGGCGCCGCCTTGTCGGGCTCGTCGAGCGAACAGGTCGTGACGTCGAGGTCACCCGAACTGCGGGTCGATTGATAGGTCAGGGTGGTGCCGCAGTCCGGGCAGAAGGACCGCGTGGCGTGTTCGGACGACTTGAAGTGCCGGGGCTCGCCGGCCACGAACCGGAGCGAGTCCGGCGGCACGCTGAACCAGGCCACCGACGGGGCGCCGGCGACATGGCGGCACATCGTGCAATGGCAGATCGTCTCCTTGGTCGGTTCGGCGTCGATCTCGTAGCGCACGGTGCGGCAGAAACATCCTCCTCGCAGCATCATCGCCTCCCCGGACGTCGCAGCATGGGCGTGAAAACCGGCGACCCGCCGACCTGGATCCGGCCGATCGCCTCGAAGCCGTGCCGCTCGTACAGCGGGACGTTCGCCAGGTTGGACGATTCGAGATAGGCCGGCATGCCGTCGCGGTCGCAGATGTCGGTCGCGTGCTTCAGCAGGATGCTGCCGAAGCCCTTTCCCTGACAGGCCGGGTCGATGCCGATCAGCGGCAGGTACCAGTGCGGCTCCTTGGGATGGTGGCTCGCCATCTGCTGCATGAGCTTGGGTCCGTCGACCGCGGTCGCCACGTCGGCCGTCTCTTGCATCAGGGCACCCATCGCCTCCTCGTCCGGCCGCGCGCCCGGCGGCAGCCAGAGCGCGGCGCCGACCCGGCCGATGCTATGGGCGGTGCCCCTGGCGAAGGCCGCACCGCCGAACGCCTTGGCGAAGCGCGGGAAGACCTCGATGAAAGTCCTGGGCTCAGGCCACGTCCAGCGGGTCGCCGGATCGCTGCTGAAAGCCAGGGTCAGGACGGCAAAGATGGCGGCCTCATCGTCCGCCGTCGCCGCTTTCACGCTGTGCGTCGTCATCGTTCCAAGATTGTGTGCAACGATGCGGCGCGCAAGACCGCCAATGTCTACCGCGGCCGCGCCGGATAGGCGGTCGGCGGAATCGCCAGCCTGAGCGTGCCGCCGGTGAAGGCGACGATCAGCTCGATACGCCGATCGATGCCGTCCCTGTCGGATACCTGGGACAGGACAGGCTCGGGCAGCGCCACATTGAGCGGTCCCGCTCCGCCGCGCAGCGCAAGCTCGGCCGTCACGCTCCGCTCCTCGGTCGGCATCACGCCGAACGTCCGGACGATGGCCTGGACATGCAGGATCCCGTCGGCCGGCGCCGCCAGATCGAGCTCGATTCCCCTGACCTCGCCCCTGTCGGCAGGCTGCGCGCCAAAGCTGCGCGGCACATCGTCCACGACATAGTACGGCGGGGCCTGCAACACGAAGTTGAAGCTGTCCGGGAACGACGGCTTGGGGCGGTCGAGCGGTCGGTCGGCGGCCATCGAGCCGACAACGCCCGCCACGTCTATCCACTCGGGATGGCGCTCCAGGAAGTGCTTGGTCGCGAAGCGCGGCCCGACCTGCTCGATATTGTCGAGGACGATGATGCCGTTCGGCCGCATCACGCGGGCCGAGCCTTCGAGATCGAAGGCGGCGAACTCGAGCTCGTGGCTGCCGTCGATCAGCACGAAATCATAGAAGCCGGCGCCGGCAATGACCTGATCGATGTGGATGGCCGACGACCGGGCGCGGTAGGTCACGCGCTCGCGCAGCTTCGGCAGGAACTCGGCGATCAGCGCCGGGCACCGCTCGGCGCCGTAGGGGTCCAGCGTCTCGACATGCCCGCACCCTGCTTCCCACGTCGCCCGCGCCAGGACCTCGGTGGTTCCGGCATACATCGTCCCGATCTCGAGCAGGCGCTCGGGACGCAGCGTGACGATCAGATGGTGCAGCAGCGCCCTTCCATTGTCCGAGAAGAGCGAGCGCTCCGGATAGCCGGCATAGAATGCAACGACGCGCCTGAAGCAATCGGAACGATACCATTCCTGCAGGCCGGCGGCCGAGATCTCGAACCGCTCATCCGGACGATAGAGCGGCGCCAACGGCCGCTGCGAGGCAACGATAGAATCCATGACGCTCATAGTGCACGGATCGCGGCGGCGTGTCAGCGCGGCGCGCGGTCACTACCCGCCGTGGTAGGCCTCGATGCGATAGCCGTCGGGATCGATGGCAAACGCGGCGTAATATTTCGGCCCGTAGTCGGTACGCACGCCGGGCTTGCCGTTGTCCTTGCCGCCGGCCTCGAGCGCGGCGGCATGGAAGGCATCGACTGCGGCACGGTCCTTGGCCAGAAAACAGAAGTGTAGTCCTGAGTCCATGTCGGCCGTCACCGGCTTCCTGGTGGCGCCGAGCCAGAGTTGCACGGCCTTCTCGCCGTAACCCAGCGAACTCTCGCCGTCGCTCAGCAGGCTGAAGCCCAGCGGCTTCAGCGTCGCGTCATAGAATTTCTTCGAGCGCGCGATGTCCGCAACGCCGATGGAAACATGGTCGAACATCGTCTTTCCCTCCATTTGACAGATTAACCGGTTATATGGTTAAGTAATCGCGTCACGCTTGTCAACCGGTCAACCGGTTATTAAATCAGGATGGTGAATCGCCCCGACCTTTGCCTGGAGTTCGCCAACACCCGCTATTGGCGCGGCCAGCCTGTTCCGACGGAAACCTTGAACTCGGCCGACGATCTGTCCGCCTGGGCCGCGGGAAACATCTCCAAGGAGGCGCGGCCGCTCGCCAGGCGCGAATTCGAGCGCGCCATCGAGGCGCGCGAGACGATCTATCGTGTCTTCGACGCGACGGCCCGAGGCAAACCGCCGGCGGCGCCCGACCTCGAGGCGCTGAACGATCTGCTGGCCGCCTCGCCCGCCCGCACGACGCTGCGCCGCGAGCGCACCGGCTTCTCCTGGGATGTCGACATGCGCGGTTCGACCGCCCTGGCGCAGCTCGCGCCGGTACTTTGGACGGCGGGCGATCTTCTGACCGGCGGCAAGCTCGACAAGGTCAGGCGCTGCGCCAACCCCGAATGCGGCTGGCTGTTCCTGGACGACAGCCGCGCCGGCAAGCGGCGCTGGTGCTCGATGTCGGCTTGCGGCAACCGCGCCAAGGCGCGGCGGCACTATCACAAGAGCCGCGAGCAGTAGGTCGGGCGAAGCTCAGCGCCTGGCCGCCGCCGGCAGCACTTCCGCCGTGAGCCAGTTGCCGAACTCGGCGCTGCGCAGCCTGGGGTCGAGGACGTCCGGGCCGACGCCATAGCGCCAGGCCAGGTCCTTGCGCGCCGGATCGCGGGCGAGGTCGCGGAAATCCGTCACGACGCCGGCGACTTCCTCGCGCGAGCGGGCCAGGCCTTCGTCGAGATGACGCTCGACGCGGATCGAGATGATGGCGGCGACGGCGGCGAA
The DNA here is from genome assembly GCA_900110395.1 of Rhodospirillales bacterium URHD0017. Lineage (GTDB taxonomy): Bacteria > Pseudomonadota > Alphaproteobacteria > Reyranellales > Reyranellaceae > Reyranella. The sequence goes on from FODP01000019.1 coordinate 10,559, forward strand.
ATCGAACTCGGGATGGTATTGCACGCCCCAGAAGCGCCGCCCACCGTCGCTGATCGTCGCCGCCTGCACGGCACTGACTTCGTTGGAGGCCAGCACCGTGGCGCCCGGAGGCAGCGTCGCCACTTCGTCCTCATGGGTGCAGAGCGCGTCGAACGTCAGCTCCTTGCCGCGCAGCAGGGCATGCCGACGACCGGCCTCGGTCGGACGAATGCGGCGCGCCACGCCGATCTCGCGTCCGCGCGGGTTGAGATGGACCGTGCCGCCCAACGCCGCCGTCATGAGCTGCAGACCCCAGCATGAGCCGAAAGTCGGAACCTTGGCCTGCCAGACGGCGCGGGCGAGCTCGATCTGCTCGCGCACGGTCGGCTGATCGAGCCGATAGGTGTTGAACGGCGAGCCCGAGATCCAGACACCGTCGAAATCGCCGATCTGCACGCCCTGCGGCAGGCCCTCGCCGTCGGCGACGTTCAGGGTGAAATGCTCGAGCGTCCGGCCCTGCGGCACATGCAGGCCGATCGAATCGATGAACAGGGCATCGTATTTCCGGCTGCCCTCGGCGGCGACGCGCTGCAGCAGCGCGTCCGGCGAGCAGTTCAGGATCAGCAGGCGCGGCATCGGCTTCTCATGCAGCCCCGCTGTCATCCCGAGCGTAGCGAGGGACCTTTCCTGGTCCCGAAAGGCCCCTCGCTCCGCTCGGGGTGACAGTCTTCGGACTGCCCAGCAGTCAAACTAGCGGAGAATGCTCTGCAGCTTCATGGCGACGCCCATGTCGCCTTCGATCTTGAGCTTGCCGGTCATGAAGGCCGTCATGCCGTCGAGCTTGCCGGCGATCATGTCGGAGAAGTCGCCGAAATCCATGCGCAGCGTGCAGTCGGCGGCCTTGTCGTCGTTGGTCACGGCCGGCGGGTTCTGGTTGCCGTCGATGAAGACGACACCCTGGTCGGTGGCGAACTTGACGGTGTTGCCAAAGGAGGACTTCTTCGAGGCCCCTTCCTTCATTTTCGCGGTGAGTTCAGCCAAGGTCATGACGTGTTCCTCCAGTCGGCCAGTCCTCTGGGGGCTTACTTGACCTTTACGTAAACGTCAAATACAGGCCGACGAACGGCCGTTCAGGTGAGGAAACATGTCGTATCGCTCGGTCTTCAAGCCGGGGCTGTTTGAAGGCCAGACCATCGTCGTCACCGGCGGCGGCAGCGGCATCGGCCGCTGCACGGCGCACGAAATCGCCGCGCTCGGCGCGCACGTCGTCATCACCGGCCGCAAGCCCGACAAGCTCGCCACGGTGAAAGGCGAGATCGAAGCCGCCGGCGGCAGCTGCGAGACGCACGCCTTCGACATCCGCGAGGAAGCCCAGGTCAAGGAAGCGATCGCCGCCATCGTGGCGAAGAACGGCCGCATCCACGGCCTGTTCAACAATGCCGGCGGCCAGTTCCCCTCCGCCGCCGCCAGCATGAGCGCCAAGGGCTTCGACGTCGTGGTACGCAACAACCTTACCGGCGGCTTCATCGTCAGCCGCGAGGTCTTCACACAGTCGATGGAAAAGCGTGGCGGCTCGATCGTGAACATGGCCGCCGACATGAGGAACGGCTTCCCCAACATGGCGCACACCGGCGCGGCGCGCGCCGGCATGGTGAACCTCAGCATGACGCTGGCCCACGAATGGGCCTATGCCGGCGTTCGCGTGAATGCCGTGTCGCCGGGCTGGATCGCCTCTTCGGGCATGGACACCTACCAGGGCGAGTTCAAGGAACAGATCCCCAAGCTGAAAGGCTACTGCCCGATGGGACGGCTCGGCACCGAGAGCGAGGTCTCGGGCGCGGTCTGCTTTCTGCTGAGCGACGCCGCCGCCTACATCACCGGCACCGAGCTCCGCATCGACGGCGGCGTGCCGCTCGGCAACCGCTCGATGGAGCTGCGCCCTGTCGAACGGCTGAACGAGTTCAACGGCTTCCACCTCGCGGTGAAGCCCAAGGTATTGGGCGGCTGAACGACATGCCCATCATCGAAAGCCAGGTCGACCGCAACGGCGACGACTACAAGCGCAATCGCGAGAAGATGCTTGCCGCCATCGCCGAGTTCCGCGACGCCGAGGCGAGCGTGCAGGCGACGTCGGAGAAATCACGGGACCGCTTCGCCAAGAGGAAACAGCTCATGCCGCGCGAACGCATCGCGCTGCTGCTCGATCGCGGTGCGCCCTTCCTCGAACTGATGCCGCTCGCGGGCTACCGCATGCACGACGACAAGGACGGATCGAGCGCCGGCGGCGGCTCGGTCGCGGGCATCGGCTATGTCGAGGGCGTGCGCTGTGTCGTGACGGCCTCCAACTCCGCCATCAAGGGCGGCACGGTCGCGCCCTCGGGCCAGCGCAAGGGCCAGCGCGTGCAGCAGGTCGTGATGGAGAACAAGTTGCCGGTCGTGAACCTGGTCGAATCGGGCGGCGCCAATCTTCTGTACCAGGCCGAGATCTTCGTGCCCGGCGGCCGCGGCTTCGCCAACCAGGCGCGCATGTCGGCCCGCGGCATCCCGCAGGTGACGGTGGTGCACGGCTCGTCGACTGCGGGCGGCGCCTACCTGCCCGGGCTCTCCGACTACGTCATCATGGTGCGCAACCAGGCCAAGGTCTTCCTGGCCGGCCCGCCGCTCCTGAAGGCCGCGACCGGCGAGATCGCCACCGACGAGGAGCTGGGCGGTGCGGAGATGCACGCCACCGTCTCCGGCGTCGCCGAATGGATGGCCGAGAACGACGCCGACGGCATCCGCATGGCGCGCGAGGTCATCGCCAGGTGGCACTGGAACGACAAGCTGCCGCCCGGCACACCGAGGTCATTCAAGGAGCCTCTGTACGACATCGACGAACTCTGCGGCGTCGTGCCGCCTTCGTACAAGGATCCCTACGACGTGCGCGAGGTGATCGCCCGCCTGGTCGACGGCTCGGACTTCCTCGAGTTCAAGGGCCTCTACGATCAGCAGACGATCTGCGGTTGGGCCGAGATCGAGGGCGAGCCCGTGGCCTTCATCGGCAACAACGGCCCGATCACGACCAAGGGCTCGGTGAAAGCCGCGCAGTTCATCCAGCTCTGCTGCCAGCAGGGTACGCCCATCGTCTACCTGCAGAACACCACGGGCTACATGGTCGGCACCGAGGCCGAGCGCGGCGGCATCGTCAAGCACGGCTCCAAGATGATCCAGGCCGTGGCCAACGCCACGGTGCCGCAGATCACCATCGTGATCGGCGGCAGCTTCGGCGCCGGCAACTACGGAATGTGCGGCCGCGCCTACGATCCGCGCTTCATCTTCGCCTGGCCCAACAGCCGCACCGCCGTCATGGGCGGCGAGCAGGCGGCGGGCGTGATGAAGACCGTGACCGAGCAGAAGTTCCTGCGCGAGGGCAAGGAGCCGCCGCACGCCGAGATCGACAAGATGTTCAAGGGCATCGTCGCCCAGTTCGAGCGCGAATCGACGGCGCTCTACGGCACGGCGCACCTGTGGGACGACGGCATCATCGATCCGCGCGACACGCGGCGCATCCTCGCCTTCACGCTCTCGATCGCCCGCGAATCGATCGTACGGCCGCTCAATCCCATCACCTTCGGCGTCGCAAGGATGTAAGCGATGAAATTCACGCCCGAACACGAGGCCTTGCGCCAGACCTGGAAGACGCTGATCGATCGCGAGATCAATCCCAACGTCGACGAATGGGAGAAGGCAGGCGCCTTCCCCGCCCACGAGCTGTTCAAGAAGATGGGCGACGCCGGCCTCTTGGGCGTCGACAAGCCCGTCGAGTACGGCGGCTCGGGGCTCGACTTCTCCTACGCCATGATCTGCTCGGAATCACTGGGACTGGTCAACGGCGGCTCGATCCCCATGGCGACGGGCGTGCAGATCTCCATGGCGACGCCGGCGCTCGCCCGCTACGGCAGCGACGAGCTGCGGGCGGAGTTCCTGGCACCGTCGATCAGCGGCGACTATGTCGCCTGCCTTGGCGTCTCGGAGACCGGGGCGGGCTCCGACGTCGCCTCGATCAAGACGACGGCCCGCCAGGTTGGCGGCGACTGGGTGATCAACGGCGGCAAGATGTGGACGACCAACGGCGCGCAGGCCGACTGGATGTGCCTGCTGGCCAATACCGGCGAGGGCCAGGCCCACAAAAACAAGTCGCTGATCGTCGTGCCGATGAAGACCAAGGGCATCACCATCGCCAAGAAGCTCGACAAGCTCGGCATGCGCGCGTCCGACACCGTGCAGACCTTCTTCGACGAGGTGAAGGTGCCGGTGCGCTACACGGTCGGAGCGCCGGGCTCGGGCTTCATCTACCAGATGCAGCAGTTCCAGGAGGAGCGGCTGTGGGCCGGCGCCGGCACCCTGATGGGCTGCGACCGCATCATCAACGCCACCATCGAGTACACGCGCGAGCGCAAGGTGTTCGGCCGGCCATTGCTCGACAACCAGGTGATCCATTTCCGCCTGGCCGAGCTCAAGAGCGACGTCGAGGCGCTGCGCTCGCTGGTCTATCGCGCCTGCGAAGAATATCTCGCCGGCACCGACGTCACGATGCTGGCCTCGATGGCCAAGCTGAAGGCCGGCCGGCTCCGCCGCGAGGTATCCGACGCCTGCCTGCAGTACTGGGGCGGCGCCGGCTACCTCTGGGACAATCCCGTCGCCCGCAGCTACCGCGACGGCCGCCTGGGCTCGATCGGCGGCGGCGCCGACGAGGTCATGCTGCAGATCATCTCCAAGCTGATGGGCACTCTGCCCCGGCTGGGCAACCGATGAGGTCGATCACTCTTCCTTCACGTTCCTCTCCCCCGCTAGGGGGAGAGGCTAGGAGAGGGGGTTACGAAGACCGCCTGCAACCCCCTCTCCCAACCTCTCCCCCTATCGGGGGAGAGGAGAAAGATCAGGAGACGTAAGGTGCAATTCACCCCCGAACACGCCGAGATCCGCCGCACGCTGCGCGCCATCATCGACAAGGACATCAATCCGCATGTCGACAATTGGGAGGAGGACGGCATCTTCCCGGCCCACGAAGTCTTCAAGAAGCTGGGCGATGCCGGCCTTTTAGGCATCAACAAGCCAACCGAATACGGCGGCATGGGCCTCGACTACTCCTACGCCATGGTGATGGCCGAGGAGCTGGGCCACATCAACTGCGGCTCGGTGCCGATGGCGATCGGCGTGCAGACCGACATGGCGACACCCGCCCTCGCCCGCTACGGCAGCGACGAGCTGCGCAAGCAGTTCCTCGCCCCATCGATTGCCGGCGACTACGTCGCCTGCCTCGGCGTCTCCGAGGTCGGCGCCGGCTCCGACGTCGCCTCGCTCAAGACCACCGCCAAACGCGTCGGCGGCGACTGGGTCATCAACGGCGGCAAGATGTGGACCACCAACGGCACCCAGGCCGACTGGATGTGCCTTTTGGCCAACACCGGCGAAGGCCCGGTGCACAAGAACAAGTCCCTGATCGTGGTCCCGATGAAGACCACGGGTGTCCAGGTCGTGAAGAAGCTCGACAAGCTCGGCATGCGCTCTTCCGACACCGCCCAGATCTTCTTCGACGAGGTGAAGGTGCCGCTGCGCCACACCATCGGCCAGGAAGGCATGGGCTTCGTCTACCAGATGCAGCAGTTCCAGGAGGAGCGGCTGTGGGGCGCCATCTCCGCCGTGGTCGGCATGGAGCGCCTGATCGACCAGACGGTCGAGTACACGCGCGAGCGCAAGGTGTTCGGCAGGCCGCTGCTCGACAACCAGGTGATCCATTTCAAGCTGGCCGAGTTCCGCACCGAGGTCGAATTGGTGCGCTCGCTCTGCTATCGCGCCTGCGAGGAATACCTCGACGGCACCGACGTCACCATGCTGGCCTCGATGGCCAAGCTTAAGGCGGGCCGCATGCTCAGGCTGGTGACCGACGGCTGCCTGCAGTACTGGGGCGGCGCGGGCTATCTCTGGGAGTCGCCGACCGCCCGCTCGTTCCGCGATTCGCGGCTGGCCTCGATCGGCGGTGGCGCCGACGAGGTCATGCTGCAGATCATTTCCAAGCTCATGGGTACGCTTCCGCGTCTGGAGAACCGCTGATGTCTCCACCACCGTCATCCCGACCGGAGCGAAGCGAAGTGGAGGGACCTCTTTTGTCGGCACAACTACAGGAAAGGCCCCTCGGCTTCGCTCGGGGTGACGGGTAAGGAGGATGCAAATGGCTGAATTCGCGTCCAAGTACGAGACCCTGCTGCTGCGCCGCGAGCGTTCGCGCCTGCACGTCACGCTGAACCGGCCGCAGGTCAAGAATGCCCTGAATCCGACCTTGATCGGCGAGCTGCGCACGGTGTTCCAGAACCTGCGCGACCGGCACGACATCAAGGTCGTGATCCTGCGCGGCGCCGGCGGCACCTTCTGCGCCGGCGCCGATCTCAAGAACATGGAGCAGAGCTTTGCCGAGAAGCGGCTGGGCGAACGCGATCCGATTGCGCTCAACAATCGCGAATACGGCACCTTCCTGGAAATGGTGAACACCACGCCGCAGGTCGTCGTCGCCGCCGTCGAAGGCTACGCCATCGCCGGCGGGTTCGGCCTGCTCTGCGTCTCCGACGTGGCGATCTGCACCGAGGACGCGGGCTTCGCCATGAGCGAGACCGCGATCGGCATCGTGCCGGCGCAGATCGCCCCCTTCGTCGCCGCCCGCATCGGCGTGCCGCAGACACGCTACCTCGCGCTGACGGCGGCGCGCTTCAAGGGGCCGGAAGCCCTGCGGCTGGGCATCGCCCATCACCTGGTTAGGGATTCGGCGGCGCTTGACGCCAAGCTGGAAGAGATCCTGAAGCAGATCGACCGCTGCGCGCCGCTTGCCAATGCGCTGACCAAGGCCGTGGTGATGAAGGTCGGCAGCGAGCCGCTCTCCTCCGTCCTCGACTTCGCCGCCGACCGCTTCGCCGAGGCGCGGCGCAGCCCCGAGGCCGCCGAGGGCCTCCGCGCCTTCGCCGAGAAGCGCGCGCCGAAGTGGGTGACCGAATGATCGCCACCCGTGCCCTCGACCTTCCTGCCCGCACAGGATCCGGTTACCCGTCGCCATACGACGTGCCCTGCCAGCCGCGCAGCCGGCGGCGCCTTGCCGACGCGTTCGGCCTGACGCAGTTCGGCGCAAACCTGCTGGAGCTGCCGCCAGGCGCCTGGTCGTCACAGCGGCACTGGCACGAGCGCCAGGACGAGTTGATCTATGTCCTCGAAGGCGAGGTCACGTTGATCACTGACGAAGGCGAGACCGTCTTGACCTCCGGCATGACCGCGGGCTTCCGCGCTGGCTCGGGCAACGGCCATCATCTTGTCAATCGCTCCGCCGCGACGGTGCGTGTCCTCGAGTTCGGCACCCGCACCGAACAGGAGGTCGCGCATTATCCCGACATTGGCATGATGTTCCGGCAAGACGGCGCCGAGGGAGGCTACTACACGGCCGACGGACGGCCCCTGAAATGAGCTTCGCCAAGGTCCTGGTCGCCAACCGCGGCGAGATCGCCTGGCGCGTCATGCGCACCGCCAAGGCGATGGGTTACCATACCGTGGCGGTCTACTCCGACGCCGACAGGGACGCCCCACACGTCGCTTTTGCCGATGAGGCCGTGCACATCGGCCCCTCGCCGGTCGGCGAGAGCTATCTCAGCATTGACCGCATTCTGGAGGCCGCCCACAAGTCGGGCGCCGACGCCGTGCACCCGGGCTACGGCTTCTTGTCGGAAAATGAAACCTTCGCTGCGGCCTGCGAGAAGGCGGGCCTGGTCTTCATCGGGCCGCCGCCGGCAGCCATCGCCGCCATGGGCAACAAGGCCGCCGCCAAGCGGCGCATGATCGATGCCGGCGTGCCGTGCGTGCCGGGCTACCAGGGCGCCGACCAGGGCGACGCCAACCTCGAGAAGGAGGCGCGCAAGATCGGCCTGCCGGTGATGGTCAAGGCGGCCGCCGGCGGCGGCGGTCGCGGCATGCGCCTGGTCGAACGTGACGGCGACCTTTTGGAGGCGATCCGCACCGCGCGCGCCGAGGCCGAGAGCGCCTTCGGCTCGGGCGAGCTGATCCTTGAGAAGGCCGTGGTCGATGCGCGCCATGTCGAGATCCAGGTCTTCGCCGATGGCCACGGCAACGTCATCCATCTCGGCGAGCGCGACTGCTCGGTGCAGCGCCGCCATCAGAAGGTGATCGAGGAAGCGCCCTCGCCAGCCGTCGACATCGGCCTGCGCGGCCGCATGGGCGCCGCGGCCGTCGCCGCGGCCCGTGCCATCGGCTATCGCGGCGCCGGCACGGTCGAGTTCCTGCTGGGCGCCGACGGCGCCTTCTACTTCCTGGAGATGAACACCCGCCTGCAGGTCGAGCATCCGGTGACCGAGGCGATCACCGGGCAGGATCTCGTGGCTTGGCAGTTCAAGGTCGCGGCCGGCGAAAGGCTGCCGCTTGGCCAGAAGGAGCTGGCGTTCGCGGGCCATGCCATCGAGGTCCGGCTTTATGCCGAGGATGCCTATGCCGGCTTCCTGCCGCAGACGGGGCGCATCGACGTTTGGCGCCCGGCCGGCGGAGCGGGCGTGCGCATCGACCATGGCATGAAGGACGGGCTGGCGATCTCTCCCTTCTACGATCCCATGATCGCCAAGGTGATTGCCCACGGCGCCACGCGCGAAGAGGCCCGCGCGCGGCTGGTGCGGGCTCTGCGTGAGACCATCGTGCTCGGCCCGACCACCAACCGGCATTTCCTGATTTGCTTGCTGGAGCACCCGGAGTTCGCCGCCGGCAAGGCGACGACATCGTTCCTCGCCAGGCACGCGTTCGCTGCACCCGCGGTCAGCGATGCCCACTGGCAACTCGCCGCCGACCTTCTGTGGCGGCAGTCGGCCGCGCGTTATCCAGAGACGCTGCGCGGCTGGCGCAACTCCAATCCCGAACCGGCGCCAATCCGGCTGGCGGTCGGTGACACCGAGCGCCTGCTTCAGGCGCCTGCCGCCGGCGGCGTCGAGGAGCACGGAGCGTTCCACGTCGACGGCGACGACATCGTCGTCGACCTTGACGCCTTCACCGTGCGCTTCACCGACAAGACCTACGCGCCACCCGCCGCGGCGGCCGCCGGCAGCGACGGCAAGCTGCGCGCCCCGATGGACGGCAAGATCGTCGCCATCAACGTCGCGGCCGGCGACAATGTCGCCAAAGGCCAGACCTTGATCGTGCTGGAAGCCATGAAGATCCAGCACCAGCTCAAGGCCGCGCTCGACGCCAAGGTCGAATCGGTGGCGGTCAAGGAAGGCCAGCAGGTGTCCAACCGCACCATTCTGGTAACAATGACGGCCGATGCCGCTGCACATTGAGAAAGTCAGCCACAGCTACGGCACCGTCGACGCGCTGTCCGGCATCGAGCTCGACATCGCCGACGGCGAGACCATCGCGCTGATCGGGCCGTCGGGCTGCGGCAAGTCGACCTTGCTCGGCATCATCGGCGGCCTGCTCGAGCCCACCGCCGGCCGCGTCACCTTCTCCGGCGCGCCGCCGACCGACTCGCTCAACCCCTTCACCTACATCTTCCAGGACTTCGCCCTGCTGCCCTGGCGCAGCGTCGCCGACAATGTCGGCCTCGCGCTGGAGCACCGGGCGCTCAGCGCCGTCGAGCGCCGCGAGCGCATCGCCTCGGCGCTCGCGCTCACCGGCCTCGCCGAGTTCGCGGCGGCCTATCCCAAGCAGCTCTCCGGCGGCATGCGCCAGCGCGTCGGCATCGCCCGCGCGCTGGTCGTGCGGCCGGCCGTGCTGCTGCTCGACGAGCCGCTGTCGGCCCTCGACGCCCAGACGCGCGAGCTCCTGATGGAGGACCTTCTGGCCATCTGGGCGCGCGAGAAGAGCACGCGCGTCTACGTCACCCACAATCTCGAGGAGGCCGCCCGCCTCGCCGACCGCGTCGTCGTCCTGTCCCGCCGGCCTGGCCGAATCCGCGAGATCGTGCGTGTCGAGGTGCCGGTCGGCGAACGCGGCCGAACGGAGCATGCCGGACTGCTGCTCGAGGTGCACAAGCGCCTGTGGTCCCTGATCCGCGACGAGGCGGCCACCGCCGATCGAGAGATTCAGCCCATCCGACAATAGTTTCGGGCTGGGAGAATTCTGTGACCGACTTGACAAGCATGGCGTGTACTCCCGATGCTGTCCGCACCTGCAGGATGCTACGGGGGCAGTCCGCATGGAATCGTTTGATACGCTTCTGCTGATACGCATGGCCGAACGCCTGCTCGGCCTGCTCGCGGGCGTGCTCTGTGTCGTGCTGGGCTATCGACTGTTCGTGCGGCTGCCGGAGAAGACCGATTCTTCTGGCAAGGTCGTCTTGCCCGGCGGCATCAGCATCTGGATGTCGCGCGTCGGGCCCGGCTGCTTCTTCGCACTGTTCGGCGCCGCCATCGTCGCCTACTCGTTCACCAGTGCGGTGAAGGTGTCGGACGAGCGCCTGGTGCCGTCGGCCCGCCCTGCCGGCGACGGCCAGAGCGAGGCGATGGCGCTGCGCAAGCAGGAGATCTCTGCCATGTCAGACCGCTCGGCGCGCGCCGCAAAAGGCGCAGCGAGCGAGGAGGCGCTGATCGAGCTGCGCACCGCGCTCGCCAACCTCAATGCCGCCATCGATCGCCTGCAGCGTGACACGGCGCCGCCGGAACGCGAACGCCTGGTCGCGGGCCTGCAGAGCGCCAAGACGATGCTGCTGCGCGCGGCCTGGAATCCGGCTTGGGGCGATCCCGCGCGCTTCCAGTCGTGGATCAACAGCGGCGCCATCCTGCCTGCGCCCGCCGGCATGGACGAGCCCGCCGGACTCTACCTCGCCGGCCAGACCCGATAGCCCACCGCACTGAGGAGGTGGCCATGCGTGCCGTCCTCGCCTTCCTGTTCCTGCTCTGCGCCATCCCGGCAGCGCGTGCGCAATGCGCGCCGCTCTACGACTGGAGCGGCTTCTATCCAGCGGCCGCGCTCGATCGCGTGGCGCAGCGCAGCGCGCCCGGCCTGCGCTCCAACTTCGAACAGGTGATGCTGCCGCGACTGACCGACAGCGAGCGCCGGAAGCTCGGCGGCATCAGCCTCGATCTCAGCCTGCGGGAGTATCCCGAGCATCCGCTGAACTTCTATGCCGCGACTGGCCGGCGCATCGTGCTGCCGCTGTCGTCGATAAAGCTGGTGAGCGACCTGTCGTTGGCGCTCGCCTGGTACAATCGCCAGCGCCTGCCCGAGAAGCGGGTCTTCGACTATGCCTCTATGCTGGCTTGGCGCGGTCCCGCACCCGACGGCGTGAAGCTGCCGCCGCTCCAGGCGCTGGGCGTGCCGGAGGGCGACGCCGAGCCCGCGGTCGAGGCGTTGTTCCAGAAGATCTTCGGCACGACCATGGTCTTCATCATGGCGCACGAGACCGGCCATCTCTTCCACGACCACAAGGCCAATGTCGACGAGGTGCGTTCGCGCCAGCAGGAGAGCGAAGCCGACGCTTTTGCCGTCGAGCTGATGGCGCGGCTGGGCGCGCCGCCGATCGGCATCAGTTTCTACTTCATGATGGCGGCTGCCTTCGAATGCACCGAGCGCAGCACCCATCCGCTGTCCGGCGAGCGCATCGACCGGCTGGTCGCTTCGCTGCGGGACAATGCCGGCCTGTTCGCGCGCGACAAGCCCTCGCCTCAGCAGGAACGCCAGCTCGTCGAGACCATCGCGCAGGATCTCGGACGCGTTGCCAAGCTGCTCGACGATCCCGACATCCGCGCCTCGATGATGCTGGTCGGCAAGTCATCGAAGGTCGGCGACTTTGCCGCGGCGGCACGGCCCGGCGCGGGGCAACCGGCTGTCAACCGGCAGCCGTTCCACGGCGACTATGTCGGCCAATGGACCGATGCCAAGGGCGTGTCGCTGGATTTCCGCATGACGCTCAACCGCCAAGGCACGACGGTGCGCGGCTCCTATGAGTTCGGCATGGGCAAGGCCGAGCTCGAAGGCAGCGTGGCCGGCGACCAGCTCGACTATGCTTGGCGCTGGGGCACCGACTATTTCGGCCGCGGCACCATGAAGAGCCAGACCAACGGCGAACTTGCCGGCACATGGGGCTATACGCGCCGCAACGAGGGCGGCGGCACGCTGAGCGCCAAGCCGCGCTGAAACGTGATACACGGACGGCATGTCCGAGCGGAGCGAACGACGTCCTGTACCGTTCCGCGGCGGCGGCTTTGCGCCGGTGCCGCGGGTGATCCTGCCGTGGATCGTATTCTTCGTGCTGATCGCGCTGTGGCAGGCAGCCTCGAGCGCGGGCCTGCTGCCGGCGCTGTTCATGCCGAGCCCGGCGGCCATCGTGAACGCCTTGGTCGAGCTGTGGATGAACGGCACGCTGGTCGAGCACATCTCGGCGTCGCTGAAGCGCATCATCCCCGGGTGGATCATCGGCACGGGCGCAGGCCTGGCCGTCGGACTGGCCATGGGCATCTTCTCGGCGGCGCGCGCCGCCGGCCTGCCGATCGTGTCGGCGCTGTTCCCGATCCCCAAGATCGCCCTGCTGCCGCTCCTGATCCTGTGGTTCGGCATCGGCGAGCCCTCCAAGGTGGCGACCATCGCGCTCGGCGTCTTCTTTCCGACGGTGATCTCGGCCTATAGCGCCTGCGACTCCGTTCCGCGCAACCTGATACGCATGGCCCAAAGCTTCGGCCTGCCCGCCACCGATATCGCCGCCAAGATCATTCTGCCCGGCTCGATGCCGGGCATCCTGGCGGGCTTCCGCATCTCCGCCTCGGTGGCGCTGCTGCTGGTCGTCGCGGCCGAGATGATCGGCGCGCAGTACGGCATCGGCGCCTTCGTGCTGCAGGCCGGCAACCTGATGCAGACCGACCAGCTGATGGCCGGCGTGGTCATGCTGTCGGTTCTCGGCCTCCTGATCGCCTGGGGGCTTGGCATGGTCGAGCGTTCCGTGCTCCGCTGGCGCTAGGGAGGAACAAACACATGCTGCGGAGACAGATGCTGGCGGCCGTCCTTGTCATGGCGGCGGCGCCGGCGTTCGGCCAGGGCTGGCCCAACAAGCCCATCACCATGATCGTGCCCTTCGCCGCCGGCGGTCCGACCGACCTCCTGGCGCGCATCATCGGCGAGCGTATGAGCAAGGAGCTCGGCCAGCAGTTCATCATCGAGAACGTCACTGGGGCGGCCGGCACCATCGCCATGGCCAAGCTCGCGCGCTCGGCACCCGACGGCTACACCGTCGGCATCGGCCATGTCGGCACCAACGTCGCCAATGCCGTGATCTACACCAAGATCGGCTTCGACCTGGTGAACGACCTGGAGCCGATCGCCCGCCTGCCGGCGAACCCCATGCTGGTCGTGTCGTCCGACAACGTGCCGGCCAGGACGCTGAAGGAGCTGGTCGACTACCTGAAGGCCAATCCCGACAAGGTCTCGGGCGGTACCGCAGGCATCGGCTCGGGCTCGCATCTCGGGGCGCTTGCCTTCAACAAGGCGACCGGCGCCAGCTATCAGCTCGTGCCCTATCGCGGCACCGGTCCCGCCATGCAGGACCTGATCTCGGGCCAGATCCAGGTCATGGTCGACCAGTCGTCGAACGCCCTGCCGCAGGTCCAGGCCGGCAAGATCCGCGCCTATGCCCAGACGGCGGCCAAGCGCTCGCCCGCCATGCCCGACATCCCGACGGCCGCCGAAGCCGGCTATCCGATGGAGGTCTCGATCTGGAACGGCCTGTGGGCGCCCAAGGGCACAGCCACGGATATCATCGACAAGCTGAACGCCGCGGCCGTCACCGCGCTCGCCGATCCCGCCGTGCGCAAGCGCATGGAGGAGCTGGGCCAGGATCTGCCGACGCCCGAGGAGATGAAGCCCGCGGCCTTCGCCGCCTTCCAGAAAGCCGAGCTGGCGCGCTGGAAGCCGATCCTCGACGCCGCCGGCGTGAAATCAGAGTGAAATTACTGTAGTCATTTACAAGCACTACAGTTCATGTTAGGTTTCGGTGGCACTATTTGCTCTTTCTCATCGTCGATCCGAATCATGCAGTGCGACAGTCCGACTGATCGCCGTCGCTGCCGGTTGGGCTCGCCCTGGAGGCCCAACCGGTAGGGGCGTCTCTTCGGTCGCCACACCAGACGATCTGCCGGAAATACCGGGAATGCCGGAAAGTCCCAAAACTGACGGCAGTGCATGCACCGCGATCAGAGCATGGTCCACGCTGTTTGGCTCATTCCTCCCCAACGAAGTTGGGGAGGTGTCGGCGTCACACGCCGACGGAGGGGTCATGAGCACCGGTTGTGATGCCCATGACCCCTTGTGTCTTTGAGATGGTCCAGAATGCGCAAACGGGCGGCTGCAGCAACAGCCGCCCGTCGCTGGACCTGAGCCCGCTGACCCCTGAGGCGTAAGCCTGCGACGGAGCAAGGGACAAGCCCGGTGTCTTCGCAAACCCGAACAGTTGCGAGGGTCGACCCCGCACCACAAGGAAGGGCTGGAAGATGGCGCAGATGGTAGCCACGGTGGGCATCGATGTCTCGAAGGATCGACTGGATGTCGCCGTGCATCCAACCGACGAGGAGTTCAGTGTGACTAACGACGCCGTGGGCTGGCGCCTGCTGGTTCGACGGCTCAAGCTGCTGATGGCGCGCGCCATTCGGTGGGCTTCAGGGAAAAGATGCCGTTGTAGTGCGCCGGATTCCTGACCGAGCCGCCGATGTCGCTGCCGAGCTCGAGCGGCGACAGGCGGGCCGCGACGGCGACCGCCCCGCCGCCGGTCGAGCCGCCGGCCGTACGCCGATCGTCCCAGGCGTTCTTCGTCGTCCCGAACAGCGGACTGTCGGTCTGAAAGTCGGCGCACAGTTCGGGCACGTTGGTCTTGCCCAGGATCACCGCGCCGGCCGCGCGCAGGCGGGCCACCAGGCTCGCATCCTCGGTCGCGACATTGTCCTTGAGCGGCGGATAGCTCGAGGTGGTGCGGTGCCCCGCGACATCGAACGCCTCCTTGATGGTGATGGGCACGCCGTGCAGCGGGCCCAACCCATTCTTCTTCGCCCGTGCACGATCGGCCGCCCGGTCAGCTGCCCGATCAGCTGCCCGATCAGCTGCTCTGGCGGCCTTGAGCGCTCCCTCATGGTCGATCACAACCAGGGCATTGAGTGGCCCGTTCAGCCGCTCGATTCGCTCCAAGTGCGCCTTGGTCGCCTCGACCGAGCTCAGGCGGCCGTTTCGTATGGCGCGGGCAAGCCGTGTCGCAGTCTCAAAGCACGGATTCATGCATGGCCCCCTTGCAGGCCCCGGAGACTAGCCGCCCCTCCCACACCCGGCTATAGAGCCCAAGGTATTCTTGGGGGCGCCATGACTTTGGCTCGCAAAACGCTATTCGTGACCGGCGCCAGCCGGGGCATCGGACTTGCCATCGCGCTCCGCGCCGCGCGCGACGGCGCCAACATCGCCATCGCTGCCAAGACGGTGAAGCCCGATCCCAGATTGCCCGGCACCATCTTCAGCGCCGCCGAGGAGATCGAGAAGGCGGGCGGCAAGGCCCTGCCGTTGCCCTGTGACATCCGCGACGAGCAGAGCGTCGAGAAGTCGGTGGCCGAGACGGTGCAGAAGTTCGGCGGCATCGACATTTTGGTGAACAACGCCAGCGCCATCAGCCTCACCGGCACGCTCGCCACGCAGATGAAGCGCTATGACCTGATGCACCAGATCAATTCGCGCGGCACCTACATGGTCTCGCAGAAGTGCATCCCGCATCTGCTCAGGGCCGAGAACCCGCACGTGCTCAACCTGTCGCCGCCGCTCGACTTCGATGTGAAGTGGTTCTCCAACCACGCCGCCTACACCCTCGCCAAGTTCGGCATGTCGGTCTACGCCTGGGCGATGGCCGAGGAGTTTCGCGGCAAGATCGCCTTCAACTGCCTGTGGCCGCGCACCGGCATCGCCACCGCCGCCATCCAGAACATCCTGGCCGGCGAGGACGGCATGAAGCGCTGCCGCAAGCCCGAGATCATGGCCGATGCCGCCTACGCGATCCTCAATCGCCCGGCCAAGACGTGCACCGGCAACTTCTTCATCGACGACGAGGTCCTGGCCGCCGAAGGCGTCAAGAACTTCGACAACTACGCCGTGTCGCCCGGCACGCCACTGATGCCCGACTTCTTCGTGCCCGCGGAAGGCGCGCGCACCGTCGTCGGCCGGAACTAGACGCGTGGCGACGTTCCTGCTGGTCCATGGCGCCTGCACCGGCGGCTGGTGCTGGGAAAAGGTCGCGCCGTTGCTCGAAGCCAACGGCCACAAGGTCTGCGCCCCCGACATGCCGGGGCTGGGCAAGGACCACACGCCGCCCGCCAACGTGACGCTGGCCGACAATGTCGAGAAGGTCTCGCGCCTCCTCGACAAGATGGAAGAGCAGGTCGTCCTGGTCGGCCATTCGCTGGGTGGCGTCACCATCGGCGCGGTCGCCGAGGCGCGGCGACGCAAGCTCAAGGCCCTGGTCTATCTCTGTGCCCTGCTGCCGACCTCGGGCAAGTGCGGCAAAGACATGACCTCGCTCGAGCCCGACTCGATGTTCCGGCTGTCGCGCCAGGTCAGTCCCGACGGCCTCACCTACACCTTCGCGCGCGACAAGCTGCCGGCGCTGTTCTACGCCGACGTCTCGCCCGAGGACCGCTACAAGGCGATGGAGCGCCTGCGGCCGCAGCCGATCTCGATCTCGACCACGCCGGTGACGCTCACCGAGGACCGCTTCGGCTCGGTGCCGCGCTGGTACATCGAATGCACGCACGACAACGCGGTGCGCATCAAACTACAGCGCCTCATGGTCAAGATGACGCCGTGCAAAACCATCACCATGGAGTGCGGCCACTCGCCCTACTTCAGCAATCCCGAGGAGCTGGTCGAGCACCTCGAGGCGATCGCGAGGTCGTAATCGCTAATGCCATCAAGGCGGCTTATTCTGATGGCACACGATGCCTGCAATCAGCGGAGGATGTCATGGCCGGCGTTTCCCGACGTTTAGTCCTCGCCGCCGTCTCGGCACTCGGGGTAAGTGCCGCCTTCCAGAGGCGGCTGGCGGCACAGGGTGCCAAGCCCGCTTCGCCGGAGCGGGTTGCCTTGAACGGCTACGACCCGGTGGCCTATTTCACCGACGGACGCCCGGCCAAGGGATCGGCCGAATTCTCGGCCTCGTTCGATGGCACCACCTACCACTTCAAGAATGCCCAGCATCGCGCGTTGTTCGTCGCCGACCCCGATCGCTACGCCCCGCAATACAAGGCCTATTGCGCCATCACCATCTCCCGCGGGGCCAAGCAGGAGGTCGATCCCGAAGCCTTCCTGATCTGGAACGGCAAGCTCTACATGTTTGCCGCCAAGCAGGGCATCGACATGTTCAAGCAGGAGGCCGCCGCCATCGTCGCCAAGGCGGAGTCAGCCTGGCCCGAAGTGAACAAGCATCCGTGAGGACGCGAGCGCCTACAGACCGGCTTTCTTGAAGGCGGAGGCGATCTTTTCCCGAAGCTCCGGGCTGCGCATCAGCGACCCGAACTCGTCGCGGGAGAAATCGGGAAAGCGCTGACGGACGACGGCCGCCTGTCGTTCGGCGTCGTCCTTGCGTCCGGCCTGGGCATAGGCAGCGGCGAGCATGGCAATTGCTGGCCGGAAATCCTTGCTCCGCTCGACCGCCAGCTCGAACAGGCGGACGGCGTCCGAGGTCCGGTCGGCCAGCATGTAGGCCACGCCGCGATCGAACAACTCGATCTCGGACTGCTCGGGTCGGAAGCGGGCAAGAAGCTCGCCCGCCGCGACGGCTCCCTGGACGTCGCCGGTCCACAGCAGCACGCCGGTGAGGGCGCCGTACGCATCGGCATCGCTGGGATTGAGATCGATCGCCCGCTTCAGTTCCTCGAGCGCCCGATCGTAGTCGCCGAAGAAAACCAGGACATGCCCGAGAATGGCGTAGGCACTCGAGCTCGCGCTGTCGAGGGTGATCGCCCGGCGGGCCAAGGCCTCCGAGCGTTCGAGCGCCTGGCCCGGATCGGGCGTCCAGCCCTGGGTGGCCGAGTACATGTTGACGCGCGCCAGTCCGACATAGGCGGGAGCGTAGTTCGGATCGAGCGCGATCGCGCGTTCGAACAGCGTGCGGGCTTCGGCGTTGCTCGACCGCGCAATACGGTACATGAGGCTGCGGCCGCGCAGGACGAGATCGTAGGCTTCCATGCTGTCGGGCGGCTTTGCCACCGCCCTCGCCAGCTCGAGGTTCGTCACCCGGACGGCAAGGGCGCCGCTGATCTGGCGAATGATCTGATCCTGGACCGAAAACACATCCTTCGGTTCGACGTCGTACTTCTCCGACCAGACAAGGACGCTGCGGGCCGTGTCCGTGAGACTGACCGATATCCGGATGCGGTCGGGCGAGCGTCGGATGCTGCCCTCGACGACATAGCGCACCTTGAGGTCGGTCCCGACGGCGGCCGGGCTCGGGCTCTTGCCCTTGTAGGCGAACACGCCGCCGCGCGAGATGACCGTCAGGTCCCGGAAACGCCCGAGGGCCGAGATGATGTCTTCGGTCATGCCATCGGCGAAATAGTCGTCGCCGCCCGGGCCGCCGGGCGAGGTGAAGGGCAGGACGGCGATCGACGCGCGCCCGGTTTCCGTCGCTGTGGCCGACGGCGCCAGGCCGGCAGCCGGTCCGGCCGTCGTCGCGGTCCCTTGCATCGTCCACCAGGCGCCAGCGCCCAGAGCAACGACGAGTACGGCGAACGCGGCAATCCAGAGGGGACGGGACACCGCGGGCGCGGCGCGCTTGCCCGGGGGAAGGACAGGCGCCGCGGCAATGGCCTGCGGCGCCAGGGCGAACGCCCGCACCGGCCGCGAGATGTTCTTGACCGTCTGCTCGCCGAGATCTTCGAACGTGATCGGGAGCTTGTCGCGGATCTGGTCGTGGGCCGCACCGGAGATGCAAAGCCCGCCCGGCTCGCACAGCGTTTCCAGCCGCGCGGCGACGTTCACACCGTCACCGAAGATATCCTTCGAGTCGATGATGATGTCACCGACGTTGATGCCGATGCGGAACGTCAGCCGCTTGCCCTGCGGCACCGGCTCGTTGCGGATCGCGTTGCCGCGCTGGATCGTGACCGCGCAGGCAACGGCTTGCACGGCGCTCGCGAATTCCACGAGCATGCCGTCACCCGTCGTCTTGACGATCCGGCCGCCCCTGGCGGCGATTTCCGGGTCGGTCAGCTCCTTGCGGCAGGCCTGTAATGCGCGAAGCGTGCCGACGTCATCGACACCCATCAATCGACTGTAGCCGACGACGTCGGCTGCCAAGATGGCGGCGAGCCTGCGCTCCACCGGCTTCTCTCTCATCTGTCTCCCGGCCGCTGTTACGGTCGCATACCATACGACACCCGGTGTGACAGCGACAGCAGGGCCCTAATCGAAGAAGGCGAAGGTCCGGGTCTCGATGCTTTCGCGCGGCTTGGGGTTGGCGGGCGAGGTCGGATCGTCGAAGGCCGAGTGCAGCGAGAAGCGGGCCCGGCCGTCACGCATCGAATCGTAGCATTTGATCAGCACGGCCTCCTCGCGGGTCATGCGCGGGAAGTAGTACCAGCGGTGGTCGGCATTGTAGACGCCGATATAGATCTCGCCGGTGCGGTCGGCATAGACCAGGTCGCAGACCGCGAGATCGCGCGGCGCGATGCTCTCGGAATCGACGAAGCCCAGCGGCGACATCTCGACCGGATCGTGGGCGATGTTCCGCCACACGTTGATCTCGACGAAGCGCTTCTTCAGCCGCGCCTCGGCTTCGTCCGGCGGCAGCAGGTCGCGCACGCGCTGCGGGCCCGACTTCTCGGTGTAGTCGTTGTGCACGGAGCGCACCGGCGCGCGGTGGCCGCGTTCGACGCCACGATCGGCGGCGCGGATGGTGTGATCGAAGACCACGACCTTCGACGCCCCGGTCTCGCGCTTGATCAGCGCTTCGACCTCCGGCTCCCAGGTGCGGCGGATCTCGTCCTTGTCGAAGAAGTCGCGCACCTGGGTCTCGTGCGGCGTCAGGATGAAGGCCTGTCGATCGAGCGAAAGATCCTTGATCAAGGGCCGCGCATCGTGGATGCGCACCTTGAAGTCGCGGTAGTTGCCCTCGCGCCGCGCCACGCCGGTGCCGATCGGCGGATTGTAGGTGACCGGCTTGACGCTGAGGTCGGCGAGATAGGGCACGTTGGCCTCGACCCCGGCAGCAAGCGGCGGGACGGCAGTCGAAGAGACGGTCTGGACAGATGGCATGATGGGTCCTCGTCCCCAATAGGTCGTGCCGAACTTACGCTTTTCGAGTGCTCCGCCTCATGAAAAGACCTCATGGGCTCAACGGTAAAGCTTGTCGATCAGCGCCGCGTGCATGCCGGCGTTGGCCACCACGACGCCGCCGGTGGTGATGGAACTCTTGTCCGAGGCGAGGAACAGTACGGTTTCGGAGAACTTGCCTGCATCAGGGTCCAGCACAAGGCGGGAATCGTTGTCGAGCGGTCCGGACACTACCACGTTCACCCGGATGCGCCGCGCCACTGCCTCCTTGGCAAGGGTGCGCATCAGGCCGATCAGCCCATGTGTGGCGGCGGCGTAGGCTGCGATGCCCGGATCGCCGGTCACCCCGACCGCGCTCGAGGTCATGATGATGCTGCCGCCGTCGCGCATTTTGGCCAGTGCATGCTTGCAGGCCAGGAACGAGCCTTTGAGGTTCACCGATACCACCGCGTCGAACACGTCCTCGGGATAGTCGATCACTGGCCGGATGACGCCGCTGATGTCGGCGTTACTGACCAGCACGTCGATCGGCCCCCAGCGCGCCACCGTGGCGTCGACGTAAGCCTGGGTGTCCCTGGCGCTGGAGACGTCGGCCAGCATCGCGGTCGCCTGGCCCTCGGGCAGCGATTTCAACGTGGCATCGAGGGTGGTGCGGTCGCGATCGACCAGCATCACCTTCGCGCCCTCGGCGGCAAAGCGTGCGGCGCCAGCGCGGCCCAAGCTGCCGGCGGCGCCGGTCACGATGCAGATCCTGCCGTCGAGCATCCCCATGGTTCCTACCCTGCACCCCTGAGACAGGCGCTGCACCGCATTCTCGATCAGATCGCAGCGATCGGCGATGGCCAGGCGACGATGCATCATCGATGGCGCCCGCCGCTGTTGCCCCCGGAGGGCCGCCACAGGATACTCCGCCGCCGACAAGGGGAACCGTTCGAGCCAAAAGACATGCAGAAATTCATCCACATCACCGATCCGCACTTCGTCCCGCCGGGCAATCTGCTGTACGACCTGAACCCGCTCGATCGACTGGCGCTGTGCGTCGGCGACGTCAACAAGCACCATCCCGACGCAGCGTTCGCCATCCTGACCGGCGATCTCGCCCACAAGGGCCAACCCGAGGCCTACGATGCACTGAAGCGCGAGCTCGACAAGCTGGTCATGCCCTATCACCTGCTGGTGGGAAACCACGACGACCACGCCAACTTCCGCGCGACCTTCCCGCAGGCCAAATTCGACGCCAACGGCTTCGTGCAGTTCACTTTCGATATGGGCGAAGGCGTTCTGGGCGTTTGTCTGGACACCAACGAACCCGGCAAGCCGTGGGGCACGTTCTGCCAGACCCGCGCGGCCTGGCTGAAGGACACGCTCGACCGGACCGGCGATCAGCCCGTGATCATCTTCATCCACCATCCGCCCTTCAAGGTGCGGCTCAGGCGCATGGATGACATCTCCCTGCTCGAGCCACGTTTCTTCATCGAGGCGATCGCCGGTCGCAAGAACATCCGCCACATGTTCTTCGGTCATCTGCATCGGCCGCTGGCGGGAAGCTGGCGCGGCATCCCGATCTCGACGCTGCGCGCCACCAGCCATCAGGTGGCGCTGGATTTCGTGATCGAAGGCCGCATCCCCGGCAGCCACGAGCCGCCGGCCTACGGTGTGGTGCTGCTGGAAGAGGATCAGATGATCGTGCACATGCACGACTATCTCGATCGGACGAATACGTTCCTTCTGTAACAGCCGTCGTTACGCATACCTCGCGCGCAGCAGGCGGGCGGCATCGGCTTCGGCCCTGAGCTTGAGGTAGACCTCGTCGATATCGACCTTCGCGGCAGAGCCCGGCGCGAAGCCGCAGTCGGGATTGAGGGTGATGCGGCTTTTGTCGATGCGCGACAGGGCACGTTCGACGCGGGTCGCGATCACGGCCGCCGCTTCCGGCGCGCCCGGCGTGACATCGACGACGCCCAGGCCAATCTCGAAATCGTCGCGCAGGCGCCCGAGACTCTCGAGGTCGTCGGCGCCGGCAGCCGTGAACTCCATTGTCAGATGCCGGACCTGGAGCCGGTTGAGCTGGTTGAGGATCGGCCCGTAGGTCCCGGCATGGTGCTTCTCACCACGCACCCGGGCCCCTGCCCGCCGACAGAGATGCACGGCGAATTTGATGCCGGGGAAACCGGCCACCGTCTCGTTGACCATCTCCACGGCGAAGTCGGCGGCACGGTCGGGATCGTCGTAGCGCCGGCGCACGTCGGGATCGACGAACAGACAGAGATGCGGATCGTCGATCTGCACGATGTCTACGCCCAGGCCCTGGAGCAGCGCAATCTCGGCCCTGAGCGGCGCCACGCAGGCGCGCACGAAGTCGTCGCGCGCCGGATAGGCTTTCCTCGACCGCCCGGCATCCCACAACCGCTCACCCAGCAGCGCCGGTGCCGGCAGGGTGATCTTGGTGGCGACTGTCGCGACCCTCTTCACGAAGGCCGCCTCGCTGGCAATGAAGCCCGCGGGCTTGGGCGTGAGCTTCTCCGTGACCACTGTCCAAGGCCGGCCGTCGGCGGGATTGGTCTCGAGTGTGAAGCCGTGTGCGAGCTCGGCGATCACGCCGATGTAGGAGCGCCGACGCCATTCGCCGTCGTTCACGACATCGAGCCCGGCGCGTTCCTGCATGGCCACCACGAAGCGGATGGCGGCGTTCATGGTCGCGGTGTCGACACTGTCCCAATGCGGCTTCTCGATCAGCTCGCGCACGACCAGCGGGCGCGGGATGGAGCCGACGATCGAGGCGGGAAAGAGCGGCAGGGATTTGCTCACGTCGGCGGCTGCCACAGCGTCTGGGCGAGATCCATGTCCTGCTGGGTGTCGATTTCGCGATAGTGGCCCGGCGTGTCGGCGTGGCCGAAGTCCATGCCGTGCTCGATCATGTCCTGGAGCATGTGGATCAGGTAGGCCTTCTGGAACAACGGCGCCTCGCGATACGGCTGGCCCCAGAACTGCGCCTTGCGACGGCGGTAGAAATCGCGGAAGCGCTGCGCGCCCTCGGCGCCGAACCTCGCCACGCCGATGAACTCGCCGGTCGCCGCCTCGTAGGAGATGCCGCGATGGACGCACTCGACCCGGCCGTTGCGCGTGATCACTTTCTCGGCGTCGTGCGGCGGATGCTGGGTGCGCGGCCGGTAGTGCTCGCGCCAGTCGGTGTCGACGCCGAGCGCCAGCTCGTCGGGCGAGCGCACGAGGTCGGCCACCACCTCACGGGTGAACAGGATGTCGGAGTAGGCGGTGACGAACGGCCGGTCCATCAGGTCCTCGGCGCACATCAGCGACACCAGGATGTTGTTGTCCGCCCAGTCCCTGTTCTCGCGAAAGATGAATTCGGGATAGTCGCGGCGCACCGCCTCGATGCGGTAGCCGCCGATGAAGCAGATCTCCGTGCAGCCGCCGCCGCGGAGCGCCTCGACCGTCCAGTCGATGATGCGCTTGCCCTGGATCTCGGCGAAGCACTTGGGCGCGTTCTCGGTCGTCGGCATCAGCCGGCTGCCGCGGCCGGCGCCGATGATGATGGCGCGCATCAGAAGCGCTTTCCGGCGATGATGCGGGCGCTGAGGTCGAGCCTGGCGACGGAGCGCTTGGCGTCGGCCAGCGCGCAGCATGAAACCAGCGTGTCGATGAGGGCGAGCTGTGCCACGCGGCTGCTCATGGCTTCGGGCCGGTAGCGTGTCTCGTTGGCTATCGTGTGCAAGACGATGTCGCAGTAGCGCGCGAGCGGCGACTTGCCCATGCGGGTGATGCCGATGGTGCGTGCACCGGCGTCGCGGGCGAGCCGGGTGGCGAGCACGGTCTCGGTCGTGCTGCCCGAATGGGAGATCGTGATCACCGCGGTGCCGGTATCGGTCATGGCCGCGCTGACGGCCTGGATGTGCGAATCCGTCACGACCTTCACATCGCGCCCGAGCTGGAGCAGGCGGTAGGCGAGATCCTGGGCGATCGGGCCGGAACTGCCGATGCCGTAGACTTCCAGGCGCCGCGCGCTGCGGATGATGTCGACGGCCTTGGTCAGGGACTGCGTCGCCAGAAGCTGGCGGGTCTGCTGCAGCGAGGCGATGTGCGCGGCGAAGACATGCTCGGCCACGTCGGAAACCGAGTCGCTTTCGTGCAGATCCTCCTGGATGAGGCGCACCGGATCGACCACATCGCGGGACAGCAGGATCTTGAGCTCCTGGAACCCGTCGATGCCGAGCCGCCGGCACAGGCCGACGACGCTGCCCTCGCTGGCGTCGGCCTGTTCGGCGAGCTCGGTGATCGACATGCGGATCACGTCCTGGGCGTGCCCGTCGATGTAGCTCGCGATGCGCCGCGCCGTCGGCGGCAGGGTGCGGATCGACTGGCGGATCAGCGTCAGGATCGAGGCCTTGTCCTCGGATGCCCCGACCGTTCTGCGCTGCTTGCCCGACATCCCTGCTCCGTCGCCACACAATTGAAATAAGCTCAATATATAGATGACCCAATAATGAACTCTTTTCAACCCACAGGCCGCGGGCTATCGTCGTCGCCGTCCGCTGACGCGGACCCCGGTGCGCAGACGCCGGTGCTGCAGAACGCGCAGAGGGAGGATCGGTTGGACGCTCGGGACTTCATGCGATTCCCATGCAGGCCGTGAGTCCCAGCGCCGTGGGCATGGAACGTCCCGAGCCGCGCGGCGCCGTCAGGATGACGGGCATCGCCAAGCAGTTCGGCGCGACGTCCGTGCTGCGCGGCATCGACCTCGACATCCGCGCCGGCGAGTTCATCACCATCCTGGGACCGTCGGGCTGCGGCAAGTCGACGTTGCTGCGCATCATCGCCGGCCTCGAGCCACAGAGCGCCGGCACGGTCGCCATCGACGGCGTGTCGATGGATGGCCTCCCGCCCGACCGGCGCGACATCGCCATGGTGTTCCAGTCCTACGCGCTCTACCCGCACCTGACGGTCGCCGAAAACATCGCCGTGCCGCTGCGCATGCGCCGCCTCACCCGCCTGCAGCGTCTGCCCGGGGCGCGCACCCTGCCCGCCGTCCGCCGCATCGGTTCCTCGATCGGCGAAGCGGTGCAGGCCGTCGCGGCCACGCTGCGTCTCGAAAGCCTGCTCGGCCGCAAGCCCGCGCAGCTCTCAGGCGGCCAGAAGCAGCGCGTGGCGCTGGCCCGCGCCATGGTGCGCCAGCCCAAGGCCTTCCTGATGGACGAACCGCTCAGCAACCTCGATGCCGAGCTGCGCGTGCACATGCGCGCCGAGATCGCCCAGCTGCACCGCCAGCTCGGCGCCACCTTCATCTACGTGACGCACGACCAGGCCGAGGCGATGACCATGTCGGACCGCGTCGCCGTCATCCTCGAGGGCGAATTGCGCCAGATCGCTTCGCCCGGCGAGCTCTATCGCGATCCCGACGACCTGCGCGTTGCCCAATTCGTCGGCACGCCGCGCATCAACGTGCTGCCTGCCGTGGCGACCGCGGCCGGCATCGACGTGCTGGGCCTGCCAATCGCGCGGCAAAGCGGTCTGCCGGTCGGGATGAAGCTGCAGGCCGCGGTCCGCCCCGAGCGGCTGGCCGTCGCCGGACCGGGCGTGCCGGGTCGGGTCGTCTACCGCGAGAACCTCGGCTCCGACCTTTTCCTGCATGTCGCCGTCGACGGCGCATCCACAGCCGTGATCGTGCGTTGCGATTCGTCGGCGCTCGATGTGACGGAGATCGGGACGTCGCTGAGGCTCGCGATCCCGCCTGACGCGCTGCTGCTGTTCGACCTCGACGGCCGGAGGCTCCGCCCATGACCGGCGGCCGGCTGAACGTCGTGCTGCTGACCGCGCCGGCGGTCCTGCTGATGCTCGTCTTCCTGGTCGGGCCCCTGCTCTGCCTGATCGCTCTGTCCTTCACCGACTACCAGCTCGGTGCGCCGTCGATCTCGTTCGTGGGCCTTGCGAACTACGACGAGATGACGGGCGACGACACGGTGCGCATCTCCATTGGCAACACGCTGATCTACGTGGCGATCGTGGTGCCGGTCTCGGTGGCGCTGGGCTTGGGCGCCGCCCTGCTGATCGACGCCGACGGCAGCCTGCGCGGCTTCTATAGCGCCGCCTACTTCCTGCCGGTCATGGCGACCCTGATCGCCATGGCGATCGTCTGGGGCTTCATGCTCGACCCGCGCATCGGCGCGGTGAACTTCGCGCTGAAGGCATTCGGGTTCAAACCGCTCGACTTCCTGCACGACCGCAAGCTCGTGCTGTTCACGCTCTGCGGCATCGGCATCTGGCAGAGCGTCGGCTTCAACATGGTGCTGTTCATGGCAGGCCTCACCGCCATCCCGTCGGAGCTCTACGAGGCGGCGGCGATCGACGGCGCGCGGCGCGGCGGCTCGCGTTTCGCCCTGGTCACCTGGCCGATGCTCGCGCCGGTCACGCTGTTCACGGTCGTGATCACCGCCATCCGCGCCTTCCAGGTGTTCGACACGGTACAGGTGTTGACCGACGGCGGCCCCAACAAGGCCTCCGAGGTGCTGCTG
This sequence comes from Rhodospirillales bacterium URHD0017, assembly GCA_900110395.1. Taxonomy (GTDB): domain Bacteria; phylum Pseudomonadota; class Alphaproteobacteria; order Reyranellales; family Reyranellaceae; genus Reyranella. Next base: position 37,363 of record FODP01000019.1, read on the forward strand.
CACACGATCTATGCCGAGGCCTTCGGCTACTTCCGCGTCGGCTATGCCGCGGCCCTCGTCGTGGTCTTCCTGGTCTTCATCCTGGCGCTGTCGGCGATCAGGGTGTTCGTGCTCGACCGCGGCAGGCAGACGTCATGAGGGGGCATCGCCTGACCGCGCCAATGCGCCTGGTCCGCCATCTCGTCCTGCTGCTCGGCACCGTCGCGATGCTGGCGCCGTTCGTGCTGATGGTCGCCACCTCCTTCAAGCCCAAGGAGGAGATCTTCGCGGCTGAGTTCCACCTGTTGCCACAGCGGCTGGGGGCGGCGGAGAACTACCATGAGGCGCTGACGCAGGTGCCGCTGCTGCACTTCCTGCTGAACGGCGCCATCGTCACGGCCGCCATCTTCGCCCTGCAGGTGCTGGTCAACGTGCCGGCCGCCTATGCGTTGGCCAAGCTGCGCTTCCGCGGCCGCGCCACGCTGTTCGGCGCCGTGCTGGTGTGCCTCCTGATCCCCTACCAGGCGATCGCGTTGCCGATCTACATCCTGTTCTACTGGCTGGGGCTCCTGAATACCTACGCCGCCCTGGTGCTGCCCTTCACCATCTCGGTGTTCGGCATCTTCCTGATGCGCCAGTTCTTCCTCGGCGTGCCTGACGACCTGATAGACGCCGCCCGCATCGACGGCATGAGCGAGTACGGCATCGTCTGGTCGGTCATGGCGCCGGCCGCCATCCCGGCCATCGTGGCCTTCGGCATCTTCTCCGTGGTCGCCCACTGGAACGACTATTTCTGGCCGCTGATCGCCGTCGGCGACCTCGGCCTCTACACGCCGCCGCTCGGCATCGCCCATCTCAAGCTCAACGGCGAGGGCACTGCCTACGGGCCATTGATGGCGGCGGCCACCATCGTCATCGCGCCACTGGTGCTGGCTTTCCTGCTGGCGCAGCGCCGTTTCGTCGAGGGCATCACTTTCACCGGTCTCAAGGGGTGACCGAACAAGAGGAGGGAGACTTATGAGGCGTTACATCAAGGCATTTGCAGCCGGCGCGGCAGCGCTGGTCGTGCTGGGCGGCCAGGCGTTCGCCCAGACCAAGACCACGGTCAACGTGCAGTACCCGCTGGGCTTCATCTTCGACAAGGTCTTCGTCACGCTGAAGACCGAGTTCGAGAAGCAGAACCCCGACATCACTGTAAATTACCTGCCGGCCTACAAGGAATACGAGGACGCTGCCCAAACGGCGCTGCGGCAGGCGATCACCAAGCAGCTTCCCGACGTGGCCCTGCAGGCAATCAACCTCCAGCGCCTGTTCGTCGACCGCAAGATCGCCGTCGACCTCACGCCCTTCATCGCCAAGGAGAAGGACTGGCAGGGCCAGGGCTTCTCGCCGTCGATGATGGCGCTCGGCACCTACGGCGGAAAGCCGTATGGGCTCGCCTTCGCGGTCTCGACGCCGATCATCTACGTCAACGAGGACCTGGTGCGTAAGGCGGGCGGCGATCCGGCCAACTTCCCGACCACCTGGGATGGCATCTTCGACCTCGCCAAGAAGGTCAACGCACTCGGCAACGACAATGTCGGGCTGTTCTACTCCTGGGCCATCACCGGCAACTGGATGTGGCAGGCGCTGGTCTTCTCCCACGGCGGCACCATGATGAGCGCCGACGAGAAGACCGTCGCCTTCGACAAGGAGCCGGGCAAGAAGTCGATCGAGCTGCTCGGCCGCATGGTCAAGGACGTCGGCATGCCCGACCTGACTCCGGAGGCGAGCCGCGCCGCCTTCTTTGCCGGCAAGCTCGCCATCTGGTCCGAATCGACCTCGCTGCTGCGCGTCGCCGACGACGGCGTCGCCGGCAAGTTCAAGTGGCGCACGGCGCGCTTCCCGGTACCCGGCCCCAACGCCAAGCTGCCGACCGGCGGCGCCTCGGCGCTGATGTTCGCCACCGAGCCCGCCAAACAGGAGGCGGCCTGGAAGTTCATGAAGTTCATCACCGGAGCGGAAGGCGCCACCATCATGGTCAAGGGCACGGGCTACATGCCGCCCAACTCGGTGCCCGCCACCAACCCGGCGATGCTGAAGGACTTCTACGCCGAGAAGCCCAACCACCTCACGTCGCTCAGCCAGCAACCGCTGATGACGGCGTGGTACGCCTTCCCGGGCGACAACAACCTGAAGATCATCCAGGCGATCAAGGACCGCCTGCAGACGGTGATCGACAAGTCGACGGCGCCGGATGCGGCGCTCTCGGCGATGGCCGCGGACGTGACGAAGCTGCTGCCGAAATAGGCTCGGTCACGCCGCCAATTCGAGAATCTCCATCACCTCGGCCGGTCCCTTGATCGGCCGGGGATTGTTGAGCACGGCGCGATCGTGCATCGATTTCTCGGAGATCTCGCGGAAGCGATCCTTGCCCACACCAACATCGGCAAGCCGTCCCGGCAGGCCGAGCGACTTCACCAAGCCAGCCACCAAGTCGGCAGCCGGCACGTCGGGCTTGCCGAAGGCGTCGCTCACCCGGCTCTGGCGCTCGGCGTTGGCCGGCAGGTTCCAGCGCAGCACCGAGGGCAGCATCACGCACGAGGTGTGGCCGTGCGGCACGTGGCAGGCCGCACCCAGCACGTGACCGATGCCGTGGCTGGCACCGGTGCCGACACCGGAGGTGCCGGCGCCGATCGACAGCCACATGCCGAACTGCAGGTCGAGTCGCGTCGGCATGTCGTCGGGCTTTGTCGCATGAGCCGGCAACGCCTTGGTCAGCAGCCTCAGCGCCTCGGTCGCCGTGCCCAGCACGAAGGGATGGGCCTGCTGCGAGCACAGCCGCTCGACCGCATGGTCGACGGCCTTGATGCCGGTCGACAGCATCAGGTCCATCGGCGTGGCAAGCGTTGCCGCGGGATCGAGCACGATGACGCGCGGCACGATCAGGCGATGGCCGAAGCTTTCCTTGATGCCGTGCCTTGGGTCGCTGATGCCGGCGAAGGGATTGAACTCCGCCGCCGACAGCGTGGTCGGCACGGCGATCATGCGGACGGCGTCGGCCGGTGGCCTGATGGCCTCCGACGGCGGCGCGTGTCCCTCCTTCGGCCGGCCGGCGCGATAGAGGTCGAGAGCGTCGATCGTCATCGCGCCCTGCCACAGCGCGATCAGCATCACCTTGGTGGCGTCGATCACCGAGCCGCCGCCAACAGCGACGATGAGATCGGCGCCGACCTCGCGCGCGAGCTTGGCGCCCTCGATGACGCAGGGCCGCGGCGAATGGGCGGTGATGCCGGAATAGACGCCGGCATAGCGATCGCCGAGGTCACGGACGACGTCGGCCAGCAGCGCGCTTTGCGCCACCGACCTCGAGGTCGTGACGAACACGCGCCTGGCGCCCAGCCGCTCTGCCTCGGCGCGCAATGCCGGCCCCGCGGGCTTGCCGTAGACGACGCGCTCGATGTCTTGGTGGCCGTGAATTCCGCTCAGCATGGGGTGTTCCTCTTTGCTGGGAGCGCGCCACTCCGTGGCGCTTCTTCGGCGTTCATACGTCCCATGAGCGCCACGGAGTGGCGCGCTCCCAGCAATGACCGTATCGATGCCGAGGGTCGTGGTCTATAACCGCGGCCAGCAAGCAAATCCGAGGAGAGGAACGAGATGCCCGGGGCATTGGAAGGCCTGAAAGTCGTCGATCTGTCGCGTGTCCTGGGTGGCCCGTACTGTGCCCAGATGCTGGCCGATCACGGCGCCGAGGTGATCAAGATCGAGCCGCCGCAGGGTGATGAGACCCGGCTGTGGGGCCCTCCGTTCGACCAGGAAGGCATCTCCGCCTACTACGCCGGCATCAACCGCAACAAGCGCACGGTGGCGCTCGACCTCTCGAAGAAGGAAGGCCGCGAAGTCCTGCTGAAACTGCTCGAGACGGCCGACGTGCTGATCGAGAATTTCAAGACCGGCACCATGGAGAAATGGGGCGTCGGCTACGAGACGCTGTCGCAGAAGTTTCCGCGCCTGGTCCATGCGCGCGTCTCGGGCTTCGGCGCCGACGGGCCGCTGGGCGGCTTCCCCGGCTACGACGCCATGGTGCAGGCCTCGGCCGGCCTGGTCTCGGTCAACGGCGCGCCCGAGGCGGGGCCGGTGCGCATCGGCGTGCCGGTGGTCGACCTGTCGACCGGCATGAACGCCTGCATGGGAATCCTGATGGCACTGTATGAGCGCAACCGGTCGGGCGAGGGCCAGTTCGTCGACGCCACACTCTACGACAGCGCCGTGGCGCTGCATCAGCCGCATGCGCCCAACTACTTCATGGCCGGCCTGAAGCCCAAGCTCTATGGCAACAGCCACGGCAACCTCGCGCCCTACGCCAACTTCCCGACCAAGGGCCGCAACATCGTGGTCGGCGCCGGCAATGACGGGCAGTTCCGCAAGCTCGCGCAGCTGCTGGGCAAGCCCGGGCTGGCCGACGATCCGCGCTTCAAGACCAACAAGGACCGGCTGGCTCACAAGCCCGAGCTCGAGGCCGAGCTGGCGGCGCTCACCAAGGACCGCAACGGTGAGGAATTCGCCAACGAGCTGATGCAGAACGGCGTGCCCTCCGGCGCGGTCATGGAAGTGCCCGACGTCATGGAGCATCCGCACACCAGGCACCGCAACATGGTCTGGGAGAAGGACGGTTATCGTAACGTCGGCAACCCGGTGAAGCTCTCGCGCACGCAGCCCAGCGTGCGCAGCAAGCCCAGGACCTTCGGCGCCGACACCAGGGCCGTGCTGGCCGAGCACGGCTATTCGCCGGCCGAGATCGACAAGCTCATCGCCTCGGGCGTCGCCCTCACCGAGATCAGGAAGTAAGGGGAATGTTCCAGCCCGACCTGCTCAAGGGCAAGCGCATCCTGGTCACCGGCGGCGGCACCGGGCTCGGCTGCTCGATGGCGCATCGCTATCTCGAGCTCGGCGCCAACGTGGTGATCTGCGGGCGCCGCGAGGACGTGCTGAAGCAGACCGCCGAGGAGCTTGCCAAGGAGACCGGCGGCGAGATCGAGACCGTGGGCTGCGACGTACGCGTGCCCGATGCCGTCGAGGCGATGATGGACACGATCTGGGCCAAGCGCCCGCTCGACATCCTGGTCAACAACGCGGCCGGCCAGATCCTGGCGCAGACCCACAAGATGTCGACGCGCGCCATCGATGCGGTGCTGGGCATCGTGCTGCACGGCTCCGCCTATTGCACCGTGGCGGCGGGCCGGCGCTGGATCGACCAGGGGCTGCGCGATCGCGTGGTGATGTCGATCCTCACCGTGTCGTCGCTGATGGGCGCGCCCTTCACCGTGCCGTCGGCCATGGCCAAGGCCGGCGTCCTGGCCATGACCAAGAGCCTCGCCGTCGAATGGGGACCCAAGGGCATCCGCACCTGCGCCATCGTGCCCGGCCCCTTCCCCACCGAGGGCGCGTGGAGCCGGCTGATGCCCAAGGAGCGCGGCGGCAACGAGGCGCTGGTCAAGACCATCCCGCTGCGCCGCGTCGGCGAGCATGCCGAGCTGGCCAACCTCGCGGCCTTCCTGGTGAGCGACGGCGCCGCCTATATCAACGGCGACGCGATCGTGATCGACGGCGGCAAGATGCTGCAATCGGCCGGCGGCGGCGCCAACACCCAGGCGATGATCAACTGGACCGACGAGCAGTGGGAAGCGATCCGGCCCCAGCGGAAGTAGCGCTGGGCGAAGAAGGACAGACTCGCTGTCTTGATTGTCCACCGGGCGCGCCCCTACGTTTCAAGTGCATTGCGGGGGAAGGGAGGGCTTGATGACTCCACCCGACAGGCGTGGGTGACGCGGCACCGGAACACCGCGACCAGATCATTGACGGCCTCGTGCCGACCTCCTGACGAAACGGAGGGCGCCATGTCCCGTACGAACCCCGCCCGCTGCCCGTGGGCGGGGTTCTTCGCTACGGCGCCTCGGTCGCGTGCCGTCCGGCCATGATCCAGGCCGTCACGAGCTCGTAGAAGACGGCGAGCACGACGGGCCCGATGAACAGGCCGATCAACCCGCCGGCCAGGGTGCCGCAGATCACGCCCGCCAGGATGACGACCATCGGCGTCTGCAGGCCGCGCGCCATCACGATCGGGCGCAGCACGTTGTCGACGAGCAGCAAGGGCGCCGTATAGGCGGTGAAGACGGCGGCCGTCAGCGTCGGCAGGCTGAACCAGGCCCAGATGATCACCGGGATCATCACGATGTTGGGCCCGACCTGCACAATCGCCAGCACCAGACAGGCGAAGGTGAGGGCGCCGGCGAAGGGCACGCCCGCCACCAGCATGCCGATGCCCAGCAGGGCGGACTGCAGGAGCGCGATGCCGATGACGCCCTGCGAGACGTTGCGGATGGTCGAGCCGGTGATGTCGAGGAAGCGGCGACCGCGGGCGTCGGCGACGCGATCGGCAAGGTCGCGCACCCCGCCGGTCAGCGTCTCGGCGTAGACGAGCAGCACGCCCGCGACGATGATGGCGGCGGCAAACTGCAGGATCTCGAGGGTCACACCCGCAGCGATCCCGCCGATCGATCGGCCGACCGACGCGATCTGCGCGACATGCCCCGTCAGCAACGGACGAACATCCTCGTTGGCGTGAGTCCACAAATCGTACAGGCGCTGGCCGATCAACGGCCATTCGCGGATCGATTCCGGCGGCGCCGGCAGCAGATGGCCACCCTCGGCGAGAAAACCGGCATAACCTTCGAGCGTGCCGACCGCCGAGACCGCCAGCATGACGACGGGCACGAACAGGAGCACGAGCAGAACCAGCGAAACGACGGTTGCCGCCAATCCACGGGGCAACCGCAGCCGCCGGCGCAGGGCCGCGAACACGGGATGGACCGCGACCGCGAGGATCACCGCCCAGACCAACAAGGGCATGATGGGACGCAGCAGCGCCAGGCTGAGCCAGACCACGCCCGCAATCAGCGCGATGCGGATCGCGAGATCGATCGTGAAACGCGAAAGCTCGGCCCTGCCCTTTTCCGTCTCGATCATCGTCGCCTCCCCGCTGCGCTGTGCCTTTATACCAGCAGCACGGAGGGATTACGCCTTAGACTAGCGCGTCGTGGCTTGCTTGGCCGGCGTGACCACGCGGACAGGATCGCCGTCCGACAGGCCGTCCGGCGGGCTGTCGATGACACGGTCGGTTGCGGCAAGGCCTGTGGCGATCTCCACCACCTGGCCGAGGTCGCGCGCGATGGTGACGGGCTTCAGCACGACCTTGCCGTTGGCGTCGACAGTGGCCACGCGCATTCCCTTCTGGTCGAAGATCAGGGCGCCGGCCGGGATGCTGAGCGCCTGCAGGTTGACGGGCAGCTCGATGCGCGTGTTGGCGAAGGCGCCCGGCATCAGCTCGCCCGAGGTGTTGTCGACCACGATCTGCATGCGCGTCGTGCCGCTCTGGGCATCGACCGAGCGCGCCGAGGCGTCGACGACGCCGGTGTAGATCTTGCCGGGATACTCCGGGACGGTGATCTGGACCTTGGTGTTGAGCTTGATCGCCGGCACGTAGTTCTGCGGGATGCTGACGCTGAGCCTGAGCTTGCTGACGTCGGAAATCACGAACAGAGCGAGACCGGCGCTCGACTCGGCGCCGATCAGCGCGCCGACATCGGTGTTGCGCGCCGTCACGATGCCGTCGAACGGCGCGGTCAGGCGCTTGAAGGCAAAGAGCACTTCCAGCCGATCGACAGCCGCCTGTGCCGCCTTGGTCAGCGCCTGCTTGACGGTGAGATCGCCCGTCTTCTCGTCGACGGTCTGGCGCGACACGGTGTTGGCGCCGCCGAGTTGCTGCCAGCGGCCGGCCGTCACGGTCGCCAGCGCCTCGGCTGCCTGGGCACTGGCCAACGACGCCTTGGCCTGCAGGAGTTGCTGGTCGAGGTCGGGGGCCTCGATCTCGGCGAGAAGCTGGCCGGCTTTCACCGGCGCGCCGATATCGACGTACCATGTCTTGAGGAAGCCGCCGACGCGGGCATAGATCGGCGCCCGGGTATAGGCCTCGAGCCGGCCCGGCAGATCGAGCGACGACTGGTTGGCGCTGTTGGCCGGCGTCACGACGCTCACGACCGGCACGGACTGGCTGTCCGTCCATTGCTTCAGCTTGGCCTCGCTGACGTTGCGGTTCCAAAGCCCGCTCGCCACGACCAGGGCCACGACCAGCAGGCCAGCCAGGCCGGCAATGGCCAGCCCTCGCGGTGGCTTGCGAGGAACGCCGGAAGGAGGCTCAGGCGGCATGGGGGACTCCGGGAGCGCCGGCGGCCACCGTCTTGCCGTGGTGCCGGTGAATGACGCTGAAGACGACAGGAACGAAGATGAGCGTGGCGACCGTCGCAAAGACCAGGCCGCCGATCACGGCGCGGCCGAGCGGCGCGTTCTGCTCGCCGCCCTCGCCGAAGCCCAGCGCCATGGGCGCCATGCCGATGATCATGGCGAGCGCTGTCATCAGCACGGGCCGGAAGCGCACATAACCCGCGTCCAGGGCGGCCTGCGTGGCGTCGCCCAGCTCGGCCAGTCGCTCGCGCGCGAAGCTCACCACCAGGACCGAGTTGGCCGTCGCCACGCCCATGCACATGATGGCGCCGGTCAGCGCCGGGACCGACAGCGTCGTGTAGGTCGCGAACAGGATCCACACGATGCCGGCCAGCGCAGCCGGCAGCGCGGTGATGATGACGAACGGATCGCTCCACGACTGGAAGTTCACGACGATCAGCAGGTAGATGAGCACGATGGCGCCCAGCAGGCCGAACAGCAGGCCGGAGAAGGCGCTTTCCATGGTCCTGACCTGGCCCTGGACCTTGACCGCGCGGATGCGTGGCGACTGCTGGGTGCTGAGCTCGGCGATGATCTTGCGGACGTCGGCGGCGACGGCGCCGAGGTCGCGTCCCTGCACGCCGGCATAGACCTGCACCATGCCCTGCAGGTCGTACTGCGAGACCACGGCGTTGGCGCTGTCGCGGCGGACGTCGGCGATGCCGCCCAGCACCTGGAGCTGGCTGGCCGCGGGAGCGGCGATCGGCAGGTTGGAGAGCGCCGCCAGCGAGTCGAGCCGGTACTGCGGCGTCTGCATGACGATGCCGTAGGACACGCCGTTGGCCGGGTTGAGCCAGTAGGTCGGCGCCACCTGGCTGGAGCCGGCAAGGTTCACGACCAGCGAGTTGGTGACGTCGCGCGTGGTCAGCCCGACATACTGGGCCCGCGTGCGATCGATATCGACGGCGAACACCGGCGCGCTGCGCGACTGCTGGATGCGCGCGTCGACGATGCCCGGCACTTGGCGAATGCGGGCGAGCAGGCGGTTGGCATGCTCGAAGTTCGCCTTGAGGTCCGAGCCGCGCACCTGGACGTCAATCGGCGAGGGCGCGCCGAAATTCAGGATCTGGCTGATGATGTCGGCCGGCAGGAAGGAGAAGGTGAAGCCCGGGAAGCGCTCGGGAAGCTGACGGCGCAGCTCGCGCACATAGTCGGCGGTCGGACTGTGATGCTCGACGAGCTTGATCTGGATGTCGCCGTCCTGCGGGCCGATCGTGCCTGTGTTGTTGTAGGTCATGTTGATGCCGCTGACCGGCATGCCGATATTGTCGGCCATCGCCGCGATCTCCTGTGGCGGGATGATCTGGCGGATCGCTTTCTGGATGTTGGCGAAATAGTTGGCGCTTTCCTCGACGCGTGTGCCGACAGGCGCGCGGGCATGCATCAGGATCTGGCCCGAATCGACCGACGGAAAGAAGTTCTGCCCGAGGAACGGTACCAGCAGGAAGGAGGCCAGCACGAAGGCCATGAAGCCCGTGATGAACATGCCGCGGCTTGCCAGCGCCCTCTCCAGCAGGCCGCGATAGACCTCGCGAAAACGCTCGAAGCGCGCCTCGAAGCCGCGCTGGAAATTGACCAGCGGATTGCGCGACGGGGGCTTGCCGGCGTGGCCGTGATCGACATGCGGCTTCAGCAGGTAGTTCGCCATGGTCGGCACCAGGGTGCGCGACAGCACGAACGAACAGATCATAGCGAACATCACCGCCTCGGCCATCGGCACGAACAGGAAGCGGGCGACGCCTTCGAGGAAGAACATCGGCACGAAGACGATGCAGATGCAGAGCAGCGACACGAAGGCGGGCGTCACGATCTGGCGTGCGCCGTCCATGATGGCGGTCTCGACATCCTTGCCCTGCTCGAGATGCCAGTTGATGTTCTCGATGGTGACCGTGGCGTCGTCGACCAGGATGCCGACGGCCAGCGCCAGGCCGCCGAGCGTCATGATGTTCAGCGTCTCGCCGAACGCCGCGAGCAGCGCGAGCGAGCCCAGGATGGCGAGCGGGATCGAGGTCGCGATGATGACCGTCGAGCGCCAGCTTCCGAGGAACAGCAGGATCATCAGGCTGGTCAGCACGGCGGCGATCACCGCCTCCAGCGCCACGCCGCTGATCGCGCCCTCGACGAACAGCGACTGGTCGCCGAGGATGGCGATCGTGACATTGTCGGGCAGGCTCTTCTTGAGCTCCTCGACCCGCTGCTTGATGCCGTCGATGATGGCGAGCGTCGAGACCGAGCCGTTCTTCAGCACCTGCAGCAGCACCGAGCGGCCACCGTCGACATGCACGATGTTGGTCTGCGGCGGGTTGCCGTCCCGCACCTGGGCGACGTCGCGCAGATAGACCATGGCGCCGTTGGCGGTGAAGACCGGCAGGTCCGCGAGCGCCGCGAAGTCGGTCGGCGCGTTGTTGAGCTGGATGGCGTATTCGTAGCCGCCGATCTTCTGGGTGCCGACCGGCGTCAGCAGGTTCTGGGCGGAAAGCGCGTTGGCGACGTCGTTGGCCGAGAGGCCGCGCGCCTGCATGGCGGCCGGATCGAGATCGATCTGGATCTGACGGAACTTGCCGCCGAAGGGGAACGGAATCGCGGCCCCCGGCACGGTGACCAGGGGCGTGCGCACGGTGTTGATGGCGATGTCGAACACCGCCTGCTCGGAGACGCCCTTGCCGGCCAGGGCGAGCTGGATGATCGGCACCGTCGACGCGTTGTAGTTCAGGATCAGAGGCGGCGTGATGTTGGGCGGCATCTGCTTCAGCACGGTCTGCGAGATGGCCGTGACCTGGGCGTTGGCCGTGCGGATATCGGTGCCGGGCTGGAAGAAGACCTTGACGATGCCGACACCGGTGTAGGAGGTGCCCTCGATGTGCTCGATGTCGTTGACGGTGGTGGTGAGCGCCCGCTGGAACTGCAGCATGACGCGGCCCGACATCTGGTCGGGCGGCAGGCCGGTGTACTGCCAGACGACGGCGATCACCGGGATGCGGATTTCGGGGAAGATGTCGGTCGGCGTCCGCATCGCGGAAAGCGGGCCGACGATGAGAATCAGCAGAGCGAGAACAACGAACGTGTAAGGACGCCTGAGCGCGATCCGAACCAACGCCAGCATATGGCTGTACTTCCCCACTCGACCAAACGCCGCCGGCTCCCCAGCCACCGCGGCGAACTCATCGGATCACGGGGGTTCTCGCCTGTCGAGACGATATTGTCCCTGCTTCCTGCATGGCTCTGGTCTAGGCTTGCATGGGCGGTAACCACCGCGTGAGGAGGAGGCCTCAACGATGGCCGATTACGACTACATCATCGTCGGCGCCGGCTCGGCCGGCGGCGCCCTGGCGGCGCGGCTGAGCGAAAACCCGGCCACCAAGGTCCTGCTGCTGGAAGCCGGCGCGCGCAGCCATCCCTACTCGCGCATGCCGCTCTCGTTCGGCCTGCTGATCGAGCATCCGACGGCCAACTGGTGCTATCAGTCCGAGCCCGAACCAGGCACGGCCAACCGGACGATCCCGGTGCCCCGTGGAAAGCTACTCGGCGGTTCGAGCTCGATCAATGGCCTGGTCTGGGTGCGCGGCCAGCCGCTCGACTTCAACACCTGGGCGCAGATGGGCTGCCGCGGCTGGAGCTGGCAGGACGTGGCGCCGGTCTTCACCCGCATCGAGAACTTCGTCGACGGCGACGGCAGCAACGGCCGCGGCACCTCGGGGCCGCTCAAGGTCTCGACCGTGCCCGACCAGAACCCGCTGTACGACGCGCTGTTCGCCGCCGCCAAGGCGGCCGGCTTCAAGCTCAATCCCGACTACAACAGCGAAGACCAGGAAGGCGTCGTCAAGACGCAGACCTCGATCTACAAGGGCCGGCGCATGAGCGTCGCCCATTGCTACATCGAGCCGGCGATGAAGCGCTCGTCCAACCTCCACGTCGTCACCGACGCGATGACGCTGCGCGTGCTGCTCGACGGCAAGCGTTGCATCGGCGTCGAGTACGAAAAGGACGGCAAGGTCGTGCAGGCCAAGGCGCGCGAGACCATCCTGTCGGCGGGCGGCGTCGCCAGCCCGCAGATCCTCGAGCTGTCCGGCATCGGCCAGCCCGAGCTCCTCAAGAAGCATGGCATCGAGGTGAAGCACGAGCTGAAGGCGGTGGGCGAGAACTTCCGCGACCACATCAACGCCCGCATCGTCTGGCGCGTGAAGGACCCGCGCGTGTCCTACAACCACATGGCGCGCGGCGTCGGCGCCGTCACGCAGATGATGAAATACCTGGCGACAGGGGGTGGCTTCATGAGCCTGCCGTCGGCGCCGTTGCTGGCCTTCCTCAAGACGCGGAAGGAACTGGAGACGCCCGACGTCCAGATGCATCTCGTGCCCTACTCCATCAAGGACCCCAAGACGCGCAAGCTGCAGGATTTCCCGTCGATGACGATCTCCTGCTACCAGCTCCGGCCCGAAAGCCTGGGCTCGATCCACATCCGCTCGGCCGATCCCAAGGCGCAGCCGGCGATCCGCTTCAACTTCCTGGCCGATCCGATCGACCAGGCGGCGATGGTCGAGGGCTTCCGCATGATCCGCAGGATCGTCAATGCCGCGCCGATGGACGGTTACCGCGGCGAGGAGTTCTCGCCCGGGCCCTCGATCGAGACCGACGAACAGATCCTGACCTGGATCCGCAACAACTCACAGACCGCCTATCACCCGATCGGCACCTGCCGCATGGGGCCGGCCGGCCCGACCACCGTGGTCGACGACAAGCTCAGGGTGCACGGGCTCGAGGGGCTGCGCGTCGCCGACGCCTCGATCTTCCCGACCATGCCCTCGGGCAACACCAATGCGCCCTCGATCATGGTGGGCGAGAAGATGGCGGATATTCTGAAGGCGGCGGCGTAGCCGCTCCGCTCTTCCTCCTCCCCCGTCATACGGGGGAGGAGGGCGCCCGCTTAGTCACCGCCTGATCACTCCCCCACCGCGCTCCGCCCTCCTACGTTTGCGTCCCGACCGCGACGTGAGGGTGCATCATGAGCGTGACCGCCAAGGCCGAGGGTTCGACAACGGGTGTGCGGGCAGGCGGTGGAGTCTACAGGGAGGCGCGGCAGGCGTTGCGGTCGCTCTGCCCGCAGGCGTTGCTCAACTGGCGCGAGGCGCGCTTCTACGGCCGCTACGGCGAAGTCGAGCTGCACCTGCTGGAATTCCTGTGCTCGCTTGACAAGGACGCCATCGACGTCGGCGCCAACGACGGCAGCTACGTCCACTACCTCCGTCGCCATGCCCGCCGGGTGATCGCCTTCGAGCCCATGCCGAGCCTGGCCGACACGCTGCGCGTGAAATTCCGGCATGGCGTGGACATCCGGTCCATCGCCCTCTCCGACCGCGCCGGCACCGTCGAATTGCACATGCCGGTGGTCGACGGCGTCACGGTCACGGGTTGCTCGACCGTCTCGCCGACGGCCTCCGCCACGTATCCCGACCATCGCGCCATCGAGGTACCGATGGCGACGCTCGACAGCGTCTATGACGGCCAGGTCGGCTTCATCAAGATCGACGTCGAGGGCCACGAGCAGGCGGTGCTCGACGGCGCGGTGCAGACCATCCGCCGCTGCCGGCCGCGGCTCCTGGTCGAGATCGACGAGCGCCTGTCGCCGGGCGGACTCGCGCGCGCCAAGGCCTATTTCAGGGACCTCGACTATCGCGGCTACTTCGTCCAGGCCGGTCACATCGAGCCGATGAGCCTGTTCTCCGCCAACCTCCTGCAGAACCCGGCCGAGCTGCCGGACCTCACGGCGCCCCAGCAGCAGCGCCAGCGCTTCGGTCGCTACATCTACAACTTCATCTTCCTGCCGCGAGATGAGCCGATCGAGACGCTGCGCCAAATGTCGAAGCGTCTCTCGGAGCTGTAGGCGACAGCCGCCCGGCCTTGCGCATATGCTGCATGAGATGGTGGCCGATGCGCCGCCAGTCGAAGCGGTCGGCGCAGGCCGCGTAGGCGGCGGCCTGCCAGGCATTCAGCCGCGGGAAGTCGTCGATCAACTCGACCACGCCCTCGGCCAGGGCGGCATGGCTGTCGAACAGGCCGATGTTCGTCCCGTCCGCCAGCGGCATGCCCGGCAAAGCGATGCGCATCCCGAGGATCGGCAGGCGATTGAAGACGTAGTCGAGCCCCTTGAGCTTGAAGCCGCCCAAGAGATCCGGCACCAGCGCGAGCCGCGCCTTGCGCATGTAGGGCCGGACGTCGTCGACCCGACCGACGAAATCGACCGTGGGAAAGCGCCGCCGCAACGTCTCGAGATAGGCGGGCTCGGCCTCGCCCACGACCTGCAGCCCGACGCCTTCCCGGGCCAGCATCGCCGTGGCGTCGGCGAGAAAGGCTTCCACCGCAGCCCGCTTGGGCGGCCAATCGAGGCTCGAGACCAGGATGGCGCGGCGCGGCACGTCGTTGTCGATGGTGCGAGCCTCGAGCCGTGCGCCGCCGTACCCCGGCGGCAGGAAGACGATGGAACGCCCCTTCGCACCCGCAGCAAACCGACGGCAATCGTCGGGCGTGTTCGACGTCACCAGGTCGGCGGCGGCGACCAGCCGGCGCTCCAGGCGCCTCACCTTGAGGTAGTCAATCGCCCTGGCGATGCGGCGCAGGCCGCGGGCGGCCTTGACGATGCGCCGCGCCACCGTGACCTCGTGATTGTGGGACAGGTAGACCAGGCGCGGCGGCCGCAGGCTCTGCCGGCGATGACGCGCCACGGCGCGGAGCCCCCAGCCGCTCGACATGCTGTCGAAGACGATGGCATCCCACGACCGCTCCGCCAACGCCTGGTCGAGCAGCCGTTTCATGTCCGGGGCATTGCCGCGATGGGCGACGACCGGCACGGACGACAGGAAGCGGCGCCACGGCGACTGGACCTGCTCGTCGGCCAGGCGCCAGTCGATGCCCAGCAGATCGCACACCGTCCGTGGGTTCTCGCGCCGGGCCAGGCCGATCACGCGCAGCGTGGCGCCGGCATCGCGCGCCGCCTCGATCAACCCCTTGGAATAGATGAGCTGGCCGTTGGTGGCCGGATCCGGATCGGCGAGGGTCAGCCACAGGCAATGCATTGCGCGCCTCCTCGTCAAACGATGTGCGGCGACCTTTTACGACGCCAGTGATCAAGCTGTGTCGGCGCAACCGGCGTTCGCACCTGCAGCGATCCCTCGACCCTCGATTTCGCGACTGTTGCCGCTTCAGCACATTGTGCGGCAGCCACAATCTGGACACTGGCAAGCCCACAGGCTGCGTCACAAGAATAGAGAACTGCCCGTCAGCCCGGGCCCGCGAGAGGGGTGTCTCGCGAAGGGAGGCTAAATGTCTCTGGCAGAGCCGGAGGAGAGTTCAGTTGAAGCCGCGTTCGTGTGTAACAAGTCTGAAAGTGTCCTGTCGGTCATCGAGAAGTGTCTCGATAACGGGCTGGGCTCCTGCTTGGTCGTCGGCGACGACCATCGCTTCATCGGCCGCATCTCGCTCGACGACATCCGGCGGGCACTGGCCGACGGTACGGCAATCGTCGATCCCACGCTGGGCTGGCACCCGGCGGGTAACATGATCGCGGCCAACCCCCTGCGTAACGACGTCGATCAACAGGAAACCCTGAAGCCAGTGGTCGATTCGAGCGGCCACCTGACGGGCGTCCTGATCGATCGCTCGACACGGCCCATCCAGGTCGCAATGCCCCACATGACGAGCGATGATTTCCGCTCCGTGCTCGACGCGTTCATCTCCGGATGGATTTCCAGCAAGGGGCCTTACGTCAACAAGTTCGAAGAGGACTTCAGCCGCTTCGTCGGCGTCCGGCACGGCGTCGCCGTCTCGAACGGCACCGTGGCGCTGCATCTGGCGCTGGTCGCGCTCGGCATCGGACCGGGTGACGAGGTCATCGTGCCCGACCTCACCTTCGCCGCGACCATCAATGCGGTGCTCTATTGCGGCGCCACGCCGGTGATCGTCGACGTCGATCGCCAGACCTGGTGCATGAGCCGCGACGCCGTCAAGCGTGCGTGCACGGCACGGACCAAGGCCATCATCCCGGTCCACCTTTACGGCCGGCCGGCCGAGATCGGGCCGATCACCGAATATGCCCGCGGCCGCGGCATCGCCGTGGTCGAAGATTGCGCCGAGGCGCACGGCGCGCGCTATCGCGGCAAGGCGGTCGGGCAGTTCGGCGACGTCTCGTGCTTCTCGTTCTACGCCAACAAGATCGTGACGACGGGCGAAGGCGGCATGTGCGTGACCGATTCGGCCGAACTCGCGACCTCGCTGCGCGTGCTGCGCGACCACGGCATGTCGCCGGACCGCTCCTACTGGCACGAACGGGTGGGCTTCAACTATCGCATCACCAACCTGCAGGCGGCGATTGGCCAGTCGCAGATCTGGCGCGTCAACGAGGTGCTGCAGCGCAACGCCCGCATCGCCGCGCTCTATCGCGAGGCGCTGAAGGGCATTCCCGACGTGCGGTTCCCGCCGCCGCTGCCTGACGAGTATCGCCCGGTCGTGTGGATGACCTGCGTGCAGGTGCCGGCGGAAAGGCGCCTGCAGTTGATGCGCGCAGCCCACGAGGCGCAGATCGAGACGCGGCCCTTCTTCCATCCGCTCTCGGTCCTGCCGCCCTACGGCAAGTACGCCCGCTCCTGCGCCAACAGCATCGAGCTTTCGGCCACCGGATTGAATCTGCCGACCTCGCACGCGGTCGACGAACGCGTGGTCGAGCGCGTCGCCCGCTTGTTCCACGACGTTTTCGCGTAACGGAGAAAGCGTCGCCATGCTGTCATCGGTCATCGTCGGCGGCGGCCCCGGAGGCCTCGGACCGATCATCTGGGCGGCCCAGCACGGATTGCTGCCCGCGTGGCTCGATCGCGGCGTCGCCGTGGTCGATCGCCAGGCGCATCTCGGCGGCACGCTGGGCCGGTTCGGCATCAAGTCGGATTCGCTGGGCGGCTCCTATCTCGAATGCCTGGAGGCCGCCGGCCTGCCGCCGGAGCTGCAGCCGTTGCGCGACGAGCCGCTGGCGCACGAGATGGCGCAATACCGCGACAGCTTTCCGCCGCTCGTCCTGGTCGATCGCTACATGCAGCGCATCGGCATTGCGCTCGCTGGCATGCTGGCCGAGCGGTCCGCGCTGCATCTCTGCACCGAGGCCCGCGCGATCCATCTTCGTCGTGATGGCTCGGTCGAGGTCGAGATCACCGGACCCGACGGACGCGAGAGCGTGCTCGCCGCGCGCTCCGCCGTCGTCGCCCTGGGCGGCCGCCAACGCTGGATGCACGGCGAGCTTAAGCCCGGCCTCGCTTTGGCGAACTGCCGGCTGCGCCACGTCATGCCCTCGGATCGCGCGCTCTCGACCGCCGGACTGAAGGAAGCCCGTCAGATCCTCGCCGAGGCCGGCCGGCGGCAGATCCTGATCCTGGGCGGCTCGCACAGCGCCTATTCGGTGGCTGGCGCCTTTCTCGAGCTGCCGGGTGCCGAGCGCCTGGCCAAGGGTCAGATCGTGATCCTGCAGCGACGCGAGCCGCGCATCTTCTATCCCGACCGGCAGGCCGCCCTCGACGATCTCTACGACGTCGATCCCGGCGACGTCTGTCCCCGCACGCAGAGGGTCAACCGCATGGGCGGGCTACGGGGCTTCGGCCGCGAGATGTGGCGCCAGATTGCCGAGCGTCCGCGGACGACGCCCGAGCCGCGCGTGGTCACGATGGATATGCAGCACCTCAGTACCGGCGAACTCGGCGCGATGATTGCAGAAGCGGCGCTGGTCGTGCCGAGCTTCGGTTATCGCTCGGCGATGCTGCCGGTGTTCGGCGCCGGCGGTGAGCGGATGACGCTCAACGCCGAACTGGGCGGCGTTGCCGTCGGCGAACAGAGCCGCCTGCTTCTGAGCGACGGCGCCAGCCTGCCCAACCTGTTCGGCATCGGCTTGGGCACTGGCTACAAGCTGCCATCGAGCATGGGTGGCGAGCCCAACTTCGACGGCCAAGCCAACAGCCTGTGGCTGTATCACAACGATATCGGCGCGATCATCTATCGCGCCATCCACGAGCTGACGCACCAACCCGCAGCGGCCGTCGCCGCCTAGCGCATAGTTGCAGGTGGCCTCAGGAAACCGTGAGCTTGTCACGGACTGGTCACCACGCCTGTAACCGAACGGCGGTATGGCATCAGGCGATGGGCGGATCTCGATCCACCAGCGATCACCGACACATCAGCGGAGACCACAGGTGCGACCAGGGGCAGAGCGCATCGCCGGCCTTGACGTCCTGCGCGGATTCGCGGCGGTGGCAGTGATGCTGCACCACCACGGCCAGTATTACGACGTGCTTTACCCGGGACGGAGTCTGCTCTCCGTCGATCTCGGGCCTGGCCACTTCGGGGTCGAGCTGTTCTTCATCATCAGCGGCTTCGTGATCCTGATGACGATCGAACGCAAGAAGACCGTCCGCCAGTTCGTGATCTCACGTACGGCGCGGCTGATGCCGGCGTTCCTGGCCGCCCTGGTCATGGCCACCGTGATCCGCATCCTGTCGCCGGTATACATACTGGACACGCCGACGGTGCTGCAGTTCGTCGCCAACCTGACCATGGCGCCGAGCCTGTTCGGTCAGACCCCCATGGACATGCCCTATTGGACGCTGACCTACGAGCTCGTGTTCTACATCGGCATGGGGTTGATCCTGGCCCTGGGGATGTTGCGCTGGGCCGAGTGGTTCGGCCTGCTGGCCGTCGCCGCAGGATGCCTGTTCATCGCGACCCTGGATGTCCGGCTGCACCACCGCACCTCGATCCTGTTGCTGGTCTACTACAGCAACTTCTTCCTGATCGGCATTTGCCTCTATCGTATCCACATCCGTATGACGCGGCCGATCACGTGGGTAGCCCTGGTCGTGGCGATCGTGGTGACGGCTCTGGGTGGCGGCGAGCGATCGTTCGACGCGCCGGGCCGTGTCTACCTGCCACTCACCATCGCCTTCACAGCCCTCGTCTGGTTCGCCATCAGCCGGCATGGCAAGCGGCTTGCCTGGCGGCCGCTCGTCTTTCTCGGCGTGATATCCTATCCGCTCTACCTCGTTCACGTCGTCCTGGGCTTCGCGGTCATTCGCTGGGGCGTGGCGCACGGCTGGAGCACGATCGAGGGCGTCGTCGCCGCAGGCCTCGTGTCCGTGGTCATGGCGACCCTGCTGCACTATTTCGTCGAGGCGCCTGGCGGACGATGGGTGCGGACGATGCTGAGGCGAGAGACTTCGACGGTGACTGCGTAGCGGAGAGGAGGAAGAAGAGTCAGCCGCCCAATCGCTTCCTGACATCCGCCGGAATCGGCACCGCTTTCAGTGAGCGCGCATCGCCCGCCTTCTTTGCCCAGATACGCGTCTCGCTGCCTTGCGCTGCAATCTGCCCCGCCTCGTCCCGGAAGACGTGGGTGATGGTGAAGGAGCTGCGGCCGAACCGCGAGACATGGCTTTCGACGACAAGTTTCTCGCCGGGCTGCGAGGCGCCCTTGAACGAGCACTCGGCAGCGACCAGGGGCGTGCCCTCCTTCCATCCGCCTTGCGTATCGTTGTGGGCGACGCCGGCCACCGCCAGCAGCCGATGGCTCGCCTGGTCGCACCAGCGGAAATAGGACGGGTAGTAGACGATACCGGCGGGATCGCAGTCGCCCCACTCGACGGTCACTTCGTGGCGGCTACTCAGCGGCATGGCGCAGCGCCGGAGAAGCAGCGGCGATGGCCGCCAGGGTCTTGGACAAGGCATCGCCCTCCGGATCGGCCAGGGCCGCGACGCGCGCACTGGCGACGGCGTCGGCCGCCGCGCGCGGCGTCATGCGGCGCGCGAGTGCGGGCTCGATCACCGCGGCCGTGATGCGCCGGTAGTTGGCCAGCCCGCGCTTGTACGTGTCGTCGTAGCCCTTGATCAGGCGGGCGCACTCGGCGATCTCGCGCGCCAGGTCGACGTTGGTGCGGCCCGCGGTGCGAATCTGCTCCAGCCAGCGGTCGATCTCGGCCTGCTCCTCGGCGAAGCGGTAGGTGTTCGGCCGCCACGACTGCAGGCCCGCGAGGAAGCGCAAGCGCAAGAACCCGAGCACGGTCGTCGAGCGCAAATGCATGGAGAAGTAGGTCTTGCCCAACCTGCCGCTGCGTTCGCCCCAGGCCAGCAACCGCTTGGCCCAGGCCGGCGGCAGGATCGCGGCGATCTCCTCGATGCCGGGCTTGAAGTGCTCGGTGATCTCCAGCGGCTCTCCGTCCTTGGCGCGAACCTCGGCGCGCACGCGGGCCAGCCGCTCGGGCGAGGTCTTGGCCTGGGCGACGCGGATCACGTCCTCGAACGACATGCGGACCGCGAGATGTCGCGCCGTCTCGCGCAAAAGCTCGGTCGAGCCCAGGGCATGCACCGTGTCCAGGCGGTTCAGGTACCATTCGGCGTACCAGCGATGCTGATAGGCCGCGAGACGGCGCATGCCCTCCTCGACCACGTCCAGGGCCGCTGCCGGATAGGAGCGCCGGGCACGCGCCAGCAGATCTTCCAGGCCCTGCGCGGCGGCCTGCCGCTTGCGATGCTCGCGCACGACCTGGGCGAGCTCGCCGCGGGCGTGGCCGCAGCCAAAGGCGAAGGCCGCGAGGTTGGTGTCGACGGCCTTGCTGCCTTGGCGGATCGCGGTCTCGAAGGCGGCATCGGGAATCGGCAGCCGGCCCGAGCCCGCCAGCGCGCCCAGCAGCACGGCGTTGATCACGCCACCCGATTCCTCGGCGGCCTGATCCATGTCGAACAGGATCTGCTGCTTGCTGCGCTCCTTCACCGCGCGCAGGAGGCGGCCGACGTCGAAGCTGCCATCACTCATCGCCGTGCGCTCGCCGATCGCCAGCACGCGATGCGTCGAGGCGATCAGGGTGGTGCGGTCGGGCGTCACGAAGCCATTGAAGATCATGCGCCCGGCTTCGAGGAGCTCGGTCGCCAGCGCCACGTCGACCTCGCCGATCGCCGGATTGAGCGCCAGCACCGAGGGCTGCGTCGTGGGGCCAGACATGACTTCGAGGTAGTAGGTCGTGGCGCCGGTGCGCTGCGCCACGCCGGGGATCTGCGTTGCCTGCACCGCCAGACCCTGGCTTTGTGCGGCGGCAACGATCCAGTCGCACAGCACGCCGCCGCCATCGCCGCCCAAGGCGCCGACCAGGATGGTGATGGGCTTCATGGGAGCGAAGATCTCGAGGTCCGCTCATTGCCGGGAGCGCGCCACTCCATGGCGCTTTCCTCCCCAACGACGTTGCGGAGGTGTCGGCGTCTTACGCCGACGGAGGGGTCATGGGCGACAGTGTTGTTGCGGCCAATGACGCCTCCGGCCGCTTCGCGGACACCTCCCCACGCGTTGCGTGGGGAGGAAGCGCCACCGAGTGGCGCGCTCCCAGCAAAGGCGATCACGCCAGCGCTCCGATCACCGCCGTCCGGAAGCGCCACTTCAGGCGGTCCCACCAGGTCGCGTTCTGCAC
Organism: Rhodospirillales bacterium URHD0017; assembly: GCA_900110395.1. Classification (GTDB taxonomy): domain Bacteria; phylum Pseudomonadota; class Alphaproteobacteria; order Reyranellales; family Reyranellaceae; genus Reyranella. The sequence goes on from FODP01000019.1 coordinate 59,139, forward strand.
GATATCGGCCTTGTAGAAGGACGGGCAGAGCACGGCGGCGTCGGCCACCTCGCCGCACAGGCCGCAGCCGACGCAGCCGTTGTTGACGTGGGCCACCGGATCGGAGCGCAGCGGGTCGGGGCTGGGCTTGACCACCAGCGAGGGGCAGCCCGACAGGCGGATGCAGGAGTGGTCGCCGGTGCAGACCTCGTCGTCGACACCGAAGCGAGTGCGCACCACGCGCTCGCCGCGTTTCAGCTGGGCGGCGATCTGCGGGCGGATACGGCGCTGGCGGGCGAGCTGGCACTCGCCGTCGGCGACGATGACCTTCAACCCCTTGTCGCCGGTCGCCATGGCTTCGCGCAGGGTCGCAAGCATCGTGCCGACATTGTAGGTGCGGATGGTGCGCAGCCACTTCACGCCCATTGCCTTCAGCGTCGCGGCGATGTCGGAGGTCGTCTCGCCGTCGCGGCGGTTGCCCGAGGTATTGGGGATGAACTGCGCGCCGGTGGCCGAGGTGTAGCCGTTCTGCATGATCACGAGCACGCGATCGCCGCGGTTGAACATCGCCGAGGCCACACCGCTCAGCAGCCCGTTGTGCCAGAAGCCGCCGTCGCCCATCACCGAGATGGTCCGCTTCTGCATCACCGGCGCCACCGCCGCCGCCGCGGCGAGCGACATGCCGAAGCCCAGGATCGAGTTGCCGAGATTGAACGGCGCCAGGGTCGCAAAGGAATGGCAGCCGATGTCGCTCGAGATGTGGACCTTGCCGACCTCGCGCTCGAGCAGCTTGACGGCGGAAAAGACCGGCCGCTCGGGGCAGCCGACGCAGAAGCCCGGCGGCCGCAGCGGCAGCGGCCCGCCCAGCAGGCGCTGGGCCTCGGCGCGGCCGGCGCGCGCCCGCTCGAAGCGCTCGCGCGGCTTGGAAAGATCGATGTCATTGGCTGACTGGCCAAAGAATTTCAGCAGGCCGTCGGTCACCACTTCCGCCGTGTACTCGCCCGCCATCGGCAGAACGTCCTTGCCGTAGACTTTCGTGTCGATGTCGCGCTTGCGCAGGATCGCGTGGACCGCCTGCTCGATGTAGTCGGGCCCGCCCTCCTCGACGATGAGGACGGCACGCTTGCCCTGGCAGAAGTCGGCGATCTGGTCAGGCACCAGCGGGTGCGTGACATTCAGCACCAGGGTCGGGACCTTGCCGTCGACCTCCAGCCGGTCGAGGCCGCGCAACAGCACGTTGGTGATGCCGCCCTGCACGATGACGCCGAGATCGGAACGCTCGCCGGCCAAAAACTCGTTCAGGCCATGCTCGACGATGAAGCGCCGGGCGGCGGGCTGGCGGACCTCGACCTTGATCTTCTCGTGCGCGTAGGTCGACGGCGGATGGGAGATGCGGTCGTAGTTGTGCAGCGCGGGATTGGCGAGGCGCTGGTTGCGCGACACCGGCGGCGGCTTGTTGTCCTTGGCCAGAAATTCGCCCGTGACGTGGCAGGCGCGGATGCGCAGTTCCATCATCACCGGCGTGTTGGTCGCCTCGGAGAGCTCGAACGCCTTCTCGGTGCAGCGCACGATCGACGGCAGGTTGGGCCTGGGGTCCATCAGCCACAGCGACGACTTCAACGCATAGGCGTGCGCCCGTTCCTGGATGATCGAGGCGCCCTCGCCGTAATCCTCGCCGACCACGATCAGGGCGCCGCCGATGACGCCCGGCGATGCCAGGTTGCTCAGCGCATCGGCCGCCACGTTGGTGCCGACGATCGATTTCCAGGTGACGCAGCCGCGTAACGGATAATTGATCGAGGCGCCCAGCAGGGCCGCGGCCGAGGATTCGTTGGTGCAGGTCTCCAGATGCACGCCGAGCTCGTCGAGCAGCTCCTGCGATTCGACCAGCACGTCGACCAGGTGCGAAACCGGCGCACCCTGGTAGCCGCCGACATAGGCCACACCCGATTGCAGGATCGCCTTGGTGACCGCGAGGATGCCTTCACCGCGAAAGACCTCGCCATCGCCCAGGCGCAGTGCGCGCACTTCCTCGGCGAAAGACCTTTCCGGGTTGGTGCGCTGGGCGACGGGAAGCTGAGCGGCCGGCTGATCGAGCATGGGACAAGTATAAGGGCTAACGTCGCGACCGACGATCCCGCCTGGAATCGTTGATTCCTGCGGCTTTGGCCCGCCTGATCAGTTCGCGGAACGGCATCAGCAGGCGCTCGCGCACGCTCGCGTCGCGTTCCAGCACGGACAGCGCCAACGCCACGGCTTCGAGAGTCGATACCGCTTCCGGCCGCGCCTCGCGGCGAAGGTTGCCGTAGAGGGACGGCCCGTCCGGTACCACGACGAGGCGGCGCAGCCGCGTCAGCCACGCATTGCGCCACCACAGTGCCTTGGCCTGCGCCCAATTGCCGTCGAGCGCCACGAGACCCTGCAGACCAGCGAGGCCGGCGGCTTGGTCGGCGATCGGCTCGCCCTTGCGATCGAGCGCGATGAGCGGTTCCTTGCATAGCCTCCGCGCATTGTCCTCAACTTTGCCACCGCCGAGATAGAGCACTCCCCATTGACGCGGATCGACTGGACGTTGTTCATTCCGATTCGAGAATGCATGGCCGAGGTTGCGCCATGACAGCCCCACTGAGACACGAGCGTCAGCTAGTGAGCGTGTCAGCAATCTAGCCGTGCCCAACATGCGGTCCTGCTCTTGAGGGTGTTGCAGGATAAGTACCGCCACCCTGTTGTCGACGACAGGCGTGGGCGGACAAACGCAGAGCGCGGGCGGTCGTCCGCATGGGCAAGGTCCCTCCGGGGCGCCTTCGATCATGCGCGAAGATATAGACCGTTCGTCTAAAGGCTGTCGCCATGTCCGTTTCCATTCTCGCCGTTCCCAGCGTCACCAAGCTTCCATCCGCCGCGGACGGCGCGGTGGTGGTGGGTGGTTCGCACGGCGCGGTGTATGCGGCCTATCTTTCGGCCAAGGCCGGCGCGCGGGCGGCGATCCACAACGATGCCGGCGTCGGCCGCGACGAAGCCGGCGTCAGCGGGCTCGCCTGGGCCGAGGCGCAGGGCATGGCGATGGCGGCGGTGCTGAGCGGCAGCGCGCGCATCGGTGACGGCGCTGACATGCTGAAGCGCGGCGTCATCGGGCGCGCCAATCCGCTGGCCGAAGCGTGCGGCGTCAAGATCGGCCAAAGCGTGGCCGAGGCCGCAGAGCTCCTGAAAGCCGCTCCCTGGCCGCATCCCAAGCCCTCGCCGCTCACTGAAGCCCGCACCATGGCCGGGCGCATCCTGTGTGTGGATTCGATTTCGCTGGCGACCCTGCGCGACCGCAACAAGGTCGTGTCGAGCGGCAGCCATGGCGGTGTGCCGGCGGGCGAAACGGCATTGGCGTTCGGGCCGCGATTGGTGCTGTTCAACGATGCCGGCTTCGGCATGGAGCAGGCCGGCGTGGCCGGCCTGCCCATTCTCGACCGAGCCGGCATTCCCGCCGCCACCGTCTCGACGATGTCGGCCCGCATCGGTGATGGCCGGTCGACCCTGCTCGATGGCTTCCTGTCGGAGGTCAACGAAGCCGCACACCGGCTGGGCGCGCGTCAGGGCCGATCGGCGCTTGCCTTCACGCTTGCCGTGGCCGAAAAGAACGCCTGAGCATCGCAGCGGAGATCAGCCGGGCATGGCCGTCGTCAACGTGAAGTCGGAAATCGCGGGAAATGTGTGGAAGATCCAGACCAAGCCCGGCGACCAGGTCGAGGCCGACGGCGAGATCATGATCCTGGAATCGATGAAGATGGAGATCCCCGTGCTCTCGCCCAAGGCCGGCACGGTCAAGGAGATCCGTGTCAGCGAAGGCGAGGCGATCGACGAAGGCCAGCTCGTCGCCATCCTTGATGCGTAGCAGCGCCGTCGCCGTCGAGATCGCTCGTCTTTGGGCGCCCGACAATCTGCGTCGGGTGGCGCCGGGCGTGGCGCTGTGCGCCGTGATCGCGGCCATCGCCTTCGTGGCCGACAAGCAGAACTTCCTGCGCTTCGGCGCGGTGTGGATCCCGCCGCTGATCCTCACCCTGGTGATCGGCATGGCGCTGCAGCCGCTGTCCGACCGGGCGGTGCTGAAGCCCGGGATCGAGTTCGCCGGCCGAACGCTGCTGCGCGTCGGCGTGGCGCTCTACGGCGCGCGACTGACCTTCGGGCAGCTCGTCGACGGCGGGGCACTGCCGGTGCTGATCGCGCTGGCCGCCGTTTCCTGCACCATCGTGTTCGGCGCCTGGGCCGCGCGCCTGTTCGGGCTGACGCGCGATTTCGGCCTGCTGACCGGCTGCGCCACCGGCGTGTGTGGCGCGGCGGCGGCGATGGCGGCCTCGGCGGTGCTGCCCAAGCACGCCAATTCCGACCGCGACCTTGCCTTCACCGTGATGGGCGTCAACTTCCTCAGCACCGTGGTGATGGTGATCTATCCCACCCTACAGCCGGTGCTGGGCTATTCCCTGCACGAAATGGGCGTGTTCCTGGGCGGCGCGATCCATGACGTGGCGCAGGTCGCGGGCGCGGGCCAGACGATGGGCCCGCAGGTCCTGACCGAGGCCATCATCACCAAGCTTCTGCGCGTGGCATTTCTGCTTCCCGCGATCGCCGGCATCGCCTGGTGGGTGGCGAAGGGTGGTGAGGCTGCGGGCGAGTCACGGCCTTCGCCGCCGGTGTTCCTGTTCGGCTTCCTGGCGCTCGCCGCGCTCAATTCGGTGGGCGTCGTACCGCCCGGCGTGAAGGCCGCGGTGGCCGACATCTCCTCGTTCCTGATCATCACCGCCATCGCCGCGCTCGGCATCAAGACCTCGCTGCTGGCGCTCGCCCGCATCGGTGTCGCACCGGTGATGCTGCTGATCACGCAGACGGTGTTCATCGGGCTGCTGGTGGTCGCGCTGATCTACATGCTGCGGACGGTCGGCCTTTAGCTTCTCATGTTCCTCTCCCCCGCTAGGGGGAGAGGAGCGATGATCATCACGTCCCCGGCTTCGTCCCGGTCGCGCGCACGACCTCGCCCCAGGTGTCGATCTCTTTCTTGATGAACTCGGCGAACTGGATGGGCGAGCCGGGGGCCGGCAGGCCGGCGCGGCGCTCGATCTCGCGCACCACGGCGGCATCCTGCAAGAGCACATTCACGTCGCGGTTCACCTTGGCGACGATCTCGAGCGGCGTGCGCGCGGGTGCGGCGAGGCCCGACCAGCCGGCGGCGTCGAAGCCCGGCAGGGTGTCGGCGATGGGCGGGATGAAATCGAGCGGCGCCGCGGCGCGGCGCGCCGTGGTGAGCGCCAGCGCCTTGATGCGCTTGTCGGTGATCGGGCTCAGCGCCGCCGCCGTGCTGTCCATCATCAGCTTGACGTGGCCGCCCAGCAGGTCGGCCATCGCCGGTCCGCTGCCCTTGTAGGGGATGTGCACGATGTCGAGCTTGGCGCGCATCTTGAAGAGTTCCATGGACAGATGCTGCGACGTGCCCGGCCCGGCCGAAGCGTAGGAGAACTGGCCCGGCTCCTTGCGCGCGAGCTCGATCAGCTCGGCGAGCGTGTTCCCCGGGAAGCTCGGATGCGCCACGATCACCAACGGCACCAGGAAGATGTTGGTGATCGGCAGGAAGTCGACCAGCGGGCGGTACGGCAGGTCGGGATAGAGGCTGGGATTGACGCCGAAGGTGCCGCTCGAGACGATCATCAGCGTGTAGCCGTCGGGCGCCGCGTTCTTGCCGTACTCCGTTGCCGGAATGCCACTGCCACCGGCCTTGTTCTCGACCACGACCTGCTGCTTCCACACATCGGTCAGCTTCTCGGCCATCAGGCGGGCGAAGATGTCGGCGGCCTGGCCGGGCGGGAACGGCACGATGAAGTGCACGGGCTTGTTGGGCCACGGCGCCTGCGCCAAGGCGGGCGCGGCCAGCGCCGCCCCTGCAACGCCGGCCAGGCGCATCGCCTGCCGGCGCGTAGGGTTACTCCCCATAGAAAATCCTCCACTGCGTTCGTCGATAAACTACCACAGGCACGGGAAAATGACGGCGTCTCACACTCGACACAATCACCGCCAAAATAGACAACGCGGTAAGCCTCCAGAGGTCGCTGGGCTTCGTGGACATCCGCTCCGCTAGCCCACGCCCTGTTCGACACCGCCTGCATGGAGCCGGTCCTGTGAGCATTCGTTACTATGAGGACTTCAAGGTCGGCGACCGGTTCACCAGCGCCGGCCTGACCATGACCGAATCGGCGATCATCGATTTCGCCCGCCAGTGGGATCCGCAGCCCTTTCACACCGATGTCGAGTTCGCCAGGAAGTGGACCTTCGGCGGGCTGATCGCGTCGGGCCTGCACACCATGGCAGTGACCTTGCGCCTGTGGCTCGACCAGGGCGTGTTCCGCTCCTGCAGCCTGGGCTCGCCCGGCATCGGCGAGGTGCAGTTCCCGCGACCGGTGCGGCCGGGCGACACGCTGCGCGTGATCACCGACATCACCGAGCTGAGGCTCTCATCCTCCAAGACCGACCGCGGCATCGCCCGCATCCGCCAGGTCACGATCAACCAGCACGGCGAGGCGGTGCTCGAGCAGGACACGACGGTGTTCCTGAAGCGCCGGCCGATGATGGTGGCCACCGCGAACACGGGGGCTTAGATCTCGCCGGACCGCGGACCTTCAGCCCGCTCATGCTCTTTGCCGGGAGTGCGCCACTCCAGTGGCGCCGTCTTTGTTGATTACACAGCCCATGAGCGCCACGGAGTGGCGCGCTCCCGGCAATGAGCGGGCCGGAGACCCGCGCCCCCGGCATCAACGCCAGGCGAACACCGGCTGCTCGAAATGGTCGACGCGGGTGCCGCGGCCGGCGAGCGCGACCTCGCGGAACTGATAGAGCACGGCGGCGGTCGGCGCGTTGACGTTGGCGACCGGCAGCGGCAGGCGGATGATCGGCCGGTCCGATTCCTCGATGGCGACGATCTCGGGCGAGCCGTCGCGGAACAGCTCGCGGCAGGCGATGCGATAGGCGGCCGCGACCTCGGCGGGATTGGGCGTCACGGTGACGCCGGGGGACCATACGACCACAGGCGCGATGAGATAGCCCGAGCGCGTCGGGTAGTCGTCGAGCGTGCCCAGGATGTCGTCGGTGGAGGCGAGGACGCCCAGCTCCTCGTGCAGCTCGCGCAGCGCCGTCTGCTCGATCGTCTCGCCGGCATCGACGCGGCCGCCGGGCAGCGCCCACTGCCCGCCATGCGCGCGCAAACGCGGGGTGCGCTTGGTCAGCAGGAACGCGGCTTCGCCGGGAGCATCGCCCTCCACCACGACGACGGCGACGGCGGCGCGCTTCAGCCCGCCGGTATCGGTGCGGCGGCGCAGCTCGAAGCCGCCCAGGTGATCGGTGATGGTACGGCGCAGCGCGTCGTCGAACGGGAAAGATGTCACGCTGCGGGTCTCGTGAAGGTCCAGACCACGGCGGGTGGCACGTTGCGCCAGATGCGTTTGCCCCGCGCGCCGACGAGATGCAGGCGCTGGCGCAGGGCACGCGGGATGGGCGGCTTGGGCCCGTAGGTGAACTGCACCACGGCGGCGCCGCGCGGCAGGGCCTCGAAGACGCCGCCGACGATCCCGTTCACGACGTCGGCCGGCAGCGACAGCAAGGGCAGGCTCGACACGACGGCGGCGATCGGCGCAATGCCGTGATCGGCCAGCAATCGCGGCAGGCGCGCGGCGTCGCCCTCGACGATGCGCGGGCCGCTAAAATGCCGCCGCAGGAAGGTGGCGAACTCCGGATCGCGCTCGACCAGGACCAGTCGCTCGGGCGCGATGCCCGCGGCCAGCAATGCCTTGGTGACTTCGCCGGTGCCGGCACCGAGCTCGACGATATGGCCGGGCCGGCCGTCGATCACCGAGCGCGTGGTGCGGGCCATCGCTTCGGCCAGCAGGCGGCCGCTCGGCACCACGGCTCCGGTGGCAAAGGGCCGACGCAGCCAGCGCTTCAGGAAAAGAGCCGTGCTGGCGGGTTCAACCGTGGGCATGGCCAAACGCTAACAGAGGAATGTCGCGTGTCGACAGGGAAAAGCGGCCAGTTTCTACTGTGCGGGCTGCATGGCGGGCCCGGCGACATGGGTGGTCGCCGGCGCGGCTTCGAACACTGCCTGGGCGTGCCTCATCTGCTCCAGCGCGTTGACCACCGACACATAGACGGCGGCGGCATAGGGCAGCGACTGCACGACCATGAAGACCGACCACAGCCGCGCCTCGAGGTTCACGGCGCCCGCCCCCACCCACAGCACGACCGCGCCCAGCCACAACAGGATGGTCAGCACCGCCTCGCCGCGCGCCATGCCCAGCGCCATGCCGAGCGTGGCGCGCTCGTCCATCTTGGGCGTGCGCATGAAGGGCAGCCGGCTGGTCGCGAGGCCATAGATCACCGCGCGGCCCACCGTGTAGGTGAGCGCCAGCCCGGCCAGCGACGCGCCGAGGCTCTGGCGGAAGGTGCAGCGTACGCGGTCGAAGTAGAGGCCGAAGGAATAGAGCAGCTTGAAGACGAAGATGCCGATGGTCGGCAGGATGAACTCGGCCGGCGGCAAGCCGACCGGCTTGATGCCGAACAGCGGCGGCAGCACGACGGCGAGTAGCCAGGCGAGGCCAGCCCAGGTGAAGATCAGGTTCAGCGCATCGGCGAACCACGGCATCCAGCCGGCGACGAAATGGTACTTCTGCCAGAAGGTGAGCTTGGTCGAGTTGCCGAGCATCTTCCCGGCATGCGCCTTCATGATCTGCATGGCACCGTAGGCCCAGCGGAAGCGCTGCTTCTTGTAGCCGGCGAAATGGTCGGGCGTCAGGCCATGGCCGAAGCGCTCGCGGCTGTACATGGCGCCGTAGCCCTTCTCCATCAGGCGCAGGCCAAGCTCGGTGTCCTCGGTAATGCACCAGGTCGCCCAGCCGCCCAGCTCCTCCATCAGGTCGCGGCGCACCAGCGTCATGGTGCCGTGCTGGATGATGGCGTCGTACTCGTTGCGCAGGCACATGCCGATGTCGAAGAAGCCGGCATATTCCCAGTTCAGCATCTCCTTGAAGCGGTCGCCCTTCCAGTCGCGATGGTCCTGCGGCGCCTGGACGTAGGAGATCTTCTTGTCGTCGAAGTACGGCACCAGTGCCTTCAGCCAATCGGGCCGCACCATGTAATCACTGTCGATGACGCCGATGATCCTGGCGTCGGGCGAGGTCTGGGTCAGCACGTAGTTCAGCGCGCCCGCCTTGAAACCCTTCATGACGTCGAAATGGAAGAAGCGGAAGCGCTCGCCGAGCTGGGCGCAGTAATCCTGCACCGGACGCCATACCGCGGGATCCTTGGTGTTGTTGTCGATGACGATGACTTCGAAGTCCGGGTAGTCGAGCTTGGCCAGCGAATCGAGGGTCTGGATCACCATCGCCGGCGGCTCGTTGCAGATGGCGAGATGCAGCGAGACCTTGGGCCACACGCGGTTTGCAGGCTGGCGGGCGATCATGTCGGCCGCGGGCAGCGCCTCGCGCGTCCAGCGTCCGCGCCAGATCGTCTCGGCCATCTCCAGCGCCTGTACCAGCGCCATGGCCAGGCTCAGCACCAGGAACCCGGCGAGCACGGCCCAGCCGATCATCTCGGAGGCGAGCATGTAACTGCCGGCCGCGACCATGCCGCCATAGACCAGGGCGCTCGTCGACAGCGTGACCAGGCCGCAGAAGCCCACCTGGCCCGCCGTGCCCAGCATTGGCCAGCGCCACAGGAAGAACAGCATCACCGGCAGCGCCAGCGCCAGCGACCACGCCGCCCCCGCCCACCACAGCGGGAAGCGCTCGACCGGACCGGTCCAGGCGAACTTCGGGACGCGGTCGGCGTTCCACAGGCCCCAGTAGCCACCGGCCTTGCCTTCGAGGTCGTATGACTTCCACGGCTGGTCGACGGCCTCGACGACGAAGTAGTCGATGTTCTGCGATTTCAGCCACGCCACCATGTCGCGCACGTTCTTGGCCTGCTCGGCGGGCGTGGCGTACTTCACCGTGCCGCTGCCGGGGCTGCGGCGCGCGGCGCCATTCGACGGCCAGCCGACCTCGGTGACGATGATGTTCTTGTTGCGGAGGTACTCGGCCTCCTTGAGCTTGGCGATGCGGCTCTTGAGATATTCCAGCGGCGTCTCGCCCGACTTCTCGTCCCAGTAGGGCAGGATGTGGACGGCGAGGTAGTCGACCTCACGTGCGAGCTCGGGATACTCCAGCCAGACGTGCCAGGGCTCGGCGGTGCTGACCGGCACCTTGACGTTGCGCTTGACGTTCCTGATCTCGCGGATGAGCTGGGCCGGGCTGGTGGCGTTGGGATCGCGCAGGTTCTTCTGGCCGTCCCAGCGCAGGATATTCTCGTTGCCGACCAGCACGCGCTCGATGTTGGGGTTCTGGTTGGCCATGCGGATCAGCGCCCGCGTCTCCTCGGCGTTGACCTCACTCGCCTCGCGCCCGAACTGCTGCTTGGCCTCGCTGGCGCTGTAGATCCAGGCGCCGGGCACCAGCTTGATGTTATTGCGCGCGGCGAGTTCGGGCATGATGTCGCCGCCGTCGGTCGCGCGATAGGTGCGGACGTAGTTGACCTTGCCGCCGAACATGGCGAAGTCGCGCTCGATCTGCTCCTTGCGCGGCTTGACCGGCGGCGGCGGGGCGTCGCTGATCGCGGTGCGCAGGAAGGAGAACACGCCACTAGACTTGGACTCGATCGGGTCCTGGTCCTTGGCCCACGGCGCGTAGGTGACGCCGTGCAGAGGACCTTCGACGTCGGCCGCATTGACCGTGCTGTCGAGCAGGCGCCATCCCACGATGGTGGCGGCCGCTGCTATCAGAAGAACCAATCCCAGACGGATCATGAAGAGGCGATCGCTCCGGCGCGCCGCCGGTGGCACATGCTCGCGTCGGGATCGCGGTCACATGTTTCCTGCGGACGATTTGCATCGACGCAAGGACCGTGCCGGATCGACTCAACCGACGAGTCGATGACCACGCAGTGGGCTGACCTCTTGGAGGCTTCCTTGCGCCCGGTTTCCTCGGCCTGCGACCCTTCGCAGACGATGCGGCGACGCGCGATCTATAGCAAACGCCCATCAAATCGGTAAAGAGTCCGCGCGCGATATCGCCAAAATGCCCAAATCTCCGCTGGCTTCTCAGGCCCGGCTTCGCCAAAACGCCGCGTGTGAGTGACAGCGACCCGACAGCCGCGCCGGCCGGCGTTCCGCCCGACCTGGCTGGAACACATGCGCCGGCCGAGCGTTACGGTTTCCTTCAGGCCGCCGGCGCCCGCCTGCGCTACGCCTGCTGGAACGTCCCGGGAACCGGCCCGACCAAGGGCACCGTCGTCCTGCTGACCGGGCGGGGCGAATTCATCGAAAAATATGCCACCGAAGTCGTGGGCGAGCTTTTGGGCCGCGGCTATTGCGTCTACGCCCTGGACTGGCGCGGCCAAGGGCTGTCGGACCGCGCCCTGGCCGATCGCGGCAAGGGCCACATTGACAATTTTTCAACCTACATGGCCGACCTGCAGCTATTCCTGGACAAGGTCGTGGCGCCGGCCGCGCCCCGGCCGATCCTGGCGCTCTGCCACTCCATGGGCGCGCACATCATGATGCGCGTTCTCTCCGAGAACGGATCGGGTCCGCTGTCGGCTGGAGTCCTGTGCTCGCCCATGACGGCGCTGAAGCGCGAGGCCCTGCTGCGCTCGGTACTCATGCTGATGCCCGAGATCCCGGCGATCGACGAACGCTACCTGTTCGGGACCGGGCCGTTCGTGGTGTTCGCCCGCGAGTTCAACGCCAATTTCGTCACCCACGACGAGCGCCGCTACCTCTTCACCGACCAGTGGTTCCAGGCCGACCCGCGCCTCACCCTGGGCGGGCCGACCCTGGGCTGGGGCCGCCAGGCGGTCCATTCCATGACCGCGGCGGTGGCGCCGGGCTACCTCGAGCGCATCGACCTGCCGCTGGTCCTCATAAGCGCCGGCGAGGATCCGTTGATCGAATCGGGCACCCACGATGCGGTGGCGGCCCGGCTCCGGCACGGCGAGCACGTCACCATCGCCGGCGCCAAGCACGAAGTGATGATGGAGACCGACGCGTTGCGCGACTTGTTCTGGCAAGCCTTCGACCGGCTGGCGAAAGGCGTGCTGGCAAAATGACGCTCACACAGGTGCTGGTGACAGCGCTGGCCTTCATCATAGCCGGCACCGCCAAAGGCGCGATCGGCATCGGCCTGCCGCCGATCGTGATTGGCATCATGAGCTTCGCTGTGCCGCTGGAAGACACGATTGCCATCATGGTGGTGCCAAGCATGGTGACCAACATCTGGCAGGCGGTCTATGGCGGCAACTTCCTGCGACTCTTGGTGCGATTTCGCACCATGGCAGTCGCTTCCGTGGCTGCGCTGATCTTCGTCGCCGTCGTGTTCGGCCAGCTCGGCTCGCCCAAGGCCGTGGCCTGGGTCGGTGTCATCCTGGTGATCTATGCCAGCTTGGCATTGACGGCATGGCGGCCGGCGACGTCCCGCGCCGCCGAGCGCTGGGCCAATCCGCTGATCGGCGTCGCCAGCGGCGCGGCGGCCGGGATCACGGGTGTCGCCGCCGTACCCTTCCTGCCCTACATGCAGTCGCTCGATATCAGCCGGCACGAACTCGTGCAGGCGCTGGGCATCATGTTCGTCTTCATCATGGGCGCCTTGACTGCGGCTCTCGCGATCCAGGGCGCCTTCACCGTGACCAACTTGTTGGGCGGGATCGCTGCCATCGCACCGACCTTCCTGGGTATCTGGCTGGGCCAGAAGGCCCGCCACGCGGTCTCGGCCGAGACGTTCCGGCGAATCTTCCTGATCGGCCTGTTCCTGGTCGGCCTGCAAATGGCGAGAAGCCTGCTATAGAATTACCGGACATGCCCCTGCCCACTCATAAAGTCACGATCTGCGGCATCCCCGAGCTGTCGCTCCATTGCTCGGTCGGCGTCAGTCATGTGCTGTCGATCATCGACATCCACGAGCCGCGACCAACCGCCCTCGACGGCTATTCCGCGATCGAGCACGAGCTGATCCGCTTCGACGACGTCGTGGCCGAATATCCCGGCTTCGAGGCCTGCACGCCGGCGCATATCGTCAAGGTGCTGGAATTCGGCGAGCGCGTGCATAGCCGGCCCGACAGCCATGTGCTGGTCCATTGCCACGCCGGCATCTCGCGCTCGACCGCGGCCGCTGCGATCCTGATGTGCCAGCACGCGCCCGGCCAGGAGGAGGCAGCCTTCCTGAAACTCCTGGGCATGCGCAAGCATGGTTGGCCCAACACGCGCATGGTCGAGTTCGCCGACACGCTGCTGAAACGCGACGGCGCCCTTCTGCGCGGCCTTTTAGCCTACCGACGCGCGCTCCTGCAGGACAAGCCGCACCTCAGCGACGTCATTCGCAACATCGGGCGCGGCCACGAACTGCCGGTCTGAAAGCGTGGCTGGATAAAGGCGGCTCGGCTTCCTACGTCTGCAGGCAACAGATGGAGGACAGCTCATGGCGAAGAACACGATTTGCGTTTGGTACGACAAGGACGCCGAGGCGGCCGCGCGCTTCTACGCGAAGACTTTCCCAAACAGCTCGGTCGGCGCCATCCATCACGCCCCCAGTGATTATCCCTCCGGAAAGAAAGGCGATGTGCTGACGGTCGAGTTCACGGTCGCGGGCGTTGCCTGCATCGGCCTCAACGGTGGGCCCGTGTTCAAGCCCAACGAAGCCTTCTCCTTCCAGATCGCCACCGACGATCAGGCGGAGACCGATCGCTATTGGAATGCCATCGTTGGCAATGGCGGCCAGGAGAGTGCCTGCGGCTGGTGCAAGGACAAATGGGGCATCTCCTGGCAGATCACGCCGCGCGTGCTGACCGAGGCGATGGCGGCCGGCGGCGCCGAAGCGAAGCGCGCGTTTGATGCGATGATGCCCATGAAGAAGATCGACGTCGCCAAGATCGAGGCGGCGCGGCGCGGCTGATCAAGCCCCTCCCCTTCGCGGAGACCGCGAAGGGGAGGTGTCGCCGTCATACGGCGTCGGAGGGGGTCAGCGATGAAACACCAGCGTCCTGACTTCGATGCTCTCACGCGGCGGGGCATCGGCTGAGGCCGTCGGATCGACGAAGGCGCTGTGCGGTGTGAAGCGCGCCGGCACGTCGGTCCTGGTGTCCGAGCACTTCAGCAGCAGCGCCTCGTCGACACGCATCTGCGGCACGTAGAACCAGCGGTGCGCGGGATTGTACTTCACCGAGTAGGTCTCGCCGACGCGATGCTGGTAGACGAGGTCGGACGGCACCAGGTCGGCAAGGTCGATGGTGGTGGCGTCGCACACCGCGAGCGGCGAGTCCTGCACCGGTCCCTTGATCGGGCGCCACAGGTTGATCACCTGCACGCGGCCCTTCAGCAGCTCGTCGGCCTCGTCAGGCAGAAGGTCGCGCACGCGCTGCGGTCCCGAGCGCGCCGTGTGATCGATGTGCACGCGCTGCACGGGCTGGCGCGGCGCATCGCTGCGATCCTGCGCGCCATCGACTTTGCGGCGCGTCGTGTGATCGAAGATGTGGACACGATAGGCGCCGGTCGCCTGCTTCACCACGCGCTCGACCTCGGGGTAGTAGACGCGACGCACTTCCTCGTCGTCGAAGAAGTCGCGCACGGCGCTGCGATGGTTGACCAGGGCGAAGCCGTTGGCGTCGAGCGACACGCGGTCGGCAACCGGCCGGGCATCGTGAATGGGCACGCGATGGGCGACGTTGACGGTGTTGCTGCGCGGCACGCCGGGCGGCGGCTCGAACGTGTAGTTGCGCGGCCGCTCGAGCATTGGCGCGAGGTAGTTCATGTCGGCCTGGACGCTGGCCAGGTTGGCGATGATCGAGGACTGCAGGCTCATGATGTGACTCCACTGCTTGTCACATCGATGTTGGCGGCCCACCCATCCGCCGCCATGGAGAAGAGTTGCGCGCTTCCATGAGGGGACTTCATGCGAAGCGAAAATCTTGCTGCCGCGAAGGCGTGCGACGGAAAGTTCAGGTCGCCGGGCGATCCTGGGCGTAGGCCTCGGCCAGGCGGTGATGGAAATCATCCACCAGCAGCGTGCCGTCGGCCGCGGGCTTCCCGCCGGCGCGATCGGCCTGCAGCGTCTCGCAGACGTGCTTGATGGTGGCGGCTGCCTGCTTGGTGTCGTCGGCTTTGGCGCCGAACACGTGCGTGAACAGGCGTGTGCGCAGGAAGGTGTGCGGAACGACCTGCTCCATGACCGTTACGGCACCGGCGCGGCGCACCATCAGCAAGGGCCAGGCCCAGGTGAAATCGGCCGACGGCGTGTGCTCGGCCAGCAGATGCTCGACCAACACCTTCCAGTTGCAGGCGATGTCGGTGACGAGCGTGCCGCCGAAAGCCGGTAACGTCCCGACATCGATGGGCGCCGGCGGTGCGGCGAGGCTGAAGAACACGACACCCGAGGCGATCACCGACGGCAGTGACGCGAGATGCAGATCGGGTGATTGCAGGTCCTTGGGCGCGACCGGCGGCGGGGCGCTCACGAAGCGGCCCTGCAGATCGTAGGTCCAGCCGTGGAAGCGGCAGCGGAAGGTCTCGCAGTTGCCGGCCGGCGTGCCCACGACCTGCATGTTCTGGTGCCGGCAGGCGTTGCGCAGGACACGGACCGAACCTTCCTTGTCGCGTGCGGCAAACACGCTCCAGCCGCCGACCGTGGCCGAGACGAAGTCGCCGGGCCTGGCGAGCTGGCCCTCGGCACAGAGCGGTAGGGTTTCCGTCGAGAAAACCGCGCGTTTCTCGGCCTGGAAGGCATCGCCTTGGGAATAATCCTCGGATTTCATGGGATTTGTATACGATTTGACACTATTTCCAGCACTGATTGACCTCTGGCGCTCTTATTGTATACAATCTTCCATCCAATGCCAGAGGAGGCTCGTGATGGCCAAAAGCGCATTCCGTCAGGCTCTCGAGGAAGCGATCGAGCAGCGTCATTCGGCCGTGCATCCGTGGAGCGAGGCCTGGACCTCCGGCAAGCTGAACCGCCGCCTGCTCGGCGAGTGGGTGAAGCAGCACTATCACTATGTCAGCCACTTCGCGGAGTGGGTCGCGGCGGTCTACGCCACCTGCCCGCACCAGGAGGTGCAGCACTTCCTGCTGGAGAACGTCACCGAGGAGGAAGGCTTCGTCGGCATGCATGGCGCCGCACCCGTGCGCCATTCCGACCTGCTGCTGGAGTTCGCCGAAACCTGCGGCATGCCGCGCGACGAGATCCTTAACGCCCAGACCAACGGCGAGCTTCTGGCCGAGACGCTCGGCCTGCAGAGCTGGTGCGCCGTGCAGTCGCGCAAGCCCTTCGTCGAGGCGCTGTCGGGCCTGCTGATCGGCCTGGAGAGCCAGGTGCCCAAGATCTACAGCAAGACCACGCCGCCGCTGCTCGAAAAGTACGGCTTCAGCGAGGAGGAAGTGACCTTCTTCTCGATCCACATCGTCGCCGACCTCGAGCATGGCGAGAAGGGCTTCGAGATCGTCGAGAAGTACGCCACGACCGACGAGCAGCGCGAGACCTGCGTGCGCCTGGTGAAGGAGGCGACGATGATGCGCCGCCTCTACCTCGACGGCGTCTATCGCAAGTTCATCGCCGAGGCCGAGGGCAAGAAGCTCGCCGCCTGATCCGGGTATCGACGTGCACACCTACAAGACCCTGACGCTCGACGAGGCGCACACCATCCTCGACGCGGCGCAGAAGAAGGCAGAGGAAATCGGCATCCCCGAGGTCCTCTGCGTCGCCGACAATGCCGGCTACCCGATCGCGCTCCGACGGCTCGACGGCGGCAAGGTGACCAGCGTGCAGATCGCCATGAACAAGGCCTTCACCGCCGCCGGCCATCGCAAGCGCACCGACAACTACAAGAACGCGTACCCCGGCGAGGAGGCTTTCGGCATCTTCACCCAGCACGGGGGCCGCTTCACGGTGTTCGTCGGCGGCTTTCCGATCTTCGTCGACGGCCAGTGCGTCGGCTCGATCGCGGCCTCGGGCGGCAACGGCGAGCAGGACATCGCCTGCTGCGAGGCGGGCATCGCTGCCTTCATGGCCACCTTGAAGAAGTAGAGTCATGGCAACCGATCGCGCGTCCCTCAGCAAGGTCGTGAGCGAACAGATCCGCGGCCAGATCCTCGACGGCAAGCTCCGCCCCGGCGAACGGCTGGTCGAGGACAAGCTCTCCGCCGAGCTCGGCGTCTCACGCGTGCCGGTGCGCGAGGCCCTGCGCGGGCTCTCGATGGAAGGCCTGGTGCGGCTGGAACCCAACCGCGGCGCCAGCGTCGCCGAGGTCACGCCCGAGCTGGTGGCCGAGCTCGTCGAGGTGCGCACGCTCCTCGAAGCGCTGAACGCCCGCCTGGCCGCCCGCCGCCACGATCCCGGGATCGTCACCGCCCTGCAGGACACGCTCAAGCGCGGCAACGCCGCCGCCCAGTCCGGCTCGCCCGATCATCTGGCGCGCCTCAACGGCGAGTTCCACGAACGCCTGGCCGAGGCCAGCCGCAACTCGGTGCTCTCCGACATCATGCGCTCCCTGCGCGAGCGCACCTCCCTCGCCTTCGCCACCAACGGCCGCGCGCGCGCGCGAGACGACTGGAAGGAACACGCCGGCATCCTCGCCGCCGTGATCGACGGCGACGAGGAACTGGCAGCGCTGCTGGCGTCGCGCCATGTGCAGAACGCGGCCGCGGCGTTCGCCAAGGCGCAGGAAGCCGCTGACGAAGCGGCGGATTAGTCTTGCCGGACCGCGGGCCTCCAGGCCCGCATCATGATCATGAGCGGGCCTGGAGGCCCGCGGTCCGGCAAGAGCTAACGCGCCTTCATCGGCAGGCTGGCGAGATGGATGCCGGCGTCGACGATCAGGAACTCGCCGGTGATGTTCGACGCGCTGGTCAGGAAGAACATCACCGCTTCCGCCATCTGCTCGGGTGTGCCGGCCTGGCGCAGCGGCGCGGTCTGCTCCTGGCTCTGCTTCAGCTTGTTGTAGTTCTCCTCGCCCATGCCGCCCAGCAGCCAGCGCGTCTGGATGAAACCCGGGCACACCGTGTTGACGCGCACCGCCGGTGAGAACCAGCGCGCCAGGGTCAGGGTCAGCGTGTTGAGGGCGCCTTTAGAGCAGGCATAGGGGATCGAGCTGCCGACACCCATGACGCCCGCGATCGAGGAGATGTTGACGATCGACCCGCGCTCTTGGCTGTCCTCCCACTGCTTCTTCATGGTCGGGAACACGGCGCGGCTCATCATGTAGGGACCGGTGACGTTGACGCGCAGGATGCGGTCGAAGTCCTCGGGCGACACGCCGTCGAGGTCGCCCTGGTTCTGGAATTTGGTGGTGCCAGCATTGTTAATGAGCCCGTCGATGCGGCCCCACTTCTTCAGCGTCTCGGCCGCGAGTTTCTTGCAATCAGCGTCCTGACCCATGTCGGCCTGCACCAGGATCGCCTCGGCGCCCTTCTTCTTGACCGCCTCGTAGGTCTCGTCGGCTTCCTTCTTGCTCTTGGTGTAGTTGATGGCGACGTTCCAGCCGCGCCCCGCCAGGTCGATCGCGCACGAGGCGCCGAGCCCCGTCGCCGAGCCCGTCACGATCGCCACCTTGCCCGATTTCGCCATGTGCCCCTCCGGATATGTCCTTCCGCCTTTCATAGGCTAGAGCGGTTTCAGAGGGAACCGCTTGTGGTTCCCTCTGAAACGCGCGCCCACGTGATCCTGGTTTCGCAGGGCACATTCCGTCCGGCTGATTACAGCCGGACGGAATGTGCTTTAGGATCGGCCCCCAAGGCAAAACGGGCGGGAAACGGGAGCGCATGGCCGATCTGTTTTCGATGAAGAACCGCGTGGTGCTGCTGACCGGCGCCTCGCGCGGGCTGGGCCGCGACATGGCACTGACCCTGGGCGCTGCCGGCGGCACGGTCCTGTGCGCCGGCCGCACGGTGAAAGAGCTCGAAGTGACGGCGCGCGCCATCACGCGCAAAGGCGGCAAGGCCGAGGTCACGCCGCTCGACATCACCGATGAAGCGGCCGTGTGCGAGCAGGTGGCCAGCATCATCGCCAAGCACCGCCGCATCGACGTGCTGGTCAACAATGCCGGCATCATCTACCGCGAGGCGATCGTCGACACCTCGACCGACACCTTCCGCTCCGCGATCGAGACCGATCTCGTCTCGCAGTTCATGCTGGCGCGCGAGGTCGGCCGCCACATGCTGGCCCGCAAGTACGGCCGCATCGTCAACATCTCCTCGATCATGGGCATCGTGGGTCGCGCCTCGGTGGCGGGCTAC
Organism: Rhodospirillales bacterium URHD0017; assembly: GCA_900110395.1. GTDB lineage: Bacteria > Pseudomonadota > Alphaproteobacteria > Reyranellales > Reyranellaceae > Reyranella. The sequence continues at coordinate 78,451 of FODP01000019.1, forward strand.
GTCGCGGCCAAGCACGGCCTGATCGGGCTCACCAAGAACCTCGCCGCCGAGTACGGCCCCGACGTCACCTGCAACGCCATCGCGCCGGGCTACATCCGCACCGAGCTCAACGTCCCGCTGCAGCAGAACAAGGCGTTCAACGCCATGCTCGAGCAGCGCACCGCCGCCCATCGCTGGGGCAAGCCCGAGGACCTGCGCGGCCCCTTGCTCCTGCTGGCCTCCGACGCCAGCGCCTACATGACCGGCCATACGCTGGTGGTCGACGGCGGCATGACCGTCATCCTCGGCTGACATGTGGTCGATCCCGCGCTGGGCGATCCTGCTGCTGGGCGCGGCGCTGCTGGTGTTCGGCTTTGCCGTGCATATGGGCTGGCTGCGTGACCCGTCACTGGCCAAGGCCGACTATGTCGGCAACATCGACGTGTCGGCCGCGGACGCCAAGCTCTACCGCGCGGTGCCGTTCGAATGGCGGGTGACCAGCAATGCCGGCTCGTTCAGCGGAAACGACACCGCCTGGATCCGCATCGACCCGTCGGGCGAGCGCACCGTCGTCTGCGGCTGGCTGCGCCTGGACAAGGGCGGCAACTCGATCCGCGCCACACGCTGGCTGAGCGAGGCGCGCCTGATCGCGGGCGACCTCAAGCTGACGGCGCTCTTCATCGCGCCGGCCGACAAGGCGCCCGGCGACGGCCTCAACGCCGGCTGCCTGCGGCTCGACGAGCCCATGCCGCTCAAAGCCGACGCGCCGCTGCGCCTCGAAGGCAGCGCCGTCCGCGAATAGCCGCCCTCAGATGTCGATCAGGTCGGGATCGCCGACGCTCCAGAACCACACCTTCGGCCGGGTGAGCGAGGCGAAATTGTTCCGCATGAAACCCTGGTTGAAATTGTCGCCCGTCCAGATCTCGGTATGGATGCCATAGGTCTGGTTGCCCATGAAGACCACGATGCCCGGCTTGTCCTCGATATCGGCCTTGCTCTTGATCTCCACACCGTCCTCGAAGGTGTTGTCGAGGAAATCCTTCATCTCGTCGACCGCGGCGATGTAGCGGAACGTCATGTTCGCCGCCGACCTGATCGCGAAGCCGTTGGTGCGGCGCCGGTAGCTCTGTGGGCCGACCATTTTCGTCTGATCCTTATGCATGAACGCCATGTTGATAGCGTGCGACATCTGAATGCAGCAGGTGGTGTAGTTGATGTTCTCGTTGATCAGGCCGGTGACCCAGCCATCGAGCTCTCCCGCCAGCGAGCCGCCGGGATCCTTCAACTTCAGGTCGATTTTGGGGCCGGCCTTGGTGTTCACCGGCGTCTTGTAGAACAGCGGATAGTTGTTCACGAAGGCGTCGATGCGAATGGGAATGGCAAAGTGGGTCACTGCACGGCCTCCAGTCTCTCGCAGGGCGATCGAAATGGATTAGGCGCCAACAATCTGGCGGATTCGCGACGGACTTGATTGAACGTATTCTTCATCCGTGCCGAAATCGGCTGACGCCCAAAGAAGAGCCTTGAGGACCACATGCCCACCTTTCGCCAGTCGCGCGATTTCCTGCTGGCCAACCGCACCGACTATGCAAAGGCGGTGGCCGGCTTCCGTTGGCCGGAGGCCGTCCCGTTCAACTGGGCAACCGACTGGTTCGATGCCGAGCTGGCGAATGCGACCAACAAGGCCCGCTGCGGCCTCTGGATCGTCGACGTGGCGAGCGGCAAGGAAACCAGGCTCACCTTCGGTGAACTGTCGACCCGCTCCAACCAGGTCGCCAACTGGCTGCGCCAGCAAGGGCTGAAGCGCGGCGATCATCTGCTGCTGGTGCTGAACAACGTGGCGCCGCTGTGGGAGATCATGCTGGCCGCCATGAAGCTCGGGGTCGTCGTAATTCCGGCGACGACACTCCTCACGACCGAGGAGCTGGCCGACCGCGTCGAGCGCGGCCGCGCCCGCATGATCGTCACCGATGAGGACCAGGTCGCCAAGTGCGCCGGCCTGCCTCGCGAGGGGGTGGTGTTCGTCAATACGAGCGCCAAGCCCATCGCCGGCTGGCTGTCGCTCGGCGACGCCTACAAGTGTTCGGCCGAGTTCAAGGCGGACGGCACGACCAACGCCGACGATCCGCTGCTGCTCTATTTCACCTCCGGCACGACGGCCAAGCCCAAGCTGGTGCGCCACAGCCATCGCAGCTACCCCGTGGGCGCCCTGTCGACCATGTACTGGCTGGGCCTGCAGCCCGGCGACGTCCATCTCAACATCTCTTCGCCCGGCTGGGCCAAGCATGCCTGGAGCACCTTCTTCGCGCCGTGGAATGCCGGCGCCACCGTCCTGATCGTCAACCAGGCGCCGTTCAACGCCAAAGCGCTTTTGGGCGTGCTGGAGCGCTGCAAGGTCACCACCTTCTGCGCGCCGCCAACGGTGTGGCGTCTCATGATCCAGGAGGACCTCGCCGCCGCGAAGGTCTGCCTGCGCGAGGTCTGCGGCGCGGGCGAGCCGCTGAACCCCGAGGTCATCAACAAGGTGCAGGAGGCCTGGGGCCTCACCATCCGCGACGGCTACGGCCAGACCGAGACCACGGCGCAGATCGCCAACTCGCCCGGCCAGAAGGTCAAGCCGGGCGCGATGGGCCGACCGATGCCGGGCTATCGCATCCTGGTGCTCGACGCCGACGGCATGCCGACCGACGAAGGCGAGATCTGCCTCGACCTCAACGAGGAGCGTCCGGCCGGCCTGATGCAGGGCTACGCCGATGCCGAGGGCAAGCTCTCGGGCGCCAACGACAAGGTCTACCGGACGGGCGACGTCGCCAGCCTCGACGAGGACGGCTATCTCACTTTCGTTGGCCGCGCCGACGACGTCTTCAAGTCGTCGGACTACCGCATCAGCCCGTTCGAGCTGGAAAGCGTGCTGATCGAGCACGAGGCCGTCGCCGAGGCCGCCATCGTGCCCTCGCCCGACGAGATCAGGCTGAGCGTGCCCAAGGCCTACATCCTGCTGATTGCCTCGGCGCCGCCGACGCGCGAGACCGCGCAGTCGATCCTGAAATACACCAACACGCGGCTGGCGCCCTTCAAGCGCATCCGGCGCCTGGAGTTCGTCAAGGAGCTGCCCAAGACGATCTCCGGCAAGATCCGCCGCAACCAGCTTCGCCGCGTCGAGTATCAAGGCAGTGCCGCCGATGTGACGCGCGGCGTGGAATTCCACGAAAAGGACGTGCTGGGCTGACGCACGACGCCCACGGCTGTCATCCCGAGCGCAGCGAGGGACCTTTGAGGCAGCAGAGAGGTCCCTCGCTGCGCTCGGGATGACAGTGGTTACTGCAACGACGATCTCCTGAAAGCAGGATCATGATTCCCAGACCCGGCATCACCCAATCTCTCGCCCGCTTCGTCGTCGACACCAGGTGGGAGGACATCCCCGAGCAGGCGCGGCACGAGGCCAAGCGTGCGCTGCTGAACTTCTTCGCCGTGGCGATCGCCGGCTGCCGCACCGAGCCGGTCGAGCTGGCGCTCAAGACCCTGGCCGAATTCTCCGGCGGCAAACAGGCCACTGTCGTCGGCCGCAGCGAGCGCATCGATGCGCTGAGTGCCGCCTTCCTGAACGGCGCGGGCGCCAATGTCTTCGACTATTGCGACACGCATCTGCCGACGGTCGTCCATCCGACGGCGCCCCTCGCCCCTGCCCTGCTGGCCATGGCCGAGCTGCGGCGCCTGACCGGGCCGCAGCTGCTGACGGCCTTCGTGCTGGGCTTCGAGATCGAATGCCGGGTCGGCGCCGCGGTCTCGCCCGGCCACTATCCCAAGGGCTGGCACATCACCTCGACCTGCGGCGTGTTCGGCTCGGCGGCCGGTGCGGCCAGGCTGCTCGGCCTGAAAGCTGACCAGGTCGTGTGGGCGCTGGGCAACGCCTCGACCCAGTCCGGCGGGCTCTGCGAGTGCCTGGGCTGGGCGGCCAAGAGCGTCAGCGTCGGCAATGCCGCGCGCAACGGCCTGCTCTCCGCCCTGCTGGCGGAGAAGGGCTTCTCCGGCCCCGCCGAGCCGATCGCCGGCGCCCAGGGCTGGCTGGCCGCCATGGGCGAGCCGCCCAACTGGCAGGCTTTCGAGGGCCTCGGCGCGACCTGGGAGGTCTTGGACAACTCGCTGAAACCCTATCCCGCGGGCTTCGTGATCCATCCCCTGCTCGACTGCGCGCTCGACTGGCGCCGGCAGAACCCCGACCTCGTCATCGAGCGCGTGGCCGTGCGCGGCAACCCCCTGCTGCTGCAGCGCACCGACCGGCCCGAGGTCGCCACCGGCCGCGAAGCGCAGGTCAGCCTGCAGCACGCCGCGGCTGCGGCGTTGGTGCTGGGCAAGGCCGGGCTGAAAGAGTTCACCGACTCCTGCGTCAACGATCCCGCGGTCAAGGCCATGCGACGCAGGATCGAGGTGGCGAGCGATTCCGCGATCTCGACCATCGCCATCGAGGTCGATTTCTTCACGTCCGACGGCAGGAAGCACAGCGCCTCGACCAAGGCGGCGCGCGGATCGTCGGCCAATCCGCTGAAGGACGCGGAGATCGAGCAGAAGCTTCTGGACGAGGCGAAGAGCTGGCGGCCGCAGCATGACGTGCGGCCGCTGATCGATGCCGTGTGGTCGCTCGACAGGAGCAGCGATGTGTCGACACTGGCCGCGCTGACCGTGCCCAGCCTGTCATCCTGAGCGAAGCGAAGGATCTCATGCCGGTTGCGAGCGGCGATGAGGTCCTTCGCTTCGCTCAGGACGACAGGATCACTCCACCGTAACCTTCGCTGCCGTCGCGACATCTTTCCAGATGGCGATGTCCTTCTGGATGAAGGCGGCGAATTCCTCGGGCGTATTGCCGACCGCCTGCATGGCCTGGTTGGCCAAGAGCTCGCGCGTGGCCGGCTCCTTGACCGCCTTCACGATCTCCTCGTTGAGCTTCTTGATCACGGCCGGCGGCGTCTTGGCCGGCGCCAGGATGCCGTGCCAGGCCAGCGCCTCGAAGCCGGGATAGCCGCTCTCGGCCACGGTCGGCACCTCGGGCGCGACGGGCGAGCGTTCCAGGCTGGTCACGGCGAGCGCGCGCAGCTTGCCCGACTTGATGTGCGGCAGGACGCTGATCGGATCGCTGAACACCATGGTGAGCTGGCCGCCCAAAAGATCGCCTACGGCCAGCGCCGTGCCGCGATAGGGCACGTGGGTCATCTTGATCCCGGCCTTGCTGTTGAACAGCTCGGCGACCAGATGATTGGCCGCGCCCACGCCCGTCGAACCGTAGTTCATCGCTTCGGGCTTGCTCCTGGCCAGCGCCACGAGCTCCTGCAGCGTCTTCGCCGGCAGCTCCGCATTGACGGCGAGGATGTAAGGATACGCCGTCGTCATGGTGATCGGCGCAAAGTCCTTCACCGGATCGTAGGGCAGACTTTTATAGACGGCGGGATTGATCGAGATCGGCCCGGATTGGCCAAGCAGCAGCGTGTAGCCGTCGGGCTCGGCCTTGGCGACTTGCTCGGTGCCCAAAATGGCGCCGGCACCGCCCTTGTTCTCGACCACGATGTGGTAGCCCGTATTGTCGCCCACCTTGCGGGCGACGATACGCGCCACCGCATCGGCGCCGCCGCCCGGCGCATAGGGCACGACGATCTTGATGGGTTTCGCCGGATAGTCGGCGGCGAGCACCGTGCTCGCGCACGGCAGCGCGAGCGCAAGAGCCAGCGCCGCGCGCCGCCGCATTATCATGACGCTGCTACGCGTCCACCTTGGCCGCGGCCTTGATGTTGGAGCGATTGATGCGGTCGAGGTTCGACCCTTCGATGCGCACCAGCTTGGTCAGCCCGTCGCGCTTGGGCGAGTGCACGACACCGACATCGTAGAAGTGCGCATCACCGGGCTTCAGCACGTAGGTTCGCTCGGGCTCGACCAGCGACGGTGTCTCGCCGTCGCCTTTGCGCACGATGCGCCAGTCGGTCATCTCGGTGTCGCCGACGGCGAGGCCATAGATCGCCCAGCTCGAGCCATGATCGTGCGGAGCGCCATGCGCCGGCTTCTCGTAGACATGGCCGCAGACGCAGAAGCCAAGCTCGGGATCCTCGTAGAGCACCTTGCGCGGCTTGCAGTCCTCGGCCCGCAGGTGCTTGTCGACGAAGTCCTTGTCGAGCAGGACCTTGGCGACGAGCTTGACGACAGCCTGCTTGCCGCCGACACCGGGATCGGCCTTCAGGGCGGTGCGGATGTCGCCGCTCAGCTGCTCGAGGGTATAAGCCATGAGTTCCTCCATAGGACGCGTTGGCAAAAGTGTAGCTCAGCCGGCGGGCTTGTGTCCCACCACGCAGTGCATGGGATGAGCCATGAAAAGGAGACCCTGCCCTGCAGCAACCTCGCGCGCGGCCTGCCAGGCAGCCGTTTCCGACGGCGAAAGCTGCGCCACCAGATGATCCTCGCGGTAGCGCCAGATCGGCCCCTCTGGCCGGTCCAGGGTCACCAGGGTGGGAAAGCAGGTGAGATCGCGCAGGCCGGCCTGTCCGGCGCGCCGATAAAGCGAGGCATCGGCCACGCCCCTGGCAGCCACCGACTGCGGCGGCGTTGTCGCCCTCGGACGTAGCGCTTCGGGCACGTCGACGCTCCACCATTGCGGCAGGTCGATCGACCGCACGATCACGCCGACGCGTCCGCCCGGCCGCGCCACGCGCATCATCTCGGCGAGCGCGCGGTCGGCATCGCATTCCTCCAGAACCGTCACCGAGAAGATGCAGTCGAACGATGCGTCGGCGAACGGCAGCTCCTCGGCGTTGCCGTAGGCAAAGCGGATCAGGTCGTCGACGCTGTCCGCCTTGGCCAGTGCCTGGGCTTCGCGCAACAGGAACGGATTGGTGTCCATCGCGGTGATGGCGTTGGCCTTGCCCAGCCGGTGGGCCAGCAAGCGATCGAGCGAGCCTGCGCCGCAGCCGACATCGAGGATCGCCTCGCCCGGCTTGGGCGCCATCAGGTCGATCAAGGTCTTGAACATCGCCTGGTAGGTCGGCGCGCGGGCGCGATCCTCCAGCGTGGCGACGCCGCCGAGATGGGCTCCGCCCAGGGTGATGACCGTGAACTGCCGCGCCAGGCGCTCGACCGCCGGCGCCCATTGCGACGGCGCCAGGAAGAACGGCAGCAGCATCAACGCCGGACCCGCGCCTTCAATGCGATAGGAGATGCCGGCATGAACGCCCTCGCGGGATGGATTCGCCGGAACATCGGCCTTCAGCCCACCGAGAAAGCCCGACATCGCCTGCACGATCTCCTCGGTGCGGTCAGCCACGACGTCCGCCCAGCCGGGCGCATCGTAGCCGGCAAGCACGACCCGCCGCGCGCCGGGTAACCTCAGTTCGGCGCGCGCAGTGACCTCGGCCGTCAGGCCGCTATCGCCACAGATCATGAGCAATCGTTCGGGCCTCGCGACGAAGGAAACCGGATCGAGGCGGGTCGGCACGCACAGCACGATCCCGGCAAGCCGCTCGCCAAAGCCGGTGGCAAGTTGAGCGATGTCGCCTGGCATCTGCGTGGCGACATGTGCGGCGCCGATGCCGAGATGATCCCACAGCGCGAGCAGCCGGTCGGTGGGTGTCATCTACGCGATCCCGTTGCGGCCATGCCTGACGAAAGCCGGCCGCGCGCTCAGCCGCTCGTAGTAGGCCTCGACATGGGGAAAGGACGACCGCTCGAACGGCGTCATGAACCAGCGATTGACCGACAGCCCGATCGGAATGTCGGCCAGGGTGAATGCAGCGCCCGCGACATGGCCGCCACTGCGCGCGAGCTGGCCGTCGAGGATCGCCACCGTGCGCGTCCACTGCTTTTTCGAGGCCTCGATCTCGCGCGCGTCATGGAAGGCCGGGTTTTTGCGCACGATCGCCGAGAAGGCATAGCGCCAGGCGCCGTTGAACTCCGTCGCCTGCCAGTCGATCCAGCGGTCGCCTCGGCGCGCGCCCGCGGTTCGACCGGCAGCAACGCTTCGGCCGCCAACTTGTTGGCGAGATAGCGGATGATGGTATTGCTCTCCCACAGCACGAAATCGCCGTCGACGATCACCGGCATCAGTCCATTGGGGTTCCGCTCGAGCTCCGGCCCATCGTCGGCGCGCGTACAGGCGATTCCGATTTCCTCGCAGGTCCACAGGACCTTGCGCACGTTGATCGACGAGGCCTTGCCGAGGATGCGTATCACAGGAACGAGAGCCCGCCGCTCAGCGCCACCGTCTGGCCGGTCATGTACTCGTTGTCGAGCAGCATCATGACGATCTTCACGCACTCCTCCGGCTTGCCGAAGCGGCCGAGCGGGATGCGCGCGGCCGACGAGGCTACCGCCGTCACCATGTCGGTCTCGATCAGCGAGGGTGCCACGGCATTCACCGTGATGCCGTCCTTGACCAGCCGCGCCGCGTAGCCGCGCGTCATGCCCTCCATGCCGGCCTTCGAGGCATTGTAGTGCGGGCCGACGCCGCCCGCGCCGCGCGCCGCACCCGAGGAGATGTTGACGATGCGGCCCCACCGGCGCTTGCGCATGCCGGGCAGCACGGCCTGGGTGCACAGGAAGACCGACTTCAGGTTCACCGCCATGGTGCGGTCGAAGTCCTCCTCGGTGAGCTCGTCGACGGGACGGTTGATCGCGATCCCGGCATTGTTGATCAGCACGTCGATCGGTCCCAGCTCGCGCTCGACGCCGGCCACCATGCCCGTCACCGCCGCCGCCTTGGACACGTCGGCGCCGACCGAGATCGCCCGGCCGCCCTGGCTGTGGATGATGTCGATCACGGCCTTCGCCTCGGCCGCTTTGCTGAGGTAATTCACCGCCACGGCGGCGCCGGCTTCGGCCAGCGAAACCGCGATGGCGCGGCCGATACCGCGCGAACCGCCCGTCACCAGCGCAACCCTGCCCTTCAATGCCGCCATTTACCCCTCCGGTTATCGACCCCGCCGCCCCGGCATGTTACCCGTTTGGCAACAAATAGGAGCATTCGACATGGCTCGCATGGGCTTCGGCGCGTTCCTCGCGCCTCATCATCCGATTGGCGAAAATCCCACCCTGCAGTTCCGCCGCGACCTCAAGTTCGTCGAGCATCTGGACGAGCTCGGCTATGACGAGTTCTGGTGCGGCGAGCACCATTCCTCGGGTTGGGAGATGATCGCCTCGCCCGAGATGTTTTTGGCCGCCGCCGGCGAGCGCACCAAGCGCATCAAGCTCGGCACCGGCGTGGTCTCGCTGCCCTACCACCATCCCTACAACGTGGCGCAGCGCATGGTGCAGCTCGACCACATGACGGGCGGCCGTGCCATCTTCGGCTCGGGCCCGGGCGCCCTGCCGTCAGATGCCCACACACTCGGCATCGATCCGATGACCCAGCGCGACCGCCAGGACGACGCGATCGACGTGATCCGCCGCCTGTTCCGGGGCGAGCGCATCACCAAGAAGACCGAGTGGTACACCCTGCAGGACGCGGCCCTGCAGCTCCTGCCCTTGCAGGAGGACATGCAATTCGTCGTCGCCTCGCAGGTCAGCCCCTCGGGCATGACGCTGGCCGGCAAGTACGGCATCGGCATCATCTCGCTGGGCTCGATGTCGAGCCAGGGCCTCTTGTCGCTGCCGACGCAATGGGGCTTCGCCGAGCAGGCGGCCGCCAAGCACGGCACCAAGGTCGATCGCAAGAACTGGCGCGTGCTGCTCTCCTGGCACGTTGCCGAAACGCGCGAGAAGGCGCGCGAGGAGGCCAAGCACGGCCTGATGCGCTGGCACAACGAATACATCGTCGGCACGCTGCAGCGGCCGGGCGATGGCCCGTTCAATTCGCCCGACGAGGCGGTCGACAAGACGGCCTTCGAGGAGGGTGCCGCTTCGGTGATCGGCACACCCGACGACCTGGTGAAGGTGATCAAGGACGTCTACGCCAAGAGCGGCGGCTTCGGCACGACGATCGGCTTCGTGCACGACTGGGCCAACCCCGAGAACACGATGCGCAGCTGGGACATGGTGGCGCGCTACGTCATCCCGGAGATCAACGGCTACGTCGCCAAGCTGCGCGAATCGCAGAAGTTCCTGATCGAGAACCGCGAGGTCTTCGTGCGCGCGGGCCAGGCCATCATGGCCAAGATCATGGAGAACAAGGACGCCGTCGAGGCGCTCAAGGTCACCGAGTCGCCGCGCTTCGCCGCCGCCAACGCCGCCCTGCCCAAGCTCCTCAAGGAGAAGGACGAGCAGGAGAAGAAAGGCAAGCAGCAGGCGGCTGAATAGCTTCCACCCGCCGCCTCTCGTACAACCGGGAGGATATTCGGCCGTCACACATGCAATTTCGCAGATGGCGGTTCCATGCCCGAATCGCTAGCGTTCAGGACGTTCTCGGACGGGGGACCTCATGAACACAGGCATCATGAGCATGGTGAGTACGGTTGCGCGGCTTGGCGTTGCGTTCGCCATCGCGGTTCTCGCCCTCTCTGCCTGGGCTTCAACGGCCCAAAGCCAGGGTTCGATCAAGCCCGGAATGGTCGCGTTCGTGAACAGGTGCGGTGAGGATCTGACCTTCGTTTCGACAGGCTCGCGCGTGGCCGGGCTGCTGGGCACACTGGCCAAAGGCCAGGTGAAGTGGGTTTCCCTGAACGACTTCAACCAGGGTGGTGCAAACCTGATCATCCCGTATCAGATCAACATGTCTCTCCAAGCGTGCCCCAACTGCGACGGATGGACCGACCTCGGTGGTCCGCCAGGCACCACGCAGCGCGCGGGCTGGATGTGGGAGGGCAGGAATCTGAACTTTGCGCGCTACTGCAATCCCAGTCTCAGCGGGCGCGGGATATGCGCGGCGCAGAGGAATTGCTGCGGTCCGCAGATGACGCGGGACGGCACTTTCGGCACGCACGTCGAGCTGACGCCAAAAGGCGGATCCTCCAACGACTACATCAATCTCAGCACCAACTACGGCTCGGGACCGCACAGCCCGCCCAAGCTGTGTGGCCCGGGCGTCGACCCGAACGACTGCGTCAGCAAGGCCGCCAACATCTTCTTCAACATTCCCGTGGCGTGGAGTTCAAACCAGCACTGCTCCTTCACCTCGAAGCGAATCCAGGTGCTGGGCGGAAAGTGCCTGGCAGCCAGGTGCCCCGATGCCTACACGCATCCCACGGACGACAAGCAGGTTGTCTGTCCGACAAACGCGAACCGAGGCTACGAGGTGGTGTACTGCCCGCTATGACGGAGCGTCACTCCGTGCGCATCCAGATCGCGGTGTCGTGGAAGGCGGCACCGCCGTTGGGCGGCACGGGATCGGCCCCGATCAGCGTGTTGATGCCGACACGATCGAGATAGGCGCCGCTCGGCCAGTTGCCCTCGACGATGACGACACCGGGCCGGGCCGTCTGCGATGGCCGCGCCTTCACGCGCACCTCGCCGCGGGCATTGCCCAGCCGCACGATCGAACCGTCGGATAAACCCAACCGGGCTGCGTCGTCTTCGTGAATCATTGCCCGCGGCTCGCCCTCGCGCTTCGTCGAGCCCGGTGTCTCGGTGAAGGTCGTGTTCAGGAACGCGCGCGCCGGCGGCACGACCAGGCGGAACGGCAGGTCCTCGCTCGCCCGTTCGTAGTTCTCGAGATGGTCGGGCAGCGGCTTCATGCCGGCATGGTAGGGGCCGACCGCCTTCCAGTCGGGCTTGAAATGGAAGAGCCCGTCCTTCGACGGGAAGCCGTCGAGGAAATGCGAAACCTCGAAGCCTTCGTCGCAGTCGACCCAGCCGCGCGCCACCGCCTCGTCCCAGGTGCCGCGATTCGAGGCACGCAGCGTGGCGTCTAGAATCTCGACGGCGCTCATGCCGAAGCTCGGATGGTTCGAACCCAGCCGCTGCGCCACCTGGCAGACGACCTCGTGGTTGGTGCGGCAGTCCTCGTAACGGCCGAGCACCGCCGGGCCGACCGTGAGATGGGTATGGCCAAGCCCGTAGTAGATATCGTCGTATTCCAGGAACATCGCCGCGGGCAGCAGGATGTCGGCGTATTTGGCGGTCGCCGTCATGAACTGCTCGTGCACGCAGGTGAACAGGTCCGCGCGACCGAGCCCGCGCGCCACGGCGGCGCTGTCGGGAGCCACGTTGGCCGAGTTGGCGTTCTGCATCAGCATCGCCATCACCGGCGGCCCGCCGGCCAGCGCCTCCTTGTCGCCGCACAGGATCGGGCCGATGCGCGACTGGTCGATGATGCGCGTCTTGGGATCGATCAGGTCGAGGCCGTGCGCCAGCGTGGTGTCGAGCTTCCAGTTGTCGAGATTGAGGAAGAAGGCGCCGCCGCCGCGATGCTTCCAGGCGCCGGTGATGGCCGGCAGGCAGGTCACGGCATGCATGGCGGCCGAGCCGTTGCGCGAGCGCGTGAAGCCGAAGCCGACACGCAGGAAGCTGCGTTCGGTGCCGCCATAAAGCCGCGCGAAGGCCGTGATCTCGTCGGCCGGCAGGCCGGTGATGGCCGCCGCCCATTCCGGCGTCTTGTCGGCAAGGTGCGCTTCGATGTCGGGGCCGAAGTCGGTGTAGCGCGCCAGATACTTGCGGTCGGCAAAGCCTTCCTTCAGCAGCACGTGCATCATGGCAAGCGCCAGCGCGCCGTCGGTACCGGGCCGCAGCACCAGGCCGATATCAGCCGCCTCGACGGTGGGTGTGCGATAGACGTCGACCACGGCGAGCTTGGCGCCGCGCTGCTTGCGCGCCTTGGCGATGTGGGTCATCGCATTGACCTGCGTGGAGACCGGATTGCCGCCCCACACGACGATGAGGTCGGACTCCGCCATCTCGCGCGGATCGGGTCCCAAGAGCTTGCCGACGCCGGCGCGCCAGCCCGATTCGGCCGGCGTGACGCAGATCGTGGTCTTCTGGCGCGAATAGCCGAAGGCGTGGCGCAGCCGGTCGAGGCCCCAGCGCTGCACGACACCCATCGTGCCGCCGGAATGGTAAGGCCAAACTGCTTCGGGACCATGCGCCCGCGTCGCGCGCGTCAACGCTTCGGCCACTTCGTTCAAGGCGTCGTCCCACGAGATCGGCCGGAACTCGCCCTTGCCCTTCTCGCCCACGCGCTGCAACGGCTGCTTCAATCGGTCGGGATGGTGAACCCGCTCGGCATAGCGCGCGACCTTGGCGCAGACGACGCCGTCGGTATAGGTGTTGGCGGCGGCCCCGCGGATGCGCCCGATGCGCGTCGACGACAACCGTTCGACTTCCAGCGAGCAGGCGCTGGGGCAATCGTGCGGACAGGCCGACTTCCAGAATTCCTTGCCCATTACGGCGCCTCGTAAGCCAGATAGCGGGATATTCGCCACGTACCATCGGTCTGACGGCGGAAAAGGTCGAGTCCGGGTTCCTTGGTCTCGACGATCTGCCCGGAACCGGCCTGGACCCGCGACGTCCAGACCAGACGCACAATCGCCATATCCGCCGACACGATGATCTCCTTGATATCGAACGAGTAGGTCAGCGTCTTGGACCGGTCGGCGAGCGTGCGCTTCAGTCCGCTGCACATGGCGGTAAAGTCGCGCTCCGGTTGCCCGCGGAAATCGTAGCGCAGATCCGGCGCGAAGAGATCGCAGATGCGTGTCGCATCGCGGGCGTTGAAGTCGTCGGTCCATTTCGACAAGGCGTCGCGAATGGCCTTCTCGGCCTGCGTGTCCGCCGCCGCGGGCAGTCCTGTCAGGACCCACCCGATGAGCAGCGTTGCGAGGACGCAGCGCTTCATCGCGAGAACTCGACCACCGTGAGATCCATCGGCAGGACCCGCGACAGGACCTGGGACGGCGACACCGGCGTCAGGGTGAGCGGCGAACCGGTCGCCTCGGCTTTGTCGAAATCGGCGGTGCCGGCCTTGTCGATCGCTGTCAGCTTGAACGAGCCGAAGACATAGGGAATGCCGTTCGATTGCAGCGGCGACGGACCGTCCATCACGTGCAGGTGGAGATGCGGCGCCTGCGTGTTGCCGGTATTGCCCACCTTCCCCACCACGTCGCCGCGCTTCACCTTGGCGCCGGCCTTCACCGTCACGCTGCCGGGCTGCATGTGAGCATAGAGCACGTAGTTGCCGCCGCCGATGTCGAGCACGACGAAGTTGCCGTCGGCCTGGTCGATGGTCATGCCTTGGGGCAGCGCGCCCGGCACCTGCTCCGGCAGGTCGTTGCGCGAGGACACCACGGTGCCGTCGGCGACGGCCAGGATCTCGCGTCCGTAGATCACGTAGTTCGACAGGGTCTTGGTATCGCCCTTGACCACGCGGTTCTCCGCATCGATCTGCTCCCAGTCGATGGCGAAACGCTGGGCCAGGGCGAAATGCCCGTTCAGCGCCAGCAGGGCGCGGACATGGCGGATCGAATCGCAGCAGCCGTCCGCGGCAACGTAGCCTGCGCCGACGAATGGCGGTCCCAGTGCGGCAAGCGGACGATCCACGACCGGCGTCCGGGCAACCGTCGCCGTGAAATCGATCCCGGGCTGCACGATGCGAACAGAGATGCGGTGGGCGATCGCCCGCGGCAGGGCCTCGCCCGGGTCGAGCGCCACATGCAGGAACAGCACGCCGAATTGACCGACGCCGAGATCCGTCGCCTCCGAGCCGCGCCGGCCGCCGATCGAGAAGCGCTTGGCAAGACCGTCGCGGTCGAGGGTCAGCAGCACCTTGCCGGACGGCTCGTCCAAAACCTCGACCTTCTTGAGCTCAAGGGCGCTTGCCGTCGGGTTGGCGATGCGCAGCTCGTAGACCAGATGGCGCCGTCCATCCGAGCCAGGGACCGGATTGGGCGCCCACAAGGCATCGGCGAGGAACGGCGTGAGTTCGGGCTCCGCCGCCATGGCCGGCAGCGCGGCCAACACCAGCCACCAGGCAAGGATGGCGGCGAGCGCACGCATCAGATTTCGTCCACGCCGAACGCCTGGCGCATGGCCTTGACGCCTTCCTGGTGCGGTGTCCATTGCCGGCCGCCGACCACACCGCCATCGACCACCAGGTCGTGGCCGTTGATGAAGCTCGATTCATCGGAGGCCAGGAACACCGCGGCGTTGGCGATGTCGTCGACGCTGCCGGCCCGCGGGATCGGCTGCAGCTTGGCCATGATGCCCTTCATGCTTTCGGCGAAGGCGTCGGCCTTGTCGGGCGCGAGGCCCAGCGCCTTGGCGAAGATGCCGGTGGCGATGCCGCCCGGGGAGATCGAGTTGCAGCGCACGCCACTCTCGCCGAGCTGCATGGCGGCGCAGACGGTAAGATGGTTCACCGCGGCCTTGGCGGCACCGTAGATCATCGAGGTCGAATAGCCGGCCCGGCGACCCGCAACGCTGCCGTTGTTGATAATGCTGCCGAACCCCTGCTTCATCATGATCGGCGCGGCATGCTTCATGCCGAGCATGACCGAGCGCACCAGGGTAGCCATGGCCGCATCGAAGCCTTCGACCGGGATGGTCTCGATGCCGCCCACCGGCGCCGGCCCACCGGCATTGTTGAAGATGCAGTCGAGGCGGCCCCACTTCGAGAGGCAGGCGTCGAACATCGCCTTGACGTCGGCCTCCTTGGTGGCGTCGGCCTTGACGAACAGGCACTTGTCCTTGCCGACCGACGCCTCGAGCGAGCGGCCCAATTCCTCGCGCCGGCCAGTCGCCACGACCTTGGCGCCTTCGCGGGCGAAGACCTCGACAGTGCGCCGGCCGATGCCGCTGGTCGCCCCGGTGACGATGGTGATCTTGCCGTCGAGCCTGCCCATGGCTGTCTCCTCGCTAGTCTTTCCTAAACTCATATTCCTCTCCCCCGCTAGGGGGAGAGGAGCCTGATCTCTTTCGATGGCCTCGCGATCATATGATACACACGCCGCATGAGGAGAAGCGAATGACTGTGCTGGGTATCATGGGCGGCAGCGGTGTCTATGAGATTGCAGGCCTGAAGGACGCCAAGTGGCGCCGCATCGCCTCGCCGTTCGGCGAGACCTCGGACGAGTTCCTGTTCGGCGTGCTGGACGGGCTCGACGTCGTGTTCGTGCCGCGCCATGGCCGCGGTCACCGCCATTCGCCGACCTCGATCAACTACCGCGCCAACATCGATGCCCTGAAGCGCGTCGGCGTCACAGACATCCTGTCGCTGTCGGCCTGCGGCTCGCTGCGCGAGGACCTGCCGCCGGGCCATTTCGTGGTCGTCGACCAGTTCATCGACCGCACCTTCGCGCGCGAGAAAAGCTTCTTCGGCGAGGGCTTCGTGGCCCATGTCTCGATGGCCCATCCGACCTGCAATCGCCTCGCCCACGCCGTGCACGACTGCGCGCGGCAAGCGGGCTTCCCCATCAAGTTCGGCGGCACCTACCTCGCCATGGAAGGCCCGCAATTCTCCAGCCTCGCCGAATCGCGGCTCTACCGCAGCTGGGGCTGCGACGTCATCGGCATGACCAACATGCCGGAGGCCAAGCTCGCCCGCGAAGCGGAGATCTGTTACGTCACCGTCGCCATGGTCACCGACTTCGACTGCTGGCACCCCGACCACGACCATGTGCAGGTCGCCGATATCGTCCGCGTCCTGCTCGACAACGCCGAGAAGGCCAAGACCCTGGTCACCATGGTGGCGCCGCTGCTCAAGAAGTCGCGCCCCGAGCCCTGCCCGCACGGCTGCGACCGCGCGCTGGAGCATGCGCTGATCACGGCACCGGCGGCGCGGTCGGCCGAGACGGCAAAGAAACTCGATGCCGTCGCAGGCCGCGTGCTCAAGGCATAGACGCTGCCCCGCGTACGCCGATTGAATGCACTGCCGGCACTCGGATCCAACGACACAAGGAGTGGCGGCACCGTGCATCCGAACCGCCAAATACGGCCCTCCATGGCACGAAAAAAATCGCGAAAACGAAAGACCTACCCTTACTGAAGTTGTTGACAGAATTGTACTTCAGTTATATCATATTGGCCTGTTGCGTCGCTCCGCGGCGTTCCCGCTCTATGCATCGTTGATCCGAGACCAAAAGGAGCGCGGTCTCCATCGCGCGTCCCGTCCGGCTGCCTGCCTCCGGACGGGACGAGCGCCTGCGATGTGCGATTCCAACATCTAAATTATCGTAACTATCGAAATTCGAACGGAGGCCCAACTCGTAGGGGGTACGACGATGAACGGCTACCAGGCTGCCGTGACTAGATTACCGGCGCCAGCCGGTGGGCGACTTGCGAGGCGTAGCGCGATGCCACCGGCAGGAAGGCGCGGAAATCGAGGTGGCTGTCGTGGCTGGCGAGATCGCTCAGGCAGCGCACGTTCACGAACGGGATGTCGCCGCCCCAGCGCTGCGCGACCTGGGCCACGGCGCCGCCTTCCATTTCGACCGCCTGGGCTGCGAACCCGGTGCGCAAGCGCTCGCGCAGCTGGACGGAATTGACGAAGCCGTCGCCCGTCAGGATCGCGCCGAGGTGCACCGCCGGCCGCCGCCGGCCGGCGCCGACAGCCTCCGGCAACGGCTCGAGCACCAGTCCCTCCAGGGCCTCGCGCAGCCGCAGCACGACGTCGGACGCGAGCTTGTAGCCTGGCGTCCAATCGTGCCCGAGGGACGGGCGGCTGCCGGGCTGGATGGTCTGGAAGCTTCCCTCGCGCTGCACGCCGTAATCGTGCTGCGTGTTGCTGATTCCCACGACCACATCGCCCACGCCGAATGCCGGATCGAGGCCGCCCGCGACACCGCACATCAGGAGCGCGCGGCATCCGAAGCGATCGAGCAGGAGCGCCGTTGCCACTCCGGCATTGACCTTGCCGGCGCCGGATTCGACGAAAACCGCCGTGCGGCCGGCGATCTCGCCGCGCCAGAATGAGAAGCCGCCGATCTCCTGGGCCTGGCCCGAGCGGTCGCTGAGGTGGGCGAACTCCTCGGGCAGGGCCGATATGACTCCCAAGAGCCTTTCTGTCATGGGCGAATGGGTTATAAGGTCGCCGCCGCCGAAGCAACCGATCGCATGCCCCCTGCCCTGCCCTCCCCTCACGCGCTACGTGACGCCTGCAGCGACTTCGCCCGCGACGCCGCGCGCGAGATCATGCGCATCTATGCCGGCGACCTCGGCGAGCGCACCAAGGCGGACAAGAGCCCGGTGACCGATGCCGACCATGCCGCCGAGGAGATCATCGTCAGAGGCTTGCGGGCGCTGACGCCGGACGCGCCGGTCGTCGCCGAGGAGGAGATGGCGGGCGGCCGCGTGCCCAAGTTGAACGGCGGGCCGTTCTGGCTGGTCGATCCGCTCGACGGCACCAAGGAGTTCATCAAGAGAAACGGGGAGTTCACCGTCAACATCGCGCTGATCGAAGCCGGCAAGCCGACGCTCGGCATCGTGCTGGCGCCGGCGAGCGACACGCTGTGGCGCGGTGCGGCCGGGCTTGGCGCCGACAAGAGCGAGCGCGGCGGGCCCTTCGCGCCCATCCAGACGCGCCCTGCCCCGGCCAACGGACTTACGGCCTGCGCCAGCCGCAGCCATGCGATCTACAGCGACCTCGACATCTGGTTCCGCAGCAACAACCTCACCGTGGCCGATCGCGTGCAGGCCGGATCGTCGCTGAAATTCTGCCTGATCGCCGAAGGCAAGGCCGACATCTATCCGCGCTTCGGACCGACCAACGAATGGGACACTGCCGCGGGCCAGGGCGTGCTCGAGGCGGCAGGCGGCGAGGTGGTGACAACCGACGGCCGGCCGCTCGCCTACGGCAAGCCGGGCTTCGGCAATCCGCATTTCATCGCCCGCAGCAAGGCGGCCCGTTGAGCATCGAGGAAGCCGCGCGGCTGATCCGCGAGGGCGAGCTGGTGGCTTTCCCGACCGAGACCGTCTATGGCCTGGGCGGCGACGCCACCAACGAACGCGCCGTCGCCAAGATCTTCGAGGCCAAGGGACGGCCGCAGTTCAATCCGCTGATCTCCCATGTCCTCGATGCCGGCGAAGCGAGCCGGCTGGTGCAATGGAACGACGTTGCCGACAAGCTCGCCGCGCGCTTCTGGCCGGGGCCCCTGACGCTCGTCCTGTCGCGCGCGAAAAACTCACCGATCGCGCTGCTGGCCACGGCCGGGCTCGACACCGCGGCGATCCGTGCGCCGGCCCATCCGATGGCGCAGGCGCTGATCCGCGCCGCCGGCCGGCCGATCGCCGCGCCTTCGGCTAATCGCAGTGGTGCCGTCAGTCCGACGCGCGCCGAGCATGTCGCGGAATCGCTGGGCGACCGCGTGAAGCTGATCCTCAACGGCGGCCCGTGCGAGGTCGGTCTGGAATCGACCGTGCTCGACCTCACGACGGCGACGCCAACGCTGCTGCGCCCCGGCGGCGCCACGCGCGAGGCGATCGAGGCGGTGATCGGGCCCATAACGCTGAGCCACGCCATCCCGAGTGGCGATGCCGCCCGCAAATCGCCCGGCCAACTCGACAGCCACTATGCGCCGGCGCGGCCGGTGCGGCTGAATGCAACGAGCGTCGCCGGCGACGAGGCGCTGCTCGCCTTCGGTCCGCAGCCCCCCGCCGGTGCACGGCAGGTGCTCAACCTCAGCGCCGATGGCGATCTCACAGAGGCCGCCGCCAATCTGTTCGCTCATCTGCGCGCGCTGGACCGGCCGGCCAATACGCGCATCGCCGTGATGCCCATTCCGCAAACCGGATTGGGCCTCGCCATCAACGACCGTCTGCGCCGCGCGGCCGCGGATGACGGCTCCGGTGAGCGGCGGTAGGCTGGCGCTCGAAGAGAGGAAACGATGCCCGACACCTTGACCCCGCCCAGCATTCCCACCGTCCCTGTGACGCCGGCCGTGCTCGACGGCCTGCGCGCCATCGTCGGCGACAAGGGGCTGATCCTGGACGACCAGGGCAAGGAGCCGTTCGTGCGCGACTGGCGCGGGACGCTGGTCGGCAGTGCGGCCGTCGTGGTGCGGCCAGCAAACACCGAGGAAGTCTCGAAGGTCGTGAAGCTCTGCCACGAGCACGGCATCGCCATCGTGCCGCAGGGCGGCAATACCGGCCTGATGGGCGGCGCCACGCCCTACCCCATGCACTCGGGCATCCTGCTGTCGCTTGGCCGCATGAACAAGGTGATCGAGGTCGACGCCGTGGGTTACTCGATGACCGTCGAGGCCGGCTGCATCCTGCAGACGCTGCAGGAGACCGCGGCGAGTCATGATCGCTTCTTTCCGCTCAGCCTCGGCGCGCAAGGCTCCTGCCTGATCGGCGGCAACCTCTCGACCAATGCCGGTGGCGTGCAGGTGCTGCGCTACGGCAATGCGCGCAACCTGGTGATGGGGCTGGAAGTCGTGCTGCCCAACGGCGATGTGTGGAACGGCCTGCGCTCACTCAAGAAGGACAACACGGGGTACGACCTGAAGCACCTGTTCATGGGGGCCGAGGGGACGCTCGGGATCATCACCAAGGCTGTCCTGAAACTGTGGCCCGCGCCCAAGGACGTGGCGACGGCGTGGCTCGCCGTCCGCGATCCGCAGGCGGCCATCGAAATCCTGTCGGAGGCGCATGCAGCGTCGGACGACAATGTCGGCTCGTGCGAGCTGATGAGCCGGGCCGGCACCGACGTGGTGCTGCGCCATATCCCGGGGCTGCAGGACCCTCTCAAGGCCGACACCGACTGGTTCCTGCTGCTCGAATGGTCGTCGTCGCGGCCCAAGGCCGATGGGCCCCCAGGGAGCATGGGGGGCATGTCGGAGAAGCTGGAGCAGTTCCTCGCCGAGCAGTTCGAGACGGGCCGCGTGCTCGATGCCGTGATCGCCCAGAACGAGGCGCAGGCGCGCAACATGTGGACGATCCGCGAATCGGTGGCGCCGGCCTCGCGCGCCGAGGGTGGAGGGCTGAGCTACGACGTCTCGGTCGCGACCTCGAAGGTCCCGGTCTTCATCGACAAGGGCCTGAAGGCGGTGCTGGAGATCCTGCCCAGCATCCGGCCCTATCCGCTGGGCCATATCGGCGACGGCAACATCCACTTCTCCTTCATGTCGCCGGTCGGCATGGACCGCGAGACTCTGGGGCAGTACTCGCCCGCCATCACGCGGGCGGTGAACGACCTGGTGCGCGATATGGCGGGTTCGATCTCGGCCGAGCACGGCATCGGCATCGACAAGATCGACGAGCTGGCGCACTACCGCAGCAAGGTCGAGCTCGACACGATGCGCTCGCTGAAGCGCGCGCTCGATCCGAAGAACATCATGAACCCCGGCAAGATCCTGCGGCTGTGAGCGCGTTCGTCGACAAGCTGCGAGACATCGTCGGCGAGCGTGGGCTTATAACCGACGAGCCGGGCAAGCACCCCTATCTCACCGACTGGCGCGAGAACTATCTCGGCGCGGCGCTCGCCGTGGTGCGGCCGGTAACCACCGAGGAAGTGGCAGCCGTCGTGAAACTCTGCGTCGCGGAGAAGGTCGCGGTCGTGCCGCAGGGCGGCAACACCGGCATGATGGGTGGCGGCACGCCGCACCAGCAGGGCCGCGAGATCGTGCTGTCGCTCAACCGCATGAACCGCATCGTCGAGGTCGATCCCATCGGCTACACCATGACGGTCGAGGCGGGCGTGGTGCTCAAAACCATCCAGGAGACGGCCGCCCAGCACGACCGGCTGTTTCCGCTCAGCCTCGCCGCCGAGGGCAGTTGCACCATCGGCGGCAACCTTTCGACCAATGCCGGCGGCGTGCAGGTGCTGCATTACGGCAACGCCCGCCAGCTCGTGCTGGGCCTGGAGGTGGTGACGCCGCAGGGCGAAGTCTGGAACGGCCTGCGCGCGCTCAAGAAGGACAATACCGGCTACGACCTGCGCGATCTCTATCTCGGCGCGGAGGGCACGCTCGGCATCATCACCAAGGCGATCCTGAAGCTCTGGCCCAAACCCAAGGATGTCGCGACCTCGTGGATCGCCGTGCCCTCACCCGAGGCTGCGGTGGCGCTGCTGAGCGGCGCGCACGCCGCCAGCGAGGACAACGTCACCTCCTGCGAGCTGATGGCCCGCCAGGGCGTCGACCTGGTGCTGCAGCACATTCCCGGCGCCGCCGATCCGCTCGGCGAGCGCCACGACTGGTACGTGCTGATGGAATGGTCCTCGACCCGCCCGCGCCGCGCCGGCGCCAACGAGACCGGCCTGTCGGAGAAGATGGAAGCCTATCTCGGCGAGGCCATGGAACAGGGCCTGGTGCTCGACGCGGCCCTCGCCCAGAACGAGACCCAGGCCAAGGCCTTCTGGGGCCTGCGCGAGAACCACTCCGAGTCCCAGAAGCGCGAGGGCCCGTCGATCAAGCACGACATTTCGGTATCGGTGAGCAAGATCCCCGCCTTCATGACCGAGGGGCTGGCCGCCATGAAGAAGGCGCTGCCCGAGTGCCGGCCGGTGCCGTTCGGCCATGTCGGCGACGGCAACATTCATTTCAACTGCCAGGCGCCAGTTGGTTGGGACAAGGACCGCTTCATGGCCCATGCCCACGCCATCAGCAGCGCGGTCTACGATATCGTCGTGGCCCATGGCGGCTCGATCTCGGCCGAGCATGGCATCGGCCAGATGAAGGTCGAGGAGCTGGCCCACTATCGCAGCCAGATCGAGCTCGACACGATGCGCGCGATCAAGCGCGCGCTCGATCCGCAGAACTTGATGAACCCGGGGAAGATCCTGAATCTGTCATCCTGAGTCGAAGGAGATCGCCATGCCCGATACGCACGCGCCGCAACAACTCGAACCCTGGCAGTGGAGCGAGGAGCATTGGCGCAAGCTGGTGAAGCAGGTGCGTGCCGGCAAGCGCTACCGGCCCGCCTCGTGGCCGGATGGCGCACGCTGCGCCGTGGCGCTCAGCTTCGATTCCGACCACGAGACCAACGAGCTGCGCGACGGCGGCAAGTCGATCGGCCGGCTGTGCTGGGGCGAGTACGGCTCGCGTGTGGGCGTGCCGCGCATCCGCGCCCTGCTTGACCGGCACGGCGTGAAGGCGACGTTCTATGTGCCCGCCGTCTCCGCCCTGCTCCATCCCGAGGAGCAGCGCGAGCTGGTCGCCGAAGGCCATGAGATCGGCATCCACGGCTGGATCCACGAGCTCAATTCGGTGCTGCCTCGCGAAGCCGAACGCGACCTGATGCTGCGCTCGGCCGACACGCTGGAGAAGGTCACCGGTAAGCGCGCCGTCGGGATGCGCACGCCGTCGTGGGACTTCAGGCCCAACACGCTCGCCATCGAGAAGGAGATGGGCCTGTTCTACGACTCCTCGCTGATGGCCGACGAGGATTGCTACGAGCTGCTGCTGAACGGCGAGCCGACCGGGGTGCTCGAGCTGCCGGTCGAATGGGTGCGCGACGATGCGGTGTACTTCTCCATGCACCGGTTCTCCGCGCTCAGGCCCTACACGCCGCCGACCGACGTGCTGGAGACATTCAGGCGCGAGCTCGACGCGGCGTGGGACGAAGGCGGCATCTTCCAGCTCACCATGCATCCGCACATCATCGGCTACCGCTCGCGCATCTGGATCGTCGACGAGCTGATCCGCCACGCCAAGGCCAAAGGCAAGGTGTGGTTCGCCACCCACGAGCAGGTGGCGCGCTACGCCAAGGAGCATGCGGCGTGAGCAAGGTCGCAGTCGTCACCGGCGGGGCGCGCGGCATTGGCCGCGGCTGCGCCCTCGAGCTGGCGAAGCGGGGCTACGACATTGCCCTGGTCGACCTGCTCGAGCCCGAGATGAAGCGCACCCAGGGCGAAATCGAAGCGCTTGGCCGCAAGGCGCTCACCTACCAGGCCGACGTCGCCTCGTTCGCGCGCGCCCACGAGGTGGCGGACGATGTCGCTCGGCAGTGGGGCACGATCGACTTCCTGCTGAACGATGCCGGCGCTTCCAATGCCAAGGGAATCCTGGAGATCAAGGAGGAGGAGTTCGACCGCACCATCGCGGTCAATCTCAAGAGCTGCTTCAACTACATCCATGCCATCGCGCCGATCATGCTGAAGCAGGCTGGCGGTGGCCGGATCGCTAGCATGTCGTCGCTCAATGCGCTGTCGGGCGGCGTCACCAGCGCCGTCAGCAAGCACGCCTATGCCACGGCCAAGGCCGGAATCCTGGGGCTGACGCGGTCGCTGGCCAAGGAGCTTGGGCCCAAGATCATGATCAACGCGATCTGCCCCGGTGTGATCGAGACCGAGCTCGGCAACAGCCTGACCCGCTCGCGCGGCGAGGAGATGAAGAAGGGCATCATGCTCGACCGCCTGGGCACACCCGCCGACATCGCCCAGCTCGTGGCCTTCCTCGCCACCTCGGAGCCCTGCTTCATCACAGGGCAGCATTTCGTCGTCGATGGCTTCCAGTGGTCGTGTTGATTCATCATGAGACGAAAGACTAGCGCGGCACGTCGTCCTTGCGGCGGTCGACGATCTCGTATTGCACGTCAATCACCTTGCGATCCTGGCGCACCGGAGGCTCCGGTCGGGGTCGGCCGGTGAACAGGCCCACGATCCACTGCCGTGCCTTGAAGACCAGGATGGCGACCAGGACCACGGCCGCCACGCCCGCGATCACGGCGAAGCCCAGCACGGCCAGCACGACGAAGCCGATCAGGCCGAGGATCGCCTGCAGCCAGACCCGCGCCGGCAGGCGCGCCAGCATCTCCAGGAATTGCTTGCCGTTCATGACACCCAGCGCTTCTCGAAGTCCCACACGTCGGGGAACCCCATCAGCTCATGCATGCCGCGATATTGTGGCACTTCGATGCCCGCGCTTGTGCCCTTGTCCTTGAGAAAGGTCCAGGCTTGGCGCATGGCTTCTGCAGCAACGCTGAAGCCCAGGCCAGGATAGATGGCGATGTCAAAACCCCATTTCTTCAGCCGGTCGGCCTCGACCCGCGGCGTCTTGCCGAACTCGACCATGTTGGCGAGGAGCGGCTTGCTCACTTCCTTGCCGATGCGCTCGAGCTCGGCCTCGCTCTCGGGCGATTCGACGAAGATCACGTCGGCGCCCGCCGCCTCGTAGAGCTTCGCGCGGCGCAGCGCCTCGTCGAGCCCATGCGCGGTGCGGGCGTCGGTGCGCGCCACGATCATGGTCTCGGCATCGCGCCGCGCGTCGGCGGCGACGCGGATCTTCATCACCATCTCCTCGGCCGGCACGACACGGCGGCCGGGCGTGTGGCCGCACTTCTTGGGCATCTCCTGGTCCTCGATCTGGATCGCCGCGACGCCCGCGGCCTCATAGCCGCGTACCGTGCGCTGCACGTTCAGCAGGCCGCCGTAGCCGGTGTCGGCGTCGGCGATCAGCGGCGTCTTCACCACCGAGCAGATCATCTCGGCGCGGCCCACCATGTCGGAGTAGGTCGCAAGGCCTGCGTCGGGCAGGCCCAGCATCGAGGCCGTGGCGCCGTAGCCCGTCATGTAGAGCGCCGGAAAGCCCATGCCGTCGGCGACGCGCGCCGAGATGCCGTCGTAGATTCCAGGGGCCAGGATGAACTCGCCCTTCGCCAGCAGTCGGCGCAGCTCGGCCGCCTTGAGATTGCCTGCCATGATCGATCCCTTTGTGAATTGCTGCCGCTATTGCGCCCGAGTGAGCGAGATATCGCAAGTGCGGCCGCCGCTATTGTGCTCGGGGCCCGAGCCGGTGATGCCGTTGCCGTCGAAGCGCGCCGTCATCGTCGCCGTCTGGAATACGCCGACCCGGTTGCCCGGCGTGTAGACGCGCGAGACCACGACCTGCGAGCCAGTGACCTTGATCGAAAACGACTGGTTGCCGACCATCGTGCCGGATTCCGTGCCCGGGCGGATCCAGGTGCCGGCGCCGCCCGAAAGCGTGATCTGGACCCTGGCGTTGAACTCGGCGCCACCGGCGCGCGAGGGCGAGCAGTGATAGGTGCCGGACCAGTGGCCGTCCGGTCCCGCCCTTGGCGTAGCAGCCGCGACGCTGGGGGCGGCCGGCGCGGGCGCAACAGGTGCAGGCGGTGGCGGTGCGGGGGTGGCCGCCGGCGCGGGCGGCCGGGCGGCCGCTTCGGCCTTGACCCTGTCCTCTTCGGCCTTCCTGCGCGCTTCCTCGAGCTTCTTCTGCTCCTCGTCGAAGCGCGCGATCGCCGGCGCGGCATCACGCAACAGGGCCTGGTTCTGCGTACCCGTCAGGTAGCCCGTCGTCAGCTCGTTCCTCGACTTCTGCCAGGTGGCGATCGCCTCGCGCGTGCGGCTGCCAAAGCTGCCGTTGGTACTGCCGGTGGCAAAGCCGAGAGCGTTGAGCGCGATCTGGGCGTGCTGGCGGTCGAGCACCGTCAGCCGCAGGCCGCTCTCGCCCGCTTCGGCGGTCTTCTTCGCTGCCTCGTCGTTCTGCCGCGCCTCGTCTTCCTGGCGCTTCCTGTCGGCGGCCTCGGCGTCGGCCTTGCGCCGCGCTTCCTCGTCGGCCTGCTTGCGTTGGGCTGCTTCCTGCTCGGCCTTCTGGCGCTGCTCGTTTTCGGCGCGCAGCCGGGCCAGTTCCTCCTGGTCCTTCAGCCGCTGCGCCTCTGCCGCAAGCTGCGCATCCTGCGCCGCCTTGTCGACGGACGCCGCTGTCTGCGGCGCGCGCTTGCCGTCGACCAGGGCGTAGTAGCCGCCGGCGAGCAGCAGGATCGCTGCGACCGCCCCGCCGATCCATATACCGACGCCGCTCTTCTTCGCCGGCGCTGCCGCAACGGGCGGTGGCACGACGGTGGCTTGCACGGACGGCTGCAGAGTGGGCGGCGATTGCGCGATCGCGACGGTCACGGCCGCATCGGGCGCCGCCGCCTGGCTCAAGATCGGCCGCCAGCCGGCTATGCTCTGCGGCCGGTCACTGGCGCGCACGGCCAGCCCGGCATCGAGGCCGACCAGCAGGCCGCGGCCGAAGCCCGGCGGCGCCATCCTGGCCAGCGGCTGGTACTCATCGTCCAGCATACGGTCGAAGGCGCTGGGCGGCGCTGCCCCGGTGATAGCGTGATAGAGCGTGGCCGACAGGCCGTAGATGTCGGTCCACGGCCCCTGCCTCGCCGAGGTCATCTGCTCACCCGCGGCATAGCCCGGCGTGAAGATCGCCGTCATCGCCGAGGTGCGGCCGAGCATCGCCGCGCGCGAGGCGCCGAAGTCGATCAGCGTCGGGTGACCCGTCGCGTCGAGCAGGATGTTGGCGGGCTTGATGTCGCGATGCAGGAAACCCGCATGGTGCACCTGCTCGAGGCCGTCCAGCAGAGGCCACAGGACGCGCTCGATGGCGGCCGGCGCCAGCGGGCCGGCCTTCAGGCGGTTCTCCAGGGTCTCGCCCTGGACGAGCTGCATGACGATGTAGGCGGTACCATTGGCTTCGAGGAAATCGAACACCCGCACGATGCCCGGCGCGTTCTGCAAGCTGGCGAGCGTGCGGCCCTCGGCGACGAAGCGGTCGCGGCCCCAGGCGAAATCCTGCGCGGCCGTCGTCGACCGCGGCAGCACGGTAGTGCCGTGCTGCCGCACGGCAAGCGCCAACGGCAGGTATTCCTTGACGGCGACCTCGCGCCCGAGCTGTGCGTCTCGGGCGCGATAGGTGATGCCGAAGCCGCCCTGTCCCAGGACAGAGACAACTTCGTAGCGGCCGATCATGCGGCCCGGCGCCAGCGATACGAGGTCGACCGGCGCAGTGCTTTGTGTCTGGCTAGCCTCGTCGCTCATCAGCCCCTGCCCAGTGCAGAGGCTGCCACGAAGCTCCGGCGGCGGCTAGCCGTCGCCTACACCGAGACCGGCTTCAGATCGTTCGAGCCCGCGGCCTTGCAGAAGGTCGTGGTCTCGGTCGTGGTTTGGCCGTTCTTGGTGGCGGTGAGCTCGATTGGCCGGCAGGTGCTGCCGTCGGCCCGCGTCGTCGCCGGCGCCGTCGGCCTGGCGCCGACAACCGTCGGCGGCGGCGGCGTGGCGCTCGTGGACTTGGTCGTCGGCTCGACCGTGTAGTTGGTCGGCTGGTTGGTCTCGGCCACAAAGGCGGTCTGCGTCGCCTGCGCGAGCCGCGCCCGCTCCTGGTTGTCGAGCGCGCGGCCGACCAGGTTTCCGGCGAGCGCTCCGACCAGCGCACCGCCGATCACGCCGCCGGCCGAGCCGAAGGCGAGACCGCCCACCGTGCCGCCGACTGCCGCGCCCATGAAGGTGCCCATCGCTTGGTTGGAGGGGCCACCGCTCTCGCTGGTCGTGCACGCCGTCGCCAGGCCAAGGGCGGCGACGATGCCGACCGCTTGCATTGCGAGCTTCCGGCTGATCGTGCGCAAGCTCATCGTCTGGGCTGTCAATGCAGTCATTTGGTGCATCTCCGTTTGTATTCGGGAACCGTAACTCTACCCCACAGGGCCTGTTTTCGACCACGCGCATCGTCTTCAGCGTCTGCGTAGGAACGCGGCGCATCGCACGAGGCGAGCACCAGGCCGTTCCTCACCAGCGCCCAAGCGAGGTCAACGCGGTCGGAATCGGGAACGTCATTCAGCGGCTGCTTGGCATTGAGCGCCGTGATCAGGCAGCGATAGAGCGGCGTGCCGTCGGTCAGCCGGTCGGTCTGCCGGCAGCGCAGGTCGCGCGGCTGGGCCGCCAGCGCCTCGATCGCGACCTTGTTCAGGTCGGGATCGTTGACGACGTCGACGCCCTGCAGGCGGACCTCGTCGGCGCGACCCTTCAGGCCGATCAACATCAGCGTCTTGCCGAAATGGTCGAAGGAGCCGGCCACGAACTCGACGGCCTTGCGGGCATCCTCGACCGCCTTGCGGCGCGCCTCGGCCTCCTCGTCGGCTTTGCGCTTGGCATCTTCCTCGGCCTTCTTCTGCGCGGCCATCTCGGTCTCGACCTTGCGCCGCGTCTCTTCCTCGAACTGCTTCTTGGCGGCGGCCTCGGCAGCCTCCTGGCGCTGGCGGGCGGCGGCGATCTCTTCGGTTTTCAGCCGCTGCTCGTTATCGGCGCGCAGCTTGGCCGCCACCTCCTCCGCCTTGAGCCGGCCCGCCTCGGCCTCCTCAGCCAACTGCCGCGCCTTGACGGTCTCCGAATCGGGGCCACGGACCGCGAAGTAGTAGCCGCCACCGCCCAGGAGGATGAGCACAAGGGCCACCAGCGCGAGCCACAGGCCGGTCCGGCTCGACGCACCCGCCGCCGCGGCGGGCGGCGGCAGGGTCGAGACGTGCCGCGGAGCCGGCGTCGGCGCCTTGCCAATGACGACCGTGGCGTCGGCGGCGGGTGCCTCGGCCATGCTGAGGATCGGCCGCCAGCCAGCGATGCTCTGCGGCCGGTCGCTCGCGACCACGGCAAGGCCAGCATCGATACCGGCCAGCACGCCCGGCAAGAAACCGGCCGGCTTGACCTGCGACAAGGGCTCGTAGGTGTCGTCCAGCATGCGATCGAAGGCGCTGGGCGGCGTCCGGCCAGCAATCGCGTGATAGAGCGTGGCCGACAGGCCGTAGATATCCGTCCACGGCCCCTGCTTGGCCGAAGTCATCTGCTCGGCCGCGGCATAGCCCGGCGTGAAGATGGCGGTGAGCGCCGTGCTGCGTCCCGCCATCGCCGCGCGCGAGGCACCGAAGTCGATCAGCGTGGGGTTGCCCGTGGCGTCGAGCAGGATGTTGGCGGGCTTGATGTCGCGATGCAGGAAGCCCGCGCTATGGACCTGCTCCAGGCCGTCGAGCAGCGGCCACAGGATGCGGTCGACCTCTTCCGCGGAGAGCTTGCCGTTCTTGTTGATGCGGTCCTCGAGCGTCTCGCCGCTCAGGAGCTCCATCACGATATAGGCGGTGCCGTTGGCTTCGAGGTAGTCGAAGACATGCACGATCGCCGTCGCGCGATGCAGGCTCGCCAGCGTCCGGCCCTCGGTGACGAAGCGATCGCGACCCCAGCCGAAATCGTCGGCCATCTTGGTGGTGCGCGGCAGCACCGTAGCACCGTCCTGGCGGATGGCGAGCGCCGACGGCAGGTACTCCTTGATCGCGACCTCGCGGCCGAGCTGCACGTCACGCGCGCGATAGGTGATGCCGAAGCCGCCCTGGCCCAGCACCGAGACGATCTCGTAGCGGCCGATCGTCTGACCGGCCTGCAGGGCGACGTAGTCGACCTCGGGGATCACCCCGGATGGCTGGCTGGTCGTTTGCGTCGGTTCGGTCATGGCGCTGCGCTGCTACAAATGGCGCACGAGCATGTCAACGTCGCCAAGCCTGAGCTTGTCGCCGGCATGCAACGCCATGGGCTCGCCCGCCCTGAGCGACTGCTCGCCCACCTTGGTGCCGTTGGTCGAGCCGAGATCCTCGACCTGTATCGCCTCGCCCGCCACGCGCAGCCGGGCATGGCGGCGCGACACGGTGGGATGGGCGACGACGAACTCGCACTGGTCGGCGGAGCGGCCGATCACCATGCCGTCCGTGCGGCTCATCAGTTTCTCGAGCGTGACCTCGAAGCTGTGCTTGGTCTTGGTCGAGTCGGTGCCTTCGAAACGCAACGTGACCTGCGGCACCATGCGCGTCGTGGTGTTGGCCGGCACAGCCGACTTGGCGTGCTTGACATGGAAGATCTGCACCGAGCGGCTGACGTTCTTCATCGTCTGCTCGCCACCGTCGACGAAGGCGTACTCGATGCGCAGCTCGACCAGGTCACGCACGGCGCGCGACACGGCGATGCCGCCGGGCTCGGCCAGCGCCTGGATGCGGGCGGCGAGGTTCACGCCGTCGCCGAAGATGTTCTGGTCCTCGTCATCGACGATGACTTCGCCCAAATGCACGCCGATGCGGAAGTTCATGCGCTGCTCGGGCTCGATCGTGTCGTTGAACTTCGACATGCGCTCCTGGATATCGAGCGCAGCGCTGACGGCGGTCACGGCCGAGCCGAATTCGGCCAGCATGGCGTCGCCCGCGGTGCCGACCAGACGGCCGCTGGCAGCCTGGATGGCGGGACGCCAGACCTCGATCTGCGCCGTCTTCAAGTGCCGGAACGTGCGCGTCTCCGAGCCCTCCATCATCCGGGTGAAGCCCGCGATGTCGGCATGGACGATGGCGGCTAGACGACGTTGCATGATCGCTCAGCGGCCCTTGAAGTCAGGCTGGCGGCGCTCACGCAGCGCAGCCAGGCCTTCGCGGAGGTCTTCGGAGGTAGCGCACTCGCGCATGTTTTGACGGATCGCCGGGATGTCGGGTTCGGCCTGGGCAAACTGCTCGATGGCACGCTTCATGTTCACCATGGAAAGCGGCGCCAAAGTGGCAAGGCGGTTGGATATCTCGTCGATTTTGTTCTTGAACTCGCTTCGTTCCACCAACCAGTCCAAGTAACCCACAGCCAGCAGATCGGCGTCGGCGAAATCCTCCGACAAGAGGAAGGCGCGCTTGGCGAAGCTCGGACTCACCTTCTGGGTGTAGCGGCGCAGTCCGCTCGGATAGTAGTGCAGGCCAAAGCGCGCCGCCGGCATGAAGAATCTCATGCCCTTGACGCCCAGCCTGAAGTCGCAGGCCAGCGCCATGTCGGTCGCGCCGCCGTAGACGCTGCCGTTCAGCGCGCACAGCGTCGGCATGCGCATGGCCTCGATGCGGTCCATGACATTCTCGAAGGCCGAGTCCTTGTGACCGGTCTCTTTCTGGCCGCTCGCCGGGATCGAGCCGAGATCGTAGCCCGAGCAGAAGGTCTTCTCGCCGGCGCCGGTGATCACCGTGACCCTCACCTCGGGGTGGGCATCAGCCGTCTCGACCGCCGCCATCAGAAGGTCCAGCCCCTCCGGATTGAGGCGATTGTGCTTCGCCGGATCGTTCAGCGTGATGGTGGCGAGGGGGCCATCGATGGCGAAAAGAACTGTGTCGGACATGATGGTGCAAAATACCTGAGCCGGTCGCCAAAAGCGACCGAGCGCGGCATATTGCGGGCCCGGAGGAGAGCAGAATGACCTATACCGCCCCACTCGCAGATATGCGTTTCGCGCTGCGCGAAGTGGCAGGATTGCAACAGATTTCTGCGCTGCCGGGCTATGAGCACGCCACCGACGACACGATCGACGCCGTTCTGGAGGAAGCCGCCAAACTCGCCGGCAACGGCCTGGCGCCGCTCAACCGCGACGGCGACAAGGTCGGCGCCAAGCTGGAGAACGGCGTGGTGCGGACGGCGCCGGGCTTCGCCGGGATCTATAAGGAGTTCGTCGGCGGCGGCTGGAACTCGCTGCCGTTCGATCCCGAGTTCGGCGGTCAGGGAATGCCGTGGCTGCTTGCGGCCACAGTGCAGGAGATGTGGCAGGCGGCCAACATGGGCTTCGGCCTGGTGCTGCTCCTGAACCAAGGCGCCATCGACGCCATCCATCATCATGGCTCGGCCGGCCAGAAATCGACCTTCCTGCCCAAGATGATCTCGGGCGAATGGACGGGGACCATGAACCTCACCGAGCCGCAGGCGGGCTCGGACCTCGCCCAGCTCAAGAGCCGGGCGGTGAAGAAGGACGACCACTACCTGGTGACAGGCCAGAAGATCTTCATCACCTACGGCGAGCACGACATGGCCGACAACATCGTGCACCTGGTCCTGGCGCGCACGCCCGATGCGCCGGCCGGTGTGCGCGGCATCTCGCTGTTCATCGTGCCGAAGTTCCTGGTCGACGCCGACGGCAAGCCGGGCAAGCGCAATGATCTGCGCTGCGTGTCGCTGGAACACAAGCTCGGCATTCATGCGAGCCCGACCTGCGTGATGTCGTTCGGCGACGACGGCGGCGCCGTCGGCTACCTCGTCGGCGAGGAAGGCCGCGGGCTGTCCTACATGTTCACCATGATGAACAACGCGCGGCTGTCGGTCGGCATCCAGGGCCTGGCGATCGCCGAGCGCGCCTACCAGCAGGCGGCCGCCTTCGCCAAAACGCGCGTGCAGTCCAAGGACGACGGCAGTGACAAGCCGCAGCCGGTGTCGATCATCCATCATGCCGACGTGCGCCGCATGCTGATGACCATGCGCGCCCAGATCGAGGCGATGCGCGCGCTTGGCTACTACACCGCAGCCGGCATCGACGGGGCGCTGAAGCATCCCGACCGCGGCGCGGCGAAGAAGATCCAGGATCGCGTCGATCTGCTGATCCCCATCGTCAAGGCGTGGTTCACCGATCTCGGCAACGAGATCGCCTCGACCGGCGTGCAGATCCACGGCGGCATGGGCTTCATCGAGGAGACGGGTGCGGCCCAGCATCTGCGCGATGCGCGCATCCTGCCGATCTACGAGGGCACCAACGGCATCCAGGCCCGCGACCTGGTGGGCCGCAAGGTCGCCAAGGATGGCGGCGAGACCATGCTGGCCCTGGTGACCGAAATGCGCGCCACGGCCGAGGAGATGAAGGCGGCGCCGGGCGACGACCTGGCGGCCATCCGGTCGGCGCTGGAAGCCGCTGCGGACGCCCTGGAAGAGGCCACCAAGTGGGTGGCCCAGTCGGTCAAGGCCGACCTCGCAGCCGCCCTGGCGGGCTCTGTGCCCTTCCTGCGGCTGGCCGGGACGGCCCTGGGCGGCTGGCTGCTGGCCAAAAGCGCACTGGCGGCGCAAGGCAAGCTCGCGAGCCGCGACGGCGATCCCGCCTTCCTCGAAGCCAAGCTCATCACCGCGCGCTTCTACGCCGAGGTCATCCTGCCGCCGGCCTTGGCGCAGCTCGGGCCGCTCAAGGCGGCCGGCCGCACGGTGTTCGCGCTCCCGGAGGCGCAACTCTGAACAAGGGGCTGATCGAGCTGCCGGCGGACGAGGCGCAGGCCTTCGCCCAGCGCTTCGATCTGGCGAAGCTCGAACGCGCCTTCCTCGACGACCCCTTCCCCTACTATCACGCGCTACGCCGCTTCGCGCCGCTGAAGCGCCTGCCCGACGGCAGCGTGTTCTTGTCGCGCTATGCCGACGTCGCGGTCTGCTACCGCGATCCGGTCATGCGCTCCGACAAGAAGGCCGAGTTCGGTCCCAAGTTCGGTGTCGGCACGCCGCTCTACAAACATCACACCACGAGCCTGGTGTTCAACGACCCGCCGCTGCATACGCGCGTGCGCAAGCTTTTAGCCGCAGCCTTCACGCCACGCGCCCTCGCCGCCCTGCAGCCGCGCATCGAAGCTGTGGTCGACGGGCTTCTCGCCGAGCACGCCGATCGGGGCCGCATGGACCTGGTCGAGGACTTCGCCTTTCGCCTGCCCGTCGAAGTGATCTGCGACATGCTGGGCGTGCCGCCCGGCGAGCGTGCGCCCTTCCGGCGCTATTCACTCGCCATCCTGGCGGCGCTGGAGCCCGTCGCCGGTCCCGAGCGCCAAGCCGCGGGCAATGCCGCTGTCGCCGAATTCTCGGCCTATCTCGACGAGCTCGTCGCCGAGCGCCGCAAGCGGCCGGCCGACGACCGCGACGTGCTGGGCACGCTGATCCATGGCGAGGTCGACGGCGAGCGGCTGACGCACGACGAGCTGGTGCAGAACTGCATCTTCCTCCTGAACGCCGGCCACGAGACTACGACCAACCTCATCGGCAATACGATCGACGCCCTGCTGCGCTTTCCCGACGAGTTGCGGCGCCTGAAGCAGAACCCCGCACTGCTCAAGAGCTGCGTCGAGGAAGGCCTGCGTTTCGAGAGTTCCAACCAGCTCGGCAACCGACGGCTGGCCGCCGACCTCGAGATCGGTGGCGAGACGCTGGCGGCGGGCACCTACATCCATATCGGCATCGGCGCCGCCAACCGCGACCCGGCGCAATTTGCCGAGCCCGACCGCTTCGATGCCGCCCGCGAGCCCAACCGCCACTTCGCCTTCGGCTCGGGCGTCCACATGTGCCTGGGAGCCGTGCTGGCCCGCATGGAAGGCACGATTGCCATCGGCCGGCTGGTCGGCCGTTTCGACGGCCTGGCCTGGGCAGGCCCTCCTGAACGCGGCGGCAGGGCCCGTTTCCGCGGTTTCAACCGCTATCCGATCTCCTGGAGTTGAGAGACGTTCGCATATTATTGCCTCGGTCGTGAAATTAGTTCTTGAAGTTTGCAGCGAGACAGCGATATGTTGAGACAGCCGGGGCAGGGGTGTCGTCGGCCGCGGTATTTGAGCAATTGCCGCGATTCACGGGGTGCCGGCCGACGGCGGCACGGGATGGGGAATACGCATGTCGAATACCGAAGCGGACGACACGACGTCCGTCCACGGGGCGATCATCGCCAAGGCTTGGAGCGATCCGGCGTTCAAGGCGAAGTTGCTCGCCGATCCGCATGCCGCGCTTGAAGAGCTCGGCGTCGCGGTGGCCGCCGGAAAGACTGTCAAGGTGGTGGAGAACGCCGACAGGCACCTCCATCTCGTGCTGCCGCCCAAGCCCCGCGGCCCACTCTCGCCGGACGAAGCCGACAGGCTGAGTGCGGACAGCGTGGGTTAACGCCAGATGACACCGACACAGAAGGCGGCGGCGGCGCACGCCATGATCCTTTCGAAGGCTTGGTGCGATCCGGCGTTCAAGGCGAAGTTGCTGGCCAATGCGCCGGCCGCGCTCAAGAGGCTTGGCCTTGGCATGCGTCCGGGCACGACGCTGAAGGTGGTCGAGGATACCGACAGCCACGTCCATCTCGTGCTGCCGCCCAAGCCGGCCGGCGACCTGTCCCAGCAGGCGCTCGCCAGGATGGCGGCCGATGCCGGCGCCACCTGGCCTGCGGGCATGCTGGTGGCCTGTGCTCCCGCTCCTGTCCCCGCCAGGCCGTACCAGCCGGTATCCCGCGACGTTCACGTCAGGGCGTAACTGGCAGCTGCGAGAACGACTTCACCATGTGGACCCCGACATGAGGGTCCCTGCCGAGGGACGGCGGCCGCGGCTCACGATCTCCAAGATCCTTCGCTTCGCTCAGGATGACGGACGTCCTAGACTAGAACGACTTCAGCATGTGGACCCGGGTGTGGGGATCGAGGCCGTGGTCAGGTGGACCACGGCCCACGATCTCGAAGCCGTGCCGGCGGTAGAGGCGAAGGTTGGCCTCGGCCATCTCGGCGGTCTCGAGCGACAGACCGCCAAGGCCGAGCGATCGGGCCACCTCGTCGATCCGCGCCAGCAGCCAGCTGCCGACGCCGGTGCCCTGTCGGGACGGATCGACGGCGATCTGTTGGATGTAGAGGTCGTTCTCCTGCGGTTTCGTCCTGACGGCGCCGACGATCTGCTCGCCGTCCAAAGCGACATAGACGTCGCCGCGCTCCAGCTCCGCCACAAAGCGCTCCCACCCTTCGGCATACCCAGCAGATCCGGCGGCAGGAAGCTCGCGCCCCAAAGCGCGGACATAGGGCGTGAAGGCCGCGCGTATGAGGCGGCCGACCTCTTCGCCCTGCGACAGCATCGCCGTTCTGAAGGTCAGCGCCATGGACGGAGAATACCAAACAAAACGCCCGCCGGGGCGGCCGGCGGGCGTGTCGTTCAATCCGTGGGAAGAGGCTTACGCCGCTTCCTGCTGTTCAGCCTGTTCGGCCGACGGACCGGAGTCCTGGCCCTTGGCGGCGGTGTCGCGCTCGACGAACTCGATCACGGCCATCGGCGCGGCATCACCGAAGCGGAAGCCCGCCTTCAGGACGCGCAGGTAGCCCCCGGCGCGCTTGGAGTAGCGCGGACCGAGCGTCGTGAAGAGCTTGTCGGCGATGTAGGGGTCGCGCAGGTAGCCGATCGCCTGACGACGCGCATGCAGGCCGCCTTTCTTGCCGAGCGTGACCAGCTTCTCGACGATCGGACGCAGGTCCTTCGCCTTGTGCAAGGTGGTCGTGATCTGCTCGTGCTTGATCAGAGCACCGGCCAGATTCATGAACATCGCCTTGCGATGCTCGGCCGTGCGGTGGAACTTCCGACCGCGATTGTTGTGACGCATGACTAAATCCCTTCCGTCGGCCTAGTACGGCTCTTCCAGCCGCTTGGCCATCTCCTCGATGTTGTCCGGCGGCCAGCCTGGGATTTCCATGCCCAGATGGAGGCCCATGCCGGCCAGCACTTCCTTGATCTCGTTCAGCGACTTGCGGCCGAAGTTCGGCGTGCGCAGCATCTCCGCCTCGGTCTTCTGAACCAGATCGCCGATGTAGATGATGTTGTCGTTCTTCAGGCAGTTGGCCGAACGCACCGACAGCTCGAGCTCGTCGACCTTGCGCAGGAGGTTGCGGTTGAACGGGAAGTCGTCCTGCTGCTCCTCCTTGCGGACCTCGCGCGGCTCCTCGAAGTTGATGAAGAGCTGCAGCTGGTCCTGCAGGATGCGAGCGGCCAGAGCGACAGCGTCATCCGGGCGGGTCGTGCCGTTGGTCTCGACCGTCATCGACAGCTTGTCGTAGTCGGTGACCTGGCCGACGCGGCTGTTCTCGATCTTGTAGGAGACGCGTTTGACCGGGCTGAACACCGAATCGACCGGGATCAGGCCGATCGGCGCATCCTCGGGCCGGTTGGCCGAGGCCGGGATGTAGCCCTTGCCGGTGGCGACCATCAGCTCCATCGAGATCGAGGCGCCGTCGTCGAGCGTGCAGATCAGGTGCTTGGGATCCATGATCTGGACGTCGCCCGGCAGCTCGATCATGCCGGCGGTGACCTCACCCGGGCCGACGGCGCGCAGGTAGAGACGCTGCGGGCGGTCGCCCTGCATCTTCACGGCCATCGCCTTGATGTTGAGCACGATGTCGACCACGTCCTCGCGGACGCCGGGAATCGACGAGAACTCATGCAGCACGTTGTCGATCTTGATCGACGTGACGGCCGCACCCTGCAGCGAGGAGAGCAACACGCGGCGCAGCGCATTGCCGAGCGTGAGACCGAAACCGCGCTCAAGCGGCTCGGCGACGATGGTCGCGGTGCGACCTGAATCGACGCCGGCTTCGGTGACAAGCTTCTCCGGCTTGATCAGGTCCTGCCAGTTCTTCTGAAGCACGTGGGCTACCCCTCTAGACCGGTTGGTTCAGGCGCGCCCGACAGGGCTCGCCACGACATTCTCACAGGCGGCGGCGCAAGAATGGCGCCGACGAAAACTCAGACGCGACGACGCTTCGGCGGACGGCAGCCGTTGTGCGGGATCGGCGTCACGTCGCGGATGGCGGTGACGGCAAGGCCGACCGCCTGCAGCGCGCGCAGCGCCGACTCACGGCCCGAACCCGGCCCGCGAACCTCGATCTCCAGCGTGCGCATGCCGTGTTCCATGGCCTTGCGGCCGGCATTCTCGGCGGCCATCTGGGCGGCGAACGGCGTCGACTTGCGCGAGCCCTTGAAGCCCTGCTGGCCCGACGACGACCAGGCGATGGTGTTGCCCTGCGCGTCGGTGATGGTGACGATCGTGTTGTTGAACGAGGCGTTCACGTGAGCGACGCCGGCGATGATGTTCTTGCGCTCCTTGCGGCGGGGACGCGCGCCGGTGGCGGCGGCGCCGGTCGCGGCGGCTGCAGGCTTGGCCATGATCCGATTCCTTCGAGTTTACTTCGTGACTTTCTTCTTGCCGGCGATCGGCTTGGCCGGGCCCTTGCGGGTGCGCGCATTGGTGTGCGTGCGCTGGCCACGGACGGGCAGTCCGCGGCGATGCCGCAGGCCGCGGTAGCAGGCGAGGTCCATCAGACGCTTGATGTTCATCGCCACTTCACGGCGCAGATCACCCTCGACCGTGTAGTCGCGGTCGATGGTCTCGCGGATGCGGATGACCTCGTCGTCGGTCAGCGTGTTGACACGCCGCGACACGTCGATCCCCACTTTCCCCAGGATCTCCTTGGCTTTCGCCTCGCCGATCCCGTGGATGTATTGCAGCCCCACCACGACACGCTTGGCAGTGGGAATGTTCACGCCGGCTATACGAGCCAAAGTTGCAACTCCTTCAAAGACTTACGGCGCGCTAATGCGCGCCCGTCACACGTTCCGCTGGCCCCGGAAAAGCGCGCGATTATAGGGATGCGCGTGCCCGAGTCAACGGAACTCAAACTTGTCAAGCCCCCGATAAAACCCCGGAGATTTGACGGTAAACCTCATCCATGGCGGCCATGCCATCGACCTTCCTGAGCACCCCACGGGACCCGTAGTAGGGCAGCAGGGGCTCAGTCTGGGCCCGGTAGGCCACCATCCGTGTCTTCATGGTCTCTGCATTATCGTCCTTGCGGCGGGTGAACTCCTTGGAGCCGCAGACGTCGCAGACGCCTTCGACCTTCGGCCGCTTGAACTTGTCGTG
Source organism: Rhodospirillales bacterium URHD0017 (assembly GCA_900110395.1). Lineage (GTDB taxonomy): Bacteria > Pseudomonadota > Alphaproteobacteria > Reyranellales > Reyranellaceae > Reyranella. The sequence goes on from FODP01000019.1 coordinate 117,474, forward strand.
ATAGCCCGTGCCGCACTTGGCACAGGTGAAACGGCCGACGATGCGCTCGGTCAGCGCCTTCTCGTCGACTTCCATTTCCACGACACGGTCGAGCTTCTTGCCCGCCTTGCTGAGCATCTCGTCGAGCGCCTTGGCCTGGGCTTCGGTGCGCGGGAAACCGTCCAGGATGAAGCCCTTGGCGGCGTCCGGCTGGGCGATGCGGTCCTGGATCAGGCCGACCATCAGCGAATCGGGCACCAGCTCGCCCTTCTCCATGATGCCCTTGGCCTTCTTGCCGAGCTCGCTGCCCGAGGCCACCGCGGCGCGCAGCATGTCGCCGGTCGAGAGCTGGACCATGCCCTTCTCGGCCTGCAGGCGCTGCGCCTGAGTGCCCTTTCCGGCGCCCGGCGGTCCCAGAAGGATGATGTTCATAGAGCCACCGCTCACCGGCGACCCCGCAGCCGGGCCTTCTTGATCAGGCCTTCGTACTGGTGGGCGAGCAGGTGCGCCTGGATTTGGGTCACGGTGTCGAGCGTCACCGAGACCACGATCAGAAGGCTGGTGCCGCCGAAGTAGAACGGCACGCCGCCGCGCGCGATCAGGAGCTCGGGCAGGATGCAGACCGCCGAGAGGTAGAGCGCGCCGATCACGGTCAGGCGATTGAGGATGTATTCCAGGTATTCGGCGGTGTTCTTGCCCGGACGGATGCCCGGCACGAAGCCCCCGTTCTTCTTCAGGTTGTCGGCGGTGTCGACCGGGTTGAAGACGACGGTCGTGTAGAAGAAGCAGAAGAAAACGATCAGGCCGATATAGGCCAGCAGGTAGAGCGGCTGGCCGTGACCGAGGTAGGTCGCGATCCACTGGACCCAGCCGGGCTCGCCGGCGGTGCCCTGGAACGAGGCGATGGTCGCCGGGAAGAGCAGCAGCGAGGAGGCGAAGATCGGCGGGATGACACCCGAGGTGTTGATCTTGAGCGGCAGGTGCGAGGCCTCGCCGCCATACATGCGGTTGCCGACCTGGCGTTTGGGATATTGCACCACGATGCGCCGCTGGGCCGTCTCCATGAAAACGACGACCGCCACCACGACCACGACGCCGATCAAAAGCGCGATGATGAACAGGGCCGACAGCGCGCCGGTGCGGCCGAGTTCGAGAGTCTGGACCATGGCGCCGGGCAGCGCCGCCACGATGCCGGCGAAGATGATCAGCGAAACGCCGTTGCCGACGCCGCGGGCGGTGATCTGCTCGCCGAGCCACATCAGGAATAGCGTGCCGCCGACCAGCGTGACCACGGTGACGAAGCGGAAGAACAGGCCGGGATCGAGCACGACCGGCCCCACCGAGGCCGACTGGCTCTCCAGGCCGACGGCGATGCCATAGGCCTGGAAGGCCGCCAGGACCACCGTGCCGTAGCGCGTGTACTGGTTGATCTTCTTGCGGCCGGCCTCGCCTTCCTTCTTCAGCGCCTCGAGCGACGGCACCACCGTCGTCAGGATCTGCATGATGATGGAGGCCGAGATGTACGGCATGATGCTGAGGGCCAGCACCGACATGCGGCCGATCGAGCCGCCCGAGAACACGTCGAGGAGGCCGGCGATGCCGCCGGCGTTCTGCTGGAAGATCTCGGCCAGGGCGTGCGGATCGACGCCGGGCACCGGGATATAGGCGCCGAGGCGGAAGACAACCAGCGCGCCCACGGTGAACCACAGGCGCTTCTTCAGCTCGGTCGCCTTACCGATGGCGCCCCAGTTCAGGTTGGATGCAAGTTGCTCAGCCGCGGACGCCATGGAACCTCACGCGTGAAGGGTTCAGGCCGCCTCGGCTTGCGCCTTGGGCGGCAGCTCGACCTTGCCGCCGGCCTTCTCGACCGCGGCGATCGCCGACGCCGAGGCGCCCGCGACCTTCACTTCGATCTTGGTCTTGATCTCGCCTTTGCCAAGGAGGCGGACGCCATCAAACGCCCTCTTGAACAGGCCGGCCGCCAGCATGGCAGCCGCGTCGATCGGCTTGGCGGCGTCGAGCTTCTTCTCGTCGATCGCCTTCTGCAGCGTGCCAAGGTTGACCACCTGCCAGGTCTTCTGGTGCGGCGGCAGGAAGCCACGCTTGGGGATGCGGCGATAGAGCGGCATCTGGCCGCCCTCGAAGCCCTTGATGGCAACGCCGGTGCGCGACTTCTGGCCCTTGACGCCACGGCCGGCGGTCTTGCCCTTGCCCGAGCCGATGCCGCGGCCGACGCGCATGCGCGCCTTGCGGGCTCCGGCGTTGTCGGCGATTTCGTTCAGTCTCATCGTTCTACCCTCCGCGCTCGAACCGCCCCCTTGGCCGCTCAGCGCGTTTCCTCGTCGATGCGCACCAAGTGGCGCACCTTGTTGATCATGCCGCGCACCTCGGGCGTATCCACGAGCTCGCGGCTGCGATGGCGCTTGTTCAGACCCAGACCGATCAGCGTGCCGCGCTGATCCTCGGTGCGGCCAATATGGCTGCCGGTCTGGGTGATCTTGATCTTCTTGCCTTCGGCCATGGCCTGCTCCCTAAGCCGCCGCTTCCGCGGTGGTCTCGTCACGGCGGCCCAGCAGGTCACCGACCTTCTTGCCGCGGCGGGTGGCGACCATGCGCGGCGAGTTGAGCTGCTGCAGGGCCACGAACGTCGCCTTGATCATGTTGTGCGGGTTGGACGTGCCGACCGACTTGGCGACGATGTCCTTGATGCCGAGCGTCTCGAACACTGCGCGCATCGGGCCGCCGGCGATGATGCCGGTACCGGCCGGAGCGGCACGCAAGGTCACCTTGCCGGCGCCGAAGCGACCCTTGACGTCGTGATGCAGCGTGCGGCCGTCGCGCAGCGGCACGCGGATCAGGCCGCGCTTGGCCGCTTCCGTCGCCTTGCGGATCGCCTCGGGCACCTCGCGCGCCTTGCCGGCGCCGTGGCCGACACGACCGCGCTGGTCGCCGACGACGACGATCGCCGCGAAGGCGAAACGCCGTCCGCCCTTCACCACCTTCGCCACGCGATTGATGGTGACCAGCTTGTCCTTCAGTTCGTTTTCTTCGTCGCGGTCACGATCGCGACCACGATCGCGCGGGCCACGGCCGCCGGAACCACCGGGTGAACGAGCCATGTGCTAACTCCTCAGAACGACAGGCCGCCCTCACGGGCGGCAGTGGCCAGCGCAGCGACGCGGCCGTGATACATGTAACCGCCGCGGTCGAAGACCACTTCCTTGACCCCGGCGGCGATGGCGCGCTGGGCGATCAGCTTGCCGACTTCAGCCGCCGCCGACTTGTCGGCGCCGGTCTTGAGCTTGCCCTTGACGTCCTCGTCGAGCGACGAGGCGGCAGCGAGCGTGGCACCCTTACGGTCGTCGATGACCTGGGCGTAGATGTGCTTGCCCGAGCGGAAGACGCTGAGGCGCGGACGGCTGCCGCCGGCCTGGCGCAGCTTATAGCGCGCGCGGCGCTGGCGGCGGGCAAAAAGGGCGTTACGGTCTGACATGGGTCGCCTCTACTTCTTCTTGCCTTCCTTGCGGCGGATCTTCTCGGTCGAGTACTTGATGCCCTTGCCCTTGTAGGGCTCGGGCGGACGCAGGCTGCGGATCTCGGCCGCAAGCTGGCCGACCTTCTGGCGGTCGGCGCCGGTGATCTCGATCTCGGTCGGCTTCAGCGCCTTGATCTGGATCCCGGCCGGAATCGGCACCTCGACGTCGTGGCTAAAGCCGAGCTGCAGCTTCAGGTTCTTGGCATCGGCCTGGGCGCGATAGCCCACGCCGTTGATCTCGAGGTTGATGGTGAAGCCATCCGACACGCCGCGAACGACGTTGCTCGCGAGGTTGCGCGCCGTGCCCCACTGCATGCGGGCGCGGCGACTGTCGGTGCGCGGCTTGAAGACCAGCGCATCGCCTTCCTTGGCAACCGAGACGTCGTCATGCACCATGAGCTGCAGTTCGCCCCGCTTGCCCTTGGCCTTGAGATGCTGGCCCTTGAGGTCGATGGTGACCCCGGCCGGAATGGGAACCGGATTCTTTCCGACACGCGACATGGTCAGAACACCTTGCAGATGACTTCGCCGCCGACATTGGCGGCACGCGCCTCGGCGTCGGACATGACGCCGCGCGGCGTGGACAGGATCGAGATGCCGAGCCCGTTGAAGTGGCGCGGCAGCTCGCGGATCTTGGAGTAGACGCGGCGACCCGGGGTGGAGACGCGCTTGATCTCCTTGATGACCGGACGGCCGTTGTCGTACTTCAGCTCGACGCGAAGCTCCTTCACGCCCGGACGAAGCTCTTCTTCGAACCAGCCGCGGATGTAGCCTTCGCGCTGCAGCACATCGAGGACGTTGGACCGCAGCCGCGAGGCCGGCACGGTCACGCTGTCGAGGCGCGCCGACTGGCCGTTGCGGATGCGCGTCAGCAAATCGCCGACAGGATCTGTCATAGACATGGTCTACGGCCCCCGTTACCAGCTCGACTTCACGACGCCAGGCAGAGCGCCCAGCGAGGCCAGCTGACGCAGCGCCAGGCGCGACAGCTTGAACTTGCGATAGACCGCGCGCGGACGGCCAGTTATCTCGCAGCGATTGCGAATGCGCGTCGGCGAGGAATTGCGCGGCAGCTTGGCAAGCTTGAGCCGCGCGTCGAAGCGCTCTTCCGGAGTGAGCCTGTCGTCGACAGCCATCTCCTTCAGCTTGTCGCGCTTGGCAGCGTACTGCTTCGCCATCTTGATGCGCCGGTTGTTCTTCTCGACTGAACTCGTCTTGGCCATTTTGTTCTCCGGCCTCAGTTCACGAACGGGAAGTCGAAAGCACGGAGAAGCGCCTTGGCTTCCGCGTCCGTCTTCGCTGTCGTGCAGATGATGATGTCCATGCCGCGCACCTGGTCGACCTTGTCGTAGTCGATCTCGGGGAACACGATCTGCTCCTTCAGGCCCATGGCGAAGTTGCCACGGCCGTCGAACGACTTGCCGTTCAGCCCGCGGAAGTCGCGGACGCGCGGCAGGGCGATGTTGATCAGGCGATCGATGAACTCGTACATGCGGTCGCGACGCAGCGTGACCTTGGCACCGATCGCCATGCCCTCGCGCAGCTTGAAGGTCGCGATCGATGTGCGCGACTTGGTAATCACCGGCTTCTGGCCAGTGATCGCCGCGAGCTCGGCCGCGGCACCGTCGACGGCCTTGCGGTCGTTGACCGCCTCGCCGACGCCCATGTTGATGACGATCTTGTCGAGCTTCGGCACCTCGAAGGCGTTCTTGTAGGAGAACTCCTTCGTGAGCGCTTCACGCACGGTCTTGGTGTAGTGTTCTTGCAGTCGCGCGGGCATGGCCCGTTCTCCTAGCGGTCGATGGTTTCGCCGGAACCGCGCGCGAAGCGCACCTTCCGACCGTCTTCGAGGAACTTGAAGCCGATCTTGGTCGGCTTGTCGGTCTTGGGATCGAGCAGGGCCACGTTCGACACGTGGATCGCGGCCTCGCGTTCGATGATGCCGCCGGACTCGGTGCGGCTGGGCTTGGTGTGGCGCTTGATGACGTTGACGCCCGACACGACCACGCGCTCGTCGGCGGCGATCACGCGCAGCACGTCGCCGATCTTGCCCTTGCTGCGGCCGGCGATGACCTTCACGCGGTCACCCTTGCGGATCTTGAGCTTGTTGGCCATGGCTCAGAGCACCTCCGGCGCGAGCGAGATGATCTTCATGAACTTCTTGGCGCGCAGCTCGCGCGTCACCGGTCCAAAGATACGGGTGCCGATCGGCTCGTCCTGCTTGCTGATCAGGACCGCGGCGTTGCGATCGAAGCGGATGGCGCTGCCATCGACGCGGCGCAGCGGGAACGACGTGCGGACGACGACGGCGCGGTGCACCTCGCCCTTCTTCACGCGGCCGCGCGGGATCGCCTCCTTGATGGAGACGACGATGACATCGCCGACGCTGGCATACTTGCGGCGCGAGCCGCCCAGCACCTTGATGCACTGGACCCGACGGGCGCCGGAATTGTCGGCGACCTCGAGGTTGGTACGCATCTGGATCATGGCTGTTGCTCCGTCCTAGGCCTTGGCGCCTTCGACCAGAACTTCCCAGCTCTTGGTCTTGGACAGCGGGCGGCACTCGCGGATACGCACCTTCTCGCCGACCTTGCCCTTGAAGACGTTGGCCTCGTCGTGCGCGTGATACTTCTTCGAGCGTCGAATGAACTTCTTGTAGATCGGATGCTGAACGCGCCGCTCGACCTTGACGACGATGGTCTTGTCCATCTTGTCGCTGACGACGACGCCTTCCAGAACTCGCTTCGGCATGTCTTGCTCCTTAGCCCGCGGTCTTCTCGCCCAGCACCGTCTTGATGCGGGCGATGTCGCGGCGCACCTGGCGCACGCGACCCGTCTTGCCGAGCTGTCCGCCGGCCTTCTGGAAACGCAGGTTGAATGCTTCCTTGCGCAGGTTGCCCAGCTCTTCCTTGAGCTGGTCCTGGGTCTTGGGGCGCAGATCGCTGGCCTTCATGACTCTCTCCTCAGCCTTCGACGCCGATGCGGGCGACGAAGCGCGTCTTGATCGGCAGCTTGGCGGCGGCCAGCTCGAGCGCCTCGCGGGCGACCTGGACCGTCACGCCGTCGAGCTCGAACAGCACGCGGCCGGGCTTCACGCGGGCTGCCCAGAACTCCGGCGCGCCCTTGCCCGAGCCCATGCGGACCTCGGCCGGCTTCTTGGAAATCGGCACATCGGGGAACACGCGGATCCAGACGCGGCCGGCACGCTTCATGTGGCGCGTGATGGCGCGGCGGGCAGCCTCGATCTGGCGTGCGGTCAGGCGGTCGGGCTCCATCGCCTTCAGGCCATAGGCGCCGAAGTCGAGGTTGAAACCGCCCTTGGCGGCGCCGCTGATACGGCCCTTGAAGGCCTTGCGGTACTTGGTGCGCTTGGGTTGCAGCATGATGTCTTACGCGTCCCTCTGCTCCGTGCGCTCGACCCGGGCGGGCGTGCGCTGCGGCGCGGCTTCCTCGGCGCGCTTGTCGTGCGCCATCGGGTCGTGGGCCATGATCTCGCCCTTGAACACCCAGACCTTGACGCCGCAGGTGCCGAAGGTGGTGAAGGCGGTGGCAGTGCCGTAGTCGATGTCGGCGCGCAGCGTGTGCAGCGGCACGCGACCTTCGCGGTACCACTCCATGCGGGCGATTTCGGCGCCGCCCAGGCGGCCCGAGCAGTTGATGCGGATGCCCTGGGCGCCCAGACGCATGGCCGACTGCACGGCGCGCTTCATGGCGCGACGGAAGGCGACGCGGCGCTCGAGCTGCTGGGCAATGTTCTCGGCGATCAGCGTGGCATCGATCTCGGGCTTGCGGATCTCGACGATGTTCAGGGCCACTTCGCCCTTGGTCATCTTGGCGAGGTCGCCGCGCAGCTTCTCGATGTCGGCGCCCTTCTTGCCGATCACCACGCCCGGACGGGCGGTGTGGATGGTGACGCGGGCGCGCTTGGCCGGACGCTCGATGACGATCTTGGCCACGCCCGCCTGGCTCAGCCGCTCACGCAGCACCTTGCGGATGTGGATGTCCTCATGGAGCATCTTGGAGTATTCGCCGCCTTCGGCGTACCACCGGGAGTCCCAGGTGCGGTTGATGCCGAGCCTGAGGCCGATGGGATTGACCTTCTGACCCATTACTTGTCCTCCGCCTCGGCGCGCTCGCGCACCACGATGGTGAGATGGCTGAACGGCTTGATGATGCCGGCGGCGCGGCCGCGGCCGCGCGTCTGGAAGCGCTTCATCACCAGGCCCTTGCCGACCGACGCCTCGGCGACGATCAGGCGATCGACGTCGAGGTTGTGATTGTTCTCGGCGTTGGCGATGGCCGAGTTCAGCGCCTTCTTGACGTCCTGAGCGATCCGCTTCTTGGAGAAGGTGAGCTCGTTGACGGCCGACGCCGCTTTCTTGCCGCGGATGGTGGCGGCGACGAGGTCGAGCTTGCGCGGGCTGATGCGGATGGTGCGCAGCACGACCTTGGCCTCGTTGTCCGCCTGGCGACGGGGATTGGATGGCTTGCTCATCGCGTTAATCCCTCGAGACCTTCTTGTCACCCGAATGAGAGGTGAAGGTCCGCGTCGGCGAGAACTCGCCGAGCTTGTGACCGACCATCTCCTCGGTGACGTTCACCGGGATGAACTTCTTGCCGTTGTAGACGCCGAACGTCAGACCGACGAACTGCGGCAGGATCGTCGAGCGCCGCGACCAGGTCTTGATCACTTCGCTGCGCACGGTCTGGCGCGCCTTCTCGGCCTTCTTGATGAGGCTCCCTTCGACGAAGGGACCCTTCCAAACGGAACGTGCCACTGTGCTGTCTCCTCGTCAGCGCGTCGCGCTACGGCGGCGGATGATGAACTTGTCCGTCGCCTTGTTCTTGCGGGTCTTCTTGCCCTTGGTCGGCTTGCCCCACGGGGTCACCGGGTGGCGGCCGCCCGAGGTGCGGCCTTCGCCGCCGCCGTGCGGGTGATCGACCGGGTTCATGGCGACGCCGCGAACGACCGGGCGACGACCGAGCCAACGCTGGCGGCCGGCCTTGCCGATCACGATGTTCTGGTTGTCGGGGTTCGACACCGCGCCGACGGTCGCCAGGCAGTCACCCGGCACCAGGCGCAGCTCGCCCGAGTTGAGCTTGATCTGGGCGTAGCCTGCGTCCTTGCCGACCAGCTGGGCGTAGGTGCCGGCCGAGCGCGCCAGCTGGCCGCCCTTGCCGACCTTCAGCTCGACGTTGTGCACGATGGTGCCGACCGGCATGTTGGCCAGCGGCATGGCGTTGCCCGGCTTGATGTCGACGCGCTGGCCCGACACGACCTCGTCGCCTGCCTTGAGGCGCTGCGGCGCCAGGATGTAGGCGAGCTCGCCGTCGGCATACTTGATAAGGGCGATGAAGGCCGACCGGTTGGGATCGTACTCCAGCCGCTCGACGGTCGCGGCGACATCGAACTTGCGGCGCTTGAAGTCGACCAGGCGCAGGCGCTGCTTGTGCCCGCCGCCCATGTGGTTGCTGGTGATCCGGCCGTGGTTGTTGCGGCCGCCGGTCTTCTTCTTGCCGCGCGTCAACGCCTTGACCGGCTTGCCCTTCCACAGGCCCGTACGGTCGACGATGACCAGCTGTCGCAGCGACGGCGTGATCGGCTTGTAAGTCTTCAGAGCCATACTTCTGTCCCCCGCCCTACAGGCCCGTGGTCACGTCGATCTTGTGACCCTCGACCAGCGAGACGATCGCTTTCTTCCAGTCACTCCGCACGCCGGGACGGCCGCGGAAGATCTTCTTCTTGCCCTTCACGGTGACGGTGTTGATCGCCTTCACCTTGACCTTGAACAGGCCTTCGACGGCCTGCTTGATCTCGGGCTTGGTGGCGTCCGACGCCACACGGAAGGTCACCTGGCCGTGCTCGGAGCCGTTGGTGGTCTTTTCCGTGATCAGCGGCGAGCGGATCACCTCGTACATGCGGGCGCGGGAAACGGTGGCTCCCACGGCGGCCCTGTTCGCCTTGACGCTCATTGCAGGCGCTCCTCGAGATGCTTCACGGCATCCTTGGTCAGCACCAGCGTGTCGCGGCGCAGGATGTCGTAGACGTTGGCACCCTGCTGCGGCAGCACATCGACATGGGCGATGTTGGCCGCGGCGCGCGCGAAGTTGGTGTCGACCTCGGCGCCGGCGATCACCAGGACGCTCGACACGCCGAGCTTGCCGAAATGGGTCTTGAGCTGGGCGGTCTTGGGCTCGGCGAGCGTCGCCGTCTCGACCACGATCAGCTTGCCCTCGGCCGCCTTGGCCGACAGCGCCGTGCGGAGCGCGAGCTTGCGCACCTTCTTCGGCAGGTCGGAGGCATGGCTGCGCACAACCGGGCCGAAGGCCTTGCCGCCGCCACGGAACTGCGGCGCCGCCTCGTTGCCGTGGCGCGCCCGGCCGGTGCCCTTCTGGGCGTACATCTTCTTGGCCGTCGCCGTCACTTCGGCGCGCCCCTTGGTCTTGTGCGTGCCCTGCTGGCGGCGCGACAGCTGCCACACCACGCAACGCTGCAGGATGTCCTTGCGGACGGGGACGGCGAACACGCCGTCGGCGAGTTCGATCTCGCCGGCGCTGCCGCCCTCAATGGTTTTGACCGCGATCTTCATGGTTCCGTCCTTAAGCCGTAGGACCTTCAGCCGCCGGCGCTTCCGCCGCCGGAGCCGCCGCCTCGGCAGCCTTGCGCAGGCCGGCCGGGTACGGAGCATCCTTGGGGCGGGCGCGCTTGGAGGCGTCCTTGACGATGATGTAGCCGCCGCGCGGGCCGGGAACGGCGCCGGAGACCAGCAGCAGGCCCTTCTCGTCGTCGGCGGCGACGATCTTGAGGTTCTGTGTGGTCACGCGCTCGTGGCCGTAGTGGCCGGCCATCTTCTTGCCGGGGAACGTGCGGCCAGGATCCTGGCGGTTACCGGTCGACCCGTGGCTGCGGTGCGAGACCGACACGCCGTGGCTGGCCTCGAGGCCGTGGAAGTTCCAGCGCACCATCGAGCCGGTGAAGCCGCGGCCGATGGTGGTGCCGATGACGTCGACGAACTGGCCGGGCACGAAATGGCTCGGCACCAGCTCGGCGCCAACCTCGAGCACGGCGTCCTTGGCGACGCGGAATTCGACCAGCTTCTTCTTGGGCTCGACCTTGGCCTTGGCGAAGTGGCCGCGGTTGGGCTGGCTCACATTCTTGACCTTGGCCTTGCCGTAGCCGAGCTGGACGGCGGTGTACTTGTCCTTCTCTTCCGAGCGGACAGCGACAACCTGCAGCTGATCCACCTTCAGAACGGTGACGGGCACGTGCTCGCCCTCGTCATTGAAGACGCGGGTCATGCCGACCTTCTGGGTGAGGAGACCGCAACGCATGGTCCTGTTCCTTCTCTTCCCTGTCCCTAGGCGCCGAGCTTGATCTCGACGTCCACGCCCGAAGCGAGGTCGAGCTTCATCAGCGCGTCGACCGTCTGCGGGGTGGGATCGACGATGTCGAGGACCCGCTTGTGAGTGCGGATCTCGAACTGCTCGCGCGACTTCTTGTCGATGTGCGGCGAGCGGTTGACCGTGAACTTCTCGATGCCGGTCGGCAGCGGGATCGGACCACGCACCTGCGCGCCCGTCCGCTTGGCCGTGCTCACGATCTCGCTCGTCGACGTGTCGAGCACGCGATGATCGAAAGCCTTCAGCCGGATTCGGATATTGGTGTTGTCCATGATCTGTGCTCGCTCAGCGCTGGCAGGCGTTATTTGACGATCTTCGTGACGACGCCGGCGCCGACGGTGCGGCCGCCCTCGCGGATGGCGAAGCGCAGGCCCTCGTCCATGGCGATCGGCTGGATCAGCTCGACCACCATGCGCGCATTGTCCCCCGGCATCACCATCTCCGTGCCCTCGGGCAGCGACACCACCCCCGTCACGTCGGTCGTCCGGAAGTAGAACTGCGGACGGTAGTTCGTGAAGAACGGCGTGTGGCGGCCACCCTCCTCCTTGGTCAGGATGTAGGCCTCGGCCTCGAAGTTCGTGTGCGGCGTGATCGAACCCGGCTTGGCCAGCACCTGGCCGCGCTCGACGTCCTCACGGCCAACACCGCGCAGCAGCGCCCCGATGTTGTCGCCCGCCTCGCCCTGATCCAGCAGCTTGCGGAACATCTCGACGCCCGTCACCACCGTCTTGGTCGTGGCCTTGAGGCCGACGATCTCGATCTCCTCGCCGACCTTCACGACGCCACGCTCGACGCGGCCCGTCACCACCGTGCCGCGGCCCGAGATCGAGAACACGTCCTCGATCGGCATCAGGAACGGCTTGTCCTTGTCGCGCACAGGCTGCGGGATGTAGCGGTCGACCTCTTCCATCAGCTTCAGGATCGACTGCTCGCCCTGCTCGGCGTTCTTGTCCTCCAGCGCCATCAGCGCCGAGCCCCGCACCACAGGGATGTCGTCGCCCGGGAACTGGTAGCTCTTCAGCAGCTCACGCACTTCCAGCTCGACCAGGTCCAGCAGTTCCGGATCGTCGACCATGTCGACCTTGTTCATGTACACGACCAGCGCCGGCACCCCGACCTGGCGGGCCAGCAGGATGTGCTCGCGGGTCTGCGGCATCGGACCGTCGGCCGCCGAAACCACCAGAATCGCCCCGTCCATCTGCGCCGCACCCGTGATCATGTTCTTCACGTAGTCGGCGTGGCCCGGGCAGTCGACGTGCGCGTAGTGACGGTTCTGCGTCTCGTACTCGACATGCGCCGTCGAGATCGTGATCCCGCGCTCGCGCTCCTCCGGCGCCTTGTCGATCTGGTCGTACGCCGTGAACGTCGCACCACCCGTCTTCGCCAAGATCTTCGTGATCGCCGCCGTCAGCGACGTCTTGCCGTGATCAACGTGCCCGATCGTCCCGATGTTGCAGTGCGGCTTGTTCCGCTCAAACTTCGCCTTCGTCATGGT
>FODP01000034.1 GCA_900110395.1 Rhodospirillales bacterium URHD0017
ATCTTGCGACCACCCCACACTGGGTTCTCCTGGCGAACCGCCAGTACCGCCGCCTCCATCTCAGCCTCCGTCTTCGACGGCGAGCTCAGCGGCCGACGCGAGCGATCCGACAGACCACCAGACCCCTCTCGTCGATAGCGATCCAACCACTTGTACAGAATGCTCGGCTGCACCTTGTGCTGACGGCAAAGCTCCCGACGGTTCGCCCCCGACGCCAGGGCCAACCGGCACAGCTCCTCCCGAGCCTCTTCCTTGCTCCGGAACGGCATCGAAAACCTCATGGGTCCACTCCCTTGGAGTGTTCACCATGTCTCCGAACACCTGTTCACTATCTCTCCGGTCCATACACCTGCGTGGGGAGGTGGCCCGCAGGGTCGGAGGGGTCAGAAGTGCGATTTGACTCATGACCCCTCCGCCCTCGTGTGACGAGGGCACCTCCCCAGCTTCGCTGGGGAGGCAGGACCTAGGCCGCCTTCTTCAGCGCCTCCGGATTGATGACGTTGATCGGCTTGCCGTCCAGCCACGCCTCGACGTCCTCGATCGTGCCGGCATAGAAGTGCCGATAGCTGTCCTCGACGACGTAGCCCAGGTGGGGGATCAACGTGACGTTCTCGAGCTTGGTGAAAGGATGGCCCGGCGCCACCGGCTCCTTGTCGTAAACGTCGAGGCCGGCATGGGCGATGGTGCCGTTCTTGAGGGCGGCGAGCAGCGCCGCCTCGTCGACGATCGGGCCGCGCGAGGTGTTCACCAGGATGGCGCTCTTCTTCATCTTGGCGAGGTCGGCCGCGCCCAGAAGGCCGCGGGTGCGGTCGGACAGCACGAGGTGGATGCTGACGAAATCGGAGGTCTTGAGCAGTTCGTCCTTGGTGACGAGCTTGGCGCCGCCCTTGGCCGCCTTCTCCTCGGTGAGGTTCTGGCTCCAGGCCACGACATCCATGCCGAAAGCCTTGGCATAGCCCGCGACGCGGCTGCCGAGGCGGCCGAGCCCGATGACGCCCAGCCGCTTGCCCTCGAGAACGACCATCTGCTCGATGCCGTCGTGCCAGCCGCCCGACCGCATCAGGCGCTCGCCCTTGGCGAGGTCGCGGGCGCACATCATCAGCAGCGCCCAGCTGAGCTCGGCCGTCGAGGCGTTGGAGCCGCCGCCCGGCGTGTTGCTGATCGGGATGCCGCGGTCGGTCGCGGCCTTGTCGTCCAGGCTCGATGCCCGCGCGCCGGTCAGGACCATGAATTTGAGGTTGGGCAGCTTCTCGATCAGCGCCCGCGGGAAGGCTGTGCGCTCGCGCAGCAGACCCAGCACGTCGAACGGTGCCAGCTTCTTGGCGGCGTCCTCGACCGAGGAGAACGGCTCGTGAAACACCGTGATCTCCACGCCGCGTTTCCTGAGGCGATCCCAGTCGGCCATCTTCAACGCGACCTTCTGATAATCGTCGAGCAGGGCGAGTTTGCAGGTTTGCGGCATGGCGTTTCCTGGGGGAATATGGGTTGGTCAGAACCACTATAGCCGCAGGAGACGGTCATGAGCATCACCGTGAAGCCGGTGACGCCCGACTTCGTGGCCGAGATTTCCGGCCTCGATCTCGCCCAGCCGCTGAAACCCGCCGACCGCGGCACGATCGAGGCGACGATCAACCGTTACGCAATCGTGGTCTTTCACGGCCAGACCTTGACGGACGAACAGCAGATCGCCTTCGCCCGCCATTTCGGGCCACTCGCTTCGCCGGCGCAGAAGGCCAGACACACCGGCATCAAGCACCGCATTGCCTCGAACGATATCGCCGACATCTCCAACCTCGACGGCGACGGCAACATCCTGGAGGCCAACAGCAAGCGGCGGCTCGACTGGCTGGCCAACCGCTTGTGGCACACCGACGCCTCGTTCCGCGCCGTGCCCGGCGCGCTCTCCATGCTCTATGCCCATGTCGTGCCCGACGAGGGCGGCGAGACCGAGTTCGCCGACCTGCGCGCGGCCTACGATGCGCTGCCGCAGAAGACCAGGGACCGGATCGAGCCGATGATCGCCGAGCATTCGATCTGGCATTCGCGCGGCCAGCTCGCCGTCACCATGTACACGCAGGAGGAGGTAGCCAGCCTGCCGCCGGTGCCACAGCGCGTCGTGCGCCGCCACGCCGGTTCGGGGCGCAAGACGCTCTACCTGGCCGCTCACGCTTCGCACATCGTCGGCATGCCGATCGCCGACGGGCGGCTCCTGCTGATGGACCTGATCGAGCACGCCACCGAGCGGCGCTTCGTGCACAGCCACACCTGGAAGCAGGGCGACCTGGTGATCTGGGACAACCGCTGCACCATGCATCGCGCCCGGCCATTCGACACCACCAAGGTGCGCGACCTCAGGCGCGTGACGACGCGTGACGTCGCTTCGACACTCGAACAAGCGGCGTAAGCCACCCACTCCAACTCAATAGAGGAGGTGAGGAACCGATGTTCACCAAGCTCCTTTTGGCAGCACTGCTGGCGCTCGCGCCCGTACAGGCCTTCGCCGAGGCCACGATTCCCACCAAGGACATCCCCGGCGCAAAGGACAATCCCCTGATCAAGCGCTACGACGGGTCGTTCATCGTAAGCTACGAGCAGCTCGCCTTCACCGATTTCAAAGTGCCGTTGTCGCCGCTCGAGGCCACCGACGGCCGCGACCGCATGAATAACCAGCTCTTCCTGCCCAAAAAGGCGGTCGAGGTCGAGGGTGCGCGCACCCGGATCGCCTACCTCCTTCCGGCGGACCGCTCACCTCTGGAAGTGCTGAGGAACTACGAGGATGTCGTGAAGGCGGCCGGCGGCGAAGTTCTCTTCACCTGCAAAGGCGACGCCTGCGGCGGTGATCCCAATCGGTCGAGCGCAGGGGGTGGCGGCCACTCCAGCCTGATGATGTATTTCGTCGTCGAATCGCAGCTCAAAGATGCCAGCTTCTCGAACGGCGCATGCGCGCAGGCGTCAGGTATCGATGATCAGCGTTTTTTCGCAGCCAAGATCCCGCAAAGCGCCGGCGACGCCTACGTAACGGTGCACACCTTCCAGATCAGCGACACGCTCTATTGCAAGGCTTTCAATAGCAGGACGGTGGCTATCGTTCACGTCCTCGAACCCAAGGCGCGCGACCAGAAGATGGTCGTTGTGAAGGCCGATGAGATGGCGCGCACCATCGGCTCGACGGGCCGCGTGGCCCTTTATGGAATCTTCTTCGAATTCGACAAGGCGGACCTCAAGGCCGAGTCCAATCCGACGCTCATGGAGATCGCGCAGCTCCTGAAGAGCGACCCTAAACTTGCGATCCTGATCGTTGGCCACACCGACAACCAGGGCGCCTACGACTACAACATCGAGCTCTCGCGGCGTCGGGCCGAGGCCGTGACCAAGGCGTTGGTCGCCAACCATGGCGCCGACGCCAAGCGACTGCGCGGCGCGGGCGTTGGCATGCTGGCGCCGGCGGCTTCCAATGACGCCGAGGAGGGCCGGGCCAAAAACCGGCGCGTCGAGATCGTCAAATTGAACTAGGTCCCTGCCATGGCCGAGTGGCCACTGAGCTCTAGGCGCCGAGCGCCGTGGTGATCAGCTCGGTGTCGACGTAATCGATCATCTCCTTCACCTTGCCGTCGACGATGCGGCAGACGATGCAATAGGTGTTGTTGTAGGGCTTGCCGCTCAACGCCGTGGCGCGGCCCTTCGCCTGCATGACGACATACTCGCCCTCGGCGATGAATCGCTCGGGCTGGAACACGATCGGGCCATCCGCCAAGCGGGCCCGTATGGGTTTCAGGAGCTTGTCGATCACCTCCTGCTTGCCGCGTGACGTGCCCGACAGAGCCGTGCTGCCGATGATGGTCCACTCGACGTCGTCGGCCAGGCTGTCGAGCAACGGCTGCACATTGCCTTTCGAGATCTCGCCATAGACGTGCCGCAGGAGCTGCTTGTTAACCGCTTCCATGACTTTTCCTCAAATTCTAGATTCTAGATACGTACTTAGCATCTTATATGTTGGGTATCAGAGTCAAACTCAGGTAGATTCGGCGCATGGACCATCCGCGCTTCCTCTACGACCTCGAACACTGCTCGATCCGCCGCGCCTTGGACGTGCTGGGCGAGAAATGGACGATGCTGGTGCTGCGCGAGGCCTTCTATGGTCTCTGCCGCTTCGACGATTTTGCCCGCGCGCTGGGCTGCGGCCGGGGCGTGCTGAGCGCCCGGCTGAAGACCCTGACGGAGGCCGGCATCCTCGAGCGGCGCGAGTACAAGGAGCCCGACCAACGGACGAGGGCGGAATATCGTCTCACCGACAAGGGCCGCGATCTCTTCCCGGCCCTCCTCGCCCTGTCGCAGTGGAGCGAGCGCTGGACGCCGCCGCCGGATGGGCCGGTGGCGCGAGTGCTCAGCCGCAAATCGGGGCGGCCCGTCAGCGTCGTCATGACGGGCGATCGCGTCGAGCCGCTCGGCATGCGCGACATCGAGATCCTGCCGGGCCCCGGCGCCAGGCGGCTCGATCCCTCAAGGCAGCGGCAATAGGGTAAGCTCGCGCCGCGTTCGGGAGAGGGATCACTAAATGCCACGACCTGTCGACATCTGGCTGGCGGCGGGTGTGCGCACCCCCTTCGCCAAGGTCGACGGTCCGCTCAGCGCCTACGACGCCATCGAGCTCTCGGTGCCGGTGGCGCGGCACATGGTCGACCTCCTGAAGGGCAAACCCGACTTCGCGGTGTGGGGCGTCGTCGTGCCCTCGCTCACCTTCAGCAACATCGCCCGTGAAGTGCTGATGGACGCCGGCATCGACGCCACCATTCCCGCCTTCTCGACCGTCATGGCCTGCTCGACCAGCATGGTGGCCGCCATCGAAGCGGCCGGCATGATCGACGGCGATGCCTGCAACCTCGCGCTGGTGGGCGGCGTCGACAGTCTCAGCCGCGTGCAGGTCGGGCTGGGCCAGCGCCTGTCGGACTGGCTGCGCAAGTTCCAGCAGGCGCGTTCGCTCGGTCAGAAGCTCGACCACATCACCCACGTCCAGCTGAAAGACATCCGGCTGTACATCCCGGCCATCGCCAACCGCACGACCGGCTTGAGCATGGGCGAGCACACCGAGCTCACCGCCCAGGAATGGCAGATCGGCCGCCAGGAGCAGGACGAGATCGCGCTCGCGAGCCACCAGCATGCGGTGGCCGGCTGGGACAGGGGCTTCTTCGACGACCTGGTGCTGCCGATGGGTGACGTGAAACGCGACACCATCCCGCGCAACGACACCTCGCTCGAAAAGCTCGCGCGCCTGCCGCCGACGTTCGACCGCACCAGCGGCAAGGGCAGCCTGACCGCGGGCAACTCTTCGCCGCTGACCGACGGCGCGGCGGCGATCTGGGTGGCCTCGTCCAGAGGTCTGGAACGCCTGCCCTCGAGCACCCCGCGGGTGAAGCTCGTCGACTGGGAGATCGGCTCGGTCGATTTCCGTATCGACGGCCTGTTGATGGCGCCGGCTTTCGCCATTCCGCGGCTCCTGGCGCGGCATGGCCTCGCCTACGGCGACATCCATCTCTGGGAGATCCACGAGGCCTTCGCCGCGCAGGTCGCCTTTCATCTGAAGGCGCTGCAGGATCCGGTCTTCCTGCGCGACAAGGCCAACGTGCCCAAGGATTTCGGCGCCTTCCCGAAAGAGCGCCTGAATCCCAACGGTGGCAGCACGGCGCTCGGCCATCCCTTCGGCGCCACCGGTGCCCGCATCATCAGCCAGGCGGTGAAGGAATTGGCGGCCATGCCCAAGGGCAGCCGCGCCATTGTCAGCATCTGCGCCGACGGCGGCCAGGGCAGTGTCTTATTGTTGGAGGCAGCATGATGAGCATCGATTTCCTGGTCACCACCCTGATCATCGTCGTCTCGCCGGGGATCGGCGTGCTCTATACGATCGCCACCGGCCTGTCGCGCGGCGCTCGCGCCAGCGTGGTCGCGGCTTTCGGCTGCACCCTCGGCATCGTGCCGCATATGGCGGCCGCCATCATGGGTCTGGCGGCGCTGCTGCACACCAGCGCCATCGCCTTCCAGACGATGAAGTATCTTGGCGTCGCCTACCTGCTCTACATGGCGTGGATGACGCTCAAGGAGCATGGCGCGCTCAAGGTCGAGGAGACGGTCGACCAGAAGTCGGCGATGCAGGTGATCGTGCACGCCATCCTGATCAACATCCTGAACCCCAAGCTCTCGATCTTCTTCTTCGCCTTCCTGCCGCAGTTCGTCACCGCCGACGAAGCCGCGCCGGTGCTGCGCATGTCGGAGCTATCGGCCGTGTTCATGCTGATGACCTTCGTGGTGTTCGTGGGCTACGGCCTGTTCGCCGCCGCCGTGCGCCGGCACGTGATCTCGCGGCCGGCCGTGCTGACCTGGATGCGGCGGGCTTTCGCCGGCGCCTTTGCCGCGCTGGGCGCGAAGCTGGCGCTGGCGGATCGATGACGCCGACCCGCTTCCGCTGGTTCATCGTCTTCCTTCTGTTTGCGATCACGATCGTCAACTACATCGACCGCGCCGCGATCTCCTATGCCATCCCGGTGATCCAGCGCGAGCTCGGCTTCTCGGCGGCCGAGAGCGGCGCCATCCTGGGCGCCTTTGGCCTGGGCTATGCGCTGACCACCCTGCTGGGCGGCTTCGCCGTCGACCGCTGGGGCGCGCGCATCGTGCTCACCGTCGCGGCCGTGCTGTGGAGCCTGTCGATCGGCATGACGGCGCTGACGACCGGCGTTGTCACGCTCTACGCCGCGCGCATCCTGTTGGGCGTATCGGAAGGGCCCAACTTCCCGGCGCTGACCGGCGCGGTCACGCACTGGCTGTCGCCGCATGAACGGGCGACGGCGCTCGGCAATGCGCTGCTCGCCGTGCCCTTGGCCCTGGCGATCGGTGGCCCGGTCGTCACCCAGCTTCTCGCCTGGCTCGACTGGCGGCTGACCTTCGCCGTGCTGTTCGCCCTGTCGGCCGCCTGGGTGCCGCTGTGGTGGTTCCTGTTCCGCGACAGCCCGGCCGATTCCCGCTTCGTCAACCAGGCCGAGCTCGATCACATCCAGAGCCATCACGAGGCGGTCACCCGCCGCCCGCGCGCCGTCCTCAGGTCTTGGCCTGGCATGAACGCGATCGCAGCCCTGCTCACCAACCGCACGCTGCTCGCCAATACCTGGGCATTCTTCGTCTTCGGCTATTTCCTGTTCTTCTTCATGACCTGGCTGCCGAGCTATCTCGAGCGCAAGTACGGTCTGAACCTCGGCGCCGTCGGCCTGTTCACCGTCCTGCCCTGGCTGGCGGCGGCGGTCACGCTGTGGCTGTTCGGCCGGTGGTCCGACGCGTTGCTGGCGAACACCGGCCGGCTGCGCATCGCCCGCTCGTACCTGATCGCCGGCACCCAGCTCGTGGCCGCGATCGCCGTCATTCCCGTGGCCATGACCGACAACCTCACGGTCGCCATTGCCGGCATCACCGTGGCGGTCGCGGCCTCGATGGGCGCCAACGCCGCCTACTATGCGGTCAACGTCGACATCGTGCCAGAGCGCGCGGCGACGGCGCTCGGCCTCATGGACTTCGCCTTCGCCCTCGCGGGTTTCCTCGCCCCCGCCATCACCGGCTGGGTCCTGAACATCCGCGGCTCGTTCACCGACGGCTTCCTGCTGATGACGGGCCTCGCCTTCTCGTCGGTGCTCGTGGTGATGCTCTTCCACCGGCCGGACGACGATCGGCAGGCCGCTGGCAGCGGCTGACCATCGACCTCATCGTGCGTGCCGATCGCTCCAATCGTGCAGCGCTCGCACCACGGTCCGCAGCGTGCCGAGCTGACTCGGCCGGCTCGAACCACCGTCGCAACTGGAAGAAATTGGAGCGGGCGAAGGGATTCGAACCCTCGACCCCGACCTTGGCAAGGTTATCATGATCCTTTCGCTACGCTATCCAGCCGCCCGCCACGGTACATCAACCAACTGATAATGAACTATTTCTTGTAATTCTTTCTCCGCTACGTCATCCCAGGGCAACCCAATCCCCCACCTCGACTGCTTACACAGTGCTTACATTTCATCTCCGAGATGGTAATGTAAGCAGGAATCCAGCGGATGGCGAGTCGAACCCATGAGCAGGCTGACGAAGCGAGCGGTTGATGGCCTAACACCTCCCGGAAAGGGGCAGACGTTCCTTTGGGACGGTGAACTCCGAGGCTTTGGCGTGCGGGCCATGCCGTCCGGCCTGAAGACCTTTGTTCTGCAATACCGGAACGCGGAGGGACGTAGCCGGCGTATCGTCCTTGGTCGCTATGGCGTGATGACCGTCGAGAAGGCTCGCGAGCAAGCGCAGATAAAGCTTGGTGTGGTTGCCGCGGGTGCAGACCCGGCCGAAGAGAACGTCCGCTCCCGTGAGGCGATCACGATCGCAGAGATTTGTGATTGGTACCTGAGGGAGGCAGAGGCAGGTCGCATCCTTGGCCGCCGTCACCGGCCCATCAAGGCATCTACACTGGCCATGGACAGGAGCCGGATCGAAACGCACATCAAGCCTCTGCTTGGCCGCCGGCAAGTTCGCGCGCTCAAGCTTGCGGATATCGAAGGCCTGCAGTCCGACATTGCCGCGGGGAAGACGGCCAAACCTCGCGGCAATGGCCGAGGCGGCGTTGCTACCGGCGGCGGTGGCGTCGCCGCACGGACCGTTTCGACGTTGCAGAGCCTCCTAGCGCACGCCACACGACTCGACATCATCGCTTTGAATCCAACAAACGGGGTGCGCAGGCTTGCTGGAAAAAAGAAGGAGCGCCGTCTGAGTCTGGCCGAGATCGGGAAGCTCGGTGAGGTAGTGAGCGCCGCCGAGCGGAATGGAGAGCACCCGGTCGCGCTCGCCGCAGTGCGCTTCATGCTGCTCACGGGTTTTCGAATCTCAGAGGCCCAAGGTCTCCAACGCGAGTGGTTGCATGCAAACAAGGGCTACGTGCATTTCCCCGACACCAAAAGCGATGGCCAGGTGCGCGCGATCGGGCCATCGGCTGCCTACCTCGCCGCTAATCAGCCAGGGCGGAAGAACTGCCCTTACGTATTTCCGTCTGACGTCGGGGATGGCCACTTCACGGCCGCGAAGAGCTGCCTCTCCCGACTGTGCGCGTCGGCGAAGATCGAGGGTGTCACGCCCCACACGCTCCGGCACACCTTTGGCAGCGTAGCAGGCGATCTGGGCTTTTCCGAGCTAACCATCGCCGCTCTTCTCGGCCATGCCGCCAGAGGCGTGACCCAGGGTTATGTCCATATCGATGAAGCCCTCAAGCTCGCCGCGACGCGGACCTGCGAAGAAATCGCACACATCTTAAACGACAGCTCCCGTGAAGGTATCGTACCAGGAAATAGAGCTGCGTGACTCCGAGTCCGCGCTGCGCGGCCGCGCCCCTTCATTGTGTCCTTAAAGCCCGTCCCTCAATGGCGTACTGGGCCCGGGCGGCGAACTGGCGTTCGAGGCCTTTTACGCCCGCAGCCCTCTTAACGAGACGAGAACGCCAGACCAAGCACCGGGACATCGGCTCGATTTGTTTCCGCCGCACGCGGCGCTTTCAGAGAAGCCCTGCCGCTGTTGTTTCTGTCCACAATGAGAGGCGTCTTCTCTTCCAACCCGTCTCGACGTCGTAGAGCAGCCAGAATTCCTGATTTTTAGTCCTTCCGATGCGCGCGTTTCCTCAGCTTCCGTCCTTAGGCCTCTTCCAGTATGAACCGGCCACGCAGTTCCATGTCCGCCACCTGCGTGTGGGCGGCGATCAGCCCAGCCAACGTCGCGTTCGCCTGCACCGCGTCATCGGGTGTCAGCGCATATCGCCACGGTTTCTCACCGTGCAACTTGGCATGGTGATCGGTGGCGATATGGCACCAGAGCTTGGCGGCATCGGCCTTGCGCTGCACATCCACGTCGGCGATGTCCGACCGCCGCTTGGTCTCAAGAATCAGCTTCTCGGTCTTGGTCTCGACCACGAAATCCGGCTGATAGGCGTGACCCTCGGAGTCGTAGATTTTGAACTGATTGGGGCCGGGCTTCATCCAGAGTTCGACGGTGGGGTCGCCTTCCAGCAGGACGGCCATCTGCCGCTCGGTGTCGGAATCGAACTTGGCCCGCCAGTAGCAGCCCTTCTTGAAGCCCGTGAAAATGAACCGTCTGATCTCGCTGAGTCGCTCCGGCGGGCTCCGGAAGTCGCGGATTGCGTCGGCGCTCGAGCCATCGAAGGCTTGCGGCTTGAGGATCGTGAACGGGGCATGGAGCGTCACCCGGTATTTGGTTTCCGTTCGCCAGCGGTGCTTCTGCATCTGGACGAACACCGCCTTGGCGATATCCTTGCCCCAGCTTACGAGCACGTTCCGCACGTCCTCGTCCTTCGATAGGTAGGAGCGCAGCCGAGCGACGACCTGTCCAGCGAGGTTGTAGAGCATCTCCGAATGGGCATCGTAATCGACCTCATCGAAGTCGATCAGGCGCCGAACAAGATCATCCTCGATGCGCTCGGAGCGTTGGCCACCCTCTTCGCTCGAGATCAGGCTCCGCTTCTCGGTGCGGAGCACCTGGACCAAAAGTTCCCGGCTGAGCGGCTGGTAGTTCCAGCTATCAAGGCCCTCAAGCTGGAACGGTCGAAACCCGAAGGACACTTGATCGACCGGCGTGACGATCAATTGTGGGATGGCGATGGTGCGTTCAGCGAATACCGCGCATAGCTCGGTGACGACCTGTTCGGCGCGCTCGGGGGTAAGCATCGTGAACACGCCCTCAGTGGCCCGGTGAGCCGCCAGAGCGTCAGCGGTGATGTTCTTGATCACCTTTTCGGTCTTGAGTTCGCCAACCGTTGCAAGACGTGTCTGGAAGCTCGGCAGGACCACGTTAAGGGCTGTCTCCGCGAGTGCGATCTCCTCCGGTTTGCTGAAGGTGAAGCGCGGCGGCGGGGGCTCCACAAAGCCGCGATGCAACGACACGGCGGCGAGCGGCTCGGCGGACTGTGAAATCATCGTTTGGATGATCGACGGTGCTTCCACCATCGCTGGCGTCGAGAATGGCACGTCGCCGCCGTCGCCGATCCGAACCTCTTTGAACTTGTGAACCAGACCGTCGGCCGTCTTAGCCCGTTCAATCAGGTCGTTGAATCGATCGTGAGCGATGACCGTCAGCGTATCTACGGCCTCGACGCCGGTGCGTTTTCCATAGGGCAACCGTAGGCCGCGCCCGAGGGTCTGCTCGGTCAGGATGTCGGAGGCTGACGCCCGCAACGGGACGATGGTGAAGAGGTTGGTGACATCCCACCCCTCTTTCAGCTTGTTGACGTGGATGACGATGTCCGTGGTGCCGTCACGTTCGATGTTGAGAAGCCTGCGCGCATTTTCGTCGCTCTCCTCGCCGGTCAGCTTGGAGTGAATCTCGGCGACGCGTCCATTATAGCGGCCTTCGAAGAACTGCTCGGACTCGATGAACTCGCGGATCTGCCGGGCATGGGTGATATCCTGCGTCACGACCAGCATGAACGGATGCACCAGCGGCGCCTCGTGCTGCTTAGCGTAGGTCTGAAGGGCGACCTTCACATGTTCGTGGTAGTGGACCCCATCCTCCAATTTGATCCGCTCAAGGGGGGTTGGAGACCCGTCCTTTGGGTCGTCGGAGACGCTCTTGGGATCGAAGTTGGCCCGCGTGCCGACGGCCGGTTCCTTGACGTAGCAGTCCTCCATCGCCTCGGACAGATCGTAACGATAGATGACGTTCTTGAACGGAGCCGCGCTGCCGCCGACGGCCTTGGGTGTGGCAGTGACTTCGAGGCCGAGGATCGGCTTCAGTTCGTTGATCGCCTTGGTGCCCGCCGAGGCTCGGTAGCGGTGGGCCTCGTCCATCATCAGCACAAGGTCGGGAAGCCCGGCGAGGTATGAGAAATAGCTCTCGCCGATGTATTCCTGGAGCCGCTTGATCCGGGGCGACTTGCCGCCGCGCACTTCGGAATTGATCTTCGAGATGTTGAATATATTGATGATCGCCGCCTCGCGGCCGAGCAGGTCGGCGCCGCGCACGCCGCGCCCCTCCTCGTAGTTCTCGGCATTGACGATGAGTGGCGGCTGATGGGCGAACGCCTCGACACCCTTGAACACATACTTCGGGCTGGATGGCCGGAAGTCCGCAAGGAGCTTCTCGTAGATGGTGAGGTTGGGTGCCAGCAGAAAGAAATTGCGGCTCTTTCCCGTCATGAACAGATAGCTGATGAAGGCCCCGAGCAATCGAGTTTTCCCGACCCCTGTTGCGAGCGCGAAGCAGAGGCTTAGGAAATCGCGCTCGAAATCCTCGACCTCGGGGTAGGCTGTCTGCACAGCCTCAAGAGCGCCCGCGACATCGGTGTCCTTGGAGGGATCAACCAGGTCGATGACGTCTGCCAAGCGTTTGAGGGATTCCGCCTGCGGTTTGCGAAGTGACAACCGTTGGCGGATCTGGTGCAGGGCGCGGTTGTCAATCACGCGTCGCTCTCCGAGTCAAACAGGCTGGGCGCATCGTCGACTTTACGGGGACGGCCACTCGGCTTGGCGGCAACTTCCGATTCAGACTCGTCTTCGATCAGTGGCAGGGCCTCGATCTTGAGCGAGTAATCGTCCTTGCCCCATTCGCATCGGTCGAGGATCGCGCCTGGGATTTTGCGGATCGTGAGGTTGGCGAAGGTATCAGCGTTGGTGCCTTGGAATGCCTTGCAGCAGATCAGCAGAGTGCGCTCGGCACCGACCTCATCAGAAATCGTACGAAGCTGATCGTGGGCGAGGCTGTTCGTCGTAACGTAGATGAAATCGGTATCGGACGAGTGTCCGTGCTGCCAGTAGCTATCGGCTGACGGCGCATAGGTGAAGCCAAAGTGCTTGCACATAGCCTCCGCCAGCATTTCGGCGTTGTAGGACTTTGAGATCACCCACTGGCTGAACTGGTCCTTTTCCAAGAGCGAAGGAGCAATCCGAAAATATCGAAACCCGCCACCGCCTTTCCACTTCGCTGCGTCGGTAATTCCGCTTGGATCGGCACCATTAATCACCCGCTTTAGACGTGGAATAATGTGTGTTTCACAATGATCCTTTAGTTCGATCATGATCCACCGTCGTCTGAGCTTGTGCGCGACGGCTCCGGTTGTGCCTGATCCTGCAAATGAGTCGAGAACAATGTCTCCGGGCGACGTGGTAAGCTCGATGCACCGCTTGATCAGGGCCTCTGGTTTCTTGCTCTTGGGAAATGGCACGCCACCTTCATTGTGAAGGTTGTTGGACAAGATGTCGTCCCAAAGCGAAGTCAGGGGCTCGCCTGCCACATAGCTTCCGTCGATCAGCTTCAACTTCGAAGAATAGAACAGGGCCCGCTTACCGGCCTGAATATATAGGGTCGGATGCTCTGAACGCTCTACGACGAACCATTTGGACGGATGCTTTTCTGACTTATCTATGACTTCTTTAGTTTCTTTGCCTACGGCATCGTAATCTGGACGTGCCATTTGGATTACACTTTCGGCGTTATCCATTACAAATTGATCGAGCAGCTCAGGATTTTCCTTGGCAATCTTTCGCCCCTCTTTCACATCTAGGTCATTTATTCGCGCAAAGGCCGCCATTAGCGTCTCGACCCGCCAATGCTCAGGAGGATCGTCTTTATTGATAATAAATTGGCCATACCGGATATCACGCTCTCGCGCAGAGAACAGCTTGTTGGGCTTCCAATTCGCTTTATCTTTTGCATATACAAGAATGTAGTTTGTTGTGTTTACGACGCCGGGATTTATGGATTTGTGACCGGTCGCGGATGCCTGCTTGAATGTAATTATGTAAGTGCGATTCTTTCGTCCGAATATCTCATCCGCTAATACGGTGAGATATGCCAACTCATTGTCGTCTATGTGAATAAAGAGCGTTCCGTCGTCGGATAAAAGCTCTCGCAACACCTGCAAACGCTCCCGCATAAGCGAAAGCCAAAGAGAATGGTCCAATCCATCATCGTAATGTTCGAGGGCCTGCTGAGTGTTGAAAGGCGGGTCGATATAGATGCACTTCACCCGCCCGGCGTGGCTGCCTTCAAGCGATTTGAGAGCGAGTAAATTGTCTCCGTGGATCAATAGATTGTCGAACAAATCGCCAGAACGCCTCGCGGGCGCGTGGTATGATTTATCGTCATCTTCGATCAAGATGCGCGGCTCAAGCCGAGGCCGGTATTCCTTGCCGACCCACGTTAGTTCCAATTTGGTCTTACTCATGCGGAAACATCCCATCGAATCGTAAACAGGGGCGTGAGAGTCGGCGTGAGGCTGAGCTTCTCCACGATCTCGTCGAGCATGCGCTCGCGTTCCGCGTCGATCTCCCTCAGCCGGGTATAAAGTTGATGGTTTAGGTCGTCGGCCTGCCGCTTCAGCGCATTTGCCTCGCGCTGTAGCTCGACCTTTTCCTGAAGGCCCTGAACGGCTCGGGAGAGTTTAGCCTTCTCCTTCGCCTCCTTCGCCAGAGCCTTGATCTGGGCGTCGAATGAGACACGCACGTCGTCGCGCCAGTTATCCAGCCGCTCCTCCTCCTCTTCGAGGAAGTCGCCCAGACGCGACTGGGCCAGCTGCACGATAGCGGTCTGCCGGTCGTTTACGAGCTTGGCCAACCCGTCGGGCGCCGTTGTCGAAGGCGCAGCCCCGCCGACGTGCGCGGGAACGAGCATCATACGCGCGGCGGTCTCGCCGGGGAGCACTTCGCCGTCGTCGGTGACGGCGGCCACGATCAACTCGTCGAAGCTCCGCACGGGTGTTTGAAGGGTCAGTCGCGCCACCTGCATCCATCCACTGGCGCCGATGTGCGCGGCGACATCGCCAAGGTTGCCGTCATAGGCCCCATATTCGAACCTGACCGAGGCCGGGCTAAGGTTTCGCGCCATGGCCTGCACGACCAACTGGTCCGCGAGGCGACCATCGGCCAGCCGAAAGAAATTCCACCCCCGGTCATCGGCGAGCGGCCATTCAGTTGTGTACGTGTCGCCCTGCCAGTCGAACCGCTCAGCGTGGTCGTCGTGAAAGCGGGCATCGGGTAGCTCGGCGCGGGCCAGGAGAAGCAGCGCGCGCTTGAACTCGTCGAGGGAGCGATGAAGGGAGGTCTCCTGCATCTTCAGCCGTGCGACGACCTTGTCGTCCATAGCGGCAAGGATTTGGTCCCGAGCCGACTTCTTGGCCTCGTCGATCTCGACGACCAGTTCGGTTTGAAGCTGGTCGAAGGCCGCGTTGATGTCGTCGTTCGTGCGACAGGATTGGACGATTTCGAGGATACGCCGCTCGATGTCCACGCCGGACTCGATGACACCGAGCACCTCGTCCGATGAGCCGAACACGCCGTCGAAAAGCTGGAACTTGGTCTGAAGTAGGTCGACGATCCGTGCCTCGGCCTGATTCTTCCGGTTCATGAAGTTCACGACGGTCACGTCGATCTTCTGGCCGTAGCGATGGCACCGGCCGATCCGCTGCTCGACGCGCTGCGGGTTCCACGGCAGGTCGTAGTTGATCAGCAGTGAGCAGAATTGAAGATTGATGCCCTCGGCGCCGGACTCGGTGGCAATCAGCACCGTGCGGTCGTTTCGGAACGCATCGACGAGTGCGGCCTTCATGTCAGCGGTCTTGGACCCAGACACCGCCTCGGTGCCTCGGTGCTTTTCAAGCCAAGCCTTATAGATGTCGCGACTGTCCTTGTCGGCGTTGGCGCCGTTGAGGATCACCGTTTGCCCGACGAAGCCGTGATCCTCCAAAAGGTCGCGCAGATAGCCTTGGGTGCGGACGGACTCGGTGAAGATCACCGCCTTCCTCTCGCCGCCTTTGCCGACGATCTCATCCAGAACCCCTGGCAGGCTGTCGAGCAGAGCCTTGCCCTTGGCGTTCGTGCTGATCGAGGCAGCGAGATCGCGGTAGCGGGTAAGTTCGCCTATTTCGGCTTTCAGGGCGGCGGGATCGACACCCTTGATCGCGCCCTCGGCTTCCTCTTCCAGAGCGTCGGCTTCAGCCGTTTGCTCGCCCTCACGCCATTCATCGGCGGTCTCTGCCACGTCATCGATGTCGTCGAGCGTTTCCTCCGAGACAGCCTGCTTGCGCTCCAAGCGGGCAACCATCTTGTCCAGCGTCGCCGCGACGGCGAACGACGATGATCCGAGAATCTTCCGAAGCACGAGGATGACAAGGTGGCGGCCGTTCTTCCCCACCGCGATGGTGTCCTGCCGTTGCAGGTAGTCCGACATGTGTTTGTAGAGGTCCTCCTCAAGCCGGTCGGGCGTAAAGTCGAAGGTCTTGGGCAGACGATTAGTGTAGTTGATCAGGCCCGCCTTTTGGACCTGCCGTCGCAGGGTGCGCTTGCAGATCGGCTCCAACCGGCGACCTAAGATCGAAAGGGCTTTGCGATCCTCCCGGCCGCCGAACTCGGCGCGAAACGCTTCGGGCGAGCCGAAGAACTGGTCGTCGATCACCGTGATCAGCCCATAAAGCTCCATCAGATTGTTTTGCAGCGGAGTGGCCGTCAGCAGCAGCTTTCGCCGGTCTGCCAGCGCGGCGCGGAGCACGGCGGCGCGGGAGGTCTCAGCGGCCCGGTAGACGTTACGCATCTTGTGGGCTTCGTCGAAAACCACAAGGTCCCATGGGATCGCACTCAGTTGGTCGGCGATCCGGGCGGCATATTCGTAGGACAGGATGACGATGCCTTCGCCGCGGCCGAGGGGGTTCTCCTTGCCCGCCTTAGCCAGCTCCTTCGCCCGCTTGGCGTCGAGGATGACCGACGGCAGGGAGAACTTCTCGTGAAGTTCCTGAGCCCATTGTTTGCGAAGGGAGGCAGGCGCAACCAAGAGCAAGCGCCGCTTGCGCTCCCACCAACGCTGGCTGATGACCAGCGCGGCCTCGATGGTCTTTCCCAGCCCGACTTCGTCGGCCAGCAGTACGCCTTTGGAGAGCGGCGAGCGCATGGCGAACATTGCCGCCTCGACCTGATGCGGATTGAGATCAACGCGTGCAGCGGAAAGCGATTGGTTCAGGGCGTCGCCCTCCAACCCCTCACGCGTGAGCAAGTGGGCGAAATAGGCCGCCTGATAGGGCGTGTAGCCGGACGAAACGCTCATGGTCTCTCGATTGTGACGGCGGCCCGCCAGCGTTTGAGGAAGACTAGCTGCCTAATCCCGTCCGGCGATCGTACTCCCATTCAACCCTCCGCACTGGCAGGTATGGGGTCTGGCGCCAGTACCTGTGGGTTCAGCAGGACGATCTGCTGATCCTGCGGCCGGCGGCCCGCCGCCTCACCGTCAAGGCCGAGCCGCTTGAGCGTGTAATAGAGAAATGCGCGACGAACCCGGATTTGCGCCCGACCGCTTTTCATTCCGTAGTCGAGGGCGATCACCATTTTCTGCGTCTCGGAAAGCTCCGGATGCGGTCCGATCTCTAGAATAAGTTGCTCATGCCAACCGTGGTCACCAGACGAGTCGACCTCACTTGCTCGGGTTCCGCGAGTTTCGAGAATCCGCGACAGCAGAAAATCCTTGAATGTGCGATCGATTTCGCAATAGGCGCGGGTATGCCAGCGAAAGCCATCGAACCCAATGGCATGAGGATCAACCCAGCGCCATTTTGGCTCAGGCCGGGAAAGGGATTGGTATCTGATCTCGATCGCCTTCGTTCTGCGGATCGCCGCCAACACTTCGCGCAATGTCTTCGGATCCACCCCTCGAGCCGGCGCCGGCGCGGCGCCATAGGCCGGAGGATTCCCGATCCAGGCATGTGATTGATCTAACACCCCGTCCGCCACGGCACGCAGTTGCGAGAGATATCTCTCAGGGTCGGGCTTGAGAAAACACGGCTCAAAATCTGTGCCCGCGACGTAGCGCTTGGCGCTCTTGTCATAGATCGCGTTCTGCGGCGCCCGCTGCTGATACAGAGTCAGGTCCTTGGAAGCCTGTGGCACCGACACGGCGAATACATCAATGATATCGGCGCGATTGACGCCGCCCTCCCAAAAAAGCCGGAACTCGATGAACTCAAGCCGCCGCTCGACGCCCCATTTCAACCCCGCGCCAGCCTGCGCCATTGGTCCTCCCTAGGATTTGGAAATAGAAAGTAGCTGGACATAGTTAAGCGATCCGTCTAGTAATTATCCATGTTCGGTTTGCCGGTCAAGGCAAAACCATTCGTGGGCGAGGCAGCCTTGAGCGCGGTGCGTCCGCCCTAGGAGGTCGGGAGGAGGGCATGGAAACGGCGCAGCGACGGACAATCATTGCCCATGGGCGGCTGGCGATGCGCGAACTCCGGCTCGCCGCGGCACGCGAACGCCGGCACGGCCTACAGATCATGACTCTCGAGCAACTCGCCACGCGCCTAGCGGGTGGCCTGTCGCGCCCTGTCGATGACGAGACCCTACGCGCCGCGATCCAGGCTATTCTGCCGGAAGTCGCGCTCGGCGAGCTGGATAGTCTCAAGTCGCTGCCGGGCATGGTGGGCGCCGCTGTCGACACTCTGCGGAAGGCGTGGCGCGCGGGTGTCGATTTGCAGGCGCGCGCCGGAGAGCACTCACGCTTCGCGTCGATCGCCCGCCTTGAAGAAGCAATTCTCGCCGTCCTGCCTCCAGCCATGATGCGTCCGGTCGACCTCGTGGCAGCAGCGTTGCAACGACTCGACCACGCCGAAGCCCTTTTCGGGCCAGTTGAGATTGTCGGCATTACCGAGCTGTCGCCCTGTTGGCGGCCACTGCTACATGCGATCGCTGCGCGGGTGCCGGTTCGCTGGAACGCTGGTCCCCGATCGATCCCCGCTTGGCTCGATAGAGGGGCCATCGACGTGGCGCGTGCTGAGCCGCACACACCAGAGATTATCACCGTCAGCGCCTCGACGGCCTACCACGAGGCCATCGAGGCCATGCGATGGGCTCGACGGCTCATCGCGTCCGGCACGGCCGATCCGGTAGAGATCGCCATCGCATCGGTCACGCCGGCTGATTACGATGATCATTTCCTGGCTTTGCGCACCGACGCCAATCTCGACGTCCACTTCGTACACGGCGTCAAGATCACGGCCTGTAGGGAAGGCCAGGCCGCGGCGGCGCTCGCGGACATTCTGGTGAGGGGATTGTCTCAAACGCGGATGCGGCGTCTGGCGGCGCTGCTGGCCGCCTATCCCGGCCCGTTTCAGGCTCTGCCGGCGGGCTGGACACGGCTATTGCCGGCAGGTGCCCCGCTGGCGTCTCCCCAAGCTTGGATCCACTTGCTCGACCACCTGACCGCCGCCGATTGGCCCGACGAAATCGATCATGGTCCGGCGCTGCGCGAGATTACATCTCTGCTGGCGCAGGGCATTGCGGCGGCCGAAGTCATTGGCGAAGCGCTGCTGCATGGCAGGACCTTGACCATTTGGCGCAAGGCGCTCCTTGCCGGCCCGACCGCCTCGCTCGATCTGACCTTGGAGACATTGAAGCAGGATGACGGCCTTGACGCCTGCGTTTCGGTCGCCTGGATGCCCGCAAGCGCCCTGGCGGCATCGCCGCGCTGCTTCGTTCGTCTCCTCGGCCTCAATTCGTCGCGTTGGCCGCGCGGCATTTCGGAGGATCGCCTCCTCTCCGATCACATCATCCCTACCATCGAACTCGACCCACTCCCGGTTGGCGCAGCCGACCGAAGAGACTTTGCGACCATCCTCGCCACCAGCGAGCGTCAAGTTGTCCTATCCAGGGCGCGACGGAACAGCGACGGCCGACTCCTCGGCCGCAGTTCCTTGCTGCAAGGTCAGCCCGATGAGATCTATCTTCGCCACAACCGAGTGCCGGATCACGCCTTCAGCGAGACCGACCGACTGACGGCCCGGCCGCAGGAATTCCGCGCCCTGCCGCAAGCCGTCGCGGCCGCCACCTGCTGGCGCAACTGGCTGCGGGAGGAGATCACACCCCATGATGGGTTTGTCCGTGCCGACCACCCTGTGATGCGGGCCATACTGGCGCGCACCCAATCGGCAAGTTCGCTTCGCAAACTCCTGCGCAATCCGCTCGGCTTCGTCTGGCACTACGGCTTACGCTGGCGGGCGCCCGAAAGCGGCGACGACCCCCTCGTCCTCGATGCGCTGGCGATGGGCGATCTTGTTCACCTGACTCTGGATCGGGCGCTACGCACGCTCGAGGCCAGCGGCGGGCTGGCTGCCGCAACACCGCAACAAATCGCCAGCGCCGTCGATGGCGCTACCGGCGATGTTGCCGAATTCTGGGAGACGGAGCGCCCCGTGCCGCCGCGCGTTATCTGGCGGCGCACGCTGGATGAGGCGCGCGAGCTGAGCCGGCGCGCGCTCGCTTTTAGCGACGAGCGGCTGCTTGGCGCCCGTGCTTTCGGCGAGGTCCCGTTCGGCGGCGCCGCGCCCAAGACCGACATAGCGCCGCCCTGGGACGCGACTGCCAGCGTTGAAATTCCCGGTGCCGGATTCCGCATCGCCGGCTACATCGACCGGCTCGATATCTCCGGTGACGGCCGCCGCGCGCTGGTGCGCGATTACAAGACGGGCCGAAAGCCGAAGGACAGCATCATTCTCGATGGCGGCAAGGAGCTCCAGCGCTGCCTCTACGCCTTCGCCGTGAAGGCGATGCTCGGCGACGATGTCACCATCATCGCCTCGCTCCTCTATCCCCGCGATGAGGTCGACCTGCGGCTCAACGATCCCGAAGCCACCCTGGTCGAAGTCGCCGGCTATCTACGCGCCGCGCACGCCAGTCTCCTCTCTGGCGGCGCGGTGCTGGGGGTCGACACAGGCGGGACCTATGACGACCTCGCCTTCGCACTGCCGGCGAACGCCGGCGCTGCCTATTGCAAACGCAAGATTGCCGCCGCCACCCAGCGGCTAGGGGCCGCCGCGCAGGTATGGGAGGCTCCGTGATGAATGCGCCGCTGGCACAGCTCACCGATGACGAGGCCCGGCGCACCGCTATCGCGATTCATGATCGGTCATTTCTGGTGGAGGCCGGCGCTGGTTCTGGCAAGACTGCCGTCATGGCCGGCCGTATCGCTGTGATGCTGGCCGAGGGCGTTCCGCCGAAATCGATCGCCGCGGTAACCTTCACCGAACTCGCCGCCAGCGAGCTTCTCATCCGCGTACACGAATTCGTCGGCGAGTTGGTCACAGGCGGCATCCCCACAGAGCTTCTGGTCGCCTTGCCCCAAGGCCTCTCCGACGACCATCGACGCTATCTCTCGGCCGCCAGCGCAGCTATCGACGAGATCACCTGCTCGACCATTCACGGTTTCTGCCAACGGTTGATTAAGCCCTATCCGGTGGAAGCAGACATCGATCCCGGTGCTACGGTGATGGACCGCAACCAGGCCGACCTCGCCTTCGTCGAGATCATCGAGACCTGGCTCCGGGAAGAACTCGCTGGCGATGCCGGCGGACTGCTCGCCGAGATGGTTTTGCAGAATCCAGGCGAGACAGTCGGGTTGATCCACAAGATTCTCGGCCATCTCCGCAGCCGCCGGGCGCTGATCGTCGATGCACCTGAAGCGCTGGCGCCGCGTATTGACGCCGTCCGGCAGACGGCAGGCGACTTCGCTTCTTTCCTGCGTGCTGCCGAGGTCGACGAAGCAGAGACCGCCCACGTCGCAGCACGGTTCTCGGAAATGGCCGCAGCCGTTGCGACCATCTTGCCGGCGGAGCAGCCTGCCAATCTCGTCCGGCTGTTGCTCGCGCGTCCGCATCCTGATCTCTGTACAGCCGCGGGAGGCTTTCGGGCATACAAAAAGAAAGGCAAATGGGGCCACGCGGCCAAACGCGCGGGCCTCACCAAGGCTGATGGTGACCGTTTGAACGCCGCCGCCGAAAGTCACTACATCGTCTGTTGCGAAGCGTGGACCACGCTGTTGCAGGCGGTCGCCGCACGTGTCCTCGCCGACCTCGTCCGCCTCGTACAGCCGGTGATGGATCGCTTCCGCGACTACAAGCGCTCGGCTGCGCTTCTCGACTTCGACGACCTCGTCTTCGCCGCACGCGCCTTACTGCGCGATCATGAAGCGGTGCGCCGCGCGCTGGCGGGGCGCTTTGCGCACGTTCTTGTCGACGAGTTCCAGGATACGGACCCCTTACAGACAGAAATCTTCTGGCGCCTCTGCGGCGATCCTCCGGCGGGCGAGGATAATCCCGACTGGACCACGGTACAAATCCGCCCGGGCGCGCTGTTCCTGGTCGGCGACCCCAAGCAGGCGATCTATCGCTTCCGCGGCGCCGATGTCGGCACCTACATCCAGGCGCGGGGAGCGTTTCTTGCGCAGGCTCCAGACAGCGTCCTGCCGATCTCGACCAACTTTCGGTCCTGTGAACCGATCCTGCGCTATGTGAACGATCGGTTCGAGCTCCTGCTGTCGGTCGAGAATGGCCAGCCGGGGTTCACAGCGCTGGATCCGTTCCACCCCGAGCGTGACGAGGGTCTCTGCGTCGCGGCGCTCGACGTCGCCGTCGCCGATACTGACGGTAAGGCCTCTGCCGAGCGTCAGCGCGACGGCGAAGCAGAAGCCGTTGCCGACATGTGCACGCGGCTGATCGGCAGCGAAGCGATTCTTGACCGCAAGACCGGCGAGCGCCGCGCCTGCAGGCCCGGCGACATCGCCCTCCTCGCGCCGACGGGAAGCGATCTGTGGCGCTACGAGGAAGCGCTGGAGCGGCGCGGGCTTCCGGTCGCGACCCAGGCCGGTAAGGGCCTGTTCCGGCGCCAGGAGATTCAGGATCTCATCGCCGTCACACGCGTCCTCGCCGATCGCCGAGACACGCTTGCGCTCGGTGCGCTGTTGCGCGGTCCCTTGGTCGGCCTGACCGAGGAGGAATTGCTGGACATTGTCTGGGCGCTCCCGCGTTCCGAGGATAGGCCGGACGCCTTGCCGCGGCTGGACCTCGGCGTGGCCCCAGGAGCCATCGCCCATCCTCACGCCCGCGACACGATCGAGAAGCTGCAGGCGCTGCGCCGGAAGACCAACGCCACCACGCCGTACGGCCTGCTGTCGCAAGCCGTAGACGTGCTGCGTGTGCGGCCGATCCTCCTTCAGCGGCATCGAGGCCAGGCCGAACGCGCGCTTGCCAATGTCGATCTCTATCTGAGCCTCTGCCACGCCTATGCGGTCCGCGGCCTGCGCGCCTTCGCAGAGGCGATGACCGCCGCGTGGACCGACGAGGCCCGCGCCGTCGAAGGCCGTCCCGATGCCCAAGAAGAGGCGGTAGCGCTCTACACCATGCACGCCGCCAAAGGCCTGGAGTGGCCGATCGTCGTGCCGGTTAACACCATGACGCAGATCATGGCGCCGGAGACCGCCGTCACCAATCGCGGCAGCGGCCGGTTCTATTGCCCGGTGTTCGGCG
Organism: Rhodospirillales bacterium URHD0017; assembly: GCA_900110395.1. Taxonomy (GTDB): domain Bacteria; phylum Pseudomonadota; class Alphaproteobacteria; order Reyranellales; family Reyranellaceae; genus Reyranella. The sequence continues at coordinate 23,336 of FODP01000034.1, forward strand.
TGAAGCCGACAGGTTATGAAGCGGCGCGCGACGCAGAGAAAGCCGAGCTCGACTGTGAGCGCATCCGTCTCTGGTATGTCGCCGCCACAAGAGCGCGCGAACTACTGGTACTGCCGAGGCTCGACGTCACGGCCAAGCGATCAGCCTGGAGTTCGCTTCTCGATTTGTCGCTGACGGAGCTGCCGGCGCTCGATCTTGGTCATCTTCCACCAGAGAGCGGGCCCAGTGCTATCGGCGTGGAAAACGCGCAAACCCGAGAGGTCTTCGCCTCGGAAGCGGCGATGATCGCCGAGCGTCGGCAGCGCATTGTTTGGCTGTCGCCGAGCCGCGACGAAAATTCAATCGGGCCGCCGCCGCTGCATGAGGTACCCGAGATTCTGACGACGGACGTCGATGGCGCGCCTGTAGAGGATCGCATTGTCCCGACGATCCAAGGCGGCCGCGAACGCGGTGTCATCCTGCACAAACTCATCGAGGAAGTCCTCACAGGCGAAACGGCGGAGACGGAGCGCGCCCTCGTCGCTCGTGCCGAAACCCTGATCCGCGCGATTGGGCGCCCCGTGGCCAATGATCCCGCGCATGGGCTTGTGCCCGCTGAGCTTGCTGCCTGCGTCACTCGTGCTCTGGCGCTGCCGGAAATTGTCGCCCTGAGACCCGGCCTGTTGCCGGAGTACCCGGTTTTTGCCTCCGCCTTGATCGGCGAGCAGGAGGAAGCGATGGCCGGCTTTGCCGATGCGATTGCCTTTGGCGCCGATGGCGCGCCGCGCGTGGTCGTCGACTGGAAGAGCGACGTTGCTCCCGCACCCGAGACGCTCGAACACTATCGTGCGCAGGTCCGCGCCTATCTAGACATGACCGAAACCGAGCGTGGGCTGATCGTGCTAGTGACGTCGGGGGTGGTCATCCCCGTTGCGCGCAAAACTGAGGCCGAATAGCTCAATCAATCATTAGATTTGCTGATGCGGAATGGCTCTTCCCGGGCCATATCTCGGCCGGCCTATCTGTTCCGGTTCCTACGCCGGAAGAGGGAGAGTTCGGTGGGTTTGCCGTGACGGGTTGGAGGTCGCGAGAGAGGCTCGTGACGGCCGTCGCGGAAGGACCCCACCATGGGCTGGCTCTATAAGAAATCACTCGATGGGTTCAAGGGACCGCGCCAGTATCTGGATGCCCAATTTACGCACGAGAAGGCTAGCGTAAGATCGACTGTATTGCGCTCCAAGATCATCGACAATCGCGTTTACTACGCAGCAGTGGAGCGCCTATGCCGTGACACCGGTATTCGCGAGGTGTGGGCTCTGATTTGCCTTATCCGGTATGATCCCCGCGATCGCGAGGGATACGTCTTTGGCTACAAGGATATGCACGAGAGCATGGAGCCATACGAATACGACTGCCCCGAAACGATCCTGAAGCTCTTGACCCCCACCAATCTTCCCGGCGCCGCGGCTTGGCGGGCCAGATGCCAAGAGCGCAGCGTCGTTCGCCGCAATCGTTCGACACGAAGGTCGGTATAGCCCCTCGCGCAATGGACCGAAGCCGGCGTGCCAGTCACTGCCCCCTTCCTGATAGCTGGCAAAAGAGAGTGAGAGGCTTGCGCTCGGTCCATGACGGATTGGAGGTCGAGAGAGAGTCTCCCGATCGTCCGTCACGGAGCACACCGACATGGCTAAAGCGCTTCAGAAGATCACCCTCAGCGCCTCGCGCGACATCCCCTTCAACAAGCTGTCGCTCAGCCAGTCCAACGTCCGGCGCCTGAAGGCCGGCGTCTCGATCGAGGATTTGGCCGAGGACATCGCACACCGCGGGCTCCTGCAGAGCCTCAACGTCCGGCCGGTCCTCGATGCCGGTGGCGCCGAGACCGGCATGTTCGAGATTCCCGCCGGCGGCCGCCGCTACCGCGCCCTCGAGCGACTGGTGAGGCAGAAGCGACTTTCGAAGACGGCGCCGATTCCCTGCATCGTGCGAGACCCTGCTGTCGAGGTCTCGGCGGAGGAGGATTCGCTCGCGGAAAACGTTCATCGGGTTGCTCTGCACCCATTGGATCAGTTTCGCGCCTTCAAGGCCCTGTGTGATCAGGGTGCCGGCGAGGAAGAGATCGCTGCCCGCTTCTTCGTCCCGCCGGCCGTGGTCAGGCAGCGGCTGCGCTTGGCCGCGGTCTCCGAGAGGCTGCTCGGGATCTACGCTGACGATGGCATGACCCTGGAGCAGCTCATGGCCTTTACCGTCACCACGGACCATGCACGCCAGGAGCAGGTCTGGGAGGCCCTGCAGCAGTCCTACAACAATGAGCCCTACTTGATCCGCCGACAGCTCACCGAGAGTGCCGTGCGCGCCTCCGACCGCCGCGCAAGGTTTGTCGGAATCGAGGCCTACGAAGCTGCCGGCGGTCTGGTCCTGCGCGACCTCTTCGAGGAAGACGGAGGCGGCTGGCTGCAGGACGTGGCTTTGCTCGATCGGCTCGCCACCAAGAAGCTAGCGGTAGAGGCCGAGAAGATTGCCGCCGAAGGCTGGAGATGGATCGAGGTGGCGGTCGATTTCGGCTACGGCCATGCCCATCACCTTCAACGACTCGACGGCGTGCAAATCGAGCTCACGCCCGACGAGGGCGCGACCTTCGATGCTCTGACCGCCGAGCAGGCCAAACTCGAGAGCGAATACCAAGATGCCGATGAATTGCCGGAGGAAGTCGATGCGCGCCTCGGCGAGATCGAGACGACGCTTGCTGCGTTCGAGAACCGTCCGGTCCGCTATGACCCGGCCGAGATTCCGCGTGCCGGCGCGTTCGTCAGCTTCGACCCTGACGGACACCTCGCCGTCGAACGAGGCTACGTCCGGCCAGAGGACGAGTCGACACGAGTCGCCAACGAAGACTCGGCGGAGCACGGGCCCTGCCGTCCTGACGGGACGGCACTTGCCGCTGCCGCCGCCCAGCGCACCGTGATCACCGTCGGTGGAGAAAAGGCGGATGACGACGGCGATGAAGACGCCATCAAGCCGCTGCCCGAACGCCTCGTAGGCGAGCTGACCGCGCACCGCACCCTGGCACTACGGGACGCGGTGGCGAACAACCCGCACGTCGCCATGACGGCGCTGTTGCACAAGCTCTGCCTCGACAATTTGCAGCACAGCGCGCCAGGCGCGAGCCTTGAGGTTTCGGTGCGCCATGTGTTCTTCCCCGTTCAGGCGCCCGACTTGAAGGACAGTCTCTCTGCCAAGGCGGTCGAGGCGCGCCAGAATGCCTGGGAGGCGGAGCTGCCCAAGGACGCTGACGCGCTTTGGGGCTGGCTTTCCGATCTCGATAACGATCGGCGTGCGGCCTTGCTCGCGCATTGCGTCTCGTTCGGCGTGAACGCCCTCTATGAGAAGGGCGACCGCTACGGTGGCCCGCGTGTTTCGGTGCATGGCGTCCAGCAGCGCCTTGCCCAAGCAGACCGGCTCGCTCGCGCGGTCGGCCTCGACATGGTGGTGGCGGGCTGGCGGCCGACGGTCGACAACTACCTCGGCCGCGTCACTAAACCTCGCATTCTCGAAGCAGTGCGGGAAGCCAAGGGCGAACATGCCGCCCGGCTCCTTGACCACCTCAAGAAAGGGGAGATGGCGCAGGAAGCAGAGCGGCTGCTCGATGGTACCGGCTGGCTGCCGGAGCCGCTGCGTCTCGCGGACGGTGCGCCTTCGTCCGATCTGCCGGCGGGCGTGGTGGGGTCTCTTCCAGCATTTCTTACCGATGGCGAGGACGCTCAATCTCAGCAGGCCGCCAACTAGAACGACCCGGCGAGCCGCTACCGCGGATCTGCCGTTCCTCACGCTTCACCCGAAGGCCCGACCAGTATGTCGGGCCTTCGTTTTTGAGCGCACGGGTTTGCCGCTGCCCACGCGCAATGGGCCTTTCAGTCTGCTGCCATCCGCCGGGCATCAAGCATCTGGGGCCGGATGACGAAGTCGGAATGAGAGGAAGAGGGCGGCCGGAACGGGTTTGAGCCGATGGGGCCCCAGAGAGCGCCCCGCGGTTCGACCCGTTCCCGCTCTCTGAGGTCCCTTCATGACGATCATTTCTGCTCCAGCGGCTGCGGATGCGCTGTTGCTCGCCCTTGCTTGCCCCATAGCCGACGTGCCGCATGGCCTCGCTGACGCCGCGCGTCTTCTTCTGCCTCATCTCGAGCACGGCCAGCGAATCGACGCGGTCGCACTACGCAATGCCATGGAGCGCGCTTTCGGCGGCTCCGATGCGGCCGGCGCCTGGGACTGGAAGACGGCCTACGACGCCTGCGAGGCCGCGACCGTCCTATTCCTCCGCAAGTTCGGCCCAGCCATCCGCGCGCAAGCCGCGTCGCCTGCGGGCGTACTGCAGATGCTGGTCAAGGTGGCTTCTCTTCTGCCTACCCATACACGCCGATCCCAGGAGAGCCAGGCGCTGCAGCAATTCTCGACGCCGATCGAGCTTGCCTTCGCTGCAGCCACGGCAGCCGCAGTTGGACCAGCCGACGTCGTGCTTGAGCCCTCGGCAGGGACTGGGCTGCTCGCGATCTTGGCGGAGCTCGCAGGCAGCCGGCTCGTTTTGAACGAACTCGCCGAGGCTCGCGCCGGGCTGCTGAACCAGCTCTTTCCCGGGGTCTGGATCACCCGGCATGACGCCGCTCACATCCACGACCATCTCGATGGGGTGCTGCGGCCGAGCGTGGTCCTGATGAACCCGCCGTTCTCGGCCGCGGCACATGTCGACGGCGCCGTTCCGCACGCCGCCCTACACCATGTCGCGTCGGCGCTCGCTCGCCTTGCTGATGGTGGGCGGCTGGTTGCGATCACGGGTGCCAGCGTCGCTCCTGATCAGCCGTTCTGGCGCGACGCCTTTGCCCGCCTCCAGGAGCGCGGACGCGTCGTCTTTTCGGCCGCGATTGAGGGGCGCGTCTATGCCCGGCACGGCACGACGGTCGAGACCCGCCTGACGGTCATCGATCGGCTGCCAGCACCGGATCCAGGGTCATTTCCAACGTCCCCGGGCATGGCGCCTGATGCGGCCACGCTGCTCGCCTGGGTCCTGCAGCACGTCCCGGCGCGCTTGCCTGTCGATGGAACCAGTCTCGTTCGGAAGGCTGCGAGGGTCATCCCCGTCCGCACCAAGGCCGCATCTGCGCCTTACCCCCCGTCGAGCGCGACGACAGCATTCGAGCCCATCGGCACCGAGCTGATCTATGAAACCGTCGACTGGAAGCCGGCGGAGGAGGGCCGCCTGACCGAGGCGCTGTATGAGCCCTACGGCTTGCAGTCAGTTCGCATCGAAGGTGCGCGCCCGCATCCGACGCGGCTCGTGCAGTCCGCGGCGATGGCTTCTGTGGCGCCGCCCAAGCCGACCTATCGGCCGCGTCTACCGGCCAATGTTGTTTCCAATGGGTCACTGTCGGATGCCCAGCTCGAAAGCGCCATCTATGCCGGCGAGGCGCATAGCGGTCATCTCGCCGGGTCCTGGCTGGTCGATGAGACTTTCGATGTCGTCTCGGCGGCACCCGATGGCGCCGAGAAGGCCGTGCGCTTCCGGCGCGGCTGGATGCTGGGTGATGGCACCGGCGCCGGCAAAGGCCGCCAGGTCGCGGGCATTCTTCTCGACAACTGGCTGCAGGGCCGGAAGCGCGCCGTGTGGATCTCGAAGTCCGACAAGTTGATCGAGGATGCCCAGCGCGACTGGTCGGCCCTCGGGATGGAGCGCCTCTTGATCACGCCGCTCGCCCGCTTCCGCCAGGGCAGTCGGATCCGTCTGGAGCAGGGCATCCTTTTTGCCACCTACGCCACGCTGCGGACCGACGCGCGCGAGGAAAGGGTTTCGCGGGTCCAGCAGATCGTCGATTGGTTGGGATCGGACTTCGACGGAGTGATCGTGTTCGACGAAAGCCATGCCATGGCCAATGCCGCCGGTGGCAAAGGTGAGCGCGGCGACCAGGCGCCGTCTCAGCAGGGCCGCTCCGGCCTGCGGCTGCAGCACGCGCTGCCCAACGCCCGTGTCGTCTATGTCTCGGCGACAGGCGCCACCACCGTGCACAATCTCGCCTACGCCCAGCGGCTGGGCCTCTGGGGTGGCGAGGACTTCCCCTTCGCCACGCGCGCGGAGTTCGTGCAGGCGATCGAGGCCGGCGGCGTCGCCGCCATGGAGGTTCTCGCACGCGACCTCAAGGCGCTTGGCCTCTATGCGGCCCGGTCGCTGTCCTATGAGGGCGTCGAGTACGAGCTGCTCGAGCACGCGCTCATGCCCGAGCAGATCCGCATTTACGACGCCTATGCCGGCGCCTTCCTGATCATCCATAACAATCTCGACGCCGCCCTGCAGGCCGCCAATGTCACTGGCGAGCGCGGCACGCTCAATGCGCAGGCCAAGTCGGCGGCCCGGTCGGCCTTCGAATCGGTCAAGCAGCGCTTCTTTTCACACCTGATCACCTCGATGAAGACGCCGACGCTGATCGCGGCGATCGAACGTGACCTTGAGGCCGGCCACGCCGCTGTCGTGCAGATCGTCTCGACCGGCGAGGCCCTGCTGGAGCGGCGCCTTGCCGACATCCCGACCGAGGACTGGGGTGACGTCCAGGTCGACATCACGCCGCGCGAGTATGTGCTGGACTATCTGGCACACAGTTTCCCTACACAGCTCTTCGAGCCCTTCACCGACGGGGACGGCAACCTGTCCTCAAGGCCGGCTTATCGCGATGGCCAGCCCGTGCAGTGCCGTGACGCCGTCGAGCGTCGTGACCGCCTGATCGAGCGGCTTGCCTCGCTGGCACCCGTACAGGGCGCGCTCGACCAGATCGTGCAGCGCTTCGGTACGCACATGGTGGCCGAGGTGACGGGCCGGTCACGCCGGATCATCCGCAAGGGTGACCGGCTCTGCGTCGAAAACCGTGCCGGGTCCGCCAACCTCGCTGAGGCGCGGGCTTTCATGGATGACGACAAGCGCATTCTGGTGTTCAGCGACGCGGGCGGCACAGGGCGCTCGTATCACGCCGACCTCGGCGCCCATAACCAGCGGCTCCGCGTCCACTACCTGCTGGAGGCGGGCTGGAAGGCCGATACCGCCATCCAGGGCCTGGGCCGCAGCAACCGGACCAACCAGGCCCAGCCGCCCTTGTTCCGGCCAATCGCCACTGATGTGAAAGCCGAGAAGCGCTTCCTGTCGACCATCGCGCGCCGACTCGACACACTGGGCGCTATCACCAAGGGGCAGCGCCAGACCGGTGGTCAGGGCCTGTTCCGAGCCGACGACAATCTCGAATCGCCTTATGGCCGGGCAGCCTTGCGCCAGCTCTATCTCCTTCTGTTCGCCGGAAAGATCGACGGCTGTTCGCTCGCGGCTTTCCAAGCGGCCACCGGGCTGCATCTGACCGATCAGGATGGCAGCCTGCGCGAGGAGCTGCCGCCGATCACGACGTTCCTCAACCGGCTGCTGGCGCTCACCATCGAATTGCAGAACACGCTGTTTGGCGCGTTCGAGGAGCTGCTCCAGGCCAAGATCGAGGGCGCGCGCGCCTCAGGCACCTACGATGTCGGGGTCGAGACGCTGATCGCCGAGAGCCTGACGGTGATCGATCGGCGCGCAGTCTATGTCCATCCCCAGACCGGTGCGGAGACTCAGGTCTTCACCATCCGCCGGCGCGAGCGCAATCGGCCGTTCAGCCTTCCGGAGGCGTTGGGCCGCGCGGACGACCCCCGGGCCGCTTTGCTGGTGAATGCGCAGTCCGGCCGCGCTGCCGTCCAGGTCCCGGCGCCGAGCGTCATGCTGGACGATGGCGAGGTCGAACGCCGTGTCCGTCTCCTTCGCCCGATGGAGCGGACAGCCCTGTCTGTGGCCGCGCTGGCGCACACCCACTGGGAACGGGCCGACCGTGCCGTCTTTGCCGGAGCCTGGGAGCGGGAACTGGCTGAGATTCCCGCCTTCACGGACAGCGATCTTCACATCGTCACCGGACTGCTGTTGCCGATCTGGAAGCGGCTGCCGGACGAGTCCATGCGGGTCTACCGTTTGCAGACCGATGCGGGCGAGCGCGTCATCGGCCGACTGGTCTCACCGGCTTGGGTCGCCGAGGCCGTCAGCGCCGGGGACGTCAGCATCGCGCCAGCGAATGCCTGGTCGGCCGTTCTCGACGGTCGCTCGGTCCTCGAGCTGCAGGATGGGCTTAGCCTCCGCCGCGCCAAGGTGATGGGCTTGTTCCGGGTCGAGCTCTGCGGGTTCACCGAGGGCATGGTCGATCGCCTGAAGGCGATGGGCCTGATCTCCGAGATCATCACCTGGAAGCTCCGTCTGTTCGTTCCGACCGGCGCCCGCGGTCCGGCGATCCTCGCTGAATTGATGCAGCGCTACCCGGTGGTCCGGGTTGCCGACCGAGCAGCTTGAGGAGGCAGCCATGTCCTCGCACGCCGCGGACCTGGCTCGCCGCCTCGCGCGCAATGCCGAGGCGGTGTGCCGCCACTATCTCTCCAATGGCCACCGGGAGGGTCGCTACTGGCTGGTCGGCGATGTCGCCAACAACCGGGGTCGAAGCCTGTTCGTCCGCCTGAGCGGCCCGGACCATGGCAAGGGCGCCGCCGGCAAGTGGACCGACGCCGCCACAGGCCAGCATGGTGACCTTTTGGACCTTATTGCGCTCAGCCGCGGTCTCGACCGGCTGCGCGATACCCTTGAGGAGGCACGCGCGTTCCTAGCCTTGCCGCCTGATCCGGTTCCACGCCGGGACCGGCTTCCCGCACCACGTGGTTCGCCCGAGTCGGCGCGGCGTCTCTATGCCATGTCGATGCCGATCGCGGGCACGCTTGCCGAAACGTACCTGCGCGTTCGTGGCATCGTAACCTTGTACGCTCGCGATCCATTGCGCTTCCATCCGCGCTGCTACCACCGGCCCGACGAGGACAGCCCGACCGAGACGTGGCCGGCCCTGATTGCTGCGGTCACCGACCTTGGCGGCCAGATCACCGGCGTGCACCGCACCTGGCTCGACCGCTCTGGCCTGTACAAGGCGCCCACAGCCTCGCCACGACGGGCCATGGGTCATCTCGTCGGGCACGGCGTTCGCTTTGGCACAGTCGACGACGTCATGGCCGCGGGCGAGGGCATCGAGACCATGCTGTCGCTGCGTACGATCCTGCCGAGCCTCCCCATGGTCGCTGCTCTCTCTGCCAACCACCTGGCAGCGCTGCTCTTCCCACCGACATTGCGCCGTCTCTACGTCGCCCGAGACCGCGATCCGGCTGGAGACGCTGCGATGGCTAGTCTGGTGGACCGCGCCGAGATCGCTGGCATCGAGGCGGTCGGCCTGTCTCCCAGCTTTGACGATTTCAATGAAGATCTCCGCCGGCTGGGCATCGAAGACTTCCGGACATCTGTGCGCCAGCAACTCGTCCCGCAGGACGTCATGCGCTTCATGACCTCGGACATGACCGTGACGGGATGACTACGGCACGGCCAATCGCTTCGTGGTCGGTCGCCTTGATGCCCTTCGGATCGGAATAGGCCTCGTCCCGGCCTTCTAGAGGGCGATCGGACGGCAGGCAGCCCGGTCCTGCAACGGCGGACCTGCGGCTTTCTTCCCCTGCTGGCTACGCCGGCATTCCTCGCGAGGCAAGAAAGCCGCGGGCCCGCCGTCCTCCGCTGCGCTCCGGCCGCGCGCGGTGCAGGACCCGGCTGCCCGCCGTCTGAGTGATCGCCACGAAGGCCGCGGTGGGCGCGGCCGATCCGAGAAAGGACATCACCATGGCGACCAACGACGATCCCGAATTCGAGCCCGTGCACGACGCATCCCCGACAGATCATGTCCTCACCGAGCTGCAGCTCTATGGTCATCGTCCCTTCCAGGACGAAGATCCGCGGCCGTTGCCCGAAGGCGAGATCATCGCTGGCGCCGTCTTCGACATCTTCGACGCGCTTGTCTCGGCGCTCACCGACACCCGCCTCGAACCCGATCTCGAGGACCTGCTGTGGTCGACCGTCAACCTGTTCCACCGCGGCGTCGAGCGCATCGAGCGCGAGCTCGACGACAACGAGCGGGCGCAGCATCGCAGCCAGCGGGAGCAGAACGGCTCAGAGGTCCGCTCGGTGGAACTCGAGCGCCTGATCGCCCAGGGGCTTACGTTGATCGAACGCCGCAATGCCATGGAACTCTTCCGCGAGCAGGCCGTCGATCGCTTCGAGGCCTGCACCGGCTCGGCTTGGCGGCCGCGCACTGGATCGATGGTCAATCACCGCGCACTTACCGCCGCTATGATCGACAGCCGGGAGTTCCTCGCCGCACGGCGCCGGGCCGAGACCGAATTGCTTCTACCCGCCGGACCGAAGATCGCCTTCACCGGTGGTGCCGACTTCAACGACCATCAGCTGATTTGGAGCACGCTCGACAAGGTCCGCGCCAAGCATCCCGACATGGTCCTGCTGCATGGCGGCTCGCCGACGGGTGCGGAGCGCATTGCCGCCCGCTGGGCCGATACCCGCAAGGTCACGCATATCCCCTTCAAGCCAGACTGGACGCGCCACGCCAAGGCCGCGCCCTTCAAGCGAAATGACCAGATCCTGGAGGTCCTGCCAATCGGTGTCGTCGTCTGCCCCGGTTCGGGCATCCAGGAGAACCTCGCCGACAAGGCCCGGAAGCTCGGCATACCGGTCTGGCGCCTGGGCTCGGGCGGCGCGTGAGCGCCGCCTTTCTGCCAAGTTCTCATTCGACTATCATTCGAACGCGCCGTGGTGGTGGTGGAAGGCGCAGGTGCTCGACCTGTGTCTGGAGATCCACCATGGCCATCGGTATCGTTCTCGGCGTTTTCGGCCTCGGCTTCTTCTGCTGGTTGCTGTTCACGCTGGCAGTCTATGCACTGGCTTTTCTCGCCGGGCTGAGTGCAGGCTTGGCTGCCTTTCAGACTGGCTCCGGCTTGATCGGGGCACTGGTTGTTGGTTTCCTCGTCGGCGTGACGGTCTTGGTGCTCGGACAGATTGTCTTGACCACCGTCCGCACACCGTTGATCCGCCTGTTCATCGGGCTGATCTATGCCGTACCCGCGGCCGTCGCCGGCTATCAGCTATGCTTCGCGCTTGCCGGCATCGGCATGCCTGCCGGCGGATGGCAACAGGCCTTTGCCGCCACTGGGGCCATCGTCGTTGGCGCGACTGCTTTTGCGCGCATGGCGCTCGTTATCCCGCCGTCGGCCGGGCGGGGCTCCGTTCAGGACACGGCTCAGCCTGCCGTCGACTTGCGGCCGCACGACCAGATAAGGGTGTAGCTCTCGCCATCCGGATCATCGAACAGGTTGGCGAAGATAGGCGCGGTGAAGCTCGGGTCGTCGAGCTTAAGAGAGATAGTCGTGGCGCTCCTTCGACTGCTGCGACCAGGCAGCTCCGATCTCGGCGCGACCGACAAAGACCCGATGGCTGGGGCAATGTCTTGGACTGGTTGGCGTCTGTTGGAATGCCGTCCTTTTCCTACGCTACGGCCTCTTTCTCTTCGCCTGGCGTGCCGGCTCTCTTGCGCAGGACCTTCTGGGTCAGCCACGTCTTCTCCGAGGATGCTGTTCGGCGCGACCACGGCCTTTTTTTGGCTGATCTGGCCAGAGGACGGCTGCGCCTCGATCGCCTGAGCCGCAACGACGTCGGTGAGACTTTCTTCCCCTGGGCTTCGCCCATTCCTCGCGAGGCAAGAAAGTCTCACCGCCGCCATCCTCCGCTCTGCTCCGGCCCGCGAGCGGGTGCGTCGTCGATCGCCTCCGGCCTGCAGATCGCCATCGAGGCCGCGATGGTCGCGGGTTCGAACAGCAAAGGAGAAGTCACATGGCTAACATCGGTTCCTTCAAGAAGTCCGGCAACGAGTACCAGGGCGACATCGTGACCCTGAGCGTGCAGGCCAAGGGTGTCCGCATCGTTCCCGAGGCCAATCGGTCCAACGACAACGCGCCCAGCCACCGGGTGTTCGTCGGCCGCGCCGAGATCGGGGCCGCCTGGTCGAAGCAGTCGAACGAGGGCCGGGACTACCTCTCCCTCAAGCTCGACGATCCGAGCTTCACCGCACCGATCTTCGCCAACCTGTTCGATGATCCGGATGGCGAGAGCTACACCCTGATCTGGTCCCGCAGCCGCAAGAAGAACGGCGAGTAAGCCGACGCCCCCCAGAGCCCCGCCCGGTCCGCCGGGCGGGGCCATTTTCTCCAGCTCAAGGTCGGGTGACTCGAGGAAGCGGCATATTCTATCATCAACGATGATATTGATATTGACTATACTAAGTGCCACTCGGCGATGTCTGGTGACCTGCAGATGGCGACACCAGACCAAATGAATTTTCGTTGGATTGGATCTAGAGTTTTGGATCAGGCCATGACTTAGTCATGCGACAGTAGCGACGAGGCAACAGCCAAGACGCAATCCACCGGTCGCTGGCTAAGACGCATTAACCGATCAATGGTGGGTGGCCGCCCAGAAGATTCCGACGAACTCTTGGGGCTGGGCCAAATCGCGAAACTGAAATGAGTGATGCCGATGAACCAGGAGGGGCCGTCCTCCAGAACGGCCCTGCACGGCGCCTGGTCCTGGGCCGCGGCGGCAATCAGCAACGAGGGACGGTTTACGTCTTGACGGATTTGCTAAGCGTCCTCGATCCCTTCGATGCGGTCGAGCCAACGATTGAACGCCACCCAAGGCAAAGCTCGGCGCACCTCTTCCGCCGCAAGCTCATTTGAGAGTTCATGAAGAAATCGACTTGGACTCGTAAACTTCCTGGCTATGTTTAGCGGCAAGTCATCCGCTCTCTCCGTTGCACGCGCTAATTCGCGAACAGCGTCAAGAGACACATCAAGCATAGAGACAGGGCCGGTGATCCCTTCAGGCATGGGGACGAAGTGACGCGCGGGCGATTGGCGCGTCAAGAGTGCCGCGAGCAGAGTATTAAACGTCTCGCCACCCCAGGTCACAATTCCAGCGCGCTCTAACCGCCAACGGGTCGGATTGAAGCCTCGCTGCCGGGCGAGGCCCCAGACAATACTTCGACTCATCGAGGGGGCGAACCCTGTCCCCCTAATGCGCGCCAGCGGTTGCCCACCTGCGACCTTTCCACCGAGGTATGCCTCGCCGTCGCTTCCTGCCATCAGGCGCCGCATCTCTCCGCCGTGGAAGAGAGCTCCTCCAAAATCAATCCTTTCAGCGTCGCGGATCGCCGGCTTACCGGTTCGGACATCGACAACGGCGTTGCCCGGCTGCCCGGCAATCACAGAGTGAATTCGGCCGGCATCGGCCTCGTCCATCAGTCGGTCGCAAGGAACAAGGGCTCCATGGACGTTCACCAGGCAGCCGGTCGCGATCATGTCGTGGATAACCGGCGCATGATCCTCAGTGCCCGCCTCCGCAGCCAGCGCCCCGATCGACAACGGGCGGTCCTGACGGGTAGCCCTCCAGCAAAGGCTAAGTATCTGCTGGAATTGGACTGACGGACGCCTGTACTCGCAGACATCATCGAGTTCGCCGCGTTGGCCACAGTCCACCAGCGCGCGTATCAAGCGCTCGTCGTCATCCGAGCTACGGAAGGCGACGACCCTGCAAATACCACTGCGCCGGTTCCCGCGCCCGATCCGCTGCAAGAAACCACTCACGCTCCTCGGTGAGTCGCTAAGTACAACGGCGTCCACGTCACCGATATCGATCCCGATCTCCAATGTGGTTGTCGCGACACAAACCCCATATCTCTTAGTACGCATCTCCCCTTCGACGCGCTCCCGTTCGGATGCCGCAAGTGCGCCGAAGTGAAGGTGCACCGGCCACCTGGTGCCGGCCAATTCGTGGTGGAGATGAGCAGCTAGGGCGTGGGCACCGTTCCGGGAGTTCGCGAAAACGAGCACTTTGTCGGCAGTGAACTGATCTAGCCATCGCGCGAGGGAACGCGCTCGGCTTCGGAGGGGATCGGCGCCGGCAACAACATCGACATTAACTAACTGCAACTCTATGTCGCGTGGCGACCCGTGTGACAGCACCTTGGCGCCCGACCCGAGCCATTCCTTTGCAACTCCCGCCATGTCGTCGAGCGTCGCAGTCATCCCAACCACCTGGAACCCGTCGAGCCCAGACGGCGCCGGCGCAGATGCCCTTTCGATACGCCTGATAACGTGGCGCAACTGCTGGCCGCGCGCCTGGCCATGGAGAAGGTGGATCTCGTCTATGATGATGGCGCGCACGTCGGCGAGCATTTCGGGATGCCGGAGTTGCAGGGAGTCGAGCGCCTCAGGCGTTACCAGCACGCAAAAGACTCCCGACGCGACGCGAAACTCATGGCGGTCACCCGTGTAGCGGGCGACCGATCCGGGAGCCCTGACCCCGAGATACGTCGTGAGACGCTCATGAAGGTCATTCACGAGTGCCTTCGTCGGGGCAATGTAGATGGTCGAGAGCGTCCGCCGCTTGAAGGAGACATGCCTCTGGTAGAGTGGTGTGACGGCCGCCTCGGTCTTGCCCGACGCGGTAGGAGCCGCAAACAGCACATTGTGGCCCTTCACTACCTCCGGCATCACAATCGCTTGCCCCGGGTAGGGATTGCGCCCCGCAAAGAAGATCGGAAACGCATCGGGCATCATCCGGGCGAGGTCGGACCGGCTGCTAGTCATCCCAGGGAAGGGTCTCACCCGCGACCTGGCGCGCTGCATCTTCAACGATCGCGACGAGTTCTGCGCCGTCGATCGGCCTTGGCTGACTCAAAAGCACGGCGGCAGGAAAGCCCGCCATCTTCGTCCAGTTCCGGAGTAGCTTTTCCGAGTCGGGGGTCAGCTCAAACTGCTTTCGCAACACCCCCGCGATGCGCTTCTGAACGCCAGCGTCAGCCAGAACATCAACCTTAGGGCCGAGCCGACCCGCTGCTTCCGATAGAAAAGCAGCGGACCAGGCTTCGTAGTCTTTAGCGCTCGGAGGTTTCAGCTGCACAACCTCCTTGGATGAATGGATTAGAACGCTCATCTCTCCCGTCTTGCGCTTGAGATCCTGAGTGTCTTCTCCTTCCGTAAGTCCCACGAACAAACCGAAATGCGGCCCTTCTCTCCAGAACGGCGGCAGATCCGACACATCATGATCGCAGGAAGGATCGCGGAGGTCGCTGCGAGGCGCGTGCGCGCACCGAGCGAGGATATCGAAGAAATTGTTGGCCCTGACGTACCGGTTCACCGAATAGGTCCGGACGTGCTCGGCTTCGTCGATAATAATCGCCAAGCCTCTATATCCGAGCGCTTGGAGGACTTCGTGCATGACCACAAGTTGGTACGCATAGAGGAGCCCGGTATCTTTAGTCTGCGGCATTGTCGGGATAGATTCTCGGTAGCCAGCTCGCCAACTTAGCGAGCGGATGGCGCTGATTTGCTTAACCTGTCCGGCAAGCCAGCTCACGGCCGAGACGTAGTCAGGATCATCACGGCGGTGTGATAGGTATTGGAGGGCTTCCAACCCCTTGGCGAACCAGGGCGAACGCCTGAAGTACTTGAGCGATCGGATCTTCGTCCAGTTGTCGCGAATCTCCTTAATTAGGTCGAAGAAATCCTCGCTGCACGTGCCGTCGGCACGAACAGGGAAGTCAAGGTTCGTTAGCAGTTCCTGGTAAACGGTTGAGGGCTTGGCCGGGTCCGCGGATTTCGGGTCAAGCTCGAGGGATGCGGTGACCCATCCCTCGCGGCGGGCGATCGCCTTGACCAGACGAAGATGATGAGACTTACCGGAGCCGTAGTAACCCATGTAGATGCGGCTCGCTCCGAACTTTGGCGCGTTACGCAGGACTGCGAGAATCTCTTTAGAGACCTCGCTGCCCCTGATGGTCAGATTCACCAAGTGCTCAGGGTCTCCGGGAACCACGCCGAGATTGATGGCTTCGAATGATCGCCGGAAGGCCAGATTGGTGGTTGCTTGGCCTGAGGTAGGAACCGGCGCTACCATGTTCCCACCGCGAATGATCAACTCCCGTGCGTCGACGTCAAACTTCTCGCCGAAGAACTCAACGGTGGCGGTGTTACCGAGAACCGCAAGCACCTTGCCGATCCCGAACTCGGTATGTTCGACTTGAGCGCCGGGGGCAATCACTCGCCGTCACCTTCTAAGGGCGGCTCGTTGTTGTTTACGAAGTCGCTCGCCTGTTCCTCGCTGATCGCAAGAGGCGCCCCGCGCTGTCCGTCAAGGAAGCGGCAGTACTGGTAAACGAAGAAGCGCGGCTTGGGAGTCTCGAAAAGCGATGCCTTCTGTGCCGCGACGATTGCTTTCAAGTTGGCAGTCTGGATTGCCCTATCCCAAGTGACTCCGTAGGCCTTGCCGAAAACGGAAAGCAGCCTTTCCCCAATGCTGTAGATCACCTCCTCAGAGTTCGCCTCCTCGAGGTTGATGAATGGCACCTGTGGACTGCCCTTTGAAAATGCCTTGGTGCCGATGCGATCTTGCAGAGCGCGGTAGTTGGTAATCAACTCCGAGCGAAAGTCAGGCGTGGCAGCGTAGAGGAACATTACGCCGCCAAACTCGCCTTCGGCGTTCTGATTGATCATCGTCAAGAGATTCTCGATCGCTTGCCTCTGCTTGGCAGATCCGCGCCGAAAGGACGTGGTGCGCGTCCCTTCATCAAACGCGATGAGGAAGCCGCGATAGCCCATACGCGTTCGCAAGAACGCGATGACCGTCTTGAGGCGACGGAAGGCGTTGTCGTCTCGTGCGGGCTCGAAGAGGCCTATGTTCTTCAGCGACGTCGAGCGAACGTTGTCTCCGCGGATCCAGGCGATCAGCTCGTTATCGGAAACGGCCTCCCTGGCCCCGCAGTTTATCTTAAGAAGCCTCTGGCTTAGCGTCGTCAGGGCGGCCGCCATTTGGGGATCCGGAGCGCCCTTCCACAGCCCTCCCAATTGCTGCTCAATCTGGCGTTGGACGAGTTCCGGGACGTCGCTGCCTGGCTCAGCCCCGAGTTGGCGAATTCGCTGCACTATCCAGCAGTCGATGAGCACCACGATGCCCTTGTCATCTGAGGGCTCGGCATCGGCTGGCGGTTGGAATGACCCCATGATGGCACCGAAAATCGCTGCCGGCGAGTTGAATGGGCAGTCGGCTCCGATAGTCACCAGCGCGGTAACAACCTCGTGCTCGCTGGCACGCCGTGCGAGGCTATTGATGAACTGCGTCTTGCCGCTTCCGTAGTCACCCTCAAGGTACTTGAAGCACCCGATGCCATCCGCCAGTTCACCTCTGAAGTAATTCTGGTCGAGGGCGTCAAGAATGTAGTCGGTACCGACATTCATGATGTGCGAATATTTCCCCGGCGCGATGGGAGAGTTCAGGAGTTGGCTCACGAGACGTCTCGCATCAATCGGATTGACAACAATATCCAAGTCGACCTCCCTCTCACTTCTGCTGGCGACGGATGTAGATCATCGGCCGGACGACGGTACCCTCCGCGTTGCCCGGGACGTAGAAAGCGCGCGACCTCGGTCCATGCGCTTGGTTAAGCGTGGCGGGTACAAGTTCGAAGTTCTCGCTCTCGCCCGCTGTATCCCTGTGGCGCCGCCAGTTGATAAGATTCGCTATGAAGACTGCTTCCGGAACGTCCTCGAAGTTGCGCCGCGAGGGATTGCCCCAAAAGCGATCGTCTTGGGCCGCGATCTTGAAGAGCCGCGCCACGTCCGCGATGAGTACGTCTTCGCCCTCGCCAAAGTGTCGGGCCATGGTCCACGCAAGTGAAAGCCTGTCGAGGAAGCGATCCACCGGCAATGTCCACTTGTCGACGATGCGCCCTGCGGCGGCGTAGGCGCTCACTACGTACTCTATATCGGCGGGTATTTTCGCAATCACTGGGTAGTGGGGCGTCATCGACCATGCCCAATTCTGTCCCCCCTTATCAGGGACAAGAACGAGTCGACCGGCGAAGAACTGGTTGTCCTTGCTTCCAGTCGAGACACCCTCGAGACGATGCAGGATCTGCAACGCGAAGCGTCTACGATTTTCCGGGTGGCGCATATTCTGGATGTGCGCGTCGACCGCGCGGCGCGCTTCCGCGATCTCGCGTTGCACTCCTGCATCTCGCAACGCCTCCTCTGGCAGTGAAAGCGCCAGCAGTTCCTGCTGACGCTCGATCTCGGCGGGCGGCATGTCCAGGCCCTCGGCGCGGGTTTGGCCTTGGCCAAGAATCCGGGGCAGTCGCGCGGAGAGTATGCCCTTTGCGTTTGCGAGGAGGCCCGTGCGCTCGACAAAGCGCTCTAGTGCGGGGAAGTGGGTTGAGCTTGGCGTTTGAAACATTTTCATACTTTTCTGAGGGTTAGGACTGCGTCACCTCGAACAGCGATTTGTCCACTTTGCGGAGGAGCGGCGGGTACTCGCTGCAGATGAGTGCCAGTCGGCGCGAAGGACGAGAGAGTGCGACGTAGGTGCGATTGAGCGTGAAGTTCAGGGCCGACGTCTCAACGTCCTCCAACCCGAGGACTATGCAGGCGTCAAACTCGAGCCCCTTGATCCGCTCGACCGACGTGGTGAGAAGGCCCTTACCTGCACTGGCCCACGCCGGTGCCAGCAGCACGCCGGCTTTCTCCAATTCTGCGCGTAGCTTATCAAGGGACTGTTCGTCCTCGTTGATTTGCAGGAGGGCTATGCTGCTGACGACGTCCGAACGCCTTAGCACCGAGGCGATCTGCTTGATCCGCAGCACATGGTCCTGAGGAGGCGCGATGATCAGCTGCGGCTTCTTATCCTCTAGGCTCGCGTTGACGTCAAAAGTAGGACGCTCATTAAAGGCGACCTCGTGGAAGCCCTGAAGAAAGCGGCCGATCTGCTTGCTTTGCCGCATGTTACGGGCGAACGGGTAGATCTGCTCGGCGCCCTTGCCACGCAGCGATCTGCCCACGCCAAGCGCGGCCGCAGTTTTCATGCCATGTACCGGGCTCACGATCTGCCGGAAGTCTGCCGACACTGTCAGGGCGCCGTCTGGATCGACCAGAGACCCGAGCAGAGAAGCCTCCGCCACGCAGAGGTCTTGAGCCTCGTCGATGGCAACATGGGTCCAGCGCTCACCATCGGACATCGCCGGCGAGAGCGAGGAAGGCACCTCGCGGAACCGCACCTGTGAATCTGTAAACTGGGGAAGCGCGAAGCGAAGCAGCCAAGCGAGCCATGCACGATCCTCCGGACCGTACACCCTATCGCTCCACTCCGAGATGGCGTTCCTCAAGATCTCGGCCTCATTCACGCGTGCCCCGGTGCCGTTACGCATCCGGTGGGCCGCTTCTGATTCTCGTTCACCGAAGTACGAGGCCACCGCGGATAGGGGGTCGTAGACCCAGTAAAGCCATTGCTGGAACAATTCGTCGAACCTGTTCCTGACACTCGTCGGCATGCCCTCTCGCGCAGCCTCATAGGCGCGCGCGACCTTGGAGTAGGTAGCGCCCATAGTGAGTTCCGACCTCAACGGGTCGTGCCGGACAGTTGCACTGCCAGCATGGCGGGCCAAAACGCCCGCCAACGCCTTTAAGCGCACAGCACTCCCGTCGTGACTACCCACCCAGGTGGCCGTCAAAGAGGCATCAAGACGGTCGGCAATCTGACGCTCGTAGGCCTCCCAGAGCCGGCCCAAGTCGTGGTGGTCGGACAATCCAAGGATGGCTGTTCGGGCTGCGGCCTCGAGTTGGGGGAGTTTCCGCTGGCGCGGCCTGGCGTTATGCTTGTAGAGCCACGCTTGCTCTAAATAGCTGTCTATAAAGCCCCCGACCCCTTCGACGATGAACGTCGGGATATCCAGTTGATTGGACAGCAGACTCCTTGCCTGGTCAGCAAGGTTCACGTTCGCGAGGAACACTCGGGTGAGCTCCGGCTTATACGGGACCAGGCGACCTGGGCCCTCGCGCTGATCCTGCTGGTCGAACAGGAAGCGAATGCGCTGAAACGCGACAGTCGTCTTTCCTGAACCAGGCGCACCAGTGACAATCATCAATCCTGACATACGCGAGACGAAGGCCTTTACCTGGTCCCGCGTCATGTCGAGCTTCACAGCCTTAAGACCAGACTTCTGCGCGGTAGCCTGCCGCGGTCTAACGGCGCCGCCTGGGTGATAGACGGCAGAGATTTGAGGAAGCGTGGTGTCGAACCGCGCTTTCGCCAGCGGTTCGACACTTCTCAACCGAAGGCCGTTCGCGCGTACATTGCTGAAATCACCGAGATCTGTCGAAAGCGCGAGTTGAATGCCGGGGTGAGTCCACGCCAGAACGGCGACACTTCCATCGCCGTTGTTGAAGACCTCATTGGCGGATGAAGACTGGTTCGCGTACCAGAGTTGCTCTTTTTCCAGTAGCTTCCCGTTATCACCCAACGTCTCGGTGTAGACCTCGACCATCACTTGGAAGGGATCAGCTGCGATTGCTTCGAGCGCTAACAGGCGCCGATAAGCGTAGTCGATGCGGCCTCGGTCATGGCCGGTGAGACCATGCAGCCTGTTTCCCGGCGTGGATAGCCGCCGGAACTGAGTGAATTCGCTTTCCGCTGCCCGTGCGGCGATCTCAGCATTGCGCTGATCGCGAGCGATTCGCTTGTCGAGACCTTTGCTGGAACTGCGCGCGCTCATGCTGCCCCCAAATCTTAGCGGGGCGAGATTACCTACTTTCAATATCGAATGATATCGATATCAGATGTTCAATTTCCCCTCTCTCGCGCGTAGCAATTTTCGTGCCAATTCGAAACACTATACTAAAAAGGGCAAAATAGGCTCATCGCGAGGCTAGGCTGGACCCGACCCAAGCCTCTTCGTTCTCGAGCATCTGCATTTGGCTCGGGCAGTGCCGGCGATCGGAGCGCTAAAAAGGCTCTACGATCGCGTAAGGCGATGCCTGATGCGCCTAACCGACTAAAAGGCACCGCGTCGGGATTACTTGGTCTCGCTAGCGGGCCTTTCCCCAGCACTTGTGCCACGACCGCCGGCCCCCTTCATTTGGCCAGCGACAGGAGTTTCGCCACCCCGTCAAGAGCATGAAGCTCGCCGCGTAGATGCGTCCGATCGGTCTCAGCACTTCTTCTCCAGTCACGTAGACCATAGACAAAATTGCGCTCTGCAAAGGCGTCATTAGGAAGACCCCCTCAATATCTTGAGCGCTGCCAGTTCGAAGTTGATCAAGGAAGTCTTGTCGCAATAGTCGCAACAGTAGGAAAGCCTCGGGACCTTTGACTTCGACGAATATAGCCACGCGATAATCTTCATTACGAGAGAGGTCCGCTTCTTCCTGGCACTGCCTTCGAAGTACCCCAACAAAGATTGACGAAGACACCGGCTCCGTGGCCGGCCCATCAGGTGCATCTTGTCAATACTCGCCAACTTGACCGCTAGCAGTCGCGCTACATCCCCCGGAGATCGTTTAGCCGCTTCGACGGTCTTTCGGGCCATAAAGCTCGGCAGCCCGCGATCGTCTTTGCCAGCAAGCAAGATCGCCAAACTTGGTTTGCCATCGCGTCCGGCACGACCGAACTCCTGCAGGTAGTCTTCTACCGATGCCGGATGCTGATAGTGGATGACCAGTCGCACATTGGGGACGTCCAAGCCCATACCAAACGCATTTGTGCAGATGATCTCGGAGACCTCTGGACGCTGCTCGCCGGTAAATTGTTTGAGCAAGCTCTCGCGCTTGTGCGGTGGGTCGATCTGCCCGTGATAGAAAGGCAAACTATGCCCTAGCGCCCTTAGCTTTTCTTGAAGCTCAGTACCGATGCGTATCGAGGGCACGAAGATCATCGTCTTTCCTGGAACCCGGAGATTGAGCAGTGTCGAAATAACCCCAGCCCGGTCGTCACGTTCGACCGGAAGCCGCATTAGCCCGATATTCGGCCGATCAACATCTAGAACAATGACGTCGGCATCGGGAATGCCGAGCGACTCCAGAATTCGCTTTTGCGACTCAACTCCGGCCGATGCTGTGAATGCCAAGATCGGCGGACGACCGACCGCCTCCCTCACCTCTGCTAGACGTCCATAGTCGGGACGAAAATCATCGCCCCAACGGTCGATACAGTGCGCTTCGTCGACGACTAGAAAATTGAGTCGCATCCTCGTTAGCCGCGCAATCTCGCTTTTATCGCGAACCGAGAAGCGCTCCGGTGCGAGATAAAGGAACTTGAACGCCTTCTTTTCGAGGAGAGCGTAGCGCAGCGCCTTTTCTTCCCGATCGAGGTCACTATTGATGAACGTACCTGGTAGTTTCTTGCGCTGAAGATCAGACACCTGATCGCTCATCAACGCCTTGAGCGGCGATATCACGTAGGCGGTTCCCGGGCGCAGTACCGTGGGCAATTGAAAGCAGAGGGATTTGCCCGAGCCAGTAGGACTCACCATGAGGACCGAGCGCCCCGCCAGGGCCGCTAGAACGACAGGCAGTTGGCCCTCGCGAAAACGTTCAAGGCCAAAGAGGCGCAGTGCGGGCGCTAGGTTGCCCACTTGCTCAGCGACTCGCCCGGTGCGATCCAGCCAGCGGACCAGCCGCAGCGCCCATGTCTCGAGGACCCGCCTCGAGAGTTTCACCTGAAGGTTTGGGTGGAACGCCGCATGGCAGCCGTCGCACAAAGTAACGAGGTTTGTTGGATCATCCGTTCCGCCCAAAGAACGGGGCATTAGGTGATGGACATCAGCGTCCTCGCGCCGGCAGGCAACGCCGCACTGGCGGCAACAATAGCCGTCGCGTTGCAGGACAATCTCCCGGTAGTTCACTGGGCTTGCCATGCTGTCGGTGGCCAGAGGATGTTGCGCTGGCCGCACGCCACGCGACTGGCGGCTACCCGAACTGCGGCCCTGTAAGAATAACTGTCGACCAAAGCGTCCTTGCTCGCCGTGCCGCGCTGGCCCAAACGGCTGGTTGAGCTTTGCTTGAGCAAAGGGGAATTGCAACCCGTGGTCTGAAAATCGAAAGAGGGGTGTCGGATGACCGCTTGGCCGCGGCCCAACAGGGCTGATCGTCCCTTTGGAATGAGGGCCGTCTTCTGCCTTAGCAACTGCAAGCTGGTCGGGATCTTCAGAGGTGCTAGGCTAGGCAGTTCGCTCGACCGGCCCGCGGCCTTGCAAGGCTGCCTTTCATCTTCCTTGGCTTCTTTCAACCGCTTCCTTCTCGGCTGCCGCAGCGTCGGCCTTGCGACGTGGGAAATGGCGCCCAGAGGCGGGATCAACCACCGACACTGCGATTGATCGAACAGGCGTTGCACCTTGGCGCGGAATCTCCTCGCCCGCTAGATCCGTCTGCCGTGGCACGATTCCAGGGTGTATGGAGGCGTCTGAACGCTACTTGTCTTTATTGCTCTTGCCGTTACTTCTGGTTCTCACCCCAGCGCCAACATTCCTCACGGACTTTGTGATGAAAGGCCAAATCGTCGGCAAAGTGCAAGCCGAGACGACGGGCGCCGATGGTAAAACCTTTTAGCGCTGTAGATTCGAGTTCACCGGTTTCTCGGCCGCTTTCGTTGACGCAAATTGCAGGCAGCATGGGGATGCCACGTACATGACAGATATCAAGCAATCGGTCCAAATGCCCATTAGCGCCGTTCATTTTGTGGCGCGCCTTGCTCCATTCAACGTTGCTTGCCTTTGCTAGATCGCCGTAGGTGACGCATCTTTGTTCGATAGCTGCGAGAGTTAAGAGCTGGAGTGACTTGTCGATGTCCAAGTGACCTTGCTTCTTGCTGCGACGTGCGCGCTCTTCGAGTAACTCCAAGTAAAGCGGCGCTCTGGTTGCAGATTTCTGCTCATGGTTATGTATCCACTGATCGATCTCGTCGTCCGTCTTTGAGCTCAAGTTGACCACTTTGTTCTCCCTCCTCCCATGCGTCGCCTGACCTAGCCCTAGGCCTCAACGAAGGACCAAGCCCAACCAGCGGACATCATCATCGCTTGTAGGTCATTTTTGTCCGCGAAGCATCGCGCCACCGGACGATTGTTGCGGGCGTCATAGTCCACCTGCTTGCATATGACGGGCTGCCCGCGATGAAGTCTCGGAGCGCCTTCTTGGCAAGCGGGCCAGGATGCCATTGCCCATCATCGCAGGTCTGGGGCCCCTCAGGGGCGTCGATGCCGAACACTGGGATCCGAACTTCACGGTATCGCCGTCGACGATCTGAAACCGCGGCTTAGCGGTGGACCAAACCACAGTATCGTCATCGGTCTGCGCACTTGCCGGGGAAGCAACTATGGGAGCCAGCAGGACAAGGACCCACATTGCAGGGAGCCGGCGCTTACCTGCGGGCCGGGGCGGACTTGCGCTGCTTCCGGTCGCCCAGCGCTTCAGCATGGCTCGCTGCACCCACGGCCTTGACCATCTCGAAGATGCGCTTGCGCACGCGGTCTTCGCGGATCTTGTAGTAGGCGCGCACCAACTCCAGCGTCTCGCGCTTGATCAGCGGATCCTTCTCCTGCTCGAACGGCGTGCCGGCCTCGCCGAAGCCCTTACGGCCGCGGCCCGACATCGGCCGGCCCGCGAGGGCGTTGGACGGCATCTCGTCGAAGAAATACGACACCGGCACGTCGAGCACCTTGGCGAACTCGAAGAGTCGGCTCGAACCGATGCGGTTGGAGCCGCGCTCGTACTTCTGGATCTGCTGAAAGGTGAGCCCAACTGCACCGCCCAACTTAGTTTGACTCATCGCGAGCAGCGTCCGCCGCTGCCGAATTCGAGTACCAACATACACGTCCACAGGATGGAATTTTGCCAAAACTTGCCTCTCATTTTTCGGATCGTAGCCTACAGGTCGATCGCTATTGCTCAAGCGTCGACTGCTCTTGATACACAGGTACGCTGACTGGCCCTCGCAGACCCGCAAGTTCGTGCGGACACCGCCCCGACCGCACGCCGCAGCGCTTCATAACCTCGCAGTCGACACGCGTCAGGACGTCAGAATCTCGTCTTCGCTTGCGCCACCAAGTCCCATGGTCCATCGGCTCGGCGTTGCTCCTTGCCGGCGCGGGATGGCCAGGCCTTCAAGAGCAAGAGGATGGCCGGAAACGGGTGAGCCGGAGGCCTCCGAGAGAGCGGGCCCGCGGCTCGCCCCGTCCTGCTCTCCGGAACATCATCCATGTCTGCCTCATCTTTAGCCTTTGCCCCCGAATCGCCGACTCAAGCTCTGGCCATGGACGGCAGCTTTGTCGTCCTGCCCACGGAAGAAACAACAGAGCAGGACTTGCTCGCGGCATTGTTGACGTTTTCGCAAGGTAGCGTGTGTGCTCCTGCTCTCTTGCAAAGCTTTCCCAGCATTGGCCACGTCATCACCGCCGAAGCGTCGCAACTTCGTGCATTCGGATTGACGGGGCACGACATCGCCGTCTTTCGCCTTGTCCGCGAAATCGCTTGCCGCATGGCCAGAGCCGAAGTGCGCAGCCGCCCGGTGCTCAGCAATTGGCGGGCGCTGATCGCCTACTTGCAGACTGCAATGGCCTACGAGCAGGTCGAACAATTTCGAATACTGTTCCTCGACCGCAAGAACAATCTCATTGCCGACGAGGTGCAGCAGCGCGGCACGGTCAATCACACGCCCGTTTACCCGCGAGAGGTCATGAAGCGCGCCCTGATCCTCGACGCCTCGGCCCTGATTGTTGTGCACAATCACCCGTCCGGCGATCCGAAGCCGTCGCGGGATGACATCGAGACGACGCGCGAATTGAAGGCAGCCGCCAATGCTCTTGAGCTTGAACTGCACGACCACATCGTGATCGGTCACGGCAAGCACGCATCGTTCAGATCTCTAGGATTGCTGTAAAGGAGGCCGGCCTGATTCCCAATTGGCTGCAAGGTCCTCTTGCCGCGATCGTGTGCAGCCAAGGCTTCGCGCGCCGGGCCTTCTTCTTGCCGGTGGCCGTTGGAGGCAAAAAAACTAAGGAGCACGGCGAGGAACCGGGTAAGCCGGGGCCTTCTTAACAGTCACCGTACCCGTGATATCCGCTTCTGCGGTACCTTCAGGAGCTCAGCGGGCTCAACGCCAAGAGCCTCCGAAAGGCGACCGATGACGTTGAGGCTTGCGTAGAACGTGCCTTTCTCGAGCTGGCTAAGATAGCTGCGGCTTACGTTCGCCTCATGGGCAAGCTCATCCTGCGAGACGCCCTTTGCATTGCGCAGTCGTCGCAGATTGGCGGCGAACACCTCCCGCAGGTCCATGCGGGAAGCCAAGCCAACTGTGCGATATATAGCACCTCGATATACTGAACAAAATGACGTACGAAGGCGTTAACACGTTCTCAGCTTGAGGAGACCTGTGGTCAACAAGGCAATAACAGTTCCCACGGGGCGGAAGTTGGACGCTGGATCAAGCGGACATTCGCGAATTTCGTCAGCGATGTCTTGTCAGCAATCGGTGGCGCTGGCGTCATCTCGCTTCACCGGTCCTTCGATGATATGCAATCGTGCAGATTGAACTCTCACTGAGCGACGCCATGGCCAAGACGCCACTCGATCCACCCGTGTCTGATACTGCTCCGGCGGAGCCTGTTCTGACCGGCTACGATGAACAGCATCTTGTGACGTATTTGCGTCTCCTTGACGCCGATGCCGAAGGGGCAGATTGGCGAGAAGTTGCAAAGGTCGTTCTGCACATCGATCCTGATCGCGAGCCCGAACGCGCCAGGCGTGCCTGGGAGAGTCACTTGGCCCGCGCCAAATGGATGACCGAGAACGGGTATCGTCATCTTCTGCTTGGCGGCGCACCAAACTGACAATTGGTTGCTTGCATGTACCGCAATCGTCTTTGCGCGGGGAGTCGCTAACGAAGCAACGCCGGGTTGTGCATCCTGCGCGCTCCAGGGAAGGGGTGTGAGTGCCATGGAGATGCACGCTCATGAACCGCGCGTACTGGCGGTCACCGGAGGCATACAAAAAGCTGCAGACATTCGATGCCCCTGGGTTTGCTTTTCAGTTCCTAAACCGCAATCCCGAATTCGTAAAAGATCGGGAACGGCTGCAACAACTGGATCGCCGCGGAGCCCTTGAACCAGCCGAGGTGAATGCGTTCGCCCGGCGCTGGGGGTTACTTCTACCCGACGACGAATCATCCAAATGACGCCATCTGGACGGCAGAGTCTCTGCCGAGCGTCGTTGCCCTGACCAAACTTCCGCCAGAGCTTGGGAATCCCAAGTTCAAGGCCAAACCTCTGTCGCTTGATCCCGTACTGGCCGCTGAAGGTGACGACTATGTCATCGAGCGTCTCGGCGCCAGGATGCGCGTGCATCTGGATAGCCGCGGTACGGATCCGCCCGCGGTTCTTCTGCCGCTCGATAGGCTCTTTGAAGTCCGAGTGGCTGCTGTCCTCCGGCTATGGCGGGCGCTCCACGGCCGCAATCCTGGCCCGAATCCAGCGGCGCTGTCGGTGGCCAGGGTAAACAGGCTCGTGCTCGCCCTTCGCGCCCTTGATGGCCGTCTCGACGGTGCCACTCACCGTGAGATTGCCAGGTCATTGTTCGGCGCCGACGCCGTCCCGAATCGGGACTGGATCTCCCATGAGCTGCGCGATCGCACGGCGCGCCTCGTGCGTCTCGGCGTGGCCATGATGAACGGCGGCTATCGGCGGCTGCTTCTGCATCCGTATCGCGGACGCTCCTAGGGCTGTGCAGTGGGGCGATCTCGCCGGGTTGCGAGATCGCCCTATTTCGAGCCCTCCGTAGTCCGCCATCGTGATCCTCGACGGCCGCTGCTTCTCGGCGGCTTCCCACAGGATCACGGAGGCTTCCCTTGCCCGCTAATTTTGCCGACCTGCCGCCACGCTATCTGCGTACACCCGAGGCCGCCCGCTTTGTCGGTCTGTCGATTCGAACACTGGAGAAGCATCGCATCTACGGCACAGGCCCTCGCTATTCGAAGCTCGGCGGGCGCGTTGTCTACCGGGTCGAAGATCTCCAGGCGTGGGTCGAGTCGGGCGCCAAGGCGTCGACGTCTGACCCTGGCACTGCGACCGTGCTGCCGGCGAAGCGGCAAGCCGTCGGCCTGCCGGCACGCGTCCTTTCGGGCCGTCGTTGACCCATGTCGGTGCGTCACCGCCTCCGCTCCGAACGCGATCAGCTCGAGCTCTTTCGGGCGCTGCCGGGTGATCTCGCGCCGCGAGATGCACAGGATCTGATGACTTATCCCTTCTTCAGCCTCGCCAAGACGCATCGCATCACGCCGATCGACTTCAAAATGAACGATATCGCCATTCGCGTCGAAGCGGTGACCGAGCACGGCATGGCGACCATCTGGGATGCCGACGTACTGATCTGGGCCGCCAGCCAGATTGTCGGGGCCCGCGATGCCGGGCTGCGCACATCGCGCCTCATGGCTGCAAGGCCGCGCGAGATCCTGACCTTCACTGGCCGTGGCACCAGTGCACGCGACTATCACCGTCTGAAGGCGGCCCTCGATCGGCTGCAATCCACGACGATTGCCACTTCGCTGCGTCAGATCAGCGAACGCCGGATGCATCGCTTCTCCTGGATCAATGAATGGACAGAGCGGGCCGACGCCCATGGAAATGCCGACGGAATCGACCTCATCGTGTCGGACTGGTTCTATCGGGCGGTCCTCGACGATGCGCTCGTGCTGACGATCGACCGCAGATACTTTGCGCTGACGGGCGGCGTGGAGCGATGGCTTTATCGCGTCGTTCGCAAGCACGCCGGACGGCAATCGCACGGGTGGCGGTTCGAGCTTCGCCACCTTCATGCCAAGTCGGCGAGCCTTTCACCCTACAAGCGATTCGCTTTCGAATTGCGTGACATCGTGCGCCGGCAGCCGCTTCCAGGGTACCGGCTGCTCATCGAGCACGATCGCCGGGGCCGGGAATTGCTGGCTTTTGCGCCCGCCGATTTATCCACGGGCGCTCGTGGACAACATGTGGAAACCCACGTGCTATCGGGAACCGAAGGGCACGTGCCATCAGGAACCGAGCCCACGTGCTATCAGGAACCCGCACGGCCAAATTCATCAAGCCGAACAATGGCTTCCGGCTCGCCTAACTCAGAGTCTAACCTATATGAGTCTAACTTTTCTGAAGTTGGCCGCGGCCGGGACGGGGGAAAAGTCCGCGGCAGTGCGCCATGATTGCCGCGCGCTTCCAGCAGGACACGCTCACCCATATCGAGTTGATCTGGCATGAGCGGCAGATCGAGCACTGGATCCGCTTCGGCCGCGATGTCGCAGAGAAGATCCTCGATCGTCGCCGCCGCATCCTGAGCTTCGCGCCGGACAGCATTGTCGCCTACGTCCGTTGGGCGTCGGGGGATTTCGGCACGATCGTCTCGCGGATCGACATCCTCCGTACTGTCCGCCGAGGCGAGGCGTTCTCTACGGTTCCCTATGTGCGCCCTGGCGGTGAAATCCTCCTGCGAGTTGCAGGCTGGCCGAAGGTCCAGCGCGTGCTGCAGTCAATCGATGCCGTCGAACAGATCGGCATCGACGCGGCAGACGCCTGTCCTGATCACTGGCGGCATATTCATAACCGGCTGGCCGTCGGCGAAGCGCCACGGCCTTACAGCCGCGAGCAGCATCGGGCATGGATGCAGCGCAAGAAGATCGACGCATGACGTGCCTCGCAACGATCACGATGACCAGCCTGGCGGTGGTCTTCGTGGGGATGACGTCGCTGCTCCATCCTGTCCCCAAGCTGATCTGGAATGCCAGCGCCAGCGTGCCGATCGGGCTTTATGCGGTGAAGCCAACCGGCGTCCATCACGTCGGTGACCTTATCGTCGTCAGGCCGCCGGACGAGCTCGCAGCCTTCCTCGAAGCGCGCGGCTATCTGGCGAAAGGCGTGCCACTCCTGAAGCATATTGCTGCCCTTCCAGGTCAAGACGTCTGCCGAACCGGCCGCAGGATCACCGTCGATGGGGTGACGGTGGGCCAAGCGCTCGATCGCGACCATCTCGGACGCCTCTTGCCTACCTGGGAGGGCTGCTGGCTCGTCGCTGACCAAGAGGTGTTCCTGATGAACTGGCAGTCAGTGAACTCGCTCGACGGGCGTTA
This sequence comes from Rhodospirillales bacterium URHD0017, assembly GCA_900110395.1. Classification (GTDB taxonomy): domain Bacteria; phylum Pseudomonadota; class Alphaproteobacteria; order Reyranellales; family Reyranellaceae; genus Reyranella. The sequence goes on from FODP01000034.1 coordinate 53,265, forward strand.
TTTCGGCCCGCTCCCAGCTGCAGCCATCATCGGTCGCGCGGATCCTCTCTGGACGAAAGAAGGCCACTGACATGCGTAACTCCGTCAAGCACAGCGCCACGGCTTTGCATGCAGCACGCTCCGCGTCCTCCTCCGTTCCGGCCCTGTCCCTTGCCGCGGTGTGGCGATGGACAAGCCGGGTGAAGGTCATCTTGCGACTATGTCTGTGCAGTTCAGCGGCGGTCGTGCTGCTCGGCGACGTGAGCGCTGCGTACGCCCAACCACCAAACCCCAAGGGCGTGGCTGTCGCGGCGGATCGAATTGGAGACTTCGTGGCCGAAGCTTCGCGCCGATTCTCAATTCCTCCTTCCTGGATTCGCGCCGTCATGCGGGTGGAGAGTCTTGGTGATCCTCTCGCCGTGTCGCCCAAAGGCGCAATGGGCTTGATGCAGATCATGCCCGATACCTGGTCCGAGCTGCGATCGCGCTACGGCCTCGGTGCAGATCCATATGATGCGCATGACAACATCATGGCTGGCGCCGCCTACTTGCGAGAGATGCACGATCGCTATGGCGAGCGCGGGTTTCTTGCAGCCTACAACGCCGGTCCCAGCCGGTATGAGGAACATCTCGCGACTCGTCGACCGCTGCCGTCGGAGACGCTGATTTACATGGCAGCCGTCGCTTCGCTGGTCGGCGCTGGCGTTGATGAGGGGGGAAGAGGCGATGCGGTCTCGGCGGCTTCATGGACTGCCGCGCCTCTATTCTTGACACGTCTGGCAGCAGGCTCCTCGCAGTCCCGACCAACACCCAGTGCGCAGATGCCGAAAGGTCTCGTTGGCGAAGCGGTGCAAGGCCGCGCAGAGCTCACACCGCTCCGAGATGGGCTATTCGTGAAGCCATCAGCTCGAGATGGACGGCCATGACCTCGATCGGCCTGCGTCGCCTTGTAGCGTGCTGTCGAATGCGTTTGATTGTCGACGGGCTGATGTGGAAGAGCCCAACCACCGGACGGCTCTTCTAATCGGGCCTCGATGAATCGCGAGCGCGGTAGCCGCGTATCGAAGCCTGGTGCGACGATCAAAAGGTCGTTCGCACACAAGGAGATCGGCCATGGATCTGTATGTTGGACTGGACGTCGGGCTTGAAGAAACGAGCATTTGCGTCGTTGACCAGGACGGAAGGAACGTTCGGGAGGCCAAGGTCTCCACCGAACCGGCGGCGATCCGCTCGGCGCTTGAAGGCTTCGCGGATCGCTTCAGCCGCATTGGCCTCGAGGCGTCATCGCTGGGGATGTGGCTGTATCGCGAGCTGCATGCGGCCGGCTTGCCAGTGATCGTGGTTGAAGCCCGGCACATGCATGTCTCGCTGTCGACCATGCGCAACAAAACAGACCGCAACGATGCCCGCGGGATCGCACAGATGATGCGGCTGGGCTGGTTCCGGGCCGTGCACGTAAAGAACATTGAGATGCAGAAGATGCGCACGCTGTTGTCCAATCGGAAGCTTCTCAAGCGCAAGTTGGTCGATATCGAGAACCACATTCGGGGCGCGCTGAGAACCTATGGACTGCTGGTGGGTCCGATCAGCCGCGGACGGTTCGAAGCCCGAGTTCGCGAGCTGATAGAGCGTGCGGACTATGTGTTCACGACGATGGTCGAGACCATGCTGGATGTGCGGCGAGCGGTCTTCGATGGCTACGAGAAGCTGCATAAGGTGCTTCTCCAGGTCATCCGCCACGATGGCGTGTGCCGTCGGCTCATGACTGTTCCCGGCGTCGGTCCTGTCACCGCGCTGTCGTTCAAAGTCGGGGTAGACGATCCGCTGCGCTTCACCCGATCGCGGACGGTCGGTGCGCATTTTGGCCTGACGCCCAAACGGCATCAGTCCGGTACGTCGATTGATTACGAGGGGAGGATCACCAAACAGGGTGACGTCGCCGTCCGGGAGGCGTTGTGCGAAGCGGCCGCCAGCCTACTTCTGCGGGTGCGCACGTGGTCTGCGCTGCGCGCCTGGGGCCTTCGGATCGCAAAAAGGACGAGCATGATGTGCGCGATCGTTGCGGTCGCGCGCAAGCTCGCCGGGATCTTGCACCGCATGTGGATCGATGAGAGCGACTTCAAAGTCGGCTTCGGCGCCAAGGTGACACGGAAGCTGAAACTGAAGTCGGCGTAGTGATCGATGCGCCAAACAGGAACGAATTGTCGGTTGCCGGTTATGCCGTCGACCCGTTGAAGAGGAGCAATTATCGAGATCCGCGCGCGCGGTGAGCGTCCCCTGGCGGGGCCGCGAAACAGGGAATGTCCGCTATCTCTTGCCTACTCCGTCCCTCGAGGATGAGAGCGCTGTGACTGCTTGGACAGCCTTGTTACGAAACTGGTGAAGAGCATGCGACGGCCCTGTGCCGAACGCGAAGGAACGCATGGTCCCCGCCTGGAGAATGCAAACCGCGTCCACGTTCACGGTCGGACTCTGCCCGCGATCACGCAGAGAGAAAGGAGCTCGCCATGAACCTGAAAGTCGTAGAAACGGCTAGTGCTGGCTTGACTTTGACGGCCCGATTAGGAAGGCAAGGGAAAAGCGCTGCCTCCGGACAGGCGCATGTGGTTGGGAAGACTGAGGAATTCGCCCACGTCACCAACACCCCCTGCTGGCGCTTCCGGCAAATAGTTGAGCGATTTCAATCATCCGACCGCCGTCGCTCCAGATTCAATCAGGGCACGGGATCGTGATGAGACGCGACGATGACCTGCGCGTCCGGCCAGGACGCATGCGCGACAGCCATCGCGGCGCCAAGCGGCCCAAGACCTTCGTCGGGGACGTGATGCGCGCCGCGAAGAAGGCTGGGCATGTCGGCAACAGCTTCCGCTCGAGCCAGGGACGCAGCCGGTCACGGTTCGGCCGCGGTAGGCGCGCGGCAATCTCTATCTCCCTGCGTTCCAACGCTCGGCGCGTGGTGATGAAGGCGCGCGTGGTTCGTCATCACGGCATGCGGTACCGCTCGGCGCCCCTTCCAAAGCACATCGCTTACCTGAAACGCGAGGGCGTGACCCGAAACGGCGTCGATGCCCGGATGTTCGACGCCAAAACCGACGCCGCAGACGAGCGCGGCTTCGTTGAACGGTGCGAGGACGACCGGCACCATTTCCGATTCATCGTCTCGCCGGAAGACGCGGCCCAGCTGGCGGATCTCCGGACCTTCACGCGCGAGCTGATGGCGGACGTTGAGCGTGACCTCGGCACCCGGCTTGACTGGGTGGCGACCGACCACTGGAATACCGACAATCCGCACGTCCATGTGCTGATCCGCGGCAAGGCTGAGAATGGGCAGGATCTCGTGATCAGCCGGGCGTACATCAGCCACGGCTTTCGTGATCGCGCAGCCGAGCGCGTCACCCTGGAGCTCGGGCCGAGAAGCGAGCTGGAGATTCGCTCTGCCCTGGAAAGGGAGGTCAACACCGAGCGCTGGACCGGCCTCGATCGGGCCTTGCGCAACATCGCGGACGAGAATGGTGGTGTCGCGGACCTGCGCCCCGGCGGCGCCGATGAGGACCCGGATTCACGCCGGCTGATGCTTGGCCGCGCGAAGAAACTCGAGCGACTGGGCCTCGCCGAGCAGATCGGTCCGGCCTCCTGGACGCTGAAGCCCGGCCTGGAACAGTCGCTGCGTGACCTCTCGATCCGTGGCGACATCATCAAGACGATGCACAGGGCGCTGACCGGCGCTGGCCGCGAACCGGACGTCACGGGGTTTGCTCTGCATGGAGACGCCGCCACTAATCAGGTGCTGGGCCGCCTGGTCGAGCGAGGGCTACACGACGAGCTCAAGGGCTCCGCTTACGCTATCGTCGAGGGAGTCGACGGCCGGACGCATCATATGCAGTTTTCCGATCTGGAAATGACCGGCGATGCCCCGCCCGGCGCGATCGTCGAGGCACGTTCCTATGAAGACGCCAGCGGTCGGCAGCGCCTGTCGCTCGCCACGCGCTCAGACTTCCCCCTTGAGACCCAGATCTCCGCATTGGGAGCGACCTGGCTCGATCGTCAGCTCCTATCACAAGAGCCGGCCACGAGCGGCAACGCCTTCGGCGGCGAAGTGCGCGAAGCGATGGACCGGCGCGTCAATCACCTCGTCGAGGAAGGCTTGGCGCGCCGCCAGGGTCAGCGTGTCGTCTTCGCGCGCGATCTGCTCAACACCCTGAAGCAGCAGGAGCTCAACGAGGTGTCGGCAAGGCTCGCGGCCGAAACTGGTCTGGTTCATCGGCCATCCGCCGAGGGTGAGCACGTCGCCGGGATTTATCGGCAGCGTGTCTCGCTGTTCTCTGGGCGCTTCGCCATCATCGATGATGGTCTTGGCTTCCAGCTCGTGGCCTGGCGGCCGGCGTTGGAGCGGCATCTGGGGAGACAGGTGGGAGGAGCCATGTCTCCCGGCGGGACGGTCGACTGGAGCTTCGGACCGAAAAGGGGCCTGAGCGTGTGATGACGACCTTATGTTGGCGGTTCGATTCCGTCTCGGGGCACCATCACTATTTGCAATCGTAGCGTTTTCAACGGTTAACCCGATTTTTGTCGGACTCATCTGACGGAATCGAAAAGTGCGACAATTCAGGCCCCCGATTTGTTCTTTTCGCGGGGCACCAGCAAGTGCATCGCTTGCTCCGCAAGCAACGTGCGATTGACATTGCGCGTGTACCCGCTTCAGAAATTCGACTCCGATCCCGAGTGCCTTCTGGCGGTGCTGATCGAAGGGGGAGAATGCTATCGAGAGGTGGCTTAAACTGGCGCGCAACAATTCCGGATCGAGTACCGGTCTGGGGGACGGCTACGACCCAGACTCTGTTGTCGAGACGAAAGACCGGGTGCTCATCTGCGAAGTAAAGGCCCGTGGCGAACTCAATGATCCTGTCGTGGTGGCAAAAGTCGCCGCAGCCGTGAAGTGTGCAAGACCGCGACGGAGCATAGGCCGAAAGACACTGGCAAGCCGTGGAGCTATGTACTAGTTCCAGATGATCAGATCCTAGGCAGCGCAACGCTGGAAGGCCTTGTCGGAAAATTTAACAGCGCATGACGACTGTGCTCCCACGCTTGCCGACAGTATCAGTACCGGCCCCCAAAACGGACATGGAAATGACTTCAGCAACTCTCCCTCGCGTCTCGGTCGTCGGCCTCGGCAAGCTTGGAGCGCCGCTCGCCGCGGTGCTCGCCAGCCGCGGCTTCACCGTGATCGGCCTCGACGTCAGCAAGGTGCTGGTCGATTCGTTGAATGCCGGCAAGATGCCGATCGTCGAGCCGCAGCTCAACGAGCTGATCGCGGCCAACAAGGAGCGGCTGTCGGCGACGATGGACCCCAATGAGGCGATCCAGAAGAGCGACGCCAGCTTCGTGATCGTGCCGACGCCATCGGACAGCACCGGCTTCTTCTCCAACCGCTTCGTGCTGCAGGCGATGGAATCGCTCGGCAAAGCCCTGCGCAACAAGAAGGGCTACCACATGGTGAACATCACCAGCACGGTGATGCCCGGCAGCACCGGCGGCGAGATCAAGGCGGCGCTGGAGGCGGCGTCCGGCCGCAAGGTCGGCCCCGATCTCGGCCTCTGCTACAACCCGGAATTCATCGCGCTGGGCAGCGTCGTGCGCGACATGCTCTTCCCCGATTCGATCCTGATCGGCGAGAGCGACACCAAGGCCGGCGACGTGCTGCAGACCATCTACCTGCAGATGTGCGAGAAGAAGCCGCCGGTGCAGCGCATGAACTTCGTCAGCGC
>FODP01000007.1 GCA_900110395.1 Rhodospirillales bacterium URHD0017
CCAGGATCGCCGGATCGATCGCCGGACGGCCGCTCGACGACACCGTCGTCTGCACCCGGCCGTACAGCTCCGACAGGTCCAACTCCTCGACGTAGTCCCACACCTGGCGTGCCCGATGTTCGAACGACAGAAGATCGTCCAGACTGCTCTGTTGGAACTCGATCTGCGTCCGCACCGCCGTCTCCAGACGCAAGCCGGCCGGTCTGCCCTTTGCCATCATGACCTCGCTGAACTGTCCTACAGATCAGCGAATCAAAACTTCCGCCCCCTTGCCAGTGGTTTCTTCACAACCTCTCCAGTGGCGCGTCATGATCTTCCGGACCGCGAGCTTCCAGCTCGCTCATGAGCATGAGCGCGCAGGATGCGCGCGGTCCTTAAGAGCATGAGATGACGCGCCACTGGAGTGGCGCGTCCCAGCTACGCGGCGTTGCCCAGCTCCACCTGCACCAGGTTGACCCAATAGGCCGCGCCCGTGGTCAGGATGCGGTCATTGAAATCGTAGAGCGGCGAATGGACGTTGTGACAGCCGCCTTCGTCGGGGCCGCCATTGCCGATCATGATGTAGGCGCCCGGCTTCTTCTCCAGCATGAAGGCGAAGTCCTCCGCGCCCGAGATGCGCGGCGTCTTGGGATCGACCTTGTCTCGTCCCACCGTCATCGCCGCGGCCTCGACCGCGAGTGACGTCTGCTCGACGGCATTGATCAATGCCGGATAGCGCCGCTGGTACTTGCTCTCCGCCGTGCAGCCGCCGGCCTGGGCGATGCCCGCTGCGACCTCGGCCAGTCGGCGTTCCAGGAGATCGCGCACCTCGGGCGAGAAGCTGCGCGCCGTGCCTTTGATCAGCACCTCGGACGGGATGACGTTGGGCGATCCGGCCGTGCCGGCGGCGATGTGGCCGACGCTCAGCACCGCGGCCTGGCTCGGCGGCACGTTGCGGCCGACGATGCCCTGCACGGCGACAATGAACTGGCCGGCGACGTAGGTCGGATCGGTGCCGCGATCGGGCATGGCGCCATGACCGCCTGTGCCCCTGAAGGTGACTTCCCAGCTGTCGGACGAGGCCAGCATGGCGCCCGCGCGAATGGCGAAGGTACCGCTCGCGATGCCCGGCATGTTGTGCATGCCGTAGACGGCGTCGCAGTTGAACTTGTCGAACAGCCCTTCCTCGATCATCACCCGCGCGCCACCCAGCCCTTCCTCGGCCGGCTGGAAGATGAAGTGCACTGTGCCGGCAAAATCCGGTGCCGCGGCGAGATGCTTGGCCGCGCCCAGCAGCATGGTCGTGTGCCCGTCATGGCCGCAGGCATGCATCTTGTTGGCATGCACCGAGGCGTGGTCGAAGTCGTTCTTCTCCTGCAGGTGCAGCGCATCCATGTCGGCGCGCAGGCCGATCGTCTTCTGGCCCGGCCGCTTGCCCTTCAGCGTGCCGACCACGCCGGTCGTGGCCAGCCCGCGATGGACCTCGATGCCCCACGCCTGCAGCTTGTCTGCCACGATCTGCGCGGTGCGCTGCTCCTCGAACGCCGTCTCGGGATGGCGATGGATGTCGCGGCGGATGGCGGTGAGCTCGGTCGTGGAACCGGCGAGGAGATCGGGCGTGAAACGGGTCATGGGGATCCTTGTGTTCGGCCGGCAGACTAGCCGCCGCTTTGCCGCTTTGCCATGCGACTCCAACAGCGCGACCGGCCCCTGAAACCGGCCTGTGATCGGCACCACGTTTGGACTAGATTGGCCGCCGGTCCGTCGTGGGTCGCAGGGAGAACTTCGCATGACCTACAGGCTTTGGTGGACCGTCGGCTACACCTGCACGTCGGAACGAGAGTTCCTCGCCACCAAGCACCGCCTGCTGCCGGCACCCTACGAAATGCTCGATGACGCGCTGCGCCGGGCCGGCCAGGTCGGCCGCGCCGGCGGCGTCGCCTGGCTGATCGAAGGCGACGACAAGACCCGTCTGGGGCGCGGCATGATCGAGCAGACGCTGCGCAAGCGCGGCCATGAGCTCGAGATCGAGGCCCAGCCGGCCGACCGGCGCGGGCGGCCGCCGCGCCGGGAGTAGGCGCACACGACGCACCGGGAGGGTGGGCACCAGAAGGGTGGCGCGAAGCGGCGCGACACGCTAAATCCGCGCCGCCATGCTTCTGTTTCCCGCGATCGATCTCAAGGACGGCAAGTGCGTGCGCCTGTTGCGCGGCGACATGGCCAAAGCCACGGTGTTCAATGACAGCCCGGCGGCCCAGGCCAAGGCGTTCGCCAATGCCGGCTGCGAATGGCTGCACCTGGTCGATCTCAACGGCGCGGTCGAGGGCCATCCGGTCAATCGCGCCGCCGTCCAGAGCATCCTCAGGGAAGTGAACGTGCCGGCCCAGCTCGGCGGCGGCATTCGCACCATCGAGAGCATCGCCCAATGGATCGAGGCGGGCGTTCAGCGCGTCATCCTGGGCACGGTCGCGGTCAAGGAGCCGGGCCTGGTGAAAGCCGCCTGCAAGCAATGGCCGGGGCAGATCGCCGTCGGCATCGATGCGCGCGATGGCCTTGTCGCCGTCGACGGCTGGACCAAGCAGAGCACCGTGCGCGCGCTCGACCTCGCGCTCCGCTTTGAGGACGCGGGCATCGCCGCCATCATCTACACCGACATCGACCGCGACGGCGCCATGGGCGGCGTCAATGTCGACGCCACCGTGACGCTCGCCCAGCATCTCACCACGCCGGTGATTGCGTCCGGCGGCGTCAGCTCGCTCGACGACCTGCGCGAGCTCAGGCCTGCCGAGGAATTCGGCATCATAGGCGCCATCGTCGGCCGCGCGCTCTATGACGGCCGCGTGACCGTGCCCGACGCCATCCGCGTACTGAAGGGCGACTAGCGATGCTCAAGGTGCGCATCATCCCCTGCCTCGACGTCAAGGACGGCCGCGTCGTCAAGGGCGTGCAATTCGTCGGGCTGCGCGACGCCGGCGATCCGGTCGAGCAGGCGCGCGTCTACGACGCCGCCGGCGCCGACGAGCTCACCTTCCTCGACATCACGGCGAGCCACGAGAACCGCGACACCATCCTCGACGTGGTGGCGCGCACGGCCGAGCAGTGCTTCATGCCGCTGACCGTGGGCGGCGGCGTGCGCCAGGTCGAGGACATCCGCCGCCTGCTGCTGGCCGGCGCCGACAAGGTCGCGATCAATTCGGCCGCCGTGGCGCGGCCGGAATTCGTGCGCGAGGCCGCCGAGAAGTACGGCGACCAATGCATCGTGGTATCGATCGACGCCCGCCAGACCATGCCCGGCAAGTGGGAGGTCTTCACCCATGGCGGCCGCAAAGGCACCGGGCTCGACGCCATCGACTGGGCCAGGCGCATGACCGACTCGGGCGCGGGCGAGATCCTGATCACCTCGATGGACCGCGACGGCACCAGGTCGGGCTTCGACCTCGCCCTCATCCGCGCGGTATCGGACGCCGTGCCGGTGCCGGTCGTGGCTTCAGGCGGCGTCGGCACGCTCGATCACCTGGTCGAGGGGATCGTGCAGGGCGGCGCCTCGGCGGTGCTCGCCGCCTCGATCTTCCATTTCGGCGAGTTCACCATCGCCCAGGCCAAGCAGCGGCTGGCCGAAGCCGGCGTTCCGATCCGACAAATCTCGCGCACCGCGTGATTTTGGCGTAGAATTGCCGCAGCGCTCCAGTAAGAGGCGCACGCAATCGCCCGTCCCCTCGGGCGTGGAGTACTTCCCCGGATGGCCAAGAACAAGAAAGCCAAGAAAGCGCACAAGAAGCAGCGCGGCAACGGCGCTGCAAGCGGCGTCGACGAGCACGTGCTCGACCGGCTTTATCTCGTGATCGACAGCCGCAAGGGCGCCGACCCCGACACCTCCTACACCGCCCGGCTGTTCAGCCGCGGCCGCCAGCAGATCGCCAAGAAGCTGGGCGAGGAAGCCGTCGAGGCGCTGATCGAAGGCATCCGGGGCGACCGGCCCAAGCTCGTGGGCGAGAGCGCCGACATGCTCTACCACCTGCTCACGCTGTGGGCGGCGACCGGCGTGAAGCCCAAGGCGGTGTGGACCGAGCTCGCTCGCCGCGAAGGCCTGTCGGGCATCGCCGAAAAGGCGTCACGCAAGCAGAAGTGACCGGTCACGGTGACGGACCGCCGGCCCCGCGCTAAACCGGGGCATGGCCGACTACGACCCCAACAACATCTTCGCCCGTATCCTGCGCGGCGAACTGCCGTGCAAGAAGGTCTACGAGGACGACCACGCGCTCGCCTTCCACGACATCAAGCCGCAGGCGCCGGTGCACGTGCTGGTGATCCCCAAGGGCGAGTACGTCTCGAACATGGATTTCAGCGCCACCGCGCCGACCGAGACCATCGCCGGTTTCTGGCGCGCCGTCGGCACCGTCGCCCGCCAGCTCGGGCTGGAGCAAGACGGCTATCGCCTGGTCGCCAACAACGGCGCCAATGGCGGCCAGATCGTCTTCCATTTCCACGTCCATATCGTCAGCGGCAAGCAGCGACCGCGCTGGGGTCGCGTCCACGAATGATCGCGCGCCGCGCCCTGCTGGCGCTGGCCGCGCTTGCACCGACCGGGGCGCCAACGGCGGCAGGCGCGCAGCCGGCGCGGCCGCGCTTCTATGCCAAGGGCACCAAGCAGCGCGCCGTGCGCTTTGGCGGCAGCGACGGCGCCACGCTCGCCGGCACCTTGCTGCTGCCGATCTGGAGCGAGCTCGAGAAGGTGCCGGGCGTCGTGCTGGTCGGCGGCAGCGGCCCGACCGATCGCGACGGCAACAACACGCTGATCCCTGACCGCATCGATCTCCTGAAGCAGATCGCCCAGCTTCTGGCCGAGGCAGGCATCGCCAGCTTGCGCTACGACAAGCGCGGCATCGGCGCTTCGACGTCCAAGCCGCATGGCTCGATCGCCGAGTTGGAACGCTTCTTCTCCTGGGAGAATTTCGTCGGCGACGTGGTGGCGGCGCAGGCCGAGCTGGTGAAGCACGACGAGATCAAGTCCTACGCCACCGCGCTGCTGGGACATAGCGAAGGCGGACTGCTGGTATTGGCCGCGGCGCCCACGATCACGAAGAACCCGCCGCACGGCATGGTGCTGGTGGCCACGCCCGGGCGGAAACTTGACGAGATCCTGCGCGCCCAGATCGGGCGCGGCGCCCCCAATCTCGTGGCGCCGGCCGATCGCGCCATCGCCGCCATCGAGGCGACCGGCCACGTGCCGGCCGACCTGCCGCGCGAGCTCGGCGCCCTGTTCCCGCCCTACGCCGGACCGTTCCTGCAGCGCCTGCTGGCGTTCGACCCGGCGCAGGCACTGGCGGCATCGCGCCTGCCGTGCCTGGTGCTGCAGGGCGCCGGCGACCGCCAGGTGGTGCCCATGGAAGACGTGCAGCCCCTGATCGACGCGCTCGGCAAGCGCGATGCGCCCGGCGAGGCGGTGGTCATTCCCGCCGCCAGCCACAATCTCAAGCTGGCGCAATGGCCGACCGATGCCGGTTTCGCCGGACCGATCGCGCCCGCCGCCGCAGCCAAGCTCACGAGCTGGATGAAGCAGCTGCTCGGCGCCTGAGGGGGCGCTTGATCGACCGCTGAAGCGGGTCGAGAGTGACACGTCGTTCATGCTCCTCTCCCCCGCTAGGGGGAGAGGAACATGAGAGAAGGAGGAGGAGGAAGCGGCATGGCCGTGACGGTGCGTCCGGTGAGCGAGGCGGTGGGCGCGGAAATCTCCGGCGTCGATCTGCGATCACTGAGCGATCAGGACTTCGCGGCGATCGAGCAGGCCTGGACCCGGCATTCGATGATCCTGCTGCGCGGCCAGCAGCTCGGCGATGACGACCTTCTGGCCTTCAGCCGCCGCTTCGGCGAGCTCGACCCGCCACCCAACCAGGAACGCGGCCGCATCAGCCCGCCCGGCTATCCCGACATCTACGTCGTATCGAACGTGCTCGACGCCATGGGCGATCCGATCGGCGCCCTGGGGGCGGGCGAGGCGGCATGGCACACCGACATGAGCTATCTCGATACGCCGCCCGACGCCTCCATGCTCTATTCGCTGGAGATTCCGGAAAGCGGCGGCAACACCTCGTTCTGCGGCATGCAGGCGGCGTGCGATGCCCTGCCGGCCGATCTCCGGCGGCGGATCGAGGGGCGGCGCGTCAAGCACGACGGCACCTACAATTCGGGCGGCTACCTGCGCAAAGGCGTGACGCCGACCGACGATCCCATGGCGGCTCCCGGGGCGTGGCACCCGGCGATCCTGCGTCATCGCGGCAACGGCCGCGCCACGCTCTATCTCGGGCGGCGGCGCAACTCCTACGTCGAGGGCTACTCGCCCGAGGAGTCCGACGCGCTGCTGGCCGAGCTGTGGGCGCACATCATCCAGCGGCGCTTCATCTACGAGCACGTCTGGAAGCTGGGCGACCTCGTGATGTGGGACAACCGCTCGACCATGCACCGCCGTGACGAGTTCGAGGGCACGGCCCGGCGCATCATGCATCGCACCCAGATCAAGGGCACGATGAAGCCCGTGGCCTTCGTGGCCTGAACGACAACAACAACCGGAGGAAACATGCGGCGGCAGAAGAAGTTCTATGCCTGGGGCTACGCCGACGAGGACCTGACGCCGGAAGAGATCAAGCCCTGGGAGGCCGAGATCGCCCAGCGCTACGGCCTCAACGGCTTCGACGTCACGCCGCCGCCCAGGCCCGAGGAGATCGCGCTGCGCGCGCCGCGCATGGCGGTGCCCGATGCCTTGAAGGATATCGTGCGCACCGATCACCTGACGCGCCTCGAGCACAGCTACGGCAAGGCGGGCTTCGACACGACGCGCATGTTCATGCGGCAGGTGCCAAACCCGCCCGATGCCGTGGCTTTCCCCGAAAACGAGCAGGACGTCGTGCGCCTGCTCGACTGGTGCGACAAGATCGGCGCCAAGGCCATCCCTTATGGCGGCGGCTCGTCGGTGGTGAAAGGCATCGAGCCCAGTGCCGCGTTCGACAAGGTGGTGACGATCTCGACGCGCCACATGGACAAGGTTCTGGAAGTCGATGCGGTGAGCCACGCCGCGCGCATCCAGGGCGGCATCTACGGGCCCGCCATCGAGGACCAGCTGCGCGACAGTCCCTTCACCATGCGCCACTACATGCAGGCCTATCGTTGCTCGACCCTGGGCGGCTGGATCGCCACACGCTCGGGCGGCCACTACGCCACGCTCTACACGCACATCGACGACTTCGTCGAAAGCACGCGTGTGGTGACGCCGGCCGGCACGCTGGAGACGCGCCGCCTGCCCGGCTCCGGCGCCGGTCCCAGCCCCGACCGCCTGTTCCTCGGCTCCGAAGGCATCTTGGGCATCATCACCGAAGCCTGGGTGCGCCTGCGCAAGAAGCCGAGCTTCCGCGCCTCGGCCTCGGTGCGCTTCAAGAGCTTCTTCGACGGCGCCGATGCGGTGCGCGAGATCACCCAGGCCGGGCTCTATCCCGCCAACTGCCGGCTGCTCGAAGCGCGCGAGGCGCTGCCCAACATCCCGTGGAGCAGCGAGGAGGCCGTGCTCGTGTTGGCCTTCGAATCCGCCGACCACCCGCTCGATGCCTGGATGAAGCGCACGCTGGAGATCTGCGCCGGGCACGGCGGCGTGCCCGAGCCCGGCGCCGACGACGAGAACGCCCATCGCTCGGGCGCCGCCGGCGCCTGGCGCAACAAGTTCATCCGGGCGCCGCACTACGGCGAGCACGCCGTGGCGCGCGGCATTCTCTCCTCGACCTTCGAGACGTCGATGACCTGGGAGCGCTTCCGCGACTTCCATCAGAAGATCACGAAGATCACGCAGGACACGATCAAGCGCGTGACCGGAAGCGACGGCACCGTCACCTGCCGCTTCACCCACGTCTATCCCGACGGCCCCTGCCTCTACTTCACCTTCGGCGGCATCCTGGACAAGCGCATTGCGCTCGATCAGTTCATGGAGGTGCTGTCGACCTGCACGGCGGCCACCGTCGAGCTTGGCGGGACGACCACGCACCATCATGCCGTCGGTCGCTTCCACCGGCCGTTCTACGACAAGCAGCGGCCCGAGCTGTTCGCCCGGGCGCTGCGCGGCGCCAAGCGCGAGCTCGATCCCAAGGGCATGATGAATCCCGGCGTGCTGATCGATCCATGAGCGTGCTAGTGGAAGGACGACGCATTCCGCGATGATCGACCGCCTCTACGCTCTTCCCGACTGGGCGCTGCTCGCGTTCTGGGCGGCCCTCCTGGCGGGCCTCATGGTGGCGCTGCCGTTCCTGACGCAGCGCATGCCGTGGCTGCGCCCCAACCCGGAGAACAGCGACTTCGTGCTGCGCCTGCAGGCCACGCTGTTCACCATCACCAGCTTCGTTATCGCCTTCACCCTGGTCCAGGCCGAGTTCAACTTCCGCAAGGTCGACGCCCTGATCTCGGCGGAGGCCTCGCACATCAACCGTCTCGATCGCCTGCTGGTGCGCTATGGCGGCGGCGCGGATGACGACATGCGGCCCCTGCTCCTCGCTTATGCGCTGTCGGTGGTTGCCCACGAGTGGCCGGAGCTTCTGGCAAATGGACGCGGCAGCGACAAGACCCAGCAGGCGTTCGTGGGGTTCTCGCGCGGCGTCCTCGCCCTCGAGCCCGGGCCTGGCCGGCAGACCAACATCCATGCCGAAATCCTGCGCTCCTTCGACGCCGTCGCCGAGGCACGCGATGGACGGCTGAACGCGGTGACGGTGTCGCTGTCGGCCACCTTCTGGCAGGCCATATTGTTCGCCGTCGTGATCCTGCTGTTCGTCAGCAGCCTGGTCGAGCGTACGCGCTTTCGCGCCATCGTCATGGGCTGCCAGATGGCCGTGCTCGGCGCCTTCATCGGCTTCGTGTTCATCATGGACCAGCCCTTCAAGGGACAGTCGGCCGTCGATCCGCAGGCGATCGAGCAGATCATCTCGACCATCGAGGGGCGCAAGGGCCGCTAGCCGCGGCCGGCGGACGAGCCGCGTTGGGCTTCACATTCCCGCACAACCTCGGCAGTAATCGGGCACCGCATCTTTGAGCGTTGCGAGCGGACGTCCGCCTGTAGCATGATTGGCGTCCCGCGCCGCCATGGCCCTTCCGCGGTCGCTCTTTTCCACGATCTCTTTTATCGAAGCGCGCGCTCAAGTTCGCGACCTCGCAAGGAAGGCCTCAAATGCCATACACCGAGCTCGCGAACTCGACCTTTCTCGATTTCGACAGCTATCGCAGCACCGCTTCTGTGCCCACCAACGGCACCCCGCTCGCCTCGTTCGCCTTCAATGTCGCCCTGGTGCTCGATCGCGCCAATGATCCGACGGCGCTGCTCGCCGAGAGCTGGGGCGCGCGCCAGCACGACCTCAAGGTCCTGAACGACAGCGGCACGCTGTGGTCGACCTACGGGGCGAACCAGGCCAACTACGATCATGTCCTCACGGACCTGGCCGCGATGGGAATCAGGACCGTCGACCAGATCGATCCCGCCAACGGCTACGTATCGTCGGCGGCCGCGCGCACGATCTGGGTCAGGGTCGATGAGAGCAACTTCACCACCCTGTTCGGACCGGGCGCCACGGTGAAGGAAGGCACCGATCAATCGGGAAACACGACCCACTACTGGGATGGCAACCTGTCGCTGCCCAGTGCATGGGTGTCGACGCTGGGCGTCCACGGCCTGTGGTTCGACACGTCGACCTTCAAGACCGTGCTGCCCAACCCGGGCAGCGGCGCCCAGGCCGCGTTGCCGCAGGGCTGGCAAAGCCTCGGCAATGCCGCCGGCCACGACCTGACCGCGCTGTTCCCCAATCAGATGGCCGACACCCACTACAATTTCCCGCTGGCCGGCAAGAACGTGTCGACGGGCACCATCGGCCTGGTCGAGCCCGGCGTCGGCACCGCCTTGCCGGCAGGCAGCGCTTCCTTCCAGGAACTGCTCGACCATTATCGCACGACGGCGGGCGCGCCCTCCTCCGCCCCGGTCTACACCGTCGACGGCGGCGGCCAGACCTATCCCATCGTCCCGCCCGGCGCGCAGAGCTCGGCCGGCGAGCGCTCGCTCGATGTCGGCGTGGTGGCGGCGATCGTTCCGAACAGCCCGTTGGTGCTTTATGCCGGCTCCGGAACGGCCGCCCTTGCCGGGTCGAGCGGCTTCACCGCCTACCAGTCGGCCTTCTGGGACCTCACGCACAATCCGCACGTCATCACCTCGTCGTTCGGCTTCCAGTCGGCGGTGGCGCCGGGCTCGCCCTTCCATCTCGCCGCCAGCGAGCTGTTCATCGATGCCGCGTTGCGCAACATCACGGTGCTTTCCGCCAACGGCGATGGCGGGTCGGGCAACGAGGTCGGCAACGGCGTCACCAACGTCGCCATGAGCCGGACGAGCAGCTACGGCATCCTGGTCGGCGGCACGTCGCTCAGCACCGTGCACTCCGCGGTGGCCGATGCGACGCTCGATACGATCACCGCCGCCGCGCTGGCCGGCGACCACGCGACGATCTGGACGCTGATTGCCGGCGGCCTGACGGAGATGCCGACTCTGGCCAACGGCGGCGCCACCCTGGTCGAGACGGTGTGGAACAACTATTTCCTCGCCGGCACGACGCTCACCGGTCCGGGCTCGCAGCCGGGCTTCCTGCACAACAATGCCAGCTCGGGCGGCGTCGACCCCAGCCAGCCGACCCCGTCCTACCAGAGGGATTTCGGGCTGACGCCGACCACGTCGGATCCCGAGCATCTCACGGGTCGTGGCGTGCCGGACGTGGCCGCGAATGCCGGCGGCAACATGTTCTACAAGGTGCCGGGCCAGGACATG
The DNA here is from genome assembly GCA_900110395.1 of Rhodospirillales bacterium URHD0017. GTDB lineage: Bacteria > Pseudomonadota > Alphaproteobacteria > Reyranellales > Reyranellaceae > Reyranella. Next base: position 10,811 of record FODP01000007.1, read on the forward strand.
ACGGGGGTCGGCGACGACGACGGCACCAGCGCAGCGACGCCCTTGTGGGCGGCGCTGGTCGGCCAGCTCAATGCCATCTTCGAGGATCAGGGACTGCCCGATCTCGGCTACATGAACGACCTGCTCTACATGGCGGCGGCGATCGCGCCGGCGTCGTTCAACGACATCACGCTCGGCAACAACACATCGTCGTTTTACCTTGGCGGCCCGATCTCCAGTGACGGCACGGCGATCACGCCGACCGGCTTCGGCTACTCGGCGGCTCACGGCTACGACCTGACGACGGGACTGGGCACGTCCAACGGGCTGCTGCTGGCGCGCGCGTTGAGCGCCATCGCCCACCAGCAGATATCGTTCTCGTCCAGTCCGGCGATGCTGGAGCAGGATGGTTCAGGCGGCTGGGCCACGCCGGTCGGCGAGACCCTGCTGGTCCAGACGACGTCGGACGACCCCGCGGCGGTGAAGCTGCTGGCCGGTACGCACAGCCTGGATTTCACCAGCATGGCCTCGGCAACCTTCGCATGGACCAGCATGCTGGCGCAGCAGTCGCTGCAGGGCGACTTCGACCCCAACCTGGTGCGGATGTTCGACAAGCACGCGCAAGGCGCGCTGATGCAGTCGTTTGCCTCGGCCGGCGACGCGCTAACGCTGTCGATCGACGGCGCTACGACACACCTGCCGCAGGTCGCGCTCACCAGCGCTTTCGGCTTCGCCGATTTCGTGTCGGGCGGCGGCGACAGTGCCGTGCACGTGGCGCGGGCGGTCGCGGTCGGCGAGACGGCCGGCGGCCTCAACGACCAGACGGCCATCGTGCGGGTGCGGCAGAACGGCGAGGACACGCTGTCGCTGCAGCTCTATCGGGTGGACGATCTCAACGGCACCATCGGGACGCTGCACCCGGGCGACGCCGGCTATGAAGCGGCGGCCGCGGTGCGGGCCTATGCGACGAGCAGCGGCGGCCGCACGATCGACGGTCCGGGCTACGGCAACTTCGCGCAGACCGCGTTGCTGCACGTCAACGCCGGCGATCTGATTGCCATGAAGCTCACCAATGCGAGCAGCGGTAACGTGTTCTGGGCCTTCTCACAGGCCAATGAAAGCACTGCCAGCGGCCATGTCGGGCACCTGTGGAACTACGGACTCAATGCCTGGGGCTGGGAGGACACCAGAGGCGGCGGCGACCACGACTACAACGACCTGATCGTCGGTCTCGACTTCACCAGCGCCGTTGGACACGGCTGGCTGGCGTGACGGCCGCGGTCAATCGGCGCGAATGTTGCCGGCGCGGATGACTTTCTTCCAGCGAGCGAGCTCGCTCCTGATGAGACCGGTGTAGTCGGCGGCGCCGAGCAAGGGCCGCTAGCTAAACGTCACCTTGCGCTGGACGCGAACGGCAGCGCACACCAGTTGAGGGCATCGATCGGCAGCCCCTTCAATGCCGCCAGGGCCTTCACGGTGCCCTCGTCGACACAACCCTGGTCGTCCCCGCGGTAGTTCGTCGACATCAGAAGGGCCGCGGGATCATGTCCGAGGCCGAGCGCATGGCCGAGCTCATGCAGCACGACGTTGCCGAGATCGGCATCGCCGCGAGCGGCATCGGCATACAGCAGTATCAAGCCGCCGGAGGGGATGGGCTGCGTGACCGCGAGCACAGTGCTGCCTCGGATGCCGCGGCTCGGTCCGCGTCCCGGGGCGTGAGCGATGGCCCAGTCCTGGGAGTTCGCCGTCGGTCCGGCAACAGCCGATGCCCGCCGGAGCCGGGGCAGGAGCGCCGAAAGGAACCGCACTCACCTCGAAGCGGATGTGGCCGTTCAACGCGTGGTTCCATTCCGTGATGGCGCGCAGGATCCTGATGCGATCGTTGGCCTCGAACTTCTGGTCGATCCGGACGGTGATGATCTCCGTCGCCCCGCGATGGGCAGGCCGATTGGTGTATCGCCGGCTCGCCGGCGCCGAAGTTGCCGGCTCTCGCGGGGCCGCTCGGCTCGCCGTCTGGAGCTGGGTCCCGCCCGTGCCGTCGCGCTCGCTGTCGGACGTGGGCATCGCTGCGGCGATCGCGCTGAACAGCGACAGCAAGGCGACGGCAAGCAATACGGCGCGCGTCAGCTGATGGGGAGCGCGGACCATCAGGCTGGTCCTGCGGCGGAAGCGAAGGCAGATGGTGTTGGCTATCAGGATCATGTGCGGCCCCAAAGGTGTTTGCCTTTGAGGTGCAATATGATGATCGCATCGTCATTGCAAATACAATTCTTCAGTTCAGATGCAATGACATTGCATGAAGCAACTGTCTCGCGACGCGCAGGAGCGACGTCTATACGCGCGAATCCGGTATATTCGACAAGATGTTAAATGAAACGAGGCCCAGTCGGGCGATGCCCGAAGACCCGGATTTAGGGTGACTTGCGTCAGAAAGGCGCATCTTTTTGCGCCTCCACTGCAATAGATCGAATCACCTGCAGCAGGCGTCTCGGACCTCAATCGGCTCGAATGTTGGCGGCGCGGATGACTTCCTTCCAACGGACGAGCTCGCTCCTGATGAGATCGGTGTAGGCCGCGGCACCCAGCGTCCCCGGCCTGACGCCGATCTTCGCGAAGGCCTCCGTGACCTGGGCGCTCTGCAGGGCCGTGGCGATTTCCGTCTCCCAGCGCTTGGCGATCTCCGGCGGAATGTCGGCGGCCGCCGAGAAGCCGAACCAGTTGGTCGCCACGACATCCGTGAATCCGGCCTCGCGGAGGGTCGGAACGTCCGGCAAGGAAGGCGATCTTTCCGCTTCGCTCACGCCAAGCGGGCGCATGCGCCCCGAATTGAAATAGCCGATGGCCGTCGGCAGGCTCTCCATCAGCGCCACGATCTGGCCGCCCATGAGATCGTTCATCGCCGGCGCCGAGCCGCGGTAGGGGATGTGGGTGAACGGCATGTCGGCCGATCGTGCGAGCAACTGGCCGACGAGATGGTTCATCGTGCCGTTGCCGCCGGACCCGTAGGTGATCTCGCCGGGCCTCTTGCGCGCCAGCTCGACGAGCTGCTTGACGGTCGTGACGCTCGAGCCGCCGTTGACGGCGAGCACGCTGGGGAACGTCCCGACCAGATGGATGTGCGTGAAGTCGGCCAGCGGATCGTAGGGCACGTCCTTGTAGAGGACCGGCCCGATGCCGTGCGACGCCGCGCTCGACATCATGACCACATGCGCATCGCCGCGCGCCTTGGCGACGATGTCGGCGCCTAAAAGGCCGCCCGCGCCGGGCTTGTTCTCGACGACGATCGGCTGGCCGAGCCGGCTGCCGAAATAGTCGGCCAGGGTTCGCGACAGGATGTCGGCCGCGCCCGCCGGCGGAAAGTTCACGATCCAGCGGATCGGCTTCGACGGCCAGGGAGTCTGGGCGGCAGCGACGCCCCCACGCACAAGAGGGGGCGCGGCAAGGGCGGCGAGAAGCGACAAGCGACGGCGAGACAGCATGGCCGATCCCTCAAGGCTATGAATGCCAGGACGCATACTGCAACATGCGTGCCGTCCAACAGCAATGAGAGTCGGTGATGGATTTCGATCTTGTGCTCCGCGATGCGCGACTTCCCGACAGCCGGCCGGATCAGCCCGCCGTCGACATCGGCGTGAAGGACGGGCGCATTGCCGTCATCGGATCCGGGCTCGCCGGTGCCGCGAAAGAGCAGGCCCAGGCAGGCGGCCGGCTGGTCTGCTCGGGCTTCGTCGAAACGCACATCCATCTCGACAAGTCCTGCATCCTCGGGCGCTGCGACCACGAGAAGAAGCGCTCGCCGCACCTCGCGATGGAGCGGGTCTCGGCCGTCAAGCACACCTTCACGGTCGAGGACGTCACCGAACGCGCTGGCAGCACCCTGGAGAAGTGCATCTCGCACGGGGCCACGCGGATGCGCACCCATGTCGAGGTCGATCCCAAGGTCGGACTGCGCGGCCTGGAAGGCGTGAAAGCCCTGATCGACCGCTATCGTTGGGCGATCGATCTCGAGATCTGCGTCATGCCGCAGGAGGGATTGACCAACAATCCCGGCACCGACGAGCTCATGGTCGCTGCCCTGAAGAACGGCGCCACCGTCGTCGGCGCGGCGCCGAACTACGACACCGACCGGCCGGCGCAGATCCGCCGCGTCTTCGAGATGGCGCGCGAGTTCGATGTCGACATCGACATGCACCTCGACAGCGGCGCCTCGGCCGAGGAGCTCGACACGCTGCTGGTCTGCGAGCTCACCGAGAAATACGGCTGGGGTGGCCGGGTCGCGATCGGGCATGTGTCGAAGCTGGCGAGCATGCCGCAGCCCGCGATGGACAAGGTAGCCAGGCGCATGGCCGACGCCGGCGTCGCGCTGACGGTGCTGACGGCGACGGACCTCTATCTCGGCGGCCGGCACACCGACCACAACGTGCCGCGCAACGTCGTCGACGCCAACCGGCTCACCGAGCAGGGCGTGCTCTGCTCGGTCGCCTCCAACAACATTCTGAATCCGTTCACGCCGTTCGGCGACGGCCAGCTGCTGCGCCAGGTGAACATGCAGGCGATCGTCACCCAGCGCGGGACCGACGCCGAGGTGCGCGCGGCCTGGGACATGACGACCGCGTCCGCCGCGCGCCTGATGGGCCTGAAAGACTACGGCATCGCCGTCGGCGCACCGGCCGATCTCGTCGTCCTCGATGCGCCCGATCCGGTGACGGCGCTACGCACGGTGGCGCCGGTACTGATGGCCTACAAGCGCGGCCGGCGCACGGTGACGCGCGAGCCGGTGCGGCTGCACCGGCCGTAGTCACGACATCGGCATCTGCGAATCGGACTCCTCTCCCGCTGGCGAGGGAGAGGAACTTGAGGCTGAAACGACGTCAGTGGTGCCCGCCCTTGGGCACCGCGCCGGTCTGCTGCGAAATCCAGTCGACGAAGGCGACGCCCATCGCCGACAGGATGAAAAGGGCGTGGATGATCACCTGCCACATGATGCCGGCTTCGGTATAGGTCGATCTGTCGGAACCCAGCGCCCCGGCCTCGATGAAGGTCCGCAGCAGGTGGATCGAGGAGATGCCGATGATGGCCATGGCGAGCTTGATCTTGAGCACGCTGGCATTGACGTGGCTCAGCCATTCCGGCTGGTCGGGATGGCGATTGAGCTCCATGCGCGAGACGAAGGTCTCGTAGCCGCCGACGATCACCATGATCAGCAGGTTGGAGATCATCACCACGTCGATCAGGCCCAGCACGATCAGCATCGCCCCCTGCTCGGTGACGCTGCCGCTGGTCAGCACCAGGTGCAGCAGCTCCTTGAGGAACAGGAAGACATAGACTCCCTGGGCGACGATCAGGCCGAGGTAAAGCGGCAACTGGAGCCAGCGCGAAGCGAAGATCAGGCGGGGCAGCGGGCGAAGCCCTCGTGGGTCGCGGCGGTTGTCGGAGGGGGCGGCAATCGTCATCAGGACCTGTACTTGATTGGCTTGCAGAGGTTGTGCATTACCTCAACGCCAAGCCCAAGTGACGGTTCTGTGGATGACGCGGATAACTCGCGCGATTCGGTCGGCGGCGCGCGAGAGGGAGTTAGACCAGCCGGGTGCGCAGGAAGTCGATGACCTCGTCCACCTTGTCGTGCCGCAGCTGGCCGCCGGCATCCCGTAGGTCTTCGGTGAACACGCTGTGGAGCTTCTCCGTCGCGGGCAACGTCGTCCCCTTGAACCCCTGGCCGAGCTTCTGCTCGAACTCGAGGAAACGACCGGCCTTGCATTTCGTATCGGTCTCGAACCGGTAGGCGCGCATCTCCAGGCCGCTGTCCAGCCGTTGCCTGACCTGGGCAACCTCGGCTGGCGTGGCGTGCAGTCCGTCGTTAAGGAATGGTAGGGACGGCTCGCCCATGACCGGCGCCGCGACCTTGGCATTGACGGCCATCGACAGGACGAAGTTGCCGGTCAGGCAAAGCCCGATCGCCCCTGCCCGGCCGTGGCCGGAATCGCTGCAGGCCCAGTCGACGAGGTGCCGCAACCAGTCCGCCCATGGCCCGGATTCTTCGGCCGAGAGGATGCGGAACTGGTGCGCCACGCAGGCGAATTCAGCGCCACGCTTGAGCTTGTCCATCGCCGTCTTCGCCGGTTCGGTCGACCCGAACAGCACCGGCAGGTAGATCTTGAATCCGGCGACCTCGATCATCCCGGCGAACGACAGCAAGGACGCGCTGATGCCGAACAGCTCGTGCAGGATGATCACGGGAAAGCCGCTGTTGCGCGACGTCATGACCTGACGTTGCGTCCCCTGGAACGCCACCTCCCTGATGTCGAATGCCAAGGTCTCCCCCTTCCGGTTCTGACCGTCCTGAAGGGTCACTATACGCCAATACAATTTAAGGTTGAACAGTTTTTTGTCATGCTCGGTTTTGGTTCACGCCGCCATCGCCTGCCGCGGCTGCGGCCGGCGGTAGCTCAACGCCTCGGCGATATGCAGGCGGCGAACGGCGTCGGAGCCGTCCAGGTCGGCCAAGGTGCGGGCCACGCGCAAGGTGCGATGCCAGGCACGCGCCGACAGGCCGAGTCGCTCGGCGGCTCGCAAGAGAAGGGCGCGGCCTTCGGCGTCGGGTTCGGCGATGGCCGCCAGCACAGCGCCATCGGTGTCGGCGTTGCAGCGCGGCTTGGACCAGTTGCGCACGCGATCGGCGAAAAGGCCCGCGGTTTCATCGGCCTCAACGGCCAAAAGCTTGCCTTTGCGGTCGAACTCCTCGAGCCGTTCGCGCTGAACGGCGCGCGCCGCCGCGACGCGCGCGGCAACGTCGGCCGACGTCTCGGCCGGCGGCGGCAAGGCGAGGTCGGCGGCCGCAACCGGCGGCACGTCGATGCAGAGGTCGATGCGGTCGAGCAAGGGGCCGGAGATCTTGCCTTGGTAGTCGAGCCCGCAGCGCGGGGCGCGGCCGCAGGCGCGCGAGGGCTCCATGAGATGGCCGCAGCGGCAGGGGTTCATCGCCGCCACGAGCTGGAAGCGTGCCGGATAGGTGACATGGGCGTTGGCGCGCGCGACGGTGACGCGGCCCGACTCGAGCGGCTGGCGCAGCGCCTCCAGCGAGGCGCGGTTGAACTCGGGCAGCTCGTCGAGGAACAGCACGCCGTGATGGGCGAGCGAGACCTCGCCCGGCCGCGCGCGCGGGCCGCCGCCGACCAGCGCCTGCAGGGTCGCCGAATGGTGCGGATCGCGGAAGGTGCGGCGGCGGCTGAGCTTGCCTTCGCCCAGGTCGCCCGCCAGCGAGCGCACCATCGAGGCTTCCAACGCCTCCTCCGCTGCAAGGGGCGGCAGTATGCCGGGCAGGCGCGCGGCCAGCATCGACTTGCCCGAGCCGGGCGGGCCGATCATCAGCAGGTTGTGGCCGCCCGCCGCCGCCACTTCGAGCACGCGCTTGGCGCTCTCCTGGCCCTTGATCTCGGCGAGGTCGGGATAGCTCGCGCGATCCTCGGCGATCAGCGCCTCGGGCAGGCTGAGCTTCTGCTGGCCGCGCAGGTGATTGATCAGGGCGAGCAGGGAAGGCGCGGCGATGATCGGCGGCCGATCGGTATCTGCAGCCTCGAAGCCACCCCACGCGGCCTCGCCGCCGCACACCGCGGGGCAGATCACGCCGCGCCCTGCCGCGCGGGCGGCGATCGCCGCCGGCAGCACGCCGGGAACGCGGCTGAGCGAGCCGTCGAGCGCCAGTTCGCCCAGCGCGACGTAGCCTGCGATGCTGTCACGTGGCACCACGCCCATGGCGGCGAGAAGGCCGAGCGCGATCGGCAGGTCGTAGTGGCTGCCCTCCTTGGCGAGGTCGGCCGGCGAGAGGTTGACGGTGATGCGCTGCGGCGGCAGCGAAAGGCCCAGCGCGCGGAAGGTGGCGCGCACGCGCTCGCGGCTTTCGCCGACCGCCTTGTCGGCCAGGCCGACCATGACGAAGGCAAGCTGGCCCGGCGCCACCAGGACCTGAACATCGACCGGCAACACGTCGATGCCCTGGAAAGCCACGCTGCGCACCTTTGCCTGCATGCTGTTCTCCGAGACAAATCGGGAACAATCATAGCAAGCAATATTGATAAGTAAATCGCGCGTAAGTTGTATCGACGGCCTGCGGGCGGCCTGCTTCAATACCCCATGCGTCGCCGTCAAATACTGGCCTCCACCGCGGCCTTGCTGGCCGCTCCCCTGACGTTCCGGGCAGCCTTCGCCTGGCCCGACCAGCCGGTGAAGCTGGTCGTGCCGTTCACGCCCGGCACCGGTCCCGACATCATCGCGCGCTTCGTGGCCGAGCGGCTGTCGGCCAAGATCGGCCAGCCGGTGGTCGTCGAGAACGTCGCCGGCGCTTCGGGCAACATCGGCAGCCAGCAGGTCGCGCGCGCCAAACCTGACGGCCATACCCTGATGTCGTCGGTGAACACGCTGGTGATGAACGCCAGCCTGTACAAGAACCTGTCCTACGACCCGGTGGCCGACTTCGCGCCGCTGGGCCTGAGCGCCTGGGGCTCGCTGGTGCTGGTCGCCCATCCCGGCCAGAAGCCTGGCACGCTCGCCGAGCTGATCGCGGCGGCCAAAGCCTCGCCCAGGATGCTGACCTACGGCAGCCCCGGCGTCGGCACGCCGCATCACCTGTCGATGGCGCTGGTCGAGACCGCAGCCGGCATCGAGATGCTGCACGTGCCCTACAAGGGAACCGCCGGCGCGGTTCAGGACCTTTTGGGTGGCCAGATCGACTACATGTTCCTGCCGGTCCATGTCTCGGCGCAGCACATCCGCGCCGGCAAGCTGAAGGCGATCGCCGCCGGCAGCCCGCAGCGCCTGCCGCAGCTGCCCGACGTGCCGACCCTGGCCGAGAGCGGTCTTGCGGGCGTCGATGTCGACATGTGGTACGGCTTCTTCGCCCCCAAGAACACGCCGCCTGAGCTGGTCGATCGACTGAACAAGGAGATCTCGGCCATCCTCACGTCGCCCGAAGCCAAGGCCGCGTTCGAGGCGCAGGGGCTCATTCCCGCCACCTCGACACCGAAGGCGCTGGGCGAGATCGTGGTGCGCGACAAGGGACGCTGGGCCGACGTCGTGGCCAAGCGCGGGATTCAACCTGAATAGGGCCCGAGTGAGTGACACCGCCGATGTCCTGATCGTCGGCGGCGGCATCGGCGGGCTGACGCTGGCGCTCAGCCTGCATCAGGCTGGCATCTCCTCGTGCGTCTTCGAGGCGGCGCCCGAGGTCCATCCGCTGGGCGTCGGCATCAACATCCTGCCGCACGGCATGCGCGAGCTCGCCGAGCTCGGCCTGCAGGACACGCTGATGGCGCAGGCGATCGAGACGCGCGAGCTCGCCTTCTACAGCCGTCACGGCCAGTTCATCTACAAGGAGCCGCGCGGCCGTTACGCCGGCTACGACTGGCCGCAACTTTCGATCCATCGCGCCGACCTGCACAAGGTCATGCTCGACGCCACCATCGCGCGGCTGGGACCCGACGCCGTGCGCCTGAACTATCGTTGCGTGAAAGCCGAGCAGGATGCCAGGAGCGTCACGCTGCACTTCGACGGGGCGACGCCCGCGCGCGGCAAGGTCGCGGTGGGCTGCGACGGCATCCATTCGGCGCTGCGCTGGCAGCTCTATCCCGAGCAGGGGCCGCCCAAATACTCGGGCGTCAACATGTGGCGCGGCGCGGTGCGCTGGCCCGCCTTCCTGGGCGGCGACACCATGGTCTCGACCGGCTGGATGACCGTCGGCAAGACCGTGATCTATCCCGTGCGGCCGGCCACGCCGGAGAGCGGCGGCATGCCGCTGGTCAACTGGGTGGCCGAGATCGAACGGCCCGAGGCGGTGCGCCAGGACTGGACCGGCCGCGGCCGGCTTTCAGACATGATGCCGGCCTTCGCCGGTCTCAAGTTCGACTGGCTCGACATCAGCGGCATGATCGAAAGCACCGAGGAGATCCTGGAATACCCCATGGTCGACCGCGATCCCCTGCCGCGTTGGACCTTCGGCCGCATCACGCTTTTAGGCGACGCCGCACACCCGATGTATCCGCGCGGCTCCAACGGCGCGGGCCAGGCGATCGTCGATGCGCGCTATCTCACCGGCCAGATCAGGCGGCACGGCGCCAGCGAGGAGGCGCTGAGCGAATACGAAGCGGTGCGCGGTCCGGCGACGGCCAAGGTCGTGCTGACCAACCGCAGCGATCCGCCCGACGCCATCCTGCGCGAGGTCTGGCAGCGCTCGGGCGGCAACCGTTTCGCGCGCATCGAGGACGTGATCTCGACGGCCGAGTTGCAGGCCATCTCCGACCGCTACAAGAAGGTGGCGGGCTTCGACCGCGAATCGCTGAAGACGCGGCCCTCTTTCGTCTAGTCCAGGGAGTTTTGTCGTGGAGCTGAACTTTGCGCCGCCGGCCGAGGTGAGCGAGCTGGCCCATCGCGTGTCCGACTTCATCCGCACCAGGGTCGTGCCCTACGAGAAGGATCCGCGCTGGACATCGCACGGCCCGACCGACGCCCTGCGCGTCGAGTTGAACGAGCTGGCGCGCCAGGCCGGCGTGTTCGCGCCACACGCGCCCAAGGAGTACGGCGGCCAGGCCATTGGCCAGGTCGCGCGCGCCTTCGTCTTCGAGGCGGCGGGCTATTCCATGCTGGGACCGGCGGCGATCCATTGCGGCGCGCCCGACGAAGGCAACGTCCACCTTCTCGCCCACGTCGCGCGGCCCGACCAGCGCGAGCATTTCCTGAAACCGCTGGCGCAAGGCAAGCACCGCTCCTGCTTCCTCATGACCGAGCCCAGCGGCGGCGCCGGCTCCGATCCCGGCATGCTGCAGACGACGGCGCGACTCGACGGCAACGAATGGGTGATCAACGGCCGCAAGTGGCTGATCACCGGCGCCGACGGCGCGGGTTTCGCCATCATCATGGCCAAGAACGAGGGCGAGCCGCACGCGGGCCACGCCACGCTGTTCCTGGCCGATCTTCCGGACCCCGCCATCCGCATCGAGCGCGCGCTGGACACCATCGATTCCAGCTTCACCGGCGGCCACGCCGAGATCGAGATCAAGGACCTGCGCCTGCCGGCTGACTCGGTGCTGGGCGAGGTCGGCAAGGGCTTCCGCTATGCCCAGGTGCGGCTCGCCCCGGCGCGGCTCAGCCACTGCATGCGCTGGCTGGGCTCGGCGGTGCGCGCCCAGGAGATCGCGACCGACTATGCGCGCACGCGCAAGGCCTTCGGCAAGACGCTGGGCGAGCACGAAGGCGTTTCCTTCATGCTGGCCGACAACCACATGGACATCCATCAGGCACGGCTGTCGATCCTTCACACCGCCTGGCTTCTCGACAAAGGCGAGCGCGCCTCGACCGAGAGCTCGATGTCCAAGGTCGTGTGCTCCGAGGCGATCGCCCGTGTCGCCGACCGCTCGATGCAGATCCTGGGCGGGCTCGGCATGACGCGCGACACCGTGGTCGAGCGCATCTTCCGCGACACGCGCGCCTTTCGCATCTACGACGGCCCGTCGGAGGTCCATCGCTGGGCGCTCGGCGCGCGCATCGTCTCGGGCAAGATGTAGTCTTTGCTGGGAGCTAGGGCGCGAGGCCCAGATACTGCCGCAGCTCGCGCCGCGCGGCCTCGAGGTCGGCCTTGAACTCAGGCCGGCTCTGCAGCGCCACGGCGATTGCCGTGCCGGCGCGCGCACCGCCGTCGAGGTCGTTGGGATAGTGCATGCCGCCGATCACGCGGCTCCAGGCATAGTCCCTCACCCGCCCCCAGATCGCCTCGCGCTTTTCGGGAAGGATGCTGCCGAGCACGATGGCCGCGACGTTGACGTGCGTGGTGTGACCCGACGGATAGGAACCGCTGACCGATGGCCGCACCAGCGGCTTGATCTCCGGGTTGCTGAGATAGGGACGCAGGCGCTGGAACGCCTTCTTGGTCGGCGCGACCACGACCTCCTCGGTCTCGCCGATCCGCTCGAACAGCCGCGTCGTGGCCGGCAGGCTGGCCGCAGGCAGGGTCTTGCCCAGCACGGCACCGAACATCGTGTCGAGCGATTCGTCGGTGTCGCGCTTGGCCTGCTCGATGCGCTCGGGGCTGGCGGCGCGCTGCGCGGCCAGCACCACCGCCTGCTGCTCGCGGTCGGCGTCGCTGCCGTTGGCGACGGGCGGCGGCAGGGTGGTGACCAGGTCGAGGTCCTGCGCCGTGAGATAGGGCTTTTCACGCGCGAGGGCGGGTGATGCTGCAAGCGCGGCAAGCGCCAGCAGGGCAAGGACGTGACGTCGGAGTATCATCAGGACCCGTATAGATGACAGGCGACGGCGCGGCCACCGCCCATGTCGCGCATCGGCGGGTCGACGCTCTTGCATACGTCCATCACCTGGGGACAGCGGGTGTGAAAGCGGCAGCCGGGCGGCGGGCGCATCGCCGACGGCACTTCACCGGTGATGATCTGCTGCGGCCGGCTCGCCTCGATCTCGGGATCGGGGATCGGGATCGCGGCCAGCAAGGCCAGGGTGTAGGGATGCAACGGCTTGGCGTAGAGCTCGCCGCGCGGGGCGATCTCGACGATGCGGCCGAGATACATCACGGCGATGCGATGGCTGATGTGGCGCACCACGGCGAGGTCGTGCGCGATGAAGATGTAGGTCAGCCCCAGCCGCTCCTGCAGCTCCTGGAACAGGTTCACGACCTGCGCCTGGATCGAGACGTCGAGCGCCGACACCGGCTCGTCGCAGATGATCAGCGACGGTTCCAGTGCCAGTGCGCGGGCGATGCCGATACGCTGGCGCTGGCCACCGGAGAATTCGTGTGGATAGCGGTCGGCCATGTCGGGCAGCAGGCCCACCATGTCCAGGAGGCTGGCGACGCGCGTATCGTAGGCGGCGCGATCGCCGGCGAGACCGTGCACCTCGAGCGGCTCGCCTACGATCTCCGACACCTTCATGCGCGGGTTCAATGAACCGAACGGGTCCTGGTAGACCATCTGCATGCGGCGCCGGATGGGCCGCATGCGGGACCGGTCGTAGTTGGAGATGTCCTCGCCCTCGAACTTTACCTCGCCCGAGGTGATGTCGATCATCCTCAGGATGGCGAGCCCCGTCGTGCTCTTGCCGCAGCCCGATTCGCCCACCAGCCCCAAGGTCTCGCCGCGGCGCACGTCGAACGACACGCCGTCGACCGCCTTCACGCTGCCGACCTGCTTGCGCACGACGGCGCCTGCCATGACGGGAAAGTGGACCTTCAGGTCCTTGACCTCGAGGACGGTGTCAGGTCCCGACATTAGCGCTGAGCTGGGCATGGAAATGACAAGCCGACAGATGATCGGGGGTGCTCTGGACCAGCAAGGGGCGATGGTTGCGGCAGAGGTCGGTGGCGCGCCGGCAGCGCGGGGCGAAGGCGCAGCCCGGCGGCAGGTTGGCGAGGTTGGGCGGCGAGCCCTCGATCGGCACCAGGCGGCTGCCCGCCTCCTGGTCGAGTCGCGGCACCGAGGCCATCAGGCCGATCGTGTAGGGATGGCGCGGCCGGGCGTAGATCTCGCGCGCCGGTCCCGCCTCGACGATGCGGCCGCCATACATGACGCAGACGCGGTCGGCATAGCGCGCCACCACGCCAAGATCGTGGGTGATCAGGATCAGCGCCGAGTTGGCGGCGCGCGTCACTTCCTTGAGCAGCGCCAGGATCTGCGCCTGCACGGTGACGTCGAGCGCCGTCGTCGGCTCGTCGGCGATGATGAGCTGCGGCTGGCAGGCCAGCGCCATGGCGATCATGGCGCGCTGGCGCATGCCACCGGAGAACTGATGGGGATAGGCTTTTACGCGACTCGCGGCATCGGACATGCGCACGCGCCCCAGCAGCTCGACCGCCTTGTCCATGGCGGCGGCCCACGGCGTCTTGCGATGCAGGTTGATCGGCTCGGCGATCTGCAGGCCGACCGTCAGCGATGGATTGAGCGAACTCATCGGCTCCTGGAAGATCATGGCGATGCGGTTGCCGCGGATCGCGCGGATCTGCTCGTCGCTCAGCGTCAGAAGGTTCTGGCCATCGAACATCACCTCGCCCGCCGAGATCTTGCCCGGCGGGTCGGGGATCAGGCGCAGGATCGACATCGCGGTCACGCTCTTGCCCGAGCCCGATTCGCCCACGATGGCCAACGTCTCGCCGGCCGCAAGGTCGAAGGAGACGTTGTCGACCGCCTTGACGATGCCACGCTCGGTCCGGAACTCGGTCGACAGGCCTTTGACGGAGAGGAGAGGCGCCATCTTTCCTTCTTTGCTGGGAGCGCGCCACTCTGTGGCGCTCATGCGATGTTGATGCAGGGAAGAAGCGCCACGGAGTGGCGCGCTCCCAGCAAAGATCAGTAGCCCAGTTTCTTCTTCAGCTCCTGGTCGATCCAGATGCGGGCGTAGATCGGGCCGGGCCGAATCGAGCCGACGCTCATCTCGCCGCCGTAGTTCTTCACCCACGGCCACCACGCCGCGTACACGTACGGCGTCGGCAGCCAGATGTAGGGCGCCTGGTCCATGATCTCGAGGGTGAGCTCGCGCAGCAGCTGCTTGCGCTTGTCCTCGTCGCGCGTCTTGACGGCCTGGTCGATCTTGGCGTCGTACTTGGGATCGGTGTACATCGCCGGGTTCCACATCGCGCCCGTCACGAAGCTCTTGCGGATGCTGGTCGTGGGATTGGTGTGGCTGGAGTTCATCAGGTAACCCGCCGCATGCTTGCGCGTCGACATGGCCGAGAGGAACGCGCCGTACTCGGTGGGCTGCAGCTCGGCCTTCACGCCGATCTGCTCGAGATAGGCCGCGAGCAGCGGCGCCAGCTCGGAATGGTCGGGCGAGCAGGAGCAGAACTGCATCTTGAAGGTGAAGCCGTTGGGATAGCCCGCCTCCTTTAATAGCTCCTTGGCCTTCTTGGGATTGTACTCGTAGAGCTCCTTGACCGAGGCCGGCATCTTGTCGAGTGAATCGAAATAGCCGTCCCAGTCGGGATACATCGGATAGGCATGCATCATCGCTTCGCCGCTGTAGTGCGCCTCGATGATCTCCTTCTTGTTGACCGCCATGTTCATGGCGCGCCGCACGCGCACGTCGTCGAACGGTTTCACGTCGTTGCGCAGCGCCATGAACGACCCGAGAATCGACAGTCGCTTGGCCCATTGCAGCTGCGGCGCGCT
The DNA here is from genome assembly GCA_900110395.1 of Rhodospirillales bacterium URHD0017. GTDB lineage: Bacteria > Pseudomonadota > Alphaproteobacteria > Reyranellales > Reyranellaceae > Reyranella. Next base: position 25,942 of record FODP01000007.1, read on the forward strand.
CTTCTTCAGCTCCGGCACGTAGCGCGCGTTGATCGATTCCAGCAGGTCGAGCTTGGCGGTACGGATTGCCGCGTGCTGCGTCGCCTCATCCTTGATGGTGCGATAGATCAACTTGTCGACGAACGGCAGCTTGTAGTCCTGGCCGCCCAGCTTCTCCTTGTCCCAGTAGATCGGGTTCTTCGTATAGGTATTGGAATTGCCGGCGACGAAGTCGGTCAGCATGAACGGCCCGGTGCCGTTGACGTTCTTCCAGTTGGTGGCGCCGGCGTCGGCCACCTCCTTGGGCATGATCACGCTGTAGAAGCCCCAGGCCAGCCGGTAGTCCCACTCGGCGGTGTATTCCTTGAGGTTGAAGACGACGGTGTACTTGTCCTTGGCCACGACGTCGCCCAGGAAGTCGTAGTAGGTGGGGAGCGCCTTGGGGCTGGAGCGCAGCCGGTTGAAGGAGAAGACGACGTCCTCGGCCGTGAGCTCGCGGCTCTGCATGACGCCCGGCTTCTCGGGGAACATGATGCCCTTGCGCAGGGTGAACACCACCGACAAGGGGTTCTCGACCAGCTCCCACTTCTCGGCGAGCTCGCCGCGCTGGGCCTCGGTCGCGAGATAGGCGTCGGCGACGAAGGGATGCTTGCCGCCCTTGCGCTTGCTCTTGTCGAGATCGCCCGCCACCAGCTGCTCGTAGAACTGGCCGGTGTCGTGGTTCAGCTTCCAGTTCCAGTCGTGCGGATCCCAGGAGAGCGCCGAGAGCGTGGCGAACATGGTGCCGACTTCGAGGGTGCCGCCATACTGCGGCTTCTCGGGCTTCTCGCCACCTTGGGCGTAAAGGGCGTGCGCCCCGCCGGTCGCAAGCAATGCCGCCGCGGCGCCGCCAAGCAGCGTCCGTCTGAGAGTCGTCATGCGTCCCTCCGTTCCGGGCCTAGTAGCCCATCTTCTTCTTCAACTCCTGATCCACCCAGATACGCGCGTAAATCGGGCCAGGCCGCACCGCGCCGGCGCGCAGCTCGCCCGCATAGTTCTTCACCCACGGCCACCATGCCGAATAGACGTACGGCGTCGGCAGCCAGATGTAGGGCGCCTTGTCGAGGATCTCGGTCGTCATCTCGCGCAGGAGCTTCTGACGCTTGGCCTCGTCGGGCTCGCGATAGACCACGTCCATCTTCTTGTCGTACTCGGGATCCGACCAGCCCGACGGGTTCCATTGCTGGCCTGTCGTGAAGCTCTTGCGGATGGTGGTCGTCGGGTTGGTGTGGCCGTTGTTCATGAAGTAGGCCGGCGTCATGGTCCGCGAGGTCATCGCCGACAGGAAGGCGCCGTACTCCAGCGGCTGGATCTCGAGCTTCACGCCGACCTGCTCGAGGTAGCCCGCCACCAGCGGCAGCAGGTCCATGTGGTCGGGGCTGCACGAGCAGACCTGCACCTTGGTGGTGAAGCCCTTGGGGAACCCTGCTTCGGCCAGCAGCTTCTTGGCCTTGGCCGGGTCGTACTTGAACAGCTCCTGCACCGAGGCGGGCTGCGTCTCGAGCGGCTCGAAGTAGCCGACATAGTCGGGATGCTGCGGATAGGCGAACAGCTCGGCGTTGCCGTTGTAGTACTCCTTGACGATCTCCTGCTTGTTGACCGCGTAGTTGAGAGCGCGGCGCACCCGGATGTCCTTGAACGGCCCGTCGACGTCGACGCGCATGGCCATGAAGGTGCCGGACTGGTTCAGCCAGCGGTTCCACTGCAATCGTGGCGCGCTCTTCTTCAGCGAGTCGACGTTCTGCCAACGGATCGCCTCCAGCATGTCGAGCTTGCCGGTGCGCAAGGCAGTGACGAAGGTCGCCTCGTCCTTGATAGTGCGGTAGGTGATCTTGTCGACGAACGGCAGCTTGTACTCGGTGTTGCCGATCTTCTCCTTGTCCCAGTAGTCCGGGTTCTTGACGTAGACGTTGGAATTGCCGGAGACGAACTCGCTCAGCATGTACGGGCCGGTGCCGTTGACGTTCTTCCAGTTGCTGGCGCCGGCGTCGGCCACTTCCTTGGGGTGGATCGCCGAGTAATAGCCCCAGCCGAAGCGGTAATCCCATTCGGCGAAGTAGTGCTTCATGTGGAAGACGACGGTGTGGCTGTCGGCGGCCTCCACCTTGTCGACGTGGTCGAAGTAGGCCAGCAGCTTCTTGGGGCTCTTCTCCAGCCGATTGTAGGTGAAGACGATGTCCTCGGCGGTGAGCTCGCGCTTCTTCATGACGCCGGGCTTCTCGGGGAACATCACGCCTTTGCGCACCTTCATCTCGACGCGCAGCGGGTCCTGCTTCCATTCCCACTTCTCGACCAGCTCGCCGCGGATGGCGTCGGTCGCGAGCCAGGCGTCGGGGATGAAGTTGAACGGCCCGCCCGCCTTCTTGCTCTTCGACAGATCGCCGGCGAACAGCTGCTCGTAGAACAGGCCGGTGTCGTGGTTGAGCTTCCAGTTGAAGTCGGCCGGATCCCACGACAGCGCCGACAAGGTGACATAGACCGTGCCGATCTCGAGCGCGCCGCCGTACTGCGGCTTCTCGCCGTTCTCGGCCGAGGCGGCACCGGCCCCCAGCATCATCGCGCCGGCGAGCAGCGCTCCTTTCAGTGTCCTCATGTTTCTTCCTCCCTTTTATTTTCTTTTATCGACTCCCTCTCATGCGCGGATCGAGCAGGTCACGCAGGGCATCGCCGAACACGTTGATGGCGTAGACCACGATGGTGATGCAGAGGCCGGGTGCCAGCGCGAGCCACGGCGCGAGATACATGAAGGAGCGGCCCGAGCCGGACAGCATGCCGCCCCAGGTCGGCGCCGGTGGCGGCACGCCGAGGCCCAAGAACGCCAGGCCCGATTCGGCCAGGATCACCGCGCCGACGCGGGTGGTGAACAGCACGATCACCGGCGCCATGACGTTGGGCAGGATGTGCTTCCAGAGGATTCGCGGCATCGTCGCGCCGGTCGATTGCGCGGCGTGGACATAGGCGTTCTCGCGCACCGACAGCACGGCACCCCTGATGATGCGACTGCCGCCGATGCCATAGAGCAGACCCAGAAGCACGATCACCGGTCCCATGCCCGGGCCGACCACCGACACCACGACGATCAGGATGATCAGGTCGGGGAAGCTCATCCAGGCATCGACGAAGCGCTGCATGATCATGTCGAACTTGCCGCCGAGGTAGCCCGAGACGATGCCGATCAGAACCGACACCACGGTCGCGAGCGTCGCTGCCGAGAGTCCGATGATCACCGAGAGCTGCGCGCCGTAGAGGCAGCGCGAGAGCATGTCGCGACCGAGATTGTCGGTGCCCAGCCAGAACTGGGCGCTGGGCGGCTTCAGCCGGTTGATCGGGCTGATCTGGTTGTAGCCGTAGGGGGCCAGGACGTCGGCGAAGATGCCACAGAACAGGAAGAAGACGCAGATCACGAAGCCGAAGGCGCCGAGCGGCTTGTCGCGGAACAGGCGGCCGATGAAGGAGAGCGTGCCGCTGCCGGGCAGCCGGCGGCGGCGTAGCGGGCGGACGGTTTCGGCGACGGCGACCATCAGCGGTACCTCACCTTGGGATCGAGCAGCCCGTAGCTGAGGTCGACCAGAAGGTTGATCAGCACCACGGCGACGCCGACGACCAGAAACACGCCGGTGATGATGGGATAGTCGCGCTGGCTCACCGCCTCGAGCAGCAGCAGGCCCATGCCGGGAATGACGAAGATCTGCTCCAGGATGACCGTGCCGCCGACCAGCACCGGCGCCTGCAGGCCGACCAGGGTCACCACCGGGATCAGCGCGTTGCGCAGCGCATGGCGGATGATGGTGGTGCGCGTCGCCAGCCCCTTGGCGAGCGCGGTGCGGATGTAATCCTGGCGCATCACCTCCAGCATCATGGTGCGGGTGAGGCGCATGACGACGGCCGAGAAGGCCTTGCCCAGGATCAGCGCCGGGATCGCCATCTGCGCCAGGTTTCGCAGCGGATCCTGGGTGAAGGCGATGTACTTCACCTCGGGCGACCAGCCCCACCAGATCGAGGGGAACACCATCACCAGGGTGCCGACCCAGAAGCCGGGCAGCGCCAGGGCGAGGATGGCGAAGGAGCGCGTGACGTAGTCGCCCACCGTGTCCTGGCGCACGGCGGAGTAGACGCCGATCGGGATGCCGACGATCAGCGCCACGAACAGCGCCATCAGGCCGAGCTCGAAGGTGATGGGCAGGCGATGCAGGATCTCCTCCATCACCGGCGTGTTCTGCCACAGCGACTTGCCGAGGCTGCCCTCGAACAGAATGGCGCCGAGCCAGCGGAAGTATTGCGAGACCATCGGCTTGTCGAGGCCGAGCGCCGCCTCGAGCTGGACGCGGCTCTTTTTGTCGGCGCCGATGTCGTTCGACGAGAGCATGAGGTCGATGATGTCGCCTGGGATCAGCCGCACGGTGATGAACACGATCAGGCTGGCGAAGATCAGGGTCGGGATCAGTGCCAGCAGCCGGCGGATGATGTAGGCCTGCATGTCAGTCGGCCTCCGCAACTACGAGCTCGGGCCGCAGCGCCGCCATGGCCGCGATCATGTGATCGCGCGAGGCTTCGAGCAGCAGCCGGGCGGTGCGCTCCGCCTGGGCGGCGTCGCCCGCTCCGATCGCGGCCAGAAGGTCGCTCCAGAACCGCGCCGACTGCTGGCGGCGCGGGCGGGTCGTGAGGTCGAGCGGCGGGTCGCTCCAGGCCATGCGCCACAAGGCCCGGCTGGTGATCTCCTCCAGCATGCGCAGCAGCGGCCGGTTGCCGCTGAAGCGGGCAATCAGGTGCTGGGCGTCGCCGGCGATCACGGCATGCTCGCGCGGGCTGATGTCCATCGTCTCGGCGGAGTGGCAGAGCCGCGCGACCTGTTCGGCGAGCTGGCTTGTAAGTTCCGACGAGCGCCGCTCGGTAGCCTGTCGCGCCGCCAGGCCAAACAGCACGGCGCGCACGCTGAACAGCGAGGCGAGGTCGGCCGGATCGAAGGCGCGCACGCGCGCCCCGTGGCGCGGGACGATCTCGACGAAGCCGCGCCGCTCGAGGATGCGGAATGCCTCGCGCACGGGGCCCCGGCTGACCGAATAGGCCTCGGCGAGCTCCTCTTCCTTGAGGCGGCTGCCCGGCCGATAGTCGCCGTTCATGATGCGATGGCCGAGATGGTCGGCGATCTGCTGCGGCAAGGTCAGCGCGCAGATCGGTGGTCCGGCCGGTTGCTCGGTCGCCGCGCCAACCCCAGCGCCAATGCGGCGCTCAGCGGGCACACTTGTCCCGTCCACTATTTCCTCCCGCAGTGCGCTCTTGGTGGCGCGCCGTCGTTGTGGGCATTTGCGAACGCCCCCGGAAAACTGTCAACAAAAAACAATGACGTCGAGGTCGGCGGGCTCGGCGTAGAGCCGGGCCACATCGGCCGCGCGCCGCTCGATCACGCGCCGCGGGTTCAGGGAGCGCTTGTCGGTGACCTCGCCGCCTTCGACCGACGGCGGCTCGTCGAGCACCAGCAGCCGCAGCACCCGGTTGCTGGAGCCACCCGGTCGGGCGTTGAAGGCGGCGAGCAGCCGCGACAGCGCGGGCTTCCATGCGGCGTCGGTGCAGGCGGTGGCGTCGAGCCAGATCAGGGCGCCGAGGTACGGCCGATCCGGTGCGGCGATCACCAGGTCGCGCACATAGGGCTGCAACGCGTCGATCAACTGCGCGCGCAAGGTGGTGGCGCGCACCCACGTGCCCGACGCGAGCTTGAACTCCTCGGAGAGGCGGCCGGCGAAGGCGATGCCGGCCATGGGCTCGCTCTCGTCGACCCAGCGCGCGGCGTCGCCGGTCTTGAAGAAGCCCTCCTCGTCGAACGCGGCTGCCGTCGAAGCGGGATCGTTGTAGTAGCCCGCCATCACGTGCGGGCCTTTTACGCGCAGCTCGTAGCGCCCCTCATCGCCATCTGGCGCAGGCACCAGTTTGGCGAACGCGCTGGGCGGCGGCAGGCCGAGAAGGCCGGAGCGGTCGACGTTCCAGTAGACCATCAGGCCGACGCTGGTCGTTTCGGTCATGCCCCAGCCGCAGGCGAAGGGCAGGCGCTCGCCGAGCTGCGCGGCGGCCAGGCTCTGCAGTCGGTTGAAACTCTCCTGCGGCAGCAGCGCGCCGCCGTAGCCGAGGCCGCGCAGGTTCTTGAAGAATTTCTGGCGCAGGTCTTCGTCCTTCTCCAGCGCCTCGAGCAGCAGGGGATAGGCGGCGGGGACGGTGGCGAAGCCCGAGGGCGAGAGCTCGCGCAGGTTCTCCAGGGTCTCCTGGAAGCGGCCCGGCAGGGGGCGGCCGCCGTCTATATATAAGGAGCCGGCCGAGCGGACGGTGCCGTTCAGGTTGGAGTTGCCGCCCCAGGTGTGATGCCAGGGCAGCCAGTCGAGCGACACGCCGATGCGGTTCGGGTCGAGTGGCTCGCCCAGCGAGCGGTTCATCTCGGCGGCCGATGCGAGATTGCCGTGGGTGTTGAGCACGCCCTTGGGCAGGCCGGTCGACCCTGATGTGAACAGGATCTTGGCCGGCGTGTCGGCCGTGATGCGCAGGCGGCGCTCGGACACCGAGGCATCGATCGAGCAGCTGGCCAGCGCGCCGAAGGCGAGGCCGCGCTTGCCGTCGACGGTGACCACGCTGGCTTTGGTGCGGTCGAGGGCGGGGGCGTAACGCGAGGAGTCCTGCGCGAAGACCAGGCCGGGATCGATGATCGACAGCGTGTGGTCGAGGCGGGTGAAGTCGCCGGACAGCGAGTAGTTGGGCGAGATCGGCGCGACCAGAGCGCCGGCGCGCAGCGCGCCGAACACCAGCAGTGCGTTCTCGAGGCTGTTGTCGGACAGGATGGCGATGGGCTTGCCGCCCTGCCCCAAATCAGAGGGGCCAAAGCCCTTCGCGATCAGCCACGAGGCGATGGCACCGGTGCGTGCCCAGGCCTCGGCGTAGGTCAGACGCTGCCAGGCACGGTCAGGGCCGCGGCGCTCGGCCAGGAAGGTGACGGCAGGCCGGCGCTCGGCGGCGCGCTGGAGAAGGTCGATGACCAGCGGGAGGTCGGCGGGAAGCGACCGGCCAGCGGAGAGGATGAGCGTGCCGTCGGCGCGCCGCTCGACCTCGACCGTTGGCTTGGGCCGATTGAGGGTACGCATGGGGGCCGGCATGGTCAGCGGGCGCTGAGCGGATGATGACAGGCGGCGAACTGGCCGTCGGCGATCTCCTCGAGAGGCGGCACCACCTCGGCGCACACGGCATCGGCGCGCGGGCAGCGGGTGCGAAAGCGGCAGCCGGACGGTGGATCGATCGGCGACGGGGGCTCGCCGATCGGGACGTTGGCAGCGGGCTTCACCGACGGGTCGGGCACGGGGATCGCCTCGAGCAGCAGCGCCGTGTAGGGGTGCGCGGGCTGCGCGAACAGCTTCTCGGTCGGGCCGACCTCACAGAGCTTGCCGAGATACATGACGGCGATGCGGTCGCTCACCGCCTTCACCACGGCGAGGTCGTGGGCGATGAACAGCAAGGTGAGGCCGTAGCGCCGCTTCATGTCCTCCAGGAGGTTCAGGATCTGGGCGCGGATCGAGACGTCGAGGGCAGACACCGGCTCGTCGCAGATCACCAGTTCCGGCTCGAGAATCAGCGCGCGGGCGATGCAGATGCGCTGGCACTGGCCGCCGGAGAACTCGTGCGGCAGGCGGCCGGTGACCAGGTCGGCATCGAGGCCGACGGCCGTCAGGACCTCGCGCACACGGCGGTCGCGCTCGGCCTTGTCGGTGATGCCGGTGATGATCAGCGGCTCGGCGACGATATCGCCGATGCAACGGCGGGGATTGAGCGAGGCGATCGGGTCCTGGAAGATCAACTGCAGGCGGCGGCGCATCAGGCGCATCTTCTCGGCGTCGAGGCCGGTGAGCTCGGTGCCGTCGAACACCACCTTGCCGGCGGTCGGTCGGCGCAGCTGCAGGACGGCGCGGCCCAACGTCGACTTGCCACAGCCCGACTCGCCCACCAGGCCCAGGGTCTCGCCTTTGCCGACCTCCAGACTGACGTCGGCCACCGCCGACAGCGTCTTGCCGCCGATGGCGTATTCGACGACCAGGTTCCTGACCGAGAGCAGCGCGCTCATAGCGGATGCCAGCAGGCGAAGAGGCCGCCCAATCGCTCGGGATCGGCAAGCGGCGGCTTGGCAGCGCGGCAGCGCTCGTCGGCGTAGCGGCAGCGCGGCTCGAACGAGCAGCCCTTCAGCGGCCGCGTCTGGTCGGGCGGACGGCCGGCGATCGCGGGCAAGGGCGTGTGCGGGGGAGAATCGAGCTTGGGGATCGCGGCCAGCAATGCCTCGGTGTAGGGCATGCGCATGCGGGTGAAGAGCCTGGGCGTCGGCGCGCGCTCGACGACGCGGCCGGCATACATCACCGCGACCTCGTCGGTGCGGCCGGCGACGACGCCGAGATCGTGGGTGATCAGGATCAGCGCCATGTGGCGGCGCTGCTGCTCGCGCGCCAGCAGGTCGAGGATCTGCGCCTGCACGGTGACGTCGAGCGCCGTCGTCGGCTCGTCGGCGATCAGGAGTTTTGGCTCGCAGGAGAGCGCGATGGCGATCGCCACGCGCTGGCGCATGCCGCCGCTCAGCTGGTGCGGGTACTGGCGCAGCCGCTGCTCGGGCGCGGGGATGCCGACGGCGGCCAGAAGCTCGACGCCGCGGCGGGTGGCAGCAGCGGTGTCCATGCCGAGATGAGCCTGCAGGGTCTCGACGATCTGCGTGCCGATGGTGAGCACCGGGTTGAGCGAGGTCATCGGGTCCTGGAAGACGACGGCGAGCTCGGGGCCGCGCAGGCGGCGCAATTCCTCGGCCGGCAATGTCACCAGGTCGCGGCCGGCGAACAGGATGCGGCCGCCGAGCTTTGCGCGCTTGGGCAGGAGCTGCAGCACGGCGCGCGACAGCATGGTCTTGCCACAGCCCGACTCGCCCACGATGCCCAAGGTGCTGCCGGGCGCCAGGGTGAGGTCGACGCCGTCGACCGCGCGCAGGGGCCCGCGCGGAGTCGGCAGGTCGACGGTGATGCCCTCGACCGACAGCAACGGTGCACTCATAGAGCGCCGGGGCGAGGATCGGTCAGCGCGCGCAAGGTGTCGCCGATGACGTTGAAGGCGAGCACGGTGAGGAACATGAAGCCGGCCGGCAGGAAGGCGAGCCAGGGCGCGATGTCGAGGTTCTCGCGGCCTTCGCCGATCATGCTGCCCCAGCTCGCGGTCGGCGGCGGCACGCCGAGGCCCAGGAAGGAAAGCGCGCCCTCGACGACGATGGTGACGGCGACGGCCAGCAGGAAGAAGGCGAGCAGCGGCAGCGCGACGTTGGGCAGCAATTCGCGGATCAGGATGCGGGAGTGCGTGGCGCCGAGCGCGCGGGCCGCCGTCACGAACTCGCGCTCGCTCAAGGTCAAGGTGACGGCGCGGGCGACGCGGGTGAAGGCGGGAATGCCCAGAACGCCGATCACGATGGTGATGTTGGCGACCGACTGGCCCATGAAGGCGGTCACCGCCAGCACGAAGACCAGCGGCGGAAACGCCAGCAGCACATCGACGCCGCCGACGGCAAAGGTCTCCAGCCGGCCGCGGAAGTAGCCCGCCACCATGCCGAGGCAGCCGCCGATGATGACGCCGATCACCGGCGCCAGAAGCCCGACCAGGAGCGACACGCGACCGCCGTAGATCAGGCGCGAGAGCTCGTCGCGGCCGAGATGGTCGGTGCCGAGGATGTGGCCGGGGCTGAACAGCGGGGCCCGCTTGGCCAGAAGGTCCATGTCGGTGGGGCTCTGGATCGGCAGCCACCCGGCGAAGATGGCGGCGAGGCCGATCACGGCGATCCAGGCGACGGAGCCGATGAACAGGACGCCGACGCGGCGCTGGCGGCCCACCGGTGCGGCGGTGGCGACGTCACCTTCGAGCTCAAGCACGGCCATGGCGGATCCTCGGATCGAGCACGGCGTAGAGCATGTCGACGATGAAGTTCACCATCACGAATCCGATGGCCACGAACAGCACGACGCCCTGCAGGATGATGAAGTCGCGGGCGTAGATGGCGCCGACCAGGAGCCGGCCGATGCCGGGCAGGGCGAAGATGGTCTCGACGATCAGGGCGCCGCCGATCAGGCGGCCGATGTTGATGCCGGCCACGGTCACCAGGGTGAGCGAGCTGGGCTTCAGCGCATGGACCAGCAGGATGCGCGCGGGCCGCAAGCCCTTGGCCTTGGCCATGGCGATGTAGTCTTCCTGCAGGGTGGCGATCATGTCGGAACGCAGCACGCGCATCAGCACCGGCCATTCGGCGAAAGCGATCGTCACCGCCGGCAGGATGAAGCTTTTGAGGTTGGCCAGCGGATCCTCGTGGAACGGCACCCAGCCGGTCGCCGGCAACCAGTTCAGCTCGACGGCGAACAGGTAGATCAGCAGGATCGCCACCATGTAGTTCGGCAGCGACAGCTTGCCGAAGGCGAGGCCGGTGAAGAAGCGGTCGAGCGCGGTGCCGCTCTTCACCGCGCACAGGATGGCGAGCGGGATGGCGATCACCAGCGCCAGCACCACGCCGCTGACCATGAGCTCGAGCGACACCGGCAGGCGGGCGGTCACCGCGGCCCACACGGTCTCGCCGGTGCGGAAGGAGCGGCCGAGGTCGCCGTGCAGGACGTCCCACAGCCAGATGCCGTAGCGCTGCCAGATCGGCAGGTCGAGGCCCATCTGGGCGCGCAGCGCCGCGACTTTCTCGGGCGTCGCCTGGTCGCCCAGGATCGTCGTGGCGAGATCGCCCGGCAGCAGCGAGGCGACCAGGAAGGTGAGCAGGGTGACGGCGAGCAGGACCGGCAGCAGGTAGACGAGCCGCCGGCCGACGAACTTGGTCATCGGTCTACCCCGTCATCCCGACCGGAGCAGTGCGAAGCACTGCGAAGTGGAGGGATGACGGATGGTCATCAATCCAGCCACGCGTCCGAGACGTCGATGACGCCGCCGTACAGCTTGGGGATGCCCTTCACCTTGGCCTTGGTCATGGCGTAGTAGGTGTTCTGGAAGACCCAGAACCAGGTCGCTTCCTTGTTGAGCAGCCGGCTGATGGCGCAGTAGGCCTCGGTGCGCTTGCCCTCGTCCGGCGTGACGCGCGACTGCTCCAGCAGCTTGTCGAGCTCGGGGTTGGCGTAGTTGGCGAGGTTGAGCGGGCTCTTCGAGTAGAAGTTGGCGAACATCTGCACGTCGGGATCGGGGAAGTCGACGATGCGCCAGCCGATGATGTCGAACTTGCGCTGGAAGGCGCGCGGCGGGAACGTCGCCTGGTCGACCTGCTCGATCTCCATGTCGACGCCGATCTGCTTCCACAGCTGCTGGTAGACCTGGGACGTGGCGCGACCGCGCGGCGTCGCCGTGAACAGCATCTTGAACTGGACCGGCTTGCCGTACTCCTTGATCAGCTCGGCGGCCTTCTTGGGATCGTTGGGGAGCGCGCCGTCGTCCTGGCACTTGACCCACGAGCCTTCGCCATAGGGGTTGGTCGCCGGCCGTGCCAGGCCATTGGTGAGCGCCTGCGATATCTTCTTCTTGTCGAGCCCCATGACCAGCGCCTGGCGCACGCGCACGTCGTCGAGCGGCGGCACCTTGGTGTTGATGGCGGCGACGCCGGCGCCCGAGCCGACATACTCGAGGACCTTCAGCGCGTTGTTCTTGCGCGCGCGGGCGATGTTGTCGGCCTCGTACTCGTCGGCCCACACCACGTCGGTCTCGCCCGACACCAGGCTGGCGAAGCGCGACTGGGCGTCGGGCAGCGGGCGCAGCACGACGCGGTCGAGGTTGGGCTTGGCCTTGTCCCAGTAGTTGGGGTTCTTCTCCAGCACCATGCGGTCGCCGGCCGTCCATGACTTGATGATGAAGGGCCCGGTGCCGACGGGATTGCGGTTGTAGTCGTCGCCCTTGGCCTGGATCGCCGTCGGCGAATGGATGGTGCTGTTCTGGTCGGGCCGCGTCAGCAGCGCGGGGAAATTCACCGACGGATCCTTCAGCGTATAGGCGACGGTGAGATCGTCCTTGGGTTCGACGCTGAGGATGTTGGCGATGTAGAAGGCGCAGCGGCAGTTGTTCTTGGGATCCTTCTGGCGGTTGAAGTTGAAGGCCACGGCCTGGGCGTTGAACGGCGTGCCGTCGGAGAACTTCACGTCGGGCCGCAGCTTGAAGGTCCACACCTTGTAGTCCTCGGACGCGGACCACGACAGAGCGAGGCTGGGCTTGGCCTTGCCGTTGTCGTCGAGGCGGGTGAGCTGCTCGAGGATCAGGCTGGCGGCGGTGTTGGCCGAGGTGTCGTAGACGCCGACCTTCAGGGGATCGAAGCCCGCGATGTCGAGCTCGACGCCGACCGTGAGCTGGCCGCCCTTCTTCTGGGCGAGCGCCGGCCCAGAAGCGAAACTCGCCGCGAGGCCGGCAACGGCGGGCAGCGGAATCATGATCTTGAGCAGACGCGAGGCGATCGACGTCATGGTGTTCCTCCCAGAACAGTCGGCATTTGCCGCTTCTTCACGGGCGCACTGTAGACGGGGTGAAGCGAGGCCGTCCACCCGGGCTCATTGCTGGGAGCGCGCCACTCCGTGGCGCATCTTTGTTGGTCCCACACCCCATGAGCGCCACGGAGTGGCGCGCTCCCGGCAAAGACTAAGGCCTGAGCCGCTTCTTCAGCTCGCCGGCGATCAGCTCGTTGGTGTAGCGCGTCGGATGGCCGTCGTGCGGGATCAGGATCTTGTCGGTCGGCTGGCCCGAGGTGAGGTCGTCGACGCGCACCAGCTCGATGCCGAGCTTGCGCAACTGCACGATGACGTCGACCAGCATGGACTGGTCGATCTCCGAATGGCCGTGCAGGCCGCGCACCTTCTCGTCGGGCCACGAATAGACCACGACCAGCGGCGCGTTGAACTTTTCGCGCGCATACTGTTCTAGCCGCGCCATCATGGCGACGAACAACCGGAGCTGCTCCTCCTGCCGCTGCTTCTCGCCGATCGAGGCGATGAAGGGGAAGAGCTCGCCCAGGTAATACTTCAGCCCGGCGACGGGATGGGTCAGCCGATACTCGGTGAACGAGCCCGTATGCACGAGCTTGCCGTCGACAAGCTCGTAGCGCGGCGAGGAGGCGAGCCACGAGCCGTCGCCGGTGGTGCGCGCGAGCTGGGCCGGGATGATCCAGACGACCACCGCCTTCACCGGCTGGCCGACGTAGCGATCGAGCAGGCCCGCCTCGAAGGCGCGCACCAGGTGGTTGGGCGCGTTGCCCGGCGCGCTCAAATTGAGCGTGCGCACCTTGCCGTCGCCGAGCTGGGCGAACAGCGAGGGCAAGGTCTCGTCGTCCTTGATGCCCTGGCCGAACATGAAGGAGTCGCCCAGGAAGAGATAGAGGTCGGCGCCCGGCGCCGCCTTGGGCGTGACGCGGCTGCCCTCGGAATCGATGTGATAGGTCTGGTGGTAGACCGGCTGGCCGTTGAAGGTGGCGTCGGCCACGGCGGTTGTGTTGGGCGCCGGGCGGAAGCCCAGCACGGGATGCGGCTGGGGCCACCAGCGCGGCTCGACCGTGCGCACCAGGCCCGCGCCGTGCGCCGTGGGCGTGAGCAGGCCAGCGAAGGCATCGAGCAGCGTGAGGCTGAGCGCCACCGCCGCGACCAGCAGCGCACCCGTTCTCCAGCCGTTGCCGCGAAACAGCACGACGCCTGCGAGTCCCAAGAGCGTCGCCACGAGGCAGGCCCACATGGCCGACGGCAGCGCCAGCGCCGCGGCGGCGACCAGGGCGAGCATCAAGGCTGCAAGCGAGAGATTGCGACGGGCTGCAGCCATTGAGGGGAAGACGCCTCCGGGAGGTTTGGGCGCGAAGACAAATGCCTGATGCGGCGCCCGATGTCATCCCGAGCTCATTGCTGGGAGCGCGCCACTCCGTGGCGCTCATGTCTTGGAGCGCGGACCTCCAGGTCCGCTCATGATCATGATGCGGGCCTGGAGGCCCGCGCTCCGCATGAGCATGAGCGCCACGGAGTGGCGCGCTCCCAGCAATGAGTTTCCGCAGTTCCCGCAGTTTCCGCTACCCCCTCATGGGATCTGCAGCGCAGGGTTCACCTCCCAGCGCAGGGCTGGCCGGCCGCCTTGCGGCCGCGCCTCGGGCGCGATCGGCCGCAGCACGCCGGCCTTGGTCAGGCGGGCGAGGACGCGATCGGCTTCGCTGGCGGTGACCGTCTGGGCGAGCGCGATGCGCCGGACATCCTCGCGCGAAACCTCGCCGCGGCCGCTCGCCAGAAGCCAGCGCACGACGCGCCGGGCGCGGGCCTCGAGATCGGCCGGCGCGACGCGATCGAAGAAGGCTTTCGCGTGCGGACGGAAGTAGCCGCCCCACAGCGCGATCGCGCGCTCGACGGCGCCCGGGCCGACCTCGCCCACGTCGATCGATGGATCGGACGCCCGGTTGGCCGACCAGTCGAGCAGATGCAGGACGCCGGCCAGGCGCGGCACCAGCCCCGGCCCCTTGCCGAGCCAGGCGGCAAAAAGGCCTTCACCCTCGCGCAGCTCGGCATGAAGGCCGGCGAGGAACCCATCGAGGGTGGCGAGCGCCGCCTCGTCCAAGGCAAGGCAGAGCGGTTCGGAAATCGTGCCCGCCGTGGCGCGGATCGCGCGCAGGAGGGCGAGCGCCTCGTCGTCGCGCGCCGGCGTGCGGTCGGCCAGCGGGCAAAACGGCGGCAACGCCGGCCAGGCATAGAGAAAGCGGGCGGCCAGGCTCTCCTCGCCGCGGTGCAAGGCTGCCGCCAGCCGGTCGGGTTCGAGCGCGCCCAGGATGCTGATCGGGAACGGATCGAGGGCACGGATGGCGCTCTTGGCGGCGCCTTTCGCGACCAGCGGCGCAAAACAGCCGGCGGGCTCGTCGCGCCACAGGACGACGCCGCGCTGGTTGCCGGACGCCCCCTCGAGCAGCGTCTCGACGCTGCCGCGATCGACGATGCCGCGATCGACGATGCCGCGATCGACGATGCGCCGATCGGCGATGCGTGGCGGACGGCGCTTGCGGGCGGGCGCGGCCCGCGCGACTCCGCGCGGGGCGCCCCCTTCTTTTTCGAGAGCGCTGAGCAGCCGGCGGACCGGGGCGAGCGCGGGTGACTTGCCGCTCGAGGGCGCACCGACGACAGCGAGCCAGAGCCACAGCGGGTCGCTCCACACGGCAGAGACGCGCACCCAGACGCCGGCGCCGCACACACCGGCGACGGCCGCAAGCACTGCCTGCGCCACGTAGTCGGCCGGGGCGTTCACCGACCGGGCGGTGTCGTCGATCCACGTCCGCCAGGGCAGAGGCAGCGTAGCGACGGGAAAGCCGGGGACGGCGAGGGCCCGGTCGTCGAGGAGCGCGCCGTCGATGTCCGGCCATGCGGCAGCGCCCATGGCATGGGCCGGTTGCTTGCCATGGACCAGGCGAACAACGGAGTCCGGTTGAGCCGACGGCTGGTCGGTCTGAAGCATGGGCGGCATCGTCAGCGTCCTGGGAGGGGCCCGGGCTTTGCCGGGCTGGTCTGGGGTTATGGGTATAATAACTTAAGTTATTTAACTTGGCAACGGAAAACCGCCCGCTCACGCCATCGGAGCAAGAGAAAGCCCACCCGCATTGCTGCCGGGTGGGCTTGGAGTGTGGGGATAGCCCAAAGGGGCGCGGCCGCACTCGGACCGATACAACGCCGCAAAATCAGGCTTGGTTACAGGTGCCGTTACAGGGCGCAAAAATAAATGCCGGGCCCGTGCCGGCCTGCGGACGACGCCAACGGGATCTGCCGCAACGCCCGGCGCGGTGCGCCGTTGAATGGCCACAGCCGAAAGGGTTCCCATGCGCCTCATGCTTCTTGTCACCGCCCTCGCGCCGGCAATCGCGCTGGCCGCGCCCCTGGCCGCGCCGCTGCCGGTGCTGGCCCAGGGCGCGCCGCAGACCGTTCAGCTCACCAAGGTCGACGTCGTGAAGGTGGCGACCGGCTTTCGCGCCAGCAAGATCATCGGCTCTTCGGTCGTCAACGAAGGCAACGACACGGTCGGCCGGGTCGACGACATCATCATCGGCCAGGATGGCAAGACGCCCTTTGTCGTGCTGTCGGTGGGCGGGTTCCTGGGCATCGGCGACAAGCTCGTCGTGCTGCCCTACGAGCAGCTGAAGACCATGGACAACAAGATCCTGATGCCGGGCGCCACCAAGGATGCGCTGAAGGACCTGCCCTCCTTCAAGTATGCCGCCAACTGACACGCGGGCAGCCTCGCCCGTGAAGAGGCGCTCCTTGGAATCGATTGTCGGCGGCAACTCCCCCCAGCGGATCCGCATTCGCCTCACCATGAAAAGCCGTGGACCTGCCGTGTCGCTGCTCGGCCTCGTCGCCGTCCTGGCCGTTCCCGCCCTGGGCCAGACGACGGTGCCGGGGACCGGCGGCGTGCCGACGACGCAGCAGGGCAGCCTGTCCGACAAGAGCGCGGCGGTGCTGCGCGTGATGGCCTCGGCCAATCTTTTCGAGATCGAGAGCAGCCGGCTGGCGCTGGCGCGCAGCCAGTCGGCCGCGGTCAAGGAGTTTGCCGATCGCATGGTGGGCGACCACGCGCGCGCCGCCAACCGCACACGCCAGGTGCTCGCCGAGATGGGCGCGAGCCCTACCGCGACCATGCTGGAGCCCGACGATCAGCAGAAGCTCGATGCGCTGAAGGCGATCGCCAACCAGGAGTTCGACCGCGCCTATATCGATGGGCAGTACACCGCCCATGTCGAGGCGATCGCCCTGGTCAGGGACTACGCCCGCACGGGCGACAATGAGCGGCTGAAGGCGTTGGCAGCCGAGGCCCTGCCCCTCCTGCAGAGCCATCTCGACCACGTCACCCGCCTGCGCGACGGCGCGAAGCCACGCTAGAGCCCGCGGAACGCCTACTCCGCGCGAAGCCCGGTCGCGCCGGCCTTTTCGAGGGCTGACCGCACGACGGTCGTCCGGCCGGCGTCGCACTCGACGGAGACCTCGATCGGCCCCGACAGCTCGGGCTTGCCGTGCTTCTCGACGCCGGGATGGCCGCTCTCGACATCGGCGCCGGCCGGCCGGGTCCCCGCGGTATTGGCCGTGCCGGGGGCGCGGATGAAGATGTCGGCGCGCTCGATGCCGTGCTCCTGGACGAGATGCTCGACCGCCGTCTCGGCATCGCGACGGGTGTCGAAGTTGGCAACGATTGTTCGTTCCTGGGTTCTGTCCAGGGGGGTGCGTTCCACGGGCCTCTCCTTCGAGCTTTGACGGTCAGGTTTTGAACCGCTTGGCCGCCGTCCGGGTTGCCCGAGGCAGCGAAAACCCCCGGACCGTCGCGGCCGGCCGGGCGCTGCTGTTGCATTGAGGCAACAGGGTGGCGAAATCTTGCCGAGACTGTCACTCCCGGCCGGGTGCCGCGTTTCCGCTGCACCACCAACCCAGGGGAGAACACCCATGAAAGCTGCCGCTCTTGTCGTCGCCGCCGCTCTCGCCGCCGTGCCCTCTGCTGCGGGCGCCCAATCCTGGTTCGATTCCCGCAATCCGACCTGGCCGGGGTTCTATATCGGGGCCGTGGGCGGGGCGAACTGGCTGTTGAACAACCAGAGCTACGTCATGGACACCGGCTGGGCCGCCGGCGGCAAGGTCGGCTACGACTTCGTCGGGCCGCGCTTCGAGGTGGAGGGCGTGTACCACTCCAACAACGGCAGCGCCGTCGTCATCTTCCCCACCGGCTATGCCAACGTCCGCGGGCGCATCGAGCAGGTCTCGGTGATGGGCAACCTGCTGTACGACTTCTTCCCCGGCGCGACGGTGACGCCCTACATCGGCGCCGGCGTCGGTGCGGCCTTCGTCGATGCCAACATCCAGGGCTGCAGCCTCTGCCTCACGATGTTCGCCTACCAGGGCATCGCGGGCGTCAGCTTCGCCGCGACCGAGGCCATGAAGATCGGCATCGAGGGCCGCTACTACGGCACGACCAATCCCGGCGCCTATTTCAACAACAACATCATGGCGTTGCTGACCTTGAGCTACAAATTCGGCCAGCCCAGCGTGGCGCCCCCGCCGCCGTCGGCGCCGATCGTGACGCCGCCGTCGTTCATGGTGTTCTTCGACTGGGACCGCGCGAACCTCTCGCAGCAGGCCCTGGCCACGATCAAGCAGGCGGCCGACGCCTTCAGGCAGAAGGGCAGCGCCCGCATCACGGCGACCGGCCATACCGACACGTCGGGCCCGGAAGCCTACAACATGGCGCTGTCGCTGCGGCGCGCCAACGCGGTCAAGGATGCCCTGGTGCGCGAAGGCGTGCCGGCGCAGGCGATCAGCGTGGTGGGTCGCGGCGAGTCCAACCTGCTGGTGCAGACCGGCGACGGCGTGCGCGAGCCGCAGAACCGCCGCGTCGAGATCGTCGTCCAGTAGGCGGCGGGCGCTCTACAGTCTTCCCCGACCGGCTGTTGTCAGTCGGTACCTTCGAGCCCATCGGCTCCGGCCGATGGGCTTTTTTCTTGGCGTATTCTGCGAACCGCGCCTTGCTGCACTGAGCCTATGACAGCCGCACGCCGTAGACCGATCTTCGGCAGCCGCCGGGCGCCCCCGGCACGGACTGCAAGTGATCAAGGTGTGGCATCGCGCAGGCTTCGTTGCCGCAGCAGCCCGCGAGGCGTAGCGTCCGCATCGAGGCGGTCGTGCACCGCTCACGGCGCTGCGGTCCGCCCGAGCTCCATCATCAGTTTGGAGGGGGGACCATGCGGACCATTTTCACCTTGCCACCGCTTCTCGTCGCCAGTGCCGCGCTGGGCGGCCTGCTGGCACCGTTCGCCGTCGGCAGCGTTCCGACCGACCGCCCGGGCATCGGCAGTGCGGCCGATCTGCCGTTCGCCAACGCCCCGATCTGCCGCGGGCCGGCGTCGCACGGCGCCACCGGCGCCATGATGCGCCTGGCCCAGGCCCGCACCGAGGTGCCGCCCGGGGGCATGCAGGCCGCCATGCCGGCGCCCGCCTTCGCCGACAGCGATCCGCCGCTGTGGGACGGGCTCGGGGCGGTGACGTACAAGATCACGACCGCGAACGCCGAGGCGCAGGCCTATTTCAACCAGGGGCTCCGGCTCACCTATGCGTTCAATCACGGCGAGGCGCAGCGCGCCTTCCGCAAGGCGCAGAAGCTCGATCCCGGCTGCGCGATGTGCTTCTGGGGCGAGGCGCTGGTGCTCGGGCCCAACATCAACCTGCCGATGCAGGACGACGCGGTGGCGCCGGCCTTCGCCGCGGCTGAGAAGGCGCGCGGGCTCAGCGCCAAGGCGAGCCCCAGCGAGCAGGCGCTGATCGCGGCGGTCGCGACCCGCTACGCCAAGGACGCGAAGGCCGACCGGGTGCCGCTCGATGCCGCCTATGCGGCCGCCATGGCGAAGGTCGCCGCGCAGTTCCCCGACGACAACGAGATCGCGGTGCTCTACGCCGAATCGGTGATGGACTTGAGCCCGTGGAACTACTGGCAGCCCGGCGGGCGGGAGCCGAACCCGCAGAGCGGCCCCGTCGTGCCGGCCCTGGAGCGCGTGCTGGCGCGCGACCCGAACCATCCCGGCGCGATCCACTTCTACATCCACGCGGTCGAGGCGTCGGACCGGCCGGAGCGCGCCGAGCCCTATGCCGACCGGCTGCGCGGGGCGCTTCCCGGCGCCGGCCACCTCGTGCACATGCCGAGCCACATCTACTACCGGGTCGGCCGCTATCTCGACGCGCTGGCCGACAACAAGACGGCGGCCGAGGTCGACGAGAAATACCTGGCGGCGAGCAATGCGCCGCTGGGCGTCTATCGCCTCGGCTACTACCCGCACAACGTCCATTTCGTGATGGCGTCCGCCCAGATGGCGGGCGATGGCCCGACCGTCATCGCGTCGGCCGAGAAGCTGCGCGGCCTCATCCCCGACGAGGTCGCGCGCACCATCGCGCTGGTGCAGCCGGTCAAGGCGGCGCCCTACTTCGCCCATGCGCTGTTCAGCCCGCCGGCCACCGTGCTGGCGCTGCCCGATCCGGGCGACGCCATCCCCTACGTCAAGGCGATGTGGCACTACGCGCGCGGCGTCGCCTTTGCGGCGCAGGGCGACGTTGCGGCGGCCCAGGCGGAAGCGGGCGCGATCGCGGCGCTCGAAGGCGGGGATTTCACCCTGCTCAACGCCTCGGGCGTTCCGGCCAAGGACGTGCTGACCTTGGCGCGCACCGTCATCGAAGCGCGCATCGCCCAGCGCCAGGGCGACAAGGCGAAGGCGATCGAGCGGTTCGAGCGGGCGGCCGCGCTGCAGGACGGGCTGCCCTACACCGAGCCGCCCTACTGGTACTACCCGGTGCGGCAGTCGCTCGCGGTCGCGCTGATGCAGGCCGGCCGGCTCGACGACGCGGAGGTGCAGTTCAAGCTCGCGCTGAAGCGTGCCCCGGCCAACGGCTGGACGTGGTACGGGCTTGCCGAGCTCTACAAGGCGCGCGGCAAGGCCGACGAGGCGAAGCAGCTCGAAGCCGACCTTGCCAACCTGTGGATCGGCGAGCGGCAGCTGCTGGAGCTGTCGAAGCTGTGAGCCGTCAGAGGCGGATCAGCGACGACGCCGAGGTCGGGCGCGGCAAGGAGGCGGCGTCAAGCTTCAAGGCCTGACCCGCGATGGCCGGTTGGGCGTCGCGCGACGGCGCGACGTTCGATGGGGAGCGGCGGGTTGGAGGTGGCGATCCCGCGATCGCCCGCTCTGACGCCTGTGGAACGGAGCAAGGCCAAGGTCGTTAGGGGCTCTGCCATGGCACCCACCCTCAGCACCCTGGAACTCGATATCCTGCGCAAGCTGGTGAACGGCGAGGCCGTCACGCTGTCGTCCCAGCTTCGCCTTCGACTGGAGATGGCGGGCGTCCTGCGCGACGGCGCACGCGGCATCGTCGTGACCGACGCCGGCAAACGCCTGGCCCGCCAGAAGCCGGCGGATGTCGCCGTCGGCAGCCCGGCGCGGGATCCCCAGGCCGCCCGCGACGCCCGCGGCCGGCGAAAGCCTTTCCAGCGCCGGTCCGTTTTCTGACGATCGCGCTTTCGACGCGGGCGCCAGCGCAGCGACGGCAGGGCTACGCCATCGCGACCGGCGGGGCCGGCGGGGCCCACTCGTCCGGCGCCGGCTGCCAGCCGGCAGGCGCCGCGACAGCCGTCCGCTGATTGAGCAGGCAAGCCGCGGCGGCCAGGAACAGCACCGCCCAGCAGGTCGGGCCGACATAGGCGCCCGAGGCCTGGCCCAGGATCGCCCAGGTCACCCAGCAGAAGGCGGCACTGGGCACACCGAGGACGCGCAGCCATCCTGAAATGACGGCGATCATGGCGACGCCCCAGACGAAGCCGAGATAGATCCAGTGCAGCCAGAAATAGTTGATCAGCAGCTCGGTCGCCGGCGACACGACCTTCCAGCCGCCGGAGTAGTAGGACGAGCGCAGATAGAGATTGGTGATCTCCCGTTCGATGACGGGCTCGCCGCTCAGCCCGGCCCCGGCGATGGGATAGCGGCTCATGATGTCGAGGCCAGCCAGGGCCGGACCCTGCACGCGGTAGAAGAAGCTGGGGTCGTTGCCCGAGGTGATCGCTTCGAAGCGCTGGGCAAACAGCGTCTTGGCCAGCAGCAGCGCGACCAGCGAAAACAGCACGGCGACCAGGGCAACGACCAGGAAGCGCGCGGCGTCGATGCGGCCGTTGCGCCGGCTGCCGAGGAACAGCAGGTAGGGCAGCAGCAGCACCAGCATCAGCAGCAGCGTCGGCCCGGGCATGGCGAACAGGCCGAGACCGACCAGGCCGAGATAGAGCGGCAGCTTCCAGCGCCACGGGCTCGCGACCAGCCAGATGAAGGTGAACAGCGTGTAGCAGAAGGTGACGCTGGCGGGCTCGGAGGCGAAGAATTTCGGCCGGACGCGGTTGTAGAACATGAGGTCGCGCAGGTCGTTCTCGTAGATGCCCTTGCGGTAGAGCGCGTTGCGCACGGCATCGCTGACGGGGCGCAGGCCGCCGTAGTTCTCGAGCAGGCATCCCACGACGATGACCAGCGCGAAGGCGAGGAACAGCCGGGCGATCTGGCGCCGCTCGGCACGCTTCACCGTCAGGAAGAGGGCGTAGCCGACGGCGAGCGAGTAGGTGAGCTGGATCAGGCCATTGGTCCGCCGCGACAGCCAGGAGATGTCGGGCGCACAGAGCATCGACGCCAGGTAGAGCGTGACGATGGCGCAGAAGCCGATCAGCGCGCGCGGCGTGATGTCGTTGCGCCGGCGAACCAGCAGGATCAGTCCGGCGATGCCGGCCGGCACCGACGGCAGGGGGACCTTCGACGACAGCATGATGGTGTAGTTGGTGTAGAGGCCGACCATGAAGATGAAGATCAGGACAAGGTCGACCCAGCCGAGGCCGGCGGCCGGCGCGGATGCTTTCGCGTCGGCCGGGCTTGCGTCGCTGACCCTTGCGTCGCTGAACCAGGCGGCCTGCCGGGTATCGGATTGCCCACCACCGATGGCGCGCACCAGCGGGCGCCGAACGCGTAAGGCTGTGCCCATGCGTCACGTCTCGAGCCGCAGACCCACACACCCCTGTGCCAGCGGCCGGCACCCACCGTCCGCATGGCGGCGTGGCGCTGCAGCCGGCCACGCCGTGTCGGCGGCGATCAAAAGGCAAAGCGCTGCGAGCGGCAATGGCCTGCGAGCGGCATCACGATGAGATCACACCCGCCCGTCGAGGGGATGCCAGCCGGGCGGTGCTGCCGCCGCTCGCCCGGCCGGGCAGCGCGGACGATGGCGAGGGATGACCTGGCCGCGAGGCTCTCTTGGTGCGGCTCGCCCTCGCGATGTGCGCAATGAGTGGCAACGGGTGCGGCGTGTCACCCAGGGCGACCGTCGGCGTTCGACTCCTTCAAATAGCCAGCGCCGGCGCCGGCGGGTCTTGAAGGGGAAATGCCCGACATGCACGACGTGGTCCTGGTGGATGACGACGACCTTTATCGCGAAGCCTTGTCGGCGGACCTCGAGGACCGCGGGTTCACGGTCTCGTGCTTCGCCGATGGGCCGTCCTTGCTCGAAGCCATCAACCGGGGCGCCGAGGCACACGTTGCGTTGCTCGATTGGGTGCTGCCCGAGATGTCGGGAGTCGAGCTGCTGGGGGCGCTGCGCCAGTACGGTATCGAACTGCCGGTCGTCTTCCTGACCGGATACTCCCCGGCCGAGCGGGAGCTGCAGGCGCTGGGCCATGGCGCCGTCGACTTCGTCGACAAGGCGCGCGGCACGGAAGTGCTGGCCCACCGCCTGCGCGTCATCATCGACGGGCGGCGCCAGGTCCCGGCCG
The DNA here is from genome assembly GCA_900110395.1 of Rhodospirillales bacterium URHD0017. Lineage (GTDB taxonomy): Bacteria > Pseudomonadota > Alphaproteobacteria > Reyranellales > Reyranellaceae > Reyranella. The sequence continues at coordinate 49,291 of FODP01000007.1, forward strand.
CGGCGCCGCCCCCGGTCGAGCGCCACGGCGACCTCAGCCTGCTTCCGGCCACGGCACGCGCCCTGTGGCGGGAGCGCGATCTCGGCCTGACCATGACGGAATACAAGGTCGTGAGGCTGCTGGTGGCGCGCAAAGGACAGGCGCAAACCTATCGCAGCATCTACGACACGGCGCACTACGCAGGGTTCGTGGCCGGCAGCGGCGACCTGGGCCACAACACGAACGTCCGCTCGATCATGAAGCGGCTTCGGCGGAAATTCCTGGCGGTCGACCCCGGGTTTTCGGAGATCGAGACGCTGGCGAGCGTCGGCTACCGATGGCGCAACGTGTCCGCGGCGTGAAGCCAACCAGCTTTTTGCCTGGCCAATCGGCCGTTGATTGCAGCGTTCAGTGAACAATCAGGTGTCCCGGAACGACTGGGCTCGCGTCAGTGGCCACCAGCTGAGCACGGGATCAGGCGTGCCAGCGCCCGCTACAGTGGATGCCTGGGAGGACGCAAGGCCATGGCTCTCATCCAACCATCCAAGCACCAACCCCGGCCCGACATGTGGTGGAAGCTGATAACGGCATCGGGCGTCCTGTTGCTCGTGTTTGCGATCCTGAGCTTGTGATCGCGAGCGTGTCGGGCGCGCCGCCATACGCCTGGATACGTCGGCCGGATATTTAGAAAAGTTACAAGGTGAAACCAAAGGCGTGCGCAGCGCTTATTCCGGTGGGTGTGTTGCTTGCGTTGCGTCTGGGAAGGGGCCGGGCGGCGATGTCCGTCCGGTTTCCACCAATGACGTTTCCACGAATGACATTTCTACCGATGACATAGGGGTGAGCTGTGCAACTGGGCGGACGCGAGATCCTGATGGCCGCCTGCCAACTGGCAGGCATCAGTGCCACCGGCCTGTTGGTGCCATGCTATTTCATCGATCGGACATTCGGCACCGACATCCTCACCACCCTGATGCAAGCGATGCTGGCGGCGTTCGCCTGCGCGCTCATCCTCGCGGTCTGGACCGATCGCGAAGAATAGTTCGCGGCTCGTCGCTGCGAAATTGCGATCAGCTCTCGAGCAGCGCCGGTTTCACCGGGGTTGGCGAAGGCGAGGTCACCCTGGCCGGCGCGATGCGCTCCTGCAGGCGCAGGCGGGGGCGAAAGCGCTGTCCTACCGCACGCTGTTCGATGGCCGCGCGGTGAAGTCGACGATGACCAGCGACGAGCTGCCGACGATGATAAAGGAAGCGCCGCCCGGCTTGGGGACCCGGGCGGCGCTTTTGCTTCTGTCCGGCCGTCGCCGTCTCTGGGGGAGATGAGAAGCCATCGAGCAACGGCACGCCCTCGCAAACAGTTGCGATGCCGGCGTGACCGGCCTGTGAACGCCGCTCGCGTGAATGTCGCTCGCGGCAGCGACGTCGCTTCTCGCAGGGTGCGCGCGTCGAGGCTCACGGCTTCGTCAGCCGCGACAGTGCGAAAACTCACAGTCTCCGGCATGCCGGGCGGACGACGCTGCGCCCCGCCTCGGCCGCGCGTGCGCGCCGCTTCGCGGCCCAGCCCCTTCCCCCCAACACCCAGCCCCCGCGGTGAACCGCCATGAACACCTGTCGCCAGCACGTCCGATCGCCAGCCGTCTTCGCCGTTGTGCCCTTTCGGCAACTTTCCGCAGCAATCGCCGGCGGAACGCGCGAATCGCTTGTTCGTCGCGATCACGCCAACCTTTCAGCGCACAGCGGATAGGTGTCCATCGTCGCTCTAGGGATCCCACTCATGGCAGCCAAGCGTCCGCGGTCGCGGGCGAGCGCCGGCAACGATCATGGCAACGATCATGGCGGCCGCCGCCTGGTGGTCGTGGTGGCGTTCGACGTCGTGAACTTCACCGCCCTCGTCGAGGCCGACGAGGAGCGCGTGCTGGATGCGTGGCGGGCGCTGCGCCGCGCCATCGATCCGCTGATCAGCGCAGGCGGCGGGCGCATCTTCAAGGCGCTGGGCGACGGCCTGCTGGTCGAGTTCGCGAGCCCGGTCGAGGCCACGCGCACCGCGCTCGCCGTGCAGGAGGAGGTCGTGCGCAGCGCCGTTCCCGACGACGTCCGCCTCGAGCTGCGCTCCGCCATTCACATGGGCGAGGTCACCGTCGAGGGCACCGACCTGATGGGCGACGGCATCAACGTCGTGTCGCGCCTGCAGACGCATGCGCCGGTCGGCGGCGTGCTGGTGTCGGCGGCGGTCATGGATCTGATCGCCGGCCGCATCGACCAGCCGATCGAGGAGCTGGGCCCGCTCACCTTGCGCAACATGCGGCGGCCGGTGCACGCCTATGCCGTCGGGCCAATGGCGCATGCCGTGCGCCAGTCGAAGGCGGCTGAGGCGCCCGCCCCGGGAACGCTGCCGGGAACGCTGCCGGGAACGCTGATCGAGAGCTTCCAGCGCCGCCGTCCGTCGATCGCCGTGCTGCCCTTCCTCGACCAGACGGCCGAGGGGGGCGCCTCGTGGTTCTCGGACGGGCTGGTCGAGGACATCATCGCCGCGCTCTCGTGCCTGCCCGAGCTGATCGTGATCAGCCGCGCCTCGGTGCTGCGCTATCGCGGGGCGGCGCACGATCCGCGCCTGATCCATCGCGAGCTGGCCGTGCGCTACCTGCTGACGGGCAGCGTGCGGCGCGGCGGCGGCCCCGGGAGCGGGCTCGAGAGCGGGCCCGAGATGGGCAGGGTGCGGCTGTCGGCCGAGCTGGCCGACTGCGAAGCCGGCACCTTGATCTGGAGCGACCGGCTGGCGGGCGATGCGGCCGACCTCTTCAACCTGCAGGACGAGCTTTCGGCCCGGGTGGTGGCGACGATCGCGCCGCAGGTCCAGGAATCGGAACTGCGGCGCGTCCTGCGCAAGCATCCCGAAAACCTCGACGCCTACGAGTGCGTGCTGCGCGGGCTCGACCTGCTCTACCGCCTGGACGATGACGGGTTCAACCGGGCGCTGCCGCTGTTCGAGCGCGCCATCACGCTCGATCCGCGCTACGCGACGGCCTATGCGCTGGCCGCGACCTGCCACGGCGAGCGCTACTACCAGGGCACGTCGGCCGATCCGGTAGCCGACCACATGGAGGCCGAGCGGCTGAGCCGGCTCGCGCTCAGCTTCGACCGGTTCGATCCGCTGGCGCTGTCGCTGTGCGGGCATATCCGGTCGTGGCTGTTCCGCGACTACGACCATGCCATCGAACTGTTCGACCGGGCGCTGGCGGCCAATCCCAGCGCCGCCATCGCCTGGCTGCGCAGCAGCGCCACCTTCAGCTACATCGGCGAGCCGCGCGAGGCGCGGCGGCGGGTCGATATCGGGCTGCGGCTCTCGCCCTACGACGCGCAGGTCTTCTTCTCCTACGGGCTCGCCAGCCTGGCGGCCTATGCCAGCGGCGACTATGCCGAGGCGGCGGCGTGGGGGCGGAAATCGATGGGCGCCAATCCGCGGTTCGTCGGCAACCTGCGCTTCCTCGCGGCGAGCCTGGCGGCGAGCGGGCAGTTCCGCGAGGCGCGCCAGGTCGCGCACGACCTGCTGCGGCTCAATCCCGGGTTCAGTGCGCGCAAGTTCGCCGCGGGGCATGCCTTCAAGGATCCCGAGATGCGGCTGCGCTTCGCCGATCATCTCGTGCTGGCGGGGCTGCCGGAGTAGCCCTCCTTCGCTCCTTTGGAGCGACGGAGGGCGACCTCTAGCGGCGCAGGGTCACTTCCGCGACCTTGTCCTTGTAGTCCTGCTTGGGGTCGGCGCCGAGCAGCATCTTGATACCGGCAACGAGGCTCGACGCGTCGAGCCAGATTTCCGCCCGTTCGGCATCGAAGCGCAGCAGCGCCAGCTTGGGATCGTCCTTGCCGCCCTCGTACCAGGCGGCGACGAAGCGGTTCCACAGCCGGTCGATCACGGCGCGATCGCTGTCGAGCGACACGCTGCCATGCAGGGTGGCGAAGAGGTCGTGGCCCTTGGAGGCGAAGGTGGCGATCGCCCGGTCGCCCTGCTCGAGCTTCTGCACGAGGCCGTTGTCGCGCGCGGTGAAGAACCAGATCGGTCCCTTGCCGCCTTCGACCTGGGCGGTCATGGGGCGGGCGTGGCCATCCTCGACGCCGTCGAAACCCAGCATCATCGTCCTGTCCGCCTCGAGAGCGGACCAGAATTTGTCTTCGAGCTCACGAGGCGTCGGCATGGTCAACTCCATGAAGAGAGGGGATGGCGGCCAACGACGGCTCCGACGCAGGGGTTCCCTCCTTCGCTCCTGCGGAGCTACGGCGGGCAGGCCCTCCGACGCTGCGGACCCAGGGAGGGCGAAGCCCTCCGAAGCTGCGAAGCAGCGAAGGAGGGTCGACAGTGGCAACGCCGTCCCCTAGCCTCGGACGCTCTGGGGGAAATGAATGACGGGGACGCGGGTACTCGTCGTCGAAGACGAGTCGTTGCTGGCTGAGACGTTGTGCGACTTGATGCGGGATGGCGGGTGCGAGCCCGTCGGGCCTGCGGCAACGGTGGCGGAGGCGCTGCGTTTGATCGAGCAAGGCGGGATCGACGTCGCCCTGCTCGACATCCGGCTGAAGCAGGAGACGAGCTTCGCCGTCGCCTACGCACTGCGCCAGCGCGGCATCCCGTGGCTGTTCCTAACGTCGTACGCGCAGCACCAGCTGCCGGACGATCTCGGCGATGCCCTCCTGGTCGAGAAGCCGTTCAGCCCGCCGGCGCTGATCGAGACCGTGCGGCGACTGGCCGAGGGGCTGCCCTGCCAAAGTTCTGTGGCGTCGCGCACATAACCGGCCGATGCAGGATGCAACAGTGAGCCAATCTCGAGCGGGAATGCACGACGTGACCGACATCGTCCTGGTCGATGACGACGACCTCTATCGGGAAGTCCTGTCGGCCGACCTGGCCGATCGCGGCTTCGCCGTCGCGTGCTTTGCCGACGGGCCGTCCTTCCTCGAGGCGGTGAGCCGCGGCGTCGCGGCACAGGTGGCGCTGCTCGACTGGGCGCTGCCCGGGATGACGGGGTTCGAGCTTCTGGGCGCGCTCAGGGACCGCGGCGTCGCCCTGCCGGTCGTCTTCCTGACCGGATACGCGCTCGCCGAGCGCGAGCTGCAGGCGCTCGATCGCGGCGCCGTCGATTTCGTCGACAAGGCGCGCGGCACCGAGGTGCTGGCCCACCGGCTGCGGCTGATCATCGAGGGGCAGCGCCAGGCCCCGGCCATGGCGGCGCCGACCCAGGGCGAGCCGGCCCAGGTCGAGCAGCATGGCGAGCTCGCGCTCCATCGCCAGACGGCGCGCACCCTGTGGCGGCAGCACGACGTCGGCCTGACCATGACGGAATACAAGATCGTGGCGCTGCTGGCGTCGCACAAAGGCGAGATCCTGACCTACCGCGCCATCTACGACACGGCGCACTACGAAGGCTTCGTCGCCGGCAGCGGCGAGCACGGGCACAACACCAACGTCCGCTCGCTGCTGAAGCGCATCCGCCGGAAGTTCTTGGCCGTCGATCCCGGCTTTGCCGAGATCGAGAACAAGCAGGGCGTCGGCTACGGCTGGCGCGCGCCCGCGCCCTGACGCCCAATAGGCAAAATGGCCGCGAAGGTCATCTTCAAGGCGGCCGCCCAAGCCGAGATCGAGGAAGCCTTCGCCGCCTACGAAGCGATGCGCCGCGGATTGGGCGCCGAGGCCCTCGATGAGGTCACCCGAGTCGAGAGGCACTTGCAGGCGAACCCCGCCCTCCATCAGAGAATCGACGGTGACATCCGACGCGCCGTCCTGCGGCGGTTTCCCTACGGACTTTTTCCATGTCGTCGATGGCGACGAGGTGACGGTGCTGGGCTGCTTCCATTTGCATCGCGATCCGCATTCGCAGGCCGAGCTGCGCATACGGTAGTCGCTATGTCTGTCCGGCTGCGACGACGACGTCGCGGAAGTAGCCGCGCGAGCCGTCGCCGACGAACAGGCCGACCGGCGCGCGGCGGCCGGCGAAGCGCAGGTCGTCGACGACCAGGACCTCGATGCCGTCGACCAGGGCGCGCAGCCGGGCGCCGCCGATCTCGAGCCGCAGGCGGTGCCAGCGGCCCAGCGCGATGTCGGCGCCCTTCTCGTAGCGGCCCGGAAAGCGCTCGCGCGAATCGGAGAAATGGAAGCCGGGATCGGCGACGTACTGGATGGCGCGGTCGATGCGCGGCGCCGGCGGCGGCGGCACGTTCAGGCGGCCGTTGGTCATGCGCAGGTAGACCGTCTCGTGACTCAGAAAGCCGTCGCCGATATGGAACGACAGGCCGACGAAGCCGCGGTCGTCGGGCGCGCCGCGGCCGGTCAGCACGCCCGCCACGGAGGCCTCGATCACGCCGTCGGCGAAGGCCGGCGCCACGGTCGCGATGCTGGGCCGGTTGCCGCCGCCTTGGGTGTTGAGGCGCAGCGCCTGCTCGGCGTCGGTGAGCTCGACGGCGAGGCAGTCGTGGCCGTTCCATGTGGTAGGCGTGGCCGTCACCAGGTTGGCGGCCGTCGGCCGTGGTGTGTCGGCATGGGCCGGCAAGAGGGTGGCGGCTATTACGCCGAAGAGGGGGCCGCCGATCAGGGTGCGTCGCTGCATGGAAACAGCTAGCGTTGCGGCCATGCATCGATCCAACTCATAGTATGCATTGGTCATGAACCAGATCGATCTTCGCCGTTTCGACCTCAACCTTCTGGTCGTCCTCGACGTGCTGATGGCCGAGCGCGGCGTCAGCCGCGCGGCCGCGCGGCTTGGCCGCACGCAGTCGGCGGTCAGCCATTCGCTGGCGCGGCTGCGCGAGCAGCTCGGCGATCCGCTGCTGCTGAAGGGCGGCCGGCGCATGGAGCCGACCGCCTTCGCCCTCGAGCTGATGGAGCAGATGCGGCCGCTGCTGCAGGGCCTGCAGCGCGTGCTGGCGCCGCGCCGGCGCTTCGATCCGGCGACATCACATCGCGTCTTTCGGCTCAGCGTCCCGGACTTCGCGCAGGCGATGTTCATCGAGCTTCTGACGCAGGCGCGGCGGAAGGCGCCTGGTGTGTCGATCGAATGGACGGGGCCGCGCGAGACCATGCTGCTCGAGCTCGCCGAGGGCCAGCTCGACCTCGCCATCGCGCCCGCGGGCCTGCGCCTGCCGCAAGGTCTCGCGGCCGAGAGCATCGGTGCGCTGCAGTGGCGCTGCTTCGGCCGGCGCGGGCATCCGGCGTTTCGGCGCTGGGGCCGGCGCGCCTGGACGGCGTGGCCGCACGTCGTGGTGCGCGTCGGCGATCAGCTCGAGAGCCCGGTCAACATCGCGGCCGGCGCAGTCGGCCTTAGCCGCACCATCGCGGGCTGGCTGCCCAACTTCTCGGCGGTGGCGCCGGTGCTGGCCGCCTCCGACCTTCTGGCCACCCTGCCCGCGCCGGCGATGGCGGGCACGCTCGGCGCCCATCGCCTGGAGAGCCGGCGGGTGCCGTTCACCATCGCGCCGCTGCCGCACGTGCTGCTGTGGAGCAGCGTCCGGACCCAGGACCCCGAGGTTGCCTGGCTGCGCCGTCTGCTCGCGCCGCTCGCCAAGTCGCGGTTCGCCGCTACTCCAGGCGCCAGCACATGAAGAGGCGCCGCGCCACTTCGAGCTGCTGCAGGCCTCTGCGGACTAAGCCGCCACCGCCAAGCCCGTCGTCTCGTCGACGCCGGTCTTGAGGTTGATGCACTGCACCGCCGCACCCGAGGCGCCCTTGCCGAGGTTGTCGAGCGAGGCGACGGCCAGGATCTGCTCCTCGGCCTCGTTGCCGTAGACGGCGAGCTCCATGGTGTTGGTGTCGACCAGCCGGTCGGCGCGCAGGAACCGGTCGCGCTCCAGCCACTTGCGGTCGGCGAGCGGCCGCACCGGCACGAAGGTCTCGCCGGCATAGTAGTCGCTGAGCACGCCGTGCACGTCCTTGGCGCTCACCTTCTTCGCCACGATATCGCGCGTGATCGGCACCATCACCAGCATGCCCTGGGCGTAGTGGCCGACCGAGGGCACGAAGGTGGGCGCGTGCTTGAGGTGCGAGTACTTCTTCATCTCCGGCACGTGCTTGTGCGTGAGCTCCAGGCCATAGAGGCCGAACGGCTCGACGCCGGGCTGCTCGTGGACGGCGATCAGCTCCTTGCCGCCGCCGGTGTAGCCCGAGACGCCGAACACCGCGGGCGAGGAGTCGGCGCGCACGATGCCGGCATCGACCAGCGGCCGCAGGATGGCGATCGCGCCCGTCGGATAGCAGCCGGGATTGGAGATGCGGTTCGACGCGAGCAGCTTCTGGCGATGGTCCTTGGCCATCTCGGGGAAGCCGTAGGTCCAGCCGTCGGCCACGCGATGGGCGGTGCTGGCGTCGATCACGACGGTGTCGGCGTCACCCAGCGCCGCCACCAGCTCCTTGGCCGCGGCGTCGGGCAGGCAGAGCACGGCGATGTCGGCCGCCTTGGCGATCTCGGCGCGCTTGCCCAGGTCCTTGCGGTCGGCCATCGGCAGCTCGAGCAGCTCGATGTCGGGCCGGTCCTTCAGCCGGTCGAGGATCTGCAGCCCGGTGGTGCCGTGCTGGCCGTCGATGAAGATCTTGGTCTTGTTGCTGCTGGTCATGGTCTTCTCTCTCGCAAACTTTAGGCCTTGGGGAAGGGCCGCCTGGAAAGAAGGAGGAGATGGAAGCCGCCTGGTCTCTCCAGCGGCTTCGATACGGCGCGTTTGTTACGCGCGCGCGTCTTCATACCGCTCGGTAGAGCGGCAGCGTCGCGACGGTGAAGTGGCGAACGAAGTCATTGCGGGGCGGATATTTCATCTGCCGGGCGCAATGTCAAGGGCACGGGGTCAGGCGAGCGGTGCGAGCTTGCAGCGGACGCAAAGCTCAGATCCGGGGAAGCTGCCGGGCCAGCGTGAAGTCGATCAGGCGGCTGGGGCCGGAGGTGCTCTTGAACTCGATCTGCAGGACCAGCCGGTCGCCCTCGACCTTGCCCTCGACGCTCGTCCGGCGCGGCGCGCAGGAATTGCTCAAGACATCGATCTCGCCGCGCACGCTCGCCGACGGGTCGATGGTGAGCGTCATGGTGCTGGGGCCGCAGAGTTTGGACGTGACGGTGCCGGTGCCGACACCGCCCGCGACACGCAGGTCGATCTCCCGCATCGAGTACGCGCTGATGCCCGTGGTCGTGAGCGACAGGCCGCCGTGATACTCGCCGTCGAACGGGCCGGCCGGCCCGGGCGGGGCGGCACCGGTCGCAGCGGCAACGGTGGGCGGCGGCCGTCCGCCGGCCGCGGGCGTCAATCGGACCAGGACCGACAGGTCATAGCGGCTGTTGGCGCCCGAGGCGGCATCGACGATCACGCCGACCAGGCCGCCGACGATGAGGTTGCCGGCGGTCATGCTCTCGAGCTTGGAGTCCATGACAGCCCTGCTGTCCTCATGGTCGTCCTTGCGGCAGACGACCGTGATCGGCTTGGCATCGCGCTTGATGTTCACCGTGCCCGGCGTGCGGACGGTGGCGATGGTGGCACCGTCTCGCGTCAGGGTGCAGTCGGCGGCTTCGGGTTGCGAGACGACGGCGATGTCCTGGCGGTTGCCGGTGGTCACGGTGGCGCAGCCACCGCCGAGCAGGCCCAGCAGCACCACTGCGGCCCGGACGAAGAGACGGCTGGTCATGGTCCGATTGCTCCCCCTGGTTGCACTGGTTAGCGAAACCATGCAGCCTCGACAAGCTGCACGCCGCGCATACGCCAATATTCGAACGAGGGCACCAGCCATGAGCCAGTCCGCCCATCCTGCCCCTCATCCTGATGGCCTCTCCATGCTGGAGAAGCGCACGATCGAGGCCGAGATCCTGAAGGAGGTCTATCTCACCCTGAAGGAGAGCCACGGCGAGGCGGTGGCGAAGAAGACGATCGCGGAGTCCGTGCGACGCTCGGCCATCGAGCAGGCGCGCGCCTTTGCCGCCGCCGCGCCGGGCGGCACCTCGCTGAAGGCGTTCCAGGACGTCATGCCGCTGTGGACCAAGGGCGGCGCGCTCGAGATCGAGGTCAAGGAGCAAGGTCCCGAGACCTTCGCCTTCAACGTCGTGCGCTGCCGCTACGCCGAGACGTACAAGGCGATGGGGCTGGGCGAGATCGGGCACCTGCTGTCGTGCAATCGCGACGGCGCGTTCTGCGAGGGCTACGACCCCAAGCTCAAGCTCGAGCGCACGCAGACCATCATGCAGGGCGCGAGCCACTGCGACTTCAAGTACACGTACGGCAAATAGCTCTTCATCCCGACTGAAGCGGTTTGGGACGCCCAGTCAACGCTTTCGGGACGCACGGGCAAGGCCGAAACGCAACCCCGCCTTCTTTTCGACGTTAGTTTGCCATGGCGCGGCCACGGATCGATCTCCGCTCAGCGACATCCCTCACGGCCACGCTTCTGCTGGCAGCGCTTTGCGCGACGTCTGCAGTTGCCCAGACCTTCATCCCGCAAGGGCCTTCACCCAGCATCGGGCGGAGCGGCGTCATCCAGAGCGCCGATGCGCCGCCCAACGGCACCGTCTCGGGCGCGGTGCAGGCGATCGTCACCGATCCGCGCAACGCCGGCACGATGTATATCGGCGGCACCAATGGCGGCGTGTGGGCGACGCGCAACGGCGGCGCGACCTGGATGCCGCTCAGCGACAACCAGCGCTCGCTGTCGATCGCGAGCCTGGCGCTCGACCCGACCAATCCCAACGTGCTGCTGGCCGGCACCGGCATCACCTCGAACGGCAACCCGACCTCGGGCGACTACACGCAGCGCGGCGGCCCGCGCATCGGCATCCTCTACAGCAGCACCGGCGGCGCGAGCTGGAGCGAGCTGGGCGGCGTCACGCTCGCCGGCAAGAGCATCGTCGGCGTGGCGGCGCGCGGCAGCACCATCCTCGCCGCCGCCGCCGAACCCTACGACAACGCCGCGCCCGGCGGGCTCTACCGCAGCGTCAACACCGGCCAGAGCTTCCAGCCGGTGACCCTGGGCTCGGGCGGCGGCACCGCGGCGGTGACCTCGCTCGCCGCCGATCCCAACAACCAGAGCATCTTCTACGCCGCTGTAAACTCGACGGTGGCGGCCGACCGCGGCGTCTATTTCAGCTCAACGACGGGCGCCAGCTGGACCAAGGGGCTCGATCTCGCCGCCGGCCAGATCGCGCGGCTGGCGGCCGGCCCCGGCAATTCGGTGGCGGTCGGCATCTATGACGGCAGCAACAAGCTGGTGGCGCTGAAACTCTCCAAGAGCGGCGGCGCCGCCGGCTCGTGGATCGACCTCGCGCTGCCCGACACCAATTCGACCGGCCAGGCGCCCACCAACCTCGCGATCGCCATCGACCGCAGCAATCCCAACATCGTCTATGTCGGCGGCACGCTGAACACGCCGGCCGCGACTCTGTCGGCCTATCGCGTGGTGCTGGGCGCCAACAACAGCTCGACGATCGAGAACCTGACCGACAACGGCACGCTGAACGGCTCCTCGCCGCATGCCGACGCGCGCAACTTCGCCTTCGACGCCGACGGCCGGCTGATCATGGCGGGCGACGGCGGCGTCTATGTGCGCAGCAACCCGCAGGGCAACAACGGCACCTGGAGCGGCCTCAACACACCAGGCCTGCAGCTGCGCGAGGCCTATGCCGTGGCCTTCGACGCGATCAGCAAGCGCCTGGTGGTGGCGGCGCAGGACACCGGCACGGCCTTCCAGACCAATCGCGGCGGCCAGGGCTACACCGCGATCGGCGGCGGCGACGGCCTCAATGCCGTGGTCAACGACAGATCCTTCAACGACCAGAGCGCGATCTACACAAGCTCGCAGAACCTCGGCGGGCTGACGCGCATGATCGTCAACGCTCAGGGCCGCACCGTCGGCGACGATACGACCTTCGTGACGACCAAGGGCAAGCCCGGCGTGCTGAACTTCGCGAGCGACGACTTCACCGAGAAGGGCGAGGACGGCCCGGATCTCGTGGCCCTGCCGTTCGCCAGCAAGATCGTGCTGAACAAGATCGATCCGACGATGATCGCGCTCGGCACCAACTACGTCTACGTCACGGTCGACGCCAATGCTGCCAGCGACACGCTCACACTCGTCAACCTCGGCTTGGCGGGCGTGCCGGGCGGCACATTCAAGGTCGGCGACTCCCCGGTCACCGCGCTCGCCTACGGCACCAGTGACAACAGCCACGCCGTGCTTGCCGGCTCCAACGGCGGACTCTTCCTCAGCACATCGAACCAGCCGGGATCGCTCTCGCGGCTGGCGGCGTATACCGGCGGCACGCCCGCATCCGTCGTGTTCGACAACCGCACCCAGAACCGCTTCTTCGCCGTCGATACCGTGGACCTGTGGAGCACGCGCGACCAAGGGACCTCCTTCGATCCGCTCACGGCCAATCTCACGGCGCTCAACATCACCCGCCCGACCTCGCTGGAGTTCATCTCCAACAACGGCGTCAACGCCCTGCTGGTCGGTGGGCTGAGCGCCGTCGCCAACAACCAGAGCCCGATCGCAGCGGCAGACAGCGACACCATCGGCAACCTGTCGAACTGGCGCGCCTTCGGCTTCGGCCTGCCCGGCGCCCTGGTCAACCACCTGGTCTACAATCCCGCGGTCGACGTGCTGGCGGTCAGCCTGTTCGGCCGCGGCGCCTGGCTGCTGTACGACGTCACGACGTATTTCCCGACGGCAACGGTGCTGCGCTACGGCTTGGCCGACAACGATTCGGCGCCGGCGGCGGCGTTCCTGACCAACGGCGCCTATGCCCGCCGCGACCTCGAGAAGGTCGGCACCGGCACGCTCACCATCGCCGGCACGACGAGCTACACCGGCACGACCAGCGTGCTGGGTGGGCGGCTCGCGGCCAACGGCAACCTGTCGAGCTCGAGCGCGCTGTTCGTCGGGCCCGGCGGCACACTGGGCGGCACCGGTATCGTGCCCACCACCGTGGTGGCGGGTACGATGGCGCCGGGCAACTCGATCGGCACGATCACGGTCAACGGCAACCTCACCTTCGATCCCGGCAGCACCTATCAGGTCGAGGTCGCCGGCACGACGGCGGACCGCACCAACGTCAGCGGCACCGCGACGCTCTCGGGTACGACCCAGGCGCTGTTCGCGCCGGGGAACTTTTCGCGCAGCTACACCATCGTGTCGGCGGCGGGCGGCCTCACCGGGACCTTCCAGAACCTGACGGCATCTGGCCTGCCTGGCTTCCTGACGCCGAGCCTGGGCTACGGCACAACCGACGTGACGCTCAACCTGCAATCGACGATGACGGCGACGTCGGGCCTGGCCGGCAACCAGCTTTCGGTCGCCCGTGCGCTCGACACGGCGTTCAACGCCGGACCCGGGCTCAACGCCATGCCGGCGTTGTTCGGGCTCTCGGCCGGCCAGCTCCCGGCGGCATTGGAATTGCTGTCGGGCGACAATGCCAGCGTCGGCCAGTCAATGGCCCTCGCCACCGGCGGGCAGTTCGCGGCGCTGCTGGCCAATCGCGCCACCACGCGGCGGGCCGAGGAACAGGCCGCCTGGCTCGCCGGCTGCGCCACGCCGGCCGCGACCGCGTGCGATGCCGCCGACGGGCCGCGCAACTGGAGCGCCTGGGGCACGGCGTTGGGCGGCGCGCAGTGGCTCAACGCCGATCCGGTGACGGGCAGCAACGGCGCCCAGCAGACGATCGGCGGCGGCGCCTTCGGCGGCGACTACCGCGTCGGCCCGCGGACGCTTCTGGGCATCGCCGTCGGCCTCAGCGAATCCAACTATTGGGTCGGCGCCACCGGCGCCAACGGCCGCGCCACCGGCGTGCATGTCGGGCTCTACGGCCAGCACGATTGGCAGAGCGTCTACGTCAACGCGGCGCTGGCCTACAGCCGCTTCGACGGCAGCGCCATCCGCCCGATCGCCGGCATCGGCACGACCGAGACGGCGAAGTCCTACGCGATCTCCGGCCAGCTCGCCGGCCGGATCGAAGTCGGCCGGCCCTTCGAGGTCGCGCAGTTCGAGGGCGGCGCGCTCGGCCTCACGCCGTTTGCCGCCGTGCAGCCCGCCGTGCTGTGGACGCCGGGCATCGCCGAATCGAGCGTGACGGCGACCGGCGCGACCGGCGTGTTTGCGCTCAACTACCAGGCGCAGTCGACGGGCTCGCTGCCGACGTTCCTCGGCGTGCAGCTCGATGCCCGGACCGAGCTGCAGTCGCGGCCGCTGACGGGATGGCTGCGAGCCTCGTGGGTGCACGAGTTCCTGACAAGCCGCAGCGTCGCGGCGGGCTTCACCGTGTTGCCGGGCAGCAGCTTCACCGTCGACGGCGCGCGCGCCGCCAGCGACGCCGCGCGCTTCGACTTCGGCGTCAAGTACGCGGTCGGCAACCAGACCTCGCTGTTCGCCAACGGCAATGTCGAGCTGTCCAATCGCGGCCAGAGCCTCGCCGGAACGGTCGGGCTGCGCATCGTCTGGTGACGAGGGCGATAGGCTGCAAATTTCCTAGCACTTCTCCTCAGATACAACGCAGCCAGACAATCATGCAGGATGCGTCGCGCTGCGGCGTCGCGTAAAAAGAAGAAGAGGAAGAAAAAGAAGAAGAAGCCCGAAACGGGCGCGTGGTTTGGGGGGAGTACATGAGTATCGGCATCGCCAGGATTCGCGCGGCGGCCTGGCTGGCTGCACCGCTTCTCTGTTCCGTCTCCACGGCAGCGCTCGCTCAGGCGCTGAACTTCACCACCTTCGGCGTCGCCGGCGCCACGGTGACCACGGTCACCGGCATCCGCGGCAACACCATGACCGGCGACTACACTCTCGGCACCGGCGGCGCCACCGGCGGGCAGCTCTACACCTTGCCGTCGCTCACCCCGGCGCCGTATCCCACGGCGACGTCTTCAGGCGTCAACCTGACCGGCGCCACCACCAACACGCCCTATGGGCCGAGCTTCGGCTCGGCAACCGGCATCCTGCGCGTCACCGGCAGCTACAAGACGACGGCCAACGGCAGCGGCGATCTCGGCTATCTGTTCGACGGCGCCAACGCGCCCGGCCAGCAGCTCACGACCCTGATCGGCGGCCCGGGCGCCTTCAACACGATCGGCCACTCGAACTTCGGCAACCAGCTGGTCGGCAACTGGGACACCGGCAACGCCGCCGTGGGCAACGCCTTCCTCTACAACATCGCCAGCGGCTCGATGACGACCATCAACCGCCCGGGCCCCTACACCAGCACTACGGCCTACGGCGTCTACGGCAACCGCATCGCCGGCGGCTCGAGCCTGGGGCCCGGCCTGTCGCGCGCCTACATCCTCAACCAGAACACCGGCGTCTACACCGACTACGACGCGCCCGGCACCGGCACTGTGGTCACGCATTTCGAGGGCATCACCGGCGGCGGCCGCGCCAATACCTACAACCTGGTGGCCGATTCGCTCGACGCCACGGGCGCCCACGGCTGGGTCGTCCATATCGACGAGAACGGGGTGGCGACCTGGACCGAGCTCGCCGTGCCGGGCGCCAGCACGACCTCGGCCAATTCGATCTACGGCAGCACTGCCATCGGCGTCTATGTCCAGAACGGCATCACCCGCGCCTTCACCACCACCATTGCCGGCATCTACAATCCGATCACCAACAACGGCACGCTGTC
The DNA here is from genome assembly GCA_900110395.1 of Rhodospirillales bacterium URHD0017. Classification (GTDB taxonomy): domain Bacteria; phylum Pseudomonadota; class Alphaproteobacteria; order Reyranellales; family Reyranellaceae; genus Reyranella. The sequence continues at coordinate 64,883 of FODP01000007.1, forward strand.
GACCGGCACGGCGGGTGCTGTGGCGCTGCAGGGCACCCAGGGCGACGACATCGTCAACAACGGCACGGTGACGACGGCCGGCGTGGGCAGCGTCGGCATCAACATCAACACCTACGGCGTCGCCACCAACAGCGGCACGGTCGCCGTCAGCGGCGCCGGCAGCACGGGCGTCTTGATGAGCGGCAACTTCAGCTCGCTCCTGAACTACGGCACGATCAACGCCGCCCCCGGCACCTTCGCGATCCAGACCAGTTCGACGGCATCCGGCACCCTGGTGTTCAACACCGGCGTGATCAACGGCGCGGTCTCGATCGCCGCGGGCCCCAATGCCCGCTTCGAGAACAGTGGTTGGATGGGCATCAGCGCGGCCGGCGCCGGCGTCACCCACCAGATCAGCGGCACCTTCGCCCAGACCTCGATGGGCACGCTGTCGCTGCGCGTTGCGCCGAACGGCGTCGCCGACCAGCTCACGGTCAATGGCGTGGCCCGGCTTGGCGGCACGATGCAGACGGTGTTCCAGTCGGGCAGCGGCTTCAGCAAGACCTACAATCTCGTGACGGCGACGGGCGGCCTCACCGGCACGTTCAGCACGCTCGCGACACAGAACCTGCCGGCATTCCTGAATGCGAGCCTGGCCTACGGCAGCAACAACGTGACGCTCAACCTGCAATCGACACTGGGCTCGATGTCCGGGCTGGGCGGCAACCAGTCCGCGGTCGGCCAGGCGCTCGATGGCGCCTTCAACAATGGCAGCGGTCTCAATGCGGTATCGGGCCTGTACGGCCTGTCGGCCGACCAGATCGGCTACGCGCTGACCGTGCTGTCGGGCAGCAATGCCAGCGTCGGGCAGTCCAACGCCGTGATCGCCGGCGGCCAGTTCGCGACGCTGCTGGCCAACCGGGCGGTGACCCGGCGGGCCCAGCCCCAAACGGCAACGTCGCCGGCGACCGCGGAACTCGCCGGTTGCGATGCCGCGGCCACGGCGTGCGATCTCGCCACCAGCAACTGGAGCGCGTGGGGCAGCGCCTTCGGCGGCGCGCAATGGCTCAATGCCGATCCGGGCACGGCCGCGCCGGCCGCACAGCAGGCGATCGGCGGCGGCGCGTTCGGCGGCGACTATCGCGTCGGGCCGCAGACGGTGCTGGGCGTGGCGCTGGGGCTCAGCGACAACAACTATTCGGTGGGGGCGACCGGCGCCAACGGCCGCGCCACCGGCTTCCATGCCGGTCTGTACGGCATGCACGACTGGAACGGCTTCTACGCCAACGGCGCGCTAGCCTTCAGCCGCTTCGACGGCAACACCACTCGCCCGATCGCCGGCATCGGCACGACGGAGACGGCCAAGTCGCAGGCGATCGCCAGCCAGTTCGCCGCGCGCCTCGAGGTCGGCCGGCCGTTCGAGTTCAACGATCAGCCGGGCACGCGCCTCGCCGTCACGCCGTTCGCCGCCTTCCAGCCGGTGTTCCTGTGGACGCCAGCGGTCTCCGAATCGAGCGTGACCGCGACCGGCCAGCCCGGTGTGTTCGCGCTGAACTACCAGGCGCAGAACACGACCTCGCTGCCGACCTTCCTGGGCGCGCAGTTCGACGCCACCACCGAACTCGGCGGGCGGCCGTTCAGCGCCTGGCTGCGCGCCGCCTGGGTGCACGAGTTCAACACCTACCGCGGTGTGAGCGCGGGCTTCGCCGTGCTGCCCGGCACCAGCTTCGCGGTCGACGGCGCCAAGGCCGCGAGCGACGCCGCGCGCTTCGATCTCGGCGTCAAGTACGACGTCGGCAGCCAGACCTCGCTATTCCTGAACGGCAGCACCGAGCTGTCGTGGCGCGGCCAGAGCATCGCCGGCACCGCCGGGCTGCGCATCGCGTTCTGATCCTACGGGAAGCGGCGTTCGGGAAAGACCTCGCGGATCTCCCCGATGCGGATCGAAAAGTAGGGCAGGCGGAAGCGGGCGCGCTCGACCTCGACATCCTTGAAGCTGATGCGGGCCGATTCGTAGAACGGCCCGCCATCGTCGCCGGGGAAGAAGGTGCCCGAGACCACCACCAGGGCGTCGCGCTTCAGGAGTGCGAGCGGCGCGTGCAATGGCGACTTGGGCGAGATCTCGGCCTGGCGCATGATGGCGCCCGGCCCTGAGTTCCAGTAGGTCGGACGCACCGAGCGCGGCGCGTTCAGCTTCTCATCGAGCAGGCGCACGAAGATGCCGCCCATCGGCGTCACCTCGGTGCCGCTCAGGATCAGGTCCCAGCCATTGAAGGGAAGACCTTGGCCCAGCACCTGGCCGAGCTCGACGGCGCGCTCGGCAGCGAGAGCGCGCAGTTGGCCGAGATCGGTCTCGGCATCGGCGCGCTGATCGTATTTCACGAGCACGGCGCGAAACGCCGCCTGCACGGTCGGCTCGGCGGCCGCCGGATGCGCCGAAGCGACAGCCATCAGCGCCAGCATGACGCCCAGCACTCTCGACACGTCCCATCCCCCTGCAGCGTTTTCCTAGGGCCAATCGGCGATGAAGCCCTGTGCTTTATAGGGGGCGATCTGGGCATATTCGGTGAGAACGCGGTGACGAAACACCGGGTCGGTGTGCCACTGCTCGACGGGCACGGCATAGGGATTGACCGTCACCAGCATCTTGGCGACCTCGGGCCAGTGGCGCTGCAGGGTCATGGGATAGCGCCGCGCCGTGCAGATCTTGCCGAGGCAGATCACGCTCCCGATATTCTGCCGGCCGAACGCGGCGTCGATCAGCGGCAGCGAGAACACCACGTTCTCACCGGTGTTGGTGGCGCGATGCTCTTCGAGGATCAGCCCGGCCGGCACGCCGCCTGCCACCATGCCGTCCTTGATGATGGAGCATTCGGTCTGCGGATTGCCTTGCGTTGCCCCGCCGCTCACGATGGCGTGGCGGAACAGCCCGCGCTGCCACAGCTCGACCGCCTTCTCGGCGATCAGCCGGTCGCCGCGGCGTTGGCCGAACACGAACAGCAGGTCGGCTGGTTCGAGTGGCGTCGATATCAGATGCTCGGCGTTAATACGCGCGATCTCGGTTTCGGTCATTGCCGGGAGCGCGCCACTCCGTGGCGCTCATGGAATGTGTGACCAGCAACAAGAAGCGCCACGGAGTGGCGCGCTCCCAGCATCAATTCAAGAACTCGGCCACCACCAGGTGGTTTTCCTTCACCGGCCAGGTGCGGGCGGGAATCGTCTCGTTGTTGAACACCGCGAGCACGGTGCGCGGGCCGGACTCGAAGGTGAGCTTGCCGGTCGAGACACCCGGCACGCCGTCGGTGATGCCGGGCGGCACCTTGCCGTCGAGGCTGAACTTGTCGCGGCCGACGCCGAAATAGCCTCTGGGCCGGCTCATGGTGACGACGGCCGCCGCGGTCTCGTCGCCCTTGGCGAACGCGGCCGGCCTGAGATGCACCACGTCGCTCGAGCGCAGGAACGGCGAGCGGTAGGTATGGGTGATGGGCTGCGCCGCCATGCGCAGCACGAACTCGTAGTAGGCATCGGACTTGCCGACGAACGGGCCCCACACGCCGTTCTCGCCCGTCACCTTGCGATGCACCGGCGTGGTGGTCTTGCGCTCGCCGGTCTTGGCGTCGACCTCGAAGATCTCGACCTCGGCATCGGCCACCGCGAGGTTGGTGTAGGCGCCGCCGTCGGCCACGCCGGTCACCTTGCCGTTCAGCACCGGCAACGGCTCCTGGGTGATGAACAGGTTGCCCGCAGGCTTGCCGGTGATGAACTCGAACATGGCGCCGAAGGCGAGCTTGTGGAACGCCACCTCGCGATGGTCGAGACCGTCGAGGATGACGTTCCTGGTGCCGCGCAGCCCGGAGGAATCGTAGCCGACGCCCGTCGGCTTGCCGGGCGCGCCGACGAAGCGGCCGTCGGGCTGCGAGAACTTGTCGTTGGTGTCGGAGCGGATCGCCAACATCTCGACGCCGGGAATGAGATCGTCCGGACCGGCGTTGAGTTCCTTGAGGAAGGTATAGGCGCCGTTGAATTCGCTGCCGACCAGAAGGCTGTCGGAATTGACGACGCCCTTGTTCGGCGTGCCGCACAACACGGCGTGGCTCACGTACTGAGCGCCGCCGCCGTTCTTCAGGAACGAGCGGATGGCGTTGCCGCCGCGCGAGGAGCCGACAAGCGCCACCTTGCGCCGACCTGTCGCCTTCAGTGCCTGGGCCACGAAACCAGCCAGCTCCTTCATCTGCTCTTCGGCCGACGACCGGAAGAGCTCGGGCTTGGCGTCCTCGCGGCGCGCGCTGGGATAGGCGAAGTCGATGGCGAAGAGCTGGCTGCGCTTGTAGCCGTTGGCCTCGAAACGCCAGATGTTGTTGATCCAGAGCGCGCTCGAATCGCCGTTGCCGTGGACGAACACCACGATCGGCGGGCCGCCGTCGGCTGGCTGCTGCTGGCGGCGCGGCGGCGCCGGTTGCTGCTGGGCGAGCGCCATCGCCGGCGCAAGCGCGGCGATACCGCCGAGCACGGCGCGTCGTGTGGCCTTCTTTTTATCTCCCCCGGACATATGGCCCCTACATTGGCAAAAGCCGGTGGCCGACGCTACGCTCGGTTCATGACGATTTGTTACGTCGACAGCCCGGTCGGCCGCCTCGCCATCGAGGCGGATCACGACGCCGTGACCGCCGTGCGCTGGGCCAGCCCGGGCGAGGGCACGCGCGACAAGGCTGATGACCCCGTGCTGAAGGAGGCGGCGCGCCAGCTCGATCGCTACTTTGCCAGGAAGCTGAAACGCTTCGACCTGCCGCTCGCCCAGAAGGGTACCGACTTCCAGAAGCGGGTGTGGGCGGCGATGCGCGACATCCCCTACGGCGAGACCGCGACCTATGGCGGCATGGCGATGGCCCTGGGCTCGGGCCCGCGGCCGGTCGGCATGGCCTGCGCCCGCAATCCCATCCCCATCATCGTGCCCTGCCACCGGGTGCTGGGCAGCGGCGGCAAGGAAGGCGGCTTCTCCGGCGGCAAGGGGCTGCCGACCAAGCGGCAACTGTTGGCACTGGAAGGCGTCGTTCTTCTTTAGGCTGGGGGCGCGCGACTCCAGTCGCGCGTCATGCACTAGCGACCAAAGACCGCGCCACTGGAGTGGCGCGCCCCCAGCGCCATTGCGTCCGCTGACGACGCCAGCTACGGAGAGCCCATGCGCGTGCTGATCATCCGGCCCGAACGTGAGGCGACCGCGTTGGCCACGGCGCTTGCCGAGCGCGGCCACACGCCGGTGATCGCGCCCTTGTTCCGGCTGGAATTCCTGCATCCGCCGGCGGAGTTCTCCGCGGCGCTGGCCAGCTGCCAGGCGGTGCTGCTGACCAGCGCCAACGGCGCGCGCGCCCTGGCCGAAGCGAGCGAGCAGCGCGGCCGGCCGATCCTGGCGGTGGGCGACACCACGGCGAGCACGGCCGAAGGGCTGGGGTTCAGCGCCGTCACCTCGGCATCGGGCGATGGCGCGGCCCTGACCGAGCTGGTGCGCGAGCGCCTAAGACCTGCGGACGGCCCCCTGCTGCACGTGTCGGGCCGCGAGGTCGCGGCCGATCTCGGGGAACTGCTGCGGCCGGCGGGCTTCGAGGTGAAGCGCCTTGCGCTCTACGATGCGCGCGAGGAGACCGCTTTGCCGGATTCGGCGCGTGCGGCGCTCGAGGCGCGCGCGCTAGACGTCATCACCTTCTTCTCGCCGCGCGCGGCGTCGGTGTTCGCCTCCATGGTCGAGGATGCGGGCCTGGCCACCAACCTGCATGACGTCACCGCTGTTGCCATAAGCCCGGCCGCGCTGGCGCCGGCGGCAGGCCTGCCGTTCAAGGCGGTCGTGGCCGCCGAGCGGCCGAGCCGGCAGGCCGTGCTCGACGAGATCGACCGACTGGCCGAAGCCCCTGTACAAGGACAGGCGACCATGAGCGACACAAGCGAACCCGTTCCTCCGCCCTCTGCTCCGCCGCCGGCTCAGACGGTGATCATGCGGCGCGGCCTGGGCGTGGTCGGCGCCTTCGTGGTCGGCGTGCTGGCCGCGGTGATCGTGCTGGCGGGTGCGCTGATCTCGCTGCCCTTCTGGCCGCAACAGGCGCGCGATATGTGGCGCGGCCATGTCGCGGCGATCCCGCCGGCGCCCGGCATCGACCTGCAGGCAGTGCGGGCCGACGCCAGCGCCGTCGCTACCGCGGCCGTCGATGCGGCACGCAAGGACCTCACGGCGCGGCTGGACGATCTCGAGAAGCGCCTGCGGGCGGTCTCGGCAACGGCCGCGGAACGACCGGCAGCAGCACCCGGCGGTCCCGATCCCGCCGTCGCCGACTTGAAGAGCCGCGTCGAAGCGCTCGAGCAGCGCCCCGCCGCCAGCGGCGCGGCGCCCGCGCCGAACAACGTCGAGGCCGAAAAGGAGATCGCTGTCCTGACGCGCGAGATCGCGGCCCTGCGCGCGACGCTGGGCGCTCTCGACCAGGCCGTCGCCAACCAGCGCGACCAGGCCAAGGCGCTGAGCGACGCGGTCGGCGCCAGGAACAGTGGCGAGCAGAAAGCGCTCGTGGCGGCACGCGCGTCGGCCGTGATCGGCGTGGCCGCGCGGCTGGCGGGCTCGATCGACGCCGGCGTGCCGTTCGCGTCGGAGCTCAATCTTCTCCTTCCGCTGGTCCAGGGCGACGGCAAGCTCACCGAGATCATCGCCGCGCTGCAGCCCTACGCGCAGACCGGTGTGGCCTCGCGCGCCGCCCTCGAAGCCGAATTCCCCGCCGTGGCCAAGGCGGCGCTGGCCGAGGACGTGGCCGACGATTCCTACGGCGAGCGACTGATGGGCAAGCTGCGCGGCCTGGTCTCGCTGCGCCGCGTCGGCGACGTGCCGGGCGACACCACCGAGGCCAAGCTCGCCCGCGCCGAGCAGGCGCTGCATGCCGGCGACGTTGGCAAGGCGGCCGAGCTGGTGAAGTCGCTGCCGGCGTCGACCAGCAAGGCGACGGCGGCGTGGCTCGCCAAGGCCGACGCCCATCTCGCCGCCAAGCGCAGCCTCGACCAGCTCGCAGCCTACGCCGTCAACCTCCTCGGGACGGCGCGCTGATCCGATGACAACGCTGCGCGTCCTCATCTGGTTCGCGATCGCCGCCGTGGCGATGCTTCTGGCCGTCTGGCTGGCCGAGCGGCCGGGCTCGGTCACCGCTGAATGGCACGGCTGGCGGCTCGACAGCAGCGTCGGCGTGCTGCTGGTCGCCGTTCTCGTCCTGATAGGCCTCTGCATCGGCGGCTGGCTGCTCTATCGCTGGATCGTCGGTGCGCCGTTCGCCCTGCTCGAAGGCTGGGGCGAGAGCCGCAAGAAGCGCGGCTATCGCGAGCTGACGCAGGGCCTGGCCGCAGTCGCCGCCGGCGACGCCAACGAAGCGCAGAGGCACGCCCGCAAGGCCGAGCAGCTTCTGGCCGAGCCGCCGATTACGTTGCTGTTGTCGGCGCAGGCCGCCCAGCTCGCGGGCGACCGCGACGGCGCCAACCGCGCCTTCACCGCCATGCTCGAGGACGAGCACACCGCCTTCCTCGGGCTGCGCGGCCTGATCGGCCAGGCGCTGCGCGAGGGCGACCAGTCCAAGGCGCTGGCCTATGCCGAGCGCGCCTTCAAGCTCAAGCCGCAGACGCCGTGGGTGGTGCATTCGCTGTTCGACATGCAGGCGCAGGTCGGCCAGTGGAAGGCGGCCCAGGAGACGCTGGAGACCGGCCAGCGCCGCAAGGTCGTCGCCGCCGACAAGGGTCGCACCTTGAAGGCCCTGCTGCTGGTCGAGCGCAGCCGCGCCGCCGATCGCGACGGCAATATCAACGACGCGCTGGCCCTGGCACGCGAGGCCTTCGGTCTCGCGCCCGAGCGCATCGCCGTCACCCAGCACTTTGCCGGACTGCAGATCAAGGCGCGCGATGCCAAGCGTGCGCAGAAGACCTTGGAGCGAGGCTGGGCGCTGGCGCCGCATCCTGATCTCGCCATGCTCTATCTCGAGGCGTCAGGCGAAAGCGATCCGCTGAAGCGCATCGGCGTCATTCGCCGGCTGGTGTCGCACAACGAGAACGACATCGAGAGCCATCTGGCGATGGCCCAGGCCTCGCTCGAGGCCAGCCTGTGGGGCGAGGCACGACGGCATCTCGAGATCGCCGGCGGCACCAGCCCGCCGGTACGCGTCTGCCGTCTGATGGCCGAGGTCGAGGAGCGGTCGGGGGCAGAGCAGGCCAAGGTGCACGATTGGCTGGCCCGCGCCGCCGATGCGCCCGCCGACCGCGCCTGGCGCTGCACGGCGTGCAGCGCCCAGCATGAGACCTGGCGCTCGGTGTGCGAGAGCTGCGGCGCCTTCGGCACCCTGCAATGGCGCGCGCCCGGGACGTTCGGCCACGTGCTGCCGCCGGAGACCCGTGCCGAACTGGAGTTCGCCAGTAACGGAAAGAAGTAGAACGACAAGAGTGGACGGGAAGGAAACGCGGATGTTCGAGACGACGCTGGCAGGCAGCCTGCCCAAGCCTTCGTGGCTCGCCACGCCCAACGTCCTGTGGGCGCCCTGGACGCTCACTGGCGCGCCGTTGCTGGAAGCCAAGGACGACGCCACCGCGCTCGCCATCCGCCGCCAGGAAGAGGCTGGCATCGACATCGTGAGCGATGGCGAGCAGGCGCGGCAGCATTTCGTGCACGGCTTCCTGGCCGAGGTCGACGGCGTCGACTTCGACAAGAAGGTGCGTATGGGGATCCGCAACAACCGCTACGACGCCGACTGCCCGACCGTGACCTCGGCCTTGAAGCGCCGCAAGTTCGTGCATGAGCGCGAGGCGCGCGTCGCCCGCGCTGCGACCAGCCGCAAACTCAAGTTCACCCTGCCCGGGCCGATGACTCTCATCGATACCCTGGCCGACGGCTTTTATGGCGACCGGGTGAAGATGGCCTTCGCCTTCGCCGAGCTTCTGAACCAGGAGGCCAAGGATCTCGAGAAGGCGGGCGTCGACGTCGTGCAGTTCGACGAGCCCGCCTTCAACGTCTATCTCGACGAAACCGTCGACTGGGGCGTGCCGGCGCTGGAGAAGGCGGCCGAAGGGCTGAAGTGCACGACGGCGGTGCACATCTGCTACGGCTACGGCATCGAGGCCAACATCAAGTGGAAGGAGACGCTGGGCGGGAGCTGGCGGCAGTACGAGAAGACCTTCCCCGCGCTCGACCGCAGCCGGATCCAGCAGGTCTCGCTGGAATGCCGGGAGAGCCACGTGCCGCCCGAACTCATGAAGCTGCTGCCCAACAAGACCGTGCTGGTGGGCGCGATCGATGTCGCCTCGGACAAGATCGAGACGCCGGAAGAAGTTGCGGCGACACTGAAGCTCGCGACCAAGTTCGTCGATCCCGAGCGCATCCAGGCCTGCACCAACTGCGGCATGGCGCCGATGACGCTCGCGACGGCCTACGGCAAGCTCAGGGCGCTGGCCGAGGGTGCGGCGCTGGCACGGAAGACGCTGTAACCGCCTCATGTCCCTCTCCCCCGCTAGGGGGAGAGGAGCATGAGGTCGTTGCACAGCCCCTGCTGCACCAATTGAAACATTGCGCCCATGGCGCGTGGTGGCGCGGGCCATACACTTGTATGGCCCGTAGAGGACCACCCCATGGCCGCACTGTCTGCTCTGCACTTCTGGTCCCGCCGCCAAGGGATATTCTGGCTGATGACCCTGCCGATCACCGGCCTTGCCGCGGCGGTCGCCTATGTGCTCGACACCCGTCGCGAGTTCGTCGAGTGGCAGAATCATTGGGGCTGGGATTTCCTGTTCGCGCTGCTCTACGCCATGTTCATCGATCGCTGGATCAAGGAGGCGCTGCTCGAGGATGCGCTGCCGTGCGACGAGGTCGACGAGATGCGCCGCTCGACCATCGCCGTGCGCTTCCTGACGTTTGCCGCCTCGATCTGCCTGCTCGCGATCATGGTGGCGCCTTGCCCTTACGTCGAGCTCAACGCCGTGGCCTGTGCCGCGGCGGCCTCGGTGTTCGTCATGCTGCTGCCGGCTCTCGCCGCGCACCGGCCGATCAGCCTTTACGAGGCCTTCCAGCTGGGACGGCCGGTGCAGGCGCATCTCTTCCTGCTGATCGGTGGCGCGATCCTGGTGTCGCTGCTGACCGGGCTCGGCCTCAGCCTGGTCGCGATGCTGCTGCCCGCCAAGCCATGGGTCGTGGCGATGGTCGCGGGCCTGCATCGGCTGGTCGACTGCCTGCTGCTGGCGGGCGTGGGCTATGGCCTGGCGGCGATCTTCCGCAGCCTCACCGACTGGCAGCAGCCGGAGCCGGAAGACCGCCCGTTCCGCGGCATGCGGCTCAGCACGCGCAAGGCGTAACCGAGAGAGCGGCGCGTGTTGCGCCTTACACCACCTTCGCAGTGATCTCGCCGGACATCTCGAGACCGGAAAGCTGCCCCGAATCACGAAGCGTGACTGTGCCCTTACCGCTGATCTTGCCCAGTTTGGTCTTGCCTTCGAAGCCGGAGAAGCCCTCGGTCCGGCAGCCGTCGATGACCATTTCGCCGTTGTTCAGGAAGGCCTTCACCAGATAGGGCTGGAGGCCGTGAGTGCTGCCTTGGCAGTCGGTCAGACGGCCATGGTTCATCATGTTGATGCCGTAGCCGCCGTTGTTGATGAAGCCGCAGCCCTCGGCCCTCGAAAAGCCAGCGACCGCGTTCAGGCCAGGTCCCTTGTTCTCGACGAAGTAGGTCTGTCGAATATTGAGGTCGTGCGGCTCGCGATAGGCGATGGCGCTTTGCGTCTCGATGCCGGCATTGCCGTTCTTTCGCATCTGGCCGCCGAAGATGCTGACGGCCGAGATGAGTCCGCTATCCTCCTTTATTCCGTCGTGCCGGAAGGTGATGCCGTTGCGACCGTTGCTCGCGCAGGTGACGGCGTGCAGCTCGCCTTCGAAGACGTTGCCGCTGACGAACAGCCCATCCCGCGAGAACTGCTCGATGTCGAGGTTCATGATCTTCCAGCTGTTAATCCAGCTGTGGTTCGCCAAGCAAAGCAGGCCAAGGGCATCGAGCGCCGGGCTGTCGGCAATCAACGTGCCGTTGAAGACCTTCAGGCCGCGGACCGAGACATTCTTGAAGGCGGGAGGGATCCGTATGGTGATCGCCCGTTGGGTGGGATCGTTGAAATCGGCGATCACCTTGGCGCCGTTGAGATCGACCCCCGGCCCCACCATGCTTTGCGTCACATCGATATGGATGGGGCGTTTCAACCGCACGGTGCCGCCTGTCCAGTTCAGGACGTCACCCGTCGCGAACTTCGCCCGCAGCGCGGCCTCGAAGCCCGTGGAGTCCGCTGCCGCCGCCACAAGCGTCGGTGCGGCAACAGCATGCTTGTTCTGGCTCAGCGCAGCCGACGACGTTGCCGCCAGCGCAAGGACCGAAGCACCACTCACAACACCGCGTCTTTTGAGTTTCATGGATTGCCTCCCGCCGGTCGACCGGCAGGCCATACGACGATGGACATGGCTGGCTGTCGAATGATCAACCAATGACACGGCCGTCGGTCATCGACCGATCACAGCGACGGTCGTGCAGCGCCTGTCATCGCCGCTCAGTCGCGACGTTGCAGGCTGCGTGTGCGCAAGGCGTAGACGAGCTCCAGCGCCTGGCGCGGAGACAGCTCGTCGGGATTGATCTCGGAGAGCGCCTTTTCGACTTCCGACTCCTGAGCCTTGACCAGGCCGGCCGGGCGCGTCGGTGCGGCAGCGAACAGCGGCAGGTCGTCGGCGAGCCGCGTCACCGCGCCCGACTGCTCGCCCTTCTCCAAGGCCGCCAGCACCTGCTCGGCGCGCGCCACGACGGCCGCCGGGAGGCCGGCGAGCTGCGCCACGTGGATACCGTAGGAGCGGTCGGCCGCGCCCGGCGCCACCTCGTGCAGGAACACCACTTCATTCTGCCATTCCTTGACGCGCATGGTGTAGGGCGCGAGGGCGGCCAGCCGTTCCTTGAGCGCACCCAGCTCGTGGAAGTGGGTGGCGAAGAGGGCGCGGCAGCGGTTGATGTCGTGCAGATGCTCCAGGGTCGCCCAGGCGATCGACAGGCCATCGAAAGTCGCCGTGCCGCGGCCGATCTCGTCCAGGATGACCAGGCTTCTCGCCGTCGCCTGGTTCAGGATCGCCGCGGTCTCGACCATCTCGACCATGAAGGTCGAGCGGCCGCGCGCCAGGTCGTCGGCCGCACCGACGCGGCTGAACAGGCGATCGACGATGCCGATGGTCGCGGACTTGGCCGGCACGAAGGAGCCGGCCTGCGCCATGATGGCGATAAGCGCGTTCTGGCGCAGGAAGGTCGACTTGCCGGCCATGTTGGGGCCGGTCAGCAGCCACAGCCGCCGCGCTTCGCCCAGGTCGCAGTCGTTGGGCACAAAACCGGCGCCGCCACCCCCGCTACTTTGGCGCACCAGCGCGGCTTCGACGACAGGATGACGGCCGCCTTCGATGGTGAAGGCGGGCTCCTCGCTCAATGCCGGACGGACGTAGTTCTCGCCCGCCGCGAGCTCGGCGAGTGCCGCGGCGACATCGAGCGAGGCGAGCGCCCGGCCGGCAGCGGCGACGTTGGCCGACACGGCCATTGCCTTGGCGACCAGCTCGTCGAAGATCGCGAGCTCGAGCGCCAGCGCGCGGTCGGCGGCGCGGCCGATGCGGGTTTCGAGATCGGCGAGATCGGCGGTGCTGAAGCGCGTGGCATTGGCCATCGACTGGCGGCGCGTGAAGCCGAGCGTCGCCAGATCGAGCTTGTCGGCGTGCGTCGCCGTCACCTCGATGTGGTAGCCGATCATGTTGTTGTGCCGGATCTTCAGCGACGGCACGCCTGCCGACGCCTTGTACTTGGCTTCGAGCGCCGCCACCGTCCTGCGGCTGTCGTCGCGCAAGGTGCGCTGCTCGTCGAGTTCGCTGCGATAGCCTTGCCGGATGAAGCCGCCGTCGCGCGCGAACAGAGGCGGCTCGTCGGCCAATGCCTCGGCGAGCGCGGCGATGAGTGGGCGATGGTCGGAGCAGGCCGCGACGATGGCGGCCAGCGGGGCCGGCGGCGGCGCCAATGCCTCGGGCTCGGCGTGCAGCATCGCGGCCAGCGCTTCGGCCGACTCAAGACCATCGCGCAGCGCCAGAAGATCGCGCGGGCCGCCGCGGCCGACCGACAGGCGCTGCAGGGCGCGCTCGATGTCGGGTGTGCGGCGCAGCGCTTCGCGCACGCGCTCGCGCACGGCCGGGCGCTCGACGAAGAGCTGCACCAGGTCGAGACGGCGCTCGATCTCGGCACGATCGGTCAAAGGCGCGGCGATCCGTTCGGCCAGAAGGCGGGCGCCAGGGCCGGTCAGGGTGCGGTCGATGGTGGCTAAAAGGCTGCCGTCGCGCCGGCCGTCGAGGCCGCGCACCAGCTCGAGGTTACGGCGCGTGGCGGGATCGATCTCCATCGTGCCGTCGGCGCGCACGCGATGCGGCGGCGCCAGCGCCGGCAGCTTGCCGGCTTGCGTCAGCTCGACGTAGTCGAGGAGGGCGCCGCAGGCCGCGACCTCAGCGCGCGAGAAGGCGCCGAAGCTGTCGAGCGCCGCGACCTTGAAGGCCGACTGCAGGCGCTTGCGGGCATTGTCGCTGTCGAAGCGCGCCGAGGGCAGCGGCGTCAGCACGGCATTCCACTCTTCCAGCGCAGCCTTCACCGGCTCGCGCGCCAGCAGCCGGTCGGGCACCAGAAGCTCGCCCGGCGCCAGCCGCGCCAGCGCCGCCGCGAGCTGGCCTGCGTCCAGAGGCTGGGCGGCGAAGTCGGCGGTCGAGAGGTCGAGCCAGGCCAGCGCCAGCTCGCCCTGGGCCTCCGCGACGGCGGCAAGGTAATTGTGGCTGCGCGCATCGAGCAATGAGTCTTCGGTCAAGGTGCCCGGCGTGATCACCCGCACCACGGCGCGCTCGACCACCGACTTGGCGCCACGCTTCTTGGCTTCGGCCGGGTCCTCGACCTGCTCGCAGACGGCGACCTTGAAGCCCTGCCGGATCAGGCGCGACAGGTAGGCCTCGTGGCTGTGCACCGGCACGCCGCACATCTTGATGTCTTCGCCGAGGTGCTGGCCGCGCTTGGTCAGCGCGATGTCGAGCGCGGCCGAGGCCTTCACGGCATCGTCGAAGAACAACTCGTAGAAATCGCCCATCCGGTAGAACACCAGATGCCCGGGATGCGCCGCCTTGATCGCCAGGTACTGGCGCATCATGGGCGTGGCGTCGGCCGGGATGGCGGTTGTGGTCATGCTACTGTCGGGCACGAAGTCGGTTTAGCATGGCGTCGCCTCCAGAGATTGGGGGCCAATTGGGGGAAATCGAAGGTGCACTGGCTGGACGGGGTCGATCGCGCGGTGGGGCGCCTGGTCGAGGCAGGGCGCTGGCTGGTCCTGCCGGTGGCGCTGATCCTGTTCCTGCAATGGCCATTGCGCGATTTCGTGCGGGCCTATTCGCGTGAGGCCAACGATCTCGGCCAGTGGATCTTCGCCCTCTATGTCAGCCTCGCCATGACCTTTGCCACCCGTGAGCGCACGCACCTGGCCGTCGACGCCATCGCCCATGGCTACAGTGCGCGGTTGCGCGGCCTGACCGCCCGCTGGGGCGGCTTCGCCTGCGTGGCGCCGTGGGCCGCCTTCATGATCTGGGCCATCTGGCCCACCGTGCAACGCTCGGTCGGGGTGCTGGAGAAATTCCCCGACACCAACAACGCCGGCTACTTCGTGGTGAAGGTCGCGGCCCTTCTGCTGGCGGTGCTGGCACTGCTGCAGGCGATCATCGACCTGCTGCGACCGGCCAAGGACTGAGCGGTGGAGCAAGCCGGCCTGTGGATGCTGCTGGCCGTCGCGGTCGTGCTGCTGGCGACCGGACTGCCGGCCTATGCCGTGCTGATGGGCGTGTCGGTGCTGTTCGGCGTGGTCGGCCTGGCGGTGGGGACGCTCGACTTCGGACTTTTGACCGCGCTGCCCGGCCGCATCATTGGCCTCCTGGAAAACGACCTTCTGCAGGCGTTGCCGCTCTACGTCCTGATGGGCTCGCTGCTCAACCGCCTGCCGCTCGCCGACCGGCTGTTCCGGTGCGGCGTGGCGCTCGGCGGCAAATCCAGCGCCGCGCCGGCGTTGGCGACGCTCGGGCTCGGCGCGCTGCTGGCGCCGATGAACGGCTCGGTCGGCGCCAGCGTCGCCATGCTCTCG
Source organism: Rhodospirillales bacterium URHD0017 (assembly GCA_900110395.1). Lineage (GTDB taxonomy): Bacteria > Pseudomonadota > Alphaproteobacteria > Reyranellales > Reyranellaceae > Reyranella. The sequence goes on from FODP01000007.1 coordinate 80,072, forward strand.
CGCAGCGTGGCGCCCAAGCTCGACGCGCGCGGCGTGCCCGCCAGCGAAAGCACGGCGCTGGTCTGTGTCGCCAGTACGCTCGGCGTGGTGATCCCGCCGTCGCTGGTTCTGATCCTGCTGGGCGACGCCATGATGCGCGCCCACACCGAAGCGACCAACGTCACCAAGGCGATGGTGCGCATCGTCAACACCCAGGACATCTTCCGCGGCGCGCTGGTGCCGGCGGCGCTCTTCCTCGGGCTCTGCCTGCTGGTGGCGTGGCTGCTCGGCCGGCGCACGCCGGCACGGGCGCCCAGCGAACGGCCGCGCCTGGAGGAATGGGCAACGGCGATCATCGCCGCGCTGTTCGTCGTTGGCCTGCTGGCCGGCGTCGCGGCCGGCTACTTCTATGCCGTGGAGGCCGCCGCCATGGGCGGCTCGGTGCTGCTGCTGTTCGGCCTCTTGAGCGGCGGCCTGCGGGCCGGCGCCTTCGGCGCGGTGCTGCGCGACACCATGGCGGTGAGCGGCGCGCTGTTCGCCCTGTTCGTCGCCGCCACCACCTTCACGCTCCTGTTCCGCGCCTTCGGCACCGACCGCCTGCTCGATGGCTGGATGACCCTGGTGCCGGGCGGCGCCACGGGAGCGGCGATCGCCGTGCTGGTCGTGTTCGCGCTGTCGGCCTTCGTGCTCGACGCCTTCGAGATTGTGTTCGTGATCGTGCCCATCGTCATGCCGTCGGTACTGACGCGCGCGCCCGACGCCGTCTGGATCTCGGTGCTGGCCCTGCTGGCCCTGCAGGCCTCCTTCCTGGTGCCGCCGACCGGCTATGCGGTGATGATGGCGAGGAGCGCCATGGCCACCAAGACGGCTGTGCGGCCGCTGGCCAGGGCGCTGGCGCCCTACCTCGCGGCCCAGCTCGTCGTGCTGGCGCTGGTCGTGGCCCTGCCGCGCATTGCCCATCTCGCGGAACCTGCCAAACCCGCCGGATCGGAGGCGCCGCAGCTCGATGACGACGCGGCGCGAAGGCGCTTCAACGACATGCTGAAATTACCATCGCCAACGCAGGAATAGCCGCCAGCTCTGCGTTGCAGCGCGGCATGGCCGTCTGGCCCCGTTCCTTGATTGTCGCCAATATGCCCTCTCAATCGGGAGAGTAACGCAATGGCGAGTAGCGGCTCGGAAGCAATGGTCAGCAACGAAATGGGCGATCTCGACGGCGATTCGCTGGTCATGCATCGCACCGGCCGGCCGGGGAAGATCGAGATCATCGCCACCAAGCCGCTGGTCACCCAGCGCGACTTGGCGCTGGCCTACTCGCCGGGCGTCGCCGCGCCCTGCCTGGAGATCGAAAAGGATCCCAACACCGCCTACGACTACACCGCCCGCGGCAACCTGGTGGCGGTGATCTCCAACGGCACCGCGGTGCTGGGCCTGGGCGACATCGGGGCGCTCGCCAGCAAGCCGGTGATGGAGGGCAAGGCGGTCCTGTTCAAGCGCTTCGCCGACGTCGACTGCATGGACATCGAGGTCGACACCAAGGACGTCGACCAGTTCATCAACTGCGTGCGCTATCTCGGGCCGACCTTCGGCGGCATCAACCTCGAAGACATCAAGGCGCCCGAGTGCTTCATCATCGAGCAGCGCCTGCGCGAATTGATGGACATCCCGATCTTCCACGACGACCAGCACGGCACGGCGATCGTGTCGGCCGCCGGCCTGATCAATGCGCTGCATCTCACCGGCCGCAGCATCAAGGACGTCAAGATGGTGGTGAACGGCGCCGGCGCCGCGTCGATCGCCTGCATCGAGCTCATCAAGGCAATGGGCATGCCGCACGAGAACGCCATCCTGTGCGACACCAAAGGCGTGATCTGGCAGGGCCGCACCGAGGGCATGAACCAGTGGAAGAGCGCCCACGCCGTGCGCACCAAGGCGCGCACGCTGGAAGAGGCGATGAAGGGCGCCGACGTCTTCTTCGGCCTGTCGGTCAAGGGGGCGGTGACCAAGGCGATGGTGAAGTCGATGGCCGACAAGCCGATCATCTTCGCCATGGCCAATCCCGACCCCGAGATCACGCCGGAGGACGTCCGCTCGGTACGCAAGGACGCCATCATCGCCACCGGCCGCAGCGACTATCCCAACCAGATCAACAACGTGCTGGGCTTTCCCTACATCTTCCGCGGCGCGCTCGACGTGCGCGCCCGCACCATCAACGAGGCGATGAAGGTGGCAGCGGCCGAGGCGCTGGCCAAGCTCGCCCGCGAGGACGTGCCCGACGAGGTCGACCGCGCCTATTCTGGCCGGCGGCTGCGCTATGGTCCTGAATACGTCATGCCGGTGCCGTTCGATCCGCGGCTGATCTCGACGGTGTCGGTAGCGGTGGCGCAGGCGGCCATGGATTCGGGCGTCGCCCGCCGCCCGATCCCCGACATGGCGGAGTACAAGCGCGCCCTCTCCGGCCGCCTCGATCCGACCAGCCACTGGCTGCAGAGCCTGTTCGAGCAGGTCAAGGCCAACCCGCAGCGCATCGTCTTCGCCGAGGGCGAGGAGGAGCGCACCATCCGCGCCGCCGTGGTGTTCCGCGACAACGGCTACGGCACGCCGATCCTGATCGGCCGCGAGGAGCTGGTGCGCGAGACCATGAAGGGCCTGGGCATCACCGACGCGACCGGCATGGAGATCCACAATGCGCGGCTCAGTACGCGCAACGCGCCCTACACCGACCTGATCTACAAGCGCCTGCAGCGCGACGGCTATCTGCGCCGCGACGTGCAGCGCATGGTCAACCAGGGCCGCAACGTGTTCGGCGCCAGCATGGTGGCGATGGGCGACGCCGCCGGCATGGTGACCGGCATCACGCGGCGCTTCCCCGAATGCTACGGCGACATCAAGAACGTGATCGACGAGGAGCCGGGCAAGGTGCCGATCGGCTATTCGATCGTGGTGGCGCGCCACGGCACGGTGTTCCTGGCCGACACCTCGATCAACGAGACGCCGAGTCCCGAGCAGCTCGCCACCATCGCCAAGCAGATGGTGCGCAATGCCCGCACCATGGGGCATGAGCCGCGCGTGGCGTTCCTCTCCTTCTCCAACTTCGGCAGCCGCGAGATCGAGCGAATCGACCGCATCCGCAAGGCGATCAGGCTCCTGGACGCCGAGAAGGTCGACTTCGAGTACGACGGCGAGATGCAGGCCGACATGGCGCTCGACTACGAGCTGTTGCGCGAGACCTATCCGTTCTGCCGCCTGACCGGGCCGGCCAACGTGCTGATCATGCCGGGCCTGCACTCGGCGCATATATCGTCGCGCCTGATGCAGAGACTGGGCGGCGTCACGGTGATAGGTCCTGTGATCGACGGCCTGCACAAGCCCATGCAGATCGTGCAGATGGGCGCCACGGTGAGCGACCTGGTGAATCACGCAGCACTTGCCGCCTACGGCGCGCTGAAGAACGGACGGAGGGAATAATGGTCGATCTCGTCATCCGCGGCGCCACCGTCGTCGACGGCCTGGGCAACGACCCCAAGCGCGCCGACGTCGCGGTGAAGGACGGCAAGATCGTCGCCATCGGTTCGGTGAGCGACAAGGGTAACGAGACGATCGATGGCGGCGGGCTGGTGCTGGCGCCCGGCATCGTCGACGTGCACACGCACTACGACGCGCAGGTCACCTGGGATGCCACGCTCTCGCCCTCGCCATCGCTCGGCGTCACCACCGCGGTGATCGGCAATTGCGGCTTCGGCATCGTGCCGGCGCCGCCAGCGGTGCGCGATCTCGTCATCCGCAATCTCTCGGTGGTCGAGGGCATGGACCTCGACGCCCTGCGCGCCGGCATCAAGTGGGACTTCGAAAGCTTCGCTGAGTACATGGGCATGCTGCGCCGCAAGGGCGCCTACGCCAACATGGCGGTGCTGGCCGGCCATTCGACCATCCGCACCGCGGTGATGGGCGAGGACGCCTCGCAACGCAAGGATGCGACGCCCGAGGAGCTGGCGAAGATGAAGGCCATGGTGGCCGACGCCATGGCGAACGGCGCGATCGGTCTCGGCGCCTCCTATTCGTTGAACCACTCGGGCTATGGCGGCGTGCCCATGCCGTCGACGATCGCGCCGATGTCGGAGCTCGAGGCGCTGGTCGGCGCCATGGGGCCGCGCGGCAAGGGCGTGGTCGAGATCGCCTCGGGCGTGAAGACGCCGCAGGAGCTGGAGCCGATGGCCGCCAAGTACGGCAGGCCGTTTTTCCAGGGCACCGGTGTGGCGATGTACAACGAGCAGGAGCCCAACCGGTCGCTCAAGATGTTCGAGGATTCCGCGGCCGCGATCCGCCGCGGCGTCGGGCTCTACATCCAGATCCCCTGCCAGCCGCTGTCGTTCGACTTCACGATGGCCAACGCCTATCCGTTCTACAGCCATTCGTCGTTCGACCCGATCAAGGCCTACTCGCCCGAGCAGCTCAAGGTCGTGTTCCGCGATCATTCGTGGCGCGAGAAGTTCCGCGAGAATGCCAGGAATCCGAAGCCGGGCATGATCTTCCAGGGCAACTGGGATCGCGTGATGGTGGCGGTGGCGCAGAAGCCGGCCAACGCCAAGTACGTCAACCGATACGCCGCCGAGATCGCCAAGACCGAGCATCGCGATCCGCTCGACGTCATGCTCGACCTCGCGCTCGACGAGAACCTGGAGACCGCCTTCCTCGGCCGCTTCCTCAATGTCGGCGACGAGGGCGTGGCGCGTCTCCTGAAGCACGAGGCCGGCGTGGTGGCGCTCTCCGATGCCGGCGCTCACCTTATCTATATGTGCGACGCGGGCTTTGGCCTGCACTTCCTGGCGCACTGGGTGCGCGAACGCCGCGACTTCACCATCCAGGAAGGCATCCGCCGCCTCACCAGCCATCCCGCCGATCTCTACGGCATCCCCAACCGCGGTCGCCTCGCCGTCGGCGCGCAGGCCGACATGCTGCTCTTCGATCCCGCGACGGTGGGCATCAGCCCGGCCGAGCGCGTCGCCGACCTGCCGGGCGGCGGCCGCCGCACCATCCGCCGCCCGACCGGCGTGCATGGCGTGTTCTGCAACGGCATCAAGACGTTCGACGGCAAGACCTACGTCAAGCACGCCAAGGGCCCGGGCCACGTGCTCGATCGGTTCAACAACTCGCAGGGCGGACACACGTTGCTCGCCGCGCAATGACCCTCGAGACCTGGTGGCTCTATCTCGGCGCCGTCGTCCTGATCGCCAGCACGCGGGTCCCAACGTTCTCTACGTCACCACGCGCAGCATCCGTTTCGGCTTCGGCGCCGCCATGACCGGCATGGCGGGCTGCCTGCTGGCACTGGCTTTGATGCTCTCGGGCTCGGCCGCTGGCGTCGGCGCCTTCATGCTCGCCGTGCCGACCGCCTTCGAGGTGCTGTGATACGCCGGCGCGGCCTATCTGATCTTTCTCGGCATCCAGATGTGGCGCACGCCGGTCGACGACAATCTCCCCAACACGACATCGCGCCGTGAAACCGCAAGCCGCGTGGCGCTGCTTCGCGGCGGCTTCCTGGTCGGCATCAGCAATCCCAAGCTGCTGATCTTCGCCGCCGCCTTCTTCCCGCAATTCATCGCGCCCTCCGCACCGTTGGCCCCGCAGTTCGGCCTTCTGGTCGCGACGTTCCTGGCAGTCGAGTCGTTCTTCTACATGACCTACGCGCTCGGCGGCCGTCGCCTGGCGACATATCTTCACCAGAAGTGAGTGGCTACGGCGCTTCAACCGCATGAGCGCCGTGATTTTCGCCGGATTCGGCTGCGCCCTGCTGCGTTATCGGCCGTAACGCTTCCCACTGCCGGCGATGGCAGTTTAAGATTTAATCAACCATTCGCCTGGGAGGGCGCGCCCGATGTCGACGATCATGAAAATCAGCAGCCGGAATCTCGCTTCGGTGCGCCGCCGCGCCCTCGTGAAGGGCGGCATGGCCGGCATCATCGCCAGCGGCCTTGCGCCCAGCTTCGCGCACGCCCAGGCCAAGAAGCTCGTCATGGCCCATCTCAACGCCATCCCCGAATCGGCGGCCATCGCCTTCGACTGGCAGGCGGCCGAGGTGCGCAAGCGCTCCAACGGCGAGCTCGACATGCAGTTCTTCGGCGGCACCTTGCTCAACAAGGAGCTCGAGATCATGAACGCCGTGAAGTCGGGCAACATCGCCATTGGCAATCCCGGCGGCGCGGCGGCGACGGTGTTCCCCGAGATGGGCGTGTTCCTGGTGCCCTACCTCGTGCAGAGCTACGACCAGGCCTACAAGATGTTCAACGGCAAGATCGGCGATACGCTCGATCAGCAGTTCCAGGAGAAGTACAAGCTCAAGACCCTGTGCTTCTTCGACTACGGCTTCCGCCACTTCTGGACGTCGAAGAAGGCGATCGTCGAACCCAAGGACCTGCGCGGCGCCAAGATCCGCGTGCAGCAGGCCAAGGTGTTCGGCGACACCATCAATGGGCTGGGCGGCAATGCCGTGCCGATGGCGTGGGGCGAGGTGATCTCGGCCGCCAAGTCGGGCGTGATCGACGGCGGCGACCTGCCGATCGTCAACCAGATCGCGCTCAAGATCTACGAGGTCTCGAAGTACTGCTCGATGACCTTCCACAATTACGGGCCCACCCTCAACACCATGAACCTCGCGGTGTGGGAGAGCTTGAGCGAACCGCAGAAGAAGCTGATGCTCGACACCAGCCGCGAGGCCCAGGCCAAGTGCCGCGAGCTCACCGAATCGGTCGACAATCTCGCCGCCGCCAAGGCGGCGCTCGAGCCCAAGGGCATGACGGTGGTCCAGGGCAACGTCGATGCCTTCCGCAAGGTGGCGCAGGAGAAGATCTGGCCGGCCTACAAGCAGCAATATGCCGGCCTGTGGGAACAGATCGTGGAGTTCAAGGCATAGGGGCGGGCGCCGCTCCGATGTTCAAATTCATCGTCAACATCCCGAAAGTCGTCGTCGCCCTGCTGCTGGTCGCCGCCATCGTCAACCTGCTGGTCGGCGTCTTCTTGCGCTACGTCATGCTCGAAGTGACGGACTGGCTCGACGTCGATCCGATCCGCTTCACCTGGGTCGAGGAGGTGGGCGAGATGATGCTGGCCTGGCTCACCTTGATCGGGGCGGCGATCGGCGTGCGCGAGCGCTCGCACTTCACCCTGCATGTCTTGCAGTTCTCGCCGGCGACGCAGGGCGTGGTCGACCGCATCCACTACGTGCTGGTCGCGGCCGTCGGCATCCTGGCGAGCTACTACGGGGTCAAGCTCTGCCTCTTGAACCGCACGCTGGTAACACCGGGGCTGGAGATCAACCTGGCGCTGCTCTATGGCTCCGCCGCCGTCGGCGGCGCGCTGCTGGTCGTCTACGCCCTATCGATGGTCGTATCGCCGCCGCCGCGCGATCCTGACGCCGTTCACTGAAGGGCCGCCCGGCATGCTGCTGATCACCGTGGCGGCGATCTTCATCGTCCTCATCCTGTTCTCGATGCCGATCGTCTTTGCGCTGGGCGTCGCCGGAGTCGCGGGTCTGGCGCTCGGCGGCTACGACCTGCAGATGCTGTCGTCGAGCATGGTGTCGGGCTCGCAGAGCTGGGTGCTGCTCGCCATCCCGGCCTTCGTCTTCGCCGGCGGCCTGATGGAAAAGTGCGGCATGAGCCACGCCCTGGTCGACTTCGCCCGCGCCCTGGTCGGCTGGGTCAAGGGCGGGCTCGGCATGTCGGTGATCGTCGTCGCCTATTTCTTCTCCGACATCTGCGGCTCGAAGATGGCCGAGGTCTCGGCCCTCGGCTCGACCCTGATGCCGCCGCTCACCAAGGCGGGCTACAAGCGCGAGGATTCGGCCTCGCTGATCGCCGCCGGCACCGCCATGGGCATGCTGGTGCCGCCCGCCATCTTCATGATCGTGATCGCCCAGGTGACCAACACCTCGGCGGTGGCGCTGTTCCTCGGCGGCTTCATTCCGGCCGCGACCATCATGGTCTGCCTGATGGTGCTGGTGTACTTCCGCGCCCGCAAATACGACTGGCCGGTCGATTCCAATCCCAGCGTGGCGCGCATCCTCAGCACCGGCCGCAGCGCCGCCGTGCCGCTGGTCATCCCCATCGTCATCCTGGGCGGGTTCTTCCTCGGCGTCTTCACCGCCACCGAGGCGGGCGCCGTCGTCGCGGGCTACGCGTTCCTGGCGGCTCGCCTGTATTACCGCAATGTCAGCTACAAGCAGATGATGCGGCTGGCCTACGACAGCGCCATCCTGACCGCGGCGGTGATCTTCCTGCTGGCCGTCGCCTCGGTGTTCCAATACCTGATGGGTGTCTCGGGCGTGCCGAAACTGCTGGCCGAGGTGCTGCATCCGCTGCGCGACGCGCCGTGGCTGTTCCTGCTGGTCACGGCGCTCATCACCATGATGTTCGGCATGGTGCTGGAAGGCCTGCCCGCCGCGGTGGTGCTGATCCCAGTGGTGTTTCCGATCGCCGAGGAGATGGGCATAGACCCCATCCACTTCAACATCGTGCAGACGGCGGCGGTCGGCATCGGACTTTTCCTGCCGCCGATGGGCGTGGGGCTGCTGATGGCGCTGAAATTCGCCAATCTCACGGTCGGCCAGCACTGGCGCTCCTACCTGCCCTACATCGCCGCCCTGCTGATCGGGCTGATGCTGATCATCCTGTTCCCGCAGCTCTCGCTGTTCCTGCCCAAGAGCGCCGGGCTCATCAAGTAGGCTTAGTTCTTCACCTTCTCGACGGTGAGCTCATGGCGGCGGCCATCGCGCGCCGTCCACGAGATCGACTGGCCCTCGCCCAGGCCGATCAGCGCGGCGCCGACCGGCGTCATCACCGAGATGCGATGCTCGTCGAGGCTCTCCTCCGCCGGGTAGACCAGCTTCAGCGTGCGGGTGTTGCCGTCGTCGGACCTGAAGGTGATGGTCGAGCCCATGCGCACGACGTCGGCCGGGACGCTGCCGTCCTGCACGACCTTGGCGCGGTCCATTTCCGACAGAAGTTCGTTCGCGACCTCAGGCAGCCGTTCGAGCGACGCGGTGGCGAGATCGGTGAGCCGTTCGTAGTCAGCATTGCTGACGATGATCTGGGGAACCGAGCGGGTACGAACGACGTCGCGCATGACGATCTCCTGATGAGCACTCCGATTGTCTTAGAGGGTTGGGCTTCGTCCCAGACGAAGCGTGCGCCCCCAGGTCGGGCGCAGCAAGGCCGGACCTGAGATTACGCTCGGGCGCCCGGTTTGTTCCGTCGCGCCACCAACAAATGTGCGGCCGTTTTCCTCATACCCAACAATTGGGGTCTGAGGCGGCAAGGTCAAGCCTAGAGGGCGGGCTTGCCGATGCCCCCGCGGGCGCGGCGCGCCAGATAGACCTGCAAATGAGCATAGGCCATGCGCAGGTTGGGCGTGGCGATGCCCGCCTTCTTCGCGCGGGCGATCATGTCGCCGACGATGTGGTCGGCCTCGACCATTGAAGCCTTCTCAAGGTCGTGCAGCATCGAGGCGGCAAAGCGCGAGCCCTTCTGCGTGAGATAGCCGGCGACGGTCTGCATGCCCTTCTCGCCGGGATCGCCGCCCGCCGAGGCCGCGACCTTGCGGCACTCCTCGACGGTCTCGAGCATGATCGCCTGGCCTTCGCCCGCCTCGAGGATGTCGCCCACCGTGCCGCGCATCAGGCACGACATCGCCGCCAGCGAACACAGCATGATCCATTTGTCCCAGAGATCCTGGACGATGTTCTTGTGCAGGCCGCCATCGATGCCGCTCTTCTTGATCGCGGCGTCGAGCTCGACCAGCGCGGCGCGCGCAGGCCCAGAACCGCGCTCGCCGAAGGAGATGGCGGCGAACGGGCTGGTGTGCAGGATCGCCCCGTCGGGCGACAGCGTCACACCGACGCGCGCCAAGCCACCCACGACCTTGGCGTCGCCAAACGTCGCCGCCAGAACATCGATGTGGCGCATGCCGTTCAGCAGCGGCACGACGGTGGTGGCGGCGCCGACCGCCGGGGCGATGGCCTCGATCGCCGAATCGAGATCGTAGGCCTTGCAGGTCAGCAGCACGACGTCGTACGGCCCGCCTTCGCTGCCCTTGAGGACAGTCTTCACCTTCTGCGTGATGTCGCCCTTGGTGCTCTTGATCACCAGGCCGTCGCGCTCGAGCCGCTCGCGCCGCGGCGCACGGACCAGGAAGGTGACGTCGGCGCCGCTCTGCTGCAGGCGCCCTCCGACATAGCCGCCGATCGAGCCGGCACCCAGGATCAGAACCTTCATTTCAATCCACTCCGGGCGCGGCGCGCCTCATAGGCTTGCAGATGGGCATAGGCGAAGCGCAGGTTGGGCGCGCTGAGCCCGGCCTTGCGGGCGCGCATCAGCATGTCGCCCACGATCGATCGGGCCTCCACGGCGCCGCCTTTCTCCATGTCGCCCAGGATCGAGGCCACGGACTTTCCACCCGGCTGCGTCAGGCCGGTCTCGATGCCCGACCGCACCTTGTCGCTGGGCGCATGCCCCGCGGCCGCGGCAACGCGGCAGCATTCTTCCAGGGTCTCGCGCATCAGGGCCGCGCCATCCTCGGCGGCGACGATGTCGCCCACCGTGCCGCGCATGGCCGCGCACATCGAAGCGATGGTGCCCAGCATCACCCACTTGTCCCACAGATCCTGGTTGATGTCGGGGTTGATACCGCCATCGATGCCGGCCTTCTTGCAGGCCGCGTCGAGCTCGACCAGCGTCTTGCGCACGGTCTTGCCGTCGCGCTCGCCGAACGAGACGCCCGAGGCACCGCTGTGCAGGATCTCGCCGTTGGGGCCCAGCATGCCGGAGATGCGCGCCAGGCCGCCGGCGACGCGAGCTGCGCCGAAGCGGGCATCCAGCGCGGCGAAATGGGCGTGGCCGTTCAGCATGGGAACGATGGTCGTGTCGGGCCCGACCGCAGGCGCGATGGAGTCCATCGCCGAGTCGAGGTCATAGCCCTTGCAAGCCAGGATCACGACATCGTACGGGCCGCCTTCGGCGCCGCTCGTCACCACCTTGACCGGCACGGTGAAGTCGCCCTTGGGACTCTTCACCACCAGACCGCTACGCCGCACCAGCTCGGCGCGCTTCTCGCGCAGCAGGAAGGTGGTGTCGATGCCCGCCTGTGTCAGGCGCGCACCCCAATAGCCGCCGACCGCGCCGGCGCCCAGGATCAGGATCTTCACTTCTGGATTTTCCTTTCGGCGATCCACTCGGCGAGCCAGGTGGCGAGATCGTCGGTCTCGTGGTGGATGTGGCTGAGATCGAGGTCGCCGGCGCGCTTCACGCTCTCTTCGGTGCGGATCCACACCGTGCGCATGCCCATGTCGCCGGCGGGCTTGAGGTTGACGGCGATATCGTCGGCCATGCAGGCGCGCGTCGGATCGACGCCGTGCTTCACGATAAGCTTCTCGTAGATCTGCTTGTGCGGCTTCGGCCAATAGTCGCCGGCGGCGATGTCGAAGATCGCCTCGAAGTGGTGCGCCACGCCCAGCCGCTCCATGACGCGCTCGGCATGCGGCACGTCGCCCGCGGTGAAGATGATCTTGCGGCCGGGCAGCGCCCTGAGCGACGCCTCGAGCGCCGGACTGGCCTCGACCGGCGAGTAGTCGATGTCGTGCACGAAATCGAGGAAATGCGTGGGGTCGACGCCGTGCAGGGTCATCATGCCGCGCAAGGAGGTGCCGTGCTCTCGCCAGTACTGTTTCTGCACGCGCCGCGCCTCCTCGGCATCGACCTTGAGCAGGTCGGCGACATAGCGGCCGATGCGCACGTCGATCTGGGCGAACAGGTTGCAGCGCGCCGGATAGAGCGTGTTGTCGAGGTCGAACAGCCAGACGTCGGGGTCGTGTTTTGGTGGCATTGTTGATGGATTAGCCGCCGTCCGTGCGCTTGTCGAGCCGAGGGCTTATAAGGGCTGCCAATGGATCTTTTGACGATCACCCTTCTAGCCATTGTCGTGCTGCTGGGCGTGGCACTGGCCGTCATCCTGCTGCGCCAGGGCGAGTCTCGGCAGGACAGAGGGCGCGATGCGGAGCAGATGCGCCAGCAGCTCGCTTTGGCGATGAGCCAGCAGGCCGAGACCGTGCAGCGGGTCGAGCGTTCGCTGCGCGAGCAGGAGCAGGCGCTTGCCAAGGCGGTCGGCGAGCGGCTCGACCGCACCGAGAAGGCGACCGGCCAGATCGTCACCGACCTGCGCGAGCGGCTGGTGCGCATCGACGAGGCGCAGAAGAAGATCGGCGATCTCTCGACCCAGGTCGTCAGCCTGCAGGAGGTGCTCTCCAACAAGCAGGCGCGCGGCGCCTTTGGCGAGGTCCAGCTCAACGACCTGGTGCAGAGCGCCCTGCCGCCGCAGGCCTACGCGTTCCAGCACACGCTCTCCTCGGGAGCGCGCGCCGACTGCGTGCTCCACCTGCCCAATCCGCCGGGCTCGATCGCCATCGACGCCAAGTTCCCCTTGGAAAGCTACAGCGCACTGCGGGCCGTGCCGGCGGGCGATGCGCCGGCGCTGCTGGTGGCGCAGCGCGCCTTCCAGCAGGCCATCCGCAAGCACATCGGCGATATCCGCGACAAGTACATCGTGGCCGGCGAGACCGCCGAATCGGCGCTGATGTTCCTGCCGTCCGAAGCGGTCTATGCCGAGCTGCACGCCAACTTCACCGGCCTGGTCGAGGAAAGCTACCGCGCCCGCGTCTGGATCGTGTCGCCCACGACCATGATGGCCACCCTCAACACCGTGCGCGCCGTGCTGAAGGACGTGCGCATGCGCGAGCAGGCCGGCGAGATCCAGAAGACGGTCGGCCTGCTCCTGGAAGACGTGAAGCGGCTCGACGATCGCGTCGATAGGCTGAAGACGCACTTCGCCCAGACCGAGAAGGACCTGCGCGACATCGATACGTCGGCCGACCGCATCACCAAGCGCGGCCAGCGCATTCTCGACGTCGACCTCGGCGAGGAGCCGGAGCTGCCCAAGCCTCGGGAAGAAGCACTCCCCTTCACGGAGAACGGAAAGGCGAGAAAGTAGGCAGCAGCGTCTTGCCGGAGCGCGGACCTCCAGGTCCGCAATCATGAGCGGACCTGGAGGTCCGCGCTCCGATGATCAGCCCCAGGGACCGCGGCGAGGCGCCTGCGGCGCAGGATTGGCCCACGGACCATTCGGCGACATCTGCGGCCGCGCCGGCGCGCGCGCCGGGATCCCGCCGGCCATCGCCTCGAGGCGCGCGATGCGTTCCTCCATCGGCGGATGGGTCGAGAACAGGCCGCGCAGGCCGCCGGCCGACAACGGGTTGGCGATGTAGAGATGCGCCGTCGCCGGGTTGGCCTCGGCCACCTGGTTGGGGATCTGCTGCGTGCCGGCGTGCAGCTTGGCGAGCGCCGAGGCGAGCCACAGCGGCTGGCCGGAGATCTCGGCACCCGCGCGGTCGGCCTCGTACTCGCGGCTGCGGCTGATCGCCATCTGCACCAGCGAGGCGGCGAGCGGCGCCAGGATCATCATGGCGATGGCGGCGATCGGGTTCATCATCGGCCGGCCGTTCTCGTCGCGGCCGCCGCCCATCAGGCCGCCGAAGCTGGCCAGCATGCCGATGGCGCCCGACAGGGTCGCGGCGATGGTCATGGTGAGCGTGTCGCGGTGGCGGACATGGCTCAGCTCATGCGCCATCACGCCGGTGATCTCCTCGCGGCTCAGGTGGCGCAGCAGGCCGGTCGTTGCGGCGACGGCAGCGTGCTCGGGATCGCGGCCGGTGGCGAAGGCGTTGGGTTGCTCCTCGTCAATGATGTAGACGCGCGGCATGGGCAGGCCGCCCTTCTGGGCGAGGTCCTGCACGATGCCGAAGAGCTCGGGCGCGTCGTTGGGCCCGATCTCCTGCGCGTTGCTCATGCGCAGCACCATCTTGTCCGAGTTCCAGTAGGCGAACAGGTTCATGCCCAGCGCCACGACGAACGCCAGGATGAGGCCGGCCTGGCCACCCAGGAGATAGCCGACGGCCAGGAAAAAGCCGGTCAGGGCAGCCAGGAGAAGGGCGGTGCGAAAGTAGTTCATGGCCGGAAAGATGGTCAGCGACTGTGGCGAATCAAGGCAGGGGGCGGCATCATGCGGCCATGACCGATATCAAGAAGACCGAGGCCGAAAAGGCCAAAGCCGAGCCCGAAAAGCCCGTTCCGCCCGCCCCGCCCAAGAAGGTCGAGGAGATCGGCGGACCGCCCGGTCCCGAGCCGACCCGCTACGGCGACTGGCAGTTCAACGGCAAGGTGACGGACTTCTAGCCATGGTGCCCGGTAAAGAAATCTTCCATCCCGACTTCAAGGCGGCTCCCTGGTGGTGGGAGGCGTGGACGCCCAACAACGCGCTGTCGCAGGACCCGCCGGCGAAAGCCGACGTCGTGATCGTGGGTGCGGGTTACGGCGGCCTGTCGACGGCGCTCGAGCTGCGCCGCAACGGCGTCGGCGCCGTCGTGCTGGAGCGTGGCGACTTCGGCATCGGCGCCTCGACGCGCAACGGCGGCATGATCTCGGGCGGCACCAACCTCGGCAAGGGACTGGGCGGCAAGAGCCCGATCGCCGAGGAGTTCGAGCGCAAGAAGGCCGAGCTGATGGGCGCCGGCGCGGACTCGCTCACCGTGCTGGAAGACATCATCGCCCGCGAGAAGATCGAGTGCGGCCTGCATCGCAACGGCCGTTTCGTCGGCGCCTGGACGCCGCGCCATTACGACGACCTCGCGAGCAAGGTCGAGATCTACAACAAGTACGCCGACGCCGGCTCGAGCATGGTGCCGCGCGAGCGTCAGCGCGAGTTCATCGCGTCGGACTACTACTATGGCGGCATGCATGCGACGCGCGCCGGGCACCTGCATCCCGCGCTCTACTACAAGGGCCTGCTGGAAGCGGCCCATCGCGCCGGCGCCATCCTGTGCGCCAGGGTCGAGGCCGAGCGCACCGAGAAGACGGCGACCGGCTGGCGCGTGCTGACCGCCAAGGGCCCGATCGAAGCCAAGGAGGTCGTGGTCGCGACCAACGGCTATACCGGCGATCTCACGCCGCGGCTGAAGCGGCGCGTCGTGCCGGTGGCGAGCCACATCATCGCCACCGAGGACCTGCCCGAGCCGGCCGACAAGATGCTGATCCCCGGCATGCGCGCCATCGGCGACACCAAGCGGGTGCTGACCTATTACCGGCCCTCGCCCGACGG
The DNA here is from genome assembly GCA_900110395.1 of Rhodospirillales bacterium URHD0017. Lineage (GTDB taxonomy): Bacteria > Pseudomonadota > Alphaproteobacteria > Reyranellales > Reyranellaceae > Reyranella. The sequence continues at coordinate 95,249 of FODP01000007.1, forward strand.
CAAGCGGCTGATCTTCGGCGGCCGGGCGCGCTTCACGGCGGCGCCGCCGGAAGTGAGCGCGCCGGCGCTCTACCAGTACATGACCGATCGCTTCCCGCAGCTCAAAGGCATCCGCATCACCCATGCCTGGACGGGCAACGTCGCCTTCGCCCTCGACTACATGCCGCACATGGGCATGGACCAGGGGCTGCACTATCTGCTCGCCTGCAACGGCAACGGCGTGGCCATGATGACCTATCTCGGGACGCAGACCGCCAAGAAGATCGCCGGCGGCAGCAACGCCCCGGTCAATCCGCTGGACGGCCGCGATTTCCCCGAGCACGCGCTCTACAACGGCGAGCCGTGGTTCCTGCCCATGATCGGCGCCTGGTATCGCACGCGCGACTGGATCGACCGCCGCCTGGCTGCTTAAGAGGGCGGCGTGATGCAGAAGCTTCCCGTCACCCTCGAGGACGTCGAGCACGCCGCCGCGCGCATCGGCGATGCCGTGGTACACACGCCCTGCCTGCGCAGCGAGACCCTGTCGCGCATCGCCAAGGCCGACGTCTGGGTGAAGTTCGAGAACCTGCAGTTCACCGCGTCGTTCAAGGAGCGCGGGGCGCTCAACACGCTGCTGCAGCTCACCGAGGCGGAGAAGAAGCGCGGCGTGATCGCCATGTCGGCCGGCAACCATGCCCAGGGCGTGGCCTATCACGCGGGCCGCCTCGGCATCCCGGCCACCATCGTCATGCCGTCCTTCACGCCCAACACCAAGGTCGAGCATACGCGGGCCCACGGCGCGCGCGTCGTCCTGCACGGCGACACGCTCGCCGAGGCGGCGACGGAGGCGCATCGCCTGGCCGACGCGGAAAAGCTCTCCTTCGTCCATCCCTATGACGATGCGCGCATCATCGCGGGCCAGGGCACGATTGCGCTGGAGATGCTGCAGGATGCACCCGAGATCGACACGATCGTGGCGCCGGTGGGCGGCGGCGGCATGATCGCGGGCTGCGCCGTGGCGGCGCGCGGGCTGAAACCCGACATCAAGGTGATCGGCGTCGAGACCACGAGCTTCTCGGCCATGCACCAGCTCCTCGCCGGCGAGGAAGTGACGGCAGGCGGCGACACCATCGCCGAGGGCATCGCGGTGCGCGACATCGGCAAGACGTCGCTTGCCATCGCCAAGGCCCTGCTCGACCAGGTGCTGACGGTCGACGAGGTGGCGATCGAGCGCGCCATCGCGCTGTTCCTCGAGGTCGAGAAGACGGTGGCCGAGGGTGCGGGCGCCGCGGGCCTCGCGGCCCTGCTCTCCCATCCGCAACATTTCGTCGGCCGCAAGGTCGGCCTGGTGCTGTCGGGCGGCAACATCGACACACGCCTGCTCGCCTCGGTGCTGCTGCGCGGCCTGGTGCGCGACGGCCGCATCGTGCGGCTGCGGCTGATGATCGGCGACCTGCCCGGCCAGCTCGCTCGCGTCGCCGGCCTGATCGGCAAGGCGGGCGGCAACATCGTCGAAGTGCAGCACCAGCGGCTGTTCGGCGCCGTGGTGGCCAAGCGGACCGAGCTCGACGTCACGGTGGAGACGCGCGGCCGCGACCATGCCCGTGAGCTGGTGGCGGCGCTGTCGGCCGAGGGCTTCAAGGTGCGGGTCCTGGAGGGGGCCGATTGATCGTCACCACAGGTCGGGTTTGGCGACCATCAGCAGGAAGATGGCGAAGGCCTCGACCGCGGGAAACCTGCGACGCATGGGTTGCGGATTGCGGACGGCTGCGACGACCTCGTGGTTTCGTGCCCAAAGTCCGGCCAGCAACTGACTTCCGATGAAACCATTTGCGCCGGTCAACAATATCCGCACGTTGCTACAATGCTCGCTTGAGATCGGTCAGTGTGAAATCATTGCCCTTGAAGAGCAGGGGCAAGTCGAGCGTCTTTGCCAGCCCATAGGCGCAGCAGTCGCCAAAGTTCAGGGCGGCGCGATGCCGACCCCTGCCGTAGCGGCGGAAGGCGTCTCGAGCTGCCTGGATGTGACCTGCTTCGAAAGCGACGACCTGCAAGGCCAGGTTGGCCACGATCCTGTCCAGCTCGCGGCAGCCGGCCTCCCCATTGCGCACCTCGGCAATCATCGACGCTTCGAGCAGATTAGGCGCGCCGATGCACGGACTGTCGGCCGCCACGACGGCCCCGGCAAACGATGCCTTCTCGGCCTCGTCGAAATAGATTGCAAGGAGGGCGGAACTGTCGACAACGATCAATCGTAGGTGCCCTGGTCGTTGTAGCCAAGGATCTCGTCCTCGCTGGCCGTCGACAAGACGGGCAACGCTTTGACGCGCTTCACGATCTCATCGATCTTGCGCAGCCTTCTCTCACGGTCCTTTTTGGCGTCGATTTCCTTGAGCTTGCCATCCGCCAGCTCAATGACGGTCGCCGTCATGCTCTTGCCGAGCAAGCGCGATACCCGCCGCAGCTTGCGCTCGGCCTCGGTGCTCTTGATGCTGACGCCCATACAACGGTCCTGTGTCTAGAATTTGAAATATAATCTAGAAAATGGGCTCTTACAACGCACCGCGGCGAGGGCTATAGAGCCCGCCATGTCCGCATCTCCGCGTTATGTCCCCTCGCCCACGCCCGATCTCGCACGCGTCGAACGGGCGCTGATCTCCGTCTCCGACAAAAAAGGTCTGATCGACCTCGGTAAAGCCCTGGCCGAGCACGGTGTCGAAATCCTGTCGACCGGCGGCTCAGCCAAGGCCTTGCGCGATGCCGGCCTGAAGGTGGTCGAGGTGAGCGACCACACGGGCTTCCCCGAGATCATGGACGGGCGGGTAAAAACCCTGCAGCCCGCGATCCATGGCGGCATCCTGGCCCGCCGCACAGACGCTGGACACAAGAAGGCGATGGTCGACCACAAGATCGCGGGCATCGATCTCGTGGTCTCGAATCTCTATCCCTTCGAGGCGACGGTGGCGCGCGGCGCCGACTTCCCGACCTGCGTCGAGAACATCGACATCGGCGGGCCGGCGCTGATCCGCGCCTCGGCGAAGAACCATGATTTCGTGACCATCGTCGTCGATCCCGCCGACTACGCCGCGGTGATCGCCGAGATGAAAGCGCATCAGGGCGCCACGACTCTCGCGCTGCGCCGCAAGCTTGCGGCCAAGGCTTATGCGCGCACGGCGTCGTATGACGCGGCGATCGCGAGCTGGTTCGCCAGGCAGGAGGGCGAGGCCTTCCCCGAGCGGCTCACCATCACCGCCCAACGCGTGCAGACCCTGCGCTATGGCGAGAACCCCCATCAGCAGGCCGCCTTCTATTCCGACGGCAGCAAGCGGCCGGGCGTCGCCACGGCGCGCATGGTCCAGGGCAAGGAGCTTTCCTACAACAACATCGGCGACACCGAGGCGGCCTACGAATGCGTCGCCGAGTTCAAGGAGCCGGCGGTCGTCGTGGTCAAGCACGCCAATCCCTGCGGCGTCGCCATCGGTGCCGACCAGTACAGCGCCTACCTGAAAGCCTATGCCTGCGATCCCGTGTCGATCTACGGCGGCATCGTCGCCCTCAACACGACCCTGGAAGCCAAGACCGCCGAGGACCTCAACAAGCGCTTCCTGGAAGTCGTGATCGCGCCCGACGCGACGGCGGAAGCGCTGGCCGTGCTGGCCAAACGGCCGAACGTGCGCGTGCTGCTGGCGGGCAAGCTGCCTGATCCGCACGCTGACGGCATGACCATGAAGAGCGTGGCCGGCGGCTACCTGCTGCAAAGCCGCGACAACGGGCACGTCGCCCGCAGCGACCTCAAGGTCGTGACCAAGCGCGCGCCGACGGCCAAGGAGCTCGACGATCTCCTGTTCGCCTTCACGGTCTGCAAGCACGTGAAGTCGAACGCCATCGTCTACGCCAAGGACGGCGCCACCGTGGGTGTGGGTGCGGGCCAGATGAACCGCCGCGATTCTTCGCGCATCGCCGCGATTCGCGCCGCCGAATCAGGCGAGGCGGCCAAGCTGCCTCAAAGCCCGGCGATCGGCAGTGTCGTGGCGTCGGATGCCTTCTTCCCCTTCGCCGACGGCCTTTTAGCCGCGGCCGAAGCCGGCGCGACGGCAATCATTCAGCCGGGCGGCTCGATGCGCGACAAGGAAGTGATCGAAGCGGCCGACGAGAAGGGGCTGGCGATGGTCTTCACCGGCATGCGCCACTTCAGGCACTAAAGCGGAATCCGGTCAGCTGACTACAGCTGGGTGGATTGTGCTTTAGCTCAGTCGAGGCCGAGACTGTCGTAGCTGCTGAGGTCGTTGACGACGTCGGCGACCATGCGGTTGGTCATGTCCATCAGGAGCACGTCGTCGTCGACGCGGACGTACTCGTAGCCCGGCGGAACGGGCGCGAGTTGCTGCACCACGGCAGGCGGCACGGGCTGGTAGACGACGGCGGGCGGCAGCGGCTGGCCGACGACCCAGAGCTTCTTCGCCTGGCCCGGCGGCAGGCAGCCGTTGCCCTTCTTCGCCAAGCCCGGCGGGCAGCGGCCGGCGGAGTATTCGGTGCGGTAATACTGGTAGACGACGGTGCGGTCCCGGTCGGGCACGACCACGCGGACCGGCTGGACGACGACGGCCGGGCCGCCGCGATCACCATGGCCGTGGTTGCCTTTGCCGCCCTTGTCTTTGTCCTTCTCGGCTAAGGCCGGTGACGCGAGGCCCAACAAGAGGGCCGGAATGACCAGAGCCAGTGCACGGCGCATGAAAGAGCCTCCCTGCGCCTTTCTGAACGCGGCGCCTGCCTAAACGTTCCGTTTAGACCGTCCCGACCCGGAAGGCCTGTGGCAGTACGGTGACCTCGAGCGGCAGGCGGCCCACCATCTCGCCGTCAAGGTCGACGAGGGTCTCCACGCCACCCGAGTCGAAGCGGAAGGAGGTGCCGCGGGCCGTCCGCACCTTGGGATGGTGGACGTGGGCGCCGCTGTAGAGCTTGGGCAGGATGGTCGTCAGGATTTCCAGCCGCGAGACGCCGCCGGCATCGACCAGGTCGAGGACGCCGTCGTCGAAGCGCGCGCCGGGCAACAGCTTCATGCCGCCGCCGCCATTCTCGGTGTTGCCGACCATGGCCGTGTACAGCCGACGGGTGCCGGCCGGCACGCCGTCGACCTCCATCGAGATGTCGCGCTGGCGGTAGGCGAGCGTCACGCCGGGCGTCATCAGGAGATAGGCTACTTCGCCCAGCGTCTTCAGCCAGCGCGACTGTGACGTGCGATGGCTGATGGTGGCCGCCAGGCCCAGTGACACGATCAGATAGCCGAAGCGGTCGACCGGCCGGCCGTCGAGTCCGCTGCAGCGCACCCGCATCAGGTCGAGGGCCTGGGTGCGCGGGCTCGCGGCCGCGTCGAAGGCGCGGCCAGCCGTCGCCAGATGGCCGAGCGCCCGGCAGAGCTCGTTGGCCGTGCCCGCCGGCACGGGACAGAGCACGGCGTCGGGCTCGATCAGCCGCCCCGACGGGTCGAGCAGGCCGTTCAGGGTCTCGTTGACGGTGCCGTCGCCGCCCACGGCCACGAAGCGGCGCACGCCCCGGGCAAGGGCATTGCGGGCGAGGTGAGTGGCGTGGCCGGGCGCCTCGGTGAACATCGGCTCGACCGGACCCAGGCGCCTGGCGAGCTCGGCCTCGATGGCGGGCCAGCGGGCCAGCGCCCCGCCCTTGCGGGCGGCCGGGTTGACGATCACGGCGACGCGCATGATGCTCCTGTCACTACTGCCATAAACTGACAGCAGACCCCTGTAGGAGGGTAGCGTGTCGCGCGCCCAACGTCTTCTCGACTTGATCCAGGTGCTGCGCCGCCATCGCCATCCGGTGAGCGGCGCCACGCTTGCCGAGGCGACCGGCGTGTCGCTGCGCACCCTCTATCGCGACATCGAGCTGTTGAAAGCCGAGGGCGCCCACATCGATGGCGAGGCCGGCGTGGGCTACGTGCTGCGGCCGGGCTTCATGCTGCCGCCGCTGATGTTCAGCGAAGAGGAGATCGAGGCGCTGGTGCTGGGCTCGCGCTGGGTCCATCAGCGCGCCGACCGCGCCCTGGCCGATGCCGCCGCCAACGTCTTGGCCAAGATCGGCGCCGTCCTGCCGAAGGACCTGCGTGACACCTTGGATGAATCCGGCCTGCTGATCGGACCAGGCGATCCCATCGCCGCGGGCGATGCGCAGCTGCCCAAGATCCGCCAGGCCATCCGCACCGAGCGCAAGATCGGACTCTCCTATCGCGACAACAACGGCGCCGACAGCAAGCGCACCATCTGGCCGTTCGCGCTCAGCTTCTTCGAGAAGGTGCGCGTAGTCGTGGGCTGGTGCGAGTTGCGCGAGGACTATCGCCATTTCCGCACCGACCGCATCGTCGTGCTGAACATGACCGAGAAACGCTATCCACGCCGCCGCCAGGCGATGCTCAAAGAGTGGCGCGAACGTGAGCTGACGAAGGACGCCAGCGAGAAATAGCGCCTCGCTCGTCTGCGAGGTGCGTCTCGAAGGGAGGCAACCCGCCTTGATGTTGCCGGCCCACGCGCGGTTTACCGCGCGCATTCGAGACCCGTATCCGGATCTGATGCTGACATAATCTGACAGCTGCCAGGCTTATGGTCCTCTCCCAACGATCGAGGAGAACCCCATGAGCAGGAACTGGTTGGCGGTCGCATCCGCCGAGCATGTCGAGATCGGGCGCAACGGGGGCTTCATGCAGGTCAACCACGGCAAGGCGACGCCGCTGCGTCGCATCCAGCCCGGCGACCGCATCGTCTACTATTCGCCCAACCGCACCTACACGCCGAGCCACGCCCAGCGCGGCAAGGATCGGCTACAGGCCTTCACGGCCATCGGCACGGTCAGGCAGGGCAAGCCCTACCAGGCCGACATGGGCTTCGGCTTCAAGCCGTTCCGGCGCGAGGTCGCCTGGCACGAGGCCGAGGCCATGGCGCTCGTCACGCTGCAGGGCCAGCTCGCCTTCACCCAGGAGAAGAACTGGGGCTACCGGCTGCGCCAGGGCCTGATCGAGATCAGCGACGCCGACATGACCTTGATCGCCGAGGCGATGTTCACAGCCGGGGCAGAACCTCATCGGCTAGCAGCCTGAAGGTGTCGCGGCTGAGCGGGGCGCACATCAGGTAGTTGAGCCCGATCTCCTCCTTCAGCTTGGAGATCTGCTCAACCACAGAAGCCGGCGTCCCGTGCAGGATAACGCTGTCGAGGTAGTGCTGCACGGGCTCCTTGCCGTCGTAGGTCCGCTGCGCGTGCATGGTCTTCTGACTGGCATGCTGCGGACCCGCGTAGGAATCGACCAGCCATTGCGCGCCGCGGCGCGCAATGGCTTCGGCGTCGGCCTGGGTCGACGCCAGCGCCAGCAGCCGCGCCATCGGAATGTCGCGGCCGCTATCCTCGAAGCCCGCTTCGGCGAGCTTGTCGTGATAACGCCGGCGCTTGGCGCCGAGCTCCTTCGTCGAGGAGTGCGGATCCATCAGGATGGAAAAGCCGCGGCTTGCCGCCCAATCGATGGCGGGCTCCGAGGTCGCCGCCATCCAGACCGGAGGATGCGGCCGCTGCAGGGGCTTGGGCAGGAGCTCGACGTCGTCGAAGGAGAAGTGCCGGCCCTTGTAGGTGATGCGCTCCTCGGTCCATGCCTTGAGCACGATCTCCACGGCTTCGCGGAAACGGTCGGCACTCTCCTCCGGCGGCACGCCGAAAGCGTTGAATTCCGAACGGGCAAAGCCGCGCCCCGCCCCCCAGTTGACGCGGCCGCCGGACAACAGGTCGAGCAGCGCCACTTCCTCGGCCAGGCGCAGTGGATGATAGAGCGCGGCCAGCGACACCGCCGTGCCGATGCGCAGGCGCTTGGTCCGCGCCGCGGCCAGCGTGCCCACCATATGCACCGAGGGACAGACGCTGTAGGTCGTGAAGTGATGCTCGGCCAGCCACACCGCATCGAAGCCGGTGCGGTCCATGATCTCGATGCGCTCCAGCGCGCGCGCATAGACCTCTTCCAGCGGGCCATGGCGGCCAGGCCAGCTGAAGAATTGCAGAACGCCCAGTTTCATTCGCCTTTGATCCCCGCGGCTTTGACGATGGGCCACCACTTCTCGATCTCGGCCTTCTGCCAGGCACCGAGCGCCTGCGGCGTGAGCTGGTCGGCGGACGGGATGTCCTGGCCGAGCGCGGCGAGCTTTTCCCTGGTGGCGGGCTCGGCCAGCGACTTCACCACGGACGCGTTCAGCTTGGCGATGATGTCGGGCGCCGTGCCCTTGGGGCCCCACAGGCCATGCCACACCGAGACATGCAGGTCGGGCAGGCCCGCTTCATCGACGGTCGGCACCTCGGGCGCCGAGGCCAGCCGCTCCTTGGCGGTGACGGCGAAGGCCTTGATGGTGCCGGCGCGCAGCTGCGGCAGCACGTTCGAGGCCTGGTCGAGCATGATGTCGATCTGGCCGGCCAGAAGATCGCGCATCGCCGGGGCGGTGCCGCGATAGGGCACGAACTGGAAGCGCGTGTCGGTCAGCTTTTGGAAGAAGATGCCGGAGATGTGCCCCGGGGCGCCGACGCCGCCGGTGCCGGCCGTCGCCTTCTCAGGGTTGGCTTTCAGCCAGGCGATCAGGCCCTTCATGTCGTTGGCCGGCAGGTCCTTGCGGCTCACGATCAGCATCGGCCCGGTGACGAGCAGGGCGACCGGCGCGAAGTCGGCGAGCAGGTCGTACTGCAAGGCGTAGGTGGCGCCGTTCAGGACGTAGTGGCTCCACTGGCCGATGCCCAGCGTGTAGCCGTCGGGCGCGGCGCGCGCGACCTTGCCGACGCCGATCGAGCCGCCGGCACCCGCCACGTTGTCGACCAGCACGGTGCCGCCGAGATTGGCGGTCATGCGCTCGGACATCACGCGGGCGATCGCATCGGTCGGTCCACCGGCCGAAGCCGGCACGATCATGGTGACGGGGCGCGACGGATACGGTTGCGCGGTGGCCGGAACTGCCGCGAACACTGCGGCGACGCTCGCGGCCACGAAAAGCCATCGACGCGACGGGTTCATTGTTTCCTCCGGCGAGGAGTAGAGCATGTTGCTGGGATGGTTGAAACGTTCCTCCCCAGGCGAAGCGTGGGGAGGTGGCCCGCAGGGCCGGAGGGGTCATGGGCAACTGTACTGCTGCTCATGACCCTTCCATCCGCTTCGCGGACACCTCCCCAGCTTCGCTGGGGAGGAATGCTCTACCGCCGCGCCCGGCGTTCGCGCAGTCGCGTGAGCTGCTGGTCGGCCACGACGCCGATCAGGATCACGCCGCCCATGACCGCGAAGTTGAGCGAGCTCGGGATGCCGAGCAGGTTCACCAGGTTCTGCAGGATCTGCAGCAGGATGGCGCCCAGCACGATGCCGAGGATCGAGCCCTCGCCGCCGCGCAGCGAGCAGCCGCCGAGGACGGCGGCGGCGATGCCGTAGAGCTCGTAGAAATTGCCGTGACTGGCCGGCGAGATCGAGCGCGTGTACATCGCCAGGTAAATCGCCGACAGGCCGGCCAGCCCGCCGCTGATGATGTAGGCCGCCGCCACCACGCGCTCGGTGCGGATGCCCGAATAGCGTGCCGCCTCCTCGTTCTTGCCGACGGCGAACAGGTAGCGGCCGAACACCGAGCGATGCAGCACCAGTCCCATCACCGCGGCCACCACCACGAACATGATGAAGGAATGGGGCACGCCCAAGGTCCGCCCCGCCGTCAGCCATTCGAGCGTCGGGAAGGACTGGCCGTACTCGAAGCCCGCGGTGCCGTCGTTGGTGTAGTAGCGGGCGATGCCGCGATAGATCAGCAGGCCGCACAGGGTGACGATGAAGGGTTGCAGATGGAGCCGGGTGATCAGGAAGCCGTGGATCGCCCCGATCACCACGCCGCCCAGGACGACCACGATCGTGGCCAGCCACCAGCTCACCTGCCAGCCGACCAGCAGGTCGATATAGACGACGCCCAGCAGGGCGAACACCGAGCCGACCGAGAGGTCGATGCCGCCGGTGATGATGACGATGCCGGCGCCGATCGAGAACAGGCCGAACAGGCCGATGAGGTTCGCGGTGTTGCCGAGATTGATCGGCGACAGGAAGCGCGGGTTCAGGATGGAGACGACCAGCCCGACCACCAGGATCAACACCAGCAGCCCGAGATCCTTCTTCAGCACGATACGGCCTCCGCCTGCTGCAGGTCGCGCAGGCCGACGGCCAGCCGCATCACGTTCTCCTCGCTGAACTCGCTACGCTCGAGGAAGCCCGCGATGCGGCCCTCGCGCATGACGACGATGCGATCGCTGACGCCCACCACCTCCTCCATGTCGCTCGAGATCATGAGGACGGCGACGCCGGCATCGGCCAGGCTCCGCATCAGCTTGTAGATTTCGGACTTCGAGCCGACATCGATGCCGCGCGTCGGCTCGTCGAAGATCACGACCCGCGGCGTCATCGACAGCCATTTCGCCAAGACCACCTTCTGCTGGTTGCCGCCCGACAGGGTGCCGACCAGGGTGTCGACCGAGGCCGTGCGGATGTCGAGCGCGGCGCGGCGCTCATCGGCGTTGCGGCGCTCTGCTCTCCGGCGGACGATCAGGCCTGCGGCGAAGGCTTTCAGGTTGGCCAGCGACACGTTCTCGGTCACCGAGAAATCGAGCACCAGGCCCGAGCGCTTGCGGTCCTCGGGCACCAGGAAGATGCCGTGATCGATGGCATCGCGCGGCGAGGCGATGGCGATGCTGCGGCCATCGAGGCTGAGCGCGCCGCCCAGCGGCCGGTCGATGCCGAAGATGGCCCGGGCAAGCTCGGTGCGGCCGGCGCCGACCAGTCCCGCCATGCCCAGGATCTCGCCGGTACGCAGGGTGAGATCGAGGGGATGCTCGGCATGTGCGGGCGTCCGAAAGCCCGCGATCTCCAGCACCGCGCCGCCCGGTGCGCGTTCGGCGGGGACGTGCAGGGATTTGAGGTCGCGGCCGATCATCATGCGGATCATGGCGTCGTGGTCGATCTCGGCCCTCTCCAGCTCGCCGACGACGGCGCCGTCGCGCAGCACCACGACGCGGTCGGCGCAGTGCTCGACCTCGACCAGGCGGTGCGAGATGAAGATCACGGCCACGCCGCCCGCCCGGAGTTCGGCGATCACCTTCAGGAGCCGCGCCGTCTCGGAGGCCGTCAGGCTCGAGGTCGGCTCGTCCATGATCACGATGCGCGCCTCGAGCGACAGCGCCTTGGCGATCTCGACGAGCTGGCGCTGGGCGAGCGACAGCCGGGCGACCGGCGTGTCGGCGTCGAAATCGACGCCGAGCCGCTGCAGCAGCGGCGTCACCTTGGCCGCGAGCGCCGCCCGGTCGATGAGTTTAAAGGGCCCGGCGAAGACCGGCTCGCGCCCGATCATGACGTTGGCCGCGACGTCGAGATTGTCGAACAGGTTCAGCTCCTGGTGCACGAAGGCGATGCCGGCCGCCATGGAACCGGCGACGGTGAGGGCGCGATGCGGGGAGCCGTCGATGCGTATCGCCCCTTCGCTCGGCTCGACGACGCCGCCCAGGATCTTCATCAGGGTCGACTTGCCGGCGCCGTTCTCGCCGATCAGCGCCAGCACCTCGCCGCGCTCGACCCTGAGGTCCACGCGATCGAGCGCCTTCACGCCGGGATAGGTCTTGCTGACCGAGGCGAGCTCGAGGAGCGGTGGGGTCACGGGCGCAGTCTAGCCTTGCCGGACCGCGGGCCTCCAGGCCCGCTCATGATTCAGGTTCCTCTCCCCCGCTAGGGGGAGAGGTTAGGTGAGGGGGAATCGACGTGCATAGCCCCCTCACCCAGCCTCTCCCCCTAACGGGGGAGAGGAGCATGACGAAGAGCATGAGCATGAGCGGGCCTGGAGGCCCGCGGTCCGCATGACTGCTACTTCTTGCCCTGCCTATCCTTCAGCTCGGTCCAGAAGGCATCGACGTTGCTCTTGTCGATGATCTTGGTCGGCACAATGATCAGCTTGTTGGCCGGGATGAACGACTTGTCGCCCTCGAGGTACTTCGCCAGGTCCTTCATGCCCTGGTAGCCCCACTCGTAGGGCTGCTGCACGACGGTGCCGACGATGGTGCCGTCCTTCACACCGCCCAGGGTGATCGGGTCCTCGTCGAAGCCGATGATCGTCACCTTGCCGATCTTGCCGGCATCTTTCAGCGCCTCGTAGATGCGCGGGGTGTTGTAGGAATAGAAGCCGACCATGCAGTTGATCTCGGGACGCGCCGTGATCGTGTCCTCGACGTTGCGCTTGGCGCGCGTCTGGTCGATGTCGTCGGCGCGCACGTCGACAAGCTCGATCTTGGAACCCTTGATGGTCTCCTTGACGCCCTCGATGCGCTCGCGCGCATTGTCGGCGCCGGGCAGGCCGACGAAGCCCATGCACTTGCCGCCGTTGGGCATCGCCTTCAGCATCAGCTGGCCAGCCTGCTTGCCGGCATCGACGTTCGAGGAGCCGATATAGACCACGCGCTTGCTGTTGGGCGCGTCGCTGTCGGTGGTGAACAGGGCGACCTGGCCGCCGACGCGGTTCAGCGCGTCGCCCATGGTCTTGGGATCGACCGCACTCACCATGATGCCGGCGACGCCGGCCGCGACGAGGTCGTCCATGATGCGGGTCTGGATGGCCGCCGACGATTGCTCGGGATACTTGAACACCAGGGTGTAGTTCGGCAGCTCGGTCTGCGCCTTCTTCACGCCGGCCTCGGCCGCCTTCCAGAAATCGGAGGCGCCGTTGACCACGAAGGCCAGGGTCTTCTTGTTCTGCGATTGCGTGGTGCCGGCAAGGCCCAGCAGGGCGGCGGTGACGGCAGCGGTAGCCAACAGCTTTTTCACGATCGTCCTCCCTCTCTCTGTTTCAGCAGGTCGAGCTTTTCGGACGCCGATGAGACCGTCAATCCGCCGGGACAGGAGGGGAGATATGCAGACGAGGACTTCACTAGAGCTGATAGTACAGTCCGCCGCAGAGGCCGATCGCCATCAGGCCGAGGCCGAAAAACTTGAAGAAGCGGGCCGACTGGATCGCCAGTGACTGCTCGTGGCGAACGGACTGGCGTTGCTCGGCCGTGAGGTCTTGCTGTGCCCTGAGCTGCGCGCCGAGGAAGCTGGTCGCGAGACTGCTGCCGACCGGCCGATCGCCATCGAGCTCGAACTGGGCGCCGACATAGCAGATGACGAGGCCGATGAAGGCCACGCCGAAGAAGCTCAGGTAGGCGACGATGAAAAAGGCAACGACCGCCGCCAGCAGCCAGGCTGAAAGGGCGATGGCCATGAGGATCGATCGAGCGGACACGCCCGATCGTATCCGGGATGGTTGCTAAGCCAAAGCGTCGTCCAGCGCGCTGCCCAGGCGATCGACGATCTCGCCGATCTCGGCTTCGGTGACGATGAAGGGCGGCGCCAGCAGCACATGGTCGCCCTGTGTGCCGTCGATCGTGCCCCCCCATGGGATAGACCATCAGGCCGCGCGCCATGGCCGCCTTCTTGACCCGTGCATGGAGCTTTTTAGCCGGATCGAACGGGGCCTTAGTTGAACGCTCTTCGACGAGCTCGATCGCCTGGAACAGGCCGCGGCCGCGGATGTCGCCGACATGCGGGTGATTGCCGAAGCGCTCGCCGAGCCGGCGGCGCAGCAGCGCACCCTGGATGCGCACATTGGCCAAAAGGTTGTCGCGCCGGATCGTCTCCTGCACGGCGAGACCGGCGGCGCAGGCCATGGGATGGCCCATGTAGGTGTGGCCGTGCTGGAAGAAGCCGCTGCCGTTCGCGAACGATTCGTAGATATGCCGGCCCAGCAGCACGGCGCCGATCGGCTCGTAGCCGCCGCCCAGGCCTTTTGCGATCGTCATGAGGTCCGGCGCCATGCCTTCCTGCTCGCAGGCATGCAGGGTGCCGGTGCGGCCCATGCCGCACATCACCTCGTCGAGGATCAGCAGCACGCCGTGGCGATCACAGATCTCGCGGATGCGCTTGAAGTAGCCCTTGGCCGCCGGCACGGTGCCGGCGGTGGCGCCGACGACGGTCTCGGCGACGAAGGCCATCACCGTGCCTTCGCCCAGCTCGAGGATCCTGGCTTCGAGCGCGTTGGCGGCGCGACGGCCATACGCCTCTTCGCTTTCGCCCGGCTCCTGGAAACGGTAGGCGAAGCAGGGCGCGATGTGGTGCGTCTCGATCAGCAGCGGCGAGAAGGGCGCGCGGCGCCATTCGTTGCCGCCGGCCGCGAGCGCGCCCAGCGTGTTGCCGTGATAGCTCTGGCGGCGGGCGATGACGTGGCGGCGCTTGGGCTCGCCGCGCTCGATGAAGTACTGCCGCGCCATTTTCAACGCGGCCTCGATCGCCTCGGAGCCGCCGCTCACCAGGTAGGCGTGGCTGATGCCTTGGGGGGCGTCGGCGATCAGCCGGTCGGCGAGCTTTTCCGCGACCTCGGTGGTGAAGAAGCCGGTGTGGGCGTAGGCGAGGCGGTCGAGCTGCTCGTGCAGCGCGGCCGTCACCGCCGGATGGCCGTGGCCGAGGCAGGACACCCCCGCGCCGCCCGAGGCATCGAGGTAGCGCTTGCCCGTACTGTCGACGATCTCGAGGCCGCTGCCGCCCGCGGCGACAGGAAGCGTGCCGCCGATCTGGCGGTGCAGGATGTGGGTCATGTCATTGCCGGGAGCGCGGCACTCCAGTGCCGCTCATGGGGTGTTGGATGAGAGAGATGATGCGCCACTGGACCTGCCTGCGCGAAGCCGAAGCGGCTTCGCTTCGGCGAAGGCAGGGTGGCGCGCTCCCGGCAAAGAAACATGATCAGCGTCCGTTGCGGCGGGGCAGGTGGACGCCGAAGGCAGCGAGCTGCGCCTCGGTGTGCTCCAGCGCGGCCAGCGCCTTGGCGCCGCCGCGGCCGGCCACGAGCGCGGCCAGGATCTCAGCCACGGCCAGGAGCGGCGTCATCGTGTGGAAGAAGGACGGGCTCGCCGTCGCCACCAGGATCGTGTTGCTGGCGATCTGGGCAAGCGGCGAGACCTCCGAATCGGTGAGCGCCACGACCGGCACGTCGCGCTCGGCCGCGTAACGCGCCGCCTCGATGGTGGCGCGGGCGTAAGGCTCGACGCTGGCGACCAGCAGGGCGTCCGCCTTGCCGGCATCGCGGATGGCGTCGAGGCCGGTGCCGCCGGCATCGTCCAGCATCACCGTCTTGTCGCCGAGAAGCGACAGCATGTAGTGGAAATGCCAGGCGGCGGCGTGGCACGACCGCAGGCCGAGGCAATAGACGCGCCGCGCCTCGTGCAAGCGGCTCGCCGCGTCGGCCAGGCGATCGAGCGCCGCCGGCTCGGCCAGTGCCGCGATCTGGCGCGACAGTGCGGTCGCCATCTCGGCCGCCAGCGCGCGCTCGCCATGCAGGGCCTGCGCCTCGACCTGCACGCCCGCCTTGCCGGCAAAGCCCAAGGTGCCGGCGCGCACCGCCCCGGCATAGAGCTCGCGCACGGTGTCGTAGCCGTCGAGGCCGAGTCGCTTGGCCAGCCGCGTCATGGTGGCGGGCGGCACGCCGGCGCGCCGCGCCTGCTCGCGCATCGACAAGAGCGCCACGTCGTCGGGACGGTCGAGCATGTAGCGCGCGGCCGTCTGCAGCTGCGGCGGCAGGAGGTCGAACGCCTCGACGATCGAGGCGTTGAGCGGGCCCTTGGGTTCCATGCCCCTGTTCTCCATCCCGCGCCTCAGCGTAGCGGGATGGGGTACATCAGGCCACCCTTGGTCCACAGGCCATTGAGGCCGCGCGCCAGCTTGAGCGGGCTGCCCATGCCGACATTGCGCTCGTAGCTCTCGCCGTAGTTCCCGACCAGTTTGACGATGTTGTAGGCCCACTTCTCGTCGAGCTGCAGGGCCTTGCCGTTGCCCGGCTTCACGCCGAGGAAGCGCTGGACCAGCGCGTCGGTCGACTTCAGCTGTTCGTCGACATTGGCGGTGGTGATGCCGCGCTCCTCGGCCTCGAGCATGGCGAACAGCGTCCAGCGCACGACCGCGTTCCAGACATCGTCGCCGCGGCGCACGAACGGACCCAGCGGCTCCTTGGAGATCAGCTCGGACAGGATCATGTAGTCGCCCTGGCGGCCGCGCGTGGCCAGCGCCGACGCGAGTGCCGAGGAGTCCTGCGTGATGGCATCGCAGCGGCCGGCGAAGAACGCCTCGTACATCACGTCCTGGCTTTCGAACACGACCGGCTTGAAGGTCATGTTGCGGCTGCGGAACCAGCTCGCGACGTTGAACTCATGCGTCGTGCCCTGGGCGACGCAGATCGTGGCGTTGTTGAGCTCGGCGAGCCCCTTCACGCCGAGCTTCTTGGACACCATGAAGCCCTGGCCGTCGTAGAAGTTGATGCCGGAATATTGCAGGCCGAGCCCGGCGTCGCGCTCGAGGGTGATGGTCGAGTTGCGCACCAGCATGTCGATCTCGCCCGACTGCAGGGCGAGGAAGCGCTGCTGGGCCGACAGCGGCACGTACTTGGCCTTGGTCGCATCGCCGAACACGGCGGCGGCCACGGCGTTGCACATGTCGATGTCGAGGCCTGACCACCTGCCCTGGCTGTCAGGCAGCGAGAACCCGCCCAAGCCGACATTGACGCCGCAGATCACCTGGCCGCGCTTCTTCACGGCCTCAAGGGTCGAGGGCGTCTGGGCCGAGGCGGTGGTGAAAGTGAAGGCGCCCAGCAGGGCGCCGGCGACGAGCAGGCGTTTGAGGATGGTCATGGGCTTTTCCCCTGGAAGAACTAGCCATTCGTAGCGCCGAAGCCCCAGATTTGCAACAAATGAATCCTACTGATGATATTTGATCCATTTGGCTCATATCAGCCACGATGTCTCCTATGGTTACTCCTGACGGAATTGAAACCAGCCGCTGCTACAACCACATGTGCCGCGCCGCAAAACGTTCGCGGGGGAGTACCTGTTGTCCTTACATCGCCGCCTGCTGGCTGCTACCGGCCTCGTCTTCCTTTTCACTTCATCGGCGGCGTTCGCCCAGGGCGGTCCCCCGGCCATGCCCGTCACCATCTCCCCGCCGATCGCCAAGCGGGTGACGCAGTGGGACGAGTTCTCCGGGCGCTTCGAGGCGGTCGCCTCGGTCGAGGTGCGGGCGCGGGTCTCGGGCTTCATCGACAAGCTGCATTTCCGTGACGGCCAGATCGTCAATGTCGGCGACCTCCTGTTCACCATCGACAAGCGGCCGTTCGAGATCGCGGTCCAAAGTGCCGAGGCCGAGGTCGCGCGCAACAAGGCGCAGGTCGACATCGCCGAGCTGCAGGTCGAGCGCGGCGCGGCGCTGGTCAAGTCCAAGAACATTCCCGACGCCGAGTACGACCAGCGTAAGGCCAACCTCGCCGTCGCCCGTGCCCAGCTCAAGACGGCCGAGGCGGCCGTGCGCAATGCCGAGCTCAACCTCGACTGGACCGATGTCCGGGCGCCGCTGGCCGGCCGCATCTCCGACCGCAAGGTCGATGCCGGCAACCTGATACAGGGCGGTCAGCAGGGCGCGACCCTGCTCGCCACCATCGTCACGCTCGATCCCATCCGCTTCGTGTTCGACGTCTCGGAATCGGACTACCTGCGCTACACGCGCCTGTTCCTGTCGGGCGCGATGGCGTCGTCGCGCGATTCGGTGAACCCGGTGCGCATCCGTCTCGCCGACGAGACCGACTGGACGCGCAACGGCAAGGTCGACTTCGTCGACAACACGCTGAGCGCCCGCTCCGGCACCATCCGCACGCGCGCCATCGTCGAGAACAAGAACCAGCTTCTGACACCCGGCATCTTCGGCCGCGTGCAGCTGTTCGGCGGCGAGTACGACGCCCTGCTGGTCCCTGACACCGCGATCGTCTCCGACCAGTCGCGCAAGATCGTGTTCACGGTCAACAAGGACAACGTCGTGCAGGGCAAGCCCGTGACCCTGGGACCGCTGGTCGACGGGCTGCGCGTGGTGCGCGACGGCCTGGCGGCGACCGACAACGTCGTGCTCGACGGCCTCGCCAACCCGATGGTGCGGCCGGGCGCCAAGGTCCAGCCGCAGAAAGGCGAGATCAAGACCGCCGACGCCAAGCCCAAGCAATAGTTTGACACGCCTCGCTGTCATCCCGAGCGCAGCGAGGGACCTTTCCTGATCCCGAAAGGCCCCTCGCTTCGGTAAGTGCGGGGTAACCCGCACCGGGTGACAGTTACCAGCCCAGCAGCCCAGTTACCAGCCCATGCGTTTTTCCCATTTCTTCATCGACCGGCCGATCTTCGCCTCGGTCCTGTCGATCATCATCCTGATCGTGGGCGGCATCGCCCAGTTCGGCCTGCCGGTCGCGGAATATCCCGAGATCGCCCCGCCCACGGTCAACGTCACCGCGACCTACCCCGGCGCCTCGGCCGAGGTGATCGCCCAGACGGTCGCCACGCCGCTCGAGATCGAGATCAACGGCGTCGACGACATGCTCTACATCAACTCGCAGTCGACCGGTGACGGGCGGCTGTCGATCAACGTCGTGTTCAAGCCCGGCACCAACATCGACCAGGCGCAGGTCAACGTGCAGAACCGCGTCGCCGTCGCCCAGCCGCGCCTGCCCGAAGACGTGCAGCGGCTCGGCATCGTCGTGCGCAAGGCCTCGCCCGACCTGATGATGGTCGTGCACATGACGTCGCCCGACGGCAGCCGCGACCAGCAGTACATCTCGAACTACGCCACGCTCTACGTGAAGGACGTGCTGGGCCGCATCGACGGCGTCGGCAACGTGCTGGTGTTCGGCGCGCGCGACTATTCCATGCGCGTCTGGCTCGATCCCGCCCGTGTCGCCGCCCGCAACCTGACGGCCGGCGAAGTGATGCTGGCGATGCGCGCGGCCAACCTGCAGGTCGCCGCCGGCGCCATCAACCAGGCGCCGGCCGTGTCGCCGGGCGCCTTCACGCTCTCGGTACAGACCCTGGGCCGGCTCACGGCGCCCGAGGAGTTCGGCAACATCGTGCTGCGCGCCGAGCCCGACGGCTCGGTGACGCGCCTGCGTGACGTCGCCCGCATCGAACTGGGCGCGCAGGACTACACGCTGAACGCCTATCTCGACAACAAGAACGCCACCGCGCTCGGCATCTTCCAGCGCCCCGGCTCCAACGCCATCGCCACCTCGAACCAGATCAAGGCGACGATGGAGCGGCTGAAGAAGGACTTCCCGACCGGGCTGGACTATTCGGTGGTCTATAACCCGACTGAGTTCATCCAGGCCTCGGTCGACGCGGTGATCGAGACGCTGTTCGAGGCGCTGCTGCTGGTCGTGATCGTGGTGATCGTGTTCCTGCAGACCTGGCGGGCGGCGATCATCCCCCTGCTTGCCATCCCGGTGTCGCTGATCGGCTCGTTTGCGGTGATGGCCGCGGTCGGCGTGTCGTTCAACACCCTGTCGCTGTTCGGCCTGGTGCTGGCGATCGGCATCGTCGTCGACGACGCCATCGTCGTGGTCGAGAACGTCGAGCGCTACCTGACCCAAGGCATGTCGCCCAAGGCGGCGGCGCACAAGACCATGGACGAGGTCGGCGGTGCGCTGATCGCGATCTCCCTGGTGCTGATCGCGGTGTTCCTGCCGACCGCCTTCATCACCGGCCTGCAGGGCACCTTCTACAAGCAGTTCGCCATCACCATCGCCGCCTCGACGGCGATCTCCGCCTTCGTTTCGCTGACCCTGTCGCCCGCCATGGCGGCGCTGCTGCTCAAGAGCCACGCGCTGTCGCATGTCGAGAAGCCCAGGCCCTCGCTGCTCGACCGGCTGATGTGGCCGATCAACACGTTCTTCCGGTTGTTCAACCGCGGCTTCGAAGGACTGTCGAACTTCTATGGCCGGGCCACGGCGCGGCTGATCCGCTGGACGACCATCGTGCTGGTCATCTACGCGGGCCTGCTGGTGCTGACCGGCAACATCCTGGTCAACACGCCGACCGGCCTGGTGCCGCAGCTCGACCGCTCCTACCTGATCGCCGCCATGCAGCTTCCGGCCGGCTCGACGCTCGAGCGCGCCGACCGCTTGGTGAAGCAGGCGTCGGAGATGATCATGGCGACGCCCGGCGTCGAGCATGCCGTGTCCTTCGTCGGCTTCGACGGCGCCACCTTCACCAACGCGCCCAACACCGGCGTGATCTTCGTCACCCTGAAGCCCTTCGAGCAGCGTCGCGACCTGCCGATGTCCAAGATCCTGGGCGACTTGCGCGGCAAGATGTTCTCCTTGCGCGAGGCTTTCGTGTTCGTGCTCGAGCCGCCCTCGGTGCCGGGCATCGGCACCGGCGGCGGCCTCAAGGGCTATGTGCAGGATCGCGCCGCCCGCGGGCTGCCGGCGCTCGAGGGCGCCACCTGGGCGCTGGCCGGCGCGGCCGGCCAGACGCCGGGCCTCACCCAGGCCTTCACGCTCTTCAGCACGCGTACGCCGCAGATCTGGGCCGAGATCGACCGCACCAAGGCCGAGCAGCTCGGCGTGCCGATCGCGCGGGTGTTCGAGACGCTGTCGGTCTACATGGGCTCGGGCTACGTCAACGACTTCAACATCCTTGGTCGCACCTATCGCGTGACGGCGCAGGCCGACGATCCCTATCGCCTGACCGTGCGCGACGTCGGCAACCTGAAGACCCGCTCGGCCAGCGGCGAGATGGTGCCGATCGGCTCGGTCGCCACCTTCTCCGACACGACCGGTCCCTATCGCGTGGCCCGCTACAATCTCTATCCCGCGGCCGAGATGCAGGTCGCCCTGAAGCCCGGCTTCTCGTCGGGCCAGGGCATCCGCGCCATCGAGGGCCTGTCCGAGAAGGTGCTGCCCTCGGGCTTCGGCTTCGAATGGACCGAGATCGCCCTGCAGGAGAAGCTTGCGGGCGACACCGCGGTCCTCGCCTTCGGCCTCGCCGTGATCTTCGTGTTCCTGCTGCTGGCGGCGCTCTATGAGAGCTGGTTGCTGCCGCTCGCCGTCATCCTGATCGTGCCGATGTGCGTGCTGGCGGCGATGGCGGGCGTCGTCCTGCGCGGCCTCGACCGCAACATCCTGGTCGAGATCGGCCTGGTGGTGCTGGTGGGCCTCGCGGCCAAGAACGCGATCCTGATCGTGGAGTTCGCCAAGCAGGCGCACGAGGCCGGCATGAACCGCTTCGACGCCGCCATCAGCGCCGCCAAGACGCGGCTGCGGCCCATCCTCATGACCTCGCTTGCCTTCATCCTGGGCGTGGTGCCGCTGGTCGTGAGCTTCGGCGCCGGTGCGGAGATGCGCCAGGCGCTGGGCACGGCGGTGTTCTTCGGCATGCTGGGCGTCACCGTCTTCGGCCTGGCGTTCACCCCGGTGTTCTATGTCGTGAGCACCGGCCTCTCCGAGCTGCGCTTCAGGTGGCGCAAGCCCGAGGTGCCGCCCGAGCCGACGTTCAAGCCGGACCAGATCTGAAGGAGCTGCCATGACGTCCCATCCCGCTCTCGCTGCCGGTCGCGTCGCTGTCGTCACGGGGGCCGCGAGCGGGATCGGCCTGGCTGCGGCGCGCCGCTTCGCGTCGATGGGCCTGAAAGTCTGCCTGGCCGATCTGTCGGCCGAGGCACTCGATCGGGCCGCCGGCGAGGTGGCAGCCGCCGCTCCGGCCGGACGCGCCAACGTCATCGCCGTGCCGACCGATGTCAGCAAGCTCGAGAGCGTGCAGGCCCTGAAGGACAAGGCCTACGCGGCGTTCGGCGAAGTCGCCGTGCTGATGAACAACGCCGGCACCGCGCCGGGCGGCGGGCCATGGGATCATTACGAGCGCTGGCAGCGTGTGCTCGGCGTCAACCTGTGGGGCGTGATCAACGGGGTGCAGACTTTCAGCCCGGCCATGCTGGCGCAGAAGACGGCAGGCGCCATCATCAACACCGGCTCCAAGCAGGGCATCACCTGCCCGCCCGGCGACACCGCCTACAACGTCAGCAAGGCCGGCGTGAAGGTGCTGACCGAGGCGCTGGCGCACAGCCTGCGCAACGAAGAGGGCAGCCGCATCTCGGCGCATCTGCTGGTCCCGGGCTCGACCTTCACCGGCATGACGGCGCGCGGCCGCAGCGAGAAGCCGGCCGGCGCCTGGACGCCCGACCAGGTCGTCGACATGCTGATCGAGAGCATGGGCAAGGGCTCCTTCTACATCATCTGCCCCGACAATGAGGTCACGCGCGAGGTCGACAATCGCCGTATCCTGTGGGCCGCCCAGGACATCACCGAGGACCGGCCGCCGCTGTCGCGCTGGCATGCCGACTACAAGGACGCGTTCAACGCCTTTCTCACCGCGGAGAAGTGACGATGACCCGATGGTTTTCCCTCGCCCTGATCGGCGGCGCGCTCGCCGCGGCGGCGATCGGCATTGGCATCCTGCCGTCCTCGGCCGAAAGCGCCAAGGTTGTGCCCCCGCCTGCCGTCGATGCATCGGGCGGACAGTCGGCGCCGGCAGTCTTGGTCCTGGCGGGCGGCTGCTTCTGGGGCGTGCAGGGCGTGTTCCAGCATGTCGACGGTGTCACCAGCGCGGTGTCCGGCTATGCCGGCGGCGCCAAGGACACGGCGCAGTACGACAAGGTCACCTCCGGCCGCACCGGCCACGCCGAGGCCGTGCGTATCACCTACGATCCGGGCAAGGTCAGTCTCGGTCGCTTGCTGCAAATCTATTTCTCGGTGGCGCACGATCCCACGCAGCTCAATCGTCAGGGCCCCGACGTCGGCACCCAGTACCGGTCGACGATCTTCCCGACGAATGACGAGCAGGCGCGTTTGGCCAAGGCCTATATCGAGCAGCTCGACCAGGCTCGCGTCTACGGCGCCAAGGTCGTGACCACGATCGAGCCCGGGCAGGCCTTCTATCCGGCCGAGGGCTATCACCAGGACTACATGACGCTCCATCCGCGCCAGCCCTACATCGCCATGCACGACCTGCCGAAGGTCGACGCTCTCAAGCGGCTGTTCCCTCAGGCGTATCGCACCGAGCCGGCGCTGGTCTCCAAGACCGGCATGTGAGCCGATCAGGCCGTCGCCGGCCGCGGTGGCGGACGCAACAGGGCGAAGCTCACCTGGACGATGCCGGCGGTGAGCCCAAGCGCCACGCCGAACCGCCACGCCAGGTCGTAGGACCCGAATCGCTCGTAGATCAGCCCGCCGCCGAAGGCGCCCAGGAAGCTGCCGAGCTGGTGGCTCATGAAGGCGACGCCCTGGATCATCGCCTGCCAGCGCAGGCCGAACATCTCGGCCACCGAACCCGCGACCAGCGGACCGACACCCAACCACAGGAAGCCCATGGCCGAGGCGAAGACGAGCGTGCCGAGCGGTGTCGGCGGCAGCACGAAATACCAGCCGACCACCAGCGAGCGGGCGATGTAGATGCCGCCCAGAAGGCCGAGCTTGGACCAGCGGCCGCCGGCCCAGCCGAAGAAAAGTCCGCCGAACACGTTGAACAGGCCGATCGCCGCCAGCGCCTGGGCGCTGAGAGCGGGATCCATGCCGCAGATCGCGAGATAGGCCGGCAGATGGGTGGCGATGAACAGGAGCTGCATGCCGCAGACGAAGTAGGCGGCGGTCATCACCAGGAAGGACGGGCTTTTGAAGGCGAGCCTCAACGCGTCCTTGGCCGAGTCTTGCCGAAGTCCGGTGGAACCGGCCGGCAGCGGCAGGTGATCGACGCGGCCGGCGATCCAGGCCGCCGGCAGCATGCCGAGCGCCAGCACCAGGAAGCCCAGCACGCCGGCGCGCCAGCCGAAGTCGATGGCGAGCCACTGCCCGAGCGGCGCGGAGAGCAATGCGCCCAGCGAGCCCGAAGCGGTGATGGCGCCCAGCACCAGGCTGCGCGAGCCGCTGGGCACGGCGCGCGACCCGACGGCGAGCGCGATGGCCGAGGCGGTGCAGGCGAGCGCCACGCCGATCAGCACACCGGCGCCCAGCATCACGCCCACCATGCCGTCCGCCAGGGCGAACAGGAGCATGCCGGCGAGGTAGAGGACGCTACCCACCAGCATCACCGGGCGGAAACCGACGCGAACGGCGAGCGCGCCGGCGACCGGCTGCAGGAACCCCCAGGCCAGGTTCTGCACCGACATGGCGAGCGCGAAATCGGAGACGCTGACGGCGATGTCGCGGGTGAGCGGCGGCATGATCAGGCCGAAGCTCTGGCGAATGCCCATGGCCAGGCTCAGCATGGTCGCCGCGCCGAGCAGGATCGGCAGGGTCGGACGCAGCTCTTTCAGGAGGCTCATGGGGTTCGCCCTTGATTACACAGGTCTGTGTACCTTAGGCTCGGCAGACGGGCGGTCAACCAAAAAGTAAACAGGTCTGTGTAGCCAATGCCCAAATCCGACGCTCGGGCCGAAACACGTTCGAACGAGATGCGTGAGCGCATCCTCGAGACGGCCGACCGGCTGTTCTACGGCCAGGGCATCCGCGCGGTCGGCGTCGATACCGTTGCGGCCGAGATCGGCATCAGCAAGCGCACGCTCTACAATTACTTCCCGTCGAAGGACGAGCTGATCGTGGCCTACCTGTCGCGGCGGCTGAGACCCACGCCCGTGTCCGACCTGCCGCCGCTGCAGCAGATTCTAGGCAACTTCGAGCGCCTCGAGCGCACCTTTGCCAGCGGCGTGTTCCGCGGCTGTCCGTTCGTCAATGCGGTGGCCGAGCTCAAGGAGCCGGCGCATGCCGCGAACAAGATCGCGCTCGCCTTCAAGGAGCAGCGCCGATTGTGGTTTCGCGACCTGCTGGCGCGGCTTGAGGTCGACGATCCCGACACGCTGGCCATGCAGCTGCAGATCCTGGCCGACGGTGCGATCGCGACCGCCTTGGTGCGGGGCGATCCCAAGGTCGCCCGCACGGCAGGCGAGGCCGCGCGGGTCCTGCTCAAGGCCGCCGGCGTCAGGCTGCCGGCGACTGCGCCCCGGAGCGCTCGCCGTTAACGGGCGGCGCGGGAAACCAGGCGGGCGATCTCACGCACCAGGCCGGCGACGACGGCGCCGCGCATGCGATGGGCGCGCTGGGCATAGACCTGGCGTTCGGTATGGCTGGGATAAGAGATCGAGAACATGGAACCCTCCAAGAGTTGGAAGTTACTTAATTCCGTTCTCGATAGAGATTAATCCCGTCTGTTTGACTATCACTCGTGAATATCGTTCACTAATTGCGTAATGATCGATCATGCCAGCGAGATGGCCGCCTTCGTGCGAGTCGTCGATTCCAATGGCTTTTCCGCCGCCGCGCCGGTGCTGGGCCTGAGTCCGTCGGCGGTCAGCAAGCTCGTCACCCGGCTGGAGACGCGGCTCGGCGTGCGGCTGCTGCAGCGCACGACCCGCGCGCTGCACCTCACCCAGGAGGGCGAGGTCTTCTATGCCGCCGCCAAGCGCATCGTCGGCGAGATCGAGGCGCTGGAGAACCAGATCGTGGGCGAGAGCGGCACGCCGAGCGGCGTGCTGCGGGTGACGACCTCGCTCGCCTTCGCCACCCACCAGCTCGCGCCGGTGCTGTCCGAGTTTTTGGCCCGCTATCCCCTGGTGCAGTTCGAGCTGCTGCCGACCGACCGCGTCATCGACATGGTCGACGAGGGCATCGACGTCGCCCTGCGCATCGGGCGGCTGGCCGACACCAGCTTCATGGCGCGCAAGATCGGCGAGGACAAACGCCTGATCTGCGCGGCGCCCTCCTACCTGGCACGCCACGGTACGCCGCAGCGGCCCGAGGACCTGCGCCGGCACAGTTGCATCGTGTCGCGCGACAATGCCTATCTCAACCGCTGGTCCTTCAAGGTCGACGGCGAGATCGTCGAGATCGACGTGCGCGGCCGGGTCGCCGTCAGCGAGGGCGAGGCGCAGATGCAGCTCGCCCTGCAGGGCATCGGCATCGTGCGGCTCACCCGGCTCACCCTCACCCAGGCGATCCGTGACGGGACGCTGGTGCCGTTGCTCGGCGCCTTTTCGGCCGAGGAGGCCGTTTCCATCCACGCCGTCTATCCCCACCGACGCCATCTCGCGCCCAAGGTGCCGGCGTTCGTCAATTTCCTGATCGAGAAGTTCACGCCGCCGCCCTGGGAGATTTGATGGGGGGAGATATGATAGCGGCATGACGCTCAATCTCAGCCAGATCAGTCAGATCGAGTTCGCCGACGTCGACCGCTCCGAGGCCTTCTATGAACAGGTGATCGGGCTGCGCAACTCACGAAGCGTGGCGCGGCTTTCGCGTCCAAGCCGCATCTCATCGCCAGGATGGGACGACCACGATCTCTGGATGGCCTTCTTCAACGTTCCCGACGGCCACACGCTGGCGCCGATGCAGGAAGCGCCCAAGGGATACACGCCGCCGACATGATGCTAGGATCGGCCGCGCCGAAACATGAAAGTCGAGGAGGGGATATGGATCGCGACACGGACCTTTTTGTGCAGGCCTTCTGGGTCAAGTGCCGCGACGTCATCCGACCCGAGCTCGACCGCGCCGTCGACGACCTGAAGGGCGCCGGCCACGACGCCAGCGTGTCGACCCAGGAATATTCACCCGTCGCCGACCAGCTGCCCGACATCGGCCCCGTGCTCACGCTCACCGTGCATCCCAAGGGCGCGCCGGAGGGCCGCGCGCTGCAGTTCCATGGCGACGTCGCCAAGGGCAACCTGGAAGTCATCGGAGCGGGCGCCAAGGCGGCGCATCGTTACGAGCTCGCCGCTGTCGACGAGGTCGTGACCAAGCGCGAGATCGCCGACTGGCTGGCCGTGGCGCTCAACCATCATCCCTGATCGCTCGGAGAAAGAGCCATGGCCGACGCCATCGACGACCTGTTCCGCCGCTTCGGCAAGGCCTTCAACAAGGCCGATGTCGAGGAGATCGCCGCCTGCGTGACCGATGACTTCGAATGGCGCCTGAATGCGGGGGGCTCGCCCGGCGGTCGCGTGCTGAAGGGCAAGGACGACTTGCGTGCGCATTTCGCCGACAGGAGCCGCGCTCATCGCGAGGCGCGCTATTCGGAAGCGCGCATCCATCGCTCGGGCGACAAGCTGTTCGGCACCTTCCGCGTCACCGGCATCGACCATGCCGGCCAGCCGTTCGACCGCTACGGCATCGATCTTTACGAGCTCAAGGACGGCAAGATCGCGCTGAAGGACAGCTACCTCAAGGCCGACTGAGGAAGCGGAGCGCGGCCTCGCAATACATGGCGTAGACCGGGCCGATCGAGGCGATGTGGGCCCACTCGTCGGCGGCATGCATGTTGCCGAAGCTGACGCCCGGCGCACACACCGTGGGAACCCCGCGCGCGGCCAGAAGATTGCCGATGTTGGAGGGGCCGCAGACATCGGCGGCGAATGGCCGGCCGAAGGCGGTGCTCGCGGCCTCCGTAAAGCTCCGCACCAGGCGGTCGTCGCGCGGCACGACATAGGCCGGCCAGGAATCGACGATCTCGATGCCGGTTTGGCCATCGACGGCCCGCACGATGCCCTCGAGCCAGCGCGTGGCCGCAGCAGCATCGAAGGTGCGGGTGAGCCGGATGTCGACATGGCAGACCGCGAGGTCGGGCACGACGCTGAAGCCCTGGCCGCCTTCGATGTGCGTCACCGTCGCGGCCGGTCCGAACGGGAAGGCGGCATCGGGCAGGTCGGGAAAGACCGGTTCGCCGAGCTTGAGCGTGAAGGCGGCCGCCTTGGTGAGCGCATTGACGCCGCGACGCTCGCTGTCGCCCGAATGCGCGGCGACACCCGCGAAGCGCAGCCGGGCGCGCAGGAAGCCGCGGCTGCCGGCGACGACGCCTTCGTTGCCCGGATAGCCCAGCGAGGCGGCATCGGGCGGGCGGCCCGCGGCATCGAGATAGGCGCGCACGCCGCCGAAGCGGCCGGTGTGCTCATCGGCGTCGAACAGCACGTGCAGCGCGCCGCGCGGCAGGCCGCTTCCGGCAAAATGGCGCGCGACGTGGGCGAGGATGGCGACGCCCGCCTTGGAATCGGCGGCGCCACGGCCGAACAACCGGCCATCGCGCACCGCGCCGGAGAAAGGCGGCGCGCTCCATTGCCCGGGATCGCCGGCCGGCGCGGTATCGATGCAGGCGTCGAGGCAGAGCACGGGTCCGGGCGCCGCACCCGGCATCTCGACCAGCACCGCCACCGGCTTGCCCGAGGGATCGTCGAGCAGGCGCGGCGCGAGGCCGTTGTTGGCGAGCCACGACTGTACCAGCGACAGCACTGGCTGCGGCGCATCGATGCCGGCGCACGACGGCGTCGCCACCAGGCGCGACGCGAGCTCAACGATGCTGTCGATGGGGATCATGATCCATCATGTATAGTGCGCGGGTCGATGAAAGTAACTTCGCCCCCGCCGCCCTTCGAGCTTCCCGGCTTCGAGATTTCCGACTGGGCTTTGCTTGGCGCGCTCCTGATCGTCACCGTCGTCGGCAGCTCGCAGATGTCCCTGCTGGTGATCGACGGTGCGGGCTCCATCACCGCCGCATGGCTCGGCAATGCCTGGGCGCTGTTCTACGACCAGGTCACCGGGCGCGCGGTTTCGACCCTGCTGGCCTTCGGTCCGGCCTGGGCGCTCAGCGGATGGGTCGACCTGCCGGCCAATGTCTTCGTCGGCGTAGCCCATGTCCTGAACTTTGCCGTGCCGCTCGTCTTCTGGCTCGCCCTGCGCGCCATCGAGCCACAGCGGATCTTCTCGCGCCTCTACCTCGCGGTGGCGCTGGTCCTGGTCTTCTTCACCTCCGAGCTGATCCCCGCCATGGGTCTCTGGATGATCTGGCTCGCCGTGCTCGACCATCCGCAGCGATCGCGGCCGGCGAAGGCGATCGCCACGATCGTGATCGCGCCGCTAGTGGTGCTGACGCATCCCGCGATCGCCATCACCAGCATCGTGTTCGCCATCGGCGGCTTGGCCCTCCGCCTGCTCGGCCGGCCCTTCCCGCGGCACCTTGCTATTGCCTCCGCAGCGATGGGCGTGCTGGTGACGGCTGGCTACTTCGCGACGTCGGCGTTGTGGCCCGCGACCAATCCGTCGCTCGCCGGCCAATTGCAGGGCGGCCAGTACAACTACGTCGATCCGCTGTGGATGCTGGGCACCTTCGGCTTCTTCCCGATGCTGGCGGTGTTCTGGTTGCTGCTGCTGGCGCCCGGGCTCGACGGCACGGCGGCGCGCTGGCGCCTGTCCAGGACCGCCCTGGTGATCCTCGCCGTCATCGGCCTGTGGTTCGCGCTGAACGGCACCAACATCCTGACATGGATCTTCGCCCGCAGCACGGCGCCGGTGGCGCTGGCCCTGGCGCTCTGCCTGGCGCTGGCCTCGCCGGCTGCGACCTGGCTGCAGGCGGCGCGCCGGCCGCTGCTGATCTTCGCGGCGATCATGGCGACGGCGGCGGTGTCCTACGGCGTCGATCTCTTCCTGTTTGGCCGCGCCTCCGACGCGCGGCTGGCGCCGCTGATTGCCGCCGGTGGCCCGGCGCCCAACATCGCGCCCATGGGGCCGCCGTCGCCGCCGCCGACCCAGCGACCATTGCCAGTCGTCTTCAAGTGGCTGGCCGCGCCGGACTATGTGCGCGACATCATCAATCCGTATTACGGCGGCGAACGCATGACGTTCGCGTTCTACAGTTTCTTCCGCTCGGACCGGCGCGCGGTGCTGTACAAGCCGCTCGACAAGAAACGCGAATGGGTGCCCTTCATGTGCACGGCCACCGACGACGCGCTCAAGCGGCCGCGCGACGCCATCGACGTGCGCATGCTGCGCTTCATCCGCGAGCAGTACTGCGTATGACCAGCGCCAGCAGCAGCAACAACGACAGGCCCGAGATCGCCTGACCCCAGCGCTCGATCGCCAGAGTGCCACGATCGAGCCGGGTGACGGTCTCGCCGGCCGGCGCGGTGAAGGAGACCAGGCGCAACGGCTCGCTGGCGGCGAGCGGCAGGCCGGCCTCGAGGCGCCCATCGAGGCGCCAAGCCGGGAAGAAGAAGCGGCGCAGCGTGACCGTGGTCGGCTGATCGGCAGTGACCGCAAGGCGCAGATTGCCGAAAGGCTCGTTGTCGGCGTGGCACGTCCGGGCAGCCGGCGCGCAGGAGATCACCGGCGCGTCCTTGAGCTGCTCCAGTCCGAGATCGGCATAGCGCGCGCCGGCGAACTTGTAGCCGGCGGGCTGGTATTCCTTGACGTCGTGGCGGTCGAGCGTGCCGGTCCGCGCCACGAACTCGGCGCGCGCCCGCACATCGGTCACGATCAGGACCGCGCCCGGCACCAGGGCGACGCCCGCTGCGGCAAGGACATAGACGACGCCGCGGCGAACCTCGGCAAGCGGCGTCAGGCAAAGCGCGGTCAACAGGCTGAATTCGACGACCATCAGCAGCCGCCAGGGGAACTGCACCTTGCCGACCAGCGGCAGGTCCCAGAACCACGGCAGGAGGCCGGCAATCAGGATCAGACAGGCGAGGCTGAGCGCCACCCAGAAGCCGAGCTCGCGCCGGCCGTCCCCGTCCGGGAGCTGCAGCAGGGCAAGGCACAGGCCCGCGGCCAGCAGCGCGGCGGCGAGCACGATCGAGCCGATGACGCGCATGGTGTCGGGATCGACCCAGCGCTCGGGCGCCATCACGAACCAGTTGCTGGCGCGGTAGAACGAGGTCCAGAGCTCGTGCGCCGAGATCCAGGATTGCAGCTCCATCGCCGGCACCAGGTAGATGGCGGCGAGGCCGATGCCCAGCACGCCGCCGGCGGCGCAGCGCAGCAGCAGCGCCCGCGCGCGCGTGGTGAACAGCACGTATGCCGGGATGATCGTGATCGAGCACAGGAGCGCGGTCGGCAGATGCGACAGCAGGAGTGCGGCATAGGCTGACGCCAGCAGCGGCAGGCCCCAGCGCGCCCTGTCGATCGTGAGGCGGAGCGCCAGCATGACGACCGGCAGCACGGCGTAGCCGGTGATTTCAGCGAAGGCGCCGCGCGTATATGTGTCGAACAGGTGATAGGGGGCGGCCATGTAGGCGACGGCGCCGACCAGGGCCGCCGTTCGCCTGCCGCTCACCCGCAACAGCCAGGCGCGCATGGCGAGCCCGGACAGGAACAGGATCACGGTCGTGCTCACGGCCAGGCAATAGGACACCGACAGCGCGTTGGCGGTGATCACGCTCACCACGGCGTCGGTCCAGAACGGCAGGGGCGGGTAGAAATAGAAGGCGGGGCTGCCCAGACCATCGAACGAGTCGGGCATCCAGCGCGGATAGAGGATGCCGGCACGGAACTGGTCGGCGAACTGGCTCGCCCAGGTGAGGTTTTGCGGCGAGCTGTGGCTGATCAGCGTGCCCAGCACCAGCGTCGGCGACAGGAGCAGGATCGCCGCTGCTGCCAGGACGAGGGCCGGATGGCGCAAGACCCAGCCTGTCGCTGCTAGTCCGCTGCCTGCCTCTGCGCGGTACGGTCAGGCGTCAGTCTGTAGGTCGTGAAGCGCTTGTTGAGGGAGGGCATCGGGCAGGCTTCGAGATGGCCTTCGCCCGGCCGCATCAGGATCATGGCGGTGGTCGCGGTGTTCACGCCGCGGGTGTTGAGCCGCGGCGGCCGGCACACCGACCAGGGCGAGTTCCAGTCGTCGAAGAAGGCCGAGCGGAAATCATCCAGCGTGAGCTTGCCGCGTTTGGCTGAAAGCTGGTCGCGTACGCGCTTGTCGCGATAGATCGAGCACGGCGTCTCGGCGAGGCCCGTGTCCTTCACCTGGGCACGCGCCGACTCGGCGATCCAATGGTTGGCATGCACGTAGAGGCCGCGATCCGGCGCGATCCAGAACGTGTCGTCGGGCGCGCATTCGAAGCCGAAGGCCTCGCCGCCACAGTGACTGACCGCCATGTGGTTGGAGCCGAGCTTGGGCGTCGACACGATGGTTTGCACCGCATTGGCGAGGTAGGCGCTCTCCAGCACCTTGCGGCGGATGAAAGGTAGCGGGATGCCGGGGCCGCGCTGATAGTCGCGATCACATTGCAAGGCGTTGGCGGTCAGCCCGATGCCGGCCGAGTTCAGGCCCGAACGGGCGAGGCCGCCCGCTTCGGTGAAGGTCAGGATGTCGGGACCGTCGTCGCGATGGATACGCAGCAGCACGCCGGTCTCCGCGCACTCGGCACGCCAGTCCCAGTTCTGGCCGTGCAGCAGCACGCCGTCGGCGCTGGCTTCCGGGAGGGCGAGCGCGGCGGTGCAGCCGTCCGGCACTTGCCCGGCTTCCTGCTCCTGGCGCGCCGCGGCCACCATCTCGGTGCGAGCGTTCATCAGCACCACGGCGGCGAAGGGCTCGTTCGCGCCCTCGGCGATGCCGCGCATCTCCTCGATGTAGGTCGGATCGAACTTCTCGATCGAGGGCACCAGCGCCTCGGCGCGGCGCTCGAGCTCGGCCCAGTCGACGCCGCTCCTGAGCAGCGATTCGGCGTACATTTTGGCGCCACGGCGCAGCCGGTCGGCCGCGGCCTTGCCATGGGTGCGGCCGCGCTCGCGCGGGCTGCCGGCGAGGTCGATCAGGGGAAACGGTGCATAGTCGGTCATGGGTGCCTCGGTTCAGAAGGGTTTTAACACCGCCAGGAACACGATGGCGATCATCAGCACCGTCGGAACCTCGTTCCACCAGCGATAATACGTTGCTGGCCTTGTGTTCCGGTCCGCCTCGAAATCCTTGCGCCAGCGGCCGTAGAGGTGATGGATCAGGGTCAGGCCGAGAACCAGCGAGAATTTCACCTGCCACCAGCCGGCATGCCACCAGTCGCCGCGCCAGGCCAGCGCCAGGCCGAAGATCCAGACCAGGATCATGGCCGGGTTCATGATGCCGCGCAGCAGGCGGCGCTCCATGATCTTGAAGGTCTCGCTTTGCTTGGAGCCGGGCTCGGTGTCGGCGTGATAGACGAACAGCCGCGGCAGGTAGAGCAGGCCCGCCATCCAGGCGATGACGGCCACGATGTGCAGCGCCTTCAGGACCTCATAGAGCATCGCGCACCAGCCTCGCGAGACCCGCGATGAACAGAGGATGGGTGCCGACGGTCGGCACGCGGATGTAATTCGGCACGCCCATCTTGTCAGCGAGATGGCGGTACTCGATGTCGAGCTCGACCAGGGTCTCGGAATGCTCCGACACGAAGGACAGCGGATAGAGCACGACCGCGACCTTGTCGGCGCCGGCCCGCGTGATCTCGGCGTCGGTCGAAGGACCGATCCATTTCAAGGGACCGACGCGGCTCTGATAGCAGACCGACCAGTCGAGATCGCCACCGAGCACATGGACGATGGCCTTGGCCGTCTGCTCGACCTGGCTCTGATAGGGATCGCCCGCCTTGATCACGCGCTCGGGCAGGCCGTGGGCCGAGAACAGCACGCGGCGGCGCGCATCGCTGACCTGCGCCAGGCCTTCCTTCAAGAGCTCGACGGAAGCTGCAATGAACCCCGGCTCGGTCGGATAATCCTTCACGACAGTCGTCGGCACCTTGAACTTCGCCGTGTCGTTCCAAGCCTTGAACGACGATTCGGTGGTTGCCGTCGAGAACTGCGGATAGAGCGGCAGCAGTACGATGCGGTCGGGCTTGAATCGCTCGACCGACCGTACGACGGCCTCGGTCATGGGATGCCAGTAGCGCATGCAGACATAGCCGCGCCATTCGTGCTCTCCGCCCAGCGCTTCTTCGAGCGCACGCGCCTGCGCCTCGGTCTGGCCGAGGATGGGCGAGGAGCCCCCGATCTTCTCGTAGATCGCCCGCGCCGTCGGAGCGCGTCGCCGCGCCAAAAAGCTCGCCAATGGGCCGCGGATGAAGCCAGGCACGCGCAGGATCGCGGGATCGCCGAACAGGTTGCGCAGGAAGGGTTGCACCGCTTCCAGCGAATCCGGTCCGCCGAGATTGAACAGGATGATCGCGATCTTCACGTCGTCGACGGCTTCCAGTTGCGCACGATCTCGACCAGTTGCGCGACATGCTCCGGTGGCGTCTGCGGCACCACGCCGTGGCCGAGATTGAACACGAAGGGGCCGTGCCCGAGCTTGTCGAGGATGCGCGTCGCCTCGCGCTCGAGCGCCGCGCCGCCGGCCACCAGCATCAGAGGATCGAGATTGCCCTGCAGGCAGATATGCGGCTGCAGCTCGCGCGCGGCCCAATGCGCGCCGATGCCGGTGTCGATCGACAGGGCGGCGAAGGCATCGCTGCGGCGGTACATCAATGTCGCCGGACCCACGGCGCGCGGAAAGGCGATGATCGGCGTCTTGGGATGACGCGCATGGACGGCATGGGCGATGCGAACCATCGGCTCGAGCGACCAGCCGAAGAGCTGTTCCTCGGGCAGCACGCCCGCCCAGGAATCGAAGAGCTGCACGGCGTCGGCGCCGGCGTCGATCTGGTTGACGAGGTGATCGACCACGGCGTCGACCAGGAGATCGATCAGCAGGCCGAAGGAATCGGGATGGCGATAGGCCCAGCCCTTCACTTTGGCGAAGTCGCGGCTGCCGGCACCTTCGATCATGTAGCAGGCAAGCGTGAAGGGGGCGCCGGCAAACCCTAGCAGCGCCGTCTCGCTGGGCAGCTCGGCGCGGGTCCGGCGGATCGCCTCATAGACCGGCGCCAGCTTCTCGGGCAGGCGCGCCCGGGTGAGCTGGCCGAAGTCGGCGGGATCGGTCAGCGCCTCGAGCTTTGGGCCTTCGCCTTCCTCGAACCAGACCTTCTGGCCGAGCGCGTCCGGCACCACGAGGATGTCGGAAAAGATGATCGCGGCATCGAGCCCAAAGCGGCGCACCGGCTGCAGCGTGACCTCGACCGCCTTGTCCGGCGTATAGCAGAATTCGAGGAAGGAGCGCGTCGTCGCCCGGATCGCCCGATACTCCGGCAGATAGCGCCCGGCTTGGCGCATCAGCCAGATCGGCGGCGTCGGAAAGCGCGTCCCGGCCAGCGTCTCCAGGAATTTCCCGGTGCTCACTGCTCATCCCTCATGCTTCCTCTTACTCTATTCATAATAGGTAGTAGCAGTAGTAGGGGGTGTGCCACATGGGGATGCGCCCTATTGGTCGGGCGTCCCCAGGTGGCTGTGGATCGGACAATGCCGATTCGACGGGCTTTCAGCGCTGGATTCCCGATTCGCAGCCCTTTCGTCCCAGTCTGTCCGCAAGGGACGGGAATCGGCATCGGCCGGGCGAGTCGTGTCCTGAATCGGCGGTGCAGGCGACGCCATACCTCCTGTCCCCGTCTTGCCATGAGCAATCCTGCATTTCTCCCCGGGTCGCTGTGGGGTAAAAAAGGCCGTGGCAAACCGTAACTTTCACGTCCATCTCGTGTCCGACTCGACCGGCGAGACGGTATCGAGCGTGGCGCGCGCCTGCCTTGTGCAATACGAGGGCGTGTTCGTGCAGGAGCATGTCTGGTCGCTGGTGCGCACCAAGGGCCAGATGGACAAGGTCATGCAGGCCGTCGAACGCGACCGCGGGCCCGTGCTCTATACGCTGGTCGATCCCGAATTGCGCGACCTGGTGCGCGATCATTGCCGGCGCCTGCAGCTTCCCTGCGTCGGCGTGCTCGACCAGGCGATGAGCGTGCTCGCCGTGCACTTCCATTCCAAGAGCGAGCAATGGCCCGGCCGCCAGCATCAGCTCGACGAAGGTTATTTCGACCGCATCGATGCCATGCACTACACCCTGGCGCATGACGACGGCCAGTCGACGCACGATCTCGAGGACGCCGACGTCATCCTGGTCGGCCCGTCGCGCACTTCCAAGACGCCGACCTGCGTCTATCTCGCCAACC
The DNA here is from genome assembly GCA_900110395.1 of Rhodospirillales bacterium URHD0017. Lineage (GTDB taxonomy): Bacteria > Pseudomonadota > Alphaproteobacteria > Reyranellales > Reyranellaceae > Reyranella. The sequence goes on from FODP01000007.1 coordinate 130,947, forward strand.
GCGGCGTGCGCGCGGCCAACGTGCCGCTGGTGCCGCTGGTCGATCCGCCGCCGGCGCTCGAGTCCGCCAAGCGGCCGCTGATCGTCGGGCTGATCACCGATCCCGAGCGGCTGGTGCAGATCCGCGTCAATCGCCTGCGCCTGCTGCAGCAGAACACCGAGACCGACTACACCGACATGGACAACGTGCAGCGCGAGATCCAAGAGGCGCGCCGCCTTTATGCCCGCCGCAAGTGGGCGACCATCGACGTCACGCGCCGCTCGATCGAGGAGACGGCGGCGTCGATCCTGCAGATGCTGGCGGTGCGCCGCGAGCAGCGCCTGCAGGCGACGGAATAGCCATCGGGACGAAAAAGGAGGCGATCATGCGTATTCGTCATCCGCGGGTTGGACTTGCACTTGGTCTGGTTCTTGCTGCTTCGTCGGCACGGGCCGCGAATGGCATCGACGTCACGCGCGGCCAGGACGCGATGGTGTTCGGCAATTGCGTGCCGAGCCTCGTGGTCGAGAACAAGTCGGCGGTGACCATCGACTATCTGCAGGTCGATGTCGTCGTCGCCCTGGAGAACGGCCAGGAGCGCACCGTCGAATTGAAATCGGCATACCGCGAGGGTGTGCTCTATCCGATCGGGCCCGGAGGGAAGGCGACGTTGAAACAGCATCTCGATACATCCAAGGGCCTGGGGGTGGGCTGCGGCGATCTGAAGACGCGCCGCGTCCTGCGCACCATTTGCGAGTCTGCGAGCGGCACGTCGTGCGCTTCGTCGGTGTCGGTCCAGCCATGATCAAGCGCAGGACGTTCGTTGGCGCTGCCGGTGCGTTGCTGCTTGCGGCGCCGGCACTCGGGCAGGCGTTTCCCAACAAACCGCTCAAGGTGATCGTGCCCTATCCGCCGGGCGGTGGAACCGATGGGCTGGGCCGCATCACCTGCCAGTTCCTGTCGGAGAAACTCGGCCAGCCGATCGTGGTGCAGAATATCGGCGGCGCGTCGGGGACGGTGGGTTCCGAGACAGTGCGCCGGTCCGATCCCGACGGCTATACGCTGTTGTTCAATGCCAGCCTGTTCGTGCTGGGCAAGACGGTAGTGCCGTCCTGCCCCTATGATCCGCAGACCGACTTCCGGGCGGTTGCCCAGGCCGGCGAGGCGCCGCTGGTGCTGATCGTCAACAACAACGTGCCGGGCACCGACTATGCCAGTACTGTCGCGGCGATCGCCAAGGAGCCGAAGAAGTACTTCTTTGCCCTGTCGTCGGGCGGTTCGGCCGGGCACATTGCCACGCTCGCCTTCCTGAAACGCACCGGCCTGCCGCTCGACACCATCCTCTACAAGGGCACGGCGCCGGCCAACGCCGACCTGGTCGCGGGCAACGTCCAGCTTTTCATGGATCCGTGGACGACGACGCTGCCACTCGCGACCTCCGGCCGCGCGCGCGGCCTCTTCGTTACCTCCAAGGAGCGCACACCGCTTGCGCCCAACATCCCGACCGCCGCCGAGGTCGGGCTGAAGGACTTCACCATCAGCTCGTGGTACGGACTGTGGGCGCCCAAGGATACGCCCGAACCCATGGTCGACAAGCTTGCGAGCGCAATGGCCGAAGTCTCCAAGGATCCTGGCTTCCTCGAGAAGACCACGTCGCTTGGCATCGTGCCGACGGCGCGCGGACCCAAGGACTTCGCCGCCTTCATCAGGACCGAGGTCGAGGTGAACACGGCGCTGTTGCAAGAGTCGGGGTTCAAGCCGGAGTAGGTTCGGATATGGTAGAATGAAGCCATGACGAAGCAGCAATTGAAAGACATCCTCGATCGCGTGCTGGCCTGGTCGCCAGAAGACCAGGAACGTGTCGTTCGCTTTGTGCGACAAGTCGAAGAAGGCTCGTTGCCTGACGATATCACCGACGAGGAGTGGAAACTCATTGAGGAGCGCATCGCGCGCCGTGATATCGCGAGCGGCGAAGAGGCCAAGAGGCTCTTTGACAAGTACCGAGGTGCATGAAGCTTCGTTACTCGCGCGGTGCACTGGCTGATCTTGAGGAGATCTTCAGTTACATCGCAAGAGACAATCCACGAGCAGCGGCGCGTCTGGTGGAGCGTATTGAGCGAGTGTCGTCGCTGATCGCCGACCAGCCCTACATAGGTATGGTGACCCGCAACGCCAGGGTCCGACGTTTTCCTATCGGGAACTACTTGATCGTGTACGAAATCGACGTGGATGAAGTGATCATCCAGTACGTCCGCCATGGCGCTCGCCGTCGGCCGTGGGAAGGCGAGCGGTAAACTACTCCGCCGCCTTTGGCACCGGCTCGAATCTCGTGTCGAAGTCGCGGATGGACTTCTCGACGGTGTCGGCGACCTGCTTCAGCTTGTCCTGGTTCACCACCTTCAGGCCGAACAGGTCCTTCACATAGAACACGTCGACGGCGCGTTCGCCGTAGGTCGTGATGTGGGCCGAGGCAACCTGCAGGCTCATGCGGGTCAGCGCGCGCGTCACGACGTGGAGGAAGCCCGGGCGGTCGCGGCCGTTGACCTCGATCACGGTGAACGTGTCCGACGCGTTGTTGTCGATCAGCACGCGCGGCTCGACGGTGAAGACGCGGTCGCGCTTGGGCCATGAGGAGCGTTGGCTGTCGAGCTCGCGCTGGATGTCGAGGCGGTTGGAAAGCGCGATCTCGACGCGGGCGGCGAGGCGGGCCAGGCGCTGCGGGCCGTCGAACGGCTTGCCTTCGAGGTCCTGGATCCAGAAGGTGTCGAGCGCCATGCCGTTGGCCAGGGTGAAGATCTTGGCGTCGACGATGTTGGCGCCGCTGATCGCCATGGCGCCGGCGAGACGAGCGAACAGGCCGTGCGTGTCGAGGGTGTAGATCGTCACCTCGGTGACCGAGCGCTCGCCGTCGATGCGATGTTCGATGGCGAGCGGCTGGCGCTCGCGCTCGGCGCGGCGCACCAGCTCGGCCTGGCGCGCCAAGGTGTCGGGATCGAATGACAGCCAGTAGGGCGCATAGCCGCGCGCAAAATGCTCTTCTTTCTCCGCGTCGCTCCAGCTTGCGAGTCGCTTGGCGACCTCGCCCTGGATCTGCTTGATGCGCTCGCCGCGGCCGCCGGCCAAGGTGCCGCCCGACAGGACCTGTTCGGTCGCATGGTAGAGCTGGCGCAGCAGCGCGGCTTTCCAGCCGTTCCACACGTTGGGTCCGACGGCGCGGATGTCACATACCGTCAGCACCAGCAGCAGGCGCAGGCGCTCGGGCGATTGCACCAGGGCGGCGAAGGTGTCGATGGTCTTGGGATCCATCAGGTCGCGCTGGAAGGCGGTGCCCGACATGGCGAGGTGGTAGCGCACCAGCCACGCCACGGTCTCGGTCTCGGCTGCACTCAAGCCCAAGCGCGGGCCGAGCTGCATGGCGACATCGGCGCCCAGCACCGAGTGATCGCCGCCGCGGCCCTTGGCGATGTCGTGCAGCAGCACGGCAAGATAGAGCACCGGCCGCGACAGGATCTTGTGCACCACGTCGGCCGACAACGGATGGTCTTCCTTGAGCGTGCCGTTCTCGATCTTCGAGAGGATGCCGATCGCCCGGATGGTATGCTCGTCGACCGTGTAGGTGTGATACATGTCGTGCTGCGTCTGGGCGACGACACGACCGAAATCGGGCACGAAGCGGCCGAACACCCCGGCCTCGTTGAGGCGCCGCAAGGTCGTCTCCGGATCGTGCTGCGAGGTCATCATCGCCATGAACAGGCGATTGGCCTCGGCATCGGTGCGCAGCCGATCGACCAGGCGGATGTTCTGCGTGATCAGCCGCAACGTCGCGGGATGGATGTCGAGGTCGTTCTCCTGCGCCACATGGAACAGCCGCAGGATCGCCACCGGATCCTTGGTGAAGGCATCGGGCGCGGCGACGGCCAGCCGCTCGCCGTCCAGGCGGAAGCCCGCAAGCTCGCGCGGCCGCAAGGTCTGCCAAAGGGCCGCAAGCTTGGGCTTGCGGCGGCGGCTGTCCTCGAGCGCCGCGATGAAGATGCGCGTGAGGTCGCCGACGATCTTGGCGTGCAGGTAATAGTGCTTGGTGAAGCGCTCGACGCCGCGGCTGCCCGGCCGGTCCTGGTAGCCGAGACGCCCCGCGATCTCGCGCTGCAGCTCGAACGACAGGCGATCGTCGGCACGGCCGGTCAGATAGTGGATGTGGCAGCGCACCGTGGTGAAGAAGCGCTCAGCCCGCTCGAAATGACGCGCCTCCTCCTTGGTGAGCACGCCCTTGGCCACCAGCTCGCTGGGCTCATGGACGCGATAGAGATACTCGGCGATCCAGAACAGGAGATGCAGGTCGCGCAGCCCGCCCTTGCCTTCCTTGACGTTGGGCTCGACAACGTAGCGTGAATCGCCCATGCGCTGATGGCGCTGGTCGCGCTCGGCGAGCTTGGCCTCGACGAAGTCGCGGCCATCGCCGGTCAGGAACTTCTGGGCGAAGCCCTTGATCAGCTCGTCGAACAGCTCGCGATCACCCCACACGTAGCGCGCTTCGAGGAGCGCCGTGCGGATGGTCTGGTCGCGCTCGCCGTAGCGCAGGCTCTCGTCGACCGTGCGCGTGGCGTGGCCAACCTTGAGACCCAGATCCCACAGCAAATAGAGCATGAACTCGACGATCTGCTCGCCCCTCGGCGTCTGCTTGTAGGGCCTCAGGAAGAGCAGATCGATGTCCGACAGGGGGGCGAGCTCGCCGCGGCCGTAGCCGCCGGTCGCCACCACGCTGAGCCGCTCGGCGGCGCTGGGATTGGCGGCGGGATAGATGCGCTGGTCGGCGAAGTCGAAGATGACGCGGATCAGCTGGTCCATCAGGAACGAGGTGGCGGCCAGCACCTGGTCGCCGTCGTTGCGCAAGGGCCCGGGCTCCTCGAAGCGGCGGCGGATCTCGGCCCGGCCGGTGGCCAGAGCCTCGCGCAGCAGGGCGAGTACGGCCGGGCGCGGCGGCTCGGCGCCGGTCGGCAGGTCCTCGACCAGGTGGGCCAAGGCGTCCTCCAGCGCGCGGCGACGCACGATGGCGCGGCGGTCGGAGATCTGGTCATAGGGCTTGGCCATTTGCGGGCGCGATACTACAGGCTGCGGGTCCTCTAAAATAGGCACCATGGCCCGCCCCTTCACCCTCGCCGTGTTCACCAAGAACCGGGTCAATCCCGCCTATGCCGCGGCCCGCCTGGCCGCCGACCGGGTCGCCGCCGAGGCCGGCGCGCGCACCCTGCACTTTGTGCCCCAGACGCCGGACGATGTCGGGCAGCAGAAGGCCCTGGTCGGTGAGGCGCTGGCCGCCGTGCCCGACGCCGTGGTGTTCGTGCCGGTCGACGACAGGCAGATGGTGCCCGACCTGGCCCGCTTCGCCGACGCCGGCATTCCGGTCGTGACCTGCATCAATCGCATGGAAGGCAAGGTCATAAGCTTTGTCGGCTCCGACGATGTCGCCGTCGGTCATACCGCCGCCAAAGCGCTGTTTGGCGCCCTGCCGGCAGGGGGCCGGATCGTCGCCATCGAGGGTACGCCGGCGGCGCCGACCAGCCGCGACCGCACCGTTGGCCTCGGCAAGGCCCTGGCCGAAACGCCGGCGATGGAGCTTGTCGGCTCGGGCGTCGGCTACTTCCAGCAGGCCCCGGCGCGCGAGGAAATGGCACGCCTGCTGGCCGAGCATGCCGAGATCGACGGCGTCTGGACCTCCAACGACGTCATGGCCTTCGGCGTGCTGGAGGCGCTGGCTGCCGCCGGTCGGCCCGCCAAGGTGGTGGGCGTCAACGGCCTGCCCGAGGCGATCGACAACATCGAGCGCGGCACCATGCAGGCGAGCGTCGATTTCAGCGCCTTCAACATCGCCGGCATCGCCGCCCGTGCCGCTCTGCGCCACTTGCGGGGCGAGGCGGTCCCGGCCTCGATCATGGTGCCGGCGGCGCTGATCGACGGCACGAACTTCCAGCGTTGGAAGGTGCCCTTCGCCTTGCGGCCAACGCCCGTGTGGGAAGAGATCGTCGCTTAGCGTATTTTGTGGGCCATGCGCGCAAGGCTCCTCATGATCGGCTTGGCATTGCTGCTTGGCGCGGCGACCGCCGTGGCCCAGACGCGGACGCCGCCGCCCCCTGCTGCCAGCCTGATCGATATCAACAGCGCCAGCCGCGATGACCTCATGACCCTGGAAGGAATCGGCGAGGTGCGCGCCGATGCCATCATCCGCGCCCGGCCGTTCAAGGCCAAGACCGACCTGGTCGAGCGTCGCCTGATCCCCGAGGCGCTGTACGACAAGATCGCCGACAAGGTGATGGCGCGGCCGCCGCCCGGCGCGACGCCGACGCCGACCACCCGTCCGCCGGCCGGCCAGCCGCGCCGCACCTGATGGATGTCGACACGATCTATGCGCTCGGCACACCCGTGCCATCGCGGGCGCATCCGGGCGCGATCTCGGTCATTCGCCTCAGCGGCCCGCGCGCGGCCGAGGCGCTGATCTTCCTCACCGAGCGGCTTGCCTTCGAGCGCGGCCATTCGGCGCGCGATCCGGCGTTGCCAGAGCCGCGGCGCATGGTGGTGCGCAGCCTGTACGATCCGACGAGCGGCGAGACGATCGACCGCGGCCTGGCCGTGTGGTTCGAGGCGCCCAACAGCGAGACCGGCGAGGCCATGGCCGAGCTGCACCTGCACGGCGGGCGCGCCGTGGTCGCCGGCGCGCTCGACGCCATCGCCAGGCTGGGCTTCTGCCGCATGGCCGAGCCCGGCGAGTTCACCCGCCGCGCCTTCGAGAACGGCAAGCTCGACCTCACCAAGGCCGAGGCCATCGCCGACCTCGTCGCCGCCGAGACCGACCAGCAGCGCCGCCAGGCCCTGCAGCAGATGGATGGTGCGCTCTATCGCCTCTACGAGGATTGGCGCACGCTCGGCCTGCGGACGCTCGCCCATCTCGAAGCCGCCATCGACTTTCCCGACGAAGACCTGCCGGCCGGCATTGCCGACGAGGTCCATGACGGCATCACGCGCCTGCAGGGCGAGATCACGGCTCATCTGGAGGATCGCCGCGGCGAGCGGCTCCGCGAGGGCCTGCATATCGCCATCATCGGCCCGCCCAACGCCGGAAAATCCTCCCTGCTCAACCTGCTGGCGCGCCGTGACGCCGCCATCGTGTCGGAGACCGCCGGCACGACGCGCGATGTCATAGAAGTCCATCTCGATCTCGGCGGCTGGCCGGTGGTGCTGGCCGATACTGCCGGCCTGCGCGACTCGAGCGATGCCATCGAGCAGGAGGGCGTGCGGCGGGCGCGGGCGCGCGCGGCCAGCGCCGACCTGCGCCTGCTGGTGCTCGATGCGACAGGTGACTGGCGGTCCGAGCGCGGCAAGCTGACTGCGGGCACCGAGCGCTGGGACGACGCGCGTGACATCGTGGTCGTGAACAAGACCGATCGCGCGCCGGTCGACGCTGCCGATGTTGCCTCCGTGTCGGCGCTGTCGGGCGATGGCCTGCCGGCGCTTCTCGCCCGCATCGAGCGGGCGGCCGAGGCGCTGATGCAGGAAAGCGGCGCGCCGCCGCTCACGCGGGCGCGCCATCGCGAAGCGCTGATCGAGTGTCAGGAGTCGTTGGCGCGCGCGCTCACCGCGTCGGAGATCGCGCTCGCGGCGGAGGATGTGCGGCTGGTGATGCGCGCCTTGGGCCGCATCACCGGCACGGTGCGCATCGACGAGCTTCTGGACATCATCTTCCGCGACTTCTGCATCGGGAAGTAGCGCTGGGGGTGCGCCCCCAGCGAGCTAACCTTGCCGTCGGGTCAGCGCCGGCAGCACCTTGTCGAGGGTGATGGGGTAGTCCCGCACACGCGCGCCGCAGGCGTTGTAGACGGCGTTGGCGACGGCGGCACCGGCGCCGCAGATGCCGAGCTCGCCCACGCCCTTGGAGCCCAGCACATTGGCGTGCGGGTCGAACTCGTCGAGCAGGACGGCCTCGACCTGCGGCACGTCGGCATGGACCGGCACGTGATAGTGCACCAGGTCCTGGGTGACGAAGGCGCCCATGCGCGGATCGAGCACGGTCTCTTCCTCGAGCGCGGAGCCCACGCCCCAGATCATGCCGCCGATCAGCTGCGAGTGCGCGGTCTTGGCGTTGAGGATGCGGCCGGCAGCGAAAACGCCCAGCATGCGGCGCAAGCGAACCTCGCCGGTCGTCTGGTCGACGCCGAGCTCGGCGAAGTGCGCGCCGTAGGCGTACTGCGAGTACTTCTTGTACTCATCGCCGGGCTTCACCGAGCCGGTCGCCGACAGGCCCTGCGCGCCTTCGCCTTTCTGGAGTTTGGCCTTGAGCTTGGTGCAGGCATCGTGGAGCGCGGCACCGCAGCTCGAGGCGCCGAAGGAGCCGCCCGAACCCGGCGTGTCGGGATAGGAGCTGTGGCCGAGCTTCACCTTGATGTTCTCGACCGGCAGGTCGAGCAGCTCGGCCGCGATCTGAGCGAACACCGTGTAGGAGCCGGTGCCGATGTCGGTCATGTCCATCTCGACCACGGCATGATGCTCGCTTTCCATGGTCACCCTGGCCTCGGCCTCGCGCAGGAAGTTGCCGCGAATCGCCGCCGCCACGCCCATGCCGACCAACCAATTGCCATCGCGCACCTGGCCCGGCCGCGCATTGCGCTTGTCCCAGCCGAAACGTTTCGCTCCTTCGGTGAGACAGGGCACCAGGGCGCGCGTCGAGAAAGGTACTTTCTTTTCCGGGTCCTCCTTGGGCTCGTTCTTCAGCCTGAGCTCGATGGGATCCATGTCGAGGCGCACGGCGAGCTCGTCCATCGCCTGCTCGACCGCCAGAAGCCCGATGGCCTCGCCGGGCGCGCGCATCGAATCGGCCACGGGCAGGTCGAGCGCGGCGATGCGCTGGCTGGTCATGCGGTTGGGCGCGGCATAGAGCGACCGCGTCGAAAAGACGATGGGCTCGGCGAACTCGTCGGCCCGCGCGCTCTGCGCCAGCGACTGGTGGGTGATCGCCGTCAGCGTGCCGTCGCGCTCGGCGCCCAGCCGCACGCGCTGGATCGAGGCCGGCCGATGCGTCGTGACATGGAACATCTGCTGGCGCGTCAGCGCCACCCGCACCGGGCGGTTGAGTTCGCGCGCGGCCAAGGCGGCGAGGATGGCGTCGCCGTAGACCGGCAGCTTGCCGCCGAAGCCACCGCCGACATACTCGGAGATCACCTCGACCTTGTCAGGCTCGAGCTTCAGCGTGTCGGCGATCGACTTGTGCGCACTCTCGACCAGCTGCAGGGAGCTCGTGACCGTGAGCTTGCCGTCCTGCCACGACGCCAGGCTGGCGTGCGGCTCCATCATGGCGTGCGACTGATAAGGCGTCTTGTAGATCGCATCGATCTTCACGGCGGCGGCCGCGAACGCCTTGTCGAAATCGCCGAGCTTGCTGTCGGCCGGCGCGCCGGTCGGCCCCTTGCCGGGGTTGTAGGCCGCGCCGCTGGCCGATTCGAGAACGAAGGCGCCGTCGGCCTTCTCATAGGTGACGACGATCGCTGAAGCGGCGGCACGCGCCGTCTCCGCCGTCTCGGCCACAACCAGCGCCACCGGCTGGCCGAAATACTGCACCTTGTCGTCGGCGAGCTGCGGCTTGGGCCGGGCGTGGCGGTCGTCAGCCTTGGCCTGAAACGGCGCCTGCTTGGGCGCGTTCTCGTGCGTCATCACCAGCAGCACGCCCGGCATGCGTCGAGCGGCGTTGGCGTCGATGCCCGCCACGCGCCCGCGGGCGATGGTGGCGGTGACGATGGAGCCGAACGCCATGCGCTCAGCGCGGTTGTCGGCGGCATAGGCCGCCGTGCCCGTCACCTTGGCGCGACCGTCGATGCGGTCGATGGGCTGGCCGATCACCTGCGCCATGTCAGCCTCCCGTCGCCAGCTCGCCAAGCGTGCGCGCTAAAAGGCGCTCGGCCAGCGGGACCTTGAACTCGTTGTGCGTGTAGGTCTGCGCCTCGCGCAGGGCAGAGCGCGCCGCGGCCTCGTAGCTGCCCGCTTCGGCGGGCGCGCCGGCCAGCTCGCGCTCGGCCTCCTTGGGCACCCATGGCTTATGGGCGACGCCGCCCAGCGCCAGGCGCGCATCGCGGATCTTGCCGCCGCCGGCATCGACGATCGCCGCCACAGAGACCAGGGCGAAAGCGAAGGAGGCGCGATCGCGCACCTTGCGATAGGTCTGCCGGCCGGCGGGCGGCGGTGGCAGGATCACCGCGGTGATCAGCTCGCCGCGCGCCAGGGTGGTGTCGCGTTCGGGATTCTGGCCGGGCAGGCGATGCAGCTCGGCGATCGGCATCTTGCGGCTGAGACCGGCCGGCGTCTGCAGCTCGATCTCGGCGTGCAACGCTGCCATGGCGACCGCCATGTCCGAGGGATGCACGGCGATGCAGGCCTGGCTCGCGCCCAGGATGGCGTGCATGCGGTTGAAGCCCGTCAGCGCCGAGCAGCCGCTGCCCGGCTGGCGTTTGTTGCACGGCATGGCGACGTCATAGAAGTACGGGCAGCGCGTGCGCTGCAGCAGGTTGCCCGCTGTCGTCGCCTGGTTGCGCAACTGGCCCGACGCACCGTTCAGCAGCGCCATCGCCAGCACCGGATAGCGCTGGCGCACCCGCTGGTCGGCCGCGAGGTCGGTATTGCTGACCAGGGCGCCGATGCGCAGCCCGCCGTCGGGCGTCTCCGTCACCTCGCGCAGCGGCAGGCGGGAGATGTCGACGAGATGCGTGGGCTGCTCGACGTCGATCTTCATCAGGTCGAGCAGGTTGGTGCCGCCGGCGATGAACGACGCGCCGGGCTGGATGGCCGCCTGCATGGCGGCGGCGACGTTGTCGGGCCGCTCGTAGGTGAAAGCTCTCATCCTGCTCTCCCTTGCGCTTCCATGATGGCGGCCACGATGTTGGGATAGGCCGAGCAGCGGCAGATGTTGCCGCTCATGCGTTCGCGGATCTCCGCACCATTGGTCTGCGGCGCGGCGGCGAGATCGCTGACCGCCGACGGTATGCCGCGCTGGATCTCGTCCAGCATGCCGACCGCCGAGCAGATCTGGCCGGGCGTGCAGTAGCCGCACTGGAAGCCGTCATGCTTGACGAACGCCTCCTGCAGGGGATGCAGGCTGCCGTTCTTGGCGAGGCCCTCGATGGTGACGATGCTGTCGCCGTCGCGCGCCACGGCGAGCGACAGGCAGGCATTCAGGCGCACGCCGTTCACCAGCACGGTGCAGGCGCCGCACTGGCCGTGATCGCAGCCTTTCTTGGTGCCGGCCAGGCCGAGATGGTCGCGCAGCGCATCGAGCAACGACGTGCGCGTATCGAGTGCGAGATCGTGCGCCTGTCCGTTGACGGTGAGGCGAACATTGGCCTTCGACGGGCCGTTCTTCGACCCTGTCGATGGCGAGGGCATTGGCTGCGCCTGCGGTTCGCGGCCGAATACCGCCGTCACAATGGAGGCGATACCGACAACACGGCGGGTAATGGAATGGGGATGGGTCATGCCCGGACCAACGGCCGGCTTGCTGCGTCCGTTGCCGGCTTCAAGTGCTTGTCACGAGGGGAACGTCTCGCCTCAGGCGTCGTTTCCGGTCGGGTCCCCGAACGTCACAGGTTGCATCCTTTGCGCAAAGACAGTCTCGTCACCTATCGCGCCAAGCGCGATTTCAGCCAGACGGAGGAGCCCTCGGGCAAATCGACCGTCGCGTCCGCCAAGGAACTGCGTTTCGTCATCCAGCGCCACGACGCCACGCGCCTGCATTACGATTTCCGCCTCGAGCTCGACGGCGTCTTCCTGTCGTGGGCGGTGACCAAGGGCCCCTCGCTCGATCCCAAGGTGAAGCGGCTGGCGGTGCAGACCGAGGACCATCCGCTCGACTATGGCGACTTCGAGGGCACCATTCCCGAAGGCCAGTACGGCGGGGGCACGGTGCAGCTGTGGGACCGCGGCTACTGGCGGCCGATCGGCGATCCGCAGGAGGGCCTGAAGAAGGGCGACCTCAAGTTCGTGCTCGAAGGCGAACGGCTGCATGGCAGCTGGGTGCTGGTACGCATGAAATGGGATCGGAAAGGCGGCAGCGGCAAGAAGACCAACTGGCTCCTGATCAAGCATCGCGACGAAGCGGCGCGCGAAGGCGACGAGGACGCCCTCCTGCAGGACAACGAGACGTCGGTCGCGTCGGGGCGCACCCTGGACGAGATCGCGATCGGCAAAGGGCGCGCGCCGACGCCGTTCATGACCGGCAAGCGCCGCGCCGCCGGCGCGGTGTGGCAGAGCAACAAGAAGGGCGGCGGTGACAAGGCGACCCTGGCCGAAACCAAGGCCAAACCGCGCAAGGTCGGCAAGATGCCGGCTTTCGTCGAGCCGCAGCTCTGCAAGCTGGTCGAGCGCGCGCCGTCACAGGCCGGCTGGGCGCACGAGGTCAAGTTCGACGGCTATCGCCTGCAGCTGCGTATCGAGGACGGCAAGGCCCGGTTACGCACGCGCAAAGGCCTCGACTGGACGGAGAAGTTCCAGGCGACCGCCGAACTGGCCGCGAAGCTGCCCGATTGCATGATCGACGGCGAGGCGGTGGCGCTCGATGCCCACGGCGCTCCCGACTTCTCCGCCCTGCAAGCCGCCTTGTCCGAAGGGCAGTCGGAAAAGCTCGTCTTCTTTGCTTTCGATCTCCTGTTCGCCGACGGCGAGGACCTGCGGTCCCTGCCCTTGCGCGATCGCAAGGCGCGCCTGCAGGAGCTGCTCCACGGGCTCAGGGGCAAGCATGCGGGCCTGCAGTATGTCGAGCATTTCGAGACGGCGGGCGATGCGGTGCTGGACTCAGCCTGTCGCATGCAGCTGGAAGGTATCGTCTCGAAGGAGCTCGATGCGCCCTACCGCTCGGGCCGCGCCGGCAGCTGGGTCAAGACCAAGTGCCGGGCCGGCCACGAGGTGGTGATCGGCGGCTGGACCAGCGAGGGCAAGCGACTGCGCTCGCTGCTGGTCGGCGTGCATCGCGGACACGGCAAGGATCAGAAGCTGGTCCATGTCGGCCGCGTCGGCACGGGCTTCAGCGAGGCCACCATGCGCACGCTGGTGCCGCGCTTGCGTGAGGTCGAGAGCAAGACCAGTCCGTTCGCGGCCGGCGCCAGTCCGCGCAAGGAGGCCAACATGCATTGGGCGCGGCCCGAGCTGGTGGCCGAGATCGAGTTCGCCGGCTGGACCGGCGACGGCAATGTGCGTCAGGCTGCCTTCAAGGGGCTTCGCGCCGACAAGCCGGCCGAGGAAGTCGAGGCCGAGCAGGCGGTGAAGCCGGAGAAGGCGAAGATGGCCAAGCCGGTGCCCAAAGCCAAAAGCACGAAGTCTTCAGGCGCCAAAACGGCCGATGGCCGGGCGATGGTCATGGGCGTGTCGATCTCCAATCCCGACAAACCGCTGTGGCCCGACGAGAAGCCGCCCGTCACCAAGCTCGAGCTGGCGCAGTACTACGAGACGGTCGGCGACTGGATGATCGAGCATCTGAAGGGCCGGCCGTGCTCGATCGTGCGCACGCCCGACGGCATCGACGGCGACCAGAAGTTCTTCCAGCGCCACGCCGCGCCCGGCACGTCCCATCTGCTCGAGCAGGTGAAGGTGAGCGGTGATCGCAAGCCCTACCTGCAGATCGACCGCGTCGAGGGTCTGGCCGCGGTGGCCCAGCTCGGCGCCACCGAGCTGCACCCGTGGAATTGCCAGCCCGGCAAGCCCGACCTGCCCGGCCGCCTGGTGTTCGATCTCGACCCGGCGCCCGACGTGAAGTTCGCCGAGGTGATCAAGGCCGCGCTCGACGTCAGCAAGCGGTTGGAGGCGCTGGGCCTGAAGACCTTCTGCAAGACTACGGGCGGCAAGGGCCTGCATGTCGTGACGCCTCTCACCTCCGATCCCAAGAGCCCGGATTGGGATGGCGCCAAGACCTTTGCCCGCGAAATCTGCCGCCAGCTGGCCGAAGACGAGCCGGACCGCTTCGTCCTGAACATGGCCAAGAAGGAACGCGGCGGTCGCATCTTCCTCGACTACCTGCGCAACGACCGCACCGCGACGGCCGTGGCGCCGTTGTCGACGCGCGCCCGCCCGGGCGCCACGGTGTCGATGCCGCTCAACTGGCCGCAGGTGAAGGCGGGCCTCGATCCGATGAAGTTCACCATCCGCACCGCGCCCCCCCTTCTCAAGAAGAACAAGCCGTGGGCGACCTACGCCAAGTCGGCGACGTCGCTGCGCGCGGCCATCGAACGCATGATCAAATCGAAGTCGTGAGGACAGCATGGCCAAGACCCGACGCAAGACCACGCGTAACGGCAGCTCGCAGAAGCGGGCAATGCGGCCGACCTGGGAAGGACATCTCCGGCTGTCGCTGGTGACCTGTCCGGTGGCGCTCTACACCGCGACCGAACGCGCCGCGGATGTGCACTTCAACCTGATCAATCCCAAGACCAATAACCGCATCCGCATGCAGACGGTCGATGCCGGCACCGGCAAGGCCGTCGATCGCTCCGACCTGGTCAAGGGCTTCGCCGTCTCCAAGAACAAGTACGTCCTGTTCGAGAAGGACGAGCTCGACTCCGTGCGCCTCGAATCGACGCGTGTCATCGACATCGGCGAGTTCGTCGACGCCACGTCGATCGACCGCATCTATTGGGACGAGCCCTACTACCTCGCACCGGGCGGCAAGACCGGCATCGAGGCGTATGCGGTGATCCGCACGGCCATGGAGAAGCAGGGCAAGGTGGCGCTGGGTCGGGTCGTCATGCACCAGCGCGAGCGCATCTGTGCGCTGGAGCCGCGCGACAACGGTATCCTGCTCACCACGCTGCGCGCCCACGACGAGATCCGCTCGTCCGACGAGGTGTTCGACCGCAACCTGCCCAAGCCGGATTCGCGCATGCTGCAGATCGCCGAGAAGATCATCGAGCAGCAGGAAGCCGAGTTCGATCCCACCGAGTTCAAGGACCGCTACGAAGACGCCCTGCGCGACCTGATCAAGCGCAAGTCCAAGGGCGAGGATGTGGTCAGCGCCGCGGAGCCCGAGGAAGAGGACAAGGTGGTCGACCTGATGGACGCCCTGCGCAAGAGCCTGAAGGGCGGCGGCGGGCCATCGCGCGACAAGGCCGATCGCTTCCTGGAGGCGCAGGGCCGACGGCCGCGGGCCGCGTCGCGCAAGAAGGCCAAGCCGCGCAAGCGGGCGGCCTGATCATGCTCTTCCGGACCCTTCGGCAGACTCGGGGAGAAAGGCTCGCGGCCTGCCCTGAGCCTGCCGAAGGGTCCGAAAGATCATGAGCACCCTCGAGCGCACGGCGGTCCATATCGCCGTCGACATGCAATGTCTGTTCGCCGAGCCGACCGAATGGTTCGTGCCGTGGCTGCCCAGGGTGTTGCCCAACGTGCTGGAGATCGCCCGGCGCCATCCCGATCGCACGATCTTCACGCGCTTCATCCCGCCTCAGGATCCCGAGCATGCGACCGGGGCGTGGCGCGACTACTACGAGCGCTGGCGGTCGATGACGCGCGACCGCATCGATCCGCACCTGCTCGAGCTGGTCGAGCCTCTGCGCAAGCTGGTCCCGCCGGCGAAGGTCTTGAACAAGACCGTCTATTCGGCCTTCGGACATCCGCGACTGGCCCATTCGCTGCGCCGCCACGGCGTCGAGACCCTGATCGTCACCGGCGGCGAGACCGATGTCTGCGTCCTGGCCACGGTGATGGCGGCAGTCGATCTCGGCTTCCATGTCGTGCTGCCGGACGATGCACTGTGCAGCGCCAACGACGCGACCCACGATGCCCTGATCAAGCTGTACCACGAGCGCTACAGCCAGCAGATCGAGACCATGCCGACGGAACGCGTGCTGCGCGACTGGGTCTGACGGCCGGAACTGGGCGACAAGTGCGACGTTGCCCGGGCATGTCCCACCGACGGCGGAGATGACGATGGCGCGCGCCAGAGCAGCGACGAGGACGGCCAGCCGGACGGCCCAACGAACGGCGGTGCACCATCGCAAGCTGCAGCGCCGGCGGGCCCGCGCCGATCGCGAGCGGCCCGCCGAGGAAGCCGAGAGCGCCATGCAGGCCGGCGCGCGGCAGTATCCGGCGCCGCCTTTCCCGCGCCAGCATCAGCGCAAGCCCGGACTGGAAACCCGCCTAGATCCGCCGCCGATGTATGAAGCGCCGTACTGGAAAGGCTCGTTCAAGCTTCTCGACAAGGTCGCCCTGATCACCGGCGGCGATTCCGGCATCGGCCGGGCCGTGGCCGTGCTGTTCGCCCGCGAGGGCGCCGACATCGCCATCGTTCATCTCGACGAGCCCGAGGATGCCGAGATCACCCGACGCGCCGTCGAATCGGAAGGCCGGCGCTGCCTGGTGCTCACGGGCGACGTCGCCAAGCGCGGCTTCTGCTTCGACGCCGTGGCGCGTGTCGTCAAGGAACTGGGCGGCCTCGACGTGCTGGTCAACAACGCTGCCTTTCAGCTTCACGCCGCGCGGTTCGAGGATCTCAACGAAGACCAGTTCGACCGCACCATGAAGACCAACCTCTACGGCTACTTCCACATGGCCCAGGCGGCGGTGCCGCACATGAAACCGGGTTCGGCCATCGTCAACAACGGCTCGGTAACCGGCCTGCACGGCAGCAAATTCCTGCTCGACTATTCGACCACCAAGGGCGGCATCCACGCCTTCACGCGCTCGCTCGCGGGCCACCTCGTGCCGCGCGGCATCCGGGTCAATGCCGTGGCGCCGGGTCCGGTATGGACGCCGTTCAATCCGGCCGACAAGCAGGCGAGCGCCGTCGCGGAGTTCGGTGCCGACGTGCCGATGAAGCGGCCGGCGCAGCCCGAGGAGATCGCACCCGCCTTCGTCTTCCTCGCCTCGCCGCACTGCTCCAGCTACATCACCGGAGAGATCTTGCCGGTGATCGGTGGCTACGGGCATTAGGAGGTGCGATGGCCACGGGTCGCCGCCTCGATCGCCTGCCGCTTCTCGACGAGGAGACCAGGGATCTGACCGTCGTGCTGGAAACTCCCAAGGCCAGCCGCAACAAATACAAGTACGACGCCGAGCACGACGTCATGCGCCTCGGCGCGACCTTGGGCGAAGGCCTGGCCTTTCCCTACGATTTCGGTTTCTTCCCCTCGACCCTGGGCGAGGACGGCGATCCGCTCGACGTGCTGGTGTTCCTCGATGCTGCAGTGCCGCCAGGCTGCGTGACGACAGCGCGCCTGATCGGTGTGCTCGAGGTCGAGCAGAAGGAGAAGCGCACGCCGTGGAAGCGTAACGACCGCTTCTTTGCCGTCGGCACCGAGGCGCGTAGCCATCAGCGGCTGAAGCATCTCGATGACCTGCGGCCGGATCTGCTGCCGGAGATCGAATCGTTCTTCACCCACTACGCCGGCCTTGCGGGCAAGGAGCTGCGCATCGTGCGGCGCGGCGGCCCCCAGCGGGCACGCATGCTCGTGAAGGCCGGCGCCAAGGCATGCAAGGCGGGCAAGTAATGCAGGTCCATCGCGAGACGCTCGAGGAAGAAGCCACCCATGTCACCGACGAGGCGCGCATGGTGCTGCCGGGCGTGCAGGCCGTGCTGGGCTTCCAGCTCATCGCCGTGTTCAACCAGCGCTTCCAGGAATTCACCGCCGGCGAGCAGCTCCTGCACCTCGCCGCCTTCCTGCTGATGGCGCTGGCCATGGGCCTAGTGATGACGCCGGCGGCCTATCACCGGCAGGTCGAGCGCGGTCGCGTGTCGCGACGCTTCGTCGACCTGTCCTCGACCTTGCTGATGCTTGCCATGCTGCCGCTGATCGCCGGCGTGTGTTTCGACACCTATCTCATTGCCCGGCTCATCCTGGAGGCACAGGACCTGGCCCTGATCGTCGCAGCCGGCACGGCGCTGCTGCTGGGTGGCCTGTGGTACGGCCTCCCCGCTTTCTGCCGACGCCTGAAAAGCTGAGCAGCGCCAGAGCACCGGCTGCTACAGTTGGTGCATGACCAGGATCCTGCTCACTCGTCACGGCGATGTCGACGGCATCCGGCCGGCGCGGTTTCGTGGCCGCGCCGAGCTCGCGCTGACCGAGCGCGGCCTCACCCAGGCCGACGCGCTGGCCAAACGCGTTGCCGCCACCTGGAAGCCTGTCGCGGTGTTCACCAGCCCGTTGCAGCGCTGCGTGCTGACCGGCGGCAAGATCGCGGCGGCCTGCGGCATCAAGGGCGAGGTGCGCGACGGGTTGGGCGACATCGACTACGGCACCTGGCAGATGCGCACCCATGACGAGGTCAGCGCCGAGAGCCCGCAGGCGTACCGGCAATGGCACGCAGCGCCTCAGCTCACGCGCTTTCCCAAGGGGGGAATCGCTGCAGGACGTGATGGCGCGGGCCAGCGACGTGCTGCGCGAGGCGCTTCTGCACTACCCCGAGCAGACAGTGGTGCTGGTCGGCCATGACAGCGTGAACCGGGTGCTGCTGCTGCAGCTCCTCGACATGCCGCTGGCGGCCTATTGGCGGCTGGTCCAGGACCCCTGCACCCTGAACGAGATCGAAGTTTTCGCCGCGGGTGACGTGCGGGTGCAGCGGATGAACGACACGAGTCATCTGGACCAACTCTGACGCTGCGCTTAAAAGGCCCGCCATGCGGGCGTTTCCCTATGACGTGATCGTGGTGGGCGGCGGCCATGCCGGCTGCGAGGCGGCGGCCGCGGCGGCGCGGCTTGGCGCGCGCACCCTGTTGCTCACCCATCGCATCGAGACGATCGGCGAGATGTCGTGCAATCCCGCCATCGGTGGCCTGGGCAAGGGCCATCTGGTGCGCGAGATTGATGCCCTGGACGGCGTCATGGGCCGCGCGATCGACCGCGCCGGCATCCAGTTCCGAACCCTCAATCTCTCAAAAGGACCCGCTGTCCGCGGGCCGCGCGCCCAGGCCGATCGCAAGCTCTATCGCCAGGCCATGCAGGCGCTGCTGGCCGAGCAGGCCAATTTGGAAGTCCGCGCCGATGCGGTTGCCGACCTTATACTTGATGCAAGCGGCGCGTGTGCCGGCGTGCTCACGGAATCAGGCGCAGAAATCGCCGGGGGCCGCGTCATCCTGACGACGGGCACCTTCCTGCGAGGCCTGATTCACTGCGGTGAAACGCGAGTCGCTGCCGGCCGCGCGCGCGGCGATGGGGTTGAGGAGCCTTCGGCGATGCTCGCGCAGACGTTGCATCGCCTCGGCTTCGCTCTTGGCCGTCTCAAGACCGGCACGCCGGCCAGGCTCGACGGCCGCACCATCGACTATGGCGGCCTCGAACGGCAGGACGGCGATCAGCCGCCGCAGCCCTTCTCGTATCTGACGGACCGGATCACAACGCCGCAGATCGCCTGCCACATCACGGCGACGACGCCTGAGACCCACGCCATCATCCGCGCCAACCTGCATCGCGCGCCGATGTACTCCGGGGCGATCGAAAGCGTGGGGCCACGCTACTGCCCGTCGATCGAGGACAAGGTCGTGCGCTTCGGGCAGCGCGACCGACATCAGATTTTCCTCGAGCCCGAGGGGCTGGACGACGACACCGTCTATCCGAATGGCATTTCCACCTCGCTGCCCCGTGAAATACAGCAGGCGATGCTGCAGACCATCCCCGGTCTGGAGCGCGCCGTCATGCGTCGACCGGGCTACGCCATCGAATACGACCACATCGATCCGCGGGAGCTCAAAGCTACCCTGGAAACGCGCAAGATCCCCGGCCTGTACATGGCTGGGCAGATAAATGGCACGACGGGATACGAAGAGGCGGCGGCGCAGGGCCTTATTGCTGGCCTGAACGCGGCGCTGACCAAGCCATTTGCCGTCGATCGGGCTGAAGGCTATCTCGGGGTCCTGATCGACGACCTCGTCAGCCTAGGTGTGACCGAGCCCTATCGGATGTTCACGTCGCGGGCGGAGTACCGGCTGTGGCTGCGGACCGACAATGCCGATCGCCGACTGACGCCACGGGGCCTGGCAATCGGCTGCATCCAAGGGGAACGGGAGCGGATGTTTCACGTGAAACAATCCGCGCTAGCTGAAGCGCGGGACAGGGCGACTGCCTTGAAGCTCAGCCCCTCCGCCTTGGCCAAGCGCGGCGTAGCCATCAATCAGGACGGCGTTCCGCGGACGGCGTTGGACCTGATGGCCTATCCCGACATGGGCTGGGACAAGCTGGTCAGCCTCTGGCCAGAGCTAGCGTCGGTGCCGGCCGATATCGCCGAACAACT
This sequence comes from Rhodospirillales bacterium URHD0017, assembly GCA_900110395.1. Classification (GTDB taxonomy): domain Bacteria; phylum Pseudomonadota; class Alphaproteobacteria; order Reyranellales; family Reyranellaceae; genus Reyranella. The sequence continues at coordinate 151,164 of FODP01000007.1, forward strand.
GACCATCGATGCCCATTATGACGGCTACCTCGACCGCCAGCGGATGGACATTGCCGCCTACCGGCGGGACGAGGCGTTGGAGCTGCCAGCAGATCTCGACTATCGCGCCGTCGGCGGGCTTTCCAACGAGGTTCGGCAGAAGCTCGAAACCCATCGGCCGGCAACCCTCGGCCAGGCGGCCCGCATCTCCGGCATCACCCCCGCCGCCCTGGTGGGCCTCTTGAAGTACGTCCGCCGTCGGGCGGCGTAGCTTGGCGCCTGTGCAACGCGGCCGGGACGGGTTCCTGCGGGGGATGCGGACCCTGGGGGTCGATGTTTCACGTGAAACACTCGATCATCTCGAGGCCCTGGTCCAGACCTTGGGCAAGTGGCAGAAGGCCATCAATTTGGTCGGCCGAACCACGATGGAAGACGTCTGGAGCCGGCATATCCTCGACTCGGCCCAGCTAGCCCCTTTGATACCGGCCGAGGCCAAAAGCCTTGCCGATCTGGGCAGCGGCGGCGGGTTTCCCGGCTTGGTCCTTGCGGCGCTGCGTCCGGATCTCGACATGACCCTGATCGAGGCCGATGCCCGCAAGGCCGCATTCCTGGGAGAGGCCGCCCGGCGCATGGCCCTGACGAAACCTCCACGGATCGTCATCGGCCGTATCGAACAGGCGCCGGCGACCAAAGCCGATATCGTGACGGCCCGAGCCCTGGCGCCGCTCGGCCAATTGCTCGCCTGGGCGGATCGCCATCGAGGCGATACCGCTATTTGCCTTTTCCACAAGGGGAAAGGGTGGCAGGCGGAATTGACTGAGGCCACTAAGGACTGGGACATTGCCTGCCAACCCCTTAGCAGCATAACAGACAGTGACGCCGTCATCCTCCGAATCGGCTCCTACGCTTCAGCAGATATTTGCGATCGCCAACCAGAAGGGCGGCGTCGGCAAGACCACGACGGCGATTAACCTCGCCACGGCGTTGGCGGCCGTCGGCGAATCCGTGCTGCTGATCGATCTCGACCCTCAAGGCAATGCGTCGACCGGCCTCGGCCTCTCAAAGAGTGAGCGCTCACCCGGTTCCTATGAATTTCTGCTCGGTTTGGCGCCGCTGGCCGACTGCGTGCGGCCCTCGCAGATTCCCGGCCTGTCGGTGATGCCGGCATCGGTCTCGCTGGCCGGCGCCGAGATCGAGCTCATCGACCTCGAGCGGCGCGAGCATCGCCTGGCCGACGCCCTCAACGCGCCGGGCGCCGACGCGCGCGAGCGCTGGACCACTGTGCTGGTCGACTGCCCACCCTCGCTCGGCCTCGTCACCCTGAACGCCCTGGTCGCCGTCGATGCGATCCTGGTGCCGCTGCAGGCCGAGTTCCTGGCGCTCGAGGGCATCGGCGCCCTGGTCAACACCGTGGCGAGGATCAGGAAAAGTCTCAACCCCAAGTTGCACATCACCGGCGTCGTGCTGACCATGGTCGACCGCCGCATGACCTTGAGCCAGCAGGTCGAGGCCGACGTGCGCGCCCATTTCGGCGAGCTCGTGTTCGGCACGACGATCCCGCGCAACGTGCGCATCGCCGAGGCGCCGTCGCATGGATTGCCGGTGCTGATCTACGACAATGCCTGCGCCGGCGCGCAGGCCTACATCCTGCTGGCGAGCGAGTTCATCCGCCGCCGGCGCAACGCAACCGTCGAGGCCACCCATGAGCCAGCCTCCTAAGCCGCGCGGCCTCGGCCGCGGCCTGTCCGCTCTCCTGGGCGACGATGAAGTCATCGCCACCGTGGCGCCGCCGCCGGCAGCGCCCCACGCGGAAGCGCCCGCGACGGCACGGCCGCCCTCGCCCATCCGCGCCACGCTCACCTTGCCAATCGGCCATCTGAGAGCGGGCCGCATGCAGCCGCGCACCACCTTCGACGAGATGGACACGCTCGTCGACTCGGTGAAGGAGTTTGGCCTGCTGCAGCCCATCCTGGTGCGGCCGGTTGCCGGGCAAACCGACTCCTACGAGATCGTCGCCGGCGAGCGGCGTTGGCGCGCGGCGCAGAAGGCGCAGCTGCACGAAGTGCCGGTGGTGGTGCGCACCATGGGCGACCAGGACGCCCTGCAGCTCGGCCTGATCGAGAACCTGCAGCGCGCCGATCTCACGGCGGTCGACGAGGCGCTGGGCTACCGCCGACTGTCCGACGAGTTCAAGCAGACCCAGGAAGACATCGCCAAGACCGTGGGCAAGAGCCGCCCGCATGTCGCCAACACGGTCCGCCTCCTCGACCTGCCGGGCGCGGTGCAGGAAATGATCCGGCGCGGCGAGCTTTCAGCCGGCCAGGCGCGGGCGTTGATCGGCCTGCCCGATCCGCTGGCGGTGGCGCAGCGGGCGATCGACGAGAAGCTGACGGCGCGCGACCTCGAGCGCCTGGGCGGCGAGCTCAAGCCCAAGGCCAAGGGCGGACGGCCGAGGACGGCCGCCAGCAGCACGGCCAAGAGCGCCGACACCAAGGCGCTGGAGAAGCGCATCGAAGAAGCGCTGGGCCTGAAGGCCGACCTGCAGTTGCGCGGGCTGGGCGAGCAGAGCCTGCTCACCCTGGAGATCCGCGACTTCGACCAGCTCGACACGGTCGTGGAGCGGCTGACGCGGCGATGACGTTGTCATCTCGAGCGTAGGGACCTTCACCCTGGCGTCATGTCCGTCCTGTCCAGCCGCACCCAGCGCATCCTCGCTGCGCCGGTCCTGCCCCTGCTGCTGTCGCTCGCGGCGGCGCGCATCACCTTCCTGACGGCCGACGCGGTGTTCGTATCGTGGGCAGCGATGCGCCGGCATGGGCAAGTGTCTGCATGCCCGCCGCCTGACGGCGCTCAGCGGCGAGAAGATCCCGTTGCGCGCCGGCGAACTCGAGCTTCTGAAACTGTTCGTCGAGAATCCCAACCATCGCGAGATGGAGGCGTTCGACCGCGCCATCGACATCCGCATCCTGAGAAACCGCCGCAAGGTCGAAGTCGATCCGTCGCGGCCGACGTCGATTCGCACTGTTCGCAGCGCGGGCTACATGTTCGTGCCGCCTGACGATTAGGCTCGGCTGGTCTGCAACCTGCGAGCAACACGCCGCGTTTACCGCTCCGGCCGGTCGGATTAGTGTGAACGTCGGAGGGTGACCCATGTCCAGTGAATCGCTGCACGAAGACGCCGGCAAGCTAGGGCCCGCGGTCATCGACCAGCACCGCGCCATCGTCTCGCTGATGGAGGAGCTGGAGGCCGTCGACTGGTACAACCAGCGCGCCAAGGCGACCGGCAATCCTGAGCTGCGCGCCATCCTCGAGCACAATCGCGACGAGGAGAAGGAGCACGCGGCGATGGCGCTGGAATGGTTGCGCCGCAGCGATCCGACCCTGTCGAAGCATCTCAAGACCTTCCTGTTCACCCAAGGCCCGATCACTGGTATCGAGGCGACGGTGGAAGAAAAGGGCGGCAGCGGCAGCGCTGGCGTCAGCGACGACGGCAGCCTGGGCATCGGCAGCCTGCGATCAGCCAAGCCAGCGGCCAAAGTGGAGGGCGCGAAATGAAGAACCATCTTTCCCGCGATCGCGCGCCGATCACCGAGGCCGGCTGGGAGGAGATCGAGAAGGAAGCCAAGCGCACGCTTCGCGGCATGCTCGCCGCGCGCCGCGTCGTTGAGTTTCGCGGACCGCTGGGTTGGGACGACTCCGACGTCGAGCTGGGCCGCGCCGACCCGATCTCTTCGCCGCCAAGCGGCCCGGACGTGCAGGCGCGCCTGCGCCGCGTCCAGCCGCTGGTCGAACTGCGCATTCCCTTCGAGGTATCGCGCGCCGAGCTCGACGCCATCGATCGCGGCGCCCGCGACCCCGATCTCGATTCGGTGATCGCCGCGGCGCGCCAGATCGCCATCGCCGAGGACCGTGCCATCTTCCACGGCTACAAGGCCGCCCACATCACCGGCATCTGCGAGGCCGCGGCGTCGACGGCGGTGCCGCTGGGCAGCAGCCATGCCGACTATCCCGGCGCGGTGTCGGCGGCCCTCACCAAGCTGCGCGACGAGGGCATCGAAGGGCCCTTCGCCGTGGTCCTGAACGAGCAGCTCTACAAGGACCTCGCGGCGCGGACCGACTCGGGCTACCCGATCCTGAGCCATGTCCAGCGCCTGGTCGACGGCGACATCGTCTGGGCGGCCGGCCTCGATGGCGGCCTGGTGCTGTCGATGCGCGGCGGCGACTTCGAGCTCACGGTCGGCCAGGACTTCTCGATCGGCTATCTCGAGCACGACCTGCAGAGTGTGCGGCTTTACATCGAAGAGAGCTTCACCTTCCTGGTCCTGACCGAACAGGCCGCGGTGCCGCTCACCGTGGCGAGCGGCAAGAAGGGCTGACCTACTTCAGCTTGAACAGCGCACGCACGAACTCGCCGACCGCCGCCTGCGCGGCCGTGGCGGCGGCGGCGTTGCGACCGACATGCGGGTCGAGCTGCACGCAGGTGTCGGTGTAGGCAAAGGGTGAACCGGTCGCGGTGTTGACCAGGACACCGGCCGGTCCTTCCTTGATGGTGCAGGCCCGCACCGTTTGCGCGCCCTTGGCGACCGCTACTGCTCCCAGCGGCGAGTCGAAGCCGTGCTGGGCGTCGGCGTATTCGGTGAGCTCGACGTCGCGGCCGGCGCTCTTCAGACGCGCCAGGAAGGCCTTGCACGAGGACACCGGATTGTAGTCGTCGGCAATGCCGTGAAAGATCCGGATGGGTGCCGCCGCGACATCGGTGTCGTCGATGTAGCTCGTGGCGCAGTCCGGATAGAACGGGATGTAGGCCGCGAACGACGCGCCCGACTTGTTCCACATCTTGTGGAAGCGCGTCAGGCTGGCGTAAAGCGCGGCCTGCCCGCCGCGCGAGAAACCCATAAGGACGATGCGCTGCGGATCGACGCGCGGGTGCTGGGCGAGGATCGCCAGCGCGCCGTAGATATCGAGGATGAAGTTCAGCCGGCCGAGCTGGGCCTGGTTCATGTTGACCGAGGTCAAGCCGCGGCCGGTGAAGCCGTCGATCGCAAAGGTCGACACACCCATGGCGTTGAACTGGCGGCTCCAGGCATCGACGTTCGAGCCCATCCCGCCCGAGCCATGGATCAGGACGACGACCGGCAGCTTGCCCATCCCCTGGCCCGTGCCCTGGGCGATGCGGAGCTGGCCCGCCACCGTCACCGCCTTGCCGTCCTTGCCGGCGAGGAAGTCGGAATCGCTCAAGGTCATCGTCGGAATGGCATGAAGCTCGGTGCGCGGAGCGATGTCGGCCGTCGAGGTCTGGGCGCCGGCCATCGCCGGCAACAGGGCGGCTGCCAGAACGGCCAAAAGTCCAGGTTTCATTGTTTCCTCCCCCTTCAGCGGCGCTGGCGCGCCGACCGTGCCGACGACGCCAGCGCCAGGCACAGCCTGCGCGCGATCGCCTCGTCGGGATAGCCCGTCGACTTGCACTCCTGCTCGGCCCTCAGGATCACCAGCAGCGCCGAGCTGAGGCGGCCGAGCGGCCAGGCGCGCAGATGGCGCTCGAAGCGCTGGCGCACCGGGCCGCCGCGCGGCAGGCCGCGCGCCTTGAACATCGCGCCTTCGAGGTTGCCGCCGCCCTTCCCCTCGAATCCGGCCGCGTGGCCTGCCACCAGGTGGAGCTGGTCAGTGTGGCGCTGCAGGGCGCGCACGAGCTGCACAGGGTTGCCGCCTTCGGCGAACACGCGGTCGAGGGCGCGGTCGAGGGCGACGAGCTCGCCATCGAAGGTGGCGGCGACGACATCGTCGATGCCGATCGCCGCGGTGTCGCCCAGCACCGCCAGTGCGTCATCGAGCGAGACCGCCTTGCTGCCGTCGCCTTGCTTGTAGAGCAGGAGCTTGTCGATCTCGCTGCGGCTCTGGCCGCGATCGCCGCCGAGCCGCTCGACGATCCATTCCAGCGCATCGGCATCGACGGAGAGTCCTTGCGCCCGCGCGGCGCCTTCGACCAGGCCTTCGAGGGCGGCCTCGTTGTCCATGTAGCAGGGCAGCGCGGCCAGGCAGGCCTCGGTCTCGGCCAGCGTGCGCAGGCCCGAGCGCGGTGTGAGATTGCCGCCTTCGATCACGATCAGGGCGTCGCCGGCCGTCGCCTCGACCAGGTTCTCGAGCGCCGCCGTCGTCTCCTCACCGGCCGGCCGCACGCGGATCACGCGCCGGCCGCCCATCAACGACATGGCGCCGAACTCGTCGGCCAGCCGCGCCGGGTCGCCCTTCAGGACGTCGCCGCCGATGTCGACGACGCGAAATGGGTCCTTGAGGTCCTCGCACACGGTCCTAGCCAGAGCCGACGCGCGTTCGGCGATCAACCCGTCGTCATTGCCGTAGATGACGACGCCGCGGATCTTGGGATCCGGCTTTTTGAGGAAGGCGTCGACCTGGCGCGGCTCGATCTTCACACAAACGTCCTCGCCGCGAGCGTGTCAGGTCTTCTCCGCATCGCTGGCGGCATCAGGTTTGTCCGCCGCCGGGGCATTCTCCAGCCTGGCGCGTTCGCGCGCCTCCTTCTTGGCCTGGGCTTTCTCGGCGACCTTGATGGCCTTGAGCCGCTCGCGCTCGCGGCGCTCGAAGTCGTAGTTTGGTTTGCGAGCCATTGATGGGCCTCTTGAGCTGGGCGGCGACTACACCACCACGTTGACGATCCGGTTCGGCACGACGATCACGCGTTTGGGCGTCTTGCCGTCAAGCCCGCGCGCCAGTTCGGGCAGCGCCAAAGCCGCCTTCTCTGCCTCGTCCTTGGCGACATCCTTGGGCAACTGCAGCGTGCCGCGCAGCTTGCCGTTGAGCTGCACCGCCACGGTCACCGTGTCGTCGACCAGGAGCGCATCCTCGGCCAGCGGCCACGGCGAATCGGCCAGCAGCGACTTGTGGCCCAGCGTCTGCCACAGCTCCTCGGCGAGATGCGGCGTCATCGGGCCGGTGAGGCGCACGAAGATCTCCAAGGCCTCGCGCTTGGCCCATTTGTCGGCGGCGTCCTTGGACTTCAGCCCATCGATCGCGCTCGCCAGCTCATAGAGCCGCGCCACGGCCTTGTTGAAATGGAAGGCCTCGATATCGGTCGAGACGCCGGCGATGGTCTTGTGCGCGGCGCGGCGCAGGGTGGTCGCGGCCTCGGAGAAGGTCGCGGGCTTCGCTGTGCCGGCCGCCGGCAGGTCGGCCAGCGCCTCGCTGGCGATGCGGAACAGCCGCTGCTGGAAGCGCCAGGCACCGGTTACGCCGGCCTCGGTCCATTCGAGGTCACGCTCGGGCGGGCTGTCGGACAGCATGAACCAGCGCGCGGTGTCGGCACCGTAGTCGTGGATGATCTGGTCCGGGTCGACGACGTTCTTCTTCGACTTGGACATCTTCTCCGAACGGCCGACCTCGACCGGGGTCTTGTCGGAGATGCGCACCACGCCACCGTTGGACGTGCGCTCGACCTCCTCCGGCAGAAGCCAGGCGCCGTCGGCAGCGCGATAGGTCTCATGGCAGACCATGCCCTGGGTAAACAGCCCGTCGAACGGTTCGTCGAGGCTGGTCATCTGGACCTCGCGCATGGCGCGCGTCCAGAAGCGCGAATAGAGCAGGTGCAGGATCGCGTGCTCGATGCCGCCGATATACTGGTCGACCGGCATCCAGTAGTCGTGCTCCTCGCGATCGAACGGCTCCGTTTCCACGTGCGGCGAGGTGAAACGGTCGAAGTACCAACTCGAATCGATGAAGGTGTCGAGCGTGTCGGTTTCGCGCCGGCCCGGTCCGCCGCATTGCGGGCAGGTGACGTGCTTCCAGGTCGGATGGCGGTCGAGCGGATTTCCCGGCTTGTCGAACTCGACATCCTCGGGCAGCTCGACCGGCAGGTCCTTCTCGGGCACCGGCACCAGGCCGCACTTCTCGCAATGGATGGCCGGAATCGGCGCGCCCCAATAGCGCTGGCGCGACACCAGCCAGTCGCGCAGGCGGTACTGGGTCGTACCCTTGCCGACGCCCATCTTCTCCAGCCGCTCGATGATCTTGATCTTGGCGTCTTCGACGGTGAGGCCATCGAGGAAGTCGGAGTTGATGATCACGCCGTCCTCGACATACGGCTCGGCCGCGACGCTGAAGCTTTTGGCGTCGGCGCCTTCCGGCATCACCACGGGGATGATCGGCAGGCCGTACTTGGTGGCGAACTCGTGGTCGCGCTCGTCGTGGCCGGGACAGCCGAAGATCGCGCCGGTGCCGTACTCCATCAGCACGAAGTTGGCGGCATAGACCGGCAGGGTCATCCCGGGGATGAGCGGATGCCTGGCGAGCAGTGGCAGCTTGTAGCCGATCTTCTCGGCGGTCTCGATCTCCGCCGCCGCCGTGCCGGTCTTGCGGCATTCGGCGATGAAGCGCTGCAGGCCCGGGTCCTTGTCGGCCAGCTCGGCGACCAGCGGATGCTCGGCCGACAAGGCCGCGAACGAGGCGCCGTACAGCGTGTCCGGCCGCGTCGTGAAGATCTCGAGCTTGCCGCGATCTGCACCCGACGCGTCGGTCAGCTGCCACAGGACCTGCGCGCCGCGGCTCTTGCCGATCCAGTTGGCCTGCATCAGGCGCACCTTGTCGGGCCAGCGGTGCAAGGTGTCGAGACGCTCCAGCAGCTCGTCGGCGAAGTGCGTGATCTTGAGGTTCCACTGCGTCAGCTTGCGGCGCTCGACCGGCGCGCCGGTGCGCCAGCCCTTGCCTTCGATCACCTGCTCGTTGGCCAGCACGGTATTGTCGACGGGATCCCAGTTGACCCAGGCTTCCTTGCGATAGGCCAGCCCCGCCTTCCAGAAATCCAAAAACATCTTCTGCTGATGGCGGTAGTAGCTGGGATCGCAGCTCGCCAGCTCGCGGCTCCAGTCGAGCGACAGGCCGATCGACTTCAGCTGCTTCTTCATGGCGGCGATGTTCTTGTAGGTCCAGATCTTGGGATGGACCTTGTTCTCCATCGCGGCGTTCTCGGCCGGCAGGCCGAAGGCGTCCCAGCCCATGGGATGCAGCACGTTGAAGCCGCGGGCGCGCTTATAGCGGGCGATCACGTCGCCCTGGGTGTAGTTGCGCACGTGGCCGATATGGATGCGCCCCGACGGATAGGGGAACATCTCGAGCACGTAGTATTTCGGCCGCGCCTTGTCCATGCGGGCACGGAAGGTCTCGCGCTCCTCCCAAGCCTTCTGCCACTTGGCCTCGGTTTCGCGGAAGTTGTAGCGCGCTGGGGCGGTGGGCGCGGCGGGTGTGGCGAGCGTCGAAGACACGGTTTGATTCCAAAAAAGCGAGACTAGCCCAGAAAAGACCAGCCTAGAAAAGACCAGCCTAGAAAAGACTGGGGCCGCAGCGGATGCCCGCTGCGGCCCCGATCGTCAAGCGTTGCGAGAGACGTCAGGAGCCGCCGGCGATGCGAAGCTGGCGCGCCCGGGTAAGGATGGCGTTCTCGATGTCAACATTGGTGCGCGGATCGACCTGGGCGTCGACCCAGGTGCCGCCCTTGGGCGAGGTCTGCTGCTTGAACACCGAGACCCGCACGCCGTCGGCCCGCAATTCGCGGTCGAGGATGGTGACCTGGACCTTCATGCGCTCGTTGGGGGTCTCTGCTGGCGTATACCAATCCGTGATGATTACACCGCCAAATGGGTCAGCGGAGACCAGCGGGATGAAGTTGATGGTGTCGAGCGAGGCCCGCCACAGGTAGGCGTTCACCGCCACGCCGGTGCCGTCGCCGCTGGTGTCCTTGGGCTTGGAGCCGAACAGGCCGCCCGGGCCGAATAGGCTGCCCTCCTCGCGGTTGCGGCCGCCCAGGCCCTGGTTGATCTGCCGTTTCGTCGCCCCCTTCGTCGCGTTGCGCGAGTCGCTCTCCTTGACTGCATCGGGGTCACCGCCACAGGCGCCCACCCCGAGGCAGAGGCCAACCGCGAAAATCACGGAGATAACGACGGAAATCAGCGAAACCGGCATTTTCGGGTGTTCCTTGCCATTTGGCCAAGATATCACAGGGGCGGACAGCACCTAAAGCTAAGGTAATCCGAAAGACAAGCGACGGGGTACCGCACTACTTATTGTTTCTCAACGCAACTTGGGTTCTACGAAACACAGTCCTATAAAAAGACTAATGCAATCAAGGCCGACGCAGCGCGTGCCCTCAGCCGGCAGAATGCCTCGGATTGTGGCCCAAAATGTGACAAAGACGCCACACGTGCGGGGAGAATCGTGCGCTGGCGCGTCCATTTCTTGACCCTCGTTTGGCGTGAGTGTTTTATTAGCGCGGCCGTATTGGCGGGTCGTGTTCCGCCGGTCGGACAGGCCTTTTGGTACGTACCAGTCTCTGATCAATGAGAGAGGGAGAATGATGAAAAAGCTTCTACTCGGCTCGACCGCCTTGGTCGTCGGCGGAGTGATGGCCGCCCCGGCCATGGCAGCCGACCCGATCAAGATGGGCATCGGAGGTTATTATACCTTCTATGCTCTGGCCGGTAATATCGACTCGTCCTACGCCTTCAACGGCGGGTTCACGAACTACAAAGGTCTCGCCTTCACGCAGGAAGGCGAAATCCACTTCATCGGCCAGACCAAGCTCGACAACGGCACCTCGGTCGGTCTGACGGTCGAGTTGGAAGCCTGGAACCCGAGCTCCGCGACGGCCAACGCGCAGATCGACGAAGCCTTCCTCTTCGCCTTCGGCGACTGGGGTCGTGTTGAAGTGGGCTCCCGTGACGCTGCCTCGTACCGTATGTACTACGGCACGCCGTCCGCGTTGATCGGTTGGGGCGCCATCCAGCACAACCACAACTGGGCCAACGCGTCCGTCATTGCCAACAACAAGGCCTACGGCCGTACGATGGCGACGACGATCACGCCGCAGTGGCAGGACGTCAACCGCATCAACTACTTCACGCCTCGCTTCCAGGGCCTGCAGATCGGTGTCGGCTACGCTCCCAAGCTGAACGCCGCGGCGGGTGCCTTCGGCGGCTCCGGCCCGGGCAACCCGGCCGGCATTTGCGGCTACAACAACGCCACGAACATCAATAACTGCCCGAACTCTGACTATGCGTGGCAGGATGCGTTCGATATCGGCGCCAACTACCTGAACAAGTTCGGTGACTTCACCGTCGCTCTGTTCGGTGCGTTCGCCTACGCTTCGTTCGTCCCGGGCTACATGCCGTTCTCGGCTTCGGCCAACCAGGCGACCGGCGCGAACCTCGCGGCTTGGAAGCAGTGGGTGGTCGGCGCTCAGTTCGGCTTCGCCGGGTTCACCGTCGGTGGCGCGTGGGGCTACGACAACAACGGCGCGGGTGCGAACTACTTCACCGGCGTCGACAACGATACCCGCTTCTACACCGCGGGCATCATGTACGAGACCGGCCCGTGGCAGATGTCGTTCATGTGGGCTGGCTTCTACAACACCAACGGCAACGGTTCGGGCAACGCCCTGTCGATTGCGACCGGCACTCAGGCGACGGTTATCTCGACCGCCGGCTGCGGTGGTGTCCCGGGCGTGAACAGCACCTGCTTCAACGGTAACCCGGCGACAGCGTTGGCGTTCGGTTCCGAGACCATCAACAAGTGGGAAATCGGTGCCAACTATGCGCTCGGACCGGGCGTGAAGCTGACCGGCGGTGCCATGTTGTACACGGCGTCGAGCCCGGGCAATCTGGGCAGCGGCAACAGCTGGGCGTTCCTGCTCGGTATGGACCTGCGCTTCTAGTCGCAAGTCTGACACGACAAACGGAAAGAGCGGGCGAAAGCCCGCTCTTTCTATTTGTGGCCCTGCCTTTCGAGAAAGGTTGCCTGCCCGAGCTGCCTGCTCATAAATTAAGTCCATGGCCCGTTCGCAAGCCCCGGTGCCCGAGGGCATCAAGCGTACCATCGCCAACGGGCGCTATCGCGAGGCGGCTGAAGCCTTGCGAGACTTGGTGCGGCGGGAGCCTTCAGTGGCTGTTTTCGTGGCCTCGGCGGACGTGAACCTACAGTTGGGGCACCTCGGGGAGGCAAAAGAGAACGCGCTCATGGCCGTGGCGGCCGATCCGCGGGACCACTCCGCGCGCGTGCTGCTGGCCCGCATCCGGACAGCGCTGGATGAACGCGATGCGGCGCTGGCCGATTTCCGCGCGGCACTCGAACTTGCCCGGGCGCAGGCGGCGCCCGCCAGCGGCGGGCCAATCGCTCTTCCCGCGCATCAGGCGCTGCACAACCTCGAGCAGCTCATCTATCTCGAACAGGTCGACAATCTTGTGCCCGGCGCGCTGCTGCCGGTAGCCGCCGGCTTGAGAGAAGTGGCGCAGCGCAAGCTCAACCAAATGCTCGATGACGTGGGCGGCGAGATCCCCACGATTCCCCTGGGTGGCCAATACGGTCGGATGCTGGCTGATCCGCCGATGATGATGCATGACGAAGCACCGCCTTCCGTCTGTCTCAACCGTCGCAATGACTGGAACGATGTCGTTCAGGCCTTCGCAGGCCAGGGTCGAGGAAAAGGGATCGCCTGCGTCGACCACTTTCTGACGCCGGAGGCGCTCGGCCAGCTGCAGCGGTTCTGCCTGCGATCAACGGTTTGGCGGCGACCATATCCGCCTGGTTATATCGGGGCAAATCCCGAATCCGGGTTCTTCAGTCCCTTGCTGCTGCAGATCGCAGCGGAGCTGCGCCAGGCCATACCCGAGCTGCTGGGCGAGCATCACCTGAGTTACTGGTGGTCGTTCGTCTGCCAGCATCAACGGCCAGGCATCGACATCCACGCCGACCAGTCCGATATCAGCCTCAATTTCTGGATCACGCCGGACTCGGCCAACCTGCAGCCCGGTTGCGGTGGGCTGGATGTGTGGGACGTCGCAGCACCTCCCGACTGGACCTTCTTCGATTACAATTTTGGCGTCAGGGACATTCGTGCCTTCCTCCGGCAGGAGGGAGCGCGCGCCACCTCATTCGCCTACGCTGAGAACCGGGCGTTGCTGTTCAGAGGCTCGATCTTCCACCAGACGGCAGCGCTGCGGTTCGCCGAGGGCTTCGAGAATCGCCGGCGCAACGTCACCATGCTGTTCCGACGCACGCACAGCTAGGTTAGTCGGCCGACGATGTTGACGAACAGGGTTGGCATGTAGGTGCGCGACACCGGCAGGCGCTCGGTGGCCTGGCGGGCCAGCACGGCCCGGTTGTCCTCATGGTCGAGCACGAGCTGGAACAGGCCCTGCTCGACGGCGCCGGACCGCGGATCGAGCTCGGGCTTGCCGTCGCGCACGACGCGATAGGCCACGTCCAGGCCGACGTCGCCGCCGCTGTAGAACGCCGAGACGATCTCCACGCGTCCAAACAGCCGCATCAGGCCGCGCACCGAGAAGCGCCACAGATCGTCCGGCGTGGCGTGGAAGGCCTGGCTCCAGGCGGCCGACACGAAGACGTGGCCCCCGGGCCTCAACAGCCCCTCGATGTTGCGCGCGGCCTGCCAGGGATCCTGCGTGTGCTCCAGCACGTGACAGCACACGACCAGGTCGAACGTCTCCTCACCCAGGCCGCCCTTGAGGCTGGCGGACGAGCCGCAGATGTCAAGCACGCGGTCGACATTGGCTCCATCCTCGAGGTCCATGCCGAGGAAGCGGCCGCGGCCGGCGAAGCGCTTGTTCACCAGGCTGCGCCAATTGAGAACGTTACGATCTGAAACCAAGGTACGCGAACCGACCTGCAGGACGCGCGGCGATCGTCGTCCGAGCGACGCCGCCACACGATCGAACAGCGCCTCGGTCTCGTGCGCGACGTTCGTGCCGACGATGCGCAGTTCCGCCTTGCTCTCGGAAGGGGGCGCGTCGCCGGCCGGGTTCATTCGCGCACCACCACGATGTGCATGCGCCGCGGCCCGTGCGCGCCGAGCTCGATCGTCTGCTCGATGTCGCCGGTGCGCGACGGGCCGGTGATGGTGTTGACCGTGCGCGGCATGCGGTCCTTGCCGTAGCGCGCGCGCAGGCGCACCCACACATCCTCGTAGCCGCCGACGATGTCGGCTTCGCGCAGCACGACGATATGGGTGTCGGGCAGGAGGTTGAGCGTCACCGGATGCTCAGGTCCCGAGGCCGTCACCAGCGTTCCCGTCTCGGCAATGCCGGCGAAGGCGCCGGTGATCGAGACATGGTCGCTGCCCTCGCCGCGGCCGCGCCGCAACGCCAGCATCTTCTGGCTCGCCCAGTCGAAGCCGTCGAGCGCCGGCCCGGGCGCCATCGCCGCCTCGGCCGGCAGGTTGTTGCGCGCCAGGTAGCTCGCGACCTCGCCCGGTACGTCGGCGGCGGTGACCCGCGCCACCGTGGCGTTGTTGGCCTCGGCCCACTGGCAGAACAGCGCCACCTTGTCGGGCTGGGGGAGATTGGCGCGCGCCACGGCAGGGCCGCGCGGCGGCTCGGCCAACCGGGCCTCGACGGCCTGGCGCTCAGCGCCCGAAAGCTCGGCGCGATGCAGCGAGCGGCGGATGCCGTTCAGGATGGTAGAGCGGGGATCGCTCATGGCCTTCTCTGCTTCCACTGAGCATGGAACGTGCCGCCTTGCTGCGGCGCTGGGAAGTCGCGAAAGCGCGTCCAGCCGCCGGCCAGGGGCAGGGTGCCGTAGCGGCCGTCGGCCCGGCCGAACAGCGCGAGCATGCGGTTGGCCAGTCCCGTCAGGGCTTTGTAGAGCCGCGGCCGGCGGGCGACGAAGCTCCACAGCGCCAGGCCCTGGCGCACCGCCCGGGGCGTGAGATGGCGCTCGAACTCGCGCTCGCGCCAGTGCCGCATCAGCCTGGGCAGGGGAATGCGCACCGGGCAGACGCTCTCGCAGCGGCCGCAGAAGGTCGAGGCGTTGGGCAGGTTGGACGCTTCCTCGACGCCCAGCAGCTGCGGTGTCAGCACCGCGCCGATCGGGCCGGGATAGACCCAGCCATAGGCGTGGCCGCCGATCGCACCATAGACCGGGCAGTGGTTCATGCAGGCGCCGCAGCGGATGCAGCGCAGCATGTCCTGCATCTCGGTGCCGAGCACCGAGGAGCGCCCGTTGTCGAGGATGACGACGTGATAGTGCTCGGGCCCATCGAGATCGTCCGGCCGCTTCGGACCGGTATTGAGCGTCGTATAGGCCGACGATTCCTGCCCCGTGGCCGAGCGCGCCAGCACGCGCAGCAGGACGGCGGCGTCCTCGAGGGTGGGGATCACCTTCTCGATGCTGGCCAGCACGATGTGCATCCTGGGCAGCGTGTTCGACAGATCCGCATTGCCCTCGTTGGTGACCAGCATCGACGAGCCGGTCTCGGCCACCAGGAAGTTGGCGCCGGTCAGGCCGACGTCGGCGTCGAGGAATTTTTGCCGCAACACATAGCGTGCTTCCGCGACGAGATCGTTGCGCTCGGTCAGGCGCTTGGTGAAGCCAAGCTTGCTGTGCGCCTCGTGGAAGGTGTCGGCGACCTGGTCCTTGGTGAGATGGACGGCGGGCGCGATGATGTGGCTGGGCGGCTCGTGGCGCAGCTGGATGATGTATTCGCCGAGGTCGGTCTCGATCGGTGCGATGCCCAGCTGCTCCAGATGGTCGTTGAGGCCGATCTCCTCGGACACCATCGACTTCGACTTGGCCACGGTCCGGGCATTCATGCTGCGGCAGAGGTCGGTGATGATCTGCCGCGCATCGGCCGCGGTCGGCGCCCAATGGACATGGCCGCCCAGCGCCAGGACCTTGCGCTCGAACTCTTCCAGATAGAAGTCGAGGTTGGCCAGGGTGTGGTTCTTGATGTCGCGCGCGCGATCACGCAGGGCTTCGAATTCCGGCAACCGTTCGGCCGCCTGCCGCCGGCGCTCGGAGAAGCCGACCTTCAGCTTGGCCAGTGAATCCTGCAGGTTGGCATCGGCCAGGGCCGCGTGGGCGTTGTCCTTGAAGTCGTGGGCGGTCGACTGCATCAGCGGGACTCCGGCTCGCCGATGGCCGCGAGGCCGCCCATGTCGGCCAGCACCTCGGCGACATGGCGCACCTTCACCGCGCTGCCTTCGCGTTGCAGCTTGCCCGCCATGTTCATCAGGCAGCCGAGGTCGCCCGCCAGCAAGGTGCCGGCGCCGGCACTGGCTATATCGGAAGACTTCTCGCCGACCATGGCATTGGAGATCTCGGGGTACTTTACGCAGAACGTGCCGCCGAAGCCGCAGCAGACCTCGGGCGACGTCATCTCGCTGAGGCGGAGGCCCTGCACCGAGCCGAGCAGCTGGCGTGGCTGCTCCTTGACGCCGAGCTCTCGCAGGCCCGAGCAGGAATCATGATAGGTGACGACGCCGTCGTAACGGGCTGCGACCTTGGTGACGCCGAGCACGTCGACCAGGAACGCCATCAGCTCGTAGCTGCGGCCGGCGAGATTTTCGGCCCGCGCCTTCATCGCCGGATCGTCGTCGAACAGGCCTGGATAGTGATGGCTCAGCATGCCGCCGCACGAGCCCGAGGGCGCCACCACTGCGTCATAGCCCTCGAAGGCCTCGATGACCTGGGCCGCGATGGCCCGCGTCGTGGCCCGATCGCCGGAATTGTAGGCCGGCTGCCCGCAACACACCTGCAGCGGCGGGACCTCGACCGTGCAGCCGGCCTCCTCGAGGAGCTTTACGGCGGCGAAACCGACCGAGGGCCGGAACAGGTCGACCAGGCAGGTGACGAAGAGCGCGACCCGGCGCGCCTTTTTATTGGGCAATGCTGACACGGAGCCACATTGGCAGCGGCAAAAATGCGGTGCAACGGGGCCCGTCCGGAAAATAGCAGGTCGGGACAGTCTAAAAGACCGTCATTCCGACCGGAGCCGAGCGGAGCGAGGCGTAGCGGAGGGACCTGTTTTGACGACCCGTCGACAAAACAGGTCCCTCGACGACGCCGCCCTGCGGGCCGCTTCGCTCGGGGTGACGGGGACGCCGGATCAGGCCCGCTCGAAGCGATCGAGGTTCATCACCTTGGCCCACGCCGCCACGAAGTCGGCCACGAACTTCGCCTTGGAGTCGGCTGAGGCATAGACCTCCGACAAGGCGCGCAGCTGCGCGTGCGAGCCGAAGATCAGGTCGGCGCGGGTGCCCGTCCACTTCGCCTCGCCACTCTTGCGGTCGCGTCCCTCGAACACGCCGTCGGCGTTCGCGGCCGGCTGCCACTCGGTGGCCATGTCGAGCAGGTTGACGAAGAAGTCGTTCGTCAGCGTTCCCGCCTTCTTGGTGAAGACGCCATGCCTGGAGTCCCCGGCATTGGCGCCGAGGACACGCAAGCCACCGACAAGGACGGTCATCTCGGGTGCCGTCAGCGTCAGCCGCTGCGCACGGTCGACCAGCAGCTCCTCGGGCGACTGACGCTGCTTGCCCCGCAGGTAGTTTCGGAATCCGTCGGCCATCGGCTCGAGCGGGGCGAAGGAATGGCCGTCGGTCTGTTCCTGAGACGCGTCCATGCGCCCGGGCATGAACGGCACTTTCACGTCGTGTCCGGCATCCTTGGCGGCCTTTTCGACCGCCGCCGAGCCTGCAAGCACGATCACGTCGGCGAGCGAGACCTTCTTGCCGCCGGACAGCGAGGCGTTGAATTCCTTCTGAACCGCCTCGAGTTTCTGCAGCACCTTGGCGAGCTCGGCCGGCTGGTTGACCTCCCAGTCCTTTTGCGGCGCGAGGCGCAGGCGGGCGCCGTTGGCACCGCCCCGCTTGTCGGAGCCGCGGAAGGTCGACGCCGAGGCCCAGGCCGCCGAGACAAGCTCGGAGACGGTGAGGCCCGACGCCAGGATCTTCGCCTTCAGGCTGGCGATGTCCTGCTCGGCGATCAGGGGATGATCGTTGGCCGGGATCGGATCCTGCCAGATCAGGGGCTCCGCAGGGACAAGCGGGCCGAGGTAGCGGACGACCGGTCCCATGTCGCGATGCGTCAGCTTGAACCAGGCGCGGGCGAAAGCGTCGGCGAACTGGTCGGGATGCTCGTAGAAGCGCCGCGAGATCTTCTCGTAGGCCGGGTCGACGCGCAGCGAGAAATCCGTGGTCAACATGGTCGGCACGTGCCGCTTCGACGGATCGTAGGCGTCGGGGATCGACGCACTGCCGTTCTTCGCCTTCCACTGGTGCGCCCCGGCAGGGCTCTTCGTCAGCTCCCACTCGTTGTTGAACAGGTTGTCGAAGAAGTGGTTGCTCCACTTCGTCGGCGTCTGCGTCCAGGTGACTTCCGGGCCGCCGCTGATCGCGTCCTTGCCTCTGCCCGTGCCGAACTTGCTGATCCAGCCGAAGCCCTGCGTCTCGATGCCGGCTGCCTCCGGCTCCGGCCCCACCAGGGCCGCATCGCCGGCGCCATGGGTCTTGCCGAACGTATGACCGCCGGCGATCAGGGCGACGGTTTCCTCGTCATTCATCGCCATGCGGGCGAAAGTCTCGCGGATGTCGCGCGCGGCTGCGAGGGGATCGGGATTGCCGTTCGGACCTTCCGGATTGACGTAGATCAGGCCCATCTGAACGGCGCCCAGCGGGTTCTGAAGATCGCGGTCCCCGCTGTAGCGCTCGTCCGCCAGCCATTTGCCTTCCGGTCCCCAGTAGATGTCGACTTCGGGTTCCCAGGTGTCCACGCGCCCGCCGCCGTAGCCGAACGTCTTGAAGCCCATCGACTCCAGCGCGACGTTGCCTGTGAGGATGAGGAGGTCGGCCCACGAGATCTTGCGGCCGTATTTCTGCTTGATCGGCCACAGCAGCCGCCGCGCCTTGTCCAGGTTGACGTTGTCGGGCCAGCTGTTCAGCGGCGCGAAGCGTTGCTGGCCGCCGCCGGCGCCGCCGCGGCCGTCGCCTACTCGATACGTCCCGGCGCTGTGCCAGGCCATGCGGATGAAGAATGGCCCGTAGTGGCCGAAGTCTGCCGGCCACCAATCCTGCGACTGCGTCATCAAGGCGTGCAGGTCCTTGATCACGGCATTGAGGTCGAGGCTTTTGAATTCCTTGGCGTAGTCGAATGCCGCGCCCATCGGGTCGGATAATGCGGAGTGCAGGTGAAGGACCTGCAGGTTGAGCTGGTCCGGCCACCAGTCACGATTGCTCGGGCCTCGCTTGCCGCCCGAGAAAGGGCATTTGCTTTCAGTCGCCATCGTCGTCTCCGATCGTCGTCGCTCTTATGGATATAGTTTAGAATTATTCTAATCAAGGGGGCTGCCGCCCATTTTGAACAGCAGCGTAGCGCCCCGCGGCACGGCGGGCTGGTCAAGAAAGATCAAGAAATACGAGGCTGGCGACCCCGGCAGGCTCGTCGGCCGCTCAAGTCGAATGAACGATCCAGCCCCGATCGGTGTAGGAACGGCTGATGATTCGGATCATGTAAATCGACTGGAAGATCAACAGCGCGGGGACGCCGATTGCCAGCACCACCAGTTGCTGGGTGCCAGGAAGCAGCAATGATGTGACGCCTGTCGCGGCGATGAGTGCCACCATCGTAAGCAAGTGGGGAAGGACTGCCGCGACGAACCCCGCCCAGCCCGCCTTCCAAAGCACGTAGAGCGACCCTGCCAGCCCGGCCGCGACGTAGCCCGCCGCGCCGACATTGACGCGCCGCGCCTCGTCTTGAGGGTGCTCGAAATAGAATGTTTCGAACATCACTGATAACCGGCGATTGTCGGCGACCGATCCGAGGGAAGCACCATCATCGATGATGCAAGCATGGTTGTGACCTCGTTGCCTGACGAGAAGCTTACTACCCGCGACGTCGGTTGGACAGGGGCCAGCTTCCCGTGCTGAGCCGACTGCACTAGGCTATTGCCGCACCGGTCCACCAACATAATCGTGAGCGTCTGCAAAGACGCGCCAACTTGCGAACGGGTCGCACGACGCTCGTAAGCTTGCAGTCATGTCGAAGTTCCACAGTCGTCAACTCATCCGGCAGGGGAGGCGGCGTTTGTTGATTGCCTATATCGGCCCGGGGCTCGCCGTCGGCAGCATCGCCACCATTCTCGGCCTGTTTGCCGGGGTTGCCTTGATGGCCACCGCCCTCGTTCTGTATCCGTTGAAACGTCTGTGGCTGCGCCTGCGCGGCCGGTCGAAATGAGCGCTCGCGTGCGCTGCCCCTTCCTCCCGCGTGCCGGATGATCCGGCGACGGGAGGATTACAGCCTTACGGAACGCTGGCTGCACCGCCTTGTCCTGCACTCTACCGACATCCGGCGCCTGTCGTTTGACCTTGAAGCATTTGTCTTGGGACGGACAGTCCAGCCGACCAGCGACCGGCCGGTCTACCTGTGCGGCCTGGCGCGTTCGGGCACCACCCTGTTGCTGCGCCTGCTCGAGCAGAGTGGCGAGTTCGCATCGTTGTCCTATCGCGACATGCCGTTCGTCATGGCGCCCAACCTCTGGGCGTGGCTATCGCACCGTTGGCAACGCCGCGGGCCTGCGCAGGAGCGCGTCCATGGCGACGGCGTTTTAGTCGACTACGACAGTCCCGAAGCCTTCGAGGAGGTCTTCTGGCGGACTTTCGACAGCCATCTGGAGCGGGATCTCGACGGCTACGGCGCTGAGATGCCGAGCGAAGCTCTGCTCGAGAAGTTCGCCCGCTATCGGGGGCTGGTCGAGGCCGTCATCCAGCGCCGAACGGGCGAAGCCCGGCGCCGGCGATACCTCTCGAAGAACAACAACAACCTCATGCGGCTGGAAGCGCTTTGCAAGGAACCGGGCGCCACGGTGCTGCTGCTGTTCCGGGAACCGATCGCGACGGCACGGTCTCTCAAGCGCGTCCATGAACGGCTTGGCGCCGAATGGGATGGCTTCACGAGGCTCTACATGGACTGGCTTGGCCATTTTGAGTTCGGTCCTGGACATCGGCCCTTTCTCTTTGCCCGCGCCTACATGCGCGATGGCCTCTCGGTATCGAGCCCTGACTATTGGCTGGACTACTGGACGGCGGTTCATCGCCACATTCTCGAGAACGCGGCTCCATTCCAGCTCGTCGACTACGACTTGCTGTGCCGCTCGCCGATCGACGCGCTGGACGATATGCGGCGCAGGGTGATTTCCAGGAACGACCTCCGTTCTCTGGCCGTTCAGGTGAAGCCGCTCAGACCCGAGGGAGCGCCCGTCGAATTCGATCCCGAACTTGTCGCCCGCGCTCGCGATGTCCACCGTGCCCTGCAGCATCGCCGGGTGGCTGAGACGTGCGGTGCAGCCGCCTGATGTTCTCCAAGATCGCCTTCCGGGTCTGGTCGGTGACCGCGGCGGTGTTCGTTCTGCTGGTCGTCGTGACCGCGACGGCCTGGATGACGCGGCATGCATTGCTGGGCGGCAGCCGCCTCGATCCGCGTCTCGCCGACGTCGTGCTTCTGCTTTCCGAGTTTCCCAGCAGCGTTGTTCAGGCGGCGATCGAGGCGCGTGATCGCATTGTCGGCGAACCCAGCCGCCTGATGCATGATCGCTTCGCGGTCGAGGAGCCGCACTGGAAGCACGTCTTTCCGGCACCGGATCCCGGATATCTGCTGCTGTCGGGCCTGGACAATGACACCAAGCGGTCGGCCATCCAGTTGATCCGTATCTCGGACGGCCAAGTGATGCGGCGATGGTCGCCGGACTGGAAAGCCATCCTTGCGCGCATTTCCGCGACCGAGCTGTCGGAAGGCTGGACCGACATGAATGCCATCGCGACGCACCCATTGTTGCTGCCCGGGGGCGACGTCATCTTCAATGCCGCCGGCGCGATGATCCGGATGGGGCCTTGTGTCGGTGCGCCGCGCTGGATCCTGAACGAATCGCTGCATCACTCCATAGAACTGGGACCGGACGGTGATCTCTGGACGCTGTCGATCGCCACCGACGGCTTCGCCGACGCCCCGTGGTTGCGCCAGCGCTTGCGCGACGATGCCGTGGCGCAGGTGTCGCCGGAAGGTCGCTTGCTCAATCGCTGGTCCTTCGCGCGGACCATGATGAACAACGGCTTGCACGCGCTTCTTCTCGGAACGCAGGGTGAGCACCTGGACGACGATCCCCTGCATCTCAATCACGTTGCGGTTGCTCCTGCCGACGGGCCGCATTGGCTCCGCGGCGATCTGCTTGTGTCCGCCCGGCATCGCAGCACGCTGTTCCTGTTCCGGCCATCGACCGGCGAGATCGTCTGGCACCAGACGGGGCCGTGGCTGGCCCAGCATTCGGTGGCGTTCCTGGACGATCGGCGCATCTCGGTGTTCAGCAACCATGTGGTGCTCGGCGTGCCGGAGCCGCAGGCGTTCCTGACCGCCGACGGCGGCGGCCGGGTGATGGTGGTCGATTTCGACACCAGGACGGTCACGGAGCCGTTTCGCGATCTTCTGGCGGCGGCGAAAGTCCGCACCGTGACTGGCGGCCTGGCCCAGATCCTGCCCGATGGAGGCCTATTCGTCGAAGAGACTGCCAAAGGCCGGCATCTTCGGTTCACGCCGTCACAGTTGTTGTGGTCTCGGGTGAATTATTTCGGTGCGGCGCATATCGGCGCGGTGGAATGGAGTCGCTACCTGACTCCGGCTGAGGCCGCACCGGCGCTCGCCGAGCCGCCAGCCTGCCGGTGAAGGCCCGTGGCGTTAAGGCCCATGGCGTTACGGCCCATGTCGCTACGCGCCTTTCGCCTCGGCCAGCATGTAGCCCACGCCGCGCACGGTATGGACCTGCACCGTGGCGCCACTGTCGGCCAGCATGCGGCGCAGGCGATGGATATAGACTTCGACGGCGTTGGAGCCGACCTCGTCGGTCAGGCCGAACAGGTGATCCTCGAACAGCCGCTTGGGCGCCACGTTGCCACAACGCCGGAGCAGGATCTCCAGCACCGCGGTCTCGCGGCTGGAGAACGGCCGCACCGTGCCGTCGACAGTCACCTGCCGGCCCTCGGTGTCGAGCGCCACATTGCCCAGGGTCAGGCAGTGGCCGAGCAGGTTGTCCGAGCGCCGCAGCAGCGCCCTGAGCCGGGCCACCAGTTCCTCCAGGGCGAATGGCTTGACCAGATAGTCGTCGGCGCCGGCGCGCAATCCGGTGACGCGATCGCTGACGCCGTCGCGCGCCGTCAGGACCAGCACGGGCGTCGAATCACCGCGGGCGCGCACGGTGCGCAGCCAGGTCAGGCCATCCTCGTCCGGCAACCCGAGGTCGAGCACCACGGCGGCGTAGCGGATCGTCGCCAGGGCGTGGCTTGCATCGGCGGCATTCCCCACCGGATCAGCGTCAAATCCGCTGCGGTGGAGGCCTTTGATGACCAGGGAAACGAGTTCGGCGTTGTCCTCGACGAGAAGGATGCGCATCGATGTGCCTTCGCCATGTCAGAGCGATGTAACGCATTCTAGCATGCCGGCGACGGTTCAGAGCCCGGCCGTCAGGCTTCCGTAATCTGGACTCCCTAAGTTCCCTGGCCAATGAGCACTCAATCCAAGCCCTCGCTGCCCACGCGCCTGCCGCGCCACCGCCTGTGGTTTGCCGGCGCGGGCGTGGCAGCTATCGCG
This sequence comes from Rhodospirillales bacterium URHD0017, assembly GCA_900110395.1. GTDB lineage: Bacteria > Pseudomonadota > Alphaproteobacteria > Reyranellales > Reyranellaceae > Reyranella. The sequence goes on from FODP01000007.1 coordinate 174,567, forward strand.
GTGGTCGCCGGCTGGATGATGCTGAACACCAATCCCGGCAACGCCCTGATGCGGCCGCCGGCCGTGGTCGAGGCCGATGGCGCCTTCCGGCCGAGCGATTCGCAGTGGGCGGGCTTCCGCTTCACCAAGGTCGAGCCGGTCGCCTTCCGCGAGGAGCGCGCGACCGACGGCCGGATCGCAATCAACGAAGACACGACCACGCCGGTCTTCTCGCCTTATTCCGGCCGCGTCAGCCGACTGATCGCCAAGCCCGGCGAGCATGTCGAGCGCGGCGCGCCATTGTTCGCCATCGAGGCGAGCGAGTTCGTCCAGGGCCACAACGACCTGGTGACAGCGGTCGCCGGTGTCGAGAAGGCGAAGTCGCGGCTCGCGCTTGCGCAGATGGCCGAGAAGCGCCAGCGCGACCTGCAGGCCATCCGCGGCGGCGCGCTGAAAGACCTCGAGCAGGCGCAGTCGGACCTCGTTCAGGCGCAGGGCGACCTACGGTCCGCCGAGATCTCCCTGGCAGCGGTGCGCAACCGCCTGCGCATCCTCGGCCGCAGCGACGAGGAGATCGCCGACCTCGAGAAGCGCGATCGCGTCGGCGCGGAGACCATCGTGGCGGCGCCGATCTCCGGCACCGTCATCCAGCGCAAGGTCGGGCTTGGCCAGTACATCAACGCTGGCGCCAACGATCCGGTCTACACGATCGGCGACCTGTCGACGGTGTGGCTGGTCGCCAATGTGCGCGAATCCGATGCGCCCAAGATGAAGGTCGGCGCGCCTGTCCAGGTCACCGTCCTCGCCTTCCCCGGCCAGGTGTTCAACGCCAAGCTCGAGTATGTCGCGCCGGCCCTCGATCCCAACACGCGCCGCCTGCCGGTGCGCGCCCAGGTCACCAATCGCAACCTCGAGCTCAAGCCCGAGATGTTCGCCTCCTTCCGCATCGTCTCGGGTGACGACCGGTCGATGCCCGCGGTGCCGGTCGATTCGATCGTCTATGAAGGCGCCAACGCCCGCGTCTGGGTGGCGCGTCCCGATACCAAGACGGTGGTGTCGCGTGCCATCGTCGTCGGCGACACCAGCAACGGGCTGGTCGAGGTCAAGAAGGGGCTCAATGTCGGCGAGACCGTCGTGACCAGCGGCACGCTCTTCATCGATCGCGCCGCCCGTCGCGACTGACGACGGCCCGTTTCACAGGGCCGTAGTTCCATGCAGGTCGTCATCGCCAACGCCCTCCGGCAACGCGTGCTCGTGATCATTCTCGGCGCGGTGCTGATGACGGGCGGCCTGTTCGCCTATAGCACCCTCAACATCGAGGCCTATCCCGACCCGGTGCCGCCGCTGGTCGACATCATCACCCAGAACCCCGGCCAGTCGTCGGAGGAGATTGAGCGCTACATCACGGTGCCGATCGAGATCCAGATGGCGGGCCTGCCTTACGTCCAGGCGATTCGCACCATCTCGTTGTTCGGCCTCTCCGACGTGAAGGTGCAGTTCACCTACGACGTGAGCTACCAGCAGGCCTCGCAGATGGTGATCAACCGTCTGTCGCAGATGAGCCCGCTGCCCAACGGCGTGCAGCCGTCGTTATCGCCGACCAGTCCGATCGGCGAGATCTTCCGCTATCGCGTGGTTGGGCCGCCGGGCTATTCGGTCGCCGACTTGAAAACCATCCAGGACTGGATCCTGCAGCGACGCTTCAAGGCGGTACCCGGCGTGATCGACGTCACCGGCTGGGGCGGCAAGACCAAGACCTACGACATCACCATCGATCTCGACCGCCTGCTGGCCTATGGGCTCACCTTGAAGCAGGTGCTGGACGGGCTGAACAACGCCAACATCAACGTTGGCGCCAACACGGTGAACATCGGCTCGCAGTCGGCGATCGTGCGCAGCGTCGGCCAGATCCGCACCATGGACGACATCCGCAACACCATGCTGACGGTGCGCGACGGCGCGCCGGTGCTGGTGTCCGACGTCGCCACGGTGACCGTGGGCAACCAGCCGCGGCTCGGCATTGCGGGCCAAAGCGAAGACGACGACGTGGTTCAAGGCATCGTCCTGATGCGGCGCGGTGCCGAGACCATGCCGACCCTGACGGGCGTGCTGGCCGAGGTGGACAAGATCAACAAGTCGGGCGTGCTGCCGGCCGGCGTCCGCATCGAGCGTATCTACGACCGCAGCGCGCTGGTCGACATCACCACCCACACCGTGCTGCACAACATGGTGATGGGCGTCCTCCTGATCTTCTTGATCCAATGGATGTTCCTGGGCGACCTGCGCAGCGCACTGATCGTGTCGGCGACGATTCCCTTCGCGCTGCTGTTCGCCGTCGTCATCCTGGTCCTGTCGGGCGAGTCGGCCAACCTGCTGTCGATGGGCGCCATCGACTTCGGCATCATCGTCGACGCCACGGTGATCATGGTCGAGAACATCTACCGGCACCTGTCGGAAGTTGGCCACGCGCGGAGCCGTCCCTTGCGGCCTACACCCGAGGGGCTCGACGGCAAGCTGGCGACGATCTTCCACGCCTCGACCGAGGTGACGCAGGCGATCTTCTTCTCGGCCACCATCATCATCGCGGGCTTCTTGCCGTTGTTTACGCTGTCGGGTGTCGAAGGCCACATCTTCGGGCCGATGGCCCGCACCTACGCCTACGCCCTGTCCGGCGGGCTTTTGGCCACCTTCACCGTCTCGCCGGCGCTGGCCGCCCTGCTGCTGCCCGAGAAGGTGAGCCACGCCGAAACCCGCGCGGTACGCACATTGCGCCGCGGCTACGCCAGGCTGCGCGATGTCGTGCTGGCGCATCGCCGCACCGCCGTAGCCGCGGGCATGGGTGCCGTCGCTCTTGCCGTCCTGGCCGGCAGCACCATCGGCTTGGAATTCCTGCCCAAGCTCGAGGAAGGCAACATGTGGATCCGGGCGGTCATGCCGGCCTCGATCTCACTGGAGGCGGGCAACGACTACGCCAACCGCATGCGCCGCCTGATTAAAGGCTTTCACGAGGCCGAGACGGTGATCTCCCAACATGGCCGGCCCGACGACGGCACCGATTCGACGGGCTTCTTCAACGCCGAGTTCTTCGTGCCGCTGAAGCCGTTCGACCAGTGGCGCAAGGGCCTCGACAAGGATGGCCTGATCGCCGAGATGAACGACGCCCTGACCAAGGCCTTCCCCGGCGTCGAATTCACCTTCTCGCAATACATCCAGGACAACGTCCAGGAGGCGGCGTCGGGCGTGAAGGGCGAGAACTCGGTGAAGGTCTACGGCCCCGACCTCGAGACGCTGGGCAAGGTTGCCGACGAGATCAAGAACGCCCTCGCCACCGTGTCCGGCATCACCGACCTCGCCGTGTCCGCCTCGCTCGGCCAGCCGACCATCAAGATCGACATCGACCGCGCCAAGGCGGCGCGTTACGGCCTCGCCCCGGGCGACGTCAACGCCACGGTCCAAGCGGCGATCGGCGGCCAGGCGGCGGGTGATGTCTACGAGAACGGCAGCGACCGCCACTTTCCCATGGTCGTCCGCCTGGCGCCGCGCTATCGCGAGAACATCGAGGCGATCAAGCGCATCCCGATCGGGGTGCAGGGCAACAGCGGCATCACCCAGGTCCCCTTAAGCGAGGTCGCCACGGTCGACCTGGTCTCCGGCGCGTATTACATCTATCGCGAACAGCAGGAGCGCTACGTCCCCGTGAAGTTCTCCGTACGCGGCCGCGATCTCGGCAGCGCCATCCTGGAAGCGCAGGAGCAGGTGGCCGAGAAGGTCAAGATCCCGGGCGGCTATCGCGTCGAATGGGTGGGCGAGTTCGGCAACCTGAAGAACGCCCTGCAGCGGCTGGCGGTCGCCGTGCCGATCGCCGTCGGCCTGATCCTGCTGCTGCTGTTCACCAGCTTCGGCTCCCTGCGCGACACGCTGCTGGCCGGCAGCGCCATTCCCATGGCCCTGGTCGGCGGCGTGCTGGCGCTGTTCCTGGCCGGCATGCCGTTCAGCATCTCGGCCGCCATCGGTTTCGTCGCCCTGTTCGGCATCGCCGCCATGAACGGCATCATGGTGGTCGGCTGCTACAACCGGCTGATCGATGCCGGGCGCACGCCGGAGACCGCCCTGGTCGAGACCTGCACGGTGCAGATGCGGCCCGTGCTGATGACCTGCGCCGCGGCCTGCGTCGGCCTGATCCCGGCGGCGTTTTCGACCGCGATCGGGAGCCAGGTCCAGCGGCCGCTCGCCATCGTCGTGGTCGGCGGCACGCTGCTCGGCCCCCTGTTGTTCCTGACAGTGCTGCCCGCGGCGATCGGCCTCTTCTCGCGCCGCACGGCACGGCGAACGGTGCGGGCGGACGACGTGGCGGAGGCCCACTGATGGCCCGCGGTCGCCGTGTCTCTTGCCTGGCGCTGGCAGCGTCGCTTGCCGGCTGCATGGTCGGCCCCGACTTCAAGACACCCGAGCCGCCGCCGACCAATCGCTATCTGCCCGACGAGGGCACGACCCTGAGCCTCGTCTCGGCCGGCATCCCCGGTGGCGAGGCCCAGCGCGTGGTGCAGGACCTCGACATCCCGAGCCAATGGTGGATGGTCTTCCAGTCCCAGCAGCTCAACGGCCTGATCAATCGTTCCCTCAGGGCCAATCCCGACATCAAGTCGGCCATTGCCGCTCTCAAGGTGTCGCAATACACGGCGCGCGCCCAGCGGGCCGCCCTGTTCCCGACCGTCGGCGTGGCTGGCACGGCCGCGCAGACCCAGGCGCCCACCGTGCTGTCGGCGCCGACGGCTGACCCCAACAACTATGTGTTCGGCCTGTTCACGGCGTTGCTCAACATCACCTACTCGATCGACGTCTGGGGCGGCACGCGGCGTGGCATCGAGTCTGCCGAGGCGCAGGCCGAAGCGCAGTGCTTCCTGCTCGAGGCGGCTTACCTCACGCTTGCTTCCAACGTGGTCGTGGCGGCGATCACCGAGGCATCGCTGCGCGCCCAGGTTCAGGCGACGCAGCGCATCATCGCCGCCCAGCGCGAGACGCTTGGCATCCTGCGGGGCCAAGCCGGGCTCGGCGCCATCTCCGGCGCCGACGTCGCCAGCCAGGAGGCGGCGCTGGCGCAAGCCGAGGCCACCTTGCCGCCCTTGCAGAAGGCGCTGGCGCAGCAGCGCAATCTGCTCACCACCCTGACCGGCAGCTTGCCCAGCACCGCACTCGCCGAGAACTTCGAGCTCAACGACCTGAAGCTGCCGGCCGACCTGCCGCTCAGCCTGCCGGCACGGCTCGTCGAGCAGCGACCCGACATCCGCGCCGCCGAGGCCAACGTCCATTCGGCTTCGGCACAAGTCGGCGTCGCCGTGGCCGCTCAGCTGCCGCAGATCAACCTGTCGTCGGCGATCGGTTCGCAGGCCCTGACCCTGGGCTCGCTGTTCAGCCCGGCGGTCGGCCCGGCCTACAGCGTCGTCAGTGGCGGCATCCTGCAGCCGCTGTTCGACGGTGGCGCGCTGCAAGCCAAGAAGCGGGCTTCGCAAGCCTCGTTCGAGCAGGCCCAGGCGCAGTACGAATCGACGGTCCTCGTCGCCTTCCGCAACGTCGCTGACACGTTGCGTGCGCTCGAGTACGACGCGCTGACGCTGAAGGCGACCGTGGCGGCCGAGCAGGCCGCGGCGACCAGTCTCACCATCGCGCGTCGTCGGTTGGACGTCGGCGACACGACTTATGTCGTCGTGCTGATCGCCGAGCTCACCTATCAGCAGGCGCTGCTGGCGCGCATCCAGGCGCAGGCCAATCGCCTGATGGATACCGCCGCGTTGTTCCAGGCCCTGGGCGGCGGCTGGTGGAATCGCGACGAACCAACCAACCCGGCGCAGCGCATGGTCTGCAAGCCACCGAAGGTGGTGCCGCCGAAGTAGGGCAAAATGCGTCACATGCGACGCTACTTTGCATAACACCTGAAACACCTTTGTGTCGTAAGAGGCCTGCAAGGGGAGCGCCGCCGGTCAAGGCGGCCATCTGGGCAGGTCACGATGCAGGCAATTGTCGGCGCAGCTCTTCGCCAGCGAATCCTCGTGATGATCCTGAGCGTGGCGGTGATCGCCGGCGGCCTGTTTGCTTACAGCAACCTGAACATCGAGGCCTATCCCGATCCGGTGCCGCCGCTGGTCGACATTGTGGTTCAAAATCCCGGCCAGTCGTCCGACGAGATGGAGCGCTACATCACCATCCCGATCGAGGTGCAGATGGCGGGGCTTCCGTTCGTGAAGTCGATCCGCACCATCTCGCTGACCGGCCTGTCGGACATCAAAGTCCAGTTCACCTACGATCTCAGCTACGCCCAGGCCGCGCAGATGGTGGTCAACCGCCTGTCGCAGCTCGGGCCACTGCCCAATGGCGCGCAGCCCATCATCTCGCCGACGAGTCCGGTCGGCGAGATCTTCCGCTACCGCGTCGTCGGGCCCGCCGGCTTCACCGTCACCGACCTCAAGACCATCCAGGACTGGATCCTGCTGCGCCGGCTGAAATCGGTGCCGGGCGTGATCGACGTCACGACCTGGGGCGGCAAGAGCAAGACCTATGACATCACGGTCGATCTCGACAAGCTCCTGGCTTACGGCGTCACACTCAAGCAGGTGCTCGATGCGCTGACCGGCGCCAACATCAACGTCGGCGCCAACACCATCAATCTCGGCGCGCAGTCGGCGGTGATCAGGAGCGTCGGCCAGATCCGCAGCATGGACGACATCCGCCACACCATGCTGACGGTGCGCGACGGCGCGCCCGTGCTGGTGTCGGACATCGCCACCATCTCGGTCGGCCACGAACCGCGATTGGGCGTCGCCGGTCACGACGACGACGACGATATCGTGCAGGGCATCGTGCTGATGCGGCGCGGTGCCAAGACCATGCAGACCCTGCGCCTGGTCGAGGCGGAGGTCGACAGGATCAACGCTTCCGACCTCCTGCCGCCTGGCGTCCGCGTCGAACGCATCTACGACCGCAGCGTCCTGGTCGACATCACCACCCGCACCGTGCTGCACAACATGGTGATGGGCGTGGTGCTGATCTTCCTGATCCAGTGGCTGTTCCTGGGTGACCTGCGCAGCGCGCTGATCGTGTCGGCCACCATCCCCTTCGCGCTGCTGTTCGCCGTGGTCATCCTGGTGCTGAGCGGCGAATCGGCGAACCTGTTGTCAATGGGCGCCATCGACTTCGGCATCATCGTCGATGCCACGGTGATCATGGTCGAGAACATCTTCCGTCATCTCGCCGAGGCGAGCGCGGGCCATCGACCGCGGTACACGCAGCCTACGCCGCGCGGCATGACCGGCAAGATCGCCACGATCTATCACGCCTCGGGCGAGGTCACGCAGGCGATCTTCTTCTCCGCCACCATCATCATCGCGGGCTTTTTGCCGTTGTTCACGCTGTCGGGCGTCGAAGGCCACATCTTCGGCCCGATGGCCAAGACCTACGCCTACGCGCTGTCAGGCGGCCTTCTGGCCACCTTCACGGTCTCGCCGGCGCTGGCGGCGCTGCTCCTGCCCGAGAAGGTGTCGGAGACCGAGACGATCATCGTGCGCGGCCTGCGCCGGCTCTATCGGCGCGTCGTCGTGTTCGTGCTGGCGCGGCGCGCGGTCACGGTCACGGCCGGCCTCGCCCTGATGGTCGCCGCCGGCCTGGCGGGGAGCACGGTCGGGCTGGAGTTCCTGCCCAAGCTCGAGGAGGGCAACATCTGGCTGCGCGCGGCGCTGCCGCCCTCGGTATCGCTCGAGGAGGGCAACGCCTACGCCAACCGCATGCGCCGGCTGGTCAAGAGCTTCGCCGAGGTCGAGACCGTGATCACCCAGCACGGCCGGCCAGACGACGGCACAGATCCCGACGGCTTCTCCAACGTCGAATTCTTCGTGCCGCTGAAGCCGTTCGACACCTGGCGCAAGGGGCTGTCGAAAGAAGATCTGATCGCGGAGATGGGCGACGCGCTGCGCAAGACCTTCCCCGGCGTCACCTTCGCCTTCTCGCAGTACATCCAGGACAACGTCCAGGAGGCGGCCTCGGGCATCGACGCCGAGAACGCCATCAAGATCACCGGCCCCGACCTCGCCACCTTGCGCAAGATCGCCGTCGAGCTCCGCGGCGTGCTGGAGAAGGTGCGCGGCATCACCGACATCCAGGTGCCGCCATTGCTCGGCCAGCCAACCATCCGCATCGACATCGACCGCCAGAAGGCCGCGCGCTACGGCCTGTCGCCGGGCGACATCAACGCCACCATCCAGGCCGCAGTCGGCGGCCAGGCCGCGGGCGACCTCTACGAGGAGGGCAGCGACCGGCACTTCCCGATGATGGTGCGGCTGGCGCCGCGCTATCGCGAGAACATCGAGGCGCTGAAACACATCGCCGTCGGCGCGCCCGGCCCCAACGGCAGCGTCGTCCAGGTACCGTTGGCCGAAGTCGCCAATGTCGGGCTGACGACCGGCGCCTTCTACATCTACCGCGAGCAGCAGGAGCGCTACATCCCGGTGAAGTTCTCGGTGCGCGGCCGCGACCTGGGCGGCGCCGTGCTCGAGGCGCAGCAGAAGGTCGAGCAGCAGGTCAAGCTGCCGCCCGGTTATCGCCTCGACTGGGCCGGCGACTTCGCCAACTTCGAGAGCGCCATCGCCCGGCTGTCGATCGCCGTTCCCATCGCCATCGCCGTGATCCTGCTGCTGCTCTATGTCAGCTTCGGCTCTCTCACCGACACGCTGATCGCCGGCAGCGCCATCCCGCTGGCTCTGGTCGGCGGCATCTTCGGCCTGTTCCTGTCGGACATGCCGTTCAGCATCTCGGCCGCCATCGGCTTCGTCGCCCTGTTCGGCATCGCCGCCATGAACGGCATCATGGTGGTCGGCTGCTACAACCGCCTGATCGAATCGGGCATGGAACGCGCTCGCGCGCTCAGCGAAACCTGTGACCAGCAGATGCGGCCGGTGCTGATGACCTGCGTGGCCGCCTGCGTCGGCCTGATCCCGGCGGCGTTCTCGACCGCGATCGGCAGCCAGGTCCAGCGGCCGCTCGCGGTCGTCGTGGTCGGCGGCACGCTTCTGGCGCCCGTCCTGATCCTGACGGTGTTGCCCGCCGCCCTCAGCATCTTCTCCCGCCGGCGGCCCGAGGTGCCGACAGCGAACGAGGTTGCAACGGCGTAGCGGAGCGCGGACCTCCAGGTCCGCTCATGGTCTTCGTCTTTGCTGGCAGCGCGCCACTCTGTGGCGCTTCTTTTTCTGTGGGTCGCACAGCCCCTGAGCGCCACGGAGTGGCGCGCTCCCAGCCATGAGCGGACCTGGAGGTCCGCGCTCCGGCTAACCCTTGTTCGGCACCAGCACGATCGCGCGGCCGCCTGAGTTCATGCGGCCGGCCCAGTCGGCGGCCTGCGTGCCGCCGCCGAAGAAGACGTCGCCGCGCGCCGGTCCCTGGATCGCAGCGCCGGCATCCTGGGCGACGAGCAAGCGGCGATAGGGCTCGGTGGCGCCGGGCTTGCGCGCCACCGGCCGCACCGTGTCGATCCAGATCGGCGTGCCGTAGGGCGTGAAGGCGGTGTCGATGGCCAGGCTGCGCTGGGCGGTGAGCGTGACGCCCTCGGCGCCGACGGCGCCCTGGGTGCGCGTGTCCTTGAAGAAGATGTAGCGCTCGTTCTTGCGCATCACGTCGCGCGCCTGCGCCGGATTGCGCTTCAGCCAGTCGCGGATGGCGGGCCAGGTCGCCTGCTCCTTGGTGGTGAACACGCCCATCTCGATCAGCACGTTGCCGATCGCCGTGTAGGGCCGGTTGTTGGAGCCGTCGAAGCCGAGATTGATGCTGCCGCCCTCGGCAAGCTGGATGCGCCCGCTGCCCTGGACCTGGACCTCGAACAGCGCCACCGGGTCCTGCACGTAGGCAATCTCCAGCCCCTTGCCCTTGAGCACGCCCTGCTCGATCTCGGCGCGCGTGTAGAAGGGCTTGTCCGTGAGGTCGCTCGGCCGGCGATAGACCGGCACCGTGAACAGCCGCGACGGCACCTTGCTGCCGCGCATGTCGGGCTCGAAGTAGCCCGTGAACCTGCCGGGCACCTGGACGATCAGCGGCCTGAAATTCTCCTCGAAGAAGGCGCGCGAGGCGCGGTCGTCGCCGGCCTTCACCGCGCCGGCCGAATCGCAGATCTTCTTCCACTCGGCCTGCGTGATCGTCTTGAAGCCGCCGTCGGTGGCGATCTTGGTGTCGGGGCCAGTCGTCAGCTTGGGGCAGGAGCGGCGGAACGAGGCCAGCGCCTCGGCATGCTTGTCGTCGGCCCAGCCGGAAATCTCATTGAAGGAAATCGGCGCCATCGCGACGCGCTGCTCGTTCCGCGGGCCGGTGCCGTCGGCACAAGCAGCCAGCAGACCGGCCGCGGCAAGCCACGCCGCGACGCCGGACAGGACGGTCCAGCGCATAATCGAAAGAGCCTCCCTCAGCCTTCGCTTTCTGTCTTGACCAGCAGCCAGTTCGGATCGCTGGACTTGGTGTCGCGTCGGAACGTCCAGAGATCGATCACCTTCTGCACCTCGTTGGGATTGCCGTCGATGATCTGGCCGTCGGCATTGCGCAGCACGTTGATCTGCTCGCTGACGAAGCGGACGGTGACGCTGGCGTTGGTGCCCTGCAGCTCGGCGGCGGAGACGTCGGAGGCCTCGAAGCCGATCAGCGTCGTCTCGGCCTTCTCCTTGCGCTCGACGCGGCCGCGGATCGCCGCTTCGAAGCTCGAGAAGGTCGGCCCGTCGAGCAGCGGCCGAAGCGATGCCGTGTCGCCCTTGGCGAAGGCCTCGACGATGGCGGTGAAGGCAGCGCGCGCGCCGGCTGTGAAGCCGATGGGCTCGAAGCTGGGATCGGCGCCGCGAACAGCGGCGACGCCGGCGGTGGCCGTCGGCATCACGGTGGCGCGAATGCCGCCCGGGCCGCTGGTCGCGAGCGATGGCCGCGGCGCCGGCGCACTGGCTGTCGGCAGCGGCACGACATTGTCGTTGCCCTGGCTGGCCGGCGCATCGCCACGGTCGCCGACGCGCGGCGCGGCGGTCGGCGGAGCCGGCGGCGTGAACGGATCGCGCGCCGGTGGCCGCTCGTTGCCCGTGCGCTTGCCCAGCACGGAGCGCAGCCGCAGGATCAAGAAGACTGCGACCAGCCCGATAAGGATGATGTCGTAGTTGTTACCCACGATGGCGCTCCGCCAACCCGTTCTTGAAGCGTTGCAAATTACATAGGCCCCGAATGGGGAAAGGGCAAGGCAACGCGGGGCCTGCCGCCATCACTTTGCCCTGCTCTCACTTTGCCAGGACCACGATATCGACCGGTTCGCTGACGCCACCCACCGGGCGGGCCGGCCGGCGCTCGCGTGGCAACGGTGCGACATAACCCTGTTGCTCGGCCAGCTGATAGGTGCGGGCATCGGCCAAAGCCCGTGTTTTCTCGTCTTTATTGTGCTTTTCGAGTTTGGCGGCGAAATTTACGGCATCGCCGATCACGGTGAATTCCAGCCGCTCGCCGTCGCCCACCGCGCCGAAGACGACGCGACCGGACGCCACAGCCAGGCCGACCGAGAGCGGTGACAGGCCGGCCGCCCGGCGTTCGGCGGCCCATCGATCGGCGGCGTCGAGCACGGCATCGGCCGCACGCAGGGCGTCGGCGGCCGCGGTGGTCGATGCGGCCACGGCGCCGAACGAGGCAAGGATGCCGTCGCCCAGAAACTTGTCGATGCTGCCGCCGTTGCTGACGATCAAGGGGCAGACCCGTCCCTGGTAGTCCTGCAGGAGCTTCATGACGTCGTCGGGCTGGAGCTCGATCGACAGCCGCGTGAAGCCGCGCAGGTCCACGGTGAGGATGGCGACGTCGCGCAGCTCGCCCTCGCCTGCCTTGATCGACATGGCGGCGCTGCGGATGCGGTCGGCGACGCCGGGATCGAAGAAGCGCGCCATGTCGCGCGCGGCCGCGCCCTCGCTGACAGACCGCACCAGCAAGTGGCGGGCGCGCGCGATGGCGACCGCCAGCACCGCCGTGGTCAGCAGGATGGCCAGAAGCTTTTCGGCCTCGGCCTGCTTCAGGAAGGCGTTCGAGGTCATGTATTCGACGAAGTCGGTGGTCTCGTTGGGCGGTCCGCCGCGGCCGCTCAGCGCGTAGAAGATCAGGGCGATCCATCCCGCTGCCGCCGTCAGGCCGGCAACGACCACGAAACGCGCCTCGAAACGCAGCGCTCGGAGCGCAATGAACAGGAACACGAAAAGCAGCGCCGGCGCCTTCAGATTGAAGACCGCCGTCTGGGCGTATTTGTAGTGCAGGAAATAGATCAGCCCCATCAGCAGGGCCATGTCGACGACCACCGACACGTAAAGCAGCCACTCCGGCAAGGCTCGGCGATAGGCCAACACCAGGCGACCCAGCGAGAACAGGGTGTACAGGATGAAGACATAGGTATCGAACGAGTAGTCTTCCTGCACCACACCGGTCGCCATGCTGGTGGTCTCGTAGGCGACGAACAACAAGGCGACCGCCGCCAGCTCGGCCCAGCCGATCAGGATCTCGCTCTGCTCCTGCTGCCGGCGGATCGCCTCGCGCACGCGCTCGGGCAGACGCTCGGTTCCGCTCGCGCCGAACAGCCAGCCGCTGAGGCGGGCGAACATCAGCGCTTTTCGAGCCAGAGGCTGGCCGGCAGCGCGTCGTCCGGCCGCGGCAGGCGCGCCACCACAGACGAGGCCAGCCGGTCGGTGAGCCGTCGCTCCGCCCACGCGCTGGAGAACAACGGCCGGTAGGCGCCGCTCGTCAGCATCGGCACCACGCCCTGCTGCTCGTTGTAGGCGCGCCAGCCCCAGATGGCCGGGTAATCGAACGGCAGGAAGATGTCGTGGATGTGCACCAGCGTGCCGGCCGGCGCCGCCGGCAGGACGCGGTTCAGCAGGATGTCGGCATCGCTGCCTGGCATCAGGATGTGGCTGGAATCGATGAACAGCGCGTCGCCGGCCTTCAGCACGTTGAACAGGTCGGCGGGTGCGGCCTGCAGGGTCGAAGGCACGACGCGCACGCCCGGCAGGTCGATGATGTCGGCGCGCGGCGCGGGATCGACGGCGATGATCTCGCCCAGTCCGCCCAGCGCCTTCGACAGCACGCGCGTCGAATGGCCCGAGCCGACCTCGATGATGTGCTGCGGCTTGCGCTCGCGCACCAGGGCGTAGGCCACGGCGGCATCGAGCGAGGGGAACCACGACTGCTCGAACAGGCTCTTCACGCTGTCGAGCTGGGCGGCGTGCGCATCGACGGCGTCGAGCACGCCGGTGAAGGTGCCGGCAGCTTCCTCGAACAGCCGCTCGATCGCGGGATAGGGGGGCTGCGCGCCGGGCGGCGGCAGCAGGGGCGCATAGCGATGCGGGATGAACCAGCCGCGCGGCTTCAGGCCAAGCACGGTCGGCAATCCCAGTTTCAGCCGCCGCCAGCGGCCGCGCAGGCTGGGCCCGCTCATGATGCAATCCTCACGGGCTGAGCGTCAGGCCTTCGTGGGCGACGATCGCGCGCGGCAGGCCGCTGGCGGTCGTGCCGGGACGCGCCGCCGCCGCCTCGCGCGCCACGCCATCCATGAAGGCGTCGTCGTGGCTGGGATCGTGATGGAAGATGGCCAGCGTGCCGACGCCCGCGGCGTCGGCGACCCGCATGCCTTCCTGCCAGGTCGAATGGCCCCAACCCTTGTACCGGGGATATTCGGCATCGGTGTAGCTCGAATCGTAGATCATCACGTCGGCGCCGCGGCACAGCTCGACGATCGCCTTGTCGAGGCCGTCGCCGCGCTGCTCGGTGTCGGTGATGTAGCAGATCGACTTGCCGCCGTACTCGACGCGATAGCCGGTAGCGCCGTTGGGATGGTTGAGCGGGGTGGTGCGCATGGTCATGTCGCCGCATGCGAGCTTATCGCCGCTCTTGAACTCGCCGAACTCGACGCGCGCCTGGAAGACCTCCAGGCTCACCGGATAGAGCGGCGCCTGCATCAGGTTGCTCACCACCTTCTTGAGGGCATGGGGTCCCTGAAGATGGCCGGCCCACAGGCGCACCGAATTACGCTTCTCGAACAGCGGCGCGAAGAAGGTGAGGCCCATGATGTGGTCGAGATGGGTGTGGGTGAAATAGATGTCGATGTCGATCGGCGCCTGGCGGGCGAGCTCGAGCCCGAGCGGTCGGATGCCGGAGCCGGCATCGAAGATCAGACGGCGGCCGCCGGCGGTGACCTCCAGGCACGACGTATTGCCGCCGTAGCGCGTGTACTCGGGGCCGGAGCAGGAAATCGAGCCTCGCACTCCCCAGAACCGGACTTTTAGACCATTCGCCAATGCGACCTTCCCTCGGCGCGCAGAGTCCACGGGCCGGCTGCCGTCGTCAACCGAGGCCAAAGTCGCGCTCCCGTGACCGGGAGGGGGCTGCAAATTTGGCCGCTTTCTTGCTCGGACTGCAGACAGGCGAATTTATCACGCTTTCTTGCACGCAGCGGTCAAATCGCCAGTTTGTGCGCGTTGCTTGCCGGACGGTTCGGAGCAATACTTTTGTCATGGAAATCGAAAACCAGGCTGCCCATGCGATTGTCCAACCACCCGTGCGCAAGGCGAAGTTCGCCATTGGCCAGGTGGTGAAGCACCGCATCTACCCGTTCCGCGGGGTCATTTTCGATGTCGACCCGGTGTTCGCCAATACCGAGGAGTGGCTGTCGTCGATTCCCGAGGAGGTCCGGCCGCGCCGCGACCAGCCGTTCTATCACCTGCTGGCCGAGAACGCGCAGACCACCTACGTGGCCTATGTCTCCGAGCAGAACCTGCTGCCCGACGAGACCGGCAAGCCGGTGTCGCATCCGCAGGTGCCACAGTTCTTCAAGGAACTGAAGCGCGGCCAGTACGTGTCAAGAGACCGCGCGCTGCACTGAGCGGCGGAAGACAAGGACCCAAGGAAGACATTAAGCGACGGTTGTCTCCCCGAGCGTAGCGAGGGACCTTTTCCCTGCTGCCTTAAAGGTCCCTCGCTACGCTCGGGATGACACCGTCGTCGTCTCTCCCCGCTGGGCTAGTTCAGCGGGAACGGGAAGTACTTGTCGTTGATCTTCTTGTAAGTCCCGTCGGTCATCATCTCGCCGAACGCCTTGTTCAACGCATCGCGCAGCTTGGCGTCTTCCTTGCGCAGGCCGGCCGAGACGCCGAGACCCAACGTCTGGTTGTCCTTGATGTCCTGGCCGACGATCTCGCAGCATTTGCCGTCGGGCTTCTGGCTCCACAGCCAGAGCTGCGCCTTGTCGCCGAACACCGCGTCGACCTCGTTCTTGGCCAGCGCCTCGAGCGCCTCGGCGATCGTGTTGTAGCGCTTGAGCTGGGCGGAGCGGCGGAAGCTCTTGTCGGCCCAGTCGGCGTGCGTCGAATCCTTCTGGATGCCGATGCGCTTGTTGCGCAACAGCGACGGCGGCCCGTCGAACGGCGCACCCTTGGCGGCGATGAAGGCGCCGGGCGAGAGGTAGTAGCGGCGTGACAGGCCCATGCGCTTGCGCCGCTCGGCGGTCACTTCCATCGACGACATGATGATGTCGAACTTCTTGTCGATGAGGCCCGGGATCAGGTCGTCCCACTTGAAGGCGGCGAACTCGCACTCCGCCTTGATGCGCTGGCAGGCCTCCTGCGCCAGCTCCATCTCGAAGCCGGCCGGCATGCCCTTGCGGTCCAGGTAGTTGAACGGCGGATAGGCGGCCTCGGTCGCCACCGTGATCTTGAAGGCGGGCGGCGAGAACTTTGAGGCAGGCTTGGCCGGCGCGGCTGCAGGCTTGGGCGGCGGTGCGGCCGGCTTCGCGGGCGGCTTGGGCGGCGTCTGCTGCTGTTGTGGCAGCTGCTGGGCCAGGGCCCCATCGGCCAGCGCGACGAGCGCCAGGAGGACGGCCAAAAACCTCATGCGACCAGCCGCTCCAGCACCGCATTCAGCCGCTGGCGCCCCGCGGGGGTGGCCTTGAGATGCGTGGCGTCGACGTCGAGGTAGCCCGCCTTCACAAGAGGGGCGAGGCGCCGCTCGCCCACGGCTGCCACGGGGTCGGCGCCGGTCATGGACGCGAACATGGCCCGGTCGACGCCCTCGGCCAGCCGCAGTCCCATCATCAACGCCTCCTCCACCAGATCCTGCCCTGTGACCAGGGTCGTCTCCGCCGTGCCATGGCCGTCGCGTTCGACGGCCTCCAGCCAAGCCTCCGGCCCGCTCGCCCGCCGGGTCGCGCGCTTGCCCATCCCTTCGGCGAACCGGCCATGCGCGCCCGGCCCGACGCCGACGTAATCCTGATACCGCCAATAGATCAAATTATGGCGGCAGGCAGCTCCCGGACGGGCGTGATTGGAGATTTCGTAAGCGGGCAGGCCCGCTTCCGCCAATCGCCCTTGTGTGAGCTCGAACATCGCCGCCGCCTGCTCCTCGGCCGGCAGGGTGAAGGCGCCGCGGGCATGGTCGGTGAAGAAGCGCGTGCCGCGCTCGATGGTGAGTTGATAGAGCGACAGGTGCTCGCCAGCCAGCCCCAGCGCCCGCTCGAGCTCGGCCGCCCAGGCCTCCTCGGTCTGGCTCGGCCGGGCATAGATCAGGTCGAAGGAATAGCGCGCGAAATGCCGGCGCGCCGTGGCGATGGCCTCGATCGCCTCATCGGCGGAATGCTCACGGCCGAGGAAGCGCAACGACGCCGCATCGAGCGCCTGCACGCCCAGCGAGACGCGATTGACACCGGCCTTCGCCAACGCGGCGAAGCGAGCCGCCTCGACTGAGGTCGGGTTGGCCTCGAGCGTGATCTCGATGTCGGCCGCCGTGTCCCACAATGCCTTCACGCGCGCGATCACCGCGCCGACGATTTCGGGCTCCATGAGCGAGGGCGTACCGCCGCCGAAGAACATCGTCTCAACGCGCCGGTCCGGCGCCTCGCGCGCGGCGTGTTCCAGCTCTTTCAGCAGCGCATCGCGCCAGCGCGACTGGTCGACGCCGTCGCGGACATGGGAATTGAAATCGCAGTAGGGACACTTCGATTTGCAGAACGGCCAATGAACGTAAACGCCGAGCGGCGCCGTCATTTGAAGCAGGCCTCGACGAGCTTTCGGAAGGCGCGGCCTCGGTGGCTGATGGCGTTCTTCTCTGCGTCGGTCATCTCCGCCGTGGTCCGCTTGTCGCCTTTAGGCTGAAAGCAGGGGTCGTAGCCGTGACCGCCTGTGCCGCGCGGCGGCCAAGCGATACGGCCGTCGAGCGTGCCGCGCACAAGCTCGACGTGCTCGTCAGGCCAGGCCAGCGCCAGCACGCAATGAAAGGTCGCCGCGCGCGCGTCGTCGGTGTCGCCGACATGGCGCTTGGCGAACTCGTCCTGGATTCGCTTCATGCCGACCATGGCATCGCGCGTCGGCCCTTCCCAGTCGGCCGTGTAGACGCCGGGTTGGCCATCGAGCGCTCGGACGCTCAAGCCGGAATCGTCGGCGAGCGCCGGCAGGCCGCTCGCCCGCGTCGCCGCCAAAGCCTTGAGCGTGGCGTTCTCCTCGAAGGTCGTGCCGGTCTCCTCGGGAACCGGCAATCCGAGCTCGCCGGCCGACACGATCTCGACGCCGAGCGGCGACAGCATCGCGCGGATCTCGCCGGCCTTGCCACGATTGTGGGTGGCCACAACCAGCTTGGGACCGGCGAAGCGGCGCGCCATTACGACTTGCCGATCGCCAGCCGCTGCAGGCGAGTGAGCTCGCCGATGCCTTTCTTGGCGAGCTCGAGCAGGGCGATGAATTCCGGCTCGCTGAACGGCTTGTCCTCGGCCGTGCCTTGCACCTCGACGATGCCGCCCGAGCCGGTCAGCACGAAGTTGGCGTCGGCCTGCGCCTTGGAGTCTTCCGGATAGTCGAGGTCGAGTACCGCGGTGCCCTCCCACAGGCCGCACGAAACGGCCGCGACCTGGCCGTTGATCGGATTGGCCGAGAGCTTGCCTTCCTTGATCAGGCGCTCGAAGGCGAAGTGCAGGGCCACCCAGGAGCCGGTGATGCTGGCGGTGCGGGTGCCGCCGTCGGCCTGCAGGACGTCGCAGTCGATGTTGATCTGCCGCTCGCCCATGGCGGTGAGGTCGACCACGGCGCGCAGCGAGCGGCCGATCAGGCGCTGGATCTCCTGGGTGCGGCCCGACTGCTTGCCGCGGGCGGCCTCACGGTCGGTGCGGGTATGGGTCGAGCGCGGCAGCATGCCGTATTCGGCGGTCACCCAGCCCTTGCCGCTGTTGCGCATCCAGGGCGGCACCCGCTCGTCGACCGAGGCGGTGCAGAGCACATGGGTGTCGCCGAACTTCACCAGGCACGACCCTTCGGCGTGGCGCGAAAAGCCCGGTTCGAGGGACACCGGGCGAAGCTGGTCGGGGGCGCGGCCGGAAGGGCGCATGATTTCTCCTGAATAAGGCAAGGGCAGCGAAGGGCAGCGGGCTGGCAGCGGCCGGCCGGTTTAGCGCCGCGGGCCGGCCAAATCCAGCTATCCCTTGAGCGTGCGTTGACCGGACCCCTTGTACTACCTACATTTTTTCCATGGCCATTCATCGGATCGGCCCCGTTCGAGGCGTCTTGACCGACCTCCCCGTGGGCCCGCGGCAGACCGCCTCGGTTGCCGAGCTGAACGAGCGCGCCCGCGAGGTGCTGCGGCACGTGGTCGAAGGCTACGTCGAGACCGGCGAGCCGGTCGGTTCGCGGGCGCTGACCCGCAAGCTCACCGAGACCCTGTCGCCTGCCACCATCCGCAACATCATGGCCGATCTGCAGGATCTCGGCCTGCTCTACGCCCCGCACACCTCGGCCGGCCGCCTGCCGACCCATGCGGGGCTGAAGCTGTTCGTCAACGGCCTCCTGGAGGTCGGCAATCTTTCGGAGGAAGAGCGCGAGAGCATCGAAGCGCGCTGCGCCACGGTTGGCCGCAGCGTCACCGAGGCGCTGGAGCAGGCGACCACGCTGTTGTCCGGCCTGTCGCGCTGCGCCGGCGTGGTCATGGCGCCCAAGACCGAGCAGCCGCTGAAGCACATCGAGTTTGTCAATCTCGGCCCGGGCCGCGCGCTGGTGGTGACCGTCACCCAGTCGGGCCACGTCGAGAACCGCGTGATCGACACGCCGGTCGGCATGCCGCCGTCGGCCCTGGTCGAAGCGACCAACTACCTGAATGCCCGGCTGATCGGCCGCACCATCGAGGACGCGCGCCGTCTCATCCTCGATGATCTCAAGCTCAAGCGCGCCGAGCTCGACGATCTTACCGCGCGGGTGATCGAATCGGGCATGGCCACCTGGGCCGGCGAGCCGGGCAGCGCGCTGATCGTGCGCGGCCAGGCACGGCTCCTGGAAGACATCACCGCCATCGAAGACCTCGAGCGCGTGCGCATACTGTTCGATGCGCTGGAGCGCGGCGAGAGCTTCGCGCGCCTGCTCGAGCTCGCCAACGTGGCCTCGGGCGTGCAGATCTTCATCGGCGCCGACAATCCGCTGTTCGCCAACACCGGCTGCTCGATGGTGGTGGCGCCGTTTCGCGATTCGCAGGAACGCGTCCTGGGCGCCATCGGCGTCATCGGCCCGACGCGGCTGAACTATGCGCGCATCATCCCGCTGGTCGACTACACCGCACGCACCATCGGGCGGGTTGTAGGCTGAGCGGCGTTATCGCTTGGAACGTCCTTGTCGTCGGATGGGCGTCGTGGGGACCCTGAGGAACGGCGCCAACAGCACCTGCGGGTCGGATGTCAGGTCGGGATTGCTGCGAAGCCGCTCGAGCATGAAATTCACGAAGACTTTCACCCGCGCCGGAAGATTCCTGCGGCTGAGGTAATGAATGTAGATGCGCGCGACCTGCGACGCGCATTCCGGCAACACCGGCCTCAACGCGCCGCTTCGAAACAGCGGAAGCACCAGAGGAAGCGGGGCGAAAGCGAGTCCCTGGCCCTGAACAGCCGCGGCGACCAGCGTCGTGATGTCGTGCGTGAGAAAGTTCCCGCTGACAGGCGGCGAGACGGCGAGCCGGCCCGCTCCCAGCGACCAGTTGGGCGCGCGGCCGCCGGGGCCGCGGCCACGCAGCCGAAGGCAGTTGTGCGCGGCCAGATCGGCGGGCGTCGTAGGAGCGCCGCACTGGGCAAGATAGGACGGCGCGCCGCAGACGACGAAGTTGAGCGGCGCCACCTCGCGCATCACCATGGTGCCATCGCGCGCTTCGCCGGCGCGAATGCCGACATCGTAGCCTCCGGCGATCATGTCGCTTACCGCGTCGTCGAGATGCAGCTCCAGCTCGATGGCGGGGTAGAGACGGCTGAAGGCCGGAATGAGCGGCAGGACATAGGCCCGGCCGAACGGCGACAGTGACGTCACCCTGAGGCTGCCGGACGGAGATCCGCCCTTCTCTGCGATCGCCGACTGGGCGTTTTCCAGATCACGCAACGGGCCCGTGCAGCGCTCGTAGTACAGCCGTCCTTCCTCGGTCAAAGCGAGCTTGCGCGTCGAGCGCTGCAGCAGCCGGACGCCGAGTTGGCGTTCCAGTCTTTGCACGTTCTTGCCGACGGCGACCGGGCTGATGCCGAGCTTCTTGGCGGCGCCTGCGAAGCTTCCCGCCTCGACCGTCCGCACGAATCCCACGACTCCGCGGATGCCCTTCACGGCTCACTCCAAACTTTTGGTTTGTACAGCCAGTAGCAGCGTCGACCTAATCAAGGACCCCGATCGTCCGCACAATCTAGTTGGTCAACGGGAGACTTCACAATGGTCGAACCACGAGCACCCGCCATTCTCGCCGCTTTCCTGCTGGGATTGATGCTTCCTGCGACAATGGCGGCCGCCGGCGATGGCGTTGTCGGTACCGCGACACTCGACCTCCAGGACAGGGCGACGGGTCGCAAGGTCACCAGCGAGCTGTGGTTCAGGGCGGCGCCCGATGCAAAGGTCGAGTGGTTCTCGCCCCGCGCGCCGCTGCGCGCGATCCCGATCGCGCGCGATGCCGTCCCGACGGTTGCGCCGAGCAAGCGGCCCCTGGTCGTGATCTCGCACGGCAATTGGGGCACCCGGTTTTCGCAGGGTTGGCTCGCGCTCGAGCTGGTCAGATCCGGTTACGTCGTCCTCTCCACGACGCATCCAGGCACCGCCGGTGACGACCAGAACGTTGCCGCGCGCTACCGCCTGTGGGATCGCTCACGTGACGTTACGTTCGCTCTCGATGAAGTCCTCAAGCATCGCCAATGGGCCGCGCTCATTGACGAGACACGCATCGGTTTCGCCGGCCACTCGTTTGGCGGCTGGACTGGCGTGAGCCTTGCCGGAGGGCGTTATGATCCTGTCCGGCAAAGAGCGTTTTGCGCCGATCTGCGCGGGAAGGATTTCTACTGCGACAACACGCTCAAGGACGACGTCGCCGGCGTGCCCGCCGGGGATGCCGGAGGCTCCTTCAAGGATGGCCGCTTCAAGGCGTTCTACATCATGGGGTCGGGGCCGGGGCAGGGATTTACCGGCGACTCCCTGAAGTCGATCGCCGTGCCATTCGTGGTTGATACCGCGCAATTCGACGAGAGCCTGGAGCCGGTTGCGAACTCGACCAACCTCGCGCGGCAGATAACGGGCGCCCGCGAAGTCGTGCGTCCTATCGGACACTTTGCCTATGTACCCGAGTGCCGTTGGCTGGTCGGGCCCGTTCTCACAAAAGTCGTCGGGCTTCCCATCTGCCACGATCCTGACGGCGTCGATCGCGCGCGAGTTCACAAGCAGGTGGCGTCCGACGTCATTGCGTTCTTCGACAAGACCTTCGTGAAGGCCGACTGACTACCAATCCTGTTCGTCGAAATCCTCGAACTGCTTCATGTCGTGACCGTCGTTCGCCGGCGGCGCGGTCTCGTTGGCGGGGATCGCGTGCACGTTGATCTTCGTCTCGGGCCCGATCAGCGTCACGAGCTCCTGAAGATCCTCGCGCTTGAAGGCGACGCACCCTTGCGTCGGCGAATAGTCGTCCTTGGCGATGTGCAGGAAGATCGCGCTGCCCCATTCGCCTTCCGGCGGGTCGTCGTTGTAGCCGACCACGACGACGAGGTCGTACAGCCCGTCGTCGCGCCACATCTTCTCGTGGCTCCAGTCGTTGGGGATGCGGACCAACCGGTTGTAGGTCGGCGAGCGTGGGTCGTCGCACCAGCCGTCATGTTCGTTGATCGCCCGCGCCGGCAGCTGGACCCTGGGCAGCACTATCCGGTCATTGCGGAAATAGATCCTGCGCAGCGGAAAGCGGCCGGCGGGCGTCGCGGCATCGCCCTCGACCTTGTCCTCCCGCACGCCGCCTGCACCCAGCGTGCAGCGCCAGCGCTTGTCGCCCAGCGTCGCCCAGGCGAGCGAGGTCTCGACAGAATCGGCCTGTACGTTGAGGATTTGGGGGTCGGACATTGCCTAAAACTCCGCTGATCTTCATAAAGGCTCGCTCTCTTGGGAGAAAGCGATGGCTTATGTCGTGACGCCGCCCTCGACGGTCGGCGTGCCGGTCAACGGGACCGGCGATCTGTTCCCGGTCCGCCGCATTTTCTGCGTTGGCCGCAACTATGCCGCCCACGCCCGCGAGATGGGCCACGATCCCGACCGCGAGCCGCCGTTCTTCTTCACCAAGCCGGCCGACGCCATCGTCATCTGCGCCGACCCCAAGAACCCGACCAAGGTCGCCTATCCGTCGGCCACCAAGAACCTGCACCACGAGATGGAGCTGGTGGTGGCGCTCAAGTCGGGCGGCACCAATATCCCGGTCGACAAGGCGCTCGACCATGTCTTCGGCTACGGCGTCGGTTTGGACATGACCCGCCGCGACCTGCAGAACCAGGCCAAGGACATGGGCCGGCCGTGGGACATGGGCAAGGGCTTCGACCAGTCCGCGCCGATCGGCGAGATCTTCCCGGCCTCCAGGATCGGCCATCCGGCGAGGGGCACCATCCAGCTCGACGTCAACGGCAAGACCCGCCAGAAATCCGACCTCAACGCGCTGATCTGGAGCGTGCCCGAGACGATCTCCTATCTCTCCGGCCTGGTGGCGCTGGCGGCCGGCGACCTGATCTACACCGGCACGCCCGATGGCGTCGCCGCCGTGGTCAAGGGCGACACGCTGGCGGGGTTCGTCGATGGTTGTGGCACGGTGACCTGCACGCTGGTGTAGTCGTAAAGAACAGCGCTTGGGGGAGCGTCATGATGAAGGTCAATTCCAAGATCCGCTCGATCGAAACGCTCGCCGCCGATGCGGGCTTCCGCAACTACTACTTCGTCAAGATCACCACCGAGGACGGCATCGTCGGCTGGAGCGAGTACGACGAAGGTTTTGGCGCGCCGGGCGTCGGCACCGCCATCGAGAAGCTCTCGGCCCGCGTCGTCGGCCAGCCGGTCGGCGATCACGAGCGGATCTACTCGGAGCTCTATTCGATCACCCGGCCGGCCGCCGGCGGAGTCGTCGCCCTGGCGCTGGGCGCCATCGAGAACGCGCTTCTGGACGCCAAGGCCAAGGCGCTGGGCGTCCCCTGTTATGAGCTTTTGGGCGGCAAGATCCGCGACCGCATCCGGGTCTACTGGTCGCACTGCGCGACCTGGCGCATCAATCACCCGAGCTATTTCAAGCCGGCGATCACCGACCTCGAGGGTGTGAAGGCGATCGGCCGCGAAGTGCGCGAAAAAGGCTTTACGGCGATGAAGACCAACATCTTCATCTACGACAACGACAAGAAGAACCCGAAGGGCTGGCGCCCCGGCTTCGGCGCGCCGGCCTATCCCGAGCGCAACGTCGATCGCCACGTGCTGCGCAATCTCAGAATGCACCTCGAAGCGATCCGCGAAGGCGCCGGGCCGGATGTCGACCTGCTGCTGGACCTGAACTTCAACGCCAGCACCGAGGGCTATCTAAAAATCCTGCGCTCCATCCGCGACCTCGACATGTTCTGGATCGAGATCGACAGCTATAGCCCCGAAGCGCTGGGTCTGATCCGGCGCCAGAGCCCGCATCCCATCTCCTCCTGCGAGACGCTTCTGGGCATTCGCGATTTCCTCCCCTACTTCCGCGAGCAGTCGATGGACGTGGCGATCATCGACACGCCGTGGAACGGTGTCTGGCAGTCCATGAAGATTGCCAACCTCGCCGAGGCGCACGAGGTCAACGTCGCGCCGCACAATTTCTACGGCCATCTCTGCACCATGATGAACGCGCACTTCGCGGCGTGCGTGCCCAACCTGCGCATCATGGAGACCGACATCGACCGCCTGGAATGGGACCACGAGCTCTTCACCCATGTCCCGGAATTCAAGGACGGCCATCTCATCATGCCGTCACGCCCCGGCTGGGGCACCGAGCCGGTCGAGGAAGCGATCAAGGCGCATCCGCCGAAGCAGGCCACCGGCGGCCTCGCGAGCTACGGCCGCAAGTCCTAGGTCTTTGCTGGGAGCGCGCCACGGAGTGGCGCGCTCCCAGCAATGAGTCAGAGCTGCTTCGCGCTGAACGTATCGCACTTCCGCGGATCGCCGCTCTCCAGCCCGATGCGGAACCAGCGCATGCGCTGGGCGCTCGAGCCATGGGTAAAGCTGTCGGGCACGATGCGGCCCTGCGCCTGGCGCTGCAGGCGATCGTCGCCGATCGCCGAGGCGGCGGCCAGCGCCTGCTCGACGTCCTTGTCATCGATCATCTTGCCGCCGCGCGCGGCGTCGGCGCGGTTGGCCCAGACGCCGGCAAAGCAATCGGCCTGCAGCTCGATCCGTACCGACAGGGCATTGGCGTCGCGCTTGCTCATCTGCTCCTTCATCTGCTCGGTCTTGGCGCTGATGCCCAGAAGGTTCTGCACGTGATGGCCGACCTCGTGGGCGATCACGTAGGCCTGCGGGAACTGGCCGGGCGAGTGGAAGCGGCGGGCGAGATCATCGAAGAAGGCGAGGTCGAGATAGACCCGCTGGTCGGCCGGGCAATAAAACGGCCCCATCGCAGACTGGCCGACGCCGCATTCGGTACGGGTGGCGTCGCGGTAGAGCACCAGCTTGGGGTCGCGATACTGCCGGCCGAGCTCCCGGAAGGCGGTCGTCCAGACATCCTCGGTGCTCTTCAGCACGCGCGACACGAACTGGGTCTCGGCGTCCCCCGCCGGTTGCTGGGGCTGCTGGCGCGGCGCGGTCCGGGTGCTCTGGGTTGGCGCGGGCGTGTAGCTCGAGGTGTCACCGCCGCCCAGCAGGGCGAACGGATCGGCGCCGAAGATCAGGGCGATGACAATAAAGGCCACGAAGCCCAGGCCGCCCTTGAACAGGCCGCCCCCGCCGCCGGTCGGGATGGGGATGCCGCCCATGCCGCCGTAGCCGCCGCCGCCACCACCGAAATAGCCGCCGTCGCCCCGGCGATCCTCGATGTTGCTGCTTTCGTCGCCGTCCATCTGCATAACGGGTCTCCTGGGTCGAGATCGGCCCGAGATCGACTATATTGGGGGCGAGATGAGCCTTTCCATCGCCACCTGGAACATCAATTCGGTCCGCCTCAGGATCAATAACGTCAAACGCTATCTGAGGCTGCGCAAGCCCGATGTCCTGTGCTTGCAGGAGACCAAGTCCCCGGACGAGTTCTTTCCGCACAAGGCCTTTGAGGCCCTGGGCTATACGCACCGGCTGGTCCAGGGCATGAAGTCCTACAACGGCGTGGCGATCCTCTCCAAGGTGCCGTTCACCGCGAACAACATCCATCATCGCTGCGGCAAGGAGGATTGCCGGCACATCGAGGTCGCGCTGGACATCGGGGCCGACCCGATCCTGCTCGACAATCTCTACATCCCGGCCGGGGGCGACATTCCCGATCCCGACGTCAACGACAAGTTCGCGCACAAGCTCGATTTCTACCGCGAGATGGCTGCGTGGTTCAGCGAGCGAAAGCCGCCGCCGTCGGCGCGCAAGGGACTGCGCCGCATCGCCGTCGGCGATCTCAACGTGGCGCCGCTCGAGCACGATGTGTGGAGCCACAAGCAGCTCCTCAAGATCGTGTCGCACACGCCGGTCGAGGTCGAGCTGTTCGGCCGGCTGCAGGCGTCGCTCGACTGGATCGACGTGCCGCGCCGCTTCGTGCCAGACGACCAGAAGCTCTATTCGTGGTGGAGCTACCGCAACAACGACTGGCGCGCCTCCAACCGAGGCCGGCGCCTGGACCATATACTGGCCTCGCCGGCCTTGTCCGGCGCGATCAGGAGTCAGCGTATCGACGTTGGCGCGCGCGACTGGAAGCAGGCGTCCGACCACGTGCCGGTGATGGCGACGTTCGAGGTTTGAAAGGGAGAAGCATATGACATTCGGCGGTTTCATTGTCGTGCTGGTCATCGGCCTGATCGTGGGTCTCCTGGCCCGCTTCATCACGCCGGGGCCCAACCCGCGCGGCATCATCGTCACCATCGTGATCGGCATCGTCGGCGCGTTCATCGCCACGATCGGCGGCCAGGTGCTGCACCTCTATGCGCCGGGCGAGCCGGCCGGCTTCATCGGCTCGGTGGTCGGTGCGGTGGTGCTGCTGGTGCTGTTGAGGCTGTTCAGCCGCTGAGGCGAACGCTTCCCTGGGGTCTTCTCCTCAAGTTCCTCTCCCCCGCTAGGGGGAGAGGTTAGGTGAGGGGGCTTCGAAGACTCCCTGTAACCCCCTCACCCAGCCTCTCCCCCTAGCGGGGGAGAGGAGGAAGAGAGCGCGTCATCCTGCGCGGTAGAGGAAATACCGGTCCTTCGGCACGCCCGGTGGATCGGGCAGCCGGGCCCACCGCGGCACCTCGAGCGGCTGGTTCGCCAGCACGTAGCCGCCCGGCCCCGCCAGTGCATCGAGCGCCGGGCCGAGCCACTCGCCCATCGCCATGTTGGCTTCGTGATCGCCGGTGCCGAGATCGGTGTGGATCAAGGCCGCCGTCGCGCCGAGCCTCTGCGCCGCCTTGGGAATCGCCTCGCGCGCCTCGCCCAGAAACAGCCGGTCGTCCGGCGGGATGCAGTCGGGATGGGCCGCCACCTTGCGCTCGAAGACATAGATGTCGCGGCCGGGGAAGAGATCGCGCAGGTGGTCGTAGGTGCGGCCGTTGCCCAGGCCGACCTCGAGGATGGGGCCGCGCAGGGCGTCGATCTTGGGCTTCAGGAAATTCAGGCAGTCGCGCTGCGCCTGCATGCGCGCGATGAAGCTGTCGAGGCGGCTCATTGCGTCGATCAAGCCGCCTTGTTCGCCGTCGCCTCGCGCAGCTTCTTGTTGGTGTCCTCGACGCGATGGGCCAGCTCGCGCATGATCTCGATGGCCATCGTCGGGAACTCGCCGACCATGCGATAGAACGTGTCCTTGGAGATCTTCAGCGTGTTCAGCGGCTGGCGTGCCTTGATGGTTGCGGTACGCGGCACATCGCACAGGATGGCGATCTCACCAAAGAAGTCGTTCTTGCTCATCTCGGAGACCTGGATCTGGCCGGTCGGTGTGTCGATCAGCACGTCGGCGATGCCGCCCAGGATGACGTACATGGCATCGCCCGGGTCGCCCTGGTGACAGACCTCCTGGCCCTCGTTGTAGTTCACGCGTTCGCTGGTGAAGGCCAGCAGTTTCAGCTTGGCCGGCTCGATCTTGGACAGGATCGGTACGCCCTTCAGCAGTTCGACTTCTTCGTTGAGGTTCATCGTGTCCTCCTGAATTCCCTCAAGCTGACGCCATCAGCTCGGCGTAAAGCCCACCTTTTGCCGCCAGGTCGGACGGCTTGCCCTGGGCGGCGATCCTGCCACCCTGCATAACGACGATTTGCTCGAACGGCGCCGCCTGTGCCGGCCGGTTGGCGATCCAGACGATGCCGCGGTCGTCCTTCTTCGCCGTCGCCAGAATATTGTCGCGGATTCTGTCCTGGGTGCGGCCGTCGAACGAGGCCACCGCCTCGTTGACGATCATGAGTTGCGGCCGCTTGATCAGCGCGCGGGCGATGCCGAGCTTCTGGCGCTGCGTTGCCGTGAGGCGCTTGCCGCCGACGCCGACATTGTATTCGAGCCCGACCTCGATCACCGAGTTGTGCAGGCCAAGCTGGCTCAGCACCTCGGAGATCAGCGTGCCGATGCGCTGCTCGCCCTGCGCCTGGCCATAGACCAGGCGGCCGAACAGGATGTTGTCCTGCAAGGTGGCGGCGCTGTTGTAGCGCTGGAAGTCGTAGAACTCGACGGCGCCGCGCAATGGCGCGGGCAAGCCGGCAGCGAAGGCGTGCCGCGCCGCCAGGAGACGCTCCTCCATCGCCGCATCGATCAGGCCCAGGCGATGGCGCGCCTCGATGTAGCGGAAGGGCAAGGTCATCAGGCGCGGCCGGTCGGCCTCGGGCACGGCGTCGATGCCCTTGCCGCCCAGGCGCTGCAGCAGCAGGCGGACGTTGGGCAGTTCGTCGGCCGAGATGAAGCTGTACTGCTCGAACAACGGATTGTCGGGCGACAGGCCGGAGAAGAGCTCGACCATGGTCTCGGCGATGGTGAGGCCCATGCGCTGCAGGTCCTTGTCGATGCCGGTCGCCCGCAGCACCGACTGCATGTAGGGGTCGACCGCGATGTTGTCGCCGGAGAAATCCTTGCCGAGCGGCGTGCCGAACAGGATGTTCTCGGCGACCGACAGGTTGCGGTTGTAACGGTCGCCGTTGAAGGTCTCGACCAGGCCGGTATAGCTCGCATCCTGCAGGCGGCCGTGCAGTTCGTGGCGGGCCTTCAGGATTCGCTCTGCCAGATCGGGCCGCAGCGCCGGATCGACCGTGCCGCGCAGGCCGAGCGAATAGATGTCTTCGTCGAGCTCGACGTTCTTCAGCACCTCGACGATGCGCGGCAGCAGGTCGGCCGGGCCGGTGGCGCCGGCCAGCTCATAGTCGATCCAGTCAGCGGTGGGATCGAGTGCCGGATTGCCGGCGCGCTCGGCCTCCTTCCAGAACAGTTCGCGCTCCGCCCTGGTCGCATCGTCGTACTTGGCGGGCGTGACGGGCCGGATCTTCAGGCCGAACAGCAGGTTATCGCGCACCGAGAGCGGGAACAGATAGGTCTCCTGCCCGACATAGGAGGTGCGCGCGCCCAGCACGTACTCGGGCAGCTGGAAGAAATCGTTGCCGTCGAGCTTGATCGAGCCGCCGCTCGGCAAGGTGAGTCGCGCCAGCACCTGGCCCAGAACGTCCTTGCCCGAGCTCGAGCCGCCGATCACCGCAAGCTTGCTGCAGGTCGGCAGAACCATCGACACGCTGTCGAGCTGCTTCACGCGGCCGTCCTCGGAGACCGTGACGCCGGCCAGCGCCAGCTCGCGGCCGAGCGGCGGCGGCGGGCCGTCGGGAATCCTCTGCAGCTCCTCAGGCATCATGCCCTCGGGCTGGAACTGGTCGATCACCTGCTCGTACTTGATCTGCACATCCTGGCGCTGCTGGTCCCAGTCGATCAGCTCCTTGATCGGCGACGGCAGGTCCTTGTAGGCCAGCAGTACCCCGACCACGGCGCCGACATCCATCTGGCCGGTGATGGCGAAGTAGCCGCCCACCAGGTAGATGGCGAACGGTGTCGCCTGCGACAGGATGTTGTTCCAGAACTTGGCGACGAACTTCTTCTGGTAGAGATCGAAGCGGATCTTGAAGATGCGGCCGAGCCGCTCGGAGATGTCGGCGCGCTCGTAGTTGGCGGCGCCATGGATATGGATCTCGTGCACGCCATCGGCGGTCTCGGCGATGCGGCCGGCGAGCTGGCGAGCCGAGATCTGGCGCTGGCGGCCGAGCACCAGCACCGGCCGGCGCAGCCGCGGGATGATCGCCATCTGCACCGCCAGGAGGACGATGACGATGATCCCGAGCAGCCAGTTCTGCATCATGATGAAGATGATGGCCGTCAGCGCCTGGCCGCCGAGGAACATCGGCTGCACGAAGGCGTCGCCGATGAAGCCGCCGAGCGGCTCGACCTCGTCCTTGACCATGGTGGCGAGCTCGGCCTGCTTGACCTTGCGGAAGTGGGCCGCCGGGAAGCGCAGGATGCGGTCGTAGAGCTCGTAGCGCAGGCGGCGCAGCATGCGCTCGCCCATGCGCCCCTTCTGGGTGTTGATGGTCTTCTTGAACAGGCCGTTCACCACCACGGCGCCCAGGAAGACGAAGCTCATGGTCACCAGGTAGCCGAGCTGGTCGACCTGGAAGCCGTCGAAGATGCGGATGATCTTGCCGGGCAGGATGGCCGAAAGGTCGAGCTCCCAGACCAGGAACGGGATGGTCTTGGTGTTCTTGAAGGCGTTGCCCTGAATGCCGTTGTTGATGACCGACTTCGGGACGGTCAACGACATGAAATAAAAGACCTGGGCCAGCACCACGAGGCCCAGGATGACGATCTGCTCGGGCCTGCTGTGTCGCCAGATGTAGGTGAACAGATTGCGTTGCATCAATATCCGCGGTGGAAGCCCCCAGGTACGGCCCAGGTGCGGCGCCCCTCTCTCCTATATTAGATCAGGGCCTTGATTACATTCGGTATTTTGCATTGCGAGAGGGGTTCGCGTGTCCCACCCAGTATGGCATAGTCCGGCCGAATTCACCGGTCGGGGCAGGACGTGCTTCGGCAAGGAGAGACGCCCGCATGCCTAACAGCCGGTCCAAGCGTGTGCTGATCTACAGCCATGACTCCTTCGGCCTCGGCCATGTGAGCCGCTGCCGGACCATCGCCAACGCCCTGGTGGCGGCCGACCCCAACGTCTCGGTCCTGATCCTGTCGGGCTCGCCAGTGATCGGCTCCTATGAGTTCCGCTCGGGCATCGACTTCGTGCGCATCCCGGGCGTGGTGAAGATCGAGACCGGCGACTACGATTCGGCCAATCTGCGGGTCGGCGTCGAGCATACGCTGGAGATGCGGACCCGGATCATCCGCGACACCGCCGACATCTATCGTCCCGACCTGTTCATCGTCGACAAGGAACCGACCGGCCTGCGCGGCGAGGTCTTGCCGGCGCTCCGCTTGCTCAAGGAGCGCGGCACGCCGCTGGTGCTCGGCCTACGCGACGTCATGGACGATCCGACGGCGCTCGCCGCCGAATGGGAGCGCAAGAACGTCGTGCCGGCGCTGCGCGATCTCTACGACGAGATCTGGATCTACGGCCTGCCGCAGATCAACAAGCCGCTGACCGGCATCGAGGTGCCGCCGTCGGTGCGCCACAAGATGGTCTATACCGGCTATCTGCGGCGCGACCTGCCGCTGCATTCCGACGTGTCGCACGAGATGGAGGAGATCAACGGGCCCTTCATCCTGGTCACCGCGGGCGGCGGCGGCGACGGCGCCGACCTGATCGATTGGGTGCTGGCGGCCTATGAAACCGATCCGCACATCCCCTACGGCGCGTTGATCGTTTTTGGGCCCTTCATGTCGGCCACCGGGCGTGAGGCCTTCAAGGAGCGTTCGGCCAAGTTCAAGAACATCCGCACCCTCACCTTCACCAACAATCTCGGCGCCCTGATGCAGCGTGCGGCGGGCGTGGTGGCGATGGGCGGCTACAACACCTTCTGCGAGATCCTGTCGTTCGACAAGAAGGCGATCATCGTGCCGCGCACCCGGCCGCGCCTGGAGCAGTTCATCCGCGCCCGCGCCGCGCGCAATGTCGGCCTGATCGAGATGCTCGATGCCGACCGCGGCCGCGCTCCGCAGGCCATGGCGACGGCGCTGCGCCAGCTGCCGCAGCAGGGTCTGCCGAGCGACGTCGTCGTGCCGGGCCTGCTCGATGGCCTGCCCAACGTCTGGCGCCTGGTCGCCAAGCAGCTCGCCCATCCTCATCGCGGCCCCGCGCCGCTCGAAGAGATCTGGAGCGAGCCCGCGCCCGCTCAGCCGCCGGCCGTGCCTCCGGCGCGCGCCAGGACCTGATCGCCGGGACCTTCATGCCTTCGCCAATGGACGCGCGTGTCGCGGTCGTGCTCAAGGGCTGGCCGCGCCTGTCCGAAACCTTCATCGCCCAGGAGCTCGCCGGCCTCGAGGCGCGCGGCGTCGCGCTCGAAATCTGGTCGCTGCGCCGGCCGACCGACAAGCACCGCCATCCCGTGCATGACCGCGTGCGGGGCCGCGTCGCCTATCTGCCGGAGTACCTCAAGGACGATCCACGCCGCGTCTTCGCCGGCTGGCTTAAGGCGCGCCGCCTGCCGGGCTATGCCGCGGCGCGCGCCCGCTTCCTCGCCGACCTGCGGCGCGACCCCTCGGCCAACCGCCTGCGCCGCTGGGGCCAGGCGCTGGTGCTGGCGGCCGAATTGCCGGCCGGCATCGAGCGGCTCTACGCCCACTTCCTGCACACGCCCACGTCGGTGACGCGCTACGCCGCTCTGCTGTGCGGCCTGCCGTGGAGCGTGTCGGCGCATGCCAAGGACATCTGGACCAGCGAGCCCTGGGAGGCGGCGGAGAAGCTCGCCGACTGCGCCTGGGCGGTGACCTGCACCAACATGGGCGCCGAGCACCTGCGCCGCCTCAGCGCCCGGCCGGAGAAGGTGAAGCTCATCTATCACGGCCTCGACTTCGCGCATCTGCCGGCGCCGGCGCACCTGCGGGCGCGGCGCGACGGCGGCGATGCCGCCGATCCCGTCGTCGTCCTGTCGATCGGCCGCAAGGTCGAGAAGAAGGGTTTCAGCGATCTTCTGGACGCGCTGGCCCTGCTGCCTAAGACGCTGCACTGGCGCTTCGAGCATATCGGTGCCGGCGAGCTTGGCGACGCCCTCAAGGCGCAGGCCGAGCGGCTGGGCATTGCCGAGCGCTGCACCTGGCTCGGCGCCCAGCCGCAGAAGCAGGTGTTTGCGGCCCTGGCGCGCGCCGACCTCTTCGTGCTGGCCAGCAAGAAGGCGGCCGACGGCGACCAGGACGGCCTGCCCAACGTGCTGATGGAGGCGGCCCACCAGGGCCTCGCCATCGTCTCGACCCGCGCCGCCGCGATCGGCGAGTTCATCGAGGACGGCGACAACGGCCTCCTGGTGCAGCCCGGCGCACCCGAGGCCCTGTCGGTCGCGCTGGCGCGCCTGATCGGCCATCCCGATCTGCGCCAGCAGTTCGCGCACCGCGCCGCCGAAACCGTGCACACACGCTTCTCTTTCGACGCTGGCGTCGACTGGATCGCCTCGGCGTTGGGCCAGCAGGTGCGACCAGAGGCGCGCGCGGCGGAATAGCCATGCGCGTGCTGTTGCACACGCCGTTGAAGTCCCCGGACAGTCCCATCCCCTCGGGCGATCGCGAGATGGCGCGTGGCCTCAGGCGGCTGCTGCGCCGGCTCGGCCACACGGTGGTGATGCCGGCCATGAGCCGCGTTGCCCCGGGCGTGCCCGCGTCGCGCGACCATCTCGCGCTCGAGCGGCGCGCCCGTGCGCAGGCGCAGCGGCTGATCGCACGCTGGCGGGCGCTGCCGGCGCGTCATCCCGAGCGCTTCGATCTCTGGCTCACCTACCACTGCTACTACCGCAAGCCCGACTGGCTGGGCCCGATCGTGACCCGGGCGCTCGGCGTACCCTATGCGCTGGTCGAGGCCTCGCATGCGCCGCGCCGTGCCCAGGGATCGACGCGGCTTGGCCATCGTGCCGTCGAGCGCGCCCTCGCAGCCGCCGACCTGGTGCTGACGGTCAATCCGCGCGACGTTGCCGGTGTCAAGGCGCGGCTGCGGCCCGGTGCGCATCAGATGTGGCTGCCGCCCTTCATCGACACGCGACCGTTCGGGCCGACGCCGCGCGCGGCCAACGATCCGCCGCTGCTGCTGAGCGTCGGCATGATGCGCACGCGCGACAAGCTCGACTCCTATCGCGTGCTCGCCGACGCGCTCGGCCGCCTGAAGGACAAGCCCTGGCGCGCGCTGCTGGTCGGCGACGGGCCGGCGCGCGGTGAAGTCGAGGCGATGATGGCGCCGCTGGGTGAGCGCGTGCGCTTTGCCGGCATCGTGCCTCATGCCGAATTGCCCGCGACATATGCCTCGGCCGACCTTTACCTGTGGCCCGCGATCAACGAAGCCTATGGCATGGCCTTCCTTGAAGCCCAGGCGGCTGGCCTGCCTGTCGTCGCCGGCCGCACCGGCGGCGTGCCTGCGGTGGTTGCCGACGGCATCACCGGCGTGCTGACGCCGATTGGCGATGCCGCGGCCTTCGCCGGCGCGACGGCGGGCCTGCTCGACGACCCCAAGGGACGCGCGCAGCTCGGCAAGGCGGCGCGTGCGCGCGTCAATGCCCGCCATGACGAGCGCGCTGCGGCCCAGGCGCTGGCTGCGGCCTTGAGGACGCTGCGATGAGTGTTCCCTTCGCCGTGCTGCGCCACGCCAGCACCGACTGGAATGTCGATCGCCGCCTGCAGGGCCTGACCGACACGCCGCTCAACGCCGCCGGCGAGGCCGATGCCCGCGCCTGGCGCCTGCCATCGCCGGCCGACGGCTGGAAGCGACTGAGCAGCCCCTTGCAGCGCGCCCGCCGCACCGCCGAGCTGTTGCAGCCGTCGGCGCCGGTCACCGTCGAATCGGCGCTGCGCGAGATGAGCTTCGGCACCTGGGAGGGCCACACCATCGCCGAGCTGCGCGAGAGCGTCGGCGCGGCTTTCACAGCCGCCGAGAACAAGGGATTGGACTTCCAACCACCCGGCGGAGAATCGCCGCGCGCCGCCGTGGCCCGCATCGGCCGCTGGACGGCGTCGATTGCCATCAGCGGGCAGCCTGTCGTCGCGGTGTCGCACAAGGCCACGATTCGCGCCTTGCTGGCGCTCGCCACCGGCTGGGACATGATGGGCCGGCCGCCGCACAAGCTCGACTGGCGGTGCCTGCATTTCTTCTCGGCCAACGCCGACGGCCGGGTCACGGTCGATCGCCTCAACGTGCCGCTATGAGCCGTGTCTTCTTCTACGTGCAGCATCTGCTCGGCATCGGCCATCTGCGCCGCGCCGCGGCGCTGGCGCGCGCGCTCATGGCCGGCGGCTTCGACGTGCTGCTGGTCTCGGGCGGGGCGCCGATCGAGGGATTGGTGCTGAACGGCGTGCGCTTCTACCAGCTCCCGCCGTTGCGCGCCGCCGACGAGAGCCTGCGCGATCTCGCCCGGCTCGACGGCGCGCCTGTCGACGAGGCATTCCAGCGCCAGCGCATCGAGGCCTTGCTCGGCCTGCTGCGCGCCGAGACGCCCGACGTGGTGATCACGGAGCAGTTCCCGTTTGGCCGCACGCGGCTGCGCTTCGAATTGTTGCCGCTGCTGGAGGCCGCGCGGGCGCTGCCAAAACGACCATTGATCGCCTGCTCGGTGCGCGACGTGGTGCGCCGCGCCGGTCCGGAAAGGGTCGCCGAAACCGTGCAACTCCTGGATTGCTTCGACGCCGTGCTGATCCACGGTGACCCTCACCTCGTACCCTTCGAGAGAAGTTTTGCCGGCTGGGCGCGCATCAAAGGGCGCGCCTTCTACACCGGTTATGTCTCGGAGCGGGATTTGGCGCAGGGGGTGCAAAGCGCCGAAGGCAAGGACGAGGTCGTCGTCTCGGTGGGCGGCGGCGCTGTCGGCGCGCCTTTGCTCAGGGCCGCCATCACGGCGCGGCCGAAGACGGCGCTGGCCGATCGGACGTGGCGATTGTTGCTGGGCGAGAACCTGCCGGCGCGGGACCGCGCCGCGCTCGCGCGCGAGGAAGGTATCGTCGTCGAGCCGGCGCGCGCGGATTTCACGACGTTGCTCCGTAACGCCACGCTCTCAATCTCGCAGGCCGGCTACAACACCACCCTCGAGACCCTGTGCTGCGCCGATCGTGCCGTGTTCGTGCCCTTTGCCAGCGAGCGCGAGACCGAGCAGGCCGACCGCGCCCAGGCCCTGGCCGAGCGAGGCATGGTGGCGGTGGTGCCGCCGGCCATGCTGTCGGCGCAGAGCCTGGCCGATGCCGTCGCTCGCGCGCTCGCCGGCCCATCACTGAAAAGCTTCGGGGCGTGCGACGTCGATGGCGGCGCCAGGACGGCGGCGCTATTGCATCGCCTGTTGGTCAGATGAGCACCTGGGCAGATCTTTCGGACGAAGCGGCGCGCTGGGCCGAGGCCGGCCGTGCGGCCGACCTGTGGTGGCGCGACGACGATGCCGCCGATGTCGGGCCGGCGTTGGAGCGGCTGCTGGCCATCCATCGCGACACCGGCGCGCCCTTGGCGCTCGCCGTCGTGCCGGCGACGGCGACACAGGCGCTGGCCGACCGGCTGGCAGGCGAGCCGGGGGTCGATGTGCTTCAGCATGGCTATGCGCACG
The DNA here is from genome assembly GCA_900110395.1 of Rhodospirillales bacterium URHD0017. GTDB lineage: Bacteria > Pseudomonadota > Alphaproteobacteria > Reyranellales > Reyranellaceae > Reyranella. The sequence continues at coordinate 210,721 of FODP01000007.1, forward strand.
TCAATCACGCGGCGCCCGGCGACACCAAGAAGATCGAGCTCGGCACCGAGCGGCCGGCCATGCTGGTGCTGGGCGAGCTGGGCACCGGCCGCATGGCGCTCGAACGGCTGTTCGGCGCGCGGCCTTTGCCTGTGCTGGTGCCGCCTTGGAACCGCATCGCGCCCGCCCTGGTGCCGACCTTGCCGGAGATCGGTTTCGCCGGCCTCTCGACCTTCGGGGCGCGGCGGCGCACGCATCCGGTGAGGGGGCTTCTGGAGGTCAATACTCACGTCGACTTGATCGACTGGAAGGGCGGCCGTGGTTTTGTCGGCGAGGCGGCCGCACTGGACGCACTTGTTTCCGCTTTGGCCCGTGCGCGCATATCTGGCGAGCCCGTAGGCGTCCTCAGTCACCATCTTGCGATGGACGGCGGGGCGTGGGATTTCCTAAGGTCGATGTGGCAGAAAGCACTGCAAATACCCGGACTTCGCATCCGGCCAGCACATGAATTGTTCGCAACGGGAGGGGGTCGCGGTTGAGTTCAGCCGATCTGCGCTATCCGCGTCAGACCCTGCTGGCCGACTATGGGCGCGCCGCAGCAGGCGTGCTGCTGTGCGGCGCGCCGCTGCTGCTGCTCGACGTCAATCGCTGGCTGGGGCTGATCCTGCTGCTGGGCTTCCTGCTGTTCGCCGTGTTCTTGGCGCGCACCGCCTTGCGCCATCACACCCGCTATGTACTCGGGCCCGACACGCTCTGCGCCGACGGCCCGGCCGGCACGCTGGTCGAATGGAGCCGGCTCGACCGGCTGAAGCTCAGCTATTTCTCGACCAAACGCGATCGCAGCGACGGCTGGATGCAGCTCAGCGTCGGCTCGGCCGGCGGCCGCACCGTCAAGCTCGATTCCTCGCTCGATGGCTTCCATGATGTCGTCGAGCGCGCGGCGCGCGCCGCCGAGACGACCGGCCTGCCGTTGAGCGAGACGACGCGGGCCAATCTCAAGGCGATGGGCATCTCGGTAGTCCATCGGAATGCAGCAGGTCAGGAAGAGAAAGTATGAAAGATCTGCTGCGCGTCGAGGACCTGACCGTCGACTTCGGAGTCCACGAAGGCACGTTGCGCGCCGTCGATCACGTCTCGTTCAACCTGCCGCCCGGCGGCACGCTGGCGCTGGTGGGCGAATCGGGCTCGGGCAAGTCGGTGTGCAGCCAGGCCATCATGGGCCTGTTGCCGCGCACCGCGACCATCTCCTCGGGCTCCATCCTGTTCAACGATGCGCGCGTCAAGGCGGCCGAGCCGATCGACATCGCTGCGCTCGATCGCGCCGGGCCGCAGATGCGGACGATCCGCGGCGGCGCCATCTCCATCATCTTCCAGGAGCCGATGACCTCGCTGTCGGCGCTGCACACGGTGGGCGACCAGATCGGCGAGGCGGTCGAGCTGCATGGCGGCGGTGGCTTCAGCAACATCCATTCGCTCGGCGACCAGATCAGCGAAGCCGCGCAATTGTCCGGCCGCAAGCTCAGCCGCGCCGAGATCGAGGCGCTGACCGTCGACATGCTGCGCATGGTGGGCTTCCCTGACCCGAAGCGCGCGCTGCGCACCTATCCCTTCGAACTGTCGGGCGGGCTCCGCCAGCGCGCCATGATCGCCATGGCGCTGGTCTGCCGGCCGGCGCTCTTGATCGCCGACGAGCCGACCACCGCGCTCGACGTCACCATCCAGGCGCAGATCCTGCGCCTCATCAAGGACCTGCAGGCCGAGCTCGGCATGGCGCTCCTGATGATCACCCACGATCTCGGCGTGGTCGCCAATATCGCCGACGACGTCGTCGTGATGTATCGCGGCAAGGTCGTCGAATCGGGCGATCTGCGCGATATCTTCCGCGATCCCCAGCATCCCTACCTCAAGGCGCTGCTGCACGCCGTGCCGCGTTTCGACATGGAGCCCGGCGAACGGTTGGTGCCGATCCGCGAGATCACCGCGGCGACGGGGCATCTGCTGAAGGAAAAGGCGGTCTCCAAACCGACCGCCACCTTCAATCCCGACGCTCCGGTGCTCAAGGTCCGCCACCTCTCCAAGACCTTCAAGATCCGTAAGGCCGACACGCTGTTCGAGCAGCTCACCGGCGGCGGCACCACGCGGACCGTGCGCGCCGTCAATGATGTGAGCTTCGACGTCGAGCGCAACGAATGCCTGGGCCTGGTCGGCGAATCGGGCTGCGGCAAGACCACGCTCAGCAAGATTCTCATGCGCGGCATCTCCGCTGATCCCAACGAAGGTACTGGCCGCGTCGTGTTCGACGACTGGGGCCGCAAGATCGACGTGCTGTCCCTGGACGGCGCCGACCTCGACCGCTTCCGCACCAAGCTGCAGTTCATCTTCCAGGACCCGTTCGGCTCGCTGAATCCGCGCATGACGGTCTACGACATCCTGGTCGAGCCGCTGATCATCCATAAGATCGGCGACGACGCCTATCGCCGCGAGATGGTGAGCGAGCTGATGGAGATGGTCGGGCTCGATCGCCGGCACTTGAGCCGCTATCCGCACTCCTTCTCCGGCGGCCAGCGTCAGAGGATCGGCATCGCCCGCGCGCTGGCGCTGCGCCCCGACATGGTGATCTGCGACGAGCCGGTGTCGGCACTCGACGTGTCGATCCAGGCGCAGATCCTCAACCTGCTCAAGGACCTGCAGAAGCAGCTCGGCCTCACCTACATGTTCATCTCGCACAATCTCGCGGTGGTCGACTACATCGCCGACCGCATCGCCGTGATGTGCGCCGGCCGCCTGGTCGAGCTGGCGCCGGCGGGCGAGCTGTTCCGCAATCCGCTGCATCCCTACACCAAGGCGCTGCTGTCGGCGGTGCCCATGCCCGATCCCGACGCCCGCCTCGATCTCGGCGCGCTGATGGAGGGCAAGGCATCCGATCCGTCGGCCTGGCCCGAGCCGTTCCGCGACGACCCGACCAACGAGGTGTTCTGGACCGAGGCCGCGCCCGGCCACTACGTGCGCGTCGCCCGGGGAGGGATCTAGCCATGCTGCGCTTCATCGTCCGCCGCATCCTGCTGATGATCCCGACGCTGTTCGTCATCAGCGCGCTCGTCTACTTCATCATCGACCTGCCGCCCGGCGACTGCGTCACCGCCCAGGTCGACGAGCTGCTGTCGCGCGGCGATCCCGACGCGCTACGCCGCGCCGAGGAGCTGCGCGCCATGTACGGTCTCAACGAGCCGCTGTGGCAGCGCTACTTCGAATGGGTCGCCGGCATCTTCCGCTGGGATTTCGGACTGTCCTGCCAGGATACTGTGCCGGTGGCCGACCTGATCGGCGAGCGGATGGCGCTCACCCTCGTGATGGAGAGCGCAACCATCGCCTTCATCTGGATCGTGTCGTTCGTGATCGGCGTCTATGCCGCGACCCACCAGTATAAGCTTGGCGACTACGTCGCCTCGTTCATCGGCTTCATCGGCCTCTCGATCCCGAACTTCCTGCTCGCACTGGTGCTGCTCTATGTCGGCAAGGTCTATTTCGGCCTGTCGATCGGCGGCCTGATGGATCCCGAGTACATCGACCAGCCGATGTCCTGGGGCAAGGTCTGGTCGGTGATGGAGCATCTTGTCATCCCAGTGATCGTCATCGGCATGTCGGGCACCGCCGGCATGATCCGCCGGCTGCGCGCCAACCTGCTCGATGAATTGCAGAAGCAGTACGTCGTCACCGGCCGCGCCAAGGGCCTGCCGCCGCTGCGGCTGCTTATCAAGTATCCGCTGCGCCACGCCATCAACCCGTTCGTGGCCGATATCGGCGGGCTGCTGCCGGACGTGATCTCGGGCTCGGTCATCGTCTCGGTCGTGCTGTCGCTGCCGACCACCGGCCCCATGCTGCTGGGCGCGCTGAAGACCCAGGACGTCAACCTCGCCGCGACCTTCCTGCTGTTCGTGGCGACGCTGACCGTGGTCGGCATGCTGATCTCCGATCTGGCGCTGGCCGCGCTCGATCCGCGCATCCGCTTCGGCGCCGCGTCGGAGAAGTAGCGCCATGACCGACCAGATCACGTCCACCCCGAGACCGCGCTCCGATCACTTCGTCAACAAGGAGCCGTGGGATCCCTACGTCTCCGAGCGCCTGACCGCCGATCAGGAAAAGTACTACATGGCCGGCCAATGGAAGCTGATGTGGTGGCGTTTCCGCCGCCACCGGCCGGCCGTGGTCTCGGCGGTCTTCCTGGCGCTGATCTACTTCTCGACGGTGATCAGCGAATTCATCGCGCCCTACGACCTGCACACGCGCCATTCGGCCTACATCTTCGCGCCGCCGCAGCAGGTTCATGTCATGCACGAGGGCCGGTTCCTCGGGCCATTTGTCTATGCGGTCAAGACGACCCGCGACATGGAGACCCTGCAGCGGGTCTACACGCCCGACACGAGCAGGCCGCAGACGCTGCGCTTCTTCTGCCTGGGCGATTCCTACGAGTTCTGGGGCCTGATCGAGGGCAGCTTCCACTTCGTCTGTCCGCCGGAAGGCGGCCACTTCTTCTGGCTGGGCACCGATCGGCTTGGACGCGACATGTTCAGCCGCATCGTCTATGCCGCGCGCGTCTCGCTTACCATCGGCATCATCGGCATTGCGCTCTCCTTTGCGCTCGCCCTGGTCCTGGGAGGCCTCGCCGGCTACTACGGCGGCTGGGTCGACAACGTCGTCCAGCGCATCACCGAGATCATCAAGAGCTTCCCGCATCTGCCGCTGTGGCTGGCGCTGTCGGCGGCGTTGCCCGTCACCTGGTCGCCGTTGCTGGTCTATTTCGGTATCACCATCATCCTGGCGCTGCTCGACTGGCCGGGGCTGGGACGAGCGGTTCGCTCCAAGCTCCTGTCGTTGCGCGAGGAGGACTATGCCGCCGCGGCACAGATGATGGGCGCCAAGCCCGGGCGCATCATCGGCCGCCATCTCCTGCCGGGCTTCATGAGCCATCTCATCGCCTCGGCCACGCTTTCCATTCCCTCGATGATCCTGGCCGAGACGGCCTTGAGCTTCCTCGGCCTCGGCCTGCGCCCGCCCATCACCTCGTGGGGCGTCCTGCTGAACGAAGCGACCGACATCAATGTGGTGGCGGTGAACTGGTGGCTGATGCTGCCCGTGATTCCGGTGATCCTGGTTATCCTGGCCTACCAGTTCATGGGTGACGGCATGCGCGACGCGGCTGATCCCTACGGGTGACACGTGCCCGACCGCTGTCGGGCAACATGTTGATTTGAAGCCTACTTTTCCTAATTATCACCCTCATCATGTGTGATTGAAAAATCACACTTTGGCCCTATTTGGGTCTAGCGCCGGCCATCGGAGGTTTCCATGTTCGCTTTGTATCTCCCCCGAACGTGGTCCCCCCAAAGCCACGTTCTAGCCTCTTCGGAGGCGCTTAGGCCGTCTTCTCACTCTCCCCCGAGAAGACGGCCTTTTTCTTTTCAGCATGCTACGACGGCGCCGCATGGCGCCCCCTCTCCTCGACGTGCCCCTCTTGAACGTTGCGGATCTTGCCTGCCGCCGCGGCGGCAGGCCGGTCTTTGATCGTCTTTCCTTCGCCCTCGGCGCCGGCGAGCTTTTGGCGCTCACGGGCCGTAACGGCAGCGGCAAGACCACGCTGTTGCGAGCCCTCGTGCTGCTGGTGCGGCCGCAGGCCGGCACGATCGTCTGGCAAGGCAGCAACGTGCAGGACGATCCCGAGACGTGGCGCGGCCAACTGGCGTGGCTCGGCCATCTCGATGGCCTCAAAGGCGATCTCACTGTGCGCGAGAACCTTCTGGGTGCCGAGCGACTGCGTGGTCGGCCCGCCGCCGATGACCGCCTGGACCTCGCTCTGGTCGCTTTCGATCTCAACGCGTTGGCGCATCGTGCGGTGCGCACGCTGTCGGCCGGTCAGCGCCGGCGCACCGCACTCGCGCGCGTGATGTTGACCCAGGCGCCGGTATGGCTGCTCGACGAGCCGCTGAATGCTCTCGACTCGGCCGCACAACAGGCCTTCCGCAGTGTGCTGCAACAGCACCTCGCCCATGGCGGTCTCGCCATCGCCGCGACCCATGCCGATCTCGGCGTGCCGAATGCACGCACGCTCGAGCTCACCGCATGACCGGCTTCCTCGCCCTCCTGTCGCGTGACCTGCGGCTGGTCTGGCGGCGACCGGGCGACGTCGCCGTCGTCCTCGCCTTCTTCGTCGTGGCGACCGTGCTGTTCCCGCTGGGCATCGGCCCGCAGGCCAACATCCTGGCGCGCATCGCCGCGGGCGTGCTGTGGTGCACGGCGTTGTTCGCCTCGATGCTGTCGCTCGACCGGCTGTTCGCTGCCGATTACGAAGACGGCTCGCTCGACCTGCTGCTGCTGGCGCCCTGGCCGCTCGAGCTGGCGGCGCTCGCCAAATGCGCGGCTCACTGGATTGTGACCGGCCTGCCGCTGGCCGCCCTGGCGCCGCTGCTGGGCGTCGCCTTCGGCCTGCCGCCGGATGCGTTGATGGCGCTCGCCGCGACCCTGTTGATCGGCACGCCCACCCTGTCCCTGATTGGCGGGCTGGCCGCCTCCCTGACGCTGGGTGCCCGCCGCGGCGGCGCTTTGCTGGCCCTGCTTGCCCTGCCGCTCTGCGTGCCGACCCTGATCTTCGGCGCCGCGGCCATCGAAACCCTGATGACCGGCGAGGACCTTCTGGCCCACATCGCCATTCTCGCAGCCCTCGCGCTGGTGGCCCTGGCGACCACCCCATGGGCCATGGCCGCCGCCTTGCGGCAGGCTGGCGAATAGACAAAAACGAGCCAAGGAACGACACAGGGCAGAAATGGCCGACCTGCATTTCCTCGCCAACCCGGCACGCTTCCGCCGCTTCAGTCAGCGCGTGCTGCCGGGCCTGACGTTTGCCACCGTGCTTGGCTTCGCGGTCGGCCTCTATCTCGCGTTGCTGCAGTCGCCGCCCGACTACCAGCAGGGCGAGACGGTGCGCATCATGTTCGTGCACGTGCCTTCGGCCTGGCTGTCGATGGCGGGCTATGCGCTGCTGGCGGCCCTGGGCGCCTCGCTGCTGGTGTGGCGCCATCCGCTGGCCGCCCTGATGGCCCGCGCCGCCGCCCCGGTCGGCGCCTGCTTCGCGCTGGTGTGCCTGGCCACCGGGTCGCTGTGGGGCCGGCCGATGTGGGGCGCCTACTGGGTGTGGGACGCGAGACTCACCTCCATGCTGCTGCTGTTCTTCCTCTATCTCGGCCACATCGCCTTGAGCCGCGCCTACGACGATCCCGACCGCGGCGATCGCGCTGCCGCCATCCTGGCGCTGGTCGGGGTCATCAACCTGCCGATCATCAAGTTCTCGGTCGATTGGTGGAACACGTTGCACCAGCCCGCCTCGCTCATGCGGCTCGACGCGCCGGCCATCCATCCGGCGATCCTGATGCCGCTGCTTTGGATGGCGGGCTCGTTCCTGCTGCTGTTCATCCTGCTGGTGTTGGTGCGTACCGAGACCGAGATCGATCGCCGCCGACTCGAAATTGCGGACCAGAACGCATGAGCAGCTACGGCGTCTTCATCCTCTCGGCCTATCTCGTGGTGCTGGTCGTGCTGGGCGGCCTCACCATTGCCTCGCTGAGTGCGCGGAGCAAGGTGCGCCGCGAACTGGCCGCACGTGGCCTGGACAGGCCGCGCGAGCAGCGCGCAAGGACAACCTGATGACTCCCAAGCGCAGACGGCTGTGGCTGCTGGTGGGCTCGCTCGCCGTGCTGGGTGTTGCGGCGACGTTGGTGCTGACGGCACTGAACGACAATCTCGTGTTCTTTTATTCGCCGAGCCAGGTCGCCGAGAAGAGCATCCCGCCCGAGCGCCGTTTCCGGCTTGGCGGGCTGGTCGAGATGGGCAGCGTGAAGAAGAACGGGCCGGAGACCCGTTTCACGGTCACCGACACGCACAAGACGATCAGCGTCGTCTATCGCGGGCTGCTGCCCGACCTCTTCCGCGAAGGGCAGGGCGTGATCGCCGAAGGCTCGCTCGGTCCCGACGGCGTCTTCGTCGCCCGCGAGGTCTTGGCCAAGCACGACGAGAACTACATGCCCCCCGAGGTCGCCAAGGCGATCAAGGATGCTGGGCAATGGAAGGAGCGCAAATGATGCGAAGCGTCATTCGCACCGCAACGGCTCGCGCCCGCCTGCGCCTTCGCTTCGCTGCAGGCGAATCATGATTCCGGAGCTGGGTCACTTCGCCTTGATCCTCGCACTGGCGGTCGCGCTGGTGCAGGGCACGCTGCCGCTGGTTGGCGCCGCGCGCGGCGATGGTCGGCTGATGGCGCTCGGCAGCACGGCGGCGCTCACCCAGGCGCTGCTGGTCGTCGTCGCCTTCGCGGCGCTCACGCAGGCCTACGTCACGTCGGACTTCTCCGTCGCCAACGTCGTCGCCAACTCGCATTCGGCCAAGCCGCTGGTCTACAAGATCTCCGGCGTGTGGGGGAACCACGAGGGCAGCATGCTCCTGTGGGCGCTGATCCTCGCCGTGTTCGGCGCCGCCGTCGCCGTGTTCGGCGCCAACCTGCCCGACACGTTGCGCGCGCGCGTGCTCGCCATCCAGGCGCTGATCGGCGTGGGCTTCCTCGCCTTCCTGCTCTTCACGTCCAATCCCTTCGAGCGCCTGTCGCCGGCGCCGGCCGACGGCAACGGGCTCAATCCGCTGCTGCAGGATCCCGGCCTGGCCTTCCATCCGCCGCTGCTCTATCTCGGCTATGTTGGCTTCTCGGTGACCTACGCCTTTGCCATCGCCGCCCTGCTCGAAGGTCGCGTCGATCCGGCGTGGGCGCGCTGGGTGCGGCCGTGGACTCTGGCCGCCTGGTGTTTCCTCACCTTGGGCATCGCGCTCGGCTCGTGGTGGGCCTACTACATCCTCGGCTGGGGCGGCTTCTGGTTCTGGGATCCCGTCGAGAACGCCTCGCTGATGCCCTGGCTCGCCGGCACCGCGCTGCTGCACTCCGCCATCGTCGTCGAGAAGCGCGACGCCCTGAAGAGCTGGACCGTGCTTCTGGCCATCCTCGCCTTTTCGCTGTCGCTGCTCGGCACCTTCCTGGTGCGCTCGGGCGTACTCACCTCGGTACACGCCTTCGCCCAGGATCCCGCGCGCGGTCTCTATATCCTCGCCTTCCTGCTCACGGTCACGGGCGGCGGCCTGGCGCTCTACGCCTGGCGTGCACCGAAGCTCACCTCGAGCGGCCTTTTTCAGCCGGTCAGTCGCGAAGGCGCCCTGATCCTCAACAACCTGCTGCTCTGCACCCTTGCCGCCACGGTGCTTTTAGGCACGCTCTACCCGCTGTTCCTCGACCTCCTGACCGGCAACAAGGTCTCGGTCGGCCCGCCCTTCTTCAACGCCACCTTCGTGCCGATCTGCGCGCCCTTGTTCGCCGCGCTCTGTGTCGGCCCGTTCCTGGGCTGGAAGCGCGCCGAGCTGTGGCCCGCGCTGCAGCAGCTGCGCGTTGCCTTCCTCGTGGCGGTGGTCGCCGCCATCGTCGCCGCCGTCGCCATCGACAGCCGCTCGACCCTGGCCGCCGTCGCCTTCGGCTTCGGCGTCTGGCTGATCGTGGGCAGCCTGGTCGAGTTCGTGGGGCGCCTGCGCCTTGGCCGCGCACCGTGGGCCGAGAGCCTGCGCCGGCTGCGCGCCACGCCGCGCGCGTCGCTCGGCATGACCATCTCGCATGCCGCCCTTGGCGTCGTCGTGCTCGGCGCGGTGGCGACCGGCGCCTGGCATCTCGAAGTGATCCAGACGCTCAAGCCCGGCGAGAAGACGCGCATCGCGAGCTACGACATCACCCTGGTGCGCGTCGACAACGTGCAGGGCCCCAACTACGTCGCCGAGCGCGCCACCTTGGCGGTGACCGTCGGCGGCCGGCCGTTCACCGTGCTGGAGCCCGAGCGCCGCCTGTTCACGGTGCAGCGTCGCCAGGTCGCCGAGACCGCCATTCACAGCAACGGTTTCCGCGACCTGTACGCCGCCCTGGGCGAGGGGGATCGCAACGGCTGGGTGGTCCGGCTTTATCTCAACCCGCTGGCGCCGTGGATCTGGTTGGGTGCCGCGCTCTGCGCCTTCGGCGGCTTCGTCTCGCTCTCCGACCGCCGCCTGCGTATCGGTGCGCCCTCGCGCCGGCCGGCGGTGCAGGCGGCCGAATGATCAAGCTCTTCTGGACCGGAAGACATGAGGGCTCCCGGCGATGAGTCGCCGTCTCCTCTTCCTCCTGCCGCTCGCCACCCTGGCGCTGATGGCCGGCTTCTTTGCCTGGTCGCTGATGGCGGGCCGCGATCCCGCGTCGATCGGTTCGGTGATGGTCGGCCGCCCCGCGCCGCGCCTCGACGTGCGCGCGCTACGCGACGGCGACAAGCCGCTCACCGACGCGCTGCTGCGCACCGGCAAGCCGACGATCGTCAATTTCTTTGCCAGCTGGTGCACGCCCTGCCTGGCCGAGCATCCCCTGTTCACGCGGCTCGCCCGGCGCGACGGCGCGGTCATCGTCGGCATTGCCTGGAAGAACAAGCCCGAAGAGGCGCGCGCCTGGCTGGCCAAGCTCGGCGATCCCTTCCTCTACGCCGGTCAGGATTTCGATGGCCGCACCGGTATCGACTGGGGCCTGAGCGGCGTGCCCGAGACCTACCTGGTCGACGGCAACGGCATCGTGCGCTTCCATTTCCGCGGCCCGATCACCGAAAAGGACGTGCGCGACACCATCCTGCCCTTCCTGAAGAGTGGCGCGTGATGCGGCTTCTCGCACCCTGTCATCCCGAGGGCGAAGCCCGAGGGACCTTTGAGGCCACGGGAAAGGTCCCTCGCTGGGCTCGGGATGACAGCAAATGGTGGCGCACGCTGTGCGTCATGATCGTGATGCTTTGCTCTTTGCCGGCCCTCGCCGTCGACCCGTCGGAGATGCTGAAGGATCCGGCGCTGGAGGCGCGGGCGAGGGAGCTCGGCCAGACGCTGCGTTGCGTCGTCTGCCAGAACCAGTCGATCGACGATTCGGCCGCCGAGGTGGCGCGCGACATGCGCCGCGCCGTGCGCGAGCGGCTGAGCGCCGGCGACAGCGACGCCCAGGTCTACGATTTCATGGTCGCACGCTACGGCGACTACGTGCTGCTGAAGCCACCCTTCAAGCTCGGGACGCTGGTGCTGTGGCTGGGCGCGCCGCTGCTGCTGCTGATCGCGGCAAGCGCGATCCTGCTGACGGCCTTGCGCCGCCGCGTCATGGCGCCCTTGCCGCCGCTGAGCGATGAAGAGCGCGAACGGCTCAGATCGTTGTTGGGACGCGACGGCGACGCCGTCGCCCCGAGCGAAGCGCAGCGTAGTCGAGGGGGCTTGCCTGGATCCAACAAGGTCTCTCCGCTCGGGCCTTCGGCCCGCGGTCGAGACGACGCGTAGCGTCGATGCTGGAATTCCTCCTCGCGCTTCTCACCACGGCGACGGTCGGAACGCTGCTGATCCCTCTGCTGCGCGCGCGCGTGACCTCGACTAGTCGCTTCGAGGGCGAGCTCGCGATCTATCGCGACCAGCTTGCCGAGATCGAGCGCGAGCGCGCTGGCGGTGCCCTGAGCGAGAACGAGGCGGCAGCGGCGCGGCTGGAGATCGAACGCCGTATCCTCGCCGCGGACGCGGCCGCAAAGACGACAGCCGCGCCACCCGATGCCTTGCATCGCGTGCTGCCGCCCGCGCTTGCTCTGGCGATCCCGTTGCTGGCCCTCGGCTTCTATCTGAAGGTCGGCCATCCCGGTGTGCCCGCTGCGCCTTTTGTTGCTGGCTCAAAGCCGCCGGCCGAACAGGCGTTGGACATTGCGCAACTGGTCGCCCAGGCGCGCGCCCGCGTCGCCGCCGAGCCGACCAACGCCGACGCACAGTCGGCCCTGGGCGAGGCGTTGACGCTCGAGGCTGACGGCACGGTCACTCCGGCCGCTGTCGAGGCCTTCAACCAGGCGCTTGCCCTGCGACCGGACGATCCGCGCTCTCTCTACTATCTCGGCCTGCACGACGCGCAGTCGGGCGACAGCGCCGCCGCGCTGAAGCGTTGGCAGGAGCTCGAAGCTAAAAGCCCGCCCAACGCGCCGTTCCTGACCGTGCTGCGCGCGGAGATGGCGCGCGTCGCCCAGGCCGCGGGCCTGCCCGCCAACACGACCATGCCGCAGCCCTCGCGCGAGCAACAGGAGGCGATGGCGGCGCTGACGCCCGAGCAGCGCCAACAGGCGATCCGCGGCATGGTCGAGGGCCTGGCCGCGCGCATGAAGGAGAACCCGCAGGATCGCGGCGGCTGGCTGCGGCTCGCCAACGCCTGGAAGGTGCTGGGCGACAATGCCGGCGCCGTCGATGCCTACGCCAAGGCCGATGCGCTCGGTCCCGTCGATGCCCGCGTGCTGGCCGACTGGGCCGAGTCGCACGTGCGCGGCCTCAAGCCTGGCGAGCCGCCGTCGCCCGCTGCGGTCGCGGTGCTCGAGCGCCTGGAGAAGGCGGAGCCGCGCAATGGCCTCGCGCTGTTCTATCTCGGCGCGGCGTCGTTCGCCGCCGGTGACAAGCCCGCCGCCGCCCGGCGCTGGAAGACGCTGCTCGCACTTCTGCCAGCTGATGCACCGATCCGAGCCATGCTGGAAGAACGTATCAAAGCCGCCGACTCTCCATAGTAAACTGCACACACCTCGCCTTTTGTCGGCAAAGGCGCAATTCTTTGCATTGACCCCCTCTGGAGGTGCGCAATGCCACTTTCGCGGGGTGTGCGCATTGTCACTTTCTTGTCCTGCCTTGTTTGCTATCGTCAATAAGGAGAGCCGTTTGGCGCGGCGCGCACGCGGTTCGGTGGGGTCCAAATGGCAGAGCTCGATCTGTCCGAGTTTCGGTCAGAACATCATGTCGCGTGGGCCAAGCGCGCGGTCCTGCTCGTCGACATCGTCGGCTCTGTTCGCCTCATCGAACAGGATGAAGTGGGCGTCATCAGCCATTGGCTGGATTTCGTCGACCATGTGAAGAAGCGCATCGTGCCGAGCCACAATGGCCGCTTCGTCAAGAGCCTGGGCGACGGCATGCTGCTCGACTTCGCTGACGTGCGCTCGGGCGTGTCGGCGGCACTCGCCATCCAGCAGGAACGCCATCGCGCCAACACGGCCCGCGCCGCCGACCGCCAGATCATGCTGCGCACCGGCATGGAGGTCAGCGACGTCATCATCGGCGCCAACGACGTGCTGGGCCGCGGCGTCAATCTTGCCGCCCGCTTGATGAGCCTCGCCGGCCCCGGCGAGATCGTCGTGTCGCAACATGTGCGCGACGGCCTCACCGCCAACCTCGATGCCGACATCGAGGACCTGGGCGACTGCTACGTGCGCGGCCTTCCCGATCCGGTCCGCGCCTATCGCGTCGGTCCGCCCGGTCCGCAGCCGAAGGTGGACACCGAGAGCTTCGACGATCTCGCACCGTCGATCGCTGTCGTGCCCTTCGCCTCGCGCAGTGCGGCGACCGACCAGGGCGTGATCGGCGAGATCCTGGCCGAGGAAGTGATCCGCCGCCTGTCGCAGTCGGCTTATCTCAAGGTCGTGTCTCGGCTGTCGACCACCGCCTTCTCCGGCCGCGCCGCCTCGCTGCAGGAGATCAGCGCCCATCTCGGCGCCGACTACGTACTGTCGGGCGCCTATCGCGCCGGCGGGACGCGGCTCAAGCTCGATGTCGAGCTGGCCGAGGCCAAGACCGGCCGCGTCCTGTGGTCCGAGAGCCTGGACGACGATCTCGCGGGCATCGTCTCGGGCGAGCAGGAACTGATAGGCCGCCTGATCGCCGCCGTCGGCGCCGCGGTGACGGCGCGCGAAGTGCAGCGCTCGCGTTCCCAGCCGCTGCCGACGCTCAAGGCCTACACGCTGATGATGGGGGCCGTCAGCCTGATGCATCGTCTGTCGGTGCCCGACTTCGAGGAATCGCATCGGCTCCTGCAGGCGCTGATCGATCGCGGCGTGCGCCATCCCCTGCCGATCGCCTGGCTCGGCAATTGGCATGTGCTGCGCGTCCAGCAGGGCTGGTCGGACGACGCGCAGCGCGACACCTATCTCGCGTTGGAATGCACCAAGCGCGCCCTCGACATGGATCCCGACAATTCGCTGGCGCTCGCCATCAACGGCTTCGTGCACGTCAACCTCCTGAAGAAGTTTGACGTCGCCCTGGACTCCTACGAACGAGCGCTGGCCGCCAACCCCAGCAACGCCTTTGCCTGCCTGCTCAAGGGCACGTTGCATGCCTTCAAGAGCGAGGGTGACCAGGCGATCGAGTACGCCGAACGCGCGCTGTCGCTGTCGCCGCTCGATCCGCACCGCTACTTCTACGATTCGCTCGCGGCCACCGCTGCCATCGCCGCTGGCCGCTACCAGCGCGCGCTCGAACTCGCGCAGCAGTCGCTGCGCGCCAACCGCAAGCACACCTCGACCTGGCGCTCCATGACGGTGGCGCAGTGGCAGCTTGGCCGCTTCGACGAGTCGCGCCGGTCGGCGCAGGAACTCCTGAAGCTGCAGCCCTCCTTGACGGTCAGCGGATGGCTCAGGGCCTCGCCGGCCGCCGGCTATGCGATCGGCCGCCTCGCGGCGGACGTCATGCGTAAAGCGGGGATTCCAGAGTGAAGCGTTGAACGTTCTCTAGGGGAGAGCATCATGGCGACGGAAGGATATCTTGGTGGGCTCGGTGGCCTTGGTGGCCTGGGCGGGCTCGGTGGTCTCGGTGGCTTGGGCGGTCTGGGCGGCCTGGGTGGACTGGGCGGCTTGGGCGGTCTCGGCGGTTTGGGTGGCCTTGGCGGGCTGGGCGGCCTCGCGCCGCTCAACTCGGCGGCCGCCGCGGCGGCGCTGATCACCACCCGCGACGGCATCGTCGGGCAGTGGAACCAGCCGACGGGCGGCGAGCCCGCCAACCTGCCGCTCGAGACGCCGGACAACATGAAGCGCTGGGAGGCCTGGTGCCGGGCCAGCGTCATCGACTTCGAGCTGATGTCCAAGCTCGGCTTCGCGCGGGCGGCCGGCAACATGTCGATCCGCCATCTCGACGATACCGGTCCGGCGTACCAGGCCCTGATCACGGTCTCGCGTCCCACCGAGATCCAGTTCCGCAACTACCTGGCGTTCCTGAACAGCTACGCCGACCTGCGTCCGGACCGGGCCACCGAGATCATGACCCAGATGAACGGCGGGCTCACCTTCATCAGCTCGATCCCGTTCCTCCATCCGGCGCGCACGCCCTACACGCTGGAGCTCCTGGCGGCGTCGCAGCGGCTGGCGAACTTCTGCCACATGCGGCTCAAGCAGGCGCTGGCCAGCCGGCGGCCCAACGAATATTCGCCGCAGGTCCAGCCGATCCTGCTGACGCCCTCGCACAGCGCCTTTCCGAGCGGCCACGCCACCGAGGCCTTTGCGGCGGCGATGGTGCTGCTCGCGCTGCTCAGGGCGTCCGGCCTCCGGCCCTACAGCGAGACCGGCTGGGAGGAGCAGCTGATCCGGGTGGCCAACCGCATCGCCGTCAACCGCACCATCGCGGGCGTGCACTTTCCGGTCGACAGCGCCGCCGGTGCCGTGATCGGCATGACGCTGGGCACCTACCTGGCGCAGCGCTGTCAGGTCCCGGCCACGCCCACCACCGCGACATTGCCCTACGACGCCTACACATTCGTTGGCCCCAGTTTCCCGGACGGAGGCGGACCCATGGCCGACGGCGACTTCTACTGGACCCTCTACTACACGGTGGGATCAGGCCAGCAGGCCCCGGGCCCCTATGTGACGCGGACCTCGGGAACTTCGGTGAGGCACAACCCGCTGCTCTACTGGCTATGGGGCAAGGCCCTGGCCGAGTGGACCTGACGCATCCGCATCATGCTGACCGAAGAGGTTCCCATGGCCCTGCCACGCTCCAGGAAGCGAAGCTCCCCAAAGGCGAACTCCAAGAAGGCTAGCGCCAAGAGGGCAAGCTTCAAGAAGGCGAGTTCGAAGAAGGCGAGCCCGAAGAAGGTGAGCCCAAAGAAGCCGAGCTCGAAGAAGCCGGGTTTTGGCGAAAGCCCGCCGGCCACGTCGTCCGGCAATCCCTATGTCGACTGGGCGTGGGGTCCCGGCAGACCTTACTACTTTCCGCCTGGCCTGCAGGACGGCAAGGACCAGCGCATGACCCTGCTGGTGCAGCTCAAGGGCATCAGCGCCGAGGACTTCGTCAACGGCGGGTTCTTCCTCAAGAACGAGAGGCGGCTACGGGAATGGCAGTCTTCGTTTGTCATCCCGTTTCCCGTCCTGCCGCAGTCGGTGGCGCCGGAGGAACAGACTGCCTGGGTGATCGCCTTCGCCACGGCGACTGTGTCGAACACGCTGGCGACCGCGCCCGACCTCAGGCCCTACATCGTGAGCGTGGTGCTGGGGCGGCCGCTCAACACGCAGTCGCTGCCCGGCGTGGGATCCATGCCTCCGCCGGAGGGCGGCATTGCCGCCATGCTCGCCAAGCTCGCCAACAACGCGTCGGTCGGGCCGCGCAGAGTGTTCATGGGCGTCATTGACGATGGCATCGCCTTCGCCAACGCGCGGTTCCGCGTCATGGACGGCGCCAGGCACCGCACGCGCGTCCAGGACTGGTGGTGGATGGCGTCGCCCTCGGGCGGCAAGACGCTCAACAAGTCGGCGATCGACGCTCTGTTCGATCTCTGCACGACGCCCGACGGCGTGCTCCAGGAGGACGATTTCTACTTCCAGGCCGGGCTGTTCGACTTCCGCGATCCCGACCACAAGGCGGCGGCCTGGCACGCCACGCACGGCACCCATGTCATGGATGCCGCGGCAGGTTACGATCCGGCCGAAAACCGCCGCGACCGGCCGATCGCCTGCGTGCAGCTGCCGAACTCGGTGACTGCCCTGGTCGATAACGGGAGCCTCGTCCCCTACATCGTGTGGGCGATCGGCTTCATCATCATCTCGATGTTCATGTATTGCATCAGAGAGGGCATCGCGCTGCTGCCGGTGGTCATCAACTTCAGCTACGGCCGGCTCAATGGCCCGCATGACGGCACCGGCGACGTCGAGCCATGGCTGAAGAGCATCACCGAATCGTTCGCCAAGATCGGCGTTCGCGTGCGCTTCGTGCTGCCGGCCGGCAACAGCTTCCTGTCGCGGACCCATGCCCAGATGATCTTCAACGACGGCGACCCCGTCAGGAAGTTCAACTGGCACATCCTTCCTGACGACGGCACCCAGAGCTTCGTCGAGATATGGACGCCCAAGCCGCCGGCCGCCGGCAGTCGCCTCACGCTCACGCTCACCGATCCCCTGGGTGACAGCTACTCCATCCGGGAGAACCAGGCGTCGCAGCCGATCGGTACCCTGCTCTATGGGTCGCTCGCCCACACATCGACCGCAACGCGCGGCACGTTCACCATCATGCTGAAGCCGACAGGAAGCCTGCTCGGCGGCACATTCGCGCCCTCGGGCACCTACGAAATCAAGCTCGAGAGCACCGGCGGGATCGCCGCCAACGCCTACATCGACGCCTGGGTGGCGCGTGACGACACCATCCCGGGCTATCCCCATGCCGGGCGGCAGTCGTTTTTCGACGACGCTGCGTACAAGTATCGCGATGAATACAGCGGCCGTTTGATACAGGTCGACGACCCCGGGAGCCTCGTGCAGCGCCAGGGCACCATCAACTCGATCGCCACCGGTGAGGAGCCGATCGTGATCGGCGGCTTCCTGCGCAAGGAGATGACGGCGGCCGAGTACACGGCGGCCGGCGCCGCGCCGCCGCGGCTGCCGCCGCCGCGCTCGCCCGACGCCGTGGCGCCAAGCGACGACAGCTACGTCCTCGAAGGCCGGCTGGCCGCGGGCTCACGCAGCGGCTCGCGCGTGCCCGTCGGCGGCACCAGTGTCGCCGCCCCGCAGATCGCGCGATGGGTGGCCGACAATCTGGCTGGTGGTGGAAACGGTGACCGCGCGGCCGTGCAGGCCAAGGCGACCTACGACGAGGCCAACGCGCCGCCGGGGGATCCGCCGCCGCTGCCGCCGCCGCCGTTCTCGCCGCCGCCGCCGCCGGCCGAGCGTGGCGGAAGCGGCCGCATCTGGAGCAAGCCGCTTCAGAAAGTGAAGCGCTACGAGTGGTAGCTGCTGCGATGCATCACTTCCTCATGCTCCTCTCCCCCGCTAGGGGGAGAGGAATATCAGGTGGCCACCCTCTAACGCCGCCAGTGCTTCGCGGCCGGCAGGTCGCCGGTGATGTCGGCATGCGCCGCATTCTCCGAGGCGTTGTGGCGCTTGCCGGAGAAGCGCACGGCGAGCACACGGCCGTCGTCGGTGGTGAGGGTGAGGTTGATGCGACCGAAGGCGTGGTCGAGCTCGGCGGCGGCCATGCGGACCTCGCCCGAGCCCACGATCTCGCCGGTCCGCGTGCGAAAGCCGTCGATCTCGAAGGTGGCGCGTCCCATCGCCTCACCGTCGCAGGCGAGAGTGCCGGCGCCGCTCAGCCGGCCGAGAAACTGGATCGAGCCGCGGGTGGCCTGCATATCAGGTGCAGTATGGAAAGGCGTTGATCACGATGGCTCCTCGCGCTGTGGCGGGAGTACACGCCTCTCTCAGCCACCGCAAGCCGACGCTTAAGGCGATGGTGCCCTGTTCCTACACCCTGCCGCCCAGCGTGGAAAGCCGGGAGGGGCTTGCCAAGCGATCGGCAAGCGCCCATATGCAAGGAGTCGATAGACGGACGACGATTGGCGACGCGCGTAGTAATGTCCGCAGCGCCAGGAACTTGCTCCCGAAAACAATTGCGAATTCGACGGCCTGCCCGCCTCCTGAAAGGTTGCGCGTGGGCAGCATAGTACGTGAAGTGAAAGGGTCTCCCATGACGACGGGAACCGTGAAGTGGTTCAACGCCCAGAAGGGCTTCGGTTTCATCCAGCCGGACAATGGCGGCAAGGATGCGTTCGTTCATATCAGTGCCGTCGAGCGCGCCGGCATGAGCACGCTGAACGAAGGCCAGAAGGTCGAGTTCGAGCTCGTAACCGATCGCCGGAGCGGCAAGATGTCGGCCGACAATCTGAAGGCGGTCGGCTGATCGCCTGAAACGGCGTCCGCCGGCACGACCACGGATGCGAGAAAGGCCCCGCGCTTCGAAGAGAAGTGGCGGGGCTTTTTGTTGGCGGCCTGTAAGTGGCGGCTCGAGAGTGGTCAGCCCTTGGGCTTGCGCGCCATCAGGCGGCCAAGCGTCGCCATCAGCTCGTTCTGCGCGTTGAATTCCGCCACGGCGGCGGGCTTGGTCAGCCGGTCGAAGCGCGCCTTGCCGGCGTTGGTCAGCATCGGCGCGTGCGGCGTGCCCGCGACCAGCGCCAGCGCGCGCAGCCGCGTTAGATCGGCGACGCGCAGATGGGCGACATCCGACTGGCCATGGGCCACGCGACGCAGCGTGATTTCCTCATCCTCGCTGAGCGGCATCTGCTCGCTCGGGCTCATCGCGCTTCCTTCCGCTTCGGCGGCAGCGCTGTCGGACCGGTGCGGACCAACGCCGGCAGACGCGTAGAGGCGAGACGACGATCGCTCCCCAGCCGGCGCAGCGCTGCGAGCTCAACGCGGATGAGCCGGGGCCGTGCGTTCAGCAGTTCCTGACGCAGGGGTCACCTTATGGTCGGAGCAAAGGGCACGCGCCGATTGTGTCGCCGCGCCGTGGTCTAGAGATGGACCTTGACTGGGCGCTTCACAAGCCCCTTTCGACGGCCTGTTTCAGGCCCGGCTGCGGCGTGACGAAGAGGCCGGGCGCACCGGCTTGGCACGGATGCGCAAGAAGCGGCCACCGGACTGGTCGACATCGAAGGCGCCGCTATTGCGCACAAGGTCTGAAAGCTTGCGATAGCCATAGGTGCGCGGATCGAAGTCCGAGGCGATGGCGGCCAGCCGCTGTCCGACCGCGCCCAGTCCGACCCAGCCATCCTCGGTTTCCATCTGCTCGATGGCGCGTGCCAGCAACGGCACCGCGGCGCTGGGCGGCTGCAGCGCGCGGCGGCCGCCGCCCTGCTCGGGCGTCGAGGCGGATTCGGGCACGAGGTTCTCGGTGTAGATGAAGCGGCGGCAGGCCTGGCGAAAGCTCTCGGGCGTCTTCTGCGCACCAAAGCCGTAGACGTCGGCACCCTCCTCGCGCAGACGCGAGGCGAGCCGCGTGAAGTCGCTGTCGGACGAGACCAGGCAGAAGCCGTCGAAGCGGCCGCTGTGCAGCAGGTCCATGGCATCGATCACCAGCGCGATGTCGGAGGCGTTCTTGCCCGAGGTGTAGGCGAACTGCTGGTAGGGATCGATGGCGTGCTTCTGCAGCACCTCGGTCCACGATTTCAGCCGCGGGCTGGAGAAGTCGCCGTAGATGCGCCGTACGCTCGCCTCGCCGAAGCGCGCGATCTCCTCGAACAGGCCATCGACGATACGCGACGAGGTGTTGTCGGCGTCGATCAGCACGGCGAAGCGGTTCGGGCGGGTGTCTTCGGCCATGGGGCCTCCTTGGGGTGGGTTATCGTATCGCTTGGAAGCGCGGGCGTCCCGCCCGCTCATGAGCGGGCCGGGGGCGCGCGCTCCCGCAAAGATTTGAAAACGGCTTTTGCCGGCCCCATGTCTTACGCAGATGACCATCGAGCGACGCGAGCTTCTGGCTGACGTCGCCGTGCATGCGCTGGGGCTAGCCCTGGGGGCGGCCGGCGTGATCGCCATGCTCCTGGTGGCGGCGCAATCGTCGGTCGACGGCCAGCTCCTGCCCGTCACCGTCTATCTCGCCGGCCTTGTGGCCATGCTGGGCTGCTCGGCCGTCTACCATGTCTGGCGCTCGTGCCGCCGGCGAGACTGGCTGCGACGGCTCGATCATGCGGCGATCTTCGTCATGATCGCCGGTACCTACACGCCGCTGGTGCTGCGCCTGCCGGTCGGCTGGGCGGTGGGCCTGACGACCGGCGTCTGGACGGCCGCCCTTGCCGGCGTGGCCGCCAAGCTCTTCCAGCCGCGCCGCATCGAGGCGCTTTCGGTCGCGCTCTATCTGGTGCTGGGCTGGGTCGGTGTCATCGCCGCCGGACCGCTGCTTGCCTCGCTCGACCAGGCGACCCTGGTCCTCCTGCTGGCCGGTGGCATGGTCTATTCCGCCGGCGTGATCTTCCATCTCGCAGCCCACTGGCGCTACGCCCGGGCGCTGTGGCACGGCTCGGTCGTGATCGCCGCCACGATCCACTACGCCGCCATCATGACGCTGTTACAGGCCTGAGACGCTCCGCCTCAGACCTTGGTCGAGATATGCCATGGTTGAAATTGCGCGAGGCCAGTCCGAGGCCGTATGCCGGTCGTCCAGCGGACGATATCACCCGGAGAGAGATCATGCCCTTCGTTCAGACCAAAGACGGCGTCGAGATCTTCTACAAGGATTGGGGAAAGGGACAGCCCATCGTGTTCAGCCATGGCTGGCCGCTCTCGGCCGATGACTGGGACGCCCAGATGATGTTCTTCCTCAATCGCGGCTTCCGCGTCGTCGCTCACGACCGGCGCGGCCATGGCCGTTCGGCCCAGGTGGCCGATGGCCACGACATGGATCACTACGCCGACGATCTCGCGGCGGTCGTGGCGCACCTCGATCTCAAGGGCGCCGTGCATGTCGGTCATTCGACCGGTGGCGGCGAGGTCGTGCACTACCTGGCGCGGCACGGCGAGGGCCGGGCGGTCAAGGCCGCGATCATCTCTGCCGTTCCGCCCCTGATGGTCAAGACACCGGCAAACCCGGGCGGCCTGCCGAAAGAGGTCTTCGACGGCTACCAGGCCCAGCTGGCCGCCAACCGCGCGCAGTTGTATCGCGATATCCCGGCCGGCCCGTTCTACGGCTTCAACCGCGCCGGCGCGACGGCGCAGGAGGGCGTGATCGAGAATTGGTGGCGGCAAGGCATGATGGGCAGCGCCAAGGCGCACTACGATGGCGTCGTCGCCTTCTCGCAAACCGACTTCACCGAGGACCTGAAGAAGATCACGATCCCGGTGCTGGTGATGCACAGCGAGGACGACCAGATCGTTCCCTATGCCGATGCCGGGCCGTTGTCGGCCAAGCTTCTCAAGAACGGCACGCTCAAGACCTACAAGGGCTTCCCGCACGGCATGCCGACGACGCAGGCCGAGACGATCAACGCCGACCTGCTGGCCTTCATCAAGGCTTGATGTCTTCCGCCGCGAGGCGCTCGAAGTCGGCCAGCACCGCGGCGACCAGCGTGTGGCGCTGGGTGTCGCCGGCGCCGAGGCTTGCGGCATAGAGCCCGATGACATAGCGCGCCTTCTCCGCCGCTTCCGCCCAGTTGGCGGCCGGCGCAGCGATCAGGTGGGTCTCGAGTTCCTCGCGCCGCTGCCGCAGCGTGCGTTCGTTGGCCTCGACCTGGGCCAGCAGGCGGCGCGAGCCGGTCGCCTTCTGGGCGGCCATGCCGCGGCGCTGGTCGAGTTCGATCGGTTCGTCGGTCATGGGTCAACCCTGTCCAAAAGCTCGTTGAGCCGGCGTGCCATCGCGTCGTCCCAGGCATGGTCCTGCCAGCCATGGCGGGGGACAAGCTCGGGATGCGGCTCGCCGCCGTCGAGCAGGCCGCCGTCGATGTTGGAATCCTCGTCGGACCAATGCGACGCTCCGGCGCGACCATCGACATGGGCCCGCCGTCCGTCCTTCAGCCGGGCGACGAAGCCGCCCGACCAGGTTTCGCCCGGCGCACCGACCCATGCGCCTTCGACGGCGAGCAGGTCGAGCGCGCCAAAGCCGTGCCGGCCGGCATCGAGGCGGCACAGCACCTGCACGAAATGATCGAGATCGCTGCCGTCCCAGTCAGTGCCGCGCAGCGCCCGACGTGCGGCCAGGATCTTGTCGGCCACGGATTCGTCGGAAGCAGCCTTGCTCACGCGGGTACCTCTCAGTTGGCGCCTGGCGTCCTGAGCACGAAGCCCAGCGCGCGGAATTCAGTGTCGTCGCGGATGGCGCTGGCAACGGCGGCATCGACGCGCCTCGAGGCATTGATCAGCCGATCGGTCTCAGCCGCGCAGGCGAGCGCCAGCGCCTGGGCACGCGCACGGACCGAGGCGCCGGCCAGCGCCCGTTCGGTGGCATTGCGCGCCAGGCACGCGTCGCGCTCGGCGTAGGCCGTGTCGATGCCGCGCGCCGTGGCGGCCGGCGCGCCGCCGGCACTGACGTAGCCGGCGGGGAAGCCGTCACAGGCCGTCACCAGGAGCAGGGCGGCGGCCAGACACGGGATGGAAACGACCATGGACATGGTGACCTCCTTCCGCTGCCGGGGGGAAGGCGTTCGGCCTGGGGCAATGCCTGCCGGCCAAGGTCATTGCCCGGTCGCGGTCGCTCAGGTCTTGGGCGTTGCCGGCGTCATCAGGAGCTCGACGCAGGCGCGGGCGATGTCGGAATCGTTCGACTTGGTGCCCGGCATGACGGCAAAGCCGCTCTTCTCGACGACGGTGGTGCGCTCCCACGTGCTGGCCTTGGCGAGCTCGGCCATCTTGGCCAGGGCGTCGCCCTGGGCACGGAAGCGTTCGGCGCAGAACGGCGCCAGCGCCACCACGGTGGCGTTGTGCGCGGCCACGCCGGCATCCTTGCGGGCCGTCGAGCCGGTCACCCAGCCGCCCCAGGTGAAGCCCAGGATGGCGCAGGCGGCGGCGCCGATCACTGCGCCCCAGATCATCGGTTTGGTATCTTTGGGAATGTTCATGGTAAATCCTATTGGCCGCATGCTGCGGCGGTCACGTCGGCGTGCGCATGATCGCGTAGCCGGCAATCAGCAGAACCAGGAAAATCGGGAACAGGACGGGCGGTACCAGCCAGTCTCTCATGTGTGTCTCCGCTGGGCCGGGAGCACACGCATCTCTCAGCCATCGCAAGCCGAGGCTTTGTGGGCGATGGTGAACACAGTCGTACACGCTTCGTGAAGGTGGGTCCAAGCAATACGGCGCGACTGGCCGGCTGTTCAATTCAGCACGGCCGGCGTCAGTCGCGACCGCTGCGATTGCTGTAGTACATCAGCGCCATCAGGCCGACGCCCAGCGCCAGGGTGGCGACAATGCCTAGCGTCATCGCGAGGTAGCCTGCGCCCGTCATGGCGCCGCTTTGCTCGGGATCCCAGCTCACATAGAGCACGACGATCGCCAGGCACAGCAGGCCGATCAATACGCCGAGGACCAGCCAGCTTCCCCGGCCATGATCAGAGCTCCTCACCGTATGGTTGCTTGGTAGCGCGCGCCGCATTGTCGGCGATGTCCAGCCGATTCGCCGCACGCGACGAAGATAAAGAGCCCGCTGCCGCTCTTATATTCGGCGGCATCGTCCCCATCTGTTGAAGGCGCCGCTCGACCGATTCCTCACTCGAGGGTGCGCCAACCGACAACAGGAGACTACATGTCCAACGCCCTCGCGACGAACAATGATGCGCGCCTGCAGGACGACAAGCGCACCGAGATGCTCGATGCCATCGGCAGCAAGTGGAGCAAGTTCTCCAAGCAGGAGTTGTCCGACCTCAAGACCAACGACGAGCTGGTCACCCAGGTCGTCGCCAAGTACGGCGTCGAGAAGATTGCCGCTCAGCACGACGTCGATGCGCTGATGAACGGTCACAACCTCACGGCGTGACTTCGACATCGACCGACATGCCCAGATAGGCATCCGTCATGCCCACGAAGGTGCCGGTCATCGGCATCACCTGGGCGATGACGCGGCCGACCGCGAGCGGGATGAGATTGTAGCCGCCGACGGCCCGGTTGGTCGGATCGAAGGTGATCCAGCCCGCACCCGGCAGGAAGATCTCGGTCCAGGCATGGGTCGAGCCTGCCTCCTCCGGCGCCGGCGCGCGATCCGGATTGTAGAGATAGCCCGATATGATACGCGCGCCGAAGCCCAGGGAGCGCGCCGCCTCGGCGAACAGCACGGCGAAGTCGCGGCACGAGCCCCAGCCGCGATCGATGGTCTGCAATGGCGTCTGCGTGCCTTCCTCCTCGCGGCTCTGGTAGCCGATCCCCGCCGCTACTCCCGCTACCATGTCCTTGAGCAACGCCAGCGTGTCGGTTCGGGTGCCGCGCACGAAACCCCGCGCCCAGTCAGCGAGCCGGCCCGACGCATCGAAGGTCTGCGGCACCGCCAGGGCCCCGAGATCGGCGCGCTCGTCGCTCGAATAGAAGAACGGGTAGTGGATGGCCGAGGCGGCGATGTCGAACACCGGCCAAGCCGAGGCGCCGAGCTCGACCGCGGCCCGGCTTTCGATCGTCAGCCCGTCGGCCAGCCCGGCGAAGCCCGCGGTGGCAACGGCATTGCCGAACACGTCGTTGGTCCACGAGATCGAGGCGGTCGGCGTCATCTCGAGCGTGCTCGAGAGCAGGCGCACGTCGCGGCTCTCGCGCGGGCGCAGCATCAAGCGGTGCGGCCCCAGCCGCACGGACTCGCGATAGCGATAGGTCGTGCGATGGCGGATATTGAGCACGGTCATCAGATAACTCCCGGGTCGCCCCTGGGCTGGAGGCAGTCATGTCGACACGGACGACGGTGACCACGGTCACGTTCCAACGCTCCTTCACGCTGTCGGCCCTCGAGGGTGCGCAGCCGGCCGGCACTTATAGGGTGATCACGGAGGAAGAACAGATTCCCGGCTTGTCATTCACGGCCTTCCGCCGCACGGAGACCTTGCTGTACCTGCCGGCCGATCCCGTGCCCGGCGGCACGCGCCAAGTCGTGAACGTCTCGCCCGACGAAGTGGCCGAGGCCCTGGCGGCCGATGCCGCGTGAGCGCTCATTGGCAGGGGCCGCCTTTCATCGGGTCATTCAGCGTCCAGCACAAGGTCTCACCATCCAATTGCCGCCCGGGTATTGCAGAAGAGCGTGTCGAGCTTTTTCTGCAGCCATAGGCCGCCCGGCCATCCGGCCTTGATCTCGTAACCATCGCGAATGAGCTAGATCGCGGTCACGCCCGGTGCGTCGGCATACTGGTTGACACAGGTCGATTTGGGCGAGACCTGCTGGGCTTGGGCGAATGAAGCCAATCCCGTTGCAGCCAAAGCCAATACGGCCGCTCGCAGAGTCCGGCGCATCACAGCCTCCCTTTCCGATTTTGCATGGGCAGACGGCGCGTGCCGTCAAAGGCAGGCGCGTGCCAGTCTGTAAGTGGCCCTCAAGGGCCCCAATTATCAGGGGGCTATCGAAATAATCGCTCGCTCAGCGCCGCGCGTGCCGCGCAAGGCCCGGTCAACCGAGCAGGGCGCGGCAGTCGAGATCGTCGATGGCGGCCGTGATGCGCTCGAGATGGCTCCACCAGACCCAGGGCGGGATTCCGCCCGACCACTGCAGCACCGGCACGAGCAGCTGCATCAGCACCGAGCGGCGATAGTCCTCGCCGAGCGCCGCGCGATCGTAGTTCTGCACGCCGTGGGCGACCAGGGCCGCGTAATAGTGGTCGAGCAGCGGGCCTTCGAGCCGACGTCGGCGGTCGGGATACCAGTGTGTCGCAATCATGTAGGCGAGGTCGCCGGTGGCGAGGCCGATGCGCCAGGTGTCCCAATCGAAGTAGCGCAGGTCGTCGGAACCGTCCTTCGGGACGAAGCAGTTCCAGACATGGGCGTCGCCGTGCACCAGCGTGACGTTGCGATAGGTGAGGACGCGCGCCTGCACGCGGTGCGCCGTCGTAAAGAAATGTCGGTAGAGCTCGCGCCGCTCGCCTGACAGGCGATCGCCCAGGTGGTCGGCGAAGCGCTCATACGCGCCGGCGTGGTCCTGCATCGCGTTGCGCGCGATCTCCGCATCGGCCCGCTTTCCGATCTCCGTCCCGAGTCGCGGGTGGTCCCACCAGGCGGCATGGAAGCGCGCCAGCGTCTGCACCATTTGCCGGCACAGCTTCTCCTCGGGCGGCAACGGCCATGGTGTGGCGATCTCGTGCGTGTCGGCAAGGTCCTCCAGCAGCAGATGCCACTGTCGGGTGTCGGCTTGCCAGTCCGAATCGAAACATCGCGGCACCAGGTTCGCCGGCATTGCCGCTGCGATCTTGGAATAGAAAGTGACCTCACCAGCGCCGTGCAGGAACGGCCCGTCGTTGGCTTTGCCGGGCAAGTTGATTTTCAGGATCAGCGAACGCGGCGCCGCCTCGGCCGCGCCTTCGTAAACGGGCCACAATCGCACGATGCGCGACAGGAGCTGGTTGCTCGGTGCGTCGGCTTTGACCGAGACGACGCGACCATCGCCGAGAACGCCGCAACGCTGCAGCGCCGCGGTGAGGTAACCCGCTTCGGCTACCTTGTGCAGCGGGACTGGCTGTTCAACGATAGTATTTCCGCTCGTGCTCTTCGGCCTGCAGCCGGTCGATCTGAGCTTGCGCCTCGTCGGCGATCTTCACCAAGCCTGCGTAGCGGGCGCGCAGGGCCGCAAGCTCGCCGTCGCGATGTGCATTGGTCGGTGAACCCGCCAACTCCGAATTGGATGTCGTGAGCAGCTTTGCCGCAAGCTGCATGGCCTCCAGGCGCGCCTTGCGCGCCGCGCCCTGCAGCTCCTCGATGCGCTTGCTGAGCCTGTGCACGCTCTCGCTCATGGCCGACATGCTGCCCCGGAAGACATCGCGCGGCAACCAGCAGGAAGGCACTCCTGCGCGGGCCGGCCGGTCAGTCGATCGTGATCCTGCCGCACCCGGCGGCATCGCAGCGCAGCGTCTGTTGGAAGACGCCGAGAGCGCCGAAGTTCGGGTCGGGCCGCTCGTCGATCAGGACAAGCTTGCCCTTGCCGCAGAAGGCACAGGTCGGACGGTTGTCTTGCAGCGTAATCTTGGCCGCCACCGCCTGCAGGTCACCTAGAATACTCATAGCCACATCCTAACTGCTCCGCCTCCCCATCCGGCGATCATCGCCGTCGATGTAGTCAATGGTGTGGCGGGCGTTGTTCCGCACGGTCTGTGCGGCCTGCAGTCTGGTGCCCGCGAAGCGGCTCTGCCCTATGATGTCGAGGTTTGGTTGACCGCGTTTCGCCTCATTTCCTCATCTGGATGGCGCCATGAGACGACCCCGCATCGGCTTGGCGCTGGGCAGCGGCTCGGCCCGCGGCTGGGCGCATATCGGCGTCATCGATTCGCTGATCGAGGCTGGCATCCAGCCCGACATCGTCTGCGGTGCCTCGATGGGCGCCCTTGTTGGCGCGGCCCATGTCGCAGGCCGACTGCCCGAGCTGAGGCAATGGGCCGGCACGGCGACCTGGCGCACCATCGCGCGCCTCACCGATCTGCGCCTGACAGGAGGCGGACTCATCAGTGGCCGGCAGGTGATGTCGTTCCTGCAGGGCATGGGCATCGGCCAGCCGATCGAGAGCTACGCCACGCGCTACGCCGCCGTCGCCACCGACATGGCCACGGGGCGCGAGATCTGGCTGCAGTCGGGGCCGATCCACGAGGCGGTGCGCGCCTCGATCGCCATCCCCGGCATCTTCAGCCCGGCTCGGCTCGACGACAGATGGCTGCTCGATGGCGGCCTTTCCAACCCGATTCCCGTCTCGGTCTGCCGCGCGCTCGGCGCCGACGTCGTCATCGCCGTCAACCTCAACGGCGAGCTTGTCGGCCGCCGCTTCACCGAGCCCGAGCCGCCGGTCGAAACCCGGCCGTCGCGTTTCTCGGGCGAGGTCGTGCGCCGCATGCTGGGGCAGTGGCCGCTGCCGGCGGCGCTGCGGCGCCCGCCGGCCGAGGTCGACGCGGCCTCGCCTCCGCGCGAGGCGCCGCCGGGCTATTTCGACGTGCTCGCCACGGCCATCAACATCATGCAGGACCACATCACCCGCGCGCGGTTGGCGGGCGAGCCGCCGCACGTGATGCTGGTGCCGCGGCTGCGCAGCATCGGCCTCATGGAGTTCAACCGCGCCGAGGAGGCGATCGCCGAAGGTCGTGCCTGTGTCGAGCAAGCGCTGCCCACGCTGCGACGCTACTTGTAGAGACTTGCCAGTCGTGGTTGTCGAATGTGACAAAAACCACGGACATGATTGGCAAAGCGGTGCATCACGGTACCGGGGGCAGCTTGATCGACAAGCAGGCGGCCAGCGTCCAAAATGGAACGAACATGATTCGATCAGCCCGGAATTTGCTGGCCGGGGGTTTCCTGCTGCTCACGCTGCCGGCCGCCCATGCCGAGGCGGCCCTGGAGCGCGCGCAGTTCGACGCCGTGTTGATGACGGCGCGCGACTACGCCGACGACCGTTCGCTGATCTTCTATTGCATGCGCGGCTCGACCGAGACGGTGCCCTTCCTCTATGCCGGCCTGCAGGCCGACGTCGAGCAGGCGGTGCAGAAGATGAAGTCGGCCGGCGCGAGCGCGCGCCAGAACGCCGAGATGGTGCAGATGGTGCTGGGCACCGTGCGCACCTTTGCGCGCGAGGCCAAGGATGACGCGCTCGACCGGCGCTGCATCTCCAAGGACGTCGAGCGCAGCCGTGCCGAGGTGAAAGGGGTAAGCGTGCCCCTCTTCCTGCGGTCGCCCTTCGACAAGATGGGCAAGTAGGATTCTTTTCGGTACTGCGGGCTGTGTTGAGCGGCGCGCTTCCAGCAAATCAGCTTTGCAGGAGATGCGCGGGAAGCCCGCGGCGGACACGTGCTACGAAATCGGCGAGACCAAAAGGCCTTGCGGCCCGACCGCGTGTTCGCGCGGCCGGGCCTTTTTTTGTCCAAGACCTTTCAGGTCTTACTGCTGCGGATTGGCGGCCGGGCGGGCCGGAGCCGCCGGCGGAATTGCAGGTGTCGCCGGGGTAGCCGGCTGGGTCATCGTGCGTTCCTGTGCCGGCAGCTGCGCCTGGTCAGTGCGCTCGCTGGGCGAGCCGGCAAAGAACATCAGGCCGGCGGCCAACGCGATCGCCACCAGAATTCCAACCACCAAGGTCACGCCCTTGCCGCTATTGTCTTCGTAGTAGCGGTCGTAGTTGCGGGGGTCGCGCTCGGGATTGGGCGGATTGGGGATGTAGTCGCTCATTTGTCTCTCCTTTCTTGCCGGAAGCGCATGCGGGGTGAACGCCTCCCGGCCGAAGGTTGTTCCGAGCCAATATTTCCATTTCTTCCAGGTACTTAGGTCTTGAGTGTCCTGAGGCAGGAAACCCCTACAGGTCGTGCCATGCCCTTGAGCTGGCGCTCGCCCAGCGCCTCGATTTCGGCCACCGCCTCGGCCGCGGCGGCCAGCCGGCCGCTCACCAGCACTTGGCCGTCCTCGGCCTCGGCGCACAATCGCGCCGCCAGATTGATGACGGCGCCGATCGCCGTGTAATCGAAGCGGTCCTCGAAGCCGATGCGCCCCAGGGTGGCGTAGCCCTGCGCCATGCCGATGCCGAAGCCAAGGTGATGGCCGCGCTTGCGCCAGGTTTCGCCCAGCCTGGCCACCGCATCGCGCATCGCCAGGGCGAGTTTGCTCGCGCGCTCGGGCGCATCGGGGCAGGGCAGCGGGTCGTTGAAGAACACCATCATGCCGTCGCCGGTGAAGCGGTCGAGCGTGCCTTCGTAGGTGCGGATCAGCGGACCCACTGCGCCGTGATACTCGGCCAGCAGCTGCATGATGTCCTCGGGCTCCGAGGTCTCGGAGAAGGCGGTGAAGCCGCGCAGGTCGCAGAACAGCGCCACGATCTCGCGGCGATGATTGCCGAGAATGTTCTCATCGCCCGCCGAGACGATGGCCTGGGCGAGCTGCGGCGCCAGGAAACGGCGCAGCCGGCCGACGCGTTCGAGCTCGCCGACCTGCGCCTGAACCTTGGCCTCGAGGTCTCTGTTCAGTGCCTGCACTTCGTCGTGCAGCGCCTTGATGCGCAGCATGGCGCGCACGCGCGCGACCAGTGCGCCGTGCTCGATCGGCTTGGTGAGATAATCGTCGCCGCCGGCATCGAGGCCGGCGACGACGTCCTTCGGTGTGGCCTTGGCCGTGACCAGGATCACCGGGATGAAGGGAAGCGTGGCGTCGGCCTTCATGCGGCGCACGACTTCCAGCCCGTCGATCTTGGGCATCATGATGTCGAGCAGCACCAGGTCGGGCAGGTCATCGCGCACGCGGGCCAGCGCCTGCTCGCCGTCCTCGGCCACGACCACTTCGTAGCCCAGCGAGCTGAGCCGCATGCGCAGGATCTCGACATTGTCGGCGACATCGTCGACGACCAGGATGCGCGCGGGGTTACGCATCGCTGGGGACGCGCCACTCCAGTGGCGCGATCTTCTGTGTGTTCAGCATTTGACGCGCCACTGGAGTGGCGCGCCCCCAGCGATGACTCACCCGATCACCTCGCGGACCTTGGCCAGCATCTGGCGCGGGCTGTACGGCTTGGCGATGTAGCCGTCGCAGCCCGCCGCGCGCGCCTTCTGCTCGTCGCCGGAGAGCGCATAGGACGTCACCGCGATCACCGGGATCGCCTTCAACGCCGGATCGGCCTTGATGCGCCGCGTCGCCTCGTAGCCGTCCATCACCGGCATCTGGATGTCCATCAGGATCAGGTCGGGCTTGTGCTCGACGGCCTTGGCGACGCCCTCGGCGCCGTCGTGCGCCTCGACCATCTCGTAGCCCGCCATGCCCAAAAGGTCGCGCAGGATCTGGCGGTTGTCCGCGGTGTCCTCGACGACCAGGATCTTCTTGCTCATTGCGCGGCTTCCTTGATGGGGGACGCGTTGACGGGAACCGTGACCTTGAAGGTCGAGCCCTTGCCGACTTCGGACTCGACGGTGATACGGCCGCCATGCAGCTCGACGATGCGGCGTGAGATCGAGAGGCCCAAGCCGGTGCCGCCCTTCTTGCGCGTGCTGGTGTTGTCGACCTGCTGGAACTCCTCGAAGATTTTCGCCTGGTCCTCGGGCGCGATGCCGAAGCCGGTGTCGACCACGCTGAGCTCAAAGCGACCGTCAGCCTCTGCCGCGCGTACCTCGACCGAACCCTGGTCGGTGAACTTGATGGCATTGCCCACCAGGTTCAGCAGCACCTGCGTCAGCCGGCGCGCATCGCCGGTGCCGGTGGGCAGCCCGGCCGGCACGTCGGAACCCAGTTTCAGCCCCTTGGTACGAGCCAGCGATTCGGTGGCCGATAGCACCGTCGCCACCATGTCGGTGACGCTGTACTCCTCCATCGCCAGCACGAGCTGGCCGGCCTCGATCTTGGAGAGGTCGAGCACGTCGTTGATCAGGCCCAGCAGGTGACGGCCGTTGCTTTGTACCCGTTCGAGCACGCCCTGCGCCTTCTCCGAGACGTCGCCGTAGAGGCCGTCAGCCATCATCTCGGTGTAGCCGATGATGGCGTTGAGCGGCGTACGCAGCTCGTGGCTCATGTTGGCCAGGAACTGCGACTTGTGCTGGCTGGCGACCTCGAGCTGGCGGCTCTTCTCCTGGATCTCGGTGAAAAGCTGCACGTTCTGGATGGCGATGACGGCCTGGGCAGCGAAAGTCTCCAGCAGCTCGATCTGGCGCGGGGTGAAGGCGCCAGGATCGCGGCGGCGCAGGCAGATGCAGCCGATGGCGCGACCCTCCTGCAGCATGGGCGCGTTGAGCTGGGCGCGAAAGCCATGCTTCACCGCATAGGTCCTGGTCAGCGAATACTCCTGAGCGTCGAGCGACTCGGTATCGACGATGTGGGTTACGCGCGCCTCGACGATCGACTGCGCGCGGCTCAGACGGATATCGAGCGGATCACGATGGCCGAGCGGATGGGCCGACAGCGGGCCTTCATGTGCGCTCGAGACGATGTCGTCGCCGTCACGCAGGAAGACGTGCGCGTCCTCGGCGCCGCAGAAGCGCACCGCCGCCCTGGCTACCGCCTCCATGACCGGCGCCACGTCGGTCGGCGAGCTCGAGATCACTTGCAGGATCTCGGCGGTTGCCGTCTGTTGTTCGAGCGACTCGCGCAGTTCCGTGAAAAGCCGCACGTTCTGGATGGCGATCACGGCCTGATCGGCGAAGATCTTGAGGATCTCGATGTGCTTGTCGGTGAAGCGCTCGACGTGGCGGCGCGTCAGCACCATGACGCCGATCGTCTCCCCCTCACGCTGCAGGGGAACGCCGATCAGCGTGTGTGCGCCGCCCAGCTGCGCCAGGTCGCGGCGCCCGTAATCGGGATCGTTTGGCGCATCTTCGATCTGTACGACCGTGCCGTGCAGCGCCGTGCGGCCGACCAGGCTGTCGTTGCCGGGCGTGAACGTCTCGCCCTTCACGACATCGACATAGGTGCTGGCGATATGCGCCGACGCCGCCCAGCGGTAGGCGCCGTCCTTGAACAGGAAGACGGCAGCCTCGTCGGCGCGACACAGGCCGGCCGCGGCGTCGGCCACGGCCTGCAGCACGGGTTCGACGTCGGTCGGCGATTGCGAGATGACACGCAGGATGCCCGCTGTCGCCGTCTGTTGCTCGAGCGATTCCTGAAGCTCGCGCGTGCGGTCCTCGACCCGCTGTTCTAGCGTAGCATAGGATTCCTCCAGTGCGGCCGCCGAGCGGTTGAACTGGTTGGCGAGCGATTCCAGCTCGTCGCCGGTCTTGATCGACAGCCGATGGCCAAGCTCGCCGCTGCCGATGCGCTCGGCACCTGCCTGCAGCGCGCGGATCGGCACCACCATGCGCCGTGCCAGCAACGCGCCGGCCAAGGCCGCGATCAGCAGCCCCAGCACCAACAGCGACAGGCCGCGCAGGCCAGCATTGATGACGGGCTGCTGCGCCTCGATCGTCGGCACTTCGACGAAGACCAGCCATTTCAGCGCCGGGATCTCGGCATGGGCGGAGAGCACTGAGACGCCGGCGAGGTTTTTGGCGTCGATCTCGCTGTCGCCGGCGCCGGGCGAGGCGAATGCCGCCGCCACCTGCGGCAGGCGCTTCATGTCGGTGCCGCGCAGCACCAGCGAGATGTCGGGATGCGCCACCAGCCGGCCCTGCGGGCCGACGACGTAGGCGTAGCCGTCCCTGCCGACCTTGATCTGCGAGACGACGTCCCAGATGAACTTGAGGTTGATCTCGGCCACGGTGACGCCGCCGCGCCCGCCATGGGCCACCGCCATGGTCATGTAGGGCTCGGATTCCTTGCGGAAGTACACCGGCCCGAACCACGTGCGCTTGGCCATCGCCTCGACGAAGGCCGGCTCCTTGGAGAGATCGGTGCCGCTGCCGACCATGTCCATGGTCAGCCGCGAGACTTTCAGCTGCTCGCGACCCTCGCGATCGATCTGCACCAGCTCGGTGATCGCCGGCACCTGGCGCTGCAGCCGGACATAGTCGAAACGCCTCTGCTCGACCGGCAGGTTGGCCCATTGCGCCTGCGCCACCCAGCCGATCTGGCGTTCGATCTCGCGCACGAAGGATTCGATGCGTTGTGCGGCGTTCTCAGCCTTCTCGTGCTGGACCTCGATCGAGGCGCGCCGGTTCTCCTGGTAGACGAACCACAGGCCAAGCGCGGAATTGATCACCAGCACGGCGGCGACCAGGCCGACGAACAGGACGACGTATTTGAGGAACAGGCCGCGCTTCACTCGATGACCTCGTCGGCGCGAGTCAGGATCAGCGGCGGCAGGTCGAGACCGAGCGTCCGTGCCGTCTTGAGGTTGAGCACCAGCTCGTAGGTCGTCGGGCGCTGCACCGGCAGCTCGGCCGGCTTGGCGCCCTTGAGGATGCGGCCGGCATAGCTGCCGAGGATGCGGTACATGTCGGTCCAGCGCGTGCCGTAGCTCGCGAGCCCGCCGTCGATGGCAAACTCGCGCGCCGGGAAGATTGCCGGCAAATGGCGCTCGTTGGTCAGCGCCACGATGCGGGCGCGGCTGTTGATCAGGAAGGCATCGGCACCGACGGCCAGCGCATCGACCGAGCCCGCCGGCAAGGACTCGAACGCGCGCTCGATCGCCGAGCTGCCGGCCGCGGTCAGGAGCTTGATCTCTAGGCCGAGTGCTGCAGCAGTCTCGCGGGTGCGCGGCAGGAGATCCTCGTAGCCTGGATTGTCGGGGTTCATCAGGACGGCAACGGTGCGCGCCTTGGGCAGCATGTCGTGCAGCAGGTCGAGCCGCTTGGCGTCGAGCTCGTTAGCCCACAAGGTCATGCCGGTCAGGTTGCCTCCCGGCCGGTTGAGGTTGTCGACCAGCCCGATCTTCACCGGATCGGCGCCGGCGCCGAACACGACCGGAATGGTCGAGGTCGCCTGCTTGGCCGCGACGGCGACCGGGTTGCCGCCGACGGCGACGATCAGGTCGGGCTTGGTTGCCGCGACCTCGGCCGCCATCTTCGCCACGTCGCCATAGCGGCCGTTGGCCCAGCGTATGTCCATGGTGACATTCTGGCCGTCGACAAAGCCCGCGCTCTTGAAGCCTTCGCGAAAAGCTTCGAGCAAGTGGGCGTCGGTCGCGGCGGAGCGGCCGCTCAGATAAGCGATGCGCGGACCGGAGGGCAATTGTGAGCGTGCGGGCGAAGCGATCCCTGTCGCGCCGGCGGCCAGCAAAAAATGCCGACGCTTCACTCGATGACCTCGTCGGCCTGCGCCAGCAGGGTGGGCGGAATGGTGACGCCGAGCGCATTGGCGGTCTTGCGGTTCAGGACCAGCTCGAGGATCGTCGGCTGCTCGATCGGCAGGTTGGCCGGCGCGGCGCCTCCCAGCACACGCACGACATAGAAGCCGATGCGGCTATAGGCAGCCTCGAGGTTCGGTCCATAGGTCAGGAGCGCGCCGGCGCGCGCGACGCTGGCCCAGCCGGAGACGACCGGCACGTTGCGGGCCAGGCACTGGGCACAGGTCGCGGCGGCCTGCTGGACCATGGACGAGCTCGGCAGCACGACCAGCGCCTGCGCCCCGCCGTCGAGCGCCTGCCCCACGACGGACTGGATGTCGGCAGGACTTTGGCTGCGCCAGACGCTGAGCTCGATGCCGGCGCCTTCGACGGTGCGCTGGCAGGCGGCGATCTCGTTCTCCTCGCCGAAGTGACGGGCGTTGGACAGCAAGGCGATCTTACGGCACGCCGGCAGCATGGTGCGCAGGAAGTCGATGCGCTTGGGATTGAGCTCGACCGACATGAAGCTCATGCCGGTGGCATTGCCGCCCGGCCGGGCCAGCGACTGGACGATGCCGCCGACGACCGGATCGCCGCTGAAGGCGAACACCACCGGCACCGCGGGCTTGGCCTGCACCACCGGTGGGGTGGCGGCGCCCTGGACGACGATCAGGCTTGCGCCCTGCTGCTGCAGCTCGGCAACCTGCTGCGCCGCGGCCTGCGGACCGCTCACGCCGTAGCGCTCGATCACGCGGACCGTCTCGCCCGCCGGCAGGTTGGCCTTCAGGCCGGCCTCGAGGGCGGCGAAGAAGGGGGCCGTGACTTCGCGCGATTCGGGCGAGATCCAGCCGATCGTCCGTTCAGCGGCATGGGCGCGGGCCGAGACGAATGCCGCGCCGCCAACTGCGATCAATTCGCGCCGTTTCAATCTGTGCTCCCTCAGCCCCGGCGCGACTCTAGGCAGATCGCACCGTCTTGGCGAGCCGCCGCGGCCCCGATTCATGCTAGCGTCGACGCTATTGGAGGTCCTCATGCCCGACGCCCTGGCACCCCGCTCGCCCGCCCTGCTCGATGCCGCCGGTGCCGCCGCCCTGGTTGGTTCCTACGCCGCCGTGTCCAAGGGCGCGGCGCTGAAGGACATCGGCCGTATCGATTCGCACATGGGCCGCTTCATCGGTCTGTCGCCGCTCTGCCTGGTCGCCACCGCCGATGCTTCCGGCAAGCAGGACGTCACGCCGCGGGGCGACCCGCCGGGCTCGTTCAAGGTGCTGGACGAGCGCACGATCGCCTTGGCCGACCGGCCGGGCAACAACCGGCTCGATACGCTGAAAAACCTGCTGGAGAATCCCGAGATCGCGCTGATCTTCCTGGTTCCGGGAGTCACCGAGACGGTGCGCGTCGCGGGCACGGCGCGGCTCTCGGTCGATCCCGAGTTGCTGGCTTCGATGGCGGTGCAGGGCAAGGAGCCCAGGTGCGCCATCGTGATCTCGGTGCGCCAGGCCTACCTGCACTGCGCCAAGGCGCTGCTGCGCTCCCGGCTGTGGCAGCCCGACTATGCGCAGCCCAAGGGCACATTCCCCTCGATCAGCCGCATGGTCGGCGACCAGATCGGGCTCAGCGAACAGGACAAGAAGACGGCCGAGGCTCGCACCGAGCGCGCCTACAAGGACGGGCTATGGGCGCCTATACCGTAACCGGCCAGCGCGCCCGCCAGATGCGGGTCGTGCCGGCGGAGGTGCTGAAGCGCCTCTACACCCGGTCCGACCGGCACGGGCTGGTCCAGACGGCAGCGCATCTGGCGCTGCTGGTCGCCGGCGGCTGGCTGGTGCTTGCGACCAGGGACACATGGTTGGTGGTGCCGGCGCTGCTGGTGCAGGGTCTCTTCATCAATTCGCTGTTCGGCGCCATGCACGAGTCGGTGCATTACGGCTCGTTCAAGACGCGCTGGATGGCGGACGTGCTCGCCTTCTTCTCCGGTGCGGCGATCCTGAACAATGCCGGCTTCTATCGGCACTATCACATGGCGCATCATCGCTACACGCAGGATCCCGCGCGTGATCCCGAGCTCGTGACCTCGGGCACACCGACGACGTGGGGCCAATACCTGTTCCGTGTCAGCTCGATCCCGTTCCTGATGCTGCGCCTGCGCGACATCTTCCTGTTCCCGTTCGGCTATCGCGGCGACGTCGACTACATCCATCCCTCGGCGTGGCCCGAGGCGCGCCGGTGGGGTCGCTGGCTGCTGGCGCTCTATGCCGTGCTGATCGTGGGTTCGATCGCGCTGCAGACGACGGTCGTGCTGTGGGTCTGGTTCTTCCCGCTGCTGGTCGGCCTGCCGTTCCTGCGGCTTTATCTGTTGTGCGAGCACACGCTCTGCCCGAACTCCGACGACGGCTTCGCCAATACGCGCACGACGCTCAGCAATCCGATCGTGCGCTTCCTGATGTGGAACCTGCCGTACCACGCCGAGCATCACCTGTTCCCCAACATCGCCTTCCATAATTTGCCCGAGGCGCATCGCCATCTGCGGCCGCACCTGAAGTACGTCGCCAAGGGTTACATCCAGGTGCAGCGCGAGATCGTGCGTTCTCTGACGTGAGCGCTGGGGGCGCGCGACTCCAGTCGCGCGTCTTTGTTGAAACAGCAGAAGATCGCGCCACTGGAGTGGCGCGCCCCCAGCGAGGAGAGCTGACGTGAGGACTAGCGAAGGCTCCTTCGAGTGCGGCGACCTCGCCCTGCAGCGCGGCGGCACGCTCAAGGGCGCGCGCATCGTCTACAAGACCTTCGGCACGCTCTCGCCCAAGCGCGACAACGTCATCCTCTATCCGACGAGCTACTCGGCGCACCACACCGATATCGAATGGCTGGTGAAGGTCGAGCACTGCCTCGATCCCAGCCGCTATTTCATCGTCATTCCCAACATGTTCACCAACGGCCTGTCGTCCTCGCCGTCGAACACGCCCCAGGGCGCGGTGGGCGAATTCCCTGAGGTCACGACCTACGACAACGTCATGCAGCAGCGGCGGCTGCTGGCCGAGCTGTTCGGCGTCGACCGCGTGAAGATGGTCTACGGCTGGTCGATGGGCGCTCAGCAGGCCTATCACTGGGCGGCGCTGTTCGGCGAGGCGGTCGAGCGCATCGTCGTCAATTGCGGTTCGGCCAAGACCGCGCCGCACAACTTCGTGTTCTTGGAAGGCGTGCGCACGGCTGTTCAGAACGCGCGCACGCCGCAGGACGGGCTGCGCGCCATGGGCCGCATCTATGCCGGCTGGGCGCTGAGCCAGACCTTCTATCGCCGCGAGATGTGGCGCGGGCTGGGCTTTGCCAGCCTGGAGGATTTTCTGGTGCGGTCGTGGGAGGCCAACTTCCTGCGCCGCGACGCGCGCGACCTGATGGCCCAGCTCTGGACCTGGCAGAACGGCGACATTTCGGCCAACGACCTTTACCGCGGCGATCTCCAGATGGCGCTGGCCGGCATCAAGGCCAAGGTGCTGCTGATGCCCTCGGCCACCGACCTCTATTTTCAGACCGACGA
Organism: Rhodospirillales bacterium URHD0017; assembly: GCA_900110395.1. GTDB lineage: Bacteria > Pseudomonadota > Alphaproteobacteria > Reyranellales > Reyranellaceae > Reyranella. Next base: position 249,698 of record FODP01000007.1, read on the forward strand.
CAACCGGGCGGAACTGCCCCACCTGAAGTACGGCAGGCTGGTCGAAATCCCGTCGGTATGGGGCCATCGCGCCGGCAATCCCAACGCCAACCCCGAGGACGCGGCGTTCGTCGATAAGCAGGTCGAGGCTCTGCTGAACGAGTAGGATTTACTGCTAAGGTAAGGCTGTTCTCGCTGAAGGATCGTGCGCCATGCCAGACACCCTTCTCCCCCGCGACGGCCTGGTTATCGTCGCCAAACGTGATTGCCCGACCTGCGTGCTGGTCGAGCCGGTGATGCAGAGCCTCGACCGCGCCGGTCCGCTGGCCGTGGTCAGCCAGGACGATCCGACGTTTCCGTCGGGCGTACGCTCGGTGCTCTACGACGATGAGCTCGAACGCTCCTTCCGGCTCAACATCGAAGCCGTGCCGACCTTGATCCGCTTCAAGGACGGCCGCGAGGTCGAGCGCACCGTGGGCTGGGAGCGCAACGAATGGATGCGCCTCGCCGGCGACGCCGCCGAGGGCAAGGGCCTGCCGGCGTGGCAGCCGGGCTGCGGCTCCAAGAGCGTCGAGCCCGGCGTGCACGAGGCGCTGATCGCGCGTTATGGCGATCCCGGACTGAAGTCGCGCGAGATCGCCGTCGGCAACTGGGACGATCCGATGGAAGCCTGTTTCGAGCGCGGCTGGACCGATGGGCTCCCTGTCGTGCCGCCGACCGACGAGCGCATCCTGCGCATGCTGGGCGGCACCGAGCGCAAGCCCGACGAGGTGGTGGGCCTGATCCCGCCCAACCTCGCGCCCTGCACCGTCGAGAAGGTGGCGATCAACGCCGTGATGGCGGGCTGCAAGCCCGAGTACTTGCCGGTGGTTCTGGGCGTGCTGGAAGCGGCGCTGGATCCGCTGTTCGTGATGCATGGGCTGCTCTGCACCACGCATTTCTCGGGGCCGCTGGTGATCATCAACGGACCGGCCGCCAAGGCGATCGGCATGAACAGCGGCGTCAATGCGCTGGGCCAGGGCAACCGCGCCAACGCCACCATCGGCCGTACCTTGCAGCTCATCGTCAGGAACGTCGGCGGCGGCCTGCCCGGCGCCATCGATCGCGCGACCCTGGGCAATCCCGGCAAGTACACCTTCTGCTTCGCCGAGGACGAGTCCGATCCCGACTGGGAGCCACTGTCGGTCCGCCGCGGCATCGCGCCCGGCAAGAGCGCCGTCACCTTGTTCCATGGCGAGGGCGTGCACGGCTTCATCGACCAGAAGTCACGCACGCCGGAAGAGCTGGTGCGCTCGCTGGCCATGGGCCTGTTCGGCGTCGGCCATCCCAAGCTCTGCGACGCCGGCAACGCGGTGCTGGTCCTGACGCCCGAGCACTACAAGATCTTCAAGGATGGCGGCTGGAACCGCCGCCGCATCGAGGATGAGCTGTTCCAGGCGCTGAAGCGGCCGGGCCGCGACCTGGTCTGGGGCGCCCAGAACGTGGCCGAGGGCCTGCCGCCCAAGTATGCCGACCAGGTCGTCGACAAGTTCCAACCCATGCCCGACGGCGTGCTGATCGTTCGCGCCGGCGGCGAGGCTGGGCTATTCTCCGCCATCATCGGCGGCTGGCCGGGCCAGCGCGTGCGCGAGGAATGTCAGTCGATAACCAGGGAGATTCGCCCATGAATTCGCAACCGAAACTGCGCGATCCCACCGCCGAAAGCTCGCCGGTGCGGCGCGCCCGCCTCACGCCGCCACCATCGCTCGACGGCAAGACCGTGGCGCTGATGGATATCGGCAAGTCGCGCGGCGCGGAGTTCATCGACCGCCTCGAAGGGCACTTCAAGAAGGCCGGCGTGGCGACGCGGCGCTATGCCAAGCCGACCAACACCAAGGTGGCGCCGACGGCGCTGATGCAGCAGATCGCCGCCGAGAATCAGCTCGCGGTGATCGCCTTAAGCGATTGAGGCTCCTGCACATCGTGCAGTCTGCACGACATTCATAATCTCGATACCCGCGGCATCCCCGGCGTGAACATCGTCACCACGGGCTTCGTCGACGGCGTGGCGGCACAAAGCGAATCGCTGGGCTTCGACCCGGCGGTGGTCTACGTCCCTCATCCCATCCAGAACCGCACCAAGGCCGAGATCGAAGCCATCGCCGACGACGCCTTCGCCAAGGTAATGGCGCTGCTGAAAAGCTAGCGGCTACCTGTCGTCCTGAGCGTAGCGAAGGACCTCATCGCCATCGAGGTAGGACTCTGTCGTCGATGGCATGAGATCCTTCGCTTCGCTCAGGATGACTCGGGGGCGAGGTCAGCCCATGTAGGATTGGCAGCACGGACGAGCTCGTTCTTGCGAATCCGCTTCCAGCCTTTGAGCTGTTTTTCGCGAGCGATCGCTTCGGTTGGATTTTCAAATTCCTCGACGTAGACAAGTCGGGTCACACGGTACTTCTTCGCAAACTCGCTGCCCTTGCCATTGCGATGCTCGAAAACGCGCCGCCCGATGTCGTTCGTCACGCCGATATACATCGTGCTGAGCGAGCTGCTCGTCATGATGTAGACGAAGTAACGGTGTTCACTCATGGCTGGCGGCGATGAGATCCTTCGCTGCGCTCAGGATGACGGCTTTTGCTTCATCGGCGACGGCCACTCAGTCCTTCTCCGGCACGACGGACGGCTGCACCGTGATGTCGACCGGCGGCTCGGGCGGTGGCGCCGGCCGCGGTGCGATCGGCTTGATGAAGGCGGCGACCGCGGCGGCGGTGGCCTTGGGATCCTCTTCCATCGGGTTGTGGCCGAGCCCCTCGAAGATCTCGAGCTCGGAGCGCTTGATGTCGTTCTGGAAGCGGAAGGCGTCGGCGATCGGCACCCAGCGGTCCGCGGCCCCCCAGATGATCAAGGTCGGCACGTCCAGCCGCTTGAGCGGCGCCGGATCGAGTGGCTCCTGGGTGCGGGCGCGCTGCAAGGTGGCCTCGCGGTTGCCGGGGAAGCGCTGCAGCTCGGCGTAGCGGCGGATACGCTCGGGAGTCACCATCGCCGGATCGGCATAGACCTCGGTGAGCGAGCGCCGCACGAGCCGCTCGGGCTTGAAGTAGATGCCGATGTCGCCGACCACCGGCATGCGCGCGAGCCGGATGGGCAATGGCGCCTCGCCGGTGCGCGGATAGCCCGCGGCATCGACCAGGATGAGCTGGCTGACGCGGTCGGGCCGCGTCGCGGCGAAGGTCCAGGCCACCGCGCCGCCCATCGAATGGCCGACCAGCACGAAGCGGTCGAGGTTCAACGTGTCGACCAGCACTTCCAGGAAATCGGCATAGGCCTCGATCGTGTATTCGTCGCGCGGCCACGCACCGGTGAGCCCATGCCCCGGCAGATCGACCGATATTAATCGCGCCTTGCCTGAGAGCTCGCGCACCCAGCCTTCCCACATGTGCAGCGATCCCATCGAGCCGTGAATCAGCACGACGGGGATGCCGTCGGGATCGCCCTGCTCGCGCACATGGGCGCGCACCCCGCCGACGTCGACGAACTTCGAGCGGTCGTTGGCATAGCGCGCGATCAAGGTCTCGGCCGGCAGGCTGGGCGAGTAGGCCCACAGCGCCACGCCGGCCAGCACGCCCAGCACGAACAAGGCGATGAGCGGCCAGTGACGTCGGGAGCGCCGGCGCGGCGCCTCGTCCCTACGACGACGCGGGGGCATGGCCGTCGCCTTGCGGTGGCTCCGCCAGGTATTGCTCGACGCCGCGCAGCCGCAGCTCGGGCACCGGCTTGGGATCGATGATCTTGAGCTCGATCAGCTTGGCCAGGATCGCCTTGTTAAGATCGTTGCTCACCACCAGGCGATCCTCCAGCCGGGCCACGAACACGAACAGCTCGAAGTCGAGGCCACTGGTCGTGATCTGGATGAAGCGCACGATCGGCGCCGGCACGCGCAGCACGCGCGGATGGCCGAGCGCCGCCTCGCGCAGCAAGCCCTCCATGGCTGCGACGTCGGTGCCCAGCCCGACCGTGAGCTTGATCTCGACGCGGCTCGACGTGTCGGAATAGGTGCGGTTCACCACGGGGTTCTGCAGGAACAGGCTGTTGGGCACCAGCACGTGGGTGCGCTGGAAGGTCTCGACCTCGGTGGCGCGGATGTTGATGCGCCGCACAAAGCCCTCATGCCCGCTCACCGTTACCCAGTCGCCCGCCTTGATCGGCCGCTCGACCAGCAGGAAGACGCCGGAGATGACGTTGTTGGCGATGTTCTGCAGGCCGAGGCCAATGCCGACCGAGAGCGCGCCCAGCACGATCGCGAGGTTGGTGAAGTCGATGCCGAGCGCGCCGACGCCGATCAGGATGGCGACGATCACGCCGATATAATTCAGACCTGCATCGATCGACTGGCGCAGCGGCATCGGCGCATCGACGGTCGGCAGCACGCGGTCGCGCACGATGCGGCGGATCAGGCGCGCCAGCAGGATGCAGACGACGAAGGCCAGGATCGCCATGCCGATATTGCCGAGCGAGATCGTGACACCGCCGACCTGCACGCCGCGGATGAGCTGGCCGGCGCCGTTCAGGATGGCGTCGGTGTCGACGCCCCAGGAGGCCGGGATGAGGACGGCAAGCAGCGCCAACAGCACGAGGTCGACCACCAGCATCATCAGGTGCTGGCCGCGCAGGGTCGCGTCCGCCGGCAGGCCGACGCGACGGCGCACCCACCGGCCCGACGGCGTGTCGGGCGCCGCCGCTTCCTCGAGCAGGTCGCCGATCAGGCGATGCAGCAGCAGCGCCACGGCGATCAACAGGCAGGTGAAGTAGATCGCGTTGTGCAGTTGCGCCGCAAGCGTGGCGTAGCCGAACAGCGCGAACAGGATCGACGACAGCACGGCGACGCTGAGCAGCAGCCGGGCGACCGACCACCAGGCGCCGCCGATCATGAGCGAGCGTTCCTCGCCTTCGGGCTGGGCCGCGTGCCAGGCGCGATTGCCCAGTGCCGGCAGCGTGAACAACGAGATGACGGTGGCCAGCACCAGGGCGCCGACCGCCGATATCGCGTCGGTCTCGCTGCCGCTGTGTGTCAGGGCGACGTAGAAGAAGTCGACCGTGAGGCCGACCGCCATCAGCCGGCGCAGCGCCTGCGACAGCTCCTGTGCGCTTTGATTGGTGAAGGGCAGGATGCGCCACGCCGGGCGATGGGGCGACAGCGCCGTGGCGGTAAGGCCTACGACCAGCAGGAACGTGATCACCCGGTTCATGAGCTCGGGCAGCAGGATGTCGATCGGTGATGGCGGCATGGTCGCCAACAGAAGCTTGCCGATCAGCCAGACCGCCAGGATCGGCACCAGCACCAGGCCGACACCGTCGATGGCGGCGGTGACGGTGCGGTCGCGCTGGCCGGGCTCGGTCGCCTCGCCGCGGCCGAAGCGGCGGCGCAGGAAGCGGCCGCCGGCCCACAGCAGCACGGTGACGATGGCCCAGCCGCCCAGCGCGGCGAGGTCGCGCTCCTCGAACTGCGGGCCGGCACTCAGCCAAGCGCGGGTCGCCGCTGAGAGCGCCTGGAGCGAGGCGATGAGCTCGGGCCCGAGCTTGCTCCAGACGTTGCGCGACAGGGGCGAGGCGTCGCGCCGCAGCAGCGTGCGCAACATGACCTCGCCGCGCAGCTTGGTCAGGCGTTCGATGAGCTGGTCGGCGCGGGCGATCACCACCTCGCACTGCTTGACGCGGCCCTCGCTGACCGTGGCCTGCTCGGTCAGCCGATCGCGCTCGGCCTTCACGGCATCCGATTCGGGAACGGCATCGCTCGCCGGCTTGGCTTCCAGGGGTGCCAGGAGCTTGCGGGTGTCGGCGAGGTCGCCGCGCGCGAGGTTGGCGGCGGCGGCCGCGGCCGCCCGCACGTCCCCCGCCTGCTCGCGCAGGGTGTCGATTTCCACCGGCAGCAGGTTCGCCTGCTCGGCGCGGGTGGCGATGCGGTCGAGCTGGCGCATCCACAGCTCGACCAGCTGGCCGAACGGCCGCTGCGGTGGCGTCACCGTCTGGGCCAGCGCCGGGCCGGCTGCGACCAGCAGCAGGAGAAGCCACGCCAGGCGAATGGGAAAGCGCACGCAGGCCTCGTTCTTCCGCCCCGGTTTACCACGGGGTCGGAGGCCCGTCTTGCCGCCCTCTGGGGGCGAAATTTGGGCGGATTCCTGCGGCTTTTCCGCGTCGGTTGACAGGCCAGCCCCGACGCGGAACGTTGCGCGCCGAAAGCGAAATCCCGGAGGAGACAAGGGCATGGCCGAGGGCAAGAGTTCAGTCGGTGAAGTCAGGGTCAAGCCCGATCGGTTGCATGCCTTCACCATGGCGATCTGCCGGGCCGACGGCAGCTCCGATCAGGAAGCGCGGCTGGTCGCCGACCATCTGGTGCTGGCCAACCTGTTCGGCCACGACAGCCACGGGGTCGGCATGATCCCGCACTATATCCAGAACACCGGCGTCGGCGCCTGCGTCCGTAACAATCATGCAAAGATCATCCGCGACAACGGGGCCGTGATCGTGATCGACGGCGGCGCGGGTTATGGCCAGGTCGTCGCCAAGGAAGCCATGGATATCGGCATCGAACGGGCGAAGAAGCACGGCGTGTGCGTCGTCGGCCTCACCAACGCGCACCATATCGGCCGCATCGGCCACTGGGGCGAGCAGTGCGCGCGCGCCGGCATGGTGAGCACGCACTGGGTGAATGTGCACGGCCACAAGTCGATGGTGGCGCCATTCGGCGGCGCCGAGCCGCGCTTCACCACCAATCCCTACTGCACGGCGGTGCCGCGCAAGGGCAAGGAGCCGATCGTGCTCGACTTCGCCACCAGCCAGGTGGCGGCGGGCAAGGTGCGCGTGGCCTTCAACAAGAAGGTGCAGATGGAGGACGGCCTGCTGATCGACGCGGCGGGCAAGCCCAGCACCGATCCGGGCGTGCTCTACAATCCGCCGTTCGGCGCCATCCTGCCGTTCGGTTTGCACAAGGGTGGCGGACTCGCGGTGATCTGCGATCTTCTGGCCGGCGCGCTGACCGGCGGGCGTACGCACAGCCCGCGCACCATCAAGCCCGGCACCGACATCATCAACAACATGCTGTCGATCATCATCGATCCGCAGTCGATGGGCGGCACCGAGTTCTTCGAGGACGAGGTCGAGACCTTCATCACCTGGGTGAAGTCGGCCAAGCCGCAGCCCGGCGTGCCCGAGGTCCTGACGCCCGGCGAGCCCGAGCGCGCCCGCAAGGTCGACCGCGAGAAGAACGGCGTGCCGATCGACGGCACGACCTGGCAGCAGCTTCTGGACGTGGCTCGCAAGGTGCGGCTGAACGACACCGAGATTCCGCAGATGGCCGCGGCCTGAAACAACAAGGGGAGAGCGACAATGGCCAAGATGAGACTCTACTACTCGCCGTCGTCACCCTACGCCCGCAAGGTGAGGGTGCTGGCGCTCGAGACCAAGCTCGACAAGAAGATCGAGATGATCAACGTGGCGCTGACGCCTATCCAGCCCAACGCCGATGTCGACAAGCACAATCCGATCGGCAAGATCCCGGCGCTGTCGGTCAAGGGCATGGACCTCTTCGACTCGCCGGTGATCTGCGAGTACCTCGACCACCAGCACAAGGGTCGCAAGCTCCTGCCGCGCAAGGGCCGCGACCGCTGGGTGGCGCTGCGCCAGCAGGCGATGGGCGACGGCCTGCTCGATGCCGCGCTGCTGGCGCGCTACGAGGGCTTCCTGCGGCCCGAGGATCGGCGCTGGCCCGACTGGACCAAGGGCCAGATGAAGAAGATCGACGGCGTGCTCGACCAGCTCGAGGCCGAGGCCAAGTCGCTCAAGGGCAAGCCGACGCTCGGTACGATCACGATCGGCTGCGCGCTGGGCTATCTCGACTTCCGCTTCGGCAATCACGATTGGCGCGCCAAGCGGCCCAAGCTCGCCAAGTGGTTCACGACCTTCTCCAAGGTGCCGTCGATGAAGGCGACAGTGCCGCCGGCTTCATGACGGCCGACGAGATCATTGCCCGTCTCGGGATGAAGCCGCATCCCGAGGGCGGGCACTATGTCGAGACCTTCCGCGCGCCGGGTGAAGGACGCAGCTCGGGCACGGCGATCTACTTTCTGCTGAAGGCCGGCCAGCGCTCGCACTGGCACCGGGTCGATGCCGACGAGATCTGGCATCACTATGCCGGCGCGCCCCTCGAGCTTTCGATGAGCGATGACGGCAAGGCCGTGCGTCGCCTGAGGCTCGGCACCGACTTCGGCGTCGGCGAGCAGCCGCAGGCGGTGGTGCCGCGCCATGTCTGGCAGGCCGCTCGCTCGCTGGGCGCCTGGACGCTGGTCGGTTGCACGGTCTCGCCGGGTTTCGAGTTCAAGGGCTTCGAACTGGCGCCACCGGATTGGCAGCCGGGCTCCTGATCCCTCCCCCGTCATACGGGGGAGGGAGTCATGAGGAGCGCCACATCTCGCGTGACGCCAGCACGGCGCCGACGGTGACCAGCGCGGCCGCGATCAGCAGCGCACCGGTCGGTTCGGCGAGACCGCAGACGATCAGCAGCGCCGTCGACAGGATGGGCGTCGCATAGGAGAGCGCGCCCAGCGCGCGAATGTCGCCGCGCTTGACGGCGTGGTCCCAGAGATAGAACGCGGGCCCCGCGGGGCCGAGGCCGATCGCCAGCACGGCGAGCCATGCCGTCGTGGTGGCGGGCCACACCGTGCGCTCGAACAAGAGATGGCAGCCAAGCGACAGCAGGGCCGACGCCGCGCAGAAGGCGGCGACGGCGTCGGTCGGCGTCTCGCCGAAGCGCCGCGACAGCACCGAGTAGAGCGACCAGACGATGGCGCAGCCCAGCGCCAGCGCGTAGCCCACGGCGTGTGCGTCGGTGAAGCTCACGCCGCGGCCGAAGGCCAGCACGACGATGCCGGTAAAGCCGAGAAAGGCGCCGAGCAGATGCGGCCAGCCCAGGCGCTCGCCGGCGAGCGGTGCCGCCAGCAGCACGATCAGCAATGGCCACAGATAGTTCACCAGGTTGGCCTCGGCCGGCGGGGCAAGCTGGAGCGCCGCGAAGTAGAGGGCGTGGTAGCCGAACAGCCCGCCGATGCCGAGCAGCCAGATGCGCATCGGCCAGCCGAGAAGACCGCGCCAACCGACGCCGCGTGCCAGCGCGCGCACGATGCCGATCGACGCCCCCACCGCGAACGTCATGGCAACCATTTGGAACGGCGGGATCGGCCCAGCCGTCACCGACAACGCCGCCAGGGCACCCCACAGGGCGATGGCGGCGAGGCCGGCGGCCATTGCGCGGCGTCGGTCGGCGGCGGCAATTCTCATAGGCGGCGCATAGAGAGGGAAACTGCACTTGTCGAGCCGTGCGTGTCTGTTGTTTCGCGGCTACGATAAAGCAACGCCATGTTCGTTCGTCCAACCAACCCGGTCAGTCACCGTCTGGCACGCATGGCCTTCATCATGGCGTGCGTCGCAGCGCTCATTGTCGCGTCCTCAGGACCGTTGCACCGCTACCTCGGGCTCGAGATCGAGCCGGCCTTCACGATCTTCCGTTACGGCTTCTATTTTGCGGTGGCTGGCACGGCGCTGGGCCTTGCCACCATCGTGCCGACGCGGCCTGGCGATCGCCGGCGGGGCTTCGTGGCGGCGCTGCTCGCCGTCGTGATCGGAGGCGCGGCCGCCTACACGCCGCTCACCTGGTTCCTGCGCGCCCAGCAGTCGCCCGAGCTGAACGACATCACGACCGACACCAACAGCCCGCCGCCGCTGGTCGTCACGCTGCAACTGCGCCGCGGCGCCTCCAATCCGGCGACCTATCCCGGCGCCAACGCTGCCGTGCTGCAGCGCGCCGGCTATCCCGACATCGTGCCGGTGATCCTGCCCGAGCCGCCGGCCGAGGCCTTCAAGAAGGTCGATGCCGTGGCGATGGCGATGGGCTGGGATATCGTGGCCCGCGCTCCGGCCGAGGGCCGCATCGAGGCGGTGGCAACCAGCGCCTGGTTCGGCTTTCGCGACGACATCGTCATCCGCATCCGGCCCGACGGCACGGGCAGCAAGGTCGACATCCGCTCCAAGAGCCGCGACGGCGAATCCGATCTCGGCGTCAACGCGCGCCGCATCCGCGAATTCATCGCGAAGCTCAAGGCGAGCTCATCGTCTTAAGTGTCATGTTCCTCTCCCCCTAGCCACCTACGCTGCGGTGCAGCTTCGGTGGCTTTAGCGGCAAGCCCGATCCAGGTCCTCCGAAGCTCCGCAGGAGCGAAGGGGGACTAGCGGGGGAGAGGAGCATGATCATGAGCGGAACTGGAGGTGCGCTCCGGCAAGACATGAGTTCGTCTGTCACAGCGGTAGCGTGAAGCGGAACGTCGTGCCCTGCTTGCCGCTCTCGGTGATCGCGATGTCGCCGCCGTGCGCGCACACCAGGTCGCGGGCGATGGCGAGGCCGAGGCCGGCGCCGCCGGCGCGGCCGCCGGTGACGAACGGGCGGAAGACGCCGTCGACCAGCTCCTGCGGCACGCCGGGGCCGTTGTCGCAGACATCGACAGCCAGGTCGGCGCCGTTGGCGCGGGCGCGCACGGTCACTGCGGTCGCCCCGGCCTCGAAGGCGTTGCGGCCGAGATTGATGAACACGCGATAGAGCAGGTCGCGGTCGGCCCGCGCCGCCTGGTTGTGGGCAACCTCGTTGATCCAGTCGCGCACGATGTTGGGATTGCTGTCCTCGCCCTGCTCCTGCAGGGCGACGCCCACTTCGTCCACGAGATCGGCGAGATCGATCGGGGCGAGCCGCGGCGTACGCTGGTCGCGTACGTATTCGATCGCGTCGCTGGCGAGCCTCGCCGCCCGGTCGATGGTGTTGAGGATGGTCGGCGCGAGCGCGCGCGTGCGCTCGTCTTCGCTGCGCGCCAGCCGGTCGGACAACAGCCGCGCCGTCGACAGCATGTTGCGCAGGTCGTGGTTGATCTTGTTGGTTGCAGCCCCCACCTCGGCCAGGCGCGACTTCTGGCGTAGCGACGCGCGCAGCTCGCGCTGCAGGTTCTGGAACTCGCGGTCGACCACGCCGATCTCGTCGCGCCGTTTGGTCGGCGGGCGCTCGGTGCCTGGCTCCTCCGGTGCGCGGCGGAAGGCGATCATGTCGGCCGACAGGTCCTGCAGCGGCAGGATCACCAGCCAGCGCAGCGCGAGGTAGAGCAGGAAGGCGGTGAACAGCGCGATGATGATCGACAGCACCAGGATGCGGCTGGCGTAGCCGTACATGGCGATGCGCATCGGCAGCTCGTCGGCCACGATCCACACCATGGCGTTGGGCAGCCGCATCGATTGGCCGCCGACCCGGATGTAGAGCGGACCGTCGTTGGTCATCGCTCGCAGCGCGTCCCAGATCAACATCAGCGCGCCTTCCTCCTTGAGGTTGAAGGCCGGCATGCTGGGCTTGGGCTCGATGTTCATCAGGGCCCGCTTCGACTTGTTGGGCTCGATCAGCACCACGGCGTCGACCCGGGCATGGTCGAGCAGGGTGCGCTTCACCTCCTCGGTCACCATGTTGTCGGGCGTGGCGTCGAGCGCCAGCGCGGCCAGAGTGCCGCTTTCGATGAGCTGGTTGAGATATTCCGAGCGGAAGCGGGCGATCGAGGGCAGGAAGATCGCGATCTCGGCCGTCATCACCGCCGCCACGACCAGCGCGAGGATGCGCCACGACAGCCCGAAGGTGGGGCTGCGCCGGCGCACCGCCTGGGAGGCCCCCTTTTGGGCTGATTGCGCCTGGATGGTGACGTCGGCGGCCATTGGGCCGACTCTAGCGAAGTCGCCACCCCACTCCTAGGTGGCGCCCGTTCAACTCTTAGGGGGCCGTGACGACCCGATAATAGACGCCATTGGCGCCGTAGGCCGGCATGAACCACAGGCCATCGGTGCAGCCGTAGTAGGCTTGGGCGCCGACCGGCTTGTAAGTGCATCCGGCCGGCAATGACCCGTAGAGCGTGCCCGGCGGATTGGCCGCGACGGTGGCCGAGGCCGCGCCGGCCTGGACCCCTGCCGCGTAAGCTTGGTTGTTGGCGCTCGACGCTGCCGCGGCGCCGACCGCCGCGCCGGCCACCATGCCGGCCGCGATCGCGCCGCCGGTGTTCCAGCCGCCGCAGTTGTAGCAGTTGGCGCCATAGGCATTGACCACGGTCGGCGCGTTGTAGGCGCCGTAATAGCCGCCGTGATAGTAGTCCGGGCCGCCATAATAGTGATTGCCGTTGGTGCCGGTCGCCGACCACGCGCCGCCGCCGCCGCTCGCCGTGCCGCCGCGATAGCCCGTCGCGTTCCACGATCCGCCGCCGCCGCTGGCGGTGCCGCCACGGTAGCCGGTGGCGCTCCACGATCCGTCGCCACCCGAAGCGGTGCCGCCGCGCCAGCTATGCGCCGACCACGACGAGCGATCGCCGCTCCAGCCACCGGCATGGAAGTAGGCGGCCGCCGGGGCGAGGGGCGCTGCGATGGCGATGGCAGCGAGAAGAAGCAGGGTCCTGTTCATCGTGCTCTCCAAAATCTCACTTGCCCTTTTCCGTCGCGCCCGGCGGCGCGAACGGGATGCGGATCGTGCCAGCCGGGGCGGTGAAGGCGAAGGCATCGGCCGCCAGCGTCGGATCGATCTTCCAGTCCGAGAACATCACGGTATGGCGGTAGCGCGCCGGGTCCTCGAGGAAGATGGCGCGGGCCATGCGCGGCAGCTTGTCGTCGCTGCCGATCCACAGCTGGACATGGGCGAACTTGCCGATCAGCACGACGATGTCGGTGCTCACACCGCCGACCACGGTCGACGTGCCGACGACGAAGGCGACGCGCAGGTTCTCGGCAATCGCCTTCATCGGATCGCTGACGACCAGGTCGGTGAAGGGAAAATAGATCGCCGCCCGCTGGAAGGCCGCGCGCAGCATGGCGTCGATCGTATCGGGCGCATCGACCGTCGCCACCAGCTTGGCCGCCGGCTCGTAGGCGTTGACGGTCTTGCCGTCGTAGTAGAACTCCGTGCGCGGCCCGTCGCCCGGCGAGATGACTTTCAGCTTGTTCGGACGCTGCACGGTCACCTGGCTCAGCGTGGTGTAGGCCAGCGGCAGGCCGGTGCGGTCGGGACTCTCGAAGATCGTGAACGCCGTGAAGCTCATCGACTTGGCGGCGGCGAGCCTGTCGGACATCGCCTTTACCAGCGCCATGGCTGCCGGCTCCATCTCGACCTTCAGGCCGAGATCGGGCGGCGAGGCGGGCGCCTGCGTCGCCGGCTGCTGGGCGAGCGCCATCGACATCGACAATGCCGTCACGGCGACGCTGGCAAGGAATGCGATCTTCATTCGGTACTCTCTCCAGGGACTGCCGGGATGATCGACATTTTCGGTGACGGACGCAATCAGTGCGAGTCCGGTCCGGTGATCAGGCGCACGCCCGACTGGAAAGTTGCATAGGACCACAGCCAGTCGAACAGCACGACGAAGCGGTTACGAAAGCCGATCAGGAACGTGATGTGGATCATGCCCCACAGCAGCCACGCCAGGGTGCCGTCGACTTTCAGCCAGCCGAAGTCGGCCACCGCCGCGCGCCGGCCGATCGTCGCCATGGCGCCATAGTCGCGATAGCGGAAAGGGCCGGGTGCGGTCCGGCCGGCGATCCGTGCCCGCAACAGGCGCGCAACATAGGCGCCCTGCTGCTTGGCCACCGGCGCCAGGCCGGGCAGCGGCTGGCCGTTCGGGCCCAGAGCATGCGCGGTATCGCCGATCACGAAGATTTCCGGATGGCCGGGTACGGTGAGATCCGGACCGACGACGACCCGGCCAACGCGATCCTTCTCGACGCCCAGCCACTTCGAGGCCGACGAGGAAGCGACTCCGGCCGCCCAGACGATGGTCGCGGCCTCCAGGCGTTCGTCGTCGATGGTGACGCCCCTCTCGTCGCACTCGGACACGGGCTTGCCCAGGCGAACCTCGACATGCAGGCGTTTCAGCGAGCGCAGCGCCGATTCGCTCAGTTGCGGCGGGAAGGCGGCCAGCACGCGTGGGCCCCCTTCGACCAGCACGATGCGCGCGTCGCGCGGATTGATGGCGCGGAAATCGTACCGAAGTGCCACGTGGGCGAGCTCGGCGATGGCGCCCGCCATCTCCACGCCCGTCGGGCCGGCGCCGATCACCACGAAGGTGAGAAAGCGCCGTCGCGCCTCGGGATCGTCGGTCTGCTCGGCCTGCTCGAAAGCCGACAGGATGCGGCGCCGGATGCCGGTGGCGTCGTCGATATTCTTCAGCGCCGGCGCCACGCTCTCCCATTCGTCATGGCCGAAATAGGCGTGCCGCGCGCCGGTGGCCAGCACCAGCGTGTCGTAGGCGATCTCGCGATCCTCGAGCTTCACAATGCGACGCTGGCGGTCGACGCCCGTCACGCGGCCCATGACCACGCGCACGTTCGAGGCCTTGCGCAGGATCGAGCGGATCGGCTGGGCGATCTGCGCCGGCGACAGGCCGGCCGTGGCCACCTGATAGAGCAGCGGCTGGAAGAGGTGGTAGTTGCGCCGGTCGATCACCGTGACGTCGGCAGCGGCACCGGCGAGGCTGTGCGCGGCGCTCAGGCCGCCGAAGCCGGCGCCGACGATGACGATATGGGGGCGGGACATCGTCGTCACCAGACAGGCAGGCGCGACAACAGTCGCACCAGCCAGCGCGTGCGCGGGCCGAACAGTGCCTCGGTGAAGGCACTGCCGGCTGCCCGCTTGCTCGCCTCGCCCAAGGTCGGATAGGGAGGCACGAAGCCCGCCAGCGCCGAGATCTTCAGGCGTTTGTAAATCGCCAGGCACCAAGGCTGGATCAGCTCGCCGGCGTGCGGTGCCACGATCGAGGTTCCGAGGATGCGGCCGTGCCGGTCGGTGATCGCCTTGACCATTCCCTCGGTCGCACGCTCGGTCTGGGCGCGGTCGTTCTCGCTGAGCTTCCAGCGCAGGATCTTTACGGCGTCGCCATGCTTCTCGCGTGCCTGGCGTTCGCTCAGGCCGACCTGCGCCAGCTCGGGATCGGTATAGGTCGCCCACGGCACGATCGCGGCGTCGAGCCTGGCCGGGGCGCGGAACAGGGCGCCGCGGATGAACAGCGAGGCCTCGTAGCCCGCCATGTGCGTGAAGGCATAGAGGCCATTGCAGTCGCCGATCGCCCAGACGTTGCGGTTGGAGGTTCGCAACGAGGCGTCGACGGTGACGCCCTTGGCGGTGTGGGCGACACCCGCCTTGTCGAGATCGAGGCTCTCGACGACAGGCGCGCGGCCGGCGGCAACCAGCAGGTGCGATCCATCAAGTCGCTCGCCGTTCTCCAGGGTTGCCGCGACGCCTGACGGCGTCCGCTCGACGCGCGCGATCTTCGTGGCGGCGCGCAGATCGACGCCTTCGCTCTTCAGGCGGGCGACGACGATGGCGGCAAGCTCGGGATCGTCCTTGGCAAGGAAATCGGCGACTTCCAGAACCGTGACCCGCGATCCCAGCCGGCGATGGGCCTGCGCCATCTCGAGCCCGATCGGCCCGCCGCCGATCACGATCAGGTGGCTGGGCAGGATGCGGTTGGCGAAGATCGTCTCGTTGGTGAGATAGCCGGCATCGGCCAGGCCGGGGATCGGCGGCGCCGTCGGTCGCGAACCGGTTGCCAGAACGATGCGTCGGCTCTTGATGCGATGCGGACCGGCCTGCAATTCGCTGCGGCCGGTGAAGCGCGCCTCCTCCTTGAGGACGCGCACCCCGAGCCTCTCGAAGCGTTCGACCGAATCGTTGGGGGCGATGGCGGCGATCACCTGGTGCACGTGATCCATGACGCGGCCGAAATCGACCTTGGGCTCGACCGGCGCGATGCCGAAGGCCGCGCCGTCGCGCTGCGCCTGCGCCATCCTGGCCGCGGCGATCAGCGCCTTGGACGGCACGCAGCCCTGGTTGAGGCAATCGCCGCCCATCTCGGCGCGTTCGATCAGCACCACGTCGAGGCCGAGCAGCGCGGCGCCGGCGGCTGCGACCAGGCCGGCCGAGCCCGCGCCGACGATGCAGACGTCAGGAGCGAGCGTTGTCATTGCCGCCACGCAAATGCGTGTAGAGCACCGGCACCAGCGCCAGCGCCGCCAGGCCGAGCAGAGGCAGCAGGAAGCGCCATTCGAAGATGATGGCGAAATCGGGCGCCTCGCCGCGCTCGAACAGCGCGCCGAAACTGGCGCCGACGCTGGCATAGACGAAGGCTGCCGGGATGATGCCGATCAACGTCGCCACCGTGTAGGGACCGAGCTTCATGCCGAGCAGGGCCGGCACGATATTGACCAGCCAGAACGGGAAGATCGGCACCAGCCGCAGGAACAGGAGATAGCTGAAGCTGTCGCGGCGGAAACCGTCCTCGAAGCGCGCCAGTGCAGCACCAGCGCGGGCATGGAAGAGATCGTAGAAGGCGGTGCGCGCGGCCAGGAACACCGCGACCGAGCCCAGGGTGGCGCCGACGACCGACAGGATGGCGCCGAGCCAGACGCCGAACAGGAAGCCGCCCAGCGGCGTGATGATGATGGCGATGGGCAGGGAGAAGGCCACGACCAGCGCATAGGCCAGCACGAACAGCACGACCGCGAGCATGAAGTTGTCGGCCACCCAGGCCGCGAGCGCGGCGTGGTGGCGGCTCAACATCTCGAAGGAGAAGTAGCGTTCGAGGCCGAACAGCAGGAACAGCGCCAGTCCCAGCAGCAGGATCGCCGCGGGCGCAAGCCGGCGCCACATCTGGGAGGTCATGTCGCCCTTCGCGTGGCTTCACGATCGATATTGGCCCGGCAGCCTCAGGTCTCAAAGCAAATGCGCTCACGCCTTGGTGACGCGATCGGCTGGAGGCAGGCCCGGATCGGTCGCGGCGACGCTCGCGCGCTGCCTGAGCTTGCCCCACCAGGCAGCAAGCCGGGGATACGTGCCCAGCATCGCGGCCCCTTCAGGCGCGAGCGTGAAGTAGGCAACCATCGCGCCGACGTGCAGATCGGCGAGAGAGAGCTCGGGCCCCGTGAGAAAGGGCTCGGATGCCAGCGCCTCGAGGGCGGCCAGGACCTTGGCCGCGCCGATCAGGCCTTGCGCGACCTCCGCCTCGTCGACCGGCCGGCCGGCCGCGGACCGGAAGACGCGATGGGAGAAGACCTGCCGGACCATCGGCCAGTAGCCGTAGGAATCGATGACGCCGATCAACTGGTCCATGCGGGCGAGCGCGCGTGGCGCGCCGGGCTGCAGCGCCGGGCCGGTGAATGTGCGGTCGATATAGCGCGTGATGGCGCCGGTCTCGTAGAGCACGAAGCCGTCATGGACCAGGGCCGGCACGCGGCCGAAGGGATGCAGGGCCAGGTATTCGGGCGGGGTGTCGGCGAACGGGTTCACCTCGACCCGGTCGTAGGCGACCCCCTTCTCGGCCAGGGCGAGGCGGGCAATGCGGTTATAGACGCTGAAGTGGTAGCCATGCAGGACGAGGGACATGGCGGCATCTTGCCGGACCGCGGGCCTTCCGGCCCGCTCATGTTCATGCTCCTCTCCCCCTAGCAGGGGAGAGGAACATGACGAAGAGCATGAGCAGGCCTCGTTGACTCAAGGCCTTTGCCCGCTTATTACCCTCGCCCACAGAAATTGCCCCCGCCGTAACCTGCGGGGGCCTTGTGTTTAAAGGAGTTGCGTGATGAAACGCACCTATCAGCCGAGCAAGCTGGTGCGCAAGCGCCGGCACGGCTTCCGGTCACGGATGGCGACGGTGGGCGGCCGCAAGGTCATCGCCAGCCGCCGCAGGTCGGGCCGCAAGCGCCTCTCGGCCTAAGCGGCCCAGCAAAATTGGCCTCGGCGCGCCTCGGGCGGCTGCCGAACCGCCGCGATTTTCTGCGCGTCCAAGCCGGCCGCCGCGTCGCCATGCCGGGCTTTGTCCTGCAGGTCGCCCCAGTACCCGCGGATCTGCTACCCGCGGATCTGCCTGCCGGCCTCGCCCTGCCCGCCATCCGTGTCGGATTCACTGTCAGCCGCAAGGTCGGCAATGCCGTCGTGCGCAATCGGGTCCGCCGCCGGTTGCGCGAGGCCGCCCGCCTGGTGATCCCGGGCCAGGCCAGCCCCGATCTCGACTACGTCCTGGTCGGGCGCCAGGCCGCCATCGCCCGCGATTTCGGCGCCCTGCGCCAGGAGCTGGTCGAGGCCCTCAAGCGGCTGAAAGCATTGGCTCCCACGTCGTCCCTCGCGACGCCATGACCTGCCACGGACGCCTTGCGCATGCCCCGGCAAATCGCCAGTTTCCGGGCCGCATGACCTTCAGCCTGATGACTGGCCGCCTGATGACCGGCGCGCTCCGCGGCGCGATCCGCTTCTATCAGCTGACGCTGGCCTATTTCTTCGTCGGCGCTTGCCGCTATGAGCCGTCCTGCTCGGCCTATGCAGCCGAAGCGGTGGCGCGCCATGGCGCGCTGCGCGGCAGCTGGCTGGCGGCCCATCGCCTGTGCCGCTGCGGGCCATGGGGTGGTGCGGGCTTCGATCCCGTGCCGCCGAAACTTTCCTGTCAATCCGCCGAGCGCGCGTAGAAGTCTGAGCACATGGACCAGAAGAATTTCATTGTCGCTATCGTGCTCTCGGTGCTGATCATCATGGGCTGGCAGTACGCCTTCCCGCCGGCGAAGCCGCCGGCAGACAAAGCCCAGCAGCAGACCGCCTCGACCCAGACCGGCACGCCGCAGGCGCCGAGCGGCGCCCCGGGCGCGCCCGGCACCCAGGGCACGGCGCAGCCCGGTTCGCCGGCCGCGCAGCCGGCGCAGATCGTGAGCCGCACCGAGGCGCTCGCCCGTTCGCCGCGCATCACCTTCGATACGCCCGAGCTGGTCGGCTCGATCGCGCTCAAGGGCGCGCGCATCGACGATGTGCGGCTGGTCAAGTATCGCGAGACTGTCGATCCCAAGAGCCCGCCCGTGCCGGTGCTGTCGCCGGTCGGCGGCGATCATCCCTACTACGCCGAGTTCGGCTGGTCGCCGGCCGATCCGTCGATCAAGGTGCCGGGCCCCGATACGGTATGGACCGCCAGTGCGACGACGGTGGCGCCGGGCAAGCCGGTGCGGCTCACCTGGGACAACGGCGAGGGCCTGATCTTCGCGCTCGACATCTCGCTCGACGAATTCTTCATGTTCGACGTCAAGCAGAGCGTCGAGAACAAGACCGACAAGCCGGTGACGCTCTATCCCTGGAGCCTGATCGTCCGCTACGGCGAGCCCAAGGCCGAGGGCATCTACATCCTGCATGAAGGCCCCTACGGCGTCTTCAACAGCAGCCTGAAGGAGTGGGGCTACTCCGACTTCAAGGACAACAAGCAGCAGAAGATCAGCACCACCGGCGGCTGGGTCGGCATCACCGACAAGTACTGGATGGCGACGCTGGTCCCCGACCAGAAGCAGAAGGTCGACGTCACCATCAAGCAGACCGGGTCGGGACCCGAGCTGAAGTACCAGGTGGACTACGTCGCCCCCGGCCAGGTGATCGCGCCTGGTGCCACCGCCACGACCGACGCCAGGCTGTTCGCCGGCGCCAAGATCGTGCGCATCATCTCGGACTACGAGGCGAAGTACGGCATCGACAAGTTCGACCTCACCATCGACTGGGGCTGGTTCTGGTTCTTCACCAAGCCGCTGTTCTGGCTGCTCGAGTGGCTCTACGTCCATCTCGGCAACTTCGGCCTGTCGATCCTGATTCTCACGGTGATCGTCAAGGCGGTGTTCTTCCCGCTGGCCAACAAGTCCTATGCGGCGATGAGCAAGATGAAGGCGCTGCAGCCGGAGATGGAGAAGCTCAAGGAGCGCTACGGCGAGGATCGCCAGCGCATGAACCAGGAGCTGATGCAGCTCTATCGCCGCGAGAAGGTCAATCCGGCGGCGGGCTGCCTGCCCATCGTCGTGCAGATCCCGGTGTTCTTCGCGCTCTACAAGGTGCTCTACACCACCATCGAGATGCGTCATCAGCCGTTCTTCGGCTGGATCAAGGATCTGAGCGCGCCCGATCCGCTGACCATCCTGACCGGCTTCGGCCTGTTCCACTGGCAGGTGCCGGAGTTCCTGCATTTCTTCAACATCGGCATCTGGCCCCTCATCATGGGCGTGACGATGTACATGCAGCAGAAGCTGAATCCGGCGCCGACCGATCCGGTGCAGGCCAAGGTGTTCCAGTTCCTGCCGATCCTGTTCACCTTCATGCTGGCGCCGTTCGCCGCCGGCCTGGTGATCTATTGGGCGTGGAGCAACACGCTGTCGATCGCCCAGCAGTACACGATCATGCGCCGCCACGGCACGCCGATCGGCGGCGGCAAGGGCAAGCCCGCCGTGGCCGCCGCCCTCCCGGCAGCCGCGCCTGCGCCCGCCGAAGGTGGTGGCGGCAAGAAGGGCGGCAAGGCCAAGAAGCGCTGATGCCAGATCAAGGGCAAGAGGGCCGCGCGCCGGAAGAGATCGAGGCGGCGCGCAAGCTCTTCGCCGGCCCGTGCGAGTTCGTGGCCGGCGCCTCCTCGCCCCAGTCGATGCTTGCGATCTCGCTGCCCGAGGTCGCCTTTG
The DNA here is from genome assembly GCA_900110395.1 of Rhodospirillales bacterium URHD0017. Classification (GTDB taxonomy): domain Bacteria; phylum Pseudomonadota; class Alphaproteobacteria; order Reyranellales; family Reyranellaceae; genus Reyranella. The sequence goes on from FODP01000007.1 coordinate 270,221, forward strand.
CCGGCCGTTCCAACGTCGGCAAGTCGAGCCTGGTCAATGCGCTGACTGGCCGGCGCACGCTCGCGCGCACGTCGTCCAACCCTGGCCACACGCGGCAGATCAACTTCTTCGACCTGGCCGGCCGGCTCTTCCTGGTCGACCTGCCGGGCTACGGCTTCGCCCAGGTCTCGCGCTCGATGAAGGAGGCGTGGCAGGACCTGGCGTCGGCCTATCTGCGCGGCCGGCCGACGCTGAAGCGCGTCTGCCTGCTGATCGATTCGCGGCATGGCGTGAAGGACACCGACCGCGAGACCATGAAGAACCTCGACAAGGCCGCGGTGTCCTACCAGCTCGTGCTGACCAAGTGCGACCAGCTCAGGGCGGCCGACGTGCCGCGCGCCGTAGCGGCGGCCGAGGCGGTTGCCCGCAAGCACGGCGCCGCACATCCCGAGGTGCTGCCGACCAGCAGCGAGACAGGGTTCGGGATTGCGGAACTCAGGGCGGAGATTGCCGCGGTTGCGCTCGGCTAAGCGACACCTGTCATCCCGAGCGCAGACCTGACAACACCTACCGCGTCTGCTGCGGCAGTCCGGGCGCCGGGCCGGACGGTGCCGGCGCGGGCTGCGGCGCGCGCTGCTGCGGCGCAGGGCGCGGCTGGGCCGGTGCCGGCATCAGCTTGGGAATGAGGTCGCGCGTCTTGGTTGCCTCGGCTTCCTGGAACTTCTTGATCTCCTCCTGGTCGAGGAAACGATCCTTGTTGAGATCGGTCTCGAGAAATTCCTTCAGCGCATAGGCGGTCAGCTCGGGCCGGTCGATGATGCCGTCCTTGTTGGTGTCGATCTCCTGGAACTTGATCATGACGAGCTTCTTGCGGACCTCGTAAGGCAGCTGCCCTTGAGTCTGCGGGCCATCGGCGGGGCCGGCGGCCAGGAGATATTCCTGCTGGCTGATCTTGCCGTCGTTGTTCTTGTCGAGCTTGTCGGCGTCACGCATCTGCATGTCGATGAGATCGTTCAGCGCCATCAGCCCCTTGCGGCGCTCGGCCTCCACCTGCTGGCGCTCGGCCGCCTGCCGCTGAGCCAGGCGTTGCATGATCGCCCGGATCTCCGGCTCGGTGATCTTGTTGTCGCGGTCGGTGTCGTACTGATTGAACTCGCCCTGGATCGGCGCCTCCGCCTCGCCGCGCTCGATGAAGCCGCTGGCGTCGAGGTCGAGATTCTGGAAGGCGGCCCGGATGCGGTTGCGCCGGTCCTCGAGGCTCGGCCCGCCCGGCACATCGGTCGAGTACGGCGGCTCGGCCAGCTTGAGGAATTCCTCGAGCGAGACCTTGCCGTCCTTGTTGGTGTCGAGCTCGTCGAACGACTTCATGCGGTACTTCAGGAAGTCGGCGCGCGAGACCTCGCCCTTCTTGGCGGTGTCGATCTCGATGAACCAGGGCGGCAACGGCACCGCGGCCGGGGCGGCAGACTGGCTGGGGAGTTGGCCGCTCGGTTGGGCGGGGGGCTGGCCGGTGGTCTGGGCCTTTGCGATCGCTGGCAGCACCAGCAGGCCCAGCAGAATTATCCTTCTCATCACCCTTCCTCAGCTTCCCGGCGCATTCGTAGGAAAAGACCGTAGGTTGCGCCACCTACTACCGGTGGAAAAGCGGCGACCGGTCGTCTACCGTGCCGATTGTTGCGTCGTTTTACGCCCGTAGTGTAGTGGACGAGCATGCCGATCTACATGGAGATATCGCCGCTGCACCGGCTGGTGACGATCGTGGCCCGGGGCACTGTCAGTGGCGATGAAGTGCGCGGCACGGCGCAAAAGCTGGCAGAGGCCAAGGTGCGCCGGTTCGCCAAGATCCTCGAGGTGGCCAGCGCCAGCTTCGTTTTCGAGCCGGCGGACATTGTCGGCTTGGCGCAGACGATGCGCGCCGACGTCGACGGCCGCGGGCCGATCGCCTTCGTCGTGCGCGACATGAACCAGCCGTTTCCCCGCATGTTCGCCACCCAGACCGCCCATGAGGGGCCGGTCGACCTGTTCAAGAGCCTGCACGAGGCTCGCACCTGGATCGCCAGGATGCAGAACGCCCCCAAGCGTCCGCCGGGCGAGGCGTGGGCCGATCCCGACCGTCAGGGAACCGTGATTCGCGGCGCGCGCACGCGCGAATTCACGGCCCGCGAGCTGGTGCACTAGGCCAGCCTTACGCCGCGTCGTGGAAGATGATGCCGAGGGTGAAGCGCTCGCCCGCGTGCAGGCTCGACACGCCGTGGCGCATGGCGGTGCGATAGAAGCCGCGGGTTCCCTTCACCGGCCGTTCGTTGACCGCGAAGATCACGGCATCGCCCTGGCGGAGCGGCACGACCTCGCCGCGCGACTGCATGCGCGGGCGCTGTTCGACCAGCATGAATTCGCCACCGTTGAAATCCTTGGCCGGATCGCTCAGCAGCACCGTCGCCTGCAGCGGGAACACCAGCTCGCCGTAGAGGTCGCGGTGCAGGCAGTTGTAGTCGCCCGGCCCGTAGCGCAGCAGCAGCGGCGTCGGCCGCTTCTGGCCGCCGGCGTGGCACTGCTTCAACCAGGCCTGCAGGCTGGTCGGGAAGCGCTTGGCGATCCCGAGCTCCTCGTTCCAGCGGTTGGCCACGGCCGCCAGCTCGGGATAGAGCGCCTGGCGCAGCGCCTCGATCCGCTCGGGCAACGGATAGGCGAAATACTGGTATTCGCCTTGGCCAAAGCCATGCCGCTGCATGACGACGTGGCTGCGGAAATTGGGCTTTTCGGGCCACAGGCTGGCCAGCGCCCGGCACTCGGCGGGGCCGATCAGGCCGGGCGCCACGACGAAGCCGCGGGAGGCCAAAGTGTCGCTGTCGATCATCTGGATATCCTTGCGCAGGCCGCCCACTTCTTCTATCCGCAGTCCGCTTGATATATGATGCCGTCTTAGCCCTCTCCCGGCCCGGGAGGGGGCTTTTGCCAACTCGGGGTAACGCAGAAATGGCCGAGCCCGTTCAGGTCCAGACCGACAAGGAGCAACGGCGGCTCATCCGCATGGCGGAGACCATCTCCAAGGCGCTGCCCTACATGCGCCGGCACAACGACGCCACCTTCGTCGTGAAGTACGGCGGCCATGCCATGACCGATCCCAAGCTCGGCGACCTCGTCGCGCGCGACGTCGTGCTGATGAAGCAGGTCGGCATGAACCCGATCGTGGTCCATGGCGGCGGCCCGCAGATCAACAAGATGCTGGAGCGCGTCGGGCTGAAGAGCAGCTTCGTGAACGGGCTGCGCGTCACCGACGCCGCGACCATGGAGATCGTCGAGATGGTCCTGGCCGGCTCGATCAACAAGGCGATCGTGGCCGACATCAACGAATGCGGCGGCATCGCCGTCGGCATCTGCGGCAAGGACGGCAACCTGATCCTGGCGCGCAAGGTCACCGAGATGCGCGACCCCAAGACCGGTGAGCTGCTCAAGGTCGACCTCAAGCAGGTCGGCGAGCCCGCCAAGATCAACGTCATGGTGCTCGAGCAGCTGCGCCGCGCCGACGTCATCCCGGTGGTGGCGCCGATCGGCTTCGGCGTCGACGACGAGCTCACCTACAACATCAATGCCGACACCTCGGCCGGCGCCATCGCCGGCGCCATGCGCGCCAAGCGGCTGCTGTTCCTGACCGACGTGCCGGGCGTCCTCGACAAGGACGGCCAGCTCATTTCGGAGATGTCGGTCGAGCGGGCGCGGGCGTTGATTGCCGACGGCACCATCTCGGGCGGCATGATCCCCAAGGTCGAGAACTGCATCGACGCGGTGAACTCAGGCGTCGAGGCCGCCACCATCCTGGACGGCCGCGTGCCCCATGCGCTGCTGCTGGAGGTCTTCACCGAGACCGGCCTCGGCACCATGGTCAGGCGCAACTGACGGCCTTGAATCGCCTGATTTAGCTGCATATTTAGGCACCATGGCTCTCCTGCCCATCCTCACGGCGCCCGATCCGCGTCTCAAGAAGAAGTCAAGGCCGGTCGAGACGGTCGACGCCGACGTGCGCCGTCTGATGGACGACATGCTGGAGACGATGTACGCCGCGCCCGGCATCGGGCTGGCGGCGCCGCAGGTCGGCGAGCTCCGGCGCGTCATCGTGCTCGACATCGACCGCGAGGAGGTCAAGACCGGCCCCCTCTTCATGGCCAACCCCGAGATCGTCGAGGCCTCGGACGAGGATGTGAGCTACGAGGAAGGCTGCCTGTCGGTGCCCGACCACTATTCCGACGTGGTGCGCCCGGCCAAGGTGACGGTCCGCTACCTCGACCGCGACGGCAAGCAGCAGGACATGACCTGCGAGGGACTTCTGGCGACCTGCGTGCAGCACGAGATCGACCATCTCGACGGCATCCTGTTCATCGACCACATCTCCGCGCTCAAGCGCAACATGATCCTGCGCAAGCTCCTCAAGACCCGGAAGGAGAAGGAGCGCGACGAGGCCGAGGGCAAGCCGGCCAACAAGACGGCCAAGGATCCGGAGCACGCGCTCTAGTCACGGCGCGGACTTGCGGCGCCCATAACCGCATCCCTGTTCTGGTTTATCGCTTCGGCTGGCTCGCGAAAGCCAGCGGCGGTCGCGCCTCGTCGGAGCCGCCCCGGAATCTCAAGGAAATGACCAGCCTCTCCTCAGGAAGCCTGCAAGCGTAAGGCGCGTTCCGCGGCCTAGGATCACGCCAACTGCCGGGCCGGCTACCCCGACCCGCGATCCGATGACCTCCAGGAGACCCCGCCGATGACACCGCAACAGATCGATCTCGTCCAATCCAGCTTCAAGAAGGTCGTGCCGATCGCCGGCACCGCCGCCGACCTGTTCTACGACCGCCTGTTCGAGATCGCACCCGACGTGCGGCCTCTCTTCCCGCAGGATCTCGGCGAGCAGAAGAAGAAGCTGATGGCCATGCTCAGCACGGCCGTCAGCAATCTGCACAAGCTCGACACGATCCTTCCGGCGGTGAAGGATCTTGGTAACCGCCACAAAGGCTACGGCGTGACCGCGGCGCACTACGCACCGGTCGGCACCGCGCTGCTGTGGACTCTGGAGAAGGGCCTCGGCGCCGATTTCACGCCGGAGGTGAGAGCGGCGTGGACCGATACCTACACGGCGTTGGCCGGGGTGATGACGGGAGCCTAGCCGAGGCTCATGCTCTTCCTCTTCGCGCGTCGAAGCCCCCTCACCCAGCCTCTCCCCCTAGCGGGGGAGAGGAGCATGAACGGACCCTACTGAGCCGCGATCTTCGACGCGGCCGGGGCGAAGGCTTGTTCCATCTCGCGGCGGAGCTTCACGGCCGTCAGCGATTCGTCCATCACCACGTCGGCGTAGGTCAGCGACTGGCCGGCCTTGATCGGCTTCAGGAGCTTGACGTTGTGCGCCAGGCCGAGCGGCAGGCTGCCGAGACCGGTCGACTTCTCGGCCGGGAACAGCTTGCCGTAGACCGTGTAGCCGCCCTCGCCGTCGAGAATCTCGCCGGGCTTGAGGTCGCGCTTGGCTGTGGCGATGACGTCGGCATGGAAGCCGATGGCGCAACCGGTCGGCTCCTTGCGCAAGCCGATCGAGGCGACGGACATGCCGACCTCCAGGCCGATCAAGTGCCAGCGCTTGTACATGACGGAGTAGCGGCCCGACGGATCGGTCTGCAGCATGTACTCCTCGAAGCAGTTCTTCTGGTATTCGGTCGCCGCCTCGAACACGACCCACACGCCCTTGCGGATCTCGTAGGGAATGGCGCGGCCGTCGCGCTCCAGCGAGCTTGCAACCTCGACCTGGCCCTTGTGATGCAGATGGCCGCCCTCGGACGCCGGCCGCATGACGAAGGGCAGGTCCTCGACCGAGCAGGGCGGGAAGGCGAGACCGTCCGGCGCCGGCGTCAGCCCCGTGGCGTTGGCCACCGCGGTGCTCTCGATGGCGGGTTTCGAGCCGTCGAGGAAGGAGTTGAACATCTTGGGGTTCAGCCCGCCACGCTTGGCCTGCTCCTCGTTGAGGCCCCAGTACTTCCACACCGTCTCCGGCGTCGATTGCGCGTAGTGCGGCAGCCACTTGTGGCCGCGGCCGGCCGCCGTCACCTCGAAGCCCGAGGTGCGAGCCCAGTCGACCAGTTCGCAGATCAGCGCCGGCTGGTCGCCGTAGGCCAGGCTGTAGATCACGCCGGCCGCCGCGGCGCGCTTGGCCAGCAACGGCCCGCAGAAGGCGTCGGCCTCGACCGTGACCATGACCACGCTCTTGCCGTTGCGGAAGGCTTCCAGCGCGTGCTCGACGGCGGCGATGGGATCGCCGGTCGATTCGACCACGATGTCGATCTCGGGGTGGCTGACCAGCGCGCGCCAGTCGTCGGTGAGGAAGGTGTTGCCATTGCGCCGCGCCTCGGCGAACGAGCCGGCCGCCGTGACCTCGGGCTTCCAGCCCAGCCGCGCCAGGTTCTCTTTGGCCCGGATGGGCGAGAGGTCGGCGATGCCTAAAAGATGGATGCCGGGCGTGGTCGGGATCTGTGACAGGTACATGGCGCCGAACTTGCCGGCGCCGATGAGGCCGATGCGCAGCGGCTTGTTCTCGGCCGCGCGCGCCATGAGCATGCGATGGAGACTCATAGGTTCCTCTTCTATTTACGACTTCTGTTGATTATCGCGTTCGACAGCCTCGAGCGCTCGCTTCGCTGCGGCGTCGAGGCCGCGTGCTCGAATCAGAAAATAGACTGTTGCCGCGACTAGCAAGGACGCCCAAGCAATGATCGAGATCCAGTGAGCCACTGAGGCTGAATACCATTGACCAAGCCACTGAAAAACAAACCCAAGGATGGTTAAAGCTAAGCCAAATTGCACATCTCGGCGCTGTTGGAACAGTGCTCGATAGACCGTCAAGCTGATGTCCCAAGCGGACCGCGACTGCAGTCTCAGTTCGCGGTCGCTGGCCCAGAACACACCCCAAGCAAGAATCGAGACGCCGACTACATCGTACGCAAGGCCGATCGACGAAAGCGTGTCGAACAGCTTGTGCACTTGGTCTATTCCGCGGCGGCCTTGCGCTGCGCGGCGCGCGTCACGGCGTCGTCCTCCCAGGCATCGATCGGCGTGAAGTCGCGATGGGCGATGTATTCCGGCCGCTTGAAGCGGCGGATGGCGTTGCTGACCGCGTTGTAGGTCACGTAGATGATCTGGCGGTCCCACGGCGACATGTTGGGCGGGCTGCCATGCACGAGCGTGCCGTGGAAGAAGATCGCCGAGCCGGGCCCGCCCTTGGGCGCCACGATGCCGCCCTGCTCCACGAGCTTGACGATGGTGTCGTTGTCGATCACCCACAGCGGGTACGACGTCGTGGTGAGGTCGTGCTTGGCCTCGATCGCCCCCCGCTTGTGGCTGCGCGGGATGAACCACAGCGGGCCGTTGAACTCGTTCACCTCGTCCATGAACACCGCGAGGTTCATGGCGCGCGCCTCGGGCATGTCGTCGTCGGCCTTCCAGGTGCCGTAGTCCTGGTGCCACTGCCAGACGTCGCCGTCGAAGGCGGCCTTTCCGTTGATCTTGAACTGATGGATGTAGGTCTTGTCCTTCAACAGCTGCTCGGCCGGCTCGACGAAGCGCGGATGATGGATCAGCGCCTCGAACACCGGATGATAGGTGTGCACGGCGAAGGCGGTGCGCACCACGTCGCCGGTCTTCTCGCGCACGTTCTCGACGCGGCGCTGGGCGAAGACCTCGGGCACCGAGGCTTTCAGGATCGCGGTCTCGTCCGCCGAGAAGTAGTTGGGAAAGAACAGGTAGCCCTGCTCGTCGAAGCGCTTCAGTTGCTCAGAGGTGAGCTTCATGGCGTTCCTCCTGGCTTGTCGTGTCGCGACGATCAGGCCGCGCGGGAAATAACGGCTTTCAGGCGTCCAGTGAGGATGTCGGCCATCTGCTCGGCATGGCCGCGGCAGAGCTCCTCGGCCTCGCGCACGCAGCCGGCTTCGAGCGCGCGCAATATCCCTTCATGCTCGTCCCACACGCTGACACGCAGGTCGCTTTCGCTGAGGGCGGCCGCCATGACGCGGCGCAGGTGCTGCCAGTGCGGCTGGGCGGTCTCGCCGATCAGCGGATTGCCCGAAGCCTCATAGACGAAGAGATGGAAATCGATGTCGGCCTCGATGACCGACGGCACGTAGCCGCTGGCGACGGCGCGCCGTCCGACTTCGAGAAGACTGCGGCCGCGCTGCGCCAGGTGTGGCGTGTAGTTGGCCGCAGCCAGCCGCGCCGCCGCGCCGTCGAGCGCGCCGCGCACGACGTAGAGATTGCGCGCCTGCTGCACGTCGAGCGGCGCCACGCACACGCCCTTGCGCCCGGCATCGATCAGGAAGCCCTCGCGCCTGAGCAGCATCATGGCCTGCAAGACCGGCTGGCGGCTGACGCCGAACTGGTTGGCCAGTTCTTCCTGGGTGATGCGGGCGCCGGATTTCAGTTCACCGGAGCAGATGGCGTCCAGAACGGCGTCGTGGACACGTTCGCTGAGATCGGGTTCGGGCAAAAATGGGCGCATGATCTGTATACAGAACACAGACCTTGGCGAGTCAACCGCCTAGCGAGACTTCAGACCTTTGGTCGCAAGGATCGGCTTCGCCCGGTCCGGATAGTCGGTGATCAGGCCATCGACGCCAAGATCGATGAGCTGGGCCATGTCGGCCGGATTGTTCACCGTCCAGGGCACCACCTTCAGGCCAAGTGCCTGAGCTTCCTTCACATTCTCGGGCGAAACATTGCGCCAGAACGGCGACCACACGGCACAGCCCGCGGCCTTGGCGAGCTTCGGCACCGACCCGCCATGGGCCTCGAGGTCGAGCCCGCCAAGCCAGGGCGAGGGCTGGGCGGCGGCCCGGCCGACCGTGTCGAAGTTGTTGCTCTCGATCGACAGACACCCGGTGGCGATCTCGGGCGCCAGCCGGCGCGCGGCGGTCAGGCCGCGCCAGTCGAACGACTGGATCGTGCTGCGCGGCCCGGCCCTGCCCTTGCGGATCGCCTCGACGGTGAGCTGGGCGAAGCGATCGGGGTCGGGCGCGAGGTCGGGCCTGGTCGGATTGGTCTTGATCTCGATGTTGAAGCGCACGTCCGGCCCGGCCGCCGCGAAGAACTCCTCGATGGTCGGGAAGCGTTCGCCGTCGGCCGGCTTCTGGTCGGCGAATTGCTGGCCGTACTTGCTGTTGGGATTGGTGCGGCCGATGTCGTAGCGCTTGAGGTCGGCCAGCGTCAGCGACTGGATGGTGGGGCCGGTTGCGATCCATTGCCCGTCGAGCCGCGTCAGGTCGGGATTGAGAAACGGGTCGTGGCTGATGACCAGGACGCCGTCCTTGGTGACGGCGAGGTCGGTCTCGAGCGTCGTCACGCCGAGGTCGAGCGCGGTGCGGAAGGCCGCCAGCGTGTTCTCGGGTGCCAGGCCTCGCGCGCCGCGATGGCCTTGCAGGTCGAACGCATGGGCGGGAAGGCTAAGCGCCCAGATTGCGCAGGCGAGCGATGCGATCTTCGATGTCGGGATGCGTGGCCAGCAGCGCCGAGCTTTTGGCCGTGAAGGTCTGCACCGGGTTGACGATGAAGAGATGCTGCGTGGCACGACTCACTCCGGGAAAGGGCTCGGCCTTCTCGGCGAGCTTGCCCAGCGCCGATATGAGTCCATTGGGATTGCGCGTGAACTGCACCGACGTGGCGTCGGCAAGATACTCGCGCTGGCGCGACACCGCCATCTGCACGAACTTGGCGGCGATCGGCGCCAGGATGGCGACGACGATCAGCAGGATGATCAGGAGGGCCGCCCCACCGCCCTTCTTGTCGCGGCTCGAGCTGCGATTGCCGCGGCCCCAGGCCAGGCTGCGCAGCAGCATGTCGCAGACCAGCGCGATCAGGCCGACGGTGACGCCGACCACCACCATGTAGCGCGTGTCGAGGTTGGCGAGATGGGACATCTCGTGCGCGACCACGCCCTGCAGCTCGTCGCGATTGAGCGAGTTCAGCAGCCCGCGCGTCACCGCAATGGTGCCGTTGCCCGGCTTGTTGCCGGTGGCGAAGGCGTTGAGCGCATCGGTCTCGAGCACCATGACCTTGGGCATGGGCACGCCGGCCGCGATCGCCATCTCCTCGACGACGTTGTAGAGCTGCGGCGCGTCGGCCTTGTCGATCTGCTTGGCGTTGGCCATGGCCAGCACCATCTTGTCGCCGAAGGCGAGCGAGATGGTGCTCCAGCCGACGCTGACCGCGGCCATCAGCGCGGCCACCGCCACGCCGCCCTTGCTCAAGAGCGGCACGGTGTCCGACGCCTCGGTTTCCAGCACCCAGCCGATCAGGTAGCCGAGCAGCGCGGCCAGCGCCGTCAGCGCGGCCAGCAGCACCATCGTGTTGCGCCGGTTGACTTTCTGCGCGCTGACGAAGTCGGTGGTAGCAGCCATCGATCAGCGCAGCGCGACCTTGGGCACCTCGCGCTCGGTCTCGGGCATGCTGAAGAGTTCTATGGGGCCGAAGCCCAGCGACGCTGCCGCCAGCACCGCTGGGAAGCTTTGCCGCCGGTTGTTATAGGCGTTGACCGAATCGTTGTAGAACTGGCGCGAGAAAGCGATCTTGTTCTCGGTCGTCGTCAGCTCTTCCTGCAGCTGCTTGATATTGTCGTTGGCCTTGAGCTGCGGATAGCTCTCGACCAGGGCGAACAGTCCGCGCGTCGCCTGTGTCAGCAACGCCTCGGCCGGTCCCGCCTGCGCCGGACTGCCGCTGGCGGCGACGGCGGCGTTGCGCGCCTGGACGACCTTGGTGAGCGTCTCCTGCTCGTAGCCCATGGCGTCCTTCACCACCTGCACCAGGTTGGGGATCAGGTCGTGCCGGCGCTTGAGCTGCACGTCGATCTGGCTCCACGCGGTCTGCGCCTGGTTGCGGCCGCTCACCAGCCCGTTGTAGACGGCGATCGCCCACAGCCCGATCACCACGAGAACGCCGACGACAATCCAGAAACTCATTTTTAGGCCTCCTTGCCGCAATCTGCAGTTTAGTCATGATTGCGGCGACATCGGGAGGACTAATCATGGACGCGACAGCCCTACTGAAGGAATTCTGCTCGGCCGTCGAACGCCGCGACGGCAAGGCCTTCGCCAGCCTGTTCACCGAGGACGGCGTCTATCACGATGTGTTCTACGGCGACTTCAAGGGCCGTCAGAAGATCGCCGAGATGATCGACGATTGGTTCCATCGCACCGCCCGCGACTTCCGCTGGGACATGCACCGGCCGGTGAGCGACGGCCGCATGCTCTACGCCTACTACACGTTCAGCTACGTCTCGTTGCTGCCCGAGGCCAGCGGCAAGCGGGTCGGCTTCGAGGGCGTGTCGATGATGAAGCTTCTGGACGGCAAGATCGCCGACTACAGCGAAGTCGCCAATGTCGGTCCGGCTTTCGTCGACCTGGGATTTGCACCCGAGCGCACTGCAAAAATCCTGGCCAAGGAAGGCGCTCACCTGAAGAAACAACCCGACTTCAAGCGACACGTCGGCTGACCGTTCTTCTTTCGGTCTGCCGGAAAACGCCGGCTAGGTCTGCAAAACTGTCGGCGTCTTCGCCTTGGACGGGTGGGACTTCCATGCTTGCATATGCAAGCGGGAGTGGTGCCATTCGGTTTCTCGGGGGAGGAGCCAATGAAGAGTATTGCGTTGTGGACCGCCGCCTTGGCTCTGGTGGGCGCGGCGTCCGCCGGATTCGCCCCTGACTCCATGACATACGCCACGCCCTACGCCACGCCGGTGGTCGAAAAGCCGAGCGCTGCAGACGCCGGCACATTCCACGGCTTGCTGAGCCTGGCCGAGTCCTTGCCACCATCGTCCTCGTTGAAGGTGCTGTGGACCCACGGCATGTGCACTCACCCCTCCAGCTGGGTTGACGACCGGATGAGGCGGCTGGTCGCCTCGATCGGCGGAACGGCTCAAACGCTGAGCGTGAGGCCCGTTGGCAGCCATGGAGCGGCGCTGCGCACCGATCGGGTCACGCTCCAGTCGACGACGATAGACGTCACGTTCCTGACCTGGTCGGCGCTGACGGCGCCATACAAGGCGGCCTTGACCTACGATCACTCGAAGCGCCACGGAGGCGACTTCCCCTATGCCCGGGCAACGCTGAACGGAGAGCTGAAGCGCGGGCTGATCAACGATTGCATGACCGACGTGGTGGTCTATGGCGGCCCCAATGGCGTGAACATCCGTCACGCCGCGCAAGAGGCGGTATGCGACGCCATGGGTGGCCGCGTCGAGGCCATGACCTGCAAGTTTCCTCCCGGCGGCTCACCTGCCGCGCTCGCCTTGGTCACGGAGAGCCTGGGCAGCAAGCTGATCTTCGATGCCATCCTGGAAGTCTGGACGGCGGCGGAGAAAAGCGCCGACAGGACCGCGGTCGGCCGGGTGGCGACCGGCCTCGCCGCCACCAGGATGATGTACATGGTGGCCAACCAGTTGCCGCTGCTCGACGCCGCCGGCACGGAGACGGCCGGCGCCCTCTGGGACGCCTCGCCGCGACAGCCGGCGACGCGCAGCAACACCAGGGACGTCTTCGACCTCTTCTCGCGCGCTCGCCGGACGGCAGCCCGCACGATCGAGCCGGTGACCGTGGTCGCCTTCTCCGATCCGAACGATCTTCTGAGCTACCGGATCGTTCCCGGCCATTTCGACGGGAACCTGAAGGACTTCCGGGTCGTCAACGTGATGGTGTCGAACGACAAGACCTACTTCGATTACGTCGAACGTCCCGACACGGCGCACTGCGGCTACACGTGGAATCCCCATGTGTTCGGCATGTTGGCGAAGGGCTATGACGCCGACAAAGCCTTGCCATCGGTGTCCGGTCTCCCGGATGACGGTTGCCCCAGCTTTGCCGCTCTGCACTGACGATCAGCCGTTGTAGGCGCGGCTCCCCGAATCGCGCAGCCACAGGCGCACCAGCAGTCGCTTTCGGTCGTCGTCGGGCCAGTCGCGGAACGCCGTGCGCTTGTGGCCAAGGGCGCGATTGTCGATGAGCTGCATCTGGCCCGGCTGGAACTGGAAGCGCGCCGACATGCCGGGTTCGTTCAGGATCGCCTCGAAGGCTTCCAGCGCCGCCGCGCCCTCGTTATCGAGTGGCACACCGGCGAGCTTCTGGCCGTTCTTCACCTGGAAATGCGACAGCCGGGCGATCAGTCGGCCATCCTTGGCCTCGAGCATCGGATGGTGCGTGGTCATGACGTCACCAGGCGCGTGCTCGCGCTGGCGGTCGAAGTAGAACGGCCGATAGAGCCGCGCCAGCAGGTCGGGATGGCGTCGCTGCATCTCCTCGTGCGCCGTGGCGAAGCTCACGATGCCGCTGACGCCGCCTGCCATCGCCGTGCGCAGGCACATCAGGCCGACATAGTGCGGCGGCACATGGTTATAGCTGTTGTCGGTATGGAAGTTCTGCTCGGCGTTGGTGACGTCGGGCCGCACGCCGTTGCCGGGCGGGCGCCCGAGATCGGTGACGTCGTAGATCGAGGTGCCGTCCCACTTCTGCGCCACCGGACGCGCCACCAGCGAGGCGAGCAGCCACCACACCGCCCGGGCGCTGTCGGCCGACCATCGTTCGACCGGCAGGCGATCGACGATGGCGAAGCCTGGCCCGTCGTCGATGGTGCTCTTGACCTTGCGCATGAAGGCACGCGAGGCGTCGAGCGCGAAGTCGTTCGGCCGCAACAGCAATAGGGGTAGCGGTTCGCGATCGAGGGAGGCTGCGACGCCGTCCAGCTCCTTCTCGACAGCATCGGGCAGCGCGATGCGCCCGGCGCCCTCGGACAGGGTATCGCCGCGCCAGAGCAACCGTTGCGGAAGCGCCTGGCCCAGCATCGGCTCAGTCGCGCAGCAGTTCGTTGATCGAGGTCTTCGAGCGCGTGCGCTCGTCGACCGTCTTGGTGATGATCACGCAGTACCGGGCTGGCCGATCGGGGCCGCCACCCATGGTCCCGGGATGGACCACGGAATAAGGCGGCACCTTGCCGATATGGATCTGGCCTGTCTCGCGATCGACGATCCGGGTGTTGGCCGAGATGAAGACGCCCATCGACAGCACCGACCCGGTGCCGACGATCACGCCCTCGACCACTTCCGAACGCGCGCCGATGAAGCAGTTGTCCTCGACGATCACCGGGTTGGCCTGCAACGGCTCGAGCACGCCGCCGATCCCCACGCCGCCCGACAGGTGGCAGTTCTTGCCGATCTGGGCGCACGAGCCGACCGTCGCCCAGGTGTCGACCATGGTGCCGGTGTCGACATAGGCGCCGAGGTTGACGAAGGACGGCATGACCACGACTGACGGCGCCACGTAGGAGCCGCGGCGGATCACCGAGCCCGGCACCGAGCGGAAGCCGGCCTTGGCGAAACGCTTGGCGTCCCAGCCGGTGGTCTTGAGCGGCACCTTGTCGAACCACGGTGCCGCGCCCATGCCCGGGAACGACGCACCGCCATCCATCGGCACAGAATCATAAAGGCGGAAGGAGAGCAGCACGGCCTTCTTCAGCCACTGGTGCACGACCCATTCGCCGCCGATCTTCTCCGCCGTGCGGAAGCTACCATCGTCGAGGCCCGCGATTGCGGCCTCGACGGCGTCGCGCACCTCGCCCTTGGTGGCGCTGTTGATGCCGTCGCGCTTCTCCCACGCCGCATCGACAGCGGCCTCAAGCTGCTTGCTCATCGTTCCCCTCGAAAATGCCGCCGGACCATAGCGTCGGGAGGCAGGGAGTCAATGTTCCGGCTGGTCGCCGGAATCACGGGCGCTTGCTGCGGGCCCGCTTTCATCCCGAGCGAAGCGAGGGACCTTTCCTGCGGCTTCAAAGGCCCCTCGCTTCGCTCGGGGTGACAGCCGTGACTCATCCATGCCAAAGCGCTCTATGCTGGGGGCATGGCCTATAAGATCCCCGAATCGGTGCTGGTGGTGGTCCATACGCGACAGCTCGAGGTGTTGCTGCTGCAGCGCGCCGACGGCGGCTCGTGGGGCGAAGGGGGCGCGTGGCAGTCGGTGACCGGTTCGCGCGAGCCCGACGATCCTGACCTCGAAGCCACGGCGCGGCGCGAGCTTCTGGAGGAGACCGGCCTCGCGGTCGGCACGCTGACCGACTGGGGCCACGTCAACCGCTACGAGATCTGGCCGCAATGGCGCGCCAGGTACGCGCCCGACGTCACGCACAACACCGAGCACGTGTTCGGCTTCCTGGTCGACAGCGCGACCGTCGCCACTCTCGATCCGGCCGAGCATGTCGCCCAGCTCTGGCTGCCCTGGCAGGAGGCCATGGAACGGACCTTTTCGCCGACCAATCGTGAAGCGATCAGTCAGCTGCCGAAGAGAACCGCCCGGCTTTGACATGTGCTGCACATGCAATTATCATTTTCACATGTCGACGATGATCCAGATCCGTAACGTGCCCGATGCGCTGCATCGCAAGCTGAAGTCGCGTGCGGCTCTGGCCGGCCTGTCGCTGTCCGACTACCTGCTGCAGCAGATCCGCACCGTCGCCGAACAGCCGACGATCGAGGAGATGAGGGCTCGTTTGGCGCGCCGGTCGCCTGTCACGCTATCCGTCGACACCGCCGATGCTGTGCGCGCGGAACGCGATAGCCGGTGATCGTCGTCGATGCCTCGGCTTTGCTCGAGGTCCTTTTGCATACGCCTCGGGGCGAGGCCATCGAGGCGCGGCTGTTCGATGGCCTCGAATCGCTTCATTCGCCCCATCTTCTCGATGTCGAGGTCGCTCAGGTGATTCGCCGATTCGAGATAGCCGGGGAGATCGAAGTCGAGCGCGCGCAGGCGGCTCTCGACGATTTCATGGATCTTCCCATCCAGCGCCATCCGCATGGTTTCCTGTTGAAGAGGGTATGGTCTCTGCGCGCCAGCATGACGGCCTACGACGCCGTGTATGTTGCGTTGGCGGAGATCATGGAGGCGACATTCGTTACCCATGACCGCCGTCTTGCCGCCGCTGCGCGGCGGCACGTGACCGTCGAGCTCGTATGAAACACCAGCACATGAACACCTCGTCCCGCAAGGAAGCATCGAAGCTCGGCCAGGTGAGCTGGGCCCTGTTCGACTGGGCCAACCAGCCCTTCTTCACCATCATCACCACCTTCATCTTCGCGCCCTACTTCGCCAACGTCATGGTCGGCGATCCGGTGCAGGGCCAGGCGGCCTGGGCCTTCACGCAATCGAGCTCGGGCATCCTGATCGCGCTCATGAGCCCCTTTCTCGGCGCCATGGCCGACGCCGGCGGTCGGCGCAAACCCTACATCTTCACCTTCCAGCTCCTGCTCGTGCTGGGCTGCATTTCCTTGTGGTGGGCCTATCCCGGCCGGCCCGACCTCATTGCGCCGATCAGCGCCGCCGTGGTGGTCGCCACCGTCGGCGCCGAGATGTCGATCGTCTTCAACAACGCGCAGCTTCCCAACATCGTGCGGCCCGAGCGCATGGGCTGGCTGAGCGGCTTCGGCTGGGGCCTGGGCTATTGCGGCGGGCTGGTCGCGCTGTTTGCCGTGCTGCTGGTCAGTCGCCCCGAGCTGTTCGGCCTGCCCGAGCGCATCGACCAGCCGTTGTTCGGCCTCGACGCCAAGACGCATCAGCTTGAGCGCCTGATGGGGCCCGCCTCGGCGCTGTGGCTCGTGGTGTTCGTGATCCCGATGTTCCTGTTCACGCCGGACGGCGCCAAGAGCAATGTCCCGCTGCTGCTGGCGGCCCGGCGGGGCGGCTCGTCGCTGATCCATACGGTGCGACGCATGGGTCGCTTCGGGAACGCGCTGCGCTATCTGATCGCCTTCATGCTCTACAACGATGGGCTCGCCGCCATCATCGCCTTCGGCGGCGTCTATGCCGCCGCGACCTTCGGCTGGAGCACCGTGACGCTCGGCATCTTCGGCATCATCCTGACGGTGTTCGCCATTCCCGGCGCGTTCCTGGGCGGCCGGCTCGACGACAAGCTGGGCAGCAAGCGCGTCGTGCAGGCAGCCATCGTCGGCGTCATCGTTGCTGCCGTGGGCATCGTCGGCGTCAGCGCCGACCGGGTGTTGTTCTTCATCCCGGCGGCCGAACTGGCGCCGGGGCGCGACCTGTTCGGCTCGCTGCAGGAGAGGGTGTTCATGGGCTTCGCCCTGCTGCTGGGCATCTGCATGGGGCCGATGCAGGCGGCAAGCCGCACCATGATTGGCCGGCTGGCGCCGCCCGGCATGACCGGCGAGTTCTTCGGCCTGTTCGCGCTCTCCGGCCGGGCGACGGCGTGGATGGCGCCGCTCGCCATCGGCATCATCACCGAGGCGACCGGTTCGAACCGGCTGGGCGTGGCCTGCGTGCTGATCTTCCTGGTGATCGGCTTCGCCTTGCTGTGGCACGTCCGCGAGGAGCGCGCCCAGGCCTGAAAACGCCAAGGCGGTTAATTTTTGCACTTGAAGTTCAATTTCCCTTGGCCGATACAATTTTGTCATAACTGCTCGACACGGCCGGCGTAGACCGATGCCTTGCCGTACTCTTGCAAGCGTATCGGTGAGGGAGAGTGCAATGCCCACTTTCATGCGAGCCATCGGCGCAGCCGCATTGGCGCTTATCCTTGGACTCGGCGCGGCAGGCGCCGGCGCCCAGACAGCAGCGACGCCACCAGCGACGCCACCGGCCGGCATGACGCAGGACCAGTTCAACGCGCTGGTCGACGCCATCAGCAATTCCGTCACTGAGAAGCTCAAGGCCGAAGGCGCGCATGCCCCGGCGGCGGCGCCACCGGCAGCAGCGCCCGCCGAATCCTCGAGCTCCAAGTCCAAAGGCAAGGGGGCGCCGCCGCCCTCCATCGTGCGCACGCCGATCCCTGAAGGGCCTGGCCCGTTCGCGGTCTTCATCGACCATGCCGGCAACGTGGTCCGCGCCGTGCCGGCGCTCGGCGCCAAGCTCGCTTCAATTCCCGGCCTGCTCGACCAGAGCGCCGCGGGTGGGCGCAGCACCTCGATCTTCCTGCTGCTGCTGGGCCTCGTTGCCGTGGCAGCGCTTGCGGCCGAGGCGGTGTTGCGGGCCTTCATGACCCGGTTTCGCCATCGGCTTGCCGGCAACGCCGTCCCCGAGCAGGGCCTGCGGTCGCTGATGAACCTGGCGGCACTGGCGGTGCTCGACGGGCTCGGTGTCATCGTAGTCTGGCTGATCTGCAATGCCGCCATCGGCGCCTGGTTCACCGGCGCAACCGGCCAGGACAAGCTCGCCGCCGCCATCCTCGATGGCATCTTCTACTGGCGTCTCTACGTGCTGCTGTTCCTGATCATCCTGCGGCCGGCGTTGCCGCAGGCCAGGCTCTGCGACGTCACCGACCATGATGCGCGCGCCATGTACGCCCGCATCGAGCTGGTGATGCTGCTGATCATCGTGGGTCGCATCCTGGGCCAGGTGCTGGTGGCCATCCAGACGCCGGTGGCCGCCCTCGGCGCCTATCAGGTGCTCGTCACCGTGATCTATGTCTCGACCTTCGTCTGGCTGGTCAGGAGCTCGCGCGCCGCCGCCGAGCAGTGGCTGGGCGGCCTCGGCAAGGTCGCGCCGCTGGCCGGCATCATCAGCCGCAACTGGGTACCGGTCGCCACCACGTTCTTCCTGGTTCTCGGCCTCACCCAGGTCTACGGCGCCGTCTCGGGGCTCATGCATGTCGGAAGGGCCATGCTGCTCACCCTCATCCTCGTGGTCGGCGTGCTGATGTTCGAGACCCTGATGCAGGCCTTCGTGCGTCGCCTCGATTCGCAGCTGCTCGGCGCCACGCCGGCCAGCGACTCCGCCAAGCTGCCCGACGTCGTGGCGCGTTGCGTGCGCGTCGCCGTGCTGATCGGCGTCACCGTCACGATCGCCGAAAGCTGGGTCGTCCAGGTCCTGGCGCTGGTCGACGAGACCGAATGGGACGTGATCACACGCTCGTCGCGCACGGCCGGCTTCACGCTGTTCGTGGCCTACGTCGTGTGGGAGCTCTTCAAGTACCAGACCGATCCCTACATGGCGCGCAAGAACAAGAGCGCCGCCGATGCGATCGCCGATGGCGACGCCACGGCGCCGCCGGCCTCGCGCATCAGCACCATGATGCCGCTCCTGCGGGGGACGGCGGCGGTCCTGATCACCATCGTCGCCGTGATGATCGCGCTCGAATCGTTCGGCGTGAACATCACGCCGCTGATCGCCGGCGCCTCGGTGTTCGGCATCGCGATCTCGTTCGGCAGCCAGACGCTGGTGAAGGACATCGTCTCGGGCATCTTCTACCTGTCCGACGATGCGTTCCGCGTCGGCGAATACATCGATTGCGGCAAGGCCAAGGGCACGGTCGAGGGCTTCACCTTGCGCTCGATCAAGCTGCGCCACCAGAACGGCCAGGTGCACACCATCCCGTTCGGCCAGCTCGGCCAGATCACCAACTTCAGCCGCGACTGGATCACGGTGAAGTTCAACCTGCGCTTCGCCCGCGACACCGACATCGAGAAGTTGCGCAAGGCGGCGAAGAAGATCGGCGCCGACATGATGGAGATGCCGGCGATCAAGGCCGAAGTCCTGGCGCCCTTCAAGATGCAGGGCGTGGCCGACATCGCCGACAACGCCCTGCTGGTCCGCTTCAAGTTCACCGCCAAGCCCGGCAACCCCGCCGCCATCCAGCGCGAGGCGGTGAAGCGCATGTTCACCGTCTTCCCGGCGATGGGCATCGAATTCGCCAAGGAAGGGGCCGCCGTCGTCGTCCATGCGGCACCCACCTCGCTGGACCGGCCGCCGACGGCGGCTGCGCCGGCCGCCGCCGAACCCAAGGGAACGCCGGCACTGGCGGCGGCAAGCTGAACCTCGTTATCCTGCGGGTCCGTAAACCTTTGGGAGAAGCCGCATGATCACCGCCATCGTGAACTTCAAGCTTCCCGCCGACGTCGACGCCAGGAAGGCTGCCGAGCTGTTCAAAGGCTCGGCGCCCAAGTACCGCGGCATGAAGGGCCTGGTGCGCAAGTACTACCTGTTCGACGACAAGAGCCGCATCGGCGGCGGCGTCTATCTCTGGAAGAGCCGGGCCGACGCCGAGGCGGTCTACACGCCGCAATGGCAGGCCTACATCGCCGAGCGCTACGGCGCGCCGCCCGATATCCGCTACTTCGAGACGGCGGTCGTGGTCGACAACGAGAGCGACAAGATCCTGGCCGACGCGGCTTGACGCGAAGACTGTCATCCCGAGCGTAGCGAGGGACCTTTCCTGTTGCCTGAAAGGCCCCTCGCTTCGCTCGGGGTGACAGAGAGCTGCGTCCCTATTGTTTGACGATCTCGACCCGCCGGTTCTTGGCTCGTCCGGCCTCGTCGTCGTTCGACGCGACCGGGGCGATCATGCCGGCGCCGGCCGGCCTTAGCCGATCCGGCGCGATGCCGTATTTCTGGACGAGCTGGTCGACCACCGATTTGGCGCGGCGCTGCGAGAGGCTCACGTTGTAGTCGAAGATGCCGACATTGTCGGTGTGTCCGACGATATAGACCTTGAGCCCGGGCTCCGCCTTCAGCAGCTTGCCGATCTCCGCGAGCGACGGCGCCGATTCCGGCTTGAGGTCGGCCTTGTCGGTGTCGAAGTACAGCCCGTAGAGCGCGACCCGCCCGGTCGCCGCGATGTCCTTGGCCATCTTCGCGGCGTCGACCGTCACCATCTTCGCCTCCATGGGCTTGTCCTCGACGACGTCGAGCAGGACGGCAACGCGATCCTTGGTTTCCGGAAAGGCGGTGCTGCGATCCACGGCAACATACAGCGAGACCGCAACCGGACCTTCGGCGCGCGCCAGGGTCGCGGAAAGGTAGTGCGGCTCCGCCGGGACGTTGAGGGCGACCTTGGACAGGTCGTTGTTCTGCAGGGCGTTGGTCGGCGGGTAGAGAACCCGGTAGAGCTCCGCCCCGACCGACTCGCACTGCTCCTCGCCGGAGCACTTGAACAGGACGGTGAAGCCTTTTGCCAAAAGCTCGTTCTCATAGTTGCGGAACACTTCGAGCGAACTGCGGCCCTGTGGTGCGAGGTAGAGCAGCCTCGTGTGCCGGCCTTCCAGTTGTCGTACCGAGTCCGGCGCAGGCTGTCCGTTGTCGCCCAACGTCAGCTTGCCGACGATCAGCTTGGCCGTATCGAACGGGCGGCTTTCGTAGCCGATGAGCCGAGATCCTTCGTAGCGCTTGATGAGGGGGAAGTCCTTGGCGCCCGAGACTTCCTGCTGGGCCACCGCGCCCGCCGACCACAGCAGCGTTGCAGCGAGGGCGATGGTCCGGCAGCCGCGAAGCGCGTTCTCAGCAGGGGACATGCAATCCTCCAGGGTCGATGCGGTGCGACTAAGCAGGATCACACGCTCGACGTCGAACAGTTGTGGCAAATATCACAGCAACCGGCCCCACAAGTGCGCTAATGCGGCCTTCTCGATGCCGAATTCCGGAGAGAGACCTCTCCTGTCCTCCCCCGTGGAGATGTCGTCCGATGCACCGTGCGCTTGTATTGCTCTTGCTGCTGGTCACCGCCTGTGAAGGAAGCTTCGTCCGCCCCGAGGATCTCGGCCGCAAGGTCGCGATCAACAAGAGCTACGAGGCGCGGGACACCTGCCTGAAGCACAAGGCCGCCGATGCAATGGCCAGCGCCGATCCGGCCGAGCTGGCGTCCACCGCCGCGCTCGCCTGCCAGAGCGAAACCGACCGGCTGATCACGGCGGCAAACCCCGACGGCGACAGCAAGGTGACGGCATCGATCCGGCACGACACCGAGTTCCGCGCCTTGAAGTATGTCCTGCAGGCCCGCGGGCAGGTGGCCCCCGCAAACGGCGAATGACGTCAGGTGCGACGCCCAACCCCATCGGCCAACGTCGTCTTTCCCTTGAACAGGCAGAGGTCGTTGACCACGCACTTGGGGCACTCCGGCGTGCGTGCCTTGCAGGTGTAGCGGCCGTGCAGGATCAGCCAGTGGTGCGCGTGCAGGCGGTACTCCTCGGGCACGCGCTTCAATAGCCTGAGCTCGACCTCGAGCGGGTTCTTGCCCGGGGCCAGTCCGGTGCGG
Source organism: Rhodospirillales bacterium URHD0017 (assembly GCA_900110395.1). Classification (GTDB taxonomy): domain Bacteria; phylum Pseudomonadota; class Alphaproteobacteria; order Reyranellales; family Reyranellaceae; genus Reyranella. The sequence continues at coordinate 292,229 of FODP01000007.1, forward strand.
TTGCCGACGCGGAAGATGTGGGTGTCGACGGCGATGGTGGCCTCGCCGAAGGCCACGTTCATCACCACGTTGGCGGTCTTGCGGCCGACCCCGGGCAGGGCCTGCAGCTCCTCATGGGTGTGCGGCACCTCGCCGCCGTGGCGCTCGATCAGCAGCTGCGAGAGCGCGATCACGTTCTTGGCCTTCATGCGGAAGAGGCCGATGGTCTTGATGTAGCCGATCAGCTTCTTCTCGCCCAATGCGACCATCTCGGCCGGCGTCTTGATGATCTTGAACAAGGGCGTGGTGGCGCGGTTGACGCCGACGTCGGTCGCCTGGGCCGACAGGACGACGGCGACCAGCAGGTGATAGACGTTGTCGTATTCCAGCTCGGTCTCGGGTTCCGGGATCGCCTTCTTGAGGCGGGCGAAGAATTCCGGGATGACGGCTTGCTTCATCAGGGCCATATAGGTTTTTAGCATGACCGAGCAGCCTGTCCCGGCTGGGGACGTCCCGGCCGTCCATTTCGCGACCTCGCTGGTGCCGCATCGCAGCCTGTCGCCGGCGGGTTTCCGCTGGCTGATCCGTGCCGCCATCGCCGCCAACCTGGCGATCGGGCTGCCCATGCTGGTCTTCGGCGCCTGGCCGGTTCTGGGCTTCATGGGCCTCGACATCTGGCTGCTGTGGTTCCTCTTCAAGCGCAGCTATCTCGATGCAAAGCGCAGCGAAACCCTGCTGCTGACCGACCGCGAGCTGATCATCGATCGCGTGGCACCCGACGGCGAGCGCGAGCAGCACCGGCTCGATGCCTACTGGCTGCGCGTCGAGCTTTTGGGCGACGCCGAGCGGCTGGTCGTGGCCTCGCGCGGCAATCGCGCCGTGATCGGCCGCTTCCTCGCGCCGGCCGAGCGCGAGCGCGTCGCCGGGCAGCTCAAGGCCGCCCTGGCCGAGATGCGCGCGCCACGCTACCGGCACGAATGGGACGACCGGCCGTAGCTCATAACGATGGTTGCGGACATAACGAGAGTTATGTTATGCTCTTTTGAGCGTTGCCGGTGGCCCCAACCTGTAGGGGCGTCACTTCCTGTGCCACGCTAGACGCTCTGCCGGAAATACCGGGAATGCCGGAAAGTCGCAAAACTGACGGCAGTGCATGCACCCGCGGCTCTAGAGGCCGAGCACGTCCTTCATGCCGTAGAGCCCGGGCTTCTTGCCGGCGAGCCACTGGGCGGCGTGCACGGCGCCCGCGGCATAGGTCTCGCGGCTGAACGCGCGATGGCTGAGCTCGAGCCGCTCGCCGGCGGCGGCGAACATCACGGTGTGCACGCCGACCTCTTCGCCGCCGCGCAGGGTGGCAAAGCCGATCTCGCCCGACGGGCGGGCGCCGGTGTGGCCGTCGCGGGCCTTGCGCCAGACATCCTCAAGCTTGACCTGGCGGCCGGCCGCGGCGGCGCGGCCCAGCGCCAGCGCCGTGCCGGATGGCGCATCGATCTTGTGGCGGTGATGCATCTCCAGCACTTCGATGTCGTAGCCGGGATCGAGCATCGAAGCGGTCTTCTCGACCAGCGCCAACAGGATGTTGACGCCCAACGCCATGTTGGCCGCCCACATGATCGGCACCTTCCTGGCCGCCTCGTGGATCAGCGCGGTCTGCGCGGGATCGAGCCCGGTCGTGCCGATCACCATGGCGACGCCCTTCTCGGCCGCGATCCTGGCATGGGCGACGGTGGCGGCCGGCACGGTGAAGTCGATGACCGTGTTGGCGGCGGCGATGGCCGCGGCACTGTCCTTGCCGATCTTGACGCCGCAGGCTTCCAGGCCCGCGACCTCGCCGGCATCGCGGCCGATGGCGTTGCTGTTGGGCGATTCGCTGGCCCCGCCCAGGGTCATGCCTTCGGTGGCTGCGATGCGGCGTACCAGCATCTGGCCCATGCGCCCGGCGGCGCCGACAACGGCGATCTTCATGTCGTTCCCTCCGACTGACATGGCCTAAGCTTAGCAATTCGAAGGGGGTCGAACATGCTCTTCATGGTTATAGAAACGTTCAGGAACCAGAATGGAAAGGCGGTCTACCGCAAGCTGCGCGACGCCGGCCGCGGCCTGCCCGACGGCCTGAAGTTCGTCGCGAGCTACGTCAGCGCCGACCTCGGCCGCTGCTTCCAGCTCATGGAGACCGACGACATCACCCTGTTCCAGCGCTGGATCGCCGACTGGCAGGACGTCGTCGAGTTCGAGGTCGTGCCGGTGGTCGAGGGCAAGACCACGCGCGAGGCGCTGACGCCGCTGCTCTAGCTGGGAGCGCCCCACTCCGTGGCGCATCCTCCTCACGCAACGCGTGGGGAGGTGTCCGCGAAGCGGACGGAGGGGTCGGAGGGCAACAACGATGCTGTGGCCCATGACCCCTCTGTCGGCGTAAGACGCCGACACCTCCCCAACTTCGTTGGGGAGGAAGCGCCACGGAGTGGCGCGCTCCCGGCAAAGACTACTTCCACGGATCGGCCGTCTTCGGCCAGAACGGCGTCGTGCGCTTGGTGTAGGGCCAGCGCGTGACGTCGGGGTCGGCGGCACCCGGCGAGGCGACGTAGAGGATCTCCTTCGCCAGCCCGACGAAGCCGTTATAGAAGTGCTGCGCCGATTTCACGACGACGACGCGATAGTCGGCCGGATCGGCGCCGACCGCCTTGAAGGCGTCGGCATGGAAGGTCTGGGTGCGGATCGTGCAGATCGCCACGTCGACATGCTCCGACGACAAGAGCGCCATGTCGCCCAACGGCACCATCACCGGTCCGTAGGGCTGGCGCACGCCGCGGGCGATCTTCTTCACCGTGACGTCGAGATCGACGGGATCGCCGCTCACCGCGCCCGACTTGCCGCCCAGCCGCATGCGGATCTTCGCGCCCTCGCCCGCCTCCTCGGCGATGCGGAAGGCCATGGGATCCCACATCACGCCGAACAGCGCCGGGCCGATCTGCCGGTCGACCAGGGCGCGCAACACGAAGGTCGAATCGCCCGGCGCGCCCGAGCCCGGATTGTCGGCGCGGTCGGCCAGCACCAGCGGTCCCTGGTTGTGCGAGGCCGCGCGCTCCATGGCTTCGGGGATGGACAGGTACTTGGTGGCGTAGCGCTCGCGGTTGTCCCACAGCTCCTGGCCGAGCTGCCTGGCAAGCTTCTCGGCTTTGGCCTTGTCGCCGTCGGCGACCACCAGGGTGCGCGTGCCGACATCCTCGACGTCGGCGAACGAGAAGCCGTGGCTCAGCGACACCGACAGGATGCCGTCCTTGCCCTCGAGCGACTTCATGCGGGTGACGAACTCGCTGATCGGCGGCACCGACGTCCGGTACTGCGCGATCATGCGGCAGTCGTGGCGCGCCATCACCGGCTTCACCTTGCCTTCGACCGTGTCGGCGATGATGGCGAACAGCTCGGCCGCGCGCTCCATCGTGTCGGTGTGCGGGTATTCTTTGTAGCCGATCAGCACGTCGGCGCTGTCCAGCATCAGGGCGCTGAGATGGCAGTGCAGGTCGAACTCCGCGCCGATCGCCACCGTCGGGCCGACGATGGCGCGCACCCTGGCCAAAAGGTCTCCTTCGCAGTCGTCGTAGCCGTCGGCCACCATGGCGCCGTGCACGTTGATCAGCACGGCATCGAGCGGCAGCGCCGCCTTGATGCCGGCCAGGATCTCGTCGCGAAAGCCTTCGTAGACGGAACGCACCGTGGTGCCCGAGGGCGCGGCGAAGGTCGCCAGGCCCTCGATCACCGTCCAGCCGCGCTTCTCCGTCTCCTTGCGCCAGACATGCAGCGGCGCGGTGAAGTTGGTGGGCTCGTGCCGGGTGGCGTCGCCGCGCCACACGCCGTGCTCCTCGTAGCCGCGCCGGCCGGTCGGGAAGGGAACGAACTGGTTGGTCTCGGTGCCGAGGGCGGCGATGAAGATACGCTTGGTCACGATCAATCCCGATGGCGGTGGCAGCCCACGACATGGTCGTCGACCATGCCCGAGGCCTGCATGAAGGCGTAGCAGATGGTGGAGCCGACGAACTTGAAACCGGCCTTCTGCAGCGCCTTGGACATGGCGTCGCTCTCGGGTGACTTGCTGGGCACATCCTTCAGGCTCTTGCGCATGGGCTTCAGCGGTTTGCCGCCGACGAAGCTCCACAGGAACCTGGCGAACGAGCCCTCGCGTTCGACGATGGCAAGATAGGCCTTTGCGTTGCTCACGCTCGCCTCGATCTTGCCCCTGTGCCGGATGAGTCCGGGGTCGGCCAGAAGCTTGGCGACCTTAGCCGGCGTGTATCTGGCGATCTTCGCCGGATCGAAGCCGGCGTAGGCCTTGCGATAGTTCTCGCGCTTGCGCAGCACGGTGATCCAGGAGAGCCCGGCCTGGCAGCCCTCCAGCGTCAGCAGTTCGAACAGGGCGTGGTCGTCCCTGAGCGGGCGGCCCCATTCGCGATCGTGATACTTCTCATAAAGCGGATCGGCGGACGCCCAGCCGCATCGCGGCTTCCCGTCCGTGCCTTTTACCGTGCTGGGTCTGGTGGCCATGCGCGGACCCTACCCAAGCGCATCGTCAGACGCCACACTGAGGGCAACGGAGGAAACACCCATGGCGCAAGTACCTTCCGACCTCAGGGTCTGCATCTTCGACGTGTTCGGCACGGTGGTCGACTGGCGTGGCAGCCTGATCCAGGACCTGCCCGGCCTCGGCAAGAAATACGGCATGGACACCGACTGGACGAGCTTCGCCGACGACTGGCGCGGCCTTTACCAGCCGCAGATGCACCGCGTCCGCAAGGGCGAGCTGCCGTGGACCAACATCGACGAGCTGCACAAGGAAGCCTTCGAGATGCTTCTGACGAAGCGCGGCCTGAAGCATCCCGGCGAGGAAGGGTCGTGGGAATTCACCCGCCTGTGGCACAAGCTCCGGCCGTGGCCCGATTCGGTCGAAGGCATCGGCATGATGAAGAAGAAGTACATCGTGGCCACGCTCAGCAACGGTAACGTCGCGCTCCTGATCAACATGGCGAAGAATGGCGGCATCCCCTGGGACCACTGCTTCTCGGGCGAGACGTTCAGGCACTACAAGCCCGATCCCGAATCGTATCTCGGCGTGGTCAAGACCATGTACCTGCAGCCGCACCAGGTGATGCTGTGTGCGGCCCACAACGGCGACCTCAAGGCGGCGCAGAAGTGCGGGCTGTCGACCGGCTTCATCCTCCGGCCCAAGGAGCACGGTCCGAACCAGAAGACCGACCTCAAGGCCGACGGTGACTGGAATGCCGTGGGTGACACGGTGATCGAATTGGCGAAGAAGCTGGGTTGCTGAACGACCCGCTCGATCTCCTGCCGCAGGATCGCCGCGAGCAGGCCGAGAGGGGGCTCGCGGCGGCATTCGGCCGCTCGTCCATCACGGCGCTGACCGCCATCACCACGGGTGCATCGGCGCAGAGTTATCGTGTCGACGTCGCCGGACGACCATATCTGCTGCGCCTGGAATCTCCACGGCGAGACCCGCTTCGCGCCTATGCCTGCATGCGATTGGCGGTCGAAGCCGGGATCGCGCCGGCCGCACACCATGCCGATCCCGGATCGGGCGTGGCGATCACCGACTTCGTGGTGCACCGACCGCTGGCCGACTATGCGGGCGGCGGCGCGGCGCTACGACGCGCCCTTGGCGCGCTGATCGCCCGGCTGCAGGCAAGTCCGCTCTTCCCACCGTTCCTCGCCTATCCGGACGTGGTCGGCCAGTTGTTCACCTCGCTTCTGGACTCAGGGATGTACGCGCCCGGCCTGCTCGAGGCGCATCGCCAGGGCTTCGAGCGCATTCGCGAGGCTTATTCCTGGGACAGCAGCGCGCTGGTTTCCAGCCACAACGATCTCAATCCGCACAACGTCCTGTACGACGGCGAACGGCTGTGGCTGATCGACTGGGAGACGGCCTACGCCAACGATCCGCTGGTCGATGTCGCGACCCTGCTGCTGTTCTTCGCCGATGCCCCGGGACAGGACACCGACGTCCTGCAGTCCTGGCTCGGCCGCGAGCTGGATCGGCGGGAGCGCGCCCGGCTCGTGCTGGCGGGCCTGCTGGTAAGGCTCTTCTACGGTTGCGCCGCCAGCCTCAACGCCGCCCACGGCCAGAAGCCAGTGATGGCGGAAACCAATCTTGTGGCGCCGACGCGCGAGCAGTTCTTCGCCCTTCTGGAGCAGAAGCAATGGGGCGCGGGCTCACCCGAAGCCCAGCGCCTCGTCGGCAAGATGGCGCTCGGCGGCTTCATGGGTGGGCTGACCTCGTCGGAGTTCGAGGAGGCCCTGGCCATCTGCCGGCGCGGCTAGACTCCGATCGTCGTCAGGTCCTGGAACCAGTGCTGCGCCTGGACGTACGACTTGATCTTGGGCGACAGCGCATGGGGGTTGGTGTCGTGCACTACCCAGATCAGCACGGCGTCGTCGACCACCTTCTCGTGCACCTTGGCCAGCAGGGCGTCCTGCTTGGCGGCGTCGAAGGTCGTCAGCACCTCGTTGATCAGTTTGTCGATCTCGGGATTGGAGTAGTAGCTCCAGTTCACGCCGACCGGTGCCGCCTGGTTGGACGCGAAGAAGCGCGTGATGGCGTAGACCGGATCGGACGTCACGTAGGCGATGTTGTTGGCCGTCACGTCCTTGTTCATGTCGGCCTTGGCGCCGGCGCGCCACGCCGTGTAGAGCGCTTCGAGCTCGACGACCTTGAATTCGAGGTCGATGTAGATGTCCTTGAACATCTCCTGGATCGCCTCGTTCATGGGCAGCGACAGCATCTGGCCGGTGCCGCCCGAGGCCACCACGAACTTGGTCTTGAGCGGCTGGCTCTTGCTGAAGCCCGCCTCGCTCATCAGCTTGCGCGCCTCGTCGGGCGCGTACTTCAGCACGAAGCTGGGCTTACCGAACCACGGGCTGCTGGGATCGACCTGGCCCAGCGCCGGCTTGGCGAGGCCGCCCAAGAGCTTGACGATGGCGTCGCGGTCGATCGCAAGGTTGGCCGCCTTGCGCAGCCGGATGTCGGTCCACGGCGAGCCCGGCAGCATGGACGGATGATAGTTCCAGACGTGCGGCGTCACGTTCTGCTCGATGCGCATGCCCGACTGCTTCAGCCTTGCCACCGCATCGGGCGGCGGCGTCTCGATCATGTCGACCGAGTTCGAGAGCAGCGCCGCGGTGCGGCTGGAATCCTCGGGCGCGCAGACCAGGACCAGCTTGTCGGTCCTGGCCATGCGCTTGGGGTTGAAATAGCCTTCGTTCTTCACCAGCTCGGCACGCTCGCGCGGCACCAGGCGGGCGAGCTTGAACGGGCCGGTGCCCGACGGCTCCGACGCCACCTTGTTCCAGTCCTTGCCCTGCTTCTCCCAGTTGGCCGGGCTCGCGACCAGGAACCACAGCATCTGATAGGGAAAGAGCGCATCGACGGCCTTGGTCTTGATCTCGACCGTCATGTCGTCGAGCTTCTTGAAGCTCGCGATCGACGGCAGGCGCGGCCGGACCTGCGAGGCCTGGCGCTGGTCGAACTGCGGCGCATCCTTGTTGAACACCTTCTCGAGGTTCCAGACGACGGCATCGGCGTTGAAGGCCGAGCCGTCGTGGAACGTCACACCGGGCCTGAGCTTGAAGACCCACAGCGTCTTGTCGGCGTCATCGACCTTCCATTCGGTGGCGAGGCCGGGGATCAGCTTGCCCGGCCGGTCAGAAACATCCATCTCCCAGGCGACCAGCGGATCGTAGATCGTGTAGCCGGTGAACTGGTAGGCGCCGGCCCCGCGATCGGGCTGGCCGCTGGTGAGCGGAATATCCGCCATCGAGATGCCGTAGCGGACCAGCTTCTCCTGGGCCGCGGCCGGCACAACAAGACCCGCTGGCAACGCGATGGCGCTGGCGCCGGCCAACAGGGAACGGCGCGAGAGGCAGGTCTTGCCGGGCATGAAGTCTCCTGGAGTTAGAGCGTTGGTCGTCGAAGGCGCCACGGCGTGGCGCGTTCGTAGGCCGCACCGGCGGCGAAGACGCTGGCTTCGTCGAACGGCCGTCCGGCGAGCTGGAAGGCGAGCGGAAAGCCGTCGCTGCCGAAGCCGCAGCACACCGTCATCGCCGGCTGGCCGGTGACGTTGAACGGCATGCTGAGCGAGGCCTTGCCGAAGAAGTGGAAGATCGCCTGCGGCTCCTCGAATTTCTCCGGCTGGCCCCATTGGTTGGGCGCCACGACGAGGTCGTAGCCGCGCATGGCCGCGCGCGTGTCGACCTGCAGCTTGCGCCGGAAGCGCAAGGCGGAGAGGTACTGCTCCGCCGTCAGGAATGCGCCGAGCTGGAAGCGGCGGCGCGTCGTGTAGCCGAACTTCTCCGGCGTCTCGATCACCTCTTGCCGATGGATGGCGTGCGCCTCGACAGTGATCACGACGCGCCCGCAGATGTGATAGTCCCAGATGTCGGGGAACACGACTTCCTCGACGACGGCGCCCTGCTCACGCAGCACGCGCACGGCCTCGTCCATGCCCTTGGCCATGTCGGCCGTCAGGTTGCCCTCGTACCAGGTGCGGGCGAGCGCAATGCGCATGCCTTTGATCGAGCGCTGCGTGGCCGCGCCATAGTCGACCTTGGTTGCCTCGGCCGACGCCTGGTCGTTGGGATCGTGGCCCGCCAGCACGTCGAGCATCAGCGCGTTGTCCTCGACCGTCCAGGCGAGCGGGCCCGCGGTGTCGAAGCTGAACGACAACGGGAAGATGCCGCAGCGGCTGACCAGGCCATAGGTCGGCTTGATGCCGGCGGTGCCGCAGAAGCCCGCCGGGTTGCGGATCGAGCCGCCGGTGTCGGAGCCCATGGCGCCCATGCACAGCGCGGCGGCGACGGCCGCGCCCGAGCCGCTCGACGAGCCGCCGGGCTGGTAGTCGGTGTTCCAGGGATTGCGCGCCGCCGGAAAGGGCTGGTCGGGCGTCATCGCGCCGTTGGCGAACTCGTGCGTGGCAAGCTTGCCCAGGATGACCGCGCCACCCGCCTTCAGGCGCCGCACCGTCTCGGCGTCGACCGCGGGCACGTAGTCGGCACGCAGGTGCGAGTGGCCCGTCGTCAGCACGCCCTCGGTCTCGTAGATGTCCTTCAGCGCGATCGGAATGCCGTGCAGGGGGCCGCGATTGAGGCCCTGGCTCAGCTCCATGTCGGCCTGCTTGGCGGCGATCCGCGCGCGGTCGGCGGTCACGGTGATGTAGCTCGCGATCTTGTGATCGACGGCGTCGATGCGGGCGAGGAAAGCCTCGGTGAGCGCAGTCGAGGTGATCTCGCCGCGCGTCAGAAGGTTGCCGGCTTGGGCGATGCTGAGCGTCGTCAGCTCGGCGGGGGCGGGCTTACTCATCGGCGCGGAACACATGCGGCGGTTCGGCGGCCCAGGCCCAATGGCTGGGGATGCGCTCCATCAATTTCAGCAATCCGACATAGCCCTTGTGCAGATGCTCGATGTCCTCGGCCGTGAGCGGCAGGCCGGTCAGGGCCGCGCGCACGCGAAATTCCTCGATCGTTGGTGGGGCCTTGTCTTCCGTCATGTCGCTTCCTTCCAATCGAAGTCATGCAAGCGACATGCCGCCTCATTCACCGCGACGGTGCAAGCCTTGGCTTGGGGCTTGCATGACGTCGGCCCGAGCGCCTGCCTGCGGGCGCCCAACAGTGGAGCACCGGATGTTCAAGCGCCTTCGCATTGCCGCCCTGGGCCTCGGCCTTGTCACGGCGACTGCAATGCCTGCCTTCTCCCAAGGCACTCTGCGCATCGGCATGACAGCTGCCGACATTCCGCAGACCACCGGCCAGCCCGACCAGGGTTTCGAAGGCTTCCGCTTCGCCGGCTACACCATTTACGACGCACTGGTGAACTGGGACCTGTCGAAGGCTGACACCATCGCCGACATCCGCCCGGGCCTGGCCACCGAATGGTCGGCGGTCGAGGGTGAGCCCACCAAGTGGATCTTCAAGCTGCGCCAGGGCGTGAAGTTCCACGACGGCTCGGACTTCGACGCCGACGTCGTGGTGTGGAACCTCGAGAAGATCCTGAACGACAAGTCGCCGCAGTTCGATCCCAAGCAGGCCGCCCAGGCGCGGGCGCGTGTGCCGACGCTGGTCGGCTGGAAGGCGGTCGACAAGTACACGGTCGAGCTCACCACGCGCGTGGTGAACGCGCTGTTCCCCTACGACATGTCCTACATCTTCTATTCCAGCCCGACGAACTGGGAGAAGCAGAGCAAGGACTGGGTCAAGGTGGCCCTGCAGCCCTCCGGCACCGGCCCGTTCAAGGTCGACCGCGTCGTGCCGCGCGAGCGCATGGAGCTGTCGCGTAACGCCGACTACTGGGAGAAGACGCGCGTTCCCAAGCTCGACAAGGTGCTGCTGTTCCCCATGCCGGAGGCGGCGACCCGCACTGCCGCGCTGCTGGCGGGTCAGGTCGACTGGATCGAGGTGCCCGCGCCCGACGCCATCCCGCGCCTGAAACAGGGCGGCATGAACATCGTCACCAACAAGTACCCGCACAACTGGGCCTATCAGCCCAGCATGGTCGAGGGCTCGGCGTGGGCGGATATCCGCGTGCGCAAGGCGGCCAACCTCGCGGTCGATCGCGCCGGCCTCACCAAGCTGCTGGGCGGCATGATGATCGAATCCAAGGGCGTGGTTTACCCCGGCCATCCCTGGTTCGGCTCGCCGACCTTCGACATCAAGTACGACCCGGAGGCGGCCAAGAAGCTTTTGGCCGAAGCCGGCTACAGCGCCACCAAGAAGCCCAAGATCAAGATCGCGATCTCGACCTCGGGCTCGGGCCAGATGCTGCCCTTGCCGATGAACGAGTACGTGCAGGAGAACCTGAACGCGGTGGGCTTCGACACCCAGTTCGAGGTCATGGAATGGAACGCGCTGGTGACCTTCTCCTTCCAGCCCGTCACCGGCGAGGCCTCGACCAAAGCGGGCGTCAACGGCATCAACATCAGCCGCGCCACGGTCGATCCCTACTCAGCCTTCATGCGCCTCTATCACAGCGACTACGTACCCCCGAAGGGCGCCAACTGGGGCATCCTGAAGGACGCCAAGCTCGATGAGCTGATCAACAAGGCCCACACCTCGTTCGATCGTGCGGCGCAGACCAAGGCTCTGGCCGACGTCCATACCTACATCGTCGACCAGTCCTACTGGGTCTATATCGCCCACGACCTCAACCCGCGCGCCATGAGCCCCAAGGTGACGGGCTTCGTGCAGGCCCAGAGCTGGTTCCAGGACCTCACGCCCATCACCATGAAGTAGCGGGGCGGCGCAATGCTCCTCTATGCCCTGAGGCGGCTGATCTACCTGGTGCCGGTCGCCTTCGGCGTGTCGCTGCTGGTGTTCGGGCTGGTGCATCTCGCGCCGGGCGATCCGATCTCGGCCATCGTGCCGCCGGATGCGCCCAAGGAAGTGATCGACAAGCTCAAGGAGTATTACGGCTTCGACAAGCCGTTGCCGGTGCAGTACCTGCGCTGGCTGGGCGTGACCTTGACCGGCGACTTCGGCACTTCGATCGGCACCGGCCGTCCGGTGGCGAGCGAAGTCGCCTCGGCGTTCGGCAACACCATCATCCTCGCCATCGCCGCCACGACGCTCGCCTTCACGCTGGCCGTCATCCTCGGCACCGCGGCGGCCTACGCCAAGTCGCGCATCGTCGACCGGCTGGTCACCCTGATCTCGCTGGTCGGCGTCAGCGTGCCTCACTTCTGGCTGGCGATCGTGCTGGTGATCATCTTTGCCGTCGAACTCGGCGCCTTGCCGCCCATGGGCATGGGGCCGGAGAACTCGACGGGCTGGCGCTTCGACCGCGCCCATCTCGCCCACATGGTGCTGCCGACCATCGCGCTCTCGGTGATCCCGCTCGGCGTCGTCACGCGTACCGTGCGCTCGACGATCAAGGAAACGCTCAGCATGGAGTTCGTCACCGCCCTGCAGGCCAAGGGCATGAACGACAGCCAGATCCTGCGCCACGTGCTGAAGAACGCCGCGCCGACCTGCCTCGCCGTGATGGGCCTGCAGGCCGGCAACCTGATCGGCGGCTCGATCCTGATCGAGACGGTGTTCGCCTGGCCGGGCACCGGCTTCCTGCTGAACAGCGCCATCTTCCGCCGCGACCTGCCGATCCTGCAGGGCACGACCCTGGTGCTGGCCGGCTTCTTCATGTTGCTCAACCTCACCGTGGACGTGATCCAGACCATGGTCGATCCACGCATCAAGCGAGGCTGACGCCATGGCGATCCAGACCCCCTCGCTCGAGCTTGGCGCCCCTCTGGTGCAAGCGACCGCAGCCGCCGCGGGACGCGGCTACTGGAAGTCGGTCGCCCGTCGCCTGCGCCGCGATCCGGTGACCGTGATCTGCGCCGCCGTGCTGCTCCTGCTCGTTGCCTCCGCCCTGGCGGCGCCGTGGCTGGGCCTGGCTGATCCCTACAAGACCTCGATGTTGCGCCGCCTCTATCCGCTGGGCTCGCCCAATCACATTCTTGGCACCGACGAACTCGGCCGCGACATGCTCGCGCGCCTGATCTATGGCGGCCGCCTGTCGCTGTTCATGGGCGTGACGCCGGTGGTCTGCGCCCTGCTGATCGGCGGCCTTCTCGGCATCACGGCGGGCTTCGTTGGCGGTCGCACCAACATGGCGATCATGCGCGTCATGGACGTGTTCTATGCCTTCCCGTCGGTGCTGCTGGCGATCTCGCTGTCGGGCGCCATGGGCGCGGGCACCGAAAACACCTTGCTCTCGCTCACCCTGGTCTTCATCCCGCCGGTCTGTCGCGTCTCGGAAAGCGTGACGACGCAGGTGCGCGGCTTCGATTTCGTCGATGCCGCGCGGGCGAGCGGTGCAAGCGCCCTCACCATCGTGCGCGTGCACGTGCTCGGTAACGTGCTGGGGCCGATCCTGGTCTATGCCACCTCGCTGATCAGCGTGGCCATCATCCTGGCCGCCGGCCTGAGCTTCCTGGGCCTCGGCGTGAAGCCGCCCGAGCCGGAATGGGGCCTGATGCTGAACACGCTGCGCCAGGCGATCTACGTCAACCCGGTCCTGGCGGCCCTGCCCGGCGTCATGATCTTCATCACCTCGATCTGCTTCAACATGATGAGCGACGGGCTGCGCGCCGCCATGGATGTGAAGGCCTGACATGGACACGATGATCCCTGTCGATCGCGGGGGCCCGGCCCAGCCCCTGTTGCTGGCCAGCGGCCTGCGCAAGCACTTCCCGGTGGGCGGCGGCCTTTTAGGTCGCGGTCGCAAGGTGGTGCGCGCGGTCGACGATCTCACCTTGTCGGTGGCCAAGGGCGAGACGCTGGGCGTGGTGGGCGAATCGGGCTGCGGCAAGTCGACGGTGGCGCGGCTCCTGATCAGGCTGATCAAGCCGGACCGTGGCACCATGGTGCTGGACGGCGATCCTGTCGACGAGCCGCACGGCATCACGGTGAACGAGCTGCGCCGCCAGGTGCAGATGGTGTTCCAGGATTCCTACGCCTCGCTCAACCCCCGGCTCACCATCGCCGAGACGCTGGCCTTCGCGCCCAAGGCGCACGGCCTGCCGGCGGCCCAGGCGCGCGAGCGCGTGCGCGACCTTTTGAGCAAGGTCGGGCTCGATCCCAACAACTACGCCGAACGCTATCCGCACGAGCTGTCGGGCGGCCAGCGCCAGCGCGTCAACATCGCCCGGGCGCTGGCGCTCCGGCCGCGGCTGGTGATCCTCGACGAGGCGGTGTCGGCGCTCGACAAGTCGGTCGAGGCCCAGGTCCTGAACATGCTGGTCGACCTCAAGAGCGAGCTTGGCCTCACCTACCTCTTCATCAGCCACGACCTCAACGTCGTGCAGTATCTCTCGGACCGCGTGCTGGTGATGTATCTCGGCAAGATCGTCGAGCTTGGCCCCGTCGAGGCGATCTACGGCAATCCGCAACACCCCTACACGCGGGCGCTGCTCTCGGCGCGGCCGTCGATGGATCCGCGCAAGCGCACCAAGGAAGCACCCATCCAGGGCGATCCGCCCAACCCCATCGATCCACCGTCGGGCTGCCGCTTCCGCACCCGCTGCCCCTTCGCCGAGGAGGTCTGCGCCAAGCTCGAGCCGGCGCTGGCCGAGACCGGCCGCCAGGCGGTGGCCTGCCACATGAGCGTTGCCGGCTCCGGCCATTCCAAGGCAGTCGCAGCATGAGCGATCTCCTGCAAGTCCGCGACCTGCACGTCACCTTCAAGACGCCGGATCGCACCGTCCACGCCGTGAACGGCGTCAGCTTCGACCTCAAGCGCGGCGAGACCTTGGGCATCCTGGGCGAATCGGGCTCGGGCAAGAGCGTCACCCTGCGCTCGATCCTGCGGCTCCATCCCGAGCATCGCACGCGCTGGTCGGGCAGCATCCGCATGGAGGGCGACGAGGTTTTGGACATGGGCTCGCGCGCTCTAGGCGACCTGCGCGGCCGTCGCGTGGCCATGATCTTCCAGGAGCCGGCGACGGCCTTCGATCCGGTCTTCACCGTCGGCCATCAGATCGCCGAGACCATCCGGCGTCACACCGGCAAGAGCGAGAGCGACGCCTGGAAGCGGGCGAAGGAGCTGCTCGAGCTGGTGCGCATTCCTTCGCCGGCGCAGCGCCTAAAGGCTTATCCGTTCGAGATGTCGGGCGGCATGCGCCAGCGCGCCATGATCGCGCTGGCGCTGTCGTGCAATCCCAGCCTGCTGCTGGCCGACGAGCCGACGACGGCGCTCGACGCCACCGTGCAGATCCAGGTCCTGCTGCTGATCCGCGAATTGCAGCGCGAGTTCGACCTCGGCGTGATCTTCGTCACCCACGACATCGGGGTGGCGGTCGAGGTCTCCGACCGCATCGGCGTGATGTATGCCGGCAAGATCGTCGAGCTGGCGCCGGTCGAGAAGATGGTCGACGCGCCGCAGCATCCCTACAGCCGCGGCCTGCTCGCCTCGACGGTGCATGACGGCATGCGCGGCCAGCGGCTGGAGGCGATCCCGGGCGCGCCGCCCGACCTCGCCGAAGTGCCGACCGGCTGCAGCTTCGCGCCGCGCTGCAAGTTCGTGCGTCCGGATTGCACGACGGCGCCACCCAACCTGCGGGCGACCGGCGACAGCCACCTCGTGCGCTGCGTGCTCGCCGAGACTGCCGTCGCGGCCTAGAGAGACTTCAGGACCGCTCCCAGCGAGGCGGCTGGCTCATCGAACAGGATCCTGTCGAATGGCGTGTCGAAAATCGAAACGACGATCAGGCAGGCGCTGAAGGTCACCGTGAACAGCCCGACGACCACGCGCATGTGCTGGCGCTGGCCGACATGGACGAGCATCAGCGCGATCTGCGTCAAGGCACCGAAGACCACGATCGACAACCACTTGATCGGCACGGTGCGGTCGGCCGCGAGATAGAACCGGTCGTCGTGAGCCCGCTTCAGGTCGCTCACGCCCTTGACCAGGGCTGGGCGTGACGCATCGGCGAGCGGCGTGCGCAGGACGACGGCTAAAAGTTCCTCGTAGGCCTTCTCGGTCACGGCACGCGCCGCCTCGGCGGCCGGCGTGTAGTGCTTCTCCTTGCTGGAGGCCTCGAGATAGGCCTTGAGCTTCGGCACCACCTGGCCATCGATCCCCGCGGCGCGCGAGAATTGGGCGATGACGCGGGCCGCGTCGACCTCGTCACCGAGAATGCGCCTCGCCAGGGTGTCCTTCTGCCAGGCATCGCTGGCGAGCAGGGCGGCGAACAGGCCGAAGACGACGGCGACTGCGGGAACGTAGGCGGGCACCAGGCCTTTGCAGGCCTGTATCGGGGCGGCCAGCGGACCGCGCTGCTCGGCCAGCAGGATGAGGATCGCGAGAACCGCCGGGATGATGGCCGACAGTGCGAGTTCCCATGCCGGGCTGAGCCATCCGCCGCCGATCACCCGCCGAACATCTCCTTCACCTTGCTGAAGAAGCCTTCGGATTCGGGGCTGGTCTTGCCGGCTTTCTCGAATTCCTTGAGCAGTTCCTTCTGCTTGGCCGTGAGATTGGTCGGCGTCTCGACGTTGATCTCGATGTACATGTCGCCGCGCTGCGCCGAGCGCACGATCGGCATGCCCTTGCCGCGCAGGCGGAACTGGTGGCCGCCCTGGGCGCCCGATGGGATGTTGATCCGCGCCATCTTGCCGTCGAGCGTCGGCACCTCGATGTTGCCGCCGAGCGTGGCCTGCACCATCGATATCGGCACGCGGCAATGCACGTCGGCGCCCTCGCGCTCGAACAGCTGGTGGCGGCGCACCGACAAAAAGACGTAGAGATCGCCGGCCGGTCCGCCGCGCGCCCCGGCCTCGCCCTCGCCCGAGAGGCGGATGCGGGTGCCGTCCTCGACACCGGCCGGGATGTTGACCTTGAGCGTCTTGTCCTTGCGCGTACGGCCCTGGCCGGCACAGGCGCGGCAGGGCTTGTCGATCACCTGGCCGGCGCCATGGCAGGCGTGGCAGGTGCGCTCGACGGTGAAGAAGCCCTGCTGGGCGCGCAGGCGGCCGCGGCCATGGCATGTCGGGCACTGCTGCGGCTTGGAGCCGGGCTCGGCGCCGCTGCCCTTGCAGGTCTCACAGGCGATCGAGGTCGGCACGCGCACCGTGGCTTCGGTGCCGCCGTAGGCCTGCTCCAGCGTGATCTCGAGATTGAAGCGCAGGTCCTGGCCGCGCATGTCGGCGCGCCCGCCGCGGCCGCGCTGGCCGGCACCGAACATGTCCTCGAAGATGTCGCCGAACACCGAGCCGAAATCGAAGCCCTGGGCGCCGCCGAACGGACCGCCCGGCCCGCCGGGTCCCATGCCGCCCTCGAAGGCGGCCGGTCCGTAGCGGTCATAGGCCGCGCGCTTGTCGGGATCCTTCAGGATGTCGTAGGCGTGATTGAGGTCCTTGAACTTCTTCTCGGCGTCCTTGTTGCCATCATTGCGATCCGGGTGATGCTGCATGGCGAGCTTGCGGAACGCCTTCTTGATGTCATCGGCGCTCGCCGTTCGGCTGACTCCGAGCAGCTCATAATAGTCCTGCGACATGCGCCCTACGCAGCCCCCACTTGCCGCCGCCTAAAGTTAGGCCTCCCGCTCGCGCGGGAGGCCCTGTTCCTTGCCTTGCTCCGGATCAGCCGGAACCCGTCTTCTTGTTCTTGTCGGTGACGTCCTCGAACTCGGCGTCGACGACCTTCTCGTTGCCGGCCTGGTTCGCGGCTCCACCGCCCGGCGCCGCGCCGCCGCCCGGACCGGCCCCTGCACCGGCCTGAGCGTCGCCCTGCTGGGCCTTGTACATCGCCTCGCCAAGCTTCATCGCGGCCTGGGCAAGATCGTTGGTCTTGGCCTTGATGGCCTCGGTATCCTCGCCCGTGAGCACCGCCTTCAGGCCCTCGAGCGCGCTCTCGATCGCCGACTTCTCGGCCGGACCGACTTTGTCGCCAAACTCCTTGAGGTTCTTGTCCGTCGAATGGACCAGCGCCTCGCCCTGGTTGCGGGCGTCGATCAGCTCGCGCTTCTTCTTGTCTTCCTCGGCGTGCAGCTCGGCATCCTTCACCATCTTCTGGATGTCGGCCTCGCTCAAGCCGCCCGAAGCCTGGATGCGGATCTGCTGCTCCTTGTTGGTGGCCTTGTCCTTGGCCGAGACCTGCACGATGCCGTTGGCGTCGATGTCGAAGGTGACCTCGACTTGCGGCATGCCGCGCGGCGCCGGCGGGATGCCCACCAGGTCGAACTGGCCCAGAAGCTTGTTCTGGGCGGCGATCTCGCGCTCGCCCTGGAACACGCGGATGGTCACCGCGGTCTGGTTGTCGTCGGCCGTCGAGAAGGTCTGGCTCTTCTTGGTCGGGATCGTGGTGTTGCGCTCGATCAGGCGGGTAAACACGCCGCCCAGCGTCTCGATGCCGAGTGACAGTGGGGTCACGTCGAGCAGCAGGACATCCTTGACCTCGCCCTTCAGCACCGCGGCCTGGACCGCCGCACCGACCGCGACCACTTCGTCAGGATTGACGTTGCGGGCCGGCTCCTTGCCGAAGAACTGCTTCACGATCTCGATGACCTTGGGCATGCGGGTCATGCCGCCGACCACGATCACCTCGTCGATCTGACCGGCCTGCAGGCCGGCGTCCTTGAGCGCGGCACGGCAGGGCTCGAGCGTGCGCTGGATCAGGTCCTCGACCAGCGATTCGAGCTTGGCGCGCGACAGCTTGATCACGAGATGCTTGGGGCCGCTCGCATCCGCCGTGATGAACGGCAGGTTGATCTCGGTCTCCTTGGCGTTGGAGAGCTCGATCTTGGCCTTCTCGGCCGCTTCCTTCAGGCGCTGCAACGCAAGCTTGTCGTTGCGCAGGTCGATGCCCTGCTCCTTCTTGAACTCCTCCGCGAGGTAGGTGATCACCCGCAGGTCGAAGTCCTCGCCACCCAGGAAGGTGTCGCCGTTGGTCGCCTTCACCTCGAACACGCCGTCGCCGATCTCGAGCACCGACACGTCGAACGTGCCGCCGCCCAGGTCGTAGACCGCGATGGTGCCGGCCTTGCGCTTGTCCATGCCGTAGGCAAGGGCAGCCGCCGTCGGCTCGTTGATGATGCGCAGCACGTCGAGGCCGGCGATGCGGCCGGCGTCCTTGGTGGCCTGGCGCTGGGCGTCGTTGAAGTAGGCCGGGACGGTGATCACCGCCTGCTCGACCTTCTCGCCGAGGTAGGACTCGGCGGTTTCCTTCATCTTGCCCAGGATGAACGCGGAAATCTGGCTCGGGCTGTACTGCTGGCCGTTGGCCTCGACCCAGGCGTCGCCGTTGGAGGCCTTCACGATCTTGAAGGGCACCAGCGACATCTCCTTCGCGACCATCGGGTCGTCGAAGCGGCGGCCGATCAGGCGCTTCACCGAGTACAGGGTCTTCATCGGATTGGTGACGGCCTGGCGCTTGGCGGCCTGGCCAACCAGCCGCTCACCGGAGTCGGTGAAGGCGACCATCGAGGGGGTCGTCCGCACACCCTCGGAATTCTCGATGACCTTGGTGTCGCCGCCTTCCATGACCGCGACGCAGGAGTTGGTCGTACCGAGATCGATACCAATGACTTTTGCCATGACTGCTCTCTCTTCCTTGGCAGATCGTCTCGGCCCCTAAGGCACCCAGCCGACCCCCTGATATGTTACCTGCCGGAAAAACCGGGTCAGGACAGGGGCTATATAGGTCCTATCGGCTGGGCTGCAATGACCTCGACGACCGAAAAGTGACGAATCTGATGCGTTTTAGGGCCTTTTGGCGCCTGAACACCGATTAGTTCTCGTTGCTGGCCGGCCGGACCGAGGGCCCGCCCTTGGACACCGCCACCATGGCCGCTCGAAGCAGGCGGCCGGCGATCAGGTAGCCCGGAATCAGCTCCTGCACGACCGTTCCGGCCGGCACCGAGGGATCCTGGACCTCCATCATCGCCTGGTGGAATTCGGCGTTGAACGGCTTGCCCAGCGCCTCGATGCGGGTGACGCCGTGGCGCTCCAGCACCGACTGCAGTTCGCGCTCGGTGGCCTGGACACCGACGATCACGTTCTTCAGCGCTGGATCGACGGCGTCGGCGTCGCCGGGCAGCGCCGAGAGGGCGCGGCCGAGATTGTCGGCGACCGACAGCACGTCCTTGGCGAACCGCTCGATGCCGAACTTGCGCTCGCGCTCGACATCCTGCTGGCCGCGCCGGCGCACGTTCTGCGTCTCGGCGAGCGCGCGCAGGAGCTTGTCCTGCAGCTCGGCTTTCTCGGCCTTGAGCTGGTCGAGTTCGTTGTCCGGCTTGGCCGGGATGTCGAGGTTGTCGTCCGGCTCGACCGGCATCTCAGCCGGGGCGCCGCCCGCGGTTGGATCGCTGGCCATACGTTATCCCTATAGCAAGTGGTTTCTTTTGGCGGCCTTCACTTAGGGACGACCGCGTCCGCGGTCAACCACCAGCCAGGGGGCCGCGTCACACCGCCTCCAAGGGCGCGTGCAGCTTGGTGCCGCGCACGATGATGCCGCCGCGGTCGCCAATGGTGACCGTGCCGTAGCGTTGGGCGAACACCTCGGGCAGCGGCCGTGCTTCCGAGGCCGCCAGCCACAAACGCAAGAGATGGCGGCGGCGTTGCGGCTCGGGCCAGTCCACGAAGCCGGTGCGGTCGTGCAGCATGGTGTGGTTGTGCACGAGCTGCACGTCGCCCGGCTTGAACTCCATGAAGAGGTTGAGCTTGGGATCGTTGGCCAGCGAATCGAACAGGTCGAGCGCCTCGACATGCGCCGGCGTCAGCCGCGGCGCGTCGGCGAAGCGCTGCGCGGACTCGATGTACTGGCGCTGGTAGATCGCGGTGAGGAAGCCCTTGTGCCAGTTGAAGGTCGGAATCTGGAAGTAGGGCTTCTGGCCTTCGGGCACCTCGCCGCGGCGATCGGTGGCGACCGGCTCGAACAGGAGTTTCAGCAGCTCGGGGCGGCGACGACGCATCTCGTTGAAGATGGTGGTCGAGCTCACCAGCGCCGACAGGCCGCCGGACTTGGCCGTCTTGAGGCAGAGAAGCCCGACGATGTCGCAGGAATCGGTGTGATAGGTCTGCCGCTCGTTGGTCTGGTAGATGCGCACGTTGGGATCGTGCACGTCGAGCCCGAGATCCTGCACGTGGCCCAGCACATGGCCCTTGCCGTTCTGAGAGCGTGCGCTGCCGAGATGCGCCCCCAGGCCGAAGAATGCCGTCGCCGCCTCGCGCATCGACCAGCGCTCGACCGGCAGGCCGCGCAGCAGCAGGAAGCCCCGGCCGTTCAGCACTTCGTCGCGCACACGCGCCTTGAGCTTTGGCCCAAGCGTCGGCAATGGAAAGTCGGCAGCCGCGATGGCTGCGATGTCGGCGTCACGTCGCGCCAGCGCCGTCGCCGCGCTCTCGACCTCGGCAATCTCGGCGGCGTCGAGCGGCATCAGCCAGTCGTCGCGCTTGGCGATCTCGGGGCCATACCAGGCCGCCGCGCTGTGCTGTTCGGGTGGGAGCTCGAACGACATCAGGTTTCCCACGGAAAGCGCGGCGCGAACAGGTCAACGTCGCTGCTCGACAAGCGCGAGCTTTCGGTGGCGTTGACCAGCGCCGCGCGGATGCCCGGCTCCAGCGCGCTGTGGCCGGCATCGGGTACCACGACATAGCGCGCTTCCGGCCAGGCACGCGCCAGCGCGTCGGCGGTGACGGGCGGGCAGACGATGTCGTAGCGGCCCTGGACGATGGTGCAGGGCAGATGGCGGATGCGATCGAGATCCGCCCACGGCCAGCCCTCGGGCACGAACGTGCCGTTGGCAAAGTAATGGGCCTCGATGCGCGACAGCGCCAACGCGAAGCCGCCATGGTCCGATTCGAACGGTGCACGCGCCGTCGGATAGAGCGTCGAGCAGGCGGCCTCGTAGCGGCTCCAGGCGCGCGCGGCGGGGCGATGGTTGTCGGGGTTGCGATCGGTCAGGCGGCGATAGTAGTTGCCCAAAAGGTCGGCGCGCTCGGCGGGCGGCAGATGCTCGGCGAAGTCGCGCCACGCCTCCGGGAAGATCGCACGCATGCCGTGGAGGAACCACTCGATCTCTGACCGCGCGCCCAGGAAGATGCCGCGCAGGATGAAGCCCGTGACGCGCTCGGGATGTCTCGCGCCGTAGGCCAGTGCCAGGGTGCTGCCCCACGAACCGCCGAACAGCAGCCACTGGTGGATGCCGAGATGGTTCCTGAGCCTCTCCATGTCGGACACGAGATGGCCGGTGGTGTTGTCGTGCAGCTCGCCGAGCGGCATGGAGCGGCCGCAGCCGCGCTGGTCGAACACCACGATGCGGTAGAACTGCGGGTCGAAGAACCGACGATGCACGGGGGCTGAGCCGGCGCCCGGGCCGCCATGCAGGAAGAGGACCGGCACGCCCTCGGGATTGCCGCTCTGCTCCCAATAGATCGTGTGTCGCCCGTCGACGGCCAGCATGCCGCTGGCGTAGGGCGAGATTTCCGGGAACAAGTCCGAGCGAAGCGGGGTTTCTGAACGCGGCATGTGACTCTCGGTCCGAATCACTGCCACAGCAGCGCCCTTTGTTCCAGCCTCACCGCGATTGCGACGGTCCGGGGCGAGCGTCTAAGGTAATGGCGGGGAGCAGGAGGGGCAGTGGGTTTCCGCCGGTTACTCGTACTTCTTGCGCTCCTCACCAGTGCCGCCGCCTGCACGCTGCCCAGCGATTCGTCGCAGACCGCAGGCCCCTCGCGTGCCGGCATCCCGTCCCTGCCGCGCGAGCTCGAGCGCGACGTCGGGGTGGCCTATCCGGATGCCTCCCTTCAGGCCTATGTCGATGGTGTCGGCCAGAAGGTCGTGAGCCAGTCCGCCGTCTCCGGCAAGTTCCGCTTCGTCGTGCTCGACCAGCCGCTGGCCAATGCGCACGCGGCCGGCGGTTATGTGATGGTGACGCGCGGCCTGCTCGCCCTGCTCGATGACGAGGCCGAGCTGGCGGCGGCCCTCAGCCACGAGGTCGGTCACGTCGTGCAGCGTCACGCCTCCCAGCGGGCGCGGCAGAGGCAGAGCGTGCTCGACGCCGCCGTCGAGGCCGCCACGTCGACCGGGTCGATCACGGTCGGCCGCTCGGTGGCGCGCGACGGGTTGCTGGCGCTGCGCCGCTATTCGCGCGAACAGGAACTCGAGGCCGACAAGATCGGCGTCGCCATGCTGGTCAAGGCGGGCTACCGCGGCAGCGCCATGACGAGCCTCATCGACAAGCTGCGCCGCCAGGGGCAGCTCGAACTGCAGCTCATGGGCGAGGCGCCCGATTCGATTGACCGGCGCAGCACGACGTCGACCCACCCCGCGCCTGTCGAGCGGCGCATCGCCCTGGAGGGCGTCAACGACGCCACCGCCCCGGGCGAGTCCCATCGCACGGCCTTTCTCGACGCGATCAACGGCATGTCGGTCGACGATCCGCCCCAGGAAGGCTTTGTGCGCGGCAATCGCTATCTCCATCCGGTGCTGAAGCTGGCCTTCGAAGCGCCGCGCGACTTCCGCCTGTTCAACGACACCGACGGCGTCCTCGGCGTCGGCCGCGACCGCTCCCTACTGTTCTTCTCCTGCACCGAAGGCCCGCAGCAGGGCAGCCTCGCCGACTGGATGCGCAACCGGCTGAAACCCACGCCCACCGACATTCAGACGACGGAGATCGGCGGCGCGGAGGCCGCGATCGGGTCGCGGCCGCGCGGCTCGGACACGGGGCTGGGCCAGACGCGATACGTCCTGATCCGGCACGGCGATCGCGTCTGCTTCTTCAATCTGCTCAGCGACGGATCGGACCGCGATCAACGCATCGAGGTCCTGGTCAACGCTGCCCGCACCTTCCGCAGCCTGTCCGACGCCGAAGCCGCGGCCTTGCGCCCCTACCGCCTGCGCGTCGTGCCGACGGCCGGCACCACTGCGGCACAGCTCGCCCAGCGCCTGCCCTACCCCGACTACAGGATGGAGCGGCTGCTGCTGCTGAACGGCGTCGACAACGGCGCCGAGCTGATGCGCTTGGCGCAGGTGAAGATCATCGAGCCTTGATGTCTTCCGGTCCGGAAGAGCAGGAGTCATGAAAAAGGCGGCGCGACGTTGCCGTCGGCCGCCTTTCAAATCGTTTCGTGCCAGGTGCCTTAGGCGACCTTCTGCAGAACGCTGTTCAGCTTCTGCGTGGCCACGTCCTTGTCGATGCGCTCGACGGCCGCCAGCTCGCGGGCCAGCCGGTCCAGCGCCGCCTCGTAGATCTGGCGCTCGCTGTAGGACTGGTCGGGCTGGCCGGCATTGCGATGCAGGTCGCGCACGACTTCGGCGATCGACACCGGGTCACCGGAGTTGATCTTGGCTTCGTATTCCTGCGCCCGGCGGTTCCACATGGCGCGGCTGACGCGGCTGCGGCCCTTCAGGGTCACCAGCGCGTTCTCCATGATCTTGCGCGAGCTGAGCTTGCGCAGGCCGGAAATCTTCGCCTTCGCCACGGGCACGCGCAGCATCATGCGCTCCTGCTCGAACGAGATGACGAACAGGTCGAGCTTGTGCCCGGCGATCTCCTTCGCCTCGATATCGATCACGCGACCGACACCGTGCGTCGGATAGACCACGAAATCGCCCTTCTCGAAGGCAAACTCCTTCGGCTTGGCCGCAATCTTCTTCGGCTTGGCCATGTCTTCCTCAATTCCCTTCACGTCCTACCCCGCGCTGAAGCGATACCGCGACCCACCGCTCACGCCCCCTTGCGTGTCGGCCCGATGCCGGGTATCCGTGAGTTGTTTTCGGATACCTACGAGGACACCGAGCCAGCGGCGGTCCGACCTGGGACCGCTCCCGACGCGCCCCTTATATCAGAGATTCGCGTCAGAGTCGCGGTCGTTGTTGCATTTCGGCAACGGTCTGCCCATGCAACAGTTGCATGACTGTCGCAAAAGATGCGTCAACCGCGTGGAAAGTGGCGATTCCTATCGCGCTGCGGGTTTGTCCGAGAAATACTTTTCGAACTTGTCTTTTTCGTCCTTAAAATTATCGGCGTCGGCCGGCGCCTCGCCCTTGCGGGTGATGTTCGGCCAGCTGGTCGACAGGCCGCGATTGAGCTCCAGCCACTTCTCCAGCCCCTTCTCGGTGTCAGGCACGATGGCGTTCGGCGGGCATTCCGGTTCGCAGACGCCGCAGTCGATGCATTCGTCAGGATTGATGACCAGCATGTTCTCGCCCTCGTAGAAGCAATCCACGGGGCAGACTTCGACGCAGTCCATGTACTTGCACTTGATGCAAGCCTCGGTCACGACATAGGTCATCAAACGCTCCTGAGCGGCGGCGTGCTTAACGCGCTGAACCGGCGTGCGCAAGATGCACCAGCAGCCCGGGCTAATCAGCCGCCGTCGATTTCGTCATACAACGCGCGCGCTTCCGGAGCAGGCCCGCGACGCTCGCCCAGGGCCACGATGCGCACCACGCGCACCCGCGGCCCCAGCGCGAAGGTCAGCACCATGCCGGGCGCCACGGTGGCGTGCGGCTTGTCGACGACGCGGCCGTCGATGCGGCAGCGCGACTTCTCGATGAAGCGCGTGGCGAGGCTGCGGGACTTGAAGAAGCGCGCCTGCCACAGCCACTTGTCGAGCCGCATCGCGTCTCGGGCTCTTACTTCTTCCCGCCGAGCTTGAGCTCGAGCAGCTTGGCGAACGGCGAGTCGGCCGCATCGCCCTTCTTCTCGGTGGTGGCGTAGAGGCGCAACGCCGGTCCGCCGCTGTCGCGGCGCGGCGGCCTCGGCCCGCGACGGTCCTCGCGCGGCGGCCCGTCACCGGGCGGCCGACGATCGTCGCGCCGCTCCTTGTTGGGAGGGCCCTCGCGGTTGGGCGGCCCATCGCGGCGCCGCTCGTCCTTGCCTCGCGCCTGGCTGTTTTCCGGGCGCGGCGTATCGGCGAAGAACTGTCGCTCGTTCGGGCGCTCGGGCCGTTCGCGGCGGCGCTGGTCGCGCTGCTGCCTCTGCTGCTGGCGCTGACGGTCGCGCTGCTCCTCGCGCTCGCGCACGAAGCGCGGCTTGACCGAGAAGGCGTAGAGCGGGCCGTGTTCTTCCGTTGGCGGATGGACCCGATAGCCGAGCCCGCGCAGCACGTTGGCCATCTCGGGCTCCGAGCAGCCGACCAGCGACATCATCTGCGGCGTCGCCCGGAACCAGCCGGGCGGCAGCGGACGCGGGCCTGCGGTCCTGGCCTGCTCCGTGGCCGGCGCCGGTGCGTCGCCCGGCGTCTCTTCCGCCGTGGCGTCGACCGGCGCTTCGTCGGCCTGGGTCTCTTCGACCGCTGCGTCTTCGGCGGTGGCCGCTTCAGCCGTCGTATCCTCGACCGCCGGCGGCTCGCTCGGCGCTTCGGCGGGCGCCGCGATCTCTTCGGCTACGGCGGGCTCTTCTGGCGCCACCGCAGCCTCTGCGACGGGCTCGGCAGCTGCAGGTTCGGCAGCTGCAGGTTCGGCAGGTGCGGGCTCGCTCTCGCCAAAGGCCGCAGCAACGATGGCCCATTCGCTGATCTCGTCGGTCGGCGTGGCCGTGGGCGCAGACGCTGCAGCCGGCGTAGCCTCGGGCTTCTTCTTCTGCTGTTGCTGCTGTTGCGCCCGCCGCGCTGCCTCGCGGCTTTCGCGCACGGCATGGCGCGCCATCGCCGCCAGGCGCTCGACCATGTCGGCGCGAATGGCGTGGTCGCCCAGCGGCAGGTAGCCGATGGTGGCGTAGAAGTCGCGCGGCGCGCCTTGCGGCAGGTCCATCGAGGTGCGGCCCTCCGCCGGCAGCGGCGGAATGGTCTCGCGGTTGTTCGCCACCATCCAGAGCCCGGCGCGCAGCCGGATCGGCACCGGCTTCAGCATGCTCGGGAAGTAGAGCGAATAGACGCCGACCCGCACGCCGAGCCGCGCCAGCGCCTTGCGATCCTCTTCGTTGAGCTGGGCGAGCTGGTCCTCGATCGGCCGGCGCGCCAGCACGCCCAGGCCCTCGCAGAGCTGGAAGATGATGCCGCGCGCGCCGGCCGGCAGTTCCGCCGTGGCGCGGGCGTCCATCAATTCGCTGAGGCCGAGACGAATGCGCGTCTCGACCCAGGTGGCGGCGCGCTTGCGCACGTCCTCGCGCGCCGGTCCGTCCAGCAGGTCGGACGGCAGCGCCTCGACCTTGGGCGCCAGGATATCGCCGCTCGGCAGCAGGCGTGCGACAGGCCCGCCGCCCCAGCAGATGCGCAACTGGGCATCGAACACCAGCTCGCCATCGGGCGAATTGGTGAAGGCCTGCAGGCGCGCGGGCAGATCCTGGCGCAGCGCGCGCAGCGCGGCGCTCAGCACAGCCTTCTGGTCAGCCTGTCCCTCGGTCGTGTCTGGCACGAAGCGGAACCCCTCGATGCGGCCGAGATGCTCTCCTTCGACCGACACCTCGCCCGCCGCGGCGACCGACGACGTCATTTCACCCTCATCGCGCAATCTTCGTACAAGCAGAGCCGCCCGTCTATCGACAAACCTTTGCGTCAAACGCTGATGCAATACGTCAGAAAGCTTGTCTTCGATAGAGCGCGTCCGCTCCTGCCAATGGACTGAACGCTGGATCCAGTCCGGGCGATGCGAAATATAAGTCCATGTCCGCACATGGGCGATACGGGCCATCAAAGTGTCGATGTCGCCGTCGTAGTGCTCCAGGCGCTTGATGTGGCTGTCGATCCAGTCCTCGGGCAGCCGCTCGCCACCCTGCGTCAGATGCTCGAAGAGCTGACCCAGGAGCCGCGTATGCTCTTCCGTCATGGTCTTGCGGAAATCGGGCACCTGGCAGACTTCCCAGAGCAGTTTTACGCGCTGCGGCGTGCGCAGCCGTGGCAGGAACTCCGAGTGGGTCGACAGGGTCTGCAGGGCGAGCTGATCGTCCTGTTCGCGAACCCTCTGCAGCGCGGCATGGTCCGGCGGCCGGTTGAGCGAGGCGATCAACGCCGGCACGGAATGGAAATGCAGCTCGCTGTTGCGCCATTGCACGTCGCGCAGCGGATCAAAGCGATGGTTCTCGATCGCCTCGACCACCTCGGGGTCGAGCCCGCCCACATCGGCCGTGGTGCCGAAGGTGCCGTCGTTCATGTGGCGGCCGGCGCGGCCGGCGATCTGCGCCAGCTCGACATTGCGCAGCGGCCGGAGCGTGCGGCCGTCATATTTGCGCAATGACGCGAACCAGACGTGATTCACGTCCATGTTGAGGCCCATGCCGATGGCATCGGTCGCCACCAGGTAGTCGACCTCGCCCGACTGGAACATGTCGACCTGGGCATTGCGCGTGCGTGGGCTCAAGGCACCCATGACGATCGCCGTGCCGCCGCGCTGGCGACGTATGAGCTCGGCGATGGCGTAGACCTCGCTCGCCGAGAAGCCGACGACCGCCGAGCGCCGCGGCAGGCGCGTCGCCTTCTTCGGCCCGACATAGGCGAGCTTGGAGAAACGCGGCCGCGCCACGACGTCGATGTCGGGCAACAGACGATTGAGCACCGGCCGGATGGTGTCGGCGCCCAGCAACATGGTTTCGTGCGTGCCGCGTGCGTTCAGGATGCGGTCGGTGAAGAAGTGGCCGCGCTCGGGATCGGCCGCCATCTGCACTTCGTCGACGGCCAGGAACGATACCGTACGGTCGAGCGGCATGGATTCGACGGTGCAGACGAAATAGCGCGCACTGGCCGGGGCGATCTTCTCCTCGCCGGTGATCAGGGCGACCTGCGAGGCGCCCTTGACCTTGACGATACGATCGTAGTTCTCGCGCGCCAGCAGCCGCAGCGGGAAGCCGATCATGCCCGACTCGTGGCCGAGCATGCGTTCGATGGCGAGGTAGGTCTTGCCGGTGTTCGTCGGCCCGAGGACGGCCGTCAGCCGGCCGGCAGCGCTGGAAAGCGACATCGGCCCACCTTCGCGCGCGGCTGTGGCCGAAGCAAGGCCTCAACCCGAGGTCAACCTGAGACCATTGGCTCCAGCTTGTTGCAACCGATCACCGGCCCATGGTCGGCGCGCTGCACGAGCACCGCCGCGCCGAGGCCGGGTTGCAGGCCGGCGTCGTCGACGGTCCAGCTGGCGGCCGCGCCGTCCCAGCGGGCGAGCGTCTGCAGACGGCGCACGATGTTGAAGTTCTCCAGCATGCGGCCCTGGTTCTCGCCGCTCGCCACCGGCGTCGAATGGCGACGGTCGTAGATCGCAAGCGTCACGTCCGCGGGCTGGCCCTCGAGCGGGAAGGCCGCCAGCTTCACGGTCAGCGCACCGTCCTGGGTGCGCGACAGTTCCGGTGTGGCGCGCCGGGACGCGCGACGCTGCGCGTCAGCCAGCAACCGCTCGATGCCGGCGGGCTCGCGGCCGGTGTCGTGGCCGATGCCTTCGACCACCATCTCCGGCGTGTAGACATAGCGCTGCTTCAAGACGCGCGCGTAATTGCGCTGGCGCTGGGTGGTGGCGCGCGTGGCGAAGGCGTCCTTCCAGCCGATGTAGTCCCAGTAGTCGACATGGAACGACAGCGCGACGATGTCGGGGCGCTTGGCCAGCAGGCCGAGATAGGCATCGGCCGGCGGGCAGGAGCTGCAGCCCTGCGAGGTGAAGAGCTCGATCGCCCACGGCCCTTCGATTGGCGCCAGCGTCTTGGCCGGCACGGCGCGCGCGGCTGTAACCGCAACGCCCGCCGCCGCGGCGCCGCCGATCAGCAAGGACCGCCGTCCAGGACCCGAAAGTTTCCCCATGACGCAAAGATGCGCGCACGAGGCCCGTTCTGCCAATCAACAAACGGTTAGTCGGCGATCCCGCGAGATCGCACGCGCTGGACTCTCTTTAGGTAATATTATAACAATTCCCATCATGCATGAGCCCGTCTCGCCCGGTACCGCGTTGCTCGCCATGAGCGCGCCCGCTCGCATTGCGGCTGCGCTTGGCGTATCGGCCTTGCTGTGGCTCGCCGCCTGGTGGGCGCTGTGAACGCGGCTTTGCGCCTGGTGAACCTGACGGTGAGCTACGACCGTCATCCGGCGGTGCATCACGTGTCGGCGGAAATTCCGGCAGCCGAGATGACGGCGATCGTCGGCCCCAACGGCGCCGGCAAGAGCACGCTGTTGAAGGCCCTGCTCGGCCTTGCGCCGCACATCGAAGGGCGCATCGAAACGACGGCCAAGCGCATCGCCTATCTGCCGCAGCAGGCGGAGATCGACCGCTCCTTTCCGATCTCGGTGTTCGACACCGTGCTGCTCGGCCGCTGGTCGCGCTTCGGCGGTTTTGGCGCGGCCAAGCACGTCGACATCCACGATGCCCAGCATGCCATCGAATCCGTTGGCTTGTCGGGCTTCGAGCGCCGGCCGATCGACACGCTGTCGGTCGGCCAGTTCCAGCGGGTGCTGTTCGCCCGCCTTCTTCTGCAGGACGCGGATCTGGTGCTGTTGGACGAGCCGTTTGCCGCCATCGATTCCAAGACCGTCAACGACCTGATGGCCGTGATCCAGCGCTGGCGCGCCGAGCAGCGCACGGTGATCGCCGTCCTGCACGATCTCGACCAGGTGCGCCGCGATTTCCCCAACGCGCTCCTGATGGCGCGCGAGCTGGTCGATGCCGGCCCGACCGCGCGCGTGCTGTCGGCCGAGAATCTGCTGCGCGCCCGCGCCATGGCCGAGGCCTGGGACGAGCACGCCGATGCCTGCGACGTGCCGATGAAGTTGACGGCGTGATCGACGAACAAACGCCGTCATGGCCGTAATGCTCTACGAATACCTGATCGCGCCGTTCGCGGATTTCGGCTTCATGCGCCGCGCCCTCGTGGCGAGCCTGGCGTTGTCGGTCGGTGGATCGGCGATCGGCGTGTTCCTGATCCTGCGCCGCATGAGCCTGATGGGCGATGCGCTTGCCCATTCCCTGCTGCCCGGCGCGGCGCTTGGCTTCCTGCTGGGTGGCCTGTCGTTGCCGGCCATGAGCCTCGGTGGCTTTCTGGCGGGCGTCGCCACCGCCCTGATTTCCGGCGTGATCGCGCGCTTCTCCAGCATGCGCGAGGATGCGAGCTTCGCCGCGGCTTATCTCACCGCCATGGCGCTCGGCGTGCTGATCGTCTCATTGCGCGGCTCGGCGGTCGACCTGATGAACATCCTGTTTGGCGCCATCCTCGCCGTCGACGAGGCCGCGCTGGTGCTGGTCGTGTCGACGGCGACGCTCACGCTGGTCGGCCTCGCCGCGATCTACCGGCCGCTGGTCGTCGAATGTTTCAACCCGGGCTTCCTCGCCGCCATGGGCATCCGCGGCTCGGTCTATCACTACCTGTTCCTGTCGCTGGCCGTGCTGAACATGGTGGCCGGCTTCCAGGCGCTCGGCACGCTGATGGCGCTCGGTCTGATCCTGCTGCCGGCCGTCGCCGCCTCGTTCTGGGCGCGCGAGGTGTGGTCGATGACTTTGGTCGCGGCCCCCATGGCCTTCGCCTCGGCACTTATCGGCCTGCTGGTGTCCTTCCACGCCGGCCTGCCGTCCGGACCGGTGATCGTGCTGTTCGCCAGCCTGTTCTTCCTGGGCTCGCTGCTGCTCGGGTCACGAGCCTCCGTACGCGCCCGCCTCTCGCATCCGGTGCACCTTCGCGGCTAACCTCCTTCGCTCCTGCGGAGCTTCGGAGGTCGAGGGCCTGCCCTCCGTAGCTGCGGAGCAGCGAAGGAGGGTAAGCTGCCGCAATGGCAGACACTCCTTCGCCGGTTCCCGGCGTCACGCTTAAGAACACCAAGGCCAACACCATCGACATGCGCTACGCCGAGATCGGCAGCGGTCCACTGGTGCTGTTCTGTCACGGCTGGCCGGAGAGCTGGTATTCGTGGCGTCATCAGCTGACGGGCGTCAGCGCCGCGGGCTTCCGCTGCGTGGCGCCCGACATGCGCGGCTATGGCGGCACGCAGGCGCCCGAGCCGATCGACCAGTACACGCTCTATCACCTGGTCGGCGACATGGCTGAGCTGGTCAAGGCGCTGGGCGAGACCCGCGCCGTCATCGTCGGCCACGACTGGGGCGCGCCGGTCGCCTGGCACGCCGCCCTGTGGCGACCTGATCTCTTTCCCGCCGTCTGCGCCATGAGCGTGCCCTACGCGCCGCCGGGCTATGTCGACGTGCTGAGCGCGCTGGAGAAGCTCGGCATCAACGACTTCTACCTGCAATACTTCCAGAAGCCCGGCGTGCCCGAGGCCGAGCTGCAGAAGGACATCAGGGGCGCGCTGCGCCGCATCTATTTCACGGCCGGCGGCGAGTTCGACGAGAAGGGCAAGGGCTTTGCGCGCCTGGGCGGCGGCGGGCTGCTCGACAATACCGTCGATCCGCCGACCCTGCCGGGGTGGCTCGGCGCCGCCGACCTCGACTACTACGCCCAGGAATTCTCCCGCACCGGCTTTCGCGGCGGCCTGAACTGGTACCGCAACCTCAAGCGCAACTGGGAGCTCGGCGGCCCATGGCGCGGCCAGCCGATCCGCCAGCCCTCATTGTTCATCGCCGGCAGCCGCGACGGCGTGTTGCGCTTCCCGGCGGCCCAGGCCCAGCTCGACGCCTTCCCCAAGACCCTGCCTGGCCTCAGCGGCAGCCATATCCTCGACGGCGCCGGCCATTGGGTGCAGCAGGAACGGCCGGCCGAGGTCAACAAACTGTTGATCGACTTCCTGAAGGGCCTGTGATCCACTTGAGGTGTTGGAGGCGCCGATGATCCGTCTTCTCAGCTTGGCACTCGCCGCTCTGCTTGCCGTTGCCGCGCCGTCCTGGGCGCAATGCGACGACGGCCCGCCACCACCTCCACCGCCGCAGGGCGATCAGCCCACGACCTGACATGCCGCTTGCATCCCGCCGCCGGCTATTGGCGGCGCTTCCGTTCGCCTGCCTCGGCGCCTGCGCGCCGCCCGCGAGCTATTCGGCCATGGTTGCCGGCATACCGCCGGGCTTTGGGCCAGCGCCGGTCTATCGCAATGCCATCACCGTCGGATCGGTTACGCTCGGCCGCGATGTCGGCACGCCATGGAGGTTGGCGGTGGGGCCCGATCAGGTCCAGCAGGCGTTGCTGCAGACGTTGGCCAACGCCGGGTTGGGTCAGCCCACCAACGGCCGCTTCCGCCTCGACGGCCTGCTGCTGACGCTCAGCCGGCCCTATGCCGGCTTCGCCATGACAGTGACGGCGGAGATCGCCTGGCGCGTGACCAACACCGCCAACGGAGCTGTTGTTTACGACAGGACATTGCAGGGCCTGGGTACGGCGACGCTGGATGACGCGATCGACAACAACAATCGCCTGCGCATCGCCGATCAGCGCGCCGTGCGTGCTAACCTGCAGCAGCTCGTGCAGGACCTCTACGCCCTACCGTCTCGGTGAACATGATCGGTCTTCTTCGTCCCTTGAGTGTTGTGGCGACGGTCGCGCTGCTGTCGCTCGCCGGCTGCGCCACCTACAAGCCCATAAGCCTCGAGACCGTTCCCGACCTGAGCGGCATCGATACGGCGAGGGGGCCGGCGCCGGCCTATCGCGACGCCATCACCGCCGCGCCCGTCAGTGGCGGCAAGGACGGCTCGATCTTCTCGATTCCGCACCCCAGCAACGCGGAGTTTCAGAAATCGCTGGAGCGCACCCTCGCCAACGCGAAGCTGGCGAGCCCGGGCAATGCGCTTCCGGCTTGAAGCGACGCTGAAGCTCGACCAGCCGCTCTTCTCGATGAACACGACCGTGACCGCTTCCATCGCCTATCGGCTCACCGAAGTCTCGACAGGCGCCGTGGTTTACGACCAGACACTGGTGACGCAAGGCACGGTGAGCTACTTCGACATGAATGACGGTCCCGACCGCATGAAGTATGCCAACTGGCGGGCCGTGTCCGCCGACCTGCGGCAGCTCGTCCAGGCGCTCTACGCCCTGCCCGACCGCTGACTACTTCTTCTCGTCGAACTTCAGCGCTGCCCCGTTCATGCAATAGCGTTGGCCGGTGGGCTTGGGCCCATCGGGGAAGACGTGGCCGAGATGGCCGCCGCACTTGGCGCAGTGCACTTCGGTGCGGGTCATGAAATGGCTGGTGTCGGTCGAGCTGCCGACGGCATCGGCGATCGGCGCCAGAACGAGGGCCAGCCGAGCCGCTTTCGTACTTGGTGCCCGAATCGAACAAGGGCTCACCGCAACCGGCGCAGCGAAAGGTGCCGGTGCGCTTTTCATTGTTGAGCGGACTGGTGAAAGGCCGCTCGGTGCCGTGGTCGCGCAGCACGTGATGCTGCAGCGGATCGAGTTCCTTCTTCCATTCGGCGTCGCTCTTCTTCACGGAATAATCAGCAGCCATGGGTCCTCCTAGACGAGTGTGCGCAGCTCGGCCGTGGCGACCGAGAGCATGGCGAGATCGAGCATGCCGGCGGCGGCCAGATCCTCCTTCACGAGCCGGTCGACGCGATCAAGCGCGAGCTTGCGCGGTTCGCTCCAGCGCGTGATCGCGGCGTCGGAATTGTCGGCAGCCTGGGGACCGGCCGCGCTCAGCGCCGAGGTCAG
Source organism: Rhodospirillales bacterium URHD0017 (assembly GCA_900110395.1). GTDB lineage: Bacteria > Pseudomonadota > Alphaproteobacteria > Reyranellales > Reyranellaceae > Reyranella. The sequence goes on from FODP01000007.1 coordinate 326,191, forward strand.
AAGATCGGCATGCAGGGTGACAAGCTCGTCCTGCACCGCGAGCGCCGCCTGTGCCGGCCACTGGCCTTCGCGCGGCAGCTTGTGCGCCGCGATCGCCAGCCGCGCCAGCGACAGCCGCTCGCCCAGCCGGAAGTAGAGCCGGGCAGCCGCCTCGATGCTCACGCTGTTGGCGCGCGCCGCCAGCATGAGGTCGCCCGCCGCCGCCAAAGTCTCGAGAGCAGCTGCGCGGCGCGCGACACCTGTCGGTGCGCCCATCGCCTCGAAAGCCGCCGCGCGCTCGGCGAGCGCCGCGCTCTCGGCCTCGCCCATGAGATCGGTCGGCAGGTCGCCAAGCGCTGCCACGGAGGCGGCGAGTTGCTCGGTCGAGGCCAAGGCATCGATCGGCTGCGGCAGGCGGCGTAGCGCCCACTGCACGGTGCGCGTCAAGAAGCGCTGCGAGGCGACCAGCATGCGGATCTGCGCCTCGGCCTTGAGGGCGGGATCGAGGGCTTCGATGTCACCCCACAGGTCGCGCAGCTTCCAGGCATCGCGCACCACGGCGAAGGCGCGGGCGATGGCCGCGGCCGGCGCGCCGGTGCGGCCGGCCATGTTGCGCACGAAGGTCGGCCCGCAGCGGTTGACCAGGGAGTTCACGACCTGCAGCGCCGTGATCTCGCGGCGCAGACGATGGGCGCGGATCGAGGGCTCGTACTTCTGGCTGAGCGCCGTCGGGAAGTAGCGCAGAAGCTCGCCCTCGAGCAGCGGGTCGTCGGGCAGGTCGGAGTCGAGGATCTCGTCGTTGAGATCGATCTTGGCGTAGGACAACAGCGTGCAGAGCTCGGGCCGCGTCAGGTACTGCCGGTTCAGGCCGCGTGTGCGCATGGCGGCCGAATCGGGCAGGAACTCCACGGCGCGATCGAGCCGGCCGTTACGCTCCAGCGCGCGCATGAAGCGTTCCAGACGGTCATGCTCCTCGCCCGCCTGCTCCGCGGCGACGCTGATCGCCTGGCTCTGCTGGTAGTTGTGGCGCAGCACCAGGCTCGCCACCTCGTCGGTCATGGAGAACAGCAGCGCGTTGCGGTCCTCGCGCCGGAGCATGCCGCGCGTAATCGCCTCGCCGGTGACGATCTTGATGTTGACCTCGTGGTCGGAGGTATCGACGCCGGCCGAGTTGTCGAGCGCGTCGGTGTTGATCTTGCGGCCGGCCAGCGCCGCCTCGACGCGGCCGCGCTGGGTGAAGCCGAGATTGGCGCCTTCGCCGATCACGCGCGCCCGTATCTGGTCGCCGTTGAGGCGCAATGCGTCGCTCGCACGATCGCCGGCGTCGGCGTGGCTTTCGCTCGAAGCCTTCACGTAGGTGCCGATGCCGCCGAAATAGAGCAGGTCGACCGGCGCCGCCAGGATCGCCCGCATCAAATCTATCGGCGTCATGGTCGGCGCCTCGATGCCCAGCACGGCGCGCGCCTCGGCCGACAGCGCGATCGACTTGGCGGCGCGGTCGTAGATGCCGCCGCCCGCCGACAACAGCGACTTGTCGTAGTCCATCCACGACGAGCGCGGCAGGTCGAACAGTCGCATGCGTTCCTCCCAGCTGGTCGCCGGATTGGGCGCGGGATCGATGAAGATGTGGCGATGGTCGAAGGCTGCGACCAGCTTGATGTGCCGGGACAGCAGCATGCCGTTGCCGAACACGTCGCCCGACATGTCGCCGACGCCGGTCACGGTGAAGGGCGTGGTCTGGATGTCCTGGCCGAGCTCGCGGAAGTGGCGCTTCACCGATTCCCAGGCGCCGCGGGCGGTGATGCCCATCTTCTTGTGGTCGTAGCCGGCCGAGCCGCCCGAGGCGAAGGCGTCGTCGAGCCAGAAGCCGTATTCCTGGGCCAGCGCATTGGCGATGTCGGAGAAGGTGGCGGTGCCCTTGTCGGCCGCGACCACGAGATAGGGATCGTCGGGATCGTGGCGCACCACGTCGGCCGGCGGCGCGATGCCGCCACCGGCATAGTTGTCGGTGATGTCCAGAAGGCCGCGGATCAGCGTCTGGTAGCAGGCGATGCCCTCGGCCTGGACCTGCTCGCGCGTGCCGCCAGCCGGTGGGCGCTTGACGTAGAAGCCGCCCTTGGAGCCGACCGGCACGATCACGGCGTTCTTCACCATCTGGGTCTTCATCAGCCCGAGGATTTCGGTCCGAAAATCCTCGCGCCGGTCGGACCAGCGGATGCCGCCGCGCGCCACGCGGCCGCCGCGGAGATGAATGCCTTCCATGCGCGGGCTGTAGACGAAGATCTCGACCAGCGGCCGCGGCGCCGGCAGCTCGTCGATGGCGCGGCTGTCGATCTTGATCGAGATCCAGTCCTTGCCGGCCTGCCAGTAGTTGGTCCGCAAGGTGCAGCGCACGGCATTGAGGAAGCGCCGCAGGATGCGGTCCTCGTCGAGGGTCGCCACGCCTTCGAGGGCGCTCGTGATCCCGGCTTCGATGGGATCGAGCTTCTGCCGGCGGGCGTCGGACGCCGCCTCGCCCAGCGCCGGATCGAAGCGCGCCAGGAAGAGGTCGATCGCCAGCCGCGCGATCGCGGGATACGACGACAGCACGCGCTCCATGTAGTCCTGGCTGAAGGCGATGCCGGTCTGCCGCAGGTACTTGGCATAGGTGCGCAGGATCGCGACCTCGCGCCACGCCAGTCCGGCGCCCAGCACCAGCCGGTTGAGCCCGTCGCTCTCCAGCGCCCGCGCCCACACCTTGTCGAGCGCTTCGGCGAAGCGCGGGCCCGCCTGGGCGAGATCGACTGGCGACTTGTCCGCGGTCTCCACGCTCAGCACCTGCAGGGCCACGGCGTCGTCGCCGGCCTTCAGCAGGAACGGCGCCTCGCTCAGCACGCGCAGGCCGAGATTCTCGGCGAGCGGCAGGATGTCGGAGAGCGCCAGTGGCGCCTTGGGATGGAACAGCCGGAGCGTAAAGCGATGCGCCGGCAGGCCGGGCGCCCGGTCGAGCCGCACGCCGAACGGACGGCCGCCGAGGGCAGCCTCCACCAGCTCGAGGTCGGCCACCGCCTGGCCGGCATCGAAGCTGTCGCGATAGACGGTGGGGAACCAGTCGCGCCAGCGGCGGCCAGCGGCGCGGCCCTCGACCTCGCCCAGCCTCTCCTGCAGGGCCGCGCGGAAGCGGTCGCTCCACGACGTCGCGGCGTCGGCGAGCGCGCGTTCGAGCTCGGCGAGATCGGGCGACGGCGTGTCGTTGGAATCGAGCTTCAGCGTGTAGAGCACCTGGGCCAGCGCGGAATCGCTGCTGACCGAGACGTCGGCCGACTGCACCTTGCCGTGCCAGGCCTGCTCTAGGAGAGCCGCGAACTGGTCGCTGAGCGCGGCATCGAAGCGCTCGCGCGGCGCGAACACCAGGCAGGTGGCGAAGCGGCCGACCGCATCGCGGCGCGCGAACAGCGCCACACGCCGCCGTTCCTGCAGTTGGAGAATGCCCACCACGTGGTCGTAGAGCGCGTCCTCGTCGATCTGGAACAGCTCGTCGCGCGGATAGGCTTCCAGGATGGCCAGAAGCGCCTTGCCGTCGTGGCTGTGGATGTCGAGGCCGGAGCGCCGCAGCATGGTGTCGACGCGGCCGCGCAGCAGCGGCACGTCGTGCACCATGGCGTGATAGGCGGCCGAGGTGAACAGCCCGACCAGGCGACGCTCGCCGGTGACGCGGCCCTCGGCGTCGTAGGTCTTCACGATCACGCAGTCCATCGGCCCCGTGCGATGGACCAGCGAGGGCCGGTCGGTCTTGACGATCAGGATGTTGCCCGGCCCGCGGGCGAAGCGCGACATCGCCTCGCCGCCGCCCAACCCGGCCTCGAACAGCCGCACTTCGTCGCGGCGCAGGATGCCGAGCGGCGAGCCCGGTACGATCTCGTAGCGCAGGCCGCCGGGCTGCGTGGTGTCCTCGACGTAGCGATAGCGGCGATGGCCGAGGAAGGTGAAATGATTGGCTTCCAGCCAGCGCAGGAAATCGTCGTACTCGGCGAGGTTGGGCGCGCGGCTGGCGCCGAGATCGGCGATGGCGTCGAGGCAGGCACGGCGCATCGCCCGCCAGTCCTCGACCGCCAGCCGCACCTCGGCCAGCACGCGCGTCAGCGCGGCGGCAAGTTCGTCGAGCAACGCGGGATCGGCCTGGCGGTCGATCTCGATATGCATCATCGATTCGGGCTTGGCCCGCTCGCCGGCTTCGACGGCGAAGCCCGAGAGATCGCCGTCGAGGTCGCGGCGCACGGCCAGCACGGGATGCGCCAGCAGGTGGACGTTGATCTCGCGGCGATTGAACTCGTTGGCGATCGAATCGACCAGGAACGGCATGTCGTCGTTGACGATCTGCGCGATGGTGTGGCGGCTCTCGAAGCCGTGGTCGGCCGTGGTGTTGAACACCCGCACCTTGGCCACGCCCGGCAGGCGTCGGCGGGCAAAGGCCAGCAGCGACACCGCGGCGCCGGCGCGTTGATCGGCGGGAGCCGCCGCCAGGTCCTTGTCGGCGACACGGGCGTAGAGGCGGCGGGCGAAATGGGCCGCCTCCTCGCCGCCGACCGCCAGCGCCGCGGCGCAGATGGCATCGAGCCCGTAGACACGCGGGGCCAGTACGGTGGCCATTTGGACGCCCTCCCGGTCGGCGATGGTGCCGGAGCGATGTTACGTCCGACGATGACAATCTGACGACGGAGATCGGCGTGGCCGAAAGTGCCCACCACATCTTGTGTTTCGGGGGGTGCTCCGACGCAGGATAGCCGATTCGCTGCGGTTTCTGTTTGAGGCCCTAGGAATCCGCGGGAAAGCGCGTTTTGTTCTCCTTCTTTGCTGCGCCTGCGAAGGTTCGCCGACAGACAAAATCATAGAATCTGAAAGGATATTTTTTATCGATATTTCAACGTTTTAAGTGCCCATTCCTCAGATTCACAACCGGGGTAAAAATTTGGCGATGACACGGCTTTTAGGGGGCGTATCATCAAGGAATAGGGGCTCACCCAGTAGCCCTCCCAACATCTAGGTGTCTTCCACAGTCTGTTCCATCCACAGCTGTGGACAAAAGCAAGAATGGGGGCCGCAAGTGTTTGATGTCGTTCAAGTTCGCAGTGGTGCGCGGGTTGTTACCGATCCCTCCCGGGACGCCCGTCTTACCGTCTTCGGCAAAGCCACCCTCTCCGACCGCTACCTGTTGCCCAATGAGAGCTATCAGGAAATGTTCGCCCGCGTCGCCTCGGCCTATGCCGACGACGATGGCCATGCCCAGCGGCTGTACGACTACATCAGCAATCTGTGGTTCATGCCGGCCACGCCGGTGCTGAGCAACGGCGGCACCAGCCGTGGTCTGCCGATCTCCTGCTTCCTGAACGAGGCCAACGATTCGCTCGAAGGCATCGTAGGCCTGTGGAACGAGAACGTGTGGCTGGCCGCGCGTGGCGGCGGCATCGGCTCCTACTGGGGCAATCTCCGTTCGATCGGCGAGAAGGTCGGCATGAACGGCAAGACGTCAGGCGTCGTGCCCTTCATCCGCGTCATGGATTCGCTCACTCTCGCCATCAGCCAGGGCTCGCTGCGCCGCGGCTCGGCGGCGGTCTACCTGCCGGTCAACCATCCGGAGATCGAGGAGTTCATCGAAATCCGCCGGCCGACCGGTGGCGATCCCAACCGCAAGGCGCTGAACCTCCATCACGGCCTCCTGATCTCCGACGCCTTCATGCGCGCCGTCGAGAACGACGAGGAATGGGGGCTGGTCAGCCCCAAGGACGGCGCCGTGCAGCGCAAGGTATCCGCCCGCCACCTCTGGATCCGCATCCTGACGGCGCGCATCGAGACCGGTGAGCCGTACTTGGTGTTCGTCGATCACGTGAACAAGTCGCGGCCCGAGCATCACAAGCTCGCCGGCCTCGAGGTCAAGACCTCGAACCTGTGCAGCGAGATCACGCTGCCGACCGGCATCGACCATCACGGCAAGCAGCGCACCGCCGTGTGCTGCCTCTCGTCGCTGAACCTCGAGACCTATCTCGAGTGGCACGAGCATCCGACCTTCATCGAGGACGTGATGCGCTTCCTCGACAACGTCCTGCAGGGCTTCATCGACAACGCCGGCAGCGACTTCGCGCGCGCCACCTACGCCGCCATGCGCGAGCGCTCGGTCGGCCTGGGCGTCATGGGTTTCCACTCCTTCCTGCAGGCCAACAACGTCCCGCTCGAATCGGTGATGGCCAAGGTGTGGAACAAGAAGATGTTCAAGCACATTCGCGGCCAGTGCGACGAGGCCTCCAAGTCGCTCGCCAAGGAGCGCGGCGCCTGCCCGGATGCGGCCGACTTCGGCTTCGAGGAGCGCTTCTCCAACAAGCTCGCCATCGCGCCCACCGCCTCGATCTCGATCATCTGCGGCGGCGCCTCGCCCGGCATCGAGCCGTCGGCGGCGAATGTCTACAACCACAAGACGCTCTCGGGCTCCTTCGTGGTGCACAACCCCTACCTCGAGAAGATGCTCGAGCAGAAGGGCAGGAACGACGAGGACACCTGGACGTCGATCACCACCAGCCAGGGCTCGGTGCAGCATCTCGACTGCCTCGACGACCACGAGAAGGCGGTGTTCAAGACGGCGTTCGAGATCGACCAGCGCTGGCTGGTCGAGCATGCCGCCGACCGCGCCCCCTTCATCTGCCAGAGCCAGTCGCTCAACATTTTCCTGCCAGCCGACGTGCACAAGCGCGACCTGCACCAGATCCACATGATGGCCTGGAAGCGCGGCGTGAAGAGTCTCTACTACTGCCGCTCGCTTTCCATCCAGCGGGCGGAGACCGTCGCCGGCGAGGCGCTCACCGCCGCGCCGCTCGGCGACCAAGCCCTTTCAGCCCCCAGAGTCGACGTCCCCTCACCGGTGCCGCTGGTCCCGCCGGCGGCACCGCAACAATCGACCGACTACGAAGAGTGTCTTAGCTGTCAGTAGCCGCAGCCGTCCTCGACGCGCCGCGGGTCCACACTGCGGCGCGACGGGGTTTCTTTCGCTCAATTCATATTTGATCGCAGGTTTTCCATGTCGCTGCTCGACGCCAAGCCGATCTACAAGCCGTTCCACTATCCCTGGGCCTACGACGCCTGGCTGATGCAGCAGCGCATCCATTGGCTGCCCGAGGAAGTGCCGCTGGCCGACGACGTCAAGGACTGGCGCAACAAGCTCACCGACTCGGAGCGGCACCTGCTGACGCAGATCTTCCGCTTCTTCACCCAGGCCGACGTCGAGGTGAACAACTGCTACATGCGGCACTACAGCCGCGTCTTCAAGCCGACCGAAGTGCAGATGATGCTGGCCGCCTTCTCGTCGACCGAGACGATCCACGTCGCCGCCTACAGCCATCTGCTCGACACGATCGGCATGCCGGAGACCGAGTACTCGGCCTTCCTCCACGTCAAGGAGATGAAGGACAAGTACGACTACATGCAGGAGTTCAACGTCGAGTCGAAGCCCGCGATCGCCAAGACGCTGGCGGTGTTCGGCGCCTTCACCGAGGGCCTGCAGCTCTTCGCCTCGTTCGCCATGCTGATGAACTTCCCGCGCTTCAACAAGATGAAGGGCATGGGCCAGATCGTGTCGTGGTCGGTGCGCGACGAGACGCTGCACTGCAACTCGATCATCAAGCTGTTCCGCGCCTTCGTGCACGAGAACGCCGAGATCTGGACCGAGGAGCTGCAGCGCGAGATCTACGTCGCCTGCTCGACCATCGTCGACCACGAGGACGCCTTCATCGACCTCGCCTTCGAGATGGGCGGCATCGAGGGCATGACCGCCGTCGACGTGAAGCGCTACATCCGCTACATCGCCGACCGCCGCCTGACCCAGCTCAGCCTGCAGCCGATCTACCGCAGCGACGCCAAGAACCCGCTGCCGTGGATGGACCAGATGCTGAACGCCATCGAGCACACCAACTTCTTCGAGAACCGGGCGACGGAGTATTCCAAGGCGTCGACGCGCGGGACCTGGGAAGAGGCCTTCGGCTAGCCCGCTCTCATCCGCCCATCGCACCCATCGCGCCCGGCGCCACACCGCCCAGAGCCTGCGCGACCAGCAGCACCAGCTCGACCTGGGAGCGCGTCTCGGTCCGCGCCATGGCGCGGGCGAGCTGCGTGCGGATGGTGTTGTAGGTTACGCCCGTCTGGAGCGCGATGTCCGGCAGAATGGGCGATCCGGCCGGCCACGCTAGCGTCGATCTGCGACCGCGGTACGATCTCGCTCGACCAGCAGGAGGAGCAGCGGATCGCGAGCTTCTCGATGGCGGAGCTGTCGGATGGGATGCCGCCAGGCGCGGTGGCAACGGCGACGTGACCGATGTGACCGGCCAGCCGTCGGCGCTGCGCCAAGCGGGTAGTGTCAGGGCAACTTCCTCCCGGCATACTTTTGACTGTCCGGGGGCTTGATTGGAGGTTGCGCGATGAAAAAGACCTATCACGGAAGCTGCCATTGCGGCCGCGTACGCTTCGAGGCTGACCTCGACCTCGAGGCCGGCACCGGCCGGTGCAACTGCTCGTATTGCAGCAAGCTGCGCGCGTGGAATACGACCATCAAGCCGCAGGACTTCCGTTTGATGTCGGGCAGGGACGGCATCAGCGACTACCAGTTCGGCAGCAAGCAGGGCCATCATCGCTTTTGCCATGCCTGCGGCATCGCGGCTTTCGGCGATGGCGACGTCAAGGAGATCGGCGGCGCGTTCGTTTCGGTCAACGTCGCCTGTCTCGACGACATCACGCCCGAGGAGCTGGCCAAGCTGCCGATCCAGTACATGGATGGCCGGCACGACAACTGGTTTCAGCCGCCCAAGGTGACCGGCTACCTCTGAGCCCTGAAGGCAAGGCGATCCCACCACACGGCGGGACCGCCCAGGAGGGCAGGACCGCTGCTTTCGTGGATGGTCGCGAGGCCGTGGCGCCGGGCCAGTTCGCAAGTCTCGTGGGCCGAGACCTCGAACATGCGACGGCCGGCCGGCACCGGGCCATGGCGCAGCGACAGCGCCATCAGGCCGCCAGGACGCACCAGCGGCGCGACACGGGCCATCGCGCGCTCGCGCTGGCCGGCATCGAGATGCATCCAGACCGCGGTCAGCATGACGACGTCGTAGCGCTCGCCCAATTCATGCACGCGGTCGAGATCGGGTAGCGAATCGTCGATCCAGGCGATCGGCCAGCGCGCATGCCGACGCCGGGCCTCGGCCCGGAGCTCCGGCGTCGGCTCGACGGCCGTCACGCTGTGGCCGCGCTCGGCGAAGGCTGCAGCATCGCGGCCGGTGCCCGCACCGATGTCGATGACCTGGCTGGGTGTCGTGGGAAAGAGGTGCAAGATGTCGCTATGGACGTCGGCAAAGCCGATGCTCTCGTACTGCCTGGCGCGCTCGGCGACCGTCTCGCCGTAGCCTTCGGTGCCGCTCACTCGAGTGGTCATGCGGGCATTGTACGGCTAGCCGAACCCGTCGTCCTGAGCGAAGCGAAGGACCTCATCGCCGTTTGCTGCCGGCATGAGATCCTTCGCTTCGCTCAGTATGACAGAGAAGTGCGAGCCTGCTTCGCCGCCTCGAACGCGGCAAGACGCTCGGCGAACTTGCCCGCCGCCGGGCCGTCGGCGGCGGCGATCACGGGGGCAGGGATCGTCTCGTAAAAATGGCAGGCCACGCGATGACCGTTGCCGGCCTCGCGCAGCAGCGGCTCTTCCCTGCGGCAACGGTCCTGGGCGAAGGGGCAGCGGGTGTTGAAGCGGCAACCGGGCGGCGGCGCGAAGGGGCTGGGCACGTCGCCGGCCAGCAGCATGCGCGTCTTGCGGACCCGCGGATCGGGGCGCGGGATCGCCGACAGCAACGCCTGGGTGTAAGGGTGCAGCGGCCGGTCGTAGAGGTCGCGCTTCGACGCGATCTCGACCAGCTTGCCGAGATACATCACCGCCACGCGGTCGCTGATGTGCTTCACCACGGCGAGGTCGTGGGCGATGAACAGATACGAAAGGCCGAACTGACGCTGCAGGTTCTGCAAGAGGTTGACGATCTGCGCCTGGATCGAGACATCGAGCGCCGAGACCGGCTCGTCGCACACAATCAGGTCGGGATTCACCGCGAGCGCGCGGGCGATGCCGATCCTCTGGCGCTGGCCGCCCGAGAACTGGTGCGGATAGCGCCGCGCATGCTCGGGCAGTAGCCCGACGACGGCCAGAAGTTCGCGGGCGCGCTCGGCGCGCTCGGCTTCGGTGTGCAGGCCGTGCACCGCCATCGGCTCGATCAGGATCTCGCCCACGGTCATGCGCGGATTGAGCGAGGCATAAGGATCCTGGAAGATGATCTGCATGCGGCGGCGCAGCTGGCGCAGCGACTGCTTGTCGAGGTCGGCGATCTCGCTGCCCTTGAAGCGCACCGAGCCCGCCGTCGGGTCCATCAGGCGCAGCACCAGCCGGCCGGTCGTCGACTTGCCGCAGCCCGATTCGCCCACCAGCGCCAGGGTCTCGCCGCGGGCGATGTCGAAGCTGACGCCTTCGACGGCGCGTACCATGCCGATCACCTTGCGGCGGATCAGGCCGCGCGTGACGGGGAAGTGTTTCACGAGCCCGTCGACCGCGAGCACGGGTGCCGCCGTGGGCATCGTCGCGCTCATGCCGCGTTCCGTGCCAGCTCGACCGGCGCCTTCCAGCAGGCGACCTGGTGCTCGGCAGCGATGTCCCTGAGAGGCGGCGGCTCCTCGCGGCATTGCCGGTCGGCGAAGGGACAGCGCGGCGAGAAACGGCAGCCCTTGGGCTGGTTGTTGGGGCTGGGCACCGTGCCCTCGATGGTCGACAGCCGCTCGCGATCGACATCGAGGCGCGGGATCGAGCCTAAAAGGCCGATCGTGTAGGGGTGCTGCGGATCGGCGAACAGGGCCGCGACCGGCGCGCTTTCGACGATCTTGCCGGCGTACATGACGATCACCTCGTCGGCCACCTCGGCGATCACGCCGAGATCGTGGGTGATGATCAGGACCGCCATGCCCAGCCGCCTCTGCAGGTCGGCCAGCAGGTCGAGGATCTGCGCCTGGATGGTGACATCGAGCGCCGTCGTCGGCTCGTCGGCGATCAGCAGCGAGGGCTCGCAGGAGAGCGCCATGGCGATCATGACACGCTGGCGCATGCCGCCCGACAGACGGTGCGGATAATCGTCGATGCGCTCGGCCGCCGAAGGAATGCGCACCAGCTCGAGCATCTCTATGGCGCGCTTCTTGGCCGCCTGCGGCGAGATCTGGGTGTGGGCCAGGATCGCCTCGACGATCTGCTGGCCGATCGTGTGGACCGGGTTCAGCGAGGTCATCGGCTCCTGGAAGATCATCGACATCTTGCCGCCGCGCAGCTTGCGGCGTTCGTCGGCCGAGAGCCCGAGCACGTCGCGGCCGTCGAAGCGGATGGCCTCGGCCTCGACCTGGCCCGGTGGGCTCGCCACCAGGCCCATGACCGAGAGCGAGGTCACGCTCTTGCCGCAGCCCGATTCGCCCACCAGCCCTACGGTCTTGCCGCGGCCGACCGCGAAGTCGATGCCGTCGACCGCGCGGAACAGTCCGCGGTCGGTATGGAAATACGTCCGAAGACCGCGGACCTCCAGAAGCTTGTCCATCAGAACGAGTAATCCAGGCCCTTGTAGAAGGTGTTCTGATAGAGCATGTGCGGCCGCACCCCCTTCAGCTTCTTCGAGCTGGTGGTGTACATGCCGACGTTCATGACCGGCATCCAGAGATGCTCCTCGGTAACGCGCTGCTGGGCCAGCCCATAGTACTTGGCGCGGTCGGCATCGCCCAGCGACGCCTTGCCCTTCTTCAGGAGCTCGTCGGTCTGCGGGTCGTTCCAGTTCATGCGGTTGGGCGCCGGCATGTTCTTCGAATCGAAATAGAAGTTCAGCAGGTCGCCGGCCGACATGTAGGGGAAGGTCACCGTCCAGAGTTCGTAGTCCTGCTTGGCCATTTCGGCGGGTGCGATCGTCGAATCGAAGCCCACGATCTTCCAGTCGATGCCGATCTTGCGCATGTAGCCCTGGATCGCCTCGGAGATTCGGGGAAACAGGCCGACCTGGGTGAACAGGACCCGGGGTGCGAGCTTCACGCCATCCTTCTCGCGGATGCCGTCCGAACCCACCTTCCAGCCGGCCTCGTCGAGCAGCTTCTTGGCCCGCTCCAGATCCTCCTTGATGAGACCCTTGGTCGATTCGGCAAAATCGAGCGCCTTGGAATCGATATAGGTGTAAGCCGGCTCGGCGTTGCCGAGCGCGATACCCTTGACGATCTCGGCGCGATTGATGGCGATGTTCATGGCCTCCCGCACGCGCTTGTCGGCCACCATCGGCCGTGTCGTCTTGTAGCCGTAGTACAAGAGCTGAAAGTTCGGCTTGGCCTCCTGCACGTTGAGGTTCGGCGCTGCCTTGACCTGTTGCAGGAACTGCAGCGGCATCTGGTGGGTGACGTCGAACTGGCCGCCCATCATGGCGGCGACGCGACTGGAGTCCTCCGGCACGATCTTGATCGAGAGCTTCTCGAACTTCACCGGCCCCTTGTTCTGGTACATCGAGGGGCCCCACTTGTAGGCATCGTGGCGCTTCAGCACGATCTCCGTGCGCGGCTGCCAGGACTCGAAGCACCACGGGCCGGTGCCGTCGGCGGTCTTGGCGCCGTAGTCCTTGCCGAGCGACTCGACGCTCTCCTTGTTGTGAATCGCCATGGTGAACATGGTCATGTTGAGCAGCAGGTCGGAGTAGGGCTCGTTCAGCTCGTACTCGACCGTGTAGGGATCGGTGGCGCGTATTTCCTTGAGGTTGCCGGCGCGCCAGGCGAGCGGCGCCTTGAGCTCGGGACTGACCAGTCGCTTGATCGAGTAGACCACATCGTCGGCGGTGAACTTCTTGCCGCTGCAGAAGCTCACGTCATCGCGCAGCTTGAAGGTGTAGAGCTTGCCGTCGGGGCTCACCGTCCACGACTTGGCGAGATAGGGGATCGCCGTCTTGCCGTCCCAGTCCATCGCCACCAGCGTGTCCTGGAACATGTTGACGATGTCGGACGACGGCGACCAGGTGGTGCGCGCGCCGTCATAGTGCGGCGCATCGAGCGACTTCATCATGCGCAAGGTCTGCGCCTCGGCCATGGAAGCGGCGGCCGTGATTCCGAGAAACGCTGCTATGCCTACACTGAAGTTACGCATGGTCGTTTCCTCGCTTTTTCCGTCATCCTGAGCGAAGCGAAGGATCTCATTGCGCTTCAACGAGCACGCTGGTCGCAATTCGTATGAGATCCTTCGCTTCGCTCAGGATGACATTGGTTTTCGTTCCTCTAATTCATCATGTTCAGGGTCTGCGCCGTGGCAAGTCCTGCGATACTCAACGCGAACGCGACGCCCAGGACAGCTCTGATCATGTCTGCAGCCTCGGATCGAGGACGTCGCGCAATGCGTCGCCCAATAGGTTGGCGGCCAGCACGATGACGAAGATCGCGCAGCTCGGGATCGTGGCGATATGCGGCGCCATGAAGAGGAAATCGCGACCCTGGGCCGCCATCATGCCGAGCTCGGCCGTGGGCGGCTGGGCACCCATGCCGAGGAAGCCGAGCGCCGAGCCGATCAGGATGATCTGGCCGAAGCGCAGGGTCAGGAACACGAAGATGGTCGAGATGCAGTTCAGCGTCAGGTAGCGCCAGATCAGGGTGCGATCGGACACGCCGACGGCGCGGCCCGCTTCCATGAACTCCTGGCCCATCACGCCGACCGCCGCACCACGCGCCACGCGGGCGACGTCGGGCACGGTCGCGACGACGAGGGCGATCACCACGGCGCCCAGGCCGGCGCCGGCGACCGCCGCGACGGCGAGGCCGATCAGGATCGCCGGGAAAGCCAGCATCACGTCGACCAGACGCATGATCCAGCCGTCGGCCCTGGGGTAATAGGCGGCGAGGATGCCCAAAAGGCCGCCCAAAAGCCCGCCGATGATGACGCCGACCAGGCCCAGCATCAGGGTGTTGCGCGTGCCGTAGATGACGCGGCTCAGGATGTCGCGGCCGGTGTTGTCGGTGCCGAACCAGTGCTCGGCACTGGGCGGCTGCATCACCTTGGTGAGATCGGTGAGGTAGGGATCGTAAGGCGCCACCACCGGTGCGAAGACGGCCGCGAGCGCGATCACGGTGAGCGCGATCGCGGCGAGGGCGGCAACCTTGTCGCGCATCAGCCGGCGCAGCACGCCCGAGCGCGAGAGGGCGCCGGTGCTTTCTGCCACTGCAGCCGGCGCGTTGAGGGCTTCGACGCTCATGACCGCTGCACACTCATGATCGTTGGACTCTGGGATCGAGATAGACGTAAAGCACGTCGACCAGGAGGTTGATGGTCAGGAAGGCGATGGCGAGGATCATGATGGCGCCCTGCGCCGTCGGGAAATCGCTCGACACGATGGCGCCGACGGCGAGCCGCCCGACGCCCGGCCAGGAGAACATGGTCTCGGTCACCACCGCGCCGCCCAGCAGGAAGGCGGCCTGCAGGCCGATCAGCGTGACCACAGGGATCAGCGCATTGCGCAACGCGTGATGGACGATCACCACCGTCTCGCGCAGGCCCTTGGCGCGGGCGGTGCGCACGAAGTCGGCGCCCAGCACTTCGAGCACGGCGGTGCGCGTCAGCCGCGCGATCGGGCCGATCAGCACAAGGCCAAGCGTCAGCGCCGGCAGGATCAGGCTCGGCAGGCCGCCGTCCCAGATCGGTCCGGTGCGGCCGGTGAAGGGCAGCAGCGCCCACTTGAAGCCGACATACTGGATCAGGATCAGGCCGATGAAGAACACCGGCATGGAGACGCCCGCCACCGAGATGGCCATGATGACGCGGTCGCTCAGCCGACCGCGCCGTACGGCCGCGAAGGTGCCGAGCGCCAGGCCGCAGGGCACGGCGATCAGCATGGCGCCCAGCATCAGCTCGACAGTCGGGCCGATGGTCAGCGCCAGCTCCTCGCTCACCATCTTGTTGGAGATGATCGAGCGGCCGAGATCGCCGCGCAGCACGCGGCCGATGTATTCGGCGAACTGGATGGGGATCGGACGATCGAGCCCAAGCTCGTTGCGGATCGCCGCGATCGTGTCGGCCTTGGCCTCAGGGCCGGCGATGATCATCGCCGGATCGGCCGGCACCACCTGGAGGAGACAGAAGCAAAGGAACAGAACGCCGAGCAGCGCGGGGAACGAGACCAGCAGGCGATGGACGATCTGTCTTCCCATGCACCACCCTCGGACCGACTTTTGGGCCAACGAGACACGCGCCGGCGTTACAGCCGGCGAGCCTGGTCGCACCTCCCTTGAGTTCGCGCTTCGGTCATCCGTGCACGAACGTTTATTCAGCACATAGTGGCATGCAGTCGGTCTGTCGTCACGCCCAACCGCCGGCGTGAGGAAGAACGTGACCGGTGATGAAGCCGGCCGCATCGGAGCAGAGGAAGCACACGGTCGCGCCGAGCTCGCCGGACTTACCCAGCCTGCCCAGCGGAATTTGCGCCGTCATCTTGGCCATCGCTTCCTGGTTCGCGAGCAGAGCCGGCGGGAAGTAGTCGGGGTTCTCGACATAGTTCGAGCCGACGGCGTTCACCGTGATGCCATCGCGTCCCAGCTCCTTGGCGAGCGAGGAGACGAGACCATTGCCTGCCGCTCGCGCGGAGACGTAGGGCGCGTAGTTGGCGATGCCGCGCAACGGTGCGGCCGACGACACGAACACGATGCGCCCCGACTTGCGCTTGCGCATCGACGGCGCGACGAGTTGCACGAGACGGAACGGTGCCACCGCCATCGCCTCGAGCGCGGCGCGATAGTCCTCCAGCCGCGCCTCGCCGAGCGGCGCACGCAAGGCAGGGTAGGCGTCGTTATTGACCAGCGCGTCGATGTGGCCGTGACGTTTCAGCGCAAGCTCGACCAGGGTCGCAGGGTCGACGGCCGACAGCGCATGAGCGCCGGGGAACTCGGCCTCGTACTTGCGCCGCGCGCTGGGCGCTTCGAACGAGGGATCGTGGGCCAGAACCGTGGCGCCTTCGGCCAGGGCGACCCGTGTCGTGCCATGACCTGCGAATTTCTCGACGTTGGTGATCAGCAGCACCCGGTCTTTCAGCATCATGGCTATTCCTCTAGTTTGCAGGCCATGGTGGACCCGACCGATCCTAACGCCCCGGCCGGCCCGGAACAGGCGTCCTTTGGCTACCGCGACGTGCCGGCGGCCGAAAAGGCGGACATGGTCCGCGAGGTCTTCGAGAGCGTGGCCCCGCGCTACGACCTGATGAACGACCTGATGTCGGGCGGTGTGCACCGGCTGTGGAAGAACACCCTGGTCGACGTGCTGAACCCGCGGCCGGGCGAGAGGTTTCTCGACGTGGCGGGTGGCACCGGGGACATCGCCTTCCGCATCCATCGCCGGCAAGGCGAACAGCCGAGCGTCAGCGTGTGCGATATCAATGCCGCGATGCTCGCGGTCGGGCGCGACCGCGCCGCCGACCGCGGATTGTTGAAGGGCCTCAGCTGGACAACGGGCGATGCCGAGAACCTGCCGTTTTCCGATCGTTCGTTCGACGGCTACACGATCGCCTTCGGCCTGCGCAACGTCACCGACATCGACAAGGCGCTCGCCGAGGCGCATCGCGTGCTGAAGCCGGGTGGGCGCTTCTATTGCCTGGAGTTCAGCAAGATGACGTCGGCGCCGATCGGCCGCGTCTACGACGCCTATTCCAGCCGTGCACTGCCGTTCTTCGGCCGCATCGTCGCCAAGGACGCCGAGTCCTACCGCTATCTGCACGAGAGCATCCGCCGCTTCCCGCCGCAGCGCGAGCTCGCCCGGCGCATGCGCGAGGCGGGCTTCGCCAACGTCGCCTGGCGCGACATGACGCTCGGCGTCGTCGCCCTGCATTCGGGCTGGCGAATATGAGCTTCTTTGCCGGGAGCGCGCCACTTCGTGGCGCTTTCCTCCCCAACGAAGTTGGGGAGGTGTCGGCGTTTTACGCCGACGGAGGGGTCATGGGCCGCAGCGAGGTTGTTGCCGATGACCGCTCCGTCCGCTTCGCGGACACCTCGCCACGCTTTGCGTGGGGAGGAAGCGCCACGGAGTGGCGCGCTCCCAGCAAAGACAAAGTCCAGTAAGATGCTGCGCGCCATCCGCAACTCCTGGCGCCTGCTGCGCATGGCGCTGAGCCTCGCGCGGCACGATGCGTTGTTCCCGCTGGAGATCCTGGGCATCACGCCGGCGCTGGTCGCCTGGGCACGGTTGTTCGCGCGGCGCCGCGATTCGCGCCGGCCGGGCGAGCGCCTGACGGCGGCGCTGCAGGAGATGGGGCCGTCCTTCATCAAGCTCGGCCAAGCTCTCTCGACCCGCGCCGACCTTCTGAGCGAACAGGTCGCGGCGGACTTGGCGCAGTTGCAGGACCACCTGCCGCCTTTCTCCGGCGCCGAAGCCCGACGCATCGTCGAGGCTGAGCTCGGCCAGCCGATCGACGCGCTGTTCACCAGCTTCGACGACACGCCGGTTGCCGCCGCTTCGATCGCCCAAGTGCACTTCGCCGTCACCACCGACGGGCGCGAGGTCGCGGTCAAGGTGCTGCGGCCGCGCATCGAGCTCGCCTTCGAACGCGACCTCGATCTCTTCTATTGGACCGCCGAGCTGGTCGAGCGCACCCAGCCGCGCTACCGCCGCCTCAAGCCGGTCGACTCGGTGAGCGCCTTCGCCGACGTCGTGCGCGTCGAGATGGATCTGCGCATGGAGGCGGCGGCTGCCGAGGAACTCGGCGAGAACTTCGCCGACAATCCGGGCTACCGCGCCCCCGCGATCGACTGGGATCGCACGGCGCAGCGCGTGCTCACGCTCGAGCGCGTCGACGGCATCCCGATCGGCGACCGCGACGCCATCGTCGCCGCCGGCCACGATCCCAACGAGGTCATGAGGAAGGCGGCGGAGGCCTTCTTCTACCAGGTGTTCCGTGACGGATTCTTTCATGCCGACATGCATGGCGGCAACGCCTTCGTCGACCGTTCGGGCCACATCGTGCCGGTCGATTTCGGCATCATGGGTCGCATCGACGAGGACACGCGCGGCTATCTCGCCGAGCTCCTGGTCGCCTTCCTGCGCCGCGACTATCGCGCGGTGGCCGAGGTGCAGTTCCGCGCGGGCTACGTGCCGTCTCACCAGTCGCGTGAGATGTTCGCCCAGGCCTGCCGCTCGATCGGTGAGCCGATCTTCGGCAAGCCCAGCCATCAGATCTCGATTGCCCGCCTGCTGGCGCACCTGCTGCGCGTCACCGAGCAGTTCGAGATGACGGTGCAGCCGCAGCTCCTGCTGCTGCAGAAGACCATGCTGATGGCCGAGGGCATGGGCACGCGGCTCAACCCCGACGTCAACATCTGGGAGCTGGCGCGGCCTCTGATCGAGGAATGGATGCAGACCCATTTCGGTCCGCGCGCCACCATCGGCCGCGCCGCCGAGGACGTGATGGAAGGCCTGCGTCGCCTGCCACGCCTGATCGACAGCCTGCATCTCGTGGCCGAACACGAACGCCGCAAGGCCGAGCGCGCCGAAGCCACGCCGCCCCCCATCCCCGGCCGCGGCTGGCGCCCGGGCTTTTCCGAGATCATCGCCGTCCTTGCGCTGATCGCCGCCATCGTCGCGTGGTGGCACTGACCTTCATGAGCGAACACAACTCATGTTCCTCTCCCCCTAGCGGGGGAGAGGAGCTTGAACGGTGACCACCGACCAGATCATCTTCGGCCTTGCCGTCTTCCTTCTCGCGGGAACGGTCAAGGGTCTGGTCGGGCTTGGCCTGCCGACCATCGTCATCGCGCTCACGACGCTCGTCCTGCCGCTCACCGAAGCGATCGCCATGATCGCGTTGCCGACCATCTTCTCCAACGTCTGGCAGGCCGCGGTCGGCGGCAACTTCGGCAAGATACTGCGCCGCCAATGGCCGCTGATCGTGCCGCTGGCGATCGGCCTCTATCTCACCATGTGGCTGGTCGGCCAGAAGGGCCCGAACTGGGCGTTCATCGTTCTGGCGACGATCCTGATCGCCTACAGCGCGCTCGGCCTGCTGCGTATCCGCCTCCACATCCACGCCGACCTGGAGACGCCGCTGGCCCCGGTAATCGGCACGGTCTCGGGCTTTGTCGCCGGCGTGGTCGGCGTGCCCATCATTCCTCTGATGCCCTACCTGCAGGGCCTCGACATCAAGCCTTCCGAGCTCGTGCAGACCCTCGGCGTGGTGCTCTGCGCGACCTCGCTCACGCTCACGTTATCGCTGCTGAATTTCGGCCTTCTGGACGGCCCGCGCGCCGTCGTCTCGGCCGCTGCGGTGGTGCCCGCTCTGGCCGGCATGTGGCTCGGCCAGCAGATCCGCCAACGCCTGTCGGTTGAGCAGTTCCGCTTGGCCGTGTTCTGGGCCCTGTTGCTCACCGGCCTGTATACTTTCGCCAGCCGGGTGTTGTGATAGGCTGGGGGACCATGCTCAAGGGCAAGCGAATTCTGCTGATCGTCGCGGGGGGCATCGCGGCCTTCAAATCGCTCGAGCTCATCCGCCGCCTGCGCGAACGCGGCGCTTCGGTGCGCTGCGTGCTGACCGAAGCCGGCGCCAAGTTCGTCACGCCGCTGTCGCTGCAGGCGCTCAGCGAGGATCGCGTCTACAGCGACATGTTCTCGCTGACCGACGAAAGCGAGATGGGCCACATTCAGCTCTCGCGCGATGCCGACCTGCTCGTGGTGGCGCCCGCAACCGCCAATATCCTGGCGCGCATGGCGGGCGGCCTGGCCGACGATCTCGCCGCGACCGTGCTGCTCGCCACTGACAAGCCGGTGCTGGCGGCACCGGCAATGAACGTGCGCATGTGGACCCACGCCGCGACTGTCGCCAACGTCGAGACCCTGAAGCAGCGCGGCATCCACTTCGTCGGCCCCAACGACGGCGCCATGGCCTGCAACGAATTCGGTCCCGGCCGCATGTCGGAGCCGGAGGAGATTGCCGACGCCATCGAGGAGCTGCTGGCACCCGCCGAACAGCCCTTGGCCGGCAAGCGCGCCGTCGTGACATCGGGCCCGACGCGGGAGGCGATCGATCCCGTGCGCTACATCTCCAACCATTCGTCGGGCAAGCAGGGCCACGCCATTGCCTCGGCGCTGGCCGCTCTCGGCGCCGACGTCGCCCTGGTCAGCGGGCCGGTTTCCATCGCCGATCCGCCGGGCCTTCGTACGGTTCACGTCGACTCCGCTGACCAGATGCTGGCCGCCTGCCTCGCCGCCGGCCGGATCGACATCGCCGTCTGCGCCGCCGCCGTCGCCGACTGGAAGGCGACCCGGCCGTCCGGTTCCAAGATCAAGAAGAAGGCGGGGACGGCGCCGCCCAGCCTGGAGCTGACACCCAATCCCGACATCCTCGCCACCCTGTCCAAGCCCGGCCCGCAGCGCCCGGCGCTTGTCGTTGGCTTCGCCGCCGAAACCGAGAACCTGGTGGCCAACGCCATCGACAAGCGCCAGCGCAAGGGCTGCGACTGGATCGTGGCCAACGACGTCTCGCCCGCTGTCGGCACGTTCGGCGGCGAGCGCAACACCGTGCACCTGATCAGCGCATCGGGCGTGGAAGACTGGCCGACCCTGGCCAAGGGCGAGGTCGCCATGCGGCTGGCCGGCCGTATCGCCCTGCATTTCAGTCTGCCGCCCAAAGCCGAGGCAGCGGAATGAAGGGTGTCGAGACCGTCGAGATCGAGGTGGTGCGCCTTGCGCATGCCCACGACCTTGCCCTGCCGGACTACGCCACGGCCGCCGCCGCCGGCGCCGACCTCCTGGCCGCCATCGACCAGGACATCGAACTCGGGCCGCTGGAACGCAAGATCGTGCCGACCGGCATCTCGATCGCGCTACCGGTAGGCTTCGAGGCCCAGGTCCGGCCGCGCTCGGGCCTGGCGGCCAAGAACGGCGTGACTGTGGCCAACGCGCCGGGAACCGTAGATGCTGATTATCGGGGGGAGATCGGCGTCATCTTGATCAACCTTTCCAAGGAGCCATTCCGCATCAGTCGCGGCATGCGAATTGCACAGTTGGTTGTTGCCCGGCATGCCCGGGCGGTGTGGCGTGAAGTCAGCGAACTCGATCGGACGGCGCGTGGAGCCGAGGGTTTCGGATCGACAGGAGTGACGGCGGGATCGGCTAAAAGCGCCTAAAGGCGCCTGAGGAGAAGCACTGGGGATGCCTCGGCTCAGCAAGAAAACCATGTTCGCGATCGAGGCCGTGCTCGACGTGGCCTTCCATGTCGGTGAGCATCCGGTGCGCAGCGGCGACATCACCGAGCGCCAGCGCATTCCCAAACGCTACCTCGAGCAGGTGCTGCAGCACCTGGTGCGCGCCGGCATCCTGGCCGGCAAGCGCGGTCCGCGCGGCGGCTATCGGCTGGGCCGCGAGCAGCAAAGTATCACCTTGGGCGAGGTCGTGCGCGTGGTGCGCAAGCTCGAGGCCGAGACCGAGCCCAACGATCCGTCGATCGGCTCGCCGCTCGCCCACGAAGTCGTCTGGCCGATGTGGGAGAAGCTGCGCGACGACATGATGGCCCAGCTCGACAACATCACCATCGAGGATCTTTGCCAGCGGGCGCGCGCCAAGGGGCTGGACCACCCGACCACCGGTCAGCCGCCGCCCGAACGCATTGCCGTTTGATCTTTTGAACGCGTGATCTGATAACTCCGCCCGTTCATTGAACCCGAGGAGTTACAGATGGCCAAGGCCAAGGCGGCTCGGAAAGCCAAGCCCAACCCGCGCAACAAGAAGCTCTACGACGACGGCATGAAGGTGCGCAAAGCCGTGCTGGGCGCGAGCTACGTCGACAATTCGCTGGCGAACGCCGCCATGGACGACTTCATGATGTCGTTTCAGGACATCACCACGGAATACGCCTGGGGCTACGTCTGGACGCGGCCCGGCCTGCCGAAGAAGACGCGCTCGATGCTGAACCTCGCCATGCTGGCGGCGCTGAACCGCGGGCCCGAGCTCAAGCTGCACGTCAATGGCGCGCTGAACAACGGCCTCAGCAAGGAGGAGATCAAGGAGATTTTCCTGCAGGTCGCGATCTACTGCGGCATCCCGGCCAGCCTCGACGCCTTCAAGATCGCGAGCGGCGTGTTCAAGGAACGCGGGGTCTGAGACTTCACGTCATGTTCCTCTCCCCCGCCAGGGGGAGAGGAGCTTGAATGATGATCAAGCAGGCGGTCTGCGCTCGATCAAGCCGGCAACGAGCACCGACAGCGCGACCTTGTCGTCCTGGTTCAGCAACTCGTACAGCAGGTCGAAATGGCCGCGCTGCGGTCGGCTCGAGTCACGCTTGTCCTTGATCGTGATCCGCAGCCGCACTCGGTCGCCCGAGCGCACGGGGGCGGGGAACTTGAGGTGCCATTCCGAAGCGCCAAGCACCGCCCAGCGCCGTCCCGGCACGTTGTAGATCTGGTGACCCAGCCGGTACATCAGCGTGATGGTGTAGCCGCCGCTGGCGATCAGGCTGCCGTACGGATTGCGGGCCGCCGACGCCTCGTCGACGTGAAACGGCCATGGGTCATTGCGACGGTTGTAGGCCAGCATCTCTTCGTGATCGACCGTGACCTCTTCGCTCAGGAAGGAGGCGCCCACGACGAGCTCCTCGAAGTAGACTGGAGCCTCCATCGGTTCTCCTTCTCGCGTAGAGTCGGTAAAGGATCGAGGTGCGTCGCAAGGCGATCAACTACCCGGGAAGTAATGGACTAGTGCAGGTCCGATCAGCCAAGCCAGGCGAAAGCCAAAGCCTCACCGCCCTCTGCGTAAGGTCGAAGGCGCATTGGGGCTATGACGCTGTGTTCATGAAGTTGAGCGCGGTGACGCTGGCTGTGGGCGAGGACGACATCGCCGCCGGCCGCGTGCTGGTCGCGGTCGCTGACGCCGATCGCGTCATCGGCATGGCTTGCGTCCTGCCGGAGGGCGACACGTCTGACCTCAATGCGCTGTTCATCGATCCGCCGGCCATCGGCAGCGGCGCCGGCCGTGCCTTGTTCGAGGCCGCCGTCAGCCTGGCTCGTCGCCAGGGCGCGCGGCGCATGACTATCCTGGCCGATCCCAACGCCGCCGCCTTCTACGAGCGCATGGGCGCGCGCTATCTGCGGAACGCGCCATCCGATGCCATTCCCGGCCGCAGCCTGCCGTTCTATGAGTACGACCTTCTGTCGGGGACCGTTTCATGACCGCACTAAATCCTCCCGCCACCATCGCCTTCATCGGGCTCGGCATGATGGGCCGGCCGATGGCCGCGCGCCTCGCCGAGGCGGGCTTCAAGCTTCGCCTGTACGACCTCTCGCAGAAGGCGGTGTCGGACTTCGTCGGCGCCCATCCCTCGGCGCTCGCGACCGCCTCTCCCAAGGCCGCAGCGCAGGGCGCCGATGCGGTGATCACCATGCTGCCCGACGGCAAGGTCGTGCGGCAGGCGCTGATCGAGGGCCGCGACCCGGCGCGCGAGGGCATGGCGGCCGGCGCCATCGCCATCGACATGAGCTCATCCAATCCCGTCGACACCCAGAAGCTCGCGCGCGATCTCGCGGCACTGGGCGTGGCCCTGCTCGACGCGCCGGTGTCGGGTGGCGTCAAGCGCGCCATCGACGGCTCGCTCTCGATCATGGTGGGCGGCAATGCGGCCGACCTCGAGCGCGCGCAGCCGGCCTTCGCCGCCATGGGCAAGACCATCACGCTCTGCGGACCGGCCGGCGCGGGGCACGCGCTGAAGGCGCTGAACAACTACCTGTCGGCCGCGGGACTGGTCGCCATGTGCGAGGCGCTGGTTGTCGGCGAAGCGTTCGGGCTCGATCCCGGCACCATGGTCGACGTCTTCAACAGCTCGACCGGCAAGAGCAACGCCACCGAGGTGAAAGGCCGCCAGTTCGTCGTGCCGCGCAACTTCGCGGCCGGCTTCACCACCGGCCTGATGGCCAAGGACTTGCGCACCGCCGGCGAGGTGGCGCAGCACCTGAAACTCAACATGCCCGGGCTGAAGCAGGCGGTAGCCTACTGGGCCGACGCCAACGGCAAGCTCGGCGGCTCGGCGGACCACACCGAGATTTTCCGCTATGCTGAGATGCTTGCGGAGGAGGAGTCATGAACCCCGCTTTCACGCTCGACAGCACCTACATCCACCTGCGTCCCGACGAAAGCGCGCTTGCCATGGAAGGCGGCGGCAAGTTCTGGGCCGGCATCGCCGAGCGCCTCGACCTCGATCAGGGTCGCCTGATGGGCAGCACCGACCAGAGCAAGGACTGGGACCACTGGGAGCGCCATCCCGCCGGCGACGAGATCCTGACCTTGCTGTCGGGCGAGATGGTCATCGTGCTGGAAACAGATGGCGGCGAGCAGCGCACCGCGATCAAGCCCGGCGAGACCTTCATCGTTCCCAAGGGCGCCTGGCACCGCGGCATCGTCACGGCGCCCGGCCGGCTGATGTTCGTCACGCCCGGCGCCGGAACCGAGCATCGGCCTGTCTGACGGTGCGGACCGTCATTGCCTTATCGTCCGCCGGCGGCCCCTAGGGATGTCCGGTCAGATCGCTGCGTATATCGAGCAGGACGGCCTTTGACAGGCGGCGGCCGTCGCTGTAAATAGCCGCCACCTAGGGCCCCTGGCGCCGCCTCCCCGGCGGTGATCGACGGGGTCCACACCGAACGACACAGCGCAATATCAGACGGCCGCAACCTGCGGCGTTGGCGCGTGCGTTATCTCCCACACGTGATTGAAGACACATGAACCTCCAAGAACTCAAGATCAAGAAACCGCCCGAACTCCTGGCTTTTGCCGAAGAGCAGGGCGTCGAAGGCGCGGCGATGATGCGCCGCCAGGAACTGATGTTCGCCATCCTGCAGAAGGTCGCCGCCGCCGAGCAGGCGATCTTCGGCACCGGCACCATCGAGGTGCTGCCCGACGGCTTCGGCTACCTGCGCTCGATGGAAGCCAACTACCTGCCGGGCGCCGACGACATCTATGTCAGCCCGACCCAGGTTCGTAAATTCGGCCTGCGCACCGGCGACACGGTCGAAGGCGAGATCCGCGCCCCCAAGGACGGCGAGCGCTACTTCGCCATGGTGCAGATCAACAAGATCAACTTCGACGATCCCGATGCGCTGCGCCATCGCATCAACTTCGATTCGCTGACCCCGCTCTATCCCGACCAGAAGCTCAAGCTCGAGATGGAAGGTGGTGCTGCCGTCATGGCGCCGGCCGTCAAGGAAGAGGAAGGCGGCTCGCGCGCCACCTCGTCGGGCCGCGTCAGCTCGCGTCGCACCGGCACGCTCACCAAGAAGGCCGGCACCACGCCGCAGCAGCAGCTCGACATCTCGACCCGCGTGATCGACCTGATCGCGCCGATCGGCAAGGGCCAGCGCGCGCTGATCGTGTCGCCGCCGCGCACCGGCAAGACGGTGCTGCTGCAGAACATCGCCCACGCCATCACCGCCAACAACCCGGAGGTCTACCTCATGGTGCTGCTCGTCGACGAGCGGCCGGAGGAAGTGACCGACATGCAGCGCACGGTGAAGGGCGAGGTCGTGAGCTCGACCTTCGACGAGCCGGCCAGCCGCCACGTCGCCGTGGCCGAGATGGTGATCGAGAAGGCCAAGCGCCTGGTCGAGCACAAGAAGGACGTGGTGATCCTGCTCGATTCGATCACCCGCCTGGGTCGCGCCTACAACACCGTCGTGCCCAGCTCCGGCAAGGTGCTGACGGGCGGCGTCGACGCCAACGCCCTGCAGCGGCCCAAGCGCTTCTTCGGCGCCGCCCGCAACATCGAGGAAGGCGGCTCGCTCACCATCATCGCCACGGCCCTGATCGACACCGGCAGCCGCATGGACGAGGTGATCTTCGAGGAGTTCAAGGGCACCGGTAACTCCGAAATCATCCTCGACCGCAAGGTCTCCGACAAGCGTACCTTCCCGGCCATCGACATCACCAAGTCGGGCACCCGCAAGGAAGAGTTGCTGGTCGACCGTGCGACCCTGTCGAAGATGTGGGTGCTGCGTCGCATCCTCATGCCGATGGGCGCCGTCGATGCCATCGAGTTCCTGCTCGACAAGCTGCGCACGGCCAAGACCAACCAGGACTTCTTCGGCTCGATGAACCAATAGCGGTTCATGAAAGCGCTGGTCGTCGTCGGCGGGCTGCGAGGCCCGCTTTCACGACCTGGTCGAGGAAGACTTCGATTCCCGCCTGACCGCCGCCGAGGCGCGCGGCCGGCGGACAAAGCCGTGGCCGTCCTCACGGCGGACCAGGGCGTGTACTCTATCTTTCCAACTTGAGAACCGACTCAATAAAAGCCTTCTTGCCTAGAGTGTAGGTCGAACGATCCGAAATCCGAGCGTCGACGAGACGACGTTTTTGTTCGACATAGAGCCCGACCAACTCAGGATTCGCGGCAAGTCGATCTCGGAACTTCCGCAACCTGTCCACTTCGGCGCCATTCTCCGGAATCAGGTGAACGTGGAGTCGAAAGACCGAGCCATCGAATTTGAAGCTGCCTTCGCGCATCGGTCTGGTATCGGGGTGTCTTTTTCCTCCGGACTGAGGCTGAAAGCCCATGCCGTCAACGATTGAACAAACCTCGCTCAAACGCCCATCGGGGATCAACAGCATCAGGTCGAGAATGCCCTTGCCATCGCAGCCGGGCACGGCTGTGCTTCCCACGTGCTCGATTTCAATACCCGGCAAGGCGGTTTGAAGTATTCGTACGAGGCTATTTGCCGCCGCCGGTCCGCGCGCATCCCAAGGTCTCAGGTCAATGACTTTCGATGCCCCTGGAGCCTCGTAGGGGCCAATCGGCAGGGAAGCGCTCACGGGATTCTGACCTTTCGCGTCATATCGCCGTACAATACCTCGGCGGCACGATAATCGGAATACGACGTTGTCAGAACCTGGCGGGTATCGACGGTTGTATATACGGGCCCCGGTCTTCACGCCCCCAGATCAGCCGCGACCGCGCGACGCTGCTCGGGGCTGACGGCCACCTTCTGGCCGAACCATGCTTCGAAGCCCAGCCGGCCCTGGTGCAGCAGCATGTCGAGCCCGTCGATGCAGCGCTGGCCGCGCGCACGGGCGGCCGCCAGCAGTCGTGTCTCCAGCGGCACATAGACGATGTCGTCGACGACGGCGTCGGCCGGCAGACGGCCGACATCGATCTCGAGCGGCGGCTGGCCTTTCATGCCGAGCGAGGTCGTGTTCACCAGCAAGGTCGCGCCGTCGAGCGCATCGTCGCGCTCGTCCCAGCGCTCGATGGCGATCTGCCGGCCGTCGCTCGGCGTGAAGGCGACGCCGAGATCGATCGCGCTCTTCTGCGTGCGGTTGACCAGGCGCAGCTCGGGCACACCCGCCGCCACCAAGGTGGCGACCACAGCGCGCGCCGCACCGCCGGCGCCCAGCACAGCCACCGGTCCCGCCGCCGCTTGCCAGCCCGGCGCCCCTTGCTTCAGCGCTTCCAGAAAGCCGAAGCCGTCGCTGTTGCGGCCTTCCAGCGTTCCGTCGGCCTGCTTGATCACGGTGTTCACCGCGCCGATGTGCCTGGCCAGCGGGTCGATGCGGTCGAGCAGCGGCATGATGTCGATCTTGTGCGGCAGGGTGAGGTTGCAGCCGCGCGCGTTGGGCGTGCGCTTGAGGAAGGCGATGAGCTCTTCGAGCGCCGCGCGCTTGGGCTCGACCGGCAGGCGGCCATAGTGGCCGGCGATGCCGTGCTGCTTCAGCCAGAAGCCGTGCAGCGCCGGCGAGCGCGAATGCTCGACCGGCCAGGCGACGATGGCGGCGAACGGCCGCCCGTTGGCCTCACGCAACAGCGTCTCGTAGGGGCTCATGTTGATTTCTCCAGACCGATGCCGTGCTCCGCCAGGAAGGCCAGCAGCGGCAGCAGCGGCAGGCCAAGCACGGTGAAATAGTCGCCGTCGATACGGGTGAACAGATGCGCCCCCAGCCCTTCGAGCTGGTAGGCGCCGACCGAGCCGCAGACCGCCTCGCCCGCCCGTGCGAGATAGGCGTCGAGGAAGGCGTCGGTGAAAGGCCGCATGGTCAACCGGCCGGTGTCGGTCGTGTGCCACAGCCGCGCGCCGTTTTTGGCCACGACGACCGAGGAGACCAGCTCGTGCGTGCGGCCGCCCAAGGCTTTCAGCTGCTCGCGTGCGGCGGCAAGCGTGGCCGGCTTGTCGTAAAGCTTGCCGTCACAGGCGAGCGTGGAATCCGCGCCAATCACGAACGCGTCGGGCCGCCGCGTCGACACGCGCAGTGCCTTCATCTCGGCGAGCATGGTCGCGATGTCCTGCGCCGTGGCGCGTTCGCTCACAAGGCTGAGCTTCACCTCGTCCTCGTCGACGCCCGATGGCTCGATCGCAAAATCGAGGCCGACGTTCTGCAGCATCTGGCGGCGCGAGGGACTGGCGGAGGCGAGGATCAGCATGAGTCGGGATCAGGCGGGCTCGATGCGGAACAGGCCGCCGGCGTCTGCGTGGGTGACGAGGTACAGCAGCCCGTCCGGGCCCTGCCGCACGTCGCGGATATAGGGAAGCTGGCCGACGAGCAATCGCTCTTCGCCGCGATAGCGCTCGCCGTCGAGCTCGATGCGGAACAGCGCATCGTTCGACAGCGCGCCGGTGAAGACCGAGCCCTTCCAGCCCGGGAACCGGTCGCCGGTATAGAAGCAGAGCCCGCAGGGTGAGATCGACGGCACCCAGGCACGCACCGGGTCTTCCATGCCGGGCAGGCTCTTGTACGGACTGATGATAGCGCCGTTGTAATCGATGCCGTGGGTGGCGCGCGGCCAGCCGTAGTTGGCGCCGGCCTTCAGGAGGTTGAGCTCGTCGCCGCCGCGCGGACCGTGCTCCACCTCCCACATGCGCCCGGTCTCGGGATGCATGGCCAGCCCCTGCGGATTGCGATGGCCCCAGGTGAAAATCTCCGGCCGCGCATCGGAGCGGCCGACAAAGGGATTGTCGGATGGCACAGAGCCGTCGTCCCTGAGCCGCAAGACCTTGCCGTTCAGGGCGGTGAGATCCTGGGCGCGATCGCGCTGGTAGCGCTCGCCGGTGGTGACGTACATCAGGCCGGCGCGATCGAAGGCGATGCGCGAACCGAAATGCAGGCCGCCGCCGGCATCGGGCAGGGCCCGGAAGATGGTGCTGACCGAGCGTAGCGCGCCGTCGCCCAGCTCGGCCCGCGCCACATGGGTCGTGGCCCCGCCTGAGCCCTCGGCCGCATAGGACAAATAGAGCACCCGGTTGGTCGCGAACTGCGGATGCAGACAGACGTCGAGCAGGCCGCCCTGGCCGCGGGCATAGACCTTGGGCACGCCGCCCAGGGGTGCGCGCTCCAGCCGGCCGTTGGCGAACAGGCGCAACCGGCCCGGCCGCTCGGTCACCAGGATCCGGCCATCGGGCAGGAAGGCGATGGACCACGGCTGCTCGAGGTCGCGGGCCAGCGTCACCAGCCGGTAATTGGCCTTGCTGCTTTTGAGGATTTCCTGGGCGCGGACGATCGACGGCGCGGCCAGCGCGGTGGTTGCAGCCAGGATGATCTGACGTCTACGCATCGACTCTCCTAAGGCCGCCACTATACTCGACGCCCTTAGCCGACGGGCGTACCGGAATGTCAAAACACGGGGAGCAGAAAATGCCGAAATCCATCCTGATGCATGAGAATGGCGGACCGGAGAAGATGCAGCTCGAGGACGTCGAGGTCGGCAAGCCCGGCCCCGGCGAGGTGAAGATCAGGCACACGGCGATCGGCCTCAACTTCATCGACATCTATACGCGCTCGGGCCTGTACCAGACGCCGATGCCCAACGCCGTTGGCCGTGAGGCGGCCGGCGTGATCGTCGAGGTCGGGCCAAAGACCAAGGGCTTCAAGAAGGGCGACCGCGTCGCCTATTGCGGCGAGCTCGGCGCCTACTGCCAGGAGCGCCTCATGGGCACCAAGCAGCTCGTGCATGTGCCCAAGGGCGTGAGCGACGAGCAGGCTGCGGCCATCATGCTGAAGGGCATGACCACCGAGTACCTCATCGACCATTGCGCCAAGCCGTGGCTCAAGAAGGGCGACATCGTGCTGTTCCATGCCGCCGCCGGCGGCGTCGGCCTGTTGTTCGGCCAGTGGGCCAAGGCGCGCGGCTACAAGGCGATCGGCACCGTGTCGTCACCCGAGAAAGCCGCTCTCGCCAAGAAGAACGGCTACAAGTGGGTGATCGACTACACCAAGCAAGACGTCGTCGCCGAGGTGAAGAAGATCACCAAGGGCAAGGGCGTGCCCGTCGTGTTCGACGGCGTCGGCAAGGACACCTGGATGGCCTCGCTCGACAGCCTGTCGCCGCGCGGCCTGATGTGCTCGTTCGGCAACGCCTCGGGCGCGGTGGCGCCGCAGCCGCCGGGCATCCTCAACGCCAAGGGCTCGCTCTACCTGACGCGGCCCAGCCTCGGCGCTTACACCGCCACCCGTGCGGACCTCGAGGCCAGCGCCAAGTCGCTGTTCAAGATGGTCAAGAGCGGCAAGGTCAAGATCGCCATCGACCAGCGCTACCCGCTGGGCGAGGCCGCGCAGGCCCACATCGACCTCGAGTCGCGCAAGACGACCGGCCAGACGGTGCTGGTGCCCTAACCAGGCGGCCGGCGTTCAGCGTTGCATGATGCCCACTGCATGATGATCGTCGGCCTCACCGGCTCCATCGGCATGGGCAAGTCGACCGCGGCCAGGATGCTGCGACAGATGGGCGTGCCGGTCTACGACGCCGACGCCAACGTCCACGCCCTGCAGGCCAGGGGCGGCGCGGCCTTGCCGCCGATCGAGGCGGCGTTTCCCGGCGTGGTGAAGGACGGCGTGCTCGACCGCCAGGCGCTGGGCGCGCGCGTGTTCGGCAACAAGGAGGCGCTGCGCAGGCTCGAGGCCATCGTCCATCCCCTTGTCGGCCAGCGCCAGCGCGCCTTCCTGAAGCGCGCCGCGCGGCGCGGCGAGAAGCTGGTCGTGCTCGACATCCCCTTGCTGTTCGAGGGCGCGGGCGAGCGGCGCGTCGATGCCACGCTGGTGGTGAGCGCGCCGGCCTTCCTGCAGCGCCATCGCGTCATGGCCCGGCCCGGCATGTCGACCGAGCGGTTCGACGGCATTCTGCGCCAACAGGTGCCGGACGCCGAGAAGCGGCGCAAGGCGACCATCGTCATCCCGACCGGCCTCGGGCTTGCCCCGACGCGCCTGGCGCTTGCCAAGGCGATCGCAAGATTGAAGAAGCGCCGCGGCCGCTTCTGGCCGTCCAATCCGTGGCGGGAACGATTCACAGCCCAGCTTGCCCGCGCGCGCCGGAAGTAAGCTACAAAGAGTCCATGCGTGAAATCGTGCTCGACACCGAGACCACCGGCCTGGATCCGCTGGCCGGTCATCGCGTCGTCGAGGTCGGCTGCATCGAGCTTGTGAACACCGTCGCCACCGGCAAGACCTTCCACGCCTACTTCAACCCGGAAATGATCATGCCGGCCGGGGCGCAGGACATTCACGGGCTGAGCGACGACTTCCTCGCCGACAAGCCCCTGTTCGCCGACAAGGTCGAGGAGTTCCTGGAATTCATCGGCGACGCCCAGCTCGTGATCCACAACGCACAGTTCGACATCGGTTTCCTCAACGCCGAGCTGGAGCGCGTCGGCAAGTCCAGGCTCACCAACGCCTATGTCGACACGGTGTCGGTCGCGCGCCGCAAGTTCCCCGGCCAGCGCGTCAGCCTCGATGCCCTGTGCGAGCGCTTCAGCGTCGACAACTCCAACCGCGTCAAGCACGGCGCGTTGCTCGATTCCGAGCTTCTGGCCGAGGTCTATCTCGAGCTGAGCGGCGGCCGGCAGCGCGTTCTCGGCCTGGCGGCGGAGATCGCGGGTGGGACGGCGTCCGTCCTGGTCGTCAGCAACCTGCCGGTGCGCCCACCGCGTCCGCATGCGCCGAGCGCCGCCGAGCTTGCGGCGCACGTCGCCTTCCTGGCGCAGATCAGCGATCCGCTGTGGCTTAAAGTGGCTTAAGGCCGCTTAGGCGTGGCCGACCGGGCCGCCGGCGATGCCCGGGACCTTGCCGCCGTTGGCTTCGAGCTGCTGGCGATAGAGCGCCACGAAATCGACCGGGGCGATGTTGAGCGGCGGGAAACCCGCCTCGCGCGTGGCGTTGGCGACGACGGCACGGGCGAACGGAAAGAGCAGCCGCGGCGTCTCGATGAACAGCAGCGGGCCATAGGCCTCCTGCGGCACCTCGCCGATGCTCACGGTGCCGGCATAGACCAGCTCGAGCACGAACAGCGGCTCGTCCTTGGGCGTCTTGGCGCTGGCCTCGATCGACAGCGCGACCTCGAAGGTCTTTGCGTCGAACTGGCGGTTGGTGACCTGGACGTTGAGCGTGAGCTGCGGCTGGGTCTGCTCGATCAGGCTCTGCGGCGCGCGCGGATTCTCGAAGCTCAGGTCCTTGATGTACTGGCCGTGCATGATCAGCGGCGCGTTGGGCGCCTGCTGGGGGCCAGCACCCTGCGGGGCCTGCGGGTTCTGCGGCGGAGGAGGGGCGTCGGTCATGGGCTACTTTCTCTGTTGCGGGCGGGCGGTACCACGCAGGGCTGCACTGCACAAGCCGCGGGCAGGCGCGGCAGGCTGCCATTTGCAAAGCCCTCGACCAAATAGGAAAATAGGCGACACTTTTGCACGCTTCGGCAAGGGATATGGATCGTTCTTCTCTGCGTCCCCTAGTGGGAGTCACGGCCTGCCTCAAGGAAAACGGCCGCGGCGGCTGGCATCACACGGTTGGCGACAAGTACGTCCGCGCGGCCATCCACGCCGTCGGCGGCCTGCCTGTCCTGATCCCGGCGATTGGCCCCGAACTGGGGGGCGACGAAAAAGCGACCATCGAAGCGCTCGACCGGCTCCTCGATTCGCTGGACGGCGTGCTGCTGACCGGCAGCCCGTCCAATGTCGAGCCGCACCACTATGGCGGCAACCAGAGCCGGGAAGGCACCGCGCATGATCCGGCGCGCGACGCCACCACGCTTCCCCTGATCCGCCATTCCCTCGATCGCGGCGTACCATTGTTCGCGATCTGCCGCGGGGCGCAGGAAGTCAACGTGGCGCTGGGCGGCACGCTGCACCAGCTCGTGCACGAGGTCGAGGGCCGCCGCGACCACCGCTCGCCCAAGTCGCCCGACTCCGACATCAACTACGCGCCGGCGCACGATATCGAGATCGTCGACGGTGGCGTGCTGCATCGCCTGCTGGGCGAGCACCGCGTGCAGGTGAATTCGCTGCACGCCCAGGGCGTCGATCGCCTGGCGCCGCGCGCCCGTCTCGAAGCCGTCGCCGAGGATGGCCAGGTCGAGGCCTTCAGCGTGCCCGATGCGCCGGCCTTCGCGCTGGCGCTGCAGTGGCATCCCGAGCATCGGGCGCTCGAGAACCCCGTATCGATGAAGCTGTTCGACGCCTTCGCCGCCGCCTGCCGCTCGCGCGCCGCGGCGCGGTTCAGCCCGTCCCTGCGCGCCGCCGCGGAATAGACCATGTCGCAACCGGCCACCCGCAACAATGCGCGCCGTGACTTCTACGAGCGCATCGGTGGCCTGTCGATGGCGCCGTTGTGGGAGGCGATGCACCAGCTCGTGCCGCCGCAGCCCGCGCCCAAGTACCAGGCGGCGCACTGGGACTATGAGAAGGTGCGGCCGTATCTGATGGAGTCGGGCTCGCTGATCACCGCCAAGGAAGCGGTGCGGCGCGTGCTGATCCTGGAGAACCCGGCGATGCAGGGCAGCTCTTGCATCACGCCGACGCTCTATGCCGGCCTGCAGCTCATCCTGCCGGGCGAGGTGGCGCCGAGCCATCGCCACACGCAATCGGCGCTGCGCTTCATCGTCGAGGGCGAGGGCGCCTACACCGCGGTCGACGGCGAGCGCACCGTCATGCGCGAGGGCGATTTCGTCATCACGCCAACCTGGACGTGGCACGACCACGGCAACGACTCTCAGAAGCCGATGGTCTGGCTCGACGGTCTCGATATCCCCCTGGTGGCGATGTTCAACGCGGGCTTTGCCGAGAACGGCGAGAGCGACGAGCAGGTCGTCACCGCGCCCGAGGGCACGTCCGATGCAAAGTATGCCAGCGGCCTTCTGCCGGTCGACTGGAAGCCCGCGCGCCAGACCTCGCCCATCTTCAACTATCCCTACGCGCGCACGCGCGAGGCCCTGGCCGGACTCGCCAAGGCCGGCCCGCCCGATCCTTGCCACGGCTACAAGCTGCGTTACGTGAACCCGGCAAGCGGCGGGGCGCCGATCGCCACCATGGGCACCTTCATGCAGCTCCTGCCCAAGGGATTGCGGACCGCGCCCTACCGCTCCACCGACGGCACGGTGTTCTCGGTGGTCGAGGGCACGGGCGAGAGCGTGATCGGCGACAAGACGTTCCGCTGGAAGAAGCGCGACCACTTCGTCGTGCCGAGCTGGACCAAGGTCGAGCACCGTGCCGATGGCGACGCGGTGCTGTTTTCCTTCTCCGACCGTCCGGTGCAGGAGAAGCTCGACCTGTGGCGCGAGGACCGCGGCGGCAAGTAACGCTTCCGGACCGCGCGCTTCCAGCGCGCTCCTGATCATGAGGCGCGCTGGAAGCGCGCGGTCCGGAAAACCATGAGCTACTTCCAGACGGCGATGTCCAAAAGATCGCACTCCGGATGACGCGTCTCACGCGCTCGTGAAGCTTTGGATGGTCGCCAGCGACAGACGCAACGCCTCGATGGCCCGATCGACATCGAGCAACGCCGGGTCGGCGCGACCCTCAATGCAGGCGACGAAACGCTGCAGCTCGACCTCGTAGGGGTTGCGATTGATCACCGGCACCGGCTGGGCGGGCATCGAGCCGGCAGCAACGGTGAAGCTTGTCTTCGGCGGACCGCCGCTGAAGGTGGTCAGATGCTCGAAGGCCGCGCGTTCGAACAAGGCGCGGAAGCCGACGGTGAAAGGCGAGGCCGGTGGCATCAGGCCGCTCGCGATGACGGTCGCATGACGGCCCTGCGGATAGGTCAGCACGGCGGAGATCTCGCCCGGCCGTCCGTCCGGCAGGCGCGCCGCGCTGGCCGACAGGGACTGCGGTTGGCCCATCAGCCAATGGACGAAATCGAAGTCGAAGGTCATCAGCTCGGTCGATGGATCGCCGTAGTGCGCCTTGCGATCAGACGCGTCGGCGTGGAGATAGGAGCCCAGCCGCCAGGTCGTGACGCTGAGCAGCCGTCCGTGTTCGCCCGACCGCGCTGCTGCCTCGACGTACCCATAGGCGCTCACCGAGCGCATGAGCAGGCCGACCTGCAGCAGCCGACCGGCTCGACGGGCTGCGTCGCGCAGGCGCAGCGCCTGGTCGAGCTCCAACGCCAGAGGGCTTTCGCAGAACACGTGCTTCCCCGCGTCGAGCGCGGGCATCACGACGTCGCAGTGAGTCTCGCTCGGCAGGCAGACGTCGATGGCATCGATGTCTGCGCGTTGGATCAACCGGGCGGCGTCAGTGAAGGGCTGGGCTTTGCAGATGGCGGCGACGGCGGCGGCGCGCGCCGGATCGCGCGAAAAGACGCCGACGACGGACACCTCGGGCATGGCGGCATAAGCGGCGGCATGCACGGTGCCCATGCTGCCGGCGCCCAAAAGGGCGATGCGGACCTCAGCCAAGCCAGCCCGCCTGCTTGACCGGGTCGCGGAAGGTCTTGCTGACCGGCACGCGGAGCCCGTTGCGCAGCACCAGCATCGGCCGGCGCTGGTCGCGCTCGGCCGAGGCGACCGCGCCCTCGGCGACCCACCACGAGCGATGCACCTGCCGGCCGCGCGCCGGCCCCAGCTCGGCCAGCGCGTCACGCAGGCGCAACAGGATGAGGTCGCTACCGAGCGCGGTGTGGATGCGGAGGTAGTGGTCCTCCATCTCCAGGGCCAGAAGATCGCGGCCGAGCGCCGGCGGCACGCGGCGGAAGAAGTCGGGGTTGGCGTCCACCGGCACGTCGGCCGCAGGCAACGATGCGACGCGTGCCCGCTCGTTGTCGGCATCGGCATGCAGGCGCTGCTCGATGAACAGGCCGACCATGACGGAGATGACGACGGTCAGAAAGGCCGTCTGCGGATAGATCTCCAGCGCGACGCGGAACGGCGTGGGGCGCACCAGCCAGCTGCTGAAAACGATGATTTCGACGGTGCCCGGTATGGCCGCCAGCAAGCCTGCCAGCGCCATGCGCGCCGCGATCGACCAGCGCTGCAACGCCTCGACCTGCGACAGCAGCAGAGCGAAGCCCAGCACCTGCAGCCAGATCAGGACGGCCGTCGTCCCGAAGTAGACCAGCCGCACCCCAAGGCTGACATGGCCGTAGAGGCCGAACGGCCCGGTCACTGCCATGACGACGGCGAAGCCCAGGACCCAGGGAAACTGGCGGGGGATCGAGTGGATGTAAGGCGTTTCGCGCATCGTGAAACGATGATCCCGGCAGTTCGCGAAAAACGCCAGCCTTTCCGCGCAACTGCGATGGCGCGGCACGATGGCGCCGGCGATGGTGGGCCATGCCCACCGTTTACCAGATCGTCGTGAACACCCCGCTGTGGGTCTGGCCGCTCATGCTGTTCGTGCTGTGGCTGGGCTGGCGCGGCCTGCAGCCGCGAACCATGCCGCCGGCACGGCTCGCCATCCTGCCCCTGGTCGGCCTCGCCACGTCGCTGGCCGGCATAGCACAATCGCTGCAACCCGGTCTCGCCCTCGCCGGCTGGGCGGTGGCTCTTGTGGCAGCGTTGCCGCTCGGCTGGATCATCGGCACGCGCCGCGCCGTGCGCTTGCGGTCCGAGGACGGCCGGCTGGAAGTGGCCGGCGGCTGGTTCGCCCTGGGCTTCGGCGTGTCGATCTTCGTCGTGCGTTACACACTCGGCGTCCTGTCCGGCGTGATGCCGCACCTGCGCGTCGAGCCGCTCTGGATCGTCCTGTCGGGCGGGGTCGGCGGAATCGTCACCGGCATCGGCGTGGGCTGGCTGGCCAACCTGCTGTTGCGCGCGTACCGCCCGGCCTCGGTGAGGAGCTAGCCTTGCGCCCGGTCGTCCTGCTGCTGCTGGTCTTGACGATGAGCCTGGCCGCACTCGCCCAGCAGCGCTTCGACTTCAAGGTGCGCGAGGACATGTTCGCCGGCATGGATGGCGACACCGTGGCCTTCGACCGCGCCATGACTCTGATCGCCGACACGCTGGCCAAGGACCCGGATCACGCCGAGGCCCTGGTGTGGCGCGGCGATGGCCGGCTGTTCCTGGCCGGCCAGGCCTTCCAACGCCGGGACTTCAGCGAGGGCCTGTCGCTCACGGCGCAAGGCCTGAGCGACATGGATCGCGCCGTGTCGCTCGCCCCGGACAACATCGCCGTCCGCGTTCCCCGCGCTGCCGGCCTGCTGCCCTTCGCGCGCGGCATGCGCTCCTTCAACCCGGCCGAGGCCGACCGCCTGACGCGCTCGGCGACTACGAGTTCGTCGTCGCCGCCAGTGCGCCATGGTGGACCAAGCTCAACAGCCACGGCCAGGGCGAGGTGCTGGGCGCGCTGGCCGACGGATGGTTGCAGTTGGGTGACGTCACCAAGGCCAATATCTACCTCGATCGCATGACCGCCGAATTGCCGGGGACAGCCTACGCCAAGAACGCCGCCGCGCGCCGCGCTGATCCGGCCACGAAGGTCCCGCTTACCTGTCTTGGGTGCCATTGATATGCGCCTCCATCTCGTCATCGCGCTGGCCCTTGTTGCCTTGTCGGTATCGGCCACCGCGCAGACCGTGTTGGTGCAATCCCCGCGCTACGCGGACTTTCGCCAGCTCATGGCGCGCGAAGCGCCGGCCGACTCGGTCACCATACCCATGACCCTGCGCCTGCCCGACACCGGCCAGGACCGTCACCCCGCGATCGTGATCGTCCACACAATCGCCGGCTATCTGGAGGCGAACGAGGGCTGGCACGCCGAGGAATTCCGCCGGGCCGGCTTTGCCACCCTGACCTACAGCAGCGACGCGGCATTGCGACTGCGCGAGGCGGGGACTCCCGGTTCCTGGGCGGCGGCGGTTGCCGAGGCCTACGCAGCCTTCCGGTTCCTCGCCGATCATCCGCGGATCGATGCGAAGCGGATTGCCATTGTTGGCTTCTCCTTCGGTGGCGAAGTTGCGAAGTTGCGTACTTGACCGCTCTCGAGCGCCTGCGCACCGCGCTCGTACCGGGCGAAGCGCGATTCGCAGCGCATGTCGCCTATTACCCCGCGGGCGTCTTCGGTGCCGTCGCAGAGCGCGGTGCCCATACGGGGGCGCCGATCCTGATGCTGTTGGGGGAAAGGACGACAACCTGCCCGTCGCAAAAGCGCAGGACTATTTCGCCTACGCCCGGGAAGCGGGATTCCCGTCGCCCGCGGAAGTGTTGATCTATCCCGGCGCTTACCATGCCTGGACGGTCACAACGCTCGGCACGCCGAGCTTCTATCCGCAATACCGCAGCACGCGAAAATGCCCCTACCTTCTATTGGGGCCGTCGCAAGCGGCGTTGCTCGTCCGGGGCCATGAAAGGCCGATCGAAGCGACTGTCATGCAGGCCTGCCTTAAAGAAGGCTGGGGCTACACCATGGCCTACGATGCTGCCGCGCACGGCGAATCCACGCGCGATGTCCTGGCTTTTCTCGAAAGGGCGCTGCGCCGCTGATCGGTCAAGCCACGCGCTTCTTCTGCGCCGCCACCGAACCGGCGCACTGGTCGACCGGCAGCGGACGCAGATGCAGGTCGTAGGCGTCGGCGAACTCGGCCTGCCAGGCCGTGCCGCCCTTGCGATAGAGATAGACGAACAGCACGCAGGCGTCCGACTGGTAGCGCAGCGCGCGGGCCGGGTCGTCCTTGCGGTCGAGGGCGCCCGTGCCCAGCAGGGCTGCGAGCTGGTTCTCGTCGAGGCCTTTTATGCGGTCGGGCGAGATCGGCGAGCCAGCATTGCGCGAGCTGAACACACCCTTCTCACCGCCGACCAATGAATACTGCGGCGGGCTGGA
Organism: Rhodospirillales bacterium URHD0017; assembly: GCA_900110395.1. Taxonomy (GTDB): domain Bacteria; phylum Pseudomonadota; class Alphaproteobacteria; order Reyranellales; family Reyranellaceae; genus Reyranella. The sequence goes on from FODP01000007.1 coordinate 365,218, forward strand.
ATCGCCGACGCAGCCCGTCACGAGCAAAAGACCAGCGAAGCCCCCGAGTCCCCATTTCATGCGGCCAGTCTAGCGCGGCGGCGCCGGTGGATTAAAGGGCCGGCCGGGCAGGCTGGGCGGCTTGAGCGTTTGTGCCACATGCACCATTGCCGCCACGCCCAGCACCGGCACGATCAGGTTCAGGATCGGGATGGTGCCGAGGAACACGATGACGATGCCGGTCAGCCACAGCACGCCCGAGTTGGCGCGTCGCCAGGCTCTTACCTCGGCCGGGTCGAGCCGGCGCAACGCCACCAGCTCGTAGTACATGCGCCCGGTCAGCCAGCCGTTGATGGCGTAGAAGAGCACCGCGCCCAGGCCGGCGATGAAGATCGCGGCGATATAGAAGGGCAGCATCACGAGGTTGAGCGCCACCACGGCCACCAGGAACACCACGCCCGTCCAGATGCCGGTCCAGACCGGGATGCCGCGCGCCTTGCCGAGTTGCGGGTAGTGGCGGGCTTCGACGACGTCGGCGATATACTCCAGGAAGATCGAGATGACGATGCCGAAGCTTGCCGGGAACAGCATCAGCGCCAGCACGATCACGCCGGCGCCGCTCGCCCAGATAATGATCTCGTTGATCCACTTCCATTCGAAGTTGGCGAAGGACTTCAGGCCCCACCACGCCAGCACGGCGATGCCGATCTGAAGCACGAGGCTGAGCAGCAGCGACCATCCGATGATGCCGCGCAGCTTGGGATCGCCGAGCTGCTGCACCGCCAGTTCGAAGGCGCGGATCATGCTGTCTCACCGGTCATGATCGTCAATCCTCGGACACTCATGTTCCTCTCCCCCTAGCGGGGGAGAGGAGCATGAACAAGGAGTCTGGTCTTTATTAAGGCCTACTGCGGCCCCACCACCCCCGCCGCCTTCAGCTCGCCGATCTCCTTGGCCGAGAAGCCGCGCTGGCTCAGCACCTCGTCGGTGTGCTGGCCACGCTTGGCGGCCGGTCCCTTGATGCCCTCCTTGGTGCGCGAGAAGCGCGGTGCGGGGGCGGGCTGCGGAAAGCCCGAGACGTCGACATAGGCGCCGCGCGCCTTGGCGTGCGGATGCTGCGAGGCCTCCTTCATGGTGAGCACGGGGGCGAAGCAGATGTCGGTGCCTTCCATGATCGTGCACCATTCATCGCGCGTCTTGGTGCGGAAGATGCCGGCCAGCCGGCTCTTGAGCTGGGCCCACGCCTTGCGGTCCATCTGCGCCGGCAGGTTCTCGCCCTTGAGCCCGGTCTTCTCGAGCAGCTCGGCGTAGAACTGCGGCTCGATCGAACCGATGCAGACGAACTTGCCGTCCTTGGTCTCGTAGCTGCCGTAGAAGTGGGCGCCGCCGTCGAGCATGTTGGTCTCGCGGTCGCTGTCGTTCCACAAACCTGCACCCGCCATGCCGTAGATGCCGCCCAGCAGCAGGGCCGCGCCGTCGACCATGGCGGCATCGATCACCTGGCCCTTGCCCGAGCGCTGGGCCTCGAGAAGGCCACAGACCATGCCGAAGGCCAGAAGCATGCCGCCGCCGCCGAAGTCGCCGACCAGGTTCAAGGGCGGCGTCGGCTTGTCCTTGACGCCGATCGCATGCAGCGCGCCGGTCAGGGCGATGTAGTTGATGTCATGGCCGGCCGCCTTGGCGAGCGGGCCTTCCTGGCCCCAGCCGGTCATGCGGCCATAGACCAGCCTGGGATTGCGCGCGAGGCAGATGTCAGGCCCCAGACCCAGCCGCTCGGCGACGCCGGGGCGGAACGGCTCGGTGATGCCGTCGGCGTTCTCGATCAGGCGCAGCACGACGTCCACGCCTTCCTTCTTCTGCAGGTCGACCGAGACCGAGCGGCGGCTCCTGTTGTGCACGGCGAATTTCGGATCGGCCAGGCGATCCATGACATGCGCCTTGGTGCGGTCGACGCGGATCACGTCGGCGCCCATGTCGCCCAGCATCATCGAGCACATCGGGCCGGGGCCGATGCCGGCCAGCTCGACGATCGTCAGCCCGGAAAGCGGACCTGCCATGGTTTTCCTCCTGCGGAATGCGCATTTTCCTTCGACCAACGATGTTAGCCGAAACAGCGCAGCTGTCATCCAGCGCGGAGGCTACTCCGCGCGGACCGAAGCGAGGGACCTTTCCTGCGGCATTAAAGGTCCCTCGGCCTACGGCCTCGGGATGACAGTCTCATTGGTCGCGGTCTAAAGTCCGCGCCGCAGAAGGGCTTGGAGGAAACGAGATGAAGTGCGGCCGGTTTTTCACCTCGCTGGCGCTTGCGTCCGCCGTGATCGGCGGCGCCCTGGCCCAGCAGGCGCCGACACCGCCCGCTGCGACTCCTGCGCCTGTCGCCAAGGAATACGACCAGCAGTTCCTGGTGGCGGGCTCGTGGTTCCACGGCGTCCATGGCCTCGCCTTCAACAAGGACGACCAGCTTTTCGCCGGCTCCGTGATCGGCCAGACCATCTATCGCGTGCAGATCGATTCGGGCGAGGTCGACCGCTTCGTCGATCCGCCGATCGGCATGGCCGACGACATCGCCTTCGCCGAAGACGGCACCATGGCGTGGACGGCCTTCCTGCTCGGCAAGGTTTACATCCGGCGGCCCAACGGCAAGACCATCGAGGTCGCCAACGGCATGGGCGGGCCGAACTCGCTGGCCTTCGGCAAGGATGGGCGGCTGTTCGTCTCCGAAGTCTTCCTCGGCGACGCGCTCTATGAGATCGATCTCAAGAACGCCGACAAGCCCGACTTCAAGCCGTTCCCGCGCACCGAGCTGCGCCGCATCGCCGAGAAGATGGGCGGCCTGAACGGCTTCGAGATCCACAAGGACGACGGCTTTCTCTACGGCCCGCTGTGGTTCAAGGGCCAGGTCGTGAAGATCAACCTCGAGACCGGCGGCATCGAAGTGATCGCCGACGGCTTCAAGATCCCGGCGGCGGCCAACATCGATCCGCAGAACCGCGACAACGTCTATGTCGTCGACACCGGCACCGGCGGCATCTGGAGCGTAAGCCTCACCAGCAAGGCCAAGAAGCTGGTCGCCTCGATGAAGCCCGGGCTCGACAACCTCGCCTTCGATTCGCGCGGCCGGCTGTTCGTCACCTCGATGACCGACAACGGCGTCTACCTGGTCGACAAGCAGACCGGGGCGCACAGGACCATCGTCGAGGGCAAGCTCGCCATTCCCGCCGACCTCGCCGTCGTCTCCGAAAACGGCAAGGACACGATCCACGTCGCCGACGTCTTCAGCTATCGCACGGTCGATGGCCAGACCGGCGCGGTGCAGGACGTGATCCGCGTCCATGGCGACACGCATGCCTATCCGCTCGGCATCTCGGTCGGCCCCAAGCACGTGCTGCTGACCAGCTGGTTCTCCAACACCGTCGAGAAGGTCGATCGCAAGTCGGGCAAGCTGGTGGCGAGCTTCGGCGAGTTTGCCGCCCCGGTCGATGCGCTGGAGACGGCCGACGGCACGATCTATGTCGCCGAGCTCGCGAGCTCCAACTTGGTCAAGGTCAGCGCCGACGGCAAGCAGCGCTCCACCGTCGCCAAGGAGCTGCGCAGCCCGGTGGCGCTCGCCCGCGGCAAGGACGATCTCATATACGTCACCGAGATCGCCGCCGGCGCAGTGGCCGAGATCAACGTGGCAAGCGGCGCGCGTCGCGTCGTGGCCGACGGCCTGGCCGGCCCCGAGGGCATTGCGGTCGGACCGGACGGACGCTTGTTCGTGGCCGAGGTCGGCCAGAAGCGCGTGGTCGCCATCGATCCCGCGACCGGCGCCAAGACCGTGATCGCCTCCAACCTCGATATCGGCCTGCCACCCTACCAGGGCGGACCGCCGGGCCTGGTGCCGACCGGCGTCACCGTCGGCGCCGGCGGGACGGTCTATGTCAGCTCCGACATCCGCAACGCGCTTTACAAGCTGACGCCTCCCGCGCCCTAAAGGATCCGCATGCCCGGTATTCCCTTCATCAAGGAATTCAAGTTCGACTACGGCACGGCGATGGAGGTGACGCCTCTGATCCGCCGCGTCGTGGCGCACAATCCCAGCCCCTTCACCTTCAAGGGCACCGGCACCTACATCGTTGGCCACGGCAAGGTCGCGGTGGTCGATCCGGGCCCCGACATGCAGGAGCATGTCGACGCCGTGCTGCGCGCGGTGCGCGGCGAGACGGTGACGCACATCCTGGTGACGCATACCCACATCGACCATGTGCCGGCCACGCCCGCGCTCGCCAAGGCGACCGGCGCCAAGGTCTATTCCTTCGGGCCCCACCCCCGGCCGCCGGGCGACGAGAAGCCGGAGGAGGCGGGCGATCTGTCGTTTGCGCCCGACATCAAGCTCAACGACGGCGACGTCATCCAGGGCGACGGCTGGAACGTCGAGGCGGTGCACACGCCCGGCCATATCTCCAATCATCTCTGCTTTGCGCTGAAGGAAGACAAGGCGCTGCTGTCGGGCGACCATGTCATGGGCTGGTCGACGGCGGTGATCTCGCCACCCGACGGCAACATGGCCGACTACTTCGCGAGCTTGCGCAAGCTCCTGCCGCGCGACGAGACGCTCTACATCCCGACGCACGGCTCGGAGATCCGCAATCCCAATCCCTTCGTGCAGTCCTATATCGAGCATCGTCTCAACCGCGAGGCGCAGATCATGGCGCGCCTCAAGGAGGGGCCGCAGACCATCCCGCAGATGGTCGCCAGGAACTACGCCGACACGCCGGTCCACCTGCATGCCGCGGCTGGCCGCTCGATGCTGGCCCACCTGATCCAGATGGTGAAGGACGGCCGCGTGAAGACCGACGACGGCGGCGCGCGGATCGACAGCGTTTATCGGCTATAGGCAACGCCTAAAGTCTACCGCTCATGTTCCTCTCCCCCGCTAGGGGGAGAGGCTAGGTGAGGGGGCTTCGAAGGTTATCTGGAACCCCCTCACCCAACCTCTCCCCCTAACGGGGGAGAGGAGCATGAGCGTGTCGCGATGACAGCCTTAACTCTGCTTCGGCTCGAAACCCGGCACCCACTTCGGATGCTGCGGCAGGTCGTCGGTGATCTCGTGCCACGGCGCCTTTGACGACGTGAAGACGTGCAGGCGTGGCCGCACGCCGGGATCGTCGTCGAACAGTCCCGCCGGGATGCTCACCGTCGGGAGATAGGGCGCTTGGCCGGGGACCATCGAGCCGCAGGTCCGGCAGAACTTGCGAAAGCTGCCGGGTGACGATTCATAGGTGGCGATGTTGTCCTCGCCGGCCACCCAGCGGAACTTGTCCTTCTCGACATGGACGTAGGTCGCGACGCTCGCCGCCGTGAGCTTGCGGCAGTTCACGCAATGACAATGGGTCATCGACCGCGCGGCCTCGATCTCGAACCGGACACGGCCGCAGGCGCAGCTTCCCTTGATCATCGGGTCCCTCCGTGTGGGCGCGCATCCTATGCTAACGTCCGGGCCGAAAGGAAACGCCCAAATGGATATGAAGCTCTCCGGCAAGACGGTCCTCATCACCGGCGGCAGCCGCGGCATCGGCTTTGCCTGCGCCATGGCCTTCGCCAGCGAAGGCTGCGCCGTGCACATCGCCTCGCGCTCGAAGGAATCGCTCGAATCGGCGCGCGACAAGATCCGCGCGCGGCACAACGTGCCGGTCGAGATCCATCCCGCCGACTTCTCCAAGGGCGACACGGTGCGCTCGGTGGTCGATGCCGTTGGCCATGCCGACATCCTGGTCAACAACGCCGGCGCCATCCCGCGCGGCGACATCTTCAGCATGACCGAGCCCAAGTGGCGCGAGTCGTGGGAGCTGAAGGTGTTCGCCTACATCAACGCCACCCGCGCCATGCTGGAGAAGATGTACGCCCGCAAGAAGGGCGCGGTCGTCAACATCATCGGCCTCGCCGGCGAGAGCTACAATTACGACTACGTCACCGGCACCATGGGCAATGCCAGCCTGATGGCCTTCACCCGCGCGGTCGGCTCCAAGAGCGTCGATCACGGCGTGCGGGTGGTGGCGATCAATCCGCCGGCCACCCGCACCGACCGCATGCTCACCCTGCTGCGCGGCCAGGCCGAGCAGAAGTTCGGCGACCCCGAGCGCTGGCCCGAGCTCACCAAGCACATGCCGTTCGGCCGAGCGGCTGAGCCCGACGAGGTCGCTGACCTCGCGGTGTTCCTGGCGTCGGACCGCGCCAGCTACATCAGCGGCGTGGTGATGACGCTGGATGGCGGGCAGGCGGCGCGACACTAGAGTCGTCCGGCCGGGCCGTTTGCTGTAGAAGGAGCGTCCATCGCGGTCCGCATGCGCGGACGCTTCGCGCTCGCGCCCTGCATCTTTAGGTGCTGTCCGCGCGTTACTGCCGGAAAGGCCGGAATCATTGAAATCGCTGCTGCGACGCGCCTTCGGGCGCGCGCGACCCGCTTCCCCATGGGATGACGAAGACCCCGTCCGCAGCGAGCTTTTCAGCGTCGAGCGGCTGGAGCAGCATGCCGAAAGCCTCGCCGCGAACCAGCCCATCTCCCGCGGACCGGCGATCGGCAGTTCCCTGGTCGAGCGCCTGGCCGACAACGAGCGCGTCCTGAAGGGCGCCTATCGCAACATCGCCAAGGCCGCCAAAGAAGGCCGGCCGATCACGCCCGCCGCCGAATGGTTGCTCGACAATTACCATCTCGTCGAACAGCAGGTCCGCGAGGTCCGCACCGACCTGCCGCTTGGCTACTACCGCCAGCTCCCCAAGCTCAGCAGCGGCCCGCTGGCCGGCTACCCGCGCGTGTTCGGTGTGGCCTGGGCCTTCGTCGCCCACACCGACAGCCGGTTCGATCCGGAGACCCTGACCCGCTTCGTGCGCGCCTACCAGACCGTCCAGCCGCTCAGCATCGGCGAGCTGTGGGCCGTGGCGATCACGCTGCGCATCGTGCTGGTCGAGAACCTGCGGCGTTCGGCCGTGCGCATCATGAGCCGCCGCTCGGCGCGCGAGGAGGCGGACAGCGTGGCCGACCGCCTGATGGGCGTGAACGACCGCGCCGCCGACCCGGCGGCGCTCGCGCCCTATCAGCGGCTTCCCTTCTCCGAGGGCTTTTTCGTTCAGCTCGTCCAGCGCCTGCGCGACCAGGATCCGGAGACGACGCCTGCCGTGGGCTGGCTGCAGGAGCAGCTGAAGCGCGAGGGCACAACGGCCGATGAGATGGTGCGCCACGAGCATCAGCTGCAGGGCGCGACCAACGTGACGGTACGCAACATCATCACCAGCATGCGCCTGATCTCCGATGTCGATTGGGCGAAGCTGTTCGAGGCGGTAAGCCCGGTCGACGATGCGCTGCGTGCCGGCAGCGACTTCGCCGCCATGGATTTCGCCACACGCAACCTCTATCGCACGGCGATCGAGCAGATCGCTCGCGGCACCGAGTTTGCGGAAGTGGCGGTCGCGCGCGGCGCCCTCGAAGCCGCCGCGTCGTCGCCCGACGTGAACGGCGATCAGCGGCAGCGCGATCCTGGCTATCATCTCATCGGTGGCGGCCGGCCCGCCTTCGAGCGGTCCGTGCGGTTCCGCCCGTCCGGCCTCGCCTTGCGGCGACGCTTCGCCGCCGCGGGGATTTCGGGCTACGTCGCGAGCGTCTCCTTCACGGCCGCGGTCGTTCTCTTCCTTCCCCTGCTCATGCTGGCGCAGGTGGGCCTCACCGGCTGGCAAGCCGCGGTCATGGTCCTGGTCGGCCTTCTGCCGGCGATCGATGCCGCGTTGCTGCTGGTCAACCGGGCGATCACCGGCGGCTTCGGCGCAATGCTACTGCCCGGCCTCGAGCTCAGGTCGGGCGTGCCGCCCGGGCTGCGGACCCTCGTCGCCGTCCCGACGCTGCTGTCGACCCGCGCATCCGTCGACGAGCAGCTTCAGCGGCTGGAGGTGCACTATCTCGCCAATCCCGGTGGCGCGGTGCATTTCGCGCTCCTGTCGGACTGGACGGATGCCGACGCGGAGACCAACCCGGGCGACGCCGACCTCGTGGCGGCGGCCGCGGCGGGCATCGCCCGGCTCAACAGCCGCCATCCCAGCGCCGAAGGTGCCGATCGTTTCCTCCTGCTGCACCGCCATCGCGTCTGGAACGAGGCGCAGGGACGCTGGATGGGATGGGAGCGCAAGCGCGGCAAGCTGCACGAGCTCAATCGCCTGCTGCGCGGCGCGACCGACACGACATTCCTCGACACCGGATCGCGCGCTCTGCCGGCCGACATCCGCTATGTCGTCACCCTCGACTCCGACACGCGACTGCCGCGCGACGCGATCCAGCGCCTGGTCGGCAAGATGGCGCACCCGCTCAACCGGCCGCGTCTCGATGCCAGCGGGAACCGGGTGGTCGAAGGCTATGGCGTGCTGCAGCCGCGCGTCACGCCGTCCTTGTCGGTCGGCGTGGAAGGATCGCTGTTCCAACGGATCTTCTCCCGCAGCAGCGGCATCGATCCCTATTCGTCGGCGGTGTCGGACGTCTATCAGGACCTGTTCGGCGAGGGCTCCTACTCCGGCAAGGGCATCTACGACATCGATGCCTTCGAGGCTGCGCTGCGCGGCCGGGTGCCCGACAATGCGATGCTGAGCCACGATCTCTTCGAGGGTGTGTTCGCCCGCTCGGGCCTGGTGTCCGACATCGAGGTGGTCGAGGAGTTCCCCGCCCGCTACGACGCCGCCGCGGCACGCCAGCACCGGTGGGCGCGCGGCGACTGGCAGCTGCTGCCCTGGCTGCTCGGCCGCGTGAAGGGCAGCCTGACGCAGGAAGCCTCCAGCCCTGTCACGGCGATCGGCTTCTGGAAGATGTTCGACAATCTGCGGCGCACCTTGTCGGCGCCGGCGGCGTTCGTCGCGCTGCTGGCGGGGTGGACCCTGCCGCTTCCCGCCGCGCTCGTGTGGACGGGCTTCGTCCTGCTGACGGTCGCCCTGCCGACGATCCTGCCGGTGATCGCGGCCCTCGTGCCGCGGCATGCCGGGGTCACGACACGCAGTCATTTTTCAGCGCTTGCGTCGGATATCGTCAACGCCGCGGCGCAGACCGTCCTGCTCGTGGCCTTTCTGCCCCATCAAGCCTGGCTGATGCTGGATGCGATCGGCCGGACCATGTACCGGCTGTTCGTGAGTCGTCGCCGCCTGCTCGACTGGACCACCTCGGCCCAGTCCAACAGCCGGCGCGACGATTGGCCGAGCTTCGCCGGCCAGATGGCGGGAAGCCTGCTGATCACGTCGCTGGCGGCCTTGGCCGTCTGGCAGGCCGGCCGCGCGGCGTTGCCGGTCGCGGCGCCCTTCATCCTCGCCTGGCTGCTCTCGCCCGCGATCGCGCGCTGGGTGAGCGTGGCGCCGGTCGATGCCGGCAGCCTGCCGATCTCGCCGTCCGACGCCGGCGCGCTGCGGCTGATCGCGCGCCGGACCTGGCGGTTCTTCGAGACGTTCGTCACGGCGGCCGACAACATGCTGCCGCCGGACAATTTCCAGGAGGATCCCACCGCCGTCGTCGCTCACCGGACGTCGCCGACCAATATCGGCCTTCTGCTGCTGTCGACGGCCGCCGCCCGGGAATTCGGATGGATCGGCACGCTGGAGGCCGTCGAGCGCCTGGAGGCAACGTTGGCGACGGTCGGACGCCTGAAACGGTTCCGCGGCCATTTCTGCAACTGGTACGACACGACCGACCTGAGACCACTCGATCCGATCTACATCTCCTCGGTCGACAGCGGCAACCTGGCCGGCCACCTGATCGCGCTCGCCAACACCTGCGCGGCCTGGCGGCGCGGCCTCGCCGGTGCGGCAGCGATCGCGAGCGGCGTGGGCGACAGCTTGGCGCTCGCGCGCGAGGCCTTGAGAGCGTTGCCCGACGACCGACGCACGCACCTCGTCACTGCGCAGGAGCTGGTCGGTGCGCTCGACGATCTTGCCGCTGCGCTGCCAAGGCTGCCCGAGCGGCTGGACGATCTGGTGACGGGCGCCGGCAAGGCCGCCGACCTGGCGCGCACGCTGGCCGACGAACGGGCCGATGCCGCGAGCGAGGACGTGCTGTTCTGGGTCGAGGCCGTGCACCGGTCGATCGCGAGCCACTGCCGCGACGCCGCCCAGGACGCCGAGGCGAGCGCGGCGCTGGGTCGTCGGCTGCAGACCATCGAGGTCACGACCCGCGCCCTGGTCACCACCATGGAGTTCGATTTCCTCCTTGACCGCGACCGCCGCCTGCTCGCCATCGGCCATCTTGTTGCCGAGGATACGCTCGACCCTTATTGCTACGATCTGCTGGCCTCGGAAGCACGGCTCGCCAGTTTCATGGCGATCGCCCTGGGCGAGGTGCCGGCCCGCCACTGGTTCCGGCTGGGCCGCGAAGTGACGCCGATCGGGCGCGGCGCGGCGCTGGTCTCGTGGTCGGGCTCGATGTTCGAATATCTCATGCCGTCGCTGGTCATGCGCGCGCCACGCGGCAGCCTGATCGAGAAGACCAACAGCCTGATCGTGCGGCGGCAGATCGACTACGCCACCAGCCGCGGCGTGCCATGGGGCATCTCCGAATCCGCCTACAACGCGCGCGACAAGGAGCTGACCTACCAGTATTCCAACTTCGGCGTGCCCGGTCTCGGCTTCAAGCGCGGCCTCGGCGAGGACATCGTCATCGCGCCCTACGCGACGGCGCTGGCCGCCATGGTCGACCCGGCGGCGGCGGTGGCCAACTTCACGCGGCTGGCCGGCATCGGCGGGCTCGGCCACTATGGCTTCTACGAGGCGCTCGACTTCACGCCGTCCCGCCTGCCGGACGGCCAGGCCCGCGCGGTCGTGCGTGCCTATATGGCCCACCATCAGGGCATGACGATCGTGGCCCTCGCCAATGCGTTGCTCGACGGCGTGATGCGCACGCGCTTCCACACCGAGCCGATGATCCAGGCGACCGAGCTCCTGTTGCAGGAGCGCACGCCGCGCGACGTCGCCGTCGCCCATCCGCGCATCGAGGAGCTTGGTGTCGGCGCCCCGGGGGAGGAGCTCGAGCCCGCCGTCGTGCGCCGTCTGCACAACCCGCACGCGGCCAGCCCGTCCGTGCACCTGCTGTCCAACGGACGCTACTCGGTGATGCTGACAGCTGCCGGCTCGGGCTACAGCCGCTGGGGCGAGCACGCCGTCACGCGCTGGCGCGAGGACACGACGCGCGACGATTGGGGCAGCTACGTCCTGTTGCGCGATGTCGCCAGCGGCGAGGTGTGGTCGGCCGCCTACCAGCCGCGCGGCACGCGACCCGACCGCTATGACGTCATGTTTGCCGAGGATCGGGCGGAATTCGTGCGGCACGACGGGGTCCTCACCACCACGCTCGATGTCGTCGTGTCGCCCGAGGACGATGCCGAGGTCCGGCGCGTGACGATCGCCAATGCCGGGCGCGAACCACGCGACATCGAGCTCACCTCCTTTGCCGAGATCGCCCTGGCGCCGCCGCTTGCCGACGCGGCACACCAGGCCTTTTCCAAGCTGTTCGTGCAGACCGAGTATCTCGCCGCCGCCGGCGCCATCCTGGCGACGCGTCGGCGCCGCAGCCCGGGCGAAGCCGAGCTATGGGCTGCCCATCTCGCGGTGGTCGAGGGCGAGGCGATCGGCGAGGTCGAGATCGAGACCGATCGCGCGCGCTTTCTTGGCCGCGGCAACGACGTCGGCAACTCCGTCGCGGTGCTGGACGGCCGGCGCCTCTCCAACACTGTCGGAGCCGTGCTCGATCCGATCTTCGCGCTGCGCCGGCGTGTGCGCGTTGCGCCGGGCGGCGTGGCGCGCATCGCCTTCTGGACGGTCGTCGGGCGCTCGCGCGAAGCGCTGGTCGATACCATCGACAAGCATCAGGACACCAACGCCTTCGAACGGGCCGCCACGCTGGCATGGACGCAGGCGCAGGTTCAGTTGCGCCATCTCGACGTCGCCCCCGGCCAGGCCAACCTCTATCAGCGCCTCGCCGGACACGTGATCTACGCCGGCCCGGCGCTACGCTCTTCGTCGGATACGATCAGCCGTGGCCTCGCGGGACAGCATTTCCTGTGGGCTCAGGGCATCTCGGGCGACCTGCCGATCGTGCTGGTGCGCATCGACGAGGTCGAGGATTCGGCCGTCGTCAGCGAGGTCCTGCGCGCTCGCGAGTATTGGCACCTCAAGGGGCTGGCGGTCGATGTCGTCATCCTGAACGAACGAGGCGCCTCCTACGTGCAGGACCTGCAGATCGCCCTGGAGACGTTGGTCCGCACCAGCCGGTCGCGGACGCATCTCGGGGCCGAGGACGAGCCCGGCGGGATCTTCGTGCTGCGCAGCGATCTGATCTCCGCCGAAACCCGCGCCCTGTTGCTCGCCGTTGCCCGGGTGGTCCTGCTCAGCCGGCGCGGCGGCCTGAAAGACCAGCTCGATCGACTTCAGACACCGCGTGGCGTGCTGCCGCCGGCCAGGCGCAAGCCCGTTGCCGACGCCGCTCCGGCGAAGCCCCCGTCGCCGGTCGCGGCCCTGGCGGCCCTGCAATTCTTCAATGGCCTCGGCGGCTTCTCGCCCGACGGCCGTGAATACGTGACGGTGCTGGGACCGGGCCAGTCGACGCCGGCGCCCTGGATCAATGTCGTCTCCAATCCGTCGTTCGGGTTCCAGGTGGCCGTCGAAGGCGGTGGCTATACCTGGTCGCAGAACAGTCGCGACAACCAGCTCACGCCTTGGTCGAACGATCCGGTCAGCGACCGGCCCGGCGAAGTCCTCTATGTGCGCGATCTCGACAGTGGCGCCTTGTGGACGCCGACGGCGCTGCCGATCCGCCTCGAGCAGCCCTACATCGTCCGGCATGGGCGGGGCTACAGCCGCTTCGAGCTGGTGGCCCACGGCATCGTGCTCGAGCTGCTGCAGTACGTGCCGTTGGCGGATTCCCTCAAGATCTCCCGGCTCACCATCCGCAACATCTCCGACCGCCCGCGCCGTCTGTCGGTCACGGCGTTTGCCGAATGGGTGCTTGGCCTGTCGCGCGGCGCGTCGGCGCCGACGGTCGTCACCGAACGCGACGCCGCGACCGGAGCGATCTTCGCGCGCAATCCCTGGAGCCTGCATCACGGCGCGCGCGTTGCCTTCGCCGACCTCTGCGGCCGCCAGACGGCATGGACCGCCGATCGCGGCGAGTTCATCGGCCGCAATTGCACCATCGACAATCCCGCCGCGCTGAGTGCCGCCATCCCGCTGTCGCAGCGCGTCGGTGCCGGTCTCGATCCCTGCGCCGCCCTGCAGACGACTGTCGAGCTCGATCGCGACGGCACGACCGAGGTCGTCTTCTTCCTCGGCCAGGCGGGCGACGCCGACGAGGCGCGGGCCCTGATCGAGCGCTACCGCAGCGCCGATCTCGACGCCGTCCATCGCGAGGTCACGGGCTACTGGCAGGAGACGCTGGGCACGGTGCAGGTGAAGACGCCGGATCGCGCCATGGACATCCTGCTGAACGGCCCGCTGCTCTACCAGACCCTGGCCTGCCGCTACTGGGCGCGTTCGGCCTTCTATCAGGCGAGCGGCGCCTATGGCTTCCGTGACCAGCTTCAGGATGTCATGTCGCTCGCCGTGGCAAGGCCCGAGCTGGCGCGCGAGCACATCCTGCGCGCGGCGGCGCGGCAATTCATCGAGGGCGACTTCCAGCATTGGTGGTTCCCGCCCGCGGGGCAGGGCGTGCGCACGCGCATCTCCGACGACCGGGCATGGCTCGCGACGGTCGCGGCGCACTACATAGAGACGACGGGCGATGCGGCGATCCTCGACGAAAAGGTGCCATTCCTCGATGGCCCCGCCCTCAAGCCGGGCGAGCACGATCTCTACTTCCAGCCAGGCCAGGCCGATGAGGCGGCGACACTGTATGAGCATTGCGCGAGGGGTCTCGATCACAGCCTCGAGACCGGCGTGCACGGCCTGCCGCTGATGGGGACCGGCGACTGGAACGACGGCATGAACCGCGTCGGTGGGGCAGGGCGCGGCGAAAGCGTTTGGCTCGGCTGGTTCTTCCATGGTGCCCTTACGGCCTTCGCCCCGATCGCCTTGGCCTGAAATGAGCCGGCGCGGACCAAGGCCTGGAAGGCGCATGCCGAGGCGCTGGCGGCAGCGCTCGACCGCGACGGCTGGGATGGCGACTGGTATCGCCGCGGCTACTACGACGATGGCACGCCGCTCGGTTCTGCGAAGAGCCAGGAGTGCCGCATCGATTCCATCGCCCAGTCCTGGGCGGCGATGTCGGGAGCGGGTGATCCTGCGCGGGCGGTCCGGGCGATGGCGGCCCTCGATCGCGACCTGGTGCATCGTGGCGACCGGCTGGCGCTGCTCTTCACCCCGCCGTTCGACAGGACCGCGCAGGAGCCCGGCTATATCAAGGGCTATCCGCCCGGTATCCGCGAGAATGGCGGCCAATACACCCATGCCGCTGCCTGGGCGATCATGGGCTTTGCCGCGCTCGGCCAGGGCGACAAGGCGGCCGAGCTGTTTGCGCTGATCAATCCCATCAATCACACCAGCACGCGCGCGGGCGTGCTGCGCTACAAGGTCGAGCCCTATGTCGCGGCCGCCGACGTCTATTCGGTGGCGCCGCATGTCGGGCGGGGTGGCTGGACCTGGTACACGGGCTCGGCCGGCTGGCTCTACCGCGCCGGCATCGAGGCGATCCTGGGCCTCACGATCAAAGGCGGGTCACTGGTGATCGATCCGTGCATCCCGGCCGCATGGCCCGGCTTCGAGATGACCTTGCGCTATCGCGGCGCGACCTACGACATCTCGATCCGAAATCCCGACGGCGTCAGCCGGGGCGTGATTGCCGCGCAGTTGGACGGTGAGCCTCAGCCTCTCCTGCTGGGCAACGCGCGCCTGCCGCTCAGGGTCGACAACGGCACGCACACGATCGTCGTCACCTTGGGCCGGCTCGTCGCGGCGTAGCTTATTTGCGCTTGCCGGCGATCGCCTTGGCAGGGTTGGAGTTGGCCGAGGCGAAGGGTGAGGTGGCAACGACGACCTTCGGCTTGTTCTGCTTGGGCTTCTTCATCTCGCGATTGCTGCGGCGGTGTTTCTGCGACATCGGATCCCTCATGGTGTCATGCTGAGCGCGGAACACCCGCAGCCGCGAAGACCGTAGGCGCTTTGTCGCCACCTGTACGATTTATCTCCATCGCCTGCCTCCCCAGCGAAGCTGGGGAGGTGCCCTCGTCAGAAGCTGGGGAGGTGCCCTCGTCATACGAGGGCGGAGGGGTCATGAGTCGCAACGTCGGCTCATGACCCCTCCGCCCGCTTACGCGGGCACCTCCCCTTCGCGGACTCCGCGAAGGGGAGGAAAGGCTTCGCTCTAGAAGTGATAGTTCACACCGACGCGAATCAGGTTGTTGTTCGCGGTCTCATTGCTGCCGGGCAGCAACGACGTGCTGGGCGTCCCCATGTAGAGGTACTCCAGCTTCATCGACCAGCGCTCGGTGACAAGGCCTTCGATGCCACCGCCCGCGGTCCAGGTCCAGTAGTTGGCGCTGGCCGAGATCGGGCCGTCGATGCTGCGCTGGCCCCACACGGCGCCGCCGGTGAGGTAGGGCATCACGCTGCCGACCGGATAGCCAAGACGGGCACGCATGGTGCTGAACCACGGCGTCCGCTCAGTCGTGCTGAAGGGCCCGAAGCCGCTGCCGCCATTCACACTTTGAGCAAAGGTCGAGCCCTGGAAGTCGATCTCACCGCCCAGCACTACGGGACCGAGGAGATAATTGTAGCCGGCCTGGGCACCGCCGACGAAACCGCTGCCCGCGCCGGAGAAGCCACCGGGACCGGCAGGTCCCGCAAAGGACATTGACGTGTTGCCGAACATGCCGCCGGCGTTGAGGCCGGCATAGAAGCCGTTCCAGGCTGGGCTGGCCTGCTGCGCGGCGACTTGTGTCGTCGCCATCGCCGTCGCAGCGATCGCCAGTCCGAGAGAGGTCCACTTGCGCATTCATCGACTCCACGCCAGTTGAACTCCCCCGTCGGCAGTACGGCACGAATGCCGAGATCGTGCCTGTGGCAAGTGCGTGCGACCGCGGCGAACCCAACGTGAATCGAATCGGGCGAAATGAAGTCGCATGGCGACGCAGAGTACGCACGCGTTGTGCAGCAGGAGAGTGATAGAAAAAATACTGGCTATGCAACCGGAGGTTTGTGGTGATGCCCGATCTCTCCGCGGACTGTTGACAAGTCCGCGCAAGAATTTCCCCGGCCAGCGCCTGCGGGCGCTACTGTGACAGCACATGTTCGATTCCCGCGCCAACGCATCGGCCCTGCTGCACTCGGTCTTCGGCTTCAACGCCTTCCGTCCCGGCCAGGAAGAGATCGTCGACGCCGTGCTGGCGGGCGAGAACGTGCTGGCCGTCATGCCGACCGGCAGCGGCAAATCGCTCTGCTACCAGCTTCCCGCCATCGCCCGGCCCGGCCTCACCCTGGTGGTGTCGCCGCTGATCGCCCTGATGCGCGACCAGGTGCGGGCGCTGACGGCGGCGGGCGTGGTGGCCGGCAGCCTGAACTCCAGCAACGAGCCGGCCGAGAACTCCCGCGTGATGGGCCTGCTGCGCCGGCGCGAGCTCCGGCTGCTCTATGTCGCGCCCGAGCGGCTGGCGCGGCCCGACACGGTCGAGATGCTGGCCGAGAGCGATGTCTCGATGATGGCGATCGACGAGGCCCACTGCGTCTCGCAATGGGGCCACGACTTCCGCCCCGAATATCTCAGCCTGGGCAACGTGGCGCGCCAGATCGGCGGCCGGCTGCAGACTCTGGCCTTCACCGCGACCGCCGATGCGCCGACCCGCAACGACATCGTCGACAAGCTGTTCGCGGCCCCGCCGCGCGTCTTCGTCAGAAGCTTCGACCGCCCGAATCTCCGGCTCGCCTTCAAGCCGAAGGAGCGCTCCTCGCGCCAGGTTCTGTCCTTCGTGCGCAGCCACGAGGCCGAGAGCGGCATCGTCTACTGCGCCTCGCGCCGCAAGGTCGAGGAGCTGGCCGAGGCGCTGAAGGCCGCCGGCGTCAACGCGCTGCCCTATCATGCCGGCCTCGACAAGACGGTACGCGACAACAACCAGGACGCCTTCCAGCAGCAGGACGGCGTGGTGATGACGGCCACCGTCGCCTTCGGCATGGGCATCGACAAGCCCGACGTACGCTTCGTCTGCCACGCCGACCTGCCGGCCAACGTCGAGGCCTACTACCAGGAGATCGGACGCGCCGGCCGCGACGGTCTGCCAGCCGACACGCTCACCCTCTACAGCCTGGGCGACATGCAGCTGCGCCGGCTGCAGATCGAGCAGGGCGAGCAGCCCGACGAGCGCAAGCGCATCGAGCGCCAACGATTGGGCGCCCTGCTGGCACTGGCCGAAGCGCCGCGTTGCCGGCGCCAGACCCTGCTCGCCTATTTCGGCGAGGCCTCGCAGCCCTGCGGCAACTGCGATCTCTGCCAGGAAGGCGTCGAACTCTTCGACGGCACGATCGACGCGCAAAAGGCGATGTCGGCGATTGTACGCACCGGCGAGCGCTTCGGCATGGAGCACCTGGTCGCGCTGCTGCTGGGCGAGCGCACCGAGAACATCCTTAAGTTCAACCACGACCGCCTGCCAACCTTCGGTGTCGGCGCCGGCCGCAAGGCCGGCGAATGGCGCTCGATCTTCCGCCAGCTTTCGGCCACCGGACTGATCGCCCAGGATCTTTTGGAGCATGGCCGTCGGTGGGTGACCGACGAGGGCTGGCGGGTGCTGAAAGGCCAGGCGACGGTCGAGCTGCGCAAGGACATGGCGACCGGCGCATCGGCCAAGGGGTCCAAGCGCGACCGCAAGGCCGCCGCGTCCTCCGCCGTCATCGGCGAGCCGGATGCCGCCCTGTTCGAGGCTTTGAAGGCGTTGCGCACCAGGCTGGCGCAGGAACAGAAGGTGCCCGCCTACGTCGTCTTCTCCGACCGCACGCTGGCCGAGCTTGCCACCCACCGCCCGCAGAGCCCGCGGGCTTTCCGCGAAATCCACGGGGTGGGGGATGCCAAGCTGGAGCGCTATGGCGCAGCGTTCCTGGAGGTCGTGCAACAGAACGCGCGATAGCTCCGCCCGGAACTCCAACGCCGCATCGCCGTTAAAAGGGTCGCGCTACCGGCAAATCCGCCTGTCGTGCCGCCCAACGAGCGGGCAGTGAGGTGATGGAGCGACCACGATGGGCGGGGTGATTTCCGAGGCTCGGACCGGTGTCCCCGGCCTCGACGACATCCTGACGGGAGGCCTGGCCTCCGGACGCCTCTTCCTGCTGGAGGGCAGCCCGGGCACTGGCAAGACCACCATGGCTATGCGCTTCCTGGTCGAGGGAGCCGAAGCGGGCGAGCAGGGGCTGTACGTCACCCTGTCGGAGACCGCCCAGGAGCTGACCGCGACGGCTGAGTCGCACGGCTGGCGGCTGGACAAGAACGTCGAAGTCTTTGAAGTGGTGCCGCCGGAGAGCCTGCTGGATTCGGAGCAGCAGCAGAGCCTGCTCTACTCCTCCGACCTCGAGCTCGGCGAGACGACCAAGTTGATCTTCGAGGCGGCCGAGCGCACCAAGGCCACGCGTATCGTGATCGACTCCCTGTCCGAGATCCGACTGCTCGCCCAGTCCTCATTGCGCTACCGCCGGCAGATCCTGGCGATGAAGCACTATTTTTCGCGCCATCGCGCGACCATCCTAATGCTCGACGACCTGACGACCGACACGCTCGACAAGACCGTGCACAGCGTCGCCCACGGCGTCATCAGGCTCGAGGAGCTGACGCCCGACTACGGCTCCGAGCGCCGCCGGATGCGTGTCGTAAAATATCGCGCGCAGGGCTTTCGCGGCGGCTATCACGATTTCATCATCCGGACCGATGGTGCGCGCGTGTTCCCGCGCCTGGTGGCCGCCGAGCATCGCCGGCAGTTCAAACGCGTGCCGGTGAGCACGGGCCTTGCCGGCTTCGACCGGCTGCTGGGCGGCGGCATCGAAAGCGGCTCGAGCACGTTGATCCTGGGTCCCACCGGGACGGGCAAGAGCACGATCGCCCTGCAGTTCATTGCCGAGACGATCCGCAACGGCGGCAAGGCGGCGATGTTCGTCTTCGACGAGGAGCTCGGTTTGCTGTTCGAGCGAGCCAAGCCGCTGGGCTTCGACCTCGCGGCAATGCAGGCGAGCGGGCGTCTCCAGGTAGCGCAGCTCGACGCCGCCGAGCTGTCGCCCGGCGAATTCGCGCACAATGTCTGCGCTGCCGGGAGCGATCCGGAGATCAAGACGGTCCTGATCGACAGCCTCAACGGCTATCAGGCGGCGATGCCGGAGGAGAACTCGCTGATCCTGCACATGCATGAGCTGTTGCAGTTTCTCAATCGCCAGGGCGTCTCGACCTTCCTGACGGTGGCCCAGCACGGGCTGATCGGCGACATGAAGACGCCGGTCGATGTCACGTATCTTGCCGATTCGGTAATCCTGCTGCGCTACTTCGAGGCCGAGGGCGCCGTCCGGCGCGCCTTGTCGGTGATCAAGAAGCGCACCGGCAGGCACGAGGACACGATCCGCGAATTCTGGATCGACGGCGGCATCCGCATCGGCGAGCCGTTGACCGAATTCCATGGGGTGCTGCGTGGCACGCCCGCCCTGTCCGATGATCGCGCGCCGGCCCGGCCGGCCAGCGACGAGTGACCACCGTCGTCCCCGAGCGGCCGTTGCGGGCGCTGGTCCTGGCGCCACGCGGCCGCGATGCCGCCGTCGCCGCGTCGTTGGTCGAGCAGGCGGGGGTCACGACCGGCACCTGCCCCGATCTCGCGGTCCTCGTCGAGACGCTAGACGACGACACGGCCTTCGTGCTGATGACGGAAGACGCGATCATAAACGCCGATCTCAAGCCGCTGGCGACGTGGCTTGCCCACCAGCCGGCGTGGTCCGATCTGCCGCTCGTGCTGGTTACCGACGGCGGCGGTCCGGAACGCAATCCCATCGCCGCGCGCTGGCTGGAGGCGCTGGGCAACGTCTCGTTCATCGAGCGGCCGTTCCATCCGACGACCCTGGTGAGCCTGGTCCGCGCCATGGTCAAAGGCCGGCGCCGGCAGCTCGAAACGCGCTCCCTGCTCGCGGACTTGCGCCGGGGCGAGGTGCGCCTGCAGCAGATCAACGACGACCTCGAACGTCGCGTCGACGACCGCACCGCCCAGCTCCAGCATGCCCATGACGAATTGCTGGCGCATGTCGCCGAGCGCGCCCGCACCGAGGAGCAGCTGCGCCAGCTCCAGAAGCTGGAATCGATCGGCCAGCTGACCGGCGGCGTGGCGCACGATTTCAACAACCTTCTGACCGCGGTGCTGGGCAATCTCGAGCTGTTGCGCAAGCGGCTGCCGTCCAACCCGGCCACCGATCGGCTGCTCGACGGCGCCACCCAGGGCGCCCAGCGTGGCGCGGCCCTGACCCAGCGCCTGCTGGCCTTCGCCCGCCGCCAGGCTTTGCAGCCCAAGCCGACCGACCTCGCGGAGCTGGTGCGGGGCATGGGCGATCTGCTGCGCCGCTCGCTCGGCCCCTCGATCGCCATCGAGCTCGATCTGCCGGCAGGCTTGCCGCCCGCCCTGGCCGACCAGAACCAGATCGAGCTCGCCTTGCTCAATCTCGCCGTCAATGCGCGCGACGCGATGCCGGACGGCGGCAGGCTCGAGATTGCGCTCGGCCTGGAGACCGTGCCGCCGTCAAGCGACCTCGCGGCTGGCAAGTACGTTCGCCTCCGCGTGTGGGATACCGGTTGCGGCATGGATCTGCAGACGCTCAGTCGTGCCATCGAGCCTTTCTTTTCGACCAAGGAGGTCGGCAAGGGAACCGGCCTCGGCCTGTCGATGATCCATGGCCTGGCGCTGCAGCTGAAAGGCGCCTTGCGGCTCGACAGCGAGCAAGGGCGGGGCACGCGCGCCGAGCTGTGGTTGCCGGTCGCCAACGGCAAGGCGGCCGCCGCGGTCGTTGACGCCGAGATCGGCGCAGACACGAGCAAGCGCCGCCTGAACCTTCTGTTGGTCGACGACGATTTCCTGATCAGCCTCAGCACTGCGGCGCTGCTCGAAGACCTCGGCCACGAGGTGGTCAAGGCCTCGTCCGGCGCCGCGGCGCTCGAAGTGCTGCAGAGTGGCAAGCCGGTCGACCTGCTGATCACCGACTACGCCATGCCGGGCATGACCGGCGTGCAGCTCGCCGAGGCAGCCCGCCAGCTTCGCCCCGGCCTGCCCATCCTGCTGGCCACCGGCTATGCCGACCTGCCGGCGCGCACCAAGCTCGATCTGCCGCGCCTCTCCAAGCCCTACCAGCAGCGGCAGCTCGCCGAGCGCATCACGTCATTGGTTGGCTGATCGGCATCAGCCGGCGCAAGCGCTCGTCGCGCAACCACAGGCCACCCCACAGGAGCAGTCCGAGATAGACGCCGAACAGCGTGTGGCTGAACAGCGGATGGTCGAGCCGGAGATGGGTGGCGATGGCGCCACCCATCAGGCCGGTCAGCAGCACGGCGCCCGGCAACGACGTGCGCGGCCAGGCATAGAGGGCGGTGCCGACCAGCGTCACCACGCCCAGGAAGCGGGCGAAGGAATCGCTGGTCGGATAGCCGAGCTCTTTCAGGCTGTCGGTGACCGGCTGGATCGGCACCAGCTTGATGGCGCCGTCGACGGTCAGGAACAGGATGACCAGGCCGCTCATCACGCGGCCCGTCCACAGGGCGGCCTTGGTGTTCATGGCTCAGCCCTTCTTGAGAGGGGTGCCGACCGACCAGCGCACGCCGAACGGATCGCGGAACTGGCCGTAGCGATCGCCCCAGAACATGTCGCTGACGGGCATCAGCGGCTCGGCGCCGGCCTCGACGGCGCGCTTCCACCAGGCGTCGGCATCGTCGACCTGCAGGTGTAGGGTGTAGCCGCCGTGGCTTTCCAGCGGATGGCCGTGATCGGGGAAGGCGTCGGCCAGCATCATCGAGCCGCCGTTGACCACGAGGTGGATGTGCATGTAGCGGCCCTTCTCGTCGGGCGGCATGCGCAGCACTTCGGTGGCGGCGAGCGCCTTGACGTAGAAGTCGGCCGCCTTGCCGGCATTGCTGACACCGAGATAGGGCGCGACGCCGCCGAGGACCGGGGGAAGGGACTGAGTCATGAGGGTCTCCGTTCGTTGGATACCCCAAGGACGAACGGGCAGGGCAGGAGCCGACAGGGCTCAAACTTTTTCCTGTTCGGACCGCGGGCAAGGTCGCGGTAAACCGCGACCCAGCCCGCGGTCCGGATCATGAAGGCTCCGAAGCGCTCTCCTTGCCCAGATGATCCAGATGCTGCCGGATGTGCGCCGCCTCGGCCGGCGTGTTGGCGAGCGCGATCGCGCGGTCGAAGGCCGCCCGCGCCTCGGCGCGGCGGTCGAGCTGCTGCAGCAGCGCGCCCTTCACGCCGTGGAAATAGAAGTAGTTCGAGAGCTGCGGCCCGAGCGGCTCGATCATTTCCAGCGCCGCCGCCGGCCCGCGCACCTTGTTGACCGCCACGGCACGGTTCAGCGTCACCACCGGCGAGGGCTGCAGGCGCTCGAGGTTGGCATAGAGCAGGTCGATCTGCGCCCAGTCGGTGTCCTCGGCCCGCTTGGCCCGCGCATGCAAGGCGGCGATGGCGGCCTGGATCTGGTAGGGGCCGGGCCGGCGATGCCGCATCGCCTTGTCGATCAGCGCCAGGCCCTCGGCGATGCGCTTGTCGTCCCACAGGCTGCGGTCCTGGTCCTCGAGCAAAATGATGCCACCCCTGTCGTCGAAGCGGGCTGCGGCGCGCGCCTGCTGCAGCAGCATCAGGGCGGCCAGGCCCATCACCTCAGGCTCCTGCGGAAAGACGCGCAGCAGCAGGCGCACCAGCCAGACGCCTTCGTCGGCCAGGGTACCGCGCGTCGCAGTCTCGTCGGCGCGCGCCGAATAGCCCTCGTTGAACACCAGGTAGATCATGGCCGCCACGCTGGCCAGGCGCTCCGCCCGCTCGACCGCGCCCGGCGTCTCGAAGGGCAGGCCGGCATCGCCGACGCGCGCCTTGGCGCGGGTGATGCGCTGCTCCATCGCCGCCTCGCCGACCAGGAAGGCGCGCGCGATCTGCTTGACCGAGAGGCCGCAGACGATGCGTAGCGCCAGCGCGATCTGCTGCGTCGCCGGCAGCTCGGGATGGCAGCACACGAACAGGAGCCGCAGGAGGTCGTCGCGGTACTGCTCGCCGTCGAGCCGGTCGGCGAGCTCGCTTTCGGCGTCGCCCAGGTCGGAGATCGCCGCCTCGTCGGGCAGCGCAACCTGCTTGGCGCGGCGGCGCACGTCGTCCATCGCCGCATTGCGGCCGACGAAGATCAGCCACGCCGCGGCATCGCGCGGCGGCCCGTTCTGCGGCCACGTCTTCAGCGCGCGCAGGCAGGCCTCTTGAAAAGCTTCCTCGGCCGTATCGAGATCGCGGAAGTAACGCAGCAGCGCCCCCACTGCCTGGGGGCGCGCGGCGGTCAGGACCGCGTCGATCCAGCCGATGTCGTTCACGCCGCGGGCTTCCTCTGCGCCGGAAGTTGGGACTCATGCAGCTCGGCCACCGGCCGGATTTCGTAGCTGCCGGTGCCGGGATTGGCGATCGCCAGCTCCTTGGCCGTCTCGATCGCCGCATCGAGCGAGGCGCAGTCGATGATGTAGAAGCCGAGCAGCTGCTCCTTGGTCTCGGCGAAGGGGCCGTCAATCACCAGGCTCTCGCCGCGGCCCTTGCGCAGGGTGGTGGCGGCGGTGGTCGGCAACAGGCGGGCAACCGGGCCGAGCCGGCCCTGTTTGGCCAGCTTGTCGTTGACCACGTGCAGCTTCGCCATGGTCTCGTCGTGATACTGCTTGGACCAGGCGCCGACGGCGGCCTCGGAGTTGTAGCAAAGGATGGCGTAGAGCATCGAAAAACCCTCGATTTTGCAGAGGACGAATGGGCATGTCGGTTTCCGACACGGAACCGACAAAACTTCTATTTCGGCACGTCACGGGGAGGCGTCCGGGGCGTCGACTCGGAGATCGCCTCCCTGATGGAGATGAAGACCCGAATCGTCGGACTCAAGTCGCCCTCCATGGACGCTTTTGCGGCGGCCGAATAGTCCCCGTCCGGCCGCGGTCTCAATCTGATGGCCGGCGGAAGGCCGAAGCGTCGCAACACGAAGTTGCCCAGGCTCGCGCAGTACGGCCGTTGCCGTTGCCGAATGGGTGGATGATCATCCATTGAGCGTGTGCCCACGCAGCCAGGTCGAGTGCCGCCTGGATACCGGGGCCGTCCAGGTCCTCGACCCTCGGATACTTCTTGTCCAGGGCGGCGATGTCACGTCGAAGCCTGGCCTCGAATCGCCTCAGCGCCACGGCAACGTACAGGCATCGCACGCACTCAACGCCGCCAATTCCAACGGGCCACTCAGGTGCACCCGGATCGCCGCGGAACATCCCGGCGCGCGGCGCATCGCTGGGAATCTCAAGGCCCTGCATCATCATCCGGTGCCATCCTCTCGCCATGTCGAGGCTCGGCTTGGCTCCAGCGGTGGCATCCTTGACGACGAGGTCGGCAACCCTGTCGAGGTTGTCCCGTAATCGTGGGCTATCCTCATCCCAATCGGGTCGCGGCATCGGCTACCCTCGGCCTGCCGTCCTGCGCTTGGACGATGCCGCTCTGTCGCGTTTTGTTCGATGCAGGCGGTGGCCTTCGGCGGGGTCCTGGATGCGCTTCCTGACAGCCAGCGCTTCCGACTGTGCCGTCTGACGAATCACCTTTTCGAAGTCTGGATCCTGCTTCCTGTAAGCCTTGATGTCGTTCAGGAGAGCCGTCAGATCAGTCTCAACCTCGGCGGTGCGTCGTTTGAGGAAGTCGTCAACGGCCTGGTTGACCAACTTGTTCATCGGCGTTCGAAGCGTGCGACCCAGCATCTCGAGCCCGTGGCGAAGGACCGGGTCGAACCGGATCGGCGTGACCTTCGTGGTACTCTCCTTCTTCTTGCTCATTGGCAAGGCTACAGGACGAGTTCGCCAGATGTCAATTTCACGTTATGATATCAAACCGACAGAATGGCACTAAAAGCCTATTCTGCGCCGGACGAGATCGGATTGGCGAAGGCCGTGCCGGCCTTGAGGATGCGATAGCGGCCGTCGCGGATCTCGGCGCCGGTGACGATGCCGGTGCGGGCGCTGCCGCCGTCGAGCCCCAGCCGGTCGCCCTCGAACAGGTGCGGGTCTTCCATGCCGCTGATTTCGCGGTGCTTGTCGGGCGGGGTGTGGCCGTGCACCACCAGGGTGCCCTTGAAGCCCGCCTTCCAGTCGAGGAAGCCGTGGTTGATCCAGGCCCAGCGCGCCTCGGTGAAGATGGTCCAGGGCCGCGTCAGGAATTCCTCGGGATCGGCGTGCGGATCGAGCCCGCCATGGACGAACAGCGTATTGCCGAGCCGCACGTGGCTGCGCATGCCCCACAGGCGGTGGTAGGCGGCTTCGCCAAGGGCTTTCCACAGCAGGTCGTGGTTGGCGTCAGCCCATGGACTTCCAGCCCGCATGCGCATCTGGCGTCGGAACTCGGTGCCGCCCATGCGCTTGGAGAGCCACATGTTTTCGGCCTTGCGCCCGTGCGGCCCGCGAACGACGGTGAGCAGCAGCATTATCTCGTGATTGCCCATCAGCCGGTCGACATGGTCGACGCCATGGGCTTCCTCGCCTTCGGCCCATTGCTCGAGCACGCCGACGCTGTCAGGGCCGCGGTTGATCATGTCGCCGAGGTAGATCAGGCGACGCTTGCCTTGCGCCTCGCCGGCCAGATGGGCGATGGCGTCGCGCAGCACGCGCAATTCGGCGGCGCAGCCATGCACGTCGCCGATCGCAAAGACCGTCTCCCCGCCCAGCGCGAACGGGGCGAGCTTCCACTCGGAGATCTCGACGGGCAGCGCGACGGCGGCGTCCATGCGCGCAATGCTAGCCCTATCCGGCGCGGCGCTCCACTGCCGCCAGAGGGCGGCGCTCGAACTCTTCCTTGACCGTGCGGTTGAGGTCGAAGCGCACCGCTGTGGCATCGCGCCGGGATACCCAGAGGTGGGCGGCCAGGGTGTAGTTGTCGTTGGCCACGCTCTCGACGCCGATGTCGGCGACCCGCAGCACGCGCTTGTCGCGCTGGATCAGCTCTTTCAGGCGGCCGATGGCGGCGCCGATATCGTCGTTGGCCGGGCGCTGGAAGGTGAGCTCGATGCGGGTCGTATCGT
Organism: Rhodospirillales bacterium URHD0017; assembly: GCA_900110395.1. GTDB lineage: Bacteria > Pseudomonadota > Alphaproteobacteria > Reyranellales > Reyranellaceae > Reyranella. The sequence continues at coordinate 391,456 of FODP01000007.1, forward strand.
TGCGCGTCGGCACGCGCACGATCTCGCCCCACAGCTTGCCGTTGGGGATGATGATGCGCGCATTGTCGTCGCCGTCGATCTCGGTGAAGAACAGGTTGATCTCGCACACATTGCCGCCGACGTTGGCGGTCTCGATACGATCGCCGATATGGAACGGCCGGAACAGCACCAGCATGATGCCGGCGGCGAGGTTGCTGAGCGTGCCTTGCAGCGCGAGCCCGATGGCGATGCCGAGCGCACCCAGCACGGCCACGAAGCTCGTGGTGGCGATGCCGAAGGTGGTGAGCACCGCGACGAAGGTGAAGACAAGTGCGGTGTAGCGCGCGCCGTTGCCGAGGAACAGCGCCACGGTGCGGTCGATGCGCGACGACTTCTGGCACAGCCGCACGACCGCGCCATAGACGATGCGCGAGGTTATCCAGCCCGCGATCAGGATGATGACCGCGCCGACGACGCGCAGGCCATAGGTCGTGACCAGCGCAATGGCCGTGCTGGCCGCGCTGGTCCATTGTGCTTCGAGGTCCATGAGGACAGCAACGCCTCGTCGCGCGAGGCGGTTGCGGCCCTCGCAGAGCCTCAGTGCGCGTCGTTGTCGCGGATGAAGTCGCGCACGCGCGGCATGATCTGCTCGCGCCACTTGCGGCCGTTGAAGATCCCGTAGTGACCGACGCGCGGCTGCTCCCAGTGCACATGGCGTGCGCCGGGAATGTTGGGCGTGAGCGCGTGTGCCGCCTTGGTCTGACCGATGCCGGAGATGTCGTCGAGCTCGCCCTCGACCGTCATCAGGGCGGTCTCGATCGCGGAGGGATCGACCGTGCGGCCGCGGCTCACCCAGACGCCGCGCGGCAGCTGGTGCTCCTTGAACACGACCTGGATGGTCTGCAGGTAGAACTCGGCGGTGAGATCCATGACCGCGAGATACTCGTCGTAGAAGGCGCGATGGCCGTCGGCCGAATCGTCGTCGCCTTTCACCAGGTGCTCGAACTGGCGCATGTGGGCATTGATGTGCCGGTCGAGGTTCATGCTGATGAACGAGGTGAGCTGCAGGAAGCCCGGATAGACCCGGCGCATCGCGCCCGGGTAGGTGAAGGGCACCGTCGAGATGACGTTCTGGCGAAACCACATCATCGAGTTGCGCATCGCCAGATCATTGGGCGTCGTCGGGCTGACGCGCGTGTCGATCGGGCCCCCCATCAGGGTGATCGATTTGGGCTGGCGCGGATCCTTGTCGGCGGCCATCAGTGCCGCTGCCACCATCACCGGCACCGACGGCTGGCAGACGGCGATGACATGGACGTCCGGCCCCAGATAGCGGCAGAACTCCATGACGTAGTCGACATAGTCGTCGAGATCGAAGTTGCCTTGGGCGAGCGGCACCTCGCGGGCATCGCCCCAGTCGGTGATGTGCACGTCGTGGTCGGGCAGCAGCGCCTCGACCGTGCCGCGCAGCAGGGTGGCGAAGTGGCCGCTCATCGGCGCCACCACCAGCACCTTCGGGTCACGCCGTGCCGTGTCGCGGTGGAAGCGCAGCAGCTGGCAGAACGGCTTGCGCAGCAGGATCTCTTCGTTGACCGCAACGGTCTGGTTGCCGATCTCGGTGGTCTTCAGATTGAAGGCGGGCTTGGCATAGTTCTGCGTCAGCCGCGCCATGATCTCGGCGCCGGCGGCCACGGACTTGCCGAACCAGGTCTCGGAGAGCGGGTTGTAGGGGCTGGTGTAGACCTGCTCCAGCGCGTTGGCCCACAGACGGACGGGCGTGGCGAGCTGGCGCTGGAACTCATACGCGGCGTAAAGCATGGGGCGCGGATTGTACGCTGAGCGGAACGGTTGTCACCCCAATAGTGCGGTGCACAAATCGTGCTTAATCAATGACTTGGCTGTGACCGTCAGAGCTGTTTTCCCACCGCGGCTGCAATCTGCTCGGCCTTTGCCTCATGCGTGAAGTGGGTGACGAAGCGGCCGTTGCGGTCGAGCAGGTAGACGATCGAGGAATGGTCCATCAGGTAGGGCCCGCCATCCTTGCCCGGCACCTTCTGGAAGTAGACGCGGTAGGCGCGCGCGGCGTCGGCGATCTGCTGCGGCGTGCCGGTGAGGCCGATGAAGGTCGGCCCGAAATTCGTGACGTAGCCTTTCATCAATTGCGGCGTGTCGCGCTCGGGATCGATGGTGATGAAGACGAGGTTCACCTTCTTGGCCGCGTCCGGCCCCAGCTTGTCGATGGCGTTTTCCATCAGCAGCAGCGAGGTCGGGCAGACGTCGGGGCAGTAGGTGAAGCCGAAATAGATCAGGGTCGGCTTGCCCTTGAGGCTGTCGCTGGTGACGGTGCGGCCGTCCTGGTCGGTGAGGGCGAACGGCCCGCCGATGGCGGGCTTGCCGCCTTGATACGCGTCCCAGCCGATCCACACGGCGGCGGCGGCGAGGGCTCCAATCCAGACGCCCAGCAGCGCCTTCATCGTACGTGACATGGGCGGAAGATGGGCCGGCACGGCCTCCTCGACAAGCCGGACGGCTGGTCGCACAACAGGAGTTGATGAGCATTGACCTGGTTCACTTGGCGCGCGCCGCCGACTACGCTGCCCGCCAGCACATCGCGCAGCGGCGCAAGGGCGAGCGCGCCGAACCCTACGTCAACCACCTGACCGAGGTGGCGGCGCTCTTGGCCGAGGCGACCGATGGCAGCGACGTCGTGCTGCTGATGGGCGGCCTGCTGCACGACACGCTCGAGGACACCGACGCCACCTATGAGGATCTCGAGGAGCGCTTCGGGCCCGAGGTGGCGGCGCTGGTCGCCGAGGTGACCGACGACAAGTCGCTGCCCAAGGAGGAGCGCAAGCGCCTGCAGATCGAGAAGACCGCCGGCAAGTCGCGCCGCGCCAAGCTGCTCAAGATCGCCGACAAGACCTCCAACCTGCGCGGCCTGGTGACGAGCCCGCCGAAGGGATGGCCGCAAGCGAGGCTGCGCGACTATGTCGTGTGGGCTTACGATGTCGTACGCTCCTGCCGGGGGCTGAGCCCGCGACTGGAAGCGGCATTCGATGCCGCCCACGAGGAAGCAAGCCGGCACTATCCCCGCCAAGAAGGGGGCTGAGAGGAAATGCGATGTTCTACGATGCCGCCAAGCGCGATCATGGGCTGCCGCAGGACCCGCTGAAGTCGTTGATCGTGCCGCGGCCGATCGGCTGGATCTCGACGGTCGACCGCCAGGGCCGGGTCAACCTGGCGCCCTACAGTTTCTACAATGCGGTCAGCGAATTCCCGCCCATCGTCTGCTTCGCCATCACCGGCACCTACGGCAGCACGCCGACCAAGCACAGCCGCATGAACGCCGAATCGACCGGCGAGTTCGTCGTCAACATGGTGAGCGAGCGCCTGAAGGAGCAGATGAACGTCACGACCAGCATGGTCGAGTTCGGCGTCGACGAATTGAAGCTCGCGGGTCTGACGTCCGAGCCCAGCACGCTCGTGAAGCCGCCGCGGGTCAAGGAATCGCCGGTGGCGCTCGAATGCAAATACTGGCGCACCATCGAGCTGCCGGTCGAGAAGGGTCACGAGACGAAGCGTGGCTCGGTGGTGTTCGGCCAGGTCGTCGGCGTGCACATCGACGACGGCATCATCAAGGACGGCCGCATCGACACCATGGCCTTCAAGCCGGTGGCGCGGCTGGGCTACAGCGAATACACCACGACCGACAATGTCTGGCGCATGAGAAGGCCGGACGATCCGAAGTAGCGGTTAAAAAACCGTCATCCCGACCGGAGCGAAGCGGAGTGGAGGGACCTGTTCTGTCGATGCGTCGACAAGAAGAGGTCCCTCGACTGCGCCGCCCTGCGGGCGGCTTCGCTCGGGATGACGGTGGCTAGCTTGCCCGCACCACCGGCGCGACTGACCGCGCCATCGCAAGCACGCGCTTGTCGGCCATCGCCTCGCCCATCAGCGAGAAGCCGACCGGCAGTTCGCCGGCCGCATGGCAGGGCAGGCTGATGCCGCAGCGGTCAAGGAAGTTACCGACGGTGGTGTTGCGCAGGAGCAGCAGGTTCTTTTTGGTGAAGCCGTCGGGCGTGGAAACCTCGTCGAGGGTTGGTGCGGCGATGGCGCAGGTCGGCATGACGACGGCGTCGTAGTTCGAGGTGACGGCCGACACCCGCTTCTGCAGGTCGGCGCGGGCGGCCAGAAGGTCGATGTAGTCGGCGGCGCCCATCTCCTTGCCGCGCATGATGCGCGGGTAGACGAGCTGGTCGTAGTCCTTGCCGCGCCGTTCGATCAGCGTGCGGTGCCAGGCATAGGCCTCGGCGGCGGCGAAGGTGCCGCGGGCGTTGACCGTGTTGAGCTCGTTCAGCTCCGGCAGGTCGATCTTCTCGACTTTCACGCCGACGCCCGACAGCGCCTTCAGCGCCCGCTCGAAAGCGGTGGCGACGACGGGGTCGAGGTCGTCCATCACGAAGTGCATGGGCACGGCGAAGCGCAGGCCAACCAAGGGAGCCGGCGCGGGCACCGCTATCGGCTCGCCCGCGAAAACCGCATCGACGATGGCGCAGCATTCGACGGAGTTGGCCAGCGGTCCGATCGAATCGAGCGAGGTCGAGAGCGGCACCACGCCGTCGATCGGCACGCGCCGCGCCGTCGGCTTGAAGCCGGTGATGCCGCAGACCGCGGCGGGAATGCGCACCGAGCCGCCAGTGTCGGTGCCCAGCGCCGCCACGGCCATGCCGTCGGCAACCGAGACTGCCGCGCCGGCCGACGAGCCGCCCGGCACGCGCTTGCGGTCGGCCGGATTGCCCGGCGTGCCGTAGTGCGGGTTGAAGCCCACGCCCGAGAAGGCGAACTCGCTCATGTTGGTGCTGCCGACAATCACCGCGCCGGCCGCGCGCAGTCGTGCCACGACCGGTGCGTCGGCCTCGGCCGGCGGCGCATCCTCGAGCGCCTTGGAGCCCGCGAGCGTCGTCTCGCCCGCGACGTTGCACAGGTTCTTGATCGAGACCGGGAGGCCGGCGAGCGGCGATGGCACGAGCCCCGCCTTGCGCTGCATGTCGCTCGCATCGGCCGCAGCCAGCGCCTGGTCGCGCCACACTTTTATGAAGGCGCGGCCGCCTTCGCCCTTGGGATCGGCGATGCGGGCCAGCGCCTGCTCGGTGAGCTTGCGCGAGGTCGTGCGGCCGGCGGCGATGTCCGCGGCCAGTTGCTGGATGGTCGGGTTCACTTTTTTCCGTTCACTTGGCTCGGTTTTTCACAAGGTCGTCGACCACGGCGGGATCGGCGAGGGTCGACGTGTCGCCGAGGTTGCTGAAATCGTTCTCGGCGATCTTGCGCAGGATGCGGCGCATGATCTTGCCCGAGCGCGTCTTGGGGAGCCCAGGCGCCCACTGGATGACATCGGGCGTGGCGATCGGACCGATCTCCTTGCGCACCCAGGCAACCAGCTCCTTGCGCAGGTCCTCCGAGGAGTTCTGGCCGGCCTTCAAGGTGACGTAGGCGTAGATGCCCTGGCCCTTGATGTCGTGCGGGTAGCCGACGACCGCGGCCTCGGCCACCTTCACGTTGCCGACCAGCGCGCTCTCGACCTCGGCGGTGCCGATGCGATGGCCCGAGACGTTTATGACGTCGTCGACGCGGCCGGTGATCCAGTAATAGCCGTCGGCGTCGCGCCGCGCGCCGTCGCCGGTGAAGTACTTGCCGGGATAGGTCTTGAAGTAGGTGTCGATGAAGCGCTGGTGGTCGCCATAGACCGTGCGCATCTGGCCAGGCCAGGAATTGATCAGGCAGAGATTGCCGGACACCGCGCCCTGCAGCTCCTTGCCCTCGGCATCGACCATGACGGGCTGCACGCCGAAGAACGGCTTCGTCGCCGAGCCCGGCTTGAGCTTGGTGGCTCCAGGGAGCGGCGTGATCAGGATGCCGCCGGTCTCGGTCTGCCACCAGGTGTCGACGATGGGGCAACGCGAGTCGCCGACGACGCGGTAGTACCACAGCCACGCCTCGGGATTGATCGGCTCGCCGACCGAGCCCAGCAGCCGCAGGCTCTTGCGCGTCGCCTTCTTCACCGGCGCCTCGCCCTCGCGCATCAAGGCGCGGATGGCGGTCGGTGCGGTATAGAAGATGTTGACCTTGTGCTTGTCGATCACCTGCCAGAAGCGGCTGGTATCGGGATAGTTGGGCACGCCCTCGAACATCAGCGTGGTCGCGCCGTTGGCGAGCGGCCCGTAGACGATGTAGCTGTGGCCGGTCACCCAGCCCACGTCGGCGGTGCACCAGTAGACGTCGCCATCGTGATAATCGAACACGTAGTGGTGCGTCATCGAGGCGAACACGATGTAGCCGCCGGTCGTGTGCAGCACTCCCTTGGGCTTACCGGTCGAGCCCGACGTGTAGAGGATGAACAGCGGATCCTCCGCCCCCATCGGCTCGGGCTTGCAATCGGCCGGTACCTTGGCGGCGATCTCGTGCCACCACACGTCGCGCCCGGCATCCCAGCCGACCTTGCCGCCGGTGTGGCGCACGACCAGCACCTTCTTCACGCCCGGCGCCTTCTTCAGCGCCTCGTCGGTGTTGGCCTTGAGCGGCACCGGCTTGCCGCCGCGCAAGCCCTCGTCGGCGGTGATGACGATGTTGCTCTCGCAGTCGACGATGCGGTTGGCCAGGCTGTCGGGCGAGAAGCCGCCGAACACCACGGAGTGGACGGCGCCGATGCGCGTGCAGGCCAGCATGGCGTAGGCCGCCTCGGGGATCATCGGCAGGTAGATGGTGACGCGATCGCCCTTCTTGACGCCGAGTTCCCTGAGCGCATTGGCCATGCGGCAGACTTCGGCGTGCAGCTCGCGGTAGGTGATGTGCTTGGACTTGGCCGGATCGTCGCCTTCCCAGATGATCGCCGTCTGGTCGGCGCGCTTGGCGAGATGCCGGTCGATGCAGTTGGCCGACACGTTCAGCACGCCATCGTAATACCAGCGGATGTGGACGTTGCCGGTGTAGTCGACATCGCGCACCGCGCCGTCGCTGTACGGCTTGATCCAGTCGATGCGCTTGCCGTGCTCGCCCCAGAATTTGGCGGGATCCTTGATCGAGGCCTCGTACATCGCCTTGTATTTGGCGTCGTCGACATAGGCGCGCTTGGCCCACTCGGCGCTGACGTCGATCAGTTCATCGGCCATGGTTCCCTCCCGGCGGCTTTTGCCGCGCATTCAGCGGGTTTTAGCCCGCTCGCGCTGGCCTCGGCAATTCGACTTTGGTGTCCTTGTTCAGTCGTTGAACCAGGTCGTGAAATCCTTGAGCGGGGCGCGCTCGGTAATCAGGTTGTTGGGAACCTCGTCCGGATCGGCATAACCCAGCGCCAGGCCGCAGATCACGACTTCATCGTCGGGCACTTTCAGCTCCCGGCGAACGACGTGCTGGTAGCGGCTGAAGGCGGCCTGCGGGCAGGTATGCAGGCCCTTTTCGCGCGCCAGCAGCATGAGCTGGTCGAGGAAGATGCCGCAGTCGATCCACTGGCCGTTGCCCATGCGCCGCTCGACGCACAGGATCATGCCGACCGGCGCGTCGAAGAAATCGTAGTTCTTGCGGAACTGTTTCAGCATCCCGGCAGCATCGCCGCGCGGCACGCCGATCAGGGTGTAGAGCTGCTTGCCGACGAGCTTGCGGCGCGCGTCGTAGACCGGCGTGAACTCCTTGGGATAGACGTTGTATTCCGCGCCCGGCCCGTTATCGCCCTCGTCCATCGCCTTGAGGATCGCCGTCGACAGCCGCTGCCGCGCTTTGCCCATGGTGACGTAGAGCTTCCACGGCTGCAGGTTGCCGTTCGACGCCGCGCGGCTCGCGTTGGCGATGATCCATTCGATGTCGGCCTGCGGCACGGGGTCGACCTTGAACACGCGCATCGAGCGGCGGGAGTTGATGGCTTCGGACACGCGCATGAAAGATCAGCTCCGATTGAGATGGCGGCGCAGGAAGTCGAACAGCTTACGCCGGGTCTGCGCGTTCTGCTGCTCGGTGAAGAAATGCGTACCGCCTGGCACAATGAAGGTCTCGACCTCCTTGCCGTGGCCTTTCAGCGCCGCGGCCATCGCCTGAACCTGCTCGACCGGCACGTTCTCGTCGCGATCGCCATGGACCAGCAGCACCGGCGCGTCGATCTGCGCCACCCGCAGGATCGGCGAGCGCACCGGCAGGCCCTCCGGTCCGCACAGGTCGTCGAGATAGTCGCGGATGAAGGGATTGGCCTCGCGCCAACGCGCCAGGTCGGTCGGGCCGTAGAACGAGGCGACGGCGCGGATCGGCGGCTTGTGCGCCGCCACCAGCAGCGCCACCTGGCCGCCCATCGAGGCGCCGACCACGGCGATGCGCTCCTTGTCGACCAGCGGCCGCTTGGCCAGCCAGTCGATCGCCGCCAGCACGTCGAGCGGCTGGCGCAGTCCCTGGTCGCTCTCGCCGTCGGAGCCCAGCCAGCCGCGCAGCGACAAGGCGAGCGCGGCATAGCCGTTGGCTGTGCAGGTCCGCGCCAGCCCGACCATGTTGTGCGCGTGGCCGGCGAAGCCGTGCAGCAAGATCACCGCCGGATAGGGCGGCACGCCGGCCTGCGGCTTGAAGAAGTAGCCGCCCAGGGTCACGCCGTGACCGGGCACCTGCACCTGCTCGGCGTCGGCCACCTCGGGCAGGTCGTCCCAGCGGTGCGCCACCTCGATGGGCACGCCGTCGGGATCGCGGAACGCGACCGAGTAGTAGCCCGGCGCGAAATAGTCGAGCTCCTTGGGCGGCTGCAGGATCTCGGCGCCGGCGTCACGCAGCTCGGCGAACACCTGGTCGACCTGGGCGCGGCTCTCTGCCGAGACGGCGAGCCACAACGCGCCCGGGCCGTAGGAAATGCCTTCCTTGGCCTGGCGCATGACGAAATGGTCGTAGCCGCGCGACCACATCACGCGATTGTCGCCGGCCCACACGCGACGGAAGCCCAGCATCGGCAGCCACAGGCGATGGAACGCCACCGAGCGGCCAAGGTCGCTCACTTCGATCGCCGCACCGGCAAAGGAAGAACGTGGTCGCATCAGCGTTCCATTAGCGCTCTGGCAGGCCGAGCAGGCGCTGCTCGTCGCGCCGCAGATCCTCTTCGCCGGCCAGGAAGAACTCGTCGAGCTGCGGCGGCTTTATGGACGTGCTGCTCAGCATGGCGTGCGCCTGGCCGCGATGATGGATCTGATGCTGGAACAGATGCTCCAGGATCGAGGCGACGCTCGAGGGCGGCGGCGTACGGTTGGGCCGCGGCAGGACCAGCCCCTCGGCCAGGCTTGCGTCGGTCTGGCGTTCGCAGAAATCGATCAGCCGCCGGTCGCTCTTGCGCTGCGCCTCGTAGAGCTGTTGGGCGTCGGGAAAGTCGGGCGGCGGATCGTCGTAGCGCTTCAGCACCGTCGGATCGCGATGCAGCGCGTCGATGTAGTAGATGTCGACCCACAGGATGTGGTTCAGCGTCGCCCTGAGCGACGGGAAGAACCCCGTGCGCTTCTCGGCGAACTCGGCCGGCGTCAGCGCCTTGCACGCCGTCAGCAGCCGATGATTGGACCAGGCATTGTTGCCGGCCATGGCGACGAAGTGCTGGGCGAGCGATGTCATCCCAAGCGAACAAAGCCCTCCTCTCCCCCGCTAGCCCCCTTCGCTCCTGCGGAGCTTCGGGGGCCTGCATTCAGGCCCCCCGAAGCTGCTCTGCAGCGTAGGGTGGGGGGAGAGGTTGGGTGAGGGGGTTGCACGAGCTTTCGAAGCCCCCTCACCTGGCCTCTCCCCCTGGCGGGGGAGAGGAATCCGAGGGAGGAGCTCACGGACTTACGCTGCCTGCGCCAGGTTGCGCAGCACGTAGTGCAGCACGCCGCCGTTCTTGAAGTACTCGATCTCCTCGGCGGTATCGATGCGGCAGGTCAGGACCACCTTTTCGCTGGTGCCGTCGCGGCGATGGATGGTGAGCGGCACGTCCATGCCAGGCTTGAGCCCGCCCTCGATGCCGCCGACGTCGAAGCTCTCATGGCCGGTGAGGTTCAAGGTCTTGCGCGTCATGCCGTCCTTGAACTGCAGCGGCAGTACGCCCATGCCGACGAGGTTCGAACGATGGATGCGCTCGAAGGTCTCGCACACCACGGCCTTCACGCCGAGCAGGTTCACGCCCTTGGCTGCCCAGTCGCGCGACGAGCCGGTGCCGTACTCCTTGCCGGCGATCAGGATCTGCGGCGTGTGTTCCTTCTTGTAGCGCATGGCCACGTCGAAGATCGGCTCGGGCTGGTCGGTCTGGTAGTGATGCGTAAAGCCGCCCTCGATGCCCGGCACCATCTCGTTCTTGAGACGGATGTTGGCGAAGGTGCCGCGCATCATTACCTCGTGATTGCCGCGCCGCGTGCCGTACTGGTTGAAGTCCTTGGGCTCGACATTGTGTTCGCCCAGGTACTTGCCGGCCGGGCTGTCCTTCTTGATCGAGCCGGCGGGCGAGATGTGGTCGGTGGTGATCGAATCGCCGAACTGACCAAGCGGGCGCATGCCCTGGATGTTGCTGATGCTGCCCGGTGTCTTGCCCATGCCGTCGAAGTACGGCGGGTTGCGCACATAGGTCGACTTGTCGTCCCAGCTATAGGTCAGCGTCGGCTTGGTCTTGATGCTGCGCCAGAACTTGTCGCCCTTGAAGACGTCGGCGTAACGCTTCTTGAACGCCTTGGCGGTCACATACTTGTCGACCAGCTTCGAGACTTCCAGGTTCGAGGGCCACAGGTCCTTGAGGTAGACCGGCTTGCCGCCCTTGCCGATGCCGATCGGATCCTTGGTGATGTCGATCTTCATCGAGCCGGCCAGCGCATAGGTCACGACCAGCATGGGCGAGGCGAGGTAGTTGGCGCGGGTCAGCGGATTGACGCGGCCCTCGAAGTTGCGGTTGCCCGACAGCACGGCGCAGACCACGAGGTCGGCGTCGTTGATCGCCTTGGTCACCGGATCGGGCAGCGGTCCCGAATTGCCGATGCAGCTCGTGCAGCCGTAGCCCACGAGGTTGTAGCCGATCTTGTCGAGGTCCTTCTGCAGGCCCGAGGCCGCGAGATACTCGGTGACGACCTGCGATCCCGGGGCCAGCGAGGTCTTGACCCACGGCTTGACCTTGAGCCCGTGCTTGACCGCGTTGCGCGCGATCAGGCCGGCGCCGAGCATGACGTAGGGGTTCGAGGTGTTGGTGCACGAGGTGATGGCGGCGATGACGATATCGCCATGGCCGAGATCGTAGTCGGCGCCCTCGCATTTGACGCGCTTGCCGTCGTCCTTGCGGTCGAACTCCTTCTCCATGTTGCCGACGAACTGTGCGGCCGCCTGGCTGAGCGGCACGCGGTCCTGCGGACGCTTCGGCCCGGCGAGGCTCGGCTCGACCTCGGCGAGGTCGAGATGCAGCGTGTCGGTGAAGATCGGCTCGGGCGCCTTCTTGGAGCGCCACAGGCCCTGTTTCTTGGCGTAGGCCTCGACCAGCTTGGCGGCCGGGCCGCGGTTGGTGGTCCTGAGGTAGCCCAGCGTGATGTCGTCGGCCGGGAAGAAGCCGCAGGTCGCGCCGTACTCCGGCGCCATGTTGGCAATGGTGGCGCGGTTGGCGAGCGGCAGGTCGTCCAGGCCCTCGCCGTAGAACTCGACGAACTTGTTGACCACGCCCTTCTTGCGCAGCATCTGCGTGACGGTGAGCACCAGGTCGGTGGCCGTGGCGCCCTCGCGCAGCTTGCCCGAGAGCTTGAAGCCCACGACGTCGGGAATCACCATCGGCATCGCCTGGCCGAGCATGGCGGCCTCGGCCTCGATGCCGCCGACGCCCCAGCCCAGCACGCCGAGGCCATTCACCATCGTGGTGTGGCTGTCGGTGCCGACCAGGGTGTCGGGATAGGCGATGGTCTCGCGGCCTTCCTTCCTGGTCCACACGACCTGCGCCAGGTATTCGAGGTTCACCTGGTGGCAGATGCCGGTGCCCGGCGGCACGACGCGGAAATTATCGAACGCCATCTGGCCCCAGCGCAGGAACTGGTAGCGCTCGAGGTTGCGTTCGTACTCCAGCGCGACGTTGGCCTTGAAGGCGCTGGTGTTGCCGAAATTGTCGACGATCACCGAGTGGTCGATCACGAGGTCGACCGGCACCAGCGGGTTGATCTTCTTGGCGTCGCCGCCGAGCTTGCCCATGGCGTCGCGCATGGCGGCGAGGTCGACCACGGCGGGCACGCCGGTGAAGTCCTGCATCAGCACGCGGGCGGGGCGGAAGTTGATCTCCTTGACCGACTTGCCGCCGTTCTTCAGCCAATCGGCGAAGGCGGCGATGTCGGTCTTCTTGACCGTCGTGCCGTCTTCGTGACGGACAAGGTTTTCCAAAAGCACGCGCAGCGAGAAGGGCAGGCGGCTGAGGTCTCCGACCTGCTTTTCGACGGCCTTGAGGCTGAAATAGGTGTAGCTCCTGCTGCCGACCTTCAGTGTCTTGCGAGCCTTGAAGCTGTTGGGATGGGCGGCGGCCATGATGATACTCCTGACGATCGATCGCGTGCGGGCGGGTGGCAAAATAGGGGCAGGGAAGGGCGCAGGCAATCGGCGGATGCGAGCGCCGTTCCATTGTGCCAGATTGCGCTCATGCAGCCGAAAATGGCCCGGATTCTTGCGGCTTTTGCACTGCTCGTGACCGTCTCGGGCGAGGCCTCGGCGCAGCGCAATGCGGTCGAAGCCTGGGACCCCTCGGCGCGCGACTTCGGCCGCCTGCCGCTCGACACCGGCCTGCCGTCGGATGCCAAGAATTCGACCCTTGAGGCGCTGAACAAGATCCTGGCGAGCTCCAAGCTCTCGGATTTCGACCGCTCGATCTATCTCAGCATCCGCGCCTACCAGCTCAATCGCCTGGGCCGCTCGACCGACAGCCAGAAGGACATCGCCCAGATGGGCAAGGTCCTGCCGACCAGCTGGCAGCTGGTGCTGTCGAGCACCATGCCGGAGCTGGCCGGCGGCGGCGACCGCGCGGCCGCGCTGCGCACGCTCGACACCGCGCTCCAGCAGAAGCCGGGCGATTCCTGGCTGGTGATCGCCCAGGCCCGCGTCTACATGCAGCTCGCCGACTTCCAACGCGCGCTCAGCCTGCTCGACGAGGCGCTGGCCGGCTCGACCTCGCCCGCCGACCGGCGGACGGCGCTCTATTATCGCGCCCACGCCCATTTCGATCTCGGCCAGTATGCCCAGGCAGCCGACGACTTCGACGCCACCCTGGCCGGCCGCACGAGCTTCCGGGCGCGGCTGGGGCCGCTCCTGTGGCGCTACGCCGCGCAGGTCCGCGCCCGGCGCGATGCCCGCGCCCTGCTGGCCAAGGATATCGGCAACGAGAACCTCGGCGAATGGCCGGCGCCGATCGCCAAGTTCCTGCTGGGCAAGATGTCTGCCGGCGAGCTCGAGGTCGCGGCAGAGACCGACGAGGCGGCCAGCCGCACCAACGGCAAGTGCGCGGCGGCCTTCTTCATCGGCATCGACGCGCTCCGCCGCGGCGACAAGCAGCGCGCCCGCGAACAGCTCCAACTGACCCAGGCCCGCTGTCCGACCGTGTCGGAACTGAACTGGGCCGCGGCGAGCGAGCTGAAGCGGCTCTGACGATGAGATTGAGGAGTGTGACAGACACTTCATGCTCCTCTCCCCCGCTAGGGGGAGAGGCTGGGTGAGGGGGTTACAGGTGATGATCGTTCAAAGCGATCTCTATCGCAGTCCAGATCCCTTCAGGATTCTGTACGACTTCGTTGACCCAGAATCTGAGGACCCGCCAGCCTTCGCGTTCCATCTCAGTCGTCCGACGAGTATCTGCCTCAACCTGAAACGCGTGATGCTCGCCATCGATCTCGATGACGAGTTTCGTGGATACACAGGCGAAGTCGGCGAAATACGGCCCGATCGGATGTTGTCGACGAAATTTCACGCCGGCGATCCGACGGTCACGGATCAGGTCCCAACAGATCTTTTCTGCTCGGCTACCTTTGCGGCGCAGCTCGCGCGCTTTCGAGACCTTGTCCATGCCCCCTCACCCAGCCTCTCCCCCTAGCGGGGGAGAGGAGCATGAGGGAAATGCAAGGCACGATTGTGGCCACGATCACCCCACTAGCGCCAATGGCGCGATGAAGCGGGTGATCTCCGACAACACATACGCCGGCTGCTGCAGATGCGGACTGTGGCCGCAGTCGGGGACCAGGCGGGTCTCGCAGTAGCCGCCGACCTTGCCGGCGATGATGCCGAGCTGCAGCTCGCTGCCGTATTCGTCGTCCTCGCCCTGGATTGCCTGCACCGGCACGACGACGCCGGGCAGCCGACCGTCGGCATCCATCGGCTCGAAACCCGGCGCCACCCAGGCGTCGGACCACAGGCGGAAGCAGCCGTCGGTGTTGTCGCCGTGATACTTCATCAGCCGCTGGCGCAGCTCGCCCGCCGCGAATGCCTCGCGCGCCTTCGCGATGCTCGCCACGCACACCGGCTCGTTGATGGCATGCGCCGCCAAGGTCACGACCGCGCGCAATGGCTCGGGATCGCGCGCCGCGTAGTTCAGCGCAATGGTGCCGCCGTCACTGTGCCCGACCAGCACGCAGTCCTCGATTCCGAGCTTGTGCAACAGCCGCGGCAGCACCTCGTCGGCCTCGATCTCCATGTAGCGCACCCCGGGATCGGCCGGCCACGGGCTCGAGCCGCCATAGCCGGTGCGGTCATAGACGATGCCGGCCGTGCGCGTCGCATCGCAGAGTTTCTGCGGAAAGTCGCGCCACATCTCGATGCAGCCCAGCCCTTCGTGCAAAAACACCAGGGTCGTGCGCTCGAGCCCGTCGGACTGCTGCGGCGCGAGGCGGCGCAGGCGCAGGCGGCGGTCGCCGAGGTCCAAAAGTTCGTCTGAAGTCGTCACCCCGTCAGATGTAGCCGTCAGCAGGCGTTGTGAGAAGGCAAGCCGTGCTAGGATTGCCGCCAGGGCAAACAGGCGGAAAGGAGGACCACGCCGATGAGGGTCCTTCTGGTCGAGGACAGCACCGAGCTCGTCGCCTTGTTGAAGAAGGGTCTGGCGCAGGGCGGCTTCTCTGCCGACGCCGTGTGCACGGCCGCCGACGCCGCGCACGCGCTCGCAACCATGCGCTATGCCGCGATGGTGCTCGACCGTGGCCTGCCCGACGAAGACGGCCTCAGCCTGCTGCGCGACATGCGCCGCCGCGGCGATTCCACGCCCGTCCTGGTGCTGACCGCGCGCGACGGCGTCACCGACCGTGTCGCCGGCCTGCGCGACGGCGCCGACGACTACATGGCGAAGCCCTTCGCCATGGAAGAGCTGATCGCCCGCCTGCAGGCGCTGCTGCGCCGCTCCGACAACCTGCTCGGCCGCCGGCTCACCTTCGGCAACGTCGCGCTCGACACCGAGGGCCGCCAGGTGATCATCGGCGGCACCGTACGCGCCTTCCCGGCGCGCGAGACCGCGGTGCTGGAGATCCTGCTGCGGCGCAGCGGCAACGTCGCCCCCAAACGGCTGTTCGAGGACCACCTGTTCGGCCTGTCGGGCGACGTCGGCTCGAACGCCGTCGAGGTCTATATCCATCGCCTGCGCAAGATGCTGGCCGACTCCGGCGCTACGGTGAAGATCCATACGGTGCGCGGCGTCGGCTACCTGATGTCCGAGGAAAAGACGGGATGACCAACGGATGACCAACGGATGACCAACGGGTGACCGACGGGTGAACCGCTTCCGCTCGATCCTCTCGCGCGTCGTGGCGCTGCACGTCGCGGCGATTGCGGTGATCTCGGTCGTGATGCCGCTGGCGCTCTACTGGCTGCTCAACGAGGCGGCCAACGGCCTGCATCGCGATGCCTTGCGCAGCCAGGCGGTGACCATCAGCGGCTTCCTGAAGCCGCTGGCCAACGGCGTCGTGCTCGACATCCCGCCCGAGATGGAGCCGCTCTATGCCGGCAGCTACGGGCTCTATTCCTATGCCGTGCTCGACCAGGCGGGCAATGTCCTGTTCTCCTCGCGCAACGACGGCAGCGCGCTGTTCCCGCCCAAGGAGGTGCATAGCGGCGACTGGGCGATGCGCCGGCGCAGCACCGGCTCGGTGCTGTTCGGCGTCAGCGTGGCGCGCACCGTCGACGGCCACACCTACCTGATCCAGGTGGCCCAGGACCTGTCGCATCGCGACGTCATCATCGACGATATCGTCGCCTCGTTCTTTCCCAGCGTCGCCTGGATCACCTTCCCGCTGCTTCTGGCGCTGCTCCTGATCGACATCATGATCTTCCGCCGGGCGCTGAAGCCGGTGCGCGAGGCCTCGACCACGGCCGCCGCGATCGGCCCGACCAGCGCCGAGGTGCGCCTGCCGGAAGCGGCGATGCCGACCGAGATCGTGCCGCTGGTGCACGCCGTCAACCAGGCGCTCGATCGTCTCGAGAGGGGCTTTCGTGCCCAGCGCGACTTCACCGGCGACATGGCGCACGAGTTGCGCACGCCGCTCACCATCATCCGCGCCCGCGTCGATTCCCTGGAGCCCGGCCCGTTGCGCGACGAGCTGCGCAACGACCTCGAGAACATGACGCACATCGTCAACCAGGTGCTCGACATCGCCGAGCTGGAAAGCTTCATCGTCGCCAGCGACGCCCGCGCCGACCTGCAGGCGGTCTGCGCCGAGGCCGTGGCCTTCATGGCGCCGGTTGCCGTCGCCCAGTCCAGGAACATCGCGCTCGGCGGCAGCGAGCAGCCGGTCTGGGTGGTCGGCCATTCCGAGGCGCTGTTCCGCGCCGTGCGCAACCTGATCGAGAACGCCATCCGCCACGCCCCGGCCGGCGGGTCGGTCGAGGTCGAGGTCCTGGCCGACGGCACCGTGCGCGTGCTCGACGACGGGCCGGGCGTGCCCGAGGCCGAGCGCGAATCGATCTTTCGGCGCTTCTGGCGACGCGACCGCACCAAGGCTGAAAGCCGGGGCCTGGGTCTGGCGATCGTGGCCCGGGTCGCCGAGACCCACGACGGCAGCGTCACGGTCGAGAACCGCCCGGCCGGGGGGGCCGCCTTCACGCTCCGCCTGCGGCCGGCGGCCGGCTTGACCGCCGCAAATTGACTGTGGCTATCTGCCCCCGACGCCGCCGCACCATCAACAATCAAGATCAAGGCGGTCCCAGGGAGCCAGGCCAGGGATGACGACGGGAACGGCCGATACCGCGACCGACGCTCGGGACACGTTTCCCAAGCTGTTGGCGGAGCGCGCCCGGACGAGCCCCGGCCGGCCGGCCTACCGCGAAAAGGAATACGGTATCTGGCAGAGCCATGACTGGGCCCATGTCGCGGCCGAGATCCGCCTGTTCGCCGCCGGCCTCGCCGATCTCGGGTTTCGCCGGGGTGACCGTCTGATCGTGGTCGGCGACAACCGTCCGCTGCTCTACTGGTCGATGTGCGCGGCGCAGTCGCTGGGTGGCGTGCCGGTGCCGGTCTACCAGGACTCGGTGGCCGACGAGCTCGCCTATGTCGTCGAGCATGCCGGCGCGCGCTTCGCGCTCGCCGAGAACCAGGAGCAGGTCGACAAGCTCCTGGAGATCCAGAAGAAGGTGCCGACGCTCGCCGTCGTGATGTACCAGGACCCGCGCGGGCTTCGGCACTACGAGCGGCTGTTGTCGGTCGAGGAGGTGCAGCAACGCGGCGCCAAGCGGCTCGAGACGACGCCCGATCTCGTTTCTTCCGAGGTTGCCCGCGGCCGCGGTTCGGACGACGCCATCATGCTCTACACCTCGGGCACGACAGGCCGGCCCAAGGGCGCCGTGCTGAGCTACGACAACCTGGTCTGGGCCGCCAAGGCCGGCGCCGATTTCGACGGGCTGAAGGAAGGCGACGAACTCCTGTCCTACCTGCCGATGGCGTGGGTCGGCGATCACATCTTCTCCTATGCCCAGTGCTACGTCGTCGGGCTGGTGGTGAACTGCCCGGAGTCGGCCGCCACGGTGATGACCGACCTGCGCGAGATCGGCCCGACCTATTACTTCGCGCCGCCGCGCGTGCTCGAGAACCTGATCACCCAGGTGACGATCCGCATGGAGGATGCCGGCTTCATCAAGCGCCGGCTGTTCCAGTATTTCATGGCGCTGGCGCGCAAGGTCGGGCCGGCGCTGCTCGACGGCCGGCCGGTGTCATGGCTCGACCGGCTGCTCTACGGTGCCGGCAATCTCCTGATCTACGGCCCGCTCAAGAACACGCTGGGCATGAGCCGCGTGCGCGTCGCCTACACGGCGGGCGAGGCGGTGGGACCGGAGATCTTCAACTTCTATCGCGCGCTCGGCGTGAACATGAAGCAGCTCTACGGCCAGACCGAGGCCTCGGTGTTCGTCACCATCCATCCCAACGGCGAGGTCTTCCCCGACACGGTCGGCAAGCCGGTAGCGAACGTCGAGCTCCGGATCGCCGAGTCGGGCGAGGTGCTCTATCGCAGCCCGGGCGTGTTCAAGGAGTATTTCAAGAACCCGCAGGCGACCACCGACACCAAGACCGCGGACGGCTGGGTCCATACCGGCGACGCGGGCTACCTCGACGAACGAGGCCATCTCCGCATCATCGACAGAGCCAAGGATGTCGGGAAGCTGAACGACGGCACGCTGTTTGCACCCAAGTTCATCGAGAACAAGCTGAAGTTCTTCCCGCACATCAACGAGGCGGTGGCGTTCGGCCATGGCCGCGACTTCGTGGCGGTGTTCGTCAACATCGACATGGTCGCGGTCGGCGACTGGGCCGAGCGGCGCAACATCGCTTATGCGAGCTACCAGGAGCTGGCGGCTCGCCAGGAGGTCTACGACCTGGTGCAGAGCGAGATCGAGCGCGTCAACCGCGACCTCGCCGCCGATCCGCGCATGGCGGGCGCGCAGATCCGCCGGTTCCTGATCCTTCACAAGGCGCTCGACGCCGACGACGGCGAGCTCACGCGCACCAACAAGGTGCGCCGCGGCTTCATCGGCGAGCGCTACAAGTCCCTGGTCGATGCCCTCTACGGCACGGCCAGGACCGCCCACATCAAGGTCGATGTCACCTTCGAGGACGGCCGCAAGGGCGCGATCGAAGGCGACGTCGAGATCCGCGACCTCGCCCCCCATCCGGGCGCCGGCGGCGCGGTCCCGCTGCGCAAGGCAAGCTGATGCTAAGTCTTCGTCTTCCGGACCGCGGGCCTCCAGGCCCGCTCATGCTCATGATGCGGGCCTGGAGGCCCGCGGTCCAATGACACGCACCCGTTCCTTCAACGAGGTCCTGCTCGCCGTCGAGAACATCAGCCTGTCGTTCGGCGGCGTGAAGGCGCTCTCCGACATCAGCTTCGACATCGCCAAGGGCGAGATCCGCGCCATCATCGGCCCCAACGGCGCCGGCAAGTCGTCGATGCTGAACTGCATCAACGGCTTCTATCACCCGCAGCAGGGCGCCATCACCTACAAGGGCGTGCGCCGCAGCCAGATGCGTCCGCACCAGGCGGCCGAGCAGGGCATCGGCCGGACCTTTCA
The DNA here is from genome assembly GCA_900110395.1 of Rhodospirillales bacterium URHD0017. GTDB lineage: Bacteria > Pseudomonadota > Alphaproteobacteria > Reyranellales > Reyranellaceae > Reyranella. Next base: position 410,941 of record FODP01000007.1, read on the forward strand.
GAACATCGCGCTGTTCCGCGGCATGTCGACCCTCGACAACATCATGACCGGCCGCAACCTCCGCATGAAGACCGGCCTGTTCTGGCAGGCGCTGCGCATCGGCCCGGCGGCGCGCGAGGAGATCGAGCACCGCAAGGTGGTCGAGCACATCATCGACTTCCTCGAGATCCAGCACATTCGCAAGGTGCCTGTCGGCCAGCTGCCCTACGGCCTGCAGAAGCGCGTCGAGCTTGGCCGCGCCCTGGCGGCGCAACCCGAGCTCCTGCTGCTCGACGAGCCGATGGCCGGCATGAACATCGAGGAGAAGCAGGACATGTGCCGCTTCGTGCTCGACGTGAACGACGAGTTCGGCACCACGATCTGCCTGATCGAGCACGACATGGGCGTGGTCATGGACATCTCCGACCGCGTCGTCGTCCTCGACTACGGCAAGAAGATCGGCGACGGCGTGCCCGACGAGATCAAGGGCAACCAGGCGGTGATCGACGCCTATCTCGGGGTCAGTCACTGATGACGCGCGTGAGCTTCTTCTCCCGTTCCCTCATGCTCCTCTCCCCCGCTAGGGGGAGAGGCGGGGAGAGGGGGCTACTCACGTCGATTCCCCCTCTCCTAACCTCTCCCCCTGGCGGGGGAGAGGAACTTGAGAAGAAGATGAGAAGAAAGACGAAGCTGACCCGGGGGGACGTGTAATGGCTTTCTTCCTCGAAGTCCTGATCGGCGGCCTGCTGGCGGGCGTGCTCTATTCGCTTGTCGCGCTGGGCTTCGTGCTGATCTTCAAGGCATCGGGCGTGTTCAACTTCGCCCAGGGCGCCATGGTGCTGACGGCGGCGCTGGCGCTGGTGCGCACCCTCGACATCGCCCAGAAGGAATGGCACTGGCCATTCGGCCTGGCCTTGGCTGCGGGCTTCGCGTTCGCCGCCGTCGTCATGGCCGTCATCGCCTGGGCCGCCGAGCGCATGGTGCTGCGCAAGCTCGTCAACCAGGAAGGCATCATCCTTTTCATGGCCACGATCGGCATGACCTTCTTCATCGAGGGGTTGGCCCAGACCCTGTTCGGCGCCGACGTCTATCCCCTCAATATCGGCCTGCCCAAGGAGCCGGTCTTCATTCTGGAGTCGGTGTTCGACGGCGGCATCCTGGTGAACGAGCTCGACATCTGGGCGGCCGTCATCGCCGGCCTTCTGGTGGCGGGGCTGGCGCTGTTCTTCCAGCGCACCCGCATCGGACGCGCTTTGCGCGCCGTGGCCGACGACCACGCCGCCGCCCAGTCGGTCGGCATTCCGCTGAACCAGATCTGGTTCATCGTCTGGCTGGTCGCCGGCCTGGTGGCGCTGGTCGCCGGCGCGGTGTGGGGCAGCAAGCTCGGCGTGCAGTTCTCGCTCTCGCTGTTGGCGCTGAAGGCGCTTCCCGTGCTGATCCTGGGCGGCTTCACCTCGGTGCCGGGGGCGATCATCGGCGGCCTGATCATCGGTGCCGGCGAGAAGCTTGCGGAAGTGTTCGTCGGACCGTCGATGGGCGGCGGCATAGAGATCTGGTTTGCCTACGTGCTGGCGCTGTTGTTCCTGCTGGTCAGGCCGCAGGGCCTGTTCGGCGAACGCATCATCGAGCGCGTCTAGGGAGGCGGGCGTGTTCTATCGCGAGGCCGGCCAGTACAAGGCAAGCTACCAAGCGGACCAGGCGATCTTCCCGATCGCCCAGGATCGCATCGTCGTCGTGGCGCTGCTGGCTGTCGCCTTCCTGGTCGTGCCGTTCGTCGTCAGCGAATACACCTACCGCGCCGTCCTGATCCCGGTCGTCATTCTGTCGCTGGCAGCGATCGGGCTGAACGTGCTGATGGGCTATTGCGGACAGGTCTCGCTCGGCTCGGGTGCCTTCATGGCGGTCGGCGCCTACGCAGCCTTCAACCTCTCCGTCCGGCTGCCCTTCCTCAATCCCTTCGTCTGTATCCTGCTGGGCGGCTTCGTCGCGGCGGGCGTCGGCATCGCCTTCGGCGTGCCCAGCCTCCGCATCAAGGGCTTCTATCTCGCCTGCGCCACCCTGGCGGCGCAGTTCTTCGCCGACTGGGCATTCCTGCGCATCAAATGGTTCACCAACTATACGCCGTCCGGCTCGGTCAACGCCCCGCCGCTGCAGGCCTTCGGCTATGACCTCTCCTCGCCGACGGCCAACTACCTGGTGTCGCTGGTTTTCGCGGTCGTGCTGGGGCTCGCCGCCAAGAACATCGTGCGCGGTCACGTTGGCCGCCAGTGGATGGCGATCCGCGACATGGATATCGCTGCCGAGATCATCGGCGTGCGGCCGATGTATGCCAAGCTCACCGCCTTCGCCGTATCGTCGTTCCTGATCGGCGTGGCGGGCGGCCTGTGGGCCTTCGTCTATCTCGGCTCGTGGGAGCCGGCGGCCTTCTCGATCGACCGCTCCTTCCAGCTCATGTTCATGGTCATCATCGGCGGCCTTGGCTCGATCCTGGGCAGCGTGCTGGGCGCGGCCTTCATCGTGCTGTTGCCGATCTTCCTCAATCAGGCGCTGCCGCCGTTGGGCGCCCTGTTCGGCTGGAAGATCAGCACCGCCACGGTGTCGCACTTCGAATCGATGATCTTCGGCGCCCTGATCGTGTTTTTCCTGATCGTCGAGCCGCATGGCCTCGCGCGATTGTGGTCGGTCGCCAAGGAGAAGCTCCGGCTGTGGCCCTTCCCGCACTGAGCGGGAGAGGATAGGTTTTCATCAAGGACGGCCTCAGGGACCGTTCATAATCGTAAGGAGGAACGAATGGGACTTCACAAGCTGGCGTTGCTCGGCGCGGCGATCGCCTCGGCGGGCGTCATCGCCGCGACGACCGCGCCTGGTTCGGCATGGGCGCAGAACGAGCAGTTCATCCCGGGTCTCGTCTATCGCACGGGCGCCTACGCCCCCAACGGCATTCCATTCGCCGACGGTGCGCGCGACTACATCACGCTGCTCAATGAGCGTGACGGCGGCATCAACGGCGTCAAGATCACCTTCGAGGAGTGTGAGACGGGCTACGCGACCGACCGCGGCGTCGAATGCTACGAACGCCTGAAAGGCAAGGGCCCGACGGGCGCGGCCTATTTCAGCCCGCTCAGCACCGGCATCACCTTCGCGCTCACTGAGAAGGCGCCGGGCGACAAGGTCCCGCTGATCACCATGGGCTACGGCCGATCCGACAGCCGCGACGGCGCGGTGTTCGAATGGAACTTCCCGCTGCTCGGCACCTATTGGACGGCGGCGAACGTTGCGGTCCAGCATATCGCCAAGGAAATGGGCGGCTTCGACAAGCTCAAAGGCAAGAAGATCGCGCTGCTCTATCACGACTCGCCCTATGGCAAGGAGCCGATCGCGGCGCTCGATATCATGTCGAAGAAGTACGGTTTCGAGTTCCTGCCGATTCCCGTGGCGGCGCCGGGCACCGAGCAGAAGTCGCAGTGGCTGCAGATCCGTCAGCAGAAGCCTGACTATGTCCTGCTGTGGGGCTGGGGGGTCATGAACTCCGCCGCCGTCACCGAGGCGGGCAACGTCAACTACCCACGCGACAAGATGATCGGTGTGTGGTGGTCGGGTGCCGAACCGGATGTCGTTCCCGCCGGCGAGAAGGGTGCGGGCTACAAGGCGCTGATGCTCCAGCATCCCGCCGGAAAGTCGGCGGTCTATGCCGACCTCGAGAAGCTCGTCATCGCCCCGGGCAAGTCGCTCGCCAAGCCGGACGAGATCGGCTCGGTGCTCTACAATCGCGGCCTGATCAATTCGATGCTGGGCACCGAATCGATCCGCACCGCCATGGCCAAGTTCGGCAACAAGCCGATGACCGGTGAGCAAGTGCGCTGGGGCATCGAGCATCTCGATCTCACCGCCGAGCGCATCAAGCAGTTGGGCTTCGAGGGCATGATCGGGCCGATCAAGGTGTCGTGCGCCGACCATGAGGGCACACGGCTCAGCCGCGTCCACCAGTGGGACGGCAAGAAGTGGAACATCATCTCGGACTGGTACACTGCCGACGACGCCGTCATCGCGCCGCTGGTCAAGGACACAGCCGCCAAGTACGCCACCGAGAAGAAGATCACGCCGCGCGATTGTTCCAAGGAGAGCTGAGCGCCCGACCTCTTCCACCTCCCCCGTTCATACGGGGGAGGCAGGGAGAAGGAGAGTCCCAGTCGACATGCATCAAGTTTCAGATCGGAAATTGGCGAAAGCAGTCCCGGTTGCTTTCCCCCTCCCAACCCTCCCCCGTATGACGGGGGAGGAGGTCTGATGGCGGCGCCAGTCCAACAGACGGCGGCGGCCAACGTCATCGACGTCGCCAACATCGAGGTGATCTACAACCACGTCATTCTGGTGCTGAAGGGCGTATCGCTCGCGGTGCCACAGGGCGCCATCGTGGCTCTGCTGGGCGGCAACGGCGCCGGCAAGTCGACGACCTTGAAGGCGATCTCCAATTTGCTGCTGACCGAGCGCGGCGAGGTCACCAAAGGGCAGATCCATTGCCGCGGCGAACGCGTCGACGGGCTCACGCCCAACGACCTGGTGCGGCGCGGCGTCATCCAGGTGATGGAGGGCCGCCATTGCTTCGGCCATCTCACGGTCGAGGAGAACCTGCTGACCGGCGCCTTCATCCATGGCGGCAAGCGCCGCCAGATCGCCGACGATCTCGAGAAGGTCTACCACTACTTCCCGCGCCTCAGGGAACGGCGCACCAGCCTGGCCGGCTACACCTCGGGCGGCGAGCAGCAGATGACGGCGATCGGCCGCGCGCTGATGAGCCGGCCCAACACCATCCTGCTCGACGAGCCGTCGATGGGTCTCGCGCCGCAGCTCGTCGAGGAGATCTTCGAGATCGTGAAGAACCTCAACGAGCAGGAGAAGGTCTCCATCCTGCTGGCCGAGCAGAACACCAACGTCGCCCTGCGCTACGCCCACTACGGCTACATCCTGGAGAACGGCCGCGTCGTGCTCGACGGCGACGCCGCCCAGTTGCGCGAGAACGAGGACGTGAAGGAGTTCTATCTCGGCATCGGCGGCGAGGGCCGCCGCTCGTTCCGCGACGTCAAGCACTACCGCCGGCGCAAGCGCTGGCTTTAGCCGCGCCCAAGCGTCATCCATGCCGCGAAGGCGAGCGGCGGCAGCGCAACCAGATCGGCGATGGCGATGGTGCGCAGCGCGCCTGCTGGATTGCCGTAGAGCGCATAGAAGCCCAGGAAACCCACGACGTTGATCGCGGCCGCCAGCAGCGCCGCCGGCCGCACGCCGGGCGCCCAGCTTGCCCATAGGCAGAGGATGCCGACCAGCGCCAGCAGCAGCGCCCGGTGGCGCATCAGCACCAGCAGAGTCGAATCCGTGGGCGCAATGCCATAGAGCCGCGACAGTGTCTCGGGCACGAACACCGGTGCGACCGGCATCAGATGGATGGCGCCGACGACGGCGAAGGCAAGGGCAGTCCACATGCCGCCGAGCATTGGCGGGCGCCGGCCCCGACGCAATTACCTCGCAGGTAGAGTGCCCCTCGCCAGAGCTGTGCAAAAGCAACGCAAGAGCCTGTTGACCTGTCCCTTGGGGCCGGCCTCATAAGGGGGCGGTCAGCGAAAAACGAGGTGAATTGTGAATGGCTCGACCGAGTTCCTGAACCCCTCCGAAGCCGCCCGGCGCCTCGGCATCTCGACCAAGGCTTTGCGCCTCTACGAGCAGCGCGGCCTCATCACGCCGATCCGCAGTGCTGCCGGGTGGCGCGCCTACGGCGCCGACGAGATGACCCGCGCCGCCGACATCGTCGCATTGCGTGCCCTGGGCTTCAGCCTCGCCGAGGTCGCTCGGGTGCTGAAGGGCGATGTAAAGGTCGTGGAGCCCGCTCTGGCCGCGCATCAGGCCGTGCTGGAAGGACGCCTCCGCGATCTCGGCCTCGCGGTGGAGAAGGTGCGCGTGTTGCGGGACGATCTTGGTCGCGGCCAACCGCCGACCGTGGGCGACCTGGCGCGATTGCTGGGACCTGCCCCCCAATGCCAGGTCGCCTTCGAGCTTCCCTGGCCGTGGGGCGGCGAGCGCTTCGAGCTGCGCCACATCCGTCCGCTGAACTACATCACCGGCCCGCTGGGCAGCGGCAAGACGCGACTGGCGAAGCGCCTGGCCGAGACCCTGCCGGACGCGGCGTTCCTCGGTCTCGATCGGCTGTCGGATGACGGTGTGCCCTGGCGGTCGTTGCTCGACGCCGATCCGATCCTCAAGTCGCGCGTCGACCGCGCTCTGGCCTGGCTCGTCGAGGATGGTGCCCGTGCGTCGGATGCCCTGGTTGCGCTGCTGGCCGCGATGGAATCGCAAGGCCCGTCCGTCCTGGTCATCGACATGCTGGAGCAGGGGTTGGACCAGGGTTCCCAGGAGGCGCTGATCGCCTGGCTTCGCCGGCGCAGCCCCGGTGCGCGGCCGCTTTTCGTCCTCACGCGCTCGACCGCCATCCTCGATCTCGATGCCGTCGGCGCCGACGAGGCGATCATTCACTGCCCCGCCAATCACGGCGTGCCGCATTGCGTCGCGCCCTATCCTGGCGCGCCTGGGTACGAGGCGCTTGCCTCCTGCCTGGCGTCGCCCGACGTGCGGGCGCGAACCGAAGGCGTGATCGCGTGGCGGCCGACCGCGCCGGCGGTTTCCTAGGCCGCCGTCGCCACCTTCTTCTGGATCGGCGGGGCGAAGCGGAAGGCGGCGCCCAGCCGGTTCCAGGCGTTGATGTTGGCGATCGCCACGCTGAGCGCGATCACCTCGCTCTGGCTGAAATGCTTGCACACCGCCTCATAGGCCTCGTCCGGCACGCTGCGGTCGGCGAGCCGGGTCAGCAGCTCGGCCCAGGCCAGCGCCGCGCCCTCCTTGTCCGAGAAGATGCCGGCCTCGTGCCAGGGCGCCACCAGGTCGAGCTTCTCCTGCGGCACGCCGAGCCGCCGCGACACGTTGAGATGGATCTGCAGGCAGAAGGCGCAGTTGTTGATCTGCGAGACGCGCAGCTTGGCCAGCTCGACGATCGTCTTGTCGAGGCCGGACTCATCGGTGTTCTTGCCCATGGCGAGCAATGCGGCCTGCGCACCGGGCGCGGTTTTCTGGAAAGTCTCGTATGAAATTCGGACGTTCGTCATCGGCCGACCTCAAGATATTCGAACTCTGATATACGCGGCGAAAGCGGCGACTGGCAAGCCTGGGTGTTTACAACCTATGATAGATTGACCGCCTAGGAATACAGGCATAGCAAGAGGGGCCATGACCGACAAGACCAGCGCCCTCATCCTCGAGCATCTGCGCGCCCTTCGGCTGGAGATGGGCGAGTTGCGCGCCGACGTGCGCGACATGAGAGGACGCCTGACCTCCCTGGAGGTCTCTGTCGCGAACCTCCATGGCGACTTCGCCGGCCAATCCGAGCGAATCGACCGTGTCGAAGGCCGCCTGGAACGGGTCGAGCATCGACTGCGGTTGCGCGAGGCATGAAGCGGCATCCCGCCGCCGCCTCCCTCCGTGATTGCCAAGTCTATTTTTTGTAGCTACGAATAATGCCGTTTGTCTGGGATATCGCCAAGGCGGAGCGCAATGCCGCCAAGCATGGCATCTCATTCGACGACGCGTGGGAATTTGATTGGGCTGGCGCCGTTATTGTTGACCGGTCGCGACGTTTGGACGGCGAGCCATGCCAAGCAGCCATCGGTCTTCTGCGTGGACGTGTATGCACTCTGATCTTCACGGATCGTCCCGATGGCGTTCGGTTGATCAGCTTTCGCCGGGCCAACCGCTTGGAGGAGAGGGTCTATGAATAGGTCCGGCCGAAGTCGTCATAGCCGTGCAGCGGACGCCGCGCCGCTGACCGCTGCCGAGCTCCGTACTGCGAGGCCGGCGCGGGATGCCGTGCCGCACATCGTCGATGCTGTTCGCCGGCGCGGCCGTCCGAGCGGTGCGAACAAGGCGCTTGTTACGCTGCGGTTGGACAAGGACGTCATTGCAGCACTTCGAGCCGGCGGCGACGGTTGGCAGACGCGTATCAATGAGCTGCTGAGGGCCGCCGTGGGATTGCGGGGCTGAGGCTTCGGCTGCGCGCCGGTCTAGCCTCCTGCCTTGGCAAGGGGGCAGCCCGGCAGCTACCGTGCCGGAAAGCCCGAGGAAACGCCCGATGTCCAAGCACTACGACACACTGGAGACTCGCACGCCGGCCGAGCGCGAAAAGGCGCTGATGCAGGCCTTGCCGCAGCAGATCGCCCACGCCAAGGCCAACGCCCCGTTCTTCAAGGACTGGCTGAAAGACGTCGATCCCGCCGCGGTGACCTCGCGCGAGGCGCTCGCCAAACTGCCGGTGCTGCGCAAGTCGATGCTGGGCGAGGTGCAGAAGAAGAACCCGCCGATGGGCGGCCTGATCGCCGTGCCCATGAGCAAGGTGCGGCACGTCTTCATGTCGCCCGGCCCGATCTTCGAAGTCGACACCGACGAGCCCGACTATTTCCGCGGCGCGCGGGCGATGCATGCCGCGGGCTTCCGGCCGGGCCAGATCGTCTACAACACCTTCTCCTATCACCTGACGCCCGCCGGCATCATGATGGAATCGGCGCTGCGGGCGCTGGGCTGTGCCGTGGTGCCGGGCGGCGTCGGCAACACCGAGCTGCAGCTCGACGCCATCGCCGGCATCCGGCCCGACTGTTACGTCGGTACGCCGTCGTTCCTGAAGATCCTGATCGAGAAGGCGGCCGAGACGGCCAAGGACATTTCCTCGCTGAGGCACGCCTTCGTCGGCGCCGAGGCGCTGCCGCCGTCGCTGCGCCAGATGTTCATCGACAAGGGCATGACCTGCCTGCAGAGCTACGGCACGGCCGATCTCGGCACCATCGCCTACGAATCGGAGTCGATCCAGGGGATGACGGTCGACGAGGGCGTGATCGTCGAGATCGTGCGCCCCGGCACCGGCGATCCCGTCCCCGAGGGCGACGTCGGCGAGGTCGTGGTGACGACCTTCAACCGCGCCTATCCGCTGATGCGCTTCGGCACCGGCGACATGTCGGCGGTGCTGGCGGGCCCCAGCCCCTGCGGGCGCACCAACATGCGCATCAAAGGCTGGATGGGCCGCGCCGACCAGCGCACCAAGGTGCGCGGCATGTTCGTCGATCCGGAACAAATCGCCGAGATCGCCAAGAAGCATCCGGGTCTCGGCCGCCTGCGCCTCGTCATCGACTGGGTCAACCAGGCCGACACGATGACGCTCAAGGTCGAGGCGCCATCTCCGTCGGCCGATCTCGAGAAGGCGATGGAAGGCACCATCCGCACCGTGTGCAAGGTCGGCGGCAAGGTCGAGTTTGCCAAGCCGGGAAGCTTGCCCAACGACGGCAAGGTCATCGACGACGTGCGCAAGTACACATGATCGTCCGCGATGCCCGGCCGGCCGACGCTTCAGTCGTCCATCGCCTGATCGGCCAGCTCGCCGACTCAGTCGACGAGGCGGCCTTCCGTACCCGCTTCGAGCGCGTGCTGGCGACCGACGATCATCGCGTCATCGTCGCCGACGTCGAGGGTAAGGTCGTGGGCGTCCTGCACATGTTCGAGCGTCCCGCCCTGGAGAAACCCTGCGAGGCGGTGGTGCAGGCGCTGGTCGTCGACAGCGAAGCCCGCAGCAGCGGCGTCGGCGAGGCGCTGATGCGCGAGGCCGAGGCCTGGGCGCAGGGCCGCAGGCTTCCGTCGGTGTCGCTCTACAGCCGCGCCGACCGCAAGCGCGCGCACGCCTTCTACGAGCACATCGGCTATCGCGTGAAGGCCACGTCCGTACGCATGGAGCGTGGCTTATAGGCCCTTCGCCGCGGCGCGAACGGCGTTGTGAAAGGCTGAGCGCGCGGTGAACAGCTCGCGGCCCGTGGCCGAGGGCCAGGCCGAGTTGACGACGATCACCAGACGCTCGTCGGGGATGACGGCGATCGACTGGCCGAAGATGCCGGACGCCTGATAGGGGCCGCCCTGACCGAGCCACCAGAAATAGCCATAGCCGGCCGGCGGTGCGCCGTTGAAGATTTGCGCCGTCGTTGCCTGCTTGATCCAGCCATCGGGCAGGACCTGCTGGCCGCGCGCCACGCCGCCGTCGAGCATGAACTGGCCGAACCGTGCGTAGTCGCCCACCGTCATGGACATGCAGCAGCCGCCCCGTTCGTGGCCCGCCAGATCGACGATCCAGGTCGCGTCGCGCTCCATGCCGTAGGCCTGCCACAGCTTCTCGGAGGCGTACTGCGACAGCGACTTGCCGACGGCGTTGGAGACCAGGATGCCGACAAGGTCGGTCTCGCCGGTATTGTAGGTGAACTTCGTGCCCGGCTCGTTGGCGCGCGGCAGGGCCTTCATGTAGCTCACGATCGGGTTGACGCCGGGCTCCAGGATCTTGGCGCCGGCGCGGGCGACGTCGGCATTGGGATCGGTGTAATCCTCGTTCCACTTCACGCCCGAGCTCATGGTCAGGAGATTGCGGATGGTGACGCCGTCATAGGCCGAGCCCTTGAGCTCGGGGATGTAGGCCGTCACCTGATCCTCGACCGACTTGATCTTGCCGTCCTTGATGGCGGCGCCGACCAGGGTCGAGGTGATCGACTTGGTGACCGAGAAGGAGATCCAGCGGTCCTCGGGCTTGCGGCCAAGCCCGTAGCGCTCGAGCATCACCTTGCCGTCCTTCACGACCATGACGCCCGAAACGTTGTAGGCCTTCATGTAGTCGTCGACCGTCCAGCTCCTGTCAGCGTGGCTCCAGGTCAGGCCGTCGAGCGAGCGCTCGGCCTTGGGCAGGGGCCGCACGGTGTCGCCGCGCTTGACGGTCGCGGTGCGGTAGACCGTCTCGATCGCGGGGTACCATTCGGTCTGCTGCTCGAGAGTCCAGCGCAGGATGCCGGGTGTTCCGGGCTTGATGGGCTGTGCGGTCGCCGCGCCGGCGGCCAGCGCGGCCGCGGCCAGCAGCAATCCGATGGTCTTGTGCATGGTTGCCTCCCCTGTGGTGTCGTTGTCAGATCGCGGAACGCAACTGGGTGTGAGGATGCCATGGATTTGGGGCTTGCTGGCAAGCACGCATTGGTGACCGGGTCGACCGCCGGCATCGGCTATGCCATCGCCAAGGGCCGTGCGGCCGAGGGGGCGAGCGTGATCGTCACCGGCCGGACGAAGGCCAATGTCGATGCCGCGGTGACGCGCATCTGGCAGGCCACGGCTGAGGCGCACGTCACCGGCGTCGTCGCGGACTGCGCCACGGCGGCCGGCGCCAAGGCCGTGTTCGCCGAGGTGCCGGAGCTCGACATCCTGGTGAACAATCTCGGCATCTACGGCCGCAACCCGGCCTTCGAGATCGAGGATGCCGAATGGCAGCGCTTCTTCGAGGTCAATGTCATGAGCGGCGTGCGCTTCACCCGCCACTATGCGCCGGGCATGGCCAGGCGCGGCTGGGGACGGGTGGTGTTCGTGTCGAGCGAATCGGCGCTCAACATCCCCAAGGAGATGATCCACTACGGCATGAGCAAGACCGCCCAGCTCGCGATCTCGCGCGGCTTCGCCATGGAACTTGCCGGTACCGGCGTCACGGTGAATGCCTTGCTGCCCGGTCCGACCCACACCGAGAACACCGATCGCCTGCGCGCCGAGCGGGCCAAGACGGCCGGCATCACCGTGGCCGAGATCGAGGCCAACTTCTTCCGCGACCTCCGCCCGACCTCGCTGCTCCGCCGCTTCACCTCGTCGGACGAGGTGGCGGCGCTCGGCGTCTATCTCTGCAGCGAAGCCGCGTCCGGCACGTCGGGTGCGGCCATGCGAGTCGATGGCGGCGTGGTCAATCAGATCATGTAGCTGGACAAAATAACCCTAGTTATATATAGTGGCTGCCTGTCATGATATGAGAGGCCCTCCCCATGGGGGTCGGTTTTCAGACGCCACACCACGCACTCTGCCGGAAATACCGGGAATGCCGGAAAATCGATTTTTTGCCAGCAGTGCCGTCAGTTGACGTCGAGCTGCAGCCCTTCCTTGTCGATCACGCCTTTCCACAGCGCGATCTGGCTGGTGACGAACTTGTCGAACTCGGCCGGCGTGCCGTAGGCGGGGAAGCCCGCCATCTGGGTAAAACGCTCCTTGGTCTTGGGGTCGTCGAGCCAGCTCTTCATCTGGTCGTTGAAAGCGGCGATCACCGGTTGGGGCGTGGCCGCCGGCAGGAACACGCCGAACCAAGTCGAGACGTCGAACGGTTTCAGCTCTGGCATGGCCTCGCAGATCGGCACCAGCTCGGGCGTCAGGGGATTGCGCTGGGCCGAGGTGATGCCGAGCGCCCTGAGCCTGCCCGCGCGCACGAACTCGATGCCGGTGGTGAGGTTGTCGAAGAAGAACTGGGTCACGCCCGCCGTCAGGTCCTGGAGCGCGGGGGCGGCGCCGCGATAGGGGATGTGCTCGGCCTTGGTGCCGGTGAGTTGCAGGAACCAGGCGCCCGACAGGTGCGGCGACTGGCCGGTGCCCGAGGAGGCATAGGAGACCTTGCCGTTCTGGGCTTTCAGCCAGGCGACGAACTCGGGGACCGTCTTGGCCGGCACCGAGGGATGGACCACCAGCACGTTGGGGGCGGTGATGACGCAGCTGACCGGCGCCAGGCTTTTCGGCCCATAGGGCATGTTGCGGTAGAGCGAGTAGGCGATCGACTGCGGGCCGATGTTGCCCATCAGGGCGGTGGTGCCGTCGGGGGTAGCCTTCACGACCTCGTTGGAGCCGATGACTCCCCCCGCGCCCGACTTGTTGTCGACCACGCAGGACTGGCCCCAGGCCTGCTGCAGGAAGGCCGCCAGCAGGCGGGCGACGATGTCGGTGGTGCCGCCGGGCGCGGCCGGGACGACGATGCGGATACCCTGGCTCGGCCTCCAGGCGCCGTCGGCGGCGGCCGTGCGCGGCAACAGATTGGCCACCGGCAGAATGGTCGCAGCGGCGAGCGCGGCGCGGCGGGAAAGCAGGTGTTTCACGGGTTTCCTCGTCGTTCATTAATTATAGTTGAGGTTTCCCGTAACACGCGCGCACTGGCAAATCCGCCACATTTCCCGTATCAATTCGTTGTGCGGTTGCCCCGATTCCCCTCATCTCAAATGGGGTCCGCGCCAAGGAGGATATCTTGAAGAGACGCACTTTCGTCTCCGGCAGCGCGGCGCTGGCTGCCGCCGGTTTTGTATCGACGACCGCTTCGGCGGCGAGCATCAAGCCCTACAGCTGGGACCTCAATCCGCCGACCGACACGCGCGAGAATTTCATCGCCTGGGGCAAGTCCCGCGGTGAGGATCCGGTGTTCCTCGGCCAGCGCTGGGACCGCTTCCAGGCGCTGGTCCGCAACAAGGACATCTGGGGCCAGGCCACCATCCGCGCCTTCCTGCTGACGCCGCGCGAGGAATTCTCGGCGATCAACCCGGCGATCCACAAGCGCGCCTACGAGCACGCCTTCCTCGACATCGGCTACGGCGTCACCATGTCGGGCCCGCACGTGCAGGGCCGCATGACCAACGTGATCGACGTCAAGCGCGGCGAGAAGGTGCTGGAGATCGGCACCGGCTCGGGCGTGCAGTCGGCCTACATCGCCAACCTGACCGAGAACGCCTACACGATCGAGATCATCGCGCCGCTGGCGGCCCGCACGCGCGGCCTCTACGACAAGCTGATCGAGAAGGGCTACACCGAGTTCAAGCACATCAAGACCAAGGCGGCCGACGGCTACTACGGCTGGGAAGAGGCTGCCCCCTTCGACAAGATCATCGTGACCTGCGGCATCGACCACGTGCCGCCGCCGCTTCTGCAGCAGCTGAAGTCGGGCGGCCTGATGGTGATCCCGGTCGGACCGCCGGGTGCGCAGCGCGTGCTCAAGGTCACCAAGACCCAGGGCGCCGACGGCTCGATCACCACGAGCCGCGAGGACATCTACGGCGGCAAGATCGTGCCGTTCGTGCCTTTCACCAAGATGGAAGGCGACAAGATCGTCGGTACGCACAACCGCTAACCGCGGATGCGTTGAGGGGCTGCGCGCACCGCACGCGCAGCCCGCCTCGGCCGCAACGACGGCCCAACAACGGAGTCCCCCTTGACCGTCACGGTCGATCTCGACCATCGCCCGCCGCTTACCTTCTATCTGTCCGTAGGGCTCGTCGCCGGCAGCATCATCGCGCTGCAGATCGGCATCATGCGCGTCTTCTCCGTCGGCAGCTGGGCGCATTTCGGCTCGCTGGTGGTGAGCCTTGCCATGTTCGGCTTCGGACTGACCAGCGCCGTGATGTGCGTCGGCAAGGGCTGGTTCGAGCGCCACTGGCTGGGCGCGATCAAGGGCGCGCTGCTGGCCTTCGGGCCGCTCATGGTGGTGTGCAACCTCGCGGCCCAGCAGGTGCCGTTCAACGCCATCTTCCTGGTGTCGGACCCGATGCAGAAGTGGCGGCTGTTCGCCAACTTCGTGCTCTACTTCCTGCCGTTCCTGGCGGGCGCGCTCTATCTCGGCGTCGTCTTCCTGAAGGCGAAGAAGACGTTCAACCGCGTGTACTTTGCCGACCTGGTCGGCTCAGGGCTGTGCGGGCTCTCCGTCCTGCTCGCCATGTACTACTTCCGCCCCGACGACCTCATCATGGCGCCACTGCTGCTGTGGCTGGCGGGCGGCGTGCTGTGGTTCGTGTCGCTGGGCGACCGGCGCGGCATCGGCGCCATCGTCATTGTCGCGATCCTGTCGGCCGTCGTGCACTACATGGCGCCGCAGGTGCTGGGCATCCCCAAGCTCGCCGTGTCGGACTACAAGGGCGTCAGCTACGCCCGCAAGTTCCCCGACAACCAGCGGACCTACGAACGCGCCTCGCCGTTCGGTTACCTCGAAATCTATTCGAGCTCGTACCTGCACTTCGCGCCGGGCCAGTCCGACAACGCGGCATTCAACCTGCCGACCATGCCCAAGAACGCCTATCTCGGCCTCTACATCGATTCCGAGGGTCCGTCGGGCATCATCAAGGACCTGCCGGCCAGCGAGACGGCGTATTTCAAGTACCTGTCGATGTACTACCCGTACATCCTGAAGCAGAACCCCGACACCTTCGTCGTCCAGTTCGGCGGCGGCATCTCGACCGCGGTGGCGCTCAAGGCGGGCTCGGCCCATGTCACGGTCGCCGAGGGCAATCCAGCGATCCTGACGGCGTTCCGCGAGGACAAGGGGCTGCGCGACTTCACCGGCGACATCCTCAACAATCCCAAGGTCACCGTCATCGACTATGACGGCCGCCTCTACGTCGCCCATACCAAGAACCGCTACGACGTCATCGACCTGTCGCTCGCCGATTCGGCCGGCCTGTCGAGCCCCGGCGGCTTCTCCATCGTCGAGAAGTATGCCTATACCCGCGAGGCGATGAGCGCCTACATGCGGGCGCTGAAGCCGGGCGGCATCCTCTCGGTCACCTTGTGGAACAAGGAAGAGCCGCCAAAGTCGGTGCTGAAGCTCTACGCCACCATGGTGGCCGCGGCGCGTGACGTCGAAGGCAGCGACATCGCCAACGATTTTTACGTCGCCTCGTCCTATCTCTCGACCGCGACCGTGCTGTTCAAGCGTGGCGGCTTCACTCCGGAAGAGATCGCCAAGCTCAACGCCCACACCAAGGCGATGTCGTTCGACGCGATCTACTATCCCGGCATCAAGGTCGACACCGCCGACCTGAAGCAGATCCTGCAGGACTACCACGACCAGTTCTTCTTCGAGGGCGCGCCGGCCGATCCGACGGCGCCGTCGGAGAAGGAGCCGAACGACAAGCCGCCGCCCGGCATGGCCACGACCGGCGCCGACGGCAAGGTCGAGGCCAAGGAAGCGGAGCCGGCCTCATCCGAGCAAGAGGGTCCGCGCGTGCCCGCCACCGTGCTCGGCCGGCTGGCCTGGCATTACCTGATCAACGGCGGCTGGCAGCAGGTGGCCGACGAGTACGTCTTCGACACGCGCGTGCTCACCAACCACCAGCCGTACTTCGCCGCCTACATCAAGGTGAAGGACCTGCTGAAGTTCACCGACCGGCTCGAGCTGGTGCAGGACGAGTGGGGCTACCTGCTCGTGTGGGCGACGCTCGGCATCGCCACCCTCTTCGCCCTCACCCTGGTGCTGTTCCCGCTGGTCTTCGGCTGGCGCACCATCTTCAGCCGCTATCCCGGCAAGTTTGGCACGCTGATCTACTTCCTGTGCCTGGGGCTGGGCTACATCATCGTCGAGGTGGGCATGATCTCCCACTTCGTCCTGGCGCTTTCCAACGCCACCGTGTCGGCGTCGGTGCTGATCACCGGCATGCTGGTCTTCTCCGGCATCGGCAGCTTCTTCTCCGAGCGCTTCCTCGATCGCGCACGCAGCGTCATGCCGAGGATCTTCCTCGCTATCTTCCTCATCCTGACGTTCTACGCCTTCACCATCGACTACGCGCTCGACTGGATCGGCACGCTGCCCTACGTGCTGCGCATCGTGCTCTGCCTGCTGCTGATCTTCCCGCCGGCCTTCCTGATGGGCTTCCCCATGCCGACGGCGATGACCACGCTCGGCCGGCTGGGCAAGGACCACATGTTCCTGTGGGCCTGGGGCATCAATGGCTGCTTCTCGGTGATCGGCGCGGCGTTGGTGCCGATCGTGGCGACGAGTTTCGGTCTGCCCGCCGTCGTGCTGGTCGGCGCCATCGCCTATCTGGTGGCCCTGCCGGCGTTCTTCTCCGTGCTGATGCCGCTCCGAAGTGGGCGGCCTGCGGCCGCGTGAAGCGGCGGGTGCTGCTGCTGCTGGGGGCCCTCCTGATGCCGACCACCGCGCATGCCCGCATGACAAGGAAGCCGACCAAGCAGAAGGCGCAGAAGGCCGCGGCGACGCCGAAACCGTTCGGGCCGCAGCCGCTGAAAGAGGGCAAGACGCAGCTCGTCGCCTTCAACGCCTCGGCCTTCCCCTATCGCAGCGTCGACCCGGGCAGCAAGAAGCCCTTCCTCGACGTCAAGAACGGCAACAAGCGCGGCCATACCAGCCTGCGCGGCGACGTCTACTGGGAGGAGCCGACCTACAGCGACCGCCGCTCGCTGCTCTACCTGCCGCCGGGCTTCGATCCGCAGCGCCCGGTGCTGATCGTGCTCTATTTCCACGGCCAGGGCGCCACGCTGGAGCGCGACGTCATCGCGCGCCAGGGCGTGCCGCGGCAGATCGCCGAAACGGGCCAGAACATCGCCCTGGTGGCGCCGCAGCTGGCCGTTGATGCCGCCGATTCCAGCGCCGGCAATTTCTGGAAGCCCGGCCACTTCGCCGCCTATGTCGACGAGGCGGCCGAGCGGCTGATGCGGCTCTACGGCGATCGCGCCGCCGGCTGGCAGCTCAACCTCGCGCCGGTCGTGGTCGTGGCCTACAGCGGCGGCTACCTGTCGGCCGCCTATGCCCTCGACCGCGGCGGCGCCAACCATCGCGTAAAAGGCGTGATCCTGTTGGACGCGCTCTATGGCGATGAGGACAAGTACGCGGCCTGGGCGGCGGCGCGCCGGCGTCAGGCCTTCCTGCTCAGCGCCTACACCGAGTCGACCAAGGACGAGAACGCTGCCTTGCAAGGCATGCTCGACAAGAAGCGTGTTCCTTACGCCAGGACGCTGCCGGCGGCCCTCAATCCCGGCACCATGGCCTTCGTGCCGTGCGGGGGGCTCGACATGCATGGCGATTTTGTTACGCGCGCGTGGCGGCCCGATCCCCTGAAGGCCGCCCTGGCGATGATTCCCGGTTATGCGCAGGTTCGTGATAAGAAGAGCGCATGAGCGATCCCCTGCGCCAGGAACTCCTGGACATCTTCGTCGGCCGCGCCACCAAGCGCTACGGCTTGAGCGCGATCAACCAGCTGCAGCACGCCTTGCAGGCCGCGGCCCATGCCGAGGCCGATGACGCGCCGGCCGCCACCGTGCTTGCCTCGCTGCTGCACGACGTCGGCCACATGATCCATCAGCTCGGCGAAGATCCCGCCGCGCGCGGCGTCGACGACGTGCACGAGGAACTTGGCGCCAAGTGGCTGGCCGAACGCTTCGGGCCCGCGGTCAGCGAGCCGGTCCGCCTGCACGTCGCGGCCAAGCGCTATCTCTGCACCGTCGAGTCCGATTATTTCGGCAAGCTCTCGCCCGATTCGGTGCGTAGCCTGAAGCTGCAGGGCGGCCTGATGTCGGCCGACGAGCTCGAAGGGTTCCGCGCCAATCCCTATCACGCCGAGGCCGTCCGCCTGCGCCGCTGCGACGAAGCGGCCAAGGACCCGCGCGCCACCACGCCGGACTTCGACCACTACCTGCGCCACGTCGCAGCCTGCCGCCTCTGATCCCATGATCGGCCGCACAGACGTCGAGGCCGCCTGGAGCCTCATCCGACCGCATGTCCGCCGCACGCCGGTTATCGAGCTGCCCCCGGGATTCGTTCGGCCTACGCTGCACCAGCCAGTGGCGCTGAAGCTCGAATCGCTGCAGGTCAGCGGCTCGTTCAAGGGGCGTGGCGCCTTCCACAAGCTGCTCGCGTCGAAGGTGCCGCCGGCGGGCATCATCGCCGCCTCGGGCGGCAATCATGGCGCCGCCGCCGCCTACGCCGCGCGAGCACTCGGCCACAAGGCCGAGATCTTCGTGCCGACCATCGCCTCGCCGACGAAGGTCGCGCGCCTGGCGAGCTATCACGCCATCGTGCACCAGGTCGGCGCCGTCTATGCCGAGGCACGCGCGGCCTCGGAGAAGCGTGCGGCCGAGACCGGTGCGCTCACCGTCCCTGCCTACGAGGATGAGGTCGTGTTCGCTGGCGCGGGCAGCGTCGCGCTGGAGTTTGCCGAGCAGGCTCAGTTCGACACCTTGCTGGTGGCGGTGGGCGGCGGCGGATTGATCGCGGGCTGCGCGGCGGCGATCGGTGAGGGCGTCAGGATCGTGGCCGTCGAGACCGAGGGCACACCGACGCTGCACGAGGCGTTGCGCGCGGGTCGGCCGGTCGACGTGAAGATCTCCGGCATCGCCGCCGATGCGCTGGGTGCGAGCCGCATCGGCGTACCCAACTTCGAGGTGGCGCAGAAGCTGGTTGCCGAATCGGTGCTGGTTACGGACGACGACGTGCGTAGGGCACAGCGCTTCTTGTGGGAAGAGCTTCGCGTGGTCTCCGAGCCGGCCGGCGCGACGGGCCTGGCCGCACTGATGTCGGGCGCCTATCGCCGCGCTGCCGGCGAGCGCATCGCCACGCTGGTCTGCGGCGCCAACACCGATCCGGGCTCGGTGGCCTAGCCTGCCGTGCGCCGGCGGTTGTCTGCGCGCCTGCTGATCCTCGACGAGGCGGACCGGATCCTGCTGTTTCGCTTCGTCTACAAGCGCGGTCCGCTCGCCGGCCAGGATTTTTGGGGCACGCCGGGTGGCGGTGTGGAGGACGGCGAGACGCTGGAGCAGGCTGCCTTGCGCGAACTGGTCGAGGAAACCGGCTTGCGGCGCGAGAGCGTCGGTTCAGAGATCGCCCGCCGCGGGGTCGCGCTGCAGTTGCCCGACGGCGAGCATGTCGTCCAGGACGAGCGCTATTTCGTGGTTCGCGTCACGGATAATGCCCTGTCGAGGGACGACTGGACCGGCCTCGAACGCGAGGTCATGGTCGAGCATCGCTGGTGGACGTTGGACGAGCTGTCACGGACCGAAGCGACGGTGTGGCCCGAGAATTTGCGCGCGATGATCGAAGCTAACGCGTGACGCTGGTCACCACCGCGCGGTTGGCGCGGCTGCCGTCGCTGTAGTCGTAGCGGATGGCGAACTTGTCGGCGGGCGAGATCCACCAGCGCGAGACCGAGCGCTCGCCAGCCGGGCCCTGCTCCTGCATCTCGATCAGGAAGGTGTCGATCATGGCGTCGCCGGGGCCGGTGCGCTTTTCGTAGCGTACGACGCTCAGGATGTAGTGCCATTTCTTGCCGCCGCTGCTGAAGTCGGCCTCGACCTTCTTGCCGACGGCAAGCGGCCACAGCCGTTCCGGCTTCAGGGCGTTGATGTAGGCGGTGGTGTCCGCACCATCCGGCGCCGGGTTGTCGAACAGGAGCGCGCGCAGCTTGTAAGGCTTGCCGCCGACGATCTCCATGGTGCAATCCATGCCGTCCTTGCCGCGCGCCACGACCTTGGTGCCACTGTCGTAGGTGAAGGTTGTCCCCGGAGCGGGACAGGCGAAGTCCATGGTCTGGGCGGCCACGGCGGCCGGGAACAGGGCGGCGAGCACGACCGCGGAAGAACGAAGCTTCATGCCGCCGATCATAGCGTGCGATGGTCAGCCCGCCAGCCAGATGTCGTGCCAGCTCGCCGCCGGGAAGGCGGGGTCGTTGGAATGATTGCGCACCCGGGTGCTGGCCAGCGTGATCGATTCGAGTTCGACCAGCGGCAAGTCGGCGCATTCCACGGTCGCGATCTTCTGGAATTCGGCCACCAGCGCCTTGCGCTTGGCGGGATCGGTCTCGACCTTGATCTTCTCGACCAGGGCATCGACCTCGTCCGTGTGGAAGCCCGAGGCGTTGCGGAACGGCACGCCTTTGCGGATGCCGTCGGAGGTGTAGTACTGGGTCGTCGATGGCACGGGCTCCGAGCCGGCCGCTTTGTTGGCGATCGCGAGGTCGAAGTCATAGTCGGTATAGAGCCGCCTGATCGAGGTCGCCCGGTCGGGGACCGTCAGGTTGACGCCCACCCCGACATCCTCCAGCCCCTGCTTGACGATGGCGCCGGCCTTGCCGTTCTCGGCAAACCAGCCGGCCGCCAGCAGGTTGAGCGTAAAGCGCTTGCCGCCGGCCTTCTTCGGATAGCCCGCCGCGTCGAGCAGGGCGGCGGCCTTCCTGGGGTCGAAGGTGGTGCTGAAAGTATCCGACGTGAAGAAGGTCGTGTTGGGCGATGCGATCGGGCCCGTGCCCGGCCGTGCATAGCCAAAGTAGACGGTCTTGGCGATCAGGGTGCGGTCGACGGCGAAGAACATCGCCTGCCGCACTTCGCGCTTGGCGAAGATCGGATTGCGCATGTTGACCTCGAAGGAGGTCGACCAGACCGCTTCCTCATAGCCCTTCGACGTGGCGATGAACCTGGACGTGGCGACGAGCCGTTTGATGTCGGGCGGCTCCACGGGATTGAGCACGCCGATATGGATGTCGCCCGCCTCGATGGCGGCGGCGCGGCCGGCCGGATCGCGGATGTAGCGGATGATCAGCCGGTCGAGGTAGGGCTCATCCTTGCGCCAGTAGCCCTCGTTCCTGGCGTATTCGAAGTGGCTGCCACGGACCCACTGCTTGACCTGCCACGGCCCGGTGCCGATCGGCGCGTCGTTGGCCGGGTTCGTGAGCGGATCGCTGCCGGCGTAGACGTGCCTGGGCACGACGTAGTTCGCGTTGCCGCACAGCAGCGAGGCGAAGAAGAAGTCCGGTACCGGCTTGTTGAAACGCACCACCACGGTGTCGGTGTCGGACGCGACGACGCCGGCGAAATCCGTCAGGGATGCGGCGGCGGCGTGCTTCTTCCAGATCTCGTCGATCGAATAGACGACGTCATCCGCGGTCATGTCCTTGCCGTCGTGGAACCTCACCCCCTGGCGGATCTTGATGGCATAGGACTTGAAGTCGGCGCTGGGCTTCCAGGCCTCGGCCAGTTCGCCCTGGAACTCGCCGTCCACGCGCCGGCTGGCCAGGCGCTCGAGCAGCTTGGACGAGGAGAAAGTGGGCGAAGGGCCGCCTCCCGAAGGGACGTAGCAGGCCTGCGGCTCGCCGCCGCCCCACGTCGCGACCAGCGTGCCGCCGCGTCTCGGCGTCTCCTGGGCACGCGCCGTCCCGCCAGCAAGGGCGGCCGTCAGGATGCCGGACGAGAACGCGCGACGAGAAACCCTGGTCATTCCCCGATTCAGCCGCAGGCGTGTGGCTTTATGCGGGCAGCGTCGAGTAGGTCGCCCGGCCCACGGCCAGAAGGGCCTTCTGCTCGTTGAATAGGTCGACATCGACCACGCCCACGCTCTTGCCGGCGCGCCGGACCTTGGCGGTGATGACCAGCCCGGTCTTGATGGCGGGCCGGAGATAATCGACGCGGAAGTTGATGGTCGGCAGCCCACGCCGCAGCGCCATGATCAACGCGTAGTCGCCGACCGTGTCGATGATCGCGGCCAGCGGACCGCCATGCCATTGGCCGGTGCCCTTGCCGCGTTCGAATTCCGGGCGCATGGCGCAGGTCATGGTGATCTGCTCGTTGGCGGGATCGGCCTCGGTCACCTTCAGGCCGAGGAAGGCGATGAAGGGCGAGTTGTCGAGCATCTTCTGCAGCTCGTCCCTGGTCAGCGGCACGATCTTGTCGTTCACGGCGACACCACGACCTTGCCGAACACTTCGCGGTCCTCGATCACGCGCAACGCCTCGCGCGCCTCGGCGAGCGGGAAGACCTTGTCGACCAGCACCTTGAGCTTGCCCTCCTGGACGAGCTTGAGGAGCTGCTCGATATCGCTGCGCATCCAGCCGTTGGAGCCCAGCACCTTGAGCTCGAAGGTCCAGATGAAGCGGATGTCCTCAGTCGGCGCGTAGCCGGCCGTGGCGCCGCAGGTCACCATGCGGCCACCGACCTTCAGGACCTTCAGCGATTTCACCCAGGTGTCGCCGCCGGTGTAGTTGACCACCATGTCAATGCCGCGGTCGGTGCCGCCGCCGCGCCGCGTCGGCTTGCCGTAGAGATTGTAGACCTCCTGCTGGAAGTCGTGCGTGACGTAGTTGATGGTCTTGTCGGCGCCGAGCTCGATCAGGCGCTTGGCCTTGGCGTCGGTGCCGGCGCAGGCGATGACCTCGGCGCCGGCGAGCTTCGCGATCTGCAGGCAGCACACGCCGACGCCGCCCGAAGCGCCCAGGATCAGCACCTTCTCGCCTTTGGCGACATGGCCGTTGGTCGTCATCATGCGCAGCGCGGTGCCGTAGGCGCAGGGCAAGGCGGCCGCGTCGCTGTAGCTGACGCCGTCGGGAATGCGGACCAGCTGGTGGGCGCGTGCCCGGCAGAGCTCGGCCAGGCCGCCATGGATCGTCTCGCCCATCAGCCCGCCCTCGACGCGGTTGATGGGATCGACCACGACGCGGTCGCCCTTCTTCCAGCCAGTGACTCCCGGTCCGACCTCGGCGATCTCGCCCGCAACGTCCAAGCCCATGATGGCCGGCATCGGCACCTTGATGCCGGGCATGCCGCGGCGGGTGAAGACGTCGTGGTAGTTCAGCGACGCCGCCTTAACCGCCACGATCACGTCGCCCTCGCCGGGCTTCGGATCGGGAAAGTCGGTCTCGTAGTTCAGACGGTCGGGAGCGCCATGCTCGCGGACGACAGCGGCTTTCATTTTTGGGATTCTCCTCCGGTGGGGATCTGTTTGGCGAGCTGGCGCTTGTCGATCTTGTTGGTGCCGGCAAGCGGCATCTCGTCGATGAAGATGACCTGGCGGGGATGCTGGTAGGCCGGCGCGTTGGCGAGCGCATAGCTTTTGACCGCCTGCTCGTCGAGCTCGGCGCCGCCCGTCCGCACGACGAAGGCGATGGGCTTGTGGCCCTTCAGCTCATCGGGGATCGGGATGACGGCTGCCTGATGGATCCCGGGATGGCGCTCCAGCATCTTCTCCACCTCGCCGGGATAGATGTTCTCGCCGCCGCACACGAACATGTCGTCGACGCGGCCGACGAAGTAGAAGAAGCCGTTTTGGTCGCGGCGGAACACGTCGTTGGTGCGATAGAAGCCGTCCGGCGTCATCGCCTTGGCCGTGGCCTCGGGCAGCTTGTGGTAATGCGTCATCAGGGCGCCGCACTTCATCTCGAGCGCACCTTCGTCCTGCACTTCTTTTCCATCGCGCACGAGGCGCAGCTCGACATCGGGATGAGGGTAGCCGGTCGACAGCTCGGGCTGCGGGATGTCGTCGGGGTGCGGACCGAACACGACGGGCCCGGCCTCCGTGGTGCCGTAGCCGTTGCCGATCGCGGCCTTGGGAAACACCGCGCGCACTTGGTCGATCAGCGACTGGGTGATGGGCGCTGAGCCCATGCGTACCGCCTCGACGGCCGATAGGTCGTTTGTCGCCAGCAGCTCCTTCTCGCGCAGCATCATGGCGATCATGGTCGGCACGGAAGTGAGGAACTGCACGCGATGACGCGCGGCGGTCTCGATGTATCCCTTGGTGGTGAACTGCGGCAGCAGGACGATCGTGTCGCCCTGGTCGAGCGTGGTCTGGCACATGGCGAGACCGTTCATGTGATAGAGCGGTGCGGCCACCAGCGAGCGTTGGCCCTGTGGCACCGGCCGGCGGACGCGCTGACTGATCGCCCAGAGGTGCGAGTAGTGCGACAGCACCACGCCCTTCGGCCGCCCGGTCGAGCCCGACGTGTAGAGGAACATCGCCGGTTCCTCGGGCTGCATTTTCAGCGGCGTGAAGGGGCCTTCGTCCAAGAGTGACGTGAAGTCCGTGTCGAAGGAGATCTTCGGCACGGTGTCAGGCGCGAGCTTCAGCCGCGTGTCGTCGCCGACCACCAGCTTGGCGTCGCAGTCGCCGACGATGTAGGCCACGGTCTCGGCCGGCAGCTTGTAGTTCACCGGCACCGACACCAGGCCCGCCTGCATGGTGCCGAGGAAGGTCAGCAGGAATTCGGCACGGTTGGCCGACAGGATGGCGACGCGATCGCCACGCTTCAGCCCGCGTTTCAAGAGGCCGCGCGCGACGGCGCCGCTCAGGCGGACGATGTCGCCGTAGGTGTAGAGGCGCTCGCTGCCGTTGCCGCCGGCATCGATCAGCGCCAGCGCCTCACGCGGCACGTCGCGCGCGATCGCGTCGCCCTGGTTGTCCTGCATGACGCTCACCAGTCGACGAACTCCAGGACGGCGTTCACGGCCTGCCTCGCCGGCACGACCAGCCGCCCCGGCGTCTGGACCGCGCCCGCGATCTTGCCCTCCTGCAATGCCCGTGCCGCCTTCGCGACAGAGACGGTGCGTAACGTGAGGCCGGCCATGTAGGCCTTGCGCCCTTCGGCGTCGGGCACGGCGTCACCGAACTCTGCTCTCAGCTCGGCCTCGGTGACGATGTCGAAGCGCGAATTGCCGACAACCACGCTCTTTCCGCCCTTGATGTCGCGCACGGCTTCGACGCCAAACATGTCGGCATAGAGCTTGGCGCCGGCCGCCGGATCGGGCTCGACGATCAGGGCGCGCACGACGGCGACCGTGCCGTTGGCATGATGGCGCCACTCGTCGCGCCACACCAGGTTGCGCGTGAAGTGATGGCACCAGTAGACGCGGCCGTAGGGCACGACGCCGGCCTTCATCCGCACGGTGCGGAAGCGCGCATCATGCTCCTTGCCGGCTATCTTCACGGGCCGCGTGAACTCGACCGGCGGATCGACCGGCACGCCGACCTTGGCCAGCGTTTCGTAGGTGACAGCGGAGTCTTCGGAACCGAACACGAGGCCGTTCAGCCCGAACGGGAAAGTCATCAGGTCCATGCGGCCGGTCGTAGCGCCCTTCGGCACGGCGATGAGCTCGAGGTAGTCGGTGCCGAACATGGCGAGATGGTTGATCGAGCCCAGCGAATGATAGCCGCGCTCGGTGAGGGTAAAGCCCAGGCGCCGATAGATGTCGGCGGCGCGATCCATGTCGTCGCGCGCATTGATGACCACGTGGTCGAGCGTCGCCGCGGGCAATGTCATGCAGAACCCCTTTTTACTCGGGCTTTATGCCCTTCTCGCGGATGATGGCACCCCAGCGCAAGGATTCCGACTTCACGAAAGCGGCGAATGTCGCTTGGCGATTGCCGACGGCTTCGGCGCCGAGCGCTGCCATCTGTTCCTGCACCGGTTTCGACCGCAGCACATCGACAAGAGCGGCGTGCAGCTTGTCGCCGATCTCGCTGGGCGTGCCCTTGGGCACGAACACGCCGTTCCAGCCGACCATCTCGTAGCCCGCGACACCCGCTTCCTCCATGGTCGGCAGGTCGGGCACCAAGGGCGAGCGCTTGCGGCTGGTGATCGCGAGGGCCCTGAGCTTGCCGTCCTTCACCAGCGGCAGGGTGCCGGGCACGTTCTCGATCATGAAGGCGAGCTGACCCGCGACCAGGTCGGCCAATGCCGGCGCGCCTCCCTTGTAGGGCACGTGCACCGCATCGATGCCGGTTATCGATTTCAAGAGCTCAGCGGCGAGGAACGGCGTGGTGCCGACGCCACCCGAACCGTAGTTGAGCTTGCCCGGATTGGCCTTGGCGTAGGCCAGGAAGTCCGTCACCGACTTCACTGGCAGCGACGGATGCACCACCAGCATCAGCGGCGCGGAGTTGACCATCGTCACCGGCACGAGGTCGGCGAAAGGATCGAACGTCATCCTGGCGTAGAGATAAGGGCTCACGACCAACGCCGTGTTCGCCATCAGCATGGTGTAGCCGTCGGGCGTCGCCTTGGCCACGATGTCGGCGCCGACATTGCCGCCGGCGCCCGGCTTGTTGTCGACCACCACCTGCTGGTCGAGCCTCTCGGTCAGACGCTGCGCGACGATGCGCGCCATGATGTCGAGCACGCCCGCACCCGCGGCGAACGGCACGACATAGCGGATCGGCCGGCTCGGCCACCTCTGCGCAAAAGCCGGAGCAGCGACGAACAACGCGCCCGCGAGCGCACTGCGGCGGGTGATGGTCATGCCGGACTCTTACTTGCCGTCGTTGAGCTCGGCAACGCGCGCCAGCATGAATTCACCGGCGCGCTCGGCAAAATCGAGCAAGGTCTTGAGCTCGTCGCGGCTATAGCCCGCGAGCAATCCCTGCATCGATTTCTCCATGGGTGCGAACAGCGCGCCGATGGGGGCGATCCTGTCCTCGCGCACCCGCACCAGCACCTTGCGCCGGTCCTGGGCGTCGGCCATGCGCTCGACCAGGCTGAGGCGCTCCAGGCGGTCGATCAGGCCGGTGACGGCGCCGCTGGTGAGGCCGGTGCGGCGGGCGATGTCACCGGCCGTCGACGGGCCGTTCAGCAGGATGAGGTCGAGGCATTCGAGGTCGCTCGAATTGACGCCGACCCTCTTGGCGATCGCCTGGCCGTGCAGCACCCCCGCCGCCGAGGAGCGGCGCATCGCCAGCATGAGGCGGCCGATCAGCGCCTCCTTGCTGTCCTGGTTGGGCTTGCGGTTGGCCATGTCTCTTTCATATCAAGATAACCAACCAGTCCGCGATGCAAATTCACCCGACCTCACCTTGGCGAGTGATGCCGTCAGGTGCTCTCGCTGGCCAGCACGTCGCCGAACAGGCGCCAGGTCTCGCCGTCGAAGCGGGCGAGCCGGACGGCCTGGATAGGATAGAAATCCGTCGCACTGGTGTTGATCTTGATGCCGGGCAGCAGCAGCGGCACCGTGAGGTTCTTCATGCTGGCTGCCTGCTTCATCAGGTTCTCGCGGGTCAGCAGGTCGCCGCACTGCGTCAGCACATGGCGCATCGTGGCCGACACGGCATAGGCATAGACGTAGGAGGCGTCCGAGAGGTTGGCGCCCGGCATGTACTTGCCCATCCACGCCTTCCATTCGATGAAGTCGGGCGCGGTCTCCCACTGCGGGTCGGTCGGATCCTTGAGGTACGCCGCGGTGATGATGTCCTTGCTATTGTCCAGCCCGGCGGGCTTCAGCGTCGAGGCCACCGAGGCCGAGACGTTGGCCAGGTAGTGCTTGGGCTTCCAGCCGAGGTCGGCCACCTTGCGGATCGCCTGGGCCGCGGCCTTGGGCGCCGCATCGTTGAAGAAGACGTCGGCGCCGGAATCCTTCAGCTGGATGACCTGGCTGTCGACCGTGGGATCGGTGACCTCGTAGCTCACCGTCTTGATCAGATACTTGTCCTTGTCCTTGCCGAAGCCCGCCTGGAAGCCGTGCAGGTAGTCCTTACCGGAATCGTCGTTCTGGTAGAGCATGGCCACCTTGGCGTTGGGATGGTTGGCCATGATGTGCTTGGCGTAGATCGCCGCTTCGGTGGCGTAGTCGGGCTGCCAGCCCATGGTCCACGGGAACTCCTTGGGCATGCCCCACTTGGATGCGCCGGTGGCGACGAAGAGCTGCGGCACCTTCTTCTGGTTCAGGTACTTCTGCACGACCGTGTTGGTCGGCGTGCCGAGCAGCTGGTAGATCGCGAAGACCTGGTCGTCCTCGACCAGCTTGCGCACCATCTCGACGGTCTTGGGCGGCTGGAAGCCATCGTCGTAGGTGATGAAGTTGATCTTGCGGCCGTTCACCCCGCCCTGGTCATTGACCATGTTCCAGTAGCCGGTGATGCCCTTGCCGATCACGCCGTAGGCCGAGAGCGGTCCCGAATACGGGTTGGTGTGGCCGAGCTTGATCTCCTTGTCGCTGACACCGGGATCGTACTTCTTCTGCGCCCGCACGATGCCGGGCGTCGCCAGAGCGAACGCCGATGCGGACGCGACCAGCGTCCGACGATTGATCTTCGTCATTTGTGTTTCCTCCTCGACCGCCCCGTTCCCTCGGAGTCGTGCCGGGAGTTTAGCGGCTTAGAGCGCCTCAGGCGACGTGAAGGGCAGCCCCAGCGCCTCGGCCACCGGCCGGCAGGTCACCTTGCCTTCGTGCACGTTCAGCCCGTTGCGCAGGTGAGCATCGTCTGCAATCGCCTTGCGCCAGCCCTTGCCGGCCAGCGCCAGCGCGAAGGGCAGGGTGGCGTTGTTCAGCGCGAAGGTCGAGGTACGGGCCACCGCGCCCGGCATGTTGGTGACGCAGTAGTGGATCACGCCTTCCTCGACATAGGTCGGGTTCGAGTGCGAGGTCGGCCTGGACGTCTCGCAGCAGCCGCCCTGGTCGATGGCGATGTCGACAATGACGCTGTTGGGCTTCATCGAGGCCACCATCTCGCGCGTGACGAGCTTGGGCGCCGCGGCTCCCGGCACGAGCACGGCGCCGACCAGAAGATCGGCGCGGCGCAGGATGGCGCCGAGCGCATCGCGGGTGGAGAAGATCGTGCGCAGGCCCGGGAACTGCGCCGCCAGCCGGCGCAGCACCTCGGCGGAACGGTCGACCACGAACACCGTGGCGCCCATGCCGAGCGCGATGGTGGCGGCGTGCGTGCCCGAGACCCCGCCGCCCAGCACGACGACCTCCGCCGGCGGCACACCCGGCACGCCGCCCAAAAGCACGCCGCGCCCGCCGGCGGCGCGCTCGAGGTAGTGGGCGCCGACCTGTGGCGCCAGACGGCCGGCGACCTCCGACATCGGCGTCAGCAGCGGCAGGGTGCCGGTGGGCGAGGTCACGGTCTCATAGGCGATGGCCGTGACGCCGCTTTTCAGCAGATCCTCGGTCTGCTCGCGATCGGGCGCGAGATGCAGATAGGTGAACAGCACCTGGCCGCGGCGCAGCCGCTTGCGCTCGACCGCCAGCGGCTCCTTCACCTTCACGATCATCTCGCTCTCAGCGAAGACCTCTTCGGCCTTGTCGACGATGCGCGCACCGGCGGCAACATACTGGTCGTCGCCCAGTCCAGCGCCGACACCCGCGCCGCGCTCGACCAGCACCTCGTGGCCGTGATGCACCAGCTCGGCGACCGACGAGGGCACCAGGCCGACGCGGTCTTCGTGGTCCTTGATTTCCTTGGGAACGCCTACGCGCATCTCTCACTCAAAGCATGTGGCCTGCGCGCTCGGCCTTGGTGCGCAGATAGTTTTCGTTGTGCCCGTTGGCCGGGAAGGAGTGGGGCACCCGCTCGGCCACCTCGATGCCGTAGCGCTCGAGCTGGCTGATCTTGTGCGGATTGTTGGTCATCAGCCGCACGCGCTTGATGCCCATGCGCGACAGCACGGTGGCGGCCGGCGCATAGATGCGCTCGTCGGCGTCGAAGCCCAGCTGCTCATTGGCGTCGATCGTGTCGAAGCCCTCGTCCTGCAGTTCGTAGGCGCGCAGCTTGTTCACCAGGCCGATGCCGCGGCCTTCCTGAGCGAGATAGAGCAGCACGCCCGAGCCTTGCTTGGCGATCTCGGCGATGGCGCCGCGCAGCTGCACGCCGCAGTCGCAGCGCAGCGAGCCCAAAAGATCGCCGGTGAAGCATTCGGAGTGCAGGCGGATCAGCACCGGCTCGGTGGGATCGATCTCGCCGACGACGATGGCGAGGTGTTCCTTGCCGCCGTCGCTGGGACGCCAGGCGAGGATGCGGGCATTCTCCGCGCCCTCGAGCGGCACGTTTGCCTGCGCCACCTGCTGGAGGTTGCGCGCGGCGATCTCCTCGTAGGCCAGCACGTCGGCGGCATCGACATAGACCAGGTCCTGGTCGCGCGCCCAGTCGCGGCGCTTGTTCTTGGGATCGCCGCTCAGTGGCCCGAGCACGACGGCGGGCAGCAGGCGGGCGAGCTTGGCGAGCTCGATCGCCGTCTCGGCAATGCGCGACGCATGGCTGGCGACGGGCCGCGACAGATAGCGCAGCGCGGCATGGCGGCGGGCTTCCTCGGTCTCGTGCGGCTGCAGGATGACATCGGCCGGCACGCCCTCGGGCAGGTCGAGGGTGATCGGCTTGTTGGTCTCGCCCATGCCGCCGGCGATGTGCGGCGGGATTTCCATGCCGATGGCTTCGGCCCGGCGGCGCGTGGTCACCAGCACGGGGGCCTGCTGGGCCAGGCCCTGCAGGCGCTGCAAGGCGCGCGGGCCGCAGGCTTCGGCCGCGATCACCAGGCCGCCGGCGCCGTCGTCGTCGCGCAGGACGACAATGCCGCCGCGCCGCAGCTCGGCCAGGGCGCGCTCGACGGCGGCCAGGGCGGCGGCAGTACGGGAATGAACTTGGCCCGGAATCATGCTTTACCTGTCGCCCTCTTTAGCACGGCGCGGGCCTTTTTGCCGAAGTGAACCGCTTTTGCCATCTTTTCGTACCAGATAGAGTATTTCTAATGCGCCAGCAGGTAGCACCAGCATGTCTGTAAACAATCGCGGCAAGAAGATTCTGCTGGTCGACGACGACCAGGGCTTGCGCACCGTGCTCGCCGAGCAGCTCGACCTCTACGATGGCTTCACCACCATCCAGGTCGGCACGGCGGCCGAGGGCATGGAGAAGGCCAAGCTCGCCCACTATGACGCCATCCTGCTCGATATCGGCCTGCCCGACATGGACGGCCGCGAGCTGTGCAAGCTGATGCGCCGCCAGGGCGTGCGCGCGCCGGTCATCATGTTGACGGCGGCCGATTCCGACGCCGACACGATCCTGGGCCTGGAGTCGGGCGCCAACGACTACGTCACCAAACCCTTCCGCATCAACGTCCTGCTCGCGCGCCTGCGCGCCCATCTGCGCCAGCACGAGCGCAGCGAGGATGCGGTGATGACCATCGGTCCATACGAGTTCCATCCCGCCGCCAAGATGCTGATGGAGAAGGCCGGCAAGAAGAAGATCCGGCTGACCGACAAGGAAGCGTCGATCCTGAAATACCTGTTCCGCGCCGGCGACCGGCCGGTGGCGCGCGATGTCCTGCTGAACGAGGTCTGGGGCTACAACGCCGGCGTCACCACCCACACGCTCGAAACCCACATCTACCGCCTGCGCCAGAAGATCGAGCGCGATCCGGCCAGCGCCGCCATCCTGATCACCGACCGCGGCGGCTACCGGCTGCAGCCCTAGGGGTGCTTGCCAGAAGGTGACCAATGCGTCACCTTTTCCAAAACCCGACGACAATGCGCCCGGGAGGGCCCCCTCATGAGCACGCAGCGCATCTACGCCCTGCCCGTCGAGACCACCGAATGGAAGTTCGACGGCGCCACCGAGATGCAGTTCAACTGGGAATACGATGACGGCTCGGACTCGCTGCTGGAGCTCTACGAGAAGGGCAAGAAGCAGCAGTGGGACGCCAGCAGCCGGATCGACTGGTCGCTCGAGCTCGATCCTGAGAACCCGATGGCGCTCAAGGACGAGGCGCTGTCGATCCATGGCACCGACTACTGGCGCAAGATGACCGACAAGGAGAAGGGTTGGCTGCGCCAGAACCTGCAGGCCAACCAGATCTCCCAGTTCATGCACGGCGAGCAGGGGGCGCTGATTGCCACCGCCAAGATCGTCGGCACCGTGCCCGACATGAACGCCAAGTTCTATGCCGCGACGCAGGTGATGGACGAGGCGCGCCACGTCGAGGCCTACAAGCGCCTGCTGCACGAGAAGTTCGATCTCGCCTATCCGATCAATCCCTCCTTGAAGACGCTGCTCGAGCAGACGCTGACGGACCGGCGCTGGGACATGACCTATCTCGGCATGCAGGTGCTGATCGAGGGCCTGGCGCTCGCCGCCTTCCAGTCGATCCGCGACAAGGCCGGCAATACGCTGGCCAGCGCCGTGAACGCCTATGTCATGCAGGACGAGGCGCGGCATGTCTCGTTCGGCCGCCTCGCGCTGCGCGACTACTATCCGCACCTGTCGGACGCCGAGCGCGACGAGCGCGAGCAGTTCGTGGTCGAGGCGCTCTATTTCATGCGCGACCGTTTCAACAACTCGGAAGTCTGGGAACGGCTCGGCCTGCCGGCCGACGCGCTGAACGAGCTGCACTACAACTCCAAGCAGATGGCCTCGTTCCGCGGCCGCCTGTTCAGCCGTGTCGTGCCCACGGTCAAGGATATCGGCCTGTGGGGCGAGCGCGTGCAGAAGACCTTCGCCGAGATGGGCGTGATGGACTACGCCAACATCGATGTCACCGAACAGCTCGCGAACGACGGCAAGGTTGCAGACGACTTCGACAAGAAGATGTTTGTCGAGAAGGCGATCGCGGCCGAATAGCGGGCGCTGACGGCGAGCGACCTTCTGTCATCCCGAGCGTAGCGAGGGACCTTTCTGTGGCTTCAAAGGGTCCCTCGCTACGCTCGGGATGACAGCGTTCACCGTGGCGTGATTCCCCTGAAGTGACCGCGATGCGCTAGCCTGCCCTCCTCATCGAAGGAGAACGCCATGCTGCGACGCGCGCTTTTGGTCTTCACAGCCGCTGCGATCTGTTCGACGCCGCTTTGGGCGCAGGAAACCCGGCGCGTACGGGCCACGATCGAGAAAGTCGACGGCTCGACCCTCTTCGTGAAGACGCGCGACGGCGAGGATCTCAAGATCACCCTCTCCGACAAGCCCCTCTTCGTGGCGATCGTGCCAGCGACACTCGCCGATCTGAAACCCGGCGCCTTCGTCGGCTCTGGCGCCACGCCGGGACCGGACGGCAGCCTGGTCGCCCTGGAGGTCCATATCTTCCCCGAGTCCATGCGCGGCACCGGCGAAGGGCATCGGCCGATGGAGGGCACCCCTCAGGCCACCATGACCAATGCCAATGTCGACGTGTCGGTCGCCGCGGTCGACGGCCAGATGCTGACGCTGAAATACAAGGACGGCGAGAAGAAGCTTCTGGTCACGCCGAAGACCGTCATCGTGGCCTATGCGCCGGGCGACCGCGCCGAGCTCAAGCCGGGCATCAAGTTCTTCGCCGTGGCGCAGAAGCAGCCTGACGGCTCACTGCAGGCGGCGAGGATTTCCTACGGACGCGACGGGCTCACGCCGCCGATGTAGGCGTCACAAGAGGACGACAATCACCAGCAGCACGGCCGGCACGACCAGCGGCCACGCCACCGTGTGCAGCAACACGCCGCCTGCGACCGCGCCCACCAGGTAGCCGGCCCAGGTCAGCATCAGGAGGCGCGGCGTGGCGGCGACCGGCAGCTTGCCGGCTTCGGCAGGCCATAGGTGGTCGAGTGCGGCGTCGGCGGTGCGGGCGAGCGTGCTGGTCACGACCACGGTGCTGACGGAGACGCCGCCGAACTGGGTGATGGCCGAGGCCTGCAGGCCCATCGCGAAAGCGATCACCAGGACATCCGACTCGGTGCCCAGCGACAGGAAGCTCATCGCGCCGATGATCGCCGCCTCGAGCAGGATGGGGATCATCGGCCTCTGCCACAGGCGCAGCAGCAGGCGCGCCAGCATGGCGCCGATGAAGAAGGCGAACAGGGGCGAGAGGTGCCGCCCGGCGTCCGGGTAGCGGCGCTCGGCGAGGGCGATGCCGGCCAGCACCGTGTTGCCGGTCATGTTGGCGGCGAACACGCCGCCCATGGTGACGTAGCCCACCGCGTCGGCGATGCCGGCGACGATGGTGAGCAGCGTCGCCTGCATCTGCGGCCGGACGACCATCACACCACGTCGTAGGTGATCTCGACCTCGGCGCCGAAGCAATGGCCCTGGCAGGTCAGGATCCAGTTATTGGCAAGGTCGTCGGGCGTGTAGATGTCGTTCTTGGCCAGAAGCACCTTGCCCTTGATGCGCTTGGCGGCGCACGAGGCGCAGAAGCCTTCCTCGCACGACGACAGCGGGTTGAGCCCGGCATCGCGCGCCGCCTCGAGGATGGTCTTGCCCTTGCTGTAAGGAACCTTGTGCGCCTTGCCCTCGAAATGGATGACGATGTGGTCGGGGATGACGTCGCCCGCTTCGCTGGGCTCGATCGGGATGGCGTCGTTGCCCGAGGCCTCGAAGCGCTCGATGCGCACGCGGTCGTGGCTCATGCCGTGCTCGAACAGCGTCTCCTCGACCAGCGACATGAATGGACCGGGGCCACAGAGGTAGGCATCGCCGGCCTCAAAACCCTTCATCGCCGCAACGATCTCCTCGGGCTTGGTGATGCCCTGCGTGGCGTCGAGATGATGGATGATCTCCAACCGTCCGGGATGGGCCTTCATCAGCGCCTCGAACTCGGCGTCGAAGATCACCGATTGCCTGTCGCGGTTGGCATAGAACAGGCGGATCTGCCGTTTGCCGGTCTTCAGCGCCGACTTGATCAGCGACATCATCGGCGTGATGCCGCTGCCGCCGCCGAACAGCAGCAGCGTGTTGGGGCTGTCGCTCAGCACGAAGCGGCCGGCCGGCGGCAGCACTTCCAGGGTGCCGCCTTCCTTGAGCGCGTCATGGAACCAGTTGGAACCCTTGCCGCCGGTGACGCGCTTCACCGTGACCTTGGGCAGCCCGTCGGTCTCGGGTGCGCTCGACAGCGAGTAGCAGCGATTGAAGGCGCCATCGGGGTGACCCACCTTGAAGGTCAGGAACTGCCCGGCGCGGTAGCGGTACTTGGCGGCAAGGTCGGCGGGGACATCTAGGACGAAGGAGCGCGCATCGGGGGTCTCTTGGACGATCTTGGCGATGCGCAGCTTGTTGTAGGACATTCGGTAAACCAACGTTCAGGGGTCGTGCGATTTCCAGGCGGGACACGCCTAGCAGACTGTGCTAGCTTCCGCCGCGAAAAATGACCGGAGCGTCACCTTTGTCGCTCCGCTGTGGGATGGGACAGCCTTAATCGCCAGGAGGCAAGAGCCAATGACGACGCAGAAGATCTATCAGCTCCCTGTCGAGGTCACGAACTGGAAGTTCGATGGCGCCACCGAGATTGCCTTCAACTGGGAATACGATGCCGGTTCGTCCGACCTGCTGAACCTCTACGAGAAAGGCAAGCAGCAGCAGTGGGACACCAGCACCCGGCTCGACTGGAGCCAGGAGCTGTTCGAGGACAACCCGATGGGGATGGGCGACGAGACCATCCCGATCTACGGCACGCCGTTCTGGGACAAGATGACCGAGAAGGAGCGCAACTGGCTGCGCTTCAACCTGCAATGCCATTCGATCTGCCAGTTCATGCATGGCGAACAGGGCGCGCTGATCGCGACGGCCAAGATCGTCAACACCGTGCCCGACATGAACGCCAAGTTCTATGCCGCGACACAGGTGATGGACGAGGCGCGCCACGTCGAGACCTACAAGCGGCTGATCCACGAGAAGTTCAAGTCGGCCTATCCCATCACCGATTCGCTCAAGAACCTGCTCGAGCAGACGCTGAGCGACCGCCGTTGGGACATGACCTATCTCGGCATGCAGGTGCTGATCGAGGGCCTGGCGCTTGCCGCCTTCCAGCGCATCCGTGACAGCGCCAAGAACAACCTGGCCGCTTCGGTGAACGCCTACGTCATGCAGGACGAGGCGCGCCACGTCACGTTCGGCCGCATGGCGCTGCGCGAGTATTACCCGCAGCTCTCCGACGCCGAGCGCGCCGAGCGCGAGGAGTTCACGGTCGAGGCGCTCTACTTCATGCGCGACCGCTTCAACCAGGCCGAGGTCTGGGCGCGGTCGGGCCTGCCGGTCAAGGAGATGCTGGAGCACGCCTATCACTCGGGCGCCATGCAGTCCTTCCGCAGCCGCCTGTTCACCCGCATCGTGCCGATCCTCAAGGAGATCGGCCTGTTCGGGCCGAAGGTGCAGAAGGCGCTGGGCGACATGGGCGTCATGGGCTACGCCGAGATCGATGTCGAGAAGCTGATCGCCAACGACCTCAAGGTCGCCGACGACTTCGACCAGAAGAAGTTCGTGAAGGAAGCGATCGCGGCGGAATAGCTGCGATACGAGATGCCTCATCCTCCTCCCCCGTCATACGTGTTTGGACAGGGGACATGGTGAACGGGTGTTCGGGGACATGGTGAACACCTTTCAGATTAGCCTATTTGATGGAAGTTGATCGTCTTTATGGTGACGTGGCGGAAGACGATGTCGAACACGCCATCGTGGTCGGTCGGTCGTATGGCGACGTGCTTTCCAACCAGCGCTTTGGAGGCCTTCCATCGTCTGTTTTGGAAGCTGATGTTGGCCGCAGCGTCGACGCTGCGGATGACGAGGTCGGGTCCGTAGTTGAAGGGCTCGACGGTTGGCGTGAAGGTTCGCCGGCTGGGCCGATAGCGATCGGCCG
>FODP01000006.1:0-14752 GCA_900110395.1 Rhodospirillales bacterium URHD0017
TGCGAAAGCTCATCGTCACACTCAACGCCATGGTCCGCGACAACCTTCCTTGGCGAGCGCTAGCCGCATGACCGAAGACAGTTGCTCCGTCCGCTGCGCGGCCACCTCCCCACGCATGGCGTGGGGAGGCAGAACACCTCCGTC
The DNA here is from genome assembly GCA_900110395.1 of Rhodospirillales bacterium URHD0017. Taxonomy (GTDB): domain Bacteria; phylum Pseudomonadota; class Alphaproteobacteria; order Reyranellales; family Reyranellaceae; genus Reyranella. Next base: position 145 of record FODP01000006.1, read on the forward strand.
ACAGCGTCAGGTAATAGGTCTGGCGCTTGAGGGTAACCCTGGCGACATGGAAGAGCGCGTCCCAGAAGCCGTAGTCTTTCTGGAACAGCGGCCAGTCGGCCGCCGTCTCGCCTTCGAGCAGCACGCTGTAGTAGGTGACGTAGGCCTTGGTCTGGGCGGGACCGAAATCGGTATCGGTCCACTCGGTGTCGACGTCGACCCGCAGCCGCACGTGGCGCCCGGCGGCCTTGTCGCGCTCGATCTCCGTGCGGCGCGCGATGATTGCGATGTTGAACAGATGGACGGAGCTTTCGATCGCGCGCACGACCATGGCCTGCGCTTCCGCCGCCCATTTGTCGTTCAGGTAGTTCTTGGCGAACCACTCCTTGATGAGCGGCACCGCGATGACCCACGCAGCGGTCACCACGCCGCTCAGCGCCGGGCCGACGAGGCCGCCGCCCATGCCACCGGACGAGCTGCTTCTCGGGCCGATCTCGCCGCTCGTCGTGGTCACGGGCCGGCTCGCCGTGCTGCCGGCCCGGGTCACCGAGCCCCGCTGCGGCACGGTGGTCGTGCCGGACGGTGGTCGCGGGCTGGCTAACGCTGCTGCCGGCCGGGGTCACCGATCCTCGCTGCAGGACCTCGACCTCGCCGCTGGCCGTGGTCGCGGGCCTGGCCGGACCGCCGCCGGCGGGCAGCACCGCGCCGCGCTGCGCGATCGTGATCTCGCCCACCACGCCGCCTTCGGCCACGAACACCGACTGCGTCACCGCGACGCCGCGCGTGATCCTGGCGCAATGCTCGCAGCGTGGCGCCGTCGTCATGGCGCGGTTGCCGCTCAGCCAGACATTGTGCAGCTCGAAGATGCCGAGATCCTTCTCCGCAAGCTTGCGGCCCAACACCTTCTCGCGGTCGAGGATGGCGGGATTGAGGGCGTTGACCTCGGAGTGGCCGCCGACGGCGTCGGCGGCGGTCCTGACGAGGACGACCTCGCCCGTCCAGATCCGCCCCTGCTGATCGAGGATGGCCTTGTACAGCGCGTCGGAGACTTCCTTCGGCACACCGGTGTTGAGGCCGACATAGATCTTGCCGGTCTGCGTGTTGCGCACCACGGTGAGCACCGGCCCCGGGCCCACCCTGCCGAGGCCTGGCACCTCGTGCAGGGCGAGCCGGGCAATTCTTGCGGCGACGACTTCCAAGGGATCAGCCATCTTGTGGTCCTCACATGAAAAGCATGGGATGAAACGGCCAACCGCTTTTCAGGCAAGGACGCCGAACGGACTGTGACAAAGGACACTGAGTGATGCAGCGTCACAGGAAGGTCGCGCCGGACAGTTGCACTGGGACTTCAACGTCAACCATGGACCTTTAACCAACAAGGGGAGCGAACATGGCCAAGAAGAGCAAGCCGGTCGCCGTCGTCATCGGCGCCACGTCGAAATGGCAGGCCGATGGCCGCAACACGCGGCTGATCCATGGCAAGGCGATGGATGACAGCGCGCTGCCGGTCGGCGTGCGCTGGGGCGTGGGCGGCGCCATCGCCCAGAAGTTCGCGAGCGAGGGCTTCCTCACCGTGCTGACGACGCGCAGCGCGCCCAATGCGGCGGGGCTGATGGCGGCGATCAAGGACAATGGCGGCGACTGCATGATCGTCGAGCTCGATGTCTCCAGGCAGGAGTCGATCACCGCCGCCTTCGCGACGATCCGCAGCGAGGCCGGCGAGCCCGAGATCGTGGTCTACAATGCGGGTTATCTCGAAGGCCGCGACCTGCCGCCGGAGAAGGAGCTTCTCGAGCACATCCCGGTCGAGATGTTCGACACGGCGCAGCACATCGCGAGCCGCGGGCCGTTCCTGGTCGCCAAGGAGATCCTGCCGGCGATGCGCAAGCGCGGCGCGGGCTCGTTCTTCTTTTCCAACAATGCGAGCTCGCTGCGCGGGCGCAAGCGCATGACGGGGCAGTCGCTCTACTATCCGCGCGTCATGATGCGCACTTTGGCGCAGGTGCTGACCGAGGAATATTCCGAGCATGGCGTGCACGTCGCCAACGTGGTGATCGACGGCACCATCGACTCGCCCGGCACCCACGCCCTGCCGCGCATAAAGCAGAACCCCGACCTGGTGATCAACCCGGTGAAGATCGCCGATGCCTTCTATTACCTGCACACCCAGGACCGCTCATGCTGGACGCACGAGCTGCAGCTGACGCCGTTCTCGACCAAGCCGAGCTATTAGGCGACTATCGTCATCCCGAGCGTAGCGAAGCGAAGTCGAGGGACCTCGTCTTGTCGGCGCGTCGACAAAAATAGGTCCCTCCAATCCGCGCTTCGCGCTCCGGTCGGGATGACGGCTGACTACTCCGCCGTCGCGCCCGATTGCTTGATGACGGGCAGCCAGAAGGCCTGGTCGTCCTCGATCACCTTGCGCGCGGCTTCGGGTGAGATCGGCGGCAGCATCTCGAAGCCCTGGACCAGCAGCTTGTCCCTCACCTTCGGGTCCTGGCTGATGCGGTTGATCTCGGTGTTGAAGCGCTGGACGATGTTGGCGGGCGTGCCCGCCGGCACCGCGAAGCCCAGCCACACGGCGACGACGAAGTCGGCCACGCCCGCCTCCTTCATCGTCGGCACGGCGGGCAGCAGGGGCGAGCGGGTCTTGGCCGTAAAGGCCAGCGCCTTGAGCTTGCCTGCGCTGATCTGGGGCAGCACCGTCGGCGCGTTGAAGAAGCCCATCGCCACCTCGCCGTTGACCACGGCGAGGACGGCGGCCGGGGCGCCGCGATAGGGCACGTGCTGCAGGCGAGCGCCGGTACGCTGCTCGAGGATCACGCCCGACAGGTGCAGGCTCGAGCCGACGCCGCTCGAGCCGTAGGTGAGCTCGCCGGGCTTGGCCTTCGCCTGGGCGACCACGTCGGCGACGCTGTCGGCCGGATTGCCAGGCGCCACGACCAGCACGTTGGGCAGCTCGCCGGTGATCGTGACCGGCACGAGATCTTTCAAGGGATCGTAGCCCGGGTTCTTGTAGAGCCCCAGGTTCCACACTGTCGTGCCCTGCGAGGTCAGCAGCAAGCTGTAGCCGTCGGGCGCGGCGCGCACGCCTTCGACGGTGCCCAAAAGGCCGCCGGCGCCGCCCTTGTTGTCGACCACCAGGGGCTGGTCGAGCGCCTTGGCGAGTTCCTCGGCGAAGGTGCGGCCAACAATGTCGGCGCCGGCGCCCGGCGCGAAGGGGATGATCATGCGGATCGGACGCTCGGGCCATTCGGCGGCGCGCGCCGTCGTGGGCAGCAGCAGCGCAGCCGCCGCGAGCAGGCGGCGACGGCCGGTCGCGGGTTGTCGCATTGTCTTCCTCCCCTTCCCTTCGAGCGACGCCGAGCTTAGCAGCTTCGACACCGCGTCGGCAGGGACAGAGGCGACTTTGCGCCAGGGCGGAATGGGGATGAGATGGAACTGCATGGGTTCCATCTCATCCCATTCGCGCGTACCGGAGATGCGGGTTGCAGGCGGCATGGTGGGTCCAGCTGGACCCATCATGCTCTACGGAATCAACGGTTCTGTCCGGTCAGCAGGTGCCGGTGGCGCCGATGCGCAGCGGCACCACCGTGCCCCAATCCTCGTCCATCTCCTCGTGGGCAGCACCGGTCTCGCGCAACAGGACGATGCTCAGGGTCGTCTGCACCTTCTCGAGGGCCTGCAGCTCGGCGAGGCTCAGCGTGTCAGGGCGATGGTCCAGCCGCTCCAAGGCGATCAGCTGGCGCTGCTTGTCGATGGCGACGCGCGCTTCGGTCATCATCAGGATGAGTGTCGCCTTCACCGTCGTCGTGTCGAGCTGGCCGTGCAGTCGGCGAACGTACGCTTCGAACTTCCCCTGGGTGCTGAACATGGGCGTCCCCCTTATCTCTCTCGCAACGACTCGTGCCGGTAACGGCCGAGAGGCGACAGCAGATAGTCCATTACAGTGCGGGCACCGGACTTGATCTCAACCGTCACGGTCATGCCCGGAGACAAAGTCAGCGCGTCGCCGACGCGCTCCATATTCCCACGGTTGAGCGAGACGCGCGCGACATATTCAAGCTCTGATGCGCCTGCCGAACGCGTTTCGCTACGCGGCGCGCTGTCGCGGGTCACCGCATCGCTCGAGATCGCCAGCACCGATCCCGTGATCAGGCCGTAGCGGGTGAAATTGAAGGCATCGACCTTGATCTCCGCCGCCTGCCCGGCGCGCAGGAAGCCGACCTCGCGATTGGGCACGATCGCCTCGACCTCGAGCTCGCTGTCGGACGGGACGATGGCGAGCAAGGGCTGCGCCGCCGTCACCACGCCGCCGACGGTATGGACCGCCAGCTGATGGATGGTGCCGTCGACTGGCGCGGCGAGCTGCTGCTGATCCGCCTTCTGCCTGGCCTTGAGCACCTCCTGCTGGAGGGCGGTCGCCTTCTGCTCGGCGCGCGCCAGCTCCTCGAACAGGCCGCGGCGGTACTCCGCCACGGTGCGCGCGCGCGTCTCGTCGATCGCCGACAGGGCGGCCTCCGCCTCGAGGCTGCGGTGCTTCAGCACCAGCACCTCCTGCTGCTGCGAGGTGAGTTCCTGAAGGTCGGCGAGGTATTGCAGGCGCGAGCCCAGCTCGCGTTCGGACAGGTGCCGGCGCACGCCGACGCGATGCTCGATCAGGGGCATCGTCGCCTCGAGCTTCTCGATCATGGCGGCAAAAGTCGCCACTTCCGCCTGCTTCTGCTTCTTCTGGCGGTCGATGGCGGCGAGCTTGGCCTCCTGTTCCTCCATCTGGCTGGTGAGTAGGCCGCGGTGCAGCTCGGCCTGGGACGGCGTCGCCTCCGATGGCGGCTGGAACGCCGGCGTCCCGGCGGCGAGCGCCGCCCGCAGGCGCGCCGCGTCGAGCTGGGCCGAGGCGAGATCGCCGGTCAGCCGTCCGAGTTCGGCGGCGCTTACGGTGGGATCGAGCTCGATCAGGACGTCGCCGGTGCGCACCCGCTGTCCGTCGCGCACATGGATCGCCCGCACGATGCCGGCTTCCAGCGGCTGCACCAGCTTGGTGTGTCCGGTCGGGATGATCTTGCCGGGTGCGACGGAGACGATGTCGACCGTCCCCACCGATGCCCAGGCCACCGCCAGCACGATCAGGGCCACGACGGTGACGGAGATGGCGCGGCCGATCGGCGAGGGCGGCGTCTCGACGATCTCGAGCGCGGCCGGCAGGAAGGCGAGCTCGGCGCGCGAACGGGCGGCGCTAGTGGACGGCATGAATCCCTGACTGCAGCTTGTGGAGCGCGGCGTACCGGCCGGGCGCACGCATCAACTCGTCGTGGGTGCCATCCTCGACCAGCTGCCCCTCGTCGATGGTGAGCACGCGATCGGCGATGCGCAGCGTCGACAGGCGGTGGGCGATGATGACGACGGTTCGGCCGCGGGCGATCTGGCGCATGTTCTCCTGCACGATGCGCTCACTCTCGTAGTCGAGCGCGCTGGTCGCCTCGTCGAAGATCACGATGCGCGGGTCGCCCACCAGGGCCCGGGCGATGGCGACGCGCTGGCGCTGTCCGCCCGACAGGCTGGCGCCGCGCTCGCCGACCACGGTGTCGTAGCCCTCGGGCAGGCGCAGGATGAAGTCGTGCGCGCCCGCGAGCTTGGCCGCGCCGACGACGCGGGCCAGCGCCATGGCAGGTTCGGCGAGCGCAATGTTGTCGCGAATGGTGGCGTTGAACAGCACGTTCTCCTGCAGCACCACGCCGATCTGGCGGCGCAACCAGGCTGGATCGGCAATGGCGAGGTCCATGCCGTCGACCAACACGCGTCCGCTCTCGGGCACGTAGAGCCGCTGGATCAGCTTGGCGATCGTGCTCTTGCCCGAGCCGGAAAGGCCGACGATGCCGACGACCTCGCCCGCCGCCAGGCTGAAGCTCACATCCTGCAGCACGCGCTGGCCATCGGGCCGGTAGCGGAAGTTGACGTGGTCGAAGACGATGTTGCCTTCGAGGGCCGGCAGCGCTGCCCGGCCGGGCGCGTAGGTCGGCTCGGTCGGCGTATTGAGGATGTCGCCCAGCCGTTCGACGGACAGCCGCGTCTGGTGGAAGTCCTGCCAGATCTGCGCCAGCCGCAGCACAGGCGCGCTGACGCGGCCGGCGATCATGGTGAAGGCGACCAGCTCGCCGATCGTCAGGCTGCCTTCGATGGCGAGCTTGGCGCCGAAGAACAGCACCGCGGCATTCACAAGCTTGGCGACGAGCTGCACGGATTCGCTCGTGGCGTTGCCGAGGCTCAGCACGCGGAAGCTCGCCGAGACGTAAGCAGCGAGCTGGTCCTCCCAGCGTCGCTGCATCTGCGGCTCGGCGGCCATTGCCTTGACGGTCTCGACGCCGGCGACGTTCTCCACCAGGAACGCCTGGTTCTCCGCGCCGCGCTTGAACTTCTCGTCGAGTCGGCGGCGGAACAGCGGCGCCACGCCGACCGAGATGCCGATGTACAAGGGAAAGGCCGCGATCACGATCCAGCTGAGCAGCGGCGAATAGAAGAACATCACCCCGACGAAGACCAGGGTGAAGAAGAGGTCGAGCACCAGGGTCAGCGCCGAGCTGGTGAGGAAGACGCGGATGTTCTCGAGCTCGCGTACCCGGGCGACCGAATCGCCGACGCGGCGGCTCTGGAAGTAGGACAGCGGCAGCGCCATGAGATGGCGGAACAGCCGCGCCCCCAGCTCGACATCGACGCGGTTGGTCGTGTGAGCGAAGAGATAGGTGCGCATGATGCCGAGCAGCGTCTCGGCGACGGCGAAGCCGATGATGGCGACGGCCACGACCTCCAGGGTGGTCAGGCTACGGTGCACCAGCACCTTGTCGATCACGACCTGGAAGAAGAGCGGCGTCAGCAGCGCCAGGAACTGCAGGCAGAACGAGGCCAGCAGGACCTCGCCGAGCAGGCCGCGATACTTGGCGAGTGCCCCGGCGAACCACCCGATGTCGAAGCGCCGCGCGAGATCGCCGAGCTTGGCGCGGCGCATCATCAGCACGAGGCGGCCGGTCCAGGCCGCCTCGAACTGCTGCTGGGTCATGACCTCGGCTTGGGCGGCGCCCGGCATGTGGACCAGCACCTTGTCGTCGGTCGCCCTGCCCAGCAGCAGGAAGCTGCCGTCACGCAGCTCGGCGATGCCGGGCAGCGGCGTCCGCGCCAGCCGCGTCCACCGGGTCGACAGGCTGCGGGCCTTCAGGCCGAGCTGGCGCGCACAGCGCAGCATCTCGACGACGCCAACGGGCTTGCCGGCCATGCCGAGCTGGTGATGGAGCTGGGCCGGTTCCGCAGCGACACCCTGCAGGCGCAACAGCGAAACCAGGGCGGCGAGCCCCGTGTCGTTTGCTGTCATATTGTCTTGGTCCCCCGGATGGATGTGCGAGGCGACGGCCGAGCGATGACCCCGGCCGCCTCCGGATTGCGCCAAGCCTAGTACACCTTGATATCCTGTGCCTTCAGGGCCTGGCCGGCGTTGAGTTGCGCCACGGCGACCGCCGCACCGCCACCACTGCCATCGGCGTCGTAAGACAAGAGGCCGGTGGCCTGGTTGTAGATGATGCGCTGGTCGGCGGCGAACGCCGCCGCAGCCTGCACGAAGGCGGCGGCCGACAGCTCGCCCGGCGCCAGAGCACTGAACGCCGATCGCGCGAAGGCGAGCTTGTCGGTGCCCGACGCGAAATCGGTGACGCGATCGACGGTGCCGTTGGGCGCCGCCGTGAAGGCGAAGGTGTCGGTGCCCCCGCCGCCCGTCAGGGTATCGGCGCCGGGACCGCCGGCGATGACGTCGTCGCCGGCACTGCCGGTCAAGGTATCGGCGCCGGACGAGCCGAGCAGGCCTCGTCCGGCCGCCGTGCTTATGTTGCCGGCGGGAGTCATGGCGTTGATGCCGTAGGTGTGCGTCGCGCCGGACGCGGCATCGGCGGTAAAGCTCCACGTGCCGTTGCTGCCGGTCGTGGCGAAGCCCATCCAGCTCCAGCCGTCATAGATCGAGATCTGGTCGCCGACACCGCTTGTGCCGGTCAACGTCGCCTGTCCATTGGCCGTCGATATCAAGGTGAAACCAGTGGCCAACGGGCTGGTGGGCTGCGTCGATGTGGTCGAGGTCGACGTCGTGGTCGTGGTCGTGGTCGTGGTCGTGGTCGTGGCCCCCGGCACATAGTTGATCGTGCCCCGACCCATGTTGCCGGCAAGATCGGTCCCGTTGATGCCGTAGCTGTGGGTCTGGCCGGGCGCGGCATTGCCGGTGAAGCTCCACGCGCCGTTGTTGCCGGTGGTGGCGAAGCCCAGCCAGCTCGGCCCGTCATAGATCGAAATCTGGTCGCCGGCGCTGCTGGTGCCGTTCAAGGTAACCTTGCCGTTGGCGTAGGCGCCGCCGGTGATCACCGGCGCGGGCGCCGTTCGGTCCAGGGTGAAGCCGAGCGACGCGGTGTCGCCGGCGACGATGGTGTGCTGTCCGTCGGCAAGGCCGGTCGGCGTGAACGACCAGACGCTGCTGGCATTGGCCGTCGCCGTGGCGGCGATGGCCTGGCCGTCGACCTGGAAGCGCACCACGGCATTGGGATCGGCCGTTCCAGTGAGCGCCGGGTTGGATGTGATGCGGTCGCTTGCGGACGAGCCGGTGTCGCTCGCCAGCCGGATCGTCACCGGACCCGAGACCACCGAGGACGCAGGCGGGGGCGTGGGGCTCGCCACTGCCGTGTCGACCTTCAGCGTCCCTGCCGGATTGTAGTTGGTCGCGCCCGACAGGCTGGCGGCATTGCCCGCCACGTCGGACACCGCACCGCCCTCGAGGTTGAAGGCGGCGATCGTGAGATCGGTCGCCGCTTGGCCGGCCGCAACCGTGTAGCTGAAGGCGAGCGCCGCGCTGCCCGATCCGGCGCTGTAGGTGGCCTTGCCGCCGCTGCTGAGCGAGAGGCTCGGTGTGCCGGTCACCGTCACCGCCTCGCTCATCGCCACGGTGAAGGTGACGGTCCCTGCCACCCCGACGGTGCCGCTGCCGGCCGTCAGCGACGGGCCGGAAGCAGCGATCGAGGAGATGGTAGGCGCGATCGTGTCGATGAGCAGCGTGCCGGCGGGATTGTAGCCCGTCGCCGCCGCGGTGTTCGCGGTATTGCCGGCCGCGTCCTTGAGCGTGGCGCCATTCAGGGCCACCGACGTCACCGCGAGATCGGCGACGTTCTGCCCGGCCTGCACGGTGTGGGTGAAGTTGAGCGTGGCGCTGCCCGAGCCGCCGCTGTAGGTCGCCGTGCCGCCGTCGTTGAGGACGAGGCTTGGCGTGCCGCCGTTCACCGTGACGGCTTCGCTGAAGGTGACCGCCAGGCTGACGACGTCGCCGGCATTGAAATTGCCGGCGCCGCTGCTGATGCCTGCGCCCGAGGCGGCAATGCTCACGACCGTGGGCGCCGTGGTGTCGGCCGGCGGCGTGGTAGTGGTGGTGCTGGTCGATATGGCGCTGCCGCCGGTCACGGAGATGCCCGATCCGGCGATGACCTTGCCGCCGCCCACGATCGACAGCGTTCCGGTGCCCTGGAGGTTCATGTACGCCGTGGGATCGCCGCCGCCGCCGTAATATTCGTTGCCGCTGCCGATCGAGATGACCTTGCCGCCGTTCAACGTGCCGGCGACGCCGACGGCCTGCGGCCCGTAGGTCGAGAAGGTATCGGCGAGGAAGGTCGAGGAGCCGCCGACCCAGGCGCCGGCCGCGGTGTTGTTCTCGAAGCCGGTCTGCTCGACCAGCCGGATGCCGCTGGCAGCATAGATGCCGGCGCCGTAATTCTCGACGAAGTACGCGCCCTGCACCGTCATGTCGGTCACGCCGCTGTCGAGGACCAGGCCGGCGATGCCGTTCTTTCGGAAGCCGCCGCCGACCCAACTCAGTCCGTCGGCCGTGCCGCCGCCGAAATTGGCGAAGCGCGCACCGGCGCCCTGGTTGCCGTGCATCCAGGAATCGACCACCGTGCCCGAGACATTGCCCAGCACGTCGAGGCCGATGCCGCCGACATGCTCGATCTCTACGTTGCTCATCGCCAGGTTGATCGAGCGGTCGGCGCCGGCGCCGACGATCCTGATGCCGTCGCCTTCCTGGCCATTGCCGATGATGCTGAAGTTTGACAGCGTGAGGTTGCTCACGTTGACGCCCGGCCCGGCGATGATCTCGATGACCGGCCGGCCGCCGGTCAGCTGCGACATGATCTTGGCGCCGCCAAGGTCGATGCCGATCGGCCCCTGACTGGAGCTGTTGAGGTAGATCACGATCGGCGTCGTGACCGTGAAGGTGGCGCCCGACAGCGAGGCCACCGTGCCGCCGGTGAGCGCCGTGCGCATCGCCGTTTCCAGGACGCCGGTTCCCGTGCTGCTCGCGGTCGCGGTGGACGTGGCGGCAGCGAGCGAGGCCAACGGCGGGACGGCTGCCCCGGAGTTGCTGAAGCTCACCGCCGCCACGTTGCCCCCGCCCAGCCCGCTCACCGAGAGAGCGGAGCCGGTGATGATCTTGCCAGTGTCACCGAGGAGATAGGCGGCGCCGGTGCCTTGCAGATTGGCGAGCACCGTGGGGTCCGACCCGCTGCCGGTATAGACGCTGCGGCTGCCCGTGACCGTCGTCTGGCTGGTAACCCAGCCGGCGATGCCCGTGCCCTGGATGCCGGAGGTCTGGAAGGTGTTGTTGTTGAAGTAGCCGTAGTTCTGGAACCAGATCCCGTCCGTCTTGTTGTCGCGGAACGTGCTGTCCGTCACCGAGGTGATGCCCCACGCGGCGCTGATGCCGTAGCCGTTGTTGTTGGCGACGGTGACGCCGTCGACGCTGAGGTCGCGCGCGCCGTTGCCGAGGAAGATCCCGGCGCCGCCATTGCCGTCGATGGTGCCGCCGAACCAGCGCAGCGCGCTCACCTGGCCGCCGCTGTCGAGGTGGCCGAAATAGGCGCCGCCCAGGCGGTTGCCGATCATCGACGAGTTCGACACCAGGCCTTCGAAGACGCTGCCACGGACATCGAGGCCATAGCCGCCGACGCCGCGCACGGTGACGTTGTCGAGCGTGAAGTTGTAAATCCAGCGGTCGTTGCCGTCGGCGACGATCTTGATGCCGTCGCCCTCGCTGCCGTTGCCCTGGATCGTGAAATTGGACAGCGTCAGGTAGCGGAGATCCACTCCGGGGCCGGCATTGATCTGGATGACCGGCTGGCCGTTGGTGATCTGCGACACGATGGTGGCGCCGCCAAGATCGATTCCAATCGGACCCTGCATCGTGCTCGTGACGTTGATCACGATCGGTTGGGTGACCGTGTAGGTCTGCCCGCTCATCTCGGCGACGTAGCCGCCGGAGATTGCATTTCGTAGCGCCGTTTCGAGACTCGTCCCCGCAATTTGCATTTCTGCATATCTCCGTGCTTCGTTGCAGTTCCTCCGCAAGCAGATGACCACGGGCTGGTTACAGGCGAAGCGGCGCAAGACAGTGTTCTATTTCGGACAATCGCGCTTTTTGGACGACCTCCCTGAGGCAAGTAGTTGGCGTCGCTCAGTTTTCAGAAGACGTGAATATGACAGGATGGGCGCACTTCGCTCTATCGAACACCGCCGCGACGCTCGCCAGCGTGGGCACTGCCATCGAAGTGGCGCGCAACGCGTTTATCTATCGACAGGCCGAGAGGGCGGATGAGGTCTTCTACGTCGAAGCGGGGCTGGTGAAGATCGACGGCGCATCGCCTGAGGGGAAATTCGCCGTCGTCGCTTTGCTGGGCGGTGGATCGTTCTTCGGCGAGTCGTGTCTCGCCGGCCATACGATGCGCAAGACCAACGCCAGCGCCTTGCTCGACAGCCGCGTGATATCGATCCGCAAGCGCACGATGGTGCGGCTCCTGCGCACCGACCCGCACGTCTCACGATACTTCACCGCGCACATGATCAGGCGCCTCGCGCGGGCCGAGGAAGACCTCATGGACCTGCGCGTCAACTCGGTCGAGCGCCGGCTTGCCCGCGCGCTGCTGGTTCTCGCCAGCATGGACGAGAACGGGCAGGCGCAGTCGGTGCTGGCCGTCATCAACCAGCAGACCCTGGCCGAGATCGTCGGCTCGACGCGGCCGCGGATCAGCGAAATGATGAGCAAGTTCCGGCGGCGCGGCTATATCAGCGCGAGCGGGCCGCTGAAAATTCACAGCTCCCTGGTCAGCGTCCTGTTGCGCGAACGGACGTGAGGGCTGGGCCGGCGCAAGCGGGCGCGGGCCATGGCGGCGCGGCAGGCCGGGACCAGCAGGTAGGGGATGTCATCCTTGTCGACGACCAGCTGATGGCGATGACGCTCGGGAACGATGCCCGGATCGCAGGCCGTCACGAAGACGAAGGGAACGCCGCGCTCGGCCAGGACGTCGGCGACGGCGAAGCTCGGTTGAGGGCCGAGAAGGATGTCCAGGCAGACGACATCGACGGGCAGGGTCCGCAAGACGCTGAGCGTCGCCGGCACCGACTGGGTCTGGGCGACAACGGCGGCGCCGGCGTCGCGGAACATGTCATGGATCAGTTCGCCGATGAACTCGGCGTCTTCGACCAGCAGGACCCGGACACCATCCATCTCCAAGGTTCGGATACTCACTGTGCCTGGTAACGTGCTGCGCATGAAGCAGCAAGCGGCCGACAGTGAACAGCATTGTCTTCGCATATCTCGTGCTGCCGACAGGCGGAGCGGTTCCGCAAGCGACGCAACTTTTTCGTTTCGTTGCAACAACGCGGCGACTGGGGAGTTCAGTGAACTCAAGTGGCGTGCAGTCGGGGGCAGTTCATGATCGTGCGAGACTGGTGGAAGCGGCGCTTCGGCAAGAGGTTTGGTGCCTCCATCAGGCAGGACGATTTCGAGCACTGCACCGCGTGCGGCCAAGCCTTCAACAGCCGCGATCTCGACCAGGCGCTGTCGCACTTCGAGCACCAGCTCGCTCTGGCTCCGCGCCGGCTCAAGGAGTCATCCGCGGCCCAGGATCCCCAGTCGCCGGGTGGCAAGGTGGTGCCGTTCCGTCGCCCCACGCCCGATGTCGTGTCCAATGTGCCGTCCCGGGGCCGAGCCTCCTGACCGTGCGACGCCTGTCCGATCAATCAGGTTGATGCATCCAAGCTTGCCACCAGGAGGGCGACAACGCGGGGGCGTTATCGAGGTCCTGGAAGAGGTACAGGGCGGCATCGAAGAGCTGCCACCACGCGACGCCAAACGCGGCGACAACAAGCGTGGTGGCAGCCAGCTTGAGCGCCCGCAACGGCGTTCTGACCTCGGGAATGACGACTTTGGCCGCCATTGCGGCTGCCGCCCACAGGGGGAAGAAGGCCAGTCGTAGAAGCACCGGCACCCTGTCGATGCGAATCTGGAGGCCGACGGACTTTTCGCTGCGTCGGACCTTTTCCCGATACTTCTCCCGCCCGATCGAGGCGTTGAAGGCGGTCCCGGCGCCCCTTCTGAAGGGGTTTGGATCTTCGCGGCGCGAGCGCTGCGACTGGCTCGAGCGATGCTGGGCCACGAGTTCGTTCCAGCTCGACTTGTGCTGACTGAGCAGTTCGTTGCATTTGCGGATGGCCGCCAGCGCCTCGCCATCGTTGGTGCTGTGCGTCATCCCCAGGAGCTTGACCAACCGTTCTCGATCCTTGGCTAACATCAGCGGCTCACTGCAGGTCTCGGTCGTGCGACGACACTAGCCCGCGAGCCACCGACCGATGACGGCGAAAGCCTGTGACGTCACAGAATGGTTACAGGCGCGCCGAACCTTCGATGGCAAGTTCCGGCGATTGCACGCAATTGGAGCGGATAGGGGAATGGCTTGCCAACCGCGCCTGGGGCCGCTCGATGACACTCGACTACTATGCGCTGCTCGGCGTCGCCCGCTCAGCCGAAGGCGACGTCATTCGCGCGGCCTATCTGGTGCTTGCGCGGCGCTACCATCCGGATGCGGCGACGGCTGCGTCTCCTCATGAAACCGAGAAATTCCGGCTGATCACCGAGGCTTACGAGGTCCTGCGCGATCCGCGGCGTCGTGAACATTACGACTGGGGCCGGCCCCGCCAAGCTGAGCTGACGCCGCATCGAGACAAGCGCGCCCCTGCCGGGAGCACATGGTTGGGCGCGATCACCAAGCCTTTGCTATACACGGCCGGGGCGATAGCGCTGGTGGTTGCCCTTGTGGTCGGACTCGCCACCGTGATCTCCCCTAACGGCCCTTCCGCCGACACCGATCTGGCAACACGCACGGCGACGTCCGATCAGCCATCGGGCCCGACGAGTGACAAAGCGGCCCACCAGGAGCTGACCGACCTACGCTCGACGCTGCAACAGGCGGAAAAGCCGGCAACGACAAACCAGGAAGCGTTGGCCCGGGAGCATCTCCGCCGCCAGGACCTCGAGAAACAACTCGCGGCACGCAGCGACGACGACAAACTCCTGGCCCAGGAGCGGGCTCATAGCCAGGAGCTCGAGAAGCAGCTCGCCGCACGCAACGACATCGACAAGCTGTTGGCGCAGGAGCGCGCTCGCAGTCAGGAACTCGAGAAGCAGCTCGCCGCACGCGGTGACAGCGACAAGTCGCTGGCCCACGAACGGACTCGCAGCCAGGACCTCGAGAAGCAGCTCGCGGCGCGTGGCGACAGCGACAAG
>FODP01000006.1:15580-168804 GCA_900110395.1 Rhodospirillales bacterium URHD0017
CAGGAGCGCGATCGCACTCAGGAGCTCGAGAAGCAGCTCGCCGCACATGGCGACAGCGACAAGCTGCTGGCCCAGGAACGGGGGCGCACTCAGGACCTCGAGAAGCAGCTCGCGGCGCGTGGTGACAGCGATAAGCTGCTGGCCCAGGAGCGCGCCCGCAACCGGGAGCTCGAGAAGCAGCTCGCGGCACAACAACCCGCCATACCGGCCAGCGCCGGCAGCGCCACGGCAACCTTGCCAGATCCACCGCCGGCGATGCGGCCCGCGAGCGACAAACCCTCAATGCCGGCGGCCGACAACCCGCCGCGCGGCAATCCGGAGGCCGTCCGCTTGATGGCGCGGGCCACGCTGCTGCTCGGCCAGGGCAATATCGGCGCGGCCCGCGTCGTTCTCCAGAGCGCTGCCGAAACCGGCAGTGCGCCGGCATTGTTCGCCCTGGCGGAGACGTACGACCCGGCCGTCCTGTCGGCATGGGGAACGCTTGGCACCCAGGGCGATGCGACAAAGGCGCAGGAACTCTACGCCAAGGCGCTGGCCGGCGGCATCCAGGAGGCGAAGGACCGGCTGGACGCGTTGCGTCAATGAAATCGCACGGGAGGAAGCATGAAAGATTGGGGAAGGTCATCGATGAGCAGGAGGCTTGCCGCACGGCTATTGAGCGTGGTCTTGAGCGCTGTCGCGACGCCGGCGCTGCTTGCTCTGGCGCTTCCGCCGGCTTCAGCCCACGCGCAAGCCGGGCCGCAACAGGCTTCGCCGGTGCGGCGCGGGCTCAGCTACGACCAGCAGCAGGAGAAGATCAACGCCTGGACGGTCGGCCTCGCCGCCGGACGGATCGAGGGGGCGCCGTTGCGCCTGGCCGCGGAAATGGCGCGGGTCGTCGACGATGGCGCGAACATGCTCGTCCTGCCCATCGTCACGCGCGGCCCCGTGGAGAATCTGAATTCGCTGCTCTATCTGCGCGGCGTCGACCTGGCGATCATCAACTCCGACGCCCTGGAAGAATACAAGGCCGAGTTCCCCGACCTCAGACTTCACGTCACCTACCTGCTCAATCTCTTCCCGTCCGAGCTTCACATCTTCGTGCGGCCCGAGATCCAGAGCCTGCAGGATCTTGCCGGCAAGAAGGTGAACTTCAACACCTTGGGTACCGCTGCGGCCTATTCCGGCCCGCTGATCTTCAGCCGGCTCGGCATAAACGTCGACAAGACCTTCATCCCGCACCAGCTGGCGCTGCAGCAGATGCGCAAGGGCGAGGGTGACATGGCGGCGGTCGTGTTCATCACCTCGAAGCCGGTCGACGCGTTCCTGCGCGGACAGTGGGAGCCGGGATTCAAGTTCCTGCCCGTGACCTACAACGACAAGTTCGAGGACTACTACCAGCCGTCTTTTCTCGAAGCTACCGACTATCCCGCCCTGATCAAGTCGGGCGAGCGCGTGTCGACCATCTCGGTGCCGACGCTCCTGGTGTCCTACAACTGGCCGCTCGGTTCCGACCGTTACCGGCGCGTCGGCCGCTTCACCGACTATCTCTTTACGCGGGTCGACAAGCTCCAAGTCGGCGGCTTCGACCCCCAGTGGAAGGCGATCAATCTCCGCGCCAGCGCTCCCGGCCTCACCCGCTTTCCGGCGGCGCAGCAATGGCTCGACCGCCAGGCACGCCAGCCGACCGACAAACGATGAAGGTCGCCAACCTCTGCGCAGTTCTTGGGTCGGGCCTGGCCTGTGCCGGTGCTGCCGCGCAGGGCGCCGGCGATCCGATGGAAAAGCTTCGCGCCTGCTCGCTCCTGGCGCAGGCCGAGCGCATGGATTGCCTGGAAAAACTCTCACGCGACATTGCGCCGGCACAGCCGCCGGCGACGCCGCCAGGGGCCACGACAGCGCCGGCAGCCGACGACTGGACGGTGAGCGAGACGACGTCCCCCTTCGACTACACGCCCGTCGCCATCGCCACCGCTTCGGCGAGCGCCGGGCCGGACGGCGCCGTCCTGCAGCTCTCCATACAGTGCCGCGGGGGCCGCACCGAGCTCGTGATCGGCGGCCCGGCCCTCGCTCGCCGCGGCGAAGATCAGGTCGTCTCCTATGCCATCAATGACGGCGCGCCCGTGGTGCTGCCGGTTGGCGCGCCGGCCTCCGGAACGGGCGTGGCCGTCAAGGGCGACGTCGTCCGACTGCTGGCGTCGCTGCCCGAGCGAGGCGACGTCGCCTTTCGCGTCGAGCCGCGGCAGGCCGGCGCGGCATTGCAGGGACGCTACTCCTTATCGGGCTTGAAAACAGTACGAGATCGGCTGGCCGCTCCCTGCAAGTGGCCGGCCGCCAACGTTCCGCGCAACTGAAAGGAGATGTGATGATAAGAGTCGGTAGTGTGATGGCCTTGGCGGTGTCGGTGTGTGTCGGAGCGCTGGTCCTCCCCGCCTCGCACGCGGCTGCGCAAAGCAAGGAGCCGTCCGCGATGTCTAAGGCGCCCGATACCGCCAAGAAGGCGCATCGCCTTGTCCTGCAGGTCAACACCAACGATCCGGCGATGATGAACCTCGCGCTGAACAACGCCACCAACGTCGAGCAGCACTACAGGGACCTCGGCCAGAAAGTGGAGATCGAGATCGTCACCTTCGGCCCCGGCCTGCACATGCTGCGGGACGACACCTCGCCGGTGAAGGACCGCATCAAGGCGATGGCGGAGAAATCCCCGGCGATCTCGTTCAAGGCCTGCGGCAACACCCAGGAGAACATGAACAAGGCGGAGAACAAGACGATCCCGCTGGTCGCGCAGGCCACACTGGTGAAGTCGGGCGTGGTGCGGGTCATGGAGCTGCAGGAGCAGGGCTGGACCTACGTCCGGCCCTGACGCAAGCGGCCCGCGTCATCCATGACGGTGCAGGTCTTCAGACGATGGCCAGAACGGATCACCTCGACCAGCTCCTTCAAGGGGTCGATGCCTGGAATGCCTGGCGGCAGAAGGAGCCGTCGCTCAAACCGGACCTCAGCGGCGCGGACCTGGCAGGCGCGAACCTCAGCGGAGCGAACCTCAGCGGCACGGATCTCGTCGCGGCGAAACTCACGGAGGCGAATCTCGCCGGGGCCAACCTCAGCAGCACCAGCTTCGGCCGGGCCAACCTCAGCGGGGCGAACATCAGCGCGGTGACGACGCGCTTCGGGGTGGCGGACCTTCACGGCGCGAACCTCAGCGGGGCCGATCTCAGCGGGGCCGGCCTCGACGGGGCGGAGTTCAGCGGCGCGAACCTGAGCGGGGCGCAGCTCGCCGGAGCGCAGCTCGTTGGCGCGCACCTCGGCGGGGCAAACCTCAGCGAGGCCGACATCAGCGCCGCGAACCTGAGCGGAGCCGATCTCCTCGAGACCAACCTCAGCAAGGCGACCCTGATCGAGGCGAACCTCAGCGGGGCGAACCTCAACCGGGCGAACCTCAGGGAGGCGAAACTGACGTGGGCGAACCTCAGCACGTCCCACCTCATCGGCAGCGACCTCAGCAAGGCGAACCTCACCGGCGCGAACCTCAGCATGGCGAACATCACCGGCGCGGATCTCATCGAGGCAAACCTCAGCAAGGCGAACCTGACGAAGGCGAGGCTTGGCGGAGCGAACCTCAGCGCGGCGAACCTCACCGCAAGCCTGCTGGTCGAGACCGACCTGACAAACGCCGATCTCACCGGGAGCCGCGTCCATGGCCTGTCGGCGTGGCGCGTGAAGCTTGGCCAGGGCACGAAGCAGCATGGTCTGGTCATCACGCCCGCGAACGAGCCCGAGGTGACGGCCGAGGACCTTGACGTTGCCCAGTTCCTCTACCTGATGCTGCGGAGCGAGAAGCTGCGCAGGAGCATCGACACCATTGTCAGCGACGTCGTCCTGATCCTCGGCCGCTTCCCGCCGGAGCGCAAAGCGGTACTCGAGGCCGTGCGCGAGCAGTTGCGCAAGCCTGACCTCGGCTACGTGCCGGTGGTGATCGATTTCCAGAAACCACGCAGCCCGGCGACCGACGAGAGCGTCATGACGCTGGCGCGCATGGCGCGCTTCGTCATTGCCGACCTGTCCGACTCCCAGAGCGTGCTGCAGCTGCTGCAGCTGATCGTGGCAGGCAACCCCATGCTGCCCGTGCAGCCGCTCATCGGCGCGGCGCAGCACAACTCGGGCATGCTCGACGTCATCGAGCGCCTTCCCTCAGTCTTGCGGACGTATCGCTATGACGACCTCGCGCAGCTGACGGCCGATTTCGACGCGCTGATCGCGGCCTGCAGGCTCAAGTCCTGGAACCTGCGGCACAGCACCGGGTTGTGATGTCGTCGATGCCCGACGATCTCGAGCTCGCTGCCCGCTTTGTCGCTGCGCTCTTCAAGGCGACCCACGGGCGGCCCGGCCATTTTCGCCACATCGACGACGTCGCCGCCTGGGCGGGTATCGAAGCCGACGCCGACGTCGAACGGGCACTGCGCGCCGCCGAAAGCGCCGGCTTCCTCGTGACCCATGCCCACAAGCCGATGGCGATGCTTACCGAAGAAGGTCTCGACGCAGCACGGTCAGGATAGGGACAGCAACCGCCGACAGTCGGACGCGCGCGATCCACAGGCAGAGGCTGCCGATCGCGACGCCGGTGGCACCGAAGCCGAAGTCGCCGAAGGAAGCGTGCCGGCCGGGGACATGGAGCTGTCCCACTTCGAGGATCGCGGCATAGCCGATCAACAGGATGCCGTGCACGGCAAGCCGCCGGCTGCCGGGGAATGCCAGGCCCATCGCGATCGTCGTCGCCAGATAAGCGATCAGGTGCTCGGTGTGCCCGCCCCAGGTCGTTCGCGTCATCGCATTGGCCGGCAGCCAGGCAAGCATCGCCAGGGCCGTGATGCAGCTCACGAAGGCGATGCGACGCAGCACTCGGTGCACTCTGTCCTCCCATCAGCCCGCGGCTTTGATCCAGCCCTTCGCCGTCCGCAGGCTCGTGAAGAAGCGCATGGGCCGTTCGGCGGCGGCCAGCATGGGAAGAACCGGCTCCAGGTGATGCCGGCGGGTCGGCTGCAGGACGATGGCCAACGGTCCGTGCGGTTCGGCATGCATGGCGCGGAACCGCGCGCCCAGCGCCAGCATGTCGGCCGCGTCCATGCGGCCCTTGCCGGAACGGCCGTCGAAGATCTTGGCGTAGCCATTGGCGCCGGCCCCGGTCACCACTTCCAGGTATTCCTCGATCTCCGCGTGCGTGACCTCACCCTCGGCCGTGACGAGCACCAGACGAGAACGCGAATCGATCAGCCAATTAACCGGCACCGGCGCCCACACTCCCTTCCACACCCATACGGAATCTATATCGAAAAATGGCGGCACCAAGGATCGCGGCGGCCTCTCACCAACATGTCACGTCAAAGGCGGCTTCGCAGAACAGCCCCGGACGCGCTAAGAGTCCCGCCGTGGGGCCCTGCTTCGCCGCAAATGCGGCTTCGCAGGGCAGCAGAGTCGAGGACAGGGCATCCTGCGAAGCCGCGCCAGCGGCGAAGCAGGAAAGGAGCGTTTTGCCTTGTCACGCCTGTCTCCTCGAGCCGTTCCGGCCAAGCGCCCTCCCAACCGTCCGCAAGTGCCGCGTGAGACCTTCGGCATGCTGCGGCTGCGCAGCTTTCGCCTCACGATTTACTGCGATCCCTGCAAGGAAGTGCACTTCGTCAATCTGGTCGAACGGCCGGATCTCGAGGATGTGCCCGTGGGCAGCGTCGACTTCCAATGCCAGCAGTGCAAGCGCCTCGGACATTACCGGCTGACGCCGCCGTTTCGCGGCGAGAAGCCCCGGCTGTTCGAGCAGGCCAGTTCCTGCCGCGGGCCGGCCGACTATGACCCGACGCCGTTCGTCGGCCCCTTCCCCTTGCTGACGACCACCGGCGACTACCTGATCGGCGACTTCGCGGCGCTGGGCTTCTGCCTGCTGGCGACCTGCCCGGGCGGCCGCGAGCGGCTGATCGATCCGCGCGACGCCACCTGGCATCACCTGCACGGCCGCAGCCTCGCCGGGGCAAGGCTGCGCTGCGAGGGTTGCCGCGCGCGGATCCATGTGACGGTCGTGCCGCCATGGTATCGGCGTCGGGGGTTCGCTGTGGTGCGAGCGATGACGGCGTTGGATGTGGCCGCCGTCCCGACCGAACCCTCGCGCGGCGCCTGACGCGATAAACAAGGGATTTCCCCGCTATCCCACCGAGCCATCCCCGGCAATCGACAGGCTGCCTGCAACGACGGCGGCAGCCGGGGCGTTCAGATGCTCTTTGACGCTGCGCAACGATGGCCGCACCGGCACGTTGCATGTCGTATGCGCATGATCCTCACCCTGTCGCGGCCCCTGTTGCGTCCCTGGTCGCGAACGGGCGCGCGGCTGGCCGCGGCGCTCAGCCTCGTGACCCTGGCCTCGTGTGGCTACAACACCATCCCGACCCTCGAAGAGCAGGCCAAGGCGAAGTGGGCTGACGTGCAGAACAACTACCAGCGCCGGGCCGATCTCATTCCCAACCTGGTCGCCACCGTCGAAGGCTACGCCAAGCAGGAGAAGGACGTCCTGACCTCGGTCGTCGAGGCGCGCGCGAAGGCGACCCAGGTGCGGGTCGATGCCAGCCAGCTCACCGACCCCGAGAAGATGAAGCAGTTCCAGGATGCGCAGAACCAGCTTTCCGGCGCGCTCGGCCGGCTGATCGCGATCAGCGAGAACTATCCCGACCTGAAGTCGAACCAGAACTTCCTGGCGCTGCAAAGCCAGCTCGAGGGCACCGAGAACCGCATCGCCGTGGCGCGCCGCGATTTCATCGAGGCGGTGCGCGCCTACAACACCGAGATCAGGACCTTTCCCGGCCAGATCTGGGCCATGATCCGCGGCAGCAAGCCGATGGCCGAGTTCACCGCCAACGACGACGCGCAGAAGCCGCCGCAGGTGAAGTTCGGGAAATGACGACCCGTCGTCCCGAGCGCAGCCGCGCGCAGCGCGGCGCAGCCGAGGGACCTCGCTTCAACCACAAGCGGCCAATTGCGGAGAGAAGGTCCCTCCACGCGGCCCTTTGGGCCTTGGTCGGGACGACGGCACTGTGGCTCGCCACGGTCGCCGTCGCCCTCACCTTCCCCCCACTCACCGGCCGCATCGTCGACCAGGCCAATATCATCCCGCAGGACACGCGCAACGCGCTGGAGCCCAGGCTCGCCGAACTCGAGCAGAAGTCGGGCATCCAGCTCGTCGTCGCCACGGTGAACTCGCTGGAAGGCCAGGAGATCGAGCCCTATGCCAACGAGCTGTTCCGCTTCTGGAAGCTCGGCGAGAAGAACAAGAACAACGGCGTGCTGCTGCTGGTCGCGCCCAAGGAACGGCGGGTGCGGATCGAGGTGGGCTATGGCCTGGAAGGCACGCTGACCGATGCGCTGAGCGCCGTGATCATCGCCAACGCCATCACGCCGCGCTTCAAGACCGGCGACTACAGCGGCGGCATCAGCCGCGGCGTCGACGACATCATCACCGTGCTGACCACGGACGAGTCCGAATGGTCGAAGCGGCCGTCGCTCCGACTCGATCGGCCGCAGGCTGCCCATCCGACCAACTGGGTCGGCGTCATCGCCCTCGTCGCGTTCCTCGTCCTGCTGATGATCTCGCCGGGCTTGCGCACGCTGGTGTTCGCCATGCTGCTCTCGGGCCGCGGCGGATCCTACGGCGGCGGCGGCGGTTGGGGCGGCGGATTTGGCGGGGGTCGCGGTGGTGGCGGCGGCTTCTCGGGCGGCGGCGGCTCGTCCGGTGGCGGCGGCGCCAGCGGGCGATGGTAACCGTGGCGCTCACGCCCCACGACCGCCAGCGTATCTCGGCCGCCATCCAGGCCGCGGAGCGCAAAACCTCGGGCGAGATCGTCTGCGTGCTGGCGCGCAGTTCGGCCGATGTAACGGCGCTGCCGATCCTGCTGGCGGCGCTTTTGGCGTTGGCGCTGCCGTGGCTGCTGGTGGCGCTCACCACGCTGTCGGTGCTGACGATCCTCTCCCTGCAGCTCGCCCTGTTCGTGGCGCTGGCCGCTCTCCTCTGCCTGTCGCGCGTGCGCGTCGCCCTGCTGCCGGCGGCTGCGCGCCGGGCGATCGCCCATCGCGCCGCCATGGAGCAGTTCATGCTGCGCGGCATCGGGCGGACCGAGGACCGCACCGGCGTCCTCGTGTTCGTCTCCCTGGCCGAACGCTATGCCCGCATCGTTGCCGACGAGGCGATCGCTTCTCGCGTCGCGCAGGCCGAATGGCAGGGCGCCATCGATGCGCTGATCGGGCACATGCGTGAAGGCCGCATCGCCGACGGCTTCGTCGAGGCAATCGAGCGCTGCGGCGGCGTACTGGCGACGCACTTTCCGGCCAAGGCCGACGAGCGCAGCGAGCTGCCGGACAGGATCTACCTCGTCTGACGGAGCGCGGACCTCCAGGTCCGCGCTCCGATGAGTATGAGTTCGCGCAGCGATACGCGGCTGATGCTCTTGAACGCCGATGGGTTAGGCTCCTCCTCAATCAATGGGAGGAACAATGAAGATCGAATACGGTCGCCTCGGCTGCGTGATTGCCGTACTTGCGTTTGCCGTCGTGAGCCCCGCGGCCGCGCAGAAGTCCGGCGGCGTGCTGAAGATCCAGCACATGGATTCGCCGCCCAGCGCCTCGATCCACGAGGAGGCGACGGTGTCGGTCGCCGTGCCGTTCATGTCGCTCTACAACAACCTCGTGATGTTCGACCAGCACGTGGCGAAGAACAGCCTCGACTCGATCGTGCCCGATCTCGCCACCAAGTGGGCGTGGTCGACCGACAACACGAAGCTGGTCTTCACCGTGCGCGAGGGGGTGAAGTGGCACGACGGCAAGCCGTTCAGCGCCAAGGACGTCGCCTGCACCTTCGACCTGCTGCTGGGTGGCGAGAGCGAAAGCAAGCTCCGGCGCAATCCTCGCTCGTCGTGGTGGACCAACGTCGAGAAGGTCACGGCGGACAGCGACACCCAGGCCACCTTCCATCTCAAGGCGTCGCAGCCCTCGCTGCTGGCCCTCCTCGCCTCGGGCTACACGCCGATCTATCCCTGCCACATCCCGCCCGACCAGATGCGGCGGCGGCCGGTCGGCACCGGCCCGTTCAAGCTCGTCGAGTTCAAGATGAACGAGGGCATCAAGCTCACCAAGAACCCGGACTACTGGAAGAAGGGCAAGCCCTATCTCGACGGCATCGAGTTCACCATCATGCCCGACCGCGGCACGCGCATGCTGGCCTTCATCGCCGGCAAGTTCGACATGACCTTCCCGTCCGACGTCACGGTGCCGCTGCTCAAGAACATCCGCAAGGATGCGCCCCAGGCGCTCTGCACCATGCGCGAGAGCGGCGTCAGCACCAACCTGATCGTCAATGCCGAGGCGCCGCCGTTCAACGACCCGAAGATCCGCCGGGCGCTGGCGCTGACGCTCGACCGCAAGGCCTTCATCGACATCCTGAGCGAGGGCGAGGACAAGATGGCCGGCATCATGCTGCCGCCGCCCGACGGCGGCTGGGGCATGACGCCGGAGATGATGAAGGACCTGCCGGGCTACGGCGACGTCGCCAAGGCGCGCGAGGAGGCGAAGAAGCTGATGCAGGAGGCGGGCTACGGGCCCGACAAGCGGCTCAAGATCAAGGTCAGCACGCGCAACATCGCGCCGTTCAAGGACCCGGCGGTGATCCTGATCGACCAGCTGAAGCAGGTCTATGTCGACGGCGAGCTCGAGATCATCGACACCGCCGTCTACTACAACCGCGTGTTCAAGAAGGACTACGTCGTGGCGCTCAATCTCAGCGGCGTGGCGGTCGACGACCCCGACGTGGCGCTGTTCGAGAACTACGGCTGCGGCTCGCTGCGCAACTACAACAACTACTGCGACGCGGAGATGACCAAGCTGTTCCAGGCGCAGTCGCGCGAGCTCGACCCCAAGAAGCGCCAGCAGATGGTGTGGGACATTGACCACAAGCTGCAGGCCGAGATCGCCCGGCCCATCATCTTCTACGGCCGCGCCGCGGGGTGCTGGCAGCCGCAGGTCAAGAACGTGACGCTGCACATCAACAGCATCTACAACAACTGGCGCTTCGAGGATGTGTGGCTGGAGAGGTAGAGCCGGCTAGAACATCACCTCGCCCGCAAATAAAGACGACTGCGCGCTCGCTGGCTGTCGTGCCCTGCCTTTTCTGCAGGACCGAGAAACGCCATTTCCCACCCCTGGGGGCATTTAGCACCGGCCACCTGATTTCCGCAATATGAGTGCATATATACGCCGAGGCCGGCCTCGCCAGAGAATGACACCGCCTGCGGCGATGCCCAGGCAGCTGAAGGCCAGGTCCTCAAAGCATGCGTGGCGTCCTGGAGCCACGACTTGTCCGGCTTCCAGGATTGCTGCCCAGGCGCCAAGGATAGCGCATTGCACCGGCAAGGACGGGCCTTTCCGGAGCGCCAGGCCCATGACGTTCGTTGTACCAAGATAGGCAACGAGGTGTTCGGCATGACCGCCCAGCGCAGTTCGCCTCATCGCATCTGCCGGCAACCACGCAAGAGCTGCGAGAACGACGATGCAGCCGGCGAAAAGAAAGCGCAGCACGAAAAGTAAAACCTTGGCCATCCCGGTCGAAGCCTCGTTCTTTTCCCGGCTAGCCGGGGCCGCGCGGCACAAGCGTCATGATGTGCAAGAAAAGCTGTTTGATCCGAAAGCGATACAGCCCACTTTGGCCCGGCATGGGAGCGATCTTTCGGTGTCCTGCCCGACCGTCAAAAAGCATTTGCGGCGGCGCACGGCCGGCGCCCGATTCGTCGCCCCCCGGATCACTGCTTTGTCACGGACGTTGCTGCGCAGCCGAAGAACGTCTAACCTTACAACTCAAGCTAAAGGACCATCACCTTTGCGCAATGTGAGGATTCGCGGGAAGATCGCAAAGGACGAATGGCCGAAGATCACCGCCCGCTTCCACAGCGGAGAGAGCTTCACCCAGATCGCCCGGAGTTATCACTGTACCGCTCCTGCCATACGGTACATTGTCAATCGCGTTTCCAACCGTGAGGGTCGGAGAAAGATGGAACGCGATACCCAGGGCAAGATCGCGCTGGTCACGCCGATCGCGACCAGCCGCCGGTCCAACCGGCCTGCGAACGCCAATGTCCGCTCTCAAGCCAAGCCGTCTCGGGGCAATTTCTCGGCCGACTCTCCGGTCAAGGACGTCTGGGGCCGCATCAACATCGACATTGCGACCTTCCTGACCGCGATGGAGTCGCTGTCAGCGGACGACAGCGACGAGAATTACCAGGCCTTGCTGGACGCAACCGATCGCCTGCTGTGGGGAAGCGCGCGAACGCGTCTCGAACTGGAGCGCCTCCTCGGCAATGCGAAAAGAAGCCAGGGCGTTCGCCGCCTGTCAGGCTGACTCACAGCCATTTCAGTAGGCGTTGGTACCCCGGAAGACGGCGGGGACGGTCATCAGCAGAACCTTGATGTCCAGCAGCATCGACCAGTTGGCCATGTAGTAGCGATCGTACTCGAGCCGTCGCTTCATCTCCTCGATCCCTCCGATTGCACCACGCAGCCCGTTGACCTGCGCCCAACCTGTGATGCCGGGTTTCATGCGGTGGCGCCCGAGATAGCCTTCGATGAGGCGGGCGTACTTTTCGTTGTGAACGGCGGCATGCGGCCTCGGTCCGACCAACGACATTTCACCGCGCAGCACGTTGAGCAGTTGCGGCAGCTCGTCGAGGCTGGTCCGCCGCAGGAAGCCGCCGACGCGCGTGACCCGAGGATCCTCGCGGCGGGCCGGGGGAACGTCCGGATCCGGATCCGGATCGTGATGCATGCTGCGGAACTTGAAGATCCAGATGCGCTGGTTGTTGAAGCCATAGCGCTCCTGGCGAAACAGCACAGGACCGCGGCTGTCGATTTTTACCAGCAGCGCGATGATCAGCAGGACAGGCAAGAGCGCGACCAGCAGGACCAGCGACAGCGCGAGGTCCTCGAAGCGCTTCAAGGGAGCACCCCATCCCGTCAGGGGCCGCCGCTGCACCTTCAACGTCGGTATCCCGGCGAGCAGGCTGAACTCCGTCGGCGGATAGTCGATTTCAGGAATACCGGCATCGACCCTGACTTCGACCTGGCACGCCGCGAACTTCGACAGCGCGTGGTTCAAAGCGCCGGGAGACCGCCAGGGCATGGCGACGACGATTTCATCCACGCTCCCCGCATCGGCCAGCGCCACCAGGCGATCGCCGTCGCCTGCGACGCTGCCGATGGTCGCCGCAACGTCACCATCGATGAACACGCCGACGAGACGCGCCTCCTCGCCGCCCTGCCTCAGCCGTTGCGCGAGAGCGACAGCCTCCCGCCCCGCCCCGAACACGGCAAGCCTGCGAACCAACCGGCCTTCTCTCCTCCATCGCCGGATTCGTCCACTCGCGAGGTATCTGGTAGCGGCCAGGAACGACAGGGCGCCGGCAAACCACAGGAAGGTCCACCCGCCCCAAAACTCCCAGGAGTGCCCCGAAACGACGGTTATGAGCGCCACCGCGAAGAAGGCGCCGGTCCAGGCGACCGTGACCTTGGTCAATTGAACCGCCAGCCGGGCGGCACTCTCCATCGAGTAGGCATGTGCGAGATGCAAGAAGTTCACGGTGGCCGTCGCACCGAGAACGACCCCGAGCAAATGGGTCAACGAACCGGTTCCGCGTGACGAGAAGAGCGCGTCGATCGTCAATCCCAGGATTGCGATGCCGAACCAGTCAGAAAGGCGCAGCAGGCCCGGCAGGCGCGTCTCGAGATCGACGTAGGATGCCGGCGATGAGGCGAAGGGCGCCGCTCGGAACACCCCGAAAACGCCGACCGTGCCACGACGCATCAAGCTGCGATCGCTAGGCATCGCTTCTCCTGCTGCCGCAAGTCGTCAAGCGCTCCGCTCGACCCGCACTCCACCCGAACAGCTACCGTTGCTGCCCTTCTCCGATTCTTGCTTTTCGAATCCTGTCACCAGTCATCGGCATGAGGGGCATTGTCAAACCTGCATAGACCCGACCATAAGAAAAGAAAAGAAAAAATTAAGAATAAGACTCACGCCAGTCGACGGTTGGTGTGGCCGCTCAGGCCCGGCTTCGACGACCGGTCGTGATCCAGCTTGCAGAGCCAGTCCAGCGTTCGTCTCAGGCCGACATCCAATGGCGTGCGATTCTCGCAACCGAGCTCCGCGACCGCGCGAAATGGCGACCCCACCGAATGCCTGATGTCGCCCGCTCTGGCCTCCCTGTACATGACCGGAACGGACGCGTGCCCGGCGCTCATGACCGCCGCGGCGAGCTGCGCTACGGTCGTTGCCGTCCCGGTACAGACGTTGAGAACATCGGCCTCCAGGGAAGCCTTGCCGACCGCCGCCAACAGACAGGCGACGACGTCGCCGACAAAGACGAAATCCCTCGTCTGCAATCCGTCGCCGGAGATCGTCAACGGCAAGCCCTCCAGCAACGATCGCGCGAAGATCGAAATCACGCCCGAGTACGGCGAGGCAGGGTCCTGGCGCGGACCGTAAACGTTGAAAAAGCGCAACCCGAGGCTCGGAAGTCCGCATGAGCGCGTCGCTGTGCGGGCCTGCACCTCGCAGCACAGCTTGTCCGCGCCGTATGCCGACCGCGGCATCGGACTCGCGGTCTCGGCGATCGGCACATGCCGCTGGTCGCCGTAGACCGCCGCTGATGATGCATAGACGACCGGGACCGACAGCTTCGCCTGACGCAGCGCGTCCAGCACCGCGATCAGGCCCGTCTGGTTGACATTATGGCTGCCGACCCAGTCTTCGGCCGACCGCGCAACGGAAGCGATGGCCGCCAGATGGATACACGCCTGAATGTCGCGAACACCACGTCGCACGAGGGTCCGGTCGAGGACAGATCCCGGCAGAAGCGACGCCCGCTTGTTCAAATTCTGCAACCGGCCCGATGACAGGTCGTCGAGAACGACAACCTCGTCGCCCCGCTCGATCAGCGCGTCGACGAGGTGGGACCCGATGAAGCCGCAGCCACCCGTAACGAGATACCGCATGGTTGGTCTCGCCTGGACGAAAAGATAATCCCCGGCGGCGACTTTACGTTTTTCTTATCACTTGGCAACCGTAGTCCCAACTTTGACACACTGTCAGCCGGAGTCCATTCGTCAGACTGCGATATCATTAACAACGATAAGAAAACGATTGGGCGAGACCTTACATTTGCAGGATCCGCATGGTTCGCATCGCTGTCGCAGGCCTCGGGAAGATGGGCATCTCCCATCTGTCCATCCTGAAGGCTCACATTGATGTCGACGTGGTATCTGTGTGCGACACGGCGCAATACCTGCTCGACATCCTGAACAAGAACACCGGCGTCAACGTGCATTCCGATTTCTCGAGGATGCTGGATGAGGCCTCGCCCGCCGCGGTGGTTCTCGCCACGCCCTCGGCACACCACTACGAAATGGCAACAACGGCGCTCGACCGCGGCATCAGCGTGTTCTGCGAAAAGCCCCTGACCCTCGCACCCGACCAGTCGGCGGAACTGGCCGCCCTGGCCCGGAGCCGGGAAGTGATGCATCAGGTCGGTTACCACTATCGCTTCACCAGCACCTTCAGGGAAGTGAAGCGGCTGATCGAGGCGGACGCCATCGGACAGATCACACACGTCCTGGCGGAAGCCTACGGTCCCGTCGTGCTCCGCCCGAAGGGCTCGACGTGGCGCAGCCGGCGCAGCACCGGCGGTGGCTGCCTCTACGACTATGCAGCACATCCCATAAATCTGCTGAATTGGTACTTCGGGATGCCGGCGCATGTGGGCGGCACGTCGATCGGCAAGGTCTTTTCGCGGGACACCGACGACGAAGTCTACTCGACGCTGTATTACGACCGGCCCGCCGGGCTGACGGCACAGCTTTCGGTCAATTGGTGCGACGAGTCCCAGCGCAAGATGACGACCAAGCTGACCTTGTGGGGCACGAGAGGGCGGATTTCCGCCGATCGCCAGGAAGTCCAGGCCTACCTCCGGGAACCATGCGGCACACTGCCGGACTACCAGCAGGGATGGAACATGCGCTCGACCACGCATCTGGCGGCGCCGGTCTCGTTCTACCTGCGCGGCGAAGAATATTCAGCCCAGCTCGATCACTTCGTGGCGGCCGTCGCTGGCAGGCGGCCGGGCGGCGAGAGCTGCTTCGAGAGTGCCACCCAGACGGATCGCGTGATTGCCATGCTGCTGGCGGATGACTCCTGTGATCGGCGTCCGGACGCGACTGCAGCAAAAGGCGTCTCGCGATTCTTCGCAAAGGCGCCGGTGCCGTTCTTTTCCCGGCAAGCATGAGGGCGAAGTTGGACAGGCTCCTGTTCGGCGACAATCAGTTCTTCGGCGTGAACCACATGTCCGAGGACAAGGCGCGCGCGCAGGCAATGCGTTTCCGCGACGCGGCGGCCGTCATGGAAGTACTCGATGCCGCGCTGGATGCGGGTGTCCGGACTTTCATGTGCACGACTCACGACCGCATCTCGGCGATCTGCGATCGCATGCGTGCAAACCCCGAGCGCTACAAGGAGTTCACCTTCTACCCTTCGATGCCGTACGCGCACAAATATGCCAATGCTGTCACCGAGGAAGGGATGCTCGGCGCGCTCAGGCGATTCCTTCCCGACGAGGGCCGCTTCAGCGCCATCCTGCGCGGCGGCATGGCCGTCGCGCGAAAGGACCTCGAGGGCATGGCGGCGCCTCTCATGGACGCCGAGATGAAGATGTTCCGGGGTCTGAGCACGCCGGTCATCTTTCTGCAGAACATCGTCGTCGACCTGCTGCTTGGGCTTGGCGCCAAACAGGCGTTCCGAATATTCGCCGACCAGGTCCGCGACCGATATCACGCCGAGCCGGGCTTCATAACGATGAACATGCCGCGCCTTCTGCCCGTGCTCGAGGAGGTCGGCATCGACAATCCAATCATCTGCGCGAACATCAACAAGCTCGGCTTTCGCATGTCCGGCGGCCTCGAAGCGAACGAGCGGGTCCTGCGTTCGGGCCGCTTTCGCGCCATCGCCATGTCGGTTTTCGCCTCGGGGGCGATCCCGCCGGAGGAGGCGATCAAATGGGTATGCGGCCAGCCCAACATCGCAGCGATCGTGTTCGGCGCGTCGCGCGGCGCCAACATCCGCCATACCTGCGAGCTCGTGAACAGGTACTGGCCCGCCGCTGGTCAGGAGCGCCGCGCACTCAGCGCCGGGACGGTGTGATGGGAACGACAAGCTACGAGACAGCCTCGCGTCGGGCAGGCGAGCTGATCGCCGCCAGGCTGCAGGGCAGCCAGGCCCGCATCTACGAGGCCGGAGGCGGATCGCTGTCCCTCCTGCCGCCGTCGCTGCTCGCCGCCTCGACGATCTCGGTGGTCGATATCGATGAGGTGCAACTGGACAACAACACATATGCCGACATCAAGATCCAGGGCGATATCCAGACCTACTCATTCCCCCCGGACAGTTTCGATCTGGTCGTCTGCAACCAGGTCATTGAGCATCTGGATCACCCCGACCAGGCGATCCGGCTCTTTGGCGAGATGCTCGCGCCCGGCGGCGTCCTATTCATCGGAGCGCCCCATCCGGCCTCGTTCTCCGGCCTCGTGACCAAGTACTCGCCTCACTGGTTCCATGTCTGGTTCTACCGGCACGTCATGGGTAGCGCCACGGCCGGGCAGCCCGGACACGCTCCGTTTCGCACCGTCTACCACCCCCTGGTGCATCCGAAGAAGTTGATCGCGTTTTGCGACCAGCTGGGATTCTCGACGATCTACTTCCGCGAATTCCCGCACTGGGTCTATGCCAGCCTGGAGGAACGAAGGCCCACGCTGGGACACCTGCTCTCCGGAACCGTCGCGGCGATGAACGCGCTGACGCTCGGCCGGCACGATCTAAGGAACGGCGACTATCAGATCGTCTTCGAGAAACGCGCCGGGAAGAGCGAAGAAATTCTGTCCTCCCCGCCGGCCTGACGATTTTCTCTGCCGTACCTGCAATGGAGGCTTGGCATGAAGCGGAGCACACGCCTGTTCAGTGAAGTCTTTGCGCGGCGCCGGGCCGTGATCGGCACCGCGGCATTGGGCACCGTTCTCGGATTGGCGGCGCAGGCCGTCCACGCGCAGACCGGCGGCAAGCCCGCCGGCGGGGCGCGTCCGCCAGCGCCCCTGCCGCTCGGCCCCCTCTTCAATCCGCTGGACTACGGAGCGGTGGCCGACGGCACGACTGACAACACCGCCGCCTTCGCCGCCATGATGAGCGCCGTCTACGCGACCAAGGGGGGCACGATCTGGCTGCCGCCGACCGGTGGGTCGAGGTTCGGACGCGGCGCCGGCACGTTCCACTTCTCCGGCGGTCCGGGCGGTACGGCGAATGCCTGGACCATCGACCCCGGACGGCTGGGCGACAACTCGGGAACGATCCGGGTCGAGCTCAACGGAAACTGGTTCAGCTACTTGGGCAGCGGCTGGTTCCTGCAGATCAAATCGAACATAGCCGGCCCGAACAACGTTCGAGGCCAAGGCAAGAACATCATCATCAACGGCGGTCGCGGCAACGTCCTCGGCAGCCCGGCCGGCCAGGGTGGCGTGCTCTGGCAGGACCAGGTCCAGGGCTGGTACGAAAGCTTCCAGTGCAGCGGCTTCACCAGGGGCACCGGACATCAGCTGGAGGTGACCAACACCGATACCGCCCTATCCTGCTGTGAGACGAATACGTGGCAGAACCTGTGGTCAACCAGCAACCTCGTCGGCTTTTACGGCAAGGCGCCGCTGGAACGTGGCGTGCCGCAACAGTCGGCGAGCTTCGAGGGCAATGTCTTCACCAACCTAGTCGCCGAGACGGCCGAACTCAGCGACGCCTGCCTGTTCAAGCTGGAAGGCGCGTGGGCGTCCTCGGTGCTCCAGCAGGTCGGCGGATTCTATGGCCACACCGGCACGAAGGGCTGCGTCGGCTTCATCCTCGATGGATACTTCGAGGGGGTCACGATCCTCAGCCCGCGCATCGACTCCTACGGTTCGATGACATCGAGCCACGCCACCGACTGGACATTCGGCAAGCAGTACACCAAGGACCCACACGGCTTCCCGACGATCGTATCGCCGACCTTCACCAGGCTGCCGGAGAACTACTGGCAGAAGCTGAACGTTGTTGGCTTCGGCTGTGCGATGATGCCGGCGTGGTACGAGAAGGAATTCGTCACCCGCGCCCTCTACGTCGGAGCCCACGCCCATACGCCGGCCGCCGGATCGCTCGTCGCCGACATCGGCACCCTTTCAGGCGGAACGATGTGGTCGCTGGACCATGCCGGCAGCACGAAGTTCAGGAGTCTGCTCGTGAACAACGCCAACGGCGAAGGGCTCGGCTATGCGACCGGCGTTGGGGTTGGCGGCATGGCTGTCCAGGCGACCTCGAAGGCCACGCGCGTGACGCTGAACAAGCTCAGCGGCTTCATCACGATGAACAATGCGGCTCTGGCCGCGGGAGCGAAGGTGAGCTTCGCCGTTTCGAACGCGACCGTCGCGGCGACGGACGTTCCGGTCGTCGTCGTGGCGCGCGGCGGCACGGCGAACGGCTACAGAGCGGAGGTCACCGCCGTGGAGGACAGGGGCTTCACCATCACGGTCGAGAACCTCACCGACCGATCGCTATCGGAGCAACCGGTTATCTCGTTCAGCGTGCTCAAGGGCGCCGCGAACTGACGCCATCCGGCGCCGGGTGGTCCAGGCTCCAGCTGGTCCAGACCGTAACTCTTGCCAACCAAAGCACGGCCACCGCTCCACAGGGCACACGCTCATGCCCGACTTCTCGCTCAGCTCCCAAGAGCGCGACGCGCTCGTCGCCTACATCTTGAGCCTGCGCTAGTGCTGCCGCCCACCGCCTGGATGCCGGCGAGGACAAATGCAGCCAACGGCGCGCGACCCGGCGATCCATCACCAGGCTGGCGGTGTTGCCGCCGAGAACGAGGTGTCGCGCCAATGTCGGCCTGGGGCACGTTCGGCCCTCAGGCGAAGTCTCACCTGAGGCCACATTCTAGTTCAGCAACGCATCGCGGAGGCGCGACAGGAACGGACGTGGCGCGTAGGGTGGTATGGATTCCACGACGACCTCGGGGTGCGCCAGCGCCGCGGCGATGGCGGAGGGCAGTTCCTCCTCCGTCATGGCGATGTGGACTCCCCGCTTGTGCTGGAGCCACCGCGCCGTCTGGAGCTGATGATCCGACGTGTGCTCACCGAGCGAGGCCAGGCGGGGAAACAGAACGATCGGGCGCGCCCGCTCTGCTGCGAGCAGGAAACTGCCGGTCCCCGCGTGGGCAATCAGAAGCCGGCTCCGATCGACCATCGCGGCGAATTCGTCGGGGGGCAAGAAGCGCATCCACTGCATGTGCTTGGGCTCGTAGACTCCCCTGTCGCCGATCTGGGCGATCACTTCCTCCTCGCGATGGACGCCCGCCCACCCGTCGACGACCCGGACCAACCGGTCGAAGGGAAGCATGGTCCCTATGGTCAGAAGGATCACAGCACGGCCCCCCAGTAGTCGGGACCACGTCGGGTCTTCAAGGCGGGCCATTGGGTCAACCAGACATCGGCGACGTAGCGCGCCAGCGAGCCCGACATCGACAATTCCTCGACGTTGGCGATCTGATCGATCCAGATGGTCTTGGCCTTGACGAGCAGCTTCGCCAGCGCCAGCGCAAACAGGGCCGGCGCCGATCCCGTCGTGATGACCACGTCGGGCCGCTCTTTCAGGACGACCCGGACGAGCTGAGGGATCAGCACGACGATGGCCCAGCGGTCGTGCCGGGAGACGTCGCGCATGACATAGAAACGATGGCCGCTCACCTGGCTGGCGTAGCTCGTGTGAACGCTGACGAAGGCGACATCCAGCCCGGCAAAGATCGGATAGAGGCGACACAGATCCGCCCAGTGGCCGCCGCCCGATGCGACCGCAAGGATTCGTTTCGCCCGGGTTGCGCCTTTCCCAGAACGATCTTGATCGGCAATGGCCTGAGGCGGGGCGTCGGGGATACTCATCGCGGAACATCCTCGACCGGAGCGGCCTTGCGCAGTCCTGTCATGTCGGACAATGCGCGCTCACAGACCGACACGCAGTTCGACCAATCGTAGTCGCGCCGCAATCGCGCTCCGGCAAGCCCGGCCCTGTTCTTCAACGACGAGCGGTCCTGGCTGAGGATGAAATCCGCCGCCTTGCGGTCAGCGTCCGGATGGCCGACCACATGCCCGCAATACGATCGCGTTATGTGCCGAGCACCAGGCAGGTCCAGACAAATCGGGAAGACGTCGCAGCCAATGCTCTCCAGCACGATCAGCGGAAGGGCGTCGAGCTCCGAGAGATGGACCAGCACATCCGCCTGGGACAGCTCGCCGAGCAGGACCGGCCCCGGCATCGGGCCGAGAAAGGCCACGTCGCCTTGCAGGTTCCTCTCGGAAATCAGCGATTCGAGCTCCTGCCGGGTCTGCTCGTCGCTGGGGCCGATCAGCCGCGCCGAGAACGCCAATCCCGCCCGCTTGAGGATGGCGCACACCTCGATGAAGAGGAACGAGCCCTTGCCACGCGACAGCCGGGCCGCATGGACGAGCCGGACGGGAGGGGCACCGCCTGCGGGCGGCCCGACGCGCGACGGGGCCAGCGCTTTCGGCAGGAAGGTGAGGATCGTGCACTTGCTGGACGATGCCGGCAGAACGAGTTCCTCCATCTGGCTGTCCGACAGCAGGGCAATTCCATTCGCCGTCGACAGGAGCCTGAGCCCGACGAAATGCAGGACCGGATTCCTGATCGACGCCAGGCTTCGCCCGACGTGCGGGGTCACTAGGACGCGGTAGCCAAGCAGACGGCAAACGACCAGCACCACCAGGTCGGGAAAGCTGGAATACTGAAGCCAGACACAATCCCAGTCCGCGTTCCGCCTGCGGACCAGCGCTCCCATGCATGCCGCGAGCCTGGGCAGCGTCTTGGGCCGCAGGTAGGCCGCGTCGGAGAAGATGTGCTCGACCCTGTGCCTGCCGATGCTGGTCAGCGCCTCTTCGGCACGCACGCAGAATTGCTCCACCCCACCTTGGACGCTTCGGCTTCCCCCGACCAGCAGGACGTTCATGGGCTTCCTTTCGATTGACGGACGAGGATGCACAATGCGCTCAGCGGCACGACCCAGACGAAGTTCGCCCGGTCCAGCAGAGACGTTTCCGTCAGGTTATGCAGCCAGAAGAAGGTGAAGATGGCGCCGAGAAACCACCGCATGTGCGGGCGGATCTCGCGCGTGAAAAGAAGGTACATCGGGTGGGCGACCAGAGCCGCCACCGCAATCGCCAGGCCGACGGCGCCGGTCTGCACCAGGAGGTCGAGATAGCCGTTGTGGCCGACGTTCAAGGTCGAATACCAGGCCTTTCCAAGGGCATTCACCGGGCTGGCATTGCCGATGGCCCAGAAGGAGCCGTAACCAGAGCCCAGCAGCAGGTGGTCCTCGGCGTACTCAACCAGCATCTCCCAGATCTGGGTGCGCCCGGTCAGCGCCCTCGGGTCCTCGAGAAAGGCAAGCACGTCGGGAAGGTAATCCTCGAGCTCGAAGAGGGCGACGAGGACGAGCCCGAGCGCCCAGATCGACAGCACCTTGCGCACAACGGGATATCGGTAACCGTAGCCGAACAGGAGCGCCGCAGCGGCCGCGACGCCGACGACGCCGTTCGAGGTTTTCGATCCCGTGAAGAACAGGAATCCGACGGACAGGGCGAGGAAGACGGCGGCGACCGCACGGCGGCGGCCCGCGAACAACAGGTGCAGGAAATACAATGCGGCGAGCGCACCGAACGCGCCGGCCGCGTTCCGGTGCAGGTGAATGCCGCGCCACGCGCCTCCGGCGGCCTCGAACTCGAGATCGGCCGGCGGATGGACGGCCTGCGGCAAAGCCGCCATTGCCGCCCAGTCCGCCATCAGGACAAGCGCGAAGCACAGGCCGATGATGGATATGACGCTGGCATCGTCCATCATGCTGACCGAGTAGACGATGCCGAGAACGACGACGCTCGTGAAAGCGATCCGCCGAAACGAAGCGCCCGGGTCGATCGCCCAGGCGACGCTCAACCAGCACCACAGCAGCAGGACGACGAGAGCGATCGGCACGTTGAACAGCTCACTCGCCCCCCGGGTGATCAACAGGGTGAGAACGATCGACAGGAACATCACCGAGAAGCCGACTTGGCGTATCGTATCGCCGCCGTCATCCGGCGCGCCTGTTGCCTCGCCGCCGCCCACGATGGCTGGTGAATAGAAAAGGAAAGAGGCGAGAATGAACAAAAAGAAAAGGACCCGCGGTAGGACGCTGGCTGCACGGCTTTCCGGAAAGACGGAGACGGTCATTTCGCGGTCGCGCGTGCCGCAGCAGCGCCTCGGCTCTGATGGCATTGTCTCGGCGAGGCGCCGCGCACGACGGCCGTCGGGCCGATGCCGGTTAACCTGGCGTCCCATGACTGGGACGTTCCCGCCTGAGCGTCCCGCGCGACCGGCCAGCGACGGGCCTGTCGCCAGATCCAGCCGGCGATCACCAGTTCGCCGGCGAGGATGCCGGCGATCGACCACAGCGGGCCGTCAACGATGACCAGGACCAAGACGGCGGTGATGGAGACTCCCGAAGATAGGATGCTTGCGATGGCGAGTGGGCGAAAGGCGCCCGCCGCCTGCAACAGCGTTCCTTCCGGCGTGCGCAATACGCGGATGGCGGCGACGGCCAGCCACAAGGCGGCACCGGTGACCACGACCGGCCCGCTGTAATGGGACGAGAACAGCGCGTCGGGCGCATAGAGCACCAGGAGCGCGACAGCGAGGGCCGTTGCCAGCCATGCCAGGATCAGGATGAGACGGAGGAACCGGCGCGAGTTCTTCACCAGGTCGATCCGGTCGTCGGCGATCTGGCGTGCCATGCGGCCCCGCTCGTAGTCGGTGAGCGTATTCATGGCGACCCCAACCGGCCGAATGAACAGCGCGGTGGCTGCGATCGGCGCGAAGCCCAGCGGCCCATAGATCAGTGTGACGATATAGACGTGGGCGTTGGCCGTGGCCTCGGTCGTCAGCACGCCGAGAAAGGCCCAGCCGGCGTGCCGGCGCCAGATCCGCGCATAGAGTGCCAGGTGGCGCCCCCGGACATGGATGAACTGCTGGGCAAGATAGCCGCGACCGAACGGGAAAATGCCGGCGAGCGCGCCCGCCAGCAACGTTGCGCAGGCGATGTCGAGGCCGACGTGGCGGTCCAGGAGTGCCATTGCGATGCCCACCAGGACAATGACCGAATAGACGATATCGGACGCCGTGGTCTTGAGTTCCCGGCCAGTCGCGTAGGCATGGGATCGCGCAAACCACCGGATCAGGGCGACCGCGGCATAAGCCGCGAAAAGCCCAGCCTCCGTCAGCGACACGCCGAGCGTACATGCCAGGGCGAAGAAAATCGCGGCGGCGACGCAGGCCGCGGCCAGGTTCGTCGCGAACAGGCAGCCGCCCAGTTTCCGGCGTGACGTAGGATCCTCGTCCGCCAGCACGACCGGCAGTACCGCGCCGAACAACGCACTCGAAATGCCCAGGCTGAACTGCGACGCCGTCAGCAAAAACGAGAACGTGCCGAAGGTGGCCGGATCGACGAAGCGCAGAAGAACGAGGGACAGTGCGAACTGCGAGACGGCGGCACCCACCGGGCCGATCGTCACGAGCAAGTAGCGTCCCAGATCCCCGGCGAGGCCTTTCATGTCCTTCATCGGCCTGGTCTTCCGGTCAGCCGTCGTGGCTGGTTTGGCCCGTCCTCATCCGCCCATCATAGGCACGCGCCGAGAAGGCCCGGCGGAGGGTGCCTGCGGAGGACCCGCGCAGCCGAAAGGCGAACTCTTCGGTGCGGGGGTGAACCAGACGGGCCAGGAACACGGCCAGATGAAAGGGGCCGATCGCTCCGCCAAGGTAAGCCTCGACAATCATGGCAAAGGCACGCAGCGGCGCGTCACGCCGCAATTCGGGGGCGATCTTGGCCCGCAAGGCGAGAAACGCCCGGCGCGAGATGGTCGGCTTCCACGTCTCGAGCGTGGCCAGCGAATCGTGCGGGCGCGGCGTGCTGCTGCGACCCGTCGTCTCGCGGTCCTCAACGACACAAAGGACCTCGGGCAGCATGATGAACTGCACGCCCCGGCCCTGCAGGCGCATGTACAGGTCCCAATCCTCATGCTGACGCATGCCCGGGCGATAGAGGACCTCGCGCGCCATCCTGGCGGAGAACAGCACCGTGGGCTGGGCGATGTAACCACCGTCGGCGAAAAGATAGTCGGCCACGTTCTCGTCGGCCCCGATCGCGCGGCGCGGGCGCACGATCGTTTCCTGGCGGCGTCGCACCTCGGCGGGCGAGTAGACGAGCACCCTCTCGGGATCGCCGCTTCGTTCGGCCGCCTCGACCTGCCGCTCCAGCTTGGACGGCAGCCAGACATCGTCGCTGTCGAGCAGCGCCACGTACTTGCCGGCGGCGTGCCGGATGGCGGCGTTTCGCGCACTGGCCGGCCCCTGGTTCACCGGCAGCGACACGACGCGGACCGGCATCGGAAACGGCCGGCTCGCGACCACGTGGACGGTATCGTCCGTCGAGCAGTCGTCGGCAACGATCACCTCGACGGCCGGATAGGTCTGCCGCGCCACGCTCTCGAGGGCGCGCAACACAGAATCCTTCCGGTTGAAAGTCGGGATGATCACGCTGACGAGCGGAGTTTCCTGACTGTCGACTCGGCTGGATGTACCTGGTTCGACCATGGAGGCAGCTTGCCTTCGCGCGTCCTGCCGGCGGCGTGACCTTTTCGTAACATGCTCCGGCCGAAATTGACGAAAAGATAAGAAAAGAAAACAAAATCAACGGAGTAAGCAAAAACAACCGCACCACGGCCCGTTGCTGCGCTTCCTAGGCAGTCCCGGCGCGCTGTCTTAACATCGGCGCGACGAGCCGCCGGATCGTCTGCGCGGCATCCGCGAGCGCGCGGCGCGCCAGGCGATCGCGACGACGTCCCAACCCGAGGTCAAGCAATGCCCCAGGAGCCGGCGCTGTTCCAAGGACCCTTCCCCGTCGCTACCCGAACGTTGCCGGCGCCCGGGCAGCCCAAGGGCGTCGACAATCTCTGGCGCATCCTGCGCCGCCGCTGGCGGCGGTGCCTCATGGTCTTCGTCCTGGTCTCGCTGGTGGGCGTGGCCATCCTCCTGGTGCTTCCTCGCGAATACACCGCGCACGCGATCATGGCCGTCGCCTCGCGGCAGCCCGATCTCGCCACGACCGATCAGGTCGCCCCGCCGGCCTACCCGCCTCCGCCGCGCGAACCCGATGTCGAAAGCGACATCCAGCTCATGAAGACGAAGGCGGCGCTGGTGAAGATCGTGCAGGATCTGCAGCTCGACCGGGACCCCCGTTTCCAGGCGAGCGTGCACGACTGGCGAGCCGGCGTCCTCGCCCTGCTCCGCCAGCGCTGGCGTTCGTTGACGGATGGCGATTGGCACGGCGTCTTCGCGGCGTTGCCGGAGCGATGGGAAACCATAGCCGCGACTGCCGTCGATCCGGTGGAGCTGATCGCCGAATCGCTCGGCAAGAAGCTCAAGATCTGGACGATCGGCAGGTCGACGACCGTGGACATTGCCTTCACCGCGACCGATCCGGACGTCGCGGCGAAGGTGGCCAATGCGGTAGCCGAGAACTACATCGAGGCCCGTCAAGCGGCTCGACTGGAACAGGCCAAGGCTGCGGCGAAGTACCTGAAGGGCCAGTCCGAACACCTTCTGGAGCAGGTCGCAGCCGCGGAGAAGGCGGTCGAGGACTTCCGCGCCGCCAACATCCTGCGCGACAGCCGCGACATCGGCCAGCTGCAGGCCGAGATGGATGCCACGAACGAGAAGCTGGCGGGGGCGCGTATCGCAGAGGGCGTGGCAAAGACGAAGCTGCAAGCGGTCGAAGCCAGGGTCAAGCAGTTCGGACTCGTGGGCGCCCTGGAGTCGGGCAGTTCGCGGCTCGACGACAAGCTGCGGGAGATGGAAGCGTCACTGCATGCCGAACTCGCCGGGACATCGATCGCCCAGGGAGCGGCGCACCCGAACGCTCAGCGCGTCGAGAAGCAGTATGGGGCGGCGAAACGGGAAGTCGAATACGAGGCAAAGGCCCGGCTCGCCAGGCTGCGCTCCGACGTCACCGTCGCCGCGAAGCAGGTCGAGTTGCTGGAAGCCGCCCTGCAGGGCTTCAGGGCCAGTTACGACCGGCTGAGCGGCGGACTGGTCGAACTGCGGGCCCTCGAGCGCCGAGCCGGCGTCTCACGCACCGTCTACGAGGCGTTTCTGAACCGGCTGAAGCGCACCGAACAGGTCGGCTTCAACGAGGCGGCGGGATGGGTGATCGCGCCGGCCGCGGCGCCCCTCACGCCCAGTTCGCCCAGGGTCCTCGTGGCGCTTGGTGCGATACTGTTCGTGGCGGCCGGCGCGGCGCTGTCATTCGCCCTCGTCAGCGAGCACAAGGACAACGGAAAGATCCTGAGCTCGCAGCACATCACTGACAGGGGCCTAAAGGCCCTCGGCATCGTCCCGGACCTGCACCATCGAGCGGGTTCCCTGGCGCGGCTGCTGCGCTTGACCTCGGACCAGAAGCCTTCGGCCTTCTCGGAATCGATAGGGTCGATCTTCACGTCGGTCATGGAGCTGGCGCAGCGCGAGCGGTCCTCTCTCGTGCTGCTCGTGACATCAGCCCTGCCCTTGGAGGGCAAAACGACCACCGCGATCGCTCTTGCCGCGAAGATCAGCAGCGCGGGCAAGCACGTGCTGTTGATCGATGCTGACCTCCGATCGCCACGCCTGCATCGCGCTTTCGGCCTATCGGCCAAGCCGGGGCTTGCGGATTGCCTCGACCCGTCCTGCGACCTGAATGAGGCGATCCACGTCGACGAAAGGACGCGCATCTCGGTCCTGACGGCCGGATCGCCGTCCTCGATGCCGCAGAACATATTGCGCTCGCAACGGCTGGCCGAGGCTATGGAAAGCTGGAGAGCATCCTACGACTTCATCGTTGTAGACTCGCCGCCCGTCCTGCCGATCTCGGACGCGCGTATCCTCGTGCCTTTGACGGACTACTCCATCTTCATCGCCCGCTGGAAGAAGACGCGATGGACGGTGGCCGCCCATGCGCTGTCGCTGCTGGGCGACGCGGGCGCCCGCATCGCCGGCATCGTCGTCTCCAAAGTCGACATAAAGCAACTGGCAAAGTACGAGTTCGCCGACTCCGAGGTCTATGGCCGCGCCTACAGTCGGTATCTCAGGGCTCAAAGAGCGGCTTGACCCAACCTCGAGAAGCGGGTGGTTCGTACAAGCAATCAGGTCCCGATGCCGTCCTATATTGGCGTGCCGCTCGGTCCCATTCGGCGAGCAGTCGAATTCTGGCACTTGTACCGGACCCATACGCGCGATCTCCCGGGCAGGATCCATGCGCTGCTCGACGAGACACGTGACA
This sequence comes from Rhodospirillales bacterium URHD0017, assembly GCA_900110395.1. Classification (GTDB taxonomy): domain Bacteria; phylum Pseudomonadota; class Alphaproteobacteria; order Reyranellales; family Reyranellaceae; genus Reyranella. Next base: position 43,111 of record FODP01000006.1, read on the forward strand.
TCGAGAGCAAGATCAGCCGGCTGACGGGCCGACCTGTTGCCGGCCTCAAGATGCTCGAGATCGGTCCCGGCCAGCAGCAGCTGCAGCTCGCCTATTTCGGGCGCAACAACGAGGTCATGGGAATCGACCTCGACGTCCTCCTGCCGGTCCTCAGTTTCCGGGGGTGTGTCGGCATGCTGGCGCAGAACGGCTGGTTGCGCACCTGCAAGACCACCGGGCGCAAGCTGTTGCGAATCGATGCCAGGATAAGGGCGGAAGTGACCGCGCAACTGGGGCTGCGAGCCCTGCCGGAACTGCCCGCGCTGCGCATGGATGCGTCGAGAATGCGGTTCCCGGACGACCACTTCGACGTCGTTTTCTCCAAGGACGTCTTCGAACATCTATCGGATCCCGAAAGTGCGATCAGCGAGATATCCCGAGTGCTCAAGCCCGGAGGGACAATGTTCGTGCGCCTTCATCTGTTCACCAGCGACAGCGGCGGCCACGACACGCGCATATTCTCCGGGCGGCGGGGAGGATTGCCATACTGGGCTCATCTTCGGCCGGAGTTCGGCCAGCAAGTCAGGTCGAATGCCTACCTGAACAGATTGCGGCTCGACGACTGGGTTCGATTGTTCGAATCCCGGATGCCGGGATGCACGGTGATCGCGTTGTGCAATGCACCCCCGGCAGACCGCAAGGAGTTGGCGAAGCTGAGGTCGGCCGGGCAGCTGAGCAACTACTCGGACGAGGAACTGCTGTCGGTCGGTGTCGACGCTTGGTGGCGCAAGCCGTTTCGCCATTGACGGCGCCCTGTCGCGGTCAGCCCTCGGCCGGCCCTTGCTGGTCGAGTCGCGTTCGGCCACCAAACTGCTGAGTCGAGAGCAGGACTAATGTTCCTCTCCTCCGATAGGGGGAGAGGTTCGGTCAGGGGCGGCGAAAGCTGGTGCGGCCGTCCTTGTGCAGGTGCCAACGGACGTCGAGCGCAACGCCGTTCGCCGCGGCCGTGGCCAGCTACCGCGCCGGCTCCCCGCGGACGACCAGTCGGCAACGCGGCCCTCGCCATCGGTGGTGAAGATCGCATACTGGCGGTTCGAGGATGTGTGGCTGGAGCACTGAGCGCCGGATCCGACGTCCAAACCGGACCACCCTCCGGCCGGCCGGAAACAGCCGGCCGGAGGGCGTCCTGGACCCGCGTCAGACCTTGAGATTGACGGCGGCGTCCTTGCCGCGGTCCTGCTGGACCTCATAGGTGATCTTCTGGCCTTCGTTCAGGCCGTTCAGGCCGGCCCGCTCGACGGCGCTGATGTGGACGAACACGTCCTTGCCGCCGCCGTCCGGTTGAATGAAGCCAAAACCCTTGGTGGCATTGAACCACTTGACCGTGCCTGTCGCCATATTCGCCACCTTCTCAGAAAGAACGGCGCGGACCTCCGCGCCGTGCGCAACCCTGCGCACCGAGCCCCCGAGAAGTCCATCTCTGCGTTACGCCCCTCGCGCATAGGTGAGGAGCGCGCAGCCCGACCGCGGCCTTGCCAACCGGGGCCGCCGGCCGGCCGTGGGCAACCGGATAAACGATGCATAGAGCGACAGACGCCCAAGCGTATCCAAAACCGCAGTTGCAGTCAATAACTATAGTTACTAAGCGATCCGACCTGGAGACATGCGTGTTCTTTTGTTTCGACTTTTGGCGCTCCAGGACGCGCCACCCCTAGGGGCCCCTCGCGTGACTCATACAATGCCTGTGTGAAGCGGCCGGTGTGCAGGCAGTGCTGTCAGGCATGATGCGCACCGGGGCAATACGGCCACGATGCGGCGCTCGTTTGGCCGATGCATGAGCGCGCATTTGTGGTGCGACAACATGCGAATCCATGGCGGGCAACCTTTCACTTAAGAAGCTCGTGCATCCGCAGCCCCGGACGCTTCTCTCTCTCTCCTTGTCGTTCAAAAGTCCGAGGCTGGATGATCAAGCTCTGCTGGGCGGCCATGGCCGCGTTGTGCTCGTTTGTTTCGCCCGTGTGGGCGAGCGCCGACGAGCGAGCCCGAATCGAGGAAGAAAGACTTTTGGGCAGCGCCGACGGCCCGGCGCAGGCCACGGAACATCTTCCCTTCACGCGCCAGCTCAAGGTCATGGGAACGATCGACGGTCCGCTCGGGCAGTCGCTGACGGCGGCGGGTCTGCCGGCGGCGGCCGTGCTGGAAACGGTGCGCGCCTTCGGTGCCGCCCTCGATCTCGACGAGGACCTTTTGAACGGCGATTCCTTCACGGTGAGCTACCGGCAGGAATACACGCTGGAAGGCCATCCCATCGGCGTTGCCCAGGTGACGTGGGCGGCCCTCGACACGGCGGCGCGCGGCACGCTCTCCGTCCATCGCTTCCGCGCCGGGCGCGCCAAGCAGGAGCGGCTGTGGCTGGCCAATGGCGAGGCCGCGGCGCCGGCGAGCCTGCGCTGGCCGCTCGACGAGATCAACGTGTCGTCGGGCTTCGGCCTGCGGTCGGATCCGATCGCCAAGCCAGTTCCCGCCCCTGCAGCGGTCGCTGCCGCCAAGCCGGTCGTCACGACAGCCAAAGCCACGACCAACAAGAACAGGAAGGCGGCGCCAGCGCCATCGACAGCGGCGGGCGGACCGGTGCGTCCCGGCCCGGTCGTCGCGCGGCGCGTCCTGATCATGCATCAGGGCGTCGATTTCGCGGCCGAGAGCGGCACGCCGATCCACGCCGCTGCCGCCGGCACGGTGACCGGCGCCCGCCCCAACGGCGGCTACGGCAACTGGATCGAGATCAACCACGACGACGGGCTGAAGACGGTCTACGGCCATCTCTCGGCCTTCGCCCCCGACCTCATCGAAGACGCCTGGGTGGAACGCGGCCAGCTGATCGGCTTCGTCGGCACCACCGGCCGCTCGACCGGCCCGCACCTGCACTTCGAGCTGCAGCACAACGGGGTGCCGACCAATCCGATCGTGCATCCGGCGATCAGGCGGCCGCAGATGCGCGGTGGGGATCTGGCGCGTTTCCGGCGCATCGTCGCGCGGGATCTCCAGGAGGCTCCATAAATCGAGGGAAGCCGGCCGGCGCCCCGCGCACGGCTAGTGGGGGCTTGCGTCGTCGACGATCATCCACCCATCCAACAGCAACCCGTCGTAGTCGACGACGCCGGGCGCACGCTCGCGCGCCGTCCGCTCGTAGCTGCGCTGAAAGGCGGGCGACCAGGGCAGCATGCGGTCGCGACGGAGATCGTGGACCATGGCGGGCTCGGATGGGTCGAACTCGCTCATCGGACGACAGAGCGGTGGCGGACACGGAGCCGACCGATCGGGCTCCGGCCGATGCGCGCGGCGTGCCGTCATGGCCCTGCCGAGGGCCGCAGCGGCGCGTCGGCTTCGGCGGCGTGCTCGAGGTCCCGCTCGATGCCGAAGACCAGGTCGGAGAGCATGTCGTCGGCGTAGCCGTCGATCGCGTATGACACCTCCTTCGCGGAGATGTCGTACTTGGCGGCCACCGCCTCCAGCACCTGGCGCAAGCGCGCCTTGACCTCGCTCAGGTCGGCCCTGAGCTCGGCCAGGCGTTCATGCGGCGCCGGGTGGCGCGAGACCGTCTCTGCCAACGGCGAAAAGGAAGGCCACTGAGGCTGTGCGTTCATGTTGGGCTCCGGCAAATCAACACCGGCCCGACGGCGGCGTTGCCGGCACGTGGCAAGATCAAGATGAAGTGGGCCGTTCGCGCTTCGGTCCCGCAGAGTTCGTGGCTGCGCGGCCGGATCTCACACGCCGGGGGAGACTTCGGCCTCCACCTCGGCGGCAAAGTCCGCGAGGGAACACGTCTGATCGCTGGTGCGCGCGATCATTGCCGGAGTGGCGCCACAGGCGGCGCGATAGACGACGTCGCCGCCGTCGATGCTCTGGACCGTGCGAATCTCGTTCCCCGGGGTACGGTAGGATTTGCCGACCATAATGCTGTTGGGACCCATGGCCATGAGCGCAATCCTCTTGCTGGCTATGTCCTGCCAACGCCGGTCTTCGGGCGGAGTTGCTGCGGCGGCGACCCTGCCAGGCCGACCCATCCGAAATGGCCGCCCCAGGCACGACACGCCAGGGCGGCCCCTCCGAGGTTGGTTGGTCAGTTCACCCGACGCAGGTTGGGCGGCCGGCCGCGTTGTTGTTGGCCCAGAGGAGGAAGGGCACGGCGGTGACAACGGAGACCGGGACTCGATTGTTGCGGCGGCTGGCGAGATTGCTGCGGGTGTTGCACCAGGAGCACGAACCAACCCGGAACCGACACCCGACAGGAAGCGCGCCATAATGGACGGAGCTTCATCGTCCTGAACACGAGAAGATGCATGCCGGACGACAAGGCGACCGCGTTTGCCGGGGCACTGGCGGAATTCTACGACCGCCATCTCGTGCCGTTGCTCTTTGCGCCTTACACCGCCGTCGTGGCGGAGCGGGCAAAGCGCCTGGGTGCGCGGCGCGTCCTGGAAACGGCAGCCGGCACCGGTATTGCCACCGAGGCGCTGGCGCGCGCTCTGTCGTCCGACGTTGCGATAACGGCCACCGACCTCAACCAGGCGATGATCGAGCGCGGCAAGGCCAGGCCGGGCATGGCCAGGGTGCATTGGCAGCAAGCCGACGCGATGAAGCTGCCGTTCGCCGACGGCGCTTTCGATCTGGTCGTGTGTCAGTTCGGGGTCATGTTCTTTCCCGACAAGCGCGCGTCGTTCGGCGAATGCTTCCGGGTCCTCGCTTCGGGCGGCACCTACCTGTTCGTGCTGTGGGACGCCTACGATCGCATGGCCGACAATCCGCTATGGATCGCCGCCTGGACCGTCGGCGCCCTGCTCAAGCGCGATCCGCACTCGCTGCTCAGTCCGGGCTATTTCGACGAGCCGGTCATTCGCGCCGACCTGGCGGCTGCCGGCTTTCGCGATGTGACGGTGGATCGGGTGACGCGACCGGCAAGGGCGCCCTCGGCCGCGGACGCGGCGATGATCACCGTGCAAGGCTCGTTGCTGCGCGCGGCGATCGAAGCAGCGGATCCTTCGCGGCTCGGCGAGGCGACCAAGGCGGTCGAGACCGCCATGGCGACCCGGTTCGGCACGGGACCCGTTGACGGAGAGACGAAGGCGCTGATGGTCACGGCGACGAAGCCTCGCGCGCCCTAATCGTGCCGGAATACGGCGTTACGGTTCAGAAGGCGCGAAAGCCGGCGGAAGCGCAGCGGGATTGCGATGTCGGCCGATCGGGCCTGTCGATCAGGCCCGATCTCGCCGCCGGTCTCTACGTCTTCTTCCAGTCCCCCGCCTGCTCGTAGGCGAAGGCCGCCTTGTAGATCGTCGGCTCGTCGAAATGCTTGCCGACCAGCATCAGCGATACCGGCAGCCCGTCGGACATGCCGCAGGGCACGGCCATCGCCGGATGGTGGGTGATGTCGAACGGCGCGGTGTTGGAGATCATGTTGAGGGCGCACTCGACATAGAGCTCGCGCGGGGCGTCGGCCGGCGGCAGCTTGGTCGCCTTGATCGGCGTGGTCGGCATCATCAGCAGGTCGTACTCGGCCAGCGCCTGGTCGTAGGCGGCGGTCAGCAGGCGCGTCTGGTTCATCGCCTTGCCGTAGTAGCGGCTGCCGTAGTAGCGGCGGATGTAGGTGCCGAACAGGGTGAAGAGCTTGGTGGTCTCCGACATCTCGTTGGCGCGGTTGCGCCAGTTGCGATGGAAGTCCATCAGGCTGGTGACGTAGAGGTCCGGCCGGCTGACGCCATAGCCATCGCCCCACATCATGGTCTGGGTCAGGCCCTCGGTGCCGATCGGCATCCACAGCGCCGGCGCGACCATGTGCATGGGGATCGAGACCTCGCCCACCGTGGCGCCGAGCGCTTCGAACTTCTTGCCCGCCGCCTTCACCTTGGCGTTGACGTCGGCCTCGGCATTGGCCTGGGCGAAGCCCTCCGTCACCAGGCCGATCTTGAGTCCCTTGATGTCGCCCTGCAGCGCCTTGGTGTAGGGGTGCGTCTTGACGTTGATCTGCCGCGAATCGTAGCCGTCGGGACCGGCCAGCACCTCGAGCAGCAAGGCGTTGTCGGCGACGCTCGCCGTCATCGGGCCGGTGTGATCGACATAGATCTCGATCGGCATGATGCCGGTATAGGGCACCAGCCCGTGCGTCGGCTTCATGCCGTAGATGCCGGAGAACGACGCGGGCATGCGGATCGAGCCGCCCTGGTCGCCGCCCAGCGCCATGTCGACCTCGCCCAGCGCCACCAGCACGGCGCTGCCCGACGAGGAGCCGCCGGCCGAGTAACCCATCTTGTGGGGGTTGTGCACCGCCCCGGTGGCGTTGGTGTGGCTGCCGCCGGACAGGCAGAAATTCTCGCAATGCGCCTTGCCGACGATGGTGCCGCCGGCATCGAGGATGCGGGTCACGACCGTGGCGTCGATGTCCGGCACATAGCCTTCGAGCGTTGCCGCGCCGTTCATCATCGGCACGCCGGCCAGCATGATGTTGTCCTTCAGCACGACGGTCTTGCCCTTGAGCTTGCCGCGCGAGGCGCCTTCGACCGTGGTCTTGACGTACCAGGCATTGTGCTTGTTCTCGTCGCCGATCGGGCGATAGCCCGGCGTGCGCGGATATTTCACCCGCGGCAGGTTGTCGGGCATGGCATCGACGACGTTGTAGGCCGCCACGCTCCCCCGCATCAGCTCGATGAAGGATTTCAGGTCGGCCTGGGTCAGCGACAGGCCGACATCGGCGGCGACGTCGCGCAACTGCTCTTCGGTGGGGACTTGAACGGCCATGGTCTCCTCCTTCGGTTGGATTACCGGTGTCGAATCAGGGGGCCAGATGGTGCATCAGCCGGGGATCGCTGCGGACCGACGCGGCGGGACCTTCGAGCGCGACATGCCCGCGGTCCATGACGTAGGCGTGGCTCGCGACGTCGAGCGCGAGTTCGATGTGCTGCTCGACCAGGATCAGCGCCATCTCCTGCGAGAGCTGCTTCAGGCGGCCGGCGATCTCCTCGATCACGCCGACCCAGACGCCCTCGGTCGGCTCGTCGAGCATCAGCAGCCGTGGCCGGCCGAGCACGGCGCGGCCGATGGCGAGCATCTTGCGCTCGCCGCCCGACAGGGTGCCGGCGGTCTGCTGCAGGCGCTGGGCGAGCTTGGGAAAGAAATCGAGCACGTAGTCCATGCCCGAGCGGTCGGGCTGGCGGACGCAGCCGAGCAGAAGGTTCTCGCGCACCGTGAGCTTGGTGAAGATGGCATGCTCCTGCGGCACGTAGCCGATGCCGCGCCGCACCCGCTGCTCGGCACGCTCGCCTTCGACCGCGGCGCCGTCGAGGCGGATGGTGCCCGACATCGGCGGCAGCTCGCCGAACAGGGCTTTCAGCAAGGTCGACTTGCCGGCCCCGTTGCGGCCCAGCACGGCGATGGCGCCGCGCGCCGGCACCTTCAGCGAGACGCCGAAGAGCGCCTGGCTGCGGCCGTAGCCCGCGCTCAAGGCGGCGACGTCGAGGAAGGCTGCGTCAGACACGGGTGGTGAACACCTGCTGGACCTTGGGCGAGCGCTGGATGGTCGCGACGTCGCCGTGGTCCAGCACGCGGCCCTGGTCGAGCACCGTGAGGTGATCGCAGATGTCGCGGATGAAATGCAGGTCGTGCTCGACGATGACCAGGGTGCACTGCGCCTTGATCGGCGCCAGCAAGCTGCCGGTCACCCGCCTCTCCTCCGGGCTCATGCCGCCGGTCGGCTCGTCGAGCAGCAGGAGCTTGGGCCGGAGCGCCAGGGCCATGGCGATCTCGAGCCATTGCTGCTGGCCGTGGCTGAGCTCGCCGGCGAGGTCATCGGCGCGGTCGATCAGGCGGAAGCGCTCGAGCAGGGCCGTGACCTCGCCGTCCAGCGCACGGCGCGACGACGACAGCAGCAGGCGCGTCAGGCTCTCGCCCGACTGGATCGCCAGCAGGACGTTGTCGTAGACCGAGAGCTCGGGCAGGACGGCGGTGATCTGGAATTTCAGGGCGAGCCCCAGGCGGGCGCGCTCGTAGGGCGTGGCGCGGGTGATGTCGTGGCCGTCGAACACGATGGTGCCGCCGTCGGCGAAATGGGCGCCGGCAATCGCCTTCAACAGCGTGCTCTTGCCCGAGCCGTTGGGCCCGATCAGGCCGTGGAACGTGCCGGCCTGCACGTCGACGTCGACGCCCTCCAGCGCCCGCAAGGTACGGAACGATTTGCTGACGCCGCGGATTTCCAGCAGCGCCATGGTCAGTCCCCACCTCTGACGTAGTTGCAAACAACCGTCATCCCGACCGGAGCCGCCCGAAGGGCGGCGTAGCGGAGGGACCTGTTTTGACGACGCATCCGCAAAACAGGTCCCTCGACTACGCCGCCCGTTGGGCGGCTCCGCTCGGGATGACGGGGAAAAACGGCCATAGTGCTAGCTTCCGCCAGGCCGGCGCCGGCCGTAGGAGCCGATGCGCTCGCGATCGGAGACGAGCAGGCCGAGGAAGCCTTTCGGCTGGAACATCACCACGGCCAGCAGCACCAGGCCGAGAATGACGGGCCAGATCCGCTTGATGGCGTCGATGTCGGCCAGCACGTAAGTCAGCACCTCGACGGCCACGGTGCCGAGCACGGGCCCGATCAGGGTGCCCGAGCCGCCGAACAGGCAATAGATCACCGCCGTCGTCGACAGGCCGGGGCCCATGTTGCCGGGGCCGATGAAGCCCTGGTGATAGCTGTAGAGCGCGCCGCCCAGGCCCGCGACCATGCCGGCGAGCGAGAACACCAGCGCCTTGAAGAGTTGTACGCGGTAGCCGAAGAAGGCCAGCCGCTCCTCGTTCTGGCGCATCCCGGCGAGCACGAGGCCGAGCTGCGACTGCTTGAGGAACCGCGCACCGAGATAGACCAGGACGAGGACGATCAACGCCAGGAAATAGAACGCCGTGCCCTCGACGAACTCGTAGGTGCCGAGCTGCAGCAGCTTGACCGAGGAAAGGCCGTTGCCGGCGCCGACATACTGCCAGCCCGACACCAGCCGCTCGGCGGCGTAGGAGCCGGTGAGCGTGCCGAGCGCCACGAAGATGGTCGTCGGCGCCTTGCGGCCGAGCAGCAGGAAGGCCGCGAACAGGCCGGCCAGAGCCAGGCCGACCAGCATGGCGAGCGGCAGCATGGCCCAGAGCTGGCTGAACGCGAGGTCGCGGCCGACCAGGGCGATGACGTAGCCCGCGACACCGAAGAACAGCGCCTGGCCGAAGCTCATGATGCCCGACAGGCCCCAGCAAAGGTCGAAGCTGATGGCGAGCAGCGACAGGATGGCCACGTTGGTGGCGAGCGTGACGAGGTCGGTCCGCTCGCCGAGCGCAAAGGGAACGACCAATGCCACGACCAGCGCCGTTCCCTCGACCCAGGGCAGGACGCGGCGGGCCGGCCGCGTGCGTCCCGCCCGCTGTGCAGTCAATGCAGGACCGGCTTCGCTCAGCATTCCTTCGGATCGACCATCTTGTCGCTCTCGATGACGTCGTAGCGCGTCTTGCCGGCGTCGACTTTGCACTGGGCGACGTACATGTTCATCTTGCAGTGCATCTTGCCCGGCACCATCTCGGCGCCGCCACCCGGTCCCTCGGCGATCTTGGCCTTGTCCATGGCCGCCGACACCGCATCGCGCGCGAGGTCGCCGTTGGTCGCCTTGACCGCGGCTTCGTAGAACTTGATGCCGCGATACATGCCCGTCGCCGCCGACCCCGCGGTGAACAGGAACTTGGTGTCGGGGAACTTCTTCATGTAGTCGGCCTGGAGCTGCTTGCTGAACGGATCGTCGACCGACTGGAAGTAGTCGAGGCAGCTGTAGAGCCCCTCCATCTCCTGCGCCGGATGGTAGTTCAGCAGGTTCTCGTCGTAGTAGACGCAGGAGAGCGCGCCGCCGTTCTTCTGGAAGCCCGATTCGTAGAGTTGCTTGAAGAAGGGCTGCAGGCCGGGCGGGATCACGGTGTTGAACACGCAGTCGACCTTGCCGTCGCGGATCTTGCCGATGGTCGCGGAGTATTCGGCCTGGTCGAGCGGATAGTACTCCTCGAACACGACCTCGCCGCCGTTGGCCTCGATGACCTTGCGGGCGTACTTGTTCAGGAGCTGCGGCCAGACGTAGTTGGCCGATGGCATGGCGAAGCGCTTCTTGCCGACGGTCTTGATCAGGTAGGGAATGAGCTTGTCGCACTGCTGCGCCGGCGTCGGGCCGGTGCAGTAGAGGTGCTTGGTGCATTCCTGCCCTTCGTAGAGCTGCGGATAGATGTAGAGCGTGCGGCCGCGATTGACGATCGGGTCCTTGATCGCCTGGCGCATCGCCGAGGTGATGCCGCCCAGCACGACGTTGACCTTGCGGTCCTGGATCAGCTTGCGGACGTTGCCGACGGCGACCTTGGGATCGGACGCGGTGTCCTCGAGGAAGAGCTCAATCTGGCGGCCGCCGATGCCGCCCGCCTTGTTGATCTGCTCGACGGTGAACTGCGCCACCTGCCAGTTGGCGTTGCCCGAGGGCGCGATCGCGCCGGTGATGTCGGTGGCGATGCCCATCTTGATCGGGTCGGCGGCGTGGGCGCGCTTGGGCGCCAGCATCCAGCCGCCGCCACCGGCGATCCAGCCGGCGGCGGTGAGGGCGCTCGCCCCCATCAGCCGGCGGCGGCCGAGGTTGGGTCGGTCGCTCCGATTCGATTGCTCGGTCATGTCAAAGCCTCCCCTGTGTGATGAAACCTTGTGGACGCAGCTTCACGATGATCAATGCGATGACGAAGACCAGCGGATCGGCCAGCACCGGGATGACCAGCCACGGCAGGCCGGCGGCCATGCCGCCGACGGCGGCGGCGCCCAGCACCGGTCCTTCGAAGGTGCCGACGCCGCCCAGCATGACCGACAGGAAGGCCTGCACCAGGAAGCGCGTGCCGATGTCGGCGGAGAGCTGATAGAGCGGCACGATCAGCGCGCCGGCGAGGCCGGCCAGAGCGGCGCCGAAGGCGAAGGTCCAGGCGTAGAGCGTGGTGGTCGAGATCCCGCAGGCGCGCGCGAGGTTGGGGTTCTCGAGCGAGCCGCGGACCTGCAGGCCGACCGAAGTGCGGGCGAGGAAAAGCCAGGTGCCGGCGACGATGGTAACGGTGGTGAGCACGATCACGGTACGCCACGCCGAGAAATCCACGCCGAACACGGTGATCACGCCGGCGATCGGCTCGGAGATCGACTTGTAGTGGCCGCCTAAAAGGCCGCGCACGATCTCGCGGATCACCAGCCCGATGGCATAGGTGCCGAGCATGGCGATGATGGGTGCGGCGTAGAAGCGGCGGATCACCAGACGTTCCAGCACCAGGCCGATCAGCGCCAGCACCACGGGCGCGGCCACGATGCCGGCCCAGGCGGAAAGCCCAAAACTCTCGAACAGGTAGACGGTGTAGGCGCCGAGCAGCACGAACTCGCCGTGGGCGAAATTGAAGATGCCCATCATGCTGGCGATGATTCCCAGCCCGAGCACGATCAGCACCATCACTGAGATGAAGGCGAGCACGTCGAACGCGAGCTTGACTTCGATGCTCATGACATCGCACCGCCCGGTGACCGGCGATCGGCCGGATGTGGGAGCCAGCGAAGGTTACCGTCGCATGCTCACCGAGTCAGCCCGCTTTTTTCGCTGCTCGATGCTGAACGGTCCTCTGCCAACACGTTGGCACAGCTTGCAATATCGGTGCCATCCGCACCGGGCGTGATCCACGCGCATTCCTCGATCGAGACTACTCCTTTGCGCACTGCGCGGCGTGACATGCCGAGGTTCAGCCGCTTGGAAAGCCCGAGGGTCAATCGAGGAGATACGCAGGGCCGAACTCGTCCTACGGCTTCGGGATCTTGAGATTCATGATCTCGGGCGACAGCGGCGGGATCGTCGGGCCGAGAGGCCGCGGCTCGGCGGCGCGCGCGCGTTCGGCGGCAGCCGGATCGTAGCCCCATGTCTGCAAGGCCGTGGCGATCGTCTGGCTGCGTCGGCCGCTGAGGCCCCGATCCAGGCCGGCCGCCCTGTGGGTCATATCGGCCATCTTGCGGGGCTTCGCGGGCCGTGGGTCGTTCATCTCATACACGAGCTCCGGCGTGTCGTTCAGGCGGGCGAAGGAGGTGCCCGCGGCCATGATGTCGATCATGGTGCCGACATTCGACGTGTTGGAGAGGTCGCCCAGCAGCCGCCGCACGGTCGGCGCCGGGTCGCTGGTGATCGGCCTGGTCTGCGATCCGGGAAAGACGATGAACGAGGTGAGAAACTCTTCCTGGTTGTTGCCGGGGAAGAGTGCGCGGAACAGCATCGTCGACATCTCGCCGATCTTCTGGCCAAAGCCGGCATCGGCGAAGAAGAACGCGCGACTGGTGCCATTGTCGCGGCGGATCGCGATGCCGAAATCGCCGAGCCCGACGCCGAGCGCCTGCAACGGCGGCGTCAGTGCACCGTAGTTGACGGCGGTCGCGTCCCACCAATGCCCCGGATCCGTATCCGGCAGGTTCGCGTTCTTCGCCAGGGCGGTGGTGGAGACGTAGAAATTGGGGTTGTCGGCGCGCTTCACCGGGAATTTCGGCGGGGCTCTCTTCTCGTCGTTCAGGAGTGCGCCGTCCCTGTTCCGGCCCGCCAGCTCGGGTTTGTCGTGGAGGCGGGTGCGAATCTTGGCGTTGTCGGCATCGACACGGGTCATATTGGCGACACCGCGCCATATCCAGGGATGGGCCACCTGGCCCTCGGGCAGCGGGTCGAACTGTGCATTGCCGTTGTTGGTGGCATTTTTCAGCTTGTCGATCCCCGCATCGAACGGCCAGACGCCGTAGCAGCGCGGCGCGCCGTCGACGTCCTCGTTCACGATGCCGGAATAGACGACGGCGTTGGCATTGACGCCGCCGGAGACCCGGACCAGGAACGAGCCGCCGACGCGGCCCTTGCTGCTGACTTCTGCAATGTCTGTGAAGGTGAGCGATGCCATCGTGACCTCTGGCTGTTTGAAGGGGCCGTCTGAAGGAAACCTCAAGGGAACGGCCTCAATCGCGTCGGAATGGGGCGCCATTGGTGCCGCAGCCGTCGTGTACCAAAGGTTGTTGTCCGATTTTTGTTTCATCGACAGCGAGAAAACAAAACGGAGGTCGCGATGCCGAGAACCTACAGTGCCTGCCTGGCGAGAGTGAGCGGCTCGAAGCCGCCGACCACCTTTCTCGACGAGCTGGTGGACTGGGCGCTGCGCGCCCCCGACGAGCTCTTTCTCCCCAACGCGGTCATGGACGTCTACTCCGCCGTCGTGCGGCAACTGGGACCCTACGGGATCGGGGCGCATCGCAAGGCCGTCATGCTCGAGGTGCTGAGGTGCCTGGCCGGGCTTGAAACCATGTGGGACTGGAATCACGGCGTGGACGGCGGCAAGCCACAGGCGAAGACCAGTCACAATGAAGAGGCCGGCGCCTTCCAGAGGTCTCGGCCGATTCGATGGGCAACGGCCAGAACCTGAAGGACTACGCCCAGGCGACGCTGGGCGCCACCGACGATGCGACCTTCATTTCAGGCATGAAATCGAATCACGCGTTCGCCATCGAGTACACGGTGCGGCCACGATCAACCATCACGGGCCGTTCGTGAACAGCAGGAGCATCTACGGCCAGCTGAACCGGGGCGCGGTAAAGGAGTTCAGGGATTACCTCGAGATCCTGGGCGACTTCCCGAGGCCGGCGGGCGACATGCACTACGCTTAGTTTCTTTCGGACCGCGCGCTGCGGGCCACGTCTGTCACGCAGCGCCCGGCGAGCCGCCGTCCATGCCCTGACGGCAAACCCAGAGGAGACGACCGCGCGGGCGTCAGACGCCCAAAGGGGCGTCCTGACCAACGACCTGCTTGTAAAGCGCCCGAACCTCGTCCGACACCCGATGCGTATCTTCCTTCAGGTTGCGCGGCGTGATCGCGATGAAGGCGATCTCCCAGTTGTCCGGCCTGGGAATGCCGACCTTCGGCACGAAGGCATGCGGCGCGCCGGGCGCATTGTGGAAATGGCTGCCGCCAACCACCGGCTCCAGCACCGGCTTGCCCTTCTCGTCGAGGGAGAAGCCTTCCGCCTCGCCCACGACATACATCGGGAACTGATCGGTGCGGCTGGCGATGTGCGTGTGAAGCTCGACCTTCGGCAGGAACACCGCCGCGACGCCGCGGCCGTGCCGGTTCTGGCCGAGACGCCACGGGCCGGGTCCGCTGAGATCCGGCGCGGCGGACAGGTGATATTCGGCGCGGGCCAGAATGGCGCGCAGGGCTTCCTTGGGATTGAACTCGGGACCGGCCGCGGCGCGCGCCTTGCTGAAGTCCGCGTAGACGGACTTCATCCATTGAAGCTCGTCATCGGCCAGTTCGTGGTCGAGAACCGGGAGAGCCGCGCCATCGGGCATAAGAGGCCCCTCTGCCTTGTTATCCGACATTCCCCGGATGAACCCGCGGAACGTCGCGAAACGCTACCATCCCGCCGGGCTGCGGGGAAGCCGTGGTCGGCAGCACAGTGTTTCTTCGGTCAACGCACCGGGCGCGTAGATCGGGCACGCGTCGCGACCCGATCGTCTCGCGCAGCTGCGCGACCTGGGCAGGTGCGATCGGTGCCGAGATCACGAACTTCCGGCCATCGGGTTGCGCGGCGCCGGCTTCCGCCTCAGGCTGATCACCGGAAACTCAAGAGGATCGCCTCATGAAATTCGGCGCGTCGATGTTCTTCACCGACTATTCAATGGGGCCGGCGGAGCTCGCGGTTGCGCTCGAGGAGCGCGGCTTCGACATTGTCTGGGCGCCCGAGCATTCGCACATCCCGACATCGCGCAAGTCGAGCTTCATTCTGGGGAGCGAGCTGCCCAAGCGTTACTACGACGTCATGGACCCGTTCGTGACGCTGACCGCTGCCGCGATGGCGACGAGGACGTTGAAGGTCGGAACCGGCGTCTGCCTTGTCGCCCAGCGGGATCCGATCCAGACCGCCAAGCTGGTCGCCTCGATCGACCAGCTCTCGGGCGGCCGCTTCGTCTTCGGGGTGGGAAATGGCTGGAACGAGGACGAGATGGCGAACCACGGGACCGCCTTCGCCACGCGTCACAAGCGGGCGAGAGAGAACATCGAGGCAATGAAGGAAATCTGGACCAGGTCGGAGGCCGAATATCACGGAGAGTTCGTGAACTTCGAGCCGATGATGGCCTGGCCCAAGCCCGTGCAGAAGCCGTACCCCCCGATCCTGGTGGGCGGGGCATTTCCCTATTCGGCGCGGCGCGCCCTCCGCTATGGCGACGGCTGGATGCCGCAGGTGACGGAAAGAAGCCCGACGCCGCTGATCGAGCTCATTCCCAAGTTCCGGCAGATGTGCGCCGAAGCCGACCGTGACCCGGACAAGATGGACATCTCGATCGGTGGCCAGTCGCCCGGCGTCGATCTGGCGAAGCGCTACCGCGACGCCGGCGTCAACCGCGTCTCCACCAGCCTGCCATCGGAAAAAGCGGGCACGATCTTGCCCATTCTGGACGAATGGGTGGCGGTGATGCGGGCGGTCAACAGCTGACCAACCTCCTCCACCGTCGAACACGGTCCTCTGCGCTCGTGCGTCGCCATGCGAGGCGCGCGACCTTTGCATCAATCGATGGCATCACCCCAGGACAAAAACCTTGAGCGCGCCGAGCAATGCTTTGAGATCGTACTGACTCTGATAGACGGGTGGGGGCGCGGGGCCACGATCGAGCAGGCGGTAGATCGCTTCCCAGGCCGTGCGGACGGAGCATTCGATCGTAAAGGCAATCTCCTTCGGAACCTCGACGTACTGACCGATCAGTCCGAGATTGGTCGCCCCCTCCAGAACCGGCGGAGGCCTGTCGCCGCGGCTCCGGGGAAGCCAGATGTTGTTGACGTAGGGCATGTAGCACGGCACGCAAATCGATGACGCCATGATAGCGGGCAATTGCTTGTCGAACCGCAGCTGCCGCAGGGTCTCCTCGAGGATTTCCGCGCCCGTGCACGCCGTCATCGGTTTGCGCACGAAATCGCCGTTGCGCTCGGGATATAGACCGTAGCCCCACCAGACAATCGTGCCCTCGGGCTGGCCAAGAATTTCCGGTTGGTGAAAGACGGACAACGACAGCACCCACCCCGAATCCTTCAGCGTCACGAGTCCGCCCAGTCCCGCCTCGCTCCCGGTCAACGCGGCCATTTGATTGACGAATTCGGTCCCCGTGTCGGTGACCGTGAACGTCACCCACAGAGAGTCGGGTATGCGCGCCGCACCGAAGAAGGCGCCGGGATTGCCGAAATCGCTGCGGCTCTGCGCAAGACGTTCCCATAGCGCCCACGAGCGCCCGCCCGGCCGTGGGCCGGGCACCTCGGTCATCGACCCCGCTGAAAGGTCAGCCGCTTGCGATCCGGTCGTCACGAGCACGAGGTCGTCCGGCGCCACATCGACCGACGTCGCGGTGCCGCGTCTTTCATGGACGAGCCGATTGACGGTCGTGCGGGCGGGCGCCGCCGCGAAGCCGATGTCCCGCACGAAGGTGTTGGTGAGGAAGTTGACGCCGCGGGAGCGCAGCCACGCGAGCAGCGGTTCTATGAAAAACTGGTGCTGGTTGACGGGCGTGCGCATGACGCCATTCATGTCCGAAAGGTGCGGGAACAAGTACAGGAAGCGATTCAGGTAGCGTCGAAACTCGATGACGCTGTGCTGCGGCAGCGACCCCATGATCGTCGACCAGAGGAACCAGAACTCCGTCGAGAAGAATCGCCGGGAAAAGAACTCTTCGATCCGCCGCCCGTCCAGCATCGCTTCGGGCGTCAGCGAGACCCGCGCGAGCCTGAGGCCGTCGCCCAGGCTGAGGCCGAAACGCGGACCATGCACGACGCGGCCATCGCGATCGAGGATGTGCGTCTTGTCCTGGTACGGCTCGCCCGTATTGAAGGCGAAAAAGTCCTCGGTGACGGAAATCGACGGGTTGCGGGCGGACGGGACGGACTTCATCAGATCGAACGTGCAGCGGAATTCCTTGTCGAAGACGGAGCCGGGAAGGTTGAAGCCGTCCGCGGCGCTGCCGTCGAGAAAGAAGCCGCCGCCCATCACATCAGCCGCCTCGTAGATCGTGATGTCGGTTCCCGGCACGTCGGCATTCCGGATGAGAAGCGCAGCTGCTGCAAGTCCGCCGAAGCCGCTACCAACGATGTGCGCCTTCATCTGCTTCCTCCTGCCTCGGGGGCCAGTATGGCCCAGTCTGGCCACGAGAACCACTTGACGCACGACGCAGCGCTGCGCTCACCTGCGTGCTGTGCCCGTGACCGATACAAATCGGGGGGAAGAAAGATGGACCAACAGAGCTTTGACTTCATCGTCGTTGGCGCCGGCTCGGCCGGCTCGGTGCTGGCCAACCGGCTGAGCGCCGACCCCCGGCACAAGGTGCTGGTGCTGGAAGCCGGGCGCGAAAGCCATCCCTGGTCGTGGATTCCGGTCGGCTTCGCCAAGCTGATCGACAACCCCGCAGCGAACTGGCTCTATGCCTCGGAGCCCGAGGCGTCGACCGGCCAGCGCCGCATCCCGATCCCGCGCGGCAAGCTCTTGGGCGGCTCGTCATCGATCAACGGCATGGTGTTCGTGCGCGGCCAGTCGCAGGACTACGACACCTGGGCGCAGCTCGGCAATCGCGGCTGGAGCTATCGCGAGGTGCTGCCGATCTTCCGCGACATGGAGAGCTTCCAGGGCGATGCCGACGAGGAGTATCGCGGCCGCAACGGACCGCTGAAGGTCACCGAGAGCAACGAGAGCGGCGCGATCTACGAGGCGCTGATCAAGGCCGCCGGCCAGGTCGGCATCGCCTACACCAGGGACTACAACGGCGCCAAACAGGACGGCATCGGCATGACCCAGGCGACCATCCGCGGGGGTCGCCGCATGAGCACCGCGGTCTGCTACCTCGATCCCGCCCGCAGCCGGCCGAACCTCAGCATCGTCGCCAACGCGCTGACCGAAGGCCTGCTGTTCGACGGCAAGCGCTGCGTCGGCGTGCGCTACACCGTGCAGGGCCAGCCGCGCGAAGCACGCGCCAGCCGCGAAGTGGTGGTCAGCGCCGGCTCGATCAACTCGCCGCAGCTGCTCGAGCTCTCCGGCATCGGCCAGCCCGAGCGGCTGAAGGCGGCCGGCATCGAGGTGCGCCACGAGCTCAAGGGCGTGGGCGAGAACCTGCGCGACCACTACTCGCCGCGCATGAAATGGACGGTGCCGCCGGCGCTCGGCATGACCTACAACGACAAGATGCGCGGCCTCGGCCGCGTCGGCCAGGCGCTGCGCTACGCACTCAACCGCACGGGGCTGCTCGGCCTGCCGGCAGCGCCGATCCGCGCCTATATCCGCACCCGCGCCGGGTTGGAGGCGCCTGACGCGGCGATCTCCTGGATCCCGTTCCTGGTGGGCGAGAACTTCAAGCTGGCCGCGACCTCCGGCATCACCGCGATCACCAACATCCTGCGCTCGGAGAGCACCGGCAGCATCCATGTCACGTCGAGCCGGCCGGACACGCCGCCGGCGATCCGCTTCAACTTCCTGAGCGCGGCGCTCGACCGAGAGGTGACGCTGGAAGCGATGCGCATCACCCGGCGCATCATGACGGCGCCGGCCATGGCCGACATCGCCACCGACGAGATCGCGCCGGGCCTCAACATCGACGCCGACGACGAGCTGCTCGACTGGGTCAGGAACAACGCCGAGACCACCTACCATCCGGTGGGCACCTGCAAGATGGGTCACGACCCGATGGCGGTGGTCGACGACCAGCTCCGTGTCCGCGGCCTGGCGGGCCTGCGCGTCGCCGATGCCTCGATCATGCCGACGCTGACCTCGGGCAACACCAATGCGCCGTCGATCATGATCGGCGAGAAGGCCGCGCGGATGATGCTGGCAACGACCGCTCAGGCCGTCGCGGCGTGAGCGAGTTCAGCGATCGGGACGTCGCTGCCCGGACTTCCTTCCGCCTGATCGGACCCGATCCGCGGACTGAGTGCAGGATCGCCACGGGCTGGCACTTCAGGGGAGACAGGTAGGCCTGGAAACCCACCAAACTTAGAAGGCTGCTGTTAATTTGCAGCGTGCCGCGTGATTATGTCATTGAGAACAATGACCCATCCCATCCTTCCGCGCCGATTGTGGCATGAGACTGAAAAGGGCCACGTGTCCATCGAGCAGGCGGGCCTGATCGGCCGCCGGGAGCCACTCATTATTCTCGGTGAGCCGGGCATGGGTAAGACCGAGCTTCTCAGGTGGCTCGGGGATAAGCCCGGCTATACCTACTGCACGGCGCGGCAGCTCAAAAACGTGAGACCGAACCCCCGCGGATTGCTCGGCAACGCGACTACGCTTGTCGTAGATGCGCTCGATGAACTCAGCACCCACGGAGAAGGCGATGCGGTGGACCTCGTACTCCAGAAGCTCGGGGACGCTGGTTACCCACATTTCGTCCTGTCGTGCCGGGCAGCAGACTGGCGCAACTCAACCGGTGTAACTGCGATCCGAGAGCAATATGGCGACGTCGATCTGCTTGTCCTCCACTTGGAGCCCCTAACCGATGGTGAAATACGAGAGATTCTTGTAGCGGAATTTGGCGGAGGCACTGCCGAGGCCGACGCTGTAGTGGCGCACTTCACTAACGCGACCCTAAAAGGGTTGCTGGGGAATCCTCAGACACTCGAGCTGGTCGCCCGAGTGGCCAAGGCTGGCCCACTTCCAAATACGAAGGCGCGGCTCTTTGAAAGCGCGGTTGAGTTGCTGCGCCAAGAGCATCGTGACACTAAGGCGGACCTACAGTCCGACAAGACGACAGCTCTCGACGCCGCAGGTGCAGCGTTCGCCGCCCTGATTCTTACTGGCAGTGACGCACTAGTTGTTGAAACTGCAGAACCGGCAGAGGATGAGATCTCGCTCAACGAGGTGGCTGCACTCCCCCACGCTCATAAGCTCGGTTCGGTACTAAGTAGTCGACTGTTTGCGACAGCGGGAGCGACCAACAAGTTCAGCTACTGGCATCGTCGGATCGGTGAGTATCTCGGCAGCCGCTGGTTGGCGCGCCAAGCCGATACGGTAATGAAGCGCAAACGCCTGCTTGCTTTATTTCAGTCTTACGGCGTCGTCCCGGCATCGCTGCGCGGGCTGCACGCATGGCTGGCGCACCATAATCCAGCGCTCGCGGCCTCCGTCATTTCCGCGGACCCCATGGGCGTGGTCGAATACGGCGATGCCGACGAGCTCACTCCGAACCAAGCCCGTCTCTTGCTAGCGTCATTGCAAAGGCTGGCCCAGCAAAATCCGCGGTTTCACGATTGGCAGCAATATTCACTGAAGAGCGTCGTCCAACCCCAACTGCTCGCCGACGTCCGAGCACTCATCAATGATTCCTCGGCTGAGTTTGGGCTGCGGCTACTCCTCATCGGGGCGATAAGGGACTCCCCCATCGCCGCAGACCTGCGGCTCGACCTACGCCGCATCCTGCTCGATTCTCATTCCGTCTTCGCGCATCGAAGCCGCGCGGCAGACGTACTCGTAGCGCTCGGCGGTGAAAACTGGCTCTCCAGCGTACAAACCTTGCGCACTTCAGGCGGAGATGACGACCTTCGGCTCGCTATGGAAATCATCAGAGACGTCGGTTTCGAACCTTTCAGCGACGCGCTCCTTATCGGTCTCGTTATCGCCGTAGCTCAGGGCGAGCATCGCGTGATAGGTCCACTTGCAAGACTTGAGCACGCGGTTCCCAACGAGCGGCTCGACCCCCTACTCGACGAGCTTGTCGTTCAGATTGCGGCATTGGGCAATCGCCACGATCGGGCAGGTAACAATGAGTTGAGTGACTTTGGTTACAAGCTCATCGCACGGCGCCTCGCGGCTGGGCCGGTCGATGCCACTCGGCTGTGGACTTGGCTGAGGCCGTTCGATGCAGAGACTGGCTTTAATCGCGACGTTCGCGAGAAAGTGCACAAGCTGATCCGCGAGAATGAACGACTGCGCAGAGCCGGCCAGCGGTTGGTGCTATTAGACGAGCCAGGATCCAAAACGGTGTGGCAGCGCGCCTTTCGGCTGACGAGCCGCTCGAACGGCTTCGCCCCGACTCCGGATGACATCATAGTTCTATTACAGGGGCTCGATCCCTCTGACCCCGACGAAGAGAAGTGGCGCGATCTACTTCGGCTGACGTCGCATTCGGCGACTGAAGGTGCGGCCGTGCGCGAGGCCGCCAAGCGCTTGGCCGCCGGTCGACCGGATACGCTGGCCTGGATAGACAAACTCGCCGAACCCCAAGTGTCTGAGTGGGAGATCAAGTTTCAAGAGAACGAACGTCAACGACAAGCCAAGCGCGAAATGGAATGGCAAGAGCATCGGCGGGGATACGCAACGCAAATCGATGCGATGCGTCGCGGCGAGTTTGGTGCTCTCGCTGCCCCAGCGAGGGCCTATCTCGGTTTGTTCCATGACTTGAACAATGAAGCTACGCCACTGGATCGACTCTCCGAGTGGCTCGGCAATGAAGTCGCGAACGCCGCCATCGCGGGATTCGAATCCTTTCTCCAGTCCGACGCGCCACCGACCGCGCAGCAGATTGCAGAGAGCAACGCCCAGAAGCGTAACTACAATGCTGCTCCAATCATTGTGGCTGCGTTAGCCGACCGGGAGCAGAAGGGGGCGGGTTTTCAGGGAGTAAGTGACGATCGGTTGACTGCTGCCTTCTACGAGCTGCGTAGCAAAAGAGTTGGCGACCAGCCCCAGTTTAAAACCTTGACGGCAGCTGTTGAGGCGGAGATGCACGAGCGGGACCTCTTCGACACTGCTCTTCGGGCTTGGATCACGCCCCAGCTTGAACATCAGCTGGAGTATGTTGATCAGCTCTATGCGCTGATGCGAACTGACGTGAGCGCGGAGCGCGCGGCGGACTTCGCAGCCGATTGGCTAACCCGCTTCCCCGATATGGCAGTCGAGCCGGAAACAGAGATGATTGACCGGCTGATCGAGTTGAGAAGGCTCGACATCTTGCGGCCGCTTGCTGCGGTGCGCCTGACGCAGTCGCTGCCCAAACAGCGGCTTGACAACTGGAACGCGGTCGCATTCTTCGCCGACTTTGATGCGCAGCGCGACCTCCTTGGCAAGATCGCAGCCGCCCATCCAAGCTGGTTGTGGGCTATCCGACGTCGTATCGCGAGTGATCGGGGTCGCGCCCTTTTGGTGCCGCTTTCGGTCGACCAACTCGTCTGGCTAGTGACAACGTTCCGAGGTGCGTTCACGAACGTAAGTCATCCGACTGGCGTGTGGAGTGGGGACACAAATCCTTGGGATGCCTCTGAGTTTCTGTGGTCAGCTATAAGCCGATTGGCAGACATGACTTCGGACGATGCCGTCGCCGGATTGCGCGCGCTTCGCGATGCGCCAACAGATAGCTACACGACCAATCTACGCGTGGTGGCGGCGGAACAGCAGCGTAAGCACGCCGAGCTGCGATACCGACCGCCATCAATCGCCGACGTGCGCGCGATAGTCGAGGCGCAGCCGCCTCGCACGGTAGCCGACCTCCAAGCTACTCTTCTGGAGTTGCTCGATCAGGTACAGAACCGGATTTATGCCGATCCGGCCGATCCGTGGCGTGGCTTCTACACCGACGACGGCGAACCGCACAACGAAGAGCGGTGCCGAGATCAGCTCCTGACGATGCTTGGAGTCCGCCCCGAGTCCATTGACCTTATGCCCGAGGGCCATCTCGCCGACGACCATCGAGCCGACATCATCGCGTCCTTAGCTGGGATGCGCGAGCCAATTGAGATAAAGGGCCAGTGGCATTCTGACCTCTGGCATGCCGCTGACACCCAGCTCGACCGTCTGTATGCGACAGACTACGCCGCGGAGCGGCGCGGCATCTACCTTGTCCTTTGGTTTGGCCAGAACGTCTCCAAAGCAAGGAGGCCAAAGGCACGTGCCCGCGGCTATAGACGGCCAGCGAGCCCGCAAGCGTTGCAGCTTGGCCTGATCGCGGCGAGCAAAGCCGCACACGACGGGCGGGTTGCAGTGGTGGTGCTCGACCTTGAGCGGCCGCCTAGCGCATGAATGACGAAGAGGCGCGCGTTCAGGTCCATGAAGTGCTGGGGCCGACACTACAGGATGCCGTTGTCTCTGCGAGCCTAACTGAGGGAACCTCTCCGCGGCGGTTCACAATTGACGAATGCTGGGCACGAGGCCGCTTCGAAGGAAGCCTGTTCGCGCCGACTACCGAACGCAGCTTCGGGTGGCGCGGTGACTACATCCGGAGTCGCTTTCCGTTGCTACCTCGCGATCACAAGGACCGCGAGATCGATCCTAATCTCATATGGCCTGAGATCGCACGTCTCAACGGATCGCCTCAATCGGCGCTTCAGAAGGCGTTGGGACGTGACGCCGCCACTGTCGAGCAGGTGCTACAGATCGCCGAGCAACAGGACATTCTCTTCCGGCTGCCCTATTGGGTGGCGCCCGGTGAGGCGAGCGAGCGAACCCCGCTGATCTATTGGACCGATAGTGGCTTGCTGCATCGCTTGCTGGGAGAGCGCGAACCGGAGGAGATGAGTGATCTAAGGCGTGGCAAGAGCTACGAAGGTTTCGCGATCGGTGCCGTTGTCTCGGCCGCAGGTCCAGGCGCTATTGCCCGTGTGTGGGGGCGGGGACAGGATGAGATCGACCTGGTCCTCGAATGGACCGGGAACCCCGAACGGTGGGCGATCGAGATTACCTCCTCTCAGACCAAAAAGCTCAGCGCCGGCTTCCATCGCGGCTGCGAGGAGACGAATCCGACACGCGCGATCGTGATACAGCGCCTGAACCTGCCCATGGGAGGGCGCGGGGCTATCGAACGGATGCAACTCATCGAAGTGCTGCGGGAGTTGCGACAACGCTAAGAACTGCCCACTTATTGACATTCAGCCCATGCCCTTCCTGCGAACTTAGCGAGAGTTGAACAGTTTCTATCCAAGACTTGACCACATCGAGATGCAGCACGAAGCAGGCGCCCGCGAAACGAGGGCCCCGCAGCGCTTGTCGCGAGGCCTTGGATGAAGAGGCCGAGCAGAAGAGGCCAAGTAGTTAGCACTTAAGAGTGCTAGCGCCGCCCGAACCACATAGCATAGCGGCTCAACCCTCTTCGTCGGCTGGCATGACGAGAGATTTGCCGCCGCAGTGGCGATGGTAGATGATGATTGATAACAACGCCGCCAGCATATAGCGGTGCCGATCCTCCATATCGTCGATGTGCTTTTGGCCACGGGCCATCGCAGCGTGCACACGCCCGGCTGCGGCGGCTATCAGGTTCCTCTGATCCAGATCGCCGAATGCGCCCCGTTCGAGTAAACCGACATAATCCGCACCAACCCACCGGCTGCCTTGCTTGCCGATAGGCCATTTCGAGTCGCGCACAGCCCGCTCGGCCAGTATGTCTTCATGGTCATGGTAACTGAGTGGCCGCGGGCACGTCGCGACCAACTCAATGACCTGATTGAGGTCCTCAGCAAAACTGGAAGCTTCGGGTGCGTACTTCTTCGCATCATGATCCCATTCAGCTTCCCAATTGCCCGCAATATGACTCAACGGTTTGAGCACATACTGATCGATACACATGCTCCAGCTGAAGAACTCGCGAAACTTTTCGATGGAGCGCGACCCAGGAGCGCCGTCCCGATCATCCATCCCTGTCATTGAAAACTACCCTCCTCTTCCGGTCAGTTTCGCGTGCTGGCGCCGGCCAGATCTTCTGTCCAAGCCGCTTGAACTCACCCACCCCCAACGACCCGCGCTCCCGTGCCTTCGACCCCGGCACATCCAGGCGGTTTGCGACATGGCCGTAATCCGCTTCCCACATCTCGCGCGGCTCCAAGGTCTTGTTGTCGAGCAGCACCAACAGAACCTTGTCGCAGGCAGCGCCCTTCTTGATGCGGCCGACTCTCTGCCCCGGTTTCGCGTCCGGCCCATAAGCGCGGCCCTTGATCTGGACGCGCTGTTGTCCTTCAGGCGGATGCCGGATTGCGTCGTAGCCAGCTGTGCGCGGTGGGGCGAGTTCGAGGCCGAGCGTTTCCGCGGCCACATACTCAGCAATTTCGCCGGTAACGCCCAGAGGCTTGCCCGTAAGCACGTAGTACTCGGCCGCCAGTAGCTTTACCGCCGCCAGTAGCTCCTTCAGGCGGCGGGCCGCCTTGTCTTCCATCTTGGCAGACATATGAACACGAGCGGCGCCGCCAGTGGCCGCGAGACTGCGTTCAACGTGCCGTTATCCCCAAGATTCCTGCCGCCGGGAAAGCCGCGGGACTTTGACGGATTGACGAGTTCAGCGATCGAGCTTTACCTCGTCGTTGTCTCTAAACTCCGGAAAAACCTCCTTAATCGCGTGCCCTATGACTTCCTTGCTCGTCGCAATCAAGGACTGGTTTGGAACGAGGTTCGAAGCGAAAGCCGAGTGGGCCGTGAAATTGTGAAGCGTCTCAATGCGATCGGGCACCCCCGAATCGTATGCCGCCAGTAAGTCGCGCAGCGCGAAGTTGTTCACCGAGGTTTCCAGCTTCTCCAAATCGTCGATGGTCATGACGATCAGGGACACGACACGCGTGCCCTTCGGCGGCCTGTTCAGTAGCTTTTGGAATTCGTTGTTCAGGAAGTGGCCGAATACAGGCGCGCTGAGGTTGATATCGTGCACGAGTAGAACGGGATAGAAGACGCGCGTCTCAGAAAACGGCTGGGCCCAAGCGGCTTTTGCGTTGGCGAAGATTTCGTTGAGAATGCGGGCGAGCTGGGCAACCCCCTTGGGCCGCTCCCGCGGCTTGTTCGACACGCCGTAGAGCGCGTTCAAGCTTTCGGTGAGCCCGCCCTGCGAGTCATCAAGTATGGCATCTTCCCTGAGCCATGCCGCCTTGATTTCGAACAGGACCGCATCGGTCACGTTGTTCAGGACGGCATCGATTTCGAGGTTGCCGCCGATCTCGACGTTCCGTTGGAGCCGCGCGACAAGGCCCGGAGGCGCCGGGTACATCCGATCAAGCATGGCCCCCGCATAGTCCTCAAAAGCAAGGCCGAACGCGCCGAAGATTTCGTTCCCCTTCCCTGTTACCCGGGCGGCGGCGGCCGTGGCATGAAACAGCGGTCCCACCGAGACCTTCTCGCTAAGGAAGGTCGGATCGGGAATGCAAGCGCGGTCATCGCGGCCCGTAATGATGATGCGGTCGCGTAAAGCGCGATAGCCGCTGGTCTCAAAGCGCCTGCCCCAGAGGCCGTCGACAAGCTTTTCCGCGTTTTGAGATTCAAGTGCCAGATAGTTAGGCACGATATCCTTGTAGGCGCTTTCTCCGGACATACTTGACGGCGAGAACATCCCAAGGTGCGGCGAGTCGGCTTTGGTAAAGGCCGTGAGACCGATGGTAATGATGAGGTACTGCTCGACAGTCAGCTTTGTTGCTTGCTGGAACAGCATCGGGAAGTCGGGATAGCGCTCGGGCATGTGCTTCGTGAACAAGAGCCAGCCGCGCGCCAGCGTTTGGGCCTGGTTGGGGGCCTGGCCGGATTCCTCGATGCCCTTGCGAAACGGGCCAAGCGCGCGCAGGCGATCAATCTCCGGGGCGCCAGAGGACTGCAGCCGGTTCGCGTAGATGCGATGGCTCCAGATCTTGCTGCAGATCAGAGCCGCGCGCGCGAATGTCTCTCGGTTGCGCGCATTGCTGTCACCATAGAACTTTGGGTCGGCGGGGCCGTCGGCGGCGTGTCTGACGGTCCACCGCAGCAATTCCAGGAGCTGGCCACGAAAGAAGATCGGCGGCGGGTAGCCAAGGCCGCGCTCTTTGATGAAGGCATTGATACGGACCGATGAACCCGCCGGCAGCAAGTCACGGATCATCCGTTCCTGCTGCTCCTTTGGCTCGGGGCCTGCGTAGCCCGAAACCGCCGTGTTGGCGCGGCAGCAGGCGATGATCGTTTCGTTCCTGTTTAAGCCTGAGAGAAGCTGGACCAGCGTACGCTCATCGGCCTTCATCTCCGGGAACACGACCTCCGGCGGCACAAAGATAGCAATGTCAGCAGCGGGGATGCGCGGTGATCTCATAGAGGCCACTACGAATGCAGGCTTTCCTTGGCTCGGGCCTGCGTTCGCCGCTCGCGCCCGCGCTGTGCGTTTCCGGAGTCAGGAATTTCACCGTCGCCTTTCAGCGAAGGGCGCCTACTGCTCTTTTTCATCCTCGAACTTCATATTCCGGACGGTCCACCACTCCATCTTATAGAAAATCCCGGTCGCCTGCCGGATTGACAGGCCGAAATGCGCGGCCATCCGCCGGAAAGCGGAGGCAGCGGCCCTTCTGTCCTCTTCGAGCCCGAACTCCTGCCGCGCTTCACACATAGCGGCGTGCCCAAAAATCGTTGTGAGGGATGCTTTTCACTGCGGCATACACCTCCCACGGCGACAAGGCGCGGCATGTCTTTAAGTTCGAGAGTGAATACGGCGCTTTCATGGGGCGGCCGCCTTCTCCCTGAGGGGTGCGCCGCTGCTCGATCGGTCTATATAGTGCCGGCGAATGACAGTACCGGCATGGCCGAGACATAGCCGGGCACGCCGGCAGTGCTACAATCGGCTTGGCTGCAGATTGCCCGTGTACGCGCCCGTGTGGAGATGACAGCTAGATGAACGACAAGAAGCCGGTCCCGGAGGGCGCCGCAAGCGAAGAGCCCCGGGATTTCATTCGCGACATGGTCCAGGCCGACCTCGCCAGCGGCCGGGTGCCGGGCATCGTCACGCGCTTTCCACCGGAGCCGAACGGCTATCTGCATCTCGGTCACGCCAAGTCGATCTGCCTGAACTTCGGACTTGCCGTCGAAACCGGCGGCCGCTGCCACCTTCGCTTCGACGACACCAATCCCGTGAAGGAGGAGCAGGAGTACATCGACGCCATCAAGCGGGACGTGCACTGGCTCGGTTTCGACTGGGGCGAGCATCTGCACCATGCGTCGGACTATTTCCAGACCCTGTACGACTGGGCCGAGCACCTCATTCGCGCCGGCCTCGCCTATGTCGACGACACGCCGCCCGACGAGATGCGGGCGATGCGCGGCACGCTGACCGAACCGGGCCGTGCGTCGGCCGATCGCGACCGTCCGGTGGAAACCAATCTCGGCCTGTTCCGCGACATGCGCGCCGGAAAGTTTCCGAACGGCGCCTGCGTGCTGCGGGCGAAGATCGACCTTGCGTCCGGCAACATGAACCTGCGCGACCCCGTCCTGTATCGCATCCTGCACGCGCCCCACCCGCGCACCGGGACCGAGTGGTGCATCTACCCGACCTACGATTTCGCGCATGGCCAGTCCGACGCCCTGGAGCATGTCACCCACTCGCTCTGTACCCTGGAATTCGAGGACCACCGTCCGCTCTACGACTGGTTCCTCGACCACCTGCCGGTCCCGTCGCGGCCCCGCCAGACCGAGTTCGCCCGCCTCAATCTCGGATACACGGTCCTTTCCAAGCGCCACCTGACGGACCTGGTCCGGCGCGGCATCGTGAGCGGCTGGGACGATCCGCGCATGCCGACCCTGGCGGGCCTGCGCCGCCGCGGCGTGCCGCCGGAGGCGATCCGCGAGTTCGTGCGGCGCATCGGCATGTCCAAGGCCAACAGCGTCGTCGATCTCGCCATGTTCGATCACGCGATCCGCGACCGCCTCAACCAGGTGGCCCAGCGGCGCATGGCGGTCCTGCGGCCGCTCAAGCTCGTGATCGAGAATTTTCCCGAGGACCACGTCGAGGAGCTGGAGGCCGTCAACCATCCGGCGGACCCGGCTGCCGGCACGCGCACCCTGCGCTTCGGCAGGGAGGTTTACATCGAGCGCGACGACTTCATGGAGAACCCGCCGAACAAGTTCTTCCGGATGGCGATGGGACGAGAGGTGCGGTTGCGCTACGCCTTCCTCGTCACCTGCCGCCAGGTCGTGAAGGACGCGGACGGCAACGTGGTGGAGCTGCGCTGCACCTACGATCCGGCCAGCCGCGGCGGCAACGCGCCGGACGGCCGGAAGGTGAAGGCCACCCTGCACTGGGTGTCGGGCCGCGACGCCCGCCCCGCCGAGGTCCGCCTGTACAGCACGCTCTTCAAGCGCCCCGACCCGGGAGCCGGTGGCGATCTGGACGCCGACTTGAATCCAGGCTCGCTCGAGGTCGTGTCGGGCGCGCTGGCGGAGCCCTCGCTGGCGGAGATGCCCGTGGGCGAAGCCGTGCAGTTCGAGCGGCTGGGCTATTTCTGCCCGGACGCGGCGAGCCAACCGGACGCCCTGGTGTTCAACCGCACGATCGAGCTGCGCGACACCTGGGCAAAGATGCAGGTCGGATAACGGAGGGCATGGTGGCGAAACGAATCGTGGAGAGCCCGCAGGCGATGAAGGCGCTGGTTGGCCAGGAGCTGGGAGTCAGCGACTGGCTGGTCATGACACAGGAACGCATCGACACGTTTGCCGAGGCTAGCGGCGACCATCAATGGATCCATGTCGATGTCGAGCGCTGCAAGACCGACATGCCGGACGGCAAGACCATCGCCCACGGCAATCTCACCTTTTCCGTGATCTCCACTTTCGGGAAGGATGTCCTCAGGATCGACAATGTGCGGAACGGCATCAACTACGGCTCGAACAAGGTGCGGTACACCAGCCCCGTGCAGGTCGGGGCGCGCATCCGCGGCCGCCAGAAGCTGCTCGCCGCCGACGACATGCCGAACGGCGGCATTCGCATGACCTACCAATGGACCGTCGAGATCGAGGGCAAGGAGCGTCCGGCCTGTGTCGCCGAGACCATGAGCATCGCCTACGCCAAGACCTGAGCGGCCGCGCTCAGCGTCGCCGCAGCCCTTCCGACCGGGGCCGCACACCGGCGGCGACGGTGTCGCGCTCTTTGAGGGCCCGCGAGGAAGCACTGAGCGGTTTCTATTGGATGGAAACCCGGTGTCCCACAAAGGGATCGAGATAGATACGCGCGCCATCAGTAACAAGCAGGCGCTCTGAATTGCAGGACGGACATGTCCTGAACAGGAGATAGGGCGTCAGATCCCTGTACAATCGTTCCTGAGAATCAAATAGATGGACCTTGCCGTTTCCCCGAATTCCGGCAGCGTCGGGAGCTGCCGCCAACTCCGTCTTGGTTTCCGGATTGATCAGGTTGCTGCCAACGAGTTCTTTGAGAGTGGCATAGTATCTGCCTTCCGCGAGGCCAAATTGGAGTGGCACCACAAGTCGATGCCGCCGCAGAAACGAGTCCACCTCCCTCTCAATCTTCTCGATTGTGGATTCGAGCGATGCAACGCATGGCTGGTAGGCTAAGTCCTGCGCATTAAGATAACCATGTCCGCGCATCTCATTTCTGAGTTGGACGACGTGTCCTTCTTCTGCGATCCGTAGCACTTCGGAAAGCATTCGATCTTGGGCGCCCGCACGACTGAGCGCCTGGACCCACCAGCCGAGGGACGCGCGATCCGATACTTCCAGAGGTCGGTGCGCAATAGTTGCATGGGTCAAAACTAGATAACGGATAAGGCAATCGAAATGGTCGAACAGCATAAATAGTCTGGCCATCGGTACCTGTGCCTGGATGGCCTTGTGTCTGGTAACGGCTACGGGAAACGGCCAGGCATCGAAGTGCCGCGCTTTGGGCAGAAATGGTCCGGTATTGATAGCAGACAATCTTGAGGCCTCCATGACCTGAACGGTCTGCCCGATCAGAGCGTCGGGAATGCCGATGTCCTGGAAGGTCTGCATGCAGTCCCCGCAGATGTCTGCCGTCCTCAATTTGAGGTTCATTTGCTGTTTTTCAGCACAGAAATCATAGAAACATCCCCGAGGATCTTTGTGCCAGAGTCCTTCCCACGGTCTCCCCCGCTCGGTGACAAGAGCATTAAAGATCGCTTTTAGAACGTAGTGGGCGGAAATAACCGCCGGCGGAGCGGTTGTCACCCATGTGAAATCGCCGACGTGACCGAACGCATTGCGCATCTGGTCCGGGTCTTCGGTGGCATACCAGTTGAACTCGTTGGGAGATTTCATCAGCAGAAAAATGAATTCGGTGTCGGGGATTGCTTTCTTTGCTCGGGTATTGCGCAACGCGCCAAAGATGGCTGGCCAGGACAGCGTTTCGCTGTCGTCTCTTTCCACGAGCAGATGACCAGGCTCGTATTTGATGACCACCGGACCTGAATGCAGGTCAAATAGGCGGACCACCTCTTCCGCCACTTGGCGACTCAAGCCACGCTCGCAGAACAATCGGACAACGAAGCGATCTTCAGGCATGTGGTTCCTGCTTCAGCAACTGGATTGGACTTCTAGCTTTTCCGGCTGCGCCCCCTTACCTGTCGCGAGCATATTCCTAGCGACGACGACGGTCGACCATACGGAAGCAGAGCTAAGGCTAAGGAAAGTGTGCCTATGACCCGGAAAGCGCGCT
The DNA here is from genome assembly GCA_900110395.1 of Rhodospirillales bacterium URHD0017. Taxonomy (GTDB): domain Bacteria; phylum Pseudomonadota; class Alphaproteobacteria; order Reyranellales; family Reyranellaceae; genus Reyranella. The sequence continues at coordinate 74,571 of FODP01000006.1, forward strand.
GATGCGGTTGACGATCCGACCGATCCGGGTCTCCTCGACGGGCTAACGCAGGCATCGATCGGGAACGAAGACATTTCTTTGTGGGCACTAGCTGGCAGTCGGTACGGGATTAGGCGCGCCGACGCTAACTGGCGAACACGGTCGCAGCCCTTCCCGCCCGGCCCCAACGTCGCTCAATACGGGCCACAACTCGAACTCAACCCGGCGATGATGCAGCCGTGATGACTCCAGCTCGACTCATTGCTGGGAGCCCGCCACTCCAGTGGCGCTCTTTCCTGACGCTGCAACATCGCATGAGCGGCACTGGAGTGCCGCGCTCCCAGCAATGAGCGACCTCAGGTCATCTCGCGGCGGTTTGCGACCTGCGGCCCCTACTTGATCGCCAGCAGCTCGACATCGAAGATCAGCGTGGCGTTGGGCGGAATGACACCGCCCGCACCGCGCTCGCCGTAGCCGAGCTGCGGCGGAATGATCAGGGTTCGCTTGCCGCCGACCTTCATGGTGGCGACGCCCTCGTCCCAGCCGGCGATGACGCGCTTCATGCCGATGGGAAACTCGAACGGCGCTCCGCGATCGACGGACGAATCGAATTTCTTCCCCTTCTTCCCGCTGTCGGAGAGCCAGCCGGTGTAGTGCATGACACAGGTCTGGCCGGTCTGGGGGCTGGCGCCCGTGCCGACGGTCGTGTCGATGATCTGCAGGCCTGTCGGAGTCGTCATGGCTTTTCCTTGCGTTTGCGCGGCGGCCGAACGGGCGGCGACGAGAGTTGTGAGTGCGATCATGACACGGCGGGTCACGGGCATGCGGCGACCTCGACGAGATTCGTATTATACGTTGTCGCCCCGCACGGCGCCGACCGGTCCTCCGCCAGCGCATTGGCACAGCCCGCAGTGTCGCCGCCGTCCCCGGTTGGGGCGAACCACGCCCCCTCCTTGATCGAGACCACGCCCGGCGCGATCCGGGACGTGACCCTGACCGGCAGCAGCGTCGAGCCGCGATCGTTGAAGACCCGCACCTTCTGGCCGTCCACGATGCCCCGCGCCTTCGCGTCGCCGGGGTTCATCCACACGTCGTCGGGATCGACCCGGGCCAGCAGCGGCTGGTTGCCGTGGATCGAATGCGTGCGCGCCCGCGACTTGGGGCTGCACAGCATCAGCGGGTATTTCGCGTCCGGCGCGACCGGGTCGAACCAGGTCGGGATCGCCGGCATGGCGCCGAGGCCGTAGCGATCGGGCTTGGCCGCCATCGCCATCGAGTAGATCTCGATCCTGCCCGACGGCGTCGTGAACCTGTGGCTGTCGGGGTCGCGGATCTGGTCGGCGAAGGCCACCGCGTCCTGGGGCGGCGCGAAGCGCGCGACGCCCGCTTCCCGGAACGCCTCGAAGTCGTCGACGGCGTCCTTCGTGAGGTCACGCAGCCACTGCTCCTCGCTCCGGTCGTCGTAGTCGTTGATGCCGAGCCGCTGCGCCAGCTCGGCGAAGATCGCGCGGTCGTCGCGGCATTCGTACATCGGCGCGATGGCCTGCTTCATGTAGATCGCGTAGTGGCCGGCGCCGGCCCACGGCGTGTGGACGTCGTTGCGTTCCCAGAAGGTCGTGGCCGGCAGCACGATGTCGGCCATGCGCGCGGTCGGCGTGAGGAAATTGTCCTGCGCCACGATCAGTTCCACGCCGTCGAGCGAGGCGGCGATCTTGTTGGCGTTGGGGCACTGGTTGAAGAGATTGCCGCCCGCCGAATAGAGCATCCTGATGTCGGCCGGATAGCCGCCGGACTTTCCCCGGGCGAGGAGATCGGCGAGCAGCGGCGTCGCCACCCTGGCCTCGATCGGGTTGCTGCCGGTCGGCAGTCCCTTGATGCCGGTGCGGCCGGTGGCGCCGTTGCTGACGCCGGAATTGCCGCCGGCGATGCCGACATTGCCGGTGATCGCCGCCAGCGCATAGGCGGCGCGGTGGAACTGCTCGCCGAAGGTCGTGCGGCCCGGCGCGTAGCCGCAGTGCAAGGCTGCGGGCTTGGTCGTGGCGAACTCGATCGCCAGCCGGCGGATCGTCTCGGCCGGGATGCCGCAGCGCGCCTCGGCCCATTCGGGAGTCTTCGGGATGCCGTCGCCCTCGCCCAGCAGGTAGGCCTTCCAGGACCCGCCGCGCGGAGCGCCGGCGGGCAAGCCCTCTTCGTCGAAGCCCAGCACGTGGCGGTCGCAGTAGGCCTGGTCGTGCAGGCCCTCGCTGACGATGACCTGGGCCATGGCGATCAGGGCGGCGGCGTCGGTCGAGGGCTTGATGAAGATGTGCTCATCGGCCAGCGCCTGGCTGGTGCGGGTGCGCCGCGGATCGACGGCGACGATGCGCACGCCCTTCTTCCTGGCTTCCTTCAGGTACTGATAAGTTCCCGTGCCGAAGGTGCCGTCGGCCGGGCTCCAGCCCCACATCACGATCAGCTTGGAGTTGACGTAGTCGGTGGGCTCGCGGCCCGAGCTCTTGTAGTCGGCCTTGGCGCCGAAGGTCATGCGCACGGCAAAGATCTCGGCCTCGGCCGACATGTTGGACCACAGCTCGGTGCAGCCGCCGAACTTGTAGAAGAAGCGCTTGGCCAGGCCGGCCGTGGTGTGCAGCGCCGAGGTGCTGCCGGTGCGGCTCAGGTCGACGAAGGCGGCGTTGCCGTACCGGTCGCGGATGCGGCGCATCTCGCGGGCGATGTGGCCCAGCGCCTCGTCCCAGGAGATGCGCTCGAACTGGCCTGACCCGCGCGGCCCGGTGCGGCGCATGGGATATTGCAGGCGGTCCTTGTGATGCAGCCGCTCGATCTGGCCGACGCCGCGGGCGCAGGCATGCAGCGGCGGCAGGTCGGGCTGCCAGCGCGCCGGGTCGGTCGAGATCCGGACGATGCGGTCGTCGACCACGTGGGCGTTGACCACGCAGCGGCCGCCGCAATTGTGGCCGCAGGTGCTGGTGACGACGGTCTCGCCCTTCCGGCCGGCGGGGCGCGGGTTCTGGTAGATCGTGTCGGGCATGGCGGGAGTGTAGCAAGCCCAGGGGTGGCCTGCGAACGGCCGACGCTGCGGCGACGACCGAAGGAATAGCTGTCATCCCGAGCGCAGCGCGGGACCTTTACCGTCGCTAACAGCCCCTCGCATGGCTCGGGGTGACAGAAGGGGACTTACTTCGCCGTCAGGGCCGCGCGCAGGCGATGGGTGCGGCTGGCCGGCCGGACCGCCGAGAACTTCTCGGCCGCCAGCTGGGCGGCCGCGACCGCCTCGACCTGGGTTTTCACGCAGCGCACGGCGTCGCCCAGTGTGGCGAGGCTGGTCGCCTCGCGGTTGGGGATTACGACGCTGAACTGTTCCTCGCAGGACATCACGATCTCGACCACGTCCAGGCTGTCGGCGCCCAGGTCCTCGAACCGGGTGTCGTCCGCCAGCTGCGATCCGTCGATGCCGAGGTGAAAAGCGAGGATATCCCTGACTTGCGTACCGATGTCACTCACCGCAACGCTCCCAAGCTGAGCCCCCCACAAGGCCCGTCCCTTCCGTATACGCGCGTCGGCGGCAGCGGTGGTGTGATCGTCATCGACGCCGTGCACTTTGCGCTCGGCTGTGGCGCTCGCGACACAGACAAAAGTCATGCTCCTCTCCCCCGCCAGCCCCGCTTCGCTCCTGCGGAGCATCGAAGGGCTTAAGTCGAGCACGCAGCCATAGCCACCGAAGCTGCCCCGCAGCGTAGGTGGCCAGGGGGAGAGGCTGGGTGAGGGGGCGTCGACAGCTCGTGCAACCCCCTCACCCAACCTCTCCCCCTAGCGGGGGAGAGGAGCATGATTCAAACTGCGGCATGGACCCCGACCGCCTGAGACAGTTCGTCGATCCCTTCTGGGACGATTCCATCCTGCCCTCGATCACCGAGTACATCCGCATCCCCAACAAGTCGCCGGCCTTCGACCCCGACTGGGTCGCGCACGGCTACATGGAGGACGCCGTCAAGCTGATGGTGGCCTGGGCCCAGCCGCAGCTCGCCGGGTTCCCCGGCGCCACCCTCGAGGTGGTGCGGTTGCCCGGGCGCACGCCGCTGATCTTCATCGAGGTGCCGGGCGACAGCGATGACACCGTTCTGCTCTACGGCCATCTCGACAAGCAGCCCGAGATGAAGGGCTGGGCCGAGGGCATGGGGCCGTGGATCCCGGTGCGCCAGGGCGACAAGCTCTATGGCCGCGGCGGCGCCGACGACGGCTACGCCATCTATGCCTGCCTGTGTGCGCTGAAGGCGCTGGCCGAGCAGAAGGTGCCGCGCGGGCGCTGCGTCATCATGATCGAGGCCTGCGAGGAAAGCGGCAGCTACGACCTGCCCTTCTACGTCGATCACCTGATGGGCCGCATCGGCAAGCCGTCGCTGGTCGTCTGCCTCGATTCCGGCTGCGGCGACTGGGAGCGGCTGTGGCTCACCACATCGCTGCGCGGCATTGCCGGCGGGACGCTCACGGTGCGCGTGCTGACCGAGGGCGTCCATTCGGGCGACGCCTCGGGCATCGTGCCCTCCTCCTTCCGCATCACGCGCGGGCTGCTGTCGCGTCTCGAGGACGAGGTCACGGGCGAGATCAGGCTGCCCGACCTCTATGTCCAGATCCCGCCGCAGCGCATCGAGCAGGCCAAGGCGGCGGCGCGCGTGCTGGGCAGCCAGGTCCACGCCAAGTTCCCGTTCGCCGGCGCGACGCGGCCGATGGTCGACGACACCACGCCGGATTCCTTGGGGCAGATGGTGCTGAACCGGACCTGGCGGCCGCAGCTCGCGGTGATCGGCATGGACGGCTATCCCGCGCCGGGCGACGCCGGCAACGTGCTGCTGCCTTTCTCGACGGCCCAGCTCAGCCTGCGCACACCGCCGACGCTCGACGCCAAGGCCGCGGTGCAGGCGCTCAAGAAGACGCTGGAAGCCGACCCGCCGCACGGCGCCGAGGTCACTTTCGAGGGCAATGAGGGCCAGAGCGGCTGGCATGCGCCGCCGCTCGCGCCGTGGCTCGAGAAGGCGGTGGGCGAGGCCTCGCAGGAGGCGTTCGGGCAGCCCGCCGCCTACATGGGCGAAGGCGGCTCGATCCCCTTCATGGGCATGCTGGGCGAGAAGTTCCCGGCCACGCAATTCGTCATCACCGGCGTGCTGGGGCCGCACTCCAATGCGCATGGGCCAAACGAGTTTCTGCACATCCCGACCGGCAAGCGCGTGACCATGGCCACCGCACGCCTGATCGCGGCGCACTACGCGCGGACGAAGTAACGTCTTTGCTGGGAGCGGGCCATTCCAGTGGCGCGCTCCCAGCTCAGAGCTTGCCGACGACAAAACGCTGCATCGTCGGACCGAGCAGCGTCACGAGCTGCGCGCGGTCCATGGCGACCACGGGCGGCACCTTCAGGATGTAGCGGCTGACGGCGAGCCCCATGATCTGCGTCGCCACCAGGCCGGCGCGCTGGAACAGCTCGTCGGGCGGCGCGACGCGCGCCAGCATGGGAACGACCTGGCCGCCGAAGATGGTGCGGATGGCGTTGGCCGCGTCGTCGCTGGAGGCGGCCGCCCGCAACAGGCTTATCAGGCTGCCGTTGCTGCGCGGGCCCTCCCAGATCTCGACGAAATGCCCGACCAGGGTCTCGCCGATGCGCGGCCGAGCCACCTTGGTCAGGTCGGGCAGCTGGAGGTCGAAGGCGGTCGCCCGGGCGAACAGGCCCTCCTTGCTGCCGAAATAGCGCATCACCATGGCCGGATCGATCGCCGCCCGGGCGGCGACGTCGCGCACCGTCGTGCGCTCGTAGCCCTGGGTGGCGAACAGCTCCTGCGCCGCCTGGAGGATGGCCGCCCGCGTACGCTGCGATTTCGCGGTCTTTCCCGCGTCCCGGGCCGGCCGGTCGGTCATTCGAATTAAATGCCAACATCTGTTGACAAACGCAATCGAAATGCATATGTCAACATTCGTTGACTTATTCGCTGCCTAAATCGGCGTGCCTCGACAGGAGATCAGCATGCGTCTCATCCAGCCCGAACCCGCCGCCGCCTTGCTCGGCCTGCGCGCCATGAAGACGGTGGCGACCACGTCCGGCGCGCTCCAGCCGGCAGCGCGCGCGATGATGGAAGCGGCCCAGAAGGTCATCCTGCACACCAGCGCCGACATCGACACGCTGCCGCCGATCACCGCAGCCGAGCTCGCCCAGGGCTTTCCCGGCGCCGCGCTGCGCCAGCAGTTCGTCAACGGCATGACGGTCACCGTGCTGGCCGACGGCGTGCCCTCGCGCGAGACCGTCGCCAAGGTCGGGGAATTCGCCGGCGCGCTCGGCGTCGCCGCGCCCGAGCTCACCGACATCCGGCTGCTGGCCGAGGGCCACATGACGCTCGCCAAGCTCGACTTCCTGCGCCGCGGGCACATCAAGGACATCTTCAAGAACCAGCTCGACCAGAAGGGCCCGCTTGGCCTCGCCAAGTCGGTGCTGACGATGCGCGGCGTCATGGAGGACAAGGCGCTGGCCCAGCGCTACCGCGCCTGGGAGAAGCTGCCCGAGGGCACGCTCGGCCGCGGCCTGGTCGATTTCTACAACCAGCACGGCTTCGCCGTGCCGGGCGAGCGCGGCGGTTTTCCCGAGGCCGGCCTGTACCACGATTTCTGCCACCTGCTGGGCGGCTACAGCACCGAGCCCGAAGGCGAGATCCAGGTCGCCTCGTTCACCGCGGGCTTCAAGCGCGAGCGGCCGTTCTACATCGCGCTGTTCGCGGTGATGATCTTCAGCGCCGGCGTCCAGATGCGCCCGACCGACGCCGACTTCGTGACGGTCGGCGTCTTGGGCAAGCCCGGCGTGGCCGAGAGCATGCTGGCCGCGATCGAGCGCGGCTCCAAGGTCAACGTCGACCTGTCGGACAAATGGGACTACTGGCCCTGGATCGAGATGCCGATCGACGAGGTCCGGCAGAAGATGAATATCCTGCCCAAGGCAGCGGGTTGACACGAACCTGCAACCGACCGCATCGTTCCGGCGTTGGCATGCAAATCCCGCCGGACCAATGCCGAGTACCTCCCTCCCCTTCCTTCGTGGCTGGTCGCGCGACCCGGTAGCGGTGGGATTGCCCATCCCCAGCAGCCCGTGGACCGCGCGACGCCTGGCGCAGGCCACGCTCGATGCCGCGATCGACGGCGGCGGGCCGGTGCTCGAGCTGGGCGCCGGCGCCGGGGCGGTGACCCAGGCGCTGATCAACGGCGGTTGTGCCATCGACCAGCTCGTGGTCATCGAGCGCGACGCCGAGCTCTGCCGCACATTGGAACGGCGATTTCACGGGCTCTGCGTGCTGCAGGGCGATGCCCTGCAGGTTGCAGAGCTGCTGACGGCGGCGCGCATCGCCTCGGTCTCGGTGGTGCTGAGCGGCCTGCCGATGCGCGCCGTGGCGCCGGCCGCGGCCATCCGCTGCTACAGCGGCGCCTTCCGGCTGATGCCGCAGGGCGGCGCCATCATCCAGTACACCTACGGCTTCAAGTCGCCGGTCGATCCGGGCCGAAGCCCGCCGCGGCTCGACGCAACCTTCGTCGGCCGCGAATGGCGCAACGTGCCGCCGATGGCGATCTGGAGCTATCGCCTGCCGACGCCGCGGTCGTCGACGCACGTAAACGGCCACCACAAGTCCATGTTGAATGGTGCGCCCGTCGTGGGATAGTCGCGCCCTGCAGAAAGGGCCATCACCATGAGCGGTAAAGTCAGGACCACGGCGGGGCGCGGGCGGCTGTTCGACAGCGTGCTGGACACGATCGGCGACACGCCGTGCATTCGCGTCAACAATCTCGGGCCGAAGGGCGTGCGGATATTCGTCAAGGCCGAGGCGTTCAATCCGGCCTCGTCGGTCAAGGACCGGCTCGCGGTCAACATCATCGAGGCGGCCGAGCGCGCGGGGACCTTGAAGCCCGGCCAGACCGTGGTCGAAGCGACCAGCGGCAACACCGGCATCGGGCTCGCCATGGTGTGCGCCCAGAAGGGCTATCCGCTGGTCGTGACCATGGCCGACAGCTTCTCGGTCGAGCGCCGCAAGCTGATGCGCATATTGGGCGCCAAGGTCGTGCTGACGCCGCGGGCGCAAAAGGGTTTCGGCATGTACCAGAAGGCGGTCGAGCTGGCGAAGGCCAACGGCTGGTTTTTGGCGCACCAGTTCGAGACGCCGGCCAATGCCGAGATCCACGAGGCGACGACGGCGCGCGAGATCCTGGCCGACTTCAAGGGCGAGCGGCTCGACTGGTTCGTCACCGGCTACGGCACCGGCGGCACGCTGGCCGGCGTGGCGCGGGTGCTGCGTGTAGAACGGCCGGAGACCAAGATCGTGCTGTGCGAGCCGGCCAACGCCCAGCTGATCGGCAGCGGCAAGGCGCAGGAGCGCGGCGCCGACGGCTCGCCGGCCGCCAGCCATCCCGCCTTCGAGCCGCATCTCATCCAGGGCTGGACGCCCGACTTCATTCCGCTGGTGCTGCAGGAGGCGCTCGACAAGAAGTATTTCAACGAGCGCGTGGCGATCGCCGGCCCCGAGGGCGTGAAATGGGCGCGCGCGCTGGCGCAGAAGGAAGGCATCTTCACCGGGATCTCCGGCGGCTCGACCTTCGCCGTCGCCATCCAGGTGGCGGAGAAGGCACCGGAAGGATCGGTCATCCTCGCCATGCTGCCCGACACCGGCGAGCGCTACCTCACGACGCCGATGTTCGAAGGCATCGCCGAGGGCATGGACGAGGAGGAGACGCGCATCTCCAAGTCGACGCCGGGGTACCAGATGCCGGCGTGACCACCCTGAGGGATGGGCGTCAACGCACGCGGATCCAGCGCAGCGACTTGCAGAGGACGCCGGACACGAGGCAGCCCTGCGTGGTCATGGCGTTGCCGCTGACGGAGATCAACAGCGAGTAACGCAGCTTGCGGCGCTCGTCGAACCCCTCGCCGGCGAGGGCACCAGGATCGCGCGGCTGCAGCGCCAGCACCAGCCGGTCGCCGACGAGTTCGCCTTCCGCGGGATCGCGGATCCACGTGTTGACGGCACACAGAAGCGCGCCGCACGGGCCGATGCTGATGCGCGAGCCGCCGTCGTTGCGCGACCAGTCACCGGTGATGGTCGGGCCGTCGCCGGCGCCGGCCTTGCCGGCCACGACGATCGCGGACCCGACAAGAACGAGAGCCAGAGCCAGAATTCGCATGAAAGACCCGACGTTGACTTGTCACCGATAGCAACACGCCGGCACCGTGACGGTTCCTGACGACTTTCGCGGCCGGCAACCAGCAGCACCCCGAGCCCGTGGCGGGAACCTGTCGGGCGTCACGCCGGGGCGAGCAGCACGGCGCGCCGGCCGACGCGGTCGGACAGCCAGGCCAGGCCGAGCTCGGCCGGGATCAGCAGCGCCATGCTGATGGTGTTGATGGTGAGCGCCGTCGCCGGTGCGATGCCGTCGGCGAACTGCAGCCAGCTCACGACGTAGACGAACATCAGGTAGAAGCCGACCGCGCCGAACACCGAGACGCCGGCCAGGTAGACCAACACGCGCCAATGATGGGTGAAGGTCGACTCTCCTCAGCGACTCTTCTCAGCGCCTCGAGGCGGCGCGCCAGGCTGCTGGATTGATGCAATTGCGGGCGTGGATGCCAAGGCCGTCGAACCATGCCTGCCACTCCGGCAGCAGATAGCGCCATGAATAGGTGTGGTAGGCCCACGCCATGCCCGATCGGACAAGGATCGCGCCGACATCCTCACCGGCGGCGCGGCAGGTCGCGACGGTGCGGCCGTACCTGTCGGTGGTGACGCGCCGGCATTCCACCGGCCGCGCGGTGACGAGCGCCGCCAGCGCGCGGCGCGCCTCCTCGCCGGCGGGCCAGCCGTCGCAATCCTGCCGGAGCTCCGGCGCATCGATGCCATGGAGGCGGATCGACTGGCCGGCGACCTTCAAGGTGTCGCCGTCGATCACCGACTGGCCGTCGAGGACGCGGCCCGAGACGATGACCGGGCCGGGGAACAGCCACGGCTCTGCGGCCTGCCAGGCGGCGACGGCGATCGCCAGACCGGCCAGGATCGCGATGCGCAGCGCCCGCGGGCGCCGCCACGCTGCCCTCACACGACGCAACCATGGTGCGCCGACGACACCAGCCGGACGTACTTGTGATGCACCGAGCCCGGCCGCACTTGTGAGGCGTCGGGCGCGCGCCAGCTGATCATGCGCCGGGCGATCTCGGCCTCGGGCACGTCGAGCGTGAGGGTGCGGCCGCGCGGATCGATGACGATGGTGTCGCCGTCGCGCACCGCCGCGATCGGGCCGCCCTTCGCCGCCTCGGGCGAGATGTGGCCGATCAGGATGCCGTGGCTGACGCCCGAGAAGCGGCCGTCGGTGATCAGCGCCACGTCCTCGGCCAAACCGCGGCCCTGCAGCTGAATGGTGAGCATCACCATCTCCGGCATGCCGGGGCCGCCGACCGGGCCGACGTTGCGCACCACGATGACGGTGCCGGGCACGATCTCGCCGGCGCGGATCGCCTTCATCGTGTCGGCCTCGGAATCGAACACGCGCGCGGTGCCGCGGAACTCGCCCTTCTCCAGGGTCTTGCCGGACAGTTTCAGGACGCAGCTCTCGGGCGCGAGATTGCCCTTCAGCACGCTGATGTGGTTGTTGGCCGCCGCGATCGGATTTCTGACCGGCCGGACGATGTCCTGTGCGCCGATCTGGTCGAGGGCCGGCACGCCAGCGAGGTTCTCGGCCAAGGTCTCGCCGGTGACAGTCATGACGTCGCCGTGCAGGAAGCCGGCGGCCAAGAGCTCCTTCATCACGATCGGCACGCCGCCGATGGCGTGCAGGCTGGTCATGGCATAGGGACCGTGCGGCTGCAGGTTGGCGAGCAATGGCACCTTCTCGCCGATCGCCTGGATGCGCTCGATGCCGATCGGCAGTCCGGCCTCGCGGGCGATCGCCAGCAGGTGCAGGTACATGTTGGTCGAGCCACCCATGGCGTAGACCGTGGTGATGGCGTTCTCGAAGGCGCGCTCGGTCATGATGTCGCGCGGACGGATGTTCTTCTCCATCAGCCGGTACAGGGCATCGACCGAGGCGCGGGCCTGCGCCGCCACGTCCTCATGGATGCCGCCGGCGGCGCCGTGGTCGGCCGGATGCGAGGCGCCGTGCGGCAGCATCATGCCGATCGCCTCGGCGACGGTGCTCATGGTGTTGGCGGTGAACATGGCGCCGCAGGTGCCGCTGCCCGGCAGCACGTTGCGCTCGAGCGCGTCCATCTCCTCCGCCGTGATGCGGCCGGCCTCGCGCGCGGCGCGCCCCTCGGCCCAGTCCATGATGGTGAGGTTGGTGCCCTTCTTCGCCCACGGCCCGAAGTCGACCTTGCCCGGCGAACTGGTGCCCGGATAGAGCACCAGGCCGAAGGCGTTGGTGCGGGCGAGCGGCATCAGGGCGGCAGCGCCGGTCTTGTCGCAGCCCGAGATGACGATCATCGCATCGCCGTGATGGGCATAGTGGCCGATCTCGAAGCAGTCGGCGGCGACGTCGCGCGATACCAGGCTGTAGCCTGCCGTCGGCGTGCCCTGGGTCAGCGCGTCGGACACCGCCGGCGCGCCGACCACCAGCCCCTGCCCGCCGCGCGCCGCGATCAGATCCACCAGCAGGTCGGTGATGGCGCGCACGCGGTTATTGCAGCGATGGGCGTTGGTCCAGGCGCTGGCGATGGTGACGATCGCGCTGGCCTGGGCGGCGCGGTCGGGATCGAAGCCCGCCGCCCGGACCTCGACACGCGATTTCTTCCAGTAGGTGCTGCTGTCTTGTGTCATGCTGCCAAGCGTAACAGAGCATCCTGGGATGGTCATGGCGAGAGCATCGGGCTTGGTGGCAGCGGGAGTGCTCGCCTGGTCGGCCACGGCAATCGCGCAGGACTGCATCGCCACGGTGCAGCCCGATATCGCCTGGGGCGCCAGGCCCGACGACAGCAGCCATCCCCAGGCCACGCTCAAGATCATGAGCCGCCTGGTCTGCCGCGGCTGCCAGCCCGAGGTCTCGATGCTGCTGACCGCCGGTCCCGCCTCGCCCAGGATGCCACTTGGCGACAGGACCGGCATGGACTGGGCGCGCGCGGTCTACGCCGATCCGGGCAGTCGCGAAGGCCTGTTGCAGAGCGTGCTTCGCTCGGAGCTCAGTTCCTCGCCCGGCTGCCGGTTGGAAGGCGGTGTGACCGGGGTGGCCGAGATCGGCAATCTCGGCATGGTCGGTACGGCGATCCGCGCGGCCTGCGCGCAGAACACCGTCACGTTGTCCGGCGAGTTCTACTCCGGCTACGACGGCGCCTGCCTGTACCAGGTCCAGGTGGTGTGGGGGCCCGCCAACACCGAACTCTCGCCGCAGGCCCGCGAGACCGTGCGCAAGCTTCTAAGGTCGGTCCGCGTCGGTCGCTGACGCTCACCACGTCATGCGCACGCCGGCGGTGAGGGCATGCGCGCTGTCCTGCCCGGAGATGTCGCCCTCGTAGCGGAGGTAGATCGACGTCGCCTCGGCGATCGCGGTGTTCGCACTGAGGCCCAGCACCACGCCATCGCGCTGCGGCGCTACGCCGAAGGTCGTGAACGGCATCGCCGGCGCGCCGGCCAAGGTCGCCGTCACCGGCCGAGCGACGTCGGCATACTCGTGGCTCCAGCCCAGACGGAGCTGCATGAGAAGCTTCTCGCGCCAGCCGAGATCCATCGACCCGCCGAGCTGCGCGCCGATCACCGAGCGCAGCGAGTTGGTCTGCTGCTGCGCCACCGAGAGGTTCAGCGACTGCGCGCCGCTCTCGGTGAAGGCGTTCTGGTTGGCCGTGTAGGCCTGCAGGCGGGCGAACGGGGTGACGAAAGCGTTGGCATTCGTTCCCAGGTCGAAGCGGTAGCCGGTCTCGATCTGGCCGTACCACTGGTTGGCGCCGGTCTGGCCGTTGGCGGTGCGCAGGCCGGGGATGGGAATGTTCCGCCACATCTGGTTCAAGGTGTAGGCGTAGCCGATCAGGGCGTCGGCATAGACCTTGTCCTGGGCGAAGCCGCCATAGAGGCCGACCTGGAAGCTGTTGGAACGACCGAGGCCGTCGAAGCCTGACACCCACTGGGTGCCGGTGGTGTAGCCGGCGGTCACACCCATGCGGAAGCTGTCGGTGATCGAGCGATCGAGGCCGGCCGCGAAGCCGCCGGCATTGTAGGTGACCGAACCCACCGGCTGGCTGGCGCCGATGGTGCCCAAGCCACCCAGTGCGCCGCCCCAGGCGCCCCACTTCGGCGGCGTGGTGGCGTCGCAGGCGACGTCACAGGCCTCGGCCAGTGCGACGCGGTTGCTCATGGGACTGCCGCCACCGCCGCTTTGATTGGCGAAGTTGTTCATGAAGAGCTGGGCGCCCTGGACCATCGAGGACGAGAAGCCGGCGTAGTTGTTGCCGGAGATCGCCGTCATGAAGGCCTGCCCCTGCTGCGCCGTCGCGGTGGCGAGCGTGCCCAGCACGGTGGCGAAGTCGCCTGTAGCGGTGGGCGCGTTGGCGTCGAGCACGGCGCCGACGGCGTACTGGGTGTTGTTCAAGGCCTGCGCCGCAAAGCCGCCGACCTGCAGGTTGAGATAGACGTTGTTGGCGTCGTAGCTCAGCGACGACTGCAGGAAGGGATAGAGCTCGTTGACCGACGCGAAGGTGCCGGAAACGCCACCGGCGGCGTTGAGGATGGTGTAGGTCGTCGAGGGCGCGAACGCCATGCCGGGCAGGGCGGAGACGAGCACCTGTCCGCCCACTGTCGCCGTGCCGCCGACATTGATGCGGTCGCTCTGGCCCGAGCCCACGACCTCGGCCAGGAACGTGCCGGTCGAGGTCTGCGAGAAGCTGCCGTTGACGCTGGTCGTACCAATCGAATTGCCGGGCGAGATCACGCCGCTGTTGGCCAGGCTGCCAACATGGCTGCCGTTGCCCGAGAGCAGGCCCATGTTGACGACATTGCCCGTGATGGTGCCGTTGTTGTTGAACGAGCCGGCCGCGCCGTTGATCAGCGACCCGGTGATCGTGCCGGTGTTGCTGGCGGTGCCGACATTGGCAAGGTTGCCGAGGAAGGTGGCGTTGTTGGTGAACGAACCCTGGTTGGCCTGCCACACGCCCGGCGTGTTCACCGTGCCGTTGTTGACGAAGCTGGCGCCCGGATTGACCGTGAGGTTGCCGGCGAGCGAGCCGGTGCTGGCGAGCGTCAGCGTGCCGCCGTTCACCGTCGTGCCGCCGGTGTAGATGTTGGCGCCCGCCAGGGTGAGCGCGCCGCTCTGCAGCGTGAGCCCGCCCGGTCCGAACATGTTGCCGGCGAACGTGCCCGACCCGGTCTGCGTCACGTTGAGGTTCGACATCAGGTAGGTCATCGCCGTTGCCGAGAAGCCGTTCGGCACCGCGAGGTTGCCCTGCAGGGCGAGCAGCGGGATCAGCGTCGTCGTGGTGCCCGGGATCGCGGTCGGGCTGTAACCGATGAAGCCGTTGATCGGGTCGTAGACATAGTTGAAGGCATTGAAGAAGGCGCGCCCGGCGTTGGTGAAGGGCGAGACGTTGGGGCCCTGGCCGACCTGCACGCCGAACGGCTCGGAGATGCCGCCGGTGCTGTTGACCACGAACTGGTAGCTGGCGGCGGCCTGCGTCTGGCCTGGCAGGAAGACCTGCACCGTCGTTCCGCTGGGCAGGCAGTTGTTGGCGTTGACCTGCCCGACCCCGCACTTGTTCGTGCCGAGCGTCAATCCGGCGTTCGGCATGTTGACGATCATGTAGCCGATGCCGCTGTCGGGCAGCAGGTTCATGCTGCCGATGTTCCTGCCGTTGACCGCCACCGACCCGGCCTGCGAGTTCCAGTTCAGCGGGCAGCCCATGCCGGCGCTGGCGCAGCCCGCAGGCAGGCCGCCCTGCGGCGTCAGCTGGACGAAGGAGAAGCCGCTGGTGTTCTGCTGGGTGAGGCCCAGCATGATGCCGGGACCGTAGGCTTGGCCGGCGACGTTCATGCCGCCGAAGCCGACGATGTAACCCGGCGCCATGTTGCCAACCGCCTGGCCGTTGACGGCCGTCAGGCCGAGCAGCGGGTTGAGGTTGGGCAGCGGTCCGCCGCTGTTGAGCTGCAGGCCGCCGCGGTCGAAGCCGATGCCCATCTGCGCCGAGGTGGCGTCGGTGGACGCCAGGATCGGCACGCGCGCCGTCGCCGTCTGGCCGTTGGCGCCGTGGATCGTCACGTTGGTGAGATAGATCGTTCCCGACGGGCTGGTGCCGCTGGTGGTGTAGGTGATCCCGCCGGCGCCGAGGTTGATGTCGCCCGAGCCTTGAACGAACTGGTAGTTGTTGGTGCCGGCGACGATGCCCAGCGAGCCGGTGTCGACCAGGAAGTTGGTCGGCCTGGGCCCGGCGGCGGTATTGAGCGACAGCGACACGTAGCGCGATTCGGTCGTCGACTGCACATTCGGGTTGGTGAACGGCACGTAGAAGGTCTGGCCGTTGCCGTACATGTTCCATTGCGCCTGAGCCGGGATGCCGGCCAACGCGAACACGGTCGCCCCTGCAAGACGCGCAAGGTGCCTCGACGAACGTTTGAACACTTCCACACTCCCCCAAAACCCCAAGGCGCTTTGGGCCAGCAGCGCCGCTTATTTTTGAGTTGTGCCTGAATTGGAAATAAATTGCACTGCTAATGTTATTATTGCAGTTGGCAGCTTCTGGCAGGCAACAAGCGGGTTTGCCCGCGCTTCAGCGGGCGATCATCTCCGCTTCGATGAAGCGGACAGCCTCGCCCACCGTGGTCAGCCGTGTCGCGACGCGGTTGGGGATCGCGATGGCGAACCGCTCCTCGCATGACATGACGATCTCGACGACGTCGAGGCTGTCGGCGCCGAGATCTTCGCCGAGGCGCGCCTCGTCGGTAAGGCGGCGTTCGTCGGCACCGAGGTGGAAGACGAGGATATCCCTGACCTCTGCGGCTACGTCATTCATGGCACGCTCCCAAGCACACAAGCGATAACGCCGGATGCACGGCGTGGCTCTGTGGCCAAGAAGGAACCGTCGCATGACGGAAGATGCGGTGGCGCCAATGCCACACCGCGAGCGCGGTCCACTGTCCTGGACGTTGTGAATACGCGTCGTCGCATGGCGACTCTGTGGCAAAAGCCACCGAGGAGCGCTGTCTGCGACTCGGCATCGCATGCGCAACCGCACCGTCTATGCGCAGCAGGCCTGGCGCGAGGGCAGGCTGGCGATTGCCGCGGCCTTGAGATACTGTAGCGAGCGCCGGTTGTGCGAGTCCCTGATCGACTCGCCGGATGGAGGTCGGCCATGAGCTCCGATGCCACCGGTTCGAAGGACCGACTGCATACACTCTCGATCTTCGGCAGCCATTGGCTGTGGCTGGTGCTGCTGGGCGGCGTGCTGATGCTCGCGGGCGCCATCGCCATCCTGGTCCCTGCGATCTCCGAGATCGCCGCCAGCCGGGTGCTGGGCAGCGTGCTGATCATCAGCGGCCTCGTGCAGATCGCACAGGCCACCAAGATGCTGCACTGGACGGGCTTCGTCTGGCACCTCCTGCTCGGCATCCTGGCCGCCGTCGGCGGCGCCCTGATCTACATGGACCCGTTCGCCGGCGTGGTCGCGCTGACCCTGGTGATCGCCGTCATCTTCGCAGTCCACGGCGTCACCCAGATCGGCTTTGCCGTGAAGGTGCGCGCCCAGGCTGGCTGGCACTGGTTCCTGATATCGGGCGTGATCGCCCTGATCGCCGCCGTGCTGCTGGTGATGAAGCTGCCCTACAGCCACTCCTTCACGCCCGCCACCGTCGCCGGCGTGTCCTTGCTGTTTGCCGGCTGGGCCTACGTCGCCATGGCGCTGGCGGCGCGGACGGGAGAGCGGGCACGCGCCGCATAGCATCGTCGAGGGGGGAGCAAGCCATGTCGATCGCGAGCAAGGCCGAGCTCAGCGTGCTGAGCCACGAGGAGCAGGAGATGATGCGCGTCACCCATCATCCGGCGATCTATGAACTCGACGGCGAGGCGCTTAAAAGCCTGCAGCGCCGGCTGCGCGAGCAGCGCGGCAAGATGCGGACCTTCGTGCGGCAGAAGCGGCGGGAGGCCCGCGGCAAAGCCGAGGCGCGCGGTGCGAGCTTCCCGGGCGACGCCGAGCAGCCGCGGCGGCGCAAGCAGGTCTTCGCCGCGGCGCTCAAGCGCGTCACCAAGGAACTTGGACGGCTGCGCGCAATCGAGGCGCGGACCGAGCATGTCGAAGCGGCGCGCCAGGCGCTGGCCGTCGCCCGGGCGGAGAAGTTCGCCCACCACCCGGCGGGAGACACGCCGCAAACCGGGCCGAGCCTCAAGCGCAGCGTTCGCAGAAGCCGGCATGTGCCCGGCAGCACCATCGGCAGCATCGTGAAAGCGACCAAGGTCGCGCAAGCCAGGCGCGACAGCCGACCCTCGGCGTAGAGCATCAGGCGCGTTGCGGCAGGCGTCCGTTGGTGGCGCGGATCTCGGCCACCGCCCGGTCCCAGCCGGCGACGCGCTCGGGCCCGGCGGGATGGCTGTCGAGCATGCCGGTCTCCTTGCGACCCGAGGCGCGCGCCATGGTGACCAGGAAGCCGCGCGCCTTGTCGAGATCGATGCCGGAGCGATAGAGGATCAACGCCGCGATGTAGTCGGCCTCGCGCTCCTGCTCCTTGGAGTAGGAAATGCCGCCGACCTTGGCGCCGAGATCAGCACCGGTCTGCAGGGCCGAGTTGGTGACGTTGACGCCGCTGGCATAGGAGGCGGCAGCGCCCAGTGCGCCCAGCAGGACGGCGCCGACCAGGGCGCCGACCTGCCGGTTGCGCTGGCCGGTCGCCATGTGATCGGCCGCCTGGTGGCCGATCTCATGGGCGATCACCAGCGCCACCTCGTCCTGGCTGGTCGCGTATTCGACGATGCCGCGGTTGACCACGATGAGCCCGTTCGGCCCGGCATGGGCGTTCAAAGACCGGTCGGAGGAGACGCGGAACTGCCAGGTGCAGACGCCGACGCGCATCTCGTGGCAGATCTGGGTCGCTGCCGGACGGATGCGTTGCAGCGCCGCGTTCAGCGTATCGTCGATCTCCTGGTCGGATACCGCCCGCCGCTGCGGCGCGCCGGCCGCCTGCACCTCGCCCTGGGCCAGGCTGAGGCTGCCGCCGTCGATCTGCGGCAGACGATGCACCGCACCGGCGCAGCCACAGACGCTGAACCCCGTCGACAGAGCCAAGAACGATCGGCGCCGCAAGCTTCCCCTCTTCGCCGTGGTTGCGGTCCGGCGGTAAAACGCTACCCGGCCGCAGGGCGAAGAGTCAACACAGGCGGGCTAACGCCGCGTCGGGTCGTCCGACACCTGCACCAAAAGCTTGCCGAAGTTCCGGCCCTTGAGCAGGCCGATGAAGGCTTCGGGCGCATTGTCGATGCCTTTCACGACGTCCTCGCGATACTTGATCTTCCCGGCCTTCACCGCGGCCGGCACCTCTTTCCAGAAGCCGTCCATGTCGCCGAAATGGTCGGAGACGATGAAGCCGGTCACGGTAGCGCGCTTGATCAGCAGCATCCGCCAGTCGGGACCCGGGCTGGGCTGCATCTCGTTGTAATGCGCGATCAGCCCGCACAGGGGCACGCGCGCGAAGTCGTTGAGCTGCGGCACGACGGCCGCCTGCACGGCGCCGCCGACATTCTCGAAATAGACGTCGATGCCCTTGGGGGCGGCGGCGCGGAGTTCCTTGAACAGGTTGCCGCCCGCGGCGCGGTAGTCGACGCAGGCGTCGAAGCCCAGCTCCTTCACCACGTAATCGCACTTGTCCTTGCCGCCGGCGAGGCCCACGGCACGGCAACCGTGGAGCTTCGCGAGCTGGCCGACCACCGATCCGACCGCACCCGAGGCCGCCGACACCACCACCGTCTCACCCGCCTTGGGCTTGCCGATCTTCATCAGGCCCCACCATGCCGTCATGCCCGGCATGCCGAGCACCGACAGCGCAGCCGACAGCGGCGCGGCGTTGGGATCGAGCTTCATCGACATGGCGCCGTTGGACACGGCGTGGCTCTGCCAGCCCGAATACTCGGCGACATAGTCGCCTTCCTTGAACTTCGGATGCTTCGACCTGATCACCTGCCCGACCGTGCCGCCGACCATGGCATCGCCGAGATTGACGTTGGCGGCATAGCCCTTGGCCTCGGCCATGCGGCCGCGCATGTAAGGATCGAGCGACAGCCAGATTGTGCGCGACAGGTACTCGCCGTCCTTCGGCTCCGGCAGCGGTGCATCGACGACGTCGAAGTTGGCCTTGGTCGGCTCGCCTTGCGGGCGCGACTTCAAGAGCACGCGGCGGTTGGTGTCGGTCATCGTATCCTCCTGGCTACCGGCGGTTATGGCGCGGAACCAACCCTCTGCGCCAACGTTATCGTCGCGCGCCAATCTCGGCAGGGGGCCTTCCTTGAAACAGTCCATCGCTGTCGTCGCTCTGATCGCCGCGGCTTTCATTCAGCCTGCACTGGCCCAGAAGGACGACAAGCCAGGCCGCGGCGGAGGCGGTCCGCCTGACCGGGTCGGATCGCCCGGCAAAGGCCATGGCAACGACAACGTGCCAGGCCAAGGACAGGGACAGGGCCAAGGTCAGGGTGTCGGGCGCGGCAACAGCCAGGCCGCGGGACCGCCGGGCAACGTCGTTGTCGCCGATCGCGACCGCAATGCCGTCTACACCTATTACCGCAACGACTTCGCAGCCGGGAACTGCCCGCCGGGCCTCGCCAAGAAGAACAACAGCTGCCTGCCGCCGGGCCAAGCCAAGAAGCTGTGGGCGATCGGCCAGCCGCTGCCGGGTACGGTCGTGTTCTATCCCCTGCCCGGCCCGCTGCTGATGCAGCTCACGCCGGCGCCGTCGGGCTACCAGTATGTGCGGGTTGCCAACGACATCCTGCTGATGGCGGTCGGCACCCGCATGATCACGTCGGCGATCGCCGATCTCAGCGCGATGTAGCTGCCAGAAACCGCTCGGTCATCGCCTCGATGGTGAACCGCGCGCCGACATGCGCGCGCGCCGCCTCACCCAGGCGCCGGCGCAAGGCTGCGTCGCCGACCAGCCGCTCGAGCGCGTGTGCAGCGCCGCCGGCGTCGCCCGGTTCAAACAGCAGGCCGGTACGCTCCTCCTCGATCAGCTCGGGAAACGCGCCGGACCGCGCCGCCACCACCGGCAGGCCGTAGGAACCGGCCTCCGGCACCGTCAGGCCGAACGGCTCGTCGACCGCCGGCGCCACCAGGATGTCGAGATCGCCATAAAGCCGGTCACGGTCGCCGAGAAAGCCGGTCCAGCGCACGATCTCGCCAAGGTCGAGTGCCGCGATCCGAGACTCCAGCGCGGCCGCGAACGCGCCCTCCTTGACGCCGACGATGTCGAGGCGAAAGGCACCGGGCAGCCGCTGTTGCAGCAGTGCGCAGGCTTCCAGCAGGACGCCATGCTGCTTCTGCTCGACGATGCGGCCGACGATGCCCAGCCGCACCGGTTGGCGCTCGATGAAAGGCCGCTCGGCCGGCAGTGGGACGCCGTTGGGCACGACGGCGATCTTCGCGGCGTCGACCGGCGTCCGGCGCGCGCAATCGGCGATGAAACGCGAGCAGCACAGAACCCTGTCGAGATGGCGGTCGACGACGCGGCCGGCCAGGCCGTGGCGCATCAGGCGTTCGGGCTCGGATTGCAGGAACAGCGCGCGCCGGGTGCGCAGGAGCGAAGCGGACAGCAGGAGCGTCTGTACATCGGGCGAGATCACCCAGTCGGGCCGCACGTCGGCCGCGATGGCGCGAAGCTGGCGGCGCGCCGCCGGCATGCGCCGCAGCGTGTGCCAGGTGAAGACGGGATTGCGGATATAGAAACGGCCAAGCGGCACTTCGTGGTGCGGGATCCTCGCCTCGTCCAGCAGACGCGGCACCTCGCCATCGTTCCAGCCGCTGACGATCGCGGTGGGCTGATGGCCGCGCGCGAGAAGGCCCTTCATCAGCGACAGGAATGCCGTCTCCATGCCGCCCCTGGTCCAGCCGCCGGTGAAGAACAGGACCCTCACGACGGCTCGTCGATCAGATGGCCCAGCAACTCGCCGAGCGTCGCCGCTTGCCTGGCCGACAGGCGGCGACCGACGGCGGCGTCGATGGCGCGGGCGTAGACCGGCCACATGCGGCGGCGCATCACCCGGCCGGCGTCGGTGATGGCGATGAGGTGGCCGCGGCCGTCGTCAACGCAGGGCCGGCGCTCGACGTAGCCGGCAGCCGCCATGCGGTCGACCAGGCGCGACAGGTTATATTGCGCCAGCAGCATGGCCCTCTCGAGCTCGAAGGGCCGCAGGCCGTCCCGGCCGGCGCGCTCGGTCTCCAGCAGCACGTCGTACCAGCCAAGCGGCGGCAGGCCGGCCGCCTTCAGCGCGCCCTCGACCGAGCCCAGCGCCTGACTCTGGGCCTTCATCAGGCGCGCCCACGCCTGGATCGTTGCCTCCGCCGGCCTGTCGCTCATGGCAGCAGTCTAAGACGGGTTGACAGGTACATGCAACTACATCTATTTAGATGCAAATGCATACACAAGCCCTGACCCTCGTCAGCCACCACCTCTGTCCCTACGTGCAGCGCGCCGCCATCTCGCTGGCCGAGAAGGCGGTGCCGTTCGAGCGCGTCCATGTCGACCTGGCCGACAAGCCAGCCTGGTTCCTCGACCTCTCGCCGCTCGGCAAGACGCCGGTGCTCAGGGTCGACGACCGCGCCATCTTCGAGAGCGCCGTGATCCTGGAATATCTCGAGGAGACGAGGCCACATCCGCTGCATCCGGCCGATCCCCTGAGGCGCGCCGAGCACCGCGCCTGGATCGAGTTCGGCTCGGCCGTCCTCAACGACATCGCCGGCCTGTACTCGGCCAAGGACGAAACGGCCTTCGCGGCGAAGGCCGAGGCGCTGGCGCCGAAGTTCACGCGGCTGGAGGGCCACCTGGGAGATGGCCCCTGGTTCGATGGCGCGTTCTCGCTGGTCGATGCGGCGTTCGGGCCGGTGTTCCGCTATTTCGACGTGTTCGATCGCATCGACGACTTCGCAATCCTGGCCGGCAGGCCCAAGGTCGCGGCCTGGCGCCAGGCGCTCGCGACAAGGCCATCGATTGCCCAGGCCGTCGGCGCCGACTACGAAGCCCGGCTGGAGCGCTTTCTCGCCCAGCGCAATTCCCACCTCTCGACCTTGATCCGCTAGCCGGCTAAGACCGGCTGAATGAAGCGGACCTACCTCTGCCTGCCCGGCGCCTGGATGGGCGCCTGGTCGTGGCAATTCGTGCTGGAGCGACTGAACGCCGCCGGACATGACGCCCGCGCCCTGCCCTTTCGCGGCGTCGGCGAGCGCGCGGCCGAGCTGTCGCCCGAGCTCGACAACGACGTGTTCGTGACCGACACCGTGGCGGCGCTGGAGCAGGACAATCTCCGCGACATCGTGCTGGTCGGCCACAGCTTCGGCAGCCTGATCGCGAGCCTGGTCACCGATCGCGTGCCCGATCGCATCGCCCATCTCGTGATCATCGACGGCGGCATCGCCCAGGACGGCCAGTCGATCTTCGGCCGCATTCCGGCGGCGATCGTGGCCAAGCGCAAGACCCTTGTGCGGGTGGTGAACGGCACCGAGGTCCTGCCCTTCGCGCCGGTCGGCAGCCTGATCATCGACGATCCCGCTCTGGCGGCGTGGATGCACCGCCAGCTCACGCCGCATCCGGTGGCCTGCTACACCAAGCCGATCCGCCTGAACAATCCTGCCGGCAACGGAAGGCCGATGACCTACATCGCCTGCACCAGGCCGCGCTACCCGGTGTCGGCCGGGATGCACGAGAAGGTCCAGGCGATGCCGCACATCCGCTATCGACCGATCGAAGCCGGCCACAACTGCATCATCTCCGCCCCCGACCTGGTGGCGAGGGAATTGCTGGAGATTCCGCGATGATCGCGCGAACACACCTCACCCTGAGGAGCGCACGCAGTGCGCGTCTCGAAGGGTTGGCAACCGACGGGACTGCGGTCACCCTTCGAGACGCGGCCCTGCGGGCCACTCCTCAGCGTGAGGTCATATGACGGACCAGCTCATGATCCTTATCGCCGGTCCCTACCGCTCCGGCACCAACGACGATCCCGTGCTGATCCAGCGCAACGTCGATGCCATGGAGGACATGGCGCTGAAAGTGTTCCGGCGCGGACATCTGCCGGTGCTGGGCGAGTGGTTCGCGCTGCCGCTCCTGAAGCACGCCGGCTCGAGGAAGACCGGTGATACCGTGTTCGACGAGATCTTCCACCCGGTGGCGCGCGAGCTTGTCGGCAAGTGCGACGCCGTGCTGCGCATCGGCGGGCCGTCGGCCGGCGCCGACGACATGGTCGCGACCGGCGAGCGATTCAAGAAACGCATCTTCCGCGACCTGTCGGAGATCCCGGAGCGGCGGCGCTGATGCAGCGGATGCGCAATCCGCTGGTCATCGCCGTCAATGCGCTGGGCATCACCCAGATCACGGCGTGGGGCACCAGCTTCTATTGCCTGGGCGTGCTGGCCAAGCCGATCGCGGCCGAGACCGGCTGGGCGACCAGCACGATCTTCCTGGGCTTCAGCGTCGCGCTGGTGACGATGGGCGTGATCTCGACATCGGTCGGACGCCTGATCGACCGCATCGGCGGGCGCATCGTGATGTCGGTCGGCACGGTCATCGTGTCGCTCGGCCTGTTTGGCCTGGCGCAGGTCCATGACATCGCGACGTATTTCGCGGTCTGGGTCGTGCTGGGCGTCGGCATGCGCTGTTGCCTGTACGACGCCGCCTTCGCCGCCCTGGTGCAGGTCGTGCCGAGCCGCGGACGCGCCGCCATCTCCTATCTCACGCTGTACGGCGCCTATGCCTCCACAGTGTTCTGGGTGGTCGGCCACTACCTCAACGAGGCCTACGGCTGGCGCGGCACCCTGATGCTGTTCGCGGCGATCAACCTCGTGATCTGCCTGCCGCTGAACTGGTTCGGCCTGTCATGGCGCGAGCCCGCTACGGCGGCGGCAACGGCCAAGCCCACGACGTCGTCCCCCGAAGGACCGGTGCTGCAGGGCCGCCAGCGCACCGTCGGCATGATCCTGTTCGCCCTCATCATGTCGCTGAACGGCTTCGTGTTCGGCGTGATCTCGCTGCAGCTCGTGCCCCTGCTCGAAGCGGCGGGCCTTGTCGGTGCGGTCGCCGTATGGGTCGCCTCGCTCAAGGGTCACGGCCAGTTCGGTGGGCGGCTGGTCGAAATCTTCTTCGCCAAGAACCTGAAGGCCATGACCGTGGCGCGCATCGCCGTCGGCGTGCTGCCGCCCTGCCTGGTGCTGCTGATGCTGGCGCGCGGCGAGCTCTGGCTGCTGGTCGCCTTCACCCTGCTGCTGGGCGCCTCGCAGGGCGTCATCACCATCGTGCGCGGCGCCGTGCCGTTGGCGCTGTTCGGTGCCGAAGGCTACGGCGCCGTCCTCGGCCTGATCGCCACGCCGATCCTGCTGGTCAACGCCTTCTCGCCGGCGCTGTTCGCCCTGATCGTCGACCAGATCGGCTGGCACAACGGCCTCTACGTCCTGCTGGCCTGCTCGATCATGACCTGGATCGCCATCGAACTGATGTCGCGCTGGTACGCACGCGCGCGGAATACGACAGTGCCCCCCTCGTGAGGAACTTGCGGTGCAGGCGGCGGCTTCGCTACGGTCCGCCCGCATGAAATCAGCACCCTACCCCCTGATCGAGCTCGACTTGTCGGCACCGTTCGACCAGCACCGCGCCACCGTGCTGCCGGAGTGGATCGACTGGAACGGCCACATGAACGTGGGCTACTACGTCGTCGCCTTCGACAAGGCGACCGACACGCTCGCCAACCAGTTCGGCTGCAGCTGGGATTACACGCGCGAGAAGATCGGCATGACCTTCGTGATCGAGGCGCACGTCACCTACGACCGCGAGGTCAAGCAAGGCGATCCGCTGCGCATCACCAGCCAGATCCTCGACCACGACGCCAAGCGGCTGCACTACATCCATTGCATGTATCACGGCACCGAAGGCTATCTCGCCGCCACCAACGAGCTGATGCTGATGAACATCGACTACGAGACGCGCCGCTCGGCGCCGTGGCCGGACTGGGCGATGGAGCGGCTCGACAGGATGGCGGCTGCGCACAAGACACTGCCGGTACCGACCCAGGCCGGCCGGCTGATCGGAATCAAGAGGAAAAAGTAGCGTATGCTCGATTCATTGCCTTACGAATTGCCCGAGCTGGTGACGCGCGCCCCGCTCGACACCCACCGCTCGACGGTGCTGCCCGAATGGGTCGACTGGAACGGCCACATGAACGTCGCCTTCTACGTGACGGCCTTCGACCAGGCCTCGGGCGCCTTCATGCGCAACATGGGGCTGGGCCGGCGCTACGTCGACGGCAAGCTCGGCATGACCTTCGTGCTGGAGACCCACGTCACCTACGACCGCGAGATGCGTGAAGGCGCGCCGATGCGCTTTGCCACTCAGCTGCTGGCGCGCGACGCCAAGAGGGTCCATCTCTTCCACGAGATGTTCCATGCCGAGCAGGGCTATCTCGCCGCGACCAACGAGACGATCGTGATGAACATCGACTACGCCACCCGCCGCTCGGCGCCCTGGCCTGCGCCGGTGGCGACGCGGCTGGAGGAGCTGTGGCAGACACACAAGGACCTGCCGAAGCCGGCCAAGGCCGGGCGGGTCATGGGGTTGTCGAAGAGATGATGTCGCTCAGGATGACGAGGCCAGCTTCTCCAGTGCCTCGCCGCTCAGGCGATAGGGCAGCCAGTTCCTGATCCACTTGAAGCCGATGCGCTCGTAGAAGCCGCGCGCCGGATTCCAGTCGAGGACGTTGAGGTCGATGCGCCGAAAACCCTTGGCGAGGCATTCCTGGGCCAGCGCCTGCATCAGCGCGCGGGCCACGCCGCCGCGGCGTTCCTCGGGCACGACCCAGATGTCCTCGATGAAGATGCCGCGGGCGGCGGTCCACACCGAGTAGTTGAAGGTGTAGAGCGCGAAGCCGACCGGCGCGCGGCCACGTTCGGCGATCAGGGCGGCGAATTGCGGCTCCTTGCCGAAGCCGTCGCGCGCCAGGGTCTGCGGCGTCGAGGTGACGGCATCGGGCTCGTCCTCGTAGGTCGACAGATCGATCGAGAAGCGGTGCAGCAGCTCGACATCGTCGACCGTCGCCAGGCGGACGGTAACAGGCGCCTTGTCCTTCATGTCGCCGCCGCCTCCTTCAATGCTTCGCGGATCACGGTCTCGTCGCCGATGTGGTTGACCAGCAGCAGGATCAGCCGCGCGTCGAAGTCGCGGCCCTGTTCGTCAGTGAGGCCGTTATGGGCGTCGACGATCGCGTTGTAGACGTCGTCGGGGCGGGCGAGGTTCAAGGTTCGTCGCAACGCGGTCATGCATGGCTCCTGCCAGTCGCGCGCGCGAGCGCGGCCGTGACGGCGGCGGGATCGTGGCTGCGCCAGCGCGCCGTGATGTAGCGATCGGGACGGATCAGATAGGTCGTGCCCGGGTGGGCATCGTAGCGTTGCCAGGCCAGGCCATCGCCGCCGACCGCGATACCGGTGACGCCATCCGGCGGCTCGACCGGGTCCTGGCCGAACGTCAGCAGGCTGAAGTCGCGGCCCAGCCGGTCGATCAGCCAGCCGTTCCCAACCGGCGCGTCGAGCATCGCCCGCCCCGGCCCCGGGCCGCCGACCCAGTCGCCGTCGCCGTCAGGCGTATCGAGGGGCGACTCGGGCTGCTGCGTCGGCACCGACAGCCGGCCGCTGTTGATCAGGGCGCGGGCGAACGGGAAGTCCGGCGCCAAGGTCAGGGCCGCATCGCGAAAGGCGCGCGAGGCCGGGAACCTGGGCGTGATGAAATCGGTGCTGCGCGTGGAATTGAGGATGTTCTCGCGCGCCGCCGCCCGGCGCTCGCCGCAATAGCTGTCGAGCAGCGACGCCGGCGCCTTGCCAGCTACGACCAGCGCGAGCTTCCAGGCGAGGTTGTCGACGTCGGCGATGGCGCCGTTGCCGCCGCGCGCGCCGAACGGCGAGACGACGTGGGCGGCGTCGCCGGCGAAGATCACGCGGCCCTGCACGAAGCGCTGCAGCATGCGGCAGGCGAAGGTATAGACGCTGGTCCATTCGTGCTCCCAGCGCGCTTCGGGGCCGAACATCAGGCGCAGCCGGCGATCGACGTTCTCGGTCTTCTTCTCCTCCTCGGCGTCGGCGTAGCGGCCGAGCTGGAAATCGACGCGCAGCACGTTGTCGGCCTGGCGGTGCAGCAGCACCGAGTTGGTGGGATGGAACGGCGGATAGAACCAGAAGCGCCGCTCCTTGGGCAGCTCGTCGAGCAGGCGGATGTCGGCGATCAGGAACTGGTCGTGAAAGACCTCGCCCTCGAACGGCAGACCGAGCATGTGGCGCACCGGACTACGCACACCATCGCAGGCGACCAGCCACTGGGCTTCGATTGTGTAGCGGCCGTCGGGAGTCTCGACATCGACCACGACATGGTCGGGCCGCGGCGTGACGCCAACGACCTTGTTGCGGAACCGCATCTCGATGGCGGGCTCGGCCAGGCAGCGCTCATAGAGATACTCTTCGACGTAGTACTGCTGCAGGTTCACGAAAGCCGGAAACTTGTGGCCGGGTTCAGGCTGCAGGTTGAAGCGGTAGATCGCCCGGTCGCGCAGATAGACCTCGCCCTGTTCCCAGGTGATGCCTTTGTCGACCATGCGCTGGGCGATGCCAAAGCGGTCCCAGACCTCCAGGCTGTGCTTGGCCTGGCAGATCGAGCGGCTGCCGATGCTGACCGTGTCGTCCTCGTCGAGCACGACTGACGGCACGCCGCGCGCAGCGAGCTCGAGCGCCAGGGTCGGGCCCGCCATACCCGCGCCGACGATGACGACGGCCCGGCGCGTGCCCTTGCCATCGAGCTCGGGCGGGCGGCGATAGGGGTAGTGACGATAAGTGTAAGAACTCATTGCTGGGAGCGCGCCACTCCGTGGCGCTCATGAATCATGAGAATGATTGCGCCACGGAGTGGCGCGCTCCCAGCATCACGCCTTCTCCAGCGCCGACCACATCTCGATGTCGCGCTCGGCGGTCCAGATGCGCGGATGGTCGAGGCCCTTGGCCTCGTCGTAGGCGCGCGACACGTCGAACGGCATGCAGTGTTCGAAGATCACCCAGTTGCCGTAGCGCGGCTGCAGGGCGGTCATCGCCTTGTCGTAGGCCTGCTTCAGCGAATCGCCGGCCTCGGCGCTCTGCGACACCGCCTTGTAGAGGTCGGCCAGGAAGCCCTGCGTGCCGGTGATGCCTTCCTCGACGGCGCCCTCGCCCATCAGCGCGTCGCCGCGGCCCGGCACCAGGGCCAGCGCCTTGAGGTCGCGCAGCTTCTGCAGGGTGTCGGGCCAGTCCTTGTAGTGCGCGTCGCCGGCGTAGGGCGTGGCGCCGTATTCGACGAGGTCGCCGCTGAACAGCGTGCGCTCCTCGGGCAGCCAGACGATCGTATCGCCCTTGGTGTGGCCACGGCCGGCATGGATGATGTCGACCTGCAGCTTGCCCAGCCACAGCGACATGCGGTCGGCGAAGGTGATGGTGGGCCAGGTCAGGCCGGGGATGGTCTCGGCGGCGTCGAACAGCCGCGGAAAGCGCTGCAGCTCGGACTTATAGTCCTGCGCGCCGCGCTCGACGATCATCTCGCGCGTGGCCTCGCTGCAGATGATGTGCTGCGGCTCGAAACCCGAGGCCCCCAGCACGCGCACCGCATGGTAGTGCGAGAGCACGACATACTTGATCGGCTTGTCGGTGACGGTGCGGATGTACTCGATGACCGTCTGCGCCATCTTGGGCGTTGCCTGCGCATCGACCACCAGCACGGCATCGTCGCCGACGACGATGCCGGTGTTGGGATCACCCTCGGCGGTGAAGGCGTAAGCATGCTCCGACAGGCGGCTGAAGGTGATCTTCTTCTCCGCCATGTCCGCCTGAGAGGCGAAGGCCCGGGCCATCGATCTGTCTCCTTGTTCTTTTGTCCGACGGCAGGTCAGTCCGAGCCGTACTTGTAATAGCGCGACCTGTCGCCGGTGCGCACCGTGACCTCGAAGGCGTCATTGTCGCGCTCCATGCGCAAGGTCACTGCCGTGCCGGCAGGACCGCTCGCCCACAGCTTGCGATAGAGGTCGGCGAGGTCGTCGAGCACGTCGCCGTTCAGCGCATGCAGGATATCGCCGCGTTGCAGGCCGGCGCGGTCAGCCGGACCGCCGTCGGAAATACCGCCGATCACGAGCTGGCCCATGTGCTCGAGCGTGATAAGGCCGAGCCAGGGACGCGGCGGCGTCGCCAGCCGGCCCTTCGACGTCAGCTCCTGGAAGATCGGCTTCAGTCGGTTGATCGGCACGTACATGTTGCCGGGGAAGGCAGGCGCCCCCGGACCGAGCGCTTCCTGCACCAGGAGCGAGCCGATGCCGAGCAGCGAGCCGTCCTGGCCGATCAGGGCAGAGCCACCCCACAGCGGATAGGCCGGCACGGTGAAGATCGCCTTGTCCAAAAGGTATTCCCAGTAGCCGGCGAACTCGCGGCGGCCGGCGACCTTGACCTTGAGGGTCGCCTTTTCGCCGCCCAGGCCTGCCACATAGGCCTCGCTGCGCAGCTCCAGCATATCGGAATCGCCGAACGCCAAGGGGGTCACCGGGATCGGCCGCTCGGTGCGAACCAGCGCAAAGCCGCTCTCGTAGTCGGATCCGACGATGTAGGCGGGCCAGTCGTTGCCGTCGATGTCGGTGATGGTGACCGTATCGGCCTCCATAATAAGGTAGCCGATGGTGACGATCAGGCCGTCGTCGCCGATCAGGACGCCATGGCCCTCGCGCTCGGCGCCCAGGGTCTGGGCCGAGCGGCGGTCCTTGGGGACGGTGGCCCTGAGGCCGACCACGCCCGGGAGCGCGCCGGCCACCGCCGGCGGCAGATTGGAAACACCAGGCACCCGCGCTTCAACGGCCTCCCGGCCGGTGGGAACGTGACCACCCGAGCCGTTCGCCGAACCGTTCAACCCTCGGGCCATCGGCAACCTCCACCTCCGGCGCGCACGGCGCCGGCACATTCTCCCCGGACGTCAAAGATAGGCGTCTGGGCCTCCGATTGCTATATGACGCTGCATGGCGCCCCCCGCCGATCCGTTCGAAATCACCGACGATCCCGCACCGGCCGGACCTGAGCCGCAGCGGCGCGCCGTCGTGCCCAACGCCCACCTCGAGGGGTTGAACGCGGAGCAGCGTCAGGCCGTGGTCCACGAGGGCGGCCCCCTGCTGGTGCTGGCCGGCGCCGGCACCGGCAAGACGCGCGTGCTGACGACCCGCATCGCTCACCTTTTGATCACCGGCCGTACCCGCACCTCGCAGATTCTTGCAGTCACGTTCACCAACAAGGCGGCGCGCGAGATGCTCGACCGCGTGGCGAGCCTTATCGGCGGCGCGGCCGACGGCATGTGGCTGGGCACCTTCCACGCCATCGGCGTTCGCGTTCTGCGTCGCCATGCAGAGTTGGTGGGGCTGAAGAGCAATTTCACCATCCTCGACACCGACGACCAGACGCGGCTGATCAAGCAGCTGCTGCAGGCCGAAGGCATCGACGACAAGAAATGGCCGGCCCGCATACTCTCCGGCATCATCCAGCGCTGGAAGGATCGTGCCCTCACCCCCGACAAGGTGTCGGGCGACGATGCCGGCGAGTTCGCCAACGGCAAGGCCGCCGAGATCTACCGCCAGTACCAGGCACGGCTGGCCGAGGTGAACGCCGTCGATTTCGGCGACCTGGTGATGCACTGCGTGACCCTTTGGCAGACGCATCCCGACGTGCTGGCGCAGTACCACCGCCGCTTCCGCCACATCCTGGTCGACGAGTACCAGGACACCAACGTTGCGCAATACCTGTGGCTCCGGCTGCTGGCGCAGGGCACGCAGGACGTCTGCTGCGTCGGCGACGACGACCAGTCGATCTACGGCTGGCGCGGCGCGGAAGTCGGCAACATCCTGCGCTTCGAGAAGGATTTCCCCGGCGCCACCATTGTTCGGCTGGAGCGAAACTACAGGTCGACGCCGCATATCCTCGCGGCCGCTTCTCACCTGATCTCGCACAACGAGGGCCGTCTGGGGAAAACCCTGTGGACGGATATGAAGGAAGGCGAGCGCATTTCCCTGCGCGGCGTGTGGGATGGCGACGAGGAGGCGCGCACGGTCGGCGAGGAGATCGAAGCCCTGCAGCGCGACAAGCATGCGCTCGCGCAGATCGCCATCCTGGTGCGCGCCGGCTTCCAGACCCGCGAGTTCGAGGAACGCTTCATCACCATGGGCCTCCCCTACCGGGTGATCGGCGGGCCGCGCTTCTACGAACGCCAGGAGATCCGCGACGCGATGGCCTACTGCCGCGTCACCGTCCAGCCGGACGACGACCTCGCCTTCGAGCGCATCTACAACACGCCGCGCCGCGGGCTCGGCGAATCGGCCCTGCGCTCGCTGCGCATCATCCAGCGCGCCCAGAAGGTCTCGCTGTTCGAGGCGACGCGGAGGGCGCTGGAGACCGACGAACTCAAGGGCCGGCAACGCAAGTCGCTGGGCGACCTGATAAAGAACTTCGACCGCTGGCGCGCCATGCTCGACGGCATCAGCCATGTCGAGGTCGTCGAGACCATTCTGGAAGAGTCGGGCTACACCGACATGCTGCGCCTCGACCGCTCGCCGGAAGCCGAGGGGCGCCTGGAGAACCTCAAGGAGCTGACCAACGCCCTGCAGGAGTTCGACACCCTGCCCGCCTTCCTCGAGCACGTGGCCTTGCTGACCGACAATGCCGAGCGCGCAGGCAGCGACATGGTGAGTGTCATGACCCTGCACGCTGCCAAGGGCCTGGAGTTCGACACCGTGTTCCTGCCAGGCTGGGAGGAAGGCCTGTTCCCCAACCAGCGCGCGCTCGACGACAAGGGCCTGGCCGGACTCGAGGAAGAGCGGCGTCTGGCCTATGTCGGCCTGACGCGCGCCCGCAAGCGGGCCTACGTCTCCTTCGCCGCCAATCGCCGGGTGTTCAACCAGTGGCAGGCCGCCATCCCGTCACGCTTCCTGCGCGAGCTGCCAACCGAGCAGCTGGCCGAGAGCAGCGATGCCGGCCTCTACGCCACCTATTCGGCCGGCCATCACGGCGGCCTGCGCGAGCAGGCGAGCGGCTTCGACTATGAGAGCCTGGGCGTGACCAGCGTCGGGCGCAGCCGCACCCGTTGGCGCGACGAGACGTTCGACGATCGCCGCGCCGTCGAAGGCGACAAGCCCGACCTCAGCGTCGGCCAGCGCGTGTTCCATCAGAAATTCGGCTATGGCCGCATCGTCGCGGTCGACGGCAACAAGCTCGACATCGAGTTCGAGAAGGCCGGGCCCAAGAAGGTGTTGGATAGCTTCATCGAGGCGGCGTGAGCGTCTGGACGGCCTGGCTCGAAGTCCCCGCAGCCGACCGCGCCTCACGCGAACAGGCTCTGGAGCATCTTGCCGAGAAGGGCTTCGTAATCACCAGCCGCGAGGTCTCGCGCGACGGGCCGTGGCGCATAGAAATCTTCGGCGAGGGCGATCGAACCGAGGTCGCGGCGGCGATCGGCGCCGGCTGGCACTGGGAGGAACTCGGCGACCGCGACTGGGTGGCCGAGAACCAACGCTCGTTCCAGCCCTTCGCCGTCGGTCCGTTCTGGGTCCATCCTTCGCATGACGCTGGCAGTATGCCGGTCGGCTTGCTGCCGCTCCGGATCGATGCCGGCATGGCGTTCGGCACCGGCACGCATGCCACGACCAGCGGCTGCCTGAAAATGCTGGCAACACTCGATCGCGCGGAGACGGCCAACGCCGTCGATGTCGGCTGCGGCAGCGGCATTCTGGCGATCGCCATGGCCAAGCTGTGGCAGCGGCCGGTGATCGGCGGCGACAACGATGCCGAAGCTGTCGAGGTCGCCCAGGAAAATGCCGTGTTGAACGGCGTCAGCGATCGCTGCCGTTTCGTCCATGCCTTCGGTTTGCGCAACGAGGCGCTGCAGGCGCGCCTGCCTTATGACCTCGTCGTCGCCAACATCCTGGCCGGTCCGCTGATGGAGCTGGCGGAATCCTTCTCCGCAGCCGTGCGTGCTCACGGGCGGGTGCTGCTGAGCGGCCTGTTGCTCGAGCAGGCCGACGACATCCTTACCGTCTATCGCCGCTGGGGTTTCGCGCTGGAGCGCCACATCGACCTCGAGACCGGCGGGGCGATCTGGCGCACCTTGCTGCTGCAGCGGACCTAGCCCGCCTTTTCGGCAGGCGCCTGAAGAAACGGGTCGATGGGATGGGCCAGCCCCATGTTGTCGCGCAGGGTCGGTCCGCGATACTCGCTGGGCCGCAGGCCACGGCGCCGCAGCTCGGGCACCACTAGCTCGCAGAAATCGCGAAGGCTGCGCGGCTCGACCGGCATGGAGAGCATGAAGCCATCGCAAGCCTTGCTGCGGTACCAGTCCTCCATCATGTCGGCGACCTGGACCGGATCGCCCTTCACCATGTTGCCGCCGTGCGTCGGCAGCACGCGTTCGTAGGTAGCGCGCACGCTGAGGCCGTCACGTGCAGCCATGTCCAGCACCGAGCGTCCGATCGCCGTGCCGCCCAGGCTCTCGCCCTTCCGTTTGGGCATCGGGCCGTCGATCGGCAGGCCGGTCAGGTCGACGCCAGTCACCTTGGAGAGGTAGCTGACGGCGAGTGCCGGGGAGATCAGCGATTGCAGCTCGTCGAACAGCGCGTCGGCCTCGGTCGCCGTGCGGCCGACGAGCACGCTGAGCGCCGGCAGGATGCGCAGCGAGTCCGCGGGCCGGCCGTACTTCTTCATCCGGCCCTTGATGTCGGCATATTCCGCCTGCGCCTCGGCCTTGTTGCTCGCGGTGCCGAACAGGCCCTCGCCGCCATAGGCCGCCAGCTCCTTGCCGGCGTCCGACTGGCCGGCCATGAAGACGACGGGCTGTCCCTGCGGCGCGCGCGCCACGTTCAACGGGCCCTTGACCGAAAAGTGCTTACCGCGATGGTTGGTCAGGCGCACGCGGTCGGGGTCGAGATAGCGGCCTGTCGACTTGTCCTGCAGGAATGCATCGGTTGCCCATGAATCCCAGAGCGACCGCACGACGTCGAGACTCTCGCGGGCGCGCTCGTAGCGCTCCTCGCGGCCAAAATGCTCGTCGCGGCCGAAGTTCTTGGAATCCTCGACATACTGCGTGGTGACCAGGTTCCAGCCGGCGCGGCCGCCGCTCAGGTGGTCGAGCGAGGCGAACTTGCGGGCGATGGTGAAGGGTTCCTCGTAGCTCGTGGTCGCCGTCGCCACGAGGCCGATGCGGCTGGTGTGCTGGGCAACGGCGGCAAACAGCGTCACCGGCTCGAACACCGCCGGGCGGTCGGACGGACTGTTGGCCGCGAACAGCTCCGGCCTGTCCATCTGGCGCACGCCATTGCCGTCGGCCAGGAACATCATGTCGAGGCCGCCACGCTCGGCGATCTGTGCCATCTCGATCATGCATTTCAGCTGCATGGCGGTGGTCGGAAACGAATCGCGATGGCGCCAACCGCCGAGATGACCGCCCAGAGCGCCGCCGGTGAAACCCAGAACCATCATGCCGGCACATCATGCCGCGCCGCACGAGCACGCTCAGCAAGAAAAAGGGCCGGCTTTCGCCGGCCCTTTGTACGCTTACGCTTACGCTACTGACGTTACTGTTGCTTACGCTACGCGACGCAAATTCTGATTTGCCGGCATAGCCGTGTGAGTCACGTGGTCGATCTCCGGCATCACGCCCGCCGCGGTCTCGCGGATCGCGAAGTGGATGTCGCCGCGGCACAGGCCGATGTCGGCCAGCTCGCGGTCACTCATGCGGAAGAGCTGGCTCTCCGCAGCGCGCAGCTTGAAGTCGGCCTTGATCGCGCCGACAAACCGGCTGTACTGGCGGCCGAGCCAAATCAGGGCATCGGCCAGGCCATTGGCGACCAACTCGGCGCGGGCATAGCGCGCGCGCAGTTCAAGGATACGCCGCTCCTCGAAGGTCAGGGCCGTCTTGGCAATGTCGTTTCCCCCCGCCGGCGAAGTTTCGCTGGTCAGATTCTCAAACATCTGGATCGGCTGGGTCATCATGGTCTGCTCCTATTGTGCACCGCGGTAGTCGATGCTGCGTTGCACTAAGCAAATATAGGCCCTTGAGTTACAACGATAAGTGAAGGCTTGGAACGACTGATATGCAACGGGTGCATAGTGCTTCCTGCATGCGCATTTCGCAGGCGCGAGAGTACGAATATTGCTCAGATTGCCTCCCCCAGACCTGCCGCGTAGGGTCCCGCCGACATGACTTCCGCCCCAGACGACGTCCTCCAGCTGCTGCGCCAGCGAGGCCGCAATCCCGACGCTTCGGCCCTCGATTCCCTGATGCGTGGCGTCGCCGCGGCGCCCGAGGGACTGGCCGGTCCCGAATGGGTCGAACTGGTCGATCCCAGTGCGGATGCCGACCTCACCCGCGCGCTCAAGGCTTGGCGCGAGGAGCTGGCGCGGGCCGATGACGGGCTCGGCGCCTCGCCGGCACCGCTGTCGCGCCTGACCGCGCTGCGCGCCGAGCTGCGGCAGCGCGGCCTCGACGGTTTCGTGGTGCCGCGCGCTGACGAGCATCAAGGCGAATACGTGCCACGACGCTCGCAGCGGCTCGCCTGGCTTACCGGCTTCCGCGGCTCGGCCGGCCTCGCCATCGCACTGGACGATCGCGCGGCGATCTTCATCGACGGGCGCTACACGCTGGCGGTGCGCGCGCAGGTCGATACCGACGCCTTCGTGCCACATCAGATCCCCGAGGAATCGCCCGAGACCTGGATCGCCGAGAACCTGCCCAGGGGTGGCAAGCTCGGCTTCGATCCCTGGCTGGTGACGGTGGACGGCCATGACCGCTTCGCCCGCGCCTGCCAGCGCGCTGGCGGCGACTTCGTGCCGGTCGATTCCAATCCCGTCGACGCCGTGTGGCGCGACCGCCCGCCGGCGCCGCTGGCCCCGGTGCTGCCGCATCCCGACGAGTTCGCGGGCGAGAGCAGCGCCGCCAAGCGCGCGCGCATCGCCGTAACGGTCAAGGCCAAGGGAGCCGATGTCGCGCTGATCACGCAGCCGGATTCGATCGCCTGGCTCTTGAACGTGCGCGGCGGCGACGTGCCGCGCACGCCCTTCCCGCTGGGCTTTGCAATGCTGCACAGCGACGGCCACGTCGATCTCTACATGGACCGTCGCAAGGTGCCCGACCGGACGCTGTCCTGGCTGGGCAACGCCGTGACCTTGGCGCCGACCGACGAGCTGGGCGCCGCGCTCGACATGCTGGGCAAGGTGAACAAGAAGGTCCTGATCGAGACCGCGACGGCGCCGATCTGGGCCGCCAACCGGCTACAGGGCGCGGGCGTCACGGTGGTCCGCGACGCCGATCCGGTGGCGCTGCCCAAGGCCTGCAAGAACGCCGTCGAGATGGAGGGCATCCGCAACGCCCATCGCCGCGACGGCGCCGCGGTCAGCCGCTTCCTGGGCTGGCTGGGACGCGAATCGAAGGGCGGCAGCTTGCGCGAGATCGAAGTGTCGGACCGCCTGCAGGCGCTGCGTCAGGAGACCGGCAAGCTGCGCGACCTGAGCTTCGACACCATCTCCGGCGCCGGCCCCAACGGCGCCATCGTGCATTATCACGCGTCCGAGGCGACCGAGCGCACGCTCGAGCCGGGCAGCCTCTATCTGGTGGATTCAGGCGGCCAGTACCGCGACGGCACGACCGACGTCACGCGCACGGTGGCGGTCGGCTCGCCGACCCCCGAGATGCGCGACCGCTTCACGCGCGTGCTCAAGGGCCATATCGCGCTCGCCATGGCACGCTTTCCAGCCGGCACGACGGGCTCGCAGCTCGACGCGCTGGCGCGCTATGCGCTGTGGCAGGCCGGTCTCGACTACGACCACGGCACCGGCCACGGAGTCGGCGCCTATCTCTCGGTGCACGAAGGGCCGCACCGCATCTCCAAGATGCCGAACAACGTCGCCCTGCAGCCCGGCATGATCGTCAGCAACGAGCCCGGCTACTACAAGACCGACGCCTACGGCATCCGCATCGAGAACCTGGTCGCGGTGCGCGAGGCGAAGATCGAGGGCGCCGACCGGCGCTAC
The DNA here is from genome assembly GCA_900110395.1 of Rhodospirillales bacterium URHD0017. Taxonomy (GTDB): domain Bacteria; phylum Pseudomonadota; class Alphaproteobacteria; order Reyranellales; family Reyranellaceae; genus Reyranella. The sequence continues at coordinate 111,811 of FODP01000006.1, forward strand.
CTCGAATTCGAGACCCTGACCCTGGCGCCGATCGACCTCGCCTGTGTCGAGCCCGGCCTGTTGACCGAAGCCGAGCGTCAGTGGCTGAACGACTATCACCGCCGCGTGCGCGAGACGGTGGCGCCGCAGGTCGACGAGGCGACGAAAGCATGGCTCGTAGAGGCGACGCGCGCGATTTAAGTTTCCTCCCCATCGTCTTCGATGGGGAGGTGTCCGCGAAGCGGACGGAGGGGTCATGAGCACCAGCGATGATGCTCATAACCCCTCCGTCGCCGTATGACGGCGACACCTCCCCAGCTTCGCTGGGGAGGAACGACGCGTTAGTCCTTCAATTCCGTCCGCCCGAGCACGACGTCTTCATAGACGTGCAGCGAGGGCAGGCCGCCGGTGTGCATGAACAGCACCTTGGCATTGGGCTTGAAGTGGCCCTGGCGCGCGAGGCCGATCAGCCCGGCCATGATCTTTCCGGTATAGACCGGGTCGAGCAGGACGCCTTCGGTGCGCGCCAACATCTGCACGGCTTCGACCATCCTGGCGTTGGGCACGGAATATTTCGGCTGCCAGTAGCCGCCGAAGCTCTTGACCGCTTCGCGCGGCACCTTGCCGATGCCCAAAAGGTCGGCCACCGCCTGCGCCTCCTTGAGAACCAGCGGCTCCTGGTCGGCGGGATCGCGGCTGACGCCGATGCCGATCAGCGGGATCTTGATGTGGTTGCCGAAGAAGCCCGCGGCCATGCCGCCATGGGTGCCTGAGCTGCCCGAGCCGACGACGACGGCATCGAGCGCCAAGCCCATGTCCGACCATTGCTGCTGCATTTCCTGCACGCAGGCGACATAGCCCAGGCCGCCGATCGCGTTCGAGCCACCACCCGGGATGACGTAGCCCTTGCGGCCAAGCGAGGCGACTTCCTGCGCTACCTTCGACATGGCGGCGCCCATGTCGGAACCGCCAGGCACCACGGTGATGGCCTCGACGCCCATCAGCTCGAACATGAAGTTGTTGCCGCCGGCCTCCTTGCTGTAGCTGCCGGGAACGCGCTCCTCGATCACGAAGCGGCATTTCAGCCCTTCCTTGATCGCTGCAGAAAGGGTGATGCGGCAGTGGTTGGACTGTGGCGCGCCGCAGGTGATCAGCGTGTCGGCACCCTGGGCCAGCGCGTCCGCAGCGAGAAACTCGAGCTTGCGGGTCTTGTTGCCGCCGGGGAAGAGGCCCAGCAGGTCGTCGCGCTTGATCCAGATCTCCGGGCCGACGCCGCCGGGACAGCTCGCCGCCAGGGCCTTGGTGAAATGCGGAAGGGGCTCGATGGGTGTGGGGGCGTGAGTGTAGCGACGACGCGGAAAACGAGCCAGATCCATCCGTTCAACTCCAATGAAACGGTGCAGGCTCTAGCATCCCGCGCGGCTTCGAGGAAGCGATCGGCGAGCGGACATCAAACTCGTTTTCCGCGTGGATTGTGACGTCTTGACAACCTAAGGCTCAGATCAACCCGCGAGCTTCACCCATTCCTCTTCGGTCAGCGTCTGGACGCCGAGCTCGGCGGCCTTGCGGGCCTTCGAGCCGGCGTTCTCGCCGACCACGACCAGGCTGGTCTTCTTCGACACCGAATCGGTGACCTTGGCGCCGAGTTCCTCGGCGCGCGCCTTGGCGGCATCGCGGGTCATCGAGGAGAGCTCCCCGGTAAAGACGACGGTCTTGTCCTTGAGCTTGGCGTCGGCCGCGACGACACGACGCGTGACCGCCTCGACAGTGAGCTGCTTGCGCAAGTCGCGGATGATCTCGACATTGTGGCCCTCGCTGAAGAAGGCGCACATCGCATCGGCCGTGGTGACGCCGATCTGCTCGACATTGCACAGCCGGCCGTAGCTTTCGCCGACCTCGGCCGCGGCCTTCTCCTTCTTGACGTCATCCGGCTTCTTCTTGCGCTCCTTCGCGGCCTTCAGCATCCCGTCGAGCCAGGCGTCGACGTCACCATACTCCTGCGCCAGGATCTTGGCGGTGGCCTCGCCGATCAGCGGAATGCCGATGGCATTGATGAAGCGGTCGAGGGAGATAGTCTTGCGCGCCTCGATCGCCGCCATGAGGTTGCGCACCGAGAGATCGCCCCAGCCCTCGCGCTTCTTGATCTCGTCGATCTTCCTGGGCAGCCGGAAGATGTCGCCCGGCACCTTCAACAGCCCGTCGCGATGAAAATTCTCGATATGGGTGCCGCCCAGTCCCTCAATGTCGAAACAGTTGCGCGACACGAAGTAGCGCAGCCGCTCGACCTGCTGGAACGGGCATTCCAGCCCGCCCGAGCAGCGCCGCACCACGCCGCCCTCCTCGCTTGCCACCTTGGTCTTGAGCGGACAGGGGCAATGGGTGGGGAAGTGGAACTTCTCGGTGCGCTTCGGGCGTTCCTCCGGCACGAAGCCAAGAATCTGCGGGATGACGTCGCCGGCGCGCTGGACGACCACCATGTCGCCCTTGCGCACGTCGAGCCGCTCGATCTCGTCGGCATTGTGCAACGAGGCGCGCGCCACCACGACACCGCCGACATTGACCGGCTCGAGGTCGGCCACGGGCGTCAGCGCGCCAGTGCGGCCGACCTGGATCAAGATGCCATTGAGCCGCGTGCGCGCCTGTTCGGCCGGGAACTTGTGGGCGATCGCCCAGCGCGGCGCGCGGCTGACGAAGCCCACCCGCTCCTGCCAGTCGATGCGGTCGACCTTGTAGACGACGCCGTCGATATCGTAGGGCAGCGACGGCCGCTCGACGCCCATCTTCTTGTAGAAGGCCCGCACGTCGTCCGGCGTCCGGCAAAGCTTCGACAACGGATTGACCTTGAAGCCCCACTCCTTGAGCAGCTTCAGGTACTCGCTGTGGGTCTTCCACGAGCGCGGCTCGGCCTCGCCCCAGGCATAGGCGAAGAAGCGTAGTGGCCGCCTGGCAGTGATCGTGGGATCGAGCTGGCGCAGTGACCCCGCCGCGGCGTTGCGCGGATTGGCAAAGGTCTTCTCGTCCTCTGCTTCCTGGCGCTTGTTCATCGCCTGGAAAGCGTCACGCTCCATGTAGACTTCGCCGCGCACATCGATCGACTTGGGAAACTTGCCCTTGAGCTTGTGCGGGATGTCCTTGACCGTCTTGAGGTTGGCCGTGACGTCTTCGCCAGTCGTGCCGTCGCCGCGCGTCGCGCCGACGGTGAATTCACCGTTCTCGTAACGCAGGCTTATCGACAGGCCATCGATCTTGGGCTCGCAAGCGAGCGCAATCTCGTCGTCGGGCTTGAGATCGGTCTCCCGTTCCAGCGCGCGCCGCAGACGGTCCAGGAAGCCCTGCAGTTCCTCGTCGGTGAAGGCATTGTCCAGCGACAGCATCGGCCGGGCGTGGCGGACCTTGGCAAAGGCCGTGCTGGGCGTCGGCGCCACCTGCTGCGTCGGGCTGAGCAGGTCGACGAGCTGCGGGAAGCGCGCCTCGATCGCCTTCAGGCGTTGGCGCAACTTGTCGTAGTCGGCGTCTGAGATCTCAGGCGAATCCTGGACATGATAGAGCTTGTCGTGGTGGCCGATCTCCTCGGCCAGCCGCTTGTGCTCGGCACGGCCCTGGCGCTCGGTCATCTCGTCGACCGACAGCGCGGCCTTGAACTTGGCGGCACGCGACATCGTCCTCTCCTAACCTGCCGCCGCCAACAGCCGGTCGGCCGCGGCCCGCGCCTCGGCCGTCACCTGCGCGCCCGACAGCATGCGGGCAATCTCCTCGCGGCGGCCCTTGGCGTCCAGGGCCAACACATCGGTGCTGGCCGCACTCTTGGTCGTGGTCTTGCGGATCAGCCAGTGCCGGTCGGCGACGGCTGCGACCTGCGGCGAGTGCGTGACCACCAGCACCTGCACGTCCTTGGCCAGCCGCTTCAGCCGCTCACCGACCGCGGCGGCCGTGGCGCCGCCGATCCCCGAATCGACTTCGTCGAACACGATGGTCGCGGCATCGCCGACCTTGGCCAGGCAGACTTTCAGCGCCAGCAGGAAGCGCGACAGCTCGCCTCCCGAGGCGATGCGCGCGATCGGCGCCGGCGGCGTGCCGGGATTGGTGGCCACGGTGAATTGCACCCGATCGATGCCGTTCTCCGACCATTCGGGCTCCGGCAAGGCTGCGAGATCGGTGACGAACCTGGCCTTCTCGAGCTTGAGCGGCACCAGCTCGGCCGCAACCGCCTTGTCGAGCCGCGCCGCGCCCTTGCGGCGGGCAGCGGCCTGAGCCTCGGCGGCGGCGACATAGGCCGCGCGTGCGGCCTTCGCCTCGCTGGCCAGCCGCTTGAGGCCGGCTTCGCCGTCGTCGAGCGCCGCCAGTTGCGCGATGAAGCGCTCGGTCAGCGCCGCCAGCTCCGGCACCGTGACACTGTGCTTGCGCGCCGCCGCACGCAGCGCGAACAGCCGCTCCTCGACCTTTTCCAGACGCGCGGGATCGAACTCCAGTGCTGCCTGTGCCGCCTCGAGCTGGGCCTGCGCCTCGGTGGCTTCGCTCAGCGCCCGGTCGAGCGCCGCCAGCGCCGTGTCGAGCCGGCCCATCGCCTTGTCGACATTGCGCTCGACCAGCCGATGCGCATTGCGCAAGGCGCCGACCGCGCCGCGTCCGTGCTCGAGCTCGCTCATCGCCTGCGCCACGGCCTCGCCAAGCGCGCTGCCGGCGCGCAGGAGCTGGCGCTCCTCGGCAAGTTTTTCCTCGTCGTCGGCCTTGGGCGAAAGCGCCTCCAGCTCCTTCACCGAATGGCGCAGGAAATCTTCGTCGCGGCGCGCCGCCGCTGCCGCAGCCCCGGCATCGGCGCGCGCCTGTTCGGCCGCCCGCCAGGCGTGCCAGGCCGCGCGCACCGCCTCGGCCTGCTTTTCCAGCCCGGCAAAGGCGTCGAGCGACGCACGATGCGTCGCCATGTCCAGAAGGCCGTGCTGTTCCATCTGGCCCTGGATTTCGACCAGGGTGTCGCCGAGCCGGCGCAGCAAAGCCACCGAGGCCGGCTGATCGTTGACGAAGGCGCGGCCGCGGCCGTCGGCGCCGACGATGCGCCGCAGGGTGAGCGCGTCATCGTCTTCAAGGCCCTGCTCCGCCAGCACCGCATGCGCGGGGTGGTCCTTGGGCAGGTCGAACGAGGCGGCCACCGAAGCCTGGGTCGCGCCACGCCGCACCGCGGCCGATTCGGCGCGATTGCCCAGCGCCAGGCCGAGCGCATCGATCAGGATGGACTTGCCGGCGCCGGTCTCGCCGGTCAGCGCGCCCAGCCCGCCGTTGCGCGAGCGTACGAAGTCGAGGTCGAGCTTCTCGATCAGCACGAAGTCGCGGATCGAAAGCGAGACCAGCATGCAGGGATCAGAACAGGCCGAAGAACCAGCCGCGCTTTTCGTCGGATGGCGCAGGCGTGCCTTCACCGGTCATCAGGTAGTAGCTGTCCTGGTACCACTCGCTGCCCGGGAAGTTGAAGCCGAGCACCGCCGCCGCCTCCTGGGCCTCGTTCTTGACGCCGAGCGACAGGTAGCTCTCGACCAGGCGGTGCAGCGCCTCCGGCACGTGCGTGGTCGTCTGGTAGCGCTCGATCACCACGCGATAGCGGTTGATGGCACCGACATATTGCTGGTTGCTCTGATAGTAGCGGCCGACCGCCATCTCCTTGCCGGCGAGATGGTCGATGGCGAGTTCGACCTTGAGGCGGGCGTCGCGGGCATAGGGCGATTCAGGGAAGCGCTTGACCACCTCGGCCAGCGCATCGAGCGCCTGCTGTGTAACGCGCTGGTCGCGCCCGACGTCGGAGATCTGCTCGTAGAAACAGAGCGCCTTCAGGTAATAGGCGTAGGGGATGTCGCGATGGCCAGGATGCAGCTGGATGAAGCGGTCCAGCGCGATGATAGCGTCGTCGTACTTGTTCGACTGGTAGTAGGAGAAGGCGGCCATGATCTGCGCCTTGGTCGCCCACACCGAATAGGGATGCTGGCGGTCGACTTCCTCGAAGCCCTTGGCAGCGGCCTTGTACTGCTGCGCGCCGAGGTCATCGAGCGCGCGGTTGTAGAGCTGCTCGACCGGCTGCTCGACGTAGTTCTTGTCATCGTCCGACGAGCCGCAGCCGGAAAGGCCGAGCGTCGTGACAGTCAAGGCAAACCCAGTAAAGATCGCTTTCCACATACCCATTCGAACCCGTTGCGCCGGCGCGTTTATATCACCGCCCGGGCCGAAAAAAGAGGGGCCGTGACCGGCCCCTCGAGTGATGCGTGGAGAACTTGCAGGCCTACGTCAGTTGGCTTGCCGACGCAGGAACGCGGGAATCTGCAGGTCGTCGTCATCCCGCGCCGGCTTGGCCCGCTCGGTGACGTCGAGATTGATCGAGGCCTGGGCCGGAGCCGGCCGCGGCGCGGGCTTGGGAGCCACCGCCACGACATTTTCCGGCACCGTGCGCGGAGCGACCGGCTCGGCGGCAGGAGCCACCGGCTTGGGTGCGGCAAACGCGCCAGTGATGCGCTGGAACAGGTTGGGCGCGCGGCTCTCGCTGGCCGCCCGCGCGGCAACCGGTCGCGTCATGGGCTCACTGGCCCGCACCGCCGGCCTGGCCGCCGGACGGCTGACGCGCCAGTCGTTCTCGTCGACCAGCGGCCGCGGCGGCGCGGCCGCAGGCGGCGGCGCCGCGATGGGCGCAGCCGTCGCCGCGATCGGCGGCGCGGCAGGCATGACCGGTGCCACCGGCGCCGGAGCGGCGACGGGGGCTGGAGCAGGCGCCGGCTCGACCGGCGTTGCAACGATCTGGGCCGGGATCGGCATCTCGGCCATCGCCGGGATCGGCGGTGCCACCGGGGCCGGTGCGACCGGTGCCGCGGCGACCGGCGCCGGGGGAGCCACTGGCGCCATCACCTGCGGAGCGGCGGCGACCATGGGCGCCGGCGGTGCAGCCGGTATGGGAGCGGCCGGCATGGGAGCCGCAGGAGCCGCCACCGCAGCCGCCGGCATGGCGACGCGGCCGACTGGCGGCGCGACCGGACGGCTGAGCGCCGGCTGGCCGGTCTGCATCGGCCGGTTCATGTCGAGCGACAGGTAGTTCGGCGCCGGCTGCTGGGCGGCCATGGCGGCGATGCCGGTGGCAACCACCGACACGCGCATGCGGCCCTGCATCGTGGCGTCGAAGGTCGAGCCGAAGATGATGTTGGCGTCGGCGTCGACTTCCTCGCGGATGCGGTTGGCCGCCTCGTCGACCTCGTGCAGGGTCATGTCGAGGCCGCCCGTGATGTTGATGAGCACGCCCTTGGCGCCCTTCATCGAATGGTCTTCCAGCAGCGGGTTGGAGATCGCGCTCTCGGCCGCGACGCGGCTGCGATCCTGGCCCTCGGCCTCGCCGGTGCCCATCATCGCCTTGCCCATCTCGCCCATCACCGTGCGGATGTCGGCGAAGTCGAGGTTGATCAGGCCGGGCATGACCATGAGGTCGGTGACGCCGCGCACGCCCATGTGCAGCACGTCGTCGGCCATCTTGAAGGCGTCGGCGAAGGTCGTCTTCTCGTTGGCGATCTTGAACAGGTTCTGGTTGGGGATGACGATCAGCGTGTCGACCACCTTCTCCAGCTCGGTGATGCCCTGCTCGGCCGACTGCATGCGGCGGCGGCCTTCGAAGTGGAAAGGCTTCGTGACGACGCCGATGGTGAGGATGCCCTGCTCGCGCGCTGCGGCGGCGATGACCGGAGCCGCACCGGTGCCGGTGCCGCCGCCCATGCCGGCGGTGACGAACACCATGTTGGCCCCGTCGAGCAGTTGCAGGATCTCGGGCAGGGCCTCTTCGGCGGCCTGGCGGCCGACCTCGGGACGGGCGCCCGCGCCCAGGCCCTGGGTGATGGTGATGCCGAGCTGGACGCGGCGGTCGGCGAGCGACTGGCCGAGCGCCTGCGCGTCGGTGTTGGCGACGATGAACTCCACCCCTTCCAGGGCGGCGCTGATCATGTTGTTGACGGCGTTTCCACCCGCGCCACCGACGCCGATCACGGTGATACGCGGCTTAATCTCGGACTCCTTTTGGGGGAGGCTGAGGTTGATTGTCATACGGCTTCTCCACGCAAACGAGGGGGTAATCTGCTCGGAGCAGCGGCATGGACCCATTTTTTGGCCGGACCCTTTGCCGCCACCGGCTTTTCTTGCTTCTTATCAATAGCCTGTGGGGATTGCCTTTCCCCGCACAACATATTGCCTAAAAGTTCTCCCTAATCCAACTGCCAATCCGCCCAATTCGACTCGCCGGCATCTCCATCGGCACCTGTTGAGCCTGACCGGCAGCATGGTTGTTGAGTGCGAAGGCGAGCAGGCCGGCGGCAGCGGAAAACGCCGGGCCACCCGTCGAATCAGCGAGCCCGGCGAGCCGTAACGGGCCGCTGGTGCGGACTTTCTTGTTGAGGATCGCCGACGCGACTTCAGGGACACCGTCGAGCTGGCAGCCCCCGCCGACAAGAACGGCGCGCCCGCCGGCCAACTTATCCACACCGCTGGCCTCGAGCCGGCTGCGCACCAGCTCAAATGTCTCCTCGATGCGCGGGCGAATGATGCCGACCAGAATCGAGCGCGGGATGTGGTTGGGACGGGTGCGATCCTCCTCGCCGATCAGCGGCACGTCGATGATGTCGTACTCGTCGTTGGGCTTGGCGACGGCACGGCCGATCTGGGTCTTCATGCGCTCGGCGTGAGCGAGCGGCGTGGAAAGGCCACGGGCGATGTCGCGGGTGACATGCTCGCCGCCGACCGGGATCGAATCGACGTGCACGAGATGGCCTTCGTAGAAGACGGCGATCGAGGTGGTGCCGCCACCCATGTCGATCAGGGTGACGCCGAGGTCACGCTCGTCGGACACCAGGGAGCTCAGGCCGGCGGCGTGGGCAGCCACGACGCGATCGGCGATCTCGAGATGGGCGCGCCGCACGCAGACCTGCAGGTTGCGCATCGAGCCGCTGGCCGCCGTCACCAAGTGGACTTCCACGCCCAGGCGCTCGCCGAACATGCCGCGGGCGTCGCGCACCGGCGTGCCGTCGACCGAGAAGCCGATGGCCTCGGAATGGATGATGTCGCGGTCGGCCGTCTCGGCCGGCAGGTGGATGTGCTGCTGCACGCGGCGTACGTCGCGCTCGCCGATCTCGTGATGGCCGATCGCGACGTCGAGGCTCTGGTTGTGCGAGGCGGCCGAGCCGCCGCTCACGCCGACGATGACCTCGCGGACGTGCTCGCCACACATCTCCTCCGCGGTCGATACCGCCGAGGAGATGGCGCGCGTGGCGGCCTCCATGTCGACGATGTTGCCCGACCGCATGCCCTGGGCTGGCTGATGGCCGATACCGACCACGCGCAAACCCTGGCCGTCGACCCGCGCCACGAAGCAGACGACCTTGCTGGTGCCGATATCGAGAGCCGCAATCACGCCGTTTCTTGTCTTAGCCACGATCTCCCCCGTCGCTACGCTTACACTATAGGTTCACCGAGCATTTCACACAGGGCCGGGCGTCGCATCGCCCGGACCGCGTTTCTTGAGATAGAGCTTGTCCGGCAATCGTAGATCGACGACGCCGAATTCGCGCGAGAGCAATTTGTGTTTGTCGTCGAGCTTCACCAGCTGCTGGAGGGCGGCGACCGCATCCTCCTCGGGCAGCCAGATCTCGACGCCGTTGTTGAGCACCAGGTTCCAGCGCCGGTGGCCGACCCAGACGGCGGAGCGCAATTCGCGGGCAACCGCAGGCTCGTAAGCCAGCAGCAGCAGCAGCTCGCCGACATGCTCGGGGGCGCCGGGGCCTCCCAGCAGCAGCAGCTTCTCCGCGCCCGGCGGCATGCGGCTGGCGCGCACGGTGCGGCCGTCGCGGTCGATCAGCGTGTACTCGTCGCCGTTCTGCCAGATGGCGACAGCGCGGCGCTCGACCAGTACGACATAGAGGGTGTCGGGCAGGCGGCGTTCGACGGTGGCGCTGGCCACCCAGTCGATCGCCTCGAGCCGCTGGCGCGAGGCCTGCAGGTCGATGCCGAGCAGCGAATCGCCCGCCTTGACGCCGAGCGCGCCTAAAATGGCGCTGCGTTCGACATAGTCGCGGCCCTCGACCGTGACATCGACCAGCTTGAAGGGCGTGACGGCGCCGACGATGGCGAGACCGATCGCGTCCACCTTGTTGCGCGCCTCGACCAGCCAGCCTTCATGCCAAGCCCACCAGCCACCTGCCCCGCCGGTGCCCAACAGCAGCACGATCAGGCCGAGCAGCAGCGGCTGGCGCCAGAACGGACGGCCGATCTTCTTGATCGGCGCGCGCTTCTTGCGGCGGTCGTAGTCGCGCCGGCGCGGGGCTTCCCTGGGATCCGCCTTCATGCCGGATGCCTCGCATTGTCGACCATCCAGGTCATGAGCTGCGGCCAGGAGATGCCGGCCCACTTGGCCTGCTCGGGCGCCAGCGACAGCGGCGTCATGCCGGGCTGGGTGTTGATCTCGAGCACCACCAGGCCGCTGGTGTCGGGCTTGGAATCGTCCCAGCGCAAGTCGGTGCGCGTCAGGCCGCTGCAGCCCAGCCCCTCGTGCGCCATCAGCGCCCAATCCTTGGCCAGCTCGTAGACCTCGGCCGGGATCGGCGCCGGCACGAGATGCTCGGTGACGCCTTCGGTGTACTTGGCTTCGTAGTCGTAGAAACGCGTGCGCGGGCGCAGCTCGGTGACGGCAATCGGCTTGTCGCCCATCACAGCGACGGTGAGCTCGCGACCCGGCACGAACTTCTCGACCAGGACGCGATCGCCGAACTTTGCCTCCGCGAGCTCCACCGCGGCAAGATTGTCGCCCTCGCGTACGATGTGCACGCCGACGCTGGAACCCTGGTCGATCGGCTTCACGACATAGGGGCGGGGCATGGGATCGCCCCAGGCAAGCGACTGGCGTTCGATCACCCGGCCTTCGGCGACGCGTATGCCGAGCGAAGTGAAGATGTGGCGCGTCATCGGCTTGTCCATGGCGATGGCCGACGGCAGCACGCCGGAATGGGTGTAGGGCACAGCCAGGACTTCCAGCACCCCCTGGATGCAGCCGTCCTCGCCGTATTTGCCGTGCAGGGCGTTGAACACCACGTCCGGACCGCCGCCGGCCGCCGGCCGCAGGAACTCGATCAGCGCGCGCAGGTCGCGCTTCACATCGTACTCGATCACCTGATGGCCGCCCTCGCGCAGACCTTCGGCGCAGGCCTTGCCGCTCACCAGCGAGACCTCGCGCTCGGGCGACCAGCCGCCCATCAGGACCGCTACTTTCCGGCTCATTGGAACTCTCCGAGGCGGCGGATCTCCCAGTCGAGCCGCACGCCACTCTTGTCGAATACGCGCCGGCGCACCTCCTCGCCCAGCTTCTCGATGTCGGAAGCGGTGGCAGCGCCGGTGTTGATCAGGAAATTCGTGTGCTTCTCCGAGACCTGCGCGCCGCCGACCTTGAGGCCGCGGCAGCCGGCGGCATCGATCAGCTCCCACGCCTTGTGCCCGGGCGGGTTGGCGAAGGTCGAGCCGCCGGTGCGGCTGCGCGGCTGTGAATCGGCGCGCGCGCCGTCGATCTCACTGATGCGCCGCGCGATCGCGAGCTGGTCGCCAGGAGCCGCCCTGAGGCGTGCCGATGTGAAGATCCAGTCGGCCGGCGCAGCGCTGTGCCGGTAGGAAAGGCCGAGTTCGGCCGGCGTCACGGCAAACACCCTGCCGGCGCGATCGACCGCTTCGGCCAAGATCAGCACTTCGGCCAGTTCGCCGCCATAGGCGCCGGCGTTGGTCGGGAACGCACCGCCGATCGTGCCGGGGATGCCGCTCAAGAATTCCAGGCCGGCCAGCGAATGCTCGTGGGCCGTCAGCGCTACGTTGAGATCGGGCGCGCCGGCGCCGGCCACGACCTCGTGGCCGTCGACGGTGATGCCAGTGAAGCCGCGCAACAGGCGGATGACCACGCCTCGGATACCGCCATCGCGGACGATCACGTTCGAGCCCACGCCCAGCACGGTGACCGGCACGTCGGCCGGAAGCGCCGCGAGGAACGTCGCGAGATCCTCGACGTCGGCCGGCCGGAACAGCACTTCGGCAGGGCCGCCCGTGGCGAACCAGGTCTGCGGTCCCAACGGGGCATCGGCCGTAATGCGGCCGCGCGGCTTGGGCAGCCGGTCGATCAGGTGAGGACGGGCAGCCACCGCCATCATGCCGCCGTCCCTGGACCGTGATCGTTGGCGATCGACCGCGGCCCCGCCTGGTCGGCCGCGATCTGCTGCAACTGGCCGGGCAGCGCATGCGCCCAGGCCGTGACGTTGCCGGCGCCGAGGCAGACCACGACGTCGCCCGGCCGTGCCATCTGCCAGATCAGGCCCGGCAGGTCGCCCGGTGCACCAAGCGCCGACACGTCGCGATGGCCGGCGCGCTGCACCAGGCTCACCAGCATGTCGCGATTGACGCCTTCGATCGGCGCCTCACCGGCGGCATAGACGTCGGCGATCAGGACGGCGTCGGCGTCGGCGAAGCAGGTCGCGAAGTCGTCGCGCAGGCCGCCGAGCCGGGTGTAGCGATGCGGCTGCATGACGGCGATCACCCGGCCCGAACCGCCATAGGCCTGGCGGGCAGCGCGCAGCGTGACGGCGATCTCGACGGGATGATGGCCGTAATCGTCGATCACGGTGATGCCGTGCGCCTCGCCGGTCTTGGTGAAGCGCCGCTTGACGCCGCCGAAGGAGGCCAGCGCGCGGCGGATCGTTTCGTCGGGCAGGCCCATCTCCTGGGCCACGGCGATGGCGGCCAGCGCATTCTGCACGTTGTGCTGGCCGAACATCGGCAGGCGCAGGTCGACGATGGTGCGCGATTCGTTGGTCGCGCGGTTTTCGATCGTGACGTCGAAGTCGGCGCCGCCGCGGTCGAGCTTGAGGTTGATGGCGCGGACATCGGCGTTGGCGCCGATGCCGTAGGTGATGAGGCGGCGGTCGGCGATGCGCGGGATCAGCGCCTGGACCTCGGGATGATCGGTGCACAGCACGGCAAAGCCGTAGAACGGGATGTTCTCGACGAAGCGCACGAAGGCGTCGCGCAGCGCGTCGAACGTGCCGTAGTGGTCGAGATGCTCGGGATCGACGTTGGTGACCACGGCGATGACCGCGGGCAGGCGCAGGAACGAGCCGTCCGATTCGTCGGATTCGACCACCATCCAGTCGCCGCCGCCCAGCCGGGCGTTGGTACCGTAGGCGTTGATGATGCCGCCGTTGATGACCGTGGGATCGAGCCCGCCGGCATCGAGCATGGCGGCGACCATCGAGGTCGTCGTCGTCTTGCCGTGGGTGCCGCCGATCGCCACCGACCATTTCAGGCGCATCAGCTCGCCCAGCATCTCGGCGCGGCGCACCACCGGCAGCAGTCGGGCGCGGGCGGCCAGCACTTCGGGATTGTCCTTCTTGACCGCGCTCGAGACGACCACGACCTGGGCGCTGCCGAGGTTGTCGGCGCGATGGCCGATCGCGACCTTGATGCCGATCTCCTGCAGCCGGCGCGTGATCGCGCCATCGGCGATGTCGCTGCCCTGCACCTTGTAGCCGAGATTGTGCAGCACCTCGGCGATGCCCGACATGCCGATGCCGCCGATGCCGACGAAGTGGATCATTCCGAGATCGAGCGGCATTGCCCTCATGCGGCAGCTCCTGTCATTTCCCCGACCAGATCGGCAAGACGCGCCGCCGCGTCCGGCCGGCCGGCCGCGTGGGCGGCCGTCGCCATCTTGGTCAGAAGGTGCGGTTGTTCGAACAAGGTCGCGAGATGCCTGGCCAGCGCCGCGGCCGTGAACTCGGCGTGTGGCATCACGATGCAGGCGCCCGCCGCCTCGAAGGCCCGGGCATTGGCGGTCTGGTGATCATCGGCGGCATAGGGATAGGGCACCAGGATCGACGGCCGACCGATGGTCGCGAGCTCGGCCACGGTCGAGGCGCCGGCGCGGCCGATCACCAGATGCGCCGCCGCCAGACGCTGCGGCAGGTCGGAGAAGAACGGCGCCAGCTCGACGACGACGCCGCCGCGCGTGTAGCGCTGGCGCACCTTGTCGAAATCCTCCGAACGGCATTGCTGGACCAGGCGGATGCGCGAGCGCAACGCCTGCGGCAACGAGAGGATCGCCTCGGGTACGACCTGGCTGAACGAGGTCGCCCCCTGGCTGCCGCCGAACACCACCAGATCGATGACGCGGCCTGCGGCCGGTGCGCGATAGGGCTGTTCGCGCAGCACACGCACCGTCTCGCGCACCGGATTGCCGACCAGGCGGGCGCGGCCATCGCCGTCGGCGATGAAGCGGGTGTGGTCGAACGACGTGGCGATGCGCTCGACGCCACCCAGCACCATGCGGTTGGCCCGGCCCAGCACGGCGTTCTGCTCGTGCAGCATCGCCGGCAGGCGGCGCAGGCGGGCGGCTACCATGGTCGGCACGCAGGCATAGCCGCCGAAGCCGACGACGGCCGAGGGGCCGATGCGGCCGAGCGCCAGCCAGGCATCGAACAGGCCGAGCCCGAGGGACATCATGGCCTTGAGACGCTGGCCCAGCGACCCGCTGGGGCTGGCCGAATGGATGTAGTGGATCGGCCGATGCGACAGCGCCCCTTGCCATTGGCGGCCGCGCGAATCGGTGACCAGGGTGAACGGCACGCCGCGCGCCTCGAGCTCGCCGGCCAGCGCCTCGGCAGGGAACACGTGCCCGCCGGTGCCGCCCGCTGCCAGGACCACGGGGCGCAGCTCAGCCATCACACCGCCTCCCGCAAGCCGGCATGCTCGCGCGTCAGCGACAGCATCATGCCGAGGCAGATCGCCATCGCCAGCGCCGAGGAGCCGCCATAGGAGATGAACGGCAGGGTCATGCCCTTCGCCGGAATGAGCTGGATGGTCGAGGCCATGTTGATGGCGGCCTGCAGGCCGAACTGCACGGCAAGGCCGGTGGCGGCCAGGGTGATGAACAGGCTGGTCTCCTTCGAGGCGCGCGACATCGAGCGCATGGTGACGAAGGCGAACAGCGCCAGGATCATCAGGCAGACGACCAGGCCGAATTCCTCGCCAGCCACCGCCATCACGAAATCGGTGTGGGCGTCCGGAAGCTGGGCCTTGACCGTGCCCTCGCCCGGCCCGCGGCCGAACAGCGAGCCGTTCATGAAGGCGTCGAGCGAGGTGTTGACCTGGTAGTTGTCGCCTGACGAGGGATCGAGGAAGCGGTCGAAGCGGCTGCGCACGTGGTTGAAGGTGAAATAGGCGCCGACCAGCGCGCCGGCGCCGCCGATCACGCCGAAGGCGGCGACCCACATCGGCAGGCCGACGACGAAGAGCTGGGCGGCCCATACCAGCGCCACCACGATGCTCATGCCGAGGTCGGGCTGCATCACCAGCAGCGCCAGCACGCCGCCGACCAGCAGGGTCGACAAGATGTAGCCCGGCGCCCGCCGCTCGGCGCGGCTTTGCGCCAGCAGCCAGGCCGAGATCACGGCCAAGCTCGGCTTGACGAACTCCGAGGGCTGCACGCTCGACAGGCCGGGCACCGAGATCCAGCGCCGCGCGCCCTTGATCTCGACGCCGATGACGAAGGTTGCGGCGAGCAGCAGCACGCTGCCGCAGAACACCAGCAGCGCCAGCCGCCTGATGTGGCGCGGCGAGGCGAGCGAAATCGCCAGCATCAGCATCAGCGCCAGCGGCAGGAAGAAGAACTGGCGCTTGGCGAAGACGAAGGAATCGGCGCCGATGCGCTCGGCGGCGGGCGGCGAGGCGGCGAGCGTCAGCATGACGCCGAAGGCGATGATGCCCAGGATGGCGCCCAGCGACCAGCGGTCGACGGTCCACCACCACTGGCCGATCACGCTGCGGTCGTCGCGCGGTACCTGGATCACGCTGCTCTCCCCAAAACCTGTGCGCCCGGCAGGGCGCGCGCCATGGCGCGGAACGCATCGCCACGGTGCTCGTAGCTCTTCCACTGGTCCCACGAGGCGCAGGCCGGCGACAGCAGGACCACGGCGATATCTTTCGCCTCGCGCTGCGCACGCTCATGCGCGGCGTCGAGCGCCGATTTGAGGTCGCCGCAGCGGCTGTAGGCGATCTTGCCCTCGAGCTGGCCGGCGAACAGCTCGGTCGCCTCGCCGATCAGGAAGGCATGGCGGATGCGCTCGAACCACGGCGCGAGCGGCGCCACGCCGCCCTCCTTCGCCTGGCCGCCCAGGATCCAGTAGATGTCATGATAGGACGACAGCGCGCGCGCCGTGGCGTCGGCGTTGGTCGCCTTGCTGTCGTTGACGTAGACGACGTTGCCCACCGCCGCGACGCGCTCCTGGCGATGCGGCAGCCCGGGATAGCTCGTCAGGCCGGCGACGATCTGCTCACGCGGCACGCCGAGCCAGCGGCAGGCCGCCCAGGCGCAGGCGGCGTTCTGCGCATTGTGGTCGCCCGGCAAGGTCGGCACGTCGGCGAAATCGACGTTGTAGCCGTCGGCATCGACCAGCATGCCGGCGCGAAACGAGATGCCGCCGGCGATCGGGCTCTCGAGCTTGACCGGCACCGCCGCGATGCCGCGCTTGATCAGCTTGGCATAGACGGCACGCGAGGGCTCGTCGTCGACGCCGATCACCGCGCAATCGCGGATCTGCTGGCGGGCGAAGATGTTCTCTTTGGCGGCGACATAACCCGCGAGATCGCCATGGCGGTCGATGTGGTCGGGCGTGATGTTGAGCCACACCGCGACATGGGCATGGAAGGTTTCCAGCAGCTCCAGCTGGTAGGACGACAGTTCCAGCACGTACACGCCTTCGGCGCCGAGCGGTGCGAGATCGAGCGCACCGCGGCCGATATTGCCGCCGACCTCGCAGCGCACGCCGGCCTGGGTGAGGATATGGCCGATCAGCGCCGTCGTCGTCGACTTGCCGTTGGTACCGGTGATGGCGACGTACATCGCCTCGTCCTGGGCTTTGGCCAGCAGTTCGACGTCGCAGATGATCTTCTTGCCGGCGGCGCGCGCCGCAGCGGCCACGGGATGCGGCTTGGGGAAGGTGCTGGGGATGCCCGGGCTGATGACCAGCGTGGTGATGCGCGACCAGTCGACGCCCGCGGGGTTCGCGACGTTCAAGCCCGCCGCCGCCGCGGCATCGCGCGAGGCGGCGTTGTCGTCCCAGCAGATGTAGTCGATGCCGGCCGCCTTCAGGGCGCGTCCGGTCGCCATGCCGGAGCGCGCGAGCCCCAGCACGACGAACGACGAACCTTTCAGGATGCCGAGATCGATCATCCGCTCACCTCAACTTCAGGGTGGCGAGGCCGGCCATCGCCAGGATGGCGGCGATGATCCAGAAACGGAAGACGATGGTGGGCTCGGCCCAGCCCTTCTGCTCGAAATGATGATGCAGCGGCGCCATGCGGAAGACGCGGCGACCGGTCCATTTGTAGGACACGACCTGGACGATCACCGACACGGTCTCGAGCACGAACAGGCCGCCCACGATCGCCAGCACGATCTCGTGCTTGGTGACGACGGCGACCGCGCCCAGCGCGCCGCCGATGGCGAGCGAGCCGGTGTCGCCCATGAACACCATGGCCGGCGGGGCGTTGAACCACAGGAAACCGAGGCCGGCGCCGATCAGCGCGGCCAGCAGCACGGCGAGCTCTCCCGAGCGCGGCACGTGGTGGAGATAGAGGTAGTTGGTGAGGATGGTGTTGCCGACGACGTAGGCGATCAGGCCGAACACCGCCGAGGCCATGATCACCGGACCAATGGCGAGGCCGTCGAGGCCGTCGGTCAGGTTGACGGCGTTGGAGGCGCCCACCATCACCAGGGTGCCGAAGGCCAGGAAGCCCAGCAGCCCCAACGGCAACAGCACGTCCTTCAGGAACGGCAATGCCAGCATGTAACGCAGGGACGCGGGTGAAGCCTGGGCGATCAGGTAGGTCGCCAGGACCCCGACCACGATCGATATCACGATCTTGATCTTGCCCGGCACGCCCTTGGGATTCTTCTTGGTGACCTTGAGGAAGTCGTCCCAGAAGCCGACCGCGCCGAAGGCCAGGGTGATGGCGAGCACGATCCAGACATAGCGGTTGGTGAGATCGGCCCACAGCAGCGTGGCCACCGTGAGCGTGATCAGGATCAGAAGCCCACCCATGGTGGGCGTGCCCTTCTTGGTGAGATGGGTAGCCGGGCCGTCGTGGCGGATCGGCTGGCCCTGCGCCTGCTTGCTGCGCAGCCAGCGGATCAGCCCGCCGCCGATCACGAAGCTCAGCACCAGCGCCGTCAAGAACGCCGCGATCGACCGGAACGTCAGATAGCGAAAGATGTTGAACGGGGTGAAGACGTCCGCCAGCGGATAGAGGAGATTGTAGAACATCTAGCGTCCTACCTCGCCGCCGCTGGCCGCCAGGATGGCGTCGACGACATGCTTCATTCTTGAACCCAGCGAACCCTTCACCGCGATCACATCTCCTGCCCGCAACGCCGCCGCGACCTCGCCGGCAAGCGCCATTGAATCCGGCCGATGCACGCCACGCTGCGCCGGCTCGAGCTTGCGCCACAGCGCCTCCATGTGCGGCCCGCACAGGAAGACTTGGGCCGCGCCGCTGGCCACAACCGCATCAGCGAGCCCGGCGTGGAAGGCGTCGGCGCCCTCGCCCAGCTCGCGCATGTCGCCCAGCGCCAGCAGCCGGCGGCCACCCTTGGCCGGTTCGGTGCGCGCCAGGATGGCGAGCATGGCGCGAACCGACATCGGGTTGGCGTTGTAGCTCTCGTCCAGAAGCTCGACCGTACCGGTGCCGAACTTCAGGAAGCGCCGCGCGCCGCGCCCCGGCGAGGCCGACACGCCGGCGAGCGAAGCGGCCGCCTGTTCGACATCCGCGCCCAGCGCCTCGGCGACGGCCAGCGCCGCGATGCTGTTCAGCACCCAGTGCTCGCCGGCCGCACCCAGCCGATACTCGATGCGGCGGCCATGGATCAAGGCGACAACATCGCTGCCCGAATCCTGCAGGCTGCAGGAGACAAGCCGTGCCTCGGCCGTCTCGCCGCGACCGAAGCCGACGATGCGCGAGACGCCGAACCGGCGGGCGTGTCCCGCCAGCCGCTCGTAATGCTTGCCATCGCGATTGAGCACGGCCACTGCACCTTGCGCCATGCCCGCGAACAGGCAGGCCTTTTCGTCGGCGATCGCCTCTTCAGAGCCCATGAAGCCGATATGCGCCGGCCCGACATTGGTCACGACGCCGACATGGGCCTCGACCTGGCGGGCCAGCGGCTCGATCTCGCCGGGATGGTTCATGCCGATCTCGAACACGCCGTAGCGCGCCTCGCGTGGCAGGCGGGCCAGGCTGATGGGCACGCCGACGTGATTGTTGAACGAGGCCGCACTGGCCGAGGTCGGCGCCTGGGCCGACAGCAGCGCGCGCAAGGCATCCTTGGTGCTGGTCTTGCCGACTGAGCCGGTGACGCTGGCGATGCGGGCCTTGCCGCGCCGACGGCCGGCGCGGCCGAGACCCTCCAGCGCCTTCATGGTGTCGGGCACGCGGATCAGCGTGCCGCCCGCATTCTCGACATCGCGCGACACGACCGCCGCTGCGGCGCCGCGCTTCATCGCCTCGGCCACGAAGGCGTGGCCGTCGGTCGTCTCGCCCTTCAGGGCAAAGAACAGGTCGCCCTTGCCGACGGCGCGGCTGTCGAAGGTGACGCCATTCGCCTCGAACGGCGCAGTGATGACTGCGCCCAGCGCCCGCGCCACTTCGTCGGAAGTCCAGAGCGCGCTCACGACACGGCCTCGGCGAACTCGCGCGCGACCTCGGCGTCGTCGAAATGGTGCGTCACGCCCTTGATGGTCTGGCCGGTCTCGTGGCCCTTGCCGGCGATCAGCAGCAGGTCGTCCTTGCTCCTGAGCGAGGCCATGCCGCGCTCGATGGCGGCATGCCGGCCGTCGCGCACTTCCAGCCAGTTGCGCCGGTCGGCGGGAATGCCGCGCACGATCTCGGCGCGGATCGCCTCGGGCTCCTCGCTGCGCGGATTGTCGTCGGTCACCAGGGTGAGATCGGCAAGGCGCGTGGCGATCTCGCCCATCACCGGCCGCTTGGCGCGATCGCGATCGCCGCCGCAGCCGAACACCACGACCAGCCGGCCGTGCGCGAAGGGCCGCAAGGTCGTAAGCACGGTCTCCAGCGCCTCGGGCTTGTGGGCGTAGTCGACATAGACGTTGGCGCCGGTGCGATGGCGCGCCACGAGCTGCAGGCGGCCGGGGGCGCCGGTCACGCTGCCCAACGCTTCGACCGAGCGGGCGACGTGGCCGCCGGTCGCCACGGCGAGGGCCAGCGCGCCCAGCGCATTGGAGGCCTGGAAACCGCCGACCAGCGGCAGCTCGATGCCGTGCAGTTCGCCCAGGATCTCGACCGCCAGATTCTGGCCGGCCGACGTCGCCCGATCCTTGAGCAGGCGGAACTCGCGGCCCTTGGCGCCGTAGGTCCAGCAGCGGATGCCGCGGCGTTGGCAGATCGCCATCAGGGCCTGGGCGCGGTCGCTGTCGGCGTTGATCACCGCCGTGCCGCTTTCCGGCAGCAGGCTGTCGAACAGACGCGCCTTGGCCGCGAAGTAGGTCTCCATCGAGGCGTGATAGTCGAGATGCTCGTGCGTCAGGTTGGTGAAGCAGGCGGCCGACAGTTTCAGCCCGTCGAGGCGATGCTGGTCCAGCCCGTGGCTCGACGCCTCGATGGCGAGATGGGTGATGCCCTGGCACGCCAGGATCGCCAGGTCCTGGTGGAGCTGCACCGGGTCCGGCGTGGTCAGGCCGGCGTCGCGCGTCAGGCCAGGCGAGAAGATGCCGAGCGTGCCCACGCTCGCCGCCTTCAGGCCGAGGCTCGCCCAGATGTGGCGCACGAAGTGGACGGTCGAGGACTTGCCGTTGGTGCCCGTGACGGCCGCAATCGACGCCGGCTGCAGGCCGGCGAAAGCCGCTGCCATCAGCGCCACGCGGCGGCGCGGATTGGCGTCACGGATGACGACGACCGAGGGATCGATTGGCGCCAGATCGGCGTCGGGCGCGGCGAGGATCGCCACGGCGCCGCGCTTCACCGCTTCGGCGACGAAGGCCGCGCCGTCCTGCCGGTTGCCGGCGAGGGCCGCGAAAAGGAAACCGGGCCCGACCTTGCGCGAATCGAGGGTCAGGCCGGCGAGGGCGGGATCGCGTGGCAACGCGGGGGGCGTGGTGGCCGCGTTGGCGCTTGCCCGCATCAGGTCACTCAGCAGCAACGCGACGCACTCCCGTTTGGGGTGCGGCCGCGGCCTGGTTGGGGCCGGGCCGTACCGGCAGAGCCTTACGCTGTTCCTGGGCGCCACGATGGCGCGCACTCGCCGGGACGAACTGCGGCGGCGGCACTGGCGCCGGCACCGGCGTCGAGGCGATCTCGATGGGCGGCAGGCCCTGCTTCAGGTCGCCCGGCAAGATGCCATAAAGCGATGCCATTCCCTCGATGATGACCTTCACCGAAGGCGCCGCCACCCAGCCTGCCGTCGCAAAGCCATAGGTATCCTTCGTGCCCTTGGGCTCGTCGATCGACACCAGGACGATGAACTTCGGATCGTTCATCGGGAACGCCCCAACGAACGAGCTGATTAGGGCTTTTTGGCGGTAGCCGCCGCGCGACGGCTTCTCGGCCGTGCCGGTCTTGCCGCCGACCTCGTAGCCCGGCAGGTCGGCGTTCTTGCCGGTGCCCTCGACCGCGTTCAGCCGCAGCAGCTGGCGCATCATCACCGAGGTCTTCTGCTGGATGACACGCCGCCCTTGGTCGCTGGCAGCGGTACGCTTGACCAGGCTGGGCGAATAGAGAATGCCGCCGTTGACCACCGCCGCCGACCCCGTCGCCAGGTGCAGCGGCGTCACCGAGATGCCATGACCGAAGGCGATGGTCATGGTGTTGATCTTCATCCAGTTGCGCGGATAGAGCGGCGACGCCAGCTCGGTGAGCTGGGTGTTGAGCGGCTTCAGGAAACCGATCCTGTCGAAGAAGGCGCGCTGGGTGTCGCTGCCCATCTCCACCGCCATCTTGGCCGAGGCGATGTTGGAGGAGAACTTGAACAGCTCCGGCACCGTGAGCGGCCGGCGCTGGGCATGGTCGTCGTTGATGGTGAAGCGGTCGATCTTGATCGGCGAGGTGGCGTCGAACACCGAGTTCAGCGTCACCCGGCCGGTGTCGAGGGCCATCGCCGTGTTGAAGATCTTGAAGGTCGAACCCTGCTCGTAGACGCCGAGCGTGGCGCGGTTGAACAGCGCGTCGTTGGTGATGGTCTTGGCCGAGTTGGGATCGTAGGTCGGCAGCGAGGCCATGGCGAGGATCTCGCCGTTGGTCGCGTCCATGACGATGGCGGTGGCGCCGATCGCCGAGAACTTCTCGACCGCGCGGGCGATCTCGCGCTCGATCAGGCGCTGCAGGCGGAGATCGATGGCAAGCTGCAGCGTCTCGGCGCTCTGCAGCTGCTGGTCGAAGTAGCGCTCGACGCCGGCGAGGCCGGTATTGTCGACGCTGGCATAGCCCAGGATGTGCGCCGCCGCCGTGCCTTGCGGGTAGAGACGGCGTTCCTCGGCCTGGAACTCGAGACCGGGAATGCCCAGCCGGTTGACGCGGTCGTGCTCGCGCGGGCTCAAGCCGCGCTTCACCCAAACGAAGGTCTTGTCCTCCTCGAGCTTGGTGCGGACATCGTCGTACTTGAGGTCGGGCAGCGCCGAGACGATCTTCTTGGCGGCGTCCTGCGGATCGAGCAGCAGGCGCGGATTGACGAAGGCCGACATCACCGGCACCGACGTCGCCAGCACGGCGCCGTTGCGGTCGACGATGTCGGCGCGCTCCGACTGGATCGAGCCGCCGCGGGCGGCGACACGCTGCGTCGGCTCGGCGCCGTCGCGCAACAGCGACACGTAGCCCATGCGCAACGCAATGGCGACGAACACCACGGCGAACAGCCCTGATGCGATGACCAGGCGCTGGCGGGCGGTCTCCTGGGCATCGCCCTTGAGCCGCTCCTGCGCCAATCCGTAACGCGCGCCGGCCGCCGCGTTTACCGCGGCGGCCGGGTCGGGCGAGGCTCGCTTGCGCCACAGCTTCATCGACGGTCCTTTTCGTTTCTCGAAAGGATCTCATCGATGGAGACCGCGGCGCTCTGGCCGTCGCCAACCGGACCCGCTGTTGCCGGCTCTTGGATCATGGCCGGTCGAGGGGGCGTCGTGGGTCCGGTCGAACGCCCTGGAGGGGGTGCGGAGGCCGGCGAGGGGCTGCCGGCCTCCGCTGCGACGCGACCACCACCGGGCAAGCTCGACGAGGGGACGTCGTTGCCCGTTCGTGGGGGGGAAGGGAGTGGTGGATCGCGACGCGGGGGCTGTGAATCTGCTGGAGGTTTCAGGGAATCGAGCCGCACGACCTGCTTGATCGAGGCGGGCTCGAGCTTGAGATGCTTGATGGCGAGCTTTTCGACGCGCTCGGCCTCGTTGAGGTGAGCCCATTCGACCCGCAGGATGTGCGTGGCCTGCTGGCTCTCGACGATCTTCTGATTGGTGCGGTCGATCTTCTCCTCGAGGTCCGCCACCTTGTACTTCACGGTGAACAGACCGATCGCGGTGGCGACCGCGGCGATCGACCAGAACACGAGTCCGCGATGGATCATGCGCGGCCCCCCATCTTTTCGGCGACGCGCAGGCGCGCCGAGCGGGCGCGCGGATTGGCGGCGATCTCGGAGGCGGACGGCGCTACGGGCTTACGGGTCAGGTCGCGCAAGGCAGCCGGCTCGGCATCAGTGCGCGGCGGCGCGTGACGCGACGGACCGGGCGTGCGGCCGGCACGGCTGCGCACGAACTCCTTCACGGCGCGGTCTTCGAGCGAATGGAAGGACACCACGGCGAGACGTCCGCCCGGCGCCAGAACCTGCTCGGCTGCGGCCAGGCCGCGCTCGAGCTCGCCCAGCTCGTCGTTCACAGCGATGCGCAGCGCCTGGAAGGTGCGGGTAGCTGGGTCGCTCTCGTCCCTGCCCTGCGGGCCGACGGCTCGGCGCACGATCTCGGCCAGCTCGCCGGTGGTCTCGATGCGCTTCTGCTTGCGCGCTTCGACGATGGCGCGCGCCACGCGGCGGCTGCGACGTTCCTCGCCGTAACGGAAGATGATGTCGGCGAGCTCGGCCTCGTCGGCGTCATTCACCAGATCGGCGGCCGACGGACCGTTCTTCTCCATGCGCATGTCGAGCGGACCGGAGGCGCGGAACGAGAAGCCGCGATCGGCCTGGTCGAATTGCATGGAGGAGACGCCGAGGTCGAGCGCCACGCCGTCGACGTCGTCGACGCCTTCGGCCGACAACAGGTCGGCCATGTCGCCGAAGCGGCCTTCGATCAGGCGCAGCCGCGGCGCATAGCGCTCCGCAAGGGCGCGGCCGGCGCCGATGGCGTCGGGATCGCGATCGATGGCGATCACCTGGCAATCGGCGCGATCGAGCATGGCTGCGGTGTAGCCGCCGGCGCCGAAGGTGCCGTCGACATAGCGGCCGCCGTCGCGCGGCTGCAGGGCGTCGACCACCTCGTTCAGCAGGACGGGGACATGACGTTCGCTCATGCGTCACCTCCGCCCAGGCCGCGCACGAAGGCAGCCATCTTGTCGCGATCGGAATCGCGGCGGGCCTGCCAGCGGCCCGGATTCCACAGCTGGAACTTGTCGCCCTTGCCGACCAACATCACGCCGTCGGAGACCTCGAGCACACTCGCGAACTCGGCCGGCAGGGAGAAGCGGCCGTCGGGCTCCATGGCGATGGTGCGGGCGGAGGAGGACAGGTAGCCGGCGGGATCGAAGGCTTCGTCGTCGAGCGCGACCTTGAGCGCGCCCTTGGGGCCGAGCGCCTCGGCCCGCAGCCGGTCGAGCATGGCATCGAAGCCGGCGCGCGAGTTGCCGTTCACCACGCCCGGCAGGTTGGGCGAGTGGTAGAGCACGAAAGCACCACGGTCGTCGGCCGGCAGCTCGTCGCGAAAGGCGGCGGGCAACAAGACCCTGCCTTTTTTGTCGAGCTTGATCAGGATTTCGGACCGAAACGCCACCGGCCCAGTCCCCCTGCACTGCCCGCGACCGGTGCCCCACGCCCCGGTCTGCTATACGGGATACTATGGGATAGCATGGGAATTTCAGGGAAGCAATGCGGAAGAGCAAGAATCCACAAGGAATCTGAAGCGGTTAGCTACCAAATCTATTGTCTACCTACCACTGTAGACCGCAAGGAATTGATTGGAAGGTCCAAGGCCCTCTTCCCGGCCCTTCCGAGACGGGACTCGCGATGGGAATGGCTGCCGGAGCGAACCTCTACCGGTGCGAGTAACGGCCCACCGTAGTGTTCAGGTAGAGTTGCAGTCATGGAGCTGGTTCCGGGGTCAGAGCGCATCCGGGCTGCCCGGGACGCAAGCCCAGCGGCGGGACGTGTCTGTTGGGCGAAGCCCAGGTCCCTTTGGATCGGGAGCCTGACCCTGGCGGCGCTCGCAGGCGGTCCCCTCACCTTTGCTTGGGACGCCTTTGCCCTTTTCCTGGCGACCAGCGCCATCACCCTGTGTTTCGGCCATTCGGTGGGCATGCATCGGCGGCTCATCCATTCGAGCTTCCATTGCCCGCGATGGCTGGAATACCTCTGCGTCTATCTCGGCACCCTGGTCGGCATGGCCGGTCCCATCGGCATGATCCGCTTCCATGATTTTCGCGACTGGGCACAGCGCCAGGCCGACTGCCACGACTATTTCTGTCATCGCCGCAGCTTCTGGCAGGACGCGTGGTGGCAGCTCCATTGCGAGCTCGTGCTCGACCGCCCGCCCCGCTTCGCGCTCGAGCCGAGACTGGCGAACGACCGGTTCTATGCGTTCGTTGAGCGCACATGGATGGCGCACCAACTGCCGTGGGCTCTGCTGTTCTTCACCATCGGCGGCTGGAGCTGGCTGGTGTGGGGCGTCTGCGTGCGCGTCAGCGTCTGTGTCATCGGCCATTGGCTGGTCGGGCACTTTGCCCATCGCCAGGGCGGCCAGGACTGGATCGTCGAGGGCGCGGCGGCGCAGGGCTACAACGTGAAGCTGGCCGGTCTCATCAGCATGGGCGAAGCTTGGCACAACAATCACCATGCCTTCCCGGGGTCGGCGAAGCTTGGCCTGTTCCCCGGCCAGATGGATCCCGGCTGGTGGCTGATCAAGGCTTTCGAGGCAGCGGGCCTTGCCACCGACATCAAGCTGCCCGCCGACCTGCCGGCACGAAAGCAGCTGCGACGGCTGGCCGATCCTCTGGCAGGCGAGGCCGTGCTCGCCGAACCCCGCTACGCGGTGCGCTAGCGTCATGCTGTCGTTCAAAGGTGAAATGCGGCGGTTGCCTTATGCGCTGGCGGCGTTCGCCTTGTTCTTCAGCCAGCACCTGGCGTTGCTCGCCTTCTGCGAACAGGGCCGGACGCCGGCCCTCGACTACGACTTCTATCTTGTCCCAGTGCACTCGTTTCGGACGCTCTACGACGCCTCCTCTCCCCTCCTCGTCCTGACCTTCGTCTATCTCCTGATCGTGGCCTGGGCCTTGGCTGCGTTGTCGTTCCGGCGAGCGGCCAACGCCGATGTCAACGGCTGGATCGCTGCGGCAGCAATCGCGCCGGTCATCCAGGTTCCGGTGATTCTTTTTCTTTGCATCGTTCCGCCACGTACACCGACGCGCGCCGAGCAAACCGGCGCTCCGCCCACGATCGCCTGGGCCGCAGCTGCGCAGGGCGTCGTGGTCGCCATCGCATTGACGCTGATCTTCGTCGGCCTGGGAGCGCTGGTGTTCGGCATCTATGGGTTCGGGATGTTCGTCGCCTCGCCGTTCATCATCGGAGCGGTGACGGGTTACATCGCCAACCGCCGGCACGCGGTTACCATCGAATGGACGATCACCGTCGTCCTGCTGGCCACCACCATCGGCGGCATGGCCCTGATCGCCGCGGCCCTCGAAGGCATCGTCTGCATCATGCTGGCGGCGCCGCTCGGCTTCGGTGTTGCCGTGGTCGGCGGATTGCTGGGTCGCGCGATCGCGCTGCGGTTCGGGCCTTCGACGCGACAGACGATGAGCGCCGTCGCTCTCGTCCCGCTGATCCTGGTGTCGGAATGGCTGATGCCGACGACGACGCGGTTCGACACCCGGCAATCGATCGAGATCAACGCGCCGCCGTCCGTCGTCTGGCAGTCGATCGTCCGCATGGACATGCGCGACGAGCCGGTTGCCCTGCCCTATCGACTGGGCCTCGCCTATCCGCTGGGCGGCGAAGTGGTGGGCGAAGGCGTGGGCGCTCTGCGGCGCGGTGAGTTCTCGACCGGCACTGCGCTGGAGCGCGTCACCGAGTGGCTGCCCGACCGGAAGCTCGCCTTCGTCGTGGAGAAGGACGTGCCGGCACTGCGCGAGCTCAGCCCTTACGACCACGTTCACGCGCCGCATGTCAGGGGCTACTTCCTGACCAACCTCACGAGCTTCGAGCTGGTGCCGCTGCCCGGCAATCGCACGCAACTGGTCGAGCGCACGTCACACGAACTCAAGCTCGAGCCGATCCTCTACTGGATGCCGCTGGCGCGCCTGGTCATCGATCTCAACAACGATCGCGTGCTGCGCCACATCAAGCGCCGGGCCGAAAAGTAGAGGCAGGTCAGACGGCCTGTAAGCCGGGTTCTGTCCTCGCCTTTCGGCGATGGATGGCCATTCCTCTGGGACGCCCGTTACCGAGCGCCTCGCGCGACCGACCCGGGCGGCGACGCGGAAACACCGCTGCCGGTTGCCCGGCGTGCCGCCCCTATTTGGTCTTGCTCCCGGTGGGGTTTGCCGTGCCGCTTCCGTTGCCGGTCGCGCGGTGGGCTCTTACCCCACCGTTTCACCCTTGCCGTCCCGGTAAACCGGGCAGGCGGTCTGTTCTCTGTGGCACTTTCCCTGGGGTCGCCCCCGCCGGCCGTTAGCCGGCACCGTGTCTCCGTGGAGCCCGGACTTTCCTCACCAGGCGGTTGCCCGCCCAGTGCAGCCATCCGGCCGTCTGACCTGACGGCCCTAGCTAGGCTTCGTGCCCCACCTGGTCAAGCAGGTCGGCCAGCAGGGCGCGGGTCTCGGCGTCGCCCGTGCCGTCAGTGTTGGCGGCCCGAAATCGGCGCTGGAAGGACGCAATGATGTCGGCCGTCGTCACATCGATGGCCGGAGGATAGCCGAAACGCTGCAGTGCCAACTGCATATCACCGCCGAGCGGCTCGGCGCCGGGACGTGGCCACAAACCGACGCCGCTCGCCGCCAGCTTGGCCCATGGGAAGCGCAAGCCGGGGTCGTCCTTGCGCTTGGGCGCGATGTCGGAATGGCCGACGACGTTGCGCGGCTCGATGGCGGGATGGCGGCCGATGATGTCGCGGCACAGCCCGATGAGGGCGGTGATCTGAACATCGGGATAGTCGTGACGATCGCCGTGCAGGTTCACGATCTCGATGCCGATCGAGGTGCCATTCAGCGCCTCGCGGCCCCGCCAATACGAACGGCCGGCGTGCCAGGCGACGCGATCCTCGGGTACCAGGCGATAGGCCGTGCCGTCCTCCGCCAGGACATAGTGTGTGCTGACGCGATTGGGCCGCTTGTCATCGCGCAGGATCTTCAGCGATTCGTCGAGCGGCATTTCAGTGTAGTGCAGCACCAGCACGTCGACCGCCGACTGGCGCGCGGCGTGATTGGGCGATGGAAGCTCGATCACGCAGGAACAAGGCCGCGCTCGCGGCGCAGCCGGTCGTAGGCGTCGTTGATCAACGCGAGCTTGCGGTTGGCCATGGTGATGGCCTCTTCGGGCAGGCCCTGCGCCATCAGCCGGTCGGGATGGTTGGCCTTGACCTGGCGCAGCCAGGCGTCGCGGATCTGCTCGTCGGTCGCCAGCGGATCGATGCCCAGGATGGTGCAGGGTTCGCATTCGACGACGCCCAACGCCGCGGCCTTGGCGCGCTCGAAACGCGCGCTGCTCAGCCCGAAGATGCTGGAGACCTCGGCAAGGTAGGCGGCTTCGGCGACGTCGATCGGTCCATCGGCCTTGGCGATGCTGAACAGTCCTTCGAGCACGTTCTCCAGGATCTCGGGCGCATCGGGAAACAGCGCCGCGAGCTGGCGCGCATAGGTCTCGAAGCCTGCGACATCACGCTTGGCCAGATTGAAGAAGCGCTCGACGTTGCGTTCCTCGCCCGGCGGCACCTGGAAGAAATCGCGGAACGCCGCGACCTCGTTCTCCGATACCTCGCCGTCGACGCCCGCCATCTTGGCGCCGAGCGCGATCACGCCGATGGTGAAGGCGATCTGGCGCAGGCCGGGATGCGCGCCATCGTCGGCCGGCGGCGACGTGAGGCCGAGCAGCGAGCCGAACGACTCGCCGTTGGCCAGCCGCGTCACGCCCTCGACGATCTTGTCCCAGATCTTCATGCCGCTCCGCTACGCGTTCCCGCTCACAGGATCAAGACGCCGATCGCCACGCCGACCAGCAGGGCGAGTGCAAGACGCCGATAGAAATTCTCGCTGGCCAGCGGGAAGAGCTTGGCCCCCAACACGCCGCCCAGCATGACAGCCGGCGCCAGGAACAGCGCCAGCACGACCGTGTTCCAGTCGATCAGGCTCCGCGAGGCGAAGGTGGTGATCGCCACAAGGTCGACGAACACGAAGTAGGTCGTGAGGTTGGCCCGCACGTGCGCCGTGCTTTCCTGACCCGCCAGGTAATAGAAAGCGATCGGCGGGCCGGCCATGCCGGCCAGACCGTTGAGGAAGCCGCTGCTGACGCCGGCCGTCAAGGTTGTTGCGGCGCGCGGTCGCCCCTGGTAGCGCCAGCCGCTGGCCAGCAATGCGACGGCGCCGAGCACGATCGCTGAAATCGCCCAGCGCATCGGCTCGGGTTCGGCCCACGTCAGGACAAGATTGCCGACCGGCACGCCGACAGCGGCCGCAACCAGCATCAGGCCGATACGGCGCCAGTCGACCAGGCCCAGGACACCCGGAACCACCGGCAGGGCGACGGCGATTTCCAGCATCAGGCACAGGGCCACGCCGACCGCCGGTCCGTACAATGCCGAAAAAATGGGCGTCATCACCATGGCCGCGCCGAAGCCTGCGAAACCTCGCACCATCCCTGCAATACAGGCAACGACGGCGCAAATCAGGAAGGGAAAGGCAAGCAGGTCCGGCATCGGGCCTAGCTCATCCCGATGACAGGGAATGGCAGCATCCCGCAAGCTCTAGCATTGCCGGCGCACAACCCGGGCATCATATAATGCAGGCCATGCCCTCAAAGAATCTCGCGGTCTCGACCGTCCCGCTCCTGATGCCGTACATCCAACGGCGGCCGGAAACTGTCGGCGGCAAGCCTTTCAAACTGGTGTCGGACTACAAGCCGGCCGGCGATCAGCCCGAGGCGATCCGCCAGCTGATCGAGGGTGTGCATAGCGGCGAGCGCAACCAGGTGCTGCTCGGCGTCACCGGCTCGGGCAAGACCTTCACCATGGCCAACGTCATTGCCACGACGAGCCGGCCGGCGCTGGTGCTGGCGCCCAACAAGACCCTCGCCGCCCAGCTGTGGAGCGAGATGAAGACGTTCTTCCCGGAGAACGCGGTCGAGTATTTCGTCTCGTACTACGACTACTATCAGCCCGAGGCCTACGTGCCCCGCACCGATACCTTCATCGAGAAGGACTCGTCGATCAACGAGCAGATCGACCGCATGCGCCACTCCGCGACGCGGGCGCTGATGGAGCGTGACGACGTCATCATCGTGGCGTCGGTGTCGTGCATCTACGGCATCGGGCCGCTCGAGAACTACCAGTCGATGACCTTCCGGCTGCACAAGGGCCAGAAGGTCGACCGCACGACCCTGCTGCGCCGCTTCGTCGAGCAGCAGTACAAACGCAACGACAACGCCTTCCAGCGCGGCACCTTCCGGGTGCGCGGCGACACCGTCGACCTGTTCCCGGCCCATTACGAGGACAAGGCCTGGCGCATGGAGATGTTCGGCGACGAGATCGAATCGATCGTCGAGTTCGACCCGCTGACCGGCGAGAAGACGGCGACGCTGTCGGACATCATCGTCTACGCCAACAGCCACTACGTGACGCCGCGGCCGACGATGCAGAAGGCCATCCAGCAGATCAAGACCGACCTCAAGCAGCGGCTCGACGAATTCAACCGTGCCGGCCGTCTGCTCGAAGCGCAGCGGCTGGAGCAGCGCACGCTGTTCGACATCGAGATGATGGAGACGACCGGCGCCTGCGCCGGCATCGAGAACTATTCGCGCTATCTCACCGGCCGCAAGCCTGGCGAGCCGCCGCCGACGCTGTTCGAGTACTTCCCGGAGACCTCGATGCTGATCGTCGACGAGAGTCACGTCACGGTGCCGCAGATCGGCGGCATGTTCCGCGGGGACTTCAACCGCAAGAGCGTCTTGGCCGAGTTCGGCTTCCGCCTGCCCTCGGCGATCGACAACCGGCCACTCAAGTTCGAGGAGTGGGAGGCATTACGGCCGCAGACGACCTTCGTCAGCGCCACGCCCGGCCCGTGGGAGATGGAACGCACCCAGGGCATCTTCATCGAGCAGGTCATCCGGCCGACCGGGCTTATCGACCCGACGGTGCTCGTGCGGCCGGTCGAGAAGCAGGTCGACGACCTCATCGCCGAGTGCAAGGACTGCGCAAAGAAGGCCGAGCGCGTGCTGGTCACGGTGCTGACGAAGCGCATGGCCGAGGACCTCGTGGAATACATGCACGAAGCCGGCATCCGCTGCCGCTACCTGCATTCCGACATCGACACGCTGGAACGCATCGAAATCATCCGTGACTTGCGTCTCGGCGCCTTCGACGTGCTGGTCGGCATCAACCTGCTGCGCGAGGGCCTCGACATCCCCGAATGCGCCCTGGTCGCCATCCTCGACGCCGACAAGGAAGGCTTCCTGCGCTCGCCGACCTCGCTGGTGCAGACGATCGGCCGCGCCGCGCGCAACGTCGACGGCCGCGTCATCCTCTATGCCGACAAGATGACGGATTCGATCAAGTACGCCATGGCCGAGACCGACCGGCGGCGCGCCAAGCAGGTCGCCTACAACGAGGCGCACGGCATCACGCCGGCCTCGATCAAGAAAAACATCAACGAAATCCTGCAGTCGACAGCCGAGCGCGACCACTACACGGTCGATACCGGCGTATCGGGCGACGTGCACCTGATCGGCCACAACCTGCGCAGCCACATTGCCGAGCTGGAGAAGCGCATGCGCGACGCCGCCGCCAACCTCGAATTCGAGGAAGCGGCGCGCGTGCGCGACGAGATCCGACGGCTCGAAGCCAACGAGCTCGAGCTGCCCGGCCAGGCCGCCAGCGCCAATGTCGGCGTGCATCTCGGCAAGATGCAGCACAGCCGCGTTTTCCGCGGCGTGCGCACCGGCTCGGGCGGACGCGGCAAGCAGGCCCGGCGCAGCGGGCGTTAAGTCATCTTCTTCTGGACCGCGCGCGTCCCGCGCGCTCATGATCATGAGCGCGCGGGACGCGCGCGGTCCGGGAGAGCATGAGCATGAGACTACGGATATTCGCCACCCTGCTAACGCTGGTCGTTGCCGGCGAAACGTGGGCCCAGGCCCGCGAGCAGGTCGTGCGCATCCCGGCAGGCGGCGGCGTAGCGATGATCGCCAACGTCATGCGCCCGCCAGGCGAGGACAAGAAGCCGGTGGTCATCATCAACCACGGCTCGCCGGCCGACGGCTCGCAGCGGGCCAAGATGACGCCGCCACGCTACAACGGGCTCTCCTCCTGGTTCGTCTCGCGCGGCTACGTCGTCGTCCTGCCGTTGCGTCGTGGCTACGGCGAGACCGGAGGAACCTGGGCGGAAGCCTACGGCTCCTGCCAGAATCCTGATTACTACAATGCCGGCCTTCAGGGCGCGGCCGACATCAAAGCCGCCCTCGACTACATGCGCGGCCAGCCCTACGTCGCGCCGGACCGCTCGCTGGTGGTCGGCCAGTCGGCTGGCGGGTGGGCCACCCTCGCCCTGTCCAGTCAGAACCCGGCCGGCGTTTCTGGCATGATCGACTTCGCCGGCGGTCGCGGCGGCCATCAGAAGATGTCGGACGGCAGTCTCGGCAACTGTACGCCCAATGCCCTGGTGAGTGCGGCCGGCAAGTACGGCTCGACGGCGCGCGTGCCGACGTTGTGGATCTACACCGCCAACGACAGTTTCTTCGAGCCCAGCCTCGCGCGCCGCATGTTCGACGCCTACAACACCGCCGGCGGCAAGGGCACCTATCGGCCGCTCGGCGCCTTCAGCAGCGACGGCCACAATCTCGCCAGCAGCGACAGCGGCGCGGCGGTGTGGCAGGGCCCGGTCTCGGAGTTCCTCGCCACCCTCAGATAGGCACGTCAGCTTTCCGGCAACGCGCTTTCGTGCCAGCGCCGCAGCAGCAGGTGACTGAGCCAGGTGAGCAGCAGGTAGATGACGATGCCGGTGGCCGAGATCAGCACCAAGGCCGCGAACATGCGCGGAATTTTCAGCTGGTAGCCCGATTCGAGGATGCGCCAGGCCAGCCCCGAGGCATTGCCCCCCGTGCCGGCCACGAACTCGGCGACCACGGCGCCGATCAGCGCCAGACCGCCCGAGATGCGCAGACCGCCCAGGAAGTACGGCAGTGCCGCCGGCAGGCGCAGGTCGACCAGGGTGCGCCAACGTCCCGCGCCATAGAGCCGGAACAGGTCGAGCAGGTTGGGATCGACCGAGCGCAGGCCGAGGATGGTGTTCGACAGGATCGGGAAGAACGCCACCAGCCAGGCGCAGATCAGGAGCGAGAGCTCGACGTTGTTGGCCCACACGATGATCAGCGGCGCAATCGCCACGATTGGCGTCACCTGCAGGATGATGGCGTAGGGAAAGAGCGACAGCTCGATCCAGCGCGACAGCGAGAACAGGATCGCGAGGAGGCCGCCGATCGCGACGGCGGCAGCCAGCGCCTCGAGCGTGATCCGGACGGTGACCAGCAGCGAAGGCTCGAGCGTGCCCCAGTCGGCGACCAGCGTCTTCGCCACCAGGATCGGGCCGGGCAGGATGTAGGGTTCTATGCCGGCCGCGCGCACGATGCCCTCCCACAGGGCGAGCATCAGGACGCCCAGCACGATCGGCGCGATCACCTTGGCGCCAGTCATGCGGCGCCAGTCATGCGGCGCCAGTCACGCGACACCAGTCATGCGGCCATCGCCTCGCCCAGCCGTGACGAGGCTTGCCGGCACCAGGCCGCGTACTCCGCCGAGGTGCGGAAGGCCGTGCTGCGCGGATAGGGCGTGGTCACGGCGAGCTCGGCCGACACGCGGCCAGGCCGCGCCGACATCACCACGATGCGCTGCGACAGGAACACCGATTCGAACACCGAGTGGGTGACGAACACGATGGTGACGCCGCTCGCCTGCCACAGCTCCAGCAGGTCGTCGTTCAGGCGATGCCGCGTGATCTCATCGAGAGCGGCGAACGGCTCGTCCATCAGCAGGAGACGGGGCTGGACCACCAGGGCGCGCGCCAGCGACACGCGCATCTTCATGCCGCCCGACAGCTCGCGCGGCCACACGCGCTCGAAGCCTTTCAGGCCGACATTGTCGAGCGCTTCGGCCGCCCGCGCCTCGCGCTCGCTTTTCGCCATGCCGCGCAGCTTCAGCGGCAAGGCGACGTTGGCGAGCGCGGTGGCCCACGGCATCAGGGTCGGCTCCTGGAAGACGAAGCCGAGATCCGCCCTGCCGCTGTCATCCGACCAGTCGATGGTGCCGGTGGTGGGCTCCGCGAGGCCCGCGATCAGGCGCAGCAACGTCGACTTGCCGCAGCCGGAGGGGCCCAGCACGCTCAGGAATTCGCCCGCCTGCACCTCGAGGGAGACATTGGCGAGGGCTTCTACGCCGTTGGCAAAGACCTTCGAGACGCCGCGAACGCCGACAAGCCGCATCAGGCAGACGGCAGGGTGAGATCGAGCGTGGCGGTCCACACCGGCAGTGGCAGGGTCTCGCGCGCCGCCAGATTGGCCGGCAGCGCCTTGCGCTCGGTCACCTTCTTGAACGGCAGCACCAGGCCTGCGCGCACACCGAACACGGCGTCACCGTCGAGATACTTGTCGTCCTCGGGAAAGAACTCGGTGATCAGCGGTTTGTGGCCCGGCGCGTTGATGATCATGTGCAGATGGGCCGGCCGCCAGGCGTTACGGCCGAGCGCGCGCAGCATGTCGCCGGCCGGGCCGTCATCGGGCACCGTGTAGGCGATCGGCCGCACCGTCGAATAGGAGAAGGTGCCGTCGTCGGCGACCTTGAGCCGGCCGTGATAGTTGGTCGGCGAGTTCTTGGGATCCTGCTGGGAGTAGAGCCCGTTGCCGCCGTTCTGCCAGAGCTGCAGCATCGCGCCCTTGGCCGGCGCGCCCTTCTGGTCGCGGATGCGGCCGTGCACGACCAGCGGCTCGCCGACCTGCCCCTTCCACAGGTCGCCGCCGTTGGGCAGCTCCGGTGCGCCTTCGATCAGGAACGGCCCGAGGACCGACGACTGCGTGCCGGTGGTCGCGGCGTTGATCATGTCGACCAGGGACGAGACGCCCAAAAGGTCGGAGAACAGGATGTATTCGTTGCGCTTGTCGTCGGTGAACTTGGTCGCGCGCGTCAGCGCATCGATCGCCGCGCCCCATTCGGCCTGGGTGACCTTGTTGTCGCGCACGAAGCCATGGAGGTGGCTGGCCAGGCTCACCAGCAAGGTTCGAGTGCGTTCGGACGGCGCGTTCTTGGCGTAGTCGGCGAAGGCCTGAGTGATGCTGGTCGGCGTCAGGTTGCGCATGAAAAACTCCTCCGGGGGACGGCCGTCTAGCGGGCCGCTCTCAGGAGGGCATCGTAGTCGGCGCGCAGCAGGGCGAACAGCAGATGGTCGGCCCACTGGCCGTTGATCCGAAGGTACTGGCGGGCTAGCCCCTCCTCGTGGAACCCGACCTTGGCCAGCACCGCCTTGGACGGCTCGTTGTGCGGCAGGCAGGCGGCCTCCAGGCGATGCAGCCTGAGGTCGTCGAACACGAAGGTCAGCGAGGCGCGCAAGGCGTCGGTCATCAGGCCCTGGCCGGCATAAGGCTGGCCCATCCAGTAGCCGACCGAGGTCGCCTGAGCGACGCCGCGGCGAACGTTGCTGAGGTTGATGCCACCGGCCAGCCGCCGGCCCTCGTTGGTGAAGACGAACAGGCTATAGGCCTCGCCCGACCGCCATTCCCGGGCCTGCTGGCG
This sequence comes from Rhodospirillales bacterium URHD0017, assembly GCA_900110395.1. Lineage (GTDB taxonomy): Bacteria > Pseudomonadota > Alphaproteobacteria > Reyranellales > Reyranellaceae > Reyranella. Next base: position 148,050 of record FODP01000006.1, read on the forward strand.
CAGGCGGCGGCGGTAGTGGTCGCGGCCGAGCGAATCCTCCGGCCAGGTCGGCTCCCACGGTGTGAGAAAGGCCCGGCTGCGGGCCCGCAATTCCGCCCATTCGGCCCAGTCGTCCATGGCCGGAGCGCGCAAGAACACGCGCCGGCCAGCGATTCTGGTCATCCCGGACAGCGACAAAGGGACATCGGCAAAGCGGAACATCTTGGTCTATACTAATCCAGCTTTGGAATTGTTACATGTTTTCCGAGGCTTGACGTAGGAAATTGAGACTGTCGGCCGCGCCGGCAGCCAAAAGGCAGGCCTTGAAAAGGCCCGACGGTGATAGGAAATTCGCCCCTCCCACTGGAGACATCCCGTTCAGGAACGGCCATGGAAACAGACGCGAACAGCAATGTCGGCCAGAAAGGCCGCTTTTATCTGACCAAGCACATCTGGGTCCCGCAGGAGCCCGTCGAGAAGCTCAATCTCAAGATGTCAGACATGATCCTGCGCCGCATGCCCAAGCTGCCGCTGGGCGGCGAGGATGCAGTCCGGGTCTTCCCGGTCCTGGCCGAGCTCAAGAAGAGCCACGCCAAGATCAAGGCCGACCTGAACTACCTGCTGAGCCACCACGAGGCGATCCCGGCGCTGCATGAGGTCCATCCGCGCGACCTGTTCGTGCCCGGCCGCGCCTGGCGCACCTTCCTGCTGAAGATCTGGGGCCACGAGATCAAGGAGAACACCGCCGCGGTACCCGACACCTACGAGGCGATCTCGCGCATCCCCGGTGTCCACACTGCCCTGTTCAGCATCCTGGCCGGCGGGGCGGAGATCGAGCCCCATCGCGGCTCGGCGGCCGGCGTGATCCGCTTTCACTATCCGCTGATCGTGCCCAAGGAGCCCGAGAAATGCTGGATCGAGATCGGCGGCCACCACTTCTTCTGGACGGAAGGCGAGCCGCTGGTGTTCGACGACACGCGTGAGCACTGGGTCAAGAACCAGACCGACGAAACGCGCGTCGTCCTGATCATCGACTTCAACGCCGACATGCCGTTCCCGGTGAACCTCTACACCAACCTGCGCTACAACCTGATCCGCCGCAGCGCCGAGGTCGTCGCCGTGAGAGCGCGCGCCGCCATCGGCGTGCCGCCGCGCAACGCGGCCCCGCCGCAGCCCCAGGTGTCACAGGGCCTGATCAGCATGGCGAGCCACACGACGTCGCCGGTGAACGTCGACCGCAAGTAGGGTCAGCGGTAGCAGGGTCAGCTCGGGGGCAACGGGCGGATTTCGGCCTTCGCGATCGCGCCCAGCGCCAGCATCCGTCGCGCGACGACGAGGGCCTCACCGGCGGTACCAACGACGGCGGCAGCCAGGCGATCGTGCGCCGCCTTCATCGCGAACTCGACGGCCGTGCTCATCAGCGCCGTCGAGGAGGCGAGGAACAGCGAGCGGGTCATGACGCGGAACAGGCTGCGCCAGCTGTGGCGCAGGCCGTAAACGGCCATGAGATCGCGGATCAGCATCACGCTCAGCACCAGCACCACGACGGCGTCGAGTGCCGGGTGCGGACAGGACGACACGCCGAAGCCGGCGCGAAGCGCCGCCTTCTGGATGCGCTGGTCGGCCTCGCGGTCCATCGCCTGGAAGATCTCGCGATTGAGCAGGTCGATGACGTCGCGGTCGGAATGATGCGGCTGCAGCGCCAGCGCCGCGGCATTGAGCCGGCCCAGGATCAACGGCTTGTCGGAATAGACCGCGCGCAGGGCGCCGAGCAGCCGCATGCCGCTGCCGGCGCCGTCGAGCTTGGCGAGCTGTACGGCCATCTCGCGAGCACGCTCCGCCGACTTGAGCTTGCGCAGCGCCCGCGTCTGGCGGGCGATCAGCCAGGCCAGCGAACCCGACAGCACGACCAGGGCGACAAGATAGAGACCGTCGAGCACGCTGGCGTCGCGGATCGCTTTTTCAGCCAGCGTCACCGCAGCGCTGACGACGATCAGGACCAGGATGAGGGCGGCCGAGCCCATCGCCAGCCAGGCCGCGGGGCTCGGCCGCCCCTCGCCTCCGCTGCCAACCTGCTCATCCGGGACGCCCGGCGTCGGCTCGGCGATGGGCAACTCGCCCGGCTGGAACTCGCGGTCCACCAGCTGTCGGTCGGTGGTCGATACGGTCATCTCGCCTCCCTAGTCCCGGCGTCCCTCACGCGATCAGCGATTGCAGGACCTTGTCCAGATTTATGTGCGGCAAGGGCTTTTCGAAAGGCGCGCCGAGCCGCGGCGGCTCGAAATCCCGGATGTTGAAGACGAAGCCCGGCCAGCTCCCGCGATCGGGGATCTGGCCGGGAATCTCGCCCGGACGCAGCTCGACGGCGTCGGAACGGCCGCGCGGCACGCCGCGCAGGAACTGCATCGCCTCGCCCTGCCACAGCCGGGTCACCTGCGCGGTCGCGCGCACCGAGGCGATGGCCAGCAGGCCGGATTGCCGGGCATTGGCGCGTACGAACGGCTCGCCCAGCATGTCGCGCAGCAGGCCGACCAGATTGTTGAGCTGGCTCGACGTGATGTGGTCGGCCTTGGTGGCGACCAGGGCCAGGCGATCGAGCCGGCCGATGGGCAGGACTCGCGCCAGCGGATGCCGCAGATCCTCGAAGGCCTCGACGACCGTGCGCGTCGCGAGGGCGAGGTCGGCGAAGGATTCCTGGCCTTGCTGCAGGGCCGTCAACAGATCGACCAGCAAGACCTGTCGGCGCAGCCGCCCGAACACCTGGTCGTAGAAGCGCCGGACCAGCCTGCGGTAGGCCTCGTAGCGCCGGACCAGCGCCGCGCCATTCGTGCCCGCCCGTGACGAGCGCGCCCGGCTGAGCGGAAAGAACAGCGTTTCGAGCGGCGCGCCGCCACCAAGGAAGCGGCCCGGCTGCAGGAAGGACAGGCCTTCCAACCGGCAGCGCTTCAGGTAGTCGACGTAGGCGCTGCCGATGTTGGCCAGCGCGAAGCGATCCTCCTTGGCCGTGGGATCGAGCGCCTCAGCCAGTGCCCGCCACGGCGCCGACAATGCCGAGCGCTTGCCGGCGTTGGCCAGCTCCTCCATCTCGGCCGACCACGCCTCGTAGTCGAGCGACAGCAACGGCAGGTCGAGCAGCCACTCGCCCGGATAGTCGATGAGATCGATATGCAGCGTGCGCGGCTCGAGCAGGCGGCGGTCGAGCCGCGCCGGCGGTGCGAGGCGCAAACGAACTCTCACACCGCTCAACCCTTCGGTGGGCTCCGGCCAACGCGGCGGGTCGGCCAGAAGGTCGGCGAGGCGCTCGCGGTAGGGAAACGGCGGCAAGCCTGGAATATCCAGCAGATCGACCTCGCGCACGCGCTCGCGCCAGGGAAAGAACGGAAAGGCTTCGACCGGCGCATTCTTGGCGTGCAGGAGCGCGTGCACGAAAGAAGTGACGAACACGGTCTTGCCCGAGCGCTGCAGGCCGGTGACGGCGATGCGATAGCCGGCCTGGTTCAGGGGCGACACGCTGGCCAGCGCGGCGGCGATGGCGTCGAGGGAAGCGGCTGCGAGGCCGGGCAGCCGGGCAAACGGTGACATGGCGCGCCAGTCTAGTCTCCGCGACCGGAACATTGAATCGCTGCAATCTGATCTGGAATGGTTCCAGATGCCTTTTCCTGGACACACTGAGCTGGCACCAGGATTAGCATGATCGATCGTCTGTTGGACTTGTTGGCCGGTCGCCGCGAGTGGACTTCGGAGAAGCCTGCGGACGACCTCCCGTTGGCAATCGCTGCGCTGCTGATCGAGCTGGCGCGCATGGACGACAAGGTCAATGCCGTCGAGCGACGGACCATCGAGCAGCTGCTCGCCCGCATGTTCAGCCTCGAGCCTGAGCGCGTGCAATCTCTTGTCGAGCAGGCCGATCGGGAGATGCAGCGCTCCACCCAGTACTTCCCCTTCACCCAGCAGATCTGCCGGCGCGCCAGCGCCGACATGCGCGTGCAAATCATCGAGATGTTGTGGACCGTCGCCTACGCGGATGGCGTGCTCGATCCGGACGAGGATGCCCTGATCCGCCAGCTCGCCGGGCTGATCCAGGTGTCAGACTGGGAGCGCGGCACGGCGCGCAAGAGAGCCTTGGAGAAGCTTGCGGGCAGCGAACCCGCCCGGCCCGTTCGCCGGTCGCCCTGGTGCGTCGCCGACTGACCGGCTTCGGCGCTTACGCCGCCAGACGGGCGGCGATCTTGTCGAGGGATTCCAGTTCGTCGATCGGGCCCAATGCGGCGAGCGTGAGCTCGCCCAGCAGGAGCCGGCGCGCGACCCGCTGCACAGCTGCCTGATCGACCGCCTCGATGCGGGTCACGATCTCGGCGTAGGGGATGGGCCGGCCATGGATGATCAGGTGGCGCGCCGCCTGCTCGGAGCGCGCGCCGCTCGATTCCAGCGCCATCAGCGTGCCGGCCTTGATCTGGTTGCGAGCCCGCACCAGCTCGCCTTCGCTCAGCGTGTCGGCGACGCCGGCGAATTCCTCGCACACCGCCGGCACCAGCTCGCCGAGATCGTCCTCGCCGGTCCCGGCATAGATGCCGAACAGGCCGCCATCGGCGTAGGCGGTATTGAAGCAGTGGATGCCGTAGACCAGGCCGCGCTCCTCGCGGATGCGCTGGAACAGGCGCGAGGACATGCCGCCGCCGAACAGGGTCGAGTAGACGGCGAGCGCGAAGTAGTCGGGATCGCGATAGCCGATGCCCTGGCAGCCCAGCACCAGGTGCGCCTGCTCGAGCACGCGCGACTCGCGGCCGTCGCCGCCGACATAGGCGAGCGGCACGGGGACCTCGGCATTGGCAGGCGTGCGCGGTACCGAGCCGAAGTACTTTTCGGCGAGGTCGACGATCTGGCTGTTATCCACGCGCCCGGCCGCCGACAGGACCATGTTGGACGCGGTGTAATGACGGGCGAGGAAGGCGAAGAGATCGTCGCGGCCGATCGCCTCGACCGTCTCGGCCGTGCCCAGCACCGGCCGGCCGAGCGGCTGGCTGGGAAAGGCGGTGCCCTGGAACTGGTCGAACACCAGGTCGTCGGGCGTATCGAGCGCCTGGCCGATCTCCTGCAGGATGACGCCGCGTTCGCGCTGCAGCTCGTCGGGATCGAACACCGAGTTGCGCAGGATGTCGGCCACCATCTCGACACCCAAGCCTACGTCCTCCTTCAGCACCGAGGCGTGATAGGCGGTGATCTCGCGGCCGGTATAGGCGTTCAGGCTGCCGCCGACATTCTCGATCTCCTCGGCGATGGCACGGGCCGAGCGCGTGCGCGTGCCCTTGAATGCCATGTGCTCGAGCATGTGCGCCATGCCGTTGAGCTCGGCCGATTCGTGGCGCGTGCCGCAGGCGACCCAGATGCCGAGCGCCGCCGATTCGACCTCGGGCATCGCGTCGACCGCCACGCGGAGGCCGTTGGGGAGAGTGGTGACCTTGACGTTGCTCATACCCGTCCTATCGCCTGGCCGCACGAGAAGGTTGCCGCAGCGCCGCCATGCGCTCGTCGATCAGGCTTTTAATTGCGATGACATCGTTGGGAAGCCCGTCGACGCGCTCGGTGCGCTCCATGAGGTCGGCGAGCCTGGGCGGCAGCGCCGGCCGCTCGCCCACAGCCTTGCGCACGGCGTCGGGGAACTTCGCGGGATGCGCCGTCGACAGCACGACCATCGGCACCTTGGCGTCGCGCCGATGCTGCTGGGCCACGGCGTAGCCCACCGCGCTATGGGTATCGAGCGTCACGCCGAAGCGCTTGCGGCAGTCGGCGATGGCCTTGAGCGTGGCGTCGTCGTCGAGACGGCCGGCGTCGAACGCCTCGCGCACGCCGCCCAGCGCATTGGCGCCGACCTTGAGCGCGCCGCTGCTGCGGAAGCCTGCCATGGCCTCGGCCAGCGCCTTGCCGTCACGGCCGTAGAGGTCGAACAGCAGGCGCTCGAAGTTGCTGGAAATCTGGATGTCCATGCTCGGACTGTAGGTCGGCACGACGTCGGTCATGGTCATGGCGCCCGTCTCGAAGAAGCGCGCCAGGATGTCGTTGCTGTTGGTCGCGACGACGAAATGCGAGACCGGCAGGCCCATCTGCCGCGCGGCGTAGCCGGCATAGACGTTGCCGAAATTGCCCGTCGGCACCGTGAACGCGACCGGCCGGTCGGGCGCGCCGAGCTTCACCGCCGCCCAGAAGTAATAGACGATCTGCGCCATCACGCGGGCGAAGTTGATCGAGTTCACCGCCGTCAGGGCATGACGGTCGCGAAAGGCGAGGTCGTTGAAGCACGCCTTGGCGAGGTCCTGGCAGTCGTCGAACGTGCCCTCGATGGCGACGTTGTGCACGTTGGGCGCCAGCACCGTCGTCATCTGGCGGCGCTGCACCTCGCTGACGCGGCCGTGCGGGAACAGCATGAAGATGTCGATGGTCTTGCGGTCGCGCACCGCCTCGATCGCCGCCGAGCCGGTATCGCCCGAGGTGGCGCCGACGATGGTGGCGTGCTGGTGCCGGGCCGTCAGCGCGTGGTCGAGCATGCGGCCGAGCAGCTGCAGCGCCACGTCCTTGAAGGCGAGCGTGGGGCCGTGGAACAGCTCCAGAAGGTGCAGGCCGCTGTCGCCAAGGGGCTTCACTGGCGCGACCTCCGGCGTCTCGAACGAGGCATAGGCCTCGCCGATCAGGCGACGGAAGGTCGCCTCGTCGAAGGCATCGCCGACGAACGGGCGCATGACGCGATAGGCAACCTCGCCGTAGGGCTGGTCCTTGAGGTTGGCGATCTCGGCCTTGGAGAAGTGCGGCCATTCGGCCGGCAGGTAGAGGCCGCCGTCGCGGGCGAGACCCGCGAGCATGACGTCCTCGAAGCCAAGCGGCTGGGGATTTCCCTGCGAGCCGTGGCGCGTGCTGATGTAGCGCAAAGAAAGACTCCGACTAGGCAACCTTGCTACGCCACCTGGCGGCAGGCTGCATGATCCTTGCGGACCCTCTCGGTCGAAGCGGGGTGTTTCTCCAGCATCCGCGCCGGGCGCGTCGGACGCTTCACGAGGTCACCGCCGCAATTGGGGCAAAGACCGCCCAGCCGAGTTCGGGCGCAGTCCACGCAGAACGTGCACTCGTAGGTGCAGATCAGGGCGTCCGGCGAGCCGTTGGGCAGGTCCTTGTCGCAGCATTCGCAGTTGGGGCGGAGATCGAGCATGGCTTCCTCTTACGCCGACAGGTAACGGGTTTCCAGATGGGCCTTGAAGGCGGCGGTCCCGAGGCGGTCGCCGGTGGCCGCAACCAGGACCTCGTCAGTGCTTTCGATCGAGCCTTTGCCGTGCACATTGGCCCGCAGCCATGCCAGCAGAGGGCCAAAATCGCCCTTGCCGATGGCCGCCAAAAGACCGGGCTCGGCCCGCCGGGCGGCGGCAAAGAGCTGGGCGGCGGCCAGCGCCCCCAAGGTATAGGTCGGGAAGTAACCCCAGCCGCCATCCGGCCAATGGATGTCCTGCAGGCAGCCCAGGGCGTCGTTGGGCGGCACGATGCCCAGAAGCTCGCGCATGCCGTCGTTCCAGGCGCCGGGCAGGTCGGCGAGCTTGAGGTCGCCCGACAGCATCGCCCGCTCCAGGCGGTAGCGCAGCATGATGTGCAGCGGATAGGTCACCTCGTCGGCGTCGACGCGGATGTAGCCCGGCGCCACGCGCGTATAGACGCGATGGATATTGTCCGCCGTCCAGGCCGGGCCGTCCTTGCCGAAGGCGGCGCGCATGCGCGGTGCGGCGAACGAGAGGAAGGCGTCGCTGCGGCAGGCCTGCATCTCCATCAGGAGCGACTGGCTCTCGTGCAATGCCATGCCGCGTGCATTGCCGACCGGCTGGCGGCGCCAGTCGCGCGGCAGGCCGAGCTCATAGAGGCCATGGCCGGTCTCGTGCAACACACCCATCAGGGCGCGCGCGAAGTCGGCCTCATCGTAGCGCGTGGTGATGCGCACGTCGTCGGCCGTGCCGCCGGTGAAGGGGTGGGCGGAGACATCGAGGCGACCGTGCGTAAAATCGAAGCCGAGACGCCGGCACATTTCCTCGCCGAGCTTGCGCTGCTGCTCGACGGGGAACGGGCCGTCGAGCTCGAGCGGCTTGCCGGCACTTGCCTGACGCTCCATGACGCGGCCCAGCAGATCGGGCAGGAAAGCGCGCAGCTCACCGAACAGCTCGTCGATGCGCGCGGAGCGGCCGCCCGGTTCGAATTCATCGAGCAGCGCGTCGTAGAGCGAAGTGCCGAGTGCCCCCGCCTTGGCCTCGCCGACGCGGCGCATGACGGCGAGCACTTCGCCGAGCGTCGGCAGCAGCGACTTGAAGTCGGCGTTCTTCTTGGCCTCGCGCCAGACCATCTCGCAGGCCGAGGTGGCGCGGGTGCGCGCCTCGACCAGGTCGGTCGGCAGCGCGCTTTCGTGAACCCACAGCCGCCGCATCTCGCGCAGGTTGGCCGCGCGCCAGCGGTCGAGGCCCTTGGCCCCCTCCTCTGCCCGCGACAGCAGCTCGGGCATGTCGGGAGCCGCGATCATGCCGTGGGCAATGACGCCCAAGGTCGCGAGCTGGTCGGCACGGTCCTCGCTGGCGCCCGACGGCATCATGGCCGAGCGGTCCCAGTTGAGGATCGAGCTGGCGCGATTGACGGCGCTCAGCCGCGCGAAGCGGCGTTCGAGCTCGGCATAGGGATCGTTGGCGATCATGGCGCGTCCTTGGGCGTCACCTTCGTGCGGCCGGCGACGGTCAACCGGCCGTTCTCCCAGTGATAGGCGAGATAGACGCCGGCCAGCGCCAGGGCGATCAGGAACCAGGTGATGGCGTACTGCAGATGGTCGTTGGGGATGTCGAGCCGTGTCTGACCGCCGATCGGAATACCGCCCGGGTTGGGAGCAGCGTCGGCCTCGAGGAAAAAGGTATCGAGCTTGGGATCGGGCTTGCCGCCGGCCATGCTGCGCATCAGCGGCACGTCGACATGGAACCAGACGTTCTTGTCGGGCACGTTCTCGGGCGCGAACTGGCGGCGCTCCTGGTTGCGGCGCACGATGCCGGTGAGGTCGACCCGACCCGCGACCTGGCCTTGGGCGCGTTTGGCCGGGTCCTTCTGCTCCTGGGGAATCCAGCCGCGGTCGAACAGCACGATGCGGCCATCGTCGGTGCGCAATGGCGTGACGACCTGCAGCCCCACCTTGTTCTTGAGGTTGCGCGCGGCGAGGTAGAATTCCTTGTCGTTCAGGAGCGTCCCGGACACGGTCACGCGGCCGTATTCCTGGCGCAGCGGGTTGCCGCGCAAAAGCTCGTCGAGGGTGATCGGCGCCGCCGCCTGGTTGACGTCGATGCGATGCAGGATGTCGCGCTTCCATTCGCGGCGCTCCATCTGCCAGACGCCGAGCCCCAGCGAGACCACGAAGATCGGCAGCGAGATGAGGGTGGGCCACAAGGCGGGCCTGAGGCGGATCATGCGCGCTCCCCCTATCCGTCCAGCGCCGTCGAGCGATGGGTGTACTGCTGGGCGATCAGCCACGCCTTCAGCACACGCAGCATCCACACGGCGAGTCCGACCGTGAACGGGCCCCAGATCAGCACATGCACCCACCACGGTGGCTCGAAGCGGAACTCGACCCAGAACACCAGGATCATGACGATGGCGCCCAGCCCCAGGATGACGAACACCGCCGGACCGTCGCCGGCATCGTTGCCGCGCAGGTCGAGGTCGCATTCGGCACAGCGCTCGACCACGCCCAGCACGCCGCGGAACAGCCGGCCGCGGCCGCAGCGCGGGCAGGCCCCGCGCAGGGCGACGTCGAGGGACGATTGCCGCGGCCAATCCGACATTCACTCGGCTCCCAAAGGCGAACCGCCGGGGATCGCCCGGCGGTGTGTTCTAGTCCTCATGTTCCTCTCCCCCTAGCGGGGAAGAGGAACATGAGTTGCGTCCGAGCTCAGTGCAGGGCGATTGGCGCCTTGCCCGAACCCCACCAGTAGATACAGAAGAACAGGAACAGCCACACCACGTCGACGAAGTGCCAGTACCAGGCGGCAGCTTCGAAGCCGAAATGCTGGGTCGGCTTGAACTGGCCGGCCATGGCGCGGAACAGGCAGACCAGCAGGAAGGTCGTGCCGACCAGCACGTGGAAGCCGTGGAAGCCGGTCGCCATGAAGAACGTCGACGAATAGATGTTCTCGCGGAAGCTGAACGGCGCGTTGATGTATTCGTAGAGCTGGATGCCGGTGAAGCAGATGCCGAGGATCACCGTCAGGGTGAGCCCGCGCACGGCGTCGCGCTTGTTGCCCTCGAGGATGGCGTGATGCGCCCAGGTCACCGTGGTGCCCGAGAGCAGCAGGATCAGCGTGTTCATGAAGGGCAGGTCGAACGGCGCGATGACGCTGATGCCCTTGGGCGGCCAGATGCCGCCGACCGCCTCGGTGCGGACCGGCATCTCCGGCGAGTTCGGGAACAGCGAGGCGTCGAAGAAAGCCCAGAAGAAGGCGGCGAAGAACAGCACCTCCGAGGCGATGAACAGGATCATGCCGTAGCGAAGGCCGAGCTGGACCACCGCGGTGTGGTACTTGCGCGACTCGGCGATGACATCGCTCCACCACCAGAACATCACCGCCAGGATCAGCCCCAGGCCGGGCGCGATGATCCACCACTGCACGGCCTTGATGACGCTGGCCACGCCCGTGCCCAGCATCTCGGGATGCATGCCGAGCACCCCGCCGAGCGCCAGCATGAAGGCCCCGATCGCGCCCAGCGCCGGCCACGGGCTGGGATCGACCAGGTGATAGGGATGCTTGGGAGTGCCGTCGGCCATATTCATCCACCCTTTCCAGTGGCATCGGCAGGCACGCTGCCGAGCAAGGTCTTCGCCCGCTCCGTCTTCGCCTCGAAGAAGGTGTACGAGAGCGTGATGGTGCGGACATTGTCGTAGCGCCGATCCTTGTCCATCTCGGGATCGACGAAGAACACCACGGGCATGTCCATCGACTGCCCGGGCAGCAGCAACTGCTCGGTGAAGCAGAAGCATTGCAGCTTGTTGAACCAGGCGCCCGCGTGCTCGGGCGTGACGTTGTAGGTCGAGGTGCCGACGATCGGGCGCTGCGAGAGGTTGGTCACGCGGTAATGCACCAGGCGCTCCTCGCCCAGCTTGACCTTGACCTCGCGCTCGAGCGGCGTGAAGCGCCACGGCAGGTTGGCATCGACGTTGGAATCGAAGCGCACGTTGACGGTGCGCGACAGGATCGGGCGCTCGCCCTCCTGGGCGACCTGCGGCGTGCCGCCGAAGCCGGTGGCGCGGCAGAACATGTCGTAGAGCGGCGAAGCGGCATAGGCGAGCGCCAGCATGCCGCCGACCGCGGCGGCGAGCGTCCAGGCCAGGCGAGCGTTCTTGTCGCCGCTCATTGCTGCGGCCCCATGCGCACGATGGTGAGCGCGAAGAAGATCACGGCCAGCGCCAGCAGGAAGCCGGCCACGACCAGGTTCTTGCCGCGCTGGCGGCGGTGCATGTCGGAGTCGCCGGGGCGGTTGTCGGCCATCACGCTCATCCCGCCAGCATCCGGGAAACGAGCAGGTCGATCGGCAGCGCGGCGAACAGTGCGGCGAGGTAGATCAGCGAGAAGCGGAACATGCGACGGGCCGGCCCGTGGCCGGTCGCATCGTCGGCGGCGCGCCATACCGTGACGGCATGGCTGATGAAGGCCAAGCTCAAGATCAGCGCGACGGCGCCGTAGAGCCAGCCGACCGCGCCCATCAAGGTCGGCACCAGCGCCACCGGCAGCAGCACCAGGGTATAGATCAGCATTTGCCGCTTGGTCTCGCGCGCGCCCGCCACAACCGGCAGCATGGGCACGCCGGCACGGCGATAGTCGTCGCTGCGGTAGAGGGCGAGCGCCCAGAAGTGCGGCGGCGTCCACAGGAAGATCAGGCCGAACAGGGCGATCGAGATGGCCGAGACGTCGCCGGTAACGGCGGCCCAGCCGATCATCGGCGGGAAAGCGCCGGCGGCGCCGCCGATCACGATGTTCTGCGGCGTGCGGCGCTTCAGCCACACGGTGTAGATGAAGACATAGAACAGGATGGCGGCCGTGAGCAGCGCGGCCGCGGCGAAGTTGGTCGACACCGCCATCAGCAGGACGGAGAAGATCGACAGCAGCGCGCCCAGCGCCAATGCATCGTCCGGCGCCACGCGGCCGGCCGGCAGCGGTCGGTTGGCGGTGCGCGCCATCAGGGCGTCGAGGTCGCGCTCGTACCACATGTTGATGCAGCCGGCGGCGCCCGAGCCCAGCGCGATCGCCAGCACGGCGAGCGCCGCGGTGAAGGGATGCAGATGGCCGGGCGCGATCATCACGCCGACCAGACCGGTGAAGACGACCAGCGACATGACCCTGGGCTTGAGCAAGTCGACGTAGTCGCGGACGCGCGCGGGCGCCGCTTCGTCGAATGCTCTCAGGATCTGTGTCGTGTCGCTCATTGCTCAATCAAGGCGAAGGCGCCACCTGTTTGCCTGTTAGCGGCGCCTTCGCTCCTATCTCAGTGGTGTGCCGTGGGCGAGATGTGCGGCAATTCCTCGAAGGTGTGGAACGGCGGCGGGGAAGGCACCGTCCATTCCAGCGTCGTGGCGCCGTCGCCCCAATAGTTGGCGCCGACCTTCTTGCCGGCCAGCATCCCGCCGAACACGACGAAGATCAGCCAGAAGATGGTCGAGCCGAAGGAGATGAAGGCGCCGATCGAGGAGATGTAGTTCCAGTGCGCCATCGCGTCGGGATAGTCGACGTAATGGCGCGGCATGCCGGCGAGCCCGCTGAAGTGCATCGGGAAGAAGGTCAGGTTGACGCCGATGAAGGTCGTCCAGAAGTGGATCTGCGCCGCCCATTCGGGATACTGCCGGCCGGTCATCTTGCCGAACCAGTAGTAGAAGCCGGCGAAGATGCCGAACACCGCGCCGAGCGACAGCACGTAATGGAAGTGCGCGATCACGTAGTAGGTGTTGTGCAGCGAGTAGTCGACGCCGGCATTGGCCAGCACGACACCCGTGACGCCGCCCACGGTGAACAGGAAGATGAAGCCGATCGCCCACAGCATCGGCACTTCGAGGCGAATCGAGCCGCCCCACATGGTGGCGATCCAGGAGAAGATCTTCACACCCGTGGGGACCGCGATCACCATCGTTGCGGCCACGAAGTAGGCTCTGGTGTCGACGTCCATGCCGACGGTGAACATGTGATGCGCCCACACCACGAAGCCGACGACGCCGATCGCCACCATCGCGTAGGCCATGCCGAGATAGCCGAAGACCGGCTTCTTGGAGAAGGTCGAGATGATCTGGCTGACGATGCCGAAGGCCGGCAGGATCATGATGTACACCTCGGGATGGCCGAAGAACCAGAAGAGGTGCAGGAACAGGGTCGGATCGCCGCCACCCTCGGCCTTGAAGAACGAGGTGCCGAAGTTGCGGTCGGTCAGCAGCATGGTGATGGCGCCGGCCAGAACCGGGAGGGCCAGCAGCAGCAGGAAGGCCGTCACCAGGATCGACCAGGCGAACAGCGGCATGCGGTGGAGCGTCATGCCCGGCGCGCGCATGTTGAAGATCGTGGTGATGAAGTTGATGGCGCCCAGGATCGACGAGGCGCCGGCGATGTGCAGGGAGAAGATCGCGAGATCCATGCCTGCCCCCTGACTGATCGTCAGAGGTGGATAGATCGTCCAGCCGGTGCCCACGCCGCCGCCGATCACCGCGGAGCCGAGCAGCAGCAGAAAGGCCGGCGGCAGCAGCCAGAAGCTGATGTTGTTCATGCGCGGGAAGGCCATGTCGGGCGCGCCGATCATCAGCGGCACGAACCAGTTGCCGAACCCGCCGATCAGCGCCGGCATGACGACGAAGAACACCATGATCAGGCCGTGCGCCGTCACGACGGTGTTCCACAGATGGCCGTTCGGCGTGCCGTCCGGCCCGTTGAAGTACTGCACGCCGGGCTGCAGCAGCTCGAGCCGCATGACCACCGAGAAGGTGGCGCCGATCAGGGCGGCGAAGATGGAGAACACAAGGTACATCGTGCCGATGTCCTTGTGGTTGGTGCTGTACAGCCAGCGCTTGATGCCCGTCGGCGTGTGATGGTCGTCGTGACCATGAGCGTCGTGTGAGTGGGCGGCGCCGTACCCGGTGGCCATTTTATATCTCCTGCGGCGAAGCGCTTAGCGGTTGGCGGGAGCGGTGACGGAAGCGAAGTCGGTTGCCGGTGCGAGGCCGGCTGCCTTCTTCTTCTGCTCCACCCATTTGTCGAAGACGTCCTTGGAGACCACGCGCACCGCGATCGGCATGTAGGTGTGATTGTCACCACAGATCTGCGAGCACTGGCCGAAGTAGAAGCCCTCATCCTTGACGTTGATCCAGCCCTCGTTGAGGCGGCCGGGGATCACCGTCTTCTTGATGCCGAAGCCCGGAACGGTCCAGCCGTGCATGGAGTTGCCGACGGCAGTGCCGATGATGCGCACCGTGGTGCCCTTGGGGATCACCATCTCCTCGTCGACCGCCAGCAGGCGCGGCATCTGCGGCTTCTGCTTGACGCGATCGGCCTCGGCCAGGATGCGGCTCTCGACCGTGAAGTCGCCCTGGTCGGGATAGTTGTAGGTCCAGTACCACTGGTTGCCCGTCACCTTGATGGTGAAGGCGGCATCGACGGCCTTATCGCTGTAGTAGAGCAGGCGGAACGACGGGATGGCGATGATCACCAGGATGAGGATCGGCACGACCGTCCAGGCGATCTCGAGCACGGTATTGTGGGTCGTCGTCGTCGCCACCGGGCTGCGCCCAGCATGGAAGCGCCACATGGCGTAGAGCAGCAGGACCAGCACGAAAATACAGATCAGCGTAATGATGACCAGCAGGAGGTCGTTCAGCGATTCGACCTTCTCCATCACCGGCGTGAAGGGCGGCGGGAAGTTCGTCTGCCAATCGTGCGGCACGCCGACGATCGGCTGCGCCAGGGCGCCGCCGGCGAAGCCAAGCGCGGCGATCACCGCCATCCAGAGAATGCCCAAAACGCGCTTGCCGCTCATGCAATCGTCCCTTCAGCAGGTCGCTCTCTGTGGAGGGTTCCGACCCGCAAAATCCCCCGCAATTCAAAGCGGTTAGTACCAGATATAGGCCTGTGACGTAACGGGTTTTCGCCCCTGATCGGTATGTGGCGGCCGGTCGCACTGGAGGACAGGCAGAGCTAGCGCAGCACGCTGGAAAGCGCCTCGCCATAGCCGGCCTTGTGCACGGTCCCGGCGAATGACGCCGTCGCCGTCCGTCGCTGGAACCCGCCGCCCTTTTGATGGGCGAAGAGCTGCACGCCGGTCGCATCCTCGATGGCGGCGACGACGAACGATCCATGCAGCCGCTCGACGCTGACCAGGACGTCGACAGATTGACGCGGCACGCCGGCCATGGCCTGCGCCTCACCGGCGGCTACGACGCCGCGCGCTCCCGCCGACAGGAGATTGCAGAGTGCCAGTGCGTCGGAGGGTTGCAGCGCGTCGACGACCAGCAGATCGGGCCGCAGGCGAAGGCCGGCCGCCAGCAACGCGTCCAAGGGCGCCTGCGGCGAGGCGATCAGCTCGACTTTCGCAGCCGACGTCCAGCGGAACTCGCGGTGCGGCGCCAGCGTGACGACCCGGGCATCACCAAGATCGCGCGCCAGTGCCGCCAACAAGGCGGTCTTGCCCGCCTTTCCGGGGCCGACCACCAGCACGTTCAGGCGGCTGCGGGTCGCGATACGCAACAGGTCGGCCATCGGCCGGCTGAGCCGCGCGGCGCCGACCAGCCGTTCGAGGGTCGCCTCCCCCGGTTCGCCGCGCCGAAGGGCCAGGACCGGACCCGCCGGCGCGGCCGGCGGAAATAGCACGACGCCTTCACTGCCGTCGCGCAAGCTGATCGCGACCGCCGGCGACGTCTTCTGCCTCACCAGACGGTCGATGACTTCCTTGAGATGGGCGTCGTCGCGAAACCTCTCTGGCGACGGTTCGATGACACCCTCGCGCTCGACATACAAGGTATCCGGGCCGTTCACGAACACGGCGCGGATCGAACCGTCGGTCCACAGGCGATCGATCGGCCCCAGGCCACAGAGCTCGCTCAAGGCCAGCCGGGCAAGTCGATCGCGCTCGTCGGACGGCGAGCCATCGAGGGCCGACGCGATGGCGTCGATCACGACCTTGCGCGGCAGGCCGAATGGATCGCCTGCAAGCCCGGCGCGAACCTTGGCGACGACGTCCGACAACTCACGCGGCGTCACTGTCACCAGACGCGACGGTGGGCCGGCAAACACGGCATCGGCGACGGCCGGCGGCGGCGCTGAAGCGTCCCCGGTCCAGGTCGTCGCGCCGCCCGTCGAGGGCTCGCTGGCAAACTGCACCAGCGGGCCGCTCGTCGGTCGCTGGACAAGCAGCTCGGCGACCAGACGGCGCAGCTCATAGCTCGTGAGCGTCAGCCCGCGCGTGCGGAAGGAGTTGTGGACGACCTCGCCGATGGCATAGGCGATTTCCGGCGGCGAGCGGCCGTCGCCGAACGCCGCCGCCACCCTGCCCGCCATGCCGACCGCGAAGGCGCGCCAGGCCTCCTGCATCAGGCGTGCACGGCCGACATCGCCGCGCAGCGGGAAAATCTCCTCGAGCGGACGCGCGCGGCCCTCGGCATGCGGCCGTTCGAGCACGGAGTTCAGGGCGGCCGGGCTCTCATCGAGCCGCTCTCCGCCGTCCATGGCGGTCATCCGACAATCCGATTTATCAATGACTTCCCACTATTCCCGCACTCTAAGCAGCGGTTCCGCGGGAACTCCACGGGAAACGATGCACACCCCCCTTCAGTCCAGGTGGGTTGGCCAAATGGCGGCCGAGTTGACGCTTGTCTTTCCGGGACCTGTCAGTATGGTCGCGCGCCGACCCTATCGGCGTGGTGAGAGTGAGGGTCCCATGATGCGTCTGGCACTGACGCCGTTATTCGTCGCCATCTCTTTAATGTTCGCAGGAGCGACCGCGGCCATGGACAAGGAAAACACGCTCTATATCGATCTCAAGGATGGCCGCGTGGTCATCGAGATGCGCCCCGATCTCGCGCCCAAGCATGTGGCGCAGATCAAGAAGCTGGCGCGCGAGGGCAAGTACGACGGCGTCGTGTTCCATCGCGTGATCGAGGGCTTCATGGCCCAGACCGGCGATCCGACCGGCACCGGCTCGGGCGGCATGGGCGAGACGCTGAAGTCGGAGTTCTCCAAGGAGCCGCATGTCCGCGGCTCGGTGTCGATGGCGCGCACCAGCGATCCCAACAGCGCGCGCAGCCAGTTCTTCATCGTCTTCAAGGATTCGAACTTCCTCGACGGCCAGTACACGGTGTGGGGCAAGGTCACGTCGGGCATGGAGTTCGTCGACAAGATCAAGCGCGGCCAGGGCCAGTCAGGCTCGGTCCCGCCGCCGCCGGACAAGATGATCAAGGTCCAGGTCGCGGCCGACGCGAAGGACTAGCTACAAAGACGATGTCATCCCGAGCGCAAGCGAGTGACCTTTCAGGCCACAGGAAAGGTCCCTCGCTCCACTCGGGATGACAGTCTTGTTGTCGCTGACGCTGTGCCTCAGCCTTCCTTCGTCACCGTATGGAAGGTCTTGGAGATGATCTGCCAGCGACCGTCGACCTTCAGCAGCGTCAGATAATCGGTGAAGTAACGCGGCGGCAGCTGGCACTCGACCTTGGCGATCGCCGTGGTCGGGCCGGAGAAGTCGATCGACACGATGCGGTCGGCGCGGGCGCTGCCCTTGGCCTTACCGGACGGCCGACCGTCCACCATCTTGAACCATTCGCCGCGCGGCCAATCGGTGGCCTTGCCGTCGCCGCCCGCGGCGTAGAGATGCGAGGCGGAATGGAACACCTCGCCGAGCTTCCTGGTGTCACCTTCGTAAAGACCGTCGAAATAGACTTGCAGCACCTTCTCGACCGCCGAGACTTCCGAGCTCATCGCTTGTCCTCCGTATTCAGATCGCCCCGTTCGGGCTGACCAGGATCTTGCCGTTGCGCCCGCCCTTGTCGGCATGCGCCAGTGCGTCCTTGATATTCTCGATCGGATAGACCGTGTCCACCGGCGCCGACAGCTTGCCCGCCATCACCTGGCCGCCGAGGTCGGCGTAGATCGCACGGATCTGCTCCGCGCTGCGCTTGGCAAGGAAGCGACCCAGCATGAAACCGGTGAGCCGCACGCCGCGATAGATGAAGTTGTTGCGCGTCACCTTGGGATCCTCGCCGCTCATCGAGCCGTAATGGACCAGGGTGCCGTCCGTCGCGATGCAGTCGGCCAGCCGGCCGGTGGCCGCGCCGCCGATCGCCTCGACGCCCAGCATGATGCGGGCATCGCCTGTCGCCGCGCCGACCTCGCGCGCCATGTCGCTGCCGTCGACGACCACGACGTCGCCGCCCAGCGCCTTCAGCTCGCCGGCAAGGTCGGCGCGGCGCACGACATTGACCGTGCGCAGGCCACGCTGCTTGGCCAGCACGATCAGCAGCCGGCCGACGGCGGAGTTGGCGACGTTCTGGATCACCCAATCGCCGGGTTTGAGATCGACGAAGTCCGACAGCATCAGCTGTGCAGTCGGCGGGTTGATGCGCACCATCGCCGCCTGCCGGAGATCGATGCCGGCCGGCAGCGGGATCGCATCGTCGCCTTTGACCTTGCGGCGCTCGGCCCAGTTCTCGCGCTGCAGGTTGATGACCAGGTCACCCTTCTTGACGTGCTTCACGGCCGAACCGACGGCGGCGACGCGACCGACGCACTCCGCACCCGGCGTCGCGGGCAACGGCGGCTTCAGCCGGTAGCTGCCGCGGCAGAACCACATGTCAGCCGGGTTGATGGGGAAGGCGAGCACGTCGAACACGACTTCGTCGGCCGCCGGTTCGCCGACGTCGGGCACGTCGGCGCAGCGCGCGACGTCCCAGGGGGTTCCATAGCGGTCGATCTGGACCTGCTTCACGTTCTTCCTCCCTCTGCTCGCCTTCCTCCCCATGCGCCAGCATGGGGAGGTGTCCGCGCAGCGGACGGAGGGGTCATGAGCAGCAGTGCTGATGCTCGTGACCCCTCCGTCGGCGTGAGACGCCGACACCTCCCCAGCTTCGCCGGGGAGGAGAGCCTTCGCTTTGTTGGCCCGTCGATTGCTTATATTGTGATTCGTCAGGGGGTGAAATGCCGGATGGCGTCCAAGGCATTCGATGAAATGAATTCAGGCGCAGCGGACGCCGTCCGCGCGCCCTACCGCGCCGTCGCCAACTGGCTGGCGCAGACGTCGCCCGAAAAGGTCGCGGCGACGCGGCACGAGGTCGACGTCTTCTATCGTCGCCACGGCATCACCTTCGGCGCCTACGGCGCGGTCGACGGCGCAGAGTCGACGATCCCCTTCGACATCATTCCGCGCGTCATCGCCTGGGACGAATGGGAACATCTGCACAAGGGCCTGGTCCAGCGCGTGCGGGCGCTCAACGCCTTCCTGGCCGACGCCTACGGCGAGCGCGAGATCTGCCGCGCCGGCGTGATCCCCGAGCAGCAGGTGCTGATGAATGCCGAGTTCGTCGCCATGGCGCAGGGCCTCGAACTGCCGGGCGGCGTGCACGCCCACATCGCCGGCATCGACCTGGTGCGCGTCGGCGAGAAGGATTTTTACGTCCTCGAAGACAACGTGCGCACGCCGTCGGGCGTGTCCTACGTGCTGGAGAACCGCGAAGTGATGATGCGGCTGGCGCCCGAGCTGTTCTCGGCCATGCGCGTGCTGCCGGTCGCCGACTACACCGAGGAGCTTCTGGCAACCCTGCGCTCGGTGTCGTTCAGCGACGATGCCGAGCCCAACGTCGTGCTGCTGACGCCCGGCCACTACAACAGCGCCTACTTCGAGCACGCCTTCCTGGCCGACGAGATGGGCATCGAGCTGGTCAAGGGCTCCGACCTGTTCGTCGACGAGGGCCGTGTCTACATGCGCACGCCGCGCGGGCCGCAGCGCGTCGACGTGATCTACCGGCGCGTCGACGACGGCTTCCTCGATCCGCTGGCGATGCGGCCGGATTCCTTTCTCGGTGTCGCGGGCCTTTTGGGCGCGCTGCGCGCCGGCCGCGTCAACATCGTCAATGCGCTGGGCAACGGCGTGGCCGACGACAAGTCGACCTACACCTACGTGCCGGAGATGGTGCGCTTCTATCTCGGCGACGAGCCGATCCTTGCCAACGTGCCGACGTGGCGCTGCGATCGCGCCGACGACTTCAAGTACGTGCTCGACCGCCTGCCCGAGCTGGTCGTCAAGGAGATCCACGGCTCGGGCGGCAAGGGCATGCTGGTCGGTCCGACCTCCAGCAAGGCCGAGATCGAGGAGTTCACCACGCTGCTCAAGGCGCGGCCGGACAACTACATCGCCCAGCCGACCTTGGCGCTCTCGACCTGCCCGACCTTCGTCGGCCAGGGCGTGGCGCCGCGCCATGTCGACCTGCGACCCTTCGTGCTGTCGGGCCGCAAGACCACCATCATCCCCGGCGGGCTGACGCGCGTCGCGCTGAAGGAGGGCTCGCTGGTCGTCAATTCGAGCCAGGGCGGCGGCACCAAGGACACCTGGGTCCTGGCGCCTGGCGTGGCAGCGAGCGACTAGGTCATGATCCGGCGCAATCGCCCAATCACGTTCATGCTCCTCTCCCCCGTTGGGGGGAGAGGTTGGGTGAGGGGGACGCGCACGCTGTCTGTACCCCCCACCCAGCCTCTCCCCCTAGCGGGGG